>NZ_KI629792.1 GCF_000503775.1 Brevibacillus panacihumi W25 | reverse complement strand
GCGAGCCGGGGATGCGGGCGGGTCCTGTGGTGTGAAGATGAAAGCCCCTACACCTCATCACTCACACCGACAGGACCCTCGTTGCAGCGTAGCGCCATTGCCGACACGATTTGCCGCACGATCGAACTCGGGGTGACGATCACCGATGCCGCTCTCGACGGCGAGGATCGCACACACCTGTTCTGCGAGGTCTTGGCCCCGAAGAGTAGCTGCCCGAGGTGCGAGCGGGCGGGTCGGTTGCGTGATCATGTCGATCGTGAGGTGGCAGATCTACCGATCGTGGGCCATCCGACCCGGTTGCATCTGAGGGTGCCGCGCTACGCCTGCGAGAACGGCGCGTGTGGTCAGGGCATCTTTCGCGCCGACATCTCGGCGATCGTCGCGCCGCGCGCGGCGGTGACGCGCCGCACGATCGCGTGGATTCTTCGGCGGATGATTCTGGACAAGATGAGCGTCTCTGCGGTCGCCGCGTCGGTCGGGTTGGGCTGGAACACCGTGAATGCCCTCGCGTTGCAGGCGGCGCGTACGGTGGCTTCGGCGCCTGGCCGACTCGACGGTGTCAGGGTTCTCGGTGTTGATGAGCACAAGTGGAAACATGTTCGCGGCAATGGTGATTCGAGTTTCGTGACCGTGCTGGTCGACCTCACACCGATTGTGGATGGGACCGGGTCGGCGCGCTTGCTGGATATGGTGGGCGGCCGGTCCAAAGCGGCGTTGAAGGACTGGCTCGATGCCCGCGATGACTCCTTTCGGGACCGGATCCGGGTGGTCACCATGGACGGATTCACCGGGTATCGCACCGCGACCGCCGAGGCATTGGATAAGGCGCGGGCGGTGATGGACCCGTTCCACGTGGTCCATCTGGCCGCCGAGAAGCTCACAGTGTGTCGTCAACGCGTGCAACACGATACGTGTGGGCACCGCGGCCGCACGGGTGATCCGCTCTACGGTATCCGCCGACCACTGCTGACCCGGATCGCGTTGCTGACAGACAAGCAGAAGGCCCGGCTACGTAGCGGGTTGGAGGCTCACGAGGAGCACGTGGCCGTCTCGGTCACCTACGCGATCTACCAAGAGCTGATCAACGCCTACGGCCAGGAGAACAAGCGTGACGGCAAGATCGCGATGTACAAGCTGCTCAAACGGATTCATACCGGCGTTCCGTCCGGGCTGGCAGAGTTGGCCCAACTCGGCCGATCATTATGGGCGCGGCGTGCCGAGATCTTGGCCTACTTCGACACCGGCGCCTCCAACGGACCCGTCGAAGCGATCAACGGCCGCCTGGAACA
>NZ_KI629791.1 GCF_000503775.1 Brevibacillus panacihumi W25 | reverse complement strand
TGTTTTTGGCAAGTAAGAAATGTATCAAATGGCAATTAAAAATGTACCACTTGCCAACCCCTAAATTATTTACCGTGTAATAACGATTCTTTGTACCGATGGCTTTCGCCATTAAAGACGATCAGGTGAGAGTGATGAATCAAGCGATCAATCACTGCCTCTGTCAAAATTGGATCACCAAATATATGATTCCATTGGCCAAATTGTAGATTGGTCGTTATGATAATACTTTTTCTTTCGTAGCACATGGAAATAATCTGAAATAGCAGTTCTGCTCCTTGTTTATGCAGGGGAATATACCCTAGCTCATCGAGTATTAATAGATCTAACTTCTCAATATGGTTAAAGAATCGGCTCAACGAGCCGGTCTCGTGAGCATCTAGCAGCCGATTGACTAATCCAGCGACAGTAAAGAACTTTATCTTTTTTCCTTGCTGTTGAATGGCATTTAATCCAATCAGCGTTGATAAGTACGTTTTCCCCGTCCCCACTCCACCATAAAAGATTAGATTTTCTTTCTCCTCTATAAATCCACCATGAAGGATATGGTCCTGTGTGAGACCTTGTCCCATCTGAATATGGCCCCACTCAAATGGCTTTCCTGTTATTCTTGGCAAGGAAGATTGCTTAAAGAGCAGATTGATTTTTCGTGCTTCTCGTTGTTGTATCTCACTTTCTAATATTTTGAGTAAGTATTCTTCATTTGTAGTAGCTTCAACTTCATGGAAATGTTGCCGAACCCAACTCAATTTGAGGCGCTTTGAATACTCCTTTATCAATGCTTCCACTAGCGATGACCTCCCGTTCCCTTAAAGAATTCATTGTAATGGGCTAATCCTCTAGTGGCTGTTGGAACGGCAGGAACAAAACCTTTCGGTTGGATGGTATCCCTTTGACCACGACCATTGATGAGTTGGTAATAGATCTGTTTAATAGAATCAACGGATGGGTGGCCATTCTCAGAGGCAAGCTGCAAAGCTTGCGTGGGTATTTTCATATCATCGTCTTTTAGAATGACGGATAGTAGCTGGAGAGCTTCTTGTTTTTCTGGGACCGTGCAATTCGAGAGATAGACTTGCCATTCGATTGGCAATTGTTCATAAAAACTTGTGTATTTAAGGGCAGTTGGCCGTTTTGCCATCAATGTCAAATAGGGCTGCCAAATCACTGATTTTGGCTCTTTGCCATATAATCTGGCATGCTGCACAATCACCTCATACTCTTCTGTTAAAATATCCACTCGATCAAATGAGATCTTTGCCAAAACCGTACATTTGGCAAAACGGGGAGACGTTGAGTAGAGTTTATTTTCGACTCGGATATATCCGTATTTATCAGCTTTTACTCGTTCGTATCGGATACAATCAAATTCTTTGGCAGGTAATTGAAGAAGATGTTCCTTGTCTGCCAAATATAATTCGGAGAGCATCGTTTCTTTTACATAATGAGGTCGCTCCCGATCTCTCTCGGCTTTTTTCCACAGGGTTTCGTTTAGCTGATCAAGACTGTGTATCTGTAGCTCTGGCAGAAGAAAGTTGTTGCGAATGTACTTTACCATCGCCTCCACATGACCTTTTTCATTACCACTACCGGGATTACAAAACTCGTATTCAAAATCATAGTGAAAAACGAAGTTTTGGAATTCCTCTGTTAGTTCTCGCTGACCGTTCGGCATGATCCTTTTCACCGCTGGTGATAAGTTATCAAATCGAATCACCTTAGGCACGCCACCTATGTAGTGAAAGATACGCTTCAATCCCTCCAGAAAACATTCTCGGTTCTGAGACTGAAAAACTTGGAAGTAAAACGTATTGCTATGAGGAAATGAGAGAACGAGAAATGGCAAGGTAACACTTTCTCCCAGATATTTAAATGGTGCTTCTCCGAAATCAACCTGTGCCGATCCAGGTTTCGTCTCCAATGGCAATGCCGCAGCATCACTTGTCTCTGCTAACTGGTGTTTTCGTTGAGAAACATACTGTCTGACAGAGCGAGATGATCCTGTAAATTGGTGTTCTTCCACTAATTGTGTAAACAAGCGTTGTGCGGTTCTTCGGAACTTCTTTTTCTTGTTCAAATCCTCTTTGATCCATTGATCAAGAATGGGTTTTACAGGCTCCATGACTCTAGCTTTTCGAATTTGCTTGGGCTTTTCTTGTAGATTGAAGTCATCCATTTCTGCATACTTCTGAACTGTTCTCGAATCACGATTCATTTGTTTGGCAATCTTGCTATAAGCTCGCCCTTTCTTGTTTGCCTCGTGCCTGATATAATGAATTTCTGCCACTGCTAACATCTCCTAACTTTATACCTCCCGTCGTTCTGTAGTGCCCAACAGGGAGTGTATTTTGATAAGGGGATGTTGGCAAGTGGTTTTTTAATTTATGCAGCCCCTACGGGTCTGCATAAATTAACTGCCATAACCTACATTTTTAGTCTGCCATAAACA
>NZ_KI629790.1 GCF_000503775.1 Brevibacillus panacihumi W25 | reverse complement strand
TGTGAATGTCAATTAAAAAGTTGACCACCGTGCTCATCAAAAAATTGACCACCATGACAAAATGAATCCACCCGTTGGGTGGGTAACTTTTTCATGATCACGATCTTTGAATGCTCTGCTTAAAGCGATAACTGTCTCCATTCATAGCAAAGATATGGGCTCGGTGCGTTAGCCGATCAACCAGGGCTGACGTCATCTGCTCATCTTTAAATATCTGGGTCCAATCAGCAAATTCCAGATTACTCGTAATGATCATGCTTCCTTTCTCATAACGAACTGCACAAAATTGAAACAATAGCTCCGCCCCTGTTCTGCTGAGAGGGACAAATCCTACTTCATCCAAGATGATCAAATCAGTTTTCAGCCACTGTTTCTCTAGCTGGAGGATTCGCTTTTGGGACTGAGCTTCCATCAGCTCGTTGCATATCTTAGCCGCTGTCCAAAACTGTACGGAATAGCCATGATGGCATGCTTCTTTCCCGAGTGCTATGGAGAGATGAGTCTTGCCAGTGCCGGAGTTTCCAATAAACATGATGTTCTCAGCTTTTTCAATGTATTCACAACGAGCCAGTTGAAGTAATTTGGGTTTATTGAGGGATGGAATCGCTGAAAATTCATATTGATCGAGAGTTTTAACGGACGGAAACTTGGCGTGCTTTATTCGACTTGCGATTTGATTGGCATCTCTTTGCTGAACTTCTTGCTCCAAAAGAGCTAACAGGAACTCCTCGTAGGGAATTTGTCGTTCAGCAGCATCATGGGCCATTTCCTTATAGACACGCTTGATCGCGGGTAGTCGTAGACGTTTCGCATAGTTTTCGAGCAAAAAGGTTGTACTCAATGAACCACACTCCCTTTATGTAACAAACGATTGTACTGGCTAAGATCAGGCGATTTTACTTGAATACGCGGAATAGAGCTATCCTCGGCCAACGCGAGTTGGGGGACACGATGTTCTGGCAATGTACGCTGAAACAACAATTGCCTTACGGCATCGTACTGGAACATACCCTTTTGACAAGCTTCATTAAGTGCTTCTTCCACAAGGGATGCATCGAATTCTCGGTGTAATAGCAAGAGTCGAACGAATTCCTTCATTCCCCCAGGCCGATAACGGCACTTGTCCAAGAACTTTTGGTAAATGGCAGGCAATCCCGCCTGATGTATTGGCCTCGCATATAAAACGGCTCCTGGGCGAGTAAGAAGCAAATCCAGATAATGATCGTACTGCAAAAGCTCTTTTCCCTTATCTAAGCATCGCTCATGCGTAGCAATCAGGTTTTTGCCGTGGTAGACCTCGATTCTTTCGGCAAACACACGACAAATAAGCTCAGTTGACGCATGAGAAACTGGGACAGAATAAGCATTTTTCTCGAAGTGAATCATGGACAGCGTATTACTTTTCACGGATACGATACGACAACATTCCAATGGTCGTGGGGGCAATGAGAGCATGATAAGCTGCTCTTGAGCAAATGCTTCTCCAACGGTTAGGGAAGACCTCGGAACGGTTGTTTTCTCGTAAGAGATACATTTTTCGAGGAGAATTTGATTCAATTCATCTAAAGAAGAAACACTTGGTACAGGGGTAAAGAATTGCTTCTGAACAAACTGCACGAGATTTTCCACTTGGCCTTTTTGATGCCCTTTTCCCGGATCACAGAAATAGCTTTCGAACAGATAATGGGCACGTAGCTGAACAAACCGTTCTTGCTCCTCACGGTTTTTGCCCTCCAAAACCTTTTTTACGGCGGTCGTCAGGTTGTCGTACGTAATGATCTGGGGAACAGCACCGAAAAAACCAAAAGCATCTACATGACCTTGGAGAAGTGCTTCTTGCTTTTGATGAGCGAATGTTTTGATAAAGATCTTTCTGCTGTAGGTGCAACGCATACAAAAGACTTGAATTTTCACCTGTTTACCCTGTAAAAGAACTGTAACCTCACCCCAGTCAAATTGAGCAAATCGCCCTGGCGGGAAATCGAGGGGGACAAATGCTTTGGGAGGAGAAACCCGCAATTGCCTGACATAACGGCGTACCGTTGATTCACCTCCGGTAAATCCGTATTCATCGACGAGTCTCTGGTAGATTCGTTTGGCAGTATGTCGCTGCTTTGGGGGTGCTTGTTCATCTTGGCGTAGCCATTCCAAGATGATGGGCTGGACAGAATCAATGACTGGCTTTGGCTTCGGTTTTGAGAGTTGATACATAGGGATCTCAGAGGATTTCAAGGCTTTTCGTATCACTTGGCGGGAATAGCCGGTTTCGCGAGAAATTTGACGAATTGGCTTTCCTAGCAGAACGTGTTGTTTCCTGATAAACTCATAATTAGCCATCTGAAGCATTTCCTTTCCTCCTATATCTTGGTGTCTCGACAACTTCAAGATACAGGAAAGAGGTGCTCAGGTGGTCAACTTTTTTATGAGCGATGTACCACTAGGTGGTCAATAATTAGATTAGCATTCACA
>NZ_KI629789.1 GCF_000503775.1 Brevibacillus panacihumi W25 | reverse complement strand
GTAAGCGTCAAATAACTCGGTGGATAGAAAAAGAGCAGAAACTCGTGTAAACTGAGTTCTGCTCTCTGAGTTTTGCCCTATTTGCAGGCTTCTTGAACTTCTGGACTCCACGGAAGGTAATCCTCAAGAAATTCCGGATGCTGTCCGAACTGTACGCCCGGCAAGTTTTTAAAGATAAAATTTAGATATTTGTATGGATGTAGGCCATTTGCCTTGGCACTTTCGATGATGCTATAAACAGCTGCACTCGCCGAAGCTCCTTTCGGGCTTCCGCTAAAAAGCCAATTTTTGCGTCCGATGGTAAAGGGACGAATGCTATTTTCAGCAAGGTTGTTCGAAATGGAGCAGTTGCCATCCTCAAGATAATTCATAAACTCTTCCTTATGGTTCAGAGCATAAGTCAAAGCCTCGCTTAGTTTGGATTTGGGTAGTACCTTCCCTCTGGTAGAATCGATCCATGCCCAAAAAGCCTCTAAAACGGGTTTTTCCTGTTTCAGACGCTCCGATTTACGTTGTTCGCTAGAGAGATTCACGAGCTTCTTTTCAATCTCGAAGAGGTTGTTGCAGAATGTAATGCCTTGGCTTGGAAGGGTGGCTTCCGGCCGATGTATATCTTTCGGAAGAGCATCAACGAATTTCCTCCGAAGATGCGTCCAACAAAGGCACCTTTTGATACCTGTAATCTTTTTGTACCCCGCGTATGCATCCGAATGAAGGTACCCTTTGAACCCTTTTAGGAATTCCTGAGGGTATTTGCCACTTCTGCCAGGCTGATACTCGAAGATTCGAATAGGGTGTTTGCCATGCTGGCCGCTGCTATATACCCACATGTAGGAGTCAGTAGTATTTTTCCGTCCTTCTTCATTCATTACTTGGACGGTGGTTTCATCCGCATGCAAATAGTTTTCTTGCAAGAGCTTCTGATGCATGAGCTTCACCAATGGCATCAACCAGTCGCGGGATGCGGCCAGTATCCAGTTGGCCATGGTGGCACGACTTAGGTTCACACCTAGTGACTTCCACTCCTTTTCCTGACGGTAAAGGGGAAGGGCGTTGACAAACTTCTGATGCATCACCCATGCGACTGTGGAGGCGGATGCCATGGAATGCTGAATCACCGGATCAGGCATCGGTGATTTTTCCATGTAGGGTTTCCCATCCTTACGACAGGTGCGGCACTCAAAGGTTTCACGGTAATAGTCAATGACCCTAACCTGGGCTGGAATGAACTCGATTTCCGTGCGGACAAACTCTTCGCCAACCGACACAAGGTCGGTGTTGCATGTTTCACAAAAGCGGTCTTCTTTAACCAGGGTACAGAGGCGTTTGTCGTGTGGGATATCCTTCAGGAGTTCCTTCCGCTGACCTTTGAATTTCTTTCGTCGGTAATTCTCTACCTGCTTGAGATCGGGCTCTGCTGCTACCGGATCCGATTGGGTTTCTGCTTCATCAAAAAGAGACATCTGCCCCAAAGAAAGGGACGATGTCTTCTCCGTACTTCTGCCGAAGAGCTTTCGCGTCAGATATTCAACGGAATCATGGAGACGTTTGTTTTCCTGCTCCAAATCGGATATGCGTTTTTCGAGTGTTTTTATCTGATCTGCAGCGCTCATCATACCCGTTCCTTTAGCGTTTTCTACTTCTACCCATTATAGCATAAAAGTGTGAAAAAGCCCAGTAACCATGCGTATTTGCGGGATTTTTTGTTGTTACATACAGGCGGTAATATTGATCTTTTTCACGGCCTTCGGTTGGTCTATGGATAAGCCTTCGAGAAGCCAGCGAAATTCCTGGTAGGTGATAGAGCGAACGGCTTCGGCATTCATTGGCCATTGAAAACTTCCGTTTTCCAATCGCTTGTAAAGGAGAACAAATCCATCTCCCTCCCAACAGAGTGCTTTCAACCGATCACGTCGCCTACCACAAAAGAGAAACAGACTGTTCTGGAAAGGGTTCAACTGATAGTTCTGCTGGACAATGGCGGCGAGTCCATCAATGGACTTTCGCATGTCGGTATACCCACAAGCAATATAGATTTTATCTGCTTTCGAGATATCACCGAACATGTTGCAGTGCCCTCAGGGTGTTTTCGATCAATGTTGCTGATGCATGGTTGCGAATCTCCAGTGTTACAGCCCCAAAACGCAAGACAATATCCGATGATTCTTGATCCGAAGAGCAAGTTTCAACTGCGTGGTTTGGAATATGTACTGGAACGATTGGATTGTTTCCACTAAGTGACGGAAGCGCTTCGCAGGCGGCTTTACGGATCCTTCTTAACCAATAATAATAGCTTGATGGTTTGATGTTATTCTCAGCACACCACACAGCGACTGTCTGGCCACTACTGCGGCATTTACGGACGATCTCAGTCCACTGGTTGAAACGATATTGGGTAGTGACTTCCCTGGTATCCAACTCTAAACCCCTTTCAAGTTTTTCAACTTTACTTTAAAAACTTTACTTGAGAGGATTGTCCTATAGTTTTAGGGAGGTTTCTATCCACTGTCTTATTAGACGCTTACT
>NZ_KI629788.1 GCF_000503775.1 Brevibacillus panacihumi W25 | reverse complement strand
TACACGGTAAATAATTTAGGGGTTGGCAAGTGGTACATTTTTAATTGCCATTTGATACATTTCTTACTTGCCAAAAACAGAGTGCCACTAATAGATTTTCCCGTGATAGGACTTTCCCCAACAACTCCATAAACGATACCCTTTCCTCCGCATACATCCTTCTAGTCTTGCCGGACAATACTCAGCCCTCTCCTGTACCCTCAGGGCTTCACCCTTATTCTCCAAGAGTAGTTCCTTACGGAATTCTGCTTCAACGTATCATCACGAAAGTGATTAGCGGATGTATTGACTTAATGTTCAGCCCTTTCCCGTTCAAGCGTCCTTTACTTGGGTACTATGGCTTCTGCTGACTTCTGCATGTTCAGCATCTCCTTACGGAGACGGTTACCAACATTTGAAGGCGTTACATGCAGACCTCCCCAGGTAAGAGCGATAACTTTCATCCCATGTACCTGCCCAAGTTTCCTGCTGTATTCCTAGGCTGTATGGGGCTTTGCCTTGTTCTGCAGACTCGCCCGAATACAACAGCCTCGAATTGGGTTCGTGTACCTCAGGTCGGGACTTTGCCGCCGGCTTCCTTCAAATTCCACCTCGCGGTGGACACCCTTGCCTTGAGCTAACGGTTGGTACAGCCAACCCCCGTTCGGGACTTACACCCTAGAGCTATCGCCCATGCTGGGCGCACAGAAAACGAGCCTTAGAAATTTCTTTCTATGGCTCGTCTACGTTTAGAGAATCGATATTAATTTTTATTCAGTGTAATAATTGTAATACTCAAAATCACCACGCTGATCAATAACGTCTTGTAAAGTTTTATTGCTTGCTTTCCCAGGATCATTTACAAGAATCATACTGGGCGTGATCTCATTGTAGTTTGGATTTCCGTCTTCGTCAACTGAGAGTGTTCCCTGAAAGCCAACCGCAACAACCGTATGATTAGGAACACGGAGCATGATAGGAATACGTTGGTCATAAACCAAGTCAAAAATTTCATCTCTTAGTTGCTTAAAGGTACCAGATGTTTTTCCCTCATAGGTATGATTATAAACCGAAGCGGCAACCCACCAATCAAACGGACAATCCTTAGGTTGCATGTCATCCAATAAAATACCTGGATCAACTGAGTCTCCATATTTTTTGAAGATCATAGCAACTGATGTAATAATACAACCTTCACTTCTCATAGTATCCTTACAGGAAGTTTTGCGACTACCCCAAGGCGAGTCTCCTTGACCAAAGTATTCAACACGCAAATTACGAGAAAATGTTTTCCTTGCCATATTTTCCATTCCTCCTTTTTTTTGAGATCTTCGATCTCACTTATATAGGAAAAAAATATGGCGATTGAACAACCTCTTAAAAAATATTAATCAGGGGCCATCATCTGCTTTCATAGCTCGCTTAGTTACAGGCCCAATTCAAAGCTAAATGAACTCTGATTCCAACTAATCGCTGGTTTGGTCACCTTATCTAACAGATCTCAGACTGTTCATTGCTATAGTAGAAGTAGGTAATATTGTAGGGTAAAAATACAAAAAAGCACTTGCTAGCATCACTACTTCCTCCTAACTTTAGGTTTGTGACAAATTAGCGAAGCTTACCTCGTCTCTAGTTGATCGCCTAGTGTAAAACAATCATATCTTCTCAATCACGCGCGAAAGTTTTCGCAAAGCAAACCATGGATCGGATTCCTCAATTGCTTAAAGCGGCTATCAAGTGCTTAGGCAATTTCAGCTGCAAAACTGAGTATTTTACTTGCAAAAAAACAGGTTAAGTGTCTTTTATAGTACGGAAGATTCACATATGCCTTATTATTTCAGTCTCTCATATATTGTAAGCATTCCAATATTTTATGTTACGATAGAATTGAAAATCTCCTTGAAAGAACAGGCGCATGGCTTTAACTCCTCTATGAATGCTCGACGATCACGTTTACTCATGACATTCTCTCGGTCCTTTTACGATTTAATTCGAATCTACTATACCTTAAGTGAACTGTCCAATTCAGTATAGCCGATTCATAATAATGGAAATCAAATTTTGGCCTGTGGGGAAAGAAGCAAAGGGAGGTGTTACCTTGGAGCGAGCGATTCACATTTTTCCGGAACTTGAACAGGTTGATTTGATCCAATCAGTCCGAAAAAAATACGATCCCTTGTACACTTGCATATCTCCTCATATCACGCTGGTTTATCCTTTTGAAAGCGATATCACAAACACCGATCTCCATCATCATGTGAAACAAGCCGTAACCGGGTTTCAGCCATTTCTCATCCGCTTGGAAGAAATCACAGCTTCCAATGATCACTATCTATTCTTAAATGTGAAACAGGGCAACGATCAAATCATTGCTTTGCATGATAAGCTCTATACGGGGCCTCTGGTTACATATCGCAGCTACATGCATACCTATCTCCCCCATTTGACCGTTGGAAGACTCAAACATGAGCATGATGTAGAAGAAGCACTCAAAGACACACGTTCTTTTAATCATCGTTTTGAAACACGAGTCAGCCAGGTAATTGTCGAAAGGATCGATCATAACGGGCTGTCAATCATCGATTTTGCTGTCTCTTTTCCGTAGTCGAAACCCAATCGAGTAGGAGGGGGTGACTAACCCCCGTCCTCTCACACCACCGTACGTACCGTTCGGTATACGGCGGTTCATTTA
>NZ_KI629787.1:290000-541357 GCF_000503775.1 Brevibacillus panacihumi W25 | reverse complement strand
GAGGCGACTTGGCTCTTACCTCGGTTGGACTTTCACCAACTAGCAATTAACGGCTTGCTGGGCGCGCTGGCCGCTGAAAACGTGTTCCGCCTTTTCCATTGCGCCTGGGTCAAGCTCCCAAATACCTTGCGCTTTTTCCCCTTTTTCCTCGACCAGCTGTTGGGTGAGCCTCCTGCTTTAATCTATCTTGCATTGATGGAAAAAGCGTAGCCTCTCTGAATCGATAACATAGAAATTGCGCTTACCTTTTAAATAAGCCTGTTGAAAACCTACTGTTCCGGAGGAGAAGCATGTTTCCAGGCGGAGCGACTAGCGGAGTCCAACTTAGCGGAACAGCGAAGCCCGGGGAGACAGAAGCGCAACCTATGAGTAAACTGGCGGAGCTGCGCGCCGTTTTGCGCTTCCCCCGGGATCGCTGTGGAGCGGACAGTCTAACATCTTTGTAGGACGTAGACCGGTGCGTAGATCGGAAACATGCTTCTCCCCCCTACAGTTACTTTCTCGACACTTGAAACCCCAGCACCTAAGGGCACTGGGGTTCGTTTGCAGATATTAGGGTAGACCTTTCAGGGCTCTCCTATAAGAACTTACTTCTTACGCCTTAGACTTCCTTCTCACCTGATAATAGGTAACCGCCAACGCCAGGGCGAGTACGACGCCTTTGATAATATCGTAGGCATAATAAGGTAGATTGAGCATCGTCATGCCATTGAGCAGCACCCCGATGAGAATAGCTCCGACGAAGGTGCCGAACACATTGGGCTTGCCCACCCCGAAGACGGAAAAACCGACGAAGGCTGCAGCTACTGCGTCCATCAGCATCGAGCTGCCGCTGCTCACTTGTCCGGTCCCGATCCGGGCCGCCAGAAGCATCCCGCCCAATCCGGCGAACAGCGCGGACAAGACGTACGCAAGCGTCCTGTAGCGGTTCACGGGAATCCCCGACAAGCGCGCGGCTTCGAGATTGCCCCCGGTCATATAGAGCATCCGTCCTTGTTTGGTATAAGTAAGATAGACATGCGTGATCGCTACCAGGAGAAAGGTCAAAATGACCGGGACGGGCAGCGAAAATAGCTCGCCCTGGCCCAGCCACAGGAACCACTCCTGGAATTTGCCCGGCGCATTCGTCCCATCGCTCATCGGCATGTTGGCGTAGATCGAGTAACCCTTGGAATAGGTCATGTGCAGCCCGTTGACGATGTAGAGCATCGCCAGCGTGGCGAGCAGATCGGGAATGCGAATTTTCACGACGAGGAACGCATTGACCAGACCGACGAGAAGACTGAGAGCGATCGGTACGATGAGCGTAATCAGCATCCCCTGCTCGTACCAGACCATCATCGACGCGACGATGACAGTCGTCAGCGATACGGTCGAGCCTACAGAGAGGTCGAAGCCTCCTACGATCAAGGAAAAGGTCACGCCGATCGCGACGAAGGTCACAATCGAAATGGATCGCAAAATATCCTTGATATTGTCATAGGTGAAAAAATAAGGGTTGGTCAGGCTGAAATAAAGAACGACGAGTGCAATCACCGCAACGGTCCCGTATTTATAGACGAGATCAAACAAACTGATTTTTGGTCTCTCCATCCTACTCACCTCCACTAGCGTAATACATGATCTGTTCTTGCGTCGCTTCCCCGCGCAGGAATTCCTTGACGATTCTTCCTTCCGTCATGACCAGAATCCGGTCTGCGATCCCCAACACCTCGGGGAATTCGCAGGAAAAATAGAGGACGCCCTTTTTATTGGCAGCCAGATTGCCGATCAGGCGGTAAATGTCGCTTTTCGCCCCGATGTCCACACCCTTGGTCGGTTCGTCAAAGATAAACAGAGACGCATCTGTATCGAGCCATTTGCCGATCGCTACCTTTTGCTGGTTGCCGCCGCTGAGCAGCCCGACCAATTGACTGCTGTCGGCGGTTTTGACCCCAACTCTTTTGATCAGCTCATTTGCCTGCAAGGCTTCCAAACTATGGCGGACAAATCCGAACACGGAAGCAAGCGTTGCCACCGACAAATTACGCTTGACCGACTCTTCTACGAAAATCCCTTCCTTGCGCCTTTCCTCCGGTACGAGGACGATTCCGGCATCGACAGCGTCCTTCGGAGATATGAGCCGCAGTTTTTTGCCCTTCAGGCTGATTTCGCCCGCATCCCACGGATCGGCTCCAAACAGCAGACGAGCCAGCTCTGTCTTGCCTGCTCCGACTAGCCCGACGACACCGACGATCTCTCCCTCGCGGACGTGCAGGTCTGCCCCGCGCACCTTGCCGCCCTGGACTCCTTTTGCCTCCAGCAGCGGCTCCCCGATCTCAGCCTCCACCTTGGGGAACTCCTCATCGAAGCTTTTGCCCAGCATGTGGCTGATTACTTCATCCATCGTGATCTCGGACGTCCTGGCCGTATGCACGCGCTGCCCATCCCGCATGATCGTCATGGCATCGCAAATCTGAAAAATCTCCGGCAAGCGGTGTGAGATGTAGATGATCCCCACCCCTGCCTGCTTCAATTGGGCAATGATCTGAAACAGCCGTTCGGACTCGCGATTGCTCAACGGCGCGGTCGGCTCGTCAAAAATGACGAACTTCGCTTTTTGCACCGTCGCACGGGCGATCAGGATCAACTGTTTTTCGGACAGCGTACAGGCATCTACCGTTTTCCGTACGGGAATGGCAAAACCAAAGCTGCGCAAGATCTCTTCTGCCTGGTCGTAAAGCTGCTTCCAACGAATCAGCCCTGTCCCCTTTGATTGGACAACCTGGTCAAGCAAAATATTCTCCGCCACACTCAGATACGGAACAAGTGCGGTGTCGACTTCCTGATAGACGCATTGCACACCATGTGATTTGGCGGCCTGCGGCGAATCGATCTGCAAAGGCTCGCCGGCGATGGAGATCGAGCCCCCATCTGCCTGATAGGCACCGGTCAAGATTTTCATCAGCGTGCTTTTGCCCGCTCCATTGGCCCCCAGGAGCGCGTGCACCTCTCCAGCCTTCACCTCAAAATCTACCCCGCGCAAAGCCGGAACACCGGAAAACGCTTTGACGATTCCCTTCATTTCTAATACCGGCACAGTTTGCACCCCCTTGAGAATGGGAAGATTCCCGTCGAATGCTCAACGGGAATCACCAAACAGCACGATTTGCCTTATTTGCCCCAATCCGGGATGTATTGCGACAAATCCGCCATCGTTACTTTTTTATCCTTCGGCAAGTCAGCTTGCTTGACCAGCAACGGATTCAGCTTCACACTGTCAGGAACTTCTTCCCCTTTGATTTTCTTGAAGACGGTCTCAGCATGGATGCGGCCGATATTGGATGGGTCTACCGCAGCCGTCGCTGCCCATGGCGAGTTGGCATCCTGCATCAATTGCAGATCCTCGTCGCTCAAATCGATCCCGTATACCTTGATCTCGGTGCGGCCGGCCTGTTGGATGGCACGAGTCGCTCCTTTGGCGAATTCATCCCAGGAAGCCCAGACTGCTGTAATGTCCCCTTTGTTCGGGTACTGACGCAGGATCGCTTCCATTTGTGTTTGGGTGTCGACTGCCGTATTGTTGGTCGCGCTGCCGAAAGCCGCGATTTCTTTGATATCCGGATACTTCTTCAGGAATTCCTCGTATTTCACTTGACGTTTTTCCATCGGGGCGAAGCCGGCTACCCAGATCTTGACGATGTTTCCTTTTCCGTTGTGGTCGCTTGCCAGCTGTTCCAGGCTCAATTCAGCCAGCTTGTGGTCGTCCTGCTCTACGACAGGCACTCCCGGAATGCTGATGTCTGTATCGAACAATACGACCGGGATTTTTTTGTCGACCGCCTTTTGCGTCCCTTGCTGCAAAGCTTCTGCAGTTCCGTGGTCGATCAGGATGCCGTCGAAGTTCTGGTTGACGGCAGCATCCAAGTTGGACGCCATTTTCGAGATATCCGTATTGGCGTTGAATACAGTCAGCTCGCCGCCGTTTTTCTCTACTTCTGTCTTGACGCCGTTGACATACTGAGCGGAGAAGGTTCCAACGTCCTGGCGCATGATCAGCGCGATCCGCTTTTTCTCGCCGCCTGCCGCCGTTCCGCTTCCGCCTTCACTGCCGCTTCCATTGCCGCCACCGCAGGCAGTCAAAAGAAGGGACAATCCCAACGCTAAAAATCCAATCCGACTAAAATGCTTTTTCATATCGTTTTACCCCCTTTTACTTTTTCACTATCCAGAGAAGAGGGCTCCACCACTAAAAAAAGCCTCTTTTCTATAGAAGAAAGAGGCTTCAATCAACGGATCTACGCCTCTTATCTGTCAGGTAGCGCGCTACCTGTAGGAATTAGCACCTTGGTACGCCGGTAATGCTGCGTACTAGGTTGCCGGGCTTCATAGGGCCAGTCCCTCAGCCTTCTCTGGATAAGAGTAATTGCAATATTATTACTTTTATAAGTTCTATAGAGAATATAAAGCATGAATCACCCAGATGTCAACTTGGTTTTTTTCGCACATTTAATGGAAAGGAAACCATAAATACTTTGTCGAAAAGAATCGTATGATCATGTTTTGACTATCAAGTCTGGCGGGGATGCGAATTGACTCTCATAAAAGAAATCATTCTCCAACTCTTTTTTGCGCTTACACCCTTCGTCCTGTTCAATATCTACTATCGGGACAAGATTAGAAACTACAGTCCGTCCTTCATCCTTTTCACCAGCTCCGTCACCCTTTTATTAGCCATGACCTTTTCTTCCAGCGCCGCAAAAGGAGTTATCTTTGATATTCGCTACGTCATCATTTTCTTCGGTCTTGTTTACGGGGGAATGAAGATCGGTCTGATTCTTTTGGCTGAATTTGTCCTCTACCGCCTTTACCTGGGCGGAGACGGAAAATGGGTCGCCTTGCTGATCCTTCTCTGTTGCTTCACGCTAGCCGCAGTGTTTTCCCATGCCTACCGCAATACGCAGCAGAAATCCACCATTAACTTGCTGGCGGGCATCGTATTTTCGGCTACTCCGCTCGTCATGACCTATTCCTTTTTGCAGCCTTATTTCATGCAAGATGTTCCCTATCACCTGATTGTCATACCCATACAAAATTGTGTAGGCGTCTGGCTCCTCATGACCTTGTTCGGCAAAGCCGTAGAGGACAAGGAGATCTTTATCCGTCATGCCCAAAACGAGAAGCTCGCTACGATCAGCCACGTCGCATCCTCCATGGTTCACGAGGTTCGCAACCCGCTTACAGCCGTAAAAGGCTTTTTGACCCTGATCAAGGAAGCGCCCCAAGATCTTCCCAAAGTGGAGCAATACATCACCATCTGTCTCGATGAAGTCAAACGAACAGAAGCCATTCTAAGCGACTATCTCTCCATCTCCAAACCGCTGTCGCAGCGCCAGGAGCAGGTCGATCTCTCGCAGCAGCTCCATATTGTACACGACGTCATGTATCCTTTTGCAATCATGAACAATGTGGAACTGGAGATCAAAGAGCCGGGAGTGCCCGTCATGATCCAGGCCAATCCGGATGAAATCAAGCAGGTGCTGGTCAACTTTATCAAAAACGCGGTCGAAGCCTGTTGCGATGTCGAAGAAGGAAAAGTAACCCTGTCGCTCACCCAGGAGGCTCATTCTGTCATCCTGGAGATTCGGGACAACGGGATTGGCATGAGTGAAAGCGATATCAACCGACTTGGGACCGTCTATTTTTCCACGAAGTCCAGCGGCACTGGTCTTGGTCTTACGTACTCCTACAACGCCATACAGGTCATGGGCGGCAAAATTGGCGTGAGCAGCAAACCGCGTATGGGGACGATTTTTACGATTTCCTTTCCCGCCCAGACATGACGCAACTTTTTTCCAGCTGTTCCCGTATGTATGAGAAGAACCAAACTTGGAAGGGGGACTCTGGATGTTGGAAATACGAGGCGGAAAAGATCTCAAGTATTCCAGTGAGCTTCCGGCCTGGTCACGTTATGTTCACTTCGCTATTATTGGCTTCCTGGGTCTTATCGCACTGGCTATCTTCTCATTTGGAATGTACCTGCTGATTTACGAAAGCGATTGGATATTTTCTTTTATCCTCGCTGGTCTCGGCATTTTCATCGGATGGATATGTTGGATTCTTATCGGCGTCACCCGGTTTCAGCACGAGGTGATCATGAAGATCGAGTTGCGAGAAGATGGATTCTTCACCTCCGTTCAGAACCTCAAGACGGGCAAGCTATTCGAAGAGCTTGTCCCCTTTGCACAAATGGATGAAGTGCTGATCGGACGAATTTTCCGTTATGTACAGACACCCAAAAATGTACCCCGGTATTACATAGCTGGCGCAAAAATCATTATGGTCTGGACAGATGAACAAGGAAAACGGCAATTCGGCACGTTTGTCGAGGAGAAACAAGAGAATCTGGATTTATGGATCGAACGTTTCAGGCAAAACGGTGTACCTGTTTACAACACACAGCTCAACATCACGCAGGTGAATCACCCCCAACTGTCAGAAGCGTACGAGCAGATTCCCAAACTGCCCTACGACGGAGAATCCCCTTATTTTCAAACAGGCTTGAAGATTTACGATCCTACTCCGGAATGGAAAAGCACGGAGATGCTCGCCAATGAAGAAGCGAAGAAGCGCCGAAATGACGTGCGATTTTTTCGACCATTATTTATCGGGGTTATCGTTTTCAACTTCCTGGTCGCCCTTCTCTGGATGCCTGGATGGGGGATCGAGGATGAGTTGTTCAATGATGCGTCCCCTTCGACGGCTATCACGCTTGGCAATGTGGCTCTTCTGTTCCTTGCTCGAACCTATTGGCGGAAAAAGGCCAGGTGGTACCGTCCTCTGGTGGACACCCTGATCATGTTTGCCGTCCACGCCATGGGTGTCTCGACTTCCCTGCTGAATGCGCCCTTGCAGGAGTACGTGTACGACGCCTTATTCGTTGAGAATTTTACGATGGGAGTCTTCCTGGGGGGTGCTTATTTCATCACTCGTTTGTTCGTCTATCGGATTATCCGCTGAGGGCTTGAGTTGCCCCCCAGCACAAAAAAACAGGGCCTTTCCCAATCGTCCAAAGATTTGGGAACAGCCCTTTTTTCATTGCTCAACCCTTCATCGCCTTCACAGCCAGGTACCCGGATGTTCCGCCCAGTCCTGCCCCCGGATGAGTGGAGGCACCGATGTGGTAGAGATTTCGAATCGGTGTTTCGTGCCGTTTGTAGCCTGTACCTGGTCGAAAGAATAAAAATTGATCCACGGATGAGGAACCGGAGTACGGGTCTCCCCCCACGAGATTGGGATTGTAACGCTCCAGCTCGACAGGCGAAATCACGACGCGTTTGAGGATCGATTCCTTGAATTGCGGGACGTGCCGGCTGATCCGCTCCTCGATCCGGTCGGCATATGCCTGGACCACTTGATCGGTATAACCGCCTGTGGTATCGATCTCGCCCAATGCGTCTCCCGCCAGATTGCGCGGCATTTCCTGCAATTGGATCCACAGCGTGTGCTTGCCCTCCGGAGCCCGGCTCGGATCGTAAGCTGTATGCTGTCCCAGGACGATGGTTCCTTCCCTGGGCAGCAATCCGTTGACTGCTTCCGTGACGGACTGGCTCACTCCATTCACACCGCTTGTCAGATGAATGATGGCAGCGCGCTTCAATTCCTCGTCCTTCCAGTCAAGCGGACGGTCCAGGGCGTAATGAATCTGCATATCCGCACGTCCGTACTGATAGTTTCGCGCATCCTTGCGCACCTGTTGGGGAACCCATTCGGGTGCAAGAAGCTTCTCGTACAATTGCTGCGGCGTTACATTTGCCAGCACATACTGAGCCAGGTACTCGCTCTTGTCCTGTGTCTGTACGCCTTTTACCCGGCCATTTTCCACGAGGATTTGTTCGACTTGGGCGTTGGTAATGAACTCCCCGCCGTTATCGATCACTACTTTCATGATTGCTTTGACCAGTTCCGTGCCTCCCCCTTTGGGGATCGGCATGCTGGCTGCTTCCAGAGTGAACACGATAAGCTGTGCCATGATGCTGCCCGCCGCATCGTCCGGACCGACGCCTGTATGCAAAATCCAGGGCGCGAACAACGCCTTGATCGCATCGCTTTGAAAATGCAGATCCAGCCATTTGCGGGTAGGGGCGACCATACTCCCGACATGGCGGGTAAATTCCGCAACTCCTTTGCTGCGCAGGGATCTCAGTACGGATTGGATCGCAGCCCAGGACATCGGCTCGTTGCCAAACATGGTGAAGATCATCTCAGAGTTGGCTTCAAAGTATTTCATCGCCTCCTGGTAGCGATCCCCGTCACCCGGCATCAGACGATTAAACGCTTCGGTGTTTTTCTGCCGGTTGTTGTACAGCACCGCACTGCGCTGATCGGGCAGAATGACGCCGGTCGGAACGTCGGTATTGACGTACTCAAGCCCATTTTGATGCAGGTCATCCTTTAGTTCTCCATAAGCGGGACCCGTCACAAACAGCGGATGCCAGCCCGAGAAAACATCGTGCTTGAACCCAGTCAGCGTAATCTCATCCGTCCGAATGCAGCCCCCGATCCAGGCGCTTCTCTCCAGTACCAGCACTTTCTGCCCTTTTTTCGCCAACAATGCGGCTGCTGTCAAAGAATTGATCCCACTGCCAATGATTACGGAGTCAAAACGTTTCATCGATAGCCCCCCTCCCCTTATTGGACGTGTTGCTTGCTATGATTTCAATAATTGCTGTGCCAGCAAATAACCGGAAGTGGCATTCAACCCGCCGCCAGGCCAGGTCGAAGCACCAGTCAGATACAGCCCGTCTATCGGCGTCTTATATCGCGACCAGCCCGGCACCGGTCGGAAGAGAAAATGCTGGTCCAGATGGTGGCTTCCCGAAATACTGTCGCCGCCTACCAGATTGGGGTTGGCTATTTCCAGATCACGCGGCGAAAAGACAGTACGGGCTATCACCCGCGATAACAGATTTGGAGCGTAGTGCTCCAGCTTTTTCATCACCCGGTCCGCGTATGCTTCCTTCATCTGCTCCCAAGGGCCGATCTGGATTTCATTCAGCGAATCCCGCTTGGGTCTGGCAGGCAAAGCGCGCACCTGAATCCATAAGGTGTGCTTGCCCTCAGGCGCACGCGTCGGGTCAAACGCAGTCTGTTGCCCGACGACGAGCATCGGACTGGCCGGCAAATCGCCATTCAGCGCATCCGCGTAAGTGCGGGCCACATCCTCGACATACGGTCCGATATGCACGTAGGCAAACTTGTCGAAGTCTTCTCCGGCATTCCACTCCAGAGGTCCATCCAAGGCGAGGTGAATCATCATCGTTCCCGGACCGTAACGGAATTTTTTGTACCGCTCCACATAGGTGTCAGGCAGCACTTCGCGATCCAGCAGCTTCGTGACCAGCTGCGTCGGCGTAATATTGCCAATAACCCCTTTCTTGGCATGAATCGCTTTGCCGTTGCCCAGCATAACCCCTGCCGCACGATTGTTTTGCACCAGAACTTTCTCCACCGGGTGTTGGGTCAGCACCTGTCCTCCTCGTTTTTCCAAAGCCTTGATCATGCTTGTGATCAGGTTGCTGATTCCGCCTTTGGCGATGGCCATTCCATTGCGATGATCCAGAGGTGGTTCCACGAAGGGAAATTGCGCGCCGCCAGATACATCCGGCCCAAAATCCAGGTGGAAGGCCCACGGAATAAACAAGGCTTGCACCTTTTCATTTTCGAACCAATGCTCTGCAAACTGGCGCGGGCTTTTCAAAATCATGCTGCCTAATTCCACAGTCTTTGCGTAGCCGAGCGCCCGCCACATCCGGTAAAGCTGTCGGGCGGCTGGCCAGGACGGCAGCGGCAATTGCAGCAAGGGCAAGAAATGCGGTGCCGTCTGATCGAAAAATGTCAGCAGGGCTTGCCAAGCTTCGGCATCATGACTGGATTGTCTGCGAAACTGCTCCATCGTCTTTTCCGGGTCCGTATACACACCAATTCCGTCACCATCGGGAAATACGCTGGCAAACGGCTGATCGCTCACTGCCAGATCAAAACCGTTTTGATGAAATTCTGTCTTCATCTCTTGATAGATTTGCGAGCCGAGAAACAACCCTATATTGGTCGCATACAGGTCATGTGTGAAACCAGGCAATGTCGCTTCCCCGCTTCGTGACGCCCCTCCCGGCTGCTGCGCTTGTTCCAGAACCAGAACTCGATGTCCCGCCTGTGCCAGCTTCAGGGCGCAAACCAGTCCATTATGACCTGAACCTATGATGATATAATCCGTGTCGTGCATAAAATCCCTTCACCTCTTCGATAAGTAAGCGCTGCTCTTATATAAACGGTACAAGTACCGAAAAATCTGGATCGTTACGGGAAGGAACCAAAATGATGGCTGTGGATGAAATCGTCAATGATAGATTCTGCTGAGCTTTTCCTGCTCCTTGATCACAATCATGCGATTCTGGATATCAATTAAATTGCTCTCTTTCCATTTTTTCAACACTTTGTAGACCGTAATTCGGGTCAAGCCCGTACAGTTCGCGATGTCCTGCTGAGTCATGGAAATTTTGTCCGAGCGGTATGTCTTCCTGAATTTGGAGAGGGAATAAGCGATATACTGTTCAGCTGTAAACGCTTTCAAAAGAATGTCTTCGCTCAATATTCTCATTTTTTGGACAATTGAGTCTACAAAGAAAGGCAGGAAATCCGGACAGGCTTGCACCATCTCTCTGAATGCCGCCTTGGAGAAATAATAGAGGACTGTATTTTCTACGGCAATGGCGGAAGAAAAGTAGGCCAACTCGTCAATCGCCTGCTCGCCGAACAGCTTCCCTTCTCCGTGCATATCCAGGATCTTCTGGCTGCCATCCGGTTTTACCGTCACAATCTTGACCAATCCCGAATGCAAGTAATAAAAGCCTGATCCTATCTCGCCCTGTGAATAAATGACCGCTTTTTGTTTTTTAAACTGTCTTTCGCCATATTTGAGGTAGGGCTGCCAGGACACATTTTGTTCTTGGTGCTTGTTGTTTAAAATCATCGACATACAATGCCCCCCTAATCGTGAAAGATATGTTTGCAAAAGCCGTTAACTCAAGTGCGCATTGGTGAATGAATCCAGCTTTTCAATCAAGCCTCCTACCCCTACCTCCCCCAAAATTTTGGCATTGGGCAAACTTGGTCACGACCAGATACAACCCTCCCGCTAAAGGATACCATGATTTCGCGATCGGGGATGTTAACCAGTTCACGAATTTGCTGAATTTTCATTGCAATCCCCCCGAAAAGATTGCTCCTGCCATGAGAAAGAAGGGGTAATCCCTGTTATCAGAAATTACCCGCTTCGCTTCCTCTACATGTACAGGCGCGTTTATTTAAAGTTCGGAATGATGTGCTTGCTGATCAGTTCTTGCTGCTTGATCACTTTCCAATGATCCATACCGCCGTAATTGGTCAAGAAATCAATCTCCGTCAAGCCTTCTACTTCCCGCTTCACACGCTCGATTTTTTCACAAATTTCTTCCGGCGTTCCGATCCAGACCACATCGCCCTCGGTGATTTGCTCATACGTCATATCCGCCAGTTTTTCGAGAATGCCTTTGGCGTAGAAGTTGAAGCCGGCGTTGATCATGCGGTCTTTGTTGGGCAGTTTTACAGTTGGCGCACTGTTGCCCGCGAGGAAGTTCTTGAAGTGTTTTTCCGACTCCTTGCGAATCTGTGCAGCGTCGTCATCCATATAGACGGCATGCAGCCATACAACCTGCGGCTCATTGCCGTATTTATGGCAGGCGTCGCGGTAGATATTGAGCTGTTCTTTCAGGTTTTCAAGCGGCAGCAATGGCGGGACGAAGATTCCCCATCCCTTCATTCCGGCTTGCTCGTACGTACGATTGCTCGTTCCGCCAGTATAGTACGGCATTTTCTTTTGCAGCGGTCTTGGCACGATGTCCACGTCCTTGGCTGTGAAGAATTCGCCTTGGAAGTTTACGCGTCCTTCGCTCAATCCTTGCTCCAGAATCGCCAGCGCTTCTTCAAATCTCGGCTTGGCTTCCTCGATTGGCACGATGCCCTCGTCAGGGAATACCCAAGCATGTCCGCGTCCCACACCGACCTCAATCCGGCCGTCTGTCAGAATGTCCGCGACAGCGATCTCCCCTGCCATGCGCAGCGGATTTACTTGCGGCAAGATGTGCAGGGCTGTACGGAAGCGGATGTGTCGCGTCTGATGGGCCACAGCAGCATAGACCGCGAGTGGATTGGCAGAAACGGAGAACTTCGAAAAATGATGATGATCGATAAGCGAGTAAACGTCGAAGCCCGCTTGATCAGCATGAATAATCTGCTTGATCACTTCATCGTACACTTGCTTTTCTGTCTTACCGTTCGACAGTTGCATTTCGGAATACAGTCCAAATTTCATCATTCGACTCCCCTTTGCATGTCTACCGTAAATATTTGTATTTTTTGGTTCATTTTCTACTCTACTGGACAATGAGCCGAAATGTATATGTGTAGTCCCGTAACTTCGGGAAGCTGCCACGAAAAAAAGTGCTACCGAGCGGCAGCACCAAGCTCTGTTTAGTTTCGCGTTCCTTTCCCCTATTGTATGGCTAGGGATCCATGTGGGCTGTGCCGATTTTCCCGAACTTCTCAATCGCCTCCGCCCTTGATTTCACATTTAGTTTTTGATAAATATTGGTTAAATAATATTCGATCGATCGCGTTGTCATGAATAGCTCCTTGGCGATCTGCTTGTTGGTTAACCCGCGCCCGACCATACTCAGAATATAGCTTTCCTTTTCACTGAGCGGCTGATCCTTGTTGCTAGTTTTGCTTTTCGTCTTCTGAAAGTCTATTTGATGGAACAAGCTTAGCGGAATAATGGTTTCTCCTCCCCGGACGGCTTCCATCATGCGAATCACCTGTTCTGGTGTAGCATCTTTCGTCAGCACGCCACTGATGCCGACCGCGATCAGCTTTTGCAGGATCGGCAGGTAATTCATGCCGGTAAAAATCACAATATGGGCCTCGGGTCCGGACTCTTTGATTTGTCTGGCTACTTCAATTCCTTCCATGTCGGGCAGCTTGAGATCCAACAGGATGATGTCCGGCTGATATTGCTTAAACATTTCGACAGCCTCTTTTCCCCGATCCGCTACGCCGACTACTTCCATATCCTCGACCGATTCAAGAATAAATCGCGTGCCGAAACTGACTGTAGGGTGATCGTCGACGATCAATACCTTTATACGCTTGGAAGCAACTTTCATTCCCCTCATCCTTTCTCTTTCGCGCACTCATCACAGTACAACAAGAAGGTGGTCGTTATGCTTGAAGAACAGATCGAATCTATCTGACGCCATGTCGGCACAAATACAGGATAAAATGAGACAAACCCTGCAAAACCTGCAAAACGTAGTCTTTACCTATACCAAACGCGAGGACGGAACCCTCATTTACAATCTGTATGAAGGCAGGATTGCGGAAGAGCTCGGCTTGACCACAGACCGGATCTACGGCAAGACGCTGCACGAGGTGTTTACTGCGGAAAAAGCGGATTACCTCACGCATTTTTACAACGAAGCCTTCAAAGGTACTACGGTTACCTATGAATTCGAATACGCAGGCAGAATCTTCTACAACGTTCTCTCCCCTATCGTGGCGGACGGGGAAGTTGTCGAGGTCGTCGGCTCTGCCATCGACATATCCGACCGTAAAAAAATGGAGCTGGAGCTGGCAAAAGCGCGCGACCAAGCCTTGCTGTCATCCCGCCTGAAATCGGAGTTCTTGTCCACGATGAGCCATGAAATCCGCACGCCGATGAACGGCATTATCGGCATGCTGGATTTGCTGCTGCAGTCCCCCCTCAATGCCGATCAGCAACGGTACGCCAACATCATCAAAAACTCGGCAAACTCTCTGCTGGCGATCATCAACGACATCCTGGACTTTTCCAAAATGGAAGCAGGAAAAACAGAGTTGGAAATCCATGATTTTCAGCTTCTGTCCCTGGTGGAGGACATCCTCGAGCTGATGGCCGCAAAAGCGATGGGCAAACAGCTCTCTCTCTATGCCTATGTAGATCCGTCCATACCCGCTGTCTTGCGTGGCGACAGCGGCCGGATTCGTCAAACGCTGCTCAATCTGATTGGAAATGCGATCAAATTTACCAATCAAGGAGAAATCGCGATTCGCGTCACAGTCGAAACACCGCATCCCAAAACGCCTGTCATCACATTTTCTGTGCGCGATACCGGGATCGGCATCCCTGAGGAGGCGTTTCATCGATTATTCCAGCCCTTTACCCAGATTGACGGCTCAGCCTCCCGCCAATTCGGCGGTACAGGACTCGGACTGTCCATTTGCAAGCATATCGTGCAAATGATGGAAGGAACGATCGATTTTGAAAGCGAAGTGGACAAAGGTTCTACATTCACCTTCTCCATTCCGCTGGAAGTAGCGCCTGACCATCCGGAGCCGGCCCGATCCCCTGCTCTGCCCAAGCGGATTTTGTGCCTATTGAAAAGCCAGCGCGAGTTTGCGCATATCCGGGAAATCCTGTCTCACCTCGACGTGTCATGCGTCTGCGCGGCGAATGTAGCTGACGCCAGCAGCCTGTATACCGAGTCGGCCCAGGGAGATCCTTTTCAGGTGCTCATCACAGACGTGGAGGAATATGAATTACTACCATTATACCCCAATTTAAAAGGTTCGCTTAAACCGAAAATCATAAAGATTCACTCCTCCTTTCCTTCCATGCATGAAAAGAAGCAGAGCGGGGCGTATCCACTGTCATTCGACAGCTACCTGTCCAGACCCATCAAGCAGTCCCAGTTGCTATACCTGCTTGGCCATTTGCAGGACAGAGAAGTGCAGCAGTCTTTTCCCCATCTGACGGAACCGGCGCATCCCGGGAATTATTCCTATCAGATCCTGGTCGCGGAGGATAATGAGGTGAATGCCGAGATCGTCATGCTCCAATTGCAGCAGCTCGGCCTGTACCCGCATCACGCCAAAAACGGGATCGAAGCGCTCTCTTTTATCGCCAGACACAACTACGACTTGATTCTGATGGATTGCCAAATGCCGGAAATGAATGGCTTCGAGACGACCCGCCGCATCCGCCACAGCGAGTTGAGCCATGGGCGTCATGTTCCCATTGTTGCGCTCACAGCCAATGCCATGCGCGAAGATCGTGAGCTCTGTCTGGAAGCAGGAATGGATGATTATCTGAGCAAACCCTTTACATACGAACAGCTTCAATCGATTTTAAAAAAATGGCTTCCCGGCATACATCCCGCAAAACTGCCGTTCGACAACGATAAGGTGACACAACTTTTTCGCGGGGATCGGCAAGGAGGAAAACAAAAGTGGCTCGCCTTGATTCAAACCTTTGAAAAGCAAAACGACAAAGCCCTGACCGAGCTGAAAGCGGCTTTCGCGAAGCGGGACCTGCACGCTTTCTCCCGCATTATCCATTCGACAAGATCAGGCTGCGCCTTCATCGGTGCCATTAGTCTCGTCGAGCTTCTGACTCAGTTGGAAGAAATCGATTGTACAGCCCGGCCTGAAGAAGCATCCGCATTGCTGTCAACCATTCAGGAGGAATTCGGAGTGGTGCATGCGTATTTACGAGGAATGCAGCTTTGATGACACAAAGGAAAAGCCAGTATTCGCCTGTTGCGAATGCTGGCTTATTTATTGCTAGGAGAGTTTATTCGAACCAGTTGGGCGGGATGCTGCCAACTTTTCGCCGAAAATACAGCAAGGGATTCTTGTCGGTCTTCTCAATGTGCACGACCTCACCGATAAAGATCGTGTGATCACCCGCCTCTACGGTTTGGACTGTCTGACATTCCATCAATCCGAGCGATTGAGGCAAGATGGGAAGCCTGCGCTCCGACCAGCTCCACTCCACATCATCGAACTTGTTGGGTTCTCTGCTTGAGAATCGCCAGCATACCTCGTTCTGATCCTCTGCAAGGATATGAACGGCAAACCTGCCTGCCTGTCTGAAGGCTTTCAGCGATCCAGCCCTGGCATCTACACAAAAGAGGACCAAAAGCGGTTCGAGGGAGACGGAGACAAACGAATTGGCGGTCAACCCTGCCGGTTTCCCTTCCACGTCCTCTGTCGTGATGATCGTCACTCCTGTCGGATAGCTCCCCATAATGGCTTTGAGAATATCGGCATTGCTGTTCACATCCGTTTGCATTCGCGTTCCTCCCTTTCCCTTGTCCCTTTTTCTTTCCTCTCTATCTATTTACCATGCTCCAATCCTTTCCCGTCACCGTGTAAGCCGGTTTGAGCACGTACAAGCGCAGAAGCGGATACACAACCCCGGAAACGACGAGGGAAGTAAAGAATTCAATCGGAATCCACGTGTTCAACACATAGTGGGCAAGCACAACGCCGATCACAGTAGAAATCACCCCGGACCAATTGACCTCCTCTGCGCCAAAACGGCTCGTATCCTGATGCCCCAGTTTGGGACGCACAAGGAAGTAATCGGCGATCATAATTCCGGCGAAGCAGGTGGTGATCACCCCCAGAATCGTGATCCAGGCGTTCACCAGAGCGAGAATCTGTCCGTACAGCATGATCAGGCCTATGATGTTCGCCATCACTACGAAGACGAATCTCCCCGGCTTCCAATTGAGATTGTCAAAGAGATTGGACAGCGCCAACGAGCCGCTGTAGGTGTTGAGCACCTGCGCTTTGAACTGGGCCAGAACCATCAGGATAAACCCGATGATGCCGCCAAAGATGATGAAGGCTGCCGCGATGCTGTCCGGGCTTTGCAAGGCGGTCTGTGCCGCAGTAGCTGCATCCATGCCCTGCACCTTCATGTAGTAATCAGTGATTGTCGGCATGCCGGCGAACATCACCAAACCGCCGATGGTCAGCATGCAGATGTCCATCGCGATATTCCCCAGAAAAGCAGCGATCCCGATGTCCCTGGACCTGCGCGCATAACGGCCGAAATCTGCGTCTACCAGCGCCAGAGCACCAGCAGATCCGATCAGCACGTTGATGCCGAAAATCAGCTTGTCCGTATCGTTGGTCACTCCCATCCCTGCGAGAACCTCCGGCGGAAACTGTGCTCCGAATGACAGAACCGAGCTCCAGGATTGGCCAGACACCGCGATAATGTCGAAGAGCATATAAAGCAGTACCCCGAAAAAAGCGACTAGCGAGTATGAGGAAACCTTCGCCACGAGCTTGAAGCCAAATGTCGTTATGACAATCCATAAAATCGTTAAAATGCCGTAGATCACAATTTTGGCAGGTAGCGTATCCTCGATCCCGAAGAAGAAGAGAAAACCTTTGTATAACAATGCATTCTCAATCGCCAGGAAGCCCAGGATCATGAATCCGTATATGGCGGAAGCGATGATCGACCCCTTGTTGCCGAAGCCGTACATGCGCGACATGACCGTGCTGGACAATCCCGATTTGAAAGCGATATGCCCCACGGCCCAACCGAGCGCTCCCCCCACGACCGTCACGATCAGACCTGCGATAATGCCGATTTTGATTCCTGCGACAAACGTGACCAATGCTCCGAAAAACAATTGAATCAGTGTAGTGGCGATCCCCGCCGTATTCCACGATAGACTCAACCACCCCTGACGCTCTGACTCAGGCACACTCTCCAACGCGTGATCTTCAATGACAGATTGCATATTTTTCTCGCTCATAGACGAACCACCCTCGATATTCAATTTTTTATGGAAGTTATAATTGCAGAATATTGCAAATATTACGAATAAAAGTGAGGCAAGAGCAAAATGAATGCTTTCTTCATTTTGCTCGCCAAGTAATGAAAAGATGATGTCTAAAAGTCTTACGCTGTCAGCTTTATTTTGCTACCGGCACTAATGCGATCGGACGAATCGGGCTGCCGCTGCCGTCTGTAATCTTCAGCGGAGTGGCGATGATAACGGCACCCCTTGGAGGCAGCTTGTCGACATTCGCCAAGGATGCCATGCCGTAGCGGTTCGCCTCATGCATGTAGTAATGGCTTGGGAAAGCAGGCTCTAAGGTAGCAGCAATCCCAGCATCGGTGCCTACTGTCTCCACTCCTACTCCCAGAATCTTTCTCTCCCGCGCCAAAAAGGCTGAGGTCTCTGGTGCAAAGCCGGGCGTATGGGGCATGCCGTCAGCTCCGACATTGAAGAACTTCTCGTGATCATCGTTGTATGCTGCCCAGCCTGTATGCAGGATCAGATAGGCATGCTCGGGAATTTGGCCATGCTCGCGCTCGAATTCCAATACATCCTCAACCGTCAACAGGTAGTCAGGATTTTCCTGGCACTTCTGCTTGACGTCAATGACACAGGCTTCTCCAATCATATTCTTGATTGGCATCGTATCGACGCCATCCTGTCCTCTGCCGCTGATCCAGTGGCGAGGAGCATCGAAGTGCGTCCCTACATGTTCGCCGGTCGTAAAATCGTTCCAATACCAAGCGGGACCGTTATCATCGTAATTGGACAGGCGGTTGTAGCGGAATGTTCCGGTGTTGACAAATGGTTCCGGCAATTGCATCACGGGTGTTTTTTCGTTCAATGGCTGCGCCAGATCAACGACTTCAATGCCACCGCTGATGATGCCAGCAAGCAGATCACCCAACAGATCTTTTGTGGAAGTACTCATGTTATTTGCCTCCCTTTAACCATTTTTCAAAATCATTCGCACTCATCTCTTTCATTTTTTGCTCGATTTCCAACTGCCGATACCAAGCCGCTTTTCTGCTTTTTCCGTAGTATTCCTGATGAATGACGCTCCCGCTGGCATCTTTGACGTAGAGGGTGGTCTTGCCCAAACGCACCGCATCTCCTGCGCGAAACAGCTTTTCAAAGACCCAGACGAACGGCATCCTCCATGCGTGAGCCGTCGCGTCGATTTCTACCCGATAAGGCAATGGGACCTTTACGTGATTCTGCATAGATCTTTCAACCTCTTGTAGTTTTGGTCCACGGAGTGCTGGAGATGCTTGATCTCTTCACTCGTCAGATGCGCGTACTTTTGCATGGAGCGCGTATACTCCTCGATCGGAGTCCGCCTTTTCACTTCGTACGTCATCCTGAATTTGCCTTCCACACACTCCCACAGCGGGTACAGATTGGTTTCGACCGCCTGTTTTCCCACCTCGATGGTTTTCTCAGTGGGGAATTTCCAACCTGTCGGGCAGCCCGAGTAGAGATGGATGTAAGACATGCCGTTCTTCACCTGCATCGCTTTTTTCAGCTTCTCGATGTAGTCCGGCAAGAACGAAGGGTTGGCTGTCGCTACATATGGGATGTTGTGTGCCGCCATGATCATCGGCATGTCTTTCCCCTTCTGCGACTTCCCTTGGCTGCGCTCCCCGACCGGTGTGGTCTGGGTCCAGGACCATTTGGGGGTCGTTCCGCTTCGTTGCACTCCGGTGTTCATGTACGCTTCGTTGTCATAGCAGATGTAGATGATGTTCTCTCCGCGCTCTGCCGCACCCGAGAGCGATTGGAAGCCAGCGTCTGCTGTTCCGCCGTCACCGGCAAATGCGACCACATGCACATCGCGTCCTTCCCGCTGGTACTGCCTTTTGATGCCTGCGAGCATTGCTGCCGTGTTGTCCAACAGCGGGAAGAATACCGGGATCTTGGTCCCCGATCCGCCTTGGAAGCCGACGACGCCGATCCCGCCCATGCAGCCAGGAGGAATCGCCAGGATGGTGTTGGGCCCCAAAATGCGCAAGGTCGTGCGCAGCGCCAGCTCGGCGTGGCAGCCGAGACACGCGGAGTTTCCCGGAGAGAGCAAATCTTCATGCTTGGTGACTTCGTGGTATGCTTCCTTGATTTTTTTCTCTTCGCGGAAGATGAATCCAAACCGCTTTTTGGTAAAGAAAGAATCGTCCTTTACCAGTGTCGGCTTGGCACCCTTCGGCCGAGTGGAGTAATTGTTGCTCTCCATTACACGATTCCCTCCTTCGCCTCTTGTTCGGAATCCTCGAACAATGACTCGATGTCGACTTCATCCAGCCCAAACCAGGTGACACTTCGGTACTCCCCGCCATTGGCTACATACTGCGTAAGCACGATGGCCTGCTTGATCTGTTCCAGCGTGACATCCGAGCCGCCCAATCCGCCGATAAAATCAATCATCGGCGGCATGGACTTGCCGCCAAACGCTGTCAGCAGCTCCAGGTAGCTGGTGCCGTAGCCTGCTGCGAAGGAGACGTTGCGGTCGATGGTGCCGATCGCCTTGACGCCGGACAGAAGCGTCTTCATCTCTTCCACAGGGAACGGCCGCAGGACGCGGATCCTGACCATCCCTACCTTGATCCCGTGCTCGCGCATTTCATCAATCGCCACACGCGCCGTACCAGCCGGACTGCCCATGCAGACGATGGCAATTTCTGCATCCTCCATGCGGTACACATCCACCATGCCGCCGTGGTCCCGTCCGAACAGCTGGAACCATTCCTGCCGCACCTCTTCGATCACTTTCTTGGCATGATTCATCGCCGTAACCTGCTTGTGCCGATATTCGGTCAGCATCGGTCCAGCCGTCAGCGGATCGACGGACATCGGATTGGCGGGATCAAGCTTCACATGCGTGATGTCGGGCTTCGGCAGGAAACTGTCCACCTTTTCCTGCTCGGGGATATCGACCCGCTCCGCCATATGGGAGAGGGAGAAGCCGTCGTAACAGACGTTTACAGGAAGCAGCACGCCCTTGTTTTCGGCAATCTTGTAGGCTTGCACGACTGTGTCGAGAACCTCCTGGTTGCTCTCACACCAGATCTGAATCCAGCCTGCTTCCCGTACCGTAACCGCATCCTGCTGACCTCCCCAGACCGTTTGCGGCGAGATGACCTCGCGTGTGACCAAGGCCATCACGATCGGCAGACGCATGGTGCTGGTGCGGATATACGGCTCATACATCAAGGCGAGCCCCTGCGAGCTGGTTCCAGTGAATGTGCGTGCGCCTGCGAATACGCCGCCTTGCAGCACACTCAGCGCCGTATGCTCGCTCTCCACTTCGACCAGGTCCGCATCGATCTCCCCTTCTGCGACGAAGGTTGCCAGATACTCGACGAGCGGTGTCTGGGGCGTGATCGGGTACGCAGCCAGCAAGGAGACGCGTGCCAGCTTTGCACCCCAGGCCGCCGCCTTGTTTCCATTTAAAACGTCAATTTTGCCCACTATTCCTCACCTACCTCTTCAAACATCGTGATCGCATTGGCAGGACAAACCTCGGCGCAAATGCCGCACCCTTTGCACCAATCCAGATTGGTATCGTAATGCGTGTTCAACTCGACCTTGCAGCCGACGGGACAATACATGTAACAAGCAGAACAACGCTTGCACAGATCCGGATCTGTAACCGGCCGCTGATACCGCCATAGACCGGTGTTGACGACGTACAGACCTTTCCCGACGGAAGCCACGTTATCGCCAGTGAGTTGATACAACTTGTCAGGCACTTTTGTATCGCTCATCTCTTCTCACTCCGCCTTCCGTATAGGACCGCTCCGGGTAACAACCTGCACTTCGTTATATCCACGGGCGACGGCCACCAGATTTTTTTCTACGATCTTCTTTGGAAAATAGTTCTCTATACATTCGGATAAGGACTGCAGGGAGACCAGCTTGGTCGCCTGTGAAAACGCTCCCAATAAAATGGTGTTGGTAATCGGGGCATTGAATACGTCCAATGCGATGCGGTTGGCGTCAATGATCGCCAAGGTGTCTACCTGCTCGGGAATATCCTCCAAGGTCATCTTCTTGCGGGTGTTCAGAATCGCAAATCCATTCGCTTGTATGCCGTTAAAAACGGGAAGCTGCGCGATCAGCGAGGAATCAAGAACGATGATTCCATCCGGTTCATATACCTGCGTCCTTTCCCGGATCGGCTTGTTGTCCAACTTGACGAAGGCTTCAAGCGGTGCGCCGCGGCGTTCAAAACCGTATGCCGGAATGGACTGCCCGTAATTGCCCTCATGGACAAGAGCATGGCATAACAGCTCAGATGCCATAACGGCCCCTTGCCCGCCGCGACCGTGAAATCGAATTTGTTTCATCTTCTTCACCTCCTTCTCATGGTTGCTTTCCTTCTCTTATAATAGATTATTTGAAAAATTCAGTATGCTAAGCATTTTACACTTTGCCAAGAAAGCTGAACATTCGACATCCCCGAAAAGAGGGGCGGACGCGGAACTCTTCTTTACAATAACAACCGTTCCTTTTATGAATTAGCCGAGAACACTCGTGACTTCAGTCATCAGATGAATCGGCTTCGGACAAGGCGTGTCTTTTGACACGTGAATTGTCCGACATATGTTAACTTAAGATGTAATTTCTTGAAAAACATGTTGCGTATGTTATCCTGTGATTGAGGTGGACAACATGGCAGAAGTCAAACAGGGTAGAGGATATGTGTACTCGATCCAATACCATATTGTATGGTGTGTGAAATATCGCCATAAAGTGTTGCTTGGTGATAGCGATAACAAACGAAAGGAAATACGTAATCAAATTGCTACAGATAACGGTTTCACGATCTCAGAAATGGAAAGTGATTGTGACCATGTTCATCTCCTCATTAGATTGTAATCCGCAACATTCAATTCCGAATATCATCAAAGCGTTAAAGGGTGTTTGGCAAGATTGCTATTTAAAGAGTTCCCCCAGCTAAAAAGAAGCTATAGGGAGGGAATCTTTGGAATCCTTCCTACTTTGTGGCAACCGTAAGTGAACACACGGAAGCGCAAATACGACAATACATTCAAAATCAGAAAGTGAGGTGAAAAGCGATGTTAGTAAATAAAGCATACAAATTCCGTATCTATCCAACCAAAGAGCAGGAAGTATTCATCGCTAAAACGATTGGTTGCAGTCGATTTGTGTTCAACCACTTCTTGGCAAAGTGGAACGAAACATACAAAAAAACAGGTAAAGGATTATCATACGGAGTATGTTCTTCCGAACTGCCGAATCTGAAAAAAGAATTACCTTGGCTCAAAGAAGTAGATAGCATCGCTATTCAATCATCAGTAAAGAACCTCTCAGACGCATATTCACGTTTCTTCAAGAAGCAGAATGATGCACCACGTTTCAAGTCAAAAAGGAATAAAGTTCAGTCGTACACAACGAAACACACAAATGGAAATATTGCGATTGAAGGAAATAAGATCAAACTCCCTAAACTTGGACTTGTTCGTTTTGCGAAATCAAGAGAAGTAGAAGGGCGTATTTTACATGCTACGATTAGACGCAATCCTTCTGGCAAATACTTTGTTTCGTTGTTAGTAGAAACAGACGTGCAACCATTACCAAAAACAAACAGCGAAGTTGGAATTGATGTCGGACTTAAAGATTTTGCGATTCTCTCGAATGGAGAAGTGTTTGAGAATCCGAAATTCCTACGGAATATGGAACAAAAACTCATTTGTGCACAACGCACCCTTTCCAGACGTGTGAAAGGTTCTTCAAACTGGAATAAACAGCGAATGAAGGTTGCACGAATCCATGAACGCATTGCAAATGCCCGAACAGATTACTTGCAAAAAATTTCAATGCATATTGTCAAAAACCACGACATCATTGCGATTGAAGATTTGCAAGTATCGAACATGATGAAGAACCACAAACTTGCCAAAGTGATTAGCGAAGTGTCTTGGTATCAATTCAGAACGATGCTTGAGTATAAAGCAAAGTGGTATGGGCGTACTGTCATTGCTGTAGGCAAAACATTCGCTTCCTCTCAGCTCTGTTCGTGTTGTGGATACCAAAACAAAGAAGTTAAAAATCTTAATTTGCGACAATGGAAGTGTCCTTCTTGTCATAGCGAATGGGATAGGGATGTGAACGCAAGTTTGAATATTCTTGCCGAAGGCAAAAGACTACTCTCTGCATAATCGCAGTAACCGCAGGAACTGCGGGGATAGCTTGGTGGTACATCATGTACTAATTCTGTTCAGTAGAACGGACTACCCAAGAATCTCGTGGCTTTAGCCATGAGAGGTTCAAGATTTGATTACATATGAGAAACGGACGGATAATTCTGATAACGGCAAAGGGGGATCGAGATGTCGAAGCACAAATATGCCTGGAAGCCTTACCTGGCGAGAGGATTGAAAAAGACCTATCCGCCAAAAGCCATCTTGTTTCATCAGGGCGAGATCGGAAACGGCTTTTACTACCTGGAAGATGGCGAGGTCAAGATTCAATTAACCTCTTTCAAAGGGGATGAACGAATCATCGACATCGTGACACCCGGTGAACTTTTTGGAGAAGCAGGCATAAAAAAAGAGCCGTACTTTTCCACGGCTTATGTGATGAAACCATCCACCCTCTTTTATTTTTCCAACGAGGTGTTTCAACAGATCTGCAGGGAGCATCCATCCGCGATCGATATTTTTCTGCAATCCCTGATCCGCAAAGAACGCCTGCTGGCCGAGATTGTAGCGCAAGAGAATCGTTCCTTCGAGCAAAAGCTCGCCTTTTTCCTGCTCAAGCTCTACAACAAAAACAAGGATACAAACATCGCCATCAACCAGATTTCGTTGTCCAATTACATCGGCACATCACGAATTACCGTGTACAAGATCCTCCAGCAATGGGAGAAAAAAGAGATCGTGACCGTGTCCAACCGGTCTATTCAAATCAATGATCTGAACCGGCTGCGCGCCATATTGAATGATGATATTGTGATTCCTTCGGTGGATTGAAGGGAGGGGCCCTGTGTTCGACAGGGCCCCTCCTCGCTATTACGCTCCTTTTTCTTGCAGCAGGGCGGCATGTGCCTGCAGCAATTGCTGTCCACTTGACGTAATTTCCATTTTCCGCCGCCACATTCCACCCTCGTTCACATAGCCCTGCCTGATCAGCTTGGCGACAATTACGGATATCTTGAGGGAATCCAGCTCCTGCTTCTGGATGTACTCACGGAGCTGTTGGCTGCCGGCCCCTACCTTTTGCAGGATGACGAGATCTTCCTTGCTGACCATGCCTTTCTCCGAATGAATCACCAGGAGCCCCTCTTCGACCAGCTTCCTCGCTTCCTCTCCCAAACGGAATGTGTAAAAACCGGGTCCGACATAGCTTTCGCGGAACACAAGCCGCTTTTGATCCAGCATTTCGATGAGGTGGTTGCTGACAGTCGAGTCTTTTCCCAGCATGTCGGTGATTTCAGCCATCGTGTTGTAGCCGGAATGGATCAGACTCAGCACCTCTTGTTCTTCCTTTGTGACGGAGAGAGCGCTTGAATCAGGCGAGCCGTCCAGTCTCCATTGCTTCTCCCCGTAGTACTGGGGCTTGGTCATCAAACTGACTGCGATGGTGCAGACCAGCGTGACAACCAGTCCCACCACGCCGACGTGCGTATACTTCCCGATCACAAACACCTGCAGCAGTTCGAGCAGCGTAAAGAGTGCCGTCACTCCAATGCCTGCAATGGCCCCGATGAAGGCTCCTTGCTTGGTCGTTCTCCGCCACCAGATGCCCAGCAGCACCAGGACGGACGGCGGCCCAAGCCAGGCGGTTGCAAACGCGAACAAATACAAGGGACCACCCGGGTAGAAGCACAGAACCCAGACCAGCAATCCCAGGAGGATGGTGATGACCTTGGACGGTGTGGTCAATTCCCGCGGTGTTGCCTTTGGTTTGACATAGCGTTGGTACAGATCGCGCACCGCCGTACTGGAAGCCCCGATCAGTGCAGTCGTCGAGGTGGAAATGGAAGCAGCCAAGGCCCCGATTAAAGCGAATGCCGTAATGCCGACTGGCAGCGCTTTCAAAACAACCCCAAATGCAGCCATCGGAGAGACAGTCCCTTTTGGTTCAAAGGTGTCCGGGTAAGCAGCGCCCGCGTACAGCCCTGTTGTGACCAGGATCAGATACGGAACCAAAGCGAGCAGAACGGCAGCGTAAATAAAGGATTGCTTCGCCACCTTTTCGCTTCGGGTCGAGGACACGCGCAGCCAGTAGTAATTGTTGCCCCAGACGAGAAAGCAGCCGAACAGGATGATAAACGTAAGCAAGCTGGGATACTGCAGCGACAGGATCGGCAGCTGGCCGCCGGTGATGCCATGTGTCCAGTAACCGGATGGTCCCGACCACTGGGCATTGAGGAAGTCAAAGCCGCCGAATTGGGACAGGATGGCAATAAACATGAGCGGGAGTGCAATCAATCCGATGCACATCTGAACGAAATCCGTAAGCGTAATCGCCCAAAAGCCGCCCACATAGGTAAAGAGCAAAAACAAGAGAAAAATGGCAGAAAGCGTCCAGACAAGAGACCAGCCTGTAAAGCCATTGACGACGATAGCCATAGACACGACGTTGTTCGCCATGATCCCGATCAAGCCCAGGATCGAAGCGATGGTGACCAGCACGCGGACGCGGGAATCAAAGCGCATCGCCAGCCACTCGGGCAAGGTTTGCGCCCCGCAGCGGCGAATGTATGGAGCCAGAAAGATCCCGTACAGCGCCAACCCGCCGAACAGGTAGGCGATCCCGAAACCGAATGATCCCCAAAACCCAGTGGTAATGGCGAGCCCCGGTCCCAGCGTGATAATCGTACCGGCAAAGCCGATGGCCGCCACCCCAAACACGTTGATCAACAGCCCGACTTCCCTGCCTCCCAGTAAGTAATCGTTGGCGCTGTTGACCCATTTGCGCGTCACCCACCCTCCATAAAAAAGAATGATGAAAAAGACCGCCAGATAGAGTAAAAAGACAACGTTGAAGCTCATGTATTCCCCTCCCCGCTTATTCCAAAATGGCTACAGGTCTTGCCCATCCAGCACTAGCTCCTTCGATATTGACGGGAAACACCGCGATCTTGAAGCCAAACGGCCTCGGCAGACGGTCCAGGTTCGCCAGCTTCTCAATCTGGCAGTACTCCTTTTCCCTGCCGAGAAAATGAGCAGCCCACAGCACGCCGTCCCGCGGATTTTCCCTGTAGGATTGCGCCTGCAGATAAAACGGAATGTCCCAGCCCCAGCCGTCTGTTCCCATCACTTTGATCCCTTGGTCGATCAGCCAGCTGGTCGCCTCGGCAGAAACACCCGCATGCATGTTGAAGTACCCGTCCTCGTAGATGTAGCGATCAGCCCCCGTGCGAATCAGAACGATGTCGTAGGGCTTGAGGACATAGCCGATTTCCTCCAGCTTTTGCTGCAGATCCGCTGCCATCAGCTCATATCCGGCTCCTTTGTCATGAAAATCGAGCAATACTCCGTCGCCGTAAAACCATTCGAGCGGCAATTGGTCAATCGTGCGCGCAGGTTTGCCCTCTGATGTTGGCCAGTAATGCCAGGGTGCGTCTACATGTGTCCCTGTATGGGTGCTCAGCGTCACACTCTCTGCAGCCCAAGCCTTCCTTTCGGGAAAGTCATCTGGAGTCAGTCCAAACAAACCAGCCGCCTGCACCGCTCCCTGTTCATGCTGCAAGTACTCGATTTTAGCTGGCAGCGGCTCCTTTACCTTTTCGCTGATCGGTACGCTTAAATCGATGATCTGAAAGTTTCTCATACCTTACCTCCTCATTCTTTGCGCAGTCCCAGAATGGTCCTCGCTTCCTCTACACTAGCTACCTCGCGCCCCAGCTCATGTGATAGTCGGACAATTCTGTCAACAAACTCCGCATTTGATTTTGCCAGCTCGCCCGGCTTGTAATAGACATTGTCCTCCATGCCGACGCGCACATGTCCTCCCATGAGAATCCCGACCGTGTTCATCGCAAGCTGGTTCCTGCCGATCCCGATGGTCGACCAGGTAGAGCCTGCCGGAATCGTCTCGATCAGATGCAGCAGATTTTTCACCGTGGCGGGCATGCCTCCCGGAACTCCCAGGACAAATTGAAAGTGAAACGGCGGCTTGATCAGTCCCTTTTTCGCCAGCATCAAGGCGTTGTTGATCATTCCGGTCTCGAAGATTTCGATTTCCGGCTTAACCTGATACTGGTTCATCTTCTCAGCCAACCGCTCCAGAAAATCGGGCGGATTGAGGAAAACTCCCGGACCGAAATTCATCGAACCGGCATCCAGCGAAGCAAATTCCGGGGTTAATTCACAGATTTTCAAGCGTTCTTCTTCCTGCAGATTCAAGCCGCCAGAAGACGTCAGGTTGATCAGGATGTCGCATTTTTCTTTGATGCGCTCCACTGTCTCCCGGAACGTCTCGAAATCCATCGAAGGATTGCCGTCCCGATCGCGCACATGGATGTGAGCAATCGAAGCCCCGGCTTTCCATGACGTATAGACTTCCTCCGCGATTTCCTTGGGGGTGATTGGCAGGTACGGCGTATCCCTGCGTGTCGTAACTGCTCCTGTCGGCGCCACTGTGATGATCAATTTTTCCAAAGCCCTCACTCCTTTGCATGATCCGTTCACCGATCACACATTACACATTTCGTGCCAATCGAAGGAACAGGCCTGCGGAGTCGGTTCATCTCCAGTTGCAGCAGACAGCAGCGGATTTTGTACGAAAAACGTACAGTGCCAGTGTGCGAAATTCAGACAATGTACGAAATCTACACAGTCAGTCCGTAGCGTTTCATCTTTTGATACAGCGTGCTTCTGGAGATTCCCAGCATTTTGGCTGCTGTGCTTTTATTGCCGTCTGCCTCTCGCAGCACCGACCGGATCTGATTTTTTTCCGTCTCATCCAGACTGTGGACAGGCTCATGCAGGCGGGTTTGGACGGGAGCTTCCCTGGCAAACAGGTTGTCTGGAAACAATTCCGGTCCGAGCGTGTCCCCTTTGGCAAAAACGCAGGCCCGGGCAATCATGTTTTCCAGCTCCCGAATATTGCCCGGCCACCAAAAACGCAGCAAGCCATCTTGTACGACCGGGGATAGGGCGAGCGCGGCAGGAGCAGGCTTGCTTGTCTCAAATTTGCGCATAAAATAATTCGCCAGCATCAAGATGTCCTCCACCCTTTCGCGCAGTGCCGGAATCTTCAGATTGACCACGTTCAAACGATAATAGAGGTCGAGGCGAAAGTTGCGCTTGGCCACTTCTTCCTCCAGATTTCGGTTGGTGGCTGCGATAATTCTCACATCAATCGGGATCGGCTCGTATCCGCCTACCCGCACGACATACCGGCTTTGCAACACGCGCAGCAATTTGGCTTGTATCTCCAGCGGCATTTCGCCAATCTCGTCGAGAAAAACGGTCCCGCCATTCGCCAGTTCAAACTTGCCGGGCCTTCCCCCTTTTCGCGCTCCGGTGAAAGCACCATCTACATAGCCGAACAATTCGCTTTCCACCAGCTCACGGGGAATGGAGGAGCAATCGATCACGACGAACGGCCCGCTTGCCCGCCTGCTGTCATTGTGAATAGCATGGGCAAACAGTTCTTTTCCTGTACCGCTCTCCCCCTCGATCAGGATGTTGGTATCCTCCCGGGCAGCCCATCTCGATTGCCGGATCAGCTCTTGTACATTAGCCGAATGAGTGATGATATCGTCAAAGGTAAAAAAGGCTTTGGCTCCCACCATGTTGGTGACGAGGTTGCGAATGGCTTTGATCTCGCGGAAGGTATCGATTACGCCAATGATTTTGCCCAATTCATCGAAGACGGGGATCGCCGACTTCATCAGATGCAGCTTCCCCTTTTTGGGCATGGTGATAAAGAACTCCTTATTCACCCACCCCTTCCCTGTTTCCAGGACAGACAATACCTCTGGTTGGAAGTCGACGATGTCACATAAATGCTTGCCAATCGTATCGCCCAGTGTAATTCCGAGAATGTCGGCTCCTTGTTTGTTCACGTAGACGATTTCCCCGCTGCGGTTGATCGCCATGAAGCCTTCCGAGATCGTCTCGACGATCTGCTTCTGGTAGTGATTATGGAGCATCATTTCAGCCGCCAGCTTTTTTTCCTTCCATTGCGTGCTGATCAGGACCGAGACCAGATGCCAATGCCGTAAATCGATGCTCGCTTCTCCTCCCGTATGAATGACCAGCCAAAAGCGCTCATTATCCAATTCCATCTGCTCAGCGTAGATGTGCGGAGCTGCAGCGCCCTCCCGCCTGTCAATCGCCTGTTCGATCTCTTCCAGACGCTCCTTGATGTCCTGTTGCAGCAAATCATGGCGGACTTTCCACGCCACGAGAGACAATTCTTCTGTATACAAACAAACATAAGGAAACGGAAATTCTGGCAATTCCTCAAAAAAATGCCGAAGTGCTGAATGAACCATCGGGATCACTTTCCCCTCCTTTTATAGACAGAATGTTCACTCTATTCCTTTCCCACGTCAGGCAATCCTTCCTTTCTCTCTTGCATCTTCTTAACCGAGTGCACGTAAAAAACCGATGCCCATAATTCGCATCGGTTTTTGGTATTTACTGAGGTTATTCCGCTTTTCCAATGAAGGACGTGCCTTCTTTTTCAAACTTGTATACAAAGACGTCTGCGTATTTATTATCCCCTTTTTCGTCAAAGGTGACTTTTACGAATTTGCCCTGGTACTCTTTTGTATTGTGGACTTGTTCCAAAATCTGATCACGAGTTGGCTTTTTCCCGCCGTTTGCCTGGGTGGCAGCCACGATTCCGTTGAGGATCACATTGGCGGATTCAAATGCGTAGTCGGAATAGGTGCCCGGTTTTTTGCCCATGACCTTTTCATACTCTTCTGCCCACTTGCGGCCTTCCTCGGTCTGTTTGGCGTCCCCCGCCAAGGCAGTCAGATAGACCCCTACCGCGGCATCTCCGGCAATTTTCAGCAGGTCAGGGGAATCGATGCCATCCCCGCCCATGAATTTGCCCTGGTAGCCTTTTTCCTTCGCCTGCTTGATAATAATGCCTGCTTCGGGATAAATGCCGCCGAAATAGATAAGATCAGGGTTGCTGGCTACAGCCGTATTCACGACAAAGTTGTAATCCTTCTCCCCCTGGTTTACCCCTTCATAGCCCAACACCTTGACGCCGTCCTTCTCAAACTGCGCCTTCACCTGATCAACCAGCCCTTGACCGTAGGCGGTCTTGTCATGGATCAGGAAGACGGATGTCACGCCGAGCTCCTCTTTTGCGTATTTGGCCCCTTTTGGTCCTTGCGCATCATCCCGCGCACAGATCCGGTGAACCGTCTTTTTGCCTTCTTCTGTCAATGTGACGCCGCTGTTTGCCGGTGATACCATCACCAAGCTGCCGGATTCATACTTTACCGAGGACGGGATTGCGACGCCTGTGTTAAAATGGCCGACTACGCCCAATACATCAGCGTTGGCTACGAGCATTTCCGCGTTGGAAACGCCCATTTTCGGGTCGGCCTGGTCATCCTGAGGGAATAACTGCAGGTCAAAGCCAAGTTTCTTGAACTCTTCTTTTCGCAGTTCGATCGCAAAGCCAGCCCCCGTCTTGATCGCATCCCCAATCGCGGACTGAGAACCGGAAAGCGGGCTTTGGGTGGCGATCAAAATCTTTTCCCCACCGCCAGACGATGGTTCCGCACTACCTCCAGAGGCTTGGGTATTCGTGTTTTGGGCTGGAGCCGAACCTTGCGAGTTACAGCCTGCCAGTGCCATGGCGGCCAACAAGACCGAGGCAAGAACGATATTCAACTTCTTACGCCTCACGTTAATCCCCCCTGAGTACATCTATTTTTCTATCATATCTGTAAATATATGAAAAAATGAAACATTCTGAATCTTACATACTGTCAACAAAAACAGGGATTAAATCTTACATTCTATCTATTTTCAGTCTCTTTTTTTCGTGCTTCATCTTCTTATATTTAATCTATATGTTCACGACAGTCATTTTAGCCCTTTCATGGGCAATAGCTTTGGCTCGGAAAGTCCACGCTGAACACTCTGGCAGGCACAAATTAGTCATAGTTAGCCATGATAAACAGGAAAATGAAATGCTAAAATGAAGCAACGATTCTTTTTTGGGCTGGAGCTGATCATATGAAACGAATCATTCTTCTTGTTCTATGTATGGGAATCATATTCATCGGCGCATTTACGATCGAGGTGGAGACTGCTCCCCCGGCAAGCACCCGCATCATTTTGGAAAATACGCACCAAACGTATATTTCGCCTCCCTGCTATGAACAGGCGCAAAAGACGAACAACCTGTCTGAAGCTGATCTCAAAAAAGCGCAAGACTTGAACTATCAGCCAGAATCAGGTTGTACCAAAGACTCTCTTGAACCTATCAAACAATCGATCGCCTACGCCATCGCGGAAAAAATGGGTTTGAAGGAAAGCAAATGGGAATGGTAAGCACCTCCTTGATGTTGCAAGGAGGGTAGTTTCCGCCGGCTAGGTAAGACGCATGGCCTTGCAGGACTGCATCAGGATGCACAAAGTTTACTCGGATTCCATACTCGATTGTGAAAGAGGCCTTCAGCAAGGGTATGGCTGAAGGCCTCGGTATATCTTCCTTAATAGTCAAATTGATCGATGTTCGACTTATCGAATACTTTTGGCAAGCCTAGCAAAACGACCCCATCCTTCACTTCAAATTCACCCAAGCCCTCCACTTTAAACGTACCATTCTCTGATATGGTCCCATCGGCAGCGGCTCTGCTGACATGCATGGTCAATTTACCCAGATCAGTCACATCCCAAAGGACGAAGTGTTCAACGGTGTCATTGTGAACATATTTTTTCATCACTGCCGGATTAGCCAAACCCGTTACATAGATTTCACCCTTTTTGCCCGCCTTCTCAACAGCCTCGGCAGCACCCGGCAAAGCGATCGATTCAGGTGCGATAATCGCTTTCACATTCGGATATGCTTTGATCAGATCGCCCGCAACTTTCAAGGCTTGATCTGGCTGACCGTTATCATACTGCGTGGTTACGATGTTTACGTTTTGGTATTTTTCTTCAATAGCCTTTTTCATCGAATTTATCCAGTCGATCTGGTTAGGATCGGAAGGTGTGGAAGAAAGAATCGCTACATCGACGGGGGCGTTAAACTTTTCCGCCACTAATTTGACCAGTGTCGTTCCGATCCCTTCGGAGGTCGCTTGATTGACGAAGAAATCTCTGGCAGACGGCTCAACATCGGAATCCCAGGTCACAACCTTTATCCCTTTCTGCTTTGCTGTTTGTAGAGCAGGGACGAGGGACGTGGGATCGGCAGCCGAGACAGCCAGTACGTTGTACCCTTGAGAAACGTACCCGTTAATCATCGAGACCTGCTGCGAGGCATTCAGCGTAGTGGGTCCATTATATGTAAGATCGATCTTGATGTCAGCGGCAGCCGTTTTTGCTCCCTCATGGGCAGCGGCAAAGTACGAATTTCCAATTGCCTTGGGCATCATAACAACTTTGATATTTTGGTCTGTTTTGTTTTGCGAATTGTCGACAGAAGAGTTGGCATTCGCACCTGAATCCTTATTTTCGGTAGCAGGTGTCGTTACTACATTACATCCAGCAAGCAAGGTTGCAAAGGCCAAGAGGAGAGCAAGTAAGAGCAGCGATCTCTTTTTCATCTGGTAAACCTCCCTTTTGTTTGGATTACACGCTGATCTTCCCTGTCTCTTTCCACTGTCTGCATAATTCCCGCACCAACGGAGACATCGCTTCATATCCTTCTTCGGTCACGATCAGCCCTTCTTCAATTCGATTGGAACCGTCTGGATGGCCAAACAGGCTAATATCCGTGTTTACCGTCATACCCACAGCGAAAGTATCGGTAGATTGTTCATTGGGGTAAGGAGATTCGGCTTCCGCAACCCCGCATCCGTGCAACGGAGGATAGAGATCGTATTGGCTTACTGCTTTTGCGTTGAAATACTCCTTGACGCCCGCTACGAGCCACCCTTGTTTCGTACCCGCTCGCAGTCGTGAAAGTGCAATTTCTTCGGCTTCGATCAATAAATCGATCAATGCCTTTTGTCCCTCGGAGATCTCTCCGACCACAAAGGGAAAACCAATCGTCGCCACATATCCTTCATATTGCACAGCCAACGCCGCCATCACCATATCACCATTCTCGATCACCTTCTGTGTCGCTCTTCCGATGATGGTGTCTACACGTTTTCCGCTGGAAACAATGCAGAATGGAATGAACTCAGCACCTGCCCGCATCGCTGCCTGATGAGCTGCCGCCGCTAGCTCCAGCTCTGTTTTCCCTATAGCTGCCTCTTTCAACAGAGCCTTGTATCCTTCGTCCGCCATCCTGGCTGCTTCCCGCAAACAATGGATCTCATGTTCCGTTTTCACCATCCGTAAAGAAAACAACAGATCGTTAGCATTCACGATTTCTATATTCTCCAGACTGTTCTCGATGGCAGTCCATACGTTCGTCGACATCGCGTCGAGTCCGACAATACCAATGCGCTTCAGGCTGTGTCTTTCTTTCAATCCCTGAAAAATAGATTGAAAATTCGTGTAATTAGCTTGAGGGTAGTCGATTTCGTCCGGAACCGTCACGCAAGCAAAATCGGGAATCACCCGGATATCTGGCCATGCACTCATCTCACGGCAAACCATCTCCCCTTCTGGTGCAGCCAGTACAATCGGCTCTCCTTGGCTGGGAATGATCGCCGCCCCTCTCTCAAACAGCGGCCAATAATTGCTTATATAACGCAAATTTTCCCTGCGGTACTCATCGCCGTAGACAAAACATGCATCCAGTTGCCGTTCGGACATGAGCTTTCGCAGTCGGTTCACTCTCGCTGTAAATTCTGAAGAAGGAATTTCTATTTTAGTCATCGTCATTTGCTCCTTTTCGTTCATTTTCACAACACTCCCCTGTCTAACGACTCACCCCGTAACCCGATCTATTTCCGCGCTACTCTTCGACTTCACCCCCTTTCCAATTGGCGGGGATGTGCGACGTTGACGGGAGATGTACACATTTATCTGCTGAATCGCTACGGCTAACAACAGAATCACTCCGGTTATGACTTTTTGCTCCACCGACGAGATGTTTAGCATGTTTAGCCCTTGGCCCAGCATACCGAGGATGAACGTTCCAATCACCACTCCACTAATGGTGCCAGCCCCTCCGAAGACGTTCACACCACCGACCAGACATGCTGTAATCACCAAGAACTCATATTGGTATCCCATATCGCCTCTTACGGAAGCAAAATACGATCCGAGAATGACCGCACTTATACCCGCTGTAAGACCTGAACAGATGTACGTCCAAATTTTGATCGTATTCACAGGCACCCCGGAGTAAAAGGCAGATGCTTCGTTATTTCCAATAAATGTAACAAAGCGCCCGTAAACCGTTTTTTGCAACAAAAAACCGAAGAACAGGGCAATCGCAGCAAAAATCAACAACTGCAGCGGGATGATACCGAAAAGACGGCCGACGCCAAGAACCAAAAACTCTTCAGGAAAACCGGAGATGGAATTCTCTCCCCCGATCACTAAAGCCAAGCTGGAGTATATAAACAAGGTAGCGAGAGTGGCGATCAGTGGTTGAATACCCGTTCGGACAATCAATAGCCCATTGATAAAGCCAGCCATCCCTCCTACCGCTATGGCAAGAAGTCCTGCCAGCCATATATTCACCCCCGATTGCCAGATCAACCCCATGATGACACCGCACAAGCTCATGATCGAACCTACAGATAAATCGATACCGCCCGAAATAATCACAAACGTCATGGACACAGCCATAATGCCAATCACCAAAAAGTTCGTGAGCATGGTAGACATATTATCGAAGGAGAGGAAGTGAGGAGTGAAAATCGAAAAGAAGATCATTTCCAGTAGAAAAACCGATAGAGCCATAAGCGTCCAGTTGGATAACCACTTTCGCACCATGTCATACCACCTCTGCTTTCTTGCTGCTTTGCTTGGCCAGTATCGAATCGACGATCACGGCAATCAGGATAATCGCCCCTTCCGCCGCCTGATTCCAAATCGCCGGCAGATGATAATACACCAAACTAGACGCGATGATAACAAGCAGAAAAGAGCCCAATAACCCCCCGAACGGCGTTCCTCTTCCGCCAAACACACTTGCTCCCCCAATTACGGCAGCCGCTATTGCCTTTAGCTGCATGTCAATTCCCGTGGTTGGCGTAGAAAATCCGGTATAGGAAATATAGAGAATACCAGCTATAGCGGATAACAAACCGGCAATCACGTACGTTTGGAATACAACTCGCTTTTCTTTGATCCCAGCCAGCCGCGTTGCAATCGGATTGTTCCCAACAGCATAGATGTGACGGCCTTTTACGCTTACCTGTAAGAATAAAATCGTCCCTAATAAGATCAGCGCCATAATGGCCATTCGGCCTGGTATAACCCCAAAGATTTGAAAACTCCCCAGAACCAAAAGGGAATCGGGAAGGTTCGTCACCCACTGGCCCTCTGTCACCATATACATCGCACCTGAATAGATGCTCAGCGTTCCCAAGGTTGCGATAATAGGAGGAAGCTTGGTTAGTGTAACAAGAGCCCCGTTCACACAGCCGGCTATAATCCCCGTCATCATGCCTGCCAAAATGATCGCCCATAATGGCCATCCAGCTATGGCAAGCTTTCCGACCAGCAACGTAACGAAGCCCATGATCGCACCGATGGATAAATCGATTCCCCTCGCGATGATGACGATAATTGCTCCGAGGGTGAGAATACAAATGACGACTGTGTTATGTAAAAGGTCCACCACATTGCCTGGAGCCAACATGGAGGGTGTCGTTACAGCAAAGACGAATAAGAGCAGGCAAATAAACAAGAAAAGAGAAAGTTCCCGGTTATTACCGATTTTCCAAAGCATATTTCATCACTTCCTCTGATTGATGTCATCAAATTACACGTGGACACCTGCGGCATGAGAAGCTATGATCTCCTCGCTTATCTCCTCTTGGGCCACTTCTGCAACCATTTTTCCTTCTCTCATGACCATAACCCGATCAGCCAAGCTGAGCACCTCGGGGAGATCTGAAGAAATGAGCAGAATTGCTGCCCCCTCTTCTGCAAGCTGATGTATCATGCGATGGATCTCTTTTTTTGCGCCTATATCCACTCCCCGAGTAGGCTCATCTAACAGAACGATGCGGGGTTTGCAAGAAATCCATTTGCTGAATACGACCTTTTGTTGATTGCCGCCAGACAACTCGCCCACTTTCTGACGAATAGAAGAAGCTCGTATACGAACCCTCTCCATCATCCGCTGCGCTAGGCTGCTTTCCTCTGCCTTTTGAATTACTCCATAACGGGATAACTGCTTGAGACTTGGCACGCTGATATTGGAGAAGATATTCATTTCCAAAGCTACTCCGTGACGGTGACGATCTTCCGGAACGTAAACAATGCCATGTTTAATCGCCTGACTTACGCTGCGGATCCGGACATTCAACCCGTTAATTCGGATGTGCCCACTGTCAGCAGGATGAATGCCGAATATAGCCTCAGCCACATAGGTACGGCCAGAACCAACTAGACCAGATAACCCGAGTATCTCTCCCGGGTATAAGTCGAAGGAGATGTTAGAAAAGCTATTGCTTTTGGAGAGGTCCGTAATTGAAAGCAAAGGATTTGTACGTTCAATCTGCTGACTACGAAATCTGGACAACTCAATCTCTCTGCCCACCATCAAGCTGACTAACTGCTTTTCCGTTAAATCCGATGTTTGATAGGTACCTACTTTTGCCCCGTCTCTCATGACCGTTATCCTAGAGGTTAAAGAAAACACTTCCTCCAGTCGGTGGGAAACGAACAGAACAGCGGTACCGGTGTCTCTCAGTTGCTTGACAATTCGGAACAAAACCTCTGTTTCATGGGCAGACAGGGTTGCCGTTGGTTCATCTAGAATAAGGACCCTTACTTGATGGACAAGTGCTTTTGCAATCTCTACCATCTGCTGCTGAGCAATGCTAAGCTGATACGCTTTCTGCTTGATATCAAGTGAAACACCAAGCTGTTCAAACAAATTCTGAGCCTGACGATACATCTCTTTTCGATCCATCCATCTGATACCGAACTTCTTGTACGGATGAAAACCCATAAAGATATTTTCTGCTACCGATAACTGCGGCATCATGGCAGGTTCTTGATGAACCGTAAAAACCCCTAGTTTATGCGCTACGGATGGATCGGTTATTTTGACAGGCTGCCCGTTGAACTCGACAAACCCTCCATCTGGCTGGTAAACACCCGAAAGTATTTTGATCACCGTTGATTTTCCCGCGCCGTTCTCCCCGACCAATGCGTGAATTTCTCCCGGTCGCAGTTCCAGGTCAAGGCTATGTAAAACTGTCGTTCCATCAAATTGCTTTATCAGTTGACGGGCGGACATGATCCGCTCCTGATTCATAGGTGACACCTCCTTTTTGAAATTTCAGACTTTTCCGATATTAAAGAAAATAATAACATAACAAAAATATATTTCAACATTTTATTTTTGATTCATTTTGTTTTGCTTTGAATATCGGTCATAAAAAGATTGCCAACCCCAAAAAACAATGTTAGTATCATCATCAGAATATTTTGATAACTAATCAGTACCAGGCGAAAAAGGGAGGTTTTTCTCATGGCGGTAGAGGAGATAAGAAACTGGATAAGGGTCCATCTTGAATCGATTCTGGACACGAATAAACGATTGGTCAGCATTCCCAGCGAAAACCAATACCCTTACGGTAGCGAACTGTTGGTACAACTGGAAATCAACCGTCAACTTCAGCAGCTGGGGTTCCAGACTGACGTTTTTCTTCCTACGGATGTTCCTGATTTAAAGATGCATGAAGCCTTTTTAGACGACGGGAGAAATTATCAGAATCGCCCCAACGTAGTTGGCGTATTAAAGGGGAGTGGCGAAGGGAAGTCTCTGCTTTTTTCCGGGCATATGGACACGGTACCAAAAGGATCTGACACCTGGACGCAAGATCCCTATGCCGGTGAGGTTGTGGGCGATGTCCAATATGGTCTGGGGATTCTTGATATGAAAAGTGGAATGGTTGCCGCCATGATGGCTGTGAAGTGTTTGAGGGATCTGGATTATCGTATCAAAGGCGACGTAATCATTGAATCTGTGGTAGACGAGGAATACGGCGGAGCAAACGGAACGCTAGCCTGCCGGTTGAGAGGTTACCGGGCAGATGCCGCTATTATCCCAGAACCCTCCAATTTGGCCATTTGCCCAGCCGCACAAGGTGGGAGCTATTTTCGGATTACGTTTCAAGGCAGACCAGGCCGTTCCTACAGCGGAGAGAAAACAGTCAACCCGATCTTTGCTGCCGCTCGATTTCTAGAGATCATTCGACAGTATCATGAGTGGCGTAACAAACACGCCAACGTTCACCCTCTCTATATGAACAATCCAGAGCTGCCGACACTGGTTCAGGTTCTGCGTGCAGGAGACGTCAACCTCGAACTGGGGGATCGGGTTCCGAGCAGTTGCTCTTTTGATGTCTGGATTCAATGCTATCCCGGGGTGACGGAAGAAGAACTGTACGCTGAATTCACAGGTTTCTTCCAGCCCCTCGTCGAGCAGGACGAGATATTGTCCGCGATCCCCCCGGTAATAGAAAAGAAAGTCCGCTTTTTGCCCGGTACCGGACTTCCCGAGGATCACCCCATACTTGGAGTGCTGCAGGACGCGGGAACCGAATCCGTACCGGGCGGTCTTCCCATTCAGGGAGCTCCGTTCGCCTGTGATTCATTTATGTTCAATAGGTATTCCACCACTCCTGCGGTCATTTTCGGGCCTTCAGGAGGCAATGCTCATGCACCTGATGAATTCATTCACATCCCCGATTTCCTCAAGTTAATTGAGATCTACGCTTTGACTATTTTGAAATGGTGTGAAGCAGACAAAAAGCGGTAGCACACGTTCGACCAATGGAACCCACACTACTTTCACAAAAAAGAGGCTTTCCCACCTCTATCCAATGCCTGGTGGGAAAGCCTATTCTATACTTTCTCTTGCAAAAACAACTCTCGTACGCTGATATCAAACCGCTTCATGTACTTTGGAACTTAGATGATGCCGGCCATTTTCGTCTATCCCTTTATTTCCACACCTTAATAAAAATTTCTGCCTCTTTTCCTGCATACGTGGCTGTTATCGTCGTCACGCCTTCTGAAATCCCGGTGATGACACCATTCTCTACCGTCGCAATCTCAGGATCATCTACGCTCCATTCCACTTCCTCGGTTACATCCTCCTTGTGATTTCTTTCATAAATGGCCGTAATGGCTAGAGACGCCGTTTCCCCTTCTTCGAGTGACAGGCTGCTGTAAGTAGCATGCAGTTCTTGCAGTTCCTTTTCATCCACCACACGGACGCTGATATTCACATTTCGGCCTCCGTACCTGGCTGTAAGGACTGCCGTTCCCTTTTTGAGCGGAATGATCGTGCCGTCTTCGGCCACCTCTACGATACCGGGTGTGCTCGACGACCAGTCGACGAGTTCCGTGACATCTTTTTCCCGCTTATTGCTCAATCTGGCTCGTATGCGTAACGTCTCTTCCTCGTCCAACCCCAGCAGAAGCTTCTGCGTGGATGCAGTCAGAGCTTTGACGCTTATTTTAGAGATGACAACAGGGATGGTCAATTCTTCTCCCAGGTAGTGGATCGTCAGCTCAGTCTCTCCTTCTTCTTTGCCCGTTTTCACGCGCCCTGCCGTTACCTTCGCCAGATCACTGTCTATGCTGTACGTGGTGTTTTTGTCATGGGTTATATTTTCTAGCGTATTTGGTCCCACGGCGTAAACCCTAAAGCTTACTGTTAGATCGGGCTCGATCAACAATAGCGATTCCGAGGCTCTGAGAGTAAGACGGTCAGCTTCTTCCTTCTTAACCGTTACCGTAATCGTCGCTACTTCCCCCTGATAACGGATAGTGATCTGGGCTTTCCCGGCTTTTTTGCCAGCAGTGATTCTGCCTCGTTTGACTGAAATCAAATCATTGTCGATGTCGTAGATGATGTCCTTGTTTTTCGTAATCTCTGTACGTTCTTCCCCTTCCACGGCGTACACCTTGAAGGACTTGGAGGCGCCTGGTTTCAGATGGATGTCGGACAGTGACACTTCGAGTTGCAGCTTTTCATTCCCTTCTTCCACGACAGTGACTTCACTGCTCGCCGTTTTGTTGCCATCTGCGGTCGTCACCGTGATCGTGGCCTGCCCTGCCTGTTTCGCCGTTACTTTGCCCGTTGCATCCACCGCAGCGACGCTCGGATTGCTGCTGCTCCAGCTCACGGCCCGATTGGTGGCGTTGGACGGTGTGATCGTTGCTTGCAGCGTCGCAGACTCCTCGCCAACGGTCAGCGTCAAAGTTTGCGGGGTAAGGGTTACTTTAGTGACCGGAACCGGAACCTCGACAGGTGGAGGTGGAGTGACAGGACGGCTGATGACACGTATCGTGCGCGTCACCGGAGCAGCCTGATTGCCTGCCCAGTCCGCCGCGTCGTATTGGAGGGTGTACGTCCCCAGTTTGTTCGTATCGACGGTCCCAGTGACAACAGGTGTCAAGCCGGTTGCGATATTGTCCGTGATCCTCACACCCGGGTCCTGGAAGACGCTTCCTCGGTAGATGCTCATCGTCGCTGCTCCATTCAGGGTGATGACCGGAGCGGTCTTGTCGATTCTCACCTCAACTTCTGCAACATCACTGACATTTTGCAGGGCATCTGTCTGTCTGGCGTATAGTTTCGTCTGATTTTCGTCCTGTATGGTGAATGGACCCACATATGCCACCCATTGCTGACCATCCAAGCTGTATTCCAGTTTTGTACCCGATTCTCCACTCACCGTTACCTCTACATCACCCTTCGTCCAACCAGATGGGTCGAGCAAAATCGTTGGTTTGAGGAGAGCATCTTCGCGAACAACTTTTACGGTTCGAATGACCGGTACAGCCTGATTACCTGCATGGTCCACTGCTTCGTAAGTGAGGGTATATTCACCGAGCCTGTTGGTATCGACTGTCCCAGTGACAACAGGTGTCAATCCAGTTGCGATATTGTCCGTGATCGTCACACCCGGGTCCTGGAAGACGCTTCCTCGGTAGATGCTCATCGTCGCTGCTCCATTCAGGGTGATGACCGGAGCGGTCTTGTCGATTCTCACCTCAACTTCTGCAACATCACTGACATTTTGCAGGGCATCTGTCTGTCTGGCGTATAGTTTCGTCTGATTTTCGTCCTGTATGGTGAATGGACCCACATATGCCACCCATTGCTGACCATCCAAGCTGTATTCCAGTAACGCGCCGGCTTCGCCGCTTATCGATACCTCTACATCCTCCCTAGTCCAGCCGGACGGGGTGAGCGAAATCGTCGGGCCGAGAAGTGCATCTTCGCGAACGACCTTCACCGTTCGGATGACAGGTACTGCTTGATTGCCTACATGGTCCGCTGCTTTGTAAGTGAGGGTATTTTCACCGAGCCTGTTGGTATCGACCATACCGGTTACAGAGATTTGCGGATTTGGGTCGAGATTGTCTGCGACTTGTGCTCCAGGGTCGCTAAATGTACTTCCTCGGTGAATACTCAGGACCGCATCACCGTTTAGTGTAATCATTGGAGCCGTTTTGTCGATCCGCACCTCGGCTTCCGCGATCTCGCTGATAGTCTGCGAGGCATCTGCCTGTCTAACGTATACGGAATAACTCCCCTCATTGGTCACGACAATGGAATTCGGATTGGCTGCATCAGAATTAGGCAACCAATTCTGACCATCTGTGCTATATTCCAGCTTCGCTCCCTCTTCTCGATTCGTTGCCGTAATCGTCACATCCTGATTGGTCCAGTCCGAATGGCTCACCGTGAGCTCAGGTTTTGGCAGACTGTCGATCTTCACCGTGTACGTCTTTTTTACGGTACCATCCTTTGCGGTCACCTGTATTTGGACCTCATTCTCGCCATTTCCCAGTTGCAGCTCCTGCTCAGCTCCATTTACGATGGGAGACCACGCGCCCCCGTTGATTCTCATCTCCCCTTCTGCTAACGGATCTTTTAGCGTTGGGGTAAGCTTTATTTGAGTCACACCGAGGTTCACAAACAGCCGATAACTCGTCACCGTACTAGAAAATTCGGGAGCTAACATTAACGCACGGTTGCCCTCTTTTACAAGCAGGTTGTCCAATCGAGCCTCGTTATCCAGGTATTCATAGGCCCCCATGTCGATACTGTTCCCGACAGAACGTGGATTGCCATCCATGTCGGTAGTGATGGAAGACAGATCGGGAGTGAGACCTGCATCATAATACTGGGTGCTTCCCTGGTCAATGGCTGGCGAATCTGCGCTAAGGCGATAATTCCCTTGGGCAAAATCAATAAACTTAGGGTCAGTATCTACCAGCGAATGAGAGAGTTGAATAGAACCCGAATAATAATAGATTGCTTCTTTTGCATTACCCCAGACGATGCTGTTTCGAATGGTACCAGAATCGGAGTTCCGGATGAAAATGCCGCCACCAGACACATCCGCTTCATTCCCGCTAATCGTCACATTGGTTAAAGCAGGCTTGCCGCCAATATTATACAACCCGCCGCCGGACATATTCGCGCGATTCCCGCTTATTTCCGCATTCGTCAACACATTCTTGGCGCCGTTGCTATAGATCCCGCCACCGGAGTTACCTGCGCTGTTTCCTTTTACTTCTGCACCGGAAATTCTCGGACTTGCGCCATAATTAAAAATACCCCCACCATCAATAATGGCCTGATTTTCGTTTATCTTCACATTAGTCATGACATCGTTACTATAATAATGATAGGTGCCTCCACCATTTTTTGCCTGATTATTTATGATCTCTACATTAGTGAGGGTAGCTTTGCTGTTGGTGCTTGAATACCCCCCGCCGCCATTTCCAGTCGCCGTGTTCTCCCTGATCGTCACATTAGTAAAAACTCCACCTTCTGAGAAATAATAGACCCCGCCACCGTCAGAACCAGCTTTATTTCGGTTAATCTCCACATTAGTCAACGAAGGATTGCTTCTGTCGTTTGAGATCCCACCACCACTTCCGGTCACAGACTCGTTCTCAATAATCTTTACATCCGTGAACACAGCATGGCTTCCCTGGGTGATATGTACGCCACCGCCAGACCTTTCCGTTCTATTCTTCCTTATTTCGACCCTAGTAAGTATGGGATTGCTTTCGAAACCATACAAGCCGCCACCAAAAACACCTCCTTCATTCTCGCTGATCTCCATATCAGTCAGCGCAGGATTACTTTTATAATTGTAGATTCCGCCGCCATTATACTCCGCTTTATTCTTGCTTATCTTCGTGTGATACAAAGTAGGATTGCTGTTCTCGCTGTTAGACATTCCTCCGCCAGTTGGAGCCTTATTATCTTCAATCCGTCCGCGTATTAGCTCAGGATTACTATTATTGGAATTCGCAATCCCGCCGCCGTTTTTAATTGCTGTATTCCCAATAAAGGTTATATCGCGAAGAGTAGGACTGCTTTGGTAGTTATACATGCCTCCCCCGTCTTGATCATAGACGTAATAGCCCGAAGCATATCCGCCCGTAATCGTTACCCCATCCAGCTTTGCGGTCTGGTCTACGTTCCGGTTATGGAAAACATGGTAGGCATTGTCGGATTGATCCCCTACAACGCCAATATCACCGCTGAGAATCGTCTCATAATCGGTCACATGGCGTTCCGTTCCCATTCCTGAATAGCCACCGTAAATCTCTACGCCGTTTTTCATCTGGAATGTTTTCGTACGTGCATCACTAGCAAAAGATTCTTTCGTAGGGTAGTATGTCCCCTCGGCAATCCAGATCTGATCTCCCGACTGTGCCGATTCCAGTGCCTTTTGCAAGGTAGCGAAAGCATCATCCCAAGTGGTTCCGCTGCTTTCGTCGTTCCCCTGCATCTTCACATAGTAAATCGTTTCCCCATCTCCTGCTGCCCTAGCACCGGTAATTGGTAACACCTGGACAAGACCAAGCAATAGGGCCAATACCAGCATCCTGATCCAATTCGTTCTCTGATTCACTCGTTTACTCCCCCTTGTACTTGCCACACCGCATTCCATTACTTCCGACTGTTTTGAAAGGAGGATACCATGCACATCATGTCGATAGTAAGTAGACAGTTTTTTGTCTACCATTGCCATAAAAAAGAGAAAAACCGCCTTGCCTCTCGCCTTTTACAAGAGAAAAAACGGTTTTCATTCTTTTTCGTTCCTATCGACTTCAAGCAGCCCCCACTTTTGGCATTTAGCAGCCAATTCGCTGCTGGAGTGCTCCCAATTGAATTTCTTCATTATTCTACCCACATGTTTTTTCACTGCGGCCAGGCTTACATGAAGCTCCTTCGCGATATGAGTCTGCGTCTTGCCTGTGTAGATCATGCTAAGCAGTTGACGATCTCCTTCGCTTAACAGGCTTTTCTTTTTTTCCTGGACGAGCTTTCTCAACCGATCACCGTATTTGGAATGCGGATGAAGCATAGCGGCACAAATAACCTCGGGCAACCTCTCGAATTCGTTCTTATAGAGATAATCATAGGCTCCATTCATAAAGGCTTCATTAAAAATCTCATCGTTGTCGTCCAGCGAACTTAACATAATCACTTTTATCTGAGGATACTGAGTGGAAATATCAAGCGTTGCGTCAAGCCCGGAAGCTTTGTGATCGCCAAGCATAATATCCATCACCACAATATCGGCTGGATCATCGCGAAGCATCGCAAAGCACTCGTCAATCGTGGATACACAAGCGTACAGCGCTATTTTCTCATCTCCGAGGAAAAAACTTTGAAGTCCTTCCCTCCAATCCGGATCATCTTCCACATAAAGAACTTTTATTTTGCTCATCGTTTTTCTCAACCTTTTGCTGGAAATGTAAGGACAATAACCGTCCCTTTGTTGGGGGTGCTTCTGACCTCCACCTTGCCCCTGTGGGCTTCGATCACCTTTTTCACCTGATACATGCCAAGGCCAAAATGCTTGCCACTTCGATACTTCGTGGAATAGAAGGGTTCAAAAATGTTTTGCAATTGTATGCTGTTCATTCCGCAACCCGTGTCACGTATGGTAAGCAGTACCTTTTGGGCTTGCTTTTCAAGTGCAATGTAAAGCGATCCGTTTTCCCGCATCGCTTCCACGGCATTGTTGCAAATATTTTGCAGGCATTCGGCTATGAGGATCCTATCAAGAAACAAAAATGTGGGGACATATTGCTTCTCAACTCGAATTTTTGGGAGGGCTTCTATGGATTCTAAGACTTCGTCCAAGATGGCGGAGATATCCTGCATTTCCTGCTTGGAAGCCAGCTTGTCACTCGTAGCATAAGAGACTTTGGCCATCATCGCCATCATCGATTCGTGTGTATGCAATAAATTTTCCACATAAGCCTCGATCTTCTCGTACTGCCCCACCTGTATATTTTTACGAATATTTAATGCGTTCAACTTAATTTTTCCAATCGAATTTTTTAAGGAATGGTGGATTAATCCGGTCCCTACGTGCACGGTATGTATCGATTTCCGTCTTACTCCCAAAAAAGCATCCCGTAAATAAAAAATCGTGATAAGCAATAAACTCGTGATACTGATATAAGGGATAAGCGTCATCAGTTGATCGCTTACAGGGGAAGAAGAGAAATGGTACATATTCAATGTGATCAGCGGAATAAGAAAGACAAACGCAATCGAAACGTGGCTGACTCGCTCCTTGAAATCATTCGCCTGTATGATGGGACGAACAGCCAGCGAAGCTGTAAGGCATACATAGCATAGCCCCCATGCCGCTACAAATCCATTATCGACGCGATTTGCCATTAGATCTGTATAGAAGAGCAAGGTCAATACTGGCGGAATGCTTGCGAGGACGGGAATCCACTTTTGATAGGTATACATGCCGTTGTAGATCAGATAAAATAGCAGCATTCCGTAGTAAGGAAACGTATTAATGAACATGTTCAAAAGGGCCGTCACGATCATCGATGCACGAATAACGGTCACATTCAGCGCCTGGTCGGTTGCATAAGGAACCCAGCCTTTTTCAAGGAAAATCTGCAAGCCTGCCAAACCGGCGCACAGGATTACGAGAGACGCCCAAAAAATCAGACGGTTTCCCCGATGGTTCACCCACAAATGGATACTTACAGATGTCAGACTGACAAACATGAGAAAAAACATGAAGAAGAACATGGATACCCGCCTTTTGTTCATGGTCTTTATGTAAAGTATACATGTTCATTCGCCAATGAAAAAAGGGTGAATCCACGGTTATACTGTTTTCCCGTCGATCAACTCCTTCCTAGGTCACGAAAACTACCTCTGTTCATCATAGTTTTTTTCATGGGATCACATAAGTAGACACTTGCATGTCTACCTTTTACTTATACGTATCCTCCATGATAAAGCGGTCACTGTATAAAGGATAGGTGGCAACTCATTAAAGTTACCACCCTGTTGATCATGCCGCCCGTTCTGGAAAAACTGGCATTTAGTATTCCGTCTTGTACTTCATCATGCTGTAGATGACGTTGACCAATTTTCGCATGACACAGATGATTGCTTGCCACTTGGTTTTGCCTTCTGATAGCTTCTTCTCATAGTAAGCATGGTACATTGGATGATTCGGCTTCTTTTCCCCCCTCGATACGCCAAGCATACGAATAGCGAGGTTGTAGAAAATGTCATACAAGCTACGATTGCCTAGCTTGCTCTTTTTTGCCTTCTGCTTGTTTCCTGAACTATGCTGTACGGGTGCAATCCCCGCAAAGTTAGCTAGTTTGTCTGCATTAGGAAAGCGTGAAATGTCGCCAATCTCTGCGATTAGTTCCGCCGCCGTGACCGTACTGATTCCGTGCATCGTTTCTAGTTTGTAATCCAATAAAGCCATGTGCTTCTTCAATTCAGCATCAATTTGGTCTAGCTGATGCTCACGGATGATGATGTCTCGAACCACATCTTTCACTAGGAAGTCATTTGCTTCTTGGTAGTCCTTACTAGTGTCACCGTCCTGTTCCACAAGAGAGAGAATTTCCTCTGCCTTCTTGGTGGATAAGTAGCGATTGCTTTTCTTGTAAAGGAAGTTAGCCAGTTCATCCACTCCCACCCCCTTCAAACAACTGGGAGAAGGATATTTTCGCCAGAAGGCTAGTGCTGTTTTTCCATCCACCTGTGAAAAGAACTTCTTGTAGCTTGGATAATGGTAGCCAAGCTGTTGGTGGAGTTGGAGTTTTAGTCCAGTCAAAACGCTAACGATGTTTGCTCTTCTAGTTACCAGTTGGGAAATTGCATAGTAGAGGTCAAGCGGATTAGCGTTTGGCAATGTATCCAAGTTGGAAATCAGGATACGACCCACACATTCCGCATCCCAAGCATCTGTTTTCTTGTTGTTTGGACTGCTTCTCCGCATGGATACCGTTAAAGCAGGATTGACAGCCTTTACCTCATACTTGTTTTCGATTAGATACATGGCGAGTCCTCTTCCGTAACCGCCCACATGCAGATGATACTTAAATCCCCAATCTGTTTTTCCAATATACTCGGTGATACAAGTAGTAGTCGCAGATGTTTCGCTTAAATGGATTAAAGAATTTCCAATGCACATCCTTGTATTCAATGACAATCTTATCAATCGACAGCTTGATGTTGCTCATTTTCTTCCCCCTCCAAAAATTTTGATGAATTTCTGGCTTAATTAGAGGGGAGGGCGGCTAGCCTTTATCACATGACCTTCCCAAATTCTGTATATAAACTGGTCGTCACCAGATTGTTTTGACCCTTACACTCTTCATAGTCGGGACACCATGCCCATTAGTTACGATAGCCCTTCTTACTTCATGTTCCTTTGCATCGTAATAATCGTTCCATCCTTGCGGATTGTTGCATTGCAGAAAAATTTTTGTCCTTTCACCGTCTCTATCGAAATGGGGGTTAGGTTAGTTGCGTCCATATCGGATTTTCAAAAAACAGGGAGAAAACGAAGATAAGGTTATTGCGGTAAAAATTGATGGTATCTGGCTATTTTGATGGAATAATCAATGGGGAAGAAAGGGGAATTAGGGGTACTTTTTGCAACAGTGTTTGTCCGTACACAACTTTCATGAAAACAATGTACGGGTATTACATGGGTTATATTGCCTATCAGTAGATAAAGCGGTTCATTCGGCACTGGGTGGGGTTGTTTCAACAGTCACACCTTTCACGAGGCGGCTACAAATGCAAAAAGAACCCCAGACGAGTATTGACTACTCGTTTGAGGTTCTCTACTAACACATTAAAACATTCTATCCACTGCTTTTACAAAACTTGGACACCAGTGGAACGCATTGACGTTTGAGTATGCTTCTTGAAATTCATCTTCTCGTTGAAACCACGGTAAATCAGGATGACGATTTGATACGTCGCGTAAACAGAACCAACCCTGTCTCAAGTCTTCTCCTCCAGTTGACCTGAAATCAGCATTTGAGCAATAAGCACAAATGTTAAAGGATACATCCATTTTGTCTTGAAGTGCTTGTAATGCAATGGAGAAATCCTCAATAGCTTCCGCTTCAAAGACTATCCCTCTGAAGTCGCACATTAGTCTGAACCTTAATTGAGGTTCATCAGGGTCATATTGTCTAGTAACGGCAATATATTCCTCAACCGTTAGTATGTCTATTGAATTACCATTTGTAGATTGTACACTATTCAAGAACTTTAGCTGATACCCTTCTGGTAACTTTGTTATTAACTCAAGAAGACTCTGAACATACGTTGCTTCATTGCTTTCTAAATATAGAGAATTTCCTACCAGAATCAGATGAACAGTATTATCTTCTCTAAATCGTACATAAAGGTTCGTATCCTGACTGTGCCCCTTATCGTCAATTAGTTTAATCGTAACAATCCTCTCGTTCATTCTCCCCCTCCTTTCTTTACCTTCCCTTAATTGAGATAGATTTTAGCACAATGGTTAAATAATAAGGATTTGATTCTGCGTCAGGTCTTGATGTAATCCACGCTTTGTGGTGGGCAGGGTTTGTTGCAAAGACACTAACGTGCCCAGTAGCAGGATTGTCAATCACAGCCTTTAAAACCCCAGTTGCGTTTACTGCATCTATTGAAGTGAACGTATATTTGTTAAACACTGGTGCTAAAAAGTATGATAATCCTGTTGTATCCACTGGTCTTGGGGTCAGGTTAGTGTTTGTACCCGAACCGTCACGGAATATTAGGGTTTGTCCATTATAATTATAAGTCGTAGTGCTTGTCGAGGTGTCCTGTGTAGCAATGGTCAATATCGTTGCCGCTACAGCCGCCCATCCTATTGCACCACCTGAAACTGAACCAGAACCAGACCTTGGCATTGTTGCAGTAGTTCCTGCAAAAAGAACAGCGGTGGGTCTTAGTTCAAGGTCTTTTGCAATAGAAGCACCCAAATTACTCCAGTACGCTGTCCTTGCATTATCTGCTTCGGTCTCAGCAAATTGCATACGCTGTTTGTTTCCTGCTTTGTTTGCCTCTTCCCAGACGTCCGTCCATAGAGCAATAGTATCTCTAGTTGAGCCTTGAATATATTCGTCTCCGTCTTTCCAGTGACCTGTAGGGTCTTTATATCTGAGAGGATTATTCTCTACATACGTATACCGATTCAACGACAACGGATTATCCACTTGCCCCTTATACGTATCCTCCGAGATAAACCGCCCTACCTTCGGATCATAATACCTCGCACGCAGATAATAAAATCCTGACGCTTCGTCATAAATCTCCCCGCTGTACTTAAAAGGATTTTCCATTCCCTCAGTCTTGGTTACAATATTGCCCCACGCATCATACTCGTAGAGATTGACATCCTTCCCTTCTTCGTTCGAGATGGACACGACATCCCCGTGACTATTGTAGCCATAATACCCGTTTTGTTTTGTCACATAGCCTTTACGGAACAACAACTCATTTCCCCAGACGTTGCGGGCTTTGACATTTCCTGACTCGTCCAGTTCCTCAATGACCTTCCCATTTAGATACACGTATTTCGTCTCGGTGCCTTTTGCTGCTTTGGTCGCACGTAATCCATCCCCAAAATACGTGTACGATTCAGCATTTCCTGTCCCCTCGTTTGTAATACTTCTTAGCCGATTGCGTTCATCGAAGGTATAGGTGGTGGTACCATTCGTGTTTGCCACCTTGCCATCCATAGCTGCCCGGTTTCCCCGCTGGTCATACGAATATCGTTTGCTGTTGTCAGGGAATACCTCGTCCGTCAGACGATCAACCTTGTCATATGCGTATTGATAGGCGGTACCGTTGCGCAGAATCTGGGTGACATTCCCAAATGCATATTGATTTGATTCTGTCCATACGGGCTCTTCTTTTATTGATTGCGTCAGATTTGCTACCTGACCGAATGAGTCCATTTTCTTCACCATGCTGCGACCATTCGGATACTGAACGCTGTAGCTTTCTCCCGTGCTGTCGTTGTGGTAATCATAGCGAATCGTACCTGTCAGATCACTGCTTACCTCCTGCAGCCTTTCCGCAGGGTCATATTGATAAGAGATGACAGTTCCATCCGAATACGCCAATTGATCGATCTGATCGTCTCGATCCCATAAAGCCTGCCGAGAGCTGCTCAGTCACTGAAAGGGATCGAAACTGTATTTTACCTCTCAGTAGTCTTTGCTGATTGATTCTACAAATGAAAAGGAAAAAGCCCTAAACGAATATTTTTTACCCGTCTAAGGCTCCCATTTTCTATTTATAAATCATGGCGGTCTGTAAAATTTCCACGCGGTATTTTTCCGGTGAATTCCACTAGGAGCTATATCTACCCTTCTTGATTTCGTTGCTGACTATACCGAACAATCCATCCCCTTTCAGTGTACAATTCGCCCGGTAGTCCATCACTTAACTCTCTAATACTTGTCATATTTCCATTCTCATCTTGCATTAATACATCAATTCTTTCCTCTTGTTCGACTGTCCATAAGAGATGATGCAAAGTAATATCTACTACTCTGGGGATTAGAGCGCGGATTAGTTCAATGTTTTCGTATTCGGGTAATAGTTCATTGAAACTACTAAGCCTATTATCCCTTAACTTGCCCCACGATAATCTTATCCGACATCTCTATTGATTCATCTCGTACTTTCTTCATCAAGAGTTCCCCAAAAAGTTCAAGAGACTTTAAAACCAAACATAACCCCTCCTCATCTAGTTCCATGGAATTCTTGTTGGGTTCCTTACAAGTTGTCCTTTGACGATGGCTCCGTCCTATTTTACCTTAAAGTGAATGGCGTCAAGGAAAACAACAGCATAAACCACTTGCAAGGGGCGATTTTGCCACTCTTTGAGCATCGGTACAATCTTATTCGTTAAGCGTTGGTGAGATTTCGATGCCATAGAGCTGCTGCAGATGGTCTTGGATATCACGTGTGGATACGCCTTTAGCATAGAGGGCGAGAATTTGATCTTTGATCCCTGTAACATTGGATTGATGTTTCTTTACAATGTTCGGCTCAAAATCACCCTCTCGATATCTCGAGGGACTTGGATGTCAACATCCCCGTACTCAGAACGGACGGTTTTCTTGCTATACCAATTGCGGCTGTTGGTTGTCCTCTTGTTTTTCATGTCATGCTTGGCGTATCCAAGAGAGGACTCGATTTCAGCTTCCAGCATTTCTTGGATCGTGTCTGCGAATAGATCCTTTAACGCTGACTGTACGTCGTCCACTGACTTCATGTTTTTCTCTTTAATCCACTGCTTGATCTGCTCTTTTGACATCATAAAAATCTCCCAACCTTTCTACTCCTCATTGTAGTTTAGAGGTTGAGAGTTTACACAAAATATTTTACAGACTCTGGTTTCGTGACTTGTCGGGTAAAATGTCCTTGTTCCACTCATTGATACGGTTTGTTTTACGCGAGCGTGGGGCTGCGTACGTTACTTTTTGGACTGCCTAGCTTTATGTTCTCAATACCGCCGTCGTACTCTTTTTGCTTCTCTTTGTTTTCAAGCTTCTGCCGCCATTTTCGTTGATCAGAACTTGACAGAAGTACAAGTTGTTAAACTGAGGGGGATGCTGAATGAGCGACTCCATCGGAATCTTTTCAGCAGGTCGATAAACAATTTCCACTCTGGTTAGTTCCCCCACTGTTTTCTTGCCTTTCGGTTCCTCTCGCTCTTTCCTCTTGTCATCCACCCTACAGTAGCCTGCCTGTTGACGCTGACTCTTTTTACCAAAGTATCTTGTCTCCTCATACAGATTCATCCGCCGTCCCGTCTTTGATGAAGTAAACACGTTGGTTATCGGGGCAGGAATGTCAAATGCGACATCACAGCGAACAAACCATATCAAACTTGCGTTCTGATAAAGCGTATCTAATAGGTGCTTGAACTCTGACAAATAGTCTGGATGCGTTTCGATACGCAAAGAGTGCTTGAATGATTTCGGCTCATGGTATGGCTGATAGGAGATATATAAGTAGGCTTCATGAGACAATTCAATGTGCAGATGATACTTAAATCCCCAATCTGTTTTTCCAATAGACTCGGTGATACCGTAGTAGTTCTTATCCACCCTGTCGAAATAGTAAGGCTATTAATTCGTTTTTCATGGATTTTGAAAAAACGGGAGACAGCGAAGATAAGCAAAATAAGTGGATTAACGAAGGTAACTGGGGATTTTAATGGAAATGTGCTGATCAAAGTATCCAAAAAAGGGTACATTTTTGAGCATTTCGGTGCGTACAACCGATTTCATAAAACCAGGTACGGGCATAACAAGGGTTATGTTCTTAGTCTTGAAGTAAAGTGATTCATTCGCTACCCACCCTTCTTCGAGGGCGGCTGCATGGACAAAAAGAAACCCCAGACGAGTAGTTGGTTACTCGTTTGGGGTTCAGGTTCAGTTATTACCTATTCAGAAAGAAGTGTACTCTCCCATTTAACTATGTGAAATTGGTAATAATTAAAGTAGTGAATTAGATCCTGACAAAGCAATTTTAATTCGTCAGAATCATTATCTTTTGTTCGATATTTTAATTCAGCTTCAAAAAACTTCTCTTTTATAAAAAAACGAAGCACTTTAAATGACCTTATATATTTTCCATCCCTCGGAAATGTCCAAGAGTCAATGAAAGAACTGAGAAAATCTCTTTCGTATTCCTCTAAAGGCTTATCCAACTCTACTCTCAGCTTAATTATAGAACCTTTATTAACAGCAAAGACAGGTGCATTATATATTGTATTAATATCATCCCATTTTGTCATAGTTCTCCCTCCCTAATAGCCCGGAGAAAACCTTCTTCCGGCAGGTGTCATTTTTACAAGTCCTCTTGCTATTATTGCAGCAGCAGCCGCAGTGGTTAATGTAGTTCTAGTACCATTATCATTTTGAATATACATACCGTAAATTGCCTCACCCTTATTAGGAAATGTAATTTCCATCTTAATCTGGTCAAATACACTTATACCTGATATTGGTTTTAACTGTTTGCCCTCGGTTAACCCCCCTATTTTTTTACATAGTTCAAGTTGCGGTTTGGGGTCTTCACCATTTAAAGGTTTTACTTCCCATACCTCATTACCTAGAACAATATCCGCTTCATATTTTTTCTTTAGTAACCCAAATAGTTCTGTCTCACCTGTTTCTAAACTCTTCTCTAGTTCAGGTTTTTGACCAGTCATTTCATATAACTTTTTAGAAACATTAATTTGTGCAATTTCATGAAGTGGTGTATAAACTGACGGATGTTTTCCGTTGCCTAAAGCGAGATTACCACCAAATACCATCATTGATGCTTCCCAATCAGCAACCACTCCTGAATCATATGTTTCAGAAATAAGTCTTAGAGACCATACAGGCATATGACCACTCGGATCAACAAACCTCCACGGATTATTATGAGTATACGTATATCGGTTAAGAGTCAACGGATTATCCACTTGCCCCTTATACGTATCCTAGTTTATAAACCGTTGTTACTTCTAAAAAGTTGGTGGCAACTATTTACCAATTGCCACCATTTCTACTATTCTATCATCCAGCCTGCTTTACTGGTACTTCAGGTATCACATACGCCGTCTTTGTCCTCATGAATTGCAATATTCACAGGAAGTCGTAGACTTCGATAGCATAGCAATCGAGCAATGGGAAGAGACTGTACTGCTCCCCTGTGCGTTAGTCTGTGGAAGGGTGAACAGAACTGCCAAAGATGAAGCGTGAATGGGTTATATTGCCTATCAGTAGATAAAGCGGTTCATTCGGCACTGGGTGGGGTTTATTTCAATTGCCCCCCTTTTCAAGGGCGAATCCAAGGGCAAAAAAATCCCCCATACGAGCGTTGATCCTCGGTTGGGGGATAAAATCATCCAAAAATATCTTTATTTGTTCTTTTAATCTTGTCTAATATTTTGTCCATTTCCTTCACATCAAACAATCCTTCATTCGTTCCTGCCAAAAAGTATAGCTTTAACCAATAAGAATCATCTTCCAAATAGGTCTTTACTGCTTTTTCTATTACTTCTTTTGAAAGTTTCTTTACGATGATCTCTGGAGGTGCAGCAGGAATAAAGTCAACCCCCTCTTTATCCATGTACGAAAATAATTTCAATAAAAACATCAATATTATCGTTTTCTATATCCTCAATTTCATCAAAATATGGAGGATATTTTATCACATAATTCTCCAATTAAATCTCCCCCCCTCGGTTATTTACCGTAAAGGTCTCTCAGGACTTTAATAACATCAGCCTGATTTACCTTATTAGATTTACCCACAACCTCGATTCCACTTTCAACATTCTTAAAGTATACCCTAGCCCCATTTGCACCACGCATTTCATATATCCCTCCAAATCCAAGCGATCTTGAGCCTTTACCCGTCGGGATACCATACTCATTAGTTTCGAGCTTCCTTTTAGCTTCATATCCCTTTTCAAACTAATAATCGTTACATCCATCTGGATAGTTGCAATCAGAAGATTTTTTTGTCCTCTCATCCACCCTATCGAAACAGTAAGACTATTAGTTCGTTTTTCATGGATTTAAAAAACGGGAGAAAGCGAAGATAAGCAAAATACGTGGATTAATGATGGTAACTGGGGATTTTAAAGGAAATCCGCTGAGGAACTAAACCAGAGAAGGGGTATATTTTAAGAGCATTTCGGTACGAACATTCCATTTCGTGAATATAGGTACGGACAGAACAAGGGTTATGTTCTTAATCTTGAAGTAAAGTGATTCATTCGCTACCCACCCCTCTTCGAGGGCGGCTGCATGGACAAAAAGAAACCCCAGACGAGTAGATAATTTCTCGTTTGGGGTTCGTAGTAAATGATTAGAAGATTGTTGTAACCTCAACATCAACCCAAATATCTTTAAGCTGCTTTGACTTTATTCTAGCATCCTTCAATAAATCCATCACATTATGGAAAACTTGAAGTGTCTCATAATCGTAGAACTTCATAATGTTCCATCCTTTATCAGTCTGGGTTATTGAATATTTTTCTCCTTGATAAACGAACTCTATCTCATGCCCTAAACCTAAATCTTCTTCAAGTTGTTCAAAAGTGTATCTCAACTCTTCTTCCATTCTTACCTCCATCGTCCTCGGGGTGGTTTTTTTGTCCAATCCCAATCATGTTCATGTGGTACTTTCGGATGCATCTTAGGATTTCCGTGGTCAGTAAAATCTACATCTCGTAATGCTCTTCCATCAGATCCAAAATATCTTCTTGTTTTCAAATTTCCATCTTCATCCATAAGATCCATTGATGAATTTGGTCTGCTAGAAGTTGGCAGATTCCTACCTGTTGTTACAGAATGATCGGTAAGTTTTGGATAGTTGGTTAGTGCGTCTGGATCTAGATTTAACCCTGCAAGAAAATCAGGATAACCTCTTGCTATCTGATCTGCCATATATTCCTGTAGATTCCACTGTCGTAACTGCAACTGAGTTTCTCTACTGGAATTAAGGTAAACTTCGTTATCCCCTCTCATCCAAAGAATATACTTATCATAACTTGATAAATCATCTTTTGTGAAACGATCTCCATAAGGTCTTCCATCATATTTCTCTCTACTATCAATGTGCTCATAATCAGGACTCCACGATGAAGAGGAACTATTACAACTACCTGCATGTGACCATCTGCCATCTGCCGACTCACACCAATTCCCAGTAGGATCAATATTGTTAACTGGGTTGTTGTGAACATATGTGTAGCGGTTCAAACTCAGCGGATTATCCACTTGCCCCTTATACGTATCCTCCGAGATAAACCGCCCTATACTCGGATCATAATACCTCGCACGCAGATAATAAAATCCTGACGCTTCGTCATAAATCTCCCCGCTGTACTTGAAAGGATTGGCCATTCCCTCAGTCTTGGTTACAATATTGCCCCACGCATCATACTCGTAGAGATTGACATCGTTCCCTTCTTCGTTCGAGATGGACACGACATCCCCGTGACTATTGTAGCCATAATACCCGTTTTGTTTTGTCACATAGTCTTTGCGGAACAACAACTCATTTCCCCAGACGTTGCGGGCTTTGGCGTTTCCGGACTCGTCCAGTTCCTCAATGACCTTGCCATTTAGATACACATAGTTGGTCTGCGAGCCTTTTGCTGCTTTGGTTGCCCGCAGCCCATCCCCAAAATACGTGTAAGATTCAGCATTTCCTGTCCCCTCGTTTGTAATACTTCTTAGCCGATTGCGTTCATCGAAGGTATAGGTGGTGGTACCATTCGTGTTTGCCACCTTGCCATCCATAGCTGCCCGGTTTCCCCGCTGGTCATACGAATATCGTTTGCTGTTGTCAGGGAATACCTCGTCCGTCAGACGATCAACCTTGTCATATGCGTATTGATAGGCGGTACCGTTGCGCAGAATCTGGGTGACATTCCCAAATGCATATTGATTTGATTCTGTCCATACGGGCTCTTCTTTTATTGATTGCGTCAGATTTGCTACCTGACCGAATGAGTCCATTTTCTTCACCATGCTGCGGCCATTCGGATACTGAACGCTGTAGCTTTCTCCCGTGCTGTCGTTGTGGTAATCATAGCGAATCGTACCTGTCAGATCACTGCTTACCTCCTGCAGCCGTTCCGCAGGGTCATAGTGATAGGAAATAACCGTTCCATCCGGATACCCCAATTGATCGATCTGATCATCTCGATCTTGGTACCCGATCCCGTATTCCCTGCCGAATGTTATCAAGCTGTTCAGCCGCTGGAAGGGATCGTAGGTGTATTGTACCTCTCTGTATGTTTTGCTGGTCGGATCTAGATTCGGACCGTTACTGTTCGTTTCCTTTTTCACCAAAGAAGTATTCGGGATATACTCCGTCGTTTCTTTGTTGCGAATGACACCCGTAGCATCTTTGGTTGTCAGGCTGGACAGGTCATAAAATGGAGTGTAGGCATATTCATGAATATTTCCTGCCTTATCTGTAAAGGTAGCGGGCTTCCCATTAGGAAAATAGCGATACGACTCTGTTGCTCCCGATGGCACATCTTGCTCACTGATCTTCCAGGACATGGCATTGTAATGATTCTTAATCGTCAATCTGTTGTTTTCTGCCACAGTCGCCAAATTACCGTAGGCATCGTACCCATACTGGTAGCTGTTATTCTCTGGATCGAGAAGGTATACCAAATTTCCGCTTGTTGTGTAGCGGTATTTCCAGGCACGCTGTTCACCTGTTTGATCCATCACGGTCTTGAGAATGACTTGGTCAAAGGCGTTACGATCATAGGTAGTTGTTATACTTTGGTCTTGCTCTCCCGTCCGACTGATATCTTTCTCCAGTTGCCCATTGCGATTGAAGTATTGGATGTTTTGCAGCCCGTTTGGATGAAGAGTTAGCCTGGTTTGAGATGGTACATACTGGTTGCCGTCGCGTACACTGTTTGCTGACAGGTAAACCGTTGTGCCGATCGGATCAATTTTTTTCCAGACAGTTCCGTCCTGATTATATAGATACGTAGTCGCACGTTCCTGTATGGCATAGGGCGCACTGGAAGTCAGATGTTTCCCATCCAAAGAGTAGGTATTGTACAGCAACGGTCGAATCGTTCCGTCTGTTCCCACTTGTCCCTTGTACTCCACGTCACCAAAAGGCGTGAAGTGAGTGAAAGTTTTGGAGCCATCCGGAAGTGTTACGGTCACTTTGCGCGCTATATCATCGTAAGCATACGATACGACCCTTGTCTGGTCCTGGTTCGTAAATTGTTCTGACGTACGTCTTCCAAGCATGTCATATTGATAGGTAACATAGCTTTCATCTGGATACGCTCGTGCTGCAAGTCTGCCCAATCCATCATAATCAAAGTAATGGAATAGGGTTGATTGTATCCCGGGTTCTGTTTCAACCTGTAGGCTTACTGCGGCCGGATACAATCCAAGATCATCGTACCAATCAATCGTTTGCGTGATCTTCTTGGAATCTGCTCCCTTGCTCGTCTCGGTCATCGAGGATAGCATACGATTCTGATACGCATAGGCTCTGTCTACCTGATCTACCTTTGTTGATGTTCCGTCTGGATACGAGTCTACAATCGTCTCGGATGCCAATAATTTTTCGTTGTTGTAGGTATATATCTCTTTGTGAAAATGATTTGGATTTCCCGAAGCGATTATTTCTACCTCAGACGGCAAACGTAAATAGGTTCCCGTCACAGGAAGATACTGCATTCTTTTGATGTTCCCTTTTGGGTCGATCTCTTCAATCGTATCTCCATATCGATTGTACCTGTATTCGATCATTTGTGCATATTTTGACAGTCGGGAAAATACTTTTGGCATTCTGCTGCTGTCCGGTTCTAACAAGAATTGATAGACGTCTTGGTCCTCTGTCATGGAAGCAGGCCGTCCCAAAAAGGAAAATTTGTATTTCGGTTTCGTCTCTCGCCCGTTGTACAGATAGCTCGTATAGGATATCGGAACATAATCGTAGTTTCTTCCCTTTTCCGAGAACGACAATCGCCCCTGAATGGTTTCCTGCTCACTGCCACCACCCAGGTAAGTCTTTACGGATTGCAACAAATAGTTCTTGTCTGCATTCACTATAAACGTTTTCTCTTGATTCGGCAGACCTGCCTCGATGGTTTGCGTGACAATTTTTGCTCCATTGCGTCCAGATTGATTTTGTAAACGTACGGACTTATCCTTGTTCGACTTCCAGATTTCCTGGTTTCCTTTTGGATAGTATTTGGTAAAGGAATACGTCTGTGCAGTCGGAGCATCTGGATGCAGCGTCTTGGCAAATCGAAAGTTTACGGATGTTACCGGATGGTAGCTGGTATACGTCAGTTTTTCGTCGTCATGATATAGTCTGACAACCCCCCGTTTTAGAAAATCGGGTTCCTGAGGCTTGTATGGACTATACGTGTACGTCATCGACAAGCCTTCTACTGGATACGTTACCTGTTTTAGCAGTTTATAGCTGACTGTTCCACGTTTCGTTATATCCTCATTGGTGTAAACAGTCGACTCCATTTCGTTGTAATCCAAAGAAATTTCCTTATTTGCAGCAGCAGGAAAATAATAATTCGGTTTTAAATTAAATTCTGCCTGCCCGTACAAACCGGGATCATGGTAATTGTACTCCGCAATGATCTTGCTCCCGCCACCGTTCACATCATGTTCTAAGATCCTGTCGGTATTCGGGGCTGTATTCCATGCATACTGAACATGCTTCAATAATTTCGTTTTTGAGCTATTTTCGTACACATAGATATGCTCTACTTCATCTCGGGCATTTTTATCGAGTACGACCACCCTCCCGACGCTATCGGTGATTTCAATATCTGATCGGTTATCTTCCGGAATCCGATAGATAATTTTGTCTCCATAGGCGTTTGTTTTCGTGACGATATGAGTATCCTCTACTCCATCTCCGCCATTGTTCTCGATTTGGAAAGCATACGTGTAACCGTTGACATAGAGCGACACGATATCCTTCTTACCATTCTCCATGGTCCCTTCACCATATCCCGACATGCTTGCTCCATCATACGGGGTATTCACCCACGTACCGGTCTTTGAAGAAGACTCCAGTACAGTTCCGTCATCCAAGGTGAATACATATCGTGTCCCTTCACTTCTATAAGAACAGGCATATTCGGAGAAACCATCTCTATAGCTACAACCCACATTTCCCTTATCCACCTCTTCGAATCGGGGCAAATTCAGTTTCCAGCCATTTGGCATGTGATATTCATCTTCATACCCCGAAAAAGAAGTGGTTTTATTACTGCCACTAGAACTGTAGTAGATCTTTGACAGCATCGAATCTAACGATGAATAACGCCTTTCAATCGAGAGATCCATTCCATGTTTTCCATCCAGGTGTAAATCTATTTCCTTTACATTTGCTGCCCTGTATAGTTCATCCACTGGATTATCTGTATTTGCTCTTGCGTAATTGTACAAGAGACCTTTCTGATCATACATGGCGTCAGGCAAAGTAGAAGTCAAGGAAGATGACGGTTGTTTTAGTAACGGAATTTTCGATTGAGTGTTTGACCGCTCTAATCCCTTTCGATAAAAATCTGCAATAGACGGTACAAATTTCTCTAACTGATCATATTCGGCACCAGGAAGATTTTGAATAGCTTGCAGTACTTTCTCATCTGTCCATTCGTACTTTTCAACCTGTTCAGAATGAGACAAAAAGCGGTCAAACGACGGGTAGAAGTATGCCACAATCTGGAGAGCCTTTCGGTCGAATGAATTGTACATATTCCAGACCTCTTTACCCTGAAAAGAATCCCACTCCCATTTCAGTACCTCTTCCTTTGAAAAAGTAGGAATGTCCTCTGGGCCAATCTCTGGCTGCATTTTGGCCATTTCCAGGGAATCCTTGTATGCCGTTATCCAATTCTTCGTATCGTCCCCTTGAACGGAAGCAGCGCGGGAAACCTGGGTAGTGCTCTTTGTTTCCGCATTCGCAATATTAGGTAACAACAAGGAACTAATGAGCAACATACTAAGCGTTTTCTTTATCCATTTTGATGAAATCATCCTACATTTCCTCCACATCCTTATTGACCAACCCTTTTTATCAAATTCCCGTTTCCGTCGTAGAAGAATTCGGTCAATATGTTCCCGCCTTGTTTGATAAGAACAAGTTGTCCCCGCTGATTGTAGATATATTCGACGCCAAGGTAACGTACGCCCAAACGAGCATGGACGCTGCCGCCATTTGCACTGGACAGCACTACGTAATAGTCTTGTCCACTCTTGAGTGAAGCCAATAACGATGAGAAAGGCGGCGTTATTCCGTCATCATTGTAGGCAAGTCGACGTGTCTGGCTGTAATCTTCAAATAATGCAAGAACGGTATTGCTTGAGAGTTGGGACTGGTCAGCTCCGTAATAGGTCGTGAATACTTCGTAATCCCCGGTCATTGGTGCAGTAAATTTAAAAATCCGATTTTGTCCCACATTCAGATTTACATCTTGGGGAGTGTCCACTTTCAGTTCTTCTGTATCCAAAAAGTCGAACGTGAATGTAGCCGTTGCCACATCTGCTCCTGCTCCGATTATCTTATCTTTTGAAATCGTTACCGTCGCGTCCATGACATCATGCTTGTTTTCGTGCCAGAGAGCATTCCCCGTAAAGAGAATCGTAATTTGTGTCTCACTGTTACGTGTCACATTGAATGTAAGTCCTTCGGGAAGATGATTGACACGAACACCATTTGCCACATCCGAAGTAAACTCCCCATGTTCTAACTGAATAACCTGCTCGTCCTTGATAGAGCCGTCATTGATCGCTGATTCGTGAAGGACAGGAGATGTCAGATTCGCCTTTGCATCAAGTACGGCTGTCAATCTGGCATGAAGATCATGATCTTGCTTATAAGGCGACACATACACAAAATAAGTGACTCCTTTTGTGAGGACTACATTGACCTCAGAAAAGAGTGACCCTTCTTCTGCATCATCGTTAGCATCGATCAGTTCTTGCATTTGCTCGTCTGCATACAAAACAATCATCGTATCGTTCGGTGCTCCAAAGCCGCCGTAGGGGCTAGTGAAGAATCGATAGTTTCCGCTGACAGGAGCTGTAAAGCGGTATGCAGGAATCTCTCCTGCTGGCAAACTGATATCAATGGGTGATGCTACATCCAAGATCGGAACAACTTTGCTAAAACCAAGCGTGTAGGTTGAGGTCGTACTAAACTCACCTTTATAACTTAAAACCACAATGTGATAGGAAGTATTTGGCTCAACTTGAAAACTCACTTCTTCTTTTTTCCCCGGTTGTTCTTCCATACCGAAGTCGATTACCATATCTGTTCCCTGCATCACAATAAAATCGTAGTCCTTGTCCGTCGGAACGTTTAAAGTAACCGTCAATGTCCCTACCATCGAACCCGAATCGAAACGATACATGTCCATATCCGTGTTTGTGGATAATTTTGATACATAGAGGTTTCCACTGGTAATTGGATAGCTGTCTGGAAAATCATCGTTTGGTTCAAACGAGTCCCATACGGAGCTATCCACTGCTAAAGTGGATCTGAGTAGCAATGTAGAAGAGGTTTTTGGAGCAGGTTGAAGTTCATTCCAGTAAGTAGCTGAATATTGCTGGTATTCCGCTTGCAAGTCCTTAAATTTCTTTCCGTAATCCAACAAATTTTGCTGGTCTTCATTTTTTTTCTTCTTTTTTCCTATTCTGCCGAATCCCTCATGCAGTTGTTTATTTTTCTGAAAATAAAAAGCAGCCTGCTTTTCAATCTTTTTGGCAAGCTGATGGTCACCTTTTTTTTGGGCAAGAGACTGCAAAAAGTTCAGGGTTTTCTGCACTCCCAGGATTTTCCTGTCTATCCCATAGACTTCGCTCATCGGGTCTTTCTCTTTCTTTGCGGATGCCAAAGGAGCCCACGAAACAAAGAGCATGATCATCACCAATATAAGTCCAGTCGTTTTTTTCCACATTTCGTAACACCCCGCTAGTTTTGTCTGCCGTTGCCACCTCTTCACGAATCATATGTACATTTTTCTACACCACTTTTACATATTATTTCAATACAATTACACAATCAAAAGTATATCAATGAATGCAAACGATGAAATTGATAAAAAAATGGTGCCATTGGTAAAAACAAAAAATCCCCCCTCCAGCCATCTTCGACTGTGGTCAAGACCCCATTTAGTGGACAGTATGAAAAACCCCGGCGACTAGGCCGACAGCTGATTCCTCGCGGCGTCCACGTTGATCCAGAAGTCCAAACTCTCCGAGTTTCTTGTACTTCCGCATCCACATCTTAATTTGTCCTTCATCATGGATATGCAACCTCTCCGCTATTTTTTCGGTGGGAAACACCATCTAATTTCATCTGAACGGCCTGCAACTTTAGCTCTTCACTATAATGCTTAAACTTCTGACCTTTCTTTGCTGGCATAAAAATGCACCCCCTAAAGTTTTCATCGGTAAACCGTAGGGGTTTTTCCAATGTCTACTTTAAGGGGTGCACATCATCACTTAACAGGCTTTTCTTTTTTCCTGGACGAGCTTTCTTAACCGATCACCGTATTTAGGATGCTGATTGTGCATGGTGGCACAAATAACCTCTGGCAACCTCTCGAATTCGTTCTTATAGAGATAATCATGGGCTCCATTCATATAGGCTTCATTAAAAATCTCATCGTTGTCGTCCAGCGAACTTAACATAATGACTTTTATCTGAGGATTCTGAGTCGAAATATCAAGCGTTGCGTCAAGCCCGGAAGCTTTGTGATCGCCAAGCATAATATCCATGACCACAATATCGGCTGGATCATCACGAAGCATCGCAAAACACTCGTCAATCGTGGATACACAAGCGTACAGCGCTATTTTCTCATCTCCGAGGAACAAATGTCCCGTCGTTCAACTCCTTCCTAGTTTACGGATCCTCCCTCAGGAAAACTCCCGATCTTTATTTCTGTACTTTAATCGAAATCTCTACCTCTTTTCCTGCATACGTGGCTGTTATCGTCGTCACGCCTTCTGAAATCCCGGTGATGACACCATTCTCTACCGTCGCAATCTCAGGATCATCTACGCTCCATTCCACTTCCTCGGTTACATCCTCCTTGTGATTTCTTTCATAAATGGCCGTAATGGCTAGAGACGCCGTTTCCCCTTCTTCGAGTGACAGGCTGCTGTAAGTAGCATGCAGTTCTTGCAGTTCCTTTTCATCCACCACACGGACGCTGATATTCACATTTCGGCCTCCGTACCTGGCTGTAAGGACTGCCGTTCCCTTTTTGAGCGGAATGATCGTGCCGTCTTCGGCCACCTCTACGATACCGGATGTGCTCGACGACCAGTCGACGAGTTCCGTGACATCTTTTTCCCTCTTATTGCTCATTTTGGCTCGGATACTCAACGTCTTTTCCTCATCCATCTCCAGCAGCAGCTTCTGCGTGGATGCAGTTAGAGATTTGACGCTTATTTTTGAGATGACGACGGGGATGGTCAGTTCTTCTCCCAGGTAGTGGATCGTCAGCTCAGTCTCTCCTTCTTCTTTGCCCGTTTTCACGCGCCCTGCCGTTACCTTCGCCAGATCACTGTCTATGCTGTACGTGGTGTTTTTGTCATGGGTTATATTTTCTAGCGTATTTGGTCCCACGGCGTAAACCCTAAAGCTTACTGTTAAATTTGGCTCGATCAACAACAACGAGTCAGAGGCTTTGAGAGTCAGACGATCTGCTTCTTCCTTCTTCACGGTGACCGTGATCGTCGTTTCTGCTCCCGAGTAGCGAACCGTGATCTGGGCTTTCCCGGCCTTTTTGCCAGCAGTGATTCTGCCTCGTTTGACTGAAATCAAATCATTGTCGATGTCGTAGATGGTGTCCTTGTTTTTCGTGATCTCTGTACGTTCTTCCCCTTCCACGGCGTACACCTTGAAGGACTTGGAGGCGCCTGGTTTCAGATGGATGTCGGACAGTGACACTTCGAGTTGCAGCTTTTCATTCTCTTCATCCACGACAGTGACTTCACTACTCGCCGTTTTGTTCCCATCTGCGGTCGTCACCGTGATCGTGGCCTGCCCTGCCTGTTTCGCCGTTACTTTGCCCGTTGCATCCACCGCAGCGACGCTCGGATTGCTGCTGCTCCAGCTCACGGCCCGATTGGTGGCGTTGGACGGTGTGATCGTTGCTTGCAGCGTCGCAGACTCCTCGCCAACGGTCAGCGTCAAAGTTTGCGGGGTAAGGGTTACTTTAGTGACCGGAACCGGAACCTCGACAGGTGGAGGTGGAGTGACAGGACGGCTGATGACACGTATCGTGCGCGTCACCGGAGCAGCCTGATTGCCTGCCCAGTCCGCCGCGTCGTATTGGAGGGTGTACGTCCCCAGTTTGTTCGTATCGACGGTCCCAGTGACAACAGGTGTCAAGCCGGTTGCGATATTGTCCGTGATCCTCACACCCGGGTCCTGGAAGACGCTTCCTCGGTAGATGCTCATCGTGCTTGCCCAATTCAGGGTGATGACCGGAGCCCTTCTGTCGATATGTATCTCTGCTTCTGCAACCTCACTGACATTTTGCAAGGCATCCGTCTGCCTGGCGTATAGTTTCGTTTGGTTCTCGTCCCGTATGGTGAATGGACCCACATATGCCACCCATTGCTGCCCATCCAAGCTGTATTCCAGTTTTGTACCCGATTCTCCACTCACCGTTACCTCTACATCACCCTTTGTCCAACCAGATGGGTCGAGCAAAATCGTTGGTTTGAGGAGAGCATCTTCGCGAACAACTTTTACGGTTCGAATGACCGGTACAGCCTGATTACCTGCATGGTCCACTGCTTCGTAAGTGAGGGTGTATTCACCGAGCCTGTTGGTATCGACTAAACCGGTTACAGAGATTTGCGGATTTGGGTCGAGGTTGTCTGTGACTTGTGCTCCAGGGTCGCTAAATGCACTTCCTCGATGAATACTCAGGACCGCATCACCGTTTAGCGTAATCACAGGAGCCGTTTTGTCGATACGCACTTCGGCTTCTGCGATTTCGCTGACATTTTGGAAGGCATCTGTCTGTCTCGCGTATATTTTCGTTTGATTCTCTTCCACTATTTTGAATGGCCCCACATATGCCACCCATTGCTGCCCATCCAGACTGTATTCCAGCATCATTTCGCTTTCTCCACTCAATGTTACCGTCACGTCTTGATTGATCCAGTCCGTATGGCTCAACGTGAAGTTCGGCTTCGGTATTCGTAAAAGCGTCACGGTATACGTCTTACTTTCTCCATGCCCGGCTTCAATCTGAATCTCAATCTTATTTTCACCACTGCTGATCTGTACCTCATGCTGAGAACCACTCACAACAGGAGACCACCCTCCATCGTTAATTCTCCATTTGCCTACCGATGTCGGATCTTTTAGTGTCGGGGCAAACATCAGTTCAGTGATACCGCTAGATAGAATGGTCTTATAATTCACTACGGAGCTGGAAAATGCAGGTTCTATTGCTAAGGCTGTCTGGTTCCCCATTATCGCCAAACTGGTTAAACCCGCCTTGTCTTGGAATTCATAAGCCCCCATGTCCATCTCTTCCCCGATCAACCGTGGATTGCCATCCATGTCTGTAATGATCCCTGACAGATCAGGAGTTTGATTCCTCTCATAATACTCACTACTTCCTGCTCCAATGGCTGGTGAATCAGACTGAAGTCGATAGTTTCCTTGTTGGACAAGTAAAAATTTGGGATCAGGGGAATTCACAAGGGAATTACCAATTTCCAATTCCTGTATATTGGCATTCGTCTTCGAATTCCCCCAGACAATACTATTTCGAAGAGAAGTAGTAGAGGAATTTGAATGTCCCAATCCCCCGTAGCCACTCGTAGAGTTATTTCCACTTATCGTCACATTCGTGAGAACGGGCCTACTATCATTGCTGGAGTGCATTCCACCACCTCCGCTTTTGGCCTGATTGCTAACCATTAATACGTTTGTTAGGACTGGGCTGCTTTTAAAGTTTTGGATTCCGCCTCCGGTTGTACCCGCTTTATTTGCTTGGACGGTTACATGGGTCAGGACTGGATGGCTGTTATTATTATCGATCCCGCCGCCAGTATTTTGAGTAGCCTCATTTTCGCTTATCGTCACATGGTTCAAAACAGGTCTACTCAATTGCAAGTTAGCCATCCCACCGCCGCTTTTCGCCTTATTTCTACGAATAGTCACGTTACTCAGAACTGGGTTGCTATTCCAGTTGTAGATCCCGCCTCCGTCATAAGCGATGGCCTTATTTCCACTAATTTCGACATTCGTTAACTTCGGTTCCCCTCCTGAGTTCTGGATACCACCTGCATATTCAGCTGCAGTATTGTCCAGAATCAACACATCCGTTAATAGTGGGCTACTAAAATTATTATCTATTCCACCAGCACTTTCCGTACTCCTATTATCGCGAATCGTCACACTCTCCAGAACTGGATTGCTGTAATCATTCGCCATCCCGCCGCCAGTAGTGGCGGTATTACCGCGTATCGTCACATTATGTAATTTCGGATGACTGACCCTGTTATACATCCCGCCACCGATTTGATGATTTCCGGTCCCGTTTGCATTCCCGCCGGTAATCGTCACACCGTCCAATAACGAATTCTTGTCCAAGTTTAGCTGATAATGGTAAAACACATGATAGGCGTTGTCGGAAGTGTCTTGCTGTATCCCTAAGTCTCCGCTGAGGATTGTTTCATTTTTTACCCAATCCCGTTCTGTAGAACCGTCTTCTGCATCAGCTGGAAACCCCCCGTAAATAGCCACTCCTTTTTTCATCTGGAATGTCTTTGTGCGTGGATCGGCGGGATCGATTTCTTTCGTCGGATAATACGTCCCTTTCGCGATCCAGATTTGATCTCCTGATACCGCCGATTCCAGGGCTTTCTGCAAGGTGGCAAAGGAATCGCTCCAGGTGAGTCCACTAGTACCATCGTCATCCCCATCCATCTTTACGTGGTAAATTTTCCCCTCCGCAGCCAAAGCCACTGTAATGGGGAGCACTTGAACACATCCTAGGAAGATGGCCAGTGCCAACATCCAGAACCGCTTCGTTCCTTGATTCATCCTTTCTATTCCTCCCTCTAATAACCCCGGTAAGCATCTTCACCAGGCCAAATCCCTTTGGTTACCATTCATCGTGGAAACATTTGACAAGTGCAATTTGTAGCGAGGATACCATGCACATCCTGACCACAGTAAGTGGACAGTTTTTTGTCTACCATACAAAAAAATCCCCCCTTCAGCCTTCTGCGACTGATCGGGGAGATCTATTTGTACTTATTTTCTTTTTTCTATTACGTGGACAATACCTTCTCCTGCAAAAACAACTCTCGCACGTCATCCGGGATCGGCACGGCCTTCAAGTTGCCTTTGTCATCGAACTGCACCCAACCGCGCACCTCGTGGCCATTGGCGACCAGTTCATCGCCACGGTAGACCTCATGCTCCAGGCGGAAGGTTTTGTTTTTGACTTCGGTGACGCGGGAGACGACGCGCACGTCATCGTTGTACAAGAGCGGCTTGCGGCATGTAACTCCTGCATCCAGGAGCGGCAAACCGATTTTTTCGTTATGGAACAAATCCAGTACCGATACGCCCATTTCATTTACCAGCGTCAGCATGCCGATATCAAACCACTTCATGTACGTCGGATAGTAGATGATGCCGGCCATATCGGTATCGCCCCAATGGACTTTTAGATGAACCGTATTTTGGACCATGCGCTTCTCCTGCCTCCTCGCCTTCTGTCTACTTGCCGGTGAAGGAGACGCTTCCCAGTTCGGCAAATTGCACCTGGATGGTATCGCCGGCCTCGAATGCGATGGCTTCAGAAATCGCGCCGCTCAGCACGACATCGCCTTTTTTCAGCCCTTTGCCTTCTGCGCCCAGCTTGTTGACCGCCCACGCGATAGACGTCGCCGGATGCCCCAGGACCGCAGAGCTGGAACCTACCTGGCTGACCGAACCGTTTTTGTACATGGTCATCCCGAGGTTCCCGAGATCCAGGCCAGCTGGGGAGAGCCATTTGTTGCCGATGACGAATCTGGACGAGGAGCAGTTGTCCGCGACGACATCGACCAGCGTGAACTTGAAGTTCAGGTAGCGGCTGTCGATGATCTCAATGGCTGGTGCCACATATTGGGTTGCTTGCAAGACATCCAGTGCGGTCACATTGGTCCCCTGCAGATCTTCGCCCATAAAAAAGGCGATCTCAGGCTCTGCTTTTGGGTGAATCAGCTTGGAAACCTCGATTCCTTCCCACTCCAACGCCAGCATGTCATGCGTCAGGTAGCCGTAAATGGCTTCGTGCACACCCATCATCTGCTGCTTGGCTTTGCTTGTCAGGCCGAGCTTGATACCGATCCGCTTAGCTCCCTCTTGCTCTTTGCGGGCAATCAGCTTCTCCTGGATCGCATAGGCTTGTTCGATAGTCAGATCGGGGTATTGGTCCGTCACCTTGACGACTTCCCGACATTCCTTTTCCGCGGACAGCAAATACTCGACGATTTCCAGATCCTTCGCTTGCGTGTATGCCATCTCTCTTACACCCCTAACCTTTGTGCTTTGCTCATTTCAGCCGCAACGTCCAGAATCATGTCTTCCTGTCCGCCGACGACTTTGCGCTTGCCCAGCTCGATCAATATATCGCGCGGGTCTACGTTGTAGCGTTTGCCAGCACGCTCTGCGTGAAGCAGGAAGCTGGAATAGACGCCTGCATAGCCGAGAACCAGACTTCCCCGATTAATATCCTGCGGACGCGGCAGCAAAGGTCCAACGACATTCTCTGCGGCATCCATCATTTTGTAGATGTCGATTCCCAGATTGACGCCCATCCGGTCAAGGACTGCCAGCAATACTTCTGTCTGGGTATTCCCTGCACCGGCACCCAGGCAGCGCACGCTTCCGTCGATCCTTGTCGCGCCTTCCTCAATCGCCACCAGCGTGTTGGCAACCGCTACAGACAGGTTGTTGTGGGCATGGAAACCGATCTCGATATCCAGCGATTCGCGCAGGGCACTGATGCGCTCGCGAACCTCATGCGGCAGGAGCGCTCCAGCCGAATCCGTCACGTAGACCGCTTCTGCTCCGTAGCTCTCCATCAGCTTGGCTTGCTCCACCAGCTTCTCCACAGGAGCCATATGCGCCATCATCAAAAAGCCTACTGTCTCCATGCCCAGCTCGCGCGCAATGCTGATGTGCTGCGCCGAAACGTCCGCTTCCGTGACATGCGTCGCCACGCGCACCAGACTTGCGCCCAAACCGCGTGCCTGCTTCAATTCGGCAGCAGTCCCGATGCCTGGCAGAACCAGAACAGCCAGCTTGGAGCGCTTGCACTCCTGAGCCGCTGCCTCGATCAGCTTCATCTCGTCCACGAGCGAGCGTCCGTATTGCAAGGTTGAACCACCAAGTCCATCCCCATGGCTTACCTCGATGTAGTGCATGCCGGCATCATCGAGCGCGCGGGTCACATTGCGAACTTGTTCTTCCGTATATTGATGCGCAACCACGTGGCTTCCGTCGCGCAGACACACTTCCGTAATTTTGATAGGCTTGTCGCTTTTGCGTTTCATACGTGTTCCACTCTCCCTCTCTACGGATTACTTGCTGGGCTGGCTCAGCATGTGACGAGCGTAATCCTCCGCCACGCGCGTCGCTGCCGCCGTCATAATATCCAGATTCCCGGCATAATTGGGGAAGTAATCGCCCGCTCCCTCTACCTCCAGGAAAACGGTGACGCGATTTTCATCAAAAATCGGTTCCTGCTTCATCCGGTAGCCAGGTACGTATTGCTTTACAGTCTCAACCATGTCCGCAATCGATTGGCGAATCTTCTCTTCATCCATGTTCTTCACTTCGCAGTAGATCGTGTCACGCATCAGGATCGGAGGTTCTGCCGGATTCAGGATAATGATCGCCTTGCCCTGATCCGCCCCGCCTACCTCTTCGATGCCGCGTTTCGTCGTAATCGTGAATTCATCGATGTTCGCCCGAGTTCCCGGACCCGCACTTTTGCTGGAGATGGTCGCCACGATTTCCGCATAGGAGACATCTGCTACACGATTGACGGCATAGACAATCGGAATGGTCGCCTGTCCACCGCATGTGATCATGTTCACGTTCTTTTCACTCAGATTGGAGCCTGGGTTGATCGCCGGACAGAAAAACGGTCCGCGCGCGGCAGGTGTCAGGTCAATCGCCAGCTTGCCCAGTTCCTTCAATACTTTTGCATGACGCACATGTGCTTTGGCGGAAGTGGCATCAAAGAAAATCTCCGCGATGTCCGGATTTTCCTCGATAGCCTGGATGCCGTTGGAAAAGACCTTGTAGCCCCGCTCCTCCGCACGCTTCAAGCCATCTGATTCAGGATCGATCCCGATCATTGCGGTCAGTTCGATGACCTCGCTGCGCTCCAATTTATACATCAGGTCTGTGCCAATATTCCCCGAGCCGATGATGGCGGCTTTTACTTTACCCATAGTCCTTCCTCCTCTATTTAAACTTGACGGAGACGGAGCCCAGAGAACCAAACTGCGCGACGATGTTGTCGCCTGGCTCCACATTGACCGCTGCCGACAATGCGCCAGGCAGAATCAGCTCTCCTGCTTTCAATTGAATGCCGAACTCATGCAGTTTATTCGCCAGCCACGCCACCGCATGCGCGGGATGTCCCAGCGCCGCTGCTCCGGCGCCTGTGGCGATCAACTCGTCATTTTTATAAAAGGACATGCCAACGCTGCCGATGTCGATGCCGTCGATGGCGCTGATCTTCTTGCCGACTACGACCTTGGCGGAAGAACCGTTGTCCGCGACAGTATCGATCAGCTTGATCTTCCAGTCAGCGATTCGGCTGTCAATGATCTCGATGGTCGGTACCAGATACTTCGTAGCCATCAGAACATCCAGATACGTTACATTGGGTCCGACCAGATCCTGGTTCAACACAAAACCAATCTCCGCTTCCACTCGTGGACGCAGCATTTCGCTGGTATCGACCGTATCGCCGTCTTCCACCCGCATATCATCGAGCAGATGCCCGTAGTCCGGTTCGTCGACGCCCAGCATTTTTTGCATCGCGACACTGGTCAGGCCGACCTTTTTGCCGATGACCGTACGACCTTCCGCCAGCTTTCTGCGCGTGACCTCCAATTGAATTTCATAAGCGTCGGTAACATCGAGTTCCGCGTAGCGTTCCGTGATGGGAGCGATCGGGAGCCGGGTGCGTTCTGCTTCCAGCAATTCTGTGGCAATCACATCAATGACTTGTTTCATTCCATTTGCTCCTTCCCTGTATCTAGATGCCATAAAGAGTGACTCATCAGCCACTCTTTATCGCGTCAACAACTTATAACTTTAAAGTTATGGTTTTCGCTTCTGTATAAAACTCAAAGCTGTGTCGTCCGCCTTCGCGTCCTACACCGCTGGCTTTGGAGCCGCCAAACGGAGTGCGCAAGTCGCGGTAATACCAGCAATTGATCCACAAGAGACCGGAGTTGATCTTCGCAGCCACGCGGTGGGCGCGCTGCAGGTTGTTGGTCCAGACCACCCCTGCCAAGCCGTAAATCGAATCGTTGGCGATGCGAATCGCATCTTCTTCTGTTTTGAATGGAATGACGACCAGGACAGGGCCGAAGATCTCTTCCTGTGCCACTCTCATTTTGTTGTCTACATCGTACAGCACGGTCGGCTCGTAGAAGTTCCCTGCGCCGAGCTCCGGAATCCGTTTGCCGCCGATCGCCAGCTTCGCTCCCTCGGACAAGCCGATTTGCACGTAGTTGTCGACGGTTTCGAGATGGCTCTTGGAGACGAGCGCCCCCATGTCTGTCTCTTCATCCAGCGGATTGCCAACTTTGATCTTCTTCACGGCAGCCGTGAACTTCTCCAGGAACAGATCGTATACGCTCTCCTGTACGAGCAGACGGGAACCAGCCAGGCAAATCTCGCCCTGATTGCGGAAAATGGCTTCGATCGAGCCTTTTACCGCTTCATCCAGGTCCGCGTCCTCAAATACGATGTTGGCAGACTTGCCGCCCAGCTCCAGGGATACCGGGATCAGGTTCTCGGATGCATTTTTCATGACGGTTTTGCCTGTCGTGGTCTCGCCTACGAAGGACACCCGGCGTACATACGGATGCGTAGTCATTGCTGTACCCACGCTTCCGCCCGGTCCTGTGATAATATTCAGAACTCCCGGAGGAAGTCCTGCTTCATTGGCGATTTCGCCCAGCATGACCGCGGACAACGGCGTATAGGACGCCGGCTTGACGATCACGGAGTTTCCTGCTGCCAGAGCCGCAGAGGCTTTCCACGTCATTTGCATGAAGGGAAGATTCCACGGGATGATCAGGCTGGTCACGCCTGCAGGTGCGTATTTGGTATAGGACATATGCTTGGCTTGCTCGTAGTGCTCATGGTGCACGTATTTCGCCATTTCGGCAAAAAAGCGCAGATTGGATGCCGCACGGGGGATGTCAAAGCCCCGGCTTTCCTTGATCGGCTTGCCGACGTCCAGGGTTTCCACGACGGCCAGCTCTTCTACCCGCTCCATGACCAAATCGGACATTTTGCATAAGATCTTGCAGCGATCATCTACGGACATTTCACTCCAGACGCCGCTCTCGAATGTGCGCTGAGCGATATTGATCGCCTTCTCGACATCCTCCACACCAGCGTTGGCTACGTTCGCCAGCTTTTGGTTCGTAGCGGGATCGATCGTATCAAAGGTTTCCCCTGAGATGGCATCGATGTATTCTCCGTTTATGAAAAGTTTGGCATCCTTTACTGATTTGGTGTAGTCCTGTGCGACCTTGTTCACGTGAATCCCCCTTCCGATTAGTCCTCAATCTCCACGATCATTTCCACTTCCACCGCATTGTTCAGCGGCAATTGCGCCATGCCGACTGCGGAGCGGCCGTGTCTGCCCTTTTCCCCGAAGACAGCTACCAGCAAGTCGGAAGCGCCGTTCATCACTTTGGGCTGATCGGTAAAATCCGGTTCGCTGTTGACGAAGCCGAGCAGCTTGACGATGCGCTTTACCTTGCTCAGCTCGCCTACCTCCTGCTTGACGACAGCGAGCAGGTTGAGCATGCATTGGCGAGCGGCATCATAGCCGACTTCAATCGTGACATCCTTGCCCAAGCTGCCGCGGTATTCATCCGTTCCTTGTCCTGCCGTAAACAAAAGGTTGCCGACGCGCACGCAACCCACATAGGTGCCTACTGCTTGTCGGGGCTGGGGCAGTGTATAGCCCAGCTCCGCCAGTTTTTCCTCTGGAGTCATTGCTTGATTAGCCATATGTCGATTCACCTTTTATTTCATATTTAAGAAGCGAAGAGCGTTTTCTCCCATGATGGCTTTCTTCTGCTCATCCGTCAGCGAAACGGTATTCTCCACGTCATTGCCTGGAGGAATCTCGCGCAACAGGAACGGATAGTCCGAACCCATCAGGATTTTTTCATGGCCGAAGGAATCGACCAGGAACTGCACGATTTTCGGATCGTTGACCAAGGAGTCGAAGTAAAAGCTTTTGGCGTAATGGCTCGGCGGCTTGTCGATCAGACGCAAGTGCGGCCAAACCTTCCACCCTTTGTCGAGACGCGGCAAAATGTACGGGAATGATCCGCCGCCATGCGCGAAGCAGATTTTCAGATTCGGATATTTCTCCATCACACCGCCCAGAATCAGGCTGGCGGCTGCCAACGCTGTTTCGCTAGGCATCCCAACGGTGTACATCAGGTTGTGGCGGGTAATCCGGTCCTTGCCCAATGTCTCCCATGGGTGGACGAAGAGCGGCACGTTCATTTTTTCTGCCGCAGCGAAAAACTCGATCAGAGAAGGATCATCCAGGTTCTTGCCGTTGACGTTGGTGCCGATCTCAATCCCCTTCATGTCCAGCTCGTTCATGCAGCGTTCCATTTCGCGGATGGCAAATTCCGTATCCTGCAGCGGCACCGTTCCAAGACCGATGAACTTCTTCGGATTTTCCTTGACCGTCTGCGCGATGAAATCGTTCTGGATTTGCGCCATCAATGCAGCTTGCTCAGGCGGCGCCCAGTAGGAAAAGGTTACGGGAATCGGCGACAGCACCTGTACGTCTACATGTTCCCGCTCCATATCGGAGATGCGTCTGGCTGGGTCCCAACACTGGTCGGTGATTTCACGAAAGACTTTTCCGCCGACCATGATGTTGGCTCCACATGTGCATGTGCGCTGCATGACGGGCCAACGCTCCCCCGAAAACTTTTCCACAAAGTTGGGGAAATCCTCCGGAATGATATGCGTATGAAAGTCTACTCGCATTTCCACTCACTCGCTTCTTCCGGCATTACATATCCGCAATTTTTGCAAGTGCGCAGCTCTTCACTTCCATTGAATCCGGCGATCGCTTCTTTAACCTGTACCTCGATGTTGGTCAACTGTACGGTCACGCGGTGCATCTCATGGTCGCACTTGTCGCAGAACCATACGAAGTCTTCCAGTTCCCCTTCTGCACGGTCGCGCTCGATTACAAGGCCGATCGTGTCTGCCACGCGGTGAGGAGAATGCGGCACATTGGCTGGCAAGAGGAACATTTCCCCTTCCTTGACAGTGACGACTTCACGCTTGCCTTCGTCGTTGATCACTTCGACGTAGCAATCGCCTTTCAACTGGTAAAAGACCTCCTCAGACGGGTCTACGTGGAAGTCACGGCGTTTGTTCGGTCCGCCGAGCACCATCACCATCAGTTCGGCATCCTTCCAGATCACTTTGTTGTTGACAGGCGGTTTGAGCTGATCCTTGTTTTCCTCGATAAATTTCCACAGGTTAATCGGCATGAATTTGCTTGCCATATCCAATCACTCCTTATTGTTTATCCTTGGTCTTGCCGCCTACAGCCCAATGCTTGTGGGGCAGTTCATGAATCAACACACGGATGCTCTGCAGCGGAGCGCCCAGCGACTGTTCGACCGCATGGGTCACGTTCTGGATGAGCCGCTCCTTGTCTTCATCAGATCTTCCTTCTAAAATGCGAATCTCTATGATCGGCATGAGAATCCCTCTTCCGTGAAAAATGTTCACTGCCACCCCAAAAGAGATAATGTCTTCTGCGTCTCCCCCTGGGAAAGCAAGTGACGGATGCGTGTAGATGAGATCGTCTTGCCATCGGGACAGTGGACAGGCTCTATGATCTGGACGGGAAAATGACGGGCCAAAAGCTCGACATTTCCCTCTCTGTTTTGACCGAATTGAAAATCGTTGCCAACGTGGATGCACAGTGGATGAAGCCGCGCCAACTCCGTCACAAAGGAGGACGCGCTGCGCTTGGTATAGCTCTCGTCAAAACGGGCGACCACCACATGATCGACGCCAAGCATGGCGATGCGCGATACTTTTTCCTCTATGGGCGTCAGAATCTGCGCACCCGAGAAATAATGGCGCGGAGGGGGATCGAAGGTATAGACCAGACTGGGCACCCCCAGCATCCGGCTTCGCCTGACGGTTTGACGTATGACTTCCTGATGGCCTTTATGCACACCATCAAACGCGCCAATGGCGATGACGGAGCCGGATAATGTCAGCGTTCCCTCTGTATGCGTCTCCATCGTGTCTCCCTCCAGCAATCATCTCGCCGGGAGAGGCAATAGTCTGCCCTCCCCGGCGGAACGGTCGCATCGATTGAAACCGCTTCCGTTCTTTTTTACAGAAAGTATTAAACCGTCGTTTTGTCTTTTACAAAATCAGGCAGGTTGAGCGCCTCGTCGACCAGGCTGAACGTGTTGTTGCGTTTGAATTGGTTGTAGAATATCGCTCTCTTGCGGATCGGATCGCCTGTGTAGTAGCGCTCGTACTGGAGCAGGCGCTGTCCGAATGCCTCTCCGCACAGATCCCAAGCCAGCTTGAAAATTTTCACGCGCTGTTCGGCGGAAATGCCTTCACGGCCCAGGTAGTACCTTTCCATATCCCCCGCAATCTCTGGGGCTGCGAAGTCCGCACCAGTCGGCGACATCAGCAGGCCGCCCGCGCCGATGATCTGAATGACTTCGATCGCTCGTGGATACACGGTCGGCATCAAGCCGCGGATCGTCTCCAGCGATACTCCCCCTGGCATCACTTCGCCAGACGGCAAGGTCTCGAACTCGTGCTCTGCCACTCGCAGAAGAGCGCGAATGGTTTCGACGGACTGGATCAGCTCCCCGAGCTGGTCCTGAACGTTCAGGAAGACATCTACACCGATGGAATCGGCTACCCGGCAAGCCACTTCTGCGGCGAACTGGAGCTTGATCAGTCCGCGCACACCGGATTGGTGAGCAGGCTGCTGCGCGATGCCTGTCTTCGGATAGAGCAGGTTGGCTGCTTCTACGTTGTTGTACAGGAATACGCGATCCCAAGGAACGAGTACATTATCGAAGACCAAGACGGCATCCATCTCTTCAAAGCGGGAAGCCAGCGGGTGGTCGAACAGCGGACGTGTGCCGTCCTGCATCGGTTCGCGGCACAGCATGCGCAGTCCCGGCGTATCGATCGGAAGCGCGAAGGCGAGAGCATAGCGCTCATCTCCAGGCTTGAAGCCAGGGAACGAATAGATGATCACTTCATCTGTGATCGGAGCCAGCGTAGCCAGCATTTTCGCGCCGCGTACGACCAACCCTTCCGGCGTTTCCTTGACGGCACCCAGGTGAGTGAACATGTCGTTCTGTTCATGGGAGCTCTTGCTGCGGTCGTTCTGCGGATTGATGATGGCGTGCGTCAGGAACAGGTCGTTATCGCGGATATAGCGATAGTAATTTTTGATGTTTACCGCCCAGTCAGGGTTGTACTTGTCGAGGAAGTCCGCGTTGCTGTACATCGATGTAACCACGACGTTCAGGAAGTCCGGCGTTCTGCCCATCAGACCGAATGTCGCTCTTGCGAAAACCTCGAACACCGCTCTGCGCTTTTGCAGATCTTCGTAGTTTCTTGGTACGAGGAAAGCGTTGTTGACGCGCTCCCCTGTCTCCTCACAGATGTGCGTGATTTGATCCTGGTATTTGGGATCATGCTGCATGTCATACAGATTGGCCATTTCGAGAATCGGACGTTTGAATACTGGCTCCTCGAAAACATTGGTGATTTTGCGTCCCGACATCCATACTTCCGGCTGGCGGGATTTTACCGCTTCGATATACTGAGCGCCTGTGCGAATACCCATAAGAAAGCCTCCTTTTTGCTGTCATGCTTATCGTTGCTGTTTTTAAAAGATTACGAATATTTACCTTGTGCTTGTCACCCGCCTTCTCGCTTTTCTTCGTTTGCGTGTGTTCCGCTCTTAGTTGCATTATAAACGCCATGCAAAATGCTTATTGTATTGTAGTTAACGTTTTGTTGAATAAGAAATGAAACTGTCGAAACTTTCCCAAAAGAAAAAAACCGCCCTTGAGCCTTCAAGGCCAGGCGGTCTTCTCACTGGAACGAGAGGGCAGGTCTACACTCATTCAGGATTACTTCCCCGAAGATTCGCTGTCATTGCCGTTCTCGTCATTGAATTTATCCAGCATGGAAATCGCATCAATCAAATGGTTGTTAAAAATCTGCCGGGCGATCTGCAGCAGATCTACAATCAACGGCTCGCGCAGCGCATAGAGCACCTTGTTGCCGTCTTTGGTTCCGTACACGATATTTTTTGCCCGAAGAATGCTCAATTGCTGCGAGACGGCGGAGCCCTCCGTGCCGATCAGCGACTGCAGCTCATTTACATTTTTGTCGCCTTCTGCCAGCAACTCTAGTATCCGTATGCGCAAGGGGTGAGCCAGGGCCTTGAAAAAGTCAGCCTTAAACTGTTGCAGTTCTAAATTCATCCGTCTCCTCCTTTTGAGTTGGTAAGAAGCGGTTTGATCGGATTGGACAGAAGCGTACATTCCTGAAATGCGAAATGTTTACATCCAATACACTTCTTATTTTCAAGTTTGGTCAGGGCAAAATCAATCGCTTTGCCTGTATGTTCAAAGAAATGTTGTTCGCCAATCATCCTGTATAATCCTGTTTTTTGCAGCATTTCGCGCGGTTGCGCCTGAATGCCCGAGACGAGCACTATCCCGCCGCTTCTATGGACTTGCTCCACAATATCAGCCAGATTTTGATCTGCCGTCGTATCCAGATAAGGTACTTTGCCCATCCGCAGCAGGAGGATCCTTTGGGTGTGCGGGAGCGTGTCTAGGACCAAGCTGCCAAATATTTTCGCTGCACCAAAAAACAGCGGGCCTTCTACCGTACAAATCCGAAATTGCGGACAATCATGAAGCTCTGACACGACATGCGCTCTCACTTTGTTGCTTCTGTCTTCATGATCCGGAAGCACCTTGGTCACCTTTACAGAATTGCTCATCTTCCAAATAAACTGAAGGATCGCCAACGCCAGCCCTGCTTCCACCGCTACAGTCAGATTGACAAATACGGTCAACAAAAAGGTTGCCAGCAGAATGACGGAGTCACTTGTCCTGGTCCTGAGCAGCGAAAGAAACTCTTTTCGTTCACTCATGTTCCAAGCGACTACCATCAACACCGGAGCCATGCTGGCGATGGGAATACGGGAAGCGTACGGAGCAAACAAGAGCAGGACGGCCAAAACGACCAGGGCGTGGACAATGCCTGCTACTGGCGATGCGGCACCGTTGCGAATATTTGTAGCAGTCCGTGCAATCGCCCCTGTCACCGGTATGCCTCCGACCAGTGGAGCCGCGATATTGGCGATTCCTTGCCCGATTAGCTCACGATTGCTGTCGTGCTTGCTTCCCGTCATCCGGTCCGCCACAACCGCCGAAAGCAATGATTCGATACCGCCAAGCAGCGCAATGACCAGCGCGGGCTGCAGCATATTCACCATGCTTTCCCATGAAATCGACGGCCAACGAAGAGCGGGAAAGCCGCTGGCAATCTCTCCGAAAGTGGAGCCAATCGTCGCCACCTGCCCGGGGTAAAAAAGATTGGCCACTACGCTGGCCACGATCAGCCCGGCTAATGGTCCTGGAATGCGTGGCAGAAGCCTGGGAGTAGCCAATATCAGTACAAGAGAGAGCAAAGCAGTACCGACGCTGTAGACATTCAACGTGTTCAGATGGGAGATGACCTCTGCCATGCTGGAGATAAAATCCTCGTGTCTCTCCATGCCGGAAAGGCCGAGAAAATTGCCGATCTGCCCCGAAGCGATGATCACAGCGATCCCGGAGGTAAAGCCGACTGTGACGGGGCGAGGGATAAATTTGATCAGGGAACCCAGGCGAAAAACGCCCATCAACACCAGGATGATACCCGCCATGAATCCGGCAATCAACAGGTTTTCGTATCCGTAGACCATGACGATGCCGAGCAGGATCGGGATGAATGCACCCGTAGGCCCGCCGATCTGAAAGCGGGACCCGCCAAAAAGAGAGATGAAAATACCAGCAATAATAGAAGAATAAATGCCGTACTCCGGTTTGACTCCTGACGCTATCGCAAAAGCCATGGAAAGCGGAATCGCCACAATCCCTACGATCAGGCCTGCCAGCAAGTCCTCTCGCAGCGATTGGAACGAATACCCCGAGAATCTCCCCCATGCTGTCTTCACAAAGCATCCCTTCTTCTTTAGTATTATTGAATATTTGATTTTTTGAATATACGTATTATAAAGCATGAGTGTTGAAGATTGTCAATCACCGAAAGCACCAGAAAATGAAAAAGCGCCCGCGATGGAGATGGCGCTTTCTCTCCATTACGGGCGCTTTTTTACTTCCTATCCATTAGTGAAACTCATGTACCTTTGTCCATTGCTTGCCGCCGTCCGAAGTCGTGTACATTACAGAAGGCTCGCTCGCATCTGTTGTAATCAGCCAGCCTTTTTGGGCGTCAGCAAAAGCCAAGAGCATCGGGCCGAAGCCGCTGAACTTCTGGTCCGATTTCCCCAACGTCTTCCCGCCGTCCTTCGTCCAGCCGATCGTATTGGGCACATCGCAGGCCATGCATTGTTCCCCCAGGAAGGCAACCTTCGTATCTACGACGTAAAAAGGACCCGGACTCGATCCGCCAAGCGACGGTCCCTCGCGATAATCTGCCGGGAAACCGGGAGCGGGACCTCCTCCTGCAGAGGACTTCGCGATTACGACCTGCCAATCCCCGCCGCCATTTGCCGTATGAAACAGCGAGTATGAGGTTTGTGTCATCCCCGTACCGCCAATCCATTCAACCCAGGCATCTTCTCGCCCCGCTGAACGGATGATGGCATTCACAGGCGGTTCTACCACTTCACGGGACATCACTGTTTTCCAAGTCTTGCCTCCGTCGACGGTTCGCTTCACCTGAGCGGTCTTCTGTTCCTGGGTGACTGCCCACCCATTTTGCTTATCGTGGAAATACGCCTCTCCTATGACATGCTCCGGAATCGGCAGCTTGCTCCACGTCTTTCCGCCGTCCGTCGTCCGCCAATTGCCGCTAAACGCCTCCTCTGGGGATACGAAGTGGAAAAAACCATTGCCCGGCACTTTCCCGGCAGAAGACCAATTTTTCCCGCCGTTGGTTGTATGAAGCAGCAGACGTTCCCCGGCTGTGGTCTCATCTGCGGAGACGGCCGCCCATGCTTCCTGTGAGTTGAGCGCAAACAATTGGCTGACGGTGCCATCTACCCGTTGCTGCACCTGCCAGTTCTTCCCGGCATCCTCTGTTCTGGCAATCCAACCCTCTCCACCGACCCAGCCTGTGGAAAAGTCGGCGAGTCGAACCGCTGTAACTTTCTTTTGGTCAGGCTGTGTCTCTTCTGATGAAGGCGTTTGATTATCCGTTTGTTGCGGGGGTTCGGTACTCGGGGCTGTAGCTGGTTGCGTCGTCTGTACGTCGCGGCCTTGGCTTTCCTCCGTGGACGTCTGGCACCCTCCCACCAGCAAACTCAAAACGAGAGTAAGAATGGCTGCCCATGCTCCCGCAAATCGAATCTTCATTGTTGATCACTCCCTCAGTTGGTTGGGATGAGCCTTCCACTACGACTCTCTATCAGTTTTGACGGACTGCCTTCATAAATATTACAGCTGATTTCACTTGGCATCATGAAAAATGATCCCCAACGTGTAGCGAAGCCCGGATGTGACCGTGCTGACGCCGTGACGAAGCGTGGCCTTGTAGAAGCCGCGCGTTCCCTGCACAGGCCGGTGATTTGTGGGAAAGACAAGCCCTTCCCCTCTCTCCAGAGTAATCACATGGCCCCTACTTTGCATTCGGGGGCGCTGCTCGACGAGAAGAAACTCGCCTCCGGTATAATCGTCTCCCTTTTGATTGAGGGCAAACACGACCTGGAAGGGAAAATAGACGTCGCCGTACAGATCCTGATGCAAACAGTTGTAGCCGCCAGCTTCGTATCTCAAGATCAATGGGGTAGAACGTGTCTGCCCCTGCTGGCGGCAATGCTCCAAAAAGGCGGACAATGCGGACGGGTAGACCGCTTCCTGCCCAAGCTGCTCACGCCAGCGATTGGCTGTTTTTGCCAGCTCCGGATACAGGCTCTTGCGAAGGTTTTGCAGAATGTCGGGCAGTGGAGACTGATAGTAGCGATACTCGCCCACGCCGAAGCGATACCTTGCCATATCGATGGTAGCGCGAAAAAGGGCAGGCTCCTCATAACCCCGGATCAAATCGTCGCATTGCTCCTGGTCCAATAGGGAGGGAATTTTGGCAAATCCCTGTTCATCCAGTGTTTGTTGCAGCGTGTCCCAATCCCAAGCAGCCATTTTTGTCGCCAGTCGATCAGGCATGTTGCCGGCTCCTTTCCTCCCGGGAAAACTCCTTCTCCCCCTGCAGCAGCTTCTTTTTCATCTCCAGGCCGCCACGGTAGCCGGTGAGAGAGCCATTTTTGCCAATTACCCGATGACAAGGCACAGCGATCAAGACAGGATTCGCGCCAATCGCCGCCCCCACCGCTCGTACCGCCGCCTTTTTGCCCATTCGTTCGGCAATCTCTGTGTAAGACCGGGTCTCCCCGTACGGAATCTCGCACAGCGCATTCCACACCTCTCGCTGGAACGGAGTGCCGTGCCAATCCAACTGGATGGTAAAGCTGTTTCGCAACCCTTGGAAATACTCACGAAGTTCTGTCGCATACGGATGCATGGTCTTATCATCCTGTACAAGCTCACCAGACGGAAAGTGCTGTTGCACCCAGGCAACCAACTCGTCTACGGGCTGATTGGGAGAGCCGACATAGCAGAGTCCTTTTGAAGTCGCAGCGATATAGAGGCTCCAGTCCTCCACTGACAGCAGCGTCCAGTATATCGTGGACACGGGTTTCTTTTTCATCAAGCGTACACCTCCATTGCGGATTTCATTTCGTTTCCCATTCCACGGAAAGTATACCCTCGATGGCTGTTGTCTGTACCCATTTTTGAATGGATGAGCAAGATTATGAAGGAAAAATTTTTCTCTCCGGCTTCCAATACAACAAAGCGGCCTTAAATCGATGTATATATGCAGGCTTGCCGTCGATCCACACCAGGTACTTGCGCAAAATCGCTTCTGCTTTCTCCCTGTCGTACTGGGTCTCCATAATCGCCCGAAGATTATCTTTTACAAATTCCTCCTCAGAGTCGTACAGATACGTCTTTTGAAGATCGAGAATCTTGCAATTTACGTCAATCCCCAGCTCGTACAGCAAGTTGGTTAGATGAATATAATCTCTTCTGGCAAAGCGAATGCGGTATCCGAGCTTTTCGTAAATCTCCCAGTAATGCGGCTTTTCCGGTCCGCTGGTTAAGCCGACTACGGCCAGACGACGCGCTGTATTGTTCATATGGAGCAATGCCTGGTCGATCTCCTTCATCCGGTAATAGCAATTCACCCCAAACACCACATCATAGTTCTTGGGAGATTCATATCCCTCCCATTTGGCATGGACAAAGCTCATGTTGGCAATGCCTTTTGTCTGGGCTTCCTTCGCCAGGTAATCCAGTACGCTGGCGGAACTGTCCACACAAGTGAGAGCGGATGCTTTGCTGGCTGCGGAAAACGTATAATTCCCCCACCCCGGCCCTATTTCCAGCACTTCATCTTCGGGTTGAATCAAAGCAACCAGCTCCCCGCAGATGTCAGCCACATAAGCATCAGGTTCGGGACGGTTCGATTTATCCTGCAAAAATTGGTTCCAGAACTTCTCTTCCAGCGCGTCGTCCGTCATGCGTGGCGGAAGTATGCCTTCCCAATTCTTCATTCCTTCGAGCCAGCGCGATTTGGAATCCAGCGACAACCTTACTCCATGGTACATATGGTTTCTCCCCTTTCTTTATCTGCTGACAGGACGAACGGCGGTCATTTTCAACCCGTAGCTGCCTGATTCGATCTCGACCTGTACACCGTATACCTGCTCGAGATGGGAAGGTGTACATACTTCCTCTGGTCTGCCGGAAGCAAAAATCTCTCCGTCCTTCAATAGATAGATGTGATCCGAATATCTGGCAGCCAGCTCCAGGTCGTGCAGAATGAGGACGATCAACACCTGCTGCTGAACAGCCAGCTCCCGAACCAGCTCCAGCACCTCCAGCTGATGCCGGATGTCCAGCGCGGAAGTCGGTTCGTCCAACAGCAGCACCTCCGGCTCCTGTGCCAGCGCGCGCGCAATGAGCACCTTCTGCCTTTCACCGCCGCTCAATTCATCCAGGTATCGTTCGCTCATGGCCGTAAGCTGCAGCTTGTCCATGATGTCGGTTACGACTCGCATGTCTTTTGCCGTGATGCCCCATTTGATATACGGTTTTCGTCCCAAAAGAATGGTCTCCATTACGGTCAGAGGAAAGCCGAAGGACGAGTGCTGCGGGACATAGCCCTGTTTTTTCGCCAGCTCATTCGCCGCAAACGAGCGGACATCCCGCCCGTCGAGCCACACCTTTCCTCTGGCCGGAGGGAGGATCGAAGCAAGGCTCTTGAGCAGCGTCGTTTTCCCCGCGCCGTTCGGACCGATGATGCTGACGACTTCACCGCGTGACATGCTCATCACGATATCCTGTAAAATGGTCTTGTCCCCGAATTGCACGGATAAGCCCGTAACCTGCATATACACGTGATCATCCCCCCTCATGCCCAGTAATCCCGGCGCTTTTTCACGAGCAGATAGACGAAAAACGGAGCGCCAAACAGCGCGGTAATGATTCCCACGGGTATTTCGACCGGAGACAGCAGCATGCGGGCTGCGGTATCAGACAGCAGCAGCAGCAAAGCTCCGACAAGACAGGAGCAGGGCAGCAGAAAACGGGTGTCCGTGCCGATGATGATCCGACTGATGTGCGGCGCAACCAGCCCGATAAAGCCGATAATCCCGGTAAATGCAATCGTCGTGGAGGCCATCATCGTGACGATGAGCAGGCAGACCCAGCGGATGCGTTTTACTTTTACCCCTAACGTCCGCGCCACTTCTTCGCCGGCGCTGAGCGCGTTCAGATCCCAGGCGTACTTGATCAAAATTGCCAATGATACGACCAGCAGCGGGATCAAAATCTGCAGGACCTGCCATTTCGCTCCCCAGAAGCCGCCCATGAGCCACACGACCAGATCCTTTAATGCTTCGTTGTCGGAAAAGTACTTCAAGCCGGAGACTCCCGCCGAGAATAATTGGCCAATCGCCACTCCTGCCAGCAAAAGCACGGTGGTAGAACTGTTTTTTAGTCTCGCAATGCCGTATACGACAAGGACAGCCAGACAGCCAAAGACAAAGGCATTGAGCGCAATCATCCAATGCCCCGACTGGACCAGATTGATCCCAAACACGCTTGCCCCGGCTACAATCGCCAAGGCCGCGCCAAAAGCCGCACCGCTGGATACCCCCAAAGTAAACGGATCTGCCAGCGGGTTGCGCAGCAAGGCCTGCATGATCACTCCGGCGCACGAGAGCGAGATTCCCGTCACGATCGCCATGACGATCCGTGGAAGCCGCACTTCATAGACAATGTAGGTAAGCATCTCATCCGAGCTCTGACCGAATAAGATCTTAAGCAGATCGTACAGCGGCACCTCTACCGCGCCCCGACTGATCGCATACAGTGTCGAGGCGATCAGGAGCAGCATGGTTGCGCCGAGCAAAAGCAGCTTTCTTCGGACACTCCCCTGATACAGGGCCATGACCTTCCCTTCGATCGGCACGCGGACGCTCCTCTCTTTACTTTGCATCTTTATAGGAATAGGTCCATATCCCTTTGTACGGGACATTCAACCACTTTTCATAATACTCTCGGGCATATTGCTCAGGGTCGACGTCCTGGAACAAGTCCGGATACAAATATTTCGCCAGCTGCAGCGTGCCGATATAACGCTTGTCCGACCCTACAAAATTGGTGTAGAAGAAGTAGATATCCCGGGTTTGCCCTGCCTTGAGCCGGGAAACGGAGGTCGTTTTCATGATATTGTCCAGCGCTTCTTCAAACGGCTTGGCATCTTCCGTCTCGTATCCGCCCAGCCAGGTGCCATGCAGGGTAATCACATCCGGGTTGCGTTTCAGCACGTACTCCTCGTCCACCATGATCGTGGTCGATGACTCGGCCGGGTTCCACTCCAGATCCGCAGCATCCTTTCCGCCCGCCAAGATCGTGGCGTAGCCTTCTCCCACTCCCGGTTTTCCGCCTATCGACTGACTGGGAAAAATGCGATAGCCGCCGTTCGTATTGAGAAAACCTGCGGATAGTGCCAAGACGCTTTTCTTTTCTTCCTCCTTCAAGCCTGCCACGCGATCTGCCAAAAGCTGCTCGATGGAATGCTTCCACTCAAGGAATTGTTCTGCCTTGTCGGTTTTGCGGAACAATTTCCCCAGCAGGCGAAGCTCCTCGTCCATCTGCTCCGGCAAGTAATTATTGATGCGGACGACCTTGATCCCCGCAGGCTCCAGCTTTTCCTCCAGCGTCTGATCCGGCCGGTTGGTATATGCAAACACAACTTGCGGCTTCAAGCTCAAGATCAGCTCCAGATTGACCTGTTTGGTCTCGCCCACGTCCGGCTTGCCCGCCAATTCCAAATAGGGGTTGTTTTTGATCGTCGTATCGCCTGTCGCCAGAATGGCATCTTTTGCCCCCAGCAAGGTGATGGCTTCCGCCGTATTACGATTGAGCACGACCGCCCGCTCGATTGGCAGAGGCAGGGTGATTTCTTTGCCTGCCGTGTCCGTAAACGTCAGGACTTCGGGTTCGTGGGTTTCGGTGGCAGGCGACGCCTGATTCGGCGGCGATGATGGCTGTTCAGGCTCAGAGCTGGGCGCAGAAGCGCAGCCCGTGAGCAGCAGGATTGCGAATATGGCGATCAACCACGGTATTGTGATTGTTCTTCTCTGTTTTGTGATTGTCATCTCGGTTCTCTCCCCGATTTTATTCCTTCTTGCCTGTTTTCTTGGAAATCCCCACAGAAACGTCTTGTGCAGGTACGAAACCATTCTGATACGTATAGAGGAGATTTTCTTGCAACGGCTTTCCTTCTCGTACATGCTGCGTGATGATTTGCTGCGCCAGGTCAGGCGTCACATCCTTGTACCAGACGCCGAGCGGGTAGATCATGACGACGCATGCATTCTCACAGCGTCCGTTGCACCGGGTCCGCGTCGTATGTATCAAATGATCGGCTTCGTTCTCCCGGATGGCATCGCGGATCGCTTGTGTTACCTCCTCTCCGCCACGCTTCATGCAGCTCCCCCCATTGCAGATGAATACATGCTGCTGGGTTCCAGACAGATTCCAGGTTGTCATTCTCTCTCCACTCCCTCTATACATCTTATTGCGGCTTCATAAATCGTAATAATTACGTTTTAAGGATAGCTGTTGCTTTTTTCCATGTCAACTCCTCCACGACACGAATGTATAATCGGGTAGGAGGCTACCCATTATTTGGGCAGCCGACCTCCCACACCACCGTACGTACCGTTCGGTATACGGCGGTTCCTAAGTTTACGCAGTGACTTGTCGATAATAATCTGAAAAGAATATGAAACCGAGTCCTTTGATCGTGTTGTTTCCGAGGGATTGGGCGAGGATGGGACTATTGGAGGTTCTCCAGTAGCTCTTTCTTGTGTTTGCGTATTCCCATGCCTTCTGGTCTTGGACTCCGAATAATTTCAGCATTTTAAACCTTGTCCTTATCCGTTTCCATTGCTTCCAGTAGATCATGCGAATTCGCCTTCGCATCCATTCATCCGTGGTTTGGAGCAGTTTCTTCATGTCGGCAATTTTGAAATAGTTCACCCAGCCCATGATATATCGTCTGAGCTTCACGGCTCTGTCTTCGTTTCCTATTCCGTTGCTTCTTGCGGTCAACTCCTTAACCTTGGTTTTCATCTTCACGATGGATTTCGGATGGATTCTGACTCTCGTCTGCCCCTTGAGGGAGTAAAATGAGAAACCAAGAAATTTGACCTTCCTCGCCTCATCCACGACCGTCTTCTCCCGATTTACTTTGAGGAAGAGTTTCTTCTCGATAAAGGGGAGGATGTTCCTCAGCGCTCGCTCAGCACTTTTTCTGCTCTTGCAGAAGATGAGCAGATCGTCCGCATAGCGGACGAACCTATGACCTCTGTTTTCCAGTTCTGTGTCCAATTCGTTCAGCATGATATTGCTAAGTATTGGACTCAGATTGCCCCCTTGCGGTACACCGACTTCCGTTTCTTCAAACTTATGCTTCACGATGACGCCAGCTTTTAGGTACTTGTGTATGAGTGAGATGACCCGCCCGTCCTTGATGGTTCTCGATAATACCTCGACGAGTTTACTTTGATTCACGGTGTCGAAGTATTTCTCCAAGTCCATATCCACCACGTATTTGTACCCTTCTTGTATGTTCGCCTGACTTCTTCTGATTGCATCATGTGCGCTTCGTTTGGGGCGGAAGCCGAAACTATTCTCGGAGAACTCTTTCTCATAGATCGGCGTAAGCACTTGCGCTATGGCTTGTTGGATGACTCGATCAACAACCGTCGGGATTCCCAGGTTTCTTTTCTTTCCATTCTCTTTGGGGATTTCTACCCTCCGAACGGGGTTCGGACGGTATTTCCCGTCCAGGATTGATTGCCTGAGTGTCTCCCCATTCTCTTTGAGATGTTGTAGAAGTTCATCCACTCCCATCCCATCAATTCCGTGGGAGCCTTTGTTCGCTTTGACTCTCTTGAACGCTTCGTTCAGATTGTTCCTGCTCACAATTTTCTCGAGCAATCCATCCTTCGGCAAGTCTGTGTTGGTGTTATCCGTTTCAGTTATCCTCGCAGGAATGTGCGCTCCCGCATATCCTTCGTGTTCCGCACTATCTTTCTGCGTGAAGCCTTCCGTTGGAAGTTGGCTGCCCTTTGCTCCTGTTTTGGTAACTTTCATTGACTCACACCTCCTTAGGTTCGGCCCTTCCCGCATGTTGTCGACTGCATGCGGTACTATGGCGTCTGCTGACTTCTCATGATAAATCTTGTTTCAACCGTGATTCGAAGTGCATCTCCTCACGTCCATGAGACCTCCCACGGTAAGACGATTCACTTTCCTTCCATATACCCACATCATTTACATTGGTACGTCCGTGTAGTTAATTGGACTTCGTCTTGTTTGGCAGACTCATCCCGTATCCTATGCCTGATGATGTTCGTGTTCCTTGGGCCGGAAGTTTGCCTCCAGCTTCCTTTGGATTCCACCTCGCGGTGGACACCCTTGCTCTTGGCTAGTGGTTGGTAACTACAAACCCCCACAGTGGACTTTCACCACCTAGTTAATCGCCATGCGTGGCACACCAAAAAGACCCCGCCATACCGGACGGGGTCAACGCAGATGATTCACATGAAATAGACACAAAAAGGCATTCTTTCCACGCTTCATCCACCTCTCCTTTCCGCGAAGGCACTTTGGGTGTGACAAACTAGGTAGGTCTCCTGGCTTCGGTTCATCGTGCTCTTTCGCCTTCCCCGGCAAACCGAGTGGCATCATCGAAAGAGAACTCACCTTTACAGTGGCGGGACCGCTCGGGATTTTCACCCGATTCCCTGTTACCCCTCGCTCTCGCAAGGGCACCTAGCAGCATCCGTATAAAATTTCGCACTCAGCTACAATTCCCTATATGTTTGGAAAATCCTTCATTGTTGATACATCTCCATCCCGAGACGGAGCCGGATTCGATCTGTGGGTCGTTACCCCCTCTTTTTCTGCCAGCTAAAATTACGAAGAAAGGTATCAGCAAGACCGGTAAGCAGTGCTGCACGGTCCACACAAAAATGGAGGAAAGAATGAACCAGGACACAGTCGTTCAATTGCGGGATGTTACGAAAAAAATCGGTCTGAAAACCATTATTCATACGATCAGCCTCGATATTCCGAGAGGAAAAGTATTTGGCTTGCTGGGACCAAACGGAGCCGGAAAAACCACCCTGATCCGCATGATGGTGGGCTTGACTTCCATCACTGGCGGTCATATCACGATCCACGGATCCAACGTGAAGCACGAGTTTGAAAAAGCGATTCAACACGTCGGCGCAATCGTCGAGAATCCGGAAATGTACAATTATATGTCGGGTTGGAAGAATCTGATCCACGCGGCCAATATGCTCCCTGGCGTGAATCGCAAGAGGATGAAAGAAGTAGTCGCGCTGGTCGGATTGGAGAAGCACATCCATCAAAAGGTGAAAACCTATTCGCTAGGGATGAAGCAGCGGCTTGGAATCGCTCAGGCATTGCTCCATCGTCCCTCTGTCCTGATTCTGGATGAACCGACGAACGGATTGGACCCTGCCGGGATTCGGGAGCTTCGCGACCATTTGCGTAGATTGGCGGATGTGGAAGGCACGGCTGTGATTGTCTCCAGCCATCTGCTTTCGGAGATGGAGCTGATGTGCGACGAGATTGCCATTTTGCAAGAAGGGAAATTGGTCGATGTGAAGTCCTTGAAGGATATGATGCTTACGGATACATCGAACGTGACGATCGTGCTGGATGTTGACCAGCCACAGGAAGCCTATGCGCTATTGATGCAAACTCCTTGGGACATCTCGTGCGCCATGCACAATCAGACACTGAAGGTACAGCTCTCCAAAGAACAGATACCGTCTGTAGTCTATGAACTTGCGCATGCACAGATCAACATCTATGAAGTGAAGATGTTGACGAAGTCGCTGGAGGATACATTCTTGGAAATGACGGGGGTTCATTAAGTGTACAAACTGCTGCGCAATGAAAACATGAAACTGTATTCCAAATTCGGCACCTGGCTCATGATGACGCTCCTACTGCTGATCGTTGCTCTCGTCGGAGTGGTCAACCAATACGAATCCCCTCCAGCGGATGTATCCCAATGGCGGACACACGTCGAGCGAGACATCGAGCAGATGAAAGCTGACATCCTGAACGAGCCCAATCCCCAAATCATCAAGCAACTGGAAAGTCGAATAAAAGTACAGGAGTACGCCTTATCTCACGGCATCGTCCCGCTGGATTACACGCCCTGGAGCTATACAATGGAAGGGAGCTCCATGATTCCTCTCGTCAGTCTGTTCGTCATTTTCGTCGCGGGAGGCATCGTTGCAAATGAATTTGCCTGGGGAACGATCAAATCCCTGCTCGTGAAGCCTCACAGCAGGGCCAAAATCCTGTTGGCCAAATATCTGTGTGTCCTGCAGTTTGCGCTGCTTCTGCTCGTGATGCTGTTTGCTGCAACCTTTGCTTGCAAAGGATTTTTCCATGGTTTTTCCTATTGGGATACTCCCTATCTGTTCACAGACGCGCAAGGCAACGTCCAGGAAGGAAATATGATTCTTCATCTGTTCTCTGCATATCTCCTGAATTCAGTCGAGCTGTTGTTTGTGGCAACGATCTCTTTTATGATTTCCAGCCTCTTCCGAAGTCCTTCGCTGGCGATAGGCGTTTCCATGCTGCTGCTCCTAGCAGGCGGACTGACAACCAGTTTATTGGCAGTCAAATACGACTGGATCAAGTATACCCTGTTCGCCAACACCTCCTTGTCGATGTACCTGGAGGGATCTCCCCTGATCGAAGGAATGACGCTTCCGTTTTCGCTAATCGTTCTTGGTGTCTATTTTAGTGTGTTCATCATTACTACCTGGACCGTTTTTACCAAGCGCGATGTGGTCAGCTAATGAAAATGAAAAAGCCTCCACCCTGCAATAGGGGGAGGCTTGATGCCCATTAGACGAAAGCATTTCCGGCAGCCTTGGGATTGGCTCCATATTGGTTGTCTTCTTGGCTGTCTTGGCACATAAATACAATCAGAACAATCGTACCGATCAGCGGAATCAACCCGATGAGAATCCACCAGCCGCTTCTTCCTGTATCGTGCAGTCGACGAACTGTAACACCTAAGCTAGGCAACAAAACAGCTAATGAATAAATTCCGGTTAATACCTGGGTAATACCAATCATATTCTCCACGAGGGAAAGCACGATGGATACGATGAAGTTGAACAAGATGAACATCCAGTATTCTTTACGTCTGGCTCTACCTGTAAATGCCACGTAATCCTTCAGAACCTTCAAATACCATTGCATCAAAAACACCTCCATTCTTGCGGGAAATCCGATACACTCAAATATCATATCACCAAGCCTCAGGAAAAAAAACCGTGAACAGTCAGGTTTTGCCTATTTGGTTCCATGGAATCATTTTCCATTTAGGTCCTTAGTAATGATCCGATTGGGCAACACCTCCCTCCCCATACCCTTTTGGCGGCCATAACTATACTCGTTCTTCACAACAAGTTGTATGAGATAGCCTGCCATTTCTGGCGTAAAATCCCGAGCCGATTTATACATGATGGTGAATGACACCTGGTAATCCCTCTATTATGCTAAATCTGATGTAGAAATATTCTAAATTTTATAAATGCTAGGAGGGTGTTTATGCCAAAGTGGCTACTCCGTATTTCTGTCACAGCCCTGCTCTTTAGTCTGGTAGCAGGGTGCAGTACAGCATCGACCGACACAACGAAACCTGCAGATGGTGCCCAGACCGTCGCTGAACCCGCAGCAGCCGAGCCCATGGTGTTGAACTGGAGCATTCCGGGTGAGCCGCCGACACTAGACCCCGGCATTGCTTCCGACGCGCCTTCCATGGATATGATCAATCTGGTGTTTGAAGGGTTAACCGCCGTCGACCGCCAAGGGGAGATGGTCAATGCGACGGCAGAGAGCTTCACCCAATCCCCTGATTTCTCTCACTACGTCTTCACCATCCGCAAAGATGCCAAATGGAGCAACGGCGATCCGGTCACCGCCCATGACTTCGAGTACGGGATCAAGCGAAACCTCGACCCCAAGACTGCAGCAGACTACGCTTATCAACTATTCTATATCAAAGGGGCCGAGGAATATTACACAGGAAAAGGCTCGCTGGATGATGTCGGCATCAAGGCAACGGACGACTACACGCTCGAGTTCACCCTGCGCGCCCCTACACCTTATTTTCGTGAGCTGACTTCGTTCACCACCTACTATCCGCTGCATAAAAAGACCCTTGAGAGCAATCCGGACTGGGCGAATGACGCCAAAACCATCGTCGGAAACGGTCCTTTCGTGATGGATGTCTGGGAGCACAAGGCCAAGATGCAATTCAGCAAAAGCCCAACCTACTGGGATCAAGCCAACGTCAAGCTGGACCGCATCGAGATCGCCATGATCGAAGACCCCAACACAGCCTTGTCCATGTTTGAAAACGGCGATCTGGATTGGGGCGGGTACCCTGCCTTCAACTTGTCTCCAGATGCGATCGGGAAGCTGAAAGAGGAAGGCAAAATTATCGTGGCGGACAATCCGGGGACGCGGGGCGTCATTTTCAACACGACCAAACCGCCTTTCACCAATAAAAAAATTCGTCAAGCCTTCGCCTATGCGATCGATCGAAAAGAGATCATCGACGGCATTCTGCAGACAGGAGTTGCACCCGCTTTCGGCTGGTCCCCTGTATCCATGGGCTTGAACCCGGACGGCTTCTTCAAGGAAGATCCGGAAAAAGCGAAGCAATTGCTGGCGGAAGGCATGCAGGAGCTGGGACTGAAGGAATTCCCCAAACTGACGTACTACTATGATGTCGGCGAAACGGACAAAAAGATTGCCCAGGCCCTGCAGGACAGATGGAAGCACACTCTCGGCATCGACATGGAAATTCGCACAGCCGAATGGAAGGTCTATTACGCCGACGTCCTAGAAGGAAACTATCAATTCGGCATCTGGCTGTGGGGTGCGGATTTCAACGACCCGATCAACTTCCTGGAGATGTTCAAGGACAAAGATGGCGGCAACAACGTCGTCCGCTTTGACAACCAGGAATACCGCGAGCTGTTGAATCAAAGCTACTATGAAACAGACCCGGAAAAGCGCAACAAGCTGATGTTCGACGCGGAGAAGATTTTAATGGAAGAAATGCCGGTCGCACCGATCCACTTCCGCGGAAATCCCTATATCAAAAACGACAAGGTGAAAGACTTTGTGATTCTTCCGCTGGGCGGCTCCTACTTTAAATATGCCTATGTAGAAAAGTAAGATCCGATGTGAGCCCTATCAAAAAAGCCGGTTCCCCACTCAAGGAGGAATCGGCTTTTTGCCTTTTTACATAGGCAGATTTTCGCTTTGCTCTGCTTTGCTGTTGCTGCGGGACCAGATCACTACCGGGATCAGCAGCAGCGACAACACTCCCCCCGCAAACGAGAGCGTGGCATAACTGGACCTTGCAACGACCATCCCGGACAGAGCCCCGCCCGATGCGCCAGCCAATGCGATCAAGACATCGATCGTGCCTTGCGTTTTCGCTCGGGTAGACAGATCCGTGGCATCGACAATGAGTGCAGTGCCGCTGATCAAGCCAAAGTTCCAGCCTAGGCCAAGCAACGCAAGCGCGGCGATGAGAAGCAGCATGGAATCGGCAGGTGCCAGCGCGGCAAGGAGAGCAGCAGCGAGGAGAATCCCTCCAGATGCATAGGCCATGGCCGTTCGCCCAATCTTGTCGACGAGCACTCCCGTCAGCAGGGATGGGAGATACATCGCGCCGATATGGATTCCGATGACCAATCCAACCTCACTCAACCCATGTCCGTGATGCATCATGTGTACCGGCGTCATCGTCATGATCGCAACCATTACGATTTGTGTCAAAATCATAACCGTCGCCCCGACAATAATTCCCCGGTTGGCATTGCCCCGAGTCGGCGAAGCCATCTGCGCCGATTGATTCTGCTCTTTTTTCTGCGCGGCGGCAATCGCCTTTGCGACCACGTATGGATCCGGGCGGAGCAAGCACAGAAGGACCAATCCAGCAAGGATAAAGGCTGCCGCACCCAAAATGAAAGGACCCGCCAGTGCCGGAATACCGAGCGACTCGGCAAATCGGCCCATTACATCCACCAGGTTGGGACCTGCCACAGCACCGAACGTCGTCGAGACCATGGCGATACTGACGGCAGTCGCCCGTTGGTTGGGCTTCGCCAGGTCAGTCCCGGCATACCGGGCTTGCAGGTTGGTGGCTGTCCCGGCGCCATAGACAAGCAGTGAAGCAAACAGCAGGAGAATATTGCGATCCACCGCTGCCACGATGACCCCGATAGCGCCAATACCCCCAGCCAGAAATCCTGCCGCGAGACCAGCACGGCGACCGAACCGTTGTGAAAGCCGACCGACCAGCATCGCGGCTCCGGCGGACCCAAGTGTCAGCAATGCTGCTGGAATTCCTGCATAACTGTCCGTGCCAAGCATATCTTGTGCCAGCAATGCCCCTACTGTTACCCCAGCCGCCAGGCCCGCTCCTCCGAAAATTTGTGAAATGACAACAATGATTAGCGTCCGTTTATACAGCCATCCCTGCTTTTCCGGAGAATTCAGGTAGCTGCCTATCTCATCCGTTTTTTGCGACATCACTCAGAACCACCTTTTTCGTACATAATGGGCAAACTGCTTTATCCGTGCTCATTTCCATGTTCATGACTTCGGCTGTACGTTTATTGACATGATGTCCCCTTTCTCCATCTAATCCAAGAGGGTCGTAATTGATTGAATTGGTAGTAGTGTAGTTCCCTTCCAGAAAGTTGTCAATTTTATAAGTGTTGGTTGATTCTTGGCACAAAAAAACAGCCATGACAGAGTCGATCTTGGTGTGATTGGAGCCCTTCCCTTCTGTAAAGTAACTCATAAATTCCGTGTCCAGGCCGACTGATCCGACTGTAATCGTCGGTTTGCCCGTCAGCTTTTTGACCCATCCGGCCAAATTCAGCTCGGAGCCTTCGAATTCGGGCTCCCAGAAACGGCGGGTGGAGCAGTGGAACACATCCACGCCCGCCGCGGTTAACGGCTTCAAGAACTGCTCCAGCTCAGCCGGTGTAGTCGCCAATTTCGCCGTATAGTCCGTCGACTTCCATTGCGAGATACGCAGGACGATCGGGAAATCCGAACCGACAGCGCGGCGGCAAGCTTCGATGACTTCTACCGCAAAGCGGGTGCGCTTCACCATGTCGCCGCCATAACGGTCGGTTCGCGGGTTCGTTTTCTCCCAGAAAAATTGATCGATCAAATATCCATGTGCGCCGTGAAGCTCGATGCCGTCGAAGCCCAGCCGCTTGGCTTCGGCTGCTGACTGAGCGAAGGCCTGAACAATGCTGGCGATGTCAGCTTCGGAATAATCGCCGACTTGGCCACGTACTCCCATATGCCAAATCTGCGGAAAGATCCGTCCTCCCGCCTCGTGCACCTCAGCCAACACATTTGCCCAACCGTTTAATGCGGTTTCGCCGTAGAAATGCGGTACGTTTGGTTGATTGGACGAATCCGGATGATCGATGATCGTGCCTTCGGTCACGATCAATCCGACGCTGTTCTCCGCCCTGCGGCGGTAATAGGCCGCTACATCCGCGGTCGGCACGCCTTCCGGAGAAAATTGACGGGTCATCGGCGCCATCACGATGCGATTGGGCAGCGACAGAGTTCCGATTGCGAACGATTGAAACAAGGCTTGCACGGATTCCGAGTATGTCATAAGAACCTCCTAATCATCCTTATTGCTTGATTTTTCCCCAGTTGCGTCTTACCAATTCTGACAGTAAGAAAAACCCCGGCCGCTTGGCAGGGGTGCACTCGGTTATGTATGACGATAATCGAGTTTCACAATCGATAAAAATCGTGCAGTTTATAGGCCAGCATCAAATTAAATCGTTCTTCCGCGTCCTCAAGATCCACCTTTAGAAGCTCACTGATTCGTTCCAACCTGTACTTTAACGAACTGCGGTGAATGAAGAGATGTTCAGAGGTTTCTTTTAAATTTCCATTCATTACTAAATATACTCTTAGCGTGTCGAACAATTCTTTCCCTTTACCTTTGCTGGTTTTCAATAAGGGACCGAGGTAATTGTCAATAAATTGTTCTGCGATCATCGTGTCCTGCAGGTTGCTCAGAACGATATAGGAACCCAGGCTGTCAAAGTCGATGAAACCCTTGTGCTGAAAACGGCTCTCCGCTATTTTTAAAGCCTGCATAGCTTCTTTATAGCACCGGTAATAATGATCGATTTTTTGCGTGCTAGAACTGATGCCTAAGTAAACTTTTGCTCCCTTTTCATGAGAAAGCGTGATCTTTTTTAATTGGTTATATACCCGCTCCCATTCGAGATGCTCCTCCCTGCCCCCCTGATCTGGAACAATCAGGATAAACAAGCCTTCCTTACGTGTAGCCACAATACTTGGGTAGTGCCGGGACAAATGCTCGCGAAATCGCTCCCAGATCAAGGTCTTCTTTGCCTCGATTTCCATGAGGTCTGATTCTTTCTCGATACTTTCTTCAAAGGAAAAAGAAATAATGGCAACCTTATGAGGCTCGAACACATTCAGCTTAAACAGGTTCGCATACTGGATGACTCGCTCTTTATCCTGTATATTTGGGACGAACAACTGGTTCAAAAAGCTTTCCTTCACCTGATCCTTAGCATCGAGGATTAGTTTTTGTTTGATAAATTGCGTGGCATACACATTGAGAGCATGGTTTAATGTCATGTGAAGCACGGCATCTACGTCATCCTTTGGAATCTGTATGGCCAAATATCCGTGTAATTCTCCCCCGCCTCGGATAGTAAATAGGCCAAACTCACTCCCATCTTCCAGCGAGAACCATTGTTCCATGCTGCTGCTTTTTCGAATTGCATGGTTCTCTGCCTCTGACTTTTGAACAATAGATTGGATGGTATGTTCAGAAGCGTCAATCGGAGCAAAAACCATCGTTCGTACGAACCTGTCGAACAAGATCACAGTCTGTTCTATCATTTGCGAAAGCGATGAGGTAATTTCACTAAACCCTTCCCCTATCAGCGTTTGCTTGACTAGCTCCTTCTGGTGTTCCATAAACATTGCCAAGCGCGCCTTGCTTTCCCGTTCATTTTTGTATAGCCTTGCGTTTTCAATCAAAACAGAGACATGGGAAGATATGAGATGTAGGAGTTCCGTATCCTCTTGGGTAACGATCCTGTTTGGTTTCTTCTTTACATGCAGTACACCAACCGTCTTTAAGTTGACGATGAGAGGAACAGTAGTTTCATTCTCCCCGTACCGATCTAAAAAGGGGAAGTATTCATATAGGTTATCTTTGTGTTCGACCTTTATCGCCGTTGGAAGAGTAACGAAGCCGTAGGCCGCCGGGTGAAGGACAAAACAGCTCTTAGCCTCATCAAAGAGATACATACAGGCCGCTTCCGCTTCCGTCCCTTTTCCCGCTCTCTCGACTGCACTGCCAACCAACTTCTCCAATGAAGAGCCAAGGGATACATTCTCTTGCAGCCACTCCATCCCTTCCAGTTTCTTTTTTTCCTTTTGTTTATTCATCGCGATACCGATCGCCGAAACAATATCTTTCCCAAATTCAACGAACAATCTGTTTGCATCCTCAAACAAAGGGACAAAGCTGCGAAACCCGATTAAGCAAACGCCGTAACTGTCCGAATCCTGTTCCTTAATCGGAACCGTAAACCACGTAGCGAATCTCTCTGCCTCGATACTTTCGTAAAAACGGCAACGTTCGTCTGCTTTGATAATATCGTAGCACCAAACTGGGCTTTCCAAAAAACGGGACGAACAGCCTGTGCGATGTAGCGGAAAAATAGATTCGAAAAAGTCCCCTTTTCCTTTCGCTACTTTCTTGTAAAGATGATCTCCTTCCAGAAAAATGATAGAGACATAATCACAGGAGAACTGCTTCCAAAAAGCATTCACCAGGAAGAGCAGGGTCTCGTCCAATGTTTCGAATTGAATTAATTGTCTGGCAGTTTTTCGCAAGTGAATATTGAGCCTTTCAACCAACGCACTTTGCTTTCTGTTGTCAACCACATAATCACCTCAATTCCATTCACACATTCTTATATCCATTATAACCACTTGAAAGAAAAAAGCGCCTCTGTTGTCCCTCTTGTAAAGGTAGAGAGATTTCGGCGCATGTATAGTTATACAGATTCCATTAGTGCATCCTTCAGCTTCGTCTTCTGAATTTTTCCGCTAGCCGTCGTCGGTATTTCTTCTACAAACACCACTCTGCTCGGAAGCTTATAGCTAGCGAATTGAGGCCTTAAAAATTCGTTGATCTCCTCCATCGTGCAGGTAACCTCATCCTTCAGCTTGATGGCCGCACAGACAAGTTCCCCCATGATGGGATCGGGAAGCCCGACAATGGCCACTTCCCTCACTTTAGGATACTTACGCAAGACATCCTCAATTTCCTGCGGGTAGATGTTATATCCGCCTTTGATAATCATCTCTTTTTTGCGTCCTACAAAACGGATATACCCCTCTTCATCCATCGTCCCCAGGTCCCCCGTGTAGTACCAGCCATCCTTGTCAATTGCCAGTGCCGTTTGTTCGGGAAGCTGGTAATAGCCTTTCATCAGTCCAAATCCTCTGTAGGCGATTTCCCCGGTAACACCTGAAGGTACTGGCTCTCTCTGTTCATTGACAATCCGTATCTCGACCCCATCAATCGCTTTCCCCACTGTATCCAATACATGATGGCCCTGAGCTTCATACGGAGTAAGCGTGACGCTCCCCGTCTCTGTGGTTCCAAAAGAAACACAAAGATTCATCCCCATCCGATCTCGAACCGCTTGAATCGTTTCGGGAGGGCAAAGGGAAGCTCCCGTAATCCCTGTTCGCAGCGAAGACAAATCATAGGCTGCGAAATCCGGATGCTGCAGTTCCATTGCAAGCATCGCAGGTACGGCATGATGCACGGTTACTTTTTCCTGCTCGATTAACTGAAGGGCCTTATGCGGGTGATATTTGTCCAGCAACACCATTTTCGACTGAAAATAGACGGCTGACATTAGATTGCATGACATCCCGAACACATGAAACAGAGGAGAAACGATGATGAACACATCATCCTGATCGCATTTCAAGCTTTTGCCAATGGCCATCCCGGATTGAACCACACTTCGATGCGTGATCATAACCCCTTTTGGCGAGCCTGTAGTTCCGGATGTGTAAAGGAAGCAGAAAATGTCGTTGTCGGGATCGGGAATGACCGAGGGAAAAGCTGTTTGATACTCTTTCTTCATCAACTCAGAAAAGGATTGATACCCTTGTTTTTCGTATCGTACGGTGACAACTGTCTCCACAAGAGAAGCAACAGATTCGAATCCGACTTTTTCAAAATCCTCACAAACAAAAACCACTTTTGCTCCGGAATTGGCCAGAATGTAATTCACTTCATGAGCACGGTACTTGGGATTGAAGGGAACGAGGATCGCTCCTACTTTGGAGATGGCAAAAAACAATTCAACAGTCTCGTGCCAATTGGGCAAAGAGACCCCGACGCGATCCCCTTCCTTGATTCCCAAAGAAACCAGCGCGCAAGCCAGTTGATGCACTTCTTTTTGCAGTTCGCCGTAGGTCAGTCTGCGTACAAGATCATAGACCGCTTCTTTTGCAGGTGTTCGTTCTGCCGTCTTCTCCAAAAGCTGCGAAACAGACAAAACTCGTTCCAGCGCCATTTCTCGATACCCCTCTCTACAGTCTTTCCCATACAGCTGCAATGCCCTGACCTCCACCAATGCATAGCGCAGAAGCACCGAATTTTTTGCCTCTTCGGCCCAATTCATATAAGAGAGTCAAAGAAATTCTTGCTCCCGAAGCAGCCAGAGGATGCCCCAAAGCGACTGCGCCACCGTTTACATTGCCGATGGCAGGATCAAAATCCAACTCCTTTTGGCAGGCAAGATACTGTGCCGAGAAGGCTTCGTTTATCTCCACCAAATCAAGGTCTGCGATTGACATCCCGGCCTTCTGCAGCGCTTCCCTGATCGCGGGAACAGGACCAATTCCCATAATTTTAGGTTCCACTCCAGCTACCGCCCATGAGACAAGTCGGCCGATTGGTTGCCATCCGCGCCTTTGCGCGTATTCGGCCGACGTGACCACGAGTGCCGCTGCGCCATCGTTAATACCGCTTGAGTTGCCAGGCGTGACAAGACCATCTCTCTTGAACTTGGATGCCGCTAGCGCTGACAGCTTCTCCAAGCTTGTTTTCCGCGGATGCTCATCTGTATCGACAACTCTGCTCTCCTTTCGTTCGTGAACCGTCACCGGGACGATCTCTTTGTGGAAGTAGCCTTTTTCGATCGCATTCAACGCTTTTTCATGACTGGCCAAAGCGTGCCGGTCCAGTTCCTCTCGAGTGAAACCATGAAGCTCAGCCAAATTTTCAGCTGTGGTGGTCATAAAGCATTCTCCATGGGTATCGTATAGCGCTTCATACAAATAATCCCTCATTGGATTTTCAAACAACGGAATTCCCCAACGGGCACCCCGAATCACATGCGGGATCTGACTCATATTTTCTGCTCCACCCGCCAAAGCAACCTTGGATTCACCCGTCATGATCATCCGTGCCGCCTGAGTAATCGCTTCCAGGCCAGAGCCGCATAAACGGTTGACCGTCAATGCAGGCACTTCCAGCGGTACCCCCGCTTTCAGGCCGACATGGCGTGCGGCTAATACGGCATCAGGACTTGACTGTATGACATTGCCAAATATCACTTGATCAATCTCTTCCGGTTCAACCTTGGAGCGTATCATCGCTTCTTTTGCCACTTGCACTCCCAGGTCAATGGCGGAAATGTCTTTGAATGAGCCTCCGAATTTGGCAAATGCAGTGCGGGCTCCGTCCAGAACCACGATTTCTTTACCCGTCATGACGCATTTCTCCTTTCACACTCTCAGACACAACCGGATTGGAAAACGACCCGATTTGATCGATGGAAATTGTAATGACATCCCCCTGCTTGATAGGAGCGACTCCATCTGGCGTCCCGGTCGCTATGATGTCACCTGGCTCCAAGGTCATGACATGCGAAAAAAGCTCAACCAACTCTGCGATGCCGCAAATCATGTCCTTGCCATTTACCTTTTGTCTTTCCTCGCCGTTAACGGTTAGTACCATATCCAGCTGTTGCGGGTCCTTTATATCTTCTGGGGTAACAATCCACGGCCCCATCGGAGTAAAGGTATCGAAGGATTTCCGCAGGCATCTTTCTTCTTCGTTTTGCTCATCCGGACGCAGTGTCACGTCATTCAGACCTGTGTAGCCGAAAATGTAGTCGTAGGCTTGCTCAGCTTTCACATTCTTTGCCGTTTTTCCGATGACGAAAGCCAACTCCAGTTCATGGTCAAACCGTCGTCCTTCCTTGCTCTCCGGTAGAACGATCGGGTCTTCCGGTCCGATCAACGATGTATTCGCCTTGAGAAAAAAACCTAACCCTCGGGCTGTATTCTCGACCTTCATTTCTTTTTTGTGAGCGAGATAGTTGACAGGAGCTGCGACAATTTTGCCTGGACGAGATACAGGGTGGCGCAGGCGAACATCCGCGAGGGAGTGGGAAGGCATGTTCAAAACATGCTTTGCAATCGTCTCTTTGACGTGCTCATAGCGATGAATCAAGTCTACCATTGGGCAGGAATGGGCCGGCTTTCCATCTGCCATCAAAGCTCCAATCTCGTAAACGTTGTCCTCTATTACCACTCCCAGCTGAAAGTCGTTAAACAATGCGAATTTCATCCTTTTCCTCTCCTTGACTGTAAGCGTTAGAGTGTGATGGGTTCAAATACGCTTTCAATCTGTTGATACCCGCCATTTTCTTGCAAGACATCTTCTTTTTCCAGGCCTAGCAGCTCCATTACCGGCCGGTCGTTCAGGGAGAACAAGAACGAGTCCGTTTCTCCGCTGTTGTGATGCTCATGCCAACTCCATGGTGGGACCACGAAGAAATCACCCGAAGACCACTCGAATTTTTGTCCGTTGATAACGGAGTACCCTGTGCCTTCCAGCACATGATAAACGACACTGTGAACGTGCCGATGGGCTCTCGTGTGAAAAGCGGGAGGGAGCTTTTGCATAGACGTACCTAATCTCGCATCTGCAGAACCTCCAGTTGTCGGATTAATATAGTCAACCGCGTAACCGTCGTATGGATCAGGTTCAAGCTTGCTTAAATCATTTATTGTTTTTTGAATATTCGACCATTTGTAGTTAATCAGAGGGGAAGGGTAGCCGTATTTTTTTCGCTCCGAAATGGCTCTCACTCCACTCGCATAGCGAAGAACGGAACGATCCGGCTCTCCGGTCACAGGATAGGTGTCATCATGATAGGGCTCAAAAAACGACCCCGTTAACGTTTTGACCAATCCTACATCAAGTCCGTCCATCCAGAAAACAGGCTCTCCCCCTTCATGACCGTGATCATGCCACGTCCACGGCGGTGTTAAGATTAAATCTCCCCGGCGCATATAGGTTTTCTCTCCGTCTACCGTGGTATAGGCCCCACCATCCCCCTCGATGATAAAGCGGATGGCTGCTTGTGAGTGACGATGTGATGGGGCGATCTCACCTGGCAATAGCAACTGGACACCCGCGTACAAGGTATTAGTGGCATATCCGATTTTTCCCTCTTTCAAGAGCGAAGGATTTTGCAAATAGATCACGCGACGCTCACTTGCCCTTCCGAGGGACAACAGTGAACCTGCCTCCAGCAAATATTTGCGAATCGTCTGCCACTTCCACAAATAAGGTGTGACGCCATTCGAAGGCTGCGGAGTAACCATTTCTCCAATGTTGTCCCACAACGGTCCCAGATGATGACTAGCCAGCTTGTTTGCAAATTGGTGCAACGCTTCTTTCGCTTCCGAAGTACTCATATCCGTGTAATCCTCCTTTGACAGGTCGCCTCATTCTTCAAAACAGCTAGATTAAGTAGAATGCACCATCAAACAATCCCAAAGGCCAATGTCCGGTTTCGAACACCTGCAGCATCGGTTCATATGGATTTGTTTCCCAGCCTTCTGTGTCCGCCAGCAGTTCCCAAGCGCAGGCTAATCCCGCTAGATACATGACCGAGCCGACAGCGGTTTGCACAATCTCCTTACCTTGTGAGCCAAGCTCACGGAACGCCCCATCAAAGGATTGGTGAAAAAGATACTCGGGGATGTGCTCCGCGATGGCGGTTAAATTTGGCATTCTACCGCTATCCTCTGCTTTCTCCCTGATCCTGTCAGGAATGTCATGGATCCGCTGCCAAAGCAGGCTGGTTTCCAATCTCACCCCTTCCAAAAACGAAGGAAGTTGGTCTTTTTCGAGCCACTGGATTCGATACTCGTCGATACCGAAACGATGGCTGATTTCCTGTAAGGACTTTTCTGCTGCTGCCCGACCTGGGCTTTTCCCTACCGTTGAAAACCAATCCGTTCTTGATACTCTCGTCATGAGATCAACCACGCTGTCTGTATTCGGACCGTAATCGATAGTAGCAAGCTGATATGAGGGAGCCGTCATAACATCCCCTCCCGTACATTCTCCTGGGTTCCATCATCCTTTTTTTGCATAGTGGCAAGTGCTTTGCGAATCTCATTTGGAATCGATACTGCCTTTGGCTTTCCGTTCGAGAAGTCGGCCCAGGCCCGGGTTTCATACCCGCTAGCAACCACTTCACCCATCCTGTGAAATTCATGTTCGATCGTAAATACCTTGTCTTTTAAGCTGATGATGGCTGAGCGGACGCATACCTCGTCTTCGTGCATGAGGGGTGATGTAAATTTGCACAGTGCCTCTAGGAGAGGCATTCCCGCTTTTTCCTCAGAAAAGAGATGGCCAAATGAAAAGCCGATTTCGTGAAAAAAGTGATGGGAAGCTTCATCCATCCATTTGTAAAAATTGGGATAGTAAACGATACCGGCAGCATCCGTTTCTCCCCATCGTACGCGAAATTGATACTGACTGGGGTTCATGGTTTGTTCCTCCATAGTTGTCATTCTCTTTCTATAAAATGATTTAGTACTTGGTGGTTAATTGAGGAGGACCAGACTTGGGACCATAGGGACCTTCGTCGAGCCAACGGCCCAAGCGCGGCAGGATGGACGACAAGGAGGCAGCAATCTCCCGTTTCATCCCCATGGCCGGCGAGTTTCCTTGAATGTGCTCCAGTGCAATCCCCGCACAATCCCGGTTGTACTGTGCCGCTATTTTTCTTTCTTCCGCTGCTTCCATAATGGCCTTCCTTGCCGTTTCGGGGTCAGAAGCATCCAGTGCTGTACGTATCGCCCGTGCCGCTAAAATGGCATCGGGTACGCCTGAATTCATCCCGCGGGCACCGAATGGGGCAAACAGGTGCGCTGCTTCCCCAGCGAGCAAGACACGACAGGAGACATCCGCAAAGGATTTTGCCACCACCTGGTGAAACTGGTACGTAGAGACCCAACTGATCCGATCTGCGTACTTTTCGTCCATGACCTTGGGCAACCATTGCCGTACACCTGACACGCCACCAAATTCTTCGGGATTGTCTCCCTCCAGGAGCTGCAAATCTACTCTCCATCCCCCTGCGAACGGCACGAACAATACGTTTCGTCCTCCCATCGTAGGATGCTTATAATGGAACACACGCTCCAATGGCAGAGGTGCTTCGGTGTCTTCCAGGACATCCACGACCAGAAAAAAGTCATTGGACCTTGGGCCTTCAAACTCGATTCCAACTGCTTTTCTCACGGTGGAACGCGCTCCATCAGCTCCGATCAGGTAATGACAAGACCACTTGGTTCCCCTTTCCGTGGTCACTGTAACTCCCTTATCATTGGCCTCGACATCTGTGACAGGAGAGTCCCAGATAAACTCTACGCCCGCTTTCAGACACGCTTCATACAAAAACCGCTCCGCCTCAACCTGAGGCAGACTGGCAAACGGGGGCAAATCTGTTGGATTCGGTGCAGGGTAGTGTTTGACATACACCTCCTTGCCTCCAAATAACGTTCGTTTTACCGGCCAGACAATCCCGTTCTTCGCATAGGTATAACCAAGGCCGGGACTTATTTCTTCCAGGTGCGAAAGCGTTGCCTTGTGGAAGTAAATGGCCCGGCTTCCCGGCCGCATCCGTCCCTTCGGCTCCGCTTCGATTACCGTTGCAGGTATTCCCAGGCTTCTTAGAGCAAGCGCAGCCGTCAATCCAATAGGGCCGGCACCCACTACCAGCACAGGTCGTGACTGCTCCAGGTGATGATCAATGCTCATGCTCCACTCCTCCAGTTACCTTCCCGAGAACACAGGTTTTCTTTTTTCTACGAATGCTTGCATGCCTTCCTTGCGATCATGGGTGGCAAAGGCATTTCCAAAGCAAGCGCTTTCAATCGTCAACGCCGTCTCCAAGTCTACGCTTGCGCCGGCATTTACAGCTGTTTTCATCATACGAAGAGCGACAGCCGGCTTTTGCACCAGCTTTTGCGCCCAATCCTTTGCGGTGGGCAACAACTCTTCTGCAGGCACCACTTTATTAATCAAGTGAATCTCCAGCGCTCTTTGGGCATTGATCATTTCCCCGAAATAAAGAAGTTCCTTTGCCACTGTTTGGCCAACCAGCCTCTGCAGACGTTGCGTTCCTCCGGCTCCAGGAATGATCCCCAAAGACATCTCAGGAAAAGCAAACCTCGCTTTCTCCGTGCTTATCCGCAAATCGCAAGCCAATGTCAATTCGCACCCTCCCCCGAGTGCAAGTCCATTAATGGCCGCTATAACCGGTTTAGACAGATTCTCGATTTTGGAAAAGGTCGATCGGGAGACGTTGTTCATTTCCATCATGCCGATATGATCAAGCTCCAGCATCTGATGGATGTCTGCTCCAGCTACGAATGCCTTTTCTCCTTGCCCGGTAAGGATAATGGCTCCCACTCCGCTGTTCGCTTCCAATTCCCCCATGATCTGCGCTAGTTCCGTCAGCACTTGCGTGTTAAGTGGATTCATTGGTGGACGATTAATGGTAACAACCGCTACTTCGTTTTCGATTTCACACAAGATAAATTCCGATTTCAACATGCGACCCTCCCTGTTTTACTTGCTATAGTCGTAAAAGCCGGCTCCCGTTTTCTTGCCCAAGCGGCCTGCCCGTACAAGCTGGCGAAGCAAAAGCGGTGCCGCGAATCGGTTATCTTTGAATTCCTCGTAAAAGTAATCCATTACATGCAGGCCAATGTCCACTCCGCCATAATCCTGCAGCGCGAATGGTCCCATCGGATAGTTCAGTCCGAGTGTCACTGCCTTGTCAATGTCTTCTGCGGAGGCTACTCCTTCCTCCAATAACCGGATCGCTTCGATGAACTGCGGCACCATAATCCTGTTTACGATAAATCCGGGCGTATCTTTCTTTACCACAACGGGCTCTTTGTTTAATCGTCGTGAAAATGCTTTGATTTCTTCCACCGTTTCATCACTGGTTTTGTATCCTCGTACGACTTCCACCAGCTTCATGATTTGTGCAGGGTTAAAGAAGTGCATGCCCGCGACGCGTTCCGGACGCTTGGTGGCTTCGGCTATCGTCGTGATTGACATGGATGAGGTGTTCGTTGCTAGAATGACGTGATCGGGAACAATCTCATCAAGTCTTGCAAACACGCTCTTCTTTACTTCCAAATTTTCAATGACGGCTTCAATGACGATATCTGCCCTCTTCATTTCTTCAAGCTGCGTAGTGACTTGAATCCGCCCCATGACCTCTGACTTTTCAGCCTCCGTCATTTTCCCTTTCGAAACACTTTTGACAAGGAACGAATCAATTCTTCCCATTGCCGACTGTAAAAACTTCTCTTCGAGATCTTGAAGGATTACGTGGAAGCCCGACATCGCTGCCAAATTGGCAATGCCGCTTCCCATTGATCCGGCACCGACAACTCCTACCGTGACCATTTCCATGCTTCTCGCCCTCCTCTTTTTTGTATGAATTGTTAGTCTATTCAAAATTATAGTTTGCCGCCGTTTCTAATAACTACCTACACCATGGACGAATCCGAGAAGCTTTCTTGTACTTCGTGTAGGAAAAAGAGAACCCTGAAAGGATTCTCCGTTGGCGACTTTCTTATGTCTGGCTCTTGAGCTCGACACCTGTTTCTTCGGGTAATCTCTTTATCGAATCCCCATGTTGTTCCTTGACAAGGAGGATTGCGATCGCACCAATTACACCGGAAAAGGCGAGCACTACCAGATTCGTTTGCGGCGACAGGCTCATGGAAAGCAATACACCTACAAGTGTCGGTGCAACAATCCCCCCGATTCTTCCAAAGGCCGTATACACACCGACTGCCGTAGATCGAATCTCTGCCGGATAATACTGGGAGACATAGGCATTCAGCAGATTTTGCAGACCAATTGATGCTGCCCCGACAATGGCAATCAAGATGTAAGCGACCCATAGATCCGTTTTGAGACCGATGGCACTGAGAGCAACAGCACCGCAAACATACAGGGGGATCAGAATCGTTTTGAACCCTTTCTTGTCGGTTAATCTTCCAAAAATGATCGTTCCCAAAATGGCTCCTGCGTTCAATACCATCACAAATGTCAAGCTGGAACGAAGATCATAGCCCGTTTCCATCATCAGCTTGGGCAGCCAGGTGTTTAAAGAAGATATGAGGATAAAGCAGCTGAAGCATGCAAACCAAAACATAACCGTGCTAAGGCGACGTTTGCTTTCAAATATCTTTCCAACGGAAGGCTTGGCTTCCTTCGCATCCGAGCCCATAGTAAACGAGTCCTGTTCACCCGGTTGGTATTCCGGATCCACTCTGCTAAGAATTTGTCCAACTTTCTTATGCTCCCCTTTTCGGAGCAGTTGACCGTAACTTTCCGGCAATGCCTTGAGGATAAATGGCAGCATGAGCAACGGAATTGCTGCGATCCAGAAAATAGGTCGCCATCCGAACTCCGGCAGAATAAGTCTGCTAACCAGTCCCGCCAAAATACCTCCGACCGAATATCCACAAAATACGAAGGAGACGATCGCCGCTCTCGAAGCTTTGGGCGCATATTCGGTTGTAAGAGCGATAATGTTGGGCATCACGCCGCCAAGCCCCAAACCGGCGATGATGCGGCAGATCGCGAACAGTACCGGATCAACCATCAAGCCCGCCAAGGGAACGCATATGCTAAACAAGACGACACTTAGTACAATCACTTTTCTCCTGCCGATCTTATCTGCCAGATACCCAAATGCTAACGCTCCGATGGCTGTCCCCAGGGTGGCGTAGCTGCCGATGGCACCAGTGGCGACGGACGACAGCGACCACTCCTCCATTAATACCGGAACGACCGATCCGTAAATGACAATGTCGTAACCATCGAACATGATAATGATAAAACTCCAGACAATGATTGCAAGATGAAAGGCATTGAACCGAGAACGGTCAACGATTTGACTTGCATTCAAAACTCTCATTGCAACTTCCCTCCTCAAAAGAATATGATCAGTCTGTTCCAAAACCGGATAATGAAAGCGATTACTTTTTTCACTTATTGTAATAATCTGATTTTTAATTTTCTACCTACGCCATAACGGAAAATGACTCTCGACTTTCATCTCTATGACAGGGTTTACGGGACGCATCATTCGTGGTAATCACGTTGTCGGGGGATTCATCATTTCAAGTAAGGATGAATGAAATAAAAAAACCTGTTACGGCACATGAGTTTGCCATAACAGGGACAAATATAGTGTCTTATCTACCAGCCGCCAATGCCTGGCTTACTGTGCCGTATATCCCCCATCCACCAGCAGGCTCGTCCCCGTAATAAACGAAGCATCGTCGCTCGCCAGGAACAGTACCGCTTTGGCTACTTCCTCCGGTTTGCCGAGACGTCCCATTGGATGAAGACTGATCAGATGCTCGTTCATGGCTTCATTGCGTCCAGCAATCAATGGGGTGTCGATATAACCCGGGCAGACCGCATTGACGCGGATGCCTTGTTGGGCATACGTAATTCCCAGTGTCTGGCTCAGCAGCTTGACGCCGCCCTTGGCGGAAGAATAGGCCGTAACACCTGCTTTTCCGGCGTGACTGTGAATGGAGCCGCAGTTGACGATGGCACCGCCCGTTCCTTGCGCCAGCATTTGCTCGATGGCGTATTTATCGCACAGGAAGACGCCGGTCAGGTTGATGTCGATGGTTTTCTGCCAATCCTCGAGGCTGAGCTGATCGGCTGGCGCATCCATGGCGATCCCTGCATTGGCGAACAGAATATCCAGCTTGCCGTATTTGGCCACCGTTGCCTGCACCATCTGCTTCACTTCATCTTCTTTGGTCACATCCGTTTTGACAAAGAGCGTATCGTAGCCTTCCCCGTTCAACTGCTCGGACAGCTCTTGTCCCCGTGCGGAGAAGTCTGCGATTACTACTTTTGCGCCTTCTTTTGCAAAACGAAGAGCTGTGGCTTTCCCGATGCCAGTGCCCCCGCCTGTGATAATCGCGACTTTCCCTTCCAGTCTTGCCATTGTAAACGCCTCCATTTCGATGGGCGGTTTGATAGATGTGAATGTGTTTCGTGCCCTTGATTCAAGTATAGACCTCCCTTATATTTAGTTATATGTAAATATAGTTACCGTTCCTTCACTTTTAGTAAAGGATGTGAATCTGCCATGCACCTGGAGCAGCTCGAATACATCGTTGAAGTCGCGAAAACCGGCTCATTGACCAAAGCATCGCAGAACAAGCACGTCACCCTGTCAGCGATTAGCCAAGCTCTTTCCAGTCTGGAGGCAGAGCTGGGCGTTTCCCTTTTTACCCGTTCTCGGCTGGGCGCCGTCCCTACGCCAGAAGGACGGATTCTCATCAAAAAAGCCGTTGAAGTGCTGCAGAAGCTGCAAGAGCTTCGGGAGGAGGCACAGTATTTTACCAATACGATCAGCGGCGAGCTGAGAATCGCAACCATTCCCGGCCCGATGAATCTGCTGGTAAACGCGATAGCCGGCTTTAAAAAGGATTACCCTCAGATTCGTTTTGAAATCGCGGAAAAAGGAACGCAAGAAATCCTGGAGGACATTCGCCAGGAGAAACTCGACATTGGCTTGATCATCCTGTACGGAGACCTCGTTCCCAAAAACGCAGAGCTGATCTTTGAACCCGTATTGCCGGTAAAAATGGTCGCAGGTGTAGCGAAGGACTCCCCTCTTGCTTTCCAAGACACGGTCTCGCCGGAGGAATTGCGGCGCCATCCCTTCGCGTTATACGAAGATGAATACGTCCAATGGTTTGTGGAGGACTTTTCCGCCACTTACGGTCCTGTAGACATTTTGTTTACAACCAACAACACCGCAGCCATTCGCAATGCCGTCAGAGAAAATCTGGCTGTCACCCTCGGCATTGACTACTCCTTTATCGAAGAACCTTATTTGCCCAATCAGGATATCCTCACCCTGGACCTGGACATCCCCAAGCAGTCCGTCTATCTCAGCTGGGTCCGCTCCGAGGAAAGACATTTCTCGCAAATCTCCAGGAACTTTGCAAACCGCCTGCAGTACGATTTGAAAAAGAGAATGGATTCTCTCCTCCCCTAGCTAACGATGAAAAAAGGCTGCCGAATCATACACGGCAACCTTTTTGAGGGGATCTCCTTAACCATGCAGCCCTCCTTCCAACCGAGGCCTCGGACGATAGGGACCAACTGGAATTTGAATCAGACTAGATTTTCCATGCTGCGCCATCTGGTAAAGCTCATCACAGGTGCTCACGTCATAGCCGAGGAGCGGGTGCCCGCCCATGCCCATAGCAGACGCCGTCAACAGCAGACGCTGCACGAGCATCCCCGCCTCCATCTGTTGGATGCGATACCCTCTGTATCCCAGCTTTTTCAGAAGATGATTCCTGTCCCCTGCCACGTGAAAACAAAGCGGCACCTGGAACAGATTGACATTGTCCAGATTCATTCCCTGCTGCAGCCAATGCCGATGGTCACCTGGACGAATCGGCCTCAGGGCATGAGCTGCACGGTCATAGTGGTAAGCGCCGTCTGGAATGTCCTCCACGTTATAGAAACAGCTGTACAGAACGACTCGGGAATCAGGATTCTCGCAGTCCTCATCCAAATCGTTCCGGTAAGAAAAGGAGGACGTCGCCTCATGCAGCAAAGCAGCTAGCTGCTCTCGGCTTACCTTGCCTAATACGAAATCCCGCTCCGGTGAGTACCTCTTTTTGCAAGCAGCCGCCAGGTCATAGGTCATCCGTTTTGCGTGAGGCAGTTCCAGCATAGGTCGGTCGCCGGCAGCCTTCTCCTCTCCCCCAATCTGCCGAACCGACCCCAGAGATTCCAGCCGCGATGCTTCGTTCATTTGGATCAGCATCGGGTACTCCAGGACCTTTTGAGAGCGGACGAAGTGATCATGTCGTACAGCTGTCAGCTCCTGGCACAGTTTTTCGGCTGAGACATTTCGCTCTCCTTCATTCCCTTTCGCAAACCACGCTATCCCTGACTCCAGCGACAGCGGAATAACCGCGTAGACACTTTCCTCTCGCTCAGACACACCAAGCAGATGGTGTATCGCCCGATCAAGAAACTGGAAGTACACCCCCGATTCATAGCCAAAACGTTTTGATACTTCCAGCAATTGTCCAATCACAGCACCTGCATCCAGTCCTTGCAGGCGATAAGCAAAGTTATAGTATTTATAAAAATTCTTCCAGAACATGGCTGTCACAAAAACGGTGCCAAAACAAGCCGACACGTCACAGCGATTGCCGAGCGCACGATTCACATAAGAATCGAAATTGCCTTGGCGCAGCAACACCAATCGATGATGTGCCACGTCGTAATGGTAGATTCCGCTGGGAACATCCTCCACTTTCAGATAGACATATAATTCATTGGGATACATCGCGCCCCCGGAAGGAACAAACCGCCGATAGGACTGCATGGTCCCACCGGAATCCCAGTCAAATACCGTCTGGCTAAATTGAGTAAGCCCGAATACATACCAGAGAAAGTGCCCCAGTTCACGCAGATCTGCCTTCGCAGGCCTCGCCCTTCCTTCCAGTGTGAGGGGTACTTCTGCAGATAGCGGTATGACAGGCAAGCCACGGTAGAGTTTAAACGGGAGCGGCGCATCATCCCAATCCACCTCAAAGTCAAGCGGTCTGGCTTTGTCAGTATCGAAATGCAGCTGGTGCAAAAATGCTTCCAGACTCATCCTTCTTCCCCCTCGTCATGCCTTATGGAAACGGATGCGGATGCGGATTGAGCTGTTCAAATGTCAACGGCTGCTTGGCGTACCCTAGCTCCACTGGCACATGCAATACCCGATCCAGCCCAGACAAGCGGGTCAGATGATGACCAAACGTCATCGGCAGCATCCCGGGAATCAACACTTTTACGCAATACAGTCCGTTTCGCGAAATCTCAGGGGTCGTCTGGTCCACCACGATCACATCGAGGTTCAACCGCTGAAAGGTCTGAAGCATGTCTTTCAGATCATCCGTCAGGTCGGCATGCCTCGGCTTCTGCGCGAATTCTTCTTCAAATGTACGCAATGGACGAGAATCATCCAACAAAAACTGCAGGCGCTCTTCTGCTTCCGGCAACGCATACAGCATGGAATGATGCTCCATTTTTTGCACCTGATAAGGATCGTGGAGCATCCGCACGTAATTCTCTCTGTTCGCCTCAAACTTCTCGTCGAGTGTCAGCAGCATGGCGGCCAGCTCATGTATCGAGCTTTTCACCGCCCGAACAGGGTCTGGATGGGCTCCGCCCGCACAAATCAGGTTTAACCCCTTTTGCTTTCTGTTCTTTGCCAGTGTCCACACGCTGGGAATCCCGTTCTCCATCGTCGCGTTAAACATATGGACCTCGTATCCCGCCACCGCCTGCAAACGTTCAAGCATCAGGCGCAATTCCTTGTCGTCAGCCGAATGAGGGTCCAGGCGCGGGAGGCTTAATTCTGCGTACCAGGTCATCAGGAACGAATCACGCTCTACCACTTCCAGGATGCCATACATGATCGCCTCTTCCAGGCTTCCCCCTAGTGCGCATCCGTTGGAGGTTTCAAAGACAAACCCTTCTCTGCCGCCCATGCTGTAATAGGCAAGCAGCTCCGGAACCAGGATCGGACGCCCTTGCAGGAAGGAATAGCCCCATACCCAAGGAATACGTTGTTCGGGATCAAATCGTTTGAATGGAAAGCCGCTCTTCTCATACTGTTCCTTTGCATGCAGTCCTACCTTCACAGGATCGAGCGCATGATCCGCAAGATTGTGGTAGCTGTCGTGGATGACCGTCCGTTTGCCGCGAGGTGCCAGACCGCAGTACCGCTCCAAGCCCTCCAGGATGGCTGTCATCTCGCTGTGCAAATAGGAATGAGTCCGACCAGAGGTGGATTCGTCTGCCGTGAACAGAGGAAGATTCACGCTCACATCGGCAAACGGCGACACCAGATCGCGCAGCTTTCCATTTAAAAAGCCTGTCCGGTAATCCAGATACTCCTTGCTGAGAACTTCTTTCAGATCATCCAAAGGACGGGAGCGGTAGCTGTCGGCACTGGGCTTGGGATTTGGTTGCAGGACTATACGGGCCGCCAGCGAAGAATCATCCGGCATTTGACCGCAAACCTCACAGGAAGGATCGGGCAAAAAGAAATGGCGCGAGCTTTTCAGCGTTTTCAGATTGATCAAAAATACCCGGCTCTCCAAGTGGGCTTGCTCGCCTTTCAGCACCCTTTGCACCTCAGCTGTGAGCACCTGCGCCACCTGCAAAAGCCCTGAATGCGATGCCCATGCATCACGAGAAATTCCCCCATTCTCCCCCAAACGCTGTTGCAGCTCCCACATCTCCTTGCGATCGCGGCCGGCCATGAGATGTCGCAGATCTGCACATTGGGAACACCCCGGCGTACCAGGGCGAATCAGAGGGCCGACCACGCCTTCCCCAAAAGAAACGAAACCGCGCAGCCAGGGGATGCCAGATGGCTGCAGCAGCATTTCCGCCTCCCGATGAACAGAAGGGTGCCACGCATCATGCAGCAACAGAGCCAATTCCGTAGCTTCTGGTACTCCGGCATTCAAATCGGCCTGACGAACCATTCGGCACAGCGTGGACAGCTCTTTGCACACAAAGTCCGCCAGCACCCCTTCTCCGACAACCAACACAACGCCGCTCATCAGGCCCCCTCCTCTCGCAGCGACACCCCGTACACCCCTGCCAATTCTTCTTTCCAAAATGGTTCCCATGCCAAATCGAAGAGGATCAGCTGCTTACGATGATTGTTCAATATCTGCAAGGCGGACTGCAAAACATCCTGATGGAAGGACGCATCATCGACGGCGGAGATCACCAATCGTTGCGGTTCCTTTTCCACCAGAAGAATGGACGAAGCCTGCTCCACTTGCGGCGAGGGGACTTCTCTTTCGTTTTGCGCATGCAGCAATGCCTGTTGCAACGACTTTCGCAACGCCAGGGTTACATGCAAGCCTGCACTGCCGTGCCAGCGTCCGCCCGAACCGACCCAAACAACAGGGAAGCCAAGCACTTCTTCTCCCAGTCCGATCTTGGGTGCTCCCTGCATGGTGGTCAATGCGTGCAGATAGTACTGGCAGCGTGCATCTTCTACCTCGCTCACATGCACCGGAAAGACAGCAGGAATGTGAGCCGTCTGCTGCTTGCCTAATTCTTTTGACAAGCATCTTAGCAATCCGCGGCAAACACCCTCCGCCATCGTCTCTCCCGCTCCGACACCGATGAAATCATCCGGTTCCAGTTCTCGTACCATACGCATGACATAAGCTTCGACTCCCTCCAGCCCCGATTCCCTGCGCGCCTCCTCATGCGTGAGACCTGTACACACCATCTCCGGCAACAGCCCAGCAGGTCCCTCGGACAGCGGATCGACAGCCTGGATGCGGCACTGCGCCAAAGGAAGCTGCTTCAAATCCCCTTCCTCCCAAATATGGAAGATCCCCGTTTCCGCAGAGGTTAACGTGCTGAAATAAGGAATCAGGCCATTCGATTCGCTTCTGTCCTTGTTCTGTTCGAGATGCCGCTCTAGGTCTTGTATCCTTTCCATTGTCATGTTTCCACGCACCAATGGATGAGGCAGGAATGAATGCCAGTTTCCCTCCAACGTCTCCAGATCAAGCAGGAACACTTTGTTTCTCGGCTCCTTTTCGTTCACGCCTGTAATGGTTTTAAACCATTCAAACACGACCACATTCGCCAGCATCGCTCCGGCTGTGGAAGTGAAGGCATGTCGCTCTTGTTCTTTACAAATCGCAGCTTGGTGTACACGGCGCCACGCCGATTCCCAGCATCCTTCAGAATCAGGATGTACCAGCGGACCTGCCATCCCCACCTGCTGCAGGCAAATAGCGGGGAATAACAGCTTGCCCTCTTCTCTGCAAATCGCGTTCAGCTGTCGCAAATCCTCTACATGGCCTTCCTGTGATACGTACAATACCGAATCAAACGGCTGCACAGCCTCGCGCCATGAAATTTTACCCTCTCTCTGCAGACCATGCTCCACAATCGCGATCTCAGGGTCCGTTTTGCGGGCATGTGCCGCCAATTCGTCTATCCGCTGTCGATTGGTCGGTATCGAATCTGTGATCAGCATGTGGAGCTTGGACAAGCCAGAATCCAGCAAAGCCGCAACGAGAGAGACAAAGATAGGACCAGAGCCTATCGCCAACACATTCGCCTGACGATAGGACATGAAACGATAAGCACCAGAATCCGCTACATTGCCTAAGAATTCAATTTGCGAAGCATACTTTTTCAGAACCTTGTCCGCCAACTGATGTGGACGATCTTGGCTCACATCCTGGACAAAACCGTTTTGAAACAAGCTTGCTGCAATGTCATAAACCCGTTCCTGGTATTCAGCAGGCAAATCTTCCGTCAGTTCAGCCAAAGTGTGCTCCCCGTTAAATACAGGCAACAGTATTTCAATCCACTGATCAATCCCGCTGCCTTCCATTCGGAACGACCCTACATTGTTGCGAAAATACACGCTTCCCTTTGGATCAGGGTAAAAAAACGTATCCCTTTTCACTTTCAGACGCATCGAAGCGTTCAGATTTTTCATGCCACCCCTCCTTGCCATGAGCCGTTCTCGTAACCTGCGCCATCACTTTCATCGTCATCTTATGTACCTCTATTTGTCCCTCATGCCAGATCTTTTAAAAGGCAGCCCCTGACAGCCTTGTCACTTGACCATACAGGAGCTGCCTCTTCATCTCAGGCAAGTACCATTACGTTTTGAAACCTAGAAGCAACGGGCGCAGCGACTGCAGCGGAAGAAGCAGTTGAAGAAACAGCTGAAAAAACAGCTGCAGAAGCAAGAGCATGAGCAGCTGCAAGAACATGAACAGCTGCAAGAACAACTGCAGGAGCATCTATGCGAACAGCTGCAGCGACCGCATCTTCCCTGAACCAACATGGCATCTTTCTGACTTTCATTGTCCCAGGGAGTCACGTCCCCGCCTTTGAATTTGTCTACCTTCAGTTTTTTCAGGTCTTTTTTGAAATCGTCCATTGTTTACCACCTCCGTGACACCGACATGTACACGAATGCCTATCGATGAAGCTACAATACATTTATGAAGAATGCTCCATAAATGGTTCCTCCTCCAAATGCCTATTTTTTGGGCGAAAAATAAAACAATCCCCCTACCGTCTATCCGCGGTAGGGGGATCTGGTTTACGCTTGCCTATTTCGTTCTACCTTTTGCACAAAGTTTGCCATCAGCTGCTCCAGCAATTTGCGGCCCATCTCATCGGTGAATTGACCTTCCTCATCAAACTTCAAATGCAGCTGCGGCACCAATACTTCCGGACGATTGACCGTGTCCAGATTCAGTGCGAAAAGCTGCTCGCGCAGATGCAGCTGTCCTCGCGAAGTACCAAAACCTCCCGGAGTTCCTCCCATGATCGCCGCAGGCTTCAAAGCGAGCGGTGTGCCTACTGCTTGACGGGACAACCAATCAAACGCATTTTTCAATACACCAGGAATGGACCAGTTGTACTCTGGAGAACTGATCAGGAAGCCGTCTGCCGACTTGCACAATTCCACGAGCTTCAGAACAGCCTCTGGCATATCCTCTTCCAGATCCTGATTGTAATGGGGCAGCTGCGAAATATCCGCCAATGTGAATGTATAGTGCTCAGGCAAGTATTCTTTCGCGTTCAGCAGCAGCTTGGTATTCAGTGATCCTTGGCGCAGGCTGCCGGAAATACCGACGATATGTGGTTTGCCAGACATATTCACACCTCCTAAGTATACTTACATATATTTTATGTTTAGAAACTCTCGATGTCATTATACTTGAAATGATTCTTTGAGGAAAGTTTTTTATCGAAAAGGAACATTCTTGGCAAAAGGAAACCCGGCAGAGGCCTCTCTAGCCCTACTGCCGGGTTGTGTTATTGTATTCTATGATTTCGTGATGAACGGTTCGAGCATCTGATTAAACTTCTCATCATGCTCCCAAAACATCATATGCCCGCCCAACACTTCAACAGCTGATTGCGGGGCATGCTGGGCAACGAAGTTCTTAGCGATGGGTGCCCAATGCTCGGCAACAATCGTAAGGGTCGGTACCGACTCGCACGCAAGCTTGGCTTCCGTCCGATAATCCGAGAACATGCCGGACGCGAAAAGATTGGCCGCGATGTAATGCGGTGTCTTGAGAGACTGCTCTACGATCCAGTTCAGTTCTTCTTCCTTCAGTTCTCTTTGCACCATGATGCCCGTCGCATATGCAGATATAAACTCCCGTTGCTTTTCCGAATCTCGCAAATACGTGTTAAAGGCCGCCGCAATCTCATCGAGGGGGCCTTCCACCCAGTCTTGTTCATGGTTGATCGATAGCGGCTTCGGAGACAAGTCGACAAAGACGAGGGCTTTTATATTTTGGGTTCCATGCTGTCTGATGTACTCCCACATCGTCAAGCACCCAAATGACCAGCCTATCAATGTCACGTTCTTCAATTCCAATGCTTCTATCACTTTTGCCAGATCGGAGCCGTGCGTCGTGTAATCATTCCCATGCATGGTGATAGACGACCTGCCATGGCTGCGCGGGTCGATCGCAATTACCCGATTGGTCTTTTGAAAATGTTCTACTTGCTTGTGAAAAACTTCCGTCGTAAACGTCCAGCCTGGAATCAAAACAATCGGGTCGCCATTTCCTACATCCTGGACAAAAAGCTCAACTCCTGGTTCTATCTTTACATACTTGCCGCCTTGGTTCATTTCCGTCCCCCCACTTTTCATGATAGAGATAATCATTCTAGAAAATTCCGAAAAATCCCTGCGATTGTGGTTGGTAATAATTAGGTAAATCCCAGGAATATCTGCTCCTCATTAGAGGCGGTCGCGCGACATCGGCGTCTTTGACAGTGAAAGATCGAACCTATGTCTTGTTATCGCATAAAAGCAAGAGCAAGGTCAGTGAGGAAGGAATCAAACTAGACCTTAGCTTGCAGCTTGATGTCGACGAAGATCCTACAGAAGCCCGGTTCACCCCTGCAAAGCTGAAAGAGCTGGAGTCTGCTGTCGCGGATACCCTCAAAAAGGATATCGAGGGCCAGATCAAAAAGCTTCAAATACTCAAAGTGGACCCTGCTGGCTTTGGAGAAAAATACAGAGTTGCACGCGGGGGCGAATTGCAAGCTGACGAGTGGCTGGACGATCTCTTCCCCGCGATGCCGGTACAGGTCACGATCAAAATACGTATCGAAAAGACAGGGATGTTGTCCTGAACGGCTTCACCCCTGTTTTCTGCTTGTTCTGGCATTCATCGCACGTCGTCTATGTTACACTGAAGGGACATACATCTTCGTTTGCTCAGCCCTGTCCAACACGATTGCAGGGAGGAATGGTCTTGAACAAAGCCGACCTAATCAAAAAATTCAACAAACAAGCTCCCATGTATGAACGGAATCGCAAAGCCCATGCGCTCGGTCCTTGGCGAAGCCGCCTGCTCCGATCAGCTCGCGGAAAGATCCTGGAAGCAGCGGTTGGAGCCGGTGCCAACTTTCCCTTTTACAAGAAAGATCTAGTGGAAGAAATAATGGCTGTCGACTTTAGTCCGGAAATGCTCAGAAAGGCAAAGGCCGCCTCGCAAGAGCTTGGAATACCCGCGACTTTTATGGAATCCGATATGGATGACCTGAGCTTTCCTCCCGATACTTTTGATACGATCGTGTCTACCTTGTCACTATGCAGTTATGCAGACCCGCTTCTCGTGCTGAACCAGTTCAACCGCTGGTGCAGGAAGTCTGGCAGCATCTTGCTTCTGGAGCATGGTCTGAGCTCTAACTCTTTGCTTGCTTTTGCCCAAAAGCGATTGGAACCGGTCCTCTATCGTTTCTCTGGCTGCCACCATGATCGGGATATGATGAGGATCATCGAGAGTTCGGAGCTGGAGATTGTGTCGGTTCAGCATTACTGGGCGGGATGTATGCATTTGGTGTGGGCGGTACCGGGAAAGTAAAAAGCCCCCCAAGTTCGGGAGGTCATTTTTTGCCGTAGCTCCACTTATTGCTGAGCTGGGAGTGTACGTGCCTTGACGTACTCAAGTGCACGTTGGATAAGCTCGGCAGACTCTTTACGGCTAATCTCGCCTTTTGGATTGAAATTACCTTTTTCATCGACCTTGGTGAAGCCGAGAGCAAGTGCTCGCTGAATCGCACCCTGGTAGGCAATAGTTAGTTCGCTTTCATCTGCTAACTTGACTGGAACCACGTTAATCATGGAGAGAGCGTTCTTGGATTCCATTACGTGCATCAGTTGATAGACAAACTCTTCTTTTGTCCACATTTTATTTGGATCAAGGTCGTTAGGTAATTCAAAGCCTTGATTCGCCGCAATGATGAGAGCATTTGCATACCAGGCGTTATTGTTCGCATTCTTGAAGTAATCGCTAGCAACTGGCATTTTTACAAAACGAATTCCATCGAGATTTAAGTCAAATGCATTGACGATCAGTTGAATTCCTTCGGCTGTGGTGATCGTAGCTTCGGGCAGGAAAAAATCAGCTGCCAACTCATCTTGATTCTGGCTATCAACCATGATATGCACAGTATCTTTATCAACAGCAGTGTTCTGATCCGTGTAGGAAGTAGCAGCTAAAGAGCCTTGCTGTATGAAACCTACAGACAGAATGGCGCAAGTGGAGAGTGCGAGGATCGTACGTTTCATTTTCATGGTTGAGACCACCTTTTCTTGTGTTGTGTGTACATTCTGACGACCTCTATCTAATAAACGTTTCACATATACGAGGCGTTTGCTTTCCCGATACAGTTTCATATAGCCAAAAATATAAAGAAGGAGCAGCCATGATCGCCCCTTCTTCTCCTCGAATTTTACCTAATTAAATTCACCTTGATTAACATTCTCTGTACAATGGCGGCCGTCTCTGCCCTCGTAATCAGGTTCTTCGGCATTAGTCCCGTGCTTGTACCGTTTACCAGTCCATTCTCGACTGCTGCAGCTACCGCGTCTTTGGCCCACGAATGAACCTCCATACCGTCTGGGAACCGAGACAACTGATCATTCACATCCGTGTCACGGTTTGTGGTTTCCATTCCCGCCAGCTTCATCGCCCTCGCGATCATCACCATTGCCTCTTCCCGTGTAATCGACTGCAACGGGCGGAATGATCCGTCCTCATATCCATTCACGATTCCGTATTGCGCTGCTTGCGCTACAATCCCTGCATACCAGTCGCTGGCATTCACATCCCTGAACACAACCGTATTCTCATCGTCAGCCAGACCAAGTCCGCGGACGATGATCGCGGCAAATTCCGCACGAGTGATCGGTTTGTCCGGGTGGAAATACCCTCCATCCATTCCGCTGACAATCATCCTGGACGCCAGGTCATGGACAGCTTCCTGTGACCAATGTCCGTTGACATCAACCAACGACACCGGGTTTCCAATCAGGGAATATGCACCGTCTGACAAGCTCTGAACCACAGCAACATATTTCCCATCAAGCACACGCACATAAGTAGGAACATGGTACGTTCCTCCCTTTTCATGGTAAACAACGGCGGTTGAGACTTGGTTAGCGGATACGCCATCAGGGAGCGGGATTTTACGCTCTACATACGAGTGAAAAGGATGAATCGGGATCGTTGTGCCACGATAAGCAGCCGTCAAAGAAAAGTCTACGGGGGGATCGACGACGGTGTACGTTCCTTTTTTCGCTGCGTCTTCCATCCGTTTTACCTGGGCCTGATCGCTCTTCGCAATTACGATCTGGATGGTCATATCCGACAGGTCCACGCGCTCTTTGAACTGCTTCGCCGTTAGCATGATTTGCAATTCCTCGGCGGGCAGCTTGTAGTGTCCGTTCGGCGTTTGCACTTCTAAGACAGCCTCTTTTTCCACCATTGCCTGCACCGCGTCACCTGTCAGGTAAACGTTCACTTTGTCTGTGGGAGACGTGACAGAAATGACAACAGTCGCTTGCTGATCCGACTTTTCAAGCTGATCCGCCAATTTCCTCCCATTCACGGTCACGGTATGTACCGTTTGCCCGCTTTTCTTTTCAACAGACATTGTCGCTACGGCTTTCTGCTGTTTGCCATCGATCATCACTTCAAGCCCTTTTGGCGTCGTATCCTCATCTTTGGAGGATTCTCTGGTGGAACGAGAAGAGCCTGATGACGAGGAGGCAGCTGCTCTCGTCACCTTTATCGTGTACGTCTTCGTCGTGCCGTCAGAAGCCTCCACTTCGACTTCAATGTCGTTGCTGCCGACGTCCAGACGGATGGCTTTGCTTTCTTGACCGCTTGGCACGGTTTTTCCTTCTATCGCAATGGTCGAATCCTGATCTTCCACGGATGCCGTCACTGTGACGGAAGTTGTCCGGTTTGAAACACGCGCCTTATACGAGGTAATCTCTGGATCGAATTTCGGACTCAAGGTTCCAGCAGACAACTGCAAGTCACGCAAATTGGCGTTGCCCTCTGGAGCCTCCTCTCGTGCCAGAACCATCAATTCAAATGATCGGGTCGCAGTGGCAGAACCTTTCGTTATCGTCGCTGTCAGGGTTACAAGGACATCGCCTTCCCCAGAATTCGGGCGTGTCACATCACCGCTGTCGTCGATGATATCGGGATTGTCGGAGGACCAGGTGATGGTGCTCCCATTCCGTCCTGAGCTAGCTAAAGTAAGACGTCGGGTAACGTGGTCCTCGCTGTCACCTGAAGCGAATTTGATCCTCAAAGCTTCACTGTCTGCCGCTACAGCAGCTTCATCGTCCTCTTCGCCTGGCGGTTCTGGTTCTTCCGGCGGATCTGGCGGACGCGGCTTGTCACGGACGGGACCGACTGCATGGCTTTCCACTGCCGTTCCCACTTGCGCACCCGATTTGGCGACAGGCGTGATTTCGAACGTCACATACTTGCCTGACAGCTCTTGCGTCAGCACTAGCGATTGTTCGTCCTCTTCCGCTAGTACTTGTTTATTCGCGCCTGAATCATCATCCGCCACGTACCATCGAAAGATCGACTCGCCTTCCGGGTCATCTTCCCGGTCGTCGTATGTATACCTCCCTATTAGTGTCTTGTTTACCTGCGGAGTCCCGTCAATGCGCACACTACTGGCTACAGGAGCTTCATTTTTTTGCGGTGTCGCGCTCACTTCCGCTGAGAAGTCACTTTCTCCGTCCCAATTCCCCGCCTTCACTGCAAAGAAACGAGTGATGTTATTGGGTAGCCCTGTTACTGAATAGCTGTCAGGATAGTCATGAAATCTCATCATACCCACGTTGTAGTTCCCTGAAGCCAGACCCTCATATACATCGTAATGGGTGGCTCCATCCACGCGCTCCCATGACAACCCCACTTCGCCATCCCCGGCTATTGCCTTCAAGCCGGTGGGGGCAGGGAGCACTGTACTCGGCTTAATGGTGACCGCGAGTGCTTTTGTTCGCTTTTCCCCAGTTGAATCCATCACCGAAATGGTAAACGGATACGTGCCTTCACCTGAAGGAGTGCCGGAGATCAGGCCCGTTCGAGAATCCAGGTTTACCCCGGAGGGAAAGCTGCCCGATTCGATTCCCCACGTTCGGTCACCGATGCCGCCGGAAGCTGTTAGCTGGCAAGTAAAAGGCTTCCCGGCAATTCCGTTACAAGTATCGGGAGACGTGATCGCTAGAGGCTCATAGATGTTGATATCCCAACTCTTCGCAAGCGACTGCTCAACCCCTGGAGCTTTTGCTGTTACAGTCACTTCCCCTGCAGTGGACGGGGCTGAGAATTCGGCAGAAAAATAGCCTTGATCATCGATTGTCACAGGGCCAATCCTACCCTCGGTAGCCGTCATGACAATCGGCAATTTCGCTTCAACATCCGTATGTCCGGTAAGGGTGATCGTTTGATTGATTTCCAATTTCGTAGGAATATCTAGTGAAATATCCGTCGGGGCTTGCAGTAACATGATCGATTGCAAATCACTACCAGAGTTGGACGTTGCCGAGATGTCAATCTCCATGCTCTTCTTTAGAACAGACAGAGCTTTGAATCGAAGTGCATAGCTGTCCAAGAGAGGATCGGTAGAGTCGATAGAAAGGGATTCTGAGCCTTGAACTACTTTTAGCGATCCATCGGCATCTCTCTGTGCTGTCCCTCTGCTTGCACCATCTACAGATATCTCAACCTGATTGGCGCTTTTTACCGAAAATAATAGATCCGCATTCGTTTCATGCGTGATATAGAAATGGGAATCGACTTTTCTAAACTTCCCGGGGTCATCTACATTCGGATGATCGGGGTCATGGGGAACAGGCCGCAACCCCGTGATCATTTTGCCAGAGTCTTTCCGTATTGGAAATGACGCACTGTCCGCTACAGTCGTACCCTCAATCGAAAATTCGATGACCGCCGCTGCGACGTCCTGATTCGTATCGGCATTGATGGCAGCCAGGCCTGTAAATGCTGCGATCCCTGCCGCATCGCTTGTGACCGTAGCATTTCCGTTCAACGTCCAGTCGCCGCTGCCAGCTTTTTTCTTTGCGCTAACCGTTACCCCAGGGATGGGATTGCCGAATTTGTCCTGAATCTTTAGCGCAGGCTGCGTGCTCAGCAAACCGCCTCCGTCTGCTGTTGGTCCGACTGGCTGCCGCTCCACGATAGCGGAGTGAACCGCATCTGGTGAGGGTTGAACCACAATCGCTTCCACATTTGGTTCCAGCAGTCCCTTCATCTGAAGCTGGAGAGTCTGCTTCGATGTCGAATGCAAAACAAGAGGTACAGTCGCGACCCCATTGGCAAAAGGCACCTGGATCGTCTTTTGCGTACCACTAAGTTCCTCGCCGGCAAATGATCCTGCTGTTCCATCCGGAGCGGAAACATAGCCGCTGATCGTTACATCCGCCAGCTGGCTGAAGGCGGTGTCGATGGCGTCATCTACATTGCGAACCTGAATAAGGACGTCTGCTGCTTGTCCTGCTTGCAGTTCCGCTGGATTGATCTCAGCCGTCCCCCGATACTTCTCATAGGCCAACATATAGTAGGAACTGCCGTCATCAGAATCGATAAAGGGTCCCATCACGATGGTATCCGATTGTAAATTAACGGCTGGTCGTACACCGTTGGGGGGATATACAGATGAAGTGCGAACTTCACCTGTAGAATTGTTCACCATGTAATAGACGAAATAATCAGGATAGATGGTTCTTGTCCAGTAATATCCCGATTTGTTTCCATTCGCCATCCTGTTCGTTGCATGATTGAAGTACGGAATAACGGTTTGGTCTGGATCGATAAATGGTTCATGAATGGTTGCTAATTCCGGGGCTGCAAGTACGAACAGAGTATCGTTTTCTAAAACATCCGAAAAACCTTTATCGTAGGTGGTCACAGCAATGGCGCGCCGGAACAAGGGAGAAATTTCCGGGTACAATGTTTCCCGTAACCAGATTCGAAGAGAGTCGTCTTTCCACTGCAATCTCCCTGCTTCGTGCCTCACATCTAACTCAGCCACAATTTCCTCGGAGACGAACAAGCTGGTGTTTCGCGCGTGCTTATCTTTCTCCACGAGAATCCAGGTGATGGGGGCTGTCTTGTACACGTCTTTCACAGTAGGATTCCAGCCTGGTTCCTTACCCGTGAAATAATCCCAATTCACGCTATCGCGAATTTTCGTCCCAACCGGCAAATTGCCAATGCGCTGGGCAGTCACTTCGGGTTCATCGGGTGGATCGCTGGCTTGTACAGCTTGAATAGGAAGGAATGCTAGAAAGAGGATGATTACGAGGAAAAGGGAAAGAAGAGAGCGTATTCGTTTTAATGCTATCGTGGTCACAGCAATTATTCTCCTCCAAACGAATCTTTTTCTCTACCTTATCCCCTCTCCATTCGTAATTCTATCCCCCGAACGGGGTATTTTGTTCATCGAGAAGCCGCAGTTGTTTGGCTCTCATCACGGCTTCGATTCGCCGTTTCACCTTCAGCTTGCGATAAATGTTTCGCATATGCGCTTTTACCGTCTCTGGAGCTACGATTAATTGATGGGCTATTTCCTTGTTGGACAAACCTGCTGCCATCAGGTGCACGATTTCCTTCTCTCTTGCTGTCAGACTGATTCCCCCGTCTGAAGCCGGGCCATTGTGCGGGTTATCTGCACGGGCCAAATATTTGGTTATGTACAGCACTTGAGAGGATAGCCGATGCAAAACGGTAAATCTCTCCGGTACAAACGCCTTTGGAGTCAAAGTGTTTTCCAAATACAAAACACCCCTGATTTTCTCCTGGATGAGAATAGGCAGACAAAGCACAGATCCTTTGCCTTTTTTCCCTTCGCCGCCTGAACGACTCACCGCTTGCGACAGGAGGCAATCAGCGACGATTGATTTTTCAGCTTCCGAACAGGCCTCTAGTGGCAGGCAGGGTCGTGCAACAACCAACTGATCGCGCTTTACTTCCCCGGTCCATTCAACGATTGCTTCGCCATTACGAACCGAAACCAGCCACCCCTTCTCTGCTCCAGCCTGTTTGATGATTAGAGACATCAGTTCCCGCCCTACCTGCAGCTCATCCGTCTCCATTCCAAAAATCTGAGAAGACTGCACGATTGCTGCCAGATCAAGAATCTGCGGGTAACTCATATGCTGTTCGAAGTATGATTCGATGGACGGAATCGGAGAGGTCCTCATCGATAGTCTTCGATCCGTAAAAGAGGGGTGAACTTCAGCCCCAATCGCCGCAAAATCAGCACGCAGTTCCCACGCATTCTGGTAGCGTTCCTCAGGATCCTTGGCTAACAGCTTGAAGAGAATTCGCAACAAAGACTGCGGAATGCGGAGGACATCGTCATGGGACAAAGCCGGGGGTATCGCCATATGGGCATGGGACCAGCCCAAAGCATCTGTAGCGTTGAAAGGCAGCTTTCCTGTCAGCATCTCAAACAAGGTCACGCCAAGCGCATACAGATCCGCGCGCTGATCGACCCTGTGATTGATTCTTCCCGTCTGTTCCGGCGACATGTACGGCGGACTGGCTTCCAAAAGCGCGGATCTTCCGTTCGGGTCTGGCTTCTCTGATACGGAAACCGCATAACCAAAGCCTGCAAAAAATACACGCTTGGTAGTCGGCTGAATGAGAATGGTCTCAGGCCTTATATTGAGGTGAAGAACCTGTTTGCGATGAAGCTCCAGCAGCAGGTTTGAAATGCGTAGACCAAGCTGAATCCATTCACTGACCGAAACCTCGTGCATGGCAAAATAACGGCGCAGCGTTACCCCGTTGATCGGTGCATATTCCAGTGCCATGACATCTCCATTCACAATGGGCAGAATGGGCCGAAGAATGCCATCCATCTTCAAGCGTGAAGCAATGCGATATTCGTTCATGATTTTCGCATTCTCAAGGGCGATGCGATTGCTCTCCTTGACCATTTTCATCAGCATCCGACGGGAGGATCCTTTGGGATAGGCATGGCCAATCAGGATATACGGGTCTTCGTAAATGATTTGGTTCATGTGGTATCCGGCAGTTGTATGCATGGCAGATTCCTTTTTTTTCGGGAATAATGACTCTCTTATATGTTTCGAGGAAAGTTTGAGATATCCCTTTTACAAGAAAAGGCACCCTCGACGGATGCCTTTTCGTTTACATCTACTATGCGATCCCAGCCGTAATCCCGCCATCCGCAAGGACAGGTACACCCGTCATGCAGGAAGAGAGATCAGACGCTAAAAACAGCGCAACATTGGCAATCTCGGCAGGCTGTATCGGACGTCCAATGATTTGGACATTGCCCAATCCCTCCAGCACCTTCTCACGACCGCCATACAACGCAGCGTGCGCGTCGTTAAAGGTCGTATCCACCCAGCCCGGGCAAATGCAATTTACACGGATGCTCGGAGCGCAATCCAATGCCATCGCTTTTGTCAGCTGCATAATCGCACCCTTGCTCGCTACATACGCCGCCAGCCTTGGCTCCGCTACAAAACTGTTGGCCGAAGCCATATTGATGACCGAGCCTTTTTCTTGCTTGCGCATATGCGGCAAAACATACTTGGACATCAGGAATTGAGATCTGATATTGACGTTGATCGTCTTGTCCCACAGCTCTTCTTCCAGCTCCTCTACAGAGCCTGGAATGTTGACCGCCGCATTATTGCACAGAATATCGACTTTCCCGAAACGCTCGATGGCGCTATCGACGAATGCCTTCACACTCTCCGTGTTCGAGACATCCGTACGAACGAAGAGGACTTCATGGCCGTGATCCGCCAACTCCTTTTGCAGCTGCTCCCCTTTTTCCACGAGAATGTCAGCAATGGCTACCCGGGCTCCTTCTTCAGCAAATCTTTTGACGATGGCAGCACCGATCCCCTGAGCGCCCCCTGTAACGATCGCAACCTTGTCTTGCAACATCATAGATTCTTCACTCCTTGTTTTCATCTGCTTTCTTGACTCCCATTACATATCCTTCAAAGTCGGGCTATTTTCCTTGTAGCCCTTTGACTTGATGAACCCGACAATCGCGCCTACCGCGATCCAGCTAAAGCCCGCGATATACGTAGCGATATCAAAGCCTGTCCAGACGAACGCACACACCGAAAACCCGATAAGCGGAAACAAAAGATAAAACATGATGCTCTTCCCATCCCGCTCTCCCTTGCGGACAAAGAAATAATAGATCACCGTCAGGTTTAACACCATGAAGGACGTCACTGCCCCAAAGTTGATGAAAAGCAGGATCGTCTCGAGCGACAGTGTGCTGGAAACAATCAGAGCAACTACGCTGGAGAACAGAATCGCGTTGACAGGCGTCTGAAACTTCGGATGAATTTTACCCAAAATGGATGCCCCAGGAATGACGCGGTCACGGCTCATCGCAAAGAGAATCCGGGACACCGAGGACTGCACGTTCAGAGTTACGGCAATACCCACTGCGAGTACGTTCACAATAATCATGATGACATAAAAAGCGGTGCCGCCCACTTCCTTGGCGATATCAAAAAAAGCCATGTCCGGGTCCAAATCCGTGTAGTTCGGATGCACCAATGCCGCCATATAAGACTGTACGAGAAAAATGAGTCCTGTAATTACAAGCGCTAATACGCTCGCTTTGCCAACAGTCTTTTTCGGGTCCTTCGCTTCCTCCGCCAATGTGGAGATGCCGTCGAATCCAAGAAAACCAAGCACGACAATCGATACCGCAGTCGCGATGAAATTCCAGTCAATATGCTCCGCCTGATAGAAAGGCGCTAGGGAAAAACCGGCAACCCCTAACCCGTCTACAAAGGTAAATTTGATCGCAAAGCCAATGAAGACGATCAGGGATACGATTTGCAGCCAGAATAGGACGAGATTGACCTTCGCATTCGTCTCAATCCCTCTGATATTAATGGCCGTGTTGAAAATCAAAAAGAACAGGCTCCAGACAATAGATGGAATCTCCGGAGTGATACCCGACATCCAGATCCCCGCGAACAAATAGAGAAGAGCAGGCGCCAAAATATAATCGGATAAAAGAGTCCAGCCTGCTACAAAACCGACATGAGGATTGATCCCCTTGGAAACGTATGTATAGATGGAGCCTGCATTGGGGAACTCCTTGCTCATCTGCGCATAACTGCACGCCGTAAAAAACATGAGAAGGATTCCGATTACATAGACGAGCGGCACCATGTTGAAGCTGTTTTGTGCCACCATTCCATATACTTGCCACGGCGCAAGCGGAGCCATCGTCACCATCCCGTAGATGATGAGATGTCGAAGCGTTAATGTTCGTTTTAATACGTTTGGTTCGACTGTGCCTGAACTTGAATTGGACATCCTTCCACTCCCCACATTGATGAAATTTTCTGTAAACAGCGACGAAATATAAACTTTTGTGAAAAAAGTTTAAGTGAATTATACAGACAATTGCCACAATTTGTCTATACCTTTTTCTGGGTTTGCGGGAAAAGCGGCTGCAATGTATTTGTATAAAAACAAACAAAATGACCATTTGTCCCTGAATTAATAAACGAAATAAATATTAGTTTGCAAAATCCAACAAAAAATCATTGCATCACGATGAAAACCAAGATAAACTATGCAGTAATTTCGAAGATGGAAGGAAGCGAAGATCATGAAAATACCTGCTACCTTACAACATAAGCCTGTCGTCGTGTCGGAAAACTATGAGCGGGTTGACGGCCGATTAGCCAGGAGCACAGATGCCAAAGGACTTTCTCTCGGCTTGGCCCAATGGAATGACAGTGAAAAAGCCACTCTTACGGCCAAAGTATGGAGAACCGCGGGAAAAAGCTGGTCAAGTCAATCGGAGGAACTGCCCCTCCATCGCGTGCTTGATTTGTCCATTCTGCTTTGCCGATCGTTGGCGCATTTTCGCGAAGCATACAGATATGAGCATCTCTATGACCCGCAGGAGCCCGTTATCGACCGGGTTGCCTTGCAAGGGGATGCAATGACCGTAGCCATATGTACCGACAACGAAAGCATTCATGAAGATATACAGCTATTCAGCCGAGCTCTGAGCAACGACGATGAGATGATCAGCGAGCGTCTGCGCACCTTGTCAAGAATCTTAAAGGATATGGGGTATTGAAATGACTAGATTGGAGGAGAAAGACGGTGATTGAATATGGAGAGTATCATTTGTCACCTGACAGACAGCTGACGGATGCAGAAAAAAAGCTGGTTTGGAAAAAACCATCCACTCATAGGGTCAGTGAAGCAGAACGACGCATCAGTAACGAAATAAAGCGCAACTGGAATCGCGGGGAAATGAAAATCGCCAATATTTTGCTGGAGGGTGACGCTGGCTCTGGGAAAACACAACTGGCAAAAGCGTTATCAGCTAATTTCGGGCTCCCCTATACGAAGGTGACCTGTTTTGCCGATATGGATAAGTCGGATATCATTGGCGCTATTTTGCCGGTGATTTCTTCTGAACGTTTAGCGAAAATGGAGGCTGCAGAACAAGCCGTATGGAAGGCCATCTATGAAAGCGATGGATTTCAAAGCATAACGGAAATTTTGATGGACGTACTGGGGATTACACAGGACGAGGCAGCCATAAAAATGAAGCAATTACTGAAGCGCGCAGCAGAAAACACCGATGGCGAAGCAGTTGAATACCGCTTTTACCCGTCGGAAATCGTCAGAGCCTATCAAAAAGGCTATCTTCTGGAAATCCAGGAACCCAACGTAATTCGTGATGCTGCGGTGTTACTGGCATTAAACTCTGCTTTAGAGCTGGATGGCAGCATCAATCTTCCCACCGAAATCATCCACAGACACCCGGACTTCATAGCGGTTATCACCACAAACCGCAGTTATGCCGGAACCAGACCGTTAAACGAAGCACTGCGCGACAGGGTTCAGCATACGGAAAAGATGGACCTGCCGACCAAACCAATCATGATCGAACGTGTCATGGCCAAAACCGGTTTTCAAGATGAAAAGGTGTTGGGTATTTTAGCAGATATTATTCTCATGCTGGACAATACAGCCCGGGCCAATGCGATCAAGGGCGTGGCTGGAATGCGTTCCTTTTTCTACTGGGCTGATGCGATTGCAGCAGGAGCTTCTGCAATAGAATCCCTTTATCATAAGGTCATCTACAAGATCACAACCGATTCGGAGGAAATCAAGCTTTTGGAAGAAGCACTTGAAAATCATGGCTTGTTTGCCAGCTTGGAAGAAGCCACGGTTGAATTAAAAAAAAAAACGAAAATCTGACGATGCCATAGAGATCAGGACATGGGGAGATATGGACGACACGGATTTTGACAAAGATAACGCTGTAGCGGAACAAGGAATCGCATTGAAACAATCTGCCGATAGTGACAGCAGCTCTTCCCTTGTCTCTGATGATTCTACCCATATGGAAAGGTCGGGTTTGGGGGAAGATGGCTCTCCCCGCTATCATCAGGCAAAACCAGAAGCAATATCAGAGGAGGCGAAACAGAAGGAACGCGATTTCCGGAAAAAACTGAATCAAGACGCAAGAGAGGTTATTTCCAATTCTATTCATAAAAAAGTAAAGCTCATTGTCCATCGCCCAGACTACGATCAGGAAGACCAGCAAGAATACCTCCGTCTAAGCAAGGGGCTCATGCCGATCGTGCAAGAGATTGCCAGAAAGACACTCCCCTACTTGGAACATGAGGTGTCTTCCGACTTCGCGAGGAATCGTTACTATGGCAGCAAATTTCAAGCAGACAGCGTTGCTTACAGGGATTACAAGTATTTTGCCAAGAAACGACCTCCTACCGAATCCCCTTCTCTTGTGGTGGGTCTCAGAGTTGATGAATCCGCCTCGATGTCAGCTTACGGGAGATTGGAAGCAGCCAAACGTGCAGTAATGGCCGTATATGAATATTGCCAGCTTTGTCATATTCCCATACTGATCTACGGCGATACTGCGGATGTTTCCAAGCTGGAGCAAATGTCGATCTTTGCCTATGCCGACTTTGATAAAATGGATGCCAATGATCGCTTCAGGTTGATGAAAATTCGTGCCAGAAGTAATAATCGCGATGGAATGGCGCTTCGAATTATAGCGGAACGGTTAGCCGTTTCCCCCCAAAAGACCAAACTGTTGATCAGCATAAGCGACGGACAACCGAAAGCAATGGATGACTACACCGGAAGCTATGCTGTTGCGGATATGCAACAGACTATACAGGAATATGAACGGAAAGGAATTGCATTTCTTGCAGCCGCTATCGGTCAAGACAAGGATGTGATTAGTGAAATCTATGGAAGTGAACGATTTCTGGATATTACAAATTTACATGAGTTCCCTGCCAAGTTAGTTCGAATAATCGCTCGGTATTTGTAAGTTTCTGTTTGTGCACCGGATGTCCAGAAGGGCAAAATCACAACAAAAACCCGACTTTTTAAAGTCGGGTTTGTTCATCAATCTTTTTACTTGATGGTATTGGGTCAATGACATCAGGCTTCCGTCCATAAGCCTTGTTCGTGATCCAAAAACTCACCCAGATTATTAATAGGGAAACAATCACTAGAATGGCTAAAAAACCGGGTGACATGATTGACATGAATGAGTTCCTCCTTGTGGCATTCTCCCTTAAATCAGTGATTCGCAGCGGATATGCAACTGGTTGGCGACTTTTTCAACCATGCGGCTGATCACAACTAACCTCAGATAGCGTAATGATATATCATGGATATGCGGTTGTACTCATCCACTCAGCTAGATATTAAGCAGTCCACTTGACGATTTCACGAAGGCATCATTGTGATTCCTTACTGTGATAATATGGGAGTGACATCCAGATCCACACCAATTTTCTGCACGGATGGGAAGTGAACACATTTTATGGACTGGAAACCAAATCGCCACAGCTCCATACCTGTCTACAAACAAATCGCGGCGCATATCGAGCAGTTAATTTCCAACGGAGAATATCCAGCGGGGTCCGTCCTTCCGTCTGAGCGTGCTTTATCGAAGGAATTACAGGTAAACCGCTCGACGATTGTTGCTGCTTTCGAAGAATTGCGCGCTTTAGGCATTATCGAAAGCCTGCAAGGAAAAGGGACGATTGTAAGTAAAAACATATGGGGAGGAACGAACAGACGAATCCCCAATTGGGAGAAATTAATTGAGACAGGCTCTTTCCTGCCTAATCCGTCTATGATGCGGACCATAAGAAAAGAGATGTACCATCAAGACCTGATTGACCTTGCAAGCGGAGAACTGTCACCCGAATTATCTGCATCCCCCTATTTCCGCAAGATTTTGGCAACCGAGGATTTCACCTATCATGTAGGCTATGATCATCCACAGGGAAACCTGAATTTGCGCCAAACAATCGCGCAGCACCTGAAAGAATATCGAAATATCTCTGCAACGCCTTCTTCCATCCTCGTTACTTCAGGGGCCCAGCAGGCTCTATACCTAATCGTACAATGCCTGCTGCAAAACGGTGACGCAGTAGCCATTGAAGATCCGTCTTATTGCTATTCATTGCCTTTATTTAAATCGGCGGGAATCCGATCATTTCTTTTGCCTTCGGATGAACAGGGAGTAGACCCAGAAGACATCATTGACTTGTATAAAAAGCATCGAATTAAAATGGTATTTCTAAACCCCAACTTTCAAAATCCGACCGGTTCCCTCCTACATATAGACCGAAGAAAAAGAATCCTTGAGATCTCTTCCTACTACGGGATTCCAATCGTTGAGGATGACCCATATAGCTTAACGGCCTTTGATCAGACAAAAGTGCCGACATTAAAATCACTGGATCAAAATGGAACAGTGCTCTATATCAGTTCGCTTAGCAAAATCGTAGCCTCTGGCCTTCGAATCGGCTGGATTTTCGGCCCACAGAAAGCGATCGAGCGTTTAGCAGATGCAAAACAACAGATCGATTTTGGCCACAGCATTATTCCAGAATGGGTCGCCAAACAATTTTTGTCCTCTGAGGATTTTCCGATACACTTGCAGAAGCTTCGCAACTCTCTTGCGTGCAACCGAGACAAAATTGTTTTTTCGTTACACGATCTGCTGGGCGATCAAGTCGAGTTTTTCGCACCAGATGGCGGGATACATCTCTGGTGCAAGGTGAAAAGCGAAATTGACGAGCAGCAATTATTGAACGAGTCTATTCGCCGAGGGGTTGTTTATGTACCCGGGAGTATTTTTGGGACAAAGAAGGGGTATGCACGTTTTACCTTCGGACGAGCTAGCGAGGATCATATCTATGATGCCATGACCCGTTTTTCAGAAGCCTTGCGCCATCACGTGTAGGAATCCTTCCGACCAAAAAACCACCCGAATCAAGGTGGTATTGTTGGAGACGGAGATCTCCGGCGTACCCAGCTAAAGCTATGCGCTAATCACGCCACATGGTCGATGGAATGGAGCGCGCCTCACTGGTTATTTGGATTTTCTTTGCAGGCTTCTGCAAGAAACTTCCAATCGGAAACAAAATGCATCCACAGGTTGGGGCGTCTGCGGACCGCCAATGGATGGTAAGAAACGGCTGTTTGTACCCCCCTTGGGGAATGCCACTCTTGCCGTAGGTTTTTCACCTCAACTTCATGATCTGCGAAAAAGACTTGCGCAGCTACATTGCCTAAACAAAAGACAAACCGGGGCGATTTGCTTTGCAGCTGATCGAACAGATGCTGCATGCACGCCTCTCTCGCTTTTGGCTTGTCGTATGCCCGAACAGGCCTCCGCTTCAACACATAAGTGGCGTATAAGTCCTGATCACGAAAGCCTGCCTCATAGGCTGCTTTTTGCATCGTCTCCCTCGTCCCGCACAGAAACGACGCCCCCTCCCGATTTTCCCTTGCCCCTGGATTATCGAGCAGAATCAGGATCGGCGCATTCGGGTTGCCCTCTCCCCAGATCATCCGAGAATGCTGGAAAAGTCCGCAATCCGTACAGTCCTCGGTACCTTCCGGAGGCATCTCCTCGGGCCAGATGGAAGGGCATATTTTGTCCATACAAGCTCACTCCCTTCCACTTTCATTTGTCCTCTTTGTATAGGATGACGTTAGTAGAAGATTTCAAACGGTTTTTGCTATATGAAGTCAACTCACCACATCTGTTGATCTCATACGATAAATAACCCCTGCACTAATCACCACAATGTAGAGCAGATTCATCACGTAAAAGAGAAAACTCGCCCCCAGCCCAAGCCCCTCTTGACTCAACACTCCCATTCCGGCGGTTAATAGCGAATGCGGAAAAAACAGGCCCATACCCATCACATACATTCCCAGACCCAAAAACGTCATGCTTAAACCGATGCCAACGGGAGCCGCAAAACTGCGGATACGAACGGACAGGGCCAGTTGCAAAACGCCGATGGCAACAGCTGCGATCCAGCCTCGAAACAACCACCCGGGCAATTCCGGAGGAAGATCAGCCTGTAACCCGATCAGCTTTCCCCCGCCAACATATAGAATGAAAAAGAAACCTTGCACGAAAAACAGCAGCACACTGATGACAACCACTTTCGCAATAAAAAGACTGCCTATGGACACCGGGGCGGTCATCATCATATTCCAGTTCCTATTCGCATGCTCCAGCCTGCACAAATACGCAGAGCAAATCGCGATCAGAATCGGAAAGAAAAACTCTCCATAGAACAAGCTCACCTGCGACCATAAGCTATACCACTCTTTTTTCAGTACACCTTGATTCATGGCAAAGTTCGCACAACCAATGCAAACACTCACGAGCGGCAAGCTCATCATCACGATCCATAGATACGAACGTCGCAGCTTTATCCATTCCGCTGAAATACACTGTTGCAGCATGATAGATCCTCCTATACTTCCTGTCTGGATGTAAAAAATCTTCCAGCAAGAAAAATAACCATTGCAACGACCATTAATCCTCCGATCTCAGGCAGTGACGCGCTAAGATACCGTACATAGAACTGCAATTCATTCCCTGTATAATTTTGTGCAATTGGACTTAACCCCGAATAGTAGGACCATACAAGAAGTTTCCTGACTGCAGCTGGAAACAAATCACCCACCAAACCGGCAAAACCGCCAAGCATGCCAAGACAGAGCGCAAAGGCCTGATTTTTCACGACGATGGACAACCATTGCTGCAAAGCAAGTATGGCCATACTGGTGACCATGGTACCTAGCATAAATCTGACAAGCAGAAAGCCAGGCACAGATTGTGTAATCCCCTGAACGGTTCCAAACGCAGCAATGGCCAGCCCTTGCATGACACAAACGCATAGCATGATGGCACATGCACTGATGTATTTCGCAGCATACAGTCTTTCTCTCTTCATCGAACAGGTCAGCAGCAGCTTCCACGTATTCCCTTTGTGTTCCATATCACAAATACGAGATACCACGATCGCGGAGAGAATCGGCAAAAACAGCCCGTTCAACGAAGCGAACATCGCGATGATCGGTTCCCATCCGACTCGATCGGGATTCCGGGCAAACGACATGCTCGCCGCCATAAACGCCCAACTGAGCTCAACACTTACAAACAGAACTGTCATCCCATATAGGAATCTTCGACGCAGTTTGTAAAATTCTAGCCGGATTGCGTGTATCACAAGCTGTTCCCCCCTCCGGTAAGGTCTAGGAAGATGCTCTCCAAATTTCTTGTTTGCTCTTCGATGCGAAGCACATCAATATTGGCAGCAACCAAGTCTCTATTTACCTGAGCTACTCGTGAGTCCGTGATATTCTCCAATACCAGAGAATCCTCTTGTACCTTCGCGAAAAATCCCCAGCTAGCGAGGAGTTCCCGTGCCATAGCATGATCCTGCACCTTTATCCGAATGCTTGGTCTGCTTCGGGCTTGCAGCTTCTCCATGCTTCCTTGAAACAGCATGGTTCCACCGTGGATAATCCCCACCGAAGTAGCCATCTGCTCGATTTCCGAAAGAAGATGACTGGAAAGGAGGATCGTCATGCCGTAACGCTGCGGCAACGATTTGATCAGTTCCCGCATCTCTCCGATCCCCGCTGGGTCCAGGCCATTTGTCGGTTCGTCCAGAATCAACAGCTTCGGAAAAGAGAGCATCGCCATCGCAATTCCCAATCGCTGCTTCATCCCCAAAGAATATTGCGCTACCTTTTTATCCTTTTGCTTTTCCAATCGAACCATTCTCAGCGCTTCTGTTACGTTTTTATCCGGTACCCCCCGCAGCCTCTGTACGACACGCATGTTCTCCAGCCCGGTAAGATGCTCATAATTCGACGGAGATTCAATCAGTGAACCAATGTTTTGCAAAATGTGGCGGCGGTTTGCCCCCAGTTCCTTTCCGAAGATATTCACCTTTCCATCCGTGGGCCGGACCAGTCCCAAGAGCATTTTCAAAGTAGTCGTTTTCCCTGCACCGTTTGGGCCCAAAAAGCCATAAATATCCCCTTCGCATACGGACAGGTTTATCTCCTTCACAGAGAAGACATTCCCGTAACGTTTGGAAAGGCTGTGGGTAGATACGATTTGATTCATCTTTCATGGCTCCCATCCATTGACATTGTGTTTCTTGTGTCAAGTATGGCAGCCCCATCTTGCTGCTACCTGAAAACGACCTTACGTCAACCTTAAATCATGGAAATGAGCGAGTATAAAGCTGAAATATTGTTATAGTGGTAATGGGTGATCGATGATGGATGAACTGCAATATAAAAAACTGCTCATCGTCGAGGATGAGCGGGAGATTCGAGATATGGTAGACAGATTTCTTCGCAAAGAAGGATTTACCCGCATCTATCAAGCGTCCAACTGTGCGGAGGCCATAGATCTGTGCCGTTCCGTGACTCCTGACATTGCTATCCTGGATGTGATGCTCCCGGATGGAGATGGCTTTTCCCTGCTGACTTCTTTGCGTCAAATTTCCAAAATGCCTGTGCTCTTTTTAACTGCCCGCGGGGAGGATGAAGACCGATTGCTCGGATTGGGACTCGGTGCGGATGATTACATCGTAAAACCGTTCTTGCCGCGAGAACTGGTGCTCCGACTGAAGGCAATCCTTCGCAGGGTCTATTCTCCCTATGTTCAGGAAAAGCGGCCGGTCTTTCCATTAGGTTCACGCGTCATCGATTTGGAAAGCGGCATTGTGAAGAGCCAAAACAGCGAGTCCTCTCTCACAGCCAAGGAGCTTATCCTGCTTTCCAAGTTATATGAAAATCAAAATCGCATCGTAACCAGCGACGCTCTTTGTCAGGCAGCATGGGGCGATGACTATGAAGGATATGAGAATACACTCATGGTACACATCCGCCGCATCCGCGAAAAGATAGAACCAGCCCCCTCCGATCCTCATTATCTTGTAACGGTACGAGGACTGGGCTATAAGCTTGTCGTGAAGGGGGAGTAAAGATGGAAAGCACTGTTCGCATCTTAAAGCGATTCATCCATGCTACTGTCCTTATCTCCCTGTTCCTCCTGCTCCTTAATTTCATGGTGCTGCTACTCTGGATTGGGAACGGAATTAGCGCGGATGAGTCCCCTTCCTTTGTTGTGCAAAAGGTCGCCAAGGGATTGGATGGCGGCCCCAACCATTACATCCTGGACCCTCTCTCGCAAAAACTGCTGGAGGAGCAGCAGATTTGGGCCATGCTCATTGCCAATACGGGGAAAGTTGCCTGGGAATTCAAGCTGCCAGACGAGATCGAACGAACGTATTCCCTGACAGATGTAGCCAAATTTTCCCGCAGCTACTTGATGGATTATCCGGTCTTTGTCTATGAGCATCAGGACGGACTGGTAGTGGTTGGCTATCCGAAAGGGAGCCTCGCCAAATACCAGCATATTCTTCAGGTCGGCTGGGTGGAAAGCTTGCCGCTGAGAGCTGTCCTTTTGCTGATCGGCAATATCGTACTTGCTTTGCTGTTATCGCTCTTGATCGGATCCAAGCTGATTCACTCGATCCGCCCGCTTACGCATGGCATACACGCACTCGCTGACGACAAAGAGGTAAAGATTGAGCCAAAAGGAATATTGGCTGACTTGGCGACGAGCATCAATCATGCCTCCTCGCTGTTGCAAAAGAAAACCCAGTCTTTGAACAGCAGAGATGAGGCTCGCTCCAATTGGATTGCAGGCATTTCACACGACATTCGCACCCCGCTTTCCATGGTGCTGGGCTACGCAAGCGAAATTGCAGAAAGCGACGATGCTCCTTCCGAGCACAGGCGGCTGGCAAGGATTATCCGAAAGCAAGCAGAGCATCTGCGCTCACTGGTCCATGATTTGAATCTTGTCTCTATGCTTGAATATGAGATGCAGCCCATAGGGATGAAACCGATTCGGCTTTCCGCATTGGCAAGACAAGTCGCGTCTGACTTCCTGAATAACGGTGTAGATGAACGCTATACACTCGAAGTGGATATTGCGGATGAAGGCTCCAAGATCAACGGGGATGAACGACTGCTGCTGCGGGCTATTACCAACCTGCTGCAAAACAGCATTCGTCACAACCCGGATGGCTGTCAGATACGCTTGCAAACCTCGTATGATCCGGGTAAACAGATTTGCCGGATTGTTGTCTCGGATAATGGGAAAGGAATTGCCCAAGAGGAACTGACTGATTTGCTAGAGTTGCCCTATTCGGTTAGGAGAAATCGTCCCCGACAGAACGGGCATGGGCTGGGGTTGCCGATGGCGGCACGAATCGCGAAAGCGCATGGTGGATGGTTGAGTTTGATTAGTGGTGTTGGGGAAGGGTTTTGTGCGGTTGTTGAGGTGCCAGCGGTACAATCGAATGGATAAAAGTAAAAAACCACCTTCTGTCAGGTGGTTTTACGTGATGAAGGCTGAGCGTGAATCAGCACCACATCGGGGCCTTCTCCTTCCAGTTCATAACGTAGGTCGATTCCCTGATTGGTCAACTCTGTTTTCCTCCCCAAGTTGCTTTTTATGGACAGCTTTGCAAAAAATGAAGCATTTTCTCATGTACTTCCAGAGCTTTTTCAATGTGGGGCGAATGACCAGCTTGCTCTACCACATATTCTTCATAACTTCCCCCGTTTCTTTTATAGCTTTCCAATACATATCTGGTTTGTTTCACCATTGGTTGAGGGGGATAAACATCTTCACCAGGCCATCCGGGTACGTATCCTTGTTGCCCCAAAAAGCCAAGATCAAAGAACGAGCGATCGGATACAATCGCATCCTCTGCTCCCCGAATCCATAAAATCGGCGGTTTCGGTTCAATTTCAGTAATACTGGACAGATGAAAATACTTCGGCGCGATGGCATTGTTACATCCTTTTGTTCCCGGGGCTACTCCAGGCCACTCTTCACAAGGTTCAAACGTACCGGGATAAAGAGCTTCGCCTACTTTTGTTAAAAGCATGGACGTGACAAACTTTTCTTCTCTTTCTGCCTCCACAGTAAAAGGGGCTTTGAAATAGTATTGATTCAACACATGTAGCGGGCTGTTTGGTTTTTCCGCAGAACGATCTCCCCTTTTTAGAAGATCAATAAACTCCGGATTGGCTGTACCTCCGCCCGACCCTGCGAAATTGGAGTAACAAGGCGTCCCCTCTTCTCCTTTCGTCCCTCCAAAGCCAAACGGAGAAACAGGATTAATCAGAGTTAACGAAGCAACTGACTCAGGATAGTCGATTGTGTATTGCATTGCTACTCCTCCACCGAGCGACCAACCAACCAGATGTATCGGGCTTTTTATTCGTAATGCTGTGAGAAGTGCACGCAGGTCGTCCGTCCAATCTCTCACCCCTCGCGTCGCATCTACTTCCTTCGCTTCTGATTCGCCATAACCCCGCAGATCTGGAGCCACCACCCAATAGGATGACGATAATTTTCCTGCCGTCTCTTCCCAGAATAGATTGGAAGAAACATTGCCATGGACGAGAAGGACAGGGGGATTTACAGAGTTTCCCGCTTCAAGATAAGAAGTCCGCAACCGACTTGTTACAACCGTTTTTTTCACGATTTCATGCACCGTCGCCTTCACTCCTCTTTTCAAAACCTCATTTCATTATTGATATATTCACAATAAAGGGATTATTTACCTTCCGTCACCGCTAATCGCAACTGGTTCATTTTCTTTTCCCCCCAAACTATTAGTGATCAATCAATTACTGATCATCTAAAAAAAGAGACGTTTGTGTTTTGCAACGCGTGAATCGTATCCGCGATTCCTTTTTCGAAGGCCGTTGCCCGCACAGGTCCAATCAACCGCTCGTATTTTTCCCCGCTCAAAACTAGCGGTTCTTCGGTCAAATAGAGCATTTCTACGACCTCCTTCATAACCGGCACACCCATTCCGAGCAATGACAATCCTACTCTGCCAAGCGGAATGACCGGTTTAGCCCTTCCACTTGCCTTCTGGGCGATTCTCACAATCTCCTTACCCGAAATCAGGCCTGCGCCTGGTATATGCCAGTTCTCTCCGTAGGCGTCGTCCCTGCCCGCAAGCTCCGCAATCATAAATGCTGCGTCCGGCAAATAAACGAACTCTCGAGGAACACGTTTGTTGCCGATAAAAAATGCCAGCTTGCCAGCTGCGATTGCCTCTAGTGTCGATCCCAGATAGGAAGCCTCGTTTGCCGTCGGACCGTAATAATCCGGCAAGCGGACAATCATGACCTCGGCCCGGCTCCACCGAGGGTCGAACAGCATGTTCTCGTAAGCAAGCCTTGTCTTTCCTTTTCTTGTATGCGGCTGCTTTGGATGATCCTCGGTCACCCGGTCCATCCGTCTTCTTCCATAAGGATAAATGCCGTCGATGACGACGACCTTCAAGCCCAGCTGGTCGGCCGCCGTCATCACTGATTCGCCTAGAGGAATCAACTTGTGCTCCATCTCATGATATGGCACGTTGGGGCAATGGAACAGGACGTCCGCATCTTCCGCCGCCTTGACGATGTCATTCGGACGGAACGCATCACCCGTTACAATCGTTACATTCTCAGGGTTTCCCAGCTTTTCCTTAAGCTGTTCCAACTTCTGAAAAGATCTCCCAAAGGCCATCGCGGGAATTCCTCGCTTGACGAGTTCTTCCATAATTGCAGCGCCTGTACCGCCAGTTGCTCCTACAACAATCGCTTTTTTCAATGAAATCACCTCAATTTCTGTGATTGATCAATCACTAACTTTTAAGAAAAGGGAATGTAATTGATCAATCACTAACATTAATAGCAATTTATCACGCTGTAATTGATTAGTCAATCACATTTTAAAAAAACATCCTTCCCTTTAAAACTCCTTCAATTCAGGCATGTTCAATGCAGTCGAAATGTTGCACAGCATCCCCCGCGCCAGAAAAAGCATCGTCCGTTCTTCAGGATTGGAAATGCCGGCTCCGTGAAAGGCGTCCAAAACCATGCGGCGAACTTCACTGAATCCATTGCGCATCGCTTCCCGAATCGAGTCTTCCTGAATCGTCTGCGCCTGCATTTGAAGCAGGATTTCATTCTGGTAGGAATTCAAAATATCCTCATAGGCCTGAATCAAATCGGTCTCCAACTGTCCAGGCTCCGCAGATTCCACCACTTTACGGAAGGAATCGATCACACGCGTCCATGATACCTCCAGCGCCGCAAGCAATAAGGCTTCTTTTGTTGAGAAAAACCGAAAAATATATGGCTGTGAGATTTCGGCTCGTGCCGCCACTTGTGCCGTAGTTGCCCTGTAGTAGCCGATCTCTGCAAATACTTCAATGGCCGCAGATATGATCTCCGTTTTGCGATTAACAGAGGTTGCTTCGGATTTTGCCATTGGATTGCCTCCCTCTTTCAAGTTAGTGATTCATCAATTATATATCAAGATTCACCACGAAACAATTCGGGTTACGTTATTTCAAAACAAAATGGGTGGAGGCGGGGGGATTTGCCCCCCCCTACTCCGTCGGCAGCATGATTTCGACAGTCGTTCCTCTATTCTTTTGGCTATTGATCTTCATGCTTCCCCGATGAGCCTGGACAATTTTATAACTGATCATCAGGCCCAATCCCGTGCCCTTTTCTTTCGTTGTATAAAATGGCTCACCCAATTTTTGTATGCGATCTTCATCAATCCCCTCTCCTTGGTCAATGAAGCGAATCGAGACTGCGTTTTGCTGCTGCTGGAGTTGAATTTTTATTTCCCCTCCGTTCGGCATTGCTTCAATCGCATTTTTCAGTATATTGATGAATACTTGTTTTAATTGATTTTCTTCACAGTTCACCATGAGGAATGTACGTTCAAACTCAACCTCAATTTGGACGTCATTCATGATGGCTTCTGTTTTTAGCAATTCGACGACCTGATTCAATAGAGAAGTGAGTTCTCGAGGTTGAAAGTTGATCGCCTGTGGTTTTGCCAGTACCAAAAATTCGTTTACAACCGATTGGATTCTGTCCAACTCCGATAAAATCATGTGAAAATACTCTTCTTTGTAGTTGCCTTCCTTGATAAACTGAATGAACCCTCTTATGGCGGTAAAAGGATTTCTGATCTCATGAGCAACGCCTGCTGCCAATTGCCCCACCACCGATAGCTTTTCGGATTTGCGCAACAGTTCTTCCGTCCTCTTCAGCTCTGTGATATCACGACTGATGACCACAATTCCTTTTCTCCGTCCATCCGAATCAAACAAGGGGACTTTACTGACATCAAATATTTTGCACTCTCCATTCGGCTGTGGGATGATTTCTTCCAAGCGGACAGTACTGCCCTTTTCCCAGACTTTATTATCGGACTCTTCACAAAGCAACAATGCCGTGGAGAAAAATGGGTCAATTGCTGCCAGTTCACTATCCCGTTTTCCTTGAAAAGGGATATTTTCCAGCTGAAAAGTGCGTAAACAGCAGTCATTTGCTTCTACCCATCGTCCTTCGCCATCCTTCAAGCAAACCGAATCAGGCATCGCATTAATCAAGGTACGCAATTGCTTTTCTTTTTCTTTTAGCGCTTTTTCCATCCGCTTGCGTTCTGAAATGTCTCGCAGGATCGCAACAAAAGCAATCACATTCCCTTCCGTATCCGAGAGCGGTGACACGAACGTACTGACATCCAGCAGACTTCCATCTCTGCGCTGTCTTACAGTCTCATACGAGGTGACGTGCCGGCTAATGACGATTTCCTGTTGAAGTCTGCTGAACTCATCGTGCAGAAAGTCAGGAATCGTGGGCAGCACCCCACCGATTACCTCCTGTTCCGTCCAGCCAAACATTCTCTCGAAGGCTTGATTCACTTTTATGACCTTGAAATGCATATCCAACACAACAATCGAATCAACAGTGTTTTTGAGGTACAATTCCAATTGCTCTTTTGTTGATTTCAGATCCTCCTCGATTTGTTTATGCTTGGTAATGTCTTTCGCAATTCCGTAAATCCCGATGATTTCGTGGTGATCAAACATCGGAAAATAATGAATTCTAACATCGATTGCATGCCCATTTTTGTGCCTGACCGCGATATCAATTTCCTGCGGTTTGCCCATTCTCACTTTTGCGAAGTGGTCTACTCTTTTATCTACATACTCCGGCAAAATAAGTGACTCAATGTTGATATTCCGTAGTTCTTCAATTGTATAGCCAACCAATCTCTCGACGGCCGGGTTAACCTCCAAAATATTTCCATTCAGGTCATAACAGATGATGGCGGAAGGATTATGTTCAAAAAGGGACTTGTAAAAGGCATCGCTCTTCATGCAAGGTTTGACAGCGGAGCACTCCATATCAATATCACCCACTGCTGATTCGACTTCTTTTTCAATAGGTGGGGATACCCGTGTTTTTTCGTTCAAAACGGGCTGCAGGACGTTCGGAGGAAAAACGTAAACGATCGCCCCTATTGCGTTCCCACCGTATATATAGGGACTTAGTTCAAATCGCCACAATCCTCTGCGGTGTTCAACTTCCCATTGCATTCTCGACGTCAAGGGGAAGGGGGTAGGAGGAGCGCCAACTAAAAAATCATTTGCATCTATCCAACCTTCGATATATAGCATAGGGGATGCATGGATTACCCTACACCCGCGATCCAAGATCAGGAAAGGAGTTTTCGCAAACGAAACAAGAAGGTTAGAATAGTATTCCGTAAGTCTGAACCGCTCTTGCTCCAATTGTTTGTACAGCTCTTGCTCTACCATCTGGGCCGCTGAAAGAACCGCCGATAAAGAATGCGGATGATATACTCTCCATAAGCCCGTCATATTGATGACCCCCAGTATGCTTTGGGTCGCCGGGTCTCGGATGGGAGCTGCAGAGCATGTCCATTTTTGTACTTCCTGACAAAAATGCTCTCCGGCAAATACTTGCATAGGTGAACCGGTAACGAGTGAAGTACCGATGGCATTGGTCCCGGCCTTATTTTCTGCCCAGGAAGAGCCGATGACAAAGTTCATGTCCTCAGCTTTTAACATGAGCGACACATCGCCATCCAAATCCACGATATCTCCGGAAGAATTGCTAAACGTTATCAAATGACCAGTATCGATTGACTGATTCTTCAATTGCAAAAGCAACGGCTTCAGAATGGGATAGTGCAGCTCGGTGTGCATATATTCCTCGATCTGATCCTTGGAGAGATTAATCTCAGACTTGTTGTGCAGCGGATCAATGTTTTGTTTCTGGCAACGCTGCCAGGACTCGTACATCAGCGAACGGATTAGCGGTTTTGAACTGACACCCGTGATAAAATGTTCCCACTCTTTTTCAAGCTTTATTCTTTCTAAAGAAAGACTAGCACAGCTATCCAGAGCTATCAGTCGATTCATGGTCTCATTCCTCCAGATAAGAAAGTGGATCGCTTTTTAATTGTGGTAATATTTCGACAACTAATTTTCAATTCCTTTTGGGGTAAGGCCATTATGATTGGCGACGAGCATCAATCACGCGGGGTACGGATTGCGAGGGTGAATGGCGGACAAAAAAACCACCTTCATCAGGTGGTTAGATTGTAAGTATATGGCTGGCCGTCTCATGGCTCACCTTTGCAGCCCCTACTGCGAGACTATCAAATAGCTCACCCTAGTATATTCCCCGCGTTTTTTTACTTTTTTCATTTTGACCTCGCCTACTTCATCGAGGGATTGTATGTGGGTACCACCACAGGGCATTTCAAATACCCCGGGAACACACATATATCGCAATATAGCGCCATCTTTCTCTTCCCATTTTATTTCAACTTTACTACCTCCGCGAATCATCTCATTCACGATACTCTCGATCATCGCTGCCGCATGTTCTATCTCGTCATCCAGCAGATGACCCTGAAAATCAATATAAGCGGAAGTGGGGTCATGATTCCCTTTTTGCGCATGGAGTTTTGGATAGAGCTTGTTTCCCGCATATGCGATTAAGTGACCCGCTGTGTGATAACGAGCATTGGAGACTCTTGACAACGCATGTATCCCCAAAGCAACCTCGTGTCCCATTCGCAGATTTCCGATCGTGCTGTTTCCGTAGTGAAAAACACGACCATCTCTTAGTACGACTGCGTTCACTTCAAATTCTGATGTCTTACTTTTTATTGTCCCTATATCAGAGGGCTGTCCTCCGCCTTTTGGATGAAAGATTGTTTTATCTACTACAATATATTTCCCCCGCTCATCCTCGCCCATATCAACAATGGATGCTTTACAAGTAAACCGATACGTATTATTGAGGTAACATAGCTCCGTCTTCATCTGTTTGGACCTCCAATATTCTACTAAATTGGCGCAGAGGAATTTCCCTATTTATTCCAGATATATTCGTACGATGGAGGTGCGTCAATGGATACATTCAATTCCTTTGCCGCCCTTTTTGGCCAGTAAGGATCTCGCAGCAATTCTTGTCCAATGAAAATCAAATCAGCGTGCCCTTCTACCAATATCTTTTCGGCCTGCAATCCACTTGTGATCAAACCAACCGCCCCTGTAGGAATCTGTACTTCTTTTTTCATCTGTGATGCAAAGGGAACTTGATACCCTGGACCAGGTCTTTCCGAGAAGTTGGGCGGAACAATCCAACCCGAACTGCAGTCAATGAAGTGAACCCCCTGTTCTTTCATCATGCTTCCATAAACGATATAGTCATCAATGGAACATCCTTCAGGGTGGTAATCGGTCGCAGAAATTCTTACAAATAGAGCCCCGTCCCATACTTTATGTATTTCATGAATCACTTCTTTTAAAAATTGATACCTGTTCTCAAGATTTCCACCATATTTATCTCCCCGTTTGTTCGATAAAGGAGATAAAAATTGATTGATTAAATACCCGTGTGCAGCATGGAGCTCCAAGACATCGAATCCAGCCTGTTTTGCTCGTCTAGCAGATTCTTTAAAAGCTGCAATCACTTCATACATTTCCTCTTCCGTCATCGCTTCAGGCACGATGCTGTTCTCATCGTAAGGGATTGCAGATGGAGCCATGATCTTTCCTGGTATTTTTGATTTTCTGCCTCCATGACAAAGCTGAATCCCTATTTTGGCTCCTTGTTCATGCACCATGTCTACAAGCTCTTTTAGGCCAGATATTTGTCCATCTTCCCAGATCCCTAGATCATCGGGATCGGTTCGCCCGTCAAGAGATACTGCTGTCGCCTCCACCATGATGAGCCCTACCTGTCCAACAGCCCTGCTTGGGTAATGGATTTTATGCCAATTCGTAACTTTTCCATCTTCTGCTTTGCAAGCATTCATGCCCATCGGTGACATGACAATGCGGTTTTTTAGAGATACACCGCCAATCGTTATTGGTGAAAAAAGGATACTCATTTTCGCCACCTCAATTTTGAACATAATTTTCCAGCATTAGCTTGACATCATCAAATACCCCTGTTCGAATTCCAAATTTATCTTGGTTTGAAAAAGGAACATGATGGATCGTGATTAAACCCGCTGTTCGCAACAAAGACAGATGATAATGCAAATTGCTTTTTGACAATTGCATTGCCTCAACCAAATCAGAAAAGCTCCTGTTTCCTGATGAAAGGATTTTCATAATACGAAGTCTTTTTTCGTCCGATAACGCCTTCACCATTCTCCTCAGGCTATTTGGAGGCATACCATCGTTTCCTGCAAGACCCTCAACTGGATATAGAATGATCATAAACCCTTTGTAATCATCAAATATGACGTTCGCTGGTTTTGTATGATAGACAGGAACCAAGACCACTTCTTTCAGTTCTTCGTGTCCTTCTATGATTAACCCATTGCATAGCATTTCTATCGTTTTTTGGGGCCCGTAATGACTCAAGTAGTTATCGAATCGCTTCCGTTCCTGTAAAAGAAGTTCCTGGATCCCCAGCTCCTGATCTTTGTAGTACTGTGTATACCATTGTGTAAAAACAGAGATGACATCGTTTTTCATTGCCCCAATTTCATTGGGAACGTTCTCAAGGCAAAATGGCGAAACCTGTTCAAATACCTCACCGGCTGTTAAGGTTTTGAGCCAATTTATAATCGCATCCACCTTTGAATTGTCTGGACATCTCCAGATGAATAAAGCAATCAGTGGAAATGGAAGTGACAGGCTGTCCAATTCCGCTACAAAATCTTGATCCAATTCCGTCTTCACTTTCTTTACCCATTGATCGTCCAAATCGAATGTTTTCGAACATTTATAATAGGCCATTAAGCTTGACAGAAGATCATAAACGGGGCTGATATGCAGTTTTACTTGATACGGCATCGCTTCTACTTCCACCTCATTTGTCTTGCTCAAACGAATGGTCTCCAAAATACGTAAGGAAGATTTCAGGATCACGTTTCTTTACGGTTCGCATTGTGCGATTGAATGCACTTTTTACGATTTTTCTCTGATCATTTGATAAAATCCTTAGTATATTTACAGAATCACCGATATATTTGATTCCCTCGGCAGACGAAAAGATGTTTATCATATTCGATCTGACATGTTCATTATCTGAAGCAATCCAACGATGTAATCTGTTCATAAGATGTTTCGGATAGTATTTTAATAAACCATCCCCGATTGCAAACGCTCCTACGTTCTTTTTGACATATTTGTCTTCATCCCATAACAAGGGCTCAATCAAATCGATAAGAAGCTCTGCATAGGCTTCATCCAATTTTTTGGCCGTATATTTTACGGCTACTGCTACAGCCCTTCTCACATTAGGTGAAGGATTTCTCGTCCAATTCATCAGCGTAGGGTAAAAGCTTTGAAAGTGATTTGTTAAAACAACGGAACAAGCACTTGCCACCCACTCTCTTACTTCCCAGTGAGGGCTATCAGCAAGTCTTGCTAAAACCACGTTTACTTCTGAAGGATTAACCTCATAGTGAGTGGCTGTTAGTATGGCCCCTAACTCTTGGCCTGTCGGACTTTCCGAATGTGCAAGCTGAATACCGACATGGTAGATTGTCGCGGGTTGTTGTAGCCCTCGGTAAATGATTTGCAAGGCCTTATCTTTTACCGATTGTTTGGGCGTTATTGCATGCGTTGTGGCTTGCCTATGCAAAATATCTAGCATTGCCGAAATATCTCTTCTTGCTACAGCCTCTTGAAACCGTTCTTGCCACAAATGAAATCACCCGCATGTTATTAGATGATGTCCGATTCCCATGGAATAATGATTACATCCTTCCACGTTCGGCTCCACCTCATTACCTTTTTATCAAAAATATCCTTCGTGATCTGAACCTTGTTTGCCCGGACGATCATTCCGAACAGATCATGTAAACCAAATGGGGCGTAGATCTTACAGGCATTCTTTTCCCATCTCATACCGATTGCTGTTGCTGTCGTAGGCCAGGTATCGATAGCATGTTCCACAGATGTATAGGGCTGAATCGGATAGCCAAAGCGCTCTTCGTACCAAATATGTACACGTGCCTGGTTCTTGATATCAGGCTTCAAGGAAAGATCAGCAAACAGTTCTTTTCCTTTTTGGATGACGAGAGCTTCCTCCTCGAAGCTTATCTTCTCCTGATCAAAATAAACCAGATCCATGTCATTGATTCCATAATCCAGCGGCAGTCCACATAAGTAGTTCCATACCGTTTGAGTCAGACAACCGCCGCCGATATAATAATTCGATACTCCCAAAAGGGGGGCTCTTCTCATAGCCTCGTATAGTTGCTCATGACGGGTAATAATTTCTTCTAAAAGCCGGGCTTGCGACATCAAATCGATATACCCCCGAAACCTCATTATTCTTCGTCTCTATGGAGAGCCCAAAGGATTTACAACCCTTGAACCATTTCGGAACTCACTTTATCTAGTGCCTCCCAAATTATTTCTACATCTTGTGCGCTTGTTCTCCAATTACTGAATGCTGCCCTGATTCCAGGCCTGCCTTGATACATGGTTGGCGTCATAAATACGCGACCATCATCCTTCAGGGTGTCTAAAAATCTATTAATTTCTTCATATGAAAGACTCTTATCCTTCAAAGACAGGGTAAAACATACTACATTCAGTCTGGTCGGAGCCAACAACTCAAACCTGTCACTAAGCTGAATTTTTCGCGTTAAAAGTTGTGCCAGTTCTATATTCGTATCAACGATCTTTTGGTATCCTGAACGTCCATATGCTTTCAAAGTAAACCACGCTGGCAGAGCTCGGAAACGCCTTGAATTTTCTGGCGTGAGATGAACAAATTCGGGCTGATTCATTGAATTCCCTAAATAGGCGGCATTGTTTTGAAAGACTTCGACCTGCAAAGATTTATGTCTAGTGAATTGCATAGCGGAATCATAAGGCACATTGAGCCATTTATGAGCGTCAATGGTAATGGAATCTGCTTTATCCATTCCATTGACGAAATGAGAATAATTCGTGGAACACGCTGCAAAGCCACCAAAAGCAGCGTCCACATGGAGCCAAAAGGAAAACTCTTTCTTCAACTCACCCAATGCTTGCAGGTCATCATAATCAACGGTGTTCACTGTACCTGCGTTTGCCACAACAATACATGGCACACCTTCTTGCTCCTCCAAAAATCCTCGCAATTTATTAATATCTATTGCCTCTCTGTTTTCGATACATGGAATGAGGGTAACGTTCTGTCTACCCATCCCCAATATCGCCAAAGATTTATAGATACTAGAATGCGGTGACCCACTCGCAATTTTTATTTTCGGCAAGCGATACAACCCTTCTTGGGAAATATCAACGCCTTGTTGATGAGCGATCCATTGCCTGGCCTGCGCTAGCCCAACGAGATTCGCCATCGTTGCTCCACTAACGAATGTTCCACTAAACTCCTTCGGCAGTGCGAAGAGTTCCCGGAGCATTCCAATCGTCTCCAATTCAAGCTGGCCCGCTACAGACTCCTCGATACTCGTCACGTTTTGATCATAAATACTAACAAGCCAATCTCCTGCAACCGAGGCAGGTGTTGCTCCCCCAGTTACAAATCCTAAAAATCGAGGTCCTACACTACCGCTTAGGCTTTTCGAGTATGCAGATAGAAAATGCTCCAATACTTGCATAGTCCCTAACCCTTCGATGGGTAGACTTTCTTGGAAGAGGGGTTGGGGATTTACAGCAGCCGGATGAGAATCTAGATTGTCATAGAATTGCATGGCCATATTCACTACAGAATCGAGAATTTCTTTTATTTCTTGCCGATCAACTTCGAACTTATCAGACATCAAATAATCATCTCCTTTATTGGATCAAAACAGTAAGCTTCATCCATGACACAGGAGTTCAAAAAAATTTGAACCATGTACTGCAGCAAATCGATCTCGATCTTTCCATAAAGGTTTCCTCGTTTGATTATCTGAACGAAGTTAAAAATGTGTATGACGATGCATTACGTTATTCTTGAATCGATTATTAGTTCAATTTATTTTGAACTCACTTATTGATACCATTTTTTTGATGCATTTTCAATATTATTTTGTAAATTTTCCCTTGAGCAATCCCATCATCACTGCCATATAAAAAATGCCCCGCTTTGTTCAAAGCGTGGGCATAATCTTCCTATTCAGTACCGAACCTCTTCCTTCTGCAAAGCCTCTTCCGTCCACTTTTCCAGCTCCGCAATACAAACCTTGGCCTTACGGATACTCTGCTCTACTTGCTTGCTGCCTGTTCCCCCCAGTACATCGCGCGCATCCACAACCGTACGGATGTCGATCGTCTGGTAGAGATCCTCCTCAAAGCTAGCACTGTGCTGCTTGTACTCCTCTAGCGTAAGATCAGCCAGGTATTTGCCATTGGAAATGCAATACAGCACCAGCTTTCCGATCACTTCATGCGCCTGACGGAACGGCATGCCTTTGCGCACCAGATAATCGGCCAGATCGGTGGCGTTGGAGAAATCCTCTTTCAGTGCCTGAGCTACACGTTCCTTGCGCACTTCCATCGTCCGGATCATTCCAGCAAACAGCTGCAAGGAGCCTTTTAGCGTATCCACCGTGTCAAACATGCCTTCCTTGTCTTCCTGCAGGTCTTTGTTGTAGGCGAGCGGCAATCCTTTCAATACGGTCAACAGACCAATCAGGTTGCCATAGACGCGTCCTGTTTTCCCACGCAGCAGTTCCGCCACATCCGGATTCTTTTTCTGCGGCATGATCGAGGAGCCTGTACAGTACGCATCATCCAGCTCCACAAAACCAAATTCTGTGGAGGACCAAAGCACCATCTCTTCACAAAAACGAGATAGATGCATCATCACAAGCGATGCGGCGCTCAGGAATTCCACAATAAAGTCCCGATCGCTGACGGCGTCCATCGAATTCTCATAAATTCGCGCAAACCCGAGTTCTGCTGCCACCAATTCGCGATCGATGGGGAACGTCGTACCAGCCAGGGCTCCGGCACCGAGCGGCAGTGAATCAATCCGCTTCAACCCATCCTGCAAACGCTCCACATCACGGGAGAACATCCCGAAGTATGCGAGCAGATGATGCGCCAGCAGCACTGGCTGAGCCCGCTGCAAATGGGTATAGCCCGGAATCATCACGTCGAAATTCTTCTCTGCAGTCTCAACCAGCGCATCCAGCAGGTCGACCAAGTGAGCAATAATTTGTTTTGTTTCCCGGCGCAAATAGAGATGCAGGTCGGTTGCCACCTGATCATTGCGAGATCGTCCCGTATGCAGCTTTCCGCCAACCGGTCCGATTTTCTCGATCAGAACTTTCTCGACGTTCATGTGAACATCTTCATTCTCTACTGAGAATTGAAAGCTGCCCGCTTTTACTTCCTGCAAAATGTTTCGCAAGCCTTCGCTGATCTTGTCCGCATCCTCCTGCGGGATAATGCCGCATGCACCCAGCATCTTCACGTGAGCCAGCGAGCCGCGGATATCGTCACTTGCCAGCTTTTGATCAAAACCAATAGAGGCCGTGAACTCTTCCACGAGCTTGTCCGTTTGTTTGGTAAAACGTCCGCCCCACAATTTCATCTATGTTCACTCCTGATTTTTCGTCTAGTGATTCAGCACCTTGCCCAAGAAATCCTGTGCCCGATCCGTCTTTGGATTGCTGAAAAACTCCGAGGGCGGTGCTACCTCGACAATCCTTCCCTCCGCCATAAAGACGATTTGATTGCAGATTTCCTTGGCAAAACCCATCTCGTGCGTGACAACTGCCATGGTCATCCCCGTACCTGCCAGCTTGCGGATCGCGTCCAATACTTCCTTTACCATTTCCGGGTCAAGGGCCGAGGTAGGCTCGTCAAAAAGCATGACCTTTGGATCCATCGCCAAAGCACGGGCAATCGCGACCCGTTGCTGCTGGCCACCCGATAGCTGGCCGGGATAGGAGGCGAATTTCTCCCCCAAACCAAGGCTGGAAAGAAGCTCTTTTCCTTTTTCCTCTGCTTCCTTTTTGCCAATCCCTTTTACATTGATAGGAGCTACGGTTACGTTTTCCAGTGCGGTCAGATGAGGGTACAGGTTAAACGACTGAAACACGAAGCCGATATCGGCTCTCAGCTTGTTGATATCTGTTTTTTTCTCGTGTACGGAGGTCCCATCTACGAGAATCTCGCCCGCCTGAATGTCCTCCAGCGCATTGATCGTCCGGATCAGCGTGCTTTTTCCCGCACCGCTCGGGCCGATCAAGGCAAACACCTGCGATTGCGGAATTTCCAGATTGATATCATGAAGTACTTTTAACGTTCCATAGCTTTTCGTCACATTCTTAATCGAAATCATGTCGGTATGATTCCTCCTTTCGTCACGATAAACTGCTATTCATGCACGCGGTATTTCCGTTCCAAATAACGTACGATTTGAGAGAGAGAAAAGGTGATGCAGAAATAGACAGCTGCGATGAAGGTCCAGATTTCAAGCACGCGGAAGGTGGTCGCCACCAGATTGTTCCCCACCAGACTCAAGTCCACGACGGAAATGACCGAGGCGAGCGAAGAATCCTTGATCAGGATGATAAACTGGGATGCGAGCGGAGGCAGCACCTTGCGGAAAGCCTGCGGAAGAATCACCAGGCGCATAGCTTGCACGTAGCTCATCCCCGACGAACGGGCTGCTTCCATTTGTCCACGCGGAACGGATTGAATACCGGCCCGAATAATTTCAGCCACAAATGCGCCCGAGAAGATAGCCAAGCCTAGTACAGCCGCCCAGAACGAATCGATGCGCAAGAATCTCCCCAGTACAAAGAAAATCCACAGCAGCAACACGAGAAGAGGAATCCCGCGAATCAATTCCACATATGCAGTGGCGATAAAGGAAAGAATCCGATTCCGGGAAATGCGGCACAAGCCTGCCACAATTCCGATTGGAAGACTAAAGATGAGCGCCATCGCTGAGATTTTCAGCGTTATCAGCAGCCCTTCCCAGAAAAGAGGAAGATTGTCCGCAATCACGCCCCATTCCATTTGGTAACCCATGAATGTACCCCCATTTCCTTGGTATTTTCCAAAACATACAATAAGAGAGGAAGAGCCATAATGGACCCTTCCCGCCCTGTAAGAGATGCTAGTTCATTTTTCCGCTACTCTTTCTTTTCTACTTCGCTTCTCCAATCACTGGAGTGGAACCATTTTTCAATGGAAGCTTGATCTTCCAGACTGCCTTTGTAGGAAGCGAGGAAGGAATTAATCCAGAGGACCGTTTCCACGTCGTTGAGCGGAACCGCAATTCCCAGATTGTCAGTAGAAATCAAGTCGTAAATCCCTCTTGTCTGGAAAGAAGGGTTTTGCTCATATTCACGAACAACCACTTCCTCTGTGACAACACCATCTGCTTGTCCCTGATTCATTGCCATTGCAGCCGCAGGGACGCCTTCGAAATCCAGTACTTTGGCTTGCTTGAAAATTTGCTTCGCTAACAGCGCACCTGTAGTCCCTTGGGAAACGGCGATCTTTTTATCAGGCTTGTCCAGATCTTGCCAGGACTGGGTAGTCGTGTCCGTTTTCGGCACCATGAATACCTGTCCTGTCGAATAGTACGGGTTGGAGAAGCTGACAGAAAGCGCGCGATCGCCGCGAATGGTCATCGCCGAAACCGCCATGTCGATATCGCCAGTTTGCAGGGCTGGAATCAACCCGCTGAATTTCATTTGCTTAAATTCCACTTCAACGCCAAGCGCTTTGCCCAATGCCGTCATCATGTCGATGTCATACCCGATAAAGTTGCCCTGCTTGTCCTTCATCTCAAACGGCATATAGGCTGAACCTGTACCCACCACAAGCTTCTTCTTGTCTTTTACCTTCTGAATGGTCGATGGCGCCTTTTGTTCCGGTCCGGCACCGGCTTGTTGCGAACAACCTGTTACGGCCATTAGAAGAAAGGATAACATCACGATTATTGCCTTTTTCATCAAACGCTTCCCCCTTAGTAATCTTGTGTATGTCCAACTTCTACACGCCAAAAATTGGCACTACGAAAGCTGTCACCGCTGTTGAACCCGAGATGTCCTATTTTCGGGTTAGTTAAGGGTAAATACCCTGTAAATGATTGTACTCGCATCACTCTGACATATCAACGGATTTTTTCAAAGAATCTAAAAAAAAATAATCATTCATTGAAACGAATGATTATACCAAGCGATATATTTTACTAGGACGGCCCCGTGTTGAGTTCGATTCCTCGCCGATGCATTCCGCCAGCTCCACTTCGCACAGCATAGCGACAATCCTGCGCGCATTCCGTTCGTCCAGATAGAGGTGGGTGGCTAGGTCTTTTATGGTGAAATCACTCCAGGCCATCCGGCGGATCAGTGCTTCGATCTTGTTATAGGTTTTCACGCTGATGTTTCCTTTTTTCAGCTTCTCCAATAAATCCTTATCATCCATGCGGAAGGAGTACGTAATCTCTTCCTTCCCGACCGATTCGCTGATCGTACCATTTTCTTGCACGATAATCATGCCTCGTTCTGCCTTTTCCTTCGAGTACTGGATCGCCTGTCGAGCATTGACCTCCGCCGTAAAAACCGTCTCTCCAAACCCGATGCCCACCGCTGCAGTCGTTTCCGATTCCAGTGATAGCTGGAAAACCGTGTTTTGCACCATTGTCAGCTCTCTCTCAATCGCCCCGCGGGAACTGAAGATCACATAGCGGCCATATCCTTTTTCCAGCAGCGAGCCATCCAGCTTTTCGCAGAGCCGCAGCAGGGCCTCTTTCCAGCGCAGCTCCTGATACTGGAGATGGTAGGGGCTTTTCGCCTTTTGGGCAATCTTGTCGAACTGCTCGATTTCCATGATCACCACGCCGATTTGCGTATCCTTGAAATAGATGGTCCTGACCTTTTCCGCAAGAATCCGAAGCGTCTTGCGAATCTCCATACGGGTCGGCGAAATCCAATAAGTTGGCACTCCCGCTTCACGCAACGACTGGTAGACAAATTGAAAGCAGGTAATCGCTCCGTCCGTCTTTCCAGCATTCCAGAGATCCAGATGGAATTGCAGCAATTCCTTCAGATCTGTCTCTTCGTCATATAGTTTCATATAAATCTGGCTCGGTACGTTCTCCAATTGCGAGATGGCTTCCTCCGGGTCCGAGGTGTCAATCTCATCGATGCTTACCCGATCCATATAGGTCCCCAGCTCACAGGCCATGTTGAGAAAGCATTTATACAGACTGGCCTCCGAGTGTTGAATATGCATCATGTTTTCATCCGATCCCAGCGTCTTTCGGGCAATTCTGTACGGAATCTGTGCCGAAAAGAGCCACACGTCCACATGATGGTCATGCTCCAGAACAATCTCGGGCGTATTTTTAAACGATTCGTACGGATAGGGAATAAACTCCATCATCTGCTCAAATTCTTTCGCCACATCCAGAATCCGACCCACCGAGAGATGCGGCCCGACAACACCGATTCTATACATTCCGTTTTCCTACTTTCCCCAAGATTCTTAATACATTGTATACATGTTGGAAGTAGGAAAGCTAGTGTGTCATCCTTTTTTTCCGGGATCTGTATATTGCGGGTTGTTCTATTTTTTTCAAGCTCTTTGTGATGGAAGACATATTGATAGAAAGTTTTCGGCACCTTTTAGGGAATTTACATGAAGTCTTTATCCGATCCATGGAGGTGGCAGTATTGGAGACTAGGGAAGGAATCAAAGTGATCAAGCTGGAGATGAAAGTCGATGACGGTTTGTTCGTGGTTCACACGGCGGTGCTGTGGGATGAGGAAGGAGCCATCCTGGTAGACACGGGCATCCCGGGACAGCTGGAGCTGATCAAGGCTGTTCTCGCAGAAGAAGGCATTCCCTTTTCACAACTGAAGAAAATCATTATTACCCATCAAGACCGGGATCATATCGGCAGTCTCCCGGAAATCGTCGATGCCTTTGAGGGGAACATCCAGGTGCTGGCACACGAAGCAGCCGTTCCTTACCTTGCTGGACAGATTCCATTGATCAAAAGCGGCAGTTTCGCTACACCTGTCAATGTCGACCATGCCCTGACCGATGGAGATCTGTTGCCCGACTGCGGCGGAATCCGTGTCGTCTATACCCCAGGCCACTCCCCGGATCATGTGTCCTTGTATCATCTTCCCAGCAAGACGTTGATCGCAGGTGATGCGCTCACGGCACAAGACGGACTGCTCATGACATTCAATCCCGCTTTTACCCCGGACAAAGCGTCTGCGCTGCAGTCGATCGCCAAGCTTGCGGATTTGGATATCGAGACGGTCGTCGCGTATCATGGGGGAGTTTGTACGGGGAATATAAAGGAGCGGCTCGCAGAGCTTGTAGCGAATACAGCTTTGTAAACGTGATGAAACCAGGCGGGCACATGATTTATGTGTATCGACTGGTTTTTTTATAGCGTTCCTACCTCCGTATAAAAACTGCTGTAGTAACCGATTGAGATGACGATAGCTGGTAGCAAATTCTCTCTATTTATCAAGGTCGCTTTGTTCAGTGGCTCTTTCAGTTCGGCATCCGTATCGTAAGTGGACACCGACACAAATAGCTCGCCAGCCGCACCTCGACAGGGTAAAAACCTTTTTTGTGACTAACTCTTTAAGGGATTCTTTTTCCAGTTTATCAACCTGTCACTTTAATTGCTTCAGTACTTCTAGGTTAGACTCGAGTCTTTATTCAGCTTGTAGAACTTATTTGCATTGAAAGCTATGCTCGAATATAAATAAATAAAAAACTTTAAAGCATATGTTCGCCTAAAGTTTTTTAAAGCATAACCTTGCCACTGTGGCAAAAATATGGTTAAAGTCATATGTTGTTAAGGTATAAAGTGACCATGAAATGGCACAGCATTTCTTTCTTCAAACTCGCTGAAAAAGATGACGGGACAAGGTCAAGCGTACTCCTGGACGCTAGACTTGTCCCGTCCTAGACTCCCCAAGAATTGAAGAAGGAGGCAAGTTGGATCGGCTACACTGAATTGGACAATTCTCTTAAGGTCTAGTAGATTGAAATCAAATCGACAAGGAACGGAGAGAATGTCATGCAGAAACGTGAGCGTCGGTCATTTACAGACGAGTTCAAGCAGCAGATGGTTCAACTTTACGAGAATGGGAAACCGCGTGCAGATATTTTGAGAGAATATGATCTGAGTGCATCTGCGTTTGACCGTTGGGTCAAACAGAGTAGAACAACAGGTTCTTTCAAAGAAAAAGACAACCGAACCGAGGAAGAAAAGGAACTCAGAGCGCTGCGTAAGGAAATCCAACGGTTGAAGATGGAAAACGATATTTTAAAGCAAGCAGCGCTGATCTTCGGACGAAATTAACGGTAATCCAGCAAAACGCTCATAAGTATCCCATATCGGCCATGTGCAAGATCCTTCAGGTCAATAGGAGTACCTACTACTACGAGAGTAATGAGCAATCATCTGTCAATGATGAAGTAGAACAAGCAATTATCCGTATTTTTGAAGAGAATCAGCGCGTGTATGGAGCAAGGAAAATCAAAGCAAAACTTCAAGAAGAGGGAATGACGGTTTCCAGACGGCGCATTGGACGTCTGATGAAGAAAAACGGCCTGGTCTCGGTCTACACAGTGGCGCAGTATAAACCGCATATGTCGTCATGTAACGAATCGCCGATCCAGAACGAACTGAATCGCGAGATTGCGAAAGAAGCACCACTGGAAGCCGTTGTGAGTGACTTGACATACGTTCGGGTCGCAAATAAATGGCACTATATTTGTTTGCTCGTGGACTTATTTAATCGGGAGATCATCGGTTACAGCTGCGGAAAATTTAAAGATGCCGCACTAGTCTATCAAGCATTTGCAAGCGTAAAAGGAGATCTACGCCAAATCCAGCTTTTTCACACAGATCGTGGCAGTGAGTTTAGAAATCTCACGATTGATGAAGTGATCAACACGTTCAAGATCAAGCGTTCATTGAGTATGAAAGGCTGTCCCTATGACAATGCAGTTGCGGAGGCAACCTTTAAGCTGATCAAAGCCGAGTTCGTGAGAAATCGCAAATTTGAATCGCTATCTCAGTTAAAGCAAGAGCTAGGAACATACGTCAAATGGTTTAACGAAGCAAGGATTCATTCCACACTAGGATATCTAAGCCCATTAGCGTACAAAGAGAAGGCACTTAAGAAATCTGTCTAGTCAGGTGTTGACAATCCAAGTATACAAAGCAGCGAGATTAAGGGAGAATAACTCAAATTTTGAGGGGTTAAACCGCTCATAGTTACAAGATTGAACAGAGATACGCGAATGTGCATCATGTTGTTGTCAGAGAAGAGTTTGAACAATTGAGCATGAAGGACAAGTTTTTCCCCATACAGGCTATGTTCAAAAAGTATTCCAGTATTCGCTATTAGCTATTTAAGAATTACGATCAAGAATGGGATTCCGCTACCTTGATTGTCATTGCTGGGGCAACCAGACGAATAAAATAAAACTCTCCGAACTTATCGGAGAGCTATATGGCAACAAAGATCAACTGGTGTCTGTAAGGTATTTCTACAAACTTAAAATATTTTGATTAGGGAATTAAAAGGCTACAGATTAATGGAGCATTAATAGTCTTTTCCTATCGTAAATTTGTTTCTCCAAGGATATACCCAGTTCGCGCCTTTAATTGTAATAGATATCGGCCCATAGCCTATACTAAAACCATCAACATATTTAGGTGCACTTGAGTGTACATATCTAGATACAAACGTCCCTGTTTCTCCTTTGTGAGATTTAGGTATACGCACCTTATCTTTCAGATAGCCATCATGTATTCCTTCATGATAGTCAATATCAATTTCTGCAAGTGAACCGTAGACATCCTGCTCAGTATCTGGATCATAATCAATACTTCCAAGTTTTCTACCGCTACTACTAAAATAAGTCACATCATAATCAGCGCTTGTTCTTATCGATGTTGTATGGTATTGCCAAGCATGCGCTACTCGATCAGTAAAATAAAGTGTAGGACGTGAACTCCATTCAAATTTAGTGTAGTAAGAATATTCATATTCACTATCCTCTATACCATGATAGATAATATAACCCCAGCCTCTAAAATCTCCATCCTCATAATCACCAATTTCAGTTCCAGCAATCGTTACATCTCCCGTAACATCTTCGTTTACCAATCCCATTTCTTGTAGTTTTTCAAAATCTTTCTTTGCAATTTTTTTAATTTTTTCTTTGTTTTTTTTCATTGACGACGTGTTGAACTCCATCTAGATCAGTATAGATAGTTGGTTCATACTCAACTTCCGAGTCCACTTTAACGCCACCTTCAGCTAACAATTCCTCTTGCATTTCCTCTGGTAAAGTATCAATCTCTTTTTCAGAAAAACCCATTATCTTAAGTATTTTTTTCGTTCGTTTTTTGAAATCCTTTGGGATTTCGATTTTCCGAGACCTTTCACCCTTCCGTCTTCATAAACTGTTACATCGAGATCGCCGACCTTAACCATGTCAAAACTAACCTCTTCTTCAATCTCTTTAAAGTCTTTGCTGGCCGCACTTACAGTAAATGGGATCAAGCTAGTCAGTGTAACAGTTGCAACTAGAATAGCTATGAATTTTTTCTTCAGAAAAGGAATCATTTTGAAAACCCACTAATATATGGTATATTGGAATCATAACCATGTCATAAAAAATTGTCAATACTTGGATAATAAAGGGGATTTGTAAATGAAAAAGAAAAAACTTATTGTTTTTTTGGGTACATTGTTTCTTGTAATGATGGTGCTTTTACTAATATGGAGTATTTATTTTAAGGAAAAGACAGTAGCAGTCGTAAAAGTAATAGAGGTTAGCAATGACTTCATGGTAATTAAGGATCAGCTCAACGTGAAAACAACTATTAATGTCCCGAGGGTTATTACGAAATTAATTAATGTGAACGAAGAATATTTTGTAGAGTATGAGTCTAGCTTTATAGGATCGCCGAAGCTTGTTTCTATAGAACCTCTAAATTAAAGGTGGACTATTCCAAAGTAACGCTAACAAGATGTTGCTTCCTATTATGCTCTGCCATTAATAAGGATGGAAATTGTATACAATTGGTACTAAGGAGTACATTGAATCTATCCTCAAAAAGATAGCCCCTGCACATGGGTAACGTGTGTTCTGGCTCTTAAGCCCCAAAATTGGATTTGAGTATACACCCCTTATCTTCTTAAGCTGATATCAGAAGAACAGAGGGGGATTTTTTATGCAACGAAAACGCCATCCAATCGAGTTTAAACAATAGCTGGTTCAAGGCTGACAAGTGGATACAGCTGGGGTATACAGCCAAATTGGTGCTACGTATTGTCGGCATCCTTGAAGCAACCTACTATCGGAAATATAAGGCCTTTCAAAAGCCACGGGTTTACCATGGGGGCGGCCGATCTGGTTTTTCAAGTAGAAAATGCTCAGTTTTGCAGTCAAAATTGCCTAAGCACTTGCCAGCCGTTTGAAACTATAGAGGAATTCTATCCATTGCCTGCTTGAAGTGGAAACTCTCACCCGTAAATGAGAGGATATGAGCGTGGTGCACCAGGCGATCAACTAACGCCGATAAACAATAACTCAGACCCGATTTGGCTAAACGGCACGTAGCCAACTTCATCAAGAATGAGTAAATCTATCTTTTTCAATTTCTAGCGAAATCGGCTGAGTGTTCCTGCCGCAAATTTTTCCTGAAGCACGGAAACTAAATCGGAAGCCCGGTAGAACTGTACCACACTCATTCGGTTCTGTTCAGTCTTTTACTCTCCCCGAACCAGTATTATTACTGTTTCAGTGAAATACGACGTACTGACATTGAGAGGTCTACTGGATAGCGAAACATCTAACCCGAAGAACATTTTGTCAACTGGTTGAGAAATACGTCAGCAGAGTTTTCATCCAGCTAGAATCCAAGATGATACACATGGTTATGCTGTTCAAATCAGTCGATGCTATATGTATGAAAAGACTTGAATACACTAACCGACTCGATTATTACATGGGGTTCCTCGCGATAACATTGACTGATCAATCGCGGTTACAACAGTGATGATGAAACCGCCAAATATAACGAGATTACCAAAAGCACAAAAAAGCCCCCCTCATCAGGAGAGCCCTGCAAAAGTCCACCTACTATCTGTAAACTGAATCCCCAGTGCTTTTAGGTACTGGGGATTCATGTGTCGTGAATGTAGCTGTAGTGGGGAGAAGCATGTTTCCGATCTGCGCTACGGTCTACGTCCCGCAAGGGAGTTAAACTGTCCGCTCCACAGCGATCCCGGGGGAAGCGCAAAACGGCGCGCAGCTCCGGAGTTTATTCATAGGTTGCGCTTTCGTTTCCCCGGGCTTCGCTGTTCCGCTAGGCTGGACTCCGCCAATCGCTCCGCCTGGAAACATGCTTCTCCTCCCCAACCGTAGAGTTTTCAACCAGTACCCCCTTTGGCACTGGGTTTTGTTGTACAATGAAAAGAAAACGAAAGAGTTGGAACCATTGCTACAGCCCTCTAAACAAATGACGGCATCTTTCCATGCCGAATTATACAAACTGATTCCCGAGGATCACCCATTACGAAAAATCAATGAAATCGTAGATTTCACGTTTATTCATGACTTAGTTCGTTCCTCTTATTGTGAGCATTACGGAAGACCTGCTAACGAACCAGAACTCCTGTTTCGTTTGCTGTTTTTACAAGTTCTCTACAATCTTTCGGATGAACGCATCATTCAGGAAACGCAGGTAAACCTCGCTTACAAGTGGTTTTTAGGTGTAAATCCGGAGGATAACCTTCCTGACCCCTCCCAACTGTCTCGCTTTCGTAATCATCGATTAGGAGCAGGAGCCGTGGATGAGGTGCTCATATCAGTTGTGCGTCAGTGCATTGAAAAAGGTCTTGTGAAGTCAAAGACGATCATCATGGACTCCACCCATACACTGGCAGCTTCGCAAAAACAAAAGCCACTTGAAGTACTTCGAGATGCGGCGAAGCGCCTGTTCCGTGTTGTGGTGAAAAAGCATCCCAAGCTTGAGAAGAAACTCCCGAAGTTACCGGGGTTGAGGAAAGAAGATCAAGAGGATGCCGAGAAGATCATGCTTCAGTACCTGGCTAATCTTGGGGAAACTGTTGAGTTGTTGTTGCCGGATCATGAAGGTTCCATCTCGGAGAAAGTTCGAATCGCCAAGGCCATCGTGGAAGACGAGCGTCTCCTTGCCAATAAAGGCATTATGTCGGCCATTGATCCGGATGCACGCTTTGGATGGAAGAGCAATACAAAATCCTTTTTTGGCTACAAAGAACATATCGCCATGACAGAAGAAGAGATCATTACGGCTGTGGAAGTTACTGAAGGAAGTTCGGATGACGGCAAACAATTCAAAGAACTTTTGAATCAAACCTTGGACGCAGGTATAGAAGTACATGAAGTGATTGCTGACACTGCATATTCGGGTAAAGATAATTTGGAAGAGATGAAAAGTAAGCAGATTCAACCCGTCGTACCACTTAACCCGATCGTACATAACGGAGGGCTTAGACAAGAAGGTTTTGAATACAACAAGGATGCAGACTTTGTTATTTGTCCGGCAGGACAACACAGTATTCGAAAAGCTGTCCAAGGAAGCAAGCAAAGTGGCAATAGTCGTTCTCTTGTTTTCTATTTCGATACCGAGAAATGCAAGGCGTGCCCGCTTAAGGAAGGATGCTTCAAGCCAGGAGCGAAGAGCAAAACCTATTCCATTCGGATTGTGGCGGAACATTACCAAGAGCAAATCGAGTTTGAGAAAAGCGATACGTTCAAGGAACGTATTTGTCGCAGACCGATTATTGAACATAAAAATGCGGAACTAAAAAGGTATCATGGGATGACCAAGGCTAAGTACCGTGGTCTCTTTCGCATGCGAATACAGGCAATACTTACGACTTTCGTCGTAAATGTAAAACGGATGATAAAATTAACAGAGAAAATGCAGTCCGCCTCCTGAGGGAGATTGAACTGCATTTTTTCGTTATTGCCCTCTTTTTTACACAATTCAATGGGGTTACTCGAGTTGCAAGCTCCAACAAGGGGATTTTGCAGGGCTCTCTCATCAGGCGGCTTCATTTGTTATGTATTTGGTGGAGGCGGGGGGATTCGAACCCCCGTCCGAAAACAGCGACACATGAGCATCTCCGAGCGCAGTCACTCATTTGAATTTCGGTGATGGATTCGCGGAGTGACGCGCTGACCCAGCACCTAGCCTGATTCATCTTCTTCCTTTGGCCCCAGGCGGAGACCTCCGGCGTATCCCACTAAAGTTGAGCGCTAGTCACGCCACATGGGCGATGGAGTGGTAGCGCCTCACTGGTTATTCTTCAACAAAGGAGAGGCTGAGTTCCTCTCCTAACTTGTTGAGATAAAAGTTCTCAAGAATCGCGCTTTTAACCCTTCAATAGTCATATTCTCTTGAACTTCATTATGTGGGATAAGAAGGTACGACCATTCCTTACCACCGTGCTGTCTTTCATGCTCAGAAGCATGCTTACACCAATTTACTACCGCTTTAGCTTTATCCTGAACAACCTTATCTTCCATTTCTGCTTCACTTTTGATTTCACAAATGTATTTATGAGAGGTTGTTTCTACAACAAAGTCCGGATTATACGTAGAACTATGACCATAATAAATCTTTAATTGACCGAGAGAAGGCTTAAACCACTTTAAAACATTTGCATCATTCTCACATATAACAGCAAAGCGACGCTCACTGTCTGAATCAAATTTCTGGGTAGGATAAAGGCACTTTAAGAAACCACCGAATACCAAGCTTTTGATTTTAGACTTGTCTTCGACTTGCTGGCGGAAATGACGAACACCTTCCTCTAGAATAGTGGTATAATGCACTTCTTTTGGCCGTTCAAATCCCTTACTAACCTTAACCTCATAATCAGTAGCTTGTTGATAAAAATGATCCTTCATTTGCGAATGTACAAGATCAGCTAAACGCAAGCGATTGTACATCAACACATTCTCTACAGCACGATCATCTGCCAAATAGCTTCTGAGGTGCTCAATTAATTGACTAGCTAACTTATAAAGTAGGTCAGCATGATCATCGTAAGATACATCAGGGAAGTCCATTAATGCAGACACAAGATAATCTTCTAATTTCTCTTCTTTATAAGATAAATCCTTACGCTTTATCGTATCCCGCTCATGTGTACGTAAATGTTGTATTAGAATATCGTCCTCAACTGGTGTAAGTTGGACGCCACTTGTATCAAGATCGAAGTCATGATACCCCCATGCAAGTTCACCTACTGGTTGAACAACAATACGAGGTATATCTATTGTGTGTTTGATTAACTGTTCTACATATACTTCCACCGTCTGCTTAACTAAATTGTCCTTTTCTTCTGGAAATAGGTCGAGTTCTTCAGATAGATAAGCCTCTTTTACCTCTTTTATTATTCTTTGCTTTACTTCCTCTTTACTCAACTCTTTAGAAGTTGGTAAGTGTTCTAATGATTCAACCCTTTTCTGAACTAATTCAACTACTTGACGTATTGTTGCTGTTGGTGTCTGATAAGTTGTTTCATTCTTCTTCTCAGTTAATAGCTCCTGAATTTGCTCCTCAATTTTCTGGGTTACTCTTTCTTCAAGAAATGGTACCACTGTTAACGCCTTTTTCTGTTCTTTTGCTACATCTCTACCAATCACAACCCCTTGACGGATAATTGAGTTTGGATTATTTGCTTCATCAATAATCTCTTGGAACTTATCGTGTGCTATTATGGTTAAGCGATCAACCGACTGCACTCCGGTTCTTTTGCCATAGGGCAATCGTAATCCTCTCCCAATGGATTGCTCCACCAAGGTTTTAGAGTTTGCCGCTCTTAAAGGAATAATTGTATAAAGGTTAGTAACGTCCCAACCCTCTTTAAGCATATTTACGTGTATAACGATCTCAGTTTCCGTAGAAGGATCTTCTACAGCCATTAACTGTTGAATTGTTTCATCCTTTTCCTCACCGCGTTGATTAGAATGCACTGTTATAACCTTATCTTTATAACGTCCATCAAAAAAATCTTCAGATTGTATGATCTTCACTAACTCGGTAGCATGAGCTGTATCCTGGGCTACAATTAGAACAAAAGGTTTTACAATGGGTTGCTTAAATTGTCTAGAATAAACCTCTAATTCAACCTTTGTTTCCTCATGAATGGTAATCCCATCTTCAAGCTTTATTCTTTCCAGCTGTTCTTCAGAGTAATGAGACGGATTAAAGTTTTCACGAGTAGCAACAGCGGGTTCTTTTACAAAGCCGTCTTCCATAGCTTTATGTAGTGGATAGCTATAGATAACATTTTTGAAGGGAACAGCCCTTGTTCCAGATTCAACTTGTGGTGTTGCTGTTAATTCTAGCCCTAGTACTGGTTTTAACTCGTTTAATACCCTGACCCCCGCAGATGCACGATAGCGATGTGACTCATCCATTAGAAGAACTAAATCAGGCAATGTAGACAAATACTCAAAGTAACTTTGTCCAATATATTCACTCAGTCTTTTAATACGAGGTAAATTGCCTCCTCGTACCTCTGAGTTTATTTTAGAGATGTTAAAAATATTAATATGAACTTCTTCACTCGTGTCTAGAAGGTTGTAACGTATACTTTTTGCTTCTTCATAATTTTCACCTGTAATAATAACAGGTGGGTTTGTTGCAAACTCGGATATTCCTTTAAAAACGTACTTTGGTGTATTTGGAGTAAAGTCCTTAATAAGCTTGTTATAGATCGTTAAGTTAGGAGCAAGGACAAAAAAGTTCCTCAACCCTTTAGCTAAAAATAGATAGGTAATAAATGCACCCATTAAGCGTGTTTTACCAACTCCTGTCGCCAAAGCAAAGCATAGAGAAGGAAACTCACGTTCAAAGTCTGAAACACTCGGGTAGAGAGCTCTCACCATATTCACTTCTTCTAATAATGAATTCGATGATTGTTTACCAATATTTATTACTTCTAGAATATCTGCAAGAATTTCCAGAGACTCACGTTGAGGTGGACGTAGGCTTAGTCTTGCTGAAATAGTTTTGACGTAGCGATTCATGCTTCATCTTCCTCTCCAAAGAAATCCAATTCAAATTGTTTTTCCTTGTATGGTATTTCTGCAATTTCTAAGCTGTAGTCATCACGTCCAAATTCACAACGGTTAAGAATTGAACCTGGAATTTTTTCAAAAGTGATATTAGGATAATCTCTTGGTTGAACATTAAATGCTTTACAACATATCAATAACGACTCATTCTCATTCAACTGTTCTTGGATTTGATCAGCAATCTCTCTTGTAATTAACTGAGTAGTAGTAAAGATAAAATCATTCTCGGTTGACTTCCCTTGCTTCCAGAAAACAGCTTCATCAGGACTGTACTGAAACCCTTTTATCTTACACATTGCTTCCGCTAACATCTCTGGGTTGTACTCTTTACTTATGATCCAGTTTCCGAATTTATCTTTCTGTAACAAACTAGCTCTTAAGCCCCAAAATTGGATTTGAGTCTACCCCCCTTATCTTGTTAAGCTGGTATCAGAAGAACAGAGGGGGATTTTTTATGCAACGAAAACGCTATCCAATCGAGTTTAAACAACAGCTGGTTCAAGAAGCCCAAGATGCAGGAAATGCAAGCCAAGTTGCCAGACGGCATGGGATCGATGCGAAAATGTTGTATCGTTGGATACGTGATTCGAAACATGCGGATTGGAAAAACACTCCTGCCGAAGCCAAAGCGGTAACGAGTTATACTCCGAGCCCGGGAGAATTTCGTGAATTGGAAACCGAGAATGATCAACTGAAGAAACTACTTGGAGAAAAGGATTTGGAAATCGCGATCCTCCGTGATCTTGTAAAAAAGGTGAACCCAGCTTATCGGACAAAGTGGAAATAGCCGACAAGTGGATACAGCTGGGGTATACAGCCAAATTGGTGCTACGTATTGTCGGCATCCTTGAAGCAACCTACTACTATCGGAAAAATAAGGCCTCTCAAAAGCCACGGGTTTACCATGGAGGGCGGCCGATCCCTGGTTATTCATTGTCAACGGACGGACAACCTGTCAGTGACGAGCAAATTAAAGAATGGATATCGGAACTGATTGCGGATGAAGAATCTGCTTATGGCTATCGAAAGCTTACGGTCTGCCTGCGGCGAGATCACCAGTTGATCATCAACAAGAAAAAAGTGTACCGCCTGCTGAAAGAAGAAGGACTTTTACAACCACAACGAAAAAAGAATAGTCATCATCCCCGGAGGCTTGCCAATAACCGAGAGATCACCGCTCCGAATCAATTGTGGGAGATGGACGTAAAATACGGATTTATCGCCGGGGAACATCGTTTCTTTTTCCTGATGAGTCTCATTGACGTCTATGATCGAGCGATCGTAGACTATCATTTTGGTTTGTCATGCGAAGGAAAACATGCATCTCAGATTCTTCAAAGAGCTTTGTGGAAACGGCAACAATTCGACAACGAGAATCCCCCTGTTATCCGTACGGATAACGGTCCGCAGTTTATTAGTCATGTATTCGAGGAGGCCTGTCAAAGCTTCCGAACCGTTCACGAACGAATTCCTCCAAAGACGCCAAACAAAAACGCTCACATTGAGTCCTTTCACAGCGTTTTGGAGAAAGAATGTTTGCAGCGGAATGAATTTCAGAGCTATCAAGAAGCCTATGAAACCGTGACAAACTATCTGCTCTTTTACAATCAGCGCCGGATTCACGGAAGCTTGTACGATTTATCACCTGTAGAATTTGGTAAAGCTTTTACCCTGCAACGCATTACACCATTTGTTGTGAAAGTGTAGTGTGGCAAAGGATTGCAGAACGATCCCTACTTCAACCTAGCTGACAAGCAGAAAGGAAACCGTCTGGGGTCAAGTGATCTCCTTGACGCTAGACGGTTTCCTTTCTAGACTCCGACTCCAAGGTGGTTGAAGTAGGGAAGAAGGAAGAATCATATGAAAATGCGAGAATAAGGGAGAAAGACTCTAATTTTGAGGGGTTAAACCGCTAGGTGCGACTCGGTAATAGCGGAAGCCTCCACCACCTTGCCAATTATATTCCTTACTAACACCTGTTTGATCGGTTCCATCTATGACCTTTTTCATCCGAGGGATAATATGGGTATGACAATGTTCACCAAGTTCAATCATTATCCATCTTCGACCCATTTTATGAGCAACAGCACCAGTTGTTCCTGAACCTGCGAATGAATCTAAAACTAAATCGCCTTTCTTACTAAAGTGTTTTAGTACTAGTTCAAGAAGAGCCTCAGGTTTTTTGCCACTCTTAAATTCTACTCCGCCCTCATGTCTACAATTTCCGAACTGGGCCGCTAAGTCATAGAAATTTGAAATGGGTAAAAAGGTTACATTATCTTCACTATCATCTTGTCTGTCTACAGGAACTCCTTGATAGTATTTTCCTCTTGTAGCACTTTCTTTTTTGGGCCCACTAAAATACCTGTACCCTTTTCCATCATCACCAATGTCAAAGACTTTGTATAAACAGCCTAATCCATCTATTTCTTTACGCTCTGCTAAATAGTCTCTAAAAAACCTTCCTGATGAATTCCCATCTAATATTGATCCTGATGCCCATATTTCCTTTAGTCCTTCAACAGAACCTTCCTTCTTTTTAATCTTATATTCATCAGAATTATAAATAGTTACTTTTTTACCGCCTAGTTTTACTTCTTTCCCTTGTCCTAACTCTTCAATATAGTAACAAAACTTGCCATAGTCATAATCCTTTTGCATTCGATTTGCTTGTGCTAGTGGAGACTTTCTATATACTAAGATGTGTTCAATTTGCTTATGAAAAATCATATCTTCTTTTAAAGTTTTATCAGGATAACGAACTTGTACATAAATTGAGCTAAGGTAATTATTTCGACCGAACAATTCATCCATTAGAACCTTTAAATATGCACCTTCAGATTCATCAATATGGACACAAATGAAACCATCGTCGGACAACAGTTTTCTTAATATCACAAGCCGATCTTTCATCATATTAAGCCATAGACTATGCTCCAACCCATCATCATAATGTTCAAAAGCGTTTCCTGTATTGTACGGAGGGTCGATATATATACAATTAACTTTACCTGTAAACTCCTGCTCCAATGCTTTCAAAGCTAGTAAGTTATCACCAAATATTAATCGATTATCAAATATGTCTTCATCACTTACTCGCTTATCTGCATGATAGGATTGAGACATATCTTCTAACAAGATACGTGGTTCCAACTTGGGTTCATCATATTTTCCGACCCACGTTAATTCTAATTTTGTTTTTCCGCTCATAATTACACCTCTGCCTTATACAATTCTCCATCTAATTGTAAAAATATGTCTTTGCTCAATGTCCTGCTTTATTTTCTTCTCTACTTCAACAAATAATTGCTCTTTCTGCCGATCAATCTCATCTTGCTCATCGTACAGACTACGTCTCATTTCATTTCTTTTCTTTTCTAGTTCCCGAACTTCTTTATTCATCTCAAGCTTCTGCGCTAATACTCTTGTTAACCTTGATTCTTTTTGCAACTGTGTAATTCTTTGATCAAGCTCTTTCAACTCAACTTCAAGCTTATTCTTTAAGTCCTGTGACCACTTATCCAGCTTCTCTAACTCACTTTCAAGGAACTCATTTGCACGCTCATTAATCTCATTCAAAATTGCCGATTTTTGATGTTCAAATAAGTCAACTAAGGTTTTGGTCGTTCCATTCGGACAAACTATTTCATTACCCTCATCGCCAGGCAGAATAAACATCTTTTCACAGATATCCTCCTCCAATTGATTACCCTCTTGATCGATGCATGAGAAAACAAGATACTCTTCTTTCTCTATAGAGTCAACTTGTAGTAGATCAAGCGAAAGCCAACCTTCTTTTCCTATTAAAGATGATAAGATGCTCACCCTGCCTTCGTAGTCAGAGTATCGGAAAATAACTTCCTTAGTGGTTAATGAACGAGATTTTGCCCGCTCAATCCACTTCTCAGCTAAAGGATGTCCTAAACGGTAATGATGTGCTCCATCTTCTTGGCTCTTCTTTTTGATCTGGGATATCATCTGATATCTTTCGTTGTTCCGGACAAGATTAAAACTTAGTGTCTCTGGGTCAAAGAGCGCTTCTCTTTGCCCTTCGAATATAGAAAGTCCCCAGAGATACCTTTCTAGCTTGTTCATTTGTAAGCTTGTCTGCTCATAATGAACCCTTAACTTCTCTCTGACTTCATCGTCAAAGTTCTCAAGGAGACTCTTTCTTGTTTCTTGCATTTTACATTGTATCTGTTCTTCTAACTCTGATTGTAATTGGTTGAAGGCATCTTGAATTTCATCTGAAGACCTACAAGTTTGATAGATTTGTTGAATCCTCTTCTCAAAATCTACGCCTGATTCAAGGGAACCCAAAACCTCATCTGAAGATCCAAAAACACCTTCAAACAAGCAAAATTTCTGTGATAACAACTCAAATACACGTTGGTCAGCTTGATTTTTACGATTCAGAAAGTTGATTACTACTACATCATGCTTTTGACCATACCTGTGGCATCTTCCAATTCTTTGCTCGATGCGTTGTGGGTTCCAAGGGAGATCATAGTTAACAACAAGGCTACAGAATTGAAGGTTTATCCCTTCAGCCGCTGATTCAGTGGCTATCATTATAGAAGCATTCTCACGAAAATGCTCCACGAGTGCCGCTCTTGTATCTGCTGTTTTTGACCCCGTAATTTGATCACCATCTTTATGTTTTTCAAGCCAATTATGATAAATCTCTGTTACTTCCGGGCTATTATTCATCCCATTAAACATAACAATTTGTCCAGCGTAACCGTTTTGTTCAAGCATTTCTTTAAGGTATTGTTGTGTTCTGCGAGACTCTGTAAAAATAACTGCCTTTTTATTAGCTCCAAGCTCGCTTAGCTTCTCAAAGCCCTTAGATAACGCAATCAACAGAGCTTTCCCTTTTTCATTTTCAGTTATTGATTGTGCCAGTCGGTAGTATGAGAATAGCTCTTCCTTCTCTTGAAGTAATTTTTGTAAATTTACTCCTTTAATTAGATCACTATTATTATCGGAATTTGTACTTTCATCTTCTTCCCACTCTTCCATAGTCTCATCAAACTCATCTACATCTCCACTAATGTCTAAAGTAACATCCTCTTCTGTAAAACCATCGTCTATCAGTTTCTCAAGGCGTTTGATCAGGGATAGTAATGTATCAGAGACTGCAAACGAGGACGATGCAAGTATCTTGCGCACCACTAGAGTCATCAATGACCGCTGACTCTTAGGTAAAGCCATGATATCATCTCGCTGAAGATAAGTTGATACTTTCTCATATAACTCCCATTCGAGGGCACTAGAGAAAAACTCCTGTACGATTGGGATGCGTTTGGTATATGGTACGTACTCTGTCACCTGTCGTCTTAATGTTCGATGACAGACTGGTTTGATTCTATGTTTCAAATCAAGAAAGTCGTATTTAGACAATTCTTTCGTACCATGCCCAAATTGCTTCCGAAACGTAGTTTCATCACCAAAAAGATGTGGATCAATAAAGCTAATCAAACCATATAACTCCATCAAGGAGTTTTGAAGAGGCGTAGCTGTAAGTAAAATCTTAGGCGCACCTTTAGTCGCTTCTCTTAAAATCCTTGCTATTTTATTTGATTTTTTATAAACATTCCTCATTCTATGAGCTTCATCGATAATAATTACATCCCATGGAGTTCCTTGGATGTCCCTTGCTTTGTTCCTAGCGAATTGATATGAACAGATTACAACATGATCTCTTTGAAAAAACGGATTTACATTTCCGTTGTTTACATATTCATTGTAGTTTTTATTTTCTAGAATGATGGAAGGGATATAGAACTTCTCAATCAACTCACGATTCCATTGTTTTCTTAACGGCGGTGGAACAATGATTAAGATATTTCTCTTTCTTTCTGCCCATAACTGACTGATAACTAGACCAGCCTCAATAGTTTTCCCAAGTCCTACCTCATCCGCAAGTATAGCTCCTCGTTCTAATGGAGAACGGAACGCAAAAAGAGCGGCCTCCACCTGATGTGGGTTAAGGTCTACTGTAGCATTAATTAACGATTGGCTTAAACGCCCAACGGAATTAGAAGAACTCTGTTTTGTAAGTTCATAAGCAAAATATTGACTGTGAAAGGAGGTACTCATCTTCATTACCACCCATTTATTAGTTTGCTTTTGATTCCAATATTCGACAAAAAAGCCGGTATTCCTATGCTCGTATAAGAAAGAAGCATACTTATTCCAGTATACAACTAACAGCTCATCTAAAGGTTACCTTTAACATAATTTGGAGAGGTAATTTACACCTCTCCTTTAACCAGGAGAAGGAAAGCACATCTTCCCCATAAATTTATAGCGAAAATATAATCAGCTAATCATATTAGCTCCATTAAACATATTGTTCTACGTTACTCCAACGGCTTAATATTCTACATTGGAACATAGACCTTTCTAAGTGGTAATAGAGCCTTTCTTTCAACTGCCATGTTCTCATACCACTCACTAACTAACTCAACCAGTTCAGTTAGATCTAGCATTTTCACTCCATTCTGCTGAGCCACGGATTTTGCCGACGGTGTAAAGCCCCCAGTAGAAACAAAAAGACTGCTTGCTCCAATTGGGTTAGCTCCTAATAGTTGTTGAATTTCAGGGCTACCTGCGGCAGATTTACGATGCTTTACTTGTACTTTAATAATAGGCTTTTCGAATCCGAAAGCATCACGATGAGCAATAATATCGACACTACCATCGGGGCCTTTAGGGCTAATCCGCACCTGGTAACCCATTGCCTCTAATAGTCCACCGACCAAGTCTTGCATCTGCCAGGCATCAAGTTTGTCAATTGCGTCTTCAAGCATAGTCATCGCTTGTTGGATAAACACTTCATTATCTGCACTGTCATCATTATCATCTTGCGTAGTAGTTGTCGTTGTAAATCCTTGCCCCTGCATTAAACTTTCAAACTCTTGTGCCCAACTATCAACACGGAATACTGTCGAAATTCCTCCAAGTGTGTTTTTAGCTCCTTGTGAAAGATCATCGCGTGAAATACGCTTTTGATTCCATTGAACTCCGATTACGTTTGGATAGTAATCACTAATAATAGAAGGGTTATGAGAAAATGATTTGGTTACTGTACCAACTATATATTCACGTGATTCCTTAGAGTATGTAATGATTTTATCTTCCTTCTGTATTTCCCGGCTAAACTTCCAAACCTGACTTGCCCATTGAATACGGGTTCCGGGCTTTTCATTTGTGAATACTGCATGAGCCTTCTCAACCAGTCTCTCTCTGGTTTGAAAAGATAGGGGGTTTCCTAATTTGCTCCACCCGATAGATACGACTTCTTTATCTAACCATTCTGGTATTAATTCGTTACTATCGCCAGCTCGTACCATCCACCACTTAACCATCAGTGAATCCCTCCCAGTATTAAAGCTATTATTATGATCACACTTCCGACAGAGCCTGCCACGAATTAAAATATTGAAAGCGAGTTCCTTCTTTTGCATGAACAACCGCGCTTAACTTTCCCTTGAAGTCATCCAATGGGACAGCCGCAAAACAATCCTCCTCGTGATTGTATCCTACGATTACATCCACTTCCATGCGGGTGTACCCTTTCTTCTGACCATTCACTGGGTTCAAAGAGTACGCTTCAAGAACATATACAGGATACGGTAATGGTGAGTTTTTGTATGTAGAATCACGTTTCAAACTCTTAACTTGAATTTTTATGAAACGCCCGTCCTTTTCTGCGATAAGATCGTACCGGCATGCTCCCGAAAGTGGACGACTTACAGTGTATCCTTGTAGGAGCAATTTCCCCGCAATGACCACTTCTCTAGCATCGGCCAAATATTGTTGTGAAATATCATTCACCGACCTCACCTCATTACATTCTTTCATTAGTCACCTAATACCCTTGACGTTTCAGAATCGCTTTACTCCCTTTTTCCATTGGAGCCTTGCATACCGGACAATTCTTAGACTTTAACTCCGCTTCCTCATATGACAATATTCGTTGCCACACATTACAGCTACCATTGGTACACAGCCAAGCATAAACGGTTTCTTGCTTCGCATACATAGGAGAAATGGTTCCTTCACTCTTAGTGATTCTATTATCAGCTTTTCTCTTATTCGCTTCATACCGTGGATAGGCAGACATAAAAAACCTTGATACTTCTACTTTCTTCCCCCGATAGTACATGGGGGAGCTTATGAACAGTTCTTCCTGAGCACGAGTAACTGCGACATAGGCTAAACGGCGTTCTTCCTCTAAAGCGCTGGATTCTTTCAAAATCTCTTTAAAATCGACATACAAGTCCTCCATCCGCTCTACATCAATCACTGAACTGTGAGGCATATTGCCTTCCGAAGCGCTGATTAGGAATACGACCGGAAACTCAAGTCCTTTTGACTTATGAATTGTCATTAATTGAACAGCATTCTTCCGCTTATCCTTTTGTTGCTGTTTCATTTCCTGCCTCTTCTCCATCACGATAGTAATAAAGGAGAGAAACTCTTCAATAGTGTTAAAGCGCTTAGCTGACGACTCCAGTTCATCAAGTGTCTCCCTGATTATCTCCTTATGATGGGTAAGCTTATGCCTCTTGTTTGTTTCAAGAAACTGATCATAGAACTCCCGACGAATGTGTTGGATCGCATCAATCGGTATCATTGATTCGAACGTTTTAATACACTTCAGCCGCTCCATGATCTTCTCTTTCTGAAAGTCCTTAATTTCCTGAAGAGACAGCATATGAATCAGAGGCCATTTTTTCTTCTGAACCGAATCCTGTTCGAGTATGTATTGCAATCCCTGCTCCCGATTGATGTATAGCGTTGGCAAAACACCTTCTATCGCTTCAAAGTCCCTACGATTTATCGCTAATCGCAGATGATCCAGTACAGGCTTGACTATCCAGTGATCATAAAAAGATTCGTCGCCGCCATATTCAATAAAAGGGATTTCGTTCCGGATCAATTGCTCCAAGATAGCCCGATTGTTGTTCGAACTGCGATAAAGTATTCCGATATCACTAAACCGTCGTTTTCCACTCTCCACTTCTCGTAGGATGTGACTAACAATTTTCTCTGCTTCATCATCCGAGTTTTTCGGACTCATATATCGCGGAGTTATTCCGTTCTTCCTGGTAGCCTTCAGTGTCTTCTTTTTACGCTTAATGTTATGTTTGATGATCTCGTTTCCAAGCCCAACTATGCTTGAAGTTGATCGATAGTTTATGTCGAGTGTAATAGTTTTGGCATTGGGAAACACCTTGGCAAAGTTCAAAATGAAATCGTTACGTGCACCATTAAACGAATAAATTGTTTGATCGTCGTCTCCTACTATCATGAGGTTTTGAAGGGGATTGACGATCATTTTTATTAGCTCATACTGCACCATATTCGTGTCCTGAAACTCATCTACTGACACATACAAAAATCGTTTTTGTAATGAATGTAGTAGAGATTGTTTTTGCTGAAGTAATTGATATGCACGTAATAGAACATCGTCGAAGTCAATTTTATTGTTCTTGTTCTTCCACTCCTCATACCGACTGATAATCTGTTTCAGTTCTATTTCTTCTTCTGTTTTTTCCGGTAATTGATCCACACCCACCATTTGCATTTTGTACGCTGACAGCAAAGAAAAAAGAGTTTCCGGCTGGTAAGTGTCCTGTAATCCCATCTCACGTAAAATCTTCTTCATTACTATGTGTTGATACCGAGTCTCCCCTATGATGTCTTGTAGAACACCGTGTTTACGGAGAATCGCAAGGAAAAAGGAATGAAATGTACGTGCCTGTATATTCTCGGTGATACTCTTGTCAATTCCGGGTAATTGTGCAATCCGTTCCTTCATTTCATCTGCCGCTTTTTTGGAGAACGTGACCAACAAAATGTTTCTCGGGTCAACTTTACGTACGGAAATCAGATACCCTGTCCGGCAAACGAGGACAGACGTTTTACCGGAACCTGCACCCGCAAGTGTGAGCAACGGCCCTTGAAAATGGCGGATGGCCTGAATTTGCGGTTCATTTAATAAGATGCCTAGTTTCTCCAATGAACGAAAGTAATAAGCATCCCGTTCTCGATTGGAAACTAGCTCTTTACTTGTTTTAGGTATGGTAATAACGGCATTCGGCACCTTTTGAAAGTCCGTACCAAGCGGAGCACTGAAATACGTTCGTTTGCTCACTTTATCACCTTCTTTATTTCACTCGCTGTTTTCTCCATCTGGTAATAATATCGTGTACGGCAACCCCATTGATTAATGTGATATTAAGCCGTTCTGCGGCTTCCTGTGCCGCCTTTGTAGAATGGTTAGTTGTGATAATCAAGGCATCATAACAACTATGTACTTGTTTACCTGCTTTGAGTCTAACAACAATATCCACTCATTAATCAATACCCATTGAATAATGCAACCAAATGAAAAAGAGGGAGCACCCCCCCCTCTCTTTCACTTTACTCCCGGTCGGGTTGAATTTGTACGGCGGGACGAATTCTGTTACGTACCTCATCGTACACTTCAACATCAACTCCTGGGGCTACTTCCAATGAGACGGCCAAACCATAAGGGACTTCAGAAGTCAATCCTCCAGCATCTTGCCGACAATTTACTTTTATCTCCAAGACATTACCATCTATGAATGGCGTAGCTTGATCTCCAATCAAAATCTCATGTTGAATAGTTCCTCTTTTTACTGATGTTGCATCGACTTCATAACGATCAACATTCAATTCCGACCTTGGTGGATCAAACCATAAATGAGCTTTTCGATACTTTTGAGAATTTGCATTTACGGGAGAAAACCATCCCAAAGTGATAGTCAGTCGTCTCCAAATCTTTTTACTGCTCAGAGATGGCGGTAAAGGAATAGTATAGATATGTGCATCGTCCATTCTTAAATAATTGCTACCAAACAAGGTTACCCTCTGAGCATTGCATTCTAACACTCTTGTTAAATCTGCCGCTCCGTAACCAATAAGTCTTGGTATAACCCTATCCCTGATTCGACTACTTTCAGACCCAAGTATTCGTTCAAATGTTTGATACATATCCCCCCAACTTGCGCCGTGCACAATTAACGCTTTTATCAGAACAGCTATCAAACCATCCGAGATAGTCTCACCATTAGGTTGGGATTGCTTGAGATAATCAATCATGTCATATATCTGTGTCGAAGCTCGGGTAGCCAATGCAGTTGCATTGCTTGTTCCACGCATATAAATTGTTGAAGATAATTCCCCTTGTTTACCTGGATGGGCAACTTTATGACCCGGGGCAAGAGTTGAAAAATTAACCGCAAAATGGTTATTCCCCCTAATGTCATCTATGTACAATTGTCTTCCGCCATCCATAACAATATCTGGCTTGATGGAACGTCGATACCCCAACCCGACTCTACTAGCAGGACTTAAAATAGGGCGGATGCTCAAAAGGTCTTTTCTGTGTCCCATGTGACTTATTGTAGAGGCGTCGTCGTGCAAAGCTCCCACTGTAACACAGTTGATTGCTTCAGAAGGAGTAAGAATTCTTCTATCATGAGCACTGTTAAAAACAGACTTCACTACCTTATCTGTCAACTCTTCCGGTGTCAAAGTTGCGATTTGATCTCTCGGTACATCAACATTTATCCCGTCAGAGAAATTTCCAGCACTGACAATAAACAATACCTTATATTTGTATGACAACCAGTCTAACAACTTTGCCCATGGACTTACTGTGTAATCAAAAGGCCTTGCTCCATCTCCAATTGAGAAGTTTATTACTTTGACTGTTGGAGCCGCCGGGGGCTGTCCATCGATGCTTTCAAACATCCTTCTCACGGCCCTATGAATCAGATCAACAGGTAATTCATTTAACGGAATGCATTCAACCCTAGTATCTCTCCAATCTCTATTATCCGGTGTCATTATTGGACGAACATACAATGGACGAGAGATTGGACTAGTTTCTTGATCTAACTCACCATGTATGATTAACGATGCCATAGCAGTTCCATGAACGCGCTCATGAGTACGATATTGACTTGCTAAATTATCAGGGTCATCTACTATTAGCCTGCCACGTAACAATTCATGATTTTCTAACGGCAAACCATCAAATAATGCGACAACTGGCTTATCATAAATCGGCTTAGCTTTTTCTACAGTTATTCTATCTGTTACTTCTTCCCCAGGAATAACCATCATAGCTTGCCCAATCGGTCGGAAAAACATGACGTGATCAGAGCGGATAAATTGAATATCTGTATTTTCACTGAGATTATTAAACAACGTAATTGGGGTTTCAGCCAATACCGCGTGATAGGAGATGTCAGGAATAACAGATTCAGTTATTACCCTTCCTTCGACTTGTTTTATAAGAGCTTTGATACTTTCTGACGATTCTTGTCGCTTCTCATCATTGGATCTATACCAAAGTTCTATTTCAAACTTAATAGTCTCTTGGGCCGCAGAAACGCGTTCCTGCCAATCTTCTAAAAAGCCTGTTCCTTGGAATCGATCACTTATACTCCAAGGACGAATATCTTTTAATTGTCCGAACAAATCTCTCCACTTGGTTTTACCGCGAGGGAATTTGTCACCTTGCTGAAACAATTGCCACAATGAGCGTAATTCTTTCATTGCTTGTTGGTCGGACATAACTAAAAAAAGACGGCCGCCGATTACCTTGTCCAAAAGGTTTCCTTCTTCATCCTTGAAAAAGAAATCTTCATCTGGAACAAAATCCTTTTCCCATTCGGATAGCCATTCTAGCCCTTCAACTTTTTCAACTGCCTTGATGAAATTTTCTATTGTGTCTACCGTCTCCAAAACCAACGCTTGCTCAGGCAAAGCCCCTGTTATATTTTTTTGAATTGTAGCCCTTTGCTTTTCAAAGGCCTGTTCAACTCTGAGAAACTTTGGCTCAAGTCGCTCCATCTGCCTCTCGACAGTTGGAACATTCGCTTTGTTAGGCGAAAACCTGTTGGTCCTCTTCTCCCTCTCTGCATTGCTTGCACGTGGGAAAATTAATAAGGGTCTTTCAGTCATTCAGTTATCACTCCGACTCATCTGAATTTAGCTTGTATTTTGCTTCCCACTGTCTCAGTCGATCTCGGATGATAGTTTTTAAATTAGAAGCAGGCATTGACAATACATAACGTCTCTGTATATCCAAACCGAATTCTTCAATCTCCGCAAAGCTAAGTCCTGCTAGTCTTTCACTTAATATTTTTGGTGAGTGACCCAGAGGTTGGTCAAACCTTTTCTGAAACCTCTTAATCCATTCCTCAATTTGCAGTCGCTCCGGTTTTGACAGCATCAGTCGTAATTGAAATCTTCTCCATACTGCTCTATCCAATAATTCTGGATGATTCGTTGCTACAATTACAACTACATGACTTGGAAGTTGATCGAATTGTAAAAGCAACGAGCTAACGACTCTCTTTATTTCACCTGTTTCATGCTCGTCTCCTCTTTCTTTACCGATTGCATCAAATTCATCAAAAAATAATACACATTTTCTTGAACGAATGTAATCGAACATTTTATTTAGCCTTGAAGCTGTTTCTCCCAAATAACTACCTATTACGCCCTCGTATCTAATAGAATACATAGGTACCATCAAAGATGTTGCAACCGCTTCAGCAAGAGAGGTTTTTCCGTTTCCTGGAGGACCTGTCAATAAAATTCGATTTCGTGGTTCCAGATTGTATGAACGTAATAACTCACTTCGATGCTGTTCTTCAATCAATTCATTACAGGCTTCAAGTATGGTATCAGATAAAATCAGATCATCGAGAAGTCTGTTCGGTAAAGTCTCATGAACAAAATTTCTTACTCCATCGTTTATAAATGAGGAAGACTGTTTGGTTGGAGTCGTCGCTCGCAAACTATCTGCTAACCGGTCAGCCAGTACATGATGCTGTTTACTTCTCTCTTCAGCAATCAATGCCTCCACGGTTTGCTGAAATAGCTTCGAGTCTCCACTTTTTCCAGCGATGACTAGCTTAATAAGCAAATCGGCACGTGCCATTCTTCTCACCCCTTTTTCCGACCTGCTACAAGTATAGGGATGCTGACTCTCATATATTCATGAGCCTTAAAGCAGGAACCTTAAACTTGCTCTGGAAATGTTTTGACATTATCATAACAGACAGAACGTACTTTCGTAAGTATGACTCTTTAATTTAGATAGAAGGCATTTTCCGACCTTTCCGAAGAGAAACAAAGAAAGGAAAAAGGAGAAGCCATATTAGACCTCTCCATCGAATTATCTAAGTAATTGCAGAACCGATTCAGGTGTCTGATTCGCTTGCACCAGCATCGCCTGCGCCGCCTGTGACAGAATATTACTCTTTGCCATCTTCATCATCTCTTTCGCCATATCCGCATCCCTGATCCTTGATTCTGCGGAAGTAAGGTTTTCAGAGTAGTTGGCTACATTACTATGAATGTGTTCCAATGCGTTCTGATAGGCACCATACTTGGAACGCTCGGACGATACCTTGCTGATAGCCTCATCTATCATTCCAATCGCTTCTGCCGCTTTGTCACGAGGATCGACACTGATTTGATCAATTCCCAGTGAGGATGTTCTGACATCCGACAGATCAACTTTAAATGTGTCTCCAGCATTCGCTCCCACCTGCAAAATTACATTTGGATCAATCGTCTCCTCGATGGTAATAAGCTCAGGAACAGTGACTGTTGTTGATGTCGTTACCTCGCGCATATATTCAAAGCGAAGCATCATGTTTGACGCCTGTGTATACTTGGGATAATCGGTCAGGTCATCCCCCAATATCGCATTCGGTGAATGGTCACCCTCTGCATCTGATGGTTCCCAGCCTGCTCCTGTATAGGCAATGAGTTTGTTCGCCCACACTTCTGTTGTCCCATCATATCCTGTCAGTCCATTCAGTCTTACACCAGTAATATTGTTACCCGGTATGTACCCTGATTCCGCCCCATAGGCTGTCGTTCTGAAATAGTACTGTCCAATCTCAAACAGATATTTTTCAGTCGGGGAATCAGGTGGACTCCATTCCATAGAGATAGGGAATGAAGTGATCGGAATCGTAAGCTCATTCAAGCCTGTGCTTCTTTCGTAGATGGTAATACTGGTGGCTTTTGAAATGTCTACGATTTCTGGCACATACGTCGTCTCTGTTTTGGTAACTGTCTTCATGACTTCAATCGTTTTTATGACCTTGCCGGAGTCAGGGACATTTAACAGCTTGATACCGTTAAACTCCGTGTTGTTTGTGATGTCATCTATCGCTTTTTTGATCTGCTCGATCTCTTCCTGAATCTTTTTCCTGTCATCATGCGTCAACGTATCGTTTGCGGACTGGATCGCCAACTCCCTCATCCGTTGCAGGTGTGGATCGTGTATGACAGCAAGGCCACCTTCAGCCGTTTGTACAAGGGAAATACCGTCCTGTATATTTCTTTGTGCTTGATCCAGTCCCCTGATCTGCGCTCTCATTCTCTCCGAGATCGACAATCCTGCCGCATCGTCTGCCGCACTGTTGATCCGAAGACCTGACGATAATCTCTCCAGTGTGCTGGCGGTGACTTTATTGTTCTTCTGTAACCGGTTCAACGTGTTCAGTGCAGGTATATTCGATTTAATGATCATCCCTTACACCCTTTGTTCTTTACTTGAAAACCAACTCTTCCTTCATGACCGCCTCCGGCGATATTCCAAAGTGACATCCCTGCTATCTTCCGGTTCCTTGCGCTAATATCTAGCACGGAGCGTATTTATCCTGCATCTATTGGGCTAAAGATCGTTTAGGAACAACTTTCTGGTGTTGTACCACCATCTGTAGCCGATTCAAGTGTTTCGATTGGTTTCGCTCATATTTATCCTGTCTTTCGCCGAATTGTAACATTGGACAAATTTGGGTGCGTCAAAGTTTTTACGCTGATTCAATACTCTTCGTTTTTCTCTACTAGTCAAACATGAAGTTACAATAACGGCAAATTCTTGCCTTTACCTTGATGAACTCGGCACATTGCGGACATTCTTTTGTTTCGCTATCAATAGAGCTTTTCGTCGTCTGAGAGGCGTTTTGTATTGCCATAATTTCCTGATTCAACAGTTCCTGCTGGTTGAGCATATGCCTGTTAATAAAGTCCTGTTGCTGTTTGATCTCAGCCCGCAAGTCTTCAATCTCTTTCTGGACTTGAACTTTTCTCTGCTCGACTGATCTGCGCTTCTCCTCTGCTTCACGATGTTTTTCCCGAGCCCCATTCTTCCATCTGTATCCGCCATAAAAGCAGATACCACCGAAGAAGATTGCCATGATAATATACGCACCAGCATCTTCCTTTATATTCATTGCCGCCAGTATACAGGTTGCGACAACCAACACGCCAACGGTATACGCGATAGTCCCCAAAAAGTTCTGGAAACTTCCGCTTGCTGATGTCAATAGACCTGTATCTTCCAGTCTGGCCAATTCTTTCTCCCGCTTTTGCAATTCTGCTTCAAGCTGTTGCATCTTCAGCCTGAATGCCTCAGTCGTATCTATCGTTCTGACAATGTTTTGCATGGTCTTTGCTCCTCAACCGTTTTAAATGGAATGAACCGATTGCCAATTACACAGTCTTTGCAGTCCCGATCATCAGGTGTAAATCTTGAACCCGTAACCAATGCCCTCATCCCGCAAATCATCGCCATTCGGGCTTTTGAAGGATAATAAGTCGTTCTGTTTTGGCGTAATCTTGAAGATTTTTTTGTAGTACTCCTTCATGTTCTGGAAGAGTTCCCGTATCTCAATGGAGCTGTTACCCATGTACCCGTCGGGATTGTAACAGTAGAACTCTTTTGGATTCATGATATCTGCGGGCATTTGATAGGGATAGCAGTGAAACCCTTTGTAATTGACTGGTTCATCGTCCGGGGACAATAATCTCTTCTTGCTATAAATGTGTAGCTGTTTGACAGCACCTTCCCTGCCCCATTCATATGTGATACCTTCCAGATACCCTTCTCCGGCACCCCCATTGGCAAATTTTTCTGACCGGAACGAAAGCTCGATGATTCCAGAGTATCCTTCCATCGTAGCAGTTACCGCATAGTATCTATTATGATGCGTACCATGTACCCCCATATCGTCATATCGTTCCTGATAGATGACGGACAAGGAGCTTTCCGGTTTGTAACCTGCATTTCCACTCGTTGAGCCAAGAGACGCAATATCTTTCGTCTTGATCCGATACATAAGCCAAACAGCATCTTTCACCACCAACATCTCAAAGACACCTTTGCCAAGCGGTAAATGATGATTTAGCCAATTGCCAATTTCCCGCAAAAAAGCCCTGCCGTACCCCTTGTACTGATCAGGCTTGTTGCGGATTTCCATCCTTCTCTTCTCCAGTGTTGCGATGAAACCAACCAGTTCTTCTGTAATTTGTTCTCCTTCAGTTACACCGCTCTTGCTGAAGTTGTACAGCTTCATCTGTGTAATATAGTAATGCTCGCCTTGCACTTCAAACGGCTTTTCGCTTTGGATTTGCGCCTCGATAATCATGCGAATCCGTTCTCTAAAATCATTAGAGAAATTCTTTTTGCAAAAGCTGTCCACTTCATCAAACTGTACGCCCGCTACCAACATGTCACCCAACATACTAGATCCCCCTTGATAGTTTGTAACGATTATCACAACTAAAAAACAGATGCAATTAATGCAGTTTTTGTCACCTTGTATAAGAAAAATGTTGAACTATGGTAAATCATGGCATCAATCTCATTATATTTACTTATAGGTTTATTTTCAAACGATAATATCTAATTTGATAGTAAAGATATGATGATCACCATTCTCTACTCTATAAACAGAGAGGTGATTTAGTATGTCCGATTTTCTCAAACTGGTTGGCGAGCAAATTCGATACATAAGAAAAACAAAAGGCTTAACACAACAGACACTAGCGGAAAAATCCAACCTCCAATTAAGCTATATTAGTGACGTTGAACGAGGCGAACGAAACATATCATTGGAGACATTGGAAAAGATTATTACCTCCCTTGAGATTGCTCCCATTGAGATTTTTAATTTCAACAGTACAGACATCGAAAATGATTCAATAGAAAAGCGAATGCTCATAGAATCACTTCGCGCATTGTTGCAAGAGCGACGAATCAATGAGGTTCGTTTTATTCGGAATGTCGCAAATGAGTTTATTAATACTGTCGATAAGGATCATTAAAAGCGTCTATTAGTGGGAAAAAACCGTACAAATTTTTCCCCGGTTCCACGAAATAGAATACAAGGGGGGTACCAACCGTTTCATGCCCCACCCGGTTCATATGGACTGTAATCTACTACTCACTAGTAGGTTGCAGTCCTTTTTTTGTTTGGTCGTCTGATGAGCATGACAGCGAACAGGGAAGATGAGAGGCTTCCAACACTGAAAGGAGGTGGTTTATTTCATCGCTGAACGAAAAACGAAGCTCAAGTTGTCATGTTTATCGCAGAAAACAAAATCTTGTTGAATGGAGGAAACAGGTATGAATGTAAAGCTCTATGTAGTCAATCTGGCGAAGTACAACGAAGGGAAACTGGTCGGTGAGTGGTTGACACTGCCGATGAGTCGTGAGGAACTGGAGGAATGGTTACAGGGCATTCTGGGGGAAGATGAAGAATACGCAATCCACGATTACGAAGCACCTTTTCATATCGGAGAATATGACCACGTATCCCGAATCAATGACACTGCCACTGTCATAGCCCGCTACGACTGCAGGGTTGTCGTTGCGCTCTCTGAATGCCTAGACAATGTGGATGAGGTTGTGAGGCTGTTGGAGAGCGGCGATTACAGCGTGTATTTTGACGTGGGCAATTTATGCGATGTCGCGGCGGATATGGTAGATGAAGGTTACTTTGGCTCGATTCCCCCATCCATATCCTGCTACATCGATTACGAAAAGATTGCTAGAGATTTGAAGATGGATGGATGGTACATCCATTATGAGCTGAAGGTCGCTGTTCGTCCTCACTCATGAATCTCTGAAGTGAATCCCTGCTCAACTCTATGCATTTACGATCAAGCCTGCTGTTTCAAAGCGGGTTATTTGTCGTTGTCACGGCAGTAACATCGCCGATCTCGCGGTTACCAACACTGAAAGGAGATGAGGCACCCATGAGAGACTTGTTAAAAAAGCTGGAATTGAAACATGCAGATTTCCTCATACGTGAAAGAATGCTACGAAACAGCGATACATGCCATCCCCTCATTGCTCGTAATCTTGAGCAGATTCGCAGTCAAATTAAGAGCCTGCAAATCCAGATCGATATGATTGATGTTCTGCGATCCATTGAGACTGAGTTCTACAGAGAAAGGAATGATTCAAGTGCAACAAAACAAACTGAAGCCGTCGGACGACAATCTTCCGGTCTTGTTGAACCCTTTGGCTCACAACGATGATATTCGTATGGCCGGACATGTCTTGCGGTCGTACATTATCCGCTACAGGAAGATTGATTGCGATTCTGTTATCAGCCCTATAAAGAAGTACCCTCACAAACACTTACAGCATCATTTGAAAAAGCGACAGCAAACCTAGATGGCTCATCTGCATGCAATTATCACGCAGATGGGTCATTTTTTCATTTCAGCCATTGAAGGGAGGTGAAGATCAATGCACAGGAAAGTGGACTTGTACGAACAACGAAACTGGCTGTTGGCGGCATTGCGCCATTTGAGAGGAATCAAGCAGATGCGTCCTGATTGGGGACGGTTATATGCGCGTACCCTTTCACGACTGGTTCTCGTAGAAATGCAGATTGAACAGATCGAAAAACAAAAAGAGGCGTGACCACAAAGGATCACACCCAAATAAAACAGCTAATTGCAGTTTATCGTGTTCCATCCATCGGCACAAGGAGGGTATTTCGCTCCTTATTTCATTTTATGGAGGTAATGTATGACCTATAAATATACCGCTCAACTAACTCTGGCGACCGTTCTTTCCCAGCTTATAAACGTGCAACAAGACAACAGAATCATTCAAGACCTGATGGCTCGCTTCCCTACCCTGCCCGCTCTGCTAGACGCCACAGAAGACGAACTGAGAGCCGTTTCTGGTATCGGGGTGGTCAAGGCCCGGCAAATCATTTCTGCATTGGATATGGCTCGCTCCATATGCTTACGAGCGACCTTCCCATCAATTGTCCGATCTGCAAGAGACATTTTCAATCATCTCAGGGTAGAAATGCAGTATCTCCCCAAAGAGCATTTTGTAGTCGTTGGACTGGATAACAAAATACGGACTCTTTTCTGGGAGGTAGTCGCAGTCGGATCGTTGGATGCGGCAATCATTCATCCACGAGAAGCGTTCCGTCCCGTGTTGAATAGGAACTCAGGTGCAGTAATTTTTGTTCACAATCATCCCTCTGGCGATCCAACCCCATCCAAAGAGGACATCGAAATAACCAAAAGACTACGACAGGCAGGAGAAATTCTGGATGTCCGGGTTATCGATCACATTATTGTCGGGTTCGAGACATATTGCTCTTTAGCCGAACAAGGACATCTATAACATACAGGAGGCCAAAGCTATGATAAATCAACCTTTCACGAGCAAACCGCATCATCAACATATCCTTAAAGAAGCACAGCTAGTCGATGCCTTTCACACACTGATGACGCAGGTTTCCCTTCCTCAACAGCTTACTACGCTTTCCGACGAGGATATCCAACGTATCGTAGGCAGTAACGCCACTGCGACGAAACAATTGCGGGCTACCCTACATCTGGCCCATCTCCTTGCCGTTCCGCAAAAACGACAGCATGTTACTGTTCGTCATCCTAGAGATATTGTCCAGTATTGCAGAGACAACATTGCGATTTGTGGTGAGAGAAACACGTTCCTCATCGGGTTAAATACCAAGAACATGATCACGACAACAGAGCATATCCCCGAAGAGACCATGCAGAGGCTTACCACCTATCAACGGGCCGTATTTCGCCATCTGATCATCCATAAATGTGCATCGGGTATATTGGTTCACATGCTTGGTGCTAACGACATCAATCCATCTCAGCAGGAAATCAGCTTGGTTAAGAAAGTTGTGGATGCCGGGGATACTGTTGGGATATCAATACTAGACCTAATCGAAGCAACCAAGACAGACTATTTAAGCTACAAGGAACGTGGATGGCTTTAGAATCGTCGTTTTAGGGGAGTCAACAATTCAAGCGTTGGCTCCTTTCTCTTTTAGAAAGGTTTCGAGAATCTTGTTATACCCATTAAACCGCTCTTGAATTAACATAGTCTTAGACAATTTTTCATGTCATTTGGAGGGCCTATGAAATACACCAGAAAACTAAGCAATCTCAATCAAACTATTGTGCAGATGAACCTCAACTCAGGAAAAAACTGCTTTGAGCTTTCAGCGCAAAACTTTTTCTTCCCGAGAAAAGTCATCAGCGATGTTTACCCTGATTTCCCCGACCATCCCCAACTTGCGAACACTACATTCAAGGTCTATCTATACCTATGCATGTACTGCGATGGTCTGTCCGGAAAAGTATATTTTTCCAGCAAACAAAAGATCGCCGAGACATTAAAACTGCCTCCATACTCATCATATATCGAATGGTCTCTCGATTGGTTAGAAACTCATCACTTTATCCGAGACATTAGAGAAGATGATAAATTGCGTTTCCAAGCACATGTATTGTCTGCACCAGACTATCTGCCAGAGCTTGATACATTTTACAGTTGTAAAGACATTAAACGAAATCCCTCTCCTTTGAAACAGCACAATTATGGCTATATCATGGTTCCTAAATTGGCTATGACAGAGAAGATGTTAGATCAATCTGTAACAAGAACAGGATGGGATGAGAGAAAACTTAAAATCTTCCTTCTAATGTATCAATATAACTGGCTTCGGTATTATGGCGGCATCGATCCAGACATTATGCATATCACACAGAACGGGGAGTTAGAGCTTGATACACGTTTCTGCTACGACGTAAAAAGCACACCCTACAATACATTCCAAACAATTCAATCTTTCATCAATGCTGACCTATTCAAACCTGTAAGATGTATCTTTAGACAAAAAGATGGAGAGAAAGTCTTTGTTAGAGACGCTAGAGTCGGGGTTTCACTACAGAAAAATGAGTATGAAATCATTGTCCTCCGCCCTCATGTTCTAATTAAGCGTCACGTTGATGAGCTTGTTAAATTACTCGGCAAAGGAAGCGTCATCTTATGAAAATGCATGGTAGTCTCTATACGGACATAGCAACAGTGGTTAACGCTTTTCGGAAAGACGAGAAGGTACCCCTGTCCTTTGATTCAGGTTCCTACTTTTGCGTCCATGAGGAGCCACGAGAGCTATCTCATGACACATATTATGAGTCTGACGATGGCACTGAAATTGAACGACAACAAAGCGTTCTTATGATGGCCTTTCAGGAAAAAGTGTCGATGCTACTTAGGGCCAAGTCAAAATCAATGGGAATCCCTCTTCCATTGCCCAAAGGAGAATACCGAGTAGACATCACCGTTACTACCCAACGGCAAGCAGATGATGTACCTCCCTTACTTGTAATGAAGGCGGTGCTGGATGGCATCAACAAGGAGATCATTGAGAACGACCGACAAATCTATGAATGTAACATCAGATACCATTACAAGACACGGTATGCTAACGCCTCTCAATACAGGCCAAATGAATCATTGAAGATTGAACTCTTTGACTTAAGATCATCCGGGGGGCCGATTATTGAAGTGAGCGGCGACCTTTATATCGTTCCAAAACAATCACCGATTCTGAGAGATGGCGGCGACAGACTCTTATCCGATGATACCGACCGCCATAATTATCTCGCGCGCCCCCTCAAACGTAAGATGAAGATAGCACCATGTAAGAGCTATTCAATCGATATGTGCTTTACAGGCGATACCGACGACAAGGATATCGACAACATGGCTCTTATCTACTACCCGATACTCGGACACCTTGGTATCAATGAAGCACAGGTTCATTATCTGCATCTTGAGAAACGCAAGAGCACAACTTCTCCTCCGAGTATAGAGACACAGATAAAATGCAAGACTCCGTAATTGCGCAATACCTTGGTATATCACTGTTTATACCGCTTATACGTGTTACTAGAAGCTAACATAATAGAGAGACCGTTCTTTCAAGGGTTCATAGACTCTTAGTCTATCTTCGCTAATGCTAGAATCATCATCCACCGTACTGATATTCTTCGCAGTACGGTTATTTTTATTGAAAGGAGCATCCACAATGAATGTCGTCGCCTATCTACGCGTATCATCCAAACAGCAAACCGAGCGTGAGCTATCTATCCCCGCTCAACGTGAAGCCATCCAAAGATATGCAGATCAGAAGGGATGGATCATCGTCGAAGAATTCGTCGACGAAAGCAAATCTGCAAAAACAGCAGATCGCCCCGCCTTCCAGCGGATGATCGCCAAAGCCAAACAGCCACAGAAAGACTTCAAAGCCATCGTCGTCCACAAGTTCGATAGATTCAGCCGCAGTCGAGAAGATCATGTCATCTACAAAGCCCTGCTCAAGAAGCAGGGTATTTTTGTGTACTCGGCGACAGAACAAACAGAACCCAACACACCACACGGCATGTTGCTGGAAGGCATGCTTGAGACGATCAGCGAGTATTATCGCCTGAACCTAAAGAATGAAACATTGAAGGGATTGAAGGAAAACGCATCGCGGGGATTTCACTGCGGCGGACGCATTCCATACGGATATCGCACCATCGTCGTCGATGGTCACGTTACGCTGATCCCCGGCCAACGGCATGAAGTGCAAGCAGTACAACTCATCTTCAAGCTGGCGGCAGAAGGAATGGGCGGCAAAAAGATCGCACGCATCCTGAATGAATACAATCTTGCAAATGCAGATGATCGTCGCTGGAGTCCATCGTCAGTCCTCTCCATCCTCGACAATCAAGTCTATCTTGGGCATCGTATCTGGAATAAACGCACAAAAGGCATGACGCAGTTCAAGGATCAAGATGAATGGATCATCACACCCAACAGTCATCCTCCACTCATCAGCCAACAACAATGGGATGCCGCGCAGACAGAACTGCAACAGCGAAAGAAAAAGTAAATAGTCCTACACGTAGCCCACAAGGCAGATATCGCTCACATCGAGCATACCTGCCTTTTTTGCGTTTTCAGGACTAAAAACACAACTACAAAGGAGATGTATCTACATGAAAGTTGTCATCTACGCTCGCGTTTCATCCGATAATCAGGCAGAAAAAGAACTGTCCATCCCCGCTCAACTGAAGGCAATCCACAAGTTCTGCCAAGAGAAGGGATGGCTGGTTGTCGGCGAGTATCTCGAAAAAGGCAAATCTGCAAAGTCGGACGACCGCCCTGAGTTCCAGAAGATGATTGCTACGGCGAAACGTCCGAATTGTCATTTCGATGCCATCGTCGTCCATAAGTTCGACCGCTTCTCGCGGAAACGCGAAGATCATATTATCTACAAGGCGTTACTGCAAAAACACGGCGTAAAGGTCATATCTGCAACGGAACAAACCGACCCGGATACTCCACATGGAATGTTGCTCGAAGGGATGTTGGAAGTCATCTCTGAGTTTTACAACGTCAATCTCGCCGCTGAAGTGAAAAAAGGCATGTCACAGAACGCAAAGCAAGGCTACAGCAACGGCGGCAATGCCCCCTACGGCTATCGTACGGAGCATATCGCACTCAGCGCCAACAAAACGAAATCCGTATGGGTACTCGGCCCTCGTGAGGAAGTAGATACGGTCAAATGGATTTTCAATCAGTACGCGCAGGAAGGTCTGGGATACAAAGCAATCGCCACCCTGCTTAATCAAAAAGGCGTACCTACCCTGAAAGGCGGCAAATGGTCGGCAAGTACGATCCGCGCCATCATCTTCAATGAATCCTACATCGGACGCCGAGTATGGAACAAGCAGGACTACCAGACAAAGGGCAAGAAGTGGAAAGATCGCTCTGAATGGATCATCACGGAGAACGCCCATCCGTCGATCATCACCAAGGAACTGTTCGACAGATGCCAAGAGATGGCGAAGAAGCGTCACAATGGTGGCGGACAAGTGCATAATCCGTTCCAGATCAAACCCCACTCCCCTTTCTGGTTGCGCGGCATCATGTACTGCGACAGATGCGGAAGCAAAATGGTCGGCAACTCCAATTCTTCTCGTCAGAAGGGTGGTGGACAGCGCTACTACACTTGCGGAGGTTATCAGCGCCATGGGAAGGATTATTGCACTTATGTCGGATGGCGAAAAGAACGTGTGGAAGAGATCGTATCGGCCAAACTGAGGAATGCACTGCTCCGTCTGTCCCTTGCAGACAATCATCTGGAGGAAGAACTCAGACGATACCATGCAGATCAAAACAAAAATGTCTTCATGCAGATATCTTCACTGGAAACGGAGATCAGCTTCTTGCAGAAGCGCATCGAGACGATGGAGCAAGACATCCGCTCAGGAAAAGGTAAACCATACTACGTCGATATGATAAGTGAGATGCAACATGAGCTTGCAGACAAACAGAATGAGTACTCTGCTCTTTCCGATTCCTTGCAAACCTTTATTCTTCCTGAGCATTACATCGATTCAGTGAAGTATGATGTGCAGACGCTGATCGCTCTGTTGGACAGCGAAACCTCCAACCCGGAGACGATTCATCAACTGGTTGCCAAATACGTCAGCAGAGTCTTCATCCAGCGAGAAACCAAGCTGATCCACATCATCATACAGTTCCAAGCAGGAGATGCCATCCTGTATGAAAAGACCGTCGTAGCTGAATACACGCCGTAACCATTGCGTTAAACGACTCGAATAGAACACGAGGTTCCTCGCTATACATCGACAGCTCATCGAAAAACCATTCATATCAAGACATCAAAAACCGTCCTGTATAGCGAGGACGCCAAAAGCACAAAAAAACCACCCTCATCAGGTGGTATCCTCGCATATGTATGGTGGAGGCGGGGGGATTCGAACCCCCGTCCGAAAACAGCGATACATGAGCATCTCCGAGCGCAGTCACTCATTTGAATTTCGGTGATGGATTCGCGGAGTGACGCGCTGACCCAGCACCTAGCCTGATTCATCTTCTTCCTTTGGCCCCAGGCGGAGACCTCCGGCGTATCCCACTAAAGTTGAGCGCTAGTCACGCCACATGGGCGATGGAGTGGTAGCGCCTCACTGGTTATTAAGCAGCGAGAGAAAGTTGTTTGTTGCCAGTTAATGGCGTTCCGCGTTGTTGACGAGGTCCGCAGCCCCCCGGCTCGCTTCTCATGCTCTACCATCCCCGTCGAATCCAAAACGCCCCCAGGGTATGAGAAGAAAAAGGTGACAAAAAGTCTAGGCGAAGAGAGGCAACGACCGTTCCACACCTAGACTGTGTTGTTAACAGTGTGTTTATTGCTCCTTCATAATAGCACAAAACCGGTGCACTTCTCAACGTTGATTGCTGCCAGGCCTGCCAGCACGAACCAACCGAGCTATGCTATACCTTCTGCCGCTCACGCAGCGCACGCTCGACTTCGCGTGCAGCGTCCTTCTTCTTAAGGTCCTCGCGCTTGTCGTAGTTCTTCTTCCCTTTGACCAGCGCCAGCTCTACTTTGGCCCAGCCGCCCTTCAAATAAATGCTGAGCGGGACGAGCGAGTAGCCTCTCTCCCGGATCATCCCGTTGAGCTTGAGAATCTCCAGGCGTTTCATCAGGAGCTTGCGTGTGCGCTCCGGCTCATGGTTATACCGGTTGCCTTGCTCATACGGGCTGATATGCACGTTGTACAGGAGCAATTCGCCGTCCTGCACGCGGGCAAAGCTGTCCTTGAGCTGTACACGGGAAGCGCGCACCGATTTGATCTCCGTACCAGTCAAGGCGATGCCCGCCTCAAATACTTGCTCGATATGGTAGTCGTGACGTGCTTTTCGGTTTTGGGCAATCGTTTTGGTACCTGCTTTATCCTTGGACATGGAGATCACCTCGCTTGCAGCATTTTTCCGCTGTTAGTATCAGTTAGTCTAGCAAATTTTGCCCGTCGTGGCAAGGCATTTTCCCGGTCATAACAGCCTTTTCCAGCCTTATACGCGCCCTAAACAACTGTTTAACGCCGTTTTCGTTTCACTTGGCTAGCCACATTTTTACGCTTCTTTTTCTTGGACTGGACGAGATCCTCCCAGAAGCCCTTCTGCTTCTGAACCGCGGTATCTGTGCCTTCTCCTGTCGTCAAAGCGACGACATCCTCACTGCCAGCAGCCCCTGCCTCACCAGTGCGTCGCTGCGGTTTCTTGCCTCCCGCTGTCACTTGGTTGGCACGGCGCTCCTTGTATTTTTGCCGGATCGCGGCAGGATGCGTCTTGTCTTTATCCCGGCCAGGACGATCTGTACGGGACCGATCTTGCTTGGAACGTGCCCCGGCTTTTCGCTCCTTGCCACGTCCGTCGATGACTTTCGGCGTCCGTTCCCGGCTGCCGCGAAATCCTGCTGCCTTAGTCATGCCGACGATTTCAAAATCGATGGTTCTCTCGTCCACGTTGACGTTGCTGACCCGCACCTGCACGACATCCCCGATGCGGTACTGCTTTCCAGTCCGCTCGCCCACCAACGCGTACATTCTTTCATGGTAGTGGTAGTAGTCGTCCGTCAGGTAGCTGACGTGCACCAGACCCTCGATGGTATTGGGCAGCTCGACGAATATCCCGAAGGACGTTACGCTCGAAATGACGCCCTCGAACTCCTCGCCGACGCGCTCCAGCATGAATTCTGCTTTTTTCAGATCGTCGGTCTCCCGCTCCGCATCTACTGCCAGACGCTCGCGCTGCGAAGCATGCTCGGCGATTAACGGCATATGCTCCTGCCAGTACGCCAAGCGCTTCTCCGGCAGCTGCTCGCCTTTTTCGATCCAATCGCGAATGCGGCGATGGACGATGAGGTCCGGATAGCGGCGGATGGGGGACGTGAAATGCGTGTAAAAATCCGTGGACAAGCCGTAGTGCCCCAGACTTTCCGCGTCATAGCGCGCTTGCTTCATCGAGCGAAGCATCACGGTGCTGATGATGATCTCCTCCGGCTTGCCCTTCACTTCCTCCAGCAGCTGCTGCAGGGCCCGCGGATGGACGGAATTGCCCTTGCCGCGAATCGAATAGCCGAAGTTGGTGACGAACTCCATGAATGCCATGAGCTTTTCCTGATTGGGATCTTCGTGAATCCGGTACATGAAAGGCTGTTTCATCCAGTGAAAATGCTCCGCGACCGTCTCATTGGCCGCCAGCATGAATTCCTCGATGATCTGCTCCGCGATGGAGCGCGTCCGAAACCCGATGTCGGTCGGGGCGCCCTCATCGTTGACGTAGATCTTGGCCTCGCGGAAGTCGAAGTCGATGGCTCCGCGCTGCATCCGCTTTTTGCGCAGCTTGAGCGCCAGCTTCTCCATCTCCTGGAACATCGGGACCAGCTCGCTGTACTTCTCGATCAGCGCTTCGTCCTTGTCCTCCAAAATGCTGCGAACATCCGCATAGGTCATCCGCTCATTGGTGCGGATCACGCTGAGAAAAATATCGTATTTGACGACCTTGGCATCCGGGCTCATCTCCATATCGCAGGAGATGGTCAGACGGTCTACCTTCGGATTGAGACTGCAAATGCCGTTGGACAAACGATGCGGCAGCATCGGGATGACCCGATCCACCAGATAGACGCTGGTGCCGCGGCGATACGCTTCCTGGTCCAACGCGGAATTTTCCCGGACGTAGTAGCTGACGTCCGCGATATGCACGCCGAGGCGCACGTTGCCATTCGGCAGTTTTTCCAGCGATACCGCGTCGTCCAGGTCTTTGGCATCCGCGCCGTCGATGGTGACCATCATGCGGTCGCGCAGATCGCGGCGTCCCTGGATCTCTTCTTCGGAGATCTTGTCCGGCGCTGCGTCCGCCTCTGCAAGTACTTCCTCAGGGAAAGACTCCGGCAGCCCAAACTTGCGGATGATCGACAAAATATCGACGCCCGGATCGTTTTTATGCCCCAAAATCTCTACGACTTCCCCTTCCGGATTGACGCGCCCTTCCGGATAGCGAACGATTTTGGCCACTACCTTGTGCCCGTCGACCGCTCCGTTATAGGCTTCCTTGGGGATGAAAATGTCCTTGCCAAGTCGTTTTTCATCTGGGATCACGAAAGCGTAGTAGGTCTCATCCTTGAATGTCCCCACCACTTCGGTAATTCCCCGCTCCACGACCCGAATGATGCGGCCCTCCAACCGATTGCCGCCTACTTCCTTCTCCACTCGGACGAGCACGGTATCGCCATGCAACGCTCCATTCATATCGTTGGCGTGCACGTAGATGTCATCCGACTCAGGTGTTTCTTGAATCACAAAGCCAAAGCCTTTCGGGTGGCTCTGCAAACGGCCGCGCACCAGATTCATTTTTTCCGGCACTCCGTAGCGATTGGCACGCGTGCGAACCACTTCGCCGCTTGCCTCCAGCCCGTTCAGCGTTTTGACCAGCTCTTTGAAGGCATCTGCATCCTCGATTCCGAATGCCGCCTCCAGCTCCTTCACGGTCATGGGGTGATATGCTTGCTCCCGCATGAACGCCAGGATATCTTCTTCTTTCATTCACAAACCTCCTAAAGTTAGCGCAGGCATCTGCCTGGCTTCGTTGCATCCTCTTGTACTATGTAGTATTCACCGCTCTGTTGCGACGCAATCCCAATAGCGAAAAAGACAGCAAGGCTAGCTTGCTGTCTCCTACCGTACGTCTATTACGCTCCCGTTTTTAAGAAATACCCGAGCACAATCGCGAAGATCATGAACAAAACCGCAAATACCACGGTCAGTTTTCCTAAAAGAGCATCAATTCCGCGGGCTTTTTGCTTGCCCATCAGTTGCTCCGCGCCCCCGCCAATCGCTCCAGACAGGCCGGCACTTTTTCCGGATTGCAACAATACGACGATAATTAAACCAATACTTGCGATCACAAGTATAATTTTCGCAGCTAATGCCATCTCATTTCACCTCAAAACGGATTTCAAGACGGTGCAAAACCAATGAAACTACTTTACCATATTTAGATAGGATCAGCAACCTGCTTTCCCTTCCATATATATTCAGTTCTTACTCTTTCATCAACTGGTCACGCGCAAAGCCACCACGCTCAAGACAAGAATCGCCAGAGAAGCCACCTGCCCCTTGCTTAGCTTTTCCTTAAACCATACATAACCCAAGGTCGTAATCCCTACCGAACCGATCCCGGTCCATACCGCATACGCGACGCTTGCCGGAATCTCTCGCATAGCTTGGGTCAGGCAGTATATGGAGAACGCCAGCCCGAGCGTCATGACGACCAAGGGCGTTTTCCGCTTCAAACCGTCTATATGCTTCATGGCAACGACAGCGACGACCTCTTCCAATCCCGCCAGGATCAATAAAATCCATGCCATTATGCCCGCTCCCCTTTCGTTGCTCTTTCATTGTCTTTGGTAAACACCTTCAACCCGATAATGCCAATCAGCACGCCAAGCATGGCAATCGCTTGCTTCAGCGAAAACGGGTCCCCCGTCAAAACGCCTGTCATATAGGTGCCGATCGTTCCAATCCCTACGAAGACAGCGTAGGCGATCGCAACCGGGATTTTTTTATACGATTGGATCAACAGGATAAAGCTGACAGCAATGAGCAGGACAATTCCCGTCCACTGCAACGGTGTCGAGGCAATTTTCAGGCTGGAAGCCCATACCACCTCCAGCATTCCTGCTGTAATCACTAAAAACCAACTCATGATGAATGTCTCCCTTCGTTTATGAATGAATGTCAGTCATTTTTTGTTTGAAAAAAAAGTATTGGATGATCTCCAATTACTTTAGGGCTTGAGCAACGCTCTTTTTAAAAAGCTGAATATCTCTTTCTTGAAACCATCCAAAGTATCGTCCTGCTCCATGCCGATATAAAATCGTTCTGACGCATTTTCAACCATATTGATAATGATTCTGGCCGTCCACTTCACATGGATGTCGGCAGCGATCTCGTTGTTCCTCTTTGCTTGCTCTAACAGCTCCTCCAGCCATTCATAATAAGGCTGATAAATCGCTTCCCATTTTTCCATGGAATGTTCGATGGCCAGCCCGGAATAGCAAAAGACGATGACATCCTTGTACGTCTTGGTGATGTGGAAGGTTTCGTCGATCACAACCTCCAGCACGTCCCACAGCTTTTCCCTCGTTTGCGTCTTCTCCTTGATGCGCTCCAGCGTGATCCCGAGAAGATTCTCCGCAATCGCGGGTATTAAAGCTTTTTTCGATGAGAAATATAAATAGAAGGTTCCCTGTGCCACTCCAGCCTTTTTTACGATATCTGAGATAGAAGTGTTGTCGAGCCCTTTTTCAGAAATAACGTCAATGGCTGCTTCTAAAATTTTTTGATGCTTTCCGTCTTTGCTTCCGGACATCGCGCTACTCCCCTATTCGCAAAAATGAATGACTATCATTCATTTTATCTAAAGACGGTGCATCTGTCAAATGTAAGCCTGGGGTATTCCTCATTCTTCCAAAATGACGTGTATAATATGGAAATTGTGTACTTTCTTTGTCCTTTTCCTAGTCTCCTTGCAACTGTCATGATTTTGCCGTAAAATTGCATGTGAACCTTTATACTTGCCTTGGGAGGTCTTTGTCAGATGGCTGGGTCCAACAAAAAAGACATGAATCAAAACGACGTAATTGATTCCGCGAAGGCCTTTTTCACTTCGTTCGGTATCTTGTTTCTTGTATTTCTCATTGCACTCGTAGGATCGATCTTTTTCCCGCCAAGTCACGGCAACGAAGCACAAGGCGGAGCACCTACTGCCAACATTGATGCAGAAGCTATCTTCAAACAAAATTGCTCATCCTGCCACGGCCAAAACCTGGAAGGAATCTCTGGGCCTGCTCTGACGAACGTAGGGTCCCACTTGAGCGCTGATGAGATCGCGAAAATTATCAAAGATGGTAGAGGCGGCATGCCACCAGGAATGCTGAAAAAGCAACCGGAAATCAAAGCGGTTGCGGAATGGCTGTCTGAACATAAGTAAGTACATAGATAGCCCGTACGTTATGGAAAACACCGGAGACTCGTCCTCTTCGGTGTTTTCCTTATTTAAGGAGGCAGCTATGACAACAATCCTTCAGCTGGAAGGTCTGGGCAAACAACTCCATCCTCCCGATGGTCCCTGGCTTTTTCGCGACTTCAGTGCATCTGTTGCAGAGCCTTTGATCATCAGTATTCTGGGCAAATCCGGTCAGGGAAAAAGCACCCTGCTGCGCATCCTTGGCCGTCTGACCGCTCCTGACAGGGGTTCGATGCGGCTGCAAGGCAGAGACGTAAGTCAATGGACACCTGAGGCGTGGCGAATGACCGTGAGCTATGTCGCCCAGCAGCCCGTGATGCTGCCCGGCAGCGTAGAGGATAATTTGCGGGCTGCAGCGTTTCTCCATCAGCGCAGCTTCGATCTTACACAAGCCCGCCAATGGATGGAACAGATCGGATTGGATCATCTCGATTGGAATTCAGGCGCCCAGCAGTTGTCTGGCGGGGAAAAGCAGCGGCTGGCCTTGATCCGTACGCTGCTTCTGCGGCCTGCTGTGCTGCTTTTGGACGAAGTGACATCTTCCCTCGACTCGATCAGCAAACAGGCTACAGAACGCCTCCTCGTCGATCTGCACGCCCATTCCGGCACGACGATCCTGTGGGTGACGCATGATTGGGAAGAAGCCAGGACGACCAGTCAGCAAATCTGGTTTATGGCAGATGGCAGGCTTTTGGAGGATGCGGACAGTCGGACCTTTTTTGACTCTCCTCGCACAGAAGAGGCAAGAGCGTTTCTTCGGTCGTCGCATCTGCTGGCAGAAAGCCTGGAGGGAATCCGATGACCTATCTCTCCATGTCGCTTGCTGCCGCTTTTGTTCTGATCGCCCTTATGCTCTCCACCTGGCAGAAGCTCGGGATGGGCAAAGACATCGTCATTGGCACTGTTCGCTGCACCGTCCAGCTGCTCGCGATCGGCTACGTCCTGCAGTTTGTGTTTCATTCCAATCACTTCGGCTTCATCGGAGCGCTTCTGCTCATGATGATATCCGTAGCTTCCTGGAACGCGTCCCGGCGTGGCGCTCGTCTGAAAGGAATCTACTGGCTCATTTTTGCCTCTTTGAGTGTGACGGAGATCGTGACGATGGGACTCATGATCTTGCTCGGCCTCGTCACTCCGATCCCGCAGTATTTGATTCCGATGAGCGGAATGATTATTGGGGCTTCCATGATTGTTTGCAGCCTTTTTATCACTCAGATGAATCAGGAGACCGCCAGTTCCCGCGGCGAGATCGAAGCGCTCTTGTCATTGGGCGCAACCCGCCGTCAAGCGATTCAGGATGTTATGAAGCGTTCGATAAAAGCCAGCATGATCCCTACCTTCGATACGATGAAAACAATCGGGCTGGTCCAGCTTCCCGGCATGATGACGGGGATGATTATCGCCGGAGCGAGCCCGATCGAAGCAGTCCGCTACCAGATCCTGATCATGTTGATTTTCTCGTCTGCCGCAGCGATTTCGGCTGTCATGATCAGCCTGTTGAGCTACAGGCTGTGGTTTACCAAGGATTCGATGCTGCGCGCGGAACAGGTTAACTAAGAGGAGGAGTACTCAATATGTCAGAGGACTTTTATTGCGAAGAGGTTCTTAGCGGCAAGACTCCCGTGGAAAAAGTGTATGAGACGGAGCGTGTCCTAGCTTACTACCATACCCGCCCCTTCTACGAGGTCCACATCGTCGTCATTCCGAAAAAACATATCTCCTCCCTCCTGACGCTTGCGGAAAGCGACTCTGATCTGCTTCTCGAACTGATCGATGTCGTCAAAATCGTCGCGGAGCAGGTCGTCTCCCAATACGGGGCCAGCCGGGTGCTGACCAATCTCGGTGCATACCAGGACTCCAAGCATCTGCATTGGCATGTTTTCTATGGAAAGCAAATTCGCAACTGAATCGCATCTCAGCAACAAAAAAACACTTGGCCCAATGAAAAGCCAAGTGTTTTTTCTATACCTCATTATTTGTTGCCCAGAATATACCCTTCCATCTCATCGACGACCTTGTTGGCCGCGATGACGCCACCGGAGGTATTCCAGATTGTATCATCTACTTTGTATGCTCTGTTGTTTTTCACGACGTTGAGGTTTTTCCAGAGAGATTCATTGGTCCATTCTTTCTCCAGCTTGGACCCTTCTCCATCCCCTGTCTCATAGGTGAAGTAGAACATAATGTCTCCATCCATTTCCGGGATGCGCTCTTTGGTCACTTCGTCAGCGAATTTCTCTTGGTTCTGAGCAGCTGGTCGGGAAAGTCCGAGATCCTTCATGATCGCTCCCAAGAACGTGTCATTATAGTAAATGCGCACGCGGCCCGGCATAAAGCGAACGACTGAAACCTCTGTGCTCAGCTTGTCGCCTACTTTTTCCTTGAATGCGGCTACCTTCTTATTCCAGTCTTCCAGCACTTTTTCGCCTTCTGCTTTTTTATTGACAGCTTCTGCAAAAAGCATGAAGTTGGCTTTCCAGTCACCACGCGGCTCTTCCACGAATACGGTAGGCGCGATAGCAGACAGTTGTTGGTATACTTTTTCTTGGCGGAATTTCATGCCGAGAATCAAATCAGGCTTCAGTGCAGCGATCGCTTCCAGGTTTGGCTGCGACTCGGACCCTACTACCTGCACGCCTTCCAATTGCGGTTTGACAAAATCGTAAAAGGTGGTCGGATCGGTAAAGGAACCAACTGCGCCGACCGGTTTTACACCGAGTGCAAGCAAGGTTTCCACACCTTGCGTCGTAAGCATGACGACACGCTGAGGCGTTCCTTTGATGGTCGTTTCTCCCATCGCATGCTTGATGGTATAGGACTGATCAGCAGCCGGAGTTGCCTCATTGCTTGGAGTTTGTGCATCAGGTTGGGACTCCGCAGGCTTTTGCTCGCCGGTCTGCCCGCCGCCGCAACCCGTCACCAGCATGACCAATGCCAGCAGAAAGGCTGCGAGTGCTTTGCCCCCTAATGTGCGATATGTACGAGAAAACATGATGAAAAGACCCCTTTCGAATCATCCAAAAAGTGAGAATGATACTCAATTACATTCATTATCCTACAACCTCAGTGAAAAGATGTCAACCATTAAATGATAATGACTCTCATCATCATTGACACCTTCCCTGCGTTCCATTTACAATGACGATAGGATCAACGGTTCGTGAACACCATTTCCCTTACAATGAAGGAAGTAACAGACATGTATCCATTGCTATCAAGTAACATTCGCAAGATTCTGGGGGTTGTCCTCTGTCTTGTTTTGCTCATCTACCTCTGCTATGCCAGCCTGGTCTTTGGCGTAATCGACACCAGTTGGCAGACAGCGATTGATGCTTATACGCATTTTAACGGCTCCAATGAACATATCGTCATCAAGGAAGTGCGTGTCCCGCGGGTTCTGAACGCTTTGAGCGTCGGGTTTTGTCTCGGCCTGGCCGGTACCTTGCTGCAATCTCTGACGCGAAATCCCGTAGCAGATGTTGAACTATTTGGGCTAAACGCTGGTGCCGCGCTGTTCGTTGTCTTCGCCGTGACGTTCATCGGGATCAGCTCCTTGACCCAGTTTACCTGGATTGCCTTTATCGGATCTGCTGTGGCGGGCATCATTGTCTACCTGCTCGGCTCGCTGGGCCGGGACGGCTTATCCCCCGTCAAGCTGATTTTGGCCGGGGCTGCAATCACTGCCTTGTCCGCATCGATTCGCCACGGCATGATGGTGCTCAACGAAAAAGCTGCGGACGAAGTACTATTTTGGCTGGCTGGTTCCGTTGGCGGCAGAAAGCTGGAGTACCTGGAAACGGTATTCCCCTACATGCTGGTCGCGTGGATTCTTGCCTTTCTCTTGGCACGGCCGATCCAAACCCTTTTGATGGGAGAGGATGTAGCCAAAGGACTGGGGCAGCGCACCTTGCTGGTCAAAATCATGACAGGACTAGTCCTCGTCCTGCTCGCAGGCTCTTCTGTCGCGGTGGCCGGACCGATCGGCTTCGTCGGGTTGGTCACGCCGCATCTGGCACGTTTTTTTGTTGGAATCGACACGCGCTGGGTCCTGCTGTACAGCGGAATGTTCGGCTCGGTCCTGCTGTTGGCCGCCGATATCGCCGCCCGCTTCGTCGCCATGCCTGCGGAAGTGCCGATTGGCGTCATGACGGCCCTGATTGGCATCCCGTTCTTCATCTATGTGGCGCGAAAGGGGCTGGATGAAAAGTGAAAGAATATCTTCCTCTTCGCCTCGGCAAGCGTTTTTCGTCTTTTCAGTTACATAAAAAGGCGCTTTGGTTCATCTTCCTGGCATTGGTGATGACCGTTTTGATGATGATCATCAGCCTCGGGATGGGCGAAATGAAAATCACGCCGCTGGAAGTGGTAAAAGTCCTGCTCGGCATCGGCTCTGAGCAACACGAGCTGATCGTCCAGCAGTTCCGGATGCCGCGCATCATCATTGCGGTTCTCGTAGGGGCGGCGCTCGCCTCCGCAGGCGCGATCATGCAGGGAATCGTCCGCAACCCGCTGGCATCTCCGGACATTTTGGGCGTATCAGGCGGTGCCTCCGTCGCGGCAGTGGGCTTTCTGTTGCTGTTCGAGACAGCCAGTATCCGCTGGCTCCCGCCCATTGCTTTTCTCGGAGCTACGCTGACGACCTTGCTGCTGTACGCCCTCGCCTGGAAAAAAGGGGTAACTCCCCTCCGTCTGGTGATGATTGGCGTCGGCATCAAGATCGCGTCGGGCGCCCTCGTGACGCTATTGATCATGTTCAGCCCGTTTTTGCTGCAAAATAAAGCTTTGCTTTGGCTGACAGGAAGCATTTACGGTGTATCCTGGGATGACGTCCAAATGATTCTGCCCTGGATAGTCGTACTGATCGCCTTGGCTGCCTTGCTGGCCAGAAGGGTAAACATCCAGCAGCTTGGCGACGAGATCGCCACTAGCGTAGGCAGCCGCTTGCAGCTGGATCGCTTCCTTCTCCTGATGATCTGTGCGGCATTGGTCGGCACGGCTGTCTCCGTCGGCGGGGACATCAGCTTCGTCGCCCTCCTGGCACCGCATATCGCCAAGCAGCTGATCGGGCCTTCCTTCGGCGGAGCACTGCCTCTGTCCGCTCTGATCGGCTCGCTGATCGTACTCATCGCCGATTTGATCGCCCGCATGGCTTTTTCACCGCTCGATGTGCCAGTCGGTGTCTTTACTTCAGCTGTGGGAGCGCCATTCTTTATCTATCTGCTCTATAAAAACCGCAATCACTGACAGAAAGGGGTCGGAATACCATGCATGCATTGGAGACACGTCAGCTCACCTTGTCGTACGGGGAGCGCAACATTATCGAAGGGCTTGATTTAACCATTCCACGCGGGAAAATTACCGTTTTGATCGGCAGCAACGGCTGCGGCAAATCTACCCTCCTGCGCTCTCTCGCACGTCTCTTGAAGCCCAAGGGAGGAGCGATTTTGCTCGATGGTGAAGCCATAGCCAAGCGCTCGACCAAAGAGGTAGCGAAGCGGCTCGCCATCCTGCCGCAAGGTCCCACGGCCCCTGAAGGTCTCTCTGTCCTGCAATTGGTCAAACAGGGGCGCTACCCCTACCAGACGTGGTTGCAGCAATGGTCCGAGGAAGACGAGAAAATGGTCAATCGGGCATTGGAGGCTACTCAGCTCACCAGCCTTGCAAACCGGGCTGTAGATTCCCTCTCCGGCGGCCAGCGACAACGCGCCTGGATCGCCATGACACTGGCGCAAGGCACCGAGACGATCCTCCTGGATGAGCCTACGACCTATCTGGACATGTCGCACCAGATTGAGATTCTCGATCTGCTGTTTGAATTGAATGAGACCGAGCAGCGCACCATCGTCATGGTCCTGCACGATCTCAATCTGGCTTGCCGCTATGCGCATCACATCGTCGCCGTCCACAATCAGACGGTCGTAGCGGAAGGAGCGCCGGAGGACGTCATGACACAGGAGTTGGTCCGTCAGGTTTTCCAGATGGAATGCGAGATTACTAGCGATCCCCTGTACGGCACTCCGATGTGCATCCCCTACAGCAAAAGCCGTCTGGCAGCCTCAGCGGCGAACAAGCAGGAAGCTGCCAAAGAACCGGTGATGGTGTAAATCAAACAAACGCGGGCATATGTTGATATGTCCGCGTTTGTTTATTATCTCCTCACTTGGGCAGAATCCCCAATCCTCTGGTTCCTCCGATACAAAACGATTGACAAATAATTATTTTTATGTTATTGTAAAAAATTACGAGTATTTACATTTAATCTTATACCTTTCATAATATTCTTTGAAAATAATCAGTCTTCTTCAAAGAATCTTGAGAGGAGTTGAGATACGGCATGGAGACATTACCTTGCCACGGGTGCAAAGGCTTGTGCTGCGGACCAGTGCCTGTCACAGAGAAGGAATTAAAGAAAATCCAGAAAAAAATCAAAACGATGCCGCGAAAAGTCCGCGTAGAACTGGAAAACCAGCCGCGTTTGTTCGGCACCTGCATCTTTTATGACATCAACCAAGACCGCTGCGGCATACATAGCGTTCGACCGGAAGTGTGCCAAGCCTTTGGGTATTATCAAGACCTGGTTTGTTTCCGCAAACCGGAACTGGCCACAAAAGAAAAGCTCATCTTCAAGGAAAGACCGATCGGTCATCTCAGCATTGACTTTACCTGGAAAAACTTTTGATACACCATCCCAGGGAAAATTTGGTATACTGGAGACATACCAGTTCGAGGAGGGATTTCCATGTGGTACATCCTCGGTATTGTCGCAGCCGTCGTCGGCGCTGGTTGGGGCCTGACCGGCTTGCTAAGTCTGAAAAGCAGAGACGCACATGCGATCAAAAATTACAGCGGCGAAATCTACGCCCATCAAAGCCAAATATATCATCAAGACAGCAACACGCCCTTTTAAGCCCCGCAAAAAAAGGACCGTATTCCGCAGCTTCTGCTGTGTGAATACAGTCCTTTTTCGTTTCCGGCCTCTACTTATTTCTTCAAGTTATAGAAAGCTGCACGTCCGCCAAAGCGAGCTGTGTCGCCCAGTTCGTCTTCAATGCGCAGCAATTGGTTGTACTTCGCTACGCGGTCTGTGCGGGATGGAGCACCGGTCTTGATTTGACCCGCATTGGTCGCTACCGCGATATCGGCAATCGTGGTGTCTTCGGTCTCGCCGGAGCGGTGGGAGATGACAGCTGTATAGCCAGCCACTTTCGCCATTTCGATCGCTTCGAAGGTCTCAGTCAGCGTACCGATTTGGTTTACTTTGACCAGGATGGAGTTTCCGGTGTCGCTTTCGATCCCGCGGGACAGACGCTCGGTGTTGGTTACGAACAGGTCGTCACCCACGAGCTGCACCTTGCTGCCCAATTTATCAGTGAGAGCTTTCCAGCCATCCCAATCATCCTCGGACAAGCCGTCTTCGATGGAGATGATCGGATATTTGCTGACCAGATCCTCGTAGAAGGCGATCATTTCTTCGGTCGTTTTCACGACACCTTCGCCCTCGAAGTGGTATTTGCCATCTTTGAACATCTCAGTTGCTGCTACGTCCAGTGCGATGAAGACGTCTTTACCAGCTTCGTAGCCCGCTGCCTTGATCGCCTCGAGAATGGTAGTGATTGCTTCTTCATTGGATTTCAGGTTCGGAGCAAAACCGCCCTCGTCACCAACTGCGGTGTTCATGCCTTTGTCGGAGAGAACTTTTTTCAGGGAGTGGAAAATCTCTGCTCCCATGCGCAGCGCTTCCTTGAAGGATTCTGCGCCAACTGGCATAACCATGAATTCCTGGATGTCGACGGTGTTGTCTGCGTGCTTCCCGCCGTTGAGGATGTTCATCATTGGCACTGGAAGAGTTTTCGCGTTGAAGCCGCCCAGGTAATTGTACAGGGAGACGCCGAGGGAATCTGCCGCTGCACGAGCAACTGCCATGGATACGCCAAGAATCGCATTCGCACCCAATTTTCCTTTGTTTGGCGTGCCGTCGAGCTGCAGCATGGCCATGTCTACTCCTACTTGATCCAGAGCGTCCATGCCGATCAGTTCAGGAGCGATGATCTCGTTTACGTTTTCTACAGCCTTCAATACGCCTTTGCCCAGGTAGCGGGACTTGTCGCCGTCACGCAGCTCTACGGCTTCATACGCGCCGGTAGAAGCGCCGGATGGCACCGCAGCGCGGCCCATTGTGCCGTCCTCGAGGTATACCTCTACTTCAACGGTCGGGTTTCCGCGGGAATCCATAATTTCACGTGCATAAATGTCTGTAATCATTGCCATCTCTCATCCATCTCCTTTACATGAAACTCGTAGTAAGCTGTCTATCCTTCTACAGTTTGTGATACCCAGGACTATTTTGCAAGCAAGGATTTTCCTGTCATCTCTGCAGGTTGTTGGACCTGCAGCAGATCGAGCAAGGTCGGCGAAAGATCTGCCAGGATTCCGTCCGTTCTCAGCTCTGCGCCTTCCTTCGTCACGATCACTGGGACCGGATAGGTGCTGTGGGACGTGATCGGGCGTCCTGCTTCATCGAGCATCAGGTCGGCATTGCCGTGGTCTGCTGTGATGATGGCGGCACCGCCCTTGGCGAGAATGGCATCGACTACTCTTCCGAGGCAGGCATCGACTGTCTCGACCGCCTTGATCGTCGGCTCCATCATGCCAGAGTGCCCGACCATGTCACAGTTGGCGAAGTTCAGGATGATCGCGTCGAAGTTCTCCGCCTCGATCTCCTTCACCACTGCATCTGTCAGCTCCAGCGCACTCATCTCGGGCTTCAAATCGTACGTCGCAACCTTCGGCGACGGAATCAGGATACGAGTCTCGCCCGGGAACTCCTGCTCGCGTCCGCCGCTGAAAAAGAACGTCACGTGCGGGTATTTCTCCGTCTCTGCGATGCGAAGCTGCTTCAAGCCGTTCTGGGAAAGCACTTCTCCCAGGGTATTGTCCAGATTGGAAGGCTTATAGGCGACATAGCCGTCTACCGATTCCGAGAAATGCGTCAGGCAGACAAAATGCAAGTCGCGCGGGCGGTTCTCGCCGCGGTCAAAGCCGCGAAAATCGTCGTTCGTAAAGGCTTGCGAGGTCTGGATCGCCCGGTCGGGACGGAAGTTGAAAAAGATGATCGCGTCCTTGTCCTGGATCGTAGTAACAGGCTTGCCCTGCTCGTCTGTGATGACCGTCGGCATGACGAATTCGTCCATGATCGACTTTTCATACGATTCCTTCACAGCCTGGAGCGGATCTGTATAGGAAGGGCCATCACCGTAGGCCATTGCCCGGTACGCCTTTTCTACCCGCTCCCAGCGCTTGTCGCGGTCCATCGCATAGTAGCGTCCCTGGACTGTCGCGATTTTGCCGACGCCGATCTCGGCGATTTTGGCCTGCAGCTGCTCGATGTAGTCCACTGCGCTGTCAGGCGATACATCCCGTCCGTCCAGAAAAGCGTGGATGTAGACGCGGTCGAAGTTCTGCCGCTTCGCCAGCTCCAGGATCGCGTACAAATGCTGAATATGGCTGTGTACGCCGCCGTCCGACAGCAGGCCGAAGAGATGAACCTTCGTACCGTTTTCACGCGCGTGGTTGAATGCTGCGACCAGGGTCTCGTTGTTGTAAAAATCGCCTTCTGCAATCGATTTGGTGATGCGCGTCAGATCCTGGTAGACGACGCGTCCGGCACCAATATTCAGATGACCGACTTCGGAGTTGCCCATCTGTCCCTCCGGCAGGCCGACAGCAAGTCCGCTCGCCTGCAGGGTGGCGTGCGGATAGGTATTCCAGTAACGATCAAAATTCGGTTTTTTTGCCTGTGCGACAGCATTGCCGTAGGTTTCGTCACGCAGCGCAAAACCGTCCAAAATCAGCAAAGCGACCGGTTTGGGCCGATGTGCCATCTGACTTCCCTCCCTATTCTTGCAGTGATCCCTTGACGAGTTGAAGGTAGCTTGCCGCGTCCAGACTGGCTCCCCCGACCAACGCTCCATCGATATCCGGCTGCGACAGATAGCTGGCGATATTCTCCGGCTTCACACTGCCGCCGTACTGGATGCGTACACGCGCACCGGCATCTTGTCCAAAGCGCTCTGCGATCACCTGGCGAATCACCGCGATGGTCTCGTTCGCCTCCTGTGCGCTGGAGGATTTGCCCGTGCCAATCGCCCAGATTGGTTCATAGGCAATGACCACATCAGCCACCTGTTCCGCTTCCAGTCCTGCCAATGCCGCCTCTGTCTGCGTGCGCACGACCTTGGCAGTCTCGCCTGCCTCGCGCTGCTCCAGGCTTTCCCCTACGCATAGAATTGGCACCAAGCCGTGCTTGAGGGCTGCCAGCACTTTTTTATTCACCGTCTCGTCTGTTTCATTGAAGTATTGACGACGCTCGGAATGACCGATGATTACGTATTCGACGCCGATCTCTTTTAGCATGGACGGGCTGATCTCCCCGGTAAAGGCTCCCTGCTCCTCAAAATGCATGTTCTGTGCGCCAAGCGCCAGGCCGCTTCCTTGCAGCGCTTCTGACAGAGCAGACAGAGCTGTATAGGGCGCACAAATCACCTTTTGCACACCCGCAATGTCGCTTCCCGCTTTGGCTTCCTCCGCGAATTTCTTCGCTTCGGCAATGGTCTTGAACATCTTCCAGTTTCCCGCGATGATTGGCGTTCTCACCTTGATTCCCCCTATTCGTTATCTGTCAGAACGGTCACTCCCGGCAGTTCCTTGCCTTCCATGAATTCCAGTGAAGCGCCGCCGCCAGTCGAGATATGCGTCATCTCTTCTGCGACTCCTGCCTTCTCCACTGCAGCTACCGAATCGCCGCCGCCGATGATCGTCGTTCCCGAACATTCTTTCATGGCGCGGGCCACCCCGATTGTCCCTTGTGCAAAGGCGTCCATCTCGAATACACCCATCGGCCCGTTCCACACCACGGTTTTGGACTCCACAATGACGCGGTGGTAGGCTTCTACAGTCTTCGGTCCGATATCGAGCGCCATCCAGCCCTCTGGAATCGCATCGATCGCGACCGTCTTTTTCTCCGCATCCGCCGCGAAGCGATCCGCGACGACGACATCGATCGGCATCATCAGGTTTACACCGCGTTCCTTCGCCTGTTCCATCAAGGAACGAGCCAGATCCAGCTTGTCATCCTCGCACAGCGATGCCCCGATCGCATAGCCCTGCGCTTTCAGGAAGGTATTCGCCATTCCGCCGCCGATGATCAGGTGATCCACTTTCGTCAGCAGATTTTCGATCACGGCGATCTTGTCCTTCACCTTGGCACCGCCGACGATGGCTGTGAAAGGCCGCTCGGGATTCGAGAGCGCACCGCCCATGAAGCGGATCTCCTTTTCCATCAAAAGTCCGCTTACAGCAGGTATGTACTGAGCGATGCCTGCTGTAGACGCATGCGCGCGATGGGCTGTGCCAAACGCATCGTTGACGAACAGATCCGCCAGCTCAGCGAAGCTTTTCGCAAGCTCTGGATCATTCTTCTCTTCGCCAGGGTGAAAACGGACATTCTCCAGCAAGAGGACGTCTCCATTCTTCATCCCTGCTACCGCCGCCTTCACTTCTTCCCCCACCGAGTCCCCCAGCTTGGTCACTTCTTTGCCGAGCAGAGCAGACAGATGAGCGGCAACTGGAGTGAGGCGCATCTCTTCTACGACCTGGCCTTTGGGACGGCCAAAATGACTCGCCAAAATCACCTTGGCCCCGGCGTCTGCCATGTAGCGAATGGTCGGGACGGCAGCCCGAATCCGCGTATCATCGGTAATCACACCGTCCTGCATCGGAACATTGAAGTCGACACGGCAAAACACGCGCTTCCCCGCCAGCTCAACATCGCGGATAGATTTCTTATTCATGAACGATCCTCCCAAATCAGTGGCTTATTCTTCGTAAAATCCATATGGGAAAAGGGAGATCTCTCTCCCTTTTTTCCAAACAAATCTATTTTACTTTTTACAAGCCACGCTGCGCAACATAATGGCACAAGTCTACGACGCGGTTGGAATAGCCCCACTCATTGTCGTACCAGGAGACAACTTTCACCATATTGCCTTCCAATACCATGGTCGACAGCGCATCGATCGTCGAAGAAGCCGGGTTGCCGTTGTAGTCCGAAGAAACCAAAGGCTCTTCCGAATAGCCTATGATGCCTTTCAGCTTGCCGTTTGCAGCTTCTTTCAAAGCCTGATTCACTTCATCTACGGTTACATCTTTTTTCAGTTCTGCTACCAGATCCACTACCGATACGTTCGGTGTAGGAACACGCATCGCAAAGCCGTTCAGCTTGCCTTTCAGCTCAGGCAGCACGAGCGCTACCGCTTTGGCAGCCCCGGTCGAGGTCGGGATGATGTTCTCTGCTGCTGCGCGGGCACGGCGCAGGTCCTTGTGCGGCAGGTCCAGGATTTGCTGGTCATTGGTATAAGAGTGAACGGTAGTCATCAGACCGCGCACGATGCCGAACTGATCGTTCAGTACCTTTGCGAACGGAGCCAGGCAGTTGGTGGTGCAGGAAGCGTTGGAGATGACGGTATGAGCCGCTGGATCGTAATTTTCTTCGTTAACGCCCATGACAACCGTGATGTCTTCATTCGTAGCAGGCGCCGAGATGATGACTTTTTTCGCTCCACCCTCCAGGTGTTTCGCCGCATCCTCGCGCTTCGTGAAGCGTCCGGTAGATTCCACGACGATTTCCACGCCGTAATCCGCCCATTTGAGTTGAGCCGGATCGCGCTCCGCCAATACCTTGATTTCTTTGCCGCCGACAAACAGCGTGTTGTCTCCCGCTTCTACGTCAGCATCCAGTACGCCGTGCACCGAATCGTATTTCAACAAATGCGCCAGTGTGCGCGCATCGGTCAAATCATTGACTGCGACGATCTCCACATTGGGATTGTTCAGCGCTGCACGAAACACATTGCGACCGATGCGTCCAAAACCGTTAATACCAACCTTTACCATATCCAAAACCTCCTGCTCATTTACATCGCTTTTTTTGTATCGAGAATCACCCCGGCTTTGCCGTCAAAACGACGAGCCGACCAGAGCGTAACCAATGGCAACAACAACGAGTACAGCACATACGGCAATGTTTCCAGTGTCGGGACGCCCAAGCTGATCGCGATCACCATCGCCAAGCCGTTCCAGGGTATCAGCACGGGCATGACCAGTGTCGAATCCAGCATCGTTTTCCCCAGGAATTCCTTGCCCCGGCTATACCGGGAAAATCGTCCGATCAGCGTCGAACCCATCACCAGGATGGGAATCGTCTGGTTGCAGCTGATCATGACGACCAAAAGCGAGAGCGCAATCGACTTCCCGACCAGAACCACGCTATTTTTCGTCTCTCCCATCATCCGCTCGACGAAGGGAGTCAACAGTTTTGCCTTGTTTAAAATACCGTTTAAAAATCCAGCCAGCACGATCAAGAGCAGCACGCTGAAAATGGAAAGCATCCCTCCGCCGTGAACCAGCTCATCGATCAGCGTCCCCGTCTTCGGCTCGTAGCCGTACACGATGGTTTCGATCAAAACGGGCAACGGAAGCGGTCCTTTCAGCATGACCAGCACGAGGCTGCTCACAACGCCGTAAAGCAGCGCCTTGATCGCCTTCACACGAAACGCGAAGACAGCAATCAGGACCACCAATGGCATCAGCGTCAGCCAATCAATCGAAAAATGGCTGGTCAACAGCTCCTGGTACATGCGGATTGATTCCCCGGAATCCACCGAAGCACGAAACAAATCGAGGATCAGGAACAGCACCGCGCACAGAACGGCTGTCAACCGCGCCGCGCCTTGTGTTGCCAGATCCTGCTTTTCGGTCATCCCGACATGAGCGAGGATCAGCATCCGGCTGCTGGAGATGGGAGAAAAGCGTTCGCCCACCATCGCTCCCGAAATCAACGCGCCTCCGACCATCCCTGCCGGTATCCCAGCCGCATGAGCAATCCCCATCAGGGAGAGCCCGATGGTACTCAAGGTGCCGACTGACGTCCCCAGCAGGTAGCTGACTGCTGAGGTCAAGAGAAAAGAGATTACCAGCAAGTACTGGACATTGACAATCGACAGGCCATAGTAGATGATCGCCGGAATCGTCCCGCCCATCATCAAGAGCGGAATCAACAGCCCGACCAGAAACAGAATGATCAGGACGGGCTTGGTCTGCCGTATGCCATCCCAGCCAAAGCCGAATTGTTTTTTCCAGCTATAGCCTTTTTGTTTCACACTTACCAGTGTGACCAAGATCGCAAAAAGAATCCCCAAAGAGAGAGGAAAATCAAGCGTTAAACTAAGTACAATTCCCAGAATCAGCGACGAAATCGAAAGCACCGCCGCACTGTTCATGCCAACCAACGTCCTTCCGGTTACAGTCGTGCGGACAATAAGGACCTGGCAGCTCCTTCATCCGTTACAAGTACATTCTGACACGACTGTTTGGCAAAGGAAAGGATCGCTTTTGCCTTGCTTTCTCCCCCTGCTATCGAGAGGACGCTCTCTGCTTTTTTCACATCTTCGAGCTGCAGCCCGATCGTCGGCATGTGATGGACCGTCTCGCCGGCTTCATTAAAGTAGTAGCCGAACGCCTCGGAGACTGCCCCTTTTTCCTGCAACTCCGCAATCTCCGCCTCGGAGTGGTTCCGCCTCTTTGCCATCGAGATGGCGTCCCCGATCCCGTGCAGGACGATGCGGGCCTGACGAAGCAGATTCAGCACTTCTTGCACCTGCTGCTCCTTCTTCAAGGTCTGCAACGCCTCTGGCTGCAAGCGGTCGGGCACATGCAGGAGATGATAGCTGGCCCCCGTTCTGGCTGCCATCTGCGAAGCCAAGGTATTGGCTTGCAGCTCTGCCCGCTCGGACAAACCGCCGCGCGCCGGAACGAACTGGACCGTTTTGAATACGGGCGCAGCGGACAGGTGATGGGCCAGACTGGCGACGGATGATCCGCCGGTGACCGCTACGATGTCGTTTTCCTGGACGATCTGCTTGAGGACTCGCGCTGCTACTCTCCCCAGTTCTTCCTTGACCCAAGGGGACTGGTCGGCATTGCCCTGAACCACGATCACTTCCGGAATCCCCAGGAGCCGCTGCAGCTGCTCCGCCAAATCGGTCAGTCCGAACAACTCCCCGACCAAAGGCTCCATTTCGTCCAGAACCTGCTGTCCCTCCACGCTTAAATTCATGCCGGCTGCAGACACATGCAGAAGTCCCGAGTCTTTTAACAGCTCTACTTCTGCGCGCAGGATGCGTTCTGTGGTCCCCATCGCCTGCGCGAGGCCGCGTCTGCCGATGGGCTGCAAATGATCGATGGAACGAAGCAGCATGTATCGCTCCCGCAGTACCTGGACCAGGTCTGGCAACAGCTTTTGTTGCAACTCCACTAGACGGCGCATGTACATTCTTCCTCATATGGTAAAATCGTCTTGATCGGGACTTAAAATGTCCCGGTGATACAAATTACGTCCCACTTCGAGCAAAAAAAAGAAATGTGCTACAAATCAAATGTAGCACACCTGGTAAAAAGGTTCAAGTTCCCCTGCGCTGAAATTCCTGATCCAGCTCCGCCAGTGTTACGACGTGCGTGATGGAGCGAAACACCACTTCTCCATCAATCGCTACCGCCGGAATCACCAGCATGAATTCCTCGTGCAGCGCGGGGTCTGACTCGATGTCGACAACTCGCAGATCCAAGGGATAGACCGCGCCAAGGATTCGTATCGACTCCTCCACCTCGTCGCACAGCTTGCAGTTTTTTCTCCCGTAGAGAACGATCTCCATACGATTCGACTCACTCAACGTTTAAAACCTCTTTCGTTTGGCTGAGGAAGGGATGAGCATTTCCTCCCGATACTTGGCTACCGTCCGGCGCGAGATCTCGATTCCTTCCGCAAGCAGCATTTCCGACAGCTTTTGATCGGACAGCGGCGCTTTCCGGTCCTCTTGCTCGATCAGCGCCTTGATTCGGCGTTTGACACTCTCCGAGGAGGCAGACTCCCCGCTCGCCGTAGCCAGCGCAGAGGTGAAAAAGTACTTCAATTCAAAGATCCCCCGCGGCGTCTGAACGTATTTATTGCTCGTCGCGCGGCTGATCGTCGATTCGTGCAAGCCGACCTTCTCCGCGATTTCCTTTTGCGTCATCGGCTTGAGGTAGTGAATCCCCCGCTCGAAAAAGTCCAGCTGCAGCTCGACGATGGCCTGTGTGACCCGCAGCAAGGTCAAGCGCCTCTGCTCCAGGCTTTTTGCCAGCCACATCGCGGCGTTCAGCTTGTCGTGGATGAACTGCTTTGCTTCCTCCTGGCTCTTTTGCTGATTCAGCATTTTTTCGTAAAAAGGGCTAATTTTCAAACGCGGTGTAGCGACGTCGTTTACGAGGACGACATACTCGCTCCCTACCTTTTCGACGGAGACATCCGGGATCACATATCGGGTGTCCGTAGATGAAAAGGCTGCTCCTGGACGCGGATTCAGCGTGCGCACGAGATCGGCCATCGCCTGCACGTCCAGGACCGTACAGCCTACTTTATCTGCGATCCGCTGATAGCGATTGTCCGCCAGATCCTGAAGATGATGGCGCACCACCTGAACGATCTTTTCGTCATCCAGCGCCAGATGCTCCAGCTGCAGCAGGAGGCATTCCTCCAGATTGCGTGCCGCCACTCCCACCGGATCGAAATGCTGCAGGATGGACAGAACGTCCTCGACCTCCTGCAAATCTGCCTGAAGGGCAGCCGCTGCTTCCTCTGTGCTTACCTCCAGATAGCCCTTTTCGTCCAGATTGCCGATCAAAAACAGGGCGATTTCCTTTTGCCCGGGCGTGAACCCTTTTACATAGCCGAGTTGCGTCTCCAGGTGCTGATAGAGCGTCAAAGAGCCCTGCGAGACGTGATCCAGCGGATTGTAAGTGCTGTCATTTTTCATCGGCGAAAAATCGCCTGTCGCTCGATTGCCTACGATCTCTTTCCAGTCCAATTCGTGAGTCGGCTTTTCCACTCGGGTCGAAGCTGTCTCCCCAGCCGCTTCCTGCAGTTCAATCACGGGATTTTCTATCGCTTGTTCATGCAAGTAAGAGATTAAATCAATCGTGGAATATTGCAAGATCGTAATCGCTTGACGCAGTTCCGGTGTCATGACCAATCTGAGTGTCTGCTCTTGATATAACCCCATTCCCATGTTCATGAAGCTGCCCTCCCCCCACTGCTTCTGACTGTACTCCCTGATCCCATTATATTCGTTCTCTCTTGCAATTTTCCTGCCAAAAGTTGATTATTCGTCAGCGGGGAGCGGACTTTCATACAGGAATGGTGTTATGCTTGTCGACTTTTGTATAGAAGAAACAGAAAAAACGGGGCCCCGACCGCCGCGGTAAAAACGCCTGCTGGGACATCGAGAGGAAGAAACAGCGTCCTGGCCGCCAAATCGGCGATCAAGACAAACAAGGCTCCCAAGCAAGCTGACGCAGGCAGCAAGCTGCCAAAGGACGAGCCGACCAGCTTTCGCGCCATATGCGGAGCCATCAGCCCGACAAAGCCGATTCCGCCGCCAATCCCGACCGCTGCAGCAGCCAGAGCTACACTCACAGCAATCATGAGCAGACGCTTGCGCTCGACTGATACTCCTACCCCGTGTGCTATATCCTCACCCAGCTCCTGTGCATTCAATGTTCTGGCGTTCATGAGCGCGATCAGGACAAATACGATAGTCCAGGGAAGCAAAGTGAACACATGATCCCACGAGCTTCCATACACCGTGCCCGACATCCAGCTCATCGCCTGAGCGGCCATATACAGCGGTCCGGAGATCAGGAAGAAGATCGTGAGGGCTGCCATTGCTGTCGAGATCGAGACGCCGATCAGCGCAAAGCGAAACGGAGACAGCCCCCGCTTCCAGGATGCCATATAGGTGAGGAATGCAGCGAAAAGCCCGCCGACCAACGCTACAAATGGCAGCCAATGAATGCTGTGGGCCCCGTTGGAATAGGCAATATAGGCTACTGCGGCAGCCGCTGCTCCATTCGTGGTTCCGATCAGATCCGGGGATGCCAACGGATTTCGAATCAAAGCCTGCAGAATCGCACCCGATACAGCCAGCGATGCCCCCACTAGGACTGCCACCGCAATGCGCGGCAGCCTCAGCTCCAGCACCACCAGTTGATGCGTATTTTCGCCCAGCCCGACCAGACTTTTCAAAACCTCCATGACAGGGATCTGAATGCTGCCCAGTCCGATGCTGACGATGCTGACCCCCGCCAACAAAACGAACAGCAGGCTCAGAATCACCAGGCAGCGCCTGTTTACTTGATACGAATACAGCGGCCGTTGACTGCGCAAGACGATAAATTTATTCATACGCCCTCCTCCTGACAATGGCTATGACGAACGGCACCCCGACCACAGCTGTCGCCACTCCAACCGGCACCTCTTCCGGCATCAGCAGAAAACGGGATATCAAATCCGCCAACACCAGAAAAATCGCGCCAAACACGATGCAATAAGGAATCAGCCAACGGTGATCAATCCCGATCAGATACCGGCAAATATGCGGAATCATAATGCCCACGAAGCCGATCGGACCTGTCAGGGCAACCGAGCCGCCAGCCAGCAGGACGACAACGATGACGACTGCGGATTTTACCCATACGGTTTTCTGTCCCAGGCTTTTGGCCACATCATCCCCTAGCGACATGATGTTGAGGGATTTGGCCAGCAGCACTGCCAGCAGCCATCCGCCGACCAGGTACGGAAGAATCATGAGCGCATGGCGCAGATCTCTTCCCGATACCGAGCCGACCAGCCAATACAGGGCTTCATCAAGCGTTACATTGTCGATCAGCATCAAGAGCGACGTAAGCGACGAAGCGAATGCAGCCACCGCTGCCCCGGCCAAGGTTACTTTTACCGGAGACATGCCTCCTCGCCCTGCTGAACCCAGAAGGTAAACGAACAGAGCCGTCAATCCTGCTCCGATAAAGCCTACCCACATCAGCTCGCGAAATGAAAAGATGGAACCAAACAGGTAGAGCGCAAGCACGATCAGCAGCGCCGCTCCCGAGTTGATTCCAAAGATGGAGGGAGAAGCGAGCGGGTTGCGCGTCAATGCTTGCAACAAGGCCCCGGCTACTGCCAGACTCCCTCCGACAAAGGCCGCCGTAATCGCCCGGGGAAACCTTGTATGCTGGATGATGAGATGCTCATTGCTGCCGTCAAAGCCGGTATAAGCCTGAATCGCTGTCGATATGGGAAAATTCTGCAAACCATACAGAATGCTCGCTCCCATCGCCACGAGCAGGATCACCATACCGGCGATGAGGACCGCAGTCTTTTGAAACCGAGTGGACAAGATGGATGCCACGCTATTCCCTTCTTTCCTCAACACATTACCTGTATTGTACGTACACCTAATCCGCCCGTCAATGATAATGATTATTGTTATCAAAAAATGATTGACAGACCCTCTTCCTGAATTATACAGTTAGTCTAGTGATAATGATAATTAATTTCAATGATTTTGGGGTGATTTTTTTCATGAAAGCATTTCGCATCTTCGGCCTGATCGGTTTATCGCTGCTCCTGTTCGTCAGCGGTTGCGGCAGCGGCAATCAAGCTGCTTCCAACCACCAACCGGCGGCAACTGCCCCAACCGAAACAGAAGCGCCCGCACCAGAAAATTCAGGAGACGTGCGCGTCGTTCCACATGCCATGGGTGAAACCAAGATCACAGGCACGCCCAATCGGGTCGTCATTCTCACCAATGAAGGTACAGAAGCCCTGCTTGCTCTCGGCATCAAGCCTGTCGGAGCTGTGAAGTCCTGGCAAGGAGAACCGTGGTATGCCCACATCCAAGACAAAATGCAGGACGTCGCGGTGTTGGGTGAGGAAACACAGCCGAACCTGGAGCTGATCGCCAGCCTGAAGCCCGATCTAATCATCGGGAACAAAATTCGTCAGGAAAAAGTCTTCAGCCAGCTGTCCGCAATCGCTCCCACCGTCTTTTCCGACGAGTTGTCCGGCAACTGGAAGACCAACTTCATGCTGTACGCCGAAGCGGTAAACAAGGCAGCAGAAGGGAAAGCCATCATGGCTGATTTCGACAAACGGGTAGAAGAGGCCAAAGCAAAGCTGGGAGACAAGACAAAAGCTCAGGTCTCGCTCGTCCGCTTCCTGAACGGAAAAGTCCGCCTGTATATGAAGGATACATTCGCAGGTGTCCTGTTCAATCAGCTGGGCTTCGCGCGACCTGCAGCCCAGGATAAAGACGAGTTCATGCAAGTGATCACCAAGGAACAGATGACATTGGCCGACGGTGACGTACTGTTTTACTGGGTATCCGATTACGAAGACAAAGATGCTGCTGCCTATAAAGAAGAATGGGTCAATGACCCGCTCTGGAAAAACCTCAATGTCGTAAAGAACAACCAGGTGTTCCAAGTAAACGAGGTGATCTGGAACACGAGCGGCGGGATTTTTGCTGCCAACATGCTGTTGGATGATATCGTGAAGCACTTCGATAAATAAGAAGTTCACACACATGAAAAAAATACGCTCAGACCAGCTTTATCCATTGCAACTCACTGGCGAATGTTTTATAATGGAAAGGCATCATTATTCTACGCCTGTAGCTCAGTGGATAGAGCAATGGTCTCCGGAACCATGTGCGGGGGTTCGATTCCCTTCAGGCGTACCATACTCGTTATCAACCGCGATATGACGGCATTTTGACGCTGATTTATCGAATGGGCAGACCGCGTTTGTGCGGAATCGTTCGGTAGGGACCGCGTTCTCGATTCGCCCGTTGTATTCGCTCGGTATACGTAAGCCTCCGTTAAATGAAACGGAGGTTTTTTCGTTGGTTTTGAAACGCAGGAACACGCTGAAATCGCACACGGAAAATGCTAGCGCGAGGTTAACGTTGGAAGAGGCGCTGCAAAAGGTACTCAACTCGGCCGCATCCGAAAGCTACCGCCCGCGAACACTCAGCGACTATCAGAAGGTATGGGCGTGGACGTTCGGCACGCTCAACGAGGATCTCGGCGCGAATATACGATACGTGGACGAAGTGACGCTCGATCACCTACGGAACTACGTGCGGGCTTGCTTGGATCGCGGAAACTCCGCCGGGACCGTCAACGTCAGGGTACGCGCGATTAAGGCGATGTTTAACCGGCTGGCAAAGGAAGGCCACATTACGGAGAATCCCGCGACACAACTACAGAAACTGCGCCAGGACGAGAAGACGCTCAACGTGTTCGGCACGGCGGAGATTAAGCGGTTGCTTTCGGTCATCGATAAGAGTACGTATGCAGGCTTCCGGGACTACTGCGCCATCCTGCTCGGCTATGACGCTGGCCTACGCGGGTGCGAGATTAACGCGCTCGAAATCAACGACATCGACTTCGACAACAACGTTATCATGCTGCCGGGCGCGAAGAATAAGAACAGACGGAGCCGCGCCGTCCCAATCTCGGAATCCCTGGCGAAACTCCTACGGCAGCTTATCGCAGAGTCGCGCGAGTTCTTCGGATCAAGCATCCGCTACGTCTTCTTAACGAACGATGGCGAGAGGATGGCGGAGGGACGGATTCGGAGCCGGATGCACGAGTACGGGAAGCGGGCGGGACTGAACGGTACGATCCGCGTCTCGCCGCACACACTGCGCCATTCGTTCGCCACTCGCTGGCTGAATAATGAAGGGGACCTAGTTACCCTGTCGCGCATCCTGGGGCATACGGACCTCTCTACCACCAAGCGGTATTTGAATATCAATCTCGACGACATCTCCCGCGCCCATAAAAAATACTCACCGCTTCGGGAGCTTTCGGTGAGTGATAGATAAGAGTCACATATCGAACAGGTCGGACATTTTCGCGTCTGGCCTTTTCTTTTTGATCGCGAAGTATATCGCCTGCTTCACGGACTCGTACGGCCCGGCCCGGTAATCCCGGCTTTCATCGTACGTACATAGTCGCGTCAGAGTATTCTTCGACAACTTCGTCTCTTTCTGCAGCCACTGTTGGCTGATTTTGTGGCGGTCAATAAATGCCCCGAGTCGCGTCCTCTTCTTTTTCCAGTTCTCATCCATTCCGGATCACCTCACTATCCAGCATGGTCAAGCCGTCGAAAATTTAATCCCAACCTTGGGAATATTGGACAAACCGTTCGACATTCTTTGTAACATAGCGCATCACAACGCTACACAACGGGAGGGATTCGCATGGCAATGGAACGGAAAGCGGTCTGCTTTAATCTGGATGTGCCGGACGAACGCGCAATGTACGAACTAGCGCACGAGATGAATTTTAGCGGGTGGGTGAAGTCGCAGCTCAAACCGCTCGCTCTCGCTCGTATCTCGCAAAGAGTAGCGAGGGGCGTCGGCGTCCCCGTACCAGTCCGAAAGGCGGTGACGCGCGATGGCAAATAAACGCGTGTACTATCGCCAGGAACGGAGAGCTCCGCTACCTTACGAAGTGGTCGTTCATGACGAACCGAACGCGAGTAAACCGATGACGGACGCCGACGTGCGCACCGGATTTTGGGCGGTACTGGGCGTGATTGCACTTGGCCTCGCATTGTCCGTCGCGCAAACGGTGTATACGCCGGCCTCGCTCGAAAGCGGAAGCTACCGGGTCGTATCCGTCAGCAACGGGCGTTTGCACACGGAGGATACCGTAACGGGGAAGCGCGTCAGCTTTCCGGACCAGGAGCTCGTAAAGGCGGCGTTGAGCGGTAAAATTAAGCGTGGGGACGTGATCCGTCGGTGATACGTTATGCAGCGCATCATATCCTCCGCTTATCGCGCCGGGGGCTCTCAGTGTGCAGAGTGCTGAATGATGTTTTCGTATCACGGAAATTTTCGGACCATTTCGAATCAAAAGCGGAAGGGGAGGAGCGTATGGACATCGGAGAAACATTCGTAGAGTTGCCGCGAGTAACTTCAACCCACTCGCGCGTCACGTACGGTAATTTGATTCAACTCGCGGATAACCTCGACTTTCGGAATCCGGTGTTTGCGGGAAGGGCCAAACGCAATCGGTCGGTGGGGAGCGCGCAGGCTTTCGTCGTAGAATTGGCGCTGGCGGATCGGGAGTTTCGGGAGCGGTTGAAGCGGTACATGATCGGGGGCGGACAGCAATTCGTGTATACGTCCGATTATATGGACCGGTATTGAACGAAAAAAAAACGGCCGCTAGGGATTTCTCCCCGGCGGCTCCTTCGTTACCTATACGTTACTGCACGGTCCAGGATTACGTATGTCTGGCCGTCGTTCATGCTCGCAACGATTACGCGATCACCCGGCTTTAGTACGTCCTCAAACGTCTGCTCGACGTAACTATGCGTGTACTCCGTTATCGGATTGCCAGGCACCATGTCGTCCGTATCGAGCCCGTCCTGCACGATCTTGTCGCCGAGGTCACGCTCCGCCATCTCTTCGTGCCGTATCGTTACAATGCGTGTATGGCGCGTTAGATGTTCGGCCACGATGATGTCCGTATGGTCGAGGTCGATCGGCCAGTTATCGACCCTGATACGGAGTTCCGGTGGCGGCGATGTGACCGTAGCAAGCTCGAACTTGTCGAAATCGTTGCGACCTACACGTTTAATTACTTGGTAAAGTTGGCTCACACCCGACCCTTCCAATCGTTCAGTCATTTCGTCACTCCTCTTTTATCGCTGAAATGCCATCATTTGGTGTACTAAAGTCAACGCGATTCTATCGACAACCTTCGGATCGGAGACGTCGCCACCCGCCGCATTGACCACGAACGTGTTCCCGGAGATAGACACGCCGCCACCTCCGCTACCACTTCGATACTCTGCTGCCTCTTCGCGCGGGAGTACCGTCTCACCCTTGTGGAGCCGCGTTGTATAGCCGTCGCGTGGTACGTACTCAATCCCGTGATACGCCGCACCGTCCACTTTCGGAGGCGCAGGAGGACCGTACATCGCCGGTTTAAGTTCTTCGGCGGGGTTCATCCAATCCATTACCTTGTCGTAGAGCCCTTTCGTATTCGCTGCCGAATCGATCGCGGGGAGCGCGTAAAGCATCGCCTGACCGGGTATACTCTTCTTCATCTCTTCGAGGTAGCCGGTGGTCATCGATATGGCGATACGGCTTCCGATACTGAGCGCGGACTTCGCGATCTCCGGCGCGGCCGTCTCTAGTCCGTCAAGAATCGTTTTTGTGACGCGGCCGGTCGCCATTTCTAGCTGTGCGCTCCCTGTCCGGTTGTACCAGTCCGTAAATGATTGCGTCAGGTCATCGATTACGAACGACACTTTGGCGGATAGGTCCGGCAGATTGTTGAACGCGGGATTTGAGAAGAATTTAGAGTCTACGTAGTTCCAGGCGTCCCTTGATGCACCGATTAAATCGTCGAACATTTCGGCCATCGCGCTTCCGGCCTTCCCGACGAAGTCATCGAATCGCGGTGAGGACAGGAAATCGTTAATATCGACGAGAACGGGTTTTAGCTTGGTCAGCGCGTCTTGTCCGATGATTCGAACGCTCTTTTGGAAGAGCTCCGACGTCCGATCCCATTGCTTCGCCGCCGTCTTGCCCGTCTTCTCTAGGAAGTCTTGGTTAAACCCGATGGAGTCCATGTACGCGTTGATTGCCTTGGCCTGCTCCTCGATCGGCAAGTTCTTCCAACTATTTACGACAGAGCGCGGCAACTCGAACCTCTCGACCATGCTCTGCACGTCTCCGCCGGATAGCTCGCGGATAGCCAGCACCGCGCCTTCGAGTCCTTGGGCCGGGTCCATCGCGTTCATCTTCTCCGCCGCTTTCCACAGGTCTTCAAGTACCGCCTGATTCTTCGTCAACGCGAGGAATGACTTGGAATTATCGAACACCTGCTGCTCGTTCAGAATCGGAGAGAGTGCGGCCGCCGCTGACATTCGCTCCATATACGTCTGCGCCTTCTCCGCGTCCTGGAACAATGCTTCGATTTGGACTTTCGCCATTTCGTAATTCGCAGCCCCGCCGAGAGATGCCGTCAGGAACGAGTCAGTCGCCCGGTATAATCCGTAGCCCGCCGCGATGCCCATTACTCCGCCAATGGCCGATTTCAGACCGAGAACGGCACCCTTCGCCGCCATAGCGCCATTTGCGATTCCGTTGAACGTTCCTCCTGCGTTCTTGCCCGAAGAGACGAACCTTCCGAACTCGTCCCGAAGTCTACCGGAAGAATCGCGGAAGGTATCTACCGTTCTTTTCGTAATTCCCATCATATTGTCAAACTTACCGATGGATCTCGTTAACAATGTTGCTGAGTTTCCCATCATCTCCTGTGCGCCGGAGGCTTTACCCAAAGTTCCGCTTAGCACGTCGACAATTTTGCTAGTCTTTGTGACTTGCTCAGTTGCTCGGCGTAGCGGAGAAGTCAGGTCGTCAATTATTCGTAGGCGTGCGGTAAGATCATACGCCATACTTTTCACCTGCTTTACGGTAAACGTCCGCCTCTAACCGTTCTCCAATTCGCTCCAACGTCGCAGCCGTCTTCATTGCCGCCTCGCTGACCTTCCGGACGGGTCGCGAGTGTGCCGGATAGCGTTCAAGGAGCTCCGCGTACTTTTCGATATGGCGATACAATTCGAACAGTTTACGCCCATAAAGCGATAGTTCGGCGTCCTCCTGGCGCTGTAGATCACGCGCTAATTCCCGTAGCCTCCCGTAGTCGACCGGATTAAACGCGGCTGTGCCGTTAATCACGTCAGAAAACCGTGCCATTTCCGCAGTCGCTTCAACGATTAGTGATGTCTTGTCCACCTTCATCCCTCCCCGTTCACCAGTTCCGCGAGTTTCTGAATCTCAGCCGCAACCTCTGCGTCAGATTTTCGTGGGATTCCCGTGCCACTTTCGTTCTCGACAACGTAGCGGTCCGTAATCTCGCCTTGGAGCTTGTACCATAGTTCGATCGCCTTTATACGGGGTTCCGGCATACGGACCAGTTTCAGCAGGGCCGCGTCCACCTCGCTACTGTACGCGTGTAGCTTGTCGCGCGAAACCATGCGGTGGTATTCGTTAAAGTCCGGGTTACGCATCCACTCGTACAGCGTTGATTTCGCGATTCCAATTTCGGCTGCTAGTTCCTCACGGTTCAGTTTCTTACCTTGCGACAATTCACAAAACTCGTTCGCTACGAGAAGTTGTGCCGCGCGCTTCTGTTGGTCGGTAAGCGTGCGCCCAATCTCACTCCTTCGTTTTGCCATGTGACCTCACTCCTTAAATTAAATGCTCGATCTCACGGTACTGGCGCCAAGCGGCGTCCAACTCCGCTCGATACGCGTCCGGATTGTTTTTCAATCGCTCAACTTCCGCTTTTATTTTGGCTTCTCGAAAATGATGAGGCTCGGTGCTTTTATAATCGTAGGTATCGGACCAAGGTGACTTGTTCAAGTGTTCCAAAAAGAAACTAAACCTGCGCATCTTGGAGGTTTTGTCAATCTCACTCTCTTTACCTTCGTCAATGGCTTCGTTAATCTCGTCCATCTCCCGCAGGCACCAATCTACGGTACTTCCGATGCCCCTTGCGTGGAACCCGACGCCCATTCGCAGCAGTTTCGCCGTCTCCCGGTACTTCTCCAGCTTCGAAGTATCTACGCGAACCAACGTCCCCGACGCGATAATGGCCGCAAAATTGACCGCGATCTTATAGAACGGCACCAATTCTTCGGTCAGGATGATGCCGAGTGGAACGGGTACGAAATTCTCCGGCGGTTCCGGCGGCTTGCCCTCCGCAATCCGTGCTGCCGCGATCCGTTGCCGTAGTTCCTCCGTCCTTGCTTTAATATCGAGCGTCATTTATCCGCCCTCCCTCATTCGATTCCACAACGTCACGCCCACGATACACGCCATAAGAAAACCGGCGAACATGCCCGCGAAGAACATAGCCGGTAAAAGTGCGATTTCCATTCGGTCGCCTCCCGTATAAAAGTAGAAGCGCCACCCTTTAGGGCAGCGCTCTTATGTCCGAAAACGTTGCGATTACGTCAGTGTGAACTCTCATTGTTTCTCCTCCGATTCTTTTTCTTGGCGCCATTGATCAATCTTCGCATTCAAAGAACGCCAACTCTCCGCAAACTCACGCTGCTCTTTTTCGCGTCGTTCCTCCGCTGCTCTGGCTGCCCTAGCCTGCGGTGTATCTTCCGGGTGAACGTAATCCTCCGGTTTCAACTCTGGCTTGTCCTCGAAAAATACTTCCGGCTTGTTCAAATAGCTAGCGTATTCACCTCCGAGAGTATCTGTCATGCTTTCGATCACCAATCCCGAGAACAGGGTACCACGCTCCATCATTGCGTCAGCAAGGTCTAAAATTTGTCTAGCTTCCTTCGCCTCGTCACTAAGCGAAATTTGATCTAGTCGCTCAAACATCTCGCCAAGGATTGACCTGTACTTCGCACTTTCTATACCCGCTGTCTCAAGGATAGGTGTGGCAATCGTCTGAAACTCATCACGAACGCGAAACGCGAAAAATCTATCGTCTGCTGTCTTTACATGCTTATGAATAAACGCTTCGACTTTCTGTTTTGCCGTATCTGCGCGAGTAGTCAGCATTAGTTCAGTTTTCAAGGCCTTTAACTCGTCTTCGAATCTCTCCAGCATTACGGCATTAGGTTTTTTGGGTTTAGCGTAAACGATTGAGTCGGCGCCTTCTTTGGCTTTTCTAAGCTCTGCCATGTAAATCTGTTTCAATTGGTACGCATCCTGTAGAAATTCGATTCCGTGTTTTTGTTTCAACGTACTTACGGCATTGGCGCGACCGATCTCAGACAGGTCGCGATTCCGCATAATTTCGCTCATCTCCGCCTGGACCTTTCTTTTTCGCTCCAATGCCTCTGAGGTTGTAATTGATTCGGCGATTCGAGCCTTGTCAATGTGTTCACGAACTTTCTGAATTGTTTTTGCCATATAGAATCTCCTCCAAGTTTTAATTTTTTGGTACTAAATCAACGACTCTACCGCCCGCATCTGCTCATCCGACTGCCCCGCCACGCCATCGCGAATAAGCCCGGAGAGTTTCCGGACCGCATCCCGTATTTCGGCGCGCTTAACCTCGATTGATCCCGCGTTCTCGTACCTGACCGCGCCGTTCAGTGTACGAGTTGCGTTCCGCAAGTCCTGCGCGATAGAGAGGTAACGAGCGCATAGTAGGCGTTCCCGGCTCCCGTAATCAACGGAATAAGCGCGCGGCATCATACCGGCGACGTCCGTCCTGCGCTCCGTCCTGGCCGGTTTGAGGCTATGCCAGCGCTTGCGGAACTCGTCCTCGTAGTCGCGAAAAGTGTTCGCGATAATACCGGACTGTCGAGGGAACTCGTTGCGTAACCGTTCGTCATCGGTAACGAGCGCGTGGAGACATTGTGCCTCCGCTAGTAGGGCGCGGGCCTGCTTCATTCGACCTGACCCTCTCCGTCCGGCCAAGGTGCGCCCGTCAGGATTGCGTAGCCATAATCGGAAAACTTCGAAACGATTGTAATCGCGGTTTCGCCGTAACCCAATTTTCCCAATACCTCACCCGTTTCCTCGAAACATGCAAGCGCGGTTTCTAGTTCGTCGGTTTCTCCTGATCGGTCGTACCCATTAAAACTAGTAACGTAACGGCCGTCCTCGTACACATAAACGTAGCCGTAGATGAGATCTCCTACTGGCCGGTTTGAGTGGTAGACGTTTATCATTCGATGCCTCCTTTTTATGTGTGTATTTGGTACGCAAAACGGCAATTTCGCCCTATTTCCGCCTCGTTTCCGGAGGCATCCGATAGACGGGAAGGGGTACATATCCCCGCGCCTCATAACCGCCAAAAATACCTATTTGCGTACAAGTTTCCGGCTATTCGCGTACAACATCCACGCCGAGTATCCGGCGCATCGACCGCTTCCTCCGGCTTGGTACACGGTACTGGACCGCGATCCGTTTTCCGGCGCGGTAGTAGCGGGCCATTGGCTCAACGTCCGGGTAGTAGCGGCGGATACGCGCCATGATTCCGGAATCCTCTGTGTAGGCAGCGAGATAGTCCGGGTCCAGGCGCCAAAGGGCGTTGTTCATCGGAAGTCCGCAACCACCGACAGTCGGCGGATTCGCTCCTGTAGGGCGGGATCACTCGCGTCGATTTTCCGCGTCAACTTCCACACGAAGTATGGCGACACCCTACGCCTTCCGTTCTCTATGTCCGACAAAAAACTTTGTGAAACTCCGATATGCTTCGCAAATTGCTGCTGGTTCATATCGGACGCCAAACGAATAGCAATGACGTCGCCCTTCGTGAGATTCACAACCACATTCGCTCATCCCCTTCTCTCGTTTTTTATCGCTAATTTTTTCAAGCAAAAAAGGACTACGCACGAATGCTAGTCCCTCTCACCTATACCTTTTTGTCGCCACTTAAAATCAGCCCCGTAGCTTGCGTATTGTCCACCGATTGAAGTCTCGCGCTGCCTTGTCATCTTCTTGCCCCGGCTTGTGTGCCTTTTTCCTCCGGTTGCCGTTGCCGTAGAGTTGTTGATTGCCGCGAATATATGCCATCCTTTCTGCGTCCATGGGCTTTTCAAATTTCCAGGATTGTTTCAACATTTCGTACTCACTGAGCCAAAAAGGATACTCCAACCACCAAATGTAGTTTTCCTCGCGTTTAGTTCGTTTCTTCGTTTTCCCTGTCAGCAGGGCCTTGTCCGCTCGTTGCTTCCGCCTTTGGAACGACTTGATCCCCGTTTTGCACTCTTCGCTGCATGTCCGTTTCGTATTCCGAAGGCTGTCGTCCCTCCACGGATATCCGCAATAGTCGCACCGCTTGACGCGCTTGTCATCCGGTAACTCTTTCAGTAGGCGCGGAGTATGGTCGGCCGCTTGCGCCCTCGTTAGTCCTGCGAGCTGTTCGCGGGCGTACTCGATTGCGCCCTCGCCGGGCCATCGGTAAAGGGTTGTTTGCATTGGGATACATCGCTCCATTCGAATTGGGATCGGCTACTGCTGTACTTAGTGACGGCGCGCTCTAATTCGTCAGATTTTCGGAATAGGAATACGTTCCGACCGTTTCCCCTTCGGTCCGGCTCCGTTCCTACGAGAACAAAACCGCGCGCCATCAGGTACCCGGCGAGTTTTTGCGAGTGGATGACCTTGTATGGCTGCTTGTCCGTCTTAAATTTCATAGTTCGCCCACGCTTTCAATAACGAGCGCATTCGGCTCGACGGCAAGTAAAGTTTGATCGGTTGCCCTTTCCGGATACGCGACCGCCATACCCATTGAAGCAGGTCAGAAACCGCGAGGAGGTCCTGGTTGACGGAAATACCGCGATCCTCGAAAAAGACACGCTCAAACGGGTGCGCGTACCGGTTGTATACGTAAGCCAGCGCCCACCGGTCGGCGTAATCGTTGGTCGCTCGCGCGTTAAGGTGCAGAAATGAGTCTGCGTAGCTTCTCACCCGGATTTTCGGACGTCGGGTCTTCTTGTCTTTTTTCGTAGTCCATAACGCATCGAACCCCTTCGCGCCGCACCTGTTGTATAGAAAGTTGTACGTGTTGTTTGCTAGCGTCTTCATTTGTTCCGGTTTCGCGTTGTCCAGCCACGTCGAGCTCAACGCGTTCTTCTGCTTAGCTACGTCATTGAGCGGGCCCTCGTACAGATCGATCAGCTTGAATATCTCGGTGCGCCCCTCCACCGACGGATCGTAATCTGCCAACTCGTAATTGTCACCGGACTTTCTAACGGATTTGACTGTGTACTCCAAACCGTGCAAATCGTAATAGTAGCGCTGGATTTGCGCCTCGAACAAATACGTCAAGTTGATTACCTCGTCAAAAGCAGCGAATATGCGCGGCGGGAACGTCCATATGAGAAACTTTCCGCGATGATAGAACAGTGTCCCGGCCTTGGCGAAGAGCTTGATGTCGTAGAACCGCCCGTCCACGTACTCATCGCTAACCCAAACGACGCGTCTGTCCTCGTTGACTCCGATCTTTTTGGCATCGAGTAGAATTTTTATGTCCTGCTGGCTGATATTCGCGACGTCAATTACGTCCATGACCTCATCGAGAATGAGCGTGTACCCTGCGTCAGTCAGAAGATCAATGAGCTCGTCATCTGCTTTCTGGAATAGCGCGTGAGTGGAAACAATGTCCCCCCCGTCCGCGATCCACGACTTGAGTACGTGCATCTTTTTACCGGCGTAATCCTCATTATGAGTGCTGCGGAATGTCCGCCCCGTCACCGATTCCTTGATTCGGGTTACTTCGTCATTGAACGGGGTAATGTAAATGAACTTCTTGGAAGCGGGCGCTTCGTTCATATGCTGGACCGCCCACGACGTTTTACCGCTACCCATGATCGCATCGACAACCGTAATTTTACTCACCCAACCGCCTCCATATCCGAGTAATAAAGTAGGATTAACGCGACATACTCCACAAAGGCCGACCGTATTTTTCCGGTTTCTTTCTTTAAGGAACAACGCGTAGAAACCGCGCCAATACTGGGTTTTTTCGATTTTTTACGCAGGTCAATTGCGTAACTAGGTACAGGCATCGTCGGGGAAAAGCGCCCCTCCTTGCTGCCGATCACTTCGCTACGCTACGTTCCGGCCCCCTTCCCTTTCTTCGCGAAGAAGTTACATATAAATGATTACGCGGTAAAAGATGATGATGGCGATGGTCGGGGCGGTTTTCCCCGGACAGCGCTCGGCGTTAGCCGATGTGTACCCGATATTTGCGGCTACATCCGATGGAGTATGCGCCGGTTTCCGCAGTCATCTCGCCAGGAACTCGTTATATGCCGCCTCGATCCGCGCCATCTTTTCCGGTGTGAGCCCGTAGGCCTCCGTTATCGCGTGCGCCGTCTTATCGGAAATACCGCGCTTGCCCGCCTCCATGAGCTGGACCATCCGGTGACTTACGCCAATGTCGAACGCCATCTTCCGATGGGATAGGCCGTGGGCGCGTCGGATCATCCGGATGGTTTCGGGTGTAATCGTCATTGGATCTCCTCCTTGTTCGCGTGAGTGGAGGAAACACTCCTCCCCTACAATAGGCTACGAAAAGCACAAAAAGTCGCCATCTGGCAACAAGATTTCTAGCGTTCCCCCTCGCTTTCTTGATTGGGTCTGGCTCGGCCTCTCCGCGCCTCTCGATGTTCTCCGCGACTTCCTGCGCTCGGCTTCCGCTAGTTTCCGCTTTGTCTCTTGGTACGCGCGGTGGATCGAGATTTCTTCCGCGTCAAGTTGCGCGATGATTTCGGGGGCGGCGTGGTCGGCGATGTATTTGGCCTTGCGATAGTTTTCGCCTGATCCCAGTCCGGATTGCTCTGCAACAATGTCCCTTGACCTACCCTCGGCAAAATTTTGCACAGGGTCTACTGCTTTACCAGCCTCCATTCGTTCCCGCGCCTTCTCTTTCTCTACCCTCTCTAGTCTTCGCGCCCAGTCCACTCTCTCACTGAATGTGAACTCTTTGCGGTTTTCGTTCTCGCTGATTTCCATACGGAGTTGGTGCTCATAGTCGCGGACGGTCATCTCGTCGACCGTTTTGGTTTCGCCGGTTGACGGGATTGTGTGCGTGGCGGATACAAACTCGTCTGTATCGTTCACGAGTAGGGCTAGTAAATCCAACGCCAAACCGAATGTCGACGTTCGTTTTCCAAACCTTTCATATACCCTAATAAATTTGTTAGCGTGCTGTGGAGTGAATCCCAAGTCCTGTCGACACCACTTTTCCCACTCCCCATGCGCCAAGTCATTCTCTTTTACGTGCTTTAGTCTCCGGCCGATCTCGAAGATAGATTCTCCCGCGATCCTCTTATAGGTGTTGATTTCTGCTGTGATTACCTGTAGGTCGTTGGAGAGCGCGGACTCCTGCTTGGCTTGTACATTCATCACCCTCACCCTTTCGCTGAGTTACATATTGTCACTCTGTATATTTCTTCGCGCCGAGGTTAGTGACTTGATGCATCTAATCTATTGATGACCTCGCGAACTAGAGTGAGCGATATCTTTTATCTAGTTTAAAGATGGTTATTGTTTAAAGATGGTTATTGTTAGTGTCAAGTAGAGCCATGTACGGATCGAGCCGTGTCGGGTGCGCTTGACATGACTCTATTTCAGTGATAAGATAAAAGAAAAACAAAATGGGGATACTATACTCTTTTGAATATTCTCCCCTATCCTATTTATTATCGCATTTCCCAAGATTACTCTACATAGGTCTTTGGGACTATTTTGTGTTTTCCTCGGCCTCTGGCGGACTCCCCGCTCAGGGGCTTTACTTATATTACCGACCGCCCTCGTCATCCTCGCGCAACTTTTCGAAAAAAAAACTTTCGAATCCACGAAACCAAACGTACGTTCCTGCGTATAACATATCAAGACAAGCGAAAAGGGGACGCGATTACCGCAGCCCCTCTCCGACGGACCTCCCGCCTTTGGCGCGACGGAAGTTCTCACGGCCGGACTATCTCGGTTGCCGCCGCGTAGTCCGATTTCCGCAGACGTCTGCGGTTTTGCTTCGCACATCCGGTGGCACTCGGTCAAAGTCGTTGGCGCGATCTCCGCCGGTCGGATGCGTAAGGTTTCACCGTTTGGTGAAAAGATCCCCGCCCCGGCGGAGCCGTTCCCTAGCGGTTGCCGCCGCAAAGGGATCGGGGCGCGGATTTGCGCACGTGCGCAACATTTGCCCTCCTCGCGGTCCTGTTGGCGCAAGACTTCTCCGGCATGTTGGCGCATGTCGGGCGAATCATCGGACGTTTCCCTCCGCTCTGCGACCGGTCCACCGCCGCAGAACATCATCGGACAAGTAAGGACTCGATTAGCGTGCGATTTTGGAGTGAACAGGCAGCGAATAGGCGATCCGCTTAAACTCCCGTGACATTTCTTCGATATGGTTCGTAGGTAGGCGTAGAGCCTTCGCAATCTTGATCTTGAGTTCAACCTTACGGAGCTCAAGACGCGTCAACCACTTTATTCGTTTATAGAGTGGTAGGCTTGAGATGCGTGCCGGAAACACTGTAGTAATCACTTGTTCGCGCATATCCATTCCGATGATAATGCCGTCTGTGGCGTATGTGCGTCCGAGATTCCCCTTGTCATCCTGCGTAACAGCTACGAAGGTGGCGCGGTTCAGTTGGTCGGCTAACCACTCAGCCGCATCCTTCTTCGGAATACGGAAGCGCTCGTTTGCGCGTTCGATGGCGTGAGTACTTACGTAGATGTCGCCGACTTTGACACGATGCTTCCGAAACCTCGTGATTGTTCCGTTTTTGACCGTTAATTGCCAACAGTCAAACGAGTAACCAAACTCTGACGTACGGATGGCCCGGCGAAAGCCTTCGTTAAGGTACTCGATGGCAGTAGCTTCATCGTAGCCAGTTAGCGCGATTGCTCGTGATAATGCGTCAGGGGAGATTCTTACTTTCATCTCGACACCTCCTCCCGCTTGTTGGCCGTCGTAACTAATGCGAGCAAGTGGCGTAAGTGGAGGCGCAACGATCGGCGGCGGCTCATGCGATAACCTCCTCGCGAACAAGCGTGAAGCCGAGTTCCTCCACCTGATCAGCGGAAAGGTAGACAACGCCCGATACCGCATCACTCATCGCTTCTGGCACGAAGTCAATGAAATGATGTGGCGCGAGGTTCACGACGGTCCTGTCGATCCCGTCGACAAGGCGCAGGTTCACCCAACCCAGGACCGTCTTTCTCCAACCAACTTCGAACGTCAGCGCATCTCGCACGGAAGTACCGCGCTTTCTACGGGGCTTTACTGGGATCTCCTCGGAAAAGTCATAAACGATAAATGGCATAGCTTGTCCTCTCCTTTTTTCGGAATGTTCCGTTTATTATTAGCGGTCATACGCTCCCCTCACGGTTCATCGCGCAACAACCATACGAAATCAAAATCGGCAGCGGCGCCCGTCCGCAGGAAGAACCGCTCCCAAAACGCCCAGGCGCTCATATTGCGGAGCATGTCCACCACGCGGGCGATGTCCTCCGGGTCCTCCGTCAGCCCTCCGTATGCATGGCCGGACGTGGCGATATAGAGGCCGGGCTCGTCCGTCGGGGCAACGGTTAGGAACGCGAGCTCCTCGCCGTCAACGAGGTAAGCCGCGATCCTCGGCTCGATCAGGTAGCCAGGAAAGCGCTCTGGCCCGAACTTGCGCTCGAAATCGTCGGACAGGCGGAGCTTGATTCGCGGGAACTGCGTCATAGGCCGGTCCCCCTCTCCGCTCGTTCGCGTTCAATCCGCTCGTGAAGGGCGCGCTTCCACTCGTACAGCTCCGCCAGCCGTTCGGTACGGCCGGGAGTTCCGGGGCGGATCGCGAATGTGTCCGATACCTGGCGCGTGTAATAGGCGATGGCGTCGACGGTGGTCAGCGTGGACAGGGCGCGAAGCGTCATACCTGCGTCACCCTTCCGACGAGCTCGATTATCGCGCCGATGGATACGAGTGCTTCCGCGAATAGCGTGACGTGGCTTGTCCATGTGCTTGCGGGTTTCATTAGATTACCTCCTTGTCACTTCGTTTTGCGTAGTACAACTTTAAACGTAGTGTACTACGCTATTCGTAGTGAAGTCAACCCCACATTTGATAAATTTTGTGCTATAATTTTAGAGAGGTGAGTTAAAGTGTCAATCCGCTTTCTATTACGGGAAATCCTTGCTGAACGTGGTATGTCCGAACGCCAATTTGCACAAGAGAACGAGATTCGCGAGGGCACACTTTACGACATCTGCAATAATGAGATCAAACGAGTTCCGGTTGACCTGATCGAAAAGATAAGTAACGCGCTGGACATCGAACCCGGCGACTGGATAAAACGAAAATAAGCGCTCCCATCCATGCGGGAAGCGCTTTTCTTATGCTCACATTACTTATACCTATCATCCGTTACAATCTTCACGTACCCGATATTCTCCGGGTTGCCTTCCTGATCCTTCACCACACGCACGTTGTAGAGCCCGCCCAGGCTCCCGTAATCGAGATAGAGCGGATTCTCCCTTTCCGGAGCCTTCCCGTCCTCTACCGCCAGCCCTACCGCCTGCATCGCCTTGATTGCGTCGTCCGGATATTTTAGCGCCGTCGTCGGCTTAACCTCGATCCTGGCCGCGATTCCTTCGATAAACATGACGGATACCGCACCGACCGGTGTTTCGTAATCGTTGCGCACAAATGGCGTCTTCTCTTCCGTAGACAATAGCGTCCACTCGCCGGTTTCTGTCGCGTAAGGCACGCGGAACATTGCCGTTACGTCAGCCTCCGACTTACCTGCGATCGATTTAACGGAGAACTCCGAAGTGGCGGGCGTTTCCGTAGGTGCTTCCGGAGCTACCGCAGGTGGTGACGGCTCTACCGTTTTTACTTCCGTACTAGTGACGGAGGATTCCGGCGGCTGATCGCTGCAGCCCGCCAGTAACGTGAGGATCGCGAGTATGAATAGTGACCGTTTCATAGCGTACACCTTCCGTTTTTACCTAATTATACCACGGGATAAACGCGGCCGGACCCCGAGGTAAAAATTGATTCGCGCGAGGTGTAACTACCAGGCGGAGGGGTTCGAGGGTACCCGCATGGGGGGTAAATCGGAATCGTTCCGTTATGCAATTGATAACCATTCCCAGTTTACGGAAGAGTTCTACTCGGACTCAGCTCGCGCTCCAAAACGTGATAACGGCGCGGTTCCTGCGTGGTGTGGATAATTATCGTTTATGCACCGTTTATACAAACGTGATAAGGACGCGGGTTAGCGCGATTTGACCGGATTTATTTCCCGACCGTTTATGCACCCGTTATGCAGCGGACCCCCCTGAGATTTCGGAGGCCTTCCGCGCCGGGAGCGTCCAGCGGATGAAATCGCGCTATTCGTGCGGAATCGTGCGGTCGCTCAACGTTAGACCGACTGCACTTTATCGCGTTAAATCGTAATAACAACGCGTGGTTCCGCACCCGGTCGCGGTGGCGTATGCTCGCGCGCTTTGTCGGACTAAAGCGTAGTCGAACGCTTGTTTATCGCTGCCATAACCGCTATAATATGGCTTGTCCGCGTTCCCTCTAACGGAGGCGACCACGTTCGCAAAACGCCATTTTGACGTTGATTTACCGTATAGGGCAACGGACGAATCCAGTAATGACGTGAGGTTTACGTTAGATTATAACGAGTACAATCCGCCGAATGGTCTCCGGAACCATGTGCGGGGGTTCGATTCCCTTCAGGCGTACCATCATAAAACACGTAATAGAAGCGATCTCTTGCGAAGCGAGGGGTCGCTTCTTTTCGTTATGAGCATCGGAGGTGAACAGTCCCCAACCCGCGGATTGAGGACGCCGCACCTTTCAGATTACGGCTGGACTTCGGATACAATCTTCTCGATGTCCTTCACCAGCAATTCAGCTGCGATGATTCCCCCTGCGGAGTTCCAAATCGCTTCGTTGACCTGGTAGACATGTCCATTTTTCTTCACCTTCAAATTCCGAGCGAGCGGATCGTCCAACCATTCCTGGGCGGTTTTCGTGGCTCCGTTGTCTCCTTCCCGGTCAGAAGCGAAGTAGAAGAAAATATCGCCATCCAGCTCAGCCATTTGTTCCTTGGCGAGATCCTTGGTGAATTCATCTTTGTTCTGCGCTTCAGGTCTGGCAAAGCCCATCTTCTCCAGGATGACCCCTGCGAAATTATTTTTGTAATACACTCTTACTTTGCCGGCTTGAAAACGGGCCAGAGAGATTTCAAGCTTCGTTTTGTCTCCCAATTTGTTTTTGGCTTCCGCGATGGTTTTCTCAAATTCCTCGAGCACCTTTTTGCCGTCTTCCTCACGATTCAATGCTTTTGCATACAAGGAAAAATTATCGATCATACTGTCGCCCAGATTTTCGGTGAACACCGTCGGCGCGATCGCGGAGAGCTGGCTGTAGATTTTCTCTTGGCGAACCTTCGTACCCAAGATCAGATCCGGCTTCAGACTCGCGATCAATTCCACATTGGGCTGGACCTCGTCCCCAATCACTTCTACGCCGTCCATCTGATCCTTGATGTGATCAAACCACGGATCGCCAATCCACGACTTGACGGCTCCCACCGGCTTGATGCCGAGCGCGAGCAAACTTTCCGTGCCCTGCGTAGTCAGGACGACGATTCGCTGCGGCGTTCCTGGAATGACGGTTTCACCCATCGCGTGCGGGACGATTCGCGTCTCCTCTCCCGTCGGCTGCGCAGCGCTTTCAGCCTGTGCGGTCTGTTGCTGTTGTACCGAAGGCTGCGAGCCGCCCCCGCAGCCTGTTGCCAATACGGTCATAATCAATGCGAGCGACATCCATATTTTCCCCTTGCGTATCATCCGATTCTCTCCTCCAAATACCGATCTAGATAACAATGAGTATCATTATCATTTAAAAAATGTGAAAAAAATAAGCCCCGTGCGCATGGGTCTACTCAAATGTTACAATTGTAACACTAAACCTTTTTTTGCGTCTTTTCAATTCCTTTCCCTTTATTTGCAGCCAAAATAGACAAAACCAAGGATGTGTCACGTTTGACAGTGTATGCAGGTTCACGATCGCAGCAATCAAAAGAATGGATTATCCTTGCCCTCTTGCAGCTGATGGAACATCAGGTGTACTCCGATATTTCCATTACCGATATCGCTCGCCGTGCGGGTCTCGCCAGACAGACGTTTTACCGCAATTATCAGGATAAGGATGACATTCTGTTTGATTTTCTCAGTAGGCAATTCGCCCAATTTCGCAGCCTGTGGGACGATCAGGACATTCTCAGTGAAAAGATGTTCGTCTCGCTATTCCATACCTGGCAGGATCAGGTCCCTGCGTCACTGGTCGCGAATATCTGCAGCTATGACCGGAAAATCAGGCAGATCATCTTTCGCAGCCTGGATCATTTTATCCAGGCGTTGTTCCGCGTGCACCTTCCTGATGAAGAGAAGCAGCAGCAGAGCAGTCTGCACTACTACGCCCAGCGCTCGTTCTCTTCTACTCTCCACGTCTTGCTGATCGAATGGACGCTGAACCGCTTCGCACAATCGCCGGAAGAGATGGGGCGTCTCACCTTTCAATTGACCAGTTCCATGCGCTCCCATTTGCAGTAAGGGGACAGGTGCAAAAACAAGCAAAACCTGCTTGGAGCCCTTTTCGGCTCTTGGCAGGTTTCGCTACGACTCTACATCATTTTTGGATTGGATCGGTTTGACGGGATCAATAGTGTCTGGTTTGCGGCTGTACGCTTTGTTCGTGACCCAAATGCTGACCCATATGATCAATAGGCATACAATGACCAATGCGGCAATAAATCCGGGTGTCATCATTCCTACCTCCATTTTCGTTCTACCTTGCTCCCCCTATTATAGCTGATTTCGACACTGTCCGACCGAGAGTGTTATTCCAAAATAGTGAATTCTTGACTGCCATTCGCCATCATTGGGCATCCTACTCTCCATATGCCGATTCCTTTGGAGGTGCAAAATGGATTTTACCAAAATGAGCACAAGCGAATTTGTCGCCAAAATTCATGAAGCCCAGGTCAAAAACCTGCGCAGCAGAAAACACCAAGGCTACGGCCATCCGGAAAAAAGACTCCCCAGCAAGCAAGGCATCTGACTTCCCTACTATGTGATCCAAGACAAAACCCTGGAGCATCCATCCCCAGGGTTTTGCTTTTTCAAATGTGATTCCTTGTTATTTCGCTTCGCCGATGTACACCTTTTGACCGTTCTCATATTTATAGACATAGACAGAAGCGAATTCGTTGTCCCCTTTTTCATTAAAGGTTACATTCACAAATTTGCCTTTGTAGTCCTTGATGTTGTGTACGGCTTCCAGTACTTGCTCACGTGTTGGCTTTTTGCCGCCATTGGCCTTGATCGCTTCTTCCAGACCATGCAGCATAACGCCCATGGAGTCATAACCGAAGGAAGTGAAGATACCGACCTTGTTTCCGGTCGCCGATTCAAAATCAGCAATCCACTTTTTGCCCTCTTCCGTAGCCCCTACGTCTCCTACAGTAGACGTAAAGACGACGTTGTTGGAATTTTCTGCACCTGCGATTTTCACCAGGTCCGCAGAGTCGTAGCCGTCCCCACCCATGAAGATGCCGGTGAAGCCTTTTTCACGAGCTTGCTTGACGATGATTCCAGCATCAGAGTAGTATCCGCCGAAGTAGATCATTTCCGGCTTGGTAGCGAGGATTTGGTTCAATACAGCGCCGTAATCCTTCTCCCCTGCTGTTACCCCTTCATAGCCCAGGATTTGTACGCCATCCTTCTCGAACTGCTTTTTCACCTCATCTGCCAAGCCCTGGCCGTACGCCTGCTTGTCATGCATGATAAAAGCGTTCTTGACGTTCAGCGAATTCTTCGCATAGATAGCTGCTTTGGAGCCTTGTTGGTCATCGCGCGCGCAGATACGGTGCACGATCTTCTTGCCTTGCTCGGTCAGGTCGGAACCAGTCGCAGATGGAGATACCATGACCAGCTTCTCCTGATCGTATTGCGCTGCTGCTGTGACAGAAGCACCTGTCGTAGCATGTCCAACTACACCGATAACATCAGGATTGGAGATCAGCATCTGTGCGACCGCTACCCCTTGTTTCGGGTCTGCCTGGTCATCCTGTGAGGACAATTGCACGTCGAATCCAAGCTGTTTGAAAGCTTCCTGCTTTTCCTTCAGGGCGTATTCTGCGCCCGCCTTGGCAGTGCTTCCATAATCAGAGTATTGTCCGGACATCGGCCCTACGACTGCAATGACCAGCTTCTCAGTAGCACCGCCTCCGCCGCCTCCGCCGCTGCCCGAATTTTGCGCTGGCGTTTCACCGCCCGATTGCTGCGTACCCGTGCCGCCGCCTCCTCCAGCACAACCTGCCAAAAGGGCACTGACTGTAAAGGCTGCTGCTAGAATTGACAATGTTTTCTGTTTTTTCATAGCCATTCTTCCCCCTTTTCCTTTGCAGACAAAGGATAAAAACGATCGAAACTGTAACCTATTGTAAGACAAATGAGAAAATTTGCAATAGAAAATATGGTTTTTCACCTAAATATTTTTTCCATTATTATATTGAACAAAAAATGAAACCACCGAGACAAAAATGACCACCTCTGCAATAGAAGTGGTCCTGAATCTAAGACGTCAAGTATTTACGAAATGATGGCGAAGCACCTATTTCACAATTTCAATCTGGAGGTTGTACGTGAGCGTTTTCTCGTCATAGGTAACCTCAGCACCCAATTCTTGCGCTACGTATACGAGTGGCACCAGAACAGCGCCGGTAGTCGTACGAGGCGGAGCAGGAACTCGGATTTCCTTGCCGTTCTTGTAGGCAAAAGTGCTGTTTTCATACATGCGCAAAGCGTAGTTATTGTCTTTGGCGATCAACACGGATTTGATCATGCTGTCCCATGCTGCAGTTCCGCCGAGTGCGATGGCGAGGGTACTCGCGTTTACATAAGCCACTCCGTTTTCCGTTACGACGTCTTGTGGGAAAGCTAGTGGTCTTTCATTCAGGGTTACATTGATTTTTTGCTGTTGCACTGGTGCTGTCTCGGCAAAAGCCGCTGTTGCTGACACGCTGCCTGTCAAAAGAGCAGCCGTCAGCAGCATTGCTGGAACTTTACGAAGCATTTGATACACTCCTTCTTATAATAGAAATACTATCCAATAATGTAACATACGCTTAAAGTTTGATTTTTCCTCCTTTATTTTCTAACATTTTACTCATGAAGGTTTTTCCCCGTCTATTCCGCGAACAAATGTTTTTGTGCACAAGCTGTGGATAATTTTGTGGATAACTTTACAAGGAGGTGTTGACCATCGCCGGAGAACGTTTTTATTTGATCTATCAGGAGGCAAGCGACGAGGAATGTCTGTTGACGATTCAGCCCTATCAGGATGAAACTGCTTTGGGTGAAGCCATCCAGCAGCTGCAGATGAACCAGATTGAGGAGTATACCATCATCAAAGGTAAAAAAATGGCCGCCACCCTGCGCCTGAGCGTCGAACTGAAGGAAGTGGATGAAACAAAGGAAAAGTAGACGCACACAGCGTTTTTCCCGCGCCAGGTTTAAGGTGATGACAACTGGCAATCATGGTAGAGAGGACCCATACATAAATGTTTGACCTTTACTGACCTTTTGCTGTATGATATTCTTACAAAGAGAGGAGGAGAACTAGATGCACATGAATTTGATTCCAACCGTCATTGAACAGACCAACCGTGGTGAACGTGCGTATGATATTTATTCGCGCCTGCTTAAAGATAGAATTATCTTTTTGGGAACTCCCATCAATGATACGGTAGCCAATATCGTAGTTGCCCAGTTGTTGTTCCTTCAGGCAGAAGACCCTGATAAAGACATTCACCTCTATATCAACAGCCCTGGCGGTTCCATTACAGCAGGCATGGCGATTTACGATACCATGAACTTTATCAAACCGGATGTATCGACGATTTGCATCGGTATGGCTGCTTCCATGGGAGCGTTCCTGCTTGCTGCAGGGGCGAAGGGTAAACGTTTTGCTCTGCCGAACAGCGAAGTCATGATTCACCAGCCGCTCGGTGGCGCTCAAGGTCAGGCGAGCGATATCGAGATTGCGGCCAAACGCATTCTGAAAATGCGTGACAAGCTGAACCAAATCCTGTCAGAGCGTACCGGTCAACCGCTGGAGCGCATCCAGAAGGACACTGACCGCGACAACTTCCTTTCAGCTGCTGAAGCACTGGAGTATGGCTTGATCGACAAGGTGATCTCTTCCGAAGCGGCAGCCAAAAAATAAAGCTATACGGAAATGAAAAGAACACCCGTGGCGAAGCGGGTGTTTTTTGATACATAAAAAGCCGAGCAGACGAGGGAATAGGTCCTCACTTCCCCCTGCTCGGCTTTATTCGGCTTGCATGCTGATGCCTACGTCATCTGTTCATCGTCATAAAGGGCCTGCTCTTCTGATGTCGCACCGGCCAATGTGTCCACAGATGTCTCCTCGATTAAGCCGTTCTGCTCGGTCACTTGGCCTCCTCCCAGCCCTTCGTTGACCATCCGATCGATATCCATGTCATAGGCGTCGCGGCCCTCATAGATTGAATCACGTTCAATCATGCGTTGCTCCCCCTTTCCTGATCGGTCGAGTTTTTTCCCTGCACGGTTTAGCAATGCCCTGATGAACGTAAAATCATGTAATGAAAAAACACCTTCCAGCGGGGAAAGTGTCTTTGTCCTTGCTTGTTGCCTATTCTTCTTTGCTAACCAGTTGGGTAAGGCTTGAAACAGCCTGACCTGCATCTGGCCCTTCTGCACTAATCGTAATATCCGTTCCAGAACTGATGGCGAGGCTCATGATTCCCATGATGCTTTTGGCGTTTACTTTCTTGTTGTCTTTTTCAACGAATACCTCGGCTGCAAAACGATTGGCCTCTTGTACGAAGAAAGCGGCCGGACGCGCTTGCAAACCGGTTTTCAACTTGACCGTTACTTGCTGCTGAACCATCTATAGACCTCCTTACGCGAAAGAATCATTATCCTATAGTATAGCACGGTTTTAGAGAGAAACATTTTGTTTTTCTCGTAATTTGTCAGCGATTTCGTTAATTTTTCGCAGGCGATGATTCACTCCCGACTTGCTGACAACTCCACTTGGGATCATTTCTCCCAACTCTTTTAAATTGATATCCGGGTGGATCAGTCGAAGCTCTGCCACTTCCCGCAGGCGCTTGGGCAAATTCTCCAACCCCATCTCCTGATCGATGAGCTGGATGTTCTCCATTTGGCGCGTTGCCGCGTTCACCGTCTTGTTGATGTTGGCGATTTCGCAGTTGTGCAGGCGGTTTACAGAGTTGCGCATGTCCTTGACGATGCGCACATCCTCGAAGTACAGCAAGGCCTGGTGCGCACCAATCAGACTGAGAAACTCGGTGATCTTCTCACCTTCTTTGATGTAGAGCACATAACCTTTTTTTCGTTCAATGCACTTTGCATTCAATTTATAGCGATTCGCCATCTTGGTCAAAGCTTCACAAAAATCCTGGTAGGAAGTGAAGATCTCCAAATGATAGCTGGAGGCCTCGGGATGATTGACAGATCCGCCGGCCAAAAATGCTCCGCGCAGATAGGCAGCACGGCAGCATGATTTCTTCACCACTTCCGGTGCAATCCCCGGAATAAACGACATGCTCTGATCCATGATGCCCAAATCCTGCAAGACCTCATTCGCCTTGTGTGGAATTCGTACGATGTAGACGTTGTTTTTTTTCAGGCGCATTTTTTTACGGACCAGAAGCTCAGCATGGATGCTAAAGAGCCGCTTGATCAATGTATAGATCCTTCTGGCAATCGCCGCATTTTCCGTCGTCACATCCAGTATGAGCCGACCTGAGCCGAACTGCAGGCTCCCGTTCATCCGAATCAATGCGGATAACTCTGCTTTGCTGCAGCAATCGCCGGCCTCCTGCATCGTCAATTCCTTTTTGGTATGCGCGGCGAATGACATGGACACCCACTCCTTCTACTCTCTTCAGCTCCTTCGCCTGCGCTTGAGAAGGGAAACGACCTGCCTGCTCACTGCATGAGCATCATGCCTCAGATAGCCATCCTCAAACGTAACCAATGGTTTCGCCACGATTTGCAAGCCCAGTTGGCGCAGCTGCTTCAGGTCGCAACGGACCGGTTTGGCTCCCTTTTCCGCATATTTCTCCAATACATGAAGAGGCAATTTCGCTGAATTCACAATTATTGTATCCAAAAAGGCTTCTCCCACGTGCTGATACATGGCTTGAACATGGTGGGAAGCCGCAAATCCATCCGTTTCACCAGGTTGTGTCATGACATTGCAAATATAGATCTTCGGGGCCGTCGAGCGGCTGACAGCAGAAAACAGTCCACGCACCAGCAGATTCGGTATAATGCTGGTGTAAAGACTGCCTGGACCAATCAGGATCGCATCCGCATCCGCAATCGCAAGCAGGGCTTCGTTCAACGGAGCAGCATCAGAAGGCTCCAGAAACACGCGCTTGATTTTTTTCCCCGCCAAGGGAATTTGCGATTCTCCCGCAACGAGCGCTCCATCTGTCATCTCTGCGACGAGCTGAATGGATTGCGTAGACGCAGGCAACACATCCCCGCGTACCGCCAAAACGCCGCTCAGGGCCTTGACAGCGGTAACAAAATCACCTGTAATCTCGTTCATTGCTGCAAGTAGTAGATTTCCCAAATTATGCCCGGCTAATCCGGTCCCTGCCGAAAAGCGGTATTGCATTACTTTCTCCATCAATGGCTCCGTATCCGCCAACGCCGTCAAGACGTTGCGGATATCCCCCGGCGGCGGCATATCCATCTCCGCACGCAAACGACCGGAGCTTCCACCGTCATCAGCGACAGTCACGATCGCGGTGATATGAACCGGCTCGTACTTTAAACCGCGCAGAAGTACGGACAACCCTGTTCCCCCGCCGATGACGACAATCCGCATTTCCTTTCGCTGCGGCCTCCCCATTCCCTTCGTCGGCATATGTCACCCCATTATCCCTCTTTTACAGCTGACCCTTTATCCGAACCAAATCCATGATTTCCTACCATTCATATGCTTACTTGCTCTTTTCGATGTCACGGTGGCTGGTCCGAACCGTGAAGTCCTGTCCAAAGGTTCTCGCCAAATGCTCCACGATGGCGACCGATCGATGCTTTCCTCCTGTACAGCCAATGCCGATCACCAATTGGCTCTTGCCTTCTCGCTGATAATGCGGCAAGGTGTATGCCAGAAAATCAGTCAGCTTTTCGATGAATTCTTTGGTGTCTTTTTGATTCATTACGTAGTCCGACACATCCTGATCCTTCCCGGTTTTGGGACGCAGTTCGTCCACGTAGTGCGGATTAGGCAGAAAACGCACGTCAAACATCAAGTCAGCATCAATTGGTGAACCGTACTTGAAGCCGAACGATTGCAAATTGATGGTCAGCGGCGATCCTTGCTGTCCGTACTGACTGATTATTTTCTCCCGAAGCTGTGCGGGTTTCATTTGACTGGTATCGATAATCTGATGCGCCCAGCCCTTCATCTCTTGCAACAGGCGGCGCTCAGCATGAATGCCTTCCAGAGGAGAACCGTTCGATGAGAGCGGATGGCGTCGGCGTGTTTCCTTATAGCGGGAAACGAGCGTCTGATCACTTGCATCCAGGTACAAGATATGGAAGGACAGTCTGTCCATTTCATTCAGCCGATCGATTGTTTGGGAGAGGTCTTCAAAAAACTCCCGACCGCGAAGATCGATGACCAGAGCAACCCTCTCGATGCTTCCGCCAGATTGCAGTACCATTTCGGCAAATTTGGGAATCAGCACTGGCGGCAGGTTGTCTACACAAAAGAAACCCAGGTCCTCCAGGCTTTGTACAGCTACTGTTTTCCCCGCCCCGGACATCCCTGTGATGATGAGCAAGTTAATAGCCTTGTCTTTTCCCATTTCAGTCACGCAACTCGCCTCCTACGATTCTGACAATAGCATACCATATCAATCGGCTTTTTCGCATCCTTTTGCGTTTCTCTCCTGATGATGCCGTTTTTGGAAAAAAAGAGACGTGGCTTACACTTCAGCCACGCCAATCAGGTTTATATAGATAAGGGGGTTAATTCATTGTCTTTATCTTACCCCTCAAATATTTCACTTATGTTACAACCAAGTTAAGAGATTGTGACATTTTGTTCCTGCAGCTTTTCGTTCAATTCTTCTACATAATGCTGAGCGGATTGAGCGGCAATCGATCCGTCGCCTGTTGCGGTAACGACTTGACGCAGCATTTTTTCACGAACGTCACCTGCGGCGAAAACGCCTTTTACTTTGGTTTTCATTTTTTCATCTGTCAAAATGTAACCAGCTTCATTGGTGATGCCCAGATTGCGGACGGCCTCTGTCAGCGGATCCATCCCGACGTAGATGAAGACACCGTCAGTAGCCAATTCGCTTTGCTCATTTGTTTTGACGTTTTCGAGCAGAACAGACTGCACTTTGCCTTCGCCGCGGATTTCTTTTACCTGGGTGTCCCAGATCACGGAGATTTTCTCGTTCTCCATCGCGCGTTTTTGCAGGATTTTCTGTGCGCGGAACTGATCGCGACGGTGTACGATCGTAACTTTGGAAGCAAAGCGGGTAAGGAACACAGCTTCTTCTACCGCGGAGTCTCCACCGCCTACGACAACCAGCTCTTTGCCGCGGAAAAAGGCGCCGTCACACACTGCACAATACGAGACACCACGGCCGGACAGTTCTTTTTCGCCTGGTGCTCCCAGGAGTCGGTGCTCAGCCCCTGTCGCGATAATCACGGACTTCGCCAGGTATTCCTTGTCGCCCGCAATCACACGCTTGTATGGTTCTTCATCACGAACTTCTTTGATTTCGCCATAAGCGTACTCGGCACCGAATTGTTGTGCATGCTCGAACATTTTTGTCGACAGATCAGGTCCCAGGATGGAACCAAAGCCAGGGTAGTTTTCGATTTCTTCGGTATTGGCCATTTGACCGCCCGGAATTCCACGCTCCAGCATCAAGGTGCTCATGTTGGCACGAGATGTATATACAGCAGCCGTCATTCCGGCTGGACCGGCTCCGGCGATGATGACGTCATAAATTTTTTGATCGCTCATGTGACTCGTCCTCCTTCTCAAACACAACAATGATTAGATCTACTTTAAACTAATTATAAAGTAATAATCTATTTAAAATCAAGTGCAGACATCAATTTGACGCACTTTGCCACAGTAGCTGCCGATACGCCGTATTTTTTTGCCAGAGAAGCCTGCGACACTTTTTGATTCGTAACAGTTGCGTATACATATTCCAGCGCAGCAACCCATGCTACCGTTTTACGCACTTGCCTTGCCTCAACGGTTGATTGCTGCTGGAACTGACGCCATGCGTTCAGGCACCATTTGGCCGCTTCCGGCTGGCCTGCCTCATGCAGCAGGCGGTGGATGACTTCTTCTACGGATTCCTCGGCCTGCTGGCTTTTGCGAGCCGCTGGACGCTTTTTCGTCGCAGGCGGGGCGGTGCAGGGCAAGGTGGCTCCCATATCCACTAGCGCCAGCAAAGCCAATTTTTGTAGCTGGGTATCAGTCGTCTGCTCGTAAAACTGACGAACCGCTTGTTCTGCCTCATCGTCAGCGATCAGGGACAGAGTTTGCAGAACCGCTACCTTCACTTCATCGCGCCCGTGCTGCAAAGCCCACAGCAGGGATGCCCGAATCATCGGGTCGGACTTAAAGTCCTCTACTCCGGTAAAAGAAGCATTTTCCCAGGATACCTCGCGTTGCGGCGGATTGTACTGGTAGGGGATAGGTTTTATAGTTTCCCCTTCCTGCTCGTTTTTTACCATCTGAATATACTGGTCCGCGATCCCCGCCTCCGGATCGAGCTGCTTGGCCTTTTGCCACCAGCGCAACGCCTGATCCTTACGTCCGCTCAAATAAGCCGAGATCGCCGCGTAGTGGTAGGTGCACGCTTCGTGGGGTTTTCCCGATCTCAGCATGCGATAGTAGTGCATGAAGGCCTCTTCGTGCTGTCCGAGAACTCCCATGGTGGTCGCCAGCTTGTACGTATTTTCCGGATGAAACGGAACGACTTTTTTTAGCATGTCCATCAGCTTGAGCAGTTCACCTGTATGGTTCTGGTGGGAGAGCAGCACTGCCAGGTTGCAAAGGGCATGCAAATTGCCATTTTCCATCTCCAGGGTCTTCTGGATGGTATCCAATGCCAGTTCAAAATCGCCTACATAGTAATATGCCAGGGACAGGTTGTTCCAAGCCGGTAAAAAGGATGGGTCTGTCTCAACAATCTCCTTCAGCGTATCCAACGCTTCAAGAAAACGCCCTTCTTCCAAACTGCGACGGGCTCTCTCATGCTTGCTGTAGATGTCCTCGTTTTCACTGGGGAGAAAATGGCGCGGCGGCATATCCAATTCAAAATAAATATAATCAAGCAATTCCTCTGCATCTTCCCGATAAGGTCCGTTGGCGTCTTCTTGCAGATAGCGAATTGCCATTTCCTCTGCCATCTCGAAATCTTCCAGATTCGCGTAGTTGTTGGCCATATAAAAATATACTTCTACTAAACTAGGATCCCACTTTTCAATCACTTCAGCCAGCACTTCATTCGACATCTCGAATTTGCCGGTCTCCGCCAATGCACTAGCCAGATGACAATGGCATTCGGCATTCGTTGGCTCAAGCTCTATCGCTCGGCGAAAAGAACGCAACGCTTTTTCATAGTCATATCGATGTAAACATTTCATCCCGCGTTCCACAAAAAACGCAGCGTCTTGCTGAAAGGTAACGACAGTTTTTTTGACACTACTTTTATTTTCTTTCATAAAACCTCCAACATCGTAGGAGCAGCACTCCAAGTATCGTACCAGAAGCGCAGCCATGCCACAAGCCGACTCGTCTTGTAAAC
>NZ_KI629787.1:0-282500 GCF_000503775.1 Brevibacillus panacihumi W25 | reverse complement strand
AAGTAATGACCGCAAAAACAACATCCAGCGTGGAAGGGATGCCGCCCCGATTCACGATTTCCAGGTAATAGATAAAAATATAGCCCGCCGTGCCCAAGGCTGCGAGGGCCAAAATCCCATCCAACAGGGACAAGGTTTTGCGTGATGCCTTTTTCCAGCCTGGATACAGCAAAAAAATAAGACACAGAATGATCGCGACATGCAAGGAACGGTGCTTTAGCGTCACAAGTGGAATCGCATACGCTGCATACATGTGATACAGGGCGAAAGCCACCGCAATCAATGTAATGAGCAGACTCATCCCTTTTTTGGAAAATCCGCGATAGCCGGCCTCCAAGTCGTATTCCTGCAAAACTTCCTGGGCTTTGCTTTCATTCACACGGATCTCTTCTTCATTAGGCATTTTGATTTCTTGGCTCAACCTTGTGTCACTCCTCTCTCGTTTAATCCGGCAGTAAAACGGTACCACCAGGGATACCAGCCCACCGACAGCCCCAGTGAAGACCCCAACGGCACTACATCGGCCAGTTTCCAGGTTCTCCCGCCGGCTCGCAGCATGTAATCGTCTCGTGTAATCAGGTAAAGCACCTGGTCGCGTTTCTCATGCAGGCCAGTGACCGTGATCCATCCGTCCTGCACCTTGACCTGAACTCCTTGCTGGTCTTGAAAATGAACCGGGACCCCTGCGCCATAGGATTGGAAAGAAGTCGCTGCCAGCTCCATCCCTGAAAATCCGGCGACCTTGTAGGTTTCGCGCCAAGGGGTGAGCTCGACCGAGTGAATCCATTCAATTTGAAATTGGTCTTGTATCTGCAACGGCACGACGCCAAGCAATTTCTGCCGATGGAAATCGTGGAGCTCCAAATAGGGATGGGGCCCGATCAAGACAAGCCCCATCATCAAGAGAAGGAAAAAGACAGAAAGCCGTTTGCGCATGATTGTTCCTCCTTCCTTCCCCTGCAAAATCTCTGCATTTCTGCTTACATTAGTTCAAAGCTCCAACTTCCTTGTAGTACTTCTCTGCACCTGGATGCAACGGCACGACCAGGTCTTTGCCCGCTTCCTTCACATCAATCTCTTTGGCTGCATTATGGGCTGCTTGCAGGGCAGGCAATTCTTCAAAAAAGGTTTTCGTCAGATTGTACGCCTGCTCTTCCGACAAATCGGCACTCAGCAAAAGAATGTTGCGAATGGCTGCCGTTTGCACCGCTTCATCGTTCTTATATACGCCGGAAGGAATCTCGGCTGAGACAAAGAACGGGAACTTCTCGGCCATTTTCTCCACGTCTTCTTTTTTAATCGGAACGATTTCCACATCTTTGGTCGTCACCAGATCAATCACCGACGCATTCGGCAAGCCCGATGTGACGAAGGCCGCATCAATCGTATTGTTTTTCAGCTGCTCAATCGCTTCCGCATAAGAGAGATAGTCTGCCTTGATGTCGTCATAGGTAATGCCATGACCAGCCAGCACCATGCGCGCATTCACTTCTACACCTGAGTTGGGCGCACCGACACCGACGCGTTTTCCTTTCAGGTCATGCACCGATTTGATATTGCGGTCTTTCAGGGTGACGATCTGCACGTAGTTGAGGTACAACCCCGCCATCGCGCGCAATTCTTTAATGGCCCCGCTATCCTTGAAGTTTTCTTCTCCCTGGTAGGCAAACGTCGTTACATCAGACATCACGAAAGCCAAGTCTGCCTTTTTGCTTTTGATCAAATTGATATTTTCCACGGAGGCACCCGTCGACTGGACAGAAGCGTTGTAGCCCAGCTTGTCCTTGTAAACCTTCGCCATTGCCCCTCCGATGGTGTAGTACGGACCGGAGCTGCCGCCCGTCGCGATCGTCAGGAATTTCTGTTCTGCGCCGCCGCTTGGAGCTGCAGCCCCTCCAGCATTGGCATCTCCCTGCGCGGGTGCCGACGACTGTCCCCCACAGGCCGTAACAGTCAATGCCAGCAATGCAGATGACAGGATGGCAATCACTTTTTTCTGAAACATGATAAATCCCCCTCTATTTATGAAATCGCTTTCATTCTTCTAAACAATTGCAATCCCCATGCCAATCCCCAAGATCGGCATTTTATTCAGATCACAACGCCAACCCGCACGAAAAACGGCAAAAAACTCCCTTGCCCAGCGGAATTTTTTGCCGTTTTTGCGGATTCATAGGATCTCTTGATATTGTTTCAGCTTCTGTCTCAAGCCGCGCTCACTGATTCCCAATTGTTCAGCCGTCTTTTTCCGATGTCCTCCGTGCGATTCCAGCGCATGCATAATAATCCGACGCTCCGCCTCCTCCAGGGTTACGCCTGACGGAATTACAATGCCCTCCTGGTCGCGATCGGTCTGACGCTGACTGCTCGTCCGTTCCATCAGAGCCGGAGGCAGCTCATCCAACGTAATCACTTCCCCCTGCGACAGGGCGACTGCGTATTCCACAATGTTCGCCAATTCCCTCACGTTCCCCGGATAGGCGTAGCCGTACAGCCATTTTTTTGCTTCGGCGGAGAAGCTTTTTGTGCCTTTTCCCAATGTGACGACTGAATGACATAGAAAATGCTCCAGCAGAAGGGGTATATCCTCTCTTCGTTCCCTTAAAGAAGGAGTGCGGATCGGAATGACGTTCAAGCGGTAAAACAAATCCTCCCGAAATCGCCCGCGTGCCACTTCTTCTTCAAGCTGTCGATTGGTTGCCGCAATGATGCGAATATCTACTTCCTTCGTTTCGTAGCTTCCCAGCGGCGTCACCACCTTTTCCTGGATGACCCGCAGCAGCTTCGCTTGCAGCGCGATCGGAATTTCTCCAATTTCGTCGAGAAAGACCGTACCTCCCTGGGAACGCTCGAACAACCCTTGCTTGCTTTGGTACGCACCTGTAAATGTGCCTTTTTCATGTCCGAACAATTCACTTTCCAGCAGCGCTTCCGGTATTGCGGCACAATTGATGACGGAAAAAGGCGCGTCCCTGCGATTTCCTTCAAAATGGATCGCCCGCGCTACCAATTCCTTTCCTGTCCCGCTCTCGCCTGTGATCAAAATGCTGGAGGAGATGTCCTTCACCTTTTCGATCAATTGAAAAACCTTCTGGATGGCGGGTCCCTTTCCGACAATCCCCGCGTAGGATTGCTGCTGTCGAACCGCTTCGCTCAATGCTTGTACTCGCCTGTGAAGATTCCGGTAATCCAACGCCTTGTGCAAAAGCAGCTTGACTTCGTCCATGCGCAACGGTTTTGCCAAATAATGGTAAGCCCCTGCTTTGATGGCCTGCACCGAGGATTCGATCGTTCCGTATGCCGTCATCATGATCACGGTCATCTCCGGCTTGATCTGTTTGAAGGTTGCCAGCAGTTCCAGACCACTGTATGTGCCCAGACTCAGATCCAACAGCACGCAGTCTATTTCCTTGGTCCGAACGATTTCCAGAGCTTCCTGCGGATCCGTAGCAGTCCACACCGTGTACTCATCCTCCAGAGCAAATGAGAGGGAAACGCAAATCGAGGGCTCGTCATCCACGATCAACAAGTGCGGCATGTTTTTCCTCCTTTCCGCAAGTGGGCTCATTGGCACAAGCAAGCCGCATGGTAAAGGTCGTTCCTTTTCCAGCGGTACTGCTTCCTGTCAGCAGGGTTCCATGCTCCCACATGATTTTTTGACTGATGTACAGGCCGAGTCCAACCCCTTGCGACTTGGTTGTATAAAAAGGCTCAAATAGCCTGTTCCACTGCTCCTCCTGCATGCCTTCGCCCGTATCCGTTACAGACACCAACACCTCGCCTGCCTTTTCTTCGGCACTGATGATCAGCTCCTTGTCCTCACAGGATGCCATTGCCTCCATCGCATTCAGCACAAGATTAATCAACACCTGCTTGATTCTGCCTCTGTCCACGAGCACGAACAGCTCGTCTTCCGCTTGAACCTTCACCTGGATGTGCTCAGCCTCAAATCGCCTGGCAAACAGCACGAGAACGGATTGAATGATTTCTTTCACGCGAGTCGGCTGCAATTGGATCGGACGCGACCGAGAGTAGTCCAGCAAATCCTCCACGATGCGATTCAAACGCTCCATCTCTTCCGGCACATAGCGAAGCAATTCGGAGCGAAAGCGCGGATCGTCGATTTTTTTCGGCAGCATCTCCACGAATGCCTTGATTGCAGTCAACGGGTTTCGCATCTCATGCGCGATCCCTGCTATTAATTGGCCCAACGACCGCATTTTCTCCTGGGCAATCAAACGCGTCTGCATGCGCTTTTGATCGGTTCGCTCCGCAAGGGTGACGATCCAGCCGACATGCTCCTTGGCAGCATTGGCGAATGGGGCCATATAGTAATGAAAGTCTCGCTGCGACTCCTCTCCCCGCTGGAACTCCCCTTCATACTGGTGCGTCGGCTTTCTGAACGCCTCTTCGATGGGCAATTCAGGCAACAAGGTGACAATATGCCTGCCCAAAGCCTCGTCCCCAATCTCCAGCAGGCGGCACCCTACCTGATTGATCAAGGTAATTCGTCCTGATACGTCTAGAGAGAGAATAGCGCTTTCCGTGTGATCCAGCACTTTTCGCTGAAATGCCAGTACATCCGCCAGAACCGCCGTCTGTCTCCTCACTTCTGCTTGCAGCCGCTTGTTCCAGGCAAAAAAGAGGGCGAGCGAAATAATCCCCAGCGCCAGCACGAATAGCAGACCAATGACCAGCTTGCGCCACCAGTCCGTCAGATGCGGGGAATACGGTTCAAAATATTCGCTGTAAAGGCGTGAATAGGTGCCGTCCCGATATAATTGGTTCAAGCCCTCGTTCAGCTTGAGCAGAAGCTCTGTGTGACCATCCCGAACGGCAAATGCGTAATCGGTCGGATTAATCAGACCCGAGCGCATTTCGTACTCTTCCAGCCGATTTTCCTGACGCAGCACATACTCCGCTGTCCAGCGATTCCCAATGAAAGCGTCAGCCCGTCCTCGCAGGAGATTTTCCAAGGCTTCCTTTTGACTGAAGGAGACATTCATTTTGACTCTTCGCACGCTCTCCAAAAGCTCCATGCTGCTGTGCGAGCGCTGGATGGCCACTACTTTTTCGCTGAGCTGATTCAATGTATAAATGGATTCGTCCTCTCGCGGAACAAGCAGCACCTCTGACATGGTAAAAAAAGCTTCGCTAAAATCAAAAATCTCGTCGTAGCGACTGGTGTATTTCATCCCGACCACTACATCGACGGCTCCCGTCTGCAAGGCGTTTACGGCATCCTCCCAGTCGAGCGGTACATACTCCAATCTCCAGTCATGTTGCGTAGCGATGGCCTGGATCAAGTCGATGTTGAAGCCTTCGATGTGATGTCCGTTCTCGTCCGCCGAGGAAAAAGGAGGCAAGGCTCTATCAAATGCTACACGCAGCACCCTTTCTTCCGCCTGGACGGGCATGGATAACATGCCGCTCAACATGAGAATGATCAGCAAAAAAGGCCAAAGCCGCTGTGCAGTCACTACTTTCCTCCTCTTCCCATTGCAGGGAATACAGAATTGTCTGTTATTTTTTCAATAGTATCAAAAAAGCCATCCTCTGGAAAGAGAATGGCTTCGGCTTCAACGGCGTCGTTCCAATTCCGACAATACTTCATCCAATGGCAGTTTTTGCTCGCGGAGCAAGACCAGCAGATGGAAGATCAGGTCGGATGCTTCATATCGCAACTCTTGGGGATCGCGGTTTTTCGCCGCAATGATGACTTCCGCTGCTTCCTCCCCTACCTTTTTCAAGATTTTGTCGACCCCTTTTTCAAACAGGTAGGTGGTATAGGAGCCTTCCGGGCGCTCTGCCTCGCGCTCGGCGATTAACTGCTCCAGCTCCCCCAGGATGGCATAGCGGTCAGATCCGCTCTTCTCTGTGCTTTCCTCTTCTGGCAGCATTTCGCCGGCAAAGCAGCTGTATGCCCCAGTATGGCAGGCAGGACCGCTTGGCACGACCTGAACAACCAAAGAATCTCCGTCACAATCAGCCTTTATGGAAACGATTCGCTGCGTATTCCCGGAGGTCGCTCCTTTATGCCACAGCTCTTGACGGGAACGGCTCCAAAACCAGGTTTCCTTCGTTTCCAGCGACTTTTGCAGCGATTCCCGATTCATATACGCCAGGGTCAACACCGTTTTGCTTACGGCATCCTGCACGATCGCGGGGATCAGGCCATTTTCGTCAAATTTCAGTTGCTCCCAGTTCCATTCTGTTGTCATGGCCTTACTACAACTCCTTTGGATTGCAGATACTCTTTTACGGCTTGTATCGAGGTTTCGTCATAGTGAAAGATAGAAGCTGCCAACGCTGCGTCCGCTTTCCCTTCCGTCAGCACATCGTAAAAATGCTCGCGTGAACCGGCTCCGCCTGAAGCAATGACAGGGATGCCGACTGCTTCCGATACACGGCGGGTCAGCTCGATGCCAAAGCCCTTTTTCTCCCCGTCGTCATCCATGCTGGTCAACAGCAGTTCTCCTGCGCCCAGCGCCTCCACTTCCCGGGCCCATTCGACGACAACTCTGCCGGTCGCATTGCGGCCGCCGTGCGTATACACTTCCCAACGCCCGTCGCCGACCTTTCTCGCATCGATGGCAACTACGATGCACTGGGAGCCAAAAACGGTCGCCCCTTCGCGAACCAGCTCCGGTCGCAATACAGCTGCTGTATTGAGCGAGATCTTGTCCGCTCCGGCCCGCAGGATTCGCTTCATATCCTCGACGCTGTTGATCCCGCCGCCAACGGTGAACGGAATCGTGATATTGGCTGCCGTGCGCTCGATGACATCCACCATCGTTTTACGTCCTTCATGAGAAGCGGAGATGTCCAAAAAGACGAGCTCGTCTGCGCCTTCTTCGCTGTACTTCTTCGCCAGCTCCACCGGGTCCCCGGCATCGCGCAGCCCGACGAATTGCACACCTTTTACGACACGTCCGTCCTTTACGTCCAGGCAGGGAATAATACGCTTTGCCAACATCCTACTCACGCTCCCCCATGCGGCGCAGTGCCTCGTCTAAAGTGAAAGCATCCGTATACAGCGCCTTGCCCACGATGGCACCGGACACCCCGTCAGCCGCATGTGCCGAAAGCGTCAGCAGGTCATCCAGCTTGCTGACTCCGCCGGACGCGATTACGGACTTGCCCGTCGCGACAGCCAGCCCCGCGATCTCTTCCACATTGGGTCCAGTCAAGGTGCCGTCGCGTGCAATATCGGTATAGATAAACGTCTCTGCCCCATAGGAGACGAGCTTTTGGGCCAGCTCTGTCGCTTTCACATCGGTAGTCTCCAGCCAGCCCCGCGTAGCCACAAGACCATTGCGGCAGTCGAGACCGATCGCGATCTTGTCGCCGTGAGCCGCAAGAATTTTTTTGGTAAAAGGCTCGTCCTCGATAGCTGCAGTACCGACGATGACGCGAGCCACTCCCGCTTGCAGGTAATCAGCAATCTGCTCCTCTGTGCGAATGCCCCCGCCTACCTGGACGGGAACGGAAATGGTACGAGCGATTTCCTTGATCAATTCGGCGTTTGCAGGCTTCCCTTCCTTCGCCCCGTCCAGATCAACCAAATGGACCCATTCTGCTCCTTGAGCTACCCAACGCTTCGCCATTTCCACCGGAGAGTCCGCATAGACGGTCTCCTGCGCATAATCGCCCTGGAACAGCCGAACACATTTGCCGCCTCGAATATCAATAGCCGGATAGATGATAAAACTCATGCCAAGCCCCCCTCGCACTGCACCGCGAAATTACGCAAGAGACGCATGCCCGTGTCCCCGCTTTTTTCTGGATGAAACTGCATGCCGTACACATTTCCCTGCCCTGCGATCGCCGTGACGTCCTGGTAGTAATCGGTCGTCGCCAGCAAGATGTCCCTCGCCTTTACCCGGACGTGGTACGAGTGCACGAAGTAGACATAATCGCCTGTCTGCACGCCGTCCAGCAGCGGCAGCTTTCTGGCGCCATCGCCTTTGATCTCCAGCTGATTCCAGCCCATATGGGGAACCTTGTATTCCCCTTGAAAACGTACGACCTCTCCTGCGAGCAAGGACAAGCCCTGGTGCTCGCCATGCTCCTCGCTTTTGTCAAACAAAAGCTGCATCCCCAGGCAGATCCCGAGAATCGGTCGGCCAGAAGCGGCATAGTCCCGGATTCCTTCCACCAGGCCCAGCTCCCTGATGTTGGCGATAGCATCCCCAAACGCACCGACTCCTGGCAGGATCAGCCCCGTATACTCCTTCAGCCGCTCCGGTCGGGAGACGAATTCATAGGTGTACCCCAACCGCTCCAAAGCCTTGCTCAAACTGTACAAATTCCCCATGCCGTAGTCGATGATGCCGATCATTTTACAAAACCCCTTTGGTAGACGGAACGCCTTTGACGCGCGGATCGATCATTGTCGCTTCATCAAGTGCGCGGCCCAATGCCTTGAAAATCGCTTCGATCATATGATGCGTATTGTGACCATAGTGGAGAATCACGTGCAGGTTGATGCGCGCCTCCAAAGCAAATTTCCACAAAAACTCGTGAACCAGCTCAGTAGGAAACTGTCCCACCATCGGCGTCTGGTACGTCGCCCGGTATTCAAGATGCGGGCGGTTGCTGATGTCGATCACGACCTGTGCCAAAGCGTCATCCATCGGCACGAAGGCGTTGCCGTAGCGCTTGATCCCCTTCTTATCGCCCAATGCCTCCCGTACAGCATTGCCCAGGCAGATCCCAATGTCCTCGACTGTATGGTGATAGTCGATCTCGATATCTCCCTTGGCCTGCACCTGTAGATCGAAAAAGCCATGGCGGGTAAACGCGTCCAGCATGTGATCAAAAAAAGGCACGCCTGAATCCAGCTTGCTCTCGCCCGTGCCGTCTATCCCGAAGGTGAGGGCGATTTGTGTTTCTTTTGTATTGCGCTCAATCTGCGCTGTACGCTTTTGCTGCTCGCTCATCCGTTGTCACGCTCCTGCTCTTCACTTGTAAAGTCACGAAGCCTCTCTGATATGGCACGGCCGTGTGCAGCCAGCCCCTCTTGTTCGGCAAGGGTCACGATTTTATGTCCATTCCCCTCCAAATCACGTCTGCTGTAGGAGACCACACTCGATTTTTTGATGAAGTCATCCACCGATAAAGGCGAGGAAAAACGCGCGGTGCCGTTCGTCGGGATCACGTGATTGGAGCCTGCAAAATAATCGCCGACAGGTTCAGAGCTGTATGGCCCGAGGAAAATAGCCCCGGCATTCTCTACCTTGCCCAGATGCGCAAACGGATCTGCCGTCATGATCTCCAGATGCTCCGGTGCGATCTCATTGATCACGGCAAAGCCTTCGTCCAGATCGTTTACCAGAATAATCGCGCCATGGTTGCGAATCGAAGCCTCCGCGATCGACTTGCGCGGCAAATCGGCCAATTGGCGTTCAACTTCCTGCGCTACGGCCTGCGCCAAAGTTGTCGACGGGGTCACCAGCACAGCTGCAGACATCGGATCATGCTCGGCCTGGGACAGCAGGTCCGCTGCCACATAACGCGGATTGGCGGTATCGTCAGCCAGCACGGCGATTTCGCTCGGACCCGCTACCATATCGATGCTGACCAGACCAAACACTTCTCTTTTCGCCAGCGCAACGTACATATTGCCCGGTCCGACGATTTTATCCACCGCTTTGATCTGCTCCGTACCGTAGGTGAGGGCCGCTATCGCCTGCGCTCCTCCTACCTTGTAGATCTCGGTCACACCCGCGATTTTGGCAGCGAAGAGAATCGCCGGATTTACTTTTCCATCCGCTCCAGGCGGCGTCGTGATCACCACTTCCGATACTCCGGCAATCTTCGCAGGGACGGCATTCATCAAGACACTGGACGGGTATGCGGCTGTTCCCCCGGGTACGTACAATCCCACTCGTTTTAATGGACGGATGATTTGGCCGAGGATCGTTCCGCTCTCTTTGGTGGAAAACCAGGATTGGCGAACCTGCCGTTCATGGAAGTCGCGAATGTTGGCGGCTGCTTCTTTCAATGCCTCTTGCACATCCTTGGAAACAAGCGACTCCGCCTCTGCGAACTCCGCTTCACTCACGCGAAAATCGGCTAATGCCACTCGGTCGAACTTCTCTGTATAGGAACGGAGCGCTTGATCCCCCCGTTCTTTGACTTCGGCGAGGATCGCTTTGACCGTTTCTTGCTGCTCTTTCGTCCCCGAATCGACAGAGCGTTTGGCTTGGTATTGCTCGGCTGGGATGATTCTCAGCATGTTGCTCACCCTTTTCTATCTGATTGAACGAGGGATAACCTCCATAAACTTCTGTGCAATATCGTCTACCGCCCCACTTTTCATCCGGTAGCTTGCGCGGTTGGCGATCAGCCTTGTCGTGATTTCACAGATATGCTCCAGCTCGATCAGCCCATTTTCCTTCAAGGTACGGCCCGTGGAGACGATGTCGACGATGCGATCCGCCAGCCCGATCATCGGGGCCAGCTCGACCGATCCATTCAGCTTGATGACCTCCACCTGCTGCCCCTGCTCGCGAAAATAGCGAGAAGCGATTTTCGGATACTTCGTGGCGACACGCGGCGCCTCTGTCGGCTTCCAATCCGGCATGCCGGCCACCATCATTCGGCAGTAGCCAATTTGCAGATCCAGCAGCTCGTATACGTCGCGCTCTTCTTCCAGCAGTACATCCTTGCCTACCACCCCGACATCCGCGACGCCGTACTCTACATAGGTCGGTACATCCGTCGGCTTCGCCAAGATAAATTCCAGCTGCGCGTTTTCTACGGGAATGACCAGCTTGCGCGAGTCTTGCAATTCTGCCGTAACCTGCAAGCCTGCCTGCTGCAAAAAGTGGACGGCTTCCTCAAAGATGCGCCCTTTCGGCATCGCAATGGTCAGTTTTTGTGAACGGTCCAATGAGCTCATCTCCTACTCCTCCTTTTGCGTCATGCAGATTATTTTGGCGTACACAGCCTTGTCGCTGTCCGTTACATCGGATTCTTGTTCGATCAGCCTCGTCACGACCACCAGACCATCCTCGCGCAGCAATTGCGCCTCCGCCAACGCTTCACGTCGTCGCTGCGCGGTATAGCACAGCAGGACTCGAGCAGGCGGGGGGCCATCCATCTCTGGCGTGACCAGCAAGAGGCGATCCATTTTGATCGCAAAGCCTGTAGCTGGCGCCGGGCGTCCAAACTGGGCTGCCAGATGATCGTAGCGTCCTCCGCCAAGCAGCGGCGAGCCCAGATCTGCCGCGTATCCTTCAAAGACAACACCTGTGTAGTAATTCAAATTGCTGATCAGGTTGAAGTCGAGCAAAAGATCGTCCGTCACCCCATACGCTTCCAGCGCATCCCAGAGAGAAGCGACTGTATCGACCGCTCTGCGCGCCTTTCCATTCACCGTCAATTCTCTGGCCTCGTCGATCTTTCCCTTGCCGCCGCGCAGACGGAGCAGGGACTCCAATCGATGCTTCGACTCCCCCGGCAGCTCCAGGGATGACAGCAGCTGGCGGTATCCGACGAAATCCCGCTCATACAGGAAGGTGCGGAATTGGCTTTTCACCTCTTCATCGGCAATCTCTTCCTCCAGCAGACCCTCGACGAAATCGACATGACCGATAGCGATTCGGAACGTCGCTACACCTGCCGCCCGCAGGCAGAAGACAGCCAGGGCAATCGCTTCGGCATCCGCATCCTCCGACGCATCGCCAATGAGCTCAATCCCCGTCTGAAAAAACTCCGCATTGCGGCCCGCTTCCTTTTCCTGGGCTCGAAACACATTCGCTTGGTAAAACAGACGGATTGGCAACGGCACATCTTTATATAAGGAAGAAACCACCCGTGCGATCGGCGTCGTCATATCTGGCCGCAAAACGACGGTATGTCCTTGTTTGTCCAACAGGCGAAACATTCGATCGGTTACAATTGCGCTGGCAACCCCGACTGTATCGTAATACTCCAGGGAGGGCGTGGAAATTTCCTCGTATCCCCAGGGTTCAATGCACTTCCGCAGCGCTCTTTCCAAATGCCGTTGTTTGACCAGCGAATCTGGCAATATATCCCGCATTCCCAACGGCTTTTCAAATCCCAACGGCTTTGTCATCGTGATACCCTCCTGCGCCTCGTTGCTTTACTCTGCTAATATGGTAGCAAACTAAAGTGTTATGTAGAAGAGTATCACGGAATGTATGGATGGTCAACAGCGATACGAATAGTCAGAAAAGAGCAAAAAAGGGGAGACACTATTGAGTGTCCCCCCGCTTTCACAATCATTCCGTTTCCTTGCTTGCTGTACCTTCCCGGATAACCTGCATCGGATTGCCCCCGACAAAAGCGCCTGGCGCAACATCCTTGTGCACGACGGTTCCTGCAGCTACAATGGCCCCGTCCCCGATCGTCACACCCGGAAGAATCGTCGTATTGGCCCCGATCAGTACGTTATCGCCAATCCTCACCTCTCCGAGACGGTATTCATCCACAAGGTATTCATGCGCCAGGATCGTCGTATTGTATCCGATGACGCTATTTCGCCCAATCTTGATCAATTCCGGAAACATGGTGTCCATCATGACCATCAACGCAATGGCGGTATGCTCCCCGACCTCCATCCGCAAAAAGGTGCGATACAGCCAGTTCTTCCAGGACAAGAAGGGAGTGTATCTGGCCAGTTGAATCACAGCAAAGCTTTTCATCACCTTCCAGAAGCTCACGGTCTTGTACATCTGCCACAACGGATTGGCACCGTGAACGGGATAACGCGTGGTGTTTCTCATTTCGGCTTGTCCCCTTCTTCTTCATTAGAGATCCGCTTCGGCATCCTCCAGAATCGCGTCGGATTGTTTGCGCGAGAAGTGAACCGCTGCATTGTAGCCCATCCGCTTCAAACGGAAGTTCATCGCCGCTACCTCAATGATAACGGCGAGGTTTCGACCAGGTCGTACCGGAACAGTGATGATCGGAATCTCCATATCCATGATCTTGACTGTCTCTTCATCCAAGCCAAGCCGCTCGTACATCTTGTGCGGCTCCCACAGCTCCAGCTGCACGACCATCTCAATATTTTTCACATTTCGCACTGCCCCGGCTCCAAACATCGTCATGACATTGATGATGCCTACGCCGCGGATTTCCAGCAAATGCTGAATCAACTCCGGCGCGCTGCCGCTCAACTGTCCGCCTTGGGTCTGCCGAATCTCTACCGCATCGTCTGCCACCAGGCGATGGCCGCGTTTGACCAATTCCAGGGCCGCTTCACTTTTTCCGATCCCGCTTGCGCCCATGATCAGGACACCGACCCCGTAGATATCCGTCAACACCCCGTGGATCGTGGTCGTGGGAGCCAAGCGGTTCTCCAAGTAGTTGGTTACTTTCCCTACCAGTGTCGTGGTCGCCAGCGGGGATTGCAGCACCGGAACATTGTACGTGTTCGATACCTCGATCATCTCATCCGGCACAGGCAAATTGCGGGTTACGCAAAAACAAGGCGTCTGCCCCTGCATGAGAAAATTCATTCGTTCCAGCCGCTCTTCCCGCGACAACGTCTTGTAAAAGGTAACCTCAGTCAATCCAAAGAGTTGTATCCGCTCTTCTGCATAATAGGAATAGTAACCGGCTAATTGCAGCCCAGGACGACTGAGATCCGTCACAGTTATTTCTCTTCCTAGTCCTTCTTCGCCGCTTAAAATATTCATGTTGAAATGATGGGCAAGATGACCCACATTTGTCTTGCGCATGAGGCTTCCCCCTAACACAAGGATTTTCATCCCCGTTCTTCCCTCTATTGTATCGAAAGGTGTGTAGCGGCGACAACCGTTCTCCCTGCTTCTTCTTGCAACACTTTGTTGTATCATTTACATTTTTCTTCTTATTTCATAAGATAGAAATGTTGTTACCTATTGTTTCATAGATTTGCCACATGTATTTACCATAGATCAGTCTTTTGAATCTCGGACTGAAAGGAGGCATCATCTTGGATCTTATACTGCGATTCGTTCTTGTGGACGTACCGGAAGCCTTCTTATTGTTGACCATTGGTCTGGCGATGTTTAACCGTTCGATATTCGAGCATAAGAAGAAAGCTTTGCTGTTCGCTGTTCTCTTGTCCGTATGTGGCGAGCTTTTAGCCTTGTATGAAGTATCTTATCAACCCAAAGTATTAACCATGTTCCTTTGCATGACCTTGATTTTCTACTTTTTGTATCAGCCCGGTCTTCTCAGGGCGGTCTTTATGTCTACCGCGAGCTTGGGCTCCATGATTCTGGCAGAATTTATCCTGCTGATCATTTACAACAGTCAACAGATTTACTGGCTGGATATCCTCTCGACAAACATGCTGATGGTGGTGGTACGGCTTCTCTATCTGGGGCTTTTGCTGATCTGTGCGGTGATCCTGCGGCAGATGAAATTTGATATACGCCGCCTGTTTCCGAGGAATCGATATAATCGTTATCTTTTTCTGCTGATTTTGGTAGGAAGCATCGAATTTTTGCTGATTCTCTTTATGAATACGTCCTTCTTTCTCAGAGAGAACAATTCGACTCTGGCACAGCTTTACACCCCGCAATTTCAGATGCTCTTTCAAATATTGATCCTGGTCTTATTTATTCTGATCGTCTTCTTGTTCCGAGTATACCTGACCTTGACCATTCATCGCGTCGAAGAAGAGACGGGGACCCCTTATCTGAAAAGCATTCACGATATGCTGACTGCCATACGTTCGATCAAGCATGACTCCCTAAACCATTACACTGCTATTAACGGCTTTTTGAAAAAGGGTTTGTATGATCTTGCGAAAGAGTACGTAGAGCAGCTATTGCAAGAAATCCTGATCACAGAGAAGACGGTAGATTCCAGCTCCCATGTGCTGGGAGGAATCAAGAATCCCGCAGTCTCCTCCTTGCTTCAGTCCAAAATGGCCTTATGTCTGGCAGAGCGTATTCCTTTGACCATGAATGTAACCACTGGAAATCAATTTGCTCATATCAAAACCTATGATTTAATCAAAATATTGGGAAATCTATTGGATAATGCCATTCGTGCCACTTCTTACGAGCTTGAGGAAAATCGGTATATCCGGCTGGATTGGGGTCAATCCGAGCGTGAACTCTTTCTTATCATTGAAAATAGCGGCCCCTGCATCCCCGAGGATAAGCTGAACGAAGTCTTTTCCATCGGATATACAACGAAGACAAACGGGCAAGGAGGTCTGGGTCTTTCGATCGTCAAATCTGTAACCGAGCGTTACGGAGGCAAAGTCACTGTCTGTTCTGAAAATGGCATAACCCGTTTCCATGTTTCCTTTGCAAATCGATCGGATCGCGATTAGGAGGGATCATGATATGACATGGTCAGAGAAGATATCTTTACAACTCGCCAAAAAGATCAAGACGGAGGATTCTCCTTACTCGATTGGCCAGCTCGCTCACGGCATCGAGATCGTCCTGCTAAATATCATCAACGGCCTTGCCTTGCTCATCGTATCGGCATTGTTTGGAATCATCGCAGAAGTATTTCTCGTCACTTTCCTGTTTTTTGTGTATCGCATGATTACCGGGGGCGTACATCTGCGAAATCCTTGGACCTGCGCGGTCGCTACCTTCTCTCTCATGAACGCCGGCGGATATATTCTGAAGCATCTGCCGGCGGTTCCTACCCCTTACATATATCTCCTAATTTTGGGAGCAATGGGTCTTGCATTTCTGGTCAACTTCCGATATGCACCCGCAAAACATACATACGTTCCTGATCATCCTGAAATCCAGAAAAGAAATAGGAAGATTGTACTTTTTTTGCTTGCAACCAGTTGTACCTTGTCCCTCCTTTTGGTAGAATATGCTTATAGTCTAATTATTGCGAACATCATCGCTGCTTTGATGCAATCTGCTCTTTTGTTGCCTGGCTCGTTCCAACTTGTTTCCCGCATGGAAAATTTCTTTGAGAGGGTGGTTGAAAAATGAAAAAGGTACAAACGTTGTCCAATCATTTCTTTGCCCGTATTTCTTCTCTAAATCTATCGGGAGTCCTGAAGGTTGGCCTGATTTACGAACCAGTTCCTCCTCAAGTCCGAGATAAGCAGCTATCTGAAGAGATGAAAAAATAGTGAAGATAAACTTGAAAATCCCGCGTATCCCCTCCGATGAGGGACAAGCGGGATTTTTTTATGATCTCTTTTTCTTTCCGAGAATCAAATCAATCAGCCATCCAAAAAAGCTCATCAAGGCCGCAGCGACAATCACGGTGCCGAGATTGCCGGGCCATGGTCCCAACTCAAAGCCATCAATAAAAAAGGCTGTCAGGGCGAATGTAGCGGCATTGATAACGAACCAGAACAGGCCCAAGGTCAGGATATGCAGCGGGAAGGTAAGCAACATGAGCACCGGTCGGACCAATGTATTCACGATCCCCAGCACCAAAGCCGCCCAAACCGCCACAGACAAATTCGCAATGGTAATCGAATCGAACCACGAACTGATGTAAAAAAGAGCTGCACCATTCAGGAACAGCATGACTAACCATCGGAACATCAGCTTCCCTCCTCTCTTTGCAAGCGGTCCATGTTAGCGTATGCCTCGCACTTCTTCTTCCCACTGTTCAAAAAACTGTGTCATAAAGCGATGCCTTTCTTCGGCGATCTGCCGGGCTGTAGAGGTGTACAGCTTGTCTTTGATGCGCGACAGCTTCCATTCGAACTCTTTTTGCGGTGTATGCTGCCCGGGGTCCTTGGTGTCAATCGGCTGTCCCAACACGCCGGAATAAGCAAAAGCGCGGGCTACCCCAATCGCGCCGATGGAATCCAATTTGTCCGCATCAAAGAGTATTTTCTCTTCCAGCGTAACGGGCGGGCGCTCTTTGCGAAAGCGGTGAGCGAGGATCGCGGCTTGAATCTGCTCGATTTGCCCTGATTCCCGCCCCTCCCTCTGCAAAAGCTCCTGGGCGTGACGCGCGCTGATCTCGGCATGGCACTCTCCTGTTCTTCGCTCCTCTGCCCGTCCGATGTCGTGCAGCAGAGCAGCTAAGCGCAGAACCGTCATTTGTGCCCCTTCTACCCGTCCGATGCGCTCACACATGCCGATCACCCGCAGATTATGCTCCCAGTCATGTGCGGGGTCTTGGCCGTCGAAGAGATTCTTCGCCGTTTGTACCAGATGTTCTGGCAGATGTGACAAGGCTTCCGCTGCGTAGTCCATGCGAGTGACCTCCTTATACCATTTTAGATGGACGGGAAAAAAGATATGACCGCTTGCGAATACAAACGGCCATTCCGATTACCCATTATTTGGAGATTAATTGCTCCATCCTTGCCTTGGTCCGTTCCCGATCACGTTCCAAAATCGGCTTCAGGTAGGTTCCTGTATAAGAGCCTTGCAGTTCGGATACTTGCTCCGGTGTGCCGGTTCCCACGATTTGGCCGCCGCGGGTTCCTCCCTCAGGTCCCAGATCGATGATGTAGTCAACCGTTTTGATTACATCCAGATTATGCTCGATCACCAGTACGGTATCACCATTTTCGACCAATCGCTGCAATACCTTGAGCAGGCGGTCAATATCATCGGTGTGCAAACCAGTCGTCGGTTCATCGAGAATGTACAACGTACGCCCCGTACTGCGGCGATACAGCTCCGAAGCCAGCTTGACACGCTGCGCCTCCCCGCCGGACAGGGTCGTCGCAGGCTGCCCCAGCTTCATGTAGCCAAGCCCGACATCGATGATCGTCTGCAGCTTCCGCTCAATTTTCGGCAGATTGCGGAAAAACTCCACCGCATCCTCAATGGTCATCTCCAGTACGTCCGCAATGCTTTTTCCCTTGTATTTCACGTCGAGCGTTTCTCGATTGTAGCGCTTGCCATGACATACCTCGCACGGAACGTAGACGTCCGGCAAGAAGTGCATCTCGATTTTGATAATCCCGTCCCCGCTGCACGCTTCACAACGCCCGCCTTTGACGTTGAAGCTGAAACGGCCCTTTTTATACCCGCGCACCTTGGCCTCATTCGTAGAGGCAAACAGATCGCGAATGTCATCGAACACGCCGGTATACGTGGCAGGATTGGAACGCGGCGTACGGCCGATCGGTGACTGGTCGATATTGACCACCTTGTCCAAATGCTCCAGTCCAGTGATGCGGCGATGCTCACCCGGCTTCACCTTGGCTCCATTCAGATCGCGCGCCAGGGTTTTCTGTAAAATTTCGTTGATCAAGGTGCTTTTCCCGGAACCGGAAACACCTGTAACTGCAACGAACAGCCCAAGCGGTATTTTTGCCGTCACATTTTTCAGGTTGTTTTCCTTGGCTCCCTCGATTTTGACCCACTTGTCGCTCGGCTTACGGCGCTCCATCGGCACAGGAATGAACTTGCGCCCGCTCAAATAAGCGCCTGTAAGGGATGCCTCGCTCTGCATCAATTCCTCTGGAGTCCCAGCCGCCACCACTTTTCCACCGTGGATTCCTGCACCGGGTCCGATGTCGATGATGTAGTCGCTGGCCATCATGGTGTCCTCGTCATGCTCGACTACGATCAAGGTATTGCCCAGCTTGGTCATATGCTCCAGCGTCTTGATCAGCCGCGCATTGTCTCTTTGATGCAGACCGATGCTCGGCTCATCCAGAATGTAGAGAACACCCATCAGGCTGGAACCAATCTGCGTAGCGAGGCGAATCCGCTGGGCTTCTCCGCCTGAAAGCGTCCCGGCGGCGCGGCTCAAGGTCAGATAATCAAGACCCACGTCAATCAAAAAGTGAAGACGCGCCCGGATTTCCTTGACGATCAGGTTGGCGATCTTCTCTTCCTTTTCAGTGAGTTCCAGGCCTTCCACGAAGGAATAGGTATCTGCGATGGACAAATCGGTCAGCTCGGAAATGCTGCGGCCCCCGATCTTGACTGCCAGGCTTTCCTGACGGAGTCGATGCCCTTTGCAGACCGGACAAGGCTTCTGGCTCATGTAGCCCTCGATCTGCTCGCGAATATAGTCAGAGCTGGTCTCCAGATGGCGGCGTTGGAGGTTCGGGATAACCCCTTCAAATGCAACCGTCGCCTCGCGCACCTGTCCAAACTCATTCTCATAGCGGAATTGGATCTTTTCACCCTGGCTGCCATACAGAACAATTTTCACATGCTCCTCAGGCAGCTCCTCGAAGGGAACATCCATGCGAATTCCGAAATGGCGGCAGGCTGATTCCAACAGCTGCGGGTAATAGGTGGAGGACTTCGGCTCCCAGGCCGCCACAGCCCCTTCGGCCAGCGAAATGGTCACATCAGGCACGACCATGTCCGGGTCTACCTCCAGCTTCACACCAAGTCCATCACACTCCGGGCAGGCGCCAAACGGACTGTTGAAGGAGAAGATTCGCGGTTCCAGCTCCCCGATGGAGAAGCCGCAGATCGGGCAAGCGTGATGCTCGCTGAACAAAAGCTCCTCCTGCTCCATCACGTCGACGATTACCTTTCCTTCCGACAAACGGAGCGCTGTCTCGAAAGAATCCGCCAGCCTCGCCTGCACGTCTGGTTTGACCACGATCCGGTCGACGACGACCTCGATGCTGTGCTTCTTGTTTTTTTCCAGTTTGATTTCTTCCGACAGGTCGATGATTTCTCCATTCACGCGGACGCGGACAAAGCCTTGCTTGCGGATGTCATCGAGCAGCTTGACGTGTTCACCCTTGCGTCCCTGCACCATCGGAGCGAGGATTTGCAGCCTGGTCCGTTCGGGATATTCCATGACCCGATCTACCATCTGTTCTATCGTCTGGGACTGGATCTCGATCCCGTGCTCAGGGCAAATGGCTCTCCCAACACGGGCATAAAAAAGACGCAGGTAATCGTAGATCTCTGTGACCGTACCCACTGTCGAGCGCGGGTTGCGGCTGGTTGTCTTCTGATCGATGGAAATCGCCGGAGACAGCCCTTCAATCGAATCCACATCCGGCTTGTCCATCTGCCCGAGGAATTGACGGGCGTACGCAGAGAGGGACTCCACATAACGGCGCTGCCCCTCTGCGTAAATCGTGTCAAAAGCAAGCGAAGACTTCCCCGATCCGGACAAGCCCGTCAGAACGACGAATTTGTCCCTCGGGATCACAACATCAATATTTTTCAGGTTGTGGGCGCGCGCGCCCTTCACCACGATATGTTCCAATGGCATGAAATTAACCTCTCCTTAGAGTTCAGCCTTCAGCTCCATAATCAAGTCACGCAATTCGGCAGCGCGTTCAAACATCAGATTGCGCGCCGCTTCCTTCATCTCTTCTTCCATCCGCTCAATGACAGCCAGTCGATCCTTCTTCGGCATCTTCTTGAAGTCAGCATGCGGCAGATAATCCGCCTTCTCCTCTGCCACCTTGGTTGCTTCGATGACCTCGCGCACTGCTTTCTTGATCGTTTGCGGCGTGATGCCGTGCTTTTCATTATACGCCATCTGAATCTGGCGGCGGCGCTCCGTCTCGCGGATGGCTGCCGTCATCGAATCCGTCATCTTGTCAGCATACATGATGACGCGCCCTTCCGCATTGCGAGCCGCCCGGCCGATCGTCTGAATCAACGAGCGCTCGTTGCGCAGGAAGCCTTCCTTGTCCGCATCGAGGATCGCTACCAGCGATACCTCCGGCAGATCCAGTCCTTCCCGCAAAAGATTGATCCCGACCAGGACGTCGAACTCGCCCAGGCGCAGCGAACGGAGGATCTGCATCCTCTCAATCGTCTTGATGTCAGAGTGCAGATAGCGAACTTTGATCCCGATATCCTTCAGATAGTCGGTCAGATCCTCCGACATTTTCTTCGTCAGCGTCGTGACCAAGACCCGTTCGTCTTTGGCGATGGTTGCCTGAATCTCGCCGATCAGGTCATCAATTTGTCCTTTGATCGGCCGGACAGAAATCGTCGGATCGACCAGTCCGGTCGGGCGAATTACTTGCTCTACCACTACTGGACAATGCTCCAGCTCATACGGTCCAGGCGTCGCAGAGATGTAAATCGCCTGCGGCACTTTCGCTTCAAATTCATCGAACTTCAACGGGCGGTTGTCCCTCGCGGATGGCAGACGGAAGCCATGCTCCACCAGGACGTCCTTGCGCGCGCGGTCGCCGTTGTACATCCCGCGCACCTGCGGCAGGCTGATGTGCGACTCGTCAATCAGCACGAGGTAGTCCTCCGGAAAGTAATCCATCAGCGTGTACGGCGCATGCCCAGGCGGAAGTCCTGTCAGATGGCGCGAGTAGTTTTCAATCCCGGAGCAAAAGCCCATCTCCATCATCATCTCGATGTCATAGCGCGTGCGCTGCTCCAACCGCTGCGCCTCCAGCAGCTTACCTGCCTCACGCAGTTCGGAAAGCCGTTCTGCCAGCTCTGCCTCGATGCTTTGTATGGCCAGCTTCATTTTTTCTTCGCGCGTAACGTAGTGGGAGGCCGGGAAAATCGCGACGTGCTCCCGTTGGCCCAGAATCTCGCCGGTCAGGACGTCAATCGAAGTAATTCGTTCGATCTCATCACCAAAAAATTCAACGCGAATCGCCTGCTCGCCATGTGAAGCAGGGAAGATTTCCACCACGTCGCCCCGCACGCGAAACGTCCCGCGAACAAAATTGATGTCGTTGCGCGTGTACTGGATGTCTACCAGCCGATGCAAGACCTCGTCGCGTCCCTTTTCCATGCCGACTCGCAAGGACAGAAGCAGCTCCCTGTACTCTTCGGGAGAACCCAAGCCGTAAATGCAGGAAACAGAAGCGACGATAATCACATCGCGCCGCTCAAACAGCGAGCTGGTCGCCGAGTGGCGCAGCTTGTCGATTTCTTCGTTTACACTGGAGTCTTTTTCAATGTAAGTATCTGATTGGGGAATGTACGCTTCTGGTTGATAGTAATCGTAGTAGCTGACGAAATATTCCACAGCGTTGTTGGGGAAAAACTCCTTGAACTCCGCGCACAGCTGGGCAGCCAAGGTCTTGTTGTGAGCCATGACCAGCGTCGGCTTGTTTACCTGGGCGATCACCTGCGCAGCCGTGAACGTTTTGCCCGTCCCCGTCGCGCCCAGCAAGGTCTGATGCCGCTTGCCCGCTTTCACACCCGCGACCAGCTCGGCAATGGCTGCAGGCTGGTCACCGGATGGTTGGAACTCCGATACCAATTCAAAACGATCCATTCCCTCGTTCATCTCCTCGTTGCCTATCTCTTCTATCCATTATAACACAATTCTGGTGAAGTTAAGCCGGAAATTCGAACAAACGTTTGTCTTTACACTTTTGTCTTTTTTTCCGATATGTATGATAGCAGATCCGCTACTTTCAGGGAGGTTCGTCATGTCGGACAACACCGTTAAAAATAACCCTTATATACAACCCCATATGAGCTACAAAGGCAAAAAGGAGTTCTCTACCGAGCTGGACCAGAATGCCTTCATGAAGCTTTTGCTCGAGCAGCTGAAACATCAGGACCCGATGTCCCCGATGGACAACTCCCAATTCATCCAGCAGACCAGCATGATGACCATGGTGGAGAAAATCAGCAAGATGGCTGCATTGATGGAGCAATCCAACAACAGCATGCTTACGTTGGAGAAATACGAATCACTGGTGGGTCGCACCGCAACCTACACGCTGGCAACCACCGATCCCGTGACCCAAGAAAACTCCATCGAAACCAAGAAAGGCAATATCGAAGCTGTATACATGGACAACAACAAGATCTACTTCCGCATTTCCGGCGAGTCCACTCCGATTCCACTCAACGACATACAAGGCCTGGAATCCAAGGGGATGACCGGCAACGCGCTGGATAGCAGCCTGAAGCACATGGAGATGATCGGCAGCGAGATCACCTACAAGACCACTACCCAGGTAGAGGGACAAGAGCCTATAGAAGAGGTAAAAAATGGCGTTATCACCGGGTTTGCCATGAAGAACGGAGTAACCCAATTCCAGTTGGACAACGGCGACAGCGTCAAGCTGGATGAGATTCAGGGCATGACCAAGCAGCCGGAGAGCCAGGCAATGAGCAACTCGCTGCAATACGCGCAGATGATCGGTTTTACCGTCACTTATCACGAATCGACCACCAACTCAGACGGCACCACTTCCACCGCCGAGCAGTCCGGAGTCATCCAGGCTGTCAGCATGAAAAACGGCAAGGTCGAGTTCGTCTTGGACAATGGCAAACGAGTATCTTTGCAGCAAATCACGGGCTACGAAGCCCAACTGTAGCTTCCAAACCAAAATCCGCACTTCATCCAGTCTGGACAAGTGCGGATTTTCTTTTCTCTGTATTCGATTATTCCTTCACCGTGACTTTTCCGCTGAAAGCATCTACCTGGACTGTGGTATCCACCTTCTCCCCTGGGCCGCAGAAGCAATGGGCACGAGCTTGACGGAACGAAAGGTCATATGCCAGTTTCCAGGTGACAGCGCCCGTTTCCGGATTGGTCAGATGGACGTACGAGAGCTCTAGAGGCAAGGCCTTGAGCAAATGCTGTGCAGCCGCTTGCTGCGAGATGGCCTTGGAGGCCTGCGGGAAGACGAGATCGTCTGAACGGTTCAGAATCACTTCCTCCAACGCCCCTCCACGATACAGCAGCGAATACATGCCCTCTGCTGCCGTCTGCCCTTCGCGATAGACAGGGATACCGTTGACGACTGGATCCGCGTTGATCAGGACCGTTTTATCCTCTCCTCCTGACCCCTCGTTGCTCACCCGCAGAGGAGTCGGACCCGACGGCAACAAGCGCTTCAGGGTTGCTTCAGCCGCATTCCATACCTGCTTGCCGTCTCCCGCTTGGATTTTCGCCTGGTCATTCTTGCTGACATAACGGAGCAATTCTCCTGTCTTGGCGTCAGTCACCAGCATGATATGCTTTTTCTCCGAAGAGCCTGCTGCATCCGGGTACAGACCCAGCTCATACATTTTATCTTCGTTCTTGGCATCAGGACGGAAATGACCCCAGATAAAATAGCGAAGAACTTGCCCGTCCTCTAAAGTCTGATCAAAGGATACGAGAGGCAGTTTTCCTGGCTCGTTTTTAAACAGCGCTCTCACCACATTCGCTGCTTGGCCTGCGGTAAGGGCCGACCAGTTTTCACCGGTTCCATTGATCGTAACCGCTTGAGCGGCTGTTTTCGAGGTTTGTGGCGCAGCTGATTCCAGCAGACGTTTGCCATTCACCGCATCAAAAGCTCCCCCGGTATGACTCTGCTTGATGACACCATCCTTGATCACGTAGACCAGGCGCGCTTCCTGTCTTTGTCCGCTCATTCCCTTCTCCGGCAACAGGTAGACAAGCTCCAAAGGCTGGCTGTTCATAAAAAGCTGTGCGGCCTGCGGAGCGGAAATGACCCGCTGGGCAGACGGGAATGTAGCAGGTATCAGCTTTTCATGCGACTTTCCGTTGAAATTGCGAAAGCCAACCAATCTCCCGGTCGAGTCAAAGGTCACGAAGGAATCATAAGCGTCATCCAACAGCACATGATTGATCTTGCGGACCAGCCGTACGGTAGTCAATCCATCCTTGACCGTGATTTCGTAAGCCTGATACGTATTCCCATTTTCCAGGGATGTGACAAACGCCAAAGCCCTCGTGCTCGCTTGTTGATCGGTTAGAGCCGGCTTTTCTGCTTTTTGTGGAGCCAATTCCAGAACCAGCAGGCCCCCTGTCACCGGGTCAAAAATAGCGCGATTGCTTTGCGTATCCGGATCCGAAGCCGACTTAGCAAAGGCAACAGCCACCCCGCTCACACCCGGTCCATCTACTTCCCCCACATATGCCACATGAGTTTTTGCCAACTCCGGGACCAGCTTCACTACCTGTTGAATCCCCTTGGACACCTGCAAGGGAACTGGTGTCACGGTTGCAGCCGCCTGTACCTTTTTGCCTGCAAAAGCACTTGCTTCCATCAACGGGGTCACACACAGGCTCCCCGCTGCCAATACACCCGCAAGCACCAGGATGCCAGGCTTTCTAGCACCTTTCATGAATGAATCCTCTCCCTCGTTTTTTACCTACCTACTCTGACGCTTGAAGCTTGTATTTGTTTCCAAAATAGCCTTTTCCCTAAAATAAAATAGAATAAACTAACGGAAAGACAGGAAAAAGGGAGAGCATACGCCAAGCTTCCGTATTCTCTCCCCTTCATCATGCACCGATATTCAATTTTTCCAGTTTTTGCCTGATCAACTGTATGACACTGGACCGGCTCAAATCAACATATACGCTTGTGGTGGCATCGGGTACCACGATAATCCCCAGCTGATGGTGATTGCCCGCATACACTGCGCACTGAACGAACTTGATCTCACCGCTGTAGGTGAGCACTTCCATTTTGCAAAAAGCGGAATTGGCTTGCAACGCCGGATACAAATCTTCCTTGTGGCGGACGGGAATGCCGTTCACCTTGATAATAATTTCTCCAGGCAAAATTCCGATCTCCTCGGCACGGGTGCCAGGTATGGCTGCCATGACCTTGACCCCCCGCGAAGATTGGATAAAAAAGGGAGAGCGCTGTCTTTCCTGATGCTGGCTCCAGAAGAACATGCCCTCATGTCCGATGATGGCAAACAAGGCAGCCAGCAGAATAAGCGGATACAGCCAGGCAGACAGAGCAGTCAGCGCAAGCAGAGCCACGGCGTAGAGAGTAAGCTGTTTCGCGATTTGTACAGCTTTTTTATAAGGGATTGTCGTCTGCGTCATATCGGAAAACCCCGTTACAGAAGGCAGAAGCATCAAGCCAAACGAAGTGGCTTCCGGCCAGAAGAACGGCCATCCTGGATACAATGCCCCCTGTATGGCGCCTGGCTCCATCTGCACGAACAGAAACAACGGCGTCAGCCAGAAGGAATGGAGCAGATAGGAGCCTACGATCCGTCCGCGTTTTCCTTCGACGAACAGCGGCGACGCATCCCTGCCGCCGTTCCACCGTACCAGCATGGCTTCGATCAGATGCATGATGGCGACCAGCGCCAGCAGCGGGAGCGGTTTCGCCTGTCCCACCATCGTCCACAGCTCGCCTAGCCAGCCGCTTCCCTCCGACGCCACAGGCGTGATCAGGGCGATGCCATGCAACAGTGTCAACGAGCCGACTGCATAGGCGAAGCACAAAAAGCGCAGGCGAAACAATGCCAGAATCAGCGCTAAAGCCCAGACCAGATACAGGTCCTGTGCCTGAATGACGACTCCCAGACCGGCCGCCAGAACAGAGATCAGCACGCCTCCTGCCAGCCCCATCCCGACAGAACGAAGCGTCTGCAGGATCGGTGTCTGTATACGGGCTGCAAACAATTGCCGCTCCAGATTCATCTGCTTTCGATAATGCAGGTAGATGAGCAACAGAAACAGGTAGAACACCGGATTTAGGAAAAGCAAGGGAATTCCGTATAAAATCGAGAGCACATCTCCCTGAATCGCCATTGGTCTCACCTCTAGATAGAAAAAGAAAAACCACGGCTTGTGATTTGCCGTGGTTACCACTTCTACGAAAGGCCGGAATTTCCCTTCCCTGCTCGAATGGTTTATTTTCCCGATACTACATCCAGCGCTTTTTGCAGCTGCAGATCATTCTCTGGCTTGCGCATGACTTCACGCAGGCTTTCTTCCAAAGCAGTGCGCGTCGCTGCATCTACCTTCCCGGTGACAGGCAATTTTTTCGAAGTCTGGAACTGCTTGATCGCCTGCTCCGTCTTCTGGTCGAAATACCCGTCGTCTCTGCCCGGGGAAAGATTCAATCCCGTCAGGATCAACTGCAGGTTCTTCACATCGGCGCCGGTCATGTCGCGTGCCAGCTCCTTGTCAGTCGGAAGCTGCGTAGCGTTGAAGTAAGCAGGCTGCTTGACCTCATAATCAGGAACGATGCCTTTCTCATGGATCCAATCTCCATTTGGAGTCAGCCACTTGGCGATGGTCAGCTTCAGTTGGCTCTTGTCTTCCATCTCCATCGTGCTTTGCACAGTTCCTTTACCGAAGCTCTTCTCGCCGACCAGCTTGTAATTGCCGCTGTCGCGCAACGCGCCTGCGAGAATCTCCGATGCACTTGCGCTTCCGCCGTTGATCAGAACGGTGATCGGATACGGTTTGGCAGCATCTGCCTTGGAATGATACTCTTCCTTTTGTTTGCCGCCATTGCCGTATTCGATCTGGACGATCAGTCCTTGGTTCGGCACAAGAAGCTCGCCAATTTCCTTCACAGCCAAGAGGTAGCCGCCAGGGTTGCCGCGAACGTCGATGACCAGTCCCTGGATTCCCTTTTTCTCCATATCCTCCAGCTGATCCTTGAAATGCTTGGACGTCTCTGTGGAGAATTGCGTCAGGGCGATGACACCGACCTTCACACCGTTTTTCTCCATAATCTGGCTGTTCACAGTCTCGATCGGAATATCGTCGCGCACACAGACGATCGTCAGCGGTTCCGCCACTCCTTGGCGCACGACTGTCAGAACGGCTTTGGTGCCTTTGGGACCGCGAATTTTGGTTACTGCCTGATGCAGATCCAATCCTTCCAACGATTCCCCGTTCACGCTGATAATCTGGTCATTGGGCCGCAGTCCCGCTTTTTCCGCAGGCGAGCCTTTGAACGGCGAAACGACCGTGACACGACCGTTTTGCATCGTAACCTCTGTGCCAATTCCCTGAAACGTCGAATGAAGGGTAGAGGTAAAGTCTGCTGCAGTCTTGGGGTCCATATAATCGCTGTATGGATCCTGGAGCGAGCCGACCATGCCGCCAATTGCCCCGTCTACCAACTGCTGAGTGGTGACATTCTCGATATACTCTTTCTTGATCGCGGAAAAAGCCTCATACAGCTTCTTGAACTCCTCCGGGTACCCTTGGGAATTTCCAGGAGTCAGCTTATTCGTTGAAGCTGTAAGTGCCGCGTTTGGAGTAGCACTTGCAGATGGCCGCAGCAGCGCCATTGTAAAAAAGCTGCTCGCAATCATCGAGACGATTACTAGGCCTAGTACGGTACGTCCATTCCATTTCACTTACACGTCACCATCCTTTTTGCTGCCGGCAAAAGATTCCTGTTAGTCTATGCGAAAGCCGGCAGCAATATTTGTCTGGGATCGGACCCTACTTCAAGTAAGGCAACGGATTGACTGCCTCGTCATTTTTATACACGGTAAAATGCAAGTGATTCCCCGTCGAACGTCCCGTCGAGCCTACCTCGGCAATTTTTTGCCCTACCGTAACTCTTTGTCCGACTGATACCTTGATTCCGCCCTCGCGAATATGGCCATAGAGGGTGGTGATTTCATCACTATGCTTGATCATGACCGTGTTGCCAAATCCGTTGGAGTAACCTGCATAGGTCACAATTCCGGAAGCAGCCGCCATAATGGTAGTCCCTTTTGGCGCTGCCATGTCTACACCATTATGCCCAGCAGATTTTCCTGTAAACGGGTCTTTGCGCACTCCGAAGCCGGAAGAGAAGCGAAACGCTCCATCTGCGATCGGCAAAGCAAGTCTGCCGCCTTTGTAGCCGCTGCTGCTGGCACTCATCGCCCGCACTTGCTCCGCGTATTTGGCAGATTCCTGACGGGTGATATCCAGGAGCCTGCGGCCCTCTTCCTCCAGGTCCGCCGCCATTTGTTTCTCCTGCTTGTCCAACTCAGCTTTGACGACCTGGCTCTTCTGATACTGCCTGTCCAGCTCGGCCTTCAAGTCTTCTGCTTCTTCAAACATCCCCGCGTAGACCGTCAGCTGATGATCGATTTCTTTTTTCTTTGCCTCGATCGTTTCCTTGTCTCGCAAGTTGTCTTCAAGAATACGCGTATCCTGCGCCAAAATCAACTGCAGGCCTTCCATCCGGGTAAGAAAATCCCCGAAGTCTGAGGAGCCGAGCAGCACGTCCAAATACGAGACGGTGCCGCGCTCATACATCGATTTGACGCGCGTCTTCAACAGGACTTCGCGCTTTGCAACGCGATCTTTTGCTTCATCCAGCTCATCCTGAGCCTGAGCCGCTTTTAGCGTCGTTTCTTCCATCTGCGCTTCCAGCTTGTCCAATTTGGCCTGTGCTTCATTGCGGCGCAGATCGATTTGCATCAGCTCTGTGTTTAAATCCTTGATCTGCTTTTTCACCGCAGCGATACTTTGCTCCGTCTTTTGGATCTGCTGTTTTTGCTCTCTCTTCTTTCTCTGAATCTCTGCTAGCTCCCGATTGATCTTGTCCAAGGATTGCTGGCTCGCTGCATGACTCACTTGAGTAGGAATGGAAGATCCGGCCAGCAGACCGGTTATCAATAGGGATAGTAGGATCTTCTTTTTCATGATTCTCCTCCCGTACTCTCTCATTTTACACCCGCAGGAACCTGCGGACAGACACCAAACTTCCCCAAATTCCGATGAACGCGCCGATGGCCAGCAGAGCCAAGGCAACCTGGTTGACCAATGGGAAGAGCGGCAACAGCTTGAAGAGTTGTGAAGCTTCAAAGCTGGAGTGGATTGCATCCAGCAGATAGTAGTAGCCGACAGCCAGCATAATCGTCGGAATCAGAGCCCCGGCGATTCCCATCAACAAGCCTTCAACGAAAAATGGCCAACGGATGAACCAGTTTGTAGCCCCCACCAGCTTCATGATTTCGATTTCCCGGCGTCTAGCGACAATCGTCAGCTTGATTGTGTTGGCAATCAGGAACATCGCCGTAAATCCAAGTCCGATGATAAAGGCGATACCGACATTTCGAACGGCTCCTGTGACGGCGAAAAGCTTTTCTACAGTACCTTCGCCGTAATTCAGATTGTTGACAAATTCCAATTTTTTGATCTGTGCGGCAACTGCCGACGTATCCTGGGGCTGTGTCGTCTTCACGACGAATGCATCGGGGAGCGGATTATCTTTTTCTAACCCCTCGAACAAATAGGCCTTTTCTCCCAGACTTTCCTTGAACTGCTTCAATCCCTCGTCTTTGGGGATAAACGTGACGCTTGCCACTTTGGGAATGGCTTTTATGTTCTCTTCAACCTGCTGAACGTTCTCCTTGGTAGCCAAAACATCCAGGAAGACTCGAATCTCTACCTGCTTTTCGACGGATTGGGCGAAGTAATTGACGTTCATCGCCAGGATGAAGAAAACTCCTAGAATTAACAGGGTGATGGCTACGGCGCTAATCGAAGCGAACGACATCCAGCCGTTCCGGCCGAGGTTTTTTACCCCTTCACGGACATGGCGTCCCAGCGTTCTAATCTTCATAGCCGTACTCCCCTCTCTGTTCGTCACGGGCAATCGTACCCGCTTCAATCGCGACGACTCGTTTTCTCATGGTGTTGACGATCTCTCGGTTATGCGTCGCCATGACGACCGTGGTGCCCCTCTGGTTGATCTCTTCAAACAGCTTCATAATCTCCCAAGAGGTCTCCGGATCGAGGTTCCCCGTCGGTTCATCCGCGATGATGATGCCCGGGTTGTTCACTAACGCCCGCGCCAGCGCCACCCGCTGCTGTTCACCGCCGGACAGCTCGCTAGGAAGCATTTTCGCCTTGTGCTTCAGCTTGACCAGCCCCAGCACGTCCAACACGCGCGGCTTGATCTGCTTCGGGTTGGCCTCGATGACCTCCATCGCGAATGCGACGTTTTCAAACACGGTCAGCGTCGGCAGAAGCTTGAAGTCCTGGAATACGACGCCGATGCTTCGTCGCACCAAGGGTATCTGCCTTTCCTTGATTCGGCTGACATTGAAACCGCCCAGGAATATCTGCCCTTTTGTTGGCTTTTCCTCGCGATACATCAACTTGATAAACGTGGATTTGCCCGCACCGCTCGGCCCTACCACGTAGACAAACTCGCCTTTTTCAATCTTAATGTTCACGCCTTTCAGCGCATTGGTTCCGTTTGGATACGTTTTCCATACATCAAACATCTCGATCATGCCCATCACATCCTATGTTGTCAGATCGTTCTCTATCTTTCGATCGTAAATATCGACAAAAGACCCCATTCATTTCCCGTATGCCGCTGCCATTCGTTGGAAATCGGCGGGAAACTTCATCTTATCTATTATAACACCCTGTTTCGCGTATGGTATCCACTAAATCTCTCATTTCTTGTCGAAAACGTCTCTCTTTCAGGTGGTTCCGACATGATTTTGCCTGCATTTTCTTCTGAACACCCACAAACTGGCTTGACGATCTTCCATTCGATACAATAGAAAAGGGAACCCCACACTAATAAGGAGGTACGGATCAATGAACAACTTTGTGTACCGGAATCCTACAGAACTGATTTTTGGGCGGGGACAGCTCGCCGTTCTGGAGGAAAAAGCCAAACAGCTTGGGCCTACAGTCCTTCTCGTCTACGGGGGAGGCAGCATCAAACGTTCGGGCCTGTACGACAAAGTGATTTCCCTGCTGCTTTCCGCAGGCTGCCGAGTCCTGGAGTTGCCTGGCGTGGAGCCGAATCCGCGCTTGAGTACAGTAAAAAAGGGCATTGAGCTATGCCGTCAGGAAGGCGTAAACTGGATTCTTGCAGTCGGCGGCGGAAGCGTCATCGATGCCTCGAAGGCCATTGCTGTCGGTGTGCCATACGACGGGGATGTCTGGGACTTTTATACGCAGAAAGCGACAGCCCAGGACGCCCTTCCGCTCGGTACCGTCCTTACGTTAGCCGCTACCGGATCGGAAATGAATCGCGGCAGTGTGATCACCAATTGGGAAACGCAGGAGAAGTTCGGCGGATCCACTACCTTCCCGACATTCTCGATTCTTGATCCTGAACATACATTCTCGGTCCCGCGTGACCAAACCATTTACGGCATTTGCGATATCATGTCGCATGTGTTCGAGCAGTATTTCAGCCACACAACGGAAATTCCGCTGCAAAGCCGCTTTGCCGAATCTATCTTGAAAACCGTCATCGAAAATGCTGAACGCGTCCTCGCAAACCCGGAGGATTATGATGCTCGGGCGAACATCCTCTACTGCGGAACCATGGCGTTGAACGGAACGCTGCCTGTCGGAGTCGAGACGGATTGGGCCACCCACTCGATCGAGCATGCCGTGAGTGCAGTTTACGACATTCCGCACGGCGGCGGTCTGGCGATCATCTTCCCGAAATGGATGCGCTATGTGTATCGAGAAAACGTCCAACGCTTCAAGCGATACGCGACGGAAGTATGGGGCATCGATCCGGCAGGGAAATCAGATGATGAGATTGCCCTCGCCGGGATTGAGGCGACAGAGGCATTTTTCGCCCGCATCGGGGCACCTACCCGTCTCGCTGACTATCAGATCGGCGACGAAAAGCTGCAGGTGATGGCGGAAAAGGCTACTCCATACGGGGCGATCGGTCGGTTTAAAAAGCTGGCGAGCACGGATGTGGCCGAGATTTTGCGGATGTGTCTGTAGCTATTCAAGGACAAAAAAGAGGATAGGAGCCGTTTGGGGCTTCTATCCTTTCTTCATTGCCATCCATTCCGTTACTTGAGAGGCAGGTCCACGCTCCACTGCACATCCGCATACCTTTTGGTCACGGCTGACAAGGAGAGTGTCAATTGTTGCGGGATTTGCTCCATTTCCTCCACATTCAGGGTCATTCGTACGATCTTTCTGCCTTGGGAATCCTCACCGACACTATCAAAAGCAGCTCCGTTAATCGGGTAAGACTTCCCGCTCTGATCGGTGATCTCCCACCATACGTGTTCGATCGCTGAAATGTCCCGAAATGCCATTTCCAATTCGAGGGCAGTACTCTGCGATGTCTGGCCCTGTTGTTTCTGCAAGCTTTTCACAGTAATACCATTTCCCTCGTACTCGACCCTTTTCGGTTCCGCTGACAGCTTCTCCGGATGGAAATCAATTGTCAATGCAGCAGGTTCTGCAACGTGTACTGCATCCAGTACAAACGTAAACGGCCCGCTTCCCTCAAATGGTACGTAGGCAGTATTCCAGATGAAATGCCCGTATTGGTCACGGGAAACCCGCCCCTCCTTCAATACGCCTTGCTCAAGAAACTTGTCTTTTTGCTGGTAGGCGGCAACATCTCTCCCGTCCTTGTCCAATATGCGATACTCCAGTTGATACTGCTGATATGGAACGAATGGGGCATAATCATGATTTTGTGTTTTTCCGGTCATATCCCTGGAATATTGAGCAAGCCGCTTTTTAGCCGCCTCATCCCACTTGGTTTCCAAGCGCAGGACTGTGGCCGAGGGAGCTTCCGTTACCGTACGGAGCGCGATTTGCAGGCCTTGGGGGGTCGTGTACTCCTTTTCAACCTGGGATATGCGGGTAGCTGCCATCGCCTCTTTTACAGAAAACGGCACCTCCAGCTTCCAGTTGCCTTCTACCTCTCCCATTTTGTTCACATCGATCAACAGCTTCATTCGCTCGGGTACTGGCCCCTGTTCTTCCTCTACTGAAAATTGGAGGTAGCCGATCATGTTCTTCTCATCCCAACCCCCACCGTGTCCATTGGTCAACCGCTGATTTGTATCATCGGTCAGTGCGATAACCTTGTCCAAAGTCTTCCTTATCAGTTTGGGATCAAGAAGGCTCCCATCCTCTTTTTTGATTTGATAGGATACGAAAACCCTTGTAGGATCTGCCAGGATCGCTATTACTTCCAGCGTAATACCTTGATCAGTCACCGAGGCGTTGATTTTTTGTGCATATCCTCGCATCGCCCTCTCGATCCCACGATCCACATTCCCCATTCCAAACAACGCTTGTATTGTCTCTTTTGATGACTGCGCATTCGAGGAGGGGTTTTCCTTGTGTGAATTTGCACCCTGTGCTGTCTGTCCGGTCCATGACCTCACCTGAGCGGCAAAATCCGGAGACACATACGTGCCTACTCCCGCTGCAAACAAAACCGCCCCCGCTGTAGCGATAGATAGGGAGGACCAGCGATACCAATGCCGCTTGCCCCGGCGAGGCTTTGGCGCACTCGCGGCTGTTGGCATCACAAAATCCGGAATTTCCTCCCGCTCAGCCAGACGATGCAATACGGCAGAAATCTCTTGATCACGATCAGTCATTTGTACTCACTCCTACTTTTGACAAATGGGGTGTGTCATCGTGCTTACGCAGCTCGGTGCCAATCAGCTTCCGAGCATGATGCAGCCGGGATTTTACAGTCCCCTCGAAAACTCCCAGCATCTCGGCAATTTCCGCGACGCTAAAATCTCCATAGTAAAACAGGATCACGACCGTGCGATGCTTCACCTTCATCCCGCAGATTGCTTTCCAGATCTGCTGCTGCTCTTCTCTTTCGATGATGCTGTCGAGTGGATTGGTTGATTCATCCGGCCACTCCTGATATTCATCTACTGGCTTGAACCTGCGTACAGCATTGAGAGCACGGTGGGTAACAATCTTGGCAAACCAGGCTCGAAACGATCTCCCTCTTTCCGGATCAAACCGTTCCAGGGATTGATACACCTCAACCAGTGCCTCCTGTACCGCGTCCTGGGCCAGTTGCCGATCACGGATAATCAGGCACGCTGTACGATAAGCCATCGCGAGGTGAGGTCGTACCAGCTGCTCAAAGCTGGCGCTGTCTATTTTTCGGCTCGCGATGGACAATTCCACTTCTTTTCCTTCCTTCACATCTCGTCCTCCTTGCAAGGTCTTTGCTCTCTATTCACCGTTCACCATGATTCGGTTCAAAAAATGACAACTTTTCACAATTTAGCCGAATATTCCTCATCTGCTATTGTATCCGTCTCTCCTCTGACATGCAGTAATACAAAAAACCTCCAAGTGCCGCTAATGAAGCGGACTTGGAGGTTTGTCTATTCCTGTTTACGCTGGCGACCCTACATCAATCAAGGATTCAATCATGACCTTCTGACTGTTTTTATCAACCCAAGCATGCGTGTCTGCCAGCAGCTTGCGGTATTCCTTGATCTGTTCTTCTACCTGATTGCGAGCCGTGCCGCCGAGGACATTGCGGGCATTGACCACTGTCTCCACCGCCAAAGCCTCGTACACATCTTCGCCAATCACGCCGGAAAAGCTCTGGAATTCAGCCAAGGACATGTCCAGCAAGTATTTGTTGTTTTCGATGCAATACAGAACCGTTTTGCCCACGACTTCATGCGCCTGGCGGAACGGCATGTTTTTGCGGACGAGATAATCGGCCAGATCGGTCGCATTGGAGAAGTCCTGCGTGACTGCCTGACGCATCCGGTCGGAACGCACCTGCATCGTCTTGATCATCGGCGTCAGCAAAGCCAGCGCCCCGTGCAGCGTCGCTACCGTATCGAACATGCCTTCCTTGTCTTCCTGCATGTCTTTGTTGTAGGCGAGCGGCAAGCCCTTCAATACAGTCAGCAAGCCGATGAGATTGCCGTACACACGTCCTGTCTTTCCGCGAACCAGTTCTGCCACATCCGGATTTTTCTTTTGCGGCATGATGCTCGATCCGGTGCAGAACTCATCATCCAGCTCGATGAAGGAGAATTCCTGGCTGCTCCAGATCACCAGTTCCTCGCAGAGACGGGAGAGATGTGTCATGACCAGCGAGGAATCAGCCAAAAACTCCACGATAAAATCCCGGTCGCTCACGGCATCCATGCTGTTTTGGTATATTCCGTCAAACTGCAGCAGCTCCGCTACAAAATTGCGGTCGATCGGGAAGGTGGTTCCCGCCAACGCGCCCGCTCCCAGCGGCAGGACATTCACCCGTTTCCAGGTCTCTGTCATACGCTCGATGTCGCGTTGCAGCATCGAGACGTATGCCATCAGATGGTAGCCGAACAATACTGGCTGCGCACGCTGAAGATGGGTGTAGCCTGGCATGACAGTATCGAGATGCTCACTGGCTTTTTCGATCAGCGCTTCCTGCAGATACATCGCGAGCTGAATGATCTCCATCAGCTTTTCTCTGAGGTACAGGTGCATATCCGTTGCTACCTGATCGTTGCGGCTGCGGCCGGTGTGGAGCTTCCCCCCCACAGGACCAATTTCTTCGATCAGCATTTTTTCAATATTCATATGGACATCTTCGTGGGCGACGAGGAATTGCGCCTGCCCACGCTCGATTTTGTCCTTTACCTTTTTCAAGCCAGCGATAATCTGTCTGACTTCTTCCATTGGCAGGATGCCGCACTTGCCCAGCATGGCTACATGTGCCAGGCTACCGACGATATCCTGGCGCCACATCTGCTGGTCAAAAGAGATGGAAGCTGTATACTCTTCTACGAGCTGATTCGTCGGCTTCGTGAAGCGTCCTCCCCACAGTTTCATTGCTTGATCGCATCCTTTTCGTCCAAAATCTTGATGGCGGTATTCACGTTCTCGTGCAGAACGCCTTCATTTACTTCTGCATACACCTTGGTTGGCAAGCCCCACAGCTTGATGAAGCCAAGTGCTGCTTTATGGTCAAACTGGTCGCCTGCATTGTAGGTTGCCAGCTCGTGGCTGTAGAGCGAGGAAGCGGATTTGCGTCCCACTACGATGGCATGACCTTTATGCAGCTTCACGCGAACTACGCCAGTCACATGTTTTTGTGTTTCCTCGATAAACGCTTGCACGGCGTTGCGGATCGGGGAATACCAGAGACCTTCATAGATTACTTGCGCCATTTTTTGCTCGATGATCGGTTTGAACGATGCGACCTCACGCGGTTGAGTCAAGAACTCCAACTCACGGTGAGCCAGAATTAATGTCGTGGCAGCAGGTGTTTCGTATACTTCACGCGATTTGATGCCGACCAGGCGGTTCTCTACGTGGTCGATGCGGCCCACGCCATGGTTGCCCGCGATCTTGTTCAGCTTCAGAATCAACTCGGAGAGAGCCAGTTCTTCGCCGTTCAGGGCTGTTGGCACGCCTTTGACAAATGTAATTTCGATTTCTTCTGCTTCATCCGGTGCATCTGCAATGGACTTGGTCAGATCATACGCACCTTCTGGTGGAGCTGCCCAAGGATCTTCCAGCACGCCGCACTCGCAGCTTCTGCCCCAGAGATTTTGGTCGATGCTGTATGGATTGTCCAGATCGATCGGGATCGGGATATTGTGTTTTTTTGCATATTCGATCTCTTCATCACGCGTCCAGCCCCATTCCCGAACAGGAGCCACGATTTTGATGTTCGGGTTCAGCGCTGTGAAGGACACGTCAAAGCGAACCTGGTCGTTTCCTTTACCGGTGCAGCCATGGGCTACGGCTACTGCTCCTTCTTTCTCTGCGATTTCCACCAGTACGCGAGAAATCAGGTAACGGGACAGAGCAGATACCAGCGGATATTTCCCTTCATACATTGCATTTGCCTGCAAAGCCGGCAGAACGAATTCCTGTGCGAAAGCCTCTTTGGCATCCACAACGATGGATTTGAGGGCACCGACCTGCAGCGCTTTTTTCTGCACGAAGTCCAAGTCTTTTCCTTCGCCTACGTCCAGTGCCACCGCAATTACGTCGTAGTTGTATGTTTCTTGCAGCCATTTGATCGCTACTGATGTATCTAAACCGCCCGAATAGGCCAAAACAATTTTCTCTTTAGACATCTTTCTTCTCTCCTTAGTGCCGAAGTTTTTCTTATGTGAGTAATTATACAAAGCAACTCATAAAAATACAACCTCTTTTCTCGAAACATCTCCCCTTTTTCACAGCCATATAAAAACTGCCGAACAAGATTCATCTCATTCGGCAGTTCTGTGGACGTCCCTATTCAGTTAGGTAGGATACCTGGGGAACATAGGCTGCTCCCTTATTCTTGCCGATCCAGTCACGCTCGGCGATCGCCAGCCGCTCAAAATTCTCGGCGATATGAATATCTCCCTTGGATCTCCAATAAGCAATGACTGGGTACATTTTGTCATAGAATCCATTAATGTACCACATGTCAAAAAGAAGGTCCGGATGTATAAGACCGTTTTTATGCAGCACGCCCACCATTTCAAAAAATCCGTACAAGGTGACAAAATGGGTAAAGCCCTCACTTCCTCGGGGGAACTTCTCCCAAAACTCGGCAGGATTCACCCCTTCTGGTCCGTTCAGCTCCTGGGCAAACCAAGCTTTGGCCGCTCTCATCCGCTCCGACTCATACTGATCGTACAGCTTGAGAATCATTTCTCCATCTTGATAGGTAGGAATCATAGTCCCCGACTCTCCCCTTTCCATAATCAGGTAGACACTTTTATTATTGCGAGTCTCGTCCTCTTATGCAAGCGGCTTTCCACGTAGCTGTACTATAGAAAAATAGAAAAAACCGTTTGCCAGGATACGCTTCCTTTCTAATGGAATGCATCCTGAAACGGTTTGTGTTCTTGCCCATTCTGCCTGATGATTTTTTCTAGCTCTTCCCGCGGCAAACTGTTGATTACCACGATGAAATGGCTTGCCAGCTCTTCGTCAAACTGTGTCCCTGCTCCGCGTCGAATCTCTTGCAAGGCTTGATCGATTGGCAATCCTTTGCGATAAGGCCGATCTGCCACCATGGCATCGAACGCATCTGAGACAGCCAGAATACGTGCGATGAGCGGTATCTCGTTTCCTACCAAGCCGTCCGGGTATCCTTTTCCGTCAACCCGTTCATGATGGGAACGAATAGCAGGCAACAGCTCATGAAACATCCCAGCCTGCTTAATAATCTCATATCCGATCACCGTATGCTGTTTGATCTTATCGTATTCCTCCGGTGTTAATCTCCCTTTTTTATTCAGAATCTCGTCTTCAATCCCAATTTTTCCGATGTCGTGCAGAATGCCGCCAAAATATACTTCATCGACTTTTTCCGACGAAAGGCCGATCTGCTTGGCGATTTCCCTGCCCCAGTAAGCGACTCGCAGAGAGTGTCCGCTTGTGTAGCGATCGCGTGCGTCTATGGAGGCCGCCATCGTCGTCAGGAAGTTGTGGTTGAAACGCTTGACTTCCTCCACTTTTTGCTGGAGTTTTACAACATTGTCGTAATAATGGTGGAAGACGAAGCTGATCGTTAAGAAGGCAATCACCATAGGCACCAGGGCAATGACTCCATAGTACTCCACGAGGCGAGACCCAACTCCAGCCAAGATCAGCAGCAATAAATAGGTTGAAGTAAATCCTTTGGATATCGCTATTACCGTACGAACCCAGCTCTTGTTTTGAAAATAGGAAATAGCCAGGCCTACCAAGACTAAATTAACGAACCAGTATACGACTGTCAGTATCAAATCTGAAATAAGCGGTGATAGAAAGTCCACACTTTTAAGCAAAGTGTTTAGATAAGCAACCGTCCATATGGTCATGAGCAACTGACCAATATTCATAAGTGCCTTTAATGGATTAATACGAACGAGCGTTGCAATAATAATGGCCTCAATAACTGCTGTCCAAACACCGACCCAAACTCCATAGAGAAGAATGCCTGAAAATATGACTGCATTGTTCACGGTCATAATTGTGTTTGCGTTTCTTACAGGAGTAAAACATGAAAAAATGGTAAGGAGAGTATAAATAAATAATACTCCCCAATGTTCTCTTGGCTCCCATTGAGACAAAGATGAATAGAAAATACTGATTGCAGCTACAACGAAACCAATCTGGACTATAATCCCCTTAATATAGAATCCAATTTTATTTTTTTGCCGCATAGCTCTTACCTTCTCGAAGTCGTATTAAGGAGATTGGTTTATTCATCAGGCGTTGGACAAGCAAAAACGCTCCCAGCATGATAAAGATATCCCCGATACTAATCACTCGTGGAATGATGGAAGGCATGTAGATCACATCTGTTAGAAAGGGGAGATTGGTGCTTTCCGTCAAAACGCTATGCTTGAAATTGGTTCCGTTCACTACCTCTTCAAAATTATAGGGCAATTTTCTCGCCTGCACGGGATCAATCGGCATTTTGCCACCATTTGTCCAGATTGCAAGCGAATTCAAAAACCACCCAACCATGAAAATTCTGATGTCTTCAAACTCTCGATTGAAAACAAGGAATGCCAGGATGAACAAATAAGCAATTGATATGAATATTCCACCGATTAACGGGAAGAATACGGCACATACCTGTAAGCCAATCGTGATAACCAAGAGATAAATTTTTTGGAACTTCGGAAACTCTTTTATTCTCCCACCCCGTATTAAGGCCACGAGGAAAGAAAAACAAATGACGTCCAGTAGCATGTCATTTTCCTCCAGGTTTAAGAAAAAACACCACTTGAAACAAGCGGTGTTTCTTCATTACGGTTAATTAGCCAATATGGTAGTTTGCCGATGTAGCAGCTACGATCGCTACCACCATCATAATTGCTGCGAACCATTTTTTCATCTTCGTTCCCCCCCTTGTCACGATAGTGGAGAAAGCTGGTTTCGCTACTTGTTCAAGGTAGAAGCCAAGCGACCATATACAGCTTCTGCCTCCCTTCCTCTCAAAAAAGAGAGGGCGGATTCGCTACTCGCTCTGTACAGACCAAGCGACCAAATAAAGTCTGCACTTCCTCGCGCTTTCTTACCCATATTTTACATGTTCGTGACAAATTTCGGCAATGCCCGTTTTCTATTCTAGCAGTTTTTTTGCAAATTGATTCTATAGAACTAGATGAACTAGATCGAACCTCATACTAAAGCTGCAAGAATTGCCTTTTGGGCATGGAGTCTGTTCTCTGCCTGATCGAAAATGAAAGAACGGGGGCCATCGATGACACCTGCTGTCACTTCTTCGCCGCGATGGGCCGGCAGACAGTGCAAAAAGAGATAGTCGTGGTCCGCATGCGCTACCAGCTTTTCATTTACCTGGTAGTCGGCAAATGCCTTCAGACGAACCTCATTCTCCGCCTCAAAGCCCATGCTGGTCCATACGTCCGTATATACCGCATCCGCTCCCGCTACCGCCTCGACGACATCGTTCGTCAGCAACAGCTTGCCGCCGCTTGCCGCCGCGTACTCCTTCGCCTTTTGCACAATAGCGCTGTCCATTTCATAGCCGACTGGCGTTGCCACACGCATATCCAGGCCAAGCAGTACGGCTGCCAGCACCAAGGAGTTGGCGACGTTGTTACCATCGCCAATGTACGCCAGCTTGACGCCCTGCAGCTTCCCTTTATGCTCCCAGATCGTCAGCATGTCTGCCAACGCCTGGCACGGGTGGTAGAGATCCGTCAGACCGTTGATGATCGGGATGGAGGCGTGGTGAGCCAGTTCCTCCACGTACTCATGAGAGAAGGTGCGGATCATGACGGCATCTACATAACGGGAGAGGACCTTGGCGGTATCGCTGATTGGTTCTCCGCGCCCTAATTGCAGTTCTTTTCCACTCAAAAACATGCCCATGCCGCCGAGCTGATACATCCCTACCTCAAAGGAGACGCGTGTACGAGTAGAAGCCTTGTCAAAAATCATGCCGAGCGTCTTGCCCTGCAACGGCTGGAATGGCTGTCCATGCTTCTGAAGCTGTTTGATATGAGCAGCCAGCTGCAGCAGCTCCATTAGTTCTTCACCGTTGAACTCGTCGATGCGCAAGAGGTCTTTTCCTTTATGCTTGCTGAGCGGCAAGTTGGGTAAGTGTTCCAATATCTTCACTGGCTGCATGAGAGCCACCTCTTTTCTTCAAAATGGACTGCACGTACAACTCAAACGTCTCGACTGCGGAAAACAGCGGCACACCTTGCTGGACCAAACGGCTGCGCAGTGCAAATCCAAGACGTCCCTGACGATTTCCTTTGGTTGCCGTCACCAGGGCAAAGGCAGCCTTTTCTTGCTGCAGCAGGGAGACCAGCTGGGCATCCTGTTCGAGCACATGAGAGACTGCAATCTGATGCTCTGCAAGCCAAGCGGCTGTTCCTGCCGTCGCTGCAAACACGGCTCCCTCTTCTTTCATCTGCGCCAAAGTTGCTGCTCCCCCTGCTTGCTTGTCGCCATCTGACAGGGAAAGAATGACGAGACTGTCAGCCTGCCAATCCCCGTACATATTGTCCTTGAAAGCAAATGCCTTGCCCGCCGCCTCTGCGAAAGAACGTCCCAAGCCGAGCACTTCCCCAGTCGATTTCATCTCGGGACCTAACGCCGGGTCGACTCCATTGAGTTTGACCGTTGAAAAGACTGGGGCTTTCACTACTGCAAACGGAATATCAGGCAGCAATCCGGTTCCGAAATTCATGTCGGCGAGCTTTTCACCCAACTGCGCGCGTACTGCCAACTGAACCATCGGGATGCCGGTTACTTTGCTGGTAATCGGCACGGTACGCGAAGCGCGCGGATTCACTTCCAAAACGTAAACAGTCGAACCGTCGATGACAAATTGAATATTGATCAGGCCGACTGCACCCATTTCACGGGCAATCGCTTCAGTATAGCTTTCGATTTTTTGCTTCACTTCTGCGGACAGCTCGGGGGCCGGGAAGAGGGCCACACTGTCGCCAGAGTGTATGCCGGCTTTTTCTACATGCTGGAAAATGCCCGGGATCAGCACCTGCTCGCCGTCGCAGACAGCGTCTACCTCCGCCTCACGCCCCGGTACATATTTGTCGACCAACAGCGGGAAGAAGGAGCTGCTGTCGGGATGATTCAGCCAATCGTTGATCGTGGCAGTCAGCTCGGTGACGTCATGGACGACCGCCATTCCCTGTCCGCCGATGACATACGACGGACGCATCAATACGGGATAACCGATCTCCTCGGCAATCGCCGCTGCGTCCTCCTGAGAGGAGACGCCTTTTCCGGGGATATGCGGGATGTCCAGCTTGCGCAGCATGTCGTAGAACAGTTCGCGATCCTCCGCTCGCTCGATTGCTTCCAAGGAAGTTCCCAACACCTTCAGACCGGCTTTTTCCAGCTTGGCGGCCAGATTGATCGCGGTTTGACCGCCGAACTGCACCATGACCCCTTCCACTTGCTCATGCTCGGCAATATGCAGAACATCTTCTACATGCAGGGGCTCGAAGTACAGGTGGTCAGCCGTCTCGTAGTCTGTACTGACCGTCTCCGGGTTGTTGTTCACCACAACTGCCTTGATCCCGCTTGCCTGCAGCGATTTCGCCGCATGTACGGAGCAGTAGTCGAACTCGATTCCCTGACCGATCCGGATGGGGCCGGATCCAAGCACCAGCACTTTGCGTCCTTCCAATGCTTCTACCTCATCCATTCCTTGCCAATCGGAATAGTAATAAGGAGTTTGCGCATCAAACTCAGCAGCGCAGGTATCGACGATTTTATAGGTTGGCGTGATGCCAGCCTCTTGGCGCGCTGCTTTTATCTCCCCAGACGTAGAGCCTGTCAAGGAAGCGATCGTCTCGTCAGCAAACCCGCGTTTTTTTGCTGTCAGCAGCAGGTCTGTCGGCAAATCACGGCCCGCGAAGGATGCCAGCTCTGCTTCCAAATCCACAATCTTGCGAATACTGCGCAAGAAGAACGGATCTACACCAGTCAGGCTGTGCAGCTCTTCTTCTGAGAAGCCTTTGCGGATTGCCTCCGCCAGGACAAACAGGCGAATGTCTGTCGCCTCTTGCAAGGCAACGCTCAATTGCTCACGAGTCCACGCTGCCAGCTCAGGCCGAACGAGATGCGTGCATCCCTGTTCCAGCGAGCGCACAGCTTTCAGCAAGCCTGCCTCCAGGTTGCGTGCGATGGACATGACTTCCCCTGTCGCCTTCATCTGGGTTCCCAGCTTCCGGTCCGCCAACGGAAATTTGTCAAATGGGAAGCGAGGAATTTTTACAACTACATAATCTAATGATGGCTCGAAGCTGGCGAAGGTGTATCCTGTGATCGGATTCGTCACCTCATCCAGTCCGAAGCCCAAAGCCAGCTTGGCAGCGATACGGGCGATCGGGTATCCCGTCGCTTTGGACGCCAAGGCACTGGAGCGGCTTACACGCGGGTTTACCTCAATCAGTACATACTGATCGGACAATGGGTCGAGAGCGAACTGGATATTGCAGCCGCCGACGACGCCCAAGGAACGGATTACTTTGGTGGAGACGCTGCGCAGCATCTGATACTGCCGATCGGTCAAGGTCTGGGACGGTGCTACGACGATGCTGTCGCCAGTATGAATCCCGACCGGGTCCAGATTCTCCATATTGCAGACGATGATGCAGGTGTCATTGGCATCACGCATCACTTCGTATTCGATTTCCTTCCAGCCTTTGACGCTTCGCTCAATCAGCACCTGTCCGATCGGGCTTGCCGCGATGCCTCCAGCCGCCACTTTGCGCAACGAAGGTTCATCAGCTGCGATGCCTCCCCCTGCTCCGCCCAAGGTATAGGCCGGACGCACAATGACGGGATAGCCGATCGAATTGGCAAACGCAATCGCTTCCTCGACGGATTCCACGGTGTCGCTCTCAGGCACAGGCTCGCCGATCTGCTGCATCAGTTGTTTAAACAGCTCGCGATCCTCGCCGTTCTGAATCGCCGCCAAAGGCGTTCCCAACAGCTCTACGTTGTACTTTTGCAGCACGCCTGCCTCAGACAGCGCTACAGCCAGATTCAGGCCGGTCTGACCGCCCAATGTGGGCAGAAGGCCATCCGGCCGCTCCTTGGCGATAATTTCCGTGACGGACTCCAGCGTCAATGGCTCCAGGTATACTTTGTCGGCCAACTGCTCATCGGTCATGATCGTTGCCGGGTTGTTGTTCACCAGGACGACCTGCACGCCCTCCTCCTTCAGAGAAAGGCACGCCTGTGCCCCGGCATAGTCAAATTCCGCTGCCTGACCGATGACAATCGGGCCAGAACCAATAACCAGTACTTTGTGTATATGTGGCAATTTAGGCATATCTGTTCGCTCCTACTACGCGCATCGATTGCAAGAATTGGTGAAACAAATGAGAGGTGTCGCTCGGTCCGGGATGTGCCTCCGGATGGAATTGGACACTGAAAACGGGGAGGCTCAGGTGGCGGAGTCCTTCGACTGAACCGTCGTTGACGTTGCGATACGAGACCATCAGCTGGCGTTTGTCCAGCGATTCCTCTTTCACCACATACCCGTGATTTTGCGAGGTCATATATACTTTGCCGGTCTGCAGCTCCTTGACGGGATGATTTCCGCCGCGGTGACCGTATTTCAGCTTTTCTGTCTTCGCTCCATACATCAAGGCCAACACTTGATGCCCCAGGCATATGCCAAGCGTCGGATACTGCTCCACGAGCTTGCGCCATTCGCTGCAATAGGCGAGGAGATGCTCAGGATCTCCAGGACCATTGGAAAAGAGCAAGCCATCCGGCTGCAGTTCTTTGATCTGGGAGATGGGGGTGTCGAATGGCACCACGGTCACCTGGCATTCCAGCTCAAGCAGAGCGTGAAGTATGGAGGTTTTCATTCCCAAATCCACGAGCACGATATGTTCTCCGCTGCCTGCATAGCGGACGATCTGCTGTGTGGAGACATCCGCTACCAGCGATTTTTTGGCATGCTTGTTTCGCAGGGAGACGACTTCCTCCGCAGTCAAGATACGGTCCGAAATCACACCGAACAAAGGGCCGTCTTGCCGTACGCGTTTGGTAATCGTCCTTGTGTCGATCCCAGCGAGGATCGGAAAGCCGTATTGGTCTGCGACCTCCGCCAGCGTTTTTTGGGATCGGTAATGGCTCGGTTCGTTGCACAATTCGCTGACGACCATTCCCGTGAGAGCTGGCTTCGCTGCTTCAAAATCCTGCTCGTTAATGCCGTAATTTCCGATCAGGGGGTACGTAAAGGTGACGATTTGACCTGCAAAAGAAGGGTCGCTCATCACTTCCTGATATCCTGTCATGCCTGTATGAAAAACCACTTCGCCGACTCCGCCACTCCATGCACCGTATAGCGTTCCGGTGAACACCTCTCCGCTCTCCAGCGTGAGGTATCCTGTTCCATGACCTGTATTCTCTCTATTCATCTATGAAAGCCACTCCTCTCCAAAGGACACTCGCTAGCCAAAATATATGCAACCATGTGTATTAATATACATTTCATTTAATAAAAATGCAACGAGTTTTTTGAATCTCGTCACTCGTTGCACATGCCAAACCATGGTTATTTCTATTTCAAAGCTTCGTTCAGGACAGTCATCACCTGTTCGATTTCTTCGTGAGTCGTAATAAAGGAAGGGAGCAACCGCAATACATGGGTCCCTGCTGACAGCAGCAAAACGCCATGCTCACGTGCATAGGCAATGACATCTCCTACGGGAACGGCAAGCTCTACCCCCATCAACAGTCCTTTGCCCCGAACCGCGATCACTTTATCCGGATGTGCTGTCTGTAGCTTCAGCAGTTCCTCCATGAGCCTATTGTGAATCGCAGCTACCTTGTCGAGGATTTGCTCGTCCTCCATTGTCTCCAAGGTAGCGATCCCGGCTGTGGCAGCAAGCGGATTGCCCCCAAAGGTCGTTCCGTGTGTACCCGGAGTGAAAGCCTGCGCTACTTCCTCCGTCGCGACAATCGCTCCGATCGGGAAGCCGCTGCCCAAGCCTTTTGCCAGAGAGATCGCATCAGGTCGAATCCCGTATTGCTGGAAAGCGAACCAGGTGCCAGTGCGCGCAATCCCGGTCTGAATTTCATCAATCAGCAACAAAAAACCGTGCTCGTCGCACAAATTCCGCAATGCCTTGACCCATGCGTCATCTGCAGGATTCACGCCACCCTCGCCTTGCACCAGTTCCAGCATGATTGCGCATGTCTTGTCAGTGATCGCTGCCTTCACCGCAGACAGATCGTTGTAGGGAACCGTGACAAAGCCGATCGGCAATGGTGCAAATCCGTCTTTGACCTTATCCTGCCCGGTGGCAGTCAGAGTGGCCAATGTCCGACCGTGAAAGGATTGGGCGAAGGTAATCACTTCATATCGATCTGTTCCCTTCACCTTTTGGGCGTATCTGCGGGCAATTTTGATCAAAGCTTCGTTGGCTTCCGCCCCGCTGTTGCAAAAAAAGGCGCGATCCAGTCCGGACAAACGGGTCAGCTTTTCCGCCAGCACCTCTTGTTGGGGGATGTGATACAGATTGGAGCAATGCCATAAGGTATCCAATTGTTCATGCAGCTTCGCAGTCACCTTCGGCGGGACATGCCCCAGCGAAGTGACGGCGATACCCGACGTAAAATCGAGGTACTTTTTGCCTTGATCGTCCCAGACCTGGTTGCCTTGCCCTTTTACGAGGCTGATCGGCCATCTTGCATAGTTATTCATGAGATTCGTAGAAGCTGTTGCTGTACTCATTGATATACCCCTCCCCTAGTACGGACGGTTGTCCCTGCCTCTTTTCCTGCGCATACAGCCAGCAGATCTTCGGCCGTTCCTTTACAGATCACGACCTGTTCGACACCCTGGCCGAGAGCGTCCAGCGCGGCTGTCACTTTCGGGATCATGCCGCCTGTAATTACTTCATCGGCAATCATCGCGGCGATCTCCCGGGCGTTGGTCTCCTGTACCAATGCCTTGCTGCCATCCGCTTGCGGACGCAAAATCCCGGGCACATCGGTCACCATCACGAGTTTTTCCGCGCCAAGCGCTGCGGCCACGGCACCCGCTGCCACATCTGCGTTGACGTTAAAGGTATTCCCTCCATCCGTGCTGACAGACAACGGTGCGATGACGGGCAAATAGCCTTGGGTGAGTATCGCTTTGGGAATCGCAGCATTCATCTGTTTGATCTCGCCTACCCAGCCGAGCGGCTTGCTCGTTTTCTCAGCTACGATCGTCTGTCCATCGATGCCGCTCACACCCCACGCTTTCGCTCCTGCCCGCGTCAAACGGCGCACCAATGCCTTGTTGATGCTGCCGCACAAGACCATTTCCACGACACCAAGCGTATCCTCGCAGGTAACGCGCAGTCCGTCGACGAATTGCGGTGCGATCTGGACCCGGTCCAGCATCGCGTTGATCGCCGGTCCCCCGCCATGCACGATCACCAGCTTTTTCCCATCCTGCTGCAAGCTGGCGATCGCCTGAAAAAAGCTGTCCGGCAACTGATCCATCGTACTCCCGCCGCATTTGATGACCACAATCTCTTCCATCTGTCTTCCTCCTCTACGGGAATAAGGGGACGAGCGGCAACCCCATGGTTTCGGGCAATTCAAACATCACGTTCATATTGTGAATCGCTTGCCCCGCTGCGCCTTTGACCACATTGTCGATCACGGACAAGAGAATGACTCTTCCGGTGCGTTCATCTACATGCACGGCAATATCGCAATAGTTGGAACCATACACTTCTTTCGTCCGCGGATGGCTGCCTGCGGGACGAATCCGCACGAAAAGCTGGTCTGCATACGCAGAGGCGTACAACTCCTGAATCTGCGCCTGACTTACCTCGTTGGTCAATTTGCCGTAAGCTGTCGCTAATATTCCTCGCGTCATCGGCACCAGATGCGGAGTAAACTGGATCGTCGTCTCTGCTCCGCTTTGCCGCGTGATCTCTTGCTCGATCTCGGGGGTATGCTGATGGGATCCGACCTTGTAAGCATGAATGCTCTCATTGATTTCGCTGTAATGAACACCGAGAGACACCCCGCGCCCTGCTCCCGATACTCCCGACTTGGCGTCTACGATCCAACTGTCAGCTGCCACCCACCCCGATTTTGCCAATGGCAGCAAGGCAAGCAAGGCAGCCGTCGGATAGCATCCCGGATTGGCGATCAGGCTGGCTCCTGCCACCTGTTCCTTGTTCCACTCCGTCAGACCGTAGACAGCACGCTTGATCCACGTCTCTGGCGCTGCTTCCTTTTTATACCATTCCTGATAGACAGCCGGGCTCTCCAAACGAAAATCTCCAGACAAGTCAATCACTTTTCCCCCGAGCTCGACTACTTGCGGAGACAGCTTCGCGCTCACTCCTGCAGGTGTTGCAAAAAAGACGACATCATTTTCCTTGCTGAGGTGCTCGGCGTCAATCGCAGACAAAGCAGGCAAGCCGAGATCATATACATGCGGAAATACCTGATCCAGCGGTTCTCCTTGCGATGAACTGGAATACAAATTTGCGATGCGTACTTGGGGATGCCCTGCCAACAACCGAATCAATTCCGCTCCCCCGTAGCCAGTCGCCCCTACAATTCCGACCCGAATCATGGTTTCTTCCCTCTCTTTTATCTGTATTTTTATACATGAATGATAATAAAAATTCAAAGTGAATACAACCCTTTTTCATGGAAAAACGCCCGAATGTAGCTCGGGCGCTTTTTCGTGGAGGGATATTTACTTTTTGTCAGCCAACCAGGCAGCCAAGGTCTCAGCATCATTGCCTTTAACCAATCCAGGAGGCATTTGTCCTTTACCATTCTTAAGTACTTCAAGGATCTGATCCTTGCTCAGCGTTCCACCAATTTTCTGCAGATTGGGGCCGACTGCTCCTTCAAGCGTTTGACCATGGCAACCTGCACAGGTGTTTTTATACAATGCTTCGGCCGTTGCCGCATCATAGCCGCCGGATGGAGCTGTGGCTCCAGGTGTTTCAGTCCCCGGTTGGTTGTTGTTGTTGTTGTTGGGTGTTGCCTGATTGTTTCCTCCACCGCAAGCACTTAGCGCGAACACGAGTACAGCCGCTACCAAAGAGAGTGAAAAACGTTTCATGGCTGTTCCCTCCTTTTCTCGATATTCTTCGCTAAGTATGCCCTGCGCGGTGTATTTCATTCCTGAAAATGACGTCTACTTCAGCGGCAGCTCCAATGGATTCCACTCACGCAATTCCAGCGTTCTGGCGCCTTCCACCACGACCGGATCCGCTTCTGCCAAGTGACGGGCCTCTTCCATGCTGTCTGCTTTGTAAATGACCAACCCGCCCTGCTTGTCTGTGAACGGTCCTGCCATGAAGACTTTTCCCTTTTGATACAAATCGTTAATGTACTCCAGATGTGCTGGTCTGATCTGTGTATTTTTTTCCTGATCGACAATGGGTAAAAATGCAACGTACAACATGTCCCTACTCTCCTTTTTGCACAGGCTGTTTGTCTGCCATTATACCATGTGAAAATCAGAAAAACGCGCAAATATGATGGTGGTCTACAAGCTGTCGTGCCGGGGAGGAAAAACAGGAAGACCCTAAAGAATCTCCCAGACTTAAACTCTGTCAAAATAAAAACGGCAGTGCTCACCTCACTGCCGTCAAAACTTCACTGAATTTAGTTACCGATTGATTTGAGAGCGCAAATACGCATCGATAAATACATCAATCTCGCCATCCATGACGGCCTGCACGTTTCCGACCTCCACGTTGGTCCGATGATCCTTGACCATGCTGTATGGATGGAAGACATAGGAGCGGATTTGGCTGCCCCAGGCGATATCCTTTTGCTCTCCCTGAATGGAGGCCAGTGTTTTTTCCTGCTCTTCTCTCTGGCGTTCAAAGAGACGTGCCATCAGCATTTTCATGGCGCGTTCGCGGTTTTTGATCTGAGATCTTTCGGTTTGACAGGTAACAACGATTCCTGTCGGCAAATGGGTAATCCGGACAGCGGAGTCAGTCGTGTTGATATGCTGACCACCTGCACCGCTGGAGCGATAGGTGTCCACCTTGAGGTCTTCCGAGCGAATTTGCACCTCATTGTCGTTCTCGATCTCCGGCAATACATTGCAGGAAACAAACGACGTATGGCGACGGCCTGAAGAGTCAAATGGCGAAATGCGCACGAGACGATGAACCCCTTTTTCTGATTTGAGGTACCCGTATGCATTGTATCCCTTGATCAACAGGGTTACGCTTTTGACACCCGCTTCATCCCCTGGCAAGTAATCGAGCGTCTCTACTTTGAAGCCTTTGGCATCTCCCCAGCGCGTATACATACGCAAAAGCATGGACGCCCAATCCTGCGACTCGGTTCCACCCGCTCCAGGGTGAAGCTCCAAGATCGCATTGCTTTTGTCGTACTGGTCGCTTAGGAGCAGCTCGAGCTCAAAGCTCTCAAATGCTTTTCGCAGTTCTTGGGTGCTGTCGTACAAATCCTGGATGAGAGAGCTGTCCCCCTCTTCGATCACCAGCTCCAGCATCAACTGCAGGTCTTCGTATTGTCCATCCAGCTTGCCCATCGTCTCCGTCAGGCTCTTGACGGCGTTCAGCTCGCTGATGGTTTTCTGCGCGGCATCGTTGTCATCCCAGAAGTCAGGAGCAAGCATCCGCTCCTCCAACTCGCCGATCCGCTCTTCTTTTGCAGGAAGGTCAAAGAGACCCCCTGATATCTGCTAAACGTTTAGCCATACTAGACATCTCTTGCTTGATGTCCGCAATATCGATTAATGCCATGTTGCGAATCACCTTCTCTTCTCTAAGCTATCCTTTTATTGTATCGCAAATTGCCAGATGCGCAAACCTGACAACCTGCCCACGTAAGAGAAGTTGCGATCTTCAGGCAAGCAGCATGGTCCTCTTGGCTCGCTTCCGTGGAGGAGAGAGCGAAGAGTTCACGTCACGCTGCTTGTTTCTCCTCTCGCCTGTCTCTTGCGGGAAAAGGATCACTGCTGAGGACTGCTTTATGCGTACTTCCTTCGCTCTTATCTTTTGCCGATTCGGCCGTTTTCCTTCTATACGTCCCTGATCACGGAAGCCTTGCTCGCGCTTCCCAGGATCAAACCATCCCTTGCAATACAAAATTTGTCCGTTATTCTTCCATGGGGTCGGAGGAATCTCCGCCAAACGCTCTTCTTGAAAGACGGGACCCTGTGCGGTAAAGAGGCAGGGAATCTTTTCCGTCTGCTCGATCATCTGAACCTGTCTGTTGTCTTTCCCTCCACGCATGACTGCCTTCAAGGTAGCCCCGATGCGCTGCAGCGTTTCCTCTGCTTGTATGCCTAGCACGTTGACTGTCGTATTCATATTCATGACCCCCGTCCCCGTGAATTTGAAAAAGTGTTGTACTTACGATTCTATGGATTTCTCTGGCAAATACCAGCAGATTCGTTCGATCCCTTTTTCCAGTGTTAGACAAATCGACGCGATCGGCACAACGAGGAAGAAAGACTGGGGACGAATGCTGTCTACCTGATAGGAAACAACAAGAAAAAAACCTTCCCCGACCAACTTGGCCGCATGGGAAGGTTTCATTATATAGCAATTCGATTGGAATTTATTGGTTTTTCTTGTTTTGACGACGGCGCTCTTGCTCCTGCTGGCGGCGCTGGGCACGGTTCTGTCCCTTCGGATCGGCATCGCCAGAGGTGGAGCTGGTTGGACGACTGTCTGGTCCAGAGGTTTGCAGCTGGGACGGGTCCATGCCCTGCCCGCGGATGACATCCTCACGCTCCAGGTTTTGGCTTACTTCGGCCTTCATGATGTACATCGCCACTTCTTCTTCGACGGCAGCCACCATGGATTGGAACATCTCGTAGCCTTCAAACTGGTATTCGCGCAGCGGATCGTTTTGACCGTATGCACGCAGGTGAATCCCTTGACGCAGTTGGTCCATCGCGTCGATATGATCCATCCACTTGCTGTCTACTGCACGCAAGATGACGACTTTCTCGAACTCGCGAATCATCTCGCCGATCTCGGCTTCACGCTGCTCGTACTGCTTCAGCACTTCGGCTTTCAGCAGTTCGGTGATCTCTTCGGCTTCTTTGCCCTTGAGCATCTGCGCCGTGATGACCTCGTCGTGCAGGAAGGTACTGTTGGCAGCATCTGCCAGAGCTTGCAGGTCCCAATCCTCCGGCACCTCTTCTTTCGGACAATGCGCAGCCACATTTCTTTCCAACACGCTGTACAGCATGCCGAGAGCCACGTCTTTCAGATCTTCTTTTTCCAGAATATCGCGACGTTGCTTGTAAATCACGGTACGCTGCTGGTTCATCACGTCATCGTATTGAAGAACGACTTTACGGGCATCGAAGTTGGAGCCCTCCACCCGTTTTTGTGCGGATTCTACCGCGCGTGTAACCAGACGGCTTTCGATCGGCATGTCCTCTTCCATGCCCATGCGGTCCATCATTGCCATGATGTTGTCTGCACCGAAGCGACGCATCAGCTCATCCTGCATCGAGAGGAAGAACTGGGATGAACCCGGGTCCCCTTGACGTCCGGCACGACCGCGCAGCTGGTTGTCAATGCGGCGGCTTTCGTGACGCTCGGTACCGATGATATGCAGACCGCCAATTTCGGCGACGCCCTCGCCAAGCTGAATATCCGTACCACGTCCGGCCATGTTGGTCGCGATCGTCACTGCACCGTATTGACCAGCGCGAGCGATAATTTCCGCTTCCCGCTCATGCTGCTTCGCGTTGAGTACGTTATGCGGAACGCCTTTTTGCTTCAACATTTGGGAAAGCCGCTCCGAGTTCTCGATCGAGATCGTCCCCACGAGAATCGGCTGGCCTTTTTTGTGGCGCTCTACGATGTCATTAACTACAGCACGGTATTTGGCTGCTTCCGTCTTGAACACCAGATCGGAGTAATCCGTACGCTGTACAGGTCGATTCGTCGGGATGACGACGACATCCAGCCCGTAGATTTTCTTGAACTCTTCTTCTTCCGTTTTGGCGGTACCAGTCATACCAGCCAGCTTTTGATACATACGGAAGTAGTTTTGCAGCGTAATCGTCGCCAGCGTCATGCTTTCACTTTGCACGCGCAAGCCTTCCTTGGCTTCGATCGCCTGATGCAAGCCTTCGCTGTAACGGCGTCCCACCATCAGACGTCCGGTAAATTCGTCGACGATTACCACTTCGCCGTCCTGAACGACGTAATCGACGTCACGCTTGAACAATACTTGCGCCTTCAGCGCAGCCGTAATGTGGTGATTCAGCGTCATATGCGCTGTATCGTACAGGTTCTCGATATTGAACGCTTTCTCGATCTTCGCTACTCCTTCATCGGTTAGCGAAACGATTTTCAGCTTTTCATCAATCGTAAAGTCTTTTTCCTGCTCCAGACGTTTTACAAAATGGGAGCAGATGTAATACAACTCAGTCGAACGATTGGCCGACCCGGAAATAATCAGCGGCGTACGCGCTTCGTCGATCAGGATGCTGTCGACCTCGTCAATGATCGCATAGAACAGCGGACGCTGTACCATTTGTTCCTTGTACAGCACCATGTTGTCGCGCAGGTAGTCGAAACCGAACTCGTTGTTGGTCCCGTACGTGATATCACAAGCGTAGGCTTCGCGCTTTTCCTCCGCGCTCAGTCCATTCTTGTTCAAGCCTACCGTCAGTCCGAGGAAATTGTACAGTTGGCCCATGATCCTGGAGTCGCGTTCCGCCAGGTATTCGTTGACCGTGACGACATGGACGCCTTTTCCTTGCAGCGCGTTCAGATAGGTCGCCAGCGTAGCAACCAGCGTCTTCCCTTCCCCGGTTTTCATCTCGGCAATCCGGCCTTCCTGCAGGACCATACCACCGATCAGCTGCACATCGAAGTGGCGCATGCCGAGAACGCGCTTGGATGCTTCGCGCACCACCGCAAACGCTTCATTGAGGATGTTGTCCAGTTTTTCGCCTTTTTCCAGACGAGCCTTGAATTCTTCAGTCTTTGCCCGAAGTTGATCATCAGAAAGCGCGGAGACACTGGATTCAAGCGCGTTAATCGCTTCGACACGCTTGAACATCTTTTTGACTTCGCGCTCATTGCTATCGCCAAAAATCTTTTTTACGAGTCCTAACATGAGGACACCCCTTCCATACGCTCCTAACAAGCTGATCATCATTGCCTGTGCAGGAGAGTTGCCCATTGAATTTCTACCGAATAAAATACTCTCTCAAAAAGCTATTTTATCAAATGAGTGCTCACATATACAAGTAAAGGGAGTTGCCAATAGCAACTCCCCTGTTATACGAATCATAGGATAAAAGGTTGCGTTATTTAGGCTCGATTAACCCGTAACGCCCATCGTTGCGACGGTAGACGACATTGACGTCGTTGGTATCACTGTTTTGGAAGACGAAGAAGTTGTGTCCCAGCATATCCATCTGCATGACTGCTTCGTGAGCATCCATCGGCTTCAGATCGAATCGCTTGGTACGAACGATATCGATCTCTATGTCTTCCTCATCCTGACCCGCCGTCAGGACAGCTACTGGCTGGGCGTGGATCATCCTGCTGTTGCTCTCCACCCTCAGTTTTCGCATCAGCTTGGTTTTGTGCTTGCGAATCTGGCGTTCCAGCTTTTCTACCACCAGGTCGATGGCGGCGTACATATCATCATGCGTTTCCTCTGCTCGGATAATTACTCCGTTCAACGGAATCGTTACCTCGATCGTGCCTTCTCCGCGTTGAACATGCAAGGTAACTTGCACCTCTGCCGGAAATGGCTCTTCAAAATATTTGGTAAGACGGCCGACTTTCTTCTCCACATAGTCACGAAGTGCTGCAGTGATCTGAATGTTTTCTCCACGAATGTTAAATTTCATGGTTCCAACCTCCTTCCGTCTATATGTAAAGATATTCGGCGTTAATGTAAATAATCCTGCTGGAAACTGTGAACAATCCACTTAAAACCTTAAAGTTTTTAAGTAGGTCTTCTCGACTTATCGTTGCTTTATGTAGCCAACGAAAACTGACCGAGCTATCCCTCTCGTTCCAAGAGTTTTTTGCTATGCTAACGCTAAAAGGCGCAATCCTTCATTCTTGATATTGAGGGATGCGTTCCAGTCTCTGTCCACCACAAAGCCACATTTACAGTGGAATGTGCGCTCAGAAAGGGAGAAAGACTCCTTGATTTGACCACAACATGAGCAAGTTTTGGATGATGGAAACCATTTATCTATTTTGATCAGTTTTTTCCCTTGCTCCTCTAACTTGTATTGGAGAAATGTCGTGAACATGCCCCAGGAATTGTCGGTAACACTTTTCCCTAAGTGTAGGGCTTGTGACATTCCCTTCATGTTGAGGTCTTCAATCACCACGCAATCGTACTGTTTTGCTAACTTGTGCGATTGCTTATGTAAAAAATCTTTTCGCCTGTTTGTAATTCCTTCATGTACCCTTGCTACTTTCATTCTTTGTTTGTACCAACGATTGGACCCCTTCTTTCTACGCGATAAAATCCGCTGTTCCTTCGCTAACTTTTTCAGGGCTTTGCGATAGAAACGAGGGTAATTGGCTGTCTTACCTTCTTCGCTATCGACAAATAAGCCATTCATGGAAAAATCTAAACCAACGACAGAATGTACTTCCTTCTGTAGAGGTTGATTTTCGTATTCGGTGAGAATGGAAACATAAAACTTTCCTGTTTTTGTGCGCGAAACGGTACAGGACTTAATAATATGATGATCTGGAATTTCTCGATGTTGCTTCAATTTTACAAATTTCAATTTTGGTAACTTGATAAAACCATCCAAAAGGAGAATATTTTCGTTGACTACATTAGTCGTGTAGGATTGTCTAGCCTTACGGGTCTTGAACCTCGGAAATGCAGCACGGCCAGAAAAGAAGTTTTTGTACGCCTTCTGTAGATGTAGTTGCGTGTTTGCCAACGCAAGACTGTCTACCTCCTTAAGCCATGCAAACTCATTTTTGTATTTGGCAGGAGTAGGGAACTTTTGCTTCTTAAGTCCTTCTTTATCATCTTTGAATCGCATATAAATTTCCTTTTGTTCAGCTAACATTTTGTTATAAACGAAACGAACGCATCCGAAGGTTTTCATCAGAAGTTGCTCTTGTTCCCCGGTTGGGTAAAGACGAAACTTATATGCTTTGTTTGCCATATATGAATCACCTCACACTTATAACGAACGTTTGTTCCAGTATATCATAACTCCATTGTCTTTGGCTTACGCTATATAGAAATTTTCACCCTAAAAAGTTGGAGATGTCTATTGGAGAGTGTTAAAAAATTTCCAATACTTACTAGGCTCCTATGATATAATAATCCCTATATCCCAATAAGTCGCGGTTATCGATCGCACAGGAGGACCTCATCATGATAGAGGTGAAACCTTCCCGCTCTATCATTGGCAAAACGGTGGCAAAAGACATCTACAATGAGTATGGACTCCTGCTCTTGCCGGCGGGTGTGGTCCTACATCAAAGTGATATTCGCTTGCTTCGTTCTCACCAGATATCAGCGGTATTCGTAGCAGAATCAGACGCAGTACCGGAATTACCAATGCCTTTCCCACTCCTGATCCAAAGTGATGCAGAGGGAGCACGCCAGTATCTCCTCGCGACGAAACGAATGGAGCACCTGTTCGAGCAGGTTGCGAGTGGAACGGTTCCTCCTATTCATCAATTTCATCAAGCCTTTACTCCATTGTTGGAGCATGTTTTGCCGAATTCAAGCTTCCTTCGTTTTGTGTACAGTCAGGGCGGGACACAAAACTACCTTGCTCGCCACTCCCTTCATGTAGGGATGCTGTCCGCTCTTATCGGCAAATTGCTGGGAAAAAGCGATGAGGAAGTCATGATGCTCGGGCATGCGGGCCTTTTGCACGACATCGGAAAATTGCAGGTCCCTGACGAATTGCTCGCAAAGCCGGGGAGATTGGAACCCGCCGAGTATGAGGTCATCAAACAGCACTCCCAGTACGGCGCCCAAATCATTCGCCAGATGGACGGTGCGGAAGAAACGATCGCCTTGTGCGCCCTGATGCATCATGAACGCCTGGACGGCAGCGGCTATCCGCATCAGCTGACCAAAGAAGCCATCCCTCTGGAATGCCAGATCGTCAGCGTGGCCGACTTTTTCGATGCCATGTGCTCGGATCGCGTCTATAGGTTGGGCATATCCCCTTTTGAAGCCGCCAACATCCTGTGGGAGCAGGCCTGTGCCTTGAAGCTGCAAGCTTCCATCGTGTCTTTATTTATTCATTATATCGCTCAATTGTATGTCGGGACCGAGGGCGTCCTAAACAACGGAGATACCGTTGAAATTGTCATGGTACATCAGGATGAACCGACTCGTCCACTGGTGCGACGGGGAGAAGAATTCCTCGATTTGCGCCAATACCGCTCGCTTCGCATTATGAAAATGATCGGATAACATACTAATCCCCCTGCACCTATCAAAAGGCCAGGGGGATTTCATTTTGCCTACAATTTTACGACGTTGGCTGCCTGCGGACCACGATCGCCTTCCACGATGTCGAATTCGACCTCTTGTCCTTCTTCCAACGTACGGAAACCATCCGATTGGATCGCGGAGAAGTGAACGAATACGTCGTCGCCGCCTTCGCGCTCGATAAAACCAAACCCTTTTTCTGCGTTAAACCATTTCACTTTGCCTTGCATGAAAAAGCACAACCCTTTCCTATTTACCGTTTTGTAAGAAACTGGGATATTCTCCCGTGTCTGACTATATCATTCCCATTTTGGACAGTCAAATTCCTTCATTTCCCGTTAGCGGGTCGAATATTTTTTCTCCAATCCCCGCACGACCACGCGCGAGAGGAACAGCGTCAAGACCAGATACACCGCTGCTTCCGTCAAATACGGCGGATAGCGTTCAAAGGTGCTTTTCGCGACGTTCATCGCCGCATAGTTCAGGTCAGGAGTAGCAATAACGGCTGTCAGAGAAGAATCCTTTAAAAGAGAAATAAATTCATTTCCAAATGCAGGAAGCATGCGAGTAAACGCCTGCGGCAGAATAATCGTGCGCATCGCCATTCCTTTGGTCATCCCCAAGGAACGCGCTGCCTCCATCTGACCAGGGTCGATCGATTGAATTCCGGCCCGGAAAATCTCCGCTATATACGCCGCCGCATTGAGCGACAACGCGACAAAACCAGAATAGATCGCTTCCGGACTGTTCTCCCCTGGAAACAAAAGTCCCCAAATCGAGGGAATGATAGCAAAGTGGATCAACAAGATCTGCACAAGCATCGGCGTCCCGCGGAACAACTCCACGTAGATAGAGCAGATCCAGCGCAGGATCCGAATGCCCGACATCTTCCCAAGACTGATGAACAATCCCAGGATGGTTCCACAAACCGTAGCAACTACAGTGAGCAGAATTGTGACCATAACGCCCTTGTAAAAAAGCTCCCGGTAATCATAAATGACGCTCCAGTCCAAACGTCCCTTCCGTTGCCAAGAGATTGTACAAGTCTGCACAAGTCTTGTTTGCTTCCTGCTTCGACGTGCCCGCTTTTGCCTGGGCTACTTGCGTTTGGTATGACACTCCACAGGCGTTCATTCGGATGCAACGAATCCTACCTTTTGGGGTAAGCGCTCAGGTGCAGATTGCCAATTTGGACAAGTTAATCGCTGCGTTCATGTCGCGGTCGATTACGAGTCCGCAATCGCACTCATAAATGCGGTCGGATAATTTTAGATTCGACTTTACCTTTCCACAACTTGAACACATTTTTGATGAAGGAAACCATTTGTCAGCTTGGATAAATGTCGCCCCGAACTTTTCGCACTTGTATTTCATCTGCCTGATAAATTCATGAAGCTTTTGCTCGGCTATCGCTCTGCTCAAGTGGCGGTTCCTCATCATCCCTCTCACATTCAAATCCTCCATCACGACAGTGCCCGGCTTGGTTTTCGCTATGGCATTTGTCGCTTGGTGAATGTGATTGGTACGGATATTCGTCAGTTTCCGATGAAGCAAACGAACCGACTTCTCAACCTTTACAATATTGCATGTCTTGACGAAACGGTTTCCCTCCTTGTTCATTTCGTATTTGCGGGAAACTTTACGCTGCAACCTGCGTAACCGCTTCTCACGCTTTCTTACAGCGGCCGACTTATTGATGTTTTTGAATACCATTCCGTTACTGCATACCGCCAATTCTTTGATGCCAACGTCAATGCCAATGGTGATGTCTGTTAACTCCGATTGTTCCTGCTCCATATCGATTACTACAGATACGTACCAGTATTTGCCGTCGAACGATATGCGCGGATTGCAATACTTGTCAGATACAGGAATCGGTTCGCTGGTTTGAATCCAACCGATCTTCTCCAGATAAATCTGGCAACCATTTGTCCTAAAACGATCATACCTGCTGTAGAATGCAGGTTTCGAACGTTTCTTGCTCTTATAATTTGGCTTCCGAGATTGTCCGTTGAACATCCTCTTGTAAGCGTCACATGCGTCTTTAACAGCTTGTTTTGTTGTTTGGGCAGAGATCTTATTCAGCCAGACATATTCCACCGTCCGCTTTAACCTCGTGAGTTTTTTGCGCAATACGCCGTCGGAAATAAATTTTCTGCCTCTACGATAGTTGTCTTCCTGTTGTGCAAGCGTCCAATTATATACCCAGCGGGCCGCGCCAGCCGAACGCCATAATGCTTGTTCCTGCCCGGGAGTTGGTTGGATTCTTACTTTTTTTGCAAGAAACATCTACCATCCGCTCCTAAAGCAACTTCTTTCCTATGTTCTCCCACATATCCACCGACAACAGAAAGTCGTGACGATCGTTTCAGCCTTCCGGATTGCCCCTCGTTGTCTAAATTTCGGCTGTTGCCAAAAGTCTGAGAGTGCGTCCAAGTCCGGACGCACTCGAACTGTTTCATGCACGTTACTGGTTGCCGAAGTATTGGTTGTAGATTTCCTGGAGCTTGCCGTTTTCCTTGATCTTTTTCAGACCGTCATTGATTTTGTTCAAGATCTCGGTATTGCCCTTTTTCACCATGATGCCGTAGTATTCTTTTTCAAAGGATTGGTCATCGACCAGCTTGAACTTCTTGCCCGGATTTTTCTTCGCGTAGAACGCAATGACCCCGTTGTCTCCTACTACTGCATCGACGCGGCCATTAAAGAAGTCGTCGACGGAGGAAGGCATATCGTCATAACCCTTTAATCCCGCGTACGTATCACCAAACGCTTTCTTCACCACTTCTTCACCCGTAGTCGCTGCCTGGACACCGATGTTCTTTCCTTCCAGGTCCGCCAGTTTCGTCACTGGAGAATCCTCGGGAACCAGGATCAACTGATTGGCCACGAAGTAGGAGTCAGAGAAGTCGTACTTTTCTTTGCGCTTGTCGGTGATGGTAATCGAGGAGATCCCGATGTCTACCGTTCCTTTGTCCAACCCGTCAAAGAGCGGGTCCCATCCCGTATTGCGCCATTCGATCTTGAAGCCTCCCGCTTCCGCAACAGCATTCATCACATCGATGTCGTGGCCCGTGATCTTGCCATCAGCCTCCAGTACCTGGAACGGCGGATAGGCCGCGTCCGTCCCGACCACGTACACCTTCTCTCCGGATCCGCCCGACGACCCGCTGCTTGGCGCCGCGCCCGATCCACAGCCCGCTGCCACCATCCCGAAACCAATCGTCAGCGCAAGAGTTGCCAGCCACTTCTTTCCAAGTTTCATGTCATAACCCCCTAGATCTGTCTGATTCATTTTTGTCCCCAACCATGTCCACAAGAAAATCACGCGGTTTTGGCATTCTCCACAGAGTTATCCACATTATCCACATGACGTTGTGCACAAGCTGGGTATAACCTTCCGCTCGCAAATGGGCAGGCAAGGCGGAAGATTCTAAAAAATACGGCAAAAAGGACTCCCGCCAGATATACTTCTATCTGATATAAGGGAATCCTGCTACTTATGTCCTGTAAATTGAGGAAATCGTCAAATTATTCTTCCTTGTCTGCCAAAATCATGATTTCTACGCGACGATTGCGAGCCCGATTCTCTTCATTGGAGTTGTCCACCAGCGGCTTGTGCTCTCCCCATCCAGCTACGGTAAATCGGGGAGCCGGCAGCTCGTGCACGTCGACCATCTCACGCATTACCGCGATGGCACGTGCCGAGGAAAGCTCCCAATTGGACTTGTAGGCACTTCGCCCGATCGGCACATCGTCCGTATACCCCTCGATGCGCACCAAATGGGGGTATTGCTGCAGAACGCCAGCTACTGTCGCGACGACCTCTTTGCCTTTTTCCTGCAAATCGGCGGAGCCGCTCCGAAATAGAATCGTCTCCGGCAGGCGAATTCGCAATCCTTCCGCTGTCTCCTCGAAGTCCAGATTCAATTCGTTCAAGGCTGAGGAAAGCTGGGTCCTCACCTTCTCCATGTCGCGTTCTCCCGTCTCCTGGGAACCCAGAGGCGGCTGCGGGACAGGCGGTGCTTCTCCCTGGCTCTCCAGGGCGCCGTCCTCTGACAAGGTCTTTTTCCGCGCCTCCAGCTGATGCACTTCGCGTTGCAATTCCAGCTTTTGCAGGTTCAACAAGTCCAGGCTCTCATGCACCTGATGAAGATTTTCCTGCTGCTTGGCTACTTCCTTTTTCGCCTCTTCCCGCTCTGTCCGGATTGCCGTCGAGGAAGAAGCCGCGATAATCACCACAATGATGAACAGCAGCGTAATCAGGTCACTGTAGCTGAGCAGCCAGCTTTTCTCCAGCTCCTTCTCGTCGTACAGCCGATCGTCATGCATAGTGACCCTGCCTTTCAATCGTTCCCCTCATGCTGCCAGGCTCTCTGACCAAAACCAGCTTCTGGTCTTCCGGCAGAAACGAATTCAGTTTTTCAAACAGCAGACGCGGCGTCTCCATCCGTTGCAAGCCGACACAACCTTCGATGTAGAGCCTTTTTTCAAACATCTCCTGGTCGTAGATGTCCATCAGGCGGTAGTAGCACGGCAATGCCAGCATATTTGCCAGCAAGGCACCGTACAAGGTCGCTACGACCGCTGTACTCAGGCTTAGACCAGTCTGCGAGAGATCCTCCAGGCTTCCAAGAACCCCTGTCATTCCGAGCAGCGTCCCCACCAGCCCCATGCCGGGAGCAAGCAAGCTGATCAGGCGAAAAAAGCCGCCGGCCTGCTGGTAGCGGTATTGCTCTCCCTTTAGTTCGTTCTCCAGCACCAGGCGAAGCTCTTCCTCAGTCACGCCTTCGATAGCCAAAAGGCTGCCGCGTTGGACGAAGGTATCACGCTCTTGCTGCAGCTCCTTCTCCAGTGTGAGCTGGCCTTGCTCTTTTTGCACAAGCGCGTAGTAGTAGAAACGCTTGATGGTCTCCTCGACGTTCCCCTGGCGGCCGTGGATCAAGAGTCGGATCATGCTGCGCAGCTTTACGTGCTTGCGCTTGATCGCGTAGGAGATCAGGATGGCCAGGGCGACCATTTCGAGGGCGGCGAGGTTGAGGAGGTCGGAGAGATTGCCGTTGAGGTAGACGGCGTGTATAAAGACGAGGAGGACTGTACAAATGAGGAGTATGGAGCGGCGTTTTGTTGACAAGGGTGTCACCTTCCTGTGGGACTGTTTATCTTGGTTTATCGGTTATTCACAAAAACATAATTAGAGCAAAGGTTTTCCAATTGACTTAAATTGGGGTGTCTAAGGTGAAATAAGGCCTACAGCACCTGAGATATATCAGGCAGGTAGGCCTATTACATGTTTACTCTCAATTCTTCTTATCAAAAAAAGCCCCGTAGGGGGATATAGTACCATATCCTCCATATACCGTTCCTACCAAGATGCTTTTTTGAAGATTTTGACCTTGCTTGCTAACCTCTTCAAACTTTTTCTCTATTAGCGGGGCGAGCTCCAAATCGATTTCGTATATTTTTTGCAGATATTTTTTCTTATCCTCTGTACTTAAATAAATATTTTGATTCTGCAACAACGTGATTAGTTGGATCGATTGTTCTCTTTTCTCAATTAATTCGACCCACTCTTCTACATTTTCCTCGTCTGACAAGATTTGTTTACGAAGCTCTTTTGTAATGGCAAGAAGATTCTCTAGCAATGGACGCAGTGAATTGGGAGTATTCATTTTCATTGTCATCCTCTGTTTTTACTCAAAACAATTGCTTGCTTCCATGTATCGCGAAATTGAATAAAAAACTCTTCTACCTCATCAAAGATAGCAGCATCTTTTTTCATATTCGCCTCTATCGTTCTTCTAAGCATGTAATCATACATTGAACGCATTTGCTCTGAAACAGCATATGCAGGATTAAGAGTATTCATCAATTCACTTAAGATCGCCTGTACTTTTAGAGCATTTTCATGAACTTTATCAAGCTTCTTTTCAAGAAGAAAAGCCTTGGCCAACCTAAGAAATTTAATACCACCATTATAGAGCATTAAAGTTAGCTCTTCCGGAGGTGCGGTAGTAACTTGATTGGCTTGATATGTTTGCGCTACATTGTAACTCATATCATTCACGCCCCTTTACAATATCTGTTAACCACCTAGTTGTTGAGAGAGCCACGCGCTTTGTGAATTCATCTTGTTCATTACATTTTCTAAGGATGTGAATTTCCGCCAATATCGATTTTCAATATCCTGTAGCCGTCTTTCCCAACGTTCTATTTGATCGTTTAAGCTCTGCATATTCTTTCCCATGGTGAAATACTCGGATTCCTCTCCCATTCCCGCAGATCCGGCTTTCTTTGTAATTTTAGACGTAATTTCACCCAAAGTATCATACAATCTTTGGGCAATACCACTATCTCCAAACTTTGTCTTTGGATCAGTGGAGGAACTGCTTTTGGTAAACAACTCCATTACATCATTGCCATTCTCACTTATGGCTTTACGTAATTTGGTTTCATCAATGAACAGTTTTCCATTATCCAAGTAATTAGTGGCAGCGCCTTCGGAACCAGCTCTCGTAGTAGATATACCTATCTCACTTAAAATATCAAACTTCTGATTAACACCCGATACTGGATTATAAATTGCCCCCCGCAATTGCGTGAGTGCATCCGTTATCATTGGATCTCGACGCAACAAACCACTTTTTGCCTTCTCTTCCCACTTCTCGATTACTTTATCATCCATCGCTGCCTTCTCTTCATCTGAAAGTGGTTGGTAATCTTTATATCTTGCTTGTGAAATCTTACTGTTGAGTTTGTCAATCAAGGTATTATAATCTTCTACAAATTTAGTGATGGAGTTGAAAATGGCCTCTTCATCTGGAGCTGTAGAGATCGTGTATGTCTGCCCCGCAACGGTTTCTTGTTTAAAGTTAAACTCTATGCCATCATACGTAAAATTATTGCTGGGAATTTGAAGAACTGTGCCGTTAATTTTAACCTGACCTGGGGTAACGTCTTTTCCTTTTACTTCGTTTGGGGTGATATCGAGCCCAATTGTTTGAGTCCCATCCGCAGGAACAATAACATTAATATCAATAGTTGTTTCTCCCATTTTAGTCGCTGTAAAAACCATTTTTTTATCCGTCGCATTATAACTCGCCACGACCCCAGTTTCCGAAGAAGCCCTATTTATTTGGGCAATTACACTATTCATGGAATCAGAAGAAGTAACGGAAATAGTCTTCTCCACACCTGTATGCCCTTTTATTTTCAGGTCAAACTTATTACCCATCGGAGTATTAGGGTCGCTAACACCTGTATTAAAGGTTTTTGATTGCGGTGTTCCTGCTTTAGCTAGTTTTACATCTTCAATTACATATGTATGCATATTGGGATTACCCTTTTGTTTGGCATTTACAATAGCATCATTAGAAGAATTGACGATTTTTTTTAGATATGTTGATTGCAACTTCATATCCCGCATCGTAGAATCCCTAAAAGCAGCAATGAGCAAATTCAACTCGCGATAATCATCACGCTTCCATTCATCTAGTTGTTTCTTTCTCATTAAAATGTCTAAAGGCTTTCTTTCGGCCTTCATTAAGTCTTTAACCATCGTTTCCGTATCTAAACCCGTGGCTATACCTGTAACCCTGTTAATCGCCATCAGTTACTCCCTCCTATCTTTTCTCGTCGACTAGTATCCCTACCATTTCGTACATCTGAGCTACCATATCCAGCATCTTTTTTGATGGAATTTCTCGAATGACTTCCTCGGAATGGTCATTTACGACTTGTACATAATACTCGCCTAGCTTCTCATGTAATTGGAATTTAAGATGCGTACTGCTTCCCTTTAAGAATTCATTTAGGGAATCAACTTCCTTTTCAAGCTCCTTTTTCGAATACCTTTTTTCACTTACATTAGGACTGACAGTCTGTATCAACTTGTCATCTTTACTGCCTTGTTCACCCGTATTTTTTGTTTCTAAACCAACCGTACCTCTCCCCGAATCATTGACCCCTCTAATATCCATTCTCTTTCCTCCCAAATGAATATCCCATTATGATTACTATTAGTATCGGTAAAGGCATTGGGAAAGTTTACTAGTTGGTAATAAAAAGAGAGTCTTGGTTCTATACAGCTTCCTTCAAACTTAACGATAAATAAAATCTTTGATAATAGATATTATCCTGTCTTGGATTTCTCGTTGAATGTTTGGCCAGATTGGCAGACTAAGGACTTCTGCAGCTGCTTGTTCTGAGGCCGGAAAAGATTCATGAACATCTTCGAAAATAGGCAGTTTGTGAACGGGGGTTGGATAGTAAACCATGCTGCTGATTCCTTGGTCTTCCAGATATGTTTTTAAGGCTTCTCTCTTCCCATTTGTAATTCGAATCGTATATTGGTGGTACACATGCTTACCATACGATTCTTCTTGGGGCACCTGGATTCCCCTTATGTCTCTCAAAGCTTCTGAATAATAAGCTGCTGCTTGCCTTCGTTTGTCATTCCATTCTTGAATATAAGGCAGTTTAATACGAAGAACAGCTGCTTGTATTTCATCCAAACGAGAATTGTATCCAACCAGTTCATTGTAGTACTTTCTTTTAGAACCATGTGATCTAAGCATTTTTGCAACCTCTGCTACCTCATCACTGTTCGTAGCTAATAGACCACCATCCCCGTAGGCACCTAGATTCTTCGAAGGAAAAAAAGAGAAACATCCTACATCCCCTATGCTGCCCAGCATTTTATTCCGGTAGGTACCTCCAAATGCCTGCGCTACATCTTCAATAATTTTAACTTTATATTTTTGAGCAAGTGCAAGAAGGGACGTCATATTTGCAGCTTGTCCAAACAAATGAACAGGGATTATGGCTTTCGTCCGATCCGTTATTTTCTCTTCCAATGTTTCCGTGTTTATATTAAAATTCTCGGGATTAATATCAACAAACACCGTTCTTGCCCCCACGTGCTGGATGGCCTCAGCAGTTGCATAAAAAGTGAATGGAGTTGTAATAACTTCGTCCCCTTCATTAATCCCAAGCGCTCTCAGGCCGATAACAAGAGCGTCCGTACCAGAGTTGAGCGTGATAGCATGTTTGACTCCCAAAAAATCGGCAAGCTCGGCTTCTAATGCCTTAACTTGAGGGCCCATAATAAACTGACCAGAATGCAGTACGTCTTGAAATGCAGCATTTAATTTGTCCCGGAGGAACTGGATTTCTGGCTGTAGATCAAGAATAGGAATTTTATTCATGGTTCATTTCCTCCCCCTCATAATATTTATCAATTGTCCCAATCTTGTTTTCACGGTACTTACGATCGCAACTTTCGCAACATGCTGTTTTAGAGGTAAACGTTATACGTTCCCCACACTCACAGACCCAGCCAATTTGTCTGGCAGGTACCCCAGAAACTAGCGAATAATCAGGGACATCCTTCGTAACAACAGCTCCCGCCGCAACAAACGCCCATTTGCCAATTGTTACTCCACAAACAATTGTGGCATTGGCTCCAATGGATGCACCGTATTTGACAGTTGTTAGAAGATAATCATCACTTGTATTCCGAGGAAAAGCAGAGCGGGGAGTTTTTACATTTGTAAATACCATACTCGGGCCACAAAACACATAGTCTTCCAAAACAACCCCTTCATATAAAGAAACGTTATTCTGGATTTTCACATGATTACCCACACAAACATTGTTGGCTACAAAAACGTTTTGTCCTATATTACATCCCTCTCCAATTTGGGCCTCACCCATGATATGAGTAAAGTGCCAAATTCGAGTGCCCTTGCCAATCTTCGCTCCCTCATCCACATAAACCGACTCATGTTTGAAATACTCGTTACTCAATGAGAATATCCCCTTTATTAAGGAGTAAAGAAGCCTGCTCCAAAATACGAACAACTTCCTTTCCATTTAATCCATCTGAAAGCGGGTTAGAGCGTTCGTGAATACAAGACAGAAAATGCTCACATTCATTTTTTAAAGGATTTTCTTCTCCACCTTGATAGACAACCTCGGTTCCTTGATCCCAGTTTTGCAGATCGCTGTTCACACCTTTACGATAAAGAGTAACAATCTGCTTATCTTCTTCATACACCAAAAAACCTTCCGTCCCACTGATTACCATCGAACGCTCTTGCACTGGCCATAACCATGACGTTCGCAGGTGAGCTTGTACTCCTCTTTCAAAAGTCAAATGAAGATAGGTATCATCCTCTATTTCAGGTTGTACAGCTTTTTGACCCGTTACCTGAAGAGAGCGCGGCGTTCCCCCAATCAGATATAAAAGTACTGCAAGATCATGGACCCCAAAACTCCACATTACGTTTTCCACCGAGCGTACTCGTCCCAATTTCATACGTTGTTGATGAATGGAACGAAGTGTTCCGATTACCTTACTCTCAAGGAGACCCTTTATGATCTGAATAGCCGGTTGATACAACAATAAATGTCCGACCATCAGAATGCGGTTTGTAACCTTTGCTATCTCAACCAGCGATTCAGCCTCCTGATAGGAAAGCGTCATGGGCTTCTCTATCAGAACATCCTTCCCGGCAAACATAACTTGTTTTGCCAGTTTGAAGTGAGTTGGGGCAGGAGTCGCGATTACAAAACCATCCGCGTCTGCTTGCAACCCTTCCTCCACATTCGCAAATAGCAAGATTCCAGGGAACCTTGAACGTAATTCTTCGTGAGTCTCCAAATTTGATTCAACAATTCCTGCTAAGGCACCCAACTCATAAAATGTTTTCACATGGTTTATACCCCAGTGACCAGCTCCAACTACCATGATTTTTTCCATACTTCTTTCACACTTTCCAAATGGTATTTACTTTACAAGCGAAAATAGTGGTTTTTATGTTCTATGTCCTGCATGGCATTACGTGTATCAAATAACACTTCAGCATACTTTCCTATTAAATTGTAATCATAGTCAGAATGGTCCGTGGTTAATACGACAATATCAGCGGTGCGAAGATTCTCTTTTGTCAAATCTATCCCGCTGTACTCCTTATTTTTATAGAAAAACTGCGGAATTTTTGGATCACTAAATACGACTTCTGCACCTTTTTGCCTCAATTTCTCCATGATTTTAATGATTGGTGATTCCCTGTAATCATCAATGTCTTTTTTATAGGCAATTCCCAAGAGGAGCACTGTAGAGCCCTTTATCGGTTTAGAAAATTGATTCAGGATATCGCCAATGCGTTCTACTACAAATTCTGGCATGCTGTTATTGATCTCTCCAGCAACTTCGATCAACCTAGTATGATAATTAAACTCCCGAGCTTTCCAAGTAAGGTACCAAGGGTCTACTGGGATACAGTGACCTCCCAATCCAGGTCCGGGATAGAAAGGCATAAATCCATATGGTTTTGTACTTGCTGCATCGATGACTTCCCAAATATCGATACCCATTCGGTTGCAGAGAATTGCCATTTCATTTACCAGGGCAATGTTGATATTACGGAATGTATTCTCTAAAATTTTCTCCATCTCAGCTACAGCTGGGCTGGAAACCTGGTGTACTTTACCTTCAAGAACCTGTTCATAGAGGGTCGCTGCTACTTCAGTACATGCTTTCGTTACGCCACCGACAACCTTTGGCGTGTTTTTAGTGTTATAGACCCGATTTCCGGGATCAACCCGTTCAGGAGAATACGCGAGGTAAAAATCCACACCGCATCTTAATCCTGTATTCTCTAGGATCGGCAGAACAATTTCTTCTGTTGTACCCGGGTATGTTGTGCTTTCTAATACTACCAACATTCCGGGATGCAAATAAGTTGCTACTGCTTCGGCCGACGCCTTAACATATGTGATATCCGGCTGTTGGTAAGAATCTAACGGGGTAGGAACGCAGATTGAGATGACATCTAGATCACGAATGAATGAATAATCAGTGGTTGCTGTGATCATTCCTGCACGCACCAAATCTCTCAATTCATTCTCTAAGACATCTCCGATATAATTGACACCTTGATTGACCATATCTACTCTTTTTTGCTGGATGTCGAAGCCATATACACGGTAACCGGCTTTAGCCTTTTCTACTGCGAGAGGGAGTCCTACGTAGCCAAGGCCGATGACGCCTAGTGTGGCTGTTTTGTTTATAAGTTGCTTCCCTAATTTCATTCTCAAGTCTTCTGAGAGGAGTTTATAAGCCTCCATGAAAATCCCCCTTTATTAATTTTCATTTTCAACAACCTCTCTGATGAGCTTCAACAGTCTATTATTCATGTCATTCGCTGAATACCTTCTTTGTACAAATCCACGATACTCATTGGAGTCATATTCATTTTCTAAAATCATTTCAACAGCTTCATTAATAGTACTCCAAACATATTGAGAAGGATAAATATTCTTAGCTCCATAAAAGTTATGAATGACCGGTTTTATTCCTTTAGCCATAGCTTCCATAATTGATAATTGTTGGCTTTCTAATAAGCTCGTAGATATAAGAAACTCTTTGTCTTCAAGCCATTTATCTATATCATCCTGCCAACCATGAAAGTTAATATTTTTCTGCAGTTTCCATTCTTGTATCATTTGTTGAAAATACAATTGATCTCTAATATCCTGAAACTGACCAGCAATATGCAATTGAAACCGTGAATCTTTATCTACTAGTGCTTTTATAACTTGTAATAATAACATGGGTCCTTTCTTGTAATTAATGTAACCAACATATGCAATATTGTAGCCTTTCTTTCTAGTCGCATATTTAAATTTTTCTTCATTGATGCCATTTGCCACAATTTCCATTCGTTGTTCATTTATCCTTACCTGTTTTCCAACAATTTCACGAATGTGTTCCGCAACAAAAATTACTTTATCAACAGCAGTCCATTTCACCGCATGAATTGAATTAGTAAAGGCTTCATAACTATGCAACCGGCATATAATTTTTCTTGTGGATGCCAGGTTAGTTTTACTTGCATAAATAATTAACTCATCACACCATTCGAACCAACTTACATCGGACCATTTCATAGCCTGTTCGATTTGCGAAGTTTCTTTAACAACCACCTTTTTTACCCGATACTCTCCTTTGAAGCCTTTTATTAGGTCTTCTAAGAAACTATCCATGCCTGGTTTAACAATAAATGCGATAGCTTTCTTTTTAATTACTTTCTGATCAAGCTGTTGAATATTTCTTAATGCCTCTTTAGCGATCTTTTTCTCATTTTGATTAAGTGCGTACTCTGCATCAATATAATAATCATATGCTAATTGATGTTCTCCCAACTGTTCGTATACGTATCCTAAATTAAACAATAAATTAGCATTAAACGGTGAACTCTCTAGGCCATGCTGAAGTTGTTTTTTGGCTTCCTCATAATCATTTTCTAAAATACAAATCACTGCATTAGTAGCGCATAACCAAGAACTATCTTCTAAAAATATTCCTTTATATTTTTTTAAAATCTCCTTGGCTTCAGTGGCGTTTCCTGAATTAACCAAATTCTCTATGCTTTGCTTAATTTTTTGAATCCCGGCTAAATTTTCGTGTTGCATGGTACTTGCTCCCTTTTTGTAATTTGCAAGGTTACTAAAGCATGTTGCACATCTTAACTATAAATCGTTCATGTGTATCTTTTTTTTTATATAATATCGCCGTTTAAATTATTTGCCGTATTTTTTAAAAAGGGGCTCATAACCGGATAAACAGAAACAATCTCGCGCATGTAATTCAAGGCTACTTTGAAATTCCTTGAAGTCATCGCTTGATTATACAAATACATAAGCATAAAGAACTGTTCTTCAGAATTTTCTACTGTTGTATAGATCAGACGAAATTTATCCATTTGATAAAAACATTTAATGTATTGAATCCCGTATTCCAGGTATTTATCGAACAAACGAAGAAGTTCTGGTTCCATTTCAATATTTTCCTTACCATGTTTCTCTAGATCCATTACAAGTAATACATAGATGATGCAGATAAATATACGATTACCTTGGTAATCATCGTGTCGTATCTTCATTTTTGAAACCAATGTTTCAAGGCTAACTTTATGATTATGATTCAGAAGTACCAATTCCTTAATAACTTTTCTTACAATAGCACTCTTTAATTTTTTCAATTCTTGCCAAAAAATGGGATATTCCATTATTCGAGAGAAAACTTCAGCATAGAATAAAGGTAAGTTGTTAATATCGTGTTCTGCCAGAAATGACTTAGCTTCAAACAATACCTTTTCATCAGGAGTAGTCCGTATCTTATTTAATTGATGATAACATCCCTCACCTTCAATAAATGCTCGCGCCAATTCATATTTTTCTTGTTCATCTAATTCCTTACGGTGAACTTCTAAAAGATTGACAAGCTTATCCTTATCCCCTTCAGTTAATGAATCATAATATTCTCGTAAGCCTGTAAATTGTTTACCATCTAACAGTATTTTGGTATATAGAAGGATCTTTGGTTCGTTATCAATTACTGGTTTTAAAAACTCTTCAGCTTTAGTAAAATTCTTATTGTCATAATAGAAATGAGCAACTTTAAACAAGATTTCGTACTTGGAATTATCATCTAACTTATATAGTTCTATTAAACCCTTGTCATCAAAACGATCTTCAGTAAATTTTTTATGTAATTTTAAGTAAATAAGCCGCGCTTCGAATGCAGACTGTTTATCTCCACATTCTTCATAGATAACCCCCATATAATATTGGAGGTCAATATAGTTAGGATTTATTTCCAATCCCTCTGTACAAGCCTTTTTAGCTTCCTCGTACCTACCTAACAGGATAGACATCCTTACATATTCATGGTATACATACAAATATTGTATCTTTTTATTAATTTCATTTCCTGAAAGTAATTCATATGCTTGTTTAGCTTCTTTATAAGCTTCTTTATAATCACCATGCATAGAATAAGTTCTGGATAATTGAAAATGATAATAAATATTTTCCGGATTCTTTTTCAATTCTTCCAATAGCAGCTTGCTAGTTCTTTGAAACTTCTTTTCCATTAACTCTTTATCTTCACTGTTATACCCGTAATGTTTTAAAAAGATATCGGTTACAAAAAGGATTGGCATTTTAAACCTTGGTTGATTATGTACGGACCCCTGATAACAAAAACCATCATTACGGAATAACCGCTCTGACTTATTGATGATAAATATGTTTTGATCTGATGAAACAAAATTCTTCACACGAATAACTACTGTATTAAAGTCTGATAAACTCTTCTTATCCATTAACAAGCTCAGCTTTTCAGGATCTTGCAATTCTTCATCCGCATCAATGATGAACAACCATTCTCCCTTTGCATAAGAGATTGATATGTTACGCATATCGGAGAAATTCCCGTTCCATTCGTGATAAAAAACATTCTCAGTGTATGCCTGAGCAATCTCTATCGTCTTATCAGTAGAACCAGTGTCGACTATAATCAGTTCTACATCATGTCTTTGATTCAACAGTTGGAGGCTAGACAAACATCTCTCAAGATTCTTCTCCTCGTCCTTTACTATCATGCAAATACTGAGCTTAATCTTTTTATCCATCGATAATCGTCCCACTCCAAAATTCTAATAATGGTTGTAATTCAAATTTCAATAAATCAGCTACATAAAGGAAGTCCTGATTTTCCATCTGTTCCAATACTAAGGCCAGTTTTGAATTCAATTCATCTATTGAGATTTCAGGGTATACAGAATGAATATGAGATACTGCTTCTGAAAGTGTATTAATATCCTCTATAAAATAGATAAATCGTGTATTTCCCTCCTTCTCTTCACTTGTTTGATACAACTCTGCTAAAGCCGTGCAACGCTGAGATAAATTCAAAAGTAGTTCTTTTATTGAGCGCGCGAGAAAATAAATATTTTCCATTTTTCCTCCCAAAAGGTAGTAAAAGCCAACATTGTGTTGGCTTTTACTACGTACTATTTTTCTAATTTAAATTAACGGAGAAGTTGCAGTACACCTTGTGGTTGCTGGTTAGCTTGTGCAAGCATTGCTTGAGCAGCTTGAGTAAGGATGTTGTTTTTAGTGAAGTCCATCATCTCTTTCGCCATGTCTACGTCGCGAATACGGGACTCGGCTGCGCTCAAGTTTTCGGATGCAGCGCCCAGGTTGTTGATAGTATGTTCCAGACGGTTTTGGAATGCACCCAGTTTTGCACGTTGGGTCGAAACATCTTCGATTGCTTTATTGATTGCAGAGATAGATGCCTCAGCAGCAGAAGCAGAATCTACTTTAAGACCATCGATATGCAATGCAGAAGCACTCATATCTTCGATGCTTACTCGCATTGTTTGCGAGGAGTTGGCACCGATTTGGTAAGTCAAAGAGGAATCTTCGATATCATTCACGTCTGCACGGGCAGTAATGGTTGCTTCTTTACCAATGCTTAGTGTTGACAGAGCATTTAATGTAAGCTCTACCCCATCTGCACCACCGATCGTAATAGCCCCAGCAGCACCGCCAGTAACTGTTACAGTTCCTGATTGACCTTTTTGATCTGTCCATGCAACAACATAATCGCCACCTGTAGTAGCTGATGTAATACGAACATTGTAAGAGTTATTGTCTACAGATGCAGAACTACTTGCAAAATCAACTGAAGCGAATACATCAGAAGTCTTCTCATTGATCTTTACGGACCCAGTAGTTGCATTGATACCACTCTTATCACCATTCAACAGTTTTTGAGTGTTGAATTCAGTAGTGGAAGCAATACGATCAACCTCTTCGATTAATTGATCGATCTCTTTTTGCAATTCCGCACGGTCTGCGTCAGTGTTGGTATCGTTGGAAGATTGAACAGCCAGTTCACGCATACGTTGCAGAATGCTGTGCGTTTCAGTCAGCGCACCCTCAGCTGTCTGGATCAGAGAGATTCCATCTTGGGAGTTCTTCTGTGCCATATCCAGACCGCGGATTTGGCCACGCATTTTTTCGGAGATTGCGAGACCCGCAGCATCGTCACCAGCGCGGTTGATACGCAGACCGGAAGACAGTTTCTCCAGGGATTTGGAAGAGTTTGCTGTGTTAGCAGAAAGAGCACGGTGAGTGTTCAGTGCAGCAATGTTGTGATTAATACGCATGTTATATTCCTCCTTGATTTACTAGGCCACGTCCATGTGGCTCTATGAGATTAGGGACATCACTCAATCGCGCGCTTGTGAGATTTCCCCTTCACTACTTATATCGGTAATGGAGGTTGTGCAGTTTAGCAGTTTCTAGTCAAAAATAAAAAAAACTGACGAAATTTGTAGGTTCGTCAGCTCTACCTTCTCACTTGCTTTCTGGTATCCATTTTTTCATCTTTTCCCAATCTAGTTTCGACTGGGAAGCCACTTTATTTTCCTCTTTAATTCCTATATAGATCTCTTTTCTGTGAACACTTATTTCTCGTGGAGCGTTTATTCCCAGGCGGATTGTATCTCCATCCACTGCTACTACTTTTACCTCGATTTGATCCCCGATCATGATCGACTCGCCCATTTTCCGGGACAATACCAACATCAATATTCACCTGCCCCTAACCGGTTTACTCCTGCTATTGAAACAGGGGATGCCTCAATGAGTAGCTCTCTTCATTTAGAATAACCTGTTTGGCCATCCGATTTTCACGGTTAATGACTATTGGTGCTTTCAAGTTTATTGTTATTTGCCCTTCTTCGCGCAAGGTAATGATGTTGAGAACAGCCACTGATGGATTCTGGTCCTCTAATCGAAGGGAAGCTTTGGCGTATTCAGGCAAGACAAATTGATACTCTGGAAAAAAGACAAAAGGATCAATCAACCAAAAGCCAATCGTCTCATCTTCCGTTGAGTTCATTTGATAAAAAGGGGCATTTGCCTCTTCCTTGCTGATATTGAAAAACTGCATGTCGGGAAAACCCGGCAACCCTTCTTCAAAAAAAAGTTTACCAATCGAGATATTTTGGGTTCCTGACATATTCGCGTCTCCTTTGATTATATCCTTTGATCCATATGTAGACCTATTACATCAATCTGCAAACTTCCCCATCTTAGCATATAGCCCTCAACCTTTCCAGGCTTGTAGTTATGAATAGGTCGTTTTATTTCTGGATCCATCGTTTTTCCACGTTCTTGCACCTGTATATCGAGTGGTTGAAAATTATAACGAATCTCAATACCATCCCCAACTATAGAACCTGCGGCAATGATCTCCGATTCTCGAGGCATTGACTCCCGCTCAGATATTGCTACAATCGCATCCTGTTTATTTTCAATCGATCTTAATTGGTCCCCTTCTTCACTAATCGAAGCAATTGCTTCCATTGCCATACGATATCCGTAATCAGCATTGTCTCTAGTCCGTCGTAACGGCCCACGCATATCAATATTTTCGCGGGCTTCACTTGAATCAATAGTCAATGAGCCTTTAGCTTGGCGAATTTCTATTATCGCAGGTTCTTGACGCAAGTTTAGTTCTGCTCTTGGTTGTTGAATCTCTTGTACAGGTTTATTTATATTTAACCCTAATTGAGCATAAGTCTGCTGCATTTGAATTTGAGGAATACGCATCTTACTTACGCTCCTTTTACAAGTTTTATCATCTTAAGAAATCCAACAACGTAGGCTGAATAATTCTGGCTCCAGCCCCCAAAGCTGAGCGATGAACGTTTTCTTGCGTTTTCAGATTCGTTATAACTTCCGCAATATCTGCATCCTCATTCGTACTCATTAACTCACTGACGTTTACTTCTTCTGTTGCCAGACGTTCTTGCACCAATTCTATACGATTGACTCGTGCGCCCAAGGATGCCCTTTCCGCAAGGAGATTATCAATTTGGAAATCCATTTTGTCCAACATATCGTTAACAGGCGTACCTAGCTCTAATTTACTAGCCATTGCATCTAAAAGTTTAAACATGTTATCCCCATCAGCATCTTGTTTATTAAAAATGGTCTGTCCATTTACGTTGACAGGGACAAATACCTGTTTACTAACCTCCAAACGTATCTCTGAAGAATTAGTGCTGACATAATTACCATTTTGGTAAGGAGCTCTTAGAGTATCAGTACCAGCAAAAATATACCTTCCTCCAATTGTCGCATTCGCAATACTACCCAACTGGTTTTTTAATTGCTTAATTTCTTCCGCCATTGCTTTTAAAGAATCATCCGCTAAGCTAGCATCTCCGGATTGTACCATCAATTCACGAATTCGTTGCAATACATTTGTAGATTCCCCAAGAGACTCGTCGGACAGTTCCATCCATGATTGAGCCTCCGTTGCATTACGTTGGTACTGTGAGTTTTCCATTAGGGAGGAACGGTACAACATACCCCTAGCCGCAACTACAGGATCGTCTGAAGGTCTAGATATCTTACGGCCAGAGGATAGTTGTTCTTGTAATTTATCCATTATCCCCATTGAATTATTTAAATTCCGCATCATGTTGTTATTCAGCATGTTTTGCGTAATACGAACTGACATTAAAAATCCACTCCCTATCTCATGCAATTACAAACCAACACGACCCATCCCATTAATTACTTTGTCCAAAATTTCGTCGAAACTCGTCATCACACGAGCTGCAGCACTATATGCATGCTGATATTTCACCATTTCGGACATCTCTTCATCAATCGATACTCCTGAAACAGACTGTCTTTGAGTATCAACCTGCCCGACCAATAACTCTGTGTTTTTTTCCATCCTTTGAGCTTCTTGACTGTCTACACCCAATTGTGCAATTGCATAACGATAAAAGTCATCAAGAGTAGTTGTCTCCGGTTGATTTGAGGCTCCGATAAATAACGAGTAAGTATTGTACTTGATTCCAGCTACTGCCAGGGCATTACTGCCATCGCCGTGAAAGGATGTACCAGCAGAACTTCCTGTTTGTTCTACAGTTGCTGCCGCGATTGCATTCAAGCTAGCAAGTATAGCCGGATTCACTTGGATTTTGGAAGAATTGATTGGATATGTTTTTGTATTCGGATCATTTGTTACTGCATCTGAATCTACAAAAAAAGGAATGTCTTCTAGTTGAGCACCTGCATTGGTTGACCTATTTTGGATGTCATTTAAATTCATCCCACTTCTGTGTAAGTTATTTATCTCGGTCGTCAAATTAACTGCCAGAATATTTAAACGCTCAAGCATGTTTGATACTGGACCAGTAATTTTGGTTTGGCCAGTAACAGGATCATTAACCGGAAGACCCCTAGCTTCCATCGTCCCCAGTAGTCCGCCTGATTGGGGTACAAACTGTTCACCACCTAAGGTTATATCGTATAACCCATAAGAATTCTTGGTGACCGCCATCGGAATTGATTGCTGGCCGTTAATTAATTCCCTATTATCTACTGTCACATTAATCATTCCGTTATTGCCATTAGCCACCTTGACATTGACAAGCTTCCCTAGTTTATCTAGTAAAAGGTCTCTTTGATCAAATAAATCATTTGGTTCATAACCATGAGGAACCAACTCACCAATTTGTTTATTAAGATTTGCGATTTGGTTTGTCATGGAATTTATTTCGATAACTTTTGTTGATACAACATTGTCCAGGTCAGACTGCAAATCCGTCAATGAATTTGTCAATGCAGAAAACGTTTCCGCAACCGCAACCGCTCTTTGTCTGACAACCGCACGAGCAGAAAGGCTTTCAGGTTCCTTGGAAAGGTCCTGCCACGATTTCCACAATTCATCCATTACCTTCTGCAAGCCTGTATCTGAAGGTTCATTCATAATCCCTTCAATTTTACTAAGCGCATCCCTTTGGGCTTCCCAATAACCGTAATCTTTGTTTTGATTTCGAAACTGTATATCTAAATAATTTTCGCGCATGCGTTGTAAACTAACAACGGTGACACCAGTTCCAAGCAAACCTGCCTCAACATTTGCCTGTAAACCTACATACGGCAGACCCGTTGTCGCCTGCATATTTACTCGTTGTCTGCTATATCCTTCCGTATTCGCATTCGATATATTGTGACCAGTTGTATTTAGTGCCGCCTGCTGAGCAAACAAACCGCGTTTGCTTACTTCCAAGCCGTGAAAGGTAGATCGCATCCTAGCACCTCTTTTTATGCTTTTTTATTGAAAAAATTCCGATTTGCCTGCTTGATGTCATGGGTTGGTCTCCCGTAGATATAATCGTCCTCAGGCGTATCCGTGATCAAATCCAGCGTCATGTTCACAAAAGAAAGGGATTGCTTGAGCAACTGCTGGTTCAGCTCATTGGCATCTCGCAATTCCCCTACGATCCGACTCAATTCTTCGCGGTACGATGAGAGGCGCTGCTTCTCTTCCGCGCTGGTCGTCAACTTGATCAATTCAGCCAACGTACCTTCCTGCAAGGTGAATCCCTTTTCACTGGAAAGCTCTCGCACGGTATTTTGTCGTGCCGTTTCCGCAGCCGTTACCCCTTTGATCAGCTGTTGCTCCTGTCGGGTAATGGCGACCAGCTCATCGATCTCACCTTTGATCAGTACCTGTTTCTTCTGCTCGGCCAGAGTATACATGGCTTTGTGCAGTTGGATCAAGTTGTCGAGCAGATCGTAGAGTGTCTCCATCTTCGTCATGTCGTTCCCTCAGCTTCCCCGAAGAGATAAATTACAATTTTTTCCAAAAGGAAAGGAACTTGTCCGCGATTTTCTCGCTGGGCACATGGTACGTGCCTTCCTGGACCTGTTTGCGCAGCTGCTCCACCTTTTCCCGGCGCGCAGGTGCATTCGGGTCTTCGATTTGCTTCAGCATTTCCATGGCCTCTGTAGAAATCTTTACTTCATCTTTTCCCATCGCCATTTTTCCTTTTTTGCTCACTGATGCGGTACCCGTCTTATTGTATGCCTGAATCATCCCTGTACGATTGGGCTCATGTATTCGCATGTGAAAACCATCCTCTCAAGCGACCGGTTCTTCCATCGCCTTCTGTAGGTAAAAAATAAAACCGACGATACTTCTTAGTAGTATCATCGGCAATTTCGTTGTCAACGATTAGTTGTTTTGGTTAAAAACTAATCGTCTCTATTCTGCTTTCTTCGATAAGCTGCGACCATTTCTCGCGCTTTTTCTTGCTCTTCCAGTCGTTTCTCGACGTCGAGGTCCTGGGTGATGTCATGCTTTAGTCCACGCATGCAGGATTCACAGATATTTCCTTTGCGAATCAGAAACCCGCAGCTTTCGCACGGGTAGCCCAACTCCGGGTTTCCATCGACGGAAATGCGGCCTTCTTTGATGAATTTCGTAATTTGCTTTACGCTGACACCAGTTGCTTCGCTGACCTGGTGAATATTGGAACCACGATTTTCCCTTTTACGCAAAAACCTTGCGCAAACCTCATATTCCTTCTCTACTTCCTGATAACATTTGGGGCAAATGTCACGAGCGACCCGAACAAACAAGGCATCACAACGCGAACAATTCGATAAACTGCCCAAAGACATATGCGCACCCCCTTGCCCTCTTCATTTTCGGAATCCAGCATCTAGTCCCATGATAACGCAAATTGCCATTTGTTTCTATCTATATTATCGGTAGATTGTCAAGGACCATATATACGATTTTACAGTTTCGACTTGATGGATGGCTTGCGCACAGGCCCGAAGCGTGGAGCCCGTGGTATAGATGTCATCAAGCAGCAAGATTCGGGATGGCTTTTTGGGTTTGGCGGCTTCTCCCCTCCAGGCAAAAGCATCCTGCATGCTCAGAATGCGCGCTTCACGTCCTGTCTGCTGACTTAGCTTGGCTGTTTCTTTCGTTCGGATCAAATCTTTTCGTGCTGGCACCCCAATGTCTCGGCCGATCCGTTCGGCTACGATTTCCATTTGGTTGAAGCCACGCTCACTCAAGCGTTTTGGGTGCAAGGGAACCGCCACCACATAATCAAATTGCCCAGAGCGAAAATAACGATACATAGCCAGTGTCAGCAGTTTTCCGAAAAAATCAGCCAATCGCTCATCGCCGCGGTATTTATACAAACCAAGCAGATCCTTGCCCCACTCGTCATAGTGAAGCAGGCCCCGGTTTCCTCTCAGGGCATTTTCCTCTATCGATCGGCAGTCTCTGCATCGCAGTGCGCCACACTCCAGCAGCTGCTGTCCCTGATGCTCCCAGCTCCGCCCGCATTGCTCACAGATTTTCTCCCCGATCACCGGCATTTCCTCGAGACAACCTGCACATAAAGGAAGCCGCTCCACCAGGCGATACATATGAGCATAGCTTGTTCTGCCAGATAATCGCACTGCCCAGCTTCGCACCACTGCCTCCCGCCGATTCTTTGCAGCATACCGTATGCCGCATCTGACACAGCCTCCTTGGCTCATGCCATCTTCCTCCTGTCGCGCAGTTGCTTGGCAAGCTGATTCATCTGCGTAATCTGACGCACAGCTGCCTGTGGAGCGGATGCCCGATAGCTTTGCACAAAAAGGACTGTACCCTGCGGATCGTCAGGAGAGCGCCCTACACGCCCGGCGATTTGCACCAAGGAAGCCTCATCAAAGACAGGTGCCTGTGCCCCTACGACTGCTACATCGCTCCCTGGAATCGTCACACCCCGCTCCAATATTGTCGTCGTCACCATAAGCTTGACCGCTTTGTCACGAAAGGCCATCACTTTCTCTTCCCGAGCTGGGTCGGAGGCATGCACACCTGCCATGCCGTCCCGATATTCAGGCAATACCGCCTGCAGGTAGCCCAGCATACGCGGCACCTCTTCTACGCGCGGCACGAATACAAACACCTGTCGCCCGGCATCCAGTGATGCTTTCAACATATCGTGGAGCGGCTTGATCACCCTGCCGGCAGCGAGCAGCTTGTCCAGCCCCGAAACCGTAAAAATTTGGGGAACAGGCAGCGCGTGGCCATGGTAGCGTCCGGGCAGCAGGACATGACTTGATGAATACAGGGCATATGACGATCGGCCAAGAAGTGATTTCTTCTTGGCTGGGAGCCTCTTTTGCAGATAGCGCGGTGGTGTCGCGCTCAAATAGAGGAGTCTTCCGCCTGTCTTAACAGCGCGGGCCACCGCTCGATACAGAACTGGATTCTGGTGATAGGGAAACGCGTCTACCTCGTCGAGCACCACCAGAAAAAAGCGTTGATAAAAACGCATGACCTGGTGAGTCGTGGCAATCGCTATATCGCAATCCTCCCACTTTTCCTTGCTTGAACCATGCACGGCAATGACACGTGCTTCCGGAAATACACGCTGAATCCGTGGAGCCAACTCCAATACTACGTCCTTTCGCGGGGTGGCGATCAGCACCCTTTCCCCCTGTTCCAATGCCGCGACGACGGAAGGGAACAGAAGCTCCGTCTTTCCTGCCCCACAGACTGCCCAGATCAGGAACTCCGCGTTTCTCCCCCAGTGATTGAGCACAAACTGGCGCGCTCGGTCCGCCGCTACCTCCTGATCCCGGGAGTAGCATCCAGACCATGCCAGGCGCCCTGCATGACCTGTATGAGAGGAGGGAGCTCTTTTGGCTGGCACACATAGAAAAGGCGTACAGCACTTGCTCCGCCCCATGCCGAGACACTCCGTGCAGTACGCGCAGCCTTGTCCGCAAGTGTGACAGGTTGTCAATTCGATTTTCTCTTTGCCGCTGCCGCATCTCGTGCACCCCAGCTCCAGGGAGTGGCGCAGCCAGCTTTTCCTGACTTGCAAACGCACCCCTGGAAGCCACTGCGCGTCTCCCGACAGCACCAACCGCTGCAAGAGCTGCGGCAGATCCGGCACTGCTATTCCATGCGTCTGCAGCAGCCTCTCCAGCTCCTCCCACAGCAGGGCTCTGCCTGCCAGCACCTCTTTTACCAGTTCAACGTCTCCTCGCATCGATAATGGGCTGCTGCCGTCCTCCTGTTCGGCAATTCCTTCCCGCCATTCAAACCACTCGCTCGACGACTTACCCTGATCATCTGAGAAGGTGTCGCCGTATAGAGCGTTGGACTCGCGAACACCGGTGAGCGCGATCTGTCTCATCCTCGCTACTGCCTGCTCATTGACATCGTCATGCCTAGCCTGCCTTTCCTGCAAATACTGATGTAACCGTTCGCGCAAGGAGAAGGCCATTGCTAGCGAAGGTGTGCGGCCAATCACATAGAGCTGGCTTCCCTCCTGCTCCTGCCAAAAGTTCTGGTCTACCCGAAAGCAAGGTGTCACGTAGGCCTGGATCGGCTCCCGCCCGACTTTCACATACAACAAGTACTCTCGCACATGGCTCCCCCCGTTCTGCATCCTTGTCCACAGTTTGCAAAAAGACAGCGGGAAGTGCAAATAAAAAGGGGACCCGCTTCAAAATAGGTCCCTACTTCATTATTCATTCGCTCTTTACTTAAAACGGCTTAATTGATGCGGTCTTATTGATCCGTTTCTACATAACCGAGATCACTTAAAGTTAGGTCACTGTATGCCCTGCCTATCTTGTATGTACGTATTCTTTCTGTTCCACTAGCAGGTTCAATTATCCCTTTTCTTATCCATTCCTTTGCCCATTCTGTTATTGTTCTGGTAACAACATTAAACTCGCCCGCAATTTCCTTTGGAGTGATCTCGCCATTCTTGGTCAATAGTAGTTTTACGACAATCAATTCACGCGGCTCTAATTTATTCACTCTTGGGTCGATTTGCTGTTTATACTTATTTTGAGCAATACGAGCTACTTTCTGAAATGCTTTTTCCATGATCAAGACGAAGTACTCGAGCCAAGGCGCCAAATCAGGCGGGTTGTTTCTTCCATCGTAATACAACACAGGGAGATTCATTTGTAATTTTGTGTAATAGCCTTGGAGATCTGACACATAATACTCTTCCATCGAATTAAATCCCTTCAAATCATAGCCTTTGATACTCAGGATATATGTAGCGAGAGCCCGTGCTGTTCGTCCATTTCCATCATAAAACGGATGAATCGTTAAGAGTTGATAAGCTGCGATCCCCGCTCGGATAGGTGCAGGCAATTCTCTGGCATCGTCACTATTAATCCAAGCAACAAAAGATTTCATTAGTTGTGGTACATCATTTGCTTCTGGCGGAATATATTCAGGTTGTCCTGTCACACTGTCATAAACTGCAAATAACACCCCAGGTCTCGTAGGCCCCCTATATTCACTTTCTTCCGTTCTTCTTCCTGAGCCCCTGACTTCAATGATGGAATGCAATCGCTTTATAAAATCTTCACTGATAGGAATCTTCAGCCTCTTCGAAGTGCTTAAAAAGGATAGTGCATTCCAATAATTCCGCACCTCTTGTTCTGCCTTTAACCCTTGCCGATCGCGATTTTTCATAATGGCCTCAGAAACTTCTTCCAAGCCCAAGGGATTCCCTTCAATTCGGGTCGAATAATGAGTCATTTTTAGTTTTGCTTCTTTACGCAATTCTTTTTCGATGTCTTTTGGGAGAGGAAGCATTTCAACTGTATTTTTATATTTTTCAATAGACATTAAGGATTTTACGATCCTATCGTTATATTTGAATCGTGGTTGATACACAAAACTGCCCTCCTTTCTCACTACTGGACATTCGCTATTCATTGATATTTCCTCGCTATTTATTCGCTATTTATTCGCTATTTCCTCGTTATTTATTCGTTATTTATTCGCTATTCGCTCGCAACCTTTCGAAAACAAAAAAAGAGCACACCGGCTCTTTTCCATCTCGCAAAGCTCATCTATCCACAGACGCCCTAGATGGCTATGCTCCTGCTTTCTCTTGTCTCAAGTCAATGATAATCGCCTTGGTCTGCGTCAGTCCATGATGACCGTCTGTTGACCAGCAATACGGATAGCGTTCGTACAAGGCAGTCATTTTCTTGGTATCATCTACAGATCCTTCATCCTGCAGGGTAATTTGTATCGACTTGCCGCTCCAATAAGAACGGAACAGCAGACGACGAATGACACCCTCCAGCACCTGCTCCGAATCGCGGAGAAGCAAACGATAATGCTCGTCAGGGAAATCAGCCGCACTGCCCATCCTGTCAGTCACCCGCTCAAGCAGTATCACCAACAGAGAAGAGCAGCCAAACGCCGCTAACAGCCATAGTAATAAATCTGCCATCGCGGTCATACCTCCTCTTACTTCATAGGTATGCCGGATGGCTTGGACAGGGTGCTAGTGAAGCTGTAATTTACAATTTGACCCAACCGTTCTTGATCGAATTGACTACTGCCTGTGTGCGGTCCTGCACATTTAACTTTTGCAGAATGCTGCTGACGTGGTTTTTCACCGTTTTTTCACTGATAAACAGGAATTCGCCAATCGCACGGTTGCTTTTTCCCTCCGCCATCAATTGCAGAACCTCACGCTCGCGGCGAGTCAAGGATTCGATCATCTTCGGATCGACAGCATTGGCATCATCTACAGAGAAACTGCGCTCGGCCATGCCTTCCTGATCACTCAGGCGACGAAACTCTTCAATCAATTTACCCGTTACTTTGGGATGTATGTATGCGCCACCACTGGCCACGACCCTTACGGCATCGACCAGATCGCTGGTCCCCATCTCTTTCAGCAGATAACCAGAGGCACCGGTCCGCAGGGTTCGATAGACGTATCCTTCGTCGTCGTGTATGGAAAGCATGATGACACGAGTCTGCGGACTTACGGATATGACGTTCTCCGTCGCTGATACACCATTAATATTCGGCATGTTGATGTCCATCAGCATGACGTCCGGCTTGTATTCCTCCGCCAGTTTAAACGCGTCGCCGCCATCGGCTCCTTCTCCTACAACCTTGAAGTCGCTTTCCATTTCCAAAATACGCTTTACGCCTTCACGAAACAATTGATGGTCGTCAACAATCACGATACGGAGTTCTTGCTGCCTTTTTTCCATGTTTCTTCCCCCATTCAGCTTCTGATCTATCGCTCGCTTAGATTTTTAGTGGTATTTGAAATAGCACCTTGGTACCATCACCGGGAGCGGATTGGACCTCAATTTGTCCCTCCAGGAGTTGCGTTCGCTCTTTCATTCCCAACAATCCAAAAGAACCGCCTGTCCCCATCCGCTCGTCCAGATCAAATCCGATGCCGTCATCTTTTACGACCAGACTAAGGGAATCCTGCACAAATTCCAGTTTCACCTGAACGGATTTGGCTTTGGCGTGTTTTTCTACATTGTTCAAACATTCCTGCACGAGTCGAAAAATAGCCGCCTTGACCGAGCTTCTCAGCGTTGGCTCCACACCAAATACAACCAGATCGATAGAGGTTTCCATTCGCTCCTCACAGGTCCGGATGTATTTTTGCAGAGTCGGAACCAACCCCAGGTCATCCAAAGCCATCGGACGCAGATCAAAAATAATCCGTCTGACATCAGCCAAGCTCATCCGCACCATTTCTTTCAACTCGTGGAGTTCCATCTGCGCTTCGAGAACGCGTTCATTCTTCAGCATCTTCTCCACAATTTCGGAACGCAGTACGACATTGGCCATCGATTGCGCCGGTCCGTCATGGATTTCCCGCGCTACCCGCTTGCGTTCTTCCTCTTGTGCCTGGATCACTTTCAAGCCCATCAGCTGGTGCTGTTTCGCAGATTCCAAGGCTTCACCGATTTTGCTCAAATCACCAGTCAGATAGCCCAGTACCACACCCATTTGCGAAACCAGTTTTTCAGCGCGGACAATGGTTTCTTCCAGGGTTCGCAATTGGCGCTCCAAATCATCTCTTCTGCGCTTGAGATTGTTTTCCCGTTCCCTGAAAATGGAAAGGTCTACCTGGATGCGACTTGCATCCTCATATGCTACCCGGATGTCTTCCTCCGTGTACATATGGAAATTTCGGCTCACTAAAACCAGCCGATTGCGCGACTTGCGATAAGCCAGCTCCAGTGCATCCACCTTTTGTATAACCTTGGTAATTTCCTGGCGGAGCTCATGAAGTTCCAGCTTCATCGAGTTGCCCTGTTGCCTGGCACTCTCCGCTATATCAAAAATTTGACTTTTACTTGTTTCTACTGTTTCAATCGTTCGTTTAATCACTCCATCGAGCACGCTGATGTCGATTGCTTTGTTCATGACTGCTCTCCTTCAAACGTGTTTTTCGCTTTCGTGAAAATCTGATGGAGCTTTGTCAAATCCATGTCGGGAACCCCCACGTCATAGCGGGTGATCGCGTAATGGTCCGTCTTGCTTGTTACGACACCGGGAGTGGAATGGAAAACGTATCGGTAGCCTGTCTGCTTTGCCGTCTCCTGCACAATTTCGTTGGTATAGCCAAACGGCAATGACAGTACATCTACGGGGCGGTTCAACCATTCGCTCAATCCGACCCGGGACAGGCTAAAATCGACGTACAGCCGATCTCGATATTCCTGCTCGGCTTCCAGGCGTTGCAGATCTTCCAGATAGACAGGGGCAGTCACCGGTCCTGTCTCTCCCCATTCATTGCGCGCTGCTTGCCCGTGCAAGCTGTAGGTATGAGAGCCGATGTCGGACATGCCTGTAGCCACCAATTCCTTTACCTGCTGACGGGTAAGAGGGGGAGTCATGTTTTCCCGCTTTCTTTCCGCTATATCTCGGACACGGCCTGCGATCACAAAATTAACGGACGGAAAGCCATAAGAGCGCATAATCGGAAAAGCTTCTGTGTAATAGCTCTCGTATCCGTCATCGAATGTAAGCAATACCGCATTGGCCGTCGGCAGATTTCCCGTCTCCATGAATGTTATAAACTCGGTTAACGAGATCGGATGCAAATCTTGTTCTTGTATGAACGACATATGCTCCGCAAACTGTTCGGGTGAAATCGCAAACGGTTGGGTCGGATTCTTGGTCACATGATGATAGGACAATACAACAACTTGATTGCGATACCACTCTTTGCGCGGAACTGTCGTCTCTTTGTTCGCTGTGACGTTTGACTCAGCTTCTACCGGTTCACTTGTGCTTATTGACGTATTCACTTGGGGAAAAGGTTGCATTTCGGCTGCATGTTTTTTCGCAGGTTGTTGTCCGTAGAGAAGTCCGGATATCAGAAAGATCAGCAAAAAAAGCACAAACACGAGAAGGAAGAGTTTTTTATTGCGCAAAAATACCCCTCCTCTGTTGCTACCATAAGGTGATTCGACAAACAACTAGAAAATTCCTTTATGAAGACTTATCCATTGGACATGTAAGATTATACACGGGGAGACCGCGGTCTGGCTGTAGTGAAGATGAGGAAAAGAAAAGGCCTGGCAGTATCGCCAGGCCTTCGTTGTACAACTCCATTATTTCGCCAATTGGCTTGCATCTTGCTTCAGTACTTCCGCTTTGTCTGTTTGCTCCCAAGGAACGTTCAGATCGTTGCGGCCGAAGTGACCGTATGCTGCAGTCTGTTTGTAGATAGGACGGCGCAGGTCGAGCTGCTTGATGATGCCAGCAGGACGCAGATCGAAATGCTTGCGGACCAGCTTCACGAGGTCTTCTTCGGAAACGGTTCCTGTGCCGAATGTATCCACTGCGATGGAAACAGGCTGAGCTACCCCAATCGCGTAAGCTACTTGTACCTCGCATTTGTCAGCGAGTCCAGCAGCTACGATGTTTTTCGCAACATAACGAGCTGCGTATGCACCGGAACGGTCCACTTTGGTCGGATCTTTTCCGGAGAAGGCACCGCCGCCGTGACGCGCATAACCACCGTAAGTATCAACGATGATTTTGCGGCCAGTCAAGCCAGCATCGCCTTGAGGACCGCCAATTACGAAGCGGCCGGTAGGGTTGATGAAGTATTTGGTCTCTCCATCGAGCAATTCAGCGGGAACAACTGGTTTGATTACCAATTCCATCAGATCGTTTTTGATTTGCTCCAAAGTCGTCTCAGGCGCATGCTGCGTAGAGATAACGATGGTATCGATCCGTACAGGCTTGTCACCGTCGTATTCCACCGTCACTTGCGTTTTGCCATCCGGGCGCAGGTAGGACAACGTGCCGTCTTTGCGCACTTCTGTCAAGCGGCGAGCCAGTTGGTGAGCCATGCTGATCGGCAAAGGCATCAGCTCAGGCGTTTCATTGCAAGCAAAACCAAACATCAGACCCTGGTCGCCAGCACCGATGGCTTCGATCTCTTCATCGGTCATTTTCCCTTCACGGGCTTCGAGGGCTTGGTCTACCCCAAGTGCAATGTCAGCAGACTGTTCACCAATGGCCGTGATCACACCGCAAGTATCCGCGTCAAAGCCGAATTTTGCACGATCATAACCGATTTCGCGAATGGTTTCACGAACCAGCTTTTGAATGTCTACATACGTGTTGGTAGTGATCTCACCCGCTACGAGGACCAGTCCAGTGGTAACGGACGTTTCGCAAGCTACGCGAGCATTGGGATCTTTGGACAGAATGGCGTCCAGAATCGAATCGGAAATTTGGTCACAAATTTTATCCGGGTGTCCTTCGGTTACGGATTCAGATGTGAACAGACGACGACCTTTTTGCAAAGCCATGAGAAAACAACCTCCTTTGACCTCATACAAATAGTGTGGTAGCCGACGCAGGATTTTATCGACGTAAATGCAGGCAAAAAAAACCTTTTCCGCCTTTGGGGGAGGAAAAGGTTTGCGCGCTTTAGCTTCCTTCATCCTCTTATCGGCCAGAACAGATGTCCGTTCTGCTGGTTAGCACCGCTCTAGTCGGTTGCCGGGCTTCATAGGGCCAGTCCCTCCGCCTGCTCTGGATAAGAGTATCCATTACGGATTATAGAATAATTGTTTTTTCCAGTGGTGTCAATAGACAATTACCGCAGCTCGTACTTGCCCCGAACCATGATGTGCGAGACTCCGGTATACTGTGGATCGGTCCTAAGACCACGATTGTCCGAACGAGCGATCAAAAGCAGATGATTGTGTCCGACCGTTGCTCCTCCGCGCAAATCGGCACCCGCAGTCAGATCCGTCAAGCCGTCACCGTTGTTGCCGGCTACAGCTTGTACTTGCCCTGTGCGAACGATAAATTCCGTGCCTTCAAAACCATACAGCGTCTTCCCTGGATACAGCTCGACGACAGTCAGCGTGCTTCCACTGCCGCTGCCTCCACCTGCTCCGATGGACCGCAGCACCTGATCGACATAGCTTTTGGTGACGACTGGATCGTCTACTGAACCAGGAACTCCATTCACGCCATCTGCCATCGCCTGGGATGCAAATAAAGCCATCCCCCCCAACATGACTGCCAGCATTCCTTTGGTAAATTTTTTCATCGCAAATTCCTCCCCGTTGACTGACTCTCATTTTTTCTACAATTTATAGGATTTGGCGATTACGACAATGACTTCCGCACGCGTGGCATTTCCTGTCGGTTTGAACAGACTGCCATAGCCACGCAGCCATTCCCTCGACGTCAGAGCCTCAATCGCTGGTGATGCCCAGTGCCCAGTCGATACATCACGATAGCTGGAGAAGCTGCGGGAATACAGAGGCACATTGTGCGCTCTCGCAACCATGGCCGCCATCTCAGCCCGCGAAATCGCCTGGTCAGGCTTCATCTGATTGTTCGGGTAGCCTTTTACGATCCCCAATTGGTAAGCGAGCCCAAGGTTGTTGTACGCCCAGTGGCTCTTGGGCAGATCTCGGAACGAGGAGTTGCCGCTATAGGAGCCAACCGGCATCCTGTTTGCCTTCATTGCCTGTATCAGCATAGTGGCAAACTGCGCTCTCGTCACCGGCTGATCCGGCTTGAACGTCGCATCGTCAAAGCCTTTTACTACTCCCTTGCTGCTTAACCGTGCGATCTCTGTACGCGCCCAGTGAGTCGATATATCCCGGTATCCCGCAACCAACTCCTGCTGGTTGACCGTCAGTCGATACAAGTCGTACTTGAAGGATATCGAACTGTTCAGGCGGATATAGTACTTCCCTGGCTGCAATCGAATTCCCAGCACTTCTTTGCCCTGGTCAGCACGCTCCGCTACAGAGTTGGTCATCGCCAATGGGTAATTGAAATTGTTGCTGCTAAACAAGGCGAGCCTCATTCCAGACTTGACCGGTACAAAAGGTGCACGGATACTTACATAAGATTCCCGATTCACTGTAAAATGAAACCAGTCTGTGTCGGAAGCGGTCGGGAACGTACCCGTCATCAAATTGCCTCCGGCCAGCGGGGAAGCTTGTTGGTACGTATCATTCGGCTCATTCGGGTCTTTTTTGACCGGAGTATAGTACAAATCAAGCCTGTACTCCGCATTGACCGCATTTTGTTCGTACTCGCTGACACGAATAAAATACTTCCCGGGCGACACTTCCTTCTCCGCCCGTTCCGTCGGGTCATCCCGATCTCCGTTGTCGTAGCTGGGATCCCACCTCGTCTCCCGACCGTCCTGCTTCCCGATGTTCAGTACGAGATCCATTCGCTTCGTATCGGGCGTCACGGTCACATTCAGCATCCCGTATTCACGAACATAATAGGAAAACCAGTCCTGGTCGCCCTCTTCATGAAAATTGCCGACTACGCTAATCTGATTTCCCACGAGAGGCCTGGCTGTTGCCATCGAATCATTCGGCTCATAGCGGTCCGGGTTAATCGAATATCTGCTGGTTAATACATACGTAAAAGCAGACACTCCGCCATTTCGCATGAGCCTGATCATCATCTGACCTTGCTTGGCAGGCACAGTTAGCTTATCACCGTTGCCTATGTAGTGCGTGACAGGCGTTCGATTTTCCGAATAAAAGGTCGCAACCATCGGAGAAGCTGATCCCACGGAGACTGTAGCATGGAACGTTACTTTGCCGTCGTAGGGAATGTCCATCTTGAACCAGTCTACCGTATCATTCGGCCCCAGATTGCCGCGAATTTGCGACTCGATCGGAAACGCCTTCGCTCGCGATCTCTGATTATTCGGCTCCAAAAAATCCATCGACATCGGGGTGGTAACCGCTTTGTGTATATTCAGCAGGCCGTATCCGGTGGACTTGTCCCAGCCCGGCTCCCCCAAATCCTGAGCGGTCTGGTAAAGCAACTGCCTCACATCAATGGGTTTGAGGTTGGGATGACGAGCCAATACCAGAGCAGCGGCACCCGCTACCTGTGGTGCGGCTGCAGAAGTCCCGCTGAACGTTCCATACCTGCCACCCAGTTTGGTTGTATACACATTCAGGCCCGTTGCCATCAGGTTCAGCTCCGGCCCCGAGTTCGACTCCTTGATGGGCTGGTTGTTCGCCCTGACTCCGCCCACTGCAATTACTGTGGGATAAGCAGCAGGATAGGCCACGCGATCCTCTTCATTACCGCTAGCCGCTACCAAGACTGCACCACTCGCTTCGGCTCTATTCACTGCATTGGTCAATGCTTGAGAATAGGACATACTACTGACAGACATGAGAATAACCTTGGCGCCTTTATCCAGTGCAGCATGAATTCCTCTCGCCACAAGGTCAAGGTCGGCCACAGCATTCTTGTCCAATACCTTGATTGGCAAGATTTTCGCTTTCCACAAAACACCAGAAACACCGATGTTGTTGTTTCCCTCAGCAGCCAAAACCCCGATCACTTCTGTGCCATGTCCGTTATCGTCCTGGGCAGACCTGGCTGGATTGACCAGATTGATACCTGGCAAGAGGTTTCCCTTTAGATCAGGGTGGTTGTAATCAGCTCCCGTATCCAGAACAGCAATCGTGATATTGGTGTTGGAATGGACGACATCCCAAGCTTTAATCGCTTGGATCTGCGATAAGTGGATCTGGTTTTCAATGTAAGGATCATTTGTATCAGATGCTGCACGTACGGGGCGGACATCTACCATCACCATGACTAAGCCGATTACAACAGCCAGTATCGCTCCTACCCACTTTTTCATGACAAAAACATCCTTCGGAAAATAGGTTATTCATTAAGCATACGGAATGATCAGACGTAGTGCAAGTCCGTATATCCAATATTTGGAATGTTAAATCAAAACAACCCCCCTCTTCACCATCGGCAAAAAGGGGGGCCCTGTTTATTGCAAAAGATCTTTGTTATTTGCGCTTGGGGCTACCACGGGTGATTTCCGCTGCTGTTTCGCTTTTGGAATAAACGCAGTCAATCCGGCAAAGTCATCGATCGACTTGAGCAGGGAGTCAGCCGGAATTTTGAAGAGCCACAGCTTATGGCCTTTCGCATCTACCTTCATGTTTTCCAGGGTATAGTGAACCTTCGCCACACTGTCGCCTGTCTTGTCGCTTACGATGATCGGCACCTCAGTGAACTCCAGACGTTTATCCAAACCATTGCGGAAGACCACGACGACTTTCAATCCGCCTTTTTCATCTTCATCCGCCTTCACATCCAGCACCTGCAAATCGACGTTGCCATCTTCCATAGGCTCGATGTTTTTCAGCGCCTTGTTGTAGTGGACGACTTCATCGATGCTCAAACCGCCCGTCTCACTGTCGTCGATATCGGCCTTTTTGAGATTAGGCTTCTTGTATGCGAGCGTCAGCGGCACTTCTTTTTCAGGAATATTGTCGAATTCATCCCAACGGAACATGAACTCGCATGGACGGCTGGACATGTCCCCGAGCGGACCCATTGCGGTCAGATCAAAGATTTTTCTCGCAACAATGCCCCCATCCGGAGTCATCAGCACGAGCGGAACGCGCTGCAGCAGGATATCACGGGACATCGCATTGCGAATATAAGTAAGCACCAGGTAGCCTTCCTCTGTTACTTGTGTGTAAAAAGGAATGATCCCCACTTCATCGCGGACAACCGCTGGCAGTTCGTCATGAATGTACTGAAGCAATTCCGTCTCTGCTTCTTCCAGTTTGCTGTCCCACGGTCCATTCATCTGCAAGAACAGCTCCTTGGAAGCGACGCGCGTAGACGATTGCTCCGGATTTTCAATCCCGGACAGACCCAGATAAAATTCCTTGTGCAGATTTTCATGAATGTCTTCTTTTACCTGCTCCAAGCTTTCCTTCGAACCAAACCAATTCTCCAATAACCAACTCATCTGTCAACCTCCTCAGTCCCATTAAAACGGATATCTTGCCTAATCTTCACTTTACTTCGAGATGCCATCTGCCCAGTTTCGCATCGCGCTTTTGCACTGCATCAGCCGGGAATACAATCAGCCATGGACGGCTGTGACCAGGTTTTACCTTGATTTTGCTCGCATTCAGGGTTCCCTGTGCCACCACATCGTGTTCCGCATCTGTAATAGAGATTTGTATTTCACCAGGATTGTATACCTTATCCAACCCGTTACGGAACAGAAGCGCCGCCACCAGCTGTCCTTCTTTGGTCCAGCCGATGTCAAAGCCAGTTACCTCAATCGTATTAAGAGGAATCGGCGGCAATGTATGAACCATGGCCTCCAGCCGATCCTTTTGACGGTCTGTCATGCGGCGTTCCATCTCTGGATCGAGTTCTAGCTGAGTGGGCCAAACATGGGTGCTCTGGCCCGCTTTCATGACCAGCTTCCAGCGTGTAAACGAGTAGTCTTCATGAAGATAGCTTTCCTGCGGGAAAAACACTTCCCAAGGACGGCTCGTATGCGGCGGAATGGCTCCCATTTGCTCCAGATTTACTGGCATCCGTGCGAATGGCTTGTCATCCAGATAGATCGCCAGGCGAATATTTTTGACCCGGACCGGCTTGTTCGTTGCATTCCGGAAAAAGAAAGCAACAGTCATACCGTTCGGTTGTGGAACCATACTAAAGCCTGTAACACTGATCAATCCACGATGAATTTCTGGCAGTTCTGCCTGCAAAAACCGGAGTGTGTACTTTTTCTCAGCGTCCAGCTGCTGTTCCCATTGCGGATGCAGCGAAATCTCTGTACGTACCATATTTGAGCTGCTGCCCGTCTCAGCTTGAGCGTCCGCTTCAAATTCAACTTCCGTATTGCGCATTTCTTCAGCAGGGATGGCGGACTCTTCCTGGATGTCTTTTTTCAATTCTTCCATCGAACGAGCGCTGTCCTGCTCTTTGCCTAACCAGTTCTTAAAAAAGGAAAACATGCGTTACCTCCTCACACGTCCGAACACGAACGAAGCTTCTCTATCATCATATCTGTTTCTTGAATAGAGAGCAATTCCAAACCTTATCCAGTCTAGGACTGCGTCCCTTGTGGCACACTGACTTTCCAACGCGAAAGATCGGCATCGGGCTTGGTTACGCTCTCGGGCGGGAAGACGAACAGCCACGGCTTGCTGGTGTTGGCATTAACTGTCAGCCCATTCAGCTCAAACAATCCTTTTGCTACCTCGTCTCCCGAAGCATCATAGAGGGCGAGCGGCAATTTTTCAAAGGAGAGCGACTGTTGCGAACCGTTGCGAATCAACAAGATAGCATGCATGGAGCCATCCTCTTGTTTGCGGATTTGCACGCTCTGGATATTGACCTCCCCTTCTTTTAACGCAGGGAGCCGTTTCGCGAGCCCGATCAACGCCTCTTTTTGCTGGTCATTCAGCGATTTGATCCAGGATTCCTCCAGCTCCAACTGCTGCGGGAGAACCATTTTTTTCTGGGCCAGCTCGAAGGCAATCTTCCAATTGCTCAACAGCACGTTCAATTGCAAAAAGTGTTCCCGGGTGAAGACAAACGACCAGGGACGCGCGGACTGCGCCGGTATTTCTCCTACCTGAGACAGATCAAACGATTGGCGGGTAAACAGTTCCTGATCCCCAAACAGCACTACCAGCGTCATCGTATCCAGTCGTACAGGGCGATCCAGACTATTGCGTATAAACGCAGTCACTTCAATTCCTTCCTCATGCGGGATCAACTGAGTGCCGGCAAGAGATAGATTGCCAGGTGCCAGTGGCGGCAATTCCTGCGCCATAAAAGAGAGAGCGTACTTCTCTTGCTGGCTAAGCTTGGCTTCCCAGGACTCATGCAAAGACAGGGAAGTAACGATTCCTCCTGTCCCTTCAGCTTGCTCTTCGCGTTGATCCGACTGTTCCGTATCGCCAGCAGGCAAAATGGATTCTTCTCTCACCTGTTCTCTTACTTCTTCCGTCGTGGGCGTTTTCCCCAATAAATTCTTCAAGAAGGATAACATAGCGTCGCTCCCAACTTTTCTCTTCATCTATATATACATGTACGTTTGCTCGTCATTCACTATAGCATAGTGACATTTGTTTGCAACATAGAAAACTTGGTATGTGTCTAGGGGAAACTGCGGAATCTTCTGGCTTCCGCAAACCTGATAAACCCCGCCTCCTGAATGAAGGGAATATTTTTTTAGAATAACTTTCCAAACGTCAAATGTCAAGGAACGTCAGGGATTGCCGCTCTCCTGTACGTATACTCGAATACGAGCGCTTCTGCCTCCGTAACTGGCCGTGATCGAAACAGTTCCTTCCTTTATAGCAGTGATTTTCCCCTGCTCATCTACGACAGCCACCTGTTCATCCGAGGAATGCCATGTCCCTTTCTCGCTTACCTCCACCCGGGCACCATTGCGATAGGTAGCGGCAAGCTCCGGTGTATAGGTTTCCCCTGGACGAAGGGAAATCTTGTCGTCCGGGACATCCAGCTTTCGCACGCTGTTGTCCACCCGGATCGTGGCTGATTTTCCACGGTATTCAGCCGTAATCGTCGCAATGCCGGGGCCGATGGCAGTAATCACGCCATCCTCTATGACAGCCACCTCTGGATTGCTGGTCTGCCAATCTGCCTCAGCGGTTACGACATCTTTCTTTTCCTTATAATATGCGTACAGCGTGACAGGAATCTGAGTATCAGGCACGAGCTGCAGATGGTCCGGATTTGCAACGAGCGCAGTCATCTTAACCAGTACCTCGATGGAGATGCGCTCGCCGCCGTAGTATGCCACAATCCAGGTGCTCCCGACGTTTTGGGCAGAGACGATGCCGTTGTGTACGGCAGCCACCTGTTCATCCAATGAAATCCATCTCACATATGCAGGTGCCACTTCTTCCCTCGTGCGGTCCCCGTAGGTGGCAGTGATGGACAGTGATACGGCTTCGTCCGGTTTTAACGTAATTCGCCGATTGGAAAACTCCAGGCTGCGGACAGACACGTCGACGGGGACGGTATATCGTTTGCCACCGAAGGAAGCGGTGATATGCGTCTTGCCAAAAGCTTGTCCTCTTACTTCTCCCTGCTCAATCGTAGCGACAGATTCATCCTCGACCTGCCAAATCGCTTTCTTTGTCACATCGCGCTCTGTTTGGTCCTGATAAATAGCTGTTGCCTGAAGCAACGCTGCACTACCTGGACGCAAAGACAGCCTCACAGGATCTACACTGATCCTGCGCAGCTCAGCATTCGACACTTTTTCTTCCTGCAACGCGCCATAGGCGTTGACCAGTCCATAGCCATATTTTTCGTCGGGGCCTTTACGCCCCAGGTCGATTGCTGATCGCTGCAAGCGCTCCTCGATCTCCTGCATACCAAGCTGTGGCTCGGATGCCTTTATCAAGGCGATTGTACCTGAAACAAAAGGCGCCGCTTGTGAAGTCCCGCTCGCATACACGTATCTTCCATGCAAATATGTACTTAATATCTCCTCACCAGGTGCGGCAAGCGCGATCTCTAACCCGTAGTTGGAGAACTTCGACAGCTCCATCTCCTCGTCTACCGCGCTGACGGCAATCACGCCGGGGATCGAGGCGGGTACATAACGCTCTGCCCTTTCACCGTCATTTCCGGCTGCGGCAACGACAACCACATCGTGCTCCAGCGCATAGGCTATCGCTTCCTGCAGCATCTTCGGCTCTTCCCGTCCCCTTTCCCCAGACAGACTGAGGTTGATGACATCAGCACCCTTATCCACCGCATCCATGATTGCAAACGACACATCGTACATCGTCCCGTTTCCCTGATCGTCCAGAACTTTTAGCGGCAGGATTTTTACATCGGCATTGCCGCTAACCCCTGCGATCCCGATGCTGTTCAGCTCCGCAGCGATAATTCCTGCTACATGGGTTCCATGCCCGTCATCGTCCATCACATCGAAATTACCATCTATATAATTGTAGCCTTTTTGTTCATCTACCCGATTTGCCAGATCAGGGTGGGTGTAATCTACCCCCGTGTCCAGGACAGCCACCGTCACCTGCACGGTTCTCCCGCCCTCTTTCCACGCCTCTGGGGCTTGGATGGCTCGGAGACCCCATTGCTCTTCAAAACGGGGATCAATTGCCCAATCTGAAGCCTTGCGCATACGCAGATTGGGTTCGATATACTCGACAGCAGGATCGGCAGCTAGTTCCTCCAGCAGGTCTGAATCTAGATTGGCTGGGAGCTGCACCAGGATATGCTGTCTGTTGGACTCGATTACGGAGAGGTTCGGGTCTTCGTTGTTGTGGAGGTAGGAGACCGCTCTGGCTCGGACGGGAGATGTTAGCTTGATGATGTATTCGGTTGTTTCATCGGATGCGGTTTCACTTTGTGCAGCTTGCGCGTGATCCGGTTCCATGATGAGAAAAGATGTTAGTGCAAGAAGGCTTACCAGCAGTAATGGCAGAAGTTTTTTACTGATGAAATGATTGATTCCCACTTGGTTTTCTCCTCCTCTTTCTAGATAATTTCTAGTATAGTAGGGGAGACAGGGGCAAAAAAATGCATCGGCAAACGAACTAGCTTCGCAGCTTAAAACAGGAACAGCCATTCGAGTAAAGCGCGAATGGCCGGTAGATAAACAGAACAAAACATGGAGTAATGCGGTTCCATAGGTTATTGATTGACTTCCTGAACGAATAATTGCTTGAAACATCTTCTAACAGCATATCTATCGTGCATCCTATAGATAAGCTCGAATTGTTTGAATGTAATGTTCGATTTCCCTTTCTCTCCTCTCCGGGAATGCACAATTTACAGGGTGGCGAAGTCTTGATCCAATAGGGAATAGCAACAATCCCTTTTGTTTCAGGTCTTTCAGACTACGCTCAACCATTTTTGATACGGGTACAATGACAACAGGCTGGACATGATTCATTTCTTTAATAAAGCTTCCCAGAAGTACTTCCTGGATTTCTGTGGAAAGGTTATAGTAATTGTGATTCTTTCCGTCTTTCTCAAAACCAAACCACGAAATGTTTGTTAAGTACACATCCTCAAAAAAGGATTCCTTCCCATATCTCTCGATTACATCAAAAACAAAACCAGCACTTCTTTCACTGTCCTTATTCTTGACTTTAGGCATGATTCTGGAGAGGGAACGGAAATCCAGGAAGGGTACGCCCGTTTTCCCTGCACCAAGCCGGCCTGGGTTAATACCGCATAGAACTACTCTCGAACCTTCTTTCGTGTATACTCTTTCGTAGAATTCTTTAACTAATTCATAACCCGTGACGAATCCATCCAAAATTCGAATCCCCTGTTGAGCCAGTTCTTTATTTACCCACCTATTATCTCCCTCTACTAACTGTTCGTAAAATGAACGCTTCTCCTCTAATATCCGAATCATGGCATTTCTCCATTTCCAAGTCGGGTTTTAGTTGTTCTTTTGGAGTTACGCAGAACAAGGAATGTTTACGCTAATTATTTATCTGCAGTAGTCTTCTCTCCATCTCATCTTTTTCGGGGAAACACAGTTCAGCCCAGCTCCTTAGACGATGATAAGATATCTCATTATTAACGCTAACCATTGCCCATATCTTCTCGTTAAATTCTGAATGTACCACCCTCGGGGAAAGAAGAAAAAAACTTCTACCCAGTAATGTAGCAACATGATTCCAATCACGAATAATATTGGAGCGACTATAGAGAGAATCCATTAGACCCGCCCATTCTACTTCATCAAGCACTTCTGCTAAAATTCGCTCGTCCCTTGATGCTGAATAAACCCAACTCCCGTTCAAAAGCTTCAATCCATATAAGCAATTACCACCTCCCTCACCGGCTACCTTAACAATTACCTCCCACATGAAACCACATCCTTACATGGAGTAATCTTCTTTATGCCTATTGTATGAGACGGATATTGTCGAAATTACCTTATCGAAATGGAGCATTCAGAACTTGAAAGGCATTTTTTATATCACTGAGTAGACATATGAATGCTAATCTAATAATTGACCACCTAGTGGCACATCGCCCATAAAAAAGTTGACCACCTGAGCATCACTTTCCTGTATCTTGAAGTTGCTGAGACTAACAAGATATAGGAGGAAAGGAAATGCTTCAGATGGCTAATTATGAGTTTATCAGGAAACAGCACTTCGTGCTAGATAAGTCGATTCGTCAAATCTCAAGGGAGACAGGATATTCTCGGCAAGTCATTCGTAAAGCACCAACATCTACGCAAATCCCGTGTACAAGATTTCCAAACCGAAGCCAAAGCCAGTTATTGAGTCAGTTAAACCAATCATCTCGGAATGGCTGCGTCAAGATGAACAGGCCCCTCCAAAGCAGCGACATACTGCCAAACGCATCTTTCAAAGACTTTTCGAAGAATATAATTTCACACGTGGTGAATCAACCATTCTCCGCTATGTTCGACAAGTTCGAGTCTCTCCACAAAAAGCGTACGTTCCTCTCGAATTCCCGCCAGGGAAGTTTGCTCAATTCGACTGGGGGCGAGGTTGATGTTCTGCTGTTTGGAAAGCAAGTTACTGTCCAAGTGTTCTTTTTGTGCTGCACGTATAGCCGCAAAATCTTTTTCTGAATATTCTTTCTTCAAAAGCAAGAAGCTCTTTTACAAGGTCATGTAAATGCCTTAGAGTTTCTTGGAGCCGTACCTCAAACCATTGTCTATGACAATTTAAAGACCGCTGTGAAAAAGATTTTGGAGGGGAAGAATAGAGAAGAACAGGAACGGTTCATCCAATTACGAGCACACTATCTGTTCGACAGTTACTTCTGTGAGCCCGCAAAAGGGAATCAAAAGGGTCAGGTCGAGAACCTTGTCAAAATGGTCAAGTAGCAGTTTTTTACGCCGATGCCTTCTGTATCCTCTTTAGATGAGCTAAATGGATGGCTGTTGGAAAAATGTGTATCGTATGAAACTACGAAAGTTCCACGATCCACAATTACAGTGGCTTAAGCATTTATTGAAGATAAGGAGCACATGTTGCTACTTCCAGCTCAGCCTTTAGATTGTTATCGGATGGTACCGGTCAAGAGTAATTCTCTCTCTTTGGTTACTTTTGAGCAGAATACGTACTCCGTACCCCTTTCTTACGCATCAAGGGAGTTAGTGTGTCGCGTTTATGCTGATGATCTTGCGATCTTTCACAATGGAGAGCTTATCGCTACCCATAAATGTCAACTGCAAATGAAAATTCCTCATTATCTGCACTCGAATTTTCCCCATTATAGGCAGTTCATTTGTTTGAATATTGCCCCCCGAAGGGGGCAGGTAACGGGAAAACTCCATTTATTCGGTTTTATCATCAATCGACTCTGTCCGAAAGAAACCAGCTTTTTTCTTTTCTTTGATACGATAACTTTCCCCCTTAATGTTGATGGTATGGGAGTGATGCAATAATCGATCAAGGATAGCGGTAGCAAGTACCGCATCGCCAAATATCTCTCCCCACGAACCATAGGACTTGTTCGAAGTGAGAATGATCGAACCGGATTCATAACGTTCCGATATAATTTGAAAGAAAAAGTGAGCTGCCGTCTCATCCATCTTGCGATAGCCGATTTCATCAATAATAAGTACATTCGGCTTAATAAATACCCGCATTTTTTGCTTAATACTGTTGTTTTGATGGGCAATCTGAAGGGTCTGAACCAAGTCATGGGCGGTTGTAAAGTAAACTGTAAAACCTTGTTTAATGGCCTCCAGAGCCAGTGCGACAGATAAGTGAGTCTTACCAACTCCTGGGGGACCTAGCAAAATGAGATTCTCTTGTTGTTGTACAAACCGAAGGGTTGCCAAATCACGAATCCGTCTTTCATCAATGGAGGGCTGGAAACTAAAATCGAATTGCTCCAACGTTTTATGGTAGGGTAAATGAGCCAATCTCGTTTTCATACGGATGAATCGATCCCTCTTGGCCTTAATTTCTTCTTGCAGAAGCTTGTCCAAGAACTCCAAATACGATATATTCTGAGCAGCAGCTTCTTCTGCGTGGTGGTGAATAATTTCCGGGATTCTTACCCATCCCATATGCGAAATGGCTTCTTCTAAACGGGCCTGGAGCATCATTGTACGATCACCTCCTCGTCAGCAAACTGCTCATAGACGGATAAATCACGTTCCGCCACTTCGGGGCTTGGATTTGAAACCAGACGCGGCATAGGTTGGGGAGCCTCCGCGCGACTTTGGGTTTGAATCCCCTCGAAGTGTTTTTTATGGGTTACGACTTGTTTGGAACGAACGGCTTTCAGATGTTCAGCGATGATCGTGTTACTCTGATAGATCCGGATATGACCATTCTGGAGATCCTGTACTTCTACCGTATGACCAATATAGGTATAGGGAACAGAATACCGGCTTCCTTCGTAAGAAACGAGTGAATCGTTGGATACTCTTCGAGTATGCCGTTCTACTTCTTCGAAGGGAATCGGGTTCAGCGGCTTCAACTGTTCATGTTTCCATCGCTCTACTGGCCTTTCATAAGTCGTGCCGTGTATCCGTACATTGGCCACTGTGTCCAGCCACTGGCGTACTTGCTGATTCAAGTCACTTAGGCTGGTAAACGTCTGTACGCGAGGCCAAAAATTCTTTCTAACATAGCCAACACCATTTTCTACTTTCCCTTTTGTTCGCGCGCGGTAGGGGGCACAACGCCGCAGCGTAAGACCGTGATGACTTGCAAACTGGGAGAAGCGTTCATTCCACAATACATGCCCTTGCTCGTCGTAGCCAGCAACGACGGTTTTCATATTGTCGTACAGACATGTTTCCGGTCTGCCGCCAAAGTAATGCATGGCACGTATGTGGCAGCCGATAAGGGTATCCAACCGTTCATTCTCTGTAAACTCCACATACAACATTCTCGAGTATCCCAAAACCATGACAAAGGCGTACAGCCGTTTGTACCCACCATTCCACTGAACCTTGAAATGTCCCCAATCGACTTGAGCTTGTTTTCCGGGTGCCGTTTCAAAACGGATCGTTGCTTTGGTTGTAACAACCGGTCGCAACGGTTCCATAAATGAACGAAGAAGGCGAATTTGCCCTGGGTAGCCATGAGCTTTAATCTCATCAAACAAAACGACAGCATTTAAGCAGCCCTCTTCCATTCTCTCCTTGATATAGGGTTTATACGGATCGAGAATGCTTGTTTTTGTAACGGATCGTTGGTATTTTGAAGGTTCATTCTTTTCCAACCACTTGCGAACTGTTTTTCGATCCCTCCCTAGTGAGTCAGCAATTTGTGTGATACTCATTCCTCTTCCTCTCATGTCCTTAATCAAGTAAAACTCCCCATTCTTTAGCATATTTCTCTCCTCCAGGGAGAGATTTTCTGCCAAAAGTGGGGAATTTTCAAGTGCCGTTATTGAGGATTTTAACAGTGCTGTTCACAATTGACGGTAAACTGGATTACCGCATTCACTCTCTTATCCATAAACATGCACGTTCCCTTGAACTCTACTACGTCTTCTCCTGATTCTGCCTGAAAGGATCGCCAGCTCGGCGAGCTGAAGAATGTGCCGAACGCTTCACCAATCGATTTTTCGGGGAAATCCTCGAAATGCCCTTCCTTTACAATCCGGGTTGTTTCGCTCTCCATGCTCACCGCGTCCTCAACTGCTCTTTGTACGTCGACACCCGCCCAGGTCAGAATGAGCCACGCTGCGACGACGATGATTCCCAAACCGGTCATGAAACCGTAGAATTTGTTCATGCCCTTCAGGAATTTTTTCAATGCTTCCATTTTTGAATGTCCTCCTCTGACTCTCAATCGGCCTGTCTATCATCGTTCTGAGACCAATGACTGATAGAAATGCCGCGCAAAAATAGTAGAATCTTCCTACATTATGTTATAAGTGTTATTGGTTATTCAACTAACATCTATAGTGTGTGTTACTACCAAACTACCTCCTGTACGCTTGTGGTGAGGTGGGGTTGAATGGAAGCGAACACCAAACAACTGGCGAAGAGATTGGGCGAACGGATTCGCACTCTTCGTATGGACAAGGGCCTAAGCCAGGAACAGCTCGGCGAACGTTCCGGCCTGCACACGAACTATGTCGGCCAGATTGAGCGGGGAGAGAAAAACTTGACGATTGAAAGTCTCTCCAAGATCGCCCGCAGTCTCGGCATTCCTTTGGAGCAGCTGTTCCACTCCGTCGATCCGCTCGGCCCCGAAACGGAGCTTGGACGAATCGTCATGCTGCTGTCTGAACGTCCCGTTGCCGACCATTCGCTGGTGCTGGCACTCATGAAAACCGTCTTTAGCTGGGAAGAAGAAAAGCGGAAGTGAGCGATGAATGTCATCTCACCTCCGCTTTCGCTTGTTTGTCCGGGAACTGGCTGGCCAGACGCGCCTTTTCCCATCTGATCCGGTGCCATTGCTTGCGCAATTCTTCTTCTTTCTGCCGGATCGCCTCGCAGATCGCCTCCGCTGTCTCCAGGCAGGAGCTTTCGCTCTCCCTGTAGACCAATTCGTCCACCAGTAGGGACAGGGCTCGTTCGCATGTTTGGATGCCCTGAACCACGCTATCTTCCCGCAAAATCAAAGCCTCGTATTCTTCCCGTACTGAATTCACGAATTTTCTCCTTTCTACAGCAGATTCACCGCACGTTCCTTTTCTTCTTTGCTCGTGTTGATGTAGAAGTGAGCTGTCGTCTGAATGTGCGCGTGCCCGGCCAGTTTGCTCACAGTCGTCAGCGGCACGTTTTTCTGAAGCAGCCGCGTGCAGAACGTGTGCCGGAACTTGTGCGGGTACATGCGGAAACCAAGACGCTTCTCCAAGCCCTCCAGCATCGTGTTCACCGCGTCTTTATGCATTTTCTCCGCTCGCTGGCTGACGAGAAGAAACGGGCTCTCCCGATGCTTGCTCTGCTGCCGTTCCGTCCTGACGTACTCCTTGATCAGATCCACCAGATCAGGGCGAAGCGGAATTTCTCGGTACTTCCCTCCTTTGCCCGTCACTCTCAGCGTATTGGTTAGGTATTCGATGTCGCTGAGCCGGATGCCGCACAGTTCGCTCACCCGTACGCCCGTGTACAAAAGCAGCCAAACGATAAGATGGTTCCGCAAGGTGACCTTCGTCCTGTCCTGGACGAAAAACAGAAGCTGGTTGACCTCCTGCTCCGAAAACACCTCCACCTCTCCCTCGCTTCCGGCTGCCACCTTGATCCTGTCTTTGCGGAGCGTGACGACTTGCTCCGTCGCCAGCTTGCGCTCGATCAGGAAGAGGTTGAATGCCTGCAAGGAGTTGATCTTTTTGTTGATGGTCGCCACCGCGTACTTGCTGTCGGCGAGCCTGCTCTTGTAGCTGGAGACGTAGAAGCGCTTGAGATCGGTCGGCTGATCCACCCCCATCTCCCGCAGGAACGCACAAAACGCCCTGACGTCGCCCACGTAGGATTCGATGGTTTTCGGGGCGATCCCGTTCTCAACAAGGTACCCTTCGAACTGCTGGATCACGTTCATTGGAAACACCTCCTGAAACGAAAAAATGCCCTGCATCCATTCATTGGACACAAGGCGGTTTGTGATTCGTATTGCACTTTAGCTAGTGTAGCTGGTCTTTCAGTTTTTCGATTTCCGCTAGGGGGAGTTTGGTCAGCTTGGCAACACGTTCAAGACTGTCGCCTTCGGCAAGCATCTCTCTAGCGATTTCCGTTGCCTTTTGCCGCTCTCCTTCCGTTCGACCTTCCGCCAAGCCCTCTTCTCTGGCTCTCTGCTGCCGAATCTCTGCTTCCCGCACAGCCGCCATCTCATCCAAAATCGCCTTCCGACGGGATTCGTACTCCACCCATTTCTTCTCGTCGCGACTCAGGTCTTCCCATTCGTCGAACGCCCGCTTCATCACCGGATCTCTCATCGCAATCGCCTCCAATTCTTTGCGAATTTCTTCATCGTCGTCTGCCTCCAACAGCAGCAGCCATCTTTCCAATTCATTGTCGTGCGGATTCACTGCACGCTGCTCCCACTTGTCCATCAGCTTTGGAATTTCCATGAAATGAATCTCGATCACGTCAGTCAAAGGAAACTGCTCCTGATCCTCGTACAGGTGAAAGGTGGTGTGGAACCTCTCCGTCTCCTGAAGAAAACGAAAATTTAGGATGTTGATCGTGATCGTTTTCGCCAAATCGGTGTACGGCATCCCCTTTTTCATTTGAGCCGAGTAGATGCGTGACCAGTAGTACAGGGTGCGCTTTTCCATGTCAAACTTGTTTGCCAGCTGAATCTCGATGTTCACGTGTTCGCCCTGCTCTGTCCTGGCGTGAATGTCCAGCACGGATGCCTTGTCTTCGAGGTGTTCCCGATTAATTTCGGGATTGAGAATTTCAACGGATTTGATCCGCTTGGCTTCTGGCAATTTGAGCGCGGCATTCAGAAAGGACAAAAGAATCGGTTCATTGCCTTCTTTACCAAACACCTGCTTAAACGCGAAGTCAATTTTCAAGTCCATTAGTTTGGTCACGCTATCACCTCCATGCTGCAAACATCATTATTTTTATATTATACCATTGGAACGCTTTTCAGACACATCAGCCGATGCTGTAACCGTCAAGTAGTTTTGAACACTTTTTGCTCATTAAGATTGAACACTTTTTTCTCCGAAAATAGAGCTCCTGTATTTGATTCTGTAGCTTTCTTCGTTTAGTTGGATCACTTCCACTCTGTGAAGCAATCGATCTAATATAGCCGTCGTAATTCCTTGATCACCTATTAATTCTCCCCACTGTTCGGGTCCTTTGTTGGATGTTAATATGATTGAACTTCGTTCATACAGGTTGTTTATGAGGTGGAAAAATAGGTTTGCCTCCCTTTGATCCATTGCCATATACATGAGATCATCAATAATGACCAAATCGGATTCGTTTATTCTTTTAAGCTGCGTTTGTGATTTTGTGAGGTACTCTTGGGTTTTCAATAGATGGATCAACTCTCCCATGGTTGAAAAGGTAACTTGAAAACCCTTTTGTATCGCTTCTAACCCAAGTCCAATTGCAATGTGGGTTTTGCCCACTCCTGGAGGACCAAGAAGGATCAGATTGTACTGTTGTTCTAGCCAATTCAGTTCCTTCAACTGTTTGATTTGGCGGGAACTGATTGACTTTTGCTCATCGATCTGAAATTCATCCAAGGTCTTTTGATAGGGAAACTTGGCCCATTTCAATCTCCTCTCCGCATTTTTTGCTTCTCTCCGTTTCAATTCATAGGTTAAGAGTTCTTCTAGAAATTCCTGATAGGTCCAAGAGAATTTTTCAGCTTTACGAAGGAATTCAGGCAGTTCATTGGCTGTCTCCGCCATCCGAAGATGGCGGAAGTAATTTTGCATGGTCTGTACGGTGCTGTTCAACGTCAAATGCCCCCTAGTATTTTTAAATATTTATCCATTTCCCTCGTTGGTGAAGTGGCTTGTAATGCGGAGAGGTTGCGGAAGTTGCTTGGTATTGCTTGATCGAAACGAGGTTCTGAGGAGGGCTTGGTATCTTTTAGTCGGGAAAGGTGCTGTGCAACATCCCGGAGGTCATTTGCACTCCATAAATGGTCTTTTACACATACATCCAAGGCTTCCTCAATATCAGGTTGGAAATGGGTGATGGCATATTGAACGATTTGCAAATGATCACGTACATACCTCGGATACCGAACGCTTATCTCATGAATAAACAGCATTGCTTTTTCTTGATCGTGAAATTGGCGGATAATGGTCTCCTTATAAGCATGAATCCCTTTAGATCGATCACGTGAGTGCTGTCTACTTTTTATAAGCTCTCCTTTTCCGTGGCAAAGCCGATGTCGTGCAAGAACTTCTCCTTGCGGAGTTGCTCTGACAATCAGTTCCTCTTCATGAATCTCGATAAATACTTGATTCTCTCCCCTTGGACGGTATGTCCCTAAAGGAAGGGAGTACCGATTGGATTTATATTTAATCACATTGTCCTTATGGACAGTTCTTGTTATACTGGATCCACGGTTGCTCTCGAAAGAGAGCAGGGGAGAGACTGGCTTCAAGTGTTGCTTTTCGAGGGCGTGCACTTCAACCGGTCTCTTTTTTGTTGTATGGTGCACATTGTAATTGCCTGTCCGTGATAGCCAGGCCAGAGACCGTTCGTTCCATGCATCGATATTGGAGAAAACCCTGTGTTTGGCAAAGTTTCTTTTCACGAATTTCACTACGTTTTCTATCTTGCCCTTACTTTGCGGATCTGCCTTGCGGCATAAATAAAGGCGAAATCCACGTTCTTGCTTATAAGACTGAAATTCACTCGTCAGGATAATGTCTCCTGCATTTTCACTTACGGTGATCAGGTGATCTTGGTCATAAACCAATTCCTCTGGCATTCCTCCGAAAAATACGAATGCGTTTTCATGGCATCTGATTGCATCCCTTGTGGTAAAGGGTCTGCTTTGCCACTCTACATACTTGAAACGGGAGTGGGAGAGAACAAAAGTGATGAAGTATAATCTCACGTCCTTTTTTTCCATATTTTTAACCGTGACTTCTCCCCAATCCACTTGAGCCTGTTGGCCCATTGGCAACTCGTCCACTGCTTCGTGATCACGAATATGTACAATTTTCGGAATATGGTATATTTCCCTTAGCTCACTAACATAGGATCGAACTGTGCTTCCTCCAATCTTAATGGAAGGATATTTCTCCTTTAACCAGTCCTCGACCTGAGAAGAAGACAGATCTGGATGTTCATGTAACCAACTGAGAATCCTATCCCGGTAGGGATTCAACTTTTTGCTTCTGTTACCAAGGGAATTGACCCAATCTGATGCCTCCTCAAAAGTCATATCTAGATATTTATAGACCGTGTTCCTCGACAGATCCAATTTCCTTGCGATGGCTGCCACCTTAAATCCTTGCTCTTTTAATTGATGAACCTGAAGATACAACAGTAATTTTTCCACCTTTCCCATCCCCCAGCCAAGCTATGTTGAACAAGTAATCATAGCTTAACTGGGTTACCAAGTGAAAGAAAAAAGTGTTCATTTCTATTTGGCGGATACTGTTGAATTTAGTTTAGCAGTTACAGATGCCCCCTTTCTTCATATTCCGATTTATAATATAGTATTCAAATTCTGATAGAATCATTTTTGTGGATTTCCCCTAAAACAGAAGAAAAGCCAGCTACCGAAAATCGGCGGCTGACTGCATTCTTTATATTAATCAGCGAGAGGAAAATGGACAGATTTCTTACTGAGAGTGAAGAGCCGAGTGTCAGTCGTTGAATCGATGACTTTTTAAGCGAGTTTCTGTAGCGTTTTACAGTGAAAAAAGGAAGGTCTTACTCTCGCGTGCTTGACCCTTTCGATATAAATCCTAGTGGTTGTAGACACCGTTCCCCTACAGTCCTCGATGGGTACTTTCACCAAGAGTTACATGAGCGTACAGAGAAAAATACCCCAATCATAATGACTGGGGTATTCTCCTCTTCGCTCTCTCGGGGAGTTTACGAAGTAAAGTTCAATTAGTTAGCAGTGTTTACATACTTAACTTGCAATTTTTCTACTTTGATGATTTTTCCATCAGCATCAGCCCAAGCAATTGTCAAGTCGTTGGTATTACCACCTTCTTGAGCTGGGAAGAAGTAGAAGAAACCACCTTCAAAACCAGTTTCTGTTTCGAATGCTACATCTTTGAAGCTTCTTGGATCAGTACCTTTTACTACAAGTGCAGCTGCGCTTTCAGCACCAGTTGGCGCTTCAATATATGCCCCAACCCATTTAGCTTCGTATGGAGCTCCACCTTGTTCTGAAGTCAGTTTAGTGAAGTCATGAGAGATAGTAAATACATTACCCACTAAGGACCCTGTAACTTCTCCGTCACTAGCATCAACTGTATGAGCCACTACATCACCAGTAAAATCTGTAGCATCAAATTTACTAACGTCTACACTTACCGAAATAACTTCGGAAATTTTGACACTAATTTGGTCATCTGTAGTAGATGTGTCACCATCTTTATCAAGCTTCACTGTGTCAAGAACCAGCGTAGCATTACCTTCTCTGAGAACTGGAATGGTGTCTGTTCCCTCTGCTGCGGTCGATGCTACAACTTTGGTGTGTAAGCGTCAAATAAATCCCACCTTAAATTACAGACCGCACTTTGAGATAATCTCCTCAGAATCAAGCGAGGAGGATGTAGATGAAGAAAACGGGTCTCTGTACGCAGTGGGAGGCACGAATCAAGGATTATCGGGCCAGCGGTCTTACCGCCGCGAAATGGTGTGCGGAAAATGAAGTTACCACCAGACAGCTATGGTATTGGCTGCGAAAATTTCGGGATTCAAAAGAATCCTCTGTCCGTCCACCGCAGTGGGTGGAAGTCAACGTGGACAAACCGCAGGAGAACACAGAGTCTCCGTTACTGGTCAAAGTAGGTGCGGCCGTGATTGAAATCCGTCCTGGCTACAATCCCACACTCCTGTCCGACGTAGTTCGGACGCTCCAGGCCTTATGCTGAACTCCTTCCAGATCGATCGGGTCTATCTGGCTTGTGGCTTCACCGATCTGCGAAAATCCATCGACGGTCTGGCAGCGCTCGTGCAAGAAGGCTTCAGGCTGGATCCCTTCTCCCCGTGCCTGTTTGTGTTCTGCAATCGTGACCGCAACAAGCTCAAGATCCTGTACTGGGAGCATAACGGCTTCTGGCTCTTCTACCGCCGTCTTGAACGCGGTACGTTCCAGTGGCCAACGGGCAATGGAGAACCGGTAACGGTCTCCAGCCGTGAGCTGCGCTGGCTGCTGGATGGACTTTCACTGAGCCAGAGGCAAGCGCATCCACCAGTCACAGCCCGCACGGTCATCTAACGCAACTGTTTGTGGTTTCGAAACACCTTTTGGCAGGGAATATGAAGCTCTTTGGCGAAAAGAAAAAGAATGAAAAATCGAGCGGATTTCCCCACCCTTACAACCGAAGAATATGCAGCGCAGCTTGCCAAACTTCAGCAGCAGAATGCGGAGCTAACAGCCAGGCTCAAGTGGTACGAAGAGCAGTTTCGACTTGCCCAGCAGAAGCGCTTCGGCACTTCAAGCGAGAAGACGCATCCGGATCAACTGGAACTACAGCTGTTTAACGAAGCGGAAGTGTTGGCGACCCCTGTCTCACAGGAACCAGCTATCGAGACAGTCACGTACAGCCGCAAGAAGACGGCTGGCAGCCGCGAGGCCAAGCTGGATTCGTTTCCTGTGGAAACGATCCTGTATGAGTTGCCGGAGGCTGAACAAGTTTGTGCGTGCTGCGGCGGTATGCTTCATGTGATGAGTACGGAGACGCGAAACGAAATCACGGTTGTTCCAGCGGAAGTGAAAGTGCTGCGCCATGTGCGTCAGGTGTATGCGTGCCGTCACTGCGAGCGTGAGGAGATCCACACGCCCATCGTGACGGCTCCTATGCCAAAGCCCGTTTATCCGGGAAGCTTGGCTTCCCCTTCGATCCTCGCGCATGTGATGAGCCAGAAGTATGTGGACAGCCAGCCGCTATACCGACAGGAGCAGCAGTTTGCTCGTCTGGGTCTCACCCTCTCGCGGCAGACGCTTGCGAACTGGATGATCTACGGGGCAGAGCAGTGGCTTTCGTTACTGACAAACCGTATGCACGAGCACTTGCTGAACCAGGACATCGCGCATGCCGACGAAACCACGTTGCAGGTGCTGTGTGAACCGGGCAAGTCAGCGCAAGCACAGTCCTATCTGTGGTTGTACCGAACTGGACGCATGGGACCGCCCATCGTTCTGTACGATTACCAGCCAACGCGCGGCGGCGAACATCCCCGAAAGTTTCTGGCGGGATTCAACGGCTACCTGCACGTGGACGGTTACCCTGGCTACCACAAAGTGTCCGGTGTGACGTTGGTCGGATGCTGGGCACATGCGCGCCGCAAATACGACGAGGCGCTGAAGGCGCTGCCTGCTTCGCAGGACAAAACCGAAACGGCAGCCTGGGAGGGACTCCAGTTCTGCAATCAGCTCTTTACCATTGAGCGAGAATGCAAGGATGCCACCCGGGAGGAACGCTATGCCATCCGGATGGAGCGCAGTCGCCCTGTTCTGGATGCTTATTTGGCATGGCTGCGCCAGCAGCGATCCCGTACCTTGCCGAAAAGTCTGCTTGGACAGGCGATTGCTTACAGCTTGAATCAATGGGACAAGCTGACGGCGTTCTTGAAGGACGGGCGACTGGAGATCGATAACAACCGCAGTGAGCGCTCCATCAAGCCTTTTGTGATCGGAAGAAAGAACTGGCTGTTCGCCAATACGCCACGCGGTGCAAAGGCCAGTGCGATCATCTACAGCGTGATAGAAACGGCGAAAGAGAATGGACTGAATCCCTTCAAATACTTGATGTACGTGTTCGAGCAACTCCCACAGCTTTCCGATCCGAAAAATCCGGAAGCGTTGGACAGCTTGCTCCCTTGGTCTCCATCGCTACCCTTGACCTGTCGTATGCTCAAATCCTGATTCCAGCATAGATCAGCCCACATCTTGGCGACAAGGTGTGGGCTATTTGACGCTTACTTTGGTGTTATCAGACTTGAAGGAGACAGATGCCACACTTGATGTTGAAGTATAGCCTGCTCCGCTAATTTTAAATTTCTTAGCGAGATCTTCAAACATATCCAGATCTGTAGCTGTTACACTGCCGCTAGTAAGTTCTACAGTTGGTTTTGGTTCAGAATCAACAACTGTGAATGTACTTGTAAATACTTCGATGGAACCTACTTTAACGGAAATTGTGTAAGTTTTTCCGACTTCAAAGTCAGAAGCATTAATTACAGTATCCAATCCAGTTTTGTTGTACCCAGAAACAGCAGTTCCATCCTCTTTTGTGATCGTGAACTCGCCTGCTCCATCAGCTAATACATTACCAGTTTTCACACCGTTTGCGTCTACTGGGAATACATCAAGCTCTGCCTTAGATTCATCAACTGTTGTAGTAGCTGGGTTATTGTATTTATCCAAGGTTGCTTTAAAACCTTCTACCACAAAGTTATCGACAGCGCCTGCAGCAGTAACGTTAACTGTTACAGTAGCTTTTACAGTTTCACTAATTTTAACTTCAATTACAGCGATACCAGACTTGTTAGCAACCGGTTTAATGCTCAGTGTTCCTTCACCATTAGTAACGGTCAGTGTGCTACCAACTGTTACGAGATCCTTACCGGACAGAACAGTAACTGTAGCAGGAGGGTTGTCATAGTCAAATACGTTATTGTATTGATCTTTGACGGACACCTTAACAGTTGTTGCAGTAGTTACAGAGTTGGAGATGGAAATTTCAGTTTCACTCATTTCCAAAGCAGTTGGTTTAGCATCCGCCACAACTGCCAGCTCTACGGTTTTCGTTACAGTGCCAAAAGTAATCTTAACAGGCACTTTGCCTTCTTTCAAAGGCGTGATGTCACCAGTAGTTCTGTCTACCAATGCAACTGTTTTGTCAAGGGATTCAAAAGTTGGTTTAACAGTACCAGCATATTCTTCATCAAATTGGTCAATAGCTCCAACCCAGAGTTTGTAGCCAGTTTTACCCTTTTGTACAACTAAAGATTGTGTATAATCTTCATCATCAAAATTTGGTGCAGAATCTGCAACTGTAAAGTTAACTATTTCAGCAGGCTTTGAATCTTCTGCTTTCACTGAGATACGGTTAGATTTCACTTCAGTACCATCAGCTTTTTTAGCAACAACATATACAAATGCAGTTTCACCATCTGCCAAATTGATTGAGCTACCAGTGAGAGATACAGAAGCTTCGAACGTTACATCTGTAGTAGAAGTGATGTCCAGCCCAGCTTCATCCAAAACTTTGTAATCAAGTTTAGTGAGATCATAAGAACCGGCTTCAACCAATTGGTTAGCATTTGCTTGAATAGTTGCAACTTCACCTGCTACAAAATCAAAGTCTTTGCTTGAAGTATTTTCTCCAATTTTTACAGTTGCAGTGTAAGTACCTTTTGCCAGTGGCTCATACAGGTCTACTGTAGCAGATTTTTTATCATTGCTCAGAGTAACAGTTTTGATGTACTGCTTGTCGGAAGACACTTTGTTAACTACTGTTACATTATCTTTTGTAAGAGCTTCAACAGCATTAGCGAAGGATACTTTCACACTTGTATTGCTAATAGCACAAAACCCACGAGAAAATTCCGTTTTTTCGGACGGGCTAAAAACCCATGGGACACAAGGAGTTTGGCAATCGGCTCCTCTCTCAGCATAGAAAAAGCCGAGTGAATGTCTAGTGAGTTGTTGGGGAGCAGAGGAAAAACTGAGTGAAAGCCGAACGAGGAAAAAACGAAAAACCCCCGGAAAAACCGTGAGAAACCCGGAAATCAAAACCACACCTTTTCTTTCCAGACAACAAAGCCCCGCAGTCCCGTAAATCCCGATAAAAAATATAATTTTAAACATGGAGTTTCACCATCAAAAAAGACTATAAAAAGCAGAGAAGAAACAAGACATATAATAAGGAAGGAAAAAAATAAGGAATCGATAGAGAAGGGTCGAGGGAACTGTCACAAGAGCACGAAAGTCACTTGAAAAGAATCTGTCGCTCGAACGATCTTCCACCCAAAACGGTTAACTGACTATCTCCATACTGTGGGAGACATCTGGTTTCTTTATTTAGGACAGCCTTTTTCTGTTCGGAAAAACGGGAAATGCGGGGAACCCTTGACCTGACAACAAAAAAAGCGGGGGAGGTTTTCCCGCTCCCCGCTACGCTTGCAACACACTGCTCAATTGTTCTTCGTACCCATACTTCTTGAAAAACTCGGCCAAAGCTACCTCAATGATTACACGTTGGGTGACATTAAACTCCTTGCTGTAATCGCTCAGGAGAGTCATCAGCGAGGTCGGGAAACCAAGCGTTTTGTTGGCCTTGGCTCCTCGAAACTTGTACCGAGGCAGGGTTCCATCGTTCTCCGTTTCCAAAAGGTCAAACAGTTTGTTCTGCTTGGACAAGAGGTAGGCCAACAGCTGCTGGTAGTCTTCCAAGCCGTCTGCTGACTTGGAAGGTAGCTGTACTGCCGCCGTTTGCTCGTTTTTTTTCTTGGTGGAGAGGCTTTCACTGTACTCGTAGTTTTCTTGCTCACTACTCCAAACGTACCCTTGCCCCTTCATGTAGTCGCCCATTTCGTCGACGGTGGCAAACCCTTGCTTGATGGCTACCTGACGGATGTTGGCATTGCTTTGGCTCAGTTGACGAATGATTTGTCCAGCTTTGCTGTTCAAAAAACGAGACTCTTCCGCTGCTGACGTAGTTTCATCTTCTTCGGGAACAAACGTGTTACCGTTCCAACGCATCCCCCTTCTGCGGAAGTACTGGTCGATTGAAAACCACCCTTTGTGTCCAAAATGCTCGGTGATTTCTTGCTTACTTTTGCCTTCTGCCAGCAAAGCAAGCGTGGTTTTGATTTTTGAATCGTCGTATACGCTGGGATCAAACATGGTCATGGTTATTCCTCCTTAGAAATCAATGCGGTTCACGGCTTCTGCCAGATCGGTCTGCTGCACATGCAGGTACCTTGAGGTAGTCCGTATGTTTTCATGTCCTAACAGGCGTTGAATGACCGCCACATGGGTATCCTTTGTGACCAAGTAGCTGGCAAACGAGTGGCGCAAGATGTGACTAGTGACGTGTTTGGGGATGCCCGCTTCTTGGTAAGCTTCCTTCAACAGCCGATTGACGTACTGCTCACTCACTGTTCCCGTTTTCTTGAGGGCAAAGAAGAAGAGAGAATCGGTAGCAGGGCGGTATTTGGCTAGGTACTCCTTCATGTGCTGAATCAGCTTCTGATTCATCGGCACACGACGGTTTTTCCCGCCCTTACCATCAATCACTTGGACAAACCCTTCCTCCAGGTTCACGTCGCGCAGCGTGAGGTTGATGCATTCATTGACCCGAATGCCTGTGTGAGCCATCATCATGGCAAAGTGGTGAATGACTGGGTGCTTGATGGCCTGAATAATGGCTTCGATCTCGTCTTTGTTGAGGTAGGTACGTTCAAATTCCGGTACTTTTACCCTTTCCACGTCATCGACCGGATTTTCCTTTACCAGCTTCTTTTTCTTCAAGCAAGTAAAGAAGGTAGACAAGGCGTTGATCTTACGGTTGACCGTTCTCGGCTTACAGTCTCGTTCGTTGGTCAAGTATTCGACAAACGCTTCCACTTGGGGAAACATGACTTCGTCGACAAACACAGGGCCATTCGAGCGATCCGACAACCATCTCTGGAATTGGCTCACATCCATCTTGTACCCCCGCAAGGTTTCTTCTCGCATTCCCCTTGCCTTGAGCCAATCCAAAAAGAGCGGAATGGCCTGTGTGAACAACATGCTATCTATGGGAATCATCGTTTTCATGTCCGTATCCTCCTTGTTTTGGGTTGAAAGTGGTTGAGAAAGGAGGACTAAGCTCCCCTCCCCGTTTACACGTCCTCTTCATCAAGCGCAGGTTCATCTGGCAGCCTGCCCCTTCTGACAAGACCCTCTAGCTGTTCGTTCGGGATTTTTAGGTTGTACGTCGTATCTTCCTGCTTTTTGGGAGGTGTTTCACCAAGCGCTTTTTTTCGCTCCTGTTGTTCCGACTCATCAAAAATCCGTGTACGCATCGTAGATCGATCACTTTCGGTGACGAGCCATTTCCTCTCTTTCCATTCTCGAATCAAGCCCTTTGTATCCTCAAATCCTAGTTGCTTCAACTGCTGCTCCAGGACATGCTTGAGGAAAGCCACCTCGGTGTTGGCCCCCTGCGGGAACATTTTGCCCCAACAATTGATTGGATTGGAGTAGACCCCTTCGATGCGAAAATTGCTCTGATGCTGGATGATGAGCTGAACCATCAGCTTCCATGCTTTCAAACCAATGTCGCGCTCCCCACTGATGGCTTCCTCCTGTTGGACAAGGAAATCAAGGATGGCGTCAAGACGCAGATTGAGATCCAACGCTCGGTTGGCCAAATCTGCCGCTGTCAGGAGAATGGCGTACTTCTTTGCGATCCGTGTACGAAATGGCGTATCCGGCAAAACTTCTGCACAGCGTTCCTGCCACTCCTGCCATGTCTCGTCTATGATGCCAAGCCCTTGGTCGAACAGGTATCGTACAAATGTTTCACCAGCATGACCGTAGTTGTGCTGGACAACCTCCCGAATCGCATCTGCATGGGGGGCTGACTTGGTCCACTCAATGCCTTTGAAATCGAAGGCTCTGACAGTCAAGCCGACATTATGATTGGTTCGTTCAAAAATGGACAGCTCCCCTGTGGAAAGGACGACCAACGCCCACTGCCCTTGTTTGCGTTGTTGGATGGTATCTGTGAGGCGACCCTTTTCCTGGCCCGATGCCAACACATACAACATACTGGTCAAGGATGCTTCATTACTCATGGACAACTCATCGAGGACGACGGGGATTCCGAAGTTACCCCCCAGCATATTGATCATCGAATTGCTCGTTGCATTCCACGATTTCACAAGCCCCTTCATTTTGAAGGAAGGCTTGCCAAAGATCGAAACTTCAAGAAAAGTTCCCGTTGTTTTGCCCTTTGTACTTTTTCCACCTAAGTGAATGATCAGACTATCCACGTCATCGTACAGGTACGAAAGGTAGCCAACAATTGGTGAAGCAAAACCAGCAGACAACAAAAATTCCAGTGGTGCGTATCCGATCACATGTTCCCGAACCATCTTCAACCATGTGGCGAGGTCGCCCTTGGGCTTTAAATTGTAGTTGCCGTTTTCATTGTCATTGATGGCCTTGACTGTGTCGTTGGCGGAAATGATGCGGTGATGGCGAAAAACGAGCTGCTTTTGGTTGTCACGATGCCAGCCCACTTGATGGAAAACAGCTTTGTGCGGGGCACGTTTTTGTTGCTCACGTAAGTAGGTGGCAATCACTTTGACAAACTCATGTGGAATGTCGACGCCCTTGCCCATGAGCTTGATGAGCTCACTGGGAACGAGCTGACCCATCCCGATCCGAAGCTCTTGGTATGTTCCCTTGAACTTGTAGCAAAGATCAAGATGCACATCCTTGGTGTCCAGGTTCTGTACCGTCTGTTTGATAAACAACGGCTCGCAGACTTTCGTAATGGTTTCTTCGCCCGTTTTCTGGTCTGTTTTTTTCAGGAACAGCGCCTTGTTAGTTACGGTGAAATCCCCAAAGGAAAAGGTCTGGCTATTTTTGAGTGCTTCTTCCGTAATGTGGATGCGGTGGGATGACTTTTTCGGTTGGCTTGTCATGTTTGACTCCTTTCCAGGGGGAGGAGGGGAGTACCCTCCCCTGGTTTACTGGTATACATGTCACCCCTACGGCATCAGGAACGATACCATTCCGAACGGTCACATATATATAATTTCTACTTGAAATCGGATTCGTTCCATTTTCTGGCTACTATTCGTGCCTGGATCCACCAGAAGCATCACTTATCTGACGCAAACTTCGATTCCACAAATCTGATCAAAATCTTGCAAGGGTTTTATCTTGTTCTGGTAATCATGGTATAGCTTGATCATCGGGATACTATGGTACCTCAGTTCGCTATCATAGTAATCTTCTGTGGGGACAGGCGTGCTAAAATCTATGCTGATGAGCATCTTGAGAAAGTTATCACGCATTTTGTAAAACTCTTGCTCAGAGAGGAACCTTCTTGCTTCCGGTATCTCCCAAACGGCTGTCAGGGATTCGGGATCATACATAAGGGTAAGCGGAACCAAGGGGAGCTCCTTCAGTGCCTGTTGGAGCTCGGCAATCATTACTAAACGTTGTTCGGAGGTCAGTTGATCAACAGGCTGTCCCTTGTAATCCATGAAATGGACTTCAATGAACGGGCGGTAATTTCTATGGAAGTACTGGACTGCCTCGTTAAATGCCTCGTTCAAATCCTCATCATGAAAATCATCGAACATTTCAACGAGGTAGTTGGCCTTCATCTTCTCTTCCACGAGGTACTGGTCAACGAATTTCATTAAAGATCCCATAGCCAAATCCTGATCCCTCATTGCTTCCTGCCCCACCTTTGGTACTACCACTGGATGTTGAACTCCGAATGCTTTTGCTTGAATGCGGTTGTTTACTTGATTCTTCATGAACATTACCTCCATTTTTCTGGTGCAGTGATTGGATTTGAAAAAATCGGTGACATGCAATTGAGTTCCTTTACACTAAGTGCTTAGTAGAACCCTTTGGGAAAAGGATCACCTGTAATGCCTTTATCTGATCTAAAGTCATATACCAAAATGGAACGCCACAATTTCGATCGATGGTTGCTTAATTGATCTGTAATATGGCTATATTCTAGTTTTTCAGCTTGAATACTTACCCCAAACAATCTTTGGTAGAGAGCTTCCTCGTTGGTCAGTTTGTTCGCCTGATCATCCCATGTAAGGTCCATAATAGTCCCTTTCGTGAAACCAAACGTATTCAGGTAACTTTGGAAGTTTTCAAGTAAATTGTAGAAATCAATTGGGTTTTCGAAGAAAAAAGGAAATGGCGGATACCAGTGTGCTGTAATGCCATCATCAGAGATAAACGCCTCATTTGGAGGTAGTTCGAGCGCACTTAGCCGATTTATAAACGCTTGATACACCTCTTTTATTTCTTCCTTTGCAAAGTCAGTTAGTAAAGTCCCGTTATACGTTTGAAAATTAGCAGCTATTTGGTAGAGAGGAATTTTCCCATTGCACATCTCATGAATCAACTCAATATCCGAAACCGTCAAAATCACTTTATTGTGAACCATATTATTGACCTCCATATCCCTGGATTGAACAAGTGAATCTACTGCATGCTTTTGTCAAGAAACCAAGATTGAACAAAGAAGGGGGAGAAACATAAGTGCCCCTGAAATGCTCCTCCTTTCCGTATTAGTGAACAGCTGAATCATTTTTAGTCAGTGTCTGACTATCAAAACCTCGATTGTCGAGCTCCTTTTTGGAGACGCAAAAAGGACGCTCGTTAACAACAAGAATCCTTTCGTACAGACTTAAATAAGCCTGTGAGCACAACGGCTCTGAAAAAATTCCTCGTGTTAATGGGCGTCTCGTTACGGACTGCGTACTTGGTTACTGTCCGTATTAACTGACTGTTAGCTTGCTTCCCGGAATACATGTATTCCCGCAGGGGCTGCCTTTTGTCGAGGTATTTATTTGTAAACAAACTATATCACGTCACTTACACAGAATTCAAGTACTTTTTTTCGATAACGAAAATTAACTATTCCATCCTAACAACTGGGAAGGAACGGCTACATCTATTCAACTTTGTTTCCGATTCTATTGAGATAGTGGTGGATAGCTTCCGCTACCAGCCAACTGTAGCTGGGGATGTACCGCTCCTTTTTCAGCTTTTCCATTGTATCCATCAACTCTCGATCCACGTAGACCGTTAGCTTTTTATGCTGCTCATGAAAATCGGGCCGTTTTTGCAACCCAGGGTAGGAAGGGGAGGCATGAGCAATTCCAGTGATTTTTGACGTTTCACGTTCTGAAAAGCCCTGCCTAGACTGGCCCTTTGGATTTCGTCTGCTGCGACTCTCTTCTGCTGGTACAAAAAGATCCGCATCCTCTTCTTCCCAGCCATCTTCCATTTCCGTGCCTTCACTTTTGTCTGGAACCCAGTCATTGTTTACGTGGTGTTCATTCCCCCAGTTGATTCCATGTGTAGCTCCTTCTTGTTGGTTACTATTTTGTGTCCCTGTAAGGTTCCAATTCCGTTTCCGTCGTTCAAACATGGTATTCCCTCCATGACTTTTTTTGTAGTCGACACCGACGTCGACGTCGACTTTATGAAAATGTTTCTATGTATGTGAAAGCAAAAAAAAGAGGGCAAACACTGTCTGCCCATGTATCCCGGCAACTGTACCAGCCGGGACTCATCCGTTTACTGCAACAATGTGTGTAGATCTTCCGCAAGAAGCCCGTGCTCGTTCGCTACCTGAGCAATGGCTTCGTCCCTACTCATTCCATCAAGGACTCGTTCCGCTATGTCCCAGATCACAGCTTGAAGAACTGGATGCATGCCTGATTCCTCCTTTCCAAATGTGGTGTTTCGCGTTTACCGCCTCAGTATTCCTCCGGTAGTAAAGCTGTACTGTACGTCCCTGAATCGATGATCCAAACCGTAACTCCGATCGCTAGATTCTCGGTATGATCCACGTAAATCACTTCCTCATGGAAAGGCTGTTCCTGTCGGTTCAGTACCTTCTGCAACGGCTCCCCGTCTACCCATTCAGCCGAAAGTTCAAAGATTTGGAGGTGATCCAACTGATCTCCCCGTACCTGCCGTTTCTCAAGGATGCTCCACAGCATCCGCTGTAATTCAATCGGCACGACTTCATTGACCCCACGTGTCACGTATCTGTCCGTTGAAAACATTTTCCGCGCTTCCATCTTTACATGTACCCCTTTTCCTTTAGGCTTACGTAGGCACCCTCTACTCCCACCACAATGTGATCCAAAACAGTGATGCCCAGCAGTTCACCAGCTTCTTGAAGTCTTTTTGTTACTTCAATGTCTTCTCTGCTGGGAGTAGGGTCGCCGCTCGGATGGGAATGCGCTACAATGATGGATGCCGAATTGGAGAGAATCGCGATCTTAAATGTCTCACGGGGATGTACGATGGAAGCATCCAGTGAACCAACTGAAACCGTGTGAATAGCTGTTGGCTCATTTTTGGTATTCAGGCAGAGCAACAAGAACTGTTCCCGATCCGTTGCATCCAGAAACTGCCGAAATAGTCCTGCAGCATCGCTAGCCATTCTGATTCGTCTTTGCGGGTACAGGAGACTAGACTCCCGTACCATTTTTACCGAGACAATGCTGACTCGCTTAGCTGGTGTATGTCCTGTTTCAGTTACCACCGTATCGTTCATATGTTCTCCTCCCATTTCTGAGAAAAAGGGACTCCCCAAAACAGCGAGCTCCTAGTTCATTGTCTTTTCAACTACTCCTCAAGAAATCGCTGTATTTCAATCGCTTCTTTCATTTCGCGAATGCGTTTATTCGCCAGTTCGTCCAGTATCACCCGCACTCTGTCGATGTTGACTTGAATTTCTCCGCCTTCACACTCGATTTTCCGAATGAACAGCAGTCCGTTCATGACATACAAGATGCGTCTATCTTCAAGGTACAGCGGGTATCCTCCTTTTAACTCCCGCTTGAACTCCCGAATCAACTCTTCTTTGTTCATCTTCCTTCCCCCGTCCCTTGAAAAATAGCATCTCTTTCAGCCTGTTCTTCCAGCCAGGTTTTCATTTCATCGTCCGTTACAACTTCAAGAGGAAGGTAAAAGACCATCCCGTACTCATTGGTGTAAATGACCACGACCTTGTACCAGCACTCTCCGTTCCGTTCCACTTTCTCGACAAACTCCGGCAGGCTTCCTAGTAAACCTTCACGTTTGCGCTCCAGTCCCACCACGGACAAATCCCGTAGATTGTCGCCTTTCTCCAAGACAACCATGAAGCCGTACATGTCCAACGTGAAATCTTCGTCCAAACCGTCGAAGTCAAAAGCTTCTTTTAGTCCGGAAAACTCTTCCTTCAAGTAGGAAGTAAACGCATATGAAAACACCCGCGCCTGTCGCAGCAGTCGTACATCCTGAATGGTTTTGATTGTCCGCATCATTAATCCCTCCAGAAATGAAAAAGGGACTCCCTGTCTGCCGTAGCAGAAGGAAATCCCCGTTATTCGTTGGAAAATCAATTGATTGATTATTGCCAGAAAGTACGGAACAGCCATTTCCGAATGGCGACTCCGGCAATGCCACCGAAAGCCACGGACACCAAGAAATCAATGTCACTAGAGTTGAACATCCAGTAGATGGCACCAACCACAGCTCCGCCAATTGCCCATTTTACAATCATTTTCTTTTTCCCCTTCACTTTGTATTTGCGTTCATTTGTTACCGGCGATGATTAACTATTATTAATTTGGCTAGTCGCTTGACGAATGGTATCGTAATCATTGAAGGTTTTCCTCAAAAACATGACAGCCTCCATGTTTCCAAGAAGAAATCCGTCTACTGCCACGTAGGAAACCTCAAAGGTGCCATTATCCAAAAGCTCGAACTTGAGTTGCAACTCGTAGTTTTCCATTTCCGAGTAGTACAAACCAGAAAACTCTACGAATTTCTTCCCGTTCGATTCGCTGAACGTCCACTTTGGCTCCGAGTGCAAGTACTCTAGCACCTCACCCAGTGGTTCGGTCGAGTATTGCTGGAGCGAACTAGCTTTAATGGCCTCCACATACTTTTTGCCTGGTTCAACAGCTTCTTCAATTTTCCCCTGTACATCTACTCCCATCCATGAAGCGATGAACCACACCGCTAGGACGATGATCCCCAGACTCGTCATGAAGCTGTAGAATTTGTTCATGCCGTTGAGGATCTTTTTACCTGCTCCCATTCCTTGTACATCCTCCCTTGATGACTTTTGGCCTATCTAAACGTTTTTTCATTAGTTGTCGGAACATAGATGATTTCATCGAATCTAGTAGAATCTTCCTATATTATCTTATAGATGTTAATTGGTAGTCAATTACTATTTATAGTGTGTGTAAATGGTTTTTACCCTCTAGTACGCTTGACTAGAGGTGGTACCAAATGGAAGAGAGCACGAAACAACTTGCAAAAATGCTAGGTGAACGTATCCGCAGTCTCCGTCTGGAACAGGGGCTCAGCCAGGAACAACTCGGTGAGCGCTCTGGACTGCACACCAACTACATCGGTCAAATTGAGCGGGGAGAGAAGAACCTTACCCTCGAAACCCTGCTGAAAATTGCCCGCAGCCTTGGGACTTCCTTGGAGCAGCTCCTGCATTCCGTTGATCCGCTCGATGTTCAAACCCCTCTTGGGCAAATTGTCGTCATGCTCTCTGAACGTCCTGTGGCCGACCAAGCCCTTGTTTTAGCGTTGATGAAAACGGTTTTTTCTTGGGAAGAAGAAAAGCGGAAGTAAGTCACAGTGGACTTTCTTCCGCTTGTTTGTTTGCCGAGGGAAATTGGCAGGCGAGAACGGTCATTTCCCAGCGTACCGCAAAAATCTCCCTGCGCAGCTTTTCTTCCCGCTGTTGAATCCATTCGCACACTTCCTTGAGTGTATCCTGGCATGTTTCTCCCCGTTGTTTGTACAGTAGCTCATCCTTTAAGAGATACAACGCTTTCTCGCATGTCCTTGTACCCCGTATCAGCGTATCCTCCTTGCCAACAAGCTCTTCATATTTATCCTGTACGCTATTCATGGAATCCCTCCTGATTCATTTACAGCAAGGCTACAGCCTGCTCCTTGTCCTGTCTGCTGGTGTTGATGTAGTAGTGCGCCGTCGTCTGGATGTGAGCGTGTCCGGCAAGTTTCGAGACGGTGGTGAGTGGCACGCCTCTCTTGAGCAAGCGGGAGCAGAAGGTGTGGCGGAACTTGTGCGGGTACAGCTTGAAGCCGAGCTGCTTCTCCAAGCCTTCCAGCAGCGTGTTGACCGCGTCCTTGTGCATCTTCTCGGCTCGTTGACTGAGCAGTAGGTAGGGACTGTCCCGATGCTTGTTTTCCTGCCGTACTGTTCGGATGTACTCTTTAATCAGATCCACAAGATCAGGCCGAAGCGGAATCTCCCTGTACTTGCCACCCTTTCCCGTTACCCGAAGTGTATTTGTGAGGTAGTCCAAGTCACTAAGCTGGATGCCGCAAAGCTCGCTCACACGTACCCCTGTGTACAGTAGCAGCCAAACGATCAGGTGGTTACGCAGGATGACTTTACTCCTGTCCTGGACGAAAAAGAGCAGGTGGTTGACCTCCTGCTCCGAAAACACCTCTACTACACCCTCGCTTCCTGCGGCCACCTTGATCCTGTCTTTGCGCAGCGTGACGACTTGCTCAGTGGTCAGCTTACGGTCGATCAGGAACAGGTTGAACGCCTGTAGCGAATTGATTTTCTTGTTGATGGTGGCCACTGCGTACTTGTTTTCCATGAGGTGGTTTTTGTAGCTGGAGACGTAGAATCGTTTCAAGTCAGCGAGCTGCTCCACTCCCATTCCTGTCAGGAACGCACAAAACGCCTTTACGTCGCCAACGTACGACTCGATGGTTTTTGGCGCAATCCCGTTTTCTAAAAGGAACAGTTCAAACTCCTCGATTAGCTGCATTCATTCTCCCTCCTGAAACGCAAAAATGCCCTGCTGCCTTTTGATGGGCGCAGGGCGTGTTAGTCTCGGCTTACGGACGTAAACTTGCGAAAGGTACGCCAGATGGATGACTCATCTGGACTCCATGCCTGACGGACATTCTCTGGATCAAGAATGCGGTAATGCTCGGTGATGAGGTTTTTCTGTAGCTTCCAGCCGTTTTTCCTGTCCAGGGTGTCCCAGAAGAAGCTCCCTCCTAGTGTTTTGGTCGGTAGGTTCGGGAAAAGCATGTACAACAACTCCTTTGATTTTTTTGAACGTAAAATGCCCTGCATCTATTGATTGGACACAGGGCTGATTGTGAGAGCTGCTGTTTAGTGAAGCTGCTGTTTCAGTTTTTCGATTTCTTCCGTTGGCAATCCCGTTGCTTTTGCAACCATTTCAACAGTCATGTCCATCGCTAGCAGATTTTTGGCAACTTCCTTTGCCTTTTGACGCTCGCCTTCTGCCTTTGCGCCTTCAATCATGTTGAGCTCATCCTTCAATGCCATTTCCCGCATCTCATACAATTTACGGGCTTCTTTATCCTGATTTAGAAACTCAAGCACATTGACCGCCTTACGAATCGTCGGTTCGCTCATCGCCAATTCCTCCAGTTTCGTTTTGCTTTCTGCCTTCAAAAACAACATCCACTTGACCAGCAAATCGCTGGTTTCCTGATGCACTCCTGCTACCTTTGGCAATTCAAGAAAATGGATTTCCAGATCATCAGTTAGCACGAATCCTTCCTCATCTTCCCGCAACCGAAACACACTGTGGTAGCTGTCTGTCGGGAGGTACTCAAAGTCGATGATGCTGATTGTGACCGTCTTTTTGAGGTTCCGGTACGGCTCGCCTTCTGCCAATTGTCCCTCGTACATCTTTGCCCAGTAGTACAGGGAGCGTTTCTCCATGTCGTACTTGTTGTGCAGTTGTACTTCGATGTTGATCTGTTCACCTGTCTTCGTTTTCGCCCTTACATCGAGGATGGATGCCTTGTCGCCAACCTGATCGGCGTTGATGTGCGGGTCAACCAATGTAATCTCCTTGAGTTGACTTCCTTCCTCTGGCTTTAGCGTCGCGTTGAGAAAAGACAGCAACAGGTCTTTGTTTTCCTCAGTACCAAAAATCCGCTTGAACACGAAATCGACGATGGGATTCATTCGTTTGGTCACGCCATCACTCTCCCTTGTTCCGTACGTCATATATTTTTATATTTATTATACCACCGGAATGCTTTTCAGACACTCCAGCCAAAGCCTCCTTTCAGACATATTCCTATTAATAATATAGTATTGAAATCTTGATAAAACCGGATTGCTGATCTCTCCTTGAACTGAAAAAAGCCAGCTACCAAAAATCGGCGGCTGACTGCATTCTTTATAGTTTACAGTGAAGGGAAGTTGTCACGTTTTCTTGTCGTGGCTGGGAAGTTGCTGGTGGGCATGTGACGGGAAAGAAAATGTAGTGAGCTAGCAGAAAGTTTTTCAGTGAGTTCCTTAACAAAGTGAAAAAGCCTGCCTCTTTCGAGACAGACCCTTTCGACATTCTTCGGGTGGTGACAGGCACCCAATCCCTTACCTGGAGGATAGGAGCCCTTATGGGCTCTTTTTCTGTGCATAGAGGTGATTTTTATTGCAATAAATCCAAGCAAAAGGAAAAAGCCTGCCTCTTTCGAGACAGACCCTTTCGACATTTTTCGGGTGGTGACAGGCACCGATCCCTAATTAGTTGGGCTCTTTTTGAGATCTAAAGTTAGTTACTCAATACGACTGTCAGTGCACGGTCAACAGTAGTACCAGCATCTGCTTTAATTGTTGCGGTAATGGTCTTAGTAACACCAGTAGCTTCATCAGTAATCGTCAACTCTACAGGAATGTCTGCAGCAACAGCAGCAGCTTTACCGGTAGCGGTCAACTTGATTACATTGTTCTCAAGTACTTCAGCAGTAAAGGTTTTAACACCAGCATCTGCTGTCAAGTCTGTGTCAGATGTCACGTTAACATCTCCCAGATCTACCAGAGCATCGTCAAGAATAGAAGCAGCAGCGTTTTCTGCATATTCTCCACCAAAGTTGTTGTTAACAGTGAAGGAATCACTATTAGGCGCGAACTGCAGGTTGATTTCCTTATCTACAACCAGACCAGCTGGATTGATGTTATCAACCGCAGCAAGGTTCAGGATAAGCGGAATACCGTCAACAGATTCGTAAGCGTCAAATAAATCCCACCTTAAATTACAGACCGCACTTTGAGATAATCTCCTCAGAATCAAGCGAGGAGGATGTAGATGAAGAAAACGGGTCTCTGTACGCAGTGGGAGGCACGAATCAAGGATTATCGGGCCAGCGGTCTTACCGCCGCGAAATGGTGTGCGGAAAATGAAGTTACCACCAGACAGCTATGGTATTGGCTGCGAAAATTTCGGGATTCAAAAGAATCCTCTGTCCGTCCACCGCAGTGGGTGGAAGTCAACGTGGACAAACCGCAGGAGAACACAGAGTCTCCGTTACTGGTCAAAGTAGGTGCGGCCGTGATTGAAATCCGTCCTGGCTACAATCCCACACTCCTGTCCGACGTAGTTCGGACGCTCCAGGCCTTATGCTGAACTCCTTCCAGATCGATCGGGTCTATCTGGCTTGTGGCTTCACCGATCTGCGAAAATCCATCGACGGTCTGGCAGCGCTCGTGCAAGAAGGCTTCAGGCTGGATCCCTTCTCCCCGTGCCTGTTTGTGTTCTGCAATCGTGACCGCAACAAGCTCAAGATCCTGTACTGGGAGCATAACGGCTTCTGGCTCTTCTACCGCCGTCTTGAACGCGGTACGTTCCAGTGGCCAACGGGCAATGGAGAACCGGTAACGGTCTCCAGCCGTGAGCTGCGCTGGCTGCTGGATGGACTTTCACTGAGCCAGAGGCAAGCGCATCCACCAGTCACAGCCCGCACGGTCATCTAACGCAACTGTTTGTGGTTTCGAAACACCTTTTGGCAGGGAATATGAAGCTCTTTGGCGAAAAGAAAAAGAATGAAAAATCGAGCGGATTTCCCCACCCTTACAACCGAAGAATATGCAGCGCAGCTTGCCAAACTTCAGCAGCAGAATGCGGAGCTAACAGCCAGGCTCAAGTGGTACGAAGAGCAGTTTCGACTTGCCCAGCAGAAGCGCTTCGGCACTTCAAGCGAGAAGACGCATCCGGATCAACTGGAACTACAGCTGTTTAACGAAGCGGAAGTGTTGGCGACCCCTGTCTCACAGGAACCAGCTATCGAGACAGTCACGTACAGCCGCAAGAAGACGGCTGGCAGCCGCGAGGCCAAGCTGGATTCGTTTCCTGTGGAAACGATCCTGTATGAGTTGCCGGAGGCTGAACAAGTTTGTGCGTGCTGCGGCGGTATGCTTCATGTGATGAGTACGGAGACGCGAAACGAAATCACGGTTGTTCCAGCGGAAGTGAAAGTGCTGCGCCATGTGCGTCAGGTGTATGCGTGCCGTCACTGCGAGCGTGAGGAGATCCACACGCCCATCGTGACGGCTCCTATGCCAAAGCCCGTTTATCCGGGAAGCTTGGCTTCCCCTTCGATCCTCGCGCATGTGATGAGCCAGAAGTATGTGGACAGCCAGCCGCTATACCGACAGGAGCAGCAGTTTGCTCGTCTGGGTCTCACCCTCTCGCGGCAGACGCTTGCGAACTGGATGATCTACGGGGCAGAGCAGTGGCTTTCGTTACTGACAAACCGTATGCACGAGCACTTGCTGAACCAGGACATCGCGCATGCCGACGAAACCACGTTGCAGGTGCTGTGTGAACCGGGCAAGTCAGCGCAAGCACAGTCCTATCTGTGGTTGTACCGAACTGGACGCATGGGACCGCCCATCGTTCTGTACGATTACCAGCCAACGCGCGGCGGCGAACATCCCCGAAAGTTTCTGGCGGGATTCAACGGCTACCTGCACGTGGACGGTTACCCTGGCTACCACAAAGTGTCCGGTGTGACGTTGGTCGGATGCTGGGCACATGCGCGCCGCAAATACGACGAGGCGCTGAAGGCGCTGCCTGCTTCGCAGGACAAAACCGAAACGGCAGCCTGGGAGGGACTCCAGTTCTGCAATCAGCTCTTTACCATTGAGCGAGAATGCAAGGATGCCACCCGGGAGGAACGCTATGCCATCCGGATGGAGCGCAGTCGCCCTGTTCTGGATGCTTATTTGGCATGGCTGCGCCAGCAGCGATCCCGTACCTTGCCGAAAAGTCTGCTTGGACAGGCGATTGCTTACAGCTTGAATCAATGGGACAAGCTGACGGCGTTCTTGAAGGACGGGCGACTGGAGATCGATAACAACCGCAGTGAGCGCTCCATCAAGCCTTTTGTGATCGGAAGAAAGAACTGGCTGTTCGCCAATACGCCACGCGGTGCAAAGGCCAGTGCGATCATCTACAGCGTGATAGAAACGGCGAAAGAGAATGGACTGAATCCCTTCAAATACTTGATGTACGTGTTCGAGCAACTCCCACAGCTTTCCGATCCGAAAAATCCGGAAGCGTTGGACAGCTTGCTCCCTTGGTCTCCATCGCTACCCTTGACCTGTCGTATGCTCAAATCCTGATTCCAGCATAGATCAGCCCACATCTTGGCGACAAGGTGTGGGCTATTTGACGCTTACACAGATTCAATTGCAGTTGTACCATCAGCCAATTCTGCGTCAGCATCTGGAGTGAAGCTCAGTGGAGCATCTGGTGCAGCAGTAGCAGTATCAGCAGCTACTAAGCCAGAGAAGGTGATGGTTACTGTGTTACCATCCACATCATACTCCAAAGTATTAGCTGGGTCAGTACCAAAGAGAGTATCACCCGTCAAGGCACCAAACGCAGTTGTGATAGCAGTAGCGGTTACTCCGGAGTCACCTGCTGCAATCTTAGCAACCACATCAGGGTTGATTGCTTTGTTGAAGGTGATAGTCATGGACTCGTCGCCTTCGATGATTGCAGGATTTTCACCTTTGTCAAGACTTACACCAGTGATTCTGAAGGAGCTGGTAGTTACAGAACCATCAGTTACCAGAGCAGTGGAGAGGTTTTTCTTGAATTCTACAGTTACCTCTTCACCAGCAGGGATGTCAGTGCCAGCATCCAGAGTGATGGTAGCATATTCATCGCCAGTGTTAGCTACAGAATCAACTGTCAGCTCGGTACCTTTGGAAGTCTTAACTTTAAAGTCTGCTTTGTTAAGAGAGGACGCAGTCACATCCTTATCAAACGCAACCTTAATTACGTTTCCAGCTGTATCTGCATCAGCTACAAATGCGTTAGAGATTGCAGCACTTGTTGTATCTTGCAGAATCAGACCAGAGTTAGCAACAAGTTTGTTTCCAAAAATGTCCTTGGTACCGATGTTGCTAGCAGCGACCTTCAGACCATATGCATTTGTCAGGGTCAAGTCTTCTTTCAGCGTGATAGTGATAGTAGATGTATTGGCAGTTTTAACAGTGCTGTTCGCAAATGTTACGGACTGAACATACTTAGCCGTTTGATCTACGTTGTTCTCAAAGAGTCTGAAATCTGCTGGATTAACATTTCCGAGCAGTCCGTTTACTTTGATAGTTACTTGTTTCTTAGTCAAAGTAGTAGACGCTACGAAATCGTTGCTTCCGAGATCAAGTGCTGTTGCAGCAACTGGAGTAGCAGTGAACGGAGCAACAGTTTTTCCATCAGCAGTTTTAAGACCTACTGCTTGAATTTGGCTAGTTACTCGTACAGCACCTTTGTCTGCTTCAAGGATATACAACTCAGAGCTAACCTTTGTAACTTTAGCTCCAGCTACTTCAGCGAAGCTCTTCGTGCCTACTGGAGTAGTTACGATCCAGTTAGCTGTGTTGAGAAGAGACTCTTCAGATACAGAAGCGGAAGTAGTTTCGTTGATGTTCAGAAGAATTTGATCCTTAGTTTGTGTACCCGTTGCAGCGGATGCAGTTGCACCAGCTACCAATCCTGGCATGTTAGCTACGTTGATTACTTCGGATTTGTCAGCCAGTACACGACCCAACGAATCTTTCAGACCGGTTACTTTAACAGTGTAGTTACCTTGAGCAAGCGGGTTGTAAACATTGATCAAACGTACAGCATGATCGTCAGTGCCATCAGCCTTCTTACCATATTCTACACTCTTAACAAGAACAGCATTGCCGTCTTTGTCAGTGATTGGGTAGAAAGCACGACCTTTTGTCTTATCAGCTGTCGATGCATCGTCAGCAAACACTGTTGTTGCATCAGCGATTTCAACGTTCAGTTCAACCTTGAAAGTATCGGAATCTACCAATTTGATTGCACTTACAGCAGGTGTAATGGCATCAACGATAGTCTTCGTGAACTTAGCAGTTGGAGCTACGTTACCAGCAAAATCTTCTGCGCCTTTAACGAAGAAGTGTTTTTCTCCTCCAGGAATCAGGTTGAATTTCACTTTGAAAGTAGTAGCATCAATTTTCTCGAAAGATTGACCTACGTTGGAGTTGTTGCTTTCGGAACCATCTACATTCCAATAAACATTAGATGCATTGAAGGTTTTGATAGGCTTGTTGAATTTAACGATTACATACTCTTGACCCAGTACATCAAGCGAAGAAGCTTGTGGAACTGTAACGTCAGCAGAGTAGCTCAGTTCAACTTTTGCAGCAGCTGCAACATAACCAACATAGTCAACAACTTGGCGATCTTTGTTGAGATAAACGTTGTATTTAGTGCCTGGTTTCAGTTCACTACCTGCATTCAAAGTAATGATCCATACCTTGCCGTTTTCGCTGGAAGTAGCCGCAGCAACGTGTGGCAGAGCAGTATCCTCGGTACCATCAGCTTTTACTGGGAAAATTTCTACAGAAGAGTTAACACTTGCACCCAGTGTTTTAACAGGCTCACTGAATGTTACTTGTACTTGACTAGTGCTCAGAGACTTAACTTCAGTAACAGTTGGGATAGTTACATCGTTAAGAGTCGTCTTGGTTTCAACATCTACACCTAGCTTAGTGCCTGCAGCATCTTTAATTTCTTTGGATGCTTTAACAGTGTACTCGCTACCGTTGTTCAATGCAGCACCTAGAGTAAGGAGAACTTCCTTCTCGTTAAGCAACTGAACACCAGATACTGCTTTAGCTCCTTCGAGACCAGTAACAGTGTAGTTAGCAGTTTTCTCAGCAGAGATACGATCTACAGCTTTAGAGAAAGTTACTTTAACTTGAATACCGTTAATAGCACAACCCCAACCTGGAAATTTGGCGGAATTTTCAGAAACAAACCTCAAGCGGCTCAAGGATTTTGCAAAACGTGTTGCACAACCATTTGTAGAACGATAGAAAATGGAGTCACCAAGTTGCAAAAGAAAGGAAACCACGAGAAAGTGGAATCAACCATTTCCCAAAGACAGTTTTCCACCCCATTTTCACAAAAAGAGAGGCGCTCCCCAAGCAACCCAAGGGGTTTGCTCGTTGTCTTGGCCAACAAGTCCCATGTTGCTCGTTTTTTGTAGAGCATCTCCCACTCGTTGTTTTTCGCCTCACGCTCGAAGAAAAAAAGAAAACGGCAACCTCGAACCTCTTCGAACAGCGCTGCCGCTTCCCACAGTCCTCACCTTTCCCCTAGTAGCGTGTCAATCTCCCGCTCGTACCCGTACCGTCGAAAGAAGTCAATCAAAGCCACTTCAAAAACGTCGCGTTGATTGATGTTTTTCTCCTTCGCATACTCCTTGACCAGATTGTCCAACGTATTTGGTACGTGAATCGTTTTTGACGTAAGTATCCCAGGAACCATGTATCTTGGTAGCTTTGCTCCATTAGGGCCGGGCAGGATTAATCGAAACAGCTTTTCCTTGTTTCTCTCCATCAACTCAAGAAGTGGAAGAAAACGAGTGAAATCCACTTCCCCGGCATCCTGATCGTAACTAGATACACCCATCGGTGGTTCAACTCCAGTCCCAGCTTCCCCTGATACGACCATTGTTTGTCCGCGATTAATGACACCAGTTTCTTCAATGAGCCCAATCTTTTGAACATAATTTTTCTTATCCGTCGACCACTCGTACCCTTTACCCTTCATGTAGTCCGCCATTTCCCGATGGTCAGAAAAACCCAGTTGCTTTGCGATTACCACTGGATCAGCACCTTCCTTCTCAAAGAAGGAAAGTACACTAGCTACCTTCGGTGACGAAGCAATCGCTGAATGGATTGACTTTACATCCACACGACTAAACTCTGGGACGTACGTCTGTTTGACCCTATCCCAAATAAAGTTTTTGCGCCTCATGTAAATGTCCAGTGACTTGTAGTTTTTGTACCCGAACTCTGCGGCCAATTCATCCCTGGACTTTCCTTCCGCCAATCCACGCAAGATTGCGTTCACTCGTTCGTCGTAAACTGGTTTTTTATCCTCTGGTAATGACATGCAACACGCATCCTTTCCTTATTATATAGTGAAAATTACATGCTGGAAAAAAGGACGGGGCTGAGGGCCCCGTCTAGCAGGCTTACCTACAATACATTAACTGCTTCGCACAGTTCCTCAATGTTGCTGTGCGTATAAATACTGGTCACTTTCAATGATGAATGCCCCAACAGCTTCTGGATTTTGACCAGGTTCACTTCCTTCTTCACCAGTTGGCTGGCAAAGCTATGTCGCAGGATGTGTGCCGTCACTTTCTTTTTCCACTTCAGTTTGGTAACAGTTTCGCCAAGCACCCTGTTCACATATACCGGAGAAAGCATTCCCGTCTTGCCTGTGGCAAAGAAGTAATTGGACGATACCTTTGGCCGCTGCTTTTTAACATATTCGACCAATAAGGGAAGTAGCTTGTCCGAGATCGGAACGGTACGATCCTTGTTCCCTTTTCCCGCAATGACACGAATCCTCTTCTCGTCTAAATCTACTGTGTCTAACGTCAAATTCAGACATTCAGAAATACGCAGCCCTGTGTAGTACAAGGTCAAGACTACAAGTTTGATAAGCGGGTGTTCAATCGCATCGACCAGTTGCATGACTTCGGATTCAGACAGATGCGTCCGCTCCTTTTGCTGTAACTTTGGCGGTTCCACAGAAAGCGCTATATTCCGCTTCACAAACTCCTTCTTGTAGGCATAGTCAAAGAATGAACGAAGCGTGTACAATCTTCTTGAACGGCTAGCTGGTGCTTGCCCTTGCCTTTGCAATTGCTCCAGGAACGACTCCAAGTCACTAACCTTCACCTCCTCGATGTAAAAAGCCCCGTTGTACCTTTTTTCCATAAAACGAGTAAACATCTCTAAATCTTTGGAGTAGCCACTGATTGTTTCAGGACTCCGCTCAATCGCTTGCATGTGCTGGAGAAATTTCTGGACGACTTCAGTAAACAGGTACATCATGTCACTCTCCCTTTATATTCTTCATAGGAATAATATCTAACTGTAAAAGATTTCAAGACGTTTTTTTGTGGGACGCGACCCACCGCATCGACCCACGCTGGGTCGCGGCGAAGCCTTGCGTGTCAAGGAAAGACACCCCGCGACCCAGGAGACCCAATCATTTTTTTCTGATAAACATACATTTTTTTGTGAATTTGCCTGAAGTGAAATGCTCTTTTCCAATCTGTTTTTTTCCGCTGGAAACCAACCGCCCAAGGCTGTCTCGCTCATCTCGAGGGATCTGTACAGGTACGGGATCTTTCCAAACCGAACGAGAACGTGCTTTGGGATCTTTTTTTCAATGACACTCGCAAACAAGGTGGGTCGAGTGGGTCAGGGAAACAAAACCCTTGGGAGACATCTAATTTGCACGTCACCGGACGGGTCAGGGTAGTGGGACGCGTCCCTACACGGCTGCAGTTAATCCAGATCCGTCACATTTACCTCTGTGTAATCCTCTGCATCATCCGTACTTCGTATACCGACTGGCTTTGTTTTGCTGGTAACGAATGGAGAAGGGAGTGGTGCCCTTTTCAGCATCTCCAGCAAAGAATCGTCAAACAAGAAAATATGAACATCAAGGCGTGGTTTGTCGGGATCAACCTTCCGTTTTCTTGTCAGCTTTTTTTCTTCGTGATCCAAATAACCTTTGGCCTTCATTTTTTGAAGCACTACAGAGCTGTCATCGAATCCACCTTCATGCACGAGCCTGCGAAATGGCTCTTTCATGATCACGACTTCGACCCCTTTGCCAGGCTTGCGAGTAATGCTCCCCATGCAATCTCGAATGGCTGGAGCCCCCTCCATGTTAAAATGCGCCTGAAATTCAACTACCTTTTGCTTCAGGTACTGGTACGCCCGCTCGCCGAGATCTCGACTTTCGATATTCTCTTGATCGATTTTCAGCAAAAACTGAAGAATGCCGTCGATGTTTACCTGAAAATCAAACAATTGATTCATCAATTCAGCCGTAGCCAGGATGAGCCCAAATCGGTCTGCCATACGCGCGGACAAGCCATCTTTGCTCTCCATTTTTTCGTAGCAAATCTTCGACCATTTTTTCCAACGTTCAATGATGTGGTCCTTGCCTTCACGTAGAAGATATTCGACAAACTTGGGCCCGGCATGACCGTAGTTTTGTTGCAATCCGTTTTTAATTTCGACTGCATTTTCCGGAGAAGTCGTCCATTCCACGTTACCGATTTCCTGTAGCCGAACGATTAACCCACTGTTTTGGTTTGACTTTGATTTCAGCGAGTGTTCCGCAGTTGAAAACACGATACCACTCCAAGATGCGCGTTTACGCTCCTCAATCTCTTTCGTCATCCGTGCTTTCTCGCGTCCCTCGGCCAATAGATACAAAATGTCCGTGAAGTCCTTCATTCGGTTCATGGACGCTTCATCAAATGCGATAGGAATACCATGCTTGTCCGCTATCTGGGCCATCATCCCGTTTTTGGTGCCAAGCCATTGAAAAATGATCCCTCCTTCCTGTTTCGAAGGGAGAGCAAATGGTGAGACAAAGACGCGCATTGCAGATGTCTTCCCTCTTGACGTATCGCCAAAGAGATGAAACAAAAGCACCTCGATGTCGACGAACCGGGCAATGAGAGAAATCAGCGGAGAAGCAAAGCCGCATACCAACGCAAATTCAAGGGGGATATGCCCCAGTACTTCTTGCTCAATGACTTGCTTCCATCCCTCATACGTTCCGTTTTGAATCGATAATTTTCCAGCATATTCAGAGGAATACGGGAGATTGGAGCCGATAATCTGCTGATGTTTATAAACCAAAGCCCCATCATGATCCGCCCACCCAAGCTTCTCATGAACTTTTTTTAATGGTGCCCCATCCTCTTGTAAAGACAAGAATTTTGCAATGTGACGGACTTTATGGTTAGGTACATCAACACCATAATCGAGTAGTTTCGTTAATTCGTTTACTTGAAGCTGGGATCTCTTTATCGTCAACTCATGCCACTGATCTATAAACCAATATCGTAATACGATCTGGTACATCCCGTCGTCAATGTTCTGTTGGGTTTCTTTGATAAACACCAAATTTGCAAACCGCTTTTCCTTCAATTTTCCACTCTTGTCCGTTTGCAATATATACAAGTCAGTGCCACGCCCCACAAATTCGCCGTAACGAAGCTCGCCGGAGGAATGGGGCCAGTTGGACTTCGTTTTCCTTTTAGACAGCGGTACAGATGCAGAAAGCGGCAGGGATTGTCCATCCGAGTCATCCACTTCATCGGCAGGTAAAGATACCTCTGCTGGCTCCTGATCAACATCAAGAGTATCTTCATCGAGGTCTGAATCCTCGGTGACCTCTATATCCACTTCCATATCCACTTCCAGGTCAAACTCGGTGACTTCATTGGCACGGTTAATTTTTTGGCGGTTTGTTTTGGGAAATTGATCAAAGCTCATCTGGTAATCCTCCTCGTCTAATCGTCGGAAATTTTGTATAGAAGGGAGAGGGGAGCCCCCTCCCTTGGTATCCACTACTACTACTCCTTCACATGAATGAACGCGACCGTATTTTTCCCCTGCCCTTTGTATGTCACATCGGAGAAGGTAATGGACGTACGATTGCTAAAGTCCAGATCATAACGATCGGTAATTTGCTTAACCAGTTCGCTGCGGTAGATAATGCTTTTCGTACCGCTTTCTCTCATCGAGTAAGAGGTAAATTGATCCCCGAGATACGCTGAAACGGCAATCCGATCCTCACCATATCCGATCTGAACGGTTTTGGGATGATGAAGCCGCTCCATCAACTCCTGACTCAGCGCGACCCTCATGCCGTTTTTGGAATGTACAATCGACATAACCCCTGCTTTTCCGACCGATCTACCCTGCTGATGGCATACGGACGGTGTAATATCAGACAAATCTACGTCTTCATGATCGTCATCCGATTCATCCTGATCAAAATCATCGTCGGAATCAGCAACTTCTTCTACTTCTGCTACTTCTTCAACGTCTTCAACGTCTTCAATAGTTTCAATATCTTCGATGTCCATATCCAATTCAGTATTGATCATGTTTTCCATGTGTACATACTCCTTCACTTTGTATTTGTGCAGCTTGATTGAACGTGTTGACCCGCCATGATCTGATCGTAAATCACCAAATTCGCGCCCTTACGAGAGCGATAAAGTAGTGAGTATAGGTGGTTCATCCGCAGAAACCAACCAACAATCATATCCTTTGTCTGCAACAGACTGACTGAGCAGTTTCTCCTCTTTCAGTACATCATCAATGTAGAGCTGAAGTAATTGCCCAATGGTGTCTTTCAGGGAAAAGTCACTTTCCATCACATCGAAGTACCCGAGATGACGGACTTTTGTCTCCAATTTCTTGAGGAAGTTTGCCCGATGTCTTATTGTCTGAAAGCCTACGTTTTCCCGCAGACTCCACCTGGCGGTGATAGAGGTACCAAGCTCGCCAACTGACTCAAGAACTTGAACCGACGGTATCGTCCCATCGAACAGGGGAAGGTCGTCATTGCGCAGTTTCTCGTAATAAACATTGTGTCTGACGTGAAAAGCCGTGGACATCCCGTCTAACCCCTCGGGATAGCTTCGCTCCACTTCCTTGTTGTTCGGATAAACCATCCAAACCGACTCAATGGAGAGATTGCTTACAAATGCCATTTCTGGTTTTGAGTTCATTTGGTTTGCCATGTGTAGAATCCCCTTTCTCTGTCATGCATGGTCATCATCCGCATCTCCGCGACACGCTCAAGGCTTCGCCGTCCCAGATCAAGCCAGCAATACGGATAACAACCCTTACCCAGAAACAAAGCTCCGAACCTGCGATACTAGCGGCGATACCGTGTACGGAAAAGAACCTATGTCTTTTCTCTTCAAACCCGAACTACTTCTCTCGGTTTTGGAAGGGTCTCAAGGGTCGCTCGCCGCGAACCCTTGAGACAACTGCGTTTGATGCGTCCCCGACAAGGTACCTACCCAGGGGCACTACACCACAGAAAGTAACATGCCAACTGATCCTCCTTTCGTGCAACGGATTCAGTTGAATGCTTATTGGACAGCTTGTAACTGTCCCCCCGATGCGCGGGCGCTTTTTGGCAAAGAAAAAAGACGCCCTTCAACAACAAGAATCTTTTTGAGCAGGTCAAACAGACCTAGAGCAGTTATGCTCTTCCAAAGATTCCCCTTGTTGCTTGGCGTCTAGATACGGACTTCGCACGCGGTTATTGTCCGGCTTACTGACTTGAGTTAGCTTGCACACGGAATTGGCTCAGTGGCCGTTCCAGCAGAGGCTTCCAATGTGGGATATTCAACTTTAGTAGTTATTCTAGCAGATGTTTCCTGTCCTATCAACCCTCTTTTTCTAAGATTTCACATTTTCTTTTCTACTTGTTGATTTCGTTATCTTCCCGCTTCTCTCGCAGGTAAAACTGGATGGCCTCGGTGATCAGCCAGCTGTAGCTGCGAATGTACCTTTGTTTTTTCAGCTTGTGAAGCGTTCCCATCAGTTCCCGATCCACATAAATGGTCAGCTTCTTGTGCTGTTTATCGAATTCCGGTCTTTTGCGCAAGCCAGGGTATGGATGGTCGGGCAAACGGAAATCGCCGATTTTTGAGAACGGTCGATCCGAACTAGCCTGTCCGTGCTCCCCTTTAGTCGGGTGCGGGGAGGAGATTTCGTGTACTGTTTCCACTTCGACGTCTTCTTCCCAGTCGAACTCGATTCCCGCATCATCGCCGTTCTCATCTACATGTCCAGGTACTGAACTCCAGCTAATGCCGTGCGTAATCGAATCCCGTTCATTTCGCTTTTGTGCTTCTGTCAGGGGCAGATTCCCAGTAGGTCGTTCAAACATCTTTCATCCCTCCGTTATTCAGGTCGACGGAAAAATCGTCGTGAATGTCGACTTTTATCAGACTGTTCCCCTGCGTGTGGAAGCAAAAAAAATGGGCAAACCGTCGCCTGCCCAAATGATCAAGTCGCCCTGCTAAATTTCTACAGCAATTGTCTGCGAAGCTCCTCCGCATCGAGTCCTCTTTCTTTTGCCACTGTGGTAATGGCCTTCTCGCGACTCATTCCTTCCAGCACCAGTTTCACGATGAGCCAGATGATCTCTTTCAGAATTGGATTCAGTCCAGGCACCTCCTTTCCGATTCTATCTTGTGGCTCAAGAGTTATCGCAAGGCTGCAAAGATGATCCCCATGTTCAACTTGTCACCACTTTCAATATTCTTCGGGCAGCAAGGCCGTACTGTAAGTACCGGAATCAATGATCCAAACCGTTACGCCGATCGCCAGATTTTCGGTATGGTCGACGAAAAACACTTCTTCATGGAAAGGCTGCTCCTGTCGGTTCAAGACCTTCTGCAACGGCTCTCCGTCCACCCACTCGGCGGAGAGTTCGAAAATTTGGAGATGATCGAGCTGATCACCGCGTTCCTGCCGTTTCTCCAGAATGCTCCACAACATCTGTTGCAGTTCAAACGGAACAGCTTCATTGACCCCGCGTGTCACGAATCTATCTGAAGAAAACAATTTCCGCTCTACCATCTTTACATGTACCCCTTTTCTTTCAGGCTGCAAAATGAGCCTTCCATTCCTACAACGATGTGATCCAGGACGGGAATGCCCAGCAGCTCGCCCGCCTCTTGTAGCCTCCGTGTCACTTCGATGTCTTCCCTGCTCGGCGTAGGGTCGCCGGAAGGATGGTTGTGTGCCACGATGACGGAAGCGGCGTTCGCCAAAACAGCGGCCTTGAAGACCTCTCTGGGATGTACGATGCTCGCGTCCAGGGAGCCCACCGAAACCGTGTGAATGGCAACCGGCTCGTTTTTGGTCGACAGGCACAGCAGGAAAAACTGTTCCCGATCCGTTTCCTCCAAAAACTTCCGGAACAGCCCAACGGCATCTTTCGCCATGCGAATTCTTCTCTGCGGGTACAGCAGGCTTGACTCCCGCACCATCTTTACCGAGACGATGTTGACTCGTTTGGCAGGTTGATGCCCTGCTTTTGTTGCGGTTTTATCGTTCATGTGATTTCCTCCCATTAGTAGTTTAGTAAAATGGCATCACGCTCGACCTGATCCTCTAGCCAAGCTATGGCCTGCTCATCGTCCGCTACGGATTCAAGCGGTAGGAGAAACGACATTCCGTACTCGTTGGTGTAGATGACCACGACCTTGTACCAGTGCTCGCCGTTTCGTTCCACCTTTTCCACAAACTCCGGCAGGCATCCCAGCAAACCGTTTTGACCGCGATCCAGTCCCACCACGGACAGATCGCGCAGATTGTCGCCTTTCTCCAACACGACCATGTAGCCGTGCATGTCGAGCGTGAATTCTTCCTCCAAACCGTCGAAGTCAAAAGCTTCTTTCAGGGCCAAAAACTCTTCTTCCAAGTACGCTGCGAAGGCGTCGGAAAACACTCTCGCTTCCCGCAGTAGCCTTACGTCCTGAATGGTTTTGATCGTCCGCATGGTTCCGTTCCTCCTCAAACAGAAAAGGCACCTTCCCGTTTTCGTTAGGGAAGATGCCTCTCGCTTTTACGATTGGTTTTGAACAACTGCTATCAATTGGTATTTGAAAGTGGATTAGTTAGCTTATCATAAAAACAGGAATTCCACGAGCATGTACGCCGCTACGAGACAGCCGAGAATCATGGTGAAAAGGGCCTTTCCGCCAAAGTAAGTAATGTCAAAAATTCGGTGGATGATTCTGAAAAAGATAAAAGCAATGACAAGCACGACAATGAGTGTAAACATAATTGTGATTTCCTCTCCTCATATTGGTTTATTCTTCTAAAAAGTCAAGGAACGTAGCGTAAGCCTGATCCGGGTCTACCGTGACAAGGAGGTAGTGCATTTCCATTTCCAGGTACGTGATCTGTTGATGCAAAAAGTTTAGATTCTTGGCTGCCAGCATCATATATCCTACCGCTTGTATCTCCGTTACCATGACTTCACTCAAGCGACCTTCGCCCATGAGGGAGAATTTTTCCCGACGATCAATGGGTTGATTGAGCTTCGCCTTAGCGATCGACCATTTCGACAAGCTCATCAGTCCGTCTTTTTTGAAGGCTGGATCGATGTACGTTTCTTCGGCAATCAGGGCAGAGGCCGCTTCCGCCACCAGCGCCATCTCTTTCACAAGGTGATCCGCATGGTTTTTTTCTATGCCAAGATTGGTAGAAGCCATAATGACAAACCCTAGCACTTCTTCAAAATCAAGCACATTGTCCGTCAGCGGATTTTCTTCTAGGAATTTCGCGCTTCGCATCTCTGTGTTTCCCCCCCTTCATGTCGAACTTCCGCCATTTTTAGTGCGTTTTGCCTGTCAAAAAGTAAAAGAATGAGTCGGATTTAGTAGAATCTTCCTGTATTATCCTATAGGTGTTATCTGATAGTCAACTAACATCTATAGTGTGTGTTACTACCAAACTACCTCCTGTACGCTTGTGGTGAGGTGGGGTTGAATGGAAGCGAACACCAAACAACTGGCGAAGAGATTGGGCGAACGGATTCGCACTCTTCGTATGGACAAGGGCCTGAGCCAGGAACAGCTCGGCGAGCTTTCCGGCCTGCACACGAACTACGTCGGCCAGATCGAGCGGGGAGAGAAGAACCTGACGATTGAAAGTCTCTCCAAGATCGCCCGCAGTCTCGGCATTCCTTTGGAGCAGCTGTTCCACTCCGTCGATCCGCTCGGCCCCGAAACGGAGCTTGGTCGAATCGTCATGCTGCTGTCAGAACGTCCCGTTGCCGACCATTCGCTGGTGCTGGCACTCATGAAAACCGTCTTTAGCTGGGAAGAAGAAAAGCGGAAGTGAGCGATGAATGTCATCTCACCTCCGCTTTCGCTTGTTTGTCCGGGAACTGGCTGGCCAGACGCGCCTTTTCCCATCTGATCCGGTGCCATTGCTTGCGCAATTCTTCTTCTTTCTGCCGGATCGCCTCGCAGATCGCCTCCGCTGTCTCCAGGCAGGAGCTTTCGCTCTCCCTGTAGACCAATTCGTCCACCAGTAGGGACAGGGCTCGTTCGCATGTTTGGATGCCCTGAACCACGCTATCTTCCCGCAAAATCAAAGCCTCGTATTCTTCCCGTACTGAATTCACGAATTTTCTCCTTTCTACAGTAGATTCACCGCACGTTCCTTTTCTTCTTTGCTCGTGTTGATGTAGAAATGAGCGGTTGTTTGAATGTGCGCGTGTCCGGCCAGTTTGCTCACAGTCGTCAGCGGCACGTTTTTCTGGAGCAGCCTCGTGCAGAAGGTGTGCCGGAACTTATGCGGGTACATGCGGAAGCCAAGACGCTTTTCCAAGCCCTCCAGCATCGTGTTCACCGCGTCTTTGTGCATTTTCTCCGCTCGCTGGCTGACGAGCAGAAACGGGCTCTCCCGGTGCTTGCTCTGCTGCCGTTCCGTCCTAACGTACTCTTTGATGAGATCAACCAGATCGGGGCGAAGCGGAATCTCTCGGTACTTCCCTCCTTTGCCCGTCACTCTGAGCGTATTGGTTAGGTAGTCGATGTCACCGAGACGGATGCCGCACAGTTCGCTCACCCGAACGCCCGTGTACAAAAGCAGCCAAACGATGAGATGGTTCCGCAAGGTGACCTTCGTCCTGTCCTGAACGAAAAACAGAAGCTGATTGACTTCCTGCTCGGTGAACACCTCGACTTCTGCCTCGCTTCCGACTGCCACCTTAATCCTGTCTTTGCGCAGCGTGACGACCTGCTCCGTGGCCAGCTTGCGCTCGATCAAGAAGAGGTTGAACGCCTGCAGGGAGTTGATCTTCTTGTTGATGGTCGCCACCGCGTACTTGCTGTCCGTAAGCCTGCTTTTGTAACTGGAGACGTAGAAGCGCTTGAGATCGGTCGGCTGATCCACTCCCATCTCCCGCAGGAACGCACAAAACGCCCTGACGTCGCCCACGTAGGATTCGATGGTTTTCGGGGCGATCCCGTTCTCAACAAGGTACTCTTCGAACTGCTGGATCACGTTCATTGGAAACACCTCCTGAAACGAAAAAATGCCCTGCATCCATTCATTGGACACAGGGCCAGGGCCGTTTGTGATTCTCCTAGTGAAACTGCTTTTTTAGTTTTTCGATTTCTTCGAGAGACAACCCGGTCAATTCGGCAACTTCGGAAGCAGCTAAACCCTTTGCAATCATGTTTTGAACAATGGAGGCCTTTCCTTCAGCTAATCCTTCCTCGCGAGCTTTCATTTGCCGAATCTCCGCTTCTCGCGCAGCAGACAACTCATCGTGAATCGCCTTTTTCCTCGTCTCGTACTCTATCCACTTCTGGTCGTCGCGGCTCAGGTCTTCCCACTGATCGAATGCTTTCTTCATCACCGGATCTTTCATCGCAATCGCCTCCAATTCTCTGCGAATGTCTTCACGATCGTCTGCCTCCAGAATCAGCAGCCATCTCTCTTTTTCGTTCTCTTCGAGGTTGACGGCTTGCTGCTCCCACAGTCTCAGCAGCTTCGGCATCTCCACGAAATGAACTTCCAGCACGTCTGTCAACAAAAACTTCTCCTCGTCCTCGTACAGACGGAACGTGGAGTGGTAACGATCCGTTTCCTGCAGCAGGTCAAAGTCCAGGATATTGATGGTAATGGTCTTTTTCATCTCGCCGTAGGATATACTGCCCTTTTTCAGTTGCGAGGAGTAGATGCGCGACCAGTAGTAGAGCGTCCGTTTCTTCATGTCGTACTTGTCGGCCAGCTGAATCTCGATGTTGATGTACTCATCCTTTTCCGTCCGGGCGTAGATGTCCAAAACGGATTGTTTGTCCGTCTCATACTCCCGCAACAATTCCGAGTTGAGAATGGTCAGGGATGCAATCCGGTCGTCCTTGGGCAGCTTCAGAAGCGCGTTGAGCATCGCTCGCAGGATCGGTTCGTTTTCCTGCGTGCCGAACAGCAGCTTGAACGCGTAATCCACCTTCAAATCCATGCGTCTCGTCACGCCATCACCCTCCCTTGCCCGTTCATTGTCTGTACTACCATTATACCACCGGAACGCTTTTCAGACACTCCAGTCAATGCCTCCTTTCTGTCTCATCTAAGATAATATTAAATGTCTGAAAATGGATTTGATCCGATTTTTGGAGTGGAGAGGGGAGTGAGGTACAGAAAGAAATGGTTAATGGAGGAGAGCTCGCTGGACTCGCTACAGTTTTTATAGTTTACAGTTAGATTACAACGGACAGGGTGCTTGGAGAGAGCGGTGTTTGTCAAGATAGTTGTCGCGAATTGATGAAAATAAGATAGCTATGTTTGAGCTTTTTGCTCAGCTTGAATAAGGGTCGCTTTTTCCGGATTGAGCCAAACTTCTTCATCCAGGCTCCAATCGCGTGTAGCCCCTGACCAGCGACCAGGATTCGAGGCTTTCGCGGTTTCGTAGACTCGTTTTCTTTTCTCAAATACTTGCTTAGACAGACCGTTGTGTCTCTGGTTCGGCGTTATAAAGTTAAGTCCGCTGTGGCGATGCTCGTGATTGTACCAGCGCACAAAACGCAGCACCCATTCACGCGCTTCTGTGCGATCCTTAAACCCTTGCTCAGGGTACTCTGGACGGTATTTGCATGTCCGGAAGATGGATTCAGCATAGGGGTTATCATTGCTAACTCGCGGACGGCTTCTAGAAGGGGTAATACCTAAACTGTACAGCGTTTCTAATAAGGTTGCCCCTTTCATTGGACTACCGTTGTCCGAGTGCAGCACAAGTGGTTGCTGGCGAACGACACACTGCTCACTTAGCACGGTTCTGCGAATCAATTGACTGGCATGCTCGGCCGACTCTTCCTCCCAAATCTCCCAACCGACAATTTTGCGACTATACAAATCCAGCACGAGATAGAGGTAGAAGAACAAGCCTTTAACCGGCCCAGGCAACCACGTAATATCCCACATCCAGACCTGGTTAGCCCCGGTTGCACGGTGACTTGTCAGCGGCTTGGCGGTTCGCTTCTTGCTCCGTCCACGATGCTGCTGCTGTTTGTGTTTATGCATCACGCGATAAAAGCTCGATTCGGAAGCGATATACGTCCCCTGATCGGCCAGCGCGGGAACGATTTGACTCGGAGGCAAACTCTGAAATTCCGGTTGATGAATGACGTCCAGAATCTGTTGCTCTTCATCCTCGCTGAGCTTGTGGGCGGGCTCAGGCCGTTTCGCATTTGGACGCCCATCTTCACGCACACCATACTGTCGCCAACGTTGCAGGGTGCGCTGAGTCAGTCCAAGCTCTTTACAGGCGAGCCGCTCTCTTGCTCCGGCTTCGACCGCTTCTTGAATCAGTGATATGGCTAATTGACGATCTGAGGCACTGATCATTCGTCCCCTTGGTCCCCCCAGATCGCTTGGGCCTTTTTTCGTAACACCAGTAGCGCGGCCGTTTCCGCGAGCGCCGCTTCTTTGCGCTGCAGCTCACGGCTTAGGGTTTTTACCTCTTGCTCCTTTGTACGGAGATCCTTTTGGAGCTTGCTCGCTTGCTCGGCTATCCCGCCATTGGCTTGCATGCAGGCATCACGCCAAGCCTCTACTTGTTCGACGAATAGCCCTTTAGCGCGACAGTATTCCGACAGTTCGATTTCACTTAGCGCAGCGGTTTCCACCACGATGGCAAATTTATCTCTTGTGCTCCATCTCTCGGCAGGCTGCGTACCATCAGGCATGATCTTTCCTTGTGCTTTGGCCGCCTTTTTCCATTTGTATAGCGTTGTTTCCGATAATCCGCTCTCTCTGGCGATCTGGCTGACAGGCTCATTGCTGGGCGGCATCATCCGTTGCAAAATGCTCTGCTTTAATTCCTTGCTCACTTGGTTCATTGTCTCCCACCTCGTCCTCGTTTTCCTCACTATACGTTCTTTAGAGGGGTACGACAACTATTCTGACACAGGGGGAGAGTGAAACGCGGAGTTGTGAGGAAGAGTCTGAACTTTTTCAGTGAGTTTCTTACGCGTTCTTCAGTGAGTCATAGTAAAAGTAAAGAGTCTACCCAATGGGTAGACTCTTTCATTACTCGCCTGACTAGCATAACCACTAGCCTCGATAAAATTAGAATTGTTGCTCGATGGAAGCAGGGGCAACCTTGTTTCCATTAGCATCGGCAATTGTAGTTCCATTGAGGAACTCAACTTTGATCTTATCGCCAATGGAGAAAGTGTTAGCATCTGTAGCAACAATGGAAAGTGTTGCTGCATCAGTACCAGTAGCTCCAACCCAATCTACAACCATAGCGTTAGAAGTGTGTTTAACTTCTGTACCATTTACATAAACTTTAATCTTAGCAGTATCTGGGTTAGTTGCGTTAGGGTCAGTCAATTTCTCGCTCATAGAAACGTAAATTGTTTTGTCATCGACAAGAATCAATTCTTCAGCTACTGGCAACACGTTTTCTGTAAGATCTACGAGAGATCCTTGAAGTGCGCTTTGTGCCAAAGTATTTCCATCTTCGTCAACGATGTCCTTAACAGCTGTCAACGCCGACTTTATTTTGACCCACCATCGCCGGTTTAGAACTGACCCACCCGGCGATTTTTTGTTGGTTAGGTGGTAGAGGGGGAGCCGTAGGCTCCAGTCCTCATTTTTTCACGAAGTCGGTAACTATTCCCCCTAATGTTGACGATGTGGGAATGGTGTAAGAGTCGATCCAGAATAGCTGTAGCAAGTATCGGATCGCCCATCAGTTCCCCCCATTCACCGAAACTCTTGTTGCTGGTCAACAGAATACCCCCTCTCTCGTATCTTGCACTTACTACCTGGAAAAAGAGGTTAGCTGCCAAACTGTCAAACGGTAAGTAACCAATTTCGTCAATTATCAGGAGCTTTGGTCGAATATAGATGCGTAGGCGTTTATCCAGCCTGTTTTCCGTGTAAGCTTTTCGCAGATCTTCGATGAGTTGCGAGAGACTGACAAAGTAAACGGATATCCCTTGCGAGATGGCTTCTACCCCCAACGCCACCGCCAGATGACTTTTCCCTACGCCTGGAGGCCCTAAGAACAAGACATTCTCGTGTCGGGTTACAAACGTCATCGTGGCCAGCTCTCGAATCAACCGTTCGTCAATGCTGGGTTGGAAAGCAAAATCGAACTCCTCCAGCGTTTTTCGGTAAGGCAAGTGTGCGAGTTTGGTGCGTACCTCCATATTCCGCTTTTGACGTTCCGCTATCTCGGCATCAAGGAGCGTGTTGAGAAAGGACAGATAAGTGGGCTGTCCATGACTTGCCGCTTCCAAGTGAGCATCCAAGAGGAGAGACGCTTGCTGAAGCCCAAGTTCCTCGAGGCGTAGCCGTGCCTGTTCCAGTTCAATCATGCTCCCACCTCCGTCAACTGTTCATAGACATCCAGTGAACGTACTTCCACTTGCTGCGGTGAAATCTGTCGGGCTTGCGGACGTGGATAGGCATATCCTTGAGCGGTCGAAAGACCTGCATACTGGTTTTCACAAAAAACAGTTGCACGGGATCGATAGACCTTTTGGTGTCGAGCAATACATGTGCCGTCGACCCAGATTTCCACCCACCCATTCACTTCTCGTACGGTACCCTCACGTCCACTGTACCTCCATGGAACCCCATATCGTACACCATCGTAGCTAACAAATCCGTCTCGACTGATCTGTCTTGGTTCATGCAAGTATTTTTCCCACCGTTCAGCTGAAGGGATGGGCGACAGTTTTTCCTCACGAAGTCGGTCAAAAGGACGGTCCCCGGTTGTTCCATGAATGCGGCGGTTAATCCGCTCGCACCAGTGTAGGGCTTGTTGATTGAGATCCTGTAAATCAACGAAGCGTTTGCCAGGAAGAAAGTTGTTTTTTACGTATTGAACGCCTCGTTCCACTTTTCCCTTTGTTTCGGGGCGACGAACTTTGCATACTTTTGGAACAAGCCCAATCGCTGCAGCAAAGTCGGCAAAAAGCGGATGCCAGCGAGGTTTTCGATCATCTCCCATGCCCAGTACGACGGTTTTCATCTGGTCGGTCAGCATTACCTTTGGGATGCCCCCAAAATATTCAAAGGCATGAATCATGCAACGAAGAAAGCTGTGAATGTCACAACGCTTCGTGAACTCGATATAGGTGGAACGAGAGTACCCCAGGACCATGACAAATACCGGCACTTTTCGGACTGTACCGTCCAAATCTACGTAATCACACAGTCCCCAGTCGACCTGGGCGTATTCACCAGGTTTCGTCTCGTAACGAAGAACAGCGGGAACTTGTTTGGGAGGACGGAAATCCTTCACATAGTCTTTCAAGATGGTGCGTCCCCCGGTATACCCCTTTTCTCGTAGAAGATCGAATAAAACTTCGCAGTTATAGATGCCTTCTTGAAGCCGTTCCTGCAGGAACGGTTTGAATGGATCAAGCTTGGAACCACGAGATTTACGGGTTCCTATTTCGGGAAAGAATTCACCCCGGAGATATCGCCGGACTGTATTTCGAGAATGCCCCGTTAGACGGGCAATCTCACGAATACTCTTGCCTTCTGCCCTCATGGTATGTAACGATATCACTATCCCACTCCTTAGCATGTGTCTCCCTCCGAAAATTAACGTGGCGGTTAATACCGAAGGGGATATATTCGCTAAGGGTGGGTCATTTTCTTTCCGGCGAACCTGGGTCAATTATATCCCGGCGGTGACAACAGCAACTGTTCTGTTACCATTAGATGCAATTGTTCCGACCGGCAGAACTGCGACAACTTTATCCTTCGTACCATCAAAGTAGAACGTAGTTCCTTCTGGGAGTTCAACACCATTAATAGTGTACTTAGTTCTATCCAATGCAGCATTTGTTACATTTGCATTAAAGTCGAACTCAATTTCACTATTATTAGCCAATTGAGCAATTGCAACTGTCAGGGTGTCGTCGGTTTGATCTTGCTCAGAAACTGTAAATGTAAGTACAGTCTCTTCCAACTCGTTAGCTGCATTGGATTTATCTTTTACAGCTTGATCTGGCAACGTTATTTCATAAGAACCTGCATTCAGTTTACCTGCAGTTACAAATCTTGCATCATCAAGAGTGATAACAACATATTTATCTTCATCTGCATCAGTTGTATCACCATCGTGGTTGAGATCGTAACCATAGTTTACAGCATCATAAGAACCATCTGTGTCAGCTACAACTACGCTGTCTTTATTGGTGTACTTAAAGCCAAGATCTGTAGCCCCAGCTGCAGTAAGAGCAGATGTACCAGCTACTACCGGTTCGCTAAACTTAACAACCAGATCAGCACCTTCAACATTTACAGAGCTAACTGTAGGAGCAGTTGCGTCAGAAGTAAGTGTAAGGCGTTTTGCAGTTGTATCGGTTGCCATTGCATTCCCGCTAGCATCTTTGAATCCAGCTTTTACAACTACATTTACGGAAGCCCAGCTGCTTGCGATCCAAGAAGAAGCATCAACCAGGTACTCAGTACCATCTTCATCTACTGCATCAGTATCATTGATGTCAATGTAAGTGGTTCCGTTGTACAATGCAGCTCTAGTTGCGGTATCTGCTCCACCTGTTGTTGCTGTCAAATCGACATCAACCAATGGTTCAGAGAATTTAACACGAATTTTTTCACCCTCAGCTGTAAGAGAAGTTACTGTTGGAGGTGTTGTATCATCCGCAACAGTTACAGTTGTGGTGTAATCAAAGTAATTACCCGCCAGGTCTTTAGCTCCAACAATAGAAATTGTGTGTTGACCAGCAGTCAGACCTGGAATGGTGATTTTGGTAGCAGCTTTCAAAGTGTCACTACCATTGTCAAGAGTAACACCATATTGACCTGCAGTTGGTGTAGCACTTGCAGTCAACTCATCATTATCAACAGATACTGTTGCATCTGTAAGTGCGAACGGTGTTGTTCCCCCTGTGTCAGAATAGTTGTCGTACCCCTCTAAAGAACGTATAGTGAGGAAAACGAGGACGAGGTGGGAGACAATGAACCAAGTGAGCAAGGAATTAAAGCAGAGCATTTTGCAACGGATGATGCCGCCCAGCAATGAGCCTGTCAGCCAGATCGCCAGAGAGAGCGGATTATCGGAAACAACGCTATACAAATGGAAAAAGGCGGCCAAAGCACAAGGAAAGATCATGCCTGATGGTACGCAGCCTGCCGAGAGATGGAGCACAAGAGATAAATTTGCCATCGTGGTGGAAACCGCTGCGCTAAGTGAAATCGAACTGTCGGAATACTGTCGCGCTAAAGGGCTATTCGTCGAACAAGTAGAGGCTTGGCGTGATGCCTGCATGCAAGCCAATGGCGGGATAGCCGAGCAAGCGAGCAAGCTCCAAAAGGATCTCCGTACAAAGGAGCAAGAGGTAAAAACCCTAAGCCGTGAGCTGCAGCGCAAAGAAGCGGCGCTCGCGGAAACGGCCGCGCTACTGGTGTTACGAAAAAAGGCCCAAGCGATCTGGGGGGACCAAGGGGACGAATGATCAGTGCCTCAGATCGTCAATTAGCCATATCACTGATTCAAGAAGCGGTCGAAGCCGGAGCAAGAGAGCGGCTCGCCTGTAAAGAGCTTGGACTGACTCAGCGCACCCTGCAACGTTGGCGACAGTATGGTGTGCGTGAAGATGGGCGTCCAAATGCGAAACGGCCTGAGCCCGCCCACAAGCTCAGCGAGGATGAAGAGCAACAGATTCTGGACGTCATTCATCAACCGGAATTTCAGAGTTTGCCTCCGAGTCAAATCGTTCCCGCGCTGGCCGATCAGGGGACGTATATCGCTTCCGAATCGAGCTTTTATCGCGTGATGCATAAACACAAACAGCAGCAGCATCGTGGACGGAGCAAGAAGCGAACCGCCAAGCCGCTGACAAGTCACCGTGCAACCGGGGCTAACCAGGTCTGGATGTGGGATATTACGTGGTTGCCTGGGCCGGTTAAAGGCTTGTTCTTCTACCTCTATCTCGTGCTGGATTTGTATAGTCGCAAAATTGTCGGTTGGGAGATTTGGGAGGAAGAGTCGGCCGAGCATGCCAGTCAATTGATTCGCAGAACCGTGCTAAGTGAGCAGTGTGTCGTTCGCCAGCAACCACTTGTGCTGCACTCGGACAACGGTAGTCCAATGAAAGGGGCAACCTTATTAGAAACGCTGTACAGTTTAGGTATTACCCCTTCTAGAAGCCGTCCGCGAGTTAGCAATGATAACCCCTATGCTGAATCCATCTTCCGGACATGCAAATACCGTCCAGAGTACCCTGAGCAAGGGTTTAAGGATCGCACAGAAGCGCGTGAATGGGTGCTGCGTTTTGTGCGCTGGTACAATCACGAGCATCGCCACAGCGGACTTAACTTTATAACGCCGAACCAGAGACACAACGGTCTGTCTAAGCAAGTATTTGAGAAAAGAAAACGAGTCTACGAAACCGCGAAAGCCTCGAATCCTGGTCGCTGGTCAGGGGCTACACGCGATTGGAGCCTGGATGAAGAAGTTTGGCTCAATCCGGAAAAAGCGACCCTTATTCAAGCTGAGCAAAAAGCTCAAACATAGCTATCTTATTTTCATCAATTCGCGACAACTATCTTGACAAACACCGTTATCCTTAACGTGTTGGTGAGATAGTCCAAGTCACTGAGCTGAATTCCACACAGCTCACTCACACGAACACCGGTGTAGAGAAGCAGCCAAACGATCAAGTGATTGCGTAGGATGACTTTGCTCCTGTCCTGGACAAAGAACATCAGCTGGTTGACCTCTTGTTCTGAAAAGACTTCCACCTCTCCCTCACTGCCAGCAGCCACCTTGATCCTGTCTTTACGCAATGAGACGACTCGCTCTGTTGCCAATTTGCGCTCGATCAAGAACAAATTGAATGCTTGAAGCGAATTGATTTTCTTGTTGATCGTTGCCACAGCGTACTTGTTTTCCATTAGGTGACTCTTGTAGCTGGCAATGTAGAATCGTTTCAAATCGGCAGAATTGTCCACTCCCATTCCGGTCAAGTATTCCGCAAACCCTTTCACGTCTCCCACATAGGATTCAATTGTTTTCGGCGCAATTCCGTTTTCAATCAAGTGATGCTCAAATTTCTCGATGATTTCCAAACGTCTCACCTCCACGAATTGGTTTAGAAACACAAAAAAGCCCTGCAGCCTTTTGATCGGCGCAGGGCGGTTACTCTCTACTTCCAGACGTGAACTTTCGAAAGGCATGCCACATCTCTACCTCATCTTTGCTCCATGCCTGACGGACATCCTCTGGATCGAGGATGCGGTAGTGATCCGTGATGATGTTCTTTTGAAGCTTCCAGCCGTTTCTCCTGTCCAGAGTGTCCCAGAAAAAGCTCCCTCCTTGTGTCTTGGTTGGTAGATTCGGAAAAAGCAAGTGCAACAACTACTCTAATTCTTGATTCAAAGAAATAATATATGCTTGAGTTTTGAGTTGTTACGGTTTGCTGATCTGCCCTGAAACAGAAAAAAGCCAGCTGCCGATTACCGACTGCTGACTGCATTCTTTATATTCTTCAGCGAGTATCACAGATGATTCAATGCAGACTCTTGTTGCGCAGCAAAGGATGTAATTTTAGAATCCTGGTCTTTAGCGTTTTGCAGTGAGAATGTGAAGTGTTTTACAGTGAGTATTTACAACACAAAGATCAGCTGCAGCTGCTGATGACGGTAACAACTCAACCAAAAGATATGAAACGGTATAGTGGACTAGCGGTAACGAAAACGGTACAAATCCAGGCACAGCTCTCGGAAAAGTTAACTAGTTTTGGGATTGATACAGGTTACACAGTGAAAGATGTCATGATTAAAGCCGTGGAGGAGTTTTTGCAGAGATATGGAGGATGAGAGCTTAGATTGGGCTCTCTTTTCTGTACAAGTGAGAAGAACTTAAGAATAATTGGAGAAAATCAGTTAAAAAGAAAAGAGCCCACCTCTTACGAGATTGACTCTTTTAACAACTTTTGGATGGTGATATGCACCAAATCTATTTAAAAGTTGATATTAAAATATTTAAAAAACCAATCGTCATCTCGCTTTCTTTTCGAGAGGTATTTTTCTCTTTGTTCTAATGCGCCACTTTCTAGTACGGATTTTACAAGCTCATCAGTTTTTTCTGGTGAACGAATATATTTCTTGCATTTCTCAATTCTTTCTTCGCTAAAATGGCTGTATGCCATTCTTATTAAATTGAAGTCTTCATTGGAAGCTGTAACCTTATAGGGGAAAGCCTTCCTGAAAATGTGTAAAACCTTCACTTTTGGCTGAACAACGCATCTGTTGTTTATGGCAGGATAAAAGTGCAGAGAATTGCGGCGGAAAACTGCAGAGTTCCACCGCAATTCTGAGGCCATGAAAAAGGCACTTGCCAACATCCCCCTACAAAATCTACCCTTGGATTTGGCTAGAATCTGAGGGAGTGAGAGGAATGTTGAAAGTGCCACAACAACAGTATATCCGATTTTTGCGGGAAGTCGAAGGGTGTTCGATTCAGGAAATTGCGGAACGTGTCCAGGTGAATTGGCGAACCGCCAAGAAATATGCGGATCGCGACGATTGGAATGAACCGGTATGCAAGCGAAAAGGCCGCCATCCGGTGTTGGGACCGTACTTAGAGATTATTGACACATGGCTGGAGGATGATGAGCGTCTTCCACGCAAGCAACGCCATACAGCCGTCCGCATGTTTCAGCGGTTACGGGATGAGTACGGCTTCCCTGGCGGGCAGCGAACGGTATCCGAATATGTCTCCAAACGGAAGAAAGCCATGGCAGCCGAACGAGCCGAACATTTTGAGCGTTTGGAGCATCCAGGCGGGGAAGCCCAGGCTGACTTTGGGACGGTGTACGTGGTCAAGTCGGGAGAACTGGTGGAGCGGAAAGTATTGACCCTGTCGTTTCCGTACAGCAATGCCGCCTTTGTGTTCCCGGTTCCGAAAGAAAACACGGAATGCTTTCTGGAGGCCTTAGGGCGGCTATTTCAGCAAATGGGAGGGGTTCCTCGCAAGATTTGGTTTGACAACTTGTCCGCTGCTGTTGTGTCCATCCAGCAAGGCGGAAAACGAGAGTGTACGGAAGCGTTTCGGCGTTTCTGCGCCCATTACCGCTTTGAGCCCCTGTTTTGCAATCCATACAGCGGCCATGAGAAAGGCCATGTGGAAAACAAAGTGGGGTATGGACGCCGGAACTGGTGTGTTCCGCCACCGGTTATCGATACGCCGGAACAACTGGAGACGTATTTGGCGGAAGCTGCCCGTGCGGATATGCAGCGCCCTCACTATGTGAAAAAGCAAACCATTGCCGAGTTGTGGAAGCAAGAAAAATGCAAGCTGCTGACGCTGCCGACGACACCGCTGGAGATTTTCCGGCTGGAGACGTGCCACCTGAACAAATACGCTGAGCTGTCGTTTGACGCGGCTCTCTTCCCGTTGCCGCAGTGTCGGGCCATGCAGCCGGTTTTGGTGAAAGTCAAGTGGGATGTGCTGGAGGTGTTAACGGCAGACGGGACATACACCCCGATTGTGACATTGCCTCGTCCCTATACGGAGAAAGTCATTCCAGTAGATTGGAAGGCGGTATTGAAGAGATATGAAAAACGCCCGCGGGCGGTGATGTATTCTTCCTTTACCAATATGATGCCTCAGGCGCTCCAAACGTTTTTGACGGTGGAAGACATGAATGCACGAAAAGCACGAATTCGCCTGCTCCATCGATTGCTCGACACCTATACGTTGAAGGAAATCGGGCAAGTACTGGGAGAATTGTCGCATCAGCAAGAGCATCTGGCTGTTGCCTTGGAGCATGCCCTTTACGCGATAAAACACCCTGTTTTCCGCCCGGAACCGTTTTCAGAGTCGCATACACCCCCTGCCCTTCACGGGCAGATACCCATACTGGATGAGTACGACCGGATCCTGGGGGTGAGGGTGGAATGAGAGAAGAGCTGGCAAAGGTGTGCAAAACTTTGCATTTGGCGCATGTGATGGAAACCTATGAACAGGTGCCGTTTGAAGATCGGGAGAGCTTCTTGCTGGGAGTCTTGCGGATGGAGATTCAACGGCGGGAGGAGACAAAGCTGAAGCGACTGATAAAGAAAGCCGCGTTTCCCCAACTGAAGACACTGGAAGATTACGCTTTTGAGGCAGTCACCTTACCGGAAACATGTACAAAGGAGGGATTGATCGACCTACGTTTTTTGGAGCGCAAGGAAAATGTGCTGATGCTGGGAAAAGTGGGCACGGGGAAGACCCATCTGGCAACAGCGCTTGGCGTAGAGGCGTGCCGAAGGGGATATGCCGTTCGATTCTTCCGTGTTCCCGATCTGGTTGCGCTCTTGCAGGAAAAACACGCGAATGGGGCACTGATGCGGTTTCAAAAAGAACTGGCAGACTGTGAGTTGTTGATTTTGGACGAGGTTGGGTTTGTTCCCTTTCACCAAACGGGGGCTGAGCTGTTGTTTCATGTTATCTCGGCCTGCTATGAGAGAAACAGTGTGATTGTGACGTCGAATTTGGAGTTTGGGCAGTGGAATACGGTGTTTGGAGATACGCGATTGACGGCAGCCCTTGTGGATCGCCTCGTCCACCACGCCCATATTCTGGCGTTTACCGGAGAAAGCTACCGACTGCGCCATGCTCTATCCAGCATGAAGTCTTCCTAAATTCTTTTGTATTGATGTTGGCAGTGTTCTGCATAAATTGGCCGCCAAACTCTGCATTTTTGAGTTGCAAAATACAATCTGTAACCAAAAAGCCACAGCTTTATCGAAATTTCTATATCCTCGTGCCCCCAAACAATAAATCCTCTATCAAAACCTCCAATATCCTCAAATACTTCTTTGGAAATTGCAAGACATCCCCCTGGTAAACACGGAGTTTCAGTTGGTTCCATATCATCTTTCAATATGCTTCTACCATTAAAATCTGCTTTAAATTTATTCAAGTTAATAGTATAACCATACCCCACAACATTAGGTTTATCATGTGGTGCGATTCCAGGAACAACTCCATCCGCAATACCATTTACTAAGGGCTGTATTAAATTATCTAGCCAATTATCTTCGAAGAAGAGATGTGCATCGCAAAAAACAAAATAATTACCACTTGCAAAATTCACAGCATAGTTTCTTGCATTTGCGGATCCAAGTCCTTGAGTCCTCACTAGTTTAACAGGAAATGGATAGTCAATTTGTTTCAAAAAGTCACAACAACCATCCTCGGAAGCGTCATCCACAATTATAACCTCATAATGAGCTTCATTTTTTACATTCGTTAAAGAATCTAGAGTATTTTTTACATTCTCTCCTTCATTCTTAACAGGAAAAATAATTGATACCATTAGATCACTCATCTTTACCTCCCTAAAGATTTTACAAGTAGGATTTCACATGACTGATGATTACTTTTTGATCATATCCTCATTGTATAACTAGAAAAATACTCAGACTCTCCACGTAATAATTTCCTCACAACTCCCCGATAGTTAGTCAGAAAACAACCCCTCGATAAAGCAAAATGCTTTATCAGAGGGGTTATTTCATTTCTCATATCATTCGGTTAGAACTTAACATATCCTAGCACTTATTAAGGATTTGTTGGCTCAGTGCTTGGCTCAGTGCTTGGCTCAGTGCTTGGCTCAGTGCTTGGCTCAGTGCTTGGCTCAGTGCTTGGCTCAGTGCTTGGCTCAGTGCTTGGCTCAGTGCTTGGCTCAGTGCTTGGCTCAGTGCTTGGCTCAGTGCTTGGCTCAGTGCTTGGCTCAGTGCTTGGCTCAGTGCTTGGCTCTGTGCTTGGCTCAGTGCTTGGCTCAGTCAACTCAGCAATTTTAGCTTCAGCAGCAGTCAAAGTATCCAGGTTTTTAACTAGAGCTTTTTGACCAGCGGTCAGTGCTGTATAAGCATCACGTGCAGCTTTTACTTTTGCTTCATCTTCAAGAGTCAATTCAGCTACTGCTGGAAGCGCAGCAATTTTGTCATCAACTGCTTTTGCTGCTGCTGCGTCACCGGTTGGATTTTGAACATTTTCAGTAATGTCTTTACCATCTTTATCTTTGAAGGAACCACCCTCAACGATCAGATTAGACGCAGTACCTTCAACAAGAACTACTCCAGTAGCCTTTGCAGTCAGGTTAGTAACATCTCCTTCGATTGTGAGTTTTGCAGCTTTAGTCACCACAACATTACCAATTGCTCCATCCAATGTTACATTGCCAGATGTAGCAACAGTTACAGTACCGACAGTTTCATTGTTAACAAACTGAGTACCGTTTGCATCTTCGATGGATACAGCACCAAGTTCACCATTGTTAACAAATGTGCTGCTTGCAACGTCTTTAATAGTTGTGGTACCAGTTACAGTTGTTCCTGCACCAACTGTGAAGTCAGCGTTAGGTGTATTAACTGTCAAGTTTCCGTCGATTGTACCACCGAGAACTTCCATTTTACCACCCTCAGTCGAGCTGACAGAAACATTACCATCGATGGTATTTCCATTCAGGTCGATATCAACCAGGCGATTAACATTCAGTGTAGTGGCAGTTGTAAGGCTAGCACCCAATCTAATGTCGCGGATAGAATCATCAGCCAAAGCGTCTTTCAGTTCATCAAGGGTATCTACTACAGTAGCTGCTTCACCAAAGTTATACGGCAGTTTTTTCTCACCTGGGTTACCAAGTGTTTCACCATCTGCACTTTCCAGATAGCTAGAGATGTTAATAACAGTAGTTGCAGGATCTGTTACAGAGCCCTCTGGCAACTTAATAGTGATGGAATCAACATATTTATCCATGTCATCGTATCCAGCAATATCACCAAAGATTTGTGTACCTTGTGGCAATGCAGCACCATTCAAGGTGTAGTTGGATGTCTTCAACACGTTTTTGAAGTCACCAGTGATTGCAGCTGCTTTGCTGAACTTAACGAAAACATAATCATTATTTGCATCATCCACAGTAGCTACATTGTCAATGATACCATCGAAGTCAGCAACTGCCCATGTTACACGGAAGTCAGTATCAGCTACTTCTTTTACAACGGTAAAGTCTTTGGTAGCAGAAGCAGCAGTGTTACCTACATCATCGGAGATGGAACGTACAACCAGCGTCCATTCACCAGCTTCCAATTCCTCTTGAGGAGTTACGCGAATGACTTTTTCCTCATCATCCACAAACGATGTTGCAACAACACCTGGAACGGTTTGGCTCTTGTCCTTTTTAATAAATTCCGCTGTAGGAACCGGAACGCCCGCATCATTTCCTTGAGCTTCGGAAGGAGTCAACCCCTCAGTGTTAGCGCCAGCGTTAATTTTCACTGGTTCAGACATTGTTACATCGTAGGATGTACCTTCTTCTGTATCAGGGGTTTTAACAATTGCGCTAATCGTTGGGCTTGTCACGTCAGGTGATGTCATTGCTCCACCAAGTGCCAAGTTAATTTCAGCATTCTTCGTACCATTAGAAGCTGCAGTTACCTTGTCTTTATCCAGGTGGAGACGGTAGCTGTCGTTATAGTAGTTTTTCTTGGTATTTTCGGTATCGTAAACTTGAGTCCAGTCTGTTTGTACTTCAACCAAGAATTTGTACTGACCATCTTCACTGATATCAGTCACATCAATTACTGGGTTTGTAACATCTTCCCAAGCAGATGTTTCTGTATTGTACTTTTGAAGTTTCAAATTAGTCTCGAGGAAAGCAGCAGCTTGATTGATATCCTTATCGAAGGTAACAACGTACTGCTCAGGAGACTGAACTTCAACCGTAGCACCAGGTGCACCATTATCAACTGGTACTACAAAGTCCAATGTTTGTGTGTTCATGAGGTTAGCTTGTTGATCGGTATTCTGAGCCCAGTCACCAATGTTTGCACCTTGGATAGAATGCGTACCAGATTGGAAGTAGATTTGGTTACCATCTTTGTCTTTACCAAGTGTGATGGTTACAACGTGTCTTGTGTCTTCACCAGTTTCTGGTTTGAACTCGCCAACTGTCGCTGTTGCACCATAGAGAGGATTAACTGCAGCGTCACCATATGCCTTATCGCTCAGCACCTTACCGTCAATGATCCAGTTGGCTTCGGTTTCAGAAGTGAGGTTTACAGGTTCAGAGAATGCAACCTTAATTGTTTTCAGACCTTCACGAGTTACACTCAGCATTGCCGGTTTACGCGCATCAGTCAGTTTGAAGCCTTTGGTACTTGGTACAGCGATAGTACCACGAAGATCAGTGAATTCAACCTTCACGTTAGCATTGTCTACCAGAGGGAAATCCCCATCAGCTTCATCCAAAATCAATTGGAGAGCTTTATCATTCCCTGCAACCGGAGCCAAGCCAAGTACAGTAACTTGTTGTCCGCCTGTCAAATCATTTTTCACCGCAGTAGTTACCGTAACCGTTGCTTTTTTAGGGTCAATTTTACCTTTGTTAATACCAGTTGTATAAGTGAAATCTTCTACTTTTACAGCTTTGTTAAAGTAAGCAACCACACGATCAGCTTGGAATGCTTCTGCCTCTGTCATCAGGGCACCTGTTGTTGGATCAACAGACTCAGGGTTTGGAGTCAACAGAATGCTAGTGGTTTCTTTCAGACCAATCAGATTCTTATCCTGTGCTTCTACCACTTGTGCAGTAATTTCTGCTACTTTGTCAGAGGTCAAAGCTTCAGATGTAAACATTGCTGTCGCAACGCCATTTTGTACGGTTACACGTTTTTCAGCAAAGTTACCGAATGTTGCAGAGAAAGCAACCTCAACATCTTGTGCATCAGTCATCAGATTGCCTGCAGCGTCAAGCAGTTTGAATGTAACCAATGTGCTAGAAGCACCATCAGATTTCAATACAGTTGCTTTCGCTTCCAATGATGGGTTATACAGGTCATCTTGAGAAGGTGCAGTGTAGCTTGCAGTGACGTTAGGTTGAACTTCTGCGTTTACTTTCACGCCAGAGATAGTCACTGTGTAGTTTTTGCCAAGTTCAGTACCAGTTACAGAAAGAGTCGCTACCTTCTTGTCATCAGACAGGGTAGCAGATGTTACTGTCAGACCTGGGATAGAGAAATTAGCTGCTGCAACTTCATCAACTGCTTGGTTGAAGTTAACAGTTACAGTTGTGAGGTTATTAGCACTTACGCTTTCAACAACCAAATCACCTACAGGAGTTCCATCGACGAGATCTGGGTCTTGAGCCGGATCGTAAGGCTTAGTTGGATCTCCAACGTTAGCGTAAACATTGTCACCGAAAGTAGCTTTAGTAGCTGGCTTCAAGATAGCGTTGAGATCTTCAGTAGTTTCTGCATTCAATGCTTCTACGAATGGAGCTGCATTTGCATTGGTGTCTACAAATACTGTATCTCCGATTTCGTCAATGATTTCGTTCAACGCGTCGTCAAAGTTGTCGAAGAACGCATCGATGCTGTAGTACTTGTCAACATCTCCACCTACATAGAAACCAGGTTGTGGTTTTGCCATAGCAGCGGAAGCCATGCTAGCTACTACTGCGGTCGAAAGAACAGAAAGGACCAGCTTTTTATTCACGTACTACCCCTCCAGATTGAAAAATAGGAATTTTTTTTATGAGAAACACTCATGATGTATGTACTTTAGGTGAGTGTGTTCCTCCGTACTGTTTAAAACCTTCTTGATTGAATGAGAGCAGAGGGGTAAACCCTCTGCCCCTTATCAATCGTATCAAGTCTCTACTATCTTGTTGATTGGAGATTAGTCTTCGAGTTCAATCGTTACTTCGTACTCTTTAGACTCTTTACCAACAGTTACTGTGATAACAGCGTCAGTTACATCAGCTTTACCCAAGATGCCTTCTACAGTGAATTTACCTTTGTCATCTGCAGTAACAGTTTTGGATTGTTTACCAATTGTAACTTCTACTTCTGCACCTTTAACAGCAGTACCTGTTACGGAGAACTCTTTCATCAGACCGCCCAGTTTGTCAACTCCGGACCATGCCAAGGAGTCAACTTTCAGGTCTGGTGTGATGTCGTCGTCGCCGCCACCGTTACCATCTTCATCATATTTAGCTTGAGCCAAGAAGCCTTCAGTTTCGAGATCTTCTCTCTCAACATCTTTCTTGCTGTTGATGAAGAGTACATAGTCGTAACGGCTAGCAACGTCTTCTGTGCTGAACAGAACGATGTAGTCGCCCTCTTCAACTTTGTCACCTGGTTCGATGTCATAAGCATTGAAGTAAGCAGTGTTGCTGCGAACGATGTAGTCTCTCTCGCCGAGCTTCTTACCATCTTCGTCTTTTGCTACATAAGTGATTTTGTTGCCATCGATTTTGGTTGCGATAGCAGCGCTGATGTCGTAGATCTCAGCATCACTGTAATCATCTTCATCCAGCAATTTCAGAGACTCGATGTCGTCAGCAGCGTCAACTACTTCAACAACTTCGTCAACAACTACTTCATCGCTGCCGTTCAGGCTGAATGCGATAAAGTCACCTGTTTTGATGCCTCTGTCAGTCAATTCGCTAGACTTGTCATCGAGCGTGTATTCAACTTCTTTAACTTCTTTGTCAACAACAGTTACCACTTTCATGGTGTGTTTGCCACCACTGCGGTCGTACTGTACGATTTGACCATATTGCATATCGCTGCTAGCAGATTTACCTTCAATCACGAAGATAGCATCTACTTCCAGATCGTCTTCGTTCAATGTGTAGAGAACGGAAGTGTTTCTTTGGTCAGCGATTTTGCTGAACTTCGCAATACCTGGTTTTTTCAGGGTTTTGCGTTTGCTTCCTTCGATTTCGCTGGTCAGGTCGAAGATTGCAGTATCGCTAGTAACTTCGTATCCTTTACCATTGTGCTTCAGGATATCTTCGTCTTCGTCTGCATTATCCAACCAAGCGTTTCCAGAGGACTTATACAGTTTGGTAGGCAGAACTTTTACTTTTTCAGCTTCGCCTTTCGCATCCAAAGTTACTTCCAACAGAAGTGGGTTTTCTTTGTCTGGTGCGAAGTCTTCCTCTACGTTATCCTCAGGGTATTGTTTACCATCAGTACCTTTGATGTCTTTTGGATCGATAGTGATGTCAACTTTTTTACCACTTTCGGAAACTACTTGGAAGTTGAAGTCTCCACCGCTGTACAGAGCTTGTTTGCTAACAGTTGCTTTAAAGCGACGATCTGTGATGGCATCAGCAGTTTCAATGTGACGAATACGGCCGGATGCATCCAGGTACAGTTTTACTTCTTCGCCATCCAGGTCTTTGATGGTGTCTTGGTTATTCTTAGTGATATCCTCGATATCTTTGTTGCCGTTGTCAGAGTAAGTGGAGTGGTCCAGACGGAAGCGGTACGTTTTGCCGTCGATTACCAGACGGTTGTCAGTAGCGCTCTTCATGGTGATTTTCTCTACTTTACCTTCTACAACGTTACGAGTAGCGAACACGAGCAATTTGTCATCGTCGCCACCAGCATAGTAGACGTTGTATACGTCCATTGGTTGCAGTTCAGACAGTTTGGAAGGTTTGTTGTCCAGGAATACGAGGAAATCTTCACCTTCTTCCAGATCTTCCAGCTCACCGAAAGATTTGTCATCCAGGTTGTAGATTTTTTTCTTGTCTGCATCGATTTTCTCGATCATTTTGGATCCGTATTTTACTTCTTTTACGGATTTGTTCATGGTTTGGTCATCAATTACGTGAATGTAACTGATTTCGTTGTCGTTGTTCAGAACAAGTTTCGCAGAGAAAGCGAAGCCATCGGTATCAGTGATGATGTCTTGCAAAGCCTCAAGCGAATCGTAAGTGTGGAAGTTGTAAGTAACTTTTACATCTTCACTGAATTTGTATGTTTTGCCGGAGCCATCCAGTTCCAATTTCAGCTTCTTGATGTCGCTGTCTTTGGACAGTTTGCTTCCGTCGTTTTTGATGTTGGTGCCGTCCAAATAGAAGTCGCCAAGGCGGTCCATGATTACATCTTCATCTGCGGAACCTTCCATCCATACGATTGTGCTTGGAGCATCATCTTTGATCCAAACTTGTACGTGTTGGCCAGCGAACTCGTTAGGGTTGATGCCGTCAGCAACTTTGTAAGTCATGCTGCTGCCCAGACCAGCTGCTTTACCGGAAAGAGTGATTTCGTTAGCTTTCAGAGTACCCAGACCGATAACTGGTACGTTAGTTACGAATGGCAGATCTTCGCCATCCAGTTTCTCGTCGTTCACCCAGTCCATATCGCGAACGGTTACTTTCAGGTATTTAGTCAGAAGAGTTTCTTTGGAGTATTCGAAACGGATGTCAGTACCGAATTCGATTTGATCCAACAGTTTTACGCGAAGTGCGTTGTCCAGCATTTTGAAAACTTCGCCACGAGTTGCGGCATTGTTTGGAGCTGCGATGTTTTTCGCAATGTTCAGCTCGGAAGCTTTTGCGATGAAGTTGTTTGGCCAGAAGTCGCCTCTAACCGCTGGCTCATAACCCAGAGCGCGAACGATCATAGTAACTGCTTCTGCATAAGTAACTTGGTTTTGCGGTTTGAAGGATTTGTCTGGGAAACCTTTAACGATGTCTTGACCAGACGCTACGTTTACGAAACCGGAGAACCAGTCAGTAGTGCGTACGTCAGTGAAAGTGGATTGGAATTGAGCCAGTTTCGCACCTTGCTCCAGTCCGCGAGCACGAACGATCAGAGTAGCGAACTCAGCACGAGTGATGGTTTTGTCTACGCCGTAATCGCCGTTTCCATAACCAGCAACCAGTCCAAGTGCTTCCAAACGTTTTACCGTTTTTTCCATGTTAGCATCCATTGCTGGAGCTTGAGTTGCTTCTTCAGCGAAAGCCATAGGAGCAACTGTAAGTGCTAGAGCACTAGCCAGTACACTGTTAACAACCTTTTTCATAACCTTGTGTTCTCCTCCTCTAGTATAAACAAATTGTTCTTGGGGAATATTCGTTGTTAATCTATCTTTCTTTTTAAAGCCCGAATCCTGCAAGCGCGTGTCACCTCCTTCCGCAGGACAGCATCGCTTTTTCCGTGTTAAAATTCTCTAGTATATACAGTATTGTGTAAAATGCAACAATCACTAGTGTAACACAGTAGCTAGAATTCGTGAATCTTTTTTACACAATTCCCCGTGTTTCGTGTGACATCCTATTAAACGCCTCAGCTCAGCAAAAGTTGCGCAGCCTTTGAAAAAAAGTTTAAAACTTTTTTGGTGGTCGTATTCACTTGGATTATGTACGAGTGACATCCGCCACAAATCGTATTATAGGGTACGTGCGGCAGTCTGTCACTCCTCAACCTTTTTCCAATTGTGATCAAATTTTTGTAGGGATTCCCTTAGTTGCCCAAAGCTGTCTGGAAGTTGACTACCGCCAGATTGTAAGTACGGATTGCACGTTGGTACTGGTTCTCGCGATCGGACAGCTCTTCTTCTGCCTGAATCACTTCCAGGGTTGTCGCAAGCCCATTTTCAAAGCGCAGATTGGTCAAGCGATAGCTCTCCGCAGCTGCTTCCTGGGCCTTCTTCTGGAACTCGATCGCCTGGTACGCAGCTTTCAGGTTGTAGTAGGCCTGAGCCACTTCCTTGGAGATCTCGCGCTCCTTCTGTTCGATCGCCAGCTTTGCCGTTTCTACATTATTTCGTGCGATACGGCCTTGATAAGTAGCCATGACGGAGTATTTCTCCACAAGCTCCACGTTTAGCTCTGCCAGCTTCAGCTCTTCTTTTACCTGTGTCATCTCCACGCGTTTTTGCAATGCCTCGGCTTCTGCCTGTTGCAGTGTTTGCGTAACCGGAGAAGTTTGTTTGTGGGAGACGATAATGTTCCACTTTTTGTCCAGATCCACGCCAAGGAAATCATTCAAATCCATGCGTTCGATCTCAAGATTGTTTTGCGCTGTCGTCAAGGCAGCCTGTGCACCGGCCAAGCCCATCTCTGCCTGGAGTACATCTGTTTTCGCCTTGGTTCCAACTTCAAAGGCTGCTTTCGCTACCTTCAGTTGGGCCTCGGCACGAGCCAAGCTTTGTTTTTTCAGATTGTAGTCATCTTGAGCATAGAGCAAATCATAGTAGGCTTGTTGTGCGCCCAGTTTGATCTTGCTCTCTGTGGCCTTCAAGTTCAATGCATTGAGCTTGCGGTTCATCTCAATAGTTGCGTTGTTTACGTATTTCGCTTTGGCCGCATCCAGAGTACCGATCATATCATCCGGCATTTGGGCTGGTGTTTTGTATGCCAGCATGGAGTTGAGATCTGCATTTTTTACGTTCAAGCGAGCAGTCTCCAGTTGAGCGTTGCTTTCAAGCGCCTGTTCAATCGCTTTTTCCAGCGTCAGATTCTCCAATCCAACAGTCGCTGCTGGTTTGGTTGTCGTGTTGGTTTGTTCTGCAGTAGTTGTTGCCTTGCTCTCGGCTGTAGCTTCCTTCGCTGCAGCTTTTGGCTCTTCTGCATTGGCAGGTTTAGCCGTATCGGCTGATTGCTCAGCTTGTGTCGATGTCTCAGTCGCTTTGGCTTCGTCTGTGCCCGTATTCGCGTAGGCGGTCAAGGAACCGACGCCGAGTACAGTAGTCAAGACTGCTGCCATACTGATCTTTTGCCATTTTTTCGACGAGTATGGAAAGTTCATCATGTACACTCCTTCTGATCAAAATATTACAGTTTGTCCCACAAACAATATAACACAAGAGAATGTTTCGTACACGAAAAATGAATCCATTGCCACTATTTGCACATGGGTCCTTTTTCTTTCATTTTCGCATACTCCTCTTCGTAATACTAATACGATTTTGTGTCAAAAACATTTCAGGAATCGCGAACTTTGTTTTTGCATGCTATCCTTTTCTAGAGGTGAAAGAAGATGCTGCATCAGTATAAGACAGTAGCAGGCTACGGAGAAGATGACATTATAATAGAACGTTCTCGATTTATCGGGTATGCCCAGAGGGTGACGACGGAAGAAGAAGCATCGGCTTTCATCGCGATGATCAAGAAAAAACACTGGGATGCGACCCACAACTGTTCGGCGTTCGTGATTGGGGAGAACGACCAGATCCAGCGCTCCAGCGATGATGGCGAACCGAGCGGAACCGCAGGAAAGCCGATTCTGGAATGCATCAAGAAAAATGGAGTGAAGGATACAGTCGTGGTCGTGACCCGTTATTTTGGCGGCATCAAGCTGGGGGCCGGGGGATTGGTCCGCGCCTATACAGCAGGGACCGTCACAGCGCTCAAAGCGGCACGCATCGTCGTCCATACCTTGCATCAAAAGATCTCCGTACAAGTGGATTACACCTGGTGGGGAAAAGTCGAAAATGAACTGCGTCTCGGGGAGCATCGGGTAATCGGGACGGATTTTACAGATAAAGTAACCGCCCATGTGCTGATTCCCGAGGGTGAACAGGATGCTTTCGTCGCAGGGATGGTCGATTTGACGAACGGTCAGGCGAAGGTTGTGTTTGGCGAGAAGGAGTATGTCGAAGTGCCTGTCGAAGCGGTGGGGGATGAGGAGTAGATATACTTGCCGCGGCTTCTATCTTCGCTTACGATATTCATATAAAAGTCGTGCATAAAGGGAGGCTTCTATATGGGTCATTCAACGGGTGATGACAATAGCTTAGCAGGTCAAGTCCTGTCCCGCCTGGACGATTTGTTCGGACACATGGAAAGGCGGTTCGAACAGATTGACCAACGGTTTGAACGGATCGAACAGCGATTAGATCGAATTGAGAAAAGACTGGATGAACATGACAAGCGCTTTGAACAACTAGAACAGCGCATGGAACGCCAAGAAACCCTTACACGCCACGTGGAGGACATGTGTGCGGAACTATTTCAGGCTATTACCAATACAAACGAGCGGCTGGATAAGCTCTATGAGGAAGTCCGTGAGATGCGGGAGGAACAGAGCGGGAAGAGAAAACATCTTGCATTCATAGAGACAAAAGTCTGGGAGCATGAAAGGGAAATCTATCTGCTGCGTGAACAAGTGGACAAGTACGGAAAAGAAAAGAGCTGAAGCGGTTATCGTTGCTTCAGCTCTTTTGCTTTGTTATTTTACTTCGGCAATTTTTTCAGTTGAGTCATGATCCGAATCGTAATGATCGCCATCTCTGCACGGGTCAAATCCCCTTTTGGATTGAAGCGATAGGTTGGCTTTTTAGCCGATGGATCATTGACTTCCCCATTCATGATTTTGGCTTTGGTTACTGCCAGTACGGATGGAGCAGCATAGTAGCCGGTTTGTTGTCCGTCTGTAAAGGACTTGCCCAGAGCCAGCATGGCTGCATCTGCATTGCCCAGCTTCAGATTGAGCGCACGCGCAATCATGATTGTCGCTTCTTCACGTGTCAGTGGATCATCCGGGAAGAAGCCGCGTGTGCTCTTTCCGCGCACAATCCCTGCACGAGCTGCCGTTTCAATATACTTGTACTCGTAATTCCAATCGTCAAAATCCGGATGGACGTCATTGAAAGAAGGTTCGGTCGGGTTTCTTTCGCTGTTGCCGCTATATGGCCCGGCATTGATTGGCAGATCCAGCGCTTTTACGAGCATCGTTGCGAACTCGCCGCGAGTGATTTTCAACTCGGTACCGAAACCGCTTCCTGGTGCATCATTCATGATTCCTTTGGCGTACAAGGTCTCAATCGCGTCACGCGCAAATGGATGGTTGATTACATCAGAGAAGGTTTCGCGCGTTTTCATGACCATGTAATAGCCGAAGCCTTTAAATGGCACAGTGACCGTCTTTTTGGAAGTGTTCACGACACCGCCCAGATTGATCCATTCATCCCCGTTATTGTAGAACACGGTGAGGATATTGTTCGCCGCATTGACAATGGAAGGATCGTACTTGATCGAAACCGTTCCGACTTTGCTCGGCACGAGATTGTATCTCCAGCGCTCAATGAACGGTTCCATCTTCACGTTGTTTACCGTTCCGTCAAAGTATGGGTCACGGCCCCCTGGTGCCCGATCTTCATCTTCATCCATGCTGCCATGCTTGGCATTCCCTGCGTCTACATAGTAGAGCGGGCTGGCATAGTTGAAATCAGAGGTGATGCGAAGCAAATCTTCCATATCTCTTTTCAGGCCATGGTCATCGATGCTGACTTGACCATTCGTACGATCCGCAATACCGAAATAGATCGGAACGTTGGTGAAAATGTCAGTTTGAGGAGCATTCACTTCCGAACCTGCCTTATTGCTTTGTGGTGCCAGCAGGACGGTACCTGATGGGAATTTCAGTTCAAATGCTTTTTCAAATACACTGAAAGAAAGCTTTTTGCCAAATACATCCCGGCTCTCAGCACCACCTACCGCCGAGTTCAGGTTGAAGATTTTGATCTCGTCGTTGTAGCTGTTGCTGCCGAACTGAACCGTGAATTTGATCGTGTTCAGACCGGGCTTCAAGGTCACGTTGGATTCGAATACGTAGTATGTCTCGGGGATGAGTTTGCCTGTGTCCGAGTCATACTTATAATCAGGGAAGTCAGTATTATAGGCAACTGCTTCCGTTTTTCCAAACAACACTTTGGTTGCTTTTTCTGCAAAAATCTTGATTGGAACAGAGTTGCTATTCACCGTAATATACTGTGCATTTTCAAGTTTGGTTGGCGAAATGACAGTCCATGCTTGAGCATCCTGGGTGATGCTGATATTGTGCCGAGTCGCGACCGAACCTTGGATAATCTCGATTTGGTAATTCGTCGTTCCGCCTTTAGCGAGAGTCATAGGGAACAGTTTCAGCCTGTTCTCCAGTTCCTCCCCAGTCAGGCCCATGCCATCACTAAGTTCCTCGACCAATTCTCGACCATATTCATCTGTATCCATTTCTGCGGTGAAGGTGAATTTGTTGCGAATATTATTTCCTTTTGAGAAGGTCGTCGAATCGAAAATGGCTCCTAGATTACGGGTGTTACCTTTAATAGCTGCGTCACGGGATTTCTTAAAGTCCGAGTCGTTTAGGAACTCCCAGTTTCCGGACTTGTCGTTTAACTTATATTTCGCAATGACATTTCCGTCTTTTGTAATTGTAGCGATAGCCCCTTCATCTACGTTGGTCGCTTTAAAAGAGAACTCGGTCAAGAAAAGGGCCGAGGTCCGATAAGCAGCATCGGAAGACTTCTTCGCCAGTTCTGTTTCCCCTTTATTCTCTACTACCTTAAGCGTGACATCTTCAATCTTTGGAGTTTTTTCAGTGTTGTAGATAATGTTGTAAGTAAAATTCACTCTAGGGTCATCTGTTAACGAAAAGACGAGGGAGTTATTCCCTTGTTTTAAATTCCATTCCTTTTTATCTGTCAAAAATTTATCCTTGTGAATTTCGAACCATACTACGTTATCAGATGCATTTCTCGTCGGACCTGAATAGAACGGATTATCAATTTTTTGGCCGTTTAATCTCACTTCAATTCTTGTACTACTTACATTGTACAACTTTCCGTGGAAGACTCCGCCATCCATCACAAAGTTATTCGGATCAGAGTCTGTAATTTCCAATGAGCTGTCAATCACTTTTTCATCACGGGATGCTGTGTAGTAAAAGAGAAGCGAAGGAGCTACTTCTGGTTTTACCTTGAAAGAAATCTCCTTATCATCTAGATACTTTACTTTTACTGTAGTTTCGCTTGCCGGGAGATTACGGAATTCCAGAGTTATAGATCCGCTCTTGCTGGAAAATACGTAGTCTTGCTTTGATTTTGAATCTGAGCCATCATTCAACTTTGTTTCACTATTGTTAAAATAGACTGCAAAGTCGGAACTTTTTGGTAGGGTCCCCATTTTAAATGTCTCAATTTCAAACTTGGCAGGCAATATATTCACTACGTTTACACTACCGTCTGTCTTTACCGGAATTCGTGTTTCTGTGTTTGTTCCTGCTTCTGGGTGAGATACATTTGTCACTTTTCCAAATCTAGGAACATCTGTACTCTTATATACAAACTGATATCGATGATTTTGTACGATGACATCATTTACAATATTGGACAGATTGTCTGCATTCTGTCTTAGCGTTTGATACCCAATTTGCATTTCATATACGCCATCTGACTGAAGCGAAGATGATGTTGCCCCTTCTATGTTGTATATTTTGTACCCGGAAGGCAAAATACTCTTTTCATCCTCTTCGTATGTCAGATCTAATGAAATTTCTTCATTTTGATCTAACCGATTCAAAGTAAAGACTAGAGTGCTATTAGATACAACAGATACCACTTCTGCCTTATCACTGTCACCTTTTGCGTTTGTTGCAATGACCGACAGCTTGTCTCCATTTGCGACTGGAGCAATATTTACAACGTACGTACCAGCCCCAGTAACTGGTTTGGTACCAAGAACCTTGGCTCCTTTTTTTACAGAGATACTCGAAGTAGATCCATCTGTAATTTTAACAGAAATATCGGTGTCTTTATTGGAGACAGAGGCGGTTACTGACGGTTTTGCCGGTACGGCAGTTACTGGTGGTGTAGTCGGCGCTACCCTAACAATTACAACAGCCTCATTACTACTATTTCCCCCTGCACCATCATTTGCCTTAACGGTCAGACGAGTATTGGCTGGTTGTGGAGAGGAAATTTCTACCTCAAATTTCCCGTCATCACCCGTTTGTACCTCATTTTTATTTAGCAGGGTGTTTCCATTATAAACCTCTATAAATGTGTGCGCCTCAGCAATTCCTGTTACTTTAGTATCTTTATTCGTTACGGCGTCCACTTCAGGAGTAACGATTGTTCTGGTTACCGGACCACCAGAAATAGTAAATGCAGTCGGATCACTAATATTTCCAGCAGCATCCGTAGCGGTCACAGTTAAAGTGGTACCTGGCAGTGGACCGGGGGATAGTGTCACGGAAAATATCCCTGAAGGTAGGGTAACATCTGTTCCCAACAATCGATTCCCCACCATTACTTTTACGGTCGAACCAGCCTCTGCATTACCAGTTAGTGTTGCTGTAGTAACATCAAATGCAGCAACATCAGGATTTTCAGGCTTTTCATCATCCGGTTTTTCTGTAACGATCACAGTTGAAGGAGAGCTACTATTTTTATCTTCATCTACTGCGGTCACGCTCAGTGATGTCCCAATCGGTTGAACTGCGTTTAGATCAAATTTAAACTCACCTTTACTCCCAGCCTGTATTCTACCAAGCTCATTGTTTCCCTTTTTCACAATAACTGTTGCATCTGCTTCCACAATACCCTCGACTGTAGTTGCAACTGAATCAGTAACAGCTTTTAATCCTACAGGGGCATCAGGAGGGGTGATGTCTTTTTGGTATTTGTCAAGGATCGTAGCCCCGTCTTGTACCTTGACCAAAAGTTTCCCACTAATCACAAACTGCCCTGAGCCAGAAGCTTGTATTACCTCTGTTCTGGCTGGTGGAATTTGTTCAATTTTTGTTGGATTAGGGTCAACAGGCCCAGTTATTTTCACATCATAAAACTGGTCCGAAGCCCCTTCAGCATTACTTTTTGGTATCACCAATACACTTCTGTTCATCAATGCCACTTCTTTATTGCTGCTATAGGCATGGATATCCATTTCGTTCAAGCCAATTTGGGTTTCCACTTCAACCGAAAAGGTATTGGAAGTCCTTTTAATGTAGTCCGTAAATGTTTTTCCTGTTGTCTTATTTGTCACTACTATTGAATCTGCGTTAGGAGCTTTTCCCGAAAGACGCAATGTGGTATTGCGAGGAGTGTTTACTTCGACAATTGTCGGATCCGATTCCATAAATACTGTATCGAGCCTCAAGTCGGAGAACATTGGCGTATTGCTGTACTGAACATATACCTTGGACAAATCGGTGTTCGAATCGCCATTTTTAAATGAAAAAGCAATGACGTTTACTCCAGGAATGAGTGAAATGTTTCGAAACGTAAACGTACGTGTAGCCGGATCGAGAGAAGGCTTTATACTGCTCGTATCAGACGGTTGCGAACCAGTTAACGAAGTAACCTGATAACGAAGGTCATTCCCGTCAACATTCGTTGGATACGTACCTTGAATATCAATGGTCGATGAATAATGAATATGGGGATTGGTCGGTGTCGTATTGTTGCTGATGCCGATAAACTGGAGTCCCCCTGCAGCTTGAGCAACACCCGCACCAAACGGCAGCAGTGTTGTGAACACCATCAAGAAAGCAAGTACTGCCGAAATCCAGGTTTTACTACCAAGCAAGTTTCTAGCCACTCGTTTCACCTCTTCTTTGCAATCTTTTAAACATAGTCTCGTCTTTCCTTTATCGGTATATTTTGACGAAAACTTAAGAGTAAACTATCTGAAAGAATGGTCGAAAAACAGAAAAAACCCTCGAACAGGACGTGATCTTGTCACATTCTGTTCAAGGGTTTTTAGAAAATTACACCTGGACGATCTTACGGATGACTCCGCCGCTCCGACATTTTCACTTTCAATCGACGATAAATATTGATCAACGGGCGATGTCTGCGGCTGACCAGACCGACGATTTCCGTCCCAAGATGGATCGCGATCAACAGCGCGACCATCACGATGAGAGTTGTCCATTTCGTCGTCTTCGTCAAAAGGATCGCCATCGTTCCGAAGAAGAGGCTGATCGTATAGATGACCAGTACGGTAGAGCGATGGGACAGGCCCATGTTCAACAGGCAGTGATGCAGATGGCCTTTGTCCGGGCTGGATATCGGCTTTTTGTTGACGATTCGCCGTACGATGGCGAAGAAGGTGTCCCAGAGCGGAACTCCCAACACTACGATTGGGATGATGAAGGAAACGAACAGTGCTTCCTTAAAGCCCATGATGGATAATGCCGCCAGGTTGAAGCCCAGAAACAAGGAACCCGTGTCGCCCATGAACAGGCGTGCCGGATGAAAATTAAAGTACAGAAATCCTAGGATTGCACCAAGCAGAACACAGCAGTATATGGCGACGTTGTACTCGTCCATCAGCAAGGCCACGATCGCCATGGTAGCTGTGGCAATCGCCGAGACTCCTGCCGACAAGCCATCCAGCCCATCGATCAGGTTGACCGCATTGGTCACACCGACGATCCAGAACATCGTGATCGGGACAGCCAGCCACAAAAGCCAGCCGCTGCCAAAATCCAAGCTGCCGGAATACGGCAGATTGACCACGCCGATCTTTAATCCAAAGGGGACGACGACGATGACGGTCGCCAAAAGCTGACCGAGCAGCTTCCATTTTGGGGAAAGCTGATATTTGTCATCGAGCATCCCGACCAGCATGACGATCGTGCTGCCGATAAAAATTCCCAGCATCTCCGTTTTCTCCGCGAACGGAACGAACAGGAAGAAGGCAACCATATAACCGAGGTATATGGCCAATCCACCCATGCGCGGCATGATCCGTGTGTGGACCTTGCGCTGGTTGGGCGCATCCACAGCTCCTACTTTTACAGCCAGTTTTTTCACATAAGGTGTAGCTATAAATGCAATGATCAGCGAAGTCAAAAATCCGAAGATTGATGTAGACATCGGCTGTCTCCTCTCTACGGGTGCTCTATGAGCGGTTTCTCCACTTTTCCCTGAAGACGGTCCAAACAAATCTCGGTATCGCCAGCTGCCGTTTCCAACGAGATGGCGTTGCCATTAGTCTGTACAACCATTCCAGATTCAACTTTTGCCAAAAAAGGGGGGCACGTTTTACTTTTCCTGAAATCACATCGAAGGTGCCGCCCACACCCATCATCAGCGAAGCGTTCAACTGATCGCGATACCGGGCGAGCCATTCATCTTGTCTGGGTGAACCCATCGCGACAAAAAGCAGCTCCGGCTTCTTGCTTGCGATCTCCCGGACGATTTGTTCTTCTTCGTCTTGCCGAAAATAACCGTCTCTATACCCGACAATGCGCGCCTGCGGATAGCGGTTGGACAGTTTTTCCGCTGCCAGCCTGATTACTTCCGGAGTCGCACCCAACAAATACACATTCCACTGTTTTTTATGAGCCTCGGCCATCAGGGCTTCCACAAGCTCAACCCCGGTGACACGTTCATAGATCGGCTGATTCGTCCATTTTGCGGCGTAGACAATCCCAATCCCATCTGGCACCACATAGGCTTGGTCTACTATCGATCGAAAGGCTGAGTGGCCTTTCGCAAGCATCACAATTTCCGGATTGGCGGTCATTACATGTGTCTGTTCTCCGCTGTCAATCCGTTGTGTCAGGTGAGCTACGGTTTCGTCAAAGCCGCGAGTCGTAAACGATACGCCGAGAATATTTGCAACCGGACTGGTCAATGATTTCACCTTCAGTACATTAGACGGTCAACGAATCAAGAATGTTCCCAGATGCCATTCTAACTGAAAAGAAAAGCACATTCAAGATAGATCAAGAATGTGCCTGGTCAGCACCAGCAGTCAGTGCAAACATCAGATCGCCTTCTGCAACCACTTTGTCGTTTACCAGCGCACGACCGTGTCCTTTGCCAATCGTGCCGCGTACGCGTGTCAATTCCACTTCGAGGATCAACGTATCGCCCGGCTTTACCTGATCCTTGAAACGGAATCCGTCAATGCCGGCGAATAGGCCGATTTTTCCTTGATGTTCCTCCATGCTCAGCATCGCTACAGCCCCTACCTGTGCCAATGCTTCGACGATCAGCACGCCTGGCATCACCGGGTAACCCGGAAAATGGCCCTGGAAAAATGGCTCATTGATCGTAACGTTTTTCAATCCGACAGCTCGTTTGCCCAAATCAAGCTCGACAATCTTGTCCACCAGCAAAAACGGGTACCGATGTGGAATAATGGCCTGAATCTGTACGCTATCCAAAGGTGCTTTGATTTCCATGAACACCGCTCCATTTCCATACTTATCTAGGCTTGTCCATGCATGAAGAACATGCAGCAGACTGAAACTATTTTCAACCACCCGCCTCCGTACTTGGGGAGTCCGGGGTTGAGATAAAAGGAGCACTTCCTTCCCTTCCTGAGGAAGTGCTCTTTTTCCAACTGATCAATCAGGTTTGTTCAATAATCGAAACTTCCCCAGGTAGATCGCGCTTGCTAAAAAAGAGAACGCAATGACCGACCATAAAATGGCTTCACTGTAAGGGTAGCGGTACATCACCAAGGGGATGACCAGATACAGCAATACAGTGGTCAGCTTTCCGTAGGCATTGGCTGGCACCGTCTTTTTCCCTCTGAAATGGTAGACAGCAGCCACGCCGATCATCGCCACATCCCGGGCAAAGAAAAACAGCGTCGCCCATACGCTGATCCGCTCCGTGAGAAAAAACGAGGCAATGACAGCCAGCATCATCAATTTATCCGCCAGAGGGTCCATCATGACCCCAAACGTGGTCACGAGCTTGTGCTTCCTCGCGATATACCCATCCGCGATATCTGTCAGGCCTGCTACCAACAGTATTCCCAGTGCAATCTCCAGGTGGTAGGGCAGTCCCGAAAAAAACACGTAGAGGTACAAAGGGATGAGAACGATGCGAAAGATCGTAAGCGCATTAGGAAGATTCACGGATATCCCTCCGTATCAGAAAAACTGCACTTCCTTTTTCAACCAACGGGTCCATTATACTCTGCGGACAATCTAAACAACAAGTCCACAAGAAAAATCGCAGGGCCCAAACCAATGGTCCGGGCCGCTTAAAATACATCCTCTACTGCGTATCTGAAAAAAGCAGATCGTACATATGCTTGTAGGTCCCTAAGTCGAAAACCTCTGCGGCTGGCTTGTCCCCAAGCGAACCGTATCCAATCATTAAACCGATGACCAGAGAGAAAAAGAGCAGGATCGGGACCAACAAGACTTTGGCCAACGTCAAAGGCAAGCTCTTGCCGCTCCTGACACGTTCTTTTTGAGTAACCTCTTGGGTATCTCGCGGGAACCGCTGTCCCTTTCCTTGGTTCATTGTCGTATCCTCCATCTGCTGAGCGGAATTATCTGGTCCGTATCGATGTCGCAATGCTCATCATCTGATCACTGATGCCGATAGCCCGTGAGTTGAGCTGGTAGGCACGCTGAATGTTCACCAGTTGAGACATTTCTTCCTGCATGTTTACGTTGGAGGCTTCCAATGCGCCTTGACGTATCGTAGCAATCATGTTGTCCCAAGAGGATGTGAATACATCAGCAGGATCTTGACCTTCTTGCAGCTCGGGATCGTAGAGGTTCTCGCCGATCTGCTTCAATTGGTCTGGGTTATCCGACTTCCAGAGGCCGATCCGCTCAAACGTGGGATTGCCATTCGCTGCAATGTAACCATCTTCAGATACCTCAAAATCTCTGATCTCATCCTCACCGATTACAATGGGAGACCCGTTTTCACCCAATAAGATATGGCCAGTAGGTGCAACAAGCACAAATCCGTTAAAGTAGTTATTATGCTCCAGGTGAAAGTTTCCGTTTCGCGTCATCAGGAATTCTTCCTTCATAACACCGTTCGCATCTCTCATCTGCGAGCCAACCATAAAAAAGCCTTCACCTTGAATCATCAGATCCGTCGGCACATCTGTCGGCTTCATGCTGCCTTGAGCCATATCCAGCTTGGTCATGCCCAGTCTGGCTCCGCTGCCCATGCGAAGTCCAACAGGCGAATTCCGATTTTCCCGGTCCAGTGCGGGCTGCTCGTTCATTGAATCAGCAAGCAACTCGGAAAATGAGGCCGCTCGGCGCTTATATCCGGCTGTTTCCAGATTCGCCATGTTGTTCGCAGTGTTGTCAAGCGCGTATTGGATGCCTCGCAGCGCAGAAGATGAAATATTAAGCGACTGCATCTTGATCCTTACCCCCTAGTTTACCCGTTTACCTTGCCGATATCATTCGCTGCCTTTTCCAACGTACCGTCTATCGTGGTCATAACCCGTTGATTTGCTTCATAGGCGCGCAGGACCGTCATCATATCGGTCATGGTTTGCGCCGGATCTACATTGGCCCGCTCGAGCCAGCCTTGCTTGGTACCGTAGCGTCCTTCTATCCGGGATTGTGTATACTCGCCAGCAGCCAGGGCAGTCTGATCTTCCGCTTCTGCCTCTTCCAGTGTGAGTGGAGCTATGTCGCCTTCATAGCGAAATACACCCACTCCCTCGCGAACCAGCATCTGTGGAGTAGAGATGACGGCAAGCCCCAACCGTTCGTTAGGCATTGCGGTCATTACGCCCGTATCCGGATCTTCGTACATCAATTCTCCAGCGGTGCCGATCAGCAGGTTCTGTCCCACACTTACGCCCATCGGATCATTGATGCGAATCGCCGTATTTTGGTTGTCCAGCACATAATAGCCATCCGGAGTGACCAGGTATCCATCAGCATTGACGTTCCAATTGCCACTTCGCGTATAGCGGATCTGCTCCGGATCAGCCGGCTGTTCCAGATCCTCCATCCGGGCTACACTGAAAAAGAGGCGACGCTCATTTCCGTCCTCATCCGGCTGCAGGTTGTCCATCAAGGCAACATCATAGGGATTATGCGTCTCGGCGATGTCACCTTGTCCAAACATGGGCAATGCCTCCGACATGTACACGCCAGTATGCAGACGGCCAATAACTGCTGCTTGTCCCGTCATTTGAGGCATTCCTTGGATATCCGGCCCCTGCTGATCGCGAATTCGGGCGATGAGCTGCTCCGGAAAAGCGCGCATCACCCCCACATCCTGCTTGTAGCCAGGTGTGTTGATATTTGCTAGGTTCGCCGCCAGTGTTTCCTGTCGATTCTGCAAGGCCAACATGCCTGATGCAGACGTATACAAGCCTCTGATCACGAGATCTTACCCCCTGAACAATTTCTTATTCCGTTGGGTAGGTACTTTGTCCAAGTAATCCAACATCATACCCGTTCCCTTGGCTACGCACATCATCGGCTCATCAGCTACCAGCACAGGAACCTTCAGTTCTTCTGCCAACATCTGGTCAATGCCGTGCAAAAGTGCGCCACCGCCAGTCAGGAATACACCCTTATCAATTATATCGGCAGAAAGTTCTGGAGGTGTTCGTTCTAAAACAGATTTTGATGCTTGTACAATTGCACTCACCGACTCAGCCAGGGCTTCTTGGACTTCCTCGGAGCGAATCGTAATGGTTTGCGGCAAGCCGCTTACCATGTCGCGTCCACGGATGTCCATTTCGTCCTGGCGTCCGCCGAATACGGTGCCAATCTGAACTTTTATATCTTCAGCCGTACGTTCCCCGATCAGTAATTTGTACTTATTCTTTATGTATCGCATGATTGCCACATCAAATGTATCGCCGGCGATTTTGATGGAGGAAGACGTGACGATGTCGCCCATGGAGAGTACCGCTACATCTGTCGTACCGCCACCGATATCTACGACCATATTTCCGGACGGCTGAAAGATTTCCATGCCAGCCCCTACGGCTGCCACTTTTGGCTCCTCTTCAATAAACACTTCTCTGGCCCCGCCGCTTCGTTCAGCCGCTTCACGAATCGCTTTTTGCTCCACGGAAGTAATGTTTGTCGGACAGCAAATCAAAATGCGCGGGCGAGCAAACATGCTTTTTCCACCGATTTTGGTCAGAAAATGCTTCAACATTGCTTCCGTGATCTCAAAATCTGCAATGACACCTTCACGCAATGGCCGGATCGCTACGATGTTCCCAGGAGTACGGCCTACCATGCGATGAGCTTCATTTCCTACAGCCAACACTTTTTTGGTATGATTGTCGATTGCTACGACAGATGGTTCATCCAGGACTATCCCCTTGCCTTTTACGAACACCAAGACATTGGCCGTCCCCAAGTCGATCCCGATATCTTTGCCAAACATTGAAAGGTCCTCCCTGTTACCAGTTACATTCCTACATCATATCATAGGCTCTTACACGTGAGAGGACAAGGAAATTATTTCTTACACACTCTCCTCCTGTTCTACCATGACTTTTTTGCTGCGGCGCTTGTACTTGATTTTGGTCGCTTCTCCTCCGCGCAGATGGCGAATTGCTTTGTGGTATTCCAAAATTTCCTTTACCTGGTTGGCCAATTCTGGATTTATCTCAGGCAACCGCTCTGTCAGGTCCTTGTGCACTGTACTTTTGGACACTCCGAATTCTTTGGCGATCATCCGAACCGTATTGCGCGTCTCTACAATATATCGGCCGATTTTGATGGTCCGCTCTTTGATGTAGTCGTGCACGTCACTCGCCTCCTTGTATCTACATTGTCTGATACAATATATGGGTGGGTGCGGACACATATTCTACGTTTCCAAGCCTGACAAGCCAGCACGGCCGCAACTTTTTTTCACAGGTTGTACAAATGCAAAAAAAACACCTGTAAAAGACGGGCTTTTACAGGTGTTTCACGTCATTATTGATTTTTCGCTTCGGGTTGAATCAGGTATTTTTCCGGATTGACCGCTTTTCCATCGACGCGTACTTCAAAGTGGAGATGAACTCCCGCTTCTTTTTCGTACTCGCTGCGTCCTGCAGTACCGAGCACCTGTCCTTGGGTCACTTCATCGCCTGGTTTGACCGAGACGTTCTCCAGACTCTGGTACACGCTGACCATGTTGCCTTCATGCTCAATTTCTACAAGGCGACCAACCAGCGGATCGTTCTCCACTTTGGTTACCTTCCCTGCCAGTGCTGCGACGACATCAAAGCTTTTTCCGTCTACAGCCTTGAGATCAATCCCTGTGTGCGGGAAGTAGGAACTCTCGTACTTGATCAACGCTTTTTCCTGCACATCAGCAGTTGCTTCTTCATCATAGAAGCTCATGCCCTGATCGTACATCACTCCAGCGCCTACCGGCCATGCAAGCGGTTCGACACTTCCAGCTACGGGTACTGCATCGTCGCCTTCTTTTCCAGCTTCAGGATTTGTGGTACCTTCCGCCGGATTGGTCACCACTACTCCGTCCGCCGGATTGGTCAGTTCGGAGACAGTCTGGATGACATTACCCTGATACCACATCACAAAAGCGAGAATGATAGCTGCGGCGCCGATGTAGATCGCTGGAAACGCCCATTTCTTACCCAACATTTTCTTCCAAAAACTTGACTTTCGGAATGGAATCGGTTGATTTTGATTTTTTTGATCTTCCATTTTATTCATCACCTCATCCCTCAGTATCGCCAGAATTTTGACGTATAAACCTGAGAGAGGAGGGAAAATTAAAAAATTATCTGTTTTCTGCTAGACCGGAATGATTTGCTTAAAATTCTGCAAGTCTACTCCTTGATAGTAGTACTTCACGATTTGCTCCGCATTTTTGCCCGTCTTGGCCATTCCGTTTGCTCCCCATTGACTCATGCCTACCCCGTGACCATACCCTTTGGTGGTGATATACACTTGATTCCCGCGCAACTCCATCGTAAAAGAAGAAGAGTTGAGGTTCAGCTTCTCCCGGATCTCTCGCCCAGTAAAATCCTTGCCGCCGATGTGAATCCGTCCGATTCGATTCCCTGTCGTGGTAGAGATGACCTTGTACCAGGAGCCTTTGGTCGAAGCCTCCTGAGCCAGCTTTACGCCTAGACTTTTTTCCAGCTCTGCGGTCGAATAGACGACGGTCTCCTGATAGCGGGGAGAATCGATATCCCAGGGGCTTGCTACGCTTTTCAAATACGGGATGGGCTGCTCCCAATACTCTCCTGAATTCTCCGTAAAGCCATTACTGGTCGAAAAGAAGGTCGCATCAATCGGCTTGCCCTGATACGTCAGGACGATGCCCGCAGTCGCTTGCACCGCTTGTTCGATTCTCTTGTTTTTCCACTCAAATTGCTCGCCCCATCTTTGCTTGCGCTGATCCGTGTCCATATACACCTGATGAGCGACCGTGTCCATCACATGCGCCCCCTCGGGGACATCCTGCCACTTGCCTTCGCTTAGCCTGCGGACGATATACGTCCTTGCTGCCATCGCCTGTGCCTTGAGCGCCTCCAGTTCAAACTCCGCGGGCATCTCGGCTGCTACGACGCCTGTGATGTAGGTTTCGAGCGGCAAGGTTTCCACCGTTTTTTTCTCAGAACGGTATACCTTCACTTCCAAACCGGGCTCCACTACAGCCTGGTTTTGCGGTTGCGAGACGACTGCCACCCCTTCCGTTCCCTCCTGAAAACCAGAAGAAAAAAGATAGACCAGAGCGGCTGGCATGAATACGAGCAAGACTGGCAAAGCGACTAACCACATGACGAGATAACGTTTCATGCTCCTTATCCTCCCCGTTTCGTGCTGACACTTCCAGTCTATGTGCCTTCCGCGGGCGATAGAACGAGAGAGTGAGAGAGAAGGGAGAATGTTAGAGCGAGTTGTCTGAAAGCGCAAAAAAGCTCTCTGCTAAGAGAGAGCTTTCGCTTTGCCCTACTAGTCGCCTAAACGAAACGCTTAGGCAAAATTAGGGGAAAAATTGATTTTCAGTGGTTCAGGAGCGGTTGCTTCCTGCTTTTGTTCTTGATGGACATAGCGTTCCACATCTGCGCCCAAGGCTTGCAGCTTTTCCACAAAGTGGACGTAGCCGCGGTCGATGTGGTGCAAAGCTGTCACTTCCGTCTCGCCTTCGGAGACCAAGCCTGCGAGAACCAGTGCCGCACCAGCGCGCAAATCCGTAGCCGCAACCTTGCTGCCCGTCAGTTTGCTGCCGCCCTCGACGATCGCGCTGCGTCCCTCAATCTTGATGTTCGCATTCATCCGGCGGAATTCTTCGACGTGCATGAAGCGATTCTCGAAGACCGTCTCGGTCACGATGCTGGTCCCCTCCGAGACGAGCAAGAGCGCCATCATTTGCGACTGCATGTCCGTTGGGAAGCCAGGGTATGGCAACGTCTTCAGATCGACAGCCTTGAGCTTGCCTTTGCGAGTCACGCGAATGCCATTTTCCTGTTCATCCACCTCGACACCCATCTCGCGCAGCTTGGCGGTAACGGATTTCAAGTGATCGCATATCGCGCCTTCCACAAAGACATCTCCGCCCGTAATGGCCGCAGCAACCATGAAGGTACCTGCTTCAATTCGGTCCGGGATGACGCAATGGGTGCAGCCCTTCAACGACTCGACTCCTTCGATGCGAATCGAGCCAGTACCAGCTCCGCGGATCTTGGCTCCCATCCGGTTAAGGTAGTTTGCCAGATCCACAATTTCCGGCTCCTCGGCCGCATTCTCAATGACAGTTGTCCCTTCAGCCAAAGCGGCTGCCATCATGATATTTTCAGTTGCCCCGACACTGGCGATATCCAAGTAGATTTTTGCGCCCTTTAATCGCCCCTCGACACTGGCATCGATGAAGCCTTGGCCGATATCGATCTTGGCTCCCATCGCCTCGAATCCCTTGAGATGCTGATCAATCGGTCTCGTTCCAATGGCACAACCACCTGGCAAGGCGACACGAGCTCGTCCTTTTCTCGCCAACAAGGGGCCCATGACCAAAAATGAAGCGCGCATTTTGCGAACCAGCTCATAGGAAGCTTCTACACTTGACAGCGACGAAGCGTCAATCGTCAGCACTTCATGATCATATGTAAGGGAAATTCCCATCGATTTCAAGAGGTCGCATATCGTTCTGACATCGTCAAGAGCCGGGACATCTGAGATGACGCTCGTCCCCTTTTCAGCCAGGATCGATGCTGCAATGATAGGGAGTACGGCATTTTTGGCGCCGGAAACCTTGACGTTTCCTACCAATGCCTTACCACCGCGGACAATCATTTTATCCAATGTGTACCCCTCCGCGTGCTAATATTCCACTGTAATGATTGGTGTACCTACGGTAATTCGCGTACCTGCCTGACGATCGAGATGAGTCGCCACTTGCAGATTCATCTTTTCACCGTCTAGCATGATGGACGAGTCCCACCAATCGGTATAACCGGAGATGCTAACAACCGTCTCATCTTTTAAACGTTCTCTTTCTTTTGCCTGGAGGGCGTTAAAAATCGACAAAATCCTACCCTCCTGTTGATCAACACTCATCTTATCATTGTACATTCCGCGAATACAAGTACTAAATTGCGGAATAAAGTCGGCTTTTGACAAGGCTTTAGTCCAATGTTCTTGTATAGATTCCATATATGGTAGTGATTTACGATTTCCAATCAATTGCCACACTAGATATGTATCGAATGTACCATTTTTGGAAACCCCTGTAAGTTCGACGCTCATATGAACGCCGTTTTGAAAAAGATTTGCTTGATACGTAACCACATGATCTTGTCTGGCAAGAGCGTCATCAGCCATAGGGACTGAGAGCTCTGCCGCCCACTTGTTTGCCAACTCTTTCAACGCATCCGGACTCTCTACCTCTCCAAGCGATACGCGGCTGCGCATCTGAACCTCCAGATCAGTCGCTCCCGACTCTTCGATGATGGCAAGCAATCGACCTGCGACTTGATGATCCGCGACCTGTTCTTTTGCCAGTGCCGGTATCCAGTAGACCATTCCCACGACGATGAGTGCAACTATTGACAACCAAGGCGACCACGTTTTCATCTGTTCTCGCTCCCCTTTTTCATGCTCTCTTTGTACTTCTCAGTTTGCACATGAAATTGGGTGGATATACCAGATAAATCGAAAGACGGCTCGTGGATCAGGTAAAAAGATTGCCGAATACCATGGACCAACCCAGGTAATCGAGGAAAAAACGGGACAGTTCATAGCCGATGACGATAGACAAAAAAATCTGCAGCAGCTTCGCCTGGGCACCGTTTGGCCTTTTCAAAATTTTTTCAAAGCGGATCGACTGCAAGGCCCACCAGCTCAATCCAATAAAGATAATGGACAGGATAATGCTCAAGAACCCGTATAGATCGGTCGGCACAATCGGTTCCTCCTTATCAAAAAGAAAGGGACAGCCTGTTTGCGGCCATCCCCCCTATTGTACCTGAAACTATTTCACATGACGAGTGTTATGGTGTTCGGGTCGGCAACATATTGCCAAAATCAAACGAAGGATTGAACGTCGCCTGGATATAGTCTGTTACCAAGCCTGGGAAAGCACCGAAGAATACAGTCGCAATCGCCAAGATGAAGATAAAGACCCATATCCCTTTGGGAACGGACAACGGAGCTTCGTTCTCCCCCGCACGCATGTACATCTGCCGGATGATCCCAAAGTAGTAGTAGTAGGAAATCACGCTGGTCACGATCATGATCGCGGACAGCCAGTAGTTTTCCTGCGCGAGTGCACCCATAAACAGATAGAACTTCCCGAAGAATCCGGCTGTAATCGGAATACCCGCCAAAGACAGCATGAAAATCGTCATCGAGATCGCCATCACGGGGGAGCGATGATACAAGCCGGCGAATCCTTTCAGATCCTCTGTCTGCTGCTCTCGGGACACGACCATGATGACAGCGAAGACACCAAAGCTGACCAAGAGATAGCCGAAGAGATAGAAAAGAACTTCACTGAAAAAGAGTGTCGTCGGCGGTACGAACGGCACGAGCAGATAGCCGGCTTGAGCGATCCCCGAGTAAGCCATCATCCGTTTGACATTGGTCTGTCTGAGGGCCATGACGTTGCCAAGTATCATGGACGCCGCTGCCATCCAGCCGATGAAAAGGCTGCCTTGTGTGAAAAAGAAGGGGCCTTCTGCGCTCGGCACCTGCAGGAAAGAGATCAGCAGCAGACGGAAGACCAGTGCAAAGCCCGCTGCCTTGGAGACGACAGCCAAAAATGCCGTGATCGGAGTCGGTGCTCCCTGGTATACGTCCGGCGCCCACATGTGGTAAGGGGCTGCCGATATTTTAAACGCCAATCCCACTGCGAGAAAAGCAAACGCCATGTAGATGATAAACTGAAAGCCCATCATCCCGGCTTCCGCCAACCGTTGCGAGATTTCAAAGATGTTGGTCGTGCCCGTCAAGCCGTATACGTACGACATCCCAAACAGGGTGACGGCTGTAGCAATTCCGCCCGAGACGACGTACTTAAACGCCGATTCATTGGATTGCAAAGATTTTTTCCGCAAGCCGACCATCACATAGGAGGATAGGGACAAAAGCTCCAAACCGACGAACATCGTGATCAGATCGGCGGAAGAAGCCATCACCATCGCGCCCAAGAGTCCGCTGAGCAGAAGGTAGTAAAATTCGCTTCTATGCGTCACCTCTCCCTGCTGCATATAGGACAGCGAGATCAGGATCGTGAATGCCGTACCGCCCAGGAACAAGAGCTTGAAGGCATTGCCGTAGTCGTCGACGCGAATCATATCCGCCATGTAGCTGTATGGTTGGTCAAGCGTTTGGATATTGACGAAGACAAAGACTCCAGCCAGCACGATTCCCAGCAAGGAAAGCAGCCCGATCGCGTGCTTGCCCAAGCGTTTGCCGGCGAACAGATCCAAGAGGGACAGCACTGTTGCAAAGCCTAATATAATGAATTCGGGCAGAAGGTAGGTCCAGTCATATGAGAAGATGTCTTTTACTTCCATGGCTTACCCTCCTATTCCCGTCACGATGGGTACGATTGTTTTCAAGGTCTGCTGGAGCGGATTTCCCAAAATAGCCGGATACACCCCGATCAGAATGATAAACCCGAGCAGGACAATCATCGGGATGACTTCCATCGGCTGTGCGTCTGCGAGTCGAGCAAAACGGTCCGGTGTCGGTCCGAAAGTCGTACGCAGAATCGCCCGCAGCAGGTAGACTGCCGTCAAGACGATACCCAACGCCCCCACTGCCGCCAGGACAGGAAGACTGCCGAACAAGCCCAAAAAGGCAAAGAATTCGCTGATAAAGCCAGACATCCCCGGCAAGCCCAACGACGCCATCCCGCCGGCCAGCAAAATGCCGCTGACAAATGGCATCGATTTCGCCAAACCGCCCAATTCATCGATCATGGAGGTTTGTGTGCGATCCCAGATGACGCCGATCAGGAAGAAGAGCAGCGCGGAGATAAAGCCATGCGAGACGATCTGGAACATCGCTCCTTGGAAGCCGATCGTGTTCATCGCCGCCAATCCGAGCAGGACAATCCCCATATGGCTGATACTGGAGTAAGCCAGGACCATTTTCAAATCCTTTTGGACAAACGCGAGCACAGCTCCGTACAGGATGTTGATAATCCCCAGCACCGCCAGCCAAGTGGAGAACTGGTACGCCTGTTCAGGGAAGAATCCGATTCCCATCCGCAATACGCCGTATGCCCCCATCTTCAGCAAAATACCGGAGTGGATCATGACGATGGACGGCGGCGCTTGCACGTGGACCTTCAGCATCCAGGTATGGAACGGAAAGACTGGCAGCTTGATCGCAAATGCAATGAACAAGGCCAAAAACAGTCCATAGCGCAGAGCTGGCGAGAGAGCCGACGCGATCGGATGCTGTGGTGTCGAGAAGATGGTTGCGATCTGCTCCATATTCATCGTCTGTGTCACGAGATAGATGACGATAAAGGCCAGCAGCATGATGCCGGAGCCGATTCCGTTGTAGAGCAAGAATTTGTTCGCCGCTTTTTCCCTTTCCCCATATCCCCAAATTCCGACCAAGAAGAACATCGGCACGAGAGTCATCTCGAAGAATATGAAGAACAGAAAGAGGTTGTCTGCAGCAAAAACTCCCAACATCCCAATGAAGAGCACATGGAACAGGATGAAAAATTCTTTTAACCGTTTCTTGACCTGCCAAGAAGCCACAGCAGCTAGCACACCGATAATCGCCGTCAGTACGAGCAACGGCATCGAGATACCGTCTACCCCGAGCTCATAATTGATCTCCAGTGAGTAGACACTTCCAGCTGGATCCTGGGAGATCGGAATAGAAATCCAGTCATGCTTTTCTACAAATTGCAGATTGGCCGACCCGTAATTGAAAGAGGCGAACAAAAACAGCGACAAGATCAGCGGGAGCAAGGTGCCCAGGACCCCCACTTTTTTGATCGCTCCTCCCTGGTGATTCGGAATGAACGCCAGAATCAGGATCGCCAGTACAGGTGAAAAGACAAGCGATGACAAGAGGAGATTATTGACCTGATCCAAAGAACCCACCCCCTTGTACCGTCAAGCTGATGGCGATGATCAGCACCAGAAGGCCAAACAACACCATTGTTCCATATGATTGAATCTGTCCGTTTTGCGCTTTCGTGTGGAGAGCGCCGATTCCGTTCGTGATTTTGGCTGTCAGTCCCACCAGTCCATCGACGACGTACTTGTCAAAAGCGTTCAGGATGAAGCCAATCCATCCGAGCGGACGAACAATCACTGCATGATAAAGCTCATCTACGTAATACTTGCGATAGGATAGCTGATACAGCCACGGCAAGGTCTCCGGGATCGTATCTGCCGGGATTTTTTTCTTGACGTACATCAGATAAGCCAGCACGATGCCCAGTACGGAAATCAGCAGAGCAACCACTTGCAGCCAGGAAGCGGCGTGCGCTACCTCATCTCCAAAGATGTGGCTGATCGCATTCCCGGTATCGGAGGCGAGCAGCCAATCCGATAAGAGCGGTGCGTACGGGGTGTTGATAAAGCCTGCGACAATCGCCAGCAGCGCGAGAATGAGCAAAGGCCCGGTCATTACAGCTGGCGATTCATGCGGCTGATGTTTTCCCCGCGCTTCCCCCGCGAAGGTCAGGAAGAACAGACGGAACATATAGAAAGCCGTGAAAAATGCCGCCAGCAGCGCGATGAACAAAAGATCGAAGCGATGCGCGCCATAGACCGCGCCAAGGATCGCCTCTTTGGACCAGAAGCCCGCAAACGGAAAGATACCGGCGATCGCCAGGCAGCCAATCAAGAAGGTTAAAGCTGTGATTGGCATCTTCTTCCATAAGCCGCCCATCTCAAACACATTCTGCGTATGTACCGCATGGATGACGCTTCCTGCTCCCAGGAAGAGCAACGCTTTAAAGAAAGCGTGGGTCATCAGATGGAAAGAGCCTGCTACATAGCCTGCTGCTCCAGCAACCCCCAGAGCCAGCATCATATACCCGAGCTGACTTACCGTCGAATAAGCCAAAACCCGTTTGATATCCGTCTGGGTCAGACCGATCGATGCAGCAAAAATCGCGGTAAACCCGCCGACGTACGCGACTACCGTCAACGCGGTATCCGAGGCGATGAACAGCGGATACGTAGCCGCGACAAGATACACCCCGGCAGCGACCATCGTCGCCGCGTGGATCAGAGCAGATACCGGTGTCGGACCTTCCATCGCGTCTGGCAACCAGGTGTGGAGCGGAAATTGACCTGATTTTCCGACAGCTCCGACGAAGATCAAAATCGCTGCCAGCGTAATCATCCAGGGTTCGAGCTTGCCGAGTGCGACACTGTCAAAGATTTGCGTGTATTCAAAGCTTCCTGTCCACCAGAATAACAGACAGATTGCGATGAAAAGGCCCAGGTCTCCAATGCGGGTGACGATGAAAGCCTTTTTTGCCGCTGCCTTCGCTTCCTTTTTGAAATAGTAGTAACCCACCAGCAAAAAGGAGCAGACTCCGACCAGTTCCCAGAAAATGTATACCTGCAGCAGATTGGGCGAAAGCACCAGCCCGAGCATGGAAAAGGTAAACAGGGCCAGATACTGGTAGAACACAGGGAAGCGTTCGTCCCCTTGCATGTAGCCTTTGGAGTAGATTTGCACCAACAGGCTCACCAGCGTCACGATCACGAGCATCATGGCATTCAGTTGATTGACTTCGAATCCCATGCTGATCACGATGTCTCCGACCTGCAGCCAGCTTACGTTGAATTTGAAGTTAGATGCCCCGTCCTGGAATCTCTCCCAAAACGTCAACAGCGCTATCCCGAATGAGATCCCCGTCAGCAAAATGCCGACCAGGGCTGCCCCTTCTTTCAGTTGGCGACCAAATGAAACGATCACGATGAAAGCAAGAAGCGGAAACAGAGGGATGAGCCAGGCGTAATGCAATAGAGTATCCATCTTTGTCCTCCTTATCAGGTCTCCATCTTATCGTTTCATCTGGTCCATCTCATCTACGTTGACCGTTTCCTTGTTCCGGTACAAGGCGATCAGGATCGCCAGACCGACCGCCACTTCCGCTGCGGCAACGGTCATGGTAAACAAGGTAAAGATCTGGCCTGTCACCCCGGGATGCAATCCGAACTTGGAGAAAGCCACCAGATTGATATTCACGGCATTCAGCATCAATTCAATCGAAATCAGTACGATCACGGCATTGCGTTTTGTCAGAGCTCCGTACAGGCCCACGCAGAACAGGATCAACGCCACCATCAAATAGGAGGAAATGCTCACCATCATTGCTGATCCCCCTCCTTTTTCGCCATGATGATCGCTCCGACCAGACAAACCAACAGCAGCACAGACAATAATTCGAACGGAATCACGTACTTGGTGAATACTTCAATCCCGATCTCCTTGGCATTGTTCATCGACTGCTCGGCTGCCTGTTGTGCCGGCGCTTGCCACGGCGCATTTTGGATGCCCCAGAAAAGCAGACCGAACAAAGCGGCCACAAACACGAGGACAAAACGATTTTTCCACGTGTTCCCTGTCCCTTCGTCATTGGCATCGTGCTTGGTCAACATGATTCCAAAGAGCATCAGAATCGAGATCGCACCCGAATATACGAGGATTTGCGATACACCGACGAACTCAGCGCCAAGCAGAACAAAATGGCCAGCGATGCTGATAAAGGTGATTCCGAGTGAAATGACCATGTGAACTACACGGGTAAAGCTGATCATAAACACAGCGCCGCCAATCGTCAGCAGAGAAAGGATAAAAAAGGCTATAAATTCGCCGCTCATTTAGTTCTCCTCCCTGACGTTGGTATTGTTGTCGTCCAGCCATTTCAGGTCCTTGTACAACTCATCCCTGCTATAGGCTGCCAGCTCGAAATTATTCGTCATGACAATCGCTTCTGTCGGACAAACCTCTGTGCACAAATCGCACAAAATGCAAATCTCGAAATTGATATCGTAGGTGTCGATAATCTTCCCTTTCTTCTCCGGGTCCGGATGAGGCTTCCCTGTCAGCTGGATGCACTCTGTCGGACATACACGTGCGCATTGATTGCAGACGATGCATTTTTCCGGGGAAAAGTGCTGGATGCCACGGAAGCGCGGCGGCATCGGGAAGGGTACATCGGGATAGAAATGGGTTACTTTTTTCTCCGTCAGCTTCTTAAAGGTATACCCCAGGCCTTTGGCCAATCCTAGCATGTATGTCACCCCTCAGGATTTGAGAACTTGGCTGTGCCCCATCAAGCAGAGCGTTGCCTGCATATGGTACGACGATGTCGCTTGTCTCTCACCTCTTAGAACATCCCTTGCTGGTACGAGACAATCACGGCTGTAAGCAAGATATTCACCAGCGCCACTGGCAACAGCACTTTCCAGGCAAATGACATCAGTGTATCGGCACGCATCCGCGGCATCGTGGCGCGCAACCAAAACTGGAGAAAGACATAAGCCGAAAATTTCAAGACGAACCAGACGATCCCCGGAATGAAGTCCAATGCAGGAATAATCGGCAGCCAGCCGCCCAAAAAGAGGACCGTAATCAACGTTGCCATCCCGAACATGTAGACGTATTCCGCCAGCATGAACATCGCGAAACGGAAGCCGGAGTATTCCACGTGATAGCCGGAGACGAGTTCAGACTCTGCTTCCGGCAAGTCGAATGGCGTTCGGTTCAGCTCAGCCTGCGCTGCGATAATAAAGACGGCAAACCCGAGAAACTGCGGAATGATATTCCACAAATCCCTCTGCGCCTCTACGATCTCTCGCAGATTCATACTGCCCGTCAGCAATACGACCCCGACAACAGACATGACCAGCGGGACTTCATAGCTGATCATCTGGGCTGCAGAACGCAAGCCGCCGATCAGCGAGTATTTGTTATTCGAGGCCCAGCCTGCGGTAATCACACCGAGAACAGTAATACCCGACAACGCGATGTAATAGAGAAGCCCGATGCCCAGATCCGCGAATTGGATGCTCTCCGTAAAAGGCATGACCGCCAGCACACCGAACGCAGGTGCATAGGCCAGAATCGGAGCCAGGGTAAACAGGGCTCTGTCCGCGTTTTTGGGGCGTGTATCTTCTTTTATAAGGAGCTTGGTTACGTCCGCTACAGTCTGCAAAAGGCCAAGTGGGCCGACTCGGTTGGGACCGATCCGCAGCTGCATCCAGCCGATTACTTTGCGCTCAAAATAGATGGCGTAGGTGACGAAGCCGAGCAAAATGACCAGCAAGACGACTGCCGCCAGAATGAACCAAAGCGTATTCCCCAATGAGGGAGCCTGCTGCAAAAGTTCGCTCATTAACAGTCAACCTCCCCGAGTACGATGTCGATGCTGCCCAGGATGGCAATCATGTTGGAGATGCTTTCTCCCTCCAACAGTTTGGGCAGAATCTGCAGGTTAGTAAAGGATGGACGGCGGAACTTCAATCGCCACGGCTTATCCTTGCCCTGGCTGGCGATGTAGCAGCCGATTTCTCCGCGTGGGGATTCGATTCGCACGTAGGTCTCACCAGCAGGCGGACGAATGACGCGCGGCACTTTTCCGATGACTTCCCCGTCGCTCGGGAATTGCTCCAATGCCTGCTCCAGGATGCGCAAGGACTGCACGATCTCTTCCATCCGCAAATGGTATCGTGTTGTGCAATCTCCATCCGTCCCAGTCGGTACGTCAAAGTCAAAACGGTCATAAATGCAGTATGGCTCGTCTTTGCGCAGATCCCATTTTACACCGGTAGAGCGCAGCATAACACCGGACAGTGAGTAGTCGAGTGCTGTTTTTTGATCAAATTTGCCAATGCCCTTAATGCGGCTGAGAAAAATTTCATTCCCGGTGACTAGCTGATGGTAGCTGGGAAGCTCTTTCTTCATGTAGGCGACGAAATCCTTGACCTTTTCGATCCAACCATCAGGGGCGTCCCATTTCACTCCGCCGATACGCATGTAGTTGAACGTCATGCGTGCTCCACACAGTTCATTGAACAAATCGAGAATTTTCTCCCGATCGCGGAAGGCATACAGGAAAGGTCCCATCGCCCCCAAGTCGAGCAAAAACGTGCCCCACCAGACCAGGTGACTGGCGACGCGGTTCAATTCCATGGCAATGAGGCGAAGATACTGGGCACGCTCGGGAATCTCCAATCCCATCATGGTTTCCACAGCATGGCACAATACATAGTTGTTCGTCATCGCTGAGACGTAGTCCATCCGGTCTGTATACGGGATGATTTGCGTGTAAGTGAGATTCTCTGCCAGTTTTTCTGTACCCCTGTGGAGGTAGCCCATGACAGGGATGGCTTCCTTGATCGTCTCCCCGTCGATTTTGACAACCAAACGAAAAACGCCGTGCGTACTGGGATGCTGAGGGCCGACGTTCAAGAGCATCTCTTCGGTTCGAATGCCGGTTTCGGAAGAGGTCTCTGCATGTGTGGTGAGGATGTTCTGGTTCATCTGCTACACCTCCTCGTCGTATTGCACGTAATCCTTGCGCAGCGGATGTCCTACCCAGTCATCAGGCAGCAATATCCGACGCAAATCGCCATGTCCCGGGAAATAAATCCCCAAGAGATCGTATGTTTCCCGTTCGTTCCAGTTGGCACCGCTCCAAATATCCATGACGGATGCGACGCTTGACTGTTCTCGTCCTGTTTTGACTTTTACTGCCAAACTTTGACGGTTTTTATAAGAGTAAAAGTGATAATAGACCTCAAGTCGATCTTCGTAATCGACGCCGTGCAAATCGGAAAGATAATCGAAGGCCAACTGTTCATCTTCCTTCAAGAACAGGGCTACGTCGTGCCAGCGTTCATTTTGGATCACCAAGGTAGGTACTTCCTTGGCCAATTCATTAATATAAGAAGCTTCAATCACTTCTGCGCCAAATGCCTCTTTGATGCGTGCTACGTATTTATCCAGATAAGGCTGGTTCTTAGACGGCTCTTTTGGCTGACTCTCATCAGCTTCTGCCGCGCCTGCACCGCCAGCTTGGGCAGCCTTTGCTTTCGCTGCTGCCGCCGCTGCGGCTTTGGCCTTGGCTGCAGCTGCTGCTTTCGCCTTCGCGTCAGCGTCGTCTCCGCTATCACCGCCCTGCGCTGCGGCATCGCGTGCTGCCTTTGCTTTTGCCGCGGCTGCGGCTGCTGCCTTCGCTTTGGCTGCTGCCGCCGCTTTTGCTTGTGTCTCGGCATCTCCACCTGCAGCATCAGCACCTTGCTCTGCGGCTTCTTTTGCTTCCTTCGCTGCTTTCGCTTTGGCGAGTGCTTCGGCTGCCGCCGCTTTTTTCGCTGCTGCCTTTTCTTCCGGTGTCATTTCCGAAATGGGCTTGCTTGCGGCTGAAGTCGGGGCTTCCGCCTGCGACTCGGCTTCCTTCGCCGCTTTCGCCTTGGCAATCGCTTCGGCTGCTGCTGCTTTTTTCGCCGCCGCCTTTTCCTCCGGCGTCATTTCAGAGACGGGCTTGCTTGCGGCTGGGGTCGGGGCTTCTGCCTGCGACTCAGCCTCCTTCGCCGCTTTCGCCTTGGCAATCGCTTCGGCGGCTGCTGCTTTTTTCGCCGCTGCCTTTTCCTCCGGCGTCATTTCAGAGACGGGCTTGCTTGCGGCTGGGGTCGGGGCTTCCGCCTGCGACTCGGCCTCCTTCGCCGCTTTCGCCTTGGCAATCGCTTCCGCTGCTGCTGCTTTTTTCGCCGCTGCCTTTTCTTCCGGCGTCATTTCGGAGAAGGACTTGCTTTCGCTTGAAGACGGAGTATCGGCAGAAGTTTGGGCAGGGGCTTCGACTTCAGCTTCTGCTTTTGCCGCAGCCTCTTTTGCTTCTTTTGCGGCCTTTGCCTTTGCCATCGCTTCTGCGGCCGCCTTCGCTTTTTCCTCCGGCGTCGGTTTGCGATTCTCGTCCGTCATAGACTGGTCACCTGCTTTCCAGTCTTCGCTTCATAGCGAATTTTTTCTTGCAGTTTGTTTATTCCATAAATTAAAGCGGCCGGATTCGGTGGGCACCCTGGGATGTAGACATCTACGGGAACAACCTGATCTACGCCTTTCACCACACTGTAGGAGCGCACATAAGGCCCTCCGGCAGTCGCACAGGAGCCCATCGCAATAACCCACTTGGGCTCGGGCATTTGATCATACAATCTACGCAGCAATGGAGCCATCTTCTTCGTAACCGTACCGGCCACGATCATCACATCGGACTGGCGCGGAGATGCACGGAAAATGACGCCAAAACGGTCCAGGTCATAACGCGCACCGCCAGCTCCCATCATCTCAATCGCGCAACAAGCCAAACCAAAAGTTAAAGGCCAGAGCGAATTGCTTCGCACCCAACCCTTTACCGTTTCCAGTGTTGTAAACATTACATTTCGATTCAACTCTTCTTGCAGTTCAGGCGCAATGCTCGTCAGATCTAGTTCCATTCCAGCACCTTCTTTCTCCATGCGTAAATCAATCCAACTACCAGGAGGGTGATAAAGATCGCCATCTCCACCAGCGCGAACAGGCCTAACTCCTTGTACGCGACTGCCCACGGATAGAGAAAGAGCGTCTCTACATCAAAAATAACGAACATCAGGGCGAAGATGTAATACTTTACGTTGAAACGTACCCAACTGTCACCAACTGGAATGTTACCGCTTTCATAAGTTGTTTGCTTTTCTGCAGTTGGTTTTTTCGGGCGTAACAGCGGACCAACGATACTTACAGTAGCCACGGGCAACAACACACCAAGAATCAAAAAAATGGCGACAATGACATAATTGTTGGTATAGATGTCCATTACCCACGTTCCCTTCTGCACTTCATGATAATAAACTGTTTTTTCTGGCTTTTGAAAGGAGATTGCTTCCTTTCTGTTACAAAAAATACCTTTATCATTATAGCAAATCAACCAGAGGGTGTCTAACGAAAGCCTTCCATTTCCTCCATATAACGGAAAAAACCCAGGGAAAATATCCCCAGGCATTCCACGTGCAAAAGTTTATTGCAAATTTTTTCCGGTATATTGCTGACCCAGAAAGTCTTCGTACACACGCTCCCAAACAACGGTGAAGGACATTTTTTCATCCTCAGGAATGTCCAGCATGTTGTCGATCGGCTCTTCCAGGTACGGTGTCAATTTGATCAGAACTTCAGCCAGCATTTCGTCATTCGTATTCAGCATCGCCTTCAGATCGGCTTTGGAGTAGCTGAATGAGTTCTCTTCCTGCTCATGCAACTGCATGACGAGTTTGCTGAACATGGGGTGAACCAGGGCTTCCAGCTTCACGTAAGACAGAGCCAGTTGTTCGGCTTCCGTCAATTTGAACAGCCCCGTCACATCCGGGAAAGGATATACTGGAATGTCCCATACATCGCCTTTGTCGAGCAACAATCCCCATTTGGAGAAGAGCTGAATCGCTTCTTCCCGAGAATTGGGGTACTCATAGTTTGAACGCTGGAAGAAAGCCTTGTGCTTGTTCAACAATTTCACATAGCCTTCAAAATCCTGCTCGGATTTAAACATATCAACTGTCGGTGTGGCAAAAGTGCCTTCCAGTGCTTTGAGTTCACCCAATGCCTGTTCCATCTCAGCCTTGGTTTCGTACTTGGTCACGACATAACAAAAGGCTTGAAACAAGACGTTCATTTCATGCGGCAACACGTCGGCCCAGCCATTTGCCTTAAAGCCGCTTGGAATGACAATCCCCTCATTGTTATGACGAATATCGCGAACAGTTTGCATCCATTACACTCTCCTTTATTCCCAACCGTCCATCCCGCAGCGCGTAGCTTATGAAAAAAAGTCAACCGGCAGGGCATTAGGTTTATTATACACGGAAACAAGATCGAATTACCAACTGCAAATATCATACCCGTAAAGCTGGTCTGCTCATGCATGTTTCCACTTTACAGGAAAAATCCCCGCAACCACAATGGCGCGGGGATACCGGCTTACTTCGTCACGTCCAGGCGTGCAAGAGCACGCTGCAGTGCACGTTCAGCACGTTCAAAATCAATTTCCGGATATTTTTCTGCCAAGCGTTTTTCGGCACGCTCTTTGGCAGCCTTGGCACGCTCGACGTCAATATCACCTGGCAATTCAGCCGTTTCAGCGAGGATGGTTACTTTGTCGCCGCGCACTTCCATGAAGCCGCCGCTAACTGCCATCCGCAAAGTCTGATCGCCTTCAACCTTAATTTGAACAGGCGCTGTTTTCAACGGGGTCACCATTGGCATATGGTTCGGCAAAATACCGAGATCCCCTTGAACGCCGCGGGCAATAACCATTTGGGCTTGACCGCTGTAGACAACCCGTTCCGGAGTTACGACTTCAACTGTCATCTTGCTCACTTAGTGATCTCCCCTTTCCAGGGTGTCTTACGCCATAGACTTTGCTTTTTCTACCGCTTCTTCGATCGTACCTACATACAGGAATGCACCCTCTGGAAGATGGTCGTGTTTGCCTTCGAGGATTTCCTTGAAGCTGCGAACCGTATCTTTCAAAGGTACATACTGACCTGGGTTACCCGTAAACTGCTCGGCAACGTGGAAGGATTGGGAGAGGAAACGTTGAATGCGGCGAGCGCGTCCAACAACTTGTTTGTCCTCGTCGCTCAACTCGTCCATACCCAAAATTGCGATGATATCTTGCAGCTCTTTGTAGCGTTGCAGGATTTTTTGTACGCCACGTGCTACGTCGTAGTGTTCTTGACCTACAACGTCTGGAGACAGCGCACGGGAAGTCGACGCCAGCGGGTCAACCGCAGGGAAGATCCCCAGCTCAGCGATGGAACGCTCCAGGTTTGTTGTCGCGTCCAAGTGAGCAAACGTCGTAGCAGGAGCCGGGTCAGTATAGTCATCCGCTGGTACGTAGATCGCTTGAATGGACGTTACGGAACCTTTTTTGGTGGAAGTAATACGCTCTTGCAATTGGCCCATTTCGGTAGCCAGGGTTGGTTGGTAACCTACCGCAGATGGCATACGGCCCAAGAGAGCGGATACTTCAGAACCCGCTTGAGTAAAGCGGAAGATGTTGTCGATAAACAGCAACACGTCACGGCCTTCTTCATCACGGAAATACTCCGCCATAGTCAGACCGGTCAATGCTACACGAAGACGAGCGCCAGGCGGTTCGTTCATTTGACCGAATACCATCGCGGTCTTCGGCAAAACGCCTGCGTCTTTCATCTCATGGTACAAGTCGTTCCCTTCACGGGTACGCTCACCTACACCGGCAAATACGGAGATACCGCCGTGCTCTTGCGCGATGTTGTTGATCAGCTCTTGAATGGTTACGGTTTTACCTACACCCGCACCACCGAACAGACCAATTTTACCACCCTTGATGTACGGAGCCAGCAAGTCAATAACCTTGATCCCTGTTTCCAGGATTTCAACATTTGTCGCTTGGTCTACGAACTCAGGGGCTTTGCGGTGAATGGGGTCACGACGTTCTACGTTGTCCAATTCTTGCAGGTCGATTGGTTCACCCAATACGTTAAATACGCGTCCGAGGGTAACAGCACCCACTGGAACGGAGATAGCTGCACCAGTATCAACAGCTTCCATACCGCGAACCAAACCATCGGTGGAAGACATTGCTACGGTACGAACCATGTTGTCACCCAGGTGAGTCGCAACCTCAACGGTCAAATCGATGTCGCGCTCTCCAGCACTTTGTGCTTTATGTTGGATTTTGATCGCATTGTAAATGGCAGGCAGGTGTCCGCGGTCGAACTCGATGTCAACAACCGGACCCATTACCTGAACCACGCGTCCATTCGCCATGTTACTTTTTCCCTCCTGTAAAGCTAAATTGGGAGCTATTCGCTGCCATTACGCCTGTGCGTTGGCACCTGCGACGATCTCGGAAATCTCTTGTGTAATGGCTGCCTGACGAGCACGGTTGTACTGCAACGTGTAACGGTTGATCATATCCGTCGCATTGTCTGTCGCGTTGCCCATCGCAGTCATACGAGAACCTTCTTCGGAAGCCTTCGCTTCCAGCAGCGCACTATACACCAGTGTTTCTGCATATTTCGGCAGCAGGTTCGCCAGTACTTCTTCCGAGGACGGCTCATACTCGTAATTCATTGCGCGGTTGTTGTTGCTCTCGGGAGCTTCCAACGGCAGCAATTGCTTTACGGTAGGTGTCTGCGAAATTGCACTATGGAACTTGTTGTAGCACAGGTACAGTTCATCGATTTGTTCGTTCGCGAACATCGCAACCGCCGCACTGGCAATCGTTTTGATGTCGGAAAAGGATGGGCTTGCCGGAAAGCCTGTAGCCTCTTCCAATACTGGATAGTTGCGTTTGCGGAAAAAGTCGCTGCCTTTTCGACCGATCACAAAAATGCCGTACTCGTCCTTGGACTTGTGCTTTTCTGCGATCTTGTTGATCACGGCGCGAAGCATGTTGGCGTTGTAGCCACCAGCCAGACCACGGTCGGAAGTGATGACGATGTAACCAGTCTTTTTCACAGGGCGGGACTGAAGCATTGGATGCTTGGAGCCAGAGGTTCCGCTCGCAATGCTTGCAATCACTTCCTGGATTTTGTCAGCATAAGGACGTGCTGCCTCAGCCTTCTCCTGGTTGCGACGGAGCTTCGCTGCCGCCACCATTTTCATCGCTTTCGTGATTTGGCGCATGTTTTTCGTACTTTTGATTTTGCTGCGAACCTCACGTATTCCTTTAGCCACTCGTTCTCACCACCTTGAGGACGCACGCCCGGGCGAGGTGCCCGGCATGCATCTGATGTCTATCAGGTAAACGATTAGCGCGTTACCGAAAAGCCTTTTTTGAACTGTTCGATCGCCGCATTAAATTCTTTTTCATCTGGAAGATCTTTTGTCGTACGGATATGCTCCAACAATTGCGGTGCGTTGGATTCCAGGTAAGACAGAAGCTCTTTCTCAAAGCGGCCTACGTCTGCAACTGGAATATCGTCGAGGAAACCTCTTGTTGCTGTATAAATAGAAGCCACTTGCTTCTCAACAGGCATAGGATCGAACTGACCTTGCTTCATGATTTCCATCAAGCGCTCACCACGAGTCAAACGGGCTTGAGTCGCCTTATCCAGGTCGGAACCGAACTGCGCAAATGCGGCCAACTCACGGTATTGAGCCAGCTCGAGCTTGAGCGGACCTGCAACCTTTTTCATCGCCTTGATTTGCGCCGAACCACCTACACGGGATACGGAAAGACCAGTGTTTACCGCTGGACGTTGACCTGCGTTGAACAGGTCTGTCTCCAGGAAGATCTGACCGTCTGTGATGGAGATCACGTTGGTTGGAATGTATGCGGAGATATCGCCCGCTTGTGTCTCAATAAATGGAAGAGCCGTAATGGATCCGCCACCCAAATCATCGGAGAGCTTCGCTGCGCGCTCCAACAGACGGGAGTGCAGGTAGAATACGTCACCAGGATACGCTTCACGGCCTGGAGGACGACGGAGCAACAGGGACATCTCACGGTATGCGGCAGCCTGTTTGGACAGGTCATCGTATACGCAGAGGACGTGTTGTCCTTTGTACATGAAGTATTCACCCATGGTTACACCGGTATATGGCGCCAGGTACAGCATCGGAGCTGGGTCAGAAGCTGTAGCGGATACGACGATGGTGTATTCCAGAGCGCCTGCTTTACGCAGGGTTTCTACGATGTTGGCAACAGTGGATTGCTTTTGACCGATTGCCACGTAGATACAAATCATGTTTTGGCCTTTTTGGTTGATGATGGTGTCCAGCGCTACCGCTGTTTTACCCGTTTGACGGTCACCAATGATCAACTCACGCTGTCCGCGGCCAACTGGGATCATCGCGTCAATCGCTTTGATACCTGTTTGCAGTGGCTCATGTACGGATTTACGTGCCATTACGCCAGGAGCAGGACTTTCGATAGGACGGTATCCGTCGTTGGCGATCGGTCCTTGACCGTCGATTGGTTGTCCCAATGGGTTCACGACGCGGCCAAGCATTGCTTCACCAACAGGAACCTCCATTACGCGTCCTGTACGTTTTACCGTGTCGCCCTCCTTAATATCGCGGAAAGGCCCCATGATAACCGCACCTACGTTGTCTTCCTCCAAGTTGAGTACCATACCCATTACGCCATTTTGGAACTCGAGAAGCTCCCCTTGCATGGCTTTTTCCAAACCGTGAATGCGGGCGATACCGTCACCTACCTGGATGACTGTGCCTACATCCACAACTTCGATTTCAGATTTAAAATTAGCGATCCGCTCTTTGATGAGGGAGCTAATCTCTTCTGGTCTGATTGCACTCACTACATTCACCCCATTCATCCAACTTCTTAGTAGAGGTACTGACTTCCCTACGCTTTTTGTGCAAAGGTTTCGAGCTTGGTCTTCAGGCTGCCGTCATAGAGTCTGTCACCAATCTTGATGATGATGCCTCCCAGGATCGACGGATCTACCACTGCAGTCAGACGAAGCTTTTTATGCAATGTATGTCCGAATTTCTCTGCCAACTCTGACTGTTCTTCGGCAGTAAGCGGCTTGGCACTGGTTACGACTGCCTCCGCAATACCGCGCGCGTCGTTTGCCAATTTGACAAAAGAACGATAGATCTCAACCAGTTGCATTTCCCGTCCGCTTTCAATCAGGACGTTCAGGAAGTTGAAGGTCTCTTCTTCCACGTGGCTTTTGAACAGGTCATCGATCAGTGATTTCTTGGCAGGCACCGCAATATGCGGGTGCATAAAAATCTTGGAGAGATCTTCGCTTTGTTCTACCGCTTGCACAATTGCTACAAGATCTGCTTCCACCTGATCGATTTTCCCACGTTCGCTCGCCACATCAAACAAGGCACGAGCGTAACGCTTCCCTACCGCGCTGCTCATAAGCGATCTCCCACTTGTGCGAGAAACTTGTCAACGGTAGTTTTTTGTGCTGCTTCATCCAGTTCTTTCTCGATGATCTTGGAAGCCAAGAGTACAGAAATGCTAGCTACTTCATCACGCAGCTCAGCTTTGGCTTTCGCAACTTCGCGAGCCAGCTCAGCGCTTGCGTTTGCTTTCATGCTTTCCGTAGCAGCTTGTGCTTCAGCAATGATTTTCGCTGCTTCGTCAGACGCTTGCTTGGTAGCACGGTCAATGATTGCTTTCGACTCGGAACGGGCCTCATCCAGCATGCGGCGTTGTTCCGCCAGCAGATTTTCCGATTCCTTACGGTTGCGCTCTGCAGTCGCCAGTTCGTTTTCAACATGGAGACGGCGCTTTTCCAATACCTTCGCGATTGGTCCTGTTGCATATTTGGATACAACAATCAAAAGCAAGAGGAAAATGATCACTTGGAATAGCAATGTGCCCCATTCCAGAGTTACTGTCCCAAACTCTAACACTTTCGTTCACTCCTTCCTGAGAAACAGGAGATATAGGCATCGGGTAGAAGCACCCGGAAAATACCTTACAAAAGAGAGGCGAAGGTCAAGCCTCCGCCTATTTCATGCTGTTCAACTGTACCTTACAGGCGGCCCATCAGGATGAAACCAACCGCTACAGCGATAATTGGAATCGCCTCGACAAGACCCATACCCAGGAACATGATACCCATCAGGTTACCACGTGCTTCAGGTTGACGAGCTACACCTTCGATTGTGCGGGAAATAACGTTACTTGCACCAAACGCGCCACCAAGAGCTGCCAATCCAAAAATAAGACCCATAGCAATAGCTACACCTAAAGTTTCCATGTTAAAAAAGACCTCCCTAAATTTGTATTGAAATAGAGTAGTGCTTAGTGTTCGTCATTGATGTGTTGCGAAATATAAACCATTGAAAGAGTCAAGAAAATAAACGCCTGAATCGCACCTACGAAGACAGAGTAACCGAGCCAGACAAACAATGGCGCAGCGGCTAGAAGTCCTCCGCTCAGCAGGAAGGCAATCATGATCTCTTTGGCAAAGAGGTTACCAAACAGACGCAGAGGCAATGTCAATGGTTTGATAATGAACTCTTCAAGAATGTGGATCGGGTTGAGAAAAGTGTGTTTAAACCACCCGCCCGGACTCTTCCGAATTCCGAGGTAGTGAGAGTAAAGCAAAACAACCAAAGCCAATCCAAATGTAACACTTGGTGTAGCAGTTGGAGATTTCCACCACGCAACGTGAATTCCGTGATCAGCGAGTTCGTGCTCGATTTTCTCACGCTTCTCAGCTGCAGCTTCTGGAGTTTCAGACACTGTCAGCATCTCCATAACTTTTTCGCTTACCTGACCTTTGTGCAATGTGGTTACATTGGCCATAACACCTAGTTGGTTTCCGATGAAAATGTAGAGAAACAGCGATAAACCAAGCGTCATCAGCATCATGGCTTTTTTGTAATCCATGTAGCCTGCGTTTACGTTTCTGACGAAGTCAAAAACCCACTCGACCGCGTTTTGCTTCCCACCTGGAACACCGGATTCTAGTTTGCGCGTCATGACAAACAAAAACACAAACACCAGTATAGCAGTAAGCACCGTCATGATCATCGTAGGGATGTCGAAAACCCAACCGCCTACATCAAATCGCAACGAATAATGTTCACTCATCTTTTCACCCCTTTCCATCAATAGATAGAGGTTGTCCGAAACATCCTGTCTTAGCACTGCTGTCGAACACTCTCTTGCGAACTCGTACTTCCAGAAATTTGTTTGTCAAATCTATTTGAAATTGCGGAATACGATTAAGTAAATGAGCCCTTGGATGAAAAAGAGTCCAAGCAAAACTCCGGAAAGCGTAAATAGGTGAGGAAATAAGAAAGTGAGATAAGCAGCCAGACCGGCAACCATAAACCGAAAAAACGTTCCTGTCCCCTTCGGTCGTACGGCTGGATCGTCTGCCATCAGACCGACTGTCCAGACTTTACCGGCAAGAACCATAACGTTCAGTATTCCGGCTCCTACTCCAAGCAGCAAGCTCTGCAGGAAGACCTTATGCTCTGGCAACACAACCATGAGGATCGCCAAGCCGGCCAATAAATAAAAAGAGTAACGAAAAGCTTTTTTAATCGCTAAAGCAAACGCTTCCATCGTCACCCCCTAAGATACGGGAGAATGAGTCGATAGACGGTATACGAACCAACAACAATCCCCGAAATCAGACCAACCAGTAAAAACCAAGGATCAGTCGCCAACAATCGATCCACATATCTGCCGAGCAAAAAACCGCCTACAACACATACGGCAAAGTCAACGCCAATCATACTGACAAGACCAATTGCTCGCCACATGCTTTCCGCTTTTCACGCTCCTCCCGTCATACGGAGAGGGCTATTTTCTCCGGAAGCCCTCATCCATATTAACGAAGATTTATTCCTTTTGTCAATCAGCGTCTTTTCCTGTACACAAAGCGTTCACATTTCTGCCGAAAATGGGTTTATTTGAGCTTTTCAACCACCGTCGCTACGCCTTGTCCGCCACCGATGCAAAGAGTCGCTAATCCATATTTTACCCCTTCACGCTTTTGCAATTCGTGGACCAGAGAAACCAGTATCCGCGCACCGCTCGCACCGATCGGATGACCCAAAGCAATCGCTCCGCCGTTCACATTCAGCTTGTCGCGATTTATCCCCAGCGCTTTGCCAACTGCGAGGGATTGTACCGCAAAAGCCTCGTTCGCCTCGATCAGATCCATTTGCTCAAGGGTCAGACCCGCTTTCGCAAGGACGCGCTCGGTCGCTGGCACAGGTCCGTAGCCCATGATGCTCGGATCGACCCCGGCGCTGGCATTGGCAATGATGCGGGCCAATGGCTTGACGCCCAGCTCATCCGCTTTTTCTCTGGACATGATCAAAAGAGCAGCTGCCCCGTCATTGATCCCCGAAGCGTTGCCTGCCGTTACGGTTCCATCCTTCTTGAATGCGGGCTTTAATTTGCCCAGCGCTTCCGCCGTTACGCCCGCACGCGGGAATTCATCGACGGCGAAGAGAATCGGATCGCCTTTTCGTTGCGGAATCGGAACCGGTACGATCTCATCCCGGAAGCGTCCGCTCTCCAATGCCTTCTGCGCCTTCTCCTGGCTCCATGCCGCGAATTCATCCTGCTCCTCGCGGCTGATTTCGTATTTGGTGCAGAGGTTTTCTGCCGTAATCCCCATATGATAGTCGTTGAACGCGCACCACAACCCATCGCGAATCATGGAATCTACTACCTTTTGGTCGCCCATCCGGTAGCCCGAGCGCGCGCCTTCCATCAGATAGGGCGCCTGACTCATGTTTTCCATGCCGCCCGCAAGTACGACATCCGAGTCTCCGCTGACAATCGCCTGCACCGCCAAATGGACGGCTTTCAGGCCGGAACCGCAAACCTTGTTGATCGTCATGGACGGAACCTCATGTGCCAAACCAGCACGTATAGAAGCTTGGCGCGCCGGATTTTGGCCCAGGCCAGCTTGCAGAACATTACCCATGATGACTTCATCTACAACGTCCTTGGATACCCCTGCACGTTCCAATGCTGCTTCCAGTACAATACCGCCCAACTGAGTAGCACTGACCCCTGCAAGCGATCCCTGAAAACTTCCAATGGCTGTGCGAACCGCACTTGCAATAACGATTTCCTTTTGACCCATCACGATTTCACTCCTCGCAACCTGTTAAGTTGTTTGCGCTTTCATAAGATTCCATCTTTCTTGGGCTATTCCTGCTTTTTCTTGTATGCCCAGCTAACGGCAATACGTCTATTCATAGTCATGGAATCTCGCTGACTTCAGCATACCATATGCCAGTTACAAAGCCAGATCGGTTTTATTCCGATCGAGCCCGAGTCAGGCTAAACGGGCTAGGAGTATTGTCCGTGATGAGCAAGGTGCCCCGACAAGCAGTAGATCTACCTGCGGGACACCCTCTATTTGTTTGTGTTTATTTGTTCAAATGCAAAATCCGATAGAGCGCAACGACGCATACGGCACGGGTGGTCGCCTTGTTCGGCTCGTATTTTCCGCTGAGCGGATCGATCAGCCCAAGCCCTACCATATTGTTGATGGACGATGTAGCCCATGCAGGCAGTTTTTTGGCGTCCGCAAGCGTCTTGCCCGAGCCCTTCTTGTTCAACAGTCTGTCGAGGATGACAGCAGCCTCTGCGCGCGTGACAGGCTGATCGGGGCGGAAGGTATTGTCCGTGTATCCTTTGACCAGACCTTTGCTTACAGCGACTTGTACAGCCCCCTGAGCATATGCCGGAACCTGATCCTTGAAGCCAAGCTTCGGCGTCGCAGGCAGATCCCATTCAAACGTACGCGCCAGCAACGTCACGAACTGCGCCCGTGTCAATGCCACCTCAGGACCAAAGGTGGTTTCGGTCAAGCCTTTGACGTAACCCTGGTTCGCCATATAGGTGATTTCCGCCTTGGCGTAGTGGTTGGCAATATCCGTAAATGCTGAGCCCGCCTGGTCGAGGTAGTACGGCACGTATTTGCCGAAGCTGTTGACCTCATATACCCATTCTCCCTGTGCGTTGATAGTGCCCAGAAGCGGGTCTAGGGTCTTGTTGACTTCGTTCACATACAAAAGACCGATTCCTTTGCCCGGGATCCAATTCTTCGGTGCCAGTGTCAACTGGATCGGCACTGTCGAACTGCTCAGCTCTTCGCCTGACTTCGTATCCCCAGGCTTGATGGTAAACGAATAGTCTGCCGGCACGTAGCCGGGGATCTGCTGATCGACGATGGAATCGACCTCGATCACGGCGCTATCCAGGAAAGCGGCAGTCTGGACGAGAGAGTATTTCAAATCCAGCTCGTGGCCCAATGACAGGCTGCCAGGCAATTCCGGCACGACAATCGAACCCTTCGGCTGCGCTGTCTGATTCGGCAGCAGCAGCGACGCCTCGTCGAAGTAGAGCGTTCCTTGGTCATGCGTAATGCCGTCGTTGGCCTGATCCACGACGTAAATGCTTTTCAGCTGCAGCGGATAGGCGACGCCTCCAGGGAAATACCCTTTCACTTGCTTCCAGCCTGTCCAGTCGATCTCTTTGGCCAAATCGACGTAGACCGGTTTTCCGTTCGCATCGATAACTTCCGCCCGCAGCCAGTGCCTGCTTTGGTCGCCGTAGACCCATAGACCCAGCCCGATTGGCTGGCCCGGAATGGTGACTGGCTTGGCCCCAAGTACCCCATAAGCAATGCGCATTTCGGAGCTGGGCGCTCCCGAGAAATTGTACACGAGCTTGGCTGCCTTTTTCGTACGGAAGACAGGCTCGTTGACCGCCGAGAAGGAACCTGCGGAGCTGATGCTGGCAGGAAGCGCGGCATGGTACATGCCCACCTGATTGTCGAAAGTAAGCCATGGCTGCTCAAATTGTCCGACTGCAAACGGCACACGCGTAACAGCCCCGTCGTAGGAAACCGTCAAAGTTCCATTGCCTGGCTGATCGCCTGCGACCAATTGGAGCTGGTCATTCACTGTGGCTATATCAGAATCAACACTGACCTTGACGCTTTGCGGCGAGGCCGAGAGTGTCGCACCCTTTTTGGTTTTTAATTTGATGTCAAGCGTAAGCGCTTGTCCAGGAGCCACGGTGACCGGATTGGGCGAGACAACGATCTGTTGGATGTCCTGTCCTGACACGACCTGAATCGCTTTGCTCTGCGCGACGTTGCCCGATCTGCCCGTAATCGTGATCGAACCGGAACGTGTTGGTGTAAAACGCTGACCATCCACCGTTCCTGCGTCGCTCTCCCACATAACCTGCGAAGGGTTGAGTGCGTATGGCTGGTAGTGAATGTCGTACCCTTTGGACGCTGTCAGGTTCACTGTCTGACCGATCAGCAGATCAGTAGGAACATCGATCTGGAATCCTCTCAGCTCGCCTGTAGGCGCAGTGTTGTACACCGCCAGACCTGTCGGGACACGCCGCTCTGTTCCGCCGCTGGGTCTGTTGGCCAGATTGGCATGCGTCTCACCCAGCATTCGCACAGCCATGGTGGTCGAACCGCCACCGTCGAAATTGACTGCTCGGAAGGAGCCCAGCTCCGCCATAATACGGGCCAGCTCATCCAGATATACGCCTTTGTTCCCATCAATCGTAACCATGTACAGGGTCTTGCCGTCCTGCGACACACCTACGGCTGTACGGGCGTTAAGCGAGGTAATGGATTTGTCCGCCTGAAAGGATGTAAGCGCCTTTCCCTGATCCACCAGAAGGATGTTGCCGCCTACTGCCTGCATCCACTCCTGGTTGAGCGGGGTGGTCTGATAATCGACTTTTGCCGTAGCACCGACCGGGAATTGTTGCTTCAGAAATTCTGCCGCCGCTCCGTGTCCCCACAGAACGTAGCCATTGTAAGGTATGTAAAAGCCCGGTTGATTCACGCGCACTTCTGTCGCGACATTGTCGATGAAAAGCACTTCGACGACGTCTTTATAGCCGGAAATAGCTCCCAGACTAGACTGACCGAATGCAGGTGTATACATATTCAATTGATTTTGGTGGCTCTTTCGTCCGTCACTTGGATTGTACTCTTCCTTATTGATGCCCTGGAGCGGAAAAGCCGTTCCATTCGGCGCGGTCACCTTTCCGTTGAAGCCGAATTTTTCGACCAACGCCGTCTTGTCCGAGGTGATCCCCAGGCTGTACCAGTACGAGATCAAACCCATCGACGAGATAACCTGCTGGTCTTTCATCACGATGCCAAACGGAGCTCCCCGCTTGCTCATGTTGAAAAAGTCCGCATTGATCACAGCCACGGCTCCCGTCTCTCTCGCCATCTGCGTGATCGACTGCCGATCCGTCAGCTTCCCTTTTGTCCCGTAGACGGGTTTTACCTCTACGTAGGGATTGTTCAGGTCTACCTTCGTGACCATAATCGTAGCTGGTTGACCATCAAAAGACTTCGTATATTTGAATAATGTAGTTCCTTCTCCGATCGGCGTTTGCCATACCATTTGCAAAGCATTCGTTTCCGCCCTAGCCTGCGCGACCTGAACCGCCAATGGCGCAAACGGAACAAAAGCTCCCCAGGCCATCGTGCTGGCCGTGAGCAGCATTACGACTTTCCGCGCTCTCATGTTGGTGACTCCTCTCCGTTTCCCGAACTGTTGTTATCTTTCAGCGATTTACTTCACGCTGACGCTCTCATAAGATGGCAGACAGCTATAAGTTAGACGCATGAGCTAGATTGATAGTTTCGGTAGATCTCTATTTTCTGTCCTTACAAATGATGACAAATCTTTTGAATCATGCAGATGCGTCTTTTGGTATGGTGGTCCACCAGCCACAGTGGCGGGAGAGGAAAAAGGGAAAACGCTTCAGGCGGGTTGGGATCTTTGCTGGGGGTCGGCCTGGCCGCTTCCACTCCAAAGGCGGAACCGCGGCCAAAAGCAGCCATTTCGATGAAGTTGTTCAAGGTGTAGAGTAGAGAACTGACGCTTTCTGGCGACCGTTTGGTCGCCTTACTCCTATCAGTTCCCCCTCATCAAACCGTACGTGAGGTTCTCCCTCATACGGCTTTCCGATGTTCTTCTTTCCTTGGCATTCGGTTATCGCGTACGGCAAGCTTCACAAGAATTCCTCTTGTAGCTTTTGCTATCTCTCTCATCCGCGCATGTCTCGCTTGTTTATTCCTTTTCTTGTTGTTAAAGAGCACAAGTCTTGTCAGAACATACCAGTCGATGCGACATAACCACTTAGCTCCTATGGGTGAAAGTGAATAATAATTCTTGAAACCTTGAAGTTTTCGATTCAGCCCTTGTATCAGCTCGTCTAGTGACCAGTACAACTTGTTGCGCGGTTTGGTATACTCTTTGATTTTCCTTCTCATTTCCTTCATAGCCTTCTTGCTCGGAATGTGTGACATGACGTACATTTTCTTTCCACCCTTGAGAAGAATGGGAAATTTTCGATGGTGTAAACCAAGGAAGTCAAAGCCCGTCGTATTGTCCCAGATATTAACCAGTCGAGACTTTTCTTTACTAAGTGTAAGGTCCAGTTTGTTTAGTACCGCTTTTATGACTTGTATACTTTCCAAAGCGTCTTGTTTCGATCTACACATGATTACAAAATCATCCGCATATCGGATCAGCTTCCCAAGATGAGTGAATTGCTTCTCCCAAATCGTGTCCATGTAGTCCAAATAAATATTTGCCAACAGTGGAGAGATTACCCCTCCTTGCGGAGTGCCCCATTCGGTTTCATGAAACTGTACATCTTCCATGACGCCCGCACGGAGCCAGTTCCGAATCAGCTTTAGTATCCTGCGATCAGAAATCCTTTTCTCTACTAGCTTCATGAGCTTTTCCTGATTAATGTTGTCAAAGTATCCTTTGATGTCTACATCGACTACCCAGGAGGCCGTCCTGCTGGTTTTCTTGATTTGTGTAATCGCCTGGTGGGCATTTCGTTTGGGACGGAATCCGTATGAGCAATCTTTGAAATCGGCTTCAAAGATAGGCTCAATAACCATCTTGGTTGCCATCTGAACAACACGATCTCGGATGGTCGGGATACCAAGCGGTCTTTGTTTCCCATCCGCTTTCGGGATGTACGTGCGCCGCACAGGAGATGGATGATATTGCTTACCCTTCAGGTCGAGATAAATTTCGTTGAGAAATTTACTTTCCCCATACTCCTGAACGATTCTTTCAATTGTCTGTCCATCTATCCCGCCGCTACCTTTATTGGCTCGAACTCTACGCCACGCTTCCGCAAGAATATCTGGCCGGTACACTTTGTCATACAGAGCATGAAATCGCCGTTTTGGATTTTCCTTGGCACAAAGATATAGGGTTGTCCAAAGTTGTCGAGCTTTTACATTGGTGTAGTTAGCAAGTTTACTTGCATTCACTCACTCTTACCTCCTTTCAACCCAAGAACAAAGCAGGGTTCCTTCCCTCCACAAGGTTGTGTTGTCCTTATGTTCAACGGTACTATAAACCCCTCCGACTCCCTCTCTGCCGTCCACCCTTTCGCATGTGCTTATAGGCTTTCGCTTTACACCCCAACGGGGTGTGCAGAGTAGGGTCTCCCCAGTTCCGTTAACTACTTTCTCAGCGTACCGCTCCCCATACTCCGGGAGGTTCCTTGATGCTGTCTCCAAGTTCTACACATCGTCCATGGACTTCGCCTGCGGCCACCGGGCTCGTCTCCTCCTTGTCCATCCACTGATGGTCCCTTTAACGAAGCGGCAGGATTCACTTTATGTTACGGTCCGCTGATTTGCTCGCTCCCTTACGGGATACTTTGTCACAGGGCTTCAACCTTAGGATCTCTCCACCAGTTGCCTGTCAGCTACGAGGCGACTTGGCTCTTACCTCGGTTGGACTTTCACCAACTAGCAATTAACGGCTTGCTGGGCGCGCTGGCCGCTGAATACGTGTTCCGCCTTTTCCGTTCCAGCTCGGTCAAGATCCCAAATGCCTTCAGCCTTTTTCCCTTTTTCCTCGACCAGCTTTTCCTGGTCCCCCTTCTACCTTTGTGGGCCGTCTCACGTAGGCTCTTTCCTCATCTAATCTCGTTTTTTTGGAACGAAAAAACCGTCTGGCGATGTATCAACCAGACGATTTCCGAATAGATTGTTTAATTTTATGATTGACCTGGCACAAAGGGCGCTGGCCGCTCCGCGCGCAGACCGTAGTGATGAAGGATCGCTTCTACGATTCGGCGAGACGCTTCCCCATCCCCGTACGGATTCGCCGCATGCGCCATTTCGTCATAGGCCTGCTGGTCAGTCAGCAGCTCTTTGGTCATTCGGTACACCTGTTGTTCATCCGTTCCAACCAGTTTCAAGGTACCAGCCGCAATCCCCTCAGGCCGCTCTGTCGTATCACGCAGTACGAGGACAGGGACACCCAGAGACGGCGCTTCTTCCTGTACCCCGCCTGAATCGGTAAGGATCAGGTGCGCGCGGCGAGCGAAGTTGTGGAAATCAAAAGCATCCAACGGATCAATCAGAGAGATTCGTTCATGATCGCCTAACAATTCCTGTGCGACCTCCTGCACAGCCGGATTCAGATGCACCGGATACACAACTGCGATCTCCGGATGCTCGTCCACGATGCGTCGAACCGCACGGAAGATCCGGCGCATGGGTTCACCGAGATTTTCCCTGCGGTGAGCGGTCATCAGCACCAATTTATAATCGGCGAAACGATCGAGGACAGGGTGCGTGTAATCCTCGCGCACAGTGGTTTTCAGCGCATCAATCGCTGTGTTGCCCGTGATGTAGATGGCATCCTCCGGCTTGTTTTCGCGTCTCAGATTGTCTGCTGACCCATCTGTTGGCGAGAAGTGAAGGTCAGCCATCACACCCGTCAGTTGGCGGTTCATCTCTTCCGGAAACGGCGAGTACTTGTCCCATGTGCGCAAACCGGCCTCTACGTGACCGATCGCTACCTGGTTGTAAAAAGCAGCCAGACTGGCGACAAACGTCGTCGATGTATCGCCGTGAACGAGAACGATGTCCGGCTTCACTTCCTTGATCACCGCATCGAGGCTTTGCAGCGCGCGCGTCGTCACATCGACCAGCGTCTGCCGGTCTTTCATGATGTTCAAATCATAATCAGGGGTAATGTCAAAAATCTCCAGGACCTGGTCCAGCATTTGACGATGTTGGGCGGTCACACAAACAACCGACTCGATCTGTTCACTATGTTTTTTTAATTCATGAACCAGCGGAGCCATTTTAATCGCTTCCGGACGCGTGCCAAATACCGTCATTACTTTACATGTCTTCATCGGATTTTTCCTCTCCTACTGCTACTTTGTACCGTACAGGCGGTCTCCCGCATCCCCCAAACCTGGAACAATATAACCGTGATCATTCAATTGCTCGTCAATTGCCGCAACGTAGATGTCTACGTCCGGGTGCTCATCCTGCACCATTTTGATTCCTTCCGGAGCCGCAATCAGACACATCAGCTTCAAGTTTTTCGCACCGCGTTTTTTCAGAGCCTCAATGGCCGCTACGGCAGACCCGCCTGTCGCCAGCATCGGATCGATGACGATCAGCTCGCGTTCTGCTACGTCCGTTGGCAGCTTGACGTAATACTCAACTGGCTGCAGGGTTTCTGGATCTCGGTAAAGCCCCACATGACCCACTTTCGCTGCCGGGATCAGCTTCAACAGACCGTCCACCATGCCGAGACCCGCGCGCAGAATCGGAACCAGCCCTACCTTTTTCCCAGCAATGACGTTGGACTTGCAAGTCGCTACAGGTGTCTCGATCGTTGTTTCCTCCAGCGGCATTTCACGGGTAATTTCATATCCCATCAAAGTCGCTACCTCATCCACCAATTCACGAAACTCTTTGGTTCCGGTGTTTTTGTCGCGAATATACGTCACTTTATGCTGAATCAGCGGGTGGTCAAACACATATACACGGCTCATGTACGTTCCTCCGTTTTCCTATCAATATCTTTATCATAATAGCGAACGAGTTTGCTGACGTCAATTTGCGTAATCTTCTTACAGATATATGGCATAGGGGGAGGAAAAAGGGGAAAATGCTTCATGCGGGTTGGGATCTTTGCTGGGGGCGTCTCAGGTTCGGCTGCACTCCAAAGGCGGAACCGCGACCAAAAGCAGCCACTTCGAAGAAGTGGTTCAAGGTTGGTCGCTAAAAGAGTGTTCCGCCTTTTCCGCTCCGCCTGGGTGCAGATCCCAAATGCCTTCGATTTTCCCCTTTTTCCTCGGCCAGCTTCCCTTTATCCTCCAGCCTCTGGGTGTGGGTTTCTCATAGAGGTCTTTACAAATACAAAAAAGATGACCCCCGGCAGTTGAACTACCGAGGGTCAGCCATCGTTAATTTCGTTTTATCCTTAAATAGTCAGTCCAGCGTACATCGGGAAGCGTTGACACAACGCTGCTACGCGCTGGCGAGCTTCGTCGTGTTTCGCCGCATCTTCCGGGTTTTTCAGAGTGAGCGCGATGATAGCAGCTACTTCTTTCATTGCTTCCTCGTCAAATCCGCGGCTGGTTACAGCAGGGGTCCCCATGCGCACGCCGCTGGTCACGAACGGGCTTTCGGAATCGTAAGGAATAGTGTTTTTATTGGTGGTGATGTTGACTTCATCCAGCAGATGCTCTGCCACTTTTCCGGTCAGACCGATCTTGCTTACATCTATCAGTACGAGATGGTTGTCGGTACCGCCGGAGACGAGTGTCAGTCCTTCCGCTTGCAAGGCTTCCGCAAAAGCTGCCGCGTTTTTCACGATGCGTGCAGCATAATCCTTGAAGTCAGGCTGCAGCGCTTCTCCGAAGGCCACAGCCTTCGCCGCGATCACATGCATCAACGGACCGCCTTGTACACCAGGGAATACCGACTTGTCGATCGCTTTGGCGAACTCTTCTTTGCACAGGATCAGACCGCCGCGAGGACCGCGCAGGGTTTTGTGAGTCGTAGAAGTGACGAAATGCGCATAAGGTACTGGATTCGGATGCAGGCCTGCTGCAACCAGACCGGCGATATGGGCCATATCTACCATGAAATAGGCGCCAACTTCATCGGCGATCTCACGGAATTTGGCAAAATCAATGGTGCGCGGATAGGCGCTCGCACCAGCTACGATCAATTTTGGCTTGTGCTCCAATGCTTTTGCACGGACATCCTCGTAGTTGATACGATGATCGTTTTGATCTACACCGTACTCCACGAAATTATACAACGAACCGGAGAAGTTAACCGGGCTTCCGTGTGTCAGGTGACCACCGTGGGACAGATTCATCCCCAGAACCGTATCTCCCGGCTTCAAGATGGTGAAGTATACGGCCATGTTGGCTTGGGCGCCGGAGTGCGGCTGTACGTTGGCATGCTCAGCACCAAACAGTTCTTTTACACGGTCACGGGCAATGTTCTCCGCGATGTCCACGTATTCGCATCCGCCGTAATAGCGGCGGCCTGGGTAACCTTCTGCATACTTGTTGGTCAGTACGGTGCCCATGGCTTCCATGACAGCCTCGCTGACAAAGTTTTCAGACGCGATCAGCTCGATTTTGTCACGTTGTCTCCCGAGCTCCAATTGAATGGCTTCCAAAATTTGCGGGTCCTGTTTGCGTAGATGATCTAACATCGGTTAATCTCCTCCTCAATACTTGCTTGTTATATGGCTTGTCCCTTTTTGGGTCAGGTACAACTTTGGTTGGGGATGGTGCGTTCGTAGACAGCCCTCGCCCCTCCAATCAGCTTGGGACGAGTCCGCGCCGCCGTCAGATGGGCTTCTCCGATCTGGCGCAACGCAGGACGTACCGGAACAGCTACGTGCTTAAGATGCATGCCGATCAAGGTATCGCCTATATCGATCCCGGCATGCGCCTGTATGTGCTCGACAACGACCGCATCCTCGAGCTGTGTGAAGGCATGGGCAGCCATCGAGCCGCCTGCACTCGGGACTGGAATGACAGAGACCTCGGTCCAGCCGTGCCGCTCCATCACGCTTCGCTTGGTCACCAAAGCCCTGTTCAAATGTTCACAACATTGAAAGGCGACCTCGAAGCCGATCCGTTCCTGGACGGAGTGAATCCCTCGATACAGGGCGGCAGCCACCTCCTGGCTGCCTGCCTTCCCGATATGCTTGCCAACCACCTCACTGGTGCTGCAGCCGATCACCAGAATCTGCCCGGCAGTCAATGCCGCCAGCGCAGCCACTTCCTCCACAACCTCGCGAACCTGTCTTTCAATGGCTGCCAGATCCACTGCCTTCACTCCTCACCGATTTGCTTCGATCTGTTTAATTTTTTCAACGCGTCGCTCATGACGTCCGCCCTGAAAATCCGTCTCCAGCCAAATCTTCACGATATCCAACGCCAGACCCGGGCCAATCACCCGCTCCCCCATCGCCAGCATATTGGTATCGTTATGCTCTCTGGTCGCTTTGGCAGAAAACGTATCATGGACCAACGCACAACGAATTCCTGGGACTTTGTTGGCAGCAATCGACATGCCGATTCCCGTCCCGCAAATCAGAATCCCGCGGTCAAACTCCCCAGCGGCTACCTTTTTTGCTACCGGAAGGGCGTAGTCCGGATAATCCACCGACTCTTCACAGGTGCAGCCAAAGTCTTCTACCTCGATGTCTGTTGTAGCCAACCATTTTCTGATTTCTTCCTTCAGTCTATATCCACCATGATCAGCAGCAATCGCTACCTTCATCCGTCATCCCTCGCTTGTATCATGATTGCAAACTATTATACATCATTTTTCTCCAAGTAAAAAGCTAACATTCTTACGTTTTTTTCTTTTAATGTTCGTACTATCATAGCAAACAAGGCTCTGGAACCAAGCCAGAACCTCGGCATTCTTATGATTCACGAATACGTTTCATGGTATCAGAAAGCATGTCCACCAGCTCCTCGATCTCGACCGCGCATCGGCGATAATCCTCCAGGCTTCCGCCATAGGGATCAGCAATGTCCGCGTAGCCTTCCACACCGATGAACTCTCGCAGCGTGTACACTTTCTCCCTCGCTTCGGGGAAATAGGTTTGTATCGCCTGCTTATGACTCGCTGTCATGGTCAGGATCAAATCGGACCACGCCAGGAGCTCCCCATTCAGCCGGGTGGATGTGTGCTCGCTATCGATTCCCCGTTCCTGCAAGACCTGAATAGCGTGAGTAGATGCAGGCTGTCCATCGTAGGCTGCTACACCTGCCGAGCGCACCTCAAATCCTTCTCCTTGTGTCTTGGCACGGAACAAGGCCTCTGCCATCGGACTGCGGCAAGTATTTCCCGTACAGACAAACAGAATTTTTTTCACGATTCGCTCCTCCTTTGCCCACGACATACCATTACATCACAAATTTTAACCCAAAACCTATCAAAATAAGACCACCTATTATTTCACTGTAATCGCCAAGCCAACCTCCCACACTCCGCCCGAGGAGCAGACCGCAGTACGACATGGCTGTACCCATCAGTCCAAATAACGAGATGGCAAGAATTTTGTTCACTTCCATCAGACCAAAGGAAACTCCTACTGTCAAGGCATCCAGACTGACGCTGAATGCGAAAAGCAGCAAGCCGAAACCTGTCGTCCGCAAGACGCTTTTCTGGTCTCCATTGCCAAACCCGTTCCATAGCATATGTACGCCCAGGAGGATTAGCACCCCTCCCCCAAAGAAGACAGCAATATCTCCGACCAGCTCGGACAAGTACGCTCCAATGGCAATGCCGAATATGGGCATGGCAATGTGAAAAAGTCCAATTGTAATACTCACTCGCACAATTTCCCGCAAGCGAATTCCCACCATGCCAACGCCAATCCCCAGCGAAAAGGCATCCATACCGAGCGCAAAGGCGATCATGAGCAAGGTCAGGAATTGTCCCCATTGATACAAGGCCAGGTCCAATGCGCCTCCCCCTCCTGTCCTTTCACCTTATGCGGACAAGGAAGAGTTTAGACGCTTATACAGACAAGATCCGGCCCCCTGCTGCCTTTTCAAGGCGGTTCATCACAGCCATCCCCAAGCCGACGCGAGGAAAGGTCTCGGAGACGATGTACTGAACCTTTTCTTCGTCAAATTTTCGCAGGACAGCGTACAATTGCTGGGCAACCTGGTCAAGATGATCAGCAGAGCCCACAGACAGAACCACGTCGGCATCCGCGTTTTGCTCCCAATAGGCGGCAGAGGCGTCCGTCACAAGCACACCTGTGCGCAGTCCATTCTCTTTGGCGGCACGCAGCATGTCTGCCTGCCGTACTCGGACATGGCCGGGGGTACCCTCGATCAGCCACATTTCTCCTTCGGGAGCATAATGCGTATATTTCATACCGGGCGCACGGGGCGTCTCTACCGCTCCCACCTGGAAGGAAGGATCCAGCTCCACCGGACCAATCACTTCTTCCAACTGCTCTTTTGTCACGCCACCCGGCCGCAGGATGACAGGGGGATCTACCGTAACATCGATCACCGTAGACTCGACGCCGATCCCAGTCGGACCTCCGTCCAGCACTCCTGCCACCCGTCCGTTCAGATCTGTCATCACATGATCCGCCGTAGTCGGACTGGGCCTGCCGGAACGATTGGCACTGGGAGCGGCAATCGGTACGCCGGCTTCTCTAATCAACGCCAACGCCAACGGGTGGTCCGGCATTCGCACACCGACAGAATCAAGACCAGCCGTCACCAACGATGCCACACGATCCGTCTTTGGCAGGATGATCGTCAAGGGTCCCGGCCAAAATGCTTCCATCAGACGATCTCCTTTTTCCGGGACATCGCGGGCTACCGTAGACAGCTGACCTTTATCCCCAATATGCACAATCAGCGGATTATCACTCGGACGCCCTTTTGCTAAAAATATCTTCTCCACGGATTCGTTCGACAATGCATTGGCTCCCAATCCGTACACGGTCTCGGTCGGAAAGGCGACCACTTCTCCATCTCGCAGCAAACAGGCTGCGTCCACAATCTGTGAACAACTCTGTATTTTTTCCACATCATTTTCCACATCGTTATCCACAATCCATACCTGTGTCGCTTCATGCAAATCCATCGATAAATTCCTTTCTATCGCTCGTTTCATAACCAGTAGTGACTTTAGTATAGTGTTGCCTTTTAAAGTTTTCAACAGGCTGTGGGTAACTTGTGTATAACTTTTTCCCTTTCGGTGGAAAAGAAGGTTTGTAGTATGATAGCCATAGAAGCTGATTCTTCATCCCAAAGAAAGGATTGAACTTCCCTATGAACCCTCGCAAATCCCTGTTGTCCAGTCTGCTGACCTCCATCCTGATTCTCGGTGCTATCTCCAATCCCGCTCTGGCTGCTGCGAACGCTCCGGCACTCTCCGCTCCCGCCGCTTCAGGTTCACAGCAGGGAGCAAGCATTGTTTTCACTCCCAAATCAACCAACTTCACGACCAAGGAATACGAAGCGAGAATCACGATCCCTCTGATTAGCGGGCTTGCGGACAAAACGTATCAGGCGCAGTTGAATGCGGAGCTTGAAAAGCACGCAGCAGAATCGTTGAAAACCGTTCAGCAGCAAAGCAAACGGGATGCCGAACTCGCGAAAAAAGAGGGCTGGGAGATGCGTCCCCATGTTCTCGATATTTCCTACGAGGTGTATACCACAGGTAATCTGCTCTCTTTTGGGGTCACGACGTACACCTATACAGGCGGGGCGCATGGCATGGCGGTTGTGCAATATTTCAACGTCCCCAATTTGGAAAAGACCCATAATCTGCAACTGTCTGAACTGTTTCAGCCTGGCTACGACTATAAAAACGTACTGAACAATCTGATCACGCAACAAATCAAGACCGAGGAACGGAAAACGGGCAACAAGCTGCCGTATTGGTTTGAGGGAATATCGAATCACCAAGGCTTCTCTTTTAAAAACGGGACTCTCTTCATTCATTTCGGGCAGTATGAAATAGCTCCCTATGCAGCTGGAATGCCGGCCTTCACCATTCCACGCCATCAGTTTATGAATTTGCTGAAGCCGGGGATTCGTGATTTGCTGCAGTAGAAAGATGGGGGGTTCGGAGCCGTGAGGCTTGGGATCTTTGCTAGGGGCATCCTGGCCGGCTACACTCCAAAGGCGGAACCGCGTCCAAAAGCAGCCGGTTCGAAGAAGCGAATCAGGGTGTAGAGTAGAGAACTGACGTTTTCTGGCGACCGTTTGGTCGCCTTACTCCTTTCAGTTCCCCCTCATCAAACCGTACGTGAGGTTCTCCCTCATACGGCTTTCCGATGTTCTTCTTTCCTTGGCATTCGGTTATCGCGTACGGCAAGCTTCACAAGAATTCCTCTTGTAGCTTTTGCTATCTCTCTCATCCGCGCATGTCTCGCTTGTTTATTCCTTTTCTTGTTGTTAAAGAGCACAAGTCTTGTCAGAACATACCAGTCGATGCGACATAACCACTTAGCTCCTATGGGTGAAAGTGAATAATAATTCTTGAAACCTTGAAGTTTTCGATTCAGCCCTTGTATCAGCTCGTCTAGTGACCAGTACAACTTGTTGCGCGGTTTGGTATACTCTTTGATTTTCCTTCTCATTTCCTTCATAGCCTTCTTGCTCGGAATGTGTGACATGACGTACATTTTCTTTCCACCCTTGAGAAGAATGGGAAATTTTCGATGGTGTAAACCAAGGAAGTCAAAGCCCGTCGTATTGTCCCAGATATTAACCAGTCGAGACTTTTCTTTACTAAGTGTAAGGTCCAGTTTGTTTAGTACCGCTTTTATGACTTGTATACTTTCCAAAGCGTCTTGTTTCGATCTACACATGATTACAAAATCATCCGCATATCGGATCAGCTTCCCAAGATGAGTGAATTGCTTCTCCCAAATCGTGTCCATGTAGTCCAAATAAATATTTGCCAACAGTGGAGAGATTACCCCTCCTTGCGGAGTGCCCCATTCGGTTTCATGAAACTGTACATCTTCCATGACGCCCGCACGGAGCCAGTTCCGAATCAGCTTTAGTATCCTGCGATCAGAAATCCTTTTCTCTACTAGCTTCATGAGCTTTTCCTGATTAATGTTGTCAAAGTATCCTTTGATGTCTACATCGACTACCCAGGAGGCCGTCCTGCTGGTTTTCTTGATTTGTGTAATCGCCTGGTGGGCATTTCGTTTGGGACGGAATCCGTATGAGCAATCTTTGAAATCGGCTTCAAAGATAGGCTCAATAACCATCTTGGTTGCCATCTGAACAACACGATCTCGGATGGTCGGGATACCAAGCGGTCTTTGTTTCCCATCCGCTTTCGGGATGTACGTGCGCCGCACAGGAGATGGATGATATTGCTTACCCTTCAGGTCGAGATAAATTTCGTTGAGAAATTTACTTTCCCCATACTCCTGAACGATTCTTTCAATTGTCTGTCCATCTATCCCGCCGCTACCTTTATTGGCTCGAACTCTACGCCACGCTTCCGCAAGAATATCTGGCCGGTACACTTTGTCATACAGAGCATGAAATCGCCGTTTTGGATTTTCCTTGGCACAAAGATATAGGGTTGTCCAAAGTTGTCGAGCTTTTACATTGGTGTAGTTAGCAAGTTTACTTGCATTCACTCACTCTTACCTCCTTTCAACCCAAGAACAAAGCAGGGTTCCTTCCCTCCACAAGGTTGTGTTGTCCTTATGTTCAACGGTACTATAAACCCCTCCGACTCCCTCTCTGCCGTCCACCCTTTCGCATGTGCTTATAGGCTTTCGCTTTACACCCCAACGGGGTGTGCAGAGTAGGGTCTCCCCAGTTCCGTTAACTACTTTCTCAGCGTACCGCTCCCCATACTCCGGGAGGTTCCTTGATGCTGTCTCCAAGTTCTACACATCGTCCATGGACTTCGCCTGCGGCCACCGGGCTCGTCTCCTCCTTGTCCATCCACTGATGGTCCCTTTAACGAAGCGGCAGGATTCACTTTATGTTACGGTCCGCTGATTTGCTCGCTCCCTTACGGGATACTTTGTCACAGGGCTTCAACCTTAGGATCTCTCCACCAGTTGCCTGTCAGCTACGAGGCGACTTGGCTCTTACCTCGGTTGGACTTTCACCAACTAGCAATTAACGGCTTGCTGGGCGCGCTGGACGCTAAAAGCGGGTTCCGCCTTTTCCGTTACGCCTGGGTCAAGATCCCAAATGCCTTCGCTTTTTTCCCCTTTTCCTCGACCAGCTTTCCGTTGGCCCCCCTGGCTTTTTGGAAGCTGCTCCCTGATGTTTTTCAAATAGAAAAAAGGAAGTCCAGTTCTTGGGACTTCCTTTTATTGCATTCACTTGTATAGATTACATGAATAACTTCTCCAGCTTCTCCCACAGGAAGAACTTCACTTGCACTTCTGGCTGGGCTTCAGGAAGTACTTCTGCAGATTCGACGGCGACTTCCTTTTGTTCCTCTTTTTCCTCAGATAACGGTTCTGTATTCTCGTCATCCGCCTTTTCTCTATCAGGAGCATACAGGCGCTCGTTCATCCAATTGTCTCGGTAGGAAGTGAGGGTGGTGCTACGCTTCTCCGATGTCGGCTTCTCTGTCGGCAATTCGGCAGCAGCTGCATCAGCATTCGTTATGTCGATAAAACAGAGGGGCGGGAACAACACACACCACCAGTTTTGCCCTTGGGCTTCCCCGATCCGGACGCGCAAAGCCTGATAGTCGCCAGCCGGATATACATAGGTGCCGTACATTTTCGTCGGGAAGGGAACCTCTCCGAAATCGACCACAGCGTGATACGAGAATCCACGTTCCCGAATCGTCTGATCCACGACTTGCTGCAGCTGCGGCAAGTGTTCCGGGATGAACTGCTGTGCTTCTTCATACGTTTGGATCTGATCAGTCCAGCTATTCATCTGTTCGATCAAGGCATCCCGCACTTCCCGCTTCAGCCATTGGTCCTGAACAGAGTCACTATTGGCAATAATTCGCAAACGAATCGATTCTTGGGGAATCGGCCCATTATCCAGTACATTGGCCGAGGTAAGCTGTCCCTCCCAGCTCATCATCAACAGAAACAGGCTAAAGCCTAGCAAAAATACTTTTTTCATCGCTAACCGTCTCCCTTTACCGTTCTCTCTCTTTAGCAAACAGTATCGGCAAGGAAGGATCAGTTTATACATGAATGCCCGAATGTTTCTACAATTCCAAGCGCCACAAAAACGAGTCGTACCAGGCTTACTTTCTCGTTCCCAGCACGACCCGTTCAATACCTGCTAAATCGCAGACAATATCTACCTCATCTATCACGCCCGATTGGTGCAGCATTTCAGCCACATCTCCTGCCTGGTGAATCCCTACTTCAAAAGCGACGAGCGCTTTGGGCTTAAGCAGCTCAGGCAGTGCCTCGCACAAGCGTCGGTAACAAATCAAACCATCTTGTCCTCCATCCAGTGCGAGACGCGGCTCGTAAAGACGAACCTCCTCATCCAGCTCCTCTACATCTGAGCTTGGGATGTACGGAGGATTGGATACCAATATATCGACCTTCTCTCCTGTCTCCAGAAGAGGCTGCACCAGATCGCCTTGCATAAAGCGAACCTGGGCTCCCAGCCGATCTGCGTTTTCCTTCGCGATCCTTGTAGCGTCAGAAGACAGATCCACTGTCGCTACCTGCCACTGCGGACGCTCACAGGCCAGGGTGATGCAGATCGCTCCGCTGCCCGTACCAATATCGGCGGCAAAAAGCGCTTCATCCTCCCCCCAGAGCGCAGAGGCACGAAGCAAGACTTGCTCCACGAGAATCTCGGTCTCTGGACGAGGAATTAACACGCCGGGACGAACAACAAAGGGCCTTCCGTAAAATTCCTGCGTTCCCATCATGTACTGCAGCGGCTCGTGAGTGGCGCGCCTTTGGCATAAGGCAGCCAATTGCTGAACCACCTGCGGATTGATCGAATCGTTCATCGAGGTGAGAAAGCGCGTCCGATCCCAGCCCAGGCTGTGGCGAATCAGCAGCTCCGCTTCAAACAGGGAATCCTTCGCCCCTTGTTCTCGCAAAAAGGAAGAAGCCCGTGTCAGGGCTTCCCGTATCGTCGTGACATCGGACCAATCAAGCGGTGTGTGCATGGCTTTTCAGCAGCTCCGTCTGTTCATGCATGATCAGGTTGTCGATCACTTCGTCCAGTTCGCCTTCCAATACCGACTCCAGTCGATGCAGTGTCAAACCAATCCGGTGATCGGTCACACGGCTTTGCGGATAGTTGTAGGTACGAATCCGCTCGCTGCGGTCGCCAGTCCCCACCAGGCTTTTGCGTGTTGCATCTGCCTCGGCATTTTGCTGCTGCATGTAAAAGTCGTACAGACGGGCACGCAAGACGCGCAAAGCCTTGTCTTTATTGGAGTGCTGGGATTTCTCATCCTGGCATGACACCATGATGCCAGTTGGGATATGCGTCACACGCACAGCCGATTTCGTGGTGTTGACGCTTTGTCCGCCTGCCCCGCTGGAACAGAAGGTATCGATGCGAATATCTTTTTCGTGGATTTCCACTTCCACATCTTCTGCCTCAGGCAATACCAAGACGGTAGCCGTAGACGTGTGGATGCGTCCGCCAGATTCTGTAGCAGGAATTCGCTGCACACGGTGGGCGCCGCTTTCGAATTTCAGCTTGCTGTATGCGCCGCGCCCGCTGATGGAGAAAACTATTTCCTTGTATCCTCCAATGTCAGTCGGGCTTGCCTCAAGCACTTCCAGCTTGAAGCCGTTGCGCTCCGCAAAACGCGTGTACATCCGGAACAGCACAGCCGCAAACAGAGCAGCCTCGTCGCCGCCTGCCGCGCCGCGGATTTCCATGATGACGTTTTTCTCGTCATTCGGGTCTTTGGGCAGCAAGAGGATTTTCAGACGGTTTTCCAACTGCTCTTTGCGTGCGGACAGCTCGGAGATTTCCAGCTTCACCATCTCACGCATTTCATCGTCGAGTTTGTCTTCCAGCATGACCTTGGCGTCTTCCATCTCGGTCACTACTGATTTATATTCACGGTATACCGTCACGGTCTCTTCCAAAGAAGCCTGCTCCTTGGACAGTTCTCGCAAGCGCTTTGTATCACTGATGACGTCGGGGTCACACAGGAGATTGGTTACTTCTTCAAAACGCTCTTCAACTGCAGATAAGCGCGTAAACACTGTACTTCACCCCATCGCAAAGAATACTGAAATACAATTGTAACAGATAAATTATAGGAGGAAAACATGCATAAGTCAAAGGACATTATTTAGCTGGGATTCCTCGCCAGTCTGCTGCAATGGAAGGGAAAAAGGCCCGGCATAAGCCGAGCCTGCGCGCTTCACTCCAGGTCACTTATGGTATCCCTCATTGGACGTTACGTGAAAATCATAGCGAGGCACTTTCTTTTTCAAGGCAGCGACTACCTTTTTCTCAATGTTTCGCGCCTCTTTGGCAGTGACATTATGCTTTAAGTCAAGAGTAACATATGCATTTCCGCCATTCAGTGTGATGCGGGCATTTTCCACACCTCGTACGGACTTCGCCATCATTTCCATATTGCTCATATCGACATAATTATTCTGGACGTTGGAATGTCCGATGACCAGATTGGGATTCTGATTACGTCCCATCAAATCATCCCGGTCCACTCTGGGAGGTGCAGGACGGTGTAGGACATCACCCGTCTGGTTTACCCCATGCGTCTGCATGCGATTTTGTTCGTAGCTTTTCGTTCCGTAGTTTCCACATCCAGTCAGCGCCGCGACAAGGACGAAGCAGCCAGCCATCATCAAAGATTGTTTCCAAAAGGCATAACGGGTCATGAATAAAGCCACCTCCTTTTTGCCTTAGTCTGTGCAGCGTCCCGGGCGGACATGCACCTGCAAAAAGAGGTGGCCTATCATCTAAACTGGCGGGTTGTAGTAATGCGGGCGACAAACACTGCTGTAAGTGTCATTGCCAGCAATTTCGATGGTCTCCCCGCTGTACACTGGTTTTCCATTTTTAAATTTCAAAATATGCGTTGCTTTTTTATTGCAATAAACGCAGACTGTTTTGATTTCCTCGACCTTATCCGCCTCGCAGAGCAAAGCCGCACTGCCAGGGAACAGCTCGTTTTTGAAATTTTTCAGCAAGCCGTATACGATCACAGGAATCCCCAAATCATCTACGATCTGCACCAGCTGCATCACGTGGTGTTTGCCGATAAACTGCGCTTCGTCCACCAGAACACAGTCCGGTCTGATCTCCTCAGCCGCCACGATTTGGAACAGGTCCGTCTCCTCATTGATGGGAATCGCATCACGACTGATGCCCACGCGAGAAGCGACTTTGCCGACCCCGAAGCGATCATCGACGGCCGGGGTGAAGACCATCACTTTTTTGCCGGATTGCTCGTAATTATGGGCAACTGTCAACAATTGAATCGATTTGGAAGCATTCATCGCCCCATAGCGAAAGTATAATTGTGCCACGTCTCCTGTCTCCCTTTGCCAAGACTATGTAAAAACAAAACCAGGCAGATCGCTCTACCTGGTTGCTCCAATCCTCTCCGATTAGGAAAGATTGTATTTGCGTTTGAAACGGTCCACACGGCCGCCAGCGTCTACGAATTTTTGTTTACCTGTGAAGAATGGGTGGCAGTTGGAGCAGATCTCCACTTTCAGCGCTTGCTTCACGGAACCGGATTCAAATTCGTTACCGCACGCACATGTAACGGTTACAATGTTGTACTTTGGATGAATACCTTGTTTCATCTCGCTACACCTCTTTTTGCCCTGAATCGTTTGCCGAAACAGAGTTATTAAACACACCTTACAGATTAGCATGCCTAGCGGCGATTTGCAACAATCTGCCGTGTTATTCCATGCTTTTCCTGCGGCGCAATTCTTCTGGCGGAACATGCGTAAACGATCCGATGATCACATCAGGCAGCTCTTCCTGGTAGATCTCAATCGCTTGCTTCATGCCGAAGACTTCTCCCTGTGCCTTGGGGATCATCGACAGGTAGCTTTCCGGATCGATGTTCAGATTGCGCAACTGAATCAGCTTGATCCCAGTGCGGCGAATAAAGTTGATCATCGCTTCCATCTCTTCCTCGCGATCGAAAACGCCAGGGAAGCAGAGATAATTGATCGAGGTGTACACGCCTTTGGAGGAAGCGTACTCAGCGGATCTGGCTACATTCTCCAGCGTGTAGTTGCGCGGGCGGTAATAGGCATTGTAATGCTCATCGATCGCACTGATAATGCTGACGCGCATCAGGTCGAGACCAGCATCGACGATTCCTTTGATGTGATCAGTCAATCCTGCATTTGTGTTGATATTGATAAAACCCATGTCTGTCTGTTCACGGACACGGCGCATGGCAGGCACAATGATGGATGCCATCGTGGAAGGCTCGCCTTCACAGCCTTGTCCAAAGCTGATGATGCTCTCAGGAGTCTGCAGATGGTGCAGCATGACCTCCACCAGCTCGTCCTCTGTCGGCTTGAAGTTCATCCGGGTCTGTGGAGACGGAAAGCCGCTGTCTTCTGGCTGCTCGGAAATACAGCCGTAGCAACCTGCATTGCAGGTATACGATACTGGCAGGCTGCCTTCCCAGCGGTGGAAAAAGTTGTTGGAAGCAGTCAGGCATTCGTATTCCAGCGCGCAGTGGGACAGATGCTGGAGAATGCGGTTTTGCGGAAACAACTCGAGCGTTTTCTCTACACGCTGCCGCAGCTCGTCCATCGGAAAATTAAGCGGATCCCATTTGTAGATGTCATCGCTCGCTCTGCCCGCTACCCAAAAGCTGCCATCTTTCCAAACGACTGCCGAATACCCGAAGAGAGGAAGTTTGCTCTCTTTTTTGCTCTTTACATAGCCAGGCAGCAACAAGCGGGTGATCCCTTGTGGAACCAACGCCCCCACCGCCGTACAGCCGTCGAGCTTTACCATTTCACCTGTATCCGGGTCCATTCCGATCGGCACGGTATCCGGCAGACTGACCAATGTCGCACCTTCTGGCAGCGGAATCAGCTCTTCCTCGAGAATCTCTGTCAATATATCACCATTTCGCGCCACCGCAAGCAATCCGGGGTGGTCGTATACATGGCCTTTTTCATTTGCATATACCAAATACATGGGAAAAGTCTCCTCGTTTCTTTGCTTTGCCCATTGTATCGTATTGAAAATGCAAAGTAAATTGGGGAAGGTTTTACCTGCTTAAATACGGCAGCGGGTTGATCGGCACATCATCCTGGCGTACTTCAAAATGCAGATGGTATCCTGTCGAATCTCCCGTTCTTCCCATGAACCCCAAGACCTCCCCGGCTTCTACTGACTGACCGGGAGTGACGATGATGCTGCGCATATGCGCATAAAAGGTCTGAAGGCCGTCCCCGTGATCGAGCACCACCATGCGCCCATAACCGGAGCGATTGGCCCCTGCTTCGACCACGACCCCACCTTTAGCTGCATAGATGGGGGCCTTCGCTTCATCCTGGTTCCACAAGTCTACTCCTTTATGAGCTTTCCCCCACCGAACCCCGAAGCCGCTGGTCACGGTAGCTTCTTTCACCGGCCACTCCAGTCCTCCACGAACTCTTGCCGTCACCTGTCTGCTCGCTGCCTGGGCGGTATTTCGTTTTTGCTGAACTTCATTCGCCTGCATCTGTTTGTTTGCCATCACCGGGACATACACAACCTGTCCTACATACAGATTATCCGACAGCCACTTCAACAAAGGATTTCGCTCAACCAAAAGCTCCTTGCTTACGCCATACCGCTGCGCAATGTAATTGAGCGTTTCTCCCCGTTTGACCATATGCCGTACTTCGTCGTTGCTGATGACGAGTTTCAAGCCGATCCCTACGAAGTTGGGATTTTTAATTTTGTTTGCCTCTACCAGTTTATGTAAGCTAAGGCCGTAGCGATGTGCAATCTCGGAGAGTGTCTCCCCTTTCTGGACCGAATAAACCATTACCTTGCTTGGCGAAGCTGTGGTTTGCGCTAATCCTGCAAAAGGGTTAAAGGCTTGAAAAAGAGCTTGCTCGACTACAGCTTTTTGGGCTTCCTCCCTGCTCACCAAGGGAGGGGGTGTTTGTGTATAATCCACTGCCACTCCTCCTTCGCAGCTACTCTTCCTACAGTATGCCTATTGGCATAAAAAAATGACGGTGAGATTAACTGACCGTCGTAGTGCTTGCGGCTTTGCTGCGGGCCTGCTTGGCCTCCAAGGATTGGACAAACTCCTCATTGGTTTTGGTATCCGCTAACTTCCGAATGAACGAATCGACAAACTCGTTCGTCTCGTTCATATTCTTGCGGATCATCCACAGTTTTTCCAGCTCTTCTTTAGAAAGCAGAAGCTCCTCGCGCCGTGTACCAGAACGGCGAATATCGATGGCTGGGAAAATACGGCGTTCGGAAAGCTTGCGATCCAAGTGCAGCTCCATATTTCCGGTTCCTTTAAATTCCTCATAAATGACGTCATCCATCCGGGAGCCTGTCTCTACCAGTGCCGTAGCCAAAATAGTCAGGCTGCCGCCCTCTTCGATATTGCGGGCCGACCCAAAGAAGCGTTTGGGACGGTGGAAGGCTGCTGGATCGATCCCGCCCGATAATGTCCGTCCGCTTGGCGGGATGACGAGGTTGTACGCTCTTGCCAATCGGGTGATGGAATCCAGCAGGATGACGACATCCTTCTTATGCTCTACAAGGCGTTTTGCCCGTTCCAGAACCAATTCCGCCACCTTGATATGATTTTCAGGCAACTCATCAAACGTGGACGCCACCACTTCACCTTTCACAGATCGTTGCATATCGGTTACTTCTTCCGGGCGTTCATCAATTAATAAGACGAATAAATGAATATCGGGGCGGCTTTCCGTAATGCTATTGGCAATTTCTTTGAGCAGCATGGTTTTTCCCGCTTTGGGCGGAGCCACGATCAATCCACGCTGACCAAGTCCGACAGGGGCAATAAGATCCATCAAGCGAGTGGAAATGCGTTCCGGCGCTGTCTCCAGAACAAGCTTGTTTTGCGGATAGAGCGGTGTCAATGCGGGGAAATGAAGTCGTTCCGCTGCCGTCTCAGGGTCTTCTCCGTTTACAGCTTCGACTTGCAAAAGCCCAAAATACCGTTCATTTTCCTTCGGAGGCCTTGCTTTGCCGGAGACGACATCCCCCATGCGCAGATCAAAGCGGCGGATCTGGGATTGAGAAATATAAATATCCTCGGAGCTCGGGAGATAGTTGATGGGACGCAGAAATCCATATCCCTCTGGCAGGATTTCCAACACCCCTTGCATGAACATCAGCCCGTCTTTCTCCGCTCTGGCGCGAAGAATCGCAAATATCAATTCCTTTTTCTTCAGCTGCGAATAATACGGAATGTGATATTCCTTCGCCAGTTTGTACAGATCCGTCAGTTTCTTCTCTTCTAATTCAGAAAGTAACATACATCCACCACTCTTTATATACTCTTCAACTTATTCTCGTCCGAACCGGGCATTACAATACCAGTGTCGGCTTGCGCTCCAAACGATGGTTGCCCTCGATAAAACGAATCGTACCTGTTTTTGCCCGCATGACAACGGAATGGGTCGTAGCCCGCATTCCCTGGAAACGAACTCCCTTTAGCAACTCCCCATCGGTTACACCGGTCGCGGCAAAAATCGCGTCATCGCCTTTGACCAAATCGTCCATAAACAAAACCTGATGCGGATTCACGAGGCCCATTTGCTTGCAACGCTCAATCTCCTCTGCGGATTGCGGCAAAAGCTTCCCTTGAATCTCTCCTCCGAGGCACTTGAGTGCAACAGCGGCGAGAACACCTTCAGGGGCACCGCCAGAGCCGAACAGAATATCCACACCCGTATCCGGAAATGCTGTGTTGATCGCGGCCGCTACATCCCCGTCCGAGATCAAACGAATACGCGCACCTGCTTCACGGATTTCATGGATAATTTTTTGATGGCGATCACGGTCCAGTACAATCGCCACGAGGTCGCTGATATCTTTTCCCTGCGCCTGGGCGACCGCCTTGAGGTTGTCGCGAATCGGCGCGTTGATATCCACTTTGCCGACCGCCTTCGGACCGACTGCCATTTTTTCCATGTACATGTCAGGCGCGTGCAGAAGATTGCCACGGTCCGCAATGGCGATCACGGAGATGGCGCCCCACGTTCCTTTGGCAAGAATATTGGTTCCCTCCAAGGGATCTACCGCGACGTCTACAGCAGGTGATACACCTTGTCCCAGGCGTTCCCCGATGTAGAGCATCGGCGCTTCATCCATTTCGCCTTCCCCGATCACGACGACTCCGTCCATGGGGACCTTTTCAAACTCCTTGCGCATGGCTGTTGTAGCCGCATCGTCTGCCTCGTCTTTTTTGCCAAGACCCATCCAACGGGCAGAAGCCAATGCCGCCGCCTCTGTCACACGTACCAATTCAAGTGTTAAGCTCCGTTCCATTCTGGAAGACTCCTCCTTGGTGATAGGCTAACGTTGATGATTTTCGGTCCGCTGCATGCCAATCCGCTGAACTTCTGCTCCTAATGCCTGCAATTTGCCTACGAGATTTTCATAGCCGCGATCGATATGTTCCAATCCTTCCAGCTCCGTCGTTCCCGACGTAGCCAGCCCTGCTATAAACAGCGCGGCGCCTGCACGCAGATCGGATGCGACGACTTTGGCTCCATTCAACCGGCTGCCGCCTTCTATCACGGCCGAACGGCCCTCTACTTTTAATGAGGCTCCCATCCGGCGCAGCTCGTCTACATGGCGAAAACGGGAGCTGTAGATATTATCGGTCACGATACTGGAGCCCTTTGCCAAGGTCAACAGCGTCGTGATCGGCTGCTGCAAATCAGTCGGAAAGCCCGGATACGGACTTGTTTTGACATCGATGGAGCGATAGGTTTCCTTGCCAATCACCTGAATGGCATCGTCCATCTCTGTCACCTCTACCCCAATCTCACGCAGCTTAGCCGTGACAGATTCCAAATGCTTCGGAATCACGTTTTCCACCATGACATTGCCGTTGGTCGCCGCTGCTGCAATCATATACGTGCCAGCCTCGATCCGATCCGGGATGATCGTATGGCGACAGCCGCGCAAGCGCTCTACCCCGCGAATGCGGATCACATCCGTGCCAGCACCCTTGATGTTGGCTCCCATGTTGTTGAGCAACGTAGCGACATCGACGATTTCCGGCTCTCTCGCTGCATTTTCAATGACTGTCACGCCGTCTGCCTTGGCGGCGGCAAGCATGATGTTGATAGTCGCCCCGACACTTACCAGGTCAAGGTAAATGCGCGCTCCACGAAGCTTGCCATCGCGAGCCCTGATCGTCATGACACCATTTTTATTTTCTACTTCTGCGCCCATGGCCTCGAAGCCCTTTATATGCAAATCGATCGGACGCGGTCCCAAATCACAGCCACCCGGCAAACCTACCTGGGCCTCCCCGAACTTCGCCAGCAACGCTCCCCATAAATAGTAGGAAGCACGCAGTTTTTTGATCCGTCCGTTGGGCATCAGCATCAGCTTCATGTCACGGCCGTCGATTTCCATCCAATCCTCTTCAAACAACACGTCCGCTCCCATCTCTTTCAGGAGCTCGTGATAAATGTCTACATCCTGGATTCGGGGAAGATTCTCTATGACGACAGGCCCATCAGCCAGCAATGCGGCAGGAATCAAAGCAACTGCACTGTTTTTAGCTCCGCTGATGGTAACGGTCCCCGCAAGTGGTTTCCCACCGTTGATGATTAGCTTATCCATGCTTTGCTCTCCTCTGGCTTAATCGGGAAAGAAGCACCTTCCCCGATGAGAAAGGTGCTTGTCTTTTCACACGAATCCTATTTTTGCATACTTGCCCAGTCAGCAAGGAATTTCTCCAAACCACTGGAAGTCAGTGGATGGGCAATAAGCTGCTTGAACACTTTGGCCGGGATCGTCGCAAAATGACCCCCGAGCCGAGCCGCTTCTGTCACATGGACAGGATGGCGAACGGATGCTGCGATGATCTCGGTATCAATATCATGAACAGTGAAAATCTCGGCGATGTCCTCAATCAGCTTCATGCCGTCCTGACTAATGTCGTCGAGACGTCCCAGGAATGGAGACACATACGTCGCTCCAGCTCTGGCCGCCAACAACGCCTGGTTTGCGGAAAAAACCAGGGTGACATTGGTCTTGATTTTCTTCTTGGCAAAATACTTGGTCGCCCTCAAGCCTTCTGCTGTCATTGGCAGCTTGACGACGATGTTTTTGGACAGGGCAGCCAGCTTTTCTCCTTCTTCGATCATGCCTGCTGCATCAGTGCTGATGACCTCTGCACTGATCGGGCCATCCACGATGTCGATAATTTCTTTTAATGTTTGCACAAAGTCGCGGCCTTCCTTGGCTACCAGGGAAGGGTTGGTGGTTACGCCTGCGAGGACGCCCCACTCATGAATCTCGCGGATTTCGTCTACATTTGCTGTATCGATTAAAAAGCGCATGATGTACCTCCTTGGTTACGCACGGTTGCTGCTGCCGAACAGGCGCATTTTCCCTTTGACAACTTCCTTGATGGCATCACGAGCAGGCCCCAAATATTTGCGAGGGTCAATCTCGTTTGGTTTGGCAGCCAGGATTTTGCGAACCGTTTCGGTGCATGCGACTTGGCTTTCCGTATTTACATTGATTTTTCCAACACCCAGGCTGATCGATTTCACAATCGCTTCATCCGGAACACCGGAACCGCCGTGCAGGACGATTGGCGCCTCAATTTGGCTAGCTACTTTTTCAATAATGTCGAAACGGATTTTTGGAACACCTTTGTACATTCCATGGGCTGTACCTACAGCAATCGCCACATAGTCTACTTTGGTTTCATTCCAGAAGTGAATCGCTTCTTCCGGATTCGCAAGTGTCGCATCTTCCTCGTCTACAGACAGGTCGTCCTCTACTCCACCGATCGTACCAAGCTCACCCTCAACGGATACGCCTACGGCATGAGCCGCTTCTACAACCTGCTTCGTCAAGCGGATATTGTCTTCAAAGGAATGATGGGATCCATCGAACATCACCGAAGAGAATCCAGCGCGGATGCATTTCATGACCATGTCAAAGTTGCTGCCATGATCGAGGTGGAGAGCTACAGGAACACCTGCGCGTTCGGCTGCTGTTTTCGCAATCGCGACTGTGTAGTCGATGCCCATGTATTTGAGAGCTCCCTCAGACACACCAAAAATCACAGGAGACTTTTCTTCCATCGCAGCTTCTGTGATTGCTTGAGTAAACTCCAGATTGTTCAAATTGAATTGGCCAACAGCATATTTATGCTTTTTGACGTCCTCAGTAAAAGCGGTCATTGGTACCAGTGGCATGGTTGGTAATCCTCCTCTAGCAGACTTCATTAATGTCGCTTATTATACCACAGACACTCACATGTTAACAGGTACGCTTGTTTTGATTCTGTACCGGGCATCAGTCTAGCAAGCCAACTGTTGTTGTACCGCCATCCGCAATTCATCAATATCAAACGGTTTCGTAAAATGGGTCAAGGCCCCCAGCTGCGTTGCTTCCTTGATCATGTCCAGCTCACCGTAAGCAGTCATCATAATGACTTTGATCTCCTGGTTGATTTTCTTGATATGCTTGAGGATCTCGATGCCGTCCATCCCAGGAATTTTCATATCCAGAATGACCAGGTCAGGCGATTCTTTCTCCACGATTTCCAATGCCATCTTTCCATTTGCAGCCTGAAACGTTTTGTAGCCTTCTTTGCCCAGCACCTCGTACAACAAAATGCGAATGCCGTATTGATCATCGACAACTAACACTTTTTTGTCGTGCTTGTCAAACATGACTAAACTCCTCCTGACCAAAGCTATTACTTAACTACTTACCATTCGCCTAAAAATAGGAAACTCCTTCATGTAAGCGCTGAAATTTTCCTGGTATCCCCTAATCGCGTATAATGGGGGATACCACGTAAGAGGGAGATTGCTCTGATGGATACGATTATCATTATTTGTGTGTTGACCTTTGTCATACATACGACAGAAACGCTGTCTTACGCGCTGCGATTTGCCGGGGTGCAAACAACTCGGCTGGCTGTTGCTTTGTCCCTGTCTGGGGTGGTTTTGCTCGTTTCCCGCACTTCCAATCTGATTCAGTCTCCTTTTTCCGGAGCATTGAGGGATAAAGCTGTCCATTTGCATACAGATCCCAGCTTTCAGCTTCATTTGATCATTGGCGCTGCCTCACTCGGCACCTTGTGCGCAATCTTTCTTTTTCCGACGTTCGTACAGTTGTCCAAGCGCTTGATCTCCCACTTGGAACTGGCAGGTTCGATTCCTGGGATGTTTCGCTCTGCTGTCACGATACATAGTATCCGTCGCGTACGCCATCACGTTCGCTTGCCCAAGCTCTCCTCTCTTTCCCGCTTTCGCATCAGAGGGGTCCCCAAACGATTGCTACTGCTGAACAGCCTTGGGACAGCTATCTACACAACCAGTATCCTATCTGTCCTCTATGCCGCCCTTTTAGTCCCTGAATATACAGCGACTGTACTAATGTCATCAGGTCTGATCAATGGTTTTGCCACCATCTTCATGACCATACTTGTGGACCCTCAGGTCGCTCTGTTGACGGACAAGGCCCTGCAAGGAGAGGCTTCGCACGATTCAATCCGCCAGATGTATCTATGGCTGATGATCTCCCGTTTTTTCGGCACGATTCTGGCTCAGTTCCTGCTGATTCCTGCTGCTTACTGGGTGGCGTGGCTGGCTCCCTTTTTTCAATAGTAGTCTACCAGCTATAGTGGAGGGGGAGGAAACCAGCTAATATTTTGTCAAGAGTATCCTTATTATTTTCTTTGAAGTTGTGCTATATTGTTGAAAAGCATGCAAAATAACCTCTCTAAAGGGAGAGGTTATGGAAATTCATTCCATTACGCTGACTGAAAGTCAGCCTTATAAGGTTCGCTTCTCGTTAAAATGCAGTATATCCAGCGGATTAGCTTATTCACACAAGCAATCACAACCTGTTTGTGGGGCTTTCCTTCCCCCTTTTTCACGTCATAATACTCACGTAATCGCTGATTTACTGAGCTTTGTAAGAGACACCCCTTTCGTCTTCTTACTCCGCATTGTACAGCTTGGTACAGCGCTCTTCGCAAGCGTTTGGAACCCCGTTTGGTAATTCGGTTTGTGCTTGCTGTGAACTTTCCGGAGGATGTGACACTTGGGTCAACCCCAGCGAATGCGACCAATTTCTTTGCGTGGTCAAACCGTTCGATTTCCCCAATTTCGGCCAGGATTGTGGCAGCAATCTTGTTTCCCACGCCGGGAATCGAACGGAGTAGATCATATTCTTTTTTTTCTTCAGCCAGGGCATCTATTTGTTTTTCAAGCTTGGATAGATGCTCCTGGTATTGAAGTAGCAACGTGATGAACATACGTAAACTAAGCACATAACTCTCATGGACCCCTTCTTGAAAGGGGCTTTTTTCTGCCGCTGCCATCATATCTATTGCCTTTTCCTTTGCCCACTTCGGTGACCGTCCACGAACAAGCTTTGTGTTCATACACTCCGCTAGCTTGTCCACTCCTGCCGTTTTTACCGCCCCTGGTGTTGAATACATTTCCAACACTCCCAATGATACCGTTGAATACAAATCCCCAAACACACCTTCATACGTGGGAAAGACCTGGTCTAGGACAGCCCGAAATTGCAATTTTGTCTGAACATACATATCCGTCATTGCCTCATGTTGTCTCGTGAGATGACGTAAATGAAGCCAGTGCGTTTCCTGCTTTTGGTACGGTTCAAACTCCTCTTTGTAATAAAGTTCTCCTAAATGAACCGCGTCCAATTTATCGGTCTTCACTTTTCTTAGGTGCGTTTTCTTAGCCCGCTGGGCTAATAAGGGATTAAGGATATACAGGTCATAATTTTTCTCCTCTGCCCACTCTACAATGGGAAGGTGGTAGTGACCTGTAGCCTCAAGAATAATTGCTGGACGACAACCGCTGTCCTTTTCTACTTCCTTTAGCCTTCCATGAAGCCATTCCAAATCTGTTATGGTATGCGAAAAACGAAATCCTTTTCCGTATAATTTGTTCCGATCCAGAAAGATCTGTGCTTGGCTTTCTCCTTTTGCCACATCGATTCCTACAACTGGATTCACGTTCTTCCTTCCCCTCACTTCTTTTACCGGCAGCCCCTTTAGCACTTGTATGCCATAGCTTCGCATGTGATACGGGATCTTGTCCCAACCAGCCCAAACATAGTTGTACAAGTAGGGGGTGAACAGTTTCCTCCACGGGTTTTTCCCAAAAAGGGGATCGTTCTACCCGGCTACCAATAGAGTAAAGCCATTTCCATGAAAAATGGCCAGCCAGTTTTTTCTGGCTGACCTCATAATACGAAAAAGGGAAAACGCTTCAGGCGGGTTGGGATCTTTGCTGGGGGTCATTCCTGGACGCTTCCACTCCAAAGGCGGAACCGCGGCCAAAAGCAGCCGTCTCTTGAAGTGAATCAGGGTTGGACGCTAACCCCGGTTCCGCCTTTTCCGCTCCGGCTTGGTCAAGATCCCAAATGCCTTCCGCTTTTTTCCCTTTTTCCTCGACCAGCTTTTCTTGGACCTCCTTCTAAATCATTTCAAGAAAAAAACGCACCCGCGACTCCCAAAGGGAAGCGGGTGCGTTTTTGCCATTATGCCCCGTGTTTATTTTTTATGGCTCAGTGAAGCTTGGATAAAGTCGCGGAACAACGGCTGCGGACGGTTCGGGCGGGAAGTAAACTCCGGATGGAATTGGGTCGCCACGAACCAAGGATGGTCTGGCACCTCCACGATCTCGACCAGACGGCCATCCGGGGTCGTTCCTGCAAAGTGCAGTCCCAGATTTGCCAATTGCTCACGGTATTCATTGTTGAACTCGTAGCGATGGCGATGACGCTCGTACACCAGCGTGCTGCCGTATGCACGCTCGGTCAGGCTGCCCGGAACCACTTTAGATGGTCCGACACCCAGACGCATGGTGCCGCCTTTGTCTTCCACTTCTTTTTGCTCAGGCAACAGGTCGATGACCGGATAAGGCGTGTGCGGATTGATCTCGGAGCTGTTTGCTCCCTCCATCCCTGCAACATGGCGGGCAAACTCGATGACCGCAATCTGCATCCCCAGGCAAATCCCCAGGAAAGGAACTTTATTTTCACGCGCAAAACGAGTCGCTGTAATTTTGCCCTCGATTCCGCGATCGCCAAAACCGCCTGGAACCAGAATCCCGTCTACGTCACTCAACAGTTCGCGAACATTGTCCGAGGTTACTTCTTCTGCGCTTACCCACTTGATTTCGACATTGGAGTCATTTGCAAATCCGCCGTGGTAGAGTGCCTCTGCTACGGAGAGATACGCATCGTGCAGCTCTACGTATTTGCCCACGATAGCAATGCGGGTGGTTTTGGACAGATTCTTGATCAAATCAACCAGTTTTTTCCATTCTGTCATATCCGCTTCCCTGCACTCTAGACCCAGGTGGCGGCAGACATAATCGTCCAGTCCCTGTGCCTGCAATTGCAGCGGTACATCATAGAGGGTCTCAGCGTCTGCACATTCTACGACAGCATTTTTATCGATGTCGCAGAACAGAGCCAGCTTGTCTTTCATGTCTTGGGTCATCGGTCTTTCAGTCCGCGCCACGATGACATTTGGCTGTATGCCCAGGCTGCGCAGCTCTTTTACGCTATGCTGTGTCGGCTTGGTCTTCATTTCTCCGGCAGCCTTGATGTACGGCACCAGCGTCACATGGATGTACATGACGTTTTCGCGGCCGATATCGCTTTTGATCTGGCGAATCGACTCCAGGAACGGCAAGCTTTCGATGTCTCCGACCGTACCGCCGATTTCTGTGATGACGACATCCGCTCCCGTTTCACGGCCCGCACGGAAAACACGCTCTTTGATCTCATTGGTGATGTGTGGAATGACCTGCACAGTGCCACCCAAGTAATCGCCGCGGCGCTCCTTCGCGATAACTGTGGAGTAGATTTTACCAGTCGTCACGTTGGAGTTGGCGCTCAGGTTGATATCGATAAAACGCTCATAGTGCCCCAAGTCCAGGTCGGTCTCGGCTCCGTCATCGGTTACGAATACCTCACCGTGTTGAAACGGACTCATGGTTCCCGGGTCCACGTTGATGTAAGGGTCAAATTTTTGAATGGTTACCTTTAGTCCTCTGTTCTTCAGAAGTCGGCCCAGAGAAGCCGCTGTAATCCCTTTTCCCAACGAGGATACAACCCCGCCCGTCACAAAAATATACTTTGTCATCGTTAACGTCCCCTCTTCCCTAAACCTCAATGATGATGAATAAACACGGATAAATGGCCTATGAAAAAAGAAAAAACAAAAGCGAGTCCTATCCCGAAGCAGTTCGGGTAGGGGCACTTTTGTTTTATAGTTTTCCATATTTGTTCCTTCTTCATGTGAAGCCCAAGGAGTATTTTATCTGTCCCCAAGACGGAAGTCAAGGGCTTATCGGTCGTCTTCCAAATCTTCCTCAGGTTCTTCTTCTTCCAGCTCTTCGTCCTCGAAAAGCTCGTCTTCGTCTTCGATTTCCTCTTCGTCGATCTCGGCATCGATCTCTTCTTCCTCGATCTCAGCTTCCTCATCGACAAACTCTTCTTCGTCCTCGAAGATGACGACTTCGTCTTCTTCGTATTCATCCACCAGCTCGTCTTCGCTCTCGAAATCGTCGAAGTCGTCGTCCAGTATGACTTTTTTCTTCTTGCTGACGCCGCCCTCTTGCGTCTCTTCTACGGTGTCGGTCGGGTACCAGCGCTTCAGTCCCCAGACATTGTCACCCAGGCAGACAAAGCGTCCGTCGATATTGATTTCAGTGTATACTTGAGCGATCAGGCTTCTGACTTGTTCTTCTGAGAGTTTGCGAAGGGCAGTCAGTTCATCCATCAGTTCGCGGAAGTTATAGGTGCGATTGTTTTCACGCAGGATTTCGTAGGCGATGTCCACCAATGCCATCTCGCTTAGTCTTTCTGCATCAATATGAGCAAGTTTTTGACTCATTCGGGCACGTCCTTTCTTTCCTATACAAAACTTGACTTCCAATCAGTCCCCATCGTTTGGCGACGAGGGCTGTCTATAAGCATTTTCGTTAGATGATGCTGCCTTTTTCATCGCCTTATCGATAAGAAGGCTATCATACAGTATTCCTTATTTTAGACGAAAATGCAAGGCTTTCAAACAAGGGAGAAGCGATTGACTGAAAAAGAAGTGACCGCCCTGTGAGTTCCTAGCTCCGGCGGTCACTTGTGTCGATTGAAAAGCTGAGTCGTCCCCCTGGGAAACGCTACATATTTCTGCGATACTGTCCCCCGACTTCATACAGGGCTGCACTGATTTGTCCGAGAGATGCGACTTTTACCGTCTCCATCAGCTCGGCGAAGATATTGCCTCCCGCCATCGCCACCTCCTGCAGACGGCTCAATGCCGCAGGAGCCGCGTCGCGGTTGCGCTCCTGGAAGGCACGCAGATTGGCGATCTGCTGTTCTTTTTCCTCCGTCGTCGCCCGCGCCAGCTCGATCTCGTAATCTTCCTCCGAGGCGTTCGGGTTGAGGAAGGTATTGACACCGATGATCGGCAGCTCTCCCGTATGCTTTTTCATTTCGTAGTACATCGATTCATCCTGGATTTTGCCGCGCTGGTACTGCGTCTCCATCGCACCCAGCACGCCGCCGCGATTGCTGAGGCGCTCAAACTCCTGCATCACCGCTTCTTCTACCAGATCGGTCAATTCTTCGATGATAAAGGCCCCTTGCAGCGGATTTTCGTTTTTCGCCAGACCCATTTCCTTGTTGATGATCATCTGGATCGCCATCGCCCGGCGTACGGAATTTTCCGTCGGAGTCGTAATAGCTTCATCATAGGCATTGGTGTGCAGCGAATTGCAGTTGTCATAGATCGCGACCAGCGCCTGCAGGGTGGTGCGAATATCGTTGAAGTCCATCTCCTGGGCATGCAGGGAGCGGCCCGAGGTCTGGATGTGGTATTTCAGCTTCTGGCTGCGATCATTGCCACCGTAGCGATTTTTCATCACAGTCGCCCAGATCCGCCGCGCTACCCGCCCGATGACGGTATACTCAGGGTCCAGTCCGTTGGAGAAAAAGAAGCTCAGATTAGGCGCAAAATCGTCGATATGCATGCCGCGGCTCAGGTAGTACTCTACATAGGTGAAGCCGTTGGCGAGGGTGAACGCAAGCTGCGTGATCGGATTGGCCCCTGCCTCCGCGATGTGGTAGCCGGAAATGGATACCGAGTAGTAGTTGCGCACCTTGTGATCAATAAAATACTGCTGAATATCGCCCATCATCCGCAGAGCAAACTCCGTGGAGAAGATGCAGGTGTTCTGTCCCTGGTCTTCCTTGAGAATGTCTGCCTGCACCGTACCGCGCACCGTAGAGAGCGTATAGGCTTTGATCTTTTCTTTTTCCTGCTCATCCGGCTGGCGTCCCTCGCGCTGGACGAACGCTTCGATCTGCTGCTCGATCGCAGTATTCATGAACATCGCCAGAATCATCGGCGCTGGTCCATTGATCGTCATGGATACAGACGTGCTCGGCGCACACAGGTCAAAGCCTGCATACAGCTTTTTCATGTCGTCCAGCGTGCAGATGCTGACGCCGCTGGTTCCGATCTTGCCGTAGATATCTGGTCGATAATCCGGGTCTTCACCGTACAGCGTAACGGAGTCAAACGCGGTACTCAGGCGCTTCGCCTCGTCATTTTGCGAGAGGAAGTGAAAACGTCTATTAGTGCGCTCTGGCGTCCCTTCCCCGGCAAATTGCCGTTTGGGATCCTCGCCCTCCCGCTTGAATGGGAACACGCCTGCCGTATACGGAAACTCGCCTGGCACGTTTTCTTTCAGCGACCACTTGAGGATCTCGCCCCAATCCTCGAAATCCGGCAGCGATACCTTGGAAATCCGGGTGCCGGAGAGCGACTCGGTGAAAAGCTTGGTCACGATCTCCTTGTCGCGGATTTTGGTCACAAACTGGTCTTGGCGGTACGCTTCTTTCAGTTTGGGCCACTTCTCCAGAATGTTCTTGCACTCCGGATGCAGCTTGGCTTCAAACAGGGCAATTTGTTTATCCAGCACTGCCGCTACATCCTGTGCCGTCTCGTCACCTGACGCCAAGACGGTTTCTTTCGCGCCGTGCAATTGGAACAGCTTTCTGGCAATCGCGGACTGCTCATCCGTATAGACGCGGTATTGGCGCACCGTATTGGCGATTTCCTGCAAGTAATGGATGCGCTCTACCGGAATTAACGAAGTTTTATGAATCTTGACCGGTGTCGGGTCCAAATGGTCAACCTTCCACGCAACACCCGTTTTTTCCACGATCTTGCGCATCAGCGCGGCAAACAGGACATTGGTTCCCGGATCGTTGAACTGGCTGGCTATCGTTCCGTATACCGGCATCTTTTCGTCTGGCACATCAAACATCTCGTGGTTGCGACGGTACTGCTTGCGCACTTCGCGCAGCGCGTCCTCCGAGCCTTTGCGCTCAAACTTGTTGATTGCGATCAGATCGGCAAAGTCCAGCATGTCGATTTTCTCTAATTGGGACGGAGCCCCGAACTCGCTGGTCATGACGTACATGGAGACATCGCACACCTCGGTGACCTGCGCATCTCCCTGTCCGATCCCGCTCGTCTCGACGATGATCAGATCAAATTGAGCCGCACGGGCAACACGAATGGCATCCTTGACGGCAGCCGACAGCTCCGAGCCTGATTTGCGCGTAGCCAGACTGCGCATGTAGACGCGCGGGGTGTTGTTGGCATTCATGCGGATGCGGTCTCCCAAGAGAGCTCCGCCCGATTTTTGTTTGGAAGGGTCGACAGAGAGAATGGCTACCGTTTTGTCCTCATAGGTACGGATAAAACGGCGGACCAACTCGTCAGTCAGAGAGCTTTTTCCCGCTCCCCCTGTCCCCGTTATGCCCAGCACCGGTACGACCGTCTCTGGCTCCGGTATGGCCTGCAGCACAGAATCCTGCCATTCCGGCTTTTCCACAGCGTACTCCGCTACAGAAATCAGCCTGGCGATCGCCTGATGATTTTGCTCCCGCAATGCTGCTACTTCCTGCTCGATCTGTTTCACCGTAGGAAAATCAGACTTGCGGATCATATCGTTGATCATGCCTTGCAGACCCAGCTTGCGCCCTTCATCCGGCGAATAGAGTCTGCAGACACCGTACTCCTCCAACTCGCGGATCTCGCGCGGAACGATGACGCCTCCGCCTCCGCCAAAGACGCGGATATGTTCAGCCCCGCGCTCCTTCAACAAATCAATGATGTATTTAAAATACTCCACATGGCCGCCCTGATAGGAGCTGATTGCAATCCCTTGCACATCCTCCTGTATGGCGGCCGTTACAATATCGTCAACGGAGCGGTTGTGGCCCAGGTGAATGACTTCCACTCCCGATGATTGCAAAATGCGGCGCATGATGTTGATCGAGGCATCGTGACCGTCATACAAACTGGCTGCTGTCACGAAGCGTACCTTGTTGTGCGGACGATACACTTCTGTTTCCATCGTTCCACTCTCCCCGATAGGTTATTTTTCGGAGACGCTGATTTCACGAAGCAACAGTGCAATCTGCTTCTCCGTAAATTCCTCTAATGTATAGTGCTTGTGCAAGGCCCAACGGCGGAATACCCACATTTCAGCAAGAACCATGATGTTGTCGGCCATCAGCTTGACATGCTTTTCGTCGATGTTGATCGAGCCGTCGGCGATTCCTTTTCGCAAAATCTCCACGAAAATCTGCGCAATCTCCTCTTCGCGGCTCAACACATAGCGCAGGGTCTCTTTCGGCAGCGACTTGGACTCCTGATAGATCAGCAAGACACGGTCGCTCATCTGATCCATTACGCGAATCAGGCTTTTCAAAGCCAGCTTCATAATGGACAGACCGGTGCCGTTAAAATTGATCGCTTCGCGCAGACGGCCCTCCATCTCTGCGTGAATGGCATCGCAAACCAGGTACAGCACGTCTTCCTTCGATTCAATATATTCGTACAAGGTTCCGATGCTAAATCCCGATGCACGGGCAATCTCCCTCGTCGTCGTTTTATGAAAACCCTTATGAATAAAAAGCTCGACAGCCGCTTCGACGATTTGTTCGCGCCGTTTTTCAATGAGCTTTGGATCCTTTACCAGAGACGGAATTGTTCTTCGTTTATCAGACACAAAAGAAACCACCTTTCAAACTGACTGAGCGTTTGGTCAGGCAAAATATGGAAAAGAAAGAGACAAAACGCTGCCTTTATCACACTTCGCCACTATTATACGCGAGTTGGACAAAGGAAGCCAAATCTTTCTTTTCCATTTCTAAAAAGGGGTCCCTCTGTCTGGCAAGGGAGCTTCCGCCTATTCTTTCAACAAGAAATTGCTGATCACCACGCGCTGGATCTCATTGGTTCCTTCATAGATCTGCGTGATTTTCGCATCGCGCATGAAGCGCTCCACCGGATACTCGCGGGTATAGCCGTAGCCGCCGAATACCTGCACCGCCTCGGTCGTCACTTCCATCGCGATGTCTCCAGCGAATACCTTGGACATCGCGGAAGCTTTTCCGTACGGCAAGCCCTGATCCTCCAGCCAAGCAGCCTGGTACGTGAGCAAACGTGCTGCTTCGATCTTGGTTACCATATCCGCCAGCTTGAACTGAATGGCTTGCAGGGACGCGATCGGCTTGCCGAACTGGTTGCGCTCTTTGGCATAGGCCAATGCATGCTCGAAAGCTCCCTGCGCGATACCCAGCGCTTGGGCGGCGATCCCGTTGCGGCCGCCATCGAGGGTCATCATCGCAATTTTGAAGCCTTCCCCTTCTTCGCCCAGCCGGTTTTCTACCGGTACACGGACATCTTCGAAATTGACAGCCAACGTAAGCGAGGAGCGAATACCCAGTTTCTTCTCCTTTTTGCCCATCGTAAAGCCGTCCATGCCTTTCTCTACAATAAACGCGGTGATGCCTTTGTGCTTCTTCTCTGGTTCGGTGACGGCAAAGACGATGTAGATTTCCGCCTCGCCGGCATTGGTGATGAAAATTTTGCTGCCGTTCAATATATAGTGATCCCCGTCGCGCACCGCTGTCGTCCGCATTCCGGCCGAGTCAGAACCGGAGCCCGGCTCGGTCAAACAGTAAGCGCCCATTTTCTTGCCTTCTGCCATAGGGCGCAAGAACTTCTGCTTCTGCTCCTCGGTGCCGAACTTGTAGAGCGGCCAGCCTGCCAGCGATACATGCGCCGACAACGTCACGCCGATGGATGCATCCACGCGGGAGAGCTCTTCGACCGCAATCACATAACTGAGGTAGTCAGCTCCGGCACCGCCGTACTCTTCAGGCCAAGGAATCCCTGTCAGACCAAGCTCCGCCATCTGTTCAAAGATGGAGCGGTCAAAGCGCTCTTCCTCATCCCGCTCTGCCGCAGTCGGCGCTACCTGGTTCTCAGCGAAATCACGAATCATTTTGCGCAGCATCTCTTGTTCTTCAGTCAAATGAAAATTCATCTCTATCACTCCCCCATTTGGCGTGTCTATTGGCCCGATCGACGTCAGAGTTTCTGCAACGGGTCAGGGCGTATTATTCAGCAAGCAACTGCTTGGTGATGACGAGGTGTTGGATTTCATTGGTTCCTTCGTAAATCTGCGTGATCTTGGCATCGCGGAAAAGGCGTTCTACCGGATACTCCCGGGTATAGCCGTATCCACCGAAAATCTGCACCGCTTCTGTCGCCAGCTTCATCGCGGCATCGGAGGCAAACAGCTTCGCCATCGACGCTTCTTTGGTGCAGGGAAGGCCTTGGCTGCACAGCCATGCCGCACGATATACCAGGAGCCGAGCCGCCTCCACCTTGGTCGCCATATCCGCCAGCTTGAAGCCGACTGCCTGAATCTTGCCGATCGGTTGGCCGAATTGTTTGCGCTCGCGAGCATAATCCGTAGCGTACTGGAGGGCAGCCTCGGCAATTCCCAGCGCCTGTGCGGCGATGCCGATGCGGCCTTTGTCCAAATTGGCCATCGCAATCGTAAAGCCTTCTCCTTCTTGCCCCAGCAGATTAGCCGTCGGGACGATCGCATTGTCGAAAATCAATTCCGTCGTATTGGAGCCATGCAGCCCCATTTTCTTTTCCTTTTTGCCAACGACCAATCCGGGTGTATCCTTCTCGACGATAAAGGCGGAGATTCCTTTCGCCCCTTTTCCCTGATCGGTGACAGCAAACGCGATATACGTATCTGCTTCTCCGCCGTTGGTAATAAACACCTTGTTGCCATTGAGGACATAGGCATCGTCTTTACGTACCGCTGTAGTACGGATACTGCTTGCATCCGAGCCCGCATGCGGCTCTGTCAGAGCAAACGCGCCCAGGAATTCGCCTGTTGCCAGCTTGGCCACGTAGGCCTGCTTCTGCTCCTCTGTCCCGAAGTAGAGGATCGGGTTGGTCCCTACCGAGGTATGCACGGATAGGATGACCCCCAGCGTGGCACTCACCTTGGAAATCTCGTTGATCGCCAGAATATAGGAAACGAAATCAGCTCCGACACCGCCCCACTCTTCAGGTACGGGGATTCCCATCAGCCCCATTTCGCCCATCTTCTTCACGATGTGGCGCGGAAACTGTTCGGTCTCTTCCATCACCGGGATAAAAGGAGCGATCTCCTTCTCGGCAAAGTCACGAACCATGCGACGCATCATGTGCTGCTCTTCGTTGAAATGAAAATCCATCGTAGTCCTACCTTTCTGCCATCATCTCATCAGTTGTACTCGTAGAAACCCCGACCGGATTTTTTGCCCAGCCATCCTGCCTTGACGTATTTGCGCAAGAGAGGACACGGACGATACTTGGAATCACCGAAGCCCTCGTACAGCACTTCCATGATGGCCAGGCAGGTATCAAGTCCGATAAAATCAGCCAGTTTGATTGGTCCCATCGGGTGATTCATCCCCAGCTTCATCACTTCGTCGATGGCCTCCGGAGTGGCTACGCCTTCGTATACACAGTAGATGGCTTCGTTGATCATCGGCATCAGAACCCGATTGGAGACAAATCCAGGGAAGTCATTGACGCTGACCGGAACCTTTTCCATCTGCTTGGACAAGTCCTCGGTCAATTGGTACACCTCGTCACTGGTTTGCAGTCCGCGGATGATCTCGACCAGCTTCATCACAGGAACGGGATTCATAAAATGCATCCCGATTACTTTTTCAGGACGTTTGGTGACCGCCGCGATCTCGGTGATCGGCAGAGAGGAGGTGTTGCTCGCCAGGACGGTATGCGGCGGGCAGATCTCGTCCAGACGGACAAAAATCTCCGACTTGATTTTCATGTTCTCGGTCGCTGCTTCGACGACGAAATCCGCATCCTTGGCATCTGCCAGATCTGTCGATGGCACGAGGCGAGCCAATATGGCTTCCTTGTCCGCTTCTGTCATGCGACCCTTTTCCACGTTGCGCGACAGGTTTTTGGCAATCCCAGCCAAGCCGCGATCCACAAATTCCTGGCGAATATCGTTGAGGTAGACGCGAAGTCCGGCCTGCGCCGCTACTTGCGCTATCCCGCTGCCCATCTGTCCGGCCCCAATGACCATCATGGTTTGTACATTCATGGTAAAAAGCCTCCTAGTCGACTTTGATCAATACGGCGTCACCTTGTGCTGCTCCACTGCAAATGGCTGCGATGCCCAAACCGCCGCCCCGTCTTTTCAATTCGTAGGCGAGATGCATGATAATCCGCGCTCCACTCGCACCGATCGGGTGACCGAGCGCGATCGCTCCGCCATTTACATTGACTTTCTCTTCGTCCCAGCCCACGATATTGCCGCTGGTCAGCGTGACCGCTGCAAACGCTTCGTTCACTTCAAAGAGGTCGATCTCATCCAGTGCGACCCCAGTCTTTTTCAACAGCTTGAGTATTGCCAGGCCTGGCGTCGTCGCGATATAAGGCGCTTCTGCTCCGACCTGCGCGTGACCAAGGATGGTCGCCAGCGGTTGGATGCCCAGCTCCTTCGCTTTGGCGTCGGACATTAAAACCATTGCTGCCGCGCCATCGTTGATCCCCGGGGCATTCCCTGCGGTAATGGTGCCGTCCTTTTTGTAGACTGGAGGCAGCTTGGCAAGACCCTCCAACGTCGTATCGGGGCGCGGCCCTTCGTCTTGCGTGACGAGGATCGGGTCTCCCTTGCGCTGCGGGATGCTGACGGGCGTGATCTCTTCTGCAAAAAGTCCGTTCTGGATCGATTTGGCAGCGCGCTCCTGGCTTCGCAAGGCCCAGCGGTCCTGCGCCTCGCGCGTAATGCCGTACTCTTCCGCCACATTGCTGCCGTGAACGGCCATCGGCACCTGATCGAACGGGCAGGTCAAACCGTCGTACATCATCAGGTCCCGCACGGTCGCATCTCCCATTCTCATGCCGTAGCGGGCGTCAGGCAGCGCATACGGGGCATTGCTCATGCTCTCCATGCCGCCTGCTACGATGATCTCGCCGTCTCCCGCGCGGATAATCTGGTCTCCCATCGTGACAGCGCGCATCCCGGAAGCGCACACCTTGTTGATCGTCTCGCTTGCGACATCCCAGGGCAGTCCTGCTTTTCGCGCTGCCTGGCGGGAAGGCACCTGTCCTGCTCCTGCCTGTACGACCATTCCCATAATGACCTCGTCTACTTGGTCTCCCGCTACACCGGAGCGTTCCAGTGCCGCCTTGATCGCCACGGCTCCCAGGTCAACAGCAGAGAACGCTTTCAACGAACCTCCGAATTTGCCAAACGGGGTGCGTACCGCTCCTGCAATCACGGTTTTGTTCATGGATCTGGCCCCTCCCTTTTCATAATTAATCCGTCTCTATCGTTCATTGAAAAGGCAATACGTTCCATATGATTGAGCGGTCGCTCACTTTGTATCTCTTTTCATTTTGCCCCCTGTTGTGGCATTAGTCAATGCATTTAGAAAAGAAAAAGTTGTGCCACAACAGCAGCACAACTTTTCTAGAACTACCTGAGAAGGATCAGATCGCGTCTGCCAAAATCTCGGCGACATCGCGTGTCTTGACTTGCTCTTCCTGCTCTTTCATTTTCACGCCATCGTTCATCATCGTCAGGCAATACGGGCAGGCGCTGGCAATCGCCGTCGGATTCACTTCCAACGCTTGCTCGGTACGCGCGACGTTGACACGTGTGCCCTCATGCTCCTCCATCCACATCAAGCCGCCGCCAGCGCCGCAGCACATGCTGTCGCAGCCGCTGCGCTTCATCTCGACAACCTCTACCCCTGGAATAGCTTCCAGAATGACGCGCGGCTTGTCGTAGATTTCATTGTAGCGTCCCAGGTAACAGGAGTCGTGGTAGGTGATGCGTTCTTTTACCTCTTTGGTCGGCTTCAAGCGCCCTTCCTTGACCCACTGGGCCAACAGCTCGGAGTGGTGGTACACCTCCGCCTGCAGGCCAAATTCCGGATATTCGTTTTTGAAGGTATTGTAGGCATGCGGATCGCAGGTGACGATCTTCTTCACTTCATACGCTTCAAACAAAGCGATATTTTCCTGCGCCAGCTGCTGGAACAAGAACTCATTCCCGATGCGGCGGGCGGTATCCCCGGAGTTTTTCTCCTCCGTGCCCAAGATGGCAAATTTGACACCTGCTTCATGCATCAGCTTGACGAATGCTTGGGAGATTTTTTGGCTGCGCAGATCAAACGAACCCATCGCTCCGACCCAGAACAGATACTCGAACTCCTCTGCCTGCTTCACGGTCGGCACTTCGTACTCTCCGTTCAAGCCTTCAATCCATTTCAGGCGGTCCTTGCGGTTGATTCCCCACGGGTTGCCTTGTCGCTCGATGTTGTTGAGCGCGCGCTGTGCCTCTGCCGGCATGCTTCCTTCCGTCATGACCAGATAACGGCGCATATCGATGATCTTGTCTACATGCTCATTCATGACCGGGCATTGGTCTTCACAGTTGCGGCAGGTCGTACAAGCCCACAGCTCCTGCTCCGTGATGACATCTCCGATCAGATTTTTGTCGTAAAAGTCAGCCGTCGCGCCTTCTGCGGCAGCCGCCACCTGGGAGGACTGCACTGCGATCTGGTTGGCTGAGGTTTGCGAAAAGGCGAAGCTCGGCATCCACGGCGTACGGGATGTCACAGCAGCTCCTTTTTCCGTCAGGTGATCGCGCATTTTGGTGATCAGATCCATCGGGGAGAGCATTTTACCGGTTCCAGAAGCCGGACACATATTGGTACAACGACCGCACTCCACACAGGCGTACAGGTCGATCAATTGCGTCTGCGTAAAGTCTTCGATCTTGCCGACTCCAAATACTTCCTGGGTCTCGTCCTCAAAGTTGATGCTGGACAGCTTTCCAGGCGGGTCCAGCTTCTTGAACCAGACGTTGACCGGAGCGAACAGCAAGTGCGCGTGCTTGGATTGCGGAACGTAGACGGCAAAGCCAAGCAGGATGATCAGATGCAGCCACCAGAAGATGTAGAACAGGGCTGCCGATGCGGTCCCGCCAACACTGACGCCGATGGCTGCAAAAAGACCGGCAAGCAGTGAAGAAATCGGTGCGAAGCCGGATGCTTCATGGCCCAGCCAGAGCTGCTCGAAGGCAAGCGACAGCAGCACCGTCGCCATCAGGGAGGAGATCAAGAGGAGCACGATCCCGGATTTGAAGCCGCGCTTGAGGCGCTTCAGCTTTTCGATATAACGGCGGTAAAAAGCGTACCCGACCGCAGCCAGGATCAGGAAGGTGGTGATTTCCTGCATCAGGCTGAAATACTTGTGAGCGCTGCCAAAAGGAAGCTCAAAACCCTTGGACAGTCCTTTGATGATCAGCTCGATTGCGCCAAACTGCAGAATGATAAAGCCGTAAAACATGACCACGTGCATGACGCCGCTCTTTTTGTCCTTGAGCAGCTTTTTGTGAAAGATGACGTTGTCCAGCATCAGGTTGATGCGTGCACCAAAGTCGTCCTTCACATCCGGCTTTTTGCCCAGCTTGATGAAGAGATAACGGCTGTACACAACGTGACCGGCCAGGTACAACCCGTAAGCAAGAACGAGGAAAAAGGCGATCAGGTTTATGAGTGCCAGCATGATTTTCAACTCCCCTTTTTGTCTGATTCTCAATTGTTTTCTATTTTATCAGAATCGATTCAAAAAATGAATGACCATTCACTCACAATTCTCTTTCTGTTCCAAAAATTCCGAGCGACCGCTCAGTTTTCAGGCAATCTTGAACTTAATCTTACATCCTACCGGGCTCTTTGACCACTCCTTTATGAAAAAAAGAGCTGCCTGTATTTGCTTCTGGCAGCTCTTTGCATGTTCACCTATACTGGAATGCTGTTTATTTTCCTGATGCCTCTTGTACATCCTCTGATTTTTTGGCCTTTTGCTCGGAACGCACATCTGCCAGGGATTTGACCTTGGTCGCCTTGATCCGCTTGTTGCGCGGCAGATCGGTCGGCTCCAGATTGTTCGCCTCATCCTGCATGAGCGCCGCGATTCCCACGGCTTTTCCTTTTGCCGTTTTGCAGTATTCGCAGTTCTCCTCATCATGCTCGTGGTAATTCTTCGGCTCCGGATAGGAGGTGATGACGCCCTCGAAGTTGCGCAGCACGACTTTATCGGAGGATTGCGAGATGATGTAGTTCGGGCTGACTGGGATTTTGCCGCCGCCGTGCGGAGCATCCACTACGAAGGTCGGAACGGCGTAGCCGGAAGTATGGCCACGCAGATGCTCGATGATTTCGATCCCCTTGCTGACAGGCGCGCGGAAGTGGCCGATTCCTTCAGACAGGTCGCATTGATAGATATAGTACGGACGCACGCGGATTTTTACCAGGTCGTGCACCAGTTTTTTCATCGTGTTCGGACAGTCGTTGACACCTGCGAGAATAACAGCCTGGTTCCCGAGCGGCACTCCGGCGTTTGCCAGCATTTCACATGCTTGCTTCGCTTCCGGCGTGATTTCCTTCGGATGGTTGAAGTGCGTGTTGAGCCAGACTGGATGGTATTTTTTCAGGATGTTGCAGAGATTCTCGGTGATGCGCTGCGGGAATACGACTGGCGCCCGGGTTCCGATGCGGATGATTTCCACATGGGGGATGTCACGCAGACTGCTGATGATGTACTCCAGCACGCGGTCATTGATCAGCAGGCCGTCCCCGCCGGACAAGAGAACGTCGCGAATCTCTGGCGTGCGGCGGATGTAATCAATACAGGCGTCCAGTTGCTTCTTCGGCACGCCCATCCCGATCTGGCCGGAAAAGCGGCGGCGCGTACAGTAGCGGCAGTACATGGAGCACTGGTTAGTGACAAGGAACAAAACACGGTCTGGATAGCGATGCGTCAGACCTGGCACTGGCGAGTCTTCGTCTTCGTGCAGTGGGTCTTCCATATCGTACTTGGTGCGCACCATTTCGGAGGAAATCGGAACAGATTGCATCCGAACCGGATCGTGCGGATCGTCTTTGTCCATCAAAAGAGCGTAGTAAGGCGTAATATTGAGCGGGATCGTCTGCGTGGAAATGCGGACACCCTCTTCTTCCTCTGGAGTCAGGTTGATGACTTGCTTCAAATCATCTACTGTCCGAATGGTGTGGGTGAGCTGCCACATCCAGTCATTCCATTGCTCATCTGTTACGTCTTTCCACAATTCGATTTGGCGCCAATCACGTTTGGTTGCTACTGTCATTTTCGTCACAACTCCCCTTCATCGATGGTGTAACCCTTTTGGTTCCTCGGCAAAAGAGAGTTGCAAGTGTCGTGCCAACCAAATCGCAATATTTAGAAAATAGGGAATAGCGCGTGCTGCATGCGGTTTTTCTCTCGAACAGCCGGATGAAAAAAGCTTGTCACATCCGTCTTCGCAAAGTTTAAGTGCCGAATTTTCGGCAGATCGTGCTATTCGCTCATGCCTCGCTGTGACAGCTTATACTGCAGGGTTTGTCTCGGAATTCCCAGCAGCTTCGCGGCGCGCAGGACATTTCCTTGCGTTTTTTTCATGGCGTCCGCAATCAGTTGCTCCTCCCATTCACGCAGACGTTCCGGAAGTGTGCGTCCGTCTCCCTCGATCGGAAGCATGATCGCCCCCGCACCAGCAGGCACCGCACTGTGTCGATCCAGCAAATGCGGCGGAAGATGCTCTCGCTCGATCACATCTGCTTCGACCATGTTCATCGCTGCCTCCACGCTATGCTCCAGCTCCCGAACATTGCCCGGCCAGTCGTAGCTCGCAAACAACTTCTGCACGTCCGGACTGACCGACTTGACACTCATCCCGAACTTTCGGTTAAAGGTATCGATGAAATGGCGCACCAGCAGATCAATATCCTCACGACGCTGACGCAACGGCGGCAGTTCCAGGGAGACTACATTGATCCGGTAATACAGGTCTCTTCGCATCAATCCCCGCTGCACAAGAGCATGGGGATCTTCATTGACTGCGGCGATGACGCGCACATCTACTTTTACGGAGCGGCTGCCGCCGATACGGCGAATCTGTCCATCCTGCAGGACGCGAAGCAATTTTGCCTGCAAATCCAGGGGCATGCTGTTCAACTCATCCAAAAACAGCGTCCCGCCATCGGCCAGCTCAAACAAGCCGGGGCGGTCATCTGCCCCTGTGAAGCTGCCTTTGGTCGTCCCGAACAGCAAGCTTTCCAGCAGCGAAGCGGGAAGGGCTGCACAGTTTTGCGCGATAAACGGTTTGGCGCTTCGACCAGACTCCTGGTGAATGGACTGGACGAACAACTCCTTGCCGGTACCCGTCTCGCCAAAGATCAAGACGGGCGAAGAGGTGCGCGCGGCTCGCTTTCCCCGCTCGATGAGATTTTTCATCTTTTCGTTTTGCGTCAAAATATCTTCAAAGTGAAAGCTCAGCCCGTCCGCCTGCCGCTTCGTTCGCTTGGGCTTGCTGATTTGCGCCTGCAAGGCAACCAGCCGCTCCGACAATTCCTTGAGCTTGCCGATGTCCTTGGAGACCTCGACAGCGCCAACCAGCCTTTTGCCGACGCGGACCGGGAGCGTGGTGTTGACGGTCTCGACACGCAGCCCCCTCCAGTTGGTATAAGCTTGCGGCTCGTCGTAGATAGCCTCTCCGCTCTCGATCACCCGAAGCAAGGTACTCGAGTTGCGATCCAGAGAGGGAAACACCTCCAGCAAGGGCTTGCCCAGCACCTCTTCTGGCGTCAGTCCATCCAGTCTGGCTGCCACGTGATTGTAGAAAATCGTGATTCCGTTCGCATCGACGACGTGAATCCCCTCGTCGATCGCCCCCAGTATCGCCTGCAGCATTTCTACTGTGTCTGACAACGGCATCCTGATATTCCCTCCTTTTCAAACGAACTGCCAAAAAACCATCACTATGCCGAATTTTCAGCACATTTATTGTTTAACGCTGCCTTTCCATCTGAACCATCAGCATGACGCTGTAGAGCAGATGTCCCAGCAACCAAATCAAAAAGCCAACCCAAGACATCGAGGTTCCGCTCAGCCAGCTAAACACCACGTAGGCCAGAGCAAAGCCCAAATTCCAGTAGCCCAGGTATTTCGCAACTGCTGCCGCTTGACCGCGGGGGTAAAAATGCATCAAGAAAAAAGCTAGGACGATACTGATCAGCAAGTGGATGAGCAGCTCGACGATTGAAGGCAGATTTTCCATCCCTGGCACATAGCTGACGTCGATTAAGACAGGAAATGTCTGGGTGGCGAACAATCCGTCCCCCAGCGCAAGCATAGCGGCCAGCCCCAGTCCCGCCAGCAGTCCGTTGACTAGTATAAACATATCTGCGTCTCCACCTTCCCTTCAAGCAAGTACCCCTATTGTACGTGCAAAAAACCGCCCTTGCCAAGGACGGTTTCAAGGATTGATCTGTATTTGCAGTCGATGCTCACCGGCGTATTGCCCGCTCATCCACAGTTGATAGGCGATCTCCACATTTCGCGGCATGCCATCCTGAACCTGGATTCTCAGCTTGTTGGTATGCGTCTCCATGTCGAACGGACCATAAGGACTCCGATAGACGGAATGGGTGCTTTTTCCCTTTTCAAACTGCTGTCTGGATGAGACCTGGCCTTGTCGTACCAGCGTCACGCTTTTCTCTTCCAATCGCAGAGTCGTTCCTACTTCCCCGATCCCTTCCATCTGCTCCCGATAGGTCAGATACCAGGCGTTCTCCTTCTTTACGTAACGGCCTGTATAGTCGTGGATCGTCTCTTCCTCGTTTCCCTCTACGAGATGCTTGGCTGTCAGTTTGATGCGTACTTCCTGCATGTTGATCTCCACACTCCGCTTATCTGTATGCTCCGTTCATTGTACGATCATCCTTCTTTTATTTGCAACTCCTTGGCGCGCTCCGCATCTGCCAGCAAATAGCGCATCGTCCCAACTACGCCGACTGCAGCCAGAAGCAAAAGGCCTGACAAAATCAAAAATCCCACGCCAGCCCCGGTGTGATCGATCAGCAGGGTAAAGAATCCGATCAGGATCAGCCTCATCATCATGCCAATCGAGTTGAAGAAGCTCATCACACGTCCCATCATATGTCTCGGGACCATCGACATGTAAAGTGTCTGTCGGATCAGACGAACGGATGCATTGCACCAGCCGTAAAAGACATAGGCCGCGATCAGCACCCAGCCAACGGGAAACGCAACCATCGCAACGATCACGAGTGCAAAAACAAGGATGTTGCCGACCATCGCCTGGAATTCACCGACTTTTTGCACCACCCAGATGACCAAAAGACCTGCCGCTACCGCTCCAAAGGCGTAGGTCATTTCTGCCATGGAAAAGGTGATGACGTCCGCTTGCAGCGTCTGGTTGATATACACCGGTTTGAGCAGGTTCATCGCCATAATCGCAATAAAGGGCATGAAAGCGGCGATTCCGAAGATCAGGAAGCCGCGTTTTTCCCGAATGTACGTCCAGCTTTGCCCCAGTTGTCTGACCCAGGACACTCCCCGGTTGGCGCCTGCTTCTCCTTCCAGGCTGAACGTGTATTTCATCGTGGACAAAAGACAGAATGCAAACAGGTAGGTACAGGCGTTAAAAATGAGGACCACATGCAGACCATAGGATTGGAGCATGATCCCCGCGAACCCTCCGGACAATACGGACGCGGTCTGTCCCTCGATTTCCAGCCAGCTGTTGATGCTATTGTAATGCCGCGGCTCGAAGCTCTCCTGTACGAGAGCGGATTGGGTCGGATAGTGAATCTGGTACATGAAGGTCGTGACCAAATAGATGAGGATGAGCATCCATTCCGAATAGCTTCCCCAGAACCCCCATATGGCAAGAACCCCAAGTACGAGAAAGCCGATCAGATTTTCGGCCAGGAGCATGTTTTTGCGGGAAAAGCGGTCAATCAATGTCCCGATGTAAGGCCCGATAAAAAACATCAGCAGCGCGGATGTAAACATGGTAGAGCCGAGGAACTGCGCAGATCCGGTCTTTTCGACGAGATACCAGGCAATGCCGATCATGGTCATGCCTTGACCGAATCCGGAAAAGAGATTGGAGAAAAAGAGCTTGCGAAAATCGGGATAGGCAAAGACTTCCCTCATGTCTAACATCCCCTCGGAGCGTTAATTTCCATCATCTTCATGTAGCATACACTTTTCGGAATACTTTGTAAACTAAAATGTTTAGTAAATAAAGGCGATTTTGCCGGGGCCGTAGTGGTGGGGAGGAAAAAAGGGAAAACGCTCAAGGCGGGTTGGGATCTTTGCTGGGGGTCATCCCTGTGCGGCTCCACTCCAAAGGCGGAGCCCCGGCCAAAAGCAGCCGCTTCGAAGAAGCGCATCAGGGTGTAGAGTAGAGAACTGACGTTTTCTGGCGACCGTTTGGTCGCCTTACTCCTTTCAGTTCCCCCTCATCAAACCGTACGTGAGGTTCTCCCTCATACGGCTTTCCGATGTTCTTCTTTCCTTGGCATTCGGTTATCGCGTACGGCAAGCTTCACAAGAATTCCTCTTGTAGCTTTTGCTATCTCTCTCATCCGCGCATGTCTCGCTTGTTTATTCCTTTTCTTGTTGTTAAAGAGCACAAGTCTTGTCAGAACATACCAGTCGATGCGACATAACCACTTAGCTCCTATGGGTGAAAGTGAATAATAATTCTTGAAACCTTTAAGTTTTCGATTCAGCCCTTGTATCAGCTCGTCTAGTGACCAGTACAACTTGTTGCGCGGTTTGGTATACTCTTTGATTTTCCTTCTCATTTCCTTCATAGCCTTCTTGCTCGGAATGTGTGACATGACGTACATTTTCTTTCCACCCTTGAGAAGAATGGGAAATTTTCGATGGTGTAAACCAAGGAAGTCAAAGCCCGTCGTATTGTCCCAGATATTAACCAGTCGAGACTTTTCTTTACTAAGTGTAAGGTCCAGTTTGTTTAGTACCGCTTTTATGACTTGTATACTTTCCAAAGCGTCTTGTTTCGATCTACACATGATTACAAAATCATCCGCATATCGGATCAGCTTCCCAAGATGAGTGAATTGCTTCTCCCAAATCGTGTCCATGTAGTCCAAATAAATATTTGCCAACAGTGGAGAGATTACCCCTCCTTGCGGAGTGCCCCATTCGGTTTCATGAAACTGTACATCTTCCATGACGCCCGCACGGAGCCAGTTCCGAATCAGCTTTAGTATCCTGCGATCAGAAATCCTTTTCTCTACTAGCTTCATGAGCTTTTCCTGATTAATGTTGTCAAAGTATCCTTTGATGTCTACATCGACTACCCAGGAGGCCGTCCTGCTGGTTTTCTTGATTTGTGTAATCGCCTGGTGGGCATTTCGTTTGGGACGGAATCCGTATGAGCAATCTTTGAAATCGGCTTCAAAGATAGGCTCAATAACCATCTTGGTTGCCATCTGAACAACACGATCTCGGATGGTCGGGATACCAAGCGGTCTTTGTTTCCCATCCGCTTTCGGGATGTACGTGCGCCGCACAGGAGATGGATGATATTGCTTACCCTTCAGGTCGAGATAAATTTCGTTGAGAAATTTACTTTCCCCATACTCCTGAACGATTCTTTCAATTGTCTGTCCATCTATCCCGCCGCTACCTTTATTGGCTCGAACTCTACGCCACGCTTCCGCAAGAATATCTGGCCGGTACACTTTGTCATACAGAGCATGAAATCGCCGTTTTGGATTTTCCTTGGCACAAAGATATAGGGTTGTCCAAAGTTGTCGAGCTTTTACATTGGTGTAGTTAGCAAGTTTACTTGCATTCACTCACTCTTACCTCCTTTCAACCCAAGAACAAAGCAGGGTTCCTTCCCTCCACAAGGTTGTGTTGTCCTTATGTTCAACGGTACTATAAACCCCTCCGACTCCCTCTCTGCCGTCCACCCTTTCGCATGTGCTTATAGGCTTTCGCTTTACNCCTCCCACTATAAATTAATGTTTTCTCGCGTTTGCTCACTCATTCTTAGATTTTCAACCATCAACATTCCAGAGAAGTGGGCGAAGCATGTAATTATGGAATATTTTTCTGGATGAGCCGGTGGCGGGAATAAAGATTCGAATCTTTTTTCCAATCTATTGGTAAATCGTATGACCGCACATTTGGATATCCACTCCATTCCCCTGACGGCTTACCCTCCCATGTCACGCTGGGTCTTCGCCCTTACATTCCTTCGTTCTGCCTCTCAAGGTGTGGACGCCGCTTCTTGCTCCTTTACTGGGTCGTTGCCCTTACGGAATAGATCCTGCGGCTGCTCCGTGCTTCTGTTGTCATTGGTTTACTTCCAAGCTCTTGTGAGAAACGAGAATATCGTTTGAATTTAAGCTACCATCTGTATTTGGGACTGGCGTACAGGTCCTAATACGTCGGACGCATTGTACGGAATGCACTTCGTGCCTAGTGTGTACAGTACGCGAATGAGCTTCCCGCAGAGTGCCACTATAGACTGCTTCTTCTTGAGCGGATTATGACTTCGCTTCGTAAAGTAATGGTGCAACGCCTTGAATTCGGCGTTTTTGGCGACCATCGGCATCATCGCCCGAAATAGCAAGGCTCTTAGTCGGGATCGTCCACGCTTGGTAATCGTGGACTTGCCCTTCTTCTTGCCGGAACTGTTCTCTTTGAGGTTAAATCCAGCAAGACGGATGATCTGCTGCCCATGGTCATAACCGCTAAGATCACCAACTTCAGCCAAGAAGCCCGCCAGCGTAACAACGCCGATTCCTGGTACTGTCAGCATTTCATTTGTACCTGGAATTTGTGCAAGCAATGCTTCCACTTGCGCCATGATTTCTTCAAGTTGCCTTGAGAATAGTTCATATTGTTCCAGTAAGGCCTTGAGCTCGATTTTCGCCGCCGTCAGCCCTTCGGTAAGTCCAATTGAGTTTGTGGCAGCTTGTAGGAGTTGCGCTGCACGTTTGGAGCCAACCGCTCGCTTCACGTCTTCCTTCCATCGGTTCACGATTGTACTCGCGCCAAGCGATACAATCTCCTGTGGCGTCGGAAATTCACGAAGCGTGATGAGCGAGGCCTTTCCTTCCCAATCTTTAAACACAAGGCTGTACTCCGGAAAGAAGCGATCAAGCCAGTTCTGGATACGCCGTTGGACTTGACCGAAGTTCACCATCACCTTCTCTCGAAGGTTCATGAGAATACGAAGATCGGCATAAACGCTCGTAGGCAATTTGGGCTCGCTGTACTTGCCATTGCGAACTAAATCAGCGATTAACCTAGCATCCTTGTAATCATTCTTCGTCGGTGAATTGTCTTCAAGTTCTTTGCTTTTATTGACGTGATGAGGATTCACGATAACGACTTTGATGTTTTCTCGATGCAGAAATTCGGCCAGTGGAAACCAGTAGTGTCCGGTTGGCTCAATGCCCAAGATGATATCCGTCTTGGCGTATTGCCGCTGAAGCTCCTTCATCCACGAAACGAGTTTCGTCAGGCCAGAATGGTCATTGCCGAACACACAGTCCTTACCAATCTCGATTCCGCGGAAATCGACAGCTCTGGCAACATGCGTTTTCTTGGCAATATCTGCACCGACAACAAGGGTTAATTCGGTAATTTGTTGAATACGTTGATTCTGCTTTTTCGATTGCTTATACTTCATTGTGGAGTACCTCCTGTACGGGTAATTGTTCTTTGGACGGAACGTTTCCCAGTTTACAGAAGGTGCTTTTTTTATTCAAACCCCAAATTCATTCATTACAGGAATGGCTCCTCATTATTTAAAATAAATATAAATAAAAAAAGGCACGATTTCCTTGAAGGAAATGTGCCTTTTTCAAATCCAGAATGGTAAGATTCCGGTTTTATTTGCTGTGGATTGCTGCTGCTTCCTCATCAAATTGAGGAGAAATGCCAATAATCCCTAGCGCTTTAAATACATTGGTTAGTGTACCTGATTTAACCCCTTCGTCTCCGGATTCAATCCGAGAGATGGTTGCTTGTGTCGAGCCAGCTAATTTTGCGAGCTCCTCTTGTGTTAAACGCATCTGAATGCGGCGAGACATTACCAAGTCGGCAATAATAGCCGGAAAACTGTGAAGATATTCCCGGACACCGGGAATTTCTCTTGCACTGGCTTTCAATGCTTGGAAGTCTTGACCTAGCTTTTTACCCATGATGGAATTTCCCCTTTTCAAAGAAATTTATCAGGTTGTTTCAAAAAATCTTCCATGATCGCTTTACTCTTCAAAATGAGCTTCTCAAATTCGCTGTCTGAGGTTTGTTGTTTAATCATCGCATGAGTAAACAGAAGAATTTCTTTGCCCTGGTCATAATAGACAAAGAAAAGTGCACGAAACGCCCCGATTTGGAGCCAGTTAACGCGAAATTCGCATAAAGGAATATGCGCCTTCAATTCTTTGACTAACCTTAACGTGTAGGGGATCCCGTCAATTTCAAGAACAACTTGATCTTTCGTAACCCCATAATGTTCAAGAAACTCTAGACCACGTTGGATACGAGCAAAGAATTGTTCGTACTTTTTATCAACTTTTGCTTTCTCTTGTATTTCGAGTAAGAACTGCAGCGCCTGTTGATTTCCATGATCATCTCGTAAAAATTCAATGATTGCTTTGTTCATGATTATATCGTCAGCAATATAAATTGTCAAATAATTTATATTCAGTACGATATATTCCCCTCCTTTCGGTTTTTGAAATAAAAAACTACCCAATAGTTGTGATCAACCAAAGGGTAGTTCATTTAAAATTAGTATGAAGATTCAGTTTTGTGCTCTTCTCCAAAAAGAAGAGAAAACAGTGGGGCAAACTTTCATTTACCTCTTTTGCCGATCTTACGAAGACGGTCACCCCTTTTACATCCAGCTCACCTAAAAAGGTGGGGAGGAAAGGGGAATACTAAAGAAAATTTGGCCCAGTCTATTCGGCACGCAACTCTATTGAGTTTGCGGGAATTATAAGGGCAGAACAAGTGCATTGTCCCTACACTCGATAACGGCCAGTTGCAATTGAAACTGGTGACGATTTCTTCTTGAGGAAGAAAATAAATATAAACCGATAATAACACGAAACATGTACTATCACAAGAAAAAACAGATTTTATAAAAAAGATGAGTGAATGATGATCCATTTACATCCTCAGCCGAGGTCAATATTTACGTATCTGAATGGTTCCTAGCACTACTCGAACAATCTGAACATACTAATTTTCCTTTGAACCTATTTGAAGTAACTGTGTCGCAAAACACGCAGCCGGCAGCATACTTCCCCAAAATAATGATCTCTTTATCTTTATCTATAAAGATTTCGAGAGGATCTTTGATTTTAATGTCCAGTACCTGTCTAACTTCTGCTGGTATTACAACTCTGCCCAGCTCGTCTACATGGCGAACTACTCCGATAGAATTCATGGTTTGCACATCCTTTTTTTCTCTTCTTGATATCACCTCACCATATTGCCATGGATGTGGAGAATAAGAGTACGAGATGAGAATGAAACTGCTGAGTTTACCATTCCATGTTATTTAAAAGGTTTTAAGTAACGTGCATACACCCAACCTTTTTCCATAACATCTTCATTCATTTTCCATTCCACTAATACCCAATCTTTTCGTTCACGAATTACCTGCACCACTTGACCAAATTCCAATACATTAGCCCTTTTAGATTGACGTGCTGCCCGTTCAAATACCGGTAATGAATGAGTAGTAACAAATCGATAATTCTCTAAAAACGCTCTGTCTAACCCCATATCTTTCGATGTCTCTCTATGTAATTTATTTGCAATCTCCTTCTCATTTGACGTACTAGAAACTGTGTTTTTTACATGTTCTAATAATGGATCGATGATGTGGGTCGATGTAGCATTTAAAAAAAGGGTTAGAATTACCATTGCCAAAAAGCCATTTCCCTTTTTAAGTAGTATTTGAATTATTTTAATTAATAGTTCTTGGATACTTTTTAATGAATCCTGGACTCCACTCTCATAAATTGCTTCTAGGAACGATTCCTTTACAATTTTCTTCATTTCCTCTAGGGTAATTATTCGATCCAATTTAACAGATGTCATCTCATTAACTTCTACTAGAAAAGGAATATCGTGCAACCTCATACTCAGGGAACGGTCAAAATGCAAAGGTTTAATTAAAGATTCAGTTAATCTTATTAATTCATTATCTTTAACTAAGTTTTCAATTGATGCTGGACGTATCATTTCCGTCGCTGCTGATACTCTCGCCATTTCTTGCATGATCGACTGTATACCGAATACTGGAGATATGGATACTGACAAGCCAAGTTTCGCCATCTTTGTTGCTCGCTCAGTTGCTCTTAAAACTGGTAGCATTGCCTCTGTTGCTGCTGACACTCTCGCCATGTCTTGCATGATCGATTGTACTCCGAATACTGGAGATATGGATGCCGACAAGCCAAGTTTCGCCATCTTTGTTGCTCGCTCAGTTGCTCTTATGACCGGAAGCATTGCCTCTGTCACTGCTGATACTCTCGCCATGTCTTGCATGATCGATTGTACTCCGAATACTGGAGATATGGATGCCGACAAGCCAAGTTTCGCCATCTTTGTTGCTCGCTCAGTTGCTCTTATGACCGGAAGCATTGCCTCTGTCACTGCTGATACTCTCGCCATGTCTTGCATGATCGATTGTACTCCGAATACTGGAGATATGGATGCCGACAAGCCAAGTTTCGCCATCTTTGTTGCTCGCTCAGTTGCTCTTAAAACTGGAAGCATTGCCTCTGTTGCCGCTGACACTCTCGCCATTTCTTGCATGATTGATTGTACTCCATTTATGGCATGACTCTTTTTATTGTTCATATTATGCTTTTTCAACGATCCCCCACTCTCCATCCCTCGACGACCTCCAAATTCTATAATTTCTCCACCTGCTGGCTGACGCGTTTTCTAGTCCTATACATACTGCGTAACAAGCTTAGATCCTGAGATTTTAATGATCTCTTTTTTCTTATCGTACCCTAACTCAAGCTTCCAATCTTTCACTTCAAAATCCTCATATAAAAGAGTATCCGTCTTTGGCCCCAATATAGATGCCAATACCGTAAACGACTTAGCATCGTCTTTTTCAATTTTCAAATCCCTGATGTCTATGAACTCCTTTTCTTTATCAGTCCAAATCGTAATTAAATCTACTATCTTATCTTTTGGTTCCTGATTAATTAAGGGTAGAAAGTGGGTTATATTAAAATAAGCTTCTCCTTCTTTATTAAAGGTGTATTGGGGTGTCAGATTTGGTGGCGTTATAGCAGAAAGATTGGTCGCATGAATTGAATCGTGCTGAAGTGTAGCTGTTCTTAAATAAACAGGGCCGTGGATTGCTTTTAACCTAAGATTTACCTGTAAATGAGCAAGTCCTGGTTCATTTGAAACGATTCGACAAGAATCAAGTATCTCTACATCTAATTTTGGCTTTCTTAGGAATTGAATATATAGATGCGCTGCTGAATTGATAACCCCTAAGATAAATCCACCAACACCAAGCCATTCGGTTAAAGTCATATTGTCGTCATCCCTCTACTTTGTCCTAACAACTATGCCTTTTATTGACGGTGAGCTTCATCCAAGAAGAACATATTAACCCCCCTGGGTTATTGTCCCAATATAGGCATACCACTATTTTACATTCTACCAAGAGAAATGAAATCTTAAATATCTTTCAATAAGCGCTTAAGTAGCATGTTCTGTGCCCATACTGAATAAAAAGGACTCAGGAGGGACATGGTATGTATTTTGTAAGCAATGAACATGAGCAGAACTATAAAAAGATGTTACTTCTCTTTCCAGAAGCACGTAAACAAAACCCCGACCGCGAGTATCAGGTAGCATGTTATATGAGAGCGTAAAAAGTTTTGTGTAAATGGTTAAACTTTCCATTAAGGAGATGATCATTTATGCAAGACAAAAGAGATCTTACGATCAAAGAATTAGCAAAGGATTGCCGCACCATCGAGGACGTCCATGTGATGCTGAAGGACCTGTTTCGTGACACGATCCAGCAGTTGTTTGAAGCCGAAATGGATGATCACTTAGGCTACAACAAGCATAGTTCCGACGGTGACCATACAGGAAATAGTCGAAATGGCTACAGCAAAAAGACAGTGAAAACGAAGTTTGGTAACACAGAACTTCGTGTGCCTCGCGATCGCAACGGCGAATTTGAACCTCATATTGTGAAAAAACACGAGACTACCGCAAATGGTTTAGAAGAGCAAATCATTGCTCTCTATGCGAAAGGAATGTCTACGCGAGACATCGAGGAACACATGAAGGATTTATATGGGATTGAAGTGTCAGCGGCGATGGTCAGTAAAGTAACGGATAAGATCATGCCAATGGTGGCGGAATGGCAATGTAGGCCTCTTGACCGCGTTTATCCCATTGTATTCCTTGACGCTATTCATTTTAAAGTTCGCCAGGATAATCGGATCATCAATAAAGCAGCATACAGCGTTCTAGGCATTACAGTATCAGGACATAAGGACATTTTGGGTATCTGGATTGGCGAGCACGAGAGTGCTAGCTTTTGGCTAAATGTGTGTACGGAGTTGAAAAGTCGCGGGGTAGAAGATATCCTGATCGCGTGTAAGGACGGACTCTCAGGATTTTCAGAGGCAATTAATGCTGCGTTCCCGAGAACCCAGATTCAACTATGCGTCATCCACCAGATACGTAATTCAATGAAATATGTTCCCTTCAAAGAAGAGAAGCTAGTCTTGGCAGACTTAAAGAAAGTCTATCAAGCTCTTACATTAGAAGAAGCCGAGGTGGCTTTCGCTACGTTTAAAGAGAGATGGGAGAAAAAATATCCCATTATCATTCGCTCCTGGGAAAATAACTGGATTGAGTTGACCGCCTATTTTAACTATCCTGCTGAAATTCGTAAGATGATCTATACCACAAATATTATTGAGGGATACCACCGTCAACTCCGCAAAGTAACCAAAACGAAAACTGCCTATCCAACCGACGACGCCCTACGGAAGATCATCTATCTTGCAACGATTGAGGCTTCGAAGAAGTGGACTATGCCAGTCAGGAGTTGGAAAGAATGTATATCGCAGCTTGCTATCCATTTTGGAGACAGATTGCAAGCGGAACTGTCCGCCTGATCCATCGGTTGAGCCGGCTTGACATGGAGCCTCTGCGGGCATGAGATCTTGCGATTGGGCGATCCCTGTAAAAACATGCATCGCATGGCAAACGAGCCTATCATGCCCGCCCCTCCATGTAAAGCCTTCGATGTGACTTTTTATTTCTTAAAAACCCATTTACACAAAATAATTTACAATCCCTGTTATATTATCTCGTATCCAGGTTTGTTTGACATTCACCAGGGGAAACCAGGCGATCATCCATTTACTTGGTACACTGACCATGAAGATGACTTGCAGGTGCCCCTTCAGTATAAGGATCTCATTGATTTGGGTCTCCATTTATACGGTGGCGGATACCACGAGTTCAACCTATTAAGGTCACTCAGCCATTGGTCGTTTTCACCAGACATAGTGAATGTCTTTTTCCAGGCACTTGCTGTTCGTAAGGGTTGGGAAATGGAGCAGGCATTGTAACATCAATATTGTACACGTTTTTCTTCTGGGTCCTAATTGTTCACATTTGCACGTTCGCCTCTCGTTCGCATATAATAATTACGAACAAACGTTCCTTGTACGGGTGATTATATGCAAAATGATCAATGGCGTGAGATCTTAACTGAATTTATTGTTTACGGTCTGCTTTTTAAAGCAGTAGCCCGGGATGCGGCAAGTATGGATCTGGTCGAGCTGAAGTTGTCCTATCGACCGGTTTTGGACGCGATTTCGTTATGGGCTGAACGTAAACATCATGATTATCGCCGCCAATTTGGACGTCTCGGTGGGAAGATTCATGTGCAAGAAACACAAGATGGCTTTATCTACTATGTCTTGGTCAAGGTAAATGGTATCCAGTATGAAAGCATTTATAACCGGGAGATTTTGCGCGCCGAATGCCAAGAGCGTCTAAATCGATTTTTACTGACAGCAACACAGGGAAGATAATATTAATTGTCATAGTTAAAAAATTTCAATCATAGGTTATAGTAAAATACAAACCAAAAAGGATGATGTCACAAAGCCCCATACTTTAAGGTATGGGGCTTTGTGTTATCTTGATGTTATCTATTGATTTTCACTTTCTCGTGATTTGATTTCGTACCAATCCTGTCTAGGCGATTACCATACATTAATTTAACGCTTTTGTAAGCTGTCCTGGAACTCGTTTCGAAGCTGTAGGGGTAGTAACAGCGCCGCCTAACATAATCCGCAAACGTATTTCCATACTTTTTCGGGTGTCCTACTTTATGGATTTGGCGATATTGACCATTTCTTCTTTAGACAGTCTTGAACTTACCATTTCGACATAAGTACCTTTTTGAATCCAACGTAAAAATCCACCAGGAATATTACCATTTCTGGTACCAACCCAAGCTTCGTAATGTCCTTCAATGCTACCTATTTGAACAATCTCAGTATTGTCACCGATGTTTTGGTAAGAATCCAGTTCCTTAAATATGGCTTTTTTTTGGTTTAGAGACATCATTAAGTATTGATCATTTTTGTCCAAAAAATTTAAATTACAATATTCATGTTTTCCATTTTTCCGAGGACCATCTTTTATTTCTAATACCCATTCTTTGGGTATTTTGGTTGGTACAAGTAAATTGAAATCAATTTCTTTTTGCAGTGCTTCAATCGTAATTGTGTTATGTGGACCATACTTGAAGGTTTCAGCATGTATCACAGTTATAATTAGGCTTAATACAATACATAGACTTAGAAAGAAAACCGTAATAATTCTCATGAATTCACCCCTAGTTGTAAAGTAATAGTAGTTTTCCTAAGACAAGAAAATTTTATTCTCATTTTTTGTAAGAACAGGAAGGATAAAGAATAAGGATGCAGAATTCTAAATATTATTAAAAAATAGGGGTGTTAAATATGATGCTGAGAAAAGCTTTGATTTCCACTCTTACCTTAGGTTTAGTATTTTGCTCTTTCATACCTAGTTTTGCAGCAGAAAGTCAAACCAATAAAAATTCACCACAGACTATTGATAAACTCGCCATTTATAAAAAATGGGGTCCATTTTTAGTTCGCCCTACTGATATTGGAGATCATGATGAGGTCAGTATTCATTTGTATGAAGATGGCTATATATCACTACATCTTTTTCAACAGGGAATTCATAGAGGCGAACAAGCGAGCACAATATGGAAATTATATGATACATATGGAGACATAGTGTGGAGTAAAACTATTGGTGAAGTTAACACCATGACTATTTTCAATCTCGGGTATCGTGAGCAAGGGAGGTATAAATTAACATGGCAATCAAGGACGAACAACGATACTGAAGGAGGATTTTATGTTGAAATTCCAGTTGGTGAGGTTTCGCAATAACCTGTAAGAATATTCATATAGTCTTGAGGTGAAAAAAAATCAGGTTCCCCTTTATAGGAACCTGATTTTCAATTAGAACCCAAAGTCAAATGCCAGTTGATTGTTTGAAATTGGTATTCTTTTCTTTGGTTGTATTTGCAGCACCTTGATGTCGTAAAGCTCAAAGAGATCCAGCTGCTCGGATTGAGCTTGATTCTCTGGTTTATGCTTGCTTCTCCTTCCCCTTGCCTCTTGCAAGTCAATTACCTTGGAGTCTTCGTCAGAAACAGTATCATCTACAGGAGGCAAACCACACAACCGCCTCGTTTCATTGGCCATTGATTTCATGCGATTTTGTAAAACGGTTTTGAAATCAGATTCTTTTACCAATTCAACGCCCTCAATATCTTTTGCAGCTAATTTTGTCCATGCATCTGCCACATCGGAACCAGCAAAGCAATTAGCCAAATCAGATGCCAGGGCAGACTGGGAGTCACGCGAATATTGAGCTAATGCCGATTTATCCAACCTTCCTTCAACCATCATGGCATGACCGCGGGCTGACATAATACGCAAAAACTGAGCCATTTGTTGAGTCCCATTGTACACCAGATAAAAGACTCTACATTCTCTTTCTTGTCCAATACGCCACGCTCGACGAGATGCCTGACGAACGGTCGAGACATCATAGTTCAATTGATTGTAGATAATAGTTGGCCATGGCAGCAGATCGAGTCCCACTTCAACGAGCTTCATGTTGCAAATAATCACCTTCACATTATTGGCGGCTAACTCATCTATGCGCTCCTGGCGTTTATCCGGTTTTGGTTCATCTAAGATGACCGCATCTATCCCATGATGATTCAGAACCTCTTTTGTGCGTTCGTTCAAACCATAGGAGTCCGTATAGTTATTGTAGATAACAACACCGCGGTCTTCAGATAACTCCTTCCGAACGATTTCAACCAACCTACGTTCCTTAGCATGAAAGTAGTTTTCTCCAAAAGAAGGAGCCGTAATTTTCGTACCTGTTTCATCGCCGCGGCAAGCCCCAAAGGCAACAAAACCTCCAAGATGAGGAACATCGGCATAATTAATGGTGCTTGGTATAAATTTTGACCATGCGCCTTTAATCCCTAATCGCGAGCGTAACTTGCATTCCTGTTGCAGATGATTGTGAAAGCGATTATATGCCTGCTTGTGGTCCTCGTCCATGTCGATGAATATGGGATACTCTTTTAACTCAACAAGAGGAAGTCCCATATCCGGAAGTTCTAGGAACCCAGCTTTGTGCAACAAAAACTGAGCAGTCAGCTGCGGAGCTATACCTGGTTCCTCCTGTGGTTGTTGTGGAACGCGCTTTTGCCGGGTAACCCATCCGTCATCAACCTCTTTAAGAGTGACAACTTCTTTTAACTTACCATAGCGATCTGCCCACTGAACCATCCCTGTATGGCGATCGAAACCTTGGCTTAGTAGCGCCTTTGCATCGGTACGCCACAATATTTCCTTGATCGATGTTGATTTTCCGTTCACCAATGTTCCGGTTAACAAGAGGTTTTTTTTAGCTGATCCTACCAGCTGATGAAGTGCGTCCCCACGACCAGATCCATCTGCTTTGCATTGATGTACCTCATCTACAATCAATAGATCAAAGAATTTCTTGGTTTTCTTTAATACCCGAGATATGTTGACTCTTGGTTTATTTCGCGTTTCACCACGACTTTTTAATGCTGGGCGCCAAAGTTTGCTTGAGCAGTCTTCATGGCAGCATTGCATCATCCGATTAGTTCTTTCCCATTTGACAACATAATCTGCAGGTAATCCATTGGCGTTCAGTGTATGGCTTTTTAATGCAGCATGAATTTCCTGCATAGGTGCAACACCTTCGGCACAATCCTCCCATGTTAATGGCACCATCTCGTCCAAATCTTTGTCATATCGTTCCAATGGTCGATGACATTCTGGACAATGCCAGGAATACGTGAATTTCTTTCCGGATTGCCTTTTCCAAACACCAGAAAAATAAGGTTCTGATCCAAGCTTTGCCCGGTCGATACTTACCAACCAGAACTCAAGTCCAGTTGGCTTATATCCGGCCCTGATTTTACGGAGTAATCTCAAAGCATCTTCACCGGTTTGAATGATCTAGGTTTTTGCGTTGACTGTTCCGGCAATCTCCTTTTTTGCCCATTTTGGAATAGTAATACCTGGTGCTGAAATCAATACAGCAGTTCCACGTTTTGAACCATTATTTTTTCGTTGTTCATGCATGACATGGGCAACGCCAATAGACTGTATCGTTTTTCCAGTTCCCATATCGGAACATGTAAACACACTATTCTCGTACTTTAAGGTATTTACAAGACCTTGAATCATATGTGCTTGGGCCGGAAAAGGGATACGTTTCATCTGACCAATTGCTGGGTGTAATGTTTGGCTAGGAGTATGTCGAGGTTGTTTTTCGTTCAGTTTTTCTGCCAATATGGATGCGTTTGCCCGTAGATACTCCTGCATGTTCATTCCTTTTGTATATGTTCCGTTGATGATCGACTGAGGAATTTCTAGGTATCCATCTTGAATGGCTCTACTAACGATCTTTAGAACTTCCTCTTCAGAAATGCTTAATTTTACTACCTGGAGAGCATCCCACATAGTAGTCATCGGATTACGAATAATCTGTAATGGTTTTAGGTACTTCCGGAATAGAAACTCGTATTGATACAACCATTCGTTTGGTAATCCAAAGCGACTCGATATGTGTTCTCCGAAAGCCTTTTGTAAATCGCCGTCCGAAGCAAAAATATAAGCATCGCCTTGGCCACCAGCTTCCTCCAGCCCATTTATCGTTGCACGACTGTTTAATACCATCCCGTGTACAACATCACCTAATCCGATTGGTCTTTCGATCCTTCTGTACTTATCTTTCGTGCTTCTGCTATAGGTAGCTTTTGATTCAATCTGTACCTCACGACTTTCAATAATCCCGGCTGATATGGCACGAACGGAAGTTTCCAATCCTACGTAGGATGCCGCGATCAGGCAGTTATTTTTTCCAGATGAGTCAGTCTCTACAACTGCAAAATGCATAAAAGCTTCAAAATAGCGATCGATCGTGGATAGTGATATTTTCATATTGATTGCCCCAAGCAGGATACTCAGGGCAAGAATAGCCCTGAGTAATAACTGCTCTCAGGGCTACCCCCTTTCAATATTTAGAATGTCAAGGAATTGCTTACAAGATCACCTGAACGTGCATATCATCATCTAGTGAATTTGACATAAATAAGGTGTAGAATTCAACGGATGCTTCCACTATTTCCGATAGAGTGAGGTTAGACACATCGACGTTATAATCAAACCAGGCGAAAGCATCATAATCAAAAACGACGGTCTGATCTTTTTCAAAGTCTCCTCCCGAATATGTCACGTAAAAAGCAAATCTCTCTTTTTTGATAATGGTTTTCTCATTAGTAAGCTCTGTGAAGAACCAATCGGTAAATAAATATTCTTTACCTTCTACCATCTCGGATACTTTCAATTTGGATTGCTCAAGATGTTTCATATTAAAATTTTCTCCTTTCGAGTTGATTGATGAGGGGACAAAGGTTGACCCTTCCTATTCCAGGTCAAAAATGCCTTCTTTGGTAAACACTCGAACAATAGATTTGTGGTGTTTTATGGTTACTTCCCCCGTTTTGTTGCCATCATCATTAAACGTGTCAGAATGCTCCTGTATTTGTTTGGTAACACCGACTAACAAATGATTCCCCATATTTCCTCCAACGGCGCCTGCTGCTATTGCTAGGGCATAGTGTGTTGGTTTTAAAGGAAGTACAGGGTTTTTCAGTTCGGCATTACGAGAATTTGCAGGAGAAAACCACTCTGAAATGGTTTGGAAGACGGGTGAGGAGTGCAGATCTTTGGCCAACTCTTCCTCATGTAATTTGCCGGCCCGAAATAGACGAATCTCATCATCAATTGGCTGAAGATGAAAGGTAACTCCGTCTGCTTCCTCAAGACTGGGAAGTGATTCATGACTCTGCATAGCGATCTCTCGTAAGTGGAGTGCTGTTTGTTTTCTTTCATCCGGATCAGGGCGCTCATGTGTTGCGAAGACAACGACCTGCTTAAATGCAGGATAGTTCTCATCGGTAAAGCGATATACTTTGATGTTTGAAAACCGGGAGGCTAACAATAGCGCGGCATCATCCAAGACGTACTGAGGGATGCAGAATAGTAGCAAACCACCTTTTAAAAGTACGTTAGTAGATTTGTTTGTTAATCTACGCAAAAAAGTGGTCTCCACACGTTCTGTAAACCCGTTATCATACGGTGGATTTAGCCATAGTAATGAAAATTTGTCCTCGGTTCGGATATTTTCATAGCCATCTTGTATAACCTGATCCAAAACATTACCGGCATTGGCAGCTCTCTCTTTCTCCAACTCAACCCCATAGGTTTGAATTTTAGAGTGATCGTGGTGCAATACCTCTGCGATCGCTCGAAGGGCTTCTCCTTTTCCGCAGCAAGGGTCTAACAGGTGTAAATTCCCGGAGCCCTGTACACGCAATCTGGATGCCACCAGACGAATTTCTTTCTCAGGGGTAGGGGTAATATCCCCCTTTGCTTTCAGACGCAATACGAGCCATTTCTGACGCCCTCTGCGCACGCGGGGGAAGCCCCCCTGCAAATTGCACGCAGAGGACTCCCTCCTTTTTTGGTTTTATAGATTTACTCGTTCTGCACGCATGTACTGTTTTTTTGCATGGAAGAACGTAACGTGATTGGATATCGTCTTGTCGCCAAAGATCTCACTTAAATACCCGGCAACGGCTTGAGCTGCTAAACGATTGGTGATCAAACGCTGGGGTTCCGACGAAACGACATTGGAGCAAGCCATCTCGGAGGGCGCGATCTCATCCTGATCCAACAAAATATCGGGGAATCGTTCGGCAACCGGGTCCAAAACGGTTTTACCATCCAGACGTAAGCCGGCAACTACTTGACCAGTCCATCCCGTTTGATTATGACGTTTTTTTTCATGTTCGGACCATTCGCTTGGCGGCCGTTGATCTTGTGGTACCCATGCACTTTCGACTCCGACGTCAATGTACAATAGGTTGTCTTGACTTAGAAAATAGTCATTCATGACTTGGCGAGTGAAGTTATTGTCTACTGCCCCTATCAGTACCGGTAACATGAAGGTATCCCATCGGTAACAACCGGTGTAATCGGTGTGCTGAAACAATCGATGAAGACTCTGCACATCCTCGATGTATCTCTCATCATAGGCAGCGATAGGAAGGTTATAGTGGCTTCTGTATCTTTTTGCCAACACAGAAGCCTTTTTAAGTCCTACATCCTTGCTGATAAATAATTGGTTGGCCAAGTTTTTCTCTTCCACTACATCTGGATCCGCAACAACATACATGCCTTTGGCGTGGAAGATGTTCATCATCTGGGCGCATTGTTGAAGAATGTATCCCCCATTACCACCAGCGCCTAACTGAACGATATAGAAGAAGATCTTTTTAAACTGCTTATTCAGCTGCAGATCGATCATCGTTTGAATCTCCTTTCACCTTTATCTGTTCCAATTCATAAGAAACACTCGATGCTCCAAAAGGTGAATCAAACACTTCCTTGGGATCAACAGCAAGGTATGTCCCATTCAGGCATGTTCTTACCTGGATTTGTGGAAGGAAATCGGTCACGCGACCAACAACTGCATACAAGATGGGGGCCTGTTCAGATTCATTATCTTGTTCTGAAAAGTAGGCATTCATCAGGTTATGGCTGTGTATTTCCATCACTTTGATGGCTTGCTCATCCTGGGTAAAAATTTCTGTTGGTTCAACCCATTCTTTGCTTACCTCTTGTTTTGGAATGAATAGAAAGTATCTTGTACCATTCCAGTAAACTTCCCCATGGACCTCGGTCTCATATTGCATTGCATAATATCGGGAGATTTTCATGAACTCGGATAATATATCCCATTCGATTTTTGGAAGTTTGAATCGGATACCCTCCTTTAGATTTGGAAGGTCTGGTACATGATTTGTTTTTGTGCAAATGGTAAGACATTCCGTTTCCCGAATGTGATACACATTACCATCGGAAGCCGGAAAGAACATGTGGGTACGTTTGTGCTCGACAGCATCCTGGATATCAAGGTAGATGCCATGTCTGCGACCCAACTTCATACCGGCTCCTTTTTTGCGAGCCTGGAGAATTGGAACAATGAGATTCTTCTCTTTTATCCAGGACATATGGGTCAATTCTTCAGTCAGTTCAGCAAAGTCCTGTTCAAGTCTTTTCCGAATATCATCCGCGGTGATTGGTCGAAGTTCCTCTTCCTCGTTCTCTTCTGTACTGACCTTGCCAACCAAACCTATTTTGAATTCGTCATTGGTAAAGTAATCGGTAAGAGGAATATTTTCGCCGCCATACCGGATTATTGTGTTCTCGTTTAATTCAATCGGCTCTTCCTTTTTTGGAATTGGAGTGACTGGTTTCGTTACCTTTCCTTTCTTTTGAGAAGGTTTGGTGTTTTTTGATTCCCCCAAAGGTTGAGGGTTTTCTTCTCCCAAAAAGCTGAATAGGGTTTCTTGGTAAACTTCCATTTTCTTTGTCATTTGTATATACATCCTTTCGGTTAATTTGAATTGAACAAAATAAAAAAAGACCTTTGTTAAATCAAAGTGTCTTTGCTATCTAAAATCGTTTGCAGCATTCAGCAAACGTTATCTGTTTGGTTTGTAACCATTCATCTGGAAAGTCCTTTCTTTGAAGGGAGGTATACAACTCCCTCAAATCTGATATGCCAGACAAATTTCGTCCTTCACTGAAATAGCAACTAGAACTTGGAGCAGTGAAGAAGATATTGTGTAAGGTACTTAATTGGGCGAGATCCGTAATTTCCGGAAATATGTTTCCTCCCATGCAGACCAATCCATTTGATACATTGGCAAAGGGAAACTTGAAAAGTTCCGTATCCCCTTTGATCCGACCCTTCTCTTTTACAGCAAAAATGTAAAGGGATGTGATTTCCTGGCCTCTAATTCTGTACCCGAAGAGCATTCGAGGAAATCCTACCATTTCTAAAGACGTGTTGTAATATGAGGTATTCCATTGTTGTTTTGGGATTTCTACGAAAACAATCTGCTCCCTTTTGATCCGGTTTATCCAGATATGTTTTACACAATTGACGGGTAGGGTAGGCGTTTCGATTCTGGTCAAAGGATTCGGTATTCGCCTTTTGCCAACAATCGAACGGAGACGCTTTCTTTTCACCATCCCCATGATTTTCTGGGGTTTTAGTGACTTCATACGTGAGTCCATGATGGCTTCAGCAAAATCATCAAAACTCATTTCAAACTCTTCCAGAACGGTTTCGCCCTGAGTAACCTTGATTTGGCAATATGGAGTACCATTCGAAAAATCATCATTAAATTGCACGATATACCTGGGCATTTGATTACTTCCTTTCTTGTGAATGTGAAAGAGATTCCATCACTTTCTTTAGTTGAATGAGATGTTTGACAAAAGTATGGTATAGGTACGGAATATCATGGATTTCAATGATTAACCCATCTTCTTTTAAAGTTAAGATCAATTCAGCCCCTCCAAAGGGGTCGTACTGGGTTACTAGGTAGCTCTGCAGCTTCTTTTGAAGTTCTGGTAACGAATAAATATTGATACACTTTTGAATCGTATCGTCCTGAAGAACAAATTTATACATGTTGTATTGGGATCCACTACAGTCTTCTTCCGTAACACCTGTAAATAAAAAATCCAGAGTGCTATAGAATAGAGAATAACCATAATCCCTGGTATAGTGATACGCTGAATCCTCGATCCAATGCTCGATAGTAGAAATATCAAAACCATCGTCGTGTAACAATTTGAGAATATGCAGGTTATCCAATGAATTTTGAATAAAGTCTACATCTTCTTGGGAAAAATACATGTTCCTCATCCTTCCTAGATAAAATCATCCTCACTCGGATAGATTTTCTCCTTACTATGATGAAGGTCGGACATTATGTGGGATGACCTTGTGTACTCATAGAAAGGGTTATACCACAGAAGATATAACTCATCCTCGTACCTTTCGTCGTCCAGTTCTCTGGTTGCTTCAAGCAAGCAATTAATGTCATTGGTCGAAAACATATCGAAATCAATGCCATCCACACTTACCCTGTTAAATAAACAATCCAGAATATAAAAGTGTTTTGTTGGGCTTTTCAATGTTTGTGCTTTTTTGCTTCGTTTCCTGAGTTCATTTCGAAGAAGCACTGAAGAAAAATTCAAAAGAACTACCTCCTGACTGTTTGGAATGAGGAAAATAGAAAAGGCGTGTCTGCTCTTAAGCCCCAAAATTGGATTTGAGTCTACCCCCCTTATCTTGTTAAGCTGGTATCAGAAGAACAGAGGGGGATTTTTTATGCAACGAAAACGCTATCCAATCGAGTTTAAACAACAGCTGGTTCAAGAAGCCCAAGATGCAGGAAATGCAAGCCAAGTTGCCAGACGGCATGGGATCGATGCGAAAATGTTGTATCGTTGGATACGTGATTCGAAACATGCGGATTGGAAAAACACTCCTGCCGAAGCCAAAGCGGTAACGAGTTATACTCCGAGCCCGGGAGAATTTCGTGAATTGGAAACCGAGAATGATCAACTGAAGAAACTACTTGGAGAAAAGGATTTGGAAATCGCGATCCTCCGTGATCTTGTAAAAAAGGTGAACCCAGCTTATCGGACAAAGTGGAAATAGCCGACAAGTGGATACAGCTGGGGTATACAGCCAAATTGGTGCTACGTATTGTCGGCATCCTTGAAGCAACCTACTACTATCGGAAAAATAAGGCCTCTCAAAAGCCACGGGTTTACCATGGAGGGCGGCCGATCCCTGGTTATTCATTGTCAACGGACGGACAACCTGTCAGTGACGAGCAAATTAAAGAATGGATATCGGAACTGATTGCGGATGAAGAATCTGCTTATGGCTATCGAAAGCTTACGGTCTGCCTGCGGCGAGATCACCAGTTGATCATCAACAAGAAAAAAGTGTACCGCCTGCTGAAAGAAGAAGGACTTTTACAACCACAACGAAAAAAGAATAGTCATCATCCCCGGAGGCTTGCCAATAACCGAGAGATCACCGCTCCGAATCAATTGTGGGAGATGGACGTAAAATACGGATTTATCGCCGGGGAACATCGTTTCTTTTTCCTGATGAGTCTCATTGACGTCTATGATCGAGCGATCGTAGACTATCATTTTGGTTTGTCATGCGAAGGAAAACATGCATCTCAGATTCTTCAAAGAGCTTTGTGGAAACGGCAACAATTCGACAACGAGAATCCCCCTGTTATCCGTACGGATAACGGTCCGCAGTTTATTAGTCATGTATTCGAGGAGGCCTGTCAAAGCTTCCGAACCGTTCACGAACGAATTCCTCCAAAGACGCCAAACAAAAACGCTCACATTGAGTCCTTTCACAGCGTTTTGGAGAAAGAATGTTTGCAGCGGAATGAATTTCAGAGCTATCAAGAAGCCTATGAAACCGTGACAAACTATCTGCTCTTTTACAATCAGCGCCGGATTCACGGAAGCTTGTACGATTTATCACCTGTAGAATTTGGTAAAGCTTTTACCCTGCAACGCATTACACCATTTGTTGTGAAAGTGTAGTGTGGCAAAGGATTGCAGAACGATCCCTACTTCAACCTAGCTGACAAGCAGAAAGGAAACCGTCTGGGGTCAAGTGATCTCCTTGACGCTAGACGGTTTCCTTTCTAGACTCCGACTCCAAGGTGGTTGAAGTAGGGAAGAAGGAAGAATCATATGAAAATGCGAGAATAAGGGAGAAAGACTCTAATTTTGAGGGGTTAAACCGTCTGAACCTTTCAGATACGCCCTTTCATTTCTAGTAGGTGCCCCCTATACGGCAGACAACCACGCTGCCTCAAATTAGGTACAGCAAACAAGTTCCCCCAAAAAATTCACCCCAACATGTGAACTCTTCACTTGTGGGTTGTCTGCTGAAATAAAGAAGCCCTTTTCTGAGGGGGATTAAGATACCATCCGTACAGGAAGAACCAGAGCAAGATCTTTATCATCTTCAACAGGTCGAATGATAAATGGTGAGGTTGCTCCGTTTCCCAAAATGGTAATTTTTTTTGAGCTCATGTTCCTGAGCGCATCTACAAAATACTTTGCATTGATCGCAAACTTCAGCTCTTCACCTTTAAAATCTGCTATGAAGACTTGTTCTTTCACCTTCCCTACTTCCTCCCCCATCGCATTGATGTTTAAGGAGGGGATGGTTCCAGAAGAAACCAAATGAAAGAAACACGTTTTGTTTTTGGATTCCTGGGCCATGATATTGACTCGCTCCAGTGACCCAAACAGTTCTTCACGATTCAATGTAAATTGTAAAGTAAAGTCTTGAGGAATGATTCGTTTGGTATCAGGAAAGGTCCCTTCTATCAAACGGGTTGAAAATGTGATTCCATTCACTGAAATCCTTAGCTCTCCATCGTTACATTGGACATGTACCTTGCCGGCTTCATCTTTGAGAAGCTTAATCATTTCGTTGGCTGAAGTGGATGGTATCAATACGTTCATGAAAGTATCCACCTCCTCATCCATTACGATATGAATTTGACTCAGACGATGCGAATCTGTTGAAACAAACGAGAGTTTGTTTCCTGCTCCCGATAAACAAACAGCTTTCAGAACGGGTCGCATGTCATTTGTGGAGGCAGCGTACATGCTGCTTAAACCTTTCATGAACAAAGAGCCTTCCACTTCAAACGATACTGTATACGGATTGGAAGACCGTAAGGGATATTCATCGACCGGCATGGTCTTCAATTCGAAGGAACTTTTGGATGCTTGAATGAGGACTTTATTTTCCTCAATCTGCAGCTTCATCTCTCCTGGGGGCAATTTACGGATGATTTCAGTAAACAGCCTTCCTGGTACAACGAAAGAAACTGGATCTGAACCAATTGCCTTTCCAATTGATTTTTGTACGATCCTGACCATGGTTTTATCATCTGATCCTGTGATGGTGATACATTCACCTTCCGCGTGGATATGGATGCCTGTCAGTATCGGAATCGATGTAGATGTTGCTACAGCTTTCATTGCCTTAGATAGCGCGGCTGCAAATCCTTGTGAGTCGGAGCAAACAATCTCCCTTTTTACCATTGTCATTGCCATGAATGACCCTCCTTGAATAGATTTTTAATATAAAAAAAGCCCAATTCATGAATTCATGAATTAGGCTTTTAAAACGAATTGAAATATCCTATTTTAAAAACACCCATTTGGGCGTATGGAATAAATTTTTTGATTACATTTCACATTCATACATAAAGGTTACTCAGTGGACGTGCTTTCGCTTATCCTTCGGCCGGTCTTTCGACTGTGGCGTCCCGACGTATCCTGCTCATCAAAAAAGATGGGGACTATTTGGGATCAAAGTGCGGCTTACTTTCGCGAACCGATGGCCAACCTTACGGTGAAGGCAGTCCAATACATTCTGCTCGTATCACTAACGGGGATACGGGAATCATTTGGAACAAAATGAGAATCGTATTGTCCCTACGACTCTTTTACGGACACTCCCTGAGTGCTGACCGTGCCTTTTAAAACACATTAGTGTTCCAAAAGGACTTACATATACTTTGATTATACAAAAGTTAATTTGAATCTACAATCATGAAATATGTACAAGACATAAAATGTGTACAACGTGATGTAATACTAATGTCCTACTAATCTTGAAACGGAAAAGAACGCCAGGATCTCTCAGGCGTTCTTTTCCCTCTTGGAAATACAAATTTACGGCATGTCGACATAGGAAGTTCCTGTATAGATAGGTAGATCTCCATGGTCAAAAGCTGCTTTAGAGTACCAAACTTCTACTTTTGTATAGAATTTGAAGTCATCAAACCAACCGGTATGTTTGTAGTAATGACCAGCCACTGGTTGTGGGAGTCCCGTTGAGTAACCTGCTGAACCGGTAAAACCAGAAATTAAGGACCAACCAGCACTAGCTGATGCGGCAATCTGGATAAGCCTACTAGTAGGGTTTAGTTTTACTAATATTCCTGGAACAATAAATTGCCATGCCCAGCCAGCAACAGCTTCTTCTCGGGTCAGCTCATGATAAGAAACAGTAGTTTCGGAGGGTGGAGGGGCATTAAAATATCTTCCAACAGTTTTTGTTTCTCCATAACTTGTTGTACCGTATCCAATCTTTAGGACCTGGGTTCCTATATACCTACCCTCGCCACTCCAACTAGCAAGGGGCTCAAATAATCTAGAGTATGTTCCAGGTTTATTGGGTGTTCCCCATTGTATAAATATATTCGGATTGCCTGCCATATAAGTCTCAAGTGACATCCACTGATATACATTATTTCCAAGGTCATTTTTAAATTCCTTAAGCAGGGTGTAATTTAATATCATACTCCCATCCGAAAACCGTGAAACGGAATTAACCTTGATGTAAGAATCAATAACAGCAGTACTAGCTTTAGCAGGTGTGGGTGGACCAGTAACAAGAATTGCTAATGTGAGCAGTGTTAATGTGAGAAATGATGAGAGGAACTTTTTGAACATCATATCATTTACCCCCAATTCATTTAGAATAAGTAAATTCTAAATTATGGGTGATTAACATTTCTTTTACCAAACATGTCAAAAGTACCTATAAATCGTAATATTTTGGGTGTAGTATAAATAGCAACTCTAATTGCTAGGGAGAGGAGAGAGGGCGTGCGTGTTAGGTGTAGAATCTATTATTCCAATAGCTGAAAAAACATTTACTGGGATACACTCAATCAACTATAACCAAACTGTTTTTTCAGAGAGTATTTTTCTCATAACAAATAGCTCTTTAAAAATCGTTTATTTATATACGCCATTTGACTTTAAATACAAGATACTTTTTGAAGATAAGGATTTCTTGAATGTGTTTGGCAAAATAAAAGTACACACTTTGGCAACCGAAAAGTGCAGAACATTTCCGAATATGAAAAAAGCCTTGCCAGCTAACTAAACAACCCTCTACTCTTCTATTTGGTGAACAGATAGGAGAGGGATGAAAGGAATGCTGGCAATGGCTCAACAACACTATATCAAATACTTACGGGATGTAAAAGATCAATCCATTTCCCAGATTGCAGAACAACTTGGTGTAAGCTGGAGAACGGCAAAGAAATATGCAGACTGTTCAGACTGGAACAAAGCAGAGCCTCCTCTTCGAGGAAAATTCCCTATCATGGAAGCTTACCGTGTACAAGTGGATACCTGGCTTATGGAAGATCAAGCCCGCCCCAAAAAACAAAGACATACAGCAAAACGTATCTATGACCGCCTTGTTACCGAATTTGGCTTTGCAGGATCAGACCGTACCGTACGGTACTATGTTGCCAAACGGAAGTCAGAACTGCAAATCGAAAAATCGGAGCCTTATATTCGTTTAGAACACCCAGGGGGAGAAGCACAGGCGGACTTTGGAACATTTCAAGCGATTATCGGTGGTCAACTGGTGGAGCGGAAAATGTTGATCCTCTCCTACCCATACAGCAATGCAGCATTTGTCTTTGTTACTCCGAAGGAGAACACAGAGTGTTTCTTAGAGGGATTACGGCAGCTATTCGAAATGAGCGGTGGTGTACCCAATCGAATCTGGTTTGACAATCTTTCAGCAGCTGTTGTATCTGTAGGAACCGATGGAAACCGGAAGCTTACGGACGAATTTCAACGCTTTGCCCTCCATTACCGCTTCCAACCTGTCTTTTGCAACCCTGCACAAGGGAACGAAAAAGGACATGTTGAGAACAAAGTGGGGTATGCTCGGAGAAATTGGTGTGTTCCATTACCTGTAGCCAATGATTTGGAACAACTACAGAAAATCATGAATCAGCAAGCTCTTGAAGATTTGAGAAGACCTCATTATGCGAAGGAAGTCTTACAGCAAGACCTTTGGGAGCAAGAGAAAATCAAACTTCTGGAACTCCCTATCATACCTTATGAAGCTTTCCGTTTGGAATCCGTAAAAGCCAATGGATACGGTGAGGTTCTCATTGATCAAAAAACAGTAAAGATCCCTTCTATTCGTTCTCACGAACGAGTATGGGTGAAGTATTGGTGGGACAAGGTAGATGTACTTAATGATAGCTACGAAGTGCTGATTACACTACCAAGAGGATATATGGATGAATCGGTTCCGGTTGATCTACAAACTCTGTTACAACCACTTTATAGTAAGCCAAAAGCTCTCGACTACAGTTCTGTTCTTGCTTTCCTCCCCAGTCAAACAAAGGGTTTTCTGCAATCTGTTGAAGGGAAAAGCCGCAAAACAAGAATTGGCTGGATCATTCGGATGCTAAAAACATACCAGATCGAGGAGATTGAAAGATGCCTTACGCAAGAAGATCAAGATGATGTGAGTCGATTGGAGCATGTTCTGTACCGTTTACGTCATCCTGAAATCATCCCAGCACCTATGAAAGACAGTCGCACCCCATCTGTTTTCGTTGGATATCAGCCAGATCTAACGAGATATGATCAACTTCAACGGACAGAGGTGCGAAAATGAAGGAAGAATTACGTCAACTTTGCAAGCAGATGAGATTAGCCCATGTCATGAATGTCTATGAGCAAGTTCCATTTGAACACCCGACTCAATTTCTTCATGCGGTACTATCTTCGGAACGAAGTTCCCGTGAGCAGGGAAAAATCCGACGATTGTTGCAGAAGGCCAGATTTACACAGATAAAGACCTTTGAAGGGTACTCTTTCGAGTCGGTTTCATTACCTGATAGCGTCACGATTGAGGAGCTAAAGAGAGCATCATTTGTAGAACGCAAGGAAAATGCTATATTGCTTGGTCCCGTAGGGACAGGAAAGACACATCTGGCAACTGCAATGGGTGTGGAGACGTGTAAACAGGGTAAAAAAGTGAGGTTTTATCGAGTGGCAGAGTTGGTTTCCATTTTGCAAACCAAGTTTCACGCTGGCAACCTTCCACGATTTCAGAAGGAATTACTGGACACTGATGTATTGATTTTAGATGAGTTAGGCTTTGTTCCGTTTCACAAGGACGGTGCTGATCTGCTTTTTCATCTTATCTCAGAATGTTATGAACGGATCAGTATAATCGTTACCTCCAATTTGGAGTTTAGCCAATGGAATACGGTTTTCGGAGATAACCGCCTCACCGCTGCCTTGATCGACCGTCTTGTACATCACGCTCATATCGTAGCTTTCACAGGAGAGAGCTATCGCCTTCGGCATGCTCTTTCCCACCGTTAAAATTATGAAAATTTAGCCTGGCAAGGCTATGCACAAAATGGTTTCCGAACTCTGCATTTTTTGCTTGCCAAATACATCTTGAATAAAAACAAAACTGCTTTTGATTTTTCACGACTAAGAAATAGTTTTGCCCTTTCAAAAGGACAGTACGGTAGAACAAAAATAGTTCTCAATTCGATTGCAATGCCTATCTACAAACAGAATCAATTACTGGGTTACATTGGTTTAATTTCAGAAAAAGAAGTTAAAGGTATGGAACCAGTTATTGAATTACTTTCAAAGTTGATATCAGATCAAATTATGATGGAAAACAGTACATTTAGACAAAAGTTCGAAAGCATTTCGGAAGTTGAGATGGAAATTCTCGAGTTAATCTTTTTAGGAAAAACAGATGACGAGATTGCAAAAACGATTCAATTTAGTAAATCAACAGTAAGGTTTTATATATCAAAACTTTTCAAAAAATTTAAAGTCAAAAAGAGAATAGAACTATCAAATATATATAATGAATTAAACAGTTCAAGAATGAAAAAGGGTGATAGTCATGCGGAAAAAGACAACCATTTCTAGACTTCTATATATCTTAGGATTTCTTGTATTAATTTTTAGTTTTTCTTATCCACTTGGATATGTTCAACATCCTTTCGTTTTTTATATTGTACCAATTGGAATTGCATTAATTTTTTGGGGTTCAAAATTGAAAAAGTCTACTAAACGCTGATAAATTCAATTAATGACATTAGCCCAAAAATCAAAAATGCCAGTAATCCATTAGAAGTGATTACTGGCATTTTTGATAAAGATTGTTTTTGCTCAATAGCCCTGCCTTTTACTGACGATATCCCATAAGGATTAATGAGTTATTTGATCATTTGTTCAGGTGACCATATACACTTGTCTCGCCAAGGTATTAGGTAACAGGTGCGAATGTAGTAAGAAAAGAGAGCGTAAAAAGTTTTGTGTAAATGGTTAAACTTTCCATTAAGGAGATGATCATTTATGCAAGACAAAAGAGATCTT
>NZ_KI629786.1:417500-816633 GCF_000503775.1 Brevibacillus panacihumi W25 | reverse complement strand
CACCAACTAGCAATTAACGGCTTGCTGGGCGCGCTGGCCGCTAAGGGCGGGTTCCGCCTTTTCCGTTGCGCCTGGGTCGAGATCCCAAATGCCTTGCGCTTTTTTCCCTTTTTTCCTCAACCAGCTGCTGTCCTTCATCGTTCTTTTGAATAATACAAAACAAAACAAAAGCGCCTTCGACTTTTCGCCGAAGACGCTATGCGGAAACCTCTTATTTTACAAAAGCTAACAGCAATTCGCGCACGATCTTGGAAGCCACGATCTGCGTCATCTCGCTGTGGTCGTATACCGGCGCCACTTCGACGAGGTCGCAACCAATGACGTTTGCGCCATTTTTCGCCATGAAGTGGATGGTATCCAGCAACTCACGGGAGGTAATGCCACCTCCCTCGGTTGTGCCTGTGCCGGGAGCATGTGCCGGATCCAATACATCGATGTCGATGGTCAGGTAAATCGGGCGATTGCCAATGGTAGGCAGTACCTGTTTTACCGGTTCCAGCACATCGTATTTGTACAGATGCATGTTTTCCTTCGCCCACTCGAACTCTTCCTTCATGCCGCTGCGAATCCCGAAGGAATAAACGTTTTTGCCGCCAATCAGGTCGCAAGCCTTTTTGATCGGAGTGGAATGGGAGTATGGATACCCCTCGTAATGGTCACGCAAGTCGGTGTGCGCATCGAAGTGGAAGATGACCATGTCCTTGTATTTTTCATACACCGCTTGGAAAACTGGCCAGGAGACGAGATGCTCGCCGCCGAGACCAAGCGGGAATTTGCCGTCTGCCAACACTTTCGAGACAAACGACTGGATGGCTTCCAGGCTGCCTTCTACGTTGCCGAATGGCAGGGGAATATCGCCCGCGTCGAAGTACTTGATTTCTTCCAACAGCCTGTCCAAATAAGGGCTGTACTCTTCCAGCCCGATCGAAACCTCGCGGATGCGGGTAGGACCAAAACGAGAGCCCGGACGGAAGCTTACCGTCCAGTCCATCGGCATGCCGTAAATAACGGCTTGGCTTTCCGCGTAGTCAGCATGGCTGCGGATAAAGACATTGCCGGAGTATGCTTCGTCAAAACGCATCAGGTAGCAGCTCCTCTCCGGTTAGTCGCGGGTCAGCTCCGCCACGAAGTTCGGCAGCTTGAATACCGCGTGGTGAAGATCCGCATTGTAGTATTTGGTGTCCATTGGCTTGATTTGGCTCGCATCTACTTCCAATGGATCGTGTTTTTTGGATGCAATCGTAAAGCTCCACAGACCCGATGGATACGTCGGGATGCTGCATGTATACAGACGTGTAACCGGGAAGATCGATTTCAGGTCTTTGAAGACGCGCTTGATCAGCTCGCGGTTGAACCAAGGAGATTCTGTCTGCGCCACCATGATGCCGTCTGGTTTCAGAGCATCGAAGATTCCTTGGTAAAAGCCTTTTTCAAACAAGCCTACTGCAGGTCCTACCGGTTCGGTGGAGTCAACCATGATCACATCGTACTCGCCTTTGTGATCGTGAATGTGTTTGATCCCGTCGATTACTTGCACATCGACGCGGGAATTTCCGGTCAACGCGCTTGCGATTTCAGGGAAGTATTTTTTGCAGGATTCAATAACTCCGCCGTCAATCTCAGCCAGAACTGCTTTCTCGACGGATGGATGCTTTACGATTTCGCGGATGGCGCCGCCGTCTCCGCCGCCTACAACCAAAACCTTTTTCGGATTTGGATGCGTGTTCATCGCGATGTGGGTAATCATTTCGTGGTAGACAAACTCATCCACATCTGTGGTCATGACCATGCCATCGAGGACCAGCATGCGACCGAACTGCTTGGTCGTAATGACATCGATTTGTTGGAACTCCGTCTTTTCACTGTATAACGTATCGGTAATTTTTGTTGTAATTCCGTGATTTTCTGTCTGTTTCTCGGTGTACCACAATTCCATATTCATTGTTATGTACCCTCCTTCAAATAACCGCATGATAACAGCCCCAAAACATAGCAGAAAACCCGGCCTCGGCACTCCTGGCACGGGCTAGGCTTCGTCGGCTGACAATACAAGAAAATTATAGTAGTTGCCCCCCAAAATGCAAGGTTTTTTTCTGCAATTTCCCTTTCGAAAAGCCAGCCAAGTTTATCCAATTGGACATTGACCCATACTAGAAGTATTACGGGTCTTAGTATACCCCGATCTGAACGATTTACCGATAGAAGGGAGGCGAAACGATGGAGGTCATCCGCGAGGCTCCACTAATTCGCTATCTGCGTTGGGCCAAGCAATTCTTAAAATTTTTCATACTCAGCATTTTGTTCGCATCATGCGCTGCGTTGCTGCTGCTTCTGTATTTGCGTTCACAGCCCTTGCCCGAAGCCTTTATCAAGCAGACAACGACGATCTATTCCGCAAACGGTGACGTGCTCGATACCATGCATCGCGGGGAAAATCGGATTCTGGTCCCGTTACAGGATATTGCTCCCGATCTGATCAATGCCACGATCGCCATCGAGGACCGCACATTTCGCGAGCATTACGGCTTTGACTTCAAACGGCTTGGAATGGCCGTCTACGTCAATGCGATTCATATGGACATGCAGCAAGGAGCAAGCACCATCACCCAGCAATTAGCTCGGAACCTGTACCTCACCATGGAAAAAACATGGGACCGAAAAATCAGGGAAGCTTTTCTGGCGATTCAGTTGGAGCTGAATTACAGCAAGGATGAGATTCTGGAGATGTATATGAACCAGATCTATTACGGTCACTCTGCATATGGGGCGCAGGCAGCAGCCCAAACCTATTTTGGGAAGGATGCCAAAAACCTGTCGCTGGCAGAAAGCGCCATGCTGGCCGGAATCCCGAAAGGTCCGACTTATTATTCTCCGTTCGCTGATTTTGAGCGTGCAAAAAGCAGGCAAAAGCTGATCCTGAACGCTATGGCTCGCGATGAAATGATTACTCCACAGCAGGCAGAGCAAGCCTACGCCGAAAAGCTCGTTTTTCGGGAGCGCTCTACGCAAGCTGCGGTTGATCCTGCTCCTTATTTCCGCGACTACATCGCGAATCTCGTGAAAAACAAGTACGGCATCGAAGAAGAGCAGTTCATTCACGGTGGCTTGAAAATCTACACGACCTTGGACCCGGTCATGCAAAAGAAGGCAGAGGAAATCGTGTCTTCTGTCATGCCAGCAGATAATCCGAACTTGCAAGTAGCTCTGGTCGCGATGGACCCGCTTACAGGGCAGATCAAGGCGATGGTGGGCGGCAGGAACTATCAGGAGAGCCAATACAATCGTGTTTTGGCAAAAAGACAGCCCGGTTCAGCCTTCAAGCCGATCATGTATCTGGCGGCTTTGCAAAACGGCTTCACGCCGCTGACCATGATGAAAAGCGAACCGACCGTCTTCACCTACGACCGAAACAAGCAGTACATTCCGCGAAACTTCGGTGGACGCTACGCAAACGCCATGATCAATATGCGGGAGGCAATCAAGACCTCAGACAATATCTACGCAGTCAAAACCATTGACTTCCTGGGTCCGCAAAAAGTCGTCGAGCAGGCGCAAAAGCTCGGGATCAAAAGTCCGCTTCTGGCTGTACCATCCCTGGCCTTGGGCACTTCACCCGTCTCTCCTCTGGAATTGAATGCGGCATATGCCGCTATTGTCAACAAAGGAGAGGCCGTCACCCCAATCGCGATCACAAGGATCGAGGATAACAAGGGAAATGTCCTGGTGGAAGAAAAAACGGAGAAAACCCTCGTAGCAGATCCCGTGGCTTCCTCCCTGCTGGTCAATCTGATGCAAAGCGTATTTGAACGAAGCGGCACCGGCTATCGTGTAGCCAATGAATTAAACCGCCCGGTAGCTGGAAAAACAGGCTCGACCGATGTAGATGCCTGGCTGAGCGGCTTTACACCGCAGCTCGTGACCACTGTATGGGTGGGCTATGATAAAAATCAGAAGGTGGATGATGTAAAAGAGGGCTATCTCTCGAAAAAAATCTGGGCGCAGTTTATGGAAAGCGCCTTGAAGGATCAGCCCCCTGCATTATTCGATATGCCTGCCGGCGTCGTTTCGGTCTACATCGATCCATCCTCCGGGAAGCTCGCTACCGAGCATTGTCCTGCACCCGAGCTGTTTTACTTTGCCAGCGGGACAGAACCGCAGGAATATTGCACGGATCATCTACCAGCCAATGAAACTCCGACACCGCTGGAGCCTCCAGATTCTTCTACGTTCTGGCAGCGAATGGGCAGTTGGTGGAAACCAGGAGAGTAACATGCGAAAAGAAGGGACCAATCCGTGTCCCTTCTTTTCTTCTTATTTGCCTTACGTGATATTTTGACCATTTTCTTCACCGCCGCCGACAACGCCGTTGCCGTCTGCGAATACTTGGTCATTACAAACTGTAATCAGACCGGCTTGCTCCAATTGATCCAATACCTCAAACATGCTGTCCCGCTTGCCAGCAGGCAATCTGCCAATAAATCGATTGATCTGTTGAGGGGGAACATGGCTGCGAAAATGGACTCCTCCAAATCTGGCGAAGTGCTCGTTCGCATTTTGCTCGCGAGGATCCTGGTTCACTGGATAGCGCCCCTTCCGTCAGACAGTTTGGTTGTGCATATCTATTTTTCCGCAATAGCGCCATTCCATGACCTGAAAAAAAAACCTCTCTGCACAGGAAAGCGTTTACTTTTGAAAAAGACAAACAGGGAAAGAGTGACGGCTCTTCCCCTGCTTGTTGACCTAGTGTACATGTACACAGATATGAACATAAGTTTACCTGACTTCAATACTGGTAACAATTGATTTCACGATTTGTTCACAGACCGTTCACGATTTCCAAGATCAGGACAATCCTTGCTTTAATTCTTCCGAGGAATTTTCCCACATGGCGGCGTTGTTATCGATTAAAAGCTTTTTCAGAGCCGCTTTTTCCTTCTCACCCAGCTCCGATACCATGATTCGGCGTTTCATCGAATAATCCATCCGGTTCACATGGTCTGCCAAAATCTTATAGCCTCTGCGCGCCTCACGGTCAATCTCCATGTAGCATGCCGTAGCACCGGCGTAATAAGGCCCCGATTCATTTCGGTCTACCGTCACCCATACCAGCCAATACGGCTTTCCGTTCGGGACCTCATCTTTGTTGGTCGTCCATTTGATGCCTTTTTCCACGGAGCTTTTCGCGTGCAGAGCACCCATATCGATATAAGCTTCATCTCCGTCAATAATGACAGAAGAGACTGCGTTAAGATCCAATACGCCTTGACCAAAGCCGCCATGTACATCGGTTTTGCCACTCATGATGGTAAAACCGCCCTTCTTGCTGTCAAAAATGTCCATTGCATTACCCTCCCGAATAGATCTGCTTACCTTATTCTACTCGGAAAAGAACGTGGAGGCAATTTACCCTTGTGCCCGGTTGCTTCTTCGCTGACGCAACCGCTGCCGATATTTTTTTCTGTTGTGTTTTCGAACCGCCTTGTCAATGAAATAGAGCAAAACGGTAATGACCAAAGTCGAATAGAAAGAAATCACCGCTTTTTGAAAGTAAATGACTGCGGCCCAGTCATGATCTGGAACTTCGATTTCAGAGACCAAATAACTGATGATCGGTGTAAACAGCAGAGAGACCCATAACCGATAACCAATGAACAGAAAAACTGTACCCATGATGACGATCGTCATCCAAAATCCGGACAGTCCCCATAAGGACATAATCGGTACAACGACTGCATAATAGAGATCGCTGGCAATACTTGCGACCATCCCATGTTCCTCCTTTTAACGGCTCATCTCTTCCTCTTCGATGAAACCATCGGGTCCCAATATAAATGGTCTTCCTTCCTCACGGTAGCGTTTGGGGTCTTCAGATGAAAATCTTCGTACCGTGATGCGGGGCGGACGCTCCTGGTTCGAACCTTCCGGCAATTGAAAAGAAAGGGGCTGTTTATCCAATACATGGATAGCGAGGACGTTGCCGTGGTATTCAACCGAAAGGTCATCCCACCATTCTTTTGGTTCTGGCTCGATGGTCATTTCCCTGCCGTCCTTCTGGATCGTCACATTGGGAAAGGAACCGTCTTCGCTGCTGATGATGTAATACAAGTAGTCAAAATTCTTGGCCGCAGAGCTGCGGACCCCATCACTGGCTTTGTCATTTCCATTCAACAGGTTGATAACTTGATGAATCACTTGTGGAATACGAGGAAGTGCGGCATGCTCTCCGTTGACGTAGAATTTTTTCTTGATGTCCCCTGAAGAGTAGTTGGCGCTTTCGTAAGGAACAGTTCCATCTCCAGCTTGATTGTCATAGTACGGAACAAAATTCTTGGTCTGAGGATGAACGAAATAACCAAGCAATGTCGAATGTCCCTGACCGACAATACTGTACTGCGGCACCTTGATCTGTCTGTTGTCCCATTTTTCATGCAGTTTGCTGGCTTGATGCACCAATGGCTCATATATCAATTGCAAATGTTTCACGCTGGTGAGGTCCTGGTAGCTGTATGGTTCTTTCTGGTTTTTCCAGAGAAACGGTGTGTTGCTTACGTATTTTTTGGAGGGCAGCAATTCGTACACAGCCGGTGCGTACTCGGCGATAATCTTGCCTGTCTGCGAAAGGAAGGTGACAATGCCAAAATCATAGCCGAATTGGATCGCTTGGTACGCCCTTGGAGAGCCCAAAAACGGTGTTCCCATATAGATGACCCGATTTACTTTAGACTGGTAGGACGGGTTGGACAAGAGGGTTTCCCGCACCAGCAGGCCTCCCATGCTGTGCGCCACCAGATGGACTTGCTGCGCTTTTGAATTTCGCAGGGCTACATCGATTTTTTCTTTTAAAAATTTCGCATTGTCTGCACTGCTATATCGCCAGTCATACGGCATGGCAAACAAGGTCCGATGCTGCGCATATCCTTGTTTTTTCAATTCTTTTACCATGCTGGCATACTGTTCGGACTTCTCATGTGCAGTAGGGACAGCATCGTTGTACGTTAAATATTCAATAGCGGAAAAACCTTCGTTGGCCCGTTCCGGGAAAACGCGAATGCCTTTTGTGCGTGGCTTTACCTCGATACTCTTCCCGTCCACTGGCATGAGTGAGAGAACTCTGCGATGTTGAGGATCGTTATAGGGTGGCAAAACAGTTCTTCCTATAGCCAGCCATGCCTCAGAGATGATCCCATTCTCCTCTACCTCCAGACGGGAACCGCCGATCCCAGGGATTAGAATGACAGGGATGGTATGAGTCTCCAGGGAAAGCTTGTACGAGTTGGCTGTAAAACCGGAGCTCCTGGCAGCCATTACCTTGATCACATAGGTACCCGCGTCGATGTTGCTCGTGATCTCTTCATTGGCGTTTTTGGATTTTTCCGATCTGCCGATGGTTCTCCCCTTTTCATCCAGCAAATACAAATCCATATCCATGCCGTTTGGTATTTCCCCCAAGCGGACGATCACAGTCGAAGTCCGCTTGAGCGAAAACCGATAGAAATCCACATCCTTCAAGCTGTGCAAATTGGCTGTCAGCGACTGCTCGTCTCCCATGTCATAAGCATCTGCTAGGGAATTATTCGGCTCGTATTCGTCTGGCTTGACATCGCCTTGCGCGGACTGAAAATCGGTTCGCAAGCGGTAGTATAGATGTGGATTATGGGAGTTTCCTTCCCCTTTTACCATCACGTAATACCATTCTCTTCGCTCAACACCGATGCCCTCTATCGTTTCGTCGGCATTTCCGGCAAGCTCCGATCGTCCCAGCTCCCGTCCGTCAGCATCGAACACGTACAATTGATAGTTCTGCTTGATCGGGATGTCCCGGAGCGATACATTCATAGTCCCGTTTTCAGTCGCCCTGATCTTCCAATAGTCTACGTCCCCGCTTTTGCCAATCTTGCCAAATGCATCTTGCTTGTCAAACAGCCAGTCGGCTTTTTTCATCGTGTCATTCGGCTCTATCTCAAAGACGACTCGACTGCTGCGCAGATCTGCTTCCGTGGGCTTTTCGCCATCGGCGTATTTTTCGTAAAATTCCTTTGCCAAGTCTTCCAATTGGGAAGTATCTTCTTTTGCCTCGTCATCGGGTTCCTGTTCGGCAGGCTCTTCCTTCTCGGGAGGAATGCTGTCTTCCACAATGATCATTTCAAGTTGATTCTTCTTCCGTGAAGCCTTTTTGTCCCAATCAGCCTTGCGCACTTCTCCTTTTTCTACTGTCTCTACTTTTTTGGGCAGCTCGATTTCCCATTGATGCTGCTGCTCCCCTCTTTTCGAGGAAGTGACGAGCATCACATGGATCGCCTCGTGCGATTCTGGGGACGCTGCCACAGACAGGCGGGCTGTTTTCCGGAATATTCGCGTTTTTTCCCATTCTCCCTGGGTGATGGTAAGCATCGCTTCATCCGGTGCAGAGGAATACTCAACCTGTATGCGGACCTCGCCATCCTCTAGCCATGCCACGGCCTCCTTGATTGCCGCCTGATCCTCCCGCGCCCATGCCGTCGGAGCCAGGCCGCTGATCACCAAGGTCAGCACCATCAGCAATTGGAATAGACGTGCGAAGGCTTTTCTCATAAAAATCCCCCCTTAACCGTTCTTCCCTGTCATCGTAGGAAAAGACAGAAGGGGGGTGCAAATAGATTTACTGTGTCGTGTGATTGCGGATGCCTTGCCTCTCCCACGCATTGGCGATAATGCGGAACGGAAGGCGGTAATCCGCCTGATCATGGCCGGAGAATTGCTGTTTATTGGCGTACGGATACCCCTTGTTCACGCCAAAACGGAATTGAATGTTGAAGTAGACTGCATAGCTCGCATCCTTTTGGAAGCCGCGTTGTTTGTCGCCCATCAATGGCGTATCGACCCCCGCCTCGCGCGCACCCAGCTTGGACGCTTGGTAATTAGGCCCCCGCCATTGATTTTCCGAGATGGGAAGCAGGGAAAGCCGAGATTGCAGCAATGTTTGTCTCTTGCCCGTCTCGTAGATCCAGCTGGTCGCCGACTCCACGACTGGATATTTTCCGCTGACGGGGTGGCGATGTCTGTCTTGCAGTTCTACCTGCGTCAAAATTCGTTCGCCCGCATAGAAATCATCTGGTTGGCTTTGTCGGTACCGGTCCCGAGCATGATACTCCAGCCATTCCGCCGTGTGATGAATCGATCCTGTCGCATTGGGTTCAAACACCTCAAATGTGCGTTTTCCCCCCGTTACCGTTATGGTGTAGCGCCCCGACATGCTTCGGCTCAGACTGCTGGCTTCGCAGATTTCCTCTCCCTCTCCTTCTTCCTCGTCATTTGGCATGCAGCGATCAAAGCTCAGGTCAAACACAATCTCATAATCCATCACGATCTGGAACCCGTTGATCTCCGCCAGGTATTTCTGGTTTTGCAGCGTCTGCCTCCACGTCGTCTGTGTCGGCATGCTTGTCCCGGTGTAGACGTATTCCCCTCCACGCGAGGCACTGCTCACCTGCCATTGCTGAGGAACTCCTGGTCCGCTTACTTTCAGATCCAGCATCGCAGGGGTATAGACGGCCATGCTCTTCGCATCCGAAATCCAGCCCGGCTGAGCGGTCACGACGATGTTTTTTGCTCCTTCTTCGGAAGCAAACTGTTCGAGCTGCTCTTTGTATTCGGTGATTTTTGCGTTAATGGACTGCTGTGTTCGCTGGAAGCCTTCATTGATCTTCGTCTGATCAATCACGACCTCAATTTTGGCAGGCTCCCGTTCCCACACGCCATCCACATGCAATCCAAGTTTCTCCAGCCTGCGACCTTCGCTGTCATAGAGCTCCAGTCCAATCTCGCCCCCATCAAAATCTTCCCCACCCCCCGGTGGACCAGGCGGCTCGATTACCCGAAGCACCTTCACAGGCCATGTGGCACGGTTGTCTGTCCAGATGCTTTCATTCTCCGGCTTGTTTCGGGACGGATTGATATGGGCGATAAAATCTTCAGACTGCTGGGGATATTGCGTAGGGACTGTTATTTTTCTCGTCTCCCCAGGCTTAAATTGGCTCACATCTAAAACCGTTTCTTTGTCAGAGCTTTCCCAACGGACAGCCAGCTTCGTATCATGCATGGTTTTTCCTGCATTTCTGACTTGGAATGTAATAGTCGCTTCCGTACCAGGCAGCTGTGGATCCTTGGGCGTGATGGTAAAACTGTTTTTTACGACCAAAAGATTTTCTCCCTGGCTTGCTCCAATTTGCAGAAAAATGCTCCCCTCACAATCCAGTACGGGGCCATTCGCATCGCTTCCGTTGTCTGTCCAAAAAAGGATTTTATACAATCCTTCGAGGACTTCACCTGAGTCCGGGTCGGTCGGAAACTGGAAGAAGTGGCTGTAATTGTAGGTATTGCTCGTTGACAACCATTTTCCGTTTCGTCTTGCCGTCCACTGTTGGGTATCTGGGTCCAACCAATGCATGGTAAACTCTGTTTTTTCTCCTCGTGAAAGGAATTGCGGCCGGTATTTGGAGTCAAAATCCTCTTGCGTTAGATGGAGCGTTTCTCCCCGCGAGACTTCCTTCTTCCACAAATAATCGTCGAAAGTGCCATATCGAATCATGGCCACTTCTAAATTGAAGCATTTTCGATCTGACATGATTTCAAACCTGAATTGAGTCACGCACCCAATATCCGATTCAAACTCCAGCGTAACCCAATCCCCTACATCAATATCGTCTGGCAAGGTTAAGTCGAATTTTTCATTCGCTGCCAGGGCTTTTGATACTGGCACTCGTTTCTTGTTTTTGATCAAGAACCATGTGCCGGGAGCATTTGCAGAGAAAGAAAGATTTGTTTCATAGCTTCCATCTGGTTTCGATGTAAAGTGTTTCAGATAAATAGGTTCGTAAACAGTCCCATCTGCATCTTCTCCACCTGGTGAAAACGGATGAGGAGGACTGCCATAGATTTTCAACTTCAATTTATGTTGCTCTGTGATTGTGCATGCTGTATCCTTCACGACTAGCGTAATCTCCCACGCACATTCGGGCCGATCCTTCCAGTTGGTTCCCTGGAAATTCAGTTTGATTTTATACTGTTTGCCTCTTTCTAAAGTAACTTCACGTGGGCCACGGAATGGTAATTCCAATTTGTAGTACGGGTATTCTACGATTTTCGTTCTACCGCCTATTTCCTCTTCATAGGCTGGCAGCGTTACGGTTTTACCATCAGGTTTGGTCACGTCCCATAAGACATAGGCGGTTTCCGTGTCGCCCTTGCTATTGCGAAAGTTTGCCTGGAAATAGACGGTACGTTCCGGCAGCACTTCCACGGTATCGCCATTGCGATAGGTGGTACCCGAGATGGTGATGATGGGGCAGGATTCTTCCTTTGACTCCGCTTTGACCTGGAAGGTTTTTTCCCAACAATCCTTTCCATCGTCACTTTGAAACACGATTCTGTAAGAGCCGGAGCTGCCAAAATAGCCAATGCCTCGTTTTCGATTGTTGCCCGATCCGGTCTCCATCTCGATGCCATTCATCGTAAACGTTCCATTTTTGGAAGCAAACAAGCTGATGTCAGCATTTTTTTCGACCATGATGGAGCTTCCGCCACTTGGTACAGCGTTATAGTCCTTTACATCGTCGCCGACAATTTGAAAGTCCATTTTGGTAGAGCTTTGATTGATCGTACAAACTGCAGGGGGTTCGGGTTCTTCTGGAGGGTCGGGGGGTGGGGGAGGAGTTTCTTCGCCAACCATAAATTGAACGGTGTAGGGGGTAGATTCATTGATCGTAGGTGATCCTTGACGGGAACGCATGTGGCGGTCTGTCATGATAAACGTGACTTCGTACAAGCCTTCTTCGGTAGGCGTATAGGTGTATTCGCCAGTCCACTCAAACGCCTTCGGATTGCTCGTCGCGCTTGGTTTTTCCAAGTAGCCGCTGTTATCTCGGATCTCTTGATTGGAATCCAATGACTTGTATCCCCTACCCGTTGTTTTGTTTATGACGGACAGATGGGTGATGATGATGCCGCGATCGTAGTAGGAGTAATCCTTGCCATGGGGAATGATTTTCACCGTGTCGTTGATTTTGAATTTTGTTTGGTCGTCTTTGATTTTTACGCCACCGGTGGGGCGTTGGGTGGTGCGGAAGTGTCCGACGGAAACGAAACCGCTACCTCGCGGGTCAAGGTTGTCGCCCATTTCGTAGCCTGCTCCTCCGGAGGCTGCTGCTAGTTCGGCTAGGTTGTAGGCGTTATATTTTTGAAATCCAACCCCAAGGGTTGGGGATACTTCCCTACTGTAAACATTTGCAGCTCCCCCGCCCAAAATATAGTTAGGGTTTCCACCAAATCTATTAACCCAATGTCTCGCTTCATTCAAATCGACAAAATACCAACCACGGTCAGTTTTTCCGTAATAATCGGAAAAACCTAACACTGTTTCAGTGTCTTTCACACCATCCACTTCAACCTCAGAGATATGCGCTCCCAATTCTCCTGGAATAGTTTCAATCTTAATCATAGTATATCCATCTCTTGGTATTAATTCTTTATGTGGCCCCACTGTAGCCACTATTATACCGTGAGGATTTGCTGCTTGGGCGTCGTAAGAAAAGTAAGGTACATCTAAAAACAGCATGCTGCAAATTATCAAACCACATGTAAAAAAATGGGTATATTTTTGTATAGACTTTAATAGCGCCATAGGAAGCTCACCTTAATCTTGACTAGAAAATTTCTGTGTATTTTTCACCCGTTCAAGAGTATAAAGATTCGAATAACGGTATACAGACGCAATCGAAATATCTACTTCATTTGTTGCAAAAAAGCCCATTAGACTAAAATCATCAATCTTTACTTTGAATGACTGCCCTTTTGAATAACTTACAATATCACTAGAATTTTTCTTGAATAGTTGTACACGTAAGTAAAGCAAGTTATCTCCTTTTGGAATTGTCCCCATCAAATAACCATCTTTGATTTTTAGGCTATTATGAAACTCTAACGCATACTTCTCCCCTAGCTCAATCTGATACTTATCCTGCCACATCTTCCGCAAAATCACTGCGGCCTGTGATCTCGTCACGGGTAAATCTTCCCGAAACTTTGGGTTCCCAGGGGGCGCGGGCTCCATCCATCCCCACGTAACCAAGGCTCCCGTATTGGTAAATCCTTTATCCTTCACACACCGATAAGGCTTCCACGCATTAAACACCAGCAAAGCCGTCTCTTCCTTGTTCAACAGCTTGTTCGGGTTGATCTCTACGCCTGCCAAAATCCCTGCTTTCTGCGCTCGCTCATATGTCGCTTTCGCCCAATGCCCTTCCGGCAACTGCGGAACAGGCTCCCCTTCCTTGACTTCACGAATCGCCACGAGACTGGATACAAATTGTCCCTGGGAAATTTGATCTTCTCCATGAAATTGACTGTCAGGATACTTCCACATAAAGCCCTTCAAAAGAGCAAACTCAATCGCTCCTTTTTCCGGAGTAGCGGAATAATTCGCTGTTAACGGATCAGCCGCTGCCACCGGTGCAGGACCAGCGAGTGCCCCCATCATGAAAGCTGCAACCAACAGAGTCGATAGAATGTTTTTCACAGCAAGCACCTTCCCTTTCACTCATTCTCATCATCTATGTTCCTGGAAAAAAATCTTTGCAAGGACCTCTCCGGAACGTCACCCTCCAATTTATCCACGACTTCGCCATTCCGGACGAGAAACACCGTAGGGGTCACTTCCGCCCCCAGTTCCTGCGCTTTTGCCAGCTGGTCTTCTTTGAAAATATCCAACTTCTCCACTTGCCACCCATCGTGCTGCTGAAGAAAGTCTGCCGTCACTTTTTCAAAAACAGGCTTGAAACTGTTGCAGTACCCGCAGCTATCGCTGTACACGTAAACAATCCTGTCTTTTTTCTCCTGACTGGCTGCCCCGGCTACCAGCAGCAAACCTGCCACGAGGCAAACCAAGAAGATGGCAATTCCGTACACCCATTTCCACCTGAATCCGACCACACCCTCCACCTCCAGAAGATCATAAAAACGGTCATGACCGTTTCCCCAGAAAAAAGCCCTTATCCCCTAGCTCCATTCTCACTGATTGGCTTGGGACAAAAAAAGACGCCGCAAACCAATGGAGTTTGTGCGTCATGTGTGGTCAGATATTTGATTTTCCTGCACTCCCTGGCTACATCAAAGGAGCGGTGTCTATTTCTCCTTGCATCAAAAGCTTCAGCTCTTCCACAAAGGCTTGTCCCTTTTGGATTTCTTCCTCGGTGTACCGCTGCTTGCTTTTAAAGGTAAATATCTTCCTGACCATCTCTTCATAAGGAAGATGATTGAAGTAAAGAATCGTCGATACCAATTCGAGAAAACGGGAATTCTCCTCGTTCATTCGTCTGATCACTTGCTCTCCGCGGCCGAATTGGACATCCTGGAAACGCAAAAAATCACGCCCTGACGGATTCAGGGTATAGCGATACATGTGGATTGCACCTTTGCTCTCCACCTGCTCGTCCAAAAAGCCCATATTGCAAAGCTCATCCACACGCAGCGTCAGCTCTTCCGAATACGGACCGTACATATGAAACTCGTATCGTTCATCAAAATCCATGTTGAGATGCTTTCCTATGTAGACCATCTTCTGCAATTTTTTTCGTCCACTCACCTCGCCCGCGATCTCAATCAGGCGAATGATCTTGGCGTGACGCCTCAACATTTTCCATCACTCCCAGGCGTTCTCGAATCTTTTGGGAGATGTCCCCCGATAAAGCCATTACTTTATCCATCGGAAAGTATAATTTGTAGTCAAAGCGCCGCTTCCCACTGATGGCCTGTACGATCTCCGACTTCTGGGAAAGCTCAACTAGCTCGCCAGACGGCATCTGGAGCATGATCGGAATGCGCTCCTCTTCTTCTCCAGCACGGTAAAAATCATAGGGCAGATCCGAAGTCGTGTCCACTTCCAAATAATAGGCAGGATCAATCCCGGCTTGCTCGAACAACTCTTTTAATTCCGGCAGCAGTTGAAACCCTTTAGAATGAAATTCGACGTATTTATACAGATTCCTGTCCAAAAAACGGGCGCATAAATCTTTTAAAATTTCATCCTTCTCCTTGCGCCACATCTGCATGTAGAACAGGATCACCGACTCGTCGAGCGCCAGATAATCCGCCAACTCTACCTTGTCCTGCAAAAAAGGCAAGAGCATCAATGGCTCCTGGCGGAACGAGTAGCCTTGCCTGAACAATTCCTTGGCGCGCTGAAAAATCTTGCGCAGCACAACCTCGCCACTGCGTGTCACCGGATGGAAATAGACCTGCCAATACATCTGGTAGCGAGACATGATGTAGTCCTCGACTGCGTGCATGCCGCTGAACTTGAACACGATCCCATCCTCTTGCGGGCGCATGACTCGCAAGATCCGTTCAATCTCAAAATTCCCGTAATTGACCCCGGTATAGTAGGCGTCCCTCAGCAAATAGTCCATCCGGTCCGCATCGAGTTGGCTGGAGATCAGGCTGACAATCAGCTTGTTGTCATAGGTTTTCGCAATGACCTCTGCCAGCTTTTGCGGAAATCCTTCATCGATGCGGCGCAAAATGGTGTTGATTTGGGTATCGCCGAGCAAAATCGCACGCGTCCAATCCTCGTGATGATAGCGAAATACTTTTTCAAAGGAATGAGAAAACGGGCCGTGTCCGACATCGTGCAGCAAACCAGCGCACAGGCACAACAGCTTTTCTTCATACGTCAATTGAATGCGTCCTTCAAACGTCTCCAGAATTCGGCGCATGAGTTCATAGACGCCAAGCGAGTGGTTGAAGCGACTGTGTTCGCCGCCGTGAAAGGTGAAAAAGCTGGTGCCCAGTTGCTTGATCCTGCGAAGCCGTTGAAACTCGGCGGAGTTGATCAAATCCCAGATAAACCGATCCCGTACATGCACATAGCGGTGCACAGGGTCTTTAAACACTTTTTCTTCTTCAAGAAGCTGGGGCTGTAGCATCTGGACACTCCTTTCCTGTCTCGCATTCTCTCTGTTCTAGCTCTATTGGTTTTTATCATAGCAAAAAAATCCGAAGAATGTCCTTTCAGTATAGACCAAATGCCGACTCAGTAGGAAGATACAGGTGAAAATCCACAAAAAAACAAGCGACAGGCATGCTTTGACGCCTGTCGCTTTTCCGTCATTGGTTAATGCAGTTCTGCTTCCTGTTCATACAACTCTGGTCGTTTCGCTACTTTCCTCGCCAGCCTTTTGAGCTTGCGCTGGGTCAGTACCGTATAAAAGGAAGGTACGACAATCAAAGTCAGCAGCGTCGAGAACAACAGACCCGATATAATCGTGACAGCCAAAGGCTGGAACAAAACATCCCCGGAAATGGCCAGCGGTGTCAGACCAGCCACTGCGGTGAGCGACGTGAGCAAGATCGGACGCAGACGAGCCTCCCCTGCCTGAATCACAGCCTGCTTCAGTTCGACTCCCGTATGACGCGCTTCTTCAATAAACTCGATGAACACGATACCGTTGCGCACCACGATTCCCGCGAGCGAAATCACACCCATCATCGTCATGAACCCAAGCGGCGTCTGGGTGACAAACAACCCGATCAAGCTGCCGGATACCGCTAGATAAACGGTACTCATCACCAGCATGGGAATAGATAGGGAGTAAAACTGCATGGCGATCAAGATCAGAATCAGGAATACGACCAGCACGGACAATTTGCCCATATCAATAAAGATGTCGGTCTGCTCGGAGGTTTCCCCGCCAATCTCATAACGGTATCCCTCAGGCAGCTCCATTGCTTTCAGCATCGGTGAAATCTCTGCCATCACCTCTGTTGCGGTCCGCCCTTTCAGTTCGCTTGTAATCGTCACGCTGCGAGACAGATTGCGATGCGGGATCGTCTGGGTGCTAAAGGTTGGCTTTACTTCTGCCAACTGGGATAGCGGAATCAGTTCGCCGCGTGCATTGGCCACGCTCAGGCGCTGGAACAACAGGGACGGATCTTCTTCGTCCTTTTGCAAAAAGAGCTTCATATCAATCAGCTCGGTGCCATCGTCAAACTGACTGACAGTCAAGCCCTCACTCACCAGACGCAAGGTCTGGGACAGCGTGTTGTAGTTCACCAGCTTTTGCTCCATCAAGTCTTGATTGACAACAAATTCCAGAGAATAGCGTTCGATGCCGAAGTCATCCTGCACATCATAGGTGCCGTTCAGCTTGGCGACCTGATCCTTGATTTGTCCGGAGATCGAGCGAAGCGTCTCGATGTCCTCGCCGTACACGCGGATCACCACCGGTTTGCCCACAGGAGGTCCAGCCTCCAATTGCTCCGGCAAAATGCTGGCTTCTGGGTACATCGTTTTAAACGTTTCCGTCCAACTGTTCAGCAGCTCATCGATGTTCGCCTGGCTTTTGTCATAGCGTACGACAAGCTGGCCGATTGTCACTCCTCTTCCGGCATCTGTATCGCCGCTAAACATTTTCGGAGCGCTTCCCCCTGCATAGGAGGCGACCGATTCTGTGGCTGGCTGCTGCAAAATCCAGTCCGAGACACCGCGCACGACACGATCCGTCTCTTCCACGCTGCTGCCGACCGGCACGCGAATGTTGACCAAAAACTGCGGGCGGTCATCCTTCGGAAACAACTCAATGGGCGTAAAAGGAATCAAGCCGTATGCAGCGGTTCCAATCAATACTCCAACCATCCCTGAGAGCAACGGACGTTTTAAAATTCTCGGCATCACTCGATCCGCGTACCAGCGGGTCAGCATGACAATTTGCTTGCCGAGCAGTCCCGGCGGCTTGCTGTGGTCATTGTTGCTCTGGCTTTGGCGACGCAGCTCCCGCCAATGGCGAAAGATCGGAATGATCGTTAGCGACATGATCATCGAGGCCAGCATCGTCAAGGAAATGATAGCCGGAACGGGGCGAATGAATTGCCCGACATTCCCATTCAAAAACATCAGAGGAGCAAACGAGGCAATCGTAGCCAACGTAGCCGTCACAATGGAGATCGAAACCTCATTGGCACCTTTGACAGCTGCTGTCAGCGGTTTTTCCTTGAGCACAAAGAGTCGCCGTTCGATATTGTCATTCACTACGACCGCATCATCGACGAGAATCCCCAGCACGATGATCAGGGAAACGATCGAAATCATGTTGAGCGTAATCCCCATTCCCGGCAAAAACATCATGCCGACTGCAAGCGAAATCGGGATGGCCAGCGCTACGACAAAGGAAGTGACCAGATTCAGACCCAGGGTGCAAACCACAAGCACCGCAGCGACCGCGATCATCATTTCTTTCGTCAAATCGCCAAACAGCTCGTCGACGCGTTCTTTCTGGCTATATATCGAATGTGTTTGCGCGTAGTCCGGCAGCGATTTTTTCAAAATAGCCATCAAATCATCGACGCGTTTTTGCAGGGAAGGGACGTCGCTGCCCGTCTCTGCATTCAAGCTGATCGTAAGCGAGGGCTTGCCGTTGTAATACGACATGGATTGGACTGTTTCGGTCGTCAGTTCCACTCGTCCGATATCCTCGAGATAGATGGGAGAGCCATCGACCGGAGAACGGGCGATCAAGATGCGATTCAACTGCGCAATATCCGTAAACTCAGCCAATTTGAGCTGGTAGGTGCGGTTTGCGCTAGTCAAGTCCCCGAGCGGCACTCGTTCGTTCTCCGCCTTGATCGCCATCATTACCTGACTCCAGTTGATCCCGTACTGGCTCAGCTTTTGCGTATCCACTTCGATCCGCACTTCCTGATCGGGAAGCCCCGTGACGGTCACATCCGCTACATTCGGGATGGTACGCAGTTGGCTCTTCCACGAATCCATCAACGGTCGCAGGCTGTACAACTGCTCAGTCGTCTCAGCCGTCACTGCCAGGCTCTGGACAAAGGTACGGTTTAGATCGTCATTGATGATAGGCTGCTTGGCGTCCGCAGGCAGATCCGCTTCGGCATCCTTTACTTTTTTCCGCAATTCATCCCATTTTTGCTTGGGATCGACATCGCTTTTGGTTTCGACGAGAATGAACGAGACTCCTAACGAAGAAGACGAGGAAATATAGTTGAGGCCTTGGATCTCATTGATTTTCTCCTCCAGCTTCTTCGTTACGGCCTGTTCTACCTTTTCCGGCGAAGCTCCTGGATAGATCGTCGTTACAGTTGCCAGATTGACGATAATGTCTGGCGATTCCTGCTTGGGAAGCTGAAAAAAGCTCAAGAAACCGACAAGCACGAGCATGACAAAAAACAGCAGCGTAATTTTGCGCTTGCGGACGATGTATGCGATCACGGGTTGGTACCTCCCATCACCTCGATGGCATCCCCATCGAACAAGCGGTCGACACCCTTGACGATCACTTGCTCTCCTGCTGTCAATCCGCTGCGAATCTCCAGTTTATTTTGAATCATGCGGCCAATTTCCACCTGGGTTTTCACCGCTTTGCCGTCTTTGTCGACGAACACGTGTGCATCCCCTTTTCCCCTGCTGATAACTGCCTCGACGGGAACGAAAATACCTTCCTGGCCTTCGATGGATTTGGTCGCTTTCACCACTTGGCCTGCATACCAGTCGTGTTTTGGGTTCTCAATCTGCACCTCCACGCCGATCGTCCCTGTGCTTTTGTTGGTCGTCGGGTAGATGTTGACTACTTTCCCGTCCCTTTTCTCGCCATACAGTTCGATGGCAACAGTCTCGCCGACCTTCCAGGCGGAGATCTCCCGGTCCGGTACGGGCAGAACGACTTTCAACTGATCGATATTGCCGATATGGTAGACGGGTGTTCCCGCGCTGACCAGATTGCCCGCAGAGGAAAGCTTGGAGAGAATGGTCCCGTTGATGGAGGAGTGCAGCTGGGTCTTCGCCAACGTCGTGGATGCTGCTTCCTGGGAGATGACGGCTTGCTGATAGGTTGCCTGACTCAGCGTTTTGTCCTCTGTCCTCGCTCCCTGTGTGATCAACGAGTAGGCATGCTGCGCGTTTTCCAGATCCTTTTGTGCCAGCTGCAGGCGGTTTTGCATGCTTTCAAAGTCGCTTTTGGAAATGGCGTTCTCCTGATACAGCTTTTCGATCCGTTGAAAATCCTCCTGCGCCTGCTGCTGCGCGATGTTCGCTTTGTCCACCAAAAGCTTCGCCTGTGCGATCTCCTGCTCCCGCGCTCCATTCTGCACCTTGCTCAATGTCGCGGCGCTCTGCTGAACCGCTGCATGGGTCGAGGCCACCTGCAGCTCGTAATCCGTATCGTTGACCCGCGCCAACAGATCTCCCGCCTTCACATTATCTCCTTCGCTGCGGTCCAGCTCCACGATCCGTCCCGATACTTCAAAGGAAACCAGTGCTTCCTCCCAAGGCTGCAGCGTTGCTGAGAGTTCCGATACCTGCTGAAGCTGTTCCGTTTTCACCGCTTCGACGACAACCTGCTTCGTCTCCTGTGCAATCGGAATCATCTCCTCGGAGTTGCTGCTGCAAGCTGTCGTGACCGCAAGCCCAATCATGGCAATCGGAACCAACCAACGTTTCGTCATGGCACTTTCCGCTCCTTTTTCTAACCCATCTTCTGATTTATGTACCTTTGGTGATGCCATTCAGCAGAATATCTGTGGTCTCCTCAAACAACTGCTCCTCCGTCATTCGCGCCCCGAGATCGATATGCATGCGATGCACGGCCAAAAACGCATGGAAAAAGGTAGAGATAAACATCGCCGCAGCGGACCAGACATTCAGTTGCTGCGGCAGATGCCCTTGCTCCTGAAAACTCTTCAGCTTGTTGCTAAGCAGTTCGATTGCTGACAGCGGAAGATTGCTGAACAACTTGCCTACCTCCGGGTGATTTTCTGACTCGATCACACAGATCAAAATCACTTCTTTTCGATCAATCATCAGGTTGTAGTAAGTCCGACCGTAGTCGATCAGCATCTCCCGGATTTGGGTAAAGTCACCCTGGAGGCTGTTTTGCAGAGGCTGGCGAACATCCAGCATTTCTGACAAAAGCTCGACGACGATTCCTTTCTTATTGGTAAAATGGCGAAAAATCGTTACTTCGTTAACCCCGGCAAGCTCAGAAATCTTGCGTGTCGTCGCTCCCTTGAAGCCTTTCTTCGCCATCAGCTGCCTTGCCGCTGCCAAAATGCATTGTCGTGTCCCTTTATCACCCGTAGACTCGTTTTTTTTCGAATCCTCCAATCATCCCACCCTCTCTATGCAAGCACTTGCTTGCATATTGATTGCCAAATTTAGTATATCCACTATCCGCATGCATGTAAATACTTGCATGCAAAACTTTACCATTCTTTACATTTGCGGCGGGCTTGGCACTGCAGGTTCATTCTCTCCGCCCAGTCTGCGCCTTGCTGTTTCATTTCTGCCCAATGCCGGCACATGCTCTCCCGCTTGGGCCAGCCCCCAGACAGGCATATTTCCGTACAGGCACTCGTATTTTCCCGGCTCCACCAGATACGTCTCGTGGAAAATTCCGACGGTACCGTCCGTCCCTACAGCTTTATTGAAATTTCTCCATGCGGTCAGATGTTTTTGCCCTTTTCGCGCGTAATTTTCCAAATGCTCGTAGGAACGCCAATATTGGATTTGTGTGATTTCCCGTGAATTCATGTGAGAGGTCGTACCGAGGAAACCCAGCTCCGGATGCTGGTACAATTCCTTGAGCATTCCGCCCATTGCTTTGGCTACGGGCAGCCATTTGTGTACCGCCCATCGCTTGTTGATTCTCATTCCGATGATAAAAACGACGAATGGTCCATCCATTTTTGCCGTAAAACGGCCGGGAATTACTTTTGCCATTCAAAACACCTACCTCTGCAAAGGTTTGATATGCATGTCATAAAAAGCCATGTAATCGGGTGACTGACAGAGATGTGCTGACAAATAGGAACCGTAAAACGTGGTGAACACCAGAACGACCCCTTCCTCTACGGAAAGGCACTCTGCCAGCTCGCCATCCTCTTGGGCTTCTTTCATCGCTCGGCTGAAAAGATCGTGCAGCGAATATTGCACGATTTCCTCCGTGTCCTCCCTCTCTGGAAACAACAGCTGCATTTCAGCAGGCGACAGCTCGGGAATCCAGGGATGCATGCTCTGTTCTGCCAAAAAGCTGATCAGGCTGAGCATGATGCCAGGCTGCTTCTGGGATTGCTCCGCTACTTTGGAAAAAATGTATCGTACGGCAGCCCATCCGCGCTTGGGGGAATCCGCCAGTTCAACGAAGCGCTCCGCTTGCCAGACGCTCATGAAGTAGACCAGCATATCTTCTTTTTGCGGGAAAAACTTGAAAAAGGTCACCTTGGAGACTTCTGCTCGCTGGCAGATATCCTCTACCAAGACAGTACGAAAGGTACCTTCTCCGATCAGTTCCAGGCCAGCCTGCAGCAGCGTCAGCTTTGTCCTTGCCTTCTTTTTGTCCCGCAGGGTAATCGTTTGCGCCATGATTGCTCCTTTTCTTGCATCGTGTATTTGTGTTTATCTTAGTATATAAGTTAACTTAAGTAAAGTTTTTTATTTGAGTAAATCGGGGATTTATTTGTATTTGTTAGGTTGTCCTCCAGCTTTACTGCCGGGGGAGGAAAAAGGGAGAACGCTCTAGGCCGGTTGGGATCTTTGCTGGGGGCATCTCTGACCGCTTCCACTCCAAAGGCGGAACCGCGGCCAAAAGCAGCCGTCTCATGGAAGTGAATCAGGGTTGGCCGCTGAGAGCGTGTTCCGCCTTTTCCGTTCCAGCTTGGTTAAGATCCCAAATGCCTTCGCTTTTCTCCCTTTTTCCTCGACCAGCTTGTTGTGGAATCCCTACTGTTTATAGGTTATTCATGGAGGTAAAAAACAAAAAGCCGGGATTGAAGGGGATCAATCCTGGCTTTTCTCTAAAGTAAAAATAGCTTCAACCAAGCGTTTCAAGTCACTCGGCAATGGGGCTGACACCTGCACTTCTTCGCCCGTCAACGGATGGGAGAAGCTCAGCCTGGAGGCATGCAAGGCTTGTCGTCTCATTCCGGCACGGCTTCCCTCGTACATGGTATCGCCGACCAACGGGTGCCCCAGATGGTGGAAATGGACGCGAATTTGATGGGTTCGTCCCGTCTCCAGCCACACGCGAACCTGCGTGTGCTCCTTTGAACGCTGCTCTACTTCGTAATGGGTAATGGCATCGTCACCATTGCGACTCACCCGTCGTCTGGTGGGATGATGAGGGTCCCTGCCGATCAGCGCCTGGATCGTTCCCTTGTCGGATGCGAGATGGCCTTCGATGACAGCCAGATACTCGCGGTGAATGCCGCCTTCCCGCAGCAATCGGTCTGCCAGTTGATGCCCATAGCTGCTTTTGGCGATCAGAATCGCACCTGACGTGTCCTTGTCCAAGCGATGCACGGGGTGGACTCCCGCTGGCTCTCGTCTTTGCTGAAACAAAGCTGTCAGGGCATGAACGAGCGTATCCTTTTGTCCAGGTCTTAACGGATGCACCATCATCCCAGCCGGTTTATTGGCGATGAGCAGATGGTCGTCTTCGTATAAAATATCGACTGGGAGGCTGACACTGGTCTCCGTTACCGCAAGGGTGGTATCCGTCCTGTATTCTGCGACGCGAACCGAGACCTTGTCTCCGGCTTTGACCTCTCTTTTCAGAAAAGGCGTTTTGCGATTCAGCAGAATTCCCTTGCTTCTCGTCAGCCGCTGCAGCATGCGGCCAGACACATTCAGTTTTTGACGGACAATCTGCTCTACACTCATGCCCGCATCATCATCTGTCACGACGTATTCCAACCAGTCTTTGCGACTCACATCTCATCCCTCAGTTTCCATGCTATGTACGATGCGACCGCTCGACTTGCTGACCACGGTCATGCTTCGGACTCCATTGTAGCAAAAGGATCGAGCCACATGCCAGACCGGTCTCATCCACTTTTATGAAAAACGTCGAGACGTTTTTCACAGAAAAAAGACGTCTTGAATCGCGTGTTCAAAGTTCGGCGCAATTTCGCTTTTGCCCATCTCCAGCCATTGTGTGACATGGCCTTCCTCTGCCAAGAATTCACTTCCCAACAAACGGCCAGCAACAAATGCATGCAATTTATTTTTCCATCCCAAGCGGATCATAGGATAACCCCCCGAAACAATTTTATAAACTTATTTGTATATTAAGTATATAATGATGATTGGTAATTTGTAAACATTTTTGTTTAAAAAATAAAATAACCCCCGATCCGCGTCGGAGGTTACTCGAGGCCCTATTTATTTCGAGGTGAACAACCTATTTCTTCAGGTTTTCAGGATTAAGCCCTTGCAGCTCCGGCAGCACGAACAGACCGTCTTTGCGAATCAGAACGTCGTCGAACCAGATTTCCCCGCCGCCGTACTCGGGACGCTGAATATTGACCATGTCCCAGTGGATTTGGCTGCGGTTGCCGTTGTCGGCGTTGTCATAGGCGCGGCCAGGCGTGAAGTGGAAGCTGCCAGCAATCTTCTCGTCGAATAAAATATCATTCATCGGGTGCAGAATGTACGGATGGACGCCAATCGCAAACTCGCCGATATAGCGCGCTCCTTCGTCGCTGTCCAGAATCTCGTTGAGCTTCGTTGTGTTGTTGGCAGTCGCTTCAATAATCTTGCCATCTGCAAAGGTGAGCCGAACATTTTCAAACTTCGTTCCGAGGTAGCTGGTAGCCGTGTTGAATGTAATCGTACCGTTGACGGAATCACGCACAGGCGCCGTGAAAATTTCGCCGTCCGGAATATTGCGCAGCCCTGAGCAGATGACATTCGGAATATCTTTGATCGAAAAGCTCAGATCGGTACCCTGTCCGACCAATCGCACTCTGTCTGTTCGATCCATCAGGGCTTTCAGCGGCAAAAAGGCTTCATGCATATTCTTGTAGTCAACCGAGCAAACGTCAAAATAAAAGTCTTCAAACGCTTCCGAAGACATGTTGGCGCTCTGAGCCATGGCCGCAGTCGGGTAGTTGAGCAGAGTCCAGCGACAGTTGTTGATCAGGTAGTCATTCAGCTCCTGCATCACTTTCTGATGTTCGCGCCGACGTTCGACAGGCACATCTGCCATCTCGCTGTCATTGACGGGACCGTTAATGACGATATAGGTATCCAGATCCTTGAACATCGGCTCCTCCCATCTCACCAGATGTTCTGCGCGCTCCTTGCCCGTGCCCATCATCAGTTCCCTTTGGATGCTCGGATCCAGGATCCGGACGAACGGGTAAGCCCCCTTGGCGTAGGCCTGTTTCACCAGCTCTTTTGCCAAGGCGTGCCCCTCTCCTCGCACCTCAATCAACAAGCTTTCCTTTTCCTGCAGACGTACCGAATGGCTCAGCAAATTCTCCGCAAGCTTGACAATACGCGGGTCCAACATACGATCACCCTCCACGTTCCTGATTTGTGATTATTAAAAAATATTTTACTGAATAGACGCGCATTTTTCAATCGAAAGACTTTGTGCATGCAATCTGAGTATCCAGTAATAAAAAATTTTTCTTGCATATTTTCCTATTTGTGGAGTATTCTAATCAACAAGAGTTGACTGTATAAAAATTTTTAAAGACAGGAGCGTTGTTCTTATGGTGATCACTGCAGTATACACGGCTTAGGTAGGGCCTCGATCGAGGGGCTCTCCCTCTCATCGAAAACCCGAATACCTATAGCTGTACACTGCAGGATGCCTGAACCGCTTCTGTCTTTTTTTCCGATCAGTTGTGGCGCCACCCAGGGGGGAGTAGCTGTATTTTGCCTTCTCCATCTGGTTTTCTTTAAGGCCCACTTTTACCTGATATCGTTAAAAAGCGCAAGCGAAGAGAGTATCGTCCTCTCCCGTTTTGCGCTTTTTTTGGTGGGTTCAGGTTCGGGCTTTCTGCAGATTTTGAAAACAGGATGGAGGAAATGGTGTCATGAGTTGGCGTTCTTGGGACTTGAATCTGAAGGTTCGGCTATTTGGCGAACTGATTACTCATACATTTTTTTGGATGTATTTTCCGTTTATGGCTCTCTTGTTTAGCGATTCGTTCGGGAAGGACATGGCAGGTCTGCTGCTCATGGTTCCTCCTCTATTGGGGATGTTCTCCAATCTCTTCGGCGGCTATCTGTCTGACCGGATCGGGCGCAGGCCGACCATGCTCACCTCGCTGATCCTCTCGTCAAGCATGTTTGGCCTGTTTGCCTTTTCCTGGTCCCCGTGGGTGGATTATCTCGCTTTCATCGGGATCGGAATTGCTGGCTCCCTGTACTGGCCTGCCAGCTCAGCGATGGTAGCTGATTTGACGACAGAAGAGGACCGGCGTGTCGTGTTTGCTACCTTTTACACAGCGATGAATATCGGGGTTGTTGCCGGACCTGTGCTTGGCTCCTTCTTTTTCATTCATTACCGCTTCGAGCTGCTGCTCGTTTGTATGATCATCGAGATCTTGTTTGCGATCACGGTCTTTTTCCTGATCAAGGAAAGCTTGCCGGCCCATGTGCGGGAGGAAAAAGCAAAAGAACGCTTTTCGATCAAAGAGCAGTTTAAAAGCTATGCGGTCATCTTCCGCGATAAAGTATTTGCCCTCTATATTCTGGCTGGCGTGTTCATCGCCATCGCTTTCATGCAGCTCGATCTGTACATGGCCTTGTACGTCAATGAACATGTACAGTCCCAGCCTCTCGTATCCTGGGGAGACTGGTCCTTTAACGTCGGAGGGACGAGTGCATTTGGCTGGCTGATGGGGCTAAACGGTCTCTTGGTCGTGCTGTTTACCCTCCCGGTGACCAATTGGTTCCAGCACTGGAGCGACCGCAACAGTCTCGTCATTTCATCCGTCTTGTACGGCGCTGGCATGTTTATGATGGCCTTTTCCACGAACATCTGGTTTCTGTTCGGCTGTATGTTCGTCCTGACCCTTGGCGAGTTGATCCGTACCCCTGTCGCACAAAGCTTTATCAGCAAGTACTCCCCGGAGGACGCGCGCGGGCAGTACATGGGTGCTTCCTCGCTGCAATTTTCCATCGGGCGGTTTATTGCTCCCCTGACCATCGGGATTTCCGCCTGGCTGCCGCCTGTCGGGGTGTTTGGGCTGATACTGGGTGTCTCCCTGTTGAGCGCGTATTTGTATGTTGTTTTGTTCCGCAAGATTCCAGCGAATCAGGAGGGGTGATTCAGCCCTGACTGGAACTTATCTGCCAGTGATTCGTATAAAAAGGTAACAAAAGGAAGGAGTGGTTCCTGATGCGCTACCAAATGGGAGGCGTTCGACTTACTTGTCCCTGTTGCCAAAATGATACGTTCAATAAAGACTATCGCCAATTGAATTCGCGAGGGGCTACTTTCTTCGGGCTGGATTGGGCGAATAAAGAGGCCGCGATTCTGATCTGCAAGCGCTGCTCCTATATATCGTGGTTTATGGAGGATCCCTCGGAAGTATAAAAAAACGGACCCTTGAAGATTACTAACCTTCTATTGTTTAGTTAAATGTTATAGTCCCGTGTTTTTTGCTCCTGACCCTTATATTATGTTGGAACGCGTGGTTCCTTTCTTATGCTTTCATAATTAATTGTTAAAAAATCAAGAGAGACTACCCTTTACACGGTGGTCTCTCTTTTGCTTCTACTACTACCCTAATGCTTCCTTACATTAGACTAACGATTCTTTACTAGTCGTATATACGCTCTTGCGTATGCCCTGTAATTTTCTCGGAAACATCCTCGTATTCCCACGAAATACTACCTCCAGGAGGAATAGAAAGTCCATAAGACAAATGTACGTCTTCCCATGAATGAAGATAATGACTCCATACATCGTACATTTCTCCACCCCAAGAAGAATCTCGATGAGTCACTTCAACTTTCATATAGCCCCTTATATTCTTAATATACTGATACCTCTCGGAATTCATTGATGGGAAGTTTACATCAAACGCGTAGCCGCCTGAATCTCGCGTATCTGCTCTACTATCATCTCGAGTCATTGAGGTCCATTCATAGATTGGATGCCCATAAGAGTCATATTCCCCATTAAAGCCATACTTTCGAAATTTTAAATAAAACTCTTCAGTGCCTGATACTAATGAAGCATTATCACTGATACCTATCGCAAGAACATCCTCATATAGGTCACCAAGAAAACCATATGTACTGCTATCATCTGCAAACTCAAAACGAGCTGAGGCTTGTGCATCACCTTCAACCTCATCATAAATAAACCATGTTTCTAACGTTATATAGTCATGATCGTCTTCTATATCATAATCAAAAGTAGAAATTGGATCATTATTTTCATCATCAATCTTCTTTTTATTTTTCTTTATTTCCTTTTCTAGTTTCTCTTTAAATTCCTTTTTTGTGACCTTCTCCACCCTTTTTTCATTACCATTTTTTATAATTTCATAGTAGTCTTCTTTCTTACTCACTATTGGCTTTTTTATGGATAAATACTCCTGTACTTTACCATCCTCAATCAGATCGGCAATATGTTCATCAGAAAATTTGAAAACCTCTTTTAGTTTTTTTATCTCTGCTTTACTCAATTTTTCTTCCGATGCCGTAACAAGACTAGTATTACTAAATAACAAAGAGGTACCAAAAAGCAAAGAAAGAAAAACGCTTGATTTTTTTGTCATTTTTTACACTCCCTAGTATATAATTGAGTAAAAAGGATAGGGTGATAGAGTTGAATACAAATAACAAGTTTTTAATTGTACTATTAACTTTGTTGGTGTTTAGCAACGGATTTATTTTTATAAAAATGAATGGAATCGAAAACCGATTCGAAAAACTTCAAAGAGAAATCGACAGTAATTTCAAAGAGGGTCTACGGTTACTGAGCAGATCTTTAAAAAAAGATACAGATTGGGGTACAAAATTTGATTTAGCACTATCACATGCAAGTAAAATTCAAGTTCTTTCTGACAATACTTCATACACGTCAGAAAATAATGAAAAATCTCGAATCATATTAAGTTATAGTTATATGTTACAAAGTTATTTCCAAGATTCCCAAAATTCGTCTATAGATGAGAATAAGCAAGAGTTAGAAGAACTTATTAGATGCCTTGATGAATTATCATCTAATCCCTCCAATATTGAATATGGAAAAAAACTAATTTCTTTGCTTCGTTAAATTTAGATAACTTCACCTCCCAGAAATTTTTATATCAGCATCTGTAAATATTATCCATTATATTGCTTTTTTTAACATTAAGTCAATTATTTTGTAACTATTTTGTTGTTGACTTTTTGCATCGATGATATACCTGAGATAGGGGAGAGCTATGGAACGACTTTATCTATGAATTATCTATTGGAAATGCAACTCATGTTGTATATAAAAGGAACTTTATTACCAACATATAGGATGGATGAGTTTCTACATTTTTTGTTCCTAGAAAATACACATCAAGTATGACTAACTATTGGAACAAACGACTTGTGGGGAAAACATCTCGATTCAGTCTGGAAAAGGAAGTAATTAAAAAGTTCTTCAAAATATACGAACGGACGCCTGTAACATTCAGGCGTCCGTTGTCATTGTTCATAATTACGCTACGGCATGTCATCCGTTTCCAAAAACTCATCCCGATCAAAGCGCCCACGCATCCACATGTAGGTGTCGGCGTAGATGGCCTGGATCGCTTCATCCTTGCTGCGAGTAGCTGGCAGGAAGTACATTACTTTTGTCCATTCCTAGCAAGAGTTTACCACCCCTGTTGACGTAAGGGAATAACTGGAATACGATGCACTTGAACGTACCTTATCCTGGAGGTGTGTGATGGCGTGCTGCGTATCCATTTGCCTCGTATTCTGCTGGCTTTGATTTTTATCTTGGCCGGATTTAATGGTTGGGTCGTCATTCTCGGGTATGATCCCGTTTTTCCGACCAGCCCCAAGGCCATGGAATTGTTAACCGGGTATTTGCTGGTTTTGGAAAAATCTACGGAGCTTTTAGGTGGACTTTTATTGCTCGTCAATATCTTTACGCCGGCTATTTTAGCGATCTTTGCCCCCATTGTGGTCAACATCTTCCTTTTTCACATTTTTGAGGATCCAGCCTTGCTCCCCCTGGCCATTGTGGTATCTGGGCTGGAAGGATATCTGCTTTGGATATACAGAGATCACTATAAGGGACTGCTGGAACGAAAAGGAAAATTGCCGATGTAGGTCAAACAAAAAAACGGACGCCTCGAAAATTCAGGCGTCCATTTTCATTTTGTCTGCTACGGCATGACATCCGTATCCAAAAACTCATCCCGATCAAAGCGCCCGCGCATCCACTTGTAGGTGTCGTCGTAGATGGCCCGGATCGCTTCATCCTTGCTACGGGCAGCTGGCAGGAAGGCTTTGGAGCCGAAATAATACGCGTGCACATTGTTTTTGTCCATCCCCAGCTTATGGGTGGCAGCCAGTTGATTGTAGTAAAGCTGGTAAAATTTCGGATCGTTGTACATCTTGTGATCGCCCTCGATCTCGATGTCCATTCCGTACTTCTGTACGGCGTCCAGCACCCCTTGGATCCGTTCGATTGTTACGGGCTTGTCACTGTAGTAATTAGGCTGGAGGAACGCTCTGTCGAAATACAAGCTTTTCCACTCTTCTACGCCAGGGGAGCCGTAGTACGGAATCCAGTAGAAGCGGAGCGCCTCATCATGGACCATGCCGGCTGTGCTGCGGATCAGTTCCCGCTCCTTCGGGGCACTGTCCTCGATCAGCTCATGGAACCAGTAGATGCCATCCAGATTCAAGTAGCTGTAGCCTTCCTTGTTCCAACGCTTGAGCAGCTCCTGGAAGTACCACTCGACCGCTTTTTTGCGGTTCTGATAGGCCATCTCTTCCCCGATGCCCGCAGCGTTGAAGGACAGCGATGTCTCCTCGCCTGGCAGCTTGCCGAAATCCTTCTGAGCAGCATTCGGATACGGGATCGCCAGCACCACGTTTTCCTTCGTCGGAGTGGTGTACAGGGTGCCTCGCAGGCGATTGTACTCGCGCATCGCACTGTTGAGCGCATCCAACTGCCTGTCCATGCGGAACAAATCGTTCAGATAGGCATTCCAGCTGTCACGGGTAGCAGGCATGGTCTGGTAAGGCAATAACAGCACCGTGTCAAACATCTGATCCCGCATATACCCATCTTGCGTCAAATACCCCACCATCGGCAGGAAATCTTCCTTGGTCCAAGTGCCCAGTTCGTCATGCATTCCCGTGTAGACAAGCAGCATATTTTCGACTGGCCGTCTGGTCTGCCGATTATCGATTGGTTGGAACTGTTTGGGAGGCGGAAGCAATGCGATATCGCTAGGCCCTGCTTCTGCATCCTTGGCCCATACCTCCAGTTGGCGTGCGAAGACGAACACCTTCACCGGAAAAGTGACGCGAACATAACGCACTTCCAGCTGTGGGAGGGACACTCCCAATGTGCGAGTCACCATTTTTTCTTCGGAAGCCGGGACATCGTGCACGGCTTTCCCCGCATACGACCAAGCCTTTCCATCCTGAGATACCTCTACCTCCAGCGAGTTCGGCAGGGTAATCCCTGACGTTTTGCGTTGCTGGAAGGTGAGATTGACGCGCTCTACCGCCTTGCCTTCTGGCAGCGCTACGGTCACCTTGCGACCGTACTGGCGATTGTAGCCTGTCCACTCTTCAGATACAGCAGTCAAGCCACCGACTGGACCCGGATAAGCCTTCTCGACCTCACGGAAATAGTTATCCGCCGGTCCCACTGTTTTCACTGACGTAAAGCTGTCAGGGGCAATGTTTTGCAGCTGGTCTTCCTGAACCGGAGATGTCTCTTCGACTGGCGTGGATTCGGTGGATTCCTGCGGCTCCGACGCCGACGGCTCAGGCTTCTTGGACGGCTTCGATTCTTCTTCTTCTGGCTTTGGCGCGACGACAGCGGCTGTAATCTGTACCGGAATCGTCACAGTGCGGTGTCCGACCGTCACGGTGACATTCCCTGTTCCCGTCGCGGGTCCAGCCACAAAAGTGCCATCCGGCTGGATTGAACCCAGCTCCGGCCGATCAAATCCATAAATCGGCGTGAACGGAAGCTTTTTGCCGTCCGGGCTTTTTACGGTCACACGCTCGCTGCTGCCAGCCATGACGTTCAACCGCTCCGTGTTCACTTCGAACTTCACTTGTTCCGCCTGCAAATAGCGGGCATCCAGGACGCGCTCCGCGATGACGGCTGCTTCCGCACGGGTGACGATGCCTAAAGGACGAAACGAACCGCTTGCCCCCGTCATCCAGCGCTGATTGGTCACGGCCACGATCGCATCGCGGGCATAGTCCGCCGCTTCCTCAATATCCTCATAGCTGGCGGAACCGGATGCCGAAGCAGGCTGGATTTGGCCTGCTTTCATCAGGCGCGTCAAAAGAACGGCCAACTCCTGGCGGGTCAAGGGATCGGCTGCACCGAGCTGATTGTCCGGTCTGCCTTTCAACACCTCAAGCTCCGCCAGTGAATACACGTAAGGGGCATACGGGCTGTCCAGCCCCACGTCTTCGTATTTTGCTTCTTCTACGCCGACTGGCTGCAGACCGATTACCTTGCTGAGCAGGACCGCTACATCCTGACGCGTTATCGGTTTCTGCGGTTCAAATCGCTCTTCTTCCACTCCGCTGATCAGATGAAGCGAGGCCAGCCGGGTGATCGCGTCTTTGGCAAAGCTGTCCTCCACATCCTTGAAGACGATCGGCTGTTCACCCGATGCAGCCGCTGTCTCAGCCGTTTCATTCTGCGCCTCCTCGGTCCCGGCAGGTGCAGGTGCTGTCGTCTCTTCAGCCGAGATTGGCGCTGCTACGGTCAGCAGCATCAGTGCGGCCAAGCAAGCAGCCACGATCCGGCTGCGGGTTGCACGATACAAGTTGCTCACTTTCCTTTCTCCTCCCCTTCCCCCTTCTCTCGCTTATTCGGTTGGGGCAACCACTGAAGGACGAGGGGGTTTTGGTCCAAAAAATTGATAGTAATCTACTTTGATATTGCCGTTGTACAGCTTTCTTTTTTTACTTGCCTGACGTCCAAAATGCTCCTCGAACTGCTCGTCCGAGGTGATGATGTAAAAGGACCAGGTATCCATCGCCGCAAAGGTTTTGCCCATCTCGCCGTACAGTCTGCTCACCTGCTTCCATTCGCCAAGACGCTCCCCATAGGGCGGATTGCAGATCAAATAGCCGTATTTGCGCTTGGTGCGAATGTCGCGGACATCCATGCGCTGGAAGTGGATCTGATCATCCACCCCTGCTTCTTCCGCATTGCGGCGAGCGATCTTCAAGATCTCATCATCTACGTCCGTTCCGATGATCTCCAGCTTCTGGTCATAACGCGCCAGGTCATGGGTTTCTGCGCGGGCTTCCCGCCAAACCGTTTTCGGAATCGCCGGCCAGCTCTCACAGACGAATTCGCGATTCATCCCCGGTGCGATATTTTGACCGATGAGGGCCGCTTCGATTGGCAAGGTTCCCGAGCCGCAGAACGGGTCCATAAATACCCGATCCGGTTTCCAGCGAGACAGGATGATCATTGCCGCTGCCATCGTCTCCTTCAACGGAGCCGTACCGATCAAGCCGCGATACCCGCGCTTATGCAGGCCGGGCCCGGAGGTATCGATGGTCAGCGTCGCCATATCCTTGTGCAGGGCGACTTCGATTTTGTACAACGGTCCCTTCTCTTCAAACCAATCCGTCTTGTACGTCTTTTTCAGGCTTTCGACCACTGCCTTTTTAACGATGGCCTGACAGTCCGGCACACTGTAAAGCGTCGACTTCACAGACTTGCCCTCGACCGGAAATGTCGCATCCTCGGTAATCCAATCCGACCAAGGCAGCGCTTTGGTCTTCTCGAACAGCTCGTCAAAAGTGGTCGCTTTGAACTCCCCTATCTTTAGACGCACACGATCCGCAGTTCGTAACCACAAATTGGCGCGTGCGATGGCAGAAATATCTGCGGTAAAGTTCACTCTTCCGTTTTCTACCTGAACCTGATTGTATCCGAGCGCTTTTACCTCTTCGGCGACTACGGATTCTAAGCCAAACGTCGCCGTAGCGATCAATTCTACTTTTTGCATGCCATGTCTCCTGTCCGTACGAATTCCTGTGGGTCATACCCTTATACTATATTACCCGATTTGCCTATGGGGTTGGTAATCCTATCAAAAAAGACGCAAAAATGGCATGAGCCCTGCTGTGCGTGGGGAGCCTACAGACAAACATGTGCGGGAGGAAAATGTATGCCGGAGCTGCCTGAAATGGAGACGTACCGCAAATTGCTGGAGGAAAGAGTCGGGGGGATGGTCATCACGGAAGCACGGGTAGAGCGGGAAAAAACGATCAACGTCCCGCCCCAGATGTTCATCCAAACAGTGACGGGGAATCGCCTGCAGCATGTCAGCAGACGAGGAAAGCATCTGCTGTTCGAGTTGAATTCTGGTCATGTACTCTTGCTTCATCTCATGCTTGGCGGATTTTTATACTGGGGAAGCCAGACTGACAAGCTGGAGCGCAGCGCACAGGTGACGCTCAGCTTCGGGTCGAACATCCTCTATTTCCACGGATTGCGGCTGGGCTACCTGCATCTTTTGACGCGTGACCAGGCAGTCGAGCGTTTGGCTGACCTGGGGCCTGAGCCGCTGTCGCCTGCTTTTACCCTTGCGCAGCTTGCTCAACTTTTAGGCAAAAAAAGAGGCGCGCTCAAAACGGCCCTCGTCGATCAGCATTGGCTGGCCGGGATCGGCAATTGCTATGCCGACGAAATCTGTTTTCATGCAGGTATTTTGCCCACCAGACAGATTCCCTCACTGACCCCGGAGGAGACTACTCGGCTGTATCATGCCCTCCAAGCGATTTTGCGGGAGGCGATGCAAGCAGGGGGATACATGGAGGTCCCGTTCTATCACGGCGACCGGCTAACTGGAGGGTATAACGAGCGCTGTCGGGTGTACGACAGAGAAGGAGAGCCTTGCCTGCGATGCGGACACAGAATCGCGAAAAGCATGCTCTCCTCCCGAAAAGTATTCGCCTGTACGAATTGCCAGACCTAGCAGCATTATTACATGTGGGTTTCTTTTGGGCTTAGCTTTTTCACCATATAGACTTGCTCCGTCTCAGAGGGACCGAAGCCTGCGCTCTCCAGCACAGACAACAAGAGCTTATCCGAAGCGGGCAGGTTGAACGTAGTGCGTTTGCAATCTTTCTCAGGCTGATACAAATGCTGCAGCGCCACGCGCAAGATATTTTCCGCATCCGGACGGTCCGGCATGGCGGCACATTGTCGAAGCGTAACAGCTGCAAGCTGGCCCTCTTCGTTCAACACCCGTTTGTACATGGCGTAGCCGACAGTCTCTCCTCGCTGGTCGTCGATGAGAATCACTTCCGCATCGCGCAGGCTGAGCCATTGATTCTGCCAGGGGACATCGCGTTGGTAAAACGGAAGGCGTGCCGCCTCTTGAGAAATACCCGTTCGCACGCGGTATTGATCTGCATGCTGCGCCCCAAATGCATCTGCGGGCATGGCGCCCGATTGCTGCCAAAAGAGCAGACGATCCACCACTTCGTACCCAAGCTGCTCGTACAAGCGAATCGCCTTGTCATTTTTACTGATCGCTTCCAGAGTGGCTACCTCCGCTCCTGCTTCCTCGTAGAGCTGCAGAGTGGCTTCCATCAGTTGGCGTCCGACTCCCTGGCGTCGGTACTCCGTCGCTACTCCTGTGCCGCCGTTCCAGGCTATTTTTTTCCCTGCAATGCTGCGCAGGCCGCTCGCGACCAGGCCAATCGGCTCGTCACCGTCAAAGGCGACGACAGAGAGGGAAATGTGATAGCCTTCCGCGCCGAGCCGCTGGACGATGCTTTCCTCCGTCATTTCGACCGGAATAAAGTAGCCCTCGAAGCCCCTGTTCCATGCTTTGGTGATTTCTGCAATCGTACAATCGCTCATCCGTTTGATGGTAATCAAGGTACCACCTTCCCATCTATTTGATAAAAGTATTTTAATCGATAAAATCTAAAAATTCAATCATTATACGATGTGCTTATCGCGCTGTCCCGCAAACCATTTGCATGATAAGATGAAAAAAATTCGTTCTTACAGCGATCAAAGTGAAGGATGGCTTCGGTATGAAATCAAGACGTATTCTACTATTCGCAGGCGGTAATCTGGGGGAATGGGCGCTCCGGCTCATCCAGGAGCATGACGTGCTGGTCGGTGTGGACCGGGGAGCGTGGTTTCTCATCGAAAACGGACACTCCCCCCATCTGTCCATCGGAGATTTTGACTCCGTTACGGAAGAAGAGAAAAAACAGATTGCAAGCAAAAGTTTGCAGGTGACAGACTGCGACCCTGTCTACAAGGATCTGACGGATACCGAAATGGCCTTGCAGTGGGCGATCCGGCAGCACCCAGAGGAAATCCTGCTGATCGGCGTGCTGGGGACGCGATTTGACCACACACTCGCCAATGTCCACCTGCTGGAAAAGGGGCTGCAAGCTCATATCCCTTGCCGCATCATCGACGCATACAACGAAATTCGCCTGATCACGGATGGCGTCACGATCGAGTCCGGCCCTTATGATCATCTCTCGCTGCTTCCTTTCAGTCAGGAAGTGACGGGAATTACCCTGCAGGGCTTTCAATACCCGCTGGAGAATGCCACCCTGCGCATCGGCGACACCCTGGGCATCAGCAATGTCCTGATTGAGCCCAGGGGGCATATCTCGCTGGCGACAGGGAAGCTTCTCGTGATTCGGAGCAAAGACTAACCGGTCGCCCTAGCTGTTGGGGTCTTCCGGAAGCTGCCAGTCGATCGGCTCCAAACCTTGTGCAAGAAGGAATTGATTGGCTCGCGAAAAAGGTCTGCTGCCCAAAAAGCCGCGATGCGCAGAAAATGGGCTGGGGTGCGGTGAGGCAATAATATGGTGTCTGCTTCTGTCCAGCAGAGCCGCTTTCTCTTGGGCGTGTTTACCCCAGAGGATAAAGACCAGTGGCGTCATGCGCGCATTGAGCTGATGAATCACCTGATCCGTAAAGGTTTCCCAGCCCAGACCTTTATGCGAATTGGGGCTGCTCTCCCGCACAGTCAGGACGGTGTTGAGCAGCAGCACGCCTTGTTTGGCCCAGTGAACGAGGTAACCGTGCTGAGGAATGCTGCAATTCAGATCAGTTTGCAGCTCCTTGTAGATGTTCTGCAGGGAAGGCGGCGGCTTGATCCCCGGCTTGACGGAAAAGCTCAGGCCATGCGCCTGCCCTGGCCCGTGATAGGGATCTTGTCCCAGAATAACCACCCTTGCCTGCTCGTAACTCGTCAGGTGAAGGGCATTGAAAATATCGTACATATCCGGGTATACCGTGTAGCGCTGATACTCTTCTTTCAATGTTTCCCTCAGTTTGAGATAGTATGGCTTGTCAAACTCTTCGGCCAATATGTGGGCCCAGTCATTTTTTAAAATCGACATCTTTTGCTCTCCTAGTCTTGTATTCTCCCTATTCTCCATCATACTCATAGTGCGCTCAGGAAAAAAGTATCTTTGCGCCCCGCGTTTTCTAGGACTTTTCCCACGGCGATTGGCGATTTCCTATTTTTTCTAGTCTTTGTTTCCTAGTACCCTCGGTTGATAGCTGAATTTTGCAAAATTTGTCATACTAATGCTAGAAAAGTCGAATACAGCACAGGCTGGTCTCATTCGATACGGGGAGAGGTTTGCAAGAATGAAATGGGATTTTAAATCTTTATTGGGGGGCATCGTGATCGGGTCGGTGCTCTTTTCCGGGATAGCCGCAGCGGCTTCTAACTATCCCGATCCAGAGACCAAACAAACGCCCTTTACCTATTATTTTGAAGGGGTGCCAAAATCGCCTGCGAGCGATGTACAAGGAATCATGTACAAGAACACTGTCTATGTCCCGATTCGCTTCGTCGCCGAAAACCTGAACAAGCCGGTGATCTACGATGCGCGTTCGCGATCCATCTACATCGGCAAGCTGCCGACTAGCAAGATGTACTCCAAGATGGAAGCAATCGAACTGGTGAAGGCCAAGTTCGCGGGGAATCTCTCTCCCTCTCACGTCGTTGAGTATTCCCACGACGATGAGAAAGGGCACTACGTCATCCATGTCTATCAAACCTATGTGAACAACTTCCAGTCCGGAGACAGCTACACCAGCACCTATGGCTGGTTCGTAGTGAATCCAAATACCGGAGATATCCGATCCTTGTTGCAGTAACCGCAGAAAACAGCAATCCTTTTTAACAGGGTTGCTGTTTTTTGTTATACCAGATCGCGGTTACTTGGAGTGCTCTATGGACGAAACCAGCAATTCGTTAAACCGGGCAGCTGCCAGTGATAAAGAAATGTCCCTGCGTGTTGCGATTCCGATATGGCGGGAAGGGATCGGTTCGATCAGCTTCAGCTCAAAAAGGCGCTCCTCCTCCAGCTCCTGTTGGATAAAGGAACGGTTTACAAACGCAGCGCCATAACCACGCTGGGCAAACTCTATGAGCATGTCTGAGCTGTTCAGTTCAATATCAACCTCTGCCTTTACTCCCTGTGCTTCGAACCATTGCTCGACGAATTGCCTGGTATTGCTCCCCGAAGAGAGGAGAAGCAATGGAATTTTCGTTAACGCTTGGATGGAAATCGGGTTCTCTGACAGCGCACGGTATGCAGGACCGACTACAAAGCAGTCATGATTGGTGATGACATGAGTGACATCGAGTTCCTGATCGGACACCGGAAGATGAACGAGGCCAATATCGATTTTGCCTTCTTTCAGACGTTTTGCGATTTCATACGTTCTGCCTTGCACAAGTCGGATGCGCACCCCCGGATACGCGCTATGGAAACGGTCCAATGGATGGAGCAGGAGATGTTTGATCACAGGTCCGCTCGCTCCAATCCGCAGCTCCCCGGAAGCCAATTGCACAAATGATTGAATTCGCTTTTCTCCAGCTTCCAGAAGCGAAAAGGCTTGCTTGACATATTCCAATAACGCCGATCCTTCTGAGGTCAGACTGACACCCTTTGAATGGCGGTGAAATAATTTGACACCCATCATCTCCTCCAATTGCTTGATTGCGTAGCTGACGGAAGGTTGGGTGATATGCAGCTGTTGTGCCGCTTTGGTCAAATTGCCCAGCTCGGCTGTACGCAAAAAAATTCGATACCATTCCATATGGATGTTCATTTTGATATAGACCCTCTCTATGACACACTTCGTTATTTGTGATTTCATTTATTATAGCTTACTTCTTATAATCAAACATAACAATTGACTACGCAGAAATGGGAGAGTTTGCAAATGGCGGGAAATTCATTCGGAGAAGTATTTAGAATCACTACGTTCGGGGAATCTCACGGAGAAGCTGTAGGCGTCATCGTAGACGGAGTAACACCCGGAATCGAAATCGACCGGGATTACATTCAAAAGCAAATGGATCGAAGAAAGCCAGGTCAATCATCCATTACGACCAGCAGAAAAGAGTACGACATCGTAAATATCCTATCCGGCACCTTCGAAGGCAAAACAACCGGTACCCCTGTCTTTATGATTTTGTATAACACGGATATGCGGCCGGAAGCCTATGACGATATTAAACATTCCTTTAGACCCGGCCACGCCGATTTCACTTATTTGCAAAAGTATGGAATCAGGGATTACAGAGGAAGTGGACGGGCGTCAGGAAGAGAGACCGCCGGAAGAGTTGCTGCAGGAGCATTGGCACGCAAGCTGCTCGAGAATAGAGGGGTAAGCGTATTAGCCTACACGACAGAAGTGGGCGGAATCAAAAGCAATCAATTTGTGGAAAGTGCGATTGAGGAAAATCCGGTAAGGACTTGTGATCCCGATGCAGCCCCCGCCATGGTAGAAATGATAGAAGAGCTCGCAAGGCTTGGGGATAGCTGTGGGGGAATCGTAGAATGCAGGGTTAGAGGGGCCATTCCCGGTCTCGGGGAGCCTGTATTTGATAAATTGGACGCAGATCTGGCAAAAGCCATGCTGTCGATTGGTGCCGTAAAGGGAATTGAGTTCGGGACTGGTTTCGATGGCACAAGGATATTGGGAAGCGAGCATAATGACGGCATGGATAAAAATGGTTTCCTGAGCAATCATTCAGGAGGGATCATTGGCGGCATCAGCACCGGACAAGAGATTGTGTTCAGAATTGCTGTCAAACCCACTTCATCCATATCGGTAGCCCAAAAAACCATCGATATTCATGGAAACGAGAAAGAAATCGTCACCACAGGCCGGCATGACCCTTGTATTTGTCCACGAATCGTTCCTGTAGTCGAAGCGATGACTTGTCTGGTTCTGGAGGATCACTTCAAACGCCATTTGGCCATGCACGGTTGATCTAGCAATTCAACCATACTGAAATGCAAAAAAAGCCCCTCGAAAGAGAGCCCTGCAAAAGTCCACCTACTATCTGTAAACTGAATCCCCAGTGCTTTTAGGTACTGGGGATTCATGTGTCGTGAATGTAGCTGTAGTGGGGAGAAGCATGTTTCCGATCTGCGCTACGGTCTACGTCCCGCAAGGGAGTTAAACTGTCCGCTCCACAGCGATCCCGGGGGAAGCGCAAAACGGCGCGCAGCTCCGGAGTTTATTCATAGGTTGCGCTTTCGTTTCCCCGGGCTTCGCTGTTCCGCTAGGCTGGACTCCGCCAATCGCTCCGCCTGGAAACATGCTTCTCCTCCCCAACCGTAGAGTTTTCAACCAGTACCCCCTTTGGCACTGGGTTTTGTTGTACAATGAAAAGAAAACGAAAGAGTTGGAACCATTGCTACAGCCCTCTAAACAAATGACGGCATCTTTCCATGCCGAATTATACAAACTGATTCCCGAGGATCACCCATTACGAAAAATCAATGAAATCGTAGATTTCACGTTTATTCATGACTTAGTTCGTTCCTCTTATTGTGAGCATTACGGAAGACCTGCTAACGAACCAGAACTCCTGTTTCGTTTGCTGTTTTTACAAGTTCTCTACAATCTTTCGGATGAACGCATCATTCAGGAAACGCAGGTAAACCTCGCTTACAAGTGGTTTTTAGGTGTAAATCCGGAGGATAACCTTCCTGACCCCTCCCAACTGTCTCGCTTTCGTAATCATCGATTAGGAGCAGGAGCCGTGGATGAGGTGCTCATATCAGTTGTGCGTCAGTGCATTGAAAAAGGTCTTGTGAAGTCAAAGACGATCATCATGGACTCCACCCATACACTGGCAGCTTCGCAAAAACAAAAGCCACTTGAAGTACTTCGAGATGCGGCGAAGCGCCTGTTCCGTGTTGTGGTGAAAAAGCATCCCAAGCTTGAGAAGAAACTCCCGAAGTTACCGGGGTTGAGGAAAGAAGATCAAGAGGATGCCGAGAAGATCATGCTTCAGTACCTGGCTAATCTTGGGGAAACTGTTGAGTTGTTGTTGCCGGATCATGAAGGTTCCATCTCGGAGAAAGTTCGAATCGCCAAGGCCATCGTGGAAGACGAGCGTCTCCTTGCCAATAAAGGCATTATGTCGGCCATTGATCCGGATGCACGCTTTGGATGGAAGAGCAATACAAAATCCTTTTTTGGCTACAAAGAACATATCGCCATGACAGAAGAAGAGATCATTACGGCTGTGGAAGTTACTGAAGGAAGTTCGGATGACGGCAAACAATTCAAAGAACTTTTGAATCAAACCTTGGACGCAGGTATAGAAGTACATGAAGTGATTGCTGACACTGCATATTCGGGTAAAGATAATTTGGAAGAGATGAAAAGTAAGCAGATTCAACCCGTCGTACCACTTAACCCGATCGTACATAACGGAGGGCTTAGACAAGAATACAACAAGGGTGCAGACTTTGTTATTTGTCCGGCAGGACAACACAGTATTCGAAAAGCTGTCCAAGGAAGCAAGCAAAGTGGCAATAGTCGTTCTCTTGTTTTCTATTTCGATACCGAGAAATGCAAGGCGTGCCCGCTTAAGGAAGGATGCTTCAAGCCAGGAGCGAAGAGCAAAACCTATTCCATTCGGATTGTGGCGGAACATTACCAAGAGCAAATCGAGTTTGAGAAAAGCGATACGTTCAAGGAACGTATTTGTCGCAGACCGATTATTGAACATAAAAATGCGGAACTAAAAAGGTATCATGGGATGACCAAGGCTAAGTACCGTGGTCTCTTTCGCATGCGAATACAGGCAATACTTACGACTTTCGTCGTAAATGTAAAACGGATGATAAAATTAACAGAGAAAATGCAGTCCGCCTCCTGAGGGAGATTGAACTGCATTTTTTCGTTATTGCCCTCTTTTTTACACAATTCAATGGGGTTACTCGAGTTGCAAGCTCCAACAAGGGGATTTTGCAGGGCTCTCTCGAAAGGGGCTTTTCTTTTCTACACCAACAAACCTCCGCCGCTCTTGCTGTACTTCAAAATGCCTTCCGCAGCCCGGTACGACAGCGCTCCCATCGTTCCGGTAGGGTTGTAGCCGCTATTATGTGGAAAAGCAGATGCTCCTACCACGAAGACATTCTCGGCATCCCACATTTGCAGATAATTATTGACCGCCGACGTATCAGGCGAGGAGCCCATAATGACGCCTCCGGTGTTGTGCGTAGACTGGTACGGCGTGATATCGTAAGGTCCGAGCTTCCTGTTCACCTCGATCTTGTCCGCCGCACCCATCTCCTTGATGATCTCTCCACAGCGATCTGCACAATAAGCTGCCAACTGCCTGTCCTGTTCCTCGAAATCGAAGGTAATCCGCATCAGCGGGTCCCCGAACACGTCCTTGTATGTAGGATCGAGATCGAGGAAATGATGTCGAAACGGCATGCAGGCCCCTTGAGCCCCTACGGACAACGTGCGGGTGTAGTACTTGATCGACGCCGCCTTGAATTCTTTCCCCCAACCTGGCACCCCGGCAGGAACCTTGTTGTTGCCGATAGGCCGCTGACCGGTCTGCGAGATGGAGATATTGGCACCGTGAATAAAGTTCAAATCGGAGTGGTCAAAATTGTCGCCGTTGTAGTCGTCGATCGTCATCCCCAACGCCCCTGCTCCGGCAAACACATTGAACTCCCTGTCTTCATAAAAGCCGATAGCTCCGCCCCGGATGACCTGATAGGCGTAATTTTTCCCGATGACCCCTTTACCGGTATTCGGGTCGTAAGGACGCCCCAAATTGGACATCAGCAAAAGCCGGGTATTATTAAACACATAGCTGGTCAGCACAACGATATCGGCAGGCTGCTCAATATCCTCGCCGGTGGTCACATCGGTGTACATGACTCCTGTCGCCTTCTTCCCATCATGCAAAATGCGGCGCACATGCGAATGGGTGCGGATCTCGAACTTGCCTGTCTTTTTCGCGACGGGAATGACCGTTACGACGGGATCAGCCTTGGCTCCGTACTCGCATCCAAAACGCTCGCAAAAGCCGCAGTACTGACAAGCAGCTCGCGAAACGCCATCCGGGTTGGTATACGCCTCGGATAGATTGGCGGATGGCATCATGTACGGATGCAGATTCATTTTTTTCGTCGCTTCAGCAAACATTTTCAGCGCTGGCGGCATCTTCATCGGCGGAGTGGGATACGGCTTCGACCGCTTGCCGCCCAGGGGATTCTCCTCCCCGGATATCCCGGCCATCTGCTCAAACCTGTCAAAATACGGCTCCAGCTCATCGTAGGTAATGCCCCAATCCTGAATCGTCATGCCATCCGGGAACTTTTTCTCGCCGTACCTCTCAATCGTTTTGCTGCGAATCTCGAAATCATACGGCAGGAAGCGAAACGTCTGACCGTTCCAGTGTACTCCCGAGCCTCCCAGACCTGTACCCAGCAAAAAAGACCCGTACGAACGCATCGGCAGGGCACGGACACTAGGCTTGCTGCGGAACGTAATGGTTTCCTTGGATAAATCCTGCATCAATTCATAACGCAAAGCGTAGCGCAGCTCATCGTGGACCATGAAGTAATCTTCGGTTTTCCGCTCTTTGCCGCGCTCCAGCCCTACGACTGTCAATCCTTGCTTGGTCAACTCCGAGGCGATGATCCCTCCGCCCCAGCCTACTCCTACGACCACCACGTCTACCTTGGGCAATTTTTTTGCCATACATGCTCCCCCTTATCCATGTTGATGATCTCGCAGGCTTAAGGGTTCCATTTTGGCCAGACCCTCCTGCTCAATGATTTGGGTATACGCCATCTGGTTACCCGGAAAACTCTTCATTCTCCAGCCATCCATATTCTTGTTGCCTCCGTAGAGCGGATCTGAATATACGCCTTCCAGCGTAGTCGCGCGCAACATCGCAAAAAATGCACTGGCCGAGATCGTGGTGAGCTTTACCTCGTCCGTTTCAAAAGCCTTGAGCACCGTATCCTGCTGCTCCGGCGTAAGCTCGTAGAACTTCTTGCCTTCCAAGCTGTTGCTGTAGTTATTCATTTCTTGAATGCCAATATCGAAAATCTCCCGCCGCTTCAATCGCCCCTGATATCCCTGAGTGGCTTCCCCTGGATAGAATGGGCCCTGCATGTAATCGCGGGCATTGAAGCCCCACTCGCCTGCCAATTGGTGATCGATGAAATAAGCGGCACCTAAAGCCTTGGCACCAGGTCCAAGCTCATCCTCTGGAAAGATGCGTTCGCAAGCAGCCTCGATGACCCTGAATTGCTCACCAGTGAAGTACATGAGTGCCTGGTTGAAATCGGCAGCCGGAGCAGTAGCTGCACCGGGCTGTTGTGGTCCCTGCTGGGTTCGCAGCAGACTACCTGCTACTCCCCCTACCACCAGACCTCCCAGAACCAATCCAGAGTTCTTCAGGAAATTTCTGCGTGATACAGGCTGATCTTGTTTTTCATGCTGTTCCAACACTACCACCTCCAGTTGTCTCTATCTTCTTTCTGTGCATATTTTCCTCAGGATAAACAGATACTGAGAAAAAATTTCCAACGACCTTAAAAACAGCTTGGATCCTGTCTTGGGCCTTGGGACGACATCAGGTGAAAGCACTGGAGGGATTATCATGAAGCACTTGTCCAAAAGCATGGCAGTCGGCAGTATCGGATTACTTCTGCTGATGACTGCGTGCAACAACAACAATCAGGCGACACCGCAACAGCAGACTCATACGCAATCCATGAATCATCCCGGGCATCTGGGACAAAACGGGGAGACCGTGATTCCGAGCGTGGACCGCGACAAAAAGCTGACGACCAACAATCACGGGACTACGTTTAGCGGTATGGGAACTTCAGTGTACAGCAATATCGGCAGCTCCAATCTGCATGGCGGGGGGCCTTCCACCAATCTGGACTCTCGGCTGAACGCGGCAGGCATCCATGGCGTGCAGACCTTGATCGTCAATGATGTGATCCTTGTCGCACCTACAACGGCCAATACGACGTCCGTCAATCACATGGACGCCACGCAGTCCCACCTTCTCTCTAGCTACGCAGGAAGTTCTTCACGCGGCGGGGATTACAACGGCGAGTATGAAAATAATACAGCAGGCACAATGGGGACAAGCAACGAGCATCATAACCTGATGCAAGCCCGCAAACAGATCGAAAGAATGTACGGCTCTGACGTACAAGTCATGACGGTTACTTCCAGCAATGGTCTCAAGGCCTTTGAACACGTCAAAAAACAAATGCGGGAAAACAAGCGGGATGACCACACCATCAGTCAGATCAGCAACCTTCTGCGAGAAGCAAATCGCCAGCCTTAATAAAAAACAGGGATAGGCCATAAGCGCCTGTCCCTGTTATTTTTGTATAAAGATCACGATTTGCTCCGCCGTTCTCACAGGGATGCGTCACCATCTGCACGAGACGAGCGGCCGGAATGATTCATAACGCTCTGAAGAAAAGACTGCAGTTCTTTAATAAATAACTTCGCCGCCTGCCCCATAAATTTATCCCTACGATACATGATACAGATGTCTTGACTAGGTGTGGGATTAAGTAGTTTTACAGCAACGATATTATCGTGATTTATATAATCCAACAGCATTCGAGGAAGAATAGAAGCTCCTATTCCTTGATCGACCAAGGACAGAAGCGTTGATAAGGTTGAAGTTACAATCGGAGTATCAAGTGCAATTCCTTTTTCATGACAGTACGCTTCAATGACCTTTGTAATTTGATGTCCAGAACCGAACATGACCATCTTTAGCTGCTGAAGCTGATCGAACGGAACCGCCTTTGCCTTCGCAAGAGGGTGATCCGGTCGGATGGCCAAAGCAAACTCCTCATGAAACAAGGGAATAATCGAAATGCGGTCATCAGGATTAACAGGCACCGTAGTAACACCGAGATCTCTCATGCCGTTAAGGACCTGTTCGTAGACATCCATGGTCTCCGTAACGCTTATCGAAAGCTTGGGATAGGTCTTGTGAAAATCGATAAGTAAAGCGTCAAACAGCAAATCCCCGTCTCCCGGCAAAATGCCGATATCCAGCTTACCTCCTTCCAACCTTTTTAGATCCGATATTGCCCTTTTTGCATAGTCAACGTGTTCAAAAATGCTTTGGCTTTGCTCGAGCAGGATTTTCCCTGCTTCTGTCAACATAATCCGCTTGCCGATACGATCGAATAGAGGGAGCCCAAGTTCGTTCTCCAAAAACTTGATCTGCTGACTCAGATTCGACTGTGTTGTACAGAGATTTTCGGCTGCCCTGGAGAAATGCATCTCCTTACAAATTGCAGTAAAGTATTCAAGCTGTCGAAGTTCCAACGCTCGATGCCCCTTTCGATTATCGATCTCCTTCAATCATTATGACATCTGCCTCTGATTCCAACAATTTCTATTTTAATCATTACTTAAACCGATCAATTGTATCGGAATCTCGTGATTGTTGCGTTGGGGTGCTTAAAGGTAAGCTTTCGGTATACAAAGAACAACCTAATTCGAAGGAGGATTCAAAAATGTCACAATCGATTATCCATACAGGGAAAGTGCTACGTCAGATCATGATCGGCCAACTTCAGGACGTGTCGGAGTCACAGATGGACATCCAGCCGGAGGGCTTCCATAATACGATTCGTTGGAACATCGGTCATATGGTGTATTGGCTGGATAAATACTCTTCGCTTAGCTTCGGCTCCCCATCTGCCATCCCGGCTCAATACGAGACGTTGTTCAATTCCGGAACGAAACCTTCGGATTGGACGGTAACGCCTCCGTCGAAGGCTGAACTGTTGGCGATGTTAAGTGATCAGCTTTCCAGTCTTTCCGATCTGGCCCCCGAAATGCTCGAACAGAGGCTGCAAGCACCGTTTGAAATGGGTCCGTTCCAATTTGCTACAGCCGGCGAATTATTTAATTTTGCATTGATTCATGAAGCGCTTCACCTTGGAGTTATATCAAGTCAGCTTAAGCTCATCAAATGAAGACTCTGCACTCAGGAGCATACAGCGAGATGAATGACACATTGATAGTAGGAGGCTTATTGTGATCACAAACCATGAAGCGTTTGATGCTTTTAAGCGTGCTTTAGAAACAGGGCATACAGCCGATTTCCTTAATAAAGTTACGGATGATTTTCACTTCTTCGTTCCGCTCCCGCTGGAAGGGTGGAATCAGAAGCAGCAAGGCAGAGAGCGGTTCGAGGAATTAATCAGGTTTGAGCGTTCCGTTTTTCAGATGCGCCTCACTCCGCTGATCGAGTTGGAGAATGAGAGCTACGGGATGGTAGTATTCAGCGCCGAAGGATTGTTGAACGGCAAACCTTTCCGCAACGAGCTTACAGTCGTCTTCGAGTTCGAGAAGGATCGAATTCGCTCCTTCCGAGAATATGTAGGAATGCCGTTAAAAAACTACGAGAACCCATAAAGAGCTTCCATCGACAGTAAAAAAAGCCTGTTTCTCTGCTCTCGAGAAACGGCTTTTTTCTGATGCGCCACCCCACGATACGGTGCTCATCGATATGAAAAAAGCGCCGCAGTGCAGAAGTGTTCCTGCATCAGCAGCGCAATTTTTTGGCCATTACGCCTTCGGAAGTTCAAAAGAGCTTTTCAGCGATACAATCCGGTTGAAAACCAATTTTTCCTTCGTCGTATGCTTCGGATCTACGTTGAAGTATCCGTGACGGAAAAACTGGAACTTGTCCTGCGGCTGCGCATCCTTCATGTTGGGCTCGACAAATCCATGCAGGACTTCCAATGAATTCGGATTGATGTTGTCCAGGAATGTCCCCTCTTGATCCTCTTCCTCATCCAGAATCAACGGCTCGTACAGACGGAATTCTGCCGGGACAGCCTGTGAGGCTTCTACCCAGTGGATGGTCCCTTTTACCTTGCGACCAGTAAACCCGCTGCCGCTCTTGGTCTCGGGGTCATAGGTGCAGTGAATCTCCACGACGTTGCCAGCTTCATCCTTGATTACTTCCTGGCAGGTAATAAAGTAAGCATGCTTCAGACGAACCTCGTTGCCCGGGAAGAGACGGAAGTATTTTTTCGGCGGATCTTCCATGAAGTCGTCCTGTTCGATATAGATTTCGCGGGAAAACGGAATTTGGCGCATGCCCATTTCTTCGTTTTCCGGGTTGATCTCGGCATCGAGCATTTCGACTTGACCTTCCGGATAGTTGGTGATGACTACTTTCAGCGGATTCAAGACAGCCATGGTTCGCGGAGCTTTCAGCTTGAGATCCTCGCGAATGAAGTGCTCCAGCATTTTCGAATCCACGACACTGTTGCTGCGGGCTACCCCGACTTCGCGGGCAAATGTGCGAATGGCTTCCGGCGTATATCCGCGTCTGCGCAGTCCAGCGATGGTAGGCATGCGCGGATCATCCCAGCCGTCCACCACTTTTTCTTCTACCAAAAGCTTCAGCTTCCGCTTGCTCATCACGGTGTTGTTCAGGTTCAATCTGGCGAATTCATACTGTCTGGGCTGGCTCTCCATCTCGCATTCCCGGATGACCCAGTCATAGAGCGGACGATGATCCTCGAATTCGAGAGAACAGAGGGAGTGTGTGACGCCTTCGATCGCATCCTCCAGCGGGTGGGCATAATCGTACATCGGATAGATGCACCATTTGTCACCGGTATTGTGGTGGTGGGTATGCGAAATCCGGTAGAGAACTGGATCGCGCATGTTGAAGTTGGGGGAAGTCATGTCGATCTTGGCGCGAAGCACCTTTTCCCCGTCCTTGAACTCGCCTTTGCGCATCCGCTCGAACAGATCCAGATTCTCTTCCACAGAACGGTTGCGATACGGGCTGTCCACGCCCGGCTCCATTGGCGTGCCGCGCAGCTTGCGCATCTCTTCTGCGGAAAGATCATCTACGTAGGCTTTTCCTTTCTTGATCAGGAGAACCGCTCGATTGTACATCTCCTCGAAGTAGTTGGAAGCAAAAAACAGCCCGTCCCATTCAAAGCCGAGCCACTTCACATCTTCTTTGATCGCCTCTACGAATTCGACATCTTCCTTCGCCGGATTGGTATCGTCAAAACGCAGATTGGTTTTCCCCGAGAACTCGTCCGCCAATTCAAAGTTCACACAGATCGCTTTGGCATGCCCAATATGAAGGTATCCATTCGGCTCTGGCGGGAACCGGGTAATAATTTCCTTGACCTTCCCATTTTTCAGGTCATCGATCACAATATTTCGGATAAAAGAGGATGCTGCTGCCTTGTTTTCCAAATGAACTCAACCTTTCCCTTCACCTTTACACTCCATAATACTGATTCTGTCCCATAAGTTCAACAGAATCGGACCCTGATCGGGCCCGACTCCTTTATGATTTTCCTACTTTTGCCACTCTTTCTCGCAATAGAGATGGCGAATAGAGTCCAACTCTGCCCGCTGCTCGACAATGGCCCGGATTTTTCCCCGATGCTCGGGACGAATCAGATGCTTAAGCGGCTGCTCGACTCGATCAAAGTGCCGAAATGCCTCCTTCGCGCTGTCGTCCCACTGCTGATGATAATGAAGCAAATCATCCGGCATGACCCATGACCGGGTCGTTCCCTCCTCCGGCATACACGCAAACGGCTCATCCAGATTCAGTGTCCCATAATCATCAGTCAATTCTTCGCCCGGATGGATGTCACGTGCCGCCAGCTCCAGATCGTACATCGTTCCCACACAGGTTGCATGAAAACTGTGATTCACATATCTGGCTTTGTCCCAGCAGAGAATGTATTGCCCATGCTGATTTTTGAAGGAGTACTTGAGAACATCCTGCTTGCGCAATGGGTCCAGTCTTTCCACGAAGGAAGGATCCAATACCTGGTCCAGATCATCAAGCGCCCACACAATGGTTCCTTTGGGAATGAACCTGGTCGCAAACACACCGTAGCCGATCACATCATTGATGTACCGCAGCTCTGTATCGGGATGCATCATGATCTTTTGTCACTCCCTGGCACTTTGCCCTGTGCTTTTTATCATGATAAGCAGAATGCCATCAAGTGGTGTGTAAAAGTTGAGTATATCGAGGTAAATACTGCGAATTAAAATCGAATGATTGTCAAAATGCTGTCATGGTCTGATATTGATTGGCTGAAAATTGGCGATCGCAAAGGGCGGCACAGGCTCGATGGCCAACGCAGGCCTCGTTGATCTGGGCGAACAAATCCTCCTCTTCGACACCATGTACCCCCCCCAAGCCGCTCGATCGTTGCGGGATGCAGCGCTTCATCTTTTTGGCCGGCCGATCTCCCTGGTCATCAATTCCCATTTCCATCTGGATCATGTCGGTGGAAATCAGGTATTCGCCGATCTTCCCATCCTCTCTACGGTAACGACACGCAACCTGATGCTCGAGCGCACCCAGCAGTTCCTCTCCTTTGCCAAGGCAAATCCGGGCTATCCAGCCATTTTGCAAAAGGCCATCGAAGAGGAGAGCGATGAGAGCAAGCGAGAAGAGCTTACCCTTCAATTGGGCGATATCCTCGCTATGGATGCTGCTCTTGCCGAATTGGTGCCTGTGCCTGCTTCCATGACGTTTGGCGGCCTGTTTACTTTCCATGGCAGCCAGCGTACAGCAGCTTTGATCCCGATGGGAAATGGCCATAGCGCATGCGATACTGTGCTCTATCTCCCCGACGATCAGGTTTTGTTTGCAGCAGACCTTCTTTTTGCCCACAATCACCCCAGCATCAAGGATGGGAACGTCCCGGAGTGGCTCCGCATCCTGGGCAAAATGGATTCTTACCCTGCACAAGTCATCATTCCCGGTCATGGTCCCGTCTCAGATCAGCAGGCGATTCTAGATTTGCACGACTACTTCACTCATCTTTTACATACAGCAAAGCAAACCGAAACAACGGAAAGGGAAGCAGCTGACAGCCTGGAGTCGCTTCCGATGCCGAAGCAGTTTGAAACCTGGTCACTGCCCGATCAGTACACCGCCAATCTGCAGCATTTGGTTCGTCTGCAGCAACTATCCTGATCGAACCCAAACAAAAGAGCCGCCGGACCAAAACTCGGTTCGACGGCTCTCCGCTGTATTTCCTACACAAACTCCAGCATGCGATCCGGATGGTTCGTACAAATCTGCACATCGGGATGCCACGACATGACCGTGCGAATATGGCTCGGTTCGTCAAGGGTCCAGGCGATCACCTTGTAGCCTTTTTCCAAGGCTTCGCAAGCCAGCTCCCGCGTCAGGTACGGATAACCCATCGATAAAATATTGGCACCCGCCGCTTCCAACTGCTCCAGCATCAGCACAGGACGTCCCATGACGATCAATCCGGTCTCCACAGTCGCATCCAGCTCACGCACCTGGCGAATCAAGTCATGGTCAAACGACGTGATGCACACCTCTTGCTTCATTTCATGCCGCTCCAAAAGCTCCAATACTTTCTCGGCAATGCCCGGGTACATGTCACTGGTCGCCTTCAGCTCGATATTCAGTGTGCAGCGTCCCTTGACGGCTTGCAGGACCTCCTCCAACGTCGGAATCCGCTCGCCAGCGAACCTTTCATTGAACCAACTGCCTGCATCCAGCTCACGCAATTCCTCCAGCGTATGATCCATGACGAGACCTCGCCCTGTCGTCGTCCGCTCCAGCGTAAAATCGTGGATCAAGACGGGAACGCCATCACGCGAGAGCTGCACGTCGATTTCAATCCCGCGAATGGCGGGTTCTGCCAAAGCGAGACGAATCGCCGTCATCGTATTTTCTGGCGCTTTTCCTGACCATCCTCGATGTGCCATGCAAATATTCATCTGGATCGCTCCTTCGTGACCTGATTATTTTTTCAACAGCTTTTGTCCTTTTTCATCCGCTTTTTGCAGGGCTTCATCGACCGTGGCCTGACCCAATACGGCCCGTTGAATTTCTGTCATGATTACTTCCTGCAGCTCCTTGTAACCAGGAACCATTGGGCGCGGGGAAGCATACTCCAATTGCTTGACTGCTACCTGGAAATTTGGTTCTTTTTCATACGCAGCTTTCATCTCGGCGGACTCGACAGCTTCCGTCGTCACAGGCATGTAGCCCGATTCCAGGGAGAAAGGAACGGTTTGGGCGGTGTCAGTCATCCAGTTGACAAACTCCCACGCCGCTTTCTTTTCTTCATCCGAAGATTTCGCCAAAATGACGAGGTTGGCTCCGCCAGTCGGCGCTCCATAGCTCTTGTTTGCAGGCATGAACGCAGCCCCAACATCAAATTTCGCATTTTCCTTCAATCCGCGCAAGTCACCCGTAGAAGTAAAGATCATTCCTACCTGTCCGTTCAGGAAATCCTGCTTGGCTACGTCCCATGCATTGTACTTTTCGCCAGGAGGTGCCTTCATGATGCCTTCCTTCATCATGCTGGTCCAGAATTCGATGGGGGCTTTGCCCGCTTCACTGTTGATCGCCAGAGCCTTGTTGTCCTCTGTCAAAATGCTTCCGCCGCTTTGGAATACCAGAGCCTCGTAGAACCAGATATCGATTGCGGTCGAAAAGCCGTAAGTCGCTGTTTTGTCGCCTTCTTTTTTGGTCAGAGCCTTGGAGAATTCACGCAGTTCCTCCCAGGTTTTCGGGCCTTCCGGGTCGAGTCCGGCAGCCTTCAGCATATCCCGGTTCAGGTAAAGCAGCGGGGTAGAGCGGTTGAACGGGATCGCGTACAATTTATCCTTCCAGTACGAGTTGCCAAGCAATCCCGGAATATACTTTTTCTCTGCTCCGTTGGCGTATGGACCGAGGTCCTCCAGTACCTTCGCGTCAGCAAATGCACCGATCGATGCTACCTCTACCATGGTCACGTCAGGTTGATTGCCTGCGGATACCGCTGCCAGCACTTTGGAGTGGTTCTCGTAATAGCTGCCTTGATAAGACGCCTTTACCACAATATCCTTTTGTGACTCGTTGAACTTTTTTGTCATTTCCTGGATAATCTCGCCATTGCGTCCGCCAAGCGCGTACCAGAAGTCAATCTCGACAGGCTTGTTGCCTGCCGGGGCACTCGCTTCAGTCGGCGCTGGCGCCGGTGTATTTGCGGGACTCTGATTATTTCCGCCTGTCTGCTGATTCCCCCCGCTGCAACCTGCCAGAACTGCGGTCAAACCGAATACACATGCCAATAGGGAAGCCTTTACCTTTTTCATAATCCATCTCCTCCTTCAATTCACCATCTCTATGTCATCGTGAGTCAAGGAACGGCTCACGTCCTTACTTGGACTGGTATACAAACGCGTTGATAATATGCCGTTGGGCGAAGAAGAATACGATCAGGATCGGGAAGACAAGGATCATGTTGCCCGCCATGATCACATTCCACTGCTTGCCTCCCTCTGCCGCCTTCAGCATCGAGATCCCGATGGGGAGTGTACGGACAGTGTCGCTGTTGGTCATGATCAAGGGCCAGAAGTAATCATTCCAGTGATAGATGAAGCTGAACAGGCCGAACGTGACCAGCACAGGCTTGGCAAGCGGCACCATGATCGTCCACATGATCTTCCACTCGGAGGCATTGTCCAGTCTAGCTGCTTCGATCACCTCATCGGGTACCTGCATAAACGCCTGCCGCAGCAAAAAGATTCCGAACGCGCTGGCGCCAAAGGGAAGTATCAGCGCCCAAAGCGTATCGACGAGACCCCAGTGACTCATCTGCACATAGACTGGCAAAAAGATGACTTGCGAGGGAATCATCAGGGCGATCAGACTAAGGCCAAACAGCATGTTTCTTCCTTTAAACCGATAGCGGGCAAAGGAGTAGGCTGCCGGCACACCGATCAGAAACTGCAGGACGAGTGTGCCCAGGGCCACGATCAGGCTGTTCCAGACATAAGTAAGGAATGGACCCGAGCTCCAGGCAATCCGGAAATTTTCAAACTGCCAGCTGTTCGGCCACCAGCTTGGGGGAAACTGATAGACTTCCGGCATCGTTTTAAATGCGGTGATGAACATCCACAAGAATGGAAAGACAAATACCAGACCTACGCCAATCAACAGGAGCCATTCGATTGTTTTCCATGCCTGCTTTCCGACTTTTCCCATCCAGTTCTCTCTCCTTTCCTTCCTTTATTGATAGTGAACCCGCTTCCCCATGACCCGGAAATGCAGAAGCGTCAGGATTCCGACCAGCACCAGCAGGATGACAGAAGCTGCGGAAGCCGCACCGCCATTGTAGAAATCCATTCCTTGCTCGTAGATGTAAAAGACCAGCATATTGGTACTGTTGACCGGCCCCCCCTGCGTCATTACGTAAATCGTGTCAAAAACCTGGAAGGAAGAGACCGTGTTGATCACCAGCAGGAAAAACAGCGTCGGGGAAAGCATCGGGATCGTCAGTCTCGTCAAGGTCCGCCACCAGGGAGAGTGATCCAGCTCTGCCGCCTCGTAGATGTCTCGCGGAATGCTCTGCAAGCCGGCGATAAATACGATGGTGTTGTAGCCCACGCTTTTCCAGATGCTGACCAGAACCAGAGACATCAGGGAGCTTTTGGGGTCGGCCAGCCAGGTATAGCCCGGCAGTCCTACCATTTCCAGCAAAGCGTTCAGCAGCCCGTACTGGGGGTCCATCAGCCACATCCACAGCATCGCGATAGACACCAGGGAGATAATATGGGGGCTGAAGACTGCCGCCTGGATGATGCCGTACACCCTCGCGCTTCGATTGAGCCAAAGCGCCAGAAAAAAGGAGAGAAGAATGCCCAGGAACACAGTAGAGACTGTATAGAGAAGGGAGTTTCCCAAAACCTGATGAAAATCAGCTTCCGCCAACAACTCTGTAAAATTTTCGATCCCGACCCAATCCATCTCCTCGAGGTTCAACAAGCTCCAATCAAAGAAGGAAAGATAGATGACATAGCCGATCGGAAAGAGAAAAAACAGAAAGAAAAACGTCAGGGCAGGCGCAATATACAGATAGGGTCGCATGCGTTCGAGCCAAACCTGGAGATGGCTGCGTCCTGCTTGCTTCCGCACCACCGTCCCGTCCGCTGCAGTCACAGCTTTGCGCATCAAACCACCCCTCCCGCAGGGGATGAAAGAACATGTCCTTCCTTGCGCGGCAGACGCTTCCCTGTATCACGGTCAAACGCATAAAGATGTGCCAACGGTACCCCGACCCGCAAATCGGTTGGAATGTCGACGGCTTGATCGGTATCGACCTTCACCACAACCCGCCCTTTCTCGGTATCTACGTAGAAAAGCGAGTCCGCCCCGAGGATTTCCCGGGAGATGATCTTGCCACGCAAGGTAATCCTGTTTTCTGATGAGGCGTCTGAGCCTGAATCCGGCAGGAAAAACGCTTTTTCCGGACGGAAGCCCCACAAGGTCTGGACATCTTTTTCCGCCGGGATGATATTCATGGCAGGTGAGCCGATAAATTGAGCTACGAAAAGATTTTCCGGCTCCTGGTACAAATCCATCGGCGCTGCGACCTGCATGATGTTCCCTTCGCTCATCACGACGATCTGATCGCCCATCGTCATCGCTTCCACCTGGTCATGGGTGACGTAGATAAACGTACTCCCCAGCTGCTTATGCAGGCTGGTCAGCTCCACACGCATCTGATTGCGCAGCTTCGCGTCCAGATTGGAGAGAGGTTCGTCCATTAAAAAAACTTTTGGCTTTTTGACCATCGCCCGCGCCAATGCTACCCGCTGTCGTTGGCCTCCGGAGAGCTGTGCAGGCTTGCGTGTCAGGTACGGAGTCAAACCGACGATTTCCGCAATCTCGTCTACCAGCACTTTGCATTCTTTTTTGGATACCCCTCTATTTCGCAATCCGTAGGCGATATTGTCATAGACATTCATCGTGGGGTAGAGGGCATAGTTTTGAAACACCATCGCCACATCCCGTTTTCCGGGCGGGACATCGTTGACGATCTGGTCGCCGATCTGGATTTGGCCGTCGGTCACGCTTTCCAGTCCCGCGATCATGCGCAAGGTTGTGGATTTCCCGCAACCCGACGGCCCTACCAGGACGGTAAAGGAGCCGTCGGGGACGATCAGATCGATGCCTTTTACCACCGTTTGACTTTGGAATGTTTTGGTAATATGTTGAAGTACCACTCTCGCCATCTCATGAATCCCTCCTTTTGTATCTCGAGCCAGTAGAATGTCAAACCGAGCAAGGCCGCTAGCGTGCTTTCGTCTACTCCACTATATTCAGACAATTGGTCAAGCATGATCTCATCAGAACTGGCCGGCAACACAAAAACCCATGACATGACGTTGCCAAAGAACCTCCCGGAGGAAGTGCTTGGAAAAGATGTCAGGGGTTTCTCCATGTCTCTACCCTTTTAGAACCATTCACTTGTTATTTCCCATGGTAGCTTGCTGACGTTAAGGGGACGTGAAGGCGTTGTTAACAAATCTCGTAGGTTTTGTAAAGTGCGATAGCATCTTCTTTTTACGGAGTGAAAAGATACAATAAGATAGTGAAGCCATCCATCTGAGGAGGAAAAACCATGCAGCCGATTTCACCAGAAAAGATACAACCGCTGCTTGAGCATTTTTGCAACCGTGACGTCTATCTCCATCTGGAGACAACCAATGGCTCCTACGCCGTCCTGCGGGGAGAAAAAACCATCTCGGTCGGTTCATTCGTGCGCAACGTGGTGGTCCGCTTCGAGCGAGGAATGATTACCGGCAACGGGCCTTATCGTGTCGGTCTGAAAATGGAGCATGGCTGGATCTATGCGGAGGGCTTGACGGATTGGGATCCTGCCAGCACGGAAAACGTTCTGCTCATGGCAGGCCACGACGAGGAAGGCCGTCTGATGATTGCCTTTCAACTAAGTGTCACCCCATTCGGGACAGAAAGCGGGGAAAAAGAATGAAACCGCATGTTTTATTAGTATTCCCTCACCCTGATGATGAGACCTTTGGATTGGGCGGGAGCATCATTTTGCATGCCCAGGCCGGCACACCGATCACGTATCTGTGCGGCACTCTCGGAGAGATGGGACGACAGATGGGCAGCCCGATTACGGCCAACCGGGAAACGCTGCCGCATATTCGCAAACGGGAGCTGCAGGAGGCGTGCAAGCATTTGGGCATCAGCGACCTGCGCTTGATGGGCTATCATGACAAAACCGTCGAATTTGAAGACAGGCAAGCGATGGTAGATCGGATCTATCAAGTGGTCCAGGAAATTCAGCCGACCATCGTCTACACCTATTACCCGGGCCACTCGGTTCACCCCGATCATGAAGCGATGGCGGAGGCGACCATCGAAGCGCTCGAACGCATCCCGCTCCAACAACGTCCTGAGCTGTACTGTGTGGCCTTTTCCAGCAATCATCTGGAGGTGCTGGGCCAGCCCGATGTCGTGGTCGATATCAGCAGCGTCGCAGACAAGAAAATGAATGCGATCAAGGCCCACTACACGCAATCAGCCAAAATGCTGGAGAGATACGAGGACGATCAGCAGCATGCGGAACTGCGCCACTTTTTGGAGGCAGAGCGGTATTACACGTATCATTGGTCAACGCATGAATAAAACCGATCGGATGCTGGCGATCGTCCTTGAATTGCAGCGCAAGGGGCTCATGCGCGCCGAGGATCTGGCGGCCATCTACGAAACGAGCGTGCGCACCATCTACCGGGATATCCAGGCATTAAGCGAATCTGGCGTGCCGGTGATTGGAGCGCCTGGTGTCGGCTATTCGCTCGTAGACGGTTATTTCTTGCCACCCGTCAACTTCACGGAAGAGGAAGCGGTCGCGATGCTGATTGGTGCGGATTTCATCGAGCAAAAATTCGATGCCGCCTATGGAGCCAAAGCACAATCAGCGCAAAAAAAGATTGAAGCGATCCTGCCCCAGCATGTCCGGGCAGATGTGGCACGCATCCGCTCCACGATGAAACTGATCGCGGCCAACGGGTGGGATACGGCGAATGAAGAGGCCACCTTTTTGGAAACTTTGCGTCGCGCTTTGCTGGAAAGAAAAAAGGTTCGTTTTCACTATCAGAAAAAGATGCAGGAAGCAGATGGAAACAGGAGGAGCACTCGTGTGGTGGCCCCTTATGGCCTGGTTCTGGTCCACGGTTCGTGGGCACTGGTCGCATACTGTGATCTGCGACATGACATTCGCCATTTCCGTTTGTCGCGCATGAAGGGACTCACCCTGCTGGAGGAGAGCTATACCCTCCCAGACAATTTCCAGCTGCAACGCTACAGACCGCCAGACAACCGAAATACAGTCGTACGAATTCTTGCTGATGCCAGCATTCGCGACAAGATCGAGGAATCGAATAACTTTTTCATGGAGGCAATCGAGGAGCATCCAGAAGGTTTGCTCCTCCGCTTTCGTGTCAATCACCCTGATGAATTGCTGCGATGGGTGTTGGGATGGGGCGCAGATGTCACCGTCCTGGAGCCTGACTCCTTGCGCATCCGCGTACGCGAGGAAATTCATAAAATGCGAAAACGCTACTGACATACAGGTGTCAGTAGCGTTTTTTTATACTTGGGCTAACCATACAAAAGGAGCTGGTAGTGATGATGAACCCAAACGATATGATCAAGCAAGTGACGGAGCATACGGACCGTTATCTTGCAGAACTTGACACCCTGGACATGCGCCAATTGACGTGGAAGGCAAGCATTGATGACTGGTCCCTTGGACAAATGTACCTGCATCTGATCCATGCTGCGCTTTACATGCAATTGGCCAATGTAGAGGCATGCTTAACGGCAAGCGAGGAGACGGCTTCCGTCCAAAATGGCAAAACAGAGGTGGGCGAAAAGGTCTTCACCCAAGGCTCGATTCCCCCGATTCGCATCCATGTTCCTGCATCGCCGCAGTATACGCCCCCGCAGCCCGAGAGCAGGGAACAAATCATCGGCGGCTTCCAAGCGGTGCTGCAGCGCTTGAAGGAGACGGCACCGCGACTGGAAGCCAGCACGTCCCGCCATCACGTGCAGCATCCCGGTTTCGGCGCATTGAATGCCAGGGAGTGGTTTGCGCTGGTCGAGATGCACTATCGCCATCATTTCCAGCAGCAGGATCGCTTGAAAAAAGCGTTAGCAGACCTTTACACTACTACCTGAATCACCGCATCGAGCGCAATCAGCGCTTCCGCCTCAATCGCCTTTGCCATCACGTCTGTATGCGGATTGTAGCTTTCTAGAAGATCGGCGTCGGCATAGCCGTCTATCGCCAATATGGAGCCTGCTTTTACCCCTCTGAGTGCTGCAATGACGAACAGAGCTGAATTTTCCATCTCTACGGCGAGTACCCCCGCCTTTTGATACAGCTTGTGCGGGAACTCCAACACGCCGTTGTAAAAGACGTCCAGTGTCAGCGTGATGCCTTCCGCTACGTTCAGGTCTGCGTCATGGTTTTTGGCCGCCTGCACCAATGCATCTACTACGTGGCGGTCGGCGACAGCCGGGAATCCAGCGGGAACCAATTGGCTCGTCAATCCGTCCTGGCGCGCGACGGATGAGCTGATCACGAGACTTCCCGGGGTAATGTGCTGCTGGTACGAGCCCGCAGTCCCGACGCGAATGATCACTTGCGCGCCGCCTTTTGCCAACTCCTCGAAGCACACAGCCGCTCCCGGCGAACCGACGCCATGGCTGACGACGGCGACTTCGACTCCCTTCCAGGTTCCGGCGTAGCTGTGATATTCCCGGTTTTCCCCGATGCTGCGATGATCGGTCAGCTTGGAAGCGATCAAAGCTGCTCGCTTGGGATCGCCGCACACGATGATTCGCTTGGGCAGTTGAGCTGGATCTACTTTCAGATTGGTCAACAATTTAATCAAACTCCTTTCTCTCCCACTCGTCTTCTGGGATCGGCAGGGCTTCCCCGGAGAAACGCTCCTCCAGGAAGGGATCGCCATTGATATGAAATCCGTTCTGCTCCCAAAAGCCCGGTTTGTTTTCCGTGATGAATTCAATTCCGCGCAGCCACTTCACGCTTTTCCAAAAGTAGAGATGCGGCACGACCATGCGCAATGGCCAGCCATGCTTGCTCGTCAGTCTCTCCCCCTCGAAGGAGTGGGCGAGCAGCACATCGTCGCGGTCCAGATCGCTCAGAGCCAGATTGGCCGTATAATCATGATCGCCATGCAGCATCACATAAGAACCGCGCGGCTCCACTCCGATGGCCTGCATGAAGTCGCGAAAGCCCACCCCGGTAAAGGCGTTGTCGAAGCGCGACCAGCGTGTCACGCAATGAATGTCCCGAGTCACGGTCTTTTGCGGCATCGCCAGGATGTCCTCGTAGCTGAGAGTTACTTCCCGGTCCACCTCTCCGAACACCCGCAGCGTCCAAGTCTTCATGTCGTATTCCGGCACTTCCCCTTCATGCAGGATCGGAAAGCGCTCCGTCAGCACCTGTCCGGGCGGAAGCCGTTTTGCCAACGCTGGATCGACCGCCGGCACCTTCATTTGTTTGATGCGATCAGCCTTGTTCATGCTGTTCTTCCTCCTTTTTCCCTCACCTACAGACGACTTCTATTGATTGCTGCCAACTCCCCTGTTCTTCTCCTTCAGGAAAAACATCGCGGCGATCGTCAGCACGTACGGCAGCATGGATGTAAACTGCGTAGGAATGGAAAAGCCCTGCAGCCGAATGCTCAGCGCATCCATAAAGCCGAACAGCAGGCTCGACGCCAAAATGCCGAGCGGATGGGACTGCCCCATCATCATTGCCACGAGCGCGATAAAGCCGCGTCCAGCCGTCATGCCTTCAGTAAACATAGTGACCTGCCCCAGGGAAAGCTGAGCTCCCGCCACACCGCACAGCACACCACACAAAAGAATCGCCATGACCTGCAGGCGCGTCGCCTTCAGCCCCAGACTGCGTGCCGCTACCGGATTCATCCCCACTGCCAGGACACGAAAGCCCGTCACGGTCCGATACAGGAAAATGTAGAGCAAAATAGCGGCCAGAAATGCCAGATAGACCAACGGAGAATGGCCGGAGATGATCTCGCATACCACAGGAATATCGTGGATGAGTGGAATCTCCAGACGGGGCAAGCCCGCCATGTCTTTGTCGTAAAAGGCGCCCTTCACATCAAAGATAGCGCGCAAAGCAAACGTCGTAATCCCCAAGGCCAAAAAGTTGATCGCCACCCCGACGACAATTTCATTGGCCTTCAATCCGATCGTCATGTAAGAAAACAGCAAGGAGAACAACACACTGGCTGCCGCAGCAATCAATACGGCGAGGATCAGGCTGCCGGTAAAATGGTTCCCGACGATTGCAGAAAAGGCGCCGACCAGAATCAGCCCTTCAAGCCCTACATTAAAAATGCCAACGCGCGAACAAAGCGCTCCACCCAATGCAGCCAAAAGAATCGGGGTTACCATGCGAATCGTCGAGCTGATGAGAGACCAATCAAGCCACTCCATGCGTATTTCCCCCTTTCTTCTTCCGCTGTTTCCACCAGGTGTAACTGAATTTGGCGGAGATAAACAGGATGAGTACTGCCTGAATCACGCTTGCCAGTTCCAGAGGGACTTCGGTATTCCGTTCCACGCCCATGGCTCCGGTCTGAAAAGCTGCCAGCAGAATGGAAGTGAAGATGACCCCAATCGGGTTGGAGTTGGCCAAGAGAGTTGCCATCAGGCCTGTCCAGGCGAAATTGGGAACGGTCAGGGCGCCGTCGACAAAACGGTAATGGGAACCCAGCACCTCTACTGTCCCGGCCAACCCGGCAAAAGCGCCGCTGGCGAACATCCCTGTCAGCATCACTTTAATCCGCTGTATCCCCCCGTACTGCGCAAAAAACGGATTTTGCCCCAGCATCTTTACTTCATAGCCAAACGGCGTGAAGCGCAGCACCCAGAACAGCAGGAGAGCCGCTGCCAAGGCGATGAGAAAGCCGGCATGCACGCTCATTCCCGCGAACAGCTTCGGAAGCCATATGCTTTTATCCAGCATGACCGTCTGCGCCAACGCGGCTGAACCGCCTTTGTCCTGGAAGGGTTCCGTTACCAGATAGCTGGCGAACAGCACCGCGATATAGTTGAGCAGCAGCGTGGAGATCAATAGAGGGATGCGGAATTTCGCCTCCATATACCCGGCCATCAAGGACCACAGACCACCCATGGCAATTCCCGTCACGAGAGCAGCGAGCATTTTCACGATTCCCGGTGCCGGCAGATAGATGGCTACCAGCGTCGCGCTGATCGCCCCGAGCACCATTTGTCCTTCTGCCCCCAGGTTAAAGACGCCTGCGCGAAAGGCCAATGCGAGCCCCAGGGCAATCAGCATGATCGGCGTGGCGCGCGCCAGGGTAGAAGAGAAAAAATAAAAGCTGCCGAATGCTCCCTTCCACAACTCTTGATACGTGCCGATAATCGACTCTCCGACGGCAGCGATCACCACCGCACCAGTCAACAAGCCGATGAAGACAGCCAACAGCGGCTGAACCAGTGACTTACATAGCTCTTTGACTGCTACCATGAATGCTTCCTCCTGCCATCAGCACGCTGATTTTTTCTTCCGAAGCCTCCGCACGGGATAATTCCCCTGCGATTTTCCCCTTGTACATAACCAGGATTCTGTCCGATAATGCCAAGATTTCGGATAACTCTGAGGAGACGAGCAAAATGCCGTCTCCGCTGTTGCGCTTTTCGATCAAAGCCTGGTGGATGTATTCCATCGCACCGATGTCTACGCCACGCGTCGGTTCAGCCGCCATTAGAAACGCCGTTTGGTGGCCCAGCTCACGCGCAACGATCAGCTTCTGCAAATTTCCGCCTGACAGATTGCCTGCCTGCTCTTGGAGCTGCCGGGAACCCGTCTTGATCGCAAAACGCTTGACCCACTCCTGCACGACACGGCGGAAGGCATCCCGGGCAATCACTCCGCGCCGATTGTAGGCAGCTTTTCGCTGATACCCCATGAGCGCATTTTCTTCCACGCTCTCCGTCTTCGCAGCTCCCCACAGGTAACGATCCTCCGGTATGTGGGAAAGCCCCGTCTCACGGATCTTGGCGACTGACTGGTTCGTGACATCGACACCGCCCAGTCGAACGGTTCCTTCCTGTACCGTCCGTAGCCCGCTTATGGCTTGCAGCAGCTCCGACTGACCATTGCCCGAGACGCCAGCGATTCCGACGATCTCCCCGTGATGGACAGCAAAGCTGACTCGATCGAGCAACAATTGTTTGTCGCGGATTGTCAGGTTTTCGACTTGCAAGAGAGGTTTGCCGTCCAAAGGAAGCCTTTCGCTTAGCTGCTGCAGCTCCCTGCCTACCATCAGCCGGGCCAGATCGTCGACGTCCGTCTCCTCTTTCGCTACACTCCCGGTGACTTTTCCGCCGCGCAATACCGTGATCCGGTCCGCTACCTCCATCACTTCCTGCAGCTTGTGCGTGATCAGGATGACGCTCTTTCCACTGTCTGCCAGATGACGGATCGTTTTGAGCAAATCCTTTACCTCAAGCGGCGTCAAGACAGCCGTCGGTTCATCCAGCACGATAATGTCTGCCCCCTGGTACAAAACCTTGAGGATTTCCACCCGTTGCTGCTCTCCGATCGAGCAACTGGCGACTCGTGCCAGCGGATCAACGGGGATGCGGTACTGCTCGCTCAATTCCCTGACCTTCGCTACGGCCTCTTTTCGCTGGAAAAAGCCGCTCTTGCTGGGCTCGTAGCCAATGACAATATTTTCAGCAACACTAAACTCTCCAAACAGCATGAAGTGCTGGTGAACCATCCCGATCCCGTGTCGGATCGCATCATCGGGACCACGAAAGACAACCGGTTTTCCATGCAGCACCATTTCCCCGGACGTCGGCTGCTCCATGCCGTACAGCATCCGCATCAGCGTCGTTTTTCCCGCTCCGTTTTCCCCGACGATGGCATGCACTTCCCCTTCACCCAGGGTGATGGATACCTTGTCGTTCGCGGTAAAGTCGCCGTACTTCTTGGTCATTTCCCTCATTTCTAATCGGTGTACCATCGCGATCCCCTCCTTTTTTCCGTTTCCTCTCCCCAGACAAACAGCGGACCGACTACCATCGTAGCCGGTCACGTCTATTCCCAACTGTTCGTTTAGAACGATTCAGGCACTTTGCGCGTACCTGCCACGATTTCTTCGCTGATTGCCTTTACCTTGTCGATCACTTCTTGTCCGATAAACGCGTTGAGCGGTGTCGCGCTCTCATGGGTGACATAGGTTACGCCAACGCCTTTTTCCTTCAATCCGTATGTGATGACGCCTGGTTGGAAGGTTCCTTCTACGAATGCTTTTACCGTTTCATAGGCAGCCGCATCTGTCCCTTTCAACTGGGAGAGTACGATATGCTCAGGATCGATCACCGTACGGTCCACGTCTTGTCCTGCTGTATAGAAGCCCTTTTCCTTGGCTGCTTCAAAAACACCCAGATCCCCGACAGCAGCAGCGCCATTGATGAAGTCAGCTCCTTGGGAAGCCTGCAGCAATGCCATTTCCTTCGCTTTTGCCGGGTCGTTGAAGCTGCCTACATAATTGACGAGGAACTCCGCGTTCGGATTGGTCGCTTTCAGCCCTTCCGAAAATCCGCCTGTCCATTTTTTCAACAGCGGAATGTCCATCGCTACGACCATTCCGACCTTGTTTGTTTTCGTCGCCAGACCAGCCGCGGCACCCATCAGGTAAGCCGCTTCCTGTTCACGGAAGGTAACGCTGCGCACGTTCGGGAGGTCAATTACCGTATCGATAATGGCAAATTGGCGATCCGGATTTTCGCCGGCTACCTTTTTCAAAGCATCCTCGGATTCAAAAGACGAAGTAATGATCAGATCATATTGTTCCGCTACCGCGACACGCAAATTTTCTTCGATAGCGCCGTAGTCAGTCGATTCAATCGTTTTCAAATCAACACCAAATTCTTCAGCCGCTTTTTTCGCGCCTTCATCCATTTGCTGGAAGAACGGGTTGACCCCGATTTTCTCAGGCAGCACCAAGGCGATGCGCTTTTTCGCCCCTGTCTCTTCTTTTTGTTCTGCCGGAGCTTGTCCAGCCGCTTGACCATTGTCTGCCGGAGCAGTTCCAGCGCTGCCGCAGCCTGTCGCCAAAACAGCGAATGTGGTTAAAGCCAACCATAACTTTTTCATGATGTCTCCCTCTCCTACATAAATTCTTTCGCTTTTTTGATCTCTAGTAGTTAATGTACGTGTTTTCAGGCAAAAATACAACTATATATACGTACATTTTGTTACAAATATTTTATAATGTTCGTGTATTTTCCCCTTTCTCTTTTATGCATAAAAAAACTCTTCCTTATCGGAAGAGTTTTGCGTCTGCGGCTATCCTCTTCCTCATCTTCCAAAATCCTTTGCATGGATTTTGTAGGAATTGGCACCTTGCTGTACATGGTACAGTGGTTGCCGGGCTTCATCGGGCCAGTCCCTCCGCCGCTCTTGATAAGGTAGGTGAATCTGTTCAGTTTTTATGATTATTTAGTTTAACAGACTCTTTGTAAAACGCAAATTATTTTCGACAAAAGATGCAGTTTACGCCTGATCCTTTTTTTGGAATGACTGCTGCAAACGGTGCGACAGCGTATTCAGCTCACCCAGCTCTTCTGTGATCTCCCGCACCTTGTACTGCTGATTCTCTGCGTTGGCAAACAGTTCTTCCAGATTTGCCACCGACTCTTCAGTCACCGCAGTAATGGTGGACATCTCTGCCGCCACTTCCCCGGAGCGTCTTTTGACCATGTCCATGCTTTCACGAACCTGCTCTGTGGCTGTAAGAAGGTTTTCCATCCCCGCCCGAACAATTTCGATCGCCTCGACAGTTTGTTCCGCCAATTCTTTGCCTTTCGCAACAGACGTTTCCCCGTTGCTCATATGGTGGACGGCATTCTTGCTCTCCTGATGCAGCGAGTGCAGGATTTGGGTGATCTCCTGGGTTGCGGTCGCACTCTCCTCTGCCAGCTTTCGAACCTCATCAGCAACGACGGCAAAACCACGTCCGTGCTCGCCTGCACGAGCAGACTCGATCGCGGCATTGAGAGCGAGCAAATTGGTTTGCGTAGCGATCTGATTGATGGCTCCGACGATTTCCTCCACCCGATTGGCTTGGCTGTTCAACTGGTTGATGGTCGATGAGGCGACGTAGACAGCTTGTACGATCTGCTCCATCTGCGCCGACAACTCGTTCATCATATGTACACTGTCTACCAGACGCTTGTTGTTTTGAACGGCCTCTTCCTTCATCATGTTTGCCTTTTCGGTAACCGAGACAATTTCATGGTCGATCTGCTGGACTTCCTCCTCGATCTTCACAGTGGAGTTAGCCTGTGCCTCCATTCCTGTCGCGACTTCCTTGAAGGCAATCATCATCTCATCCGTATTTTGTCGGGTTCCCTCCGCGTGTCCATGCACGTACTGCGAGGTGCGGTCCAACTGCTCGGTCATCAACTGAATTTGCTCCAGCATCTCGCCCAGCCGCTGTTCTTTTTCCTCAGCTTCCTGTCTCGCAGCGTTAGCCCGATTAAGCGAGGTCTGCCCCGCAAGACACAGGTACGTCACCGACACCATCATTAATACGATGGTCACCAGGCGCACGATCAGATTGATTTCCGAGAAGTCTCCGCTGAACAAATCGTACTGTTGGGTATAAAAACTGACGACAGTAGCGGCGGACTGCGCAATTCCGGCAAAAACCACTAGCTTCCAATCCAGATATGCAGCCAAAAATCCCATCACGATAAAGGCCAGAAAAGAGACTTCTTCATAAGGGGTAAAGTGATCGAAAGAAATGGCATAAAACATAAGTCCGATGGCTACCAGGTAGCGTATAATCCGGCTGTCCTTACGAATGAAATAATACGGCGATACAATCAGCGTGACCAGCAGTCCCAATGATGTGACCATCCAAAAGTTGAGGTCCATTTGGTATGCGATCAATCCTGCCACCCAAAGATGATTCCATAGCACAAAAATCATGAATCCTTCTTTGTTCGTCAGGGTGTTTCGAACCAACTGAATCAAGATTATCCCCCCCTTTTTTTCTGCTACTTTTGGTGTTCTTCCCCATTATAAGACGGTTCAAACGCCTATTGATTGTCAATATGTGAAGAAAATGATAAAGAATTGGGAAATTTTTGTTCCCTCATGCACTGGTTAGACTGACCACTTTTTCCCGATCCGAATAGGCTGATAGGAAGAACATGATTTGGAGAAAAGGGAGGCACCCATTAAAGATGGAACGAAACCAACTGCCCGCAAGCGTCATTGCGAGAACGCTGACACGTCCCAATACGACGATCTACTACCCGCAGCTGACCGGTCTTGCCAACCAACAGGCTGAACATCAGATCAACCAGTCGATTGTCCATACTGTCCAGGGCTTAATCCGCGAACAGGAGCGCGTACAGGTTCAAGGAAACACGCAAATGCAGGGAAGCTATGAAGTCAAAACCAATGAGCGCGGCATTTTCAGCGTCACCCTGAGCAATTTCGCCTACACCCCCCGGATGGCTCACCCGATGACTTTTCTCGGTTCCTTGTCGGCCGATATACAGACGGGCAAAATCTATACCCTGCGCGAATTGTTCAAGCCAGGCAGTGATTACGTACGAGTTTTATCCGACAACATTAAAAAACAGATCGCACAAAGGAATTTGCCTACCTTGAGCCCATTTACTGCCATTTCTCCGGAACAGGACTTCTATCTCGCTGACAAATCATTGGTCATCTACTATCAGCTTTACGAGCTCTCCCCCTACTATGTCGGGTTTCCCATGTTCCCGATCTCCGTATACGATCTGGAGCCGATTATCAATGAAGAAGGACCGCTCGGCATTCTGTCCATCGACGTGTAGAGGAATTAATTCAGAGGCAGGAAAATGGCGATGAGGAAGGAATAATCGGGGAGATAGCTTGTTACCCATTCCACGGCAAATGAGGTTTCCCTATGGCAAAATGGCAAACCAAAGAGCAGTTGACCCAGCTTTTATGCGAGCTGGTCAAAATCCCAAGCATAACTGGTTCTCTGGCAGAAAAACAGCTGCCCGACTATCTGACTCGGCAATTGCAGACTCTTCCCTATTTTCAGGAGCATCCCGAACATCTCCGCACGTCTCCCACAGATGACAGACGCCACCTCGTCACCGCCTTGGTCAAAAAGGCAGGGAAACGAGATACGGTCATTCTGGTCAGCCATTTTGATGTCGTCGGGGTGGAAGACTACGGCGCCTGGGAAACGCATGCCTTTGACCCCGTAGAGTTGACTTCGTACTTTCACGCCCATCAGCATGAGCTTCCCGCTGATGTTCAACGCGATCTGCGCGACGGGAATTGGCTGTTTGGACGGGGAACGATGGATATGAAATGCGGGCTGGCCCTTCATCTGTCTTTGATCGAACAGGCGTGTAACGGGGAGTTCGACGGCAATCTCCTGTTGGTGACCGTACCTGACGAAGAGGTGAACTCGGTAGGGATGCGCGCAGCCGTTCCCGCCCTGCTGGAGCTCAGCCGGGAATTCGGCCTGGAATACAGGACATTTTTGAACTCAGAACCCGTCTTCCCGCGCTTTCCCGGCGACCCCAGCAACTACTTGTATACGGGTTCCATCGGGAAAGTGTTGCCGGGCTTCCTTTGCTACGGCAAGGAAACCCATGTAGGCGAGCCCTTTGCGGGACTGAACGGCAACTACATGGCTTCCCAGCTTACCTGCGAGTTGGAGCTGAACACGTCCTTTTGCGAAATCGTGGAGGGCGAGTCGACTCCTCCGCCAACCAACCTGATGCAAAAGGACTTGAAAAAAGAGTATTCTGTACAGATCCCGCATCGCGCTGTTACCCTTTTCAATCTCTTCCTGCTGGAAAAGAAGATGGAAGATGTCGTACAGCCCCTGCTGGATGCCGCCCAAAACGCAGCCGAACGGATGGTGCAGACATGGACGCATCAGGCAGAGAAGTTTGCTGGCCTCAGCCCTTTTCAGCCCAAGCCCTTCTCCATTCAGGTCATGTCCTACGAAACCTTGCATGACTACGCCCTTCGCACATACGGAGAAGAGAAGCTGCAAGCCTTGCACGCTTCTGTCCTGGCGAATCGGAATGACAAGGATGACCGTGATCTGACGATTGAGCTGGTTGATCAGCTGGCAATCCTTTGCAAAGAGCTTGCGCCGATGATCATTCTCTTTTTTGCCCCGCCTTTTTACCCGGCTATCTCTTCGCGCCTTGATCCGCTGATCCAGCGAACTGTATCCGAATTGGAAGCCTACGCGCTGGCCAAGCACAAGGTGAAGTTGGTTAAGCAGAACTACTTCGGCGGCATTTCTGATCTGAGCTATGCCGGATTGCAATACCCGGCAAGTTCGATGCAGCCGCTCATTCGCAATATGCCGTTGTGGAATCAAGGCTACTCCATCCCCCTACAGGAAATGGAGGACTTGAAGGTACCCGTATTGAACCTCGGCCCGATCGGACGGGACGCCCACCAATGGAGCGAGAGGCTCGATGTGGACTACGCCTTCGATACCCTAAAGGCGATGCTGACGCACTGCATCCATACGCTTTTCCACAATGAAAAGCCCAGCGGGCATTCCTGACCGCTGGGTTTTCCTGTCATACGGCTATAAGATCGGGGACAGCAGACGGGTCAAAGACTCCTTGATCCGCATGTGAATCGGTCTGTTCAGATAAGCTGCCATCGTCAGCTCCTGGCATTCGTCGAGATCTTGCAGGAAGAGCTCCTCGAGTTGAACCGCGACCTTTGAATCGTAGAGGAAGGCGTTGGTTTCAAAGTTGAGCTTAAAGCTGCGGATGTCTACATTGGCGGAACCGACCGAGGCCAGTTGAGTGTCGACCACAAGTGTCTTGGCATGCATGAAGCCCTTCTCATACTGGTAGCAGCGAATACCGCTCTTCAGCAACTCCCCCAGATAGGAATGAGTCGCCCAGTAGACCATCTTTGAGTCGGGACGGCCGGGAACCATCACTCGCACGTCAACACCTGACATCGCAGCCATTTTCAAGGCGGTCAGGATACTGTCGTCAGGAATGAAGTAAGGAGTCTGCAGGTAGATCCTTTTGCGCGCCTTGTAGATCATTTTCAGGTAGGCATGCTTGATCTGCTGTTTCTCTGAATTGGGACCGCTTGACACGATCTGGATCCCCACACCGTCTGCACTCTCCTTCATCTCTGGAAAGTACTTATGCGATTCTTCCATCCGCTTGCGGGCAGATAAATTCCAGTCCAGAAAAAAGCGCGCCTGCAGCAAGTAGACTGCTTTCCCCCGAATCTGCAGATGTGTATCCCGCCAGTAGCCCAGTTTCTTGCTTTTTCCCAGGTATTCGTCGCCGACGTTGAAACCACCAATATACCCGATCTTCCCGTCGATAATCACCAGCTTTCGATGGTTGCGGAAGTTGACCCGCAGATTCAAAAACGGGATGCGGCCCGGGAAAAAGGAAATGACTTCCCCCCCAGCCGCCACGAGCGGGCGAAAAAATCTCCGGGGTAAACTGGCTGAACCCACCGCATCGTACAAAACTCTTACTTCCACACCCTGCCTTGCCTTGGAAGCCAGCAGCTGGACCAGACGACTGCCCAGCTCGTCGTTGCGGAAAATGTAATAAAGCAGATGGACATGCTCTTTTGCCTGCTCGATCTGCTCCAGCATCGCATCAAAAAGCGGCTGTCCTTCCGGAAATATCTCGACGTCATTGTCTTGCGTGTAATAAGCGCCGTCACTGACGATATTCATGTAGATCATGTCCCGATGCCGCGCCATGGCCGGGTCATTCGTGTCCAGCTCTCCTCTTTCCAGAAGCAGCTTTTGTTTATCGATCGCTGCGCGAAAATGGGAAAACTCCCCTTCTCGAAGCCGGTACAATTTCTTCTTGCTCAGCCTTTGGCCAAGGATCAGATAAAAAATGAAGCCGATGCCTGGCAAAAACAGCAGAACAATCAGCCAAGCCCAGGTAGCGGCGATATTCCGACGCTCCATAAAGATCAACACTGAGGCCAAAATCAGGTTGATTATCGAGATGAGGGCAAAAATTTGCTCCAATAATAGCATCCAACCACATCCGCGTCTTTGAGATTCTATTATTTTACACTATCCCTTGAGCGGATTCACCTTTCCATGCTGCGGCCATTTTAGTTTGTGGTCTTCAGACTGTAGTGGAGGTGAGGAAAAAGGGAAAACGCCGAAGGCGGGTTGGGATCTTTGCTGGGGGTCATCCCTGGCCGCCTCCCGCTCCAAAGGCCGAACCGCGTCCAAAAGCAGCCGTCTCGAAGAAGTACAGCAAGGTTGGACGCTAAACCCGGTTCCGCCTCCCGCTCCGGCTTGGTCAAGATCCCAAATGCCTCCCGCTTATTTCCCTTTTTCCTCGGCCAGCTTACTCTGCTCCCCAAGCAAAAAAACCGTCTATTGTTTTAGCCTGTTGAAAATCTGCTGTTCCGGAGGAGAAGCATGTTTCCAGGCGGAGCGACTAGCGGAGTCCAGCCTAGCGGAACAGCGAATCCCGGGGAGACAGAAGCGCAACCTATGAGTAAACTTCTGAGCTGCGCGCCGTTTTGCGCTTCCCCCGGGATCGCTGTGGAGCGGACAGTTTCACTCCCTTGTCGGACGCAGACCGGAGCGCAGATCGGAAACATGCTTCTCCCCACTACAGTGACATTCTCGAAACATTTGAAACCCCAGTACCTAAAGGCACTGGGGTTTCGGTTTACATGATGTTTGGTGGACTTTCGCAGTGCTCCCTCGAGACGGAGGTTCACAAGACCAGTTTTACGCCGCTTGCCTTTTGTTCCAGCATTTTGCTCAATATCGTGCCGATGTGGGCTCCAGCCTCGATCGGGGATGTTCCCTTTGCGTGAATATTGGAGATGACTGTGCGCTCTGACTCCACGATTCCCTTGCGTGGACGGTAGCACATATAAGCGCTCATCGAGTGGGCGGTGACCAGGCCGGGTCTTTCCCCGATCAGCAGCACCAGCACCTCGGGCTCAAGCAGTTCTCCGATGTGATCCATGCTGGCTACCCGGCCTCCTTTGACAAAGAACGGCGTTCCACAGCTTAGTCCGTAGCTTTGCAAAGAATCGAGGAGGGAAGGCAGCACATCGCGCAGATTCGCGTCGATCGCACTCGCGCTCAAGCCATCCGAGACGACGATCTGCACCTGCGGCCTCATCTGGCAGCGTTCCTGCAGCAGACGAACTCCTTCCTCGTTCAAAATTCTCCCCATGTCCGGACGCTTCAAATAGTTCTCCGTATTGTCGTACTGCGTCTCCACCGTAAACAGAGAAAATTCGTCCAGCAGCGCCTGATCCACCTCGCCGTACACGGCGTCTACAGCAGCCGCATGGTCGCGCCGCAGCTGCAGCATCGTGCGGGTCAAGGGCCTCACCCCTGTTCGCCAGACCCCGATACGTGCAGGCGTGCTCTCCAGAAGCTCCTGCAATCCTGCCTCCCACTTGGGATGGGGGACATGTGCTGTTCTCTCCGGTTCTGCTTCAGCAGTATCGATTAAATCCTCTGATTCCTGCATCACCAACGCCGGCTCTGCTTGTACAGGCGTCTGCTTGCCCATTTCCGCCAGCTTTTTCTGCAGCTCCGCTACGACCCTGTCTACCAGGACATCCAGTTGCTGTTCCATTCGCGCCACCACCTCCTTTTACATGAAGATCGTCGGATCGCCGGCTATGGCAGTCAGCTTGCCATTCTCCATGATGCCCATCTTCTCCAGCCACTTCTCAAAAGCGGGAGCCGGACGCAAGCCCATGACCTCCCGGAACGCGGCGATATCATGAAAGCTCGTCGACTGATAATTCAGCATTACATCGTCCGCCATCGCGACGCCGATGACGAAATTCACCCCGGCAGCAGAAAGCAGAATTCCCAGATTGTCCATGTCGTTCTGATCGACCTTCATGTGATTGGTGTAGCAGACGTCGCAGCCCATCGGCAATCCATGCATTTTGCCCATGTAGTGATCCTCCAGACCTGCGCGAATGACTTGCCTGCTGTCGTATAAATACTCGGGTCCGATAAAGCCCACGACCGTATTGACGATAAACGGATTATATTTTCTGGCCAGTCCGTAGCAGCGCGACTCCATCGTCAATTGATCGATGCCGTGATGAGCCTCCGCAGAAAGCTCGGAGCCTTGCCCGGTCTCGAAATACCAGTAGTTCGGCCCGGTAGACGTCCCTTCCTTTCGGATCAGTTCATCCGCCTCGTCCAGCAAGGCGACATCAATCCCGAATGCCCGGTTTCCATCCTCGCTCCCCGCCAGACTCTGAAAAATCATGTCTGCAGGCGCCCCCTGCCGAATCGCCCGCATCTGCGTGGTGACATGGGCCAGCACACAGTTCTGAGTCGGAATATCCCATTTGTTCATGACTTCTTTGGTCATCAACAAAATGTCCTTCACACTGTCTGCCGTATCGATGACCGGATTAATGCCGATCACCGCGTCTCCGCTCCCGTAGCTCAATCCCTCGTAGATCGCCGCCTTGATCCCCTGCACATGATCCGCGGGATGATTGGGCTGCACTCTGGCAGCCAGGACACCAGGCTGACCAATCGCGATGTTGCAGTGGGTGATATTGCGAATTTTGGCGGCGGCTGTAATCAGGTCGAGGTTGCTCATCAGCTTGGCGCTGGCGGCGATCATCTCGCTGCTCAATCCTCGGCTGATGCGTTTCAACTCACTGTCTGTCGCTTCATGACTCAAAATATATTCGCGCAGCTCGGCGACACTCCAATTTTGAATTTCCCGGAAGATTTTTTCGTTGATTCCCTCTTCGATCACACGCGAAACCTCGTCATTTTCTGCCGGCAGCAGCGGATGGTTGCGTATGTCGGACAGTGTGAGGTCGGACAGCACCTGTTTTGCGGCCACCCGCTCGCGGGAATCGCCTGCAGCAATCCCCGCCAACTGATCGCCTGACTTCTCCTCATTTGCCTTTGCAAAAACTTCCTTCAGATCGCGGAACTGATAGGTTTCTCCCAGTACCCTCGTCTTTAAATTCATCACATCCACCCCTCTTTCTTACGCCCGTTCGTCAAAAGCGAGTGTCTTGACTACAACGGGAATAATCGTTCCCGATATCGGCTCCCCCAGGTCGATGTAATCGCCGTACTCCACCCGCACCTGGTCGATGCAGATGATTTCAGGCGCCCCTTTGCAGCGCAGGAAAAGCGCCTGTCCCAGCGCTTTCGCCATATCCGTCTCACAGATAACCACCATCGTTTTGCTTTCGGAAAAATATCGCTTGTATGCATCTGCCAGTTCCTGGGCGATCCGCTGCAGCAGCGCATACGAGCAGTAGCCGATCCCCGACAGTGCGAGGGCAAATGGAATAGCTGTGGAGGAACCGAACAGACGCAAACCAAGTTCGTACACACTGGTTGCCTCCTGGTGCAGTCTGACCGGATTTTCCCACTCCTCGCGGGCAAGCTCCAGCTTCAGGATCGGCAGGTTTTTGATCGGCAGCAGCTCCGGCTTGATGTGGACAGTGGAGCCGCTAATCTCTGTGCTTTGCATGCCTGCGCCAATCACTGTGGCGCGAACCGTCTGTTCCGGCTCAATCCAGCGAAACGGATACGTCTCACGCTCCCTCACCTGCTGCAGCATCTGACCCAGCATCGGTCCAAAATCGCCATAGCGGCTTACTTCCGTCAGATCTCGTACCGGGTCAGCATGCATCAACGCTCCGACTCCGCCAGATATGGAGAACTCTTCTACCGGGATGACTTCCTGCATCTGCTGCCCGGATACAAGCAGACCGGATATTTGCCGTTCCCTCCCCGAGAGGTAATCCAGCATGCTTCGGCTCATCTGTAAAGCGATTTCCTGGAGCTGGGCGTATGTTGCCGTCTCTCCTGCCCGAACCGACAGTCCCTTTGCTGTCAGCCACGAGGTGATGTTCGGAGAAACATACGAGACTGCCCCCCTTTCATCGAGGCGAATCAGACGCCCGCCTACATGAAAGGTGACAGTAGCAATCGCCTTTCCCCGATAAAAGAAAACTGCGTTTGCCGTTCCTCCGCCGATATCCACGTTGACGACGTTTCCTGCTATAGCTTGAGAGCGTTTTTGGGCGCCGGCCCCTTTTCCCGCAAGAACCCCTTCCAGGTCGGCTCCCGCGGTCGCCACGACGAAATCGCCTGACCGCTCCGCCAAAAGATGGACGATATGCTGGGCATTCTTTTTGCTCGCCGTCTCGCCCGTGATGATCACAGCACCTGATTTGATCTCGGACAGGCTGATCCCAGCCTTTTGGTACTCGTCCTTCAGGATGGCTCCGATCCTCTCTGCATCGATCTCATCGAAACCGATCAGCGGGGTCGTATAGACCGGACTGGCATAGAGCAGTTGTCTTTCCACGATCTGAAACCGCGGCAGTGAAAACGTGCTGGACATCCGCCCCAGCCGCAGCCTGCTCACGATCATTTTGGTGGTGCTGGTTCCCACGTCGATACCGACGCTTTTGATCCACTGCTCCTCCATACACGCCTCCTCTCCGCCGTTCAGACTCCTTCCCGAAATACAAGGATGCTCGAACATCCGCATGCATCTGCATTCGGATCAACTCAAGCATCCTTGCCCGGCAGTTTCTTCACTTTTCCTTCACACCCATAAATCTGCGCCTTTGCATCAAGCAAGAGGCTCAATTGGATGCTTATCCGCCAGAATTTCCTGGGCGAGCTTTGCCAGCGGCACGCGCCTTTGCATGCTCACCTGCTGCATCCATCTGTAGGCGGCTCCTTCCTCCAGCGACAACTGTCCCATGAGCTTCCCCTTTGCCTTCTCGACTGCTTTGCGGTCCTCGATTTTTTGCTTCAATTCCACGATATCCCGTTTGAGTGACGCTTCCTTCTCCTTCTGGCTCAAGGCAATTTCGACTGCGGGAAACAGATCCTCCTCCGAGATCGGCTTGACCAGATAGGCTGTCACCCCTGCTTTGCGCGCATCCTGGATCAACTCTCTTTGGCTGTATGCGGTCAATAACAGAATCGAGCTGTCCGAAAAGGAACGGATAATCTGACTCGCCTTGACGCCGTTTAACACAGGCATTTTGACATCCATGATGATCAGATCTGGCTTGTGGCGATGTGCGAGCGACACCGCCTCTTCTCCGTTCTTGGCCTCCGCCACGACCAGATAGCCTTCGTTTTCCAGCATCTCCCGCAAATCCATACGAATGACCGGCTCATCATCCACGACCATAATCCTCGGCTGTGTCATCTGCATCCTCCTTATGTATCGGATAGAGAATGGTAACCTCCGTACCGTTGCCTGTATTGCGAAAGTGGATCGTGCCCTCGAGGTCCTCTTGCACGAGGGTTTCCACTATCTTCAACCCCAAATGCCCCTTTTCCCAAATATGCTGCGTATCCGCCATCCCGATCCCGTCATCTGTGACAGAGAGACTGACAAAATTCTCTTTGGGAACAAGCTCGATGGCGATGACGCCCTCCTGACGCTCCGTGAACGCGTGGATCATGCAGTTCTGCACCAGCTCCGTCACGATTAGGGCGAAGGAGGTCGCTTTGTTTGAAGGCAGATAAAATGATTCGCCCGTGATGAGCACCTGTATCGACTGTTCGGAGCGCCTCATGGAAGAGACGATAATTTTGGATATTTTTGTTAAAATCTCTTTAAAGTCGATTTTGTCCAGCCCATCATGAGCGAGATATTCATGGATGATTGCGATGCTGTTGATGCGATTGATGCTCTCGCGGTACACCTTCTCCAATTCGGGCGATGAGGAACGCCTCATCTGCAGACGCAAAAGACTGGAGATCGTCTGCAAATTGTTTTTGACTCTGTGATGAATCTCCTTGATGACGGCTGACTTGATCATCAGTTGCTTCTCTTTTTCCCGAATGTCCGAGATGTCCCGCAGCAAAATAATGCCGCCGATGATGTCCGGCTTGCGTGCTGCCGAAACTGCCTTCATCATGATGAAATTTCTCCCGCGCGCCAGCTCTTCCTGGACGTAGCCGCCGTGTCGGACGAAATACTCCGGAGAGACGCGCCAGGCGAAGATTTCCTCGATCCCCACTCCTTTATGGGGGGATTCAAACCCGATCTGCTGCAATAATTCGTGCGCTCGTTCGTTGGCGTAGGTGATCCTCCCCGTCTGATCGAACAGGATCATCCCCTCGTGCATGAGAGAGGTAATGGGCATGTCGGGAACAGCAAACTGAATCAGGGTTTCACTCAGATGCTCCGTGGTTTCCTTGAGCATTTCCACGTTTTTTTCCTGCTCGACCTGCTTGGAAATGTCTTGTTCGGTGATCAAAGTGCCGATGGTCTCGCCGCTGCCATTCTGGATCGGCACCACGTTCTGCCGCATGACGACCTGCTCTTGGGAGACGCCACGCGAACCGATGACCGCTTTTCCCGTCGACAGGCAATACATGACTGCGGGCTCGTTGCCCGCTGTAGCCAACTGACCCACGACGGAACCGCTGTACAGTGAGCGCGCCGTCGAAGGCGAAGCCTGAGCCACGACCAATGCAGAGCTGTGGTCCGCTGTGGGGCAATCGATAAACATGTCAGCCTGCGACAGATCGGCGAAAATCTGCAGTTTGGACGCCAAATCCTCCAGGATGCGGATATCTTCCTCGCGCAGGGTGGTAGCGGATAGACAGAGTTCTCGTAATGACTGCATAGGCTCCTCTCTTTTCGAAGGGGTATATTGTCATAATTTTCCCACAAATACTCCCTGACGAAAAGAGGTTTACGGTTTGCAATGGGCCTGCAAAAAGCTGCGCAGCTCCTCTACTCCCTCCAGCGTGTGAGCCGACGTGCAAAAGATCCTCGCCCCGCCAATGGACTGGCGCAAAAATGCTTCCGCCCGCTTCACATCTGCTGCTGGATGATCGGCTTTGGTAATGACCCCGATGCACGCATGGGGAAAGCCTTGGGAAAAACCAGGCGGGAAGTAGTTGCGGTCGCGAGTCGCGTCCTGCACCATGACAATCATTCCCGCTTCGAGCGCAGTTGCCATCAGCGTGCGGTAAAACATTGGATTCTCACTATACTCGCCAGGCGTGTCGATCACCCAATCCGCGTATTCCAGGGCCTGCGTTTTCCGCGCGGGCTGTTCCTTTTGCAGCAGAGCCTTGATCAGCGAGGATTTGCCCGCTTCGATCGCGCCAATTACCATCACGCGCTTGCTCATGATTTCGTGACCAGCGCCGGAGTGAAGCGCAGCTTTTCGTTTAATACGCGGTTGACAGCCTCCACCGCCATCTCTACCGCCGCTACATCCCCCACGACGATCAGCGAGCCTGTAAAGCGATCGAGGAAGCCCAGCTCCACATCCGCAGCCTTTGTGGCGATATCAGCCGCAATGATCGCTGTCTCGGTCGGCGTCAGGGTGAGGATTCCGATCGCTCCCGCCTCATTGATCCCCAGCTTGGTATAGAGCATCGCATCGGGATTGGCGATGACGTGCGCGAGCGTCACCTGTTTGCCCGGTACGAATTCCTGAATCACCCGCGAACGTTCCTGTTCCATCCGCTATTCCTCCTCCGCTGCTCCCGGAACCTCGAACGAGTCGACGATTCCGACGATTACCGCATCAATCGGCACATGGTTGTTGGCAAAAAGAATCCGGGCTGGCGTACCGCGGGAAACGATGACCTGCTCTCCGATCCCGGCGCCGATTCGGTCTGCGGCGATGACGGTCTGCCCTCCGTCACGTCCGCGCCAGTCGATGGGCTGCACCACCATCAGCTTGAGGTTTTCCATGCCTGTTTCCTTTTGCGTGGCCCAGACACTGCCAATTACTTTTCCCAAAAACATCGGATCACCCTTTTCCCAGCATGCGGATCGTAATGCTTCGTTCGCGCATGGCATCATAGGCCAAAGGCGAAATGATCGTACCTTTTTTTACCTGCAATACTGTCTCGCGAAGCTGAGGTTGGGAGTATACCCAATCAGCTGTTAACAGCCTCCCGGTAAATACCGCCTCTTCCTCGTCCACACGTTCGCTTGCCGTAGCATGGTGTGATCTCTCCTGGCCTTGCCGCTTGCCTTTCAACCTGGCGATTACACGCTCCGCCAAACGCTTCTGCTCCGCAAACTCTACCCCGAGCACCTTCAACTGCTCGACATGTTGACGGAACAATTGCTCATAGGCGGGTGGCAATGCCAAGGTCTGCAGCGTGCGGCGATCCGCGCGTTTCAAGCCCGGCGAGTCTGCACCGACTACGACAAATTTGCCTGTCACCAGCGCCGAAAAGACGATTTCTGCCTTGATCGTCCCCTTTAACCCCGTGGCGATCCGCGCCGCATTGTCCAGATCGATTTCTGGAATGACAATGCCTTCGTATTGCGCCGGGACCTCCAGGGGAGCAGGAGCGTATTCGTCTGCGGCGAGGATTTTCCCCGCCCCTCCGCACTCGATCTGATGCATACCCAGCCAGGAGGAAGTTTCTCCGTCCAAAAAGAGAATGTCATGGCAGATTCCGTATTTTTTCAATTGAATAAAATGATCTCCATATGCTTCGTGCGCCTGGCTGTCGCAAAACACATACAGGACGCGCGGTGCCTTCTCCTGCTCTTCTCGGTACTGCGCTTGCAGGATTTCCTTCGTGATGGCCGCGACCATTTCCCGGATGTTGATCGTCATCTCGTCTATCCCCTCCGATAGTCGGAGTAAAACCGGCCGTTTTTCCCGATCACCTTCACCCGGTCGCCTGTCTTGACATTGGCGGCATTGCCTTCATCCAGATCGACGTGAAAGTCGAGGGCAAAGCGCGGATCGACGCGGACGATGACATCCGGGTACACGATCGGACGGTCTGTTTGTGTCTCCAAAATTAGCGAGTCGCCATCCTGCACCTGGAACTGCTGGGCCTCCTGTACAGACATGTGCACATGCCGCTTGGCTACGATGACGCCTTTTTCCAGTACGACCGTGCCTCTGCCTGTCACCAGGACCAGACCCGGCGTTCCTTCGATGTCGCCCGACATGCGCAGCGGGGCCGCTACCCCGAGCACGTACCCGTCGGTTCGGGATATTTCCACCTGCGTCTGTGTACGTGCAGGACCGAGAATCCGGACGCCGTGGATACTGCCTTTGGGCCCGACGAGCGTGACGGTCTCCTCGCAAGCAAACTGTCCGGGTTGGGAGAGCTCGCGCATGGGAGTCAGCGAGTGTCCCTTGCCAAACAGCCTCTCCACATGCTCGAGCGACAAATGAACATGCCGATTGGATACCCCGAGAGGAATTTCCCTGGGCGTCTGGGCAGCAAGCTCCTCATCCGGCTGTTCCTCGAAAGCCTTCACCTGAATCCCCCTCCCCCGTAAAAAGTCTGCCGCTGCCGGTGTCAAGATGTCCCCTTTACCCAGAAAAAACGGGGTCGGGATGCCTGTTTTCTGCATGGCTCGCAAAGCGGACTCCGTGATCAATGACATCGGGTATTACCCTTCCAGTTTGGGCAGAATCAGCTCGATATCGCTGTGCGGACGCGGAATCACATGTACGGATACCAGCTCCCCTACCTTTTCCGCTGCCGCTGCCCCTGCGTCAGTGGACGCCTTCACTGCTCCGACATCACCGCGACCCATGACGGTCACCAGCCCCCCGCCGACATGCACCTTGCCGATCAGCTTGACGTTGGCAGCCTTCACCATGGCGTCTGCCGCTTCGACCGCTCCTACCAGCCCTTTTGTTTCCACCATTCCCAGTGCGGACATTTCTCCTGCCATTTTCGTTTCCTCCTTTGATTTGCTATCCTCTCATCTCCGCCAATACGGATTGGATGATGTTTTTGATTTCTTCCCGGTTGATCGTGATGTTCATCCCGGACAAAGCCTGCAAGACAGCTTCCTGCACCTGTTCTTGGCCCGCCGAGACGCTGCCTTCCTCTTGCGGCGTCTGCGGCATTTCCCTGACGCCAAAAGCCACTCGCTTGATGTTGAAAAGATGCTCGGGACCAATGTTGTCGGACGTAATATTGTTGCCGAGCGCTCCGCAGCCCAAGGTCAGGGACGGCAAAATCGCTGTCGTAGCACCAATGCCGCCAAAGGTAGTTCCGGTATTGACGGCAATCCGCGATGCAGGCATCTCTTTGCCGTACGCCTCAATAACCTGCTGGTCCGCAGCATGAATGCCTGCAGTGTGGCCCAGTCCACCCAGCTCCAGCAGTTGCCGGCAGCGCGCAAAACCTGATTGCGTATCCGGTACGGTGTACATCGCGAGGACAGGAGCCAGCTTTTCGATGGAAAAAGGATAGGCCTTTCCTACGCTTGTTTCCTCGCCGATCAGTACAAGCGTCTCAGGCGGTACGGCAATGCCCGCCATATGCGCGATGGACGGAGCGGAACGACCCACCATCTTGGCGTTCAGCGAACCGTTTACCGCTATGACAGCAGCCACCTTTTCTTTTTCCCGCTCATCCAGGAAGTAGGCTCCTTCCCGCTTGAGTGCATCTACCCACTCCCGCTTGACGCTCTCCTCGACGACCAGAGCCTGTTCCGAGGCGCAAATCGTGCCATAGTCAAAGGTCTTGCTCTGCACGATCCGTCTTGCAGCCGCGTTCAAATCGGCGCTCTGATGGATCAATACCGGGACATTGCCCGGTCCGACACCGTACGCCGGCTTGCCGGAGCTATACGCCGCCTTGACCATCTGCGTTCCCCCTGTAGCAAGAATCAGATCGGTCAGCTTGTGCTTCATCAGCTCCTGAGTTGCTTGCAAGGTTGGAGTGCTGATGCAATGGATCAATCCCGGCGGCGCTCCCGCCTGTTCGGCTGCCTTCGCCATCACCCTGGTCGCTTCCAGCGTACAGCGGGCTGCCGAGGGATGCGGGCTAATGACGATGGCATTTCCCGCCTTTACGGCGATCATCGCCTTGAACATCGCTGTCGAGGTCGGGTTGGTAGACGGGACGATTCCCGCAATGATTCCGACTGGGTGTGCGACCTCCCATACCTGGTTTGCCTCGTCCTTACCGATAATTCCAACTGTTTTTTGTTCGCGGATGGCGTTGTATACATCTCTTGCCGCAAAAAGGTTCTTTACCTTTTTGTCTGCCACATTGCCAAAGCCCGTTTCTTCGACCGCCATGGCGGCAAGCCGTTCTGCCGCCTCGATCCCTGCACGGGACATCGATGCCACAATCGCATCGATTTGCTCCTGGCTGTAGGCGGCAAGTTTCTTTTGCGCTTCCTGTGCTTGGGAAAGCGCGGTGCGCACTTCCTGAATAGAGACGAGATCAGCATCCAAGATCATGGCGCCTGATCACCCCCTGTCTCCTTCTGCTGGGCTTGTGCAGGACGCTCCCGCTCGCCCTTCTTCGCTGCCGCCTTGGTTTTCACAGATGCATCCTCCGCCTTGATCGACAGGGCTGCCAACTGCTTGATCATCTTCGGCACATGTTCATCCGGGCGCGGAATGACATGCGAGTGAAGCAGCCTGCCTACCCGTCTTGCCGCATCTGCACCCGCGTCTACGGCTGCCTGGACGGATGAGACATCTCCGATCACGTACACGGTCACGATTCCCGCATCAACCCCCTCATACGTCACGACCCGGACGTCCGCTGCTTTCGCGGCGGCATCTGCGGCAGCGACCAGAGCGGGCAGACCCAGTGTTTCGATCATTCCAAGTGCGTATGCTTGAACGCTCATGTCGTTTTCCTCCTGCTACTCTCTCCTCTATCGCTTTACGGGCTGCCGGGCCACACTTCTCACTGATTCGGCAAAAGCTTCTGCCGCCGCGGTGCATGCCGACTGGCTTCCGGTCAAGAGTGCACCGCCGAAATTGGTCTCTGTGGGCGGCCCGAAAAACTGCACCATCTGTACATCCGCCGCTTTTAAGGCAGCATCGATTCCGACCATCGCTTCCAGCGGGGGCGCGATCAGGTATGCGAGGGGCTCACCTAGGGGAATGGACGCTTGACTGGACAAGTAACTCCCGGTTCTTGAGACGACGTGGGCATAATAGGCATGTGTCCCCTCATCATTCAGGGCATAAAAACACGAGCCGTTCTCCAAAAATGATACCGCCGCATCCAGCCCGCTTTGCACCTCCGACGGCGTCGCCCCTCCGATGATGCCGATGAATTCTCCGGAAAGCGGACCAGAGGCATGGCCGGATCCGGCGTAAAACGATTTGGCATAGACAACTTCGACTGCCGCTTTCTTCGTCGCTTCATCGATGGCGGTATACCCCACATCGTCAATCGTCGAAGTGAAGAGACCCAAGCTGCGGATATTCGGTGCCAGATTCAGTTTTTCTGCAAACTGCGCATCTACATTTGGAATCAGACGCACAGCAAGCGGTGTTGCGCGAATCGGTTTTTCCATGCCTGTCACGCTCCCTCCAAACCTCGTTTCCAAAACGCAAAAAAGGCGCCGCAACAACAGGGAACGACCCTATTGCTCTTGGCGCCTTTGCCTTTTGACTGTTCACTTGTCTGATAAAGCGAGAGTATTCTGACACTTTATCTGTCTCTTTACTTTATGACAAGGCCGGAAGAATTGCAAGCGTTTTCCCGAAGCAGCTCCAGAAAAAGCTCCAAAGCCTTGGTTCGAAATGAGTCTGACTGGGTAACGATCGAAAATTTCCTGGTCAACGGCGTTCCCGCTACGGGCAAGATGTGCAGTGTCTTGAGCTTCTGCTCTTTACGAATCGCCCAATCGGACAGGAGACTAATTCCCAGACCCGCCTCCACGGATTCCTTGATCACCTGTGTGCTCCCGAATTCCATTCGCTTCGACGGTTCGATTTGCAAAGAAAGAAACAATTTTTCCGCTGCCTCCCGTGTCCCGGAGCCTTCCTCGCGTACGATCCAGGTCTCATCCGCAAGCTGCTCAACCCTTACCTCGGATTGCCGGGCCAGTCGATGATCGCTCGAGACAATTACGTACATCTGATCGTCGGCAAAAGGCTCGACGTTCATTTTTTCTCCCACATGCTCACTCTCGACGATCCCTACATCCAACTGCCGATTGGCTACCTGCGCCGAGATGACTCGGGAATTATGGATCGTAATGGACGGCGTAATGCGTGGGTACAGCTCGCGCAGGCGGGCAATGACATGCGGCAGCACGTATTCCCCGTAGGTGTAGCTTGCTCCAATCGTCAAATGACCGCTCGGCGTATACATCAGGTCGTGCACCAGGTTTTGCATGCGCTCGTACATGCCCAAGATCTCTTTGGCATGGTAGTAGACAATCTCGCCAGCCTTGTTCAGCCGAACGTATTTGTTATTGCGCTCCAACAGCTTGCAGCCGAGTGCCTGCTCCAATGATTTGATATACTGGCTCACAGCGGGCTGAGTCATATGCAGGTCTTCGGCGGCCCGAGAAAAATTCTGCCGTTCTGCTACCGCGATCAGCACGCGCAAGAGTTGCTCCATGACCAATCCCTCCTAGCTCCTTCCCCGAATTATAACAATTTACTTATCGTCATTATAGTGATGATTTATTTTTCTTATGCATGATCATCCTTTAAGATAAAGGTAGTAACGGAGGAGGAATGGTAGGTATGGGCACTCAATCGAATCCAGAAGTGGACGTTGCACAAAAACAGGCAGCGGCAACGGTACCATCTCCCCTGCCTTTGTGGCTCGGCGGCATTGCGTTTACGTTTTTGATTGCCCTGCTCGGCTATGGTTTATCCCTTGTCCCTGTCTTTGACCGCGTTGGCCCGTTGGCTTGTGCCATTTTCATCGCTGTCGCCTATCGGCAAATATTCGGTTACCCGGAAGCGCTCCGGCCAGGGATTCAATTTTCAGCCAAACAATTGCTTCGTCTCGCCATCATTTTATACGGATTAAAATTGAATGTAGACGTGATCTTCGCCCAGGGCCTTGGTCTTCTGCTGTACGATGTCGGCGTCATCCTTTTTTCGATCTTGGCCACGCTCTTGATCGCAAAAGCGCTGAAGGCGGACTTCAAGCTTTCCCTGCTGCTCGGGATTGGTACTGGAGTATGTGGAGCTGCAGCCATTGCCGCTGTTTCCCCGATCGTCAGAGCAAAAGACGACGAGACAGCGATCAGCGTGGGCATCATCGCCCTCGTCGGAACGATCTTCGCCGTGATGTACACGATTCTGATGCCATTTTTGCCTGTATCCCCGGTTGATTACGGAATCTGGTCCGGGATGACCTTGCACGAGCTGGCACATGTGGCATTGGCTGCCGCTCCCGCCGGGGAAGATGCTTTGGCGATGGCTTTGCTCGCCAAGCTGGGGCGCGTCCTGCTGCTTGTCCCGCTCTGCCTCGTTCTGGTCTACTTGATGAAGCGAAAAGGGAGCGCAGACGGGGATGCCAAAATTAGTTTTCCCTATTTTCTGCTTGGCTTCCTCGGCATGAGCTTGTTCGGAAGCTACGTGCTGGGTACGTATATCCCGGTCAGTGAATCCTTCCTGACATCGACTGCAACGGCAACGACCTTCATCCTGGCAATGGCCATGGTCGGACTGGGGTTGAACATCAACCTGCGCGACCTGCGCAAAGCATCCCGTCCACTGATTGCCATGTCGATTACTTCGGTGTTGCTTTCCTTCGTTTCGCTGCTCTTGATTTAAACTTCGCAAAAAAAAACAGCCTTCTTTCAAAAAGAGGGCTGTTTTTGCTTGAAAACCATTCTTTTATTCCTCTTCCAGCAGCACCTTCTCCAATGCTGCAATAGCCTCGGCTTCATCTACACCGTTTGCGACCAACGAGATTTCGTCACCTTTGGCGATTGCCGAAGCCATGACGCCCATGATGCTTTTTCCGTTGGCTTCCTTCTCGTTCTTCACCAGCTTGATCTCGCTTTTAAAAGTGGTTGCCAGTTTTACGAAGTTGGCAGCAGGTCTGGCATGCAAACCATGCGGGAGTCCCACAACTACTTTTTTCTCAATCATCTGCTCTGCCTCCTAGCTGTTCATGTGGGCAAATCTGTTCGTAACAAAATCCTCTACTTGCTGCGACGTGCTCATCCCAAGAATCTGCGGGATCTCCTTTGCGGCCATTTCCCGGCTGATTCCGCCGATCTGCTGGCGAGCGGGCAAAATGCTGCTGGCACTCATGCTGAACTCATCCAACCCCATGCCCAGAAGAATTGGTATGGCGATTGGATCGCCAGCCATTTCCCCGCACATCCCGACCCATTTCCCTTTCGCATGCCCGGCCTCGATCACCTGACGAATCAAGCGCAGGACAGCCGGGTGATACGGCTGATAGAGATAGGAGACCCGCTCATTCATGCGATCCGCCGCCAATGTGTACTGGATCAGATCATTGGTGCCGATGCTGAAAAAGTCCACTTCATCAGCAAAGACATCTGCCATCATCGCGGCGGCCGGGATCTCGATCATGATTCCCACTTCAAATGGTTTCGAGAGATCGACACCGCTCCTTTGCAAGGCTTCCTTCTCCTCTTCCAGCAAGGCCTTGGCCTGACGGAATTCCTCCAGCGTCGCGATCATCGGGAACATGATTTTCAGATTGCCATAGACACTGGCACGGAGCAAAGCCCGCAATTGTGTCCGAAACAGCTCTTGCTGGTCCAGACAGAGACGAATCGCCCGAAACCCTAAAAACGGATTCATCTCTTCTGGCAGATTCAGATAAGGAAGATGTTTGTCCCCGCCGATGTCCAAAGTGCGGATAACGACCGGTTTTCCTTCCATTTTCTCCAGCACTTGCTTATACGCCTGGAATTGCTCCTCTTCTGTCGGAAAATCCTCGCGCCCCATGTAAAGGAATTCCGTGCGAAAAAGTCCCACGCCTTCCCCTCCATGAGCGATGACCTCTGCCAGATCCTGCGGACTGCCGATATTGGCTGCCAGCTCCACATGATGGCCGTCCTGACTCACAGTCTTCCGGTCGACGAGCTGTGCCCACTCTGCTTTTTGGCGGTCGTACTCCGCCTGCTTGGCTTGGTACGCAGCGATCTCCTCTTCGCTTGGATCGACTATGACGATACCCGCGTGTCCATCTACGATCAATTTGCTTCCCGGCTGGACTGATGTGGTGATTTCCCGCGTACCCACAACAGCCGGAATTCCCATCGATCTCGCCATGATTGCGGAATGCGAGGTTCTGCCCCCGATATCTGTGACGAAACCTTTGACATAGCGCCGATCCAGCTGTGCGGTATCCGAAGGGGTCAAATCCTTGGCTACTACGATCACTTCTTCCTTCGCTTGACCGGGCATGTCAAGCTCCACTCCAAGCAGGTAGGAGAGAACCCTCCTGGTGACATCGCGGATGTCCGCGGCCCGCTCTCTCATGTATTCGTTGTCCATTTGCTCAAAAATGCTGATAAAGCCCTGTGCGGCATCATTCAAGGCGGACTCGGCGTTTACCCGTTGCTGCTGAATCGTTGCTGTCACGGTATCTACCAACTCAGGGTCTTCCAAAACCATCAGATGTGCCCGGAAAATATCCGCGTGCTCCGCCCCCATCTCCCGTTCCACCCGCTCACTGATCTCATGCAAGTCAGCTTTTGCCTTTTCCAAAGCCTCCTGAAAACGTCTGATTTCCGCGTCGGCATCCTCCACGCTGACGGTCTTCACCTCAAGCTCGGAATTATGAAGCAATAGTGCCGCTCCAATGACAATTCCAGCCGATGCTTTTACTCCTGGGATCTCACGAGACATCTGACTCCCACCTTTCCTGATCTATCTTTGCACCCCTTTACGCTACCGTGATTCCAAATGTCCGAGAATCATCGCCGCAAGCGGGTGCGTAAGCGGTATCCCTGTATATTTAGGCAAAATCTGCTCCCATCCTGCTTGCTCTGCATCGGCCTGGATGCGTTGGGCTTCCGAATCTGCCGGATCATCGAAGCGTAAGGCTGCCGCTATCGCCAGTGCCAGATTTTCCGGGACGATCCCCTTCTCCGCGCATTGCATCGCAGGTCCTACTAGGCGATCATCAGGCGAGAGCTTGCGGATCGGGTTGCGCGCCACTCGCGTCACCTGGTCAGACAACAACGGATTGGAAAAGCGCTCCAGAATTTTCTCCCTGTACTTGGCCATCGTCTGCGCGTCGAAGCCGTGCTTTTGCACCAGCAATGCTCCAGTCTCGCTCAGTGCGCCACGAGTTGCCGCCAAAATACTCTCGTCCCTCATCGCCTCATCAATTGTCGATTTGCCGCGCAGGTAGCCCAGATAAGCCAGCACGGCATGCCCGGTATTGACGGTAAACAGCTTGCGCTCGATGTAGGGCCAGATTCCCGCTACATACGTGATGCCGTTGATGGCTGGTGCTTCCCCGACCACTTGTGATCGATCCACCACCCATTCGTAGAAAGGCTCGACAGTTACCCGAAGCTTGTCGTCATGTTGCTGGATAGGAACGATCCGATCTACTGCCGCATTGGGAAAACCAATCTGCTTGTCTGCCAGCTTCCGGTCAGCCTCCCCGAGGAAATCATAGACATGCTCCTTCAAATGCTCACTCCCGCCGATCATATTTTCGCAGGCAATGATGTTTAGCGGCTCGGCACTAGCTTTTGTTCGCAAAGAAATACCGGATGCGATTGCCTCTGCAATATGCGGCAGGACATGCGGCCCTACGGCAGTCGTGACCAGATCAGCTTGGGCAATCGCTTGTGCCACAACCTGCACATCCCGCCCGCTAATGGCCCGCACCCCGTCTACCACAGAGGACGACGCACCTTCTGTTGCCAGCTCCACTTCATAGGACCGCCGGCGATTCAACTCGTCTACCAACTCTTGATTCACATCCACGAACAAGACCTCGTAGCCAGCCTGATGCAAAAGCTGCCCGATAAACCCGCGTCCGATATTTCCCGCGCCAAAATGTACTGCCTGCAACATAGCCTACAACTCCTTTGCAAACAGAGCCAAAATCTCATCAGCGGTTGTTGCCTGCGCCGCCTTTTTTACATTTTCTTCCTCCGAGCAAATGACGGCGATCTGCGAGAGGACCTCCAGATGATCATCGCCGGCACCGGCAATCCCGAACAACAGATATGCGGTATTTCCTTCACCGAAGTCGACACCATCCGGTACTTGCACAACAGAGATGCCTGTCGACTTGATCTGTTCCTTCGATTCGTTGGTGCCGTGCGGGATGGCGACACCGCTGCCGATGTAGGTAGTAGCCAATTCCTCGCGCTCTTTCATTTTATCCACATACTCCTGCGTAACATGACCGGCTTTTACCAGCAATTCTCCTGCGAGGCGAATCGCTTCCCACTTGTCACTCGGTTTTGCTTGCAGCATGATTTTTTCTTTTGTCAGTATCGTTGTCATCTCTATCTCTCCAATCCAGTCTTATTTAGGCAAAAGACGAGCAACCGCCCGGCGATCTCGTCGGCAATCGGTTTTTCCTCGCCTTTTGCCAGTACAGCTTGCACTTCATCCTCGATCAGCATCGAGCTGATTTCACTTAAGATCTCCAAGCCTTCCTTTTGCATGTCATGGGGACCCAGGAGCAGAAGAAGCATCCGAACAGGCATCTCCTGTTCGTCCATGGATCTCAGATAAACGGGATGGCGCAGCTGATGGATCGTAAAAGAATGCTGTGCCACTTCCGCATACTTCCCGTGAAACAAGGCAAAAAAGGTCCCGGGAATGCCCAACCCGCCCAGCCTTTCCCGCTGCAGCAGCTTCCTTGCGACAGCCTCTTCATCTTGTATCGTCCCACGTCGTTTCAATTCCTTACAAATCTGACGCAGAAGATTAGGGACGGATTCCAGCTCCCCCACATTGTCCCACTGATATACCCGAATTCCTGCTGCCACTTGCGACGCATAGCCCGTGTACAGATGGATGTCGCGCAATTGCAGCAGCGGGTTTTTGCTTTCATTCGAAACGATCGGCGCATGTGGGGCGATATCCTCTATTCCGGTACTTCGCTGATGCAGATGAGCCTTGATCTTCTCCCGTTCCTCTGGTGTCAGCAAAGGGCTGACGATGACGTAATCCTGCCCTGGCAGCGGCAGAGGGATCGTCGAAATAATCACGTCGTAATCTGCCCTGGGGACACGCTCTACATCAAAGGCAGAGAGATTTTGCAGGCTGACGATCTCCGGGATCTCCTTTTTGATTCGCATCGCCAGGATCTGGGAGGAGCCAATGCCGCTGGAGCAGACAACCAATGCCCGGTATCGCTGCCATTCCTGTTTCATGCGTTCCGCTGCGGCACCAATATGCATCACCAGATAGCCGATCTCCTCATCCGGCACCTCCAGGTCGGGGAATAAGGCCGCTACAGCTTCCCTGACCACCTCGAACAGTTCCGGGTATTGGCTTTGAATCTGTACTACCAGCGGATTGCGGATCTCCAGTTTGGCCTGGAGCCGATACAGCGCGGGTTCCAGATGCATAAGCAGACCGTGATAGAGGGAACGGTCTCTCGCCAGTGGAATGCCCAGACGGTCCTCACAAGCCTGAATCAGCCTTTGCGTGGCGTCCATCAGTTCCGCATTGGCCGTACCAAACCAGTCTTCTTGAGAGTGGCGGAGCTTGGCTCCTCGTAAATGCATGGTGATATAGCCAATCTCCGCAGACGGCATCTGGAGCTGAAACAACTCCTCGACTCGGTTGATAATCTTTTGGGCGATCGGGTACTCCGGGGTCTGGGACAATTCCGTCAGCGTCTTATCGTCAAATGAGATGTTCTCTCCTTTTTGCACTCGCTCGACGGTCAGCGCCAGATGCGTGACGAGACCGATATAGGCACTGTCGGCCAAAGGATACGGCAGATCATGCTCCAACTGTGCCAGCGCCTGTTCGACCTTGATCAGCTTTTCCTTGTTGATCAGCTCCAGCAGACGCTCGGTCAAGGAGTTGGCCGCATGCAGCGTTTTATGCTGGATGTTATCCCGGATCAGGCTAATCAGCTCGTGGTCATCCAGATGATCTGCGATCAAGCGGCCAATCATCCTTCTCTTGGCAGATTCCGACCCCAGCAACTCTACCCCGTAGCCCCTTTTTCGTAATAATGTGAGCTCAAGCGGGGCGAGCTTGCCTTCCAGCTCATCCAGGTCGTGGCTAATCGTCGCCTTCGTCACTTTCAGATCGATGGCAAGGGAGATCAGCTTGACGGGCTCTGTAGCCTCCAGCAAGGCACAGAGAATGATCATCTGACGCTGCTCGACCGTGAACCCCGTCATGGCTTGCGGGAGAACCGCCAGACGAAGCTCCTGCTTCTGCTCATCATGCCCCCGCAGTTCTACGCCCGAGCCTGCTTTTCTTACCAATTCCAGATGGTATTGGCGAAACAAGCGCTCCAGACTGTCCAGTTCACGGTGAATCGTTCGCGTGCTGACCTTGACCTGCGCCGCTATCCCGGCGACCGTCCAGCTTTTATTCTGTTGCAGCAACAGCTCGATTATCTCCCTTTGTCGTGCGGATACGCCCACTTTTCCATCCCCTGCTTACCATTCTGGCCCAAGTTAAAGAAAAGAAGGATAACGCTAGCTCTTCACTAGCGTTATTGCCTTTACTTGAGACGAGTAACCAACTTGTCGTACTCTGGACTATTCAAGAAATTATCGATGGAGATATGCTCCGCCTCAGGCAGCTTTGCTTGCGCCCGGCTGGTCAAAGACTTGTGGGTAATGACGATGTCAGCATCTTGCGGTAGATCATTGATCGCAGTGTTGATGACCGTAATCTCATCCAGTCCCGCTTCTTTGAATTTTTTACGCAGCGTCGCAGCCCCCATCGCGCTCGAGCCCATCCCTGCATCGCAGGAAAAGACTACCTTTTTCACTTCGGCTGCCGGAGTGGCGACCTTCTCTTCCCCTTTCGCAGCCGCTTGCTGATTTCCTTTTAATTCCTTCATTTTTTCTGTCGCTTGCTCCAATTCGTCTTCATTCTCTTTCCCGCTCATTTTCAGCAAAGCAGCCGCAATCAGGAAGGACACAATAGTCGCACCTGCCACCCCTGCCAATACCGGGAGCAAACCGCCTTTAGGCGCCATGGCACTCAGAGCAAAAATGCTTCCCGGCGACGGGGGAGCAACCAATCCTGCGCCTAGCAGTGTGAACAGGAACACTCCTGTCATCCCGCCGCCGATCACGGCCAGGATCAAACGCGGATTCATCAAAATATACGGGAAGTAAATTTCGTGGATACCGCCAAGGAAGTGAATGATCACAGCTCCCGGAGCCGATTGCTTCGCATTGCCTCGACCGACCAGCCAGTATGCCAGCAAGATTCCCAGCCCTGGTCCCGGGTTGGTCTCTAGCAGGAAAAAAATCGATTGTCCCACCTTGGATGCTTCATCCAGACCGATTGGGCTCAGAATTCCATGGTTGATCGCGTTATTTAGAAACAGGATTTTTGCAGGCTCGATGATGATATTCGCCAATGGCAGCAATCCGGCATTTACAATTCCTTGCACGCCCGCCGCCAATGTGTGGTTCAGTGCTTCTACCACCGGACCGATCGCCGTAAAGGCAAGCAAGGTCAGCAAACCGCCGATGATTCCTGCCGAAAAGTTGTTCACGAGCATTTCAAAGCCCGCGCGGATCTTGCCTTCAAAGAGTCGGTCGACTTGTTTGATAACCCAGCCCCCGAGTGGGCCCATGATCATCGCACCCATGAACATCGGGATGTCCGCACCGACGATAACCCCCATCGTGGCAATCGCTCCTACCACACCACCTCGGACGTCATGCACTAATTTACCGCCTGTATACCCGATCAAAAGCGGCAACAGATAGGTGATCATCGGGCTTACGAGTTTTGCCAGGTCTTCGTTCGGCTTCCAACCGGTAGGAATAAATATGGCAGTAATAAGTCCCCAAGCGATGAACGCCCCGATGTTGGGCATCACCATCGCACTGAGAAAACGTCCAAACTTTTGCACCCGTACTCGTGTACCGCCAGAAGATGCTTGATTATTGACCATTTCCATCCTGAACCCCCCTTTTCCTTTTTACTTGTATTTCTTCCTCAAATATAAAGCGTTTACATAAGCCTCTCAACTCATTCAAAATGCGAGTTTGTCGCTATCGTTGTTGCCAAAATTGAATAGTTGAAAAAGGGCTGACCCTCAAGCAGATTCTTCTTCTGCCTGAGGGTCAGCCCCCTATAATGACACCGATCTTTTATCGTTGCTTGTTATACGACCTGCCGCTGCCTTCTCCAGAACGCGGGCGGGATTCACCGCTGCGTGGACGGAATTCGCCACTGCGGGGACGATATTCGCCGCCGCCGCGATTTTCACCGCTGCCGCTGCGTGGACGGAAAGGACGTTTTCCACCACCGCCATACCCGCCGCCTTGACCGCCTTTTCCTTTGTACGGCGCTTTCTTGCGACCGACGCGGATTGGCGCTTCTTCGGTCAGATGGATAGGTGTCGTATCCGGTTCTTTGGTCAGCAATTTGAGCGCTGCGGATACCAGCGTGACGGAATCCACATCCTCCAGCAATTGCTCTGCAAGGGTCTTATAGGCAGTCAGATTGTCTCTGCCGCTAGCCTCCAGCAGTTTTTCCAATGCCATGCGTTGCTGCCCTTCCAGCGCCTCAGACATCGACGGCACCGAACGGCGTTCCATGCGACGGTTGGTGGCACGCTCGATCAAGCGAAGGTGGTCGATTTCGCGAGGAGTCACGAAGGTGATAGCCAAACCTGTCTTCCCGGCGCGGCCTGTTCGCCCGATCCGGTGAACGTAGCTTTCCGAATCCTGCGGGATGTCGAAGTTGAATACATGTGTGACGCCGCTGATGTCCAGACCGCGGGCAGCCACGTCTGTCGCTACCAGCACTTCAATGGTCCCTTCTTTGAACTTGCGCAGCACGCTGTCGCGCTTCGCTTGATTCAAATCGCCATGAATTCCTTCTGCGCCATAACCGCGCTTGGTCAACGCTTCGGACAGTTCATCTACTCTGCGCTTGGTTCTTCCAAAGATGATGGCGAGCTCTGGCGAGTGAATATCCAACAAACGGCACAGGACGTCGAATTTTTGCTTCTCTGCCACTTCCATGTACTGCTGCTCGATATTCGGTACCGTAACTTCTTTCGCTTTGACAGAAATCATGGTTGGTTCGTTCATGAACTGTTGCGCGATTTCTTGGATCGCACGCGGCATCGTTGCCGAGAACAGCAGTGTTTGGCGTTGATCCGGCACTTCCTGGAGAATTTCTTTAATATCGTCGATGAAGCCCATGTTCAGCATTTCGTCAGCCTCATCCAGGACGACGATCTCAATCGCATCCAGGCGAATGGTTCTTCTACGCATGTGGTCCATAAAACGTCCCGGTGTCGCCACGATAATTTGCGGGCGCTTTTTCAACGCCTTGATTTGACGGGTAATATCTTGTCCGCCGTAGATCGGCAGCGCGGAGATATTTTTAAACTGGGCGATTTTGTTGATCTCCTCTGCCACCTGTACAGCCAATTCCCGTGTCGGCGTCAATACAATCCCCTGAACGTTGCCGCTCTGTTCATCCAAACGCTCTACCAACGGAATCCCGAAGGCAGCCGTCTTTCCTGTACCTGTCTGCGCCTGCCCGATCAGGTCTTTGCCTTCCAACGCTGTTGGAATGGTTTGCACCTGAATCGCCGTCGCTTCTTCAAATCCCATGTTGCCAAGCGCACGAACGACGGAATGTTGTAATCCAAAGTCATAAAAAGTAGTCAATGCTTTTCAGTCTCCTTTTTTTTAAAACCTCTTCTATAAAATTCTCACTAAAAAAGGGCACTATTCCTTTCGATCCGGAACATGCCCTTTATCCCTGATTCTATAATAGCACCCTAGAAAGAACACAACCGTAATCGTATCATGCATTTTGGTAAAAAGCAAATGATTGTTCGGAACTGTAGTGGAAGGGAGGAAACCAGCTAATATTTTGTCAAGAGTATCCTTATTATTTTCTTTGAAGTTGTGCTATATTGTTGAAAAGCATGCAAAATAACCTCTCTAAAGGGAGAGGTTATGGAAATTCATTCCATTACGCTGACTGAAAGTCAGCCTTATAAGGTTCGCTTCTCGTTAAAATGCAGTATATCCAGCGGATTAGCTTATTCACACAAGCAATCACAACCTGTTTGTGGGGCTTTCCTTCCCCCTTTTTCACGTCATAATACTCACGTAATCGCTGATTTACTGAGCTTTGTAAGAGACACCCCTTTCGTCTTCTTACTCCGCATTGTACAGCTTGGTACAGCGCTCTTCGCAAGCGTTTGGAACCCCGTTTGGTAATTCGGTTTGTGCTTGCTGTGAACTTTCCGGAGGATGTGACACTTGGGTCAACCCCAGCGAATGCGACCAATTTCTTTGCGTGGTCAAACCGTTCGATTTCCCCAATTTCGGCCAGGATTGTGGCAGCAATCTTGTTTCCCACGCCGGGAATCGAACGGAGTAGATCATATTCTTTTTTTTCTTCAGCCAGGGCATCTATTTGTTTTTCAAGCTTGGATAGATGCTCCTGGTATTGAAGTAGCAACGTGATGAACATACGTAAACTAAGCACATAACTCTCATGGACCCCTTCTTGAAAGGGGCTTTTTTCTGCCGCTGCCATCATATCTATTGCCTTTTCCTTTGCCCACTTCGGTGACCGTCCACGAACAAGCTTTGTGTTCATACACTCCGCTAGCTTGTCCACTCCTGCCGTTTTTACCGCCCCTGGTGTTGAATACATTTCCAACACTCCCAATGATACCGTTGAATACAAATCCCCAAACACACCTTCATACGTGGGAAAGACCTGGTCTAGGACAGCCCGAAATTGCAATTTTGTCTGAACATACATATCCGTCATTGCCTCATGTTGTCTCGTGAGATGACGTAAATGAAGCCAGTGCGTTTCCTGCTTTTGGTACGGTTCAAACTCCTCTTTGTAATAAAGTTCTCCTAAATGAACCGCGTCCAATTTATCGGTCTTCACTTTTCTTAGGTGCGTTTTCTTAGCCCGCTGGGCTAATAAGGGATTAAGGATATACAGGTCATAATTTTTCTCCTCTGCCCACTCTACAATGGGAAGGTGGTAGTGACCTGTAGCCTCAAGAATAATTGCTGGACGACAACCGCTGTCCTTTTCTACTTCCTTTAGCCTTCCATGAAGCCATTCCAAATCTGTTATGGTATGCGAAAAACGAAATCCTTTTCCGTATAATTTGTTCCGATCCAGAAAGATCTGTGCTTGGCTTTCTCCTTTTGCCACATCGATTCCTACAACTGGATTCACGTTCTTCCTTCCCCTCACTTCTTTTACCGGCAGCCCCTTTAGCACTTGTATGCCATAGCTTCGCATGTGATACGGGATCTTGTCCCAACCAGCCCAAACATAGTTGTACAAGTAGGGGGTGAACAGTTTCCTCCACGGGTTTTTCCCAAAAAGGGGATCGTTCTACCCGGCTACCAATAGAGTAAAGCCATTTCCATGAAAAATGGCCAGCCAGTTTTTTCTGGCTGACCTCATAATACGAAAAAGGTGAAAACGCTCAGGCGGGTTGGGATCTTTGCTGGGGGTCATCCCTGGCCGCCTCCCACTCCAAAGGCAGAACCGCGGCCAAAAGCAGCAGACTTCGAAGAAGTTGTTCAGGGTGTAGAGTAGAGAACTGACGTTTTCTGGCGACCGTTTGGTCGCCTTACTCCTTTCAGTTCCCCCTCATCAAACCGTACGTGAGGTTCTCCCTCATACGGCTTTCCGATGTTCTTCTTTCCTTGGCATTCGGTTATCGCGTACGGCAAGCTTCACAAGAATTCCTCTTGTAGCTTTTGCTATCTCTCTCATCCGCGCATGTCTCGCTTGTTTATTCCTTTTCTTGTTGTTAAAGAGCACAAGTCTTGTCAGAACATACCAGTCGATGCGACATAACCACTTAGCTCCTATGGGTGAAAGTGAATAATAATTCTTGAAACCTTGAAGTTTTCGATTCAGCCCTTGTATCAGCTCGTCTAGTGACCAGTACAACTTGTTGCGCGGTTTGGTATACTCTTTGATTTTCCTTCTCATTTCCTTCATAGCCTTCTTGCTCGGAATGTGTGACATGACGTACATTTTCTTTCCACCCTTGAGAAGAATGGGAAATTTTCGATGGTGTAAACCAAGGAAGTCAAAGCCCGTCGTATTGTCCCAGATATTAACCAGTCGAGACTTTTCTTTACTAAGTGTAAGGTCCAGTTTGTTTAGTACCGCTTTTATGACTTGTATACTTTCCAAAGCGTCTTGTTTCGATCTACACATGATTACAAAATCATCCGCATATCGGATCAGCTTCCCAAGATGAGTGAATTGCTTCTCCCAAATCGTGTCCATGTAGTCCAAATAAATATTTGCCAACAGTGGAGAGATTACCCCTCCTTGCGGAGTGCCCCATTCGGTTTCATGAAACTGTACATCTTCCATGACGCCCGCACGGAGCCAGTTCCGAATCAGCTTTAGTATCCTGCGATCAGAAATCCTTTTCTCTACTAGCTTCATGAGCTTTTCCTGATTAATGTTGTCAAAGTATCCTTTGATGTCTACATCGACTACCCAGGAGGCCGTCCTGCTGGTTTTCTTGATTTGTGTAATCGCCTGGTGGGCATTTCGTTTGGGACGGAATCCGTATGAGCAATCTTTGAAATCGGCTTCAAAGATAGGCTCAATAACCATCTTGGTTGCCATCTGAACAACACGATCTCGGATGGTCGGGATACCAAGCGGTCTTTGTTTCCCATCCGCTTTCGGGATGTACGTGCGCCGCACAGGAGATGGATGATATTGCTTACCCTTCAGGTCGAGATAAATTTCGTTGAGAAATTTACTTTCCCCATACTCCTGAACGATTCTTTCAATTGTCTGTCCATCTATCCCGCCGCTACCTTTATTGGCTCGAACTCTACGCCACGCTTCCGCAAGAATATCTGGCCGGTACACTTTGTCATACAGAGCATGAAATCGCCGTTTTGGATTTTCCTTGGCACAAAGATATAGGGTTGTCCAAAGTTGTCGAGCTTTTACATTGGTGTAGTTAGCAAGTTTACTTGCATTCACTCACTCTTACCTCCTTTCAACCCAAGAACAAAGCAGGGTTCCTTCCCTCCACAAGGTTGTGTTGTCCTTATGTTCAACGGTACTATAAACCCCTCCGACTCCCTCTCTGCCGTCCACCCTTTCGCATGTGCTTATAGGCTTTCGCTTTACACCCCAACGGGGTGTGCAGAGTAGGGTCTCCCCAGTTCCGTTAACTACTTTCTCAGCGTACCGCTCCCCATACTCCGGGAGGTTCCTTGATGCTGTCTCCAAGTTCTACACATCGTCCATGGACTTCGCCTGCGGCCACCGGGCTCGTCTCCTCCTTGTCCATCCACTGATGGTCCCTTTAACGAAGCGGCAGGATTCACTTTATGTTACGGTCCGCTGATTTGCTCGCTCCCTTACGGGATACTTTGTCACAGGGCTTCAACCTTAGGATCTCTCCACCAGTTGCCTGTCAGCTACGAGGCGACTTGGCTCTTACCTCGGTTGGACTTTCACCAACTAGCAATTAACGGCTTGCTGGGCGCGCTGGCCGCTAAATGCGTGTTCCGCCTTTTCCGTTCCGGCTTGGTTAAGATCCCAAATGCCTTCGCTTATTTCACCTTTTTCCTCGGCCAGCTTACCTATTCGACCGACGTTTTTTCTCGTTTTTCAGGAAGGGGAAGACCACCCCGAAATCCAGAGTGGTCTTCATTGCTAAATTATTTCACCCATTTTTGATACAGCTCATCAAATTTTCCCTGCAGCTTCATCTCATCGATCCACAGATTTAAATAACTGGTAAAAATGTAATCGCCGCGATGGGTCATGTAGGACGTCGCATTTTTGGTGAACGTATCGTCAGCCAATGCCGCATATAGACGCGGATCAGCCTTGGAATAGACGATCGCTTCGATGTTGTCGGTGATCATGACATCGTATGTTCCATTGGCAATCAGTCCCGGGATGTCGAGATTGTTTTCGACGACTGTGACGGTTGCGTTGGGCAGATACTCATTGACAAAAGCCTGGTTGGTGCCTCCCGGATTAACACCGATACGGACCGACGGCTTGTTGATATCAGCGATACTCTTGTACTTCTCCTTGTCCGTCGCGCGGATCAACGGAGACTTGCCGAAGTAGAGGTAGGGATCGCTCAGGGACGCTGTCTTGGCACGAGTCGTATTACGGGTGATGCCCCCTGCGGCAATATCGAATTTATCAGCGAGCAGATCAGACATCAGAGTGGGCCATGTCGTTTGCACAAAACGCGCTTCCACACCCAGACTCTGGGCAAATTGTTTCATCGCTTCGATGTCATATCCTTCAAATTCTTTTGTTTCCGGATTCAAATAGGTAAACGGTTTGTAGTCGCCAGTCGTGCCTATAAGGATATACCCTCTCTCGATGATCGCATCGAGGCGGGATTCATGATTGGCTTGTTTTACTGTAGCTGTCGAGGGTTGTGACGCAGCTGTCCCAACTGCTCCGGCGCCAGTTGCACATACCAGAAGAGCAGCAGCAAACAGGCTAGTCATCACAGATTTTGTCCATTTTTTCATCGTTCTTTGCCTCCAGATTAAAATATGTAGTGTCATAACTTATCCAGTATATCATTAATTAACGAAATATTCAGTCTATTTTATCGATAAAAGTCTTTTTTATGAATCGAGATCGTCCTCTGAATGAACGAAAAGGGTCGGCACACCCTCGTACCAACCCTTCTGTTTTTTTGCTGTCAAAATCTAAGAAAGCCCTGTGATCCTTCCGTCCTGTTCTACTCGCAGCGCTTCCGCTGCCGGTTTCTTCGGCAGCCCCGGCATCGTCATCAGACTACCTGTCAGAACGACGAGAAACCCTGCTCCCGCTGAAAGACGGATCTCGCTGACCGAGATCGTAAAATCGGTCGGCGCTCCCAAAATCTCCGGGCGATCCGTAAAGGAATACGGCGTTTTCGCCATGCACACTGGCAGATGGGACAGCCCCATAGCCTCCACTTTTTGCAAGGTTTTCAACGCTGCTGGCGAAAAAGTGACTCCCGACCCCCGGTATAATTCCCGGACAATCGTCTCCACCTTCTCTTTAGCGGATTGCTGCTCATCATACAGAAAACGGAATTGTGACGGTTGCTCGGCAGCACGGGCTACTTTTTCAGCAAGATCTACACCGCCCTCGCCGCCTTTTTCCCAGACACGGGAGAGAGCCGCTTCTACACCCAGCTCCTGGCAAAGCTCAAATACTGTTTCCACCTCAGCCTGGGTGTCGGTAATGAAATGATTTACCGCTACAACCGCCGGGACACCGAATTTACGTATATTTTCGATATGTCGTTTGAGATTCTCAAAACCGCGTCTCACGGCAGGCAAATTCTCTGTCTCCAGATCGGCGACCTTGACCCCGCCGTTAAACTTCAAGGCGCGAACCGAAATCACGACTACGGCGGCAGAAGGCGTCAGACCTGCTTGACGGCATTTGATATCGAAGAACTTCTCGGCACCCAGATCGGCACCGAAACCAGCCTCCGTCACCACGTAATCCGCCAGCTTCAATGCCGTTTTCGTGGCGACGACACTGCTGCATCCGTGGGCAATATTGGCAAAAGGCCCTCCGTGAATCAGAACCGGGGTACCTTCGATGGTCTGCACCAGGTTTGGCTTGATGGCGTCCTTGAGCATCACGCACATCGCATCGACCGCCTGAATATCCTGGGCGCGCACCGGCTGATCGTCCGTGTCATAGCCGATAATGATCTGGTTTAGCCGCTCCCGCAGATCTTCCCGATTTTCACTCAAGCATAGAATGGCCATGATTTCCGATGCGGTGGTAATCATAAAGCCATCTTCGCGAGTAATGCCGTTGCCGTCTCCCAAACCGACTACGATTTGACGGAGCGCACGGTCATTCATATCCATCGCCCGTTTCCAGACAATTTTCTTCGGATTGATGCGCAGCGTATTGCCGTGATGAATGTGGTTGTCTATCATCGCAGCCAACAGGTTATGCGCAGAAGTGATCGCATGCAGATCTCCCGTAAAATGCAGGTTGATCTCGTCTGCCGGCAGTATCTGTGCCTTTCCGCTGCCTGTCGCCCCGCCTTTGATTCCCATGCATGGACCTAAGGATGGTTCTCGCAGCGCAGCCACTGTCTTTTTCCCGATCAGATTAAGAGCCTGAGACAATCCAATCGTGGTCAACGTCTTACCGGCCCCTGCCGGGTTGGGATTCATCGCCGTGACCAGAATCAACTTCCCGTCGGGGCGCTCCTTCAACTCATCCCACAATTCATCCGCCAGCTTCGCCTTGAACTTCCCATATTGCTCCAGATTTTCTTCTGAAATCCCTATCTGCCTGGCTATCTCGACAATCGGTTTCATCCGAATCCCCCTGCATTTCATGTTATGGCGTACAAACCTACATTCCACAAGCAAATCCTGAACTCCTTTGACAATAAGAAAAACAACCTCCCTCAAGCAGATGATATGCCAAAAGAAGGTTGTTTTGTAAGGTGGTCTTACCCAAAAATTTTACCCGGATTCAAGATTCCATTCGGGTCCAGCACCTGTTTGAACGACTGCATCACGTCGAGAGCCGCCCCGTGCTCCTTGCGTTGATATTTCATTTTCCCGATTCCGACACCGTGCTCGCCGGTGCACGTACCGCCTCGCTGCAATGCATATTCGACCAGATGCGCATTCAGTTTGTCCGCACGCGCCACCTCGTCTTTGTCGTTCAGATCGATCATCAGGATGACGTGATAGTTGCCGTCCCCGACGTGACCCAGGATCGCGCCGTCCAGCCCCGAGCGATCAATGGCTTCACGAGCATTCACAATCGCGTCTGCCAATTCGGAGAAAGGCACACATACGTCTGTGACCATCATTTTTTTGCCTGGCGATTTATGCACAAATGCATAGGCCATGTTGTGACGCGCATCCCAGAGCTGCGCCCGAGCCTTGGAATCGGTCTCGAACAAAAACTGGGTGCAGCCATGCTCGCCCGCGATGCCTTGCGCAAATTCGATATCATGCTGCAAGCTTTGCTCGCTGCCGTGGAACTCGATGAAGAGTGTCGGGCTTTCCGGGTAATCTGTTTCCTTGAACAAATTCACCTGGCGGATCGAGCGCTCGTCTACTAATTCAATCCGCGCTACCGGAATTCCAGCGGAGAGGATATCGACGACGGTGTTGACAGCATCCTGAACGGTCGGGAAGCTGGCGCGAGCTGCCATCGTGGCTTCGGGAATGCCGTATACGCGCAGCGTCAGCTCCGTAAAAGCTCCCAGCGTTCCTTCTGAACCGACAAACAGACCAGTCAGATGATAGCCGGAAGAGGATTTCGCTGTCATGCTGCCCGTACGGATGATGCGTCCATCTGCCAGTACTACCTCTAGGTCGCGAACGTTATCGCGCATCACGCCGTAGCGTACGGAAGTGGTTCCGCTCGCGTTGGTTGCTGCCATTCCGCCCACTGTCGCATCAGCCCCTGGGTCCACAGAGAAAAACAATCCGTGCTTTTTCAACTCTTTGTTCAGTTGCATACGTGTTACACCTGGCTGCACACGTACCAGGAAGTCTTGCGGGCGCACTTCCAGCACCTGGTTCATCAGCGAGAAGTCCATGCTGATTCCGCCTTTGTAGGGAATGACGTGTCCCTCCAGACTGCTGCCCATTCCAAACGGCGTTACGGCAATTCGCTTCTCATTTGCGAACTTCATGATTTTGCTGACTTCTTCCGCTGTTTGCGGAAATACGACAACTTCAGGCAAATGAGGCGTATGGTAGGATTCGTCATGGCTATGGTGTTCCAGAACGGTTGGATTGGTTGTGACGCGTTCGCTTCCCAGCAAACCTACCAATTCTTCGATATAACTCACGTAGCTTTCTCCCCTTCGTTACTTACTCAGATTGACCAGGAACATGCTGATCTCTGGCACATAGGTGATCAGCATCAAATCGACGATCATGATGATCAGGAACGGAATGACAGCACGTTCAATAGCTGTATTCGGCAACCCCGAAATCTTGCCGGCGACCAGAAGATTGATCCCCACCGGCGGTGTCAGCATTCCGATAGCAGAGTTCACTACAATGATAACACCAAACAGAACTGGATCGACACCCAGCGCTAAAATAATAGGCAACAGAATAGGAGTCAACAAAATGATGATAACCGACGTTTCCATGAACGTTCCCATAATCAAAAGGAAGACGTTAATGATCAAGAGAGTGATGAAAAGACTATCAGTAATCCCCAGCATAAATTGAGCAATTTCCTGAGGAATATTTTCTCGTGTCAATAGGAATCCAAACGAGTTGGCTGTGGCAATAATCAGCATAATCGCTGCGGTCAAGCTGGCAGAGCTGGTGAAAATTCCACCCAGATCCTTCCATTTGATCTCCTTGTAGATAAACAATCCGACTACCAAGCCGTAGACTACAGCCACAACAGCCGCTTCTGTCGATGTAAAGATTCCTCCGTAAATGCCGCCTAAGATAATAACTGGCATCATGATTGCGAGAATGGCATCTTTGAATGACTTCCATATTTCACCGGCGGAATACTTCCTTCCACCACCCCAACCATGTTTCTTGCTAACCCAAATCGAATAAACAATCAGCGAAATAGCGACGAGAATCCCCGGCCCAATCCCGGCGATAAACAAATCATTAATGGATGTGCTTGCCGCTACTCCATACAGAACCATCGGTACGCTTGGCGGAATCATGACGCCAATGGTTCCACCCGCAGCATGCAGAGCCGAAGAAAATCGGATATCATAACCTTTTTTGACCATGTGCGGAATCAAAATCCCGCCGACTGCTGCTGTTGTCGCTGCCGACGAGCCGGAGATTGCTGCAAAAAACGTACAACCAATGACGGCCACAATAGCCAGTCCACCCGGCAAATTCCCTACGATCGTATTGGCAAAGTTGATCAATCTGGCAGAGATCCCGCCTGTCTCCATTAACTTACCTGCTAATAGGAAAAATGGGATGGCCATCAACGGGAAGGAGTCTGTCCCATTAAACATTTTTTGAATCACTACAAGAAGAGGAATATTCCCTTCAATCATAAAGACTGCCACTACGGACAAGCCAAGCGCAACTGCAATTGGGACATTAATAATTAGGAGAAACAGCAATATTAAAAATAACATCGTACCCATTATCTTTTCACTCCTTCCCGGTTATGTCTTTCCATGTCACATGGAGGACATTCAGTATGAGCAATACACCGCTGATCGGGATCACCATGTAGATATAGCCCATGGGAATGAGCAAGCTTGGAGATGTCTGGGTCATGCTTCTCACCGATAACAGATAGCCCTGTTGAATCATAACGACAAAAAACGAGATGGTAAGAAGAGCTGCCACAGTCAAAACAATTTTGTTCCAAAGTGGTGACAAAAATTTCTGAATATATTCCGTACCAATATGCGCTTTGATAGACATCGCATAGGCGGAGCCGAGAAACGTCAGCCAAACCAGCAGATAACGGGCTAACTCCTCCGTCCATGCAAGGGGCTGATCCAGGAAAAACCGGAACAATACCTGCAAGAAGACGGCGACAATCATCATACTCATGATGGCTACCACCAGGTATCGAGTAATGTTATTAAAGAAGGAAATGATTTTGCCCATCCGTTTTCTCCTTTCTCAGGGAAAGGGGGGAGTAAAGCAGACCGCTTCCTCCCCTCCGCTATTATTTTGTATTCAGGATTTCATTCAGCAAGTCTTGGTCGATTTGTCCGGCAAACTTCTCATATACCGGTTTCATCGCATCACGGAACGCTTGCTTGTCTACATCTTCCGTAATTTCCATTCCTTGATCCTTCAGAGCTTTCAGAGATTCTTCTTCCATTTTGATCATCAGTTCACGTTCTTGCTGGCCTGCTACCTTCGCCTCTTCTGCGATCAGAGTCTGCACATCAGCAGGGAGCTTGTCCCAAACTGGTTTACTGAACAGGATCATAGCAGCAGAGTACACATGGCCGGTCAAAGACATGTGCGTTTGCTTGGAATCAAACAGCTTGTAAGTATTTGCAACGATTGCAGGGTTTTCCTGACCGTCTACTACACCTGATTGAAGAGCTGTCAACGCTTCTGTCCAAGCCATTGGAGTTGGCTTCGCGCCCATGGCTTCGAATGCAGCCAAGTGGATTTGGTTCTCTTGCGTACGCAGCTTCATTCCTTGCAGGTCCGCTGGTGTCTTCACCACTTTGGAGCCATTGGTTACGTGGCGGAAGCCGTTTTCGGCCCAGGCAAGACCAACGATATTTGCGCTTTCGATGTCTTTCAGGATATCCTGTCCTACTTTGCCGTCCAACACTTTATATGCATGTTCGCGGCTTTCAAACAGGAATGGCAGGTCAAGCACGCCCAGCTTTGGATAGAAGTTGGTCACAGGTGCGGTGGAAGTAATCACCATATCCACAGTACCTAGTGTCAGTCCCTCTGTCAGTTCACGCTCTGCACCCAATTGGCTGAGTGGGTACACTTCGATTTTGACTTTGCCTTGCGATTTTTCTTCTACTCTCTTTGCCATATCTTTCATTGCTACGTGGTAAGGATGGTCCTCCGTCAGGGAGTGGCCTGCTTTAAACACATAGCTTTTTCCATCATCAGCACTCGGCGCTTCTGTCTGTGCTGCCGGGGCTTGTCCGGATGGCTGAGCCGCCTGCTGGCCGCCGCCACCTCCGCACGCCGTCAACAACAGCGATACAGACATCAGGCTCGACAGTACGAGCCCCCACTTCTTTTTCATCATCGTCTTACATCCCCCTTGCATTTCTTGTTTTTATATATGTGTATTGCTGTAATACCAAAGTTAAATGCCTCTGCCTCCGTCTACATTCATGACCTCTCCCGTCACGATTTTCGAGAGATCGGAAGCCAGATAGAGCGCTGCTTGCGCGATATCTTCCGGCTGGATCAGCTTGCCAAGCGGAACGCTGTCGATGAAAATTTCCTTTTTCCCTGCCTCCACTGTCTCGGCATCTCCGTTGATGAACTTCCCAAGCATGGGGGTCTCTGCTGGACCAGGGTTGATTACATTGACACGGATTTGGTCAGGAGCCAATTCCAATGCCAAGGCTTTGCTCAGCATCACTGCAGCTCCTTTGGAAGCGCAGTACGCATTGAGACCCGGACGAGCCCGGATGGAAGCAATCGATGCGATATTGATGATGCTTCCTTTTTTGGCAGCCTTCATATGCGGTACAGCATGCCGTGTAGTCAGGAAAATCGACTTCGTGTTCACGGACATGATTTTATCCCACATTTCGAGCGTCAACTCTTCGATCGGGGTGAATGCCTGCGGTACCCCGGCACAGTTGACCAGTACGTCGACCGAACCGTATACTTTCACCGTTTCAGCCACCATCGCGGCTACGCTTTCATCATTGGCTACGTCGGTTTGCACCGCGTGTCCTTTGCCTTCCGGAAGCTCTTGCGCCACACTGGCTGCCGCGTCCTTGTTCAGATCGGCGAGAACCACATTGGCGCCTTCTTGTGCAAATAGTTTGGCAATTGCCTTCCCCATGCCAGAAGCAGCTCCGGTTACAATCGCTGTTTTTCCGTGCAAAAGCTCTCTATTCATAGATTGATCACCACCATACGTTCATCTGTCATCTCTTCGACTGCATAACGCGGCCCTTCCTTGCCCAGACCACTGTTTTTGATACCGCCGTAAGGCATGACATCATTGCGGTAGGTGGATACATCGTTAATGACTACGCCACCGTACTCTAACACGCGCGCGGCCTTCATCGCAATATGTAAATCGCGAGTGAAGATGCCTGCTTGCAAACCGTATTCGGAATTATTGGCTTCCGCGAACGCTTCGTCCAGATCGCTGTATGGAATAATTGTCACAACCGGAGCGAACACTTCCCGGCAGACGACTTTCATTTCTGGCTTGGTATCGACCATGACAGCTGGATAGAACAAAGCGCCTTCCCGTTTTACAGGCATCAAAGACTTGGCACCCTGGCTGATCGCCTCCAGCACCCATTCTTCGGTACGTGCTGCTTCCTTTTCGCTGATCATTGGACCTACATCAGTGTCCGGATCTTCAGGATTGCCGACCTTCAATTTCTGAACTTCGGAGACGTACAGATCCGTGAACTCTTGCAAGACCGATTCGTGTACGTAGATACGTTGGACCGCGATGCAAGCCTGACCGGCGTTGTGGAAGCTGCGGGCTGCTGTCTGACGGGCTGCCAGTTCAAGATCGGCATCCAGGTGAACGATGTTCGGGGAGTTGTTGCCCAGCTCCAACGCTACCGGACGCATGCCGCTGCGTTCTTTGATGTGGCGACCCACTTCACCCGATCCGGTAAAGGTGTACATGGCAATTTTCGGCTCATCCAGCAGCCATTCGCCTACCTGGCTTCCCGCTCCGGTCACGATGTTGATATGCCCTTTTGGCAGACCGGCTTCTTCCAGCACAGCTACCAGCAAAAAGGTAGCGATCGGAGTTACAGTCGCTGGCTTCACGACGATCGTATTTCCTGCCGCAATAGCAGGGGCGATCTTGTGCGTGCTGAGCAGCAGCGGATAATTAAATGGCGTGATGGCCCCAATGACCCCCTTGGGCACGCGGATGGTAAAGCCCAGTCTGTTTTCCGAACCTTCTGTAGACTGGAGCGGTACCATTTCCCCATGGATGCGCTTCGCTTCTTCGGCTGACAGGCGCAGGGTGTTGATCGTGCGGTCCAGCTCATTCATCGCGTCTTTACGAGTCTTCCCGACTTCCCGAATCAGGGACAGTTCCATCTCATCGCGACGCTCTTCCATCAGTTCAGATGCTTTTAACAAGATTTTATACCGTTGAAACGGAGTAAGCGAGTCTCGTTTAAACTTTTTGTGTGCTGCCTCTACCGCTGCGTTGACATGATGCTGTTCCGCTTTTGCGATTTGCGCGATGGTGGCACCGGTGAATTTATGGTACACCGGGATATAGTTCTCTGTTTTTACCCATTCACCATCGATATACAGATCATAGGTTTGTGTAGACATTCTCCTTCTCCTCCCACTATAAATTAATGTTTTCTCGCGTTTGCTCACTCATTCTTAGATTTTCAACCATCAACATTCCAGAGAAGTGGGCGAAGCATGTAATTATGGAATATTTTTCTGGATGAGCCGGTGGCGGGAATAAAGATTCGAATCTTTTTTCCAATCTATTGGTAAATCGTATGACCGCACATTTGGATATCCACTCCATTCCCCTGACGGCTTACCCTCCCATGTCACGCTGGGTCTTCGCCCTTACATTCCTTCGTTCTGCCTCTCAAGGTGTGGACGCCGCTTCTTGCTCCTTTACTGGGTCGTTGCCCTTACGGAATAGATCCTGCGGCTGCTCCGTGCTTCTGTTGTCATTGGTTTACTTCCAAGCTCTTGTGAGAAACGAGAATATCGTTTGAATTTAAGCTACCATCTGTATTTGGGACTGGCGTACAGGTCCTAATACGTCGGACGCATTGTACGGAATGCACTTCGTGCCTAGTGTGTACAGTACGCGAATGAGCTTCCCGCAGAGTGCCACTATAGACTGCTTCTTCTTGAGCGGATTATGACTTCGCTTCGTAAAGTAATGGTGCAACGCCTTGAATTCGGCGTTTTTGGCGACCATCGGCATCATCGCCCGAAATAGCAAGGCTCTTAGTCGGGATCGTCCACGCTTGGTAATCGTGGACTTGCCCTTCTTCTTGCCGGAACTGTTCTCTTTGAGGTTAAATCCAGCAAGACGGATGATCTGCTGCCCATGGTCATAACCGCTAAGATCACCAACTTCAGCCAAGAAGCCCGCCAGCGTAACAACGCCGATTCCTGGTACTGTCAGCATTTCATTTGTACCTGGAATTTGTGCAAGCAATGCTTCCACTTGCGCCATGATTTCTTCAAGTTGCCTTGAGAATAGTTCATATTGTTCCAGTAAGGCCTTGAGCTCGATTTTCGCCGCCGTCAGCCCTTCGGTAAGTCCAATTGAGTTTGTGGCAGCTTGTAGGAGTTGCGCTGCACGTTTGGAGCCAACCGCTCGCTTCACGTCTTCCTTCCATCGGTTCACGATTGTACTCGCGCCAAGCGATACAATCTCCTGTGGCGTCGGAAATTCACGAAGCGTGATGAGCGAGGCCTTTCCTTCCCAATCTTTAAACACAAGGCTGTACTCCGGAAAGAAGCGATCAAGCCAGTTCTGGATACGCCGTTGGACTTGACCGAAGTTCACCATCACCTTCTCTCGAAGGTTCATGAGAATACGAAGATCGGCATAAACGCTCGTAGGCAATTTGGGCTCGCTGTACTTGCCATTGCGAACTAAATCAGCGATTAACCTAGCATCCTTGTAATCATTCTTCGTCGGTGAATTGTCTTCAAGTTCTTTGCTTTTATTGACGTGATGAGGATTCACGATAACGACTTTGATGTTTTCTCGATGCAGAAATTCGGCCAGTGGAAACCAGTAGTGTCCGGTTGGCTCAATGCCCAAGATGATATCCGTCTTGGCGTATTGCCGCTGAAGCTCCTTCATCCACGAAACGAGTTTCGTCAGGCCAGAATGGTCATTGCCGAACACACAGTCCTTACCAATCTCGATTCCGCGGAAATCGACAGCTCTGGCAACATGCGTTTTCTTGGCAATATCTGCACCGACAACAAGGGTTAATTCGGTAATTTGTTGAATACGTTGATTCTGCTTTTTCGATTGCTTATACTTCATTGTGGAGTACCTCCTGTACGGGTAATTGTTCTTTGGACGGAACGTTTCCCAGTTTACAGAAGGTGCTTTTTTTATTCAAACCCCAAATTCATTCATTACAGGAATGGCTCCTTTTTTTATACTAGCGAGTAGCTAGGTGGATTTGACGAACGATCTCGTCGCCCAATTCTTTCGTCGTTGCACGGCCTCCCAGGTCAGGTGTCTGTACCTTTCCGTCGATCAGCACTTGTTCGATCGCGTCCAGAATCACTTTCCCGATTTCATAATGGCCCAGATGATCCATCATCATGCTCAGACTCCAGATCTGCGCGATTGGATTGGCGATTCCCTTGCCTGCGATGTCCGGTGCAGATCCGTGGATCGGCTCAAACATGGACGGGAAGTTGCGCTCCGGGTTGATGTTGGCTGAAGGAGCAAGCCCCAAACCACCGACGACAGCAGCACCCAGATCGGTCAAAATATCGCCGAACAGATTGCTCGCGACCACGACGTCGAATTCTTCCGGACGGGTAATAAAATATGCTGCCAACGCATCGATATGATAGAGATTTGTCTGGATCCCTGGATGATCTTTTCCGACTTCCTTGACGATCTCATCCCAGAACGGCATGGAGTGGTTGATTCCATTTGATTTGGTCGCTGCAGTCAGCCGCTTTTTCGGTCTTTTTTCAGCGAGATCATACGCGTATTTGATAATTCGCTCGGTGCCATAGCGAGTAAATACGTTGTTTTGCACAGCCATTTCATAAGGGGTGCCTTGATGCATCCGGCCGCCCATGTTGGAATACTCGCCCTCTGTATTTTCCCGTACGACCACGAAATCGAGATCGTCGTGATTTTTGTAGCGAAGCGGGCTTTCCAATCCACGCAGCAGTTTGACTGGTCTTAGGTTGACATACTGTTGGAAGGCTCTGCGGATGGGAAGAATCAATTCCCAGACAGATATATGATCTGGCACTCCCGGAGCTCCGATCGCGCCCAGCAAGATCAAGTCATAATTTTTCAGCACATCCAAACCATTCTCCGGCATCATTCTGCCATTTTTCAAGTAGTAGTCGCAGTTCCATGGCTTTTCATCACAGGCAAACCTGACTCCCCCGTGGCTTTCTTCTATCGCTTTCAGGACTTTCAAGCCTTCATCCATAACCTCGGGACCGATTCCGTCTCCTGGTATCACTGCGATCGAATAATGTTGCAATCGACTCCCTCCTCATAATCACCAAAATATTTAGACAATTCAACGCTATTATAACTTGCAGAAATCATGCCAATTTACCTAGAATCGTGTCGAAACCCGATAACGCTTTCAATTCAGTTAAATCAATGAAGTTATTAGTAAAACAGGAATGCAAAATAAAACAAAGTGTTGCAACGATTTGTTGCAACACTTTCACTCGATTCTGTACTGCTTCATCTTTCTCCATAGGGTGGTGCGGTCCATCCCCAACGTTTTGGCTGCCAAAGTCCGGTTGTGCTTGGCTTTCTCCAAAGCCCTCCTGATTCTCGCAGCCTCCGGGCTCTCGTCATCGGTGTTTGTCATCCCCGCTTCACCATTTTCATACTCGGCCTTCCAGCTTTTCTTCTTTCCTTGAAATAAAAGCGCCACATCTTTGGCATGTATCTTTCCATCACGCGAGAGCAGCACCATTCGTTCGACCACGTTGCGCAGCTCGCGCACATTTCCGGGCCAGTGATGCTCTTGCAGCAACGGGTAAATAGCGGATTCCAGCGTTACTATTTTCTGCTCATGCTGCTCGTTCATTTCCTGTATCATGCTCTCCAGCAACGCCGGAATATCGTCCAGGCGTTCCCGCAGAGCCGGCACCTCCAGGTTCAGCATGTTGATGCGGTAATAAAGATCGGAGCGGAAATGCCCCTTCGCGATTTCCCTCTCCAGATCCCGATTGGTAGCTACGATGATGCGGACATCGATGGGGATGATCCGCTCGCCGCCGACACGTCTGACGCGGCGTTCCTGCAGCACCCTGAGCAGATGCACCTGAATCCGCAACGGCATTTCCCCGATTTCATCCAGAAAAAGAGTCCCGCCATGGGCCAATTCAAACAGACCCGGCTTCCCTCCCTTTTTCGCTCCGGTAAAAGCGCCTTCTTCATAGCCAAACAGTTCGCTCTCCAAAAGGCTTTCCGGCAATGCCGCGCAGTTGACCGCGAGAAACGGTCCCAACGCTCGCCCGCTTTCCAGGTGAATCCCCTGCGCAAACAACTCCTTGCCCGTACCTGATTCTCCCGTGATCAAAACCGTTGCATTGCTTTTGGCAAAGAGGGCTGCCTGCTGCTTGGTCTCTCGTATCGTCTCCGAGATGCCAATAATGTTTTCCAGTCGGTACCGGGCCTCCAAACCGCTGTCATGCAGCTTTTTGCGGACAGACATCTCCATTTTCTGAATATCGGTGATCTCTTTGAAGTTGGAGACCGCACCCACCACCTGGTCCTTCACAATGACGGGAATGCGATTGATGACGATGGAACGATCCATGACGGTCGCTACGTCCCCTAACTCCTGCCGCCCGGTTTTCAGTACACGCAGCATGTCGGAATGCGGGATGTAATCGGTAATTGGTCTGCCCAGAACATCCCCTGACAGACCGAGCAGCATCTTCGCTTGCTCATTGACCAAAATAATCCGGCTCTGACGATCTACCGCGATCACCGCATCATGCAGGGAATCGACGACAGCCTCCAGAAGCAGCTTCTCCCGCCGCCGCTCCCGTTGATACGCCTCCAGTGATAGAGCTTGCTGCAAAGCCCGAGTCAAGGTAGCCAAAGACGGCTCCACCACCTGCCATTCTCCTGACGGCGGCCTGACCCGGAGGCTCTGAGCATCCCATACCGGTGTCAGATAGATAGCCGGCTCCTCGGAGGCTTGCAGGCTAAGGAACTCGTTGGTTACAAACTGGCAAGGGCAATCGATTCCACCAGGCTCCAACTCGTGCTCCTTCTGCAGCCAATCTCTTTCTTTGGCAGACGCGCACAAGACGACACGTGAAAAATGCTTTCCCTTGTTCCGCAGTCTGGCAACCTTGTCTCGAATATCTCTGATATCAATCGACAACGTGACGACAGGTATTGCGTAGGGAGCGAACTCATGCACAAAAGGTTCAGGGGCAATCACAACAGAAGGGGTCATGCGATGATCCGTGATAGACTGAATGGAAGAAAAAAACTCGAAATGATAATCATCTGTATCCAGCAAAGATGCAAACTTCGTCTCTGCGGATTTGTCTACTTTATAAAAAGCAATCATACATCCTCCCAGGTAGCAGGCAAAGAAATGCGGTACTCCGCCAATTTTCGGTAAAGAGTATTGCGGCCGATCTGCAGCAGCTTGGCTGCCTGACTGACATTTCCTCCCGTCGTCCGTATCGCGCGTTTGATGGCCTCCATTTCCGATTCCTTCAAGGAAGGCAGCTCTTGCTTTCGAACAGAGAAATCACCTGCTTCGTCCGGCCCCTCCAATTGGATATGGACGGCTTCAATGTCTCCCCCGTCCGCCAGAAAAGCAGCCTGAATCAGTACACTCTGGAGTTCGCGGATATTGCCGGGCCAGGCGTAGGCAGCAAGCAGCTCTTGGGCTTCCCTGGAAATGCTCGCAGAACTACCGGGTGTGAGCTGTCGCAGCAGGTGCTCTGCCAGCGGAAGAATATCTGTGCGCTGGCGAAGCGGCGGCAGCTGAATCATGACTCCCTTGAGCCGATAGTACAGGTCAGCGCGAAAACGGCCAGCCTTGATTTCATCGGGCAAATGCCGATGGGTAGCCGCAATCACCCTTGCATGAATCGGACGCGGCTGATTGCTGCCGACGGGGGTCACCACCTTTTCCTGGAGGACACGCAATAGAGCTGCTTGCGATCTCAGTGACATGTCCCCAATTTCATCAAGAAAAATGGTTCCTTTCTTCGCCGCCTCAAATTTCCCGATCTTCCCCTCGCGCTGTGCTCCGGTAAATGAGCCGCCTTCGTAGCCGAACAATTCGCTTTCGATCAGATTTTCCGGAATTGCGCTGCAATTTACGGCGATAAACGGAGCATTGGACCGCGACCCCATTTCATGGATCATCTGGGCAAACAACTCTTTGCCCGTCCCACTCTCCCCCAGAATTAACACAGGGAAATCTACAAGGGCTGCTTTTTGCCCCATCAGTTTGGCTTGCAGAAAATGCGGACAGCTCCCGGCCAAGCGAGGAAATGGCTTCACCCCCGCCGTTTTGGCGGATGGCCAAATCCTTCTGCGATTGTCTTTCATGGTACGGTCCATTCCTTTGTCCAATTGCGGCATCTCGCTGCCGAGCACAGCCGCACCCAAACGCTTCTTCGCGGACTCGTTGATCCCCACGATGCGATCATCCCGATCCAATCCGATCAACGGCAAAGAACGCGACGAAGTACGGGCATCAGCATGGGGCAAGGCCACAACCCGATCGGCTTCGGCATACAGAAAACGATTTTGCAGCGATTCGGCCACCATGCAGACCAGGGTCATGGCCAGCGGATGGTTGTATTCTTTTCTCGTGCTGATATTCACGACGCCCAACAGCTCGCCAGCAGCGGAAAAAACGGGCGAAGCTGAACACGTCAGAAATTGATTTTCCAGAAAGTAATGCTGCTCCCCTTGCACATGGACAGGCACCCGTTCAATCAAGGCCGTGCCGATGGCATTGGTTCCCTTGAAGCCCTCGTTCCAGTTCGCGCCGATTTGCAGTTGTACTTTTTGCGCGTGGTCGGCAAACGTCGGATCTCCTACCGTATGTATGATGTTGCCGTCACTGTCAGCAAGCAGGGCGATGTGTTCCGTATTTGCCAAGAAGGGCTCCAGCCTTTCAAACAGGGGAAGACTCGTGCGAATCAGGAGATGGTTGTCTCGAATGATTTCTTTGATTCGACTCATGGATATGATCTGATCGTATGCGTTCTCCGTGGCTTTGAGGTTCGATGCTTGGCAGCGTTTCCATGATTGCTGAACAATCGTCGACACTTCCCTTCCCTCCCACAAAAAATCATTCTCCTTCAGTATAACACGATTCATTCTCTGCACATTGTTCCAATATGGAACGGTTACTGCTCCGCTTCGGAACAATGTATCCTGCTGTATGTCTTGGAAACCTTGATAATCTCGGTGCTTGCCGCTGATGGCATAGGATTTGCTGAATAACGGGATGAAAGGCACAAGAGAAATGTGAGGAGGCGTTCGCATGATCTATGCACAGCCCGGCCAAGCCGGATCAAAGGTGACATTCAAAAATCGCTACGACAACTACATCGGAGGAAAATGGGTTCCGCCAGTCAAAGGAGAGTACTTTGAAAATGTTACCCCTGTGACTGGCAAGGCGTTTTGCGAGGTGGCTCGCTCTACTGCCGAAGATATTGAACTGGCCCTGGACGCCGCTCATGAAGCAAAGGCTGCGTGGGGACAAACTTCGGTAGCGGAGAGATCCAACATTTTGCTGAAAATTGCAGACCGGATGGAAGCCAATCTGGAGCTTTTGGCCGTAGCCGAGACTTGGGACAACGGAAAACCCGTGCGGGAGACTTTGGCAGCGGACCTGCCGCTTGCGATCGATCATTTCCGCTATTTTGCAGGCAGCATTCGCGCACAGGAAGGAACCATCAGTGAAATTGACAACGGTACAGTCGCGTACCATTTCCATGAACCGCTTGGCGTAGTTGGACAGATTATTCCTTGGAATTTCCCGCTCTTGATGGCTACTTGGAAGCTGGCTCCGGCTTTGGCAGCAGGCAACTGCGTCGTCCTGAAGCCAGCAGAACAAACTCCTGCCTCCATCCTGGTGCTGATGGAATTGATCGGCGACCTGCTACCGGCCGGAGTTGTCAACGTCGTCAACGGCTTCGGTCTCGAAGCGGGAAAGCCTCTCGCATCCAGCAACCGAATTGCCAAGATTGCCTTTACGGGTGAGACCACAACCGGACGCTTGATCATGCAATACGCCTCACAAAACATTATTCCGGTCACGCTGGAACTGGGCGGCAAGTCTCCCAACATCTTCTTCCCCGATGTCTGCGCCCAGGACGACGCTTTCTTCAACAAGGCAATCGAAGGCTTTGTCCTGTTTGCACTCAACCAAGGCGAGGTGTGTACATGCCCATCTCGCGCACTGATTCACGAGAGCATCTACGAGCCATTCATGGAGCGTGCTCTGAAGCGAGTGGCCAGCATCAAGCAAGGCAATCCTCTGGATACAGAAACCATGATCGGGGCCCAGGCTTCCTTGGAGCAGGTGGAAAAAATCCTCTCGTACCTCGACATCGGCAAGCAGGAAGGAGCTGATTGCTTGATTGGCGGAGGGGCAGCCAAGTTGGAGGGAGACCTTAGCGGAGGCTATTATATTCAGCCGACCGTCTTTAAAGGACACAATAAAATGCGCATCTTCCAGGAAGAGATCTTCGGACCCGTCGTATCCGTAACCACCTTCAAGGACACCGAGGAAGCTCTCTCTATCGCCAACGACACCCTGTACGGCCTCGGGTCCGGGGTTTGGACAAGGGATATGAATACCGCGTACCGGATGGGACGGGAAATCCAGGCGGGACGCGTCTGGACCAACTGCTACCATGCCTATCCTGCACACGCTGCGTTCGGCGGATACAAGAGCTCCGGAATCGGCCGCGAGAACCATAAAATGATGCTCTCCCATTACCAGCAGACCAAAAACCTCTTGGTCAGCTACAGCGACCAAGCATTGGGATTCTTCTAAGCCATGAACGCAGCAGAAAAAGTGCTCGCAACGGATGCTGCCCTCAAGCTGATCGAGCGGCTTCAGGCGAAATACGGCAAGCTGATGTTTCATCAGTCTGGCGGCTGCTGCGACGGTAGTTCTCCCATGTGTTATCCGCAGGGCGAGTTTCTCATCGGGGATCAGGATGTGCTCTTGGGCGAGATCGGCGAATGCCCGTTTTACATGGGCAAGGCCCAATACGAGTACTGGAAGCACACCCAGTTGATTATCGACGTGGTGGAGGGGCGGGGCGGCATGTTCTCGCTAGAAGGGCCAGAGGGAGTGCGTTTTCTTACCCGTTCACGCCTGTTTCCTGATTCTTGAGCAGCAAAAGACAAGAAAAAAAGACCGTCCGTGACCTGCATATACGGGTCACGGACGGTCTTTTCCATTTATTGTAAATTTGTTAGCGTGATCGCGTTCGGGCATTTCTCTTTGCCGGTCGTTCCGATCTTGCGGCCTGGCTCCTTTTTTTCTGGCCCTGGCGCCTGCTGTCCGAGTTACTCCTCGGACCGCCGCCTTGACCCCGAACCGGAGGACGCCCCTTCTCTTTTCTCTGCTCCGCTTTTGCTCCTCTTTGTCCGCGTGATTCCTGACTCGTCTGCTCCTTCTTGGGCTGAGCTGTCTCCATTCGCCTTTTTTCGAGGGGCATGCGAATTCCTGACTCGATCATTTCCAGATGCATGCGGTCTTTGGGCGCAACCAGGGTGATCGCGACCCCCTGCTCCCCCGCTCTGCCTGTTCGGCCGATTCGATGAATATAGCTCTCCACATCGTGCGGAATGTCGTAATTGAATACGTGTGTGACACCCTCCACATCGAGACCCCTTGCAGCTACATCTGTCGCTACCAGCAATTGGAGTCTGGCCTCGCGAAACCGCTTCATCACGTCTTCGCGCTTGGCTTGGGACAAATCTCCGTGAAGCTCGTCCGACAGATACCCATACCCCTGCAAAGCAGCATTCAAGGCACTGGCCCGGCGCTTGGTTCGGCAAAAGATAACTGCCATGAATGGACGCTGCTGTTCGATCAGCTCCCGGAGAGCAGACTGCTTGGCCCTGTCTGTCGTCTCCACTGCGATTTGGCGAATATCCTTGAGCGTAATCTGCTTCCCCTGTACGCGGACATCTTCCGGATTGCGCATGTACCGCTTCGCCAGTGAACGCACCTGTGCCGGCATTGTTGCAGAGAAAAGCATCGTTTGCCGATCCCCTGAAGTACAGCCGATAATTTCCTCCACCTCAGGTAAAAATCCCATGTGCAGCATCTGGTCCGCTTCATCCAGCACCAGCATCGACACCGTCGACAGTTCGATCGTTCCCCGCCGCAGATGGTCCAGCAAGCGCCCCGGCGTCGCGATCACGATTTGCTTCTTGCCTCGCAGCTTTTTCATTTGCCGCTCGACATCCTGCCCTCCGTATACCGCCAGCACATGGATATCGTCGAGTTGAGCCAACAGCTTTTTGGCTTCTGTGGTAATTTGCAAGGCCAGCTCCCGAGTCGGCGTCAAAATCAAGGCTTGCACATGCTCGACATGCGGGTCAGCTTTTTCCAGAATCGGCAAAAGAAAAGCGAGTGTCTTGCCTGTACCCGTCTGTGCCTGCGCGATCACATCTTTTCCCGCCAGCAGCAAAGGAATTGCCTTTTCCTGGACAGGCGTTGATTCCGTGATTCCATTTGCTTTTAATGTATCATGTAAGGGTAAACCGATTCCCAGTGACAAAAATGTAGCCAGAACGTCTCCTCCTTTAGTGGTCAGCTTTGGTGCACACCGCGATGCCGATAAAATAGCGCACACCATCCCGCGGCTTCTCAAACGTCACGCCGCGCTGGTAGTAAATCTCCTTTTCAGAAAAACGGTCGAACAGCTCTTCGAATTCAGCAGGCGTCAATTGATGGACGTGAAAAGGCTCGCTTGTCGGCATCCCGCGTCCCCGCCCAAATGGACTGGACAAGATCAGCTTTCCGCCAGGCTTCAGCATCTGATAGAGATTGTCCATAAAAAGGCGATCATCGGCTACATGCTCAATTGTCTCAAAGCTCAGGATCGTATCAAACATTCCCAGCTTCCCGGGCAAATCCGGGTCGAGCGCATCAGCCTGCTGATAGATGATCTTTTGATGGTGATACTCCCGATTGGCATATTCAATGGTATCTTCATCGTTATCTACAGCGACGAGCTGGATCAGTTCGCGCTTGCGGTCCTTGGCGACCATATGACTGCCGTAGCCTGTGCCGCACGCGATGTCCAGCACCCTGCCATGGATGTACGGAGTGGCAAAATAATAGCGGGCGATGTGCTCCAGCAACATGCCGTTCGTCGGTTTCAGCAACTTGGGAATGATTCGTTCCCCCGTCCATTCGAGCAATCATGATCACCACGTTTCTTCGATTTTCTTCACCCATCTTACCTTATTCGGTTCACGCATGGAAAGAAAACGGGCTGCCGTGATTCTACCAACGTGATTCGTAAGAAATTTGTAAGAGTTTTCTCCACTATTTTGTTAATGCTGATCGCTAAGATAAAAACCATGAGTATAGACAGGTGGGAGGTTGTATGAAAAGCTATCACGTGCTCGTCGTCGATGACGAAGCAGAAATCCGCGATGCAATTGAGATTTACTTGAAAAACGAAGGCATGACCGTCTTCAAAGCAGGAAATGGTTTGGAAGCTCTTTCCATTTTGGAGGAAGAGGACATTCATCTGATCATCCTCGACATCATGATGCCCAAAATGGATGGGATTACCGCAACATTCAAGATCAGGCAGGAGAAAAACATCCCGATTATCATGCTTTCTGCCAAATCGGAGGATACCGACAAGATCCTTGGACTAAACATCGGTGCAGATGATTACGTTACGAAGCCTTTTCAACCTTTGGAGCTGGTAGCCAGAGCCAAGTCGCAGCTGCGGCGCTACACCAATCTGGGCCACTACAAGGAAAGCCAGGATGAAATCAGTGTTCGTGGATTGACCTTGAACAAACTGACCAAATCCGTCACCGTAGACGACAATGAAGTACGCCTGACTGCCACGGAGTATAAGATTCTGGAATTGCTGATGAGTCATACTGGCCGGGTGTTCTCCATTGAGGAAATCTACGAACGCGTCTGGAAGGAACCCTATCTAAACGCCGAAAATACAGTAGCCGTCCACGTCCGTCGCATCCGCGAGAAAATCGAGATCAACCCGAGAGAACCAAAATACTTGAAAGTGGTGTGGGGAATTGGATACAAAATTGAAAAATAAACGCTACGTGGCGCTTGCCCTGATTGGCTTTGTCTTTGTGACGACCCTCCTTGCGCTAACCGTGGCCAATCTCTACGATAACCGTCGCTTTCTGGACAAGGACTATTTCATCAGCAGGAACAGTAATCTAATCTCTGAGGAATTGGCGACTGTCGCTCGGTTAATCAAACAGGTCCATGTAGACTATGCCGACTACTCTACCAAATCCGCGCAGCAAAAGCTCGATAGTGATTGGCTGTCTGAACTTAATCAAGAGCGCGAACATCAGCTCGAGCAGCTGAAAGCTGAAATAGACGCAGAATACAACGAACGAATAGAGGAAGCACGCGCAGCAGGCAATGATAGCCAGGTTTCCTTGCTTCAAGCGGAAAAAGAAAACAAACGTCTCAGCAGGGAAAGACAGATTGAGGCCGATTACGATGCAAAGATGAAGGAGAGCATCGCTGCTCGTGATAAAGAGTACGAGGCAGTCAAATTCAATTTGCTTCTGCGAGATGGCACATTTAAATACGCCATTCAGGACAAGAAAAACAATAAAGTCTATACCAATTTGGACCACGAGCCTACTGATACTGAGCTCAGACAAAGCGCACTGATCTCCGTCAAAATTCCCCAGCCAAAAGGGGAGCGAAACTGGGGACTGAACCGTTTTTTTCAGCAAAACCAATGGGAAGGACTTATCTATATCCCCCGGGAAGCAGATCCTTATGAACCTGTTCTCCCCAACCAGTTTGAATCTGGCGAATTCGATTACGGAGGCTATTACAATCAGATCATAGATGACGTCAATTATTATCAGTCCATTCACGATCGATTGTTGAAAGAGATTGTCTTATTGATATTGTTTCTCTTCCTTGCAGCTGGACTCTTCTGGTATTTGAAAAAGAACCAGGCACTGGAACATTCCATGATCACGAAAAGTCAGTCCATCTTTCGCAGCATCCCAATGGACATCCGGCTTGTTTCGCTCCTGCCAGCAGGATTGTTTTATCTGATCTACTCCTTGGAGGCCAACTTTTTCTCGCTCCCCATCGGATTGGGTCAAGTTTTTACGCTTGTCGTGATGGCGCCGTTCACTGCCTATTTTCTCTTGTTTGTATTAGAAGCATGGATCATGTTCAAGCAACCAGAGGCCTTTACCCAACAATGGCACAACAGCATTAGCCTGAAAATCCTTGCGGTCCTTCGAGACAGTTTTGCCGACAAAGGAATGTTTTTCAAGCTCGCGACGATCTTTATCCTTACGATTGGATTTTGTGTTGCTGCGGGCACTGGTTTGATCTACTTCGTAAAAAGGGATCTGGAGCCTTTTCTCCTCGCGTTTTTTTATTGCGTGTTCTACGTCTTGTTCGTACTGCCCTATATCCTGCGCCGCATCGCATTGTTGAATCGGATCACGCGCGGGGTCGAACAGATGTCTGCCGGGAATTTCGATGTCGTGATTGATGCTGGAAAGACCAAAGGCAAGCTGGCCAGCACTGCTCATTCCCTGAACAATCTCCAGCAAGGGGTCAAACGCTCTCTCGACAACCAGATGAAAAGCGAACGGCTCAAGTCGGAGCTGATCACCAATGTGTCCCATGATTTGAAAACACCGCTAACTTCCATCGTCAATTATGTCGACTTGCTGAAACGGGAGGATCTGTCCCCAGAAACGCGCAAGGAGTATGTACAAATTCTCGAACGGAAGACTGATCGGCTGAAAGCGCTGATCGATGACCTGTTCGAGGCGGCGAAGATGTCGAGCGGTTCCGTCGAATTAAATATCGAGCAAGTAAATGTAGCGGCACTGGTGAATCAGGCCCTGGCCGAGTTCAGTGATAAAATCGAGCAATCTTCGCTTACCTTCCGAACCAATATTGAAGATGGCAAGATTTACGCTCCGCTGGACGGCAAAAAAACCTGGCGCGTCTTTGAAAATCTGATCAGCAATGCATTGAAGTACTCGCTTCCCAATACTCGCGTTTACGTCGATTTGACCGAATCTGCGGATAAAGTAAGGTTTACGATCAAAAATGTGTCCGCCTACGAGATCAACTTTGACGCCGAGGAGCTGTTCGAACGCTTCAAACGAGCTGACGAATCACGCAATACCGAGGGTTCTGGTCTTGGCCTCGCGATTGCCAAGAGCATCGTCGAGCTGCAAGGCGGCAAGCTGTTTATCGAAATTGACGGAGACTACTTCAAAGTGATTGTCGAGTTTACTCGTTACCGATAAGAAAAAGCCAATCATCCGGGAAACTCTCTTCCCGATGATTGGCTTTTCTGCTACATCGCAAATTCACGCTGAAACAGCTTTTGGACCTCCTCAGCAGCAGCTTCTTCATCAATGCCGTCAATCTCGAAGATGACTTCGTCTCCTGTTTTTACGCCCAAAGCCATCACGCTAAGGATGCTTTTTCCATTTGCCTGCTTTGGTCCGCAAATGATTTTGACTGCCGAGCTGAATTGGTTCAACTGATGGACGAGCACCGATGCAGGCCGTGCGTGCAGTCCACCGCTGACGGTTACTTTTTCTGAAAATCGGATCATTCCATCTCTCCACCCCTTCCGTTATCAGGTCGTTACCTTGGCAAACTGGGGCAAATAGTCCTTGTGCGCTTCCAGCATCTCATCCAATATCTGTTTGGCTACTCCGTCGGACGGGACGAGCGGATTGATCGTCATGGCGAGCAGAGCGAGATGATAGTCCCCTTTCACAGCAGCTTCTGCTGCCACCCGTTCGAATGACTTGATCTGCTGCACCAGTCCGCGAACCGCCACAGGCAGATCACCTACCGCCAAGGGGATCGGCCCTTCTTTGGTGATCACGCAGTTTACCTCCACTGCCGAGTCGTCGGGAATGCTCGCAATAGCCCCGTTGTTGCGCACGTTGACCGGCTGGATGTCCCTTCTGTCGTTGTAGATGGAATGGATCAGATTGCATGCTGCTTCACTGTAATAGGCTCCGCCGCGTTTTTCCAATTGCGGCGGTTTGATCGCCAATTCAGGATCTTCGTAGAGCTTGAACAGTTCCGCTTCTACTTTTTTGACCACCTCTGCCCGGGTCCCGTCTTTTTCCGCCGCCTCCAATTCATGCTCCAGCATTGTTTTTGTCTGGTAGTAGTAACGGTGATACGGGCAAGGCAGGATTCCCAAGGCCTTGATAAAATCCTTCTCCCAGCCCAGATCGAGGATGTTTTGCATCGTTATTCCCGATTGTTCGCTGCACAGCTTTTCGATCACCTGGTCCGTCACATTTTCTCCGTCCACATAGACATCTGTGCCGTATACCATGTGATTCAAGCCAGCAAATGTAATATGCACGCGAGCTTGATCTACCCCGAGGATGGAGGCTACGCCCATCTTCATGCCGATCGGTACGTTGCAAAAGCCGATGACCTTCCTGCGATTGGTATAACGCAAGACCGCTTCCGTCACCATTCCGGCCGGATTGGTGAAGTTGATCAGCCATGCATCCGGACAAAGCTCCTCCATATCACGGCAGATCTCCAGGATGACAGGTATCGTCCGCAAGCCTTTAAACAAGCCGCCGGGTCCATTGGTTTCCTGCCCGATCACTCCGTACTTGAGCGGAATTTTCTCATCCAAAATACGTGCATCCAACTGTCCGACACGGATTTGCGTCGTGACAAAATCAGCAGCCTTCAAGGCCTCGCGCCGATCCAGCGTCAGGCGAATATCGATGGGAACCCCGGCCTTTTCCACCATGCGCTTCGCCAGCGCGCCTACCGTCTGAAGCTTTTTTTCTCCTGCCGGGACATCGACCAGCCATAGCTCGCGAACAGGCAGCTCATCATAACGCTTGATGAAGCCTTCCACCAGCTCCGGAGTATAGCTGGAGCCTCCTCCTATCGTCACAATTTTGATTCCACTCATACGCCCGCCCCCTTGCTTTGATGAATTTGGCCGTACATCTCGACGAATTCGGCTGCCAAATCCTTGATCGTCATCGCGTTCATCAGATGATCCTGGGCATGAATCAGCAGCATGCTCAACTCCAGCTTGTCGCCTGCAACTTCTTTTTGAATCAATGCCGTTTGGTTGTGATGGGCTTTTGTCAGTTCATCCGCCGCACGGTCAAGTGCCTGCTGCGCACCGGACATGTCTTTGTTCTTGGCGAGAGCAATGGCTTCCATCGCCAGACTTCGCGCATTGCCCCCGTGCAGGATGAGTTGAAAGATCGCTTCCGTATGGTCCATATCTATCTCCACCTATCGAATGTCATGAAAAGTGACGAGCTGTACGCCTTTTTTCTCCAGATACTCGCTTACCTGTTTGGAAGTTAAAATTTGCAGTTCCTTCGTACGGGGCAGATGATAGCTGCTGCCCGTCAACACCTCATCATCGAGATATGCAGGGTGAGTCATGATTTCCGCAGTAGCGCATCCGCCCCATTCATCTACAATCTCGCAGAACAAATCAGCGGAAAGTTGATCGCCATAGAAACGGTGCGAGAAACCCTGTGTCGTGATACTCTCCTGTTTCTGCCCTTCCCCGGCCAGCGTCCAGGGATTGCGGATCGGAACCTGATAGCGTTCGGCCAATTGAAGGACGATCGGCAAGACAGCCTCATGCGCGTGGACGTGGTGGTGGCTATCCAGATGGGACAGCAGCAACCCGCTCTGCAAGAAACGCTCAATCTGGGCCACAAACTCCCGCTCTATATCCTCTGGCGAAGCGTCCATCAGATGCTGGCTTTTGCGGAGGAACGCTCCGGTATGATCCGTCAGGGAAGGCACCTCGGGGTGGACAGCATTCCCGCATGTCAACACGAGATGGACCCCCACCCCCAGTCTGGGGTTCTCCTTGGCGAGTTGGACTGCATGCTCAAAGCCGGGCATATTCACCATCATTGTTGCAGAGGAAACCACCCCGTTGATGTGCGCTTCCACGATCCCCAAATTGACACCTTTGGAATAGCCAAAATCGTCTGCATTCACAATCAGTTTCATCGCGAGTCCTTTCTTCTTACAGATTACATGGTGAGGGTATGATCTGAATTTTTCGCAGCGGTGCCCTGTTCCTCCGCCACCTTTTTCTTATCCCACATGCGGAAGAACGGATAGTAGATGATGAGCGAGATGATGAAGTTAAAAGCCTGCAGCACCATCCCCGAGATTTTCCCTCCGGTAGCCAGATATCCGCTGATGATCAATGGCGTGGTCCACGGCACCGCCACACCGCTCGGCTTCGCCACCAATCCCGTAGCCATCGCAAAATAGCTGATGATGACGAGGACGACAGGCGCCAGGATAAAGGGAATGATCAGCAGGGGATTCATGACGATCGGCATCCCAAACGTCACAGGCTCATTAATGTTGAACAACCCCGGGGCAAAGGAGAGTCTGCCGATATTTTTCATCTGTTGACTCCTTGCCCTCATCAGCATGAGGACGACCAAGGCAAGCGTGGCTCCTGATCCCCCGGCATAAATCCATAGATCAAAGAACTGCTGCGTAATGACGTTGGGCAATTCTCCGTTCGGGTCTGCCTGGAACGCCGCCCTGTTCTGATCCATCAAAGAAAGCCAGATCGGTCCCAAAACACCGCCTACGATCGCTGCCCCATGCAATCCTACCGCCCACAGCATGTGGACCAAGAGAACTGCAATAATTGCTCCAATGAGGCTTCCGCCGAGTGCGTTCAGAGGAACGGCGAGAAGATCGGAAACGATGTTGTGGATGCTCTCAAACGAGGTATTCTCCAACAGAATTCGCAGCAGCCAGACCACCAGCAGCACGACAAAAGCGGGGATCAAGGCGACAAAAGAACGCGATACAGCCGGAGGGACACCAGCAGGCATCGTAATCACGATATTTTTTTGGATGATTTTGCGATAGATCTCCGTCGAAATGATCGCCAGAAGCATCGCGACGAACAACCCCTGGCTGCCCATCAATGCCACGGGAATGACCCCGCCTACTTCTACCGCCGCGGAAGCTCCTTCAGGCGTGAACATCGTCTTGTAGGGGGTAGCCAAGAGGAAGGCAGCTACCGATATCGCTCCTGCCGACAACGGGTCCACTTTATATTTTTCAGCCAAACGGTACGCCACCCCAAAACTTACGATAAGAGCCATAATGTCAAACGTGGCGTTTACCGGGTACAGCAATTTGGTCAGCCAATTTTCTCCGAACGCCGAACTCATAAAGTCGTTGTAACCTGGAATGGGAAGAAAACCAATGATGAGGAAAAGGGAGCCAATGATCAAAAGCGGCAAGGTTAAAATAATCCCGTCGCGGATTGCTTGCAGGTGTTTTTGCTCAGCGATCCGTCCCGCAACAGGCATGACGCGGTTTTCCAAAAACGTAATAAATCCGCCCATACTTACCCTCCTCTACTTTTTCAAACCCAATGCAAACTCCAGTACATTCTTTCCATTGAGTGTCCCGTAATCCATCGCTTGAATCACATCGACAGGAATGCCCCTCGCGTCCCCCTCCTTTTTCATCTCCGCCAGCTTGTAGCGAACTTGAGGTCCGAGCAGGAGTACGTCTGCCTGCCCAATATGCTGCTTGACCTCGCCCGCAGAGACTGCCCATATCTTTGCCGCAATTCCTTTTTCCTGCGCCGCCTGCTCCATCCGCTGGACCAGCAGGCTTGTCGACATCCCAGCTGCACAACAAAGCAAAATGTTCACGTCATCTCCTCCCTTTCGTATACTCTGGAAAAGAATGCAAGCGCCATGCCAAAACACCAAAATGTATGCGCTTACATAACTGTTGGTTTTCGCTTTGCTTCGTGTTTTATGGAAACCGCTTTACTGTTTTGTCTTATGGTTGAATTGGAAAAAAATAAAACACTATTCGGGCTAGTGTTTTATCTTCTACGCAACAAAAAAGTTCATGATATAGCAGAGGTCATCATCACGAACAGCAACCTCGTATTTCTCTACAATCGGCTGAATCTCATGGCGCACCAGGCTGTACTCCTTTTTATGGGCTGTCAGATACTGTTCTTTGTCGGCATAAAGAATGGTTTGCGCCCCTGTTTTCAAGCGATCGACCAAACAGCAGATATGCAGGTATACCCCGATGCGCGTATCGAAATCCAACGTCCTGTGCAGGCGCTCCTCGATTCGAGCCACACAAGTCATCACATCGCGCAGCAAGGCTTCCACCGCCTCCATTTTCAAATGTTCCCGAAGCTCCCCTTCCATTTTGTACAGCGCTTCCTCCTGGTCGATCATCTGCTGGATATCCTGCAGAGCCTCTCCTGTCACCACGTCATCCATCCCGAAGCAGCGCAAGTCTTTGTCCAGCATGTAATTGCTTACGACACACAGTACCTTTCGCTCTTCCTTGATCGCCTTCAATTGCTTGCGCGCCTCGGACTTGTCGATCAACTGCAGTGGCACGAACTCAAGCAACGACTCATCGTAGCGCAGTTTGGACTCCAACATCTTTTTCAGGAACAGAGCGCTCCCCTCCCCGGACAGGCAGGCTGCCACGATGGCGAGTGCAGGCTTGTTTTGCTGAGGCTGCTCCCGTTGCTGGTAATCAATCATCCTATTCCCCATACTGAAAACATCCCGGTACACATCCTCCAAGGTATGCCCCAGCATCGCCTTCCTCGTCGCCTCGATCACGTGCGGCGTGCTGACCATCGGGATCACTCTGACCGGAATGCCCAGCTCCCTCTCGATCACTTCCCCAAACCCCAGCAGCGAACCCATGTCTACCAACAGCAACAGGCCGGCACTGCCTCCAATTTCCTTGGCTACCTCAATCGCCCGCTCCAAGATCACGGATGAATCGACTTCCAGGGGCAAATCGATGGCCTTGGCGTATTGGGTTACCAGCAACCGGTTGGTGACATCTGCCATCGCCGTCGCTCCACCGCTGCCATGCGTGATGACCAGAATCCCGATCATCTCCCGCTTTTCCTCGACCTCCTCATCATCCAGCACGAAGAACATCGTCAGATATCCCGCTTCCCCGATGGGCAGGTCCATCAACAGCGCCTCCTCGATCATCCGCACACATTCCAAAGCGACCGCGAACTCTTTTTTGTACTTGATCCTCACATTGTTGACGTGCGGATGGACGATCTGCTTTCCATGACTCAGCCGTTCCCGTGAAGTCTGGATATGCAGAGCCAATCCAAAAATCACTTTTTGACTCAGCACCTTGCCCAAACGGGACTCCGCATATCGGACGATTTCTTCTACCAGCCGGATGATCACCGGGTCAATGATGCGCCGCATATCCTCCTTGTTGATCCGCTGATGAACACCTTTGATAAACGGCGTGAAGTAATTTTCGATGTCAAATTCCAGCTCTTCCTCACTAACTCCTTGATCGCGCAGCTCCGCAATTTTCTGCTCGATCTTTTCGTAGACGCTGTCCGCCGAATCTTCTCGTTCCCGTACAACCAGAATGCTCTCTGCCTGAGGCTGGACGACGAAGCTCTTGTGATCCGTGCCAAACAATTCTTCCAGCGCAGGCCGCATTTCCTTGGCATACAACAGTCCTTGTTTGACGTGATGAGGCAAATCCTGGACTGAGACGCGCAGCTGTTTTTTTCCCGCAGAAATAAAATCCGCATACGCTCTTGCACAGGTCAGCTGTATATCGGTATGCAACTGCCCAATGTTGTTGGGACAGTGATAGGACAAAAAGGCGTGTATCGCACTGGCTGAGACCTCAATCTCCCTCCCGAGGCGAAACGCTTCTTCACGAAAAAAGCTCATCGTAATATGGTACCGCTCCTCGATGCCCCGCTCGACTAGCGAAGGAAGCTTGATAATCATCGGAATCCGCCGGATAAAGGTCTTGAGCAGACTCGATTCCGGATTCTCCGTCGTCGCCGAGATGATCTGCACCTGTGCAGAGCGCTCTACTTCCGTCTCCCCGACGCGGCGAAAAGTCCCCTTGTCCATAAAAGTAAAAAAGATTTCCTGCCCCTCAGCCGGCAGACGATGCACCTCGTCCAGAAAGAGAATGCCGCCATCCGCTTTTTCGACCAGTCCCCGGCGGTCCTGCTCCGCACCCGTATACGCTCCCTTTTTCACGCCGAAGAGTTGGCTGATCAACAGCTGCGGGTTGTTCGCATAGTCTGCACAATTAAAGACGACAAACGGCGCTTCCGGACTCATCCGCCCAATATCCACCGCAAATTCGTGAATCCAGCCTGCAAACACCGATTTGCCCACGCCTGTCTCACCCAGGATCAGACAGTGCATCCCGCGCGGCGGATAGAGAACAGCTGCCTTCGCCTGCTCGATCTGCGTCTGCAAGCTCTTGTTTGTCTTCGCCAAGCGATCCAATGCCGTCTCCACCTGATATCGGGAATCCCCGGTCGGCTTCGCATGAAACATGGTAGGCCGTCCCGCTACCTTCTCTATTTTCTGCTCTTTCCATAACAGATTCAGATCGCTGCTTACATTGGCCCTGGAGAGTCCCAGCATATTTGCCAGATCGCTAGCGCTGACCCGCACTTGCGGACCTAATTCCACCAGCTTCTGAAAGATCAAATCGACCCGTTTCATTTCGTCACCGCCAATCTATAATGGAAAATGCCGATACACATAGAAGCAGTTCGGTTTCATTTCCATACGAAATAGGAAAATCCTTCCTATTCCAGCTCTTATCGATTTATTTCTGACCAGGGGACACTCCTACGGTATAATGAATGTATACAAAACGCTCTTGACTCATGACCATGTGTCTCATCCCTGGAGACGTTTTGCACTGATAAGACAGGAGATTGTGACAGCCATGCTGGTTTTCATTTTATTCACCATCTGGGCATTGGGATTGTTCGTCTTGTTTACCGATCCCCGCCGCACAGAGATCCGCTGGGGCAGTGCGACCGCGTTTGTCGGTGGCGGTGGATTCCTTGCCGGCGTCATCGATGAATTCATCCTTGTCCATTACGCAGATATTCTTGCTCAACATCCGGGCTGGCTCAACGCATTCTCCATCTTGAGCAGAGGCGCTTCCTTTGTCTGTCAGGTGGGGCTTCCCTATACCTTTTTGATGTTCGCTATCCATTCCAGCGACACTATCTCAAAAAAAGTCAAAAGAGTGATACAATACACAGCGCTGATCCCGCCGCTCTTCATGCTGATGATCACACCGCTCTATCCCGTTCTCGATTTCAACTATTGGATCATGGTAGCGTGGGTGATTCCGTACTTTTTGGTGGCTTGTGCCTTGCTGATCATTCTATATCGGCAGGAAAAAGACCCGTTGGTCAAAAAAAACCGTTTCTTCACCAATATTCTGATCATCGTTCCGCTCTTCTTCGTCTTTACTTTTATTTATGTCATGCGGATTCAAAACGACTACGACGCCTGGCGCTACAATTCACTCGTCGTCGGAATCCAGTTTATTTTTATCGTCGCGATCAGCCTGAAATACGGCTTCCTCGGCGTCCGGCTCCGCGTGGAAAAGAGGCGGCTGGACAGCACCTTGCGTGCCATCACCTCTGGGGCACAAATCGTCAACCATACGATTAAAAATGAAGTGGGCAAAATCTCTCTCTACGCGGAGCGGATGCAAGCCTATGCCCAAAAGACCGATCAGCCGCAGTTGCAGGAGGACGCAGCGGTGCTGCAGCAATCCTCGGAGCACATCCTGAGCATGGTAGCGCGCATCCAGGATCAATTGCGCGAGGTAATCCTTAAGGAAGACACCGTCTCCCCGAGCCAGATCGTCACGCAGGTTGCGAATACGCTGGCACCCTATACAGAGAAATACCAAATCGAGGTCGTGCTTGAGCTGGAGGATACGGAGCAATTGATTTGCGACCCCGTACAGCTTCGGGAAGTCCTTACCAATCTGGGCATGAACGCGATCGAAGCCATGAGATCTGGCGGCCGACTCACCTTCCAGGTCTTTCGCTCCAAAAAGCATCTGGTCATCGCCGTAGCCGATACCGGCTCCGGCATCAGCAAGGAAAACCTCCCGCATGTCCTGGCCCCTTTTTTCTCCACGAAAAAGACGGGCCACAACTTCGGGCTGGGGCTCTCCTACTGCTACCATGTCATGCAAAAGCATCAAGGAATGCTGGAGCTGACCAGCGAGCCCGGCAACGGCACCACCGTTTTCCTGTTGTTCCCGAAAAAACGCATCGTCCATCACTGACCCATTCATCAAAAGCCGAAAGGAGGCCTAGCACACCATGGAGAAGATCAAGATTTTTCTCGTAGAGGACGATCCAGCATGGCGCAAAGGGCTCGTCGATTACCTGAACAGCCAGCCCGACATCACGGTCACCGGGGAAGCAGGCACCAAGGAAGAAGCATTGGAACGCTTCCAGCCCGAATGCACTGATGTCATCCTCATGGACATCAATCTGACCGAAAACAACCTGGACGGGATCGAAACCGTCTACATCCTGACCGAGCAGCATCCGGCATGCAAAATCATCATGCTCACTTCCTTGACCGATGAGCAAGTGATCGTCGAGTCCTTCTCAGCCGGTGCGGTCAACTACATCAGCAAATCCAGCTTCAAGGAAATACCCGACGCCATCCGCGCTGCCCACTCGCAGCAGTCGGCGATTCACGCCACGGCAGCTGCCGCTTTGCGCAATGAATTTTTACGGATGAAAAATGAAGAATACCAGAAGCTGCTTTCCCCCGCGGAAAAAGACATCCTGCAGCTCATCCACCAGGGTCAGACCCAATCGCAAATCGAACAATCGCTCCACATCACCAAACGGACGATCAAAAACCACATCAACCGCATCCTCAAAAAAATGGGCGTCAAAACCAGCAAGGAGGCAGCCGCCAAAGCAAGCCAGCGCAAGCTTTTCTAGCGAGCATGGCGGGCTTTTGGGGGCTGCCCTTTTCCTTTTGACCAAGACTTATGACCAGGTACCAAGCAAAGTTGGTACTTTTTTAAATCTCCCCACTCCTTACAATTAAGGCTAAGCAATCATTATTCTTGTAAAGGTGTGGTATTCATGATTTTGGTTCACGCCCTGCTGAAAGCAATCCTGACACTGTGGTTCCGCCCACGCATGAAAGGTCTCGAAAAACTCGATCTTTCCCAACCATCCTTGATCACGCCCAATCACGTATCTCTTTTGGATGCGGTATTGCTCTCTTTTACCTTGCCAAAAAACGCCACCTTCGTGGTCAACACGGAGATCGCCAAAAAGTTCGCCTTCTTTCTGCGCTTCCGCAAGCATGTCACCGTCGATCCACTCAACCCTTACTCCATTCGCCACATGCTGCGCGTGCTGAAAAAGGGTGAGACCCTGGTGATTTTCCCGGAAGGACGCATCACCACCACTGGCGGCCTGATGAAAATTTACAGCGGTGTCGGCTATCTCGCCATGCGTACCGGCGTCCCCGTCTATCCCGTGATCATCCAAGGCCTGCAGCGTTCGAAATTTTCCTACTTGCAAGGCAAATTGCGTCTGCTCTGGTTCCCTGACGTCACGTTTACAATCGGAAATCCGTTTACCATCGCCCATGACAAGAATCGCTCGATGCGTGAACAAAAAGCATCTGCCAGCGACCTGGTATTGCGTACACTTCAGAACGAGCTGTTCCAAAGCCAGATGAAAACAAACGTCAACCTGTTCGACGAAGTCTTGCAAGCAGCGAAAATCAACGGCCCTAAGATGGAAATTGCCAAAGACCTGACTACGGCTGTCAATTACCGGACCTTGCTGGTCGGCAGCTACCTGCTCGGCAACAAGCTTCGTCCGCAGCTCTTGGGCCAATCCACGGTCGGCCTGTTTCTGCCCAATTCGGTCGGACACCTGATTACGCTGCTGTCCCTGTTTCGCATCGGCAAAACACCAGCCATTCTGAACTTTTCGCTGGGCATCCGCCCCTTGCTGGACTGCTGCGAAACAGCGGAGATCAACACGATCCTGACCTCCCGCGTCTTTATTGAAAAAGGGAAGCTGGACCCGATCATCGACGGTTTGCAGGACCAGATGAAAATTGTCTATCTGGAGGACTTGAAAGCGACTGCCACCACTTTTGACAAAATCGCAGCGCTCATCCGTTACCTGACCAAACAGCCTGCACAAAAATCCAACAACGAGCTGGTGCTGTTTACATCCGGCAGCGAAAGCAAGCCAAAAGGGGTCGTGCTGACCCATACCAACCTTTTTGCCAACATCCAGCAGGTGACCAGCGTGATCGACATCACGTCGCGCGACAAGTTTTTCAACGCCTTGCCGATGTTCCACAGCTTCGGTCTGACAGCCGGCACCTTGCTGCCCGTCGTCAAAGGAGTGCCGGTCTACCTGTACCCCAGCCCACTGCATTACAAGGCGATCGCCGAGCTGGTCTACGATCAAAACGCGACGATCCTGTTCGGAACCTCCACCTTCATGGCTGGATACGGCCGCATGGCTCATCCGTACAATTTCTACTCGCTCCGTTATGTGTTCGCAGGAGCTGAGAAACTGAAAGACGACGTCCGCCAAATGTGGATGGAGAAATTCGGTGTGCGAATCTTCGAAGGCTACGGCGCTACAGAAACAGCCCCGATCCTGTCGCTGAACACACCGCTCGCTAACAAGCAAGGAACAGTAGGACGCCTGCTCCCGGGCATGTCGTATCGACTGGAGGCCGTCGAGGGGATCGAAGGCGGCGGCCAATTGCTGGTGAAAGGACCCAATGTAATGAAGGGCTACTTGATCCACGGAAAAGGCTTCCTGCCAGCAGAAGACTGGTACCAGACTGGTGACTTGGTCGAGGCAGACTCAGATGGCTATCTGACTATCAAGTCCCGCTTGAAGCGATTTGCCAAGATCGGCGGAGAGATGGTCTCCCTGAACCTGATCGAGGAGCTGGCGATGCAATGCTTCGGTCACTCTGGCTTCGCCGCCATCACTGTGCATGATCAGCGAAAAGGCGAGCGCGTACTGCTCTACACGACGGATGAGACGGTGGAACTCGGCCCGCTGCGCGCCTACATCCAGCAGCTCCAATTTTCACCGCTGCTCGTACCGGGTGCGATCCGCCACACCAAAACACTGCCGCTTCTCGGCAGCGGAAAAACAGATTACGTCAGCTTGAAGCAATGGGCTGAGCGTGGAGGAGAAACAGCATGAAAACGCGATTACAACCCTTGCAAGCCTTATATTTTACCCAGTTTCTATCTGCCTTCGCCGACAACATGATCCTGTTTGTGATCGCGAATCTGCTGCGGGAGAACGGTTTTTCTCCCGCCATGCTCGCGCTCGTCTCCATCTCCTTTTTTCTGCCGTATCTCTTTCTGGCACCGCTCGTGGGACCGTTCGCAGACAAACATCCCAAGTCGCTCGTGCTGGTAATCGGCAATTTGATCAAGGCGCTCGGCGTCCTGCTCTTGTTTTTCATTGATCAATCCAGCATCCTGCTGCTGATGCTTTGCTACTTTACGGTCGGCGTCGGGGCGGTCGTCTACTCTCCTGCCAAATACGGAATCTTGCCGGAGTTGACGAAAAACGAAGAGGAATTGTTTCATGCCAATGCCCGCATCGAAGCCTATACGATTATCGCGATTCTGACAGGCATCGGCGGCGGCGGTGCGATTGCTTCCATGACGCACCCGCTGCTTTCTTCCGGCATCTGTCTCGCTCTCTATCTGCTGTCCCTCGGGGTGACATTTTTTATCCCGCGCATGCACGGAGATGCTACGATTCGTTACGGTGCCGAGGCGCGCCGCTTCTTCCTTGATTTCCGGAAGCTGATGAAACGGCCGGAGACCAACTTCGCCCTCGTCGGTACGGGAGCGTTCTGGATGAGTTCCGCTGTTCTGCGCGTCGCGGTGCTGGCATGGATTCCAACCGCGCTGGCCATCGACCCGCAACACTTTTCCGTTTCGCTGATTCTGGCAACGACATCTATCGGGATTATCGCAGGAGCGTTTTTGGCTCCCAAATTGATTCCGTTGCAGAAGTTCACTCGTTCCTTGCTCTACGGCTTTGGCATGTTCCTCGTGATCGTGCTGTTTCCCTGGATTCACGTCACGTTTATCGCCATCGGTCTCTTGCTTCTGGTCGGTTTTATGGGCGGGGTGTTCATCATTCCGATGAATACGATCTTGCAGGAGGAAGGGAAAAAGATGGTGGGCTCGGGAAAAACCATCGCGATTCAGAACTTCATCGAGAACTTTCTGATGGCTGCAGGTTCCGGCATCTATTATCTCTTTACGTACATGAGTGATTCGATCTCCGGCGCCATCGTCTTGCAAGGGCTGGTCCTGCTGCTCTTTCTGTTCTATCTGGCGAAGATGCGCAGACAGATTCGCGGGAGAACAGGCGTGCAATCAAGGAGTGTTTCGTAGGTCCTCCGGCTTTAGTGGAGTGGAGGAAAAGGGAAAAACGCTTCAGGCGGGTTGGGATCTTCGCTTTTTCCTCGATCAGCTTCTCCAGATCCCCCTTCTACCTATTGCGGGCTTCTCTTGGAATGTGATAAAAGGGACTGTTGTGGCATATACGCCCAACAGTCCCTTTGCCTTACACCTTTTGTGCCATGTAATTTTGCAAGCACTCCAAAAAGAGTACGCCGTACTTCTCGTACTTCGCTTCCCCGACACCTTTTACCTGAAGCATGGCTTGTTTGTCGTTCGGGCAAAGACTGCTCATCTCCCGCAAGGTGCTGTCGTGGAAGATGACATAAGGAGGGACACCCTCGCGCTGCGAGATTTCTTTACGCAACGAGCGCAGCTGCTCGAACAAGGTGTCGTCTTCCGTCTGCTGGACGGGGCGAATGACGATTTTCTGCCAAATCTGCTCTTCACCGCGCAGGACTGGCAATGCCCGCTCCCCGAGCTTGAGGATCGGGTATTGGCTTTCTGTCACTTGCAGATAGCCTTCTGCGATCAGAAGCTGGATCAAATCGACAATCTCTTTTTCCTTGTACTCCTTCATCACGCCATAGGTAGGCAGTTGATCAAAGGAAAATTGCGTCACTTTTTTATTTTTGGAGCCTTTCAGCACTTGTGCCACCAGTGAGGCGCCGAAGCGCTCCCTCATCCGCTTTACGCAGGAGAAGATTTTTTGTGCCTCCAGGGTGATGTCTGCCAGCTCGCGCTCATCCGTGCAATTGCCGCAGCGTCCGCATTCTTCCGCAGCGGTATCGCCGAAGTAGTGGACGATGTACTGCTGCAAGCATCGCGGGGTGCGGCAGTAATCAATCATCGCATACAGCTTTTTGTACTCATGTTCTTTTCGTTCGTCGGACAAGACGTTTTGTTCGATGAAGAACGTTTGGGTCTGGATGTCCTGGGGCTGGAACAACAGCACGCAATCGCTCGGTTCTCCGTCTCGACCGGCCCTTCCCGCCTCTTGGTAGTAAGCCTCCAGATTTTTCGGCATGTTGTAGTGGATCACATAGCGGACGTTGGATTTGTCGATGCCCATGCCAAACGCATTGGTGGCGATCATTGTGCGCACGTCGTCGAAGAGAAAGGCTTCCTGGTTCTGCGCGCGTTCTTCCTCGGTAAGACCCGCATGGTACTTGGTGACGGAAAAGCCGCGCTTGTGCAAATCGGCATGCAAGGCATCGACGTCTTTCCTGGTAGCGGCATAGATGATCCCCGCCTGCTGACGATGGGCGCGCAGATACTCGTAGATGAAATCACGGCGGTTTTCTCCACGACGGACGGACAGATTCAGATTGTCCCGGCCAAAGCCTGTAATGAAAAGGCGTTCGTCCATCAAAGCCAACTGGCGTTTGATGTCCGCTGTCACCTCGGGTGTCGCAGTAGCGGTCAACGCAGCCACGACGGGACGCTGCGGCAGCGAATCCAGAAAGCGGGCGATCTCCAGATAGCTCGGTCGGAAATCATGCCCCCATTGGGAGACGCAGTGCGCCTCGTCTACAGCTACAAAGGAGATGGGAACCTCCTCGATCAACGCCTGAAAAGAGTCCGATTCAAGCCGCTCTGGCGCAATGTAGAGCAGTTTGTACTCGCCACGGGCGGCTTGTCTCAGTCGATCCCGAACCTCGCTGTAGCTCAAGGTGCTGTTGATTTGTGTGGCGGGGATTCCCATGCTGACCAGCACGTCCACCTGATCCTTCATCAGAGAGATCAACGGGGAGATGACGATGGTCACTCCATCGAAGAGCATCGCCGGAACCTGGTAGCAGATAGACTTCCCGCCGCCAGTCGGCATGATGCCCACCGTGTCGTGACCTTCCAGCAGGCTGGTGATGATTTTCTTTTGTCCTTCCCGAAACGTCGGATAGCCAAAATATTTCTGCAAAACCTCTTCTGCTCTATGTAACAAGAGAATCACCTTCTCTCTACCTTTTTTCGTTATACCTTTCTAGTGTACTCGTCATGTTTGAGACAAAACAAGGGTTCAAGAGCTACTGCCTCAAATTGGCTGGAAAAGGAAAGTAGGAGTTTCAAAGAGAAATAGGTAAGGTTGGGAAGGAACAAGATCATAAAGGAGGGTAAATATGGGTGAATATAGTCTGTTTGGCAAGTTTACTGTAAAAGACGGCGAACGGGATGCATTGGTCGAAATTCTGTTGGAGGCAACACAATCCATGAAGAACGTAGAGGAATGCACACACTATCATGTCCATGTTTCTGACGATGATCCCAATGCCGTATACGTCTATGAAGTCTGGAAAAATGCGGATGCCCATCAAGCTTCCTTGGCTCTAGAATCTACCCAAATCTTAATACAACGTGCAAAACCAATCATTGCCGGGATCGAGAGAATCAGCACTTTACAGCCAAGAGGCGGAAAAGGGCTGTAAAGGCAGCTTTCTTTTGGCAACGAAAAAACGCTTGGATTCCATAAAATCCAGGCGTTTTTTGTGTCCAGTCATTCCTTTGGGTGGATCATCTGCTCGGGTCTTACGATTTGATCGAACTGCTCTTCGGTCAACAGATTGCTTTTTATCGCCGCTTCTTTTAGCATCAAGCCTTCCTTGTGGGCCAGCTTGGCGATGGAGGCGGCATTTTCGTAGCCGATATGCGGGTTCAAAGCCGTCACCAGCATGAGCGAGTTCTTCAGATTGCGCTCGATAACCGCCAGATTAGGCTCGATGCCCACAGCGCAATTCTCGGTAAAGGAATGCATCGCGTCCGTGAGCAGTCGCGCAGACTTCAGGAAATTGTCTATGATGACAGGCTTGAATACATTCAGCTCAAAATTGCCTTGGCTGGCGGCAAAACCAATCGCCGCATCGTTGCCCATCACCTGGCAGGCGACCATCGTCATGGCTTCGCTTTGAGTCGGGTTTACCTTTCCTGGCATGATTGAGCTGCCCGGCTCATTGGCAGGAATCGTGATCTCGCCGATGCCTGTGCGCGGGCCGCTTGCCAGCCATCTTACGTCATTGGCGATCTTCATCAGGTCAGCCGCCAGCGCCTTGAAGGCACCGTGTACATATACCAGCTCGTCGTGGCTGGTGAGAGCGTGGAATTTATTGATTGCCGTCTGGAAGGTCTTGCCCAATTGCTGACTGATCTCCTCCGCCACCATCTCGCCAAAACGAGGATGCGCGTTGATTCCTGTCCCAACGGCGGTCCCTCCTATGGCCAGCTCTCGCAGGTATTGCGCACTCTCCCGGATCATCTGTCCGCATTTATCCAGCATGCGGACCCAGCCGCTGATCTCCTGCCCCAATGTCAGCGGAGTGGCATCCTGCAGATGGGTGCGGCCGATCTTGATAATATCCATGAACGCGGAGCTCTTCTTTTGCAGGGTCTCTTGCAGTCTGGCCAACGCGGGCAGGACCTGGTCCTCGACTGCCACCAATGCCGCCATGTGCATCGCGGTAGGAAACGTATCGTTGGAGCTTTGCGACTTGTTTACGTCGTCATTCGCATGAATCCGCGCCGAGCTTCCGGCTTGCTCCAGCAGTTGGTTGGCCCGGTGCGCAATCACCTCGTTGACATTCATGTTGGATTGAGTGCCGCTGCCCGTCTGCCAGACCACAAGTGGAAAATGCTCATCCCACTTCCCGGCGATCACTTCGTCTGCAGCGGTTACGATTGCTTTCGCCTTCTCCTCGTTCAGCTTGCCCAGCTTTTGGTTGGCGAGCGCAGCGCTTTTTTTCAATACAGCAAGCATACGGACGACCTCCAATGGCATCCTCTCGCTGCCGATGCGGAAGTTTTGCAAGCTGCGCTGGGTTTGCGCGCCCCATAATTTGTCTGCCGGTACCTTCATCTCACCCAGTGTATCCTTCTCGATGCGGTAGTCCATGTTATATCCCCCTCCTTTGTATTCTCCGCTTTATCATGCCCAGCTTTTGCCTGTCGAAAATCACGAACCATACAAGAAAGACCGATCCTCCTTACCTGGGCTGCAATCGGTCCTCGTCCATCTTACGGTTATCTGCTCTCCACTTCTACAGAAGCGATGTGGTCTACATGCTTGAGAGAGCTGTAAATATCCGTGGTATACGTATCTTCAGGTGCGGTAATCAACATCTCCAGCTTTTTCTGTCCGTTCTCGACATCCTTTACTTTTACCCGTTTCACCTGCATGTCCAGATGTTTAATTTGTTTGAATACCACATCCAAATCACCGTGTTCCAGCACTACGATTTTAAGTGACAGGTCTCTTTGCCGCAGCGAACTGGGACCCAACCATCTGAGAATCAGCGGGAATACGTTGATCGCCAGGATAATGAGAAGGGTCGCGGAGACGGCTTCAAAATAAAAGCCTGCCCCTACTGCAATTCCCAATCCAGAGGCAGCCCAGACCATCGATGCGGTGGTCAAGCCGGAGATCACGTCATTGCTTCTGCGCAGAATCACGCCAGCCCCAAGAAAACCAACGCCGCTGACAATTTGGGCAGCGAGGCGCATCGCGTCCATATTCGTTCCGGAAGGCATGGAGAAGCGTGGCACGGATTGAATCGAGACAATGGTAATCAGACAGCTGGCTACAGAAATGACCATGCTTGTTTTGACACCAAGCGGCTTATGCTTGAGCTGTCTGTCTACGCCAATTAATAATCCTAAAAAAAGTGCGACACCCAGCTTCAATAAAAAATCAAGATCAAACGTCATCTGCTTCTTCTCCTTCCTCTACCGTCATGTTAGTTTTTCTTACATTACTATAACAAGTATACGTATATTTCAGGCATATTGTAAACATGCTTGATTCCCTTCATACGAAAAAAGGAAAATCCCATGAACTGAGATTTTCCATCAGTTATCATTCTCATATTTATGTGGCCGTCTCGCGAATCATTCGCTTTTGCAGCCGCAGCTGACGTCCGAAGAGGAAGATCGCACCGGCCGCCAAGCCTGAAATCAGCCCGATCCAGTACCCGTAAGCCATAAAGGAGGTGTACTGCGCCAGTACATACCCAAGCGGCAAGCCGATGACCCAGTACGAGACCAGAGCCACCACAAAAGGAACCGTAACATCCTTGTACCCCCGCAACACCCCCTGAATTGGCGCAGCTACCGCATCCGAAATCAGGAACAGGATGGAGTACATCAGGAAGCTCTGGGTCAGATGAAGCACTTGGGCATCCGTCGTATAAAAGCCTGCGACCTGCTCATTGAAAACGTACAGGATGACCGCGAACAACAAGGCCAGGACAACAGCGCTGCCGATCCCCAAATAGCTGTATTGTCGGGCATCGCGGAACCGCTTTGCTCCGACCTCAAAGCCGACCAGAATCGTCAACGACATGGAGATGCTCATCGGCACCATATAGATAAAGGAGGCAAAGTTCATCGCCGCCTGATGCGCTGCAATCGTGACGGTGTTGTATTCACTCATCAGCAGGGTAACAGCGGCAAAAATGCTTACTTCAAAGAAAATGGAAAAGCCGATTGGCAAGCCCAGCTTGAGCAATTCTCGCCCTGCATTCATGGAAAAGCGGTACAGCTTGGTAAACAAGCCGAACTCCACAAAAGGAGAAACGCGCTTCACAACATAGAGGCTGATGAGAAAAATGCACCAGAACGTGATCGCCGAAGCATACCCCGCTCCGACGCCGCCCAAGCGAGGAAAGCCGAATTTACCAAAAATTAGGACATAGTTCAACACGACATTGATCGGCAAGGAAATCAGTGTGATCACCATCGTAATTCGCGTCTCTCCCAAGGCATCGATAAAACAGCGAACGACCGTATACAAGAATAACGGCACGATGCCAATCGCAATCGCAAAAAGGTAATCATACGCGATCTGTCGCACTTGCGGCTCCAACTGCATCATGTCGAGAAGCGAATTGAGGGTCAATGCCCCAACCACAATCACAACAGCCGAAATGATGATCGCCACGTACAAGGCCTGCATGACGGTGAACGGCACCTCGTTTTTCTTGTCCGCCCCCACCATCTGGGCAACCATCGGCATCACAGCCATCAAAATCCCCGTCAAACCCGCCTGAACCGGCGCCCATAGGCTCGCACCGATGGCTACACCCGCCAAATCAACCGGACTTGCATGTCCTGACATAATCGTATCGAAGAATGTCATCGAAAACAGGGCTAATTGCGAGACCAAAATAGGCAGCAAGACAGTAAAGAATTGCCGCCATTTCGCTGACAAAGAAAAAGTTTCAATCATGGCTTTATACTTCCTCACCACGGCAAGCCCGTGAAAATATTTAATGGTAAATTATATCAGGAGGCACGCAACCATACAATAGGGAACATTTGGACAGCAGAAACCGCCAGGCGATGCCACACCTGACGGCTTCATGAAGCGATCTATTTACATCAGCAGAAGCGGAACTACTTTTCCGGCATTGACGTCGATCAAGCCCAGATCCGTGATTTTCAAGGCAGGGCTGACCGGCAAGGAGTGCGTCGAAATCGACATGATCGGGTTGTAATGCTGATAACCCAGTTCCTCCATCGCCCGGCGCAGCTGCTCGACTTCCTTCGCCGTCTTCTCCAGCGGCTCTTCCGTCAGAATGCCGCCTACCGGCAAATGAAGACTCGCCTTCACCTGGCCGTTCTCGACGACGACGAAGCCCCCCTGCATTTTGATTACTTCATTGGCTGCCACCATCATATCGAGCGGATTGTGGCCGACGACCAATAGATTGTGGTTGTCATGCGAGTACGTCGTCGCGACCGCCCCGCGCTTGATCGTATCCCCGCTGATCAAGCCGTAGCCGCGATTGCCGTTCTTGCCATAGCGCTCGAATACCGCGATCAGAGCGTACGGACTCTCTTCCCAGCACAATTCCCCTTCACGCACCTCCACGATTCCGCGATGATCCTCGGTAAACGTGGAGCCATCCTGCACCAGCATCACGCGACAAGGGTAACGGTTATCCGGCACATCGCATTTCACCAGAAAATCGGACTCGCGCAGCGGCTCCAAGCGCACGCTCCGGTAAAAATGCTCCGGGAATTGCTTGGGCTGGGGCGACTGCACGTAGTCCTCGCGAGCATCATACGCCTTTTTCCCGTTTTTATACACCTGTTCGATTGTGAACTGCTCCAGGTCTGAGACCAGCAGGAAATCGGCAATTTTGCCTGGCGCAATCGCGCCGCGGTCATGCATTTTCATTCGACGCGCAGGCGTAAATGTACTGGCGTAGATCGCCCGCTCCGGCGGCATGCCCATCTGGATCGCCTTTTTCACGAGGTGGTTCAAATGTCCCCGATCATACAGCGAGTCCGTCATCACATCATCGGTCACGAAGCAAAAATGTTCTGCCACATCATGTTCGATCAAATACGAAATGACTTCCGGGGTCATCGATTTTTCCTGCACCTCGATGAACATGCCGGCACTGATTCTCGCTTCCATGCCCTCTACAGTCTGATGCGTATGGTCGGAATCCACACCAGCGTAGAGCATTTTGTGCAGGTCCAGATCAAGCAGCTTGGGAACATGGCCTTCGATGACGAGATCCGGGTAGTTTTCACGCAAGTAGTTCAAAATCTGGTTGGTCTTGCAGTCGGGATCGGTGATCACATCCACATAGTTCATGATCTCGCCCATGCAAATCATTGACTCGTTTTGCAGCAGGTCCTCGATGTCCGCGATCTCGATGGCTCCTCCAGTCGTCTCCATCGAAGTAGCTGGCACCGAGCTGGGAATCGCGTATTTCATATCGACGACGCATTCGCGGCTCGCGCGGATCATTTCCTTGATCCCCTCGATGCCGAATACATTGGCCATCTCATGCGGCTCAGGCACAATCGTCGTTACGCCGTTTTGGATGAGTCCATATGAAAAGGTCTCTGGAGTGACCATCGTGCTTTCGATATGCAGATGGATGTCTACCAGGCCCGGGATCAAGTACCGTCCTTCTCCAGCCAAAATAGAAGCCGCTTCAAAGGTATCCGTACCGCGCTGCCCGATGTAGAGAAATCTTCCGTCCAGGACCGCGACGTTGCCTGCAATGAATGTTTTCAAATAGCTGTTAAAGACACGCACATCCTGAATCAGCAAATCTACTTTCATGCAAAACCACTCCTGTCGTTAGTCCACCAGCACCATTTTGTCTTTCGGGAAAAGCAGGTGAACGGTCTGCCCGCTTTTGTACGGGGTCTCCATCTCCTGATTGACTGTGAAATCTCCGAGATCCGTCTCGACTACATATTGATAGCTCCGGCCCAAAAACGTGCTGATCTTCACGGTTCCCGGCAAGCGATTTGTCTCATGATCGGCTTGCGCCTCTGTCGTCACAATCAGGTCATCTGGTCGCATTGCACATTTTTTGGCATTGGCATTCGCTGTACCCGGGTTGTGGGTAGCAGCGAAACGATGACCGCCCACCCGAAGCTCGATCTCGCCATCCTGTTCGGTGCGCTCCCCGAATGTAATGAAGTTGTTGAAGCCGATAAAGCGCGCGATAAATTCCGTTTTGGGATATTTGAAAATCGTCGCCGGATCATCCAGCTGCTCGATGACGCCTTTATTCATAATGGCTACGCGATCCGAGATGGAGAAGCACTCCTCCTGGTCATGGGAGACGTAGACCGTGGTAATCCCCAGCTCTTGCTGGATGCGGCGAATCTCAACGCGCATATTGACCCGCAGATTGGCGTCCAGGTTGCTCAAGGGCTCGTCAAACAGCAAGAGGTCAGGCTGAATGACCAGCGCCCGGGCGATGGCTACACGCTGTCTTTGCCCACCGGACAGCTCTTTGGGGAAGCGTTTCTCAAAGCCTCCCAGACTGACGACATCCAGGATCTGCTCGACCCGCTGCTTTACCTCTGTCTCGCTGACCTTGCGCAAACGAAGTCCGAACGCGACGTTGTCGAACACAGACATGTGCGGAAACAAGGCGTAGCTTTGAAATACAAAGCCGAAATTGCGCTTGTTGACCGGTACACGCGTATAGTCTTTTCCATCAAATAAGAAGCGGCCGTCCTTCGCTTCCAGGAACCCTGCGATGAGACGCAAGGTCGTCGTCTTGCCGCAGCCGCTCGGGCCCAGGAGGGAAATAAGCTGGCCTTTTTCAATATTCAGGTTGAAGTCTTTTAAAATGTACTGATTGTCGTAGGCAACTGATACGTTTTCCAGCGTGAGCAATGCCATGTTTTCATGCCTCCGTTACCGTTTTGTAAAGTAGGAAAGCCCCATCATACGCTCAATGATGAACATCAGGATCGCGGTAATGATCATGAGCAGCACCGAAAGAGCGGCAATTGTCGGATCGAAGTTGTTTTCCACGTAAGTGAGCATCTGGATCGGCAGTGTACTAACTCCAGGCCCCGTCATAAAGACCGAGATATCCACGTTGTTGAACGATTCCAGAAAGGCAATCAGAATCGCTGCTATGATGCCTGAACGGATATTGGGCAGCACGACCTTGAAAAATGTCTCGACCTTTCCAGCTCCCAGACTGAGCGCTGCTTCCTCGATCGCGAAGTCGAAGTTGGACAAGCTCGAGGCCACCACCCGGATGATGAACGGCAGCATGATCACGGTATGCCCGATCAACAGCCCCGCATAGATCGGCAAATTGTAGGTAATGATCACGTACTTTAGCATCGCAAAACCCATGACAATGCCGGGAATCAGGACAGGAGAGATGAAGACGGCATTCAGCAGCCCTTTTCCCTTGAACTGAAAGCGGCTTAACGCGTATGCCGCCGGAACACCCAGCAGCAAGGCCAGCAGGTTCCCGACCAGCGAGACGAACATGGACGTGCCAAAGGTTGTCATGAACATCTTCACTTCAAAAATGTTTTCATACCAGCGCCAGGAGAAGCCCTCCGGCGGGAACTTCAAGACTGTGCCAGGTTCAAATGACGTAAACGAAATGATGACGAGCGGCCCGAGCAAGAACACGAATACCAGAAGTGTAAACAGGGCCAACCCGCGATTTTTTTCCTGCATACCCTTCTACCCCTTCGGATTTAATTTCGTCGCGATTTTATTCATCAGGCCAATCACCACAAACGTAATCACGATCATGATCGTCGCAATCACCGACGCCATGTGCCAATCGTTCAAGGTAATCGCATTCTGGTACAGGAACGTCGATATGACGCCTTGTTTTCCGCCCAGCAAGGCAGGTGTCGTATAGGCTGTGAGACTGCCGACGAAGACCAGAATGCTGCCGATAATCAGGCCCGGCATGCTCAAGGGCAATATCACTTGGCGAAACGCCGTAAACCGGGAAGCGCCAAGGCTTTCCGCCGCTTTCAGCAGATCGGGGTCAATATTTTCCATGACACCTACCAGTGTGATAATGATCAGCGGCAAAAACAGGTGGATCAACCCGATCATCATCGCAGTCGGGGTATACAAGATCTCCAGCGGTTTTTCAATCAGTCCGATCGAGAGGAGGGAGCTATTGAGCAGCCCTTTTTTCCCGAGGATGATCATCCAGCTAAAGGATCGGACGACGGAGCTTGTCAGCAAGGGGAAGATCGCCAAAGCCAGCAGAATGCCTTTTTTACGCGCTCCCAGCTTGGAAATGTAATAAGCTGCGGGAAAACCGAGCAGAATGCAAACAATCGTCGTGACGAGACTGACGCGCAGTGTCGTCCACAAGATTTTCAAATTGTACGGATCAGTAAGGAAGGTAAAATAGCCCTGTACAGTAAAGCTGCCTTCCTGGTAGAAGGTCGAAGCAATGGTCATCACGATCGGGATGACCAGAAACAGCGTCAAAAACAGGACGCCGGGTAGCAACAACAGATACATGCCCTTATTTTTCATCGCTTTAACTCCTGTTCGCGGTATCGTCAGGCTTTCAGCACGCGGATAAACTGATCAAAAAAGGCTTGTGCATCCACGTCCAGACACACGTTCATGTTCGGCTCTTTCATCAGCCTGTTCTGAAAATCACAGACCGTCTGTCCATCGCACAACTCGCTTTTTGTCTCCACATCGACGTACAGCTTCTGCGTCGTCACCAGATCAGGGGAGATCGCCACTGCAACTGCCAGCGGATCATGCAGCGCGCAGGCACGCACACCGTTTCGCTCAAAATACCGCTCCGTGTATTCCGACGTGCTCTTTTTGACGTAAGCTGCCATCGGAGTGTCTCCCAAGTCTTGAATATGAGATTCATGCAGCAATACCTTGCGCGTCACATCGAGACCGACCATCGTAAGGGAAGAAAATCCGGCGTGAAATACGATCTTGGCGGCTTCAGGATCGACATACATGTTGTACTCCGCTGTCGGGGTAACATTGCCGTGTTCCTTCACAACTCCACCCATGAAAATGACTTCTTTGACCTGGTGGACCAGCTCGGGGTATTTGCTGACAGCCAAAGCGAGGTTAGTCAGGGGTCCAGTCATGATCAACGTGACTTCACCGGGATGCTTTTTTACTTGTTCAATCATAAAATCTGGGGCAAAGCCTTCCTGTGGCTTGGTCAGGACTTGCATATCGCGCAGCGCGCCCCCCAGACCATCTTCCCCGTGTATCCGGTGTTCAAAATAGACGTGACGCAGTAGTGGGCGGGATGCACCGCGTATCACCGGAATCTCTTGTCCAACTTGCAGGAAGTCCAGGATTTTGCAGGTATTCTCCGTCGCTTTGTCCAAGGAGACATTGCCGTTTACCGTGGTAATTCCCAGCACATCACATTGACCGCTTTTGACAGCCAGCATAATGCCCAGCGCATCGTCTACCCCCGTATCCACGTCCAAGACGATCTTTTTCATACGCCAACCTCCTTTTTAAAAAAAGCAAGGGTATATACGGTTTCGCTATACCCTTGCTTGTTAGATTCCTCGTGCTTACTGCACGATTTCACGGTTCCAACGATCAATCCATGCTTTGGATTTCTCGTTGACTGCTTTCATGTCTAGCATGCGCAATTTGCTAATCGTTTCCTCGCCGTAGGTAATGCCCTTGGCTTCTTCGTCAGTCAGGGAAAGCGTCTTGTTTACAGGAGAGTCTACTTTGGCTTTTGCCGCCTTCTCTTGAACTTCCTTGCTCAACTGGTAGTTGATAAAGTCTTCTGCGAGCTCTTTGTTTTTGCTGCCCTTCACGATATTGACGGTATTCATGACAGCGTATCCGCCCTCTTCAGGAGAGACGAATTTTGCCTCTGGCACAGCAGCCTGGATGTCTTTGAAGTACATTTCCATGATTGGACCTACTGCGATCTCTTCCTGGGTGAACATATTTACATACTCAGAGGTTTTGTCGTAGTATTTGACAACTCCGCTGTTGATCTCTTTCATTTTGGCGAAAGCCTGATCCTCATTGAAGCTTTGGTTCCCGGCTACCAGCGAAGCAGCGTCCAGGATCATCGGTCCGGTCGTGGAAGTGATGTTAGGCAAAGTCAGCTTCCCGGTCAACTCCGGATTCCACAGATCTGCCCAGGATTTGATTTCGGTTTTGACCAGATTCGGATTATAGGCGATACCGAATTGTCCGATGGTATAAGCAGGGCCGTAATCCTCTCCGAGGGGCGCTTTGGCGATGTCGTAAATCTCATTCAGGTTGGGAATGCGGCTGCGGTCGATCTTCTCAAACACTCCAGCATCGATTCCTTGTTGCGCATAGTAGTCGGACAGGTAAACCAGGTCTACAGAAGAGCTGCCCTGACGAATTTTATTCAGGCGCTCGGCGTTGTTTCCGATCTCCAACACGATTTCGACGTTATGCTCTTTTTCAAATGGCTCATAAATCTCTTTGCGGAAGAAATCCTCCGAAAAGCCCCAAGTGGAGATGACCAATTTGGTTGGCGCTCCTTTTGGTGCTTCGCCATTCTCCCCTGCTGGCTGGGCTTGTTCTCCCCCGCCACAGCCTGCCAGCGCCAGCGAAAGGGCGGAAACGGAAAGTAGTGATGTGAAAAGCTTTTTCATGTGATATGACCCCCATTTTTTGGTAAATAAAGAAAAGAAAAGTACCCTTGGTTAGAAAAATTCCTTCTAAACAAGAGCACTTTTCTTCGTAAACAAAGAGAAGTACATCTGTTTGATCGAATACCGGGTCTTTCCTTAAGATGAATCAAAAGAAAAAATCCCAGTCATCCATTCAAATTATTCTCATTTTCATCCGACAAAATGATGTTCGTGATCGCCCACTGAGTCGCGGCATCGTAATCGCGCAATACAGCTTCCATCTGCAAGCCTAGCTCTTCTTCCAGACGTTCCCTCAACCTCTTTTTATAAAGAAGGGACATGCGGAAATCTACTTCCAGCTTTAGCGCCGGCGCCTCTCCTTCCAATGCTGCAGAACGGGGTGAACGCCGATGCTTGGCCTGGAAGGTAATCAGGTTGCCGTCAATCGTTACTCTCAGGAGAGTTGTCCCAAACCCGAACAACTCCTTGGCTATCTCGTTATAGAGATGAGATAGCTTTTTTCTGCTTTCGCTATTGTCCTGTATAGTCATGACATCACCTGCAAGATAACTTTTCAGGCTTTTACACTCCCTCATTATACATATGATAATCATCATTTTCAATAGAATATTCGTATTTTGCTTCTTTTTCTTGTACTATAGGGCCATTAATATTCATCTTTTTAAGAAAGGGTTTGACAGATATACATTCTCCATATATAATCCAACTAACCAAGTAAGGATATAAGTTTTTTCTTCTTACTAATTTCATATCACCAAACATCTCTTATAGAGAGAGGTAGAGGGACTGGCCCAATGAAACCTCGGCAACCTATCCATGCGGATATGGTGCCAATTCCAGCGGAAATCATTCCGGAAGATAAGAGAGGAAGCAGCGACTTATTTCGTGTTGTCTAGTGACCTCTTCTTTCAAGAAGAGGTTTTTTGATGTGCAATGTGATGTGCAAAGCAAAAAACCTCTGATCTATGTGGCTTCACTGTTTCAAATAATATAGACAAAAAGAAAAAGGGGAGAACTACATTGAAAAAGACAGGTTTTTTGCTTACATCATTTCTGCTCGCTGCCTCATTGCTGACAGGTTGCGGAGCAAAGGAAGAAGCTGCACCGGCAGGAGCAGCCGCTGAACAGACAAAAGTGAAGGTAGGCGTTACCGCAGGACCTCACGAAGAAATCATGAACAAGGTAAAAGAAGTAGCGCAAACAAAGGGACTGGAAGTAGAAGTTGTGGTTTTCAATGACTATGTACAGCCAAACCAAGCGCTGGATAAAGGAACCCTGGACGCCAACAGCTTCCAAACCATTCCTTTTCTCGATAAATTCAACGCGGACCACAAGACCAAAATCGTCATAGTGGGCAATTCGGTTACTTTTCCGATGGGACTTTACTCCACCAAGCATAAAAACGTAGCCGATGTTCCAGAAGGCGGAGTCGTCGGAATCCAGAACGACCCATCCAACCGCGCTCGTGCGTTGATGCTATACGAAGCTGCTGGATTGATTAAACTAAAAGAAGGCGTAGGCGATAATGCTACTCCGCAGGATATCGTTGAAAATCCGAAAAAATTGGAATTTAAAGAGCTGGAAGCTGCTTTCCTGGCACGCTCCCTCGGAAATGTAGAGTTGGCGAGCATCAATACGAACTTCGCGATGTCTGCCGGCTATTCTCCGAAAAAAGATGCCATCTTCGCAGAAACTTCTGACTCGCCCTATGTGAACGTCATCGCCGTGAATGAAACCAATAAAGACAACCCTGCCATTGCCAAACTGGTAGAAGCTTACCGTTCTGAAGAAGTGAAGAAGTTTATTGAGGAACACTTCGATGGAGCTGTCCTCCCGTCCTGGTAAACAGGAAATTCGTACAGCAAGGAGACTGGATAGATGATTCAGCTAACAGAGATCCACAAGACGTACAAGGTGGGAAACAAACAGGTTGAAGCCTTGAAGGGCGTATCACTGAACGTAGAGAAAGGTCAAATTTTCGGAGTGATCGGTTTCAGCGGAGCGGGGAAAAGTACCCTGCTGCGAACGATCAACCTGCTCGAAAAGCCAACAAGCGGCTCAGTAGTCGTCAATGGTCAGGATATGCTGTCGCTGAAGGAGAGCGAGCTTCGCCAGGCGCGCAAGAAGATCGGGATTATCTTTCAACACTTCAACTTGCTTTCTTCCTATAATGTTTATGACAACGTAGCAGAGATTCTGCGCATGAACAAAGTGCCGAAGGACGTCATTGAGAAGAAAGTGAAGGATTTGCTCCGACTCGTCGGCCTGGAAGATAAGGCGAACTCTTATCCCTCCCAGTTGTCCGGGGGTCAGAAGCAGCGCGTCGGGATCGCCCGCGCGCTCGCTACTGACCCGGAAATTCTGCTTTGCGACGAAGCGACCTCTGCGCTCGACCCGCAAACCACCGAATCGATCCTGGATCTGCTGCTGGACATCAATCGCAAGTTCAATCTGACTATCGTCCTGATCACGCATGAGATGCAAGTGATTAAAAAGATTTGTGACCGTGTCGCGATCATGGAGAACGGACAGGTTATCGAACAGGGCTCCGTGCTGGACGTATTTAGCAATCCTCAACAACCGACGACGCGCAACTTTATCAAGACGATTTTCGACGATGAAGTTCCCGCAGAAATTTTGTCCAACATCAAGCCGAGCGGTCCCGCTGCCAAAATCCTTCGCGTCGCTTTTCGCGGTGATGCCGCACTGGACCCTGTCCTGGGCAATCTGTCGGCGCGTTTCCCAGTGACAACCAATCTGCTGTACGGTTCGATTACTTCCATTAAGGGAACTGCGCTGGGCATTCTGCTTTTGCACATCTCCGGCGAAGAGAAGGCCGTACAGGAAGGCATTGAATTCTTGCGACAATCCGTATACAAAGTGGATATCGTGACACGAGAGGAGGCAGCCAGATAATGGACCGTTTAGTCGAGATGATCCCTTTATTTACGAAATCCTTGGAAGAGACCGTCATCATGGTGGGCGTCTCCTTGTTCATTGCTACTGTGATCGGAATTCCTTTGGGCATTTTGCTCGTGGTGACACAGGGCAATCACCTTTTCCCGAACAAGACACTCTTTCACATCCTGAATGTGTTCATCAACATCGTACGCTCGCTGCCGTTCATCATCCTGATGGTCGCGATCATTCCCTTTACGGAATTGGTCGTCGGAACCTCGATCGGGATTGAAGGGGCGATCGTGCCATTGATCGTATACACCGCGCCGTACATCGCGCGCCTGATGGAAACAGCGCTGCTGGATGTCGACCGCGGAGTGATCGAAGCGTACCAAGCGATGGGCGCTTCCCGTACGCAAATCATCTTCCGCATCATGCTGCGCGAAGCCAGACCAGGAATCGTCCTGTGCTTGACGATTGCCACTATCGGTCTGATCGGCGCTACCGCGATGGCAGGTGCTGTCGGTGCCGGGGGTCTGGGTGACCTGGCATTGCGTTACGGTTACCAGCAATGGGATATTGAAGTGATGCTGATTACAGTCGTGATTCTAATCGTGCTGGTTCAAGCAATCCAATCTCTCGGCAACTGGGCAGCGAAAAAATTGAAAAAAAATGCCTAGTATCCTCATCCCAAGCGAAAACCTCTAACCTTGCGTTGGAGGTTTTTTGCTACGGCAAAATTTTCACGAAATGTTTCATTGTCACCACCTATCATATTCGTGTAGACTTATAAGTAAGCTAGACATACAGAGAGGGGCTACCTGATAGATGAAAAAACTCATCATGATACTGGTTGCGTTTATGCTTGTACTTGCTCCCGCCGGCTTCCAATACGATCACGCCGATGCAAAAGGATACAAGTCGGGCAAAAAATCATTCTCGAATACAACACCAACGAATACACAAACGCCTGGCACGACAAATTCCGGTGTGAACTCTCCAACCAATAAGACATCTACGCCATCCAACGCTCCTGCAGCTGCGACAACAAACAAGGCTGGCGGTTTCATGGGCGGCGGCTTTATGAAAGGTCTCATGCTGGGCGGTTTGGCTGGCATGCTGTTTGGCGGCTTGTTCGGCAGCATGGGCGCTTTGGGTGAAATCCTTGGCCTCATGATCAACTTGCTGGCGGTCGTGGCGATCGTCGTGCTGATCCGTAAAATCATTGTATATTTCAAAACACAACGCACACAGAAACAGGAACCAAACACATGGAAAAGATAACCTTCGCTGAAGAACATCTGATCAACGCCATTTGCATTCATGTGGCGAGTAAAAAACAGATTCAACCTCAGGACGTCGAGGTCGAGCTGATGTGGGATGAGGAATACGGCTTTTCCGCAGAGGTGTACTCCTTGGGCAGAAAGCAGGTTTTCATCGAGGTCAACCTGATTGAAGCGATTCGCTACTACCTGGAGACTCAGATGCAGCTCAACCCTTATACGGCCGGCATCGAGCTGGTTCTGGATGAAGAAGAGGGCATCATGGCGCACGTCACTTATCGAAGCTAACGATTGATTCCATCCTAGGAGCTGTCCCAGCAGGTCATGCAAATGGCCGGGGGACAGCTTTTTTTGATACAATGAAAATACCAACTATTACGTAAAAAGGGTAAAAAGGGTATAACATGCTCAAATTCCTGTTTCAAAAAAGAACCGTTCAAGTCCTCTGCCTGTTGCTTGCCTGGTTTGTCATTCACGTCCTGCTCGTGAGCTTGGACGGGTTTCAAGATGACCTCCAAAAGGTCGATGTAGGCGTCGTATTGGGCAATAAGGTGGAGTTGGACGGGACGCCGTCGGAGAGATTGCGATACCGTTTGGAAAAGGCTGCACAGCTTTATCAAGAAGGGTATTTTCCCTACATTCTGGTCAGTGGCGGAATCGGTATGGAAGGCTTTGATGAAGCAGAGGTGATGAAGGGATTCCTGGTGCACAAAGGCATACCAAGCGACAGGATCATCACGGACAATAGGGGTGTAAACACAAGAATGACCGCGCTGAATAGCCGGAAAATCCTGGGCGATCGCGGGCTCGAGTCGGTCATGGTGATTACGCAGTTTTATCATATCAGCAGAACGAAACTCGCCTTTGCCCAAGCTGGATTTGATCCTGTCTATTCGGCGCATGCAGAGTATTTGGAATGGCGGGATCTCTATTCGCTATTCAGAGAATTCTTTGCTTATTATCAATACCTGCTAAAACAATGATGTCCCCTGTCGCAGTTTTCACTACGAGAGGGGACATCCCAATCATAAGGCTTCCATCAGCCTACCATTTTACGTTTTTCAGCACTTCGTCTGCCATTTGAGAGGTGGATTCCAGACCGCCGCCGGACAGGTACCAGTAGTTTGGATCCAGATAGATCACATTTCCGTCTTTAAACGCTTTCGTGCCTTTTACCAGTTCGTTTTCAACCAGTTGCTTGCCGGTCGTATCCGCAGCATTGACAACACTGCGATCGATGACAAACAGATAGTCAGGGTTTTTCTCTGCTACATACTCATAGGATACGCTTTGTCCATGCGTGGATACTTCGATCTTGTCATCAGCAGGGGCAAAGCCAAACACGTCATGCAGAATGCCGAAGCGGGAGCTTGGGCCGTAGGCGCTGATTTTGCCTTCGTTCGTCAGGATAATCAATGCTTTTTTATCTTGGGCTGCTGCTGTTTTCTCTTTCAGCTGCTTGATGCTGTCATCGATTTTCGCCAGTTCGGCATCCACTTCAGCTTCTTTGCCGAAGATGGTTCCGAGTGTCTTCATGTTTTCGGTAAAGGATTCCATGTATTTGGTCGTATCGACACCCAAGAAGATGGTTGGGGCGATTTTGTTCAGTTCTTCGTAAGCCTCTTGCTGTCTTCCGGAGATCAGAATGACATCTGGCTTCATGGCATTGATTTTTTCAAAATCAGGCTCTTTCAAGCCACCTGCATTTTTGTATTTGGCATCCTCGTATTTTTTCAGATACGGAGGAATATTGGCTTGCGGTACGCCTGTTACCTCAATACCCAGTCGGTCGAGGGAATCCAAGACCCCAAAGTCAAAGACCACGATGTTTTGCGGGTTCTTCTTAATCTTCGCTTCACCCAGTTTATGCTTGATGGTCAGTTCCTCCGCTGCTGGAGCTGCTGCGTTGGTTTGCGGAGCTTCTGCGTTGGCGTTGGCTGCTGGCGCTGGATTTGTCGCTGTATTGGCGGAACCGCATGCAGCTGCAAACACAGCCAGCAATCCCGTCATCAACAGCATGGTCATTTTTTTCTTCACTTCTATCACCTCTAGGGATTTATGAAATTTTTATTTAAAATTATTGCTGACGCCGAAAATTGTACGCCAACAAAATAATTTTAACTAAGCATAATAGACGCAAATGCGGTTCTCGTCGATGTCCTCAATCTGGATGTCCATATCGTAGACATCCTTCAAAATCTGCGAGTTGATAATCTTGTCTGTCGAACCTTCCTCGATCACCTTGCCGTCTTTCAATGCGACGATATAGTCGGAGTAGCAAGAAGCAAAGTTGATATCATGGATGACGATGACGACAGTCTTGCCCAGCTCATCTACCAGCCGGCGCAGCACTTTCATGATCTGGACCGAGTGTTTCATATCCAGGTTGTTCAACGGCTCATCCAAGAGTATGTACTCTGTGTTTTGAGCGATGACCATCGCGATGTAGGCACGTTGTTTTTGTCCGCCACTCAATTGGTCCAGGAACTTGTGCTGGATGTCCTCCAGTTCCATGTAGCGAATGGCCTCATCGACATGCTTCCAATCCTCTTTGGTGAGGTTTCCTTGCGAGTAAGGGAAACGCCCAAAGCTGACCAGCTCCCGAATCGTCAAACGGATCGAAATGTGATTCGATTGTTTCAGAATGGAGATCTTTTTCGCCAGCTCCTGACTCTTGGTCTTGCTGATCTCCTGGCCCTCCAACAAAATCTCACCCTGATCCTTCGTCAACAGTCGGCTGATCATGGACAGCAGGGTACTTTTCCCCGCGCCATTCGGCCCGATGAAGGACGTGATTTTTCCCTTCGCAATCTTCAGGGAAACATCTTCCACGACGTATTTGTTGCTGTAGCGTTTTGAGACATTTCTTACTTCTATCATGCCTTATTCTCCTTTAACAGAAGATAAATGAAGTAAACCCCGCCGATGAAGTTGACAATGACGCTGATGGTTGTCGAGAACGTAAAGACTCTCTCGACAATCAAGAGACCGCCGACCAATGCGATGATGCTGATCAACGAAGCGCCGAAAAGCAAGTAGGAATGCTTGTAGGTCTTCATGAACTGGTAGGCGACGTTGGCGACGAGCAAACCCAGGAAGGTGATCGGCCCTACCAGCGCAGTGGCAATCGATACGAGAATCGCGATGACAATCAAGAGGCGCTTCACAACGTAATCGTAGTCGACTCCCAGGTTGATCGCGTCATCCCGCCCCAGTGACAATACATCCAAATACTTCAGGAATGGCCTGAGGTACAAGATAATTCCGAGGACTAACACACAACTGATAACCAGCAGATCGGTGTTCACATTGTTGAAGCTGGCAAACATTCTGTCCTGCAAGATCATAAATTCATTGGGATCGATCAGCACCTGCAAGAATGACGCGAGACTGTTGAACAACGTGCCGAAGATGAGCCCGATCAATAGCAGGAAGTAGATGTTCCTTCCCTCTCGCTTGAACAGCACCTTGTAGAGGAGTGCTGCGAAGAGGATCATCAGCCCCACCGAGAGAACGAAGTTGAGGTTTTTATCCATCGCCGTCTTGCTCGCCGAGCCCAGGAAAAAGATTACGAAGGTCTGGATAAACATGTAGAGCGAGTCCAGTCCAATAATGCTCGGTGTCAAAATTCGGTTGTTGGTAATGGTTTGAAAGATAACGGTAGAGATCGCGATGACGCTTCCGGTAAGAATGATCGCCAGGATCTTCTTAAATCGTCTAGGCAGGACATAATCCCAGTTGCCGCCAGCATCGATCAGCATAAAGATGGCGATCAGGGCAATGGCAACGAGTGCGAGAACTCCGATTTTCGTTTTCATTGCTTTCATTGTTCATAAGCCCTTCTTCTCATAAGTAGGAAAATAAAAATTCCGCTGCCGATGACGCCTACCATCAAGCCAATCGAGATCTCGTATGGAAAAATGATCAGGCGGCCCAAAATGTCACAAAACAGGACAAAGACGGCTCCGAGCAAAGCGGTATGCACAAGGCTCTTTTTCAGGTTGTCTCCCAGGTAGAGTGTGACGATGTTCGGGATGATCAAGCCGAGAAACGGAATCGTGCCTACCGTGAGAATCACTACAGAGGTGACCATTGCTACAATCGTCAATCCGATATTGACAACCTGCTTGTAATTAAGCCCCAGATTGATGGAAAACTCTTCACCCATGCCGGCAATCGTGAACCTGTTGGCAAACAGATAGGCAATGATGACGAGCGGGATGCTAATGTACAGGATTTCGTAGTTGCCTTTCAAGATCGAGGAGAAATCTCCGTGCAGCCAGGAACCGATATTCTGGAGCAGATCGTACTTGTAGGCAAAAAACGTCGTAATCGAACCTACGATATTTCCAAACATCAACCCAACCAAGGGAATGAAAATGGTGTCCTTGAACTTTACGCGATCCAGGATCTTCATGAAGATATACGTTCCCAACAGCGCAAAAACGAAAGCGACAAGCAAACGAAGCAGCGGCGGAGCGTCCGTGAACAGCATCATGGCGACCAGAATCCCGAAACGCGCCGAGTCCTCTGTCCCCGCAGTCGTCGGAGAGACGAACTTGTTGCGCGTAAGCTGCTGCATGATCAGACCTGCAATACTCATGCTGATGCCGGCAATGATAATGCTGACTAACCGCGGAATGCGGCTGATCCACAAGATTTGCGTGGACTCTTCTGTCAAGTCAAACAAATCCAGCGGCGATATGTCCTTGACCCCGATAAACAGGGAGACAAAGGATAATAGGATAAGCGTTACAAGCAGGTATCTTAGCTTCATCGTTCTTCCCCGAAATTCCACGGTATTTTGATATGCTCATCATTAATAAAGAGATTCATTATCAGTAATATCGATATTCATTCTCAATTAAGGTCTTACAGTTGTTATATTAGCACTTTCGAATAAGATGTTAAAGTCTTTTTTCATATTCCAGTAAATTTCTTTGTGAATAATCATTGAACCCGCCAAATACAATCCAGTCTCCTGATAAAAAGCAAAAGCCGCTGCCTCATGAAGGCAACGGCAGCAATCATTACTTTTCGGTCCATGATCCGTTGATATTCTTTACGGATTTATCTCCGGATCCCTTTTCTTCAATGGTTACATCCCCGTCGACTCCGTCAATGGAGAGATCCCCGCTTTCATCCCAGATCGAGATGTCACCGGCATGATTGCGGATTTGGAGGTTGCCTGATTGATCATGTATCTCTATATTTCCAGCTGTGTTTTTCAGCCAAATATCACCCGACTCATCCTCGATCAGCTTGATGTTACTCGCATTGGTCACACGCATGTCTCCTGACTGGTCATATACTTCCAGTTCCCCAGCGACATCCGTAATCTCAATATCTCCAGAATCGTCGTGCACAGTCAGAGGTCCTTCCAAGTCCTTGATCTGAATATCGCCTGATCCATCATTGACAAGAAGACTTAGCGACGCAGGTACCGTAACCGTCAGAGCAACATCGAGGTCCCGATAACCTAATCCTTTCGATTCGTCCAAGATGAGCTTTGCTGTGTTCCCTTCTTGTTGAAGCGTAAAGATGATATCTTCCTCGCTCATATTTCCACTTCGTTTGATCGAAGCTTTCGCAATAATCGAGCTGGCATTTTTATCCCCTACGATTTCCAAGTCTCCGAAACCAGACTCCACTTCCATCTGTTCAATCCCAGAAACGGGCAATTCCAACTCTCTTCTCTCTTCCACTTTATCCAATTGACACCCTGATGCCAGAACGACGCCTGCCATCAACATGCTGAACCATCCCAATGCTTTCATTTGTTTTTTCGTTCCCCCTGGATATTCATTATCATCATTCACTTTCACTATCGTAGCAAAGCTTGCGGCAGGAGAAATCAGTCGCTCGCGGTGTTTATTGGTCCGTCTTCAGCAGGAGAAAACAGGCCATCATCAAAACAGCCACTGCCGTCATTGGGCAGTGGCCGTTCTCCATTCATTCTTATCCGTCTTGAGGGATCGGTTCAGTCGGCGATTCCGGGGCTTGCTCCGGCAGCGCTGGCTGCATCAAAACTGGTTCAATCTTCGGGTCCACCATCAGCTTGTACACAGGTACAAACTCCACCTGCTGCGGTACCCTGACTCGTGCTGGGGCTTCATTCCCCTCATGGGCATCGCCGTTAGCAGGCTGCGTCCCAGGCTGCCAATACAGATAGCCGCTTACCGCACCAGCCGCCACAAGCACGATCAATCCCGTCACGGCTGTGCTTTTTTTACGAAAAAACTTGACCAGTGGATGTGTCGTTTCGTTTCGCACTTCGTCCAACAGCTTTCGGAAGTCGGCATTGCGTATTGCATACCAACGTTTGCGCCATTCTTTCTGACGCAACCGCTGCCCCCTCTCTTCGGCAAAAAACGATTTGAGTGCATGGCGGAACGCTGGCTCCAGCAGTTTTCCCGAGAAAAACATCCGTTGTGTCATCGCCCATTGCAGAAAAGCATGTACGGCTTCGTCGCCCCCGCCTTTTCCGACGTAAGCAATCATCTCCGCATAGCGGAAAGCCGCCTGCTGACTCTCATCTGCCACATGGAAAATCAACGCGACCTTTGCGAAGCTCTCTTCCCGGAGCGGGATGACCAGCATGTTTTGAAGCAGCCTTTGCTGGCTCTCGATGTCATTGCGATCCCATTTGCGGAAAAACTCCTCTGGTCCCGGGATCTCCGAAAGCTCTTCCAGCGACGCCACGTTCATCATCATGTCCAGCTTGTTGCGCGCTTCCAGATCAAGGCCGTCAAAAAAGGTTTGCGGCTTGTCTTCCAGCAACGACAAAATCTGATCGAAGTCTTTTTGAGACAAGGTATCCAGAGCAACTTTCTTCAACAGCGTCTTGTCTACCTCGTCCAAAAGCTCCTCCGCGTAGCTGGGGGAACCGGCAAACGAATCGAAGAAATGGTGGATCTGCATCGCTGCGTCGAGTCTTTTCCGTTCCTCGATCATCAGACCGATCAGCTTCGGTATGGTAGTCGTGGCGAAGAAAGGATGCCGAATCGCCAGAGGGGCATTCTTTGCCCAAAATTCGATTTCCTTGAGCATCTGCGTGATCGTGGCGACTGCCTTCAGCCGCTCTACCAGATATTCCTCGAACAACGGCTTGACCAGCACTTTGTAGCCCAGCACCTGCCGCATCAATGCGTGAAACAGATCGCGGTGTCCGCTCACATGCTGATATACCTCTGCGACGTAGCTGGTCTTAAGCAGGTTCTTACCCTTGGACAGCACATCGATCACATACTGGACCTTCTCTGCTTTCTCCACCTCGTTGCGGGCGACAGAGTAGGAGTCAGCGATCTGCTTGACCAATTCGATCTCGGGCCAATGCTGCTGGGAAAGCGCTTGGGTTTCCAACAAATAGATGGCACGCATGAGTTCGTGCAAACGATCCTTCTTGAGGAGTTGAGCTTGGCGCAGATAGTGGTTGAGCACCTGCCAGATCGCCGGACGATTGTTCTCGTAGACCGACATGCGCCCTTTTTCAATCTGATAGAGAGCGCATAATTGGTAGTACGTCACGAGACTTAACCCGGTCTGGCGGTCCGCTCCCTGCAGCACCTCCTCGCAAAACTCATGAAACGATGCGAGAATGCGAGAGTCCTGCAAAAACTCCCAGGCGAAATCGAGATACTCATGCTTCCCTTCCGTCAGCTCCGTATTGAGCAAACGCTGGCTGGCAAAGTCAAAGAGAAAATCCTTGTCGTTTTGCCCGTTTCCAGGCCGGATGCTGCCCGCTTCTACGAACATCAGATGGATGTGCTTTTTGCTTTGCGGCTCATCGCTGTATGTAAGAAACCCAAAATGCCTGCGCATCTCATAAGGCAGGCAAGTATAGAGGATTTCCAAGAGTTGATGGGCCTGCGCGGTAGATTCGGCTATATCGCCCGGCAAACTGATAAAAACCTTCTTTTTCCCCGAAAGCGAGAGCATGATGGCATGCAGCAATTGCTTGAATACCGTTTGATCGATTCCCAGCCGTTGCAGGACCTGCCGTCTGTCCTGCCCTGTCGTTCCTTGCTTGTAGGGAAGCTCGTCCAGACCTGGCAATTCCTTGCCTTTTGCTTCGTCATGCTGCTTTTGAAAGGATTCGACGCCAAAGATCCGCGCGGGTTCCCGGATAAACACATCGCTTCGCTCTGCCGGAATTACGTAATTGTGGCTGAAGAACGTATTGCGCTGCCCGGTAAAATCGGCGCCGACAAACACGCTTTGTCCAAGCACCAGCTCTCCCGTCTCCGCGCGAAAACAGACAAGTGCTTTGGGATAGCGGGATACATCCGCTTCTGATCGCTCTTGCAATTGTCGGGGTGCCTGATAGACACAGAACGGATGGAGCGTCTTTTTGATGAATTGATTGTCCAGCCCAGGTGATTTGGCGACGGTATCATAGCCTTCATTGGCCCGAAAGATCCCTTGGCGCCCACGGGTGTAATACTGCTGCAAAATGAGCGGCCGACTCACTAACGCTCCCTCCCCTCGATGTAGTCAAGCTGATGCAGGAGCCAGATGAACGGTTCGTCTACACGCATCGGAGTAACGACACCGCTGACCTTCTGGTTGACCGGATTGCTGCCTAGTGCCGACACGGCAAAATAGGCCACATTGGTAAAGTAAACTTCCAGCGCATCCTTGAACGGGCGGTCCACCTTTTCGATAAAACGGCTGACCTCGCCATTGATATTTTCAAATTCGGCCGTGTTCAGGTACTGTTGATGCACGAAGTTGCGGAAGATATTGCTGTTGGGCTTGATATAGGTCCCTTCCTCTTCCTTGATCGCATGCAGCATGTCGCTCTTCGTGAGGACGACTGCTGTCGGGATATGGGTCTTGCTGCTCTCCTGATAGCCGATAAAGTTCTCGAACAAGGTAATGACGACCTCACGCGGTTCATCGTAACGGGCCGTAAATTCACCCGGCTCGTCACCTGCCTGCAGCAGAAAACGATCTCGAATCGTCTTGATCTGCAACGGATCGACGAGGAACAAAATCCCCGACGAATTCTTCACATGTGCCGCATACAGCTCCAGGTATTCCCGGTCGACCATCCCCTCGCCGGCCACATCGAAAAACACCAGAATCAACGGCGCCTTCTCGCTGTCCTTGAAGATGAACTGGAAGATAAAAGGCTCCTGCCGCTTCTCTTTTTGTGTAGAATCCAGCAGCTGGCCGCGCTCAAACAGCGGCGCTTCGTACTGCTCGCGGAATTTCCGGCTGATCTGGGCATTGAGCGGCATGCAGGCTGCATCGAAATGGTTCGCTGTCGTATTCTGCAGGGTGTGGATCAACGAAGTCATATAGACCGACTTGCCGACCTGCGACGCCCCTACGATCGAAATGATGTTGCTCGGCGCCTTTCCTGCCGTGATCGGTAGCTCATTGTGGCATTTTGGACAGAGCCTGCGCTTGGAGACGACGCCGTACCGGTCCGTGACGCCGATCAGCACCTGATCCACATACAGGTGATTTTCCTCCGGGATCGATTCGGGATCAATCACCGCTTCGATCTCCTCGATGGCATCCAGCCCAAACTTGTCGCGGTAGGCGTTCAGCAGATGGTCTTCCTGCAGGGCGTAGTCCTCGTCGTCGGAACGGTAATGGGCAGCCCGAAAGACAACTTCTTCCGGCCCGAATTTCGAAAAGCAAAACGGACAGACGATATCATAAAAAGGAAGTCTTTCCTTGACTGGCTGTTTCTTCTCAAACATGTTCTTCAAAAAGGTAAACATGCTCTCCCCTCCTATTCGGGAATCAGTTCGTAACGTTCCCCGTATTTTTTGCCGTCCGTAAAAAAGAGGCGGATGACATCCTTCTTGCGGACCTCGATCTCCGGCAAAAGGTTGACGCCAGCTTCAAGATCGCGAATAAAAGCGTATTGCGTGCCGTCATCCTTGTGAATGGGAGGGGAACCTTCTTTTTTCACGTAGCAGAGGACGTCCTTGGCGAGCGGAATCTCGGTAAAAATGCGAATTTGCAACGTATCATAAGCACCGAACCACTTTCTTTTGCGGATCAGCGAGTACCGGATCTTCGCTTTTCCGGTGCTGATGTGAATGATATGCGCATCCGAGTCCGGAACGAGCAAGATTGGCCTGCCCTTTTCCAGGCGACAGGGGAAAATGCGGTACGTGTATTGGCCGATGTCTTCGCTTTTCTCCCGCAGTCCCTTGTGCACCTTGTATTCCTCACGCGTATACAGCTTCAATTGTTTTTCACTGATCTGCTCGATCGCAAATGGCGCATCCATCGGAGATTTGTGCACGTACACGCACGGCACCTCGTCAGCCCAATGCCAATTGATGACGTACTCTTCTCCGTGACGATGGCAGACGACATCCTTGATGAGCACATCCGAAGTCGTTTCATGATTGATCATGACGCATCATGCTCCCACTCTACAGATCAAACCGCTTGCTGTTTGCTTTTCCGTCCCCGGTATGGACCGGCAGAGCCTTGCTGCGCGACAGGCGTCTCTGGAAGGACGATGGCTCTGTACCGATGGTCACCGGAATCAAGAGGGTAAAGAGAGTCAGCACGACAGCCAGCAGCAGCGCAGCCAACAGATGCAGCAGCATCGCCGGCAAATCTCCCCCGATAAATCCTGCCTCCAGCACGAGACCCGCCAACAGACCGGAGACAACCCCGCCAATCGTAAAGCTTTTCGCCAGATGGCGATTATCAAAAATCAGTCCCAATGCCAAGCCCAGGAGTGTGCCGATGACGATCAGGCTTACGACACGCAGAATGGCGTATAGGGTGCTGCTCTCTGTCGCATCGCTGCGTGGGGAGACCAATGTGCGCTCATGCCGCGTCAGCTCAATAATTTGTCCGAAGGCGCCGGTGATCTGATCGGCGTGCGCCACGTCAAAATACGTGCCGCCTGTAGCGCTGGAGATTTGCTGCAGAAGCTGAGTCCCATCTGCATCAATCGCACTCATCCCGACTGTATGGATAACGACATTCGCCTGCTTGTACGGGGCAAGCGCTCGGTCCAGATCAACGCGGCTGTAGCCGTCAGACATCAACACCACCGTGCTGTTCGCCAGCTTTTGCGAGGCTTGCAGATGATCCAGTGCCGTCTGCAAGGCTTTGTCGATATCGGTGCCGCCGCCGTTCATGCCGGTTTGCTCCCGCAACTTCTGCACAACCTGATCCTTGACGGCCTGCCCGTTGATTTGGGTCAGCGGCTGGACCACTTCTGTGCTGTCGTTAAAGGAAATGACCGCTACATTCGTCCCGTCCTCCATTTTCTGCACCATGTCGGCAGCAGCCGGGAAAAGGCGGCTGTCCGGATCAGAGCGATTCATGCTGCCGGAGGTATCCAGTAGCATGACGATATTATTGGAGCTGCTCGCACTCTGAAAGGTGGAGCCGTAGGCAAATTGCAGCAGCATGGCCACGACGCCGATCAGCAAAAAGGTGCTGGGCACGAGCATTTTCCAGGAAGCGCCGACATAACGCTGCTTCCAGCCTGAGCCGTTGAGCCGGGGCGAAATCATCTCCGCCACCAGGCACATTAATCCTACAAAAAGCGCGTATTGTCCAAAATAAAGTCCCATAAGCAGCCACGTCGGCCACTCCCCAGAAAAGCTCGCAAGCAGCACTTCTCCTACGGCAAAACCAATGCCTCCACCCACCAGGCTGCATAACACCATGAGCAGATTAATCCTTCTTTGTCTCATGTCGATTCATCCTTTCCTCGGCGGCAAATGAAAAGCCGTTTTCCAGGTAGGAGGTATGGTACTTCTTGTTGTTGCGATAGTACATCAGGTCCTCGATGCCAAATCCCCCCATCAGGTTGAGCTTCTCGATGCCGCTCTTTCTATCCTCGTGGATGCATCCCTGCTTATAGGTTCGATTCCCTTCGTCCAGCCGCAGTACGAACTGTACGAAGTCATTGCTGGTGTCGGCAAACAGGTATTTTTCCTCGTAGCGATGTTTTTGAAGAAAATGGAAAATTTCAATATGGATCGAAGCTCGTTCTTCCAAGGCAAACGCAAGATCCCGGAACAGATCGTCACGGGTCAGCACGGTGCGATTCTCGTACGCTGCCGCTACATTGGCCCTCGCCAACAGCTCGGCGTCGAACGAAAGAGCAAAGGCTGGACGAGGCAAAATCTCCGAACGGCAAAAACGGCAAAGCCGCTCAATCAAACCAGCCACGCCATTGTACAATTGCAGCGAGTCAGTCCCGATATAGCGGGATTCCAGATAAAAGTCAGCACCCCGCTGAGCCTCCATCGCCTGGATCGCCTCGCGAACCAAGGAAGAGTAATAGTCCTCGATGTTTTTGCCCAGGTAGTCGGCTGCCTCACGGATGCTTCGCCGTGCATGTTCGTGCAATTGCTGCTGCAGCTCCTCCAGTTGTTCGAACTGCCTGCCGAGCTGACGGTGGATCTCCCCTACCTGCCGCTCCCTTTCTTGCAGAATGCGCAGAATGGTTTCTCCCTCAAGGATCTCGAGCTTTTTGCCATACACGAGGTCGAGGAGGTGGCGGACCAGTGCTCTCACCCGCTCCTTGTCCCGGGTGAAAAGACCCCCGACGCGAAGCTCCAGACGGTCTACCCGCTGCTGATAGATTTCTTCCAGCTCTGCTCGCGCCAGCTCCAGCTCCCTGCTCGTTTCCCGGATGCCCAGCCGTATTTCATTCAGCAGATGTCCGACACTGCTTTGCTCCGAGGTAATCTGATAGGCTGCGTACAGACCGTACCGCGGATCGGCGATCAGCTCGTGCTGAATGATCGAAGCCAGGCTCTCCTCCTGCAACAAATCCTCCAGGCGATGGAAGACAGGACGGACCAGATTCGTCTCAAAAAAAGCTTGGCTGCTGCCCTCGAACAAGGCTTTTTCCGCTTCCCGCAGATTCATCCGGCTGAGCTCCTTGAAGCTGACGCCGGAGGTCATAAGCCCGCCCATCTCATCAAGCTTGCTCTCCTCTGAAAAAACCGTCCGCAGCTGTCTTTGCAAATCATGCGACATCAGCCCAAGCCGCTCTCGCACGCTCGCCTTGTCGGGCAGCGCTCCTCTTTTTAGTCGATCCCAATAGAGGTCAAAGACGGCAGCCAGCACAGTCAGCGCAATCGCATGGGTCGGACGCTTGACCTTGGACAAGCCGGCAGAAGCGAATGCCGCCTCCACCCGACTCCCTGTGATGTTGCGAATAAACTGGAATTTGCTGAAGCTGTCGCTGCTGTTTGGTTCCGCCCCTTTGTTATGCAGCAGGACGAGATGGCTGATCAGCTCGTCATTCTCCTGCATGCCCGACTCGAGAAACATCCCTTGCTCGTTTTTGTCGCTCAAGAGATAGACGATGGAAAAGAGCGGCGCATGCTCATGCTCGACCGGCAGCTTGACCAGATCCCCTGTCACCAGCAGATCCGCGCAATAGCTGAAGTCTTGGCGCTGGTACCGATTCACTTCCTCGAGAAAACTGACACTCAGCGCAGCCGAAAAGCCAAATTCCTCCCCCGGCTGCTTCTCTTGCAGCAAAATGTACAAATCGACGGACACATGCTTGAACAGCTCCGCCAGATAACTTTTCAACACCAGGGTCAGCTCCGGCAACAAGACGTTGGCGGGGTCATCCGCGCGTGTCACGACAGCGAGGTTTACCTGCTGAAGCGTGGCAAAGCGTTTCCCCATTTCCGCCACCCGCATGCTCGCCTGTTTCATCACCTTGTTGAGCGTCATCAGCATGGATTCATCCTGTGCAAAGCGCTCGTATAGCGATGGGCGCAGCATGCGCTTGTTTCCATCTGACTCGGGCAGGCGAAATCCCTCCACCAGCGGATGCTCCCAGGTCTCTTTTTCGTAGGCATGGATGTAGAGAACACCGTCGCTGTTTGGCCATTTTCGTTCATTCATCCGGCAGACAGTCTGGAGAGACTCCAGGCTTTTATCTCCCAGGAAGAGAAAAAGCACGGGGTTCTGTATGCCCCGCTGACCAAAGCCGCTCTCCGCTTGTCTTTCCATGTCGGTCACGTATTCGGTTGCGAATTGCTCCAGCCATTCCCTCATGCTTTCTCCCGCCATTCTGTAGATAAAATGCGTTTTTGCTTACTGCAGTGTCTTGCGCATGTCGTTTACTTTGGACCAAACCTTTTTATAGAACTCGAACATTTCTTCTCCGTTTACGTATTCGTCACGGTCGTACTCGAGCTCGCTCTTCACAGCCTGGAAGGATGCTGCGATCTCGTCCAGACGCTGGATCAACGCTGTGGTATCCTCAGCCGATGTCATTTGGTCGCTGCGCTTGGCTGCTTTGCGCTGCAGCGCCGCCATCTTTTTGTGATCGAGGCTGCGGAACTGCTGGTACACGGCATACTCGACGTGCTTGTTCACCTTCATCAGATTGAGCAAAGGATCCCAAGCCTCTTCTTCCTCATCACGGTCATAGACGAACAGCGCGCCTTTTTTGCTGATTGTACCCGTATAGAGCGCTTCGATGTAGCGCGTGAGCAGCTCTTCTTCGCCCTGCATGGCGTTGACGATTTGTTCCAGCTCCTGGATTTTGCTCTCGATTGCTTCGTATTTGCGCACCTCGTTTTGCATGAGGCGGATCAGCTCTGGGTAGCGAATCAGATTTTCCTTCGCCATCTCTTCGTTGATGCTGCCGAAAATATCGCGTTGGAAGTCTTGCGGCAAGCCGTCTTTCATATGTCCCTTCAGCTCAGCCAACAAGCGCTTGATCTCGCCGGGACTCATTTTGGAGGTGTCCGCTGCCGGCAGTTCGAACGGTTTGGTCACGACGCATTCGTAACGGCTGCTCGTTTGGCTGTCCTGCCCCTTTTCGCGGATGCTGCCAAAGCGCACGGCCTTGTCGAACAACTGGCGAATGCTGGCATTGTATTCCTTGATCCGAGCGTTCTGGTACGTATCGCCCCAGGATTTTTCCGGTATCGGCGAAGGCAGGTAGGCCCAGTTGTTCTTCTCCGTCTGCACGAGGTGACGGCCGATCCCTTCCCGATCCAGAATCGTGCGCTCGTAGCTTTCCTCGTAGACCTTGAGCGGCGTATAGACGAAGAGCGGAATCCCGTTTTTCGTATTCAGCCAGAAAATGCGGTTTTTGACCTCGCTCTCTTTTACTGTAAAGCGCGAGCCGCTGATGGCGGTATCCTGGTAGTTGCGAATCCCCTTGAGAATCGACGGTGCTTTCAGCGGCACCGACACGAAGCCCCAGGACGGGAAGTGCATATTGCCGAGATTGTTGCTCAGGTGGAAGACCGGAATCGCTTCTTCGTCCAGCTTGCTGGCAATCTTGCGCTCGACGATGCGATCCAGCGTTTCGTCCTGTCCGTATTTGATGACGAGGAACTCTTCCATGGATTTGGTGATCAGCTCGCCGAATTTCTCAGAGAGGAAATCGGAAATCGAAGTGACGATGTCCAGTTCCTGCTCCTTCACCCATTGGTCCGAATGCTTCAACAGATCGCTGGTAAAATCGCGGATCAGGTCGTCGGCGTCTTTTTGTTCCAGGATATTGCCGATCACCTTGGAGACATCCGGCACGCTGACGATGTTCCAGTAGTACGTTTTGTTTCCAGTGCGATCCATCTCTTCTTCCGCGTTGATCAGGATGTCGCCGTTTTTGTCAAAGATCTGGTTCAGGGCATTCAGAATCTCGGTAAAAACGCTGTAGATGCGATTGTTTTCTTCATTTAACAGGCGATGCAGTTCTTCGTAGAACTCAATCATCTGCTCCAGCTTCTCCTGGTCAGCCAAAAGCTGGTATTCATTGATCTTTGCTTCGATATAGCTGTTTTTCTTTTTTTCTTTGGAGATAAACGCGCTGCGGGCATCTCCCAGCTTTTCAGTGGCGGTCTCGCGCGCACCCTCAATCTCGCGCGGGAAGCTCTCCAGATTGGCTTTCAGGCTTTCTACATAGGACAAGATCATTTTCATCAGACAGAAGCCTTTGTCCGAGTGGATCAATCGAGATGCGTAAAAAGGTCCTTGCTGCGGGTGCAGAAAGACGCGCGTAATCATCTCGCGGAACGTCTCCATCATCTCACCCGGCGTCTGCTTCTTGCACTTGATGTATTCCTCACGGGCTTTTGCCAGATAGCCTTGCTCCAGCTCGTGATCAATGCTAACTACCTGCTGGCTGATCACATTGCTGTAGTTCAGCCGCTCGCTGTTTTCATAGCCCGGCAGTGGTTCCGGCACACGCGACTCGAATTTTTTGGCAATGGAGTCGATGTCGATTCCCAGCTTGCGGGCGAATTTCTCCGCGTCCTCCTGAGTAGGAGCAACCGCGAACATTTTCTCCATCTTTTTAAAGAGACGGTACGCCAGATAGGTGGTCATCTCTTCGATCGGCAGGACCGCGGAGGAAGCGCCGATCACGTTGTACTGATAGTTCGCCGCATACGCCTTTGGCATCTGGTTGATGTTGGTGCGGATGTTGCTGATGTAGTCGTGAATCGCGAACTCTTCGCCGGAGCGCTTTTCCTCGCTCGCCATGAAGTTCGTAATATTCTCTGCCGTCACGTTCATGCAGTAGTCATAGGCATTCTCCAGCGCCTTGCCTTCCAGGTTGGTCGCGGAGATCAAGTGGCAGAGGTTGAATGGCGGCATGGGCGATTGCACATTCAGCACATTGCCGTACTGCTGCTTGAAGCGCTCCATGCGCTCGTCTGCGTTCATCCAGTAGTCCAGCTCTTTGAGCGCCGCATAGCCGTTTTTCATGATGTAGTCGCGGGTATGGGAGCTCAGGCTCTTGTTGGACAGATTGACGTCAGGCGTGAAGAGATAGCCGAGCATGTTTACCTTGTCTACGCCGCCGCTGCCGAAGTCGCGCTCCAGAATCCCGCGCACGATGTACGAGATGTCGAGGAAGCAGCCGCTGCCCGTCCCCCCGGAAAGTCCGCTCAAGAGGAAGACTGTCAGCTTTTTGTTCGTGCCTTCGGTCAGCATTTTGATTTTCTTCTCAATCGTCTGCACAACCTGCGTGATTTTGGTAAACAGCAGCAGGCGGCCTGCCTGGCGCACACCGGATGCTCCGCTGATTCCATCCGTAATCGTCAGCTCCGGAGAGAGCCAATCCGTGATGTACGGCTCCAGAATGCTGCGGTTTTGCAGGACGCCGCCGATCTCCGGGTTGGAGAGCAGGACGAATTCGGTGACGGGATCCAGGCCGATGCCTTTGTATTTTTTGTTGCGGTCGTGCTCGTTGGTTTCAAACGCGATGAATTCGATATTGTCCGGTTTCTCTTTGCGCTTCTTCGACAGCGGATCGACCGGAAGCTTGAAGCGTCGGTTTACTTGATATTTCAAACGGAGCAGGGCATCGATCCCTGTACCGCCCAATCCGATCACAAGCATGGGGTTGTCGATGGTATCGACACGAATCTTGTCGCTGACGATACCCCCGCCCAATGATACATCCAATTGCTGAATATGTTCTCTTACGACTGCTTTCATACTCGTTTCCCCCCTAGACGATGTAGTCTACAAATACGGATTTGTTTACGCTCGACAGAGAAATCTTGATTCTGTCGTTTTTCTTCAATTCCTTGCCCTGACTGACATCCAGCACTCTGCCGCCTTTTTCAATCCGGCATGTGGAGCGATTTTCGATAATCAGCGTGTCGTTTTTGCCGGGCAGGAATACCACTTTATCGGTCTCCTGAAATTCCGGAGCCAGCTGCAAAAGCTGGTGCAGCTTGACCTTTCCTTTGAATGCATTCAGCTTCTTGTATTGCGGGTTTGATTTATCTCCGGTGTCCTCGTCGACAATCTCAATGGCAATCTGTCCGATAAAGCCTTTATTCGCCTTGCGCCATACGGACAGCAGATAGAAGGCCAGTGCAGCCAAGAGGATCACGCCGAGAGCCACGATGACGACTGTGAGCCACGGGAACGGCTCTTCGGGCGCTGTATTCTCGCCCGCTGGCGGCGGTGTCGGAGTGGCTGTGCCGCTGCCTGCTGCCGATGCGTCAATGATCAATGGCTGTGTCTCGCGATAAAAGCTGCTGTCCTCTGCCTTGACACTGATCTCGTACTTGTGGTCGGCCGGAATCGTAAAGCTGCCTTCAAAGCCGCTGCCGGTATTGGTGATGGCTACTTCACTCGTACTCTGGTCGGTTAGGTCATGGATCAGCAGGGTAGCCTTCATCTGGTTGTACAGATCCGGGCTGGCTACCTTCTGTCCGTTGCTGACCAGCGCAGCTTTTACAGGGATGACGTCCCCTGCTTGATAGGTCTTGCTTGCGACCGGCTCCATCTCCAGCTGCAGCTCGTAGTTGAAAATCATGTTGATGTCGATTTTATCCTGTGGTACCCCTTTTACCTGCAGCTTCCACTCGCCCTGCTGCGGCTTGACGATTTTGAGCATCGTGTACGCCGACGAGCGGGAGAGTCGAACCTGATCGGAAGGGATATGTACTTCCTTGCCCGAAGGATCAAACAATTTTACTTCTACTGGCTTTTGCGACATGATCGAAATGTTGGCTTCCATCACATTGGCGTTGGGGATGGAGATCGCCACGTCTTGCGCCTGGCCGTTGGACGTAAAATTGGTGATCGGAACTACTTTCAGCTTCAGATGGTTGGCAAAAATCTCGCTCAGGATCTGCGGCAATGTGTCGGCTGTGCTCGTCTCGAAGAATTTGCCGTTGGTCTCCTTTGCGATTTTCTCCAGCGTCGTACGGTTCAATTGTCCATCCGCGTTGAGTCCGATTGTATAGATGGGATACCCTTTGCTTTGCGCTTCCTTTATAGAAGCTTGCAATTCCTGATCGGACATCGCCTGTGTGCGCCCAGACGCTGCATTCAGATAGTTGTTTCCGTCCGCCAGAAGGACGATGATCGGGGAGTTGGAAGGATCACGTCCGGCATCCAAAATTTTGACCGCCTCTTTTACGCCGACTGCAATATCGGTGTACGCCCCTTTTTGCAGGCTGTCGATAAACGCCTTGATTTCGTTCTTGTCTTGCTCGGAATTGACCTGGATCATGGCCTTTTCCCGTTCAATTTTATCCGTATAAGAGATAATTCCGATTTTGTTCGCTTGAATCGACGTCATGTCGACGAACATCTTCATGGCTTCGTTGCTTACTTTGTTTTTATCGCTTTGGTTCATGGAGGTACTGACATCCACAACCAACACCGCATCCATGTTGCTTCCGCTGGTCCCGGCAAAAGCCAGATTCGCGCCTGTCATTACTGAACCCAGCAGAAGCGCCACACAAAGCAGGTTTCGAAGCAGCTTTTCGAATCGCATCACCATCTGTGAAACCCCTCCACTGTTCTAAGATTGTTGCAAATAGAGGTACATTATGACAATATTACCACTATATTGAGAAGTGCTAGTAGAAAAAATGCTATTTTTGCCTCCCTATTACGTATTACGATATGGGTAGGCCTTTTGTTGCAAAATTCGACAAGAAGATGAGGGAGGAAATTTATGCTAACCTACTTTCTTCTGTCTGCCGCTGTGCTGCTGCTTGTTTTCCGCTTTCTCAAACTTCTGAAATGGAAGCGGCTGAATATCACTGAAAACCAAATGGATCAACATCTTCTCGACCTGTTGAACAGGAAGAAGGAACTACCATGAAAAAGCGAGTTGGCGTTCAATTTCGGAAAATGCAGAAGACCGCTCACGTCTACGAGCGTTTGCAAACCTGCACGCGCTGCCATACGTATCACGTCCTCTGGGATACGCATTGCAGTGAGTGCGGCCGCGAATACCAGCCGATCCGTGAGGTTGCAGCAAAGGTAACACGACGGTATGTACAGACTCGCTTCCTTTTATTAGGGCTTTTTGTTTTGTTGGCCATTCTCTGCGCAGATACGCTGACACAGCTTGCTGTCGGCTGCGCCGGTGGCATTCTCGTGTTTGTGTGCTTTTTTGTGATGCAGAGAAAATTCGGGGCATATGAACGAGACGTGGACTTTTTGCGCTATATGACGCAAGAGACCGAAATCATCAAAAAGTCGCTCCTCTTGCACCAGGAAGAGATCGGCTTTGACGTCAAGGAAGAACGCATCAAGGATGCTTATGAAAAGATTCGGGAAGTGGGGCAATTCCTGCACTCCGATACGATCAAGCTGCGCAAAATCATGTATCTGAATCACTTTGTTTTGCGCAAAGACATGGAGCTTGAACTGGAGTCGCTGCTCCCCACTACGTATGACAAGGATTTCGTCGAGTATCTGCGGGAAGTAGTCAAGGTGCAGCCGCAGTTGGTCAAACGCTCCGTACTGGATTATGTCAATCGGTATAAAAGCAAGATTCTGCTGCATGAAAACGGCGAGCAGCTCATCGGCCAGATAGCGGGCGCTGCCTTGCGGATGAGTGCCTATGTAGCCGAGTATCAGGAGCTGATTATCGAATATATCGACTATCTGCCTCGGGAGCGCTTGCTTCGTCTGGCGAGAATGATCAGCCGCCATCATCACGAAGGAGGTTGGGAACGCCTGGAGGAAGCCGTCAAGCGGCGGATTGAGACGCATCATTCCTTCGATCCTGACTTCCACGGCGTTTTGTGAAGGAGGACCCCGCTATGAAGCTTTTCTCTCCCTACCAAAGATCGTTCTGGGTCCGAAACATCCTGCTTGTACTCGTCATCATAGCCTTGATCGGGACTGCTTATAAACTGGCGCGAAGCTACCAGAAAACCGTCTTGCTCGGGCAAGCCAAAGCGCACTTTGAGGCGCAAAACCTGGTGCTGGCGGAAGCAGCCTTCTCCCATGCAGACGCGATCCAGGCTATTCGCACCGAAGACGAGCCATGGAGCCAATTGCTCTTGCGTTTGGGAACCGTACGGCATGAACTGGAATCTCTCGCTTTGAATGCGCGCTTAGCCATGGAACAAAACGAAGCGGACCAGACCCTGGCAGCCTATCAAAACTACCATTCCCTCCAGCAGCAAGCACAACGGGAAAATGAGCAGGTCGCAGCCTTTTTCCAGCAAATCGCTCAAAACCTCGCGATCGAGAATCAGTTCGGTATGTATTATCAGCAAGCGATGAAAGAAGCAAAAGATCAGGTACAGGCAAGTCTCGACCAGAAAAAGTACCGTGACCAGACATTCATCCACACCTTGGCGACGATTCCGGATGAATATTATGGAGGAAAAGAAAAAAAGCAGAATGAACTGGAGGCGCTTTTTCTGCAGTACGAGCGCAACAAGCTGCGGGATCTGGCTCAAGCCGGCACGTTTGCAGAGGTCGTCGGAAGTCTAGCAAACAGTCATGGCCTCTATGAAAAGGAAGGGTTTCCTACGGAATGGCTGGTTTCGCTTTTGGAGCGTTACGCCAAGGAAGAGATCAATCAGACGATCCGGGAGCAGGATCTGGCGGAATTCGTCAACAGAGCCAAAACTTATCGTGAACAGAAATCCATCCTCCCGTCCCGATCTGACGTGCTGGCTTTGATTGACAGGCAGATTGAAACCCTGTTTCAGCAGGCAGACCAATTTGTCCGCTCCAACCGCTTTGAAAAGGCACTCGGGCTGTATCAGGAATTAAGCCGTCTGGAGGATACTTCCGCGCGTTTGACTGAACTGGAAAAGCGCTGGATCGCTTATGATCCAAGCCGCCTGCTGCAAGCGCAATTTCCCGACAAAACACTGGATACACTCATGACGGGTGTGGATCATTGGGGTGCTCAGGTGTATGCCATCGGGTGGGATGAAAGCGATGGCGTTCTCTACATGGCAGCCCTCGACGAAGATGGTGCTGCGGTCAAACTGGAGCAAGCCCTCTCACTGAATCGCAAATCCGCTATCTTTTCGCTCTCCGATACTTTGGGCAGCGAAGAGAGCCCGATCATTACAGTAGAAGCTGCCGGGAAGGAACGCACTTATGCCTACCTCGGTCTCGTCCCTGATCTGTCCCGCAAGATGTTCGTCAAGCGCTGGGACCTGGAAGCAGACGGATGGGAAGCTATACAGCCCGATCAAATTCTCGTAAAGAATCCCGTCGGTGAAGGTGAACATGAAATCGCCCGCTTCTCCCTGGAGAAGAGCGGTCTTGTATACACGGAAAAATGGGCAGATTACCTGGTCGATTCAGAGGATCAGGATGAACCGGGGCAGATGGATGAGCAGGACAGTGAGAACATACAGGCCGAAGAAGGGCAGCAGAAAGATCCCAACGACGGAAAGCCTGCCGATATTCCTGCCTTGCGCACGTATGATGTGTATGCCGGACCTGGCGATACATATGCCATCATCGGCCGGGTAGTCGAAGAAGGATACCAGGTGATCGCCAAAGAGAACGGCTGGCTGCAGATCGATTTTGACGGTACGCAAGGATGGATTCGGCCCTCTGTGGAACCATAGCCCCAATTCTGCCTTCTTGGCGAAACAAAGCGCCCTTCCAAGCGTCTAACCGCATGTGAAGAAATGTACAGCAAAACAAAAAGGTTGGAGGATTTGCAAAAATGAGATGGCGGAAGTGGTTCTCTTTTTTCCTGTTGTTCGTGCTCTGTGTCACGGGAGCAAGCGCCCCGGCACAAGCACAAAACACACCTGTGATCAGCATCTTCTTGGACGGGCAACAGATACATAGCGATGTCTCCCCGTACATCATCCCAAAGGTCAATGTCACGATGGTTCCGCTGCGGGTCATCAGTGAGAATTTGGGTGCAGAGGTATTTTGGGATGGACAGTCCCAAACAGCCACCATCATCAAGGATGGCACTGTCCTTTCAATGAGGACGAACCAAAAATTCGCCCTGGTGAACGATGGGCAGATCGGCTTGGATGCCTCGGTAGAGAACCGGGGAGGACGGACAATGGTGCCGCTGCGCTTCGTCTCGGAACAGCTCGGCCTGCAAGTGGGGTGGGAACAGTCTACCCGGACCATTACCTTGCAGACAGGCAACACCCCAATCGCAACGACACCTGTACCTGAGCCGATGCCGCCGCAGGATATTACGAATCCCCCGATAATCAATCAGCCGGGAGGACAGACTGCCCTGCGAGGCGTGTGGATTTCCACCGTTTTCAATCTGGATTGGCCATCTGCAGGTTCTTACGGGAATCAGGAAAAACAAAAGCAAGAGTACGTGCAAATGCTGGACGAGCTGCAGAATATGGGCTTGAACGCAGTCTTCGTACAAGTACGTCCTGCTGCTGATGCGATCTACCCTTCCACACTCGTACCGTGGAGCAAGTTTTTGACGGGGACGCAAGGGAAAGACCCGGGCTATGATCCACTCGCTTTCATGGTTGAGGAAACACATCGTCGCGGTATGCAATTCCACGCCTGGTTCAACCCGTTCCGCGCCGCAACCGATGCCAAGACAGAGACGCTGGCTGCAAACAATGTCGTGAAACAGCATCCGCAATGGATCGTCAATTCCGGCAACAAGCCATACATCAATCCAGGTATTCCGGAAGCGCGTCAGCACATTATTGCCACGATTATGGAGGTTGTGAATCGTTACGACATCGACGGGGTTCATTTGGATGATTACTTCTATCCTTCCAATGGCAACTTCCCCGACGACGCTACCTTCAAGGCGTACAACAGCAAAGGCTTCACGGATAAAGCCGCTTGGCGCCGCGACAATATCAACCAGTTCGTACAACAGCTCGACCAATCGATTAAAAGCGTGAAGCCGCAGGTGCAATTCGGAATCAGTCCCTTTGGCGTATGGCGCAACAAGGCTATGGATCAAACGGGATCGGACACCAAAGCCGGCGTCACCGCGTACGATCACATGCATGCGGACGTGCGCACCTGGATTCAACAGGGCTGGATCGATTACGTAACTCCGCAAATCTACTGGAGCATGTCCTTTGCCCCTGCCCAGTACGACAAGCTCGTCACCTGGTGGGCCAATGAAGTGCGCGGCACAGATGTCACCCTGTACATCGGCCACGCCCCGTACAAGCTGGGAACCAATGAGGCCGGATGGCAAAACGCGCAGGAGATCATCAATCAGCTCAACTACAACACGATGCATCCGGAAGTGAAAGGAAGCATCTTCTTCAGCGCCAAGGATTTGCGCAAAAACCCGCTTGGCCTGATTCAGGAGCTTCGCAATTACTATTTCAGCCGCTAAGCAAAATGGACAAGCCCCGCTGCCTTACAGAGAGTTGTCTGCTCTGAAAAGGCATGCGGGGCTTTTTGATTTTCAAACACTCCATGAGATTCTCCAGGGAGGAGATTTGGTAAACAACTGAGGCTGGTCGAGGAAAAAGGGAAAAAAGCGAAGGCATTTGGGATCTTGACCAAGCCGGAACGGAAAAGGCGGAACACGCTTTTAGCGTCCAACCTTGATACGCTTCCTCGAAGCGGCTGCTCTTGGACGCGGTTCAGCCTTTGGAGTGGGAGGCGGCCAGTGACCCCCCAACAAAGATCCCAACCCGCCTGGAGCGTTTTCCCTTTTTCGTATTATGAGGTCAGCCAGAAAAAACTGGCTGGCCATTTTTCATGGAAATGGCTTTACTCTATTGGTAGCCGGGTAGAACGATCCCCTTTTTGGGAAAAACCCGTGGAGGAAACTGTTCACCCCCTACTTGTACAACTATGTTTGGGCTGGTTGGGACAAGATCCCGTATCACATGCGAAGCTATGGCATACAAGTGCTAAAGGGGCTGCCGGTAAAAGAAGTGAGGGGAAGGAAGAACGTGAATCCAGTTGTAGGAATCGATGTGGCAAAAGGAGAAAGCCAAGCACAGATCTTTCTGGATCGGAACAAATTATACGGAAAAGGATTTCGTTTTTCGCATACCATAACAGATTTGGAATGGCTTCATGGAAGGCTAAAGGAAGTAGAAAAGGACAGCGGTTGTCGTCCAGCAATTATTCTTGAGGCTACAGGTCACTACCACCTTCCCATTGTAGAGTGGGCAGAGGAGAAAAATTATGACCTGTATATCCTTAATCCCTTATTAGCCCAGCGGGCTAAGAAAACGCACCTAAGAAAAGTGAAGACCGATAAATTGGACGCGGTTCATTTAGGAGAACTTTATTACAAAGAGGAGTTTGAACCGTACCAAAAGCAGGAAACGCACTGGCTTCATTTACGTCATCTCACGAGACAACATGAGGCAATGACGGATATGTATGTTCAGACAAAATTGCAATTTCGGGCTGTCCTAGACCAGGTCTTTCCCACGTATGAAGGTGTGTTTGGGGATTTGTATTCAACGGTATCATTGGGAGTGTTGGAAATGTATTCAACACCAGGGGCGGTAAAAACGGCAGGAGTGGACAAGCTAGCGGAGTGTATGAACACAAAGCTTGTTCGTGGACGGTCACCGAAGTGGGCAAAGGAAAAGGCAATAGATATGATGGCAGCGGCAGAAAAAAGCCCCTTTCAAGAAGGGGTCCATGAGAGTTATGTGCTTAGTTTACGTATGTTCATCACGTTGCTACTTCAATACCAGGAGCATCTATCCAAGCTTGAAAAACAAATAGATGCCCTGGCTGAAGAAAAAAAAGAATATGATCTACTCCGTTCGATTCCCGGCGTGGGAAACAAGATTGCTGCCACAATCCTGGCCGAAATTGGGGAAATCGAACGGTTTGACCACGCAAAGAAATTGGTCGCATTCGCTGGGGTTGACCCAAGTGTCACATCCTCCGGAAAGTTCACAGCAAGCACAAACCGAATTACCAAACGGGGTTCCAAACGCTTGCGAAGAGCGCTGTACCAAGCTGTACAATGCGGAGTAAGAAGACGAAAGGGGTGTCTCTTACAAAGCTCAGTAAATCAGCGATTACGTGAGTATTATGACGTGAAAAAGGGGGAAGGAAAGCCCCACAAACAGGTTGTGATTGCTTGTGTGAATAAGCTAATCCGCTGGATATACTGCATTTTAACGAGAAGCGAACCTTATAAGGCTGACTTTCAGTCAGCGTAATGGAATGAATTTCCATAACCTCTCCCTTTAGAGAGGTTATTTTGCATGCTTTTCAACAATATAGCACAACTTCAAAGAAAATAATAAGGATACTCTTGACAAAATATTAGCTGGTTTCCTCCCCTCCACCGCAGTCAGATGACCACCCTCTTATTTCGCCGTCAGAAACGCCTTCATCCAAATCTTGGCCGCATCTGCATTCCACTTGGACGAATTCGTGGAAATCCGGTACTCCAGCTTTTTGCCAGTATCCTCTGTTACCCACACAATGCTTTTATACGTCGATTCTCGCATCGGTTGTTCCGAATAGATGGCTTCCTTCTGATCGACGACCACTTTCTCCGTTTTTCTTTCGTCCTGATTCACATAGTAGACGGTATTGTCTTGCACACCTTCTATATTCGTGATCGCGACCCGAATCGTGTCCTCACCAGCTGCGTAATTGACCACGATGTGGCTCAATTGATCTGACCATTCCTGAGGCTTCTGCACATAGTCCTGGTCAGTCGCTTCAGCCAGCTTATACAATTCTTCCTTGTCATAGTCACGCTTTACCTCATATTCCACACTGCTGCTGGTAAACGCAAATCCATCCGGGAGGGCAGCGGGAATCGCGAATTGGGTTCCAATCTTGTTCTGTAGATCCTCTAACTTGGCAAACTCAAACGGCTTTGCAATCGTGCGGACACTTTTTTTCGGGTTATTTTCCTTGACGTAGACAGCAGCCGCGGTACCAGGCTCCATCTGTTCCTCGATTTCGGACTCTCTTTGCATCAATGCCAGCATTGCCAAATCAGGTGCTTGTATGGTCGTATTTGGCGCCTGTGTCGCATCCTTTTCCTGATAAATGACCTCTCCCTGCTCATTCTTCAATTGCAGGTACTCGACAGCGGCGTAAGCAGAAGTGACACTTGCCAGTATTCCGATCGCAACGAGAAGACTAACCTTGTATTTCACAAAAAACCTCTCCTTCTGGGACTGTATTTTCTCCATGACTGCCTTCGTGACATCGATCTGCCGTGGAATTCGAGGATCGCTAAACAGGTCTTTGATGTCCTTATGTGAGTCGCGCTGATTCTGCATGTTTAGCCCCTCCCTTCTCAAGCGGAACATAAGCGGTACGAAACTTGACTGCCGTGCGCTCGAATTTTTTGCGCAGACTAGCCGCATTCTTGTTCATGATCTGGGAAATCTCTTCATAGGTTTTTTCTTCAACCCCGCGCAGGATCAAGAGGGTACGCTCTTCGGCCGAGAGCGCGGTCATTGCTACGTACACCGATTCACTGAAGTACACATCCTCAATGTGGCTATCGATATGCGACTCCCCTCTCTCGGCTTCTTGCAGGAAGGGGAGAAGCCTGCTCCACTTCCTTTTTCGCAGCACATCCATACAGTGGTTATAGGCAATTTTGTAGAGCCATGCGGCAAATGGTATTTCTCGCTTGTATTTTTTCAGATTGCGGTATGCCTTGAAGAATACCTCCTGTGTGGCATCCTCTGCTTCCATCTGATGCCCCAGAATGTGGTAGCAATAATGAAAAATCTTTACCTGGTAGGCTTTCATGAGTTCTTCGTAACGGTCTTCATCACCCTGGAGAATCATACCCAGCAGCCCTTCCGTCTCTTTGCTGTCCACGCTCTCCCTCCTTTCATTTGATATAACGTACCGGGGCAGCCATTATGTGACATGAATGCATAAAAAAAGAAAATGCCCTATTTCGTGCAGGCATTTTCTTTGATGCAGCTCGATTTTTACGACTTGTGGACGGGACAAGTCAGGGTATCGGCATGGATGGGACATTCCCCTGAGCGAGGCTCATCCCGGTAGAAAAAGTTGGGCGTCTCAATTCGGTTGTCGTACAGACTATGAAAAATTGGCGTCGCAGCAGGTGAAATCGGCGGAATCAACCAGGTCCAGTCCCCTGTCATTTCCCTGCCTTCTTTCTTTTCCCGTTGCTCAAAAAGCTGGAACTGCTGGCTCGCGGTATGGTGATCGACAATCGAGACACCGTCCTCCTTGAACGAGTGCAGGACGGCAATATTTAACTCAATGAGCGCCTTGTCCTTCCAAAGCGTGATGTCTCGGCTTGTGTCCAGACCCATGATCTCCGCCATTTTCGGCACCATGTTGTAGCGATCCTGATCTGCCAGATTTCGAGCGCCGATCTCCGTCCCCATGTACCAGCCGTTAAAGGGTGCGGCCCAATAATCGATTCCGCCAATCTCCAGACGCATGTTGGAGACGATGGGAACCCCGTACCACTTTAGATCCAGCTCGGAAAATGCGGGATACTCCGGATGACGCAACGGAACTTCCAGGACCAATTCCTTGGGAATGTCAAAATAGCGCGGGGGTTTGTCATCCATTTGCACAACAAGCGGTAAGACGTCAAAACGCGTCCGTTCACCTCGCCAGCCGAGGCTCTCACACAGTCGGGTCAATGGCAGGGACACAGGATCTCCCAACACACCGTCCGCTGTCTCATAACCCGCGTAGCGAATCAACTGTTGGTTCCAAATGCGCGGGCGCGGACCTCCCTCTGTCGCAGGCGCGAAAATCGTGATGGCCGGACGGATTTTTCCGCCGTTGGTCGCGAATTCGATATGGCGAAGGAGAGCCTGCACCATCTCTTCCTCACTTGTGACATGACGCTCATCAAACACATGCAGCGACTCCCAAAACAGGCGACCGATGCATCGATTGCTGTTTCGCCAGGCCATTTTCGCACCATGACTCAATTCTTCTGCTGTATGCTCATAATAGCCTTTTGCTGCAAATGACTCTCTGATTGCCTGCAACCGCGCCTGGATCTCGTCTTGTGTTTTGCCCAGTTCACGGTAGCAAGTTATGATAAAGCGCTCTGCCTCTTCTATTCGCAAATGATCTTGCATCCTGTCCTCTTTTCCCGCTCACTCCCTCCAAAAGAGGGAGGCAGCGGACACCTGTCTTTGCTTGCTTCTTTCCCTCATTATAGATTTCCCCCAAGCCAAATTCCAATCGACTGCCCGTTCTTCACATTTCTGTCAGAAAGGAGACAGATTTTACCCATTCGCTGTCATTCCAAATATTCGGGTTGTCAATCTTTTGATTTTCTCCACGCACCGTGAAATCATAGCTATCCTTGGCACCCGTATACCAATCCACAATGACTAGCTTGCCGTTTGCATTGCGTACGAGAAACTCAGTGACTTCGCCATAACTACCTACATCCATATGAATTTGCACAGGTATTTTTAGATAGAGAAAACCACCATCCACATCATCGGTATACTTTACTTCCCAAGCGCCAATCTCAATATTTTGCACCTTATCAGTCTGTTTGTTCTTTACATGCACAGCATATTGGGATTCAATTTTCTTTTGCGTATATTGTTTCAGGTTATCGTTATCGATAAATGCATCCAATTCGATAACCGAGCCGTTCCAGACCGCTTTATAATAGTCATTCAGCGCTCTCGCACACATTTCATAAGCCGTTTCAGTATCTTGAACAGACAGTTCCCCTTCATTTTTAGCTGCATCTTCGGCGGAATCTTGTAATCCACTCTGTTCCGTGCTGGGTGTATTTTCTGTATTTATCGCATGATTTGCGCTGCTATTTGTATTTTTTTCGTTATTTTCGTTTGCTTTATCTTGATTACTACACCCAACCAATACAAGTCCCATTGCGATAAAAAACATCATAAACTTTGTCATAACATCAACCCTATAGAAGTTATTAAGTATCAAGGGCTCCAATTCCTTCCGAAACATATTCGAACACGGATACGTTGCACATAAGGTTAAAAATCAAGGAGAGCACATTTTCCCCATCAGAAAAATGTGCTCTCCCTTGCTTAATCCAACAAAGCCTGCAACGCTTTTTTCTTCCAGAACAGGCGGTAATAAGTAGACTGCGCCAGAAGATTGACCAGGAAGGCGATCGGATACGCCAACCATACACCTTGAATGCCAAGGGATGTGAAATGCGACAGCGAGTACGCCACGGGCACCTGGATCAGCCAAATGCATCCGATGGTAAAAATCGTCGGCCACATGACGGTTCCGGATGCCCGCATCGTCGCAGAGAGCGCCATCGTATGACCAAGGATCAGATAGCTCCAAAAGGAGATCAGAATGAGGCTTTGCGCGATGTCGACGGCTTCCGCATTGTCCAGAAAGACTCCCAGGATGGGTCTGGAGAACAAGTAAACCAGGATGACCAGCACACCGCCCATCAGGTAATTCAACATGATTCCTGTTTTCGTAGTAGGCCCGATCTGTGCATGCTTTTTGGAACCAATCAGTTGGGCCGCAAAGACCGAGATGGCAATCGATACACTCATTGCAGGAATTTGCACGTAGCTGGCAATCTGGTTGACGATGCCGTAAGCGGCAGTTGCATTCGAGCCATAGTCATTGACGAACGTAATCACGGCGATTTCAGACATCGCCAGTGAGACCATGCTTACGCTGGTTGGAATGGCTAGACGCAGCAATGTCTTCAAGATGGAGCCGTCCAGCCTAAAATGCTTCAACACCTGACGATCCAGCTTGAGAATGTGATCCTTTTTACGCAAAAACACGATCAAAAGAACACAGGTCAGCAAGCCCGAAACTACAGCAGCGTATGCAGCCCCGTAGAGACCGTATGCAGGAAGTCCCAACCAGCCAAAAATGAGAACGGGTAACAATATCACATTCAAAATCGTATTAATCAGAAGAAAGAAAAAAGGTGTCTTCGAATCGCCGACTCCACGCAGAAATGTCGTATACGTCAAATAGAAAAAGGTAATCGGCATCGAGAGAAACAGAATGCTCGCATACTTCGTACTTTGCTCCAGAATATTCGCCGGAGTACCCATTAGCCGTAAAATTCCTTCTGCAAATACACTTCCGAAAATACCCACCACGACCGAAATGATCAGTGTAAATGCCAGGGTGACACCCACAACCTGCTTCATTTTCGGGATATTTCCTGCACCATATGTTTGGGCGACGAGAATCGAGCTTCCTGAGCCGATCCCAATCGCAGATGACAACAGGAAAAAGAAAAGCGGGAAAAACGCAGCGATGGCTGCGACAGAATCAATTCCTTGCGTCTGTCCCACAACGATCATGCCAAACACTTGGCCCACGGACTGTAAGACATTAGACAAGATCACGGGAATCAGAAAAACCAGCATTGGCTTTGCTGAGGTTAGCCAATTCATAAAAAACACCTCTATTCAACTTGTAGACAAATATAACAAATGTTTGTTTTTTAGCAGACGATTATTATATCCGTTTGTTTTATACAGGGATTTTACTTTCCTCAGCGATCTTTGTCAATAACTTTTGAAAAAAAAAGCCGGACAGATTTGTCCAGCGTTGCTTCTAACGTTTGCTCTTCGGTTCACCCTTCACCTTCCAGAATGGGTATCAGCAGCTTGACGCTTTCTTCCTCGGCCGTCTCTTGTATATCGTACACCTCAACCTGGAAGGCTTTGAAAACCTTTTGCCGATAGCCGTTTTGATGCATCCAATTCAACAGCACATCATAGCCCTTCTCAATGGTCTTGTTCGTGCAGGACACTTGTGCGTAACGTGTGGCCGGTATGGAAAAACCCATCATACCCTCCGGGACAGAGGTGAGGTTGTCCACTTCGAGGCAGGCAAAGTACGTCGCTACGATCTCATTGCAGATAAATGGAGACAACAAAACATTCCGGTTCACGGCATGCTTGATCGTATTGCGTTTCGCCCAAAACTCATGGTGGATCTGTAAGGCAGCGTCGGGAAATCCTGCTGGAAAAGGCGCCGTGATATGCATTCCGACTACTTTCCATTCCTTTGTCACCAGTTCACAAGTAAACAATGTCTTTTCCATTTCATAGATACCTCCCTATATAAAGGCAGAATTCTGTATGAATACTGGATCTGACAAATGCCAGCAAACCGATTGCGAGGCTTCGCGGAATATTCGGTTGCCACGGTACATATTCCCAATATCGCTGTTGGACAATATTGATTTATTCTAATGGAAATAATAGGATGCCCGCAACTGTTTTTTCTAAAAGGCTAGAATGAACCGAACATTTGCTGAAGCTTTTTTACCTGCGCACCGGAAAAGTTACCAGGCAGGGACTGCTTCACATGGGAATCCAGAAAATCCATGAGTTCCGGTATGATGACTGATCGGGAACCGGTGATCCCTTCTTCCACCTATCGTAAAAAAAAGCAGTTTCTCTAGTTGCAAAGAAAAAAGCAGCCGAATTGCCGGCTGCTTTTTCTGTCCGTATCGTTTGTAGATTGCTTACTTCCACGGCACCAGCTTGCGCTCCAACCATTGCAAGACTCGGTTGAAGGTCAATCCGAGCAAGGAAAGCACCAGCACTCCGACCATCAGCTTGGTGGTGATCATCAGGTTTCCGTAGTGCAGCACCATCGAGCCAATCCCTTGCTGTGCTGCGATCATCTCGGCGGAAACCAACAGGAGCAACGAGGTTCCTGCTGCCAGCTTCAATCCGGCGAAGATCATCGGCAAGGACGCAGGCAGGATAACCTTTCGAATGACATTGAAGTGATTGGAGCCAAAGGTGACCGCTGCTTTAATCAGCATCGGGTCGACGTTTTTCACCCCGGAAAACGTATTGATTACGACCGGGAAAAAGACCCCGAGTGCAATAATGGCTAGTTTTGGCGTTTCCCCAATTCCGAGCCAGAGAATAATCAGTGGCAACAGCGCGATTTTTGGAATGGGATAGATGGAATACACGATAGGAGTCAAAATAGCGTCTGTCCATCTGGAGAAGCCTAGAATCAGACCAAATATAATGCCAAGACTTGCTCCGACTGCGTATCCCCCGCCAATTCGGACGAGACTGGCAGCCAGATCTTCATACAGTTCTCCGCTGACTAGCATGTCCCAGCCAGCCGTCAAAATTGCGGTGGGCGCTGGCAAAAACAGCGGAGGCACAATTCCCAGGCGACAGACGATCTCCCAAAGTACCAACAGCACCGTAATACCCAAAACGGCAGCATAGCTGGGGATCTTCGTCTCTAAAAAGGCAACGCGATTGGTAATGACTTGTCTTTGCTTATCCGGCATTTTTTTACCCCTCCCTCGACGCTTCTTGGGCATCGTGGCGAATGAGCTGCCAGATTTCATCGACATACTGCTCGAAGCGCATCCGGTATTCGTCCTTATCCCGTCCGATCTTCGGCAAATCAATGCGGATCGTGCTCTTGATCTGTCCCGGATGACGAGAGAGAACGATTACGCGGTCCGCCAGGTAGACGGCCTCCTGAATGTTGTGCGTCACGTAGAGCGTGCTCAAGCGCGTCCGATCCCAGATGGTCAGCAGCTCCTCCTGCATAATCGTCCGTGTCTGTGCATCCAGCGCGGAAAAAGGCTCATCCATCAGCAGCAGGTCTGGTTCGATCGCCAAGGCTCTGGCGATACCAGCACGTTGCCGCATACCGCCGGAGAGCTGCTTGGGATAAGCATTTTCAAAACCGCTTAAACCTACCATATCAATGTAATGCTTGCCCTTTTCCTGCTGTTCCTGCTTGCTGGCACCGCTCTCTTCCAGCCCGTAAATGACGTTCTCGTACACCGTCCGCCAGGGGAATAAAGCGATCTCCTGAAAAACGATTCCCAGATTTGGTTTTTTGCTATCCGTCCCCTCGAAATAGACAGAGCCGTTGCTCGGTGACATCAGACCGCCGACGATGTTCAAAAGGGTAGATTTCCCGCATCCGCTGGGTCCCACCAAGACGACAAACTCTTGTTGTTCGATAGCAAAATTGATGTTTTGCAATGCCGTCACTTCTCTTTTTTTCGCGTCCACAAACGTCTTGTCTACATTCTCAATGACGATTCTCATAGGTTCACTTCCCTAATTTTTGCACGGCGTCTTCCAGTAGCTGTGTATTCACGATCTCGCTAGGATCAATTTCTTTATCGATCAATTTTTCTTTCGCATACCATTCGACCTGTGTTTTAATGTCAGACTCCAGCAATTTGCCGTCTCGGTCCATGTACGGCAGCCCTTTTTTGATCATGTCCGGCTCCTGGTCGGTATACTTCGCGATGATGTTGACCACTTCATCGTAGTTCTCGCCAGGGACAATTTTGCCATCCACTTTATTCAGCACGGCATCGTAGTAGTAACGAGTGGACTTCGCATACGCTTTGAGGAAACGCTCTGCTGCATCCTTGTTGTCAGCAAATTTCGGGGAGAAGAAAATCCCGGAAGTTTGGTACTCCATTTCGTCTCCGACTTGGGCAATCACTTTGCCGTAGCCTTCTTCCACAACTGTCGAAATGTTTGGTTCGTTCAGCAGGACAGCATCAACCTGTTTGCTTTTCAGCGCTTCCATCAAGCCTTTGATGCTGTTGAGCGGAACCAGCTCGATATCCTTCAGCGTTAGACCATGCTTCTCCAGCAATTTGCCCGCCATGTAGTGGTAGGTAGAGCCTGTTTGGGTGATTCCCAGCTTTTTCCCCTTTAGCTCTTCAATGCTTTTAAGGGGTGAATCACTTGGGTACAACAAGGCCGAGGAAGAGTAGCCTGCCTGCTCCCGTCCTTTATCTGCTACAATCACAAGCTTCTGTCCGCCTGCAACCATGTTGTACAAGCTGGCAGTAATGCCGGTCGCTCCGACATCTACGCTGCCTGCAGCAGTGGCCACGGCGATTGGCTGTGCCGCATCAAACCATTTGGCTTTGGCATCGATGCCCTCTTCTTGGAAAAATCCTTTTTCTATGCCAATAAACAATGGTGCAGAGCTTGTCAGCTTCAGCATTCCAATCTCCAAGGATACGGCTTCTGGAGCTTGTCCCTGTTCTGGTTTCGGTTGTTCCGTCGTGCTTCCGCCCTCTGACTTGCCACAGCCCGCAAGTGCCAGAGAGAGAACGAGGAAGGAACTCAAAGCAAATTTTACTGCTTTTTTCAATTCTCTCTACCTCCTACAGAATTTTAATACATGTTGATATTTTTAAAATATCATAACAAAAAACTTGCTCCTTGGGACATCATATCGAAAAATCATTTTCCATTCAATTCTTTCACTCTTGTTTTTAGTTGGAAGATGCTCATGCAGAATGAAGGTACATCTGGCATACAATAAGCTATTAAAGCTGGGGGACCACCAAATCAAAAGGACGCGGATACATCAAATACCCGCGTCATTATGCTGATTACAATAGACTAAGGCTTAACCGCCTTAAGGCTCTCTTCCCGAATCAACTCCAGCAATTCGAGCTTCAGCGCCAAAAACTCCTCGCTGCTCTTGTTCTGGTAGTCGCGGGGACGAGGCAGCGGCACCTTGATATTCTTCTTCAAGCGTCCCGGCCTTGCCGTCATGACATAGATGGAATCACCCAGGAAGATAGACTCTTCGACATCATGCGTGATAAACAGAATCGTTTTTTTCGATTCCTCCCACACCTTCAGCAAAATCTCCTGCATGATCGCCCGCGTCTGTGCGTCCAATGCCCCGAAAGGCTCGTCCATCAGCAAAATCTCAGGCTCGTTGGCAAGCGCACGGGCGATCGCGACACGCTGCTTCATCCCGCCGGACAACTGGATCGGGTAATGCTTGTCAAAGCCTGAAAGCCCGATCAGCTCCAAATAATGCTGGGCAATCTCATCCTGCTGCTTCTTGGGTACACCCTTCAAATCCAGACCAAAGGTGATATTTTGCTTTACAGTCAGCCAGGGGTATAGCGTGTACGATTGAAACACCATGCCGCGGTCCGGGCCAGGTCCGTGGATTTCCTTCCCATCCAGATAGACATGTCCGGTGGTCGGCTCCTCCAGTCCGGCAACGACGCGCAGAATCGTAGACTTCCCGCAGCCGGAAGGGCCGAGAATCGTGACAAACTCGCCTTCCTGCACGGTAAAAGAGGTTTGATCCAAAGCGGTTACCTTGCCGCTTTTGGTAGAGAAAACTTTGCCTACGTTATCGATCACTAGTTTTGGCGTTGTCATCTTATGACCCTTCCTTTCTCATCCAGGAGAAAGATGCACGATAAATCATCTTGAAGATGATATCCATGATCAATCCCATGAGACCGATAATCAGGATTCCCACGATGATCTTGTCAGGCTTGAGGAAGCGCGAAGCTTGCATAATCATGTAACCAAGCCCCTCGGATGCCCCGACCAGCTCAGCAACGACGAGATAGGTCCATGCCCAGCCAAACGTAATGCGCAACGTGTCCACGATCCCTGGCATCGAAGCCGGCAGGATCACGCGTCGAAACAGCTGCAGCTTTTTCGCTCCCAAGGTATAGGAAACCTCGATCAGTTCGTTCTGTACATTCTTGGTGACATCCATCACCATCAACGTCAGCTGAAAGAAGGTTCCGAAGAAGATAACAGCCATCTTCTCCCCTTCGCCCAAGCCGATCCACAGGATAAACAGCGGAATAAAGGCGGAAGCCGGCATATAACGAATAAAGCCAATAATCGGTTCAAAGGCCCCTTCCATAATCCGCAGCGAGCCCATCAGCATTCCAAGCGGCACTCCAATCAAGGCCGCCAGTATAAATCCGGAGAGGACACGGGAGAAGCTTATCCCGATATCGCCAAGGATTTCACCGCTTTGGAACATGGAAACGGCTGTAGTCACAATCTTGTCAGGTGCTGGCAGGAACAGCGCGTTCACAAACCCCCCGTACGTGAGCACGGACCAGACGAGCAGCAGCAAGAGAAACGTAGCAATCCCCGCCCCGGAGTACAACGGTTTGGCGATCTCCTTTTTCGGGGTAAAGACATTCTTCCACATCTGTCATCCCTCATTTTTCCAAAAAATAATAGTCTCCCGTTCTATACGCGCCGTCCGGGTGATCTGCCCAGGCGGCATGAGAAAAGGAGGCCCAGTGGGGCACTCCTCTACAGTCCGGCAACAAACGTTGGATTCAGTACATCTTCCACTTTAGGAGCCTGATCAATCAGCTTTTGCTCGAGATAGAAGTCGATTGCGTTCTGAGTGGATTGATAGATATTTCCTTGCTTGTCAGCAGTACCAAAGAGTTCCTTGTTCTCTTCCTTGTGCAGGAATTTCAAGCCTGGAACCGTACCTGTGAACTCTGCCAAATCGATTTTCAGACCTTTGGCCATGATTTCGTTGGACTCGTCTGCGTTTTCTTTCCAGTAGTCCATCGCTTCAGCCATCGCTGCGACAAATGCTTTTACATCGTCAGGACGTTTTTCAATGACGTCTTTACGGAAACCAACCGTATCCACAATGATCCCGGACAGTTCTTTTGTCGTCACCAGTACGCCGCCATCAGCCTGGGAAGCTTTGGACAACCATGGCTCCCACGTAACCGCAGCATCGACTTGACCCGCTACGAAAGCAGCTCCGGCATCTCCGGCAGACATTTGCACCATTTCTACATCTTTATCTGTCAAATTGGCTTGCTTGAGGGCAGTCAGCAAGAGCAAGTGACTGGTAGATCCCTGTTCAAACGCCACTTTTTTGCCTTTCAGGTCCGCAGGTGTCTTGATTTCGTTCTTCGCAATGATGCCGTCGCCGCCATAAGAATCATCCAGCAGCCATACCACTTGCATCGGCACTCCGGAAGCCGCCAGCGTGACCTGTACGTCCAGTGCTGTCGCCATGCCGTCTACCCCCCCCCCCGCCAGTGCTGCCTTGCGCTCCGCCAAGCCTTCAATCGTCGACAATTCTACGTTCAAACCGTGCTTTTCAAAAAATCCTTTTTCTTTCGCCAGGAACAATGGGCCATAGCCTGTCCAGGTTGGCAGTGTCACCTTGAGCGGTGTTTTGGAAGCATTCTCAGCAGGCTGGGCAGCCTGGTTAGAGCCTTCCGCTGGTTGGCTTGGAGCCGATGATCCAGCATTGCCACCGCCACATCCGGCCAAGCCCACGCTCAGCAGTGCGGACAACAATAAAAATTTGAACTTCTTCATGGTACTTCCCCCTTATTTCTCTTCTTTTTCAAGTATTTCTCTCATGGCTGCAGCGAAGGCCTGCATTTCTTCAGGCTGACCGATGGACACGCGCAATGAGGTCGTCATTCCGTAGCCAGCAAGGTTGCGCACGATGACACCGTGCTTCGCCAACTGGTCAAACATGTAGCCGCTGTCTCGTCCTGTATCGACACAGACAAAGTTGGTCGCGCTTTTCAGGTACTTCATGCCCAACTCGTCAAACAGTTCAGCCAGCAGCTTTCTGCCAAACTGGTTGATTCGTCTTGACTCGGACACATGCTGTTCGTCGTCCAGACTTGCCAGCGCGCCTGCCTGCGCGATGCTGTTCACGTTAAAGGGCGGTCGAACGTGATGGATCGCCTCGATCAGCTCCTCCTGTCCGATTCCGTAGCCGATGCGCGCTGCCGCCAGGGAATAGATTTTGGAGAAGGTGCGAATGACAAATACATTTTTATACGTTTTGACGAACTCTACCGAAGAGAGATATTCCGGATCGTCTGCATATTCGTGATACGCCTCGTCGATTACGACAAGGACGTTCTCCGGTACGCGTTTCAGGAAGGCGCGCAGCTCGTCCGCCGGAATCACAGTACCTGTCGGATTGTTCGGATTGCATAAAAACACGGTTTTGGTAGCCGGGGTGATGCGTTCGATGATCGCATCCAGATCCACGCCCAGATCTTCCTTCATCGGAGAAAAAACGGGTTTTGCTCCCATCATATGCGTGGATGCCAGATACTGGACAAAGCTCACCTCGGGAATGATCACCTCGTCTTCAGGCTCCAGGAAGGTTTGGGCCACCAGGATGATCATTTCATCTGCACCGTTGGACAAGATGACGTTCTTTGCCTCTACGCCTTCCTTATCCCCGATCCGTGCCAGCAGCGCATCCCCTGTAGAACTGGGATACAGATTCAACTGGAGCAAGGCTTCTTGCATTGCCTTTACCGCTTTGGGTGAAGGGCCGAGCGGATTTTCGTTGAAGCTCAGCTTGTACACCTGTTCTTTACCCAATGCCTGCTTCATCTCTTCGATCGGCAGGTCAGCCAATTGACAGACATACGGCATCAGGTTCGGGTATACTTTGCGGACCATGTTCTCCAGTTTCATTGCTGTTTTACCTTCCTTCCGATTTGGTCGGCTCCCTGTACGGCATGGACCACCATGTCAGGTGTAACCGCAAACGGCATGTTCGCCATATCCTCGATCTCGACCGTCACTTCTCCAAGACGCTTCCAGTCTTCCGGGGTCAGGTCTTTTACCGCCATATCTTCCAATGTGTAGGGAAGCTCTACTTTTTGGTAGAAGGCAATCAGCTCGCGAATCTCCTCTTCGCTTCTGCCTTCCAGCACCAGCTGGGACAAAATGCCAAAAGCAACAATCTCGCCATGGTAGGTGTCGTGGATTTCCGGGAAGATCGTTAACCCGGAGTAAATCGCATGCGCTGCAGCCGTCCGGCAGTCATCCCCGCCGTAACCGCTGACGCTTCCGCTAATCAGAATAATGCTGTCGATGACGTCATTTACGGATTGATCCACCCTCCCCTGCTTGATCGTCTCGACCGCGGAAGGACCTTTCTCCAGCAATAGATGATAGAGTTCATTGGCCAGCTTCACGGCGCTTCGGTTCAACGCGGTAGGCTGACTCTTTTTCACAGATACCGAGGATTCAAACCACTTCGCCAACGTATCCCCGATCCCCGCGACCAGGAAACGATGGGAGGCTTTCGCGATCACATCGGAATCAACGAGCACGACGCTCGGCGCCTTGGAGCGATGGCTGATTTCAATAAAAGTCCCTTCGTCGTCATACATGATGGCGATGGGTGTTGCAGGCGCGCAGGTCGCCGCAATGGTCGGGATCGCCAGGACAGGCAGCTTCACTGCGTAAGCGACTGCTTTAACCGTGTCAATCGCCTTGCCGCCGCCGACTGCGACGATCACCTGTGGCTTTTTCTCCTGTACGATCTGGCTCAATCGCTCTACTTGCGACCAGGAGCACTCGCCGCCGTACCATTCAAAACCTTTGTTTTCTACTTTATCGTTGTCCAAGGAGTTCTTGACCTTGGTCTCTACTACTGACAAAGCGGTTTTCCCACCTATAAACAGAGCGCTATCGCCAAATTCCTTGATGTAGGAACCTACTTCTTCCAACAAACCAGCTTCTCGTACATACTTGCCCGGGCCTGGGATGGTATACATGCTGACATCTCCCTGTGCATTTATTCAAAATAACGTATGTTTATGCAACGATATAATATCTTATGATTTTACAAGTTAATTGTCAACTAGAAATTGAGGAAAGAGTCAATATCGTCAGTCATTTATATTCATTCATTTTAGTTCATTCTTATTAATTTGAGAACTAGTGAAAATGAAATTTTATCTGGAAAAAACCTTTCATCATAAAAAGGCGCCGACCTTCAGAGTAGGTCAGCACCTGGCAAGTTCTTTGCTATTCGTTTTTCGCGTGCGGAAACAATGGCAGCTCCTGCAAAAACAGGATGTCATCGCGCTCGGCGGCACTGCCCTCTGCAAGAATGGCTGCACGAGCTACGACATGGCCCCCAGCCTTGTTGACCAATTCCTCAATCGCCAATAGGGACTTGCCTGTGCTGATCACATCATCGATGATCGCCACCCGCTTGCCTTTTATTTCGGCCGCATCTGCGCCATCCAGGCAAAGGATCTGTGTTTTCTGCGTCGTGATGGACACTACCTCGTTAATTAAAGGAGATTCCATATACGGTTTGGTGCTTTTCCGAGCTACATAGTATTTTTTCATCTGGAGCAGCCGAGAGATTTCAAAAATCAAGGGAATTCCCTTGGCCTCGGCTGTAATCAGCACGTCCACCTCTGGCAGCTTTTCCGCCAAGAGCGGCGCTGCAGCCGTCACCAGCTCTGTATCTCCCAAAATCACAAAGCTGGCGATGCTCAGATCATCTGCGATCTGAATGATCGGCAACGTTCTTGTGACGCCTGCTACTTCCAATGTATATGTCTTTTCCACGAAACTCCCTCCTCGATCTCTCTTACATGCCAAACACGCTAATCAACGCTCTCATTACTAATCCGGCAAGCATCCCGAAGAACGGATCAGAAATCGCTGTGACGACCATGGTCATACCGCCAACAAGAGTGGAAGACGGATCTTCGGCAGTCAGTGCAGCCATCGCATTGCCCGGAGCGGTTACGATCGCACCCAGAACAAACAAGAAACCGGCGATCGACTCACTCGGAATATAGCGGCCGATCTTTGGCAGCAAGCCCGCAAACAAGATCGCAGCCATCAGGATCATCATCAGTACACCCGATGCTACCGGATTCGGGGCACCGGAAGTAGCCGAAATGATCGCCTCTACCGGGGCACCGCCAAACAAGGCAGACGCCATATCCGCCACGCTGCTGATAATGGTCAGGGTATCAATGTTGACATCCGTATTGGCAATTTTTCCGTTGATTTGCCCGAACGCGATGTTGGCCCCGATGTTCAAGCAGACCATCGCCATGGCGCCGCGCCAAATATGCGACGCGAAGGACAGCTTTTGCAGCTTGAAACGGTCATTTTCCAAAGGCTTGATCGCCGTATCCTGCTTGAGGATATTCGAGACCAGGCTGGAGAGAATGACGGAAATCGTAATCGTGTACACCAGGTCTTTGGTGATGAAATACGTAAGCAAACCACTCGCCATCGATGTGATTCCGACGGACATGTTGTTGCGGGCCATATCCCAGGATACCTTTGCCAGCATGATTCCGACCCCGGCCATCATGCCGTTGGTGATGACAGGTCCGATAAAATCTACAATCTTCTCCAAAAGGCCAAACAGACCGATGACGGTCATGATCGCTCCCCCGAGAAAAACCATCGAGATCCGGTCCCGCATGCTTTTTCCCATCGTCCCTGCCACCGCAATCGTCTCAGCTTGGTAGGAAACGACTGCAACCGATCCAGTCATTGCATTACCTGCCGCCCCTACCAAAAACGCCAAGGCCGTAGGGACAGAAGCAAAACCGAGCGATAGCGCGAGCAACCCCTGCGGCAAGCCGTTGAGCACGACGCTGAGTGCCGCGACAATATCTTTCCATTCCATTTCTCTCGTTCCCCTTTTCTCTATTTCAATCCTGAAACTACGAATGAATACACCTTAAACTAACATGATTACCGATTGATTTCAATATAATTTACTTTATCATTCGTGTTTTATTTATTATACAACGAGAATATTGTCGAACGTTCGGTTTTTACTCATTATTTCCGAACGATAGAGAGGATTCGCTTCCATGATCCTGTCTTGTTATAATCAGCATGACAAAAAACAGCGAAGAGGATGAGCAAGCATCCCTCGCTGTTTCATTGGAGGCATATTTATGAGGTTGCATAAAGGTGAAACGCTTTTTCGGCAGGGAGAATCAGGACCTCTCTATCATCTCAAAAGCGGATTGCTGAAAATCCTGCGCGTGCATGAAGATGGAAGCACCATTTTGGTGAATATCATCGTCCCTGATGAGATCATCCCGCATCACTCTCTCATCAGTCCGAATCCATACTACGGAACAGCGGTCGCGCTTGTGACCTGCGAGGTTGATGTTTTGCCCGAGAGCGAGTGGTATCCCACTTTGCAGCAAAACCCGGAGAAATGCCTTGCCATCGCCAAGCAGCTACAAGACAAGCTGCGGATGATGCAGCAGCGAATCGACCAGTTGACAGAGGTGACTCCCGCCAAAAAGCTGGAGAAGCTGGAGCGCTGGTTTCAAGCCTATATCGCGCCAACGACATTGACCGATGTATTGACGCAAGACGAGATCGGGCAATTGATCGGGCTGAGGCGCGAGACCGTCAACCGTCTGCTGCGGGCACAGGTTGCTGCAGCGAGCAACCCTCCGCCTACAAAGTAGCGGCCGGACCGAAAAATTCCCAATGAATGTCGGACTCCGCTACTCCGCATTGCAACAGGAGTCCTTTCATCGCACTCATGAACGGTACTGGTCCGCAGAGATAGAATCTGGCGTTGGTCGTCGCCAGCACTTCTTTTAGCCAGCCAAGGTCGATATAGCCCTCTTTATGGTAGGCTTTCCTTTCTCGATCTTGCACTGTCGGTTCTGTGTACGCCCAAAATACCGAGACTTGTTCGTGCTTCTGTGCCAACTCTTCTATTTTATCTTTCATTGCATGCACATTTCCGTTATGCGCAGAGTGAATGAAGGTTGCTTGATGGCTCGGATTTTTCTCCAAAAGGGTATGCAGCATGCTGACCATCGGCGTCAATCCGACCCCGCCGCTCAAGAACACCATCGGACGGCTTTCGTTCAAATCCAGCGTAAACACGCCTGCCGGAGCAGACAGCCAAAGCACGTCTCCTTCCTCTACCTGCTTATGCAGATAAGTCGATACCTTGCCCTCCGGCTGATTCGCTTGCCCGTCCTCGCGCTTCACGGAGATCCGGTAATACGGTTTGCCTGGCGCGTCTGACAAGCTGTACTGGCGGATGTGGACATTCTTCTCGCCCGGGATCTCCATTCTTACACTCACGTACTGTCCGGGTTCGAACTTCGCAATCTTGTTGCCGTCCTGCGGAACGAGATAGAACGAGGTGATGACGTCGCTCTCTGTGACCTTTTTCTCTACGCGGAAGGGGCGAAATCCTTCCCAGCCTCCCTCCTGCTGCTCCGCTTTCTCATATAAATCCGCCTCCACACTGATGAAGGCATCCGCGATCACCCCGTACGCTTCGGCCCACGCCTGAATAATCTCATCTGTCGCAGCCTCTCCCAATACGTCCTTGATCGCTGCCAAAAGATTCTCTCCTACGATCGGATAATGCTCGGGCTTGATCCCCAAGCTGCGGTGTTTATGGCCAATCTCCTTCACAACGGGGAGAATCGTTTCCAATTGGTCGATGTGTTTGGCTGCGGCGTAGACGGCGTTAGCCAAAGCAGTCTGTTGGCGTCCTTTCTTTTGATTTGCGTGGTTAAAGATATTCAGCAGCTCTGGATGATTCGCAAACATCATTTGATAGAATCGTTTTGTAATATCGGTACCGTGCACTTCCAACACAGGGACTGTAGATTGAATGATTTGGATGGTTTCTTGGCGTAACATGGGGCCTTCCTCCTCTTTTTGTACCTGAACTTGAATCCTTGCATTCAGTATAGAAAAGAGGAGGCGTCCCTACTGTGATTGGAATCACACGAAAACAGAACGATTTGTGAATAAGAAACTGTCCGGGCATGCCTTCCAAAATAATAAATTTTTGTGAATTCCCTTTCTTTTTGGTAACATTTCCATTCCCAACGAGGTACTACTTGTTGAGCCCATTTTTGGTGTCCGGTACTGATACGTGTGGAGTCATGAAACTGTCTTCACAGGAGGCGAAAAAAATGGAAGAGGACCATATCGAGAAAGAAGGGGCACCCCGTGAAGTGTCAGGACATTGAGAAATACATCGTTCCTTATGTTGACAATGAGATTTCCAGGGAACTGCGGTTGATCGTCGAAGCACATTTGCAAGCATGCCCGCCATGTAAGCAACGAGTAGATAGACTCCAAGCTAAGCCCGCAGCAGCTCAAGAGACCACCTCCTCCTTGCCGCCCAGAAGCTCGCGCCGTCGTCGGAAAAGGAAGGACTGGCGAAAGTGGACAGTTGCGACAGTAGCCACTCTATTGATCGCATTGTTGATAGGAACGTCATTCCTAACCCGTCTCGGAGAGGATCTGGGGCTGAAAAAGGCTGCTGAACAATGGTTTTCTACACCTGTACATGCTTCTGTCACGGACCAGGGGATTACGCTCAAGATCATGGACATTCTGGCAGACCCGACTCGGGCGGTCGTCACCTATGTGTTGGTCGATGATCAGGGGGACATTTTGCCCGACTTGTATTTCGAGACATCAGGACCCAATCAACTCTATGTAACCGATGAAAAAGGAGAAAAAATCGCCGAGGGTGCTCGCTTCCAACGGGATGAGCAATATGCCGATCTAACCTTTTCGCTTCGCAACCCGCCCAATCATATTGTCGTTCACATGGACGTCAAACAGTACGGGGCCATGGAGATCAAACCCGTTCAATGGAGTTTGAAAATACCCGTCGATATTGAAAAAACCATGGCTGCGAGCAAAACCATTCCGATCCATCAGTCTTTTACTACACCGGAGGGGCTGAACCTGCATGCAAAACAGGTGACGTATGCCCCAAGCGCTACTCGCCTGGAAATCGAAACACAGTGGACGGGGGAAGCAAAGGAACGCATCCAAAAGCAAGCACGTGAACGGCTGCAAATGGATCCGGATGAATCATTTCTGCACGACCTGCTCTCCCATAAAATCTCGTATCATATGGAAGATGAACAAGGTCAGATTTATGCGGATATGGTACCGGGTTCGGTCAACCAGACAAAAACGGTGTCACTGACAGAATACACAGTGGAAAACGATGCAGACAAACAAGGGTGGTACGGTTCGTTCGTTCCGTATGAAGGGAAGGGAAAGCTGTTTTTGGTGCTGGAAGAGATCATGGTGAATGAGCCGGCTGACATCTCACTCACCTTTGACCCCAAAAAGCTGTCTCGGCAGCCGTTTCGGCAGCAAATCGGGGATAACACCTACACCCTCTCTCCTCTTGTGCAAGAGACCATGGCAGGGACGGGGGAAAAGGTCTGGAAGATGGAGCTGGATATCGTAGGCACAACTACCAGCTGGCCGAAATGGTTCCTGCGGGATGACAAGGGGCGCTCCTATCCCGTCGCAATCGACTACCAGCGCTCGCCCATCGAAGGCTCCAGTGCGGGTGCCCATGTAAAGGAAACGCTCCTGATCAAGCAGCTTGACCAGCTGCCTTCACAATTAACACTCCTGATGCAGACACAAAAAAAGACCTATGACAACTTCCAATGGCGAGTGGAAATCCCGCCCGCTCCTTGAGTTTTACGCACAAAAAGCAGGCCCATCGTAAAGGAAGGGCCTGCTTCTCTTCTCTATTCGTTTCTCCGTTAACCTCGGATGGCCGTCATCCAGCGCCGCGCTTCTTCTGTCAGCCCTGTCCAATCCTCGACTTCGATCAAATCCTTGCGCAGCAGGGCGCTTCCGGCACCTACGGCATTGGCTCCTGCGTCGAGGTAGGCTTTCGCCGTATCGAGCGTGATGCCGCCGGTGCACATGATCGGAATATGAGATAAGGGACCCTTGACGTCTTTGATGAAAGAAGGCCCCAGCACCGATGCCGGGAACAGCTTGATCATTGCTGCTCCCAGGTTTGCAGCACGAAGCATTTCACTTGGGGTAAAAACTCCGGGAATCACCGGTATTCCCTGATCTGCTGCATATCGCACCACGTTCTCGTCAAGTACAGGGGCCACGATAAATTGCGCGCCTGCCTCTATTGCACGGCGGCAATCCTCTACATCCAGGACTGTTCCGGCGCCGACCAGCGCCCGATCACCGAACAAATCGATTGACTCACTTATGATTGCTTCCGCCCGCTCTGTTTCCATCGTAATTTCTACGGCTTCGATCCCGCCGTCCAGAAGCGCCTGCACGATTTTCTTGCTTTTGTCGTAAGGGATTTTACGCAAAACAGGGACCAGCGATACTTCCCTTAGCCTCTCGATTGCCATTCCCTTCCTCCTCTCTGGCCCGCTCAACGCTCGATCACTTCTCGCGTGCCCAGAAATCCCTCTACTTCCTCCAGGTATGGCAGCCCTTCATTGTCCCCGTGTACCTGCACAACCATCGCTCCGATCGCGTTGGCAAATTCCAGGGTCCTATCTATTGGCCATTGATGGATCATACCGTACAAAAACCCAGCGTCAAAGCCATCTCCAGCTCCTACCGTGTCCACCACTTTCTGAACAGGGAAACCGGGGTAATGCACCCACGTTCCATTCACCAACGCGTACGACCCTCTATCCCCGTCTTTCATCACGACGTGCTGGAACGAATACGATTGGAGAGTTTGAAGCAATGCCTGCTCCTCGGCAGTATCGAACAGAAGCTCCAGTTCTTCACGTCCAGCCAGCAAGTAATCCACATAAGGCAGATAGGACAGAATCGTCTCCCTCGCTTCCTCCTTGGACCACAGGCGCAAGCGGATATTGGGATCGAACGACACTTTTACTCCGTGACGCTGCGCCAGTTGCAAAGCTCGCAGAATGACGGCGCGGTTGTTCTCCTGAATTGCCGGAAATACGCCCGTGACGTGCAAAATCTTGGTGTCTGCGATATAGTCCTCGGGCAACAAATCAGGCGTCAAGGTCTCCGTCGGGGATTTTTGCCGGTAGTAGAATGTACGACCCGCCCCCGATTCCTTTACTTCTTTGAAATTGACGGAAGTAGCATAGCCCTCCATCATTTTAACTTCGGAAATGTCAATTCCCTCGCCGCGTACTGTGTTCACGATGTGCCGCCCGAACTCGTCTTTGCCCAGACGGCTGATCCAACCGGCTTTTAATCCCAATCTCGCGCAGCCCAATATCACATTCAGCTCCGCGCCACCAATTTTGCGTTCAAACTGATTGACGAACCGCAGCGGACCCCTGCTCTGGGGATCAAAGGTAATCATGCCATCCCCGATTGTGATGATATCCATCAAGGCTCCTCTTCCTTTCTTGGTGTCCGACTTATCTGCTCATCCATCCACCGTCTACTACCAACACATGGCCATTGACGTAATCGGATGCTTTGGAAGCCAGGAACAAGGCCGCTCCCGTCAAATCTTCCGGCAATCCCCAGCGCCCCGCTGGAATTCGCTCCAGAATGGCCTGATTGCGCTTGCTGTCATTGCGGATTGCTTCTGTATTGTTGGTATCGATATAGCCAGGTGCGATGGCGTTTACCTGTACGCCTTTTGCGGCCCATTCATTCGCCAGGGATTTGGTCAATCCGGCCACCCCGTGCTTGCTCGCTGTATAAGCTGGTACGAAGATTCCGCCCTGGAATGACAAGAGGGAGGCAATGTTGATGATTTTTCCTGCCCCGCGCTCGACCATGCCACGTCCAATTTCCTGTGAAAGGATGAATACGGCATTCAGGTTAACGTTGACCACGCGCATCCACTCTTGTTCGCTGTAATCCACAGCAGGCTCGCGATAGACGATCCCGGCGTTGTTGACCAAAATATCGATTTGATGTTTTTCCAGCAGAGGTTTGATCTGAGTGCGAATCTGGTCTACCTGGCTCAAATCGATCAGCACGGTTTCATACGTTCCGCCCACTTCTTCGATCTTCGCCTTGGTCTCATGCAGATTATCGCGGTGACCCAATAGCAGGACATGGGCTCCTGCAGCAGCCAAACCGACCGAGATGGCTTGCCCGATCCCTGTGCGCGCCCCTGTCACCAGTGCGGTTTTGCCTTTAAGTGAGAACAAATCCAGTACGTATTGCATCTAGCATCCCTCCATTTTCCGTTATCTGTCTGATGAAAATTGATACATGACCTTGACTGCGTCGGTATGGCTCGTCAACAATTCAAAGCCTTTCTTTGCCTCTTCCGGCGGCAGCGTATGGGTGATGATCCTTTCAAAATCACGCTGCTGCACCAGAAGCTGTGCCGCCAATTCGAAGTCCTTGTCGGTATAGACACGGACAAAGCGCATCGTCAGCTCCTTGAACATGCCTTGCAGCAAATGAACCTCTGCCGGCTTTTTATAAGCAGCGACAATGACGATGTTGCCGCGTACCTTCACGATCTCAGTCAGCAGCGGCAAGACCGAATGATGACCCGCACAGTCAAACACAAAGTCGCTACCTGTCCCCTTCGTCTGGGCGAGGATGATCTCCCGGACATTTTCTTGCTGCGGATGAATCGTAGAAAAACCGAGTTCTCTGGCTTTTTGCAAACGCAGCTCGTTGGTCTCCACAATCGTCACTTGCGAAGCCCCCGAACTTCTCAGAGCCAAGGCGACGCAAAGTCCGATCGTACCCGCCCCAAAAACGACTGCATGATCACCCGGTATATACCCTCCCTGTCTCACCGCGTGCATGGCGACAGCCACCGGCTCGACCAGTGCTCCCATTGCAAACGACAGACCTTCCGGAAGTGGAACTACGCGTTCGACCGGAGCAGCTGCATACTCCGCCATGCCTCCGTCACAGTCGATTCCGACCAGTTTCAACGATTCGCACACATGGCTTTGTCCAGTCGTACACGGAATGCATGTGCCGCAAGTAAGCAAGGGGTTGATTGTGACAGGCGTCCCCTCGGGTAATGTGGGATGACCGGACACGATGGTTCCGGAACATTCATGCCCCATCACCAAAGGCGCTTTGGCTCGTGGATGGCTCCCCGCATAAATATTCAAATCGGTTCCACAGATACCGACATGGGAGATCTTGATCAAGGCCCATCCTTGAGGTACTGTCGGCATTTCGATTTCTCGCAAGGAAACGGTTTGCGGCGTTTCGAAGACAATGGCTTTCATCTGAACACTTCCTTGAAATGGTTTCCTGGACTTCTATAGCCCCAGCAGCTTCGGAATGAACAACGACAATTGCGGGATGTACGTAATCAGCATCAGGACCACGACCGTCACGGCGAAGAAAGGAAGAAGCGGACGGACGACGTGCTCAATTCGCAGATTGGCCACCTTCGTACCCACGAACAAGACGGGACCGACTGGAGGTGTGATCGTCCCAATGGACAGGTTAAAGACCACCATGATTCCAAAATGAACCGGATCGATGCCGAAGCTTTGTGCAATCGGCCAAAAGATCGGGGTAAAGATCAGCACTGCCGGTGTCGGGTCCATAAACGTCCCTACAATCAACAGCACGATATTCATAATCAGTAGAATAATAAAAATGTTGTCAGTGAGCCCAAGCAAACCGCTGGCAATCATGTTCGGAATGTTGGTGAACGCCATCACCCACGACATAATGGAAGAAACACCGATCAAAAAAATCACAATCGCTGTGGTTTTGGTCGATTCCAGCAAAATTCGTGGCAAATCCTTCAGCTTGATGGTCCGATAGAAAAATGACAGCAGCAAGGAGTACACGACGGCGATGGCTGAACCTTCCGTTGCTGTGAAGACCCCGCCGATGATCCCGCCGATGACGATCACGATCAGCAACAGGCTGGGAATCGCATCCCAGAATACACGCAAGGCCTGCATGAGCGTGACTCCACCCTCGCTCTTGTAGCCAAACTTCTTTGCGAGGAAAAAAGCGACGATCATGCAGCCAAGTCCCCATAAAATACCCGGGATGTATCCGCCCATAAACAGGGCGGCAATCGAGGTTCCGCCACTAACCAGTGAATACACGATCAGCGTGTTGCTCGGCGGGATCAGCATTCCCGTCGGGGCAGAGGCAATATTGACCGCTGCACTGAACTCTCTTCTGTACCCTTCCTTTTCCTGCAACGGTGTCATCGTCCCGCCGACGGCTGCCGCTGCTGCGACAGCCGAACCGCTGATGGAACCAAACAGCATGTTGGCGACGATATTCGTGTGGGCGAGGGAACCCGGCAATCTGCCGCTGAGCACCTTGGCACAATTGACCAGCCGGATGGCTATCCCTCCGTTGTTCATAATCACCCCGGCCAGGATGAAACCAGCTAATATTTTGTCAAGAGTATCCTTATTATTTTCTTTGAAGTTGTGCTATATTGTTGAAAAGCATGCAAAATAACCTCTCTAAAGGGAGAGGTTATGGAAATTCATTCCATTACGCTGACTGAAAGTCAGCCTTATAAGGTTCGCTTCTCGTTAAAATGCAGTATATCCAGCGAATTAGCTTATTCACACAAGCAATCACAACCTGTTTGTGGGGCTTTCCTTCCCCCTTTTTCACGTCATAATACTCACGTAATCGCTGATTTACTGAGCTTTGTAAGAGACACCCCTTTCGTCTTCTTACTCCGCATTGTACAGCTTGGTACAGCGCTCTTCGCAAGCGTTTGGAACCCCGTTTGGTAATTCGGTTTGTGCTTGCTGTGAACTTTCCGGAGGATGTGACACTTGGGTCAACCCCAGCGAATGCGACCAATTTCTTTGCGTGGTCAAACCGTTCGATTTCCCCAATTTCGGCCAGGATTGTGGCAGCAATCTTGTTTCCCACGCCGGGAATCGAACGGAGTAGATCATATTCTTTTTTTTCTTCAGCCAGGGCATCTATTTGTTTTTCAAGCTTGGATAGATGCTCCTGGTATTGAAGTAGCAACGTGATGAACATACGTAAACTAAGCACATAACTCTCATGGACCCCTTCTTGAAAGGGGCTTTTTTCTGCCGCTGCCATCATATCTATTGCCTTTTCCTTTGCCCACTTCGGTGACCGTCCACGAACAAGCTTTGTGTTCATACACTCCGCTAGCTTGTCCACTCCTGCCGTTTTTACCGCCCCTGGTGTTGAATACATTTCCAACACTCCCAATGATACCGTTGAATACAAATCCCCAAACACACCTTCATACGTGGGAAAGACCTGGTCTAGGACAGCCCGAAATTGCAATTTTGTCTGAACATACATATCCGTCATTGCCTCATGTTGTCTCGTGAGATGACGTAAATGAAGCCAGTGCGTTTCCTGCTTTTGGTACGGTTCAAACTCCTCTTTGTAATAAAGTTCTCCTAAATGAACCGCGTCCAATTTATCGGTCTTCACTTTTCTTAGGTGCGTTTTCTTAGCCCGCTGGGCTAATAAGGGATTAAGGATATACAGGTCATAATTTTTCTCCTCTGCCCACTCTACAATGGGAAGGTGGTAGTGACCTGTAGCCTCAAGAATAATTGCTGGACGACAACCGCTGTCCTTTTCTACTTCCTTTAGCCTTCCATGAAGCCATTCCAAATCTGTTATGGTATGCGAAAAACGAAATCCTTTTCCGTATAATTTGTTCCGATCCAGAAAGATCTGTGCTTGGCTTTCTCCTTTTGCCACATCGATTCCTACAACTGGATTCACGTTCTTCCTTCCCCTCACTTCTTTTACCGGCAGCCCCTTTAGCACTTGTATGCCATAGCTTCGCATGTGATACGGGATCTTGTCCCAACCAGCCCAAACATAGTTGTACAAGTAGGGGGTGAACAGTTTCCTCCACGGGTTTTTCCCAAAAAGGGGATCGTTCTACCCGGCTACCAATAGAGTAAAGCCATTTCCATGAAAAATGGCCAGCCAGTTTTTTCTGGCTGACCTCATAATACGAAAAAGGGGATAGCCAAGAGGGCGAACGAGTTCATCCCTGTAAACATGCGTTGGGCGGAAGTCAGCAAGGCATTGTCCGCTTCCAGTATGGAGAACATCGCCAGGACCGAGGCAATCCCTACACTGACACTGATCGGGGCCCCAATCACCAGCAGGATCGCTACTCCGAAAAACAAAATCATCGCAGCCTGAACAGCAACGTCCATATATGTTTAACTCCCTTCCTGCACCTGGTGCTGCCCGGCTTTATTCTGTGTCAGAACCTGATACACATTGTGGATGCAATAAAAGATCGTGAAGCACCCGCTGATCGGCAATGCTGCGTACAGATACCCGACCGGTATTTGCAAAGCCGCGGACAGCTGTGTCCAGGCCAGGCTCGTCGCTTTGAACCCGCCAACCAACAGAACAAGTGCTGCAAATACGATGATCACGACCTGGATCAAAACTTCCGACCCTTTCTTCATGCCGGCAGGGAACTTGTCTTTTACAAATTCGATGGCCATATGCCCGTTTTCTCCAAATACATAGGCGGACCCAAACAAAACCAGCCAGACAAAGCAGTATTTTGCCAATTCTTCGGAAATAACGCTCGGATCGTTGAATACGAAGCGGGTTACCACTTGCCAAGTTACCAGCAGAACGAGAAAGCCAAACAGTGCAATACAAAACGCAGCCAGAATTTTGTCTAATCCCTTTTTCAAAGCTCCCATCCCAATCACTCCATCCCTTATTGGGCTGCTTTTCTCACCTTTTCATACAAAGCTTTGGTGTTGTCTGTGGTCAGTTTTTCTTCCAGCAACGGTTTTACAGCGTCTTGGAAAATCTTGATATCAGGCTGATTAAACTTGGCTCCTGCAGCTTCTGCCGTTTGTTTGGCTGTCGCTACATCGGCTTCCCACAGCTCTACCTCTTTATCGATGGCTTTCGCAAACTCTTCTTTGAAAATGGCCTGCTCTTCTTCAGTCATGCCATTGAGCAATTTGGTGTTGATGATCAAATAGTCTGGAATCATCAGATGCTGCGTGTAGGAATAGTATGGCGCAATTTCGACATGCTTGAGGTTGGTATAGATCAACTCGTTGTTTTCTCCGCCATCCAGGACGCCGGATTGAATCGCGGTGTACACTTCCCCTTGACCCATAGGCGTTCCTGTACCACCCATGAGACCCATCATCTTGATATTGGTATCGCTTTCGATAATGCGAATTTTCAGGCCAGCCAGGTCCTGCGGCGTCTCAATCGGCTTTGTTTTGTTGTACACATTGCGGATTCCGCTGTGGAATGCACCCAAGACCGTCATTCCCTTGTCCTCCGTAGACTTGTACAGGTCACCGACTACCTCCGGATTATTCAGTACGGACATCTGGTGATCCTTGGAGTCAAAGACATAGGGAAGATTGAACACCACGAAATCAGGATTGAAGTTTTCCATCAGACTGCCCGCCACAATGGACATAGCAATTGTGCCGGATTGCACCAGCTCAATCGTTTCGCGTTGGGCTCCGAGCAATTCATTCGGGTAAACTTCTACGGCGTATTTGCCATTGGTTCGCTCTTTCAGCTTTTCTCCAAACTCTTTCATCGCTTTAAATTGCGGGTGGTTCTCCGGTTGGTTGAAAGCTACTTTCAGCACTTGGGCATTGCCAGAGCCAGAGTTGGCAGCAGTGCCGCCGTTGCTGCTGTTGCCGCTGCCGCAGGCCGACAGCACAGAAAAAGCAAGGAAAGCGGTTACACATACAGCGATAGAGCGGAATGATTTTTTCATGTTTCAAAACCCCTTATCTATTTTTTATTTGATTCACGGGATAGTGGACAGCTTCCCCGCGCAAAAAGCGAACCGCTTCCTCGGCCACTTTCCGTTTCAACTCCTGTGCAGCCTGCTCGGAATACCAAGCCATATGCGGAGTGCAAAAGAAGTTGTGATGGCGAAGCAAGGGAGAATCAATCGGCAACGGCTCCACCTCAGCCACATCCACAGCTGCTCCCGCGATCCATTTTTCTGAAAGCGCCTTGTCCAGGGCTGTTTCGTCGATGATGCCCCCGCGTGATACGTTGATCAAGTACGAGGTTGGCTTCATTTTGCGCAGCTCTGCCTCGCCAATCAGATTGCGGGCATGGTCGAGTGGACAGTGGATCGAGACTACATCTGATACCGACAACAGTTCATCGAGCTCGACCAGTTCCATGTACGAAGGGATGCTTCGATTCGACTTTTCACTGATTCGGGGATCATAGCCGATCACTTTGCAGCCGAGCGCGTTTACCTTGTTGGCAAACGAGGTTCCAATGCGACCGACGCCGATTACACCAACGGTCTGCTCGCTGTGGCGGAAGATCGGGATGCTCGTCTGATAATTCCAGTTGCCTTTACGAACCTCATCCGTCATCCGAGAAATTTTGCGTGTCATGGAGAGCATCAGGGCCAACGCATGGTCGGCCACCTCGTTCGTCCCGTAATCTGGCACGTTGCAAATCTGTACGCCGCGGCGAGTGGCTGCCTCCAGATCGACATTGTTGACCCCTACCCCGTAGCGTACGACCAGCTTCAGTGCCGGGAGACTTTTCATGACCCGGTCGGTGATCGGCGCATACTGGTTCAATAAAACGGCAGCGCCTTGTCCTTCGCGAATGACATCATCCTCCGTCTTGCATTGCTTGAGGACAAAAGGGACAATCGCCTCGTCCAGAACTCTGCTCTCGATTTCTATATCTTCATGATCGCAGTCCGTAATGATTACCTGTTGAACAGACATGTCTCTCTCACCCACCTATCGCAAATCCTTCATCGCTACGTGGTCCATATCGTCGAAGTCTTGATTCTCTCCGCACATGCCCCAGATGAAGGTATAGTTGCGAGTTCCGATCCCGGCATGGATGGACCAGCTTGGCGACAGGACCGCCTGTTCATTGCTCATCACGATGTGACGGGTTTCATCGGGCTTGCCCATCATGTGGAAGACGCGCGTGTCTTCTGCCATATCGAAGTAAAAATAGACTTCCATCCGGCGCTCATGCGTGTGGCATGGCATGGTATTCCAACCGCTGCCTTCCTCCAGAACTGTCATGCCCATGCTCAACTGGCAAGACTGCAAGACATCAGGATGTATGAATTGATAAATCGTCCGTTTGTTCATTGTGGCATTGTCCCCCAAAGGACGAGCCAATGCTTTTTGTCGATTGATCCTCACCGTCGGATAGCTCGTATGGGCCGGACAAGAATTCAGGTAAAACTTCGCTGGACGAGACGGGTCTTTCGAGGCAAACACTACTTCCTTGGTCCCGCGGCCGATGTAGATACCTTCCTTTTCGCGGATCTCATGCACTTCTCCATCGCAAGTGATCGTGCCGTCGCCGCCGACATTGATGACGCCCAGCTCCCGGCGCTCGAGAAAATATTTGGCTGCCAGCTCTTTTCCGGCATCCAATGACAGCGCTTTCTCTACCGGCATGGCGCCGCCGTATATGATCCGGTCAACGTGACTGTACGTTAACGTGATCTCGTCAGCTGCGAATACGGTTTCCATTACAAATTCCTCGCGAAGCTTCTCGGTTGTGTACGTTTTGACGTCCTCCGGATGGTGAGCATAAACAATTTTCACTCGGTATCAACTCCTCTTTGTGGTGAAAATCAATCTGTGGGGTTCACATGTGAACAAGCATTGTTTGTATGAATAATTTTCGGTTCCGCATTGTAGAACAATGTTCCATAAATATATTACAACGAACTGCGGGAATATTTCAATACATCATTCCCAAATTCTTTTAACTTGCCCGATTTATCAGACGAATCGCTGATCCGCTCGGCTTTCCTCGGTTTACAAAGCCAGTTCATTCCACTATGATAAAAATGGAACAGCATTTCAAAAGGGTGATTTTGGAAAATCGATTGGGGATTCATGTGTGGGATAGAAGCATTCATTGAGAAGGAGAACGTTCATGTCAAATGTGCAATCTTTAGAACGAGCACTTACACTCTTAAATGTCTTGTCGGAGTATCCAGAAGGCATCCAAATTACCCGTTTATCCGAACAAGTCGGACTGTCCAAAAGCACGACGCATCGCCTCTTGGCCACACTTGTACACATGAATTACGTCGTCAAGGATGAGGAGACGGAGAAGTACAAGCTGGGCTTTCAGCTCATCTATTTATCGCGAAATATCCTGAACAGCATAGATGTCATCCAGATCGCTAGGCCATTTCTGGAGAAGCTCTGCCACGATGTGAATGAGACGATCCACTTGTGCATCGACGACAATGGCGAAGTGATGTATATCGACAAGATCGAAAGCAATCAGACGATTCGCATGTTCTCCCGGATTGGCAGCCGGGCTCCCATGTACTGTACAGGGGTTGGGAAAGTCTTGCTCTCCGGGATGAGCGAAGAGACCTACCGCAAAGTGGTTTCCGGGATTGATTTCGTAGCCAGGACCGCCAAGACGATTACATCAGCTGATGCACTTGCCGAAGAAGTCGCGCTCGTGAAAAATCAGGGGTACGCTCTGGACAATATTGAAAACGAAGAGGGCATCCGCTGTATCGCAGCTCCAATCTTTGATTTTCAAGGAAAGATCATCGCCAGCTTCAGCATCTCCGGCCCAAGCAATCGGATCACGATGGAGCGCGTACAGGATGAACTGGTCAGAAGAATCCGCGAAACCTCGCAGGAGATTTCCCGGCAGCTTGGCTATCGGGTCTAGCTTGCGTACTGGGTCCCGAACATGCAAAAATGCCTTCCGTCGTTCGGCGGAAGGCTTTCTTCGCGTTTACGTTCCAAACCAGAAGCTCTCATACGGAGCCGGTTCCTGTATTTTCACACCCAATTGCTTTGCAGCCGTACGCGGCCAATACGGATCTCGCAACAATTCTCTGCCTATCGCTACCAGATCGGCCCGACCGTTTTGCAAGATTTCCTCCGCCTGAATTCCCTGTGTGATCAAACCCACTGCTGCCGTAGCAATATGAGCTTCACGTCGGATCATCTCTGCGTAGGGAGTTTGGTAGCCCGGATAGACCCTCGGACTTTCCAGCAAGAGTCCTCCGCTACTGCATACGACCATGTCTACATCCTGCTGTTTCATCCATGCGGCGAATTGCACGTAGTCCCGGATGCTATTTCCCTGCTCGCTGTACTCGTTTGCAGAAACCCGAACGAACAATGGCCCGCTCCAGACACTCCGCACCTCATCGATGATTTCCCGCAAAAACTGATACCTCCCCTCTCTTGATCCACCGTACCGATCCCCCCTGGTATTCGTAAGCGGGGAAAGAAAGTCATTGATCAGATAGCCGTGAGCAGCGTGAATCTCCAACACATCAAAACCAGCTTTTGCTGCCCGGATTGCTGCTTGCCCAAACCCCGCTACCGTTTCACGTATTTCTTCAGGAGTCAACGCTTTCGTAGCTCTGCCCTTGTACGGCAATCCCGAGGAAGATCGCGGTTCCCCCTCCATCACTCGTTTGCGTCCTGCATGCCAGAGCTGAATTCCTGCTTTTGAGCCGTTCTCATGCAGGATCCGCACCAGATGGCGCATCGGCGGAATCTGATCATCGCACCACAGTCCGAGATTGCTGGGATAATCCCTGCCTTCCTCCAATACGGCGGTCGCCTCCAAGATAATCAGACCCACCTGTCCCATCGCCCTTGCTCCATAATGAAGCATATGCCACTCGGTGGCCTTGCCGTCTTCTTCAGCAGCCAACGTCCCCATCGGTGACATGACAATCCTGTTTTTCAGTTCGACTCCCTTTATCGTCATCGGCGTAAATAGCAGACTCATCGTTCACGCACCCTTTCTTCCGGCTTTTGCAAAATATTTTCTTTGCTCAATTGACCCTTATTTTATAAGATGACTACAAGGTTTTACATGAGATAACAACGGAATAAAGGATCAAACAAATTGGTTTTCAAGTTATTTTAACTATAAAAAATTGAAAACAAAGGTGGTGTGTGAGCGTGGATAAAGTCGATAAGCATATCCTGCTCCTTCTGCAAAACCAGGGCACTTTCGATGACAGAATTGGGCAAAATCGTCGGGCTTTCTCAACCAGCCGTGACGGAAAGAGTGCGCCGACTGGAGGAAAAGGGTGCCATCTCCGAGTATCGCGCCGTCGTTTCCCCGGAAAAAATCAAATTGGACGAACTTGTCGCAATCCTTGCTGTGAAAAAGCAGATAGGCAGTCACATGCAATCGATGCCATCTACCACGTATTGGAAAATATTCAAGACTCGCAGATCATCCTTGTCGTAGACCCGCCGGACAACGTAATTGGCTGGGGTCATTATCAATACGTGACGAAAGAGCACCAGCCTGATCCTCAGGGAGAGGTTGTCTTTATCTTCTCTGCCATCATCAAGCAGGAGTTTCGCAGCAGCCGTCTGTTTTTGCAGGGCTTCCGATACATGGTGGAGCAGATACAAGCGGAGAACAGCCAGGTAAAGCAGGTGCGATTTTTCGCCCAATCGGAGAATACGTACCTGAATCGCCTGTATGCCAAATTTGCCTCTATCGTCGGGGAACGAGAAGGCGATCATGGGCATGAACATATTTATGCGACCGATTTTGCCCACTTGAGGGACTATCTAGAGATGAAAAAAAGCCCGCGCGCAGGCGGGCTGTGAATTTCATCATCAGGCGATGATTTTGGTTTTCTTTGCATTCTCTGTCGACTTCTTGATAATGCCGCTCAGTGGCCGCTTGAGGACCAGCGCGACGAACAGGCTGAGACCGATAAAGCCAAGCAGCGCTAAAATATCCCGCCAAGCTGTCTCCCACCAAATCCCCCCGACCGCCTCTCGCAGCAAGCTGATCGCATACGTGAAGGGCATGAACGGATTGAGCATCTGGAAAAAGGGCGCGGTCATACTGATTGGAAACGTGCCGCCCGAGCTGGAGAACTGGAACACCATGAAGATGATCGCGATTCCTTTGCCCACATTGCCGAACACCGACAGCAGCGTATAGGTAATCGTAACAAACACCGCGCTCACCAGCATGGCGAAGAGCACAAACGGGAGCTTGTCCGCTACAAAGGCGTCCAGAATCCACATGTCTCCAAGCGTGACGCTGATCGCTTGAAGCTGCCCAATCGTCAGGAACGTTCCCAGCCTGCCCAGATAAAGCTGGTACGGCTTGTAGCGCCCCTCCGGATTGTCCGCTTCTGCCTTCAGCAGAGAGATCAGCAACGTAGCTCCCACCCACAAGGACAGAACCCCGTAAAAGGGCGACATGGCAGAACCGTAATTGGGGATCGGATACAGCCGGTTCTCTTTGATCTGGACCGGGCTTGCCAAAAACTCGCTTTCCTTCTGGATATCGCCGCGCAACAGCTTCGCGAGGGCGGCAAAGTTATTGTTCGCCTCCACTTCGCGCAGCTTGTCTGCGGCCTGACTCACCGCCCGCTCAAGCTGCGGCAAATCGTCCCGTACCAACGATGCGACCCGATGTACGCCCGATTCCAGTTCAGGAAGCCTCACTCGTACGAAGTCGGCTAATTGAGACAGCTCCTGTTCCGCTCTCGGCAGGTCGTTCTGGATGAAGGCTGCTGCCTGATCCAGCTTTTTGCCGATGGTCGGGAGATTTTCCTGGATCAGCGGGACCGCGATATTTACCACACGTTCAAACTCATCCGCCTTTTGCTGCAGATCCACGGCTGCCTCATGCACCCTCGCTCGAATCTGCGGCAACTGCTCCGTGATTCGCTGCAATTCCGTCTGACCGAATTCCAACCCCTGCTTCACATCCGCCAGTATCCCATCGATGGCGGTGAGACGTGCTTGTACTGCCTCGATTTTTTCAGTGGCGACATCGGAAATATCAATCAGCCTCGCAATGCCGTCCTCCAATTTGGGCAAAATCTCGCTGTCATAGCGCGAGAGAATATCGCCCAGCACGCTGCTCGTCTCCTGAGACAGCTTGTGCAAGCGCTCCACGACATCCCGCGCTGGCGTTTTTCCATTCTCCAAAGCCTTGACAACGATGTCCAATAGCTGGACCTTTTGGTGGATGGAGTCCGTACGGGCTTGGAGCCGCTCGATCAATCCGTTTAGCGGCTGTCCGGGAAGATAGGCGTTGATTTTCTCCAAGAGCGATGAAGTGTGTTCAAGGATCCGGCCCGCGCCAGCCAACCGATCTCTCAATGCGGCTGCCTCCTCTGCTGTTGGCAAAAGGGCAGGATCCACCTGGAGCAGTCTCTCCGTCAGCTTTGTCGTCGCATCCGCAGCTTGCTGTACCAGCGTCAGATTTTGCTTGACCAACGGACCGATCAGTTGGAACGCTGCTTCATTCTGCGTCAGGAATGCGTTTATCCGCTCAGCAATGGAAGCACCCTTGTCTGCCAAATCCTCTACGCGCGGTATCGCTGCCTGAGCAGCCTCTACGATCCCGATCGCCCGTCCTGCTATATCCGTCGCATGCTCGATCGTTCCCGCGACCTTGTCGAAGTTCTGATCCAGCTCCTGGACGCGGGCTACCGCGTGCTGTATAGCAGGGAGTCGATCCTGAATCTCCCCGACCCGCGAGAGCGTATCACTGATCTGCGGCCAATGCTTCTGCAATGTCAAAATCGACTCTGCCGCCTGATTGATCTGCGGGATTTTTTTCTCCACTTCGAGGATGACTTGCGCTTTTTCGTGAATTGCAGGGAGCTTTTGTTCCAGCTCCAGCACCTTTTGCCCTGCTGCATGAATCTCAGGGAGCCTGCTTTCCAACTCAAAAATCCCGGCCTCGATCTTGCGAATGGTCGGAAGCTGCTCCTCGATCTTGATCCCGACTTCTGTCAGCTTGGTCAGCAAGGCCTCGCTGACCGCCTCCGTGAAATTTTCGTTGATTTGCTTGGCAAGCGTGGAGACGCCCGAAGAGGTGATTTTCGGCGCAATCGCATTTACCTTTTCGTTGACGCTGTAGACCACCTCGGGTCGGTCCAGCCGTCCGTCGATAATGCCTGTCATTTTGGAAGAAAAGTCAGCCGGAATCAAAATACTGGCGTAGTACTCTCCCCTCTGCAAGCCTCTATTTGCCTCTTCTCGATCCACAAACGTCCAACCGAGCTTGTGATTGTTTTGCAGGTTATGGATCAGCTCATCACCGATATTGATCGTTTTATCGCCGATCGTCGTCCCCTCGTCCTCGCTTATTACCGCGACCATGACGCCTTCTGTGTTCGCATAAGGATCCCAGACGGATTTGATATTCACCCAAGCGTAGAGCGAGGGAAGAATACAGATCGCGACAATCAGAAAGATGCCCGTCGGCACTTTGAAAATGTTGAGCCAGTCTGTTTTGTAAATTTGCCATATTGAACGCATCTATAAACCACCCAGTATTCTGTCGTGAAATCGCTTCTTGTTCACAGACAGTTTACCACAGGAGAAAAAAATCCGGAAAGAAAGCCGCCTTTTTGCTATCTCAGCATCTGCTTTACCAGTTCCCTGTTGCGCTCTTTGAACAACTCATTATGCGAGGAAACCATTCCGCTTTTGCCGGCATCCGGCTGGATGAATTGTTTGGCCTTGTTCACAGCGTTCGCTGCATCCTGGAAGGCCCCGGCGATCAAATTCAATTTCCCCTCATGCCGCAAAATATCGCCTGCCGCATACAGTCCCGGAATGGAGGACTCGCTATTGGCGTTGCCTGCTATGTAATACTGGTCCGCAATCTTGATGGGCAGCTTGCTATTTTGCAACAAAGACGTATCGCGCTCGTAGCCGTGGCTGATAATCACCTCATCGACAGGCAGATGGGAGACCTCTCCCGTGTCCAGATGGGTCAGCTCGACCCGGTCAATGATTTCATGATTATCACTCGCGATCAGCTTTGTAATCGTCGTTTGGAAAAAGCATGCAACAGAGCTGTTCAAGACCTGCGATGCCTGCGCTTCGTGGCCGGCAAACGTCTCTTTGCGATAAGTCAGATACACCTGTTTGGCGATCGGCTCCAGCTCGGCTGCCCAATCCAGGGCAGCATTCCCGCCGCCTGAGATGAGAATCGTCTTGTCTTTGAAGGGGCGGAAGGATTTCACTGTGTAATGCAGGTTGGAAATCTCAAACCTTTCCGCTCCATCAATTTCCAGCTTTTGCGGCTTCAAGATCCCGCTGCCAATCGCAACAATGACCGTTTTTGAAAAATGCTTGCGCCCCGAAGCGGTCTCCAATTCAAAAATCCCCTCTTCGTTGCGGTGAATCACTTCTACCTTTTCATTCAACACCACTTCCGGACCAAACGTTAGTCCCTGCTCGACAAGCTGCTCGATTAATTTTGCTCCGGGTACGGGTGTCAGTCCCCCCACATCCCAAATCATTTTTTCCGGATAGACATGGATTTTGCCACCCAGCTGGGGCTGGAACTCGATCAATTTGGTTTTCATTTCGCGAAGCCCGCTATAAAAGGCCGAATAGAGTCCTGCCGGCCCTCCTCCAATCACTGTCACATCAAAAAGCTCCTGCTGATCCATCCACGATCACTCCTTCACGCCCTTTGGAAAACCTGTTGACAAAAAAAGGCGGATGTCTTTATATTGTTTACAATACCGAAATTGATAATCATTATCAACGTTTATTTTGTTGTGCATACCATTTCATGGAGGTCAAATCATGGTTCGTCTTTACACGAGCGACTTGCGCATCGGCTATGGAGAGCGTCTGATTGTGAAGGATCTCAGCCTGAAAATTCCCGATCAAAAAATCACCGCGATCATTGGCTCGAACGGCTGCGGAAAGTCAACGCTGCTGAAGGCCATCACCCGGATCATTCCGCATCAATCAGGAGCAGTCATTTTGGACGGTGAGCCAATTGCCAAGGAAAACACGAAGGAGCTCGCCAAAAAGCTGGCGATTCTTCCGCAAACACCCGAGGGCGCAAGCGGCCTGACAGTGGGAGAGTTGGTCTCCTACGGCAGGTTTCCCTATCAAAAAGGCTTGGGACGTTTGACAAAACGGGATGTCGAGGTGATTGACTGGGCCCTGGAGGTCACAGGGACCAAAGCGTTTATGCATCGGCCTGTGGATGCCTTGTCCGGCGGTCAGCGACAACGGGTGTGGATCGCCATGGCACTGGCTCAGGATACCGAGATGATCTTTCTGGACGAACCGACCACCTATCTGGACCTGGCTCACCAGCTTGAAGTCCTCGAGCTTTTGCACAGGCTGAATGTGGAGCAGAGGCGCACGATCATCATGGTGCTCCATGATTTGAATCAGGCTGCCCGTTTTGCCGACTACATGATCGCCCTCAGAGACGGACAAATCGTCAAAGCCGGCGATTGCGAAGAAGTCATGCAGCCTGACGTGCTGAAAAAGGTATTTCAAATCGATGCCCAAATCGGCCGCGATCCGCGGACCAAAAAACCGGTCTGCCTAACCTACGATCTGATAAAAGGAGAAGCAAAATGAAGAACATCTGGACTCCCCTCATGCTTGTGCTAGTCCTGCTGCTCAGTGCCTGCAGCAGCCAATCTGCCGAAAATGCAGAACCTACACCCGCCGACCAGTCGCAGGCCAATACGATCACTTACCAGTCTGAAGAGGGACCTGTCGAGGTTCCTGCCGATCCCAAACGAGTTGTCGTCCTCTCCAGCTTCACCGGAAACGTCTTGGCCTTGCACGTTCCGCTGGTCGGCGTCGACTCCTGGTCCAAAATGAATCCGAATTTCCACGAGCCGTTACAAGACGTGGAGGAAGTATCCGATGAGAGCCTGGAAAAAATCATCGAATTGAATCCCGACCTGATCATCGGGCTGTCCACGGTCAAAAATCTGGACAAATTGAAACAAATCGCACCAACAGTCACTTTTACATACGGAAAAGTAGACTACTTGACGCAGCATCTGGAGATTGGAAAGCTGTTGAACAAGGAAAAAGAGGCGCAGGCCTGGATCGATGATTTCAAAAAGCGAGCTCAGAAAGCCGGAGAAGAGATAAAGGCCAAAATTGGCGAGGACGCTACTGTGTCTGTCATCGAAAACTTCAACAAACAGCTCTACGTCTACGGCGATAACTGGGGACGCGGAACTGAAATTCTCTATCAAGAGATGAAGCTGAACATGCCGGAGAAGGTAAAGCAGCTGGCGCTAAAGGACGGTTATTATGCCCTGTCCCTTGAGGTGCTTCCCGAATTTGCGGGCGATTATCTGATCTTCAGCAAAAACAAAGAGACAGACAATTCGTTTCAGGAAACAGCTGCGTATCAAAGCATTCCTGCCGTCAAAAACAATCGCGTCTTAGAAGCCAATGCCCAGGAGTTCTACTTCAACGATCCGTTGACCTTGGAGCTGCAGCTCGATTTCTTTCTCAAACACTTTTTAGGGAACTGAGTGACATGGAAAAAACGTTTCGGCATTCCATTCCATTCGTCTATAAACTGCTTGCGGGATTCCTGTTCTTTCTGGTGATGTTCGTGATCGCCATGCTTTTCGGAGCAGCCGACACGACGCTGCGTGACGTGTGGCTGGCCGTCTCATCGCAGGCTGCGGAGGAGAAAATCTCCCTCATCCGGGACCTCCGCTTGCCTCGTGAAATTGCTGCGATCTTCGTGGGCGCTGCCCTTGCCATCGCCGGCGCCATCATGCAAGGGATGACGAGAAACCCGCTCGCCGATCCGGGACTGCTCGGACTGACAGCCGGGGCACATGCAGCATTGGCCATCTCCATGACATTTGTCCCCTCTGCCAGTTCTTTCGGCTTGATGCTGGCATGCATGGTCGGTGCAGCTGCAGGTGCATTGCTGGTATTCGGGATCAGTGCAGGAAAAAAGGGCGGATTTTCCTCGCTGCGCATCGTCCTGGCTGGTGTAGCCGTGTCCTCGTTGCTTTATGCGATCGCAGAGGGCGTAGGGCTAGCCTTCAAGATCTCCAAGGATGTATCCATGTGGACGGCTGGCGGGCTGATCGGCACGTCGTGGAGCCAGCTTCAAGTCATTGTCCCTTGCATCACGCTCGGCATCCTGCTCTCCCTGCTGTTGTCCAAACAGCTGACGATTCTCAGTCTGAGCGAGGAGGTAGCAGTCGGATTGGGGCAAAAAACCACCAGAATCAAAATCCTGCTCTTTTTCGTCATCATCATGCTGACAGGCGCTTCTGTGGCATTGATCGGAAACATGACGTTCATTGGCCTGATGGTTCCACACATCGTCCGTACTTTGGTCGGCACCGATTACCGCTCGATTCTTCCGATGTCTGCCCTGGTCGGAGCCTCGTTCATGCTGATTGCTGATACTCTGGGCCGAACCGTGAACGCTCCGTATGAAACCCCAGTAGCAGCGATCATCGCGGTAATGGGCCTGCCTTTCTTCCTTTTTGTCGTACGGAAAGGAGGGTCTGCACTCTCATGATCCAACCCGCTGTCATACGAAAACAACGGATGATTATTTTGCTTTTGCTTCTCTTGACTGCCGTCACGATTGGGATCGGCATGGGACTCGGATACTCCTCTGTTTCCTATGACAGACTGATCCCTGTGCTTCTTGGTCAAGGGACCTTTAAAGAGGAGTTTGTCCTCTTCTCGCTCCGTCTGCCCCGCATGCTCATTACTTTGCTGGCGGGTATGGCCCTTGCCTTGTCAGGCGCCATCCTGCAAGGAATCACAAGAAATGCGTTGGCAGACCCAGGCATTGTGGGGATTAATGCCGGGGCAGGCGTAGCCATTGCGCTGTTCTTTCTGTTTTTCCCTGTACAAGCGGGATTGTTTATCTACGCGCTCCCGCTTGTCGCGTTTCTCGGCGCGCTTCTGACAGCATGTCTGATTTACCTGTTTTCCTACAGCAAAAAGACCGGACTGCAACCGAACCGCTTAATCCTTACAGGGGTCGGCTTTTCCATGGCATTATCCGGGTTGATGATTGTTCTGATCTCCTCTGCGGAGCGATCCAAGGTAGACTTTATCGCCAAGTGGCTCGCAGGGAATATCTGGGGATCGGACTGGCCATTTCTATGGGCTCTTCTGCCTTGGCTCGTGATCCTGGTTCCGTTTGCACTGTATAAAGCACATGCTTTGAACCTCCTGACCCTTCACGAATCCGTCGCGATCGGCATCGGGGTCTCCGTCGAGAAGGAGCGTGTCATTCTCTTGGTAACGGCCGTTGCCCTGGCCGCATCAGCCGTCTCTGTCACAGGAGGGGTCGCTTTCATCGGTCTCATGGCTCCTCATATCGCCAAAGCCTTGATAGGACCGCGAAATCAATTGTTGCTACCGGTAGCCTTGCTGATCGGCGGATGGCTTCTCCTGTTTGCAGATACGGCAGGACGGCAATTGGTCGAGCCGGATGGCATTCCGGCGGGAATCATGGTAGCGCTTATTGGAGCACCTTATTTTATCAAGCTTCTTTTGCAAAGCAAGTAAGGCTCGGTATTCAAGATTAACGTGGAAGATCACCCGTGGCCTTTTAATTGGCGGTCCACCAGCTGTAGCGGCGGGGAGGAAAAAGGGGAAAACGCTTCAGGTGGGTTGGGATCTTCACTGAGGGCTGGCTCTGGCCGTCTCCACTCCAAAGACGGAACCGCGGCCAAAAGCAGCCGTTTCGATGAAGCGATTCAGGGTTGGCCGCTGAAACCGTGTTCCGCCTTTTCCGTTGCACCTGTGTCAAGATCCCAAATACCTTCGCTGGTTTTCCCCTTTTTCCTCGACTAGCTTTGCCTGGTCCCCCCACCTTTTGCAGGCTTCTCATGGAGTATCTTCAGCTTCGGAGGGCATCCGAAATTTACCATCCCCAGCCTGACAAAAAAGCAGCCTTCGATCCAAGTGTCGAATGGCTGCTTTTGTTCTCAATAACCGCTCCGTTATTGAGCGTAATCCCCTGTGTAATTGATCAGCGAAACATCGCTTACGCCTTCCAGCTCGCTAATCGTCTGCACGAACGCAGTATTGTCATCCCGCAGCATCACTTCTACGGTAACCTCGGTAAAGCCCTTGCGCACGGTCTTTGACTTCAATTTGCTGTTCAGCTTGCGCAGCTCTACCCGCAGAGCGTCTGTCGCTTCCTCCGTATGGCGAATGATCATGAGGTAGGCTTGCTCCGTCACCTTGCGCTTGGACATCCAGATGATCACCAAGCCGATCACGAGAGATCCCCCGAGAGCCAGCGGATACATCTTCGCCCCGCTGGCAATCCCTGCAGTCAGGGACCAAAACATATAGACGATGTCCAACGGGTCCTTAACAGCCGTCCGAAAACGCACGATACTGAGGGCGCCTACCATCCCCAAGGACAGGACGATGTTGGTGCTGATCGTCATAATGATCAACGCCGTCAGCATCGACATCAGCACAAACGACACATTGTAATTGTAACTGTAGACGACACCTCGAAATGTTTTTCGATAGATCCAGTAAATAAACATCCCGATTGCAAACGAGCATAGCAACCCCAGAATCATATCGATATACGACACGCTGCGAAAAGCCTCCAAATGGAGAATGCTTTTCTTGATAATATCCTGAAAACTTAATACTTCATCCATAGCTGCACCTGCCCGACTATTCTTTAAAATGCTTTACATTGACTTCTCTGCAAATGACGTACTTCGATATCGAAGAGCGATGTTGGCTCTGTGGTTGAATCAGGTTGCGGATCAAGTCCGGAAGAAAAGAATCGAACTTTACTTCCATGATCGTCTGCGGAACAGCAATCGCCTCTTCCAGCACCAGATTGGGATCGAACAGATCAAAGGAATTGACGCCGGCAGACAGCTTCTTATCGAACGTAATGCGCACATTGCCGTACTCATAGACATAAGCCTCGCGCCAGTACTCGACGATCGCTGTAGGACGGAAAGCTCGATGCGCCAAGGCAAGATAAAAATCACGCAGCAGCGCAGAATCCTTTTTCTGCAGGAATTCGTAGTCTCCTACCCGGAGCAGATCGTACTCCTCCCGATTGATCCGGAACGACTCCTTGAATACATAGTCTCCTCGCTTTTTCTTGCGCTCGACGGCGATGACATCATCCTTGCCGTTGTAGATCCGGATGCGATATTTTTCCCGGTTGAATATCCCGTTGTTTTTGTCATGCAAGGCATGGTCATGTGGGCCATCGAAGTACAGACTCCGAATGCAGTAACCATCCAAATTGATTGAGTTCGGGTCCATCATAAGCATGGCCGATGCCCGATGCCGCAGCGATTGGTAATCATGGATATGCAAGTAGTACTTATGCTCGGTCCGGAATGTTTGACGACTCTTTGTCAACTACTCCACCTCAAATTCTCTCATCCCGAAAAAGTAGTTTTCATCGCTGTCCAGGTAGTAATCAAATGAATTCTGCTGATTTCCGCTGCTGTCAGTGACTACAACCTTCCAATAATAAGTCCCGGGAGGAAGAGCGGGGATCTCCCATCTATTTTCCTTGAGTCCGTTCTTGCTGGCCACGACTTGCGTAAATTGCGGATTCTTGGATACCGCTACATCATACAAAAGGTCGTCTCCCTGAAAATCGAACGAGATGTCCCATACAAACTTCATCAGACCATCCTCTTCCTCGACCTCTCCCTGGTAAAAGGGCCGTGGCTTCTCGAGGTCCTCCAAGAATCGTTGCAGCCCGCGTTCAGGAGTCTCCGCGATTTTTTGCAGCTCTTTCTTGAAGTCTGTGTTGAGTCCCGGCAAATAACCGATGTCAGGGTTCCGGAATAAAAACGGCTCAACTACCGGACCATACTTGTCCAGCTGTTGCGCAACCCGATCCTTGTTAATGATCGCAGAGAGTTCATCCAGCTTTTCCTTCAACTGCTCGATATGTTCCTCGTGGCGGAAATATCGGTTATGCAGAACCGATCCCCAATAGTTGCTGATTCCGTTTTGGTAGGGTTGCAGGCTGCCCTTTTTACGCTGCAGCTCCCAACCGCCGTCATAGTCCCACGGGAGAAAGTACCACTTCTCTGAATTAAGCGGTGAATACAGGTAGAAGTTGTTGGCGTCTGTATCCATGTTGTCCATCAAAATATTGGCAGCGGTCCAGGTCAGGAAGTTGTCGAGATCGAAGTGTTTCTCAATCACCTGTTCAATCGGGATCGTTCTGTTGTTGACATCCTCCAGCATGCGGATGAGCTTGTCGTGTTCCTCGCGCCCTTTGATCTCCAGGATCTTCTCGAAGGCTTCCCGATCGTACTCCGGATCGTCATGCGACTTGATATTGTCCGGGTAACGTTCAAATTCAAAGAAGGCGACTTTGTACAGATTCCCATTCGGATCCAGCATATGAGATTGCAAAAAGCGCTTGTTGGGCTGCTCTACATGCGTGTACAAGCCGTAATCCACAAAGGGGGCTTGCTTGTTCCCGGTCGACAAGTCCTTTACGTACATCCGCACAAACTGCGTTCTCAGGCTTGTCATATTGGGAATTTCTTCGAAGAGATCAAAGCTCAGCTTATTTCTCACCCTGGACGGATCCAGCATATGCTTGTTTAGATTGAACGTCCGTTGATCCAGCCACAAGCCTGCCTCCGAATTCAATTTGATTCGATAGGATTTCTGTGCGGTATGCCATGCCGTATTTCCTCGCAGGGTAATCGTCGCATTCGGCTGGTCTGATCCGTAGCCGAACATCCCTGGAGCCGGTCCTTTGCCGTCCGCTTGGCCTTCCTGCATGATGATCTCCAGCTTGCCTTTTTCCATGCGATCCGGGAGGCGGTTGAGACCGTACCAGTCAAGCGGTTTGTCTGCATTTGCCTTATCCGGCAAAATCGTCACGTATATCGTTTTTAGAGAATCATCCTGGTCCCGCTCGTAGATCCTTTTATCCTCTGACAGTCTGGAAGAGGAGGATTCCTCTTGTATCTGTATGACTTCCTCGGCTTGCCCCTCCTGGCCTGAAGCGTTCCCCGCATCCTTTGCTGCCGTGCATCCAGACAGTACCAGACTGATCAGCAGCAGGGCGGAAACGGTCGTCTTCGGCTTGGGAAAAAAGGACTTGGTACGAGCCGGCTGGTTCGCGTTGATCGGCTGCGAGCAGAATGTGAAGTAGTCAATGTTGCGCAATACATACCGCAGGCGGGCAATCACGATGGCCAAAGCAAGGAAGGAGGCGAGGAACATCCCAAGCCCGTCATACTCAAGCGTCATCATCCAATAGGTAAACCCGATATTCAACAGGACAAACAGCGCCCCGATCAGCAGAACGCCTTTTCGATCGTCAAAATACATCAGGATATGGCTGAGCACAAACATGATGATAAACAGGAAGTAAGCTAGCGCCAGCAGGATAAATACGTCCAGCTGTGCCATCGTAAAACCGATTGTGGGAAGAAATTTGATGCCCAGCGCGATCGCCAGAACGGTAAAAAGCAGTTGAACTTCCATCAGAAAGCTTATCTCCCGGATGAGTGTTTTTTGCATGGCTGCCTTTGCCCCCTTGATATCCGTAACCGTCCCTCCGTTCAGGATGTTCAAATAATAGATGCGAAACTTTTCATAGAAAGAGGTTTCCACCGAAACGACGAACGTGACAAGCGTTGGCATCACACTGATGAACGCGTAAAACACAGGCAAATCATAGAATGGCATGACCAGAAAGCGATCGGCTACCTCTACGCCTTTGGGTCCTAGCCAGTACACAAAGTTATGCAAATACACCCCGGAATAAATGAAGCATCCTGCAAAAAACAGCGAGCTGTACTTGCGGAAATAGGTTAGAAAATGGAAAAAGGTTTCGGCTTTTCCCTTGGGAAACCGTTGTTCGAAGTGATGAAAGGACAGCACAGCAATGATGAAAAATCCGATATCGATCCCCAGAAGCGCCGCTGACGTCGCTTGCAGCCCGGTGATTTGGAACAACAGCCAGCCGCTGATCAACGCTGCTACTACCCCGATTATGAAGCTCTTGACAATGCGGATATAATCCTTCAACGCGGAGAGATACACGCCCTGAATCCAGATGACGATCAATTCCATGAAAAACAAGTAGGCGGCAATCTTATAATCCAGCCCGGCAGAAACATCCTTCACGAACCATCCTGCGAGAACGGCTCCAATCGGTAGAATCAGAATCAAAGCACCGTAATAGGACGACATCAAGCGATCATACTTTTTCTCGTAGATCATGTCGGCTACATACCGGGTGAGCACCATGGAAATGCCGCTGGTAAAAATGATGGAAAAAACAAAGCAATACGATACGGTTGCAATGTACAATTCCCATTCAATATAGCTGCTGTTGGCAGACGACATGATTCGTTGCAGAGCAATAATCAGAACCATGCACAGGATCATGGGACCGACCGTCGTCAATGAGGAGTAGGCATACGCTTTGACGTTATTGATCAGCCCTTGATCACGAAACAATTTTCTCAGCTCGAAGCCAATCCCTGCCATTTTTCCTCACCCCCCAACGATTCATATAAAGTACGGTAGCCAGCAATGACATCCTCCTGGCGGTAAAATCTCCGCACACGCGAAAATGCATTGCGCCCCATCTCTTCCCGCAGCTCGCGGTCACGACAAAGCTGTATGACGGCCTGGGCTATCTGTTCATAGTGCATGACCGGTGCAATCAAGCCAGCATGGCCGATGCCGTCATTCAATCCGTAGAGCAGCTCCTTGCAGCTTCCTACGTTTGTCGCGACGAAAGGCTTGGAGCTGGCCATTCCTTCGAGAATCGCCAGCGGCTGCCCCTCGCTAATGCTGGTCAGCACAAGCATGTCCATTTTTCCCAAGTAATCTTTTACCCGTACTGACCCGGTAAACGTCACGTCTGTCAGTTCCAGCGCAGCAGCCAGCTGCAGGCATTCCTCGTAATACTCCTCATCTTCTTCATAAGGTCCCATAATCGTAAATTCCGCTTGAGGAACCTCGCGTTTGATCACCGCAAAACTCTGCAGCATGGTTTTGATATCCTTGATCGGCACGACGCGCACCACTGCTCCGATTCGTATGATGGAATCCTCTGGCGCCGTCGGCAAATAACGATAGTCGTCGATATCCACGCCATTGGGAATAATCTTGATCTTGGATTCTTCGCAGCCCAGCTCGACTTGAATCTCCTTGTTGTGGTGGAACAAGGTCGTTACTTGATCTGCTGCCTGATACGCGCAAGTTGACAGGCGGTAGAAATATTGAATCCAGAGGTCTTTGAAGTATCCTTTGACCCATTCTGCCTTGATAATCTCCTCTTCCCGCTCCCGCGTATAGATGCCATGCTCCGTCAATAAGAAGGGACTGCCGTGAACATGCTTGGCCAACGCCCCAACAACACCTGCATAGCCGGTAGATACGCTATGGTAGAGATCCGCCCTGGGAATTTCGTTCCGAATGGCAAGAAACAGCGGCAAAATCATCGAGCGAACCGTCCAGAACATCTCCGTGAACGGTACGAGTGAATATTGCTTCTGGCATAAATCGTCCAACAGATCAAAATAATCCTTGCTGGAGAGGAAATCAGCCGCATTGCGAAAGCTGCCGTTTCTTAGAAAATCAAACAGTCGATTCCAATGTACCTCGCCTTCCAAACCGAGCAGCATTTGTATATTTTCTTTTTGCTCAGGGGGAATGCGGAAATGTTTGCCCCACTTCCCCTCCTCATTCAAGTACTCATCGAGAAAAGTCTCTTTTACCTCGACGATATTGGGAGGGATCTCGTATTTGAATTGACCCCTTTGCTTGCTTTGGGCCCCGATGGCATAAATCACGAATTCATGCTGGGGCATCTGAAGGACCAGGTTATGAATCCAGCTGGACACGCCACCCGTGACATAAGGATACGAACCTTCGGCAATGATACAGATCCTCATAGACTCATCCCCCTAAACCTATCGAGAATGTCGAGCCTGTCACCGTAACCAGGTAGACATTCTCATCTATTTTCTGAACCGTGCAGTTCTCTTGTACAGCAATTTTCCGTTCTGTCCTCAACACATAGTAGAGCGGTTGCTTGTATTGATCCACTACTCCCTTGATGCGCTGGGGCTCTTTCGTCACGCTTACTTTTGTCTGAAGGACGTTGACCATATCAAATCCTGCTTCTGTAGAAGTGATGTCCCGCATCCATGGGTAAGTGCGGTGCAAACGTTCCAGATAATCTGAAAAATCCTGGTACAGCTTTTCCCACGTCTGGTCCCGGCCTCTGGCATGATCGAGCAAATCGTCCGGATGCAGGAAGTGGGAGAATACGCCGACAGAAGTAATCGTATTGGCTTCCAGCCATCTGGTATATGGCGTTTCAAAATATCCCGAGGTCACCCGCGGCATTTCGATAATCCCATCCTTGGACAGCTCGAATTCCTGTACGTACGCCCGCCCCTCGTAGTCCGTATCGTACAAGGAGGCAATGACAGACATCTCCGGCCAGGCCTTTTTCAGGGCTTCCCGTCCGTCCTCTCTGCCCAGTACATTGGAGGGAGGCACATAGGACATCGGAGTAAAATTCGGGAATGCCGTTTTAAGATACCGATTCACTTCCTTGATCGATTCCTCCATATCTTCCTGACTGTTCCAGATCTGATAGCCTAGATAATCCGCAATCGCCTTGTTGGTCTGCAGGGATTGATGATTATAGCCGTGTATGGCGATCTCTCCGCCACTCTTGACGACTTCACGCCCATAGGAAACCAGCTGATGCCATTCCTGGTCGACCGGGTCCCGGAACGGAGGATTGACCTCATCGTTATAGGATTGAATGACTGCAGCCGTATATTTGACATTGTATAGGCGAGCTGCCTTCAGCATATCCGGCCACCATATGTCCTGGAAAAAGGTGGGCAGCTCCATCCCATACTGCTGATAGATGGCTGGATGGATGCCTTTGGCGATCGGTGAAGGAAAGTCATCGATGTAAAAGATTTTCGAGTTGAAGATCGGATAGAGAAAGTCGGGCTGCATCATGCTTACTCCTCCGACGACCAAGCCTCTGCTGTTTTTCAAATGCAGCTTGTCCCCGTTGTAGACGATGAAGCTCCCAGCGCCGTATTGGCGTTTCCACATCAGCGGGATCCCATCCTCACTCTCGATCAGTTTCGTGGACTCGGCATCCAGCTCTACCGGATTGGAGACGTTGGAAACGATCTCTTCCCCTACCTCCAGCCCCTTCTCTGCAATGAGTACGTTCGATAGGAGACGAACGCCTTTGGAGAGAACGGGATATTCAAACTCGATAATCCCCAATTTGCGATACATCTGATGAAAGCGATCCCCGATGACTGGCGTGGTCATGAGAAAAGCCGCTCCGCCGTGATGGACGAACTCCTCCAGACCAGCCCCGCTCTCCAACGCGTCAAGCTCGCCAGTGGCAAGCAAAACTGCTGTGCATGCTTTATAGTCAATGACATCCGTATTCAAATCAACTTCTTGGACCTGGCGCTTCAGATAGGACAGGGTGCGCGCTGTATTTTCCTTCAATTCCACACTCGGTGGGTCATCGCCCAAGTAGGCAAGGCAAAACAGCTCGTCCGTCATGACTCCGGCTGCTTGTGAATCCGGGGCAGCAGCACGCGCCATGATGGCTGCGCGTTCCTTCAGATGCTCATCGTTATGCTTGAATTGCAGCACGAGCTGCGACCTGGCGACTTGTATCAAAACAGCAAGGCCCAGAATCGTGAGCATAATCAAATACACATTTCTTCGAAAACCAACTTCCTTTTGCATTTTAAGCTCCCTCCGACCAGAATCGGACGAGTGTCAATGCGTGATTGGACAGTCTCAACGGCGTCTGTTTCAGTCTGTTTAGCGTTTCATAAAGCTTGTCCTCTGATTTCATCGCAAAATATACCTTCATCAAGCACAAATACGCTTCTTCACTCAGCGGGTGCTTCTCCAGATATTGCTTGCCGGTCGCTTCTGCCTCTGCGAACATGCCAAGCACGATCTCCACATCCACTTTCTCCTGATAGGCCCACTCGGAGTCTTCCGTAAGCTCCGTCAGCGTTCCCAAGACTTCCAGGTAGGTGTAGCGATGCTTTAACAAAGTACGCTCGTCCAAAAATCCACTGCTCATAAATCCTTTCAATACCTCCGCATACGTCCGAACCAGGTATTCGTCGTCCTTGTCGTTCTCATACCGCACGGACAAATCCTGCAGAGCAAGCATCATTTTGCGCTTCACTTCCATAATGGCACTTACGGCGTAGTGGGAGGTTTCTGTATCCTCGTTGCTGACCGCGCGTTGCAAAATTTCCAGATACTGATTCGCGTCCTGCTTCAGGACATCGATCATCACTCTTCGACGCGTCCGATGCTCATTGATCAACAGCGCGTCTTCGATGGGAATCACGTTCAGCTCCTTCTGTGCTTCGATCCTTGCATAAATACCAACACGTCTAACTTGGTGCTCCTCCTGTTGACGAGTGACATAATCATGAAATTCCTCGTCGGCCTCTTGTAGAAGGCTTTTCGGCCAAAACAGGGGGAACAGCCAGCCAATGACTGGAAAAGCTGTTACCAGCACAAGGCGCAGGAGAAAGTCCTTCCAAGACTTCCGGTAGCGCATGGCCAGCAACACCGCAGACAGCAGCACGTATACCACAAACAAGATTTCCGCCATGCTATGCTACAGCTCCTCTTCCGCTACCTGGAGAGAAATACCCTTCTGGGCAAACCGGTTGAGCACATGATTCGCATCCTCCAGACTGGTGTTGGACAGCAGGACGACGAGATGATGGTCTTCATCCAGACCGATATAGTCCGTCTCGCGCAGCATGCCATCCAGCCTGTCCGACATCTCTGCGAAATGTTGATCTGTTTGCTTCCCTCTCAGGAGCAGGTATGGGGTTTGATTTTGTTCCTTTGCAAGCTGTTTCGACCGTAAAATGACCTGGAATGCTTCTGGCCGCAAAAGCGACGTTCCTTCCACGTAGCGTTGGTTTTCTGTAGCTTCGATAAAGGCAAACGCCTTGGACAAAGCCGACGAGACCAGATCCGTTGTGACCTTGAACAGGTTTTGGTGATACAAGGAAAATGTTTCGAAGGAGAGTCCGTCGATCGCGACAACAGCCGCAATCTGATCACGGTAGTATATGGGCGCACACATCAAGGGAGCTCCTGCTGACAGCTGTTTGTTTACAAACACCTTGCCATCGGCCAGCATCGCTTGGATGTAGTCGTGATCCCCGACCTTCAATGATTTGGGGGCTTGCAGTTCCTGAGCGCTGGAATGAGCCACCAGGCGAAGATAGGTACCGGTTCGATTGACCGTATAAATCGATACAGTGGGTGCGTTCATAATGGATTTCACGACATTTACTGTTGCGTGAAACACTTGCTCCGGCTCCAGGCTTTCCAGCTCTTTTGTAATGGAATAGATCTTTCCGTAGCTGTCCCCCGATTTGAGGATGCGCATTTGAAGCTCTTCTTTTACTTCGCGAACCTCATTGTACAGGTCATGCAAAAATGCATATTTGCCCTCCATCTCCTCGAGCTTCTGCTCCTGATTTTGAATTTGGGCATTCTTGCGGTCGATCGAATAGCCTACCACCAGGCCAATGAAGAGATAGATCGCGATCTGAAAAAAGAAATCCGTATCGTACAACAAGGAGATAAATTCCCTGCCGTCCATCAGCTTCTGGTACAGGAACAACCCGATGGACAAAACGACCGCCAGAATCGATTGGCGATTGCCGTAAAGATTTCCCATGATCGTGATATAAAACAGCTTCACATCAATGGCGCCGTAAGAGCTGTACTGCTGACTCAGTGTCAGCCATGCCGTCAAGGCAAATGCCAGCAGATTCTCGGCGTATGGGATCAGGAACTTGTACGCGTGGCGAGACACGGCCCTCAAAGCTGTAGGCTCGACCGCCGCCGTGGCCGCTGCTTCTGCCTTCGCCCACTCCTGTTCAAAATACCGGTATGTACGCTCGAGGCCCTCCTGAATGGAATACATCGGCGTCCAGTCCAGATCGCGCTTGATCAACGAATTGTCAAGAACGGATCGTTCGATGTCGCCAGGCCTTTTCTCTACACGCTCGACTTGTGGCGCCTTCAATGCCTCTACGATCTCATTGACACGAAGCTCCGTGCCTGTCGAGAGATTGTAGATGCCTGTAAGCGGGGAATAGGATGCTCGGAAAATAGCGTCCGCCACGTCCTCTACATAGATATAGTCCCGTGTCTGGTTGCCCTCCCCGTGAACGTGCAGAGGTTGTCCAGCGATCATGCGGCTGATAAACGTCGCGATAACTCCGCCTTCCCCCCTCGCATCCTGCCTGGGACCATATACATTGGAGAAACGAAACCCGAGTGTCTGTAATCCATACATCTCCTGCCACTTTTTACAGTACGACTCCCCAACCCATTTGCTGATGCCATACGGAGAAATCGGGACGCAAGCATCCGTCTCTTTGATCGGAAGCTCCGTTTTTTCTCCATAGACAGCCGCAGAGGAAGCGTAGATGAATTTGGAGACATGATACTTTTTGGACAAATTGAGCATATTGACGAGGCCCAGCACATTTGATTCCGTGTCATGTATGGGGTTCGTAATCGATGAGGGAACACTGACCTGAGCAGCCATGTGAACGACGGCATCAAATTTATTCGATCTGAATATCTCCTCGCACTTCTCATCCTCTACCGACAACACATACCCTTTATGCTTAAAGTCTATGTTCTTCTTTTGTCCCGTGATGAGATTGTCGATGATGTACACCTCGTGCCCTTCCTTGTGAAACCTGTCAGCTACGTGAGAGCCGATAAAACCGTACCCGCCCGTTACTAGTACTTTCAAACAAAATCACCGCCCGCTTGTCATTTTCACGAAAAAAAATAGATCCTGTCATTTCTCAGCCGCAAACTGCGCGTCATTCGTGCCTGACAGGATGGGATTCTTTTGCTTACATCAGCTAGTGCTTCAGTTACTGCTTAACGTGTACCCTTGCATATCTCCGCTTACCGGCAACTGTGTCGCGCTGTTGTCATCCTTCAGCACGCCAAGAGTAATGCTGTCACCTCGTTGCAGGCCCAGTTCTTTCAATGGAATGGTAATTTCGATGCGTTCGTCTTGTTCATCCCAATAATCGCTGTGAGTCAGTTCTGTTTGCTCATCCCAGGACCAGCTTGATCCCGTCCCGGAATAGCGATAAAGAATGCCGTACTCCAACAAATATTCCGCGCCTCCAGCCGTCCAGTTCGAGGCTTTATAGCCGCTGTCGCTTTGGTTGTCCGTATTGAGATAAATTTGCGTCTTTGTCAGCAGCTCGCTGCCCTCTACCAGAATGTAGAGGAATTTTCGATCATGGGTAACCTTCAAGACCCGTGGAGTAGAATCACTCGTACTCAACGCCTCCACGTTGTCCCAATTCTTCCCGGGCTCCACTGTTGCAGCGGTCTCCTCTTTGATCGAATCGCTCGGCTGAGATGGCACAATGCCATCGTTTACCTCGATCATGCTGCTTTCCTGAGGAAGCTTGTCCGCATGAGAATCCTTCCATACATAACCGATATAGACCGGATCTCCTGACTTGATGCCGAGATCCTCCAGCGGCAAAGAGACCTCTACGACGGTCGATGTCGCGACGAACTTTCCATCCCTTTTATAAGAGCGAACCTTGGTCCAGCTCCAGTCGGTATCCCCTTCTCCGCTATATTGGTACAGGGTTCCATTCTCCAAAAGATAATCGGCTCCGCTGCCATTCCAAAAAGGAGCTTGAAAACCCGTATCCGCATCCTGGTCGGTGTTCAGATAAAGCTGCCCTTTGTCGCCAAGCAGACTCCCGGTTACCAGCACATGCAGCTCGTCGTCGGCGATCACGGACTTGATTTGGCGCACGCGAGATTTGCCCTCGCTCAACACAGGCAGTCTTGTCCAGTAGGAAAAATCCCCGTCTACGAGTATTCCGCCCTCGGAGGGCTCCACGCTTGGCTCTGGCTCGGAAGGCAGCTCGATCAGAGCAGGTTCGTCTTCCACCGGCTGCACCTCGGCATCTGCGAGCAATGCTCCGCTGAATTGCGTCGCGCCGATGTCGACGGCAGTGCCTCTGCTTCTGGCAGTACCGTAAAAATCGAGTACCGCTTCTTTCATATACGCCTCTGTCCCCCGATTTATTGCTGGCGAGCTGCTTGACAGCAATATATCCCGACTGAGATCGGCAAATTGCGGGTCTGCAAATATCGAGTGGCCATCCAAACCCGTCATCTCCTTGTAGGAATCCCAGGTTTTATAAGAGTGGCCATCCCACTTCCATGACCTTCCGTCCTCGCCGTCTGGGCGATAATAGAGGTTGAAATCAATCTCATTGCCTGAGCCGGTTGAGCTGGACTTGTGAATCAGTGCCCGGCCGGGGAGAGCGTATATCAGATTGTTCGCCACGACATTATTGCTGGTGTTCTCCTGAAAGGTGATCTCTCCGTAGCCTTGCTTCAATTGGTCATTTTCGACCAGCGTATTATTGAGGATCAGATTATCTTCAGCGCCGCCATTGCTCTTTTGCGAGCCGCCCATGATAATTCCCGCACCGTCATTATGATGAATATAATTATTCCTCACGACAATATTGCTGGTAGACTTTCTCTTGTTTTCACTTGCCAGCTCGATCCCGAAATCGCTTCGATAAATATGATTGCGCTCAATGATCACATTGGTCGCCCCATCGGCATAGATACCGCCAGCGCTGTTGGAATTGCTGCCATAAGCCGGATTGATGGAAGAATCAATGTGATAGACGGTATTGCCCGAAACGATGCCATTCCTGGCCTGATCCCTGCACGGACTTGAACAGGCGCCATAAAATCCGGCGATATCAATGCCGATGTTATTGTTGTCATGGATCACATTCCCGTCGACTATGAAGCCGTCGATGTTGCCGCTTAACGTCAGCGATTCGCTTGAACCCAGTGTCAGATGATGCACACGATTGCCGCTTATACGGATATTCTTGAGGGGTATGAATGAATTTCCGTAGATATGAATGCCGTGGGCATTTCCACTGCGGGAGCGATTTTCGATGTGGTGCACATCGTTGTTCAGAAGGTGGATATTTGACCCGCCATTTTGAACCCGAATGCCCCCGGGATACTCGGATTCGCTTGAAGAAAAGAGATTGCGTACCTCGAATCCGTCAAACACGATATAATTCGCACTATTGATCTGTACAAGAGCGCTTTGACCACTGCCAATATTCAGTCTGGAGCCGTCTATGACTGGACGTTCCCCCGGATAGGCCTGGAATATTAAGTAACCCTCGGATTCCGATCCAGAGGATGTAATGGTTACGAATTCCTCGTAGATGCCTTCCCTTACCAACACTGTTTCGCCAGCGGTGATCGTGTCCGCCGCCTTTTGGATCGTCCGCCACGGTGCTTCCAGGGTACCGGGATTGCTGTCTTCCCCGTCCAGCGCGACATAGTACACGTTTCCCGGAGCATGAAAGCGCGCAGAAACGTGTATTTCCGAATACGTCGTCACGATCATAAGAGCCATCAAGAGAAGAAAACCCATTTTTACAGTGGGGACGATGAATTGATGCCTATGTTTACCTTGCCACTTCTCCATACCGATGCCTCCCTGACAGCCCCCGACTTTCTACCATATATTGTATTGTAAACTCCGCTGAAACCATAGGCGAAATTTTTCAAGGAACAAAGAGGGTAAAGCTGTGGGATTTCACCCAACAGCACCTGATTCTACTGTCCGGTTCTGAATAAAATCTGAAAGGCAGCGCGCTGGATATGCCTTTGCTTTTGACCTTTTGGAAAAATACACTACTCCGTCACATAGCCTAATGTAAAAATCTTCCCTGGGATGTGTGATCATGTGGAAACCTGATGTGCAGCCTAATTTTCTCGTGATTCTCGTAGACGAGGAACGGTACCCTCCCGTCTACGAAAGCTTGGAAGTACGCGAGTGGAACAAAAAAAATCGTAAGGCCCTGCAGTTTTTGCGCTCTCACGGGTTGGAATTCCATCGGCACTATATCGGGAGCGCAGCCTGCTGCCCAAGTCGCGCTACCCTTTTCACAGGACAATATCCTTCCTTGCACGGTGTTACTCAGACGACTGGAGTTGCAAAAGGTCCGTTCGACTCCGATATGTTTTGGCTGGATCGGAACACCGTTCCTACGATGGGCGACTATTTTCGAGCTGCCGGATACCAGACCTACTATAAAGGCAAATGGCATTTCTCCTATGAAGATGTGATCGTACCCGGTAAACATGCCAGCGTACCGAGCTACGATCCTGTCACCGGCGTACCGGACAGAGAAAAGGTGGAGTTGTATCTGCGAGCGAATCGATTGGAGGGCTACGGATTTTCCGGATGGGTCGGCCCGGAACCGCATGGAAAAAACCCGCGCAATTCCGGTTCCTCCGCAGCCATTGGCCTAAGCGGGCGGGATGTCGTCTTCGCTGCTGAAGTCGTGGAGCTGATCGAAGCGCTCGATAGGCAGAAATACCAGGACCCCGATGCATTGCCCTGGCTTGTCGTTGCATCTTTTGTAAATCCTCACGACATCGTTCTGTATGGCGCGATCACGGCACACCTCCCTGTATTTCGCTTCGAGGTGGAGCCGATGCCCGATGTCCCCCCTCCCCCAACTTTTGACGAATCCTTGCATACGAAACCTCGCTGCCAAGCCAGCTATCGCGATATTTATCCGCGGGCCCTGCAGCCGATTTTCGATCAAGCGTTTTATCGCAAGCTTTACTATCAATTGCAGAAAAATGTCGATCGGGAAATCTGGAAGGTGCTGCAAGCCCTGATTCGCTCTTCCTTTTATGAAAATACAATCGTCCTGTTTACCTCTGATCACGGCGATTTGCTCGGGGCCCATGGAGACCTCCACCAAAAATGGTACTGTGCCTATGAGGAAATGCTCCATGTGCCATTGATCATCCATAACCCTCGACTCTTTTCCCGTCATCAAAACGTCCATGCCTTGACCAGCCATGTGGATCTGTTGCCAACCATGCTCGGACTCGCTCATGCAGATATCCCCTCGCTCCAGAATCAATTACAGAGCACCTTTACCGAGGTCCATCCTTTCGTGGGACGTGATCTGGCGCCTGTCATTCTGGGCAACGACGCGGCGGCCATAGCCGAAGAACCCATTTATTTTATGAGCGACGACGATGTGACTCGTGGCCAGCATCAAATCAACCCTCTGGGACAGCCGTATCCCGCTGTCATCCAGCCCAACCATGTGGAAACCGTCGTCGCCCCCCTGCAGCGAGAGGGCAGACAGGAACTGTGGAAGTTCTCCCGCTACTATGACAACGTCCAGTTTTGGAGCCAGCCGGGCGTGAGCGATGTAGCGTTCGTCCCGATGAAGGGTGGCCGGAACGAAGAGGAGATCTGTTGGGTGGCGCAGTATAAAACACAGCCCGTACCAGACGAATTCGAGCTTTACAATATCACTGATGATCCACTGGAAACCTGCAACCTCGCCAATCCCGCTTACGCTACACCCGATAGTTTTGAAGTTCTGGACTGGATGATGCATCTGCTGGAGGAACAGCGGAAGGAAAAGCGACTGTATCCGGTGCAAGCAGGTCTGGAAGAATGACTTTTACTTTGCGCCTACAAAAAACCACTCCTTTTCTGGGAGTGGTTTTCTTTCGTATGCTGTGTCTTTACCTTTTCGCTCTTTTATACAGCTCGATCGTTTTATAGCCTTCCGCCAAGACAGTCTCCATCTCAGTAAAACGCTTTTCTTGGGTCTCTGTTTTCTTCGCACTGTAGACGTAACGTGCCCAGTCTTTCTGATAGCCAAAGGTTAGTTCGTTGTAAATCTTCAACAATTCTTTTTTATCGTCCAAATATTTTTTGATATCATCGACATGCTCAATGTAATCATTCACAGACTGGCTTTTGGGCGGGTTTGCCGCTTTTTTGACCTTGGCTGGCTCTGCCTTCAATCCGATCACAGTAAACACATCATTAAAACTCACCATTCTGGCAAACTTGATGCGGCTTCCTTCCACGAACCCCTCGTCATCCACTGACATGGCCGGAAAGATGCTGTCCCGGTCGATATACTCCGAGTACTGCGGGTTGTTCTTTTTCGGGTAAGCGAAGTAGAGGTACCCTTTATCGGTCAGGTATTGCTTTTCAATCACTTCCTGCACATGCTTCTTGAGGTCCTCCAAATGAAAGATAAAGATAAAAATCAAGTCGTATTTCTCTTTTTGCAAGGTTGTATCAAAGTCCATTCCCGCAAATTCATGAATATCTTCCGGGATATGGAGTATGGCTTTTGTGGGGTACTTGGCAAGGCTTAGTTTCTCCATGATGCTTTTCGGTGAATTCACTGGGATTGCTCCTTTCGCCCCAAGTATTGGAAATTGGAAAACGAGGAATAGTAACGATACTATTTTACCTCGAACTCGAAGAGCTAGAAAGGCGACTAGGGAATGCAAAAAAAGGACGGAATGTTTAGCGCGACAGTCATGCAGGCGTTTGCCATCAACAAAAGCCCTCTTCCTTGGGAAAAAGCCATCAGTGCGGGAGTATGTGCTGGATTGCCAGTCTTGGTGGGATTGCTGCTCGGAAATTTGCCGTATGGATTGATTGCGGGAATCGGAAGCTTCTCCCCCGTGATCGCGGGATTTTCAAACATCACCAAAGAGATGGAGGATCTGCAGGAAGCTCTTCAGGCTATCGGCAAGGTTCGCATCTCCTAATCCGCAAGCAAAAAGCCACTCCGCATGTTGGAGTGGCTGCTCAATTGAATCTTAATCAAATTTTAACTTCGACAACGCATCCTTCAACGCCGTGTTGATCCCTTCGTCCACATCCTTCTCCTGCGACTTCAGGAATTTTGCAACCTCTTTTTTGGATATTTTGCTCCCCTTTTCCTTCTCTCTTCGCTCCTGGAAGGTGGTCAGCTTCTCTCTATGTCCACAAACACAGACGAAGGTTTGGCCCTCACCCTGACCTTGCAGCTCCAGCCTTTTATGGCATTTTGGACATCTGGCATTCGTCTGCTTGGCAATGTTTTTGCGATAGCCGCACTCCCGGTCCTGGCATACCAGCATTTTGCCCCGCTTTCCGTTTACCTCCAGCAAATGCTTGCCGCATTCCGGGCACTTGCTTCTGGTCAGATTGTCGTGGCGAAATGTCTTTTCACTGTTTTTGATCTGCTGCACGACCGTTTTCGCGTAGGTTTTGATGTCGCTGATAAACGCTTGCTTGTTCAGGCTCCCTTTGGCGATGGCGCCGAGCTTCTGCTCCCACTGGGCGGTCAGCGTTGGCGATTGCAAGTCATCGGGGACAAGCTCCAGAAGCTGCTTTCCTTTTGCTGTAACGAAGATGTGCTTTCCGCGCTTTTCAAAGAGGAAGCTGTTAAAAAGCTTCTCGATGACGTCGGCGCGAGTCGCTACAGTACCCAGTCCGCCTGTCTCACCAATCGTTTTGATCAATTCTTTACTCTCGTTCGCCATGTATCTCGCGGGATTTTCCATCGCGCTCAACAGCGTGGCTTCTGTGAAAGGCTCCGGCGGCTTCGTCTCGCCCTTGGTCTGCGATACAGACTGGAGGCGCAGGCGGTCTCCTTTTGCGATTTTCGGCAAAGTCTGCTCCGATACGCCGCTTTTGCTGTCCTCGTCCTCGACGTCGTAGTCATAGACTTCCCGCCAGCCTTGGGCAAGAACGATTTTCCCCCTGGCGATAAACCGCTCACTGCCTATTTTCGCCTGGATCGTGGTTTGCTCGTATTCAAAGGCAGGGAACAAAACCGCCAAAAAGCGTTTTACCACGAGATCGAAAATTTTGCGCTCCCTATCGCTCAAATCACTGAGCAGAACGGATTGCTCGGTCGGGATGATCGCATGGTGATCCGATACCTTGCTGTCGTCCACGAAGGATTTGTTGGCTTTGATCGGCGCGCGCAGCACCTTGGCCGCGAGCGGCGCATATGGCTTCATCTGGACAGCCTTGACCCTGTCTGGCAGGGTTTCTACGATGTCTGCCGAGAGATAGCGCGAGTCCGTCCGCGGGTATGTCACAACCTTGTGATGCTCGTAGAGACCTTGCATGATCGACAACGTCTCTTTTGCCGAAAAGCCGAAGATCCGGTTGGCGTCCCGCTGCAGCTCGGTCAGGTCGTACAGCTGCGGGGCGAAGGTTTTCTTGTGTGCTTTGGTGATCTCGATCACCTCTGCGCTCTGCTCCTGTTTGAGCGACGCCAGCAGTCGATCCATTTTCTCCTTGGAAAAGGATTTGACGTCCTTCGTCTCCGGGTCCTGCCATTGAAGCTGAATCGGTCCCTGTGCCACTGCGGTCAATCCGTAATACGGCTTCGGGGTAAATTGACGGATCTCTTCCTCTCTTTTGGCGACAATCGCCAGTGTCGGAGTCTGGACACGGCCGCAGGAAAGCTGCGCGTTATGCTTGCAGGTCAAAGCCCGTGTAGCATTAATTCCGACCAGCCAGTCTGCCTCTGCACGAGCTGCGGCGGAAGCATACAGATTGTCGTACGCCTTGCCGTCCTTCAGATTGCGAAACCCGTCGCGGATCGCTTTATCCGTCACGGAAGAAATCCACAGACGCTTGATCGGCTTGTTCACGTGCGCCATCTCGATGATCCAGCGAGCGACAAGCTCTCCCTCGCGGCCCGCATCGGTCGCAATGACGATCTCTTTTACGTCGTTTCGCTTCATTTGTTGTTTCACTGCATGAAACTGCTTATTGCTTTCCTTGATGATCACCAGCCGCAACGGGGACGGCATGATCGGCAAATCCTCGATTCTCCATGAACTGTACTGCTGTCCGTATACTTCCGGATCAGCCAATGTGACGAGATGCCCCAAAGCCCATGTGACGATATATTGGTTTCCCTCAAAATAACCGTTTCCTTTTTTGGAACACTGCAAGACCCTGGCGATGTCCCGACCAACGGAGGGCTTCTCAGCCAGTACTAGTGTTTTGCTCATCTATGACACCCTTTCCAACCAACTCGCTTATCATCCTTCCATTCTAACCAAAAAACAATCCGAGGGGGGCTGTTTTAAAAGAAAAGACCCCCTTATATCCAGGGGATCAGTCAACAATCGATATGGTTCCTTCCTATATCTTCTTCACAAATTCAGATTTTAGCTGCATCGCGCCAAAGCCATCAATTTTGCAATCGATATTATGGTCGCCATCCACGAGACGAATATTTTTCACTCTCGTTCCGATCTTCAGGACGGAGGAGCTGCCCTTCACTTTCAGATCCTTGATAACCGTTACACTATCTCCGTCTTGCAGGATGTTGCCGTGCGCATCCTTTACAACCTTCTCATCTTCGCTGCTCGCCATTTCGGAGCCTGCCATCCATTCATGGGCACATTCAGGGCAGACCAGATGATTGCCGTCTTCATACGTATAGGCGGAATTGCATTTTGGGCAATTCGGAAAAGTAGTCATGGTATTTTATTCTCCTAAGGTTATTTGTATTGCTTCAACGATCTTCCATTATACCAAAACATGCCCACTTCTGCCCTCTTCCCTGAAACGCAATCGTAACCATCGGTTAGTTATTCACATCATCCAATAATCCTACACTTTGAATCTACCCACCAGACTTTGCAGTTCTTCCGCCATTTTGGACAAAGAAGCAGTGGAAGAGGTAATCTCCTCTATCGATGCCAACTGTTCTTCGGCAGAAGCAGATGCATTTTCTGATTCGGAGGCAACGGTTTTGGAGCCCTGTGAAATCTCTTCAATCGAATGCACGACTTGCGTGGTACTGGAAGACATCTGTTCCGACGCTGCAGATATTTCCTGCACCTGGTTCGAGACCTTGTCGATGTTTTGTTTGATTTCCTCAAACAATGCTCCTGCTGTGTGGACGACTCGGATACCCTCATCGACTTCCTTGACTCCTACCTCCATTGACTCTACCACGGTACGTGTATGGTTTTTAATGGTTCCGACCAAGTTTGCAATTTGTCCGGTTGACTGAGCAGATTGTTCAGCCAGTTTACGAACTTCATCCGCAACCACAGCAAACCCGCGTCCCTGCTCACCAGCCCTGGCTGCCTCGATCGCTGCATTAAGAGCCAAAAGATTCGTTTGTGCTGCGATCTCTGAAATCACTTCCACGATATGTCCGATTTCCTGCGAATGACCTTCCATTTCCATGACGGCCTTTGCTAAATGATCCATCGTCTGGTGAAGAGCATCCATTTGCTGCACGGTGGTGATGATCGCCTGATTTCCTTCCAATGCCTTGTGGGACGTTTCCACCGACAATTCAGATGTCACTTGGGCGCTGGAGGCAATTTGCTGGATACCGGACGACATCTCATTGATAGCCGAGACGCTTTCATATACATTTTTGGATTGCATGGTGGCACTCGCGGTAACTTCCTGGATGGTTTGCGTGATCATTTCCGTCGCTTGACTGGATTGCTCCGCACTTGCCATCAATTCTTCAGAGGAAGCCGCTACGTGCTCTGCACTGGCATGGATTTCTACAACCAAGGTGCGCAAATTTTCCTTCATTTGATTAAATGAACTGGCAAGAACGCCGACCTCGTCCCGATTCTTGATCTGAAGATTCTCTGTTGTTAAATCACCCTGCGCAATCCGTTCTGCTGCTGCTGCGATCGCCACGATAGGTTTGGAGATCATTCGCGAGCTGAATATGCCGATCAACACCGACAAAACAACAGCGAAGATGCTGAGAACTGCGACATTCGTTATCGCATTTTGCGTCAACTCGGAATTCTTTTGGCTCTCTTCCGTCATTGATGCAAGCTGTTCATTGGCGAGGCCTTCTGCAATCTCGTCCATCTCGATTCCCAGCGCCAAAACCTCGCTCCTAAAATAGTATCTGATCGCATCAAAAGATTGATTGCTCTGAACCATCCCCAGCACATGCTCATATTTCTCTTTAAATTCCTGGTTCAACCCTTCCAGACGTTGCAATTGCTCGCCAAATCCACCCAATTTCGCTATAGAAATCGTTTCGGTCGTTAATCGGGTCACATTTTCGTTCGAGACCTTTATATCATCTAAAAAATCTCGATCCCGTGTCAGTATATACCCGCTCAGACTGTTGCTTTCCTTAGCCACCTCTGCTTGAATCTTTTGCACATTCGACAATATCAATGCCCGTCTGCCGATCAAATCTGTACCGGAGTGGTTAATTTCCTGCAGATAATAACTCGAGATCAGGCCTGTCAGTACCAACAGCAGGGCAATCCCTAAAAAAGACCCTACCAGCTTTTTGCCAATCGTCAACTTCATGAAATACACCTCTTCAAGTCAATAGTAATATGATACCAATTCCTTCAAGAAGGACCATGCGACCCGCTTTCAAGAATCTCTCTCGTAAGCTTTTTATAGGATTCGTACCACTTTTCCCACTCTTGCTTGCGGGATTCCAGCGCCCTCCCATCCAGTTGCGCTTCGATGACATCCAGACATACATGCCAGCCAGCGAGGTCTTTGGGGGTATGGTCCGTGATATTCTTGATCCTCTCAAGGAAAACCAACCGGCATTCGGCAGCTGAATCTGGCGCCAATTCAAAGCGCACGCGATCCTCGCCCCATTCATATTCCAAAACTGCCAGCTCTTTGCAGTCGCTGATCACCATTTCCTCGAACGTACCATTCTGCATGTCGAATATCATGGTCCCCCCTTCCCGCAGATCTTTCACTCGCAACTCAGGAAACCATTGCGCCAGCTTATCGTTTTCCGTCAACATGGACCACACCTGTTCTACAGGGTGTTTGAGATAGCGCTCCATACGGGCTATATAGCCGTATTCGCCTTTTTGCAGATCTGCCAACATTGTACCCCTCCTCTACCAGTTATTCTTCCACCTCCCTTGCTTATCCAAACAAGGCAAATCAGCCAACCTGGCATGTATGCCAAGCTGGCTGATCGAGTCCGGTGTTTATTTTCGGGAATCCACAAATCGATTGCCTGCTGAACCAAACCCAAAAATGAAAATCAGGATAGAGGCAGCAAGGAGGATCAGAAGCGGAGGCGTCCAGCTGTCGGTCACATCATGCAGATAACCGAAAAGGGTCGGGCCGATGGCTGCCAGAAGATAGCCGACTGATTGAGCCATACCCGACAATTCCGCAGCTTGTTGTGCCGTACGTGTACGCAAGGTAAAAAACATCATCGCCAAGCTAAAAGCAAAACCCGCTCCTATCCCCAGCATCATGATCCACAACAAAATCCATTCAATGCTGCCAAAAAGAAGACCAAATGTCCCGCCTAGCAGCAAAAGGGTCGTAACATACACGAGTGGTCGTTGACTCTGCATTCTCCCCGCAATGACAGGTACGAGGAAGGTAAACGGCAGCAAGGATAGCTGCATCATCGAGAGCATCCAGCCCGAGTGGCTTTTGTCGATCCCCTGTTGCAGGAGGATTTCGGGCAGCCACGTGATCAGGACATAAAAGATCAAAGATTGCAGCCCCATAAACATGGTTACTTGCCAGGCAAGCGGCGAACGCCACAAGTTAATTTTGTCGTTTGAGATTTGTTGATTGCTTGCGGCAATTTGCTGACGGCGGCCTTTTATCTGCGGCAGCCAGGTAAAGATGGCAATCAGGCTCAAAACACCCCAGATCCCGAGCGCGCCCTGCCAGCCCAGGCCCAGATCTACTGCTATCGGAATGCTGATTCCGGAAGCAACGGCTCCACACAGATTCATCGACATGGAGTAGATTCCGGTCATCATGCCGATTCGCTCGGGAAACTCCCTTTTAATCAGACTCGGCAACAAAACGTTTCCGGTAGCGATAGCCAATCCAATCAGCGCAGTACCGATAAACAAAGTGGCTGTTCCCGAAAGCGAACGCAGGAGAATTCCCACGCAGAGCAGGACAATTGAAACAAGCAGAACCGGTTCTACCTTGTATCGCCGCGCCAGCTTCGGTGCAAAGGGAGAAAACAACGCGAAGCAAAATAACGGCAAAGCAGTGATCATTCCGGCTACGGTATTCGAGATATGCAATTGATCCCGAATCGACCCGACGAGCGGACCTACAGAAGTAAGGGGAGCCCGAAGAATGGCCGCGATAAAAACAATACCGAGTATAAGTGCCCAAGGCGTAAAGGTGGCGCTGGATTGGGAAGACGGTTGATTTCTTTCTATGGGATTCGGTGTACTCATGATCGGCTCCTCGTATTATGACCTTGTGTCTCTTCCTTTCCTACTCACATTGCTCTTTCTTTAGCTCTTCTCGAAAGTAATCCATATAGCGCTGAACAGCTTCTGTCGCTTTCACAGGATCTTGTTGGACAATGGCTTTTACCAGATCTCGATGCGCTTGCTGGTGGCAATCCGAGTGGCTCTTCATTTCCGTGAGATGATTGACCGATTCTTGCAAAGCCTCTGTCATATGCTCGTACAATTCGATGAACAGGCTGTTTTGCGTCGCGCCTACAATGGCCTGGTGCAAAGCAATGTCTGCCTCTACATATGTCTTGATATCTTTCGCTTCGGCGGCTTTATTGCAAATATCCAGATAGTGCAGCATCGTATCCACATCTTCTTGTGTTCGACGGGTGGCAGCCAATCGAGCTGCTTCCTGCTCGAGGGCATACCGCACTTCCATGGTTTCCATCAGACTTGACTTTCTTATACGCCGTTGGAGAACCACGCCCAGAATACTGGCGGAGCTTACATACGTTCCATCTCCTTGTTTGGGAACCAGCAGCCCGGCGTGGACCAGGGCTCGTACAGCCTCGCGAACGGTATTTCGACTGACGCCAAGTTCAGCAACCAGCTCAGGCTCAGCCGGAATCCGAGATCCGACTGGCCACTTGCCCGATTCAATCAAGGCTTGAATTTGAAGGGCAACTTGTTCGACCAGCGTTGTTCGATTTGTTTTTTGCAGCACGGGAACGGAACACCTCCAAACATCGGATGTTTAACTGTATGGCTAGTATAAGGAACAAAAAACAAATCTGTCAATGCTCGTCGACACTTCAAACACTTTCGCAAAAATGCCCCGAAAGAGAGGCGCTTCGTGAAACAGGCTCTTCTTCCGGGGCATTGCTTTTGTCCTTTTATTCTTCGGTCAGAGTGTCGCTTCCCACTTGGAGACTTCTTCGCGAACTCGCGGCGCCACTTCTGTCCCCAGCAAATGAATCGCCTTCATGACCAGATCATGGGGCATCGAACCAACGGGCACATGAAGCATGAAACGTGTGATGCCCACCTTTTTTCGCAGGTGGATGATCTTGTCGGCTACCGTTTCCGGGTCGCCTACATACAGCGCTCCTTCAAAGCTGCGAGCGGCATCAAAGCTGGATCGATCGTAATGCCCCCAGCCACGCTCCCGTCCCAGCACGTTCATGGCCTGCTGCGTGGAAGGGAAAAACTCATCCGCTGCCTTCAGGGTATCCTCTGCGACATAACCGTGCGAATGCGAGGCGACCATCAGCTTGGAAGGATCATGACCTGCCTGTGCCGCGGCTCTTTTATACAGCTCTACGATCGGTGCGAACTGAGTTGGACGGCCGCCAATAATGGCGAGAACGAGCGGCAGCCCAAGCACTCCCGCTCGTATGGCAGACTGAGGCGTTCCACCGCTGCCAATCCAAACAGGCAGCGGGTTTTGCACCGGTCTGGGGTATACCCCCAGGTTGTGAATCGCTGGCCGGTGCCCTCCTCTCCAGGTTACCTTTTCCGATTCGCGTATCTTCAACAATAGCTCCAGCTTCTCATCGAACAATTCGTCGTAATCCTGCAGATCATACCCAAACAGGGGGAAGGACTCGATAAAGGAACCTCTGCCCGCCATGATCTCGGCTCGTCCATTCGATAGGGCGTCCAGTGTAGCAAAATCCTGGAATACGCGCACCGGGTCAGCGGAGGACAACACGGTAACCGCGCTTGTCAGCCGGATCCGTTTGGTCTGCGGGGCGGCGGCAGCAAGCACAACCGCAGGAGAAGATGCCGCATAATCCTTGCGATGATGCTCACCTACCCCGAAGACATCCAATCCTACCTGATCAGCCAATACGATTTCCTCGACCACCTCGCGCAAACGCTGGGCATGACTGATCACCTCACCCGTTTTGACATCCGGTGTAGTCTCTACAAACGTACTAATTCCTATTTCCACTGACGAATCCCCCTTCTCAACTGTCTTATTATCATCCCAGTTACGGCAAAATCATTTATATCAAAAAGCAATATCTCTATTTTGAGACTTTTTCCTGCCGATTTCAAGTTTTTATCGCAAGGAACTCGTTTCGATCCCAGCATTCACACAAAAAACAGGCGACCCTTCCCTGGCAGACTGCCAAGGTTGGATCGCCTTACGGATCTGTTTTTCATAAAGGATGCTATCGATTGCTCTGGTCAAGCTCTGCTTCGATGTAAGAGTCCTTCGAAGACTCACCCATGCGCCAGTACACGATGAGACTCACGGCGATACAAGCAGCGACATAGTAGTAGAACATAGATTCGACGCCAATGCTCTTGCACCATAACGCGATAAACTCTGCCGTACCACCGAACACGGCCACTGTGACTCCGTAAGGGAAACCAACGCCAAGCGCGCGGATTTCTGTCGGGAAGAGCTCGGCCTTCACGATTGCATTAATCGAAGTGTAGCCCGTGACAATGATGAGACCGACCATCATGAGCAAGAATGCGCCGATCGGGCTCTGTGTATTCTCCATGAACAAGAACAGCGGCACAGTCAGCAACGTTCCGAAGACACCAAAAAACATCAGCAGCGGGCGCCGTCCAATCCGGTCAGAAAGCGCACCGGCAAGCGGTTGAAGGACAACGAACACCAAGAGGGCGACAAAGTTGATCCAGCTCACAACTCCCTTGGGGAGGCCCACTGTATTCACCATGAACTTCTGCATATAGGTTGTGTACGTATAGAAAGCAACAGTTCCGCCGAGCGTCAGACCCACTACGGTCAGCACTGCCTTGGGATGCTTCATTAATGCGCGGATTGTTCCGGCGTTAGACCGGCTTTCAGATCCCATTTTTGAAAATTGCTCGGATTCATCCATCGAACGGCGCAGCCACAATACTGCCAGGGCACCTAATGCACCGATCACAAAAGGAATGCGCCATCCCCATGTCTTCATATCTGCATCAGTGAGTACTTGTTGAAGAACGATCTGAACGCCAAGTGCTGTCAGTTGCCCTCCAACCAGTGTCACGTACTGGAAGCTGGAGTAGAAGCCGCGGCGGCCGCTGCTGGCCATCTCGGACAGGTAGGTCGCAGAGGTGCCGTATTCTCCCCCGAGTGACAGCCCTTGAAGCAGTCGCGCAACAACCAGGATGATCGGAGCCATGATTCCAATCGTCTCATACCCTGGTGTACAGGCGATGATCAAAGAACCACCTGCCATGATGGTGATAGAAAGTGTCAAGGCAGCGCGACGGCCGTGGCGATCGGCGTAACGTCCGAGCAGCAAACTCCCGATCGGACGCATCAGGAAACCGACAGCGAAGACTGCTGCTGTATTCAGCAGTTGACTCGTCGGGTCTCCCGCGGGAAAGAATTCAGACGAAAAATACACGGCAAATGCTGCATATACGTACCAATCATACCATTCGATCAGGTTTCCAACCGAACCTTTAAAGATGTTTGCCGTGATGCGTCGTGTCTGTGCTCGATCATTGGACTGACTCATAGTTCATCCTCCTTTTGAATTCCTGTAGAAGGTCGATCATTCGTTCCTTCAGAAGCTTGTCCAAAACTTTGTAAGGGATTTCATTTCATCCCGTCACAAGATCGCTTTATCAATGCTTTTGATTTTACGAGGTGTGCGGATACGCATCTATTACTTCCTGCTGAGTGTTCAAAAACAGCAACCGAAATGCCTGTATTGGAATTTGAGTTGCATTGATTTATTCGTTCTCAGGGATTACCCTTACTGTTAGGAGGATGCCATGAATTTCAACATGTTAGTACAACTTTTCGGAAATATATCGGTTATCGCCATGATTTCCCTGCTGATCGGGCAATTGAATTATTTTCGCAACATCATTTATGGAAAAAACAATTGGAAACGCATCATGATTCTCTCGACCCTTTTCGGTTTCATGTCGGTCATCGGTACAGAAAACGGCATTCGGATCAATGATGCAATCGCCAATACACGGATTGTCGGGTCTCTTGTCGGCGGGCTGATCGGGGGCCCGGTGGTTGGAACGCTTGCCGGGATCATCGGAGGAATTCATCGCTATCAGATCGGCGGCTTCACCGCTTTCGCATGTGCAGCATCTACCGTATTGGTCGGTTTATTAGGCGGGATCGTCGGGACCAAGCATGATCTTTCAAAAATGAAATGGAAATACATCCTTCTCTTGGGCATTACAGCCGAATTAATCCAAAAGATCATGGTATTTCTCGTAGCCAAACCTTTTGAAGCTGCCCTTGAACTGGAATTGCAAATAGCCATACCGACGACCATCATTACCATTTTGGGGCTGTCGATTTTCACTCTTATTTTTCAGAATCTCAAAATGATGCAAGACCAATCCGGCGCTCTTGTCGCAAATCTCGCCCTTACCATCGCCAGTCGTACGCTGCCTCACCTTCGGACAGGCTTAAATAAAGACTCGGCTGAGAAAACGGCTGATATCATTTGTGAGATCACCTCGGTAGATGCCGTTGCCATTACGAATTGCGAGAAATTGCTATGCGTGAAAGGAATAGAATGGGAACAGCCTTTTCAAGGAGAAGCGCTTGCTGCACAAGTTGCGAAAGCCGTTTTTCAGCAGCAAAATGTGATTTACCAAGACAAGGAGCTTGTATTTCCTCGAAATCTTCCGTTTCAGTCAGTGATCGGGGCGCCCTTGTATCATCGAAATAAAATCATCGGAAGCTTGCAGTTTTATTATCGAAGCTCGTCCTTCAGAATGTCCCAGACTCATCTCAAATTGGCAGACGGCTTGGCCAATCTGCTTTCGGTTCAAATCGAGCTTGCAGAAATCGAGCATCATACGAAAATGAGGCAACAGGCAGAATTAAATGCCTTGCAAGCACAAATTAACCCGCATTTTCTTTTCAACACATTGAGTACCATTATGTCCTATTGCCGAACCGACCCCGAACAAGCCAGGAGCTTGCTTGGCAACTTAAGCGACATCTTCAGGCGAAACCTGAGGAACAAGGGGAATTTTCACAGCCTGCAGGAAGAACTGGACGGCATCAAATCTTATTTGGAAATCGAGAAGGTCAGATTCGCAAACAGATTGACCGTTCTGATGGAGATTGATGAATCTTTGCTGCATGTGAAATTGCCTATCCTGACTTTACAGCCGATTATTGAAAACGCCATTCATCACGGGCTATCCCCCAAAATCAGTGACTGCTTGCTGACGATCCGAGTGGCGCGTTCCAGCCATAACGTGAAAATCAGCATTGAAGACAATGGAATTGGCATGTCCGAGGAGCGTTTGGCTGAAGTCCTGAATCGCCAATCTCAAGGAATCGGACTTTCGAATGTACATCAGAGACTGCAATCCGTGTATGGGAATGAGTATGGGCTTCATCTGGAAAGCAAGTCAGGCAAGGGAACCCTCGTGACATTCGAAGCCCCCCTCCACGGACCCTGAAAGGATGTGAACCCACTTGTTCTTGAAAACCATGATTATCGATGATGAACCAGCGATATGTTCAGAATTGGAATACATGTTAAAAAAATATATCGATATCCAGGTTGTTTCGATCCACTACAATCCCGTTGAGGCTCTTCCCCAGATTATCGAGCTAGAGCCTGACTTGCTTTTTTTAGATATTCAAATGCCTGGAATGAATGGTCTGGAGTTTGCGAAAAAGTTGAATCAGCTGTCCCATCCGCCTCTGATCATTTTTTCAACTGCTTTTCATGAACATGCATTGGAAGCCTTTCATACCCCTGCTGTCTTTTACCTGACCAAACCGATTCTTGAATCCAAACTGGACGAGGCAATCAAGAAAGTGAAGTCTCTTCAAACAAAAAAGAAAGCCACTGATCACCAACCTCCTCCCGCTTTGGAGGAATATGTATGCGTCCGAAAAGACAACAAGATTATACCGATCCAGGTAAGCCAAATTTTCTTTGCATTTGTAAAGGAAAGAGAATTATATATTGCCACTCATGATACGATCGAAAAATGCGATCTTTCCCTCCATGAATTGGAAGCTATTTTGAATAAAACGGGCTCGTTTTTTCGCTGTCATCGAAACTATGTAATCAATTTAAAACAGATAAAAGAAATGATTCCTTGGTTCCATAATACGTATCTAATCAAGATGAACGATGGCAAGCAGACAGAAATTCCGGTAAGTAGAGGGAAGATGAAAGCATTCCGCAGTATGATGAACTTATAATTTCCAATGGAAAAGAATATAGAGGTTACTGTCTAATGATGTTGAAATCACTCTATATGAGAAGCAAACAGTTGACCACACTCAAACACATCATTATTATCCTGCTTTTTTTCGGTCTCCTCCTTGGCTTGCGATGGGTCTGGGCCGAGAATTTTTCTTCGGCTGCATTTACCCCTGCGGTCAATGGCGTTCTTGATCTGCGCGGCTGGAAAATGGATCGAACCTCGACTGTCCCTTTGGATGGCGAATGGCAGTTTTATCCTGGAAAGCTCATCTCCCAACAGGATGTGCCATTGGAAGCTAACGATGTTCGCACGGTTCAAGTTCCGGGGGACTGGAGCGAGGCACTTTCGAAGGAGGCGGGTTCCTCATTGGGGTACGGCACCTATCGGCTGCGCATTCTTGTAGACCCTCTGGAGGAGCCTGCCGGATTCTGGTTCAAAGGAATACAAGCCTCATCCAGGGTGGAAATAAACGGGATCGCCGAGAGCAATATGGGAACCCCCGCCGAAAACGCGAATGCGTATACGCCAAAGTATGTCTCTTACACGGCTACTTACTCTGTGGAGGGCACAAAAGAAATTGAATTGCTTATCCGAGTCGCGAACTTTGAAGACCCCTACAACGGCGGTATTCTGGACTCCATTCGCTTTGGCTCCCAGGCGGCCATTGACTACGTTCGCTGGTATTCCATCGGATTCCAACTCGTTACGTTTATGGTGCTGCTGCTTCATGGTTAGTATGCTTTGATCCTGTACCTCTTTAGCCCTCGCGAACGGGCTTTGTTCATCGTCAGCCTGTTGACGCTGTTGGCTGGAGTGTATATTGTAACCCACCATGACTACCTGCTTCTGCTATGGCTGCCGATCAATTATGCATGGGCGCTGAAGATCAGGCTGCTTTCCGTCCTGTGGCAGATCTTTCTGATTCTGCTTCTGTTCAGGAGGTTCTCATCGGCTCCAGCCTGGAACAAATGGATGCGGATCTACACGGTGGCTCTTTTTGTTTACTCCGTTTTTTTATTGGTTGCAACCACTCAACCGGTACATGCGACCGTCGCGTTTGGAATCTTTGGCTTTTTCTGCTTCATATCCTTTGCCTGGTTTCTCTACGTCATTGGATCAATGATCTTCAAAAAGCATGCGGATCACGACGTCGTCTTCTTGCTTTTATCCGCGGCGAGTATTTTATCCAGCCTTTTCTGGAGCTTATGGAATTCGTATCAAGAGATGATATTCGTCTATTACCCGCTGGATATTATGGCTTCCATTGTCGGGTTTTCTGCATACTGGTTCAAAAAGTTCTTCCGCAATGCAAAGGAAAATGCCAAGTTGAATGAGCAGTTAAAGAAAGCTGACAAGCTGAAAGACCAATTTCTCGCCAATACCTCGCATGAACTGCGAACACCACTCCATGGCATCATGAACATCGCGGAGAGTGTCGTAACCAAAGAAAAAGAAACGATGAGTGAGCGAAGCGTCAAGGATATGGAGCTGCTAATCACGATCAGCCGCCGCATGTCTCATATGCTTGGCGATCTGCTCGATGTGGCAAGGCTCCAGGAACAGCGAATCGTGCTGGAGAAGCAGCCCCTGCAGATTCAATCGATCGTACCGGGCGTAATCGGCATGCTTCGCTTTATGACCGAAGGAAAGCCGGTCCAGATGAGGATGGATATTGCCGAGACGATGCCTCCTGTGATGGCCGATGAGAAAGGCTCGTACAGATTCTGTACAATCTGCTGCATAACGCCCTCAAATATACGAAAAAAGGAACGATCCTTGTCTTTGCCGAGATACGGGAAGGACGCGCTGTCATCCATGTTTCCGACACCGGCGTAGGCATGGATGAGCAAACGCAGGAGCGAGCGTTTCTGCCTTATGAGCAAGGCTCTTACGGGATCAGCGATGGCAGAGGAATTGGGCTGGGGTTGAACATATGCAAGCAGTTGGTCGAATTGCATGGCGGTGCATTGACGGTCCAATCGGAACCAGGGAAAGGCTCCGTGTTCCGTTTCGATCTGCCGTTAGCCAGCTCGGCGATTTCGAGCTTGCCGCAGCATTCGCTGCATCACGGCCAAAAGACGGATGAAGCGGAAGCTGGATTGATTTTCTCGGACAACCCGTATGGCTTTGTGCCATCCGCAGAACCCGATCCGCATCCTCTCAACGGCGAAAAGGTATCGATCCTAGCTGTCGACGACGCCCCCGTCAACCTGAATGTGCTGGTTGGAATCCTCTCTACCGAGCCGTATAGCGTTACAATCGCCCAATCTGCTCAAGAGGCATTGGAGCTGCTCCCGACACAGCAATGGGATTTATTGATTGCGGATGTCATGATGCCGCAGATGTCCGGATACGAATTGACGCAAAAGATAAGGGAGCATTACTCCTTGTCGGAGCTTCCCATACTGCTGTTGACTGCCCGCAGTCAGCCTGCTGATATCTATACGGGTTTCTTGTCGGGTGCCAACGACTATGTCACCAAGCCTGTAGATGCTTTGGAGCTCAAGTACCGCATACGAGCATTAATCACGCTGAAGCAATCCATAACTGAACGCTTACGGATGGAAGCTGCTTATTTGCAGGCTCAAATTCATCCTCATTTTCTTTTCAACACGCTGAATTCCATACTGGCATTAAGCGATATCGATACGAAAAAAATGCGTGAGCTGGGCGATGCGCTTGCTTCCTATTTGCGGATCAGCTTTGATTTTCTGAATACAAAGGAACTGGTAGAGCTATCCCATGAACTGGAACTGATCGAAACCTATCTGTATGTGGAAAAAGAACGGTTTGAGGATCGATTGTCTGTCGTATGGGAGATTGATTCTGACATCGACTTGCTGCTCCCCCCGCTGACAATCCAACCACTGGTGGAAAATGCAGTCCGACACGGTCTCCTCAAGCAATCGAGAGGCGGCACGGTTCATATCCGCATCGTCCGACAGGATTGCTCCACTCTTGTGGAAGTCATCGATGATGGCAAAGGGATGGAACAAGAGAAGGTTCTGCAATTGTTGAGCCCACCCTGGGATAAAAAGGGCGGAATCGGTCTTTCCAACACAAATCGAAGGTTGACGCAAATGTACGGGCAAGGGCTGTCTATTCGCAGCAAACCGAATGAAGGGACAACCGTGTCGTTTGTAATACCGGATCTGTAAGGAATTGGGGGTGGGGCATATAGCCTCACCCTTTTCGTGTAGGAACGGGTTCAGAATCGGGGAAAAACGTTTTGTCTTTGATCCTGCTACTGAACGACGTCCCAGGACCCTTCCCGTTCGTGCCGGCATTTACCTCGACGTAGAACGCGACGTCCCGCATGTCTATTCAGCTTTCACGGTAATATAATTTAAATCCATGCACCCGCGTAGGATGCGACTAGATCCGAAGTGGAAAGCATCTACACCATATGATTTCAATCCACGCATCCGCGTAGGATGCGACGCGAGGATGGCTGCTCCCAAGGCCATATAATAAGATTTCAATCCACGCATCCGCGTAGGATGCGACATTCTTTAAAACGGTTGTTTTTGACGAGATACAGATTTCAATCCACGCATCCGCGTAGGATGCGACATGTATTCACCTTCGTATATGTCCAAAACTTTGCATTTCAATCCACGCATCCGCGTAGGATGCGACTTTCCCACTCTTCCATAGCAACACCTTCTGGATATTTCAATCCACGCATCCGCGTAGGATGCGACGATTGATCCTGAACCATTGAAACGAGCTGCTGATATTTCAATCCACGCATCCGCGTAGGATGCGACAAGATAAGAAATCACTAAGGGAGCGGATCGCGATATTTCAATCCACGCATCCGCGTAGGATGCGACGAGGGTATAAGTGCCAAGACCACGTAAGTCGGAAATTTCAATCCACGCATCCGCGTAGGATGCGACTACTTACTCAGCCGCTCAATGTCACCTTCCGGGGGATTTCAATCCACGCATCCGCGTAGGATGCGACGGTCTGCTCGGATACTGCTTTGCCCAGGTCGTAGATATTTCAATCCACGCATCCGCGTAGGATGCGACTCAAACGAGGCATGCGGGTGGAAGTTGACGGGCATTTCAATCCACGCATCCGCGTAGGATGCGACTCCCGCTTGGCTTGCGTGACCAGCAACATTTAAGGCATTTCAATCCACGCATCCGCGTAGGATGCGACATTTCAAAGATGGATCGTCAACGACGGTTTCTAAATTTCAATCCACGCATCCGCGTAGGATGCGACGTTGATCGAGGGCGGACGGTTGAGTACGACTTTATTTCAATCCACGCATCCGCGTAGGATGCGACTAGGTGGGAAAGTTGTGGCTTTGTCGCGTTTTCTATTTCAATCCACGCATCCGCGTAGGATGCGACCTGAAGAATCTGACGCTCTCCGCGTAACCGTTGAGGATTTCAATCCACGCATCCGCGTAGGATGCGACGACTTCATCGCGGACACCGAAACTGCCAAAGAAATATTTCAATCCACGCATCCGCGTAGGATGCGACTCGGTCACTCATCAAATTGTCATGACAATTAGCATTTCAATCCACGCATCCGCGTAGGATGCGACTCAACTGGGCAGACACGATGATCCAGACGATGGCATTTCAATCCACGCATCCGCGTAGGATGCGACTTTGTATTTTCGATGACTTCAAGCTTCAAGTCTATTTCAATCCACGCATCCGCGTAGGATGCGACGATCAAATTTGAAATAGATGTTGTACTCAAACTATTTCAATCCACGCATCCGCGTAGGATGCGACCGGCGACCCTCGTATCGTTGACGATGTGGGAGACATTTCAATCCACGCATCCGCGTAGGATGCGACTTAATCTCCTAGCAAGTAGGCACCTTCCGACTTTATTTCAATCCACGCATCCGCGTAGGATGCGACCTCGAAGTGACCTTCGGCTTGTTCTAAAGTTTCATTTCAATCCACGCATCCGCGTAGGATGCGACTCGATTCAAAAGACTGTCTGCACCCATCTCCAGAATTTCAATCCACGCATCCGCGTAGGATGCGACCCCGTCAATCATTCCGCCAACCTCACCCGTATCATTTCAATCCACGCATCCGCGTAGGATGCGACAGGCGAGTCATTAATAATCAGGTCAATACCGGCAATTTCAATCCACGCATCCGCGTAGGATGCGACAATGACACCAGTGTCCAAGTTGACTATCTGGTTATTTCAATCCACGCATCCGCGTAGGATGCGACTTCGTATTCTCCCCGGACTCCAAGTCGTCGAGCAGATTTCAATCCACGCATCCGCGTAGGATGCGACTTCAAACCATCTTTCGCGCTGCGTGTACAGTCCTTTATTTCAATCCACGCATCCGCGTAGGATGCGACTCATCCACACGTTAGGCGACGCGCACATCTACGCATTTCAATCCACGCATCCGCGTAGGATGCGACCATATTGATGAGGTATTCAGCCAGTTCTTCTCGTATTTCAATCCACGCATCCGCGTAGGATGCGACGGGATCGTGCGTTATGCAAAACGGTATGCATGCGATTTCAATCCACGCATCCGCGTAGGATGCGACTTGCTCGGGATCGCGAAGGCTTCGAAAACTCCGCAGATTTCAATCCACGCATCCGCGTAGGATGCGACAGTCTTTGCACCATTCAGTCATTTCTTGAGTCAGATTTCAATCCACGCATCCGCGTAGGATGCGACAATTGCGTGTTTTCGATACAAAAGGTATCCAATACATTTCAATCCACGCATCCGCGTAGGATGCGACCAGACCCAAACCAGAGTCCGGCTCAGTAGAGCCGATTTCAATCCACGCATCCGCGTAGGATGCGACAGCCAAAAAGGCCGAAGAAAACAGGGGAACAATTATTTCAATCCACGCATCCGCGTAGGATGCGACTGGACAAGGGAACGCTGCGGCGCGGAATCGATACGATTTCAATCCACGCATCCGCGTAGGATGCGACGTGAGTACCGTCCGACGCGCGAGTATCCTAGCGTATTTCAATCCACGCATCCGCGTAGGATGCGACGTGGATTATTTAGCAGGGAGGGATGTTCATGGCATTTCAATCCACGCATCCGCGTAGGATGCGACGCAGGTGGTTCGGTAGGTTCCGGCTCAGGCTCGGAATTTCAATCCACGCATCCGCGTAGGATGCGACGCGGTTCCTCCGGCGCGTTCGGGTCTGGGTACGAATTTCAATCCACGCATCCGCGTAGGATGCGACCTAAGGCGCTGAACTTTCCAATCGATACGAGATATTTCAATCCACGCATCCGCGTAGGATGCGACTCGTGTCATAGACCCCACCGATAACGTAAATATCCATTTCAATCCACGCATCCGCGTAGGATGCGACTTGAATTTCCTTTTGTAGTTCCTGGATACGGATATATTTCAATCCACGCATCCGCGTAGGATGCGACATACCTCTCCTTAGTTTCCTGCTACCTTTGCGATATTTCAATCCACGCATCCGCGTAGGATGCGACTATTCAACCTCGTAATGAGCAGGTAATATTTCACATTTCAATCCACGCATCCGCGTAGGATGCGACCCGAGAAATTCGATGTAAAAACATTTGTTTCTGGAATTTCAATCCACGCATCCGCGTAGGATGCGACGGACCAAGACGCATACATTGCAAAACTGATCACAATTTCAATCCACGCATCCGCGTAGGATGCGACCACTGTGGACAAGAAATAAAGCTTGTTCATGATATTTCAATCCACGCATCCGCGTAGGATGCGACTTGACCGGAAGCTGCATGCGCTCGGCTCCGTTATTATTTCAATCCACGCATCCGCGTAGGATGCGACTGTTTCGGTATTTTCCGTCTCCGCAGACGTTTCGATTTCAATCCACGCATCCGCGTAGGATGCGACATTAACGGAGATCATCACCCCTGGGGATGATGAAATTTCAATCCACGCATCCGCGTAGGATGCGACGCAAACAGCACGCTGTCGATGTTTACTCTTTTGAATTTCAATCCACGCATCCGCGTAGGATGCGACTATCACTAGCTGAAAGTGCTTTGTACGAGTATCCATTTCAATCCACGCATCCGCGTAGGATGCGACGTGGACGCGGTGATGGCGGAGGTGGCCGCCGAATATTTCAATCCACGCATCCGCGTAGGATGCGACGAAACTGCGCCCATACAAAACGAGGAGGATGATATTTCAATCCACGCATCCGCGTAGGATGCGACGCTGCCGTCAAACGTCCGAAACTCATGCTGTTATTTCAATCCACGCATCCGCGTAGGATGCGACGCGGCCAGATCGTCGCCTGCACGGAAATTGTACGATTTCAATCCACGCATCCGCGTAGGATGCGACTCGCTTTCTCGGTCGCAATGTCCGTACCACTGGCGATTTCAATCCACGCATCCGCGTAGGATGCGACCGCGGACACGTTCGACGAGGCCCGGAAGATTGATTTCAATCCACGCATCCGCGTAGGATGCGACTTTCCCAGTTTTGATCTCTTTTTCCCTAAACCATTTCAATCCACGCATCCGCGTAGGATGCGACATTTTCCACGCACATCCGAAACTTTCAAGGGCAATTTCAATCCACGCATCCGCGTAGGATGCGACATCAAATTCAAGTTGGAATTCAATGTCTTCCGCTGATTTCAATCCACGCATCCGCGTAGGATGCGACGCCGGGGATATTAAAGCTAGTGCTGTAGTTAATCATTTCAATCCACGCATCCGCGTAGGATGCGACGTATGCTCCCGTGTTCCATGGCATTTCCAAAGAGATTTCAATCCACGCATCCGCGTAGGATGCGACGTCGATGGCGTCTGGATCGTGGCTCAGAATTTCTATTTCAATCCACGCATCCGCGTAGGATGCGACTGGATGGTATCGTTCCACCCGTGGAAGGCCCAGATTTCAATCCACGCATCCGCGTAGGATGCGACGCACACGGGTCAAGATACTCAAATCATCGTTGATATTTCAATCCACGCATCCGCGTAGGATGCGACGTAAATGCGGAAGTCCATGCCCAATCGGTCAAACGATTTCAATCCACGCATCCGCGTAGGATGCGACTCTGGCTGAGAGGTACACCCCAGTGCTAACAGAATTTCAATCCACGCATCCGCGTAGGATGCGACCTATTGGAGCTAGTCAAATCAGATTCGGAACGCATATTTCAATCCACGCATCCGCGTAGGATGCGACTTGCTACTTGCAACGTTGCTGTATGTTTTTGGTATTTCAATCCACGCATCCGCGTAGGATGCGACTCATGGCTCCAACCGGGAGCAAGGATCTGACCAGATTTCAATCCACGCATCCGCGTAGGATGCGACAGCGATTTTTTAAACAAAACACACCTAAAGTTCCATATTTGTAATCAAAGCGCACTTAAATCAGACAAAATTTGGATATATATGTAAAAAACTATAAAAAAGAGAACAATTAAGCGCGTTTTCCAGGTGCGAATGTCCCAGCGAAATCATGTACGCTATACATTCGCACCTCTGGTTCGCACTACAAAACTAATGGACCTTCCAAATCTATAGACTCTTTCGCTCCCACATGTTCAACCTTGTTCTTATAATTATTGCCCAACTGATAAAACCTGAGGCTATCCTGCTGTTGATCAATTACCTCGAGAAGCTTTAGCTTTAAAATAGCAAACTGAGTGGAGTCAACAACACACTCAAATACGGAGTTTTGGACACGTTGCCCATAGTTTTGGCATATCTTGGCCACTCTGCGAAGCCTTCTTTGTCCTTCACCTCTCGTCGTGCTTACATCATACGTAATCAATACTAGCACTTCTTCATTCACCTACTTCCACAAGAAGGGTGGGTACTCATCTAGATCATTACGTAAATATCGGGCTAACAATAAAGCTTGCACATGTGGGACTAGTCCCCATGAGATCTTCTCTCCGAGAAAAGGGTGAGTAATTTTCTCCTGTTTTTTATTTTGCCATGCGGTCAGGAATCTCTTCCTTCCCTCATCTTTCATAATAACAGCACCGTTCCCTTTTTCGAAAAAGTCCTCCTTGCTCATAATCTTCTTGTTTATCAATGACAGCACAAACCTATCAGCAAATACCCCACGTAACTCTTCCATCACATCCAGCGCTAAAGAGGCTCGTCCCGGCCGATCTCTGTGCAAAAAACCGACATACGCATCCAACCCTACCCCTTCCAGTGCAGAGGAGACATCGTGCGCCAAGAGGGAATAGGCAAATGACAGCATCGCATTTACGTTATCCATCGGCGGTCTGCGGGAGCGCGAGTGAAAATAAAAGTCCTCCTTCTGCTGTAGGATCATAGAGTCGAATACCCTGTTGTAACTAATAGCCGCTTGTCCTTCCAGCCCCCGCAATCTCTCAAGATCTTCACATTCCCTCACATCTAAAAGTAAAGCTGACAGCTGTTGCGATACCGTTTTGAATTGTGGGACATCAATACGTAAAGCGTAGTCCCGTGTCATTCTTTCGATCATCCATTTATGGTTATAAATCTTACCCACAATAAAATTCCGTGCAATCTTTGCCGAAAGGACCAGATCCTCCGAGGCCATATACTGTCGTTTCCGCAGGACAACATTGCCTTTGCTTTCCCCGATGACCCTGGCGAGGTATCTTCCGCTGGCGGTGAAGAATGCCAATGAAATATTTCGCTCCGCACAATACCCCATTAGTGCCGGACTAGCACCTGTGTATCCAAAGGAGACGATAGATTCCAGGTTATGAAGCGGCAATCTGGCCAGCTTTTCTTGCTCCTTCAAAAGGACAATATTATCTCCGTCTAAGGATAAATAAACATCTGATTGTGTGATATAGAGGGTGTTGAGCAGCCTTTTCATTCTTTGATTTTCCCTTCAACGTAACTTTTTACAGTCCGTTTATTCATGAGTTCCGGTAGACAAATATTTTGAAGAGAACAGCTTCGGCAAAATGCCCCCGTCTTGACTTTTGGAGTATGCCTACCACTATAGAATTCTTGCATTTCAGCCACGACCAAGCTCACTTTTTGTTTGATCGTTTCAGTTAGCGGAACCTCTACCCTGTGTTTAATCTCATTGTAGAAAAGGTATCCCTTGTCGATATCACACAACAGCATTTCCTCCAGGCAGATCGCTTGAGCAGCTAATTGCAAAACATCTTCATCGCCCGTTTTCGGCTTTCCACGCTTATATTCAACCGGATAAGCGAGATACCTCCCCTCCACACCGCTAATTTCAACACCATTGTCGTTCCTGATAAACTCGACGACATCACATACTCCTGTTATCTTTAGATTTTCGGACTTGACGGGCATTGCACGAACGATGACCTTGTCGCCACGTTTTTCTTTCGTAAACGGTTGATCGACATTCCTGTGAAGATGTTCTCCTTCAACGGTTCTTACGTTTTCTTCCCATTGTTGTTCGATGTGAATAAACGCCCACTGCCGTTTGCAAAATTGAAAATGCTGGATGCCTGACAAGAGTAAGTAATGCTCATCCTCATTATATTCCATGAATCTGCTCCACCTCTAAACCCTCCAAGAGTTGAACAGTAAACTTATAATCCTCGATTGATTTGGGTTGATCCACAAGTCTTTCAACCTTTACTGAACGATGTACCTTCGCAGAAGAATATTGACCTAGCTTGGAGCTGTGTTCCCACCAATACACCTTATGGACCTCCATGCTTCCCTCAGGTCTTGCAGAAGACGCATCATTTTCAAACAACGTGACAAGAGCATGTTGCAACTTCTTCGCATCTTCGTTGGTAAACCCGGTTTTCTCAGCAAGTTGCGTATTGATGCTCCCGTAAAACATATAAACACCAAAATCGACACGATGCTTCATCCCCATGGTATCTGAACCTCTAGAAACGCCTGGCTCTGTGTTTACACTTTTTGTAATTTGAATGCTTGAAATATCGATGGGGTCTAAGCTGGTTGCAGGATGAATGGATACGGGACCTCTAATTCCGACAGATACGCCCCCCTTATCCCCTTTAAATGCAAAGACTTGGCCAAAGCTACGGACATCCAGCCATTCCTGGCAGGCAATGCGGGCAAATTCGTCATTCGATACCGTTTTTGATTTCAAGATCTTTTCCAATTCCACATTCGAATCAGCACGCTCTCTCAAGCTTCCATAGGAATCCGATTTGCGATCATTGGATTGCACAAAAATAGATTCTCCGAGATCTTGAAGACGATTTCGAATTTTCCGCTTCAAGGCAACATCGGAAATTTCCCCGTAACCGTCAAAGTTTTGCCTTGGTCGATTGCCATTTAACGGGTCTCCGTTCGGGTTCGCCTTAGTCACAGATAACACAACAGCAAAGTCAATTTTATGATCGAGTGTATTCATTTTGATCTTCCCCTTCTAATTTGGTGTATCTTCTGTGTCGCCATTGCCCTTATTATTGTAAATTGCATGTCTCTGACTATAAAAACCTAACAGATACAAACCTGATAGTGGTTTGTTGTTAAATTGGTCCACCGGAATTCGTGAACCTATATCATCAATAATTTTATTGAGGTCGGATGCCTTCTTGCCAAGCCTTAATTGATACGGCTGTAAGCAGGATTGGATGGTCTTCCAGGTCCTCTCTGGATGCCGGGAGAACGCATTCATATAACGAATTGCATTGGTGGCTCGAAGTTCCTCTTTACCAAGGGCACGTCTTTCTAAAACATCCGCCACCGCCAACAATCTCCCAAATAAATAGTCTCGTTCAGTATTGCTTTCATCCAATGCCACACTTATTCCCTCCTTTTTATTAATCAGAGCGCATGTAATACTCATTGTCTTTTCCCATTCCCATTTCTCCATCGATACTGGATTGGATGCTCGGCGTTGGGCACTTTCAGTAATATCTCGTGGAATGTCTCGTCCATCTATAATGCAAGGAAGCATGCGCTCCATTAACCCTTTGACAATCTTGTCGCTGGCGTTTGGTCCATAGGCTGCAAAAGCGATGTCTTTCGTTGCGGGCGCCCCATAAAATTGCACGATATTCCCATTCTCATCCTTTTGGTATCGATGCAACCACACGCAAGTGGAGTGCCACTGGATCAGCTTACTAAAGTAGTGCTCCTGATCCATATTGCGGTAATACAGTACAGCCATTCGGCCGGTGGTCGCTGAATCCAGAACCATAATATTCACCCTGGAAGAAGGCGAAAGCTGGTTTCTGTACCCATCCAAAGCTTTGGAGACTTCCTTGGCGATCTCCTCATTGGTAAATGATGCTCTCCTTGGGGCAACAACAGGCGTCGGATCAATGGACAAAAAATCATCTGTGACTCCTGGTACCTCCTTGCCTTCATTGCTCCAGACGAGAAAGACTCTCTGATCAATAACCTTCCCCTGATGATGGATGAGCCATTTCAATGCATTATGGGCTTTCTGGGATACCTCATAGCTGATACGGGCTGCGTCCCGACTTTCCTGAAACCTTCCGCGGAACGTAAATCCACTTGAATCATTAGCTGATATCAATTTCGCTTTGTCCGCCGGATTTCTAATTTTGTTTGCATGCTTGTCGGTTGCCGGGAGAATTTTTCCTGTTACATAGCAAAGATCCTCGTCTGCTAACTGCTCGTTGTAATAACGAATAAACGAATCATACATCTCCGGATCCTTCCACACCTTTTGCAGTATCACATCAGCGGAACGAACATTGAACCTGACAAAGGCACTTGTTTGGTCACCAGCGACGGCGGAAAAGATCTGTGGCTTGGTGCCAGTCTTGTCCCATTTTTCCAAAAGCTTATTATGTTCATCCACAAACAACACTCCGTCATTTACCAAGTCCTCGATAAGCCTGCCTTTGCTCAAGTAACGATAGATACTCTTCAACTTGGGGACAGTGTAAGGGGAATTTGCCCATTCTTCCAGTTGTTTGATGTAGTAGGAAAATGGTTCTTCCTTCTTGATTTCCCCTCCAAAGGCGACGAAATCTCCCGCCACATAGCTTAGCTTGTCATGTAAAGGATAAGGCGCAATTTTGGAACCCGAACGACTTGCTGAGTCTTCGGTGCACGGAATCAACGTATTGGCATCGCTTTTGTCAACGACTGAGCCAGAGTGATACTCCCCATCCTCTGTTATTTCCACTTCGATGTGGGCGTTTTGTGTGGTATGAGAGATCGGCAGCAAGGTATACTCTTGTTCGTTATGTTTCTTCTCGGTCTCGCCTACCCGGTCCAAGTTAGACTCGTATGTTTCGTACAGATTTAGCAGCCAACTCATGGATTTCCCCCCACTGCAAGCTGTGCATACAGTTCTTCTGCGGAACTGACATTAGCGTCGTCAAACCGCTTAGGTGTCATGTCCATAATCGTCCTTACCTGTGTGCATTGTTCTGGTCTGATAAATTCAATATAGCCATCCTTCATTACAGGACTCCACAAGCGAACCTCCAATTGGTTCCGGCCTGTTTCATCCGGATAATTGATGCCGTGGATCATGTTGCCAAGATGAAGATCGCCGCCGTAATTGTCGTAAAAACCATCCCCTTCTCCAAACACGCATGGCTCGACATATGCTTGACATTCCCTCGCCCCGAGAAAGATGTCTCTTCTTCCACCTGCCCGCAGAGAGCGCTTCAGGATGTTGTGGTGCTTATTCTCGTTGCGATCATAGGCCAAATCCGGACGGTTCATGTTGAATTCAAAATGCGCGCGGACCTGATAGCAGACATCTCTCAGATATGTATAGTTGGCCAGTGTATTGCCTCCACCATATTCCAACGGACGAATCCCCTTTGATTCCATTCGGATCGGCTTCATGACACGTACTGCATCTACGACCATGATCAGCGTCGGCTTCCAATAAATCGATTCCACAATACCCTTTAGAGCTTGATAGGTTGGGACTTGATAGGAGAGTTTCTCTCCTCCGAGCTTTGTTAACGGGTCGGTAAACAACGCATAGTCACCGTAGACCATAAACTCGATAGCGTTTCGCATGGTCACACCTCCTCATAATGTTAGAGTTTCTCCCTGATCCCCGATTGATTTCTATAAACAATTGGGTAGGGGAGGAAGAGAAAAGTTTTGTGTCAATATATGAGCTTGACCCCAAACTTTTCTCTTCCTGCTTGTCCACGTGGTTTAAGGAAAGGCTCGGTGTACCCTACCATTACTGATATTAATCATTCGCAGTTGATTCTTTTTTCTCTGGCTTCTAAAAGCTTTATCATACTTGATTCCCCTGTGATACAACCCTGTATCTTGACATGACGTCTTGTCCTTCTTCCCTATAGCGAGCGTTTGTAAATTTAACCTCAATACTATACGATCTTGTCACCCTATTTTTGTTTCCAATTCCTTTTGGCTCTTTGGTTAAGAGTTGCTTAAATTTGATAGAAAAACATTTCTGTTGCACTATATTTCCCCCTTATTATTCTGACCTGTACCCATTCCGTAATGTTTAGACTTTCATAGCAACCACCACCAAACCTTACATTTCCATTATTTACATTGTATGCGCAAACAAATAGTAATTCAACAAAATTTCTTGAATTATATATTATATGAACTTGTTATAAATTTCTGATTGCGCATGGTATAATAAATTGTCGCCAAAGGCGTGGATTGAAAAATATAGTATATAATTCGGGAGAACCTATCTAGAATGAGGATAGGTTCTCATCATCCTCAAATTAATAAATCCTCTAATTCGCTATTGTTCTCCAAATCAACCCCAAACTCTTTATTATAAGCCGTCTCCGCCAATGCCCAAACCTTCCCACCCAGCAACGGTACCAGTCCGCCATTCTGTGCCAATTGGTCTCGTTCATAACGCAATAAATTGATCGTGTATTGCTGAGCTTTTCTCAATAAGCCAGAAAGATTCTCGATTGTTCCACTGCCATTTAACTGGACGATTATCTCTTTCCCCTCCTCGTAAGGAACAATCACCGCTGTAGTATGATCGTGAATCACTTGAAAGTAATCTGCAGCGGTTCTGTAACTGTTCGCAATATACAAAGGGAGGTGTTTCTTCCAACGGTCCTTGTAAGCCAAATAGTATGAGTTAATAGTCTTGTCCGACATCAACAACTCGGTCATCTCTTTTTTCAATTTCGGGATGAAATAGTTTAAACTCTTATCCAGGTCTCCATAAAACTCCTGAAAATAGCGATCCATAGCCCGAACAGACAAAAGATTACCGCCATGATGCTTCGGATTGGCTTTCAGATCAATAAGGATTTTCTTGGAGATTTTTTTTCCTACCTTGATTTCCGGTAAATGATCCAGATTCTCCTCGACGTGATCAATCACATACACTTGTTGAATTTCTCTCTTCCCGTGCCGGTTGCATCGACCGGCAGCCTGCGCAATCGAATCAAGTCCAGACAAAGAGCGAATCACGCAATCAAAACTGACATCCACCCCTGCCTCGATCAATTGCGTGCTGAAGCAAACCACTTTCTCACCATGTTTCAGATGATTCCGTACCTTTTTCAAAATGGTATTCCGATGGGAAGCGCACATGGAAGTGCTCAGATGGTAGAGCGGCACTTCACTCGATTCCCATTCGCAATATAAATTTTTGACAACTGTTTTCGTATTCAAAACAACCAGTATACTTTGGACCTCATCCAGCTTTTCACGAATAAATTGAGTCAGTTTTTCATTATCAAACAGCTCATCCGTTGCCTTGTCTACAATTTCCACCCTTTTAAACGCATCTATGACCTGACTCAGGTCTTGAATAATTTCCGCATCCGGATTGATATCTAACTGATGTTTCACTCGAGACAAAGCTGGCTGAGTCGCTGTGCAAAGAATCAGACTGGAACGACCGTATGTTTTCAGGAAATTAAGCGCATGGTTAAATAACGATACACATGAGACAGGAACCTTTTGCACCTCATCAAAAATAATCACCGATTCACACAGATTATGAAGCCTACGAATATTCCTGCTTCCTCTGGCATAGAACACATTCAAAAACTGCACCATGGTTGTGAAAATAATTGGAGAATCCCAGTTATCCTTAGCCAGCTTTAACTTTTGGCGGGTATTGATCATCCCGGACTGATCTTCATCGTCATCCTGCTCATCATCAATCACATTGGAGTGATGCTCGAGAATGTTTCCATCGTCCTTCAAGATGTTGCGCACTTCTGCGGCGTTTTGCTCAATGATGGTTGTAAACGGGACAACATAAATGACGTGTTTCTTCCCTTCTCGGCTGGCATGCTTGAGGGCGTAACGCAGACTTGCCAACGTCTTTCCCCCGCCGGTAGGGATTGAAAGCGTATAAATGCCTGAAGGTTTTTCAGCAAATTTGTCGCACTCATCTGACATTTTTCTTCTTAGTATATTGATTGGTGTGTCGGCATCTGACTCTTCTTGAAAGGCACGTATCTTGTCCATCAGCTTTTTATAGTAGGTTTCAAATAAATCTTTGCGGCACTGCTCCGGTTCTTCACTTCTGTTTTCTTCAAATAATCTGGTATTCGTCCGATCTGCATCAATCAAGGCACTAAAAATATACTTGGTCAGGAGCATCAGCTTGCTCTCGCCATTTGCGGCAAAGGGTTTGCTTAGAAATTCCTCCAGTTCTTCTACTGCTCGTGATACATACTGCTGAAATTTTTCTTCACAAATGACATAAGTAAAAAAATTCTCCATCGACCGCTCATATTCTGGTAATTCCCGCTCCTCTACACGACGAAGGTAAGGGGACTCCTGATCAGAGTTGAGAAAATCATGGAGATAAGAGTGATGGGAAATAACGGCGTTTCCTACCACCTCCGCCAAAATCCACCCTCCTCTGGACGGAACTCCCGTATGATACTTCTGGTACAATAACCGTCCGCCCGAAGTAGAATGATCAACACTTCCCCGTTTCGGCGGATTTTCCGGATTTTGTACAGCTTCAATGATGTAGTTTTTAAACTGATGCGTAAATTTGCCCATATCATGAAGCATGCCTGCCAGACCCGCTATATGCTTGACTCCAATCTTGTCCCCAATCGTTTCTGCCAATGCCTTGACCCCGAGCAAATGCTCTTCCACGCTTTGAATTTGCTTATCACTTTCACGAATATGTGCGATGAATACCATATTTACCCCTCCAATCCTCGTGAAGTACATGTTCAGCTTGTGACGTTAGTCTCGTATGAATCCATTGCCAGAAACCCTTGTTTTTTGTCGCATGATGTCACTTCTAATCATATATCATTTCTGGAAAATCGTGTATACCGCAAAAATAAATAGAGAGCTAGGTCCAAAAACCTACGCTCTCTCAACTATTCTCGTCACCAACGCCGTCTTGATGTCCAGGTAGAGATTATCCAGCAACGCCTCCTGATATACTGGTTTATACTCCCGCAGTGCCGTTTGCATGGTTTTTACCAGATCGGCAGGCAAGTCCCTGCTCCCTTCGTCCTCGACAAGCTTCCGCAGCTGATTCCATCTTCTCTCTTCGATCGGGATTTCTTGCACCTTCGATGTATAATCCTCTTCCTGGTATCGCCAGAACGCCACATGTTCGTCTCCATAACGGCGCCACAAGCGTATAGCCATTTGAAAACCCTCGGGGTCATAATCGCCAGAGTAGAACATCTGGCATCCAGCTGCTGCCAGGCGGTCACACAAGGCGAGCACCGCCAGGGAAAACTGGCCCGAGGAACAGACCAATGGCGGCAGAGCCTCTTCCGGATAATCATGCTCCCAACGATCCAAAATCGAGGAGAACACAGCGGGATTTTCTACAATCCAAACCCGCTTCACCCCACCCTCCATCAAATACGGTTCAAATCCTGCATATTTGACTACCGTGCGAAGTGGCAGGCCGTAGACCTCCTTTTCGCTTCCGAGATACCCACGCCCCCTCGTGTTTTGCCCCACAATTCCGCTAATAGCGACCTGTGAAGACAGATCATCTCTGAGAATCTGACATTCGTACAAAATTTGCGTCATTTCTTCCGCATTGGATGGGCCAACCTTTTCCAATATATAACAAATTGCATAAAGCAGCAATTTTCCTAACTGTGTTTGCATATCGAAACCGTGCGGATTACCCGTCACTTGTGTCGCCAACACAGCCAGACGGATATATTCGCCGTCCGCCATCCGATCAAGATGGCGGACAGCTCGTACGACTGTCAGCAAAGCTTCCCGAAGTTCTTCCGCAGATGCACTCCACCACTGGCTGACTGCCAGAGCGCCCGTGCCCTGATGTTTGGCTAGCGCCTGTATCCAGCCTTGCGCCTTTGAACAAGGCTCTTCTGCGACGGTCTCCAGCAAGTCTGCCCAAAACAGGTCCCACTCACGTTCCTGCAAAAGCTGCTCCTCTTTTTTGCTGACAATCGGTTCCCCGAAATATCCCTCTAGGATGGAAAGCAAGTCAAGCTGCGCATATTTTGTTTTCGCAAATCCGCTTTCCACATCTGAGACCCGTATGATTCCGTCTGATCCCGGATCAAAACGCTTGTTCAGCAGACCTGTCAAAACATCCGCTTCTTCCAGTGACAGTCGGGGCAACGTCAGCTTCCCGCCAAAATGACCGAGACTGCGATACTTCCGAAGCAATCCCTTGAACAGGCGGTCATAGCCTTGCGATCGGGAGCGAAAATAGCTGTCTGCCTGATGACGAAGCTGCCGGTCCTCATTCTTCGTCATCAGTATCTTCCTCCAGGCTGACTGCAACCTCGGAATCTCCCCAATCCGTCCATTCTTCGTTCATCACATGCAACGTGCCGCCCTCCCACAAATATCGGGCGACTGCGACGACGTCCGCATTTTTGGGACGAATCAATTCACAGATGGCCAGGCGAGAGACCGTGTCGTAATCTCCCCACAAAGCCTGTGAATTCATGATGTAGTTGAAACCCAATTGTTCCACAAGCTCAAACATGTCCCGGATGTTATTCTCATCCACTCCCGCAAAGGCCTCATCGAGAGAGATGATCCGCGGTGCAAGCGAATCTGCTTCCAAGTATCGAGAGTACGCTGCAGACAGGAGCGGTATATACATTGCCATCGCTTTCTCGCCACCACTAAAGGTAAAGAAAAGGCGGTCTGTGAGCTCTTTGTTCGGCTCTCCTTCGCGTTTGTGGAAAAGCTTAAACGTAAACCAATGACGGTAGTCCAGGATTCTTTTCATAATCTGATGCAGGGTTTCTCCGCTGCCCTCTGCGGCCCCGCTGATATCCCGCTTGGCCCTGTCGATATGGGAGCGGAAATGGTTGGTGATGCGCTCGATATCCTGCTCCCTCATCAAGGCAGGGTCCTTGCGTAGGAATTCCACCAAATCGGCGGTATCCATTTGCAACTCATTTTCCGCTGCCCGAGGAAGCCACTTCAATGAGAAGGTAAGTCCGCTCGAACTATTACGCTGGGACATCAATTCATTCATCCGCTCGACCCATTTTTCCGCCCGATGGATGCGATGTTTAATCACACGTCCAACGCTTTGCAGGATCACTTCCTCGAAAATTTTGCGATCCTCTGCTGTCAGATACAGGCGATGCATCTGAATCTCGTGTTCCAGTTTTTCCTGCAAATCATAGGGATGGCATCGCTTGCCTTCGTACTCCAGCAAAATCGTTCTCCGTCTTGATCTGGTCTTCAGCTCTTTCCAGAGATGTGTCAACTGGTATACTTCGGCATGTTGCTCCCCAGCCGCTTCTCCCTTGTATTCATGCACGTAATCAAGTGTCGGCTGATACTCCAGCAAATGAATCTGTCGTTCATTTTCAAACGTTCTCTGCAGTTGATTGTTATAATACTCCCTCTCCCGTTCCGCCATCGCCGGCTGAAGCTTTTTTACCACGCGAATCGCGAAATCATCGAGCTGGTGCTGCACGCCTTCTGCGGCAGCTTCCTCCTGGAATAAATCCAGGTAACGCCAAAGGCCTAAGGCGTATTCATCGGAAAATACTTTCCACCAGGCCGTCTGCAAATGTTGACGAACCTCGGCCATTTTGTCGGCCTCCACTTGATTCTCCTTGTATTGCTCACATTTCGCCCTGGCGTTTCCTATCGCTCCAGCCGTGGCTGTCATCAATTCAGGAAGTTCTCTCAACCTTTCCTTGCAGTAACGAATTCTTGCACGAATCTCCTCTGCTCCCTGAGAAGCTAGCATCCGATCGATCGACTGAAGGCGCTGGTTCAGCTGTTCTACACCCATTTGCAGTTCATTTTCTTCGCCGCGCAGCCGATCCCAGTCATAGATCGCATCTTCATGCAGCCCTTCCGTGACACGAAGCCGATCAGTCAAATTCAGTTTCTCGCGGTAAGCCGTCTCCAATTGACGCAGGTCTTCCAGATAATCCTGCATGGAGCGAAGTGCCTGACGAAGTATATCTTCGTCCAGCGGAATGGTCAATCCGTCTGCGCCTTGCTTCAGCTTTTCCCGCTCCCGGTACAGCGTTTCCACGGCAGCACGAACTTTTCGATTGCGGTTCTGCACTTCTTCTTGCCAGATCACCAGACGCTGCCGGATCTGTTCGACAGCCTGCAAAGCCGATAGAAGGTCATGGCCCGACGGGAACTGCTGATATTCCTGCCCAAGGAGGTCCAAGCGGTTCTCCATTCCTTGCACATCTTTTCCCAGACGTTCCAGCTCCAGATCAAATTCTTCTATCTTTTTCCTCCAGAATGCCAGCTGTTCGTCGCGATATCTGCGCCGTGCCTCCCTTCCTACAAACACTGATTTTTCGATAACAGGAGCATTACCGCTCAATACACTCATACCATAAGTCCCGCTCGCAGTGACATAAGCAGCTACGGATGACCCGCCTGCTTTTTCTGTCATTACAGTCTGCAGGACTGCTTCGATATCTTCTTTGCCTACACCCAGCCCCTCCACTGGAGAAGGCGTCAACCATTCGCTGATGGTGTGGGCAAACAGTTGCGGCTCAGGTACAATCACCCTGTCTTTGATCTGATCCGCCCACACATCAAGACGATCCAGATAGGTATGCGGAATGATCAGCGCATCCAGGAGCCCCGCTTCCTTCAAGGCGGACTCAATCGCGGCCCTCGTTTCTTCAGGCACCTCCGGACGGTATTCGACCGCTTCGTACAAAGGCACATAGGGGATGCCTTGGTTTGTCAGCCACGTTCTCGCCACCTCTGTCTGTTCATGACGCGGCGGTTCAGGCTCTTTTTTCGCCAGCCAGATGTGGAGTTCAGCCTCTGCCTTTTGACGGTCCAGCTTTGTATCCTCGACTTTCCTTCCCAGATCCGCGAGCTGATCCCGAATCTTTTGCCGGAAAAGCTGATAGGATTGGTTCAGCGGTTCCCTGACTATTTCGTAACGATCCGAAGCTTCAAACTTGGTAATGCGCCGAATGGTTTCTCTAACAGCCTCAACAGACAGCTTTAACTCCTGCGCCTCACCTTGCCACTGATGTAAGTTGGCAATGAGCCCATCCTTTTCTTCTTCTACGACACGTTCCCACTTATCTTGTTCACGCTGCAACTCATCCACCATTTTTTGGGCGTCTCCCAGCGCGCGTTCCGCTTCCAGACGATTTCGTTCCGCTTCTGCCGTTTTGACAGCCTGATCCAGCGTTTGCTGCAGCTGATCGCGATACTGCCGGGACTCTTTTTGCCAAAGTTCCATCGAGTAGCCCGCTTGCGCCCGTTCAAACTCGCCGCGAGCTACTTCATGTACCGGAAATTCGTTCTCCCCGACAGCATCCTCCATACTCTCCAGCAAATCAGCCATATCGGCATCGGCCTGCTTCATTTTCAGCTGGATGTCATCTATTGTCCGGTGGAGCTGGCTGACCTTCTCCCGCTTGACATCGGACTCTTTCCTTTTGGCAGTCAGCCGTGATTCTTCCCTCTTCAGCTGGCCATCCACTTCGACCTGTTCCGCTTCAGCTTTGGCAAAATCATTCTCTTTCAGACGATCGTGTTCCGCTGTCAGAGTCAACTGCTCCAACGCAAGTGCTTCTTGTTCGGATTGCAGCCTGGTCAGTTCTTCTTCTTCACGCACGAGAAGCTGGCGATACTCCTGGGCTTTCCTTTGTGCGGAACGTGCAGCCTGTACAGCATCTGCCAGTCCCTTCGCCTTGTCAAACCAGATAAAGCGGTTATACTCGGTGTAGTCCTTGGCAATCCGCGCCAATGACTTGTGATCTCGCTCCAATTGTTCCAGCTGGAGCTTGGTGCGATCCATGGACTCAATCGCATCTGACAACGGCCTCAGCTCTTCATCAGACAAGCCAGGCAGAGAATTTTCCAGGATGTTGTAGATGACTGTCGGTTTGAAATCCTTGGACAATTTGGGACTGCGCAGTTGAATCAGCAATTTGATCAAATCTTCATAGCTGTCTGCCGAAGAGAATCCGAACAGCAACTTGTTCACCATCTCCGCGTAATCGCTCTGGGAAAACACCACTCTGCCTCCCTGACTGATCTCGCGCTCTAATTCTCTCTTCGCTAAAGGGATTCGCTCCTGCTCCTGCGTCTCGGCATTATACACATTCCGGTACAGATAGAAATCCTTCCCGATCCTTCGGTTGTCCTGGATGGAAAATCCCCAGAAGTCCATTTGTGCGTTTCGTTTTGCCCGCAGGCCGATGCCTATGGTCAGAAATTGCGCGGTGTACGGTTTGCAAAATTCCAGATAAAGATAACCGGTGCGTTCATCCCGACCAGTGACCTCTTTTTCTCCCAAAAGGTAATCTTCCATGCGCCGCGCCTTGGAGCCAAAGGGATCCAGCCGATCCGGGCTTTTCTTCCCATCCAGTACGACAGGAAGCAAGCTTTGCATCGTAACCGATTTTCCGGAACCGTTCGTTCCGCGAAGCAACAGTTTCCCGTCCGCAAAATCAAAGCTTTCATCGCCGTAGTACCAGAAATTGACCAGACCCGCTCTGGACAACTGCCATCTATTGATCTTATTCTGTGTCTCCATCTGTTCCACCACCGCCTTCATTTTTCAACTTTTTCTCGTAATCCTTCGGGTAACGGGCCATGATTCTACCCAGTCGCGGCATGACCCGAATGAGTTCCTCCTGTTCATGACGCTGCACCAATCCCCACGCCTCCATCTCTTCCAGTAAGAGTTTGGCCAGCTGTTTGTCAGACAGGTCCCGCAACGCTTTCCCCCAACCATCCCCAAAGTCGGTACGACATTGAACGAGAAGGTTCCCGAAATCGACGGGCGTGAGCAGAATACAGCCGTCCTTTTGACGCTGCAGTTCTCCCATATCGATTTGACCGCGTACTGCTCTGGCAAAAAAGTAGACGACATCGCTAATCGCTCTCGCATCTGGATACAAGGTTAAGCTTTGGCTTCTTCCATAGTGCACCAGCATGGCATCATGTCCGTAGAGTTCCAACGACATGGATACTGTCTCATCAAAGTCACGGGCAATCACGTTTCGCTGATTCCGCAGATACGTCCAATCTCCGTCGTCCAGCTCTTCCTCCCGAACTCCCGGGGTAAGCAGAAGTTGCCTGTACACGCGGTGCCTGCGGGCCAGCGTTTCGTTTTCTGACTCCACTATCCGCATGAAATCCTCAGCTGTCTCAAACTGCATCAGATCGCGCGGATACGCTCGCAAAAAGTATTTGACCAACGGGGTGGCTTCATAAAGCACATCCGCTTGCTCTGAAGCTGTAAACCCTAAATCGTCACCGTCTACGACTACGAGTAGCTCCCATTCCCGAGCGAGCTGCAAGACCCGAACCAGTGATTTACGTTGTTCGTAGCTTGTCCAGTCGACAACATCTTGCCCCGGATAGGATGCTTTGACCTCCTCACATATGTCTGAGAGCAGGAATTGATCATCTACGCTCTTCGTCTCTAAAAACGCCATCAACAAGCAAAAAAACACGTAGTCGCGCACTTCCAGCAAGCCAGGCAACCCCATCCACGGGCGGATTCCTCTGCTTACAAACTTCTCCAGCTTGACAAATTCGTAGTGGATTAAAAGGCGAAAGCCCAGTTTTTCATTGAAAAAGGAACGCAGCACCATCTCACGGTCGCGAACTGCCTGGTAAACAAGAATATCGCTTCTCGGGATCCATAGCCTTCTTAGCAGTTCCCAGGCCGCTTGTCTTGCCAAATCATCAAATCGGGATGTATACCTGGTATCAGTAGCCTGCTGTTCACTCATCTCTTCACCTTGCTTTCATCCAGAAAGTACAACACGAAATCCGGCAATTCCAATACGCCATCGGTACACTGCAGTCTGATTCGCTCCCCAGTCCCCATCTCCGTCAGCCTAAATCTTCTGCCGTCATCTGTTTTTCCTTCTCGTGCCGGTGACGCCATGCTTTTTCCGATCCATCCGAGCAAGGTTTGCCGCACAAAGGGCTCCACGATTGGCAAATCCCGCAAACTTACCCGATCTGCGGCAAATAATTCGTTCAATCTGCTCTGCCGCTGTGCTTTCTGTTGCAAGTAGGCGGCGAGCATGGCTTCTTTCTGCTCATCTTTTGTATCAATCTTGCTCGGTCTTGTCCTCTCCCGATAACCATTGATGCGCGGCTTCACGTCATAGTCGGATGCTGGCATGTCCCAAATTTCGCAGTAAATGTCCTCCGTTGACTTCGGTCCTTCCACCCAGAAATGGTGCATCTCCGTGATCCCGAATACGGCTGCGGACAAACAATGGGCCGGCTCCACTTCTTCATGGGATGCAAACCATTTGGCGAGATACAGATAGTCCGCTCTGCGGCTTCGCATACTGGATTGCCGCTCTCCCATTCGCTGCGCATAGCGCGCTATTCTGCGTATCGCCTCGTTTGTTTCGCGCTGCAGATCTTCTAGATCACTGCCCCGACCGCTTCCGTCTCCCAAGAACCAGTGCCAAATCCCTTCCCACTGCTCAAAAAAACGTGCTGTATAGTCTTCCTTAGTCCAAGCCGTCTGTTCGAAGCGAGGGATCGAAACCTCGTAGCTTGCTACCCGGTGCAAGAGATCTTGCAACAGTCTGCGGTCTACCTGTACCAGCAGCCCTTCAATCTGATATGAACTGCGCTGCAGCCCCATCATGAACCGCCTCAAATAGTCTGTCACCTTGTCCTTGTACAGGAGGAATTGTTCGGTCATCATCGCATCTTCTACCTGTACGCTGTCTAGGCTCGCCATATAATCTCTTGCATTGTTGGTCACCTTACGAAACTGCTCATACAATTCCGTCCACCAATCATAAAGCTTTTCGTTGCTCCAATCTTCCATCTCGTACCTTGGGCGCTCACCTGGTCGATGGAAAGAGACACGGGCCAGTCTTGTCAGCCAGCGAAGCGTTTCTACCAGCTTTTCAAATTGGGTGACCTCCAGGGAGCCGCCGTACGCATCCCCCATCTCCTCCAAATCCTCAATCAAACGCTCAAACTTGATCGTGTAAGGGGTCGCCTGATAACGATACCGCTTTTTCTTAAAATCCTCGATTTTATTCACCTTTCCGGACTGCTTCCGTTGCAAATTGCCCCAATCATGCAATTGTTGCAAATCCAGCTGTAGTAAATCTTCGTTGTAAGAAGAAGCATCGCTGGGCTCTATTCTTTCTTTGACCGCTTGAAGGATTTCTTCCGGTCTTAACCAGTAACGCAGTCTCTGTTGCTCTTCATAGAAATAGCGCAAGATGGCCCGATAGCGCTGTGCGTTTTCTACGGACAGGTACTTGGCTTCTGTGACGGCTTTATAGGTACGAATCGATCTTGTTTTCTCCATGAAAGATCACCTCTTATCCGCTAGTTTCTAAAAGTTTATCATCATGTTCGTCCTTTATTTCTCTCACTATTATGCAAAGAAAGACAGCCGTTTGTGACTGTCTATGTAAGCATGCTAGATTTCAAAATACTCTTGTTTCATACAGTAATATGCCGGTCGTTCACCTTTTTGCTCGATGAGAGACATAGCAATTAAGTCCCTTACAATCTTCCTAATCGTTGCTTCTGATTTGCTGACAATGGCCGCCAACTCCTTAATTGTAAGTCCCATACTTGAATCAAAGAAATGGTTTTGCGCTAATATCAACATAATATCTTTATGAAGTTCTTCCTTATTTGCCAACTTGGGTTCAACATCTATTTTTTGTGCAGCGATACTCAACAACTCGCTTTTTTCTTTTAACTCCGCGTTCATTTGGACCAGAGTATCTATGATAATCCTTAAAAAAGTCTCAATAAAACAATTCATTTCTCCTCTGCTCTTGATGCTATTGGTAATCTCGAAAATATCTAGATACTTATTTTTATATTTATTTGATCCTCTGGACAATGATAGAGAGGCGATATTTCCCAACACCTTTGATAAATATATACTGCTGATAAACCTTGAAGTTCGTCCATTCCCATCATAGAAAGGGTGAATATACCCAAAATAATAATGTCCAATAGCGACCCTTATAAGAGCAGGGATTTCGTCATTATCATTCATAAACCTCAGTAACTGTTCGGTCTTATGGATGATTTCCTTTTCTGGGGTTATCCCCTGATGAATGACCTTGCCAGTACCTGATTTTTTTAAAATATAGGTGATTTCCTTTCGAAAAACTTCTCCATCTGGTAATTCCTGTTGTTCGATTTCTCCATTGGTAATCTCGTCATAGATCGCTCTAATATCTTTCGCGGACTCCGGCAACTCGATATCATTATTTAGCAGACGTAAATAGGACTTAATCATACTCGCAAATCTAGTTTTTGTTTTCTTATTTAGTTTGACCTCTTTTGCGCTTCTGGCAATCTCCTCTCTCGTGCTTCTAATTCCTTCTAATTGATTCGTATTATATAATTCTTCGACCAGACACTCATTAATGAATTGTTTCTGTGCAACCGTAGGAAGTATCTGAAATGTCTGCAAAAAGGAATTGGAAATGAGATGGATTTTGCTTACCATCTCTAACATTTTATTTGTAGGAACGTAATATAATTCATATGAATGCGGCTGTTTCATCGGCTTTATCGACAGACCTAAACGAATCGTTGTATCAAATTTGAATCTCTTTTGGTGTATTTCGTGGAAATCTGTAACGGGTATTTCATGATAGATTTTATAAAGATATCTCATTTTCCGACACACCCCTTGACCTATTATATAAAGATATTTACACATATAGCAGGTTGATGTCCATACTTATGTGTAAAATATCGCACTTTTTTACAAATAGGCTTTGGGTATCATTCAATTGATCACCTTAATATTTGCCCCACATACACATCTCCCATTGCCATTTTTTTTGATCTTTACTTCTCTGTTGCAGGACGGACATTTTACATACATATAATGGTAACACCCCCATGTTTACAGGTGTTACTATTCTAGACTTGGAAATTCCACATTATTCAATCTCATTATGGAAGTCAGGAATTTTCAAGGCAAAAAAATTTAAAGAGCAGTCATTTTTGACTGCTCTATCCCATGATGATCGTATCCCCCGGCACACAAGAGAAAATGCCGTCATAGCCCGAAGCGATCAGCTTCGTTTGCAACCGATCCGTCTTGACTTTGGGAGCATGCACGAGCAAGGTTGATTTCGGCCTTAGTTGATCAAGCATTCGTCTCACATCTGGAAGACCCTGGTGAATTTTGTATCGGCATCGGGTCACTTCAAAACCTGGTTTTTCTTCGGCTAACAATTGGGCAGCACGCGTCCCCGGATAGACATGTCCCGTCAAAAGGATTGCGTTTTCCTGGCGGGCTCGGCAGGCTTCCAGCACAATCCCCGAAGCTCTCGATTGCAGCATCGGGTCCGCTGACAGGAAGATCGTTCTCTCGGGCAAAGTGCTTCTTCGCATCACCTGTTCCTCGTTCAATACCTGGACGCGGTTGCTCCACATCTGCTTGTATGCGTGCCATTTGTCCGCTTGAAACCAAAACTCGTCCCCGCATAATGCCTGAAAGCCCTTCTCCAGCTGCTCATCACATAGCATCTGAGTGTCGGGGAACGCCTCGGCCAGAATTTCGATCATTTCATGACCTCTGCCACACATCGGCACTGGTAGCCAAACATGACCTCCTCGATTCAACACCTGTCTGCATGTCTCAACCAATGTTTCGATCAGGATCTCCTGTTCTGTCTCATCATCCGCATAGGCTGCATCTATAATCGCGAGTGAGAGATCCTTCACATACTCTGGGGCAGGCAAATTTGCTGAAAGCAGCCTTGAGTCCGGACTGTAATCACCCGAATAGAAAAGCGTATGCCCCTCTGCTTTGAGCAGAAACCAGACGGAGCCAGCCAAATGTCCACTTGGGCCCCAGCAGGCCTCGATTCCAGGCTCCACCGAAAACCATTGTCCCGGTGCGGACACGTCTTCCAAAAAACGATACCGCACTTGCTCGATATGTTCCGCTGTATAGGGCATCTCTTTCCCGGCATCGCTCACGTACCTTAGCCAGCTTGCATAATAGCTTTCCAGCTGATGCGCTGTCGAGCGCGTGGTCCAAACGACCCCGTTATACCCATGACGATACAATAGCGGTATCGCCATGGAGTGGTCTTCATGCGCATGGGACAAAAAAACGGTCGTTAGCCCGCGGACTTTGGCTGCATCCAGCAGGGGATACATGTCTTCCTGTCCCTTTTTTACCCCACAATCCAGCAGGACCGATCGTTGTCCAAACTGGACGTAATAACAGGAGCGGCCATGCTCGCCTGCACCGCCCCATACCTCTACTTGCATCAATCACATCACGTCCTGTCAGCGCCTCGGTAGTTCATTACAGCCAGCACAATGGTTGTCAATCCAACAGAAATAACAGCCATTGCCATCCCAAGCGAAACCTCTCCTTGCTCAAACTGTGCATAAATATAGGTGGCCGATACCTTCATCGAAGGCGGCAAAATCATCAACGATGCGACCAGCTCCCGGATCGAGATCGTAAATGTCATCATCCAGCCCGCCATCATGCCCGGAACAAGCAAAGGCAGTACGACTCTGCGAAAGGTATACCAGGGCGTTCCGCCAAACACCCGTCCTGCATTGGTCAACGAGGCATCGATCTGCTGATAGCCGGATTTTACGTATTGGACCGTATATGGCAGGAAAAGCACAACATAGGTGAGGACGACCATCCCGTACGTATTGTAAATTTTGATCGGCATCCACGGAGCGTTCCATAACAATATCAGCCCGACTACGGTTACAATTCCTGGCACTGTGTTGGGCAACAGACTAAACACATCGGTTACACGCTCCGACACCCTGCTGGCATGCTTGATCTGCATGGCAAGGAACGTGCCGATCACAACCGCGATGGTAGCCGTAATCAAGGCCAGACCCAGACTGTTCAGGAGTGCTTCCATGCCCGGAGATCCCCACGTCAGCAGCCTTTGATAATGCTCCAGCGTGAAGTTCCCCCATCTCAGCCCGTCCCCGCGCAGCTTTTGCAGGGAGGCGACGATGATAGAAAAGTATGGGATTCCAATAGCGGTGGCTAACAAAAAAACGATGTAGCCCCAGGCCGTAAAGCGCCCCCACCCTTTCAGATGAATCAGCTTTACCTTGGAGCCTTTGCCCCCCAGTGTTTGATAGTCATAACGGCGGGAGATCAGATTTTGCCCATACCAAAAGATGAGACAGGTAGCCAACAAGACGGAAGCGAGCGCGGTCGCTTTGCTAAAATCGATCGGCCAGCTGGACGTAAATCTGTGAATTTCACTGGTCAGCACATGGTACCCGATCTTGCGGCCAAAAGTAGCTGGCGTACCGAACTCCGCAATCGTCTTCACAAAAACCAGCAAAGCCCCCATCGCATAGCTGCCAAGCAGCAGCGGCACGAAAATTCTGCGGAAGCGGTACACGAACCCGCCCCCATAGACAGCCCCGGCTTCCTCGTAGCCTGCCCCGATCCGACGCAACGCATTGCGCAGAATCAGATAGAGAAACGGGAACAGATGCAGACTCATAATCGTAACCATTCCGAATAAAGAGAAGAAATAGGGTGTCAGCTCTTCGGTAAAAGGCACCATCTGCTCCAAAAAGCCGCGCCGCTGCATAAAGAGCATCCAGCCCATCGATCCGATGTAAGGCGGTGTCATAAACGGAATGATCAGCACGACATCCAGCCATTTATGCCTGGCCAGACTTGTCTTGGCGGTCAGGAACGACATCGGCAAAGCCAAAATGGAGGCCCCTGCCACAACCCAAAAGCCAAGAATGATGGAATTCGTCAGCACCACGCTCAATTCAGCATCCATAATGACCTGCAGCGGTGCCAGCACGTTCCATTGATCATTCGGAGTGACGCTCGTATGCAAAATGAAAAGAAGGGGCGTGACGACAAGCAATATCATCAGCACAAGCGCCAGCGCCACACCCCACGACCTGTTTATTCTTGCAGAAGTTGAAGGCTTCATCATAACCTCGTTGTTTTATTTAAAAATTCCCAAAAACTCAGAAGTGATCGCAGGACCCTTTTCCGTCATCCAGTTCCAGTCATATTTCAACTCTTTGATTTCCTTCACTTGCGTACGGCTTTCATGTGCGGGAATATCGGTACGTCCAGGCAACAGGTAGCTGTCCGCTACGATTTTTTGCGCTTCATCTGAAAGCAGGTAGTCCATAAACAGCTTCGCGTTCTCCAGATTTTTCGCATCCTTCATAATCATCGCCGGGCGCGGATTGATCACCGTGCCGCTCGCCGGGTATGTAATATCGATATGCTCGCCTTTGGCCATCGCCTCATAAGCCATGTAATCCACACCAGCCATCACGACGCTTTTTGCACCGGTAATGACAGGATCAAGCGCTTCTTTATTGGCACCCGCCAACGCTACATCGTTCGCTTTCAACGATTTGAACAGCGTCCATCCGCCATCTCCATTCTCATTCAGATACCCGGAGATAAAATCCAATGCAGAGCCGGACAAGGACGGATCGGGGATGTTGACAGCACCCTTCCATTCCGGTTTGGTCAAATCTGCCCAATCAGCGGGCGGATTGCTTACCAGCTTGGTGTTGTAGGTGATTCCCAGAGCAGATGCGCTGTAGCCAAACAGGTGTTTATCCTGATCGACCCAGGTGTCATAAAGCTTGTCATCATGCTGGGCATCCGCGTAGCTTTGGGTCAAGCCCTGTTCCTTCAAAGACAGTCCCGACGGCCAAGACGCCAGAATTACCACATCTGCGACCGGATTGCTTTTTTCCGCTTCCAGACGGGCCAGGATTTTGCCTGTGGTTCCATCGAATTGCTCGATTTTGATGCCTGTTTTCGCTTCAAAGCCTTCTTTGATCTGGGCAGCCATCTTGCCCGGACCCGCCACATAGACAGTCAGCTTATCTGACTTCGGTGTCGGCTCCGATTCTGTACTTGCAGTCTGTGTCGGAGCCGTCGTACTTGCAGTTTGGTTGCTGCTCGGTGTACCCGCTGCGGAATTGCTCCCACAAGCTGTTACGAGCAATGCCAGACTCATTGTCATTGTCAGAAATGCTGCTTTCCCTGCACGGCCGACCATTTTTGACGCTTTCATACGTATATTTCCTCCTTTATTGGATGAATCGAATGAGTGTCATGCGGTGATGCGTATACGAGGACACGGTCCCCTGCCTGTAAGCGTTGATCGTGATAGCCTGCCCATACGGTCCCATCCTCCAGCTCCAGCGTGATCTCATACCGATCTCCCAGGTAGCTAACCCGTTTCACGACAGCGGACCAGGTCAAATCTCCAGGACGCCCCGTCCAACGCAGCTTTTCCGGTCGGATCATCCGCTTGTCCGGGTCAATCCAGTTTGATTTCCCCACGAACTTCGCTACGAATGGCTCTGTCGGGCGGTGGTAGATCTCCTCCGGCGCTCCTTTTTGCAGCACCTTGCCCCCCTGCATGACCAAGATCTGGTCAGACATCGACATCGCCTCCAGCTGATCATGGGTCACGTAGATCGCGGTAAGTCCTCTCGACTGCACCAGGTGCAAGAGCTCATCCCGCATCTCATCCCGTAAAAGCGCGTCCAGCGCACTCAACGGTTCATCGAACAATATCAGCTTTGGCTCGACCGCGATCGCTCTGGCAAAAGCGACCCGCTGCTGCTGACCACCTGAAAGCTGGCTAGGGTAGCGTTGTTCCAAGCCACTCAGACGAACGGCTCCAATCGCGTCCATGACTCGCTCTTTCATCCCGTTGGTTTGCTTCGCCGCTTTTAAACCAAAGGCGACATTCTCGTACACCGTCAGATGCGGCCAAAGAGCGAAGTCCTGAAAAACCATCCCGAGCTTTCGTTTATGGACAGGCTTGAACACCCCTTTCTCTGAGGAAAACACGCACTCGTCGTCGAGCCAGATTTCACCGCTATCGGGCGTTTCCAAGCCGGCAATCATCCGCAGCAGCGTGGTCTTGCCGCAGCCCGACGGACCGAGCAATGTCGTAAACTCCCCGGATCGAATATGCAGATCAAGTGGCTGGAGCGCTTGTACAGCTCCAAAGGACTTGGTTAGTTGCTTTACGATTAGATCCATTGCCGTTTTCCTTCCTGTTCTACGAATCTACTTTGAGTGTACGGCAGTTGTTTTTTGCTAGTGTTAACCTTTCGTATCGTCATCGTTAAATTTTCTATTATGATCTATTGGTTCGTATCGATTTTCTCTATAATAGGGGTGCAAAACGTCCGGAAATGCCAGAAGGGTTCATACGAGGGGGAGCGCAAAATGAATATTACGAAGCTGGAAATCGTCATGCTCTTGTCCAAATATAAAAAGGTATCTTCTGTCGCTGAAGTGATGAGGATCAAACAACCTACGGTGACGTTTCATATGAAGAGTTTGGAGGAGTACTACGGGGTTCGCTTGTTTGAGCAGCGCGGAGGCGTGATATTACTGACCGAGGCTGGCAACGCCCTGTTGCATTATGCGTCCAAAATTACAGCTCTGTCGAAAGAAACGGAGCGGATGCTATTGGAATTCCGCGATGTGGAGCGAGGAACGATCACCATCGGAGCCAGCTATGTTCCAGGAACGTATCTGCTGCCCCAAGTGATCAGCCAATTCAGTCGGGAGTATCCCGGCATGTCCGTCAAGCTGATGATCAAACCCGCTCCTGTCATTCAACAATTGCTCCTGGAGCACCAAATTGATCTCGGCTTTATTTCGTCTCAGCCGTTCGATGAACCCAAGCTCCACATCCACCTGATGGGCGAAGATGAGTTGGTGATCGTGTTCTCGGCTGCTCATCGATTTGCCGCTATGAGCAGCATCGATGCTCTCGATCTTGCGCAAGAACCGTTCATTTTTCACGGCACGCATTCCACGACAAGCCAAATGACTACACAATGGGCTGCTGCCCACAAGATCAAGCTGCGAACCTGTATGGAGCTGGATTCGCTGGAGTCGATCAAACGGGCGTTAATGCTCGGCAACAGCATATCGTTCCTGTCCAGACAAGCCGTAACAGAAGAAGTGAACAATCACATACTTGCTTGTGCACCTCTTCCTCCACCGGAACCAGAACGCTTTATTTATGCCTGCTATCACAAGGAAAGATGGCTGTCCAAAGGGTTGCAGCAGTTTTTGCAGATGGCGCGGGAGAGTATGGGTAGACGGGATTGATTGAAATATGACAAAAACGGAAAAAACGCCCGAATATGATATTCGAACGTTACTTACTTACCATGATGTGCAAATATATGGTTACTTGTATTTCGCTGTCAATGCCTGTTGTCTCTAAACTATTGATTCCTTTTCGAATCATTCTCGGCTAATATTTTTTTAGCTTCTTTCAGATCTATTCTTGCGTGTTGTCCATGCTTTTCTAATAAGTACAAGAGATTCGATCCATTCAAAAGTGTTATTGGCTTTCCCTTAGCAAATTCATAGGCATCTGGACCGTAATCAGCTGTGGATACAAGTATTCCTTTTGTAGCTCCCTCATTTACGATAGCTCCATACAAGTCCCTGACTGCAGATACACTAACCGTATTTGTATATCGTTTTGCTTGAATTATAATTTTCCCACCCCGGATGGGATCTGGATCAAAGGCTATAACATCTACCCCACCATCTCTACTTGCTTGTGTTACTTTCACTTCACCCCCATTTGAAATAAATTCCTTTTCGAAAACTTCTCTAATGAGGTGTTCAAAATCCTCCCAATCCATGGCCGCAAGGTTCGTAGTACTATCGATTTGATTTGAAACTTCATAACTGTCTACAAATCGTTTATCACTTCTCGTAATCTGCAGGATTGGTTGAATAGGGGTTAAAGAACTTAATTTACTGCTTGCAACTCCCTTAAAGTTTTTGAAACATACTTTCGGTTCAACATTGGCCAAATCAATTTGCAAAAAATCCACTTTCCTCACTTGAATGGAGAGAATACAATTATTCTCTTCCCTTCCTGTTGCCTTATTGATAGCTCTTACCCAACCATTATATGAAACTGATTCAATAGCGTTAGCAGCATCAGCCTCAAAAATTTCATGAATTGACCTAAGTGTAATTTTATATAACGTTTCATCGAACAACTTTAGTGTCTGTGATTCAGGGTAATGAATTTCTTTCAATTCTTTTTTTGATGCCACATATTTAACTTCTTTTATCGTTGGAATGCATTCTATTGATGGCAACTGATATTCAATAATTAGGATTTTACTATCGGGGTTATATTCTATTTCATAACTTTTAGGAAAATTATCAGGGTATTGCGAGTTTTCTAAAACCATATCACAATATTCTACAATTGCTACAGGATTATGACTAAAATAAGACTCTTTTAATTGCTCAATTTTCGCATTAAATTCTTCCTGCTTAGATAAAAAATCTTCCTTTCTCTTAGTCCAATCATCAACCTCGAGTTGCCATTTTTGTACCTTCTCGTCATATTCTTTATCCAGACTTCGGTTATATTCGTCAATACATGCCTTTTCCTCTTCCCATTTAAGGAGTTCTAATGCATAATTGTTTTCAAATTCTTTGATTTTCTTCTCTCTCTTTGATTTTAGTATCTTTTCCAGGAAGGTAAATACTGGAACACCCTTATCGGGTTTTTCGGGGTATTCTTTCTTTGTCTCAGGGTTTGGTTTCTCCGGAAAAATTTCAGAAAAATCATCTTTCCTTTTTAAATCCTCCCAATTCACAGAATCATCCACGGATAAAGTGTGAATTAATAGGTCTTCGATTCTTTTTATGTCCGATTCTGCTGCCTTTGTCCTTACACTCGCTTCAACTATATTAGCTTCCTTTTCTTCGTTCATTTTTTGTTTGTTTTCTACATCCCGCCACTTTTCCAACCATTTTTGGGCTTGTAAATTCACTTTATTTTCAAGGATATCAATCTCTGGAGCAGATACTATTTTATGTTCCTTTAACCCTTCATGGTACATTTCGAGGGTATATTTTAGAATTCGAGTTCCTGCTGAATTCCAGTGCTCTTCAACTTCACTAATTTTGAGATGCTTGATTTTCAATTTGGACACCCTCACTTTCATTCAAAATTATGTATTATTATATAGTTTTTGGTAACGCTTTCACAGTCTTTTGCGGGTGTTTTGTCCTATTTTAGACTAAAGAATTCTTATTTGTAGTCTTTAATCCCTAGAGGGGTACCGATGGGGAAGTTTGAGGATTCAACAATGGTTTATTTCTATGAGAGAGCGATAGCAATTATCTGCTTACTATCGACTTTAAACGGGTTTGTCTCAAAAGGGCCGAGTTGCCACCATTTGAATAATTAGACCATGAGTTAGCCTGGAGTGTAAGGGTTGCAGAAAAAACAAAAACGGTCTTCGCCCCCTGTAATTCGGGACGAAGACCGCTAATTTGTTCTACCTGCTAGACGAGGGCCAATTCTGGACTGGATAGACCAAGCGCCCGCCCAGTTGACGTATGAATTTCCTCTATAAGCTCTGGGTTTTTCAATAAAGACACGCCATAAGAAGGAATCATTTCTTTGATTTTCGGTTCCCATTCTTGGATTTGCTCTGGGAAACATTTTTTGATTAACTCAAGCATGACGGAAACGGCGGTAGACGCACCAGGAGATGCACCAAGCAATGCGGCGATCGAGCCATCAGCGGCACTAATGACTTCCGTACCAAACTGAAGCGTTCCTTTGCCGCCTGCCTCCGTATCTTTGATCACTTGCACACGTTGGCCGGCTACCACGATATCCCAATCCTCGCTTTTGGCGTTCGGGATAAACTCGCGCAGCTCTTCCATCCGTTGCTCTTTCGAAAGCATAACTTGCTGGATCAGGTATTTTGTCAATGGAACGTTTTTTGCCCCTGCGGCCAACATCGTAAAGACATTATCCGGCTTTACGGAACCGAGCAAATCAAACATAGAACCGGTTTTTAAGAACTTCGGAGAGAAGCCCGCAAACGGTCCAAAGAGCAATGTTTTTTTATTGTCGATAAATCTGGTGTCAAGATGCGGAACAGACATCGGCGGAGCGCCAACCTTGGCTTTGCCGTATACTTTTGCATGATGCTGCTCGATCACTTCCGGATTCGTACATACCATGAACAGTCCGCTTACCGGGAATCCTCCGATATGCTTTCCTTCTGGAATACCGGACTTTTGCAGCAAAGGCAAGCTTCCTCCACCGCCGCCGATAAAGACGAATTTCGCCGTATGGCGTTCGATGTTGCCCGTATCCATGTTCCACACTTTCAATTCCCACAAGCCGTCGCTGGTGCGTTTGATATCTTCCACGCTGTGCTTGTATTTTACATCGACGTTCTTGTCCTTCAGGTGGTCAAACAGCATGCGTGTCAAAGCACCAAAGTTGACATCTGTTCCGGATTCGATTCTTGTTGCCGCGATCGCTTCGTTCGAATTGCGGCCATTCATGATGAGCGGAATCCATTCCATCAGTTTTTTCGGGTCATCGGAGAATTCCATCCCTTGAAACAGAGGATTGTTGGACAGCGCTTCATAACGATTTTTCAAAAACGTTACATTCTTTTCGCCTTGCACGAGACTCAAATGAGGCAATGGCCTGATAAAGTCCTGCGGATTGCGAATGAGATTGCTGTTTACAAGATAAGACCAGAACTGCTTTGAAACCTGAAACTCTTCATTGATTTTAATAGCTTTGCTAATATCTACGGTTCCGTCCGGTTTTTCGACGGTGTAGTTTAGCTCGCACAGTGCTGAATGTCCCGTACCCGCATTATTCCATTCGTTGGAACTTTCTTCCCCTGCGGTTGCGAGTTTCTCAAAGACTGTAATGTTCCAGTCCGGTACTAACTCCTTCAGCAGCGTACCCAAAGTCGCACTCATGATTCCGGCACCAATCAAAATAACGTCTGTTTCGGTTTGTCTGTCACTCATTTTACCGTCCTACCTCGCTCATATTTGAAGAAAAGATGTAGGCGCTCCTGCTTGGTGCGACCTGTAGTACACACCTTTTCTTGATAAATTGTAACTTGACTATAGTGTATCACTATTACAACTATAGTGTATCACTATTATTTGCTAATTAAAACGATTACTGATAGTAATTTGCGATTAAGAGACGGTAAATGAGAGGAATGATAGGGGGATTGAATTAAGGGGTGAAAAAACGGCACACCAAGCCGTTCCATAGGAACAACTTGGTGCTGAAGATAGAACAAAATACCATTTATTGTAACCAATTTCGACCGCTAAAGGTTAACATTACCGATTGATGATGGTCGGATCTCCCCCAATTATTCGAGTCTGTGCTTTCTTATATAGATAGGAATACAATTTAATATATTGTCCAACCAATATCGCATTAATAATGGTGCCTTCACGAATAAACATGATCTCACTCAAGAAAATCAGACCGATGGACGCTGCTATCACAAGCAAGGAACAATCGAAAACCGTTTTAATATTCCCCCATTTTCTTTTTGTTCTTTTAAACACCGTATTCACAAACAAATCAACCGGGATCAGAACGAGGTTGGCTCGAATCATGAGAAATAAACCGTAGGCTAGAGCGGCATCCGCGACAACGAGAAGCATGACTTTTGTATAATACAATTCCAGTTTAATGAAACTGGTAAGCAGTAGATTCAGGTCCAAAAACACGCTTAACACTAAGGCCGGGATTAATCCGGCGAACTACTTCCATTTAAAATCTTTTGGCAGGACCAGGTATGCTAAAAATAACATGATGAGTTCCAACAAGAAGGAGTAGGTTCCTTGCGTTAATTCGGGATAGATCACAGTCATCGTCCGAGTAAGACTGCTCTGGGGCGATATTCCAATTCCAGCCCTGATTGCCAAGCTAATACCAAGAGTAAGTATATAAATGCCGATAATATAAATGATCCACCTCTTGGTTAAACTGCTATTGCTTTGCAGTTCCATTGCCTCGCCGCTATGTTGCATATACCGTCCCTCTTTCTCAATAAAATGTATGGGCCAACCGAGAAAACCACCGATCTGTAGATCATGCTGAGACTTGTATGCAATAGACTTCAGGAAGTGTGCTCCAGCAAAGACTTGGAGCACCTTTCCTATATTCGGGGGGATTACTCCATGAAACGGAAACGGTGCAGAGAAATAAACAGGCTTAAAAGCTTGTTTACTACCGGTTCACCTTCGTTGTGGTTGCCCAATTCCTCCAAAGCAGCATCAATTGCCCTGGCACTAGAGGTTAATTCTTTCACTGTCATATTGGTCATCATGCCGTAGATTTCAATAGGCATAACATTCTTATTCGTTTTGCCATCCGTGACAATGCAGGCGCCTGAGTATTGATCAACCTCTTTTGCGCAGTAGCACATTTCCTCGCTTTCCTGTCCAACTACTACAAAGTATGGGATTGGAGCAGGCCAGGAGGTTGCTACGGCACCGTTCTCCACATATACGCCCTTGAATAAGCCATTCACCACATGTCTTTTGCCTTCCGCATAACGGCGAATCACAGACAGGCGACTTACTTTTTCTCCTTCATATTCCGGAACGATCTTTCCATCTTGCATCGGCACCCAGACTTCCTGGTAAAACTTCGCATGCCCGCGACCATATACATCGCGGTTACGAATACTATCTGTAATTGAGGCTTCATTTCCAAAAGCTGTTCCGCCAACTCAATGCCGTTCAGCTTTGGGATTTGAATATCCAAAAAAACAATATCAATCTCATTTTTTTCAATGGCTCGCTTGCCGACCATGGGATCCGTAAATTTGCCAATAATTTCGACATCTGCGATATGAACTAACTGATGCTCCAAATAGTTTAACGCCAACTGTTCATCGTCAATTAAGATCGCTTTCATGCTGTTCCCCTTATAAGCCAAGCCTTATCGATTTGGTAAATTTTACTTCCATAATACTACAATACGATATAACTGTAAAAGAATCCAAATCTTCCTGCTTTTCCTTCTGGGGTTTCGTGCTTTTACTTCAGCGCTTCGTCAAACACGGATTATACGATAAGGAGGATGTTATTCCTGTTGCGGTGGATAAATCCCGCATTTGATAGGCAACCCCCTGTAAGTACGAAAAATGGTATGATAAACAAATACATGTAGGCAAGCAGGTGATATACAACATGAAGAAGCTGTCTATGCTGGCAGGTTTATGGTCGATGTTAATCATCGGGGTTCTATCCGGGTGTTCTGGAAACCAACCGACCTCTCCAACCAATCCATCCCCTCCCGTTTCGGCTGTTCCTGCGCCTGAAGCGAGTTCCGAGCCATCTCCGAGTCCATCCGCACCTATCGTGGAGAAGGATGCGATTCGTGAAAAAATAGACAAGATGACGCTGGAGGAGAAAATCGGGCAGATGATCATTGCCGGTGTACAAGGTACTTCTGCCTCAGCCGAGGACGAAAGATTGATTAAGGAACAGCATGTCGGAGGGATTATCTTTTATAAAAACAACCTGGCCGATCCGGCATCGGTCGTTCGTTTTACAAACCAGCTCAAGCAATGGAACGAGATCCATTCTGTCCCACTGCTGCTTTCTGTAGATCAGGAAGGCGGGCAATGGAACAGCCAGGAAGCGGCCGGAGAGATCGGCGCTATCCTTGGAGAAGAGGTAAAGGGAATGGGCTTGAACATGAACTTTGCTCCGGTGCTCGATATTCACAGCAACCCGAAGAACCCGGTTATCGGAGACCGCTCATTTGGATCGACTGCCGACATCGTATCCTCCTTGGGCATAGCAGTTATGAAGCAAATGAAGCAGACCGGTGTCATCCCGGTCGTGAAGCATTTTCCGGGACACGGAGATACCGAGACGGATTCCCATCTGGATCTGCCGGTTATTCATAAGAGCGAGAAGGATTTAACCCAACTGGAGTGGCAGCCTTTCGTCCGTGCCATTGAGGAAGGCGCCGACGCTGTTATGGTGGCCCATATTTTGTTTCCGCAAATCGATGAGCAGTATCCCTCTTCCTTATCGCCGGCGGTAGTGACGGGCCAATTACGAGATAAGCTGGGTTTCGAGGGCGTCATCTTGACGGACGACCTGACCATGGGAGCGATTGCGAACCAGTATGGAATCGGGGAGGCATCTGTTCTGTCAGTGCAAGCGGGGACCGATATTGTTCTCATTGCCCATGAATACTCTAATGTGGATGAAGTGATTGCCGCCCTGAAGCAAAGCGTAGCGGATGGCACGCTTTCCGAAGAGAGGATTGACGAAAGCGTCCGGAGAATTCTGCAGCTGAAAACCAAGTTCAATCTGGAGGACAAGCCGGTCGATCCCCCTGATTTGACGTTACTTAATGAACGGATCAGCAAGGCGATAGACACCTATCGAAAAAAATAGAAAGCTAAACGTCTCAAAAAATAATCAACGATTAAAATCCCGCACTTTCGCTAGTGCGGGATTTTCGTAGTGGTGCATACAAGTAAGCCCGATGCTCAAAAAATCATTCGGATTTAATGGCTGCATTTCTGGTTGGCCAACGAGCTGCATCGTGCATTTTTTCGTGGAATCCGAACAAAGAGAAAACCAGAGGAAGAGCGAGATCGTGTTTTTTGGAGGAAAAGGACAGTTTGTCTTCTCTACGTGGACAAATGGGATGGATCGAAAATCGGTAATCGCTGAAAACGACGAAAAACGCCCGAAAATGAGGACTCGGACGTTACTTTACATAATGTGTATTATCGGGCCTCCTATTGGTTGGTAGTTTGGTCTCGAGCTATCATCGGACGTTTTTGGATGTTTGTATAATTGCAAAGATATAGGCAGCTATTAAAACAATAAGACTAAGCCACCAGAGCTGGTCTGTAATTGTATAAATGAGAAATGCTAAAACGGCCCCATTCATGTCTCTTAATATGCTTACTTTTTTTAAAAAGCTATATATATATGTTAAAAGCATAAGACTCAAAACCAAATATGGAAACAAGCTATTCAATATGAATTCCCCCTTTATTATGCCATTTTCTTTTGGATTAAAAAAACACATGCTATCTAATTTAGCAACATGTGTTTTTTGTTTTTTAATTATACTTCTCAATACGTTCTTGCACGCATGTAAACTCCTCCGCTGTAAATTCGGACGTAATACCATAACCTTTATTTTTATTGGCTATATAGGTCGCTCCAAGCCCAAACAGAACCGATGCAACTTCGAGAGACAAGCCTAAACCCTTGGTTGCTGGGAATAGAGAAAGTATTTTTCCTGCAAACCATGAAATTGTAGCAGCAATCGCTAATTTTTCAACTAGCCATCTGGTATCGTCATCACTAAAGTACCACCATTCGCCAACATCCCAATCACCGTTTGAATATACATATGTATCATCGTCGTGTCCATAATAATAATCCTCAGTTACACCCAGGGGACTTACTCGGTTTTCTAGAGTCCTTCTTTCTTCATTTGTAAACTCTTCGTTAGCAGAATTAAAGACTTCTTCTAACAAAACATAGGTTTCTTCTGGAATTTCCTTTTCTGCCCCTTCTTTGAAATGATAACCAGTTTCATCTGAATAAATGAGATCACCATATTGTTTAAGTGCTTCTTGTATCGTTTTAAATTCCTTAGATTCAAAAATATCATTTAGTTGTTGGTAAGCTTTTTTAGCCTCTGGGTCTATTTGTAGCTCTTCATAAAAAGACTTTTCGTCAAAAGTTGGATCAACTTGAACATTAGCATGTGCATAATTTGTTGGGATTAAGGCTGAAACGGAAAATAGTGATAGAGATAGAAGCAAAAAGATACTTTTTTTCAATTTGGACACCACCATTTACATTTTGTATATTCTATCAATTTCCAATATGTTAGTCAATTACCTATTTAGTAAATTATTGGAAAATAAAGCGTGTGGGATATTCAGGCGGGATCGAACCGCTTTCACTGCCCATGGACTTCACGAGGAGCTTTGAATGTGGGCAATTCATTATTAGACATGTCGTAGTTTATCCGGATTGGATACGGCATAGATCGTTTGGATTTGATTATTGTTAAAAGCAAATGAGTAGATATACTGAATTTTTTCACCCATTTTGATTGCAATCCCCGGCAACCCGTTTACTGTAAGGAACGAAAAAGTATACTTCCCTTCATACATTCTGAGCAGATTTTGATGCAAATGGATAACTTTATCAAAGCCAAAGATCGGAATTTGCGCAGCTCTTACTTTGCCTCCGCCGTCTGAATAGAAAACCACATTTTCACTGACTAGCTCAAGGAGTTTGCTCGTATTTCCTTGTATGAGCGAGTTCACAAACTCCTTTATTTGCTCCTCTGCCATCGAGATCGAAGGGGGCTGATCAGGATCGAAATGAATGCTTTTTTGGGCTCGATGATAGATTTGACGGCAATTTGTACTGCTTTTTCCGATCATTTCCGCTACTTCATCATACGAATAATGAAAAATCTCGCGGAGCAGGAATACCGCTCTTTCTACAGCGTTCAGTTGCTGCAAAAGCAAAAGGTACGCCGTGGAAATGGATTCGTGCTGTAAATACGCATCTGATGGATCTGCTCCCAGAGCATTCTTCTCGATCAGAGGCTCTGGCAGCCATGGTCCAACGTACAGTTCTCGTTTCTTTGCCGACGATCGGAGAAGGTCTAGACACCGGTTCGTAACGATTTTGTATAAAAATGCTCTCTCATTTTGAATCGCAGAGGAATCGGGCAACTGATCATAGGCAAGAAAGGCTTCTTGTACAATGTCTTCTGCATCCATCACACTCCCGAGCATCCGATAAGCTAATGAAAAAAGAGGCGTTTTGTACAAGTTATACAATGTTTCGATGCTCATAGGGGGTCCTCTCCATTTCCTCATGCGAGAGTATATGCTGTACAGCTCTTTTGGCGCTTGCTGTCGCAGCATCGACCAGTAGTTCACCGTGTGAAGCCCACTCTCCTGCTACATATAACCCATTAATCTCCGGGACAGCGGGCCCTGGGTTCTCTTGACGTTTTACATGCATAAAATCATGGCAAACCGTGATCTTGGGAAGGTATTGTTTGGCAACTAATTCGTCCCGCCAACCTGGTTGCACCAAATCCAAGGTTTGTTCCAGGTCCTGTAAATCCTTTTCTGAATTTGTCTCCATTCCTTGATACTTGATCAAGGATATGACTTGTGCACCATCTTCGCTTAGGTAAGCTGCACGCGATTGATTGGAGAGAAAAACAGGTTGATCGATTCCATATACAAATTGTTGTTTCGGTTTTGGAAGTCGGCGCAAAGCTACATCTAAACAAGCTGCTGTGACCTCAATTGCCTGTTCTTTCCAAGTATGGAGAGCGGTTGCTTCTGCATCGGGCACCAACTCGTGAGCGATCGCTGGCGAAGTTGTGAGGATGATATTTCTGGCACTTACCCTCGTTCCGTCTTCACAAAGGACATGTTGCACCATTCCGTTCTGATGTTCGATACGATTGACCTTGTTCTTGATTAAAAAGTGCACCCCGCATTTAGATGCTTTTTTCCTCAGTTCATCGACCAGTACGCCCCAGCCACGATCTAGATACAAGACGCCGTGCATGGAGTTTTGAAGTTGTTTTAAAACTTGCCCGGCAGCTTGCAAATCAGGCGCCATCGCATAACTTGCTGTTCGCAGCAGAGCGTAAAATACATTTCGAACCATGGGATCTTGCAAATTTGTTTCAATCCATTCGCGGAGACTGATTTGATCATATTGATGTGTATCTAGCTTTGCTAATTTCGCAAGCCAAGCAGCTACCTCCATTTTCCCTTTCCAGGTTAAGAGAGGGGTGGTGAATAAGGATGTAACTCCCATAGGCAGAACGCTTAATTTTCCCTTCCATATCCCATAGGCATCGATGGAAGGTTGATCTCCTGGCAGGTTCAATTCTAATTCACGGAACGTAGCCAGAGCATCTCCACGATACAAGGCATGCCCTCCCAGGTTGAAGTACGCTCCATTTTTCTTATTCGTAATCGCTCGACCGCCTAAGCGATCCTGTTTTTCAATGATGATCGCTTGCTTGCCCGCCCTCGCTGCATAGATCGCAGCTGTTAATCCCGCGACTCCCCCGCCGACAATGGCCACATCGTATGTTTCCATTTGAATCATCCCTTTCGTTTTTTGTACCGGTATGACGGGGAGGGGCAGCAGAATGTGACAAGAAAAATTATTTCTAATCAGGCAAGTTTCCAGAGCGTGTCCCTACTTCATAAGAAGGAAGCACGTTATCGTACATGAGATGCAAAATCATCCCAGTGGCTGCATGATCCAGGTTATGGCAGTGGTCCATCCACATCCCGGGATTATCCGCGAGAAATGCGACCTCATACGACTCACCCGGCATGACGTTTAACGTATCGGTAAGCCAAGGGGTTTTCACTGTCTCGCCGTTTTTCTTCAAAACCGTCATATGATGCCCGTGCAGGTGCATGGGATGCTCGCCCAAACTTTTATTCACGAACGTCGTTTTGACCCTATCGCCCTCCTGAACTACGAAGGTGTATTCAGTATTTTCCACTGAAAAACCGAAACCATTTCCTGTTAGCTTGCTTATGGAGCTGTCACGTACAATCTCGTATCTAATGTTGTTTACCGTCACTTATGATAAGGCTCAGCGTACCAATATAAAGGTAATGGGTTTAGTTCAACATGTCTCAATTTCTGGGGTTGGATTCAGACACATGTATACTTTTAAAGAAAAAGTAAGGGCTATGTCAACGCCGACTTTATTTTGACCCACCCTCGCCGGTTTAGAACTGACCCACCCGGCGATTTTGTTGGTTAGGTGGTAGAGGGAGAGCCGTAGGCTCCAGTCCTCATTTTTTCACGAAGTCGGTAACTATTCCCTCTAATGTTAACGATGTGGGAATGGTGTAAGAGTCGATCCAGAATAGCTGTAGCAAGTATCGGATCGCCCATCAATTCCCCCCATTCACCGAAGCTCTTGTTGCTGGTCAACAGAATACTCCCTCTCTCGTATCTTGCACTTACTACCTGGAAAAAGAGGTTAGCTGCCAAACTGTCAAACGGCAAGTAGCCAATCTCGTCAATCACGAGGAGCTTTGGGCGAATATAGATACGGATGCGTTTATCCAGTCTGTTCTCCATGTAAGCTTTTCGCAGATCCTCGATGAGATGCGACAGACTGACAAAGTAAACGGATATCCCTTGCGAGATGGCTTCTACAGCCAATGCCACCGCCAAATGACTTTTTCCTACTCCGGGAGGTCCTAAGAACAAGACATTCTCGTGTCGGGTTACAAAAGTCATCGTGGCCAGCTCTCGAATCAATCGTTCGTCAATACTAGGTTGGAAAGCAAAATCGAACTCCTCTAGTGTTTTGCGGTAAGGCAAATGGGCAAGTTTGGTGCGTACCTCCATATTCCGCTTTTGACGTTCCGCTATCTCGGCATCAAGGAGCGTGTTGAGAAAGGACAGATAAGTGGGCTGTCCATGACTTGCCGCTTCCAAGTGAGCATCCAAAAGGAGAGCCGCTTGTTGAAGCCCAAGTTCCTCGAGGCGTAGTCGCGCCTGTTCCAGTTCAATCATGCTCCCACCTCCGTCAGCTGCTCATAGACGTCCAGCGAACGTACTTCCACTTGTTGCGGTGAAATCTGTCGGGCTTGTGGACGTGGATAGGCATATCCTTGAGCGGTCGAAAGACCTGCGTACTGGTTTTCGCAAAAAACAGTGGTGCGGGATCGATAGACCTTTTGATGTCGAGCAATACATGTGCCGTCGGCCCAGATTTCCACCCACCCATTCACTTCGCGAACGGTACTCTCACGTCCACTGTACCTCCATGGAACGCCATATCGTACACCATCGTAGCTAACAAATCCGTCTCGGCTGACCTTTCTTGGTTCATGTAAGTATTTTTCCCACCGTTCAGTTGAAGGGATGGGCGACAGATTTTCCTCACGGAGTCGGTCAAAGGGGCGGTCGCCAGTTGTTCCATGAATACGGCGGTTAATCCGCTCGCACCAGTGTAGGGCTTGTTGATTGAGATCCTGTAAATCAACGAAGCGTTTGCCAGGAAGAAAATTGTTTTTTACGTATTGAACGCCTCGTTCCACTTTTCCCTTTGTTTCGGGGCGGCGAACTTTGCATACTTTTGGAACCAGTCCAATCGCTGCGGCAAAGTCGGCAAAAAGCGGATGCCAGCGAGGTTTTCGATCATCTCCCATGCCCAGTACGACGGTTTTCATCTGGTCGGTCAGCATGACTTTTGGGATACCTCCAAAATATTCAAAGGCATGAATCAAGCAACGAAGAAAGCTGTGAATGTCACAACGCTTCGTGAACTCGATATAGGTGGAACGAGAGTACCCCAGTACCATGACAAATACCGGCACTTTTCGGACGGTACCGTCCAAATCTACGTAATCACACAGTCCCCAGTCGACCTGTGCGTATTCACCGGGTTTTGTCTCGTAACGAAGAACAGCGGGAAGCTGTTTGGGAGGACGGAAATCCTTCACATAGTCTTTCAAGATGGTACGTCCCCCGGTATAGCCCTTTTCTCGTAGAAGATCGAATAAAACCTCGCAGTTGTAGATACCTTCTTGAAGCCGTTCCTGCAGGAACGGTTTGAATGGATCAAGCTTGGAACCACCAGATTTACGGGTTCCCTTTTCGGGAATGAATTCACCCCGGAGATATCGGCGAACTGTATTTCGAGAATGCCCCGTTAGACGGGCAATTTCACGAATACTCTTGCCTTCTGCCCTCATGGTATGTAACGATATCACTATCCCACTCCTTAGCATGTGTCTCCCTCCGAAAATTAACTTGGCCGTTAATACCGAAGGGGATATATTCGCTAAGGGTGGGTCATTTTCTTTCCGGCGAACCTGGGTCAATTATATCCCGGCGGTGACAGGCTATTCCAATCATTTTCCAATTTTTCCAATCCCTTTTAGAATGATATAGCACTAAAAACAAGCACCCCGTCCCACTTATGGTAGTGATACGGGATGCTTTTTCATTCATTTTGGGGATTCAGTCATTTAGAGTTACCCTTTTGAGATTTTTAACTGATTTTTCTTTACGAACTGGTCAAAATCGTCATTTATGTTTTGAGATATACGATTTTGATTATATTTTTCATATTCTTGTAATGCTAATTTGTCAGCAACCTCTTTTGATACTTTTCCTGCATTTTCAAGAATATCACGACCATTAAATTTGAGAAATGCATTGAGCTTTTCAATCCAGTCCTTCATGTACATCGGCTGATGACGCTCTGCTTGATCTTCTGCGTAATCCAAATACATTGTAACGATACGATTAAGTGCCTTCATTTCGCTTTCGGTTAGGTAGTTTTTGGCTACAGTTACGTCTTGCTTACGAACTTTATCACCTTTCCATGAAGTCAATCCCATGTTTTCTTTTTCTGCATTCGCTCTACTTATGATTAGTTCTCCCGCAGTTTGACCATGTATTGCATAATGAAGTTTGTTTTGCACCGTAGCAAAAAACTCCTTGGTCATTTCCGCTTTCGGGTCATAATCAACAGCGGTAGCATAGATAGCTGTGATTTTCTGGTAGAATCTTTTTTCAGATGCCCGAATGTCACGAATTCGCTCAAGCAATTCATCAAAGTAATCTTGTCCAAAATTTCGCATTTCTTTCAGACGTTCATCATCCATTGTAAAACCTTTTACAAGGTACTCATTTAATCGTTCCGTTGCCCATTTTCTAAATTGTGTACCTCTATGCGATCGGACACGGTAACCGATGGCAATAATCATTTCAAGGTTGTAGAACGAAATTTCACGTTCAATTTCCCTATTCCCCTCTAATTGAACTATTCGGTTTCTCCGAATAGTTGCTGACTCTTCAAGTTCTTCCTCAGCATAGATGTTTTTTATATGCTCATTAATTGTATTCACGCTCTTTTGGTATAACTCCGCTATCGCCTTTTGTGTCATCCAAACTGTCCCATTTTCCAGACGGACATCTATTTTTGTGTTTCCTTCTTCTGTTTGATAAATTAGGATATTTGTTTCATTATTCACCTAAATTCCTCCTCGTCCGAATCCTTATACTATGTTTAGTATACCACCTTCTCATCTAATAAGAGAAAAATACCAGACTTGATAATCATTTTCCCATACTCAACATTAAACGTTTTTTCCTCAAGGAAAATACTATAGTATGCGTGTCCTGTTTTTCAGTATTTTTCGATAAAATCAAGTAGTGACTGAGCAATCAAATCCTGCAATCGAAACTGAGGATATTGCTCATTACAGTGCTTTGTAAACTTTTTATACACTTCTTCATTCATTTTGATGGATTTGTTTGAAAAAGATGCATCATTGCTGTATATTTGCTTATCCAATGTGAGTGGCGGTCGGTGTTCACTATTTATTAATCGTTTCAATACATCTATATTTTCACACAAAAAACGTAACTCTTCTCGATAACTGTAACCGTCAAGTAGTTTTGAACACTTTTTGCTCATTAAGATTGAACACTTTTTTCTCCGAAAATAGAGCTCCTGTATTTGATTCTGTAGCTGTCTTCGTTTAGTTGGATCACTTCCACTCTGTGAAGCAATCGATCTAATATAGCCGTCGTAATTCCTTGATCACCTATTAATTCTCCCCACTGTTCGGGTCCTTTGTTGGATGTTAATATGATTGAACTTCGTTCATACAGGTTGTTTATGAGGTGGAAAAATAGGTTTGCCTCCCTTTGATCCATTGCCATATACATGAGATCATCAATAATGACCAAATCGGATTCGTTTATTCTTTTAAGCTGCGTTTGTGATTTTGTGAGGTACTCTTGGGTTTTCAATAGATGGATCAACTCTCCCATGGTTGAAAAGGTAACTTGAAAACCCTTTTGTATCGCTTCTAACCCAAGTCCAATTGCAATGTGGGTTTTGCCCACTCCTGGAGGACCAAGAAGGATCAGATTGTACTGTTGTTCTAGCCAATTCAGTTCCTTCAACTGTTTGATTTGGCGGGAACTGATTGACTTTTGCTCATCGATCTGAAATTCATCCAAGGTCTTTTGATAGGGAAACTTGGCCCATTTCAATCTCCTCTCCGCATTTTTTGCTTCTCTCCGTTTCAATTCATAGGTTAAGAGTTCTTCTAGAAATTCCTGATAGGTCCAAGAGAATTTTTCAGCTTTACGAAGGAATTCAGGCAGTTCATTGGCTGTCTCCGCCATCCGAAGATGGCGGAAGTAATTTTGCATGGTCTGTACGGTGCTGTTCAACGTCAAATGCCCCCTAGTATTTTTAAATATTTATCCATTTCCCTCGTTGGTGAAGTGGCTTGTAATGCGGAGAGGTTGCGGAAGTTGCTTGGTATTGCTTGATCGAAACGAGGTTCTGAGGAGGGCTTGGTATCTTTTAGTCGGGAAAGGTGCTGTGCAACATCCCGGAGGTCATTTGCACTCCATAAATGGTCTTTTACACATACATCCAAGGCTTCCTCAATATCAGGTTGGAAATGGGTGATGGCATATTGAACGATTTGCAAATGATCACGTACATACCTCGGATACCGAACGCTTATCTCATGAATAAACAGCATTGCTTTTTCTTGATCGTGAAATTGGCGGATAATGGTCTCCTTATAAGCATGAATCCCTTTAGATCGATCACGTGAGTGCTGTCTACTTTTTATAAGCTCTCCTTTTCCGTGGCAAAGCCGATGTCGTGCAAGAACTTCTCCTTGCGGAGTTGCTCTGACAATCAGTTCCTCTTCATGAATCTCGATAAATACTTGATTCTCTCCCCTTGGACGGTATGTCCCTAAAGGAAGGGAGTACCGATTGGATTTATATTTAATCACATTGTCCTTATGGACAGTTCTTGTTATACTGGATCCACGGTTGCTCTCGAAAGAGAGCAGGGGAGAGACTGGCTTCAAGTGTTGCTTTTCGAGGGCGTGCACTTCAACCGGTCTCTTTTTTGTTGTATGGTGCACATTGTAATTGCCTGTCCGTGATAGCCAGGCCAGAGACCGTTCGTTCCATGCATCGATATTGGAGAAAACCCTGTGTTTGGCAAAGTTTCTTTTCACGAATTTCACTACGTTTTCTATCTTGCCCTTACTTTGCGGATCTGCCTTGCGGCATAAATAAAGGCGAAATCCACGTTCTTGCTTATAAGACTGAAATTCACTCGTCAGGATAATGTCTCCTGCATTTTCACTTACGGTGATCAGGTGATCTTGGTCATAAACCAATTCCTCTGGCATTCCTCCGAAAAATACGAATGCGTTTTCATGGCATCTGATTGCATCCCTTGTGGTAAAGGGTCTGCTTTGCCACTCTACATACTTGAAACGGGAGTGGGAGAGAACAAAAGTGATGAAGTATAATCTCACGTCCTTTTTTTCCATATTTTTAACCGTGACTTCTCCCCAATCCACTTGAGCCTGTTGGCCCATTGGCAACTCCTCCACTGCTTCGTGATCACGAATATGTACAATTTTCGGAATATGGTATATTTCCCTTAGCTCACTAACATAGGATCGAACTGTGCTTCCTCCAATCTTAATGGAAGGATATTTCTCCTTTAACCAGTCCTCGACCTGAGAAGAAGACAGATCTGGATGTTCATGTAACCAACTGAGAATCCTATCCCGGTAGGGATTCAACTTTTTGCTTCTGTTACCAAGGGAATTGACCCAATCTGATGCCTCCTCAAAAGTCATATCTAGATATTTATAGACCGTGTTCCTCGACAGATCCAATTTCCTTGCGATGGCTGCCACCTTAAATCCTTGCTCTTTTAATTGATGAACCTGAAGATACAACAGTAATTTTTCCACCTTTCCCATCCCCCAGCCAAGCTATGTTGAACAAGTAATCATAGCTTAACTGGGTTACCAAGTGAAAGAAAAAAGTGTTCATTTCTATTTGGCGGATACTGTTGAATTTAGTTTAGCAGTTACAATAACTTTCACTCGAATCAAATTGTGGGTTCACAATATCCTCCCGAATGAACTTATAGTAGCGGTTATCCCTTTGGATGTACACATGGTCACCTACCGTCATTTCTTTCAAAAATGTGCTGTAGGCAATACCTATTTTGTCTGCAACTTCCTTTAGGGATGCATTTTGTAACATTTTATTCACTACCTCAACCCGTTTTTCAGATGGCATTGCGAAAAATATTTCTTTGTTCAATTCACACTGCTCCTTCCCAATTGTAATTTTCTTGGATTATAGGTTTGAGATAATTTATTTATTCTATCCAAAAGAAAAAGTACAAAAGGAAAGTTATGATACTCTGGATTTTTTACTACCATATAATGTTAGAAAAATGTTGGATTCCAAAAGGATAAAGTAAAGGGTGAAGATTATGGATATTAATGAGTTTGGAACAATTCATAATGGTTGTTTATGGCAGACTAAAAATGTAGGTTATGGCAGTTAATTTATGCAGACCCGTAGGGGCTGCATAAATTAAAAAACCACTTGCCAACATCCCCTTATCAAAATACACTCCCTGTTGGGCACTACAGAACGACGGGAGGTATAAAGTTAGGAGATGTTAGCAGTGGCAGAAATTCATTATATCAGGCACGAGGCAAACAAGAAAGGGCGAGCTTATAGCAAGATTGCCAAACAAATGAATCGTGATTCGAGAACAGTTCAGAAGTATGCAGAAATGGATGACTTCAATCTACAAGAAAAGCCCAAGCAAATTCGAAAAGCTAGAGTCATGGAGCCTGTAAAACCCATTCTTGATCAATGGATCAAAGAGGATTTGAACAAGAAAAAGAAGTTCCGAAGAACCGCACAACGCTTGTTTACACAATTAGTGGAAGAACACCAATTTACAGGATCATCTCGCTCTGTCAGACAGTATGTTTCTCAACGAAAACACCAGTTAGCAGAGACAAGTGATGCTGCGGCATTGCCATTGGAGACGAAACCTGGATCGGCACAGGTTGATTTCGGAGAAGCACCATTTAAATATCTGGGAGAAAGTGTTACCTTGCCATTTCTCGTTCTCTCATTTCCTCATAGCAATACGTTTTACTTCCAAGTTTTTCAGTCTCAGAACCGAGAATGTTTTCTGGAGGGATTGAAGCGTATCTTTCACTACATAGGTGGCGTGCCTAAGGTGATTCGATTTGATAACTTATCACCAGCGGTGAAAAGGATCATGCCGAACGGTCAGCGAGAACTAACAGAGGAATTCCAAAACTTCGTTTTTCACTATGATTTTGAATACGAGTTTTGTAATCCCGGTAGTGGTAATGAAAAAGGTCATGTGGAGGCGATGGTAAAGTACATTCGCAACAACTTTCTTCTGCCAGAGCTACAGATACACAGTCTTGATCAGCTAAACGAAACCCTGTGAAAAAAAGCCGAGAGAGATCGGGAGCGACCTCATTATGTAAAAGAAACGATGCTCTCCGAATTATATTTGGCAGACAAGGAACATCTTCTTCAATTACCTGCCAAAGAATTTGATTGTATCCGATACGAACGAGTAAAAGCTGATAAATACGGATATATCCGAGTCGAAAATAAACTCTACTCAACGTCTCCCCGTTTTGCCAAATGTACGGTTTTGGCAAAGATCTCATTTGATCGAGTGGATATTTTAACAGAAGAGTATGAGGTGATTGTGCAGCATGCCAGATTATATGGCAAAGAGCCAAAATCAGTGATTTGGCAGCCCTATTTGACATTGATGGCAAAACGGCCAACTGCCCTTAAATACACAAGTTTTTATGAACAATTGCCAATCGAATGGCAAGTCTATCTCTCGAATTGCACGGTCCCAGAAAAACAAGAAGCTCTCCAGCTACTATCCGTCATTCTAAAAGACGATGATATGAAAATACCCACGCAAGCTTTGCAGCTTGCCTCTGAGAATGGCCACCCATCCGTTGATTCTATTAAACAGATCTATTACCAACTCATCAATGGTCGTGGTCAAAGGGATACCATCCAACCGAAAGGTTTTGTTCCTGCCGTTCCAACAGCCACTAGAGGATTAGCCCATTACAATGAATTCTTTAAGGGAACGGGAGGTCATCGCTAGTGGAAGCATTGATAAAGGAGTATTCAAAGCGCCTCAAATTGAGTTGGGTTCGGCAACATTTCCATGAAGTTGAAGCTACTACAAATGAAGAATACTTACTCAAAATATTAGAAAGTGAGATACAACAACGAGAAGCACGAAAAATCAATCTGCTCTTTAAGCAATCTTCCTTGCCAAGAATAACAGGAAAGCCATTTGAGTGGGGCCATATTCAGATGGGACAAGGTCTCACACAGGACCATATCCTTCATGGTGGATTTATAGAGGAGAAAGAAAATCTAATCTTTTATGGTGGAGTGGGGACGGGGAAAACGTACTTATCAACGCTGATTGGATTAAATGCCATTCAACAGCAAGGAAAAAAGATAAAGTTCTTTACTGTCGCTGGATTAGTCAATCGGCTGCTAGATGCTCACGAGACCGGCTCGTTGAGCCGATTCTTTAACCATATTGAGAAGTTAGATCTATTAATACTCGATGAGCTAGGGTATATTCCCCTGCATAAACAAGGAGCAGAACTGCTATTTCAGATTATTTCCATGTGCTACGAAAGAAAAAGTATTATCATAACGACCAATCTACAATTTGGCCAATGGAATCATATATTTGGTGATCCAATTTTGACAGAGGCAGTGATTGATCGCTTGATTCATCACTCTCACCTGATCGTCTTTAATGGCGAAAGCCATCGGTACAAAGAATCGTTATTACACGGTAAATAATTTAGGGGTTGGCAAGTGGTACATTTTTAATTGCCATTTGATACATTTCTTACTTGCCAAAAACATAATGGTTTTGGTGAATCCATTCGAGCGTTGAGAATAAAGAGTGGAATGAGCTTGCATGACCTCTCTGAGAAAACAGGTATAAGTTCATCTTATATTGTACGAATTGAGAATGGGCAAATCAAAAAACCTTCATTTTCAGTTATTGAATGCTTATTACAAGGGTTAGGCATCAAAACGTCGATTCTTTTACAAAGGCTTGAATCAAAGAAGCACTCGAACTAATTGATAAACCTGGAAACCTATAACATTGTATTGGTATGATGTTATAGGTTTCTTTGTATATATAACGTTGACAATAAACAACCATTTATCATTTGTTGACTGTATTTATCTTCCATATTTTCAACATTTATCAACAGCTGCTTGTTTTATATAATAACTTTTGTCGACAGAACAGCCTAACCATGATCGATCATGTCATCCAGTACAACTATGATCAACAACTACTGAGAGGTGGAAGCCATGATAGTGCTCAATAATGACTTTGAAAAATTACTGTCTGGGAAATTTGAAGCAATCGGGGTCTCCTCAAAAGATCCAAACAAGGTTCGATTTTATTGTTATAAATGTAGAATGATTTTTGACAGAATACCATCCGTTTTCAAGTCAAAATTAAAAAATGCACCGTTCAATGCTTGTCCAGGTTGCAATTCTTGGTGGAGAGCTTATGAAAGCATATTCTTTGAAACTCTGAACACTCTTGACCTTAAATATGTTATGCCACAGTACACAGATCAGAGATTGCGAAGTCACCTTAATAGACCTTTACGATTTGATGCAGCACTATTTGAAAATGAAATGGATATAGTGCCATATTGCGTCTTTGAAATTAATGACTATCATCATTTTACTTGGAGCAATCAAGGCAATTTGAAAACATACTATAAACAAAAAGTTGCATTCTGTCGTGATATACTACAAGTGCCTTTGATTGAATTAGACTACAGAGTTCACTTCAAATCTGAAACTTTGCTCAAAGATTATATACAGAAAATTCTAACATCAGTTAATCAGGTGAATGAAATTAAAGACGAGGTGTGCCGAAGAAAAGAATTAGAACGACTATTTTTCAATGCCTGAGTAATTACAAATATACAGTAAGGTGTTGGAGGTTATTTTTCCAACACCTTACTTTTCCCTCTTACGATATCCGATCCTGTAACCCTTTGTATATTTCCTCAAACATGTATTCCATAACTGTTGCCTTAAAATCGCTATCTTCCAATATTTTCATGAAGAACTTCTCATTTTGACCCATTCTGCCAATCACGATGTCCAGAAACGCTTTCTCATAGCTGAATTTGAAGTTTTCTTTGGTGTTGTTCTTCGCTTTCTGAGCCAGATCTTCGTTATTAATAATGTCTTCCATAATCTGTTCATACGACAAGCGATCCGTCTCGGTAAAATCGGTTCCAAAGCGTTCATTGAGTCGGTTGATAATCGAAGAGAGTTTATCCTTTGGTTCCTCTTTTCCACCTCCGCCACCATGGGAGGTTGGTTTCAAGTCAGCACCGCCCTGTACTACAAGTGAAATACTGCCTTCGAAAACCATCGTATTTCGGTAATATTCCAAAGCTACCTCGTCTGCCAAATAAACCGATTCAGAACCATGCTTGGGCAACTTCTTCAAAAGATAATTCAGATAAACATATAATTTATGTAGATCAACATCGACAAATGGACCAATCTGTAGAATAAATGAATACGTGCGGATAAATTTTCCTGCTGTACTCTTAAAATCTTCTTGCCGTTCTTTAGGCAATTCATGCTTATAGCGTTCCACTGCCTTATCAAGAATTGCGTTTAGCTTTTCTTGAGTTTTCGGCGTTTTCTTCTTTCCGCTAAACTCCAGCTTACATACTTCCATGATCTCTTCTTCTGTATATACCTGACAAACATCCAATTCCCGCTGTAAATCATATAGCAGATTCGGATTGGTTACTTCCTCAAGCCCTGTAACTTCATAGTACGGTTGGAATGCCTCTTTAATATCTTCGGCTTCATTAACGAAATCAAGGACAAAGGTATCGTTTTTACCTTTGCATGTTCGGTTCAGCCTGGAGAGAGTTTGTACCGCCTTAATGCCATCCAGTTTCTTATCCACATACATCGTATGAAGAAGCGGCTCATCGAAACCCGTCTGATACTTCTCTGCAACCAACAAAACCTTATATTCATCCGTATGGAACTTATCAGGTAATTCTTTCTCGCCGAATCCGTTCATGAGCGGTTCGGTGTAGGATACTCCCTTGTCCTCGACCGTTCCCGAAAAAGCAACAACTGCTTTCATGTCATCATAGCCTTTGTCGCTTATGTATTTGTCAAACGCTTGTTTGTATTTGACCGCATGCAATCGGCTACCTGTTACAACCATCGCTTTCGCTCTACCGCCGATTTTATGTCTTGTCACCCGTCTGAAATGCTCAATCATGATTTCCGTTTTCTGAGCAATATTATGCGGATGAAGCGAAACATACTTAGCGATTTCCTTGGATGCCTTTTTACTGGAAACTTCAGGATCATCCTCGATCATTTTTGCCACTTTATAATAGGTCTTATAGGTCGTATAGTTTTTCAGCACATCAAGGATAAACCCTTCCTCGATGGCTTGCCGCATGGAATAGACATGAAATGCATGTGGTTTGCCGTCTTCCCCCATCCGACCGAATTTCTCCAAGGTTTTGGCTTTCGGTGTTGCAGTAAAGGCGAAGAAAGAGATATTGTCCTGCTTACCGCTTTTAGCTATTGTTTCAACGATTTTCTCATCAATGTCTTCTAAATTTTCTTCTGCCGCACGGTCTGCTTCCAGGGCTTCTTCCAGTGTTTTGTCCGACAAGATATTCGTCATTGCTGTAGCCGATTTACCACCTTGTGAGCTGTGTGCCTCGTCAATGATGATGGCATACTTTCCTCTTGCGAACTCCCCAACCTTTTCCATAATAAACGGGAACTTTTGAAGCGTCGTAATGATAATTCGAGTGTTATTTACAAGCTCCTGTGCAAGCTGACTCGAATCTTTGTCGATCTTGGCGACCATACCTGCTTTATGCTCCAATTGATACACCGCATCTTGCAATTGTTTGTCCAGTACCCTGCGATCCGTAATGACAATGACACTGTTGAAGATGGCATTATCCTCACTGTCATGAATCTTTGCTAATCGATGGGCGAGCCATGAGATGCTATTGGTTTTACCGCTACCCGCAGAATGTTGAACCAGGTAGTTCGTACCGACACCAAATTGCTTTACATCGTATTCGATTTTCCTCACGACATCCAATTGATGATAGCGGGGAAAGATGACCGTTTCTTTCTTATCGATGATTTCCCCCGTGCTATCCAAGATGTCTTCCTGTTTGACAAACACGAAGCGGAAAAGGATGTCAATCAGGCTGTTTATTTGCAATATTTCTTTCCACAAATACGAGGTTTTGTAGTCATTGGCTACAGGCGGATTGCCTTTGCCGCCGTTATTACCCTTGTTAAAGGGGAGAAAGAATGTCTTTTCTTTCTCCAATCGTGTTGTCATGTAAACCTCATCAGGATCAACAGCAAAGAATACAATGGCACGTTTCTTAAACTGAAATAACAATTCCTTTGGATCACGATCATTCATATACTGCCGCTTCGCATCATCCACCGTTTGGTTTGTCAGTGGATTTTTCAGCTCAAGTACGGCAATAGGAAGCCCATTGAGCGATACCAGCATATCTATGCTACTGTTATTCTGACTACTGTAATACACCTGTCGGCTAATGGTGAAAATGTTCTTCGTATACATTTCCAAAAGAGTCTGGTTCATATAGCTGACAGGCTGATTGTAGGCGAGTTTGAGTGTCACACCGTAATCCTTAATCCCGTGCCGTATACAATCGATCATTCCACGGCTGTTCAATTCTTTACCAAGCCGCTCCAAAACCTTTTCTTTCGTTTGCTCCTTGTACACCTTACGGAGGCGTTCTATTTCTTTAGGCTGAGTGCTTTCCAGGAATTCGAACAGTATTTCAACATCGAGGGCATGCTTCTTGAAATCCTCCAAAGCAGTTCCCTCGATGCGTCTGCTTCGGTAGCCTGTATGCAAGAGCCATTCTTCTATATTGGTTTCCAGCCCTTTTTCAGTATAGTCGATTGCCATCGTATCACCCCTTTACGATTGATTTAGGCTGTTTCAGTTGTTTCCACCGCTACATCCCTAACATCGATTTTTCCTGTTACAGCTTCAAAGATGAGGGATTGACGATATTCCTTGAGTTTATCGATTAGCTCTATATTTCTTTGAATCACTTCATCAATATCATTTATTTTAGATGATACTGTACGTGCAATTTCAAATTGCTCTTCAACAGGTGGAATCATAACTGGAAATTCCTTAAATACATCTGTTTGTAATCTCCAACGTCCAAACTTCGATACTCCCTGTCCATGCCCATAAAAAATTTTTTCAAAATAACACTTTTGAAAGTAGTACAAAAAATACTGATGACATTCATCAGGATTATTTTGTGTAAATACTCTATAGTCAGGACTTGTGACCCCAATGAAGGGAGAGCAATCTACAAATCCTGTAAGTAGATCCATTGAGTTCATAACAAAATCATTTTTATTCACAAGTTGATAATTCGAGTAGCTCTCAGCATGCTGTCCAGAAAAATCTTCTAAATCTTTAATTTTTAGTCCTCTTTGAGTCAAAGATAAGACTGTTGGATCATCTTGTGGAACGATGCGTTTTTGTATAGTAAACTTATGTTTAATTTTTTTAATTTCCCAATGTTCTGGAATCGTGCCAATCCATTCCACTCCAGAATCCTTCATCTTCACATTAGGGTTTAATCCCTTTGTAATTGCTTCTGTGATAATTGCCTGCCGCTGTTCATCCAATAAGGAAATTAGCTTTTCCTTGTCTGTGATAAGAGAATCGATTTCTGCTGTTCTCTGGTCAAGAAAGTTAGTTATTGCATTTTGTTCACTTAAAGAGGGAAGAGATACAACAAAACCAGTTAACATGGGTCGTCTTAATGAATCAACTGTTGACTTTGCATTCCATTTCAATACTTCGAATGCTAAATTCGACTTTAGATAATAAAATAAAAATTTTGCAGTACAACGCCTGAATTTGGTGAAAATATACACCCTCTGGTGACTTGCAAACTTCCCCTTATAATAGTGGAATACCTTTCCAACCCCTGCTCCATCACCTGCGGTCATAACAGCTTCATCATCATGTGTGTATTCATCTATTCGTTCTACAACCTGTGATCTAACGAAGAAAGGGTACTGACCTTCCTCAGTATTGTCTTGAGTATCTTTACTGCCAGTTTCTATACGACACAGATATCGTAGATTTGATAGATTCCAGTATGCTGGTACTTCCCCGATCCATTCAACACCACTATCCTTATATTCCTCATATCTCTTGTACTGCACCATCAACCCAACACCTTCTTCAACTTGTCCAGTATGTTTGCTTCCAATTCCTTGATTTCACTCAAGATTTCATCCGAGCTACGAAGCGGTGTATATTTATAAAAATGTCTCGTAAATGGAATCTCATATCCGATCTTGGTCTTGCTTTCATCAATCCACGCATCAGGTACATGCGGCTTCACTTCCCGCTCGAAGTATTCGTGAATATCTTCTTTGAGCGGAACGTTCTCCGTATCTCTCAAATCGGTATCTGGTTCTGGGTTTCCCTTGCTATCTATGCAAATGTCAGCAGTCTCGTCCTTTTCAGAAAGAGCAGAAAGGATGGCTTTCATGAGCGGTGCAGGAATAGTAAGGCCATGATCCTTAAATGCTTTCTTGATCAATTTCGTAAAGGTTTCTCTGTTCTTGTATAGTTTATTGTCCTTCAAGGAGTACAGAGCATCAATGATTTGCTGTTGCAGCTTCTTTCCAGCCTCTATCTCATCTAAACCAGCTTGACCCTTTTTCCTGGTTGTTGCCAGATTACTGAATGCGGTTTGATTATATAACTCCTTGACCCGTTCTTCGCTGATCTGGAAATTCAATCGTAGTGGACGCTCAATTGTGATCTTCCTATACCCAAAATCTTCATTATCGAAGAGTTTGCAATGCTCCCCTTCTTTGAAGCTACCGTAAATTCGGACAATCTCATCAATATGTTCAGGGGATAGTTCGTTGCGTTTATTTCCAAGGCTCTTTTTCATCTTCTGATAGAATGAAGCCCCGTTTACAAGCTGGATTTTTCCCTTTCTGAGTGAATCTTTATTGTTGGTCAAAATCCAAATGTACGTTGAAATACCTGTGTTGTAGAACAACTGGTCGGGCATGGCAACAATGGCTTCGACCAAATCATTTTCAATCAGATAGCGGCGGATTTCACTTTCCCCACTCCCCGCATCTCCTGTAAACAATGGGCTACCGTTCATGATAATGGCGATTCGGCTTCCTTTTGGATTCTCAGGTGTGACGGGTTTCATCTTGGATACCAAGTGTTGTAAGAACAATAATTGACCATCGCTGATTCGTGGCAATCCAGCTCCAAATCGTCCACTGAATCCTTTATTCTCATGCTCTTCCTTGACTGCTTGTTCCGCAGGTTTCCACTCTACCCCATAGGGGGGGTTGGTAATCATGTAGTCAAACTTCATTTGAGGAAAAGCATCCTGAGATAGCGTATTGCCAAAGGCGATATTTTTCGCTTCCTCCCCTTTGATCAAAATATCCGCTTTACAGATTGCATAGGACTCTTCATTGAACTCTTGTCCGAAAAACTCAAAATGTGCAGACGGGTTTAGTTCTTTTAAATATTCCTGGGCAACGGAACCCATACCGCCTGTACCCGCACAGCAGTCGTAGAGAGTCTGGGTAATTCCTGGCTTCGTTAGAACCTCAGCGTCCTCAATGAAGAGCAAGCTCACCATCAGGCGAATCACTTCCCTTGGTGTATAATGGTCGCCAGCCTCTCCATGTTCGGAAAATCTGCGGATCAATTCTTCGAAGATATAGCCCATTTCCACGTTGCTGACGGCTTCAGGATGCAAATCAATTTCACTAAAGCGTTTTACAACAAGATAGAGCAAATTATTGCGATCCATCTTCTCGATTTGCTTTTCAAAATCAAAGTATTCAATAATGTCCCTTGCTGTCTTGGAAAAACCATTTATATAATCACGAAGGTTGTCCGCAATATTGTCTGAGTCATTCAGGAGCTTTGTGAAATCATATTTACTGACATTGCTGAAGTTCTGTTTTGCAACTCGGTTAAGGATTTCATCCCTTGACTCTTGTGGAAGGTGCTTAAACTTCTCGTATTGGGATAAAACCTCTTCCTTTGTCTCGTTCAAAACACAATCGAATCTTCTCAATACTGCCATCGGAAGGACAACCTTGCCATATTCCTCTTTTTTGTACGGTCCCCGCAAAATCTCGGCAATCGTCCAGATAAAATTAACTTTCTCTTGGAAGTTTTGCATACGTACTTCTCCTTTTATCCTTATGTAACCCCTACTCCAAATCAGAGGTAGGAGATTGAATAATTCTTTTTCACCATTCCCATTTTATCAAAAATGAATAGGCTTTTCCTGTTGCAAATAGAATTGGATCGGATTCCGAATACATTTTTCCTTTCCCAGCTTGATAGATTGATTCTTTGGAATCAACAATGGATTAATTTCAAGCGAAGCAAGCATGTTGATATATTTTCGAATAAGATAATCGCTGTAGACTGGCTTTTTTACTCCATTTTCCCTTGTTGACTCCAAATTTCTAATGCCGCTGACTCCATGTTTTGAGACATCACAGAGAAATTGCCGTAAGTTATGCTTGTCCCTTTCCTTCAAGTTACTTTCTTGAATGATTTGAGAAGCTATTGTTACTTTGTAATAATTTCCCTTGTAAAAAATCGGACAAAGACTCCCTTTCATATACTTCATCCAAAACTCTGCCGTCACATAGGACTCCAAGCGTTTTTCCAAACCATATGCGTGCTTCATATAGTTCAAATGCCGATTAAGGATGCTTACTTCAAAACGTAGTACATTCCGTTCATATGGAAGTATCTCCTCTCCCTTGGCATTCCGTTCGCTTTCTTTGTCATAGCAAATCACCTTGACAGAGTTGGAATTAAAGTAAATCGTTGTCGGATAGTGGGCATTCTTCAACTTGAATCCGTACTGTTCGGTCGTTTTCTTATACAACTTGAGCAATAGTTTGCGATGTTCGGGATCGGGAATAACTGCGTCAATACGGTAATCGAGACGGATCAATGTAAACTCTTTACCATAGGAATCGAACAGTTTGTTCAGATATGCATTCATTTTCTCACAAATGGCTGGTACATCATCTTCCCATATGTCTGGTTTTCCTAACATCTTGATAAAGTCAATATAGACGAACATCCACCAGCAAGAGCCGTACCTTCTAAATACTGTCTTGAATCCTTCGAAGTATGTGTCAATAGCATGCGGGAGCAAGGATATATCCTGATTGAACCTCCTGCATAGTGTGCTGACCTCAGCGTCTTCCAACAAAATGTAAAACTGTGCTGTGTGAATCATATCATCCTTCCTTTCGGGTTAGTGTAACGGGAAAATCAATTTCCTTGATATATCAATGGTTCAAGCTAATTTTTCTGCATGGATTTTTTCCCGACCAGAACATATTTATTGGTTCTTCATCAGTCTAAATTGAGACTGTATCGGTATCATACTGAGTAAAAATCGTTTTAATCGCTGGAATCAGTCTTAGCAGGTCGAATACCCTAAAAATCAAAAAAACAGCCTTTATGACAACAGGCTGTTTTACTTTATCGCTTTAACTTACGAAACCTCAGACATCAAAGCCGTAGACAAAATTTTCATCCCGTTTATACTAAAGAACATAAGTTCTGCAGAACGAAATATTACATCAGAGAGGAAAAAATATGATACACGACAATTTTACAAAACCAGAAATTGATAAAGAAAAATTAGACGTTATTGCTTCAATCATTTTCCAACTGCTTTATCAAAATGGAATACAATCAATCGAATTAATTAAGGAGGATCAACACCATGTCGCATAGTAAAATCGCTTTATATTATCGAACTAATCAAAAAGTTAAGGTCAACCTCTTGGAAAAAATACTAAACGAATTGCAAATGGTTGCGGAAAAATACTTTGGTGAAAATATAGTAACCCAAATTTACCTTGATAATGATGTTAGCGGTTTATCTGATGATCATAAAGAATTCCAACTTATGCTTCAGGACATCAAAGATAAAAAGGTTACTGCCGTTATCACAACCGAAATAAGCAGAATCAGTCGATCTATATCGACTTTGCTGGACTTTATGCACAGAATAAAAGAAATGAACATTCAGTTCATTAGTTTAAAACACGAGGAGTATAGTTCAGAAAATGATTCCTCAATTTATAAAAATGTAGGACAAAAAATCATGATCAAACGAGCTAAAATGTCCCGCTTAGCAGATAGAATAGTAAAACAAAAACTTGGAAATGGAGGGGAGTAAATGGTAGATGATAAATTCGTTTTCCTATACATTCGTGTATCAACCGATAAACAAGCCCAGGAAGGGTACTCTTTGGAAGCACAAGAAAGTGTCAATCGTGAGCTTGCAAGAAGAATTTTTGGTCAAGATGTTAAGTGTAAGGTATTCGTTGACGAGGGAAAGAGTGGAAAGAGTACAGAAAAACGTGCAGATTTGAATCGTATGATGCGTGAAATTAAAGCTGGTAAAGCAAAAGGTGTAATTACGTATAAGGTATCCAGATTAAGCAGATCGCTGTCAGATTCTCTTAAACTGGTAGAAGAAATCCATAAATCCAAAGTTAGATTTATCAGTGTTAAAGAAGGCGAGTATGGTACACCTCATGGGAATTTGCAATTTAATATCTTAGCCTCTGTAGCTCAATATCAACGCGAAGAGCTCGCAGAGAATGTTCAATTGGGGATGACTCAACGTGCAAAAGAAGGACTCTGGAATGGCGGACGGGTTTTAGGTTACAAGAGTGAAAATAAACAATTGGTTATCATTCCCGAAGAAGCCGAAATTGTAAAACTAATCTTTAATAAGTATGTTAATGATGGGTGGGGAACAAAACGTATATCGAACTTCCTTAACTCATGTGGATTCCGTACAAAAACAGGGAAACCATTCAAAGTTGACTCGGTTTCTTTGATCCTTGGCAATCCTGTTTATAAGGGCTATGTTCGGTACAACCAAGTTACTAACTGGGAACAGGATCGAAGAAAAGGAAAAAACCCCGATTATATTATTACTAAGGGTAAACATGAACCTATTATTGAAGAGGAAATTTGGGATGCCGCATACGCTCGCCAAAGAAATAAGGCTACTGGAGTCCCAAGGCAGTATTCAGGAACATTTCCTTTGACTGGTTTAGCAAAGTGTCCTGAATGTGGTTCTTATATGACAAGCTTATACGGCTCCAGACGAAAAGACGGTACAAAAAAACGATATTACGTTTGTGGAGTATATCATAATAACGGCAAATCTATTTGCAATCCAAACACAATTCCTGCTGACTGGCTTGAAAATGCCGTTTTTGAACGACTCTCAAACGCATTAAACTCTGATGAAATAATAAAAGAACTTACTTGTCGTATTAATGAATTGATCAAAAGTTCAAACCCAAGTAAGACAAATGAAGAGACAGTTTTGAATAACCAACTTCGGGAATTGGAAGCTGAGGTAAAAACGATTCAAAACTTAGTCGCAAAAGGCTCAAAAGTGTATGAAGAAGAAGAAGCGGAAGAAGAAATTACAAAATTGAGGGAAAAAATTCGGGAAATCAAACTTGCCCTCATCTCTTCACAAGATTCAAAATCCACTCATGCAAATGAAATTAGACTTGTTACACCTGAGCTAATAAGCTCACAAATTTCCGATTTCCTTGAGCTTTCCAGTAAATTAGATCCTTTAAAGTTGAGGGAATTGCTTCAGGCGACAATTGAAAGAATCGATGCAACCAAAAATCATCTGAAGCATGTCCACTTTTCGTTCATTGTTCACATGCCATACGACGAAATGGATCCTTTGGATCCACTACATATCCACTGCAAGCCCTTCTCTTCTCTACTACGGGCTTTTTATTTTAACAAAAACCATTACCTATTTGTGATAAGGTTCCCCCCGCCCAATCCGAAACGCCCGATAAACCTGCTCCACCAACACCAGCCTCATCAACTGATGCGGAAACGTCATCTTCGAAAACGACAGCTGCACATCCGCCCGCTTCAACACCTGATCCGACAACCCAAGCGACCCGCCGATCACAAACGCCACCTGGCTGCGCCCATGCAGCGCCAATTTATCCAACTCCGCAGACAGCTTCTCCGACGACCACATCTGCCCCTCGATCGCCAACGCAATCACATACTGATCCTGCTTGATCTGCGCCAGGATCCGCTCTCCCTCCTTGCGCTTCACCTGCTCCATCTCTGCCTGGCTCATCTCTTCCGGCGCTTTTTCATCATGAACCTCCACGATCTGCAGCTTGCAATACGCGGACAACCGCTTGCTGTATTCGTCGATGCCTTCGCGCAAGTATTTCTCCTTCAACTTCCCCACGGTGATGATCGTAATCTGCACGTCGCCTACATTCCCTTCTCTCGCAATAGCGCAATCTGCCCCGGCTTGCCGCATACCCGGCAACGCTTGTCCAGTTCCTTCCCAGCCGCATCCGTGCCTGCCGCCGTTTCTACCGATTCCGCACGATATGTATTTGGTGCCGCTTCGAACTCATTCACATAGTCGTCCAATTCATCTTCCACATGCTCCATGCATGCGAAGCGTACAGGAAACTCCGCAAGAAGCTCCACTTCTTTCCCATCGATCTTGAGTGTTTGCATGTTTTCTGCCATCTCCTTAACTCCCTTTCCTAGATCATCCGTTCTCTCCAGCATCGCTCTATATTCTACCCCAGAACAGCGAGAAAACAAATGCCCGCTCCGCGCGAAGTCTTTCACAGCAAAAAAAATGAGCACCGAAAAATGACGGTGCTCCAAGGATGCATCTATGGTTCATAGATAAAGGGGAACTGCGGTATATGCAAACGGGACAGATGTCCCGGAATGCAACGTACTTACTGCTGCGGATTTTTGGTCAGCTTGACGGTGGCTGTCTTCTTGAAGCCATCGCGGTAGTACGTAATCTCGACCGTATCGCCCGGCTTTTTGTTCAAGGTCAGGAACTTGCGCAATTGAGCGCCGTTGGCAATATCCTTGTTGTCCATTTTGACGATGACGTCGTATTGTCTCAGTCCCGCTTCACCAGCCGGCGAGAATTTGCCGACCTCATTGCGGATCACGACACCAGCCGCGACATCATCAGGCAGATTCAAGGTTTCCTTCCAATTATAACGAGGTACATTGGTCAGGTCGTATGGTGTGACGCCCAGATAAGCACGCTCCAGCTTGCCTTTCTCCACCAGCTCGTTGACGATTTTTTTCACGTCGTTGATCGGCAGGGCAAAACCAAGACCCTCAATACCGGATTTGGAGATTTTCAATGTATTGATTCCGATGACTTGACCTTGGATATTGATCAGGGCTCCACCGCTGTTGCCAGGGTTGATCGCTGCGTCTGTCTGCAGAACGTCCAGCTCCCAGTCATCCTGTCCATCTCCATCCAGGTCCATCGGCATGGAGCGTTCCAGTGAACTGATGATTCCTTGCGTTACCGTACGGGAGAATTTCATCCCGAGCGGATTCCCAATCGCGATAGCTGGCTCTCCTACCCGCAAGGTGGACGAGTCGCCCAGCTCTGCTACCGTAAGTACTTTGGAGCCGTCGATTTCCAACACAGCCAGGTCATTGAATATATCGTAACCCAGCACCTTGGCCTCCACTTTGTCACCGCTTGGCAGTGCCACTTCCAGTTTTTGCGCCTGGTCGATCACGTGGTAGTTGGTAATAATTCTAGCTTTGCCGTCTTTCTTCTGAAAAATAACACCCGAGCCTTGCCCTTGCTCGACATCTTCTGTCGAATTGAACCAATTCGTACGGGCGCGACCGATATTGATAATACCGACGACTGCATTTTCAGCTTTCTCTACTGCTTTGACTGTACCCGTCTCTACCGATACCGATACAGGCTGGGCAAATAAATTGGCGGCCGGATTACTCATCACATTGGTCGAACTGGGCTCGACCATCTTGATGTATCCCGAGTTTGACAGTGTTGGCAGCATCAGCAGGACAACCATTCCCCCAATCACTGCCGATGTGATGGACGTCATGATCAAGCGTCCAACACCTGGAACACGCTGCTTTCGTTTTTCTACATGTCTCAGATCATCGTAAAAGCCCATGAATCCATTCTCCTTCCTCTATGATTAGGGTAACTGGTTTTGATGTGCTCTATACTTGTCAGGGGTGCCTTCAACCTCCTTGCCTCCCTTTGATACCCAAAGTATACGCCGATTTTTTGGCAAAATCGCGTGAGAAATATGGAAAGGTTGTGGAATATCAAAAGCTCCCGGCATAAATCGCCGAGAGCCCGGATATGATAGATTAAAAGGCTTGTTCGCCGCCTGCCAAACGGCTAATAGAAAGGGTTGATAGACGTGAAAGAAGTTCACCTGCACGCAAAACTTGCCGACCTGCAAGAAGTCGATTACCACAATACACTGGTGCTGCACGCCTTGACGGAAGTGCTGATCGAAAAAGGCTTTTTCACGAAGGACGAGCTGTCCCGCAAAATGGTGGAGCTAGACTCCCAGTTGACCTTTCAAATCGAGACGTATACCCGCATCTCCGACAGACTGCTCAACGGCGTCAATCAGGAGAAGTCTCTTTCGCTGGACTAGCCGCCATTACAACACTTCCAGCTTGGTCGGGCGATCCGGGTAGGTATCGCGCAGATGTACGTCGTCGCCTACAGTTAGGCCTTGTTCTTCCAGAATGTTTTTGACTGTCAGACGCGCCAGGTCGATCATATTGTTCTCTTTGCTCAAATGGGCGAGGTAGACCCGCTCCGCTCCGCCACGTAGACACTCGGTCAGCGCTTCGCCTGCCGATTCGTTGGACAGATGGCCGACATCGCTTAAAATCCGCCGTTTGATGCTCCATGGGTACTGCGACATCCGCAGCAGTTCCACATCGTGGTTGGACTCAAAAATATAGGCGTCCGCACCGCGAATCGTCTCCTTGATCTTCTCGCTCACATACCCTAGATCCGTGGCAACGCTCAGCTTTTTGTTTCCCTGGTAAAAACAAAATCCCATCGGCTCCGCCGCATCGTGGGAGATGCCGAACGACTCGATCCCCAGATCCTCCAGCTCCCGCTTTTCACCAACGGCAAAAAGCTTTCGCTGCTCCTCCTTGATCGTGCCGATTTGTCCATCCAGTTCATTCCACGTCTTGGCGTTGGCGTAGATCGGCAGACCGTAGCGGCGAGCCATCACCCCGACACCCTTGATATGATCCACATGCTCATGCGTGACCAGGATCGCAGTCAGCTCTTCCGGCTTGACCCCGATCGTCTGCAAAGCAGCTTCTGCCTGCTTTCCTGTTATCCCTACATCAATCAATACGGAGACGCGATCCGTCGCTACGTAGATCGCGTTGCCAGTACTTCCACTGGCTAACACACTAAATTTCACCCATCATCCCTCTTCCCGAAGCATTCCCTCGCTGTCTGTAAGATCGAAAAACCCTCATTCTGTCACCAACTGCCGCTCTACAGCACCTGTAAAAGCATTGACGAAATGCAGCCTTCCGTCGTGAATCACACGCCATACCGGTGCGAGCGACTGAATATCCGCATCATAAGAGCCGTAATAGCCCAAGCTCACACTCTCGATCCGTTCTCCCGGACCGATGATCTGCTTTTCCACCAGCGAACGAATCGCCTTGTACCCCGAAATCACCTGTCTGGCTCCGTCCTCTTCGCGAAGCTGGAAATACGTCTGTCTGTACCCGCTGATCCCACCCGTATCGAGGCTGACTTCCAGCGGAGCGACGAAGACAGGCATTTTCTCATACGTCTGCCAGTACAACAGCCTGCTTTGATTCGACTGGTACAGATCCGCCGTATACTGCTCAGCGTACATCAACAGCGGTCCGAGCTGGCGCAAAAGCTCATTCGGGACAATTTGTCCGTGAATTTGGATCGGCGGGATCAGCTCTGCGGACAATGCCATCTTTTCCATCGTCGCCTTGACCCCTGGCAGCTCCTTCATATGAAACGGATTGATTCCCAGATACTCGGCCTGCAATTTGCTCATTTCCGGCGTTTCCTGCGGGACCTCCGTCGCCAAGGTGATGTTCTGCTGGTTCAGGTACATCTCCATCTCACCCTTGTCCGTACGGGTCAGCTCCTGGTCGCTCCATCCGCTGATCCGCGTCACATAGACTTGATAGCCGAGAAAGAGGTCCAATAGCAAAAATGCCCAGATCAGGATTGTTTTGGTTTTACTCCAATCCAATAGACCCGCCTCCTCCTTCTGTGGATCGCGCAGGGATGTACAGGGTAGGCTGATTCGGCACTTCCACTACCCATGTCGGAATCAGATCGATGGTGTCCTCTGCTACGAGCGTCTGATAGGCCAGATACGCGTTGGTGATTTCGTCCGTATTGGCCAGATTTCGCTCCCGAATGAGATTGTACAGCTCCGGTCCCGACATGACCTTCCAATCCTTGTGAGCGACATACGAATCCAAGTCCAGCAGGGAACGGTTCATCGTGACGACCTGCCCCGCTTCTGAAGTAATCTCAATCGTATCGACAGGCTTGTCTCCCTTGCTTACCAGCGGGTAGGCGCCGATATACTGGCGAAACGTCATGACGTCCTTGTCGTTGTAGCTCTTCCTGAACCTCTCGAAATAGTAGTCGTCCAGCCAGCCGAGATGCTTGTTTACGAAGTTGACCGCCCCCTGCAGCTTTTCCGTATCGGAGAGCTGCACGGCCCGCTGCTGATAGGCTGGATCGGTAAAGGTCATTGCCATTTGCTCAGACCTCACCTGAATCGAACGGCTTCCGTCTGTGTAGATCATGGTCTTGTCCCGTTCCATGATCTGCCTGACCAAGGAAGGGTCGAGAAAGTAAGCCTCGATGACCCTCTCCACGGAGACAGGCTCATAGCTGTAGCTGAATTGATGCATCCGAATCTGATGCTTCGGCAAGTAGTACATGTGCCAGTAAGTCTGCCCTTTCTCCGCAGGCGACGCATAGGTATACCTTTTCGGGATGACGACCTTCATGATCTGTTCCGGCATCTGATTGCCGTTCGCCAGATATGAATCACGCAGATCCTTCGGGCTGATCGATGTGCGGGAGCGTACGATCTTCTCCTCTTCACCCGAGAAAAAAAGGGCATAGACCAAGTCCTCTTCCGGTTCATGGTAAAGCCAGATGCGATCGATTCCCTTCAAAGGAATGTTGTAGTCCTCCCGAAATGTCACCAGCCGCCCGACTGCGGCGAGCGGAATGCTGCTTCTGAAACGAACCTCAAGCCCCAACTTTTCCCGGGCAATTTCCCGCCATTTATCCTCTGTCATGGTAAATGGAGAAAAATCGAGGAAAATCCATCTTGGCATTTCGCGCATGATCATGCTGAATTGCCCGTCTGTTGCCACTGCCTTGGTGTGCCGATCCTGCCCGTAGTGAAAAACAACAGCAAACGGTGTGATGATTTTCTCCAGTTGTTTTTCAAATACAGGCTTGGATTCTGTATACTTCGCCGGCTCGATCATCTGGAAATTGGGTTGATTGATCCAAATTGCCGCCGTCAGACAAAAGCTGGCGACCACAAGCAGGCAGAGAATGACGGTTTTTGCTGGTTCCAACCACCGCTTCATCCTGCACTCCCCCCTCGAAATGACGGAACCCAGAACGTAACGGTCGTTCCTACATTCCACTCGCTGGCGATCTCGATGTCAGCGCCATGCGCCTGCACCAGTTCCCGGGCGATGGCAAGCCCCAGGCCTGTCCCACCCTGACCGCGCGAGCGCGCTTTGTCTACACGGTAAAATCTTTCAAAAATTCGCTTGAGATCGCGGCTCGGAATCCCGATTCCGGTATCCGTGATCGAGATTTGGACCCGCTCCTGCTGTCGCAGATGCTGCGCATGCACGACGACACGGCCGCTTTGAGGCGTATACTTGATAGCATTGGACAGCAGGTTGTCCAAAACCTGATTGATCGCGTCAGGATCGATATAGACGGATGGCAAAGCCTCCGGAATCTCCAGATCGAGCGCGACCTCCTGCTGCTCGCCGAACATGGAGAACCGATCGACCGCGTAGCGCAGCATCTGATTCATGTCCACTTCCTTGCAGTGGAGGCGCACTCCTTGCGAATCAAAGCGGGACAGCTGCAGCAAGTCGTTGACCAGGCGTATCATCCGCTCCGTCTCTGACATCGTGACGCGCAAAAAGCGGTTGGACAGCTCCTTTTCCTCTACGGCTCCATCCAGCAACGCTTCCACGTAGCTTTTGATCGTGGTCAGGGGTGTGCGCAGCTCATGCGAGACATTGGCGACGAACTCCCTGCGCTGATGCTCCATTTGCTGCTGCTCCGTCACGTCTGCGACGACCGCAATGATGCCGCCCCGCTTGCCGCTATCATGCTGCAGCGGAGTAAAGGTGACACGCAAAATCACTTCTTCACGGTTGGGCAGCAGCATTTCGATGAAGAGCGGCTCCGTTTGCCGATGCAGAGGCATCTCGTCCTCGGGAGGCAAACCAAGCAGCTCGGGCAACGTCCGTCTTTTGCTGATCAGGTTCTCCATCTTGACTTGCAGCATCTCTTCGGCTGCTCGATTCATGAGAATAATCTGCCCATCCCGGCTGGTCGCGATCACGCCGTCGGACATGTTGCTCAGGATGCCCGCCAGCTTCTCCCGCTCCTCTTCCTGCAGCGAGATGGCTTCCTGCAGGCGCCTTGTCATATGATTGAACGCCATCCCCAACTGCCCGATCTCGTCCGTACCGTAGATGCGCACATGGCTGTTGAAGTCACCGTCTGCTACCGATCTAGCCTGGCGGGTCATTTCCTTGACCGGTTTGGTAATCGTTTTTGCCAGCACAAATCCCAGCCCGGCCGTGATCAGCAAAGCGATCATCGTCCCAGATGCGAGGATCCCGTTCATTTTGCGGATCGTATTGTATGTGCCTTCCATCGAAGCGACCATATACACGGCTCCGTAGACGATCTGGTCCCCTTTGATCGGGAGAACCAGAACCTTCACGCGGGCTCCTGTTCGCGGGTCGATCCGCATGGACTCACTCCGCGTCCCGAGCAAGGCCACAGTCACCTCCGGCTGTGAGGTCCGCTGCCCGATAATGCTGCGATCTTCTGTGGTGCTGAGCACGGTGCCTGTCTGGTCGATCACTTGTACATTGGCTCCGTTGATCTTGACCAGATTGTTGATCAGGTTGTCGATATCCACCCTCATCTGCTCCACGCTTTCTTCCTTGGACTCCCGCGTGCGCAGATCCCCTTCCAGAAGGCTTGCCAAAAGACTTGCCTGCGCATTCAATGCCTCGGAAAAGTTGTTGATGTAGTAGCTCTCTACTTCCCTGGCAAAGTAAGCGCCAATAAATTGCATGGCCAAAAGGATCAACAACATGTAGATCACGACGATTTTCCACTGGATCGTCTTGAAGAGCCGCCTCATCCAGGCGTTCCTCCTGTGCCCGGATTGCGCATGCTATAGCCCAAACCACGTCGTGTAATGATATATTTCGGCTGGCTTGGGTCGTCCTCTATTTTCTCTCGCAGTCGGCGGATGGTCACGTCCACCGTGCGCACATCGCCAAAATAGTCAAACCCCCAGACCGACTGGAGCAAATGCTCACGCGTCAGAACCTGTCCCTGATGACGGGCCAAATAGACCAACAGCTCGAACTCACGATGAGTCAGCTCCTGTTCAAGCGGCTCCCCCGTCTTTTCGACCGTATAGGAATGCAAATCAATATCGAGATCATGAATACGCAGAAGATGACTTTCCTGCGCCTCCGTTTTTGGTTTGTTGCGGCGCAAATGCGCTTTTACCCGTGCTACCAATTCGCGCGAGCTAAACGGCTTCGTGACATAATCATCCGCACCCAGCTCCAGACCCAGCACCTTGTCCAACTCGGAGTCTCTTGCCGTCAGCATGATGATGGGGACATCGTGCGCTTTGCGGACAGCCCTGCACACTTCCATTCCATCACGGCCAGGAAGCATGACATCGAGCAAAATCAAATCAGGTCGTTCCTGCTGGACGGCGGTCAACGCTTCTTCCCCGTCGTATGCGCAGACCACCTGATACCCTTCCCGTTCAAACGTAAATTTCAAAATGTCTGCAATCGGTTTTTCATCGTCTACTACCAGGAGTTTTGCCATGACTGCTGCCTCCTCTCTCCAAACAAATTCTATTTTTCGTCCCTGTATTCCTCTCCATTATACTATGCCAATCCTTTCCCCGAACGCAAAAAGGAGCACTCCTTGGAGCACTCCTTGATTTTCCAGTTTGAATTTATCTTAATTGAGGAAACGCATTGGGTTCTGGACTCGTCCATTTTGTATAACCTCAAAATGCAGGTGAACCCCGGTGGAGTTCCCAGTGGAGCCCTTCACACCAATTTTCTTGCCTTTCTGTACGACATCTCCAACCTTTACATTAATCGTGCTGAGGTGGCCGTACAGGGTCTGCATGCCGTTTCCGTGGTCAATGATGATCGCTTTACCATAACCGCCATCCCAACCAGCAAACTTGACGCGGCCATTGTCGGCTGCCATTACGGAGCCCGCACCAGCGATGTCGATCCCTTTATGCAGTTTTCCCCAGCGCGTGCCGAAGCCGCTGCTGATATACCCTTGTGCTGGCCAAGCCAGACGGCCTGTCCCACGCGAAGGAATTACCTTCGTGCCACGCTCGACTACCTTGATCACAGGTTCATCCAGTACTTCCTGCTTCAAGATCTTGCGCTCGACGACTTGTCCATTTTCCTTGATGATTTCGTATTCGACTTGTTTTGTACCGTTTTTGCCTTCCTGGACGACCTTAGTCTCGCCCTTCGGCAACGTTTCATTGTTGTTATATTGCGTATTGAAAGGAATTTCTTCCTTTTGCGTCACATTTTCCTTCACCTGTACGGTCACCAATGGACGGATCGCCGTCACATTGATTTGCTGACCCAGCTTGAGTACCGTATTTTCCGTCAGGCCAGGGTTGTTATCGTAAATATCCTTTGAGGTAATGTCATACTGCTTTGCGATACAACCGACGCAATCACCTTCAACGACAGTATGTATCAATTCTTTGTATGTGCCCTTTACAAGCAGATCCTCCAGCTTGTCCTCCGTCAAAACCTGAGCGGACGGCACTGCTTCCGACTGCAGCTCCACCTTTTCCTTGAATGCTACTTCCTTGACTGGACTCGCATCCGGCGCGGCTAGCGAGGCAGCTGCTACCGTGCTCTTTTTATCTGCTGCGGCTGTCAGAGTAGAGATTTTTTGTGCCGGAATGCCAGAGTACTTTTCTTTGACTTTATCCAGCACTTCATTGGCCGCATCCAGATCGGGTGCATAACCGACCACTTTTCCGTCGATCACGAGTTTGACTGCATCTACCTTGAAATCTGCGATGGCAGATAATTCTTTCAATGCAGACTCATCGTCGTATTCGCCCTTGAACAAACGTTCTTCCCGGAAGCTGATCGAGTCGGAGAGCATGAATGTGTAGCCGCTCTTGGCCTTCTCCTCTTCCAGCTTGCTAGCTGTCCATTTGTTGATGACATCAGGGCTGCTGACGACGCCAATCTCTTTGCCGTTCACAATCACATGGTAAATCGAGTTGATATTGCTTTTGTAATAATATTGTGCAGATGCACCCGTGGCTACTGTCAGTACAAATACGGATGCTACGGTAATCACTTGCTTCTTATGCGTGGTCATGTAAGTGCTTGTATGTTTCATCGTGCGTTTCGCCATTTCACTACATTTGCGAACGACCTGCTTCGACCGTTCCTGCAGTTCGGCCTTCCAATTGGCCCATTGCATAACTTGTCCCTCCTGAAAACAGATACAGCAGCATTCTCACCGTCTATTTCCTGAAAATTTGAAATTGACCAAATAGGTCTACCATACCAAATGTTGGTTTCCATTTATCTGCCAAAATGCCTAATGAAACCAACTATGTCGACTTTACCACAAAAATATTGCGATCAGCAAGTGTAAAATGCCGTCGAATAAAAAAGACAAGAATGAGTCATGATATGTTCATGAAATTGGGAAATTTTATGTGTGAAATGGAGTTGACTTTTGTGAAAGAACAAAATATTTTGGCTGGTTTCTCCAGCGAATATGCGGCAGCTCAGGCCAAAAAAGCACTGAATACGGCAGGGTTTACAATCGTCCAGATCGATCATATCGGGCAATTCCCAGGTAGTGGCGTCGATCATGTCATCAATCCCATCACGGGGCAGATCCCCTCCTTGGGAAATTTGACTTTGGCTGGTGATTTCACAAGCCGTGACGCCAGTGTATTGGCTGCTGCAGACCCGGATGCGAGCGGCATGTCGGATCGCGGCGATGACTTCAACACGCCGTTTTTGCTGACTGCTGTCGTACCCGCTGATCGCAATGCGGAAGCGACCCAGATTATTCGTTCCTTTGGTGGAATGGTGTAAAATGACAGCCACCTGCTCCACTAAAGGGAGAGGTGGCTGAACTTTTCTTGGCCATGGAGCTGTCACACCTCAGACATAGACGTCACGTCTTTTAGCGCCAGCCGGCGGATCGTGGTCTTTTCATCATCCCGTTGCTTGTATGTGGTAATGAAGCAGAGGTATCCGTTGTTATAATGAGTCATGGTCCCTTTGATAACGCAGCCATTCACCATTTTTACCTGCACATTTTTGCCCAACAGCTTCATGGCCTTCTGGTCGAATCCCATCTTCATCATCTGTGATCACCTCTCCATTTCCTGCCTTTGTTTTTACCATATGCCCAGAAGGTACGGAATCGTGTCTGTCCTGCCTAAAAAAATTGTGAAGAAGCCTGTTTTCCCGCAAAAATATAAAAAACGGGCAGGAGCCGCTTTCGTCTCCCTGCCCGTTAGAATGTTGTCATTTGTTAAGCTTGTTTTGTGATCATTCCGTAGAGATCTCTTCCCCTTTTTCATCGACACCTAAGGCGTTGCGAGCCATCGTCATATACTCCTCCAAACCGGACTTCAATGCAAAGTCCGCGAGCAGTACGGGAGAGGCGGACATCCGCTCGATGATATGGTCTTGCATCCGCGGCCATACACGGCCCCCTGCATTCTCATATCGTTTGAGCAGTTCTGCCAGGCCCGATTCCCCAAATATCAGGCAATAAGCAGTAAAATCAGTAGCAGGATCGGCTACCTCTGCTTCCGTCCAATCCAAAAGTCCGGTTACCCTCCCATCAGGATGAACCAGAATATGACCGGGGTGAAGATCGCCATGTACGAGAACAGAGTGATGGGGCCAGCATGTATCATCTGCTAGCCAGGATTGCCAGCGTTCCCAAAGCGCTTGTGACACGCCAAAAATCCGTTTGATCTCGTCCATTTTCACCGCTAGTGCTCTGCGGACTTCCGCTGGTTGGTGGACGCGAATACCTGCATTGCGTGCTGCTTCATGATCAATTGCGTGGAGTGCTACCATTGCCTCTGCCAGAGATTGAATGAATCGCTCAGGAATCGATTGCGGCTCCAAGTACCAATCATAGCCTGTGGCTTCATGATTGATGGTCCCGATCGGAACTCCATCCAAGAGACGGTAGGCGATCAATTCAGGCGTGTGCACCTGCCAATTCGGTACCTCCACAGGCAATCGGTTGATTACCAGATCTAACACCTTTTTCTCATAAGCAGCCGATTCCACGACATCGGGTCGACGAGGAGCCCTCATGACCCAGGATGCGCCATCAGTCGAGCGTGCAAATACGGCAAGGAAATCCAAGCCTGATTCGTTGCTCTTCACGCTAAGCGGTTCCACTTCAATTCCGTGTTTTTTTGCAAGCGAAACAATCTCTTTTATTTTCGTGTTCATGTTTTTGGACATAAAAAATACACCTCATTCATTCGTTTCGTTCATGATTCAACCACAACACAAAGAAACCCAAGCCATTACTTGATTTAAAAATGGCTGAGCTTTCGCGGGGTAAAATCGAAATTAACGAAGCCGCATGAATGCGATGCCTCTCATCACAAAAACCTCCAATGCTGAAAATCCCATTCAGTATATCACATGCCTCAACATAGAGCGACCCCGCCACTTGCATGACGGGGTCGCTACCTCAGTTATATCACATTCGTTAGCCCCAGATGCCGCGAACAACGACGGTTTGTTCACGATCCGGACCAACGGAGAAAATCGACATCGGAATACCGGTCAATTGGGTGATGCGCTCGATGTAGTGACGCGCATTTTCCGGCAAATCATTCAGATTGCGGATTCCCGTAATATCCTCGGACCAGCCTGGCAGTTCTTCGTAAACCGGCTCGCATTTTGCCAGCAGGTTCAGGTTGGCTGGGAAAGACTCGATGATCTCGCCATTGTACTTGTACGCGGTGCAAATACGCAGTGTGTCGATGCCAGTCAAAGTATCCAGCTTGGTAATCGCCAGACCCGTGATCCCGCTGACGCGACGCGCATGGCGAACAACCACGCTGTCGAACCAGCCCACACGGCGCGGACGACCTGTAGTTGTACCGTACTCAGCCCCGACTTCACGGATGTGATCGCCTGTCGTATCGCTCAGTTCGGTGAGGAACGGTCCGTCCCCTACACGTGTGGTGTACGCTTTCGCTACGCCAATTACCTGGTTGATTTTCGTCGGTCCAACACCGGAACCAATCGTTACGCCGCCCGCAATCGGATTGGAGGAGGTTACGTAAGGATAGGTGCCTTGGTCGATATCCAGCAGCACGCCTTGCGCGCCTTCAAACAGGACGCGGTTGCCATTATCGATCGAATCGTTCAGGACTACAGACGTATCGGTAACATAAGGACGGATGATCTCCGCATAGCCCAGATACTCGTCCATTACTTCTTTCAAATCAAAGCCGGTTGTATTATAAAGCTTCTCCAACAAGAGATTTTTCTCTGCCAGGTTGCGCTCCAATTTACGTGCAAATTCTTCGGGATCCATCAGGTCGGCGATACGAATACCAATCCGTGCCGCTTTGTCCATGTACGCAGGACCAATCCCCTTGCGCGTCGTGCCGATTTTGTTGGCTCCGCGGCTGTCTTCTTCCACGCCATCCAGTTTGATGTGGTATGGCAGAATCAGGTGAGCGCGGTCACTAATGCGCAAGTTTTTCGTGGAAAAACCGAAGCTGTGGATGTACTCCAGCTCTTTTACCAGTGCTTTCGGGTCAATCACCATGCCATTGCCGATAACGCATGTTTTGTCTGTATAAAAAATTCCAGATGGAATCAAGTGCAGTTTGTATTTGTTCCCATCAAAAATAATGGTGTGACCCGCATTGTTACCACCCTGGTAACGAGCCACTACCTCTGCGCTCTCCGCCAAATAATCCGTGATCTTGCCTTTACCTTCATCGCCCCACTGGGTTCCGACGACAACGACAGTTGACATCGAAAAACACCTCCTGATATCATCATTTCCTTTTGGGCCTGAAACAATCTAAGTGTACTAAACCAATTCCTGTATGTCAATTAAAATACGAACATTCGGATGGAAAATACAGTATATGTTCGTCTATTTTGTAAAATGAAAAAAAGAAAAAAGTCGGATATTCTCCGACTTTTTACTGACCCGCTGCATCGCGGAATCGATTATCTAAGCTGACGAATTTATTGTACTCCTTCAAAAATGCCAATTCTACTGTACCCGTTGGGCCGTTACGCTGTTTGGCGATAATGACCTCGATGACATTCTTGTTCTCCGTCTCTTTATCGTAGTAGTCATCCCTGTAGAGGAAGGCGACAATATCCGCGTCCTGCTCGATGGAACCCGATTCACGAATATCGGACATCATGGGACGCTTGTCCTGCCGTTGTTCTACACCACGGCTCAACTGGGAGAGTGCGATCACAGGGACATTCAATTCCCGGGCGATCCCCTTCAAGGTACGGGAGATTTCCGATACCTCCTGCTGACGGTTGTCGCCCTTGCCCCGACCATGGATCAACTGCAGGTAATCGATCAGGATCATGCCCAGCCCCTTCTCCGCTTGCAATCGGCGGCATTTGGCGCGAATATCCATCACGGTAACACCTGGCGTATCGTCGATGTAAATCGGCGCCTTTGCCAACGTACCGATCGCCATCGTCAGCTTTTGCCAGTCGTCCTCCTCCAGCCAACCTGAGCGCATTCTCGAGGCGTCCAGATTTCCTTCGGCGCATATCATCCGCTGTACGAGCTGGGAAGCACCCATCTCCAGAGAGAAAATCGCTACCGTCTCTCCGGCGCGGGCGGCGACGTTTTGCGCTACATTCAACGCAAAGGCCGTCTTCCCGACAGATGGACGGGCGGCGAGAATAATCAGGTCGCTTCGTTGAAACCCTGATGTCATCTTGTCCAAGTCCGTGTAACCGGAAGGGATCCCGGTCACATCACCGCGTCTCTGACTCAAAAATTCAATGCGTTCATAGGTTTCCAGAAGCACGTCGCGAATGGGTGTAAAGCCGCCGCTGTTGCGGTTGCGGCCGATCTCCATGATGTACTTCTCGGCATCGGCGATGATTTCGCTTACCTCGTCCTCACGCGAATAGCCATCATTGGCGATCTTTGTCGCTGTATGAATCAATCGCCTGAGCAGCGATTTTTCTTCTACGATTTTGGCGTAGTACTCGATGTTGGCTGCTGTCGGAACCGAGCTGGCGATCTCCGTCAGATAGGTGACACCACCTACCTCCTCCAGCAGCTTGTGGTCCTGCAGCTCAGCGGTCACCGTCACCAGGTCGACCGGCTCTCCCTTTTCATACAGATCCACCATCGTTTGAAAGATGCGCTGATGCGCAGTCTTGTAAAAATCCTCCGGTCGGAGGATTTCTATGGCGGTGATGAGAGCTTCCTTGGATAAGAAGACGGCACCCAGTACAGACTGTTCGGCTTCCTTGTTCTGCGGCGGCACACGATCTAAAAACAGGTCGCTCACGTCATACCTCCCACATCTTTCACCAAATTATTCTTCAACTACATGTACTTTCAACGTTGCTGTCACTTCATTGTGCAGCTTCACTTTGATTTGCGTTACGCCCAATGAGCGAATTGCTTCCATTTCCAGCTTGCGTTTATCGACTTTGATTTTGAACTGTTCTTCCAGCGCTTGGGCTACCTGTTTGCTCGAAATAGCTCCGAACAGGCGTCCGCCTTCTCCGGCTTTCCCTTTAACCTTCACAGTCAGTTCATTCAGTTTCTCACCCAGTGCCTGGGCATCCAGTTTTTCCTGCTCTTTGCGTTTCTCCTCGCTGCGCTTTTGGGCATCGAGCGTTTTTACGTTGCTTTCTGTCGCTTCCTTCACCAAGCCTTTTGGGAGCAGGAAGTTGCGTACATATCCTTCAGAGAGATCCTTGACCTCTCCTTTTTTTCCTTGGCCTTTTACATCTTGAAGAAAAATGACTTTCATCATCGTTTCCCCCTTTTCAATTTGGCCCTATACCACCGTATCAATGGCTTCCTTCAGCCGAACGACAGCATCCTTTAGGGAAATCCCTTCGATCTGTGTAGCGGCTCCTGTCAAATGACCGCCTCCGCCGAGATGCTCCATGATGGATTGGACATTGATGTCTCCCAGTGAGCGTCCACTGATCAGGACCGTACCGTCTGCCCGTTTAGCTACGACAAAAGATGCTTGAATGCCCGACAAGGTCAGCAATTGCTCGGCTGCCTGGGCCACTTGTACCTGTGTATACTCTTCAGATGGATCGCCGATTGCGATCGCCATGCTGTCCCGATAGGTTTCGGTATTCATGATGATTCGCGCCCGCTTCACGTATTGATTCAAATCTTCCTTCAACAAACGCTGTACGGCAGCCGTGTCTGCACCATTGCGGCGCAAGAACGAAGCAGCTTCAAATGTACGCGATCCTGTGCGGAAAGCAAAGCTTTTCGTATCCACCACGATCCCGGCCAGCAGGGCAGTTGCAATCAGGCTGTCGATATTGAGCCGCTCGCTTTGATACTGCAACAGCTCAGTGACCAGCTCAGCCGTAGAAGACGCGTACGGCTCCAGATACAGCAGCACGGGCTCGATAAATTCTTCGGAACGGCGATGGTGGTCGATTACCACCACGCGGCTGGTCTCGCCCAACAGCCTTGGCTCAATCACCAGTGACGGACGATGGGTATCGACGACGACGAGCAGCGTGCGTCCCGTTACCAGTCGAATCGCCTGCTCCGGCGTAATGAACGATTCCGCCAATTCCTCGTTGGCGTAGATCTCCCGCATCAATCGCTCGACTGAGTGATTGCCTTCATCCATGACGATATAGGCTTGCTTGTTATGCACCTGTACGGCCTTGAGGACCCCCAGAGAAGCCCCCACAGAGTCCATATCCGGCTGCTTATGCCCCATCACGATCACATGCTCTGCCTCATGGATCAGATCACGCAGGGCATGCGCGATGACGCGCGCGCGAACACGCGTCCGTTTTTCCACGGCATTTGACTTGCCGCCGTAGAAAGTCAGCTTGTTGCCGATCTTCACAGCAGCCTGGTCTCCGCCACGTCCAAGTGCAATGTCCAAACTGGACTGGGCCATCTGTCCCAGCTCCGTATACGTAGTGGCAACTGCCCCGACCCCGATGCTGAGCGTGATCGGAATTTTGTTGTCGGCTGTCATTTCCCGTACAACGTCCAAAATATCAAATCGTGTCTCTTCCAGCTTATCCAGCGTTTCTCGTTCCATCAACGCCAGGAATTTGTCTGATGAGATGCGGCGCAAGTAGATGCGATGCTTGTTGGCCCAATCTGTAATCACACCAGCCACGCTAGTGGACAGCAGCGTACGGCTTTGTTCATCCATCACTTGCCCAATCTCATCCAAATTGTCCAAATGGATGATGGCAAGAGCTGCCCGCTCCCGATGGTAACGGTTGGTCAGCTCCTTGTGCTCGGTAATTTCTTTGAAATAAAGAAGATGTTCCTCGGAACGAACTAATACTTCATAGACCCGCTCGTTATAGGTGAATTCGATCCTTTTTTGCTCTGGTTTCCAGTTTAGTTGGGGGAATACCTCCGTAAGACTTTTTCCGATCAGCAATTCATCACCGGACATTTCAGTCATATACGGATTTACCCACTCGATTGCCTTTTCCTCGTTGTATAGAAGAATCCCGATCGGCAATTCGGATATGACCCCTTCTCCCGCCTTTTTGACCCGATGTGTGACCGTGGCCAGGTAGAGACGCAGGTCTCTTTGAAATCCTTTTTCGGCTTGAAGGGCATAGATCACCAGGCCAATCAAGCAAACAACGCCAATCGCCCCGTACATCCAGTGATGCAGGGACAAGATTCCCAACAACAGAAAGCTAAAGCTAAGTGCCAGGACCATATGCATCCCGTACCAACGCTTTAACAGGAATTTGGGCATTTCCTCAGCCCCTCTTCACTCTTGTTTCCAGCTTGTCTCGCAAACGTATTCCCAAATCAAAGATGCCTATTAGACTCAGTATAGTGCTTAAGAACGGAAAAATAAATAGAGAGACAATAAGCACTGGAGTCATTCTTTTCCATCCGTACAAGTCTGCTGCAAAGAGACAAAAGCTTAGTCCCTGCAAAAAGAAGACGATATCCAGGATCATTTTGACGTTGTACAACGCACTCTCCCAGAATGTTCCTTTCAAGTTCACGCTAAAAACCAGGATGCCGATCATCGCGATAAAATAATAATACAGCAAGGATCTCGGAAAACTCCATTGCCGAATGGGCTTCAAGGCCGGAACCGGTCTTTTCAGACGCTTCCCGATCAACCGTCCCAATCCATGCGTAATCATGCTTTGCACAAAGCTGGAGGTCACAAATACCCCGGGCAAAATCATCATGAATAGCTCTGTGTACGATTTGTATTGCTCCACAGGCATGATTTCAGGACGAAATTGTTCGGCTTGTTTTAAGATATCTTGGAAGTTAATTTTCATGACAAATGTCAAGATCACAAGCATTAGCACGTACCCCAAAAAAACAACGGCAGCCCCTGCTACGATGGCAGGAAGGGCCTTTCCTTTTTTGGAATACATGATCCCCATGACAGCGCCCAGTGCAGCGGAGATCAAAGCAATGACTGCAGAAGTAATATCCGCAATCAACATACCCATTACTGTAAAGGCAAGAGAGACCCAGACCATATTGGATATACTGCTGCGCTGGCCCAGGAGCAAAAATGGCAGCGGAATCAGAAAAACAGTAACTACACCGAGTACGGTATATGTACTGAGAAACAAGAATACCAGTGCAACCCCCAGCATCAGGGCGTTTTCTGCCAATTGCTTGGTTTTCGAAGGCATATCAGCACCTCTTTGATGAAACTCGATTGTTCACGACACGTACTTGCCTGCATAAAACGATATGGAAAAAAGAGGGCCACGCAATTGTGTCCCCCTTTTAATAGCCTGTGAACTATTCAGTCGTGTAAGGCAGAAGAGCTACTTGACGAGCGCGTTTGATCGCGACAGTCAGAGCACGTTGATACTTCGCGGAAGTACCAGTTACACGGCGAGGCAGGATTTTTCCGCGCTCGCTGATGAATTTTTTGAGCAAGTCTACATCTTTATAATCGATGTGCTTGATTTTGTTCACTTTGAAAAAGCAAACTTTACGACGTTTATTAGGACGTCCTTTGCGTGCCATTTGAGTTCCTCCTTCTTAGGAAAAGTGAAGTTTATACGATCTTAGAATGGCAATATTGAAGAACGCATACTGTGTAATTCCCCAATACTCCTTGTTCTAATTGAGTTTTTATTGGTTACACACCGTCCCTGTGTAAACCGTGAATTCACTTTTCTAAAATTACCACAAATACGTCTAGAAATCAAATGTTTAAATCGGACCTCGTTCCGACTCGATAATTGTACTTAAACAACCTCCTCGGTATATATACTAATGGTGGGGTACAGTCCCCTCCTTGCACTTAGAGCAAATAGGCTGCCACGATTGGTTGTTCTGGTAGTCTATTTGTCTCTCCAGAACTAAACATGCAGAATTTAAACTTTTCCAGACGAGAGATGCATATGTAAATTTTTGTACTAAGCCCTCGTTGTCCCTGTTATTTTTCTTACTCTAAGGATTTAGCTGTTTATGATTATTCGCTTCGTCATTACTGCCAATTTCAACATAATATACGCTAACGTTCCGTAGACGGTTTCCTGTTCTTCATCCTCTCCCTCGGTGATACTTTATTTCGGAGCGAAACCATGCAGCAACAGCAGCTCATATGTCGCAAGGATGCCATTAGAGTCGCCGTATCGCGTCTCGTAGTGCTGGAACATGTCGTGAAAAAGGCGGCGTAGGCCGATTCGGCCGGAAGGGGAGGCTACCGAGGCGCTGGCGCCGATCGCTTTTATCGCATGGAGAAAATCGCGCACCGTCGGGTACCGTTCGATGCGGACGTTTTGGCGGCGCCGCGGGTTCATAAACCCGGCTGCGGCCAGCATTGCGTTCCACTCCTTAGCTGTATGCAGCGGCAGGCCGTGGCGCTGCGGCTTCAAGCCCTGCGCACGGTAAGCGAGCTCGAATGCGGTATGCAGCTCTCGAAACGTCTCCAGGCATTACAGGTGAGCGTTACTCCTAGTTCTTTACACAAATCGTCATAAATCTGTTCTGTAGGATGCTCCTCTATGAAATGTCTTGTAAGAAATTCATACCATACCTGGTGCGTTAACCCGCGAGCTATAACAGCGAGGCAAGCAGATTGCTCCGTGAGTTCCCGCGCTACGCCGGCGCTGTACAAAACTTCGCACACCTTGTAATTGAGGCGATTGCTTCTTAAAATCATAATTCGCCGAACATACCACAGCCGTTTCCTCATCGACGACCATCACCTTTGCGTGCAGCATCCCTTTTTCGTACATGTAAATCTGTACCCGGCTTCCGTAGTAGGTACGGCTCCTATCTTAGAAGCCGGGCACATGCTTTATCCACGAGGCTTTGCTACGAGCGACGCAAGAAAAGAGAAAATGATCGCTGCTGAAACGCCGGCGCTCGTTAACTCAAAAATCCCGATGATGATGCCGATCCATCCATCCTGCTGCAGCTCCTGAAGCGCACCATGAACCAGAGAGTTTCCAAAACTGGTGATCGGGACGGTCGCGACGGCGCCCGCAGCTGAAAAAGACATCTTATCTTATATGAGAGATAATCAGGAAAGGAGGGATTGGGGCAATGACTGTAGCTACTCAGGTCAAAACTTGCCTGGCTTCGCTGAAAAGCACCCAGGGAAGAACCGCAATTCAAGGGCTTCTAGTCCATCCATGAACAAAACCGGAAGCAGATCCCGGCTAGGGCAGCAAATGATCCGCAGCTGTACCGCCGATGTACTGCTGCCGATCCGCAAGGCAGACTAAATGAAGAATGGTGTCGGATACACTGCCTTCCGCTGCCGCCTTCGTATCCTCCCGCTCTTCAGCCCCGCAAACCTTGCATACGCTGATCACGATTACTGCTCCTCGCGAAATTTTGCAGTTGCCATGCCTGTATCCCTCCCAAATCTTGCGCAGCTTGCTTGTCAGGTCGCCTCCCAAGCCAAGGCGCGCTGGTTGGCTCGGGAGGCTGAAGGCGCTAGGCAAGGCAGGGGTACAAGTCTCGTTCGGCATGTTGCTGAACCTTTTGCGCGGCATTTGGGACTTATTTGCAAAGAAAATCGGCTGAATGGTTTTGGGGTATACGCATCGTCAAGTGAAAAAACGACCGCCTTCTTTTTAAAGCGATCGTTTTTTCACTTGCTGTTCTATTGATACTGCCGTGGCTGCAAATTCTGATTCTGCCAGCTCTGAGCCATTGGCCAGCCCGCATTCTGCACGCCGGCTTGTTGTTGCGCTGTTTGTTGAAGCTGAGAACAAATTTGCATCGCCTGCTGCATCTGCTGTATGGCAGTTTGATGTCCTTGCAGAACAGATTGAATGGTTTGAACCGCTTGACGTTCTTTCTGGGCCAGCTGATCCAGTTGGGCGGCGTTTTGCTGCTCCTGTTGCAACATTTGTTGATACATGTTGCTCGATTGCTGGGTTTGCTGGATCAACTGTTGAATAATCTGCGCGCATTGGCTTGCTTGCTGTGAAAGGTTTTGTTGATACACGATTTTTGACCTCCTTCAATATGGTAGGACTTCATCCCCCAAAGCTTATTATGTGCAAGCGCCCATTTTTCATGTAACGCCTATATTGTGATCTCACAATTCATTTTAATGAAACTGCACATCAATTTGCCGTTGGGTATCGGCTTTTAATTTCGGCATGCGAACTTCAAGGACACCGTTGCGGTACGTGGCTGTCGTTCCTTCCGTTTGAACGCGTGATGGCAAAGACACGACCGTTGGAACCGTCCGACAAACCGTTCTTTGCGATGTATTTGTTCCTGCTTCACTTCATTCGCTTGCTTTATGGTCCCACTAATTGTAAGCATGTTTTCATCCACATCGATATGAAGGTCTTCTTTTTTATCCAAACCAGGGATTTCACAAGAAGCAATCACTTCATGTTCAGTCTCAAATACATCAATACGAGGGGTAGCAAATCCCAGACGCGCGCCTATTTCAGGAAAACCTTCGTTAAAAATTTTTTCCAAATCCCTTCTCCATAGATCGGTATTGCGAAACGAATCCCAAGGAATGAGCGGCATGTAAGTTCCTCCATTGTCACATTATCTTTTTTTTCAGCTTTATTTTGTACTCTTCGGAAAATATTATTCTTTGCTACCCTGCATAGTTGAATTGGAATATGCCTTTGGTCAGAAACTCCCGGCAATAGCCCCCGAAAAAATTTTTTGAGGGTTTGTTGTGTAGCCATTGGCATTTACAGCAATGTTACCGACAATTTTAAGTTGTTCCCGTAAATGTCGGTAATTGAACGATAACATTTGTGCCGACCTCCGAGCTTTCGAAATTCAAAGAGCCCCCCATTTTTGCGATCATAGCATGACTGAAACTAAGCCCAAATCCGATAGCGTCCGGTTTACTTGTAATAAACGGTAGGATGATTCGGGACTGCAGATCTTTTGGAATTCCTGCTCCTTGATCGCGAACAATGATGTGGATATGATTATCCGTAATGTTTATTCGGAGCGTTAAGACAGAACCTGGGGGACTTGCATCTAATGCGTTGTCAATGATTTCTTGCAGCGCCGCTCGCAGCAACTTGGGGTGTCCAAACACAAAACCGTTTCGCTCCGGATATTCCAGAGCGAAACGTACTGTTTTCTCCAACGCTTGAACCTGTATATCGGGGACCCATTCTTGCATAAACGAAAGGACAGAAACAGGAGCAAATTTCCATTCAAAAGGTTTCCCAAAGAGCAAAAACCGCTGCAACGCTTTGTCGATCGTCTGAATTTGCTCATCGAGCAGCTTAAAGTATCCTGTCATTTTCTGATGAGGCGGAGATGCCGCAAATTGCAAAACGGAAACATGATCCTTCGAACTTTTTTCCAGAAGTTGAAGCGTCCCTTTGATTACCGCTAAAGGATTTAAAATGATATTGGCTGTGCCCGCCGCCATATGCCCAATCGTTTCCCTTCTTTCTTTCTCACATTGAATTTGCACGTACTGTTGAAAATCTTGGATATCGGCCATTAGAACAAAACATTCCCCTTTTAACTGAGGGTATACATAGGCGATCATGGATCGCACTTTGCCATCTAACTTCTCTTGTACGAGTACTCCCGGGTAATTCTTTTTATCCTGCAATACTTGCCCCACGATCGCTTGTATTGCCGAGTGTGCAGGGAATTCTTCTTCGGGGGTTACTGAGTACCATGTGTTCATGGTTGTATTTAACCATAAAATTCTGGCTTCTGAATCAACGACAGCCAGTCCAATATCCATTTGATCGGAATTCATAAGGAACTCTACGATTTGCTTCATCTCTATTAACGTCCTCCATTTGCTTCCTCCATTAACTCCCTTCCCGGCCACTTATCATGTGCAAACTGCAGTAAACAAGCCAGCTAATTTCTCGTCACGAAGTGGAACCCGATTTCTAAGATTATACCTATAAGCCGTTACAGAGCGATGGGAAAGGATACGGTAAAAGTTGTACCTTCGCCAACCTCGCTTGCAACCTCAATATTCGCATTGTGATACTCTGCAATCTGATAACAAATGGATAGCCCGAGACCTGTCCCTGTCTCTTTCTGTGTAAAAAAAGGTTGTCCGATCTTTTGCAACAATTCTTGCGGAATTCCAACACCATTATCCCTTATGCTTACTTTAACCCATTCATCGCATTGCACTTGTTCGATCCAGACGGTTCCCCCTTCAGGCATCGCTTCAATGGCATTCTTAATCAAATTAATAAATAACTGTTTGATTTTATTTCCATCGCACCGGATCTGCACGGGTTCCTTGGTTGGATGAGAGTGAATTTCTACATTATGTAATGTGGCCTGCGTCTGAAGTAGCACGACGATATCCTGAATCAGTTCAGAAAGATCATGCTGTGTCATGTTCATCTCTTGCGGTTTGGCTAAAGCCAGTAGTTCATTTAGAATAAGTTCGATACGAGTTAATTCTTCCTTCATAATATCGTAATACTTACTTCCTTTTTCTTTGCCGGCGCTTAACAATTGCAGAAATCCTTTCAGCGCGGTAAGCGGGTTTCGAATTTCATGCGCAATTCCCGCGGCCATTTGACCCGCTATGGATAATTTGTCTGCCTGATGAGCAGATTGCTTGGCTGCATCAAATTCGGTAATATCATGCATGACACAAATGCCGCCCACAATTTTATTTTGAACAATGATCGGCTTCCCATGACAGAGAATGAGGCGATGCTCGCCATTCGACTTTTTAACCACCATTTCTAAATCCCGGAAACTTTCGCCTCGATACGCCCGATAAAGCGGGACGCGTTCCTTGCTCAACAGCGTTTTTCCATCTGTTTGATACAATCCGTATACAGAACTCCAGTGTTCGGGCGAAAGAGGTATCTGTACGAATTCGTGCAATTGTCTTGCGGCTCTATTCATGCTTGTCAATATCCCATTTTCATCACAAATCACAACGCCGACATCCATCATTTCGACAATACCACTCATGACACGTTCTTGAGTAGCCAGGACGTCTTCCAGCGTCTTTCGGCTCGTGATATCTCGAAAAACCTTAACTATTTCACGAACATTGCCCGAATCGTACCGTAGCGTGTTGCTTACGACCTCCACCCAAACAAAGGAGCCGTCTCTTCGACGTAATCGCAAAATGTTGACATAACCGTCTTCATTCATCCACTCTTGCGAGTTGTCCAATTTTTCTATATCGGGAGGATAGAACAGTTCCCAGACAGGTCTTCCTATCAATTCCGTCGCATCATAACCCAGCAATGGTTTGCACGCCGGCGATATGTAGTAGATAATGCCATTGATATTCAGTGTAGCAATCATTTCCCCCGTGTGGTCCGCTAACAAACGATACTTTTTCTCGCTGTGCTTCAGGGCCTTTTCCATACTGGATTGCAGGGTAATATCCCTTGCGATGCAATGCAGCCCTACGAGTTCATTCTGAATGAAATTCGGGATATGCAATACGCTGAATTTTAATATTTGGCCGTCTTTCGCTTCAATTGAAGTTTCCATTTCAAACGGGGCATTGGTATACGTTTCCGTCACGTGCTCCAGACTTTTCCAAATGATGTCTCCAAGTGTTCTTTCCAATTCGTATAAGTCATAGCCCAATAATTTCGTGCAGGCGCGGTTCACATAGCTGATACTTCCATCCAACATGACGTCGTAAACAAGATCGGAATGATTGTCAGCAAGCATTCTGAATTTATCCGCGTATTCCTCGTTCAATTCAACAAGCCTTTTGCGATACGTGATCTCCTGAATCTGGATCAAGAATATCCTTTCCGGATATTCCTCCACTTCGATGATCGATAGGGTTGTCGTTCCCCATTTGTGTCTGCCGTCAAGACAAATATAACGATTTTCCATTTCGACATAATCGGAATTACCGCCTAACAAGTCATTGATGGATCCGTTATATAATGGAACGTCTTCCGTATAAATGATATCATGTATTCTCATTCGCAGCAGTTCTTGTTCTGTATAGCCCAGCATGTTGCATAGCGAGCGATTGACCATTTCCACTTCCCCGCCGAGCCGAACCATAGCTTTTCCGACAAGTGTATAATGAAATGCGTGGTGGGCGACAGGATGCGAAAGCAAATCTGAAATATCCATTGTGCAAGTAACCTCCGACTGTGCAATAAGCGTATAGTTGCATACGTAACGTTCTTCTGTTAAGAACCTATGTATGTACTCTATTATATAGGTCATTTGTAACAGTTGGAACAAGATTCCGAGACCAACTTAACTTGGAGTCCCCGAACGCTAGCCATGGAAACGGAACCGACTTGTGATCTGCGAAAGAGCCGCTTCACCACGCACTTCATCATCCGAATTCTTACGAAAATAAGACGGAGGCCGGCAAAGTTGCCAGCCTCTATGATCAAGTATACACAAGTAATCACACCTTCAATTGATTCGTTATTCAGTGTTCACGATCTCATATCCCGGAAGGACAGGAAAGTATGTCCATTTTCTCTCGATTTTGACTCCGTTCGTCCTGGATCAATTGACATAACGTTCTCGCCAATATACGTCCAGCCGTTCTTGGAGTGACCAATCCCGGTAAACTTGGTGCCAACAAGGCCTTGATTCCACGTTTTTCGGCAAAACGAAAATCAGTCCCACCAGGTTTGGAAGCCAAATCAATAATGATAGCGTGATGCGGAATACGGGTTAAAACACGAGAACTAAGAATATGCGCCGGAACTGTGTTAAAAATAATATCCACATTTACGCCTTCATCGTACAAATCTTTCGTATTAAACGGCTCAATCCCCATCTCCCAGGCACGTGCAAACTCCTCCGGTTTCTGCACACCCGCTTTGACGCGTGCCCCCAGGCGGTGAAGCATACCGGCTAACGTAAGACCGATTCTCCCCAAGCCCAGCACCATACAACGCGAACCATGTATGGTAATGTCCGTATGTTGAATGGCCATCATTAAGGCGCCTTCCGCAGTGGGAATGGAATTGAAGATGGCAACATCGTCCCTGCTGAATAATTCAATCAGATCGATCCCCAGTTCCGCGCAAAGGTTCTTCAAGTAGGACTTGGCTATGCCAGTATAGACTTTTGCGTGTTTCGGCAAGGAAGACATATATTCCTTGTTCAGCAATAGCGTTTCAGCTGAAAATGAAGATTCTACTCTGCCATGGTCGTCTGTACCGACAACCGGTAATATCAATATGTCCGCTTTGCGAAGAACCTCCTTCGTAAGCTTGGAATAATGGACTTCATGAAGTTGTTCGTGCAAATCTTCAAAACCGATTACCGCAACATTTGCATCCAGGTCAGTGAATGACCGAATGATTTCAAGATGCCGGGCATCGCCTCCAAGGAAGACAATATGCAGACCCGTTAACAAAAAATCCCCCTACTTTCCTTAAGAATGGACTCAACAATTACCTGCCCCCGCTTACCATCTTTAAAAGCGCATCTGCTCCTTTCATTCCAGGGCGAATTCCGCGTAATTCCGCCTCTGTAGTAACCATATCGAGTGGGGCATCCAGCAATTGCTCTATGGTTCGCACCCCGGTTGCGCGTCCTGCGACAATGCGGCGATCGTTTAATTTCTCATTTAACAAACGGATATCCAGCGCGCCGCACATGATATATCCGTGATCGGTTGTGATGGCAAGAAGTGTTGTTTTGGGCAGGGCGACCTCGATACTTATAACCTGATGACCTTCCACTTCAATCGGTTTCATCATGATCATCTATGATGCAGCTCCTTTTTTTCTACACTATATGCCGGGCGTGATATTTGCACCATAGACGGTAGCCCAAATCCGATATTACTTGTCTTCGTTGGAAGCCTTCTCCCCTTTCGCCAGTGGAAACTGGACTTCGATTCAATTCCATGTAACTTTCGAGATTTATAACAAAGGAGACAACAAACGCGCCGCTTGATCAAGCATGCGCTCGGAAGAAGTACGATGCATATGATCTTCCAAACGATATGGAGTAGCCTCGGCGAGATCCCGTTCGAATTGTTCCGTAAGCTCCCGGGCCACATCGGAATGATACATCACTGCACACACTTCGTAGTTTAAACGGTAACTACGGAGATCGTAGTTGGACGAACCCACTTCGGCAATCTCGCCATCGATAATCATGACTTTCGCGTGCAATACCCCTTTGTTGTACTGAAACACATCGATCCCTGCTTCCACGAGTTCGCCATAATACGTACGGCTTGCAGCTCCTGCAACTTTAGGAATCACTTGGCGCGGCACCAGTAATCGCACTCGAACGCCACGCGCCGCGGCTGTTTTGATGGCCATCATGATATCCGCATCGGGTATAAAATAAGGGTTGGTCACGTCGATGGTTCGGGTCGCCTGCGTCAGGCAGATGAAATGCATTTCCCGAATGACCGGAGTAGGCAGCCCGGGATTGCCTTCGAATATCTGTATATAGACGTTATGCGAATCCTTGGATGGGGAAGCTTTTCCCATGTGGGTGCCTTCCATCGTTCCCAGCTCCGATCCCCATTCCCATCCGTATCCTCGTTCTGTTTTGCCGGATGGAAATGGATGAATGGCTTTATCGTCAGAAAGTTGAGCGGATTCAGGGAGAAATTTTGCCTTTCTCGTTAAATGGAGCATGTCCGGTGACGCCATTTTCCAGTGAGCCTCAAAAACGGCTTTCACATCATCCGCTGTTTCGCCGGTTAACCGCATATGAGTGTCGCGCCAAAAATCGACATCCGGCTTCATTCCGGTATACTCGTCCCCAACGTTGATTCCTCCCATGAAGGCTTCCTTTCCGTCGACGATGACGATCTTGCAATGATCCCGGTATGTCAAGTTGGATAGTACCCAGGGGAATCGCAAGGGAAAGATGGTCCTGCATTCAATGCCTGCTTCCATCATCCGGCGAACCGCATGTTTGGGAAACGACCGGCTTCCCCAGCCATCCCTTATAAAACGAATGTTCACACCGGATAAAGCGCGGTCAATCAGCACATCTGTGATACGTTTACCGATATGGTCATTCCGGTATATGTAATATTCCAGATCGATTGTCTTTTGTGCGGCCTGAATTGATTGAAGGAGTTTTCCGTAGGTTTCCATCCCGTTCGTGAGGATTTGGACGTAACCGGTTCGAAGGCCACTGACAGACAAAGGTTGCAAAGCCCGAGCGATAACAAAAGCGGAGTCACCACATGCTGAAGGCAACGCTATCGGGTTATTGTGCGAAGAAACGAGCTTGTCCCGCCGCATTTGCACAGGATTCGTTACGAACAGGTAACAAACGAATCCGATAATCGGTAATACAAGTCCGACTGATATCCAAGTCAACGCTTTGGCGGGGCGGCGCACCTCCCGAACCGCAATAATGATCAATAGTGCCGTATTTACTAGCCATAATCCTGCTATCCATGCCAAGAAAATCAGCCTCCCAATCCTGTCGTCTACGAGGGAATAAAGATAAAGGTGGCAGCCATGCCGAGAAAAGATCGGCATGGCCTTTTTTAGAACCCTTTATACTGCGGTTCTTCCTGTTCAATTTGTTGTATCCGTGGAGTGACCTGGTCAATGATGTTTTGTGTCTGTTGCGCTGCATTTGTGAACGTGGTTTTGGCCTGCTGGTTTTGTGTATTTAACGCAAACTGTTCAAAGCTGGCCTGTGCGCTTTTTAATGAAGCTACAGCTGTTTTCACTTGAGAAGCTACCGTCATGTTGAATCACCTCCTGAAATGGCATCCATATGTAATATGTCAACCCGTCAGAAAAATAATGAATGGTAAAATTTGATGATTGGCTATTGTCAGGGGTTAGAGTCTTTCTGAAAAGACTTACCGCAATCTATGCCCTTCTTGGCAATGCTTGAAGCCAGCAAGTACAGCCCAACATAGATAGGAAAAGAATAGGTATGTTTCCAGTGAACGGGGTGGTATAAATCGGCCATTTGTGAGACCGGCTCGGCCACAAAAGCGGAAAATCCCCCAAATAGGAGAGCTTTGAACAACGGATGTATGCCAGACTTGTACTGGTGTAAGAACATAACCGTGACGGGAAGAAGTGAAAAATTCCATGGAAAATTGGCCGGCATGAACGGTATGACTTCCCAGTGATAATGCAAGAGTCCCATGGCAATCCCAAGCTGGTCCAGCCACGATAATCATCGTAAGCCCGGATAGGAGAACCTGTCCCGTAGCTCTCTTATCCCGAAATCCGATCCAAAATAGCCAGGGGCATATCGATAAACCTACTCCAAACCACCATTGCTGCGTAAACAGTACGTGAGTGCGCCAAATGTCAGTCATGTTGCGGTGTGCTTCAACAATCAATTGATAGGCTTGTTCGATTGCATGATGAATCTGATTTTCGTCCACCGATGCCACCCCTTTCCGTTATCCGGATACCGATCATTTTTCATCCGATATGTGCCTGCTTTGCCTGCTTTATATACGCGAGTTTCCATACAGTATATTCGACGTTACAAATACGCCAACCGGCGGCAACGAAGTTGAAGGCGGTTGCGGTGGGACATAGCCGCTATACTCCGGCAAGCTTATATCTGTTGTCGCTACCCAGGTTCCATACTCACCTGCCTGTAAAGAGGGGGGGAGCATCTGGAGGCGTCCGGTGAGAACCAGATGCCGAAGTTGAATCTGGACATCGTCGTAGATGGATAAATGGCCGGAGTAGGCGGCGTAGGGGGAATGAAACATGATCTGCTGCGCGCTTTCATTCCAGCTTCCTTCAATCGGAATCGGCGTTCCGCGAAATCGGATGGTGCCTTGAATTTGTTGATCCGGCAAAACACGCATCACGAGTTTGCCCCACACAACCGGTCTTCCGGCGACAGATGCATGAACCCCCCATATGGAAAAGGGAGGTAAACTCTTTGTACTTGTTTGAGCCGCAACGGACATGATTCATCACTCCTCAAAGTTGGATCACGTCATTATATGCGTCCTCGGCAAAAATGCCAGTCACTGGGCATGAATTCTTTACAGATAACCGAACATGATCAAGTAAAGAAGATGGACTTTCTCTTATACTGGTTGTTTCTTAATGCAGACAGGTTTCGAACAAAATTGTTTCAACCCATCCCAGTTGCCCCAGATGCAATTTTTACATCGATTTGGTTGTCTTGGGGCAGAGGTAGTCCAGTTTTTAATGCTTGTACTGAATGTTGGTAACATGCAGGCATCCGCCTTTCCAAATTTATGCAAACAGCATTTAAGTTGTCCAGAAACGAATCATCCTATGCAGTTATCCGCATCGTGAAAGTCCGCTTGGATTTGATCCCATCTACCCTTGTCCCCTGCATACAAATATCAAAGGCCGGAGCAACCCATTTTGGGCAACAGCCGGCCATTTGGTCCTATTTCGCAGGCATTCTACCGATGGCTCGAATCGCAAACATTTTTCACACACCGATTCTCCCAGTTGTTGCAGAAGTCCTCATATACTTGCTCTACGCCACAGTCGGATAGCATGTGCCTGGCCAAAAAGTCATACCAGAACTGGTCGAAAGACAAGGGCATCCGGGCTCCATATTGGGAACGAAGGGTTACATAGCGGTCCCAGATTTTGATTCGGAATGCTGCCAATTCATCACATCGCTCCATGTCGGTTCGCCTTTAAGCGGCGCTGGTGTCGCTGGATATTTCTGACGTTTTCGCTTTTTCTTCGGAGAGCTTTTGAAATTGTTTCGCCCTTTCCAGATGAAAGGTACGTAATTGTTCGTGATACTGAGCCATTTTCATGTGCCAATCGTACATTTGCCTGACATAAGCGGCCTGGTCATGCGTATACATGGGCATTGCCTGTTTGATAAACTGCATTTGAAAACATTCCTCCTTGGGTTAGGTAAAGTTGAACTTACAGCATTAGTCTATGGCAGGCGCATAGAAGCGACAACGGCATCCGCCCGGTTTCCGGTCATTTTATCGGGTTGGTTGTCTATATGCAGGCGGAAACACAGCCTTTCGGGGACCTGACTCCTATGATGCATAAAGGATATGAAAATCGGAATAATATCAGTTGCATATTCTGAAAATGGCGAATGAAAAGGAGAAAGTATGGAAAAAAGCGAACTTAAATCACAATTTAGACAGCGAATCAAAACGACAAGTAACAAATCTCCAATAATCTTGGATGGAAAGGCAAGTGAAAATGTTCCAACCGAGCCGAGTTTAATGGAGCGAACCAAAGAAGTGATGGAGAATATAGGAACCGAAATAAATAGCGTCTGACAGTATATGGCTTTTATAGCTTGGTCAACGTAACCTTTGAGATTATCGATGGGGACATTCCGTACAGATTGGAACAAGTAAATGTTTCTCATAATCAAAACCGGCCGGTTAGGGATCGCCCTGACCGACCGTTACAGTGTATTTTAGCCAACGAAATTCGGATTGGGCCCCGTATTATCCTTTGGGCTTTACGAACAATGCAGCGAGAAACGAAAAAATAATCGCTGCGGATATTCCGGCACTGGTCACTTCGAAAATTCCGGTGATGATCCCAATCCAGCCATTGCTCTTTAGTTCTTGAAGCGCACCATGGACAAGAGCGTTACCAAAGCTTGTAATCGGGACCGATGCTCCTGCCCCGGCAAATTCAATCAGCGGATCATACCATCCAATTCCGTCGACAATCGCGCCCAATACAACAAGCAGGGTCATGGTGTGGGCCGGTGTAAGTTTCAAGACATCAAAACAAAATTGTCCGAAAACACAGATTGCACCTCCCACCAAAAAAGCCCAAAGAAAAATCATAATATCTCCCTTCCTGCCTCTATGGATACGGCATGAGCGATACAAGGAATGCTTTCCCCTTGTTGAAATGAAATCGGGGATAGCAGCGCCCCCGTAGCGACAACGAGGATTCGTTTCAGCTCACCTCTTCGCATCCGATTTAGCAAATGTCCATAGGTAACAACTGCCGAACAACCGCAGCCGCTTGCTCCGGCTTGAACCATTTGGGTTTCATAATCGTAAATCATCATCCCGCAATCGGAATATTCGGTTTGTTCGATGGGAAAGTTATGTTTCTTAAACAATTTACAGGCGATTTCATATCCGACTTTCGCAAGATCGCCGGTAACGATCAAATCGTAATAACCCGGTTCAATTCCCAAATCTCGAACATGCGCCTCAATGGTGTCTACCGCTGCAGGAGCCATCGCTGCGCCCATATTAAACGGATCTTTAATGCCCATATCGATAACCCGGCCAATGGTGGCAGATGTAACAACCGGTCCGTCACCTTCCATGGATACGATGGCAGCACCGGCCCCGGTTACCGTATATTGGGCGGTTGGCGGTTTTTGCGAACCGTACTCGGTCGGATATCGGAACTGTTTCTCCGCACTGGAATCATGGCTGCATGTCCCCGCCAACACAAATTTCGCCGAACCGGAATTTACAAGGTTAGCTGCTAATGCCAGACTTTCCATCGAGGTTGAACAAGCGCCAAACACACCGATGTAAGGGATCGATAATGTTCGCGCGGCAAAACTGCTGCTAATGATTTGATTCATCAAATCCCCGCCTATGTAAAACTGTACTTGTTCCTTTGTCAACCCCGCATTTTCAATAGCCAGTTTTGCCGCTTCTTCAATCAATGCCTTTTCTGCTTTCTCCCAGCTCTTTTGTCCCATCATGGATTCTCCATGGACAATGTCAAAATCTTTGGCCAGCGGGCCTCTTCCTTCAAATGGACCCACTACCGTTGCTGTTGATCGGATGAACGGCTTGTTCTCAAATAGCCAACTCTGGTGTCCCTTTAACATATTAAGAGCCTCCCCCGCCTTTGATCAGCAAATGTACAATTCCTACCGCAAAGGCGGCGACTGTACCAAATACAATAACCGGTCCAGCCAGTTTAAACATTTTACCGCCAACACCGAGCACCATACCTTCACTCTGATGTTCAATCGCAGCGGATGCCATCGAATTCGCAAATCCCGTCACAGGCACTGCGGAACCCGCACCAGCCCATTGGGCAAACTTATCGTACACCCCCATGCTGGTCAGAATGACAGAAAGGAGTATCATAACCGCCACGGTAGGGTCCCCAGCTTTTTTCTCATCAAAGCCGCCCCAATGCACAAACATTTCCTGGATGGCTTGTCCAACCAAACAAATGGCCCCGCCGGCTATAAACGCACGAATGAAGTTTTTGAGTATGGGCCTCGGAGGTTCGACGCTTTGCGCCAATTCTTTATATTCCTGTTGTACCCGCGTTAAATTTTTCTTTATATTATTTGCCATGAACATCCTCCTCGATTTTCAGCTGACGTATAATTAGCGAATTGTTAACGAATCAGCAATGGTTTAACTTCATCAATAATCTTTTCTAACGCTTTTGAACATTGCTCGTACATCTGCTTTGTATTTTGTTCTTTGGTAGATAAGCCAAACATTTCGAGATTCGCTTCACACTTTTTCAATGTTGCAAGCAACGCGGCTTTTTTCTGGGGTTTCGGTACTTTGATCTGATCATCAAATAAATCAACGTATAGCTGGCCATAGGAATCCACCTGTCCAAGAAATACGTTATCAATCGAAACACCTAATTTCTCCAGTTCCGTATCCAGCCATTTCCTGTTTAGACCTATCGTGGCAAGCGGTTCGTCCATTATTTTTCCATCCATAATGACCGATTGAGGTTCTTGTTCCGGCCCGACATTTATTCCCAGGTGTTTAGGCGTTAACGGTTGATTTTCCTTGGTTAAAAGAACGCTAACGTCACCGCTTGACTCCATGATGGCGAATTCAACATCGGCAGCTTTGAACACATTCTTTATTCGAAGCTGTTCCATAAGTTCATCCGTGGTAATCCTTTCTTTTTTTAGGTTATCCTCCATGATCTTGCCGTCCTTAATGAGCACTGTTGCTTTGCCGTCGAATAGGTCTCTTGCCGTTTTGCTTTTCAGCTGTAAAAATTCAATCCCTAAAGAAACAACGGTCCAAACCGTCATCGAAACCAAGCCCAGATACCAATTGGACTCCAGATCCAACGAAACGTAAGCTGCAAGGCTGCCGATCGTGATTCCGGTGATATACTCAAACAATGAAAGCTGTGATACCTGTCGTTTACCCAATATCTTCGTTAGGACAAAAAGAACCCCCATAGACAATAACGTTCGCAAAGCGATTTCTACCCAATCCGGCATAATATCACCATTCCTTTCCAATCACATTAATCGACAAAAGTTAATATGTCCTAATTCCATTATTTTCATGCATTTCCATTTGAATTTTTTTTCTAACGTATACTTTTGTTGCGAGACGGAAATATTAATTTCGGTATTGGGAGAATGTAAGCATCTATTCCTATTACCCCTGAAACATTATCCTATCCTAAGGTAAAGGAGGTGACATTCCGTGACAGTTGCTTCTCAAGTGAAAACGTGCGTAGCATCTTTAAAAAGTGCTCAGGCGAGTCTGGAACAATTTGCTTTGGAAACACAAAATCAAGAAGCAAAATCGCTCTTTACGAATGCGGCCCAACAAACCCAACAAATCGTGCAGCAAGTAGAAAGCCGCGTACAACAGTTGGAAAATGAAGAGCCTCAATATAAGGGGTTTTAAGAAAAACAGACAAACCATGAATATTGAGGACATGGCTTGTCTGTTTTCATCGGTGAACAGATTAGAAAAGAGATCAAACCCTACAAGTTGAGTAGGGTTTGATCTCTTTTCGCCACTATTCTTTTGTTTAGACAGCTAACCTTGGATAAACCTAAACACTGCCGCCCCCATCGCCACTGCTAAAGTTGACAGTATCCAAGTTCCCCCTCGGCCCAACGCACGCCCATGGCTACGGCTGCCAAATGATGAAGGTTGGAATTGAATGCCGATCTTTTTTCCCCATTCGCTTCCCTTGGGCGCTGTCCTATTGGAGTTGCCGAAATCATTGTAAGATTGTTGTATTCGATGGTCAGGAAGCTTTTACTGGAGGCATCAATATCGGGGATGAATATACCGGATTAAAGTCGAATGTCGGCTTTTGACGCGACACCCATATTCGAATAGTGGGTTAACCTGCAAACGAACTGCAAGCAGTCTTCGACGCCCATTGGAATATCGCGCCTTACTTTGTGCCAGATGCAGACATTATTATGGCGATTAAAGCAGCTTTGGTTCGCGGTGTCCGAGTGCGCTTAGTTCCCCGCCACGTGGTATCGATCATCGTAGGAGCTGCAAGTCGGACCGGAGAAATTGCCGAGATAGGCTCCTCAAATTTTGATTTAAGAAGCTACCGTCTGAATTATGAAGTGTGCGAAGTTGTGTACCGTTCTGAAGTAGCACGAAAACTGGCGGAACAATTCGAGCATGATCTTGCGGACTCCATTCCCTTACGGATGGAAGTCCCGCCTCAACGCACGCATTTGCAGCGGATTCTCGATCAAACGGCGTGCTTGCTTTCACCAATCATTTGATGAAAGAGGAAATGAAAAGTTGTTTCTTCAATTCTCAATTGAGTTCTTGCTAGGTTTTGTAGGATTGTCCATCATTACAAAGATGTTAGGGAAAAACCAATTTAGTCAAGTAACACCGTTTGACTTCATTTCAGCTATTTTTTAGGTGAAGTCGTTGGAAATACTCTATATGACATGCAACTGTCTACCCTATGCTGTATTCTTTATTCTTATGGAGGTCATTTATGTTAGCTATTAAGACGGCAGGCCAAAAGTTTTGGAAATAAGAAGTTGGATCGATGGAACCCTGTGCCTTTATTCCGGTAGTAGCATAATTACCCAATAGTTGGATTTCGTGCCGAATCAACTTATAAAAATATGGAGACTTAGTCCCTGGGCATCCGTTGAACTGCTAAAAAAATAAGAAGTATCAAACCCATATACCCAAATAGCGGATAAAGATAAGTAAGTAAGGAGGTGAAACCGGCTTGACTAATCAAAAAACTAGCAAGTAATATGCCAAGAACCAACCAACTTTTAGGAAGATTATAAAGACTTTGGATTTGACGAGAAATTCCGAATACATTGCCTATCAATGTGGTGAATATTTCTCCATAGATTACGAGCAAAAACAATACATGAAAATACCGCCCGAAATCTCGAATAATCTCGGCCATCGGAATATCGTATTGAAGAATCTCGGGCATCTTTGAGCTCATTGCAAAATGGCTGACAAGAAGCATAAAACCAAGACCAATGCCTCCCCAAAACCCTCCCCATTTTAATGCGCTTTCGTCATCCACCTCACTCCCCAGAGGAACCATAACGGCTAGAATAAAAGCAAAATTCAATCCTGCATACACAAACGGACTCACGAACCACTTCAAATTGTACAGTTGTTGGTTCTGCCAACCGACTATATCAAAAATATTGTCTATTCTGACAACCTTTACGACAAGGAGAATAGTGAAAAAAAGCATCATGGGAACAACTAACGAGTTTACGAACATAATTCCGCTGATTTCCTTCGTCATCACCAGATAACACAAAACGATGCTGATGATAATACCCAGTTGATAGGGTAGACGGAGTTGTTCTTCGAAAATGGTACCGGTTCCTGAAAGCATCACGGCCGTTACCCCAAATAGAATAATTAAAGTCAAGGCATTTGCGACTTTGCCGAAAATCTTGCCAAACAGATAAACATTAAACTCCTGATATGAAAATGCTTTGATATGGTGAGCTAGAATCATCATTTTAGTGCCGATCCACACAAAAAGAAAGGTGCTGCATAAAATGCCTAATACCCCATAGGCTCCGTATACCGTGAAAAACTGCATAATCGACTGTCCTGAAGCAAATCCGGCTCCCACCACGGTTCCCGAATATGTTGCGGCGATTTGTATTATCATACTTGTATTTTTCTTCATATTTCACCCATGTCCTGGTATAGTATAGAATCATTAAATTCTATGCTTAAAAAAAATGCTTATTCCAAAAGGAACTCGTTGTCAGCCGTTATGACGAGAATCGATAGTGGTCCGGTAGATCATCAATTAACAAACTTGAGTCTTTAACAATGACATGGTAAATATGCAGCTCATGAATCTGGGCATGATTTTTGGAATCGGTAAACTTATGGTTTTGGCCTTTATTTATCTACCGAGGATGAATCTGTGCAATCAACGCCCCGCTTGGCGATGCTCGAAGCCAGCAGATATAGCCCCACATAGATAGGAAACGAATATGTATGTTTCCAGTGAACGGGGTGGTATAAATCGGCCATTTGTGAGACCGGCTCGGCCACAAAAGCGGAAAATCCCCCAAATAGGAGAGCTTTGAACAACGGATGTATGCCAGACTTGTACTGGTGTAAGAACATAACCGTGACGGGAAGAAGTGAAAAATTCCATGGAAAATTAGCGGGCATGAATGGTATGACTTCCCAGTGATAATGCCAAAGTCCCATGGCAATCCCAAGCTGGTCCAGCCACGACGACACGATAATCATCATAAACCCGGATAGGAGAACCTGTCCCGTAGCTCTCTTATCCCGAAATCCGATCCAAAATAGCCAGGGGCATATCGATAAACCTACTCCAAACCACCATTGCTGCGTAAACAGTACGTGAGTGCGCCAAATGTCAGTCATGTTGCGGTGTGCTTCAACAATCAATTGATAGGCTTGTTCGATTGCATGATGAATCTGATTTTCGTCCACCGATTCCACCCCTTTCCGTTATCTGGATCCCCATCATGTGCTCTTCTGTTGACAAGACGATGCACCAGCGATTCCATTTCCATACCCTGCACAGAACCCGGCAACGATCATTTTTTATCCGTCAAGGCCATATTTGGGGACAATGACGGATAGGTGCCTGCTTTATAACCGCGAGTTTCCATACAGTATATTCGACGTTACAAATACGCCAACCGGCGGCAGCGAAGTTGAAGACGGTTGGGGCGGGACATAGCCGCTATACTCCGGCAAGCTTATATCTGTTGTCGCTACCCAGGTTCCATACTCACCTGCCTGTAAAGAGGGGGGGAGCATCTGGAGGCGTCCGGTGAGAACCAGATGCCGAAGTTGAATCTGGACATCGTCGTAGATGGATAAATGGCCGGAGTAGGCGGCGTAGGGGGAATGAAACATGATCTGCTGCGCGCTTTCATTCCAGCTTCCTTCAATCGGAATCGGCGTTCCGCGAAATCGGATGGTGCCTTGAATTTGTTGATCCGGCAAAACACGCATCACGAGTTTGCCCCACACAACCGGTCTTCCGGCGACAGATGCATGAACCCCCCATATGGAAAAGGGAGGTACACTCTTTGTACTTGTTTGAGCCGCAACGGACATGATTCATCACTCCTCAAAAGTTGGATCACGTCATTATATGCGTCCTCGGCAAAAATGCCAGTCACGGGGCATGGATTCTTTACAGATAACCGAACAGGATCAAGTAAAAGAAGATGGACAGTATCGTCATCGGGATGCTCCAAACCGGCTTTGTATGATGGAGCATCAGAAACATGTGTACATCAAAGAAAAGCGACCACCAGCAATTCCAGCCGTGGGAGTAGGTAATATAACCGAGGCGATATCCAACCCATTCTACACCGATATAGATCAGCACCCATTTTGCAATGTGAACCGCAGCCTTCCATTCGACTTCTGGAAAACGAGTCAGGTAGAGAAAAGCAGTCAAAGGATAAATGCAAAAGGTGTGCAGCATCACAACGCCGGTATAATTGATCAGTTGATCCGGTTCCAGACGCCACACATAAAATTTTTCGTGCGAAAAAAATTCGTAAAGATTTGGAAGCTACCTTACGATTCCAGAGGCGTCGAACGTCAATTCCTTTCACACATCCTGCAAGGGGGAATTCCTGTGGATTGCTGCGCACCTTCCGATCATGCCGGAATCGTATGTTGACCGGATCAAAACTCAGGTACAGGCTGGCCGCTGCGCATGCGAAATCCTCAATCCGCAGGGGACTTGCTGTTTGGGGAATGTGAGCGCTTTTGTACGCGGCTTCAAACGTTCCATGTCATGAAGTCGCGATCATTGGCGAGTGACACAGGGCGCGCGAGCTGCGTCTTCATCGCCGGTCCGCATGCGAATCGAGCATCCCGGTATGCTCCAACTTCAGCGAAGCATGAATCGTTACGTCCATATCCGGCCATCGTTGGTTCCACTGCTCACGGGTGAATGGCCGTTCCTTCCATCCTACCGTGTGCATGCCCAGGCCGAACGGGTCGACACATAACGACTGCGTTCGATCGATGACTTTCTCCAGCTTCTCCTGAATTCTCCGTTCAAGCGAACGCTCGAACTCCTGCAATTCCAGGGGGCTGTCCGTCTTCTGTCCGGCGGGGACTTCTTCCACTCGTCCTTTAAGCATCACATCAACATAGACTCTCCGGAACGAATCGGTGAAACGAATTTGCCGCTCGGTTTTTATACTGCCGAGCACGACATCCGCCGCTGGCAGCGGCACCGTCTTTTGAACGCCTCTCTTTTCATGCAGCATTTGGAAAAAGACGTCATCGGGCAGCGAAACCGTCCCGACCATCTTATCCCCGCGGAACAGCGCCGTCCCGGAATAACGAAGTTCATTGTTCGCGACGGCGTAATAGGGAAGAACCGGATCGGCATAAGGGTTGTACACCCTGGCCAGGAATTCATGCACGTTGCTTGTCGTCAATTGCCCTTGCTTTTCGTAGTGCTTCTCCATGACGGTGACGGCGCACGGATAAAATACCACATAGCCTGTCCTGTCGCATCGATTGGCGGTGTCTCACAATGGAGGCAAGGGGATTTTAGCGCCCTATTTCATCTCCAAAGGAGGCAACGCCCATATGGATTCGTCCTTGCAGGAACAAATGGCCGCTTTTCGCTACAGCCTGATCGCACCCGTAGTCAGTCGGCAAACGCCGCTTGCGCCCGGTGAGCTCAAGGCTTATTTGAAGCAGGCCGCTTCGTAGGTCTACCACATTCCCGGCAGCACGAAAACTCAGGTAAGCGTGCGTTCACTCGAACGCTGGCTGAACCAGTACCGGAGGGGCGAGTGGAACGGCCTGAAGCCGAAAGCCCGCATCCGGAAAACCAATCTGTGCATCCCGCCAGCGGTACTTCAAGAGGCGATTCGCCTACGCAAAGAGCGTCCTGAGCGCAGCGTCGAGCAGATCATCTTTCTGCTTGAGGAAAGCGGTCAGGCCGAGGCTGGTACGGTTGCCGCAAGCACACTCTCCCGTCATCTTAGAAAGGCTGGCGCAAGCCGCAAAGAGTTGCTCGTAGAGAGCACGGAGAAAGGGTTTCGGCGATTCGAAGCTGAGGATGCTCATTTAAGTTGGCAATTCGACTTTCAGCACACGCTCTATTTGCCCGACCCGAAAGACCCGAAGAAACGAAAGAAAGCCATCCTCTTCGCGATCCTGGACGACTACAGCCGCTACATTGTCCATGCCGAGTTCTATTGGGATGAAAAGCTGCCGCGTATGGAGGACAGTCTCAAGAAGGCGATTTTAAAACATGGAATTCCTTCTCAATTCTACTGCGATAACGGCTCTGCGTTTTCTTCCCATCATCTGGTGCGCATCTACGGCAAGCTGGGCGTTCAGCTTTCGCACAGTACCGTCCGACGCCCTGCTGGTCGCGGTAAAATTGAACGCTGGTTCCGTTTTATTGATACCAGCTTCAAGCCGGAAGCTTACGCGCTGATTGAGCAAGGGCGACTAACGACGCTCGCCGAGCTTAATGCCGCGCTCGCCGCATGGCTGGACGGATACTACCATACTCGGGAGCATGGCTCTACCAAGCAATCTCCCAAAGCGCGGCTTTCCTCTTGTAAGCGGGAGATGCGGCGCAAAACGCTAGCGGAACTGACGGAGATCTTCCTCTGGGAAGAGCAGCGAACCGCCGACAAAACCGGCTGCGTCAGTCTCGATGGCAACACGTATGAGGTCGATCTTGAGCTGTGCAGAAAGCGTGTGGTGCTTCGTTATGACCCCTTTGAACTAAGTGCCATTCAGGTCTGGTATGAGGACAAGAGGTACGCCGATGCCACTGTCGTCGATTTAGCTCGTCCCTACGACCGCCGAGTAAAGCCAGAGACGACCTCTTCACTTGTCGTGGAACCGGACGGGCAAGTGGCCTTCCTGGAACTGGCGGAACAGAAGCGGCAAGCGCAGTGGACAAGCGAGCCTGTCTCTTATGCCACGGTGGAAGGGGATGATACGCCATGAATTCGGTCTCGCAAGCCCCTCCCACGCCGCAAAGGCCCTTTAGCAAAGAGCTCGATCCGATGCTCTGTTATGCGTTCAGCGGGCATAAGGAAGCAGCCGCCCGATTGGACCTGATGATTAAGCACCGAACACTCGGCGTATTAACGGGCGAGGTGGGCGGCGGCAAATCCACCCTGATCCGGCGTTTGTTCGCTTCGCTTGATCCGATGACGTACTTGCCGATCTATCTGTGTTGCGCCAATCTGAAACCGCGTGAATTTTATGCTGGACTGCTTGAAGCTGTGGGCGTAGAGCCGGTTTACACGGTGTCCAAGGCGCGAAAGCTCTGGCAAGAGGTGGTGCGCAGCCGGTCTGCGCCAGGAGAAAAAACGTTAGCCGTCATTATTGACGAGGCACATGAAATGAGCGAAGCGATGCTGCTGGAGCTGCGATTCGCTCTTAACTACAACATTGACTCCGCGGCTCTGTTTCCGCTCATCCTTGTCGGCCAACCTGAGCTTCGCAAGTTGCTCCGGCTCAAAAAGTATGAAGCGACCCTCCAGCGCATCGGGATGCAGTACCATCTGGGCGGCATGAACAAGGATGAAACGAGCGCCTATATCCGTCACCACATGACCGTAAGCAAAACGGAGAAGCCTGTTTTTGCCGAAAGCGCACTCGGCCGTATATTCGCAGCAAGCCAGGGACTTCCACGAGTCGTGAACCAAATTTGCACGCAGATCCTGCTCGATGCCACCGCCCGAAATCTCGAGGTTGTTGAAGAAAGTGATGTCGTTCGCGTGCTCGCGGACATGGATCGGCAGCGAGGCCTCACGAATTAATTCGCCCTTATCCCCTATATGCACATGAATTGGCGTATGCCGTCTCTTATTCACAGAGATTGGCGTACGCTTCGTCTATTGAATGGCGATACACTTCTCACCTGCCTGGCGGGTTGACGTTACATATCTACCGTCATTGTCGGTAAGATTCACGCCGCCATTTTACGTGAGCGGCAACACTATACGGGCAAGAGTTGCTGCTTACATATGGCATGTATACGAAACCTTTATTTATTTCTATTGGCCGTGCGCGACTCCCAGCGTGCGGCTCGTCACATAGTGGTGGTCAAGCACAAGCCTTTATTGGAATGGTTTCAATTGTCTCTCCCTTAGTTCTTGAATTTTATTTTCTAAATATTCGATACGAGATTTTAGTTGTGCTTTCTCTATGACATGTTTTCTGCATATTTCCAGAAGTTTCTCGTTCTTTTCCTTCTCATTCTGAAGCGCCTGCTTAACTTTTTCATACCGATTCTCAAGCAATCTTTTACCGCTTGGTCTGGTTGACGTTTCGATTGCAGTAGCTGCAATTTCTTCTGCCCCTTTTTCAATTTCCATCTGCAGCAAAATGGCTTGATCACAGCGTTCCTTAAGATCAGGACGATTATAGATCGTCTTTCGCTCAATGCCAGCTTTTTTAGCAATCGCTGATATGGACAGTTTTTTCTTCCCTTTTCGGAGGTTTGTTATTGCTTGTTCGATACGCTCCAGTGTAACGAGTTTATTTTCTTTAGAAGGGTCACTCATGCCATTCCCTCCCATTCGCTTGGTGTGATATTGTAATCTGAATGATTATCAATTCCGGAATAATTCACCTGGGTTTCCAACTCATCAATAATTCCTACGAGGTATTTTTCAATTGTCTTTAACTTGTTCTCATAAGGACCCCCAGCAGGTGCAGATGCCAATTCGCTACGAATTTTTTTCAACCGGCCTTTATGAACTTCAAGAAAGTCCGGAGTAGTCAAAAAATTGCGGCATCCTAAACATACCCCGTCGCCTTCACAAGGTTCATTTCGCATTGGATGGTGAAGACAAAGTCCATGTGACAAAATTTGAATCTTATGCGCTTTACGCAATTTATCAACTTGTTCGATGGTCTTTCCTTTGAATGGGTTATTTACTTTAAGTTTTTCTTTTATTTGAAGAGCCTGCTTACCAACAAGAACTGCGCCTTCATTGAATACTTTCGCGAACTTGTTCCTTACATCCTCTTGAAGCAGGTGTGTATAGTGCTGTGTACCTCTAATGGACTTGTGATTTAACAATTCCCGTATGGTTTCCAGAGAGGCCCCGCCTTTTAAAGCATACGTAGCGCAAGCGTGGCGGAATGTATGAGATGAAAAATCAGCAATATCTCCATTTTTATATCGGAGATTGTGTTTTTGAAGCCAGGGTCTTAGAAAATTCTTTGACCAATTTGCATGGGAAACTATACCCACGGGATATCCTTTGACATTACGTATTCGATTAAGAAATAAATACGGTAAGCCCGATTCTTTTCTTAACGGATCCGTGTATTTTTCAACTTTCGTAATGGCTTGTACGACAAGGGCATTCGCTGGTTTATACACCCTCGTAGGTTCGGCTTGCAGTTTACCGGTGTTGTATACTAATTTTGTTTCTCCGCCAATTGGCTCAATGGAGGCATTATACATCGTAATGATTTCGCTAATGCGAAGTCCAAGCTGCAATCCAACTACTACGCTAGCTGCAACAAGTATATTTTCGTCCATATCTAAATCACTTACTGCTTTACGCAATATCCGATCGATCAACTGTTCGTCCGATATTTTATCAATGTTTACTTGCTCTGCTTGCTTGGCATCCTTCTTTAACGCTTTGTTATTAATAATGAGCTCATTGTACATGCCCTGAACAAATCGAACATCTTTTGGAACATCCCAGCCTTTAATATTTCCCTTTAATAAGATTTCTTTTAACGCCAATGCACTTTTCTTGATTGAAACAGAGCTTATTGACTGACCACTTGTCTCGCTTTTCGCTTCAGGCAAATACGTAAAATACTTCTCCAATAAACTCTGATCAATTTCTGAAAACGACTCCACTTCCGGCGCATATTCTTTTATAAATTTAGAAAATCGAACAACACCGTCTAAATTTCGTTTGGCAGTTGAAAACTTGCCCGTGGTTAACTCATGATGCATAAACCATTTTATTACTTCTAGCATTTTGGGCTTATCAACAACAAATTCAAAATCAATCATAAGCCTCTTGCCAGACAAATGCTCTACATTAATAAATCCGTTAAAATCCCATACATTGTCTGAGAATTTACTATTACCGCAGCGGAAATCTAATTGGGGTATTAGGGGGTTGTAATCAAACAATTGAAGCTTTATACTTTCAACCACTCAGCATCGCCTCCAAACGCCCTATAATCGTTTCTAAGGCGTATTCAACAGTCTCAAGATGATTCGTCGTACCGATGTACTCCTGAGCCATATATGCCTCTCTGTTGGCTCTGAGACGATCCAAATGGTCTTTATGAATTGGTAAGTGTTCGGGAGTCGTGATAAACTTAGGACAGATCACGCACATATTAAATTTAGAGCATATCTTGCCCTCATTATTTATCGGCTTCTGACAAGCCCCATCAGGCAATGAAGCAGACAATAGCGTTTCCGTGTCGAGATTCTTTCCTTGACCAAGTTCCTTATCACTGATTTCCTTGACTATCATGCCGATAAATCCAAGCTTTTTATATTCGCTTTCAACTTTTGGATTTTTGACTTTTGCATATAAGCTTGTGGAGTGCAATGATTCGTGACCTAAATATTCTTGAATTTCAAACATGCTCATGCCCTTATTTAGCATGTCCGTTCCAAGCGTATGCCTAAATGCGTGAAAGGTTAATGGGTATAATTCGCCATCGTTATCTCTGATATCATGCTTTTTGACAAACCGATAAAGTTTATCTCGAAATATTTTTTGGAGCAGTCTGGCGTACCGTATATTCCGTTTTTGCCAGTAAAGACAAATGTAATTTGTTGCAAGTTCTTTCCTGGCCACTTCTGAGTATTGTTCAAGTAGTTGAACTGCCCGTTTGACTCGATTTGATACGGGGATATATCTGTCAGCCTTATTTTTCGGAGAGAAAACATACAATACGGGTTTTCCTGTAAAATCTTCAGTTATACACCCCTCGGTTAGGTCCAAAACCTCTGAAAGCCTGATTCCCGAATCGATGCCGATCTCCACAATAGACTTCAAGAGGATGTTTTTCTCCTTTTTTAAAGCTATTTCAATCTGTTCCATTACATTATCGGGTATATACCTTGTCCTTAAAACATCATCTTGCTTAAGTGCTTGGTACTCATCTCCATCAAAAACCTGTCCCTCCGGAAAACCATCATACTCAAAAAACTGCCCATGTTCTACTACCCATTTTAGTGCAGACATAGCAACCGATCTTGTAGAGTTTGCTAATTGAATCTGTTGTAAATAATAAATATACATTTGAGTGATTTGGTGCGATAAATCGGCATAATCCATAATTTTCAAATTGTATTCTTTCACGAATTCAAAGAACCGTTTCAATGAATAATTATATCGATACAGTGTTTCAACGCTCGGCTTCCCTAGACTCATGCATTCAATTGTTATTTGCTTATGTATTTTCTTGAACCATTTATTTGGCAAATATGAAAATTCAAAAGATAATTTATCACCATAACTCGATTGATACGGAACCTCCCATCTATCAGTTTTTGTATCAACTGTTGAAATATACGCTCTACTCAATTCAACTCCGCGCTCCTTCTCTGACGCATGAAGCTTTCATATGCCGTTGTTTTCGCTTCAAGCGACAAATGTTGATACTTACTCGTAGACTTAACATCATTATGACCTAACCTATTTTGGACATAACGCATATCAAATCCCGATTCGGTGAGTTCGGTTCCATGGGTGTGCCTAAGCATGTGAGGAGTGCATTTAATACCCACTTGTTCAGATAGCTTATTGAAGAGCTTTGTTATCGTATCGCGGATCATATATTGGCCAGGGCTGGTTTCATGATTCACAAATATCGTAAGATGTTTTCCATCATCAGGGCGATGATACAAGATATAATCCTCTATGGCAAAGACAATATCTCTGCTGACGGGTATTTCCCTTTCTAGTGATTTGATGTTGTGGTCTTTATGGTATAGTGGATCATGCTCTTTTACCTTTATAACCCCAACTTTTGTTTGAATCTCATAATCACCTATACGAAGACCTAGTGCCTCACTAATCCGGCAACCCGTTTCATAAAGAAATCTGAACAATAACTGATTTCGGGCATTCAAGCTCTCATCTGACTGTAACATCTCAAGTCCTTGATAGAGCTTTTCAACCTGTTCCCGAGTCAAACGCTTACCCTTAACTGATTTTTTCTCTTTAACTCGGAAGAAATTAAAACCCATATCTTTACGACTAACTTTCTGAACTAGGAAATGTCTGTTTTTTGAATCATCTTTATAAGTTAATGGGTTCTCCGTCACAAAGCCCCCAATCACTTCATAATATCGATAAAATGAGGCTATTGTTGCCATATACTTATTCTTTGTCTTTGCAGATTTCTCTTTGTCCGTCTTTCCGACTTTCGTTTTCAAATACTCAAGCCAAGAAAACATATCCGCTTTCCTAACCTCGTAAAATTTAAGCCCCACTTCGTTTAACCAAGTGAAATATTCCTTTAAGTCTCTACTATAACCTTCGATTGTGTTCTCAGAGTGCCCCTTCTCTTTTAAATAGTGAAGAAACAATGTTATTTCCTCGACAATGTTGTAGTCCTCATCCACAACTACTACATTTCGTTTTCCGGCCTCATTGAAAGTTTTTTCAATTTTCAGATTGCCCATATTCATCACCACCGAGATCAATCCTATATGATGTTTAGCCAATGTTTTCCCACTTTTACCGATCTTGAGTGTGTATATCATCCATCATCTATTATTATAGAGTTAATTGTCAATTATCATAGTTGAGTTCCGGAGTAAACTCAAGAAACAAAAGGAACGATTCGCACATGCAATGCTCTTCCGCCGCGGGTTCAATGAACTCTTTTGTGCTGCCATAGAAAAAGGTGTGTTGCCATAAGGCCAACACACCTTTTTCCTAGATATTATCCGTTGTGTACGGAAGCAACGCTACCGCCCTAGCACGTTTAATTGCAACTGTTAATGCACGTTGATATTTTGCGCTTGTTCCAGTCACACGGCGAGGAAGAATCTTCCCACGTTCGCTAATGAACTTTTTAAGAACTTCCGTATTTTTGTAATCAATATGAGTAATTTTATTGACTGTAAAGTAGCAAACTTTTCTACGTTTACCTTTGCCACCTCTACGTGGAGCAAACTTTCTTTCACCACGTTCTTCGTCATTTCTTTGTGCAAATGCCATTGTTATTTTCTCGTTCCCTTCATTATTGCACATTGGTTAACGTGCCAAGTTTTTTCTGACTATCCTCTAGTTCAAAGTTGGGTGTGGATAAGTCTTACGACTTACCCACACCCGACTTCTCACTACGGGGCTACACCCACATCTTGAAATAAGGATGGTCATCATCACTAGACTACATTGACGGTCATAACGTATTACACACTTTACTCAACATCGCGCGATCTTAATAAACCGTGGATGCTGGTCGTAAATGAAGATTACCATTACACAGTTAAAATGCTTTAAAACCCCTTGATTTTACTGAGGTCTTAAAGCATTTTCTGATCTCAGATGTTACGCTCTCTAAAACGGCAAATCATCATCTGAGATGTTGATCGGCTTGCCAGCACTCGCGAAGGGGTCACCAAATGGATCATCGTTTCTCTGTGGAGACGGTCTGTTGCCGCCGCCAAAACCAGGACCTGGATCGTATCCGGCGTTCTCTCCACCTTCGTTGCCTCTGCCGCCCAAGAACTGGACGTTTTCAGCGACGACTTCCGTTACATATACTCGTTTTCCTTCTTTATTGTCATAGGAGCGCGTTTGCAGGCGTCCCTCGATAGCAGCTTGTCTGCCTTTGCGCAAATAAGTTGCACAGAGATCGGCAAGCTTTTGCCACGCGACAATATTGATGAAGTCTGCTTCACGCTCTCCCGCTTGATTGGTGCGCGGACGATTGATAGCCACGGTAAAAGTAGCAACGGCAACGCCATTCGGCGTGTAGCGAAGTTCCGGATCTTTCGTCAGGTTGCCGATGAGAATAACTTTATTCATCTTGGGTCCCCCTCTGACCGAGACGACAATTACTGCTCTTCACGAACGAACATGAAGCGGATAACGTCGTCGTTAATTTTCATGAGACGCTCTGCTTCCGCAACAGCATCAGGATTTGCTTTGAAGTTCATCAAAACGTAATAACCTTCACGGAACTTTTGGATCTCATACGCAAGACGACGCTTGCCCATTTCTTGAAGTTTGGTGATTTCGCCACCGTAGTTAGTTACAACTTCGCTGTAACGAGCCACATTGGATTTCACTTTTTCTTCTTCAAGGTCTGGACGCAACACGTACATTACTTCGTATTGACGCATACCTTTTCCACCTCCTTATGGACTTTAACGGCCCGTATCGGGCAAGGAGCGAGTGCTGATTGAACGCAGATAAATGCACTCCATAACTACTCGCATTATTAGATTATAGCAAAGCGAAATACCTGAATCAAGACGAAAGTCTATACATTAAACCGGAAATGCATGACATCTCCATCCGCGACCACGTACTCTTTTCCTTCCAGACGGTACTTCCCGCGTTCACGGGCAGCCGCTACCGACCCTGCGTCGATCAGATCGTCATACGCAATGACTTCGGCACGGATGAAGCCGCGCTCGAAATCGGTATGAATGACACCCGCCGCACCCGGAGCCTTCGTCCCACGGCGAATCGTCCAGGCGCGCACTTCCTGCACACCTGCTGTAAAGTACGTAACCAAACCAAGCAATTCGTAGGCAGCGCGAATCAGACGATCCAGACCGGACTCAGCAAGCCCCAGCTCTTCCAGGAACATTTCCTTGTCCTCGCCATCCAGCTCGGCGATTTCCGCCTCTACCTTGGCGCTGATCACGACCACCTGCGCCCCTTCGGCAGCCGCGTGCTCGCGTACGGTCTGCACATGCGGGTTCTGGTCAGCGTCCGCGATGCCATCCTCGGCCACGTTGCACACGTACAGCATCGGCTTGATGGTCAGCAGGTGCAGATCGCGCACCCATTTGCGCTCTTCATCATCCAGCTCTACGCTGCGTGCGGACTGGCCTTCTTCAAAAGCTGCTTTCAGCTTTTCCAGGACATCCAGCTCTTGTTTGGACTCCTTGTCGCCTGCCTTCACCTTGCGCGCGATTCGCTCGATGCGGCGCTCTACGGAGTCGAGGTCAGCAAAAATCAATTCCAGGTTAATCGTCTCGATGTCGCTCAGCGGATCAACGCGACCGGATACGTGCGTAATATTTTCATCTTCAAAGCAGCGAACCACGTGAGCAATCGCATCTACTTCGCGAATGTGACCGAGGAACTGGTTGCCCAGACCTTCCCCTTTGCTCGCTCCTTTTACCAGACCAGCAATATCTACGAATTCAAAAGCCGTCGGAACCACTTTATTGGGCACGACGATTTCCGTCAGTTTGGCCAATCTTGGGTCTGGTACTTCCACGATCCCGACGTTCGGATCGATCGTACAGAACGGATAGTTGGCCGATTCTGCACCTGCTTGCGTAATAGCGTTAAACAGTGTCGATTTACCTACGTTAGGCAGACCAACAATCCCACAAGATGCACCCATCTATATACACTCCTTATACTCTTCCTGACATCCTTTTCAGTATATAGATTTGCTTTTGAGAATACAATTGTCTCCTTGTGGCAACTTTTTATCCTTCCCGCCCAACGCGAATCGATCTGTCCCCCCTTTGTCAACCACTGTATCGCAAGCTGGTAGGACAAAAAAAGGAATGGTAGACTGGGAGGCAGTTAAGATGAAAAAGGAGTGCTTTTCATGAACTTGCTTATCCTCGGCGCCACGGGCCGAGTCGGCAGCGAGGTGTTGAGACATGCTCTGCGCGACGGTCATCAGGTGACGGCGCTCGTTCGCAATCCGGACAAGCTTGCTTTTGCCGATCAAGACCTCGTGCATGTAGCGATAGGGAATGTACTGAATGAGGCTGATGTCGAGGCTGCCGTGCAGGGTGTGGATGTTGTCGTCAGCGCTTTGAGTACGGACGGAGCAGATACCTTGTCCCAGGGAATGCCGCTGGTGATCGCTGCGATGAAAAAAGCAGGCGTCTCGCGCATCGTAACCGTAGGAACGGCCGGCATTTTGCAAAGCAGGATCTCTCCGGATCTGCTGCGCTACCAATCCAGCGAATCGAAGCGGACATTGACACGGGCTGCCGAAGAACATCACCGGGCGTATACGCTGCTTGAGCGATCCGGATTGGACTGGACGATTGTATGTCCCACCTATCTGCCGGATGGTGAACGACTCGGCAACTACCGTATCGAGGCTCATTATTTACCGGAAAACGGAACACAAATCTCGGTAGCTGACACAGCCGATTTCGTATATCAGCAGGTTTTCTCGCGAGAGCATCTTCATACGCGCGTCGGGATCGCTTACTAAACGTGAAGCCTGGCAATGAAAAGGGGCGATCCACAGTCATTCGACTATTGGGATCGCCCTCTTCTATCGTTTGCTTCTTTATTTCTCGTTGACCAGCTTTTCCAGCTCGTTCAGCGTTTCTTCAAAAATCTCCATTGCTTGCTCAATTGGCTTGGATGTAGACATGTCTACCCCTGCTGCTTTCAGCACCTCTATCGGCGGTGCGGAATTGCCCGCCTCCAGGAAGTTGGTGCGAATGCGATCTACTGCAGGTTTTCCTTCGTCCATGACTTGCTTGGCCAGCGCCTGAGCAGCTGCGAAGCTGGTCGAGTACTGGTAGACGTAGTATTGGTAGTTGAAGAAGTGAGACACACGCGCCCACTCCATTGCGATCTCATCGTCGGAAACCATGTCTTTGCCATAGTACTTTTTGTTAATGTCATGGTAGATTTTCTTGATCGCCTCCGCGTTGAGAGACTCTCCTGCCTGCTCGCGGTCGTGGATCGCTTTCTCAAACTCTGCGAATTGAGTTTGGCGGAAGAGCGTGGAGCGGAAGTTTTCCAGATAGTGATTAAGCAAGTACATCTTCTCTTCCTTGGTCTTCGCTTCCGCATACATACTTTTGAAGAGAAGCGTTTCGTTCATTGTCGATGCCACTTCAGCCGTGAAAGTCGGGTAGTTTGAATTGATGTACGGCTGATTTTCGTTCGTATAGTACGACTGCATCGCATGCCCCATCTCATGGGCAATGGTATACACGTCGTCCAGGGTTCCCTGATAGTTCAACAGCACATACGGATGTGTATCGTAAGCTCCCCATTGATAAGCGCCGGATCGCTTGTCATCCGTTGAATAGACGTCTACCCAACCCGCTTCCAACCCGTCAGCCAGTATGGACACATAGTCATCGCCCATCGCTTTCAAGCCGTTTACAACCATTTTTTTGCCTTCCTCATAAGGAATGTACTTATCGTCCGACTCCACGATTGGCACATAGATGTCGTACATATGCAGCTCATCTACCCCGAGCATCTTTTTCTTCAGGGAAATGTAGCGATGCAGCAGTGGCAGGTTGTCGTTTACCGTCTCAATCAGTTCGTCATACACTTTGGTCGGAATATTGTTGGGCGTCAGGCTGGCTTCAAGCGCAGAATCATAATTGCGTACGCTTGCATAGAAATTGTCCGCTTTTACCTTCGCTGCCAACGTCTGGGCAAAGGTATCCTGGAAGTTCAACAGCGAGCTGTAATACGCTTTAAAAGCCTCCTGTCTCACCCGTTGATCCTTGCTTTCCATATAAGAGATGAAATTGGCGCGGGTAAGCTGTACCTCCTGCCCCTTCTCATCCTTGATTTTCGGGAACCGTACATCTTTAGATAGCATCCCGTAGATGTTAGTGGGTGAACTGGCCAATGGAGATGATTTCGCCAGCAGCTCCTCCATTTCTTTCGAGAGCGAATGCGGCTTGGTGCGCAGCATGTCTTCGATCACCAGCTTGTATGGCGCAAGGCTCTTGTCTGCCAGCAAGCTTTTCATTTTGGCGTCTGGAATCGACACCATTTCAGGCTGAATCCAGGATGTTTTCTCGGAGACCAAGGTGTACATTTTTTCGGCACGGTCCGCAAGATCCTGCAGATCGGAGTTCGCAGAGTTTACATCCAGGGCCATATTGGCATAGACATACGCCTTGTCATTGATGCGCATCATCGCTTCATAATCTTCAAATGCCTTCAGCATGGACGCCGCTGAATTCCCCAGCTTGCCCTGATGCTTGGTAAAAGCCTTGGCCATCTCTTCGACTTTGGCTACGTCCTTTTCCCAATCGCTGACACTGGCATATATGTGATCCAGCTTCCATTTATATTGGTCAGGTATTTCGGCCCGAGTTTTATATACCGGCGCAACCTCTGCTGCAAATGCTACCGCCGGCGAACTGTAGGGAATGAATGGACCGGACACAGTCGATAAAGCAATAGCAATGGCTGTAATAGAAGCAAAAACATGTTTCTTCAAAACAAATCTCCCCTTTCCGGATTATCATTGCCAATTATTGTTATAATAATTATCTTTACCAATCGAAAATTCCTGCTTGATTCATAAAAAATTCTAAAAATTCATTAAGTACTGTCATTTTATCCAGAGGTTCCCTCTATATTGTGGATAAAACTGTGGACAATCTCAACAATTCCCCCTGTTTGTCCTCCTTCATTCTTTCCACATCCTATTTTCACGCAAAAAGTTGTCCACATTTTCTGTGGATATTTTGTGAATAACTTATTTTCCGCAAAATCGTGACACCCGCCCATACCCCTTTCCCTGTTCTGACATAGCATAAGTATTGAATCTAGGGTAGGAGGTGTTAGCAAGTGGGTATCTTTAACGGCTTCGACGACTTCGCGCTGATTTTGGTTCTCTTCATCCTGCTCGTAATCGTTGGTTGTGACTGCGACTAATCATCCCGCTGCGATCCAGCCTATCTGAAGGGAAGCAAATCTGCTTTGCCTTCACTCTCTACTTTACTTCATGAATCATGATCGAATCACCGTTTAGCAAACCGCGACGAGCGGAACGTTTCTCTCACTGGGATCTGGGAGCCGGGCTTCCCTCCTCTCGATCAATGTTGAAACAGATCTGCTGACCGTTACGCCAAATCGGCCGTGATCAGCTATATCTCCCCGTACTATCTAATGGCGGTCCCACCTGTGATAGTACAAATAAAAAAGGATGCACGCCCAAACAAACGGCACGCATCCTTTTTTTATCTTGTTTATTTTGATCCTGTGGAAAATTGTGAGCTCTGGGCAGAATTGCGGTTATCGGCCATATCCTTCACTTTCCCAGGAATCAGATAGATCCGATAGGTCGTATTCGGGAGCCATTTGCCGCCCTTGGGCTTCACAGTCAATGTACGCTTGCTTTTGTTCCAAGTAGCCGTGTAGGCAACTGATTGGCCTTTTCCGTCCGTTATCCGTACTAGAGAACCTGCGTTTTTGCTGACTAATGCCTCTCCATTGGCCAATCGAACATCTTCCACGAACTGCAGCGTGATTTTTTCCTTCACATTCACCTTTTTCGCGCCATGGCCCGGTAAAATGACGGCTTGCGGCGCTATTCGGTCCACTGCCTTTTTGGTGGTAAACGAGTGCGTTACCTTTGGATTGACAACACCAGTGGTATTGACAAGCTTTTTATCCAGTAACGTGATTGTATAGGACTGTCCTTCCTCCAGATTGCCCTCCGGATCAACCAAAATGGTCCGATTGTTTTTATCCCACTTTGCTGTAAACTTTACGTTTTTGTTCTTTTGATCACGCAATTGTACCAAGGTGTGTACAGACTTGTCCGTCAACGCTTTTTTCCCTTTCAACAAGATCTGCTCAGAAAATTTCAAGACAATCAGTGTATCTGCCGCTACCTCTTTTTCCCCATTTGCTGGCAAGATACTGACATCCCACTGTTGCGGACTCTTGCCTTGTGCATACTCTGGGTTGCCAAAGCTAAATAACAAAAGAACAACTACGCATGCTGCGTGCAGCCACTTCCTGCTCCAGGTACCCATGTTACCCCTCCCTTTAACCGGCAAGATCTCTGCATTTTAGTCGAGATCACCGTTAGGGGCATTGTAAAAAAAGACAGACAGGGGCAACAAATAAGTTTTCAAAGGATTAGGGCGTATCTTCCGGCGCCTTTACCAGGATCTTTTTCAGCTTCCGTTCGAATTCAAGTCTTGGAATCATGACACTATGCTCACAGCCTGTGCACTTAATCCGAATATCCATCCCCATGCGGATCACTTTCCAAGCATTGGTCCCACAGGGATGTGCTTTTTTCATCTGTACGACATCACCCAGGCCGAATTGCTTCCGTTCCATTTATTGTCCTCTCCCTCCTGCGTATTCCTGTCCTTTGACGGGCATAGCGACGATTTTTTGGTACGGAATCTGAATGCCCAGTCTCGTGAACTCCGTCCGAATCATCGCCCGCATGTTACGGCTGACCCCATGATGCGTATTCGGCTTGCATTCAGCCGTGATCCTCATAACCACCTCTGATGGACCGAGCGCCTGTACGCCGAGAATTTGCGGCTCAGCCACAATGTCGGTCAACTCCTCTTTTGCCTTCTTGAGAACATCCTGCAAGATCCCCTCCACTTGCTTGAGATCTTCTTCATACGCTACTGATATGTCGATCACCGCCAGTGTATTGGCCAGTGAAAAATTCGTCACCTGATTAATCGTTCCATTTGGAAAGATAAACACTTCTCCCGTCCAGCTTCGTATGCGGGTAATCCGCAACCCGATTTCCTGAACGGTTCCGGTCATGTTGTTGATTGTGACAAAATCCCCCACCGCGAACTGATCTTCAAAAATGATGAAAAAGCCGGTGATCACGTCACGCACCAGACTTTGCGCTCCAAATCCAACTGCCAGACCAAGAACACCCGCACTGACCAGCACAGGGCGCAGGTCAATCCCCATTTGTTGCAAAACCATCAGTAATGCCAAAAAGTAAATCGTGTATTGGACGACATTGTTGACCAGCACGCGCATCGTATCTACGCGCCGCTGCTCCAGTTGGAGCTTGGCCCCTTTTCGATGGCGAAAAACCTGATTAACTGCAGCCTGAACGATCGATACCAGGATCCGGGACAAGATCAGAATCGCGACGATCTTCAGGACGATCAGTCCAAAATCGATCCACATCTCCGTATCGGTTACGTATTGATACACTTTGTCATATAAACTGCTGAAAAAATTTTTTTGTTCCACCTGACTCACCTCTTCCACTCACCAGTTTACATCGATTTGTTTGCGTCCGGAAACTGGAGAAAATATCCTCGCTATCAAGTCACATGGAGCACATCCTGCTACGACTCCCGCCCATCTGCCTCCCCCAGATTTCTGCAATCCTATGGTCAGAATGGTATTCCTATTGTACCTGTTCAGGTTTTCTCACGCCAGTTTCGCTGATTTTTCACAACTGGCGTAACCTTCCCATTAGCGGGTATGAAAATGGCATTTTGCTCCTATACTTTGAATACTGTAGAAGAAATCTTTGCTTTGCAGCCAAGCCCATGCCCCTCACACCAAGCGCGCCTTTGCACAGCAATATCAATTTTGATCAAAACCGCAAGAGTGGAGGTAGCCATACATGAATACACGCGAACAGGATCACCCTTGTTTTTTGCCACCTTTCAAAGTGGAATATCGCAGTGAAAACGCCGCTGATCATCTGGCCCAACATCTTGCACAAAGGTTGCGGTTGACGGAATACAACGACGAAATTGTAATCGTCTGCATTGGGACTGACCGCTCGACTGGAGATGCCCTTGGCCCTTTGGTCGGCACCAAATTGCACGAGCTTCCCTCCCTTCGCCTGCAGGTCTATGGAACGTTGGAAGAACCAGTCCATGCTATGAATCTGAATGAGAAAATGGAGCAGATCCAAAACACTCATCCGACATCGACGATTATCGCCATTGATGCCTGTCTCGGTCAGTTTTCCAATGTCGGCAACATCAATGTAGCCAACGGCCCGCTCAAGCCTGGCGCTGGCGTCAAAAAAGAACTTCCCTCTGTCGGAACCTTTCACATCACGGGCATCGTGAACGTGGGAGGCTTCATGGAGTATTTTGTCTTGCAAAATACGCGTCTTGCCGTTGTCATGAAAATGGCCGAAATCATTGCTTCCGGTCTCTCCAAAGCCTCATTCCTCTCTTCTGGCGAGAACAGGCTGGGAAATGTGCTGCATGAGATGTAGCAGCTTCTATCCGCAAACCGTTTGACAACCAGGTACCATCTCCACGGTAAAAGGCGTATGAGCAATTACTTCACCATCTGCTTGTACGAACAATGGAGTTTGCGAGTCCAGCTGAATGTGCTGACCTCTAAAAAAACGAACGCCTGGATGCTTTACGTGAGAGCCGGTAAATATCAACGGAAAAGCTCGAAGAAGTTGCCACCGATTGACGTTGCTCACTACACAGATTTCCGCGACGCCATCATTCGGTACTGCCCCCGGACAAATCAGCATGCCTCCCCCGAAATTGGGAATGTTGGCAATCGCGATCAGCCAGACCTTTTGCAGTCGATACTTCTGCCCATCCACAACGAGGGTCACATCTGTAGGCTGAAAGGAACAGATGACCCGCAAAACAGACAAGATATAGGCCACTTTGCCGAGTCCGCCTTTATTTAACCAACCTTAGTAGGAAGCTTCGTTCGTCGTTTTCGCCACCTGCGCATCAAACCCGGCCCCGACCACATTGACTGCCACTCTCCCGTTGATCCGCAGCAGATCGATTATTTTTTTCTTTTCCTCGCGCAGAATTTGTTCCAATGCCATGACCGGCTCTACCGCTATACCATGGCCCTTTGCATAATCATTACCCGAGCCTGCTGGTATTACGCCAAATAAACACGCTCGTCCCGACTGCTGAACTCCATTCAGCACCTCATGAACGGTTCCGTCTCCCCCAACAGCGATGATTTTCGTTACTCCCTCTTTTTGAATCAACTCTACAGCCAGTTTTTGAGCTTCCCCCATTCCCGATGTCTTCCTCATCTGATAAACGGCTCCTGAGCCCCTTAGAGAGCGTTCTATTATCCTCCATATGTCATTTCCTTTGCCGTTGCCCGCCATTGGATTGACAATAAATCCGAGCATGATCATCCTCTCCGCTTCGTATGCTGTCTATTTTTATTATCGCATGGCTTCTATTTACTGAAAAGAATGAGACAATCCTTTTGAGACTGGTGGTCGTCAGGCCTTAGTGGAGAAGAGGAAAAAGGGGGAAACGCTCCAGGTTCGTTGGGATCTTCGCTGTGGGTCATCCCTGGCCGGCTCCATTCCAAAGGCGGAACCGCGGCCAAAAAGCAGCCGATTCCAAGGAGTGATTCAAGGTGTAGAGTAGAGAACTGACGCTTTCTGGCGACCGTTTGGTCGCCTTACTCCTATCAGTTCCCCCTCATCAAACCGTACGTGAGGTTCTCCCTCATACGGCTTTCCGATGTTCTTCTTTCCTTGGCATTCGGTTATCGCGTACGGCAAGCTTCACAAGAATTCCTCTTGTAGCTTTTGCTATCTCTCTCATCCGCGCATGTCTCGCTTGTTTATTCCTTTTCTTGTTGTTAAAGAGCACAAGTCTTGTCAGAACATACCAGTCGATGCGACATAACCACTTAGCTCCTATGGGTGAAAGTGAATAATAATTCTTGAAACCTTGAAGTTTTCGATTCAGCCCTTGTATCAGCTCGTCTAGTGACCAGTACAACTTGTTGCGCGGTTTGGTATACTCTTTGATTTTCCTTCTCATTTCCTTCATAGCCTTCTTGCTCGGAATGTGTGACATGACGTACATTTTCTTTCCACCCTTGAGAAGAATGGGAAATTTTCGATGGTGTAAACCAAGGAAGTCAAAGCCCGTCGTATTGTCCCAGATATTAACCAGTCGAGACTTTTCTTTACTAAGTGTAAGGTCCAGTTTGTTTAGTACCGCTTTTATGACTTGTATACTTTCCAAAGCGTCTTGTTTCGATCTACACATGATTACAAAATCATCCGCATATCGGATCAGCTTCCCAAGATGAGTGAATTGCTTCTCCCAAATCGTGTCCATGTAGTCCAAATAAATATTTGCCAACAGTGGAGAGATTACCCCTCCTTGCGGAGTGCCCCATTCGGTTTCATGAAACTGTACATCTTCCATGACGCCCGCACGGAGCCAGTTCCGAATCAGCTTTAGTATCCTGCGATCAGAAATCCTTTTCTCTACTAGCTTCATGAGCTTTTCCTGATTAATGTTGTCAAAGTATCCTTTGATGTCTACATCGACTACCCAGGAGGCCGTCCTGCTGGTTTTCTTGATTTGTGTAATCGCCTGGTGGGCATTTCGTTTGGGACGGAATCCGTATGAGCAATCTTTGAAATCGGCTTCAAAGATAGGCTCAATAACCATCTTGGTTGCCATCTGAACAACACGATCTCGGATGGTCGGGATACCAAGCGGTCTTTGTTTCCCATCCGCTTTCGGGATGTACGTGCGCCGCACAGGAGATGGATGATATTGCTTACCCTTCAGGTCGAGATAAATTTCGTTGAGAAATTTACTTTCCCCATACTCCTGAACGATTCTTTCAATTGTCTGTCCATCTATCCCGCCGCTACCTTTATTGGCTCGAACTCTACGCCACGCTTCCGCAAGAATATCTGGCCGGTACACTTTGTCATACAGAGCATGAAATCGCCGTTTTGGATTTTCCTTGGCACAAAGATATAGGGTTGTCCAAAGTTGTCGAGCTTTTACATTGGTGTAGTTAGCAAGTTTACTTGCATTCACTCACTCTTACCTCCTTTCAACCCAAGAACAAAGCAGGGTTCCTTCCCTCCACAAGGTTGTGTTGTCCTTATGTTCAACGGTACTATAAACCCCTCCGACTCCCTCTCTGCCGTCCACCCTTTCGCATGTGCTTATAGGCTTTCGCTTTACACCCCAACGGGGTGTGCAGAGTAGGGTCTCCCCAGTTCCGTTAACTACTTTCTCAGCGTACCGCTCCCCATACTCCGGGAGGTTCCTTGATGCTGTCTCCAAGTTCTACACATCGTCCATGGACTTCGCCTGCGGCCACCGGGCTCGTCTCCTCCTTGTCCATCCACTGATGGTCCCTTTAACGAAGCGGCAGGATTCACTTTATGTTACGGTCCGCTGATTTGCTCGCTCCCTTACGGGATACTTTGTCACAGGGCTTCAACCTTAGGATCTCTCCACCAGTTGCCTGTCAGCTACGAGGCGACTTGGCTCTTACCTCGGTTGGACTTTCACCAACTAGCAATTAACGGCTTGCTGGGCGCGCTGGCAGCTAAGGGCGTGTTCCACCTTTTCCATTACGCCTGGGTCAAGATCCCAAATATCTTCGCGTATTCCCCCTTTTTCCTCAGCCAGCTTCACTGGGGACCTCGCTCCTTTTGATGGTTTCTCAAGGAGTTTTTTATGATTCTAAAAATCCCGTAAAAAAGCTCCCCCAATTTGGGAGAGCTTCGTGAATCATGGTTTAGAGAATACCGGATAACCAGTCTACAAGCGGCACTCCCAGCGCGGCAACGATCAACGCGGGAAGCATGTTGGCGACTTGTATTTTTTTCAGCTCCAGGATATTGATCCCGATGGCAATAATCATCAAGCCTCCGACCGCTGTTACCTCCAGCAGAATCGCATCAAGCATTTTTTCGCTGACCAGATTGTAGATTTGCGTTGAGAGCAAGGCGATTACTCCCTGATACAAAAGGACAGGAATTGCCGAAAACAAAACGCCAATTCCCAACGTAGACGTAAAAATGATCGCCGAAAATCCATCTATCAACGCTTTGGTATATAAAATATCGTGGTTGTTGCGCAAACCGCTGTCCATCGCGCCCAGAACCCCCATTGCTCCGATGCAATAGACCAGGGTGGCTGTAACAAATCCGGTTGCGATACTGCCCTGCTTGTCTCCGCCGACTTTTTTCTCCAGCCATTTCCCGGCTTGATTCAAGCCGTGATCAATATTGATCCATTCTCCCAGGATGGCTCCTACCACGATACTGACAATGACCAATAAAATATTCTCTGTGCCCAGGGCCATTTTCAAGCCCAATACGACAACAGCCAGCCCGATCCCCTGCATGACGGTCTTGCGAATCGATTCCGGTATGCGGGTCAACAAAAGTCCTAGCAAGGAGCCGACGATAATTGCTGCGGCATTGACCAGGGTTCCAAACAAGATCACGTGACTTCCCCCTATGGGCCTCTATCTGAAAGCAGCCGCGATTTCGTCCACTGCTTCAATCAGCGCCTCTACCTCTTGTTCCGTATTGTACATGCCGAAGCTTGCGCGAACAGCACCTATCATCTCAGTCCCCGTGGTCTGATGTCCCAGAGGAGAGCAATGGAAGCCAGCCCGAGTCGCAATGCCATACTGCTGATCGAGGATAAACGAGGCCTCCGAAGCGTCCACTCCTGCCAAATTAAAAGAAACGACCCCTACCCGTTGAGTCTCGATTCCTGGACCGTATACCGTTACGCCAGGTATTTTTTGCAGAGCTTGTATGGTTTTTCGGACCAACTCCCACTCGTGCTGTCCGATTGCTTCTACCCCTTTTTCCATCACATGCGAGCCCCCCGCCAGCAGCCCTGCCAGTCCTACGGTATTGACTGTTCCACTCTCGTAACGATCCGGTCTTGTAGCTGGCTGTTCGATTGATTCAGACTGACTGCCTGTTCCCCCATGAATCATCGGCTCAAGATCAATCTCGCCATGCACGTAAAGTCCCCCGGTTCCCTGGGGCCCGTACAAGCCCTTATGTCCAGGAAAAGCCAGCATATCAATGTTCATCTCTTCTACGTGAATAGGCAAGACCCCAGCTGTTTGAGATGCGTCCACCAAAAATTTGATACCGTGCTGCTTCGCCAATTGACCCAGCTCCGCAATCGGCAGAATCACGCCTGTCAGGTTGGAAGCGTGACTGACCACCAGCAGACGCGTATTGGGACGTATCGCCTGCGCGAAATCTTCCAAATAAAAAAGCTGATCGCCCCTCGGCTCCACATAAGTGACTTCTACTTGCTTGGTGCGGCTCATATATTCCAAAGGGCGCCGTACAGAATTGTGTTCGATCGTAGTCGACACTACATGGTCGCCATCCTTCAGAAAGCCTTTGATCGCTTGATTAAGTGCCTGTGTCGCATTGAGATAAAAAAAGAGGTCATTCGGGTTTTGAATCCCAAACAACCGCGACAATTGCGCACGTGTACGAAACACCGTCTTGCTTGCCTTCATCGCCAGGGCATGTCCACCCCTGCCTGGATTGGCAGCAAACTCCTCAATTACTTCAGCCATCTTCTCTTTTACAGAAGGTGGCTTTGGCCAGGTAGAGGCTGCATTGTCCAAATAAATGATTGCCATCGCTTCTCTACTCTCCCTTTTCGATGTACAGGATATCCAGAATGCGCTGCAAATCTTCTGGCGAGTAAAAATCGATCTCGATCTTCCCTCGTTTCGTCCCTTTTTTAATTTTGACCGAAGTACCGAAGCGGCTGCGCAACCTCTCTTCCATTTCTATTAGAATCGGTTCGCTTTTGATCGGTTTCTTCTTTTTTGTTTCACGTGAAACACTTAGCTGTTTCACCAGTTCTTCCAATTGCCGCACATTAAGCCCTTTGTCGATTACCTCTTTCGCCAGCTCAAGCTGCAGCTTCTCCTTCTCCACGGAAAGCAATGCGCGGGCATGTCCCATCGTAAGTGTAGCTGTCGCCAGCATCTGACGAATTTTTTCCGGCAATTGCAGCAAACGAAGCATATTCGCTACATGCGGTCTGCTTTTTCCGATTTTCTTCGCCAATTGCTCTTGTGTATAGGAATGATGGGCAATAAGTTTACCGTATGCCTCTGCCTCTTCCAATGGATTGAGATTTTCTCTTTGGAGATTTTCGATCAGCGCGATTTCCATCAACTGCTGATCTGTGTAGGATTTTACAACAACTGGCACCTGCTTCAAACCCACCGATTTGGCTGCTCGCAAGCGGCGTTCACCGGCTACAAGATCATAGCCCTTGATACTTTTGCGTACAATCAAGGGTTGAATAATGCCATGTTCGGAAATAGACAGAGCTAATTCCTCAATCGCTGCCGGTTCAAACTCCTTTCGGGGCTGGTACGGGTTGGGACGGATGTCACTAACCGAAACCTCTTTGATTGTTTCCCCTTCCTCGATGAGGTTGGAGGTGATGAGCGCATTCAGCCCTTTTCCTAAGCCTCTGGTCATACACCAACCACTTCCTTCGCCAAGTCGGAATACACCTCAGCGCCTCTGGACCGCGGATCATACGTAATGATGGCTTGTCCATGTGATGGCGCTTCGCTCAAACGAACATTCCGCGGAATAATCGTCTTGTATACTTTTTCCTGAAAATACTTCTTCACTTCTTCGATGACCTGGATACCGAGATTGGTCCGCGCATCAAGCATCGTCAGTACAACACCTTCAATAGCAAGCTGGGAATTCAGATGCTTCTGAACCAGTCGAATTGTATTCAGCAATTGGCTAAGCCCTTCCAACGCATAGTACTCACACTGGATGGGGATCAATACAGAATCAGCGGCAGTCAGGGAATTGACTGTCAAAATTCCCAACGAAGGAGGACAATCAATAATCACGAAGTCATACTTGTCTTTTACTACTTCCAACGCTTTTTTCAAGCGAACTTCACGTGAAATGGTGGGAACCAGCTCGATCTCCGCACCTGCAAGTTGAATTGTGGCAGGGATAATTTTCAAACCCTCGATTTCAGTAGGCAAAGTGGCATCAACGGGGCTAATGTCATTGATCAACACATCATAAATACAATACCTCACATCGGCCTTGTTCACTCCGATTCCACTCGTAGCATTTCCTTGTGGATCAATGTCTACCAGCAGTACCTTTTTCCCCAATGCGGCCAGACAAGCGCTGAGATTTACGGATGTGGTTGTCTTCCCGACGCCGCCTTTCTGATTCGCTACCGCAATGATTTTACCCAACTTCTCCACCTCATTTTTTTCGTGTAGGAAAGCACGTGTAACAACGACCCGCTATTCATTGTTCTGTCTTTCCAAATGAAAGAAACCGTGACGCCTCTTTACAAGCCTTCTATACATGTATGTTACCAGATTTAATGCCCTACCGTACTGAATTTTTTCGCCAGCCACCCTACAAAAATGCAATCCACTGGAAAGAATATCCGTTAACTCCCCTTATTTCATGCAAACGAATCTCCTCTATCTAAAAGAATTCGTACTAGAGTCAAAAAGAAAGGCGGCTTTGTCGCCACCGTTCTGATTTGCAGATATTTCCGTGATGTATTTATTTTTCTCTTTTGTTTTTCGGAATTCGGATTGTAAATTGATAAAATTCCTCGTGATCCTCTTCATCGGTCTCTACCGGCAAACCTGTCTGCATGACCATATCAATCGATTGCCGGACTGTATTGATCGCAATACGCGCATCCCGTGAAAAAGCCTTCCACCTCGGTTTGGCTTCCTTTTCCTTCGGTTGTTCTCCCGCTTCCAGCAATTGCTTGACTCTGACTTCCGTCTGCTTTACATTCCATTCTCGATCCAGGATTTCTTGCATCACTTTGAGCTGCAACTCATCATCCTTGAGCGGAATCAAGGCACGTGCATGCCGTTCCGTCAGTTGTCGCGACATCAGTGCATCTTGAATCGGTTGCGGCAGATGGAGAAGGCGCAATTTATTGGCGACCGTCGACTGTCCTTTTCCCAAACGTTGCGCGAGACTCTCCTGGGTCAAATTGTGCAAATCAATCAGCTTTTGATAGGCAACGGCCTCTTCAATAGCTGTCAGTCCTTCACGCTGCAAGTTTTCAATTAGTGCGATGGAAGCAGTCTGCGCGTCGTTAAACTCTTTAATAATCGCAGGAATGCGCTCCATCCCTAATTTTTTCGTAGCTCGCAATCGCCGTTCACCAGCGATTAATTCATAACGACCGTCTCTCACCCGTACTACGATCGGCTGAATTAAACCATGGGTACGAATGGTTTGGCACAGCTCGTCAATTTTTTCATCATCAAATACCGTACGTGGCTGGTAGGGATTGGGCACAATCTCCTCGACAGGTATCTGACTAATTTCTTCGATGTCTGTTTTCTCGTTCAAGCCAAAGATACGAGAAAAGGAATCTCTTACTGCCATACTAAAAACCCCCACTTCTAACCGTTCCGTCCGCTTTCTCCTCGATGTAAGGCCAACTTCCTCTTCTATTTTTTGTTTCCTGCAAGCTCCGGAAGCTCCAGCATACGCAGCTGCAACATCCGTACAAATTGAATTTTCCAAAAGGACCTTTTTGTGCCTGCCTTTTTTGCAAGATGAAAAGATATTGCCGACAGGCTTGGATGGGGTCAAAATAGGAGATTCCTTGTCTATACAGGAAAGCATGGAAGTTTGGTTTTCTTCGATGAATATTGCGTCTTGTTACTCTTTGGTATTCTGCAAATTTCGCCCAATTCCTGCTGAAGAAAGAACGTTTCACGTGAAACATCTATGTCATTTGTCATCGTCTTCTTCATATCGATGTTCATCCTCTTGAACATGTTTTGAGGACCGAAAGAGATGAGGAAAGAGCTTGTGTAAATCCAGGATCAAATAAGCAAATAAAGATGCAATAATTGCCGAAATGTACATGCCTGCACTAAACATCAAACCGATTGCAGAGGCTACCCACATCCCCGCCGCAGTCGTCAATCCTTTTACGGAACCATTAGATTTCAGGATGGCACCCGCACCCAAAAAGCCCATTCCCGTTACTACCTGGGCAGCCACACGACCGGGATCATGGTTAACTCCACTGGAAGAAAAACCGTATATCGAAGCTAGTCCAAACAAACAAGAACCAAAACAAACGAGGCTGTATGTCCGAAATCCAGCCCCTCTTTGGCGATTGACATCCTTGATAAATCGCTCCCGCTCCCATCCCATCACTGCACCGGCCAAAAAAGCCAAAACTAGGCGAAGCAGGATCTCTGGAAGCTCCGCAGGAAAAAAGTCTGTGATCATTGCTAGCATGTTCTCATCTCCCCAGACAGCCCTTGTGAAAGTTATCTGTATGTATATGACTTGTCCGGAGAATCTATGCGGTCTGTTCCTGCTTCTTTAGACTGGTTTTCAAGCCTTCATTTTGGGTTGGTGGCAGTAAGGCCATAGTGGAGAAGAGGAAAAGGAGAAAACGCTTCAGGATAGTTGGGATCTTCGCTGTTAGGTCATCCCTGGCCGCCTCCACTTCAAAGGCGGAACCGCGGCCAAAAGCAGCCATTTCGAGGATGTGTTTCAAGGTTGGCCGCTAAGTCCGTGTTCCGCCTTTTCCGTTGCGCCTGGGTCAAGATCCCAAAAGCCTTACTCTTTTTTCTCCTTTTCCTCAACCAGCTTTTTCTGAAATCCAAGCTATCTTTTGCTGGTTTCTCAAGGAGTTAATGGTATCCCGTGTAGCAGAAAAATATTGATACGAATCCCATTTCCAAAGCTCTGATGAATGAAATGATTAATTCCAACTTATCGCTGCCATGCCCCCTGGCTACGCTCTTCCTCTTCTCTCTTTTTCTAACCAAACATGGAAGATCTCAATAGCAGAAGCGGCCCCAGTCTTTTGACTGCTGGGACCGCTCCCCTGTTATTTTCATTACAAGATCGGTTTTTTTGCCGGAACTCCCGCTTTTCTGGGGTAGTTCTTTGGCGTGTTGTCTACTTTCTCGATAATGACGATATTGCGCTCGCCAGCATCCTCCAACAGATGGAGAGTTTCTACCTTGCGCGTCTTTCCGCCGAGGGTTTTAATGGCCTTTTTCGCTTCATTCAGCTCCGGCGTAATCTCTGCGCCTTTCAGCGCGATGAAATGACCGCCTACCTTGGCAAACGGCAAGCAAAACTCTGAAAGCAGATTGAGGCGTGCTACAGCGCGGGCCACGACTACTTGAAAAGCTTCTCGATACGCTGGCTCCTGGCCGCGATCCTCCGCACGGCCATGGACCGGGTATACATGCTCCAAGCCGAGTTCGTCAGCTACATGCTGCAAAAATCCCATCCGTTTGTTCAGCGAGTCGATAATCGTCATCTTTAGATGTGGAAAGCATATTTTCAACGGAATGCTCGGAAAGCCAGCTCCTCCCCCGATATCGACAGCGGATTCGATCTGATCAAACGGAAAGAAAAAGGCAGGTGTGATGGAATCGAAAAAATGCTTGTTGTAGACTTGCCCTTCCTCGGTAATGCCGGTCAGGTTCATCTTTTCATTCCATTCCACCAACAGGCGAAAATACTGGTCAAACTGCTCCAACTGCTTGGCGGAAAGCTCGATTCCTTTTTCGAGCAACGCCTGGGCAAATTCTTCTCTCTTCATCTCGTACGCTCCTTAATCAGCGGCCCCTACGCGATTGTACTGCTCCAAATAGATCATCAGTACGGAAATATCTGCAGGATTCACCCCGGAGATACGCGCTGCTTGCCCGATATTCAAAGGACGGATGCGGCTCATATTGTCACGCGATTCTTTTGCCATCCCCGTGATTTTATGGTAATCGATATCCTCGGGTATACGCCGCTCCTCCATCTTTTTCATTCGTTCCACCTGTTGAAGCGATTTGCGAATATAGCCGTCGTACTTGATTTGAATCTCTACCTGCTCCATAACTTCCTCGGGAAGCTCGACGGGAGCTGGCGACATTTTGATGATGTGCTGATAGTTCAGTTCAGGTCGACGCAGCAACTGTGCCAGCTCGATTACTTCTGTCAGCTCAGGCGAACCTGCCTCCCGCAAAACCTCCTGCACATGCGGCAAATCAGGACGCACGCGGGTATTGAGGACACGTTCCTTTTCCTGCTCAATCAATTCCCGCTTTTTAACGAAGCGTTGGTAGCGCTCTTCGCTGATCAGTCCGATTTCGTACCCGATATCCGTCAGACGCAGATCCGCGTTATCGTGGCGCAATAACAAGCGGTACTCAGCACGAGATGTAAGCAGACGATAAGGCTCATACGTCCCTTTAGTTACCAGATCGTCAATTAACACGCCAATATAGGCCTGTTCCCGCCCCAAAATAACGGGAGGTTTGTCCTGCACCTTTCTGGCAGCGTTGATTCCAGCCATCAGACCTTGGGCCGCCGCTTCCTCGTACCCGGACGTTCCATTGATTTGACCCGCTGTAAACAATCCAGGAAGCTTTTTCGTTTCCAAAGATGGCCAGAGCTGCGTAGGATCGACTGCATCGTACTCGATTGCATAGCCCGGGCGCATCATTTTTACTTGCTCCATCCCCGCCAGGGAGCGAAGCATCGAGAGCTGCACCTCTTCCGGCATACTTGTAGACAGCCCTTGGACGTACATCTCTTCCGTATTTCTTCCTTCCGGCTCCAGGAAAATCTGGTGGCGAGGCTTGTCATTAAAGCGGACAACCTTATCTTCAATCGATGGGCAATAACGCGCACCTGCTCCTTCGATGGTTCCAGAATACATCGGCGCACGGTGCAGGTTGCTGTTGATCAGACCATGCGTCTCCTCGTTGGTGTACGTCAGCCAGCAAGGCAGTTGATCGGTGATAAATTCAGTCGTTTCATAGGAAAAAGCACGCGGAACATCATCGCCCGGCTGAATTTCCATTTTGCTGAAATCTACGCTGTGCTTGTGAACCCGCGGTGGCGTCCCGGTCTTGAAACGCTTCAATTCAAAGCCCAGCTCTTTGAGATGATAAGCAAGGCGAATCGATGGACGCATGTTATTTGGACCGCTCTCATACTGCAAATCGCCCAAAATGATTTTTCCGCGCAGATAGGTACCTGTGGTCAGCACGACGGCCTTCGCACGATAGATTGCGCCCGTCTGTGTCAAAACGCCCTCACAAACTCCGTCGTTGACGACCAGTTCTTCGACCATCGCTTGACGCAACAGCAGGTTAGGTGTATTTTCGATCGTTTTTTTCATTTCATGCTGATAGGCAATTTTATCTGCCTGCGCACGCAGGGCATGGACAGCAGGTCCTTTCCCTGTGTTCAGCATCCGCATCTGGATGTGGGTTTTGTCCGTATTGCGCGCCATTTCGCCGCCCAATGCGTCTACCTCGCGTACGACGTGCCCTTTGGCAGGTCCCCCTACCGAAGGGTTGCAAGGCATAAAAGCGACTGCATCCAGGTTGATGGTCAAAAGCAAGGTATTACATCCCATCCGCGCTGACGCCAAAGCCGCTTCACAACCAGCATGCCCCGCTCCAATTACGATCACGTCAAACGAGCCGGCTTCATAGGTTGGTGCATCACTCATAGTAAATCCTCCTTATTTCCTTGCCTACTTGCCCAAACAGAATTGGGAAAAGATCTGGTCGATGAGATCTTCGCCGACGCTTTCTCCGATCACTTCTCCCAGCAGCTCCCAAGCCTTTTTAATATCAATCTGAATCATATCCACCGGCATGAGCTGGTCGATTCCAGCCAATGCATCGTCTATCGCCCGTTCTGCTTGACGCAGCAGATGAATGTGCCGAGCATTGCTCACATAGGTCAAATCGTCCTGCTGCACACGTCCCGCGAAGAAAATATCCGCGATCGCCTTCTCCAGCAATTCAATCCCCTGCTCCATTTTAGCCGATGTCATGATCAGCGGTTGATCAGGAAAATGCCGTTTGACCTCTTCCAGGTCAATTTTCTGCGGCAGATCGAATTTGTTGACGATGACGATCACCGAAAAGCCCTTCGCCGTCTCAAAAATGGCATAATCATCGGGACTGAGCGGTTCGTTGTAGTTGACGACAAGCAAGACCAGATCAGCTTTTTGCAAAAGCTGTCTGGATTTCTCCACTCCGATTTTCTCTACGACGTCTTCTGTCTCGCGGATTCCGGCTGTATCGATCAAGCGCAACGGCACTCCGCGCACATTGACGTATTCTTCAATCACGTCACGAGTGGTCCCAGCTACATCTGTGACGATCGCCTTCTCCTCCTGCACCAGACTGTTCAGCAGTGATGATTTCCCGACATTAGGCCTGCCGATAATGGCAGTAGACAAGCCTTCCCGCAGAATTTTTCCCTGCTTGGCTGTCTGCAGCAGCCTGCCTACTTCCTCTTTTACCTCCAAGCATTTTTCACGCAAGAAATTCTGGGTGAATTCCTCTACGTCATGCTCGGGATAATCCAACGTTACCTCTATATGTGCCATCGCTTCAATCAAATTCTGGCGTAAATTGCGAATGAGTCGGGATAATTTCCCCTCCACCTGATGCAGGGCTACCTTCATGGCCCGATCCGTCTTTGCGCGGATCAAATCGATTACTGCCTCTGCCTGCGACAGGTCCACACGTCCATTTAAAAAAGCGCGCTTGGTAAACTCGCCGGGCTCTGCCAATCTTGCCCCGTACTCCAGAATCAGCCCCAGGACGCGCTCGACAGAGACAATCCCGCCATGGCAATTGACCTCTACGACATCCTCCCGCGTAAACGTTCGCGGCGCCTTCATTACGGATACGAGCACTTCTTCTATTAGATCCCCTGATTGCGGGTCCACCAAATGGCCGTAATGAATCGTATGTGTATCCACAGTGGACAATTTTCGCTTCCCTTTATAGATCTTATCCACAACTTCGATCGCCTCGGGACCGCTTACCCGGATCACGGCAATACCGCCCTCACCCATTGGTGTAGCCACTGCCGCTATCGTATCGAATTTCATGATTGTTCACCTCAAGCTTTCCCTTCACACGAATCAGCCACTAACTTATTAGCTTAACAGATACAGTCGAAAAATACCAAGCGAAAACTGCATCTACGACGCTTCCAGCATCCGGTAAAACCGAAAAAGCAACCTTGTTTTGAAGGTTGCCTCCCTTTTCTTGTTATCCACAGTATGAGCGTTTTTCGTCCCAACCAACCCTCGCGCTTTCTTATCCACAGTGGACAATGCTGCAGGGACGAACAAACACGATTTTCGAATAAAAAAAGAGCCTAACGAGAGGCTCCTTTTGCGGCAATGACAATATAACGGTTGGGTTCTTCTCCTTCGCTGAACGTCACAACATCCGAGCGCTTCTGCAAAAAGGCGTGAATCACCTTGCGCTCTGCTGCTGACATCGGCTCCAAACGAATGTTCTGTTTGGTAGAGAGCGCCTTTTTGGCGACCCGGTCGGCCAACTGCTCCAGTGTTTCCTTGCGGCGCAGCCGGTAATTTTCAGCGTCCAACGTGATGCGCACATGCTTGTCCGCATGACGGTTTGCTACGACATTTACGAGATACTGTAGGGAGTCTAGCGTTTGTCCCCTGCGGCCAATGATGATCCCCAGATTGGTCCCCTGGATGTCAAAAAGCATGCCTTCTTCGTTGGGACGGGATTCCACCCGAGCATCTACCTTCATATTGGTTAATACATCTTGAAGAAAGTTACGTCCCTCTACAACCGGGTCAAAGTGAAATTCAACCTCCACTTTGGCATCCTTGGCTCCGATCAGGCCGAACAGTCCCCTGCTCGGCTCCTCCAGTACCCGAATGCTTGCCTTTTCCCGAGGCACACCCAATTCCAACAAAGCTTTCTGCACAGCATCGTCTATCGTCTTAGCCGTAGCAACCACCTTTTTCACTTGGAGGCTCCCCCCTTAGGAGTTGGCTTTGGATTCTTATCGCCTTTATCTCGGTACAAGAAATACGTTTGCACGATGGTAAACAGGTTTCCGTATACCCAGTACAGGGAAAGTGCAGACGGCAAGGTAACCCCAATCGCCAAGATCATCAACGGCATCATGATGATCATCATTTGCATTTGCGGATTGCCTTGTGTCGCTTGTCCCATCATCTTGGATTGCAGATACGTCGTAATCGCAGCGATGATCGGCAAGATGTAATACGGGTCCTTCGCTCCCAGCTCCATCCACAGGAACGTTTGCGTGTTGATTTCATGTGTTCGAATGATCGCATGATAGAACGCGATCAGGATCGGCATTTGCACCAGGAGTGGCAGACACCCAGCCAACGGGTTGACGCCTTCTCTCTGGAAAATAGCCATGGTTTCCATTTGCGCCTTCTGCGGATCATTTTTGTACTTCTCACGGATTTTTTGCATTTCCGGTTGAAGCTCTTGCATTTTCTTGGAGCTCTTGATCTGCTTGACCATTAGCGGCAATACGATCAAACGGATGATGACCGTCGCAACCAAAATCCCCAAACCGTAATTGTTGCCAAGGATCAGGGCACTTTCTTTGATCAACCATGACAAGGGATACACAAGATACTTGTCCCAAATTCCGGTTGCATCTGGCCCGATTGGCTCTGCGGTAGCCGGGTTACACCCCGACAAAACCAGAACCAGCAAAGTCAGCAAAATCATGCTGAGGGTACGTCTACTCAAGGGATGAACCTCCTTTTCCCCGCTTCAATAAATGATGTGATGATTCGCGTTTTTCAGGTACCGGATCGATTCCTCCCGGGTGAAACGGATGGCATTTTAAAATGCGGAGCACTGCCAGCCATCCCCCTTTGAACGCGCCAAAACGTCGTACTGCTTCGATCGCATAATGGGAGCAGGTCGGAGCAAATCGGCATGTAGGCGGTTTCAACGGAGAAATGAATTTTTGGTATCCCCGAATCAGCCACACCAATAATGTAGACATTGCTGTTCAACCTCTTTTTCCATTATGTATGGGGCCTTGCTTGATCACTTTGGCTCGCTTCATTACATGTAAAAGCGACTGCTCGATTGTCTCAAGGGACATCGACTCGACTCCTGGACGAGCGATGATCACGAGATCCACTCCCTTTGGAATGGCATCCTCCAATCGAGCCACCGCCTCGCGAATGAGCCGCTTGACCCTGTTGCGGATAACGGCGTTGCCGATTTTTTTGCTTACAGAAATTCCGGCGCGAAATGCAGCCTGTCCCTCCTGCCTGGCAGAATATAAGACAAATTGCTTGTTGGCTGCCGAAGTTCCTCGTTGAAACACTGCCTGAAAGTGCTCATTTTTTCTTAGCCGGTGCGAACGATGCAAGGTAAACAACCCCTAACATCACAATTATAGTAGAAAAAGCAAACAGCATCTACCAGTATATCCTTCTTTCCACCACTTTTTTACCTGATAGCCGCCTATTTTCGTGAAAAAATCAAGATAGAAACAAAAAAGGCCACTGAAAGTGTGGCCTAAGCGGAAAGAACTTTTCTACCTTTACGACGACGAGCCGCCAAAATCTTACGGCCGTTTTTCGTACTCATGCGCGTACGGAACCCATGGTCCTTTTTGCGCTTACGGTTATTAGGATTGAAAGATGGTTTCATTACAGTATACACCTCCGTCCTAGGCAGACATTCTTTCGAATTATAAAAAGATATGGCCGAAAAGTCAAGTCAGTCCTGGGTTTGTCTACCACGGTAAATATCCCCACTCCATTATTTCCCGAACCTGTGGATATCATTTTATCCACATCACAAAATTTCGACAAGATTATCTACAGCTTGTACACAAAATCTAGTTGTGTGAATATGTCTAGCATACCAGTAGTTGTGTTTGTGGATAAGTCTGAAAAAACCATTGCTGACATGCCTTTTATCTGTTATTATATTTTTGTTTTGGAGCGTGAATAACTCCATCTAGATGAACGGGTTTTCCACAGCATGTGGATAAGTTTGTGGACAGATTGCACCCATTGTGGGTCTGTTTACTCACAAGGATGCGGATAATTGTCTGTTTTTTTTCTTTGCTCCGAGTGGAATCCCTATTTTTCGACTTTTTTTATCCACAGTTGTGAAAGCGCGACCTGGTGATAAGTTTGATCCTGGCAGCGCTATTTACCGTCGTTATCTCTATATTTTCCCAGTTTGTTTTCTATTGATACTTTTTTTATGAAGGAGGGATTCTGGTTGGATGCAGCGATTAGCGAGCTATGGCGCAAAGTCTTGGCCAAGATAGAGAAATCGCTAAGCAAACCCAGTTTTGATACCTGGCTCAAAGCGACCAAGGCGACTACTTTGGAAGAAGATGCCCTTATTGTCGTGGCACCGAATGACTTTGCCAGGGATTGGCTCGAAACCAGGTACTCTCAACTGATCACCGATACACTATATGAAGTGACAGGGGTTAATATGAAGGTGAAATTCGTAGTCTTGCAAAATCCGGACTCCGCATTAGCCGACGAACAGCCCCCTGCCCGCGTCAAGACTTCTGCACCGCCACAAGCCGCGGATGATCAGCCGCCCAGCATTCTAAATCCCAAGTACACGTTTGACACGTTCGTCATCGGCTCTGGCAACCGTTTTGCTCACGCTGCGTCTCTCGCAGTCGCTGAAGCCCCTGCCAAAGCGTACAATCCCCTTTTTATATACGGGGGTGTGGGATTGGGGAAGACACACTTAATGCACGCCATCGGACATTATGTGATTCAGCACAATCCTTCGGCAAAAGTGGTTTATTTGTCATCTGAAAAATTTACAAACGAATTCATCAACTCGATTCGGGACAACAAGGCCGTCGAATTCCGCAACAAGTACCGCAGCGTCGATGTCTTGCTGATAGACGACATCCAGTTTCTCGCTGGAAAAGAGTCTACCCAGGAAGAGTTCTTCCATACCTTCAATGCTTTGCATGAAGAAAGCAAGCAGATCATCATTTCCTCCGACCGGCCTCCCAAGGAGATCCCGACGCTGGAAGATCGGCTGCGCTCCCGCTTTGAATGGGGCTTGATTACTGATATTCAACCACCGGATCTGGAAACGCGGATCGCCATTCTGCGAAAGAAGGCAAAAGCGGAGAACCTGGACATACCCAATGAAGTAATGGCCTATATCGCCAATCAAATCGACAGCAACATCCGCGAGCTGGAAGGTGCACTTATCCGAGTTGTAGCGTATTCATCCCTGATCAATCGCGATATCGATACTCAATTGGCCGCGGAAGCCTTGAAAGACATCATTCCTTCCTCCAGGCCACGGGTGATTACCATCATGGACATCCAGCGGGTCGTAGGAGAAGAATACAGTCTCAAACTGGAGGATTTCAAAGCGAAAAAACGGACCAAAACCGTCGCTTTTCCTCGTCAGATCGCCATGTACTTATCTCGGGAGCTGACAGATGCCTCCCTGCCGAAAATCGGCGATGAATTTGGCGGTCGGGACCATACTACCGTCATCCATGCTCATGAAAAAATTTCGCGTGCCCTGGCCACTGATCCTCAGATGCAAACGACCATCCAGGCGCTCATTGAAAAATTAAAAGCAAACCATTAACCTGTGAATAACGCAAAAAGCCTATACACACTTTACCCACATGTGTATAGGCTCTCTTTTACGTCATCAATCCACATATCCACAAATCCACAGGCCCTATTACTACTTCTGTTAAAAAAGATTATCCTAATAAGATATGATAAAGGCGTCGCTGCTATGCATTCATTTTCGAAAAAAAAGCGACGATCGAGGGAGGCCACGTTGATGAAAATCACTGTCCAACGCGACAAACTGTCCAACGCCGTATCACATGTAAGCAAAGCTGTTTCCAGCCGGACTACTATTCCTATTTTGACCGGAATCAAAATAAAAGCCGATGAGGAAGGACTTACACTAACCGCAAGCGACTCAGATGTATCCATCGAGGTGCAAATTCCGTTGGAGGAAGCGGATGAATGGGGCGTAACCGTCCACCAAGCAGGAAACATCGTGTTGCCTGCTCGTATTTTTAGCGAAATTGTGCGCAAACTTCCTAGCAACGAGATTCACATCGAAGCAGACGAGCGTTTGGTTACGTCAATTCGTTCCGGACAAGCCGAATTTTCAATCAACGGCATGGACGCCAATGAATATCCGCAATTGCCGCATCTGGAAGAGGAAAAAGTATTCAGCATTCCAGGAGATTTGCTGAAAACCATGATTCGTCAAACCGTATTTGGCGTGTCTACGTCCGAAATGCGTCCGATCTTGACCGGGCTGATGTGGTCTCTCGAACAAGGGAAGCTTCGTTTCGTCGCGACAGACAGTCACCGTTTGGCTAGCCGCACAGCTATGGTAGAATGTCCTGAAGAGCTTTCGTTCCACAATGTTGTCGTTCCCGGCAAAAGCTGCAATGAACTAGTGAAAATTTTGGACGAGGACCAAAGTCCAGCAGATATTGTTGTGACGGATAACCAGATCCTGGTAAAATCAAAGCATATTCTGTTTTATTCCCGGTTGCTGGAGGGAACCTACCCGGATACTACCCGGATCATTCCCCAAGGCAGCAAAACAGAGATTACCGTCAACACCAAGGAATTTTTGCAGTCGATCGAGCGCGCTTCCCTGCTCAGCCGCGAAGGAAAATCCAACGTCGTCAAAATGGTTACACTGCCAGACGGCAATGTGGAAATTACCTCTAACGCGCCGGAGATCGGGAAAGTAACCGACGTCTTGCAGCCGAAAGCAATGGAAGGAGAAGAATTGAAAATCTCCTTCAACGCAAAATACATGATCGACGCCCTGCGCGCCATTGACAGCAGCGAGATCAAGGCAAGCTTTAACGGTCCGATGAGCCCCTTCGTGCTCCGCCCTACTGACCATGACTGGATGCTGCATCTGATCCTGCCTGTTCGTACCTATTAGTCGATTTCCACCCAGAAAGGAGCCAAACCATGCGTGAGGTTTCCATCAAGACCGAATACATCGCCTTAGGGCAATTTTTAAAGCTGGCTGAAGTGATTGACACAGGCGGCATGGCGAAGGCGTTTCTCGCCGAGGTTCCCATCCAAGTCAATGGAGAGCTTGAGAACAGACGCGGCCGCAAGCTGTATCCGGGTGATGAAGTGGCGATCGAAGGCTTTGGCCGCTATCAAGTGGTAAGCCGCTGAGAGGAGAGCGTGACGCTTGTTTCTCAAGAACCTTTCGCTGACCCATTATCGCAATTACGAGTCGCTGTCGCTTTCCTTCGACAGCCCGATTCAACTTTTTATTGGAAATAATGCTCAAGGCAAGACGAACGTGCTGGAATCCATCTATGTGCTCGCTCTTGCCAAATCACATCGCACCCCACGGGACAAGGAACTGATCGCGTGGGATGCTGATTATGCCGCCATCCGTAGCGATGTTCTTCGTCGCTACGGATCTGTTCGTTTGGAGTTGCAGTTGACAGGGAAGGGAAAGCGGGCCAAAATCAACGGAATGGAACAACAGAAGCTGAGCGAGTACGTAGGCGCCTTGAATGTCGTCATGTTTGCGCCAGAGGACCTGTCCATCGTCAAAGGCTCGCCGGCACAGCGCAGGCGATTTATCGACATGGAGATCGGACAGGTATCGCCGACCTATCTGTACTATTTGAGCAATTACAACAAAGTACTGGCTCAACGCAACCAGCTTTTGAAGGATTTGGCGATGAAAAAAAGCCACTCGCTGGAAATGCTGTCAATTTGGAATACCCAATTGGCTGATTTAGCGGTAAAATTGTTACGAAAGCGTTTTGAGTTCATTCGGAAGCTGGAGTCGTGGGCTAAAGACATCCACACCGGCATTACCGACGGCAGGGAAACGCTCTCTTTGCATTATGAAAATACGACGCCAGTCACGGAAGAAATGGGAGCGGATGCAGCAGTCGATATGCTGCTTGCTGCATACGATGATTTGCGTGACCGGGAGATCATGCGCGGAAGCACGATGATTGGCCCGCACCGCGATGATTTTTCTCTAAAAGTGAACGGCATGGATGTACAGACATACGGTTCCCAAGGACAGCAGCGGACGTCCGCGCTGTCCATCAAATTAGCCGAGATCGAACTGATCAAGGAAGAAGTAGGCGAATACCCTGTGCTTTTGTTGGACGACGTTTTGTCCGAATTGGATGAGCACAGGCAGACCCTGCTTCTGGAAACGATTCAGGATCGGGTTCAAACGTTTGTAAGCACGACGGGTGTGGAAGGCTTAAAGCATCAGGTACTCCAGCAAGCCTCTCGTTTTTACGTGAAGGAAGGGACTATCTCAGGGGAAAGGTAGGGGGAACAGGGATGTTTATACACATTGGTGGAGATACTGTTGTGAGCACGAAGGAAGTGATTTCCATCCTGGATCACCAGACTGTCAAATCCTCGAAGACCAACAAGGGATTTTTGCAGGATAAGCGAAAGACAGTCGTCGATCACAGTGTGGAAGAGACGAAATCGTATGTAATCACGCAGGATGCCATATACTGTTCACCTATTTCTTCTCTGACGCTGAAGCGACGCGCTCAGTTCGTGGACAGCTTGGATCAGGTGCCCATCGTACAAGCTGAAGTGGAGGAGTTGACAGAGTAGTGGATCAAGTGACGACGAAAGATACAAACTACGACGCCAGTCAGATTCAGGTGTTGGAAGGGCTGGAAGCGGTACGCAAACGCCCGGGGATGTACATCGGGTCTACCAGCAGCCGCGGCCTGCATCATCTGGTGTGGGAGATCGTGGACAATGCCATCGACGAGGCCTTGGCCGGTTACTGCGACGATATTTTGGTTGTCATTCGCCCTGACAACTCTGTAGCAGTGACGGACAACGGGCGCGGGATTCCTACAGGTATTCATGAAAAGACGGGAAAATCGACCGTTGAGACGGTTTTGACAGTGCTGCATGCCGGCGGTAAATTCGGCGGCGGCGGCTATAAAGTTTCCGGCGGTCTTCACGGGGTAGGTAGCTCTGTTGTAAACGCGTTGTCAGAGTGGATGGAAGTCGAAGTCAAGCAAAACGGCAACGTCTATTTCATGCGTTTCAGCATGGGGGCGCCAGAAGCAGACCTCGCTATCGTGGGCGAGACGGAAGAGACAGGGACAACTGTTACGTTTAAACCAGACCCGACTATTTTTACCGAAACAACCGAATTTGAATACGATATTTTGCAAAAACGGATTCGCGAGCTGGCCTTCCTCAACAAAGGACTGCGGATTACCCTCAAGGATACGCGGCCTGGACAGGAGCGGGAGGAATCGTTCCATTACGAGGGCGGGATCGTGCAATTCGTCGAGTATTTGAATAAAAACCGCGAAGCTTTGCATGAAGACGTGATTTATTGCGAAGGAGAAAAGGACGGCTTGCTGGTCGAGGTCGCGATTCAGTACAACGACAGCTATGTCAGCAATATTTACTCTTTTGCCAACAACATCAATACGCATGAAGGCGGTACCCACGAGACGGGCTTCAAAACAGCCCTGACTCGTGTCATCAACGACTACAGCCGCAAATTCAACTTCCTGAAGGAAAAGGACCCGAACCTCTCCGGGGATGATGTGCGCGAAGGGATTACGGCGATTATTTCTGTAAAAATCCAGGAGCCGCAATTTGAAGGGCAGACCAAGACCAAGCTTGGGAACTCCGAAGCGCGGAGCATTACGGAGTCCGTGTTTGGCGATCGCTTCAACACCTTCATGGAGGAAAATCCGGGTGTAGCGAAAAAGATCGTGGAGAAAGCCTTGATGGCTTCGAGAGCTCGTGAAGCAGCGCGGAAGGCACGGGAGATGACCAGACGCAAAAGCGCATTGGAAGTGAGCGCGTTGCCGGGTAAACTGGCGGATTGCTCCTCCAAGGACGCTTCCGAATCCGAACTGTTCATCGTTGAGGGTGACTCTGCGGGCGGTTCTGCCAAGTCTGGACGCGACCGTCATTTTCAGGCAATCCTGCCGTTGCGCGGGAAAGTTCTCAACGTAGAAAAATCGCGCTTGGATAAAATTCTGGCCAACAATGAGATCCGTGCAATCATTACGGCGCTCGGGACAGGTGTAGGCGAAGACTTCGACATTTCCAAAGCGCGTTACCACAAAGTCGTAATCATGACGGACGCGGACGTAGACGGTTCACACATCCGTACTCTGCTCTTGACCTTCTTCTACCGCTACATGCGCCAGTTGATCGAAGCGGGCTATATTTACATTGCGCAGCCGCCACTCTATAGCATCAAGCAGGGCAAGCAGATGCATTATGCGTATACCGATCAACAGCGTGATCAGATCCTTGCCACGCTGAAAACCGTACCAAAACCAAGTATCCAGCGCTATAAAGGATTGGGCGAGATGAACGCCGACCAATTGTGGGAAACTACGATGAATCCGGAAGAGCGGACCATGCTTCAGGTCAGCCTGGAGGATGCGATGGAAGCGGATATGGTGTTTGAAACGCTGATGGGTGACGAAGTAGAGCCGCGCAGGGAGTTTATTGAGCGGTTTGCTTCCAACGTGCGGGACTTGGATTTTTGATTAGTTTCTTAATAAACCGGAAAGCGGTCAGTCTAAGACCTGAAAATAAAGTCTTAGACTGACCGCTGTTTTTTTTAGACGAACGAACACGTCAGAGTAGAGGCGAAGCTTTAAAAACCACCTCTGGAATGAATAATTTGGCCGGTGATCCATTGAGAATCGTCGCTTGCGAGAAAAGTGATCAGGCGTGCCGCATCTTCAGGAAGACCGATCCGACCCATTGGGAATCGTGGAAACAGAGCCTTTTTCACCTCTTCGGACATCCACCCCGAGTCGGTAGGACCGGGATCAACAGCGTTTACTGTTATACAAAGCGGTGCCAGCTCCGCAGCTAGCGATTCGGTAAAAACAGAAATGGCACCTTTTGTCGCGGCATAGGCAAGATTTCCGGGCATGGGGCCTTTCCCCTGACCGGAAGTGAGGTTAATGATTCGTCCACAGAATTTGCTGCTATGGGAGGAATGAGTGTTTTTCTCTGCCTCAATCATGCGCGCGAATTCAGCCGATAACATGAATGTACCCCTTATGTTTACAGCACAGTGCGCGTCGATGAGAGCCTCGTTTATTTGTCGAAAATCTGAATCAACGCTATACGCAGCGTTATTAACGAGGATGGTCGGAAACCCCACTACTTTCCGTACTTCCTCCAGTAATAAAGACCCTGAACCCGGCAAGGCAAGGTCCAACTTCATATGTCCAACTTTTATACCCGATTGACGCAGTTCCCGAGCGAAAAGATCAGGCCAGCTTTCATCGGCATCGCTTGGATTAACGTTTTTATCGTAGTCATACAGATGTGTAAAGAATATGCTCGCGCCTTCAGCGGCAAATGCCCGGCAAATTGCAGCTCCGATTCCACCGGGACGACTTGCCCCCGTGACGATGGCGATTTTTCCTTGCAATCTGGCCATTATAGATATACCTCCCGTTATGGGAAAACGAGCACATCGTTCATCGTATGGAGATGGAATATTACCGCCGCATAAGAAAAAGCGGATACATCAAGTATCCGCGCAACGGGTCGATAAAACGGTTGCTCGCGTCCCTTGAATGGTTGAGGATCAGCATGATGAATCGGACCATTGGCGAATAACCATGTCCGAGTCATGCGATCAGATTCAATCAATCCATTACAAGGCAGTCCACATTGGATAGCGAGTCCCCTTTTCTTCATCTCCAATTTATTCAAATTATAGAATAAATGTGATGTTAGTCAAGACGCAGCAGTGCCTGGCCCCTTTTCCTTTTACACCAAGGTATGCATACATCCCAAGGCAAAGACCGATACGCAAACAATCTAGCATGAAAGTGATGTGTCGAATTCCAATGGAGGATTGGCTGTTCCTGGTCTTGATCGTCCTTGTAGCTGCATTGCTGCAAACAAGTACGGGCTATTGTTTTTCCATTATCGGTACACCATTTCTGTTCTTGCTTTATCCGGCCCATACGGCTATCCAAATCAATATCGTTTTGTCTCTTTGCATATCCGTCATCATGATTTACAAGATCAGAAAAGAGATTGATCGCTCTTTGCTAGTCAGACTGATAGAAGGCAGTCTGATCGGGCTGATGGCGGGATTGATGGTGTATTTGTATGTAGATGTGCAATTGTTAAAAATGGCGGTAGGTAGCCTTATCCTGATTCTAACGGTGCTGTTGATTTTGCAGCTAACGATAAGGCAAACCAGGCTTCGAGACTTTTTCACCGGGGGAATCTCTGGCTTGTTAACGACAAGCATCGGGGTGCCGGGTCCTCCTCTGCTGCTTTATTTTGCGGGAGTTGGGACGAAAAAGGAGACATTGCGCAGCACGACATTGGCCTATTATTTGTTTGTCTATTTGATTAGTTTAGTCCTGCAGATCTCTTTTGACGGTTCCAGCAAAGAGGTCTGGGTATCATCCATGATTGCGCTTCCCCCGCTTCTCGTCGGGATATGGCTCGGACAGCTATTGTTTGCACGGATCAGTCAAAGGGTGTTTAAAATAATCACATACATGATCTTGCTTTTTACTGGATCCTATTTGGTAGTATCCAGTCTTTAGTTGCAAAACCCCCTGACGAATCGTTGTCAGGGGGCTTCTTATGCCATTATTTTTTAGGGGTTCCGAGTTATTTTTACAGCGTTTTGGATGGGCACTATTTTTGCAGGCATCAGTTCAGCTTTGACTGTTTTCACTGCTGGAGTCAATTTCTGATAGGTGGTGTCTTCCTGAGCTGCAAATGCAGAGCCCGCCATTGCGGACAATGCCATAGCCATTACTGCCACTGCCAAAAGCCGAGCGATCTTTCTCTATTGCTTCGGTAATGACAACCGAAATACGGTTCCCTTTTCAGAAGTATGCAGGAGAAAAAGCTCTCCGCCGTTGGCTTTGGCTAGCAATCGACTGAGCGGAAGCCCGAGTCCCAAGCCATGCTTTTTCTTCCTTTTGCTATCCCCGCGATAATACCGTTCAAAAATATAAGGCACTTCTGCTTCTTTGATTCCCTTTCCGTTATCGGCTACATCAATAACGAGGTTGTGATCGTTCAGCGAAGCCTCCAGCGTAATATGCGTCGCACCTGCAGCAACGCTATTCGCCAATAGATTCATCAGGATTTGTTTCAGCTGTCCTCTGTCCCCACGAATTTCAACCGGGTCAGACGGTGGAGACGTTTCTAGTTTGACGCTTTTAAAAAAAGACATGGCCTGCATTTGTTGGGTGACTTCAGTTATCAACTCCGAAACAGGAATCCATTTCTGTTCCCCCTGCACCACACCTGCTTCAAGGGAAGAGAATTCAAGCAAATCCTCTACCATTTTCTGCATGCGCTTGGCTTCCTCTAGTGTTGTCAGCAAAAACCTGTCTGCCTTTTCTCCCGTCACGACTCCTCTTTGTACAGCTTGGACCATACCGCGAATGGAGGTAACAGGTGTCCGCAGCTCGTGGGATACACCCGCCAACAAATCAGTTCTCAGCTGTTCAAGCTGCTTTAGACGTTCGGTCATCGTATTGAAAGAGGTGACCAGTTGTTTCAGTTCGTCCTCTTTGACATCTGATGGCAAAGGCAAATCGGGAGAGTAGTCTCCTTCTGCAACCTGGATCGCAGCGCCTGCCAACTGACGTAAGGGTCTTGTTAGTTTTCGCGAGAGAAGATAGATGACCGTCCAGCCCCCAAAAGCGATTCCTGTGATGACGAGAGCAAGAATTTCATAGGTCTCCTTCATTTTCGCCATGTTATCTGTTGGAGGTGCACTCAGATACAGCGCTCCCATGACGGTGCCATCTTTCCATAAGGGCACACCCACTCGCAACCAGGTAACACCGTTTACCCGAATTTTTTCGCGTATGCTTTTTCCCTCCAACACCAGCTTTTGATGGGAGGATGGCTTCATAATGTCGACTGGTACTGTTGGGTCAGCACCAAAAGAGTCAAGGACGGCACCGTTTTTATTGAAAATTTGCATGTAATCACGTTCAATGGGACGGGCAATCTCCAGCGGTTTCATCACTATGGTCGATGTATAGGGGACGGCGGTTGTTGCGGGCAAGGTTGGAGAAATTTTGAACGCCGTCTCCACTAATTTGATTCGTTGCAGCTGAATGACATGTTTTGCTCTGACATAAGAATCCCCCAACTGTTCGGCTCTCGCCTGCAGCACTTGAAAGCTTTGCTGCTCGGTATTCATTTGCATCCAAAAACCAGCGAGCAGCCCGAGCACGACAAGCGTACCGAGAAGAATCAGGGCGTAGCGCCACGTCCAAAAACGCAGCAACGGGATTGCTTTATCGTGCTGGGGGTTATTTGACATGCAGCATGTACCCCGTTCCACGGATGGTTTGGATTTCTCCCTCACTCGTTGGCCAGTCCTGTAAGCTTTGACGGATTCGTTTGATCGAGGCATCTACTGCACGATCTCCGCCATCGTAATCGATCCCCCAAACATGGTCGAGCAGGTGTAAGCGGGAAAAACACTGATTCGGGTGCCTCACCAAGAAAGCGAGCAAGTTCCAATCACGCGGAGTCAATACAATCTGCTGGTCATAAAGAGCCACAGTACGGGCAGTATAATCAACAATCAAGCGTCCTAATCGTATTACTTCGCTATCTTCCAGATAGGCTGAACGACGTAGCACAGCCTGTACACGAGCCACTACTTCATCCGGATCAAACGGCTTGGAAATGTAGTCATCCGCTCCTCGCTGCAATCCTTCCAGGCGGTCTGGCACACTTCCGCGGGCAGTCAGAATGATAATGGGACAGCTTCCGTATTTGCGGATCTGTTGAAGGAGGTCCAGTCCATCATTATCAGGCAGCATTAAATCCAGAAGCACTAAATCGGGTCTACATCGTAAAAATACGTCCAGTACATTCCCTTCTCCCGCATCCCATGTCACAGCAAATTGGGCTTGTTCCAAATACGCTTGAAGCATCTCGGCAATAGGTGTTTCATCCTCAATCAAAAGTATTCGTTTCACTATGTAACAACCTTTCTCTCCCGTTCTCTGATCCCAAAAGCTATCATACTAAAAGGATCTGCAAGAATTGCTGTCAAAGATTCCATGATACGAGAAATCAGCTAAGGCTCTATTCTAAAGGATCAATGTGACCGATCAATGACAGGATGAAAAGCTGTTGCCGGGTAATGGTTCACGTGTTTCATCTTTACAGGAAATCGAGCATCATACCGCCGAGTACACCGGTCAGAACGACTGACCAAGGAGGCATTTTCCATACCTGCAGCAATACAAACAGCAAGATCGCCAAAATGAAATCGGCTGGTTTCGATATGGCTGACGTCCATACAGGATCATACAGCGCTGCTAGCAGGATTCCTACCACTGCTGCATTTACCCCTGCGAGGGCAGCCTGAAGGTTCTTGCTTTTCCGCAGTTGGTTCCAGAACGGGAGCGAACCAACCACGAGAAGAAATGCGGGCAAAAAGATAGCGATTGTGGCTAGAATGGCACCGGGAATTCCCCCTGCCAAGGCACCGAGATAACTCGCAAAGGTAAACAAGGGCCCGGGAACAGCTTGTGCAGCCCCATAACCTGCAAGGAAATCCTCCGGACGGACCCAGCCGGCCGATACAATTTCGTGTTCCAGAAGCGGGAGGACGACATGTCCGCCGCCAAAGACCAGGGAGCCTGCCCGGTAAAAGCTGTCTGCAAGCCCCAGCCATTCCGACTCCCCCCACTGCCTGAGCAAAGGAAGCGCGAATAGCAGTGCGAAAAAGAAGAGCAGACAAACTACCGCCAAGGAACGGCTGATCGGGATATGTACCTCTGGCACTGGATCGATTGGTTTTTTCCTGAATAAGTAGACGCCGACAAGTCCGGATACGAGAATCAGTAGTACTTGACTGTATGCGGACTGCCAAGACAAGGCGACAGCCGCGGTGAGTACGGCAATGGTCACGCGCTCCCGATCGGGTGTGAGTTTTTGCCCCATTCCCCAAATGGCATGAGCGACAATGGCTACGGCTACGATTTTTAAACCGTGAATCCACCCTGTATCAGAGAGACCGTAAGATTGCAAAAGAAAGGCAAACACGACCAAGGCGATAACAGAAGGTAGGGTGAAGCCGAGCCAAGCAACGAATCCGCCCCACAACCCGGCGCGAATAATGCCAATCCCGATGCCGACCTGACTGCTCGCCGGACCGGGAAGAAATTGACAGAGCGCGACCAGTTCAGCGTAGCTCTTTTCATCAAGCCATTTTCGCCGACGGATGTATTCATGATGAAAATAACCAAGATGGGCAATGGGACCACCAAAGGAAGTGAGCCCCAGCTTTATGGAAACACCTAGGACCTCTGCAAGAGCAGCCCATTTCCCTATGTTTGATGTGTGAGAGGAATGAGGTTCATTCATTTGGTTGTTTACTCCTTAGAAGTGAAATTTTTAGGAGGAATGTACTCCTCTCCAGAATGATTCAAGGCTTTCAAAAAAGCTCCTGTGAGCAAGAGAAGAATTTACAAATAAAAAATGAGAATTTCTATTGCAATGAATTAAAATATGTGCTAGATTAAAAGTCCAAGAGGTTACGGGCCTATAGCTCAGTTGGTTAGAGCGCACGCCTGATAAGCGTGAGGTCGGCTGTTCGAGTCAGCCTAGGCCCACCATATAGCTTTCGTCGATGGGATCTCCGAAAAGGACTTCGGAAGTACCCGCGATGCGCAAGTGTCCCTTTTTGGGTTCTTGGGGCTGTAGCTCAGTTGGGAGAGCGCCTGCCTTGCAAGCAGGAGGTCATCGGTTCGATCCCGTTCAGCTCCACCATGATACATAATCATTGTTCCTCGGTAGCTCAGTTGGTAGAGCAATCGGCTGTTAACCGATCGGTCGGCGGTTCGAGTCCGTCCCGAGGAGCCACTTCAAGGCCCGTTGGTGAAGCGGTTTAACACAGCAGCCTTTCACGCTGTCATACAGGGGTTCGAATC
>NZ_KI629786.1:405000-410000 GCF_000503775.1 Brevibacillus panacihumi W25 | reverse complement strand
TGTGATAATAAAAGTAGGAACTTTCTGACGTCTGTTATTTTTAGGAGCGAAATACGATGAATCAACCTACTGTACGCCTTCATTATGCCTGGATTGTAGCAGCCGTAACTTTTTTCATTCTATTAATCGGGGCAGGAATTCGGTCAGCACCTGGGGTGTTTATGGTCCCGGTAGAACAGGAATTTGGATGGAGCCGATCGTCCATCTCAGTGGCCTTATCGATTAATTTGCTTTTGTACGGGTTGGTTGGCCCTTTTTCAGCTGCCGTGATGGATCGTTTCGGCATTCGGAGGATCACGATTTTCGCTCTTTTACTACTTGCTTTGGGTACCTCTTTGACAACATGGATGAATGCATCCTGGCATTTGGCACTGCTTTGGGGAATTGTGGTAGGCCTCGGTTCAGGTTGTACTGCATCGGTCTTGGGAGCTGTGATAGCGAATCGCTGGTTTGTCAAACAACGCGGACTGGTTATGGGCATCCTTACTGCCAGTGGAGCAACAGGTCAACTCTTGTTTTTGCCGTTGTTGGCGAGTCTTGCCGAGTCAGAAGGCTGGAGAAGTGCAAGCTGGATCATTTCCTCTGTCGCCTTGGCGATGGTCCCTGTCGTCTGGATTTGGATGAGGGATTATCCCAGGGATAAAGGTCTTCACGCTTACGGCGCCATCGGTGATACAGAGCAAGAACAGGGAGGCTCTGCACAAAATCCCTTCCGAACCGCGATAGCTGGGTTGGTCAGAGGCATGAGATCTCTGGATTTTTGGCTGCTAGCCGGGAGCTTTTTTATATGTGGGCTTTCTACGAATGGCCTAATTGGAACACATTTTATCGCTGCCTGTGTGGATCACGGAATACCTGCAGTAACAGCAGCAAGCATGCTTGCCCTCATCGGGATATTCGATATCATTGGTACGACATTTTCCGGCTGGCTATCTGACCGATTCAATAGTCGTTGGCTGTTGTTCTGGTATTACTGCTTGCGAGGCATCTCCCTGATGCTGCTTCCGTACGCATTGAATTCAACGGCCTTTGCATTAGGAATGTTTATCGTCTTCTACGGATTGGATTGGGTGGCGACTGTTCCTCCAACTGTGAAACTGAGCAGCGATATTTTTGGCAGTCAGCAGGGCAGCGTGATGTACGGCTGGATTTTCACAGCTCATCAAATCGGAGCGGCTGTTGCAGCCTATGGCGGTGGACTGGTTTATAGCATGCTCAACAGTTATTTTTTCATGTTCCTCGTCGCTGGCGTTTTCTGCATACTTGCTTCTTTGATGGTAATGAGGATCGGCAAAGTGACGCCTGGTGCTGTTGCATCTCAAAATATGTAAGCAGCGGCATACCCGGTATTTGGAGCTTTGTTCGTACTGGGCAAAAGGTGGCGCAAATTGGTGCGAGCGGTACCGGGAATCCGGGTCCTTCCGGGAGTTTCTGGAGCGTAAGCGGGAACAGATGAGCGGAAGAACAACCGGGAAGAACAGCAGCTCCTGCTGGAGACTAGAGTCTCGAACCTGATTATCAGCTTTCTGTTCCAAAGGGGAAACTGTCGGAAGGGGAAAAGGAAAGATTGGAGAAAGAGTACCAAGAGGCTATTCATGAGCTTCAAAAATGGAAAATGGAGGGAAATTCCTGATTTACGGGTGATAATTTGGACGCACCTTCTTTTTCTGTGCTATAATGAAGTATTGTGAAAACCAGTTGGAGGTTTACCCTTTATGGCGGAAGAAACTGCTCGGTTTCCCAAAGTCGATATTAGTCAAGAGATGAAAGAGTCGTTCATCAGCTATGCGATGAGCGTCATTGTGAGTCGCGCACTACCAGATGTGCGTGACGGATTGAAGCCGGTTCATCGGCGTATTTTGTATGCCATGCATGACATGGGTCTTACACCTGACAAACCGTTCCGGAAATCGGCCAACGTAGTCGGGGAAGTAATGGCGAATTACCATCCGCATGGTGACTCTTCGATTTACGAAGCGATGGTTCGCATGGCACAGGATTTCAATATGCGTTATATGCTCGTAGAAGGGCAGGGGAACTTTGGTTCTGTAGACGGTGATCCAGCTGCGGCCATGCGCTACACGGAATCTCGTTTTTCCAAGGTTGCTTTGGAACTGCTGCGCGATATTGATAAAGAGACTGTCGATTTTGTGCCAAACTACGACGGACGCAAGGAAGAACCAGTCGTACTGCCTTCGCGATTCCCTAACCTGTTGCTCAACGGTGCATCGGGGATTGCTGTCGGGATGGCTACCAACATTCCTCCTCATAACCTGACGGAGGTTATTGATGGCATTCTGGCTATGATTGACAACCCGGATATCACAATCCAGGAATTGATGAAGATCATTAAGGGACCGGATTTCCCGACAGCAGGGGAGATCCTTGGGTACAGCGGTATTCGTCGTGCCTACGAAACGGGCCGTGGGTCCATCATCATGCGCGCAAAGACCATGATTGACGAGGAAAAAGGAAAGCCGCGCATCATCGTGACGGAAATTCCTTATCAGGTGAACAAAGCTAGACTCGTCGAAAAGATCGCGGAGTTGGTTCGCGAAAAGAAAATCGAAGGCATTACCGACCTGCGCGATGAATCCGATCGCAAGGGAATGCGAATTGTCATGGAATTGCGTCGTGACGTGATCCCTAAGGTTGTCCTGAACAATCTGTTCAAGCATACCCAGTTGCAAACCACTTTTGGCGTCAATATGCTGGCACTCGTAGACGGTCGTCCGCGCGTACTCACTTTGCGCGACATGCTGTATTACTATCTGCAGCATCAGCGTGAAATTATCCGCAGACGTACCGAATACGACTTGAAGCAGGCTGAGGCTCGTGCGCATATCTTGGAAGGTTTGCGGATTGCGCTCGATCACATCGATGAGATCATCAGCTTGATTCGCAGTTCCCGGACGACAGAAGAAGCTCGTGACGGTCTGATGACGAACTACAGTCTCAGTTATGAGCAGGCACAGGCGATTCTGGACATGCGCTTGCAGCGTTTGACCGGGTTGGAACGCGAGAAAATCGAGAATGAATACCAGGAGCTGCTGGCGAAGATCAGTGAGCTGCGTGCGATTCTCGCTGATGAGAACAAAATCTACGCGATCATCCATGATGAACTGGTTGAAATCAAAGAACGGTTCGGGGATGATCGCCGTACCGAGATTACCTTTGATGAAAATCATATCGAGGATGCCGACCTGATTCCTGAGGAAGACGTCGTGATTACCCTCACACATGATGGATACATCAAACGTCTGCCTGTAACGACCTACCGTGCCCAAAAACGCGGAGGCAGAGGGGTACAGGGACTCGGGACGAAGGATGATGACTTTGTCGAGCATCTCTACATTACCAACTCGCATGACACGATCATGTTCTTTACCAACAAGGGTAAAGCGTATCGTCTGAAGGGCTACGAGATTCCGGATTTGAGCCGGACAGCGAAGGGCACGCCGATCATCAACCTGATTCAGATTGAAAAAGGGGAGCGGGTCAGCGCGGTCATTCCAGTCAAGGATTTCGAGGGCGATCGATACCTGTTCTTCGCGACGAAAAAAGGGATCATTAAAAAGACAGAGCTGTCTTCCTATGAAAACATTCGTCGTGTAGGCCTGATCGCAGTGAACCTGCGTGAAAATGATGAGCTGATTGGTGTTCGTCTGACAGATGGACAACAGGAAATCATCATGGGAACCAAGAACGGGATGTCAGTCCGCTACAAAGAGAGCGATGTCCGCACTATGGGCCGCAATGCTACAGGGGTAAAAGGGATTACGCTCGATGACGATGATGATGTAATCGATATGGACGTCATCAAGCCTGGAGCAGAAGTGCTGATCGTGACCGCAAATGGTTATGGCAAGCGCACCCCAGTCGATGAATATCGGATTCAGTCACGTGGCGGTAAAGGCATCAAGACGCACAATGTGACCGAACGCAGCGGGCATGTAGTTGGATTGAAGGTAGTAGAACCGGAAGAAGATCTGATGATCATCACCACGTCGGGGATTATCATTCGTACAGAGATGAAAGGAATCTCTGTGATGGGACGCTACACACAAGGCGTCAAACTGATACGTCTCTCTGAAAATGAACAAGTCGGCTCGGTTGCAAAAGTTCCTCCGAATGACGAGGAGGAGACCGAGGATGATGTAGTAGAAGGTTCCCCAGCTTCGGATGATGCTGATTCAGTAGATCCTAGTGAGGAATAGAGTCATAATGAAGACGGGCGTTCCGCAAAAGCGGAGCGTCCTCTTTATATAGGGCAAATTAAATAGCCTATTCTTGGTTTGAAATACATATACAATTGGGAAAAGATAAACAAGCGATTACTGTGAAGATCGGATGGTGAGTGGATTGCCCATCGTACACGTAAAACAACTAACAAATGGAGCAAAATTGGCAGAGGAAGTATACACTTCGCTTGGCGGGCTGCTGTTTGCCAAGGGCACTTCCCTGTATGAAAGAGAAATAGAATTTCTGGAAGCGTTTATGATTGAGCAGGTGCAGATCGAGGATGCGGAGCTTATTTCGGCAGAGCCAGCCGCACCAGCACAAGTTGAAGAAAAACAAGCGCCTAAGATCACCATAAAAGTGGTAAAGCCTGATTTTCAGGAACACTTTAAACAAGCCGTCTCTAAATTGAAGAACCTGATGATTCGCGTGGAGGGCGGCAACAATATACCGGTTATGGAAGTAAGGGAAGTGGTTTCGCCGATTCTGGCCCAAATCCAAGAGCAGCCGCAAATTCTTCTTTCTCTTAGAAAGTTTGCCGGGATGGGGGCTTACGCATACGAGCATGCGATAGCTGTAGGACTCATTTCGTATATGATTGCCAAGTGGACCAAGGTTCCGGAAAAGGAATGGATGCAGGTCGCACTGGCAGGGACTTTGCTGGATATTGGGAAGACCAAGGTTGATCGGCGTATTCTACAAAAACCGGGAAAATTGACGCCGGATGAATTTGAAGAAATGAAAAAACACACAGTGTATGG
>NZ_KI629786.1:257500-397500 GCF_000503775.1 Brevibacillus panacihumi W25 | reverse complement strand
TGACGATCGAGCAGCAAGCGAGTGAAGTGGATCGTGTCAAACGTTCGGAAAGCGGCGTTATTACCAATCCATTTTCCTTGTCACAGCATCATACCGTAGCCGATGCCGATGCGTTGATGGGCAAATTTCGCATTTCCGGAGTCCCAATCGTCGACGAGGGAAACCACCTGATCGGAATTTTGACGAATCGCGACATGCGTTTTGTGCATGATTTCTCTACCCCGATTAAGGAAGTAATGACCAAGGAAAACCTGGTAACCGCTCCTGTAGGAACAACCCTGCAGCAGGCGGAAGCCATTTTGCAAAAACATAAAATCGAAAAACTCCCGTTGGTGGACGAACAAAACATCCTTCAGGGTTTGATTACCATTAAAGATATTGAGAAAAACATCCAGTATCCAAATGCGGCAAAAGATCTGCAAGGCCGTTTGTTGTGCGGAGCGGCAGTAGGTGTATCTGCGGACACCTTCGATCGTGCTGCTGCATTGGTTAAAGCAGGTGTGGATGTACTGGTCATAGACACTGCCCACGGTCATTCCAAAGGCGTGATCGATACAGTAAAAGAGATTCGCAAGCAGTATCCGCAACTGACCATCGTGGCAGGAAACGTTGCGACCGGACAAGCTACCCGTGAACTGATTGAAGCCGGTGCCTCTGTGGTTAAAGTAGGGATCGGCCCTGGTTCCATCTGTACCACACGTGTAGTAGCAGGTATTGGAGTGCCGCAAATCACGGCGATCCACGACTGCGCCCAAGAAGCACGCAAGTACAACATTCCAATTATTGCCGACGGCGGCATTAAATACTCAGGTGATTTGCCAAAAGCTATCGCAGCAGGCGCATCGGCGATTATGATCGGCAGCTTGTTTGCGGGTACGGAAGAAAGCCCGGGAGAATTTGAAATCTATCAAGGGCGCCGGTTCAAGGTATATCGCGGTATGGGCTCGATCGGTGCGATGAAGGCAGGCAGCAAGGATCGATATTTCCAAGAGAACGAGCAAAAGCTTGTACCGGAAGGCATTGAAGGGCGTGTTCCATACAAAGGACCTTTGGCAGAGGTAACGTACCAGCTGATCGGGGGCTTGCGCGCCGGTATGGGGTATTGCGGAACAAAAACGATTCAGGATTTGATTGATAATGGCCAATTCATCCGAATCACAGGAGCTGGTCTGCGCGAAAGCCACCCGCATGATGTTCAAATTACCAAAGAGGCTCCTAACTATTCCATTTCCTAGAAAACAGTTCTTTTGACCTAAACCCCCTTTTCTTGAAGAGAAGGGGGTTTTTACTAGCTTCAATCACGCATGCTTCCTATGGTACACTTACAATTGTGCGTATGATCAGCAATGCCAACCAATTCACCAAAGACAAAATCGACAGAAGTGGGAGAGTGAGAAATGGCAATGAAACAAAAAACATGGACAAGACGGTTAATGAGTCTATACCTTTCTGTCGCTGTATTTGTTACAGCTATGACGGGAATGGCAACACAGGCACAGGCGGCCCCTGCAAATCTGGATTTGGCCGCTAAATCAGCAATTCTTGTCGAGGCTTCCACGGGAAAAGTGCTCTACAGCAATAACCCGGATCAGCCGCTTCCTCCGGCCAGCATGAGCAAAATCATGTCGGAGTACTTGATTCAAGAGGCAGTCAAGCAAAAGAAGATCAGCTGGGATGATGTAGTGCCTGTCAGTGAATATGCGTTCTATGTGGCAAAAATTTCGGATGCTTCCGGCGTCTACCTGAACGCAGGAGAATCTTTTACGGTCAAACAATTGTATGAAGCGATGGCGATCGTTTCTGCAAACGATGCAACGGTCTTGCTTGCCGAAAAAGTCGCGGGCAGCGAGTCGAATTTTGTACAGATGATGAACAAGAAAGCAGCAGAGCTGGGAATGACCAACACCTCCTTCGTCACATCCACTGGTTTGCCTGCAAATGAACTTGGTCCATACTCGGTGGATACCGATCAGACCGAAAACCTGATGTCTGCTCGTGACTCGGCAATCCTCGCCCGTGCGTTGATCCGCGATTTTCCAGAGGCCTTGGAAGTATCGAAAGTTCCTCGCTTTACATTCCGTGCCGGTTCCCCGCAGGAATTGAAAAAAGCCAACTACAACTGGATGCTTCCCGGACTGAACAGCTTCTATGAAGGTGTAGACGGATTGAAAACCGGTTTTACAAACGCTGCACAATACTGCTTTACCGGAACAGCCGAGCGCGATGGCATGCGTTTGATCGGTGTCGTGATGGGGACAGAAAGCAATACAAAGCGTTTTGTGGAAACCAAAAAGATGTTTGATTACGGGTTCAGCAACTTTAAATTGACAAAACAGATGGACAAGGGTGCATCGATTGCCGGTTTTGAATCCGCTTCGCTTACTAACGGCGTCGAGCTGACTGTTCCTGTCGTGACAGGCAGCGAGGTAAAAATGCTGACCAAAATCGGGGCTGAAACGAAATTTACTCCGACGGTCACCTTCCAACAGCTGGCAGCACCAATTGCGAAGGATCAGGTAGTCGGGAAGCTGGTTCTGAAGGAAGAAGGCGTACAAGAGTCAGATTACCTCCAAAAAGAGGACATGGAAAAGGCTTCATTCGACGTAGTAGCCGCACAGGAAGTAGAAGAGGCAAGCTGGATTCGTCTGTTTTTCCGCAGCATCATCCAATTCTTCAGCGGATTGTTCAGCAGCGGAAAATAAAGAAAGTATTGTTTCCCTCTGCGCTTTGGTTTACAATGAGCGTAACTTCAACCATAACACCACATAACAGTTATGGTTCCAACTTCACCACGTAGGGGGAAATAACATGGCACAAGTAGGAACGGACCGCGTAAAACGAGGAATGGCTGAAATGCAAAAAGGCGGCGTCATTATGGACGTCGTAAATGCGGAGCAGGCAAAAATTGCGGAAGCGGCTGGTGCTGTTGCCGTAATGGCTTTGGAGCGTGTGCCTTCTGATATTCGTGCAGCAGGCGGCGTTGCGCGTATGGCTGATCTTGGCATTGTCGAGGAAGTATTGAAGGCTGTCTCGATTCCCGTCATGGCAAAAGCACGCATCGGTCATTTCGTGGAAGCGCGTGTGCTGGAGTCGATGGGTGTGGACTATCTCGATGAGAGTGAAGTGTTGACTCCGGCTGACGACTTGTACCATATCAATAAAAAAGAATTTACTGTACCGTTTGTATGTGGCGCGCGTGATCTGGGTGAAGCGCTGCGTCGTATCGGCGAAGGGGCTTCGATGATTCGTACCAAGGGAGAGCCTGGTACCGGTAATATCGTGGAAGCCGTTCGCCACATGCGTACCATGATGGCGCAAATTCGCAAAGTACAGGCGATGTCCTATGATGAGCTGATGGCGGAAGCCAAGAATCTGGGTGCGCCTTATGAACTGCTGGAGTATGTGCACAAAAACGGCAAACTCCCGGTCGTGAACTTCGCCGCAGGCGGAATTGCAACACCTGCCGACGCAGCCCTGATGATGCAGCTCGGGTCTGAAGGCGTGTTCGTAGGATCCGGCATCTTCAAGTCCGATAATCCGGAAAAATTCGCTCGTGCCATCGTAGAAGCCACTACCCACTACACCGATTACGAACTGATTGCTCGTGTATCCAAAGGCTTGGGTACCCCGATGCAGGGAATTGAGATCTCCAAAATTCGTGAAGTTGACCGCATGCAAGATCGCGGCTGGTAAGGTGATCATGATGAAAATTGGGGTTCTTGCTCTGCAGGGTGCAGTCATCGAACATCTGCGCATGTTGGAAGAGGTAGGTGCAACAGCCGTCTCCGTAAAAAGGGTGGAGGAGTTGCACGATCTGGACGGCCTGGTCATTCCCGGCGGTGAGAGTACGACGATCAGCAAGCTGATGCACAAGTACGGGTTGATGGACGCGGTTCGAAAGTTCGGCGAAGCGGGCAAGCCAATCTTCGGCACTTGCGCTGGCGCGATTCTGTTGGCCAAGGAAATCGAAGGACAATCGGACGCGCATCTCGGCTTGATGGATATAAAGGTAGCGCGTAACGCATTTGGCCGGCAAAAGGACAGCTTTGAGGTCAACCTGCCAGTAGTCGGAGTCGCTGCTGATTATCCGGCCGTTTTTATCCGGGCTCCTTATCTCAAGCATGTAGGGGAAGCCGGTCAGGTATTGGCCAAACACGAGGATAAAATCGTCGTCGCACGCGATAGACATTATCTGGCTGCTGCCTTTCATCCGGAGTTGACGGAAGATACGCGTTTACACAAGTATTTCTTCGATATGGTGAAGGAAGCAAAAAAGGCGTAAATCCAAAAGACAGGAACAGAGCCGCTCTTTACACAGGTATAGAACCTGTAGTACAGTTAACAATAGAAGTTAGATGTTGTAAACTGTGCGAACACGTTGATGAGAACTAGTACTTCAACAAGGTCTGGCCTAGAGAGTCGGTGGTTGGTGCAAACCGATCCAGCTTGTGAAGGAATCCATCTCGGAGTGGCAAGGTATAACTTGTCCGGTCCCCGTCCCGTTATGACGGAAGAGTGGACAGATAGCTGTGATTCAGGAGCTTCTGTCAACGAGGGTGGCAACGCGGGTAACCAGCACTCGTCCCTTATCAGGGGACGGGTGTTTTTTGTTTTTTTATTCGATGTCGATGTGGAGGGATTCGAAATGTTGGACGTAAAAGTACTGCGACAAGACCTGGAGGAAGTAAAGCGCCGCTTGTCCGCTCGCAATGAAGACATCTCTGCTTTGGATCAGTTCGCAGAAGTGGACGAGAAGCGCCGCCATGTGATTCAGGAAGCAGAAACCTTGAAAAATAAACGCAACACCGTCTCCGAGCAGGTTGCTGTCATGAAGCGCAACAAGGAGAATGCAGACAGCCTGATCGCGGAGATGAAAGAAGTAAACGAGCGCATCAAAGTGCTGGATGAAGATCTTCGTCAACTCGATGAGCAGCAGGAACTGATTTTGCTGAGCCTTCCCAACCTGCCGCACGAAAGCACACCGATAGGTACGTCCGAGGATGACAACGTAGTGGCATGGACCTGGGGAGAGCCCCGCAATTTTGGCTTTGAGACCAAGGCACACTGGGATTTGGCTACCCAGGCGGGCATTCTCGACTTCGAGACAGCAGCCAAGGTAACAGGCAGCCGCTTTGTCTTTTACAAAGGCTTGGGAGCGCGCTTGGAGCGTGCGCTGATCAGCTTCATGCTCGATTTGCATACCACCGAACACGGGTATGAAGAAATCCTGCCGCCGTTTATCGTCAACCGCGCCAGCATGACAGGGACCGGGCAATTGCCGAAGTTTGAGGAGGATGCGTTCAAACTCGATGGACCTGATTACTTCCTGATTCCGACAGCAGAAGTGCCTGTCACCAACATGCATCGTGACGAGATCCTCGACGGGGCTGAATTGCCGCTCTACTATGCGGCATACAGTGCTTGTTTCCGTTCGGAAGCGGGATCCGCGGGACGCGACACCCGCGGCCTGATCCGCCAGCATCAATTTAACAAAGTGGAAATGGTGAAGTTCGTCAAACCAGAGGATTCCTATGAAGAATTGGAAAAGCTGGTGAAGGATGCAGAGCGCGTGCTGCAATTGCTGGGCCTGCCATATCGTGTGCTGAGCATGTGCACAGGTGATCTTGGCTTTACTGCTGCCAAGAAGTACGATCTGGAAGTTTGGATTCCTAGCAACAACACGTATCGGGAGATCTCTTCTTGCTCCAACTTTGAAGCGTTCCAGGCTCGCCGCGCCAATATTCGCTTCCGTCGCGACACGAAGAGCAAACCGGAATTTGTGCACACCCTGAACGGTTCCGGCTTGGCGATTGGGCGCACCGTAGCCGCAATCCTGGAGAACTATCAGGAGGCAGACGGGTCTGTCACCATCCCGGAAGTATTGCGTCCGTACATGGGCGGCATTGAAAAAATTACGCCAAAGGCATAGTTGCAACAGATAATCAAATCAACAGCTCTGATCCGAATTGGACAGGGCTGTTTTTTTTGTGTACTAATACAGATTATTTTTTGGAAATTGTTGTTGCACAGTTCAAATTACTGTTATATAATAACCGCAAAAGTTAAGAATATTGTCTTAATACAGAAATGGGAGGATAGGAGATATGAATTGTTACAGGTGTGAAGGAAATGGCGAACAGAATTGCCCGCGTTGCGGAGGGATCGGTCAAGATGGGAACGGTACGGCATGCCATCACTGCAAGGGAGATGGTCATGTTTGCTGCAGCCATTGCAGCGGAAGCGGGAACATCGAGTAGGACCATTTTTTTTGCAGTATCTGTACTATAATAATTTACGTTTATACAATCTGTACCATAATAACGAAATTTCGAAAAGGGGGAGCTTTGCTTGAGTATGATTCCAACCAATCCATATCCAATCGTCATTGACGCGGAAATGATGCCGGGTTATGAAGAGATTCTTACCCCTGAAGCACTCCAGTTCATTGGCAAATTAGAGCAAAACTTTGGAGATCAGCGATTGGAGCTGCTGGCCAAACGAGAGGAGCGGCAGGCGCAAATCGACGAGGGAATATTGCCTGATTTTCTTCCCCAGACAGCCGCCATTCGCGAGGGAGACTGGACGGTAGCACCTTTGCCCGCCGACCTGCTGGACCGCAGAGTGGAGATCACGGGTCCTGCCGGTGATCGGAAAATGGTGATCAATGCCTTGAACTCCGGGGCGCGGCTTTTCATGGCAGACTTTGAAGACGCCAATTCTCCGACATGGATCAATACGATTCAGGGACAGATCAATATGAAGGATGCGGTGCGGCGTACGATTTCGTATACCAGTCCGGAAAAGAAGCAGTACACATTGAATGAAAAAACAGCAGTCCTGAAGGTGCGCCCGCGCGGCTTGCACATGGAGGAAAAGCACATTTTGCTGGACGGGAAACCGGTATCCGCCAGCTTCGTCGATTTTGGTCTTTACTTTTATCACAATGTTCAACCGTTATTGGCGCAAGGCACTGCTCCTTATTTTTACTTGCCAAAGCTGGAGAGCCATCTGGAGGCGAGGCTGTGGAATGACGCCTTTGTGTTTGCCCAAGAGGAATTGAACATCCCTCAAGGAACGATTCGGGCGACGGTGTTAATTGAGACGATTATGGCTGCTTTTGAAATGGATGAGATCCTGTATGAGCTGCGGGAACACAGCTCCGGACTCAATTGCGGCAGATGGGATTACATTTTTAGTTACATTAAAAAGTTAAGAAATCAGCCTGCTGTCATTTTGCCCGATCGTTCGCAGGTGACGATGACGGTTCCTTTCATGAAAGCTTACACCACCCTGGCAGTAAAGACTTGCCACAAGCGGATGGCTCCATGCATCGGCGGCATGGCAGCGCAGATCCCGGTCAAGAACGACCCGGTCAAAAATGAGGAAGCGTTGGCGAAGGTGCGCGCGGATAAGGAGCGGGAAGCGTACGACGGTCATGATGGCACGTGGGTAGCCCATCCGGGATTGGTCAAGGTGGCGATGGAGGTGTTCGATCGCTTAATGCGAGAACCCAATCAGATCTGGTACAAACGCGAAGACGTGCAGGTGTCTGCTGCGGATCTGCTGGCGGTGCCAGCCGGCGAGATCACCGAGGAAGGAGTGCGCACCAACATCAACGTCGGCATCCAGTATATCGAAGCTTGGTTTCGCGGTGCGGGTGCGGTTCCGATCCGCAATCTGATGGAAGACGCGGCGACGGCGGAAATTTCCCGGGCGCAGGTGTGGCAATGGATTCGCCATCCCAAAGGAGTATTGCCTGACGGGCGCAAGATCACGATCGGATTAGTCAGACAGTGGACCAGCGAGGAAATGCATCTCATGAAGCAGGAGCTGGGAGAGGAGCGGTATCAGCAAGGCATGTTCCAGGTGGCAGGAGAGCTGTTCCTGAAGCTGGTGACAGAGGATACATTTGAAGATTTCTTAACCATACCGGGCTATCGCTATTTAGCTTAAACCAATAAAACGAGTGGGGGAAACGCACATGAGTAAAACAAACAAGCAGGAAGCGATTCAACAACTGGAGCAAATCTGGCAGGGAGAGCGGTTCAAGGGGATTACGCGCCCCTATAAAGCGGAGGATGTCATTCGGCTTCGTGGAAGCGTGCAGGTAGAGCACACATTGGCTCGATTGGGTGCAGAAAGACTGTGGCATCTGCTGCATACGGAGCACCACATCAAGGCGCTCGGTGCGTTGACCGGGAATCAGGCAATCCAACAAGTGAAGGCAGGTCTGAAGGCAATCTATCTGAGCGGCTGGCAGGTAGCGGCTGACGCCAATCTGGCCGGGCAGATGTACCCGGACCAAAGCTTGTACCCTGCCAACAGCGTACCGCAGGTGGTCAAACGCATCAATCAGGCATTGCAGCGCGCGGATCAGATCGATCAGTCGGAAGGCGGCACCGATACGCATTGGTTCGCGCCGATCGTGGCAGATGCGGAAGCGGGCTTTGGCGGACCGCTCAATGTATTCGAGTTGATGAAGGGGATGATCGAGGCAGGGGCAGCGGGAGTTCACTTCGAGGATCAGCTGGCTTCCGAGAAAAAATGCGGGCATATGGGCGGCAAGGTTCTGATCCCGACACAAGCTGCTGTGCGCAATCTCGTCGCTGCGCGATTTGCGGCCGACGTGATGGGCGTACCGACGATTATCGTGGCTCGTACCGACGCCAATGGCGCCTTCCTGATCACAAGCGACATCGATGAGCAGGATAAACCGTTTCTCACGGGCGAACGCACACCAGAGGGCTTCTTCCGCCTCCGTGGCGGGCTGGATGCGGCAATTGCCCGCGGCCTCGCCTACGCTCCATACGCCGATCTGATCTGGTGCGAGACAGCCGAACCCAATCTGGAGGAAGCCCGCCGCTTTGCCGAGGCGATTCATGCGCAGTTCCCCGGGAAGCTGCTGGCGTACAACTGCTCTCCGTCCTTCAACTGGAAGAAAAAGCTGGATGACGCATCCATCGCTCGCTTCCAGGAAGAGCTGGGCGAGATGGGCTACAAGTTCCAATTCGTTACCTTGGCTGGCTTCCATGCGCTCAACTACGGCATGTTTGAGTTGGCACGCAATTATCGCGACCGCGGCATGGCGGCATACTCCGAGCTGCAGCAGGCAGAGTTCGCGAGTGAAGTGTATGGATACACGGCTACGCGCCATCAGCGGGAGGTCGGTACCGGGTATTTCGATGAGATCGCGCAGGTGATCGCGGGAGGAAATTCCTCAACGACAGCCCTGACCGGATCGACTGAAGAAGAGCAGTTTACACATCATTAATCGAATGAAGGTTTTTCGGGGATCAGGGCTTGTTTGCCTTGGTCCTCCATTTGCCAAACGGCGCAACTCTTTTTATAATGGAGAGTGGGAAAAGAAAACTGTGTCCCCGTAGCTCAGCAGGATAGAGCAACGGTTTCCTAAACTGTAGGTCGGAGGTTCGAATCCTCTCGGGGACGCCATTGGAAAGCCGCGCGATTGCGCGGTTTTTTCTATTTCATACCCCTCTTCTACTGTGGGAACTGTAGGTCGACTTCTACTATTCTTCTACCATTGCTTTTTTATCCACAGTTTGAGATCCGAAAAGAACGTCGTCAAAGTGATCGATTGCCGCTTGTTGGAGTCCAGGAGATATGCCCAATGCAAGCGTACTGCCTTTTCTTGAGAAGGAACTTGGCGAACCAACAACGTTATTTGCTTCACCTAGTTCTCTTAATCCAGAAGTAATGATTTTTTATATGATTTGGAACAGAACCACCGCCCACCTTCATTAAGAGGCGGGCTTTGTTTTTTCTGTGAATTGGGTATCATGGTGTTGAGGTGGTATTTATGTGTGGGCGTTTTACCTTTGTAGTCAGTCCAGACGAGATTATGGAAAGATTCGAACTGGATAGTATTCCTTTTGATCTTCCCCCGCGATACAACATTGCGCCCGGCCAGAACATCCCGGCCATCATTGAAGACAAGGGCCAGCGTCGTATCGGTCAACTTCGCTGGGGGCTAGTGCCTTCCTGGGCATCAGACGCAAAGGGTGGCTACAAGATGATCAACGCCCGGGCCGAGACACTGACAGAAAAGCCTGCCTTCCGGCGGCTATTTGAGCGTAAACGTTGCTTGATACCCGCAGATGGCTTCTATGAGTGGCAGCAGGGCCCGAAAGGCAAACGGCCCATGCGAATCATGATGCGATCCGGGGAGCCTTTTGCTTTTGCCGGCCTGTATGATACTTGGACATGCGCTGACGGTCAAAAGCTGCATACGTGTACCATCATTACCACCCGGCCCAATAGCGTGGTAGCTGACATTCACGATCGCATGCCTGTTATTCTGAAACAAGAAGACGAATCGTTCTGGCTGGATCGTGAACGATATGATGCAGCGCTGCTTCAATCGCTTCTTGTACCATATGACCCGGTTCAAATGCGTGCCTATCCCGTATCAGCTATGGTTGGCAGCCCGAAAAATGATGTTCCGGAGTGTATACAAGAAATAACTGCCCCGCCTCTTCTGTTTTAGAGGCGGTATTTGTTGTTTATATTCATTTGCAGTCTGCTCCAGGGTTTCTGATTGCAACCTCGTATATAAGCAAAATATCCTAGTTAGTCAAGAAAAAAATTACAAAACAGGGACAATTGTATTAATTTGTAAAAACAAATATTAACATATTTACAATATAATATAATCATTCTATAATAACCCTTATTTGGTATATTTGGAGCAATTTTACAAAAAGGAGGTAATTTTGTTTATTTCGCTTCCATCCAAACAATATAAACTTAGTCTAATCAATATGGGGGAAAACAATGAGATTAAGAAAACTATTATCGCTTATGTTGCTGTCCCTATTATTAGTTACAAGTTTTCTCGGAAATAACTCTGTTTACGCATCTGGAGAAGATCAGGAGTTTGTATTCGAAGGATTTGATATTAAAGATCTAGATAAGCATCCAGATGTTAGAGATAAAATTATAGAGAATGGTTTCGGAGACTACATAGAAAATGGCTCAAAATCGTATAAAGAAATGTCAACACTTTATGATCTAAGTGATCTCGAATCAGATGAACCGATTGAAATTGAAGGTGTTCCTGCGAAAGAAGTGGAAAGAATTATAAAACAATACAATTTCCCAGAGCGCGAAATCCTTGTAAAAGAACAGAATCAAGTTATTCTAGTTAAACGAAACGTTGAGACGAATTCAATTGATGGATTAATTGGTGTAACTGCTAAACTAAATTCAACAGTATCCGCCAAATAGAAATGAACACTTTTTTCTTTCACTTGGTAACCCAGTTAAGCTATGATTACTTGTTCAACATAGCTTGGCTGGGGGATGGGAAAGGTGGAAAAATTACTGTTGTATCTTCAGGTTCATCAATTAAAAGAGCAAGGATTTAAGGTGGCAGCCATCGCAAGGAAATTGGATCTGTCGAGGAACACGGTCTATAAATATCTAGATATGACTTTTGAGGAGGCATCAGATTGGGTCAATTCCCTTGGTAACAGAAGCAAAAAGTTGAATCCCTACCGGGATAGGATTCTCAGTTGGTTACATGAACATCCAGATCTGTCTTCTTCTCAGGTCGAGGACTGGTTAAAGGAGAAATATCCTTCCATTAAGATTGGAGGAAGCACAGTTCGATCCTATGTTAGTGAGCTAAGGGAAATATACCATATTCCGAAAATTGTACATATTCGTGATCACGAAGCAGTGGACGAGTTGCCAATGGGCCAACAGGCTCAAGTGGATTGGGGAGAAGTCACGGTTAAAAATATGGAAAAAAAGGACGTGAGATTATACTTCATCACTTTTGTTCTCTCCCACTCCCGTTTCAAGTATGTAGAGTGGCAAAGCAGACCCTTTACCACAAGGGATGCAATCAGATGCCATGAAAACGCATTCGTATTTTTCGGAGGAATGCCAGAGGAATTGGTTTATGACCAAGATCACCTGATCACCGTAAGTGAAAATGCAGGAGACATTATCCTGACGAGTGAATTTCAGTCTTATAAGCAAGAACGTGGATTTCGCCTTTATTTATGCCGCAAGGCAGATCCGCAAAGTAAGGGCAAGATAGAAAACGTAGTGAAATTCGTGAAAAGAAACTTTGCCAAACACAGGGTTTTCTCCAATATCGATGCATGGAACGAACGGTCTCTGGCCTGGCTATCACGGACAGGCAATTACAATGTGCACCATACAACAAAAAAGAGACCGGTTGAAGTGCACGCCCTCGAAAAGCAACACTTGAAGCCAGTCTCTCCCCTGCTCTCTTTCGAGAGCAACCGTGGATCCAGTATAACAAGAACTGTCCATAAGGACAATGTGATTAAATATAAATCCAATCGGTACTCCCTTCCTTTAGGGACATACCGTCCAAGGGGAGAGAATCAAGTATTTATCGAGATTCATGAAGAGGAACTGATTGTCAGAGCAACTCCGCAAGGAGAAGTTCTTGCACGACATCGGCTTTGCCACGGAAAAGGAGAGCTTATAAAAAGTAGACAGCACTCACGTGATCGATCTAAAGGGATTCATGCTTATAAGGAGACCATTATCCGCCAATTTCACGATCAAGAAAAAGCAATGCTGTTTATTCATGAGATAAGCGTTCGGTATCCGAGGTATGTACGTGATCATTTGCAAATCGTTCAATATGCCATCACCCATTTCCAACCTGATATTGAGGAAGCCTTGGATGTATGTGTAAAAGACCATTTATGGAGTGCAAATGACCTCCGGGATGTTGCACAGCACCTTTCCCGACTAAAAGATACCAAGCCCTCCTCAGAACCTCGTTTCGATCAAGCAATACCAAGCAACTTCCGCAACCTCTCCGCATTACAAGCCACTTCACCAACGAGGGAAATGGATAAATATTTAAAAATACTAGGGGGCATTTGACGTTGAACAGCACCGTACAGACCATGCAAAATTACTTCCGCCATCTTCGGATGGCGGAGACAGCCAATGAACTGCCTGAATTCCTTCGTAAAGCTGAAAAATTCTCTTGGACCTATCAGGAATTTCTAGAAGAACTCTTAACCTATGAATTGAAACGGAGAGAAGCAAAAAATGCGGAGAGGAGATTGAAATGGGCCAAGTTTCCCTATCAAAAGACCTTGGATGAATTTCAGATCGATGAGCAAAAGTCAATCAGTTCCCGCCAAATCAAACAGTTGAAGGAACTGAATTGGCTAGAACAACAGTACAATCTGATCCTTCTTGGTCCTCCAGGAGTGGGCAAAACCCACATTGCAATTGGACTTGGGTTAGAAGCGATACAAAAGGGTTTTCAAGTTACCTTTTCAACCATGGGAGAGTTGATCCATCTATTGAAAACCCAAGAGTACCTCACAAAATCACAAACGCAGCTTAAAAGAATAAACGAATCCGATTTGGTCATTATTGATGATCTCATGTATATGGCAATGGATCAAAGGGAGGCAAACCTATTTTTCCACCTCATAAACAACCTGTATGAACGAAGTTCAATCATATTAACATCCAACAAAGGACCCGAACAGTGGGGAGAATTAATAGGTGATCAAGGAATTACGACGGCTATATTAGATCGATTGCTTCACAGAGTGGAAGTGATCCAACTAAACGAAGACAGCTACAGAATCAAATACAGGAGCTCTATTTTCGGAGAAAAAAGTGTTCAATCTTAATGAGCAAAAAGTGTTCAAAACTACTTGACGGTTACAATTGGCTTCAATCTTCTTGTCTCTAATAGTGGAGCAAAGTTAAGTATGGTACATTATCAAGTAGGAATTGATCCAGTTGATGTAGTTAAAGGGGAAATCACGAAGAAAAATGCAAATGGTACAAGATGGGAAGTTGATGATACAAAATCTTTTAACAAAACTAATGTTAGAAGTGGAACGATCGTATCATGGACTGAAGATATAAATGCTGTTTCAGATTACTTTGAATTCGATCTGACAGTAATAGATAATGGTGTACCTTGGTACTACGATGGGGGCGGAAGAGATCAAAGGTATCAACGCTACAACTTTGAGGTTGATCGGTATAAAGACTTAGATGCACTGGGTGGTCAAAGACACCATTTTGTTTCTGCAACACCATTAAGAAACGCTGGATTCAATTCTAACTATGCTCCTTGCATTCGGATGTTAGCTAAAGATCATTTCAATACACCAAGCTATGGTAGTCCAGGAGTAGACCACAGAAATCAAGAAGAAAAGTACCTGAATCAACAACGCTATCAAGCATTGCTCGATTTTAATGTTGATGCTTTGAGGGACGCAGAGGATTCTGAGGATTATTACAGTAGTCTTCTTGCAAAGTATTATGACGAAGTAATTGAGGCAGTTTACCAATATGAATTTTTTTTCGATATGGTATAAAGCTAATTAATAGGGATGGGGTAATCGTAATTGGCGAAATTGTGCGAATATAACGATTACCTCGCCCTTTTTGTGCATATATTTTAATTATATAATCTTTAGGAGTGAGTGAAAATGGTAGTACTAAATATTGAAGCGGGAAGAGGTATCGGAGATGTAAAACTTGGAATGACTAAGGAAGAAGTAATTCAATGTATATTAAAATATGAAGCTGAGTATCATAGACCGGAACATATGAAGAATTACTTTAAAAACTCGTTTAAAGTTAAATACAACTCTGAAGGTAAAGTCAAATTAATTGAGATTCCTTCAGAATTAAAAGAAGATTTTCAATGCATGTTCATGAATATAGATGTATTCAATACAAAAGCCGAAAAACTGGTTGCATTATTGGACGAGATATCAAAATATGATCGAGATGATACTGAACTTGATACCTGTTTTACTTTTCCAGAATTGGGTTTGATACTTTGGAGACCTGATGTATTAAAGGAGGAAGATCTTGAAAAGGAATGGTTTAAAGAACTTAAACCATCTATTCAGGAGGACACTAAGAAAAACCTATATTTTAGCTCAGTTGCAATAATACCTCGACCATCTCATTCTGAACACTAATAAGAATAAATATTAACTTATACTCAAAGTTGTGGTATTACCTCTAATTCGTTGAATCGGGTAGAACTAGAAATACGGATGAAAAGGGATATGGTTCCAGGAAATCCACCCTGGACAAAGTAATGAAGGCAGCGCAAAAAATTGATCCCAAAGTAACATACGAAAAAATTGTTTACTCCAATGTAAAGAGGCCCTCTTTTATGAGAAGGGCTCAACAATTTCTACTATGACTTCTACTGTAGTAGAAGGTATTGCTTGGTATCACGTGGATAGGATACGATGTAAACTGCATTATTACGCGGTTTTTCCGGGTTCGCCAATCCTCTACGGAGAGGATAAGGCGGTTCGCGTATAATTCCTAAACTGTAGGTCGGAGGTTCGAATCCTCTCGGGGACGCCATTGGAAAGCCGCGCGATTGCGCGGTTTTTTCTTTTTACTTTGATACCCAACAGCCGTTAAGAGTCAATTACTGTAAGCAACGTGTAGATAAAACGACTGAAATTGAATTCTGCTAATTCAAAAAATAAATATTGAAATCGCTTTATTAGGCTGTTAATATCTAGTTAACCGATTCACGAAACCGATTTCCAAAACCGGTTTCCAAGTTTCTGATACGAATGAATCCTGTATTTCTCAAAGGAATATGGAAAAGAGGAACTGATATTAATGAAAGTAACGATTGATGACGTGGCAAAAATGGCTGGGGTATCCAAGACTACGGTCTCCAGAATTCTAAACGGTCACTTCGAACATGCAACAGAAGAAACAAAGAAACGCGTATTGGAAGTGATTCGTGAATTGGATTATCGCCCGAACGCTTTGGCTAGAGGATTAAAGCAGATGCGGACCAATGTGCTGGGAATCATTTTGTCCAATTTGCAAAACCCGTACTGGACCAGGGTGCTGGAGGGTGTGGAGGACGCTTGTCGTGCTCTGGACTACAGTTTGATGATTTGCAACTCCAATGACGATCCTCAATTGGAGGAAGAGTACATCAGGGGACTGCAGATGAGACAAGTCGACGGGATCATTATTAACCCGACGATGAAAAATTTTGCCTTGTACGAGTCTTTGATTCGCAATAAATATCCAGTCGTAGCCGTCAACCGTAAAGTGGCCGAGTTGGAGCTGGATACTGTCGTCGTGGACAACGTCATGGGTGCTACACTGGCAATTAATCAGCTGTGCAAAAATGGTCGAAAAAATATCGCGATCATGGTGTACCCTCCTGAAGGCGTAAGTCCGAGACTCGAACGGATTGAAGGATATAAGCTGGGTTTGTCTCGCAATGGCTTGGCTGTGCGTGATTCGCTGATTCGGATTTTGCCCGAGAAAAAAGGGATTGTGAGAGAAGCCACCAAGGAGCTGCTTACACAATCACCAGAAGTTGATGCGATTTTTTCTACCAACAACATGATGACGCTGGAAATCCTCGAAGCAATCAAGGAGCAGAACCTGCGCGTGCCCCAAGATATTTCGCTTATCGGCTACGATGAGACGGTCTGGTCGAAGCATTTGGATCCTCCGCTGACAACGGTCAATCAACCAGCCTATGAAATGGGAGAGATCGCAGTAAAAAGTCTAATCAAGCGCATTCAGGCAAAGCGGCCTGTAAAACCCAAAACAACTTTGCTGGAACCCAATTTAATTATTCGCCGCTCTTGCGGGACGAAGTAGGAGGAATCATCATGGCGAACATCGGCTTTCGAATATTTCCAATCAGCAAGCGCCCTGCGAAGGAGCTTGTAGAACAATATCGGCACGTAGTCACTCCTCATATCAGCGATAACCTCAATCGGATGCATGGCGTGGCTGCCGGATTAACGCCTTATCATAAAGAAGGAAAGCTGGTCGGGACCGCTCTGACCGTAAAAACTCGGCCAGGCGACAACCTGATGGTGCACAAGGCGATCGACATGGCCGAAGCAGGAGATGTCATTGTCGTCGATGCAGGTGGAGATATGACGAACGCGATTGTCGGAGAGATCATGCTTCGAATCGCTCAGAAAAAAGGTGTGAGCGGATTTGTGATAGACGGGGCAATCCGCGATACCGAAGCCTTTAAACAGGACGTGTTCCCGGTATATGCAAGAGGAGTGACCCACCGTGGACCCTATAAAGACGGTCCAGGAGAAATAAACGTTCCTGTCTCGGTAGGAGGAATGGTGGTGCATCCCGGGGATATCATCGTTGGGGATGAAGATGGACTAGCCGTCGTTCCGGCGGATTTGGCTGAAGAGGTCCTGGCGCTCGTAAAAGCTCAACAAGCGAAGGAAGAAGCCATTCTTGCGTCCATTGCAGACGGAACCGTGGATCGCAAATGGGTGGATGAGACATTAAAGCAGAAGGGCTGTGAATTTGTTGGCATTACCAAGTAGATACAGCTGGGAAGGACTACAACATTTTTGTGAGCAGGTATTTATTAAAGCGGGTGTACCCGCACAGTCGGCAGCGATTGTGGCCGATTCTCTGGTACAGGCAGATTTGCGAGGAGTTGACTCGCACGGAGTGGTACGGACGGCAATCTACCTTAAGCGCATCGAAGCAGGAATGATTGATCCCTTTGCTGCCGTGGAGAAGGTGAACGAGAGCGAAGCGACCATTTTGGTAGATGGCCAGAACAACTTTGGCTCTGTGATCGGCACGAAGGCATTGGACCTGGCATTGGAAAAAGCCAAGAAGCATGGTGCTGCATTTGTCGGCGTAAAAGGATCCAACCATTTTGGCACCGGAGCTTACTACGTCAAGAAGGCCATCGAGCAGGATATGATTTTGCTGGTCATGTCCAACGCCTCACAGACGATGCCTCCAACTGGTGGCGTGAGACCTTTCATTGGAACCAATCCTCTAGCAGTCGGTGTCCCAAGTGGAAAAGAGCTGCCTTTTATTCTGGATATGGCGACAAGTGTGGTAGCGCGAGGCAAAATTATCGTTTCTGCACAAAAAGGCGAGCCGATCCCATTGGGCTGGGCCATCGATAAAGACGGAAATCCTACAACGGATGCCGAAGCTGCTCTGGAAGGATCTGTTTTACCTGTCGGAGGTCCGAAAGGCTATGCGATATCCATGTTTATCGATATTCTATCGGGCGTCTTAACAGGGGCCGGATTTGGCAAATACGTGAATAATATGTACGAAAATTGGGAGGAATCACAAAACGTCGGCCATGTCTTCATCGCGGTAGACATCAATCGGTTCATTCCTGTCGAGCAGTTTAAAGCGCGGATGGATCAATACATCCGGGAGATCAAGCAAGAGCCGAAAGCACCTGGGGTAGAAGAGATCTTGATTCCGGGTGAATTGGAACACCGGCGCAGCCTGGAGCGTAAAAAATTTGGTATCGAATTACCACCAAAAGTAGTCGAAGAACTCACAGCAATCGGAAAAACCTACGGAGTCGATTTGGCACAAGCAGAATTTGAAAAGGCGAAATAATAGGGGGTTCATCATGCAACTAAATCGTGTATTCCGATATGAAATTCCTACTATCATCGAGTTTGGAAACGGTTCCATCCGTTCACTCGCAGATCATGTAAAAGCTTTGGGTGGCAGCAAGGTCCTGATCGTTGCAGACCCGGGTGTAGTATCTGCCGGTGTCGTCGAGCGATTGGAAGAACCATTGAAAGAGGCCAATATACCCTATGTGATTTTTTCGGAGATCGAAGCCGACCCAGACATTTCGTCGGTAGAAAAGGGAACTGATTTGGCCAAAGCGGAAGGCTGCAACCTCGTCGTAGGGGTGGGAGGCGGCAGTTCGCTGGATACAGCCAAAGCGATCGGAACAATGCTGACGAACCCAGGGCATATCCGTGATTATGTCGGCATCAACAAGGTGCTCCATCAAGCGGCTCCGGTCATTGCTGTACCTACTACAGCAGGGACGGGAAGCGAGCTGACAATCTGGTCTGTGCTGTCGGACAAGAAAGAAAATGTGAAGTTGAGCGTTGGCAGTACATACAACTGCCCGACAATGGCGCTTTGCGACCCTGAGCTGACAATCAGCTTGCCGCCGCACGTGACAGCAGCAACAGGGATGGATGCTTTGACGCATGCTCTCGAGTCTTATGTGAATAAAGCGACGCAGCCAATCTCCGAGGGCATGTCCATCCAAGCGATGAAAATGATTGCGAAAAGCTTGCGCGCAGCGGTCGTTGCGGGGGAAAACCTGCAGGCCCGTCATGATATGCTGCTCGCCAGCCTGATTGCAGCGATGGCCTTTAACTCGACTCGCCTGGGGCTTGCTCATGCTTTGGCCATTCCGCTTGGCGCTCATTTCAAGATTCCTCACGGCACGGTAAACGCCATTCTTCTGCCAGAAGTCATGCAATTTAACCTGATTGGCAATTTGGAGAAGTTTGCGGAAATCGCATCGATTTTTGGGGAGAAGGTCGAGCATCTCAGTGACCGGGAAGCAGCAGAGCGTTCCGTCGTGGCGATTCGACAGTTGAAACAGGATGTCGGGATCACGCAGACGCTCTCAGACTACGGACTGAAGGAAGAGCACCTCGGTTTTATTGCCGAAGAAGCCATGCTGTCAGGCAATGTTCCCGTCAATCCACGCAAACCGACCTTGGAAGACCTGAAGCAAATCTGCAGAGCAGCTATGAAAAAGGATTGATCATTTCATAAAAGACAAGCTGGGAAGGGGAATTTGCAATGTCTCAACACGACATGCTGACTTGGCTGGACCAAAATGCGGGAAAAACGTACGGGAATTACATCAATGGACAATGGGTTGACAGCAGCAATGGAAAAACGGTTCCACTGTATCACACAGCCCGCAAGTCGCAGCTGCTCGGTTATTTTCCGGATTCTACTGAGTCTGATGTAGATGCAGCTGTTGTAGCAGCCAACGAAGCGTTCAAATCCTGGTCTACATTGCCTGCGCCGGATCGTGGCGCGATCCTGATGAAGTTTGCCGATCTGCTGGAGCGAGATATCGACGAACTGGCTTACATGCTGTCGGCTGAACAGGGAAAAGCCCTGGCAGAATCTCGTGGAGAGGTTGTCCGTGCCACCAAGGAAACTCGCTTTGCAGCAGGAGATGCGATTCGGATGGACGGCGAGACTTTGCCTGGTGAGCGGACTCACGTGTGGAATTCGACGATACGACAGCCGATTGGAGTCATCGCCGCCATCGCTCCGTGGAATTTCCCTGTTGTCACACCTGTTCGAAAAATAGCACCTGCGCTTGCCTACGGATGTACCGTTGTGTTCAAACCGGCTTCTAACACACCGTGGGCAACGACCAAGCTGTTCTCGCTGCTTGCTGAAGCGGGTGTGCCAAAAGGTGTCGTCAATCTGGTGATTGGCAGCGGGTCGAAGGTTGGAGATCCGCTTGTAAAACATCCGCTGGTAAAAGGGATCAGCTTTACGGGATCGACCAAGCAAGGAGTGGCGATCCATGAAATCGCTGCCAAACGATTGGTGCGAACCCAGTTGGAGTTAGGCGGAAAAAATCCGGCAGTCGTGCTCGATTACGCCAATCTGGCAAATGCAGCAAAGCAGATTGTCGGTGCGGCCTTTGCTTGCAGCGGTCAACGTTGTACGGCAATCAGCCGGGTCATTGTGCTAAAAGATCAGGCTGAGGCTTTAACAAAGGCATTATTGGATGAAATCCAAATGATCACAGTAGGCCCAGCCTGGGAACAGAAGGCCAACATGGGACCGCTTGTAAACAAAAGCCATCTCGATTCTGTCCAAGAGTATTTGCGAATCGGCAAGGAAGAAGGGGCACGTCTGCTCGCGGGAGGAGAGATTCTTTCGGAAGGTGAGTATGCGCATGGCAGTTACATGACACCCGCCTTGTTTGACCAGGTGACTCCGGATATGAGAATCGCCAAGGAAGAGATTTTTGGACCAGTACTGAGTGTCATTGCGGTAGAAGACGAGAAGGAAGCATTTGAGATCGCCAATTCTGTCGAGTATGGGCTTGCCGCATCTGTCTTTACAGATAATCTTTCATCCGCATATCGCTTCGCTGAACAGATCGAGAGCGGGATGGTTCATATTAATCACGGTACAGCCAGTGCAGCTTATATGCCATTCGGTGGTGTAAAACAATCCGGGTTCGGCGCTTATTCGATTGGCAGTACCAACAAAGATTTCTTTACAGAATTGAAGGTCGTATACTTCCAATACGATTAATCGAAAAAATGGGGGAGAGATAGACATGAAGAAGTGGATGAAAGCAGCAGGTGTTTTCTCAGTAGCATTGTCATTGCTGGTTGGTTGTTCTTCATCGCCAGCTACCAATGAAGGAGGCAGTCAGCCGGCAGCAGGTGAAAGTAAACCGGCGGAGACTGCTGGTGCGGTAAAACTGAACTTGGGCCATGTATGGACAGCTTCTGAAATCCATTCACAAGCCGTAGAGCAGTTTGCAGCGGAAGTGGACAAGTTATCCAATGGTTCTGTCAAAATTGAAGTATTTGGAGATGGAACATTAGGGAAAGACAAGGACCTTCTTGAAGGATTGAAGGTGGGTACAGCGGATATCTGGATCGGGGGCGCGGGTGTTCTGTCCGGTTCCTCTGATGCTGCGAAGATTTTTACAGTACCTTTCATGTTTGAAAATCAAGAGCATTTTAACAAAGTGTATGACGGTGAAGTAGGTAAAGAAGTTTCAGCAGCCATCGAACAGCAGTCGGGATATAAAGTATTAACCTACTGGGATCGTGGTGCTCGTTGGCTGACTGTGAACAAAGAAGTGAAGAAACCTGAAGATCTGAGTGGATTAAAGATTCGCGTACCGGAAAGCCCTGTATTTGTAAAATCCTTCCAACAGCTGGGAGCTGCACCTACTCCAATGGCATTTGGCGAGGTGTACACAGCCATTCAACAAGGTGTGATTGACGGACAGGAGAATCCGCTGTCTCTGATTTATTCATCTAAATTCAGTGAAGTGAACAAGTTCCTGGTCAAGACGGAGCACGTTCGTGAACCGATCGCGATGGTCATCAGCAGTAACAAGTTCAATTCCCTCAGCCCAGAACAACAAAATGCTCTGATGGAAGCAGCGAATGGCCAAGCCAAAAAGTATGTCATCGAACAGGTGGATAAGGGCAACAGCGAGTTTTTGACCAAGCTGCAGGAGGAAGGTATGACTTTGGTTGAACCTGATCTGGCAGCATTCCAGGCCAAACTGGAAGGCTTCGTAGATACGCAATTCCCTGAAGTGAAGGAACTCTACGAAAAAATTCAGTCTGCCAAGTAAACAGTCACGAGCAATGGGGGGAAGGGCAATCCTTTCCCCCCTCCTCTCAGCCATTTTCGATGATCCCTGTATGTAATGAGGATGGATACATACGGGGGTGATTGAGAAGGAATGTAAGCGTGCTACGTTACGAGGAGGACATATGAGACATGTAATTGCAGTAGCAGATCGCATGAACTGCTGGATCTTTAATCTGATTGCCGTCATCTTTGGATTGATTTCGCTGCTTACGATCTTTCAGGTTTTCGCCAGATATATTTTGAGAAACCCGCTAGTGTGGTCAGAGGAGCTATCACGTTACTTAATGATCTGGATCGTTTTTTTGGGTACGGCAATCGCTTTACGCAAGGGGCTTTTGATTTCTGTTGAAGTGATCCAACAGCTTGTTCCCAAAATGGTGAAAAAGGTGCTGGAGGTTATTACCGTCCTGGTTAATCTCGTTTTATTGTTCATTCTGATCAAATACGGCTTCGGCATCATGGCGAATCTGGTGGGGCAAAGCACAGGGGCTATGGATATTCCGGTTGCCTGGACGTATGCTGCGATTCCGGTAGGAGCAATTCTGGCCTTTTTGAACAGTATTGTTGTCCTGATCGAAATTTTTACAGAGAAAGGAGAGGAGAAGAATGGCGGGGATCTTATTCTCTAGTTTGATCATTCTGTTTGCGCTGGGCATCCCGGTCGCCTTTTCGATGGGACTAGCTAGTATCTTTGCTATGATGGACAGCGGGATATCTCTGCAAGTCGTGATCCAGAGAGTATTTTCCTCCCTTGACTCCTTTCCGTTGATGGCCATTCCGTTCTTTATCCTTGCCGGGAATATCATGGAGTACAGCGGAATATCGCAACGCCTGATCAACCTGGCTAACTCCATTGTTGGCCGCATGACGGGTGGATTGGGTATGGTGACGGTATTGACTGCGATGTTTTTTGCTTCGATTTCCGGGTCAAGTGCCGCGACGACCGCAGCAATTGGCAGCATCCTGATCCCGGCAATGGTCAAGCGAGGTTTCCCAAAGCCGTTTTCGACTTCTGTCCAGGCGGTTTCGGGTGAACTGGGTGTCATCATTCCCCCCTCCATTCCGATGATCATCTTCGCCTTGAGTGCAGGAACAGCGATCTCGATCGGGGATTTATTTCTGGCGGGTATCGGTCCTGGGCTTCTCATCAGCCTCTCTCTTATGCTGGTGATCTATCTCGTGAGCAAGCGAAATGGCTACGGTCAACAAGTGCTGAGCGCAGAAGAGCAAGAGGCGGAAGCAAAAATGTTGAGCTGGCAGGGAAGATGGGATGCACTACGCAAGGCGGTATTGCCTCTGTTAATGCCAGTCATCATTCTCGGAGGAATCTATGGCGGGATATTTACACCTACAGAAGCAGCAGCAGTCGCTGTCGGATATGCGCTAGTCCTCGGTCTGTTTGTTTATCGTACCTTAAATCAGACAAAAATAATGGAGATTTTGCGCAGCTCGGTTTTATCGACGTCTGTTATCATGCTGATTATCGGAAATGCAGGATTGCTCGGTTGGGTACTTACGGCTGAAAAGGTTCCGAGCCTCGTCGCCAACTGGTTTGTCTCTATTTCTGACAGTCCTATCGTCTTCCTTTTGCTCGTCAATCTACTCTTGCTGCTGGTCGGGATGTTTCTCGAGACTGGGGCATCGATTGTCATTATTGCGCCGATTTTGACACCTGTTGCCATGCAATTCGGTATTGATCCGCTCCATTTTGGAATCATCATCATTGTGAATCTGGCGGTTGGAATGGTTACGCCGCCTATTGGAGTAAACTTATTTGTCGCTTGTCAGATTGCTGGACTACGCATCGAACAAATCATGAAGGCGATGCTGCCGTTCTATTTGATTCTAATTATTGATATTCTGTTGGTAACCTATTTACCGCAGATATCTCTCTGGCTGCCATCTATCTTGAAGTAGAAGGGGGAACGGAATGAGAGTCGTAGTAGCACCGGATTCCTTCAAAGGTTCGATATCTGCCCGAGACTTATGCGCAGCTGCGCGCAGGGGCATTCATGCTGTGGATCCGGAGATTGAAGTGATCGAGCTGCCATTGGCAGACGGTGGGGAAGGAACCGTGGAGAACATGGTTTATTCCACCAAAGGCCAAACCAGGCTCGTACAGGTAAACGACCCATTGGGCAGGCCCATTCGAGCAGTCTATGGCATCCTTGGCGACGATGCTACAGTGATTATCGAAATGGCTCAGGCTTCTGGTCTGCCCCTGTTGAGGCCCGATGAGAGAAATCCGCTTATCACAAGCAGCTTCGGAACCGGGGAGCTGATCGTACACGCCCTGAACGAAGGCTATCGAAAATTCATCATAGGTTTGGGCGGAAGCGCTACCAATGACGGTGGAGTCGGCATGTTGAAAGCGTTGGGGGCTTCATTCTACGATCAGGATGACGTTTTGCTACCGAAAGGCGGGGCTTCACTCGAAAAGCTTTCTTACATGGACCTCTCCGGATTGGACAAAAGGCTGCAAGAGTCTACCTTTACCATCGCCAGCGATGTGAACAACCCATTATGCGGTGCCAATGGAGCATCGGCTGTCTTCGGACCGCAAAAGGGAGCTACACCAGAGATGGTACAGCGTTTGGACATGGCGCTATCCCGTTTTGCTGACGTAGTAGAAAAGCAGCTGGGAGTCGATGTCCGTCATCTGCCCGGAAGCGGGGCTGCTGGCGGGATGGGGGCTGGCTTACTGGCATTCCTTCATGCAGAATTCAAATCCGGAATTGAGCTTGTCATGGACGCGATTCAATTTGAGCAAAACATACAAGCTGCCGATCTGATCATCACGGGCGAAGGGAAGCTGGACGAACAAACGATGGCTGGCAAGGTCATTGCTGGCGTATGCAAGAAAGCAAAGCCTTATCAGATACCGACTATCGCCATTTGTGGAGGCATGGAGCTGACTAGTGAGCAGATGGATGAGATCGGTTTGCTTGCAGGCTTTTCGATCGTGCCCAAGCCTTGCAGTCTCGATGAGGCGATGGAACAGGCTGAAGGATGGGTACAGGAACGAGTGGAGCAGATAATAAGGTTCATGAAGCGGTTCGCATAGCGAAGTTTTCAGAGAGGATGGTGTACCTTGCGACCAAACGTATATATTACGAGACGAATTCCCGATAGCACGTTGGAGAAGATCAGCGAAGTCTGTCAGGTTGAGATGTGGGAGGAAGAAGACGTTCCTGTCCCACGCGACGTATTGGAAGAAAAAATCGAAAACATTGACGGTTTGTTCTGTCTCTTGACGGAGACGATTGACGAGGAGCTATTGCAAAAAGCGAAGCAGTTAAAAGTCATCAGCAATATGGCTGTTGGCTATAACAACATCGACGTAGCTGCGGCTACCGAAAAAGGCATCTTCGTGACCAACACTCCCGGCGTACTGACGGAAACCACTGCAGATTTGACGTTTGCCTTGTTGATGGCCACCGCACGCAGAATTGTGGAAGCATCTGATTTTCTGCGAGAGGGAAGCTGGAAAACATGGTCCCCGATGCTGCTAACCGGTCAGGATATCTATGGGGCGACGCTCGGGATTATTGGCATGGGCCGGATTGGCGAATCGCTGGCGAAACGGGCAAAAGGCTTTGACATGCGTATCCTCTATCACAATCGCAGTCGCAAGGAAGAAGCGGAAAAAACATGGGGAATCGAGTTTGCCGATCTGGACAGCTTGCTGCGGGAATCCGATTTTGTCTGTGTGATGACACCGTATACGGAAGAGACACGGAACCTGATCGGAGATAGAGAACTGTCCTTGATGAAAAAATCGGCGATTCTCATCAATACGGCCCGTGGCGGCATTGTCAATGAAGCAGCCTTGTATGAAGCGTTGAAACAGAACAAGATTTGGGCAGCGGGACTTGATGTATTTGAGCAGGAACCAGTCGATCCTGATCATCCGCTTCTGACTTTGCCCAATGTGGTCACGCTGCCACACATCGGCAGTGCGTCCATCCAGACGCGGACACGGATGGCAGAGCTGGCTGCGGCCAATCTGATCCAAGGAGTAATGGGAGAGACGCCGCAGAATCGCGTAAATCACGCTTAAAAAGAACGAAAGCTTCATCCCGCTTTGGGATCGAAGCTTTTTTGATGTGCGTGGGAACGATTATCCTCGCTGGTTCAGGTCCGGAAGAGGAGAAGGTTCACATGTTTAACGAATCTTCGCTAGCGGGTAATAAGTAATAAAGACACAAAGAAGTAATCAACGGCCTGTATTATAGGAGGATTCATCTTGGCAAAAAACAATGACGCAAAAAGCGAGTTAGGGAAATTCATGGTTGTGATCGGAACCGTTCTTGGAATAGCTGGAGGCTCTATTTTCCTGTTGAATCAATTCGTTTTTGACTCCCCAAAACCCACCGCTGTTAAAATGACGACTCCGCCGGAAGTAGCGAATGACGCGGAACCCCAACCGCCCCCTCCTGTTGTTGAAACGGTAAACAATCCGTCTGTAGCAACGGTTGAGCCTTTCTATGCATCTCTTCAGATGGACGAGTATGCAGCTGTTTACAATCAGAATGGCACGGAAAAGGTACTTACTTTTGATTTAACAAAAGAAGAAGTGAAAACGTTGCTGGGGAACCCGATGTCTGAGTCCTACGTGGATGGCGAGACGAGGAGCTTATGTTATCAATACGGTTCTTTGTCCATTTTTTTCGATGACCAGGACCAATACATTAGCTACATGACATACGAGGGAACAAAGGAAATTTTGAATAAACCATGGTTGACCAGCCTTGCAAAAACAACAGATTCAGGCAACGTTGATTTCTATCAGTCCCCTACCGGCTATACGATGGTAAAAGTGGACCATTATCCTGAAACCAATGATGTAGTTGTTTACTTGATAAAACAATACCCACAAAATCAGACTGTGACTGCGCCACCAATCGAACAACCTCAAGCTATAGACAAACCAGCACCAGCACCAGAGCCACAGAGTACATCTACGGAAGCCGGAATGAATGCCAATGGTGAATACTTGTTGTCCCCAGGTGAAGAAATTCTCATTGAAAATGTTCAGGTGTCCAACGACAGCAGAGTCCACACCGCTAAGTACACCATTGATGTCAATTATCATTTCGCCTACAACAGCCCCAATATGGTAAAGGTGATGACAGATCCTGAAAAAGACCTGGAACTCATGCCCGGAGAAACGGCAACAGTCCAAATCAAAGTAAAAGCCAGCAAAAACGCACCGAAAGCTAGCTACAGATTTATCGTTTCATTGAAGCAAGGCTGGTCAGGCCGACCGTTGAAGGATTTTACGGTAGAAGTGAAATAGGAATGGTGGTAAAGCAAAGCCCTCCTCATAGTGATATGCTCCCCTTTAAGTAGACAGGTTTAAAAAACAAACCTACTACTTGGAGGGGAGTATTTCTTTTGGCTAAGAAGAATGAGTATAGTGGCGCGGAGAAATTGGCGATTTTGGAGGAGTTGAAAACAGGTGGGGGCACTCTGGTGGAAGTCGCCCACAAGTACAATCTCCATAAGAAGACCTTGCGAGCTTGGCGGCATCAGTATGAATTGTACGGAATGGAAGGGTTAGAAATCCGAATCAAGAATAACCGGTATTCCCCCGAATTAAAGCTTCAAGCGGTTCAAGATTATTTGTCGGGGAAGTATTCACAATATGAACTCATCGATACATACAAAATTGCAAGCCGAACTCAGCTCAGAAGCTGGATTGCCAAGTATAATAGTCATAGCAGCTTTAAATCGGTTAACGAGGGAGCATCGGCTATGACCAAAGGACGTTCTACTACGTGGCAGGAACGAATTGATATCGTGCTTTACTGTATGGCACATAAGCGCAACTATGGGAAAACAGCAGCGCAGTTTAATGTTTCCTACAACCAAGTGTACCAGTGGGTCAAGAAGTACGAGAACGGCGGACAAGATGCGCTTCAGGACGGGCGAGGACGGAAGAAAGCGTCTGAGGAGTTAACCGAGGCCGAGCGTCACAAGCTGGAGATGAAGAAGCTCGAATATGAAAATGAACGGCTTAGAGCGGAGAATGCGTTTCTAAAAAAGTTGAAGGAAATTCAAAGGAGGCGAGTTTGAGCAGACATCGACGGAGGCATGTGTATGTGGCCATACAAGCGGTACATGAAGAACAAGGGTTTAGCGTGCAGTTGTTGTGTGAGGTTGCACAGATTCAGCGCTCCAGTTATTACAAGTGGGTAAACCACAAACCCAGCCCGCAGGAACAAGAAAACGAGCAACTGACGAAGGACATGCTGACCCTTCATGAGCAGGTGCGCGGCATCTACGGCTACCGGCGGCACACTGTCCAGCTCCGTCGTCAAACAGGCAAACCCATTAATCACAAACGAATTCGGCGGCTCATGACCCTCGCAGGGATCCAGTCGGTAATCCGTAGGAAGAAAAAGCAATACCCGCGTTCCGCTCCACAGCATATTGCCGAGAACTTGCTAGGCCGCAAGTTCCATGCTGAAGCGCTCAATGAGAAGTGGCTGACCGATGTAACGGAGTTCAAATATGGACATAGTCAGAAAGCTTACCTCAGCGCCATCCTGGACCTCCATAGCAACAACATTATTTCCTATGTGCTCGGGCATTCGAACAACAACAAACTCGTATTTAAAACGCTGGACCAGGCGCTTGAGGCTACGCCGGGCGCTACTCCTATGCTTCACAGTGACCGGGGGTTTCAATACACCTCGACGGCTTTTAAGAGGAAACTGGACAAAGCAAACATTACCCAAAGCATGTCACGTGTTGGCCGTTGCATTGACAACGGACCAATGGAATCTTTCTGGGGAACCTTGAAATGCGAGATGTATTACCTGACTACATACAACTCGTTTGAAGAGTTGAAGAAGGACATCGATACCTATATCCACTTTTACAATAACGAGCGATTACAGGCAAAGTTAAACGGCCTCAGTCCCACGGAATTCAGAACTAAGGCCGCTTAAAACTTTTACTTATTTGTACTGTCTACTTGACGGGGTGCAGTTCATTTTTCCTTTTTACATTTGACCTTTCACAACCTGCAAACCTTCCTGCCGCTTCCTTCTCGCGGCCCTTTTATGATGCAAGGTATAATACACGATCCCCCCAAATACAACCACTAAAGAAGACAGGATAAACATGAAGCTATAGTTCGTAGACGAGGCAATGATCCCGAGTACGAACGATCCAACTCCCATCCCGGTATCCAGCAAGAGAAAGTAGGTCCCGGTCGCCAAGCCGCGGCGTTCCGTCGGGGAAGATTTGATCGCGATGGCTTGAAAGCTCGGAAAAACACTGCCATACCCGAGTCCGATCACGCCGCTCGCCACCAAAAACATGGTCGGCGTATGTGCTTGACTCAGGAGAATCAATCCGATGGCATACAGGATGATACTGGGGTATACGACGATGTTTTCCCCCATCCGGTCAAACAATCTCCCGGTAAAAGGACGGGATACAACAATCATAATGGCGTAAATGACAAAGAAATAGCTCGAGACCTCCATCATCCCCAGCTCTTTTGCATAAACAGGAATAAAAGAGAGCAGTCCGCTATAGGCAAAAGAAAGCAGCAAAGCAGTCAGGGAGATAGGTACGGCACCCGGTTCAATGAAATTTTTCCAATGAAAGGCTCTGTTGGCTGTTGGCTTCACGGAGCGTTTGTGTTCGAGAACGCGTGTGAGCCCGCCGCATACGAAAGAAAGAATAGACAGCACAGACAATATCACCACGAGCGTTGTAAAGCCGAGCTGGTGCATGATCGTCAACCCCATGAACGGGCCAATCACCATCGCAATATTCATAAACATCGCGTAGTAGCCGATCCCTTCCCCTTTTCGCTCGTCGGGAACCAGGTCGGTAGCAATAGCAGCCATGGCCGTCGTAGCAAAGCCGAAGCTTACACCGTGAACGAAGCGAAGAGCGAGCAAAAACACGAGGCTCGCGATCCCGAAGTACAGAAACGTGGATACCATAAATACAGCGGAGAAGAGGAGGAATATCTTTTTCCTGCCAAGCTCGTCCACCCATTTGCCTGCCAACGGCCGAAACAGGACGGCCGCGATGATAAAGGCGGTCAATGTCAATCCTGCTTCCCGGTCACCGCCGTTCAATATCTCCATGACATAGATCGGCAGCGTAGCCACCAGGGCGTAGTACGTAATAAAAAGAAACAAGCTGCTAAGGCAAATGCTAAGAAAGTCTTTGCGCCACAGGGGCTGTCTTTCCAATGATGATCTCTCCAATCCCCACGGAAACGTATTTCGTCTAACCTTGAAGTTCCGCGTTACAATTTTCTCTCATTTTTGTGAGCAATTGTTTTACCAGCTCCATCTCATGCTCGGCTATCCCTTTCACAAGAACTTGTTGGACGTGCTCATCGATCGGGTCCAGCTGGCGAATGATTTGCTTTCCCTCTTCCGTCAAACAAACCAGCGATGATCGCTTATCTTCCGGATTCGGTTTTCTCAAGACCAGTCCCTTGCGCTCCAACAAGTCGGATATTCTCGTCACATTTGCTTGATCTTTTCCTACTCGTTTGCTTAACTCTTTGATGGAGATTTCATCGCCTTCTTCCAATCGCTTCAATATGGACCATTGTTCTGGTGTCACATCATAGGGGGCGAATGCGGTCATCAGGAGGCGCGTGACGGCTCGTCCCGTATTGTTGATGGCAAATCCCAATGCGTCGTCCAGTCTCAAAAAATCCCCTCCAACAAAATAAATGTCATGACATATATGTCATGACATTTAAAAAAGTATCATATTTCTCGAGTATCGGTCAAGATGATTTTTGATTCGAGAACAATGAATCTACGCTATAACGCGAGCTTCCGCTGATGACCAGAGCAAGCAGCATGGACAGCAGTGCGAGATCCAACTCGTAACCGGCACCCGAGCCATCTCCCAAAAAGCCGCCCGCCAGCTTGGCAGTAAAAATCGCTCCGACCATCACGATTCCCAGCAAAGCGGAGAAAATACGCGTACCAAAACCGAGAATGAGCGCAAGTCCGCCAATTGTTTCCAAAAAGGTTACGAGATAAGCAAGAAAAGCAGGCAGACTCAGGCTGCCAAAAAAACCGGCGACGTTGTCCAAGCCCATTTGAAATTTGACGATACCGTGGACCAGAAAAGTGATCCCTGCCACGACGCGTATCAAGAGTAAGCTCCATTCAAAACGTTGATTCATGAGTGTACAACCTCCAGTAAATATATAAAGTAAGTTGATTACTTTTCATTAGTTAGTATACAATAATAATATATGATGTCAACCCAATCTTTATTCCCAATAAAAGGGGACAAGATTCGGCATTGGGCGACAACCCAGTTCATACGTTTTGATGGATTTCAAAAACAGCGGTATACTGGAAGGAGAATGAGGTGATAGGTATGAAACAGTCTTCCCTCTGTCCTAGGTTCGAAAAAGGCATGCAGCTACTCGGCAAACGCTGGACAGGGCTTATTATCTACCAGTTGCTGTCGGGGCCGCAGCGATTTTGCGCCTTGGAAGCCGCTCTGCCAATCAGCGGAAGGCTGCTCTCGGAACGATTGAAGGATCTGGAGAAAGAAGGTCTGGTGCATCGCGAGGTTTATACGGACTCAGCTCCCGTTCGCGTAGAATATTCGCTGACGCAAAAAGGGCTTGCCCTGGGACCGGCGTTAAAGGAAATTGAAAGCTGGTGCCAAACGTGGATCGAGTTGGATGATGTTGCGCAATCAAGCGAAGATGAATAGAAGAGGCTGACTCAAAAGGTCGTTTTTCATCACGATCTTTTCGAGTCAGCCTCTTCCTATTTGGATTTCCTGGCTTTCCATTTCAAATATTCAATATGGGTCCGTACTTCTTCCAAATCATCCAGACTCAACCCCTCCAAATTCAGAAACGGAGCATGCTCCTCACGAACGGAGGCTTGTTGCCAGAAGGGAGCGGGGGTGTCTGTTCTGCCATGCAGGAAGTCCGTCGAAATCTCAAATAAATCGGCTACCTGGGAGATGAGATGATGGTCGACTCCCTTTTTTTCACCGGATTCAATGCGGGATAGGACTGTATTATGAATCCCCAGCTTTTCAGCCAACTCGAGCTGGGACCATTTTTTTTGCTCGCGAAGCCATTTGATTCGTTTGCCTACCACTGACATGCTGGTACCACCTTTCCATAATGGCAAGTTCATTTTAACAATTTTCCAAAACGGAAAAAACAGATTTTGTCGAAATAACAATGATTGTATTGACTTTGTTAAAACAGAAACGATATGATGAAAATGTCAGGATTTTCTATTTTTAATAGGAGGATCATAGCGAATGAAGGAAATCGATCTCGCTTACATCATCCAACGCAGGCTGGAGCGCGGGTTGACTCAACAGGAGATGGCTGAATCGCTAGGGTTCAAGCATGCATCTTCCTACCTGAAATATGAAAAGGGCGAATACGAGTTTAAGGCAGGCCATCTGCCGATCTTGGCTAAAAAGCTGCACTGCGGGCTGCAAGATCTATTCGGGCGTACGTATTGCTGAATCAGCAAGCACCAGAAGAGGGAGACAAGGGGTGAATTTCCGTGAAACCATACGATGCCAACCTGCGTCAGTTGGAGATTTGGAAGAAAACGATCGGATATGAAATCAAGATGATGGCTCCGCAAAGCAAGGACGCGTGCGATGATTTTGTGATGCGGCTCCTTCGATTTGAAAAGCAGCTGCAGGCGGAAGCAGCGGGAAAGACCGAAAAAATATAAAAAAGGCGCACCTCCCTGCAACACCAGGAAGATTCGCCCCACTCCAAATAGGCTGCAGCCTTTCTTACAATCTCATGATCTCATCTCTCAACAGCTCAGACTGGGTGCCAAAGACGATCTGCACCTGACCTTTGCCGAGCCTGATGATTCCTGCGGCGCCCAAATCCTTGAGCGCTTTTTCCTGTATCAAATTTTCATTTTTCACGTGGAGGCGCAAACGAGTGATGCAGGCTTCCACCTGGATGATATTCTCCTTGCCCCCGATGCTGGCGAGTACCTGTTCCGCCTTTTCCCGCATGGAGCTGAACCCGCTGGCTGCAAGCGACTCGCCCGGTTCGTCTTCTCTACCGGGAGTCATGATGTTCAATTTGACGATGAGAATGCGGAAGAGGAAGTAATACACGACGGCAAAGGCCAGACCCACGGGGATAATCTCCCATGCGTTGGTGGAGAGCGGAAAATTGACGGCGTAGTCGATAAATCCTGCAGAGAAGCCAAAGCCGTGCTTGATCCCCATCGCGGTCACGATATAGCCGGACAACCCGGTCAGGACAGCATGCACGACATAGAGCACGGGAGCCACGAACATAAAGGCAAATTCCAGCGGTTCCGTAATGCCTGTCAAAAATGAGGTTAGTGCGGTCCCCATAAAAATGGAGGCGATCACCTGGCGATTCTCTGGTTTGGACGTGTGGACAATCGCCAGCGCAGCAGCCGGCAAAGCAAACATCATGATCGGGAAGAAGCCAGTCATAAACAGTCCCGCCGAAGGATCGCCAGCGAAGAAGCGGTGGAGGTCGCCATTGATGACTTTCCCGGTCGCGTCCGTATATTCGCCAATCTGGAACCAGGCGATCGCGTTGAGGACGTGATGAAGCCCAAATGGAATCAGCAAACGGTTCAAGAATCCGAACAATCCGGCTCCGATGGCCCCCAGACTTACTATCCAGTTCCCCACATTATCGAGAACCTCTTGAATCGGCCCCCAGATGATCCCAAACACGATGCCGATCAGCACCATCACGATGGAAGTGATGATCGGGACGAAACGTTTTCCACCAAAAAACCCAAGCCAATCCGGCAGTTTGATCGTGTGATACCTTTTGTAGAAGTAAGCGGCAATCCCTCCGGCCAGAATACCTCCTAGAACTCCCATGTTCAGCTTGGCATCCTCGGCTATAAACGGGATGGCCCCAGGCACTTTGGTAAGGACCGAAGTGAGGACCATATAAGCGATGACCGCAGCCAGAGCAGCGACCGCATCTCCAGCCAGGCCGATGGCGACACCGACAGCAAAAATCAGCGGGAGGTTGTCAAAGATAGCTGAACCGCCGGCAAACAGGAAGGGAGCGATGTGCTGGTTGAGAAAGCCTCCGACCGATGCCCCCATATGAAACTCGGTCTCGTAGTTGATCGCCCCGAAGCGAAGCAATAGCGCCGCAGCCGGGAGCGTGGCGACGGGAAGCATCAATGCCCTCCCAATCCTTTGCAAAAAGGCAAGCATGAGTAAACCCTCCTTGGATGAAAGTTGTATCAGCATGCCTCTCCAGGAATAAAGAACGGGAAGAAAGCAGGAGATGGAGGGCGGAGAGGCAAGACCGAACGTGTGAAGAGAAGCTATTTCTGCAAGATACGCATCAATGTGTCTTTCCCGGCTGTCACTTGCTCATTTGCCGTTACTTCCAAGCGGGAGATGGCATCGGGATTGGTAAGGATGACGGGCGTAACAAGGGAGAATCCCGCTTTTTGCAAAAGCATCCTGTCAAAACGGATCAAGGCATCTCCAGCCGTTACCCGATCCCCTGTCGACACGACCGCAGAGAAGCCCTCTCCTTTTCGCTTTACCGTATCGATTCCGATGTGCAGAAGAAACTCAAGACCGCAGTCGCTGGTTATGGCGATAGCATGATGCGTCGGGAAAAGATGCGTGACTCGGCCTGTCAAAGGTGATGTCAGAAGCTCATCAGTGGGCGAGATGGCCACTCCTTTGCCCAGCACGTCTTGGGAAAATACCGGGTCGGGCACGAGTGACAGGGGCAGTACGCTGCCAGTCAAGGGAGCCAGGACGTTGATTTCCTTTTGCGGATTGTTGCGCGAGAATAATCGGAACAGCATAAGCGCCTCCTTTGATGATGTGCCAAGAAAAATAGGCATGAAGCAGCTTTTTGGCAGACGCATGGATGGCGTCTGTCACGGATAGCTGCTCATGCCTAGTCGAGCTAGTAACACGCAGGGTGAATATTCAATTTGGACGATAGAACATACGGTACAGATGCAGGGCGAGATAGCCCACCTCATCTTCTGGCACAGATGCGCCCAGCTTTTCTGCGATGGATGCGCAAAGGGCTTCGGCTATGGGATAAACGTCTGGAATCATGGCTTTGACCCGATCCTGCAGAGGGTTTTTGATGGGCTTTCGCTGTTGGACCCGCTCGACAGTGAAGCGCAAATGTGTGATCAGCCGGACGTAATCTACAGAGCTTCGGTCGATCTGCTGTTGAGCGCGTTCCTCGATCAGGCTCACCCATTCGCCGGTCCAATGCGTAAGCTGGACGGTTTTGTTGACCGGGGTGTGACTGACGGCTGCGTGAATATGCAGGGCTAGAAAACCGATCTCGCTCTCGGGAATACCCAGGGAAAAAGCCTTCTGAATCATCTCGCCTGCTCGCCCGGCGAGGAGGTATTCTTTGGGATACAAGGCTTGAACCTCAAATAAAAAGGGATTCACAATCTCCAACCCATTGCGCAGCCGATAAATAGCAAAGTGAATGTGATCCGGCAATGCGACATGGACGTGTTCATTCAAGACGGGAGTAATCTCCTGAGCTACAAGTGCGATAATTTCCTCGGCAATGCCGACGACAGCGGGATCGACCTGGTTCAGCATCGCCTGGTACTGCACTTGATGGTGCTCCTGTTCCAGTCGAAAGCGTTTTTCAACACGAGCATCCGTGATTTGTACCGTTTCCCCCGGTTTGATCCCGTAGCCAATTCCTTTTCCGAACAAGACGATTTCCTGTGAAGAGCAGGATTCCTCGACCAGGACGACGTTGTGGTTCAGAATGCGCGTGATGGTATAAGGTCGAGCTTGCCCACCTTCTCCCGCCATCTTCCTCACCCCAGATCTCTCCGGTTTTTCTATTGGATTATCGTTACTATATAAAAGATTTTGGAAAGATATGCGTGATTCTTGGGAAAAAGCAATCGACACTTGGGGAAGGCTGGGAAGGTAGGAGATCGCAGAGGAGACAACGAATAGAGGAAAGCGGCAGAAAAATAGCGGGCACGCTGGTGGCAGCGCTCCGCTGTAGAAATCTCGTTAACGGGTAAACTTGTCGGCAATCGTGGAGGCGCAGAAGGAATGGGGCTTTATCTCTGCGCGAAAGTGGTTCGAAGCTGCTAGGCTGAGAAGGGACTGGATAAACTTACGAGTAGGTCCGTTCGTGCCAATGTCAAAATGGAGCCGGACCGGGGTGTCGAGCTGATGGTCGCGAAGGTATTGACGTACTTCCGTAGCCAATCCCACAGCGTAGACAGCCTCTTGAAAGATGCGCTGTTGCAAAGATGAGTAGCGACGTTCCTGGAACTTGTGATAAAAAAAGGTTCCGCCATGTCCTGGCCGGATCACGGTGATGACGAGCGCAAAAAAAGTACCGCGGCTTTTCAGTTGGGAATCGGCTCCCACGATGATTTCGAAAGGTCCTGTATGGGAAGCGATGGTCTGTGCGATCAAGGAAAAGACATCTTCTTTGGCTAATCGTCCTTTGGTGGGGCTATGAAAAGAGTCAAATAGGTGGTTGGTCGAGGTTAAGCCCACTCGCATCCCTCCAAAACGAGGATTTCTGTCACTTGTACCCATTTCCTTACACCATTAATGTATGTAATCTCGCTAAGAGTATGTGAATGGGAACAGGACGGTAGGGATTGGCAAAAAATCCAGGGAGGTATGAATCATCATGAAAGGGAATGTTTTGACACCTGAAGTAAAAGAAAATCGACAAGCAGGCCATGATATTGACCCTGTTTTTTTAAATCGCTGGTCTCCGCGTTCGTATAAGACCGACCCCGTCTCCGATGAGGTATTGTCCCGCCTGTTCGAAGCGGCGCGCTGGGCACCGTCTGGAAGCAACGAACAGCCTTGGCGTTTTATCGTAGCTCGGACGCAAGAAGACAAGGAGCGTTTTTATCCGTTTATCGCAGAAGGCAATCGCATCTGGTGCGAGAAGGCTCCTGTACTTGTCCTGCTTTTGTCCAAAACCATCAGCTCGCGTGGAACCGCCCTTCGTTCCCATGCGTTAGATGCTGGAGCAGCATGGGGCTATTTGGCGCTGGAGGCGACGCGCCAAGGTCTGGTCACGCATGCCATGGGTGGGTTCGATCCGCAAAAAGCGCGTGAAGACTTGGGTATCCCATCCGAATACGAACCACAAATCGTGATTGCGATTGGGTATCAGGGAGTGAAGGAAGAATTGCCGGAAGCCTTGCAGGAGCGGGAGAAGCCATCGACACGCCAACCTTTGGAGTCCCTGGTGTTTGAAGGCGTCTTCAGTCAAAAGTGATGATGGAGATGCATGGGCAGCATGAGACCTATATGCGTGCCGCAATAGAGGAAGCCAAAAAAGCGGCGGCAATCGGTGAGGTGCCGATCGGGGCGGTGATCGTTCGCGACGGGGAAATCGTCGGCAGGGGCTACAACCTGCGGGAGACGAAGAAGGACCCGACACTCCATGCCGAAATGATCGCGATTCGGGAGGCCAGTGCAAAGCTGGGCGGCTGGAGGTTGATCGGCTGCACCTTGTACGTGACACTGGAGCCTTGTCCCATGTGTGCAGGGGCGATTGTGCAAAGCCGGATTGAGCAGGTCGTATACGGGGCAGTCGATCCCAAAGCAGGATGTGCCGGGACTTTGATGAATCTGCTGGAGGAACCTCGCTTCAATCATCAGGTTCCGGTGGTAGAGGGCGTGCTTGCCGAAGAGTGCGGGCAATTGCTGAAGGATTTTTTTCGCAGTCTGCGCAAAAAGCGGGCTAGCTCTGCTGACGAATAAAACTGGAAAGAGAATGCCTTTCTGCATGAGCGGAAGGGCATTCTCTTCGTTCATTCGATTAATCCGTTACCATGACCGAAGGAGTGGCGGTTCGTACGAAAATCATGGCATCAAAAGCTTTTGCCGGAATCATCTGCAACGTATACATCTTTTCCATTTTCCCATACCATCCACTAAAGACTGCGCCGATTGCACTGATGGGCTGGGCTTTATTCAGGTAAGCAAGGAAATGATCATCATGTCTTGCCTTTGCAAAATCCAGGAAGCCAGCCTGCATGTTGGTCTGAGCAAATCGAACAGCGAGTCGATCATTCCCACTATTTTTTACAGTAAACACTTTGCGCTCGTTGGTGATGGCATCATTAGCTAGGAAGGAGCTTTCGTAGAATTCACTTCCTATGGCGTAATATTGGTCTCCCAAGGCTTTTGCGAGATAGGCTCCCATGCAGGTTGTCGTTCCCGCTGTAGTAGAGGTTTTTTCAATATGTCCATTATGTCCGGTTATGAACATATTCTCGCGGCCGTAATGCTTCTTTTCAAAAGATAAAATCCATAGCGCTTTTTCCGCCATATAGGAATCGCGGGCATTGTTATAGCTCGCATTCGTTCCGCGCAGTGTAGCGTTTTGCTTTATAGCCTCTGCAAAGGCCAGAGCCAATTCATAATCTTTCTCCGTGCTTTTTGCGGTATAAACGGACTTGTTTTCTTTCATCCGCTCCAGCAAGTTTTGAATATGGGAGAGCCCCTCCTGTACAAGGGCCAGCTTTTGATCGTACACCGTTTTATCATTCAGATTCACAAGCGCAGTCTCGTATTTGGCGGCAAGTGCCGGATCAACCTTCTTTAAATAGGAGAACAGCCCGTTTTTGTTATGGTCATAGCGTTGCATGTCAAAGCCATAAAAATGAATTTGGTCATTTGCATCCCGATGCTCATTATAGGAGCGCATCCACGCTAGTAGGTCTGCCATTTCTTGCGTATGGTAAATCGTAAAGCCGATTGCTTGTGCAGCCTCCTGTGCAGTTCCGCTTCCTCCAGCTATGTATTCATTGACCTTTTGTCCTCCGCCGAAATCGCCTTCTATGGCAAATACGCGATATCCTTGCTTTTCGACAAGATGCTTGAAAATATCTGATTTCAGCGTGGTAAATTCCTTGTTGCCATGCGTAGCCTCTCCAAATCCGATGATGGTTTTTGAAGGAAGCTCCATCGCTGATACGGGAACAAGGTTCGATTCCAATGACTGTTGCAACGTGTCGGTTGATTTTGAATAAAACCCCGTCAATACACTCATGGTGATAAGCAGGTTTATTGCAATCAGGAAATTTTTTATCATATCGTTCTCTCTTTCTGGAACCTCAAAGCCGAAAAGGGATGAAAAGGTGTCTACGGCGATATTCTGCCATAGGTTGTACGGCGGTGTGAGAGGTAGGGGGTGAGGTTAGACACCCCCTCCTGCTCGATTTATTTCTGAATATGCTGGCTCAGCAGCTCCAGCTCTTCTTCGGTGAGTTCCCTGTATTCGCCCAGCTCCAAGGTGGTATCGAGCGGGATCGGACCCATGCGGATACGCTGCAGGTAGATGACCTGCAATCCAAAGGCGGCAAACATCCGTTTCACCTGATGAAACTTGCCTTCCATAATCGTGACGCGAATCTCGGATACTTCGCCAGACGAAAGAATCTCGAGCTTGGCAGGCATGGTCGTAAAATCGTCCAGCTCCACGCCCTTGGCAAATTCTCGGACATGCTCTTCGGTTACCCTGCCTTCGATGCGTGCGAAGTACTCCTTTTCCACTTTCTTCTTCGGAGAGAGCAGGCTATGGGAGAACTGCCCATCATTGGTCAAAAGCAGCAATCCCTCGGTATCGATGTCCAGGCGCCCTACCGGATGCACCTTGATCGCCCAATCATAAGGCAGCAAGTCCACGACCGTCTCATGCAGGTTGTCTTCTGTCGCGGAGACGACGCCAGGCGGTTTGTTCAGCATCACATATACCCAGCGCTTGTAGTTGATCTCCTCGCCATCGACGACAATTTCCTGTTCTTCGGGAATGACGTGCATGCCCGGGTCCGTCGCTATTGTCCCGTCCACGACGACGACTTTTTGCTTCACAAGGGCCTTTACTTCTTTGCGTGTCCCAAACCCCATATTGGCCAACACTTTATCCAAACGCTCACGTTTCATCTATTTTCCTCGTTTCTGTTAGGTTCCTGTTTCATGATGCCTTCCACACTCTTTCTAGTTTGTCCGATCAGCAAGCGCAAATCAAGGGGTAGCAAGGATTTGCCACTTGCATTTGTGTAATTGTTTTGCTATATTAAATAATGTTTCTGCAAACCATATGGAGAGATACCCAAGTGGTCATAAGGGGACGCACTCGAAATGCGTTAGGCGTCGTGAGGCGTGCGTGGGTTCGAATCCCACTCTCTCCGCTTACAGGTATGAAAGAGGAAGCATAATGTTGTGTAATGTAAAGCATAAAGTGGCCGTTTTGGCCACTTTATGCTTTATTTTTTGTGTTCACTTAAGGAATAGACAGTAAGATAGTGTAAATTGAGGAATGAGTTTCGTAACTTGATGGACGTGGTTACATAAAAAGCTGGAATCCCTACCAGGAGATAGGGGGTGGTATACTAAATGGAATAGATAGGAATTGGGAGTGTGAGCCATGGTGAAAAAACAGTGGAGTGTAGGTATATTTCTCTTCCATGATGTTGAGGTGCTTGATTTTGCTGGTCCCTTCGAAGTGTTTTCCGTTACTGAATATCCGGATCAGCCTGTGGATACTCCGGAATCCAATCCGTTTATCGTAAAACTAGTTTCGGAGACGGGAGAATTAGTACAGGCTTGCAATGGATTAAAAGTGCAGCCAGACTACAGTTTCGACAATGCGCCACATTTTGATATTTTGGTGATTCCTGGCGGGATTGGTGCCAGAGAGAAGGAGATTTACAACGAGAAAGTCATTCAGTGGATTTCGCAGCGTGCGGGCAATGTTCAACTGATGACATCCGTTTGTACAGGTGCTCTACTGTTGGCGAAGGCAGGTCTTCTAAACGGAAAGATGGCCACGACTCATTGGGCCAGCTATGATAGACTCGAGAATGAGTTTCCGGCTGTCAGTGTAAAGAGGAATGTCAAGTTCGTTGATGAAGGGAACATTGTGACATCGGGTGGGATTTCTGCCGGAATCAATATGGCATTCCACATTGTTAAACAACTGCTTGGTTCGGAAATTGCTCGGACAACAGCCAAGACAATGGAGTACGACATCACGATTGAGTAACATCAAGGGTCATAATATGGATATTTATCCCATTTTATGACCCTGTTTTATTTCGGAGTACCGCCACATGGCTCATGAAGCTACGTTCAAATGAACCAAAAGCGCAAGGCCATGACGGTCACGATCCCCACGATAACGGTTCCCAGCAGGCTTCGCGTCTTGATTGCCACCAAAAAAGAGGGAAGTGCAGCGAGCAGCTCGATGTTAGAGGTGAACGGCGACCATTTGCCATCCCGAAGAAAAATCTCCTGTCCGATCAACGCAGCCATGACCGCGATCGGGACGTGGTTCAGCCAGCGTACGCCCCATTCGGGCAAGGCAATCCTGCTCAGCAGCATCAGGGGAAGGACACGCGGGACAAATGTCACCAAGGCGGCACCCAATATGATCAGCAATATATCCCATCTTACTTCCATCTTTCCAACACCATCCCAATCGTAGCTGCGATCAAGGTCGCAGCGATTACGCCCAAATTGCTCCCAAATACCAGAGAGATTGCCACTGTCAGGATGACCGCGCTGAGCGCGACAACCCCATCCCGTACGAATCTGTTGCGGCTGATCATCGACAGGACCAGCAAACCGATGAACATGGCAGGCAGGGCAAAATCCAGACCGTATTTTTCCGGGTTGGCAATCCATTGTCCAAAATAGGCCCCGGCAAGATTGGCGACGAACCAGTTCAGATAGGCCGTGATATTTAATCCGTGCATCCAGCGTTCACTGATCTGCTTGCGCCTCGCCGTCTCATTGATCGCTACCCCGAATGTCTCATCGGTCAGCAAGGAGCCGATCAACATGTTGCGAAAAGGAGGAAGATGCCGGAAAAAGGGCGACAGCGCAGCACTCAGTAAAATATGGCGAAGATTGATAAAGAATATGGTGATGATAATGGCGGAAGCCGAACCGCCCGCAGCGATCATTCCGGCTGCGATAAATTGTGCGGAGCCAGCGTACAAGACGAGCGAGAGCAAAGCAATCTCCGCAATGCTCAGTCCTGCCGTTTTCTCCACAACCCCAGCCGCAAAGCCAATGCTCAAATAGCCCAAAAGAGTGGGAATGCAATCCTTTACCCCTTTGAGAAAGGTGTCATCGCCTCGTGTTGCTGCCAAGGTTTCCATCGGGATGTGCTCTTGGCTCATCTCCTCTCCTCCAATCCCTGAATACATATAATAGGTGTTATATAGCTAACTACTATAAAAACAGGAAAGAAAAGACGGTCCAAATTTATTTGAACCGTTTGCCCGTTACGACATGGAAAAGCTCAGGTCTGTTGCGCCAGAGAGCTTCCACTTTTTCAGGACCAAGCTCCTTGGTCAATTCCGCCATCATGATGTCGTGCCGGATGTATTCGACCGCCACCAGGACCAGTGCCGGATCTTGGGTTTTGACTGCCCAAGCAACCGTATTGGGTGCAAAATTGGCGATCAACACTTCCTTTTGGTCTCTGGCGACGATGCTCAGGCGACCGCTCATGCGTTTTTCGACTACCTCTGGAGCCATGTAATCGTGATGGAAGGTCACACCCACCTGATTCTCCGGTTTCCCAAAGAGCATCGTAAAGACCTGGATGCCTTCTTTAACCCGTCGGTCTATCCCGCCCTGGATGAGCGGGACTTGGGGTTCCCAGATGGAAAGCCAGAGCTCCTCCTCGGCCTTGCCGATCAGGTCAAGCATTTCCTCCACTACGAGGTCATCTCCGCTGATGCGCCGAATGACATCCACTTCCTGTTCGCTTTCCAGCGCCGCAAGCTCTCTTTCCAGATAGTCAAAGGATTGCTCGAATTCTTTTCGTTGACGGCTGATCAGCTCTTTGGCGGACAGAGGGGCGTAGGTAACCGGTTCGGATGGTACGGTATATACTGCCCCTTTGTCGACCAGCTTTCCCACTACCTCGTAAATCATCGAGCGGGGGACCCCTGATCGTTTGCTGATTTCATAGCCTGTCATCGGAAAATGCTTCAACAGGCTGATGTAGGCCTTGCATTCATATTGAGAAAAACCGAGCTTCTGCAATTCCCGATAAAGATCCGCCATCATAACCTCTTTTTTTAGTAGTTAGTGTTATCCTTACGTTATTACGAGGTGTCAGAATTGTCAAATGAAAAATACCCGCCATCCTACGAATCAGCGGGCATGTGTACGGGTTTTTCCTTAGTACGAGGCACTTTTCGCAAAATACGCTACAAGAATTTCCTGAAAGGTGCGGGCAGCCAGGGACAAGTAGCGCTTTTCCTTCCACGCGATGGAATAGGAGCGCTCACAGGGGAAGTCATCGATTTTTAGAACAGGAAAGGGGAGCGGCTCATCGGACGAGCACCTTGGCACAAAAGCGACCCCGAGCCCAGCCTGAACAAGACTGGTCAATGCGGCTGGCTCCTCAATCTCACATACGATATTCGGGCGAATCCCTGCTTTCTGCAGAATGTCAGCATTTGTTTTCCGCAAGGGGTGTCCTACCTTGTATTCCACAAAGGAATCTTCAGCCACCTCCCGCAGGAACAGGCTTTGCCGATCCGCCAATCGATGATGGGCAGGGACAGCGAGGTAAACTTCTGCCGTCAGAACAGGCTCTTCCTGAATGCCGTCCGTGTCCAGCGATGCCGCCGTAAAACAGAAGTCGATCTCTCCTTGGTCGAGAAGCTGCGGCATCTTGGGCAAATCTACCGGAGACACCTGTGTAATGCGGAAATGGACATCCGGGTACATCTCGCGAAATGCCCCGATCGGCTTCGACAGTCGATGCAAGGTAGTCGTGGCCAAATGAATGCTTCCCCGTTCCAGCCCCGCCAGATCTGCTACCTCTCTGCGTCCCTCCTCCAGCGCCGTCAGGGCAGTTTCTACCTTGCTCAAAAATGCCTTCCCCATGGCATTTAGCTTGATCTGCCGATGATGTCGGTCAAAGAGCGGGACACCCAGATCTTCTTCCAGCCTGGCGATTGTTTTGCTGAGGGCAGGCTGGGCAATCCGCAGCTCCTTGGCTGCATTCGTCATATGCTCCAATTTGGCGACTTTTTGAAAATAAACCAACTGTAACAGCTCCATTGGCACCATCCGTTTCATATACCAAAGTATATCGTTTGATAATTATATATATATTTTAACTTATTCTTCTCCCATTCTATAATGTAGTCTGAAATGAGGGAAGGGGGAAACGTGAAATGAAAGCAGGCATTCAGAAAAATCCCGGTGAAGTTTTGATACGCATTCTCGCTTTCACGCTGGTCATTTCTTCGGTGAGTGCGATGATGTTCAATTTGTACTTCCGCAGATGAGTGCGGAATACCAGCTTTCTTACTCAGAGGCAAGCTGGGTCACGGCAATTTACATGCTGATTTATGCAGTGGGCTCCGTCGTGTACGGGAAGCTCGCCGACAGCTATAAGCTGAAAAATCTGCTTACGTTCGGGCTCATTGTATTTCTGCTCGGATCGTTGGTCGGACTCTGCGCCCAGGCCTATTGGATGGTCTTGGCGGGAAGAGCGCTGCAAGCGGTCGGGGCATCGGTTATCCCGGCAACAGCGATGTTGATTCCGGTTCGTTACTTTCCGCCAGAAACACGCGGACGAGCGTTGGGCATCTCCGCTACAGGGCTTGCGATCGGAAATGCCATCGGCCCTATTCTCGCGGCTTTCATTGTAAGTGTCGTTCATTGGCGCTGGTTGTTTTGCGTCCCGTTTCTCATTCTGTTCACGCTGCCTTTCTATCGCCGATACCTGGATGATCAACGGGGAAATGGCGCTCCGATTGACTGGCTTGGCGGTGGGCTGCTTGCTGCCGCGGTGGCACTTTTGTTATGGTCCGTCACGATGGGCGGTTGGGGAGCAGCAGCTGGAAGTGCGGCTGCAGGAATCGCATTTTTCATACGAGTTCGTTTTGCGCAAAACCCCTTTGTATCTCTTTCGCTTTTGAGGAACAAACGGTATGCGCTGGGGCTGATCATGGGGATGCTGGTGATGGGTATGGGGTATTCCTTGCCGTTTTTGACGCCGCAGCTGCTGGCTGAGGTCAACCAGCTGGAAGCAGGGGTGATCGGCTTTGTCATGGTTCCGGCTGCGGCAATATCGGCGATGCTGGGCAGAAGGGCTGGCAAGCTGGCAGACACCAAAGGAAATGCCTTCTTGTTTACGCTCGCTTCAGCCTTGATCCTGTTGTGCTTTTTGCTGCTTTCGGTCTTTGTGGGCGTGTCACCCGGATTCATTGCCGGCTTCCTCATCTTCGGAACAGTGGGGCAATTGTTTATGCAGATTTCACTCTCCAATTCGATCTCGAGGGCTCTCCCGAGAGAACAGACGGGCGTCGGGATGGGGTTGTTTTCGATGATGGGTTTTATAGCTGGTGCCGTTTCGACTGGCATCTACAGCAAAGTGGTTGACCAAGGGGCAGATACTCACTGGAATCCGCTGAACGGATATGTCAACACCGCTGTCTTCAGCAATCTCTATCTGGTGCTGGGAATTCTGTTGCTTGTTGTCCTGATGCTGTATCGTTATTCGTTTAGCCGCGAGCAGACGACGTCCGTCTCATAGGGTTTGATGCCAGTTTTCACCACTTGCCTGGTCGTACACGGAACATTTGTGGAAATGACCGGGCAAGTGGTTTTTTAGAGCATAACGTTATCAGAAAATTTATGAAAAAACACCGCGTTGTAAACGATTTTACTGCTAAGATTGCGTCATTTCATTTACATTGGGACTACAGCAACGGCTGCCGTGTGCCGGTTCACTACAAATGAACCAAACAGTGAGGAAAGAGGGTTTTTGTATGTTTCCATTTGCGAAGGAACGCGACTATTTTCCGATTTTACAAGAACAGGTAATGCTGTCCAGTTGTTCTCAAAGTGCTTTAAGCCGTCAGGTGGAGGAAGCCATTCACTCCTATGTAGATACCCTGCGCTATACCGGAATGGACTGGATGCGCTGGATGGCTGAAGTAGAGGAGGCAAAGACACAGTTTGCCAAGCTGATCAACGCAGAACCCGAAGAAATCGCGGTCCTGTCTTGTGTCTCCGAATGTGCATCGTCGATTGCAAGCGCTTTCGATTTTGCCGGGAAACGCAATCAGATCGTAACGACAGAAATGGATTTTCCGAGCGTTGGCCACGTGTGGCTGGCACAAGAAAAAAAGGGCGCGCAGGTCAAGTTTATTCCATCTCAGGAATCCGTCATCCCGCTTGCGTACTATGATCAGTTCGTCAATGAACAAACGCTGATTACCTCCATACCCCATGTTTCGTATTACAACGGATTTAAGCAGGATCTCACAAAAATTGCGGAGATCGTGCATCAAAAAGGCTCCTATTTGTTCGTGGACGCATACCAGTCTGCGGGCAGCGTCGCCATCGATGTCAAAGCCATGGATGTCGACTTCCTGGCAACGGGAATGCAGAAATACATGCTGGGAATTCCGGGCATTGCGTTTCTGTATGTAAAAAAGGAGGTAGCCGAAAAGCTGGAGCCGGCAGTCACTGGATGGTTCGGACGTACGAATCCGTTCGCCTTCGACATTCGTTGCCTGGATTACGCGGCAGGTGCGCGTCGATTTGAGACCGGGACGCCGCCGATGATCAATGGCTACGCAGCCAATGCGGCTTTGCGCCTTCTCCATGAAGTAGGTGTTGAGCGGATTGAGGCGTACTTGTCAGACCTCTCCGAAACAGCTGTGATGTATGCCGGCGAGAGGGGCCTTACTGTGGTCAGTCCCGTAGAGAAAAGCCAAAAGGCATCAAACACCGCTATCTACATCCCGCAAGCGTCAAAAGCGGAAGCTCTCCTCAAGGAAAGGAATGTCATCGTCTCGGCCCGTAATGATGTGATCCGCATTGCTCCTCATTATTACAATACCAAGGCAGAGGTAAAGACGGCTATCGATGCATTGGCAGAGGTTGCTGCACATCTGCAGGAGGCTTGACGATGAGCGAGGGGGTTTCTAACAAGAAGCGATCGCTGGAGTGGGGGTTCATTTTTGCTGGGACAGCATTGGTGGCCCTCACCTACTACCTCTTTTTGAAGCCGAACGAGATTATGACGCCTGGCTTGGGGGGAGTTGCCATTCTGGTCAGCTATCTGCTGCCGCTCTCGCTAGGGCTGATCTATTTTTTACTCAATATCCCGCTGTTTCTTCTGGGCTATCGGTTCGTCGGCAGGCAATTTGTCATTCGCAGCCTGGTCGGGATGATCAGTCTCTCCGTTTTCCTCTACCTGTTTGAGTTCTTGCCCGGTTGGCAGCAGCCGATCGTGGGGACCATCCTGGGGGGAGTGATCAGCGGTGGAGGGATCGCTCTGGTTTTGCTCGGGGGAGGAACGACAGGCGGAGTGGATATCGCCAGTGTCGTCATTTCCAAAGTGTGGCCTGCCTTTACGATCGGGCGCTGCATGATGGCGATCAACAGTCTGATCGTGATTGCCTCTTGGTTGACGACAGATGCATTGCACTCTGTCTACACGCTGATCTCCATCTTTATCGCGGGGAAGACAATTGATGTCTGTTACTCCAGATGGTTGGGAAAAGGGGGGGATCGTTCTACAGAGGTAAAATCAGCTTCCTAATAGTCAGAATAATACGAATTTTAACAGAGCAACAGGGGGGAATCAGGATGAAGGATCAATTCGTGGAGCGTGAATCCGGTCTGCACAGAGGGCTTACAAAAGGACAGTTGACGATGATCGGCTTGGGAGGCGCTATCGGGACAGGATTGTTCATGGGCAGCGCAATCGCGATCAGTTATGCAGGGCCAGCTGTTATTCTCAGTTACGTCATCGCAGCCTTTATCGCCGTCATCATGATGTTCAGTCTTTCAGAAATGGCGGTCGCCCATCCGACTGCAGGCTCATTTGGCGTCTATGCAGAGAGATATCTTGGGGGCTGGGCTGGATTTACCTCCCGTTGGACGTACTGGGCCGCTCAGGTCATCGCCGTAGGAGGCGAGGCTGTCGCGGTGGGGATCTACATGACCTACTGGTTCCCTGATATTCCGGTATGGATCTGGACGTTAGGCTTTGGGGCAGCCTTGATTTACGTCAACTCCCGTTCGGTCGAGAACTTCGGCAGCTTTGAATACTGGTTTGCTATGATTAAAGTAGTGGCAATTATTGCTTTTATAATCTTCGGTATTGCGGTAGTGCTGGGGATCGGCACTCCGGCAGTGGGATTTGAGAATTTTACCAAACACGAAGGGTTCATGCCGCACGGCTTCGGCGGTGTCTGGATGGCTGTGCTGATGGCGATTTTCAGCTTCGTCGGAGTTGAGGTAATCGCGGTGACAGCAGGGGAGGCGAAGGATCCTAGGACAGCGGTTCCACGAGCCATGAGAACGATGGTCGTGCGCTTGATCGTGTTTTACTTCCTGGCGATGGCCATCATGATTGCAGTGGTGCCCTGGATTCACGCGGGGGCGAAGGAAATTTCGCAAAGTCCGTTCGTGCTGGTATTCGATCACGTTGGTATCACAGCGGCTGCCGGCATTATGAACTTCGTTGTCATGACCGCGGCGCTATCCAGCATGAACACCAACCTGTATCTGACGTCGCGCATGATTTTTTCCCTTTCGCGCAGTCAATTTGCGCCCGATGCTTTGGGCAAGCTGTCCAAAAACGGCACCCCGGTCAATGCCCTCCTGCTTTCCAGCCTGGGTGTAGCGGCGGCCGCTCTTATTTCCAAAATCAGTCCCCTGGCGTACAATTACCTCTTTGGCATCGCCTTGTTTGGGGCCTTGTACGTCTGGTTGCTGACACTGCTCTCCCATCTGAAATTTCGCAAGCTGTGGGAAGCACGGGGCGGGGAAACGCTTCCGGTCCGCGCACCGCTTTTCCCGGTACTGCAAATCATTGGCGTAGTGCTGATCGCGGCGATACTCATTACGATGGGGTTGGACGCCGAATTCTGGAATATCTCGTGGATCGTGGGCGTTCCCTGGCTGTTGTTCCTGACCTTGATTTATTACACGAAATATAAGAAAAAGCTGGGGACAGCAAATACAGACGATACGGAAAAAACGGCATAGATGCAAGACAATGGCAAAGGGCCAGCCGCAAGAACCAATCTTGTGAGCTGGTCCATTTCTTTTCAAACATTTACTCGCAGTTAAACCATCTCGTTATATAATGCTAAAGGTATGACGAAAGACAGAGTGGGAGAGATCACGGTGGAAATGTGGTTGGCTTTTTTGATTTTCGCCTTGACCATTACGCTGGTCATTTGGCAGCCGAGAGGGCTTGGCATAGGCTGGACCGCGACGGGCGGGGCTATATTGGCATTGATCTGCGGGGTCGTCAGCTTTGAAGATGTCGCAGCTGTCACCGGAATCGTCTGGAACGCTACCTTGGCGTTCGTCGCTATTATTCTCATTTCCTTGATCCTGGACGAGATCGGTTTTTTTGAATGGTCTGCCTTGCATATGACCCGGTTTGCAAAGGGAAGCGGGACCTTGATGTTCATCTACGTCGTGTTGTTGGGGGCGGCTGTCTCTGCTTTCTTCGCCAATGATGGCGCAGCACTGATATTGACGCCGATCGTGTTGGCTCAGGTGCGCGCTCTGCAATTGCCGGACTCCATGATTTTGCCGTTCATTATGGCGAGCGGCTTTATCGCGGATACGACATCCTTGCCATTGGTGGTCAGCAACCTGGTCAATATTGTATCGGCTGACTACTTCGATATCGGATTCATGGAGTATGCATCCCGGATGATCGTGCCCAATTTCGTTTCCCTGGGCGCCAGTTTGTTGGTTCTTTACCTTTTTTATCGCAAAAACATTCCCAAGCAGTACGATCTGAACAACTTGAGGAAACCACGGGAAGCCTTGAAGGATCTCCGGCTTTTTCGCCTCTCCTGGGTCATCCTTGGTCTGTTGTTGATCGGGTTTTTGGCAAGTGAAGCACTGGCGATACCCGTCTCCTTCGTGATCGGGGCGGCTGCTGTGATTTTTCTTCTGGCCGCCCGAAGCAGCCAAAGCATTCAGACCAAAAAGGTAATCCAAGAGGCTCCTTGGTCCATCGTCGTATTTTCGATTGGCATGTACGTGGTCGTGTATGGATTGCGAAATGTAGGACTTACGGATACGTTGGGTGAACTGATTCAGGCCATCGCCGATCGAGGCCTGTGGTCGGCTACAGTCGGTATGGGATTTCTGTCTGCTGTGCTTTCGTCTGTGATGAACAATCTGCCTACGGTGATGATCGGTGCATTGGCGATCCAAGGGACGGACACCTCCGGGATCATTCGTGAAGCATTGATCTACGCCAACGTCATCGGCAGCGATTTGGGTCCCAAGATCACTCCGATCGGCTCCTTGGCCACGTTGCTTTGGCTGCATGTCTTGTCCCGCAAAGGGGTACGCATCACCTGGGGCCAGTACTTCAAGACAGGAATCGTACTGACTGTTCCGACCCTGTTGCTGACACTGGCTGGTCTGTACTTTTGGCTGTCTCTCATTGCCCTTCTATCTTGATGAAGCGGGCGCCTTTTACGGGGTGCCTGCTTTTTTAGTTGCAAAAGAACCTCAAGGGCTTTATTATACATATAGGGGTATATGTATTAAACAACAAAGGAGCCATGAGGAAAATGGAAAAGGAAAAAACCACGATTGTCCTGTTCAGCGGGGATTTAGATAAAGCAATTGCAGCATTCATCATTGCGAACGGAGCTGCCGCCTACGACCATGATGTGACGATCTTCTTCACCTTCTGGGGTCTCAACACCATGCGCAAAGACGAGGTCGTCAACGTGAAGAAAAACTGGCTGGAGAAAGCATTTGGCTGGATGATGCCAAGGGGCGCGAAAAAATTGGGTCTGTCCAAAATGAACATGCTGGGAATGGGGCCTGCCATGATCAAGCATGTCATGAAAAAGCACAATGCCCTGTCGCTGCCGCAGTTGATTGAGCTGGCGCAAGAGCAAGGGGTAAAGCTGGTTGCTTGCACGATGACGATGGACCTTTTGGGTCTGCAAAAGGAAGAGCTGGTGGATGGGATGGAATTCGCCGGGGTAGCTGCTTATCTCGGAGATGCCACCCAGGCCAAAGTGAATCTGTTTATCTAACCTCCCTGATTTCGTCTATAATAGGATACAGGTATACGTATGAATGGAACGGAGGGAAAGCAGATGGACTATACGTATGGTGAAGATGTGAAAAGACGATTGCGCCGGATCGAGGGACAGATTCGAGGCGTGCTCCGGATGATGGACGAGCAGAAAAATTGCAAGGAAGTCGTGGCTCAGCTGTCGGCAGTCCGCAATGCTTCCGATCGCGCCATTGCCCAGATCGTAGCCGAAAATCTGCAGCGCTGCTTGCTGGAAGAAGAGGGGACAGGCAAGGACCCGGAAAAAATGGTGAAGGAAGCAATCGAACTGCTGGTAAAAAGCCGCTAGATAGAAAGGGCGTATGTTTGTATGGATTTCACAAGCATCCTATTAATCGCTGTTTACGCCTTGCTCACCTGGTTTTTGGTAACACGTTTTGTTCCTGTCAAAGGACTGCAAAACCTGAGTGCCGATCAGTTCAAAGAGCGAGTGAACCAAAAAAGCGGCGTATTGCTCGTCGACGTACGAGAGCCGCACGAGTATAAAGCCGGTCATATTCCTTCAGCAGTCAATATTCCCTTGTCCCAACTGAACAATCGGGTCAAGGAGATATCCCCCAAAAATGAGATTTTGCTCTACTGCCGCAGCGGCGTGCGCAGCAAACAGGCGGCCAAAGTTCTCAAAAAGCATGGCTATGATAAACTGGCCCATTTGCGTGGAGGCATCTCCGTCTGGCGCGGCCCTGTCAAAAAGAAATAATAGCCCCAAGAGAATAGGGAAAGACCAGCGTTCATAGCAGAGCGCTGGTCTTTTGCGTCTGTCTATCGGTTGTGTGAATTAGAATTAGTAACCTACCAGGGATCCGATGATCGGGTAATGGAACGGACGTCCTTGGAGCGAATAAATGACGCCTTTGATCGGATAGTAGATGCCCATCAGACCGAACACGATCAAGAAAGGAATCCCGATCAAAATATAGGAAAATATGGCGGAGATACTGATCAACAGTCCAATTGCGATATGGAAGAGCAAGGCCTGCAATGCCATTCTTTTGACGTGTTGGTCTTGCATGAGCAGCCAGACGAGCAGAGGCACCAGAAAAGGTGCAAAAAATGCACTTGCATGAGTAATTGCTTTTACGCCATTGTGATCCATGAATAACCCTCCTAAAAGTAGCCGAACCATTGTTTATGTTCTTATTGTACTGCATCGTCTCTTCGACAGATACCGTCAAGAGCGCGATTTTTGTCTCCACCTTGAGACGGAGTACCTGTTTCTGCTAAAATTTACAAGTCGCCTGAACAGCGTGATTGCCTGTATAGTGGGCGGTGCAGATGCGTTCATCTGTGTACGGGTACCCTTTGCGAATAGTAGGAGGAACGGAACAAGATGAGTATAGAGATGCTGAGTGAATCCGTGGGTCAGTTTGGGTATCCGGCCCTTTTCTTCACGTTGTGGTTGGGTATTGTAGGAATGCCCATTCCGGATGAGGTTATTGTATTGTCAGCTGGAGTGCTGACTTCGATTGGTGTACTGAGTATAATCCCTGCTTTTATCGCCACGTATCTTGGCGTCGTGTCCGGCTTGTCTCTCGGATATGTGCTAGGCAGAACCCTAGGTGCTCCCGCGTTGAATTGGATCAGCAAGAAAAAGGGGATGAACAGGCATGTCGAACGCGCCCAGTCTTTATTGGAGCGTTATGGCAGCTACGCCTTGTGCATCAGCTATTTCCTGCCGGTGGTGCGTCATGTGGTGCCTTACCTGGTGGGGATCGGAAAAATGACGTTTCGCCGCTATGCGTTGTTTTCCTATACGACTGGTTTAGTATGGACATTGATTCTTTTCTTGGTCGGGTACGTGATTGGAGACCAAGCATCCAGTATAGATGCTTTTCTGAACACCTTCACCCGGGGAATCGCGCCAGCCATTGCGGTGTTGATCGTGGCCGTGATAGGGTGTGTGTTTGGCTACAAGAAATACAAAGAAAAGAAACTTCGTGTACAGGCAAGGGTCGATCAGGACCCCGATTGCTAGGCTTACAAAAATAGCGCCAAGGTTAATAAGCTAATGTTACAATAGTCTCCGGTACTGACTGGGGAGATCTTTGCAACCCCATGAAAGAGGAGAGACTTGAGTGGCAACCAAGAAGCAATTGATCTGGGCGGATGCATCCTTGCTTTTCATCGCGCTGGCCTGGGGCTATACCTTTGTCCTGAGCAAAGACATTCTGACGGAGATAGCCCCTTATACCTTTTTGGGCACGCGATTTTTATTGGCCTCCCTGATTCTCCTTCCCTTTGTCTGGAGGCGAATGAGAGGAGTCAGTCGTGAGGTTTGGGTGCAGGGATTGATCTGCGGGATCGTCCTGTGTGCAGCCTACACCTTCCAAATCCTTGGCATAGACCGGACCACGCCGGGCAAAGCGGGGGTCATTACAGGGACCAATGTCGTCATCGTTCCCTTTCTGTATTACTTATGGCGGCGCAAGCCCGTGGGAAAAGCAGCCGTGACGGGCAGCCTCCTCGCCTTTGCAGGACTGGTGTTTTTATCAGGTGATGAGGGGTGGACAGGCATTGCCTTTGGGGATGTTCTGGTTTTTCTATGCGCCATCTTTTTTGCCCTGCACATATTATTGGTTGATCGCGTATATGAGGAACGGATTGAAGTCGATTCCCTCATGTTTGTCATGATCCAATTGCTTGTAGTCGGGGTCATCGATCTGGTCATTGCTTTCTTCGTCGAACCAATGCCTCAGGCCTTGAGCCCGTACGGCTGGTTTGCCTTTTTGTTCGACTGCCTGATCGGAACCCTGCTTGCCTATGTGGTGCAAATCAAGGCACAGCAATTCTCGCCTCCCGTACATGTCAGCATCCTGCTTTCACTTGAGGCGGTATTCGCTTTTCTTTTCTCCTGGCTGCTTTGGGGCGAGCCCGTGACTCCAATCATCTGGACAGGGGTCATGCTGATGCTTGCTGGCATCTATATTACAGAGCTTGGAGATTATCAAAAACCCACCTGAGTGAAGAGCGTATAGCTCCACTCGGGTGGGTTTTCTGGTCTGATTAGGCGGCGGGTGAGGCGGTTTTTGGCTGTTTGCGCTGCACCAGTTTGGGCAGTATGATTCCAAGCAGGATGATGGCTACACCAGCGACTTGCAGCCAGCTTACCTGCTCCTGCAGGACAATGGCGGACGCGAAGACGGCCGTCGGCAATTCTGCCGCTCCGAGAATCGTGGCCATTCCAGCTCCAATATGCGGCACTCCAAAATTGAAGCAGGCTGTGGGGATCAGGATACCAAACAACGCCAGCAAGATAACATAAGGGAACAAACCGTCCCACAGCGTGCCGTCGATCAGAAAGACAGGCGGATAGATCAGACACGTCAACAGGAGAGACCCGGTGGACATGCTGGAGCTGCGGAGCCAGGGATTGATACTCAGTGCAGTCTTTCCGCTAAAAATAATGAAGAGCGTGTACGAGACAGCTGAGAGCAATCCGAGCAAGACCCCCAAGGGATGAAATTGCTGCAGTCCCCCATTTTCCAGCAATCCTCCCGCCAGCATCGTTCCCAGAAACAGCAGAAGCAAAGAAGCCAGCGTAGGTTTGTCCGGGCGTTTGCGCGTCATGATGGCTTCTGCCAAAACCCCCATCCAAGTGAATTGAAACAACAAGAGGATGGCGAGCGACGCGGGAATGTATTGCAGTGAATTGTAGTACAGGATGCCTGTTGTTCCGACTGCGATGCCGACACCTGCCAAAAGCAGCAGCAGACGTTTTTGCGGCTTGGTGCGCAGAAAGAAGAGTGCAGGAATCCAGGTTAAAAGAAACCCGAAGGCCATCTGACCGCCTATGACTTGTGATGGGGAAAATCCTTGGCTGTACGCGAGCTTGACAATCGTGGAAAGGATTCCGTAACTGCAAGCCCCGAAAAAGACCAAGAGCATATATCGCATGCATGTATCTCCTTCACTCTATTTCGTTCTCCAATCCGTAGCTTAGAATAATACGGAAGCTTGTATTTGTCCATCTTCCTCGTCTTGATTTCGAAATGACAGGTAAAAAAGGTTTATCTTTCCTCTTTACGTGGAAATAAGGATATGATGCAGTCCTTGAATCATTTCGCAACTCTTACACCGTTGCGCCCAGGGCAACAGGCGGAGAAGGAGGAGGATGGTGTTTTCAAAGATCAAGGCCCGATTATTGCTCATGACGATTCTTGTATGCCTACTCTCGACTCTGTTAAACTTCTGCTTTCTGTTGAATCACGAAGCTCAAATAGAGAATGCAAGAGATATGTGGCTTTCAGCCGACACTTCGGGCACGATTTGGCTTGAAAGTGACCGTCAGCAAGAGATTCATGTCTCTCACCACGCCCCTCTCCATTGGATGCATTGCCTGTATTGTGGAATCAATCTGATCGTTATGGTCTTGGGGATATGCGGGGCATTTTGGATGTATCGTAGGCAGAAGGTTTCCCGCAGTGAAACGCAGCCCGCCGCTACCCTCTCTGAAAATGGCTTGGATCAAATCGTACGCAGCCTGTACCTGGCGGTGGAGATGAAGGATTCCTATACGGCGGGGCATACGGAGCGTGTAGCCCAGTATGCCTTGGCCATCTATGATCAGATGGACGAGTCGCAAAAGCGGATGCTTCCTCGCAATGATTTGCGATACGCAGGCTTGCTTCATGATATAGGGAAAGTTGCCATCCCCGATCACATTCTGCAAAAAGAGGGCAAGCTGACACCGGAAGAGTACGAAATCGTAAAGCTGCACCCGACGACCGGAGCAGATATGGTGGAACAGATCGAGAGTCTTGCCCACATCAGCCGGGGAATACGCTATCACCATGAGCGATGGGATGGACGCGGTTATCCGCATCAGTTAAAAGGAGAAGAGATTCCGCTGATGGGACGGATTTTGGCAGTCGCGGATACGTTCGATGCCATGATTTCAACACGTTCGTACCGCCAAGCGGTATCTGCGCAAGCAGCTTATAAAGAAGTGCTGCGGTGCTCACACACGCAGTTTGACCCACAAATCGTCGAGTGCTTTAAAAAGGCCTATGAGAAAGGCGCTCTCCAGGTGAAAAAGCCGGGCTCTGAGTAGGCTAGTGGACCGGCTAGGGAAGTATTCTCCAGCAATGGATGGCTTTACGCCTTGCTATCAGCTCGTATCTTTGGTATTCTAATTGTGCCGTGCTAGACGGGGAGGTTGCGGTGCCCTGTAACCTGCAATCCGCAACAGCAGGGTTGAATTCCTATCCCAGGTCTTCTCATGTGAGGCTGCCGTATGGTGGCGGTGTTGAGGATCGGGTCCTGTGCAACGCGAACCCATGAACCTGGTCAGGTCCGGAAGGAAGCAGCCATAAGTGGATCATCGCGTGTGCCGCAGGGTAGCCTGGTCTGAGCTGCAGCCATATGTAACGCTTGGATGTGGAGTATCGAAGATAGGTGCACGGTACCTATACAGCAATCAACAAGTGGTATGTTCCCAACAGGGGGCGTACCACTTTTTTATTTGGACCGATAAAAGGGGATTTTGTTGTTTTTTGGCGAGAACTAGCGAAAGATTTCTCCCGAACACTTCCCTTGATAGAGCAGGTTTTTGTTCCATTTTCACGAATTTTCCTAGAGGGAAAAAACGATATGCTTTCCTGTGCGATGAAGTACGTCATAGGTCAGGAGGGACAAGCTGTGAGTGCATCTTTTTCGTTACACCAGGTTGGCTCGTCCGATCGATTGCAGCGGTTCATGCATCAACTGCCTACTGCTGTTTTATTGGTCGATCACGAGGGTAGGATCGTAGAAGTAAACGAACAACTGCTTCGTGTGACCGGGTATTCACGGGAGCAATTGGTCTCACATGCTGTGCAAACCATTCTCCCTTACGATGGTTCCATCGGACAGTTCTATGAGGAACTCATAAGTCGGGAAAGCGAGTCGGCAGGGTTTGTCGAGGTGGAATGGCTGGACAAATGGGGAGAATCGAGCAAAACCCCAGTCATGATCTTGTTGCAGGAAGCCGAGAAACCATTGTATCTCCTGCATTTTTTTCAATTGGGGAGAGAGACCGATCAAGACATGGCACAGAGGATCGTCAACAAGCTTACGCACGATACCAGCCTGGGGCTGTTCGTGCTGGATCGTGAGGCACATATTGTTGAAGCCAGTCTGACTGCCTGCAAATTGCTGGGGATGGATCGGCTGCAGATTTTGAACAAGCACGTCGATCAGTTGTTTGCCGGGATTCCCGAGCAGCATCGCTTGATCAAAAAAGAATGGCTGGATGGCGTCAAGCTGCATAATATCGCCACTTCGTGGAGCAATGATACCCAACGCTACGAATTAATTGTCGATGCGAACACGATCCAGGATGAATCAGGAAAAACGGTTGGCGCTTTTGTCTTGTTCAAGGACATCACCAATCTGCGTTCCTTTGAACAGAAAATCGAACGGAATGAACGCCTCGCCATGATTGGACAAATCGCGGCTGGCACCGCCCACGAGATCCGCAATCCGCTTACTTCCATCAAGGGATTTCTCCAGATGTTCCTGCAATCGTTTACCGAGAGCGGGATGGATCGGGAGAAAACCTACACCGAGATCATGTTGACAGAGATCAACCGGATCAATTCCCTCGTAAGCGAGTTTCTGTTGTTAAGCAAGCCACGCGACGTACAGTATTCCATCGTCGATCTGAATATTATCTTTGAAGAAATTCTCCCGATTGTGGAGTCACAGGCGCATTTGTTTGGAGTGGAGGTGAAGTTCGCTTCCCGCGGCAAGCTGCCGATGGCGGTGGGGGATACGGAGCTGCTCAAGCAGGTATTTATCAACATTTGCAAAAACGGTATAGAAGCGATGGGAGAACAAGGGACGCTGCGCATTTCTCATCATATCGATCACGACGGGGACAAGATGAGCATTGACATTCACGATACAGGCCCAGGTATTCCCGTCTACATCATCGACAAAATCTTTGATCCGTTTTTTACGACCAAGGAAGAAGGGACGGGGCTTGGACTTTCGGTTTGCCAAAAAATCATTCACGACCTTGGTGGACAGATCCGCGTCTCCTCCAAAGGCTATGGCACCACCTTCCATATCCTGCTGCCGTATTTGTAGGTGTGAAATAGAGGCAATCATCCCGGACATGTGTGCCGGGATTTTTTTCGGGAAAAAAGCTTCCCGTACACATGAGCGTTTTGTACGAACTATGCCAATGGTGTATACTATATAGGATATAGAAGAGGACTGTGCAGATGGGGAGTGTCACACGAACATGGCTTATACCGCGCTGTATCGCGTATACCGACCGCAGACATTCGAAGATGTAGTCGGACAAGAACATGTGACGATCACCTTGCGCAACGCATTGCGCGAAGGACGGCTTTCCCACGCCTATTTGTTCAACGGTCCCCGTGGTACGGGTAAGACAAGTGCAGCGAAAATCATGTCCAAAGCAGTCAACTGTGAACAACCGCAGGATGGAGAGCCGTGTAATGAATGTGCGACGTGCCGAGCCATTACAGAGGGTTCCGTCACGGACGTGCTGGAAATTGACGCCGCCTCCAACCGTGGCGTCGAGGAGATTCGGGACATCCGTGATAAGGTGAAATTTGCTCCAAGCGACGTCAGGTATAAAGTGTACATTATCGATGAAGTGCATATGCTGACGACGGAAGCGTTCAATGCGTTATTGAAGACATTGGAGGAACCGCCGTCTCACGTGCTGTTTATCCTTGCGACGACCGAGCCGCACAAGCTTCCGGCGACGATTATTTCCCGTTGTCAGCGTTTTGATTTTCACCGCATCCCCTTGCAGGTCATGGTCAATCTCTTGCACAAAATTTGCCTGTCGCAAGGGGTGCGCGTAGAGGAACAAGCCTTGCAGCTGGTGGCGAAGCTGGCGGAAGGCGGAGCTCGCGATGCCTTGAGTCTGTTGGATCAGGCGATCAGCTACAGCAAGGATGAGGTTCGGGCAAGCGACATCATGCAGATCACTGGGACAGTGGCTCAATCGTACTTCTCCACCCTGGCGCTGCATATCGTGGAACGAGATGTGGCAAAGGTGATGGAGCAGTTCGACCGGGTGATGGTACAGGGGAAAGATCCGGAACAATTTCTGCAAGATTTTCTCTATTACTATCGCGACATGCTGCTGCTCAAGACTGCCCCGCAGCTGGAAGAGATCATCGAACGAACCATGATCGACGACCAGTTCGTAGAGGTGGCGCAAAAACACACATTGCCTGAGCTGTATGCGAAGATCGAGGTGTGCAATCAGGCGCTGACGCAGTTGAAATGGTCCACCTATGCGAGGGTGTTGGTGGAGCTGACGCTGGTCAAGCTGTGTCAGCCAGTTGCATCGACGACGGTAGAAGCGGCAGTAGGAGCAAGCCCGGGCGAAGCACCCGGAAGAGCGGATGTATCCAGCTTGTCAAACCGCATTCGCGTGCTGGAAGAACGGCTGGCGCAAATCCTCTCCGGTCAGGCAGGCATCCAAAGCCCGGCAAAAGCAGAGGAACCACGCAAGGCGGAGCCAAGGCGCACTGCTGCAAGTACGAGCGGCTCGCGGACTCCGCTCAACAAGGTGCGGGAAGTAGCCAAGTCACTGGACCACAACTTGACAAGACAGGTGCAGGGACAATGGAGCCAGATATTGTCCGACCTGAAAAAGATCAAGATCCAGCATCAGGCATGGCTGGTCAATGGGCAGCCAGTAGCCGCCGGAGCCGATGCAGTTGTCGTTGTTTTCAAAAGCCCCATACATTGTGATAAAACGATGGAGCCGGAGCTGAAAGGCGTGGTGGAACACGTCATGCAGACAGTGCTCGGAAGGCCGTTGCAGCTTTTGTCTGTCATGGAGGAAGAGTGGCAGTCTGTCGAGCAGTCATCTACCCAATCGGATGCCCCAGCCGAAGAAGAGCAAGATCCTTTTCTGGCAGAGGCCATCAAGCTCGTCGGTGAAGAGCTCATCGAAGTAAAAGAGTAGGAAGAAATCAAAGGAGGAACCCCTCAATGAAAAACATGCAGCAAATGCAACAAATGATGAAGCAAGTGAAAAAAATGCAGGAAGAAATGCAGAAAGCGCAAGAAGGCCTGAAGGATAAGACTGTAGAAGGCTCTGCAGGCGGCGGTGCTGTCACTGTGACAGTAGACGGCCACAAGCAAGTGAAGGATATCGTGATCAAGCCTGAAGTCGTCGATCCAGAAGATGTCGAAATGCTGCAAGACCTAGTTTTGGCCGCAGTTAACGATGCGATGCGCAAAGCGGATGAGATGGTAGGCAAGGAAATGGGACGCTTTACCGGAGGAATGAACATCCCGGGATTGTTCTAATGCCAAGCATTTGAAGGAGTAAATACACATATGTTCTATCCGGAACCGGTGTCCAAGTTGATCGAAGGCTTTATGAAGCTGCCCGGCATTGGGCAAAAAACCGCAGGACGGCTTGCCTTTTTCGTCCTCAACATGAAAGAAGACGATGTGCTCGACCTGGCCAAGGCACTGGTCAACGCCAAGCGTCAGCTTCACTACTGTTCCGTCTGCAACAACATTACCGACCTGGACCCGTGCCATTTGTGTCGGGATAAAAGACGGGACGGCTCCATCATCTGTGTGGTTCAGGAGCCCAAAGATGTCGTGGCGATGGAACGGACGCGGGAGTTCGAGGGATATTATCACGTCCTGCATGGGGCCATTTCCCCGATGGACGGCATTGGTCCTGAGGATATTAAAATTCCGGACCTGTTGAAGCGACTGAGCGATGAACAGGTGAAGGAAGTGATCCTCGCGACCAATCCCAATATCGAGGGAGAAGCGACGGCGATGTACATCTCACGCCTGATCAAGCCGTTCGGGATTCGCGTGACGCGGATTGCTCACGGGCTGCCGGTAGGCGGAGACCTGGAGTATGCGGATGAGGTGACTTTGACCAAAGCGCTGGAAGGTCGTCGTGAATTATAGCCATGCAAAAAAAGACAGGGTATCCTGTCTTTTTTCTTATGAAAACTTAATGATTGATACGTCTCTGCCTCTTTACCCATTTTTCCACGAAGATGACCAGGTTCAGCACGATCAGACCAGTACTAATCGAAATGTAGGTTTGATTTCCCGACACGCCGCCTCCCCAATAGATGCGATACAGCAACAGAGCGGCAAGAAACAAGGCAAGAAATAAATTAGACATGGTTCTCCTCCTCCAAAAAAATCCGTTCCAACGAAGGCTCCTCGACGTGAACCCCGTATATGTCCACGCGGGCCTGTACCAAGGCACGAATCAGGGCTGCTATTTTTTGTTCCTCATCGATCTGCAGCGAAAGACGCTCAGACTCCCACGAGACGTTGCGACCCAGTGATTCTACGAAGGTGCGCAGGGTTGACTCCTCTTCGATAAGCGCAGAGTGGCGCACGCGTACATGGCGCCACGTCTGATGCGCTGCCCTCAGCTCGTCCAGACTGCCCAACGACCCGATTTTTCCGTTTTTCATGATCGCGATACGCGTACAGATCTTTTCTACCTCGTCCAGATTATGCGAGGTCATGAAGATCGTTTTGCCTTGCCGATGCAAGTGCCGGAGCAGATTCTGGATGTGCAGGGCTGATTCCACATCCACTCCGGAGGTAGGTTCATCCAGAAAAAACAGCTCAGGGTCGCCTACCAGAGCTTGGGCAATTCCCAGCTTCTTTTTCATCCCGAAGGAAAAGGTTTTGGCCTTGCGCGAAGCATGCTCCTCCAGTCCCACAGACTTCAAAATTTGCGCGCATTCCTGCTTCGTCAGGCGGACGCCTTTTACACGGGCGAAATAATGGAGATGATCCGCCGGGCTGAGCGAGTCGTAAAATGTCGAGTAGTCAGGCAGAACACCGATGCGTCGTTTCCATTCTTCTTTAGGCGAATCGCTTCCAAACATCCGGATTGCTCCTGAGGTAGGACGAATAATGCCTGTCAGCATGTTGATGAACGTAGACTTTCCCGCTCCGTTGCGTCCCAGGAAGCCAAAGATTTCTCCCCTCTGCACGTTCAGACTGACGTCTGAGACCACCGTTCGATTCCCAAAATGTTTGCTCAACTGAATGGTTTCTAAAATGTTCATCAGCAATCTCTCCTTTGAAACATGAAAACGGAAGCTGTCAGGAACACAGCCGCATACAGCCAGACTAAGCTGATCCATGCTCCCCCTTTTTCCATGAAGGTGTACGGTGTCAGATACGCGATCCATTGCGCGGCCGGATGGCTGGAAGCAAAGCTCCAGATGCCCAGACCCGGCAAGACGAGGGCAATGACGATCCCGAGGAACATGGTATAGCTGGGCCGTGGTACTGCCAAAGAGAGCAGCAGGGCCAAGGCAATGCAGTATACCAGGAGGGAGATACATTTCCAAAAGGTAGGGGCATCAAAGGTGTGGACGGTAGCCAACACCACGCCGAAGGCAATCAGCATGCAGACAAGCCAAAAACTGCAAACGCCCAAGAATTTTCCCACAACAATCTGCTTGCGTGAAGTTCGCGTGACGAGAAAACGCATCGTTCTTCCGGATAACTCTCGATTTATGATGTCATGGGAGAGGCTGAATACAAAAAGCGGCCCGAGCAGCATTACCAGCGACAGGATGCCCAACGCATGACCCTGCGCAAGCTCCTGATCGGGGAAAAAGCTCGCCGCTTGATTGACCAGATCGGAGACCCAGTAAGAGACGCCTACAATAAAGGCGACGGTAATCAAAGATTTCACACTCTTGAACAATCGGAAAAATTCGTGCTGGCAAATGGCCCACATAGGTTTCCTCGCTCCTTTCTCTTTTATTGTAAATGGCTTCTCTTTCTTCCACTAAAACGCAACCTTACCATTACCTTAACTTTTGCCGAGGTGAAGACCAGCCATGATATGATGGATGGGGTAGAGGGAGGGAACCGCTGTGGAAACAGAGGCAAGAGTACTTCTTGTAGACGACGAAGAAGCGATTTTGAAAATGCTGGAGACGGTCATGAATAAAGAAGGCTTTCGGCATGTCGATACATGCACGAGGGCAGAACAGGCGCTGCGCCTGGTAGAGGAGCGGTCTTACGATTTGTTGATCCTCGATGTCATGCTGCCTGATCAAAATGGATTTGATTTGTGTGCAGCAATCCGGCAGCGGACGAAGGCGCCGATATTTTTTCTGACCGCCAAAGGGACTGATTTTGACAAATTGAGCGGCTTTGCTTTTGGAGCCGATGATTATATTACGAAGCCTTTTCATCCTCTGGAGGTCGTGGCACGGATGAAGGCTCACCTGCGCCGCACCTTCCGGATTCCCGCGCCAGCAGAGGAAAAGGTATACGATTTTGGACGTTTTCAAGTAAACGTGGATGCGGCGGAGCTGATCGTAGATGGAACACAGGTAGATTGCCCGGCACAAGTGTTTCAGCTGCTCGTGTTTTTCTGCCAACATCCCAACCGCGTCTTTACCAAAGAGCAGATTTACGATCATGTCTGGAAGGACGAGTACGGCGTATTTGATGAAAATACAGTCATGGTGCACATCTACAAGCTGCGGCAAAGGATTGAGGAAAATCCGGCACAGCCGAAGCATCTGGTCACGATTCGAGGGTTGGGCTACAAGCTGGTGCCCGGCGGAAAACCATTATGAATCTGCGCAAAAAGCTGATTATCCAGTATGTTCGTCAATTTTCTGGCTTTGTTATGGTGCTGCTCATCTGTTTTCTGGTTACGCTTGCGGTGCTGGGAATGAAATTGCTGCATGAAGATATTGAGGTTGATCTCTCCCGCCTAACCGCATCCGATATCGCGTTTCAGCTTATTAATGATGGCGAGAGCATCCGGGTAGAGAAGCGGGTGGAGAAAAGCGTAGAGAATCATGAGGGATGGCTGCAAATCCTGGATGAGCAAGGGAATGTGATCTACGCGTATCGGTCTCCAGCCGATATACCCAGCCGCTATACGCCAGGTGAGTGGATGGCCATGGTGCAGTCCAAGCAATACCACGTAAAGCATTGGGTTGTTGATCAGCTTGATCGGAAGGTGATCGTCTTATACGGGACGCCAGCACCGGAAGAAGAGCTGATGAGTCTTTTGCAAGCTGCGGAATCTTCGGGCAGTGCAGAAGCAACGAAGGCATTGCAGGAGACCTTTTTGCAGAAAAAAGCCTGGTATGCGATTTACGACCGCGAAGGGCGCCTTTTACAGGAGTGGAACCATCCGACTGCTGCTCCCAAGCTTGAACTGATAGAGGTACTGGAAAAGGAAGAAGCACCTTTGTACATCATGAGCCGCTTTGACGAGCAGAGCCAGATGATGTATCTGGTCGGTACGCGTCACCCGGTCGATCCGCCGGGAACTGCGGATGAATCGTTTGACAATATGATGAAAACGATGCTTCTCCAATTCGGACTGATCATGATTGCGTCCGTCGTCATCGCGGGAAGCTGGTACGCGCTGCGTGTCGGCAAACCGCTTTTGCACATGGTTACTTGGCTGGAGCACTTGGCGAAGGGGAATTATGACGAGCCCGTCGGCAGAAAAGGCCGCAGGGTGGGGAAGACCCGCAAAGGGAAGTGGAAGCGGTCATTTGCCGTATTCAAGGATATGTTCGACGCCCTTTCCCGGTTGAGCCAGACACTGCAAATGAATGAACAGCGTCAAAAGGATGTAGAGCGGACGCGGGAAGAGTGGATCACCGGACTCTCGCATGATTTGAAGACACCGCTTAGCTCTATTTTTGGCTATGCCTCGATTCTGGAATCGGAGCAGTACAAGTGGGAGCATGGGGAAGTGAGTCAATTTGGACGAACCATTCGGGAAAAGGCGGATTATATGAACGGCCTGATCGAAGACTTGACGCTCACCTATCGATTGAAAAATCAAGCGCTTCCTATGATGAAGACAGAGATAGCGGCAGTCGAAACGATCCGAAGAATCACCGTGGAGATGGTGAACGATCCGATCGCGTCTGAGCATCAGATTGAGTTTCGAACGAGTGTCACATCCTTGAATGCCGAGGTTGATCCGACGTATTTCAGGCGCATCATCATCAACATCCTGGCGAATGCGATCAAGCATACGCCTGCCGGGACTCTGGTGCTGGTCGAAGTGAGTTCCTACGGGAATGGAGGCTTCCAGGTCAAGGTGAAGGACAATGGGCCGGGGATGGATCAGGATACGCTGGCCAACCTGTTTGAGCGTTATTACCGGGGAGGACATACAGAGGAAAATGAAAGCGGGACAGGACTGGGGATGGCCATTGCCAAGCAGTTGGTTTTGGCGCATGAAGGGGAAATAGCGGTCGAAAGCGAGCTGGGATACGGGACGACGGTGACCCTGACATTCGGATCCAACCGCACTCCAGCCAATGGAACGCAATAGGAGGGGTGTGAATGCCAGTCATTCGCATGGAGGTAGAGATCGATGCCCCGCAACAGATCTGTTTTGACCTGGCGCGCAGCATTGACAGTCATATGGAATCTACGGCCCGGACGCGGGAGAAGGCGATCGGCGGGGTGACCAGCGGACTGATCCGACTTGGAGAAAGCGTGACCTGGGAGGCGGTTCATTTTGGCGTCAAGCAGCGGCTGACCGCCAAGATTACAGAGATGGAGGAGCCGTGGTTTTTTGTCGATGAAATGGTGCAAGGCGCGTTCAAGCGCTTTTATCATAAGCATGAATTCATTCCGTTGGGGGAAAAGAAAACACGGATGATCGATACGTTCGATTATACGTCTCCCCTTGGAGTGTTGGGGAAATTGGCAGATGTACTCATACTCGAGAGATATATGAGGAGATTCCTGCTGGAGCGAAATCTGTATTTGAAGGAAAAAGCGGAACGTCAAGCGAGAGGCTGCGGGGAATGAAAAAGGCAGGGTGATCCTGCCCTTTCACTTTGCTTGCTTGTGACGGATATAGACGCGTTCGAGCCTGCTGCCGATTCGGCTTACGAGTTCATTGGTGATGGTATTGGAGTTTGCCGCTACTTGTTCAGCCGTGATCTGTTCTGTGCCGTCCTGTCCCCAAATCGTAACCGTGTCGCCTTGTGCAACGCCTGGAATATCGGTTACGTCGATCATCAACTGATCCATACAGATTTTCCCGACAATGGGTGCGCGGTGACCATGGATCAGCACCTGGCCTTGACTGTCGAGGGCATTGCGGGGAAGACCGTCTGCATACCCGATCGCGACAACCGCGATTTTCATCGGCCGAGAAGCGACATAATCCCTGCCATAACTGACGGCATCTCCAGCAGGAATCTCTTTAACAGCCGAGACCCTTGCCTTGACCGCCATGACAGGCAGCAGGTCTACGGACACCTTGGTCTGATCCTGTGGATGGCTGTATGCGCCGTACAGGGCGATGCCGACGCGGACGTAATCGCAGTCAAGCTCGGGATAATTCAAGACGCCGTAGCTGCTTTGAATGTGAATCCTGGGAATTGCGTAACCGCTATGGCTGATCTGATTGATCGCATCGTAAAAACGACCGATTTGCTGGCGGGTATAAGCCACATCCGATGAGCGCAAAGAATCTGCTGCGCTCAGGTGTGTGTAGATCCCTTCGATAAGCAGATGTTTGCAGCCAAAGATCGCTTTGAGATTGTCGATATGGCTGTAGCTTTCGCCCAGACGGTGCATCCCGGTATCCACCTTTACATGAACCCGGATTTTTTCGCCGATGTCTTCCAACATGGCGGCATAGCTGTAATCCACTACCGTTTGAATTAGTCGATACCGTTTCAGGGAAGGGATGTCCTTTGGATGTGTATAGCCCAAAATCAAAATGTCGCCTTTGATTCCATGCTTGCGCAATGTTACCCCTTCAGCCAGGGTGGCGACGGCGAAGGAGAAAATCCCTGCACGATTCAGCTCTTTGGCGATTTGGACATCTCCGTGTCCATAGGCATTGGCTTTGACAACAGCCATAAACTTGCATGTGGACGGCAAAATGCTCTGCAATACCGCTGCATTATGACGCAGATTGTCCAGGTTGATCTCTGCCCACGAGGGTGTCCCAAAAGTAAACTCTGGAACACCCTCATCAGAAAAATTAGATGAGTTTCGGAAGAAACTAAGAGGCTAAGCGGTCCGTTCTCGCTTAGCTTCTTGGTTTTTAGCGTCTACCGCTGCTTTCTTGAGCAGATTGTGGGCAAGGGAAAGCCACCCGACCTCCAGACTTACTTTTGGTAAGCCTCGAAGCAGGAACCTTTTAAAGCCTCGATTGTTCTTCATATCGCCAAATACGGGCTCCGGCTCGATCATGCGCCTCACGGCCAGAGCATAGCCTTCTTCGCTGCGGAGTTTTTGCCTTGCTTGGTTCTTTAGCCGCCAATACTTCATGCTGACTTTGATCTCTCGATCTCCTTGGGCTTTCGTACACTGAGGCTTTAGCGGGCACTCCTCACAACCGGCGCTGCGGTAATGACGGTATTCGATTTCATACCCACTTTCTGTTTTCTCCTTACTTACTCGGCGGAAATGGAGCGTTTGACCCGCTGCACATGTCCACGTATCCAGTTCGCTGTTGTAGGTCCAATTGTCAATTTTGCTGATGTCCTTTTGCCATGCCTTACTTTTTTCGCGGTGGTACGTACTGTATTTGACGATGGCTTCAACTTCGTTCTGCTCCAAGTAGTCATAATTCTCCTCGCCGCCATAGCCCGCATCGGCAATGACGGTGTTTGGCAGTTTGCCGAACTGTGATTTTATTTTCTCCAGATGAGGGATGAGACAGCGAGTATCGGTTGGTCGCTGGTGGACGCTGTAGCCGAGAATGAACTGATTTTCGGTGCCGATCTGAACATTGTAACCCGGCTTGAGCTGGCCGTTTCGCATGTGGTCCTCTTTCATCCGCATAAACGTGGCATCATGGTCCGTTTTGCTGTAGCTGTTTCGCGTGCCTAAAATTGTCTCATGCGTCTCATACTTTTGGAGGCGAGGAAGCAGATCCTTGCGGATTGTGCGTACCGCTTTCTTTAGTGGTTTGTCTTTTGGTTTCTCCTGCAGACGCTCTTCCAATTGCTTGACAGCATGCTCCAACTTTTCACTGGTGATGGTAGAAGATTCGCCTATTTCAAGAAGATCCTTGCCCTCGTGGATTCTTTCTTCATACTTCTCAGCTTCTTCAATAGTGGCGAACAAAGTCTGGACTTTCTCCTGAAGTTTGGCCTTGTGCTTCACGACAGCTTTTCCCCAAACAAATGTATACCGATTGGCATTGGCTTCGATCTTGGTGCCGTCGACAAAATAATGCTCCAGTTGCACGTAGTTCTCCTCAACCAGAAATTGAAGCACCGCGGTAAACACGGTCTCCAGTACGGCTTTCATGCGCTCTGATCGAAAACGGTTGATAGTACGAAAGTCTGGGCGCTGCCTGCCTGCGATCCACATAAACATGATGTTTTCACGGACGGCCTTGGCGATCTGACGAGAAGAGTAGATACGCTGAGTGTAGGCGTAAATAATGATTTTGGTGAGCATCTTGGGGTGATAGCTGTCTCGTCCGCCACCGGGGTAAGCCGCATCGAAGATGGCGTCGTCAAGACGATTGACAGCGGCGTTGACCACACGAACGAGGTGATTTGCGGGAATGTCTTCTTCTAAATCCATTGGTAAGCAGAGTTGATCCATGGTATATTGAATGTACAAAGAAACCGGCTCCTTTTTGTAAATGGTGGGTGGAACTTCCATTTTAACAAAAAGCGGTTTCTTTTTGTTTAACTTAATGAAAAGAGGGCCGTCCCTCAGTCATTTATGATGACTTTTGGGACACCCTCTTAGCCTTTTTTCGCGTGGTAAGCTGGACGATCAGCAGGGAGCCAATCACGGAGACAAGGACGACCATCCCGTAATGCACCAGGCTGTTTTCCACGAGCAGCCAGCTGAGATTGGTGACTTTCGCCAACCCTCTGACCAGGATGATGCACAGCGGATGGATGATGTAGATCCACATCGAGGCAGACCGCCATGCAGCGTTGCTGCGACCTCCCCATAACAACAGCCAGTGAAACAGGAAGAACATCACCGGAATCAGCATGATGTACATGCTGTCGTGGCGTTGTACCGAGAGATGATGCAGCCAGAGCCCTTCCGCCAAAAGGAGCGAGAAGGTGAGAAGAAGTCCGGTGACACAAGCCTTTTTCGATAATGGCCGCTTTTGTTCCGCGATGATCCCGCCCAGCAGGAGGTAGACGGGGGCAAAGAAGATGCCGTTCCTCGTATAATCTGAAAACGCGAACAGCCACTCATACCCTGTCTTGATCCAAGGTACGTTTTCCACGAGGCCATAATAACTGTCTCCAAACAGTCCGATACCATAGAGGCCGAAAGCCAAGAAAAACACGATTTTACTGGAAAACCGCCGCAAAAGCAGAATCAGCAGGCAAGCCCCCATCGCGACCGCCGGGAAGTACCACAAATGATAGAAGGTCCCGTCGAAGAAGATGTCCTTTATGACTGCCGAAGCCGACGCTTCTTCCTGAAAATAGCCTTTGTAGAACAGGATCGGGAGGTAGATCAGAGTGGCGATTCCGTAATACTTCCCGCATTTCGCCAACAAACGGATGACGCTTTGCGACTGTCCCTCTTTTCTAAGAAAGGGCGGGAGCAGGAAAAAGCCGGTTGCCATGAAGAAGAACGGGACGCCAACGCGATCGATGATGCGGGTAAACACAAAATCGGCCGTTTCATTGATAGATAATAGCGGTGATGTATGGATAGCTACGACGAGCAATGCGGCGATGACCCGAAAGGAATCAATTCCGCCGTACTGTTTTTCCTGATTCATGCTACTTCCTCCAAATGGTGCAGACCCAGCCATCCACGTTGTTGCCCGAGAGCTGATAAGGCAACTCGTCTGGCAGTGAAACAGTTGTGACGGAAGACTCTTGTGCCCGGATATAGAAAATCTCCGCTGCATGTCCCTCATCTTCAAAGCGCAAATGCTGCCCGTGCTCGGGGAAATCTCTCAGGTGCTCGATATATTCCTCAAGTGAGAACTGCTTTTGCTGCATGATGGCGGAATGCGGGTAGCCGATATAGCGAAAATGCCACGGCTCCCAGGCAATCCCTGTCACCGCTTCCTTGCCTGTCTGATAGCGTTCGATGAAGCCGAATTGGGCCGCTTCCATGCGAAATTCCTGGCAGATCCCCGAGTAGGGGAAGTCGGGCCGGATAAAGTCAATATCAGCCTTGTTTTCCGCCAGATCGATGGCCAGACCTGTCTGATGTTCGCTGCAATTCGGAAGCGCGACGTATTTCAAGGTGAACTCTTCACCGTTTTCTTTCAGCGAATCCTGGAAAATGGTTTCTTGCTCCTGCAAGGACCGATAGCCGCTGACGGGCACAATCCCGTCCTTGGCGTCCAATAGGGTTAATAGCCGGGAAAGCATGGTTTGGGCTTCACTGTGCAAAAGAATAGCAGTATGCTTCTCGTCCACCGGAACGAGCTTGTCGGGATCTATCTCTTGGCGCAGTGGATGATGTCGATTCACCAGCACCAGATTGCCTTCATGAATGGATTTCGAATTCAGAAAGACCACTCTCATTTTCTCACCGCCAAATCGATGATATGGTCAAGCATGTCCGCAAAGGACCATCCTGCCCCTTTGAGCATATTGGGAAAGCGGCTATGCGGAGTAAAGCCCGGTATCGTGTTGACCTCATTGAAAACCAATTCGCGCTCAGGCGTGACAAAGAGATCCACTCTGGCAAACCCGCTGCAACCCAATGCCTGATAGATCGCGGCGGCTGTTTGCTTAATCCGAACTGAAGTATCTGGATCGATACGAGCGGGCATATGGATATGAGCCGTTTTCAGCGTGTACTTCTCCGTAAAATCAAAAAATCCGTGGGTCAGCTCGATTTCGTCTACTTCCCCGATGATCAGCTCTTCATTTCCCATAATGGCGCATCCAACCTCGAAGCCGGGGACAGTTTCCTCCACGACGATCTTGTCGTCATGTTCAAAGGCCAGTTTTACCGCGTCCAGAAGGTCAGGCTTTTGTAATACTTGGGTAATTCCGACGGAGGAGCCTGCTCTTGCCGGCTTTACAAACAGCGGATAGGTCAGATCTTTGGTCCATTTTTCTACCTGGTCCAAGTCCGTATCTTTTCGTATAACCACGGAAGACGGTGTGAGGATACCGGCTGACCGGACGATGGTGTGGGCCAGTTCCTTGTCCATGCAGAGCGCGGAACTGCGGGTATCGCAACCGACGATGGGAATACCGGCAAGCTCCAGCAACCCCTGTATGGTGCCGTCCTCCCCGTTTTTGCCGTGCAGGATCGGAAGGGCGGCATCGATCCAAATCTTTTCGGTACTGTCTTCATACTGCTCGATGATTCCGTGCACATCTCGACTTGGCGAGACGACAGCGGGCGTGCAATTCTCGTCCAGAAACCACGTGTCAGCGAGAATTTTATCGGGATTGCCGCGATAGCGGAGCCATTCACCCTTCCTTGTGATGCCAATCAGGATCGGTTCATAAAGCTCATCACGGAGATGTTCAATCACAGCAGATGCAGATTTCAGCGACACCTCATATTCGGAAGAACAGCCTCCGAACAGAATCGCAATTTTCTTTCTCTTCATGGGCAATTTTTTCTCCTTGTCTCTGTACTGCCCATGATTGTATCAACACGTTCTTAAGCTGGACTTACGTATTTCTTAAGAAATCCTTACGATCTGCACCTGCAAACAAGGGGGACTTTTTTGGTGGGACGAGACATAGAGATGAGATAGGAGCGTGAGAAAATGCTGACAGGAACGGGGCTGTCCCAGTACCGACACAAATCCGAGTGGTGGGCGATCCTGCTGTTTGCAGGGTACTGGATCATGTTTGCCGCCGAGCTTTCTTTGATCCGATTCATCAAAGGGGAGGACGGACGGTGGGTGGCGACTACGGAGGAGCAGCCTGCGCTCTGGTTGTCACTCGTGATCCTGGCTGTAACCGTACTGACTATCGTGATTTCCGTGCGATATGTCATCAGTTGGTGGAGAGAACGAAAAGTCAGGCGCTGGCTATGGGGGGATCACGAACTGGACGGTCGCGATGTTCTCCACATCGTCGCTTGGATGCATGTGTATCAAGCAGCAACACTGATTCTGTATGGAATCTTTATGGAGGGGACGTATTTTGCAAGGGGAACAGTCGGTGGGGTATTTGAATCCGCGCTGTATCAACTTTTCCTTCTGTTTTTGATTCCGCTCTGGTTTCGTGGCCGCTGGGGGGAAATCGGCATCAAAAAGCCGGTCAAGCTGTGGCGAATGATCCTCACCTTGCTGGTGTTGCTTCTCTTGATTTCGCAAGCGATGGATGTTCTGGTGACGGAACCCGTAGCAGATTGGTTTGGGCTTTCTTTATCCTCCGAGCGGGAGCAGCAGATCGCCCAGGAGATCGCACAGGCGAAAGAAACCAACATCCTGGCAGCATGGGCGTCTGTGCTGGTGATTGGCATTCTGGTGCCGATTGCGGAGGAACTGCTGTTTCGCGGAGTCGTCCAAACATATTTGGTCAAGCGGATTGGAGCGTTCGCCGGGATTCTTCTGAGCAGTCTGTGGTTTGCCCTTTTGCACATGGACGTGGCGTTATTGGCCCCGTTATTTGTCATTGGGATCGGCCTGGGCTTTGTCCGGCACCGCTATCAATCCATCTGGGGCGCAGTCATTCTGCACGCGATCAACAACATGACGGGCGTGTTGTACTACTTTCAGTAAGGGAGGCGTAAAACAAGTGAGTCGTTGGGGAAAAAAATCGAGGGTAGTCGTCGAATGGGGGCGGGAGGGGCTGGACGCTTCTGTCCATCACGCGCGCCAGGATTGGCAGCACGCCCGCTATCTGATGGAAATCTGCGAACCGGACGGCAGGGTGGACGAAGCGATCTACTATCTGCAATTGACGGAAAAACGCTATATGTACCTTTTGTCACAAGCCAAACGGGAGCGGGACCGTCAACAAGCGTAGGAGGGGTTGGTCATGTCGGTGGAATGGATTATAGGACTGGTCATCGTCGGCATTATGCTGCTGATTGCCGCAAGCAAATCGGTGGCGCGTCCCGTACGGTGGATTGGATTTGCAGCCATGCAGGTGGTCATCGGCGCGATCCTGTTGTTCTTCGCCAATCTGATCGGGGAGATGGCGAACTTTCATATTCCCATCAATCCGATTACCGCGATGCTCGTGGGATTCCTGCGTTTGCCCGGACTGGCGGCGTTGATCGTGATCAAGCTCTGGATTATGTGATTCGGATGGGAGCCGTTACCCGTCGGTCAATAGAAAGGCAACTCCTCGCTCCTCGTACTTGACGCTGCACGACTTTGGCTGACGAAGGGAAGCCAACAATGCAAGCACGCGGGGCAGCGCGAGGATGAACGTGCCGGCAAGCAGGGCAAGGCCGTATTCCATAGGCAGCCAGACATAAGCAGCACCGGAGAAAAGAAGACTGCCGGCCAAGACGGTTCCTTCGGTGGTACGGTAGAGACGGATTGGGACAGGCAGCCGATAGCCGGTTCCCCACCAGGGAGAGACCAGCATGTCCGCAGTCGTATGAGGCTTTTGCAGCCGCAGTTTGGCATAGAGCCGGAAGATGAGAAGATGACAGACGGGGATTACTGGCAAGATGGCCAAGCTTACGATCAGGTGGACCACGGGAGTATCCAGCAGAAGCGAGCTGCCGATGAGAGACAAGCCGATCAGCAAAAGCTGCGTCAGATAGCCGACACCCCGCCAGCGGAAGCGGTAGAGCAGCTTATAGCTATAGATGGTTTGATGCATGGATTCTTTCACAACCGTTCACTTCCCCCAGAGCGATGCAATTCTTAGCTATTCCATCGTATTATCGCACAGACTTCATGCAGGAGGAAACCGTTGGTCCCGGCCAGCGGTTTTTACACTTTGAGGGCAGACTATCAAGATAGATGGAAAAAGGAGTGAAGCGTCGTGTCCCATCCTCAACGACTCCTGCTGTCCGCATCGGCGGAGCTTTCGCCTTTGGTGGGGCCGGAACTGGCGATGTGCGGCATTGATCTTCAGGTGCCCAGGGAGGGTGTCTCCTCTCTTCCTCGACGCGAAGTGGACGGCTTGCTGGTGACCACACCTGCAGAGCTGCATGGTGTAAATGGCATAGCTCGTCTGAGTGAGACTTCTGGTCTGCTTCTGGTATACGGGGCGGGCAACCCGTATGGCTGGGCGGATCAACTGGCAGACGAGGTACAGGAAAACAAGCGCTGGGAAGTGGTGCGCATGGCCTTGGTAGCGGATCAGGAACGCGTGCTGCTCGGTGGAGAGCCCGACGGGAAGTGGCTGCGCCGATTGAGCCGCCATCTGGCAGCGCATGGACGGATGTCGTATGTTTGCGCCAGGCGGGAAGTAGATGAAGTCATTCGCCAGTTGCCGCGCTACCTGGCATGGAAAGAACGCTTTTTTCTCGAATTGGGCGATACCTGTGACGCGGAAGGGATTTCCCTGCGTTCCGTGTCCCGTGCATTAGGATTAGACAGGCGAGTCGGTCAGGAATGGTGGTTTCCGGCACGGGAGGATCATGCGCAGCTTTGCGCCTGGTTGATGCGTGAGACGTCCGCTATCCTGGAAAAAGCGAATATCCGGCGGATCGTGCTCTGGGGTCCCTGGTCTCTTTGGAAACAGATGCCTGTAGGCTGGCTGAAGGATTATGAGGTAATCTTGTACATAAAGCAGGACGAGCCATTTCCGAACGACATTGCCCCGACCTGGTCGATTCAGCGCGATAGGGAAGAAGCATTGGTACAAGCGGATTTACTGCTACTTGCACAGCATGACCCCGTGATTGGCGAGCTGCCTCTACCTTCGCTCGCCCGCATCATGAGACAGCCCATTGTGCTAGATGCGGCGGGCTGTTTTCCCCTGCAGGAAGCACGAGCATATTTAAGTCTCTACCGAGCAATCGGCGAAAAGACGAACGTTTGGGAATGATGCTGATTATAATGGGGTATAATGTTTGGTAGATTGAGGAAAAGGGCAGGCGTTACCACTATGGAAAAAGTTGCTCAACGCTGTATCGTCTGTGACGAGGAACAAAAGGACGGAATTGCCATTTGCGAACAGTTTATCTGCCAGCAATGCGAGCAAGAAATGGTCAACACCGATGTACAGGACGAAAAGTATCCGTTCTTCATTCACCAGATGAGAAGAATCTGGTTAAAAGATGCGTGAAGGCAAAAAAGGCGTCGGATTCCCTCCGATGTCTTTTTCCGTTTTCGGCAATTCATGTTAAAATGATGGGGAAACCATGGAAAAAGTAAAGGGCGTGAAGAGTGCGTGATGGCAAGAGAAGCTGATTTTCGGGAGCGGCAAAGCAAGGCTCCGTTGTACGAGCAGCTAGAGCGGCATGCGAGACATCGACCGCACTCGTTTCATGTGCCTGGGCATAAAATGGGTCACAGCTTCGATCAGGGTGGACGAGATCGCTTTGCGTCCGTATTGGAGCTGGATCTGACGGAAATTTCTGGAATGGATGACCTGCATCAGCCACAAGGCGTCATCGCCAAGGCGCAGGAACTGGCTGCCGAAGCGTTTGGCGCACAGGAGACCCGCTTCCTTGTCGGGGGCAGCACGGTAGGAAACCTGGCCCTGATCATGACAGCATGCCGACCAGGGGAGAAAATCCTCGTTCAGCGCAACTGCCACAAATCCGTATTTCACGGCATCATCATGGCGCGGGCGATTCCGGTCTTTTTGGTTCCGGCTGTCGATCTGGCGACAGGTGTAGCCGCAGGAGTACGGCGTGAGGATGTGGAGCGGGCGCTGCAGGCACATCCGGACGTCAAGGCTGTTTTTCTCACCAACCCCACTTACTACGGAATGGGGATCGATCTGGCAAAAATGGCTGCGACCGTACATCGACATAACATTCCCCTGTTTGTGGATGAGGCGCACGGGGCGCATTACGGTTTTCACCCCGCCTTCCCGCAATCAGCCATGCAGGCAGGAGCAGATGCCGCTGTACAATCGACCCATAAGATGGCGACCGCGCTTACCATGTCGTCGATGCTGCACTTGCAAGGCGAGCGGATTGACCGGGAACGCTTATACCGGATTTTGGGCATGATCCAGTCATCCAGCCCTTCCTATCTGCTGATGGCTTCTCTGGATCTGGCGAGGCGACACCTTGCCCTGGAAGCGGCGTGGGAGTGGGAGCGGCTTTTCCCATTGCTGGACAAGCTGCGTGAGCGGACCCGCCATTTATCATGGCTGCACTGGCCCCAGTTGAGTGCCAACAGCGTCTATTCGACTCTGGATCCGCTGAAGCTTTTTTTGCATCTGCGAACGGAGCAGATCGACGGTTTTTCCCTGCAGCGGCTGATGGAGCAGCACGGCATCTTTCCCGAGCTGGCGGATGACGCCCACGTGCTGTTGGCGGCTTCCTCGGGTACGACAGGAAGAGACCTTGACGCCTTGGCGCGTTTGCTGGAGTCGCTGGAGGTACAGGAAGAGATGGATACAGAGCGGGTCGTGCAGGCCGGAATCGTATCTTCTCATTATATAAGGGAGCAGGCACTCCCGATGCATGAAGCGGTGGATTTGCCGCAAGTCTCCATCCCGCTGGACCAATCGCTGGGGCGCGTCGTTGCCGAGATGGTGATTCCCTACCCGCCTGGCATCCCTATACTGGTTCCAGGCGAGCGAATGGATGAACAGAGTATGGCGATGCTTGTTGAGCTGCGGGCTGGTCAAACCCGTTTTCACGGGTTGCAGGACGACAGTCTGCAGATGATTCGGGTCTTGCGGGATGAGAAGTAGGCTGACAACAGGTTCGGAAGGAGCATGAATGTGACAACAGGAAGAAAAGGCAGATTCATTACCGTAGAGGGCGGTGATGGGGCAGGGAAATCGACTGTCATCGCCCGCATGTATGAAGAACTGCGCAGACGCGGTATGGATGTGCTTTTGACCCGCGAGCCGGGCGGGATCGACATCGCGGAAAAGATTCGGGAAATCATTTTGAACCCCGCGCATACCCAGATGGACAAACGGACGGAAGCCCTGTTGTACGCGGCTGCCAGACGTCAGCATTTGGTAGAAAAGGTACTGCCGGCCTTGGAAGCAGGCAAGCTGGTGCTTTGCGACCGTTTTATCGACAGCAGCCTTGCTTATCAAGGGCATGCACGTGGGCTGGGCATTGAGGAAGTCTTCGTGATCAATCAGTTTGCCGTCGAGGGTTGCATGCCGGAGTTGACACTGTACTTCGATGTCTCCCCCGAGGTGGGTCTGGAACGGATCAATGCTACACGTGGCAGGGAAGTGAATCGCCTTGATTTGGAGGGGCTGCGCTTCCACGAGCTGGTCCAGGAAGGCTATCAATTGGCGATCGCTCGCGATCCCGAGCGCTTTATCATCATTGATGCCGAGCAAAATCCAGATCAGGTGTATCAAGCGGCGATGGAAGCTTTACTTGCGAGATTGTAAGCTGACAGTACCGCTTTGTTATAGACATGCTATACTACTTATAGAAGGAGTTCGTAACCAGCCTAGAGGTTTGACATACAATGAAGCAACGATAGTAACCATAATCTTGATGGTAGAAAGGGTGATGGCCGATGAAGATGGTAATTGCGGTCGTACAGGACAAAGATAGCGGTCGTCTGTCTCAACAACTGGTCAAAAAAGGGTTTCGTGCGACCAAGCTTGCCAGTACCGGGGGTTTCTTGCGCGCAGGCAATACGACTTTTTTAATCGGTACGTCTGACGAAAGTGTGCCGGAAGTAATCGACATCATTTCACATAACTGCAAGTCCCGCAAACAAATGGTAACCCCGGTTTCGCCCCTCAGCAATGCAGTCGACTCCTTTATGCCCTATCCATTGGAAGTGCAAGTCGGCGGTGCAGCCGTCTTTGTACTGGATGTGGGGGAGTTCCATTCGTTTTAAAGGAGTAACGGAGGTGGCACGATGAAAATCAGCGATGGTCTTCGGCCAAAGGTGGAAATGCCAAGAGCTACAGACTCACGCAGAAATCCCCAATCGGAACAGTTGAATTTTGGCAAGCTGGTTCAAGGCGAGGATGAGCGCATGTCGCAAGAACGCCTGACCCAACTGTTGTCAACGATTGATAAGCAAGGCCAGATTTTGGCGCGCTCCCGCTCGATTCGTGATTTCTACGCCTACAAGAATCTCGTCAAGCAGTTTATGGAGGAAGCCGTTCAATACGGCATTGCACTGGACGACAGAAGGGGCATGAACCGACGCGGACGCAGCAGATTGTACAAAATCGTCAAGGAAGTGGACGCCGAGCTGTTGCGGCTGACCGATGAGCTACTCAGCGACCAGGCTCCCATGATCGATCTTTTGGCGCGAATCGGCGAGATTCGCGGCATGCTGATCAATCTGTACTTTTGACGGGTGGTAGACCGACCATGACGTGGACACAATTTTCCCAGCAACCGCGTGCCTCCGAGCTGCTGCACCATAGCTTGCTCAACCATCGTCTGGCCCACGCCTATCTGTTCGCGGGACCCAAAGGCGCAGGCAAGAAGCAGATGGCCCTGCATCTGGCGAAGTCTCTTTTTTGTCCAGAAAAAGAGGCGGACGCCTGCGGGGCCTGTCTTACATGCAGACGCATTGAATCTGGCAACCATCCCGATGTCCTCTATGTGACGCCGGATGGCGCGTCGATCAAGATCGACCAGATCCGTGCCCTGCAAAAGGAAATGGCGATGCGTGCCGTGGAGTCGCGGCACAAGGTATATATTATTGAACATATCGACAAAATGACCGCGCAGGCTGCCAACAGCCTGCTGAAATTCTTGGAGGAACCGCCCGTTGGCGTATTGGCTCTGCTCTTGACGGAGCACAGCCACGCGATTCTTCCCACGATCTTATCCCGTTGCCAAATTGTTCCCTTTTCCCCTCTATCCGCAGAAGCAATCGCCCAAAAGCTAAGCGATGCCGGGGTTTTGCCGGGCATCGCGAAGGTCGCTTCCCACATTACGACAAATGTGGAAGAGGCCCTGATACTTAGCCAATCAGAATCGTTTGCACAGCTGAGAAATCTAGTGATACAATTGGTGCATGAGTGCCGACAACGCAACTCGTCACCGCTCTTTTCGATTCATGATATGTTGCATAAGAGCGACAAAATAAAGGAGGAACTACCCCTCTTTTTGGATTTGCTCATCCTTTGGCTGCGCGATATCCTGTATGTGCAAGTAGGCAGGCATGCCCATCTCATTAACAGCGACCAACAGGATGTGCTGCAAGGACAAGCACTGGCATGGACAAAAGCTGAGCTCTTGCGTGGGATTGATTTGGTCATGGAAACGAAGTATCGGATAGAGCGAAACGCCAACGCACAGTTGGCCCTTGAGCGGTTGGTTCTTCAACTCCAGGAGGGATAATCCTTGTATGAGGTTGTTGGTGTCCGCTTTAAAAAAGCGGGCAAGATATATTACTTCGACCCTGACCGACTGCCGATCGAGAAGGATTGCACCGTAATCGTCGAGACGGCGAGAGGGGTCGAATACGGGAAAGTTGTGATTGGCAAGAAGCAGGTAGCCGATGAAGACGTCGTGTTGCCGTTGAAAAAAGTCATCAGGATGGCGGACGAACGTGATGCCAAGCAGGTGGATGAAAATAAACAGGCGGCGATGAACGCCTTTGCCGTATGCCAGGCGAAAATCAAGGATCACAAGCTGGATATGAAGCTGGTCGATGTGGAGTACACCTTTGACCGCAACAAGATCATCTTCTATTTTACTGCTGATGGACGCGTTGATTTTCGTGAGCTGGTAAAGGATCTTGCTTCCGTCTTTCGCACGCGCATTGAGCTTCGCCAGATCGGGGTACGGGACGAAGCGAAGATGCTGGGCGGAATCGGCCCTTGTGGACGCTTGCTCTGCTGCTCGACGTTTTTGGGCGACTTTGAGCCAGTGTCGATCAAGATGGCCAAGGATCAAAATCTTTCGTTGAATCCAGCGAAAATCTCCGGTCTTTGCGGACGATTGATGTGCTGTTTAAAATACGAAAATGACAACTATGAAAGCACCCGCGATGAAATGCCCGATGTTGGCAAAGTTGTAACCACCCCGATGGGGAACGGACGGGTCGTCTCTGTGAACGTACTGGATCAGTCTGTTCAGGTGGAGCTGGCGGTAGATAAACGAATTACCGAGTTTGGACTTGATGAGATTGCGATAGGGCTCCCCACTTTTGAATAATGTGGGGTAGGGGAGAGGTGAGCTAGTGGACAAACGGGAAATTTTCGTCAAAATGGCGAGCATTGAAGAAAGAATTGGCGACCTGTATCAAGAGATTGGCGAACTGAAAGATGTCATCGTCGTTTTGATGGAGGAAAATGCCCAATTACTCGTTGAAAACCAGCACCTTCGTAACCGGCTAGACAAGAAGAAGACCGGCTCCTCACCAAAACAGAAGGGAACCAACCCTGCTGCACAGGAGAAAGCCAAGAAGAAAGTAGTCGGGGAAGGATATGACAACCTGGCTCGTCTGTACGGAGAAGGGTTTCATATTTGCAATGTACACTTCGGCAGCTTGCGAAAAGAAGGCGATTGCCTGTTCTGTCTGTCTTTTTTGAGCGGCGGTCCGCAAAAATAAAGGTGTCCCTTGGCACCGAATGAAAAAAGCGACCTGTCTCATCGATCAGGTCGCTTTTTTCACTTCACAGATGAAGACAAGAAAAAGGAGTTTGGCGTAGCTGATGGAACCAGTCTCTCATGTGCCGCTTTTTGAGGCGGAGCGTATTGACGATTTGCTTACACACGAAATGAAGATCATTCAAAGCCATGAGGTATTTTGTTTTTCCATGGATGCCGTCCTGCTGGCGCGCTTCGCCTCTGTTCCCAAACGCGGGAGAGTGTTGGACATGTGCACCGGCAATGGAGCGATCCCATTGATCATGACCACGCGGACACCAGAAGCCACATTTGACGGTATTGAAATCCAAGAGAGATTGTTTAGCATGGCTTCCCGCAATGTCACACTCAACGGTCTGGATGGGCGCGTTACGATGCACCATGGGGATGTGAAGGAAGCCGTAGAGCGGTTCGGCCATGGCAAGTTTGATCTGATCACCTGCAATCCGCCGTACATGCCCGCGATGAGCGGAGAACAAAACATCCGTGAGCATTTTGCCATTGCGCGCCACGAGATTTTGCTCAATCTGGAGGATGTCATACGTGTCGGCAGCCAATTGTTGAAAAACGGCGGCAAGCTGGCGATGGTGCACCGTTCGACAAGGCTGGTGGACATCATCTCGTACATGCGGAAGTATGGAATGGAACCAAAGCGCATGCGGCTCGTCTATCCGCGCAGGGACGCCGAACCCAATATGGTGCTGATCGAGGGGATGCGTGGCGGCAAACCGGAGCTGCGGATTCAACCTCCCCTGATTGTCTATGAAAAGGGAGAGGAATACTGTGAAGAACTGCAGGAGATCTATTTCGGAAGACGCGATTCCCTCGCATAAAAGCCATTTTGTCTACATTCTCGTCTGCCGGGATGAGAGCCTCTATACGGGATACACCACGGAGCTGGCACGCCGCCTTCGCGCCCACAACGAGGGCAAGGGAGCGAAGTATACCAGAGGAAGAGGTCCGGTAGAGCTGTTGTACTGGGAAGAAGGAGAGGATCGCTCCTGGGGCTTGAAGCGGGAGGAAGCAATCAAGCGGCTTACGCGCAGACAAAAAGAAGAGTTGATAGGAGGCGTGCCTTGCGAATGAACGTCCAAAGCAGCTTTACAGAGGAATTGACGGGGGCGCTCTACCTGGTGGCGACACCGATTGGCAATCTTGATGATATGACGGTACGCTGTCTGGAAACGCTGCGAATGGTCGATGTGATTGCCTGTGAGGATACACGACAGACCCGCAAGCTGTTGAACCATTTTCAGATTGAGAAAAGAACAGTCAGTTATCATGAGCATAATAAGGAAGCAAGCGGGCATGGCTTGCTGCAATGGTTGGCGGAGGGCAAGAGAATTGCCCTGGTCAGCGATGCGGGGCTGCCCGCTATCTCTGATCCGGGAGCGGATTTGGTACGGGACGCAGCTGCGGCCGGTTATCCCGTCATTCCAGTCCCGGGTGCGAATGCTGGCTTGACCGCTCTGATCGCCTCTGGCTTGCCGACGGACCGCTTTGTGTTTTGCGGTTTTCTCGGACGGGAGAACAAGGAGCGCAGGGAAGAGCTGGAGCGTCTCAAGCGTTATCCGGAGACCCTGATTTTTTACGAAGCGCCCCATCGCATCAGCAAAACGCTGGCGGCAATAAGAGAGTCGTGGGGCAATCGCCGTGCCGTTCTGGCGCGGGAGCTGACCAAACGATACGAGGAGTTTGTCCGGGGGACCCTGGATGAGTTGATCGAGTGGCTGGCAAACGGAGAAGCGCGGGGAGAATTCTGCCTGATCGTCGAAGGCTACACAGGAGTGGCGGAAGACGCCGAAGAAGGTTTGTGGTGGCAGGAGCTGGGGGTAGTGGCTCATGTCGATCACTACATCGCAGAGGGCATCAGCAAAAAGGATGCAATCAAGCAGGTTGCCCAAGATCGCGGCGTCTCCAAGCGGGATGTCTATAACGAATACCATCAGGAATAGCGGATGGGTCACGAACCTGTGGCGGTGCTCCAAGACTGTAGACAAAGCCAATTTGTTTACAGTCTTTTTGTTTGCAGAAAATTTATCCATAACCGTATTGACATGTGCGACAACTTGTCGTAATTTGGTAATACGACAAGTTGTCGCACAAGAAAGCAGAGGTGTTCGCGATGAAAAAGCTGGGAAGGTTATCGGAAACTGAGATGGAGGTAATGGAGGTGATCTGGGGGGGAGCTGCTCCGGTAACGGTTGCACAGCTTCTCGATATTTTCGAGAGTAAAGGCTGGAAGACGTCTACCTTGTCGACCATACTAAAACGGCTGATCGAAAAAGGATACTTGACCAAATCGATGACCGGCAAGGTGAACTACTACGATCCTGTTTTGACCCTGGATGAGTACAAAAAGCATGAAACACAATCGTTTTTAAGTCGTTTGTACAACGGGAAAGTGAAAAATTTTATCGCTTCCCTGGTCGATGATGATGAGCTCAGCCGCGAAGACATAGCGGAGTTAAAAGAGTGGTTTGCCCGCAAGGAAGGGAAGAAATGATGGCGTTCCTCGTGTCCCTGATCCTGGCGTCCGTCGTCGGAACGATCATGTGGCTGTTGCAAAATAGCATCCGCCCCCTCACGAAAAAGCTGTTTTCACAGACGTGGCACTATTACACCGGCTTGATCCCTGTATGTTTTCTGCTGGGAGGTTCAGAGATCATCAACGGGCTCGTCCAGGTTATCCGCTCCATTTTGCCCGATACTGAAACAAGAGCGCAGGCGGGAAAGATGACGGAACCATTTGTAAACGTCCTGCCACTTGAACATACGGCCAGTAGTCGCTCGTTTCTCGATCAAGTGTTTGCTCAATTGACGCGCCTGGAAAATCTTCCAGAAATCGTAGTAACCGCCATCTTGATTTGGGCAGTGGGAACCATTGTCTATCTTGCTGTGAATGTAAGAAACTACTGGACGTTTAAGCGCGCGATTATGCAAAACAGCCGCGTATGTGAGACGATGAACTGCCCTGCCCGGGTAATCATCAGTGCCCATGCGAAAACCCCCATGGTCATGGGGCTGTGGAAACCCATCGTTGTTTTGCCGGATACCCCATTGGGCGAAAAGGAGCTCGCCATGATCCTCTCCCACGAGCTCGTTCATTTACAGCGCGGCGACTTGCTGATCAAACTGGTCGTACTGATTGCAAACGCGGTTCACTGGTTTAATCCGGCGGTCTTTTTGCTCAATAAACAGTTGAATACGCTTTGCGAACTCTCTTGTGACGAAAAAGTCGTTCGGGACATGGATGCAAAAAGCCGCAGAATGTACGGCGAAACGCTGTTAGCAATACTGGAATATGGCGTAATGCAGAGAAACGTGATTTGTACCACCAGTTTTTGCGATTCTAAAAAAGTGATGAAAAAGAGACTTGTAAACCTCATGAATGCAAAGAGAACACATAAATCGATTATGATGCTGTCTCTTGTTGCAACCATCGCAATGGCTGGGATGGGCGGACTGGTCGCTTCTGCTGCCGGATCGACAATACCGGAGAGGGTAGTGCCGCCGCAAATCCCGACTGGTAAGGAACTCCAAGGCAGCAATGTTGCCATTCAATTGGAGGACGGAACAGTCTTCTACTACGATAAGGATGGGAATGTAACAGAGGTGCCCGAAATGCGAAAAAGTGTAAGGCCGCCGGAATATACCCCTGAGGAGCTTGTAGATCAGATCAAACAATGGCTAAACGATCAATCTCCCGTACCCCAAGATTATCTCGATAGACTCCCGCAAGAATATGTGGATGAGATCAATAGGACTTATGGCTTGCAGCTTACACGCACAGATCGTTTAACCGTCGAGGAGCTAGTAGAGCTTACGAAAAGAGGCATTGAGAAAAATGCCGTACCCCAAGCCTATGTCGATCCACTCCCGCAAGAAGAAGTAGACGAGATCAATAAGACTTATGGCTGGGAACTGCAAAAGTCGAATGAAAAAATGGGAGGGATCAGAGAAAAATGATGTTGGAAAACACTAAATGGAAATGGGCAACTGCGCTCAGTATGCTGCTTGTCTTATTTGCCGGTAACATCGCTTATGCCGCTGACGATTTCTTTTGGTCGGAAGTTGAACCTATCCCGTCTTGCTACACAAGCCGAGACGGCAAAACGAATGAAATAGGGGTGGTGGTAGACGGCAAGAAAGTTACGCTGGAGGATCCCTCTTGTGAAGAAGCGAAGAAAAATCGCGTCTTGGTCCTGGTTGATGGGAAGTATCTGCATACTCGATTAACAGCAGACGGATACGCTGAGCCGTTTATCGAGAATGGCAGGACGATGATTCCGCTTCGTGCGCTTGCGGATGTATTCGGGTTTGCAACGGATTGGGACGCAGGCGAAGGTAAAATTACGCTGCAAAAAGACGGGCGGAATATCACAATGCATACCGGGAAGTCGGAGATCCTGGTAGACGGCCAAACCGTGCATTTTGAGGGGGCAGTTCCGATGGTAAAAAACAACCGGACATTTTTACCCGCAAGCAAGCTGGCAGAAATACTTGGGATTCAGGTGGACTGGGATGGTAACACAAGAACCGCGACGTTTACCCGTCCGTAGAATCCTGATTGGCATACGTTTTGCCTGTAGCCAAAGTTCCGAAAAGGAGCGAGGTCTACAGGCCTTTTTAGAGAGATATACCCTTTTTTTGCATGAAAAAAGCCTCAAACCAGTACAGATCAAACGATAGCTGGTAAAAGGCTTATTGGCATACGTATCCGGTTTTTTAGCGTTTTGCTACAGGCAATTCAGTCAGGCATTCTTGGCAAACAATTTTACCTTTAAAATGAGATACTTTATCTGCGTTACCACAGAAAATACATGCTGGCTCGTATTTTTTCAAGATGATACGCTCGCCATCTACGTAAATCTCCAAAGCGTCTTTTTCCGCGATTCCCAGCGTACGGCGCAATTCGATTGGAATCACCACGCGGCCCAGCTCGTCCACTTTACGTACAATACCAGTTGATTTCATCATCGGTTGATCTCCTCCCAAAAGCGATCGATGTTTTGCTATTTTGTGAATACCACTATTAATCGTCAATATTCGACATTTTCAATTGCGTTTATCATACCAGCGATTCCCAAACGTGTCAACATCATTTTGTAATTTTTTTGAAGAGAAAAGCGTTTTTTGAAAATGTAAATATTGATATATCAGCATTTATTGATGGATAAAAAGCTATCTGGAAAATTTTATGGATAAAAATTACTGGGAAAAGAAATTGTAGAGAAAGTCGTATTTTGTCGAATAATATGTATACATTCGACATTTCCTCTGTTTTTTAGGCATGTTCCCCGGTTTTGTCGAATCACGCTATCGCTTAAAAGATAGGCGAGGAGATGTTTACAAAACGGGCCGCTCGTGTAAAATAGATGATAATATCGAGAGCAGACGATGAAGGGAAGAGTAAGCCGACACTCCTTATTGCAGAGAGCCGGGGTAGCTGCAAACCGGCATAAGCGAGCAGGCTGAAGATGGCCCCTGAGTTTCGCGGATGAACAGGCAGGCTTTTTGGCTGCAGTAGTTTGCGACGCATGCCCGCGTTATGGGTGGAGTCAACGATTGACTCCTCAAGTCCGTTCGCCGTGAGGGAACGGAGTATTTGGGTGGTACCGCGAGATCAAGCTCGCCCCAATCTGGGGCGGGCTTTTCTATATTTACATGTCTTTTTGGAGGGGTTTTGTCGCTATGAAACCAACATATTACATTACGACACCGATCTACTATCCGAGCAACAAGCTGCACATCGGGAACGCGTATACTACCATCGCCTGTGATGCGTTAGCCCGCTACAAACGACTGCGCGGATACGATGTCTACTATCTGACAGGGACAGATGAGCACGGGCAAAAGCTGCAGGAGCGTGCAGCTGAAGACGGCAAACAGCCGCTGGAATTCATCGATCCGATCGTAGGCTGGATTCGCGACCTGTGGGACAGACTGGACATTTCCTACGACGACTTCATTCGCACCACCCAACCGCGCCACAAAGAAGTGGTGGAGAAGATCTTCCAGCGCCTGCTCGATCAAGGCGATATTTACCTGGGTGAGTACGAGGGCTATTACTGTGTGCCGGATGAAGCGTTCTGGACCGAAACCCAGTGCAAGACGGACAAGGGCTACATCTGTCCGGACTGCGGACGTGAAGTGAAAAAAGTAAAAGAACAAAACTACTTCTTCCGCATGTCGAAATACCAGGATCGCCTGCTCCAATACATCGAAGAGCATCCAGAGTTCATTCAGCCGGAGAGCCGCCGCAATGAAATGATCAACAACTTCCTGAAGCCTGGTCTGCAGGATCTCTCCGTCTCCCGCAGCACATTTGACTGGGGCATCAAGGTTCCGAGCGATCCGAAGCATGTGATCTACGTCTGGATCGACGCGTTGACCAACTATATTTCCGCACTGGGCTATCTGACGGACGATGACAGCAAGTATCGCCGCTACTGGCCAGCGGACGTGCACATGGTCGGCAAGGACATCCTGCGTTTCCACACCATTTACTGGCCAATCCTGCTGATGGCTCTGGATATTCCGTTGCCGAAGCAAGTGTTTGGACACGGCTGGCTCTTGATGCCGGATGGCAAAATGTCCAAGTCCAAAGGGAATGTGATTGATCCGAAGCTGTTGATCGAGCGTTATGGCTCCGACAGCGTGCGATACTTCCTGCTGCGCGAAATCAATTTTGGACAAGACGGCGTCTTTACACCGGAGTCCTTTGTACAACGTCTGAATTACGATCTCGCCAACGACATCGGCAACCTCTTGAGCCGCACGGCGACGATGATCGAAAAATACTACGACGGAATCGTTCCGGCTCCGCAGGATGCGGGAGAACCAGATGACGACCTGATCAGCCTGGCAGTCAAAACCAAAGCGCTGGTGGAGGGCCACGTCGAGGAAATGCGCTTCAGCAATGCGCTCGCTCACATCTGGGAGCTGGTAGGACGCACCAACAAGTACATTGATGAAACGATGCCGTGGAACCTGGCGAAGTCCGAAGAAACCAAAGGCCGTCTGGCTACCGTCATGTACAATCTAGCCGAGAGCATTCGGATCAGCTCCATTCTCATCCAGCCATTCATGACGAAAGCCCCGGCAAAAATTTGGGATCAGCTCGGGATCTTGGGAAATGCGGAAGCGACAAGCTGGGAGTCCGCAGGTGTATGGGGCGGCTTGCCGGCGGGCAGCACTGTCAGCCGCAAAGAACTGCTCTTCCCGCGTCTGGATGTAGCGGCTGAACTGGCCTTTATCGATGAATCTACGGCAGAAGCACGCCGTCAGGCAGAGGAAAACAAGAAGAAGCAGGAAGCATTGGCAGGAGGGAAAAGCGTGAGCGAAACAAACAATCCAGAGAAAGCGGCTGCAACTGCAGAGAAACCGGCAGATGCCAAAGAGGAAATCGGCATCGATGACTTCGCCAAGGTAGAATTGCGAGTGGCGCAAGTCGTAGAATGTGCTAAACATCCGAACGCTGACAAATTGCTGGTGCTCCAGCTTGATCTCGGCTATGAAAAACGTCAGGTCGTCTCTGGCATCGCCAAGTACTACAGCCCGGAAGAGATGGTGGGCAAAAAAGTGATCCTGGTAGCCAATCTGAAGCCAGTGAAGCTGCGCGGTGAAATGTCGCAGGGAATGATTCTGGCAGCATCTGAGGGAGACCAATTGACGCTGGCAACCGTAGATCCAAGCATGCCGAATGGTGCCATCGTCAAGTAAGCGGTCTGGAAAGGAAGGATCTTGCTTTGTTATTTGAAACACATGCGCATCTGAATGCGAAAGAGTTTGACGAAGACCGGGAAGCAGTGATTGCCCGTGCCAAAGAGAACGGTGTGGATACCATCGTCAACATCGGCTTCAATGCCGAGACGATCCCGACCTGCCTCGAGCTTGCGGACAACTATGATTTTATTTATGCCGTGATCGGCTGGCATCCCCAGGACGCGAAGGACATGACGGACGAACATCTGGAGTGGATTGAGGAGCTGAGCCGCCATCCCAAAGTCGTTGGGCTTGGAGAAATGGGTCTGGATTACCACTGGGATACGTCCCCTCGCGATGTCCAGGCAGAGGTGTTCCGCAAGCAAATCCGCCTCGCCCGCAAGCTGGATAAGCCGATTATCATTCACAATCGCGACGCCCATCAGGATGTCATCTCCATTCTCAAAGAAGAGAAGGCAAGCGAGGTAGGCGGCATCATGCACTGCTTTTCCGGGAGCTGGGAGACGGCGAAGCTCGCGTTGAATATGAATTTTTACATCTCGTTTGGCGGTCCGTTGACGTTCAAAAACGCCAAGCAGCCCAAAGAGGTGGCAGCCAAAGTACCGCTCGATCGCCTGCTGATCGAGACGGACTGCCCCTATTTGACCCCTCATCCGTTCCGCGGAAAGCGAAATGAGAGCGGCTATGTTCGCTATGTTTGCGAGGAAATGGCCAACCTGCACGGGCTTTCCTATGAGGAGATGGCGAAGATTACTTCTGACAATGCCAGAAGGCTGTTCCGTCTCGAATCCTAAAAAAAGATTTGCGCCAAAAAAACCGGGCAATCACGCATCAAATCGTGATTTTCCCGGTTTTTTCTATCAAAAGCGTCAAGAATTCGCCGTTCTACTCTTTTTTTGCTTGGCATACCATGTACAATGTGTCGAACGATTCAGCTTGCATCGACATAGAGACTCGACAGAAAACAGCTTCCATTCGCCAGACTGTTTTTGCTAGTCTGTTACCAGCATCGCTGCAGCCAGGAAGGTGAAATTTGACAAAGCCGAAAAAGTAACATACAATCAAAACCGACCTTCTTCAGTATCGGCCACTTCCAGAATATTAGTGCAATTACATCGACCCTTACCTGGCTAGACGGAGAAAGGCCCTCGGGCTTTTCGAGTAAAAAAGGAGTGTGGGAAATGGAATTAAGCAGGATGTGGGACAGGTATAAGAACAGGGGACTCATCCTCTTCGGCATTCTTGCCCTTGTACTCGTTCCCATGATTGGCTATTTCTCTGCCCAGGCTACCCAGCCAAAAATGGTCACTTTTACGTTAGACGGAGAGAGTCAGACGGTAGGTTCAAAAGCAGATACCGTCGAGCAATTTCTAGCCGAACGAAACATTACGGTAACGGAAAGGGATTCCCTTCAACCAACACCTAAGACAAAACTTACGAGCGGAATGAATATTACTTTAGATACAAGCTGGACGATTCCTGTCCAGGTAGACGGGCAGACAAAAATGATACAGTCACGTAGTCGCTCTGTTGCTGGTGTGTTGAAGGACGGCAACATTGCTCTAGGTGAGTTGGACCGGGTAGAACCGGCGTTGAATACCTCTCTTAGCAAAGGGTCCGCGATTCAAGTGAAGCGTGTTGCGATCGAGATGGTACAAGAGGAAGAACGCGTCACCTTTCAAGAGATCCGCAAGAATGACGCCTCCTTGACAAAGGGGAACACGAAAGTCATTCAGGATGGTCAAGAAGGTAAGGCAATTGCACACTACAAGCTGGTCATGGAAGACGGCAAAGAAGTCTCCCGTGAACTGGTGAAACGAGATGTACTTACAGTAAAAAAAGACAAGGTCGTGGCGGTCGGCACAGCAGTTCCAGAAGCTCCAAATCGTCTGGATGATGAATCGCAGCCTGCCTTGGTCGCATCAGCGGGAATGGTCTCCCGTGGTGGAAAAGTATTTCGGCCGAAGAAAGTACTGAACGGAGTTACCCTGACAGCCTATTCTCCCGCTGGGGGTGGAAAGCCTGTGAATTCGCCTGGCTATGGCCGTACGGCGACGGGTGTAATGGCAAAACCGGGTCACACCATTGCGGTCGATCCAAAGGTGATTCCTTTGGGATGGTGGGTGTATATCGACGGGGTTGGATACCGTCGAGCTGAAGACGTAGGTGGAGCCGTACGCGGCAATAAAATTGACGTGTTTGTGAACACCAATTCAGAGGCAGTCCAGTTTGGGCGCAAGCGGAACCGAACGGTCTATATCATTGGACCGCATAAACCGTAGGCAGGAGCGATAAGCTCCTGTCTTCTGTTTTTGTAAGGGAAGAGATCGATCGTTTGGTGAGGAAACAAAAATCGTGGTAAGCTATTTGATAATAAGACGCAGCCAAGGGAGAAACGTTTCAGTCTTTTTGGGGTTTGCGTCGACCATTTTTCACCGAAAAGTCATGCTGGTGATTTTGCAGGAAAGTAGGAGTAAGTCGATGAAAATCAAGGAACTCATCGTAGTGGAGGGCAGAGACGATACGGCAGCCATCAAGCGGGCTGTCAACGCCGATACGATTGAGACGGGCGGCTCAGCCATAAACGACAGGACCATTGAAAAAATCCGCCTGGCGCAAAAGAAGCGCGGCGTCATTATTTTTACAGATCCCGACTACCCGGGTGAACGCATACGCAAGATTATCAGCCGGGCTGTACCGGGATGCAAGCATGCTTTCATCACACGAGAAGACGGTACGAGAAAAGGGGATATCGGCGTGGAGAATGCCTCACCAGAGGTGATCATCAAAGCCTTGTCCGATGTCCACACCGAGATGGCGGAAACGGCAGGAGAGCTTACCTCTGATGATTTGCTCGCCTGCGGACTGACTTCGGGGCCGGATTCCAAGGAGCGCCGGGTCAAGCTGGGGGAGCGGTTGGGGATTGGATACGCCAATGCCAAGCAGATGCTGCAGCGGCTGAATGCCTTCCAGATCAGCCGTGAAGATTTTGAGGCAGCCATCGAAGCCATCGACAAAGAGGAGGAGCAGGGATGACGCAGACAACCGGGAAGGACATCGCGACGCCTACACGCACCAAGGAGGTCCTGGAAAAGTACGGTTTCTCCTTTAAAAAGAGCCTGGGCCAAAATTTCCTGATCGACACCAATATCCTGCACAATATTATAGAAGCAGCGGATCTGACCAAGGAGAAAGCAGCCATCGAGATTGGACCGGGGATCGGCGCATTGACGGAACAATTGGGACGAGCTGCCGGCAAAGTAATGGCGATCGAGATCGACCAGCGATTGCTGCCGATTTTGTCCGACACGCTGTCACCCTATGAAAATATTGAAGTGGTTCACGGAGACGTCCTTGATCTGGACTTGCATGCTTTGCTCGCTGAAAAGCTATCAGGCTTCGACAAGATTAGCGTGGTGGCAAATCTCCCTTATTACGTGACGACGCCCATCCTGATGAAGCTGTTGGAAGAACGCCTGCCCTTGGAAAATATCGTCGTCATGATTCAAAAGGAAGTAGCAGAGCGTATCGCAGCCAAACCGGGCTCCAAGGAATACGGTTCGCTGAGTGTAGCGGCCCAATTCTATGCCCAGACACAAGTGGCGATGATTGTTCCTGCTAGTGTGTTTATACCGAGACCAAACGTAGATTCTGCTGTCATTTGCTTACAGGTGCGTGAGAAACCGCCTGTCGAAGTGGATGATGTGGACGTGTTTTTTCGGGTGGTCAAAGGCTCGTTCGCCCTGCGCAGAAAGACGCTTTTGAACAACCTCATGAACGGTCTGTTTCCTAAAACGCAAAAAGAAGAAGTAGTACAGATGCTTACAGATATTGGGATCGAGCCGACGCGTCGGGGTGAGACGCTCAGCATGGAGGAGTTTGCCCGTCTGGCGAACGAAAGCATTCGCCGCGGTTTGATTGCGAAATAAATTGGAAAAAGCCCCTGTTTTGGACCATAAACGCCAAAATGGGGGCTTTTATGTATCTTCTGGCAGTTGTGAATACCCTAATGACAAATATCTACGTAAATAGTGAAAAAAAGGCCGTTGACAAAATCTCGGCTGGATTGCTATAATTTTTTATTTCTTTGACAAAATAAGCGTATGCTGTTATAATGGAACCAAGCGAGGTGGATGGAACAATGGCAAGAAATGCGTTGCTTGACATTAAGCGTAGTTTAGACGGACACATCGGTGAACGCATCATGCTGAAGGCAAATGGCGGCCGCCGCAAAACCGTCGAACGAAGTGGCATCCTCGAAGAAACGTACCCATCTGTGTTTGTAGTAAAGCTGGATGATGATCAGCTTTTCGAGCGGGTTTCTTACAGCTATGCCGACATCTTGACAGAAACAGTAGAGTTGACGGTGTGCCGGGATAACGAGCACATTCGCATCACATTTGTACAACAGTAGAGCCCTCGGGTTCTACTGTTTTATTTTTGCCCGTAGCGTACATACTACCAGTGTCAACGAAAGGGAGGTTGGTTATGGGTCGCAGACGAGGCATTATGTCTGAAGAGTTCAAGATGGAGTTAGCCAAAGAGCTGGGATTTTACGATACGGTAAAAGCAGAAGGCTGGGGCGCCATCACGACACGCGACGCAGGTAACCTGGTGAAACGTGCGGTTCAGATTGCCGAGGAAGCACTGGCCAATAAAAACAACACATCAGCTCGTTGACAGGGCCGGGGATTCCCCGGCTTTTTCTTATGGCAGCATTCTTTTGAGGCTGCAAGTGGCAAGGAAGAGAATCCCTATGCTACAATAAGAAAACCTGTAATTCGAGGTTAGTTCAGAGGTTAGCAAAGTTGATTCGTGCTGTATCGTAACGCATGACAGACGGGGTTTATACGTTGCGATATGGTCAAAAACTAGGAATCATAGAACGTAGGCAGAGGTGAACAACGTGCGTATCTCGGTCAAAGCGCCGGCCAAAATCAACTTAACACTCGACGTACTCGCCAAGCGGCCGGATGGTTATCACGAAGTGGAGATGGTGATGACCACCGTAGACTTGGCAGATCGTGTAGACTTGACTCTGCGCGAGGATGGCCTGATTACGCTGGACTGCTCTGCCAGCTTCGTACCTGATGATATTCGCAACCACGCGTACAAGGCGGCAACGCTGTTGAAAGAGCGTTACCAGGTGAGCCAAGGCGTTCATGTATATATCGACAAACAAATCCCTGTAGCAGCCGGCCTGGCAGGCGGAAGCAGCGACGCTGCCGCCACACTGCGCGGGCTGAATCAGCTCTGGGGTTTGCAGTTGACACAAGACGAGTTGGCTGAGCTGGGAGCGCAGATTGGTTCTGATGTCCCTTTTTGCATCTATGGCGGCACAGCGCTGGCCACAGGGCGGGGAGAAAAGATCGAGCATCTCGGGGCCCCAGCGGCCTGCTGGGTGATTCTCGCAAAGCCGCCTGTAGGAGTCTCTACAGCCGATGTATACGGTCAGCTGCGAGCCGCTGAGATTGAAACGCATCCTCCGACTGGGCAGATGCTGCGAGCCATCTCAGAGCAGAACTTTTCGCTGATGTGCAAGTCTCTTGGAAATGTGCTCGAAACGGTAACGCTGGACATGCAGCCGCAGGTACGGCAGATCAAGGATTTGATGATTGCCTCCGGGGCTGATGGCGTGCTGATGTCGGGAAGCGGCCCTACTGTGTTTGCGCTTGTACAAAAGGAGGCGAAGGTGCATCGGATCTACAATGCTCTTCGCGGATTTGTGAAGGATGTATTCGTCGTCCGAATGTTAGGGACACAAGATGGGGAAATGCTTGCATGAACACGTATATAAATGATACATTAGCACCATAATATTCGGTTTTGGAGGAAGAGCCATGAAGAAGTTGCGTAGAAGTGCACGTCTGGTGGATATGACGCAGCACTTGCTTGCCCATCCTCATACGCTGATTCCGCTCACTCTTTTTGCCGAACAGTACGGTGCGGCGAAATCATCCATCAGCGAAGACCTGTCGATCATCAAGGAAGCGTTTGAAGTCCAGGGTGTTGGCTTGTTGAAGACGGTGGCGGGAGCGGCTGGCGGAGTGAAGTACATTCCTCAGATGAAGACGGAGGAAGCGCTTCACTTCATGCGCGTATTGATCGATCAATTGGCCAATCCGGAGCGTCTATTGCCGGGCGGCTATCTGTACATGTCCGATATTCTCGGAAATCCTTCTACGATGGCGCAGATCGGCAAGCTGTTTGCGACTGCGTATGCAGACAAAAACGTGGATGTCGTGATGACCGTCGAGACCAAGGGCATCCCGCTCGCTTATGCGACAGCGACATACCTCAACGTGCCAGTCGTCATCGTACGGCGAGACAACAAAGTGACAGAAGGCTCTGTGGTCAGCATCAACTACGTTTCCGGTTCGAGCAAACGCATCCAGACGATGTCGCTGGCTCGGCGCGGACTGGCTGAACAGTCGCGTGTCCTGATTGTGGACGACTTCATGAAAGCCGGCGGTACGCTGCGCGGAATGATCGATTTGCTGCAGGAATTTCGGGCGACCGTAGTTGGCTGCGGGGTATTGGTGGAGACGACCGCAGATGTTTCGGAGCGTCTGGTGGACGACTACGTCTCGCTTGCCAAGCTGCAGGATGTGGATGTGAAGGGCAAACAGATCGAGATCGAGTTGGGCAGTTTTTTTGATAGGGAACCAACTACAGAAGGGAGTTTTTGATTCATGGCAATCTCTTTTTTATCGACGGATAAAGCGCCTTCAGCAATTGGCCCGTACAGCCAGGCTGCACAGGTAGGTCCATTCCTGTATGCTTCCGGACAAATTCCTCTGCGTGCAGACGGAACGCTGGTAGAAGGAGACATCGTAGCCCAGACGGAACAGGTTCTTGCCAACATCAAGGCGGTACTGGCTGAGGCTGGCGGCAGCTTGAACAACATCGTAAAGACGACGGTGTTCATCAAGGACATGAACGATTTTGCCCCAATGAACGAAATCTACGGCAAGCATTTTGGCGACCACAAGCCAGCGCGTTCCACCGTAGAAGTGGCTCGACTGCCTCGTGATGTAAAGGTAGAAATCGAGTTTGTCGCCTATCTGGCAGAGAAATAGGTCGAAAAGATCATAGAAAAGGCCCGATGCCACTGTGCATAGGGCTGTTTTTTTGCAAAGATTTGCAGACCTGCCTATTATTATATATTTTTTTGAAAAATTTAAATAAAGTTAGCAGGAATATTTACCCAAAGGGTGGAAATACTCCTAAACGTTTTTTATAGATAAAGGGAGTGAACTCGATGGAAGTTACAGACGTTAGACTTCGCCGCGTGAATACGGATGGTAGGATGAAAGCGATTGCGTCCATTACAATTGACCATGAATTTGTGGTTCATGATATCCGTGTCATCGATGGTAACAATGGCATGTTCGTGGCGATGCCAAGCAAGCGTACACCTGATGGTGAATTCCGCGATATTGCCCATCCCATTTCGTCGACCACACGCGAAAAGATTCAAGCTGCTGTATTGAATGAATACGATCGCGTTGGACAAGAAGAAGAGAGCACAATCGAAGCTGGTGCGTAAGAGAACAAACAAGCACCCTGTCACTAGGCAGGGTGCTTCACTGTCTTATCCGGCATAACACTTCTCCAGATCGCGGATGATTTTTTCCTGATCCATGCCTTCTCCGATAAAGACGGCTACCATCTTGGGCCCGAAGTTTTCAAAAGGGAACATCAGCACCTGGTTGTCCGTATGCTGAAACGAGATCAGTTCCTCTTTGCCGTGGAAAAGGACATAGCCTTTTGCCCGATATACGTTTTTCGGAAGATCGTAGAGAAAATCCTCGAATTTTTCGCCGTCCACTTTCCCTGTGAAGTGATAGGCGAAGGTTTCAATACTGTTGTATAGGGAGGGAGAGCTGGTTTTCAACCCGAGAGATTGCTTGATCTTGTCCATCGGAGAGAGGCGCCCGATGCTTTTTTGGACGGCAACTGTCGGTGTCTGCTCTTCCCGGCTTGGCGGAGAGATTCGTTTGACGGAAAAGATGACTTCGAGATCGACTTCGCTTCGTATCGTTTCCAGCAACGGAGCCTGGGAATTCAGCTCCCGAAGTTTGTCCTTCACCTTCGCGAGGATATTGGGTGCAGTCAAATCTGTCTTGTTCACCAGCAACAGGTCGGCATACCGAACCTGATTGCGAATGGTCTTGACCAGAGAGGCGGTCGATTGAAAGCGGGAGTTCAGGTCCAAAAAGCGGGAGGCATCCACTACACTGACGATCCCTTTTAATTGAATCTTGTCGTACAGCTCCGGATGGGTCAGACCGTCGACGACATCGATCGGGTCGGCAACACCGGTTGTTTCTATGAGAATTTTATCTGGTTGAAAGGAGCTGAGGATTTCCTTCAAGCCTTCTGTGAGTTCGCCGCGGATGGAGCAGCAGATGCAGCCATCGAGCATTTTTTTCACGGGAAAGCCGAAGCCCTGGAGCTGTTCTCCGTCTATATCTTCCTCTCCCATTTCGTTCATCAGAATGACGACCTCGCCATCCTTCTCGCGCAAAGAGCCCAGCATGTTTTGCAGGAGTGTTGTTTTTCCACTGCCTAAAAAGCCAGTCAGCAAGTAAATCTGCGTACTCATTTCTTGCCTCCTTTTAGCGAAAACAAATTCTCTTCTCAATATATCACAGTTTTTCCAGAAGATTAAATCTTGTCGGTTGTATGTCAATCCCAAAGGTATATTCAGACAATCGGGGATATCCTGCATCGAGTGTCTTGAAATCCACATATGATTAAGATATAGTCATTGTGGAACTTCTACGATGGAGGGTTGACATGTCTAAGATACATGCCGTGGTCCTGGCTGCCGGTCAGGGGACGCGGATGAAATCGAAACTGCACAAGGTATTGCATCCGGTATGCGGCAAGCCGATGGTTCAGCATGTCGTGGATACGCTGGTTGCCATGCAGGTCGAGGATATCGTAGTCGTCGTAGGCCATGGTGCTGATGCTGTCCGTGCCGAACTGGGCGACGGGATTACGTATGCACTGCAGGAGAAGCAGTTGGGAACGGCACATGCCGTCCAACAGGCAGAGCCATTTTTACTAGATAAAGAAGGCACCACCTTTCTCTTATACGGGGACGTTCCGCTCTTGTCAGCACAGACGCTGACGGCGTTGCGTGCCTATCATGAGGAACAGCAAGCGGCAGCGACTGTGCTGACAGCTGTTCTGAATGATCCGACGGGATACGGACGTATTGTGCGCGATTCGGCAGGTGAAGTATTGCGAATTGTGGAACACAAGGACGCGAGCCTGCAGGAACGGGCGATCAAGGAGATTAATACAGGCATATACTGTTTTGACAACCGCAAATTATGGAACGCCTTGAAAGAAGTGAAAAACGAGAACGCTCAAGGTGAATACTATCTAACAGATTGTGTAAGTATTTTGCGGAATCAGCATGAAAAAGTGGTTGGGTTCGCGGCCGCTGATCCGGATGAAACAATGGGGATCAATGACCGCGTACAATTGGCGGATGCGGAAGCCTATCTTCGCCGCCGAATTGCGTTGGGGCATATGCGCAACGGCGTAACCATCATAGATCCAGCCTCTACCTATATTGAGGCAGATGTCACAATCGGTGCGGATACCATCATCCAGCCGGGCTCCTTTTTACGCGGACGGACAACCATCGGATCGGATTGCGTCATTGGACCTCAAGCGGATTTGACGGATGTTCAGGTAGCCGACCAGGTCAGCATTGCGTATGCGGTTCTGGCAGAGGCAAGTGTGGCAGCGAATAGCACGGTAGGGCCGTTCGCCTATGTGCGTCCAGGCTCGGAGATTGGTCCAGGCGTGAAGATCGGTGATTTCGTGGAACTGAAAAATGCGAAAATCGGGGAAGGCAGCAAAATTCCCCATCTCAGCTATGTCGGAGATGCCGAGATCGGAAAAGGCGTCAACATCGGCTGTGGCACGATTACGGTCAATTATGACGGAGCTGTCAAACACAAGACAGTGGTCCAGGACGGCGCGTTCGTCGGGTGCAACTCCAATCTGGTCGCACCTGTGACCGTGGGAAAAAACGCCTATGTGGCAGCAGGTTCTACCATCAACAAAGATGTACCAGACGATGCCTTGGCTATCGCCCGGGAAAGACAAGTCAATAAATTGGATTATGCCAACAGAATGCCTCGCAAGGGCAAAAAGCAATCATAACGGGAGGTTCTTGAGAAGATCATGGCTAACTACCGCGACCCAAAACTGAAGGTATTTACGTGCAACGCAAACCCGCAACTGGCAAAGGAAATTGCTGAACACATCGGAGTGCCGCTTGGAAATGCGCAAGCTGTTCAATTTAGTGATGGAGAGTGCCAAATTAAATTGAATGAAAGTGTTCGCGGTTGTGACGTATTTGTCATTCAGCCGACATCTGCTCCCGTTAATGAGCATTTGATGGAGCTTTTGGTCATGGTGGATGCATTGAAACGCGCTTCCGCCAAAAGCATCAACGTCGTCATTCCGTACTACGGCTACGCCCGTCAAGATCGCAAAGCTCGTGCGCGCGATCCGATCACGGCGAAACTGGTTGCCAATCTGATTGAGACAGCAGGGGCACAACGTGTGATCACAATGGACCTGCATGCGACTCAAATTCAGGGCTTCTTCGACATCCCGGTTGATCATCTGTTGGGAGTGCCGATTTTGGCGAAGCACTTTGCCGAAAAAGGTCTCGAGGATATCGTTGTGGTATCTCCGGATCACGGCGGTGTTACCCGTGCGCGTAAGCTGGCAGAACGTCTGGAAGCGCCAATCGCCATTATCGACAAACGCCGTCCGGAACCAAACGTGGCAGAAGTCATGAACATCGTAGGGAACATCGAGGGCAAAACGGCTATCATCATTGATGATATTATTGATACAGCTGGAACGATTACACTGGCTGCCAATGCGTTGGTGGAAGCAGGGGCTCGTGAAGTATACGCATGCTGTACGCATCCTGTACTCTCCGGACCTGCAATCGAGCGCATTACCAACTCCAAGATCAAAGAATTGATCGTGACCAACTCGATTCCGCTCAGTGAGGAAAAGCTGACAGATAAAATTACGGTTCTGTCCGTAGCTCCAATCATCGGGGAAGCGATTATTCGCGTCCACGAAGAGCTGTCGGTAAGCAAGCTGTTCGACTAAATCAGCCAAAACCTCCTCTAGGGTAAAGGGGAATGAAATAACCTCCGATGGACAAGCTAGGAAAGGAAACTTTACCTAGCAGCCAGAGGAGGTTTTTTTGTGGAAGCGATAAAGGCTCAGGTGCGTGAACGGGAGTCGGGCAACTACGTCAGGGAACTTCGGCGCAAGGGCTGGGTGCCTGCTGTTGTGTACGGTACGGATGTCAGTAATTTGGCCATCCAGATCGAGGGCAGGGCATTGGATGCTGTCCTGCGCACGCAAGCGACCAACAAGCCTTTTCGGTTGGTGGTAGACGGTCAGGAGCACGATGTGATGGTGTACGAATTGCAGCGTCATCCCTTGGCCGGGAATATCTTGCATGCTGACTTCAAAGCAATCAATATGAATGAAAAAATCCACACGACGGTTCCAGTTCTGATGACAGGTGATCCTGAGCTTGGTGTAGCGACGCTGGTTCGTCATAGTGTAGAGATCAGTTGTCTGCCGGGAAATATCCCCGAATCGTTCACGGTAAACGTAGATGGGCTGAATATTGGTGATGTGGTGCTGGTTCAGGATCTGCAAATTCCGGCAGGCGTAGATGTTGGTCTGGACTCGATGGAAGTGCTGATCAGCATACTGCCAGTCAAAGCAGCTTCGGAGGAATCCTTGGATGCCGCGGAGGATGCGGCCGAAACAGCCGAAGCAGCGGGTTCGACGGAGGAATCGAAAAAAGTGTAGCAAACATGTCCCGGTGTTGCCGTCACCGGGGCTTTTTTTGTACTCCTCCCCCGGATGAGCATGGCTCAAGGCTTGCGAATCAAATGGTTTCAGGTACAATGGGAAAAGAACAAGGGAGGGAATCGGCGTGAAAGTAGTGATCGGCCTCGGGAACCCCGGGAAAAAATATGAGGATACAAGACATAATGCCGGTTTTATGGCCATAGATAAAATTAGCGAGAACTGGGGGATTCCCGTCTCTTCCAATAAGTTTCGTGCCCTTATTGGGGAGGGACGCGCGCAGGGAGAGAAGGTTCTCTTGGTCAAGCCCCAGACCTATATGAACTTGTCCGGGGAATCGATTGCTGAGATCCTGCGCTTTTACAAATTGACGCCGGATGATCTGGTCGTCATTTTTGACGATCTGGATCTGCCTACGGGACAGCTTCGTTTGCGGGAAAAAGGGAGTGCTGGCGGACACAATGGCATTAAATCGATGATTCAGCATCTGGGGACACAGGAGTTTAAGCGGATCAAAGTGGGCATCGGCAGACCAGAACCAGGCCGAAGCGTCAGCGATTACGTGCTGCAGTCATTCCCATCAGGGGAACGCAAGGAAATAGACGAGGCAGTAAGCCGTGCAGCAGATGCAGCCGACATGTGGGTCCGAGAGCCATTTCTCAAAGTGATGAATCACTTCAATGCATTGAAGTAGCCGGCGTACCTAGTATGATTTTCCACTCTCACGACCATACTATCGATAAATGGTGTGGGGGTGGCATATACATGAGCATACGCTACACATGTCGCTGTTGCGGTATGAAGATTGCTGAATTTGCTGAATCGCAGGTGTCGGAAGCGCAGCTCGGTTTAGATTCCTTGACCGATGAAGACCGGGCTCTTATAATATCGAGAGAAGAAAGTGGCGATACGATTGTCCGCATCACGTGTGATTTTTGCCGTGAAGCCTTGAATTGGAACCCGGAGCTTTCCCTGGTCGGAAATCCGCTTCAATAATAGTGGGACAGCGTTGAGATTACGTAGAAGGCTTGAATTGACAAGGCCTTAGCTTGGGGAGCTAAGGCTTCTTTTCGCATGGTTGATCCAGATCCCCATCTCTTGTGATGGTTAGGGAGATTGAAATATGCTGTACGACAGAAGAACTAGAGAGGGGATTAGTGAATGCAAGTCATCATTAACCCGATAAAACAAGACGTCAATGTCGGGACGATTGTGGCTGGTTTGGAACAAGGCTTGAGCGAACAGTTGGTTTCCGGTTTGGCTGGATCAGCTAGACAGGCCTTTATGGTTGCTCTGAAGCAAATGAGCGATCGACCAGTTTGCGTCGTCACGCACAATATGTATCAAGCGCAAAAAGTATATGAAGATTTGATCGAGCTAGTCCCTGCTGATCAAGTGCTGCTGTATCCCGGCAATGAACTGATCGGTTCCGAATTGGCGATTGCCAGCCCCGAGATGCTGGCGCAGCGCATTCACGTATTCAACCGTTTGGCCCAAGGCTTTACGGGTTTTTTGGTTGCGCCTTTTGCCGGTTTGCGCCGCCTGGTAGTGCCGCCCCATGTATGGAAAGCAGCTCAGATCGAGCTGAAAGTGGGCGAGGAGCTGGACATCGAATCGTTCCTCTTGCGCTGTATTGAGCTTGGCTATGAGCGGGTGGACATGGTGGAGCGAAAAGGGGAGTTGAGCGTTCGCGGGGGGATAATTGACCTGTACCCGATCGACTCCGAGTGGCCGGTGCGGATCGAATTGTTCGATGTCGAGATCGATTCCATTCGCATGTTTGACATGGCGACACAACGATCGTTGACCTCTGTACAAAGCTATTTGCTGGGGCCTGCAAAAGAAATGATCGCGTCGACGCCTCTTTTGCAGGAATCAGCTGTCCGATTGGAGCAAAAGCTGGGTGAGACAGTCGCCAAGCTCAAGGATGGCGCTGCCAAGGAAAAGGTCGTAGAACGAATCGGTTCCGATGTCGAGCGGATGGCTCAGGGACAACGTTTTCCCAATCTGTTCGCGTACATCTCCGTCATTTATCCGACACAGGACACTTTGCTCTCGTACATGCCGGCTGATACGCTGTTGATCATGGATGAGCCTACCCGCGTGATCGATACGGCAGCACAGCTGCAGAAAGAGGAGGCGGAATGGCTGACAGGGCGAATCATGCAAGGTGATTACATGGCCAACCTGACGCTGTCCCGCTCATATGATGAATTGCTTTCATCCAAAAAGCGCCAGATGATCCACCTGTCCCTCTTCTTGAGACAATCACCGAAAACACAGCCGCAAAATATTGTGAATCTGACTTGCCGCAGCATGCAAAATTTCCATGGTCAAATGAACGTGCTGAAAACAGAACTGGCACGCTGGAAGAAGTCGCAGGATCAGATTATCTTCGTTGCGGCTGATGCAGAGCGGGCGAAGCGGCTGGAACGCGTTTTGCACGATTACGAGATGGAAGCCGATCTGCTGCTTGATTCCGTGGAAACGGTTCCACCCGGGCGTCCGACCATTATTTTGGGCAACCTGCAATCCGGATTTGAGCTGCCGCTAAACAAGCTGGTCGTCATTACGGAAGGCGAGGTCTTTACGGCAAAACAACGCAAGGCGCGCAAAGTCCAGCAGACGATGAGCAATGCCGAGCGGATCAAAAATTATCTGGAACTGAAGCCCGGCGATTACGTCGTGCACGTAAATCACGGGATCGGGAAGTATCTTGGGATCGAAACCAAGGAAATACTCGGAATTCATAAAGATTACCTGCATATTCAATACGCGGCTGGAGACAGCCTTTTCGTGCCGATCGACCAGATCGATCACGTGCAAAAATACGTGGCGAGCGAAGAAGCTCAGCCCAAAATTTACAGTCTGGGCGGCAATGACTGGAAGCGCGTCAAAAACAAGGTCCAATCCTCTGTCAAAGACATTGCAGAAGATCTGATCAAGCTGTACGCTTCCCGGGAAGCGGCAGTGGGCCATGCCTTTTCTCCAGATACGCTGGAGCAGCGCGAGTTCGAAGCGATGTTTCCGTATCAAGAGACGCCGGACCAGCTGCGCGCGATCAGCGAGGTCAAGGCCGACATGGAACGCAAGCGGCCGATGGATCGTCTTGTATGTGGGGACGTTGGCTACGGAAAGACCGAGGTAGCGATTCGCGCGGCTTTCAAATCCGTCATGGACGGCAAGCAGGTCGCTGTGTTGGTGCCGACGACCATTCTGGCCCAGCAGCATTACGAGACCTTCCGTGAGCGTTTTGCCGACTACCCGATTCGCGTCGAGGTACTGAGCCGTTTCCGCTCGCGCAAGGAACAGAACGCGACACTCAAGGGACTGAAAGAAGGCACGGTCGATGTCGTTATCGGGACACATCGGCTTCTCTCCAAAGATCTGACGTTCCGCGATCTGGGTCTGTTGATTGTGGACGAGGAGCAGCGCTTTGGCGTCAGCCACAAGGAAAAGCTGAAGCAGATGAAGACCAATGTAGACGTCATCACCTTGACGGCTACCCCTATTCCTCGGACCTTGCACATGTCCATGCTGGGCGTGCGAGATCTGTCGGTAATTGAGACGCCGCCGGAAAACCGTTTTCCGGTGCAAACCTACGTCATGGACTACAGCCCGGCCCTCGTCCGTGAGGCGATCGAACGGGAATTAGCTCGCGACGGACAGGTGTTCTTTCTCTACAATCAGGTGCAAGGCATCGAGCAGATGGCCGAGCAGATCTCGATGCTGGTCCCTGATGCGCGAATCGCTGTCGCGCATGGCCAGATGAACGAGAGTGAGCTGGAGGCCGTCATCCTCGATTTTCTCGAAGGAAATTACGACGTGTTGGTGAGTACGACCATCATCGAGACCGGCGTGGACATCCCCAACGTCAATACGCTGATCATCTACAATGCTGACAAAATGGGCTTGTCCCAGTTGTATCAGCTGCGTGGACGGGTTGGCCGTTCCAACCGGATCGCCTATGCGTATTTCACCTATCAGCGCGACAAGGTTCTGACGGAGGTAGCGGAGAAGCGCCTGCAAGCCATCAAAGAGTTTACCGAGCTGGGATCGGGCTTCAAGATCGCCATGCGCGACTTGTCCATCCGTGGAGCGGGTAATTTGCTTGGGGCGGAGCAGCACGGCTTTATCAACTCCGTCGGTTTTGATCTGTACAGCCAGATGCTGAAGGAAGCCATAGACGAGCTGAAGGGCGAAGCCAAACAAGAAATCGTTACGCCAGTCGAGATCAATCTGCAATTGGATGCTTATCTTCCTTCGCTGTATATTACGGACAGCCGTCAAAAAATCGAGATGTACAAAAAATTCGTCGCTGTATCTTCTCTGGAAGATGTGGAGGATCTTTCCGAAGAGCTGCTGGATCGATTTGGCACCATACCGAAGCCAGTGGAGAATCTGTTGACGATATCCCGATTGCGCGTCTATGCCTTGCAGCATCACATCACAGAGATCAGTCAAAAGAATCCGGATGAGATCAAATTGTATCTGCATCCAAGCCAAAATGAGAACATCGACGGCGGAGCTTTGTTCGCGATGACCAGCGGTTGGGGCAGACGGGTAGGTCTGTTCGGTGGACAACAGATCGTGATAACTGTTAAAGTAAAAGGGTTGCAAGAGGATGAAGGCGTTCAATTGGTTGAAAAACTGCTGCGGCAATTTCACCAGGTGCGCAAAGACACTGGTAAGGAAAGCCCAGTCTCGTAAGACTGCGAGCTTGCCGGAAAAGGAGATCCAAACGATGAAAATGAACCGTTCTTTGGCGATTCTATCTTCAGTTGCATTGACATTTGCCTTGTTGACCGGATGCGGGAATGCAAAAGAAAATGAACAAGGTGCTGGCAATACGCCGTCCAATCAGACGTATGCGGGGAAAAACGGACAGCAGGCAGAAGATCCTAACGATCCGCTTGCCCAATTCCCGAAGCTCGATATGCCGTTTACCGTTGAACCTGATGCGACCATTGTGGAGTATCAGGGCGGCAAGATGACAGGCAAGGAGTTCGAGACGTTCTTGCGTGTCATCAATTTCATGAACCCGCAGCAAGGCGGCATGATCGAGGTTGCAGGCAAAGACGAGCTCAAAGCGTTTGCCCGCGAGTATACTGCAACCAAGATCCTGTCTGACCGCGCAGATGACGCCGTCAAGAAGGAATCCAAGGATATGGCAGAACAAACCTTTGAAAAAATCAAAGGGCAATACCTGGCGTTCTTTGGAAAGGACGAGGCCAAATTTGACAAGTTCATGGAAGGGCAAGCTGTATCGAAAGAGATAATCGTCGACCAGATGACCATTATCAATAATTCGATCAATGTTCTGAAAAAAGAGATCGGCGATCCTGAGCTCAAGAAAGAATACGATGCTCTGGATCCGGCGAACCGGACCGTTGCTTCCGTGCGCCACATCCTGATCTCCACCGAGAGCCGCTCAGAAGAAGAAGCTTTGAAGCTGGTACAAGACCTGGAAGCTCGTCTGAAAAAAGGAGAAGACTTTGCCAAGCTGGCTACAGAATTCACCGATGACCCAGGCAGTAAAGAGAACGGCGGTCTATATGCAGATACCATGGTGACGCAATGGGTGCCAGAATTCAAAGAGGCTGCTTTGAAACAACCGATCGGAGAAGTAGGACCTCCTGTAAAAACAAATTACGGCTACCACATCGTGAAAGTGGAAAACCGCAAGGAAAAAACCTTTGATGAGATGAAGGAACAACTCCGCGGAGTTGCCCTCGAGAGAGCATACGATACGTTTAGCAACAGCGAGCTGGACAAGCTGGTCGTCGCTTACCATATTCCTGAGCCAAAACAACCGGCTACGAAGTAATCAGAAAAACAGGGGGTGAACATAACTCCCTGTTTTTCCGTTTTCTCGCATATTCCTGAAACGGGAACAAATACTATACTCACTCGCTACCGCCCGGGGGAGAGTAACCGAGAAAAGGCTGGAAAAAAAGGAAAAAGTTGCTGCCCATACGCATAGGTAAAATTAGAATTTCAGGAAAAAATACAGGTATCCAACCACCAAGCACCTATTCACTACCCACTTCTCTTAGGAAAGCGAGGCAACAAGACATGAAAGCAACTGGTATCGTTCGTCGAATTGACGACCTCGGTAGGGTCGTGATTCCTAAGGAGATTCGCCGTACACTGCGCATTCGTGAAGGGGACCCGCTTGAGATTTTCGTGGACCGTGACGGAGAAGTCATTCTCAAGAAGTATTCGCCCATTGGAGAACTTGGTGATTTTGCAAAAGAATACGCTGACTCTCTGTACGAGAGCTTGAACCATACTGTGTTGATTTCAGACCGAGACAGCGTAATCGCAGTAGCTGGGGCTTCCAAGAAGGAATATCTGGAAAAATCGATTGGCAGCATTGTAGAGAAGAGCCTGGAGGAACGCAAAACGCGGTTGGAGAAAAATGCTGGAACGTATGAGATTTGTCGTGATGTCAGTGAGACTTACGGTTCTTTCGTTGTCGCACCGATTGTCGCAGGCGGTGATCCTATCGGGTCTGTCATTCTTCTGAATAAGAATGAATCGACCAAAATGAGTGATCTCGAAATGAAGATGGCCGAGACAGCAGCTGGCTTCCTTGCGAAGCAGATGGAGCAGTAGGTTTTTGGCCTGTATCACAAAGAAGCAGCCCTCTTATGCGCGGGGCTGCTTTTTTGTATACAGACCGTGCCTGGCCTTTTTTTCTTACGCAAAGGCATGTGATATAATGAACGAAGTTTCTGGTTGGAGAGGAGAACATTCACGTTTATGGCTCAGGAAAAGACATCTTTACTGTTTGTGAAAGGCGCCGCAATTCTTGGGGTTGCCGGTCTCGTCTCCAAACTTTTAGGAGCGGTATACCGCATTCCGTATCAAAATATTGCCGGCGATATCGGTTTGTACGTTTATATGCAGGTCTACCCGTTGTATACCACCCTGTTGATTCTGGCTACAGCGGGCTTTCCGATCGCGATTTCCAAGATTGTTTCGGAGCGCACGGCGATCGGGGATGTGCAGGGAGCACGCAGGTCCTTTCGCGTCGCCAGCATCGCTTTATTGATTCTGGGGCTCTTTTTCTTCCTGCTTTTATTTGGCGGAGCACCGTATATTGCGGATTTCATGGGTGACGATCACCTGACTACACCGCTTCGAGCAGTTGCATGGTCGCTGCCGCTGCTGCCGATGGTAGCGATTCTGCGCGGTTATTTTCAGGGACATCAAAACATGATGCCGACGGGCGTCTCCCAAGTCATGGAGCAATTGATTCGGGTTGTTTTCATTCTGCTGGCTGCTTACTGGGCGATGTATATCCATGAAGATGCTTACCTCGCGGGTACAGGGGCTGTCTTCGCTGCCTTTCCTGGGGGAGTTGCGGCAGTGCTCGTCCTCTTGTGGTATTGGCGCCGTGATAAAAAGAACAATCCTGCCCTGTACGCCGACACACCAGCGGATGAGGGCGATGCTACATCCGAGAACAACCCTACGTGGAGCAATCGTCAGGTGCTCGCAAGTCTGTTGCGGTATGCGCTGCCCATCTGCATTGGTGCATTGGTGCTGCCGCTGATCCCCCTGGTCGATTCGATAACTGTTATCAACATGCTGCAGTGGAGCGGGATGGAAGAGCATTTGGCGAAGGTGATGAAGGGCGCGTTCGACCGCAGTCAGCCGCTGATTCAGTTTGGCACCTTTTTTGCGACGTCTCTCTCGCTGGCATTGGTTCCGGCGATTAGCGAAGCTGCAGCTCAGCGCCAGCATCAGTTGATTGCGACGCGTTCCGAGATTGCGATTCGCCTCACCTTTTTGTTGGGGCTTCCGGCATCAGTCGGACTGGCTTTGCTGGCGGAACCTGTAAACGTTATGCTGTACGGGGACAGCAATGGGACGCAGGCGATTGCGGTGCAGTCCCTGACGATCGCGTTCGCTACATTAAGCATCGCCAGCGCCGGAATTCTGCAAGGCTTAGGCAGAGTCATGCGCCCTGCCCGCAATTTGCTGATTGGGGTCGTGGTCAAGCTGGTGTTCAACCTGTTGCTCGTGCCCTTCTGGGGCATTACAGGTGCCGCTTTGTCTACGGTATTGGCTTACTTCGTGGCGATGGGCCTCAATGTACTTGGCGTGAAAAAATATACAGGAGCGAAGATCAGTTGGCGCCAGACAGCGCTCAGGCCCTTCTTGTCCGTGCTGGTGATGGCAGTGGTCGTCCTGGTGGTGGAATGGGGAGGCTATGCGCTTTTGGGCGGGGTAATCAAATCAGAGCGCCTGTTCCATACTCTGGTCGGTCTGATAGCTGTTGGAGCAGGGGCCCTCGTCTATCTGTTGGCGTTGTTGAAGACAGGCGGCTTGACCAGAGGAGACATTCTCTATTTGCCCAAAGGGAAGCGTATCTCCGCATTCCTCACCCGCTTGCGGCTGTTGCCGCCCAGCAAGGACCATGTCGAGAACGCATAAGGAGATGTGACGAGTGGATAAAAAGAAAAGTTCGATCACGATATTGGGCTTGGGGGCAGGAGATCTCGACCAACTGCCGTATGGTATCTACCGCAAGCTGAAAGAGGCCAAAAACCTTTTCCTGCGGACCCGTGAACACCCTGTCGTTGGGCAATTGGCAGCAGAGGGAGTCGCTTTTGCCTCCTATGATGATGTCTACGAGCAGTACGATTCCTTTGCTGAGGTGTATGAGGAGATTGTCCGGCAATTGTTAGCGGCTGCGGAAAAGGACGGCGATATTGTCTATGCTGTTCCCGGTCATCCGCTTGTAGCAGAGCGTACGGTACAGCTCTTGCTGGAAAAAGGGGATGCTCAGGGTGTCCAGATCGAGATCATGGGTGGGCAAAGCTTTCTCGATCCTCTGTTTGCACGGTTGAAAATCGATCCGATCGAAGGATTTGCCCTGCTGGACGGTACAGCGCTCAAGACAGATGAAGTATCACCTGGCTTACATACCATCATTGCGCAAGTATACGATGCGATGATCGCGTCCGATGTCAAACTGACGCTGATGGAGGTCCTGCCTGATGATTCCCCGGTGACCGCAGCGACGGCGGTCGGCGTGGCGGGTCAGGAGCGGATCGAGACGGTTCCGCTTTACGAATTGGATCGTCTCGATCACTTCGGGAACCTGTCATTGGTCTATGTGCCGCCAGCGCGAGAAGAGCGGATCTGGTACCGGCAGTTTTCGTATCTGAAGGAGATCGTGGCGATTCTGCGCAGTCCGGAAGGCTGCCCGTGGGATCGCGAGCAGACGCATCAGAGTATCCGCAAAAACCTGATCGAAGAAACCTATGAAGTCCTCGAGACCATAGACGATGAGGATCCGGATGCGATGTGCGAGGAATTGGGCGATTTGTTGATGCAGATCATGCTTCACTCGCAAATGGCTGCTGAGGATGGCTATTTCACCGTGGAGGATGTCGTCGCCGGACTGAATGAAAAGCTGGTTCGCCGTCACCCGCATGTATTTGGCGAAAAACATGCCGATGATGCTGTAGAAGCCCTTGCCAACTGGCAGGAGATCAAGGCGCAGGAAAAGGCAGCGAAGGGCATTGAAGTGGCCAACCAATCGCAATTGGCTGGCATTCCGCGCGACTTGCCGGCATTGATGTACGCCTACAAGCTGCAGAAGAAAGCTGCCCAGATCGGTTTTGACTGGGACGATGTGGCAGATGTTTACGGCAAGATCGAAGAGGAGTACCGCGAGCTGCGGGAAGCATCCGAGCGAGATCGGGCAGAAGAGCTGGGCGATCTGCTTTTCGCCGTCGTCAACCTGGCGCGTTTTCTCAAGCTCGACCCGGAAGAAGCACTCGCGATGACCAACAAGAAATTCAAACGGCGTTTTTCCTATATCGAAAGCAAATTGAAAGAGGCAGGACGCTCCTTCGAGGAGACGGACCTGCAGGAGATGGACAAGTGGTGGGAGGAAGCCAAGCACCGTGAAAAAGGGGGAGAAATGTAGTGAGACTGGATAAATATCTGAAAGTATCACGCCTGATCAAACGGCGTACGCTGGCAAAAGAGGTGTGCGACAAAGCGCGGGTGGAAATCAATGATCGCCCCGCCAAGGCATCCAGCAATGTCAAAATCGGCGACAAGCTGGCGATTCGCTTCGGTCAGAAGATCGTGACCGTGCAGGTTGAGGATATCAAGGAAAATCCGCGCAAGGAAGAGGCAGCATCTCTGTATCGCGTATTGGGAGAAGTACCTGTGCCGCGCGACGAAAAAGAAGAAGATGCCTACATCAAGGGATAAGGCGATGAGAAGGAAGAGGCTGTGTTTTTTGCAGCCTCTTCTTTTTTAGGTAAGAATAAGAATATAATGAGGGTGCTCGCATTACAGGAGGAAAGGAGTGATCGGAATGAACGGCAACGTCGTACGTCTAGGATATTTGCTTGCGATTTCACTGCTTCTGTCTGCACTCTTGTATTTTTTCGCTTCGAACTGGCCTGCGTTGGATCGCTGGGGCAAAATCGGGATCAGCGTATCGGTACTGGTTCTCTTTTATCTGGTATCCTACCTGGTCGCTTACCTGTTGAAAAGGCATTCGTTTATCAGCAACTGGCTGTTGCTCGCGGGCTGTCTTTCATTCGGCGTCAGTGTCGCCTTGCTGGGGCAAATTTATAATTCCCATGCTGACAGCTACATGCTGTTTGTCGTTTGGCTGATTCCGAGCCTGCTCTTTTCGTTCCTGACGCGCTACCAGCCCTTTTATGTCATCAGTTTTGTGCTGGCACACCTGGCCCTTTGGTTTTTCCTCGATCCCTCAGTCGTGCATGTCGCACGGGAGGATGCCTGGTGGTTCATGACCTTTTGGATCATCGGCCTTTTGGATTTTATTCTTTTCTGGTTGGCGTATACCCAGCGCCTGCGATCCAGGGCGATTCAATACTTGTCCTTTGCCGTCTTCTGTCTCGCTCTTTTTTGCTCTTCTTTCGTAGACGTATACGGCCCCTTCCCGGAGCTTCTCTACATGCTGACTGGTGCGGCCTTGTTCTTTCTGTTTTTGAAATGGATGCCTAACCGCGGTTTGCTGGTGGCCAAATCGGCTTTCCTCGCATTGTTTGTCATTGCCAACTTCTTCTGGTACATGGCCGAGTATTACTCCGAAGGGTTTTTTGCCCTCAGTCTGCTGGTAGCCGGGCTGCTTGTATGGGGAGCGGTTGTGGCAATCAAATGGCTCAAATCCTCCAATCGCCACGAGAGCATGTGGTTCCGTTTTTTTCAGGAGGCTTTCATGGTGCTCGTCACCACAGTGGCTTCCCTGATCGCCTCGGTCTCGATCACGGGATTCATGTTTCTGGTGTTTACGGATTCGACTGCGGTGCTCTACTTCACCTTTTTTCTTTCCGTGGTCGGCTTTTTGGGTCCGGTCGTCCTGTATAAAGGGATGAATGCTACGGTTCGCTATACCCTGCTGATGATGGGGTATCTGATGGGAGCATCCTCGTCGATTTTTTTGGAAAGCGGGATCTGGATACTTTTTCTAGCAGTCGCAGGAGTGGTGTGGTTCATCCTTCCGAGCGTAGCAGGGAGGCTGCTGACGCAGTTTACCTTCCTCGTCGTGCTTGGCATCGAGTTGACTGACATATTTCCGCATGAGTGGGTCATGCTGCTGCTGTTCGTGTTTCAGATGGGGATGTATGTCCTGTGGCGGGGTTCGCCGGTACTGCGCAACACATCGTTAAGCTACGCTCTGTTCTTCCTGCTGCTGCTGACGGAATGGTCTGATCACGGGACGCTCCTTCTGGTCTCCAACCTGGGCTTTTTTGCTCTCAGTACCTTTTTGCTGTACTGGACGTTGCAGCGTCAGCGGGGAAGCTGGGAATTTGGGATTACACTCGCATTTTGGTTTGCGTTTCTCGCAATGAAATACTACGACTTTGTCTGGAGCCTGTTGCACAAGTCGCTCAGTCTCTTACTGTTGAGCCTCGTATTTTTCGCTGTCAGCGGGTGGCTGGATCGTCGTGCAAAATACGAAGGGACGTCGGAAAAGCCGCCGATTGTTGCCATGAAACGCCTGCTGCTCGTACCAGTCATCCTGCTTCAATTGGTGATTGTCGGCTACCAGGTCTGGAGCAGCGAGACCATTCTGGCGCAAGGCACGCTCGTCAAGCTGGAGCTGCAGCCGGTCGATCCGCGCTCCCTGTTGCAAGGCGACTACGTCCAGCTGGGGTACACGATCTCCAGATTGGACAGCGAGGATCTGCAGCATGGTAAAAACATTCGTGTCGTATTGCGAAAACAGGCAGATGGTGTGTACGGGTACAGTGGTTACTACGAGTTGGACGGTGTCTGGAACCGCGAATATCAGGCACAGCCTGACGATGTCATCATCAATGGAACGACGCTTGGCTCGACACAGGTGGAGTACGGGATCGAAAGTTATTTTGTCCCGGAAGGCACCGGCCTGGAAGTCGAAAGAAATGCCAGGTTTGCGTATGTAAAGGTTGGCAAAAAGGGAGACGCCATTCTGGAAAGCTTGGCTAATCAGTAAAAACAAAGGAAGGAAGCTGCTCGACTGTCAAGCAGCTTCCTTTTTGATATTCTCCCGCTCCAAACGGTGAACCACGAGGCGGACGAGCAATAAGCCCATGACACCCAATCCCGCGAATAATAAAGCCATGGCATAGGAGGGGAGAAAGGCGCCCAAGCTGATCCCGATGGCTCCACTCAGCTTCGCCCCTTGGAGCACGAGGCCATTTACCGCCATGTACGAGCTTCTGGCATCGTCGCGCACGATCTCGGCCAGGTAGGTTTGCCGGGTCGGAATATGCATCAACTCTCCTACAGTTGCCAGAAACATGGTGAGGACGATCACCCAAAGGGAGTTGCTGTACGTGGTGACGGCGTAGCCGAAGATGTACAGCAGTGCTCCAATATACATCGCAGTGGCTGGGCGTGTTTTGCCGATCAGCTTGGTCACCAGCAAGGACAGGCACACCACCAGCAAGGTGTTTTCCAATTGAATCAGGCTAAAAACCTTGATCCCGGTGATTTCCAGGGCAAACCAGTCGAAAAGTTGCAGGGTCTGTGTCTGGAACTCTTGCGACAGGCGCACGGCAATGTAATTGGAAGTCTGGAACTCAAGAGCAAAAATGAAGAGTCCTCCGAGTGAGTACAGGAGGAAGAGCCGATCCTGGAGCACTTTCTTGTAGCTCTTAACCAAATCCACCAGCAGCCTGCTGCCAGAGGGGAGAGAAGTCTGCCGGGCAGGCTGATACGACTCCTGCATGAAAAAGCGAGTAATGATCAGGGTGACAAAACCGACAAGTGTGAGCGCGAGCAGCAGTTCAAAGCGATGCGTTGCAAAGTAAAGGCCGCCAAATACGGAACCGATGGCGATCGACAGGTTGGAAGCCCAATAGCTGATGCTGTACATAAAGGTCCGGTTTTCTTTGGTGCTGACATCGATCAGCATGGCGTCAGCGGCGGGGTTGATCAAACCATTGCTGGCGCTTTGCAAAAGCATCATGACGAAGGTCAGCCAGGCAGAGTCCAGAAGCGGCGAATTGGCCAACGTCATGATGGTGAAGGCGCCGCATTGAATGAGTTGTCCGTAGACCAGCACTTTTTTTCGACCCCAGCGATCCGCGATATAGCCCCCGTAAAAGCTGGTCAGGATCTGCGCGCAGATCGTCGCGAATAAGAGAAATCCGGCCAAAGCCTGCCCCAGCTTGTCGGAAAAGTAAATCGCCATAAAGGGAAAGATCATCGTCCCGACGACACGGGTCAAAAAAGAAGTGATAATGCGTATGCGTATGTTGGGATGCAATTGTAGAAAGCCCATATGCATCTCTCCTTTCTCTCTGCTATCATTGTTACGGAACAAAAGAGGAAGAAAAAGTGCAAAGTCAAAGGAGTAATTTCACCTTTTTGCTAAAGGACTGGTGAGGCTTGTGAAAAGCAATGAACACTTCATGCAAATGCTATGGGGGCTGACCGATTGGGAGCGCGGGCATGAGCAGGTAATGAAGATTGAGGAGTTGTCTGAACTGCTTTCCTGTACTCCCCGCAACGTGAAATTGATTCTGCGCAAATGGGAAAGCGAGGGCTTGCTTCGCTGGAAGGCAGGCGTGGGGCGGGGCAATTCTTCTACGTTGGAGATTCTGTGCGATACGACCGATTTTTTGACTGCGCATTTCAAGAAGCTGCTTACGGATGGCAAAGTAGGAGAAGCAGTGGGATTGATCAATCATCCACGTATGCCTGTTGCGGCAAAGCGCGCACTGCAGGAGGTATGGGACAATCAGTTTGGCCTCCACGCGGTAGAGACGGCACAGGTCAGTGCAGATGTCCTGCGCATCCCCAGAACACGCGCCTTCAGTTCCCTGGACCCGATCTTCGTAGCGGTGGCAGCGGAGAGCCACTTCCTCCAGCAAATCTGTCATCGTCTGATTGAATTTGACGCGCAGAAGCAGCAGTTTATCCCTCAGCTCGCCCATGCTTGGGAATGCAATGAGGAAATGACCGCCTGGACCTTTTACCTGCGCAAAGGGGTTCGTTTTCACCACGGCCGCCTGCTTTCAAGCAAAGATGTCGCCTATACCGTGGAAAGGCTGCAACAGCTTGATTCCCCCTATCAATGGCAGATGGAGGACGTGCTCTGGCTGGAGCAGCATCATGACCGGAAAATCACCTTTCATCTGAGCCGACCCAACGGTTTTTTTCTTCATCTGGTCGGTTCGATTGCCATGTCGATCCTGCCGTACGATGTCCCCTTTTCGGAACGCTCCATCCTCGGTACGGGTCCATTTCGCATGGCCGAGTTTACGAGTGAATGGCTGGTTCTCGAGGCTTTCGAAGAGTATTACCGGGAGCGGGCGCTGTTGGATCGAGTGGAGATCTGGGTGGTTCCCGAGTCTTGTTATCCGGACAAAAGGTATCTGCTGCCCGAAGAGATGGGTTCGTCTGAGGGGCAAACAGAAAATCAGCGCGTGGAGTATCAGGAGGTAGGCTGTTATTACCTTGGCTTCAATTTTAACCGTTCTGGCGTTCAGCACGATTACGCCTTCCGCAAGGCCGTGCGCCTGGCGCTGGATCGCGGACAGTATATTGCCGATCTTCATGCGAATCAGGAAAATCAGGTGAGGGAATATTCGCCAGCCGGCAGCTTTTTGCCGGAGAAGAGCAGGACCATGTCTTTTCCCAGGACGTCCTTGGATGAAGCTGCAGTCTGGCTTCAGAAAAGCTCTTATCACGGAGAGGTGCTTACATTTTTTGTCAGTGAGGGGCAAACACATCTTCAGGAGGCGAAATGGGTGCAGGAGCGATGCCGAAAGATTGGGATCCAGCTCCGAATCGAAGTGTTGCGAAAAGAAGAATATTTGTCACCCTCCAATCGGATGGTTCTGGAGGCTGACATCGCGATGATGGGGGAATTGCTGCAGCGTGATATAGAAATGGGCTTGATCGAGGTCTATAAAAACAACTGCACGATGGTTCACCGATTTCTGGATGACGACAAGCGAGCTTTCGTGGAAAGAAGCTTGTCTCAGGTGCTTCGCCTGCCCAACCGGGAAAAAAGGATGCAGGCTCTGGCCAGGATCGAGGACAAGGTGAATGAGGAGCTGTGGCTGCTGTTCCACGTGCATATCAAGCGCAAAGATCAGTTTCATGCCGCGCTGCAAGGCATTGCGATCGACGCGTTTGGGTGGGGAGATTTTTCAAAAATGTGGGTAAAATGATCCCCAATCGTTACCAGTCTGTAACCCTTTCCCGCGAACTTTTCTTTATCATAGTGGAGATTGCAGGGAAAAGGAGGCGTTTTTTTTGCGCAAAAGTTTGAAAAAAAGCATGTCTGTTCTTCTGGCGACATCGGTCCTTGCCAGTCCAATTGTTATGTTGCCCCATGCCGCTTATGCTCTTGAAATCGATGATGTATCGGCTTACGATACAGATACCGATGAAGAAACTGAATATACGATTGAATTTACGATTGAGAAGGCTCTTTCATCCGGGGATGAAATTATTGTCAAGTTTCCCTCTGGCTATGAAGTAGACAAAAAGTTGAAAGTAAAGGACGTCACGCTAGAGGACGATGACGATGATGAAATTGACATCGATGACGTATCTGTCAGCGGACGTACAGTAACAATCGAACTTGGGGAAAAAATCAGCAAAAACACGTCGCTGATTCTGACCATCGATGGCATTACCAACCCTGGAAGCAAGGGCGACTACAAAATCAGTGTACAAACCACTAATGAAAAGTCTGTTTCCGAAACAATCTCCATCGGAAAATCTTCGAGCAAAAACAGCAGCAGCAGCCGATTTGACGTTTCTCTGGGGAAAAACACAGCCGGAGATACCACGTCAGTCTCTTTGGGCAAATTTAATCTGAGCTCCAAACTGGTCAAAGGAAAGTATATTTATGTCACCATGCCGAGCAGGGACATGCTTCCGAAAGAAATCGACCGTTCAGATGTCAAGGTAAACGGAGAGCGGGCTCAAAAAGTCACGTTATCCGGAAGCAGCACCATTCGCATTGAAGTGCCGAGCGGGGCAGACGGGGACAAAACCCTGAAGCTGGACTTCTCGTCGTCTGCGGGGATTGTAAACCCTTCTTCCTCAGGCAAATCCTATACCTATGAGATCGAATACGACAACAAGACATACCGTTCCGAAACATTCGAAATCAAGGAATCTTCCTCCAGCAGCAGTTCTTCGAATTTCGATGTATCGCTTTCCGACAAAAGTGCCGGAGCGCGAACAAGCTATACGTTTGATCTCGATTTGTCCTCCAAGCTGTATGCCAATACGGATATCCAGGTAGAATTCCCGAGCATCGAGATGGTTCCACCTGTCATCTCCAGCTACAACGTCACGGTAAACGGAGAACAGGTGTCGAATATCTCGGTAAGTGGGAATCGCGTATCCTTCCGCACACCGAGCGGATTTTCCAGCAGCAACTCGCTCACGATCAAATTCTCTCAAGACGCCTACCTGATCAACCCGCGTACAGCAGGGACGTATGAAATGATCATAAAAGTCGACGGAAAAACCTACCGTTCCAAAAAATTTGACGTCGGCGGCTCCTCTGCTGTCACTCCTGTGCAAGTAGACAACAGCACGGCGACGATTGCATTGACAAGAGCTACAGCTTCGACACCTGCTGGATTGCAGGTGGGCATCAAAGGTCTCGGTGTTCCTTTGGCCAAAGGACGGGACTTCGTTGAAATCGTGATGCCTGCAGGATTCCGTGTACCTGCCTACGTTGCGCCAAACACCGTAACCGTAAACGGAATGGCTGCCAACTATGTCGGCGTGCGAGGACAAAACCTGATTATCTACCCATCACAGGACATTCCTGCACGTACCGCTGTGCAAGTGAACGTGACAGAAGCGGCGAGCATCGTAAATCCCGCGACTACAGGCGTCTACAGCATCTCGGTCTTTACCTCTGAGGAACAAGGTCTGCTGTTCGCACGTCCGATCAATATCGTTGCTTTGAATGGAGTCAGCTTTAAGGCAAATGTCGCTTCCTATACCAAAGGCGGCAAAACCTTTGCCTTGACCGCCGCTCCATATACCGTGAATGGGCACACATTGATGCCAGCCTCCTTCTACAAGGATGGACTCGGTTTGTCTACCACCTGGAACAATTCTACTGCTCGCATCGTAAGCGGAAATACCACGATGCAGTTCAAGGTAGGCTCCAATATTGCCACAGTGAACGGTCAGAATATTACCTTGCCTGTCGCTGTTCAATTGAAAAACAATATTCCGGTGATTCCGCTTCGTTTTGTCATGGATCGGACCGGTTACAACATCATCTACGTAAACGGCAACTACACCGTCTACAAATAAGCTTGACTCGCATCATGAGGAAAAGACCCGTTAGGATCAACACTTGCCCGAGTGTTCATCCCGCGGGTCTTTCGCTTCTTTTCGACGCAAAAACTTCTCATAAACGGACATCCCCTCCCATACGATGGTACAAGAAGGGGATGTTTAGGGGGGGAAGTTAGCATGAATGAGCACATAAAACGGCCTCGGCATGAAGTCGTGATGATCAATCGTCGCAGTTTGGCGATTTCAGGGGTAAAAAACGTTGAAAGCTTTGACAGCGAGGAATTTCTCCTGGAGACGGAAGGCGGCTTTTTAACCATACGTGGCCAAAATTTGCACATGAAAAATCTGAGTCTGGAAACCGGAGAAGTGGCGATCGAGGGTCTCGTACATGAAATGGCCTATCTGGAGCAAGGACAGGTCGGGGATCGGTCGAGAGGGTTCTTCGGCAAGTTGTTCAAGTGAGCATCGGAGTTCAGCTTCAAACCGTATTGGCCATGTTGACGTGTGGGGCTTTGATGGGAATGGGATTTGATACGTATCATGTCTTCAAGGGAAAAAGCAGGCTGCCAGGCTGGATCGTATTTATCTGCGACCTTCTCTTCTGGCTTGGGAGTATGGCACTAGTTTTTTTGATTTTAGTCAAGGTGAACGACGGTTTTATCCGTTTCCCTATCTTTTTCGGAGTGATTATAGGCGCGTGGTTGTATTTCGTAGTAGGTAGTAAGAAGTATATTCATTTCCTGCATCGCGTGATAGAATTTTCACAGTGGTTATATCGAACCATTTTACTTGTGATTGATACGCTTTTGGTTCGCCCCATTCTGTTTTTTTACCGAGCGATCCTGATGTTGCTGGCATTTTTGTACTCGGTATTGCTTTGGATCATGGGGTTTGTGTGGAAGTTGACGCGTTTTGTCACTTCGCCTTTTGCCAGATGGGGTCAACATTTGGGGAAAAAAATGCTCGGTCAAACAAAAGGGTTTTGGAAAAATTGGAAGAATTGGTTTCCATCAAAGAGAAAACGGGAGTAAAGATCAGAGGTGAGCAAAGTGAAGAAGGCAGTTTCCTCTCCAACGAATCGAAAAGGACAGAAACGCAGGATCCGGCTCTTTTTCTTTGTGATCCTTTTATGCTTTATCTGGACTGGCTATACCATGTACATGCAAAGCGGGGTCTTGGCCCAGAAGAAGGCAGAGTTGGAGGTGCTCCAGCAGGAATCAGCTGTATTGAAGCAGCAGAATGAGGAGCTTACCTACGAGGCGAGTCGGCTAAATGACCAGGAATACATGGCAGAGCTGGCAAGAAAGCGCCTTAACTTTACAAAACCAGGGGAGAGCATTTACGTAATTCCCGAATAAAATAGACGACGGATCTTCTAGGAGAGGGAGGACATCCACGCTCATGGGAGTCGAGATCGGGAGCAAACTCGAAGTGAAAGTGACGGGTATCACCAGGTTCGGCGCGTTTGTAGAACTTCCAGGAGGAGAGACTGGCCTGGTACATATCAGCGAAATTGCGGATACTTTCGTCAAGGACATCCACCAATTCCTCAAGGTAGGAGATGTGGTGACTGTCAAAGTCCTGAATCTGAGAGACGGAAAAATTGGGTTGTCGATCAAGAAGGCGAAAGAGCAGGAAAGACCGTCTCGTCCCGTGCGTGAACGAGGAGAAGCATTTGAAGACAAGCTGAACAGATTTTTGAAAGAGAGTGAGGACCGCCAATCTTCCCGCAGGAAGCATGCAGATAAGCGCGGCCGCAGCCGAAAATAAATCAAAATATTACGAGTATTCCCACTTTGTATATTATCCAATTTCTCTTCCAAATCAGGAAGGGCATTTGAAGAACGTGCCGAATAGGTAATATAAGCCCGTTTCGCGAAGCGCGAATCACCTGTCAGCCGACGTTGTCCGCCATAACGTCGGCTTTTTTCTTTTGAAACCCCTGTACTCCGGTATAGGGGTTTTTTCGTGTCCGGATGTCCAAACGTGTCAATGATTTTGTCGCACGATTTCTGGAATACACCTTGGTATTTTGACAAATTTTACATAACCGCCTCCGTATAATGGAGACACAAAACGAACAAGGACGGGGTGGTGCAAACATGATCGCAAACAAAAACGTAACAGGAACGAGTCAGGCATGGGCTCGTCAAGTATCAGAACAAGTCCATACCACTGCGGATACATGGACGGAGAAAGTGGCACAAGCCGCACAAAAGTGGAACGTGCTCCCCTTGTTAATGGGATTTTTACTGGGGCGCGCGTTGATTCTCGAAGAGCTGACGCCATTCGTCGTCCCTTATTTTATGGTGATGTTCTATTTGCGACGCGATTTGCTAGCAGCGACCGGGCTAGCCTTGATCGCGGGAGCATTTTCCCAGACCGTGCCGGTGGGGCTGCAAGCAGTGCTGAGTGTGGTTCTTGCCTTGCTGGCTTGCAAGCTAAGCGAGCGGTTTCGCCAGAAGGACTTTTCCCGAACGCCGCTTTTCGTGATGGTCACGGTTTTTATCAGCCATCTGCTCTACAACGTATTGACCGATCAGGTGAATACCTATGAGCTGGTAATGGTCGGGGTTGAATCCATACTGGGTTTTATCCTGACGCTGATCTTCATTCAATCTTTGTCCATCATCCATTTGGCCAAGCCTTATGAACCGCTGAAAAACGAAGAAATCGTCTCCCTGGTCATCCTGCTTGCTTCCCTTATGACGGGGACGGTCGATTGGGTAGTCGAAGGCATCTCGATGGAGCATGTTTTGTCACGTTACTTGCTGCTGCTATTTGCATTCGTAGGTGGCGGAACCATAGGGGCCGCTGTTGGTGTCGTGACCGGGCTCATCCTGAGTCTCGCCAATGTTGGAGCTTTGCAGCAAATCAATCTGTTGGCTTTCTCGGGCTTATTGGCCGGCTTGTTGAAGGAAGGTGGAAAAGTCGGCGTCTCTGCCGGATTGCTGATTGGCACTGCAATTTTGGCAATCTATGGGGGCGCGCAAGATATCCTCTACCTCTCTTTGGTGGAAACCTCGCTGGCGATCGTTCTTTTTATCCTGACGCCAGCAGCCCTTTGGAAAAAGGTGGCCCGGTTCATTCCCGGCACTGTGGAAAACCAGCAGTCTCACCAGGAATACATGCGCCGCGTACGCGATGTGACAGCAGGAAAAATCCAGCAGTTTTCCGATCTGTTTACGCAATTGTCGCATAGCTTTGCCCAGACAGCAGACCCAGAGGAAAGCGAGGAGCAGGCGGACGCCTTCCTCAGCAGGGTCACGGAATTTACATGTCAAAAATGCTGGAAGAAAGAGCAATGCTGGGAAAAAGACATGCAGTCGACCTATGAAGGAATGCGCTGGCTGGCGGAAAAGGTACATGAAAACGGGACCTTGGCGGGCATTACACCGCCGCGTGAATGGGAGCGAAAATGCGTCAAGACCGAGAAAGTGCTGACCGTCATGGAGCAAGAATACGACCGGGAGCAATCATTCGAGATATTGAAAAAACAAGTAAAAGAGAGCCGCAAGCTCGTAGCCGATCAGCTATCAGGAGTATCGCGCGTCATGCGTGATTTTGCCCAGGAAATTCAGCGCGAGGGCATGGAGCTGAGCTTTCAGGAGAAACAGGTCTCGAAGGCATTGGAGGGACTGGGTCTCTCTGTCCGGCGCGTGGATATACACAGTCTGGAGGAAGGCAAGGTCGATATCGAGATCAGCCAACCCTCCTGCTATGGAAGAGATGAGTGCGCCAAAATCGTGGCGCCGATGCTGACGGAAATCCTGGGCGAAAATATCATCGTCCGGGAACGGCATTGCGAAGCGCAAAAAGACGGCTCCTGCACGATGTGTCTCGCTTCCGCCAAAACATTCGAGATCGATATCGGCATCGCAGGTGCAGCCAAGGACGGAAAGCTATTGTCGGGTGACAGCTTCCGCACGATGGATCTGGGCAACGGCAAGATGGCGCTGGCGATCAGCGACGGCATGGGCAATGGTGAACGCGCTTTCCTCGAGAGCCAGTCTGCTCTGGATATGCTCCAACAGCTTTTGCGGTCCGGTATCGATGAAAAGCTCTCGATCAAGACGGTCAATTCTGTCCTCGCCCTGCGCTCGACAGATGAAATGTTTGCAACGGTCGATCTGGCTTTGGTCGATTTGCAGACTGCCCATACGCGCTTTGTCAAAATCGGCTCTACCCCCAGCTTTGTCAAAAGGGGAGCCGATGTAATCACCATCTCAGCCAACAATCTGCCGGTAGGAATTCTGGAAGAGATCGAGGTGGATGTGGTCTCCCGCATGCTGAAACCGGGTGACCTGCTGATCATGATGTCTGACGGGATCTACGAGGCGCCGCGGCATATCGAAAATAGACAGGCGTGGATGAAGCGTATCATCGCAGAGCTGGAGACGGACGATCCGCAGGAAGTGGCTGATCTGCTGCTGGAAAAGGTGATTCGCCAGCATTCCGGACAAATTGTCGATGACATGACGGTCCTCGTTGCGCGCATCGACCGTTTTGTGCCGCAATGGTCGGCGATACAGGTCCACGGCATGCAAAAGCTGGAGCGGCCCAGGATTGTGAGCTAGAAAGGTATGTTTTCCCACCTGCACGTCGATACTGTTGCTAAAACAGGCAGAATGGGGAGATTATTTGTGAAAGAAGCGACACTTCGACAGATTCTGGTGGTAACAGATGGTTGCTCCAATTCAGGGATGAGCCCGGTGGCAGCTGCAGCATTGGCGAGAGAGCAAGGAATTACCGTGAACGTCATCGGAGTCATTGACAAAAGTGAACTGGGTGAAAAGGGAGAAACGGAGATTCGCGAGATTGCGGAAGCAGGCGGGGGATTGTGTGACATTGTCTTCCCGCAGCAGTTGGCGCAAACGGTGCAGATGCTCACGAGAAAAGCGATGACCCGCACTATTCACCAGGTGGTAAATAAAGAATTGCAAGAAATTCTCGGGGATTCGGGAATGACAGAGCTGGCTCCCGAAAAACGTGTGCAGGTAGCCGGTATGGTGGACGAGCTCGGGGAGAAAAGCAATCTGAATGTCGTCATGCTGGTCGATACCTCAGGCAGCATGAAGCCCAAAATGTCTGCGGTACAGCAGGCGATTCACGATTTTAGCATCAGCTTGCGCTCGCGGAGCGGACAAAGCCGAATGGCGGTCTGTTCATTTCCTGGGAAAGGGAAGCATCTCGAAGTCCGTATACCGTGGACAGAAAAGGTAGAGCAAGCCCATCAATTATCGAGCGATTTGGCGATGAGCGGGATCACCCCGACTGGTCCAGCCATTGTTGAAGCAATTGCACTGTTTGAACATGTGCAGCTCCCGCAATCCCTGTCGGACCGTTATCGCGATGCCCATTTCGAGGACGACGGCGAAGGAAACCTGCGTGATCATGTCTTCTAAGGCAACCACTCCTGAGCTGCCCCGTCACTTTCATGGGAAGTGGAACAGAAACGAGTACCACGTTTTGCGGGAGTTGGGGCGCGGTGCGAACGGGGCGGTCTATTTGACTTCCCGGGGCGGTGTGAAGCAGGCGGTCAAGGTTGGTTTTGAGGGCATGGACCTGTTGATGGAAGTTCATGCGTTGAAAAGTGTGCAGCAAGGGCGGGACTCCCGAGTGGGACCGCTCTTGTGTGACGTGGACGACCTCGTGATCAACGGCAAGGCGTGCACCTTTTATGCGATGGAGTACCTGGAAGGCGAGCAATTGGATCAATACGTTCAGAAGAAGGGAACAGAATGGGTCCCGGTACTGATCGTCCAACTGCTCGCCAGGCTGGATATCTTGCACAAGCACGGCTGGGTGTTTGGAGATTTGAAGCCGGAAAATGTCATCGTCACCCATTCAGACAAGCAGGTTCGACTGATCGACTTCGGCGGTGTAACCAAGCTGGGCAATGCCGTCCGCCAGTTTACAGAGGAGTACGACCGGGCCTATTGGCATCAGGGTGACAGGCGGGCCGAAATCTCCTATGATTTATTCTCGACAGCAGCCATGATGGTCAGGCTCAGCGTAGATTCACAGACTTGGCAAACAAGCCAGGGAGAACCGCGTCAGACCCAGTTTCTCTGTGATATAATACGAAAAAGTGAGGGCTTGTACCCCTATCGAGTGCCTTTACTCAAGGCATTTCACGGGAAGTATGCCACTGCTCGCCAGATGCGGGCAGAGATGCTAGCCATATTGCGAGAATCGACGGCGTCTGCTCCTGCTGCACCTGCACAAAAACAGTCCCCTGCCGGGGCTGGCGGGATGTGGATCAGCAGTCTGTTTGTCGCTTCGATGCTGTTGTTGGCAGGCACACTTTACTACGCTTGGTTTTTATGAAGGGTGTGACGATGAGTGTCCGCGGATTTGGTCATGGATACATGTCTATTGGCAGGGACCATCATATTGAAAAGCGGGGGAGAGACGTACCGCACGGAAGAGACGATGACGTGGATCGCGGAAGCGGCAGGGATGGATGATGTGAACAGCTCGGCTACGCCTACCAGTGTCATTCTTTCGTTTCGATGCCAAGGTCAGGATCATACGCGTATGGTGCGCACCCCAAAACGAACAACCAACCTGAACAAAATCACCTTGGTCAATGACGTCTCCCGCCGTTTTGTCAGCGGAGGCATTACCTTGTCTGAAGCATATGGTAGGCTTCGGGAGATTGATCAAATGAAACCGATCTATCCGAAGTGGATGCAGCATATGGCTGCCGCTCTGACCAGCGGCGCCTTTTCCATGCTTGCAGGCGGTAGCTGGCTCGACCTGGGGCCTTCTGCCTTGGCCGGATTGACGGTAAATCTGAGCATGGAATATTTTGAAAAGTTTGTGCGGATGAAGTTTTTTACCGAGTTTTCCGCAGCTCTTTTTGGCGGCCTGATTTCTTTATTATTTGTAACGTTGTTTCCTCAGTTGCACATGAGCATCTTGATTATCGGAGCCATGCTCCCGCTGTTCCCGGGTATTGCGATCACCAACTCTCTTCGCGATCTCATGGCGGGCGATTTGGTTGCCGGCGTTTCGCGCGGTGTAGAAGCCATGTTGACTGCTGTATCCGTAGCGGTGGCTACAGCGATTACGCTATGGTTTAGGGGGTGAATGCAGATGTTGCTGAAAGGATTGGCATTAAGCCTGGTCTCTTCTACGGCCTGGTGCATTTTATTCAATGTCCCGGTGCGGACGATTCTGGCGGGCGGGATGGCAGGAATGATCGGATGGCTGGTCTTCTCTACTCTTCCGATGCTGGGTGCGGAAGTGCTGCTGTCTACCTTGGTCTCGGCCTCGGTGGTGTCGTTGCTCAGCCAGATTCTTTCTATCTTTTTGCGAGTTCCTTCTACGAATTTTAGCGTAGCCGGAATCATTCCGCTTGTACCGGGTTCCTTGGCCTACAAGTCGATGCTCGCTTTTGTGAACAATGATTATATGGGGGGGATCACACTCGCTACCCAAACGATGATGGTGGCTGGTGCAATCGCTTCGGGTCTGATCCTGGGCATCTCTGTCTTCACGATCTGGAGGGGAGCACGTCATGCTGGAAAGCGTACACAGCGAAATTGAGCGGGAGGCATTGCTCGCCCCTCATGAAACGATTGTAGTCGGTTTGTCTGGTGGGAATGATTCGACTGCCCTTTTGCATATCCTGGTAAGTCTCAATCAACACTATCAATACGGCTGGAGCCTGCATGCCGTCCACTTGAACCACGGCTTTCGCGGCGAAGAAGCTCGTCAGGACGCCGAGTTTGCCGAAAAGCTCTGCCAGCGCCTCGGTGTCAGGTTTCACCTGTTTGAGCGAGATGTCCCCGCCTATATGGAAGAGACCGGAATGGGCGGACAGGAAGCGAGCAGGGAGTTACGTTACGGCTTGTATCGCGAGGTTGCGGTCGCGTACGGAGCGAGCAAAGTCGCGTTGGCGCACCATGCGGACGATCAGGTGGAGACGATCCTGTTTCGAATGGTTCGCGGCACGAGGCTGCACGGTTTGTCCGGGATGCCCAGACGGCGCTTTTTGGATGAGGAAGCTGGGATTGAGTTGGTGCGTCCTCTGCTGCATAAAACCAGGGAGGAACTGGAACGATATTGTCGGGAGCACGACTTGCGGCCAAGAGAAGACAGCAGCAACCAATCGCGCAAGTACAAGCGCAATCTGCTGCGTCTGGAGGTTATGCCTCTTCTGCAAGAAGTCAACAGTCGTTACAGGGAGCATATCCTGAATGTGGCAGAAGCCATTCGACAAGACGAATCCCTGCTGGACCGGTTGGCTCGAGAGCAGCTAAAAACGTTGATTATCGGGCAGAAAAATGACTGGATTGGAATTGACAACGACAAGTTTCAAAGTTGTGACGTTGCTTTACAAAGGAGAATGATTACTCTAATATTAAGTTATCTCTCAAGGCAAACCGAATGGTCTTCGCAGCATGTGGAGACCGTTTTGCACATGTCGAGGGGGACGCGTCCTTCTTCGGAACTGCATTTGCCGAATAAACTGGTGGCAAGCCGAGTTTATGGGCAAATCCATTTTCGGTGTAATGGACAGGACGAATACATACATACTTATTGTTATAAGCTCGCTGTTCCGGGGGTCACCTGGATCGCGGATGGAAAGGCAGCAGTACATACGTGTTACCTGGATGGTCCTGTAGACTGGAAATTGCTTTCTGACAATGAAGCGGTTTTCGACGCGGATTGTCTGCCTGGAGAGCTTGTCGTTCGCAACCGCAAACCGGGCGATCGCCTCGTTACGTTTGGTTTGGAATCGGAGAAAAAACTGAAAGAGTTGTTGATCGACGCCAAGTTCCCTCGTGCTTGGCGAGACAGACTTCCACTTTTGACAGCGGGCGATCAGGTGATTTGGGTACCAGGTGTGCGCCGTTCCGCCGCAGCGCCGATACGGGGACAGACCAGGCGTATTTTACACGTGCGGGTAGAGTTTGGAGAAGAATGGCGGGAGGTTTTTACATGAATCAAGACATCGAGAAGATTTTGCTATCAGAAGAGCAGATTGCGCAAAAGGTGCAGGAATTGGGCGCCTCTCTCGCAGATGCGTACAGAGATAAGAATCCTTTGGTCATCTGTGTGCTGAAAGGAGCGGTTGTATTTATGGCCGATCTGATTCGCCACATGGATATTCCCTGCGAAATGGATTTTATGGCCGTATCCAGCTATGGTAGCGGCACCGAATCCAGCGGCATGGTGAAGATCTTGAAGGACCTTGATACCTCTGTGCAGAACCGGCATGTGCTGGTGGTAGAGGATATTATGGATAGCGGGCAGACTCTTAGCCGACTGGTGGAGCTTTTGCGCCATCGGGAAGCGGCTTCTGTCAAGGTTGTGACCCTCTTGAACAAGCCGGAGCGGCGCAAGGTGGACATCTCGCCGGATTACAGCGGATATGACATTCCCGACGAGTTCGTGGTGGGATATGGATTGGATTACGCCGAGAAGTACCGCAATCTGCCGTTCATCGGCGTGTTGAAGCCTGAGGTTTATAGCAAGTAGCTTTGTTGTGAAGACCCTGCTTATTATGGTAAAATGGCAAAAGTGTCTGTTCGTGAGAGGAGGTAAGGAATGAATCGCTTTTTTCGAAATACCGGGTTCTACCTACTTATTTTTCTTGTCACGGTCGGGATCGTAAATTTCATCCTCTCCGGTACTGATAAGGTTGGGAAACTTACATATCAGGATTTCCGAGTGCAATTGAAAGCAGATAACATATCCGAGATGTCCCTTCGTCCTGAGAATGGCACATATCGGGTAGATGGGATCTTAATCAATCCAGCCTCGGGACAGGAAAGCAACAAGTTTTTTACCAACGTTCCATTGACTCAATCCGATATTATCTCGTTGATCGACCAAAAGATCGATGAGAAAAAAGTGAAGCTTGTCGAGTATAATCCGGCGGAGGGCAACAGCATCTGGCTCACCTTCCTGACCTCAATCATTCCGTTCGTGATTATCTTCATCCTGTTCTTCTTTCTGTTGAACAATGCCCAGGGCGGCGGCAGCCGAGTGATGAACTTCGGTAAAAGCCGTGCGAAGCTGTACAATGAAGAGAAGAAACGCGTCACGTTTGACGATGTGGCGGGTGCGGACGAAGAGAAGGCAGAACTGGAAGAAGTGGTTGACTTCTTGAAGGACCCGCGCAAATTTAACGCTGTCGGTGCCCGTATTCCAAAAGGGGTGCTGCTCGTCGGTCCTCCAGGTACAGGGAAAACCTTGCTTGCACGTGCTGTCGCAGGTGAAGCAGGCGTTCCGTTCTTCAGTATTTCAGGTTCTGATTTCGTTGAGATGTTCGTCGGTGTGGGTGCGTCCCGCGTACGCGACTTGTTTGAAAATGCAAAGAAAAATGCTCCGTGCATTATCTTCATTGACGAGATCGACGCAGTGGGTCGTCAGCGTGGTGCTGGACTCGGCGGCGGTCACGACGAGCGCGAGCAAACGCTGAACCAATTGCTCGTCGAGATGGATGGTTTTGGCGGCAACGAAGGCATCATCATGGTGGCTGCGACCAACCGTCCGGATATTCTCGACCCGGCGCTGTTGCGTCCAGGACGCTTTGACCGTCAAATTACAGTGGATCGCCCGGACATCAAGGGACGTGAAGCGGTGCTCAAGGTTCATGCCCGCAACAAGCCGCTTGGCGAGGATGTGAAGCTGGATGTTATCGCACGCGGTACCTCGGGCTTTACCGGTGCAGATCTGGAAAACCTGTTGAACGAAGCAGCGTTGCTGACTGCTCGTAAAAACAAAAAACAGATCAACATGGTGGAAGTGGATGAGGCGATTGACCGTGTGATTGCCGGTCCCGCGAAAAAATCCCGCGTGGTCAGCGAAGACGAAAGACGTCTGGTCGCTTTCCACGAAGCTGGTCATACCATTATTGGCTACCACTTGAAAAATGCTGAGATGGTACATAAGGTCACTATTATTCCGCGCGGTCAAGCCGGTGGGTACACCGTGTTCTTGCCGAAGGAAGATCGTTTCTTTGCTACCAGAACAGACTTGCTGGATAAAATCACCGGCCTCTTGGGCGGACGTGTGGCGGAAGAATTGGTGCTCGGCGACATCAGTACCGGTGCGCACAATGACTTCCAACGCGCTACAGCGATCGCACGCAGCATGATTACCGAGTATGGGATGAGCCGTCTGGGACCTATGCAGTTCGGGAAAAGCCAGGGACAGGTTTTCCTGGGCCGTGACTACGGTACCGACCGCAACTACTCGGACAAGATCGCGTATGAGATCGACCAAGAGTTGCAACGGATCATCAATGAGTGCTACGAGAAGTGTAAAGAGTTGCTGATCAAGCACCGCGACCAGCTTGACTTGATCGCAAACACGCTGCTCCGTGTAGAAACATTGGATGCGGAACAGATCAAGCAACTGATCGAAACAGGAAAAATGGACAATGACCCAGCGGACAATCCCGAAGTGGTCGTCAACATCCAACCCAAAAAAGAAGAAGTGAAAGAAGCGACAGAAGCTGACCAAAAACCAGAGGCAGCGGAAGACGCGAATCACGATGAACCGAAACAATAAGGGGCACCTCTGGTGCTCCTTTTGTACTATGGTCAGAAGGGGGAAAATCGGATGGAACTGAAACCGCGCCTGGCTGCTTTTGATATGGACGGAACTTTGTTGAACAAAGAATCACAAATGACCCAGGTTACCAAAGAGGCATGTCTGAAATTGCAGCAACAGGGATGCAAGCTGGTATTGTCGACAGGACGTACTTTTGGCTCCGCCCAGATTCCGATTGACGCGTTTCCGTTTGATGGCTTTGTTTGCAGTAATGGGGCGACCGTATTGGAGAGCGATGGGACGATGGTGCAGCAAACCCTTTTACCCAATCATCTGGTTGCTGATGCCATCCGAGCGCTGCGCCAGGAGGTTCTTTATTACGAAGTCCATGACACGGCGAGCAACCGTTGGATGATTCAGGAGGACCGTGAGCGGCTGGAGGCGCTTCTGAACGAAGACACCTCGCTTGAGGGGATCTCCATCCGGAAGTTTGCCTTTTACAAATTGGCAAAGATCATCCGCCTGCAGGAAATGCTGGAGATGCTCGATGATCCGAAGACCGAGATGGTAAAGCTCTTTATTTGGCACAATGATCCCGAGCTTCTGGAGTGGGTGAGGGAGCAGCTGGCTCCTTTGGGCAGTCAGGTGAATATCACTTCGTCCGGAAGGCATAATGTAGAGCTGTTGCCCCAAGGTGTCTCCAAATGGGAGGGACTGCAGTATTTTTGCAGCAAATGGGGGATTGCAGCTGAGGAGGTCATGGTCTTCGGCGATGCCGAGAATGACCGAGAGGCGTTGACTCATGCGGGCTATTCCGTCGCTATGGAAAATGCTTCCCAGGAGATCAAGGCTCTTGCGAACTATATCGCACCGCATCATGATGAAGAGGGTGTCGCCCGGTTTATTCACGAGCGAATCATCGGAGGCAGATAAGCAAAAAGGGAGTAGAGCCCAGAACAGGCTTTACTCCCTTTATTTTTTTGCTTTGAATTCTCTTGTCTAGGTCTGGGCAGGAGGTTTGGAGGCTTCGATGGGTTGTATATCTTTTCGGCTATACACATTCAGAACGAGGCCGATGAGCAGCATCTGCATGATAAACGACGTATTGCCGTAGCTGATAAACGGCAAATTGACAGACATGATCGGCAGGAAGCCTGCTGTCATCAAGATACTCCAGAAATACGGGATGAAAAAGAGGGTCATCAATCCGGACATCAGCATGACGCCGTAGCGATCCCGCACCAATCTTACGGCACGCAGAAGGCGAACCAGCAGGATGATGCCCAAAAGCAGGATCGCGGCACCTGTGACGAGGCCAAAGCTATGCACGATATAAGCGAAAACCAAATCTGCTTCTGTCCCGGGAAGTCTGCTTAAGGATGCGCCGAAGCCATGGCCCCAAAGACCGGCTTCCTGCAATGTTTTCAAAGACTGCAACAGTATATAGCCTGATCCATTCGGATCGGCGTGTGGGTCCAGGAAGGAGTAGAGCCGATCTAGCTTATACGGTTTGATCGTCAAGAAAACCGTGCCTGCGATGGTGAGGAAAAGCACACCGAACAGCTTCCAGACCATCCGACGTGGCGCAGGAGAGACTGCCACCAGGACCAGAAATCCAGCCAATAGCAAGATCGCTTCAAACGTATGGTGGGAGACAAACAGGATGGCAAACGGAACCAGGAAGGTCAGAGCCGCTCTAAACAGAGTCGTGAGTTTCTCCCAGTTCCACTTTGCAAACATCCCGGCCATGGACAGGATGAGCAGCACGGAACACATGCCGTACACATTCAAGAGGAATCCTATATTGAGGTACATGGGCCTGCCGTTGATCGTCGTTGCGAAGAGATTGGTTAGCAGCATGCACAAGACAATTCCCAGATACAGATAGAGGCTGTATGGCTGAAGTTTTCGGTAATCGAAGAATAGCAAGGCAATGAAAAGAGCGAGCCCCAAGAGGATTCCGACCACTTTATTGGTAAACAAGTGCCCTGCGTCCGTCTGGGATTGGCTCAACGAGTACATGACGAGCAGACCAAATCCGATCAGCATGGCTACGAGCGCGACCACGCTCCATTCCATACGCGGCTTGTGCGCCTGGTGGAGGTGTTTGCCGATCTGGATCGGGTCCCCCATGTCAGCGATTGCCTTGTCGATCGCGCTCTCCAAGGTCAAGCCACTCGCTTGATAATCCTCGATTTTGTCCTCCAAATGTCCGCGCAGCTCCTGTGAAATAGAGGCGTGCATCTCTTTATTGCGAATCTGTCGGCATACTTGCTGTATGTATTCATTGAGACGCTGTTGTTGGCTCATGCTGGTCCACCCCCTAGAACTTGATCGACCGCTGTGCGAAAGGAAATCCACTCCCGCTGCTTTTCTTTCAGAAGGCCCTGCCCCTTTTTCGTAATCTGATAGTACTTCCGTTTTCGCTCGCCTTCACCGGAGCTCCAGTAGGATTCGACCATTCCGTCTGACTCCAGGGTGTGCAGAATGGGATAGAGCGTTCCTTCCTTCAGTGTAAGCACGCCGCTTGAGCTTTTCTCCATTTCCTTGCTCATTTCATAGCCGTACATCGGCTTGCGATCCAGCAGCGTCAGGATCAGGATGACCGTGCTGCCCTTCATCAGTTCTTTATTGATCGTCATGGCTGCCTCCTTGCCTTGATAGTGGATGCATCGTATATCTAGGTATAATCATAAGGGGCGATTCCCTCTTTTGCAAGGACAAAAACGCAAAAAAGCCCGGCAAGTGGAGATGCCAGACTGTAAGGGAATGGATATAGGCTGGATTTAGGCGGAGGGCATCGGTGTAGGCGTTGGCTTGCCGTATCCTTCTTTGTAGGCCTCATCGATGTATTGGCGAATTTCCAGTGTTGATTTGCCAGCTTCTTTCAGCTTGGAGGAAACTACGGCAATTTCCATGCAGACACCGCAGCGTGTGCCATGATCATCCCAGACGATGGAGCCGTCCTCCAGTTCTTCTTTGATGAAGCAGTTTCCGTTGTGCTCATGTCCCGCACTTTCTCCGCAACCGCAGAAGCAAGGGATGGATTTGAGCAGTTCACGATTGGCGCCGGCAACTTTGTAAGAGGCGATGATGACCGGGTCCTGGTTATCCAGGAAGCTTGGCAAAACGTCGACGGAAGCAGTCGTTTCCTGCAAATCGCCATTTGCTGCGTGTTGGGTGTGGCTGTGTCCGTGTTCGTCTACTTCTGGACTGGCGTTTTCTTGTGATCCGCAGCCGGTCGCTAATGCGACTGTCAGAAGCGCGATCGGCAACCACATTTTTCGATTCAATTTCATCTTTGGACAGACCTCCTCTCGCTTATAGTATCACAGTCAATAGAGGGGAAAAAAGGCGAGGTCTGGACATCTTTGTTACAAATCGTAATAAATCCTATTTACAAGTTGGGCAGTTATCCTTATAATGAATCACGTGGAGTAAATCGGAATGATTTTGATTAGTGGGGAGAGATGAGAGATGAGAAAAAGCCTTTTGGCTATGATCGGTGTTGCAACGGCAGTTGGTTTGGCAGGTTGTGGCGCAAATACAGCGACTACGGGCACTCCGGCTGCACCGCAGTCGCAAGCTGCTCAAGTGGCAAGTGAGAAACCACAAGTATTCACAACGATATATCCGCTGGAGTATGTTACCAAGCGGATTGGCGGCGATCATGTCGACGTGGTAAACATTGTTCCGCCAGGAGTAGAGCCGCATGATTTTGAACCTACTGCGAAAAATATGGTTGCTTTGACGTCTGCCGATCTCTTTATATTCAACGGAAGCGGTTTGGAGCTTTGGGTCGAAAAAGCAGTAGAGAACCTTGATAAAAATCATACGCAAGTCATCAACACAACAGAAGGGCTGGAATTGCTGAAAGCGGCGGAACATGAGGACGAACACGCCCATGAGCATGAAGGCGAGCACGCAGATGAACACGCCCATGAGCATGACCACGGAGAGTATGATCCGCACGTTTGGCTCAATCCGAACCTGTTGAAAGCACAGGCGGAAAAAGTGAAGCAAGCACTCGTGTCTAAAGATCAGGCCCATGCTGCAGACTATGAAAAGAACTTCACCGAGCTGGCAAGCGATCTGGATCAACTCGATAAAGAGTTCAAGGAAATGGTCGCCCAGGCTCCGAAAAAGCAGTTCATGGTCTCTCATAGCGCCTTCCACTACCTGGCCGAACAATATGGTCTGAAGCAAGTAGCGATTTCCGGCGTAAATCCGGCTGATGAACCTTCTCCCGCCAAGATGAAGGAGCTGGTGGAGCATGTGAAGGAACATCAGATGTCCTACGTTCTGTTTGAGACACTGGTTTCTCCGAAAGTAGCGGAAGTCATCGCGAAAGAGGCGGGAGTGAAGACAGCAACCTTGAACCCGCTGGAAGGCCTGACTCAAGCAGATGTGGATGCCGGCAAGGATTATCTGTCGATCATGCGCGAGAATCTGGAAACCTTGCGTGAAGCATTGAAATAAAAATAGCCCGAAAGATGTCGCGGATGTAGAGCGGCATCTTTTTTTAAAAGTACACCTTTGCCCCTTATGCTCTTGTGATCGCAGGAAATTCGTAGTAGGATGAAGGATAGTAAATCAGAACAAATCCGATTTAAAGGATGATAGGAAATGGACCAACAGGGTAAACAGGATGCTGTAGTGGAGCTGAGCTCTGTCTCCTTTCAATATGAGGACAAAGTGGTTCTCGACGATGTTCAATTTTCACTGATGAAAGGTGATTTTGTCGGCATCGTAGGACCGAATGGGTCAGGCAAATCGACGCTGATGAAGCTGATCCTGGGACTGCTGAGCCCAACCAAAGGCAGTGTTCATCTATTTGGGCAGCCACTGTCCAAATTTCGCGAGTGGAGCAGGATCGGGTATGTAGCGCAGCAGGTCGCTCATGGCGCCGGCGGTTTTCCCGCAACTGTACGCGAAGTGGTGGCATCGGGGCTGGTCGGCAAGATCGGGCTGTTCCGGAGGCTGCAAGCCCATCACCATAAGAGTGTAGAAGAGGTCGTCGAGCGAGTCGGCCTGACAGCCAAGCTGGATCAGCGGATTGGCAGCCTTTCGGGAGGGCAGTTGCAACGGGTATTTATCGCTCGCGCCCTCGTGGCGGAGCCGGAGCTTTTGATTCTGGATGAACCGACCGTCGGTGTCGATCAGGAGTCAATCGAACAATTTTACGGGCTGTTGCGATCTCTGAAAGAAGAGAACAGTCTTACGATGATGATCGTCAGCCACGATGTAGGCGTGATGACGCAATGGGTGAACAAGGTGGCATGTGTGCAGCAAAAAATCCACTTCCACGGAACCGCCCATGATTTTGAGCATAACCAAGAACAAATCCTGCAGCAGATGTACGGCGGCTCCATGAAGGTGTTGTCCCATCATCACTAAGGCTGCAAACGATAAAAGGGAGTATGACCATGCTTGCTGATTGGTGGCAGTATGATTTTTTGCGATATACCTTGTTTTCCGGTATTTTAATAGGTTTGATTTGTCCCATCCTCGGGACGTTTTTGATCGTCCGTAAGCTGTCGATGATGGCAGACGGCTTGTCGCATGTGACCTTGTCCGGTGTGGCGGCGGGGATGCTGCTCTCGAAAAAGGTAGCTTTTTTGAACGCAGTAAATCCGCTGTTTTTCGGAATGCTGTTCTCTGTGATCGGCTCCCTGTTTATCGAGCGGTTGCGAAAGGTATTCAAAGCGCAGCAGGACCTGGCGATTCCGATTATTTTATCGAGCGGTCTGGGATTGTTCACGGTGCTGATCAGTGTCGCGGACGGATTTAATGCGGATTTGTATTCCTATCTGTTCGGAAAAATTGTGACCGTCACGATTGAGGATTTGTACGCGCTGTTGGGGGTTGCTGCAGTCGTGCTGGGGACGGTGTTCCTGATCTACAAGGAGTTGTTTGCTGTCTCGTTCGATGAGGAATTCGCACGCGTGTCCGGCGTCTCCCGCAGGGCAATCAATTTGTGGTTCATGGTGCTGGTTGCCTTGACGATTGCCGCTTCCATGCGCATAGTAGGGGTACTTTTGATTTCCGCCCTGATTACCTTGCCGGTGGCAGCCAGTTTGCAGATCTCAGGCAGTTTTCGCCAGACGATCTTTTTCGCAATTTTGTTTGCGGAAATCTCTGTGCTGGGGGGCTTGTATTTTGCCTACATGCTTGATTGGGCATCTGGTGGTACAATTGTCTTGATGGCCGTTCTCATTTTGTTGACGGTTTTGGGCGTGAAAAAAGCAAAAGCCCTCTTGCTTACAGGATTGTAGAACAAAGGGAAGGAGTGTTTGACGATGAAAGTAGAAGAAGCGCTGCAAATCCTGAAGGAACATGGATACAAGTACACGGGCAAACGGGAGGAGATGATCCGCATCTGCGCGGAAGAAAAGCGCTACCTCTCGGCGAAGGATATCATGGAACGAATCAGGGAGCTGTACCCTACGCTCAGCTTTGATACGGTTTATCGCAACATCTCCACTTTTGTTCGACTGGGCATCTTGGAGGAGACGGAGCTGGAAGGCGAAGGCAGATTCCGCTTGGCCTGCTCGGCTGACGGCCACCACCACCATCATGTCATCTGTACCGAGTGCGGCAAAACATCTTCGTTGCCGGGCTGTCCGATGAATGTCATGTCGTCGGTTCCGGATGATTTTCAGGTAACGGGGCATAAATTTGAGGTATATGGCATGTGCAAAGAATGCGTTGCCCATGCGAATTGAATTTACTACCAAAAGGAAGCATCCCGGTTTTACTGGCGAATGCTTCTTTTTTTTGCTTTTGGCTGGCATGGCAAAACAGCGTAGATCCAAGAAAAAATTTGCTATAATAGGTGGCAAAGCCAGGGAAGGCAACCGCAATTTTCCCGGCAAGGAGTGATTCGTACGATGTGGAATACACGTGAACTTCAACGAAAAATAGAAGAGTGGCTGCAAGAAGATGTAGGAGTCGGTGACGTGACCACGATGAGCACGATCCCTGCGGACGAGCAAGGAGTAGGCATTCTGTACGCCAAGGAAGCGGGAGTCATCGCGGGTCTGCCGATCGCTCAGCAGGTGTTCGCGACGGTCGATCCCAGTCTGATTTTCAGCGCCGGCGTAGAGGATGGCGCCCGGGTGGAGGTCGGCGATCAAATAGCGGAAGTGAGCGGTTCCGTACGCCCGATCTTGATCGGTGAACGGCTGGCGCTCAATTTGCTGCAGCGTCTCTCCGGCATCGCTACCAAAACCAACGAGTATGTCCAAGCCGTAGCCGGCACAAAGGCGCGTGTCGTAGATACCCGCAAGACGACGCCAGGGTTGCGTTTTTTGGAAAAGTACGCGGTACGCGTAGGGGGAGGACATAACCACCGTTTTGCCCTGTATGATGCGGTCATGATCAAGGACAATCACATCAAAGGCTCGGGCGGGATCGCGCAGGCGGTCGCGGCGGCGAGAGCGGCGATTCCCCATACGATGACTGTTGAGGTGGAAGCAGAGACGCTTGAGCAGGTGCAGGAGGCCTTGGCTGCCGGAGCAGATACAATCATGCTGGATAATATGTCGAACGAGCAGATGAGGGAAGCGGTCCAACTGATCGGCGGAAAAGCAGTTGTCGAGGCATCAGGCGGCGTCAACCTGGAGACGATTCGTTCAATCGCTGAAACGGGAGTCGATATTATTTCTGTCGGTGCGTTGACCCATTCCATTAATGCTTTTGATATCAGTCTTGATTTGAACACACGGAAACGATAAGGAGCGGCTTGTATGATCGTGGTCATGGACGTCGGGAATTCCACTATTGTCATAGGTGTGTACGAAGGAGAGGAATTGCGCTGCCATTGGCGTATTTCCACGGATCGGGAAAAGACAGAAGACGAGTACGGAATGCTGGTCAAAAGTTTGTTTGACAGTGCCGGACTCGCGCTGGATCAGGTGCGCGGGGTGATTTTCTCTTCGGTAGTGCCACAACTGAACTTTACCATTGAACGCATGTGTGAAAAGTATCTGCAACGCAAAGCACTCGTCGTCGGACCGGGAGTCAAGACAGGCTTGAACATCAAATACGAGTATCCGCGCGAAGTCGGCTCGGACCGAATCGCGAATGCGGTAGCTGCGATCCACCATTATGGCGCGCCTCTGATCATCGTCGATTTCGGAACAGCTACGACGTATTGCTATGTAGATGAGAAAGGTCAGTATTGGGGTGGAGCTATTGCTCCTGGAATCCGTACATCTACCGAAGCGATGGTGAGCCGCGCCTCCAAGCTGCCGCGTTTTGGGATGTCCAAGCCGTCCCAAGTCGTCGGCCGAAATACGATTGCGGCGATGCAGTCGGGGATTTTTTATGGATTTGTGGGCCAGGTCGAGGGGATTGTCCGCCGGATGATGGCCGAAAATGGGTCTGAGCCAAAGGTAGTGGCGACAGGAGGATTCGCTTCGTTGATTGCCGATGAGACGGATTGCATCCATATTGTGGACCCCAACCTGACCCTGAAAGGGCTTCGCTTTATTTACGAGCGTAATCTTGGTTAGAGGATCAGCCGCAGCTTTCTTTGCTTATTTGGAGAACTGCGGCTTTTTGATGTACTTGCAGAACAAGAGTTCGGGATCACCGTCGTTGTTCAGATTGTCGATGGAACCGCTTTCAACAAAGTTCAGTTTGCGGCAGAGGTGAATCATTCGCTTGTTGGATAGGTTGGTGGAGGTAAACAGCTTTTCGGTAGGACAGTTCTTTTCCAGATGCTGCAGGAGTGCCTGGCCGACTCCCTGGCGCTGGTGCTGTGGATGGACAGCGAGCAGGGAGACAAAGGCTTGATTGTAAAACGACGGTGTCATGATGGCAAAGCCGGATACATCATTGTCGAGGGAAGCGACATAGCCATGTCCAGCAGAGATGGCATCATGCAATTCCTGAGAGCGGCTGGTGTTACCCAAAATCATGGCATCGATGCGACAAATGGCGGCATAGTCCTGAAGGGTAGCGGGGCGAACCTGAGGCATATGGATCGCATCCTTTCTTCTCGTAGGGATTGATTTCTTGTTTGAGGTCCACAAGCGTGATAAGATGGGTGTATAACAATTGCTGATTCAGACATACAAATAAAGGAGCCGCCGTTGCAGCGGAGGCTCCTCTGGACAAGAAGGCTGTGGAACACCCACGGCGCGCTTGTTTACAAAACCAGCGAATCCACCGTCGGGCGGTCAACCTTAGGCGGTGGGTTTTCGCTTGTTACGCTTCCTTTTCCACCATCGGTACAGTTTTCTGCTGCTAAACCAGAGGCTGAGCAGGGTTGCCAGTACCTTTAGGAAGAAGTAGAGCGTGCCGAGCGTGTCGATCAGCGTCACCCCCTTTATCAGGAGCTACGCCGAGGTTCGCCACCGCCTATCTTGTCTTGAGGGTAAGTATACCATTTTCAGGAAGGCCTCTGTAGCTTTTTCTCTCCTCACCACTCTTTCAATATTGCTGAACTTTTTTCATCTAGAGCCTGGTTTGTGGGAAATAGAAACAAGATTATATTCCTTCTTAGAGGTTATGCTAATGCCGTAGTCGATTTTACTCCGATAATTGAATTCTTTTACTTGACAGCAATCAATCAAGGCGCTACAATGGCTATTGTGTCAATTGCACATAAGTCTTTCTGGACTGAACTTTTTAAGCGAAATTAAAAAAGTAGTTGCAATTGGACTTTCGATGTGATAGAATTTTGATTCTGCAGGGGATAAACGAAATTTACTTTGTTGCCCCGTTATGTGGATGGATGTCCGAGCGGCCGAAGGAGCACGATTGGAAATCGTGTAGGCGGGGTCAACTCGTCTCGTGGGTTCAAATCCCACTCCATCCGCCATTATCCTTACATAAGATGGCCCGTTGGTGAAGCGGTTTAACACAGCAGCCTTTCACGCTGTCATACAGGGGTTCGAATCCCCTACGGGTCACCATATTACCCAACTAGTTGTTGGGGCCCCAATAAGCTTTGGGGTATCTGGAGGCTTAGCTCAGCTGGGAGAGCATCTGCCTTACAAGCAGAGGGTCGGCGGTTCGATCCCGTCAGCCTCCACCATTTTAAAAAATGGATAGCAACTTTTATCAGGACAATGTCCTAGTCGTCGCGGGATGGAGCAGCTCGGTAGCTCGTCGGGCTCATAACCCGAAGGTCGCAGGTTCAAATCCTGCTCCCGCAACCAAATTTTTCACTTGTACTGCTTTG
>NZ_KI629786.1:207500-250000 GCF_000503775.1 Brevibacillus panacihumi W25 | reverse complement strand
GGGCGTAGCCAGCGTCCAGCATAATGATAATGAATCGCGTACTTGCTTTGGTAGCGACAATCTCAATCAAGCCAGGCGCTATTTCCCCGTCATTGACATACGCTAGTGTACTTGAAGTGTGAACGGAAGCTCGCTTTTTGTATCAACAGCCAAATGGAGTTTGTAACCAAGTAAGTTTGTTGCTGAAAAAATCAAATTTTGGGCCCCAATTCGCAGCGATCTGAAGAACAAGCGAAGCTTTAAAAGGTTCCTGCTTCGAGCTTTGCCAAAAGTAAGTCTGAAGGTCGGGTGGATTCCCTTACCCACAATCTGCTCAAGAAAGCAGCAATAGATGCTAAAAACCAAGAAGCTAAGCAGGACAGGCTGCCTAGCTTCTTGGTTTCTTCCGAAACTCATCTTATTTTTGCATCAGAGGGTGTTCAAAAGTTTACTTTTGGGACACTCTCTTTTTTTGTCCCTTCCACTCCCTGTACGCTAACAGAAATGTGTTAGAGAGGAGGAAACGATGCCTTGTCCATACATCCCTTGCGATTATTGGCGCTTTTATTGTTAAGCGTATCTTTAGGGTTTGGGGTCTATCACTTTTTGAAGCCACAAACATTTACGTATGTCCAGTTGCGGGACCATGTAACAAAGGAAAGTGGGCAACAGCTCGAATTGGAGGACGTAGAGGCAGTTACCTTGACCCTGGGCTCCCCTTTTCAGGAATCGAGGCTTGCTATCCCAGGTCTGATTCCTTGGGAGCGATTGCCCGAGTATCTGGGCTTGCCTTTTTCACGTCAAGTAGCAGGAGGTCGCCCGTTGCTTGATCGTGACGTGGAAAAAAGCAATCTGCCTCAGCAGGAAAGAACGTTAGATTCCTCTATGACAGGAATGAGCATACCCGTAAACAACATAGCGGGAGTCACCCCACATCTCGCAAAGGGAGAGCGTGTACACGTTTACGCGTCCTTTGAAAATGAGGCAGGAGCCCATTCCGGATTGCTGCTACAGAATATGCCGATTCTTGCTGTCCAGAGGGAGATGGAGGGGACCCGTCCCAATCTGGTTGCGGTAACCTTGGCGCTAACTCGTCATGAAGCGGTGCTTCTCACACATGCTCTCCATTATGGAAAAATCCGTTTGGGCCTGGCAGCAGGGGGCGATGGACAACAGTCGGGAATCGGAGATACAGCCTTTGCTAATGATTTGATGAAAACCAAGAAACGATGGGAGTCACAAAAGGAGGAAAGTGAATGAAAAGGCGCCTGCTCTTGGTGGATGAGGACACAGCATCAAGCAGTATGCTTATGCAGCAACTAGTCGACAGCCAATGGGTGGAAGTGTGCGGTCAAGCGTCGCGCCTTGACCAGGCCTGGCAGATGTTGCAAACCCTTCGTCCGGATTTGGTTTTATTGGGGGAGATTCGGGAGTCAGAACGCGGCGTTATCAGCCAGCAATTTCGACTGGCATTTCCACATCTCTCTTTCATTGCGGTATGCTCACCGCAAGATTTGATGTGGGAACCTTTTTTCCGCAATCTTGGAATCTGGGTCGTTACCAAACCAGTGCAGCCCGGACAAATAGAAGCGTTGGCCATGATTCCCCAGAGTGTGGGAATCACGATGCCGAAAGAGGCTCACCGACCGCTATCATCACAAGCGAATTTTACTCCGGCACCTTCATTTTCGCCAGAACAGCAGCTCGTGGCAGAAACTCCACTAGAATCAGTCTATTCTGCAGGGGAAGCACGGCCAAAACACTTGATTACGGTATATGGTCCCAAAGGTGGTGTCGGGAAAACCTTTTTGTCGCGTGAGCTGGCCATCTATTTTTCCCAGCAAAAAAGAGGGGAGAAAAAGTTGCGGGTACTTGCGGTAGATTTAAATCTCGATCTTGGCACTTTTGCTACTACCTTAAACCTTCCCCGAACTCCGAATCTGTTTACCTGGGTACAAGAAATTGATGCCCAATTGCATGAATGGGTCAAGCGTCAGGGGAGAGACCCGTTGGAGATCGGAATGGAAGAGTGGCAGGAATACGCAGCAGGTGTCCGTCTCTCTCCAGCAGATATTGAAAAGTTTACGGTCACTCACGTGGAATCCGGCTTGCAGGTCCTTACTTCGCCGCGTGACATCCGGCACAGCTTTGAAATTCGCAATTACCACTTGTACCTGATCCTGGAGGCCCTTAAGCAAAGCGCATATGACGTCATCATCATCGATACGGCTCCCGATACGACAGATGCTACCATACAGGCGCTTTTTTTCGCCGAACAAGTGGTCATGGTGGGCAATCCTGTCGTTGATTCCATTGAAAATATTCAACGTTTATTAAAATTGTTGCGGGAAGCGGAGTATCCGGAAGAACGGATTCAAGTCTGCATGAATCGACTTCAGCGCAAAGAGATGTTCACTTTGGATGAAATACGTGCGTACTTTCAACTGCATCCCAGCAAAAAAATCTACCCCATTCCAGACGATGTAGAAGTGAAAAAGTCCATTAATACGGGTGCCCCGATGATGTTGCAGCAGGGGCGAACCGCTGCCAAAGACGCCATTGAAACATTGGGCAAAGCCTTGCTGCCTGAGGAAAGCGAGAATGCGGACGGTCCGTCGAAAAATAAAACCAAAGAACGGCCAGCTTTGCTCCGTTGGCTTTGGGGATAAGGGGGAATTCTCACCGTGTTTGATCGAAAAAAAATGCTGTCCATGCCAACACCGGAGCGCAGTGTACAAGACTTATTGCAAAATGGGCGCGATACCATTCGGCTACCACAGACACTGCACGAAAAAATACAGAGCTCCACGACTTCCGGATTGAACGAAAAAGGGATAAGCAACGAGATTGAGGCTACGGTGCGCACGCATATTGTGGAGAAGCACGGAAAACGCCTTTGGGAGGAGAAGCAAAATCCTGGCTACATAACCGAGCTGTCTCGAGACATCAAAGTATTGCTGGAGGCGCATGCTCCGCTCTCTTCAGCACAGTTGGAGATCGAAGTAAAACGCTTGCTCCATTCTCTGACCGGCTGGGGTCCTTTAGATGCGATGTTGGACGATCCAGATGTAACCGAGATTTTGTTTCATCGCCACGACTATCTGGTCGTGGAAAGAAAGAGCACCGGCCGTTTAGAAACCCCCAATATCCCTGTGTTTCGGGATGAGGAGGAGATGCTGCGCCTTCTGGAACAAATTGCGGCGACAGTAGGAAGAGAATTTAACGAGACCAAAGCAGAACTGCATGCTCAATTGCCAGATGGCTCACGCGTAGCTGCTACCCATAAATCGATCTCTCCGGACGGGCATATGCTGACAATCCGCAAACACCGCGATTTGTTGTCAGAAACGGATTATCTTCGCTATGGCTCCATCTGTGAACCGATGCTGCAATTTTTAAAATGGGCCGTGGGTCTTTCCCGTGCTTCGGGCATCGTAAGCGGCGGTACAGGGTCGGGCAAAACGCATATGCTCAATCTGATCTCTCAATACGTCCTTCCGTATCTGAGCATTATTACGATTGAGGACGTGCTTGAGATGAAGCTGCAGCATCCTTTCGTGCGCCGTTTTTTGGCCAAACCAGCAAACTACGAGGGAAAGGGCGGCTTTTCCATCAAAGACTGCGTCCGCTTGTCGTTGCGAAAACGACCTGATGTGATCATCGTCGGCGAGACACGGGGAGGGGAAATCGTAGATATGCTATGGGCGATGAATACCGACCACCCCGGCAGTTGGAGTACGGCACATGCCAATTCTCCGCGCTCCCTGGTGGACTCCACGTTGCCGATCTTGTTTGGAAAAGCGGACGAGGCCTACAGTACAACGGAACGCAACCTGATGATTGGCTCGGCGCTTGATTTGATTGTGCAGGTAAAACGCTTTGAGGAGGATGGCAGCAGAAAGGTCGTCGCTATTACAGAAGTGGTGGGGACAGGGCAATCCCATGAGGAGCGGATTCGGCGTGCATGCCATGTCAAGCAGGTTCAGCCTGACCGTGTCTACCTGCAGGATATTTACGTATTTGAGCCTACAGGTGTGCGCAATGGCAAGGTGACAGGCCACTTTAAATGGACGGGCTATCGACCGGAGCGCTTGGTCAAGCGCTGGCAGGAAAAAGGACTGTCCCGAGAAGAGATTGACAAGGTGTTTTTTTCGACCCCCATTCAAGTGTAAAAGGGAGGAGAGAGTAGGATGGACATAGGATTGCCTATATCGCTAGGGACGGGACTGGGTTTGTTTTTCCTGCTGGCTCCACGAAATGCTTTTATCCGGGGAAGATCGGACAAGCATGAAATGGTCAATTATTTGCAACGCGAGCGTAGAACGATCTGGCACAGATTGGAGGACCGGCTGCGACGATCTCAATCGGACTGGAGTGTTGCACGCTACATCACGGTTTCATTTTTTCTGGGGCTGCTTTGCTATCTGCTCAGCAGCCAGCTTTTGCAATCCTGGTTGCTGGGATTGCCTATGCTTTTGGCAGGCATCCTGTTCACCGAGCGATTGGTTATGCTGTGGGGAGCCAAGCGAAAGGATCGATTTGAAGCCGGGAATGTAAAGGCAATCAGGCTGATGGCAAGCTCTCTTCGCACCTCACCATCTTCCCTGCATGCATTTGAACAAGTAGCAAAAAGCCCCTATATGGATGAACTTGTGGCTGAGGAGTACAGCAGAATCGTGGAGCATCTGAGGGCAAAGGTGCCATTGGAGAATGTCATGCAAGCCTTTTACGAGCGGACAGGGTCTGTGGATGCAAAATACTTGGCGACGATTATACACATTCAACGCGAGATGGGTGGAGACATGGCAAAAACGCTAGACTTGGCGGCTGCTACTATCTTGCGCCGCAGGCAATCACTGCGCAGGCAAAGGGCAGCACTCGCGCAGATCGTCGCCCAAGTCAACTTGCTCAGTCTGATGCCTTTTGTATTCATAACCGCTTTGTATATGAACAACCCCCATCACTTTGATCCATTGACCGCTACGGTTGAGGGACGTTTCTTGATTTTGGCCTGCTTGTCCAGCATCTTGATCGGGGGAGAAGCGATCCGGTTTGTTGCCCAAAAAAGTGTCCATGGAGGGGGATAGCGATGCTGATCCTTTGCATTATGGCAGCAGCAGCGGTATTTTGTTTTGGTTTGCCCGCTTGTCTGGAGCGAGTCAGAGTCAGCAGCCAGTCCGATTCCTTGATGGACAGGATTGATCAGGAGCTAGACCAGACCTTCGAACGAGGAAAAAGCAGGCTGCGTCTTGTAAGGATCTTGGAAAAAAACGAGCGATTGATGCAACGTGCATGCGAATGGACCGGAGTAGATCGAAAAAAGACCGAGCAGATGTTGCTGCGTTTGCGCTGGCGTGTAAGCCTGGTGGAAATTGTATTGTTCAGGGGAGTGGCAATGGTTCTGATCGCCTCTTCCCTTCTTCGTCTGCTCGTCGCAATCTATACGGGCCAATCTCTCGGGATGGCTGTGGGAATGCCGCTTCTCATCAGTCTGTTGCTCTATTTGTTCCCGACGCTATTGCTCGAGTCCGGGGACAAACGGGCCAAGGCGAAGATACAGTCTCAAGTCCCGGTGTTTTTCAGCATCGTCCAATCCTTGGTTGAAGCCGGGATGCCGTTGCAGGCCGCTGTAAAACAGACAGCCAAACGCTTTGACGCGCTTCTAGGGCATGAAATGGCTCGCTTGGAGATGGAGGAAAAACGGTTTGGCAACTGGAGAAAGGCGCTCGAAGAAATGGCTTATCGCTGGGAGGTAGATGCATTGTCTACGATTGCGATGGAAATGAATGAAGCGATCCGAAAAGGAGTCAGCATCTCCAACATGCTGGCTGTTCAGGTGGAGGAACAGCTTAGGCTTCAGGAGGATGAAGCCTCCGCACATATGAATCGGCTCAATATCCGTCTGCTTCCGTTTGTCATTGTGTTGATGGGACTTCCCCTGCTTTTTCTGGTAATGGGGCCCGTAATGATGGGAATCAGCCAGCAGATGTAAATATTTTTGCAGGCAATCACTGTCTTTTGGCAGAGTGAAGGTACATCGAAAAAAGGAGTGATTGCAATGTCTATGGTTTCACAGTATTTGAAGCGTTTTTGGCATGAGGAGGATGGGGTCACGATTGTGGAAATGGTTGTTATCGTGGCCGTGATCTTGATGGTCGTGATTCCGGCTCTGGTCACCCTGGGGCAGGCAGAAGAGGCGAGGCTGGAGGAAATCGCGGACAAGCTCAGCAAATGAGGGAATTGATGGTCTTTGCTTTACTCGTCGTGGCAGCCTGGTTTGACTGGCGCAACCGGAAGATTCCCAATCAGCTCACGATGCCCATGATGGCGGCGGGGCTCCTTTTCCAGTTCGCAGGTGGGACAGGATGGCTTGCTTTTACAGGTATTGCAGGCGGGTTTTTACTTACGCTTGTCCCCGTGGGGCTCAAAGGAATGGGGATGGGGGACCAGAAGCTGTTGATGGCAGTTGGGGCATGGAGCGGTTGGTCAGAGGTTTATTCCGTATTTCTCCTGTCGATCCTGTTGTGTTTGGCTAGTGTTGTTCTGGTCCCGCGTAGTTGGATGAGATTGCATGTCAATCTGAATCTTATGCTCGTCGGATGGGCTGCGCACAGACAGCTATGGATTCCCGCTTTGCAAAAATCTGCCGTATCCTTTTCCTATGCAGTTTGGCTATTGGCTGCGTACGTGCTTCATTCCATGTGGTCCAGTATGGAGATGCGGTTATGAAAAAGGGCTTCAGAGAGGGCATCAGATCCCTTTGGAACGATGAGCGGGGAAGCCAACTGATCGAATTCATTCTTGTCTTTCCCTTGGTATGGTTGCTGATTGTCTTTGCGTTTGATCAATTCAGCATCATGTACAACAAACAAAAGGCGCTGGCTGCTGCGTATGAGGCGGGAAGAATCGCGGCGGTCCAGCCCAATTACGGTTTGGCTGCCTATTATGCTGAAGAACGCGGAAAGGCGGAGCTCCGCCAGGCAATAGGCTCCACGGACAGCAAAATCCGACTTTTGTTGCGGGAGGGGAGCTGGAGCAAGGGAAGTCACGTGCAGACAGAAGCAACACTGACGTTTACACTCCTGGCTACCGGAACTCAATATCAGGTTACGGAAAGCTATTTCATGATGATTGAGAATGCGGAGGAAAAGAGATGAGCAGACCCGCTAGAAGCTGGAGGAAGCATTTTGCGGATGAGCGCGGGGCTACGATGGTGACAGTGCTCTTTTTCTTCCTCTGTTTGGGAGGTCTACTGTCGATCCTGCTGCTGCAAGAACAGGTCGATTATTGGGAAATGCATATGCAGCAAACTGCCGATGCCATCTCAAAAGGAGCCCGTGCTGCGGGGAAATGGGAGTACGTCGATGAACAGGGAGCGGTACAAAAGCGTCTTTTTGCTACAGCCCAGGAGGCAAGGCGCTATGAAGCGGACATCGTACGCGGTGCCAGGGAAGAAGCAGAGCTCCTGTGGGGTCTGAACACGCCAAAATGGGACAATTGGGGTGATCGGACCAGTATTGTTCACCAGAGGGGGGAAAGCGCCCAGCTCTACAGGCAGGGAATCTACCATGTGAGTGTAGGAATGAAGAAAAATATACCTATTTTCTGGAATAGGTTTCAATTACTGCTAGAAAGGGTATCTCAATCAGAAATCTAACTTTTTTGGAAGGCTGCTTCCCTATTATTTTTGTCCTAACCTGACATGATAATTTAGTCTCATCTATCAAAAGCGGGTATAGGAGTGAGGGAACAGTGCCATCTAAAATCGTGGAACGGTACAAACGCATCCTCTCGGGTGAGCAGAAGCGTTTTTCCCCGTACGAGTTTGAAGATGCGCAGTATCGCAAGCAAAAAGTCCAGCTGGTCCTACGGTATGCCATCGAAAACGTGAAAAACTGGACGCCGGAGCAAGCTCGTCGTGAATTGAGCCTCAAAGACGTAAAGGATCTCAAACTGCATCTGGTAAGGGAATACATCGAACCACCGATCGAAGCGAAGCCGAACGATGTGTACTACCTGGTGGATTTCGCCTACCCATATCTCCCCAAACTATCCGAGGAGGAGAGGGTTCTCTGGGTGTACAAAGAAGTTCTCGCAGGCATTCGCCGCCATTTTCCTCCGCTTTACTTTCAAAGTGTGAAAGGCGAGGAACGGGCGAAAATTTGCTTCGATTACATGTTTTATGAACTCATGGGGGAACGCGACATCTATGTATTGCCCCAAATATTTGGGAAAACAGAAAGAGCCTACTCCATTTTAAAGAAGCACAGGCTCAAAATTCTTGTTGATACGCTCTATTTTTCCCCTTTTGACATGGTTACGGAGATGTATCCGATCCTCAATGATCCAGTCCTTTGGAAAGATTACTAAAAAAACTTGCGTGCACCTTCTGTCTTTTTTTACCTTGGGGATAGTTTCATTGGCTTATAAGCAGATGAAACGGCCGTACTCTACAGGTGAGAGAAGGAGGCGTTGCGCATGGCAACAGTAGAGGCTCACCACGATGTTTGCTCTACAGATGTGGAGCAGCTTTTGGGCAGGCGGGTTCGCTACCAGAAGCACAAGCCAGGCAGGTATCTTTCGTTGGAAAGAATCCCGCTGGTAGCCTTCCAGATCGACACGGTCAACAGATTTGGAAGCAGAGTAGTACTGAATGACGGGGCAGTGGTGATGGAGAGTGCTCCGACCGTCATGGAGCGAGCGGGGAGAATAGCCCTTTTGCTCGCAACAGGAGAGGAACTCTATTTCACAGTAGAGTAACTCTCTCGGGAGTCGTCTTGCACGGATGCGTGTGAGACGACCCTCTCAAATTTCTCAAAGAAATGATTTGACGAGTGCCGAAAGATGTTGCAAAATGTCTATTAATGTTTTAATTGTAAAAAAATGGAGGTGATTTGCCGTGTTGGCAAAGAATGCTGTCGATTTGGTCAACCTCTGCTATGAAGAGACAAATTGTTTAGTGTCGTTGGATCGTTTAAAGGAATCGTTTATTGCTTTCGTCTTTGGCAATTACCAGGAAGCCTTTGTACATCAGTTTGATTTGGAAAAGTTCTACGAACACCTGGATCAATTGAATCTGACGAATTGTCGCAGAGATTTTGATAAGGCAGTAGACGAGTGGTATATGATCCAGTATGGCTGCGACTCGAGGGATGCGAATTTTCACGAGATTCTGTTTAATCTCGTGAAAGAGGCGATTGTGGAGTATCAGTCTCAAAATCGTGCAGATCTGATTCGTGATGTTACCAAGCTGCTGACTCTTCCCACAGGCTTTATCGCTCGCTGGCAGAGTGGTTATCGAAATGAGCGCGCCTTGCCCAATTATTTTAAGTACCTGATGAAGCTGGGGATACGTTCTTTGGAAGACATCGAAACATTGGTCGATATGTGGCTTGTCGAATACCCCAATGCCTTTCAAAAAAAGCAGCAGCAATTATTCGCTAAACCACCGCGGAGAGGAAGACCCAACAACGTGGAATTAGCATTGCTGGTAGAAAAAGCAAGCCAGTTGAAGCCCGAACTGACGTCGCAGGAGCGGGAACGTCTAAGGAAGATTTACTATTACCACCGCAAGACGTTGACACTTCGCGAAATGGTGGAGAAGTTTAAAAAGTACATCTCAAGCAAAAGCAAATTAAAAGACACGCAGGTAGGCTGATATGTTAGATCAAATGAGTCGTTTCGTCTCCCGGTTTCGTGAATTGGAACAGCAAGAATACACGCAAACCCGTGAGGAAGAACGACAATGGAATCTGTTGAAGATCAAACTGGCCGCACCGCAGGTCGAAGAACAGCACCAAACTATCAACCGTAAGTGCATTGCAGTGACAAGTCTTTATGAACAGGCAGGCGCCAGTTTTGTGGCTGGCAATGTCGCCTACTCGCTCGCAAGCCAGGGCATACCGGTTACGCTTTGTGAGATGCCTGGCTCCGCTTCATATTACTATTTTTCACTCGATTTCGAACGACGAGCGAAAACAAGCATGAAACACTCATCCGCAGCTGTGCTCCTTATGCAAGATAACTATCTTCGCATCCAGATCAAGCCTCCATATCTTCACCATCATACACCTCAAATAGACATCGCTGATTGGTTATTACGTACAAACAAAGAAAGTTCAGTGGTTGTGATAGATCTCTCATCTCGTTGGCGAGAAGCTGAAGCTACTCGAATACTGGACTTTGCAGACGAAATTTGGGTCATCTTTGACACCGACTTTGCACGGCTGACTCGCTTGTTTCTCATGGAATCCGCTCCGCCTTGGTGGAATCTTGCAGGTCACAAAATGATGTGGGTCGCGAATAAATGGAATGATCGCCTTTCACGATCAGGCATGAAGAAAAAAGTAGAAGGCACGCTCTCTTTGTGGAATACAGAAGCCAATTGCGCTACCATACACGCGGTTTTGCCACAATTTGACGGAGAGAAGATCTCATTGGCTCAAGCGAAAGGCAGCCTTCTGCTGGAACGCTATCCAGAGGAAGAAACGTGTTTTCATCCACTGGTGAACGCTTGTAAAGGAAGGATGCTATGAAAAAACAAACGGTGGTACTCATTTGTGTGGTCTCATTTTTGCTCGCGGGAGCTTCGTTCTACGCCGCTACCCAATACATTGATGCCTTGGCAGCCAAAAAGCTTTTTGCGCCAGTCGTTAAAGTAGCACAGGGAAAAGAAATCTCCCCATTTGAACCCATTACGCGCGATGATGTGGTGCTGGTTCAGGAATCGGTGGATGAAATCCTTCCAGACTCTGTCCGTGAGATCGAACAGGTAGTGGGGAAAAGAAGCGTTCAAACCATGTATCCAGGAGAGCAGCTCTTGCGCACAAAATTGACGGAACAGCAGCTTTTGCCAGAGATTGGAGAAGGCAGGTATGAATTTCCGCTGATGAATATCCAGCCGCTGACGGAACTGCGAAAAGGCGATTACGTGAAAATCTGGGTGAAGTACAAGTCCATCCATGAGCTGGAAGACTATCCTCCCCCTCACCATTTCCACAAGAGCAATGACACGGCAGATTTATTGTTTGAAAGTCAGCTGGTCAGTGTCCGCGACAGCAATGGAATTGAAATTTATACGTTGAAGCCCAATCTGTTGCCGTCACCTGACCAAATGGATTCGATCTTCCATGGTGGTACACGTGAACAACCCATGTTGAATGCGGAAAAAAGATATCGGGATTATCGTGTACAGCCCACTGCTTTACCGGCTTATGTGGGCTTTAATTTGACCGATCAGCAGTACATGAAAATAACAGAGGCGATGGCATACGGGATGCTGCAAGTGGGTCACATTATGGTTTCGGAGGAATCAACCTCATGAAAATACTAGTCTGTTATGTGATGAAGTCATTGGCAAAAACGTATTTGCCAGAAAACGTAGAGGCATTGGTAGCTGAGTCTGCAGGAGAGTATTCTCGCCTCGTCGATCTCTATCAGCCAGACTCGGTTATCCTGTTCTCAGAAATGTTCACCGATCCTGTCTGGGAGTGGCTTCCCGCTGTGCGGGCCGAATTGCCTGTACATACACCGCTCATCATCATTCCGCTTTATCGGGATGAGAAAAAGATCCAACAGGTCGTGGAAGAAATGCCGCTGCAAGGTGTGTATTTGTTGTCGGCTAATCTTTCCCAAACGGAAATCCGCGAACAGATCAGCCTTGTTCTCGGTTTTGCAGAAGCGGACTCTGAAACGCCAAGCATGAACGGCGAGGGACAGGTCACGGCCATGATGAGTTACGGCGCTTCTGGGATTACTACCTTTTGTATCAATTTCCCTGTCCTGTTGGCAAAGCACAACCCGGACAAAAAGATTCTGGTCCTTGATATGAATGGCGCCAAGCCAGATTTAACCCGCTTTTTCAAGCTACAGCATCATCAATTAGCCCTCTTTCGCCCTGATTTTTTGGATGTAAAAACGGCTGGCAAGCGCAACTGGGCAAGGATTTGCAAACAGAGCGAGCATATGGCAAATCTGTATTACGCTCATGCGGCAAACAAATGGAAAAGTGCGGAACTCTCCAACATGATAGAAGTTTTGCGAAGACAGTTCGACTACGTTTATGTGGACTGGGGCTATTGTTTTCCAGAGTCCGAGACGTTGCACCGGATGATGCATTTGGCAAGCCGCATCCTTCTGTTTGTCAGGGCGGATCCATTTAGCATCGAGAGCGCGAAAGAATGGATACATACGTGGAAGAGCCGGGGGATCACCTGCGAGGTGCTGCTCAGCCATTTGGATAAAGGACACCCCTATCGGATCGGGGAAGATGTAGACGTTTACGGCGTTGTACCTCGTATTTCGGAGAGCCGATTGATGCAATCGCAGCGCAGCAGCAGTGTACTGGTGGAGGAGATATTTCCTCCCAAGATCTATAAAAACAGCTTAGAGGAAATCATAAAAACAGAACATGTAACGAATAGTGTGGTGTTGACTCGATGAAGATATTGGCTGAACCCCTGATTCCCGTATCTTTGCAGAATGTAGAGGAGATCAAGCAGGCCGCGCGAGATTATTTAAACCATTTTGGCAACACCAAAGAAGAAAAGCTGGAAATGCAACGTATTCTCGCGCTGGCGGAACAAGGGGACAGAGATAGTCATAATCATATCATCCTTCGCTTACAGCATTATTTTGAGGAAATTATCAAGCGGCCTGTGACGGAGGAGATTTTACCCCACGTCAATGGATATGAAGGGCTTACCTTTGCTACCTATGGCTGGGGGATCCTGGACGCGGTCCTGCATCTGTCCCCTTGGGTGGAGGAGGTGCGCATATCAGCGAACCGCAATGTGGCGTATATGGAGCAAGGCGTAAAGAAATTCCTTTCCTACAAGCCGGGGTGGAGAGAAGTTGAGACTCTTCAGCAAAAGCTGACAAATACAGCTGGCTTATCTTTTAATGAGAAAAAGCCGCGGTTGAGCGGGTATTTGGATTCATTAAAAGCCAGGTTGACGATGTTTACCTTTCCCTACTCGAGAGTGCCGACCATTCTAGTCCGGCGTTTTACGACACCGACCTTTTCCTTGGACAATCTGAGAACACAACCGTTTCCCACGTTTGATGAAAAGGTCCAAATGTTGATCGAGCAACAAGTATACGGAAGAGCCAATGTATTGGTAATCGGGCCTATGGCTGCTGGGAAAACCACGCTGATGTTATGCATGCTGAAGCTAAAAGATCCTTTGACGGAATACGTCACGATATTTGAGAGTGAACATGAGATGCGTTTTGGCGATGTGTGGCCGGGTGAAGTGATTGAATTGCAAAATGTCGAGGAGATAGGCATTGATCTGGCCCACTGCTTCAAAGATATCTATCGCTCGACAGCAAACACGATCCTGATTGGTGAGATTAGGGAGCCAATTGAAGCCTATCACTTTATCAATGCCGGCGTCAGGGGTACCGACGCTACGATCGGGGCAATGCATGAGCGGTTTCCTCACAAGGCGCTGCAAGATTTGACGGATTTGGTCTATCAGTATGGCGGGCGCAGCGTAGAACTGACACAGGAGAGGATTAGCAGAGCAGTGAATTTTGTCAACTCGCTTACCTACCGAAACAACGGACATCGATTCATAGACGCGATCCACGTGACACAATGGAATGATACGTTTCATCGTGTCGATTCCGTCCCTTTGGTCGTTCGTCATATGGCGACTGGCGAGTATGAATGGACAGGGAAAATGTTGGATGCCCATCTTACGGAATACATGTGCTACGTAGGAAAAGCAGATCTGGATGTACTAAGGGAGCTACGTCTGACTGATCTGGGCAGACAGCTATGAAGCACCTCTTACTCTTGCCGATGTTTCTTAGCCTGCTTTGCGGTTTCTACTTTCTGGGCTTGTACCTGTACAGAAGCTGGTCTACTCCCAAAATGCTATTCCCTCGAACGGTGGCTGTCTGGCGCGAAAGGCTATTGAATTACGAGACCGGACGTGTGCTCTATGAAGGATACGATCGCTGGTGCAAGGTAGTAGGGGGGACCCCGGAAGCTTGCCTGCTTTATTCTTTGACCGGTGGCGTGGCAGGTTTTACAGCAGGGATTTTATTGGGCAATCTCATTGTTTCCCTATCGCTGTTTTTGCTGTTTTTCCTTCTTCCTACACTACTGCTTTATGCCCGTTATACCGTAGTGATGAACAAGAAAATCAATTCTTTTTGCCAATTTGTCGATCTTTTCGCCCGCTACTATAACAGTCGCAAAAATATTATCCTGACCTTTCGGGAAATGATCGAAGAGTGTCCCAAGGAATTATTGCCGGACTTACTGCTATTAAACAACGCCTTGGCTGATGGTGGAGACCCTGTGAAAGCAGTGGAGGCATTTGCGGATCGGCTTCACCATCCATGGGCATATGACTTTGCGATGTATATCGCCAGCGGCTTGGAAGGCGAGACCGAGGAAATTCAGTCCCCATTAAATCGATTGACCAACGAAATGTTCATCCAACAGGACGAAAAAGAGGAGCGGGACAGCGAGATTCATTCGATCTGGATTAGTTTGTTGATCGTCATCGTTATCTGCGTCCTGCTGATTCCGTACAACCAAAGTTTGCTGCAGGACTCCTACCGTCTCTATTTCTTTACACCTGATGGTCAGGCGATTCTTGCAATCGCAGTGACGGTCTGGCTTCTTTCCATTCTGCTAGCCTTCATCTGGGGAAGGAGGTTTCGTTAATGCCTCTGGTAACGTTGTACATCTGTTTGGCGCTCGGTTCCCTCTTTATTTTTATCATGGCATTCTCGATTGGAAAGTACCTGGTTCACGCGCAGAAGCCAAAGCTGTTCATCTCTTCCGCATGGTGGGGCAAATGGGAGAAGGCTGTTCATTCCAACGATGAGGAGCAGTGGGAGAAATTACTGTCACGTGCTGGAAGACCTTTTGGATGGGGAAAACCGGAGTGGGTATTTGCTCAAGTGATCTCTGGCAGTGCTGTCTGTGTACTGACAGTGATGTGGGTGTGGGTTGGCCGAGTAGAGTCTTTTCCCGTCTTGTCCATGTGTTTGGCTGCTGCGGGTAGTTTTCTGCTGCCGTATTTAGGATTGAAAATGTGGGCAGGGCGCAGAGAGGAAATATTAAGCACGGACATTGCCCGGTTTATCAATCGCTATGTGACGCTGCTTGAAAATCAGGTTCCGGTCTACAGTGCAATGGTCAAGGCTGCAAGGCCGACGAGGCTTCTTAAGGAATACATCCCAACGATCTCGGAGTGGAACAAAGACCCTGTAGAGGCATTGGAAAATTTCAAACAAAAACTTGGTGTAGATGATGCGGTAATTCTGGTCTCTGGCATGCGCACGATCGAACAACTCAGCGATGCGCAGCTCGGCTTGACGATGCAGCGCCTGGAATGGGCGGTTGATCATCGCCGCATGTTTCGCCATCGCAAGAAAATTAAATCGTTGGGAATCGGATATAGTGTGATCGTCTATCCCGCTTTCTACATCGGTCTGCTGGTAGCGATGTTTCCTTGGTACAAGCTATTGACGGAAATTTTGGATAAATATTTGACATAAGGAGGGGGCGATCCATGACAAAGCTTTTTTCGATATTGATGTGCCTCGTGATTACGCTTGGCATTATCGTATCCAGCATGTCGGAGGTAAACAGTTCAGTTGTCGGAGAAGGAGGATTGCGTGATCGCGCCGTTTCCTGGATTGACCAAGCAATCCCCTAGGTAACAAGCATTTCATTATCAAATCAATGAATCCAAAGGGAGTGTATCTACATGTCTAAAATGTTTTTTATCTTTCTGGCCTGCGTCATGGTATTGGGAATTGGCGTCAGCAGCTACGGCAATGAATTAAGCCCGGCGGCAAATGACTCGGCTGATCGCATCAATCGTTCCGTTACTTCTCTCAATTACGACACCAGCAATGAAAACATACAATTCCGGATGCAAAACGGCTCGCCGTATACCTCCAACTGATGCTGCACGTCCATGTTTTTCTCGTCATCGTAATCATGGTCGGCAGTTTGTGTTCCTCTCTATGGATGGCTGAACCGGAAGCTCAATTTCGTCAGACTCAAGAGGAGAGGGTGTATCGTGCGGCGACAATCATCTTTCATTAATGTTAAGGAAAGGACCGAATTCCTGAAGCGATGGTTAAAGCAAAAGTATTCCTGATCTCATTCACCGTTCTCCTGCTCATTTTCTCCGGGATGGGGGCGTATCACATGTATGCAATGGAACGCTCCGTCGCCAGAGCCATTTATGCAGATGTCCTTGACGACATGCAGGATATTGGCTATTTGGAGCCTGATTTGGCGGCGTATTATGTACAGAAAATGGAGGAGCTTGGCTGGGATGTGTCGGGTGACGTATTTGACGGAAGCCGTCCCCGCACTCCCGGTGAGCGGGCTCGCAAGGAAAGGCAAGAAGAGGTGACGCTTGTCCTGCGTATTCACCCATCCCGCCTTTCACAGTGGATGCATCGCTTCGTACAGGGAGAAGTTTTGTTTTCGTTTGCGGGAAGCCGCCCTTCCGAATACTTTGATCCGGAGTGGTAAGTGATGAGTAAAATGATCGCCATCCTGGCCTTAATGGTTTTGGTCCTGCCTTTGACAGTTCATCTGTTATTGACCGGACCAGATAATCTGATGTCATCTGGCACACAGTTTTTTGGCAAACTGCTTACGCAAGTCACCCGGTTTGGTACAGGCTGATGGGACAGCTTATTGCGGTCATTCTCAATGTTATGGTGCTGCTGTTGGTCCCATTGGGTTTGTTGCAAGTGCACACGGTGATTCAGGCTCACAACGAACTATTGGAGATAAGCGCCGCTGCAGCCAAATATGTAAGCAATCACGGCGGTGTTAACGATGCCGTGGTCCAACAGCAGGTTAAGAGAGTCATCTCCAGAGAGCTGAGGGAAAAACAGTTCTCCCTGACTGAGCAGGATGTTGCTGTCAGTATTGTCCGTACGCAGTCAGCTGACCCTGCCATGTGGAGCCACGAGGATGAATTTATGCTGCGCCTGGAAATTCCGTATCCGCGTTTTACCAACCTCCTGCCGACCTCATCGCGAACCCTGGCCGTGAGCAGGCAGGGGACGATCAACGTCATGGATTACGATCTATGACTGTTTTTGAGGAGGGGAGAAGGTTATGGGCATCAATCTCTTGTCTATTTCTACATTGCTCTTCTTTCTCTTGATCGGGTTATTTGTGGTGGATACGGACTTGGCTATGCAAAAGAAACAAGAGGTTAAGACCCTGTTGGAGCTTGCCAATCACCACGCCAGCTTTGCGGTAGACCCTGTGCTCAAGACGGAAGGGGTTATTGATTTGATAGAGGAGGAGGCGCTGATTCGCTTTGCGGAACGCATGCGGGAGAACGGCAGTTACTTAATGGAGGCTGCTTCTTTCATTCCTGCCGCCAATAGTGTCACGACGGATCCGATTCCCTTTGTCCGACACTACATTGATTTTCGTTCTTGGAGGCAGGATTGGGAGCTGCATCTGCGCTATGACGGCTCGGCACTTGCTGTGGAAAGAATCAACCCGGGTGCGCGAAATCCAGACGGAGGACGTCTGCGCATCCTTGTGACCACCAAGCAGGGAGAGGTTTTGCAACTGGCACCCAAAACGATGGTTGGCCCCTCGCATGTCGTGGTTGCTTACGTCGATGAACGCCCCTTCCTCTCCACGCTGCCTGGGCATGCCTTCCCGGTCGTGAGTGTGGAAGAAGTAAAACGTTAGTATATTTGTTTACAAAATTGAGATATTTCTGCTAATATAAAGGAAAGCGCCTTGTCATCCGCGATTGTGAGGAAGTAGCGTTCCGAACGTCTCGCATGGATGAGCCCGAGGCCCGGTTAAAGCGAGGTTGACCTTTTGGTGTTTGATAAAGATACGGTTTACATCGTAGGGGATGCCCAATCTTCGTCCAACAATCCGATTACGCAGCAGTTTAGCGCGTTCTTTATCGGCTTGGTTGTAGACACCAGCAATCACAAGATCGTAGAAGCCTCATGTTCCTCTACGATCCAGCTCACTTCTGATTTTACCCGCTCTCTTTTTGTAGGTCATTCGATCCTGGATTTGGACAAAGTAGGAGACGAGATTCGGTATCGCTATTTTGGCTCGTCCCAAAAAACCTTGATTGCTGCTTTTAAAGACGCCCACAAGAAGTACAAACAGGCGATTGCCTTTCGTGAAAAGCAGCTCAACCCAACCGAATAATCCTGACCGCTGCTTTATTTATCCGTATGCACGGCATACACGTAAGTAAAACCCAGCAAATGCCCTGATTCATCGCATTTGCTGGGTTTTTTGTTATATTCACCTGCTTACAATCTACATCTCAGAAGGAGGAGCGTCCTTGTTATCTTTTATCTTGCGCCGATTTGTCTCCATGATCGTGACGTTGTGGCTGATCATCACGCTTACCTTTTTCCTCATGCATGCAGCGCCCGGCAATCCTTTTGAGAAGGAAGGCAAGGGCCTGCCGGACGCCGTAGCTGCCAACCTGAATGCCTTCTACAATCTGGATAAGCCGCTGATTGTGCAGTACGGGCTTTACCTGCAAAATCTGGTCAAATTCGATTTGGGCCCTTCCATCGCCAACAGCTCGGATTCGGTCAACAAAATTATCGCTCGCGGGTTTCCCGTCTCCTTTCAATTGGGACTTGTCGCGATCCTCTTCGCCATAGTGACCGGGATCGCGCTCGGCGTGGTAGCGGCGCTGCGGCATAATCGCCTGATTGATTATGTCGCGATGGTGATTGCGGTGATCGGGATCTCGGTTCCCAGCTTCGTGTTGGCCTCCCTGTTGATCAAATACCTGGCTGTAGAATGGAAGCTGTTTCCCACGGCCACCTGGGGAACGTGGCAGCATGTGGTCTTGCCTGCGCTGGCATTGGCCTTCAGCCCGATCGCGATTATCGCGCGCTTGACCCGCACCAACATGCTGGAGGTGTTGACGGCGGAATACATCGAGACGGCTCGCGCCAAAGGCTTGTCGCCTGCCACGATCGTGTTCAAGCACGCGCTGCGCAATGCCATATTGCCAGTCGTCACTCTCTTGGGTGCGCTGATCGCCAATATTTTGACCGGAAGCTTTGTCATCGAGAAAATTTTTGCGATTCCGGGAATGGGCAAGTACTTTGTGGCGGGCATCAACAACCGCGACTATTCCGTGATCATGGGGACAACCGTCTTTTACAGCACCCTGCTGATCTTCATGATGTTCGTAGTAGATGTTCTGTACAGCATTATCGATCCGCGTATTAAGTTCCATGGAAAGGAGAGGGAAGGATGATCGTTTCTGACGAATTGTTTACCCCCATGCGCAAAGACAACCTGAGTGCGGAAGCGATTGTGCGACCCCAGCTCACCTATTGGCAGGAGGCTTGGCTGCGGCTGCGCGGCAACAAGCTGGCACTGGCAGGATTGGTCATTATTATCATTCTTGGCGTCATGGCGATTGCCGGTCCCATCATCTCGCCGCATGACTACGCGAAGCAGTCCATGATTACGAAGAACCAGCCGCCTTCTGCGGAAAATTGGTTTGGCACCGATGATTTTGGCCGGGACGTGTTCACACGGGTATGGCATGGTGCGCGCATCTCCCTGTTCGTCGGACTGATGGCGGCGCTGATCGACTTTTTCATTGGTGTCCTTTACGGTGGAATCGCCGGTTATCTTGGCGGGCGTGTCGACAATATCATGATGCGCTTCGTCGATATTTTGTACGGTCTGCCCTATCTTTTGGTCGTCATCCTGCTCATGGTTGTGATGGGGTCCGGATTAGTGACGATTATCGTCGCCTTGAGTGCGACGGGGTGGATCGGGATGGCGCGTACGGTGCGCGGACAGGTGCTGCAGATGAAGAACTCGGAGTATGTGCTGGCGGCCAAAACCATGGGAGCCAAGCCGTTCTACATCGTCCGCAAACATCTTTTGCCCAATACCATCGGGATCATTATCGTCTACGTCACGCTGTCTGTCCCTTCTGCTATTTTTGCGGAGGCTTTCCTCAGCTTTCTCGGACTGGGCATTCAGGCGCCGATGGCGAGCTGGGGAACGATGGCCAATGACGGTCTTCCCACGATCTTGTCGGGTCACTGGTGGCGTCTCTTTTTCCCTGCATTCTTCATCTCTATGACAATGCTTGCGTTCAACGTGCTTGGCGACGGATTGCGTGACGCATTTGATCCGAAGACAAGGAGGTAGCGACTGTGGAAAAATTACTGGAAGTAGACGGACTTCAAGTCGCGTTCAAAACGCACGGGGGACCCATTCAAGCCGTTCGAGGCGTAAGCTTTACCCTGCACAAGGGGGAGACGATCGCGATCGTGGGTGAATCGGGCTGCGGCAAGAGCGTGACTGCCAAAAGCATCATGCGCCTGATCCCCGAACATATCGGCAAAATTGTCGGAGGCAAGATGCTGTTTCAGGGAAAAGACCTAGCGCAGCTGCCGGAAAAAGAAATGCGGGAGATGCGCGGTTCGCAGATCTCGATGATCTTCCAGGATGCCATGACCTCGCTCAATCCCACCATATCGATCGGGGAGCAGATCATGGAAGGGATCATTCGCCATCAAAAGGTCCCCAGAAGCGAAGCCAAGAGGCAGGCGACTGAAATCCTGCAATTGGTCGGCATCGCCAATCCGGAAAGCCGGTTGAAGCAGTACCTGCACCAGTTCAGCGGAGGGATGAGGCAGCGGATCATGATTGCGATCGCGTTGGTCTGCAAGCCGGCCATCCTGATCGCGGATGAGCCGACGACCGCATTGGACGTCACCATTCAAGCGCAGATTATCGAGCTGTTTCAGACCATCCAGCGCAAGACGGGGGTCTCGATCATCATGATCACACACGATCTGGGAGTGGTCGCCAAGATTGCGGATCGGGTGAACGTGATGTATGCCGGCAAGGTCGTCGAGTCAGGACCTGTGCGCGAAATTTTCTACAATCCGCAGCATCCGTATACAAAAGGGCTTCTCTCTTCCATGCCGCGTCTGGATGCGGATCGCAACATTCCGCTCAGCCCGATTCCGGGCACGCCGCCGGACCTTTTCGCACCACCCGCCGGCTGTGCCTTCGCGGCGCGCTGTGAGTATGCCCTGGAGGTATGCCGCGCGCACCAGCCCGAGGAAACACAGCTGGGCAGCAAGCATGTCGTCTCCTGTTGGCTGCAGGACCCGCGGGCCAAGAAGCTGACGACCGCACAGCAATCGCCTACTGGCACGTAAGCAATTTTGTCCATTCCATTCGATGGGATCAGGGGACGTCGACTTTGACGTCATCCGATTACCACATAAAAAATCCAAGGGGGAATTTTCGTGAAAAAATGGTCAAAACTTCTGTTTTCGGCCACGCTTTCTGTGTCCATGCTCGTCGTGGGCTGTTCATCGGGCGAACCGCCTGCAAACAATGCCCAGCCGCCAGCGGCCAATTCCAATGAGCCGGCGCCAACACCGACCGAGCAAGCTGCCAAGCTGCTGCTGCTCAACAACATCAAGGAACCGACTTCCCTGGATCCTCCGGTTGGTTTTGATGAGCCATCCTACAACATTCTGAACAACCTGATGGAAGGGTTGACCCGACTGGATGAGAACCAAAAGCCGCAGCCTGCTGCAGCGACTGAATGGAAGATATCGGACGATGGAAAAACGTACACGTTTACCCTTCGCGACAATAAATGGACAAATGGCGAACCTGTCAAAGCCGAAGATTTTGTATTCGCCTGGAAACGCATGCTTGATCCGCAAACCGCTTCCCAGGCTGCGCCGCTTGCCTACATCATTGAGGGCGCAGAAGCGTACAACACCGGGAAAGGTACTGCCGATGACGTGCAAATAAAGGCGGTCGACGACAAAACACTGGAATTCAAACTGGCTCAGCCTGCTTCCTGGACTTTGCTGATGCTCTCCAACCCGGCATTCTTCCCGGTTCATAAAGCGACTGTAGAAAAAGACCCGAACTGGGCAAACGAAGCCGCTACCTTCGTGGGCAACGGACCTTTCAAGCTGACAGAGTGGGCACATGACAGCGAAGTAAAAATCATGAAGAACGAGAACTACTGGGATGCAGCAAATGTGACATTGGCAGGCGCTGTCTGGAAGATGATCGATGATACGAATACGGAATACCAGATGTACCAAAACGAAGAGCTGCACAGAACTACATCAGTACCTGCTGACCTGGCAGATCAGCTTTTCAGTGAAGGGAAAGTATATGTTCGCGATGGTGCAGGAACGGAGTTTTACCGTTTCAACGTAACCAAAGAGCCGTTCGACAACGCCAATATCCGCAAGGCGTTCAGCATGGCGATTGACCGTCAAACCTTGGTGGATATGGTGCTGATGCGCAAGCAAAGACCGGGAACCGCCTTCGTATCGTATGGCATGCCTGATGCCAACTCCACTGGAGAATTCCGTGAAGTAGGCGGCGATCTGGTCAAATTTGATCCAGCCGAAGCGAAAAAACTGCTGGAGCAAGGCATGAAGGAAAAAGGCTACACCACTTTGCCAGAAATCACACTTACGTATCGCAGCGGTACAAACCCGGAAAAAACAGCATTGGCTGTTCAAGAGATGTTCAAGCAAAACCTGGGAGTCGACATCAAGCTGCAGAAGGTAGAAGGCCAGGTGCTGACCGACATGACCAAGCAGCTGCAGTACCAGATCGCACGTTCTTCCTGGTTGCCTGACTTCGGTGATCCGATCAACTTCCTGGATAACTTCCGCTCGGAGAGCCCAAATAACCGCACTGGCTGGAAAAACGCAGAGTACGACAAGCTGATTCAGGCGACATACCTCGAAGCAGATGATGCCAAGCGTTTCCAAATGCTGCATGACGCGGAGAAGATGCTGATGGATGAAGCGCCGATCGCTCCACTCTTCTTCTACAATACGTCCCTGCTGCAAAGCGAAAAGGTCAGCGGTATTCAAAGCTCCTCCCTCAGCTACACGGATTTGAGAAAAGTAGTGGTCAAGTAACGTAAGTTGGCTGGGAGACGTCATTCCCATTTGGCGAATGGCTCTCCCTTTTTACGAACTTTTTCAATAATGCTATTATTTACAGGACAGCCAACTTAGACACATGGAGGAAATTATGATTATCCAAAATATCGAAGCAAGACGCATCGCGGTTCCATTGAAAAAGCCCTTTAAGACAGCGTTGCGTACCGTCGACCATCTTTATTCCGTTTTGGTAAAAATCACCTGCGACAACGGCATGGTAGGGTGGGGAGAAGCATCCGCGACCGTCGTCATTACCGGTGACAGCATACAAAGCATTGAAGCTGCAATCCTGCAAACGATCAAACCACAACTGGTCGGTCTCAATCTGCTGGCGCATGAGCATGTTTTTCATACCCTGCACCAGTCGATGGTAGGCAACAGCAGCGCGAAAGCCGCAGTAGACATCGCCTTGTACGATTTGCTTGCCCAGCGAGCCAATCTGCCTCTCTACCAGCTTCTCGGAGGGTACCGGGATGAGTTGGAGACGAATTATACCGTTAGCGTCAACAGCCCTGAAGAAATGGGAGAAGATGCCGCTGCCTATCTGAAGGATGGTTTTCATGTCCTGAAAATCAAGGTAGGGAAGGACGACATCGAGGAAGATATCGTTCGGATTCAACAGATTCGAAAAACGGTAGGCAATCAAGTGAAGATTCGTCTCGACGCTAACCAGGGCTGGAATGTCAAAGAAGCGATTGTTTCGATCCGCAAGATGGAGGACATGGGACTGGGTATCGAACTGGTCGAGCAACCCGTAAAGGCTCATGATCTTGAGGGCTTGAAACGGGTAACAGATGCTGTCGATACTCCAATCATGGCGGATGAGAGTGTCTTTTCCCCGGCTCAAGCATTGGAGGTATTGCGCAACCGGGCAGCCGATATGATCAACATCAAGCTGATGAAGGCGGGAGGCATTTTCAAGGCTCAGCTGATCAACCAAATGGCAGAGGAGCACGGGATTCCTTGCATGGTTGGCAGCATGGTGGAGTCGCGCCTGTCCGTCTCGGCAGCTGCCCATTTTGCAGCCAGCAAAAGAAATATTACGCGCTATGATTTTGATGCGCCGCTGATGCTGTTGCGAGATGGCGTCGAGGGCGGCGTGATCTATGAGGGCCGAAAGATGACGATGCCGCAAGCGCCAGGCTTGGGAATTCGCTCCGTGAGCCTGTGGGAGGAAGGAGAGCAGGGATGAAATCAGCAATCGTGGCTGTCAGTGTAGCGACGGTTTGGACGAAGCCGGAGTCTCCAGTCGACACAGATCGAGCGGCCCTCACAGCGCCTGTCGATTTGCGCGGCTGGCTTGGCTCGCTGACCGTGGAAGACAAACTGGACTTTTACAATCGCAATGCGATACAGACTCAGGCGTTGTTCGGGACGCGTGTGGAAGTTCTGGAAGAGCGAGGAGATTGGTCATCTATTCTGATACCCGACCAATCCAGCAAGAAAGACGAAAGAGGTTATCCGGGCTGGGTTCCGACCGCGCAGTTGGCTGCTTGGTCTGACGCGTATGCGATCCAATCAGGGCAATCTGCCGTACTCGTTGCGGCGCCGCATGCACGCTTGTACGATTCACAGCGGCAAGCGGGGATTGAACTCGCGTATCTGACTCGTCTTCCGCTATTGCAGGAGGAAACGGACTGGGTGAAGATAGCGACGCCGTTAGGAGATGCTTATTTGCGGCGTGAGGATGTCCAGATCGTTGCGGCAGGGGAACGAATCAAAGATATTCAGGCAGCAAATGCCGGGGAGGCTATTGTGGCTCATGGGAAACAGTTCCTCGGGCTTCCCTATTTATGGGGCGGGATGTCTTCCTACGGCTATGACTGCTCGGGTTTTGCCTATAACATGCACCGCTCGGTTGGAATTGAAATTCCGCGAGATGCCTCCGACCAGGCAACAGCGGGCCAGAAGGTAGAGAAGGAAGATTTGCTGCCGGGAGACTTGTTGTTTTTTGCCTATGAAGAAGGAAAAGGACGCGTCCATCATGTCGGGATCTACATGGGCAATGGGGAGATGATCCATTCGCCTGATTCCCGCGGTGCCATTGAGATCGTTCAATTGTCTGGCTATAAATTGAAACATGAGCATTCGATTTCGCGACGTTACTGGCAGGATTGACGACTGGGGGAGTGACCCATGCAGAAAAAGCCACTTGTACAAGTAAAAAACCTGACGAAAACCTTCCATCTGGGAAAAGGAATGTCACTCAAGGCGGCAGACCAGGTTTCTTTCGAGATTTACGAAGGAGAGACGCTTGGGCTAGTGGGCGAGTCCGGCTGCGGCAAGTCTACGACGGGACGGACGATTATCGGTTTGTATCAGCCGACGTCGGGCGAGGTGATTTTCGACGGGCTGAACGTCCATCAGGCGTCCGGCCAGGAGCGAAGCAAACTCACCCGCAATATGCAGATGATTTTTCAGGACCCGTACGCCTCGTTGAACCCGCGAATGAATATCTCGGAAATCATCTCCGAGGGCATGGCGCTAAACGGCCTATATAAAGGAAAGGAAAGAGCCGAGCGCGTCATCGAGCTGTTGGAGATGGTCGGTTTGCAAAAGGAGCATGCCCACCGTTTTCCGCACGAGTTCAGTGGCGGTCAGCGGCAGCGGATCGGGATTGCACGTGCCTTGGCAGTCAATCCGCGCTTCATTATTGCGGATGAGCCGATTTCGGCCTTGGACGTATCGGTCCAGGCGCAGGTCGTCAATCTGATGAAAAATCTTCAGCGGGAGCAAAAGCTCACCTACTTGTTTATTGCGCACGACTTGGCGATGGTCAAACACATCAGTGATCGGATCGGCGTCATGTACCTGGGCAATCTGGTGGAGATGACGGAAAGTGAGCAGCTTTACGAGAAGCCTTTGCATCCATACACGCAGGCGTTGCTGTCGGCCATCCCGGTACCTGACCCTGATCTGGAGAAGAGCCGCGAGCGGATGATTATCGAAGGGGATGTGCCCAGCCCGATCGATCCTCCCAGCGGTTGTGTCTTCCGTACCCGGTGTCCAGTAGCCAAGGAAGTGTGCGCCCAACAAAAACCGGCATGGCAGGAAGTAGAGAAAAATCATTTTGTCGCCTGCCATATCTATCAGTAGATTGGCGGAATCATCCGTTTACGACAATATGCGACAATTTTCCATGAGCTATCCCTGATTGGAGGGATGGCTTTTTTGTATGGAAAATGGCAACGTTACCAACCGTTTCATAACGCGAGTTCTGTTAATATTCTGTTAAATGGAAGGGATTAGCCTGTTTTTGTCGAAAATAATGGGATATAAAGAAATGAAAAAAATCAAGCCTGCCTTCATCATGTATCTCAATCCAGAGAAATGAGGGTTGCATATGAACGTGAGTACGTCTTCTTTCCATACTACCCCCCGGCGCTGGCGGGAGGTTGAGTCACAGTTGGGCATCGTCGTGCCAAAATCACTTCGGTCCGATACATCTGTCTTATTGTTTCTGGAAAGCGTCGCTGCAACACCCATGTTGGACAAAGACGAAGAGTTAGCATGTTTGATCCGTTATCAAGAAAAAGGCGACCTGGAAGCCCGTGAGACCCTGGTCCGCGCCTATTTGCGTTACGTCGTGAATACAGCGCTGCGCCACTTGCGAAGAGGCATGCCATTCCTTGATCTGATCCAGGAAGGCACGATCGGCTTATTTACAGCGATCGAGAAATTTGATGTCAGTCGGGGCGTTCGCCTGTACCACTACTCACACTGGTGGATCTCCCAGGCAATTACCCGTGCGATTAATGACAAGGGAAATCTGATCCGTATCCCTGTCCATATGCATGAACAAATTCGACAGTATCAAAAACAAGTGCTTAGCTTGGTTCATCTGCTCAATCGAATGCCGGATCGTTTTGAAATTTCGCATATGCTGGACATCCCGCTGGAGAAGGTGGATACGATCGAATATGCGCTGATGCTCAAGCTGGAGTCCATCGATGATGAGTTGGATGGCTCACAGCATTTGGCTGAGCAGGAGGAAGAGACGCTCAGCTATGCAGAAATTGTCGATGACGGTGAATCCTCCCTCGATGATTGGATCGAAAAGGTGGATCTGCGAGTACAAATGCAGGCAGCATTGGAGAGGCTCAATCCGCGGGCGCAGGAGATTATCGCCATGCGTTACGGCTTGTATGACGACCAGGTGTATACGCTTGAAGAAGTGGGCAAGATGTTCGGCCTGACCCGCGAGCGCATCCGCCAGATCGAAGCCACGACGATAGACCGTTTGCGTACGCAAAAAGCAGCGCATGTGTTAAAAGATTATCTAAGCTAAGGCAGAATTGGACACGCTCGTCCCTCGCTAACCACGGGGGACTTTTTATATGGAAAAAAACAGATGGTTCCCGGGGTGAAGAAAGTGTCGAAGGTGGCGTAGCAAATGGAGTGATGTGGTAAACTGGTTAATGCATAAAGCAGAGCAGAAGGATACTGATGAAGAGACAAGGGGGATCGCACAATGAGCGATTATATGATACGAGCTACCGGATTCAAAGGACATGTGCGTGCGTTTGCGGCACGTACGACAGGGATTGTCGAAGAGATGCGCCGCCGCCACGACATGTGGAATACAGCGGCAGCAGCAGCGGGACGTACTCTTACGACGACTTTGATGATGGGGGCGATGCTAAAAGGAAATGAAAGCCTCTCCGTCAAAATAAAAGGGGGAGGCCCGATTGGCCAAATCGTCGCAGAAGCCAATGCTCACGGAGAAGGAGTCGCCTACGTGACCAATCCCCACGTTCATTTTGAACTGAACGAGAAAGGCAAGCTCGATGTGAAGCGGGCAGTAGGAACGGACGGCTTCGTCTACGTCACAAAAGACCTGGGACTGAAGGAACCGTACCAGGGAAGCTCTCCGATCGTATCTGGGGAGATTGGCGAGGATTTTACCTACTACTTCGTGGTGTCCGAGCAGACGCCATCCGCTGTGGGGGTAGGAGTCTTGGTCAATCCTGAAGACCGCTCCGTTTTGGCGGCAGGGGGCTTTATTCTGCAATTGCTGCCAGCCACACCGGACGATGTAGTCGCGCAAATTGAGGAGCGTCTGTCTCAATTGCCGCAAGTGTCCCGCATGATCGGGGAAGGCCTGTCACCGGAAGAGATCCTGGCCAAGGTTTTGGATGAGCCCAAAATCCTGAGCCGAACTGAAATTCACTTCCGCTGCGACTGCTCCGAACAAAAAGTGATCAGAGCGTTGATCAGCATGGGGAAAGAAGAGATGGACAGCATGATTGCCGAGCAGGGAGAAGCAGAGGTTCACTGCCATTTTTGCAATGAACGGTATCATTTTGATAAGTCCGCGTTGGAGGACATCAAGAGACACATGTAGGCGCGGCACTCCGAAGGGGAGGGTGGCATGACCAACGGCAAAGGGTTGTGGACATTCGTCGGCGCACTAGTGGTGCTTTTAATGGTGGTGACGTGGTCGTGGTCCCAGTCTTCCGGCAAGCTGAAGACGGCTGCAGTCGTAGGGGAGAAAACGATCACGGATGCTGAATGGGTAACTGCATTGAAGGAAAAGTACGGTCAGCAGGTCCTGCAGGATATGATTAATCGGGAAGTGGTGTTTCAGGAGGCACAACGCCTCGGCGTCACGGTCAATCCCGAAAGACTGAAAAAAGAGCTGGAACAAATTCGTGAAAGCTATGGAAGTCAGACCGACGAGGAATTTGAGCAGGCATTGAAGAAGCAGGCCGGAACCACAATCGAGGCACTTACCAGGGAGATCACCTACCAACTGTTGCTGCGTGAACTGGCGACTCAGGAGGTAACCGTCTCGGAAGATCAGATACAGGCCTTTTACCATAATAATCCCGAGCGATTTGTACAGCCGTTGCAGGTGCATCTCAGGAAGATCGCGGTAGCCTCCAGGGAAGAAGCAGATCGAGTGCTGGCAGAGCTCAAACAAGGCGCTAACTTTCAGACCTTGGCAAAAGAGCGCTCGATCGATGACGCCACCGCAGCAGCTGGCGGGAACATGGGGTGGGTCACGCTGGAAAAATCAGATCTGACGGATGAAGCGAAAAAGCTGTTGGCTGATTTGAAGAAGGGAACAGTCAGCCCTCCCGTCAAGCAGGAAGAGGAGTACGTCATCTATGAGGTCGTGGAGCGCAGGGAAGCAAAGCAGCTTACGTACGATCAGGTCAAAGACGAATTGCGCGAAGAGATCGCCTTTGCCCAAGTGGAATCGCTGGATGCGATCTTGGAACGCTTGCGGGAATCAGCAGGAGTCGAGACAAATGGGCAAATGCCGCATTGACCATTTGGGCGGCGATTGCTATAATAAGACCTATAAAACCTAGTATTTTACTCGGCAATTGAAGAGGAGGAATGACACGTGCGTGTGGCCAATTCCATCACAGATCTGATCGGTTATACACCATTGGTAAAATTAAATCGAGTCGTCAACGAAGATATGGCAAATATTTACCTAAAATTGGAATTCTTTAATCCGGGCAGCAGTGTAAAAGATCGTATCGCTCTCGCTATGATCGAAGCAGCGGAAGCAGAAGGAAAGTTAAAGCCTGGAGCGACGATCATTGAACCGACGAGCGGAAACACCGGGATTGGCTTGGCGATGGTCGCAGCTGCCAAAGGCTACCGTGCGATTTTGGTCATGCCAGAGACGATGAGTATGGAGCGGCGCAATTTGCTGCGTGCCTACGGAGCGGAATTGGTGCTGACACCAGGCAGTGAGGGAATGGGCGGCGCAATCCGCAAAGCGGAGGAGCTGGCGCGTGAGAACGACAATTACTTCATTCCCCAACAGTTTAACAACCCTGCCAATCCTGCGATTCATCGCGAGACTACAGGACGGGAGCTGCTGGAACAGGCTGCGCAGATCGGGGGCGTAGACGCATTCATTTCTGGTATCGGGACGGGTGGAACGATTACAGGTGCCGGTCAGGTGCTGCGTGAGCAATATCCGGACGTCAAAATCGTAGCGGTAGAACCAGCGGCATCCCCTGTCCTGTCGGGCGGAAAGCCAGGACCGCACAAGATCCAGGGAATTGGTGCCGGCTTCGTGCCAGAAATTTTGGATACGGATATCTACAACGAAATCATTGCCGTTGAAAACGAAGATGCGTTTGAGACCGCTCGCCGTGTAGCACGCCAGGAAGGCATTCTCGGAGGAATTTCGTCCGGTGCGGCTATTTACGCCGGACTGAAAGTGGCGGCACAGCTCGGAAAAGGGAAAAACGTGATTGTCGTCATTCCTAGCAATGGGGAACGCTATCTTTCCACACCGCTTTACCAGTTTGAAGATTAATCGAATTCGAATACGGCCACATCCGGCTTTTATCGAGCCTGGATGTGGTCATTTCTTTTTGTACGGGAAGAGGATATAATTTACGGGCATAAGACTTGTAAAAGCGGAGCGTGAAAAGCCATGATCTTTCCTATCTATGCTGATTGTCTGACTTATTCCCGATCCTACCCATACGTCCCATTGGCGGTGCGTGTTCCATGGCCCAGCCAGGTGGACCCGTGGCATGTGCTGCAAACCCTGCAGCCGTCCTTGCAAGACGCCGTTCTCTTGGAAAGCGGACGAGCCGGCAGGTACAGCTTCTTGGCTTTTCAGCCCGTGGCGACATTGAAAAGCAAGCAGGGAAGCGCCGTACTGATTGATCCGAATGGAGGGGTGACCGATCTAGAGGTGTCCGATCCTTTGGAGGCCTTGCGAGTCGTACTAAGCCAATACCGTACCCCTGTCATCTCCGAGTTGCCCGACTTTTCCGGAGGCGCGGTCGGATATATGAGCTACGAGATGAACCGTTTTTTTGAACCAACCTTGCCGCAGTCGGCTGAAGATGACTTACAGCTCCCTGATCTCTATGTTATGATAATGAAAGATTTGATAGCCTTTGATCATGAACGCCGGGAAGTCATCTGTCTGACCCATCTGGCATCGGATCAAATGACCGAGGAGTCCTATTACGAAGCCGTCCAGCGCGTCAGACAGCGCGCCGAGATGTTGACCGAACTGACCGTGGGAGAGGACAGCACGGATTGGGAGAGCTTGCGCAAGCTGCCGATACAGGCATCTGCTCCGGCGGATGTATCCTGGCAGCAGGCGGAGTTCGAGGAAGCCGTGAGACGCGTCCAAGCCTATATCTCGCAGGGAGACGTGTTCCAGGTCAATCTCTCCGTACGCCAAAGCAAACCGATCCAGGTGACAGCCCCAGAGGTCTACAGCGTGTTGCGCAAGCTGAATCCCTCTCCTTACATGGGGTACCTCAGCTTTCCGGAATTTCAGTTGGTGAGCGCTTCGCCTGAATTGTTGATCAAGGTCAAGGGCAGGGAGGTACACACGCGACCAATCGCCGGGACCCGACCGCGCGGGCAAAACGACGAAGAAGACCAGGAATTGGCTCGTGAACTGATCGACAACGAAAAAGAACGTGCCGAGCATGTGATGCTGGTCGATCTGGAGCGAAACGACATCGGTCGTGTATGCCGGTATGGCAGCGTAGAGGTCAGCGAGTTTATGGTCGTCGAAAAGTACTCTCATGTCATGCACATTGTATCGCATGTGCAGGGGGAGTTGGCTGACGGTAGGGATGCGTTCGATGCTGTAGCGGCTGCTTTTCCCGGAGGAACCATCACAGGGGCGCCGAAGGTCAGAACGATGGAGATCATCGATGAGCTGGAGCCCGTCCGAAGAGGCGTCTACACTGGCTCAATCGGGTGGTTTGGGTTCAACGGAGATGTCGAGCTGAACATCGCGATCCGCACCATGGTAGTCAAGGACGGATTAGCGCATGTACAGGCTGGAGCGGGAATTGTGATCGACTCTATGCCAGAGGCAGAGTATGCGGAGTCATTGAAAAAGGCAGAAGCATTGTGGAAAGCACTTGAGTGGAGCGAGCAGAGCAAGAAGAGCCGAGAGGAGACGAGTGTACGATGATTTTGATGATTGATAATTACGATTCTTTTACCTACAACCTGGTCCAGTATGTAGGGGAGCTGGGTGAGGAGCTGCAGGTGTACCGCAATGACAAGATTACGCTGGAAGAGATCGAGCGATTGAATCCTGACTACCTGATGATCTCTCCCGGACCGTGCACGCCTAATGAAGCGGGGATCAGTATGGATGTGATTCGCCATTTTGCCGGAAACATTCCGATCTTGGGCGTTTGTCTGGGGCATCAATCCATCGGGCAGGTGTTCGGAGGAAAAGTTGTTCGCGCCGAGCGGCTGATGCATGGCAAAACATCGGATGTGTTTCACGATGGCAAAACCATTTTTCAAGGCATTCCTTCGCCGTTTACGGCAGCACGCTACCATTCGCTGCTCGTGGAGGAGGTATCGCTGCCAGATGAGCTGGAAGTGACCGCCCGGACGGCAGATGGGGAAATTATGGCCGTTCGTCACCGCGATTACCCGATCGAGGGGGTCCAGTTTCACCCTGAATCGATCATCACTCAGCATGGCAAGCAGCTATTGAAGAATTTCCTCACCGCGTATGAGCGCAAAGCCAGCACAATCGGATGATCGGATAAAGAATTGCACCATATAAGAAGCAGACCGTCTGGATGATCAGGCGGTTTTTTATTTGCGGAGAGAGTGAAAGGTTCATCGAGTGGTTTTGCCAGGCTACTGAGTAAAAATATCAATAGCCTGGCTGCATGAAGCTCTGATTTTACAGAAATGCCTCACTGGTATAACCCTGGTAGGAATGAGTGTGACCGTCATCATACGTGGTTCGCCCCGAAAATTCATGATAATGATTTCCGTCCGGCAAGGGAATAGGCGGACCTGTCCAGCCACTGTAGTAATGCACATGTCCATCATCATACGAGGTAGTGCCTTCATAATAATGGACATGCTGATTCTCCGCACCTTCTGGAGGCGACGTTCTCCCCCGCATTCGGTGACGGTGCCGCTCACTGACACTCGTGTTTGTATCATAATCGTGAAGATGGCCTGGAGTATCGACAATTCTTACAAAGCGCAACGAGTGGCTATGCTCTTTATTCAACATAAAACCCTCCTTTCGACCTCCCTATCCTTGAACACAATGTATTTCTATGTGTATACCCATTCCGCGGAGTGGGTTCCATCCCAAAATACGCATATGAAATTCGCCCATTTCTTGAATCAATTATTTACACTTTCTTTATAGGGAATTAACGCTCCTTTGACGTCGCTTCTGTACCATCGAATTAGGATGAGATACAGAACCAAGAAAAAGGGAGCGATGAAGATGGACGTCAATCGTCGACAATTTTTGACTTACCTGGGAGCGGGAACAGCAGCATTGGCTTCGCTGGCTACAGGGATTCCGGCTTTGGCGGCGGGACCACTTTCCGGCAGAACAGCGGATCACTTGTTTGGACTGGAGACCAAAGCGAGCCATTTCAATCCAAAATTTTCGCCGATTCAACCTACGACCAAGGATGATGTTGTCTTGCCAAAAGGCTACACCTACGATGTCATCGCCTCTTATGGCGATGTGATCAACCCTGCAGGCGATACATTCGGCTTCAACAACGACTTTACTTGTTTTCTGCCAATCGAAGGCAACCCCGAGCATGGCTTGCTGTGGGTGAACCACGAATACTTGGGCGAGCTGGAATACTACGTGAACGGCTACGACTATCTCGGCGCTGATGCTGAAGACAACAAGCGTACGCCTGAGCAAATCCAGAAGTACCTGTACGCCTTGGGTGGCTCGGTCATTGAAATCAAAAAACAGAACGGCAAATGGAAGCTCGTCTCTGATTCTACATACGGCAGACGTGTCAGCGGCTTGACCAAGCACGTGCTGACAGGACCTGCAGCGAGCATCGCCAAGGAGGTAACCGGGACCTTCGCCAACTGCTCCGGCGGCGTAACCTTGTGGAACACCATCCTCTCCTGCGAGGAAAACTATATGGATGTCGTGGGAGACTGCAAGCTGGAGGATGCCAGACATTACGGCTGGGTGGTAGAAGTCGATCCGTTCGATCCAAAATCCACTCCGAAAAAACATACAGCACTCGGTCGTTTCTCGCACGAAAATACGGCAATGGTCTTGGCCTCCACAGGACAGCTGGTCGTCTATATGGGGGATGACGCGCGAGATCAGTACGTGTACAAATACGTCTCCAAAGGAAAGTATGATCCCAAGGCTGGCAAGGCCAATTCCAGACTGCTGGAAGATGGCACCCTGTATGTCGCCAACTTTGGAAAAGGCACCTGGATTTCGTTGGATCTGGCTACCAATGAAGCATTGCAAAAGGCAGCCAAGGACGGAAAACCTTTGTTTGCTTCCCAGGCAGATGTTCTGATCAATTGCCGCGATGCAGCGAAGGCAGTGGGCGCTACGCCGATGGATCGTCCTGAGGACCTGGAAGTCCACCCGATCGATGGTTCCGTGTTTATCGCGCTGACAAACAACAGCAGCCACGGCAATTTTTACGGCCAAATCGTGCGTCTGTTCGAAAAAGACAATCAGCATGCCGGGGAAGAATTCACCTTTGAAATCTTCGCAACAGGTGGTCCGCAAAGCGGCTTCTCCGCACCGGACAATATGGCTTTTGACAGTGCCGGCAATCTGTGGGTCGTGACAGACATCTCTTCTTCGTCAACCAATACGGGAATCTATCAGTCTTTTGGCAACAATGGTGTATTTTTCATTCCGACAGCGGGAGAGAATAAGGGTGTAGCCGTTCAATTCGCTTCTGGCCCGGTCGGTTCGGAAATGACGGGACCCTGGTTCACGCCGGATGAGAAAACCTTGTTCCTTGCTGTCCAGCATCCGGGAGAAAATCTCAAGACATACGACAAGCCGACCAGTCACTGGCCCAAAGGCGGAAGTCATGTAGCTTTGCCTAGCGTGATCGCAATCAACGGGTTCTAGGAGGGAGTGTAGCAGAAGATGTTGTCGAGTATCGGAATTCCTGGGCTCATCTTAATTCTGGTCATTGCGCTGGTCATTTTTGGACCCAGCAAGCTTCCAGAGATTGGCCGTGCTTTTGGCCGTACCTTGACCGAGTTTAAAACAGCGGCCAGGGATTTGACCAAAGACGATGATGCGGATTTGGCGAAAAACGGGGAGGAAACAACAAAACGTGTCAACTAGACAGGAGATGCCTTTTTTTGAGCATCTGACCGATTTGCGCCGCCGCATCATGATAGTGCTGGCCACATTTCTCGGCAGCCTGGTGCTTTGCTTCCTGTTTGTAGATACCATCTATCAGGAGCTTGCGCGGCGTTCTGGGGAAAAACTGGCGATTTTGGGGCCCGGCGATATTTTGTCGATCTATGTCAAATTGGCAGCGGTAGGAGCGATTGCGGTGACGATCCCGGTCGCTGCCTACCAGATATGGAAATTCGTCGTACCTGCCTTGCGGGAGCGGGAGAAAAAGGTAGCCTTGATGTACATTCCCGCCCTCTTTATCCTTTTTTTGCTGGGCCTTTCCTTTGCGTATTTCATTTTGTTTCCGATGACGTATCAGTTCGTTCTGGGCCTGTCCAACGGCAATTTTGACCTGGTGATTACAGCCAATGACTACTTTACGTTCATGTTTCATCTCTGCCTGCCGTTTGCCCTGCTGTTCGAGATGCCTGTCATCGTGCTTTTTCTCAGCCATCTAGGCATCGTCAATCCGCATCGGCTGGCGAAAATGCGGAAGCCAGCCTATTTTATCCTCTGTGTGATATCCATTACGATCACGCCGCCGGATTTGCTTTCCGATGTGCTGGTTATTGTGCCGCTGCTGTTTTTGTACGAATGTTCAATCGCCATCTCCCGCTTCATTCACCGCAAGCGCGCAGAGGAGACAGCGCTCACCTCGTAGAATGTATGATATGATGGATGTATTGATCATATCGGGAGAGAACGAACATGCATGTCTATGTAAACGGATCTATCTGCCCTGCTCATGAAGCCGTGGTTTCCGTAATGGACCACGGCTTTTTATACGGAATTGGCTTGTTTGAGACGATGCGCGTGTACGACCGCCAACTGTTTTTGTGGGACCAGCACTACGCCCGGCTTCAATCCGGGCTTTTGGCGTTGCGCATTTCGGCTCCGTGGACCTCGGATGAGCTGGCCCAGGCTGTTTTGCAGACCGTAGCTGCCAACGGACTGTCTGACGCTTACGTTCGTCTTAGCGTGACGGCAGGAGAGGAAGGAGTCGGATTGGCAGCGGAGGGTTACGAGCGTCCTTCCTTGTTTATTTTCGTCAAGCCAGTCGCGGCCTTGACTATTCCTCCTGCTCCCAAAAAACTGCAGACTCTAAGACTCGCGCGACAGACCGCAGAAGGACATCAGCGCTTCAAATCCCACAACTATTTGAATAACGCCTTGGCCAAGCAGGAGCTGGGACCGCGTACAGATGCGGAGGGGTTGTTTTTGACCGCAGAAGGGTATGTGGCAGAAGGGATCGTCAGCAATCTCTTTTGGGTGAAAAATAGCTGTCTCTACACGCCTTCGCTCGATACGGGAATTTTGGGCGGGGTTACCAGGCAGCATGTGTTGCAGCTGGCGCAAAGGCTTGGCATGTCTGTGGAGCAAGGCAAATACCGATTGGAAGAGCTGTTGGGAGCTGAAGAAGTATTTCTGACCAATTCTGTGCAGGAGATGGTTCCTGTCAGTGAAATAGATGGAAAAAGAGTTCCGGTTTGCTACGGGGAGCATACGAGCAAACTGCACCGCGCCTACCGTGAGTCTGTAGCGGGCAACGGCTGACTTATGGTATGCTACTAATCAACATGCCAAGACGGTAAAGGGAGTAGTTAGAAAGATGAAGTACAATCCATTCCTGATCCAGGCCCAGCACAGGGAACGTGTATCAGAGCTGTCCAAACGAGGAATTGTTTCTCCCCTAGCGGAGCAGTTGGCTCAATATGGTGAGAATATGCTGATCCATTTGGAGGGCCTCACATGGGAAGAGGCTCATTTTTTGCGTCAAACCATGCAAGCGTGCGGTGGAGAAGCCATTTTTTCGGGTCATCCTGGAGATGAGCTGGAAGCCTTGCTTTTAGCTACACGTTCCCAGTTGGAGCTGGCATTGCAACGCTTATCCAACGAGGAGCAGAGGATGTATGCGGCAGCGGAGGAGATACGGGAAGCCTTGGCTATGCGCGAACAGCTGGACCGACGCCGCAGGCTGGTATGCGGTCCTCATGTGCTGCCCTTGGGCGAGCGTACGCTGGTGATGGGAATTTTGAATGTCACGCCGGACTCCTTCTCGGACGGTGGACGGTATATAGATTTGGATCAGGCGGTCGCGCAGGCCCGTCATATGGTTGAGGCGGGTGCCGATTTGATTGACATCGGCGGCGAATCGACTCGTCCGGGATCAGAGCCAGTAGATGCAGCCGAGGAAATGGATCGGGTCCTCCCGATTATTCGCGCTCTGTCGACCGAGCTTCAGGTGCCGCTCTCGATTGATACGTATAAAGCAGAAGTGGCGGATCGAGCGGTACAGGCAGGCGCACATATTATCAATGACATCTGGGGCGCCAAACGGGACAAGCGCATGGCGGAGGTCGCCGCACGCCACCAGGTGCCGATTATTTTGATGCACAATCGGGAAGACCGGAATTATCAGCACTTCTTCGCCAATTTTGTCAAAGACTTGCGAGAATCCGTACAGATTGCGCTCCAGGCAGGGGTGCGCCATGACCAGATTATCCTGGATCCTGGCATCGGATTTGCCAAGTCTCTGGAACAAAATCTGGAGACGATGAGAAGGCTGGACGATCTGGTCGGACTTGGTTTTCCTGTCTTGTTGGCTACCTCGCGAAAATCAATGATCGGACATGTCTTGGACCTTCCGGTGGATGAACGAATGGAAGGAACGGCGGCGACAGTGGCGCTGGGCGTCGCCAAAGGATGCCACATGGTCCGGGTGCATGACGTCAAAGAAATGAAGCGCGTGACCACGATGATGGACGCAATGGTCAAGGGAGGCGTACACGTTGGATAAAATCTACTTCAGCGGCATGTCATTCTACGGATACCACGGTGTTTTTGCAGCGGAGGCAGAGCTGGGACAACGTTTTTATGTCGATCTTGCGCTTTCTGCAGACCTTTCCAAGGCGGGGGCAAGTGATGACCTGAATGATACGATCAATTACGCGGAGATCTTCTCCAGTGTTCAGCAGATCGTGGAGGGTCAGCGCTTCAAGCTGGTGGAGGCTTTGACTGCGAACATTGCAGAAAAGCTTCTGCACCAGTTTCCGCTGGCAGAAGTAAAAGTCAAGGTTACGAAGCCGAACCCGCCGATTAACGGGCATTATGATTCGGTAGCCATCGAGATGACGCGCAAAAGAGAGGATTTTCGCTGATGACAGTTCGCGCTTACCTGGCGCTTGGGTCCAATCTCGGAGATCGTGCGGACCATCTGCAACAGGCGATTACCCGGCTGGATGCACACCCGGGGATTCGCGTATTGCAGATTTCGGATGTGTACGAGACCGATCCGGTCGGTTATGTGGATCAAGACGCTTTTCTGAATATGGTCATCGCCGTGCAAACAGAGCTGTCTGCTGAGCAATTGCTGTCGGCCGCACTCTTAGTCGAGCAGGAGCTGGGCCGTGTACGCACCATCCGCTGGGGACCGCGTACGATTGATATTGATCTGTTGCTGTACGGGGAGAGCAGCATTTCTCTGGAGCATTTGCGCATCCCCCACCCGGAGCTGACAAAACGGGCTTTTGTGCTCGTACCATTGAATGACGTCTGGAAGGGCGGGGCTCTGCCGATTTTCAATCAGACGATTTCTCATTATCTTTCATATTTGTCGGAGGATCAGAAGGGGGTACGAAAGTGGGGAACAATCGACTGGGAAACCGAATCCGGTCCTTCCGAAAATTAAAAGGGTATACGCAGCAAGGACTGGCGGAAAAGCTGGGAGTGTCGCTCTCCTTTGTAGGGTCGTTGGAGCGTGGAACTCGAGTCCCGACGGAGCCAGTTCTACGGAAGATCGCCAGTACTTTACAAATCGATGTAGAAGAATTATGTGATATAAATAATGCATGATGGAATGGATGGGCTATTCCCTCTCCAGGCAACCGCTCGCATGCGGCGGGTGATTTTGCAGATAGGAGGTTTTATAGATGAAAATCGGTAACATCGAATTAAAAAACAACGTGGTTTTGGCTCCGATGGCAGGAGTCTGCAACCCTGCTTTTCGCTTGATCGCCAAAGAATTTGGCACGGGCTTGGTCTGTGCTGAAATGGTGAGTGACAAAGGAATCGTCCACGGCAACAAGAAGACCATGGACATGTTGTACGTGGATGAACGGGAAAAACCGCTCAGCCTGCAAATTTTTGGCGGTGACAGGGAGACCCTCGTACAAGCCGCGAAATATGTCGACCAGCATACCAATGCCGACATTATCGACATCAATATGGGTTGTCCTGTTCCGAAAATTACCAGCTGTGATGCAGGAGCGCGCCTTTTGCTGGACCCGAACAAGATTTATGAGGTCGTTTCGGCTGTCGTCGATGCCGTTGAAAAGCCTGTCACAGTGAAAATGAGACTGGGATGGGATGAAGAGCATCTGTTTGTATTGGATAATGCCCGAGCTGTAGAACGAGCCGGTGCCAAGGCGGTCGCCATTCATGGACGCACACGTGTGCAAATGTACAAGGGACATGCGGACTGGAGCTGGATTGGCAAGGTCAAGGAAGCGGTCTCCATTCCGGTGATCGGGAACGGGGATGTCGCCACTCCTGAGGATGCTCGTCGCATGCTCGATACCACTGGCTGCGACGGCGTCATGATCGGACGTGCAGCACTGGGTAATCCGTGGATGCTGTACCGGACGATTCAGTACCTGACTACGGGAGATTTGCCGGGTGAGCCTTCCGTACGGGAAAAAATGGACATTTGCCTGTTGCATGCGGAGCGGTTGATTGCCTTGAAAGGGCCGCGCGTAGGCGTATTGGAAATGCGCAAGCACGCAGCCTGGTATTTGAAAGGCCTGAGGGGCGCTACGCATACCAAGAATTTGATCAATGCAGTGGAGACGGAAGAGGAACTCCGTCGGATTATCAATGATTATGTCGAATGGGTAGAAAACTACGGAGATGATATGGAGGAGCCTCTGGAATCCGCCCGTGAAGAGGCAATTCGCTACTAACACCCAGACATTGACAAGGGTTCCTTCATATCCTATAATATGCCGTAATATCGGGAACCGAGCTGCCAGTTCAACCTGGCAGCTTTACCTATGAATCCTCACGAGAGTTAGCAATCGACTGTATAATGCATAAAACAACTACATATAATCATTCGTACTTTAACCCAGCACGAATGGAATTATCTATAAACGGGGGAATTGAGTCATGTCTGAAAAAGAAGTGATCTTGACACCAGAAGGGTTAGCAAAGTTAGAACAAGAGCTTGAAGATTTGAAAACGGTTAAACGCAAGGAAGTAGCTGCTCGGATTAAAGAAGCGATCAGCTTTGGCGATATCAGTGAGAACTCTGAATACGAGGAAGCGAAAAACGAACAGGCTTTTATCGAGGGACGTATTCTTACACTGGAGAAAATGCTTCGCAACGCACGAATTATCACCAATGAGGACGTAGATACCGGTGTGGTGAGCGTAGGCTCCAAAGTAAGATTGAAGGATCTGGAGTTTGGCGATATTGTGGATTATACAATCGTAGGATCTGCTGAATCTGACCCGATGAACAACAAGATTTCCAACGAGTCCCCAGTAGGGCAAGCACTATTGGGTAAGGCAAAGGGCGCGGTAGTGGATGTGCAAGTCCCGGCTGGCGTGATTCAGTACGAAATTCTCGATATCTCCCTGTAAGCAGGACTTCCGTGGCGTACCTTTTTTATAAAGGTACGCCGTATCGCTATTTAAACCCGTCTGCCCAAATTTACTAATTCAGGCATCTTTTAAGAGGAGTGAAAGGTTATGGCAAACGAGCAAGACGTGCAGCAAGGTGAATTGGAACAACAGGAAGGGCTTCATGAGCTGCTTCAAGTGCGTCACGACAAGATGGATCAACTTCGCGAATGGGGATTTGACCCGTTTGGCAAAAAGTTCGCTCAAACCCATCATGCTGAGGACATCGTAAAGGCTTATGGTGAAAAATCCAAAGAAGAGCTGGAAGCAGAAGAACCAGTCGTCACCATTGCAGGTCGCCTCATGGCTAAGCGCAAAATGGGGAAGGCGAGTTTTGCTCAAGTGCTTGACCGCTCTGGACAGATCCAGATCTACGTGCGTCAGGATACAGTGGGGGAGGAAGCCGCAAAAGTTTTCGACCTCAGTGATATTGGCGATTTGATAGGCGTATCCGGGGTGATCTTCAAGACCAAGACAGGCGAGTTGAGTGTCAAGGCGAAGGAATTGACTTATCTCACCAAGTCGCTGCGTCCGCTGCCAGAGAAATACCACGGTTTAAAAGATATCGAGACTCGTTATCGCAAGCGGTACGTCGATCTAATCGTCAATCCGGAAGTGCGCCAAACCTTTATGACGCGTAGTCGGATTCTTACCTCGATGCGTCGTTACCTGGACAACCTTGGCTATCTGGAAGTTGAGACTCCGACCCTGCACGCCATCGCCGGCGGTGCATCTGCTCGTCCGTTTATCACGCACCACAATGCGTTGGACATGCAGTTGTATATGCGGATCGCCATCGAGCTGCATCTGAAGCGCTTGATCGTAGGCGGCTTGGAGAAGGTGTACGAGATTGGGCGGGTATATCGCAATGAGGGAATTTCCACACGCCACAATCCCGAGTTCACCATGATTGAGCTGTATGAGGCATACGCTGACTTCCAGGACATCATGAAGCTGACGGAAGAAATGATTGCCCATATCGCCCAGGACGTGTTAGGCACAATGAAAATTGAGTATCAGGGACATGTTATCGACTTGACACCACAATGGCGCCGTGTTCACATGGTTGACCTGATCAAGGAAAACCTGGGCGTGGATTTCTGGCAGGAGATGAGTGATGATGAGGCGCGGGCATTGGCTAAGGAGCATGGAGTGACCGTGGAACCTCACCATACGTTTGGTCATGTCGTAAACGAATTCTTTGAACAGAAACTGGAGCATACGCTGATTCAGCCAACTTTCGTGTATGGTCATCCGGTGGCAATTTCTCCATTGGCTAAGAAAAACGAGCAAGATCCGCGCTTCACGGATCGTTTTGAATTGTTTATTGTCGCGCGTGAACATGCCAATGCGTTTACAGAGTTGAACGATCCGATCGATCAACGCGAGCGGTTTGAAGCGCAGCTGTTGGAAAAAGAAGCTGGGAATGACGAAGCGCATGACATGGATGAGGATTTTATTGAAGCGCTGGAATACGGCATGCCGCCAACCGGTGGTCTGGGGATCGGAATTGACCGACTGGTTATGCTGTTGACGAACTCGCCATCTATTCGTGATGTCTTGCTTTTCCCACATATGCGTGCGAGAGACTAAATGAAGAGGTCGCTTGATATTTTTCAAGCGACTTTTATTTTTTCACTTGCATTGAACTTGTTTTGGTGTTATATTATTTCTTGCTCGCCGATGATGAGTGCTTTTCAAGTCAGATGGTTGAGTGATGGAGCGA
>NZ_KI629786.1:140000-205000 GCF_000503775.1 Brevibacillus panacihumi W25 | reverse complement strand
CGGGGATCTCCGAATGGGGGAACCCACCATCCGTAATGGGATGGTATCCGTATCTGAATCCATAGGGTACGAGAAGGCAGACCCGGTGAACTGAAACATCTAAGTAGCCGGAGGAAGAGAAAACAATAGTGATTCCGTCAGTAGCGGCGAGCGAACGCGGAAGAGCCTAAACCGTCAGGTTTACCTGGCGGGGTTGTGGGGCGTCTCACACGGAGTTACAAAAGACGCGCGTAGGTGAACAGTTTGGGAAAGCTGACCACAGAGCGTGACAGTCGCGTAGCCTAAACGCGCGTCTCTCCGAGACCAACCCCGAGTAGTGCGGGACACGTGAAATCCCGTATGAATCTGGCAGGACCATCTGCTAAGGCTAAATACTACCTAGCGACCGATAGTGAACCAGTACCGTGAGGGAAAGGTGAAAAGCACCCCGGGAGGGGAGTGAAATAGTACCTGAAACCGTGTGCTTACAAATAGTCGGAGCTCGTTAAAAGAGTGACGGCGTGCCTTTTGTAGAATGAACCGGCGAGTTACGGTAGCGTGCGAGGTTAAGTCGAAGAGACGGAGCCGCAGCGAAAGCGAGTCTGAATAGGGCGCAAGTACGTTGCCGTAGACCCGAAACCGTGTGATCTAGCCATGTCCAGGGTGAAGGTAGGGTAACACCTACTGGAGGCCCGAACCCACGCACGTTGAAAAGTGCGGGGATGAGGTGTGGCTAGCGGTGAAATTCCAATCGAACTCGGAGATAGCTGGTTCTCCCCGAAATAGCTTTAGGGCTAGCCTCGGAATAAGAGTCTTGGAGGTAGAGCACTGATTGGGCTAGGGGCCCTCATCGGGTTACCGAACTCAGTCAAACTCCGAATGCCAATGACTTATGTCCGGGAGTCAGACGGTGAGTGCTAAGATCCATCGTCAAGAGGGAAACAGCCCAGACCATCAGCTAAGGTCCCCAAGTGTATGTTAAGTGGGAAACGATGTGGAGTTGCCCAGACAACCAGGATGTTGGCTTAGAAGCAGCCACCATTTAAAGAGTGCGTAATAGCTCACTGGTCGAGTGACTCTGCGCGGAAAATGTAACGGGGCTAAACATACCACCGAAGCTATGGCTAGTGAGAATCCTTACGGATTCCACTTGGGTAGGGGAGCGTTCCAAGCAGCAGTGAAGCCGTACTGGAAAGAGCGGTGGAGCGCTTGGAAGTGAGAATGCCGGTGTAAGTAGCGAAAAGACAAGTGAGAATCTTGTCCACCGAAAGCCTAAGGTTTCCTGGGGAAGGCTCGTCCTCCCAGGGTTAGTCGGGACCTAAGCTGAGGCCGAAAGGCGTAGGCGATGGACAACAGGTTGATATTCCTGTACCACCTTTGTTCCGCTTGAGCAATGGCGTGACGCAGGAGGATAGGGTGAGCGGCCTACTGGATGGCCGTCCAAGCAGCAAGCCTGGTGTGTAGGCAAATCCGCACACCATAAGGGCAAGCTGTGATGGCGAGGGAAATTTTAGTACCGAAGTCCCTGATTTCACACTGCCAAGAAAAGCGTCTAGCGAGGAGCAAGGTGCCCGTACCGCAAACCGACACAGGTAGGCGAGGAGAGAATCCTAAGGTGCGCGGGATAACTCTTGCTAAGGAACTCGGCAAAATGGCCCCGTAACTTCGGGAGAAGGGGCGCCCCGGTAGGGTTTATAGCCCGAGGGGGCCGCAGTGAAAAGGCCCAAGCGACTGTTTAGCAAAAACACAGGTCTCTGCGAAGCCGCAAGGCGAAGTATAGGGGCTGACGCCTGCCCGGTGCTGGAAGGTTAAGGGGATGGGTTAGCGCAAGCGAAGCTTTGAACCGAAGCCCCAGTAAACGGCGGCCGTAACTATAACGGTCCTAAGGTAGCGAAATTCCTTGTCGGGTAAGTTCCGACCCGCACGAAAGGCGTAACGACTTGGGCGCTGTCTCGGCAAGAGACCCGGTGAAATCATAATACCTGTGAAGATGCAGGTTACCCGCGACAAGACGGAAAGACCCCATGGAGCTTTACTGTAGCCTGGTATTGGAACTTTGTGCATCATGTACAGGATAGGTGGGAAGCTGAGAAGCAGGGGCGCCAGCCTCTGTGGAGCTGTCGGTGGGATACCACCCTTGATGTACGGAGTTTCTAACTCGTCGCCCTGATCGGGCGAGAGGACCATGCCAGGTGGGCAGTTTGACTGGGGCGGTCGCCTCCTAAAAGGTAACGGAGGCGCCCAAAGGTTCCCTCAGAATGGTCGGAAATCATTCGTAGAGTGTAAAGGCAGAAGGGAGCTTGACTGCGAGACCTACAAGTCGAGCAGGGACGAAAGTCGGGCTTAGTGATCCGGTGGTTCCGCATGGAAGGGCCATCGCTCAACGGATAAAAGCTACCCTGGGGATAACAGGCTTATCTCCCCCAAGAGTCCACATCGACGGGGAGGTTTGGCACCTCGATGTCGGCTCATCGCATCCTGGGGCTGAAGTAGGTCCCAAGGGTTGGGCTGTTCGCCCATTAAAGCGGTACGCGAGCTGGGTTCAGAACGTCGTGAGACAGTTCGGTCCCTATCTGTCGCGGGCGCAGGAAGTTTGAGGAGAGCTGTCCTTAGTACGAGAGGACCGGGATGGACGCACCGCTGGTGCACCAGTTGTCACGCCAGTGGCACAGCTGGGTAGCTATGTGCGGAAGGGATAAGCGCTGAAAGCATCTAAGCGTGAAGCCCCCTCCAAGATGAGACTTCCCACAGCGCAAGCTGGTAAGACCCCTCATAGACGATGAGGTTGATAGGTTCGGTGTGGAAGCGTGGCAACACGTGGAGCTGACGAATACTAATCGGTCGAGGACTTATCCACACACATCCAAGCATTCATGCAGATTCAGTTTTGAAGGAATAAAGCAGAACCTTCCTATCCATAAGGATAAGGAGGTTTTTTTGTATTACTTGCTACTCGTACACAAATCCACTAACATGGGGACGTATTGCCGATTGGATGATCCTGAACAGAGGAGAGAAGAATGTTGAGCATACCGTATGCGATTTTATTCGACATGGATGGAACGCTGCTGCAGACAGAAAAACTGTCCACACCAGCGTTTCAGCGGACCTTTGAGCAGCTTCGCGAACAAGGGATGTGGCAGGGGCCTACACCGGATGAAAAGGCACTTATCAACGTTTTGGGGATGACTATAGAACAAGTGTGGATAAAGCTGCTGCCAGGTGCGGAAGAAGCGACCAAGAAAGCAGCCGATGCCTACTTGCTTGAAAATGAAATCAAGCTAATCAAAGAAAGGATTACAGATCTATATCCTGGGGTGAGAGAAACTCTTCAGCGGCTTCACGAAGAGGGGTATGCTCTGTTCATTGCAAGCAATGGACAAGAAGAGTATATTGATGCGATCTGCGAGGAATACGAGTTAAAGCCGCTTTTGACAGACCTGTATTCCGCAGGACGCTTTCAGACCAGTACCAAGAAGGATCTGGTCGCCAGGCTGCTTCGCGACTACGAGATAAAACAAGCGGTCATGGTCGGTGACCGCCATTCCGACATCGAAGCAGGCCTTGTCAACGATCTTTTTACTATTGGCTGTGACTTTGGCTTTGCCAAACCGGGAGAGCTGGACGGCGCGAATGTAGTGATCCGCCATTTTTCAGAGGTTATTTCCTGCTTGCCTCCTCATGAGGAGTAAACTTCTAGCATCACAAATTACCAGTTTTTCTAAAGAGCAGTCGAGTGGTTTTTTCCCTACTCAGCTGCTCTTTTCCTTTTATCGGAAAGGTGTTTTTCATTGATTCAAAAGGCTGTAATCTGCCCACAATAGATGTTGTGCAGCGTATTTTCACCTCTTGCATGAGCGAAGAAAACCCATTATAATTAAAGTCAAAGATAGTCAAAGTCAATCATTCACACATGAGAAAGGAGGCGATGACTTGCGTAATATCTCGGACATCATTGAACAGCACCTAAAAAGCATTATCACTGAAAGCCCAAATGGTTCGATCGAGATCCAGCGTAGTGAGCTAGCCGACCTTTTTCAGTGTGTGCCATCCCAGATCAACTACGTGATTAACACGCGCTTTACGGTGCAAAAGGGGTATATCGTCGAGAGCAAGCGTGGCGGTGGCGGATACATCCGGATTCGCAAGGTGCAGATCGTGAGCAAGGCCCGTCTGCAGGAGTTGCTCACGGAAGAGCTGATTGGCGAGAGCATCACGCAGAGTGTAGGCAATGCCATCATTGAGCGTCTGCTCGAAGACGGATTGATTAGTCAACGGGAAGCAGCTTTGATGAAAATTGCCACCTCGCGCAATGTATTGATGATCGAGCCAAATCTGCGCGATAAATTGCGGGCGGCCATGTTGAAACAAATGATTGAAGTTATCTTGTTAAAGTAAAGAATGTGTTAGGAGGGATCGTGATGAACTGTGAAGAATGTGGAAAAAGGCCGGCTACTCTGCACTTGACCAAAATCGTCAATGGCGAGAAAACCGAATACCATATCTGTGAACAATGTGCCCAGGAAAAAGGAGACGTTTTTACCGGCTTTCACAACTTCAGCATCAATAATCTCCTGTCAGGCTTGCTGAAATTTGACCCCATGCAAAAAAATGGGCGGGAATCCAGCACAAGCAAACCGCTAAGATGCGAGACATGTGGTCTGACTTACGCACAATTCAGCAAGAGCGGTCGATTTGGCTGCAGCGATTGTTACACGTTCTTGGGTGATAAGCTGGACCCGCTGTTCAGACGGATCCACGGCAACACCCAACACATAGGCAAGGTACCCGAGCGGACCGGGGGACAGTTGAAGATTCGCAAAGAGCTGGAGCAGCTAAAGAGTGCGTTGCAGCGCCATGTTGCCAGCGAAGAATTTGAAAAGGCGGCAGAGATGCGTGACCGAATTCGGATGCTGGAACAAAAAATGTCTCAATCGTAGCGAGGGGAGGAAGGCTGGACATGTCTCAACAGCAGTTTATGCAAAACCCGTGGAGCAATTGGATGAAGGGAGAAGGTCCCGATTCTGATATTGTCATCAGTACACGGTTGCGTATCGCGCGTAACTTGCGCCAGCACCCTTTTCCGTTGTTGGCTACAGATTCCCAGGCGGAGGAAGTGGTCAAAAAGGTAACGGAAGTAAGCGAATCTGAGGCTATGCGCAAGCGGCACCGATTGCAAATGATTCAGATGGACCAGGTAAATCCGCTGGAAAAAAAGGTACTGGTAGAAAAACATCTCATCAGTCCTCATCTGGCTGAGGAATCGCGCAAAGGAGCGGTTCTGCTAAGCAAGGATGAATCGGTAAGCATTATGATAAACGAAGAAGACCATATTCGTATCCAGGTCCTGCTGCCAGGATTCCGATTAAATGAAGCATGGGAAATGGGTACGAAAATAGATGACATATTTGAGAAGCACTTGAACTATGCTTTTGACGAAAAAAGAGGCTATCTTACAAGCTGTCCGACCAACGTAGGGACTGGAATTCGCGCTTCGGTCATGCTGCATCTGCCCGCACTGGTCATGACGCAGCAGATCAACCGCATCCTGCAAGCGATTAATCAGGTAGGTTTGGTCGTACGCGGGATTTACGGGGAAGGCAGTGAGGCGCTCGGCAATCTGTTCCAGCTCTCCAACCAGGTCACATTGGGCATGTCGGAGACGGATATCCTCTCTAATCTTTATGGAGTAGCCAGACAGATCATCGAGCAGGAGCGAGTAGCGCGCCAGTATTTGCTGGAGCACACACGCGTCTCGCTGGAGGACCGGATTTTCCGTTCGTACGGAATTTTGCTTCATGCTCGGACGATGGAATCCAAGGAAGCGGCTCAGCGCTTGTCTGATTTGCGACTGGGCATTGATCTTGGTGTGATTCCCAATGTTTCACCCTTGGTTTTAAACGAACTCTTGGTCACGACTCAGCCGGGCTTCCTGCAGCAGCACGCAGGGCAAAAGCTCACCCCTGAACAAAGGGATGAGAGAAGGGCAAGACTGATTCGTGAGCGCATCAACACGGGTAGTCCGTCCCATGATAATGGCATTTAAAACGAAACATGTAACTATGGAGGTGTAAACCATATGATGTTTGGACGTTTTACGGAACGAGCACAAAAAGTACTGGCACTGGCCCTGGAAGAGGCGGTGCGTCTTGGCCACAAAGATATTGGAACGGAACATGTCCTCTTGGGCTTGATTCGGGAAGGTGAAGGGATTGCAGCCAAAGCCCTGCAGTCTCTGGGACTTGGTCTTGATAAAATTCAAAGCGAAGTGGAGTCGCTGATCGGCAGAGGCACCGAGCAGTCTGGCAGCAACTACACGCCCAACTATACACCGAGAGCCAAAAAAGTGATCGAGCTGTCGATGGATGAAGCCCGCAAGCTGGGACACACATACGTGGGCACTGAGCACATCCTGTTGGGCCTGATCCGTGAAGGAGAAGGCATCGCGGCCCGTATTATGAACAACCTGGGAGTGAGCCTGAACAAGGCACGTCAGCAAGTCCTGCAGCTTCTGGGCAGTTCGGAAATGATGGCATCCCACCAGCCTTCAGGCGGCAACCCTCAGGCGAACACTCCTACATTGGACGGTTTGGCGCGTGACTTGACCGCAATCGCACGTGAAGGCGGTCTCGACCCCGTCATCGGTCGCCAAAAGGAAATCGAGCGTGTCATTCAGGTATTAAGCCGCCGGACCAAAAACAACCCGGTCCTCATCGGGGAGCCTGGTGTAGGGAAAACGGCCATTGCCGAAGGTTTGGCGCAAAAGATCGTCAACAATGAAATTCCCGAAACCCTTCGCGACAAGCGCGTCATGACCCTGGATATGGGGACTGTGGTCGCGGGCACCAAATATCGTGGTGAATTTGAGGATCGCCTGAAAAAAATCATGGATGAAATTCGCCAGGCAGGGAACATCATCCTGTTCATTGACGAGCTGCACACACTGATCGGTGCAGGCGGAGCAGAGGGCGCGATCGACGCCTCCAATATCCTGAAGCCAGCATTGGCTCGCGGTGAATTGCAGTGCGTAGGGGCTACTACCTTGGACGAATACCGCAAATACATCGAGAAGGATGCAGCGCTGGAACGCCGTTTCCAACCCATCCAAGTCGACGAGCCAGTGCCAGAGGACGCTATCAAGATCCTCCACGGCCTGCGGGATCGTTACGAGGCTCACCACCGTGTGAAAATCACAGACGAAGCTATCGAGCAAGCGGTGAAGCTTTCTGACCGCTACATTACCGACCGCTTCCTCCCTGACAAGGCGATTGACCTGATCGACGAGGCTGCATCCAAGGTGCGTCTCCAGTCTTTTACAGTACCGCCTAATCTGAAGGAGCTGGAAGGCCGCCTCGAGGAAGTGCGCAAGGAAAAGGATGCTGCCGTGCAGTCGCAGGAATTTGAAGAGGCTGCGGCTCTGCGCGATCAAGAACAGAAGCTTCGTGAGGAATTGGATAAGACGAAGAAGGACTGGAAGGAGCGCCAGGGTCAGCTCAACATGGAGGTCACTCCGGAAGACATCGCGACTGTCGTGGCCAGCTGGACTGGAATTCCCGTGCTCAAGCTGAAAGAAGAAGAGACCGAGCGTCTGTTGAAAATGGAAGAAATCCTGCACGATCGCGTCATCGGTCAAGACGAGGCGGTCAAGTCAATCTCCCGTGCGATCCGCCGGGCTCGTGCCGGACTGAAGGACCCCAAACGCCCAATCGGTTCGTTTATCTTCCTGGGTCCAACCGGGGTAGGGAAAACCGAATTGGCCCGTGCTGTAGCGGAAACTCTTTTTGGCGACGAGGATGCCATGATCCGCGTAGACATGTCCGAGTACATGGAGAAACACTCGACAGCTCGACTCGTCGGAGCGCCTCCAGGCTATGTCGGCTATGACGAAGGCGGCCAATTGACCGAAAAAGTGCGCCGCAAACCATACTCCGTCATCCTGCTGGACGAAATTGAGAAAGCGCACCCGGATGTATTCAATATTCTGCTGCAGGTTCTTGATGACGGACGACTGACGGACTCCAAAGGACGGACAGTCGATTTCCGCAACACAGTAGTCATCATGACCTCCAACGTCGGGGCGAATTTGATCAAGAAAAACACGACGCTGGGCTTTACCGCAGGCGACGAGTCCGAGAGAAAATATCAGGATATGAAGGACAAAGTGATGGATGAGCTGAAGAAGAGCTTCCGCCCCGAATTCCTGAACCGAATTGACGAGGTAATCGTCTTCCACTCCCTGGAGCAGGAGCATATCGAGCAGATCGTGTCGCTCATGACAGACGAACTGCGCAAGCGCCTCAGAGAGCAAAGCATCGATTTCGTCCTCACAGAGGAAGCGAAGAAAATTCTGGCCAAAGAGGGCTTCGACCCGGCATACGGAGCGCGTCCGCTGCGCCGAGCCATTCAACGCCATATCGAAGACAAATTGTCCGAGGAGCTTCTGAAAGGCTCCATCAGCAAGGGCGATACCGTCAACATCGATGCCGAAGACGGCAAACTGGTAGTCAAACGGCTGGAAAAAGCCAAATCGTAATCTGTCGAATAATCAGGAGAAAGAATACCTCTTTCTGTGAGAGGTATTCTTTTTTTGTGCTGCACAGTCATGTATGATAATGGTATTTCAAAACAAAACGGTCATGACCGTTTTGTTTGACCGCAAGCGGTCACATTCACTTTTATGAAAAACGTCGAGACGTTTTTCACAGAAAAAAGAGGTACGATGATGTCAAAGTATAAAACAAAATTTGCATGTCAAGAATGTGGGTATGAATCACCGAAATGGTTGGGAAAATGCCCCGGTTGCAACAGCTGGAATACGCTGGTCGAGGAAGTAACGGTCAAGGGCTCCTCCCATCGCCACGAAGGCTTGGGCGGCGGCCAACGTCAGGCCCCGCTGCCGTTGACGCAGGTCGCCAGCGAAGAAGAGCCGCGCATGGATACCACCATCGGGGAATTGAATCGCGTGCTCGGAGGAGGTTTGGTTCCGGGTTCGCTCATTCTTGTGGGCGGGGACCCAGGAATCGGAAAATCGACACTGCTGCTGCAAACATCGTTTGCTCTTGCTCATCAGGGCGGTAAAGTTCTTTATGTGTCTGGCGAGGAATCAGCCAAGCAGATCAAGCTGCGGGCTGATCGGCTGGACATGAAAACACCGCCCATGTTTGTATTGGCAGAAAATGATTTAGAATTGATCGAACAGCATATCAATCAGGTAGAGCCCGATGTCTTGATCATCGACTCGATCCAGACGGTATTTCATCCTGCCATTCAATCTGCTGCGGGAAGTGTTGCACAGGTGCGTGAGGCGACTGCACAGCTGATGCGCATCGCCAAGGGAAAAGGCATCGGCACCTTTATCGTCGGCCACGTCACCAAGGAAGGCTCCATCGCAGGACCTCGCATGCTGGAGCATATGGTGGATGCCGTCCTGTATTTTGAAGGAGAGCGGCATAACACTTTCCGTATTTTACGCGCTGTCAAAAATCGTTTTGGTTCGACAAATGAAATCGGCATCTTTGAAATGAAGGATCGTGGTCTGGAGGAGGTCGCCAATCCTTCCGAAATCTTTTTGGCGGAACGCCCCGTTGGAGTGGCAGGCTCCACTGTCGTCGCCAGCATGGAGGGAACACGACCGGTACTGGTGGAGCTGCAGGCTTTGGTCGCGCCGACGAGCTTTGTGACACCCCGCAGAACGGCGACCGGAGTGGATCACCAGCGTGTTGCCATGATAATGGCCGTCCTGGAAAAGCGCATGGGCATGATGCTGCAAAACCAGGATGCCTATGTGAACGTAGCAGGCGGGGTGCGGCTGGATGAGCCTGCTGTCGATCTGGCCATAGCCGTCAGCATCGCCAGCAGCTTTCGCGACCATGCTACCAACCCTCATGACGTGGTGATCGGTGAAGTTGGCTTGACGGGAGAGGTGCGCGGCGTCTCCCGGATCGAACAACGTGTGCGTGAGGCGCATAAATTGGGCTTCAAGCGCGTAATCATCCCGCAGAAGAACATTCGCGGGTTGGAAGCTCCAGACGATATCGTGGTAATCGGGGTCAACAATATCGCGGAAGCGTTGGATGAGGTCATGAGGGGGTAGACAGGCATGCACGAACCCAACAAGAAGAGCGTAGACTTTCGTGATGTGCTGCGCTTTGTTGCTCCGGGCACGATGCTTCGTGAAGGACTTGAACATGTCTTGCGGGCGAAAACAGGTGGATTGATCGTCATCGGGTACGGACCCAAAATGGAGGCAATGGTTGACGGAGGCTTTTCCATCAATTGTGAGTTCACTCCATCCCATTTGTACGAATTGGCGAAAATGGATGGGGGAATCATTATAAGTGAAGATGCCAAACGAATTCTTTTTGCCAATACTCAACTTTTCCCTCCTGCGGCGATTGGGACCAGTGAGACGGGAACCCGTCATCGTACAGCGCAACGCACAGCGATCCATACCAATCATCTGGTAATCGCCATCTCCCAGAGACGCAATGTCATCACACTGTACAAAGGGGCATTCCGCTATGTCCTCAACGACGTAAACGTTATTTTAGCGAAGGCGAATCAGGCAGTATCCACCCTGGAAAAATACAAGTCCGTGCTGGAACAGTCGTTGACGAATCTGGGCGCGTTGGAGTTCGAGGAACTGGTCACTTTGGAAGAAGTCGCTTTCGTTTTGCAACGAATCGAGATGGTATTACGTATTAAGGAAGAGGTAACCAAATACATCTGTGAATTGGGCACTGAGGGCAGGCTCATCAGCATGCAGTTGGAAGAGCTTGTATCCAATCTCGAGGAAGAGGCGCAGATGTTGATCCGGGACTATAGTCGCGATCGGGAATCTTCACCGGTCGAAATTTTGCTGGAGATGAAAAAGCTTAGCTCGGAGGAGATGCTGGAGCCGACTTCCTTTCTGCGAGTTCTCGGGTATACCGCCCACGCCAGCATGCTAGAAGAGTCCATATCACCCCGTGGGTATCGAATTTTGCAGAAGATACCACGAATGCCTTTTACGATCGTCTCGAATCTTGTCGAACATTTCCACAACCTGCCCCGCATCGTCATGGCAACCATCGAAGAGCTGGATGAAGTGGATGGAATCGGCGAGGTCAGAGCCCGGGCGGTCAAGGATGGATTGAGAAGGATTCAGGAACAAGTGTTCATTGACAGACATATTTGAAGTAGAATAGGATTAAGTCACGTTATTTTCTGTGACATTCGTCTCGATCCATTCGCAAAGTAAACTGTTTTGTATTAATCGATTTGCCTAGTAGACCAATCATGAAAATGATCTGTCTTCTGCGCGAAGGAAATCAGGAGGTAGTCTATGTTCGTGAAATCGTTGCCGAACATACTAACCGTCAGCAACTTGTTTTTAGGAGTACTGGCCATCATACTTGCTTTTCAAGGTGATCATTACGTCGATTATGCTGCGATTACCGTCATTATCGGCATGCTGGCAGACGGCCTGGATGGACGCGTCGCCCGAATGCTGAATGCGCAAAGTGAATTTGGGAAAGAACTGGATTCTCTGTCTGATGTGATTACATTTGGTGTTGCACCGGCCTTTATCATGTACGTCGTGGTCCTGCAGGATTTTAACTGGATCGGCATTGTCCTTACTGCGATCTTCCCGATTTGCGGTGCATTGCGACTAGCCCGGTTCAATGTGCAGGCTGGAGTGCCAGGCTACTTCATCGGCCTTCCGATTACGGCTGCCGGCGGTGTTCTCGCCACTCTTGCGCTGTACCATGAAGTGTTTAACTCTACCCTGTTGGCAGCAAGCATGCTGTTGCTTGCGTTTTTGATGGTATCCAAGGTCAAGTACCCCAATTTCAAAAAAGTGGGGATTCCGAAAGCCGCGTATTGGATCACCCCAATTATCATCGCAATCGTTGTCGTGGTAGCGATCAAATTCCCGCAGCAGTTTCCGAAGATCGTCTTCCTGCCGCTGGCGGTTTACGCTTTGTACGGAATAAAAAAAAACGTTGACTTTTTGATCAAAAAATTAAGCAAACGCAAGAAAAAGGAAGAGGAATCCGTTCCGTTTGAATAAGGTTTCCTCTGAAAAAAAGGAAAACCCGCTGATGAAAAAGCGGGTTTTTTTTTTGCAACCTTTTTACATGTTTATTCGTATTACCAGTGGGGAATCAAGTGAGATTAAATACGCCCAAGGTGTTGAGTCTTTTGCTTTCCTGCTCGATCACGTCTTCCAGTTTAATATCCGTAATGTTGCACAAAGCTGTCAGGTAAAAAAGATTTTTTCCAAGCTCTGCTGTAAAGACGTCCCGGCAGTGCTCGCATAATGGACCGGAGAAATGCGTGTCGAGCTGGGACTTGTGGTCCTCCAGGTTTTTACTGGAGTCAAACGTCTGCTTCTTGGCTACCACTTCTACGCAGCCGCATTCTGTAATGGCTTTGGTCAGTGAACGGTTGATGCGGGATGCTGTTTCCTGCACTTTGGACATGACGTCCAGGACGCTTCGATGTCTGATTAAAAGTTCGGATACTTGCGTTTGAAAGTCATCGATGTTGCGAGTGTCCATATGGTTCACCTCTGCTTTAGGCTGTTGGTATCGTCGCAATTTTCAGCACAACACTACTGTCATTATAAGAAGGGACGCCGCTTACTGTCAATTTTGTCAAAGAGGAAAACAAGAGTTCGAGGTTGACGAAACTTCCATATTTGTGTTAGAATCTTTGGCTATTTGACATGATAAAAAGAATTTTGCTATAGTGATGGAAATAGGCTTGGTTGTTTGATCTGTTTCTTGAGAAAGAGGGTTTTACTTGTTCGCTTCTGTCAATATTAATAACAAGGAGGTGAAGGCATGGTACGCCGCATAGGAAAAATCTTTTTCGTGATCGTTGGTGGCGGTTTGGGATATCAGTACGGCCCAGACCTGTACAATTTGCTTGATCCATTATTGAAAATTGGGGAAGTAAGCGGTACTTCTTACATTGGTGCGGTGCTCGGTGCCATCTTATTTTTCTTTTTAGCGAATTGGCTATTGGATTATATTCTGAAGGTCGTTCGTTGGGGAGAAGAGACACTCGTCAAAATGCCGATTGTCGATGTCATGTTCGGAGCGATGGGGTTGATTAGTGGTCTTATTGTTGCTTTTTTATTATTCCTGCCCATCAGTAAAATATCGATTCCGGTGATAGGTGATTTGTTGCCGCTGGTTGTTTCTGGACTACTTGGCTATTTGGGATTTCAGGTCGGGTTCCGCAAGCGCGACGAAATCATGTCGGTCTTTTCGATTGGTCGCAAGGATAAGAAAAAAGAGGCCGCTGGAGCTGCCACGAATGTGGAGAACAAGATTTTGGATACAAGTGTGATTATCGATGGTCGCATTGCAGATATCTGCCGTACAGGCTTTTTGGAAGGCAGTCTGATCATTCCGGGTTTCGTGCTGGAGGAGCTTCAGCATATTGCCGACTCGTCCGACGTATTGAAACGCAATCGCGGGCGGCGGGGCTTAGATATTCTCAACAAGATTCAAAAAGAAATGAAAGTGAAAGTGCAGATTTGGGAAGGCGATTTTGAAGAAGTATCCGAGGTGGACAGCAAGCTGATCAAGCTGGCGAAGGTGATCAACGGCAAAGTGGTTACCAACGACTTCAACCTGAACAAGGTTTGCGAATTGCAGGGAGTTCCTGTTTTGAATATCAATGACTTGGCCAATGCGGTAAAGCCAGTGGTTTTGCCGGGCGAGGAAATGAACGTCCAGGTGATCAAGGACGGTAAAGAGCATGGTCAAGGGGTTGCGTATCTGGATGACGGTACGATGATCGTGGTGGAAGGCGGCCGTGATTATATCGGCAACGAGATAGATGTACTCGTGACCAGCGTGCTGCAGACCTCGGCAGGACGCATGATTTTCGCGAAGCCGAAGCTGTTGGAAAAAGCGTTGTAGAGAAAACGGGAGAGGGAATGAATCGTGACGACGGGAGTTGTGATTGTGGCAGCCGGCTCAGGCAAGCGCATGGGCGGACAGCGAAACAAGCTGTGGCTGCCGTTGGCAGGAGAGCCGATACTGGCTCATACGGTGCGGCTGTTTGCCTCTCATCAGGAGATCGGGCAAATCGTGCTGGTGGTCAGTGAGGCTGATCGAGATGAGGTGCTTGCTTGGCTGGAAAAGGATAACATTCAGCTAACAGTCGTACTGGGCGGTGCGGAGCGGCAGGACAGTGTACGCAATGGTCTGGAAGCCTTGCAGGATTGCACGCATGTCCTGGTCCATGACGCTGCTCGCCCATTCGTTACTCCCGAACAAATCAGTCAGATCATCCGTCAGGTTCAGCGCGATCAAGCGACGATCCTGGCCGTGCCTGTAAAGGATACGATAAAAGTGGTGGGAGAGACGGGCGTAGTCGAGTCTACCCCGGCGCGGGAGAGCTTGTGGGCGGTGCAAACCCCACAAGCTTTTCGTATGTCTTTGTTGAAGGAAGCGCATCTGGCTGCATGGAGAGCGGGAAAAATAGGCACGGACGACGCAATGCTGGTAGAATGGTTGGGACATCCGGTGACGGTCATGGCAGGAAGCTATGAGAACATCAAAATCACGACACCGGACGACTTGTTGCTGGGTGAAGAGATATTGCGGAAAAGAAGGGGAGAGTAATTCATGTCTATAAGGATCGGACAAGGTTTTGACGTGCATCAACTGGTGGAGGGGCGTCCATGCATCATCGGCGGCATCACCATTCCTTATGAAAAAGGGCTGTTGGGCCATTCGGATGCTGATGTTCTGCTCCATGCGATTGCGGATGCGATTCTGGGTGCATTGGGCGAGGGGGACATCGGCCGCCATTTTCCGGATACGGACCCGGAATACAAGGATGCGGACAGTGTCAAACTATTGGAGCATGTCTGGAAGATGGTCAAGGAACGCGGATACCGCTTGGGGAATGTAGACGCTACGATTATCGCTCAGGCGCCAAAAATGGCTCCGTATATCCCGCAGATGCAAGCTCTGATTGCTCGTGTTCTGGAAGCGGACGAGCTGTCGCAGGTCAATGTCAAGGCAACTACGACCGAAAAGCTCGGTTTCCCAGGCCGTGGAGAAGGAATCGCCTCCCAGGCTGCTTGCTTGCTTGTCAAGGAGTAAGACAAGGTGTAACATGAAAACGTCAGAAGCGTTTTGATACCCATAACACCTTTTTACACTCATAAGGATGGTGCTACCCATGGCGAAAGAAATCCGCACACGTTATGCTCCCAGTCCAACTGGGCATTTACATATCGGCGGCGCGAGAACCGCGCTGTTCAACTACCTGTTTGCAAAGCATCACGGTGGTTCCTTTATCGTTCGGATTGAGGATACCGACCAGACCCGCAACAAGGAAAATGCTGATGAAGAGCAGATGAAAAACCTGAAGTGGCTGGGCGTCGAGTGGGAAGAAGGTACAGATGTAGGCGGCGAATACGGCCCATACCGTCAGACTGAGCGATTGGACATCTATCGCCAATACATCGATCAATTGCTGGCTGAAGGGAAAGCCTATTATTGCTACGCTACCAAGGAAGAGCTGGATGCAGAGCGCGAAGAGCAGCTTGAGCGGGGTGAGACGCCGCGGATTCTGGAAAAGCATCGCCATGTCACAGAAGAGCAGCGTCAACAGTTCGAGGCGGAAGGGCGCGTGCCTTCGATCCACTTCCTGGTTCCGGACAACCGCCAGTACGTAGTAGATGATATGATTCGTGGACAGGTTACGTTTGACTCCAGCGAGATGGGCGACTTCGTCATCTGCCGGCCAGACGGGATTCCTACCTATAACTTTGCTGTAGTCATCGACGACTATCTGATGAAAATCAGCCACGTTATCCGCGGGGAGGAGCATCTGTCCAACACGCCGCGGCAGTTGATGATTTATGAAGCATTTGGCTGGGAGGCTCCTCGCTTCGCTCACTTGGCTCTGATTCTCAACCCAGAAGGCAAGAAGATGTCCAAGCGCGACGAGAGCATCATCCAGTTTATCGAGCAGTATCGTGAACTGGGCTTTTTGCCGGAAGCGATTGTCAATTTCCTGGTATTGCTCGGGTGGTCCCCGGGCGGAGAAGAGGAGATCTTCTTGAAGGAAGATTTGATCAAGCTCTTCTCGATGGATCGCGTCAACAAGTCTCCGGCTGTGTTTGATTCGACCAAAATGAACTGGATGAACAACTACTACCTGAAACGCCAACCTCTGGACACCATTACGGACATGTGTGTGCCGCATTTGCAAAAAGCGGGCTTCATCGATGAAGAACTGTCCAGCGAAAAGCGGGCCTGGGTTCGCAGCATCGTCGCGCTGTACCAGGAGCAGATGTCCTACTGCGCGCAGATCGTACCGCTGGCTGCTCTTTTCTTCCTGGATGAAGTAGTGTACGATGAAGAGGCCAGAGCAGTCTTGAAAGAACCGCAACTGCCTGAGGTGCTTGCATCTTTTGTCAAACACCTGTCAGCGCAAGACGAATATAATGTTGACATCATCAAGGCAGTGCTAAAAGACGTGCAAAAAGAGACTGGACTTAAAGGCAAGGCATTGTTCATGCCCGTGCGTGTGGCGGCTACCGGACAGGCGCATGGACGCGATCTGGCGGAGACCTTGTTCTTGCTCGGTCGCGACAAGGTTTTGGAGCGCATGAACAAAGTAATGACACACGGCGAGTAAAGGTTTTACAAATAAAGGAAATCAAAGCGATGATCAGGAGAAGTACAGGAGTGAATGCGTCCACAGAGAGGATGGATAGGTGAGAGCCATCTGCGCATGCTGTCTGGAAATGCCCCTGTGAGCAATGAGCAGAACGCACGGGTTTTTGGTGCAAGTATGCGACATCGGCGCCCCGCCGTTACCGGGTGTAAAGCGAGACTGTCCTTTTATGGATGATCTAAGCAGAGTGGAACCGCGGTAGAAAACCGTCTCTGTCCCTTCTTGTCGAAGGTGGCAGGGGCGGTTTTTTTGAGGGATTATCACGTTGGAGGTGCATCCCTATGTTTGCACAGATGAGAGAAGACATTCAAGCAGTATTCGAGCGGGACCCGGCAGCACGCAGTACCTTTGAAGTAGTCCTTACCTATTCCGGACTGCATGCCATCTGGGGTTACCGGATTGCCCATCGGTTCTGGAAAGCAGGCTGGTGTACGCTGGCGCGCGCTGTTTCTCAATTTACCCGTTTTTTGACGGGGATTGAGATTCATCCAGGTGCGCGCATCGGCAAAGGCCTGTTTATTGACCATGGTATGGGCGTTGTGATCGGAGAGACGTGTGAGATCGGCGACAACGTGACCATTTACCAGGGTGTAACACTGGGCGGGACCGGAAAGGAAAAAGGAAAGCGCCACCCGACCATTGGCAACGACGTCATTATCGCGACAGGAGCGAAAGTTTTGGGTTCCTTTAAAATCGGCGACAATTCCAAGATCGGAGCCGGAGCAGTCGTCCTGCAGGAAGTGCCGCCCAATTCCACGGTGGTGGGAATCAAAGCGCGCATCGTCATTCAGGATGGAAAACGAGTGAAATGTGATCTGGATCATGTGAATATGCCAGACCCGGTAGCTGATACACTTCGGCAGATGCAAAAAGAAATCGAGAGCTTGCGCAAGGAATTGGATCTTTTGAGGGAGGCTAAGAAGGAAAATGAGCATTCAATTCACTAATACGATGACCCGTCGAAAAGAACCTTTCGTGCCGCTTGTGCCCGGCAAGGTGAAAATGTACGTGTGCGGTCCGACGGTTTACAACTACATTCACATCGGGAATGCCCGTCCCGCGATTGTGTTTGATACATTGCGCCGCTATTTGAAGTACCGCGGCTTTGACGTGACATTCGTACAAAACATTACGGACGTAGATGACAAGCTGATCCGCGTCGCCAACGAGGAAGGCACGACGGTCAAAGAAGTGGCCGACCGCTTTACAGATGCCTACAACGAAGACCTGAAATCCTTAAACGTCATGCCTCCGGATATTCAACCGCGCGTCATGCAGACCATCCCGGAGATTATTGAATTTATCGAGGGCTTGATAGAAAAAGGCTACGCCTATGAAAGTGAAGGAGATGTCTATTTCCGTACAGGCCGCTTCGACGAGTATGGAAAACTCTCGCACCAGCCGCTGGATGATTTGCAGGCAGGGGCGCGTGTGGACATCAATGAAAAGAAAGAGCATCCGCTTGATTTTGCCCTCTGGAAGGCGGCCAAGGATAAGGAAGTGAGCTGGGGCAGTCCGTGGGGCGAAGGGCGTCCGGGATGGCATATCGAATGCTCGGCGATGGCGTTGAAGTTTCTGGGTGAGCAGATCGATATTCACGCAGGCGGCTCCGATCTGGTTTTCCCTCACCATGAAAACGAGATCGCCCAGTCTGAGTGCTTTACTGGCAAGGTGTTTGCCCGTTATTGGTTGCACAACGGCATGCTGAACATCGACAATGAAAAAATGTCCAAATCCCTTGGCAACTTCCTGTTGACCCGCGATCTCGTCCAGCAATTCGGAGGGCAATTGATTCGCTTCTTCATGCTGCAAGGGCACTACCGCAATCCGATCAATTTCAGTGATGAGCTACTGGAGCAAGCGGCAAACAGTTTGGAACGGATGAAAACGGCCTATCATAATCTCGACCACCGTCTGCAGACAGCTAGGGAGGCAGAGCCTAACGGCCAGGCTGAGCAACAAGCGCAAACGATTCGCGATCTGCGGGAGCGTTTTGTGAAAGAAATGGATGACGACCTGAATACCGCCAACGCACTGACAGTTCTGTTTGAAGTCGTAAAGGAAGCGAACCAATACATGCTGAATCAGAATGTGGGGCGCGAAGAAATTACGGCTTACAAGGAGCTTTTGCTGGAACTGACTGGAGTGCTGGGCATCATTTTGGAGCAGGAGCAGGAGCTTTTGGACAGTGAGATCGATGCTTTGATCGTCGAGCGGACCGAAGCTCGCGCATCACGCAACTTCGCCCGTGCTGATGAAATTCGCGATCTTCTCGCCGCTAAAGGAATCGTGCTGGAAGATACGCCGCAGGGTGTGCGTTGGCGCCGCAAATAAGGAGCTTAGACAACATGCAAAAAGAAGAGTTGACCCGGGATCCGAATCAAACCAATCCACTTGTGCTCGCCTTTTTAGGTGATGCCACGTATGCGCATTGCGTCAGGTACCATCTGATCGCCAGGGGGCTGGTTAAGCCAAACCAGCTCCACAAGGCGGCCAATCGTTACGTTTCGGCAAAAGCCCAGGCGAATATCCTGATGAACCTGATGCCGGAGCTGTCAGAGGACGAGGTCAGCATCGTGAAGCGGGGACGCAATGCCAAATCGGGTTCCTCGGCAAAAAATGCAGATATTATCGACTATCGCCACGCGACCGCTTTCGAGGCTTTGATCGGATATCTGTATCTGAACGGAAAAGAAGAGCGGATTGCGGAAATCATGCAGCAGGCATTTGCCATCGTGGAAGGAGAGCACGGAACATGAGTGAAGAGTGGATTGTAGGCAAGAACCCGGTGATCGAAGCGCTGCGCTCAGGGCGTACGATCAATAAAATCTGGATCGCGGAAGGGACCAACAAAAATTTGATGGGGCCCATCTTTGCGCTGGCAAAAGAGCAGGGCGTCATCGTCACGACTGCCAACCGCAAAAAGCTGGATACTTTGGCATCGACGGATAATCACCAGGGCGTGATTGCATCAGTGGCTGCCTACGACTACGTAGAGGTAGAGGATATTTTGCGGCGAGCCGAAGAAAAGCAAGAGCCGCCGTTTATTCTCTTGTTGGACGAACTGGAGGATCCGCATAACCTGGGCTCTATCCTGCGTACCGCGGATGCTGTGGGTGCCCATGGCGTCATTATTCCCAAGCGCCGATCGGTCAGCCTGACTGCGACTGTTGCCAAGGCGTCCGCAGGTGCGATCAACTACGTGCCAGTTGCCCGGGTGACCAATCTCGTTCGCACCATAGAGGAGCTGAAAGAGCGGGGAGTCTGGATTGCAGGAACAGATGCCAGCGCCAAACAGGATTTTCGCCAAGGTGATTTCACCATGCCGCTCGGCGTCGTAATCGGCAGCGAAGGCAAAGGCATTAGCCGTTTGGTCAGAGAAAACTGTGATTTTCTGTACAGTCTCCCCATGGCTGGCAATGTCACCTCGCTGAATGCTTCTGTCGCTGCTGCGTTGTTGATGTATGAAGTGTATCGTTCCCGAAGTCCGCTACCGACGCGGGTGAAGTGACATGGCCAAAAGGAAAGCCAAGCAACTGTTGATCGTGGATGGCTACAATATCATCGGTGCCTGGCCGGATTTACGCGCGCTGAAAGACCAGGATCGGATGGATGAAGCGCGCGATTTGTTGATTTCCCAAATGGCAGAATACCAGAGTTATACCGGCATCAAGGTGATGATCGTATTCGATGCTTACAACGTTCCGGGACCGGGACGGCAAATCGAGGATTATCGGGTGGAAGTGTACTTTACCAAGAAAAAAGAGACAGCTGATGAAAAAATTGAGCAGATTGTCTCGCAGCATCAAAATAAAAATCGACAAATCTATGTGGCCACCTCCGACTATACCTCCCAGCGGGTTATTTTCGGGCAGGGGGCGCTGCGCAAATCTGCGCGGGAATTGTTGCATGACCTGGAAAGCGCAGGCAAGGAGATCAAGAAAGAAGTAGAAAAAACTCGCGACGAACGTTTCTCAAGGCGGATAGCCTTGGATGAGGAAATAGCGAAAATATTCGAAAAATGGCGAAGGGAATAACTTGGATTCGGTTGACGCTTTTTTACGGCATCATGTATAATAACGACATCTATGGAGAACGGCTGGCGGAGGGATCGAGTGTGAGTGTAGACCTCAAGGAGTTGAAGCATGCCCAATATGAGCTATTAACCGACGAAGAGGTTGTCGATCTTGTTCGCGATGACGACACCGAAGCATTGGAGTATTTGATCAACAAGTACAAGAACTTCGTCCGTGCCAAAGCCAGATCCTACTTTCTGATTGGGGCTGACCGCGAAGATATTGTGCAGGAAGGCATGATTGGACTGTACAAATCCATTCGCGACTTCCGCGGGGATAAACTCACTTCGTTCAAGGCGTTTGCCGAGCTTTGCATTACGCGTCAGATCATTACGGCGATCAAAACGGCGACGAGGCAGAAGCATATTCCGCTCAATTCCTACGTGTCCCTGGACAAGCCCATCTATGATGAGGACTCGGACCGTACGCTGCTCGACGTGATCTGCGGCACGAAGGTGACAGATCCGGAGGAATTGTTCATCAATCGCGAAGAGTTTGACGACATCGAAGGCAAAATGAGCGAGATTCTGAGCGATTTGGAGCGACAAGTGCTGATGCTTTACCTGGATGGGCGATCCTATCAACAGATTGCCGTCGAGTTAAAGCGTCATGTCAAATCCATTGACAATGCCCTGCAGCGTGTAAAACGAAAACTGGAACGCTATCTCGAAGGTAGAGAGATTCATCTGTAAATACAGAGAATCTCTTTTTTGCTCTAGTAGAAGGTTTTCCGGTGGGCACAGGATGGAACAAAATGCATTCCCTTTGTCAAGACGTTTTGTTGACATGGGATTTTCGGTGTGATAAATTTGTTTAGGTAGCCATAGACTCTTATCTCTCTTTTTCTATGGTTACTTTCAGGTGAAATGGTCAGGAAAAAGTAGCGGTTTTCCCGTACTATTGATCATCGGGTTTAACGTAAACAATAGCAGGTTTGAAATGAGATGGAGGTGGCAATAAATGCGAGTAAACATCACGTTGGCGTGCACCGAGTGTGGCGAGCGTAACTATATCTCCACCAAGAACAAGCGCACTACTACTGAACGTGTTGAACTGAAAAAGTATTGCTCCCGTGACAAGAAGCAAACCCTTCATCGCGAGACGAAGTAATGCTTGAGCGACCAAGTCTGGGGGTGGCAATATGGGTTTCTTAGCACGTATTGGAGCTAGTTTCCGCCGTACAGGTAGTTTTTTTGGCGACGTTATGTCCGAATTGAAGAAAGTTCGCTGGCCCAACCGGAAGGAATTGACAACGTATACGTTAGTCGTTATCATCACGGTTGTACTGCTTGCAGTGTTCTTCTTTGTCATTGATTTGGGTATCTCTCGCTTGATCGATTTGATTTTAGGAAAGTAATTTTGCAAGTCTTAGGAGGGACGGACGGTTAACGTCCTGTTGGATATGGAAAAAGCATGGTATGTCGTTCACACGTACTCAGGTTACGAAAACAAGGTGAAAACGAATCTGGAGAAGCGCGTCGAATCGATGGGCATGGAAGACAAGATCTTTCGCGTACTTGTCCCTACCGAAGAAGAGGTAGAGACCAAGGATGGAAAAAAGCGCACCGTTACGAAAAAAGTGTTTCCTGGATACGTTCTTGTTGAAATGGTGATGACGGACGACTCTTGGTATGTCGTGCGCAACACTCCTGGGGTTACCGGCTTTGTTGGATCCACGGGCGCCGGCTCCAAGCCGACAGCGCTGCGTCCTGAAGAGGCCGACACGATTCTCAAACAAATGGGAATCGAGATTCCCAAGATCAAAGTCGATTTTGCTCTCCGCGATATGGTGCGCGTCACAGACGGTCCATTCTCCAATCGCACCGGGGAGATTATCGAGATTCACCCGGACAGACAGAAGGTTCGCGTATTGGTGGACATTTTTGGACGTGAAACGCCGGTGGAGCTAGACTTTACACAGGTTCAAAAATTGGATTAGGAATCAACTTGAAAAGAATGACGTGATGTGATACATTTCATGTTGTTTTCACAATCCCACAACAATATTTGGGGTTTCTTGCACTCTCACTATAGATCGGAAGTTTTCGTTACATAAACGAAGCTTTCACCAAACGGTGGGAGGGGGCATTCCCCCGTAATTACCACATGTGAAGTAAGGAGGTGTCTTACGTGGCTAAGAAGGTTATCCGCGTAATTAAATTACAAATCCCAGCAGGTAAAGCGAATCCTGCGCCTCCAGTAGGTCCGGCTCTCGGTCAAGCTGGTGTGAACATCATGGGTTTCTGTAAAGAATTCAACGCTCGTACAGAGAGCGAAGCAGGTATGATCATTCCGGTGGAAATCACCGTGTTTGAAGACCGTTCTTTCACTTTTATCACCAAAACTCCTCCAGCTGCTGTTCTGTTGAAGAAAGCTGCTGGCATCGAGTCCGGTTCTGGCGTACCAAACAAAACAAAAGTTGCTACGCTGAAGCGTGATAAAGTTCGTGAAATCGCGGAACTGAAGCGTCCTGACCTGAATGCAGCATCCGTGGAAGCGGCTATGCGCATGGTGGAAGGTACTGCTCGTTCCATGGGTATCGTAATCGAAGACTAATTGTCTTGGTGCAAAGGGGCACAGACGTTGTGCCCCTTGTCTGTGGGAGGATTAACCGCTACGACCACATTGAAGGGAGATTTCAAACATGGCGAAACATGGAAAGAAATATCAAGAGGCTACCAAGCTGATTGATAAGAACAAAGTATACGAAGTAGCTGAAGGCGTAGAGCTGGTTAAAAAAGCAGCTTCCGCTAAATTTGATGAAACCGTTGAAGCAGCATTCCGTCTGGGTGTAGACCCGAAGCGTGCTGACCAACAAATCCGTGGTGCTGTTGTTCTGCCGCACGGTACTGGTAAAGTGCAACGCGTTCTCGTTTTCGCAAAAGGCGAAAAAGCGAAAGATGCGGAAGCAGCAGGAGCAGACTACGTAGGCGATGCAGACATGATCGCAAAAATTCAGGGTGGCTGGTTCGAATTTGACGTCGTAGTAGCAACTCCTGACATGATGGGTGAAGTAGGTAAATTGGGTCGTGTACTCGGTCCAAAAGGCCTGATGCCTAACCCGAAAACTGGTACTGTTACCTTTGATGTAACCAAAGCGGTTAACGAAATCAAAGCTGGTAAAATCGAGTACCGTGTAGATAAAGCTGGTAACATCCACGCTCCAATCGGTAAAGTATCCTTCGATGCTGACAAGCTGGTTGAGAACCTGGCTGCTCTGACTGAAGCGCTGAACCGCGCGAAGCCAGCTGCTGCAAAAGGTATCTACATGAAAAACGTATCCATCAGCTCCACTATGGGTCCTGGTGTACGCGTTGCTGTAAAATAATGACGCTTGACTTCCTTTCTGGGAGTTGTTAAGATAGTGCCTGTTGATGAAATGAATATGCCGTAGACAGAAGGTGCGCGTTTGAATGAACGCTGCTTAATATCCCTCCGAGGCGTGTAATGTACGAAAGAGGAAAGGTATCTTTCCTTTGACGATAGAGCATTATGCCCTCGTGAGTCTGCGAGGGCATTTTCCTTTTTTCGAGATAGAGCACGGGAGGTGTAAACAATGGCAGAAATTCGTCCAACCGTTATTCGTGAAGAGAAAGTACAGGCGATCAACGAAATCGCATCCAAATTGCGTGAAAGCCAAACTACAGTGGTGGCTGACTACCGCGGTCTGACTGTAGCTCAAGTTACTGAGCTTCGCAAACAACTGCGTGAAGCGGGTGTTGAGTTCCAGGTGTTGAAAAACTCCCTGACTCGTCTGGCTACTGAGAAAGAAAGCTTGACTGAACTGGACCAATATCTGACTGGACCAAACGCTCTGGCGTTCTCCAAGGAAGATGTTATCGCTCCAGCGAAGATCATTGCTGAATTCGCGAAGAAAAACGACAAGCTGGAAATCAAGGGTGGCGTGATCGAAGGTAAAGTAGTTGATGCTGATCAAATTAAAGCATTGGCAGCTCTTCCTTCCCGCGAAGGTCTCTTGTCCATGCTGCTCTCCGTCCTGCAAGCTCCAATGCGCAACGTTGCACTGGCAGTCAAAGCAGTGGCCGAGCAAAAAGAAGGTCAAGGCGCGTAATCGCCTGATCGGGTAACACCAAATCTAAACACTATTCCTTGAATGGAGGATTTACAAATGAGCAAAGAGCAAATCTTGGAAGCCATCAAAGGCATGTCCGTTCTCGAACTGAACGACCTGGTAAAAGCAATCGAAGAAGAATTCGGCGTAACTGCTGCAGCTCCTGTAGCTGTTGTAGCTGGTGGCGCTGCTGAAGCAGCTGCTGAGCAAACTGAGTTCAACGTAACTCTGGTAAGCGGCGGAGCTTCCAAAATCAACGTAATCAAAGTGGTTCGCGAACTGACTGGTCTGGGTCTGAAAGAAGCAAAAGACCTGGTAGACAACGCACCAAAAACACTCAAAGAGGGCGTTTCCAAAGACGAAGCAGAAGCTCTCAAAGCAAAACTCGAAGAAGCTGGCGCATCTGTAGAAGTGAAGTAAGTTAGCTTCCCATATGGAAATCCCCTTGCCTTGGCAGGGGGTTTTTCTGTAGGCAAAGGCAAAGGATAACCCCATCGAAGAAACGACGAGACAAAGGGTGGTATATACACGTGGCAGATCATTACTACACCAACAAACCAGGTGCTGCGCATGACGAGCGACAAATGGCGTTTACATTGCGAGGACATGAGTTGCATTTCACCACAGATGCGGGTGTTTTTTCGCGCGATCGTGTTGATTTTGGCAGTCTGCTGCTCATCGAGAACATGCAGATTCCGCGTCAAGCGCGTGTGCTGGATGTGGGGTGTGGCTATGGTCCGATCGGGTTGACAGCAGCCAAGCTCGCGAGCGAGGGGACAGTCACGATGATCGACGTCAATGAGCGCGCAGCAGATCTGGCGAGGCGCAATGCAGAGCGCAATGGCATTCACAATGTAGACGTGCGAGTCAGCGATGTCTACAGTGCCGTGCAGGGAGAATGCTATGACGTGATCCTGACCAATCCGCCGATTCGCGCAGGCAAGGAAATCGTCCACAAGATCTTTGCAGAAGGACATGAGCTGCTCTCAGAGGGCGGCGAGATGTGGGTGGTCATTCAGAAAAAGCAAGGAGCACCTTCAGCTTTGAAAAAGCTGCAAGAGCTTTATGCGCACGTAGAAGAAGTGGACCGGGAAAAAGGGTATTCCATTTTCCGCGCAGTGAAATAGTCAAGGATTGACTTTTGAAAAGTTTTCTTGACGGGAATATCCTGATGTGATAGCATTATAAAATGTCAATATGGGATAAATGTCTATTTTTGTGTAATTCCCTTTCTGTCAAGTGCTTTTTCTTCTTTTGTTAAAAGAAGGAATGCATGAGTAAAAACTTGGGAATTCTATTAAAATAGAGTTTCTCTGGGTTAAAAATGGTATTACTGCTTTAACCCATTTTTATTTGAGGTATTCGTCTGCTTGTAAGGGTTGCCGAATGCCAAGTTTCTATGTGTGAAAACACAACCTGAGGGGTGAATAAGTTGGCAGGTAAAGTGATTCAAAGTGGCCGACATCGCCAGCGTCGTACGTATTCACGTATTAACGAAGTGCTGGGCCTTCCAAATCTCATCGAGATTCAGCAGAAGTCCTACCAATGGTTCCTTGATGAGGGACTGCGTGAGATGTTCCAGGACATTTCGCCGATCCAGGACTTCACGGGCAATCTCGTGCTGGAGTTTATCGACTACAGCTTGGGAGAGCCGAAGTATGACGTTGACGAGTCGAAAGAACGTGACGTCACCTATGCGGCGCCTCTGCGTGTGAAGGTACGTTTGTTGAACAAAGAGACGGGAGAAGTGAAGGAACAAGAAGTCTTCATGGGGGATTTCCCGCTCATGACCGAAACGGGAACCTTCATTATTAATGGGGCTGAGCGCGTTATTGTCAGCCAGCTTGTTCGTTCCCCCAGTGTATATTACAACACAAAAGTGGACAAAAACGGTAAGCAGACGTTTACCGCTACTGTCATTCCGAACAGGGGTGCGTGGCTGGAGTTAGAGACAGATGCGAAAGACGTGATTTATGTCCGCATCGACCGTACGCGCAAAATCCCGGTAACGGTTCTTTTGCGTGCACTGGGCTTTGGCTCTGATATTGAAATCCTCAATCTGCTGGGTGAGGATGAGTACATCAAGAACACGCTGGAAAAAGACAACACTGACTCTACGGAGAAAGCGTTGATTGAGATTTACGAGCGCCTGCGTCCGGGTGAACCGCCGACTGTAGAAAATGCGAAAAGCCTCTTGGTATCGCGTTTCTTCGATCCGAAGCGATATGATTTGGCTTCCGTTGGCCGCTACAAAATGAACAAAAAGCTTCATTTGAAAAACCGTCTCTACAATCAGCGCTTGGCTGAAACGCTGGTTAATGCAGAGACAGGCGAGATCCTGGCTGATGCTGGCCAAATGATTGACCGCCGCTTGCTGGATCGGATCATTGATCATCTGGAAACGAATATTGGTTTCATTGATGTGCGCACGCATGGTGGAGTTCTCGAGGAAGATACCATTCACCTGCAATCGATTAATATATTCTCCCCGAATGAGGATGGAAAAGTCATCAAAATTATCGGCAACGGTAATATTGACAAGACTATCAAGCACATCACGCCAGCAGACATCGTGGCAGCGATCAACTACTTCATGAACCTGCTGCATGGTGTCGGAACGACCGATGACATCGACCATTTGGGCAACCGTCGTCTGCGTTCTGTGGGTGAGCTCTTGCAAAACCAGTTCCGTATCGGGCTTTCCCGAATGGAACGCGTAGTGCGTGAGCGTATGTCCATCCAGGATCAGAACCAGATCACGCCGCAAGCTCTCATTAACATCCGTCCGGTGATTGCATCCCTGAAGGAGTTCTTCGGAAGCTCGCAGTTGTCCCAGTTTATGGATCAGACCAACCCGTTGGCTGAGCTGACGCATAAACGCCGTCTGTCCGCACTGGGTCCTGGTGGTTTGACTCGTGAGCGCGCCGGCTTTGAAGTGCGCGACGTTCACCATTCCCACTATGGACGCATGTGTCCAATTGAGACGCCAGAGGGACCGAATATTGGCTTGATCAACTCGTTGTCCTCCTTCGCGCGGATCAACGACTACGGCTTTATCGAAACGCCGCGTCGCAAGGTAGACCCTGAGACAGGACGCGTACTCACGGAAATCAGCTATTTGACTGCTGACGAAGAGGATGTCTTCAACGTAGCGCAGGCAAACCAGCCGCTCGATGATGAAGGTCATTTTATCAACGACATGGTCATTTGCCGACGTAAAGGTGAGATCCTGAGCGTACCGCGTGACAAGGTCGATTTCATGGACGTATCGCCGAAGCAGGTTGTTTCTGTGGCGACCGCTTTGATTCCGTTCCTTGAGAACGATGACGCGAACCGCGCCCTGATGGGTTCCAACATGCAGCGGCAAGCTGTTCCGCTTTTGATTCCACAGGCTCCGTTTGTCGGTACCGGTATGGAGCACAAAGCGGCGCAAGACTCCGGTGTTGCCATCGTGGCGAAGCATCCGGGACAGGTAGAACGAGTAACCGCTCGTGAAATCTGGGTTCGTCGTTACAAGGAGATCGATGGCAAACAAGTAGCCGGCGATCTCGACAAGTACAAATTGCACAAGTTTATCCGTTCCAACCAAGGTACCTGCGTCAACCAGCGCCCGATCGTACAGCGCGGCGACTGGATTGAAAAAGGTGACATCATTGGTGACGGCCCGTCCACTGAAAAAGGGGAACTGGCTCTCGGTCGCAACGTGATTGTCGCGTTTATGACCTACGAAGGATACAACTATGAAGATGCGATTTTGCTGAGTGAAAAACTGGTGAAAGATGACGTCTATACGTCTATCCATATCGAAGAATACGAATCCGAAGCTCGCGATACCAAGCTCGGTCCGGAAGAAATCACGCGAGACATCCCGAACGTAGGGGAAGATGCGTTGAAAAATCTGGACGAACGCGGAATTGTGCGTGTAGGTGCGGAAATCCAGGACGGCGATATTCTCGTCGGGAAAGTAACGCCAAAAGGGGTTACTGAACTGACCGCTGAAGAGCGACTCCTGCATGCGATTTTCGGGGAAAAAGCGCGTGAGGTTCGCGATACTTCCTTGCGCGTGCCGCATGGCGGTTCCGGCATTATCGTAGACGTGAAGGTGTTCACCCGTGAAAACGGCGATGAGCTGCCTCCAGGCGTCAATCAACTCGTCCGTGTCTACATCGCCCAAAAACGGAAAATTTCCGTGGGTGACAAAATGGCGGGACGCCACGGTAACAAAGGGGTTATTGCCCGGATCATGCCTGAGGAAGACATGCCGTTCCTGCCAGATGGTTCTCCAGTAGAGATCGTCCTCAACCCATTGGGTGTACCTTCTCGTATGAACATCGGTCAGGTGTTGGAGACTCACTTGGGTATGGCGGCCAAACTTTTGGGCATCCACGTAGCCACACCGGTATTTGATGGGGCGCGTCAGCACGAAGTCTTTGAAACATTGGAAGAGGCTGGCTTGGATCGCGACGGTAAAACCATTCTGTACGATGGCCGTACAGGGGAACCATTCGATCGTCGTGTCACAGTCGGTTGCGTATACATGCTGAAACTGGCTCACTTGGTAGACGACAAGATTCACGCCCGTTCTACCGGACCATACTCTCTCGTTACCCAGCAGCCGTTGGGCGGTAAAGCTCAATTCGGCGGACAGCGTTTCGGGGAGATGGAGGTATGGGCATTGGAAGCTTACGGTGCAGCCTACACCTTGCAGGAGATCCTCACCGTCAAGTCGGATGATGTGGTCGGTCGTGTGAAGACCTACGAAGCGATCGTCAAGGGAGAAAACGTGCCGGAGCCAGGTGTTCCTGAGTCGTTCAAGGTATTGATCAAGGAACTGCAAAGCTTGGGTATGGACGTGAAAATCCTGTCCGGTGACGAGCAGGAGATTGAAATGCGTGAAATGGAAGACGAGGATGAGGGCAACAGTGAAAAGCTGAACCTCGTGCTTGAAGGTGGAAGCTCGGAGGAAGCAGAGTAAGATTCCGGTACAAAGGGAGGTAACGCCCTGTGATAGACGTGAACAACTTCGAATATATGAAGATCGGCTTGGCTTCCCCCGATAAGATCCGTTCGTGGTCTTTCGGGGAAGTGAAAAAGCCGGAGACGATCAACTACCGTACATTGAAACCGGAAAAAGATGGCTTGTTCTGCGAACGCATCTTCGGACCAACCAAGGACTGGGAATGCCATTGCGGAAAATACAAGCGCGTTCGTTATAAAGGTGTCGTGTGCGATCGTTGTGGCGTGGAAGTGACTCGCGCCAAGGTACGCCGTGAGCGGATGGGGCATATTGAACTGGCTGCCCCAGTCTCTCACATCTGGTATTTCAAAGGGATTCCGAGCCGTATGGGCTTGGTGCTCGACATGTCCCCGCGTTCCCTGGAGGAAGTGATTTACTTCGCATCCTATGTGGTCACAGACCCAGGTGACACCCCGCTCGATAAGAAGCAATTGCTCTCTGAAAAAGAGTACCGCAATTATCGCGAAAAATACGGACACTCCTTCCAAGCGATGATGGGAGCAGAAGCGATCAAGCGCCTGCTGGCTGAAATCGATTTGGACAAAGACGTAGAGACGTTGAAGGAAGACCTGAAAACAGCGCAAGGACAACGTCGCAATCGCGCGATCAAGCGTCTGGAAGTGCTGGAGGCATTCCGCAACTCCGGCAACCACCCGGATTGGATGGTGCTGGATGTACTGCCTGTCATTCCACCGGAGCTGCGCCCGATGGTTCAACTGGATGGGGGACGCTTTGCGACCTCTGACCTGAACGATCTGTATCGTCGCGTAATCAACCGGAACAATCGTCTGAAGCGCCTTTTGGAATTGGGTGCTCCCGACATCATCGTACAAAACGAAAAACGCATGCTGCAGGAAGCAGTCGATGCGTTGATCGATAACGGACGCCGCGGTCGTCCGGTGACTGGACCGGGTAACCGTCCGCTGAAATCCCTCAGCCACATGCTGAAAGGGAAACAAGGACGCTTCCGTCAGAACCTCTTGGGTAAACGTGTAGACTACTCCGGCCGTTCTGTTATCGTAGTCGGACCAAACCTGAAAATGTATCAGTGCGGTCTGCCGAAAGAGATGGCTCTGGAGCTGTTCAAGCCGTTCGTGATGAAAGAGCTGGTGGCCAAAGGTCTCGCTCACAACATCAAGAGCGCCAAGCGCAAGGTAGAGCGCGTTCAGCCAGAAGTGTGGGACGTACTCGAGGACGTAATCCGCGAGCATCCGGTACTGTTGAACCGCGCCCCCACTTTGCACCGTCTGGGCATTCAGGCATTTGAACCGGTTCTGGTAGAGGGTCGTGCGATTCGTCTGCACCCGCTCGTTTGTACGGCATACAATGCCGACTTCGACGGTGACCAGATGGCCGTTCACGTTCCGTTGTCCGCTGAGGCGCAGGCAGAAGCACGCATTCTCATGCTGGCAGCGCAGAACATCCTCAACCCGAAAGACGGTAAGCCGGTTGTCACGCCATCCCAGGATATGGTACTCGGATCGTACTACCTGACCTTGGAGCGCGAAGGCGACAAAGGGGAAGGTACTGTTTACCGCGATCCGCATGATGTGATCGCTGCTTACCAGCAAGGCTATATCAGCTTGCACACGCGTATTGCGGTGCCTGCGAAACGGCTGAACAAAACAAGCTTTACCGAAAATCAGGAACAAGCATTGCTGGTCACGACGGCAGGAAAAGTGATTTTCAACGAGATCTTCCCGCCAGACCTGCCATTTATCAATGAGCCAACCAAGAACAACCTGCAAAACATGGTGCCAGACCAGTACTTCATCTTTGATAAAGGCGTCAATGTGAAGGAGTTCATTAAGAATCTCCCGGACAGCGGCGCTGTGAAAAAAGGCTTCCTGGGTACGATCATCGCCGAGTGCTTCCGTCGCTTCGGCACGATGAAAACCTCCATGATTCTCGATCGAATCAAGGAACTGGGCTTTACGTACTCCACGAAAGCAGGTATTACGATCGCCGTCGCGGACATCGCAGTACCAGAGAAGAAAAAAGAGATTCTCGACGAAGCCGATCAAAAGGTCGCAACCGTCATGACGCAGTTCCGTCGCGGTTTGATTACCGAAGACGAGCGTTACGACCGCGTCATCTCGATCTGGTCCAAGGCCAAGGATGAAGTAACCGAAGTCCTGATGAAGTCCATGGATAAGTTCAATGCGATCTTTATGATGGCGAACTCCGGAGCCCGCGGTAACGTGTCCCAGATCACACAGTTGGCTGGTATGCGCGGTCTGATGGCCAACCCGTCCGGACGAATCATCGAGTTGCCGATTAAATCCAACTTCCGTGAAGGTCTGACCGTATTGGAGTACTTTATCTCCACGCACGGTGCGCGGAAAGGTCTCGCCGATACGGCGCTGCGTACAGCGGACTCGGGTTATCTGACTCGCCGTCTGGTAGACGTGGCCCAAGACGTGATCGTCCGCGAAAAAGACTGTGGCACAGACAAGGGGATCCGCGTTACGGCGATCAAGGATGGTAAGGAAGAAATCGAGAAGCTCTCGGACCGTCTCGTCGGCCGTACCTGCTTCGAGACGCTGCGCCATCCGGAGACCAAAGAGATCATCGTTCGCCGCAACGAAGAAATCTCTGAAGAAGTTGCTGACTACATCGAAAAAGTCGGGATTACTGAAGTTTATATCCGCAACGTACTCGCTTGCCGCACCAGTCACGGTGTCTGCAAACTGTGCTACGGCCGCAACCTGGCGACAGGAGCAGAAGTGGAAGTGGGCGAAGCGGTGGGCATTATCGCCGCTCAATCCATCGGGGAGCCTGGTACGCAGCTGACGATGCGTACATTCCATACCGGTGGGGTTGCCGGAGACGATATTACCCAAGGTTTGCCGCGTATTCAGGAGCTGTTTGAAGCGCGCAATCCAAAAGGTCAGGCGGTTATTTCCGAGATCGACGGGGAAGTCGTTGATATTCGCGAGGTAAAAGACCGTCGTGAGATCGAAGTGCAAGGCGAAGCGGAAAACAAGGTGTACTCCGCTCCATACGGCGCACGCATCAAGGTATCGGTTGGTACTAAGCTGAACGCCGGGGATGAGCTCACTGAGGGTTCCGTAGACCCGAAAGAAATGTTGAAAGTTCGCGGCATGCGCGGTGTATCCAACTACATTTTGCAAGAGGTTCAAAAAGTGTACCGCATGCAGGGTGTAGAAATTAACGACAAGCACGTCGAAGTTATGATTCGTCAAATGCTTCGCAAGCTGCGCGTCATTGACAGCGGAGATACCGATTTGTTGCCAGGCTCGTACGTTGAGGTACCGGAATTCGAGCAAGCGAACGCCAAAGTATTGCTGGAAGGCAAAAATCCGGCAGTTGGACGTCCGGTTCTTTTGGGGATTACCAAAGCATCCCTCGAGACAGACTCCTTCCTGTCTGCAGCATCCTTCCAGGAAACGACTCGCGTACTCACCGATGCTGCTATCAAAGGCAAGGTAGACCGTCTCTTGGGTCTGAAAGAGAACGTGATTATCGGAAAACTGGTTCCAGCAGGTACAGGAATGTCCCGTTATCGCAATATCAATGTGGCCAGTGTGGCTGATTACGAAGCAGAAGCTGCGGAAAAAGAGCAGCAGGAAGCCGTTTCTGTGGAGTAAACAAGGTGAAACGCCCGTCGTATGGCGGGCGTTTTCTCCACTAAAAAATATGAGAAACGGGCATTGACATCTAATAGCCTACCTGCTATTATGTTCTAGTGTGCCTGACATCTGTACTTTGGAGGATATGATCATCATGTCTTATGAAAAAGTAGAGCGGGCCAAGGAGTTAACCATCGGAATCAAGCAAACGATGAAAGCCGTGGAAAACGGACAAGTAGAAACGGTCTATATCGCAGATGATGCCGATCGGCGTTTGACCCAAAAGGTCGAGCTCCTTTGCAAAGAGAAGGGTGTGCCAGTCATCCATGTGGATTCCATGCGCCGATTAGGCAAGGTGTGCGGAATTGAAGTGGGAGCGGCAACGGCCGCGATTAAAAAAAGTGGTTAACGATGTTTTTGTTTGGTGTTCCGCGTTGCGTCACACTGGACAAGAACTTTCTATTTGACCCCAAAATGACTCACCTGGATCTGTGGTCTTGAGATTGGGTATTAAGAAGGGAGGTAACATCATGCCTACAATTAACCAATTGGTGCGTAAAGGTCGCGAGGATAAGGTTGTGAAGTCGAAGTCCCCAGCTCTGCAAAAAGGGTACAACAGCTTCAAGAAAAGCCAAACCAACCAAAGCTCTCCTCAAAAACGTGGTGTTTGCACTCGTGTAGGTACCATGACTCCGAAAAAACCGAACTCCGCGTTGCGTAAATACGCTCGTGTGCGTTTGACTAACGGAATCGAGGTAACAGCTTACATCGGTGGTATCGGCCACAACCTGCAAGAGCATAGCGTCGTGCTGGTGCGCGGCGGTCGTGTAAAAGACTTGCCAGGGGTACGCTACCATATCGTTCGTGGTGCTCTTGACACTGCTGGTGTGAACAACCGTAAACAAGGTCGTTCCAAATACGGTACCAAGCGTCCAAAACCAGGTCAAGCAGCAGCTAAAAAATAAGAAAAACGCCTGTGAAGTGGCGTAATTTGATATCGAAAAGAAGGAGGGAATACGATGCCTCGTAAAGGTCCTGTAGCCCGTCGTGACGTGCTGCCTGATCCTATTTACAACAGCAAGCTGGTTACTCGTTTGATTAACCGTTTGATGTTGGATGGTAAGCGCGGTGTAGCTCAAAACATCCTCTACAACGCATTTAACATCATCCAGGAGCGCACAGGTCGCAACCCGATGGAAGTGTTTGAAGAAGCACTGAAAAACGTAATGCCAGTACTGGAAGTAAAAGCTCGCCGTGTAGGTGGTGCTAACTACCAAGTACCGATCGAAGTGAAGCCTGAGCGCCGCACTACACTCGGTCTTCGTTGGATGGTTAACTACTCCCGTAACCGTGGAGAGAAAACCATGGAACAACGTCTGGCTAATGAAATCATGGATGCAGCGAACAACACTGGTGCTGCCGTGAAAAAGCGTGAAGATACGCACAAAATGGCAGAAGCAAACAAAGCGTTCGCACACTATCGTTGGTAGGATCCAAAACGGGTGTCTGTTTTGGACACCCTTATCTTTTTACACTCGAGTATGGAAGGAGCACACCTAATGGCTCGCGAGTTCTCTTTAGCGAATACGCGTAATATCGGTATCATGGCTCACATTGATGCTGGTAAGACGACAACGACAGAGCGTATTCTGTTCTATACCGGTCGCGTTCATAAAATTGGTGAAACGCACGAAGGTGCCGCCACCATGGACTGGATGGAACAAGAACAAGAGCGCGGTATCACCATCACATCTGCTGCTACTACCGCTCAGTGGAAAGGTCATCGAATCAACATCATCGATACGCCTGGACACGTAGACTTCACTGTTGAAGTTGAGCGCTCCTTGCGCGTTCTTGACGGTGCTGTAACCGTTTTTGACGCAAAAGGCGGTGTAGAGCCTCAGACTGAGACCGTATGGCGTCAGGCTGACAAATACGGCGTTCCGCGCCTTTGCTACATCAACAAAATGGACATCATCGGGGCGAACTTCGACATGTGCCTGGAGCAAATCCGCACACGTCTGGGCGCTAACCCGGTAGCGATCCAATATCCAATCGGTGCAGAAGACCAGTTCAAAGGCATGGTAGACTTGATCGAGATGAAAGCGATCATTTATACCGATGACTTGGGTAAAACATCTGATGCTGTAGATATCCCTGAAGACCTGAAAGAGAAGTGCGAAGAGCTTCGTCTGAAATTGGTTGAAGCGGCTGCAGAGCAAGATGAAGAGCTGATGATGAAGTACCTGGAAGGCGAAGAGCTGACTAACGATGAAATTCGTGCAGCACTGCGCAAAGGTACCATCGAGGTAAAACTCGTTCCAGTAATGTGCGGTTCTTCCTACCGCAACAAAGGCGTACAGCCAATGCTGGACAACGTAGTTTCTTACCTGCCTTCTCCAATCGACATTCCAGCAATCAAAGGTACGTTGCCAGATTCCGAAGAAGAAGTGACTCGTCCAGCTGACGACAATGGTCCGTTCTCTGCTCTTGCTTTCAAGATCATGACTGACCCGTATGTTGGTCGTCTGACTTTCTTCCGTGTTTACTCTGGTGTAATGAACTCCGGTTCTTACGTACTGAACTCTACGAAAGGCAAGCGTGAGCGTGTAGGCCGCATCCTGCAAATGCACGCAAACCACCGCGAAGAAATCCAAACGGTTTACTCCGGTGATATCGCTGCTGCAGTAGGTTTGAAAGATACGACAACTGGTGACACTCTGTGTGATGAAAAGGCCCCAGTGATCCTGGAGTCCATGGTATTCCCAGAGCCAGTTATCTCCGTTGCGATCGAACCAAAATCCAAAGCAGACCAAGACAAGATGGGTATCGCCCTGTCCAAGCTGGCTGAAGAGGATCCTACGTTCAGAACTCGCACGGATGAAGAAACTGGTCAAACCATCATCTCCGGTATGGGTGAGCTTCACCTGGAGATCATCGTTGACCGTATGAAACGTGAATTCAAAGTGGAAGCGAACGTAGGTGCTCCACAAGTTGCATATCGTGAAACATTCCGCAATGCAGCGAAAGTGGAAGGTAAATTCGTTCGTCAGTCCGGTGGTCGTGGTCAATACGGTCACGTTTGGGTGGAATTTGCTCCGCTCGAACCAGGTCAAGGCTTCCAGTTTGAAAACAAAATTGTCGGTGGTGTGGTACCGAGAGAGTACATCCCTGCTGTTCAAGCAGGTATCGAAGAAGCGATGAAAAATGGTGTTATCGCCGGCTTCCCGCTGGTTGATATCAAAGCTACTATCGTAGACGGTAGCTACCATGACGTCGACTCCTCCGAGATGGCATTTAAAGTAGCAGGTTCTCTCGCTCTGAAAGAAGCTGCGAAAAAATGTGGCGCTGTACTCCTTGAGCCAATCATGAAAGTAGAAGTAGTTATGCCTGAAGAGTACATGGGTGACGTAATGGGTGACCTGAACTCCCGCCGTGGCCGCATCGAAGGTATGGAAGCTCGTGCAAACGCACAAGCCATCCGTGCAATGGTGCCGCTCTCCGAGATGTTCGGCTACTCCACAGTTCTTCGCTCCCGTACACAAGGTCGCGGAACCTACTCCATGGAGATCGATCACTACGAAGAGGTACCAAAATTCATCTCCGAAGAGATCATCAAGAAATCCAAAGGCGAATAATTTCCGCGCACGACTTTATTTGGAAACGAGAAAGGTTTACAATATTGGTGGGAAACCACAAGGTAGGGTAAACCTTTCTTAACACTATAAACCCTTATCATTTAAGGAGGCTTTAGCTCTCATGGCAAAAGAAAAATTTGAGCGTTCTAAACCGCACGTTAACATCGGTACCATTGGTCACGTTGACCACGGTAAAACTACCCTGACTGCTGCCATCACAACTGTATTGGCGCAAAAAGGTAATGCAAAAGCTATGAACTATGCTGCGATCGATGCTGCTCCTGAAGAAAAAGAGCGCGGTATCACAATCAACACTTCTCACGTTGAGTACGAAACTGAGAACCGTCACTATGCTCACGTTGACTGCCCTGGTCACGCGGACTATGTGAAAAACATGATTACTGGTGCTGCTCAAATGGATGGAGCGATCCTGGTTGTATCCGCAGCGGATGGCCCAATGCCACAAACTCGCGAGCACATCCTGCTCTCCAAACAAGTAGGCGTACCTTACATCGTAGTATTCATGAACAAATGTGACATGGTAGACGATGAAGAGTTGCTCGAACTGGTTGAAATGGAAATCCGTGACCTGTTGTCTCAATACGAGTTCCCAGGTGACGATACTCCAGTAATCAAAGGTTCTGCTAAAGAAGCTTTGGACAATCCAACTGGCGAATGGGCACAAAAAGTTGTTGAGCTGATGGAAGCTGTAGATACTTACATCCCAACTCCTGAGCGTGCAACTGACAAGCCTTTCCTGATGCCAGTTGAGGACGTGTTCACCATTACTGGTCGTGGTACTGTTGCTACCGGTCGTGTAGAGCGCGGTATCGTTAAAGTTGGTGACCCAGTAGAAATCATCGGTCTGGCTGAGGAAACAAAAACTTCCACAGTTACTGGTGTTGAGATGTTCCGCAAATTGCTGGATCAAGCTGAAGCTGGTGACAACATCGGTGCTCTGCTGCGCGGTGTAGACCGTAAAGACATCGAGCGTGGACAATGCTTGGCGAAACCAGGTTCCGTTAAGCCTTACACTAAGTTCAAAGCAGAAGTTTACGTTCTGTCCAAAGAAGAAGGCGGACGTCACACTCCTTTCTTTGCTAACTACCGTCCACAATTCTACTTCCGTACAACTGACGTTACAGGTATCATCCAACTGCCAGAAGGCGTTGAAATGATCATGCCTGGCGACAACACTGAGTTCACCGTTGAACTGATCGCTCCAGTAGCGATGGAACAAGGTACTCGCTTCGCGATCCGCGAAGGTGGCCGTACAGTAGGCGCTGGCGTAGTTGCTTCCATCGAAGCTTAATGATTGCCATAGTAAAAGACCTGACAACCATTTTGGTTGCCAGGTCTTTTTGCCGTTTCATAATCGATTTTTCCAATAACGGTAATCTAAATCCTTCTACAGCAGATGACAAGGAGGATGTGCTACAATACCAGCATGATTTGGAACGTACGCGATGGGAGACAAGGCAATGAAAAATAAAGAAGGGTTACTATTTATCATGTTGGCGGGGGTAGTCTCCATATGGGGACTAAACGTAGTGATGGTGAAATACCTGACCACGTTCCCTCCGTTATTTGTTTCATCGCTGCGCATGGCATTGGCTGCCGCCTGTTTTATCCCGATCATCTGGGCGTACCGAAAGCGTCTGCGGATGGCGAAAATGGAATGGCTGCTCCTGGCGGGGATTGGGGCGACCTCGATTGCTCTGCATCAGATTACAATGGCCATTGGCGTTCAGTATACAACCGCTGGCAATGGCTCACTCATTTTGGGATTGAACCCGTTGGCTACCGGATTGTTGGCAATGCTTTTTTTAGGTGAACCTATGTCTTGGCGTAAAGCACTCGGAATTGGAGTTGGTTTTTCGGGTGTCCTGGTAGTTGTTCTTTCTCAACATGGAAGCCTGAAGGTTAGCGGCTGGGGAGATGCGGTTATGTTTTTCTCCATGCTGATGTACGTGACCGGGGGTCTATTGATTCGCAAGCTGGTGATGAGGGGAGTGCCTGTGCTTCTGATTACGGCATTGGCGCAGGTTTTCGGGATGGTCTTTCTTTGGTCAGTCGCTTTACTCGACAAACCCGTAACCTATTATATGAGCATGGAAATTAGTCCATTTCAATGGCTGGTCATTCTGGTGTCCGCAGTCTTTTCTTCGGCGTTGGGCACAGTAGGCTGGAATTACGGCATCCGGCAGCTTGGAGCTAGCCGAACAGCCGTCTTTTTAAATGGAATGCCCTTGGCCAGTCTCGTGTTTGCGGCGATATTTTTAGGTGAAAAGCTGCAATTGATTCATGTACTTGCTTTGTGCATGATTGTGGCCGGCGTCTATTTGGGTTCCAAGAAGCTGCCTCAGCCGGTTGCGAAATCCGCGGTCGATGCGACAACAAAAGCGTAGGGAATCACTCCCTACGCTTCTTTTTGACCATTATTCCGCCTGCTCCCATTGGTTGACCATATGGTGGGCGGTCAAACGAAGGCGCTCGAAGATTTGCTGGCGCGGTTCTTCCGGCAGCCCCGTGCGATCCATTGCTTCGCTCATGCAGGCAAGCCAGGCTTCGGCTTGTGTCGGCCCGATCGGAAAACGCAGGTGTCGAGCCCGCAGCATCGGATGCCCGTGTTTCTCGGTGTAGAGAGCAGGGCCTCCCAAGAATTGAGTGAGGAACTGGTACTGTCTCTCTTTTACATCAGACAGGTCGTCGGGAAACAAGGGAGAAAGATCCGGATGTTGGATGACTAAGTCGTAAAATGTATCTACAAGGCGTGCCAAGGTATCCGCTCCGCCGATCATTTCATAATAAGTATTGCCTTCAACCATAGTGAAAAGGCCTCCTCTGCGCACGTGTCTCCTCCTAAGTATAGCGGGTTCCTTCTATTATAGAAAGGGAAGAGCAGGAGTTGGCAGGGAATCCCGCTTGCCTTTCTGTAGCAGAATCGGTAATATAGGCAGGGTGAGTCTCGTTACGAGATTTGCTTGTACAAGAATTCGGCGGAAATACAGAAATAACTTGCGTTGCCCAAAGGATTTTAGTACAATATGTAATGTTGGTCATGGACTTGCGATGATGTGGGAGGTTGCTGACACACCCGGCCCCTTTGCCATGACCGGGGTGCAGGATATTTCCACGGAGAAATGTCTGTTTAAAAAATGGGCGAAAAAGGAGGGACTCAAATGGCAAAGCAAAAGATTCGTATTCGTTTGAAGGCGTATGATCACAAAATCCTCGATCAGTCTGCAGAGAAAATTGTAGACACTGCAAAACGTTCCGGTGCAAATGTCTCCGGTCCAATTCCGCTTCCTACGGAAAAAGCAGTTTACACAATTCTGCGTGCGGTGCACAAGTACAAAGATTCTCGCGAACAATTCGAGATGCGTACACACAAACGTTTGATCGACATCTTGAACCCTACACCACAAACAGTAGATGCTTTGATGCGTCTGGATCTGCCATCTGGTGTAGATATCGAGATCAAACTGTAAAGTCCCAAACGCGATACACGCGCAGCCGTTGTCTTGATGAGCGTGTTACAACAAGCAACAAACCCTTAAAATGGCACCCCTGCGCATCGGTAGGGACTTGATACAACAATACTGTTTTTGTGAAATATGTACAGGAGGTGGCACAAATGACCAAAGGAATCTTAGGTAAAAAACTTGGAATGACTCAAGTTTTTGGCCCAAACGGAACAGCGATCGCTGTAACAGTCATCGAAGCTGGTTCTAACGTGGTTCTCCAAAAGAAAGACCTGGAGAACGATGGTTACGAAGCAATTCAAATCGGTTTTGAAGACAAAAAAGAGCATCGCGCTAACAAACCGGAAAAAGGCCATGCAGCGAAAGCTAACACTGCACCTAAGCGCTTCGTTCGTGAAATTCGCGGTGTAAACCTCGGTGAATTCGAGGTAGGTCAAGAGTTGAAAGCTGATATTTTTGCTGAGGGAGATATTGTAGACGTTGCCGGCGTATCCAAAGGTAAAGGTTTCCAAGGTGCGATCAAACGTCACAACCAATCCCGCGGTCCTATGGCTCACGGTTCGCGCTACCATCGCGGCCCTGGTTCTATGGGTGCTGTAGCTCCTAACCGCGTATTTAAAGGTCAAACCCTGCCAGGACAAATGGGCGGCGACAATGTAACCGTTCAAAACCTGGAAGTAGTGAAAGTCATCGCAGAACGCAACCTGATTCTCGTAAAAGGTTCTGTACCTGGACCGAAGAACAGCTGCGTACTGGTATCGACGGCAGTCAAGAAGAACTAGTAAGGAAAGGAGGAACTGACATGCCGAAAGTAGCTCTCTATAACCAAACCGGTTCCCAAGTTGGCGAAATCGAATTGGCAGAAAGCGTATTTGGGATCGAACCTAATAACGCCGTTCTGTTCGATGCGATCGTGATGCAACAAGCATCCCAACGCCAAGGTACACACGATGTAAAGAACCGTTCTGAAGTACGTGGTGGTGGCCGCAAGCCATGGCGACAAAAAGGTACAGGTCGTGCACGCCAAGGTTCCATTCGCTCTCCGCAATGGAAAGGTGGCGGTGTTGTATTCGGACCAACTCCGCGCAAATACGGTTACAAATTGAATCGTAAAGTTCGCCGTTTGGCTCTGAAATCCGCACTCTCGACAAAAGTACAAAACAACGAACTGCTGGTTCTGGATGCTTTGAACTTCAACGCTCCAAAAACCAAAGAAATGACAGCTGTTCTGAACAGCTTGAAAGTAGATCGCAAAGTTCTGATCGTTACTTCCGAGTATGATCAAAACATCGCGCTCTCTTCCCGCAACATCCCAGGTGCTAAGTTCGTAGATGCTGCAGGCATTAACGTTCTGGATCTGGTAGCGCATGATAAAGTAATCGTGACGAAAGACGCGGTTGCGAAAGTAGAGGAGGTGCTCGCCTAATGAAGAGCCTTTACGATGTCCTCAAGCGCCCTATCATTACGGAGCGCACCACTGACATGATGGCTGAGAAGAAGTACGTATTCGAAGTTCCTCTCAAAGCCAACAAAACAGAAATCAAGCAAGCTGTTGAAAAAGTTTTCGGCGTAAAAGTAGAAGCAGTAAACACTTCCCGTGTTCCTGCAAAACCAAAACGCTATGGAAAATACTCCGGTTATACTTCTGAGTGGAAGAAAGCGATCGTTAAGCTGACTGATGACAGCAAAGACCTGACCTTCTACGAGGGCGTATAATCCCGACGATTCCCGAAAAGGAGGGTATTAACATGGGTATTAAAAAGTTTAAACCGACTTCTCCTTCTCGTCGCCAAATGACTGTTTCTACATTTGAGGAGATCACAACTTCGACTCCTGAAAAATCCTTGTTGGCGCCTCTGAGCAAAAAAGCTGGTCGCAACAACCAAGGTAGAATTACAGTACGTCATCATGGTGGCGGGCATAAACGCAAATACCGCATCATTGACTTCAAACGCAACAAGGACGGCATCGTAGGTCGCGTAGCTACGATCGAATACGATCCAAACCGTTCTGCTAACATTGCTTTGATCAATTACCTTGACGGTGAAAAGCGTTATATCATCGCTCCACACGGTTTGAAAGTGGGCGACGAGATCGTTTCCGGTGCAGATGCCGACATCAAAACTGGTAACGCTCTGCCTTTGGAGAAAATTCCAGTAGGTACAACAATCCACAACATCGAGTTGAAACCAGGCAAAGGCGGCCAATTGGTTCGCGCTGCTGGTACTTCCGCTCAATTGCTGGGTCGTGACGGAGAGTTTGTCATCGTACGTCTTTCTTCTGGCGAAACACGCCGCATCCACAATGTTTGCCGCGCAACCATCGGTCAAGTAGGTAACATCGACCATGAGCTGCTCAATATCGGTAAAGCTGGACGTTCCCGCTGGCTGGGTGTTCGCCCAACTGTTCGCGGTAGCGTAATGAACCCGAACGATCACCCACACGGTGGTGGTGAAGGCCGCGCTCCAATCGGACGTAAAGCTCCAGTTACTCCTTGGGGTAAACCAACATTGGGTCTCAAAACTCGCAAGAAGAAAAACAAATCGAATCAGTACATCATCCGCCGCCGCAAGAAGTAAGGTAGGCTGATACAATAACCGAACGCCTTTGGCGAAGGGAGGTTCACTAATGGGACGAAGCTTGAAAAAGGGTCCTTTCGTGGATGACCATTTGATGAAAAAAGTTGTCGAGCAAAATGAAAAGAACGAGAAACGCGTGATCAAAACCTGGTCTCGTAGATCCACCATCTTCCCTGATTTCGTAGGACACACGTTTGCAGTTTACGACGGCCGCAAACACGTACCTGTTTATGTAACGGAAGACATGGTTGGCCATAAATTGGGTGAATTCGCACCAACTCGTACCTTCAAAGGTCACGTCGACAACGACAAGAAGTCCAAGAAGCGCTAATTTTCTCTTGACAGAGAGGAGGTACAAAGATGGAAGCAAAAGCAGTTGCTCGCAATATTCGCATCGCGTCTCGTAAAGTCCGCCTGGTGGTTGACTTGATCAGAGGCAAGCAAGTAGGTGAAGCGTTGGCGATCCTGAAACACACGCCAAAGGCTGCATCTCCTGTTGTTGAAAAGCTCTTGAAGTCGGCTATTGCAAACGCTGAGCACAACTACGAGCTGGATCCAAACAGCCTGGTAGTGAGCAAAATCTTCGTAGACCAAGGTCCTACGTTGAAGCGTTTCCGTCCGCGCGCTATGGGTCGCGCTAGCCGCATCCATAAACGCACAAGCCACATCACAGTGGTACTAAACGAGAAATAAGGAGGGATTACGTGTGGGTCAAAAGGTAAGCCCGGTAGGTCTTCGGATCGGTGTCATTCGCGACTGGGAGTCCAAATGGTACGCTGACAAGGACTTCGCAACCCTGTTGCACGAAGACTTGAAAATCCGCAAGTTTGTAAAAGGGCGTCTGAAAGATGCTGCTGTATCCACGATCGAAATCGAACGCGCTGCAAATCGCGTGAACGTAACGATTCACACCGCTAAGCCTGGAATGGTAATTGGTAAAGGTGGAGCAGAGGTCGAAATTCTGCGCAAATCCTTGACTGATCTGACTGGCAAACGCGTTCATATCAATATCAACGAAGTAAAACGTCCTGACCTGGATGCTACTCTGGTAGCTGAAAATATCGCACGCCAATTGGAAAACCGTATTTCTTTCCGTCGTGCGCAAAAGCAATCGATCACTCGTACGCTGCGCGCTGGTGCGAAAGGTATCAAAACCTTGGTAAGCGGTCGTCTGGGCGGAGCTGACATCGCTCGTTCTGAAGGCTACAGTGAAGGTACTGTTCCGCTTCACACATTGCGCGCTGATATCGACTACGGTACTGCAGAAGCACATACCACTTATGGTCGCATCGGTGTGAAAGTGTGGATCTACCGTGGAGAAGTCCTTCCAGCGAGAAAGAACGTCGCTACTGAGGAAGGAGGCAAGTAATCATGTTGACGCCAAGACGCGTGAAACACCGTAAACAACACCGTGGGAAAATGGCCGGTAACGCAAAAGGTGGTACCACAATTGCGTTCGGTGAATACGGATTGCAAGCAGTAGAACCATCCTGGGTAACCAACCGTCAAATCGAGGCTGCCCGTATCGCGATGACACGTTATATCAAGCGTGGCGGTAAAGTATGGATCAAAATCTTCCCAGATAAACCAGTAACACAAAAACCGCTCGAAGTACGGATGGGTTCCGGTAAAGGTTCTCCTGAGAAATGGGTAGCGGTAGTGAAACCAGGCAAGATCATGTTTGAACTTGCTGGCGTACCTGAAGAAGTCGCTCGCGAAGCTATGCGCCTGGCTATGCACAAACTGCCAATCAAGTGCAAATTCGTGAAGCGTGAAGAAGTGGGTGGTGACGCACATGAAGGCTAATGAGTTCCGTAATTTGACCACTGCCGAGATCGAACAAAACGTCGCTTCTTTGAAAGAAGAGTTGTTCAACCTTCGTTTCCAGTTGGCTACGGGTCAACTCGAAACCACGTCTCGCATCAAACAAGTGCGCAAGGATATTGCACGTGCGAAAACCATCCTGCGCCAGAGAGAATTGGGAATCGGCTAATTTGAGGAAGGAGGTTTGAACGATGACCGCAGATCGCAATATGCGTCGTTCCGTTGTAGGTCGCGTCGTTTCCGACAAAATGGATAAAACCATCGTGGTTCTTGTTGAAACTTACAAGAAGCATACTTTGTACGGCAAGCGTGTGAAATACTCCAAAAAGTTCAAGGCTCACGACGAAAACAACACGGCAAAAGTGGGCGACATCGTGGAATTGATGGAAACCCGTCCATTGTCCAAAGACAAGCGTTTCCGCTTGGTACGTATCGTCGAAGAGGCAGTAATTGTATAAGTTAGATTTTCGGATATCAATTCCGAAAGGAGGAACAGTAAATGATCCAAACTCAGACGAGATTGGCTGTTGCTGACAACTCCGGTGCAAAGGAACTCATGTGCATCAAGGTACTGGGTGGTTCCGGTCGCAAAACGGCGAACATCGGTGATGTTATTGTGTGCTCCGTTAAATCCGCTACACCCGGCGGCGTTGTCAAGAAAGGTCAAGTAGTTAAAGCGGTTGTAGTACGTACAGTGAGCGGCGTTCGCCGTCCAGACGGTTCTTACATTCGTTTTGATGAAAATGCAGCAGTTGTCATCAAAGAAGATCAATCCCCTCGTGGTACCCGTATCTTTGGACCTGTGGCTCGTGAGCTCCGCGACAAGGATTTCATGAAGATCATCTCTCTTGCTCCAGAGGTTATCTAATTGAACGTTTATAACCAGGTAGTTTGTTCGATAGGAGGTGCACCAAGCGATGCACGTTAAAAAAGGCGACACTGTTATCGTAAATGCGGGCAAGGACAAAGGGAAAAAAGGTCGCGTTCTCGCTGCCTTTCCTAAGAAAGATCGCGTTCTGGTTGAAGGTATCAACCTCGTGAAAAAACACAGCCGTCCGTCTCAAGCCAATCCGCAAGGCGGCATTGTTACTCAAGAAGCACCGATTCACGTTTCCAACGTATCTTTGATCGATCCGAAGTCCGGCACAGCAACTCGCATCGGTTACAAAGTATTGGATAACGGCAAGAAAGTTCGGTATGCGAAAAAATCTGGCGAAGTAATCGACAAGTAGTCAGGTCGGAAAGGAGGACGTTCTAGATGGCAGTAAGATTGAAAGAAAAGTATTCGAAGGAAATCGTACCTGCTCTGATGAGCAAGTTTAACTACACTTCCATCATGCAAGTACCAAAAGTAGAGAAAATCATCATCAACATGGGTGTTGGCGAAGCTGTTGCTAACGCTAAAGCCTTGGATACTGCAGTGGAAGACCTGTCCATTATCTCTGGTCAAAAACCTGTAGTAACTCGCGCGAAGAAATCCATCGCTGGTTTCAAATTGCGTGAAGGTATGCCGATCGGTGCAAAGGTAACCCTGCGCGGCGAGCGTATGTACCACTTCCTCGACAAGTTGATGAACGTTTCTCTGCCGCGTGTTCGTGACTTCCGCGGAATCTCTTCCAAGGCGTTCGATGGTCGCGGTAACTACACACTTGGTCTGAAGGAACAACTGATCTTCCCTGAGATCGAGTACGATAAAATTGATAAAGTACGCGGTATGGACATCGTAATTGTCACTTCCGCAAAAACGGATGAGGAAGCTCGTGAGCTTTTGACTCAAATGGGTATGCCATTCCGTAAATAAACCCACTCGTAAGGAGGGAAGAATGTGGCAAAGAAATCAATGATCATCAAGCAACAGCGTCAGCCGAAGTTTGCTGTTCGCGCGTACACTCGTTGCGAGCGTTGCGGACGTCCTCACTCCGTATTGCGCAAATTCAAACTCTGCCGTATTTGCTTCCGTGAACTTGCTTATAAAGGTCAAATTCCAGGCGTGAAAAAAGCAAGCTGGTAATTTGAAACGGGAAGGAGGTTTTCTCTCATGGTAATGACTGATCCAATTGCAGATATGTTGACACGCATTCGTAACGCCAACATGGTTCGCCACGAGAAAGTGGAGATCCCGGCGTCTCAAATCAAGAAGGAAATCGCGCGCATTCTGAAAGAAGAAGGCTTCATCCGCGATGCTGAGTTTGTCGAAGACAACAAGCAAGGGATTATCCGCGTTTTCCTGAAGTACGGTCAAAACAACGAGCGCGTCATCACAGGTCTGAAACGCATCTCCAAGCCTGGTCTTCGTGTATATGCAAAGAACACAGAAGTGCCTAAGGTTCTGGGCGGACTTGGTTGCGCGATCATCTCTACTTCCACTGGCGTTATGACTGACAAGCAAGCTCGTCAAGCTCACGTTGGCGGAGAAGTACTCGCATACGTTTGGTAATTCATAGATTGCAAAAGCACAGGAGGTGCACCACATGTCTCGTGTCGGTAGAAAACCGATCGTGGTACCTGCAGGCGTTACCCTCACTCTGAACGGAACTGAGCTGACGGTAAAGGGCCCTAAGGGTCAACTCGTTCGTAGCTTTCACCCAGATATCAAAATCAACATCGCTGAAAACGAAGTAATCGTTGAGCGTCCTAGCGACAACAAACTTCACCGCTCCCTGCATGGTACAACTCGTGCGCTGGTTGCCAACATGGTAACAGGCGTTTCGGAAGGCTTCACTCGTACCCTGGAACTGGTTGGTGTAGGTTACCGTGCTGCGAAAAGCGGCAATGGCATCACACTTTCTCTTGGATTCTCTCATCCAGTAGAAGTAACACCAGAAGCAGGTATTGAGATCGATGTTCCTAACCAAACCACACTGGTGGTTAAAGGGATCAATAAAGAGCGCGTTGGACAAATCGCTGCTGAAATCCGCGCACTTCGCAAACCTGAGCCATACAAAGGCAAAGGGATCAAGTACAGCGATGAAGTGGTTCGTCGTAAAGAAGGTAAAAAAGGTAAGTAAGCCGCGTAGTTTCATGAGAAAGGAGGCCGCTTAATGTTTACGAAAGCTGATAAAAACAAAGCACGGAAAAAACGTCACCTGCGTATTCGCAAACGGGTAATTGGTTCTGCTATCCGCCCTCGTCTGAACGTATTCCGTTCTTCGAAACACATCTATGCTCAACTGATTGACGATGCAACTGGCGTAACTTTGGCATCTGCATCTTCTTTGGATAAAGAGCTTGGCCTGAAAAACGGGGCTAATGTGGAAGCTGCTACGGCTGTTGGCACACTGATCGCTAAGCGTGCACAAGAAAAAGGTGCGACTGAAGTGATTTTTGACCGTGGTGGTTACATCTATCATGGACGTATTAAAGCACTGGCAGAAGCAGCTCGTGAAGCTGGTCTGCAATTCTAACAACAAGGAGGGTAAGGAATGCGTATCGACCCTAGCAAATTAGAGCTCGAAGAAAAAGTAGTCGCCGTTAACCGCGTAGCTAAGACGGTTAAAGGTGGACGTCGCATGAGCTTCAGCGCCCTGGTTGTTGTGGGTGACCGTAACGGACACGTTGGTGCCGGTATGGGGAAAGCTCAAGAAGTACCAGACGCGATTCGCAAAGCAATTGACGACGCGAAGAAAAAACTGATCCGCGTACCGATGAGAGGAACGACTCTTCCTCACGAAGTTCTCTGCCGTTTCGGTTCCGGTAAAGTACTCCTGAAGCCTGCAGCACCAGGTACTGGTGTTATCGCGGGCGGCCCTGTTCGTGCGGTACTCGAACTGGCAGGTGTAGGTGATATCCTGAGTAAGTCTCTTGGTTCCAACAATCCTATCAACATGGTCAACGCTACGCTGGAAGGCCTCGGCCGTCTGAAAACAGCGGAAGATGTCGCGAAACTGCGCGGTAAGACTGTTGACGAGTTGTTGGGTTAATAAGGAGGGAATGAACATGGCAAAATTGCAAATCACCCTCAAACGCAGCCTGATCGGTCGTACTGTCGATCAAAAAGATACGGTTAAAGCACTGGGTCTTCGCAAAATCAATTCGTCCGTGGTGAAAGAAGATAACGCTGCGATCCGCGGTATGGTTTTCAAAGTGAAGCACTTGGTTGAAGTGAAAGAAGTAGAAGCGTAAAAAGCATTTCAATCAGTTAGGAGGTGCAACGTATGAAATTGCACGAACTGCAACCTGCAGAAGGTTCTCGTCACACTCGTAAACGCATCGGTCGCGGTATCGGTAGCGGTACTGGTAAAACTGCTGGTAAAGGTCACAAAGGTCAAAATTCTCGTTCCGGTGGCGGCGTTCGCCTCGGTTTTGAGGGTGGACAAAATCCTTTGTTCCGTCGTCTGCCTAAACGCGGTTTCAACAACATCAACCGTAAAGAGTTCACAATTGTGAGCTTGGATGCGCTGAACCGTTTCGAGGAAGGCACTGTAGTAACACCTGAACTGCTCTTGGCAACCGGTGTTATCAGCGCACTCCGCGATGGTGTGAAGGTTCTTGCTAACGGCGAACTGACTGTGAAGCTGACCGTAAAAGCTCACAAGTTCTCTGGCGCAGCTGCTGAGAAGATCGCTCAAGTCGGTGGAACAACCGAGGTGATCTAATGTTAGCGTCCTTGACTAACATTTTTAAAATTGGCGACCTGCGTCGTAAGATCCTGTTTACACTTATGATGCTGGTAGTCTTTCGGATCGGGACCTTTATCCCTGTTCCTAATGTAAACGTCGAGTTGTTTCAGCAAAACACCAACCAATTGTTGGGATTGTTGAACACTTTCTCTGGTGGGGCTTTGCAAAACTTCTCGATTTTTGCAATGGGGATTATGCCTTACATCACAGCATCCATTATCATGCAGCTTCTTTCTATGGACGTAGTGCCCAAGCTTACGCAATGGGCGCGCGAAGGAGAAGTGGGCCGTCGCAAAATCGCTACGGTGACACGCTACTCCACGATTATTTTGGGGTTGATTCAATCCGTCGGGATGACGATCGGCTTCAACAATATGGCTCCTGGATTGCTGAATGATACATCGGTTGGCAGCTATGCACTCATTGCATTGACCTTGACGGCTGGTACGGCATTCATGATGTGGATGGGGGAACAGATTACCGAGAAGGGGATTGGGAACGGGATATCAATCCTGATCGTGGCTGGTATCGTGGCTCATATTCCAACCGGAATGGGTACGATCTACGCAACGCAGTTTGCAGATCCGTCTCAGAATCTTTTCTTCAGTATCGTAAAGGTCGTAATCATCCTCTTGGTGATCCTCGCCCTTATTGTCGGGGTTATCTTCATGCAGCAAGGTGTACGTAAGATTCCTGTGCAATATGCCAAGCGCGTTGTTGGTCGGAAAATGTATGGTGGTCAATCCACTCATATTCCATTGAAGATCAACTCTGCTGGTGTTATTCCAGTCATCTTCGCTGTTTCGCTCGTGATGTTCCCATCGACAATCGCTCAGTTCTGGGTAGATGCCTCCGGTACTGGCTTTGCCAACTGGATCTACCATAACTTCCAAGTGAATGAACCAATCGGAATGGCGTTGTACGCTATCCTGATCATTGGTTTCACGTATTTTTACACCTTTGTACAGATCAACCCTGTGCAAATGGCGGAAAACATGAGGAAGAATGGCGGTTACATCCCTGGTATTCGTCCTGGTAAAAACACCGAGGTGTACATTACACGTACGTTGAACCGTCTGACTCTGGCTGGCGCATTGTTCCTGATGGCGATCGCCATCTTGCCGTTTTTCTTCAGCAAGTTGGCCAATTTGCCGACGTCGATCTATATTGGTGGTACATCTCTCTTGATCGTCATCGGGGTTTCTCTCGATACGATGAAGCAGATCGAAAGCCAATTGATCAAGCGCCACTATCAAGGGTTCATCAAGTAATGTCTTGGTTTTTTTCGGAAAAGCCTCTGTAAGCTTTTCTTTATGGGACGGAGGGAATGGACGTGAATATAATTCTGATGGGGCTGCCTGGTGCCGGTAAAGGGACACAGGCAGAACGTATCGTTAAAGAGTTTGACATCCCGCACATTTCGACTGGCGACATGTTCCGAGCTGCGGTCAAAAATGAAACGCCGCTCGGACTCGAGGCCAAGTCTTTTATGGATAAAGGGCTGCTGGTTCCCGATGAAGTCGTAATCGGGATCGTGCGGGAAAGAGTCTCGATGGACGACTGCAAAAAGGGCTTTCTATTGGATGGATTCCCGCGCACCGTTCCTCAGGCTGAAGCGCTGACCGCTACCCTCGGGGAGCTGGGACGCGAAATCGATCACGTGATCAACATCAATGTTCGTCGGGAATCCCTGATTGAACGTTTGACAGGTCGCTGGATCTGCCCTGTATGTGGTGCTAGCTACCACACATTGTTTAATCCTCCAAAAGAGGCAGGCGTGTGTGACAAGGATGGCGGCAAGCTGTACCAGCGGGATGACGACAAGCCGGAAGTGGTTGCACAACGACTCGACGTCAACATCGCTCAAACTCAGCCGCTTATCGACTACTACACCAAACAGGAACTCCTGAGAAATATCGATGGAGAACAAGATATCCAGGTCGTGTTTGCACAGATCAAGTCTTTGTTGCGAGGGTAATCGAATGATCATCCTAAAGTCGAAAGCAGAACTTGAGGTTATGCGCGAAGCTGGTCGGATCGTAGCACTCACCCATCAAGAGCTGGCCAAGGCAATCAAGCCTGGTGTCACGACGAAGCAACTGGACGAACTAGCCGAGACCTTTATCAGAAGCATGGGAGCAATACCCTCGTTTAAAGGCTACGGTGGCTTTCCAGGAAGTATCTGTACTTCAGTCAATGAAGAACTCGTACACGGGATCCCAGGAAATCGGACGTTACAAGAAGGCGACATCATCAGCCTCGATATTGGTGCCCAATTTCAAGGCTTTCATGGAGACTCCGCTTGGACGTATCCGGTCGGCACGATTTCCTCAGAGAATCAGAGGTTGCTGCGAGTAACGGAGGAATCGTTGTTCAAGGGACTTGAGCAAGCGAAGCCAGGAGGCAGACTCTCCGATATCTCACATGCCATTCAGATTCATGCAGAAGCTGCCGGCTTCACACTCGTTCGCGAGTATGTGGGGCATGGGATTGGGCAAAACTTGCACGAGGATCCGCAGGTTCCCAACTACGGCCCTCCTAATCGGGGTCCACAGTTGAAACCAGGCATGGTGTTGGCAATTGAGCCAATGGTAAATGCCGGCGAACGTTATGTCCGCACATTGGAGGACAATTGGACGGTAGTAACAGTGGATCGGAAAACATGTGCTCATTTTGAACACACCATCGCGATTACGGAAGATGGCTATGAGATTTTTACACGAACGTAAACGAGGGTTTCGGTTTTCTCCGAGATTGTCGTCCAACGTGTCGACGATAAGTTCGTTGTGTGATCATTTCGCAAAACTCATGGTCCGACTGAAGCGCAGAAGAAAGGAGAGTTTACTATGGCAAAAGACGATGTTATTGAGGTGGAAGGAACAGTTATTGAACCTTTGCCCAACGCAATGTTTCGGGTAGAATTAGAGAATGGACACAAGATCCTTGCTCATGTCTCTGGCAAGATTCGCATGCACTTTATTCGTATCCTGCCTGGGGATAAGGTAACTGTTGAACTGTCGCCGTACGACTTAACCCGCGGACGTATTACGTACCGCTATAAATAATAAGTGAAACCCCTAGAAAAGGGAGGCAAGAACCATGAAAGTGAGACCTTCGGTTAAACCGATCTGCGAGAAATGCAAGGTTATCCGTCGTAAAGGCAACGTTATGGTTATTTGTGAAAATCCTAAGCATAAGCAAAAACAAGGGTAAACAAGGAGGTGCTTTTTACACATGGCACGTATTGCTGGCGTTGACTTGCCCCGCGAGAAACGCGTGGAAGTCGCTCTTACCTACATCTTTGGTATTGGCCGCCCCACGTCTCAAAAAATTCTGGCTGCCACTGGCGTAGATGTAAACACTCGCGTCCGTGATCTGACAGAAGACGAGGTAGCTAAACTGCGTGAGTACATCGACAAATCCGTGAAGGTGGAAGGCGATCTCCGTCGTGAGATCTCCCTGAACATCAAACGTTTGATGGAAATCGGTTGCTTCCGTGGTATCCGTCACCGTCGTGGACTCCCTGTTCGCGGCCAACGTTCCAAAACAAATGCTCGTACGCGCAAAGGTCCTCGTCGTACAGTAGCGAACAAGAAGAAGTAAAGGAGGGTAAACTGACATGGCGAAAAGAAAACAAGCAGCTACACGTACCCGTCGTCGCGACCGTAAAAATGTTGAAGTTGGCGTAGCGCATATCCGCTCTACTTTCAACAACACCATCGTTACGATCACTGACCCACATGGTAACGCAATCTCTTGGTCCAGCGCTGGTTCCCTCGGCTTCAAAGGCTCTCGCAAAAGCACTCCATTTGCAGCGCAAATGGCTGCTGAAGCGGCAGCACGCGTAGCGATGGAACATGGCATGCGCTCTCTGGAAGTATCGGTAAAAGGCCCAGGTGCTGGTCGTGAAGCAGCGATCCGTTCCCTGCAAGCTGCCGGTCTCGAAGTGAATATGATCAAAGACGTGACACCGATTCCGCACAACGGTTGCCGTCCACCAAAACGTCGCCGCGTGTAACTGGTTTATATCGTTCAGAACATGTCCATACTAGAATGGTAAATTCTGATTTATTTGCTCGTCATGCACGCAAACGGTAAACCGCCGGGGAAATTCCTGAGTGGGCACGTATGCGGCCCACCCAAGAATTTCGACGTTTTGAAGGAGGGTTTGTTTAATGATAGAAATAGAAAAACCAAAAATCGAGGTTGTGGAAGTAAGCGACGACAACTCGTACGGAAAATTCGTAGTGGAACCTCTTGAGCGCGGTTATGGAACTACTCTTGGCAACTCTCTGAGACGGATTCTCCTCTCTTCGTTGCCAGGTGCGGCAGTTCGTACCGTGCAAATTGATGGTGTTCTGCACGAATTCTCGACTGTTGAAGGCGTCGTTGAAGATGTGACCGAGATCATCCTGAATATCAAAGGCCTCGCTCTGAAGATCCATTCCGATGAAGAAAAAATCATCGAAATCGATGCGGAAGGCGAGGGCATCGTCAAGGCGGGAGATATCCGTGCTGACAGCGATGTGGAGATCTTGAACCCTGATCTTCATATTGCTACGTTGGCGAATGGCGGACGACTACACATTCGTATGACAGCAGGCCGTGGTCGTGGATATGTTCAAGCAGACGGAAACAAATCGGAGGATTTGCCTATTGGCGTGATTCCGATTGATTCCATCTACACGCCAATCAAACGTGTGAACTATCAAGTCGAAAATACCCGTGTCGGGCAAATGACGAACTATGATAAGTTGACGCTTGAGGTATGGGCAAACGGCAGCATCAGTCCGGAAGAAGCCGTAAGTCTTGGCGCCAAAATCATGACAGAGCATCTGAACTTGTTTGTCGGTCTGACAGATGAAGCGAAAGATGCTGAAATCATGGTTGAGAAGGAAGAGGACAAGAAAGAGAAAGTCTTGGAGATGACCATCGAAGAGCTGGATCTTTCCGTTCGTTCCTACAACTGCCTGAAGCGTGCAGGGATCAACACCGTGCAAGAGCTGACGCAGAAAACCGAAGAAGATATGATGAAAGTGCGCAATCTGGGTCGCAAATCCCTGGAAGAGGTGCAAGAGAAGCTGGCTGAGCTCGGTTTGTCTTTGCGCAGCGACGACTAGGGTATCGAAGCCCAAGGCCACCATTTGTTCTTCGGGATCCCTTTAAGGGAACTACAGATCTGGTTTTGCCTACGTGGATGCACCGAAGTATCTGCGTGGCATAGTCAGCGTGATAAGGGAGGTTAAGAACATGGCATACCGTAAATTGGGTCGTCGCAGTGCGGCGCGTAAAGCGTTGTTCCGCGACTTGGTAACGGACCTGATCATTCACGAGCGCATTGAAACGACCGAGATGAAGGCAAAAGAACTGCGCCCAATCGCTGAGCAAATGATTACGCTGGCGAAGCGTGGAGATCTGCATGCTCGTCGTCAAGTAGCTGCTTTTGTACGCAAAGAAGTAGCGAACGCTGAAGGTCGCGATGCTGTACAAAAACTGTTTGATGAAATCGCGCCTCGTTTCAAAGAGCGCAACGGTGGATACACTCGTATCCTGAAAACCGGTCCTCGTCGTGGGGATGCAGCTCCTATGGCATTCATCGAGCTGGTGTAATAGATGGTAAAAATGGTCGTTTGACCGAGGGCACGGGATTCTATCTCTGACCTGGTAAACTACCGCGAAAAGGGTGGGGGCAGATCTGGTCATAGGCTGGACTCTGCTTCAACTCTTTTTTCTTTATTGCCAGGATGGATGAGGTTGAGGGATGTGACTGACCCATGAACGAGGAGAACCTGCTGACGTTTCGAAATGTCGCTTTTTCCTATGATGGAGAAGAAGGCCAACGGGTAGAAGTATTAAAGGGAGTCGATTTGACGATTGCCAAGGGATCGTTCGTATCCGTATTGGGGCATAACGGTTCCGGAAAGTCGACTCTCGCGAAATTGATGAACGCGTTGCTCCTTCCCGAAAGCGGAACGATTCTGGTCAGTGGTGCCGATACCAGGAATGGAGAAATGATTTGGGAGATTCGCCGTCATGTGGGAATGGTTTTCCAGAACCCGGATAATCAGATTGTCGGGGCGACCGTTGAGGATGACGTTGCCTTTGGCCTTGAAAATATGGGGGTAGATCCCCAGGAGATGCGCAAGCGCATTGATGAGGCCCTGCACTCTGTCGGAATGGAGAACTACACGCTGGCTCAACCCTATCGGTTGTCAGGCGGACAAAAGCAGCGAGTAGCGATAGCTGGCATCATGGCGATGCGTCCTTCTGTTATTATATTGGACGAAGCTACCGCCATGCTCGACCCTCAGGGCCGTCAGGAAGTCATGCACCTGGCGAAAAAACTGAATCGGGAAGAAGGCATTACCATCGTCAATATCACGCATTTTCCCGAAGAAGCGGTCGATTCAGACAGAGTAATCGTGATGAATCGCGGAGAGGTCCTCATGGACGGGCAGCCTGGTGAAGTTTTTTCACAGGTAGAGCGGCTGCAGGAGGCTGGCTTGGATGTGCCTTTCACGGTACGTGTCCGTCATGAACTGGTGGCCAAGGGGTACGATCTCCCGTTTGGACTGCATCAAGAGGAGCTGGTGGAGCACCTATGCAGATTACTTTTGACCAAGTAAGCCATCTGTATGGCAAGGGAACGCCATTTGAACGGCTTGCCTTGAAAAATATATCGCTGAAGATACCATCTGGTGCTTTCGTAGGGATTATCGGACAAACCGGTTCGGGGAAGTCTACGTTGATCCAGCATCTCAATGGGCTGCTCTCTCCGACCTCTGGAGAGATCACGATTGGGGATGTTGTCATCACTCCGACGAAACGCATTCCCCCTGCCAAACGCAAGGATATCGGTCTTGTCTTCCAGTATCCGGAGCACCAATTGTTTGAGGAGACGGTCGCCAAAGACGTATGCTTTGGTCCCCTCAACTTCGAGTTGCCCGAAAGCATGGCTGAGTCTCGGGCGCGCGAAGCGTTGGAGCTTGTCGGATTGGACTACGAAGCGATCAAGGACAGATCTCCCTTTCAACTGAGCGGCGGACAGATGCGGCGTGTAGCGATCGCTGGCGTACTGGCGATGCAACCCAAGGTGCTTGTCTTGGATGAGCCTACGGCAGGTCTCGATCCTGCTGGTCGCAAGGCAATTCTGGAAGGGATTCACCGGATTCACCGAGAGCAGAACCTGACGACCTTGCTGGTCACACATAGTATGGAGGAAGCTGCGCGTTATGCGGATCTCATGCTGGTGCTGGCTGGGGGAGAAGTGGTGATGCAGGGCAGACCCGAGGAAGTTTTCCAACAGGCTGATAGGCTCCGGGACTTGTCCCTCGACGTGCCGCAAACCGTTTCCTTCATCTCGCGAATCAATCAATTGCTGCCGGACACAGCTCGCCTCCCTGCTACCCTGTATCGGGAAGAGGAGCTGATCGCTCATGTGTTGAAACGACTGTCCGTGCCGAAGGAGTGCTAGGGCATGCTGCAGAATATTGCTATCGGTCAATATGTGCCGGGACGTTCGTTTCTCCATCTGGCGGATCCGCGGAGCAAGCTGCTGTTTATCGTTATGTTTGCCACATTGGTATTTTTGGCGAACAATTCGATTACCTATTCGATCCTCATAGCATTTACTGTTTTTTCCATTCTACTTTCCCGGCTTTCTCTTTCCTATATCCTGAAAAGCCTGAAGCCGGTCTGGCTGTTGATCCTCTTTACCGTCGTACTCCATATTTTCATTACCAAAGGGGGAACCGTCTACTATCAGCTAGGCAGTTTCACCGTTGAGGAGCAAGGGGTGCGGCAAGCCATCTTTATCTCCATACGTCTCGGTCTTCTTATTCTTTTTAGTTCTTTGCTGACGTTGACGACTTCACCGATGGATCTGACAGAGGGCCTGGAGCGTTTGCTCGGACCATTTGGCCGAATCGGTGTTCCTGTCCATGAGATCGCATTGATGATGTCGATTGCCTTGCGCTTCATCCCAACGCTGATGGAGGAGACGGACAAGATCATCAAGGCTCAGTCAGCGAGAGGAGCCGATTTTACCAGCGGGAATCTGGTACGCAGAGCGAAAAATCTGATCCCGATCGCGATTCCGCTGTTTGTCAGCGCGTTTCGGCGTGCTGAGGAGCTCGCCATGGCGATGGAGGCCCGGGGATACCGTGGTGGTGTCGGCAGGACGCGCCTGAACAAGCTGCGTTTTTCATGGCGCGACAGCTTGATCGCGGTGGCAGCCGTATTGCTGATCCTTGCAATCGGGTGGTGGCGTACATGAGGCGGCTCAAATGCATCGTTGCCTATGACGGGACCGACTACAGCGGATTTCAGGTCCAGCCGGATCAGATCACGATCCAGGGGGAGATTGAGGCTGCCCTCGAACGAGTAACCGGGGAAAAGATCCAGATCTTCGGGTCAGGGCGGACGGACGCCGGAGTGCATGCGCGCGGTCAGGTGATTCACTTTGACACAGCGAGCCATATCCCTCTGGACAAATGGCGTTTTGTGTTGAATAACCAACTGCCCGACGCGATTGTGATTCGTTCTGTCGAAGAGGCAGAGGCGTCCTTTCACGCGCGGTTCGACGTCCGGGTAAAAGAGTATCGCTACTGCATCGACAATGACCCGGTAGCGGACGTGTTTCGCCATCGGTATGCCGACCATATTCGCTATCCGCTTGATGTGGAGGCGATGCAGCAGGCGGCTTCGCATCTGGTGGGGGAGCATGACTTTACCTCTTTTTGTTCGGCCAAGACCTTTGTCGAGGACAAGGTGCGCACCGTCTATCACTTATCCGTGGACCGACGTGGTCATGAGGTGTGGGTGACTTGCCGCGGCAACGGTTTTCTATACAACATGGTTCGCATTATCGTCGGGACATTGGTGGAGGTCGGACAGGGAAAAAGAGACCCGCAGGAGGTAAAAGAGATTCTGGCGGCATGTGATCGGGAGCGAGCTGGAAAAACAGCGCCAGCCAAGGGTTTGACGATGTGGGAAGTCTTCTATGATGGACAGATTTCCAAAGATTAGCCTTGGAGATGGCACTTGACTCTGACACCTCTATGTAGTACGATATTCCTTGGTATTTTAACCCCGCCTAGCCCCACTCTAGCCCCGGGAATTAAAATGACAAGATCGTATTTATATGGAACACCTGGAGAAGTTGCTCACCCGTTACAGTTTGCAATTTTCTCTTTTGAATGTTTGGTTATAGCATTTGCGTTAGGCAAGATATTTAGGAGGGACAAACATGCGTACCACATATATGGCGAAACCGCTCGAAGTAGAGCGCAAATGGTACATCGTTGACGCAGAAGGTCAAACGCTGGGCCGTCTGGCTAGCGAAGTAGCTTCGATTCTGCGCGGTAAACTGAAACCAGAATTCACTCCTCACGTTGATGCTGGCGATTTCGTAATCGTCATCAACGCTGACAAAGTGAAATTGACTGGTAACAAACTGCAAGACAAAATTTACTACACTCACTCCCTGTATCCAGGTGGTTTGAAAAAGACAACTGCTGGCGACATGTTGAACAAAAAGCCAGAGCGTATGTTCGAACTCGCTGTAAAAGGTATGCTGCCTAAAAACAGCCTGGGACGTCAAATGTTCACCAAGCTGAAAGTATACGCTGGAACTGAGCATCCACATGCAGCACAAAAACCAGAAGCTTGGCAAATCCGCGGTTAAGGTAAAGGGAGGAAATATACGTGGCACAAGTACAATACTACGGTACAGGTCGTCGTAAGCACTCCGTAGCACGTGTTCGCCTGGTTCCAGGTGAAGGTCGCATCGTGATCAACAAACGTGAAATGGATACTTACTTTGGTTTGGAAACGCTGAAATTGATCGTGAAACAACCACTCGTTTTGACTGAAACACTGGGTCGCTACGATGTATTGGTTAACGTAAACGGTGGCGGAACCACTGGTCAAGCTGGTGCAATCCGTCATGGTGTAGCACGCGCTTTGTTGAAAGCAGATCCGGAATTGCGCGGCGCTCTGAAACGCGCTGGCTTCCTGACTCGCGATCCTCGTATGAAAGAGCGTAAAAAATACGGCTTGAAAGCTGCTCGTCGCGCGCCTCAATTCTCCAAGCGCTAATTGCTTGCCGACAAGTATGTTCGCCCCTGGCCTATATTGGTCAGGGGTTTTTACTCTTTTGAGCATTTACCTAGGTTTGATTCCTTCCACAGCTAGCATATACAGCGTTTGGGATTGTGCTGTGTTCTCCATCCAATCCAGATATTCCATTTCGGCCCGAGCTCGTTCACTCTCCGTTACATATCCATCCTGAACCATTTGTAACCCTCTGCTTGCGGCCACATCCGCCCAAATCCGGATACGTGAAAGAAAATCCGCATCGGTTCTGTTTGCTGTCTCGTGTTGAGATGTAATCGATACGTCGTCGAGACCTATGCTGTGAAAGAGTGCTGGAAGATGATCTGCAATCGCATTATCCATGCCGGCATCCGAACGCCATTGTAAAAAGGCGGAGTAAAACAATTTCATACTGGGCGGGGGTTCAGGTTCCCAAGCTATTTTTTCGTGGTTGTAGTCCAGAATGAGGATGCAGCCTCCTGGTTTGGTGGAAGCTTTCAGCATGTGTAATGCCTCTTCTGGCCTGGATAGCCATTGCAGAACTCTTGCAGAGGTAACGATATCGAATTCTTCCTTGAAAGGGAGATTGAAAATATCAGCTGTCAGAAAGGATAACCCGGGAATGGCCTGATGAGTGTGGCTTGCCTTTTCTATGAGGGCTGGGTTGCTGTCTATACCTACGACACGTCCTGTCGATCCGACTATTTTTGCAATCCCGTGTGTAATCGCTCCGGTGCCGCAGCCGACATCCAGCACCGTGAGTCCTTCCGTCAGAAGCTCAGCCAGTCTTTTGTGGGAAGAATCCAATGTTCTTGCATCGAGCACATGAGTAGCCTTTCCTGAGAGCTCCGCCCTTTTTCGAGCCACCTTTGAGTCCATTCCTACCCCTCCCTTTTTTATTCTCTTATTTTATACAATCGCGCAGGGAGATTTTCCTTTGTCCATGCCGTCATATTTGTCCACGTTTGTCCATAAGATGGAACGAGAATGGGACAAAAGGGGACGGTAGACAGTGACACGTAAAGGAATAGGCTGGATACTGGCTTTTGCTTTGTTAATGGTGTTGTTTACCTATGAAGCACCCGATCGCTCCTCATGGATGGCGTGGTCGCTGCCACTGGCCGGGACCGTGATCGCGATCGATCCGGGACATGGAGGAAAGGATGGAGGAGCGGTATCGGCTGATGGGGGCGTAGTGGAAAAAGAAGTAACACTGGCAATCAGCATGTATCTGCGGGACTTTCTTCAGCAATCGGGGGCGTATGTCATCATGACGAGAGAAGAGGACAAGGATTTGGCATCCCCGGAAGCGGATCAAAATCGCAGACGAAAGTCAGAGGATATACGAAATCGGGTCAAGTTTATCAATGAGCATGCTCCCGATTTTTTGGTCAGCATTCACGTAAATTCGATTCCATCCGCGAAATGGTCAGGAGCCCAGACCTTTTATGCACCTGCTTTCAAAAAGAGCCAGGAGATGTCTTATCTGATCCAGGATGAAATCAAACGTGTGATCGGCAATACCAACCGAGTGCCGAGCAAAACAGAGAAGGTGTTTTTAATCAGGGAGGTAACCTGTCCGGCGGTGCTGGTGGAGGTTGGATTTGTCAGCAACACCAAAGAAGCGGAGCAGCTGCGCTCCGTCGATTATCAAAAAGCCATGGCAAATGCAATTTATCAGGGAATCCTAAGACAGTACGCCGGGGAAAAAGCGCCAACTGCACCGTAAGTGGTGCTCCCCGGTGTTCCTGTGTTTCGAGTATGCTATAATGTACCCGCACGGCTTTCACACAGCGTAAAGAAGCAAAAAATGTGGTCAAGTATAGATGGGGGGATCAGAATGTTAACTAAGGAGAAGGTTCTCGAGGCATTGCGTGATGTAAAAGATCCTGAGATTAATCGCAGTCTGGTTGAACTGAATATGATTCGCGACATTCAGATCGAAGGGACTACGATCAGTCTTACGGTGGTATTAACCATTTCGGGATGTCCGTTGAAAGCAAAAATTGAAGATGATGTCGTCTCTGCCTTGAAGGCTCTGGGAGCGGAAGAGGTGAAGCTGCAGTTCGGGGCGATGACGGATGAAGAAAGAGCGGCACTCAGCGCGCAGCTGCGCGGAAATCAGACTCACAATATGACACCTGGAAAAACGCCATTGCTGAATCCAATTTTGGACAAGGATTCGGCGACAACCTTCATCGCGATTACGTCTGGAAAAGGCGGGGTTGGAAAATCCACCGTCACGGTGAACCTGGCAGTGGCTTTGGCGCGTCTGGGCAAGAAGGTCGGGATTATTGATGCTGACATCTACGGGTTCAGTGTGCCGGACATGATGAACATCGATCAGCGTCCGACAGTGATCGGCGAGACGATCCTGCCTGTGGAAAAGCAAAACGTGAAAGTCATGTCGATGGGCTTCTTCGTCGAGGACAACGCACCGGTGATCTGGCGTGGTCCGATGCTGGGCAAAATGCTTCGCAACTTTTTCACAGAAGTTCACTGGGGCGAAGAGCTGGACTATTTGTTGCTGGACTTGCCCCCAGGAACAGGAGATATGGCGTTGGATGTGCACACGATGATTCCGCAAAGCATGGAAATCGTCGTAACGACGCCTCATCCGACAGCTGCTTTTGTAGCGGCGCGGGCCGGAGCGATGGCCAAACGGACTGGTCACGAAATCCTGGGTGTCGTCGAGAATATGGCTTGGTACGAAGCGAAGGATGGCTCCAAAGAATATGTGTTCGGACGCGGTGGCGGTGCGAAGCTTGCTGAGACACTGACCTGTGACCTGCTGGCACAGATTCCTCTCGGACAGCCGGAAAATCACCCTTCTGAACCGGATTATTCCCCATCCGTCTACAAGCAGGACAGTCCGATTGGACAGATCTATCTCGACATGGCTAAGCGTGTCGCGCAGAAATGTGAGACACAAGCATAGGGATGGAAAAAAGGTGGGCTCGCGCAGAGCTCACCTTTTCTGTTTATTGAGACCCGCCGCCTTCTCCTCCTCCGCCGTGGCTACCACTGCCACCGCCGCCTTGTCCTTTTTTCTTGGACTTCAATTCCTTTGGCTTGGTCATTTCTTCGGATACCTTGGTCATAAGCTGCATTAATTCAGCTTGAAATAATGGGCTTTGCAGGGATTCCTTCATGATCGTCATGGTTTGCTGGCGATAGGCGGAGCTTTTCATCAAATCCATCAGGTTTTTTTCAAACTCCGGATCTTTCATGACTGTGACTAAGTCTTTTTGATACTCAGGGTCCTTCATCAGGTCCTTCATCAGTTTTTTTTGCTCATCTTTCATTGACTTGGCCAGCGTACTGGCGAATTTGGGGTCTTTAAAAGCCTCTTTAATGTGAGGACTGCTGGGGTTGGTCATGCTTTGGATCAGCGTAGTGCGTACCGTGGATTCATCCAACATGATGTTCTGCTTGAACTTTTCGTCCTTCATCATCTTTTCCACGGATTTTTTGGCTTCTTCCGTCTGCAATATGTCCAGCACCATGTCTTTCATGCTTTTGTAATCTGGCTGAGACGAACTTTGCCCTTGTCCGCTTGCGCAGCTCGAGAGAAGCAGACAGGCGATTAACAGCAGCCAAGCAGGGAAAGCCATTTTCTTCATGGGGTGGACACCTCCTTCTTTAACTTTCGCCTATGAGTAACGTGCGCATTTTGTTTTGTTCTTACGCTAGTATTTTCTTTCTTGCATTGGTACAATCATAAGCGAATGTGGATTGGAGGGGCTGTTGGTGAGTTTACGCAAATATGGCTGGCTGTTTATTACTACCTTGCTGCTTGGCGGGCTGGGTGGAATTCTGGTCGCCATTATTTTTGATTGGGCCAAAATGACGGAAGGGGATATGGGCAATTTTTTTATGGGAATGCTCATGTACCTGTTGTATGGCATGACGATTAGTATCGTTTCCCAAATGGGCTTCTTTGCCTATATGACGATTAATTATTTTGCAAAAACGATTATTCGCTCTGCATCATTATGGCGGAGCATTCAGATTTTCCTCGTTTTGTTTGCCTTTTTTGATATGGTTTACCTGCGCTATAATTCACTGGGTAATGGTGGCTCGGTACTCCCGTTCTTTTTTGAACCAACGATGCTCTTGATCGTAGCAGTTGCTACCGCCTATGGAAAAGTGAGTGTTACGAATCGGAATGCGTTCGTTCCGACGCTGTTTTTTATGTTTGTGGCAACGGCAATGGAGTGGATTCCAGCGTTGAAAGAAATGGGTGTCCATGCGACGTTTTCCATGCTGGTTCCTTTATTATTCTGCAACGTATGGCAAGTGATGCAACTGCATCGAGTGTTAAAAACAGAAAGCTGACCCCATTTTGGAGGCCAGCTTTTTGCTTACTTAACTTCTTGGCTGTTTACTTGGGTCCCGGAGATCAATTCGGATACAGTGACAAATTCATACCCTTGTTTCCGGAGTTTGTCGATAATGACAGGCAGCGCCAAATGCGTCTCTTTGCTGGAATCGCTGGCATGCATCAAAACGATGTCACCAGGATGGGCTTTGGAGAGAACGTTGTTGACGATGACATCGGTGCCGGGATTCGTCCAATCCTGTGAGTCCGTGTCCCATTGGATGACGGTGTATCCCAGGCTGTTGGCAATCGTCAGAACGCGCTTGTCGATATCACCGTTGGGAAAACGGATCAGACTTGGTTTCTTGCCAGTCATTTCAGTGAGAATGGAGTCGGCCCGGCGAATTTGTGAACGAATCTCGTCATCGGAGTACTTGGTGTAGAATTCGTGTTTATGGCCGTGCGATCCGATTTCAAATCCGTCTTCCTTGATCCTCTTTACCGTGTCCTGTTGGCGCTGCACCCAGGAAGTAGAGAGGAAAAAGGAGGCTTTGACGTTCTTTTCCTTCAGGATATCGAGGATAGGTTCGGCTCGCGTCTCTCCCCAGCTGATGTCAAAGGTAAGGGCGATTTTCTTTTCCTTGGTGTCGACCTTATAGATGGCATGCGGCCCCTGTACCTGTTCCTGGGGTTGTTCGGAGAAGGCTGATAGGGTATCGCGTTCATGGTAACCGAGCACGACCGCCAACAAAAGCGTGGTGCCAACAATCAAAATTTGCTTCAGTCGTTGTGCACTGACGACGAAGATATATCTCATGGATAAGCACCTCCTTTGTCCGATATCAGTTTATGCGGATCAGACGAGGATATTCTTTGGTGGATCGACTATTGGTGAGGTAAAATGAATATAGTGGAATTATTGGGATATGGAGGAGCGTGCGTATGAAAGCGAATATACAGCGACTGTGGGAGGATCAGAGACGTTATTTCCTCATAGCTGCGTTGAT
>NZ_KI629786.1:0-132500 GCF_000503775.1 Brevibacillus panacihumi W25 | reverse complement strand
GAGGGGGCAGCTTCATGAACAAGAACATAAGTATCGTGGGTGTACCAATGGATTTAGGTGCAGATCGTCGTGGCGTTGATATGGGGCCAAGTGCGATTCGGTATGCAGGAATAGTCGCTCGCCTGGAACAGATGGGCTTGAACATTGAAGATAAAGGCGACATCTCGGTGAACCGACCACATCGTTATATGGAAACGGAGAATCATAAGTACTTGGATGAAGTAGTTGAGGCAAATGCCCAATTGGCTACAGTAGTCAGCCAGATTATGCAGGAGGGTCGTTTTCCTTTGATCCTCGGCGGCGATCATAGCATTGCTCTTGGGACGATTGCAGGGGTTGCGCAAAAAGTTCGCGATTTGGGTGTCATATGGTTCGATGCTCATGGGGACCTGAATACAGGTGAAACCTCCCCGTCCGGTAACATCCACGGAATGCCTTTAGCCGCCAGCCTGGGGTACGGTCACGAAAGGCTTGTCCAGATTGGCGGTTATGCCCCCAAGATAAAGCCTGAGAATGTGGTCATCATCGGAGCCAGGTCATTGGATGAAGGAGAGCGTGAACTGATCAAGCGCATTGGCATGAAAGTATTTACCATGCATGAGGTCGATAAGCTGGGGATGGCCCGCGTGATGGATGAAGCGATAGACCACGTGTCAAAACAAACGCAAGGAGTGCATCTAAGCCTTGATTTGGACGGACTGGACCCACATGATGCACCAGGGGTGGGGACGCCCGTAATTGGCGGTATTTCCTATCGGGAAGGCCATTTGGCTATGGAAATGTTGGCAGATGCAGATATCCTATGCTCGGCCGAATTTGTCGAGGTAAATCCAATTCTTGACCAGCGAAACCATACGGCACAAGTCGCTGTAGCTTTGATGAGTTCTGTTTTTGGCGACAAATTGCTATAAGCGCAAAAGGAAAAGAGAGGGGGAGGGACCCTCTCTTTCGTATTATCTATGCTTGTTTCGGCGGTGTAGAATTGTACAATTTTTTACAGTTTCTTTTCTTTACTTTGCTCCAAGAAAGCAGTACATTCTAAGGATGGGGATGTAGCTTGTTTAATAAATGATCGAGTTGTACACTCAATTTCACCAGTTCTGGCGTAATGGTTGATTGCTCCTTGTATCGGTCATTCAGTTCTTGGCGTAACTTCTCGATCTGAAGGAGAACTTCATTTTCGTTCATCTGTCCCACTCTCCTTACAGCGTCAATTTGTGAAGGTCCATCACCATTACTATATGGGGATACAGTTGTGATATTACTTTTATTCCCACATACTTTACCTGCACAAACATGCCAAAATACGAAACCATATGCTTTATCGTCCGTATATAGGAGTACGGTATTGCGGGGAGGATCGCATGGATTTTGTAGAAAAGCGATTAACCGAGCGAGCGAAACGGGGAGACCGTGAAGCTTTTGCCGAGTTGGTCGAGATTTATAAAGACAAGATATTTCAACTCGCGTATCGCATGGTGGGAAATCGCCAGGATGCGGAGGACATTGCGCAGGAAACCTTCTTGCGCGTGTATGCCAATTTGCATACGTATGATTCGAGCTATAAATTTTCGACGTGGATTTACCGGATTGCCACCAATCTGTGTATTGACCGCGGGCGAAAAAAGAGGCCGGACTTTTCGTTGGATGAAGAAGTGGAGCCAGGCCAAGGCCTCGACTGGTATTCGCGCTTGTCTTCGAGTGAGCGGACACCTGAGGACAAAGTCGTAACGCAGGAGCTGCAGCAGACGGTGCAGGATGCATTATCTCATTTGCAGCCCAAATATCGCTCGATTATGATCCTGCGTTACATTGAAGACTTATCCTTGCAGGAAATCAGCGACATCGTCAAGCTGCCCATCACGACGATCAAGACCCGGATCCATCGCGGTCGAGAAGCGCTGCGCAGCAAGTTGCGATTGATGTGAGAAAGGAGTAAATGAAGATGGAATGCCGAGAAATGGTTGTCCTCATTCACGAATGTCTAGATGGTGAGACTGACGAGCTGGCCAATCAAAGCCTGCTAAACCACATGAAAACATGTTCTAGCTGTCGGCAGCATATGCATGAATTGCAGCGGGTGATCGCTTTTGTACAAAGCGCTTCGCATATTCACGTCTCACCTGACTTTACAGCACGCGTTCTCGCAAAGTTGCCCGCTCCAACCAAGAAGAACCTGTTTTCCTCCTGGTTGCGGAACCATCCGTTTCTTACGGCAGCGGCTGTCTTTTTCGTACTGATGGCCGGAAGTTTAAGTGCCAACTGGTTTGATCGAAATGATATACTACAGGTATCCTCCGCAAATATGGATAAACTAAAAATAGATCGTGAGCGCAATGTCGTGGTGGTGCCTGAGGGAACCAGCATTGACGGGGACTTGGTCGTGCGCAACGGAGATGTGGAAGTTCAAGGAGAAGTGCGAGGCAATGTCGTCGCCATCGAAGGAAAAGTCTTCGTAGCCTCAACTGCTCAGGTAGTGGGCAATACAGAATCCATCGAAGCGATTGTCGATTGGATCTGGTATGAGGTGAAAAATATTGGAAATGACTTGCTTCCCATCATGCGATAAGAGAAAATAGAGAGTACGGAATCGTCAGCACGGCATGCGCAGCCGTGCTTTTTCCACAGGAGACAGACTGCCTGCATTGAGATGGAGCGGGATATGGGGGCTTCGCTATGATATCGTTGGATTACGGGGATTTGCTACGGTATGCAACGGATATATTACTCGTTACATACGTGATATATAAATTGATTATGCTCATCCGCGGTACGCGAGCGGTACAGTTGCTAAAAGGCGTCATGCTGATCATTGCTACTTGGCTTCTCAGCAAGTATTTTCAGCTTACAACGCTTCATTGGCTGATGTCACAAGCGTTTACCTTCGGAGTCTTGGCAGTGGTGATTATCTTCCAGCCGGAGCTGCGCCGCGCACTGGAGCAGCTGGGAAGAGGCAAGCTGTTTTCACGCTCGAGCGGCACGCAGGATGAGGACAGTGTCAGCCGGGTGGTTCAGGAAGTGTGCAAATCCGTTACCTATATGGCGAAGAGGCGCATCGGCGCATTGATCGTGATTGAGAGGGAGACAGGTCTAAACGACTATGTGGAGACCGGTATCGGGATCAATGGCCGGGTCAGTTCGGAATTGCTGATCAATATTTTTATTCCGAATACGCCCCTGCATGACGGTGCCGTGATTATGCGAAAGGACGTCATTCTGGCTGCAGCCTGCTATTTGCCGCTGTCCGAGAATAACTCCATCTCAAAAGAACTGGGGACACGCCATCGCGCGGCCATCGGGCTTAGCGAGGTGTCAGACGGGATCTCGATCATCGTGTCTGAGGAGACAGGTCAGGTATCCTTTGCCGCGAATGGAGACATGAATCGCAACTTGACGGAGGCCCAGCTGGCAGAGATGCTGACGGAAAAACTGCAGCCTCTCTCCAAAGGAAAATCCATGGGAAGTCGTTGGCAATGGAGGCGAAAACATGGATAAATGGTTGAATAGTCACTGGTTTGCACGGGCAGTAGCTCTTTTACTGGCCGTCATGATGTGGATGGTCGTCAACCTGGAATCAGAGCCGACGTCCACGACTGACGGAAACCAGCCCGTCTTTATTGACGGGGTCAATCTGCATGTGAAATACGATACGGACCAATACCAAGTCGTAAAACAACAGCGTACCGTGCAGGTCGCGCTGCAGAGCAACAACCCTTTTTACCGGCATAATTTTTTCCCGTCTGATTCCTGGGAGGTCTATGTAGATGCCACCGGATTGGGCAAAGGAACGCATAAAGTGCCGGTACAGTACAAGGGTTTTCCTGAAGAAGTGAAGGTGGGGATCATCCCCAACATCGTTGAGATTACGTTGGAAGAGAAGAAGACGGTCGAGCGGGAAGTGAACGTCGAGATGCTGGGACAAGTGGCTCCTGGATATTCGGCGGGAGAGCCCATCGTCAAGCCGTTTAGAGCCCTCGTACGGGTACCGGAGAGCCAGGTGGACACGGTAGCTGCGGTCAAGGCTTCTGTCGATCTGGAGGGCGCTACATCGCCGATCAAGACGACGGTGCCATTGAAGGTAGTGGACAAGTCAGGCAATGTCATTCAGGGAGCAGATGTCGTTCCTTTGACGGTCGAGGTAAACATTCCAGTGACCAGTCCGTTCGTAAAAGTGCCACTGAAAATAAACTTGACGAACGAAATGCCCAATGGATATAGTTTGGCTAGTGTGGATAGCACTGTGGATGAAGTGACCGTCTATGGCCCCAAAGAAGTGGTGGATGCCTTGAAAGCAACCACATACCCTGGGCCAAATATCGATCTGAGCAATCTTACATCAGATCGTGTCTTGGAGCTAAAAATACCGATAATGGACAATATCGTAAAGGTAGAACCAGAGTATTTGAAGGTATCATTGAAGGTAGTTCCCTCCGCGACCAAGCGTCTGGAGAAGATCCCGATCCGCATCAGCGGGTTGTCGGAGAACATGACGGCAAAGGTGCTGTCTACGGACGGGGAGGAAATTTCCACGGTGGACTTCGATGCGATCGGCGCTGCAGAGGTGCTGGATACTTTCAGACAAGAAGACTTGCAGATCGTCGCGGACGTAAGCAACATGCCAGCAGGTGTGTACGAGGTTGCGTTGAATTACATTTTTAACCAGTCGGACTACATCAAGCCGGCGGCCAACGCACCGAAAAAGGTGACAGTGGAAATCACGAACAAGACTAGGTAGACATAAGCTGTTGTGTGCACAAGGAAGGAAATGAGGGACAAACATGGGGAAGTATTTCGGAACTGACGGTGTGCGCGGTGTAGCCAATACGCAGTTGACACCAGAACTGGCATTTAAAATCGGACGCGTAGGCGGGTATGCGTTGACCAGACACAAGCTGGAAGGGAAACCAAAGGTGGTAATCGGGCGCGATACGCGCATTTCCGGACAGATGTTAGAAAGTGCTCTGTTGGCTGGCCTGCTTTCGGTCGGAGCGGAAGTAGTCAGACTGGGCGTCATCTCCACTTCTGGTGTAGCTTATCTTACACGTGCGCTGGGTGCAGATGCGGGTGTTATGATCTCCGCCTCGCACAACCCGTTTCCGGATAACGGAATCAAGTTCTTCGGCAGCAATGGCTTCAAACTGTCGGACGTTATGGAAGCAGAAATCGAACAATACCTGGACGCAGTAGAAGATACAATGCCGCGCCCGACCGGAGAGCAGATCGGTACGGTTCTGGAGTTCCTGGAGGGCGGACAGAAGTACTTGTCTCATCTGAAAAGCACGGTCGGGGAACGCTTTGATGGTTTGAAGGTCGTCCTCGATTGTGCGAATGGGGCGGTCTCTTCGCTGGCAGCCCGTCTGTTTGCAGACGTGGAAGCGGAAGTGATCACCATCGGAGCCAATCCGAATGGCGTGAATATCAACGAGAATTGCGGGTCGACCCATCCGGAGCGTCTTCAGGAGGAAGTATTGAAGCATAAAGCCGATCTGGGACTTTCCTTCGACGGGGACGCCGACCGCTGCATCGCCGTAGACGAGACCGGCGAGATTGTCGACGGGGACTACATCATGGCCATCTGCGCCCGTGCGATGAAAGCCAAAGGCAAGCTGAACAACAATACAGTTGTGACCACAGTAATGGCCAACATGGGCTTTTTCAAAGGCATGGAGGAGTGCGCGATCAACACCACCAAGACGGCGGTAGGAGACCGTTATGTCGTGGAGGAAATGATCCGCGGCGGCTACAATCTGGGTGGCGAACAATCAGGCCACATCGTCTTTTTGGATTACAACACGACTGGAGACGGTCTGCTGACGGGTCTGCAATTGCTGAATATCATCAAGGAGTCGGGCCAAACATTGTCCGAGCTCAAGCAGGTGATGACCAAGTACCCGCAGCTTTTGATCAATGTTCGTGTCGAAGATAAATCCAAGCTGGCAGGCAACGCCGCGATTGAGCAGGCGATTCGCGAAGTAGAAGAAGAGTTGGCGGGCAATGGACGCGTTCTGGTGCGCCCCTCTGGTACGGAACCCATCGTTCGGGTTATGGCAGAAGGACCGGACGAGAGCCAACTGGACAGTCTGGTAAATCGAATTGTGGATGTTGTCAAACAAGAGCTTGTGTGAATAAGGTGTAGGGAGTGGCGTGTAGCCACTCCCTCTTACACAACTACGGGTCTAGGAGAAAAAACGGATTGCCGAATTCGTTTCGTTATGTTAAAGTGTGTGAGCATAAATGATTTTTATCGCTTGAAGGGAGGCGAGGACAGAAGAATAGAGCGAATTGTTTTCAACAAACTGATCGTAAAGCGCCAGCACTGTAGCTGCCCGACGTGGAGTACAGTGGACGAGGTGGAGGTTTATCGAAAGATTCGGCGGGTACCTCCCGGCAGTCGTATCACTGCCGTGGAGCGCAGGGACAAAACATCGGAGTGATCGGATGGACAAAGACCTGCGCTTGATACGTTTTTATCGTTGCGTGAATAGTATGGAGCACCATTTACAAATACAAACAAATGGAATGGCGGGGGCACATCCCCCGTATCATCGGCATTGGGTTGTGTCCCCGTCAATATGGAAGGGGATCACTTACTTATGTGCGGAATCGTTGGATATATTGGAGATAAATCAGCGCAAGAGGTCATCATTGGGGGACTGCGCAAGCTGGAGTATCGCGGTTATGATTCGGCTGGAATCGCTGTCTTGAATGAACAGGGTCTGCAAATGGATAAAGCCCAAGGCCGTCTGGCTGTGCTGGAGGATCGTCTGGAGTCGCAGCCATTGGGCGGATTCATGGGGATCGGACATACGCGCTGGGCGACACACGGCAAGCCGTCCGATGAGAATTCCCATCCGCATCTGGATGAGAAGGGCGATTTTGCTGTCGTGCATAACGGAATTATCGAAAACTTCATGCCGATCAAGGAAGAGCTTTTGAAAAAGGGCTATACCTTTACTTCCGAGACGGACACAGAAGTGATCGCTCACCTGTTGGCAGACATGTACGATGGGGATATCGTCTCTACCGCTCGCAAAGCAGTACAACGGATGCGCGGTGCCTACGCACTCGGGATCATGACCAAGCATGAGCCAGATAAACTCGTGGCGATTCGTTTGGCCAGTCCTTTGGTGGTGGGAATCGGCGAAAGAGAGAGCTTTATCGGTTCGGACATTCCGGCGATCCTGGAGCATACACGCGACGTCTACATTTTGAATGAGGGCGAGATGGCTGTGCTGAGCCGCGATGGCGTGGAGCTTTTCGACGTGGAGACAGGCAAAAAAGTGGAGCGGGACGTTTTCCATGTCGAGTGGGACCTGGTGCAAGCCGAAAAAGGCGGCTATGACTCGTTTATGCTGAAAGAAATTTACGAGCAGCCGCAGGCCGTTCGCGATACCATGGGTGCGCGCATCGATCAGGAGAAGAAGCGCATCGTGCTGCCTGAATTGAAAATGAGCGATACCGAGCTGGCTGCCTATGACCGAATCTATATCGTGGCTTGCGGTACATCCATGCACGCGGGTCTGGTAGGGAAGGACGTCATCGAAAAATGGACCCGTGTTCCAGTCGAGGTGGCGGTCGCATCGGAATTCCGTTACCGTGACCCGATCTACACCGACAACACCCTGATGATCGTCATCAGTCAGTCTGGTGAGACGGCTGATACCCTGGCAGCGCTGCGTGAAGCCAAGAAGAGCAACGTCAAGGTCCTGGCAATCACCAACGTCGTCGGGAGCTCCGTAGCGCGTGAAGCGGATGAAGTGCTGTTTACATGGGCTGGTCCAGAGGTGGCGGTGGCGTCTACCAAGGCGTATACCTCCCAAGTAGTCACGCTCTATCTGTTTGCCCTCTACCTGGCAGAGGTAAAAGGGACGCTGCCAGCGGACGAGATCGCGAATGTCGTCGAGCATTTGCAAGCCATCCCCGGCAAGATTGCGTCCATGCTGGAAGAGTCGGAAGCATCGCGCATGCGCGATTTTGCCGCAAGCATCAAAGAGGTTGGCAGTGTGTTCTTCATCGGACGCAGCCTCGACTACGCGGTGTCGCTGGAAGGCTCCCTGAAGCTGAAAGAGATCTCTTACATTCACTCCGAGGCTTACCCTGCTGGTGAACTGAAGCACGGTACCCTTGCGCTCATTGAAGATAACGTACCAGTCATCGCGCTGGCTACCCAACCAGATATCTTTGAAAAAATGGTGAGCAATATCGTCGAAGTCAAAGCGCGTGGCGGCCGAATTCTGGGCTTCGCTACCGAGGGCGACACCGAACTGGCGAAGGCTGTGGATGAAGTAATTTACATGCCATCCACCTTGCCGATGCTGACACCGATTTTGACCGTCATTCCATTGCAATTGCTTGCTTACTACGCTTCCGTCGCTCGCGGCCTGGACGTGGATAAACCACGGAATTTGGCGAAGAGTGTGACGGTGGAGTAGGGTGTGGGAAGGGTTAGTGAAAGCTGTTACGTGATAAAAAACTGTGCAACCAGTAAAAAAGGTGTGCAACCAGTAAAAAATCTGTGCAACCGGTAAAAAAAGTGTGAAACTGCTTAGTTCAGTCCCGATGATGGAGTTGCATCGGGACTTTATTCTTTTTAGAGGGTGATTCAATGTGACGATAGGCAGACGAATAAAAATGGTTCGAAAGACGAATAATGTGAACCAAGAAACCTTTGCCAATCAAATAGGAATTTCTCAAGCTACTCTAAGCGAATTGGAGCAAGATAAATATAAGCCCTCAGTTGATACTATAACGGCTTTAGCTACAAAGTATGGGGTAAATATTGAATGGTTGCTACTCGGGGTTACAAAAGAATCTTTAGAGGAAACTCAAGTGATGTTTCGTACTCACTATATTAGTGAGAAAGAGGGAGTCTTGATATCGGAGTTTAGAAGACTTAAAGCTTTGGATCAAGAAGAAATTATGGATTTTATTCAATTAAAAATAATGAGATACGGGCAGTAGTATTTTGAAGAAATTTTTAAAACAAAGAAAACATAGATTTTGACTTCGCTATAAGTCTCTTAAGAACTTTAAAGGTTTGATAAATTCCCTGGTTTATATATTGTAGTTTATGTGTATTTATTCTGCTTTACGTACAACACGTCATAAGAAAATCAAGGCAGCAGAAAATTCCGCCACCTTGAGTAAATAAATCTTAAGCAAGATATGTGTACTTGTTGAAGACAAGGGACAATGCAGTTTCCATTTGTCTTTGCAATGCCGTTACTAGCATATTAACATGCTCCACTTCACTTGGAACTTCTTGCTCAACATTAGTTATAAACTTGGCATACATATCAAACTGGGTTTGGTCAATATGAAAAAGCTTTAAGGATTCAGCCAGTAATCCATCGAAAATGGATTGTCTCGTGTAGGCAGTTTTCATGAGGTTGCTTAGAATCTGATAATACAGTACATCTGCAGCAAAGTCCTCGCTAACTAATTGTTGAATAACTGTGGTTACAAATCGTTTTTTATCTTCTTCAGTTTCAAATACACCATTATAATCTACTGCAGATTCTGTCAATCTAGCGATGAATGAGGCAGAAATAAGATTTGCAAGATTTGCCGGATAACGAACATGGAACGAATCGAAATGCTTGTAATAATTACGATCGATGTTAGAATCCCAACCTTCGCCGATTTTTAAGCGGCGTACCAATGCATTGAATCCATTGCCTTGGGGCCGCCTGCCTTGATTGTGGGCAATATTTTGAACGGCAGGGTCTATGACTTGCTTTTTTGTCTCCGCTTCTTCCCAAACATTTCTTAAACACTGAAACACTTTCTCTGTGTTTACATCAGACGGTTGCTTCGTCCAAGAAAGATTATTACTGAGACGGAACTTAATGAAATTCTCAGCATTCCCTTGATTTTCTGAAATCACATTGATGATTTTTTTTACTACCGCATCGACACCGAAAAGTGGAGTTAAGCTTTGCTTATCTTGCATACTAACAGGTTCTTTGAACATGGCAGGAAGAACATATGCATTTCCTTGTTTTCGTTGGTTCAGTGCTTCTTTAATGGAGAGAGTTTGTTGCTCAGCCCGTTCCAACACTTCTACTTGAATATCTTTCGAATTCTTTACCGGACCGTCACCAAATAGATCATCGATGCTGTTTAAGGAATGCTTCTCTTTCTGCAGATTGTCTGCGTACTCGTCTGCTTTATTGCAAAGGAGCAGTACTGGTGCACCTTTTTTGAATTTAGTAAGTTCTTGGGACAACTGAATTTCGAATTTTGTTCCGTTTGGATTTCCGTGCATTGGTGTGAGGCAGATCAAAGCATCGTATCTTGCACGGTAAAGCATATTTTCTAAACGTTCCTGTTCCGTATTTTCATCGGCACTACTGTGGTAAAGACCCTGTGTATCGATTAATGTAAAGTTATAGTAACCGTTAAGATTCTCATACACGGAACGAACTGGATGGTTTATTTTATCTGCTTCAATCGCTTCCCGAACAGGTTTGCTCATCGGTAGGTGTATCACTATTTCATCGCAAAGTACCTCAACCGATAATTTTTTACCTTGTTGGATGTTATTGTTTGAGAAAAATGCCAATATGAAATCCTTGTGTAACGATGGGGTATTAACATCGATGATGTAAAAATAATAACCGTCGAAAGATAGGTCTGATTTCGCAAAAAACGAATGGAAATATTGATCCAATGATTCGTTTAGCTGCAAGTACACTTGGGATAACACATCTTGAACTTGTGGGTCTGATTCAATGAAAGAAAGCATTTTGTCATCGATGGCTTCCTTTAGTTTCTTAGAGCTTTTTTTGGCTTCATTTGCATCTAGGCTATTTGATGCATGGTTGAAAATTTCGAAACCGTAAGTTTTTAGGAAAGTGGCAAGTGGTCGGCATAACAAGCGTACTGCAATCAAACGCTGTTCTTCTGATGCAAGAGAGTACTGTGCCTTTGTATTGATTGTGTTGGTGAACACAATCTGTAGGTCTTTTTTGACTTCAGATTCAAGGTCGGATATATCCATTGTATGTAGTTTTTTGTGATAGCTAGAGATTTTTCCGGCCATACGGGAAGTCACTAAGTGAATAAATTCTGAGAGGGAAACATATGGAGTTTTAGGTTTTACGCTAACAACGATGTGATTATCGATTTCATTGGTAAACACGAGGTGCCTGTTAATAATTGTTGAGCTACCTTCACCAATCGTTAGCCGTAAAATTCTTGCTGCTTCCTCCGTTGTAAACTGAGCTGTTGCCGTTGTTTTCCCGGAAGCGGTAGGAGCGAAAAGCAATGCGGTGATTCCATTCGGTCGAAGTGTCACTTGAGACGGGGCTTGAATTAATTTGTCGATCAGCTTCATAAACGACTACCCACTTTCTGTAATTTGATTTTGGAAACCAAAAAACCACCACGCTACAGAGTAGGGGCGGTAATGTACAGAAAGGAATAGACGGACAATGCATAAATATAGCATGCGTCTTAACCAAGCTTTTCATCGCGCTTCCTACTTGTTGGCACCCTCTCGGGAAATTGCCGTTATAAGTTTTGAAGGCTGGTGTATTTGGTTTTGTATTACTTAGTATATTCAGAAGATTAATGAATGTCAAGATTTTTTGTAATAAATGGTTTTCAAAAATTTTAACAACGATCAGAACGCTGTAAATTTATATAAGGATTAAGGATCGGATATTCTGGTTTCACGGTAAAAAAAGCAATAGTATTGCAATAAGCAGCAGTGGGATTGAGGAGATGATGATTCGATGGAGGGAAATAGTTGTCTTCCAATGCACCGCATCGGCCATTCTGAATATTTTTATAAACATAAAGATATATCCCTGAATCTCCTCTAAAATTAACTAAGAATATACCCGCCTTTTCTATATTTTTTGGGACGAAATCAAATCCTCAGCCATTGAGTAAAGGGAGTTTTCAACACACAGTAAGCGCCAATGAATATTTCCATTCAAATGAGTTTTATCTGAGTAGTGCTGGATTTTGGATTGATTAAATATTAACCTTGTTAAACCAGAAATAGAGTATACTTTGCCATCCGAGTGCCACTGTACAAGTATTTTGTTGGGTTCCTTCACGATTGTTGCTTTATAGCGAGGATCTTTCTCGTCGAATTCATTCAATTTTTTAGGTGGTATAAGTATTATTTCATCCCCGTGGTGTAACACTTTGTTGTCAAACAATATTTGTAACGTGTTAGATCTCCGTTTTTTTTGATGACGAGAAGTCACATGGGGAACATCTTCTTTAATTAATTGAATAAAATCCGCAAAAATATTTTCCTTCTTAACAAAAAGTACTGTTTGATCTTGAATCAATTGATTTTGGATATTCATTGTAAAATTTGCTTCGGGTAACTTTCGGTTAATAAGTTCGGAAACAGATTCAAAATGTACGTCTGATTTTCGTAGTGAATGCCATGTTAGTAATTTGATCTGTTTATTAGGAGTATCTATATTGAATATCCATGGAGAATGCTCAAAAATCCAATAAGTATCGGAAACTATGGTAGAGAGAAAAGAATGGTATTCACTATCATGGCTCAATTCAAATTGCTCCATATCTAGGGCTAACCAACCGGATTTAATTAACGACCACTGATGATTTTTTTGATGTGTTGCGAAGTTAACGCGGAGATGTCCATTAAAGATGCTTCTCTCTACATTCCTGTACGAAAATGTTGCCCCACCTGAAAAGTCGCGTCTAATATCCATTAGATAAGTAGCAAGTGCCTTCCAATTTCCTGTGATTACATCGCTATAATTTTTATTTTGAAATAGAGCTTCAAGTTTTGAAGAAAGAAAGTAATAGTCATCTTCATTGACTCTTATAGATAGTTCAGACAAAAAATCTTCATAAAGGGATAGGCGTTTATGTTCACTGAAATATGGTAGTTGCAGTGGTTGATGAATAGTGGTTGTGTTTTCGAAGAGCTCCTTTAATTTGGAGTTCTTTTCTTTATGGTTGAATAATAGCCATGGTGGAATACCTAAGAAATCAGCTGCATCTCGTATTCTTGGATAACTTACTGTTTTTAAACCTTTGTTTATTTTGGATGGCCACCTTGTTGTATCATTAATCATTTCACAAAGAAAACGAACTGAGCAATCAATACTTTGAAGTAATACGTTTATCAGATCAAGGTCAACCCACTCTACATAAGCTTTTTCAAACTCAACTCTCCATTTAGTACTATCAGTTTCAAACTTATTAATCAAATTATTCAGGGTATTCATCTCCGATTTGCGCCAAAAATCGATAATTTTGCGCCAATAAATAAAACTATCTTTTCTTATAATACTATTCATATAACAAGAGTTCACGAGAAATGAGGTAGAAAGATTATAGAAAATGATCGAACTCCAAAATATCGATATATCAATATTTTTTTGTGTAAACATAAAAATTATTGGAAAACCTAAAAGTGTATGTGAAAAACAAACATTAGGGGGTATGTAAAAACGTGTCAAAGCGAAAGTGCTCAACAACAGCATCAGTCATTGAAAGAAGAATTAGGGAAGGGAGAGGGAAAGGGAATTTTGCAGATTATAAACCCTGGTTAACTATTCATGATGTCCCTTCTAAAGGAGTAGTCACAAGAATTTTCGGGTGGAAGAGTGGTAGATTACATCACTATTTGTCCGAAAATTATGAGCTATCGCATCATTACCAATTGGAGTGGGCTCAGGGTGTCATAGATATACGTGAACAATATCCACTTTTGCCTCTCGAAAAGACTTTATTCATTGCAAATAAATTAGGTGTAAGGCATCCGATTGACCCAAAAACAAAGCATCCAATCGTTATGACTGTCGATATGTTGCTAACTGTAAATGGAGCGGACGGTCATGAATACTTAGCCCATTCTATAAAACCGATTTCCAACTTAAATAAGAGGGTTTTAGAAAAACTGGAGATTGAGAGACAGTATTTCAAGGACATTGGAATAAAATGGAGCCTCATTACAGAAAATCAGATAAATTATGATTTAGCTAAAAATGTTGAATGGCTACACTCTTCACGTAATCTCGAAGGGTTAGATCATAATATTCCACCAATCATTGGTAAGATAGCGCAGAGTCTTTTAGAAGCTATTCAGAAAAAGGATAAGCCTCTTGCCAAAACAACACAGGAACTTGATAAGAAACTGGGGCTTGCACCAGGTACATGTATCCAAATAGTTAAGTACCTAATTGCAAATCGAATTTGGTTGGTGGACATGACTATAAGAATTCGCCCAACTATGGATCCACTTGATGTTGAACTTAACAGATTTTATAAGGTTGGTGAAACATTATTATGAGATTATTTGTTAACAATGTTTTTGAGTATAAAAAAGATGGAAAGCTTATCGAATGCGAAAGAGTACTGTGGATGAATCGCGAAAAGGATGCGGTCATCACGATTTCTATAATAGACAAAAAGGCCCTACCAGTGCGGAAGATACTATCCGAGCTCGAGCAAGAGATAGAGGAGGGAAAAGTACTTAAACTCGAGTTCGAACCGTATTCACAATATATGGTTCCTGAAGAGAAGTTAACAACTAACGAACTCAAAGTTAGAGATAATGCTTGGCTTTGTATAAAAGATATCGTTGACTTGGAACCGAATATATACGACCCCCATGAAAGATATCAAATGATAAAAGAAGTGTGTTCGAAAACTGGGAAAACAAAAAAATATATTTATAAATATCTCCGTTATTATTGGATGGGTGGGAAGATGGAGAATGCACTGCTTCCACGATTTCGAAAGTGCGGGGGGAAAGGCAAACTTAAAAACCCAAAGAAGAAAATGGGGAGGCCTAGACTTACTGCGATAATTAGTCCTGAACATGTTGGTGTATCTGTGAATGAGGGCGTGCGGAAAATATTTGATGAGTTTATTCGATTGGTCTATTTAAAGGTAAATCGAAGGGATTCTGTAAGATTCACATACATCGAGATGCTAAAGAAACGTTTTAACATAGGAATGGAAATAAAGAATGGAAGAGAGATACCTATTATCCCTCCAGGATATAAGGTCCCCAGTATTGCACAGTTAAGATATCATATTCGAACACATTACAGAAGAAAAGACACATTAATAGCACGAGAGGGCAGCGTTACCTTTGACCGCGATTTTAGACCATTACTTGGTTCAGAAACGAGAAAAGCAGCAGGACCAGGTCATATATTTCAAGTAGACGCAACGGTAGCAGACGTTTACTTAGTGAGTGCAGAAGATCCTAATTTGATAATTGGTAGACCTGTTGTCTATGTCGTGGTTGATGTCTGGACACATATGGTAGTTGGTATGTATATCGGCTTTGAGGGGCCATCCTGGCAAGGTGTAATGATGGCTATTGAAAATACGGCAGTCAATAAGGTCGATTTTTGTGCGGATTACGGTATCTCTATCGAACAAGAAGAGTGGCCCTGTCACCATTTACCTGAGTCGTTCTATGCAGATAGAGGAGAGATGGAGAGCAAGAATGCGGATTCGCTAAGCAAAGCATTAGGAATAAAACTCAAGAATGCTCCTCCTTATCGAGCTGATTTAAAAGGTATTGTAGAACAACAATTTCGCACGTTGAATGTTACTGTCCAGCCGTGGATGCCCGGTGCTATCAAAAAAGAATATATCAAGCGTGGTGGTCCAGATTATGTTCTAGATGCAAAGTTGACTCTTAAAGATTTTACTAAAATGATGATTGAAACGATTCTCCATCGAAATAATTATCATTACATGGAATATTACCCATTAGATAAAGCGATGTTGAGGGACAAAGTTAAGCCGATTGCCAGAGATTTGTGGTGCTGGGGGATAAAGCATGATCATTTCCTAAAAGAGGTCCACCCGGATATTGTACGGTTAAACGTTTTACCAGAAGCCAAAGTAACCGCTAGTCGTGAAGGTATATATTTTGAGGGTATGTACTATGGTTGTGGAGAGCTTGCTGAGCAGGGATGGTTTGTGCAAGGAAAATCAATAAAAACTCTAATCGCATATGATCGGCGCAGTGTAAACCATGTGTATGTGAAGTCACATGACGGGAAGAGTTTTATCAAATGTAATCTACTCGAAAAATCATCCCGATTTTATGATTTGAGTTTGGAAGAAGTTAAAGAAATTCGACATGAAGAGAAGATTAATAAGGCCTTGTATAACGATACGGTTCAACTTCAAAAAGAAGTAGAGTTAAGTGCAAAATTAGAAGACATCAAATCCAAAGCAGAGCAAAGAATGGAAGACCTACGTGATGCTAATTTAACTAAAACGGAACGAAAGACCGGCATTCGGCAGAATAAAAAAGAAACACGGGACCGACTCCGCAAAGAACAACGATTCGAATTAAATAAAGCGAAACAAAATGAAGCTAATAGAGAAACAGAGGATAGAGTAGCTACCATTGATTCATATAAGCCAAAGTCAAAAATCGCTTTCCTATTAAAAATTAGATCGGGAGGTAATGAACATGGTTATGAGAGTAAGTAGTGAGTCAAAGTATCAATATACGCCCAGTCTTATTGGACGGCAAGTCGAGGCTCAGTATTTATCACAAGAGGTAGTGGGCTATCAGGACAATCCGTTCATTGAAGCACTGCCGCCCATATTTGAAGAATCCTATGTGGCAGCTAATATAGGCAAATATCCACACTACCACGAGGAGCAACGTAAACTTGGAAAGCAAACACGGTTACATCTAGTTCAGCAGATTTCTGATTATGTTGAACCATTGCCGGCACATTTGCTTGTGGAGCAACGTTTATCTAGATTAATCAGGCATGGTTATAAGGCGAGAAATCCGTTTGCAGCAGAGAGTGTAAGGCAATTCCATATTGGCTTCAAGGATATTCTTCAAGCGGGTATTGATGAAGCTGGAGTCAATTTAGCAGGTCTCAGATCTACTGCTGCAGGATTTGCTATTCTTGGTGTAAGTGGGCAAGGGAAGACAACTGCAATTGAAAGTACTCTTCTGTTATATCCACAAGTTATTCACCATTCGACTTATAAGGATCAGCCATTCATACGCAAACAGTTGGTATGGCTTAAGTTAAATTGCCCATTTGACGGATCTTTAAAGGGTCTGTGTTTAAATTTCCTACAGGCAGTTGATTCACACCTTGGCACCAATTACTTTCAAAAAATTGTTTCTAAAGGTTCATCTGTAGATATTTTGATTCCCGTAATGGCTCATATTGCTACACTCCATGGACTAGGTGTACTCGTGATAGATGAGATTCAAAATCTGAGCTTTATGAAGAGTGGTGGAGCAGAAAGAATGCTCAATTATTTTACCCAATTGATTAATACGATAGGGGTACCAGTGGTATTAATTGGGACGTTTAAAGCTATGAAGCTATTATCGGGATCATTTAGCCAAGCAAGAAGAAGCACGGGACAAGGAGATTTAATATTGGATCGACTAATGGAAGGGGATGAATGGGACTATTTTATTGAAAATCTATGGAAATATCAGTGGACGTCTAAACAAACTGCACTGACATCGCCTATAAAAAAACGAATGTATGAATTATCGCAGGGAATAGTGGATATTGCGGTTAAACTTTATATGCTTGCTCAATGGGAAGCTATGGAGGATGAAGAGGGAAATGAAAAAATAACTGCACAATTATTAAAATCCGTGGCAGATCGTCATATGCAGCTGGTCCAACCCCTCCTAAAAGTTCTAAAACGCAATGATCCGAATTCATATGCGTCAGTCGATGATTTATATCCCAAATGGGAAGAGTTGGACCAATTTATGCAAAAGGCTACTGAGAAGATAAATTTGCAAGGCCAAATTAGAACTAGGATGATACGAGATGCCATGGTAGAACAAGATCAGGATAAACTCGAAGAACTCATCAAAACGGCAATGGACTTTGGTGCATCTCCCGAAGTTGCTGAAGTGATTGCTCAGAGAGTATTAAATCGGAACGAGGCAGAGTGTGACTTCGTTAAGTTACGTAAACAAGTAGTGCACGAGGTGAGTGTAACTAACGTAGACAAGGAGATTGATAAATCTGTAGATGAGGAAGAAAGTAGTAAAGGGCCAGTACGAAAAGGAAGGAAAAAGATAGCTCCTCAAGTACGTGATGAAGATAATTTAACAAATGCAGTTCAGAGTAAGACTGATAAAGGAGAGGTAATTTATCAAAAGCTCGTTGAGCTCGGTAATGTACCCAACGAGGACGAATTGGCTAAATTAATCGTGTAAAAATGAATTGTGTTTTAAACTAGACCATTATTAGAAAAACTAGTAATAGAATCTAAGAAAGGGATGATTCTATTGCTAGCGCATTTCCCAAGATTATTACCTGACGAATTATTGTATAGCGGACTAGCCAGATATCATCTGACGTCAGGTAATAATTCAGAAAAACAGACAATAAAAGACCTGTTTGGTAATCAACTTACAAGCGCAACAATAGACTTACCTAGTAATTTGAACTATTTATCAGAACAGCTTCATAATGCGTATTCTGTTGAAACTCTTATAAGGAAGCATACGATTTTCCCCTATTATTCTTCTTTTTTAAACACGGAGAAATCTACTGAGATATACAAGCGCATGGTACGCAGTTCGCCATCGGGAGAAGTACATATAACATTAGGAATGCCTTCATGTCGAATTAAGTCATCGAAATATTTAAAGTTCTGTAAGGTTTGCTATACCCAAGATACTGCTAAGTATACGGAACCATACTGGCACCGGGCACATCAAATTCCTGGAGTTAACATTTGTCACATACACGAAGTTCCGTTAACTGAATCGAATATTCGTTACTCCACAACAGATAGGAAATTTATGTTTGCCCCACTAGTACAAATTGGACTTGATAAATGTAAGGATATCGAAATTAAAAGAGACTGGCAGAATTATATGTTATTACTAGCAAAAGAATCTGCAAAGTTATTAAATTCCCATGAACGTGGAATCATGTCTATCCCGAGTTACACAGGTGTGCTTAGCGATAAAGGATATATTTCCCCTACTGGGAGGATCAAATTTGTTAAGCTAACGCAAGATTTTCGAAACTATTACACGGATGAATTCCTTGAGCAAATGGGGTGCGATATCAAATCTTATGATTCATGGTTTCATAAAATGATGCGAGATCCTTATGAGGTATGGCATCCACTACGTCATTTACTTTTTTACTTGTTCTTAGATATAAATGGTCACCAAATTAAACAAAAATACCTCCCATTTGGGGAAGGACCATGGCCTTGCCTCAACAAAGCTGCAGAACATTTTGGAAAACCAGTTGTTGAGCAATGTACCATAACACGATCTTCAAAAGACGGAATTCCTATCGGCACTTTTAGTTGTGAGTGTGGGTTTATTTACTCAAGAAGTGGTCCTGATAAGACGAAAGATGCAAGAATTAGGATTGGAAGAATAAAATCTTTTGGCCATACATGGTATCAAAAGTTAAACGAGCTAAGCCTGCAGGACTTATCTTTACGAAAAATAGCTAATTTATTGGGTGTTGACCCAGGTACGGTTAAAAGACAAAATTTCCATTTACACTCCAAAGACTTAAAAAATAATAGAAGTGGTACTAAAAAAGAATTACTTATTCGACGAAAGCGGTTTCTTAATTCACTCAATGAGGCAAATAGTAAGAACATTTCTGTTAGGAGTTTGAATGGAAAGGATTATACCTGGTTATACAGGCATGATTGTATTTGGTTGGGTAGAGTTATTCGAAAAGAAATAAGAAATCAATATAAATCACAACATACAATCGTAGACTGGCAAAAGAGGGACGAATTTATATTAAAGGAGATACAGCATGCTGTTTCCGAGATCAAAGAAGCTACCCCACCTAAACGAATTACTGTAGCTGCAACAATAAGAAATATAGAGAATAATCTTCCAGTAGTACTAGAAAAATGTCTGCATAAATTACCGAGAGCTAGTGAGTTTTTATATGAACAAATTGAAACTACTGAACAATTTCAGATACGTCGATTAGAATGGACTGCAAAACAAATAAGGGAAGGGGGGAACATGATTATAGCATGGAGGTTACAGAAAACTGCGGGACTTAAAAAGCCTCTTAGTAAACGAGTTCAGGATAGGTTTAATGAAATAATTAATAGCCAGGAGAGTAATTAGAGAAGGGGGATCACGGAGTGGAGAACATAATGTTTTTTCCAACCCCATTACCAAATGAAGACTTCAGAAGTATATTGTATCGTTATCATATGTACTCACTAAATCGAGAAATTACCGACACAAATATTGAGTTATTTGGTTCCAAATCGAAATTTACAGTATTCCCTAGGTCACTAGAAATTTTGCTACAAAAACTTCCTTTTTGCAAAGAGTTACAAGCCCAGACTATTATTGAGAAACATACTTTGTTGCCTACTTTCCTTCCTTTTCTTTCTGAGAGTCGTACTAATTCTATTCTCAAGGACATTTTACATAGAGCAGAGCTAGAGGAAATCTGCGTAGGGAAATTGGTGGGGAGTAAATATGGAAAGAGTGTATCTGAGGAGATTAAATATTGCCCTCAATGCATAGAAGAAGATTGGGAAATTTATGGGGTTTCATACATTCATCGTGAACATCAATATGCATTTATCCATACCTGTTTTAAGCATTCTGTAGACTTAATAACACAATGTGATGACTGTGGAACAGAACTAATGTACACCCCTATTTTGGGCAGATGTAAAAGTGGACATAATATAATGTATAGAAAAAGTAGCAACATGAATGATCAGTTTGAAAAAGAATTACACATGGATTTGAAGTTTTTATTTATTCATTCAACAGAAATAAAACTATGGCTATTTAAGCAAAGATTTTGGGAATACCTTAATGTAAAAGGTTTTCTTAAAATTGGTGGTAAGCAAATACGACAGCAAGTTTTTATAAAGGAATTTCTTAATGCTTTTACACATGAACAATTTTTGAGGATGGGTATTGAAATAAACTATATTAAAAAATGGAACTCAATCGAACGAATCTTAGGTTACAAGACCGATCCTTTGGTAGTCAATGTACCTCTTAGCCTGTTGCTGATCAAGTTTTTAGCTGGTTCCCTAGAAAGGTTCATATTAAAACCAGTTCCATTCGTCAGTGAAATTCCGTTCGGAAATGGTCCGTGGGTTTGTAAAAATAAGAATTGCCCTGAGTATATGCAAAGTACCATTCATAAATGCGCTCGTACGAAAAATGGGCTAGGGGGAATAAAAGGCCAGTTTATTTGTGAATGTTGCCAGGCAGGGTATGTTATGGAGTGGAAAAAGGGTTCGGTAATTAAGAGGAGTCGTTATCGTAATAATGTTTTTTTCTCAAAGGCAAAAGAAGATCAAGTTGTACACCTCTTAGGGGAAGGTGAAACATTGGGGCGAATTGCCACAAAACTTTTCTGTTCTGTGGATTTCGTTCGTAAAGTGGCTAAAGAACATTCCATGAGTATGCAATTTAAACTACTGATAGTAGGGAATGAAATTGCAGCAACAAGTGAAATTTCCGAAGAAAGCCAACAAAAAAAACAATATAGACAGACGATTGTGAATTTTATGCAGAGAAACCCTGAGTTTAGTAGGAATCAAATTCTTACTAAGTATAGAAAAGAGTATGCTTGGTTAAGACGAAATGATGCGATATGGTTTGAAGAAAACTTACCTCTTTCAAAGTCATTTGTAAGGTTTGATTGGAACGAGTTTGACGTGACATTAGAAAAGAAAATTAGAGACTCTGCCAAAAAATTAATAGAATCAAATCCTAATACAAGGGTAGGTAAATATTCAATTATGGCAACTCTTTCGAAAAAAGAGGTAGGTAGACTTAAGACTTACATACAACATCTACCCAAAAGCAATAATGCACTTATAGAATGTTCCGAAACAAAAGAGCAGTACCAGCTCCGACATTTGCCTGCATTAGTTTGGCAGCTCAAAACGTATTATAACTATAAGCAGATTACGGTCGAAACAATTCAAGCTTATAGAAGGTCTTATCGCGGGATAACAGATGATTTTAAGATTGTAATTAGTGAGAGGTTAAGAGAATTAAACGAATAAATTTACGAGTAAGGAGTCCGTAGTCAAAGGGACTCCTTTTTTGGATGATCTAAGGTTGTTCGATTAACTCGCAATGAAGTATGTGAAAAATAAAAAAAGGGGATCATTTGCCATATGGTATAGTTTTTTATCTTTCCTGGGGAATTCATCATCTAGAAAATCGTGACGTCTATGTTGGTTGAGGTTGTTCTTTGGTAAACTATTAGTATATAAAATTGGCTAAACGATTATGATAATGAGGTGGCTGCTCTATATATAGCCATGCGTGATCATGTTGACGAACTATGCGAAATAATTATGAATACACTTCCAACAGTTGAATTATGGCGAGAAATAAAGCAAAGAGAACTTTCCACTAACATCATTAGAACAAAGGATTCCGAACACTATTTTTAAATAGAACGACATTCAGTGGTATTCTTAAGGAAAATCCAATAGGTGGCATTGAACAAAAAAGTAAGTATACAATTGATTGTAGATGTACTCCAAACTCTTAAGCCCCAAAATTGGATTTGAGTCTACCCCCCTTATCTTGTTAAGCTGGTATCAGAAGAACAGAGGGGGATTTTTTATGCAACGAAAACGCTATCCAATCGAGTTTAAACAACAGCTGGTTCAAGAAGCCCAAGATGCAGGAAATGCAAGCCAAGTTGCCAGACGGCATGGGATCGATGCGAAAATGTTGTATCGTTGGATACGTGATTCGAAACATGCGGATTGGAAAAACACTCCTGCCGAAGCCAAAGCGGTAACGAGTTATACTCCGAGCCCGGGAGAATTTCGTGAATTGGAAACCGAGAATGATCAACTGAAGAAACTACTTGGAGAAAAGGATTTGGAAATCGCGATCCTCCGTGATCTTGTAAAAAAGGTGAACCCAGCTTATCGGACAAAGTGGAAATAGCCGACAAGTGGATACAGCTGGGGTATACAGCCAAATTGGTGCTACGTATTGTCGGCATCCTTGAAGCAACCTACTACTATCGGAAAAATAAGGCCTCTCAAAAGCCACGGGTTTACCATGGAGGGCGGCCGATCCCTGGTTATTCATTGTCAACGGACGGACAACCTGTCAGTGACGAGCAAATTAAAGAATGGATATCGGAACTGATTGCGGATGAAGAATCTGCTTATGGCTATCGAAAGCTTACGGTCTGCCTGCGGCGAGATCACCAGTTGATCATCAACAAGAAAAAAGTGTACCGCCTGCTGAAAGAAGAAGGACTTTTACAACCACAACGAAAAAAGAATAGTCATCATCCCCGGAGGCTTGCCAATAACCGAGAGATCACCGCTCCGAATCAATTGTGGGAGATGGACGTAAAATACGGATTTATCGCCGGGGAACATCGTTTCTTTTTCCTGATGAGTCTCATTGACGTCTATGATCGAGCGATCGTAGACTATCATTTTGGTTTGTCATGCGAAGGAAAACATGCATCTCAGATTCTTCAAAGAGCTTTGTGGAAACGGCAACAATTCGACAACGAGAATCCCCCTGTTATCCGTACGGATAACGGTCCGCAGTTTATTAGTCATGTATTCGAGGAGGCCTGTCAAAGCTTCCGAACCGTTCACGAACGAATTCCTCCAAAGACGCCAAACAAAAACGCTCACATTGAGTCCTTTCACAGCGTTTTGGAGAAAGAATGTTTGCAGCGGAATGAATTTCAGAGCTATCAAGAAGCCTATGAAACCGTGACAAACTATCTGCTCTTTTACAATCAGCGCCGGATTCACGGAAGCTTGTACGATTTATCACCTGTAGAATTTGGTAAAGCTTTTACCCTGCAACGCATTACACCATTTGTTGTGAAAGTGTAGTGTGGCAAAGGATTGCAGAACGATCCCTACTTCAACCTAGCTGACAAGCAGAAAGGAAACCGTCTGGGGTCAAGTGATCTCCTTGACGCTAGACGGTTTCCTTTCTAGACTCCGACTCCAAGGTGGTTGAAGTAGGGAAGAAGGAAGAATCATATGAAAATGCGAGAATAAGGGAGAAAGACTCTAATTTTGAGGGGTTAAACCGCAAACAGTTTGTGTGAACAGGTCCAAAAATGTAATAAGATGTCACAAGGCGTACCTTCAATTAGGATTACGAAAACAAGAATACTCCGTTGTCTTATACCAAGAAGGTTTGAAATCTTCGTGGAATTACTCCGCAAAATTAAGCATGGATTAATGGGTACGTGGTAACCGAACTTTGGACATTACACAATAACGACTAGGGGTAAGACATTTGGAAAAGTAGGTAACGGTGCGAATTAATTTTATTTAATGCCTAGTTAATACACTATTACTTCAATAGTCCTATCTATCTAGATCTCACCCTAAAGTATGTATGGTATGTAATATGAACATTAGTGCATTACTCGGATTTTAAAGAAGAATAGTACTCAAAAGATATATCCGTTTGAATCTATCACGTATGTTATGGCCAAATCTCATCATGATGAAGATAAAATTATTATCGTTAGTGAAAGGTTCAACCGGAAGGAAAAGAGAAGGGATGGTCAAGGAAGATATTATGGATATAAAGCCGTGAAGATAACATTTTTGTGTGCCAACGATCTTATAGAGGGATATCAAGTGAGATGAAAACATTGCTCTCTCAAAGGCTATGCTAGATGAACGATTTATGAACTTGCCAAAAATAAATTGGGAAAGTTACGAATAGATTTGACTCTCTTGAATTGAGAGCTCCATAGAGAGTTTTTTAGGTTTCTGTGGTATTCGAATAATTGGTAGTACCTATCTCCCGTCAACCAAACTAGGTTTTCCTCTGAATTGAACCGTAGAAAATGGTTGTTCGAAAATATTTACGAGACCAGTGTTAAGTTATAAAATATTGATCTGTAAATTGCATAATCCGATATTAAATAATTTTCACAACAGTGATTTATGAGCTAAAAGAAATAGAATAATTATTATAAACTAACAACAATGGAGGAGGCTAAGAAATGAACCAAAGAGATATAAAAAGCTTTGAAAGATTAAAGGAACGTTTTAAAATCAATATGGAGTTTGCTATAAGAATCGGTCAATTATCTACTTGTGATCGAGCGCAAGTAGGAGCAGTTTTGTATGATCCTAAGAAAAAAAGTATTAAAAGTATGGGTTATAATTCTTCATTATCTGGACATCCACATTGTGATGAAGTTGGGCATTTAATGGTTGATAATCATTGTCTTCGTAGTATACACGCAGAGATTAATTGTTTATTAGATGTACAAGATGCAGCGGATTGTATTTTATTTGTTACACATTTTCCATGTATAAATTGTGCAAAAGTGATAATAAAAAAAGGAATTATTGGAGTTGTATACTTAGATAGTTATAGAAAAAGAGAGGAGACAGTAAGTATTTTAGAGGAAGCAAAAATAAATATAGCCTTATTCGAAGAAGTCGTGATAAATCCAGTTGAATATATGGAAAAGTTCGGAAATTCCGCATTGATAAGTCGATAACTATTAGCTTATTTTACATGCTATTTTTTTAAAGTTACCCAATGAAATTTGTGTTCTTCTAAAATTTGAAGTTAAGGATAAACCTAGAGGAGTCTAGTCTAGGTTTATTTTTTGACTTAGGGAGGGTCCAAAGGGATTTCTAGGTTAACTTAACTAATCTATTATTCTATGCTAAACAGCCTTTATTTACATTCACGGAAGTTCTAAACAAAAAATTTATAAATGATTTGTACCAACTGGCAGCCTAAACCTTCACATTTGTATTTAAGGAGTTTAGGATATTATAATTGACCAAAAATAAGACAGAGAACCGAGTTATTGCTTGCTAATCTCAACGGAGCGTGCAATGAAAAACTATTCAAATTTTGTTACCCAAGGGATCAGGAATTTAACCGTTGAAATCGCTGTAAATAGTAAGTTAACTCCATGAATGTCAGTCAAAAGATTGACCACTATGGAAAAATTATTCCCACGATGGATGGGTAACCTTCTCATGATTACGATTGTTTTAGGCTTTGCTTAAACCGGTAACTGTCGCTGTTCGTTTCAAAAAAATATGTGCACGATGGGTAAGTCGATCCACTAAAGCAGTCGTTATCTGCACATCCTGATTGATTCAAATCTGCGAAGTCTCAATTACTCGGTATGATCATTCTTCCTTTTTCGTAGCGGTCAACACAGAATTAAAGAGTAGTTCCGCTCATGTTTTTTAAAGGAATAAACCTTACTTCTTCAAGAATGGCAAGATCGACTTTTGACCACTGTTTCACCAATTGAAGTAAACGCTTCTTTGATTGAGCCTCCATCGTCTTATTACATAATTTAACGAGTTTTCAGAATTGAACAGTGTAAGGAAAGCCTCCACCCTAAGGGAGACTGATAAATGTGTTTTCTTAGGCCCGAATCTCCGATAAAGATTACATTCTCAGCCTTCTTGATGTACTTACAGTAAACCTTGCCTGTTTGCGTACTGGTTGCAATTTGATTCGTATCTCGTTGCAAAACTTCTTGTTCCAAAGGAACCAAAAGGAATTCTTCATAAGGGATTTGACGTTCCATTGCAGCAAGCTATTACCGTAAAGAATTTCTTGATTCTGGGCAGAAATAATGTATTCAAAGAACCATAATCTTTTTTGCAATAAGTCATTATACTGGGTAAACATAGGGGACTTTTTTTGGAAAACAGGGACATTTTATTAAGAAAATGCGGATAAAGTTTTTCATTCTTCCAGACCGATGTTTGCACCGATCATAAACATCAGGTAATTCTGCCTTCTGCAAGTGCTGGGTGTATAGAACATTTCCAGTTCGGATCCACGTGAGATCTAGATAATGATCATAGTCAAAAACCTATTTTTTTCTCAAGACAGCGTTTACAGGTAGTGATAAGCTCTCCATTATGATAGATCGCAAGATCATCAGCATAAACGCGACACACTAACTCCTTTAGAGGCGTAAGAAACGGGTACGGAGTACGCGTTTTGCTCAAAGATAAATAAAGAGAGGGAATGTACTCTTGTCCGGTACGACCCGATAGCAATCTATGGGCTGAGATGGAAGTGGCAACATGTGCTCCTGAACTTCAATATAGGCTTCAGCCAATGTAGTTGTTGATCGAAGAACTTTCGTGTTTTCATAAGTTACGCCTTTTTCCAATAGCTAACCATTTAGCTCATATAAAAGAGGATATAGAAGGCAGTAGCGTAAAAAAACTGTTGATTGACTACTTTAACAAGGTTCTCAACCTGACCCTTTTAATTCCCTTTTGAAGATTCACTGAAGTAACTTTCGAACAAATAGTGTGCCCGTAATCGAATAACTACTCTTGCTCCTCCTCTATTTTTCCCCTCCAGAATCTTCTTCACGACAGTTTTTAAATTGTCATAAATAATAGCTTGAGGTACAGCTCCAAGAAACACGAAGGCATTTACATGACCGTGTAAAAGTGCTTCCTGTTTTGAACGTTTGGACAAAGATTTTCCGGCTATACGTGCAACGCAAAAAGTAACACCTGGATGGTAACTTGCTTTCCAAACAGCAGAATATCAACCTCAACTTAGTCAATTTAAGCAAACTTCCCTGGCGGGAGATGCTTTTGGTAGAGAGACGCTGTAGTTGTCTAACATAGCACCAATATTTAATTCACCGCCTGTGAAATCATAATCTACCATAAGTCTTTGGTAAATGCGTTTCGCAGTGTACCGCTGCTTTCGTAAGGGCTTGTTCATCTTGACGTAGTCACTTCAAGATGATTGGTTGAACAGATTCAGTGACTGGCTTTGGCTTAGGTTTGGATATCTTGTCTACGGGTTTACTGACAAACTCATAATTAGCCATCTGAAGTATTTTCTTTCCTCTTTATCTTGTAGTCTAAGCAACTTTAAGATACAGGAAAGAGGTGCTCAGGGGCAATTTTTTTGTAAGCTTGTAAGCGTATACCACAAAGTGATCAAGAATGAGATTATCATTCTCAAATCCTTAATCAACTTGATATTTTATAAGTTAATAGTGTGAATGAACTGCCAAAAGAATATGGACCAAACTGGTAGGGTTGTTAAATCGACAAAAAAATGTAAAAACAGAGTTGATATTCCAAAAAAACCCTGATAAAATATGGAAAAGAGGTTGGGGTGTTTACAAATTTTGATAATTTCTCAGAATGAATTGCAATTTAATAAATAAAAATAAATAGAAGGGGAGAAAAGAATGAAGGTTAGTGAACTCGATTTTGAACTTCCTCCAAAATTATTAGCAAGAAGACCAAGAGAAATAGATGGTCAAAATAGAAGTGATAGTCGTATGTTGGTCATCCAAAAAAGTCAGAATAAAATAATTCATGACAATATTAGAAATATTGGGAGCTATCTAAGTGAAGGTGACCTAATCGTTTTAAATAACAGCAAAACTATTAATGCTGTTTTTCAAGGAAAAAATAAAAATGTGGGTTTTGTAAGTGTAGCCTTATGCAGTCAATTAGACAAACGACGTTGGTTAGCTACATTACATAATACTTTTAAGGATAATATGGCAAATCAAATCTTTGAAGTAGGTGAGGGGCTAGAATTTAAGATAATTGGCCCAAGTAATGATATATATGGTCTATTCGAATTGGAGTTAATTCATGAAGAAGAGCTTATCTTCCTATCTGAAAAATACGGGAGACCAATAATTTCAAACTACACTGAAAAAATGTGGTCACTTGAATATTACCAAAATGAGTATGCAACAATTCCTGGATCAGTAGAGTTACCTGCAGCAGGGAGACATTTTACAAAAACATTATTAGAGGAATTGAAAAATTCAGGAATAGAAATAGAGTATATCACTCTTCACACGGGTTTAAGTTCAATGACCATAGAAACAGAAGAACTGGAAGAGCACCAAATGTACTCTGAAAGTTATTCTATATCAGAGAATACTGCTCGTAAAATTAATGAGACTAAAGAAAAAGGTAATAAAATAATAGCAATAGGTACTACTGTTACTCGGACATTAGAAAGTTCTGTTAATGAAAACGGGGTTATTCAAAGTGGAAGCTCTTGGACTAATCTATATATTTATCCAGGCTTTGAGTTTAAAGTCATTGATGGTATAGTAACTAACTTTCATGGGCCAAGAACAAGTCGAATCGCCTTAGCTGCAGCCATGGCTGGACAAAGTTTAATAATGGACGCTTACAGAGAAGCAATACAAAAAGAGTATCTGTTCTATGAATTTGGGGATGCAACGTTGATTTTTAAATAGAGAAAGGAGGTGAATTAAATGAAACAATATGAATGCCCTGAGTTGCTTTTGGTTGGTGATTTGGAAGAAATGGTCTCCTATCTGAATGAGTTCTCTACTTTCAATAAGTGCAGAACAGATTTCAACAAATGTAGAACAGATCTTACTTTCAGTAAATGCAGAGCGTAACTTAACAATGTTTTTGGGCGGAGGTAATGTGCCTCCGTCCATAGTAAGGAGAGTAATTATTGGATGTTAAGTAAAAATAACGTTTATTACTATAGTCTAGACCTGAAAATATTTAATACGGAAGAAGGTATTGGGATACATAGTTTTATTGACGACAAATATTACTTTCTTAAAGGAATAAGTGAACGCATTTGGAGTGAATTGGATGGAATTAAGACTGTCGAAGAGATTATTTTAATTTTGAAGAATGAATACAATGTGTCTCCTATTAAGTTGGAAGAGGATTTAATAGCATTTATTTATAGTTTACTTAGAAATAAATTAATAGTAAGTGTGGGAGGAAATTAACTGTCATGATGAATTACTATCGCTTTCGAACGCCTGGGGAAATGTTTCATGGTATGCTTCGCAAAGTGGTACAAGAAGGAAGAGAAACAAAATTTAATAAGGTTTTAAATGCGAGACAAATAGATTTTGTCTTTTGTGAAATTGATAAACCCTTGCTGAAATGTGAATTTCAAAGCCTATCGTGTATGCTTTTTGACATTGTAGAAACAATATTTGTTTTATCAGGACGAACAGACTCATACGTTTTAAAACAATATAAAGGAGCAATGGAGTTTTTTGATCAAAATGGACATTTTCCAGAGGCAGTTGGACCAAGATTATACTCAATTTATGGAGATCAAATAGCAAAGTGTTTAGCTGTTTTGTCTGAAGATCATGAGTCAAGGCAAGCAATAATATGTTTGATGAATCCTAAACAAAAACATATGCCTTGTTCAACTTATATTCAGTTCCTTATCAGAGAAGGTAAGCTCGACATGTATTTGAATTATAGAGCGACCCATATGCTCGATTTTACAAATAGTGACACACATACTTATTCTACATTATTAGAATTGATGGCTGGGTGGTTAAAGGTTGAGGTTGGACGCATGTATTATAGTTCTACCTGCTTACATGTTACTGAGCCGTTTATAAAAGCGAATGAGTTAATTAACAGGGGACCGATAATTAACTATAACGTCTCTTCAGGACAGAATATAAAAGTCGAATGTGACTATTCCTCATATAGGGAAAAATTTTCCTTTACACTGGATGTATTAACTAAGTGGCACCAGAATGGAATAAGTGATAATGTTGAGAATTACTTTTCTTCCATAAACCATTACGAACTACCGTATTTTCTAAAATATTGGCTGAAAGTTTTGTTATTAGGAGTATTATACGGTGAAAATCGAAACGAAGAGTTGATTAGAGAGAAATTATCATTGTTAGAACAATCGGATTTGAGGATTAGCTTTGAGTATTTTATTTCAAATCCAGCACACAAATCTTTGGAAGTGGTTTAATGTATGACAGTATACTCCGGTATTTAAGTAATAATTATCCAAAAATCAGTGTTAATACTATTGAGAAAATAAATGTCGATAGTCTTAATAATGTATATAAAATTAAAAGTGATCAAAAATACTTTATCTTGAAATTTTATAAGAATATAACCCACTCTACATTGGAAAGAGTACTGAAGATACAAAGTAATTGTTCTGAACATAATATTGCACCATCAGTACTTTTAAATGAAGAAAATTCATTTATTACAGTCGAAGAAAATCATATGTTTACTATGCAGGAATATTTAGAAGGTGAACATCCTAGCACAGAATGTAATCAGCATACGTTAAATGCCATCGCTCAACATATGCATGTAATGCATGTGGTTTCTAAAAATATAGAATTACCCAATAGAAAACTATCAAAAAATTATGAAGAGATTATGAATGAAATAGTGAATTATCAATCTTACTTTCATACGAGAACATCAGAAAATATTGCTATAAATTACATTAGTGATTTACTAGACTTACGTTATAGAATTATTCAGAAAAATAAAATCTCTTTTTCTCCACAGCATTTGTCGCTAACTCATGGAGATTTGAAACCTAGTAATATAATTATTAGCCATTGCGAAGGAGAAAAAGTAAAATTTATTGATTTTGATTATGCCGGGATTAATGATCTATGGATTGAAATAGGTAGGGCGGCTGTATTATTAAGCAATTATGATGTAAAGAAAATGTGCTATTTTCTTGAGTGCTACTCTTTCGTATCTAAAGCAGAATTTAGTATCGAAAAAATTATACAACAATTACTAAGTTACCTTATCCAAAGTAATTTCCCGATATATATTTACGATTCAATTAAAATTGAAAACTTAATTACTGTTGTAAAAGAGAGAATTAAGTTAATTAATTTCTGCTTAGATATTACAAAGTAATTTTAGGGGGTGTATGTATGTATATAATTGGGGACGACTTTGATTCTGTTTATACTCAAGTATGTAAATATATAACTGAAAATGGTAATATTTCATCGCCACGTGGTCTTCATACACATGAAATATTAGGAGCATTCGTAAGGATTAATAATCCTAGAACAAGAATGTTACAAAACAAAAAGAGAAATATATCAATACCTTTTGCAATTGCTGAATGGTTATGGTGCATAAAAGGTTCAAATAATTTAAAAATGTTAGAGTACTATGCTCCAAGTTACGGAAAATATTCTGATGACGGAGAAACATTATACGGAGCATATGGTCCTAGATTTATTGGTGAGTTACCAAAAGTTATTAGCTTACTAAAAAGGGACCCAGATACACGAAGAGCGCTGATTCCAATATATTCTCATCGGGATGTAGCAGTAAACAGTAAAGATATACCTTGTACGTGTGGAATTCAATTTTTAATAAGAGATCAACAATTACATGCAATGGTTCATATGAGATCTAACGATGTTTATTTAGGCTTACCATATGATGTTTTTAATTTTTCTATGATGCAAGAGTATGTTGCTTCTATGCTTGGGGTTAGTATTGGGACTTACACTCATTTAGTTAATAGTTTACATGTTTACGATAAGCATATTCAAATTGTTGCTGAAATAGGACACAGCAAACCAGAATATATATATGAAATGCCAGCGATGCCCTTTATGCAGCAAGAAGAACAAATTGAAATGCTCATTTATTACGAAAGTAATTTAAGAAGAGGTAAAGAAATTAATTTGAGCCAGTTTAATGATTATTTTAAAATTCTAGCTCAACACTTGAAAGATTACGGAGATAAGAAGAGTGTAAAGGAGGATGTTGTCTATGCAAATTAGAGTGCAGGTTTCATGTTTAGCATTTAGGGATAATAAATTAGCCTTTATTAAAAGATTAAATCCTCAGTCATCTAATTATAATAAGTTTATTCCACCTGGTGGGCATGTTGAACTTCACGAGACATTAGAAGAGGCATGTAGAAGAGAAATGCAAGAAGAAACGGGATTATCAGTAGTTAACCTTAAAATGAAGGGTGTCGTTTCATTTATTGCTCACACGAGTTCATATCATTCAGTTTGTTTCTTTTTTGTAAGTAACTCCGTTGAGGGAGAACTTCAAAATAATGAACCAGAAAAGGTACAACCATGCTGGATAGATATGAAAGACATCGAATCTCACAATGCTATACCTGAATATCATAAAGCTTTTATTTCAAGAATGCTTTTCAAGGATGAATTCATGAATGCACGTGTTGAATGGTGTTTACCAGATAATCATATCGAATGGAAAATTGAAAATATTACTCCTATAAATATATAGAGAGGATTGGCTATGAATATTCATGGGAAATTTATTTGTATATATGGAATTGATGGATCAGGTAAATCAACATTAGCTCAAAATATTTCAACATATTTAAGCAATTTTAATGAGGTAAAAACATTTTATTCTCAAGAAGATGCGATATTTACACCTGAATTAGAAGCAGTAGCAAAGAAGTTAAATACCTCGCGAAGAGAGTGCTTTTCGCCAATATTAAGGGGGGGATCGTGGGGTTTAGACTTACTTCATAAATCAATGTATCATATCGAACCAGCTTTAGGATCCGGAAAAACTGTTATTACAGATAGGTATTCGATTTGCAACTTAGTTTATCCATATATAAATAATGTAGATATTGGAATATTGAGAAGAATAAATAACCTTTTGATTAAGCCTGATTTGAATGTGTATCTTGAAGTTCCTCATGAAATTGCTTGGCAAAGATTAAAAGAAAGGGGCAAAAAACTAACTCCAAAAGAAACGCCAGAAAAATTACAAGAAGCGATTAAGCTATATGATTACTTTTTCAAAATAGAATCAATTAGTGTAGAAAGGTTGGATGCAACATTATCAACAAACCAAGTAACAGACATGGCTATAGAATTAATTAAAAGTAGGTTTCTAGATGGTTGATATAACGAAAAAGTTTTTTCTTGAAGACATCTATATATCTCAAAAGGAGCCGTATTTACGTCCATTTTTATGCAAAACTTATCCAAAAGAAATAGGCATTTTCATAGTTGGAATAAATCCTGCAACACCAATTTATCCTAGTGATTTAGCGTATAAAGATTACATAAGTCTCTTATGTGATTACAATAATTTCAAGAAATTTTATATTAACAAAAGATTAAACCAAGGAAAGAAAGGAATATCAAGAACCAGAATAGGGATTGATAATCTCACATCTTGGATTGAGTATATTTCTAAAAAACAAGTTATAGAAACAAATGTGACTACTTATCCAACAAGTTCCTCTAGGGAACTTAAAAAAATTAATACAGAAATAATTTCAATTAGTCAAGATCTGTTTATTAAGACACTGAAAATATTTAAACCGAATATATTAATTATTCACGGTAAAGAAGCTTTCAACAGTTTATTAAATTTATTACTAAAAAAGAAAATTAGCTATTATTTAATGAATAAAGCAGAAGACATAAATGTAATTGAGAATTTGGGACCAGTTGCATACATATACTTAGAAAACCATTTGATTTATGTCTTTGCAATTAGACATTTAATGTATTTTGGAAGAACAGGTAACACATTTAATGGCTTTAAAAGTATCTTTTATAATTTTTTGCAAGGGAGTGAACATAGATGCTTGTAAAACCAGCTTACTTAAAGCGAGCCATTGATGTTATTTTTAGAAAAGTTGAAGACAAGGCATATATCGGGAAGCTTGACGGTACTGCTTTTGAGTTATCAGGTGTAGCATGGTTGATTTGGCAGTTATTAGACGGAGAAACATCAAACGAAGAGATTATTGAAAAAATAGCAAAAGATTATATGTTGGATAAGATAGAAATTGAAAAAGACTTGTTAGAATTCCAAGATATGTTATTGGAAAATGATTTGGCATATATTGTTATAAAGGATGAATTTTAATATGAAGAATATCGATATTTTAAAGGAGCAACTGAAACAACATAAATCAAGTTTTAATGAATTGAGTACTAAACTGGTAGAAGTGGATCCAAAAGGCTCCTTCATTTTGTGGTCTTCTTATTTTGAGGGTCTTGGAACAAGGTCTTCAGATATTGATATATATCACGTTATTGAGGGGAAAAAGGAAAGGCGATCAGCTGAAACCGTTAAAATTAATAATATGATCTTAGACATAGAGAAAATAGAGATTGAAAATCTCCTTGAAACTATAGAGAGGCTCGGAAAATTTTCATTAACCAACGAGCTTGATCCATTTATTTCAATGGCAAAATTGAAAATTCTTTACCGATTAAAAAAGAGTGTAGTTATCAATCGTAGTAAAACAGTTGAGGAAGCCATAAAAAGTATTGACCTAGAGTTATTAAAGCGGGCGATAACACATACTTGCTACTTAGAATACTATTCTGAATACCAAGATGCAGTCAACTTCTTTAAAGACAATAGATACAAAGAAGCGTACTATCTAGCAACTTCTGCATTATATAAAGCATTAGGTGTTTATTGTGGAGAACACGGAAAACCTCAAACCAAGCAAAAGTGGTATTACAAGGTGTTTGAAGATTTAGTAGGAAATGATCACAAATTGGTTAATAAGTACTGGGCATCACAAAGTATAGAAAACCTTAATCAAATATCGCAAAAAGTCGAGGAGATATTACAGCTTAGCCAGGTGATTATTTTAAGGAAAGTAGATTAGGAGGCGTAAAATAATGAAGGAATATAAAAAGCCAAAATTAATACTTGTTAAAAAAATTAATGATATAAAATATGAAAAACCTCTTCTCAAACAAACGAAAATGCCAGTAGCAACAATGCTTATTTAATACACTGGGGGCGTTACAGAACTTGAACGGCAAATTAATCGTATTTGAAGGTATCTATGCTTGTGGAAAAACAACTCAAATAAAACTAATTAAAGAACATCTTATATCTGAAGGATATGAAGTGGTTGACACGAAATGGAACTCATCTGAAATTAAGCCTTTTACTGACTCGATTAAGCTTCAAGGGTTCACACCTTTAATTTGGTTTTCAATGCACTTAGCAGATTTCATTTTACGATACGAGAAAATCGTCAAACCAGCCTTAAATAGTGGCAAAATCGTCTTAGCGGATAGGTGGGTTTATACTGCTTTTGTGCGTGACTCAATAAAGGGAGTGCCGTTAGATTATTTAGAAAAATGCTATAGTTTTGCAAAAACACCCGATTTAACACTCATTTTTGATCTTCCTGAGCAAGAATCATTAAATCGACGAAGGGTAAAAGGTGTTTCTCCAGCTAGCGCAGGTTTAGATCTCGGACTTTCAAATAATTTAGAAGAAAGTTACTTAAAATATCAACAACTCATGAGAATGAGATATTCATCTTATGTATATAAAGAACAAACACTTAAATTAAATGCAATAAACTCGATAGAATCAATCTTCGAATCGATTACGGGAAGAATTACTGAATTAATTAGGAGTGACTGAGGTGGAAATTGTTAATGAACAAGAATATAAAAGATTATTAAATGCAGATGACTTCAATAAATTAGCTAACTATTTGGACACAAAATATGAAAAAGAAACAGTAATACAAACTAATTACTATTTTGACACGTATAATTTTTGTCTGCAAAAAAAGAAGGTAACATTAAGGATACGTGAAAAGCAAGGTAATTTCCAAATTTGTTTAAAACAAAAAATGGAGGAACGTAGTTTAACCACCTCTACTGAAATTAAAAGAAATCTTTCAATTGAGGAGGCGGTTTATATGTTGTTAAATAACCGCATTCCTGTAGATGTTGTACATTGTATTGCTGAAAAAAATGTTAACCCCTATAAAATTAGAATACTCGGAAGTTTAAATACAAAAAGAACTAACTATGTTACAGATTTGGGGATACTAAGTTTGGATCATAGTTTGTATTTTGGAAAACACGATTATGAAATTGAATTAGAAACTAGTGAATCTGAATTTGCTGAAAACAAACTTATGAAATTGTTAAAGAAGTTGGAAATTGACTCTGAATCAACTGTTGGAAATGGTAAGTACTCTCGATTTGTTAAAGAATTTTGTATTAATCAATAATAAAGGAGATGCGAGATCGTGGATCACCTAATTACAAAGAATCTTTTAAAGAACCTATCGATCGAATATAAAACACCATTCTTTGTATATGATGAACAAATACTAACCAATACCTATAATAAGCTGAAAAATGCTCTTCATGAAAAAATTGAAGTGTTCTACTCTGTTAAAGCTAATCCGAATGTAACAATCGTTAATCATATTAACAATCTGGGAGCAGGACTTGAAATATCATCAGAATCAGAATTGATTTGTGCATTAAAAGCTGGGGCAAATTCTAAAGATATTATTTTTGTTGGACCCGGCAAGACTGCACATGAAATAGAATTTGCAATTTCACATGATGTTTATTGTATTGTTGTTGAATCAATTCAAGAACTTGATTTAATAAATACTATTGGTCTGAAATACAACCGAAAAATCAATATTGCTCTTCGTGTAAATCCTTCTCTTGTTGGAAGAGGTTCCGAGTTAATAATGAGTGGAACGTCATCAAAATTTGGTATTGATGAAGATTGGTTTTATTCAGAGAGTGATATTAATAACAAATATAAGTTTGTACATATAATAGGTATTCATACATATATGGGGACTGGAATATTGGACTGGCGAATCTTCTTTGAAAATACAAAATATATCTTAGAAATGGCAGCTAGACTTTCATCTAAGCATAATTTCAAGTTGGAAATGATAGATTTTGGCGGAGGGTTGATGCCTACAGTATATGAACAACAAGGATCAGTTAATCTTGATGAAATTAAAAAGCATTTATCTCCTTTTATTGATAGTTACATTAATGACCTCGGATACGTTCCAAGATTGATTTTAGAGTCAGGAAGATATCTTGTTGCGCAATGTGGGTTTTACGTAACTAAAGTATTATATACCAAAGAATCTAGAGGAAAAAGGTTTGCCATAACTGATGGAGGTATACACCAAAACATAGCTGCAGCTGGAGGAATTAGGAAAAATACTGATGGTAACTTTATAACAGAGGTAATCAGTTCGAACAATCGTAATAATATTATTCAAAACGTGGGTGGTCCCTTGTGCACTCCAGCAGATATGTTATTAGAAAACGTACTACTACCTGAATTGGAGCAAGGAGATCTAATTGTGTTAAAGGGATCCGGTGCATATGGATTAACAGCTAGCCCATCATTATTCCTAAGTCAAGGTTATTGTACTGAAATTTGGGTTTATTCAAATAATAATGAAATTGGTAGTTGTATGATAAGAAAAAGGCAAATGGCTGAAGATGTTTTTAGAGATCAAATTCTATTTTCAAATAAAAATGTTGAAAATTTACATTAGTGTAAGGAGTGAGAATCTATGCACCCATTGTTAGAAAAGGTCCTTGTTACTCCTGAAACTATTACGAAAATGATAAGTTCGATTGATATAAATAGTTCCCTTGTTTATGTAGCAGGCTCAATTGCTGAGGGGTTTGGTAATGTAAAATCAGATGTTGACATTTATGTTATTTGCCACGATGAGAATTTGGATCGATTAAAAAATCAGTTTTCTTCTAATGATGCTGTTTTACAGGTTGAACAATGTGTTGTATGGAATGTAAGAGTTGATGGAGTACGATACGATTTTGAGTTTTGGAGTTGGAATTGTTTCAATGATATGATTAATCGTCTTAATAAACTTGATTTTAAAACCGAAAATTATTTGGATCGATTGACTTATAGTGAGTTTGATCTATTACATCGTTTAAAATTTGCTAAACCATTAGTAAACCCTACTACTTTCTATAATATATACGAGAAAATAGAATTTGAAAATTTAAATTATTATAGCGTGGTTACCTCGTCAGAGAGATATGCAGGTTTACTTGAGGATTTACAAGGTTCTATTATATCGGAGGATATTGGTTCTGCAGTTGTTATGGCTAGATTATTACTTGATGTTGTTGTTAACTCTTATTTGTCAGTATATGGAGAGACAAATCCTAATCCAAAATGGATGTTTAGAAAAATAAAGAGATACCAACAGACAACAGGAGACCATACCTTACTTGATAAATATCAGAGTTATTTAATCTCACCTGAATATATTAATGATTCAAAGAAATACGTTAAAGAAGTAGTGAAGTATTGCCAAGAGTTAAATCTTAGGGTTCAAGGATCATTAAGAGATAAACAGCTAAGTTAACATTATATTGAAAGGAGGTGATAAAAATGTACAAAGCGCCAAAACTGAAAAGTGTAAAATTGCTCGCCGGAATGGAAAATGCCTAATTTTTTAGGTACCGATGGGATTCCCATCGGTACCAGCCCCCTATAAAACACAATTTAAAGGAGAATATTAAATGATATTAAGTAGAGATATTTTTGTTCAAAGCCGCGTATTAAATGGGATAAACTATCTAGCAAAGAATAATGAAATTTATCAACTAGATGAGATTGGTGAAATTGTTTGGAAATCAATTGATGGAAAAACCCCATTAGAAGAAATAGCTGCCTCTATTGCTGCTAATTATAATGTTGACAAAGGAACAGTTTTATCCGATTTACAGGAGTTTATTCAAGAATTACTCAGTAAAGAATTAGTAGAAGTTGAATAGGCCGGTGGGAATTTATATTCTCACCATTTTGATCTACTTTTATTATTTGAGGTGATTTATGAGTAAGTATCAGTGGATAAGTCTAGTTATTATAGAAGCTATGTTAATCATGTTTGTTATATCATTTAAAACAACAGAAATGTATTATTTACTAATATTCACAAACTTAAATTATTTCATTAATAGGCATGCTCATTTAATTAAAAATAATTGGTTTAAAGGTGCTGATTGGGTTAGGCGCTCAGTATATTTCTTACCGTACTTGCTTTGTTTATTGTTCTTACCAACCAGTCATATGAACGAAATAAGACAAGATGGGGGACTTTACCTAATCTCTATTATCATAGGTATCTGTTTCATTATTCCACGCCTTAAAGAACTAAGCCCATTTTATAATAAGGATTTTATATCGTTATTACCACCTGTTTCTTTCAAGACTGTCACAATTGAATTGTATACTAAAATTGGTTCAGCAGTTTTTCAAGAAACATACTATAAGGCATTTGTATTAGTACTACTATATCCATTCGTCGGAGGAACTTTAGGAGTTTTCATTTCATCATTGCTTTTTATGGTTGAACATTTTCTCCACTACTGGGCTACAAAATCATTTGTAATTAAAGATTACTTATTCCAATTTCTCCTGAGTATTTGTGGGGGAATCATGTACTGTGTTACTGGTGATATAATAACAGCTATTTTGGTTCATCTTACATATAATTTAATAGTGGCATTTAATTATGTCTATCGATTTTTGATTCAAAGGAATAAGTCTGTAGATTGTTAACCGATGATTAATAATAATGGGGGAAGTAAATGTTTTCGGTTATTAAAGCAACATTTGTTAGAAATACGATAGCAATGTATAGAGCATACCCATGGTCATTTTTCCTTGGCCATATACTTACGGGTGTTTATACGGTACTTTTTGCTTATTTTACATATACATACGTATTTAAGGGAAGCTTAGATCCAAGATTCAAAATATATGCGGGTTCAAACGATTATCTAAGTTATGTTATTTTAGGTGGTGCACTTTATTCATTTGCAGTTTCAACATTAATGAATGTAAGTCGTTCCTTAATAACAGAATATAGAGAAGGGACTTTAGAAGGATTACTTATATCGCCCTTTTCGAGGAAGGGATATTTTATTGGTAATGTAACACAACAAATTATGCGAACCTCACTCGAATTCATTATAATTGTTACATTTGGTCTTATTTTCGGACTTGATTTAAGTAAAATTAACATATTTGGGGCTATATTAATTTGGGTGTTATCAATATTCAGTTTCTTTTGCCAGGCTCTTTTTTTGGGAAGTATAATGCTATATTTTCGCGATACTTATATTAGTCAAAATACGCTGTTTTTTATAATGTCTTTTGTATCAGGTGTCACCTTTCCAGTGGCTTATTTACCGGATTGGATAAAACCACTCAGCTATATTATGCCTCTCTTTCCATCCTTGACTATGTTCAGGAGCGTAGTTATAGAAGGACAATTAATAAGCTTGCATATTAATGATGTTATCCATTTGTTAGTACTTTCAATTACCTATTTATTTATAGGGTCAATATCAATCAAACATATGGAGAAACGAATTATTGAACAGCACTACTAGTAGGAGGAAAAAATGTTAATAGTTAATGATGTAAGTAAAATTTATAGAACAAAACAGAGACTAGGTTGGTTCAAGAGTGAATGGCAAGAAAATATTGCAGTTAACAACTTATCATTTAAAGTTGAACCAGGTCAAATTGTTGGATTATTAGGTATCAATGGTGCTGGAAAGACAACAACAATAAAAATGTGTTCAACATTGCTTGAACCTAGCAGTGGTACTATATTTGTTGATGGGATGGATATTGTAAAAAATGATAAAAAAGTAAAATCAATTGTCAATATGATTGCTGGTGGAGAGCGGATGCTATATTGGAAACTAACTGCGAAAGAAAATTTAAGGTATTTTGGAAGCCTTTACGGACTTAAGGAAGCTGAATTGGATCATCGAATAACTAGTTTATTAAGGGAAGTAGGCTTAGATATAAAATCTAATATTCCTGTAGAACAATTTTCTAAAGGCATGAAGCAACGATTACAGATTGCAAGAGGTCTAATTAATAACCCCAAATATCTATTTCTTGACGAGCCAACCTTAGGTTTGGATGCATCAATCGCAAAGCATTTAAGAAATTATGTCAAGGAATTAGCAAAGGAAAAAGGAAAAGCAATTATTCTAACGAGTCATTATATGAAAGAAGTAGAAGAGTTATGTGATGAGGTACTTATTATTGATAAAGGATCATTGGTTATGCAAGACAAGCCTGAAAGGTTAACTAACCTCTTCTTTAAGGAGAATACCTTAAAGATCACGGTTTCAGAGATACCAGATTCACTACATACTAAGTTAAATAATGAAATTAGCCAAAACAAGGGAACGTGGCAAATTCAAAGTACAGATGATGATGAATATGATTTGATAATAAAATCAGAAAAAGATATGACAAATTCTATAGTTTCACTACTGGCATACCACAACTTACGTATTCTTAATATTGTGTCGGAAAAACCTAGCTTAGAAGATGTAATTTTATTAATGTCAGAGAGGACAAGTGCATGAAAGGCTGGAAAACATTCATAATTGCAGAATTTAAGAAAGAGCATAGGAATATGTTCCAAAGTAATTTGATTTATTTTTCACTTCTTTTTTGGCCAATTTTAAAATTTTTAATTGCATTTTATTCTTTTAAACCTTTTTTTACTGGTAAAAATTCGCCTATAGAGAGATTCATGGATTCAGGATCACTTACATTATTCTTATTAACTGGATATCTATGCTACACTTTTTTCTGGTGTCTTGTGCAGTCAGCCTGGAGAATGAGCTATGAGAGACAATCTGGTACACTTGAAATGATATTTATTACACCTGTAAATAGATTAGCATTTATTTATGGGCGTTCGTTATCGTCACTTATTGAAGGAATCTGGTTATATTTCACTTTTATTGTAATAGTAATGTTTTTGGTAGAAGGAATTCAAATTAATGGCTGGTTATCAATACCTTTAGCGTTCATAATATTATTAGTTTCAGCGGTAGTTTGGGGAGGTTTTTTAACTATTGCTTTTCTTTTCTCTAGAGATGCTAGTATGTAATGCCCCCCTTTGTCAAGACACTTTGAGAACGAAAATAAGTTATGTCCTCCCATCTTTTTGAATGGTGGTACAGTTCCGAAGGCCGCTTGACATGGAGCCTCTGCGGGCATGACTGCTCGCGATCGGGCGATGGCTAGTAAGCTAGCATCGCGAGGCTAACTAGCCTATCATGCCCGCCCCTCCATGTAAAGCTGCCTATGCTACCGATGTTACATGCTCGTAGTAAATCCTGTCTGGTGTTGCATAGTCCAAAGATTGATGAGGACGGTCCGTATTGTAGAACGTGACGTACCGTTTGATGCCTTTCCGTAATTCTCGTGGATTTTCAAATTCATTCAGATAGATACATTCATACTTTAAAGCTCGAAAGAATCGTTCTGTACGACTATTGTCCGTCGCACGTCCCTTGCCATCCATCGATACCTGGATTTCATGTTCTGCCAACAGATTGAGATAATCTGCATTCGTAAAATGGCTGCCTTGATCACTGTTGATGATTTCTGGCTTACAGCGACGAAATGCTCGTTTCAGACAGGTCATGACAAACCCTTTCTCTAGCGTGCTCGACAACTCGTAATCAACCACCTTGCGACTGAACCAGTCTATGATGGTGAACAGGTACATAAATCCTTTCCCCATGCGAAGGTATGTGATATCTACTCCCCAAACGTGATTGGGGCGATGGATGTCCAGTCCCCGTAACAAGTAAGGGCGAACGTACTTTGCATGCAGTCGCTTGCTCAAATTGGGCTGTGGATGGATTCCGTGAATCCCCATGAGTCTCATCAGACGCCGTACACGTTTGCGATTGACGTTGAAACCCATTTCCCGCAGTTTGACGGTGATCCGCCTGTACCCGAAGAAGGGCTTGTCGGTGTAGATGGCATCAATCACGTGCATGATTTGAATGTTTTCAGCGCTCTCCTCCGTTCCTGCGGGCTTGCGGTACACACTTGTACGATTAACACCTAACAAAGAAGCTTGGCGCTTAATGTTAATTGTGGGATGATCGCGCTCAATCATGGCTTGGCGCTCTTTGACGGATTTATTTAAGGCCAGATTTTTTTTTGAGCCAGTCGATCTCCACGGTTAGTTGACCGACCAGCTTTTCCAGATGTTCTTGTTTGCTCTCGTACTCCTTTCTCAGTTTGTCCGCTTCACTGGTTCCCTTCTCGAACACCATCGAGGCTCGCTCAAGAAACTCGGCTTTCCACCGGCTGATCATCACCGGATTCAGCTCATATTTGGCGGCAATTTGATTCACGGTCTGCTCTTCCTGAAGAACCTCAAGCACGACCTTCGTTTTAAATTCTGGGGTATATCGGTTCCGTTTTTCCATGGCTTCATTATAACTTATTTATCACGCTCCCGTGTCTCAGCCTATGGGAGCATTGTAGTATTCTGTTCACTGTTGTAGACGAACCAATGAATATCTTTTCTGGTGTAAGAGTCCCACAAATGGCTTTTCCACTTTGGGCAAAATTAGTTTCATTTTGTTTTCCTCTTACGTATTCTATAAATGTTGTTAGAAAACTATTAATGTCTAAAGCTTCTTTTTTTGACATATTACCTGATTTAGGAACTTTGTTGTTAGTCTTAGTTGTGTTGATATTAGTATCGTTAATTATGCTAAGAAGAGCAGAAAGGCACTTTAAGAAAACTGGAAATTTAGTTTTATTCTAGTTTCTTTGAGGATCAAGTAAAGCCGTATATCAGCTTAAAATGAAGGCGTCACTCCCGAAGGGATTGTCATTTTCTCTACCAACGTGTCAAGGATTCGCTTCGCCTTACGCCCTTGACTCCGTTGTCTACGAAAAGGATATCCCAATTAGGGGGATGAAACCTTTTCATAAATCGGTTGACTGAGTTTACACAAAATTCTTAACAAAACTGGGAAGAGATTTGAAAATTGAAATGAACAACACTGGTTAGTCTATGATCTGTGCTCCTTATGATCAAACAATGGTTCCCAACTTTCTTTTTATGGTAATTTCTAGTGGTTTCACACTTTCCTTTTTTCATGTTTATCACGTGTCGCATCAAAACCAGTAAAATTCCACAAAAGTAGTTCCAGAGTTTTTTTACACCTGTCAAAAGCTGTTAAGTGATAATAATGTCTGTCACTAAATAATAGACTTTGCCACTAAATAAAAAAGTCTGCTACCAAGTAATATAGTTTGTCACTTAATTTAAGATCATTATCAGCCCCAGTGTGCCAAATAAATTGGTCATAACTGGGGCTATTTTTGTTAGATGAAAGTAGACTGAGAAAAAATAGTATTAGACTGAGAAATAAAGTTGTAGACTCGGGAAATAAAGTATTAGACTTACGCCTACTGACTAAGCTAACGGGCAGGATAGTTAAAAAGATACCATTTATGTTATATATATGACACAAGGTGACATATTAAAAATCTATAATGGGTGGTAGATCAACGAAAGGAGGAACAAATTATGAAACGAAGAATACTTTTAGATTTAGCAGTTACTTTAGATGGTTTTATTGAAGGGAAGAATGGGGAAGTTGATTGGTGCATCGCGGACTCTGACATGGGGTTTATTGATTTCTTAAATCAAATTGATACTATTTTATATGGAAGAAAAAGCTATGATTTATGGGGAGAATTTACTCCAGAAACTGAACTTACTGATACTGAAAAAGAAATGTGGGGATTATATCATAGTAAAGAAAAATATGTGTTTTCCAGGACAAAAAAAGGGACTGATAATAAAGCAATATTCATAAATGATAATATTCTTGAAGAAGTAAATAAATTAAAGAATAAGCCTGGTAAAGACATGTGGCTATATGGCGGAGCAAGTCTCATTACAACTTTTATGGATTTAGGGCTTGTTGATGAGTTTAGATTATCTGTGCACCCTGTTATTTTGGGAGAAGGAAAACCTCTGTTTATAGATATAAAACAGAGGTTGAATTTAAAAATGGTTAATACAAGAACATTCTCCTCTGGCGTTGTGCAACTAATCTATCATTTGAATGAGAAAGAATAATATCATCAGGAAATACTGGATAGTAATTGTCACTTCTTCAACTAAACGAAATAACAATAGTTAAACAAAGCAGCGGCAGTCTAAAACTTATTTCTCAAACGCTGACGATTTTTTAGCACAAAAACCGCGTCAAATCAACAATTGCAGTCTAATACTTTATTTTCTGTGAACATTAGCGTTACTGTTCAATGACATTAGAGTTGGTAAATTTACATTAGAGTTAGTAAGTATAAATTGCATTCGCACAGCCCGATTCTAGTTGGAATCGGGCTGATTCTCTTTTTGCCAAATTAAAGTGCAAACAAAATATTGGGGTATTGCATTAACGGACAGAATTGTTTAATTTACCATCCTTCGTTACATTAAATTTGTATTCGGTCAGGCCAGGACTGTGCACATTAGCAATCCATGAGAAACCGGACATGCTGTTGGATGATAAAATGTAGACATAAAAGAGGCTGCAATGGAACGTGTAATCTTGATGATGAATGTGCGAGAAAACCAGGGAGGAGAGTCAGTCGCATGGCAAAGATCGTTTTCGCATTGAACCAGTCTTTGGACGGATTCGTCGACCACGACCACACGGCATTTCAGCCCGACCCCGTGCTATTCCGTCATTTCATCGACGACGTGCGCGGCCTGGCGGGCTGCCTGTACGGGCGCCGCATGTACGAGACCATGCGGTATTGGGACGGAGACCATTTTGAATGGGATGCGCCGGAACGGGAATACGCAGCGGCGTGGCAAAGCAAACCGAAGTGGGTGGTGTCGAGGACGTTAAAGTCCGTCGGTCCGAACGCTTCTCTGATTGAGGGCGACCTCGCAGCGGTCATACGTGGGCTGAAGGCTCAGCATGAAGGGGAGATTGAAGTTGCCGGGCCGGAGTTGGCCCACAGTCTAACGGAGCTCGGTCTCGTTGATGAGTATCGACTCTATCTCCATCCAGTCGTGCTGGGTCACGGCAAGCCGTTCTTCGCCGGTCCGCGGCCGCCGCTGCGCCTCGTGGCAAGCGATCGAATTGGCGAGAAGGTGATCAGGTTGACCTACGTTCCAGCTTAGTTGTGAGGTTGACCCAGCGGCCTAAAGGGCACGTTACTTTAATAGGGATTCACCGGCTGTAGCGGCATCAGAGGATGCTGGATAGTAGCCGACCTCACAAACTAATTTGACGAAGAGGTGTTTTGAAAATGGCATTAACGTCCGCATTCACGAGCTTCAACCTGCCTGTAAAAAACGTAGAACAATCGAAAGCGTTCTTCACCGGACTCGGATTCGAGCTCAACCCGCAATTCCCCGAGAACGAGAATTCGGTAGCCATCGTGATCGGCGACAACCTGCAGGTCATGCTGATCAATCAAGCATTCTTTAATACGCTCACGGAGAAGGAATCCGTCGATACGAGCAAATATGCGCAGATGACGATCGCATTGGCCTTCGAGAGCCGGGAAAAGGTCGATGAAATCGTGAATACCGCGGTATCCTTGGGCGGGAAATTGCACGCTGAACCTGAAGATCATGGGTTCATGTATCATTGGGGCTTCGTGGACTTGGAAGGGCATCTGTGGGCCATTAACTACATGAACATGGATCCCAAGTGAAGGACGATCATTTCTACCATACTTCAGGCTTTACCACCATGAACCATAGCATGGCCAGCAAAAGAAACAAATAGATCCAGATCGAACGAGTAAGCGACTGCACCAATTTATCCTTGTCCTGGTCAGTTTCATGAAACTTCCGTATCTTCGGGGAAAATGCGCGTGCTAGGAAATACAAGGAGCTTACCAGGATCAATACAGTCATCACGATCCAGGACGACTTCCATGACCAATACCCACCCATGACAAGCAATACCCCGGATATGACCAAAACATGACCGGCATGCTTCGCCAAACGTGTGGTAGACCTGAATGTATCCAGATAGGCTTCTTGTTTGGTGAGGTCAGCCTCTCGCAATCTTTTCATCATGGGTAACAGAACAAAAAACGGGCCAATGGACATCATGGCACTGATAATATGTAGATAAAGAATCGTCTTATATAATAGAATGTTCACCGTTATTTTTCCTTGCCCCGGCTAAATTCATGGACCCACACACGCATTTGCGGCAGCCAAGGCATCCCTGGATGAATTGATAAAATGGATTGCTTATATTCCTCTACATTTGAATATCCCTCTTGTTTGGCATGATCATCCGTTACTTCCCCGAGCGACTGTGAATAAACCTTGTCTATGACAAATTTGTGGCCTTCGAGTGTCATGATTTCACCAACATCTGCGTAGCGTCCATTGCGCCGTGTCGCGGTTTTTTGTCCCGACAATACTTTCTCGATATCCGACTTCACGGTAATTAAACGATCGATTGTACAGGTTTTTGGGGGTAAAGCGTCAGAACCCAATTGATTTTGCATACATGCCATCCTCCTTTTTTCTTCTAAAACACTTTATCATAAGTCGAGCCATGAATGCACAAGCACACGACAAAGCTGCCGCGATGAAGTTAGGTAGCTTTACGCTAACAGGCAGTAAGGCATCACAGCAATCTAAAAGAAATCTTGCTGCGACCATCATGCTATGATTGCATTAGTAAAATCTGTATAAGAAATTCGGATGCTGTATTGTCTTCGTAGGGTAAAATTCTCACCACTTATTACCAGGAAGGAGCAGTACGCAATGAACCAGGAGGTCACATCTTTTATTGAAAGCCTTAGTCAGCCGTGGCAGGTTGAAGTTTCTAATCAACTCCGCCAGATTATCCATGTATCCATTCCTGAAGTAGAAGAACGAATCCAGTACAAAAAGCCACATTTCTTAAAAAATGGACACTACGCCGCGGTAATTTCCCCTTCCAAGGACGCTATTGCATTTATGATCATGAATGCAACTGGTCTGGAAGTGCCTAAGGGATTTGAAGGCCCTGCTGAACGGAAATGGCTCAAAATTCGTGAAGGCGATTTACCCGATTACAATATGTTGGCTGAGCTTTTGACTAAAGCATCCAGTTCTCTGTAACAAAGCGGATCGGAAATGGAGAGTAAACAAAAATAAAGCTGTACTTTAAGAGTAGAGGAGACATGTCCTTTACTCTTTTTTATAAAAATACAGGGTGAAACATTAGAGTTAGCACGTTACTTTCACCCTACATTGATGTTATTGTATAAATAGTAAAACTATGGAAATATTTGGTGATAGTAGGGAGGGAACTTCCATGACGATATCAGTTATTCCGATAGAACGGTGCTTTGGGGTTGAGAGCGAAGACATCGTGCCTTCTTTTGACTTTCTGGAGATTGAGGACCCGACGTTTCGACTGTTGCGCATGCAGTGCAAAGGGGACGTCCTCGCGCATCCGGAAATGGGAGTGCGAAATGCGAGCGAGTTGCATGCAGATAAATGTAGGGAGGCGCTGAAACTGGCGAGAGCTCATCGGGCAGATATCTTCCTTACGCCCGAGTATGCGATTCCGCTTCCCTTGATTGACGAGATTATTCGAACGACTGAATTGCAGCCGCATCCGAATAAGCTGTGGTGTCTATGCTGCGAAGGCGTGCCCTGGGAGATATTCGAAGAGAAAATAAATGAGTGGTCGGATCGTGCCTACGTTGGCAAAAAGGCGCTGGAAGAGGCGTACAGGAAAAACTTTGCGGGGTTTCTTCTCTACCTGTTTCAATCCAAACGAGGAGACAAGCTTTGTATCGTGCCGCAGCTAAAGCTTCAACCAATGAGAGAAGACATCTTTGTTTGCGAGGGAGATGGGCTATCCAGAGGAAAACACGTCGTACTCTTTGGAGATCAGAAGCCCAACCAGCTGGTCTCGATTATTTGCGCGGATGCTTTTCACCCAGACTTGAAAGACTCTAGCAAGTTTTTTCCGGGGGGCAATGAGCGGAAATTGATCATCTTGCATCCGCAGATGAATCCAGCCCCGCGAAACGGCGAATTGGCAAGCTTGCGGAACAATCTGTTCAGCCAGGAGTGGGGGAACTCGACAATCTATATTACCGCAAACTGGGCGGCAGGCAGCGCGATTTTTCCGGAACAGATACCGGGGGCAAAACATATGGTTCAAACACCGTGGTCGAGTATCTATCGCCGGTTTCATAACTATGGCGGCGATGAGTGGGCCGAAAAGCTGCGCAGCGTTCGAAATGAGAATATCAAGCACGGGCTCGGCTTCGCATTCGAAGATTATAAGAAATACAAGGTGTGGTTCGCGCATAAGAATGAACATCTTCAGTTGCTTGTTGTCCGCAAGCCGTATGGAGGAGGTCCGGCCATCCTGAAACCCTCGGGTACGGTACAAGCCAGCAAGCTATACCTGCCCACTGAGAGAAACGATGGATGGGAAGCTTCCACCCTGCATTTTCAAACCGCTTTGCCGGACGAATTAGCGCGAGAAGCCACAGGCGAGTTCGCTTTTCCCGTCCATGCCAGCGTCGAAGAGCGAGACAAATTTTTCGGACTTTGCCTGGGTCACTTTGAAAAAGGAGAGCTCACCTTGTCTGAGAGTGAGCAAAGCTCCCGGATTAGCTATCACATTGACGATGCCTGCGAGCCGGGGCGGATGCGTCAGGCAGACAGGGTAGCGAATCTGATTCGCATTTTGAAAAGCGAAAGGACGCTGCCTGCTCAGCTCCGAAAGCTGCAGGGAGGGTATCAGTTTATGCTGGCAAAGGAGACTCCCTTTAACTTGATCCCCAAATCGGGGAATGAAAAAGGCGGGGCCCTCGTCAGCTATGTGGAGAGAGAAAGCGAAATGATAGAGACAGCCGAGGGGATTTTGCGGAAGAATCAATTGTTGGGAGATTCCATTTGCGTTTTTGCTAGGAAACCCACGGGGGAAATCACGCATTACCCTCAAGTCAGCGAGGAATTTACCAGCCCCGACCGGGTAGAAAACAGGACGGATATCTCACATGGAGGTGTGTCGATTGAACAACCGTTTGATTAAGCTAATCCGCGCGTGCGGTCTCAGCTTTGTCCGGAAACATCATCTGTACGGGGAAGTCTATGAAGCGACCCATAGATGGCAAGAGGTGACGCTGGGTAAGTACATATTGGTCCCGATGGCGCTGGATGACTTTCTGGGCGTTACGGCCAATCTCCAGGAATACGAGAGATTTGAAGAGCAAGTGTTGGCGCCGTTCTACTTTCGGCTGAAAGGGGACTGGAGCTGGAACCTTTATTTATGTTTCATTTTGGAAGAGGATGACTTGAAGCAAGTCCCGATAGAGCGAATGGTGCGGGTGGAGCGGGGAAAACGCTACGGCAAGAAGCTGATCCTAACCTGGTCCGATCTTGCCAGGCGGCTGCCGACAGCCAAGCTGCCGACTCGCATGGATGGGCAAGTAGCCGCAGACCCGCTCAAGGAGTGGGAACAGGCTTTGGCCCCTTTTGGTCTGGGGTTTTGTCTGCAGGATTACAGTGATGCCTCGATTGGTCATTACCTGGATGACACGATGGAATCGATTCCCCAGGAGTCTCACAAAGAAACGATGGAAGCCCCTCCTCAAAAGCCGACTGGCCCGATTCGAACGCTGCAATTTGGAGAAGCGTATCGCTCTCATTTTTTGTCGAGTGCGCCAGAATTGGAATTTGCCCAAGTCAATCTGCTGTCAGGTCCGAACGGGATGGGAAAAACCTCTGTGCTAGAGTGCATCGAGCTGGCATTTACCGGGGCGATTCAACGGAATCTGCTCTCTGATTCAGAAATAAGAGAATCATGGGATGGACGAATGACCTTTTCGGGAGACGAAAGGGTATTCGAGGGAGTGCCTTCCGAACAGGAAAAGAAAGAGCGCGAGATCGCATACTACAGGCAGAAGGTGGCACCTAAAGCGCGAAGCCAGATCAATCGGATGTTTCATCAGTATAATTACTTTTCTTCCGAGGCAGTCCACCAATTTTGCTTTAACCACGACAGCCAAATCGATTACCGGACCGCTTTTGCCCGCGTGATTTACGGCGAGCAATTAGAGCGTGTCGAGAGACGATGGAAGCAGCATAGAGATGAAATGCAGAAAAGAGCCAATCGGATTCAGCGCACTCTGGCAAGCCTGGAAGCAAATCTTGCCGAGCAGCAAGACGGGCAGGCGCAAGAAACCGAATTGATGAGAGCCAGAGCCGCAATGAAACGAAACGCGATCTCGAAATGGATGAAAAACTGCCATTACGCGTACCCGATATTGGAGGAGGATGCGACTCTGTCCGAGGTCGAAACGTGGCTGCAGCATCTGGAGCCTCGCCTGACAGAGCTGGAGATCGTGAGTCGCCCCCTGATCCATCCGAATTTAGGGGAGATTCAAAGTGGCAGACAGCTAAAGTCGGCGATCGCCGCTAACCACGCGGAACTAACCGACTGCCAAAACAAAAAGAACGAAGTATTGGAACAGCTCAAAACGGTTTCGTCTGCTGAGAAATTGGTGGAGCAGCGGAATGCTTTGCGAATGCTCATATCGGATCACGAAAAAATACGCGATCAGTATCTTCAACTGGCCCAGCAGCTTCAAGGCAAAGTGGGGATATTTGATCAAAGCAGTTCCCGTGATCGCAGGAAATGGATCGAGCAGAGATTGGCCGAGCTTCAAGAAGAGTTGTTGGAGATAGAGGCTGTCATTCGCCTTTACGGGGATGTAGCAGATGCAGCGACCGAGTATGCAGATGTACACGAAGCGAGAAAACAGATGGACGAAGCGGAAACCCAATGGGGGGATGCGAGAAGGCATTACCAGGAGGCGATGGCGCGAACAAAGGCTCAGCAGGAGCGTTCCTCTTTCCTGCAAAGGCTTGCTTCGGAGATCAAAGTAGATGGCCGTCACTACTTGGAGGCAAATCCGGGTGAATCCCGCTGCCCCATGTGCGGGCATGATCATACGACCTCGGAAACGCTTTTGCAAGCCATTGAAAAGGGAATCCATTCTGACGACGAATGGCTTACCAAGCTTCTGGAAGAGGAAGAGCACAGCAAAATACGCTCGCAGGCACAGCATGAAGTCTATGAAGCCGCCAAAGAACGCTACCGTGTATTGATTCGATTCCAGGAACTGCACGCCTATTTGTTGGCACGCAAGAACCGCTTGATGATGGTTAAAATCCCGGAAGCCTTTGATCCCGCGCACTTGCAGCGTGTGCTGAAAACATGCACAGAACAACAAAAACAGAAAACAGCTGAGCGCCGCCAGTTTGAGCAGGAAGCGCAAGATTTGGACAGACGAGGGTTTACGTTACAGCTGATGGCCGAGCTGGATGCTCTTCTGGAATCGCCGCAGCTCGAATCCGTCCGGACGGAGATGGGGACGGAGGCAACAGGACAACAGCTCGTACGAGGACTTGAGAAGCGGGCGAATTTGCACCAAAAGGAAATCGAGAAGGCCCTTGAAGAATCCGCAACGGTCGAGGAACTGATTCGACAAGCAGAGAATCACCACCAGGAGTTAAGAAAACGCATGGAAGAGCTGGAGAAGCTGGAGAGAGAGCTTTCCAGCGCCAGGCAGCATCTGGTTGCGGCTGAACAGGCATATGAGCGATTGCACGAGCATAATGTTCACATCAGTGTGGAGCATTCCTGGCGAGATTGGCGCTCCTACCTGGAGCAATTGATCGCGGAGTGTTCGAGCTTGACGGAAATCCTCAAACCGCGCCTGTTGCTGGAGCAAAGAGAAAGTGTAGCTTTAGAACTGATGCAGCAGATCCAAACCGAAACGGAACGATTGCGTCGCTGCGACCAAGCGCTAAGAGTACTCTTTGGGCTGAAGCAGCTTGCAGAGTACGGAGATGAATTCGTCCGAAGCAACTTCGAGGCGATCAGCCAGCTATTCGTTGCGCTGCATGCACCGAATGAGTTCGAGGCGCTCCAATGGAATGAGAACAATCAGATCGTCGCCAAGCGAAAAGGAAGCAGTGTAAGCTGCACCATCAATCAGATGAGCACCGGTCAGCGGACGACTGTGATCCTCGCCGTGTTTTTCGTGATGCACCTGGTCATGGATACAGCACCGAGGATTTTGATGCTGGATGAACCGGTAGCCAATATGGACGAGTTGAATGTGCTTGGATTGCTGGACTTCTTGCGGCAGATCACGATTACGCACGGAACCCAGATATTTTTTACAACAGCCAACCCGCAGGTAGCTACGCTGTTTCGGCGGAAATTCAGCTTTTTACAGGAGCGCTTCCAGTCCTATCACCTGCAGCGTTATCCGGAAGGACCGGTTCGCATCCAGGTTCAGTCTTTTGTACCCGACCAAGAACGTGCGGTGCGTGTCCTGCAGCTATAGGCCGGGGATGCAGTGCGCGACTTGCTAGACAAAGGGGAACGCAGCCTTGAGAAAAAGAATAAGGGCATTTTTTTCGACACATGCATGGAAGTATTCGTTTGTGATGAAACGTTTCCTTGTACATTGGATCACGATGTTTTCGGTCATTTGGACGTTTATCGAATTTGCCGGATTTTTTTTCGAAAGGGACGGCTCCCCTGTAAAACCGCCTGTTTGGGCCGCTCTGCTCATCGGGATCGCCTTGGCGCTGTGGATGAGCCGTCCGAGACTGACCCGAACCGTAAAGCTGCAGGACAAAGACATTACGCTGCAAATTACCGTTCATGACGTCTTCCGTGTCGGCGGCGGTGCGGTAATCGTCCCGTCCAATGTCCTGTTTAAACACGATCATCTGGATGAAGGAGCCGTACAGGCACAGCTGCGGAACCAGTTTTACGAGAATCCGGCCGCTTTTGAACGGGTGTTGGAGGACGTGCTCAAGCATGAGCCAAGTGAAATGATTACTTTGCAAGGGAATCAAGTAAGGAAATATCCTATCGGCACAGCTGCACGTCTTGAACTTAATTCGGCTAAAGTGAAGGGTGCGTATGTTGTTGCAACGGCTGAACTTAATGAGTATGGCAGGGCAATACCGAATCGTGAGCAATTTAGGACAGCGTTGAATAGCTTGTGGGACTATATCGGTAAGCGAGGCAGAAAAGAACATTTGATCATCCCTGTAATCGGTAGCGGAAGAAACCGTTTGAACGTGAACCGTTATGAGCTGATCCACGATATCGTAAATACGTTTATGCTTGCTGTAGAATGCTGCAAATTCAGTGAGAAGCTGACCATCGTTATTCATCCCGATGCTTTTATGCGAAATCGGTATGATTTAGAAGAGATGGAAGAGTATTTGCGTTATGTTAGCAAGTTTGAGGTGTAAAGCATTCGATAGGTGGATTTTGTGCCTGAAGATAACTTTCAATACTTGGAGATGGTCTGTTAATTGAGTTACCTGTGCCGGGGTAGCTCTTTTTCGTTTACACCTATGCCAATTCATTCATAGTATAATAACATAGCTTCACACGCACCAATTATTGGGAAACGAGGAGGATTCTTATGAATGTACCAGGGAATCGACTTATGATTACCATTTATGATTGGTTTGGCTATGAATTGCCGATAAAAGAACGTTATCAGTTAATAAAAGAAGCCGGATTTGATGGCGTTTTAATGTGGTGGAGTGAAGACTTTAATCGGAATGACGATTACCGCAACGGGCCGCAATCTGCGCGAGAAGTGGGTCTTTTTATAGAAAATATCCACGCGCCTGTCAAAAACCAAAACAACCTCTGGCTTGACAATCTGGACGGTGAAGCCTTAACCGATTGTTATTTGCAATGTGTTGCAGATTGCGCCGAGTTTGAGATTCCGACAATGGTGGTGCACCTGCCTAATGATTCCAAACCATATAACGCACTGGGACTGGATAGAATCAAGAGAATCACCGAAAAAGCTGAACAGCTTGGGGTCAATGTTGCACTGGAGAATTTGCGGAACCTTACCAATTTGGCATATGTCCTGGAGCAAGTGGATTCCCTGCGTATCGGATTCTGTTATGACTGCGGGCATCACTACCGCTACTATCCAAGCGATGATTTATTATCCATGTTCGGGTCCCGGGTGATGGCACTACATTTACATGATAATAATGGGAGTCATGCCCAACACGGGTTACCTTTTGACGGTACGATTGATTGGTCAACAACTATGAAAAAAATTGCGGAAACGAATTATTCAGGTGCGACTGCAATAGAGGCCATGAATTGGGATTATGAGAATTTATCGGCTAAAGAGTTTTTACATAAAGCGTTTGAACGAGCAAAAAGGCTGGAAGCATTACGCGAACGGAGTTTGATCGTGGAGTAAGAATTCCTGTTGGATTTTTCTTATTCGGCGTTTTGCTTTTAATAGTAGGGGCTAACGGTGAACAAATTGCAATAAGTTTTTCAAGACCTAGAAACACATGATTCAGTTTAGAGCCATGAATGACTTCACTCTATCGTTGATTCTAAAACTAATTTTCAAATATCTCGTGATAAAGAAGACCGGAACTCCTTGTGCCAGTAGGGGTTCCGGTCTAATACTTTATTTTCACTGAACAGGAAGAGCATCTTTTTTCTATCGTTTTGTAAAAAGTTCGAGAGGGGTAGCTTTCCCCCATCGTATATAGTAGTGAACGAACAAAAAGGAACGGCTGCGCAGCACCCTTTTTGCTAGGAGGTAACAGCATGCAAGATGATCAGGAGATCATTGCGAAGGTTCTTCAAGGAAACAAAGGAGCTTATGCTCTGATCGTCAACAAATACAAAGGGAAAGTCGCTTCTATTCTCCAAAAAAGCTTCCCGCATTCTAATGACATTGAGGACATCGTGCAGGAAGTGTTTATTAAAGCTTACTACAGCCTGCCAGACTACAAGCCCAACCATTCCTTCTCAGCCTGGCTGTATCGGATCGCCATTAATCGCGGGATTGATGAGTGGCGCAAGCGAAAACGGGCTCCTTTACTGGCAGAGATGGATGTAGAGCTGAAAGACGATGGTCCGGCTCCAGAGGATGCCTATCTGGTGAAGGAACAACGCACGGGCCTCAGGCGGCAGATGATGGTCCTCGATTTGGAACACCGAACCGTTCTGGCTCTTCATTATCTTCAGCAGTTGAGCTATCAAGAGATCAGCAGCAAGCTGTCTTTGTCTGTAGATACGGTGCGAATGCGACTGTCCCATGCCAGAAAAAAGCTACGCGAGCAGCTTATCAAAACGGAGAAAAAAGGGGGGCACCCGCTTTGAAGTGCCTTACGCATGAGCAACTGATCGCTTACATGGAAGATCGTTTATCAGCAGTGAACAAACAGAAACTAGAAAGTCACCTCGATCATTGCAGCTTCTGCCAAAAACAGCTGGAGCAATGGATTGATCATTTGGAAGAAACCGTTGAAACCTCTTGGGAAAACACCCTCTCAGAGGACCTGGACCAAAAAATTATCAGCACGCTCTCTCCGCATCCAGTGAGAGTTTTGAATCGTGCCAACCCTATGCCAACCACATCCTTGTGGAAGAAAAGGAGTATCATCATCATGAAAAGAGTGACATTTGCTGCCGCCGCCTTAACAGTCGTAGTCTCTTCGGGAATGCTCATTTCCCCGACCTTTGCCAGCTATGTACATGCCGCTTTCACGAGCAGCCCAATCGATAAAACTGCACCCGAAGCGACTGAGAGTAATGATTTACGGCAAATGGCTTACGACATCGGTATTCGCAAAGCTGCCCAAAATGGATTTGCGCAACCAGTTAATAAAAGCACGACCGATCAAGGAATCACGCTCGAAATAAAAGAGGTTGTGGCTGACCCTCTGCGAATTAGCATACTGGCTTCCGTGAGAGATGAAAACGGCAAGCCACTCGAAATCTTTTGGCAGGATATGTTTGCAAGAACCGACCAAGAGCCCATTTTTACAATCAAGGACCAAAAGGGGAACATTCTCCTGCCTGCACACCCTTCTGACACAAGCAAAGAATCCATCCATAACCCCAATGAAGAGTGGGATAGTGCAAGAAATACGGACGGCTTTCTGTTCTTGAATCGGGAGCTACGAAGCTATTTTGGTGATCTAAGCAAGGTTCCAGACGAGCTGCTTGTAGAATTCGATATCAAAAAAATGGGCGATACAAAAGGAAACTGGAAGCTGTCAGTGCCTGTTGACATGAAAAAGGCAAAAGCCACGACAAAAACACACGAAATCAATAAGTCCTACACCACCCCGCAAGGACTCAAGTTAGATGTGAAACAGATCACGTTTGCACCGAGTGGAGTGGAAATGGTAATCGATCGAAGCGATGCAGAGGACAAACGGAGAAAGGACTACAGCTATGAGCTTGTAGATGACCGGGGGACTGTTCTTGGAGCATGGGATTCTAAGGAAATATTGAGGAAAGCCAGCAAACAAAGAAACGTGATCGATGGTTTGAAATGGCGCCATTCTTTGCCCATGGAGAGCGGGTCCAGAGATTTTCATTATTTCCAGCCCATTGATCCAAGTACATCTATTTCCTTCAGACTTGGTTCTGTATATACAGAAGAATCGGCGGCATTCCGTGCAACACTTGACCTTGATCGCATAGAAAAAGCACCGGTTACAGCAGAAGATCAAGGTGATCGCTTTACCTTTAAAAAGTATGAGTATGTGAAAGATGCGAATAGAGTGGTTGATGTCGAAGGTTTTGATGATGGTGCCTACAGCTTTAACACCGATGGAACCGCTACAAAACTGGAAGGATACCATCTTGCCTTTGAAGGAATGCTTGGGGAAGAGGCCGCGGCTATGTCCCCATTTCGTGCCTATTGGTCCATTACGGACGAAAACGGCAAAAAGTACGACGACGTACAGTATTTTATCGATCGAACCGACTATAAAAATGGGCGGGCGGAATTGACTGGCTCGCTGATCGTGCTAAACATCGAGCCGTTTCCAAAGCAACTGACCATCACCGCTACGAAAAGGATGGTTGAGCATCGCAATGTAGACTGGGATATCCCCGTACTCTCAGAAAAATAGGAGAGCATGGGGCAAGCGGAAAAGCAAACGGCTTACCGAAGCTGGAAGTAAATAATTAGACCGGAACTCCTTTTACCATGAGGGGGTCCGGTCTAATCCTTTATTTCACTGAAGCTTTTGATTTTTATTGAGGGGATTATGTTTCAATTTATAATTATAAACAGATGTTGATTTATCATGGGAGAGGTGAGTAAAGTGGTGATCAAATTTTTAGCAGCATGTATGCTGGCAATCCCTTTCATAGCGGGCTGTTCTGAGAGTGAGCAACAAACGACAGGAATGGCACAGGAAAATTCTGTAGATGAGCCCCAAAATCAAAGATACGAAGTACTGGCAGAAAACCTTGAAGCTCCCTGGTCTATCGAAAAGCTTGGTAATACATTCTATTTGACTGAAAGAGCAGGCTCGATCGTAAAAGTTGAGAGCGGTAAAATGGTTCGGCAAAGTGTGAAATTTGAGAAAGAGATTTCCACAGCTTCAGAGGCGGGGTTATTGGGATTTGTACTTGCTCCTGACTTTTTAGAATCGCAACGAGCGTATGCTTATTATACGTATGAGGACAACTCTGGACAATTTAACCGTATCATTACCCTTCGTTTGGAGGATAACGTTTGGAGAGAAGAAAGCTTGCTTCTCGATAAAATTCCAAGCGGTACCTATCATCACGGAGGAAGGCTGAAAATTGGGCCCGATGGAAAGCTTTATGCAACAGCCGGCGATGCATCTGAAGCGGGTATAGCACAAGATCTTCAATCATTAGGCGGAAAAATTCTAAGAATGAATCTTGATGGATCGATTCCAGATAGCAACCCATTTCCCAACTCCTACATCTATAGTTATGGCCATCGAAATCCTCAAGGAATGACCTGGCTGCCTGACGGAACGCTATATGCAAGCGAGCACGGCAACAATGCAAATGATGAGGTAAATAAAGTGGAAGCTGGTCAAAATTATGGCTGGCCGATTATTAAAGGCTATGAGGAACAAGAAGGGATGGTTTCACCGCAATTTACTTCTGGAGATGAGGCAACTTGGGCGCCATCTGGAATGGACTTTTCTAATGGCAAATTGTATGTTGCCGCATTAAGAGGGTCTGCGGTTTTAGAGTTTGACCTTGAAACAGGTGGATATCGTGAAGTAATAACGGGTCTTGGCAGAATTCGAGATGTTCTGATTGAAGATGACTCTCTTTATTTCATCAGCAATAACACAGATGGGCGCGGGGCTCCACAGGAGAATGACGATAAGCTGTACAGAATTTCACTTTCAGATCTGAAAGAATCAGTGTTGGGTCAATGATGTTACAATACATTATAAATAAAAATATTGACAAAGTTAAAGGGCGATGGTAAATTTTGTTTGAAAATACAGAATAGTAAGGAGGGACAGGTATGCAACAAAACCAAAGCCAGCCTTGGATCAATGCGGGTACACTGGCGTCAATCCAAGAGAAGGGCCACAAGCTAATCCACGGCGGGATCGCCGTGTTCTATCATGAGGAGCAGGTTTACGCGGTAGACAATCGCTGTCCGCACCTGGGATTTCCCCTGCATATGGGTAGCTTGTGCGACGGGATACTCACCTGTCATTGGCATCATGCACGCTTTGACGTCTGCAGCGGTGGAACACTGGATCCGTGGGCGGACGATGTTCCATCCTATGAAGTGAAAATTGAAGATGGGGTAGTTTGGGTGAATCCGCATCCAAAACAGGCGAACAGCATTGAGAAATACAAACTTCGGTTGCGGGAAGGCCTGGAGCAAAATCTGGGTCTCGTGATTGCCAAAGCTGTCGTCGGTTTGGTGGAAGCCGGTGTTTCAGCAGCAGAAATCACGCAGATCGGCATCAAGTTCGGCACCGCATATGGAAGAGGCTGGAATTCGGGACTCACCATCCTTACCGCGATGGCAAATGTGCTGCCGAAGCTAGATAAAGCGGGAACGATCCTCGCTCTTTACCAAGGGCTGCTCCATGTGGCTCGGAATAGCTCCGGTGCCGCGGCGCGACATCTGCTTAAGCCGCTGCCAGGGGCAGATGTGCCGTTTGAGCGGCTGACGGAATGGTACCGCAACTGTGTCGAGGTACGCGATACACAAGGGGCGGAAAGAGTATTGCTCACGGCGATCCGTCAGGGAGCTACCCGGGAGCAGCTTTCGGAGATGATGTTGATCGCGGCGACGGACCACTTTTATTTGGACGGCGGCCATACGTTCGATTTCCATAATAAAGCCTTTGAAGCGCTTGGCCTTATCGGCGAAGAGCACGCCGAGCAGACGCTGACCTCACTGGTTCGGCTCCTCGCCAATCCGACCCGCAGCGAGGAGCTTCATCAATGGCAGTCGCCAGTGAATCTTGTCGCTCCGCTTAAGGAAGCCTTCGTCCAGTTGGAAAGCCTCCCTCTGACTGAGCCCTATATAGATATTTCCGAAGCGGACGAGAAGAAAATTGTGGAGCAGCTGTTAAGCGACGAACCCCTTGAAACGGTGAACCTTGTGACAGAGGTCTTGAAATCCGGCGCACATCCGGCGCAACTGGCCCAACTGGTTGCTTTGGCCGCAGCGGAACGGATCGTCCGTTTCCATACCCAGAATGATTTCGGGGATTGGATCTCCGTTTTGCATACCTTTACCTATACCCATGCCGTACATGAGCGTTTGCGCAGCTCGACCCATCCTCTGCTCATCCGGGCAATCTACCACGGGATAATCAGCATTTATTTGGATCGTTTTTTGAATATTCCAGCGGCACAACGCCCGGATGGCTCGACCGTCCCCCCCGTGGACACTACCAATCCGGAGCAGCTGCTGCAAATTTTGGATCAACGCCAGCAGGTGAAGGAAGCGGCGCGCTGGACGGTCGGCTACCTACACGCCGGCGGCGACCCAGGCGCCCTGCTTAATACGTTGGGCCATGCGCTCTTACGCGAAGACGCCGAATTCCATTCATTTCAAATGTACGAAGCGGCAGTCGCCGAATATGAGCTCTGGGCAGAGCGCAGCGACGCTTTTGCCGCCCGTGCTGGTGAAACGATGCTTTTGGCGGCAACCCGCTATTTGGCGGCCCATGCCCCCACACCCCGCGAACTGCCGCATATTGCCCACATTGCTACACGTCTGTATCGGGGCGAGCGGCTATTTGAAGAGGGGTAAAAATAAAAAAATAGGAGTAAAGAGCAAGAGCGTCCTGGAATTGATCAGGACGCTCTTGCTCTATCTAACTATAGACTTCTCTCTAACAAAGCCCCTACTTGTTTGGCCATGACTTGCGGTGGATACGGCATCCCATTCCGAATCCACCACTCAATTACCCCTACATAGGCGTTTCCAGCGTATTGCAGCATAACATCTTCGCTCAAATCAGTATTTCTGCCGCTTTCTCTGTCAATCTCACCTCTGAATCCTTCAATAAAAGAAGCAAAGAGCCGAGTTCGGAAAGACGATGGGGTTCCTTTACTTGCTAGCATGGTTGAAAAAAACAAATAATTTTCCGCAAAATATTCAAAATAGGGCACAAGAGCATCGACCCAATCCATCTCACATGCCCACTTATCCATCTCTCCTAGTTCGTTAATGTGTGTTTCTATGAGTTTATCCAATAAATCATACTTGTCCTGATAATGAAGATAAATGGTCCCGCGGTTTACATTTGCCCGATCCGCAATATCCTGAATGGTAATCTCATCGAAGTTTTTTTCAGTCATCAGCTCAATCACAGCTTTTTTCAAGGAGTCCTGTGTTTTTAGAATTCTCCGATCCACTTTGGTCATTGAAAATCTCCACCTGGCCTTCTAAGATAATCAACATTTTTGATTAATCTGTTGAGATATCAACATTTTGCGCGTTTTTAACCATTGATCGTACGCATCTTAACCATATAATAATAGACATGTGTTGATTAAACAACCTGTTTTGTTTATTTGGCATCAGTGCGATTGTTGAGTGGAAAGAACACTAATATACCATCAATTTCAGGAGGTTAGACTATGATAACTGTTCATGCACGCGCAACATTCAGCCCAGAAGGTCCATTCAAACTGACCACGATAGAACGCAGGGATCTCCAGCCGCATGATGTCCTCATTGAGATTAAGTACGCTGGTATTTGCCACTCTGACATTCATACAGCTCGCGGCGAGTGGGGACCGGTGAACTATCCCCTGGTTCCAGGGCATGAGATCGCGGGAATTGTCACTCAGGTTGGCTCGGAAGTCACAAAGTTTGCCGTTGGCGACCGGGTAGGGGTAGGCTGCATGGTTGATTCCTGCAGAGAGTGCGCTCACTGCCGTGACGGAGAAGAGCAGTATTGCCTCCATGGAAAGACGGACACCTATGCAGCCATCGACAGGTACGGACACTATACGCAGGGTGGTTATTCCACCCACATCGTCGTAACCGAAGATTTCGTGGTTCGAATTCCGGACGGTATGGAGCTTGATGTCGCTGCTCCTTTGCTGTGTGCCGGCATCACAACCTATTCGCCGCTGCGCCACTGGAGAGCTGCTCCTGGCAAGAAGGTAGCTGTAGTAGGACTTGGCGGGCTTGGACACATGACTGTGAAGCTCGCTCATGCGATGGGGGCAGAGGTTACGGTTTTATCACAAACGTTGAAGAAAAAAGAGGACGGCTTGCGGCTTGGCGCGGATCATTATTATGCCACGAACGATCCAGAGACGTTCAAGCAACTGGCCAGCTCGTTCGACCTTATCGTAAATACGGTTAGCGCGCAAATCGATGTTAATGCCTACCTTTCGTTGCTGGCGCTGGACGGTACACTAGTCAATGTCGGCGCCCCGGCGGAACCGATGTCCGTTAACGCATTTCCACTTATCCTGTTTCGTCGGTCATTTGCCGGCTCGACAATTGGTGGAATTCGCGAAACACAGGAAATGCTCGACTTTTGCGCTGAACACGGCATTGCTCCTGAAATCGAGGTTATTTCTGCTAAGCAAATTGATGAGGCATGGGAGCGTGTACTAGCTTCTGATGTTCGGTATCGATTTGTGATCGACATTAGCACGATGGAGAATGAATAACGATTGATCTTTGCAAATTAGTATGGGGCATGCCAAAAACGGTGTGCCTCTTTCCTTAGCTGAGAAAGGGAGGATTTCAATGTCAGAGAATAGCAAAGTTGCGCTCGTCACTGGTGGGAATCGAGGAGTTGGATTTGAGATGGTCAAACAATTGGCTTTGAGTGGCTATAAGGTGATTTTGACAAGTCGGGATCCAGAGAAGGGGCATCAAGCTGCGCAAAAACTGAAAGAGCTAGCATTAGACGTTTCATTTGTGCAGATGGCTGTCGATCAACAAGACAGCGTTCGTCAAGCAGCAATTGAAGTAAATGAGCGATATGGAAGAGTAGACGTGTTGATTAATAATGCCGGTGTGTATTTGGATTTTTCTAAGGAATTATATGACATAAGGTGACTTATTTAAAGATCTATAATGGAGGTAGATCAACGAAAGGAGAAATAAACCATGAAACGAAGAATCATTTTAGATCTAGCTGTAACTTTAGATGGTTTTATTGAAGGGAAAAATGGGGAAGTGGATTGGTGTATTATGGACCCTGAGATGGATTTTATGAATTTCTTACATCAAATTGATACGATTTTATATGGAAGAAAAAGTTATGATTTATGGGGTCAATTTACTCCAGAAATAGAACATTCTGATACTGAAAAAGAATTTTGGGGACTCGTTCACAGTAAAGAAAAATATGTGTTTTCTAGGACACAAAAGGCGACTGATGATAGAGCAATATTTATAAATGATCATATTCTTGAAGAGGTACATGCATTAAAGAATAAGCCTGGTAAAGACATCTGGCTATATGGTGGAGCAAGCCTTATTACCACTTTTATCAATTTGGGGCTTGTTGATGAATATCGATTATCTGTTCACCCTGTCATTTTGGGAGAAGGAAAACCATTGTTTGTTGATATAAAAGAGAGGTTGAATGTAAAACTGGTTCGTACAAGAACGTTCTCCTCTGGCGTTGTGCAGCTCATCTATCATGTGAAAGGGGATGAACGATATTGACATCGATCTGCGCCAATGCGAGCGGGAAACTGCTTTCGTATTGGCGTTCTTGGACGAATATTTGGTGGAATGAGCGGTGTTTTTAGAATAGCAATCGAAAAGAAATGTTGGTTACAGCTTTCTGTTACATTATGTGCAGGTGAATTGTTCTTCTATCTCGAATTACATGTTTGCTTCTACTTATACGAAGGAGGCTGTCTCATGGCTAAAACTGATCCGGTAACAATAACAGTAGAAACGGTAGTTCATTCCCCCGTTGAAAAGGTGTGGGAATATTGGACGGACCCGGAGCATATCAAGCAATGGAATAACGCTTCGGATGACTGGCACACGCCATACGCCGAGAATGATCTAAAGGTAGGCGGAAAGTTTGTCTCCAGAATGGAAGCAAAAGACGGCAGTTTTGGCTTTGATTTCGGCGGAGTATACGACGAAGTGAGTACGAATGAGAGTATTGCCTATACGATGGGCGACGGTAGAAAAGTGAAGATCGTCTTTCTTCGCCAAGAGAACGACACACGAATCATCGAATCGTTCGATGCGGAAGAGACTAACACAGTCGAGATGCAGCAAGCCGGATGGCAGGCCATTTTAGATAACTTTAAAACATATGCCGAGTCGGTAAAAAAATAATAAGAATCATTTGGCTCTTAGAAGCGCATGCCAGCATCGGCATGCGTTTTGCTATAGTCGAAGTAATTCCATTATTGTACCCCCACGATTAATCAAAAAAAATTGATATTGACTATTGCATCTTCTTGGAAACCGTGCATATAATTAATATATCAAAAAAAATTGATGAATGAGGTACTCTTCGATGAACGATTTGAAACAGAAGTTGGAACAATATGAGAAGAAATTCAAAGCTCTTGCTGATCAGAAACGGTTAGAAATCATGTATGAGCTTTGCCAGAGAGGGAAAACATGCGTATGCGATCTAACCGAAATTTTTGACATGCCCCAATCCAAGCTATCGTATCATCTCAAGATCTTGTTGGACGCTAACTTGATCATGAAAGAAACAAAAGGGACATGGAGTTATTACGATTTGAACGACAGTGAAGTGAATCAGTTGTTGTCGGAAGAGCTTTGTTGTATTTTCCGGAAAACAGGTAAAGGCACCTGCTGCTAATTTTTTTTTACACCTTACATCAATTTTTTTTGATTAACAGTACTCACTTTAAGGGAGGAATACGAAATGAAATATGTTCACGTTGGGATTAACGTTACGAACCTGGAGAAGTCAGTTGATTTTTATCAGAAGGTATTCGGAGTAGAGCCTGTGAAGGTAAAGACAGATTATGCGAAGTTCCTGCTGGAGACCCCTGGGCTTAACTTTACATTAAATGTTCGGGACGAAGTTCGTGGGAATCAAGTCAGCCACTTTGGATTCCAGGTTGCAAGTGCAGAGGACATCATTGTTCATAAGGAGAGGCTAGAAAAAGAAGGTTTTTTCGCACGTGAAGAGATAGATACGACATGTTGTTATGCCGTACAAGATAAGTTTTGGGTTACAGATCCAGACGGTAATGAGTGGGAATTCTTCTACACCAAGTCCGACAGCGACATGCATAAAATTGAAGCCACATCTTGCTGCACAGCGTCACATACAGTAGCAAGCCAATCGTGCTGTTAGACAAGACAAGGGGGGTACTTCATGAAACAACTATAATTTCTCGATCGTTTCTTACCCCTTTGGATGAGAAAGTGTTTATCCCCAAAATCAGCCCGATCACACTGATTGCATTGCTCTTTACGATTGTCGTTATGTTCTCCATACAAGGAGACAATATCGTAAGCATACCATTAGATGTCGTTCGCATCGCGATTCCACTTCTTCTCTATTTCATCTTGATGTTCTTCGTTTCTTTCTTCATGGGCAGGAAGATAGGCGCCAATTATCCGGTTACGACGACCCTTGCGTTTACAGCGGGGAGTAATAACTTTGAGTTGGCCATCGCTGTGGCAGTTGGTGTCTTTGGAATTCACTCCGGTGCCGCCTTTGCAGCTATCGTCGGTCCTTTGATGGAAGTCCCCGTGATGATTGCTTTGGTTCATGTCGCATTGTGGTTCAAGCGGAAGTATTTTGCCAACACACAACTTTAATGAAAGCGGAGAGGGTGAACCTATCATGGAAAACAAAAAAACGATTTACTTTTTATGCACGGGCAATTCTTGCCGAAGCCAAATGGCCGAAGCGTGGGGAAAGAAATATTTGGGTGACGCGTGGAATGTGTACTCTGCTGGAATTGAAGCGCGTATGAAAAAATTTAAGGAAACAGGAGATTAAAAGTATATGAAAAAAGGAGAGCTTTGTAGCTGGTTGAAATCTCGGTGGAGGGATTTTACTCTTGAAAGGTAAAATGAAGTGTAGTAAGATCAACACTATTAAACAGAATACGTACCTGTATAACCTCGAGAATATGGCTTGAGGGTCTCTACCAGGAACCATAAAAATCCTGATTACAGAAAATGATTGATTCATTTTTTGTAATTAGGATTTTTTTATTTTCAATCAACACGAAAGGATGAAAAACAGATTATGAATGTGAAGGTTTTCATATTAGCCTTATCGACCGTAGCAGTTGGATTGGTAGAGTTGGTCGTAGGTGGGATATTGCCGACGATAGCTGACGATTATCACATATCACTAAGCGCTGCCGGACAGTTGATTTCAGTGTTTGCTCTTGTGTACGCTATTGCCGGGCCAGTTTTGCTCATATTAACTAGCAAATTGGAACGCAAGAACGTATATCTTGCTTCCCTGTTCGTTTTTTTTCTCGGCAATATCATGACCTATTTCAGTCCGAACTTTACCTTTATGATGATCGCAAGGGTGCTGACCGCAACAAGTACGGCCTTGATCGTCGTACTGTCCTTGACGATTGCTGCGAAAATAGTTGCTCCTGCTCACCGGGCAAAGGCTTTAGGGCTTATTTATATGGGAATCAGTTCGTCACTTGTGTTAGGTGTTCCACTCGGAATCCTGATTTCCAATGCATTTGGGTGGCGCGTCATATTCCTGGGAATCGCTGTGTTATCAATCGGGTCCATGGTGCTGATTTCACTTTTTTTGGAGCGCATTCCTGGGGAAAAAACGATTCCGCTTTCACAGCAAGTAAAAGCAGTAGGCAGTGCAAAATTGGGTAGTGCCCATCTTGCTACCATGTTTATGCTAGCGGGACATTATACGCTTTATGCCTACTTCACGCCGTTTTTAGAAACGAATCTTCATCTGGATTCCCAGTGGGTCAGTATCTGCTACTTTGTATTTGGTATTGCAGCTGTATGTGGTGGGGCATTGGGCGGAACACTTTCGGATTGGATTGGCGCTCGTAAAAGCATTATCATCGTGATTAGTGCATTTGCTATTGTATTAGGCTTATTGCCCTTTACGACTTTTTCCCTATTCCTATTCATACCGATGATGATGGCGTGGGGTGCATTGAGCTGGGGTCTGGCACCACCGCAACAAAGTTATTTGATTCAAACCGACCCTGCTACGTCCGATATTCAGCAAAGCTTTAATAATTCCGCCTTGCAAATCGGTATTTCGCTTGGATCGGCAATTGGCGGGATCGTGTTAAACCAGACTGGTACGGTTTCCAGTACAGCCTGGTTTGGGAGTGTCATTGTCATAATCTCCTTGCTATGTGCCGTCTTTTCATTAACAAGACCGGCCATCGTAAGAGGAAATACGATGGTGGCCTCGTCTGAGGGAGTCCCTGCCAGAAGGACGGGGAGTTGAAGCGAGGAGTTTTTTTAAGACGGCTTCTTGGCAATCAGTATTCTTGAAGCATGACGATGGGGAACGCCGCTTGAATAGCAATCGAATATGAATTCTTCCGTGAATAGTGTCTTCCAATCTGCATAATAGCCTTGCAATTCATTTCTTTGATAGAGATACTCATTTTTCCCCCAGTCCGGGGCGAGCGCGATGTCGGGATGTTCAGAGAACGCGAATAAAACATTCAGACCGCCAGGCAAGGTGTTCTCTTTAAAATGCTTGAACTGCTGCGCTCTATTGCTTGGATGAATATATTGTAATGTTCCAATGGAATAAACCAAGTCAACAGGATGGGGGAAAACAAAATGGTTTATATCGCCTTCGACGGTTCTGATCGTCGTACCCATTTCCTCTGCTAATCTTTCAGCTTTAGCGAGGCCAGCAGGAGCAAAATCCATTGCCGTCATATCAAAACCTTGCTTGGCCAAGAAAACACTGTCTCTTCCTTCTCCTGCCCCCAAATCAATCGCCTTTTTCCCTTGGATTTGCTCATTTGGGATGTATTCCAATACTTTCTGTGGCAACTTGTTTGGCTCTTTCCCCCAATAGTATTCTTCTTGTAAATAAATCTGCTGCAATTGTTCTTTGTCCAACGTGATTACCTCCAACGTTTTTTCTCATCATAAAGCTTCACGCGACGAGAAGGTCAATACGGAATGGAAGAGATGGACCTCTTGCCTTTTTCTCGTGCAGCTGCGCGGTGTCCAAGCTGTTTTCTCTGAAAATGATTGTTTCGGATCAAAGCAAAAATGACGAGCAAGGTGCCGTAACACTCAAACATGCTGATCTCGTAGCCTTGAAAAGACATCATAATCAAAGTGGTAATAGGGACCAGGTTGATAAATAAAATGCCGTTTAACGGAGTCAGGGCTTTAATACCGGCATTCCAGCTCAAAAGGGCGGCCAACCCAGGAAAAAGCACCATGAAGGCCATTTCGTATTTGACGGACATCATGCTCTCCCAGCTAGGGACGGGAATCCATTGAAAGAGAGATCCGATCGTAACAATGACGAAAGAAACCGCAGTTCCCAATAAGCATGTCAAGGTCGAATATCGCAGTGTAGACCAATTGCTAAAATGTCCTCCGCCGAGAGAGTAGACAACCCAACCTACCACACCGGCGAAAATCAGCAGCAACGGGAAAACCTGCTCGCTTGCCGTGGCGAAAAAAGCCAGGCTCCCTTTCGTAATCACGAGCAATGCCCCAACCAAGGCAATGGCGATGCTGGTCCATGTATAAGAGGGCGGAAGCTTTTTGGTGGTGACTGATAAAAGGAGGATGGAGATCATGGGCATAAGCACTTCCATGATGGATGCAGCGATGGTGCCTGCCTCGCCCATGAGATGCTGCCCCAGGAAGACCCCCATGTTGTAGACCGTAAATGCCATTGTTCCAAAGAACACCAGAGCCTTCACCCGCCCCTCCAAGCGAAAGGCAGAAAATCCCTCCTTGATCCAAAGCAGGCCGCACAGAATGACAGTAACGAAGAAATAGCGAAGAAACGAGAAATAAAATGGATCGATCTGCTGCAGGGCGATGTGGGCGACGGGAAACATCGCTCCCCACGACACGCTGGCGATCATGCATAAGATTGATCCTGTGATGATTGGTTTGTTTTTCATGGTGAAGCTCTCCCTTTCAATCTTGATTCCTCTAAGATCATAAGGGATGGAAACAAGATAGTATAATGATTGAAAATCAGGTATTGTATCATTTTTAGTGATAGTTACATCGAAAGAACTCCATTGGGGAGGAAGCATGAGGAGAGGGAAAAAGTGGAGCTGAACGATTTGAGGATTTTCCAAATGGTGGCTACGCTAGGCAGCGTGAGCAAGGCGGCGTCCGAGCTGAGTTACGTGCAATCCAACGTGACGGCAAGAATCAAACTGCTGGAAAAGGAGCTGGGGACGCCCTTGTTTTATCGTAACAAGCGAGGGATGACGTTGAATGCAGAAGGGAGGAGACTTCTGGAATTCTCACGGGATATACTGGTGAAAGTGGAAGACATGCATCGTTATTTCAATCAAACCTCCACGCCTTCCGGGGTTTTGGCGATTGGGATGGTGGAGACGATCCATGCGCTTCCCGACCTCTTATCCTCTTATTGCAGTCAGTATCCGCAAGTGGATTTATCGCTTAAGGCAGGAGTAACAGAGCATTTGCTTCAGGAGGTACTGGATGTGGGGCTGGACGGAGCGTTCGTCACAGGCCCAATCAACCATCCACTGATTGAACAAGTGAAGGTTTTCCAAGAAGAGCTTGTGCTCGTCACTAAAAGCAGCTCCTTCGCCGTTGATGACATGACAGATAAAGCGTTGCTCCTGTATCACAAAGGGTGCGGGTATCGCGAGCGGCTGGAGGGCTGGATGAAGCTTGCGGGATTGATTCCGAGGAAGGTGATGGAGTTCGGAACGTTTGACACGATCATCGGCGGAGTTGCTGCAGGAATAGGGATCACCATTATGCCGAAATCAGCGGTGAGACATCTAGCTGAAAGCGGGATGATTCATCTTCATCGGGTACCAGAACCTTATCAGACTGTGTCCACGGTTTTCATACGAAGAAGGGATACCGTCATCACGAGCACGATGCAGTCCTTTCTGGACGAGATCAGCCAGCACAAGAAAAGTACTTCTTAGCATTCATGATGTGAGAGGAGTTTTTACATGCTAAGCAATAGAAAAGTAATCGTCACAGGTGCGGCTTCTGGCATCGGAAAAGCAATTGTGAATCAATGCTTGCAAGAAGGAGCTTCAGTCATTGCGTGCGATCTTAATGAACAAGCCTTGCTTGTTTTGAAAGAATCATTGAATGACAGCACTGTGCTAGATACCTATCCGATGGATGTAAGGAAGTATGAAGAAGTCGCTGCGTTTTTCGCTTATGTAGAAACAGAGCATTCCGACGTAGACGGTTTGGTTAATAATGCAGGAATTTATTTGGCCAAACATATACTGGACTATCAAGAAGATGAAATCGATAAAGTCCTCGATATCAACGTCAAGGGTTATATCTACTTCTCTCAAATGTTTGGCAAGAAATTGTTTCATAGCCAGCGCAAGGGAGTAATCGTGAATCTGTCCTCCGTGTCTGGTCAGGAAGGGAGCTCAGATGCCATTTATGGATCATCGAAAGCTGCCATACTGGGCTTAACAAAAAGCTCTGCCATGAATTTCTCGCCTTACATTCGGGTAAATGCTGTCGCTCCCACGATGGTGAACACATCCATGATGGATTCCATACCGGAATGGAGAAAAAAAGAGTATCTCAGCCATCAGCTTATCGATACGCCTGTATTGCCTGAAGATGTTGCCGATACCGTTGTCTTTTTGCTGTCGGATAAATCGAAGCATTATACGGGTGCGACATTCGATATCAATAATGGAGGTTACTTAAGATAATCGCAAAGATCTGGCACATGACGCGAAGCTTCCACTGACCGCATCGAGCCATACTGAATGTAGCATTGGTCACAATGTGGAAACGAAAGTAGAGGTTGATCAGGTCATGGAGCTGGCAAAGAATGCTGGTGCGACGATTACCGTACCGCCCCATGACACTTTTTGGGGTGGATATGCTGGTTACTTTCAAGACCCGGATGGTCACTTGTGGGAAGTGGTATGGAATCCGCAATGGGTCATACAAGAATAATGGGATGACGAGTTGCTTGACTCTGACCTTACAGGAGCCTTTAGAATCGGAAGCGAGGTGAAGGGAAGTGCTCTATACGGTAAAGGAGCTATCCGATTTAGCAAAGGTGACGGTAAAAACATTGCATCATTATCACAGGATTGGTCTTTTGTTGCCGCATAGTGTGAGCGATGCAGGTTATCGTCTGTACGGAGAAGAAGAGCTGGAGCGTCTACAACAGATTTTGTTCTACCGTGAGCTGGACTTTCCCCTCAAACAAATTAAACAACTTTTGGACGGAGAACCAGAACGATTGTCGATTTTGTCAAGTCAAAAGCAACTTCTGCAAGCGAATAGGAGCAGAATGGAGCGCTTGATACAGACGATTGACGAGTCGATCCGGTGTACCGAGAAAGGGGTAAGGATGGATACAAACAAGATGTTTAGCGGATTCCAAAGTGAGCAAGAGTGGAAGGAAGCTTTGTCACGGCAGAATGAGTATTTGAAGGAAAAGTATGCGTATGACTTGATGGAGGAGAATTCGATTGATGTTGATGCCATGAATGAAGCCGCTCAGGAAGCCAAGCATTTTATGGATGGAATGGCTCAGACATTGAAGGAAGGTATCAAGCACGATGATCCAAAAGTAGAACATCTCATTACGCAACACATCGTGTCACTAAACAGCCAAGGACACATGACAACAGCAAAGGACTTTGCCGCCCAGGCTAGATTCTTTGTACAGGATGAGTTTCACAGAAATATGCTCGAAGCTCAGCAGACAGGGTTAGCGTATTATTTATGCGTGGCAGCGGAGGATTTTGCATCGAAGCAGGGGTAATGAGTAGTCGGGGGGTTGCTTTCGGGCAGCTCCTTTCTCAGATTGTAATGGCCGATGGCACCAAGGTGCTTTCGGTCATTCTTGTTTTTTCGGTGCTAATAATGGGGTGAGTTCAAGCCTCTATGCCATCGACTTAGACAGACCATAAGAGCAAGAATGGAGACGAATGATAGGTCGCTTCCTTGTTAAAATGGGTCCAACAAACAAACAACGGGAGGAAATAAAGTGAATAAGATTCAACAATTCAATGAGATGCATACGGCAAAGGAGCTGTTATTTTTAGGAAACGCATGGGATTTGCTTTCTGCTTTGACACTCGAAAAGGCAGGATTCAAAGCAATTGGTACAACAAGCTGGGGAATCGCAAACTCGCTAGGACTCGCAGATGGTGAATTGATTGATTTTGACAGGCATTTGGGAATCATCAAAACGATAACAGAGAATGTGAAGGTTCCCGTTTCCGCTGACATCGAGGCAGGGTATAGTGAAGACATAAACAAAATCATTGATCATGTGTTGAAGACAGCAGATGTCGGGGTTGCTGGTATCAATATTGAAGATTCATTGAAAACATCAAGTGGATTAAGAGAGATTTCACAGCATTGCAAACTCCTGGAGAACATGAGAGCTGCGTTAGATCATCATGGTTATACAGGTTTTTACATCAATGCCAGAACAGATACTTATTTTCAAAGGCAAAACCCTTTCATGGAAACAGTAGAACGGGCAATGGCGTATGTTGAGAGTGGTGCTAGCGGGATCTTTGTTCCCGGTCTGATCGACCATGATGAAATTAGAGATATTGCAATGAAAATTAGTGCTCCACTAAATGTATTATCATTACCTGGACTAACGAATTGTCATAAGCTTAAAGAACTTGGTGTAAGACGTTTTAGTTTTGGAAATGCTCTGTCTGATAAAGTGATTGCTTATATCGAAAAGAATGCACAGGAATTAGTAAGGCTAATGGATACCTCCCATTTGTATGAGAACGAGAGATAGTGCAGAAAGGATCGTGGAGTTACATGGTGACTAGTATGAATCTTTCATTTGAAGAGATGTGGGAGAAAATCATCGCTTGTGATCGTAAATATGATGGGCTATTTTTTACGGCAGTCAAAACAACCAAAATCTACTGCCGTCCTTCCTGCAGATCAAGGAAGCCCAAAAAAGCCAATGTGGATTTTTACCACGACATCAATGAGGTTGAAAAAGCTGGTTTTCGTGCTTGCAAAAGATGTCAGCCGGAAGTGGAGCATTCCCCGAATGTTGGGGTTGTTAAAAATATCATTACATTTTTAGTCAATCATTATAAACAACATGTGACATTACAAGATATTGCAGATCAAGTCGGTTTAAGCCCCTTTTATTTGGAACGCTTATTTAAACAAGAGACCTCGGAGACTCCACGGACTTATTTAGAAAAAATACGTATCGATAAAGCAGCTCATCTTCTAAAATGCTCATCGCTGACGAACCTTGAGATCTGTTATGAGGTGGGATTTCAGAGTCCATCCAACTTTTATAAAGTGTTCCGAAGCATAAAAAACTGTTCGCCTAGTGAATATCGAAAGGTAACTTGAGGGGAGCTATCATATGAAAATATATAAATTAGATTATGAATCGCCCATTGGCGTGATAGAAATCATCGGTGACCACAAAGCTATCCGTTCTATTTTGTTTTCTGAAAAGAATAAAATGGTGAATGTTTTGCAAGCTGAAACTCCTCCGGTTTTGATAGAATGCTATCACCAACTTGACGAATACTTTACAGGCGATCGCCATGCATTTACCTTCCTCTATCAATTCGACGGAACTGACTTTCAAAATACAGTATGGAATACCTTGCTTAAAAATACCGTACGCCAATACGGAGTCCTATCGGGATATTGCGGTTTCCATTGGAAATGAAAAAGCGATCAGAGCGGTAGGGAGTGCAAACGTGAAAAACAAGTTAAGCATTGTCATTCCTTGTCACAGAGTAATCGGTTCAAATGGGAAATTAACCGGTTATGCAGGGGGCCTATGGAGAAAAGAATGGCTGCTTCAACATGAGAGAAATCATTACTCCCATTCTTTTGCATAGACTTTATGTTTGCTTAACGGGGAGTCGTAACAGAAAACAGCGGTAGTCTAGGACTTGATTCCGTCCCAGGCTGCCGCTGTTTCGTCTTGCTGGTTATTCTGTTTAATGCGTATAGTTGTCAAAATAACCCTGAATATAGACAATCGGTGTGCCTTTATCGCCGCTTCCGGAAGTCAGATCAGATAGTGAGCCGATCAGGTCCGTCAATTTCCTAGGTGTAGTGCCTTGTGCTTCCATGGCCCCTACTAGGTTCGAATCCTTATTGCTAATATATTGAGAGATCGCTTGCTTCAGCTCTTCGCCTTTCAAATCAGCGAAGTTATTATCAGCGAGATATTTTAACTTCACTTCATTCGGTGTGCCATCAAGTCCTGCTGTGTAAGCGGGCGACACAACTGGATCTGCAAGCTCCCAAATTTTGCCGACAGGGTCTTTGAAAGCTCCATCCCCATAAATCATTACTTCCACATGCTTGCCTGTTTTTTCTTTCATCATGCGCTGGATGTTATCCACGATGGGTTGGCAATTGCGCGGGAATAGTTTCACACTATTTTCTGTCGATTTATTGGATCCCAACAGCCCGTACGCTTCATTGCATCCGCTGCCTTCAATCGGCGCTGTCAGGATGTCGTCCAGGCTATAAATGTTATCTCCGCCATTTTCTTTCAAGATTTTCTTTGTTCGGAATCTCGAATGAATATCACAAGTCAGCACATGTTTGGTGTACGTCAAAATGGTCTTTGGATGATTCGAGAAAATGACTTCGCATTCGACACCGTATTCTTCAATCAGCGATTTATAGTAATCGATATAATCAATGCCGGTAAAGGTATGCTTCTGATAACCAAAAAGCTCACGGAATTGTTGCTCGGTCAAAACATCAGTCCAAGGATTAACTCCTTTTTCATCAAGAATGTCGAGATCCACTAGGTGATTCCCAACCTCGTCAGATGGATAGCTGAGCATGAGAACAATTTTTTTCGCCCCTTTTGCAATACCGCGAAGACAAATGGCAAAACGATTGCGACTTAGGATCGGAAAAATAACCCCAATCGTTTCATCGCCGAATTTGGAGCTGACGTCTTTCGCAATATGATCAATCGTCGCGTAGTTGCCTTGAGCGCGAGCAACGATAGATTCTGTTACCGTAATGATATCTCTGTCTTGTATAGGGAAGCCTTCAACTTCGGAAGCTTTTAACACACTGTCGACAACAATTTCCTCAATGCTGTCCCCTTGATTTATGATTGGGCAACGAAGGCCTCTGACTACTGTTCCAACCACTCTTTCCAAAATAAATCGCTCCTTAGGGCTTTTATGGTAAAGTGCAAGAATTGCCTTTCTATTTGTACTATACACCGAACTAATGATATAAGTGAAATTAATATATCAAATAATTGATATAAGGGGTGCTTATGCATTGAGCAAATTAGATTTATATAAAGTGTTCTGTACGGTAGCGAATCGAAAAAGCTTCTCCAAAGCGGCTCATGATCTTTACATGACGCAACCAGCTGTTAGCCAAGCCATCATGCAATTGGAGAGAGAGTTAGATACTCGACTGTTTACAAGAACCTCAAAAGGAGTTTTTCTAACAGACGAAGGCAGGCTGTTATTTGAATATGCGAATTCCGCCGTGAATTTTATTCGAGTCGGAGAAGAAAAGCTGCTGGAACTGAAAAATTTGACGACGGGTGAGTTGAAAATAGGTGTTGGCGATACGATATCCCGTTATTTTTTGCTTCCCTATCTAGAGGAATTTCATAATCGGTATCCCCATATTAAGTTCAAGATCGTGAATGGTACAACGCTTGAGATTTGCGCCCTCATAAAATCAGGCGGCGTGGATATTGGGATTTGTAATTTTCCCCTTGAAGACCCTGGATTCGAGCTTATACCATGCATTGATATTCAAGATATTTTTGTTTACGGGGAAAAATTTAAGGACATATTTTCTGGACCTGTCAGCCTGGAGCAGGTAGTAAAGCTGCCATTAATCTTCCTTGAATCAAAATCGAATTCCCGAAAGTATGTCGAAGATTACATTTGGTCGAAAGGGATCAAAATATCGCCGGATTTTGAATTGGGATCACACGAATTATTGTTGGAGTTTGCAAAAATCAATTTGGGAGTAGCCTGTGTGACGAGAGAGTTTTCCCGCGAGTACCTGGATGCAGGGTTATTATATGAAGTTCCATTAATGGAGGAGATACCAAAGAGAAGTATTGGTGTGTGCTTTTTAAAAAGTGTATCTCTATCGCCAGCATCGAAAAAATTTGTAGAGATACTAGAAAATAGGTTGTCGTAATGCAATTACTTCCGTGCTGGAACCATAGGAAACGCAAATCGCGCCACTTAGGCGGTTTTGCGTTTTTTGCTGCGATATATTCCACCACTTATTGGAAATACTCTCTGTGAAGGGAGGATGTTTCATGCACCTGTACATGGAGATTATTCTGAGGACAGTCTCAGCATTACTTATACTTCTACTGATAGCAAAATTTCATGGGAAACAAACCGTTTCCAATATGACATTTCATGACTTCGCGACAGCCATAACAATGGGTGCCATTGCTGCCAACTTAGCTTTTAATGAAAAGGTCCCTGTCAAGTACCTGATCCTATGTCTGGTTATTTTATCGTTAACTTCTGTTGGATTGTCTTGGCTATCTTTAAAGAGCACCATTGCCCGAAAATGGATTTCCGGCAGTCCTACCGTCCTTATTGAACATGGAAAAATATTAGATGACAACATGAGAAAGCTTAAATTTACGCTAGATTCACTCAATCAGTCGCTGAGGCAAAAGGACATTTTTGACATTTCACAAGTTGACTATGTCGTTCTGGAGACGAACGGACGGCTTTCTGTAAAAAAGAAAGAGGAGTACCTGAATGTGACAAGAAAGGATCTGAAGCTTCGTTCTTCAAAATCCATCTTTCCGGTTGAATTGATCATGGATGGCAAAATCCTTGAAAAAAATATAAGTGAAAACGGGATTTCAAAGGATTGGCTACTATCTCATATCAGAAAAAAGGGGAAAAAAATAGAGGATGTATTTTATGCCGTGAAGTCTTCAAACGGGAAGCTGTATTTTGATTTTTACCATGATGGAATTGCCGCACCCGTTGACAAGGAATGATCCATCATAACAAAATTTGACCATTTCTAGAAAAGGCTTTTATAGTAAGGAGGGAAATGTAGAAAGAAAAGAATTGAGGGAAAACTATTGGGGAAAGTGTTCATATTCTCAATCTTGTGGTGGCTGACGGGAAATCCTTTTGTCGCCATGCTCATTATTCTGCTGCTGTTGTACGTATTGGATCTTCGATTTGTCCGATTGCTTCCTGACATCACCAAACCCTATCGCAGATGGAGACGGCTTAGCAATCTGCAGAACCAGCTTCGCCTGAACCCGCATGACACGAATAGCAAGCTGGAGATCGCACGTTTGCATATGGAGAAACACCAGTATAAGGAGGCTCTCCCGTATCTGGAGGAAATCTCAACGGTGATGCAGGATGCACCGGAATATTTGTGCGACAAGGGAATATGCCTTTTAAAGGTGGGCCGGATGGAAGATGGCTTGCCATTAATCGACCAGGCGCTGAAAGCCAATCCGCGGGTCAAATACGGGGAACCCTATCTCGTCATGGGGGAGGCCTATGCCAAACAGAATCAACAGGAAAAGGCCCTTGCCTGTTTGGAAGAGCTGGCACGGATGAACATGTCTTCATGCGAGGTGTACTACAAGCTGGGAGAGCTGTACCTTGCCTTGCAGCAAAAGGAGAAAGCCAAGGCGTCTTACCGGGAGGCGGTAGAAGTATATCGTGGATTGCCTTCTTATAAACGCCGGACGGAAAGGCGTTGGGCCTTGCTGTCGTGGTTGAAATCTTTCAAATAGAAGCGGGAGGGTTGTTAGCCATTGAACACAGGGAATGATGATCGGAAGGAGAATTGGGTAAAGAATATTGTTCTCTTTTTAAGCAGCCAGACGATATCTCTTTTTGGATCGTCCCTGGTTCAATATGCCATCATGTGGTACATAACCCTAACGACGGAATCTGGCGTGATGATGACATTGTATATCATTTGCGGTTTCATTCCGACTTTTCTTTTATCTCCGGTTGCTGGGGTTTGGGCGGATCGATACAATCGCAAAATGCTGATTATAATAGCTGACGGCCTCATTGCAATCGCTACGTTGATTCTTGCCATTCTCTTCTTAATGGGATTTGATGCGATTTGGCTGCTTTTTGTAATGGCAGCGATTCGTGCCTTTGGGACAGGGATACAGACGCCTGCCGTCGGTGCGATTTTGCCGCAAATTGTTCCGAAGGATAAGCTGACAAAGGTGAACGGAGCCAATGGGAGCATTCAAGCTGTTATCATGTTCGTATCTCCCATGGCCAGTGCAGCTCTATTCGCAATGACCTCGATTGAAATTATTTTTTTCATTGATGTCATTACTGCAGCAATTGCGATTGTCACACTGCTTGCTTTTGTAAAAATCTCTGTACATGAGAAGGCTGCGGAAAAACAGACTACGAGCTACTTCCGTGACTTTAAAGAAGGTTTACAATATGTCAATAACCATGATTTTCTGAAAAAGTTCTTCCTATTCTTTGCATTCTTCTTTGTATTGATGGCACCTGCCGCATTTTTGACACCCCTGCAGGTTGCACGAAGCTTTGGTGATGACTTGTGGAGACTAACTGCTATAGAAATCGCCTTTTCAATTGGCATGATGGCAGGCGGAGGAATGATTGCGGCTTGGGGAGGCTTCCAAAATAAAGTGAAAACGATGACATTCGCGAGTCTGATCATGGGGGCCTGTACAATCGCACTCGGTATCGTTCCGGTCTTTTGGATTTATTTGGTCTTCATGGCTTTATTCGGGGTTGCCATGCCAATTTTCAATACGCCGACCACAGTTATTTTGCAGGAAAAGATCGAAGAAGATTTTTTAGGAAGAGTCTTTGGAGTAATGGGGATGATTTCAACCTCCATGATGCCAATTGGAATGCTTATTTTCGGTCCGATCGCAGATATGATCAAAATCGAATGGCTACTTGTAGGAACAGGAATTTTCATCATCATATTAGCCGTCTTTTTAGGCCGAAATAAAGTACTGATCGAAGCGGGAAAACCGGCATTGAAAGAATCATAACGAACGAGCATCAGATGGACAGGGGAAGGGTAGGTATGATGCATCTACCCAACCTCTGTCTTTTTCATGGTTGTTGAAATAGTGGAAAATGATTGCAGATATCCAAGACGTTCAGTATGCTTGATTTTAATGAATTTGTCATGTCAAAACTCAAGCTGAGTCAAAGGAAAGCTAGGTGCAACAAACATGGATCATACCTTGCACGGAACGTATGATTATTTTTTGGTCATCCTATCCTATCTCATTGCGGTAGCCGCTTCGTATTCTGCACTCGATCTCGCTGGCAGGGTGAATAACAGCAAAGGGAAGAATAGGCTGCTTTGGTTGGTTTTCGGGGCGATGTCGATGGGGTTGGGAATCTGGTCGATGCATTTCGTGGGAATGCTGGCGCTCACCCTCCCGGTCAAGGTTGTTTACGATATTGGCCTAGTTATTTTGTCTGTTATTTTTGCCATACTTGTGTCAGCCATTGCTTTGCTCACAGTAACGAGAAATACGCTGGAGGTTAGGCAGATTTTCATCGCCGGGTTATGTATGGCTGCCGGTATATCCGGTATGCACTACACCGGTATGGAAGCGATGAATGTCGAGATTACCTACGATCCGTACTATGTGATTCTTTCCATCGTAATCGCGGGCACAGCATCCTTTGCCGCACTGTGGCTCCTGTTCTATGTGAATCGGGATCAATCGCGATTCGTGTATCTGTATAAATTGGGAAGCTCTCTGATTATGGGAGCGGCTATCGCGGGCATGCATTACACGGGAATGGTAGCTGCCCATTTTCATAGTCCGCACATGACGGACAGCCAAGAGATGCAGATGGGTACCGATTCGCTGGCTTATATTATTGTCGTAGCTACGTTTTTTCTGCTGGGTTTGACGTTGTTTGGCGTTTTCATCAATAAACGGCTTTCTCAAAAAGATTCGAGAATTGAGGAGAATGAAAGCTGGTATCACTCGTTATATGAAAACAACGAGTACGGCATTATCTCGATCAATACCTCTGGGGTGATTCTAAACATGAATCCAGCGATCCTCAAAATAGGAGGATTGCGGGCAGAGGACTTTCTTCAGCAGCCTATTTCCAAAATTAGTACGATTCTTGCCGAAGATGTAAGAGAGAATACGGCAGACTGGTACAATCAATCCTTTGGGCAGACGGCCAAAAATTTCGAGACGACTCTTATCCGCCCAGGCGGGGAAAAAGTGGAGTTAAGTGTGATCAATGTACCTGTTACGATCCAGGGCGAGGTCGTCGGGAATCATCTTTTTATTAAGGATATTACAGAGGAAAACCGGGTCAAGACCATCATCAAGCACCAGGCCGATCATGACGAGCTAACAGGACTGCCTAATCGCAGAAAATTTTATGAGTTGTTGAATCGCACCATAGAGGAAAACAAGGGAGAAACAACGATCTTTGCCGTCATGGTTTTGGATATAGACCGGTTCAAAATGATTAATGATTCACTGGGACATACCTACGGAGACTTGTTCTTGCAAGGGGTAAGCGACCGGATCGTCCGATGCGCGGAGGCTTCCCAAGCGACTGTAGCCCGAATGGGTGGAGACGAATTTACGGTGTTTTTCCAAAACGGGAGCGGACGGGGCTGAGGCAGCGGAGTTGGCGCAGCAGATCATGGAAGCACTCAAGCAGCCGTTTCATTTGAAAGACAATGATTTCTACATATCTGCCAGTATTGGTACGGCATTATTCCCGATTCATGGCAAGGATTCTGTAGACTTGCTGAAAAAGGCCGATACTGCTATGTATCAGGTGAAGCGTCAGGGGAAAAATGGCCACCAGTTTTACTCGCCTGACCTGGATCTTCAGTTATTGGACCATATCGAAATCGAAAGTGATCTGCGAAAAGCAATAGAACGCAATGAGCTGGAGCTGCATTACCAGCCGCAATTTCATGCTGAGAGCAATCAGATGATCGGTGTGGAGGCTTTGGTCAGATGGAATCATCCGAAGAAAGGCTTGATGTCTCCCGGCTTGTTTATTCCCATAGCGGAGGAGACAGGGTTGATTTTTGAGATCGGGACGTGGGTATTGAAGGAAGCTTGCCGTCAGATGAAGCTATGGCATGATGAGGGGGGGCCTTTGATTCCGATATCGGTCAACCTGTCATCACAGCAGTTCCATCAGCCAAATCTGGTGATGTATATCAAAAACATCCTGGAGGAGACAAAGCTGGCACCCAATTACCTGGAGCTGGAAATCACTGAGAGCATGATGATGGACCCTGCTGTATCAATCGCGATTCTGCAGGAATTGAATAAGATCGGGATTCGCATCAGTTTGGATGACTTCGGAACAGGCTATAGTTCGTTGAGCTATCTGAAGAAATTCCCGATACACAAATTAAAAATTGATCGTTCCTTCATTATGGACATTACACAAAACAGCAGTGACAAAGCGATTGTGGCCGCGATCATCTCGATGGCCCAGCATCTGAAATTGGACGTCATTGCAGAAGGAATCGAAACGAAGGATCAACTGGATGTCCTCACAGAAAATGACTGTCAGGAAATTCAGGGATACTATTTCAGCAGACCATTATCTGCGGAGCAAGTAGAACAGGAGTTTTTTATTCCTGGCCGAATCGCAGGCGAAATCGGGGGATAAGCATGAATGAGAAGGACTATCTTCTGCTGAAATATATAGCGGAAGCGCAGAACCTGACCAAAGCTGCCGAGCTTCTCTATATTACCCCACCGGCTTTAACCTATCGACTGCAGCAGTTGGAGAAAGAATTCGGAGTACCCATACTTGCCCGAAGCGGGAAAAAAATCGAATTTACTCCAGAAGGAAAATACTTGTATCAATATGCCCAAAAGGCAAGTACAGAGCTGCGCAAGGCGAAAGATTACATGTTGAATATGGCAAATGAAGCCCAAGGCACCTTAAGGCTCGGAGTATCCAGGGTGATAGCCCATTACAAGCTTCCCCCCATCCTTAAAGAGTTTGTCAGCCTGTATCCCAGGGTCGAAATCAATGTCAAGACGGGGATCAGTGACGAAATATACGAATGGATACGCAATGAGGAGATACACGTCGGGATCGTCAGAGGCAAATATACGTGGTCAGAACAAAAGTATTTGCTAAAAGAAGAAAACATCTTCATCATTTCAAAAAATAAAATCAACCTGGACGATTTGCCCAATATCCCGCGGATCAACTATAAAAACAGCTCGGATTTCAGCGAGGAGATCAACAACTGGTGGTATGAGAGGTTTACCGCTCCCCCTCTCATTACCATGCAGGTTGATACGTTTGAAATATGTAAGGAAATGGTAATGAATGACCTGGGCTATGCAATCATCCCGCAGATTTTTCTATACCCTGACGATCCCTTGCATGCATACGAGCTTGTGACAAAAAGCGGTGAACCTGTAACGCTGAAGACGTGGATGCTTTACAGGGAATCAACCACCCAGTTGGCGATTGTGAATAAATTTGTGGCTCATTTGCTGGCCCTTGATTTTATGAATGATAAGTAACTCATTTGAAAGATGCAGTGCGATATCGTGCTGCATCTTTTCGTGTTTGGAAGAGGATGAGGCTATCTTCAAATTTTTTAAAGAAACAGACAAAAAATATGAAATTTACTTGAAGAGTAACCGCGTGGTACGTTCATTGTACGGAATATTTCAACAATAGGCACACAAGCTGGAAAGGAGTCGAGGGGAGAAAACCACGTTCCTGAAAAAACAGAAATAAAAGAGTAAGGAGAAAATCGGATGTCGCAGCAAAACACAAAACGATCGACACAATCATTTCCTTTCTATCGATTTAGCGGGACCTATCGCCAAATCGGTCAGCAGTTTGGAGAAGCTTGCTCGGAACTGATTCTAAAGCATCGTGACTATGCGCTGGATCGCTTGAATAGCCGCTATCAAATGACGGCTGAAAAATTGGAAAGCGCTGTCATGAAGTACCGTCCCTATGTCCAGAAGTATGCAGAATTCTTTGATGAAGAGGTGCAGGGAGTAGCAGAAGGTGCCGGAATTTCGATCGCGGAAGCCTATCTGTTGCAGGTCAGGGCGGAGATCAATCATGATGCCAAAGCCAACAATGAGTGCACGACCTTTGCCGTATTGGCGGAGGCGACGTCCAATGGGATTCCGTTGATTGGACAGAACTGCGATCTGCCGGCCTTTTATTCCGAGCTGGGAGTGGTGGTGGAGTGTGTTCCGGATCGTGGACCGGCCACGCTTATGCTAACCCCTGCGGGGCAGATTTCTTATGTCGGGATCAATCAGAGGGGCCTAGGGGCTTTCGCCAACTTTCTAACCTGTGACGGCTGGCGCGCAGGCCTTCCTCGTTATATGTTGTCCCGGCTGGCGCTTTCCAAAGACACAGTCGGAGAGGCAGTCGAGCTGATCCGCCAAGTAGAGCGTGCATCTTCGCGCAACCTGATTCTGTTGGACAAATACGGGGGAGCTGTAGACTTCGAGAATACGCCAACCCGGGATGCCCTGATTTTCCCCGAAAACGGTCTGCTGGCTCATTCCAATCATTACACCGCAGAGAGTTTGCTGGCTGAGGAGCGATTGCGGGGCGTAGAGCTGGAGAATTCGCGGATCAGGCTGGAGCGGATGCTGAGCTTGTTGAAGGAGCACCACGGCAAGTTGAATACTACGGTGATGCAGGACATCTTGCGGGATCGGGAAACATTTCCCCACTGCTTGTGCCAGGTTGCGGGTGATGAGAGAGTACAGTCTCCGGGAGACAAGGGAGCAGACATCATCACGTTTGCTTCGGTCATCGCAGAACCCGGGGAAGGGAATCTGTGGGTAGCACTCGGTCCTCCCAATCAATACGAATACAAACGCTATACCTTTTCCCAGGCATAGCGGAATCTAAAAAGCAATGATAAAGGGGGTAGACAAAATGAAGGCATCTCGTATTGTCAGAACATTGGCTATTTGGATTGTAGCGGCATCATTGGCTGGATGCGGGGCACAGACGGCTCAGACAGGACAAAATGAAGGGGCTCAACCGCCTGGTCAGGGGCAAACCCAACCAGAACCCGCTAAGGAACCACAAGCAGTTTCAGGGGGAGAATTGAAGATCGCCTACCAGGCACAACCACCGACTCTCGACCCGCATGTGACTACCTCGCAGGCTTCGGCCACAATCGGGCGCAACGTATTTGAGACGCTGGTGACCTCTGATTCCAAGTACCACGTCCAACCCATGCTGGCAGAGTCATGGGAGCAGAGCGAGGATGGAACAACGATTACCTTCCGGCTGCGCCAGGGAGTCCGCTTTCATAACGGCAAAGAAATGACCGCTGACGATGTGGCGGCATCCATGAATCGGTGGATCCAGATATCCAGTGCCGGGAAGGATCACTTCACTGGGGCTGTTTTTGAGGTCAAGGATGCTCAGACTGCCGTTCTTACCCTGAAACAGCCTACCGCCACAGCGATGGCAATCCTCGCATACGGCGGGGGAAATTACCCGGCAATTATGCCCAAAGAACTGATCGATCAGGCAGATCCAAAAGGCGTCAAGGAATATGTCGGGACTGGACCATTCCAATTCAAGGAATGGAAACAGGATCAGCAAATTCACCTGACCAAATACGCGGATTACCAGGCCAGAAGTGAAGCGGCGGATGGCTTGGCTGGAAAGAGAGAGGCGCGGGTTGACGATATCTACTTTATTTTTACTCCTGATTCGTCGACGCAGGTTGCAGGACTTCTCTCCGGGGAATTCGACATCGCGGCTGATGTCTCCTACGACAGTGTCCAGCAGTTGGAAAGCAATCCTGAGATCAAGGTGGATGTCGCTCCTACCGGTATGCTGAACTTGTACTTTAACAAGAAAAAAGGATTGTTCGCCAATGAGAAGGCGCGTCAGGCAATCGCAGCGGGCATCGATGCGGAATCCATCCTGATCGCAGCCTACACGCAAGAAAAATATTACGAGCTTAACCACAATATGATGATGTACTACCAGATCGGTCAGTGGTCCAGTGAGAATGGCCGTGAATCCTATAATCAGAATAATCCCGAAAAGGCGAAGCAATTGCTCGGCGAAGCGGGCTACAAAGGCGAAGAAGTCGTCATCATGACGAGCCGCGACTATGAAGATATGTACAACGGGGCAGTCGCCTTCCAACAGCAATTAAAGAACCTGGGGGTCAAATCAAAGCTGGAAGTGTATGACTGGCCTACTTTCACTGAGCTGAGAAATGATGAAAGCAAATTCGATATCCTCGTCATCACCAATACGCCCAAACCCGAGCCCAGCTCCCTTGCGTTTATGAGAAAGGATTTCCCCGGGTGGACCGACAGTCCCGAGCTGGATGAGCTTCTGGTGAAATTCAGAGGAGCGCCCAATCTGGAAAAAGCCATGTCAGTCTACGATGACATACAGAAGTGGTTCTACGAGTACGTCCCTGTAGTCAAGATTGGGGATGGCAATTCCATCTCTTCCTCACAAAAATCGGTGGAAGGCATGACGTGGCTGGACGGCTTGATTTTGTGGAATGTATCCAACGCCAAATAAGAAACGCTGTCTCCACCCATTCTTTCTTCGGGAATGGGTGGAGAATTTTCCTGAAATCGAAGAAAGGAAGGATGACTCGTGAATCTTTACCTGGTTAAGAGAATCTTAGCCCTGATACCTGTGCTGTTTGTAGTCTCCGTGGTCATCTTTCTGATCATTCATATCACTCCGGGTGATCCTGCTTCTGTGATCCTGGGGGAATCGGCCACTGCGCAGGATGTGGAGGCCCTTCGGCAACAGCTTGGGCTTGATCTCCCGATGTATCAGCAGTACATGAACTGGATCCTAGATGTGCTTCGTGGTGATTTGGGAGAGTCCTATTTTATGAAAGAGTCGGTCTCCGAGGCAATATTCAGCCATCTCCAGCCGACGCTTTCACTCGCGATTCTGGCCCAGATTATCGCACTATTGATCGCGATTCCACTCGGCATTACCGCAGCACTGCGAAGAGGGACGGCAGCCGATCAGACAGTGATGGGCTTCTCCTTGCTTGGGATGGCCATTCCCAGCTTCCTGCTGGCTCTTTTCTTGATTCTTTTGGTCGGCGTGAAGTTGCAATGGCTGCCCGTGGCGGGATACAAGCCTTTGGAAGCGGGGCTGTGGACTCACCTGAAATATTTAATCCTTCCCGCTGTGTCCCTAGGAGCGATTCAATCCGCCTTGATTACGCGGATGACTCGCTCATCGATGCTTGAGGTCCTCAACATGAATTACATGAAAGCTGCGCGTTCCAAAGGCGTGAAGGATCGGCAGCTGATCTACAAGCATGCCCTGCGCAATGCCTTTCTCCCGATTCTCACAGTCATTGGACAGACATTTGGCGGCTTGGTCACTGGGGCGGTGGTGACTGAAACGATATTTAACATACCGGGTATCGGACAGCTCATCATCAATTCTGTCGAGAGGCGAGATTATGAGGTGATACAGGGAGTCGTCCTGTTTGTGACCTGTGCGTATGTCTTCATTAATCTGATCGTCGACATCCTGTATGGCGTCATTGATCCAAGGGTGAGATTGGAGCGGAAATAGAAAGGAGGAATGCAGGATGGATGCACTTGGATCAAACGCGAAAAGGCTGGAATTGTCCCAAGTAAAACAAACGTTGAAAAAAGAACAGCGCCGCCTTCAACAGCGCCGTTTTCTCTCCAATACATTGATGCTCACCGGAAACATCATCATCGTACTGATCACGGCCTTTGCTCTGGTAGGGCCGTATCTGGTGTCCTACGATCCTTATGAAATGGACCCGGTCAAAAGACTGCAGCCGCCTGGAGCGGAGCATCTGCTGGGAACGGACAACTTCGGTCGCGATCTGCTGACCCGTATTGTATATGGCGCGCGGGTATCCATCGGGGTCGGGTTTTCTGTAGCGCTCATTTCCGCAGCGGCGGGCATGGTGATTGGCCTGTATTCCGGCTATTACAGGGCTCTCGATCAAGTCCTGATGCGGATTTGCGATGGTTTGATGGCGATTCCGGGTATCTTGCTGGCGATTGCCCTCGTAGCGGCTCTAGGCCCGATGACGGAAAATGTGATCATTGCGCTCGGGATCGTGTTCATCCCTTATGTCGCCAGGATTGTCCGGTCAGCTACCCTCGTCGTACGGGAAGAAACCTATATTGAAGCGATGAAGGCGCAAGGAGCTAGTGCTACACGCATCATCTGGATGCATATCGCTCCCAATACACTGTCCCCACTCGTCGTGCAGGCGACCTTCATCTTTGCGGATGCCATCATCACCGAGGCAGCCTTGAGCTTTTTGGGAGCCGGAGTCCCTACACCGGACCCTAGCTGGGGGAACATCCTGTACGATGGCAAGCTGGTCATCTTCAAAGCCTGGTGGATGACGGTTTTTCCAGGGATTTTGATTATTTTGACGGTCATGGGCCTGAATTTTGCGGGAGACGGGATTCGCGACATGGTAGATCCTCATTCCAGTCTCTCCTTTAAAAGAAAGAAGAAAAAATAGAATGGGGGGATTATCGTGACGAAACCACCTCTCTTGGAAGTAAATGAGCTGAAGGTCCATTTCTATACGGAACGCGGTCGCATTACGGCGGTTGACGGCATCTCCTTCCATGTCCATGCAGGGGAAATCGTCGGTGTTGTCGGGGAGTCTGGATGCGGGAAAAGCGTGACATCCCAGGCAATCCTCCGATTGCTGGACGAAAAAGACACCGTGGAATATGACGGTAAGATCCTTTTTGAAGGGACGGATTTACTGCAATTGCCTGAGGCAGGTATGCAAAAAATCAGGGGCAATGAGATTTCCATGATTTTTCAGGACCCGCTCAGTTCCCTCAATCCGGTCTTCTCGATTGGTTCCCAGATTGCCGAATCGCTCATGCTTCATCAGCAGATTTCCAAAAAGGCAGCTTTCGAAAAAGCGGTAGAGCTGTTGCGGATGACTGGCATTCCGGCACCTGAGAAGCGCGTGCATGAATATCCCCATCAATTGTCGGGAGGAATGAGGCAGCGGGCGATGATCGCGATGACATTGGCCTGCCAGCCGAAACTGCTGATCGCCGATGAGCCTACGACTGCGCTGGATGTAACGATTCAAGCCCAGATTCTGGATCTGATGCTGGAATTGAATCGCGAGCAGGGCATGGGGATGATTTTTATCACGCATGATCTCGGAGTGGTCGCTGAATTATGCAGTCGAGTGGTCGTGATGTACCTGGGACAGATTGTGGAAGAAGCAGATGTGGACACCTTGTTTGCCCAGCCACGCCACCCGTACACAAAAGGGTTGATGAAATCAATCCCGCAAATGGATTCCGATCGCTCGCAAAAACTGCATGTCATCGAAGGGATGGTACCGACCCTGGACAATATTCCAGCCGGTTGCCGCTTTGCTCCCCGCTGTCCATATGCAGATTCCATGTGCCATGAACGGCCTCCCGCATATGAGGAGCATGCAGCGGGACATAAGGTGAGATGCTGGCATGCTGAAAAAATCGCACAGGAAGAAGAGGAGAGAAGCTATGTCTCATGAAGCCATGGAATCCCGAAAGCCGCTTCTGGATGTGCGCGGACTCAAAAAATACTTTCCCGTTAAAGGTCCTTTAGGCCCCCTGGGCGGGGTAAAGAGCTACGTAAAAGCGGTAAACGATGTCTCATTCCAGCTGCATGCAGGCGAGACGCTCGGCATCGTCGGAGAATCCGGGTGCGGCAAAAGCACGATGGGGCGTACCATTTTGCGGCTGACAGATCCAACAGCCGGGCAGGCGTTTTATGGAGACGAAGATATTTTTCAGCTTTCCGGAAAAGAATTGCAAAAGATCCGCAGGGACATGCAAATGGTCTTTCAGGATCCATTCTCATCGCTCAATCCGCGAAAACGCATCGGGCAAATTCTGGAGGAGCCTTTGGCCATCCATTCCATTGGTGACACAAAGGAGCGTACCGAACGGGTAATGGAGATGATGCACAAGGTAGGCCTGCAAGTAGACCATTATTTTCGCTATCCCCATGAATTTTCGGGTGGCCAAAGGCAGCGCATCGGTCTGGCCCGAGCACTGGTAGTCAATCCGCAGATTGTGATCTCGGATGAGCCCGTCTCTGCGCTCGATGTGTCCATTCAATCGCAAATCATCAATCTGCTGCAGGAACTGCAAGCAGAATACAGGCTCACTTATCTTTTCATCGCCCATGACATCAGTGTCGTGCGTCACATTTCGGATCGCATCGGGGTGATGTATCTCGGCCAGATGGTAGAACAGGCCCCGACAGAGAGTTTGTTTGCCAACCCGTTGCACCCTTACACGCAAGCGTTGCTGTCAGCTGTTCCCATTCCCAATCCACAGAGGAAGAAAGAACAGATTATTCTGCGGGGGGAGATCCCGTCGCCGATGAATCCTCCGTCCGGTTGCATTTTTCACACAAGATGTCCGCACGCGATGGACGTGTGCAAGCAGGAGGCGCCGTCGCAGATAGAAGCGGCTTCCCGGCATATGGTTTCCTGTCATTTATATACGAAACCATGATTGGACTGCCGCTTACGATCACTTGCGAAGAGACAGACAGCGTGATCGAGGCTTTTGCGGAAGAACTTTCAATGACCCGGTAAATAGAGGTGTGAGCTCTATATTAAGCGATTGTTTAAAGGTTAGACGTTTTGGCTGTCCCTCCTGTCATTTTCATGACAAGGGATGGCTTTTTTTATATGTTCCACATGCATGAAGCCCCAACCACACATATCGGAAAGGACCGTGCTGCAGTTCCCCTTTTATTGGTACAGTGCGCCGCCTCTGCTGAAAAATTGGTTCGACGAAGCATGGACGTATGGGTGGGCTTATGGTCCCGGCGGTGTTGCGCTTAGGGGCAAAGAGTGTATCATCGCCACGGAACGTATCTGCCCGCCTTTGTCGTCTATAATGCCAGTACTGGCTCGGATGCCTACTTGGTGAACGAGGTAAAGAGGTATAAAGCGTACATTCAGACCGCACCACAGGCATTATCACTTAATTGCGCAACCCCCTTCACTCCCAGACGTATACAAAGATGTTTACCAATCCAAGAAGAATGGAGTGATCGGGAGAGTGAACCACCTTCAACCCCCCACGCGCAAGCCATTGGGTTATCCGTTTTTCACAGCGCTGTTTCTCGCGGCGACCCTTTTCTCATCTGCCGTAATTCCTGCTGCTTCAGCAGAAAGCAAGCCAACCATTCAGGCTCAAGCAACCAAAAAGCCCCTTACCCCGGAACATGCAGAGGAGTTTCTGGATGCTTTCTTTGCCGATCCGTCTACAGCACCTCATTTTGTGGGGGCATCTGTTGTAATTGTCCAGAAAGACCGAATCATCGCTCAAAAAGGGTACGGCTACGCAGATCAGGAGAAAAAGACAGCAGTAGACCCGATGAATACGGTTTTCCGCATTGCATCGGTTTCGAAGTCCTTTACGGCTGTCGCCATCATGCAGCTTGCCGAGCAAGGGAAAATCGATCTGCAAGCAGATATTCGCACTTATCTGGAGAATATCGACTATCAAAATCCTTTCACCAAGCCTGTGACAGTCGAGCACTTGTTGACGCATACGACAGGCTTCGATATACGCGACCCGAAGCCGGAAGATTTGCATGGCGATTTTGACAAGGTTACCTCGATGGAGGATTACGTCAAGCAGCATATGCCTGATGTTTTGCGCGAGCCAGGCAGTTCCTATATGTACGATAATTTCGATTATTTATTGCTCGGGCTGATCGTGCAAAATGTCAGCGGAGAACCGTACGAAAGCTACATGGAGAAGCATGTATTCGAGCCGCTTGGAATCCACAACAGCGGATTTTTGCTGGAGGGGGATTTCTTGAAGCATCTGGCAATCGGATACGATGCTGCGAATCAGCCAATCAAGCCATATGCCTTCACATCGACAATCATGCCGCACGGAGGCATGCTGTCGACGTCGGAGGATGTCGGCAAGTGGATAATCGCATTGCTCAATCAGGGCAAAAACGCCTCTGGCCGCATTCTTTCACCAGAGTCTGTGGAACAGATGATGAAGTACCGCTCTGCCATTCATCCGTTGCTGCCGGATACGACGTACGGGTTTGAAGGAGCGTTCCAGATCCCGGAAGCGGGGAGCAGTCCGGCGGTTGTGACCAAGGCGGGGGATCTGCCAGGATTCAGCTCGTACCTGATCCTCATTCCGGAAAAAGAAACGGGTGTTTTTCTGACGTACAACAAGCAAGGCGCCTTGCGCAATCTTTTCTATTCGGAATTCATGGAGACCTTTTTCCCTGAATATGCCGCGCCCGCAAAACTGGAGACAGGCAAGACCTCTTCCGTTGGGGAGTTGGAAAAGTACAATGGACTTTACCAGGACTTGAGGGTGAAGAGTCTGGTCACGTCTGTGAAGGCGACGGGCCAGGGGGAATTGACGATTTCCGATGCGTTGATCGGTCCTCGCGTGCTGCACCAGGCGGGAGAGGGACTGTTTATCGATGATATGACCCGACAACTGACAGCGTTTAAACTGGATGAAAAAAATCAGACGGTGTATATAAAGGAACCTTACCTCAATCCTTTGGGCTATGCGAAAAAGGGAGAGACGCCTGCGGGGTATACGGACGTCAAAGCAGATCATCCGTATTCACACTACATCTACAGCTTGCAGTCACTCAAAATCTATCCCAATGAGGCAGGGCTGAACTTTCAACCGCAAAAGCCTGTCACCAGAGGGGAATATGTGCGCGATCTGTTAGTGGCAAGCGGTATCAAGAGCAGCAGCACAAAAGATTTTGTATATCCAGCCTGTGAATCAGATCGCAGAGCAAAGAAAAGACCAGTAAGAACAAAACGACTGCTGCCGGACTTTCGAGCCGGGATGCAGTCGTTTTTTATCGGAGGAGGCAAGTCCCCTAAGATTTGCGATAGAGGTGCAGAACGGTTTTCTTGTCCTTGTTGCTGACGTAATAGGCAATCGCGTTGCCATCCTTGCTCACAGTGAAATTTCCAAGCTCCTCATCTTCTTTTAGCTGGGGAGCATGGACTTCCTGTGCTGTTTTCGTGCCAAAATCAAAGTAATGAAACTTGTTGTCATGAGTAACCAACATAACATTCCCGTCTAGCAAGGGAAAGGTCGTGACACCATCGCCGATGTCGATTACTTCCTTGGTCTGAAGATCGAATGCATGCTGAAACAAGTCACCCCGGCCCTCTGTGGAATACAGGACGTAGCTCCCGTCATGGGTCAGGATGCTGTCCTGTGCTTTTTCATTGTGAGGGAAAAGATCGTTGGTCCGGTATACCCATTCCCCCTGCTTCGTCTCCAGATCGTAGACCACAATTCATTTTTTGAAGAGGGCAGCTACCAATTTCTTTCGATCAGGCGACAAAGCGTACTGCGGGTAGGAAGTTAATTTGTCTTTTGTCTCGGCCCGTATGATTTCTGTCAGGTCCACATCGGTGATTTCATTCGTATCCAGGTTCCAGATATAGGGACGGATATTCTCTTTCTTATATTCGTTGGCTGCGATGTAGGTGCGAGGCTCTTCGGTATAGTTGGACCCCAGAACAGAAAGGACTTTATTGCGATCATTGCGCATGGTATAGGTGGCTGTGTTTTTTGTCACCGATCGTATTCCAGGATGGAATGACGGTCCTCAACAGGTTTATCCCAATCGTAGAGGTGGTGAGTACTTTTCCGCTTTGTGACAAAAATTGCAATCCAATCAGATTCTCTCCAAGCGGCAGTTGTTCTTGTTGACCATCCCGCCAGACCAGCACACGGCGGGTGTTGTCCAATTGTGCATCCTGTTCCCAGTAGAGCAAGGTTTCTCCTCTCAGATCCAGTCCAGCACCGTCGCAGAGGGATGGCCAGTAAGTTCAATGGATGCGACTTCTAAAAATGCTGACACTTGCTGCCCATTGTTCTCTTCAGGCTGGTTGGTAGTTGTGGGTGTGGCAGGATTGGCTGGTGTTTCGGTAGCAGATGGCGAAGACGGGTTGTTTTCCGTACCGCATGCAGCCAAAAGGGATATGCTGAGCAGCATACACAGCAGAGATATTTTCTTCATTAGGGCAGTCTCCTACTTTCTCTAGCTTACTTGATGCATCCTATCATTATAAAAAATGGGAGGAAAAGGTAGAATATTCCAATGGTTCAAATGTTAAGAAAGGCGTAGGCATGAAGCTGCAAGACCAAAGCAATGCGGAATAGAATGAAAATTACATATTGTCATGTAATTTGCATTCGATTTATAATGGATCACAAGTATCGATTAACGGAACGGTCGTTCCGATATTCGGAACAAAGGAGTGGGGAATATGTCTGAGAAAAACAGCACGGTGTTAAAAGCGGCGGAATTGTTGCAGCTCTTCCTGTCTCATCCCTCTCTTACTTTGCCGCAGGTTGTCAAATTAACCAGTCAACCCAAGACCTCGGTACATCGGATGCTTAGCTCTTTGGAAGAAACAGGTTTTGTACGTCGGACAGCAGATCATACGTATGAATTGGGATTTGTCTTTTTACAGTTTGGACATGCTGTTGCCGAACGATTGGATATTCGAAAAATTGCGCTGCCGATCATGCAGCGGCTTCGGCAGGAGATCGGCGAAGCCGTGAACCTGATTGTAAGAGACGGCAACGAGGCAATCTACGTGGAGAAAGTAGATACCACCGAACCGGTTCGTGTGTTTACGGCGATTGGTCGTCGTGCTCCTCTGTACGGCGGGGCATGCCCCCGCGTTTTATTGGCCTACATGCCAGAAACCGAGCGGGAAACGTATTTCAAAAACGTAAAATTGGAGCAAATTGCTAACAATACCATTACAGACCTGAAAAAGCTGCGAGAAGTCATCGCGCAGACGCGTGAAGCCGGGTATACGATCAGCCATTCGGAGCTCTACAATTACACCTCGGCGGTAGGCGCACCCATTTTCAACCATTCGGGCAGCATCGTTGCTGGTCTAAGTATCGTGGGACCAGAAAATCGTTACGGAGAAGAAAATTTGCCGTTTTATATTGAAAAAACAGTAACCGCAGCCCAAGAAATTTCGGAAAGGCTGGGCTGGCAATCAGCAGGGAAAGGAGAGAAGGCCTGATGGAAGCAACTTTTCAGCCATTGGGTGATCAGGCCGTTGTGGTTCAGTTCGGTACGACCATGAGTCTGGAGGCGTATCAACAGGTAAGGCGTGTTGCCTTGATACTGGACAGGCATCCCATTCCGGGAATGGTGGAATACATTCCTGCCTACACGACGATTACGATCTTTTACAACCCGCAGGCATTATATGACTGGAACCAAAAGCATACAGCGAGAGAGCGGGCAGAAGAGTCGGATACTCTCTATCAGGTAATGTGCAATTTGATTCGGGAACAGCTAAAACAAGCAACCGTAGTAAGCGCAGGTGAGGAACGGACTGTGGAAATTCCGGTTTGTTACGGAGGAGAGCTGGGTCCTGATCTGTCTGATGTAGCCGCGTTGAATCAAATCACGGAACAGGAAGTGATCAATATCCATGCAGGGGGAGATTATCTGGTCTATATGATTGGGTTTGCTCCTGGGTTTCCTTATATTGGCGGGATGTCAGAGCGAATTGCGGCACCGCGCAGGAAATCTCCTCGCCTCTCGATTCCGGCAGGCTCTGTCGGGATTGCGGGAAAGCAGACCGGTATCTATCCCATGGAAACACCAGGTGGCTGGCAAATTATCGGCAGAACTCCCTTGAGGCTGTTTCGGCCGGAAGACGATACGCCAAGTCTGCTGCAGGCGGGAGACCGGGTTCGTTTTTATCCGATCTCCATGGAGGAATACCGGGCGTTTGAGGAGGGATCATCGTGACCGTACGTGTGATTCGACCTGGATTGTTGACCTCGGTTCAGGATGCAGGGCGATATGGTTTTCAAAAACATGGAGTGATCGTAAGCGGTGTCATGGACCCGTTGGCGCATCGGATTGCCAATCTGCTGGTTGGCAATGAGGAGACACAAGCCACTCTGGAAATGACTCTAAAAGGTCCCAGCCTGGAATTTTTGGAAGATGCGCTGATTTCGATATGCGGTGGTGACTTGTCCCCATCCGTGGAAGGGACTCCGGTGCCGTTGTGGAAGCCTATTTTCCTGAAAAAAGGATCCGTTCTGGACTTTGGCCCATGCCGAACAGGAATCAGAGCGTATCTCGCTATAGCAGGGGGCTGGGATGTTCCGCTCATTATGAACAGCCGTTCCACCTATTTGCGAGCTGGGATTGGCGGGTTTCAGGGACGTGCTCTCAAAGTCGGAGACGAACTGAGCGCGGGGACGCGCACGCGGCTCGGCGAAGAAATGGTGAAGCGACTAAGCAGTCAATCAGCTCGGGCTGCCTTCACGGCTGCTGAGTGGGGAGTGGCTCAGGAAATGGTGCCGAATTATACGTCAGCTCCGGTGATTCGAGCGATACGCGGCAATCAATACGATTGGTTTACACAGGAAAGCCAAATCGCATTCTATTCAGAGCCTTACAAAGTCACACCGCAATCCGATCGCATGGGTTATCGGCTGGATGGACCAACACTCGAACTGACCGAGCCGATGGAATTGATCTCAGAGGCCGTGGCTTTTGGTAGTGTACAGGTTCCGGCTGAAGGCAAGCCCATCGTACTGCTGGCTGACAGGCAGACGACCGGTGGGTACCCCAAGATTGCCCAGATTGCCACGATAGACTTGCCGTTGATCGCCCAGACGAAGCCAGGGGATACCATCCGTTTTACGGAGATCAGCCGTGAGGAAGCGGAGTGGCTTTTGCTGGATAGAGAAAATCAAATCCGTCAATTAAAGACAGGGATTCTGGTGAAAAACACCTAGGAGGGATCGTCATGTATCACATCGATTTGAATTGCGATATGGGAGAGAGCTTCGGAGCCTACCGGATTGGTAATGATGAGGCCATCTTGTCGTACATTACCTCGGCCAATATTGCCTGCGGATTCCACGCTGGAGATCCGGCTACCATGCGCAAGACCGTGCAGCTGGCATTGAGACACGATGTCAAGATCGGGGCTCACCCTGGCCTGCCGGACCTGCAAGGCTTTGGAAGAAGGAACATGGCCATTTCCGCCGAGGAGGCCTACGATCTGGTCGTGTACCAGGTGGGGGCGCTGCAGGGCTTCGTTCAATCCGAGGGAGGAGTGATGCAACATGTGAAACCGCACGGTGCCTTTTACAACATGGCTGCCGTCAATCCTAATCTGGCTCGGGCAATCGCAGAAGCGGTGTACCGAATCAATCCAGAGCTGTATCTGGTAGGGCTTGCCGGAAGTCATTTGATTACAGAGGCAGAAAAAATCGGGCTTCGTGCAAAAAGTGAAGTCTTTGCGGATCGCACCTATCAACAGGACGGGACTCTCACCCCGCGCAGCCAGGAGGGTGCACTGATCACGAATGATGAACAGGCAGTTCAGCAAGTAATCCGTATGATCAAAGAAGGAAAAGTGCTTACAAGACAAGGAAGTGACTTCGCGATTCAGGCGGAGACGGTCTGCATTCATGGGGACGGCGAACACGCTCTGTCATTCGCGCGCGAAATTCGCGAGACTTTGGAGAAAACCGGGGTAGAAGTCAAAGCTATGTCACTTTAAGAGAAAAAAGAAAAAACAGACTACCAAAAAACGGAGTGAATCCATTCTATGAAACAATCCAAATTGAGTCTGCTTTTGGGGGCAGCCTTCCTGATGGCAACATCAGCGATTGGACCCGGTTTTCTTACACAAACAACCGTATTTACACAGACGCTGCTTGCAAGCTTTGGGTTCGTGATCCTGATGTCCATTATCCTGGATATCGGAGCGCAGATGAACGTGTGGCGCATCATTGCCGTATCTGAAAAAAGAGCCCAGGATATTGCGAACATGGTGCTGCCGGGTATGGGCTATCTGGTGGCGTTGCTGATTGTCATGGGCGGTCTGGCCTTTAATATCGGGAACGTGGCTGGTGCAGGCCTGGGCCTGAATGTGTTGTTCGGGATCCCCGCTGAGACGGGCGCACTAGTAAGCGCAATTATTGCTATTGGTATTTTTCTTGTCCGCGAAGCAGGAAAGCTTATGGACCGCTTTGCCCAAATTATGGGCTTTATCATGATTGGTCTCACCATCTATGTAGCCATTGTATCCTCTCCTCCTGTTGGAGAAGCTGTACTCAAAACCTTTGTTCCTGATACGATTGACGTCTTGGCGATCGTCACCCTGGTCGGCGGAACTGTTGGCGGCTATATTACGTTTGCGGGCGGCCACCGTCTGTTGGATGCAGGAGTGAAAGGGACTGCCGCTTTGCCGGAAGTGACAAAAAGCTCTACGTCCGGGATCGTGGTAGTATCCGTCATGCGTGTCGTGCTGTTCCTGGCCGTACTTGGGGTTGTGTCCCAAGGACTGCAATTGGATCCAGCCAATCCACCAGCATCTGTGTTCCAGTTGGCAGCGGGTGATGTCGGCTACAAAATCTTTGGTATTGTGATTTGGGCAGCTGCGATTACTTCTGTTATTGGGTGCGCTTATACATCCGTCTCGTTTATCCGAACCTTTCATCCGGCACTGGAGAAGTCTCATAAATGGATCATTATCGGCTTTATCGCAGTGTCGACACTGGTATTTCTCGTCGTCGGCCGTCCGGTTAAGATTCTCGTCCTGGTAGGAGCCTTGAACGGATTGATTCTGCCGATCACTCTGGGTATCATGTTAATTGCCGCCTATCAGAAAAAAATCGTTGGCGACTACAAGCATCCAGTCTGGATGACGATTTTTGGCGGAATCGTCGTAGTCTCCATGGCGATCATGGGCATCTATACCTTGATAAATGAATTGCCGAAACTGATGTCGTAAACGAATGATCCAATCCTGCCGCAGGTATGATATCATCATATACTGCGGTACTTTATTAGGGTAAAGGAGGAATCCTGCATGAGTTCCATTGCTGCTATGACTCCGCAAGAAGCTCGTCAATGGATTAGAGAAGGACGTTGGCAAAAGCCGACAGCAGGCATGGCGAACGGATATACGCAGGCGAATCTGGCTATTTTGCCGCGGTCGCTTGCATTTGACTTTTTATTATTCTGTCAGCGCAATCCCAAACCTTGCCCGGTCCTGGATGTAACCGACGCAGGGTCGGCGATACCTTCGCTCGTGGCGCCGGATGCCAATTTGCTCACAGACATTCCGAAATATCGCGTGTACCGGAATGGTGAGCTGACAGAAGAAACAACCAGCATTGAACATGTTTGGCAAGATGACATGGTTGCCTTTTTGTTGGGGTGCAGCTTTACGTTTGAGAGGGCGATGCTGGAAAACGGCATTCCGGTCAGACACATCGAACAAGACTGCAATGTACCAATGTACATCACCAACATCGCATGCAAGAGCGCTGGTGCCTTCTCGGGTCCGATGGTGGTCAGCATGCGTCCGGTTCCTCATGAGCAAGTGGTGCGGGCGGTGCAGGTGACGTCTCGTTTTCCAGCCGTTCACGGGGCTCCTGTACACATCGGTGATCCCAGTGTCATCGGGATTCAAGCAATCGACAGGCCCGACTTTGGTGATCCCGTCACCATTCGCGACGGAGAGGTTCCCGTCTTTTGGGCATGTGGAGTTACACCGCAAGCCGTCGCGATGCAGTCGAAGCCGGAAATTATGATTACGCACGCTCCTGGACATATGTTTATTACCAATCTGCGTGACGAGGAATTCGGGGTTTTATAAAATGAGATTGGCTTTGTCAACCTTGCAATGGGCCATGTTTATCCTCGCTGGAAGCGTAGTGGCTCCATTGGCAATTGGTCAGGCGTACGGCATGTCCCCCCTGGAAATAGGCGAATTTGTGCAACGCACGCTATTCGTATTGGGGATCGTCGCACTCGTACAGACATGGTGGGGACATCGCTTGCCGATCATGGAAGGCCCCGCAGCTCTTTGGTGGGGAGTATTTCTTTTGTTCGGTTCACTTGGCGCTGCAACGGGAGAGGAGTCTCGGTCCATTCTGCCGGCGCTTGGACTGGGCCTTGTCTTCAGCGGCGTCTTGTTTGTCATCATGAGTATGTGCGGATGGATTGCCGTGATTCGCCGACTGTTTACGCCTGCCGTAATCGGCACGTATTTTATTCTCCTGGTTATGCAGATGAGCGGCCCCTTTGTAAACGGGATTCTGGGCACGGCGTCCACCTCCTTTGACTGGAAAGCGACGTCTATCGCGATTGCTACATTGATATTGTCTTTCATTCTCGCTCGCAGCAGCTTGCCTTTTTTGCGCAACTATTCCGTATTGATTTCAATCCTGTTTGGGTGGTCGCTATTTCAAATTTTTGGACTTCAGGAACCATTCGGAGAAGCCAGCCAATCGTGGTTTACCCTCCCTGGAGTATTTTCATTTGGTTGGCCGGAATGGGATGGAGGCATTATTCTCACATCGGTGATCGTGACCCTGCTTTTGCTGAGCAACATGATCGCCAGTATGGAAGCAGTGGGTCACGTGCTCGAGAATAAGGATAAAGTAAATGAAAAGCGCACTGGCTTGATTATGGGCGGAAGCCAGCTTTTATCCGCTTCTTTTGCTACGGTCAGCTTCGTGCCGCTCTCGTATACGGCAGGGTTTATTATGACCACACGGATGAAAGAAAAGCTGCCGTTTCTCTTGGGGAATGGCTTGCTGGTGCTGATCAGCTTTTTTCCAGCTGTCACGGGGTTGTTTGCTTCGATTCCCGTCTCTGTAGGGTACGCCAGTATTTTCCTCTCCTTTGTCAATATGCTCGGCATGGGATTGCAAGAAATCGCACGTGACGGATTGGGAGAGAGACAATTGTATATTGTGGGCATCTCCATCATGATCGGTACGGGATGCATGTTTATCCCCTCTTCCTTTTTATTCCTGGTGCCTCCCTTCCTGAGCCCTTTAATCAGCAACGGTCTGCTGATGGGAGTAGCCAGTTGCCTGCTGCTGGAACGGTTGGTTCGGAAAGAAGAGACTGCTTAAGCAAAATTAGCCGCCTGTCCACCGGGACGGCTTTTTGACGTGGCACAGGTTGCTGGAACTTGCCGGAAACCCGCATTGCAAATGATGAAATTGAGGTATAATATAATCTAGTGCTAGATAAGAGGAAGCTTTTATTCATATAGTTCGTCAGCAGAATGCTCATGAACTTTTTATAGTTTTTGATGTCTGATAGAACACAATTCTACAAGTATGAAAGAGAGTGGGACTGTATGGGTCGTAAGTGGAACAATATCAAAGAAAAGAAAGCGTCCAAAGATGCAAGCACCAGTCGCATTTATGCAAAATTTGGACGTGAAATTTATGTGGCTGCCAAACAGGGTGAGCCAGATCCAGAGTCGAATCGCGCACTGAAGGTCGTACTCGAGCGTGCAAAAACGTACAGTGTGCCAAAAGCGATTATCGACCGTGCGATTGAAAAAGCGAAGGGCGGCTCTGACGAAAACTACGACGAGCTGCGTTATGAAGGCTTTGGTCCCAACGGCTCCATGGTGATCGTGGATGCCTTGACCAACAACGTGAACCGCACAGCATCCGAAGTGCGCGCTGCCTTTAACAAAAACGGCGGAAATATGGGAGTAAGCGGATCTGTCGCGTATATGTTCGATGCGACTGCCGTCATCGGTCTCGAAGGCAAATCAGCGGATGAAGTGCTGGAAATCCTCATGGAAGCGGATGTAGACGTTCGCGATGTGCTGGATGAAGACGGGTCCGTGATTGTGTACGCTGAACCGGATCAATTCCACGCTGTGCAAGAAACATTGAAACAGGCAGGGATTTCAGAATTTACCGTAGCGGAGATCACGATGCTGCCGCAAAATGAAGTGACTCTTCCTGAGGATTCCCAAGCTCAATTTGAAAAATTGATCGATGCCCTGGACGATTTGGAAGACGTCCAGCAAGTCTACCACAACGTAGATTTGGGCGAATAATAATAGAGGAAAGCAGACCTGTCGAGATACAAGGTCTGCTTTTTTTATCAAGTGGCTTGAACCGCTTTGGCCGCATTGACTCTACCGTAGAGCCAGTAGGCGCCAGTGCCGGGGATCGGGTCCGAGGTGTTCTTGATGGCCCGTTGAATCTGTACGTTTGTTTTCCCTTGGGAAGCCAACAAGGCGGCAATACCGGCCACGTGCGGCGCAGCCATGGAGGTCCCGCTCAGGTAGGCATAGTAGCTGCCCGGGTAGGTGGAGAGAATATTTTCGCCGGGTGCCGCGACATCTACCCATCGGCCGTAATTGGAAAATGCGGATTTCTCTTCGCGCTCATTGGTGGAGCCAACTGCGATGACATTGGGGTAGTTGGCCGGATAGCTGGGAAGAGAGGAACCGGCATTTCCCGCGGCTGCAACGATGACCGCCCCGCGATCCCAGGCATATTGAATCGCGGATTGCAGCGAGCTGGAGGCAGCGGGAGAGCCCAGACTGAGATTGATTACTTGTGCACCCTGTTGGGCCGCGTACACGATTCCGCGCACGACGTTCATCAGTTCCCCGCTTCCCGTATCGTCCAAGGAGCGAATGGGCATGATCGATGCCAGCGGGCAGACTCCGGCAATTCCGAAGCCGTTATTGGTTGCGGCAGCTGCAATGCCAGCCACATGGGTACCGTGACCGTTTCCATCCATCGGTTGGGGGGAGTTATTGACAAAGTCGTAGCCTGGTACGAGTTTGGGCTGCAATTCGGGATGATCCAATTGCACACCTGTGTCCACAACCGCAATTTTGACAGCCGGATTTCCCTGTGTCACATCCCAGGCAGCGGGAGCCGATATTCGCTGCGGGCCGTACTGATACAGCGAGAAATAGGGGTCGTTGGGAGCAGCGGAGGCTTGGAAGAGATAATTGGGCTCGACAAACGCGGTTTCTGCCAGGCCCTGATAATGCTTCAGAATTCTTCGCATCTTTCGCTTGGATGCAATCTTATAGATCCCCAATTCGGGATCGTGCTCCATCATTTCACATTTCGCCTTTTTGTGAATCTCCGCGATCTGAGTGGGCGTCACACCGTCATGAAAGCTGACGATCAACTGATTGGGGACGTGAGCATGCCACTTCTCATCCTGTCTGCGATCCCAGTATCGGTACAGGACGACTGCCATGATACCCCCGAAGAGCAGCAGGCCAATCCAGAATTCCATGTTCACCTCTCCTTTTTCAACAGACTTCTTCTTTGTGTATGCAGGAGGTAAAACAGGAGATTGGATGCTTATCCCTTTTTGATGAAATCTAAGGCAATGAACCAGGGAAAAAGCGCAATCGAGAAGAAATCCATAAGGTGACAGCCTGTTAAGATGGCATCAGAGGGAATGATATAGAGGAGGAATGAATGAAATGGGTTATCAAGCAAAGCAGATTTTTGTGAATTTGCCTGTTGAGGACTTGCAGAAGTCAGTCGAATTCTTTAGTGCATTGGGATTTACATTCAATCCACAATTTACAGACGAAAAGGCAACCTGCATGGTGATTGGCGAGAATATCTACGCCATGCTGCTGGTGAAAAGCTTTTTCCAAACCTTCACCAAAAAAGAAGTAGCTGATGCGACAAAGAGTACAGAAGTCCTGGTAGCCTTGTCCGCGAACAGCAGGGAGGAAGTAAATGATCTGGTTCAGAAAGCCCTGGCGGCTGGCGGCAAGGAAGCGAATGACCTTCAAGATCACGGCTTTATGTACAGTTGGAGCTTCCAGGATCCCGATGGACATATCTGGGAGCTGATCTACATGGATGAGAATGCAGTGCCAAAAGAATAGTGGGATACAGAGATGAGGCCGATTGGCCCCATCTCTTTTTATGGTGTGCCCGGCATGGGCGTTGTCTCTAGGGTGAAAGTCCCGAATGGCGAAGGCAACAGTAGCCACTAGCTTACGACAAGGGTGTCCACCGCGAGGTGGAATCTGAAGGAAGTCTGCGGCAAACCTCCGGCCTGAGGAACACGAACTTCATATGAGGCTAACGATAGCTGGATGAGTCTGCCATACAAGACGAAGTCCATGTTGCCAAAGGCTATCGGGAGTAAATGAAGCAGGTGGATGGAGGGAAAGACAACGTTCTTACCCGGGGAGACCTGACTGGGACGCCATGCCCTCATGGTAACCTTCTCCGCTAGGAGAAACTGAACGGTCAGGAGTCAGCAGAGGCCATAGTACCGGAGTAGAGGACGCTTGAAACGGGAAGGGCCGAACATTTAGGAAGAACGGGACGCTAGGCGTTCACTCTTTATGATGATGCAGACAATCCAGATGGACTTACTTGAAGGAGGAAATGGTGAATCCATGGGGGACTTCAAGAGGGCGGAATAGAGAGTGGCACAAGTAGAAAGAACGTTCACGCGAAAGGATATCTGGTTTTATGATGGGACAACTGCTGTCACGGGAAAACCTCCTGTTGGCACTAAAGCGAGTAGAAAAGAACAAAGGAAGCCACGGTGTGGATGGTATGTCCGTAAAATCCCTACGTCAACATATCTTATCCAACTGGGACTCCCTACGAGCGTCATTGGAGAATGGAACCTATGTACCTTCGCCAGTCCGACGAGTCGAAATCCCGAAACTGAACGGTGGTGTTCGGCTATTAGGCATTCCTACCGTGACCGACCGTCTCATCCAACAAGCAATTGCACAGGTTCTTTCTCCGATATTTGATCCTATGTTCTCCGAACATAGTCATGGATTCCGTCCAAGAAGACGGGGACATGACGCAGTCAAGAAGGCACAGACATACATCGAGGAAGGATACCGTTGGGTCGTAGACATGGATCTTGAGAAGTTCTTCGATAAGGTAAACCACGATAAACTTATGGGGCTTATCGCAAAACATGTCAAAGACAGAACTATCCTAACCCTCATCCGACGCTATCTCGAATCAGGGATTATGGTTAATGGTATGGAAATTGAAAGCGATCAAGGGGTGCCGCAAGGTGGCCCGTTGAGTCCGCTCTTATCCAATATCATGTTGCACGAACTCGACAAGGAACTGGAAAAGCGGGGGCTTCGATTCCTTCGCTACGCAGATGACTGCAACATCTATGTGAAGTCAAAGAAGGCAGGAATCCGCGTGATGGATTCCGTGACCACGTTCATTGAGAGAAAGCTCAAGCTAAAAGTCAACATGGAGAAAAGCGCCGTTGATCGCCCATGGAATCGTAAATTTCTTGGTTTCAGTTTCACGGTGAACAAATCGCCCAAGATTCGAATAGCGAACGATAGTCTGAAGCGAGCAAAACAGAGGATTCGGGAGATCACCTCCCGCACTAAACCACTCCCAATGGAATACAGAATTGACGATCTCAATGAGTACCTTACAGGTTGGTGTGGCTATTTTGCCTTGGCTGATACCCCTTCGGTGTTCAGCCATCTTGACGAATGGATTCGAAGAAGACTCCGAATGTGTCTCTGGAAAGAGTGGAAGCGCCCGAAAACAAAAGTAAAAAGGCTTATCTCCTTAGGAGTTCCCAAGGAAAAAGCCTATGAATGGGGCAATTCACGAAAGAAACAATGGCGAATTGCATGTAGTCCAATTCTTCACCGAGCATTGAATAATGCTTACTGGCGTAATCAAGGTTTGAAGAGTTTGTCAGACAGATACACCTATTTGCGTCATACCTAAATGAACCGCCGTATACCGAACGGTACGTACGGTGGTGTGAGAGGACGGGGGTTAGTCACCCCCTCCTACTCGATTCCAAAGGCAGTTCCATAAATTTCCGATCTGTGATAAGATATATGAGAACAATTGTTCTGAAATGGTCAAGGGCGGATGGGAGTGTCGCAAATCGTGGTCGACCGTTATTCTGAAATCGATGAGGTAATTGCCTATATTCATCAGCATCTGGATGAGCCTCTTCTTTTGGAGCATTTGGCAAAAGAGGTCTCCTACAGTCCCTATCATTTCACCCGCATCTTCAAAGCCAGGGTAGGTCTTCCGCCTTTGTACTACGTCTCAGCGGCGCGGTTGCAGAAAGCGAAGGATTTATTGCTGCGCACCAATCTGGGCATACGCGATATTGCGCTGGAGATCGGCCAGCAGAGTCTGGGCACCTTCACGACACGGTTTACGGAAAGAGTCGGTGTGACGCCTTCGTCTTTTCGGAATTCTTCTGTAGAAGCTGAGACGCTTTTTCGCTCCTTGCGGCAATTAGAGGATTGGCGCGGCCCACATCCTGCTGTTCAGACATACGGCAGAATTTCAGGCACAATCCATTCCATTGTGCCGTTTGAGGGTGTGATCCTGGTCGGATTGTTTCCCAAGCCGATTCCGGAAGGGCTGCCATTGTATGGAACCTTGCTTTCTTCTCTCGGGGATTTCTGTTTTACGGATGTCAAGCCGGGCGTCTACTATTTAATGGCGACATCGATACCGTGGGGGACGCAGGCGATCGATTTTTTGTTGCCGCATGCCACCTTGCGTACCCGTGCGCATAAACCGATTACGGTGAAGCCCGATTCGATGGTCCCGCATCTGCAGGTGATGCTCCATCTGCCGAGTCCAGATGATCCGCCCATCCTGGTGTCGCTGCCGCTTTTGATGAATCGTTTTTTGAGTAGAGTCGGCACAATTGCTCCTGCCAAGTAAAAGCGTCTTTCGGTAGATTATGGAACGACAGTGGACAACAGGTATAAGATCAACGTTTTTATGTATAACTAAAATATTTCCAAAATTAGTACTTCTCTGCTTCCCATGACAAGCTCGTCCGAATTATGTTATGTTTTTTTATGTCCGTATAGAGTGGAAGACAGTCCATTTAGAGAGGACATTTCAACGAACATAACAAATGGGGGAACATCATGAGAAAACTTGGATTGCTGCCCAAAATTCTCTTGGCTATCATCCTCGGGATTGTGATCGGATCTTTCTCGCCAGAGTGGCTCGTCAAAGTCTTCGCTACTTTTAGCGGGCTGTTCGGCAATTTCCTGGGTTTTGCCATTCCGTTGATCATCATCGGATTTATTGCTCCAGGGATTGGGGAACTGGGAAAAGGCGCAGGGCGTCTCCTGGGGTTGACCACAGGTGTCGCTTACATCTCTACCATTGTTGCCGGATTGTTGGCTTTTTTTGTCGCGACACTGCTCTTTCCTCACATTTTGGAAGTAGGCGGTTTGGTCAATGAGTATGCCAATCCGGAGGAAGCGTTGCTCGCACCCTATTTTACTGTGGACATGCCGCCAGTCGTGGGGGTCATGACTGCATTGCTGCTGGCTTTTACATTCGGGCTCGGAGCGGCTGTCATCAAGGGAGATTCCCTGCAAAAAGTGATGGTTGATCTGAGAGCAATCGTAGAGAAGCTGATTGGCTCAGTGATCATTCCGTTGCTGCCTTACCATATCTTGTCTGTCTTTACCAACCTGACCTATGGCGGGCAAGTGAAAATGATTCTGTCCGTCTTTGCCAAGGTGTTTGTTATTATTATTGCTCTTCACGTTCTGTATTTGATTGTGCAGTTTCTCGTGGCTGGTCAAATGGGGCGCAAAAACCCGTTCACCCTGTTGAAAAACATGCTGCCTGCCTATTTTACAGCGATCGGGACGCAATCTTCCGCCGCTACGATTCCCGTCACGCTGCGCCAAACCAAGCTGAACGGGGTCAATGGCAAGGTTGCCGATTTTGTCATCCCCCTCTGTGCGACGATCCATCTGTCGGGGAGCACGATCACCCTCGTCAGCTGCTCGATGGCGGTCATGATGCTGAATGGCATGTCTACTTCATTTGCGATGATGTTCCCGTTTATCCTCATGCTGGGGATCACGATGATTGCTGCGCCGGGGGTACCAGGCGGCGCGGTCATGGCAGCGCTCGGTCTGCTGGAGTCGATGCTCGGGTTCAATACGACGCTGACCTCACTGATGATCGCCTTGTACATCGCGCAGGACAGCTTTGGTACGGCCTGCAATGTGACGGGTGACGGCGCCATCGCGGTCATTGCAGACAGCTTGAGTCCAAAAAGTAAGGCGTAACATTGGAAAACCGGTTCGATTTCTCTTGTGAGAGTTGAGCTGGTTTTTTCTGTCTGAGACAAAAGGGTTGATTTCCCTAAGGTCACCTGTCATGCTTACAAGGAGCTTGATGATTCCAGAGTCGGAACACAGGAGATGAAAAATGGTAGAAATAAAAACTTCCAAACTGAGCAATGGTGAGTTGAACAGAGGCGTTTTTGCGACACGTGACATTGCAAAAGGTGAACTGCTTCATGAGGCACCTGTTTTGCCTTATCTGAATGAAGAGCACGAGCACATCGAAAAGACCTTGCTGGCTGATTACGCGTTCGAGTATGGAGCGAACCACACCTGCATTTTGTTGGGATACGGCATGCTGTTCAACCACTCCTATGAGCCGAATGCCACGTACGAGATCAATTTTGACAACCATACGTTTAATTTCTATGCCTATCGGGATATCACCGCCGGGGAAGAGATTTTGATCAATTACAACGGAGACGAGGATTGCGATGATCCGTTGTGGTTTTTAGAAGAAAACCATGAAAAACAATCCTGAAAAAATCTATGAAGTCGACCTCTATGAACCACTTGTGAAGTATTTCACAAAACTGGGATATGAAGTCAAAGGGGAAGTCAAGCATTGTGATCTGACCGCGGTCAAAGACGATGAACTGATTATCGTGGAGATGAAGCGCCATCTGAGTGTGGAGCTGCTGGTCCAGGCAACGAAACGACAACGCCTGACCGAGCTTGTCTATATCGCGGTCCCCAAACCAAAGTTCAGCTTGTTTTCGCGAAAGTGGAAAGACATATGTCATCTAGTCCGGAGGCTGGAGTGCGGTCTGCTGCTTGTCTCGCTGCAACAGGGCGGCACCGTCACTGAGGTATTTGCCCCTGCGTCGTTTGATCGGGCGAAGAGCATGCAGCGCGGCAAGCAAAAACGCCAACGGGTCCTCCGTGAAATCGCAGGCAGATCTGGAGATTTCAACGTGGGGGGAAGCTCCCAGACGAAGATCATGACAGCCTACAAGGAAAACAGCCTCCAGATCGCCTTTTGGCTGGAACGCTTGGGCCCCTCGACGCCAAAAGCCCTGCGACAATCCGGGACGGGTGAAAAGACACAAGCGATCTTGCAGAAAAATTACGATGACTGGTTTGTAAAGATCCGGCGTGGTGTCTATGGCATTAGCGAGAAAGGCAAGCAGGCACTCATCGAGTATCCCGAGCTGACCGAGCATTACAGGCAGCTTGCGGCGGAGCGGACACATTCCCATGACGGAAGAACGCCAGACATAAAAGGTTAAATAACAGGGAAGCAGACTGCGAAGAAGACTCGTGGGTCTGTTTTTTTTTTTGTTGGAAATTTTCCCAATACATAGTTAAATGACTGTAAGAATGAAAATTTACCCTGATCATGAGTGATGGAGAGTGTTGAATGGTGGTTACCAGCGAATCTGTGTTATCTGTACAAAAGCAGTATTGTCCCGAATGCGGGGAGGAGATCGTGGCAGTCAAAGGATATATCCCTTGGTGTCAGGCTTGCAATTGGAATCTACATCCTCCTCACAAGGATAAAAACCCAACACTGTTTGAGCGCTACTATCTGAAAATCGGGAACTTCGCTGGCGAAAAACTTCTGCACGCGGTCATGACCCAACCCAAGTCCAAACCAACGAGTCTTGGAGTGATTTTCGCCTATCTGATCGCGGGAGCCGTCCATGTAACCAGCGTGGTCGTCCTGGCTTGTGGAATTTGGCTGGCAATCGCAGGGTGGGGAAATTTTTTCTTCATGGCAGCAGCGTTGCTCTGCCTGATCGTAGCATGGGTGACAAGGCCGAGGATCGGGAAAATGCCGAAGAATACCGTAAGTCGGGCCGAATTTCCTACTCTTTACCGAATCGTGGATGAGGTCAGCGAAAAGATGGGAGCCAAAAGGGTCGATGGCATTACAATAGATTTTGCGTATAACGCAGCTTTCGGAAGCTACGGCCTGTCCAGAAAAAACGTGATTCATCTTGGCGTGCCATTGATTAGCGTACTGAAACCAGAGGAGTTTGTCGCACTCCTTGCACATGAGCTGGGGCATGGCGTGAATGGCGATTCCACACGCGGCGTTTTTGTAGGGACTGCGATCCGTACGTTACTGGAATGGCAGTATTTTATCAAGCCAGATCAGATTTTGGAGCGCAACGGCAGTTTAGTTGAGCTGGCTATGGTTCCGGTCAATCTGCTATTGCTGCTTTTGTCGAAGGGAATTGAGGGGATCGTGTTTGTATTGGCCCATTTACTTTGGCAAAACAAGCAGCGCGCGGAGTATTTGGCAGATGCCCTTGCTGCTCAGGTAGGGGGGCTTCAGGCAAAATTGTCTCTGCTGGAAAAGCTGCATTTGGAGCACATCTTTGCATTTGCCATGCAACGCATCTTGACAGGCGGCGCGACTGGAAGCGCGGCTGAGGAAATCAGATCCCAGTTTGGGCAAATTCCCGCCAGCGAAATCGAACGGGTTAGAAGATTGGAACAAAGCGCGGACGTGAGATTGGATAGCACGCATCCCCCCACGGCTTATCGCATTCAGTATCTGAGAAGCAGAGGAGATACGGCTCCTGCTTATCAGATCAGTACGGAGGATCAAATGCTACTGGATAAAGAGTGGCGGCAGCTGGAAGAAAAAACAGAAACCAGGTTCATTCGGTATTACAGAGATCACTCTTACTTGCTTTATTAAGCGAAAAGCCGCGAAGATCAAGGACTTCTGTCCAGATCTTCGCGGCTTTTTGTTTCTCGTATTCCCCGCTATATGATCGCAAGCGCATGAAGTAATAATTATTTTTATATTTCAAATTATGAAAAATGAAAAGTACAATGCTCGATATGCATCATCATTCTATTCATAGGGGGAATTGCCTTGAGCCAAATGGGTACTGCTGCAGGAACATTGCCGGAAAAAATGACAAGGGCAAGATGGATTTACGTCGGATTACCATTGCTTATCTTATTTACGGTTTCGATGATCGACAAGTCCAACATCAATATTTTGCTGGCGAACAAGCCCTTCCTGCAAGATTTGGGGATTACGGACGGCGTGATCAAAGGCTCACTGAGCAGCATCTTCCTCGTTACGTACGCCATCGGTCAGCTGGGTTGGGGATTTGTGGTCGACCGGATCGGAGCCTTCAAAAGCGGGCTCATCGGTATTTTATTTTTTTCTGGGTTTTCGCGATGGTCCTGGGCGGCATGGCGGAATCGGTCTCTGCCCTGCTCTGGTCTCGTTCGATTCTCGGTATTAGTGAAGGGGTGCTGTATCCGATCGCCCTCACTTTGACTGCCAAATGGTTTCCCAGCAATGAACAGGCGAAAGCACAGGCGCTCTGGTTCAACGGGAATTCTCTCGGACCGGTGATTGGCCTTCCGATCATAGCCATGGTGGCAGAGTCTTACGGCTGGAGGGAAAGCTACTATGCACTCGCAGCGATTTCCCTGTTTTCGCTGATCATGTTCTGGGCGATGGTTCGCAATAGTCCAAGCCATCACTACGCGGTCAACACCACGGAAAAAGAGTATATCGAAAAAGGTGTCGCGACTAACAAAAAGGAATTGGCTGGCACCGGTGAGGTAAAAGCGGTTCTGAAAAACCCTGTTTTCTGGGTACTCACCACCGTATACGGATGCATCTCCATTGGTTTTTTCGGAATCTCCACCTTTTTGCCCAGTTATTTGACAGAAGTAAAAGGCATTCCATTCGTTCAGTCGGCATTCGTCAATGCGGCCGGGTATGGGTTGGCGATTCTGGTGCAGATGGGCTCCGGCTTCCTGTCTGATCGCTATATGAAACGGGCTGTATTCGTCGGCGGAGCGAGTGCCTGTATTATCTTGTTTCTTTTGATGTCGATGTTTACCGCAAGCGCTCTCATGGCGCAGATTCTCAGCATCCTGCTGATCAGTGTATTGCTGATGCCTGCTGCGTTGACCATGACGATGCTGCATAAGGTTGCTTCGCCGCAAGTGATGGGAAGAATTGGCGGAATATTCGGAAGTATTTCCTATGCGCTGGCAGCTATCGGTCCGATGGTCGTCGGTGCCGTCAGCCAAATGACAGGTTCCTTTACCGGCGGGTTCCTGGCTTTGATGAGCTTTATTCTGATTTCACTCATTCTTTGCCTGGGACTCATGCGCAAAGGCTATTAAAAAGTCAACAAAGTCAGACGGCTACAGGAGGGATGCAACGGTGTCACGATTGCAGGAATTACGCGAGGTAATGAGACAGATCCATACGGCCTGGCAAGAAGGGCGCAAAACGACGCTGTTGATGCTGATGCATGTCGAAGGCTCCGCCTACAGGCTGCCCGGCAGCAAAATCATGATGGCAGAGGATGGACACATCTTCGGGACAATAAGCGGCGGTTGTTTGGAGGGGGATCTGTACGGCTGGGCGGAAAAGGTGATGCAGACAGGCAAGCCGCATCTGCAACGCTACGATCTGAGCGAAAGTGAAGTATGGAGCTTGGGTATCGGCTGCAAAGGCACGTTGGAGGTGGGCATCCTTCCTGTCAAACCCGACGACTCTTTTTGGAGACTGACGGACGAAGCGCTCCAACAGGATGAGAGCTTTGCACTGATCCTGGAGATCGTAGACGGCGCCCGTGTCCTCATGAAACGGGATGGACGGGTCTGCGGAGATGTGGATCGTCTTCCGGTAGAAGTACTGGACCAGGCGAGAGCCCGTTTTGGCAGGCAAACCAGGGCGGAGGTCGTGCGGTTCGGGACTCGACGCTACTATGTGGATGTGGTAAGACCCAGCGAGCGATTGATCATTGCGGGGGCGGGACAGGATGCTCGCCCGGTGGCAGAATTGGCGGCACGCAGCGGCTTTTCCGTCACGGTGCTGGACCCTCGTGCAGGCTTTAATACGCCGCAGGCTTTTCCCGCGGCCCATCATCTCGTCCAGTCTCCAGCTGATGCAGATCCAGCGCAGATGCTGGATAGCTGGTGGGTGATTATGAACCATCATCTTGAGCGGGATCAAGCCTTTCTGGAGCTGGCTCTTCGCAGCCGTCCGCGCTTTATCGGGGTACTCGGACCGCTGTCCCGAACGGAGGAGATGCTTGTCCAGATAGGAAAAACGTTCTCCAGCGGTCCGATCCATGCCCCGGTCGGTCTCGATCTGGGAGCGGAGACGATGGATGAGGTCGCACTCAGCATCGTCTCCCAGCTCCTGGCCATGCGTAACGGCAGACAGGCGGCTGCGCTGCATGGCAAAAGCAAAATTCATGCCTGATTAGCCGACTTCTCCGTTAGCGATGGGTAGGTATGCTCAAAATAATCGATCGTAAATCGGATCAGCTCGCGGGCAGCAAGCGTGATGTACCGGGATTCCACCCAGGACAGGCCGATAATCCGTTGGGAATGGCGATCCTCCAAGGGAAGGTAGACCGGTGAATCCTTGGGCATATACCCGTGCTTCCACCAGTGCTGCGGGATCAAAGCGACGCCAAGTCCGTTGTGCACCATGCGCAGAATTACTTCCGCATCGTTGCATTCAAAGGCGATGTTGGGAACAAAACCACTGTCTTGGCACATGTCCAAAGTAGTCTGGGTCAATTCGTAGGACATGACGAGACTGATATAGGTTTCTTCAGCAGCATCGCGCAGCCAGACCTTCTTTTGATTCGCCAGGCGATGGTTGGGGGGGACGGCCAGAAACATTTTCTCATGGAGCAGGGGGACATTCTTGAATTTGGGATCGCGAATCAAGGGGTGGGTGATGATCAAATCCGCCTCTCCGCGTTCCAGACCCGTGAGATCTGCCAGTTCATACTGACCCTCTTCCAGTTCGGCAAAGACGCGGTCGACGCGATTGAGAAAAATTTTTCCAAAGCGATTCAGGCGAATTTGCTTGCCATGCCGATCAAACAGGGGGACTCCCAGATGCTTTTCCAATCTGCTGATCATTTTGCTCAAAGAGGGCTGTGAGATGTGAAGCTCTTCAGCAGCTCGGGTCATATGTTCCAGACGGGCGACGACTTGAAAATACTTCAATTGCAACAGATCCACGGACAACCCACCCCTTATGCCTTATTGTCTATCAATTCATAAGTGATTATGTATTTTAAATTATATAAAATCAAAACTAAACTGAAGGAAAAGACAGGGGAACCAAAAACAGCGAGGGAGTGACACAGACGATGCAATTGTCAGGAGAAGCAAAATTCGCGAACAGTGTACAGCATATTTGGGATGCTCTACACGATCCAGAAATTTTAAAAGGGGCTATTCCCGGTTGCGAACGATTGGATCTGACAGGCCAAGGGGAATACGACGTCGTGATGAAGCTTGGAGTCGCTGCAGTAAAAGGGGAGTACACCGGCAAAGTCAAGCTGGAGGATGTCGAAGCGGGGGCGCACTACATTCTGCTGGCAGAGGGAAGCGGTTCTCCCGGGCATGTCAAAGCGAAGATGGACTGCAAGCTTTTGCCGACCGATAAAGGCTGCACGCTGGTCTGGAACTGTGATGCGGAGATCGGAGGAATGATCGCGAGTGTAGGAGGGCGTGTATTGGGGGGAATCGCCAAATTCATGGCGGGCCAATTCTTCAAAGCGATCGAAAAACAAGTGAAGAATGGGGGAGCATGATGAAACCAGCTTCGTTTGAATACCTGCGACCTGGAAGTCTGGAAGAGGCACTGCAGTATCTCGCTGAACTGGGTGAGGATGCCAAAATTATTTCGGGAGGCCAAAGCCTGATTCCCGTCATCAACATGCGGCTATCGACTCCGAAATACTTGATCGACATCGGCAGAGTGGAGGGGCTCTCCTACATTCGCGAGGAGGATGGCTATCTGGCGATCGGAGCTTTGACCAGGCATGTCGAGCTGGAACAGTCGCCATTGGTCGCGAAGCATTGTCCGTTGCTGCTGGAAGCGGTGAAATGGATCGGACATGCGCAGATTCGGCAAAGAGGGACGGTCGGAGGCAGCATCGCGCATGCAGATCCTTCTGCTGAACTGCCGTGTGTACTGGCTGCTCTGCGCGGTGAAATTGTGATTGCGCACGCGGACGGCGAGGAGACGCTGACAGCGGAGGAGTTTTTCCTGACGTATCTGCTGACCTCCCTGCAGCCGGATCAGATGATCAAAGAAGTCCATTTCCCGATCGTTTAGGATGCGGCCGGTTATGCTTTCACGGAGGTAGCGCGTCGTCACGGAGATTTTGCTCTCGTAGAGGTGGCTGCTGTTGTCGAGTTGAATGAGCAACGAGAAATTACCATGGCTCGTCTGGCGGCTGGGGGCGCCAACCCGGTTCCTTGTGTGCTGGAGTCTGTCGAGGACTTCCTGATTGGCAAGGCAGCAGACCATTCCCTCTTGGAAGAGGCTGGCGAGATGGCGAGTGAAGGTGTGGATCCGGACGGTGATTTGCACGGATCGGCAAGCTACAGACGATCCTTGGTGAAAACCTTGACCAAACGAGCGTTGCAAACAGCGATTCAGCGGGCAGGAGGGATTTCGCGATGAAAACCATGGAGATTACGGTTACAGTAAATGGAAAAAAGCGCACAGAGACAGTCGAGACCCGCATGCTGCTATCCGACTTTATCCGCGAGCAATTGCGCCTGACGGGAACGCATCTGGGCTGCGAGCACGGCGTGTGCGGAGCCTGTACCGTACTGGTGAATGGAAAAGCGGCTCGTTCCTGCCTCATGCTCGCTGTGCAAGCCGATGGCTTTGCGATTGATACCGTAGAATCGCTGGTAAGGGAGGACGGCAGCCTGCACCCGCTGCAGCAGGCTTTCTCTGACAATCACGCCTTGCAATGCGGCTTTTGCACGCCTGGTTTCATGATGACCCTGGTTGATTTTCTCCAGGAGAATCCAAAACCGAGCGAAGGGGAGATTCGCGAGGCAATCTCTGGCAACCTGTGCCGCTGTACGGGGTACGCCAATATTGTAAAAGCTGTTGAGCAAGCTTCCCAGGCGCTTGCCAAACAAGGAGGTTGAATCCATGGCGAACCTGATTGGGCAAAGCTTTCGACGGAAAGAAGATCATCGTTTTGTGACAGGGACCGGACAGTACGTAGCCGATATCCGGTTGGACAATATGGCGGAAGCGGCATTCATCCGCAGCACGTATGCCCATGCCCGGATTAAAAGCATCGACAGATCCGCAGCGCTGGCCATGGATGATGTCTATGCAGTCATTACCGGTGAGGATCTGGTGGGAAAAGTGGGTCTCATGTCCGAGATGGAGTCGCACTGTCGCCTGCCGAAGCATATCGAAGATCAGATCAAGCCGATCATGAAGCATAATGTCGAGCCTGTTCTGGCGACGGGAAAGGTCAAATATGTAGGGCAAAATGTCGTTTGCATCGTAGCGAAGAACCGCTATATCGCAGAGGATGCTGCTGCTCTGGTAAAAATCGACTACGAACCGCTGCCAGCTGTGGTCGATCCCTTTGAAGCGCTGAAGGAAGGCGCACCGCTGGTTCAGGACGACCTGGACGACAATATGCAAGCCTATTTCCATCTTCCCGTAGGTTCCTGGGAAGAGGCAGTAAGCAAAGCCGATCACGTAATCAAAGGACGTTTTACTTCTCCCCGTGTCGGTTCCAATCCGATCGAGACGCGCGGGGTTGTGGCCTCCTATGACAATCGCACAGACTTTCTCAACATCTGGAGCTCTACGCAGATGCCTTTTGAAATCCGCCACTATGTCGCGAAGCTGCTCGGATTGGTCGAGCAGAATATCCGCGTGGTTGCTCCTGATGTCGGCGGCGGTTTTGGGCCAAAAGGCGGCCTGTATCCGGAAGAAGTGCTGCTGGCCTATCTGGCCAAGCAGTTGAAGCGCCCAGTGCGCTGGATCGAAGACCGGATGGAGCATATGAGCGGCGCCCGTCATTCCCGTGACCAGATTCACGACTTGGAGGTAGCCTATACCAAGGACGGAACCATCCTGGGCGTAAAAGATGATTTCGTGCTGGACGTAGGAGCGATCAACTACTTTGCCCTGACCTGCGCCTACAACAGCGCGGCTCATTTTCGCGGGGCGTACAAGATTCCGGTATTCGACCTGACCTGCCGGATCGCTCTGACGAACAAAACCCCCAACGTACCGTATCGCGGCGCCGGGAGACCGGAAGTGGTCTTTGCCATGGACCGCATCGTCGACTTGATCGCCCGTGAACTCGGGATGGACCCGGTGGAAGTCATGCTGAAAAATATCATCCCGGCTGAAGAAATGCCGTACAGCCAAGGAATGTACTATAAAGACGGCGGCGAGTTGATCTATGACAGCGGCAATTATCCGGAAGCCTTCGAGATGGCCTTGGAGATGTCTCGCTTCAAGGAGATCCGGGCGAATCAGGAGCAGTGGAGAAAAGAAGGCACATACATCGGGATCGGCTTTTCTTCCAATGTAGAGGGAACGGGTGTCGGGCCGTTTGAGGGGGCAAAAGTCAGCATTGACCCGTCCGGCCAGGTGATCCTGCACGTAGGGTCCTCTTCGCAAGGCCAAAGCCATGAGACGGTATTCGGCCAGGTAGCCGGAGATGTCTTCGGGGTAAGCCTGGATCGCGTCACCGTGAAAAACGGAGATACGGTCGCTCTGGGTTACGGGGCAGGGACGTATGCCAGCCGCAGTGCGGTAAATGCAGGCTCCGCGGCGCATTTGGCTTCTGTCAAATTGCGTGAGAAAATGCTGGCTGTAGCGGGCAATGTACTGGAGATCGCACCGGAGGAATTGACGATGCAAGACGGGGTCATTTTTGCTGTCAGCCAGCCAGAGAAAAAGATCACCTTCCCCGAACTGGCAGCTGCAGCCACGCCAGGAATGCGCTGCAAGGTGCCGGAAGGGATGGACCCGGGCCTGGAAGCGACGCATTACTTCGTTCCACCGACCGTGACGTACTCTTCTTCGGTTCATGCGGCAGTGGTAGAAGTGGACATCGAGACGGGATTTGTGAAAATCAGGAATTACTACATCGTCCATGACAGTGGACGTGTCATCAATCCGATGGTCGTAGAGGGGCAAGTGCAGGGCGGATTCGCGCAGGGGATCGGAACAGCTCTGTACGAGGAGGTCGTCCACAATGAGAACGGGCAGTTGCTGACAGGAACCTATATGGATTATCTGCTGCCGACCTCGATGGAGGTGCCTGTCGCGGTGCAGGGCGAACAGGAATATTACTCAACCCGCAACCCGCTGGGGGTAAAAGGTGTGGGCGAGAGTGGAGCCATTTCTACTCCTGCCGCGATTGCCAACGCCGTCGTGGATGCGCTGGCTCCCTTTCATGTGAAGATTGATCGTCTGCCGGTCAGCCCGAATCGGGTGTTTGATTTGCTGCAAGATGCACAAAGCGAAGAAGTAATCATGCCCAAATGATGCGACTATTGTTTATAGACCCGCATGTCAGGTTTGTAGAACTGACATATGGGTCTTTTTCTTTTGTGACCGTGATTACAGGCAAGCAGGTTTCGATGAGCATCTCCGTGATCGAGGAAAGAATCCTGGAGCTCCTTTCATCAAACAAAAATTTTGTGAAGTTGTCTGTGGATAATGAACAGTCCATTACCTTGAATGCGTTATACAATGATCGGACCAAAGCCGATGTGTCTGACGAGGCCAAGTGGACTTCCAGTGACGAAGGGATTGCTGTCGTGAAAGACGGTGTCATTACGGCTATTTCTTCGGGTGAAGTGGAAATCATTGCAGAGTATCAAGGAAAAACCGTTACGATTTATGTGACAGTGACGAAATAAGCGAAAACCCCGATCCATCAGGAGGATCGGGGTTTTCCTTATTGAGAGGCAAGCACTTTGCCAGATTTCTTCCGTCCATTCAGCAACAGGTTGAGCAGCACAATCAGCAGCACGGCAAGCTGTGGCACAGTCGTCTCCCAGTTCGCATACACACCGAGATCCGGCACATGAAAGAGAGATTCTGAGCTGTGTACAGGCAGCATACCCGTCACTTGCAGGGAATGAATGCTCGCCCCGATAAATTTGATGGCCATATAGTAGAGCAACATGCTGGCAATGAAAAAGAATGGTCGAACAGGGATACGGCTGCTCAGCTTCATAAAAGCATAGCCAATGACCGCAAGCAGGATGAGGGCGGATGCAATGCCGGTAAGCAGCTCTGTCATGCTGATGGAAGCGGCCATGCCAAAGTAGAAAATAATCGTCTCGGCTCCTTCGCGGGCGACTGCCAGAAAGGCAGTCAAGCCAAGCGACCAAAGGGTCCCTTTTGCCAGTGATTGGCCGATGGCCCGTTCCACGTAGCGGTTCCAGGATTGCAGATTGGATTTTCTATGCAGCCAGGCGCCAATCGTCAGCATGAACAGGACAGCGACGAGCCCGGTAATGCCTTCCATCAATTCTCGCGAGCTGCCGGTGGACAGATTGGACAACACGATGCTCAAAATGACGGCCAGGATGACGGAGGCCACAAGTCCAATCGCCGCTCCTGACCAGATCCATTTGCGTTTGTCTGCATGCCCTGATTTTTGCAAGAAGGCGAGAAGAGCGAGAATAATCAGGATCGCCTCCAGCCCTTCACGAAACAAGATAAGGCCTGCATCCCACGCGGTGTAGGAGGAGACAACGGCAAAAGGCTCCAGCTGATCTTTCATGGCCGTCACCAGAGCAGCCGCTTTTTCCCAGCGGGGCGGATTGGACAACAGATGGGTCGGGACAGCAACCATTTTGTTCTCGATGCTGCTGTAGGTACCGGGTGACTTGGTCATCACGACGCCTTCGACTGCCGGCCAGGTCGAAATGAAGGTGTCCATCTTCTCAGCGGCCAAGTCAGCCTCCTTGTTGTCGATGTCAGCCTGGACTTCGTCAAGCAGCTTCATGAGAGAGGAGATAGACGGCTGGTCGGCTGAAGCAGCAGAGGTACCGGATTCGGCAGCTGCCTTTCCCGAGAGGTAATCTTCCACAGCTTGCGTCAATTCCTGCAGCTTGGCTTCGCTTTTGGCGGGATCAGGGGGTTCGGTATTCAAGGCGATTCGCACGCCGCTGATCTTGATTTCCATGTTTCCGTAGACACTCGTATTCTCTGCGCGCACGAGTCCCTCTGCCTTGTACCAGCCTTTGACGAAACGGTTGTAGGATTCCTTGGCCCTTGTCCAATCCTGGGCTGCTACAGCGTCTGAACTCTCTTTGAGGACAGGGAGGAGCGCTTCGATTTGCTTATGCGCCTTTTCCTTGGGCTGTGCAGCATCTTCTCGAGAGATGACGTACAGATCGGCTGCTTTGGCGAGTTTGGATATTGCCTGTGCGGCAGGTCCGGGTGATGCTGCGGCCTCGCTCAATGCCTGTTCGGCTTCTGTCAAGGCAGCGGACAATGCGGCAGCTTCTGGAGTAGTCTCGTCATTTGCCTCCCACAGCTCTCGGATCTGTTTTACGGCCTGGGAGACCTCGTCCCAGTTCTGGTCGCCGCTGCTGATCAAGGCATCGCTGGAGTAGGCGATCAACTGCTTCAACTGGTCAGCAGGCAAGGCAGCGGCAGCTGCCACCTGCCAAGAGGACGACAGGAGCATCAACGTCATGCAGAGGAAAAGCAGGTAGCGTTTCAAGGTGTTCACTCCATCCCGGATGATGATTTAAAATAGCGTGTCGCCGATGTAGCCGCCTTCCCTGGCTCCTGGCAGGCAGGCATACAAGCCGCTGCCGACGTGTGTGATGTACTCGTTGAGCCTGTCGGCGGATGCGAGCTTTTGCTGCATGGGAATGAATTGTTTGCGCGGATCGCGGTTGAAGCAGATGAACAGCAGACCTGCGTTGATTTGCCCTGTCTTGACATCCATGCCATTGGAGTAGGAGTAACTGCGGCGCAGGATTTTCACCTTTCCGTCCATGTGGGCGAGGGCGACGTGGGAGTTTGGCGCGATAAGCGGCTTTCCCGTGCTGTCCTTGCGTCCCAGCTCCAGGTCGTCGAACTCGCCAGACTTGCCGATCGGTGCTCCTGAATGGCGATGTCTGCCGAATGTGGCCTCCTGGTCTTCCAGTGAGGAGCGGTCCCAGACCTCGATACGCATCCGAATCCGACGCATTGCCATGTAAGTGCCTCCTGTCATCCAGGACGGGCTTTCCGCGGAATTGGCCCATACGATTTCGTCCGCCAGCTTCGGCTCCGAAGCGATCGGATTGTTGGTGCCGTCTTTGAAGCCCAGCAGATTGCGCGGTGTGGAGCCGGAGGGATCGGCTGATGCTGTACGCTGAAAACCTTCCTGCATCCAGTGAAGCACGGCCTTGCCTCGGGCAATACGCGCGAGATTTCGCATAGCGTGAAACGCTACCTGTGGATCATCGGCACAAACCTGTACCACGATATCGCCTTCGGACCAGTCTGGATTGATTTCATCACTGTTGAAGCGCGGCATATCGACCAGCGGGGCAGGTTTTTTGCTTTTCAATCCAAAACGATCATCAAAAAAGGAAGCACCCAGCCCAAACGTAATCGTCAGCTTCATGGGAGCGAGGCCGATGCTTTCCCCTGTATCGACAGGAGGGAGATGCGGATTTTCGATCTCGTCATCGACGGGCTGGCCTGCTGTCATACGAGCAGAAGCAAGGGTCCAGCTTTGGAACAGCTTCCGGACGTCTGCCAGCGAAGAAGTGGTCAGATTGAACGCAGCCATGCTGATGAAGTCCTGCATGGGAGTGATGATCCCGGCCTGATTTTTTCCATAAAAAGGAATGTAGTCACCTTTCGAGGCAGCTGCGGATGCTGATGGTTCAGCCTGAGTAGGCTGCGGGAAAAAGGTCTTCATTCCTCCCGCTCCTACTAAAAGACCAATTCCACCAATCCCCGCCATTTTGAGTACGTCGCGCCGCGTCAGTTTCTTTTCGCTCGTCTCTGTCTGACGGTTCATTTCCTTTACCCTCCCAGAATTGTGCCCATTTTAGACAAAGGCTCTGCCAGTGCATCGAGTGCCTGACTCAGCTTTTTGACTTCGGGTTCAGTCAATTCGGTGTACAGAACGTAATCCTGTTCTTTCTGGTAGGGAGCCAAGGCCTGATCCAGCTCCTGGAACCGCAATTCAATCTCTTTCGCCAGCTCAGGATCCTTGTTCGCGACGGAAGACTGCAGCACTTTGAAAATTTCGTTGGCACCCTGTACATTGGCGGCAAAGTCACAGAGATCCGTGTGAGAGTAGCGCTCTTCCTCTCCCGTTACCTTGCTGGAAGACACTTCGTTGAGCAGTTCTACGGCTCCGGTGACGAGCATCAATGGATCGATTTCCACGCTTTCCACCTTCACGCGCAGCTGTTTCGCGTCCTGGAGCAGCTGGTCGGCGATCTTTTCCTGGCCGGCGACAGACTTCGTTTCCCACAATGCTTTCTCCAGTCGGTGATAGCCGCGCCATTCCTCAGCAGGGACGTCTCCCTCACGCGCATCGAGCCAGGGGTCGAAGTCACCGAGCGATTCAGCAATCGGTTCGATTCGTTCAAAGTACATGCGAGCAGGCGCGTACTGTTTTTTTGCTGCTTCTATATCGCCGGCCTTCACAGCTTGTGTGAAGCCATCCGTAGCTTTGACAAACAAATCGGTCTGCTCGATCACCCATTTATGGTAATTAGCAATGGCTGCATCGAGCTCAGGAGTTGTAGCCGCGTGAGTCTTTTGCTCCGTTTGGGCAGCAGCTTCTGGTTTCACCTCGGATGTCGTCTTCGATTCGCTGCTTCCACAGCCTGTGAATACCAGCGAGGAGCTGAGTGCAATCGCTGTCAGCGGGTAACCCCATTGTTTTCTCATACAAAAAATCCCCCTAACATATAAATGAATGCTTATATAATGATAATAAAAATCATTCTCAACGAAAAAACAATAAACTGATCCCTCTTAAAATGCAAGTGGAAAATCTTGATTTCCGTATGTTAGAGAGTTATAGGCTCGGAAAATGTCCCGTTTTTCCTCATTTTGGAACAAAAGTTTAAGACAGTTGCACTAATCTGCAACAAAATATGCGTTTGTCTTACCACGTCTATGCTCATTTCCGTATACCTTGTACGAGGTGGCGCCGATTTAAACATGTATTGGAGTGATGAAGAGAATGAAATTGATTATCCATGAACAGGAGATAAAAGCATACTTTGAAGGCTTGCGGCAACTCATCTGGGGCGGATCCGGCAAACCCAAGCCTCCCGTTGAGGAACCCCCATGTCCGCCCGAAAAGTCAGAGTTTCGCAAAGTGCTTCTGGGCTATCTCCATCAGTCGATTGAGATCGCGACGGATGCGGGAAGCCTGGCCGGAGTTCTGAGAGAAGTAGGCGATGACTATGTCGAGATCAACGAGCCGGGCGGTACGCAAGTCATTGTCCCCTTGGTCCAAATCAATTACGTGCAAGCTTTGTAAGGAGGAGAAGAATTGATGGATTTTCAAGAAAAATTGACAACATATATCGGCCAGACGGTAGAAATCGCAACAGGCCTCCAAGTGACGACTGGCGTGCTGAGCCGCGTAACTGACAGTACAGCGACTTTGCTAGCCGCAAGTGCACCTGGCTATGGCGGAGGGCAGAATGTTACCTTTCCTCTAGAACGCATCACTTTCGTACGGGTCGTCTAAGCATGCGAACGACTGCACAGGGAGGGACGGCGCATTCCGTATCTGTGATCATCTCTGCGATGTACACCACACACCATCTGCAGAAAATGGTGGCGGTCAGTCAACAGCTTGGCTCCGAGGATATTGTCGTAGCCGCCGCCAGTCACCTGATACCGGAGATTCCCACCCCAGTTCGTGCCAAGACACGAATGGTTCCTGTCGAACCGGAACAGCAGATAAACCCCTTTTCAGGCAGGGCGCTCGCGGCCAGTCATGCCCGCGGGGCGGTCCTCCTGTTTCTGGGGGAAGATCGCTTCTATTCGGCCATGGAGCTGCGGCGTTTCTTGTTTCCGATTGTTCATGGCAGGGTGCAAGTGCTTCTCTCATGCGAAGGCAGGCGTCACCATAGGAGTAGAATGACTATGCCCCTGGACAGCTTGATTTTGTTTTTCCATGAGTTGCTTGGCAGGACCGACCTGGGGACCGCCTCTCTTTTTGGGACTCCTCACGCCATAACCCAAATTGCGCTTAGACGGATCAGTTCAGAGCTTTTGCAGCATCCGGCGCACGCTCTCTATCAATGGATGAAAACAGGCGCGAGAATTGGGGTGCAGCAGGTGGAGCCGATGCGGGATACCCTTCCCTATAATCCGCAGCTTTATGGAGCCACCCAGGGGGAGTGCTCCTTTTTTGAAAAAGCGGTGATCCGGGAGCAGATGGACTTCGCAGCCAGCCGTCCCCATAGAAACGGCCTGACAGACGGAGGAAGGCGAAGGGAGGAGCTTTTCCAGGAACCTATCCCGGAACGCGTGCAGCCAAGGCAGACAGTCGAGAAGGGATCGCGTCTATCTGTCATCATTCCGGCACGGAATGAAGCCAGAACAATAGAAGCCGTGATTCGTGAAGTGAAGCTGCTGAATCCTCTGGAAGTGATCGTCGTAGTCAACGGATCCCAAGACAGTACGACTGCAAAAGCGCGTGCATGCGGGGCTGTCATCGTAGAATTTGCCCATCCTCTCGGGGTTGATTCGGGACGGGCAGTAGGAGCCAGTCTTGCAGCGGGAGAGATTCTGCTTTTCGTGGACGCTGATTTTGTATTGCCTGCACAGGATCTGTATCCCTTCGTCTTGGGGTGTCAGCAGGGAATTGATCTCGCCTTGAATGATCAATCCGCTTTTTTCGAGTCGCATTCCGGAAATGTCGTCGTCGCTGCCCGTCAAGCGCTTAACTTGGTTGCCGATCGCAAGGACTTGGGGACGGGGTCCATGCTTGCCGTTCCGTTCGCCCTGAGAAAAGAGGCGTTTGCTTCGTTGGACTGGTCGTTGCTCGCTTGTCCTCCACTGGCGCAGATGGCTGCTCTGACAGCGGGCTTGCGGGTAGAACTGGTTCACGCCGTAGACAGCTTTTCTCTCAATCGGTTTCGTCCGGAAAAGCATCTTGCAAAAAGAGGCCATTCTCCGGCGGTGGCACAAATGCTTGGAGATCACATGGAGGCTTTCCACTATTGGAGCAAGCAGTACCGAGGAGGGAATCCAAAGTAGACAAAAACAAGGAGGGAAGGCCGCAGTATGACAGAGCGAAAAGAAGGCTTGGTCAGCTTGGTGATTACCAATTACAATCGCGCCAGGTATCTGCGGGAGTGTCTGGAAAGCATTCGCCTGCAGACGTATCCCCACTGGGAGATCATCTTTGTCGATGATGCTTCGACGGATGATTCGGTGCAGGTCGTACGCGAGTGGATGGAAGAACACCGTGATATGTGGAGTGAAGATCGTCAGCTTGTGATGCTGACATTGCCTCGCAACATCGGGTTTGCCGGAGCGATCAATGCCGGCTTTTACCTGGCGCGGGGGGAATATATCGCCGTCCAGGATTCGGATGACTATTCCGACAGGGAGCGTTTTGCGAAGCAAGTTGAATATCTGCAAAACCATCCGCTGGTAGATTTGGTCGGGACGAATTACTATGCTTTTCCCGATCACGCGCCTGCTGAAAAAAAGCTGGCGACGTGGATTCGCTACGGAGAAGAGATTCGCCGCGTATATGGACGCGGGGGGCACTGTGTCTGCCACGGGACGATTCTGTTTCGTGGCAAACTATTCGACCAGATTGGCGGACCCACTCGCCGCATCTCCGGTGCGGAGGATTACGAGTTTATCGCCAAAGCTCTCAACAGCAAGGCACAGATCGAAAATCTGCCCGAGCCGCTGTACTATTACCGCGTCCATGACAGTCAGCGGTCCGCACAGTATTACAGAAGAAAGGAGAGCAACGATGCCAACTAGCTCAGAGCGTATCCTGATGGTGATGGACAGCATGGGTACGGGCGGTACTGAAACCCATGTCCTCAGCTTGGGAAAAGCGCTTCGTTCGAGCGGAGTCCAGCTTTTTTACTCAGGGGCTGACGGCCCCTTTTATCGTGCATTTGCGGACGCCGGTTTCCGTCTGCACCTCATCGAGCAGTCAAATGAGCCTCTGCCGATCAGAAGAGAGAAGCAACAGCAAACCTTGCGAAACGTCATAAAGGAAGAAAAAATCTCAATCGTGCATGTGCACCAGACACCTTCCGGGCTATTGGCTGCGGAAGCGGCGGCAGAGCTGGGAGTTCCGGTTGTGTTTACCATGCATGGCACGTATTATCCGGTCGACGAAGCTGTCTCACTTGCACAGCGATGCGATGCGATGATCAGCGTAAGCAAGCCGGTTCAAAGCTTCTGGAAGAAACACGGAGTCGAATCCACGGTGATCTCCAATGGAGTGGACCTCCAGGAATTTGAGACAGCCTCTACGGTAAATTTGCGTGAGACCACGCTCTCCTCCCTTCCTCAAGACGCTTTCATCGTCACCTACGTCAGCCGTTTAGCCTGGCAGAAGGCGTCTGTCTGCAACATGCTGCTGCGCTCCACCAAGACCTTGAACGACATCCCCAACCTGCACATCGTTGTTGTCGGCACGGGGGCCCAATCGCATTTCGTCCAGGAGTTGGCGCAGGCCTTAAACAAACTCAAGGGTTATCCCTATGTACACATCGCCGGTGAACAAACCGATGTCAAACCCTACTATGAGGTGAGCGATCTGGTCGTGGGTACTGGCCGAGTTGCTTTGGAAGCCATGGCTTGCGGAAAACCGGTCCTGGCGATCGGAAACCATGGCTATGTCGGGCTTGTCACGCCGGATACCTACGACTTGGCTTGGGAGTATTACTTCGGGGATCACCAATCTGTAGGCAAGCCTTCCCCGGGCATGATTGCTGAAGCACTGCGCAAGGCGTTTGCAGATCGCCACCTGCTGCAAAGCTGGGGAGAACAGGGAAAAGACTGGGTGAGATCCCGCTTTGACATCAGACAAAAAAGCGAGGAGCTGCTTGCCTTCTACTCCGCGGTGCGCAGCAAGAAAAAAGGAGGAGGGACCATATGAGAAAAATCCTCTACGTAGGCTGGATCGGATTCGACAATCTGGGCGATGAGCTGATGCGGCATGTGTTTCGGGATTTGGCTGAGAAGTACCTTAACACACAGACCCACCAGGTGATTCCTTCATTGCCTGGTGTGGATTTGCATGATTTTCGTCCCTACGATACAGTTGTTCTCGGCGGGGGCTCGCTCCTGGTCCCCGGCTATGTGGATGTGGCGCACCGGGCCGTACAGCAGAAAAAAAGACTGGTGATTTGGGGGAGCGGCTATGATAGCCAGCTTCCCGTCAAGTTCGATGCGACAGGAAAACTTCTTACCGCTTCCTTTCAGGAGAGCCCGAAGATGCAACAAATGCTGCGTGAGATCGGAGAGCACGCTCAATACTTCGGTGTGCGCGGACCGCTTACCCATGAATATTTGCGAGAAATGGGAGTGGGCGGCAGCTTGCAGGTCAGCGGAGATCCCGGAATGCTGATGACTCCGCCAGATGGGATCGTCCGCGGCGAGGAGGACCCGCCAATGGTCGGCATCAACTGGGGGACTGCGTACAACCGCATCTACGGAAAGAACGAGGCTGTGGTCGAAGATGCGTTGGCGCAGGTGGCGAAGACCTTGATTCAGCATGGTTTTGGCATCTACCTCTATACGATGTGGGGACCGGATCGAGGGGCGATCAGACGTCTCTACCAGAAGATTGGCGCTCCCGAGCGTGTCACGCTTGATCTGGAGCTGCATGATCACAACGAGATGATGCGCCGGCTCAGCCGCTGTCAGGCGACCATCAATTTCAAATTGCACGCCAATGTCTTGAGCGCCGTCGCGGGAGTGCCGTTTGTCTGTCTGGCATACCGTTTCAAATGTCTGGACTTCTGCTATTCTCTCAGTCTTCCGGAAATGGCGATTCCTACCGATCATCCGCAGCTCCGGCAGCAGATTTTGACGCGTGCAGTAAGAGCGATGGATGAACAGTCTTCGCTGCGCGACCTATTCGTCAGCCAGCGAAAGGAGGCTACGGACCGCTTGAGCGAACCTTTTTTCCATGGCGATTTATAAAGCGGCACCCTTGCGTTCGCATTTCTGACGGACCAAGGGTGTTTTGCTATGCTATTGGCCAACCCCTGATCAGGATGGAGCTTTGGCAGTCGAAATTACCGGCAACGCCGTATTTGTGAACGAATTTGCTGTAGAAATCTAGGCTTGATTGGCGCGTGTCTGTTCTAGGGCGGCCTCTATCTCCTGGATAAACAAAGGAACGGCTGGATTGGTATTGGCTGTTTTCCAAGACGCTACCACATCGATGGAATGATCCTCGCCCTGAATATCGATAAAACGCAGGGTAGGACTGGCGTAGAGCAGCAAATGCCGGGACAGGACGGTGACCCCGATGCCCGCATCGACGATCATCAGCACCGCGTCTGTCCGGGAGGCCTGACTGACGATCCGGGGAGAGAAGCCGTGCTTGGCGCACATCGAAAGGACGTAGTCATAGCCTTGCGGGGATTCCTCGCGTTCCAGCATCACAAAAGGTTCATGCTCGAGCTGGGCAATGGACAGGTTGGGCTGATCAGCAAGCGGATGATCGTGCGGGAGGATAATCGAGTAGGGCTGAGTCCATAAAGGCTTGTAGGTAACACCGCCAAGATTGTGCAGCCCATGCGAGAGTGTAAAGGCAAGATCGATCTCGCCCGACAGCAGCTTGTTCGTAAGCTGTCCGATGTTTTCAAAGCGGAAATGGATCGTGACCTGCGGGTATTTGCTGCGAAAAGCGCGAACGACCGAGGGCAAAAAGTCTCGGACAGAGACACTTAAAAGCCCGATGCTGATCGTTTATGCAGCGTTGTATTGAGTCAGTAAGAAACTGAATAAAATATCCGTTTTCACTAGCGTTGCATAAAAAATGTGTTTGTGATTTGTCGAAGTATTCTGAATGAAATCTTCAGCTTCCCAACCAAAAACGACAGCAACCAAGCAAAAGGTAGCTCTATCCATTTGGTAGTTTTATACATTTATTGCATTAGTGACAACGACAACCAACACCTAATTCCTTTTCTGTCGCCCTCTTGATGTTCGTTTGGACTGGTAATTCATTCTACCAATCCATTGTTCAAACGTTTGCCAGAGAAATACTTTGAGCCATCTGCTGATTTGCAACAAGCTGTGCTGACTGTTCTGTTCCAGTTTGACAAGGAGCAACAAACAGTAGGCAATGAGCGCGAGAAACACCTGGTTTCGCACTGCATTTTCACTCGTTCCGTAGAAGCTCTTGATCTTTACATGCTGTTTGATCCATTTGAAAAACAGCTCGATTTGCCAACGCCAACGATAGATGTCGCTTAGTTCTTCTGCTTCCAGGTCGAATCGATTCGTAATGATTCGAATGAGATTCCCTTTCGAATCAAGCGTTTCAATGAGTCGCAGCACGTTATCCACCCGTTTTTGTGGCGTTCCAAGAAGGATCATGGAATCCGATAAAACAGAGCTTTCTGAGCGTAATTTGAACGCATGAAGATGGCGGATTTCGGCGTTATCCTTCAGACGAGAAGCGAAAAAGACGCCTTTGTCCGTGTATTCATCAAATTTTTCGTAATCCACGTACCCTCGATCAAAGACGTACATGAAACCGCCCTCATCAATCAACGATTCCATTTGAGTGCGGTCATTGGACTTGGCACCCGTGATGGTTATTTTTTCAGGATACACATCCTCTTGGTCGGCAAAGACAAGACGCAGATGAATCTTGATGCCAGCCTTGATTTTACGGAAAGTTGCCCATTTGTACTTCTGCAAACACAGCCCAATCGTTGTAGAATCAATAATTTTCATGTCTTTTCGAAGGGAGTGCGTGCTGCCCGAATGTCTCTGAATTTGCCCTACAAGGTCAACAAATATTTCTTCAAGCAAAGCTGGATCTGCTCGATTGTTTTTGCGACTAAGCTGAGCGGGGCTAATCGACGACAGCCCTAACGCACGCTGGAATTTTTTTGATAAAACATCATCTGCAATGGCTCGGAGTCCTTCTCGTTGCTGAAGTTGAGCATGCAAAAACAGGAGTAGATATGCTTTGGTCGTTAACTTTTTCACGTACTTGTCCTGATCTGTTTCGTCTATCCGTTGTTGAAATTTCACAATATTAATGGGTGAAATGTATTTACCAAATGAAGAAAATAGGGTATTCTTGTCCATGCTATGTCCTTTATGTTGGATTTGGACAGGAACTACCTGACCTTTCCAGTGTAAAGGATTTTTTTATGCTCGTGAACGCTTGAATACAGAATATTATGGTGATTTTTAATGATGTGAAAAGATTTATGCAACGCTAGTGATCCGTTTTATAAAAAATTATGAGATAAATAATCCGAGCGATTGGTAAATTGTGGCATATTTGTTAACGAAATGATTTATGGGTTTATAACCTTCGAAATGTGTGATAATTTCTTATTATCGCATAAAGGAGGTAATATTTGGTGAAAAAACTAGGAACTTCAATTTTTATCGCTACCTTATTAGCTGTCACTGTAACTTCATTCTCAATTCCAGTTAACTCAACAATGGCGGCACAAAAACAGAATTCAGAGTTAAATGAGTACATTGTTTCTAATGACGCTATCCATGAAAGCGAAAAATTTAGAGAGGAAATGGGCTTATCATCAAAAAATCTAAAGTCAATATCCAATGATCCAAAGAATTTTTCTGAGAAGTATGGAATTTTCCTCACAAAAAAAGAAGAGAAAGAGCTAGATGAAAGACTGGAAGAGCAGAAAAACCAGATTCCGAAAATCAAGGACTTTATTGAAAAACACCTACAAGACGAATTTGCAGCTATTTATATTGATCAAAAGTTAGGTGGAGTTATCAATATTGGATTTAAAACTGGCTCTGAAGAGAAGGTCGAAAAATTTGAAAAGGATTTGAAGAAACTCTATTCAAAAGGTATGGTTGAGATATACTACACAGACTACACTGAAGAACAACTTGATGAAATAGCAGAGTCTTTATCAGAAAAAAGGGATGAATTAGCGGAGAAGGGACTAGATATTACTTCTGTAAGCGTTAATATTCCAGAACAAAAAATTGATATTGGAGTAGAGAAAAAGAATGCAGCTGCCAGAAGTCTTCTTTTAGATTCAGAAAGTGTTAGTGATATAGATCTGGACATAGATAGCAACCTCATTAATATATTTGAAGAAGATGTGCATGAAGCACAAGCTAGCCCGTCTGAATATTATAGACCGATTCAAGCAGGATTAAGGATTGATAATATGGATACTGGTGGCTACTGCACATCTGCATTCTCTGCTCGAATTGGGACGAAATTCTATGTACTTACTGCTGGTCATTGTGCTGAAAGTGATACAGATAGATTTAGTCAAGGTGGGGATAGATTTGGAAGAGTCGCAGATTATAATAATGGTGGAAATGTTGATGCTGCAATCATTAAGTTAGACGATGGTTCTGATGATGCCACTTATTATTTGTTTGGAAATGGTAGATCAAAACTACATGCCATTGATGAGGTTCAAAGAACCAAAGATGAAACAGTAGGAGATGCGGTTTGTATTTCAGGAGCTAGAACTCAAACAGTAAAATGTGGAACATTAGAAACAAAGAATTGGAGTGGATATGCAAAAACTCCTTCAGGTGATAGAGTATATTATTCAGGTATGAGACAAGCAACTTATGCAAGTGCTAATGGGGATAGTGGTTCTCCAATATTTTTAGGAGGAACTGCAATCGGCATTCATAGCACAGCCGGTGGTATTTATAGTCATATTTCTAGAGTGATCAATCATTTTGGCATTGACGACATATTTATTGGAAACTAAAACAGATAATATATACTTATTTGAGGGAGAGTTCTCTCCCTCAAATAAGGAGGAGGAAAGATGAGTAAATTTCTATCGGTCATCAGTTTATCTGTATTAGTTATTTTAACAGTAGGCTGCTCAGATGATGAATCTAAAAGCGAGCATAAAGGTTTGACAGGATACGTCATTGAGGCTAACTATGAGAAGAATGCACTTTTGGTTGTTGAAAGCGACAAAACAGCAAAGGATGGAAATTATGATGCTGAATGGTATTCGTTAAATGATGATGCTATTCTTCTTGATAGTCAGAAAAATAAGGTTTTGTTTACAGACATAGCGGTCGGAGCGGAAGTAGAAACATGGTCAACGTTACCATCATTGCAATCCTATCCTTCACAAACAGACCTTAGTAAACTGATACTCGCGGATGATGTTAAACATCCTAACTATCCTATGGTTCAAAAGAAAGCAATTCAAATTGCTTTAAACTTCGTAAAGAGTCTTTCTGGCAAACCTGATATATTAATTGTGCAGAGTGTTGTAAGTAACAAGTCAGAATGGATCATTCACATTTATAATTTCAATGCAGAAAAGAAGTATGAGTTAAGTGTTAATGCAGAAACTGGTGAGGTTAAACAAATCAAATAGTATTTGTAACATTTTTATCATAAGGAGGGAGGTGTGTGTTTTGCAAGTAGAAAATGCCTAGTTTTGCAGCCGAAATTGCCTAAGCACTTGCCAGCGGTTTGAAACTAAACAGGAATCCTATCCATTGCTTGCTTGAAGCGGAAACTCTCACCTGTGAATGAGAGGATATGAGCGTGGTGTACCAGGCGATCAACGAGCGCCGACGTGAGCTT
>NZ_KI629785.1:867500-1760181 GCF_000503775.1 Brevibacillus panacihumi W25 | reverse complement strand
ACCGAATGCCAAGGAAAGAAGAACATCGGAAAGCCGTATGAGGGAGAACCTCACGTACGGTTTGATGAGGGGGAACTGATAGGAGTAAGGCGACCAAACGGTCGCCAGAAAGCGTCAGTTCTCTACTCTACACCCTGACCCGCATCCCTGAGACGGCTGCTTTTGGACGCGGTTCCGCCTTTGAAATGGAGCCGAACTTGAGACACCCCCAGCGAAGATCCCAACGACCTGAAGCGTTTCCCCTTTTTCCTCCCCGCCACTAGGGTCCGTTGGACCACCAACCCAAAAGAAAGATAATGATTTCCCAATGATCCTACGGAATTCGAAAACAGGAAAAAATACCTAAAACTTTAGAAGGGTATTGCCTGATTTGGTCGAAATTTGTTGAATACTTTGGAATTCATTTATCAATAAGAGAGGTACGCAATCGTGCGAGAAACAGAAGAAAGCGAGGGGTTTCCCTGCACAAGCTGTGGACTATGCTGCCGGCAGATCGGACGCATCGAGCAGCTGGCGTCATTTGACCGTGGTGACGGGATTTGCATCCACTTGAAGGACCACCGCTGCTCCATCTACGAAAACCGTCCAGACATTTGCCGCGTGGATGTGATGTATCACAAGGTCTACCATCAGTATTTTTCCAAAGAAGAGTTTTACCTCGAAAATAGCAGGATATGTGAAGAGCTTCAAAGACAACACGAGAAAAGCAAGGAGGAATAAGCATGCCACTACCATTGATTCTGGGAGGCATTGCAGTAGCTGCAGGGGCTTTCGGCCTCTATAAAGGCGCAAAATCTGTTTCCAACAATTCAGAAGCTCGCGACCTGAACGAACAGGCAGAGGAAATCTACGAGGAGGCACGTGCTGAGCTGGAGAACGCCAAAGAAGAGGCGACAGAAGCTTTGGCCGAGCTGGGCGAGTTGAAATTGCGGGTCTGGGACGAGCAGATGGGCCGATTCGTGCGAGTGGCGGAAAAGGTAACGAAGGTAGAGCTGCAGGGGGCGGCTGCCGTAGACGGCAATAGGATGGCAATCGTCGGAGACCAGGAGCTGGCACAGATGCGCCATGTCTCCATGCAGGCAAGCGAGGTCGTCTCAGGCGGGATCAAGTCGCTGGGTGCAGGAGCTTTGGCAGGCGTGGCGTCCTATGGGGGAGCAGTGATGTTTGCCTCGGCTTCGACGGGCACCGCCATCTCCGCTTTGTCCGGCGTAGCCGCTACCAATGCGACTTTGGCCTGGTTCGGCGGAGGCTCGCTCGCAGCAGGCGGACTGGGGATAGCGGGAGGTGCCGCCGTTTTGGGCGGAATCATCGCGGGTCCAGCAATTGCATTAGGTGGTTTTTTGCTGGAGGCCAAGTCCAAGAAAAACCTTGCGGAAGCAAAAAGCAATCTGGCGAAGGCCAAAAAAGCGGCTGAAGAGTTCCGGACAGGCACCAGCATGCTGCAGGCGATTTGTAACATTGCAGATCATTTCACAGTAGCGATCGATGAGATGTCCAGCCGCATGGATCACATGATGGAGCACCTGGAGCAGTCCATCGCCGATGCGGAGAAGAAGCGGAGCCAACGTTTCTTGTTCAAGATAAAGCAATTCTTCTCCCGACTGGCAGGCAGAAAGCTTCCTTTGCAATACGATGATTTGGATATGACGCAAAAAGAGACGCTGCATGCTGCCTATCAGATGGCGCAAGCGATGAAGCTGCTGCTGGAGACGCCATTGCTCGATAAAAAGGGTGGGTTGAACGAAGAGTGCGTAGCCGTGATTCAGCCTTACTTTCCTGACGAAGACGATCGGGCTGACAGCTATCTCCTGACAGAAGGAAGAGAGTGAGGGGGTTCGCGCATGTTTTCTTTTTTGTTTGGCAGAAAAAAGAAGGATGACCCAAAGAAAAAAGGGACGGGGACTCTGGAGACATTCGCAGGAAGCCAGTTGGGAGCCCATGCCGCCAGATTCGAGGCTGAGGCTACCAATGCGGGTATAGCGGGGATGAGTGCCTTGCGGGAAATGGGTGAAAACCTGAAAAATGTCGGCGTCGGGCAAAAGCAGGGGAATTTGTACGAGATTATCGAAGCCACCCGATTTAACATGGACGCCGCCACCAAAGGTTCGGATCTCCGTGCTATCGTGACAGCGCTGGAAGGAGACCCCCATGCCAAGGCAGATATTCTCATCCGCAAAGGGGAGAAGGTCCTGCAGGAGGTCCAGGCCAAGTCCAGTGCAGATGCTTCCCGCTTGACGCATATGGTCAGCGATGAAAAGTACCAGGGGATGCAAAAGCTGGTCAATCTGGACAAGGCGGATCGGGTACGGGAGTTGGCCGAACGCAGGGCGGAGAGCGGTTCGATCTACAGCGATAATTATCAGGACACTGTGAAAAATGTGACAGGCAAGCTGAAGCACGGGGAGATCAGCTCGCAGGGGACGACCTATGATGAAGCGATCCAGGCTGCAGAAAACCACCGTGCTTTCAGTTCGAAAATCGAATGGGAGCAGATCAAGAAAGAGATGGGCGTAACGACCGCACAGGCGGCAGCAGCCTCCGCAGTGATCGGAGGTGCGATCTCCGCAGTGAAGAATGGGATTGCCGTCTCCAAAGGAGAGCTGGAGCTGGGGCAAGCTGCCAAGCAGGTCGCCCGCGACACAGGAGTAGCGGGGGTGAGAGGCGCTGGAACCGGAGCGATCAGTGTCACGATCCGCACGGCAGCGGAAAAGGCCGGGATTGAAGCGCTGGCAAAGTCCAATGCTGCTACAGCCATCGCTGCAGGAATCGTGGACATGGGCGTCACCGTGCTCCAATACGCCAAAGGAGATATCACAGGCACGCAAGCGGTCGAGAAAATCGGACAAACTGGTGTCAGCACCACTTCGAGCATGTACGCCGGAGCGGCCGCAGGTGCCGCCTTTGGGCCTGTCGGAGCTGTGGTAGGGAGCGTGGCTGGATATATGGTCGCCACAGGTGTCTATCAATCGGCATTGGCGATTGTAAAAGAAGCCAATCTGGCGGAAGCCGAGGCGCAACGAGTCATCGCCCTCTGTGATGCGGCTGCGGCTGAGCTGGCGCAAAGACGGGAAGAATTTGAACGCCTCATCGCTCAAACAATCGCCCATCAATCCAGGGAGATGAAGGAATGCTTCCGCCAGATCGATGCGAGCATGGCTGCCGACCGCTTTGTCGATACGGTCGTCGCGCTGGAGCGTTTTTCCGCGACCTTGGGCAAAGAGCTGAAGCTGAGCAAGTTCAGCGATTTTGATCAGGCGATGAAGAAAGGCAAGCCATTGGTGCTGTAGGAGAATGGAGTGAGGGTGGACCTGTCCTGTCTATACGCGGTCAGTTGGGGCGACAAATTTCTCTTCTAAACGCCGGATTCCTGAAAAGGAGTCCGGCGTTTCACGATTTCAGGACAGGATATTTTTGTTCAAATAAGGGTCCACTTACGGACGTTGACCGATATTTAAGACCTAGGTAAGATAATAAAAAAGATTCTGAATTTTGAAATCATACGGCCGCGCGATCAAAATCATCAGGATTGAAGTGATAGGTAGAGATGGAAATTAATGTTGCGTTCATTGGTCCTTACGATTTGGTAGATGAGGTTATTACGGTTGCGAAATCATTTCCAACCATAACCTTGCTGCCGTATGGCTACAAAGACGTCGAGGAAACAGCAGGCCTGGTTTATCAGTGCAAGAATGAAGTGGATGTCTTGTTATTCGCAGGCCCGATTCCTTATCAGCTTGCGCGTGAACAGGTTGAGGAAGGGAAACCGATGATTTTCCTTCCCCATAACGGAACAAGCTTGTACCGTGTGTTTTTTCAACTTTTGAGGGAAAACCGCTACAAAGAAGGCCACCTGAGGTTCAGCATCGACATTTTGCGCCAAGAAGAGATTGAAGAAAGACTGGAAGAACTGGATATCAGAATCGAAAAAATGTACGTGAAGGAGTTTCAGCTGGGTCAAACAACCGACGATATGATGAAGTTTCACTACGAGCTATGGATGAATCGGAAAGTAAATGCTGTCCTTACCTGCATGAATTCCGTCCATAAACAGCTCGTGCATTTGGGCGTCCCCTGCTACCGCATTATCCCCACCAAAACATCCATACAAGAGTGTTTGCAGCTGGCCGAGCTGGAAGGCAAAAGCGTACAGCTCAGCGATACGCAGTTGGCAATTGTGATTATCAGCGTGGACAGCTTCGCTCAAAAATCAGGAAGCTCTGAATATGAGCTGCAGCGGAAGAAATTAGCCGTACAACAGATCTTGATTGACTACAGCGAGGAAACCCAAGCTCTGATGAATTGGTCGGACCGAGACGAAATCACCTTTGTCACCACTTTCGGCGTCATTGAACGGACGACCCATAACTTCAGCTACTATCCGCTGCTCGATCAGATTGTCAATCAACTGAACCTGACAGCCAGCATCGGGATTGGGTTGGGAAAGACGGCAAACGAAGCGGAACTCAAAGCGAGAGAAGCCTTGCAAAAGGCAAGATTAGGCGGGGGCAGAAGCTGCTACATCGTCATGCAAGACGGCAACGTGCTAGGGTTGCTTGGCAACGAGAAAGTGATCGGGTACTGCGTCCGAAGTGATGACCCACAGCGGCTGCAGCTAGCCCGACAAGCAGGCTTGAGCGTGGGGACGATTAACAGGCTGATCTCTTACTTCCAAAGTCATGGCAATTCAAAAGTGACCGCCTCCGAACTGGCTACTGGCTTTGGCATTACGATCCGCAGTGCCAGAAGGATTCTCAGCAGGCTCGAACAATCCGATATGGCGGTTGTGATTGGAGAAGAACAGCCTGTCTCAAGAGGCAGACCCCGTCAGTTGTATCAGCTAAAGCCAAGCCTCTTTACGAAGTCAGGGAACGAAAATGACTTTTCTTGAAGGAGCCAATGAAAAGGAGGCCAACATGTTTGACATTTTGATTCGCAATGGGATGGTTTATGACGGGACAGGGAACCCGTGGACGCAACTGGACATCGGGATTCTCGAGGGTAAAATAGCGAAAATTTCCAAATTGGGGGATGAAAAAGGAAAAGTGGAAATCGATGCGAACGGTCTTGTCGTGTCACCTGGTTTTATCGACCCACATGTTCACTCCGATCTGTGGTGCACGAGACCGGATGTACACAAAATCAAGGTGCTGCAGGGAGTAACGACAGAGCTGTTCGGCCAAGACGGAATCTCAGTCGCCCCGGTTTCTGACGCAACCAAGCCGCTTTGGCAGCAGCAGCTTAAGGGCTTGAACGGAGATTTTCCCGATTGGCCGTGGAATACAGTCGATGAGTACCTCGCATTTTTGGAAGGGGCGAACCTTGCCGGCAATGCCACTTATCTAGTTCCGCATGGAGGAGTCAGAACACTGGCGATGGGTTTTGAAGCGCGTGAAGCTACACCAGCGGAAATTCAGAAAATGGCCGAGTTGGTCGAGGAGGGGATGCGACAGGGTGCTTTCGGGGTATCATCCGGTATCCAATATCCTCCCTGCGTGTTTGCCAATAAGACAGAATTGGTGGAGATTTGCAAAGCTGCTGCCAAGTATGACGGCTGTTTTGTCGTCCACATTCGGAACGAGAGCAATCTCTCGCTAGAAGCACTGGACGAAGTGATTGATGTCGCCCGTCTATCGGGTGTACGGCTGCACGTCTCGCATTTCAAAGTGTGCGGTAGCATCAACCGCGACAAGCTCGCGCCGGCACTGGCCAAGCTTGAGGCAGGTCGAGCCGAGGGAATCGAGATTACCTTTGACCAGTATCCGTATACGGCCGCGTCTACCGTGTTTCAGGCGATCTTGCCGCCATGGATGCATGATGGCGGGACAGCAGAAGTGCTGGAGCGGTTGAAGGATCCGGCCATTCGTGAACGGGTCAAACAGGAGATGCTGACAAACGGTGAGTACGACAATACGGTTCGCAATAACGGCTGGGGCAATATTGTCATCGCTTCTGTCGCCTCCGAGAAGAATCGTGGACTGGAAGGGATGAGCGTCAAGGAAATTGGTGAGCTGAGAGGTGTCGACCCATCCGACGCTGCGCTTGACCTCCTGATCGAGGAGAATTCGGCTGTCACGATGATTATTCACTGGGGAGTGGAAGAGGATATTCTTCAGGTGATGAAGCACCCTTTGCACATGGTCGGTTCTGATGGGGTATTCGGCGGCAAACCGCATCCCCGCTTGTACGGGTCGTTTCCACGTGTACTTGGTCACTATTCGCGCGAGCAAAAAGCTTTTCCGGTCTGGGAAGCAATACGCAAGATGACTGGGGCACCGGCGCAATTGCTGCGGCTAAAGGATCGAGGTTTCCTGCGCGAAGGCAACTGGGCGGATATCGTCGTCTTTGATCCCAACAAAGTAATCGATCAGGCGACTTACGAAGATCCACTGCAAGAACCGCTCGGAATCGAGTATGTGCTGGTCAATGGGCAGATAGCTGTCGAGCATGGCGTGTATACAGGCGCAGTCGCGGGCAAGGTCATTCGTAGAGGAAGCGAATAGGGGGTATGAAGAATGCGTAAAGGCTTGGTTGGAATGATTAGCATGATGCTTACATTTTCGTTACTGTTAGCGGGGTGTGGCGGCAATCAGGGTGAAACACCAGGAACCAATGCGGTTGATGGCAAAGGGGCAGACGCTTCCAAGCTGAAAACCGTACAGGAAGGAAAATTTATGTTTGCCCTGAGCGGCATGGCAAAGCCCTACAACTATACGGATGGGGATAACAAACTGATCGGCTTTGATGTCGATGTGGCCATGGAAATCAGCAAGCGGTTGGGCTTGGAAGGGGTGGCCGTCCAGACACCGTGGGGCTCGATTTTGCAGGGGCTGAATGCGGGCAAGTACGATGCGATCATTGGCGGCATGTCGATTACAGAAGAACGGCAGAAACAGGTTGATTTTTCCAAGCCGTATCTATTGCAGCAAGCCGTTATGTTTGTGAACGAGAAGAACTCCTCTGGAATCAAAAGCAAGGATGATTTGAAAGGAAAGACGGTAGGCGTCGTCACAGCCTCCACATACAAGGACTTCGCACTGGAATTAGTTGGCCAGGATGGCAAGGTGAAAGAGTATGAGACCGACTTGTTTGCCCTGCAGGAGTTAAAAAATGAAGGGCGGATCGATGTCGTCATCACGGACCTTGGCGTAGGAATGGATGCGGTGAAAAATGGGAAGCTGCCGGCGATCGCAATCGGAGATCCACTCTTTGTCGACGAATGCGGCATTCCCGTTCAAAAAGGAAATCAAGAGCTGCTGGATGCGATCAATAAGGCTTTGGATGAAATGAAAGAAGATGGGACTTACCTGGAAATCAGTAAGAAGTGGTTTAACAAAGACATGCTGTCGAAATCGTAAGAATGATTTGACTGGCGCAGCATCCGTGTTGCGCATCTTTTTTTAAGGAGCGTGCCGAATGGAAGATTTCCTTCAACTACTGGGTGAAACGTGGTTTGGTTTCTTAAAGGCAGCCGGACTCACTGTTCAACTTACTGCTGTTTCCCTCGTGATGGCGATCTGTATCGGTTTGGTTTTTGCATTCTTACGGATTTCTGACTCGAAGCTATTGAGAGGATTCGCAAAAACCTACATTACCGTCATCCGTGGTACGCCGCTTATTCTGCAGATCATGGTGCTCTACTTCGGTATTGCCAAGCTCATTTTGTTAACAGATTTTTGGGCCGGCGCATTGGCTCTTGCCATTCATAACGGGGCGTATATCGCCGAGATTTTCAGAGGGACGATTCAATCGATTGACCGAGGTCAGATGGAAGCAGCTCGTTCATTGGGAATGCCGTATCCATTGGCAATGCGGCGGATTATTTTGCCGCAAGCGTTTAAGCGTGCGATTCCACCGCTCGGCAACCAGTTTATTATCGGGTTGAAAGATTCTTCACTGGTTGGCTTGCTCGGCTTTCAGGAGCTGTATCTGACTTCACAATCGACTGCCGCCCGTACGTTCCTTCAATTTGAATCGTACACCATCGCCGGGTTATACTATCTCATTCTCGTGCTGTTCTTTACCTTTTTGTTAAACAGGCTGGAAAAACGGATGGATGTCGAAAAGGCAGGCGGGAGATCATGAAAGAGACGATGGTTGAATGCAAACAATTGAACAAATCGTTCGGCAATCTGCACGTACTAAAAGACTGCAATCTCACTGTCGAGAGAAGCGAAGTCGTCGTTCTGATTGGAGCGAGCGGCTCAGGGAAAAGCACGCTGCTGCGCTGCTTGAATTTTCTGGAGATGATCAACAGCGGCGCGATCTATATTGATGGCAAGCAAATCGATCCGAAGAAGGACAATCTAAACCATATTCGTGAACATGTCGGGATGGTGTTTCAGCACTTCAACCTGTTTCCGCATATGTCTGTGATCGAAAACATCATCGAAGCACCTGTTCACGTGAAGAAAATCAAGCGCGACGAAGCCATTGCCGATGCGAACAAGCTGCTCGATAAGGTCGGGCTTCGCGACAAGGCGAACGTCTATCCCGATCAGCTCTCCGGTGGACAAAAACAGCGTGTAGCGATTGCCCGGGCACTGGCAATGCGGCCAAGCCTCATGCTGTTTGATGAGCCAACCTCGGCGCTGGATCCCGAGCTTGTCGGCGAAGTGCTGGGTGTGATGAAAGAGCTGGCCAAGGAGGGGATGACGATGATCGTTGTCACTCACGAAATGGGTTTCGCCCGGGAAGTGGCAGATCGCGTCATTGTGATGCACGACGGCAAGATTATTGAAGAAGGGGCACCGAAGCAACTGTTTGCAAACCCGCAGCATGAGCGGACGCAGCGTTTCTTGAGCCAGATTTTATAGGGATATTAGGACTGGAATCAAAACTCCATAGCACATGAAGCAACCATCTATCGATATTAAATCGGTAACTGGTTGCTTCGTTTCGTTTGAATACGAACTTCCTAATTTACGGTTTTAACGATGAAAGTGCAGCTAGGTTCTCTGCCTTGCTTGTGATGATTTTCTTAATAAGGTCATTTCCATATCCTGTTGTAAAAGCGTTATCCTCTATCCAATAAGAGATAACAGTAACCGATTGGTCGTGAAAATGTACTCTTAAATAGTAATGGGTACTATTCTCTGAAAGGTTTTTGTATATGTCTTGAAACGGAACATACTCTTGTTCCAAAAATGCATGTAGAAATTGCTCTGTCTCTTCTTTTGAAAAGTCAATAGACGGAGAATTTCCGATGGGATATTCGATTGATATTTTCTTGACTTTATCTGTAAAATCATAAAAATCCCCTATTTTTTGGGCAGTTGGAATATTTGACACTTCGAAGAGCTCATCTCCCAAAAAAATCCGGAATCTTTCAGAGTAACCTTTCACTTTGTATATAGGGGTTCCGACCTCAGCCCAAGTAGCATCACCATTTTGCATTCGATAGCCCAGGCAGACGTTGCCATTTACCTTGAATACGACTTCTCCTATTTTTTCACCTCGTTCCAACATACCGTTTTTCGAATCATCATTTAGCCTGTACCTAAGGTTATTCCACATCACGGCGGAATCGTATTCATCCACTTTAAACCCACAGTCACCGGTAAATTCCACATTATGAGCGTGTCGGGTCCCTAGTTCGTCGGAAATAGGGGGAGAAAATGATGTGTTATCCATGAAAAGGAGAATAAGAAATGGAATGATCGAGATTTTCATAGGAATTAAACCTCCTGATTTTCCCATTTCACTCATCATAACAGAAAGCCACTGCTTTTCCTTCCCCAACTATTTCGTCCCATACGCTATAATCAACCTAACAAAGAAACCAGAAAGGAGACCGCACATGGCGAGAAGAGAAATCCAAATCAAGCGGATGCTCCAATACTTCGTCGATGCGACAGTAGCGATCATCGAGGAGGAGGGCCTGGAGCAGGTAAGCGCACGCAAGATCGGGGAGCGCGCCGGGTATACCAGCTCGACGATCTACAACTACTTCGAGGAGCTGTCCCACCTGATCTACTTTGCCTCCATGCGATTTGTGAAGGAATACTTGCAAGAGCTGCCGTTATACCTGGAGCGGGGCAAGACATACGAGGAAAAATACGTCCTGAGCTGGGAGTGCTTTTGCAAACATTCTTTTGCCAAACCGCAGATTTACCACGCCCTGTTCATCGCGGATCTGGGGCAAAAGCCGAAGGACATGCTGGAGCATTATTTCTCCATCTACTCCAGTGACTTGATCGGCTTCACGGAGGAGATCAGGCCGATGCTGTACGACCCGGATCTGACCTCGCGCAGCCGGGCCTTGCTGGAATTGGCCAAGCAGGAGCGGGAGCTTTCCGATGAGCGGATTACCGAAGTGAATGAGATGTCAGTGCTGATCTGGGAAGGGATGATGACTACGGTGCTGAACAAGCGACGTGATGCCGATCCGCAGGAAGCAGCGGAGAAAACCATGAAATATATCAGAACCATCATGCGGACACTATAGTCCGTTTTTTTCTTCTTGACCCTGATTTTCACCGGAGGGATAATAGGTTCATCTAAAATTATGAACGCGTTCACAAAATGATCGCGGTCTTAAATCTCTCGGAATCATGAGGTGAAAAGGGCATGGTAACTCCATCCACACGTACAAGCGGCTTGATCGATTGCGACATCCATCCGGTATTAAGCGACTTCAACGAGCTGGTCCCGTATCTCGACGAGTCGATTCAGCAATACATGAACATCGGGAAATTTGCCAAAGGCGCATTGGCGAAGCAAAACAGCGGCTCCTTCAAATTTCCTTCCTCTCCGTATGCCAATCCATTGCCCGTCCCACTGCGTGCCGACGCTTTTCCGCCAAACGGCGACATTCCCGGCAGCGATCCGGCTTTTTTGGCGCAGGATTTGCTTGACCGCTGCAACACGACCTATGGCATCCTGAATATTGGCCACGGTACGATGGCGGCTTTTCATAATGTGGAGGTGGCAGCGAAGTATACGTCTGCCGCCAATGACTGGCTGTATGACAAGTGGGTCAAAAGCGACCCGCGCTACCGGATGACGATGGAGGTTACGCCGCTTGATCCGGCAATGGCGGTCAAAGAGATCGAGCGCATCGGCAAAAGACCCGAGATCGTCGGGATCAACCTGCATTGCGTGAACATCCCGCTGGGCAAACGCCATTATTGGCCCATCTACGAGATTGCGGAAGCGTACAACCTGCCGATCGTGCTGCACCCGGACTCCGAGGGGACGGGAGAATACGCGGCGACTGCGGGTGTCGGCCCCGCTTCGACCTATATGGAATGGCACACCTCGCTGGGATTGATCGGGCAACGCAATGTGATCAGCCTCGTCTGCGATGGCGTTTTCGAGCAATTTCCGAATCTGAAGGTCAACTTCATCGAATACGGCTTCTCCTGGGTCGCTCCGACGATGTGGCGGATGGACAAGAACTGGAAAGCGCTGCGCCATGAGGTTCCCTGGCTGAAAATGCTGCCTAGCGAATACATCCGCCGCAATATCCGATTCGGCACACAACCGATCGAGGAGCCAGCCCGCCCCAAGGATCTGATTGAGATCATCCAGATGATCGGCGCGGAGCATATGCTCTTGTTCTGCAGCGATTACCCGCATTGGGACGGGGATGAGATCGACCGGGCATTCCTGCACTTCCCGCAAGACTTGAAAGACAAAATCTTTTATCATAATCCGCTGGAGTCATTCCGGTTCTAAGGGAAGGAGGGGCAGATGGTGAACACAAAAGAAAAGCATCGACTGGTGGTATGCAGCGCAGAGGAATTGCAGGAGGGCAATCGTCAATTGATCGAAGTGAACGGCGTGGAGATCGGACTGATTCGCGCAGAGGGGATCATCTACGCGTTTCGCAACAGTTGTCCGCACCAGGGGGTCCCGATGTTGTACGGCTCAGTGGTAGGAACGATGCTGCCGTCCAAGCCGCATGAATACGTCTACGCGCATCACAATGAAATCATTCGCTGCCCGCTGCACGGCTGGGAGTTCAACCTGAAGACCGGCAAGGCGATGTTCTCCCCCGATGTCTCGATCAAAACCTATGAAATCAAAGAAGAAAATGGAGAGATTGTCCTTTATCTGGATAAAGAGCCAAAACAGGTGACACGCAAAGCATTTTCTTGTATTCTATCTTCCTGAAAGTAGTTTTTTCATAAATAGAAAAAGATTGACGAAATGAGAAAAGATGTGGATAATTTAATTCGTAGTTATCCAATCGGAAAAATAAAAAAGTGGGGGAAATTCATGAAGAAATCGTATCTGTCTCTGTTCATGGGTCTGGTCATGGCTCTGGTGGTAACAGGTTGCGGCGGCGGACAGCAAGCGGCTCCGCAAACCAACACAGGAGCTTCGGAAGGCAACGCCCCGGCAGCTGAACAACAGAATGAAACATTGAAAATCGGCGTCATGTCCGGCTCGGAGGAAGAGATCTGGAAAGTGGCCAAGGAAGTCGCGGCAAAAGACGGCCTGACCCTGGACCTGGTACCTTTCAACGACTATATTCTGCCGAACAAAGCACTGGAAAAAGGCGATCTGGACGCCAACGCGTTCCAACACGTGCCTTACCTGGAAGAATTCAATGCCAACCACGGCACGCACATCGTGAAGCTGGCGAATACTCTCAACTTCCCAATCGGGATCTACTCTGAAAAAATCAAAGACATCTCCGAACTGAAAGAAGGAGACATCGTAGGTCTGCCTAACGACCCGACCAATGGCGCACGTGCTTTGATTCTGTTTGAGAGTGCTGGCTTGATCAAGCTGAAAGAGGGCAAAGGCGTCAAAGCAACTGTCCTCGACATCGCAGAAAATCCGAAAAACCTGCAATTCAAAGAGCTGGATGCTGCTTTCATCCCGAAAACACTGGGCAATCTGGCTGCTGCGGTCATCAATACCAACTTTGCGATCGAAGCGGGACTGGTTCCTACGAAAGATGCCATCTACATGGAGCCAAAAGATTCTCCATGGGTGAACATCATCGCAGTTCGCGAAGCGGATAAGGATAAGCCTGTCTTCCAAAAACTGGTGAAAGCTTATCAATCTGACGAAGTGAAAAAGTTTGTGGAAGAAAAATACGGCGATTCCATGGTAGCTGCCTGGTAATCGGACGTGAATGATACAGCCTTTCATACAGGTCTCTTCCTATCAGGAGGGGACCTTTTTTTCAGCATCATTTTGAGAATCTTTCAAACAGAGTGAAAGGATGGGATCGATATGAATCCAAGCTACGATGTTATTGTCCTGGGTGCTGGTTCGATGGGGATGGCTGCAGGAGCATGTATCGCCAAACAGGGAGCAAGCGTCCTGCTGATCGATGCCTTTGACCCTCCGCACCAGCAGGGGAGCCATCACGGGGATACGCGGATGATCCGGCATGCATACGGCGAAGGGAAGAAATATGTGCCATTGGTGCTGCACGCCCAGAAGCTGTGGCATGAACTGGAGCAAGAAACCGGGACGCGCCTGTTCGAAAAGACGGGCGTGCTGGGATTGGGCAACATGGATTCTGCTTTTATCACAGAGGAAATCGCAAGCTCGCGGGAATTTTCCCTGCCGCTGGAGGTTTTGCAAGCGGAAGAAGTACGGAGACGCTGGCCGGGCATTCGGATCGATGATGAACTGATTGGCGCCTTCGAACCGAATTCCGGGCTGCTGTACAGCGAAGCGTGCATCCGCGCTTATCGAAAAGTGGCGCAGCAGCACGGGGCAACGCTTTGGACAAACACGCGAGCGCATCGGATCACCTATCAGCCAAACAGCGTGACGGTGCATACGGATAAAGGAGATGTCCATGCAGCTCGGCTGATTGTAACGGCCGGTCCGTGGACAGGCTCCTTGCTGCGCGAGCTGTCTATTCCTCTGCAGCCCTTCCGCAAAACCGCCGTTTGGTACGAAGCGGACGAGTCCCTGTACGGGCTAGGTCATTTCCCATCGTATTTCATGGATTTGCCGGGTGAACGCTTCTACGGGTTTCCCAGCATTCAAGGCTCGGGCCTGAAGATCGGCAGTCACGATGCGGGGAGGGAAGTAGACCCTGACGAGGCCAACAGGGAGTTTGGCGCGGAACCGGACGATGAGGGAGAATTGGCGCAGATGGTAGAGCGTTTTTTCCCGGCCGTTTCCCGACAGAGCAAGCGTGGGCAGGTGTGCCTTGTGACCTGGACGCCGGACCATGATTTTATTATTGATCGTCATCCCGAGCATGATCATGTGCTGCTCGTCTCAGCCTGTTCCGCTCATGGCTTCAAGTTTGCCAGCGCCATCGGGGAGATCGCGATGCAGGTAAGCCTGCAAGGGAAGGCAAGGATGGACATCTCAGCGTTCTCCCTGAGCCGTTTTCAGTAGGAATGAATGTCGCAGGAGATTCATATCGGTAGGAAGAGGCCCGGGGCTTTCAGTCTCGGGTCATTTAATTGTACTTTCAGAAAATAAACTTCGCTGACGCGATAAAGGATGAAAGTATAAGAAAAACGAAGGCTTTCGCTATTTGATCTGGCGATAAGCCTAGTGTTTCTAATATAATCTGTAAAAAGAATCCTCCTGACAGGTGATGAATTTGAAGTTTACCAAAAAAGAAAAATGGGTCGTGGCGGGGCTGTTGGCGATCCCGACGTTGGTGACCCTTTTGCTTGGGTATCCGCGCTATGAAAGCTTTTATGCGACAGGCGATATCGTTCCGATACAGGACTTGGGCATTGATGGAAATGTTTATTTTACGTATATCGAAGGCGGCGTCACGAACAACAACCTGGAAAAATTCCTGGTGCAAATGGAGTATTTCGGCAATGACCGGCCAGTCCGATTTCAGCCTATGACCCCGGCGGAGAGGGAATGGGAAGAGGAAGAGATGGGGGATGTCTACAAGGAGGTCGTGATCTCCAATGCGCTCGAGGCTTCGGGCTATTCGGAGGAAATCGACAGTTCGCAAGACGAGAAGTATTCCCACATCCTGGACCAAGCAGCCGAATATCACGGGGATTCTTTCGGTCTGATGGTCGCCATCGGGCTTGTGGAGGAAGAGAGCGGAATTGATTTTTCGCAAGGAGGCAAATACAAGATCGCCGGAACAGGCACGATGGAGTTCGATGGTACAGTCGGCTCCATTGATGGAATCAAAGAAAAGCTGTTGACCGCCGAAGAGCACGGAGTAACCCATTTTTTGCTGCCTAAAGACGAGGAAGTCTACTCCTTGTATTATGAAGGGGAGAGCAATCAAAAAGAAGCGGAGCAATACAAGCATACGGTGAATCCGAACATGAAGATCGTCCCGGTAGAAACACTGGATGAGGCGTTGGAGTATTTATCCAATTTGCCGTAAAGAATAGAGAAGAGGAGCAAATCGATGCAAGATAGAGTGGATTCATGGGGGAAGTATTTATTCGTCTTTTTGATTGTGGGCTTGGCGAGCTCTACGGTCAGTTTTCTTCTCAGCCTGGTGGAAGCGTGGGACGAGGAGTTTTATTTGGATTTCATTTTGACGATCGACATCCTGGTTGGCGTATTTACCATATTTCGGCGATAATTATGACCATCCTGTTTTTGGGCTGGATTTTTCTTGTGCATAAGGAATACAACGAGATCGCTCCGAATTATCCCATCACTCCTGGCGGGGCCCTGTGTCGGATCTTGATCCCGTTCTATAACATAGTTGGACTGTGGACCGTATATTCGAACATGTCCCGTTTTCTGATGCATCTCGATGCCAGTACCGTAAGACATGCGGTGAGAATACGTACATTCATTCCGTTTTACTACTTCTCCCATATGATCTACAGCTTCCTGAACCGGAGGCTGTTAATGGACGAAGAGTATTCGATCAGTCTGCTTCTATGGACGACCGGGTTCGAGGTCTTAGTCTCACTGTTTTACCTGGTGATGTTCGTGGCTGTGACGAGCGGGTTGAAAGCCGTGAGAGAGCATCAGCAGCAGCGTGCGCTGGCAGAAGAGGGAGAGGCAATTCCGGAGATAAATTGACGGATGGCCTCCCCTTTACGGGAATTTTCAAACTCTTTATTGACGAACGAACACGGTATAAAGTATTATGTATACATAAAACAAAGCCCCAACAGAAAGGCGGCTCTTGTAGCAAGGTGGAAAGAATGAATCGATTCAATTTAAATCCCATTATTAAAGAAGAGACAACCAAAGAGCGAGTGTACAAGGAGATTAAAAGCGCCATCCTGACCGGACGCATTTTGGCTGACGAGATTTTCACCGAGGTCAAGCTGGCAGAGACTCTGAATACCTCCAGAACCCCTGTTCGAGAATCCCTTCAGGATCTGTTGAAGGAAGGCTTGATCATCTCCATTCCGCGAAAAGGACTCAAGGTTCGCAAGGTGACCAAGAACGAAATGGAGCAAATCTTTCTTTTGCGTAAATCCATTGAAAGCGAAGTGATCCAAAAGCTAGCTTCCACGATTACGCAGCAGCAGATTGAAATGCTTAAGGAAATTTGTGCTGAGCAGGAAGAAGCGATGAACAATGGGGATGAAGTCTCCTTTATCAGTCTCGATCAGGAATTTCACCTCACGCTTACCAGGCTGGCAAACTATGAATTGGTCGAGCAGATTTTGGTGAACCTGCACAATCTCAGCACCCTGATTGGTTTGCAAGCGGTGAAAAAGAAAAATCGGATGAACGAGGTGCTGCAGGAGCACCGGACAATCATTCAAGCGTTGAGCGACAAGGACGCACTTCAGGCAGCGGCTAGCATCATCGACCATCTCGCCAAAACCAAAAGCTCGTTGCGCGGATGGGAGGAGTAGGAGGGAAAGCAGACATATGGCAAAGGTAGAAACCCAGCTTTCGAAGGAGTTGGCCGGGGTATTGCAGGGACAGACCGTGGTATTTTTGAGCGCCGTGGAGCCGGAAAGCAAGCAGATCTATTCGACGGCGCTCTCCTGGGTGTATGCCATCGATGAGCGTACGATTCGCTTTGCAATCGACAGCAAGTCAGACTTCGTCAAGATTATCGACCAGGATCCGCGAGTCGTCCTGAACTTCATCGGCCTGGAAACCTCGTATTCGATCAGCGGGGAAGCAGCGGTGAAGGTTCGCAAAACGGAAGAACTTACGCTCAAGATGGCGCTCATCGAGGTCAAGGTAAAAGAACTGCGAGACATCATGTTTTACGGCGGGAAGATCGTGCAGGAACCGGCTTTTGTGAAAACATACAAGCCAGAACTGGTCAAACAACTGGATGATGAGATTCGAGGAGCCTTGCACTAAATTTTTTTTTAGGCCATTTAATGTATACACAACACATAACGCAGTATTCCTGTACAGAAAATTAAAATGATTTGCAAAGAGAGGGAGAGAGCCGTGGTAAGAACGGGTGCAGAATACATCGCTTCATTGAAAGACAATCGTTGCATCTACATCAATGGGGAGCGAGTTTCCGACATCACAACCCATCCTGCATTCAGCGGAATTGTGAAAACGTTTGCAAGTCTGTATGACATGGCAGCCGATGAAGCCAACGGAATGACGTATCTAACCGAAGATGGCACCAAAGCAAACATCGCCTACAAGATCCCACGCAGCCGCGAAGATCTGGCAGAGCGCCGCATTGCTCTGACCAAGTGGGCCGAAGCGACTAACGGATTTGCCGGAAGAAGCCCCGACCACGTAGCGAGCTTCCTGGCATCCTTCGCTGGGCATCCCGAGGTGTTTGAACGCGGTGGTGAGCAATTTAAGCAAAATGTTCTCAATTGAATCAATTTCATAAATTAGAGCCCTACGGGCTCAAGGTTTTTTGAGCATAGAAAAAGGAGTACCTCCCCAAATCTCTAATAAGTTAAGTGCAACCAAAACTTATGAGAACTGGAGGTGACTCCCAATGTCCATTATAAGACAAGGAAGCCTGTTTGATATACAAGAATTATTCGATTTAGAACCTCCCAAACGATTTGGAGCGATTTTTTCCACCCTTGACATCGATCCGATTCTTTGTGTTATCTCCAAAAAGTCGATCTATGGAGCTCCTACTGAGTTGAATTATGCTGCTATGCTGTATTCTTTGGTCGCTCGAATCGTAGAACGGATTCCAACCGTGAAAGATTTACGGAAACGGCTTAAACATGACTTTATCTTTCGATTGGAATGCGGTTTTCTGGTTTCCGACAGCCTTCCTTCTGAGGCATCGTACTCGCGTCTTGTTCAGAAGCTTTCTGAAACAACACTTCTCGAGAAGGTTCAAGACACGTTATTGCTCCAAGCGATTCAAGAAGGATTCGTTGATGATGAAGCGGTTGCTTTGGATGCGACCCATTTTGAATCTCGTGATCGTGGAGTAGCAAAGGAAAAAAAGCCAAAGGCAGAACCGAAGAAACGCGGACGTAAAACGAAAGCAGAAAAAGAAATATACGACAAGAAAAGGCAAGAAGAAGAAGCCCAAAAGTCCTTATACGAGAAAACTATTGCAACTCAACTGGATGCCCCATTGGAAGAGCTCCTGACCCATGTCCCTTTACAGCCTGACTGGGGAATCAAGAAAAATAGTGAAGGAAAAAACGTGTTTTGGTACGGGTACAAAGCACATCTCGCTGTCGGCACGAAAAGTCAATACATTCTTCGTTCCCTTATGTCCTCTGGAAGTATGAATGATGGAAAAGCGGCGATTCCTTTGCTCAAAGGAGTTCAGACGATCCTGCCGGATCGTATAAATTATGGAATCATGGATGCAGGGTATGACTACAGACCAATTTACCAGCAAATCAGTCGAATGGATGCTAATGCTATCATTGCTTACAACAAGCGGAATGAAGGAGAAATGGTTGGGTTCGACCAGCACTTTGCTCCCACATGTGTCCGAGAGCACTCCTATCGTTACGACAGTTATGACAAGAAGTACAAAACACTGAAATTTGTGCGTCCAAAGGAATGCAAAGACTGTCCTCTGGCTCAAGATTCCCTCTGCCAAAAAGTTTATAAAATCAAGGCCGAAACGGATCTTCGGAAGTATACGGCTCCTGCCAGAGGGACAAAAACGTGGGAAGAACTTTATGACCAACGAACAGCTGTCGAGCGAGTGAATGCCTATTTGAAAGAATTTTTCCAACTGAACAACGTACGCTATCGTACAGGAAAGAGGGCTAAAGTCCATTTTGATTTGGTCATTCTTGTTTATAATGCCGCCAAATTATCTACAGATCGGATTCGTAACGCACTGGAAAACAAGAAGCCAGTCGCAGCTTAGTTTTTAAAAAAGGATAAAGAAGAGATTGGGACAGTCTGTATATTTTTAAGATGGGTAATTATGAAATTGATTCAATTATTACAAAATGGCCCGCGATCAGGACTTGTTCGTAACCTATGTCATCATCCCGCCGCAAATCGACCGCAGCAAAGCGGCTCATGAGCAAGAGGAAAAATACCTGCCAGTCGGCGTCTATGAAGAGCGGCCTGACGGTATCGTCGTGCGCGGCTCGCAAATGCTGGGCACCAGCTCCGCAGTCTCCAATCATCTGTTTGTAAGCTGCATCACGCCGCTGCGTCCTGGAGACGAGGATTATGCACTGTCCTTCGTGGTGCCGATCGATGCGCCGGGCCTCAAGTTCTACGCCCGTCCCAGCTTCGCGCAGGATAAGCCGAGCACCTTCGACTATCCATTGTCGACCCGCTATGACGAGAGTGACGCGCTGGTTGTTTTCGAGGATGTCTTTATTCCGTGGGAACAGATTTTTGTCTATAAAAACATCGAGCTGACCCGGGCGCAATTCCATGAGACGCCTGCTCATATCCTGGGCAATACGCAAGCGCAGATCCGTTTTGTCACCAAGCTGAAATTCCTGTTGGGCGTTGCCCGCAAAATGACGGAAATGAACGGAACCGACAAGTTCCCGCAGGTTCAGGAAAAATTGGGGGAGCTGGCGTCTATCGCAGCCCAGGTAGAGGGCAGCCTTTATGCCTCCGAGTACAACTGCCTCATCGATCACAAAGGCATCGCCAAGCCTCATCCGCGCTTCTTGTACGGTGTAGTCGGGATGCAGGACGCTATCTATCCGCGAATCATCTCCATCATTCGCGAATTGGCCGGCGGGGGCGTTCTACAGGTGCCGTCCTCGTACAAGGAAATGATCAACCCGGAAACCAAGGACGATATTCGCAAGTACATTCGCTCATCGAATGCAAGCACCGAGGAAAAAGTCAAACTCTTCAAACTTGCCTGGGATATCGTTGGCTCCGAATTTGGCGGACGCCATCAGCAATACGAATTGTTCTACAATGGCGCTCCGTTCGTTGTGCGCGGGTACGCATTCCGCAATTACGGTTATGAAGAGCCGCTGAAGCTGGTCAATCGATTCCTCGACAGCTACGGCTTGCCGGAATAAGGGAAAGGGGATGGCGATCATGAAGGTTGCGTCGATTCAAGTGGAGATCAAGGATACGGAGAGCAAGGAGCAGCGCATCGAACGCGTAGAGGCGATGCTGGACGGATTGGCGGGTACGGATCTGATTCTGCTACCGGAGATCTGGGCTACCGGCTACTTCTCCTTTGATCGTTATCATGCCGAGGCCGAGCCGCTCGATGGGCCGTATGTGGAGCGGTTTGCGAAAAAGGCAAAGGCTTTGCAGACCCATCTGTTCGCCGGCAGCTTTGTAGAAAAAGACGGCGACAGCTATTACAATACCAGCCTGTTTTTCAATCCGGAGGGGGACTTGATCGGGACCTACCGCAAGATTCACCTGTTCCGCTACGGTTCAGCCGAAGGGCAATTGCTGACGCCGGGCAAAGAGATCAGCGTGGTCAAAACCGCGTTTGGCAACGTCGGATTGGCCACCTGCTACGATTTGCGTTTTCCGGAGCTGTTCCGCAAGCAGGTGGACATGGGGGCGGAAATCCTGTTGATCACCTCGGGCTGGCCGCATCAGCGTCTTGCCCACTGGAATCTGTTCAATCAGGCCCGCGCCTTGGAGAATCAATGCTATCTGATTTCTTCCAACTGCGTGGGCACGACCAAGAACGTAGTGATGGGCGGCCACAGCCAGATCGTCGATCCATGGGGCGTGACCATCGCTTCGGCCGGAGAGCAAGAGACCATTTTGAAGGCAGAAATTGATTTGCAGCAAATCTCACATATTCGCGAGGTATTCCCGCAATTGAAACATCGCGTATTGCCAACCTGATATTCAAGGAGGGAGAGTCACAGGTTATGGAATTTATCGTAGCTGACCATGTAGTAAGCTTCAAACCACGCCGACTGGTCATCGCCGGCTACACCTCGAAGGACCAGGAGGCATTGATCGCACATATCGAGGAGTTAAAGGAATTGGGCATTCCCGCTCCGCCGCGAGTCCCGATGATGTACGATCTCTCGCCGGAATTGTTGCAGCCGTCTCCAGAATTGACCCAGGTGAGCAATGACGGAAGCGGGGAGGCGGAAGTTGTCGCACTGGACATCGACGGCCGCTGGTATATCGGATTGGGAAGTGATCATACCGACCGCGTGCTGGAGGCCGTCTCGATCCAGAAATCCAAGCAGGTTTGCGCCAAGCCGGTTTCCAAGGAATTGTGGGCGTTGGATGAGATTGTGGACCACTGGGATCAGATCGAGATGCGCAGCTGGGTTCTCGTGGATGGAGAAGAACAGCTCTATCAGTCGGGCAAGCTGGATTCGTTCATGACACCAGAGGAATTGTACCGTATTGTGGAAGAGCGAGGCTATGCGAGCAGAGGAATCGCCCTGTTCTGTGGTACCTTGCCGTTGTTGGAAGGTCACTTTCAATTTGGAAGCGCATTCCGGGCTGAATTGTTTGACCCCGTAACGAATAAGACCATTTCCCTTCAATACATGGTCAAAATTTTGAAAGATGCCGAGGAGGAATAAGAAATGCCAAAAAGAGAGTTGGAGTTTACTGATTTTACCAAATTCGAAGCGATCCCGTTTGAAAATGTCAAAGGCCTGTCCGAGCGCATTATCGCACGTGATCCCGAGACTAATGTAGCGACACGCATCCTGCAATTTGAACCAGGTACAGACACCAGCCCGAACGGCGTGCAAATTCATGATTTCTGGGAAGAGCTGTACATTATTGAAGGCTCGATCATCGACCTGGTGCTGAATGAGGAGTTTACTGCGGGGATGGTGGCCACGCGTCCTCCCGGAATGAAGCACGGTCCATGGAAGTCGCCAAACGGCTGCAAAATTTTTGAAGTTCGCTACTATTCCAAGTAAGCCAGGGTCATACATGACAGGGGGTATCCGATGAAAAAGGGACTGTTGCTTTCCATCGCCGCATTGTTGACATTCTCGCTATCGCTCGCCGGCTGCGGCGGTGCATCCAATTCTGCAGGCGGGGCCACTGAAGGTGGTTCCGCTCCCTCTGGAAACGGGGGAGAAAAACTCGTTCTCAAAATCGGCGACATCACGAAGCCGAATCACTCCTGGAATCGTGCTTTAGAAAAGTTGAATCAGGATTTGCAAAGCAAGTCGGATGGACGCATCAGTCTGGAGCTGTACCCCGGCGGTGAGCTGGGCAATGAAAAAGATATGATGCAGCAGCTGGACACAGGCAATATCGATATGGCAATTATCACCGCAGCCGAGCTGAGCAGCCATTCCGACGCATTCGGCGCCTGGTTGATGCCATTCGTAGTGGAGAACCATGATCAAGCATACAAGCTGTGGAGCAGCCAGGAATCGATGGCCCTGTTTGAGACGCTTGGCAAAAACAATGTACATGGTCTGGGTTATCTCTCCTCAGGATTCCGTTACTATCTGATGAAATCGGCTCCAATCACACAACCGGCTGACCTGGCGAGCAAGAAGCTTCGTGTGACTCCGAGCCCGACGATTCTCGACTTCTACAAATCTCTGCAGGTGAGCCCGACTCCGATGCCGTTGACCGAGGTGTACACTGCGCTGCAAACCGGTGTCATTGATGGAATCGACATCGACTCGGAATCTGTGCAACCGGAAAAACTGTATGAGATTGCCAAAGAAATGACGCCTTCCAAGCATATGTACTGGATCGGCGGGATTCTGATCAACAAGGATCGCTGGAGCGGGCTGTCTGACGAAGACAAGAAGCTGTTGGAGGAAAGCATCACGGCAGCGATGGAGTTCAACGCTCAAGATGTCTCGAAAAATGAGACTGAAGGTTTGGAATTTTTAAAACAGCAGCCTGATTTTACAATCAGCGAGCTGAAAAAAGAAGATTTCGCACCATACGTAGAAGGGGTAGAGTCGGCTTGGAGCGCGAAGAGTCCTGAGATTGCCGCCTTCCTCAAGAAAGCGAAAGAGATTTCCAACCAGTAAGGAGTACACCTGAATGGAAAAACGAGCAAACATGCTGACCCGGGTTAGTGATGTCATAGAGACGATAACTGTATGGATCAATGTGGCGATCATCGCGGTCCTTGCGGTAAATCTGGTAGCTGCCGTCGTGTTTCGTTACTTCTTGAACAGTCCCATTTACTGGGCGGACGAGCTGTCCTTGATCCTGTTTGCCTGGATTACATTTTTGGGGGGAAGCATCGGCCTGAAGCGCTCCATGATGGCTTCGGTAACGCTGCTGGAAGATCGGTTAAAGGGGACCCCTCTCTTTATCCTCAGACTGGTGAGCCAGATTTCGATTGTGCTTTTTGGGGCAGTCGTCGGGGTTTACAGCTGGAAATGGCTCACCTCCGAGGGAGTGCTGAACCAGATGGCGACGACATTGCCAGTCCCGCTGTGGGTAACCTTTGCTGCATTGCCAGTCAGTATGGTGCTGATCGTGCTGTTTGGCATCGATAACCTTTTGAAACTCTTGCAAACCGGGGGGACGCCGCCCGTCAAGGAGGAGACTGCCCCATGATCACGCTGATTCTCTTTTTTCTCTTGCTCTTGTTTGGCGTGCCGATCGCGATCGTTCTCGGATTGACCACCGTTATCTACGTGCTGACCACCGGAAACTTTGGCATGTTTGACTCGCTTCCGCAGCGATTGTTCAACGGCATCCAGAACTTCAGCTTGCTGGCTATTCCGATGTTTGTTCTTGTCGGCGAATTGATGAATACGGGCGGGATTACGACCCGATTGATTCGTTTTTCGTCTGTCGTCTTCGGAAGCGTCAGAGGGGGGCTGGCCTATGTAAATGTGGCGGCAAACATGTTCCTCGCTTCCATTATGGGTTCGGCTACAGCACAGACAGCCGTCATGAGCCGCACCATTGTGCCAGAGATGGAGAAGCAAGGCTATTCACGCGATTTTGCATCCGCGCTGACAGCCGCTTCCTCCATCGTTGGACCGCTGATTCCGCCCAGCATGCCGTTCATCATTTACGGCGTGTTGGCAGGCGTGTCCATCAGCAAGTTGTTTGTTGCCGGGATTGTGCCAGGGATTCTGTTCGGCGTTTGTTTTGCCCTGATGATCTACGTGATCTCGATCAAACAGAACTTTCCCCGCTCCGAACGGCCGACCTGGAGCAAGGTCTGGAAGGATACGTTCAACGTGCTGCCGGCATTGGCGATTCCAACCATCATCATGGTGGGGATTTTGCTGGGGATCTTCACCGCGACGGAGTCGGCTGCCATCGCAGCGCTGCTCGCCTTCCTGGTGGGAGCCTTCTTTTACCGCGAGCTGAAATTCAAGGATTTGCCGAAAATTTTAAGCAATACCGTCATTACGTCCGCGACTGTTGCCTTTTTGATCACCGTATCCAACCTGTTTGGCTGGGTGCTGACGTATGAAAAAATTCCGCAGTTGATTGCCAAAAGCATCTTGGCCTTTGCTGATACACAGTGGGCCTTCCTGCTTCTGGTCAACCTGATTCTCTTTCTTGTCGGGATGTTCCTGGACGGGGTAGCAGCGTTGATTCTGTTGGTGCCGATTCTCTACCCGATTGCAATGAATTACGGTGTGGACCCGATTCACTTTGGTGTCTTGATCACCATCAACCTGACAATCGGGCTGATGACGCCGCCAGTGGGGACCGTCTTGTTTGTGACGTCCGCTTTGGCGGAGGTCAAAATCGAGCGTCTGGTGAGGGCGTTGCTGCCATTCCTGGTCATGGCGTTCGTCGTGATGTTCCTGATCACTTATGTGCCGCAACTGACAACTGCCATTTTTCAATGGATCAAGATATAGCCTATCTGTCTCGTATAGCCGTGCCTGCACACAGTACCTGTGTCGGAGCACGGTTTTTTCAATTGGCTGGGGCTGTTGTATTTTGGCAGCATTTGCTGGGTAATCTATCGGACAGGAACTTAAGATTCACTTTGGATAACTAAGGATGGGATACGTTTGGCCGTCAAGCAATCATTAAAGCGGTTTTCGCCGGATCCGCCGAAAGTGTTGGTCATTGGTTTTATCGTTATCATTCTGATTGGCTCCATTCTGTTATCCTTCCCCATAGCGACGCAAGACGGAGAGGGGCTGCCTTGGCTGGATGCCCTTTTTACATCGACTTCCGCTACCTGTGTGACGGGGCTGGTGGTAGTGGATACCGGCTCCACCTTTACCTGGTTTGGACAGCTGGTCATTCTATCGTTGATTCAAGTCGGGGGACTCGGATTCATGACCTTTGCCACCTTTTTTGCTCTCATTCTGGGCAAAAGGGTTTCCTTAAAAAAGAGAATGCTTCTCCAGGAATCGCTCAATCACCTCTCCATCCAAGGGATCGTTCGTCTGGCCAGGAAAATCCTGATTTTTACCGTGATCATAGAAGGCGTCGGAGGAGTGCTGCTCAGCCTTCGCTTTGCCTACGACATGCCGCTGGGCAGGGCGATATACTTTGGGTTTTTCCATGCCATCTCCAATTTCAACAACGCAGGCTTTGATCTCATGGGGGAGTTTAAAAGTCTGACTGACTATGCGGAAGATCCCTTGGTCACTTTGGTCGTAGCCGGCCTGATCACGCTTGGCGGAATCGGGTTTATCGTGATGAATGAGCTGTTCGAATACCGGATGACCCGTCGCCTTTCCCTGCATACCAAAGTCGTTTTGACGATGAGCGCCATCTTGCTTGTCGCGGGAACATTGCTCATTTTGTTCTTTGAATGGAAGAACCCCAAAACCATCCAACCGCTTGGCGCAACAGGAAAATTCCTCGCTTCTTTCTATCAAGCGGTCACTCCCCGGACAGCAGGATCGAACACACTCAATATTCCTGATTTGACACATCCTACGCTTCTTTTGACGATCTATCTCATGTTCATAGGAGCGTCTCCGGGGTCTACAGGGGGCGGGATCAAAACGACCACGACCGCTACTTTATTGGGAGCGGTATGGTCACAGATCAAAGGCAAAGAGGATGTTTCCTTTTTCCGGCACCGGATTGTGCACGATCTGGTCTACAAGGCATTGACGGTAACAGTGGCCGGCCTTTTGCTTGTGACATGTATCACGATGTGTCTCACGATTACAGAGCAAGGGGCAGATTTTTTCATGATCTTGTTTGAAGCGACTTCCGCCTTCGGTACGGTGGGCCTTTCCATGGGACTGACGCCAGAGCTTTCTCCCTTGGGAAGAATCTTGATTATTTTTACGATGTTCGCCGGAAGGGTAGGTACACTGACGATCGCTTTCGCCCTGGCCAGGAAGAGACGCAAGGACCATTACCAGTATCCAAAAGGGAAGCTCATGATTGGGTAGCACGGGGCATTCACGAAAGGAGGTCATGGACATCATGGGAAAACAATACGCCATCATCGGAATGGGCAGATTTGGTTCAAGCATTGCCAATCGACTGTACGAGGCAGGGAATGAGGTTCTGGGGATCGATAGAGACGAAGTTCGCATTGAAGAGAGCCGGGACTTTGTTACTCATGCGGTCATCGCCGACACCACAGAGGAAAATGCGTTGCGGGAGATCGGAATCCGCAACTTCGATGTCGTAGTCGTCTCGATCGGCAATGACATTCAGGCAAGCATTTTAACCACATTGCTTTTAAAAGAGCTCGGTGTGAAGCATATCGTAGCGAAGGCACTGAATAAATACCATGGCAAAGTGCTCAGCAAAATAGGAGCGGATAAAGTGGTGTACCCGGAGCGGGATATGGGTGAACGGGTTGCCCACAGTCTGATGTCGCCGAACGTGTTGAATTTTATTAAGTGTCGAAGGACTACAGCATAGAGGAGATCAAGGTGCCTTCCCGCTTGGCCGGAAAAAGCTTGCGTGAATTGGACATTCGGGCAAGATACCATCTGAGCGTAATCGCCATCAGAACCCGTGAAGAAATCAGCGTCAATCCTTCTCCCGACCAAATCATCAAGGAAAACGACGTCCTGCTCATGATTGGAGAAAATGCCTGCCTGAAGCAATTCGCCGATGGGAAGGAGCCGGCAAAAGTCTAGGAAACTTGCACTTCAGCCTAACTTGCATTATTCTGAAATCAGAATATATGTTCGCTAGTGAAGGAGTGTTGGGGATGAACCGTTGCGGTTGGGTGACGCAAGATCCGTTGTACCAGGCGTATCACGATCAGGAGTGGGGGGTTCCTGTCTACGATGATCGCCTGCTGTTTGAATTTCTTAATCTCGAAGGAGCGCAGGCCGGCTTGAGCTGGTATACCATCCTGAAAAAGAGAGAGGGCTATCGCCGCGCTTTCGACCAGTTTGACCCGGCGAAGATTGTCCAATACGATGAGAAGAAGATAGAAGAGCTGCTCCAGGACGAAGGAATCGTGCGCAATAGATTGAAGATCCAGGCGGTAATCGCCAATGCCCACGCTTATTTTCGGGTCGTGGAGGAATTCGGAAGCTTCCGCGAATACATCTGGTCCTTCGTGGGTGGCAAACCGATCCAGAACCATTTTCGCCAATTAAGTGATGTGCCGGCTCAGACCCCGATCAGCGACCAAATGAGCAAGGACCTGAAGAAGCGAGGATTCAAGTTCGTAGGCTCGACGATTTGCTATGCCTACATGCAGGCAGTAGGGATGGTCAACGATCACATTATGACCTGTGATTGCTATGCAAAGTAGGAGCGTGAGCCTGCTACTGGAATGCTCGGCAGTTAGGTTGATTAACTAGTTAAATACTAGGAGGATTCAAAAATGTCCCGGAGCAGAAAATGTTTCTGTCGAGGGACATTTTTTATTATCAGGGAGACCAGAAACAGTTGGTCGAGGAAAAAGGGAAAAAACGAAGGCATTTGGGATCTTGACCAAGCCGGAACAAGATTTCAGCGGCCAACTCTGAAACACGTCTTGGAAGTGGCTGCTTTTGGCCGCGGTTCCGCCTTTGGAGTGGAGGCGGCCAGTGAGGCCCACAGCGAAGATCCCAACCCGCCTGGAGCTTTTTTCCCTTTTTCCTCTGCTCCACTTCAGTCAGAGGATCACGAAATTCTTTAACAACATTTTTCTGAAAACAAGGAAAAATACAAAAATTGCATATACAAACAAAAGCAAAAGATATATAATCATCAACATACAGATAAACAGAAGAAAACAAACAAAATAATAACTCAATACAACGATAGAAACATATATTCGGACAGAAAAGAGGAGAGCGATGTCGGACTATGTGTTGGAACTGAAGGGAATTACGAAAGCGTTTCCAGGAGTAAAGGCGTTGGACCGCGTGCATTTTCAACTTAAAAAAGGCGAAATCCACGCCTTGATGGGGGAGAATGGCGCAGGAAAATCCACATTTATCAAAATCATCACAGGTGTCCATCTTCCGGATGAGGGGGAAATCATCCTGAACGGGGTGCGCACGCAAATCAACAGCCCGAAGGATGCCCAAAGGCTGGGAATCGCGGCGATCTATCAGCATGTGACCTGCTTTCCCGATCTGAGCGTCACGGAAAATATATTCATGGGTCATGAGAAGGTAAGCAAGCGAACCAAGCGGATCCGCTGGAGCGAGATGCATGAAGAGGCCAAGCTGCTCTTGCAAGAACTGGGCAGCAATCTGGACCCGCGTACGAGGATGGGGGCACTGAGTGTCGCGCAGCAGCAAATCGTCGAGATTGCAAAGGCCTTGTCGATGCGGGCCCGGATCATCATCATGGATGAGCCGACAGCAGCGTTGACGGCGAGGGAGAGCGAGGAGCTGTACAGGATTGCCGAAAAGCTGCGGGACGATGGGGCATCCATCATCTTCATCTCGCATCGCTTCGAGGACATGTACCGCCTGGCGAGCAAAGTGACAGTCTTTCGCGATTCGCGCTATATCGGGAGCTGGGGCGTCAAGGAGATATCCAACGAGGCGTTGATTGTCGCGATGGTGGGGCGGCAGATCACGCAAATGTTCCCGCAAAGACGTACGGAACCGGGCGAAGAAGTGCTGCGGGTCGAGGGGCTGGGCAAGACGGGCTATTTTGCAGATGTCTCTTTTTCGCTGAGACGCGGCGAAATCCTCGGTTTGACCGGACTGGTCGGTGCCGGGAGGACGGAGGTGTGCCAGGCGTTGTTTGGCATCGCGAATCCGGATCGGGGCAGGGTGTTTCTGCGAGGCGAAGAGATCGTCATACGTCATCCTTGGGATGCGATGAAGGCGGGCATCGGCTACCTGCCGGAGGATCGGCAGAAACAAGGGCTGGTGCTGGATTGGGGCATCGGACGCAACATCACATTGTCTGCCTTGGACCAGCTTTCCCGAAGGGGCTGGGTGGATGAGAAAAAAGAGGCGGAGCTGGCAAAGACCCTGGGGGAAAAGGTGCAGGTCAAGGCGCAGAGCATTTTTGATCTCGCCAGTTCCCTCTCTGGCGGGAATCAGCAAAAAGTGGTGGTGGCCAAACTGTTGACCGCCCACCTGGACGTCCTGATCCTCGACGAACCGACCAAAGGCGTCGACGTCGGGGCCAAATCGGCGATCTATAACATGATCAGCGAGCTGGCCGCTCAAGGCTATGGCATCATCATGGTGTCCTCCGAGATGCCGGAAGTGATCGGCATGAGTGACCGGATAATCGTCATGCGCGAGGGAAGGGTGACAGCGACTCTCGAAGCAGCCAACATTAGGCAGGAGGAAATCCTTGCGGCAGCGATGGCGAACCAGGCAATTTCATAGACACCTGTTGCTTCGGGTGACAGTGGATGAAGAAGGTGGTGGTTGAGTTGACAGGCAAGACGCTGGAGAAGACATCGTTCGGAGCTAGTTTCGCCCGGTTTCGCGAGTTGGGGCTGTTGCTGTTTATCTTGATGCTTGCCATCGGGGTCCAGCTTCGCAATCCGAGCTTTTTAACCATGGAAAATCTCAGCGACATGGTGACCAATACAGCGATATTAAGCATCCTGGTCGTCGGCATGATGCTGGTGATCGTGACGCGCGGGATCGATCTGTCGATTGGCGCTACTCTGGCCTTGTCGGGAATGATCGCGGCATTGACAGTGAGCGCCTATCCCGATGTGCATCCGCTGCTGGCGATTCTGTTGGGGATACTGGTGGGGCTCATCTGCGGGGCAATCATCGGACTTCTGGTGGCCAAGGCCGGCATTTTGCCGATCATTGCGACGCTGGGGATGATGAACGTATTTCGCGGCACGACCTTTTTTGCAAGCGGCGGCAAGTGGGTAAGCGCCCATCAGATGCCTGCTTCGTTCAAGGCGATTGCTACAGGCTCCGTTCTGGGCATCAATACGCTCATCCTGATCGCAGTCTTCATTTATATCCTCTTTTATTATTTCATTACCTACACGCGCACTGGCAGGCAAATCTACGCAGTCGGCAGCAACCCCGAATCGGCGCGAATCAGCGGCATCCAGAATGACAAGATTCTGTGGCTGGTCTATACGATCATGGGAGGGCTGTCCGGGCTGGCTGGCGTGCTGTGGGTAGCGAAATTCGCCTCTGCACAAGGCGATACAGCGGTTGGCTATGAGCTGAGCGTCATCGCGGCCTGTGTGCTCGGGGGCGTCAGCATTGCCGGAGGCTCCGGGAAAATTTCCGGCATTATTCTCGGCTCCATACTTCTCGGAATGCTGAACAATGCCCTGCCGCTGATCAATGTCTCTCCGTTCTGGCAGATGGGAATCCAAGGTGCGATCATCTTGATTGCCGTCGTGATCAATGCGCTGGTGAAACGGGGCGTCGATCGCAACAACCTGATGAGGAGGCAGATTTGAGCATGGAAAAGCGTGTGTTGCTCGGAAGCCGGGCATTTTCTTGGAAAGCCTTTTTTCTGCAATGGGAGTGGATGCTGGTCTTGATCTTCCTCCTCGTACATGCCTTGAATGCGTATCTGTCGCCGTACTATCTGAACGCCGACAGCTTGCGGGACGCGACGATGACTTTCCTGGACAAGGCTTTTATCGTCCTGCCGATGGTGCTGATCATCATCCTGGGGGATATTGACATTTCGGTGGCTTCCATCGTCGCCCTGTCTTCCGTGGTGATGGCGGATTTGTATACCCGCGGCGTGCCGATGGAGCTGGCGGTCTTCATCTGTTTGGGCGTCGGTGCCTTATGCGGTTACATAAACGGGCTTTTGATCACCCAATTCAAGGAGCTGTCAGCGGTGATCGTAACGCTGGGGACGATGATCCTCTACCGGGGCATCGCCTACATCATCCTGGAGGACCAGGCCAGGGGCAAGTTTCCGGAATGGTTCAGCTATTTGGGCTGGGGGTATGTGGGGCCCGTGCCGTTTATCTTTCTTGTCTTTGTCATCTTTGCCATCGCGTTTATCCTGTTGCTCCACAAGACGACATTTGGCAGACGTGTCTATGCGATGGGAAACAATCTGACAGCCAGTCAATTTTCTGGGATCAAGGTGGACCGCATCAAGATCATCGTTTTTACCCTTGCAGGCTTGATGGCCGCTGTGACCGCCCTTTTTCTCACCTCGCGCATGGGCAGCACGCGTCCCAACATCGCGACGGGCTATGAGCTGGACGTGATTGCGATGGTGGTGCTGGGGGGGATCAGCACGGCAGGCGGAAAGGGCCGGATGATCGGCGCGATATTGGCGGTGTTTCTCATTGGCTATTTGCGCTATGGGCTGGGGCTGGTCAATGTGCCTGCACAAATGCTCCTGATCATCATCGGACTGCTCTTGATCGCCGCCGTCACGATTCCCAACCTGAAGGGAAGGCTGGGCAAGGGGAAGAGGGCAGGCTGAGACAGGATACATCACGGGGTGAAACCTGTTTTGTATAGGAATTCAAAATGGGGGGAATTGGCATGAAAAAGGTTGTGACATCATTCTTGACCGTCCTGCTCGCGGCTTCCATGCTTGCAGCGTGCAGCCAGACGGCGAGCCAGCCGGGCGGCTCCGGTGACGCAGGCGGGAAAAAGCGCTTCGCCATCATCTTTAAGAATACCGGAAACCCTTACGGCGAAAAGCAGATGGAAGGCTTCAAGATCGCGATCGAAGAGACAGGCGGCGAAGCCATCCTGAAAGCGCCAGACCAGCCGACAGCAGAAGCGCAGATTCAGATGATTGAAGAGTTGATATCCCAGAAGGTAGATGCGATTGCCGTGGTCGCCAATGACCCGGAGGCGTTGCAGCCCGCCCTGAAAAAAGCGATGGACGCCGGGATCAAGGTGCTTTCGCTCGATTCGGCGGTGAACGCGCAAAGCCGCATGGTCCACATCAACCAGGCAGACCCCGAGCGGATCGGCCGCGTCCAGATCCAAGCCGCGGCGGAGATGATCGGCGGCAAAGGAGAGATCGCGGTGCTGAGCGCCACTTCGCAGGCGACGAACCAGAATCTCTGGATCGAATGGATGAAAAAAGAACTGGAAGACCCGAAATACAAGGACATGAAGCTGGTCAAGGTGGCGTACGGGGACGATCTGCGCGACAAGAGCGTGTCCGAGACCGAAGCCCTGCTCAAATCCTATCCTGACCTGAAAGCGATCATCGCGCCGACGACCGTCGGGATCGCAGCGGCTGGAAAAGTGCTGACCGACAAGGGCTTGAAGGACAAAGTGAAGCTGACCGGGCTGGGACTCCCGAGTGAAATGGCAGAGTACATCGAAAGCGGCGTCAGCCCGTGGATGTATCTGTGGAATCCGGTCGACGTGGGCTATCTCTCCGGCTATGCGGCAGATGCGCTGGTCAAAGGGACGATCACCGGGAAGGCAGGAGAGAAGTTTACAGCCGGGAAGCTGGGCGAAAAGGAGATCATCACGGATGGGGACGGCACCCAGATCATGCTGGGTGATCCTTTCAAATTCGACCCGTCGAACATCGGGGAGTGGAAGCAGGTCTATTAGTCAGGAAGGTGCCCCAGGGCAGGCTGTTCCTCGGGGCACCACTGAAATCCTTACATTCGTTGGAGGTAGGAAATGATACGAAGCTTATGGGATCGTGACCAAGCAGATCACCTGCAAAGCGGATTGGAAGAGCTGGTTTATCGATCGAACCTGATCGGAGCGGATCGGCGGGTTTGCAACTGGGGCGGGGGCAATACCTCTACGAAAACAAAAGGAACGGATTTTCGCGGCAGAGAGATCGACATCATGTGGGTGAAGGGAAGCGGTTCGGATCTGGCGACGATGAAGGCTCATCAGTTTACCGGACTGCGTCTCGACGATGTGCTGCCGCTCCTGGCGAGGGAGGAGATGTCGGATGAGGAGATGGTCGCGTATCTCGCCCACTGCATGATCGACAGCAAGCATCCCCGTCCCTCCATCGAGACGCTGCTCCATGCGTTCCTGCCTTTTCCCCATGTGGATCATACGCATCCGGATGCGATCATCAGCATTTGCTGCGCTGACAACGGCAGAGAAGTGGCGCGCGAGATTTTCGGCGACCGCTTTGTCTGGGTGCCGTATGTGCGGCCTGGCTTTACGCTGTCCAAAATGATCGCCGAGGGTGTGGCGCAAAATCCGCAAGCTGAGCTGGTCTTGATGGAAAAGCACGGCCTGGTGACGTGGGGAGAGACAGCGGAACAATGCTATGCCAAGACAATTGCCGTCATTCAAGAGGCGGAACGATTCATTGCGGCGAGGGTGCAGAAGGATCAGGTCTTTGGCGGGCAAGTTTGTGAAAGTCTTCCCGAACCGGAGCGCAAAGAAGTCCTGGCGCAGCTTATGCCGCTCATCCGCGGTGCCGTCAGTGGACAAAAGCGCATGATCCTGACTTTTGATGACGCACAGGACGTCCTTGCATTCGTCAACAGCAAGGAAGGCAAAACCCTTTCCCAGATCGGCGCGGCTTGCCCGGATCATCTGGTGCATACCAAGATGGTGCCTCTGTTTGTCGAGTGGGACCCGGCGACGCGGGATGTAGGCGTGCTCAAGCAGCAGCTTCGCGATGGTATTGACCGGTATCAGCGGGAGTACCAGGCGTATTTTGAACGGAATCACAGCGAAGGAGATCAAATGTCCGAGACAGCTCCCCGCGTGATCCTGATTCCGGGAATCGGCATGATCAATACCGGAAAAAGCTGGGCCGCCTCCAAGGTGAGCGGCGCTCTCTATCACCGGGCAATTGCCGTCATGCGCGGCGCCACAGCATTGGGTGATTTCGTCTCGCTTTCCGAACAGGAATCGTATCTGGTGGAGTACTGGCCGCTGGAATTGTATAAATTGACGCTGGCGCCGCCAGAAGCGGAGTTTTCGCGCCAAGTCGTATTTGTGACAGGGGGGGCTGGTGGGATCGGAAGCGAGACGTGCCGCAGCTTCGTCGCACAAGGAGCCCATGTTGTGGTGGCGGATCTGAACATCGACGGGGCGAGACAGGTGGCAGATGAAATCAATGCCCGCTATGGAGACGGGAGAGCGATCGCGGTCAAAATGGACGTGACGCGAGAGGAGGAGGTCGTTGCGGCATTGAAGGAAGCGGCGCTCGCCTACGGTGGGATCGATGTCGTCGTCAACAACGCGGGTCTGGCTACCTCCAGCCCGTTTGACGAAACCACTCTCCAGGAATGGGAGCTGAATATCTCGGTGCTGGGCACGGGCTATTTTCTCGTCGCCCGGGAAGCCTTCAAGCAGATGAAGGCGCAGGGCATCGGCGGCAATATGGTGTTTGTCGGCTCGAAAAATTCGGTCTACGCGGGCAAAAACGTCTCCGCCTACAGCTCGGCCAAAGCGCTGGAAGTCCATTTGGCCCGTTGCATCGCGGCAGAGGGAGGCGAGTACGGCATTCGCGTCAACTCGATTTTGCCTGACGCCATCTTGCAAGGCTCGGCGATCTGGAACTCCAGCTGGCGCAATGAGCGCGCCGCGGCCTACGGAATCAAGCCAGACGAGCTGGAGGAGTACTATCGCAAGCGCACCACTCTCTTGGTCAATATCTACCCGAAAGATATTGCGGAAGGCATCCTGTTCTTCGCTTCGTCCCGCTCAGAGAAAACGACGGGCTGCATGCTGACGATCGACGGCGGTGTGCAGGCGGCGTTTACCCGCTAGCGGCAGGGATCGCCGCACGCACCCGCGAAGAAAAAGGGATGACAGTGAAATGAAGGTGGTAAAGGTGAAAATTTCCTTGTTTGTAACCTGCTTATGTGACGGCCTCTACCCGCGCGCAGCAGAATCGATGGTCCGCTTGCTCGCCCGATACGGAATTGCGCTTCATTTTCCCGAGGTGCAGACCTGCTGCGGTCAGCCGGCATTCAACAGCGGATACCGGGAGGAAGCCAAGGCGTCTGCGAGAACGATTTTGGAGGCGTTTGAGGGGAGCGATTACGTCCTCTCTCCCTCCGGCTCCTGCACCGGGATGATTCATCATTACTACCCGGAGCTGTTTCGCGACGATCCCGTCATGTTGGAAAAAGCGCTCCGATTGCAAAAGAAAACGTTTGAATTTTCGCAATTTCTGGTCCGCGTCTTAGAGATACAGAACATCGGGGCGAGTTTTCCGTACAAAGTGACCTACCATCCCTCTTGTCACGGGTCGCGGCTGCTCGGAGTCAAGGAAGAGCCGCTGCTGTTGCTGGAAAACGTCAAAGGTCTGGAGTTGATCCCTTTGCCTTTTGCCGAGGATTGCTGCGGGTTCGGCGGTACTTTTGCCGTGAAGATGAGCGACATCTCCGGGGCGATGGTGAGCGAAAAGGCAGACCACATCCTGGAGACCGAAGCACAGGTGCTGGTCGGTACGGACATGGGGTGTCTGATGAACATAGCCGGACATCTGAGCTATCGCGGCCAGCCGATTCGCGTTCTTCATCTGGCTGAATTGCTGTACGAGGGGGTGAGCGAGCATGCGGTCAGCCGAGCCTAGGACAGTCCAGGAGCGGGCGCGACAGGCGCTTTCCGACGAGTTTTTGCGCAACGCAGTAAAGTTCACCACAGAACGGCTGCGCGCAGGCAAACAGGTGGCGTCGCAGGAGCACGGAAACTGGGAGGAGTGGCGGGAGCGAGCGCGTCAGATCAGGCTGCACACGATCGCCCACCTGGATTACTACCTGCAGGAGTTCGTGGAGAATGCACGGGCCAACGGTGTTCACGTCCATTTTGCCGATACTGCCGAAGAAGCGGCGGCGCTGACGCTGGACATCGCCAAGCAGTGCGGAGCGCGTTCGGTGGTCAAATCCAAGTCGATGGTCTCCGAGGAGCTGCATATCAACCAGGCTCTGCAAGCGGCAGGAGTGGAGGCGGTGGAGACCGACCTCGGGGAGTACATCATCCAGCTGGCGAACGAACCGCCGTCCCATATCATCATTCCGGCCATTCACAAAAACCGCTACCAGATTGCCGAACTGCTGTCCAAGGAGGCAGGGGAGGAGCTTCCCCCGGATACGACGGCTTTGGCAGGCTTTGTGCGCAGAAAGCTGCGGGAAAAATTCCTCGAAGCCGACATCGGAATGACGGGCTGCAATTTTGCGATTGCGGAGAGCGGCTCCATCGTTCTGTTTGAAAACGAAGGCAACGCCCGCATGGTGACGACTGTTCCCAAGACGCAAATTACGCTGATGGGCATGGAGCGCATCATTCCCACCTGGGACGATCTCGAGGTGATGGCGACGCTCTTGCCCCGCTCGGCGACAGGGCAGAAGCTGACCGTCTACATGTCGGGAATTTCCGGGCCGAGACGCGCAGAGGATCGGGACGGTCCCGAGCAAATGCACCTGATCATCGTCGACAATGGGCGGTCGCTGCAATTGGGCGACCCGCATTTTCAGGAGCTGCTCAATTGCATCCGCTGCGGTGCTTGTCTCAACGCCTGCCCGGTATACCGGCACATCGGCGGCCACGCGTACGGCAGCACCTACAGCGGTCCGATCGGGGCGGTGCTGAAGCCTGCGCTGAACAAAAACGTAGCCGAATGGGACGACATCGCCAATGCCTCCAGTCTGTGCGGCGCCTGCTATGAAGCATGTCCGGTCAAAATCCCGCTGCATGACATGCTGGTCTATCTGCGACAGCGAAAAGTGGAGCAAGGGGTACAGTCCGGGGAAGAGAAAGCGGGGATGAAAGGCTTTCGCTTTGTGATGTCGTCGCACAAGCGGTACGGTCGCGCCCTGCGCTGGGGACGCGTCATGCAGAAGCTTTTGCTGCGAGATGGTGTCATCAAGGCCAGGATTGGGCCGCTTAAGGGCTGGAACCAGCACAGGCATACGTCTCCATTGCCCAAGAAGTCCTTTCGCGAGGGCTGGCAGGCATTGGAGCGCGACATCCAGAGGGAGCGGACAGAGATGGATGAGCAGATACGGGAACGGCTGCACCGCCATCTCAACGAACGCGAGAAAGGTGGCGTGGGCGATGAATGAAGAGTCGCGCAACAAGCAGGATCGGTTCATGCAAAGAATCGCAGACCGCCTTGGTCGTCCGCGATTGACGGAAAAGCCTGCTCATCCTCACAAGGGCGCTCCGCCGGATTGGCGGCGTTTTTCGCTTGATCAGGAGGAGCGAATCGCTCTGTTCAGCGAGAACTGGCAAAAGGCTGGCGGACATGTGGTTCGGGTACCTGATCTGGAGGCAGCGAAAACCTATATCGCGGAAAAGGCAAAGGAACTGGGAGCCTATGAGATCATCCGCCAAAATCAGCCGGAGCTGAATGCGCTGGATTGGCAACAAGCCCTGCCGGAAGCAGAAATCGTCGTCTGGCATGCGGAAGAGCAGAAGGATGTGCTTCGCTATGCAGCAGAGGCAGATATCGGAATTACAATGGCAGAGTACGGCATCGCCTACACGGGTTCTCTGGTTTGCACCTCATCTGGCAATCAGGGCAGGTCAGTCAGTCTTTTGCCTGCTGTCGTGATGGCGATCCTTCCGGCGGAGCGGATTGCGACGCGCATGGGGGAGGTGCTGGCTCATTTTGATGGCCGTCCGCGAGCGCAATTTCCCGCAGGCATCCATTTTATCTCGGGACCAAGCCGCTCTGCCGACATTGAAAATGATCTGACGATTGGCGTTCACGGCCCAGGGGTTGTGTTTGCCCTGATCGTGGGCTGAATGTATTGGGAGTGAAAAGAGGAGGGGATTTCAAGATGATTCGCAAGGCTTTTGCCATGAAGGTATTTGCCGACTGCCATGCGGAGTACCAGAAGCGGCACGACGAGATTTGGCCCGAGATGGTGGAGATGCTGCGCGAGCATGGCGCACAGAGCTATTCGATTTTTCTGGACGCGAAGACAAATACCTTGTTCGCCTATCTGGAAATCGATGACGAAGAGCGCTGGGGCAAGACCGCAGAGACGGAAATCTGCCAAAAATGGTGGGCGTACATGAAGGATGTCATGGAGACCCATGCGGATCATAGCCCGGTTACGGTCGAGCTGCAGGAAGTGTTTCATCTCGGGAATAAGTGAGGTGCAGGCCGTGGAAAATCATATAGCCGTAGACATCGGAGCGTCCAGCGGCAGGCTGGTGTGGGGGAGGGTCGTTGACGGACGCCTCTCCCTGACGGAAATCCACCGTTTTGCCAATGGATTTGCCGAGCGCAACGGACATTGCTATTGGAATATCGACTATTTGTTCGAACAAGTGCTGATCGGTCTGCAAAAGGCAAAAAGCATGGGCATATCTGCGTGTACCCTGGGAATTGACACATGGGCTGTAGACTACGTGCTGCTGGATCGGGAGGGCAAAAGGGTGCATGAGGTGTACGCCTACCGGGACGAGCGGACACGCGATGCGGTCGAGATTGTAAAGAGGCAGCTTTCGGCTCGAGAGATCTATGAGAAGACCGGGATCCAGTTCCAGAAGTTCAATACGCTGTTCCAACTGGCGGTTCACGATCCCGCCGAGCTTAAGCAGGCAGACAAAATCCTGCTGGTGCCCGACTATTTGACCTTCCTGCTGACAGGTAAGCTGGTGAACGAGGTGACGAATGCCTCGACGACCCAGCTGCTGAATCTGCATACGAAGGACTTTGACGAGGACTTGCTTCGCCTGCTTTCGTTGTCACGAAGCCAGTTTGCCGAACTCGTTCAGCCCGGAACGGTTCTGGGGGAGATCAGCCAGTCGTTAAGAGAGAAGTACGACCTGCCTGATTGTAAAGTAATTGTGGTTGCAACTCATGACACCGCATCAGCGGTCCTCGGTGTTCCGGCGGATCAGGAGGAGCCTTTTGCCTATTTGAGCAGCGGGACCTGGTCGTTGATCGGTGTGGAAATGCCTCGACCGATCCATGACGAGCGGGCGCAGAGCAGCAATTTTGCCAATGAATGGGGCGCGTACCACACCTACCGTTTTCTCAAAAACATCATGGGCCTGTGGCTGATCCAAGAGGTGCAGCGAAGCTATCAGGAGCAGATCTCGTTTGCGGAGTTCGTGGAGCTGGCGGGTCGGGAGCAGGCGTTTCGGTATTATGTCGATTTTACCGATGACCGCTTTCTGCACCCACCCGATATGGTCAAGGAGATCCAGGCTTATTGCGAGGAGAGCGGACAGGAAGTACCCGGGACGCCGGGTGAGGTGGCGCGGTGCATCTATGATAATCTGGCTATCCTCTATGCGCTTGCAGTCAAAGAATTGGAAGCGATTACAGGGAATATGATCACGGTCATCCACATCGTGGGAGGCGGGTCGAACAACGAGCTGCTCTGTCAGTTGACAGCCGATGTCTCGGGGAAAAAGGTGATCGCGGGACCGACTGAGTCGACGGCGATGGGCAATCTGTTGGTGCAGATGATCGCCAGCCAAAAGCTGAAGGACGTCCAGGAGGGCAGAAGGCTGATCCGCCAGTCCTTTTTAGGGAAGACCTATTGGCCGCAAGAACGGACAGGGCAGGAATCCAGGCTGGAGGCGTTCGCCCGGATCGCCAGAGGTGGAACAGGAGGGGGTATGGGACATGGAAGCAAAGCTGACCGCCAGCTATCAGGCGGCGAAGGAACTGTACGCGATACACGGCATTGATACAGACAAGGTCCTGGACAGACTGGCGCAGGTGAAGGTGTCCATGCATTGCTGGCAGGGGGATGATGTGCGCGGTTTTCTCAACCGCGACCAGGAACTGACGGGGGGCATTGCCGTAACGGGGAATTATCCGGGAGCAGCACGTACTGCGGATGAATTGCGTCAGGATTTGGAGAAAGCCTTCTCCCTGATCCCCGGCAAGCACAAGGTAAATCTGCATGCCATCTACGCCGACACGGACGAGCGGGTGGAATTGGATCAGCTGGAGCCGAAGCATTTTGCCAATTGGGTCAAATGGGCGAAGGAGCATGGCCTGGGATTGGATTTTAACCCGACCTGCTTTTCCCATGAGAAGTCAGCGGACGGCTTTACCCTGAGTCATCCCGATCCGCAGATTCGCCAGTTCTGGATCGATCACTGCAAAGCATCGCGAAAAATTGGCGCTTATTTTGGACAGGAGCTCGGGCAAACCTGCGTGACGAACGTCTGGGTGCCGGACGGCTTCAAGGATATCCCGGTCGACCGGTTGGGGCCGAGGAGACGCTTGAAGGAGTCGCTCGACGAGATTTTTGCCGAGCGGCTGGACCCGGCTTCGCATCTGGATGCGGTGGAGAGCAAAGTGTTCGGGATCGGTTCGGAGAGCTATGTAGTCGGCTCGCATGAGTTTTACATGGGATACGGGCTGCAAAACAACAAGCTGATCTGCCTCGATGCAGGCCACTTCCATCCGACGGAGACAATATCCGGCAAGCTCAGCTCGCTGGCCTTGTTCGCGGAAGGGATCCTGCTGCACATCAGCCGTCCTGTTCGCTGGGACAGCGACCATGTAGTGATTATGGACGACGAGCTGCTGGACATCGCCTGCGAACTGGTCCGCCACGATTTGCTGGCGAAGACGCATATCGGGCTCGACTTTTTCGATGCCAGCATCAATCGGATCGCAGCTTGGGTGATCGGGATGCGCAATACCCTGAAGGCGCTGCTGCGGGCGATGCTGGAGCCGACCGAGCTGCTGAGGCAGGCTGAGCTGGCGAAGGATTATACGACCCGCCTCGCATTGCTGGAAGAATTCAAATCCTATCCCTACGGAGCGGTTTGGGACTACTACTGTGCCAGACAGGGTGTACCGGTACGCGAAGCCTGGCTGGACGAGGTAAAGGCATACGAACAGGAGGTCCTGTCTGTTCGAGAGGTTTAGGTATAGTGAAATATTTAGCATCATTTTCTCGATTCGGGAAAATGGTGCTTTTTTTTCGGGTAAAATAGCGCTGCCAAACCGCTGTCAGAGCCGTTTTTTTGGCTTGAGTCTCTCTGTCGACTTGGGGAATTTTAGTAAAAACATCTTGAACTATACATTTGAGTGTGAGATATTGTACAAGAAAAAGAGAACATGTGTTCCTATTTTGAATAGGGAGGGAAGCAGAATGGTACCGAACACATTGATGAGCAGTGACTACTTGAGGGAAATGGTTTGCGAGCATTGTCCGGCGACCGGATGGGGCAAGAAAGCGCGCTGCCAGGTTCACGACAAGCATGTCGGGATGATTGACAGTTGCCCGGAATGGGACAAGTTCAAATCAGACCACGAGGGAAAAATCATGGAGAACGCAGCCGAATATAACGTTTCTGCCGGACTGCAACCCGCACTCGATCTCATTTCGCGGACAGAGGACGATATTCGCGACTACCCGTACATGCAGATTGAAGTGGTCCGGATTCAAAGCTATTTGCGAGAAGCGGGCGAGGGGATGATTGCCCAGTACGGTGTGGATTCGGCAATGCCCAAAGCACAAGGCAGAAACGCGGACAAGACGCATGCCGAGGTCGTTCGCAGGGAGCGCAAGTGGAACCGGCTGCAAAATCTGCAAAAGAAGATCGCGCGCATCGACCGGGCAGTGGAGACGATTACGGATGAGCAAGAGCGGCTGATTGTCGAAGCGCTGCTCGATGGAGATAAGAACAATGTGATTGCCAAGGTCCTGGGGGTCTCACGTCAACGATATTACGAGATTAAGCGGAGTGCCGTCATGAAAATGGCGATAGCGATGCAGCACGAACAGGAGAAAAAGCTGCCCTGAAAGGATTTGGGGTGGATAAAGAGAATGGATAGTTTGAAAGCGATTGTGAAGCAGTTGGGGAAAGGGGACGGAATCATGGAAATACGAGCAGCTGTGCAAAGTGATTTGGCAGAGATTGTGCGTCTGTTGGCCGACGATGAATTGGGAGCAACCCGGGAACGATATGAAGACCCGCTGCCGCAAGCCTATCTCGATGCTTTCTCTGATATTCAAAGGCAGGTCGGCAATTCCGTGCTTGTCGCAGTCGATCACGACAAAGTGATTGGCTGCCTCCAGTTGACCATCATTCCTGGACTGGCGCGCCTGGGGATGAAACGGGCGCAAATCGAAGGGGTGCGCGTAGATCGGGAGTATCGCAGCCAGGGCATTGGAGAAGCGCTGTTCCGCCACGCGATTGAGCTGGCGAAAGAGCAGGGCTGCGGACTTGTTCAGCTGACGACTGACAAATCGCGTCCGGACGCCCATCGATTCTATGATCGGCTCGGATTTGTGAGGAGTCATGAGGGAATGAAATTATCTTTGTAGGAAAAGAGAAGTAAAACAAAGCAGGGCTGTCGGATCTAGCGACAGCCCTGTTTGCTTTTTCATACTTCGATGGAGGGTGAAATGTTTTCATTCTACAATCTCTTCAAGAACAGCACAGGAGGAGATTGCAGACGTGAAGCAAGACTTAAAGCTGCCAGCTATGAAAACCGTAAAACCAAAGATTTTGTATTATGGAACCCCTGTCATCCTGCTGAATACCAGCAATGAGGATGGGACCACAAATATCACGCCTATATCATCGTCATGGGCCTTGGGGTATACCGTTGTCCTCGGTCTGGGTGCGGGCGGGAAAGCCTTGGAAAATCTCATGCGGCATGGGGAATGCGTGCTGAATCTCCCGGACCCGAGTCTCTGGGAACAGGTAGAGCGGCTGGCTCCTTATACCGGAAAGGACCCGGTGCCACCGTTCAAGCAAAGCATGGGGTATTCCTATCAAAAAGACAAATTCGAGATCAGTGGATTTACACCCGCAGCGTCCGTTAACGTCAAGCCTTCGCGCATCCTCGAGTGCCCGTTGCAATTGGAAGCTGTCGTCAAGCATATTCGCATGCCGGAACATGCTCCGGAATTTGCTGTCATCGAGACGGAAGTACTCCAAGTCCATGCACATGAGGGCATTGTTTTGGGCGAGCATCATATCGATCCGGCGAAGTGGAGCCCGCTTCTCTACAACTTCCGCCACTATTTTGGGCTCGGGCAAGCTCTCGGCACGAACTTTCGCGCAGAGAGGTAGATCGCTAGAAGAACCCCTTTCGCATAGGCGCATATCCTAATGGTATCGATTTCGAGAGGGGGATTCGCTATGTACCCGATGTACCCGTATTACAGTTCGAAAACGACGTGTGAGGAGACGCCGATCACATTCCCGCCGCAGCATCAGGATCGTCAGCCAGGAATGGAATACCTGATGGTTCCTCGTCCGATCTACGACAATCCTGCCTACTTGGGGAGCGGGAAATTGCAAGGAAAGATTGCGATCATCACAGGAGGCGACAGCGGGATTGGAAGGGCAGCGGCGGTAGCCTTTGCCAAGGAAGGAGCCGATGTCGCAATACCCTATTTTGACGAGCATGTGGATGCGGAGGAAACCAAAAGCATCATCGAGGGATATGGACGTCGCTGTCTCTTGCTCCCGGGGGATTTGCGGGAGGAGGCATGGTGTCAGGAGGTGGTGACCCAGACGATTTCCTTTTTTGGCAAACTGGATGTACTGGTCCTCAATCAGGCTGTCCAATTCCCTCAGCACAGTATCCTTGACATCAGCAGGGAGCAGCTGGAGGATACCTTCCGAACCAATATGTATCCCCACTTTTTCTTGACGAAGGCAGCCCTGCCTTATCTGCAACCCGGCAGCTCGATCATCAGCACTGCCTCCGTCACCGCCTATCAGGGAGAGCCGCTGCTCCTGGATTATTCCTCGACGAAAGGAGCCATTGTGTCCTTCACGCGTTCCTTGTCCCTTCAACTCCAGGACCGTGGAATCCGAGTGAATGCGGTAGCGCCGGGGCCGATTTGGACCCCGCTGATCGTATCCAGCTTTTCAGCGGAGTATGTGACGACCTTTGGAACGGACACGCCGATGCGCAGAGCAGGACAGCCGTTTGAACTTGCTCCTACTTATGTGTATTTGGCGTCTGACGATTCCGGATACGTGTCCGGGCAGGTATTGCATGTAAATGGCGGAACGATCACGGAGACGTAAAACAGGAATGGGAAGATAGGGTGCTTCGAAATGTGTTACCTTTAGAAGGAGGAATGAGCCGGATGGAGGTAGAGAGCATGCAGGAAGTACCCTATTTTGGTCAGTTTGAATCGCGAGCGTTGATTGGCGACTTTATCACGGGAAAAAGGAATCCGGCCGACGACCCTCTGTGGGAGCTGTCGGGTGCAACCGATCAGGCGGAATACGCGCGGTGGTGCGATCATATTTGCGGGATGGCTTGTCTGAAAATGGCCTTGGCCCATTTGCAGGATCGCATCATTCCCACGATGGACCTGATGAAGCAATGTCGGGAGTACGGGGGATATGTAGTCCATGAAGATGGAACGATCAAAGGCCTGATCTACCGCCCATTTATTTCGTTCGTTTCGGAGCAGTTTTCCCTTCAGGCGGAGCTGAAGGAGCACACCCCGATCGAGGAGATTTACGATCTGCTCGACCGAGGATACGTGTATATCGCATCTGTCCATCCGAGCATCCGCAAGCCTGACGCGGTACCGCCCAAGCAAGGCGGGCATCTGGTCTATGTGTTCGGGAAGGACGAGCAGACCCGGGAGCTTCTGTTTCACAATCCGTCCGGGGATACCCCGCAGACGCAGGAGAATGTTCGCATGAGCCTGGGGAACTTTTCCCGCTTTTATGCAGGGCGCGGGATATTGATCAAAGGCAGGTAGACAACCCTTTACAGAACTTTACATAACCGTTCATTTTCCCGTTTTTTCTGCTGGGCGGGTTATACTTGAGCCAAGCGAAAGAAATAAGAACTGCACAGCGTTATTGCGAAAAGCCATCCGAGCATCCGGGTGGCTTTTTCAATTCCCTGAAATGGTGAGGGACGCTTCGATTGCAAAACGGAGGTGAAGAAAGTGACAAACACAGAAGCGTGACCAGAAAAACCTTTTTCGCCAAGCTTCCCAAAACACACGAGTGCTATGGATGCGTCTGGGCGCAAGTTCTCGAACAGCGCGTGCTGTGCGTGAGAATGCCTTGTGTCAGGAAGAGGCAGGTGAAATAGCGGCACCCGTCGAGCAGTGAAAACAGGCGAACAGCGCCAGACATACACAAAAGCGAGTTCAAGGCTTGGGTCCACTCGCTCCTTGCTCGACGGGCGCTGCTCGTCATAGAGAGAATCATCGTGTTGAGGGGAGGAGGTCAAGATGCATCACGAAGGAACGATCCTTGTCCGGCAAGGGAGAGGGTCCCCGAATCAGGGGAGCGATTGGCTGAGGCGGCAAAGGGGGTGGCGGGATGGAACGTGAACGAGCCGTGCTGGTCGAGTTGGTGAGAGAAGCGTATCCGCAGCTGGAGACACTGGTCAACCTGGATCAGTGGATGTCCGGCAGCGGCGTGTGGAACTAAGCAAGAAAGCGGCTGTACAGCTTGAGAAAAGCAAGCAGGAAAGAGCACCTTCTCTCTGGGAGCAGATAGTTTCGAGGTAGCAGGTGCTCTAATTCAGGAGCGGACGTACTGACAAAGGGTATCGTCAAATGAAAAACACATCATTTTAAAGGAGATGAAGTCATTGCGTAAAAAGCGTATCAATGGTAGAGGGGCGAAACATCGCATCCCTCATCAGTATATTATCAACTTCAAACCTGGCATAACCAAAGAGGAACAAGAGAAGGTAATCAAACAGTTCGGTGGAAAAGTCTCTCGAAGATTTGGAAAAGGCCTGGATCTTTTCGTACCAGTCCAAATAGACGATGCAAACGTAGAAAAATTGTTGGAGCATGAAGCAGTTGAGGACATTGACCAAGACGTTATCGCAGAGGCACCAGCTGTAAGTGAGGGAGTTAACTGGGGATGCCTTACGGCTTCCGTAGGTAACTTTTGGGATGCAGGGTACACAGGAAAAGGTGTTCGTGTTGCCATTATTGACACAGGCGTAAGTCCACATGTTGACTTACCAAATATATTGGGTGGATATAATGTTGAAGCAGGTACATCGGACTACACAGACGTTTCTCCAAGTGTTGATGGTCATGGTACTATGAGTGCTGGCGTCATCGGTGCAAGAAAAAATGGAAAAGGAATTATGGGCGTTGCGTACGAAGCAGACTTGTATTCGATCTGTTGTTACTACCCAGGAACAGGCGGTGACCAACAATCGTATACAACAGTCTCACTAACAACAGCGGCTTTACAATACGCCTTGGACATGAATCCACGACCAAATGTAGTTTTGTGTAACGTCCAGTTACCCAGTGGTTCAACAGCTCTGAAAAATGCAGTCAATAACTTAATAAACGCGGGTATTCCAATCCTTGCGGCGGCAGGAAACTTTGCTGCGACGGAGGCTGACGTTAGGTATCCAGGATACTACGACAATGTTCTGTCTATCGGCGCGTCTCAAACCTACACAACCAGTCCATATATACGCAGAGCATCCTATTCCCAATATGGACCACATTTGGATATTACCTCATATACGGCACAGACCGCCACTTCTAAGGGAGGTGGCTATTCTCACTATTCGGGTACGTCTTGTGCGACACCGTTTGCTACAGGTGTAATGGCACTACTCAAGCAAGCATACCCTTCGCTAACAGTGACACAACTGTATAATAAACTTCTTTCAAGTACGATTCCTATTAATTATGGGATGGACAATGAGTATGGGCTAGGACTTATCAATCTACCAATCAGTATCCTACCGACACCACCAACGTATCCATTGATTTCTAGTACGACGGTTGAGACTTTCCAAACGCCCAACTTCAAATTCGATCTGAAAGGTGATTGGGAAATTGGAATGGACGGTTCACGCAACATTCTTTCGTCAGGAGCTGTCTTGTATCCAGGTAACGCAGTACAGACGCTAAAATTCCGCACCCCTTCCAACATGGTTGGAACTCTTGAGTTTGATGTACGAGTCGTAAGTGCTTCGTCACTATACGGTCTAGGTGTGTACGTGAACGGCGAACTTACGACACTTTACAGAAGTACAAGTTCCAATTATGGAAAGGTTTCTATCCCAATTCAGGGTGGTAAATCGTACCGTTTTGACTTGGAGTGCGATTCCGGTTCAACTACTACTTCAGCTGAAGTTCGGATCAGCAACCTTTCACTTAATTTGCAAGAAGTTCAGTTGATCACAGAGACGTTTGAAAGTTCGAACCAAACCATCCCGTTCACAGGTGACTGGGTACGCACGACGACATCGCCACAAGCAGGCTCTTATTGCTACCGTAGCGGTGTCATTACACATAACCAAACATCTAAAACATCCTTCAAGGTTACGGCTCCATCCGGCGGTACATTGGAGTTCTGGTATCGAACAGACTCCGAAAAAAACTACGATAAGCTGACGGTAAAAGCAGATTCTACAACCATCGTCAACGGCGAGTCGGGTACAGGTGGAACGTGGACAAAAGTAACTCATACTTTGCCAATCGGTACAACTGAAATCGAATTCAGCTACGTTAAAGACGGTAGCAACAGTAACGGTACAGATGCCGTCTACATCGACCAAGTAACCGTCTCAGGTATGAACATTTCCGTATCCGCAGGCTCAGGAGGCGGTAGTGGTACACCAGGGGAGTCGATTAACAACCCGATCATTCTAACAGGTACGTCTGCAAGTGGATCGTTCCAAGCTGGCGGCGCAGTCTTTTACAAGTTCACAGCACCATCTACAGGCTCCTTCACCTTTACAACGGATTCTACTACCGACTTGAAGATGGACTTGCTCAACATAGATGGAACGAAGGTGCTGGATACGGACGACGATAGTGGCGGTAACAGACAGCCGAAAATCACGTACAACTTGATCAGTGGCACTGTCTATTACGTGAAAGTATACGCATACTCAAATTCTGTTGCAGCGTCGTTTACACTTCTGGTAACACCACCAGCGGCAGGGAATCTTCCGGGTATGGTTTACGTTTCCACACAGTCTAAAACGTCGTCCAGCGCAACGTTGAATCTGACATCGACTGGCGCGACGAGTTTTAACGTGTATCGTAGCACAACCTCTTCCGGCTCGTACTCGCTCGTAGCATCCGGTGTACAAACACCTTACACAAACTCTGGCTTGTCCAGTAGTACAGCCTACTACTACAAAGCCGAAGGTGTGAACAGCTATGGAGTTGGCCCGTTGTCTGCCTACAATCTGGTGATTACAGAGTCCGCAGGTAGTCCTCCAGGTGCGGCTTCGATTTCCGTAGCAAGCACCACAACGTCCAGCGCAACGCTGAACTTATCGGCTACTGGTGCGACAAGTTTCAACTTGTACCGTAGCACATCCGCGACAGGTACGTACTCGCTGATTGCATCTAGCGTGTCCACACCGTACACCAACACCGGCTTGTCTAGTGGGACGACCTACTACTACAAGACCGAAGGAAAAAACATCTACGGAACGGGTAACATGTCCACTTATGTAGCGGCAACTACAGATCTGGAAGGTTCTCCCCCTGATACACCAACGCTAACCGTAGGAAGCGCAACAAGCAATAGCTTGACTCTTACCTACTCGGGGACAGGTGCCACAAGCTATGACATCTATCGAGATAATGCCTTGATCGCGTCCGAACGGACATCCACGACCTACACAGACACGGGGCTGAATTCAAGCACCCTATACAAGTACCATGTAGTGGCGAAAAACGCGTATGGAACGACACAAAGCCCGTCGAAGTACGGTGGTACAACGAAACCAAGTGGAAATCCACCTGACACACCAACGTTGACCGTAGATAGTGCGACAAGCAATAGCTTGACTCTCACCTACTCGGCGACAGGTGCCACAAGCTATGACATTTATCGAGATAACACCTTGATCGTGTCCGAACGGACATCCACGACCTACACGGACACGGGGCTGAATTCAAGCACCCTATACAAGTACCATGTAGTGGCGAAAAACGCGTATGGAACGGTACAAAGCCCGTCGAAGTACGGTGGTACCAAGAAACCAAGTGGAAATCCACCAAATACACTTATGAAAATTCTGTATCGAGGTGGCACAGATGCATGACATTCTGGAAAATCGCCTACGCTCATAAATGGGTGACGTTGGACCAGCTGCGCCAGGTCGTCCAAACAGCTGCTCGTCCGCACGGAGAAATTACACCCGAAGAATTTACAGCCATCACCGGACAAGATTTTCATTCGGAAGGTTAGATTTCCCTTAGACGGGAGATACTAACGGGGTAAGTCAAACATCATTTCATGTATTTGCTACATGCTAGGAGGCAATCAATGGAACACGGAAAAGTTAAGTGGTTTAACGCAGAAAAAGGTTTTGGGTTCATCGAGCGTGAAGGAGCAGAGGATGTATTCGTACACTTCTCCGCCATCCAAGGAGAAGGGTACAAATCACTGGAGGAAGGGCAAGAGGTTACCTTTGACGTTGAAAATGGCCAACGCGGGCCGCAAGCAACCAACGTCCGCAAGGCATAAGAAATTTATAGGAAAGCACAAAAAAGCCCTTGCCGCTATGGCAGGGCTTTTTCAACGTGTAGGAAGTGAAGGGGAGCAGGAAAGCTGGTTGAGGAAAAAGGGAAAACCAGCGGAAGGTTTTTGGGATCTTGACCAAGCTGGAGCGGAAAAGGGGGAACACGCATTCAGCGGCCAACCCTGATTCACTTCCATGAGACGGCTGCTTTTGGCCGCGGTTCCGCCTTTGGAGTGGAAGCGGCCAGGCCGATCCACAGCGAAGATCCCAACCCACCTGGAGCGTTTTCCCTTTTTCCTCCCCTCCACAAGGGCTGGCAGACCACCAAACAAAGAAACGCAGATTTCCTAGTCTTTGCAAATAAAAGGAGGGAGCTACACATGAGGTTTTTCCAGTCTTTTGACACTCTGCTCTCGCCTGCGAATGGGTGGGCGATGTCAGCGGGAGCCACGATGGCTCCCGTTTTTTATTATCTGTACGGCAGTGAACGGCGCGATATTCTGATCGTCCTGCTTGTCATGATCGCACTGGATTGGATGACAGGAGTATTCGCCGCGAAAAAAGACCTGACCTACTCCTCGGAGTACGGGTTGAGCCGGATTCCGCGGACCTTGTTTTTGTTTGCTCTGCCGGCTGTCGCCAATCTGTTGGATCGGGTGGTGGGAACGCCGGGCTTTTTGTTCTTCGGCGTCACGTTTGGACTGATCTACCATACGTGGACCAGCCTGACAGCCAATGCCTTCCGTGCAGGATGGCCTCTGCCCAAGGCTGTAGTCAAGCTCGTGTCCTCGGAGATCCAGGCCAAGGCAGAGCGATCGACGAGGAAGGAGAAGCAATGATGCGGATCACGGACTGTTTTTTGACCAACCCAAACGCTCGTCCCGGGAAAACGATTCGCCCCAAAGGCGTGGTCATCCATTGGACGGCGAACAAAACGAGCGGTGCGAACGCGATGGCGAACCGGAACTACTTTAACAAGCCGACTACGATCGCAAGCGCTCATTATATTGTTGATGACAGGCAAATTATTCGCTGTCTGCCTGAAAATGAGATGGCGTACCACGTCGGCGCAAAATCCTACAAGCAGGATGCGCTGAACAGGCTGAGCAGCTATCCAAACAACTGCACGATTGGCATCGAAATGTGCGTCAACGCGGATGGACGTTTTTCCGAGATGTATCGAAAGACCGTAGAGCTGGTCAGCCATATCCTGAAACAATACGGCTGGGGCGTGGACAAGCTGTGGCGGCATTTCGACGTAACCGGGAAAAACTGCCCAGCTTTTTTTGTCACCAATCAGGAAGCCCTCGCTTATTTCGGCGTGACAGCCGTCATGGCGTGGGAGAACTTTAAAAAAGACGTCCAGCGATTATTGACCGACGATTCACTTGTAAGGGAAGACGCACTGCCCAGGTGCGCCATTCAGATCGAACTGCCCGAAACCGGCGCACTCCATGAAGGGGTTGCGTATCTGCCGCTGCGGGCTGTGGCTGAAGGAGCAGGGGGAAAGGTTGAGTGGGACCCGTTGACCAAAGGCGTGAAAGTAAATGGTCGAGAAGTAACCGCACACAACGTAAACGGCATATCCTACACTTCCGCGCGTGAATTGGCCGAAGCGTTAAAGCTGCAAGCAACATGGGATGCAGAGAGGAAGACCGTCATCCTGCATGGAAATGGAAAACGAAACTAACACCTTCTCCACTCGTCTAACCCCTTGAAGGAGGGAAAACGTTTGAACGGAAAAATTCTTCTCTGCATCTTTAGTCTGGCATGTATATTGCTTTTTGGCTGTTCGACACAAGAATATCCCCAAAGCGTTCCGCAGACATTGGTTCACCTGCAGGATGGGATTCCCCCTGAAGCCAGGGAATACTTTGAGCAAAAATTGGGTGAAGAGAATGGCGGACTGCATGTCTTCCACCAAGGCGAGCATACCTATTTGCTGTTGGCCGAGCCCAATCGGATGATCAGTACCGTCCAGGAGTATCCGGACCACATTCGGGTAGTGACCACTTATTCGCCGTCTACGCCGGTAGGAGGCACTTACGGCGGAGGCAAAGAAATTCCAAGCGTGCTGTACATTACAAAAATCCCCAAAATAGAGAAAGCCTACGGCGTATTTGCCCAGGAGTCGTGAGCGAACTGCTCATTTCCTCATCATAAAATCGTGGGGCAAGAAATACGTTGGTAGTAATAGCCGGCGGAAAATCTGCAGATATGCTGATCTTCGGACAAGCAACGAAGCTATGACCTATGTGAAATGGAGGGCAACCCCGCATGTCATTACCCAACATTCCCGACATTACGCCTCGCATCGACCTGAAGCGGGAGGAAGTCATTCACCTTTTGTTAACTTCGGTCGCAATGGATGAAATCAGCCTTTCGCAAATCCTGAATGCCGAGGGGGAAAACATGCAGCGCCTCTTGGAGCAGGATCATGTGTCGTTGGAGGATATGATCCAGATGAATCGGAGTGTCGAGCGAATGCTGCGGACCATGGTCGGCAAACAAATTTTGCTGCAATTCAAGCTCGACCAGATCATGGAGCTGGACGGGAAGCTCGGCGGGCAAGATGACACGCAAGAGGAGTAGCCCTTTCCTTGCACGGGGTCTATCGGAAGCTCTGCGGCGGGCGGCAGACTTCGGGAGAAAAGAAGGTACATCAGGGGCAAGCATCGATCTCTTGGAATCCTCGGTTGCTTTGGAAAAGTCTGCTGCAACCCTCATGACGACGCAAACACTCCATCTCGCCTCATGGCTGCAAGCTCCCCAACCGCCAGAAACCTTCTCTCTCCCCCGTTTTATTCGCTGGCTGGATTCTTATCGAGCGTGGCTGGAAGCAGCACTCGCCTACCAATCTTCGACGCATCGACGCTGGCAATGCATCGTGACGCATGAAGCGCTTCGCCGGAATGCCAGAACCACATATCTTTCACCGGAATGCCTGGCAAGGGAGCAGACGAATGCCGCAGCTTCCGCCTTTGCGCTTCTTGCGTCTACCTATTCCTTTTTCAGCTTCTGGTTGGTTCGCCTGAATACAGAGAAAGCGTTGGCGGCAGACATCGAACGATTGGAACAACTGCTCCTGACATGCCTGCAGCAGGGGGAAGAACTGCTGCGCCTGTTGTCTCGAAAAAGGGAGGAGTGGAGTGGCGAGGTTCTTGCCTCTGACGATTTGCAGCAAAAACAGCGCGCATTTCGCAAGGCACTGGGAGAATGGGGTGCCGTTTGGAGATCGCAACCTCTTTTTTCAGTGGAAGGATCCAGGCGGATGAACATCGTGCTTCGGAGGTTGGCGGAATACGGCCAGGACTCGAGAATGACTAATCCCCCCATCCAGACAGCTCCCCCTGCAAAAAGGCCTTGGCTTCATAACGAAGTCGTGCCGGGGAGCAAAAAGAAGGAGTCCGATCATCGCCGTTGAGTATCGTGGAGAAGGCATGTGCATAGAGAGGAGGGGAGAGATGTGTCTATTCCTGGTATTCCGAATATCGATCCCAAAATAACGATTACCCGGGACGATGCCGTCAATTTGCTTCTGTCCGCGATGGCGATGGAGCAGCTCAGTCTGACACAGATCCTGGCAGTGGAAGGGGATAAGATCAAATATGCCTTGGGGACGCTGCCGGGCGCAGGATATGAGTCTGACGTGACCATGGATGAATTGATGACGATCGACACGAGCGTGAAGGAGACGCTGGATACGGCGATTCGTCTGGAAATGCTGCTGCAATCCAGGCTGGAGACGTTGCTGCAGTTGCCTGGACGATCTGAGGAGCGAGGTCCGGTCCCGTCATATCCGGAATTGGTGGTGTCTAGGCCTTGCGAAGAAGACGAGGTAGAGGAGATGGAGACAGCCAATACGGACTTCGGTGCAAGCGAACGAGGATCAACATCCATGGTCATAAATGGATTTGGCGCCAATACTAGAGGTGCCATTTTGCGCGTAGTAAAAGAGGGGATTCCGATCCCGCTGTCCGACAATCAGGTGCTGCAAGGAATCTTTACCGATGAGGAGCAGACCGCCTTTACAGTTCCGGATGATGGAAACTACCTGATCACGTATGTCATTCAATTTACAGAAGCCTTGCCCATCCATGCCCGAATCACGATCAATGAAGAGCCCTATCTCCCAACGGTTATCGCTTCCAACGGGGAGCAGACCTCCTTCACCAATACAGTTCTGGCACCCTTGGCAGCTGGGGACGCGATTGCCTTGCAGCTGTATGGATTCGACGGTGAAGCTGTCCTGCAGACCGGAGCAGGAGCGACCCTGACGATCGTAAAACTGTAGCACAGAAGAGAAGGCAACATGGATGCCTTCTTTTTTTGTCGTGTTGTCCTGTTGTGGTTCAGCAGATCATGTATAATAATGGAGAAAATATAACCTTATTACATACGGGGTGAAAGCGGTTGTTCATGGATCCATTGACAGCGTTTCTTGAGGAACAGGAAGCAAAGATCGTGGAACAGTTCAAAAACCAGATCGTCAAATCTGAACACGACCAATTTAGAGACCGGATTCACTTAAATGGACAAGCTATGTATCGTATGGTAATTGGGTATTTTCGCGGGACCGTAACAGAAGAGGACATTCAAGCGCTCGCCTATCGAGTAGCTTGTGAACGCAATCAGGCGCAAATCAACATTGGAGACTTTGTACATAACGTCTGCATGGGCCGCAGGCTGATCCTCGACTCTTTGCAGGAGGGTGGCGTACCGGCTGCCACCATGTTACCCGTTGTCATGAAAATAAACGAATGTTTCGACATTTTTTTGGTCCACGCTGTTTCCAAATACACGGAATTGAAGGACAGAGACCTGGATAAAAAGCAGATGTTCATCGAACGGTCCCACAAAGATCGAATGACCATTCTAGGACAAATGGCATCCAGCTTTGTACACGAATTCCGCAATCCCCTGACATCTGTCATCGGCTTTTCAAAACTGCTCAAAGAAGATCATCCTGACCTGCCTTATCTCGACATTATTGAAAATGAATTATACCAGCTCAATTATCGGGTTTCCCAATTTTTGCTCGTCTCCAAAAAAGGCTCTGCTGCAGTATCCAGGCGGATAGAGACGTTTAATGTGGCACAGCTGATTGAAGATATATTGGCCTTTTTATATCCGACGATTGTCGATGTCAACGCGCAGACTGCGTGTACCATCGATCCTTCGTTTTCCTTGACGGGCAACAGAGATGAGATCAAACAGGTTTTGATCAACATCCTTTCCAATGCCTTGGATGCCTTGCAGCGAGTTTCAGGAGAGCGGCTGATCCATATCGAAGGTTTTCAAAACGAGCAAAAAGCCAGCATCTCCATCGCAAACAATGGCTCCCCGATCCCGCCTGATATTTTACCCGTCATTTTTGAGCCTTTTTTTACAACAAAGGAACTGGGGACGGGGATTGGGCTGTATGTGTGCAAGGAAATCATTGAACGGCATGACGGTACGATTAGCTGCGAATCTTCGGAGCGAAGCACCGAATTTCGCATGACCTTTGATCTAAGATAGGAATAGGCGTACCAAAAAACTAGCAGGTGAAATCGGCATGGATTGTAGGCCATGCGATCTCACCTGCCAGATTCACTTCTGCTGTTTTTGCAGTCGCTCGATTTCTTCGCTCACGACAAATGCCAGATCGTCATTGCCAAACAGGGAGAGGACTCCCAATAAAGTGGCATCGGGAATCTCCTCGGCTTCCTCCTTGGGAACCGTATTCTCCAGCATTTGAGCCAGCAGGGGATTGTCACCCTGGTTGGGATAGGCGCGGTGATACAAGTCACGCGCATCCAGGCCATGGTTGACACACCACTGGGCAAAAACGAGTATCATCATCCCCTCGTCCCGTTGATACGCTTGAATGACCTGATTTTCCATTTCTTTCCTGTTCATCGGCATACTCCTCGTGTCCATCGTACGTCTATTGTAGGGAAGCCGAGGAGTTCCGACAAGAGTAAATCCGAAGATCAGGTGGTGCGTTTGGTGTGGTTGGCCAGTACGGGGAGCATGCGGGTATCCTTTGTCATTTCACCCTGACAAAAGGGACAAGTGGGGCTTTTTTCAAAAGAAAAATTCTCTCTCATCCAGCAGGAACAACCATCTGTCGTGCAAGCCCATATGTCTGTTTCTTCTTCTTCGATCGGAACTGCCGCTTTCTTTGAGAAATACACAGTGAACTCCTCCTTCGCGGGGCATGTTCGTAAAAATAAACCATGTACCTCTATTAATGTGTGAGCAAACCCAAGACTTTATACCAAGATTATTCTCAACTCCCAGCAAAAGGGTAAAAAAGAAGAGGGGAGTTACTCCCCTCGCGAGTTTTGTTCATGATCGGGAACCAGGATTTGGCCCCCTGCCTCTGCGATCGCCAACAGAATGGCTTTTGACAAGGAGTCGGGATGATACGGCTTGATCAGATAGCGGGCAGCCCCCAGATCGAATGCCTTTTTCTGCTCCTCGAAAGCACTGGAGATGATGATCGGGATCGTCCGCAATCCGGGATGCTTCTGCATGCGCTCGATGACTTCCCAACCATTTTCACCGTCCTGGAGGACCAGGTCCAGTACGACAGCATCCGGCATCAGCTCCTCGATGGCGCCAAAAGCCTGGTTGACCTGGGAGTAGGAATGGACAGTGAAGCCCGAGCCAGTGAGTTCTTCCCGCAACAGCTCGGACAGGTTCGGATCGTCCTCGATGATGACCACTTTCCCTTTTTCCTGGATTCCCGCAAGAGAGACTTCACTCTCAAGGTTGTCGGATTGCTGGGCAGCCGTCTGCTTGAAAAGGGGGAGACTGACCGTAAAGGTGCTGCCCCGTCCCGATTCAGATGTGACGGTAATTTCTCCTTGGTGCATGGCCACGATTTCCGAGACGATCGCAAGGCCGAGTCCCGTTCCGCCGATTTCCCTCCGGTCGGAATTGTCCACGCGATAAAACTTGGAGAAGAGATGCGGCAGGGCATCTGTCGGAATACCGAGGCCGTTATCCGCAACGTCGATGAAGAGACGACCTTTGTCTTCGCGGAAGGTGACGCGCACTTCGCCGCCAAGTGGAGAGTACTTGACTGCATTGCTGATCAGGTTGGTCATCACCTGGCGAAGCTTGTTTCGGTCCCCTTCTACAAGAGCCTGCGGCGTTTGCCGATCGAGGGTAAACGTATGGCGCGACGACTGCACCTGGTACAGAGCAAACACTTCCTGGACGAGCGCATCGATCGCAACTGGCTCTTTCACATAGTTTTGCAGACCCGATTCCATGCGTTGCAGGTCCAGAAAGTCGTTGATCAGAGCGGTCAGGCGCTTGGCTTCCTGATAAATGGCTGTCACGTAGCGCTGCTGTCTTTCGGGCTTTAACTCTTTGTTAAGCATCAGCTCCGCAAAACCAAGGACACTGGCGAGCGGGGTTCTCAGTTCATGGCTCACGGTGCTGACGAATTCAGACTTCATTCGGTCAATTTCGTATTCCCTCGTAATGTCACGGTAGACCAGAAGAGTGCTCCATTTTTCCTGGTTGCGGTACAAAGGCTCCGCATAAAGCTGAATATGCCGTCTTTGCGGATAGGTAATCGCAAAGACAAGGCTGCTCCCGGACAGCTTTTTCTCTTTGCCCACTGCACCTTTTACAAATTGGGACACTCGTTCGTGATCTTCCGTAAGCATCTCCAATTGGCTGAGGAAGTCCTCCAGCTGCGCATGAGGCGTAGTGGAGGACAGGTCGTAGCCCAGGAATTCACAGAACGTACGGTTTACTTGCAGCGTGTTTCCCTGCAAATCGATGAGTTGCACACCTTCCTGAATCGTATCCAGCATATCCTGTGTGATTTGACGCTGCTTTTCCGCCTCTTCGTACATCGACAGCTTGTCCAGCGAAAGCGAGATCTGCTTGGCAAGTCCAGTCGCGGTTTCGATGTCCTGAGGGGAGAAGGTCCGGTCGATCCGGGAAAAGACGATACAGGCCACGACTTGATCCGCTGCATTGAGGATCGGTACATAAAGCTCGGCAGTCATGGAATGTCCTTCGTAAAAACTGCGTTCCGATAGGGTGCTCTCTCGTGTGAGGAGGTAAGGCATGCCTGTCTCCCGTAGGCGGACGAGCGGGCCGTGTTCGAAGCCTTCCCTAAAAGTGGCGAAGCTTTCCGCGGATAAGCCCAGGGTGGCACTGTCATATTCGTCATTCAAGAGGACGACGATCCCTTTATCGGCGTTCATCACCTGTGTCGTATTGATCACGATGCTGTGCAGCAGTTCCTGTTTGTTCAGGGTATTGCTCAGGGATTGGACGATTTGGTTCCGCTTTTGCAAATAGTGCTCTTTCGCCTCCATCTTGGCTAGCGCATCCTGCAAATCCTCCTGCTGCATCATCAATTCGTCCTGCTGCGCATGCAGTTCTTCGTTTTGAGCGACCAGGACCTCTTCCTTTGCCTGTATCTGCCGCATCGAGTAATCCAGCGATCGAGCCAGGGTACCGATCTCATCCGTACGGTCCAAGTCTTGCAAATGGACGGTCTCTCCTTGGGCAAAACGCTCGGCTTGGGCGGAGATTCTGCCCAGGGGAACGCCAATATCGCGAGTGGTCCGGTGAGCGACGTAGATGGCAATCATCAGCACCAGCACGATGTAAAGCAGGAACCAAGAGCTTTGCCGGGACAGGTTTGCAAAGAGGGTACGATTTTGATCGGAGAGAAGCTGCTGGCTTTGGCTCTGATAAGCAGAGGCATAACGAATCAGGTCGTTGACGTCCTCATTGATCCCGCTCGAAGAGAATGTATGGAGCGATTCATAGTCTCCAGCCTTCGCATAGCCGGATGCAACAGGGAAGACATGGGTGAAAAAATGGTCTACAAACGCTTCAATCTGCTGCACCATCGCGGCTTCTTGCGTGGTCAGGGGGAGTTGCTTGAACGATTCAATCAACGCTTCCACTTGCCGCTTCTCGTTAAAAAGTTCATGATATTCGCTTTCACTCAGGAACGCGTAATAGCCTCGCGCACGAAAAAAGATCAGCGAGGTATGATTGACGAGCTGATCGATCATCTTTTGTTTTTGCATAGAACTTTTTATTGCCGTTTGATACTGGGAAAAGGCGTTGTAATTCATATAGAGCACAATCGATGCCCCGGCGATCAGCAGGAAGAGAAAGATCAGCATCATGAACATGAAACGACGCGTGATGCTTTTTCTCCACAGTTGTTGATAGTGGATCATGCCAGGATTTCCTCCACTTTTCGAGCCAGTTCCAGGGGGCTGAATGGCTTGGGAATGAAATCATCTGCCCCTGCCGCACGCATGATTTCCTGATCGGTACATTGGCTCTTCGCGGAGAGAATCAACACTTTCGTATGCGTTTTGTCCGGCATTTGTTTGATCATCTTCAGTACGTCCAGTCCGGTCAGCTTGGGCATCATATAATCCAGGATGACCAGGTCAAAATTCCGCTGTTCGATTTTATGCAGCGCTTCCTCTCCATCACAAGCCACGTCTAGTTTGTATCCCTCGTCTTCCAGCGTATCGCAGATGAGCATACGCAGGACTGCTTCGTCCTCTGCCAAAAGTATGGTTGCCATTTTCTTTTTCTCTCCAATCCCGTATAGCATCATCATACGACGCGCCGGATGAGACGCTTGATACGCGCTTCCAACTCACGCAGGTTGAAAGGCTTGGTCATGTAATCATCGGCGCCAAGCTGCAATGCTTTTACAATATCCTGTTCTTCCGTGCGGCCGGTCAGCATGAGGACTGTGTATTTCTTCGTATCGGGCAAGCTTCGGATCACTTGAAGCACGTCCATGCCATCCATGTTCGGCATCATTCCGTCCAGAATGATCAGGTAAGGCTCAGGTCCGCTGTGCCAGTCACTTTGCAAAAAGGCTTCCCCATCCCGGAACACACGGGTGTCTGCCGAAATCCAGCCTTTGAAGCAGTCCTTCACCGATTCCGCCAGCATGGTGCGGATCATGGCATCGTCATCGATGATCGCTACCTTCAGCTTGATCGTATTGCCTTCAGCCGATTGCGTATATTCAGGTGTTTCAATGCGGCACCGGCCGCATTTTTTTGCTGTGTACAGGGCATCATCAGCCAGTTCCAGCCAATAGGGCAACGGCTTCTCCGGGGCGGTAATTTCGACGACTCCCGCTGAAAAGCTAAGCGAAAAGGGACCATTAGGGGAATGAAACGTGACCTGGCAAAAGGAAGCAAGCATCGTTTCCAGACAGTGCTTGGCCGCTTCCTGGGCCGTCTGGGGCATCAACAGGATAAATTCTTCGCCGCCGTAGCGAAACAGAATATCGTTTTTTTGCGCAGATGACTGGACGAAGTTGGCGAAGCGCGCCAGCACGTCGTCGCCGATCAAGTGCCCGTATTGGTCATTCACCTGTTTAAAGTGATCAATATCCAAAAAGGCGAGCGAAAGAGGGGAAGCTGCACGTAACCCCTCAAGAAGCAGTCGCTCGTAAGTTTGCTGAAGAGAGTTGCGATTATAAGCACCTGTCAGCTCGTCAAGAAACAAAAGCCGATCGATCCAGCGCTTGCGGCGAAGCTGGCGTTCCAGGCGGATAGACAACTCCTCCACGTCGAGAGGCTTGCACATGAAATCATCCGCCCCGAGGTGGTATGCGCGAAAACGCGTATCGCGCTCGCAGTCGATGCTGATGACGGTAGTGGGGACATACTGTTTTTTTATTTTCTCGCCCAGCGTCTTCATGACCTGAAAACCGCCCGTCTCCGGGATGTTGAGATCCACGATCAGGCAATCCGGGTGCATGTCATGGAAATAGTCCAATGCTTTATGGGGATGGACAGTCGCGATGACAGACCAGTTCAATTTTTCCAATTCTTCTTTCAGATACATTAATAACGTGACATCATCGTCCAGGATCAAGATGAGAGGCTGCTGGTCGTATCGGTTCTCTCGTTCTCCGACCGAATCGGATAGAAACAACTCATGGTCCGGACGCTGCTCGTAGGCGAGTGTGATCAACTCCATGAGAAAAGGCCGCCATTCGTTGGTGTGCCAACTCTTTGGCGTCATTTGATCCAATTGCGCCAGAAGCCCATGAGAAACATCGGAGAAATCCTGCAGCCCGATGGTACCTGCTGTGCCTTTCAACGAATGGAGGAAACGATAAAGATCCTCATGAGGAACAGGCCCAGTTTGCTCCAACCAGGCCTCCAATTGTTTCTTGATATTGTGAATCAAGGTATTGCGGTATTTCATCATGCGGTTTGTTTCCCCCGTTCGGTGCGATCACTAATGGAGATGTACATCTAGATAGGTGGAAGTGTACCACATCAGAAATATTTATCCAATCTAAAATCCGTGAGGGAAAAATGAACGTTTACCAGGGAGTGCGAATGCCTATGACTGTAAGGAAAACCCTTCTTCAGTCAGGTATTGGGATGCTTCCTTATAGGATTCAAAAGAAGCCTCCAGGTTCAGGCCATGGTAGACGTTCCAGAGCGAATCCTCCTGCTGCAGCACCAGCGTGCGGTTTTGCTCATCAACCCAGGTTTCTTCCACTGGGGCATCCTCGGCAGCAGCATGGACGACAGGCTCCCGTTTTGTGGACAGCATCTGGATGGAGGCTTCAATGATTGCGCGCAGCTCGTCAGCCGAGAAATCGCGGATGTTGACGAAGCCTTTTTCGTCCTTTTGATAACCCTTCAGATAGGCGGCATATACGTAGCCGTTGCCATTCGGATGAAGGTGATAGACGACCGTTTTTTTCTCGTGCAGACTGCCTTCGTAGTGGAAGTTGACTCGCTTGAGGGAGACATTGTTGCGGGTAAGCTGTGGGAACGATTCGATAATCGCCAGTTTTTCTTCAAAAGATAACATGGAATTCCTCCGTAAAAAGGCATAGTTTGTTCGTCGATTATAACACAGGTGGAGAGAAAGAATGGTAAGAGGGAGAAAGCATGAATGGCAAAAATCGCAAAGATATCTTTCCCGGTCTTGCAGTGGATATTGTCTTGAAGCAGGATCAGCGAACAGGGAAACGCACCCGCGGGATCGTCAAGGATATTCTCACCAATTCCGCGACGCATCCGCATGGAATCAAAGTGCGCCTCGAGGATGGACAAGTAGGGCGAGTGCAGGAGATTATTCGTAATCAATAAGAATCTCCATGAGAAGCCCACGAAAGGTGGAAGGGGGACCAGTAGAAGCTGGTCGCGGAAAAAGGGAAAAAAAGCGCAAGGCATTTGGAATGGAGCCGGCCAGTACTGCCACCAGTGAAGATCCCAACCCGCCTAAAGCGTTTTTCCCTTTTTCCGCCGCTCCACTACAGCCGGATGACCAAAAAACAAAAAAACGCAGTTCAACTTCCCGCGTTTTTCTGAATGCAGCTATCTGTTACCGATACGAATCATGAGTTGGCTCAAAAAGATTTTCTTCGGAGTGGCGAACCAGGATAAACGGCTCCAGATTGCCCATCCCGTGGAGGATTTTGTTGTGATGAGCGATGATCTGCTCTGCGGACAAGACATCGTTATCCGTAGTGGAATGCCCGTCTTTGACCAAGGTCACATCATACCCGAGGGTCGTGGCTTTGCGGCAAGCGCTGTCAATACAATACGGGGTCTGGCAGCCCATGATCACGAGATGCTGGATACCGGCTGCTTGCAGTTGGTCGTGCAGGTCCGTTCCGTGGAACGAATCCGTTGCTCGTTTGAAGATGATCGGCTCGCCGGGAAGAGGCGCAATGGCAGGGTGAGTGGCAAAAGCCTCGTCTTCAACCGCAGCTACATCCAGATCCTGCACATACCAGACAGGGATGGATTGCTGGCGGGCTTTCAAAAGGATCCCTTGCATGGTTTGGAGCAAACCGGCGGCGTTATGTACCGGACCGTCGGGAGGACCTTCGATAATGCCTGTTTGTGCATCGATAATGAGAAGAGCGGTCTTGCGAGTCATCTGTGTTTCCTCCTTAATAATATAGTAGGAATGACTGCTTGCCGTCTCATCATAACAAAAAAATGCTCCTTCCGACTGCCTGTTGGCAACGGTTGGAGCATTTTTTTATTCGTTCTTCTGTTTTGGCACAAACTCAAAAATTTCATGAGATTCGAAGGAATCGATCAAACGATGCAGCCATTGATAATATTCCAAACCGTTCTCGATGCGCTGGATGCTGAGATCGATACGTTCCAGGTCTTCGGCAGACAATCCTTCCGATTCCCGCAGAGTGCGGAGTTCATGAAGTGATTTTTTCAGCACAGTGCCATTTTGTTCGCAGGCGTGCCGCCATTTGGTGGAAAAAAGGTCGATAAAGTTCTGGTACCAATCCAGATTGACCTCGTAATGGTCCTTGCGCGTTCCCTTTTTCCATATCTTTTCGACCATGTTCATATCGAGCAGCGTCCGTACGCTGGTACTCATACTCGTCTTGCTCATTCCCAGCGCCTGGCCCATCTCGTCAAGCGTCATGGACTTGTCCTGAAAAAGCAGGGTGCCATACAAGAGGCCAGTCGACATCGTGATGCCGTACAGATCCAAATTGCGGGCAAGAGTCTCGATCACGCGTTCCTGTGCCTTGTCGAGGATTTTTTCCTGATTGGGTTCCATTGTGAAAAATAGCACTCCTCTGGTCAGATTACCTGAGTAGATTGTACGTTCCCGACTGAAAAAAGTAAATGGAGATATCATACCGTATATACGAGTTATTCTGCGAATACGGTAAGAAAAGTACGTAAAGTTTTTTCTGAACGCTAGAAACGGCGGAATATCGCGATTTAACCAATTTGAGGGAAAACTGCGTCAACTATACAATAAAAAGGGTAAAGCAGGTCCGGATACGGGCAGAAAGTTGGAGGTGACCATATGCCCAAAATACAAGTAGAAAAGCTGACGAAAATCTTTGGACGCCAGCCCCAGCGCGCCCTGCAAGCCTTGCAGCAGGGGAAGGGGAAACAGGAAATCCACAAGGAAACAGGTCTGACCGTAGGGGTCAACCAGGCGAGCTTTGAGGTGCAGGCTGGCGAAATTTTTGTCATTATGGGTCTTTCCGGGAGTGGAAAATCCACGTTGGTTCGGCTTTTGAATCGTTTGATCGAGCCGACGGACGGACACATCCTGATCGATGGACAGGATATCGTGAAGATGAACACCGAGGAATTGCAGGAGGTACGCCGCAAGAAGCTCGGGATGGTGTTTCAGAAGTTCGCCTTGTTTCCGCACCGAACCGTACTGGAGAATGCCGCGTATGGATTGGAGGTACAGAAGGTCCCAAAAGCAGAGCGCGAGAAAAAAGCGAAGGAGTCCCTTGCGTTGGTGGGGCTTGCCGGTTGGGAAAACAGCTTTCCCGATCAGTTGAGCGGCGGGATGCAGCAACGTGTTGGTCTCGCTCGCGCTCTGGCGAATGATCCTGATGTGCTGTTGATGGATGAGGCGTTCAGTGCGCTCGATCCGTTGATTCGCAAGGACATGCAGGATGAACTGCTGGAATTGCAAAGCACGATGCAAAAGACCATTATCTTTATTACGCATGACCTCGATGAGGCACTGAAAATCGGAGACCGGATCGCATTGATGAAGGACGGAGCTGTGGTTCAGATTGGTTCGCCGGAAGAAATCTTGACCAATCCGGCCAATGAATACGTCGAACGCTTCGTCGAAGATGTGGACCGCTCCAAAATCTTGTCCGCAGAGAATGTCATGAAGCGGGCTGAGACGATTACCCTTGATAAAGGTCCGCGTGTAGCCCTGCAGTTGATGCGGGAGCGAGGGGTTTCGACCCTGTACGTAGTGGATAAACGAAAAATGCTGCTTGGCGTGTTGACGGCAGATGCTGTCAACGAGGCGAAGAACGGCAACTTGACGCTGGAAGAGGTCCTGCGAAAAGACGTGCCGACTGTAGGACCGCAAACGCTGTTGAACGAATTGTTTGACCTGGTTGCGTTCTCGAATGTACCTGTAGCCGTGACGGAAGAACAGGGAAGATTGTTGGGCGTGATCGTCAAAGGATCCGTTCTCGGGGGCTTGGCAGGGAAAGTCAACGCCCAAGATCCCGGCCAGTCGGCAGAGGAAGGGCAGGTGATGGCAGAATGAGCCAACTATTCCCAAAACTGCCGCTCAGTGAGTGGGTAGAAACTGTTGTAGATGTAATGGATGACCGTTTGGGCTTTTTGTTCGATCTGATTTCCGCCGCGATTGGCGGGACTGTCGATCTGTTTCATGCGGTATTGACGGGCTTGCCGTTCTGGTTGTTGCTGATTGTCTTTACACTCCTGGCATTCCGAGCAGGTAAATGGTCAATTGCTCTTTTTACATGTATTGGGCTTCTCTTGATTGAAAATCTCGGGTACTGGGAACATTCGATGCAGACATTGGCGCTCGTCCTGACGGCAGGATTGATTTCCGTCGTGATCGGGATACCGGTCGGGATCTGGTGTGCCAGAAAAGACGCGGTGCAAAATGTCATTACGCCGCTGCTGGACTTCATGCAGACCATGCCGGCGTTTGTCTACCTGATTCCGGCGATCTTCTTCTTCGGATTGGGTCAAGTGCCGGGTGTAATCGCGTCGGTAATCTTTGCGATGCCGCCTACGATTCGTCTGACCAACCTGGGGATTCGGCAGGTTCCCGCCGATCTGATTGAGGCTGCAGATGCTTTCGGCTCCACCTATTTTCAAAAGCTGTTCAAGGTGCAGCTGCCGATCGCGAAATCCACGATGATGGCAGGGATCAACCAAAGCATCATGCTGGCGCTGTCGATGGTCGTGATCGCTTCGATGATCGGGGCGAAGGGACTGGGTGCCGACGTGTATCGGGCAGTAACCCAGATCAAAATCGGGGAAGGCTTCGAGGCTGGCCTTGCCATCGTGATTATCGCCATCCTGTTGGATCGCATCACCCAACGTGTAGGAAAGAGAAAAAATGTCTAGGAGGGGTTTTCATGAAAAAGAAACAGATGTGGAAAGGCTTGTCACTGGCACTGGGAATGAGCTTGTTTATGGTAGGATGCTCGAGCGGTGCTCCTGCGCCAGAGGGCGGTCAAACGGCTCCTCAGAGTGGTGAAACAGCGCAGGGCGGCGTCGGACAGCAAGTAGATTACAAAATCGTCGGGATTGACCCGGGTGCCGGCTTGATGAAAGCCACGGAGAAAGCCATCCAAGAATACGAATTGAAAGACTGGGAGCTGGTAGAGGGGTCTAGTGCTGCCATGACAGCTGCCTTGACACAGGCTTACAAGGATCAGAAGCCGATCATCGTGACAGGCTGGACACCGCACTGGATGTTCTCCAAGTTTGACATGAAGTATCTGGAAGATCCAAAAGGCGTATACGGAGAAGACGAACAGATCCACACCATCGTTCGCAAAGGCTTGAAAGAGGAGCAGCCAAGCGCGTACGCATTTCTCGACAAATTCCGTTGGAGCCCAGCCGACATGGAGAAAGTCATGCTGGCTATCACTGACGGTCAGAAGCCTGAGGAAGCCGCTGCTGCCTGGGTGAAAGAAAATGAAGCCCTGGTGAACGAATGGGTAGCAGGTATTGAGCCTGCTGAAGGCCAAAAACTGACTCTCGCTTACGTCGCTTGGGATTCCGAAATCGCCAGCACCAACGTTGTGAAGGAAGTACTGGAGCAAAAGCTGAAGTACAAAGTGGAACTGAGCCAGGTAGAAGCAGGGCCGATGTGGATTGGTGTCTCCAATGGGGACGTGGACGGCATGGTAGCTGCATGGTTGCCAACAACCCACGAGGACTACTACCAAAAGCTGGGTGACAAGATTGAAGACCTCGGTCCAAATCTGGAAGGAACCAAGCTGGGTCTGGCTGTGCCGGCCTACATGGACATCAATTCCATCGAAGACCTGAAAAAATAAAGAGTGATAGGCAAACCGCCGGATGCGAGGTCCGGCGGTTTTTTTATTGTCCTTTTCTTTTGCTACGATAGTCATTTATATAATGGTAAAATATAGTAAATAAGTTACAGAAAACCTCTCTTATTATTGGGAGAAAAGATATATTTTCTCACGATGCTTATCCCAATACTTTTAGTTTCAAAGAACTGTTTTTGCTCGGATATGCATCTTTCTTTTGAAATGGGAATTACACCCATGTAAAATCAAGGGGGTTTTTGAAAAAATGTAGAATGGAGTTTTCAAATGAGTAAACGTATTTGGCTGTCATGGTCCCTGATTCTGGTTTTATGCCTTGGCTTGGTCGTTCCGGCAGGCGCAGAAGGGGACTACAACTTTATCGAGGGCGGAACAACAGTAGATATGGAGGGCAAGTTCTCGTTCACCATTCCGGAAAATATGGCCTTCCTCAACAAAGAAGATACAATCAAGCTGGAACAGGAAATGAAAAATATCCCTACGATGCTGGAAATCGGCAGCGTAGTGCCGTACGAAGAAGACTGGATTGTCTACATGGAATACGAAGAAACGGGTCATATCAAGGACGAAGATCAAAATGAAATCGATGCGGACGAATTGCTGGAAAGCTACAAATTGGGAACGGAGGAAGCCAACGAGCAGCGGGAGCCGCATGAGCAATTTCACGTGGTCGGCTGGAATGTAGCGCCCAACTACAATGCGGCTACACATGAGCTGGAATATTCGATGCTGCTCGAAAATGCGCAAAAAGAGAAATTCCTCAACTATAAGCTGCAGCTGCTGACCCGTACGGGGAATGTCTCTTTTGTCCTGGTGACAGACCTGCCCAATCTGGAGAGAGACAAAAAGACTCTGCGCGAAGTGATTCTCAAGAATTTTACGGTGAAGGAAGGCCATCGTTATGCGGACTTCAATCCTGAAACCGATCAAGTAGCGGAATACGGGCTCAGCGGTCTGATTCTGGGAGGACTCGGACTGGCTGCGGCGAAGAAGCTGGGCATTCTGGCGATCCTTCTCGCTTTCCTGAAAAAGGGCTGGATTCTGATCGTCGTTGTCATCGGGGCACTGATCAAATTTGGCGGCAAGCTGTTCCGCAAGAAGGCGCCTGCAGACAGTCAGCAAGCGGATTCCCTGCCTGACTCAAGCAGTGACAATCAAGATCCGAACAACAACGAAAAGCCAACTGCATAAGGCAATGCAACAACAGTCTGTTTCCTGGGCAACCGCTCGGGGGACAGGCTGTTTGATTTAAGAGGAGAAAATGGTAAGAAAATGCCTGCATGGAAAGGGACGTGCATCGAATAGGATAAAGGAGAGAAGCGGTGACAGGAGGAGTAACGTGGAACAGGTTCTCGATGTGATGGTGATGAAGTACGGGTACCTGGGCATATTTGGCTCGCTTGCGTTGGGCATTATAGGACTGCCCATTCCCGATGAAGTGCTCATGACATACGCCGGGTTTGCAGTTGCCCGCGGCACACTCCTCATGCCTTTGGCGTTTCTAAGTGCATTTCTGGGGGCTATTACGGGTGTGACGATCAGCTACATGATTGGACGAAAATGGGGACTTCCATTGCTTATGCGGCTCGGTCCCTATCTGCATATTACGGAAGATAAGATCGCTTCCACACAAAAGCTGTTCACTCGTTATGGTCCGTTTTTGCTGCTCGTCGGCTTTTTTTTGCCTGGTATTCGGCATTTGACTGCCTATCTGGCGGGAATGGCGATAATGGACCTGCGTCGATTTATCCTCTTCGCTTATGCGGGAGCTTTTCTGTGGAGTATGACGTTTTTGCAATTGGGTTTTGCGCTGGGCAAGGATTGGTATCGGGTAGCGGTATATGCACGGCATTATGGCTTCTGGTTACTGATGTTGGCTGTTTTGATCAGTTTGGGCGTGTATGTGTGGAGAAGAGGGAGGGGTAATCCGGTTTAGGCACCTGGATTACCCCTTTCTTTTCGTAAAGATCAGAATTTCGTATGCTCTTGCTTTTCTTCGTTTACGTGCAATTGAAAGACGTCTGGTCGCGCATAGTGGCCGACGACATCAAAATCGAATTGGCTTTCGGTGATTCGGTCCAGGTTGAGTTCTGCATAGAGGATTTCCTCTTTCCCCATAACAGGCGCTACGACGAATTCGCCTAACGGATCAACGATGCAGCTTCCGCCACGCGTCAATTCATGGTCCATCTCCTGAAGCTCGGCACGCTCCAAAAGGTCCTCCGGGTACATGTCCTTTGTCGAATACTGGTTGCTGGAGAGGACGAAGCAGCGTCCTTCCAGGGCGATATGGCGCATCGAAGCGAACCAGGTGTCGCGCCCATCCGCTGTAGGTGCCAGATAGATCTGGACGCCTTTTGCATACATGGCGGCACGGGCCAGAGGCATGTAATTCTCCCAGCAAATCAAGGCGCCTATTCTGCCGTATGGTGTATGAAATACGGGGAGCGTGCTGCCGTCGCCTTCGCCCCAGATGAGCCGTTCAGACCCGGTCGGCTTCAGCTTGCGGTGCTTGCCGAGAATCTGGCCGTCCGGACCGAAGAACAGAGCCGTGCAGTAGAGCGTCCCTCCGCTGTAGGCCGAATCCTTTTCAATAACGCCAATTACGACATAGGCACCGGCTTCCTTGACCGCTTTTCCGATCGCATCAGTCTCGGGGCCCGGGATTGTGATCGCGCTGTCCGAATAGCGGGCAAAATCTTTTCGTCCTTCCAGCGAGCGGCTTCCTACTTTGGCGCCAAACGACATGCCGCGCGGGTATGCGGAAATGAATGCTTCCGGGAACAGCATGATTTTTGCCTGTTTTTTCGCAGCTTCTCTGATCAGTTGAATAGCTTTGGCGATGGTGGCTTCCTTGTCCATAAGAATCGAGCCTGCCTGGATCACAGCGACTGTAAATGATTTGTTATTTTTCATGATGCCACTTCCTTTGTATTGTTATAGGCTGCTTCTTCCGGGTAGAAGACGCGGTTCAGATCGGTATGGAACTCCTCTTTGTTTTTCGTATCCTGATCCCGGGTTGCAAGGCTGACGAGAAAGAAAGCTGCCAGTCCCAGCAAGAATCCTGTCGTTGCAGGACCGATTGGCAGCGGAGAGCCTGCCAGGTAGACGAACGTAAGTCCGGCCAGTCCGACGAAGATGGAGGCTATGGCTCCGGCCTTGGTGCCGCCCCGCCAGAAGAGCGGTCCGAGTGCGGCCGGAACGAGCTGCAGGACGATGCCGTAGCCTAGCGCAGCGACTGGAACCAGGAAACCCTGGGCAGCAGGGATGAACGAAATGATGACGACGAGCACTGTCATGAGCAGGACCGTTGCTTTGGCAATCGAGGTTGTCTTCTCCAGCGACGCGTCTTTTTTCACGAAGCGGACGAACAAGTCATTGACCAGCAAGCTGGCGGACGACAACAAGGCACTGTTGATCGTCGAAATCCCGGCCGCGATGACAGCCGCTACTACGATCGACCCGAAGATCGGTGCATAGGTGGAGAAGAACAGCGGAATGATGCGGTCGCTGGTTTCGGCGCTTAAGCCCGGGACGAGACCCGGCGTGTGAGCGAGCATGCCGATGAACAAGGCACCCAAGGCCATCAGCCATGAATTCCAGAACGGCGTAATGATGGACGTCTTCGCCAGGATGAGAGGAGATTTGGCTGAATAAAATTTCTGCCACATGTGAGGCATGATCCAGAAGCCAAATCCGAGACCGAGTGCCGTTTCAAATATCCCCCAGAAATTCCCTTTGTTCACGAGAATCTGCGGAGCTGTTTCCTGAAGTCCTTTGAAGGCGTCGAAACCGCCAGCGCGGCTGATAAAGATCAAGGTGATCAACAGCAGGACGGAGCCAAAGAAGAAGCCCATGAAGGTGTCCGCCCAGGCAGCTCCTCGTCCGCCGCTAAGCGTCACGATGATCCCGACGAACGCCCCCATGATCAAGACGCCGACCCAATAGGGGATCTCATTGTTCGTCAAGCTGTTCAAGGCAAAAGCGCCGCCGGTGATCTGGATCAGCATATAGGGAACGAGTCCGACAATGCCTACGACAGCAAAGAGAATGCGCAAAAACGGACTGTTGAAATACTTTTCGACCATGTCGCCAGGCGTGATGAAGTTATGCTTGCGGCCCAAGTACCAGATGCGCGTACCGAACAGCCAAATGAACATCGCATGCACCACCGCCCAGGCGGCAAAGGCGACGAACCAGACGCCATCGCGGTAGTGGGAGCCGATCGCCCCCAGAAGGGTCCACGTACTGAAGTAGCTGGCTCCGGTTGTCATCGTCATGACAATCGTCCCCAATCCGCGTCCTGCGAGGAAGAAGTCATTCGGCGTCGCGACGTTTTCTTTTGAGGCGCGATTGCTGATCCACAGCAGGATCGATAGGAAGAGAACGAGTACGAATATCGTGACAGCAGCTTGGCTCATTTGTTTTCCTCTCCTTTCTCCCAGGCGGCAAATTCCTGCTCCGTCCGCTCGGCGAAGGGCTTGAAGAACTTCTTGTACACGAGGAAGATGATGACCGTATTGATGGCATTCAAGACGAGTACCCAGACGAGGGGCTGTGGAAAGAATCCGATAAAAGCAGCTTCGTTGAACACATTGAAATTCGGCAAAAAGGTTAAGGCATAGAAGAAGAAAAAGGCACCAATATAAGCGGCGTGAAGCTTTCTCATGGAGTCACCATCCTTTTATAATCGGAAAATTGTCTATAGTGTAAATACTAAAACGTTTTCTCTATAATGAGAAATATATATATGAGATACAAACTATTCCGTATTGGAATGATGGAGAGAAAGGAGCCGCACATTGAAGCTGCTGGACTGCAAAATACGTGATTTGAAGATTTTCGTCACGGTTGTGGAGGAACGGAATTTTACAAGAGCGGGGGAAAAATTGTTCATTGCCCAGCCTTCGATCAGCAAATCCATTCAGCGGCTGGAGGAAGAGCTGCAAGTGATCTTGTTTGATCGCAGGATGCGGGACGTTGCGCTGACAGATGCAGGCGAGATCGTGTACGAGCACAGCAAACAGGTCCTGGCTTTGATGAAGCGCATGGAGACCGGCATTGAAGACCTGTCGGATGCTGCAGCCGGTCAATTGAAAATCGGGTTGCCGCAAATCATCGGGACGTTCATTTTTCCTCCGATCGGGAAGGCCTACACGGAGCGTTATCCCAAAGTGGCGCTGAAGATCGAAGAAAGGGGCGGCATTGTAACCGAGAAGCTCGTGGAAAAAGGGGAGCTGGATGTCGGGTTTGTCGTCTTTCCAGTGGACAACCCCCTCCTATATACGGAGCAAATCTATGAGGACTCCTTCGTGCTTTGCGTGTCGGCCAATCATCCTTTGGCGGCTCGGGAGCAGATCGAGCTGCATGAAGTAAAGGACGAGCAATTTATCGTGTTCGCCAAAACCTTTGCGCTCCATAAAATCGTGATGAATGCTTGTGAGCGATCGGGCTTTACGCCGCATGTTTTGCTGGAAAGCACGCAGTGGGATTTGGTTCTGGAGCTGGTTTCCGTTCAGATGGGGATCGCCATTTTGCCGCGCGTGTTTGCGAACAAGCTGAAGAATATCGAAATCGCCTCCATCCCGATTACCAACCCGTCATTCAAGTGGCAGGTAGGAGTGATTACGAGCAAAAAATATTATCATTCAGCGGCTCTGAAGCGTTTTCTGGATACGGTTCATGAAATTTATCGATGAGGCTGCAAAGTAGTCGATTGGAAGAACGGACAGACTAGACAAAAGACCAGAGGAAGGGAATGGCGTCTAGTCCATGGAACGCGAGAAAGGGAGAAATCTGGGGAAAAGGAAAGTGTGGATTGGAGTCCTGCTGTTTCTCTTTTTTGCGGGGACGTTTGCCATCCTGGGCGCAAGCATCGAGACGCAGACGATCCGTGCTTTTGATTCAGCTGTCATCCAGAGGGTGCAAGCCGTTGCCCCGTCATGGCTGACTTCACTCATGCTGGTTTTCACCTTTCTGGGCTCGGTGCAAGCACTTGTCGTGCTGCTAATCTGTACCGCTTTGACGATGCTCTGGCAGAAAAAGCGTTGGGAGGCACTGTTTTTGACAGTGGCACTGGGCGGCGGCATGCTGTTCAATCTTCTTCTCAAGGAGCTGTTCCGGCGAGAGAGGCCCGATCTGCATCGCCTGATCGAAGAAGGGGGCTACAGTTTTCCCAGCGGTCACTCCATGGCCTCCTTTCTGTTCTACGGGATGGTTGCCGTGTTTTTGTACCTCTTCGTCGTCTCGAGGCTGGCCAAGCTCGGAATTGTGCTTGCGGCCGTTATCTTGATTGCTTGCGTGGGGGCAAGCCGCATTTACCTTGGTGTCCATTATCCCAGCGATGTCTTGGCAGGCTATGCTGCTGGCGGGGCTTGGCTGGTGCTGTGCCTGTTGGGGATGCATCTGGTATTGGAACGGCGCAGAGCAAAGAAACACCGATCAAACTGACTGGTACATTCCCCCTATCCCTAGTATGATGAGAAAAAGAGCGGGAGGGGTATCGCATGCAAGCATACAGCTATTTTTGTCCGACACGCATCGAGATGGGAACGGGAAAATCCTTGGAGTTGTCTGCCATTCTGCAATCACTGGGTCTGGGCTCGTCCATTCTTTTGGTGAGTGACCCCGGTGTTATTCGTGCAGGGCTGGTTGCGCCAATCCAATCTGCTTTGGAGGCAGGCGGCTTTTCGGTCACGCTGTTTGACGCCTTGAGCCAGAATCCCCGAGACACCGAATGTTTGGCAGGAGCTGCGCTTTTCCGCGAGACTTCAGCCGAACTGGTCGTGGCGGTCGGAGGAGGAAGCGCCATGGATACGGGGAAGGCGATTGCCCTGATCGGGAAAAATGGCGGCACCCCTGCCGAATACGCGGACGGACATCTTCCTTACCACAACATTGCGCCGATTGTCTGTGTTCCGACGACGGCCGGGACAGGCTCGGAGGTAACGCGCTCCGCCGTGATCACGGAAGCGGCGACCCATCGAAAAATGACCTTGAAGCATGCGGCGCTTCGTCCTACGCTGGCTGTACTGGACCCGGCTCTTACCTACAGCGTCCCGCCAGCAGTTACGGCGGCGACCGGGGTGGATGCGCTTGTCCACGCCATCGAGGGCTACACCTGCAGATTGACCCATCCCATCTCGCAAGCCTTCGGAGCCCAGGCCATGCGTAAGATTGTGACAGCTTTGCCCATGGCCTATCGGGATGGCCGTGATGAACAAGCGCGTTACGAGATGCTGGAGGGCAGTCTCTTGGCAGGCTTGTGCTTCGGCTCTGCCGACGTGGCGGCTGTCCACTGTCTGGCGGAAGCGCTTGGGGGCCTGTACGATACCCCGCACGGCGTAGCCAATGCTGTTTTTTTGCCGCATGTCCTGCGCTTTAATGCACAGGAAAATATCGCGTTGCATGCGCGGCTTGCCCGTTACATGAGCTTTGCCAGCGACGCAGATCCGGACGAACTGGCCTGCGAGAAGCTGATTGCCGGGATCGAGACGTGGACAGCGCAGCTCAACATTCCGAAGCTGCGGGATCTGCCAGGAGTGCGCGAGGAGGATTTCTCCCGGATCGTCGAGCTTTCAGTCAAAAACGGCTCCACGCCGAGCAACGTACGTGCGGTGACGGCAGAGGATTATCTGCGGATTTTGCAGGAGGCGTATCGGGCATAACAGACAACAGAGTGCAAAAATCTCTCCCGTGTAGGAACAGGAGAGATTTTTACTCGCTATTTACATACATACTGTATGTATGTTAAATTATTCCCAAACATATCCACTAGGAGGCCCACGATGATTACAAACAGCTTTTATCCTGTCGTACTCACCAGGGAGGTTGCCCGCAGCGCTCAATTTTATTGCGAGCATTTTGGATTCGAGAAAGTGTACGAAGCCGATTGGTACGTCAGTCTGCGCGTTCCAGCCGATGCAGGCCAAATTCCCTTTGAACTGGCGATCCTGGACGCTTCCCACCCGACGATTCCCGCTGCTTATCACAAAACCGTGCAGGGCTTGATTCTGAACTTCGAGGTAGAGGATGTAGATGCTCAGTATCAACGCCTGATTATCGAACGGAAACTGCCGCTGGAGCTGGATATTCGAGATGAGGAATTCGGTCAGCGGCATTTTATCACCCGTGATCCAAATGGGGTCTTGCTTGACATCATCACGGTCATCCCGCCTTCGGAAGCACAGAGCGCGCAATACCTGGAGAAAATCTGGTCTGAATAGGAGGAGGAGGGCGTGACCGTGGCTCTTAAGGAGTATTTCGGAACGGAATTGGCGCAGCGGCTATCCGTCCTGATCCGCTCTCATGATCCGGCTTTTCCCGAGGAAGTCTTCATAGAGGAGGTAGCAAGCCAAGTGGGGCCGCTCGAACTGAAAGGAAGGGTGGCGGTGATCGCGGAAGCCTTGCGTGAGGCATTGCCCCCGGATTACACGGAGGCAGTCCGGATCCTGCTCCAGATTCTCGGCCCGGAGAATGAGACAGAGGAAGGGATGTTTACGAACGGCTATTTTCTGATGCCTGTCGCTTATTACGTGGAAAAGTACGGGCTTGAGCATTTTGAACTTTCCATGCATGCCCTGTATGAGATTACGAAGCGTCACACGGCAGAATACGCGATCCGCCCGTATCTGGCCCTTCATGTCGATGATTGCCTGAAACAATTGCACGTCTGGGTGCGCGACGCGAATCCTCACGTTCGCCGCCTGGTCAGTGAGGGAACCAGGCCCCGCCTTCCTTGGGCAAAGCGAATGGAGGTGATCAAAGGGGACCCCAAGCAGAACCTGGCCTTGCTCGAACCCCTGCTTGACGATCCTTCCTTTTATGTAAGAAAGTCCGTCGCCAATCATTTGAATGATTTGACGAAAGACTACAAGGAGGTTACGTTTGATTGGATGCTTCAAAGAGTGGATCACGGAGGCGAGCATCTGCCGTGGATCATTCGCCACGCTTTGCGCTCATTAATGAAATCCGGGGATGATGCGGCATGGGAGCTTGCAGGGAAGCTTGGATAAAAGGAGAACAGGGGATGCATGAGAAGAAATAAGGAAGAAACCGCGATAACGATTCAAACATTGATCGAGGTAGCGAGAACCCATTTTACCGAACGCGGGTATGCCGATGCTGCATTGGAGGAGATTGTCCAGGAGGCAGGGCTTACGCGTGGCGCCCTTTACCACCATTTTGGGAATAAAAAAGGCCTCTTCCAGGCTGTGCTGGATACCGTCCAAAAAGAGGTCGCGGAACGGGTGGAAACACAGGCGGCCACGAGCGCGGATGTCTGGGAGCAGCTCATCTTGGGGTGTCGTGCCTTTATCACCGCAGCGGTCGAGCCCAGGAACAAGCGAATCATGCTTTTGGATGGCCCGGCAGTGCTCGGGTGGGAAGAGTGGCGCAGAATGGACGAGCAAAACTCCATGCGGCTCTTGCGGGCACAAATTCAATTCATGCAGCAGCAGGGTGAGTTGAGACAAGTCGCTGTCGATGCATTGACACATATGCTCTCGGGAGCCATGAATGAAGCCGCTCTCTGGATTGCCCAGGCAGCGGAAGATGAGCAGGCTTACGAAGAAAGCATGAGCGTCATTTCGTTGTTGCTCGAAGGGTTGAGGGGACCTGACAGCATGGAGTGATTAAAAAAGCATTCAGAGCACAAAACTGTGCCATCTGAATGCTTTTTTCTTCCTATTTTAATGCCCGGACGGTGCGCTAATCCCAATCCGGTCCACGAGCCATTTGCTTTCTTCATTCAAGCCTTCGACCCTCACTTGTTTGCCAAGCTGCTCATATTTGTGCACCACTTTGGCGATGCCGGTTACGGCGGAGTGGTCCCAGACATGAGAGCGGCTGAAGTCGATGACAATCTCCTCGGGGTCTGTCTGATACTCGAATTCGTTGACAAAATGCGTCATGGTCCCAAAAAACAGCTGTCCTGAAATGGTGTATACTTTTGCTCCGTCAGAGGTGATCGAGGTCACAGCTTTCAGACGAGCCATTTTCCATCCGAAGATTAACGCACTCATAATGACCCCAGCTACGACGCCTTTGGCCAAATCATGTGTGGCTACGACAATGGCGACCGTGGTCACCATGACTAGGGAATCGCTGAAGGGAACTCTGCGCAAATCTTTCAAAGACTGCCAGTTGAACGTTCCGACCGAAACCATGACCATCACGCCGACTAGTGCTGCCATCGGGATCTGCTGGACGACATCACCCAGCACCATGATCAGAAACAAGAGAAAGCCTCCTGCCACAAAGGTGGACAAACGACCGCGTCCGCCAGACTTTACATTGATCACGGACTGGCCGATCATGGCGCAGCCCGCCATTCCTCCGAAAAATCCCGTGACGATATTGGCCAGGCCTTGACCTTTTACTTCCCGGTTTTTATTGCTTCGCGTATCCGTCATTTCATCGATCAGGGAGGCGGTGAGCAAAGATTCCAGAATACCGACGAGGGCAAGCGTGAAGGAATAAGGTAAAATGATCATGAGCGTTTCCAGATTGATTGGAATCTGCGGCAGATGGAACAGCGGCAGGGAGCGCGTAATCTGTCCCATGTCGCCAACCGTTCGCAGATCAAGACCGCCCAAAATCGAAATAACCGTCATGACGATGATAGCGACGAGTGCGGCTGGAAGCGCCTTGGTAAAACGCGGCAGGATATAGATGAGCGCCAGGGTGCCGATTACCATGGCATACATCATCCAAGATGCTCCTGCAAAATGGGGCAATTGCGCCATAAAGATGAGGATCGCCAAGGCGTTGACGAATCCGAGCATGACGGGGTGCGGCACGAAGGTAATCAGCTTGCCGATCTTGCATACGCCCATCAGGAATTGCAGAATTCCCGTCAGCACGGTCGCAGCCAGCAGATACTCCAGCCCGTGATCCTTGACCAATGTCACCATGACCAGAGCCATGGCTCCCGTAGCAGCCGAGATCATGCCGGGACGTCCCCCTGCAAAAGCGATCACCACCGCAATGCAAAAAGAAGCGTACAGCCCGACCATCGGATCGACACCGGCAATGATGGAAAAGGCGATCGCCTCGGGAATCAAAGCAAGCGCTACTGTCATCCCGGACAACACGTCACCTCGCACGTTGGAGAACCAGTCCGTTTTCAGTTGTTGAATGTTCAAAACTGTACCTCGTTTCTTGATGGATTTTTGACTTTCCCCTTTCAGAAAAGTCGGGGCCGTTTTTTACAAAGATAGATTATACAAAAGATAATATTGTTTAGCTAGAATAAAAGTTTCCAAATGTGCGATAGCTTCAGCAAAGGAGTCGGTTATGTTGGATTCTACCTGCATACAGTTTCATGAGTTCGGAGATCCGCAGAAGGTTCTGCAAGTCATAAGAAAACGAATAGAGCCACCAGCGAGCGGGGAGCTGCTTGTTCAAATGCTTCACCGGCCAATCAACCCTTCTGATCTATTGCCGATCCGCGGTGCTTATGCGCATCGAATTCCCCTGCCATCGATTCCTGGCTATGAGGGAGTAGGTGTGGTCGTAGAAGTCGGATCGTCCGTTTCGACACAATGGATCGGCCGACGCGTCCTGCCTTTGCGCGGGGAGGGAACCTGGCAGGAGCTTGTGAAGACATCTGCGGAGTTGGCTGTACCGGTGCCCGATTTCCTTGAGGACTATATCGCCGCCCAACTCTACATCAATCCGCTGACAGCCTGGATCCTTAGTACGGAGGTGCTGGCTTTGCAACCGGATAATGTACTGCTCGTCAATGCAGGCGGGTCGGCCATTGGACGCATCTTTGCCCAGTTGGCGCGAATTCTTGGCTTCAAGCTCGTTGCGCTGACCCGCAATGATCGCTATACGGAAGAACTGCTCCAGCTTGGCGCAACTCATGTGATCAACACGGCCGAGATGCCTGTCCACTCCATCGTCATGGACATGACCCACGGCAAGGGAGCCAAAGCAGCCATTGATTCCATCGGGGGGCAGGAAGGCTCCGATCTCGCGTCTATGGTGCAGCCTGGCGGAAGCGTGGTCACGATTGGCCTTCTGTCCGGACAGCCTGTCAATTGGGCGGAAGTGACCCGAAATACGGGGGTGCATGTGAAGCTGTTTCATTTGCGGCATTGGAATGAGCAGGCTTCGGTACAAAAGTGGCAGGATACGTTCCAGGTTTTGATGGAGCTAGTCCGGGAGCAACGGCTGGCATTTCGGACCCCGGCTGCCTATTTTGACTTGGATCAGGTGTGCGAGGCTGTTCAAGTCGCGGAATCATCAGGAAGGAACATAGGGAAGGTTTTTTTGTCAAGGTAGGCGTATAGAACACTCATGAGAACAGGCGCTTCGTTCAAGATGCGCCGAAAGGAGCTTTCCGGCATGAGCCAATTTACATTCGCCACGTTAGTAAAAGGAAACCAGGAACCAATCGCCCATTTTCTTGAAAAAAGCCAATCAAGCAGCTACTTGTTTCCAGCTAATCCGGACTGGCAGGCTGTCATTGTGGAAAACGACATGGAGATCGCTGAACAAACCGCACAGAAGATGTCACTTGCTCTCGATACATCAGCACTTTATTTTTTTGATTGTGTGGATCATGGCTGGGGGTATTCGCTCTTTCATCGCGGCCGGTTGGAAAGCGAATGCTTCGTAAATTACGAGGAATCATCGATCCATATACACAACCATGGCGAAGCTGCTCTGTACAAAGCGTGTGTAAACCCAGAGGCTTACATGATCTTCAGACGGTGGGTCAAACATTTTTACGATCATTTGGACGAAATCTTTGGTGGTGTCGAGCTCTTTAAGAAAGCCTTTGCCATCGAGAAAATAGAGTGGATTTCTTATGCATATCTGTCGACTGACAGTGATGAGAGATTGAATGATTTAGAGGCTCAATTTTTTCCTGGGAGCAAGAAGATCATCCCGGTAAAGAAGATCATTTTTGAAATACTACAAGATTCATTTAATCAAATTGGTTATTTTCTCGATGAAAGCATGTCCGACCGGAAACGGTTTGCGTTTACGAGAAAAGATGAACACGGCTATACGTACGGAATTTACTTGGATGCTTCCGATAATGGCAAAATTTCAGCCAGCTTGTACTCACCTACTGTGAGATATCTCGACATGTTTTGGGTGGTACGTAGACAGTACAGAAGTGATATGCCTTATGAAGACGAGGATCAATTGAGATTGGTGCTGGAAGAAATCCGGGATGTGTTTGTCGATCTGGGCCACAAATGGCTGCATGACAACCAGATCGAACGATTCGATGTGAATGCGGTCTATCAGAAAATCATAACCCCTTATCTTGAAGAGAAAGGATTTCGAATGGAACATGAAGATAACCCGATAATGTTTGGCGGAAAACTGATCTACAAAAGAGAGAGGGGTTCCGTTATATTTGAACATTTCGCAGGGACTACCGGGGTTAAAATTATCATGAACGAAGGAGATGATGAACTCACATTGAATGAATTCGTTCACAGGAATCGGAATAATCCGCAGTTTTATCGTGATGGTATGAGGTTTACTTATACAGATCACGATACCTTTCTAGAATTTTTGGATGGAGTTACCTATTACTTGGATCGATATTTCGAAAAATTTTCAAGCAAATAGGCAGCAGTCTTCAAGCGTATAAATGTCATGCACAGCTCCCGAACGCCCTCACCAGGGACAAATGTGGGAGCTTTTCGCGCTCAAGCATTTTTCTCCATTTACATCCCGAACATCCATTCGTACAATAACAGAAAGCGGGTGATGGAAATGATCAGAAAAAAACAGATCGGCGAAATCCTGGATTATCTCAAAACAGAGGAGCGTTTCGCCCGAAATATTGTTCACTGGAGAACCATTCCCAGTCGGGAGGCCAAAAGCGTGCCGTTTCCGGCGGGACTGGACCAACGCATACAAGATGCACTCATAAGAAGGGGAATCCCGGCGTTGTATACGCATCAGGAGACCTCGTTTCGCCATGTCATGGCGGGCAAAAGCATCGTAGCAGTCACGCCGACGGCTTCGGGAAAAAGCATGTGCTACCATCTGCCCGTCCTGCAGACCTTGTCCGAGGATTCGCAGGCGCGTGCCCTGTATCTCTTTCCCACCAAGGCATTGGCTCAGGACCAGAAAAGCGAGCTGCACGAGCTGATCAACGAAATGGGTCTCTCTATTAAATCCGAGACTTACGATGGAGACACTCCGGCGCAAATTCGGCAAACGGTGCGAAAGGCGGGCAATATCGTCATCACCAACCCGGATATGCTCCATTCTGCGATTTTGCCGCATCATACCAAGTGGGTGTCTTTCTTTGAGCATTTGAAATACGTCGTCATCGACGAATTACATACCTATCGCGGTGTCTTTGGCAGCCACGTCGCCAATGTCATCCGCAGGCTGAAGCGGATCTGCGCCTTTTACGGCAGTCATCCGCAGTTTATCTGCACCTCCGCGACGATCGCCAATCCGCGCGAGCTGGCGGAGCAGTTGACGGAAGAGCCTGTAGAGCTGGTGGACAACAACGGCGCGCCAGCCGGAACCAAGCACTTTCTGTTCTACAATCCCCCGGTGGTGAACCGGCAGCTCAACATCCGGCGCAGTGCCACATTGGAGGCGCGGGACATCACGGAGCAATTCCTCACCAACGGCATCCAGACCATCCTGTTTGCGCGAAGCCGCGTCCGGGTGGAGATTTTGCTTACATACCTGCAAGAACTCATCAAGCGCAAGCTCGGCCCCAAGAAGATCCAGGGCTATCGCGGCGGCTATTTGCCGAGCCAGCGGCGGGAGATCGAGCGCGGTTTGCGCAACGGCGAGATCATGGGCGTGGTCAGCACCAATGCACTGGAGCTGGGCGTCGACATCGGGCAGCTGCAGGTGTGCGTCATCACGGGCTATCCCGGCTCTGTCGCCAGCACCTGGCAGCAAGCGGGGAGAGCGGGAAGACGGCAGGGGGAATCGGTCGTCGTCATGGTCGGCAGCTCCACACCGCTCGACCAATATGTGATCGGCCATCCGGAGTACTTCTTCGACCGCAGCCCGGAGACAGCGCGGATCAACCCGGACAACCTGATCATCCTTGTCGACCATCTCAAATGCGCTGCCTATGAGCTTCCCTTCAAGGAAGGAGATCGCTTCGGCAGAGCAGAGATCATGGAAATCCTCGAATTCCTCACAGAGGAGCAGGTCCTGCATTTTTCCCGCGGCAAATGGTTCTGGATGAACGATTCGTTCCCTGCGCACAACATCAGCCTGCGTTCCGCCTCCCAGGAAAATGTCGTCATCATCGACATCAGCGAGCGCGGCAACGAGCGGGTTATCGGGGAAATGGACCGTTTCAGCTCCATGACTCTCCTACATGACGAGGCCATCTATCTGCACCAGGGGACACAGTATCAGGTGGAGAAACTGGACTACGAGGAAAAGAAGGCGTATGTGCGTGAGGTACAGGTCGATTACTACACAGACGCCAATCTCGCCGTCCAGCTCAAGGTGCTCGAGGAGGACCAGGCGCGCCGTCATGCCGAGACAGCCTTCGCCTACGGAGAGGTCTCCGTTCATGCGATGGCGACCATTTTTAAAAAGATCAAATTCGAAACGCATGAAAATATAGGCTCCGGTCCGATTCATCTGCCGGAGGAAGAGCTGCATACCAACGCAGCCTGGATCAGCTTTGCCAACACGCTGCTAGAGACAGTCGGGACGGAGGATGTGGAGCGCGGTCTGGTCGGACTGGCGCATGTCCTGCAGCACGTGGCGCCGTTGTTCGTCATGTGCGACCCGATGGATTTGCATGTCATCCCGCAGCGAAAAGCTGTTCACTCCCAGCAGCCGACGATTTTTCTCTACGACCGTTATCCCGGCGGCATTGGGCTGAGCGAGCAGGTGTACAAGGAAATGGAGACGATTCTGCTGCAGGCAGAGCAATTGATTACGTCTTGTCCGTGTGAATCTGGCTGTCCGTCTTGTGTCGGGGCCGCGGATGACGGCAGCAAGGAATTGGCCATGACCCTGCTTCGCGTCGCCCAAGGGGGAAGTACCTATGTCTCTTAAATCCAAGCTGCAGCGGATGAAGGGGCATCTCGTCAAGGAAAGTGATCAGCAGAAGCATGAGGTGCCGCGGGAAAGCGAACAGGAGCCAGCTGCCGCCGACATCCCCTTCGCCCGGCAGTGGCAGGAATTGCAGGCGACGCCTTACGTCTGGGACGGGGAGCACGTCATGCTGCGCGAGGTGCGCTATCCCGTTTCCCATCAGCATGGCGCCTATACCTTCTCACAGCTGCACGAGGCCATTGCCGCCTGGGAAGCATCGGGCAGGCAGCATCCGCTGTCTTCAGCAGGCCGAAAAGCGGAGGACCTGCTCTTTTTCGATACGGAGACGACGGGTCTTTCCGGCGGTGCGGGCAATACGGTATTCCTGCTCGGATACAGCCGTCTGGAAGGAGACGAGGTGGTCATGCGCCAGCATTTTCTGCCTGGACCGCACGCGGAAGTGACCTTGTACCACTCGTTTTTGGAGCAGGCACAAAAATCCTCGCACCTCGTCACCTTTAACGGAAAATCCTTCGACTGGCCGCAGGTAAAGACGCGGCATACCTTGATCCGCGACCAGGTGTCTGCCTTGCCGTCCTTTGGCCACCTGGACCTTTTGCACGGGGCAAGACGCTTGTGGAAGGACGAGCTGGAATCCTGCCGCCTTGCCTTGATCGAGCAGGAAAAGCTGCAGGTCACCCGCGAAGACGATCTGCCCGGTTTTCTCGCCCCGATCCGTTACTTCGATTTTCTCCATAGCCAGGACCCGTCCGTGATCGAAGGTGTTCTGCGCCACAACGAGCTGGACGTCCTGTCGCTGATCACGCTGTACACCCATATTACCCGGCTGATCCTTTGGCACGAGCAGGAACAGGTATCCCACGAGGAACGCTTTGCCATTGCCCGCTGGTACGACGCATTGGGCGACCAGGAAGCGGCGATGAAGGCATATGCAATCGTAGCCAACAGCGAGCATTCCTGGAATGTCCGGGCGAAGCTGGCATTGGGGCAGCTTTATAAAAAGCAAAAGGATTTTTCCCAGGCACTGCTTGTTTGGGAGTCCTGCATGCAAGGAACCCGTTTCGTCCCGGAAGAGGTTTACATCGAAGCGGCAAAGCTGTGCGAGCATCAGTTCAAGGACTGGGAAAAGGCATTGTTTTACACCAAAAAAGCGTATGATCAATGGAAGCAGCGGGCCACTCTGTTGCGGCAAAAAACGAGGGCAGAGGCGCAGGCTTACGAAAAGCGGATTGCACGCCTGGAGGGGAAGCTGAGCGGAATTGCCGAGGAAGAGGATGAGATGGGGAGCCTGTTTTTTGACTAGTCCTGATGAACAAAGGGAAAACAGAAGCAATTGGAGAGGAGAAATGATCGATGGACCCACTGATCATTGAGCCAGGCAAAGGCATCGGAACTATCGAGCTTGGCATGAGCAGGCAGGAGGTAGAAGCGTGCATCCAGGAATATACGGCGAAGTATAGGAAACCCAGCTATTCAAAAAACTATTTTGAACATGTATTCATGGTGAAATACGACGAGGATGAGCGGGTCCATTTCATCGAAATCCCGTCCAGCTTGAAAGACTTCTTTACGTGTTCTTTCAGAGGAATGGACGTATTCAACACCAAGGCAGAAGAGCTGGTGGCCAAAGTCGACGAGATCTCGCCCTACGACCGGGATGATTGGGAAGTGGGATACATGTACATGTTTCCTGCCCTTGGCCTCTCTTTTTGGAGACCGAATATCTTCAAGGAAGAGTTTTTGCAGGAGGAATGGTTTCTCGAGATGCACCCCGATATTCAGGAGGATGAAAAGAAGCATCTCTATTTTGAATCCGTAAGCATCAGAAAATAGGACAAAAGCGACAAGCCTGGCTTTCGAGCCAACCTTGTCGCTTTTTTTATCATGATTCGCTTCTTACTTTACATAGCGCTCGCGGTACTCATCCGCCAACATCGACATGAGAATCGAATCGTGGTACTCATGATTGTAATACAAGGCCTGACGCTGCACGCCTTCGCGCTGGAAGCCCAGCTTTTCGTAAGTGTGAATCGCCCTGGCATTGTAGGCAAACACATTCAGCTCGATCCGATGCAGGTTGAGGATGCCAAAGCCGTAATCCAGCATGAGAAGCATCGCCTCGCTGCCATAGCCCTTGCCCTGGAAACTGCCGGAATCAATGGCGATGCGGATATAGGCGTTGCGGTTGTTGCGGTCGATCCCGCCGATCTGCACATCGCCGATCACCTGGTCGTTTTCACGCAGGGCGATCAGCAGCAGCACGCCGGAGGAGTCATTTCTTTTGCTTTCGATATAGGCCGAGATTTCCTCCCGTGTAAAAGCTTTCTGGGTTCCGGTCAAACGTCGAGCCTCCGAGTCGAACAGCATCTGATAGTAGACTTCCACATCTTCCATTCCGACGGGGCGCAGATAGACTCTCTCCCCATCCAAAAAGCGCACGGGCGTCAAAGCTTGTTCCTGATGTGACATGGGTATTTCCTTCCTTTACATTTTGTTTTCACTAGGCTACCTGTTTTTTGTATACTTTTAAATGGACAGTTTTACGAAAAAGAAAAGGACAGATTGGAGAGAAAATGGTCATGCTCCTGACTCCAGGCTGGGAAGGAAACGGAAACGAGCCTCAGTACGCGCAATTATACGCTTATTTGAAAAAAGAGATCACAGAGGGAAGGCTTCCGGAAAAGACGCGACTGCCATCTGTCCGCAAGCTAGCGGATATGCTGGGACTGAGTACCACCCCTGTTGAGATGGCATACCAGCAACTGCTGGCGGAGGGCTTTATCACGAGCAGGCCCCGCAGCGGGTATTACGTGGAGCACTTGCCAGAACCGGAGGAGGGGCCCGTAGCGAACCATTCGGCAAAAGAAGAGATCATGAAGCGTCCGCTGCTTCGCGACCCCCGACAATACCAATACGATTTTCATATGTCCCGCAACGATTTCTCGCTGTTTCCCTATGTCGAGTGGCGCAGATTGTACAATCAGACTCTGCGGCAGGAGCAACAGGATGACCTGTTCTTTGGCGATCCACAGGGGGAGCCTGGCCTGCGCAAGCAAATCGCGAGGTATCTGCATCAGTATCGGGGGGTGTCCTGCTCACCGGAGCAAGTCGTGGTGGGGGCTGATCAGTTTGGGCTGTTGTCCTTGCTCAGCCTGATCCTGAAGCCGCAGTATCCGCAGATCGCCGTGGAGAATCCGGGATATTTGCTGTTTGCGCGCACTTTCACACAACATGGGTTTGAAGTCAGGCCCGTCTCGCTTGAGGAAGACGGCATCGACATCGAGGAATTGCACCGAAGCGGCGTTCGCCTGGCTGTCGTCTCTCCATCCCATCAGTATCCGCGCGGGATGATCATGCCGATCAGCAAGCGATTGCAGTTGCTGGACTGGGCGAAAGCAGTGGACGGTTATATCCTCGAAGACGATTACGACGGGGAATTCCGCTATCATGGCAGACCGATCCCATCCTTGCAGGGGCTCCTTCCCAAGGCCAACGTCATCTACATGGGGAGCTTTGCACAGGTCGTCGCGCCTGCTTTGTGCATCTGGTACATGGTTCTGCCAGAGAGCTTGTTGGATCGCTATTATGCGCTGGTTAGTGAAACGCTGTTGGAGCAGTCCGCGTCTCGTTTGCACCAGCGCACATTAGAGGCTTTTATGGAAAAGGGGCTTTTGGAGAAGCATTTGCGCAAGATGCGCAGCTTGTACCGCAAGAAGCATGATGAAAGCATCCGAGCTGTACACGAGCATTTTGGCGATAGGGCGACCCTCTACGGCAAAGACGCGGGCTTTCACCTGCTGCTTCGCGTCGACAGTCCATACTCCGAGCAGGAGATGAAAGAGTTGGCGATCCAGGCGAAAGTCCGCATTTCCCCGGCTTCCTTTACCTGGATTCAGCCGCCTGCCGAGACACACAAGGAATTCTTCCTCGGATTCGCCGGTATTCCGCTGGAGAAGATCGAGCCGGGCGTTCGGGCTTTGGCTTCTGCTTGGCTGCATTAGTTTTGCTGAATAACATCCTTCAATTTCGCGACACCTGCGAGAATCTCGGCTTCAGAGAGATTGCCGTAACCGAGAATTACTTTATCTTCATGCTGGCCCGGTGCAATCGCATGATCTTCAACGGGGTAGAGGCGAACGCCGCAATCTTTGATCTGGGCGAGCAGGGCAGGCGTGAAGCGAATCCCCGGAAAAGCAGCCACGATGTGCAGGCCGGCAGATGCTCCCCAGATGCTCACCCGATCTGCAAAAGCCTCATGAAGCGCATCGACCAGGCATTTTCTTCGTTTTTTGTAGAGCTTTTTGACCCGATTCACATACTTCTCCAGATGCCCCTCCTCGATGAAAAGGCCCAGAGCGAGCTGGTCGAGAGAAGGGGTATGCAGGTCGGAAAACCACTTCGCTTCCTGATACCGCTGCACCAGCTCCCGCGGCAGGACGAGATAGCCCAAACGCAAACCCGGCGAGAGGATTTTGCTAAACGAGCCGACGTAGATGACGCGTTGGTCGTCGAGACCTTGCAAGGAGCTGATCGGCGGACTGTCGTAACGGAACTCGCTGTCGTAATCGTCCTCGACAATGTAGCAATCCGCCGCGCGGGCGTACTGGATCAGCTGAATGCGCCGCTGAATCGGCAAGGTTCCTCCCAACGGAAATTGATGAGAGGGTGTCACAAAAACAAAGCTTGGATGGCACGCTGCGGGATCGGGGAGCTGATCTACCTGCAAACCGGATGCATCTACAGGGACGGGATGCAGGGAAGCGCCAGCAGCGCGGAAAATAGTCTGGATGTCATGCGTGATCGGGTCTTCGATCAGCACCCGGCTGCCTGGCTTCAACAGAACCTTGGCGATCAAGGTAAGCGCCTGTGTCGCGCCGGAGGTCATCACGATCTGTTCCGGCTCGCAGCAGACTCCACGCGTACGGTACAAATAACGGCTTAAAATCTGACGAAGCTCCAGACGTCCCTCGGGACGGTTGTAGCCCAAGGCAGAGAGGGGCGCTTCCTGACAGACGCGCTGAACGATTTTCCCCCACACCGTACGCGGAAAATGCTCCAGTGCAGGCACACCCGAGCGGAAATCAATGATGTCGCTGCCAAGCGATTCGGCCTCACCAGAGGGGAAAATCGACAAGTCTTCCTGCCTCGCCTGCTGTTCCAGGTACATGTCAGCCGCGACGTAGTATCCCGAACCTCGCCGACCTTCGATATAGCCTTCCGCGAGAAGCTGCTCGTACGCTTCCAGGATGACATTGCGGGAAATGCACAACTCTTCAGACAGCTTGCGCGTGGAAGGCAGCTTTTGTCCGGCAAGCAGCTCCCCCTGCAGGATTTTGGAGCGCAATTGGGTATATAGCTGACGGATCAGCGGAAGTGATTTCCCCCGGTCAATCGTGAGGTACAGCATGTTGGTTCCTCCTGTAAAAGTGGCACTGTGCAATCGGTGCCTAACTGGTTCTAATCGAGATTAGCTTACCATGTTATGGTGATGCGAAGAAGTCCATCACCATCACGGGAGGAAATGCCATGCAAGATTTGGAACACAATACAGCTGCTTTCCTGCGCACCATCGCGCGTAATCCAGCCATCAAACACGAGGTGATGCATTCACCGGCGATCTACGAATTGCTGTTCTCCGCAGCGAAGCGCTTCGTGACAGGAGAGAAGCGCACAGACCTGCTCGTGCGGGCTCATGAGTTGGCGGATCTGGGATATCGCCTGTCCGCCGAATACATCGGGGAAAATACCCAGGATGCGGAAGCCTGCCGAGAAGCCAAAGACGAACTGCTTCAGCTGGCCCAGGCGTGCGGAACGATCAAACGCCCCATCGGCATTTCATTCGACCTGTCGCATGTGGGATTGCTGCTCAACCGCAAGCTGGCTCTTTCCCATGCATTTGAATTGGCAGACGAGGCGATGAGGCAAGGACATGGCCTCATGATCAGCATGGAGGAGGCGGCCAAGACGGGCGCGATCCTCGAGGTGTACGAGCAGCTGGCAAACGAGCGTAGGAATGTCGGGATTACCTTGCAGGTGCATCAACATCGAACGATAGAAGATGTGACCAGGCTGTTGCGTTTGCCGGGCAAGATTCGTCTGGTAAAAGGCGCTTTCCAGGAATCACCGGAGGTTGCCCTGGGACGTTCAAAGGAACTGAATGAGCGATACCTCATACTGGCCGAGCAGTGTGTTACGGCAGGACACGAGGTTTCTTTTGCGACACACGACTCGCTTTTGATCGATGAGCTGGAGCGAAGAGGCTATTTGCGAGAACGGCATGCAGAGTTGGAGCTCCTCTACGGGGTACGTCCCGAGCTGGCGAAGCAGAAGCGGGAAGAGGGGGTAGCGGTGCGGCTGTACCTCACTTACGGAAAGGAGTGGTTTCTCTACCTTTGCCATCGTCTGGCGGAATATCCTCCTCAGGTCCATCAGGCCGTAGCCGATATGCTGGAGCCCGAGCGCTTGCAAGCCCCCGGGTATTGAAAAACAAGCTGTTTTTGATCGCCTGCCTTTTTTTTTGGAAAAGGGCGGGCTTTTTTTGTAGCTTTTTCCTTTCATATACGTCTATATCTGTATGAGAAAGACGGACATGAAGCTAGCAAGAGGACCGTCTATGGGGGTATGCGAAAATGGAGATCAAAAAGTCCAGGCACTGGCTTTTTGTACTAAGCGTCAGCTTGCTGATCATCGCCCTATTGCCTGCTGGTATTTCGTCGGCAGAGCAGCAGGCGAATCCCGCAGTCAAGCTGGAGACGAAGGTAGGCTTTGAAGGAGATTACAAAGAGTCGGGACTGGTGCCGGTACAAGTCACGATTACCAACACAGGGCCAGACCTGGAAGGAGACTTGGTCGTAGACGCAGGAGATACCTCCCAGCGAAGCGAAGGCGTTGCCTTTTTTCAGCCTGTTTCTGTCGCGAGCGGAAGCACCAAGCAAGTGACGATCACGGTTCCGGCCCAGATGATGAGATCCTATACCTATGTGTCGCTGATGCAGGGGGAGACAATGGTTGCCCAGACACGCGTCTACGGCAGAGGGTATGGAGGAAACACCTTGATGGTTGGTGTGATGGCGGATAATCCGGATACAGCCAATTTCCTCGGCGTCATGCCGCGGGATATTTGGACGAAAAATGTCAAGGTGGTGCAGCTCAAGCAGGAGCTGATCCCCTCATCCGGGGTTCAACTGCAGATGGTAGACATGCTCATCCTGAACAACTACGCTCTCGATACACTGAACAGTCAGCAAATTCAGGCGATACGAGATTGGACCGACCTCGGCGGGATGCTGGTAGTGGCAGGCGGTCCCCAGTACAAAAAGACGGTTGGAACCCTGCAGGACATGTCGCCTGTAGAAGTGACAGGGGTGACCCAGCTTACATCCTTGTCTGCCATGAAGGCGGAAGACAGAGTGCTGGAATTGACAGCGCCGTTCACGGTCAGCACAGGAACGCTTCGAGGAGGCAATGTGCTCGCGGAAGAAGGAGGAATTCCGCTGTTTGTCTCCCGCTCCTTTGGACAAGGAAAGGTACTCTATGTCGCCTATGATCTGGCGCAGGAGCCGATTGCCAGCTGGGCAGGGAACGGCCGGTTTTGGGCGGAAGTATTGCCAAGGGCATTTGGCTCTGCTCTTGTCACCGAAAAATACGATACGCTGCAGGACGGCATGTGGTCTCTGAGACGGGCGGCTGAATTAATTCCGTCCTTGAAATTGCCGGATGTAAGTGGATTTGCCTTGTTCTTTGGGCTGTACGCGTTGATTGCGGGTCCTATGCTGTTTTTTATCCTGCGGTACAAAAGAAAGCAAAACTATATGTGGGTGTTCGTCCCGCTCTTATCGATCATCACGGGCTTGGGGATCTTTTCATTCGGAGCCTATCAGCGCGGGACAGGGGTTCTTCTCCATCAGGCTGGGCTGGTCGAGTTGAATAATGATGGCAAGGCGAAGGTAAGCGCGGTCACATCGATGTTCGTGCCGCTCAACGGAGAGTACCGCATGACGATTCACGGAGCAGGTCTGGTACAGCCCTATGCAAACGGCAGACGCTTTGAGGATGAAGCCAATGTCTGGGCCTGGCTGGATACCGATCGCGCCGAGATGCGCTTTCGCAACGTGGAGTTCTGGTCGATGCGCAATGCTGTGTCCCAGCAATACATAGCGAATACGGGCAGTTTTACCTCCAATCTGACGTTGAACAATGGAAAACTTCAGGGGACCGTCACCAACGAGACGGCATTTGCCCTGCGCGACGTCAGGGTGATGGCAGGAAGCCAAGTTCAGAACTTTGACCAGCTGGCGCCGGGCGGCACAATCCAGGTCGATTTGAATTTCTCGCCTTCTGCCCAGTTGATGCAAGGGAGAGGTGGTATGCGTCGCCTCTCGAGCAGGCTCGTGCCCGGCAACACCAATAGCAACTCTCTGTACGAAACGCGTGAAGGCAATATCATCCAGGTTCTGGAGGAGCGCGATGATTACCGTTACGACCCTAGCCAGTCATCGTCGCTGAAGATCATTGGCTGGGCTGACCAGGCAGTCACGGAAGTCTCAGTCGAGGGTTCTTCTGCCAAGCCGGAAGGAATCACATTAGTCACAGCGCCTTTGCAAATGAAGCCTTCCCCGGGCGGAGATGTCTTTTTCCCGGCGGGTTCGTTTGAAATCGTCAAATCAGACAATACGGCGAGACTGGAAGAGGCGCCCAACGGTTATTACATGGAAAAAGGCGATCTTACCTTTGATGTCTATCTGCGCCCGAATGGGGAGAAGCTTGCGATCAACAAACTCTATCTGTTCACCTGGTCGGAGGACAACGCCTACTTCTCCAAGGATGTGTACAACTGGAAGACGGGCAGCTTCGATCCATATGATAAGGTCTTCACAGGCAGCGTCCTGGGGCAGGACAAAGCAGGAAGCTATGTGTCGGATGAGGGGGTTCTGCGGGTCAGAGTATCCCACGACTCCCAAGACAACCGCCACATAGGCAGACCGCTTGTCAGCGTGGAAGGGAAGGTGATCAACCCATGATTCAGATCAAGAACCTGCGCAAGCGATACGGCAAGATGGAAGCGTTGAAAGGGTTGACGCTGGAGATTGAGAAAGGGACCGTTTTTGGCTTTGTCGGCCCCAATGGCGCGGGAAAGTCTACAACGATGTCCATTCTGGCGACCTTGCTGGAGCCGACAAGCGGGCAGGCGTACGTCGGTGGTTACGAAGTCACGAAGTCGCCGAAGGAAGTACGCAAGCTGATTGGCTACATGCCAGACTTTTTCGGCGTTTACGATAATTTGACAGCAGAAGAGTACCTGGACTTTTACGGAGCGAATTACGATATTCCGCAAGCAGAGCGAAAAGAGATCATCCCGCAATTGCTGGAGCTCGTCAATCTCTCCCACAAGCGAGACGCTTATGTAGACTCCCTGTCGCGTGGGATGAAGCAGCGACTGGGGCTTGCCCGCTGCCTGGTGCACAACCCGGAGGTCCTGATCCTGGATGAACCTGCTTCCGGTCTGGATCCTAGAGCGCGGATCGAGCTGCGCGAAATCCTGAAAGAGCTGCGCAACATGGGCAAAACGATCATCATCAGCTCGCACATCCTGCCCGAGCTGGCGGAGATGTGCGATGTGATCGGAATTGTGGAAGAAGGCAATCTCGTCGCCTTTGGACGGGTAGACGAAATCTATACCCGGATGCAGGAAACGAAGGTCCTGCGCATCCGTCTGCTGGATCGCTTTGAGGAAGCCATGGCCCATCTGCAGCAAAAGGTCAATGTATCCCAGGTGACACACGAAGGCAATTGGCTGGTCGTCGGATTTACCGGAGATGACCAGCAGCAGGTCGAGCTGTTCCACGATCTGGCGGTCTCAGGCTTTCCGGTTGCGGCTTTCAATGAAGAGCAGGGAGATCTCGAAGAAATCTTTTTGGAAATTACGAAGGGGGTGGGATCATGAACGTTCTGAAGCGTTTGAACAACCCGGTGTTGTTCAACGAATGGAAGATGCGGATGAGAAGTGTCCGTTCACCGTGGATGCTGTTCTTCTACCTGATGGTTTTGGGCGCGATCACCCTTTTCTACATTTATGTGCAGACAGACGGAGGGACGTACTACAATCCGGACAATTCACGGGAGCTTTTCATGATCCTGTCGATCCTGCAGCTGGGGATGATCGTGTTCGTCGTACCTGGTCTTACCTCAGGCTCGATTTCCGGAGAGCGCGAACGGCAGACACTCAGCATCCTCTTGACCACCAACGTGAGCGCCACCAGGCTGATTCTGGGAAAATGGCTGGCGTCACTCAGCTTCATGATGTTTCTGGTGTTTGCCACCATCCCGCTGTACGCCATCGTCTTTTTGTACGGCGGGGTGTCTCCGATACAAGTGGTCAAGGTATTCGGCTTTTACGTCATCACGATGTTTGCCATCGGCAGTGTCGGTGTGCTTTTGTCCACCCTGATCAAACGGACGGGGATTGCCACTGTGGTCAGCTATGCAGTCGTCTTCGGCTATTCGATCGGGACTATGGTTCTGGTGGAAATTCTGAATCAGTTTGTCCGCTACCAGCGTCGCGCCGGTGTGATCGGACACAACAGCAATACGGACTGGATCGACCTGATCTACAGCTTCAACCCGCTGTTTGCGATCCTGAACATTTTTGAAGAAGGTCCGGCGACCCGCGGGAATCGCTACGGCTCCTCCTGGCTGTACAAGATCGATCCGTACTGGTATTACTGCGCCTTGCTGGGGCTCATCACCGTCATTTTTCTGCTGGTGGCGATCTACTTGATCCAACCTGTCCGTCCGCGTTTGTTCAGGGCGGCGAAAAAGGAGCAATAAGCCATGTTTGCCCAAAAGTCGAACGATGAATTGCAGTCGTTGCTGATGCCGATTCGCAAACGTCTGGGACGCAGGCAGCTGATGCGTCATTGGACGATGTACGGTTTGGGAGGAATGGGGGGAAGCGTATTGCTTCTCCTCGTTGCCCGTTTATGGCCGATCCCGCATTATCCCTGGCTTGCGCTCGCCATTCCTGTGCTGGCACTAATAGCAGGCAGCATCGTTGCGTGGAGCAAGCAGCCCAACTGGCTGGATTGTGCAAGGACGGCAGATGGGCAGGGGTTGGCGCAGCGGACCGTTACAGCATGGGAACACCGGGACAGTGAGGCGGCGATCGCCCTGCGCCAGCGTGAAGATGCCCTCTCCCATCTGCGCCGCCAGATTCCGCAGATTGTCGAGAGTATCCAAATCTGGCCGATAGTGCGCAAACAGATGTATGCGATTGCAGGGCTGGTGCTGGCAAGCACCTTGCTTTTCCTGCTGCCGAATACCCAGGACGAACGCTTGGCGCAGATGGCACTGGAGCAACAGGCACTGGAAGAAGCGCAAGAAACACTGGAGGAACTCCAGGAAGAGACTCAAACCAACAACGCGCTGACTGAAGCGCAGAAAAAAGAAATGAAGGCTATGCTGGAGCAAGCGAAGCAGGCTTTGGCGAAAGCGCAGGATCCCATCGACCGTCTCAATGCCCTGCGTGCAGCGGAAAAACAACTGGAGAAGTGGCGGGAGAACGAGGCGCGCAAGCAGGCAGCTTTGCAGCGTCTGCAGCAAGTCCTGGCTGGACAGCAAGCGACCCAATCCCTTGCTGAGGCGATGAGCCAAGGGGATCGCGAGGCTCTGACCAAGGCCTTGCAAGAGCTGGCGAAGGCAATTGACGGGATGTCCGTCGAAGAGATCAACAAGCTTACCGCCGTATTGGAACAGTCTGCCGGGGAGCTTGCGCAGGAAGCGGCCGAGACGAAATCGGAGGACGCGAAAAAGATCGCGGAACAACTAAGTGCCACCGCCCAACAATTGGCGCAGGGACAGATTCCGCAGGCACTGACTGCGCTGGAGCAGGGCTTGACCCAAGGCATGCAGGCAGCAGGACAGTCCCAACAAGGCAATCTCGCGGCAGCCCAGGCCACAGCATCCCTCCAGCAGTCCCAGATGACGCTGGCGAGCGCGGGGGCAGGGTCACAGGGAAATATGGCAGGGGCCATGCCAACTGGACAGCAGACTCAGGGCAATGGACAGGCGACTCCTGCATCCGGGACTCCGGCTCCAGGCAACGGAACAAACCAACCGTCCGCGGGGAATAACCAGGGTTCCGGTGCACCCGGCCAAGGTACAGGAGCGAACACAGGCAGCCAACCAGGCTCACCAGGAGATGGGGGAGCCGGTCAAGGCACGGGCACCGGGAACGGAAATGGGGCAGGCAACGGTACAGGCGCTGGAAATGGAGCTGGCTCTGGCAATGGCGGCAATGGCGTCGGTCAAGGGAGCGGAGCAGGCCTTGGAGATGGCCGGCATGAGCTGGTAACAGTGCCTTCCCGCAGGATCACCGAGACAGGCGGACCTACCGATACGGTCAGCGGCCCTTTGGGAGAAGGAGCTTCCCAGACACGGCAAAGCAGCAATGCGCAGGTCTCGTCAGGCGGAACGCTCCCGTATGCGGAGGTCTACGGCGAATATGCGCAATTTGCCCGCGAAAGCATGGAAAAGGGCAATATTCCGGGAGATTATCAAGCAATCGTCAAGGAATATTTCAGCAATATTGAACCTTAATGGAATGGGGAGAGAGCGATGAAGCAGCAAGCCTTGCCTGATTGTCAGCAACAGGTGGAGCGTGTAAGACAGGAAATCGCCAAAGTATTGGTGGGGCAAAAGGATGTAGTGGAACAACTGCTCTGGGCCGTATTTGCAGGTGGGCACGCCCTGCTGGAAGGGGTGCCCGGTCTGGGCAAAACCCTGTTGGTGCGTACCTTGTCGCAAGCGTTCGAGCTGAGCTTTCAGCGCATCCAATTTACGCCCGACTTGATGCCGACAGATATAACCGGCACGAACATCCTGCGGGTCGACGAGAATGGACAGCAGTCCTTTCAATTCCAGCAGGGACCGATCTTTGCGCATGTCGTGCTGGCGGATGAGATCAACCGCGCGACACCCAAGACACAAAGCGCCTTGCTGGAAGCGATGCAGGAGCGGACTGTTTCTGCCGGGGGTGTGACTCGCTTTCTGCCTGAGCCCTTTTTTGTCCTGGCCACTCAAAATCCGCTCGAACAAGAGGGGACCTATCCCTTGCCGGAAGCGCAGATGGACCGCTTTTTGCTGAAAATCGAGGTGCCGTTCCCAACTGAAGAAGAGTTGAAGGCGATTGTCTTGAAAACGACCTCCGGGACCAGCGAACAAGTGGAAAAAGTAGCCACAGGGCAAGAGATCAGCGAGATACAGCGTGCTGCACAGGAGATTCTCATGGCGGAAAGCGTCTTGAATTATGCAGTCCGGCTCTTGCTCGCCACGCACCCGGGAGAGAACGCGATTCCATCGGTCAAGCAATACGTGCGCAACGGCGCGGGACCTCGCGGGGTACAGGCGATGGTTTCGCTGGCCAAAGTACGCGCCTTGCTCGCCGGACGCTACAACGTGGCTTTTGAAGATATTGCTGCTGTCGCGTTGCCTGCGCTGCGCCATCGCATTTTCCTCAATTTTGAGGGAGAGGCAAACGGCATCCAGCCGGATCAAATCATTCGCGAGATCATCAGCTCGCTGGGGACGCAGACAGCATGAGTCGCTATTTGTTGGACCCATCATGGCTGGCGCGCTTGGAGCGGATGCAGATGGCGAGCAAACGCGAGGCCGGCGGCAGCCAGGCGGGGAAGCGGCGTTCCAAGCTGTTGGGTTCTTCGATGGAATTCGCTGACTACCGTGCTTACACACCAGGCGATGATCTGCGTCAGCTGGATTGGAATGCCTATGCGCGTTCAGGCAAGCTGTTTTTGAAAAAATTCCTGGATGAGACAGAGCTGCATGTGACGATCTATATCGACTGCAGCCGTTCCATGAGCTATGGCCAACCCTCCAAGCTCGATCTGGCGGTGCAAGTGGCGGCGGCACTCGGCTATCTGTCGCTGTGCAACCTGGATCATGTCTCCGTCACCGTCTTTGACTCGCAAGTGACGGCCTCGCTTCGCGGACTGCAGGGAAAAGGCCAGGCTGCGCGATTGCTCGACTTTTTGTCCAAGATCCAGCCGGGGGGCGAGGGAGATCTGCAGGCAGCAATGCACTCTCCGGGCGCTGTACGCGGCAAACCGGGTATCTCCATCATTCTGTCCGACTTTTTCTTTGAAACGGGCTACCAGAAGGGGGTCGCCTATTTGCAAGCGGCCAGACAGGATGTGACGCTGGTGCCGATCTGGTCTTTGGAGGAGACAAGTCCTGCCTATCACGGGGAATTGCGTCTGATCGACTCGGAGACGGGCGGTGCCCGGGAAGTTTCCATCACAGGCCTTTTGATGGAGGAGTACTACAAGAATTTTCACGGATTTCAGGAACACATGGCGGCTTTTGCCTACAAGAGGGGGATATCCTATGTGCCCGTGCAGGCAGAACAGCCGCTGGAGGCCATTGTCTTTCAAGTATTTCGACAAGCGGGCATCATTCGCTAGAGAGGAGAGAGCACGATGGAATGGCTGGCCTTGGGAAACAGTTGGTTCGCACTGATCATCCCGGCGATCGTACTGCTCTACCTGCTCAAGCAAAAGGCGGAGGAACGGGTCGTTCCCAGCACGTTGATGTGGCGGAAAACCCTGAAAAACTGGGAAGCGGTCAAGCCGTGGGAAAAGCTCAAGCGCAATCTGCTGTTGTTTTTGCAATTGCTTGCAGCAGTGCTGCTCGTGCTCGCCTTGCTTCGCCTTGCAGTGCCGACAGAAGGATTGACCGACCAGCATACCATCGTGGTGATTGAGAACGCCGCGAGCATGCAGGGGCAGGAAGGGGAGATGACGCGGCTGGAGAAGGCCATTCATGCTGCGTCAGAGCTGGTGGAAAAGCGCAGCGGCGGGCAAGTGATGACGCTCATCGAAGCGGGGAGGCAGCCCCATGTATTGCTGGCCCAAAGCAATGATCGCGAAGAGCTCGTACAGATGCTCCAGTCGATCAAGCCCCAATTGGGTTCTTCGGATACTAGCGCAGCCATGACCCTGGCTGCGGCCATCGCTGCCAACGAGGCGGGCAGTGGAGTTGTCTGGCTTGGTGACGGCAAGACGGAGCGGCTTTTTGCGGCAAAAGCTCCACAGGGCATTTCTGTCGCTTTCCGCTTTATGCAGATGGGCCAGTTCCGGGAAAACACCTCCATCGGCGCTTTTGTCACCCAGCCCGTCAAAGGGGGAGTGGAGGGATTGCTGCGTTTGGACAATCAGGGAACACAGACTTCAAGCGGACAAGTATACATCTACGATGGGGAAAATCAGCTGCTGGAGACCGAGACCTTTTCAGTGGAGGCGGGAAGCTCCCAGACGATCACCTTCGAGTCTTTGTTCGCATCGCCTGTCTATCGAGCAGTCATTGAACCGCAACAGGATGGACTGGCCCTGGACAATGAGCGCTGGAGCATCCCCTTCGCCTCGGGGATCGGCCAGGCGACACTCGTCTCACCGCAGGGCAATCGCTTTCTCCACCAGGCCCTGCAAACAATCGGAAGGCTTGAGGTCGAGACGCGGCAGCAGGTGCCCGAGGATGTAGCCGAAGCACGAGATCTCTGGGTGTTTGATGGAGTTGTTCCCGAACAGCTGCCAGAGGGCAATATCCTGTTGATCGCGCCAGACCGGGAAGCGCCATGGCTGCCGTACCGGGGGGAGACAGAGCTGGAACAGCAGCCCCAAGCCGTGCAGCAGGAAGACCCGCTGCTTCGATACGTGGATTGGCGAGATGTCCACGTAGCAAAGACGGCGATTCTGGACCCGATGCCGGGAATGAAAACGCTGGTTCGAGCAGGTGAGCGAGATTTGATCAGAGCAGGCATCATCGATGGAAGACGCGTGGTCATCATTGGTTTTGACCTGCATCAGTCTGATTTCCCCCTGCGGCCTGCCTTCCCGATTTTTATGCAAAATGGGATCAACTGGCTTTCCCCTCTGCAAACCGTGCCAATTGACGAGGCAACGCCAGGCGATGTGCTCAACCTCTCACTCTCGGCAGGGGGAACGAACCGAATGCTTACATACCCGGATGGACAGCAGCTGCCGATAGAGACGACAGGTACGAACTGGCTGCTGCGCGTACCCGATCAGATCGGACTCTACCGCCTGGACGAAGAGGCCGGTACAGGCAGGATCAGCCGCTATTTTTCCGTGTCAATCCATGAACGCGAGTCTGATATTACGCCGGATTTCATCGGTGTGGAAACACTCGGAAAACCCTCTGCAACCGCAGCGACGGCAGACTCCCCATTGACGGGAAGCAGAGAGCTTACGCCGTGGCTTGTCGCTCTTGCTCTGTTGGTCCTTTTTGTGGAATGGAGGGTGTACCAGCGTGGTTATTAATTTTCTCCAGCCTCTGTTTCTGCTGCTGATCCCGGCGATCCTTGTCGTCGTGCAGTGGTGGCGCAAGCAGAAGCAGATGGCCAAAAGAAAAAAATGGACAATCGCCATCATGCGCAGCCTCTTGTTTTCTCTGCTGGTCTTGGTCTTGGCAGGCATGCAGCTGAACTTTCCCGTGCAGGGCAAAACGATCGTTTTTGTCGTGGATCGTTCGGCTTCCATGAAGGATGACCCGCGTGTGACGGCGTTCATGAAAGCAGCCGTTCAGCAAAAGGCAGCCGAGGATGAGTACGCGGTAGTCGTGGTAGGGGGGACCGCCGCCGTAGACCAGCCCTTGACCCAGCGCAATCAGGTGCAGCAATTGGGAGTGGAGATCAACCGGCATGCGACAGATCTGTCCGAAGGGATCAGACTGGCTGCCGCCATGATCCCCAGCCAGGCGCGGGGGAAGCTGGTGCTTTTGACCGACGGCATCCAGACGCAAGGAGACGCAGAAAAGGAAACGAAGCTGGTAAAGGAGCGCGGGATCGAGGTAGAGGCCGTCTCCTTCCAGCAGGAGCAAGGCGATGAGGTCGTCCTGACTGCCCTGCAGGTGCCGCAGCAATTGTACAGCGGCGAGGAATACGCAATCAGTGTCGAGGTGGAAAGCACCTTGGCGACGCAGGCGACGCTGATGCTTTACGAGGGGAATCGGGAAGCGGGCAAGCAGGTTGTGCAGGTGGAAAAAGGAAAGAACCGCTATGCTTTCACCCAAAAAGCGACGGAAGAGGGCTTTCACCGCTTCCGTGTGGAGATCGAAGCGCAGCGAGATACGAATCAGGCGAACAACCAGGCAACGGCCTATACACAAGTCGCCGGAACGCCGACTGTCATGGTCGTTGAGGGGCATCAGGGAGCGGCGAGCAACCTCGTCTCAGCCCTTGAGGCAGGCCAGATGAAAGTGGAGGTCAAAGACATCTCCACCTTGCCCAAGGAGTTGGATGCCTACAAGCAATACGCCTCGCTCATCCTCGCCGATGTGTCCGCTACGCAGCTGAACCAAGCAGACATGGAACGAATGCGGACCGCGGTACGTGATTTGGGCATGGGCTTGATCATGACAGGCGGCAGCGACAGCTTCGGGATGGGGGGATGGTTTCAGACACCGATCGAAGAAGCGCTGCCTGTCCAGATGGATTTGAAAAACAAAGAGGAACTGCCGTCGCTCGGTCTAATTCTGGTCATCGACAAGTCCGGCAGCATGAGTGATTACGGCGATGGCTACGACAAGATGGAGCTGGCCAAGGAAGCGGCCATCCGCTCGACGACGATGCTTCAGGCGCAGGATCAGATCGGGGTCATCGCTTTTGACGGATCACCCTGGGAGGTAGTCAGCCCGCAGCCGGTCGACAATCTTGCTGAAATCCATCGGCAGATCGGGAGTATTCAGGCTGATGGCGGGACGGATATCTTCCCGGCGCTGGAGTTAGCGTTTCAAAAAATGAAGACGCTGCAGACCAAACGCAAGCATATCATTCTGCTGACAGACGGCCAATCCGGGGATTCAGGACAATATGAAACACTGATCGAGCAGATAACAGGCGAGCAGATCACGCTTTCCACCGTCGCTCTCGGGGAAGACGCCGATCGCGAGCTGCTGGAGAGGATGGCGGAATGGGGCAAAGGCAGGTACTATTTTGCCAGTGACGCCGCCTCCATCCCGCAGATTTTCAGCAATGAGACCGTGATGGCAAGCAGAACCTTTATCGTGGATAAATTGCAGGTGCCAAAAGTGACAGGAGCGGGGAACTGGACGAGTCTTCGCGAGCCGCTGCCGCCGCTGCGTGCCTATATCGCGACGACACCCAAGCAGACTGCAGAGGTTTCCCTGCTGAGCATAGACGAAGATCCGATACTGGCCCGTTGGCAGTACGGCTTGGGTAGAACGGTCGCCTGGACGAGTGATCTCGAAGGCAAGTGGGCAGCGGAATGGGTCGGATGGGCAGGCAACAGCAGACTTTGGAACGAGATCGTAGCCTGGACACTGCCGCAGATCGAGGATGGGGTATGGAAGACCCAGACCCAACTGGAAGGCGGCAACGGAAAGGTGACGGTCACGCTGCCTGGCGAAGCAGCCATGCCGCAAGAACTGGAGGCTGTCGTGTTGAACCAGCTGATGGACAGGCAAGTGATCCGTCTGAGACCGACCGCGCCGAATGTGCTGGAAGGAGTGTTTCCCGCCTCCGATCCAGGCAGCTATCTGATCCAGATTACCGAAAAGGCTGGCGGGCAGGCCGTTGCGAGCCAGACCACGGGCTTGACTGTTTCCTACTCCCCGGAATACGGGCTGCAGGATGACGGAGAGCAGCAGCTGAGAAATTGGCTTCTGGCCGGGGGAGGAGCCTTGATTTCAGATACGCAAGCGGTTTTTGGCAACGATCTCCCAGAAAAATGGGAAATCCAAAAGGTGAGCGAATGGCTTTTGATGCTGGCAGCGCTCTTGTTGCCGCTGGATGTGGCTGTGCGCCGCCTGCAATTGCCGGAGATGTGGTGGGCGCGCATGGGCAGGCGGCAAAAAACTGGCAACACTGCCGCTGATAAAGAGACGGTCTGGACCCGAATGGAGCAGAAACGGATGAATACTCGCAAGAAGACCCGTGAACAAACCGGTGAAGAGCTATGGCAGCATGAAGTTGCTTCTGAGGTGCAGTCAGAAACCCCGAAGCCACAATCCACCCATGCACAAACAAGCTCCCGGCAACCGGTTCCTCCGACTGCGCAGGCAAAGCAAGTTGAAGAGGATCAGGTGAAGAAGCCGGATGAGACGTTGAACCGCCTCCTGGCAGCCAAAAAACGAAGAGGCAAGTAGAGAGAACAAGGATGGGTGCCGTCCCTTCCTTGTTCCTTTTTGCTAGACCAAAGGTACTAAAATGTGTAAAAGCTGTGGAAGGGCTATTCCATCTTTCTACCGTAACCCAGCTGTATACTTAAATGAAGCAGATACAGTGAAAGAGAGGACATCTACGTGAAGAAGTTTGACATTTCGATCCTGACGATTGCGGTTTTGATACTGGGATTGGTCGTTCTCGGCTTCTACGAGTCGGCGGTGAAAAAGAACGATCCGGTGCTGGCAAAAGCAGGTCAATCCGAGATTACGCAGCATCAGTTGTACAACGAGATGAAAGGCCTGTACGGCAAGCAAATGTTGACGGAGCTGGTCGCGCAATCCCTGATTCGTCAAGAAGCCAAACAGCAGAACATAACAGTGAGCCAAGAAGAGATTGACAAGGAAATAGACGCAATGAAGCAACAGATCGGATCGGAACAAGCATTTCTCGACTACCTGGGATCGATGGGAATGGATTTGAACAAGCTGAAAGACCAAATGAATCTCCTCATGACCCGGGACAAACTGCTGGACAAGGCTTATCCGGTGACGGACGAGCAGGTCGCGGCTTATTACGAGGAGCACAAAAGCCAGCTCGGATCGCCAGCGCCTCCGCTGGATCAAGTGAAGGAACAGATCACGATGATTCTTGTGGACAGCAATCGCGCCGAGAATTACGACAAATGGTGGAGTGACTTGCAGGAGAAGCACCACGTAGAGTATTTCGATCCAGCACTGAAAACGGACCAAGAAAAAGCGGCAGGGTGATCGCCTGCCTCTGAATGTGAAAAGACCTGTGCCGCCACTTGCCGCGGTGCAGGTCTTTTCTGCGTGCCGTTTTTGACAAACAGGTTCGCAAAGGCTATCCTACAGGTAGACAGCAGGAATAGCAAAAGTACAGATAGGCGGGTGGTGCGTTATGCAAGACTTATGGTCCGGAAGCGAAATTCAGAACATTCCGTGAAGCGCTCATGCTAACTCATTTTTCTCGCAACGATCCGTTCGATCCACTTCCAGGGCAGCCACTGCTTGGCAGCTATCGTAAAACGAACGCCGCGTCCGACAGGGTAGCGAAAACGTGGCTTTTCAGACAATGCAGCATGCACGATGGCAGCTACGACTTCATCCGGGGCCGGGGCTTCGGCCTGAATCTGCTCTACCATCTCCATCATTCTGTGCATTTGCCTTTGATAGGCCGAATGCCGATGCTGGCGCACCTGTGCGATGCTTTTCTCCCAGATGGAGGTGCGATAGGAGCCAGGTTCAATCAGAACCACATGGATGCCAAAAGAAAGCATTTCCAGCCGCAGCGATTCGCTGAACCCTTCGACAGCATGCTTGGATGCGCAGTAGGGGGCTAGTCCGGGAAAACCGAAGCGACCGCTGATGCTGCTAATGTTGATGATTCTGCCTTGTTTTTTCTGCCGCATATAAGGAAGAACAGCGCGTGTGACATCGATCAAGCCGAACACGTTCACCTCAAATTGCCGACGCCATTCCTCAGAAGCTACTTCCTCGACGAAACCGCCGCTGGCATATCCTGCGTTGTTGAGCAGGATATCAATTCTTCCGTGGCGATCCACGATGCCAGAGACAGCCTGATCAATTTCGTCAGGGCGGGTTACATCGAGAGCTAGAATCTCCACGTGCTCAAGGACAAGTTGGGCGGAAGCGAGTTGGATCAGTTCTTCGCGTTTGTTCGGATCCCGCATGGATGCAATTACGTGAAAGCCGGATTTGGCCAGCGAGACAGAGGCCCGCATGCCAAATCCACTGGAAGCACCTGTGACCAGTGCAATCGGCCGATTATGCATAAGAGTTCTCCTTTTTCTACCAGGGTTAGCTGAAATGAATCCCGATTTACAGAGGGAAGGATGAAAGTTCATAAATTTGTTCATAAATTTGTTAACAAAATGATAACAAATAGACTTTGTTAACAGGTAAATTTATGTATACTTAAATGGGTGCTACGCTAGGGAAGAGGGGTCTACAAACCCATCTATTCCTTTTGTTTGTTTTGCGAGGGTTGCTAATCCTTTTCGCGATTGGGTATCATAAGTTGTGGAAAGTAAAGATTTCCAACGTAAGCAAACAATTGGGAAAGACTTGCCGTCTAGTTACATATAGCGTAGCTAGAACGTTACCAACACGAAGAAAGAGGGGTTCATAGGTATGAAGGGTTGGCAACAGTATTGGCGTCAACTGTCCCTGTTTGGTCTGCTGTCGCTGGTATTAACCGGTTGCGGTAAAGAAGAGCTTTCCGCTCTCAGACCCTCAGGTCCAGTTGCAGCCATGCAATTCGATTTGATGAAGCTGTCCTTTTTGATCATGATCGGCGTATTTGTAGTCGTTATGCTGATCTTTACGTACGTACTTATTCGATATCGTAAGCGTCCGGGACAGCAAGGGATTCCGAAACAAGTGGAAGGAAACCATGCGTTAGAGATTCTCTGGACTGTTATTCCGTTCCTGCTTCTGATTGTGATGGCGGTTCCAACTGTTACGACAGGATTTGAGCTGCACAAAAAGTATTCTCCTGAAGAGGCTGTGCAAGTAAAGGTAACGGCTCACCAATACTGGTGGGAATTCGAGTACCCTGATCTTGGCGTCGCTACAGCACAAGACCTGGTCATCCCAGTAGACAAAAAGGTACAGTTCGTCGTTACGTCTGCAGACGTGAAGCACGCGTTCTGGATTCCAGCTCTGGGCGGTAAAATCGATACAAACCCTGGCTTGGAAAACCCAATCTGGCTGCAAGCTGACAAAACGGGTGTCTTCTACGGTAAATGTGCGGAGCTCTGTGGAGCGTCCCATGCTTTGATGGACTTCAAAGTAACCGTTATGGAACAAGCTGATTTTGACAACTGGACTGCAAAAATGAAAGGTGTTCAAGCCGCTGAGCCAGTAGCAGCAACATCTGCTGTTGCGAAACAAGGCGAAGACATCTTCAACCAAAGCTGCTTGGGCTGCCATGCGATTGCAGGCAAAGGCGGCAAACTGGGTCCTAACCTGACCAACTTCGCTGACCGTGAGCGTGTGGCCGGTATCCTGGCTCATACTCCAGAGAACGTTGCAGAATGGCTGAAAGACCCTCAAAAAATCAAACCAGGTAACAACATGCCTAACCTCAACCTGGATGACAATCAAGTAAATGCATTGGTAGAGTACATGTCCACGCTGACAGTGGAAGGTAAGAAATAGACTAGCCGAAGGCAGTAACGCTTAAAAGGAGGTAAAACCGTGTCTGCACATGCTTCTCACGCACCAAATCGTAGCGGGCTGTGGGATTGGCTCACGACAGTTGACCACAAGAAGATCGGGATTCTGTATTTGATCGCCGGTGGAATTTTCTTCTTGGCCGGCGGTCTAGAGGCTATCCTGATCCGTTTGCAGCTTATTTATCCAGAGCTCTCCATTGTCGGTGCAAGGACTTTTAACGAACTGATCACCATGCACGGAACCACGATGATCTTCCTGGCAGCGATGCCGATCATCTTCGCTCTGATGAACGCGATCGTACCACTGCAAATTGGTGCTCGCGACGTAGCATTCCCATTTGTGAACGCTCTTGGTTTTTGGCTCTTCTTCTTTGGAGGAGTTTTGCTTAACACTAGCTGGTTCTTGGGCGGTGCCCCAGATGCTGGTTGGACCTCGTATGCGACCTTGTCGCTGAACCAGTACAGCCACATGGGTGTGGATTTCTACGTTCTTGGTTTGCAGATTGCTGGTCTGGGTACCCTGATTGGTGGTATCAACTTCCTGGTAACGATCATTAACATGCGTGCTCCAGGAATGACATTTATGCGCATGCCGATTTTCACATGGGCATCCTTCGTTACCTCCGGTCTGATCCTGTTCGCTTTCCCTGCGATCACGGTAGGTCTGGTATTGCTGATGTTCGACCGTCTGTTTGGCGGTAACTTCTTCAACCCGGATGCGGGCGGTAACATCATTATCTGGGAGCATTTGTTCTGGATCTTCGGTCACCCCGAAGTATACATCCTGATTTTGCCAACTTTCGGTATCATTTCCGAAGTGGTGTCTACCTTCTCGAAAAAACGTCTGTTCGGTTACAGCTCCATGGTATTTGCGACAGCGCTGATCGGTTTCCTGGGCTTCATGGTGTGGGCTCACCACATGTTCACAACAGGTCTCGGAGCCGTAGCCAACACCCTGTTCGGTTTGGCGACGATGCTGATTGCCGTGCCTACGGGTATTAAGATCTTTAACTGGCTGTTGACCATGTGGGGCGGACAAATTCGCTTCACGACAGCAAACCTGTTCGCAGTTGGATTCATTCCAACCTTTACGATCGGTGGTATGACCGGGATCATGCTGGCGATTCCTCCAGCTGACTATCAATACCATGATACGTACTTCGTAGTAGCGCACTTCCACTACGTAATCGTTGGTGGTATGGTGTTCGGTCTGTTCTCGGGTCTCTATTACTGGTGGCCAAAAATGTTCGGTAAAATGATGAACGAAACCATCGGGAAATGGAACTTCTGGCTGTTCTTTATCGGTTTCCACCTGACCTTCTTCCCGCAGCACTTCCTGGGCTTGATGGGGATGCCGCGCCGCGTCTATACGTACCTGGCAGGACAAGGGCTGGAAACAGGTAACTTTATCAGTTCGATAGGTGTTATCGGAATGACGCTCGGTACCATTTTGTTCGTAGTCAATGCAATTGTTTCCGCTAGAGGACCAAAAGCTGCGGCTGACCCATGGGATGGACGTACGCTGGAGTGGGCGATTCCATCTCCGCCACCAGAGTACAACTTTGCACAAACGCCACTGGTTCGTGGTCTGGATGCTTTGTGGGTAGAAAAAATGGCTGGCAACAAAGGCATGACACCAGCAGAGCCACTCGGTTCCATTCACATGCCATCGCCTTCGTTCTTGCCATTCCTGATGTCTGTCGGTTTGTTCGTTGCAGGTTATGGCTTCATGTATCACGTGTACCCGGTTGTCATTCTGGGTATTGGCTTCACATTTGCTTGCATGATTGCTCGTTCGTTGAAAGACGATCCTGGTTACCACATTGAACCGGAAGAAATTGAGGGGAAAGGGGTTAAGGCTTAAATGGCTACACATCACGCACATGCGGTATTGCCTGACGAACCGGAAAAAGCCACCCTTGAGGGCAAGAATAAGATTCTTGGCTTCTGGCTCTTCCTTGGCGGTGAGACCGTCCTTTTCGGTTCCTTGTTTGCTACCTTTATTGCGCTTCGTGATCAGGCCAATGGTGGTCCTACTTCACAGCAATTGTTTGACATGCCGCTCGTGGCTGCAGCAACACTGATCCTGTTGACCAGCTCGATGGCAAGCGTAATGGCTGTTCTTGCCTTGCATAAAAAGAACCTGAAACAACTGCAAACCTGGATGACGATTACTGTTGTTCTGGGTCTGGCGTTCCTTGCCCTGGAGATTTATGAGTTTGTCCACTACACCAGTATGGGACACACAATTAGTGCGAGTGCTTTTGGTTCGGCCTTCTATACATTGGTCGGCTTCCACGGAGCGCACGTGGCTTTCGGGATCTGTTGGATTATTGCCCTTCAGTTGCAAACGGTCAAGAAAGGCCTGACAGTAGTTACAGCACCTAAGTTCTACGTAGCTTGCTTGTACTGGCACTTTATCGACGTCGTTTGGGTATTCATCTTTACCGTGGTATACCTCATGGGTATGATCGGTGGAAAGGTGGGATAAAAGAATGGGAGCAGGTACGCATAACGAAGATGTTCGCAAGCCGAAGGTAAGTCATGGCGGCGTTAAAAGGCATCTGGTGGCCTTCATCGGTTCACTCGTTTTGACCGCGCTGGCTTTTATCGCGGTCGCATATGAAGTGGTTCCGGTAGGATTTACCGTACCATTCATCGTCATCCTGGCTATTGTTCAAGCATTATTCCAACTTTTCGTCTGGATGCATATGGACCAAAAAGGTCACGAGTTCGCTCGAATCAGCATCTTTGCAGGTTCGTTCTTTATCGCAGCAGCGATCTTCGTGTTCATTTTCTGGGTTTGGGTTGGAGCATAATGAAGAGAGAGCAGACAATGATTTGTCTGCTCTCTTTTTTTTGTAAGGATTTAGGGAGGACCAGAAAAAGCTGGTGCGAGGAAAAAGGGAAAAATAGCGGAAGGCATTTGGGATCTTGACCAAGCTGGAACGGAAAAGGCGGAACATGCTTTCAGCGGACAACCCTGAAACACTTCTTCGATGTCGGCTGCTTTTGGCCGCGATTCCGCCTTTGGAGTGGAAGCGGCCAGGGATGACCCACAGTGAAGATCCCGACCGGCCTGAAGCATTTTTCCCTTTTTCCTCCTCCGCCACTGAAGCAGGTTGACCACCATACAAAAAGGACACCAAATGACTGAATATTCCCTATAATTCTTTTAGTCCCCTTTTTAAAAATACTTGCGCCATGAACGAAGTGTTTATATAATAAAAACAATAACGTGCGTTAAAATAACGTTATATAAATTGTTGTCACACTTTAAAACTCTTGAGGAAAAGGCAGGGATCATGATGGTTAAATTGGTAGCGATTTATCGGAAACCAGAAGATGTCGAGGCATTTGACAAGCACTACTTCGAGGTTCACGCCCCGTTGGCGGAAAAAATGCCGGGCCTGATCAAAATGGAGGTAAGCAAGGTTATCGGAGCTCCTGGCGGAGAAAGCGACTTGCATCTGATTGCGGAAATGTACTTTGAATCCAAAGACGCGTTGCTGGAAGCGTTGTCATCTCCAGAAGGACGTGCGGCAGGAAAAGACTTGCGCGGCTTCGCAGGTCCCATTATTTCTATGCACATCGCAGAACTGGTATAAGATATGAGCAGTAAAAAATTTGTAGACGAAAGCGAGCTTCACCGCAAGCATTACGAAGAAATTTGCGGAAAATTGGTACAGGATCAATTTGCCCAATTTCTCGGAATCAGGCTGGTCGAATTGGGGGAAGGGACGGCTACTGCGGAAGTCATTGTCCAGGAGCATATGCTGAATGCTCATGGCACTGCACATGGCGCCATCATTTTTTCACTGGCAGACTTCACTTTTGCAGCCGCCTGTAATTCCTACGGAAAAACATCTGTAGCCTTATCGATGAATATCGGCTTCCTGGCTGCGGCGATGAAAGGAAACAGGCTGGTCGCGACAGCCACGGAAGAGAAGAAAAACAACCGCACCGCCTGGTATCGGATTCGCGTCGAAAGCGAGCACGGTCTCGTGGCTACCTTGGATGCCCTGGCTTACAGAAAAAATGAATACTTCGTGGAGACGGGCGAAGAGAAATAGGGAACAGAAGATACGGACAGGAGAAAAGGATGCCGCATGCTTCGTGCTTGGGCTCCTTTCCCCGTTTTAGAAGCCCTCAGGGAAGGATAGGAAGAGAGGACGATGCAAGTGACCGAGGAAATCAAAAATCGCTTTAATCACTACCTGGGGATAGAAGTCCTGCATCGCGATGACGAGGGATGCAGGGTCGCACTAACGATTCGCCCTGATTTGTACAACAGTATCGAAGGAGTCGTGCACGGCGGAGTGACGGCGACTTTGGCAGATGTTGCGATGGGGCACGGTGCTGCTCCGCATGTAGACGGAGTCCAGCAATGCGTAACCGTCGAAAGTAAGATTCAGTACTTGTACCCTGCAAGAGGCGAACGTTTGGAAGCGGAATCCCGCGTGCTGAAGCGCGGCAAGAGCCTGATCATCATGGAAGCACGAGTCACCTGCGACGGCAAATTGGTTGCCTGTGCAACGGGGACCTATGCAAGGGTTCACAACCAAAAGGGATAGAGGGAGGAAAAGGATGACTCAGGAAACCATAAAATGGGAACGCGACGGGTACATGGGCATCATTACCCTGAACCGTCCAGATGAATTGAATGCTTTAAATTACGATACCCTGGTGCGGCTAGGCGATATCTGTGAAGAGATTCGCCTGAATCAGAAAGAGGTTCGCGTCGTGATCGTTCGGGCCCAGGGACGCGCCTTTTGCGCAGGAGCAGATCTCAAGGAGCGACGTACCTTGAACGAGCAGCAAGTACGCCGCAATGTACGCAAGATCCGCGACGTGTTTACAGCCGTGGAAAGACTGCCGCAACCGACGATTGCCATGATCAACGGCTTCGCATTCGGCGGCGGATTTGAGCTGGCACTTGCCTGTGATTTCCGCTTTGCGAAAGCCGAGGCCAAAATGGGCCTGACAGAGGTAAGCCTAGGGATCATTCCCGGTGCTGGGGGCACTCAGCGTCTTTCCCGTCTGATCGGACCATCCCGTGCGAAGGAATTGATTTTAAGCGCCCGCCGCATCACTGCGCATGATGCATACCAGCTAGGAATCTTGAACGGCGTCGCGGAGAATGGCGAGGGATTGGAAGAGCAAGCGTATGGACTTGCCCGCGAGATTCTCGAAAATGCTCCCCTCGCTGTCTACCAGGCAAAAGCGGCGATCGATCGCGGGGCAAGTGTTGATCTGCAGACGGGACTGGATATCGAGACGATGTGCTACGAGGTCATTATTCCGACCCAGGACCGATTAGAAGCGTTGGAGGCCTTTCGAGAGAAGAGAAAACCCGTATTCAAAGGGGAATAAATGAGAGTTCAACCATAGAGAAAAGCGGAATGGGGGAGAATATACATGATCTTCAACCTGGAAATGGAAACGCTGTCAAAGGACAAAATGGAAAGGCTCCAACTGGAACGTTTGCAGGAAACGGTAAAGCGTGTGTATGAACGGGTTCCTTTTCATAAAAAAGCAATGGATGCAGCCGGGGTCAAACCTGATGATATTCAAACGATCGAAGATATTCGAAAGCTTCCGTTCATGAAGAAGACCGATTTGCGGGAAAATTATCCCTTCAACCTGTTCGCGGTCGAAATGAGCGAGGTAGCGCGGATCCACGGATCTTCCGGGACCAAAGGAAAGCCCACTGTCGTCGGGTATACCAAAAAGGATCTGGAGAACTGGGCGGAAATCGTCGCGCGTGCCATTTGCTGTGCGGGGGGACAACCGGGTGATATTTTCCATAATGCATATGGCTATGGTCTGTTTACCGGCGGTCTTGGCTTGCATAACGGCATTGAGCGCATGGGTGCTGTCGCTGTCCCTGTCTCCGGCGGAAATACACCTCGGCAAATTACATTGATCGAGGATTTCCAGCCAAGAGGGATCGCTGCTACCCCTTCGTACGTGTTGAATATCGTCGAGGAAATGAAAAAGCAAGGGATCGATCCTCGCGCAACCAGTATCAAGTACGGAATTTTTGGCGCAGAACCGTGGTCCGAAGAAATGCGGGTTCAGCTGGAAGAAGCCCTGGACATCAAAGCGGTCGATATTTACGGGCTGAGTGAAGTGATGGGTCCCGGCGTATCCATCGAGTGTCATGAGGCACAGGATGGACTGCATATCGCGGAGGACCATTTCTACGCGGAAATCATCGATCCAGTGACAGGTGACGTGCTTCCGTATGGACAGGAAGGAGAGCTTGTTTTCACGTCTTTGACCAAAGAGGCTTTCCCTGTCATTCGCTATCGCACGGGAGATATCGCTTCCCTCAACCCAGAGCCATGCAAATGCGGACGCACCACCATGCGCATGTCCCGCATCAAAGGGCGCGTCGACGACATGCTGATCATCCGCGGCGTGAACGTGTTCCCGACGGAGATCGAATCCGTGCTGCTCACCTTCAATCAGTTGGCTCCACAGTACCAGGTAGTCATCGAACGCGACGGTGCGCTCGATCGGTTTGAAGTCCATTGCGAGCTGACCCAGGAGTATGCCAGCAAGATTGGCAGCCATGATCCGGCAGCCCTTGCGCCATTGGTAAAAGAGATCAGCCACATGATCAAATGCACGCTGGGTGTAACGGTGGTCCTGCGAGTCCTGCCGCCGAATTCCTTGATGCGCAGCGAAGGAAAAGCCATTCGCATCGTGGACAACCGCAACAAACCGCAGCCTGCGATCTGATGGCTGCTTCACGAAAGGGGGAGGGACGTCATGTCGTACGCGTATATCAAGGTGGCTGTTGAGGACGGTGTCGGTGTGATCACGCTCAATAGACCGAAGATTCTCAATGCACTAAACCTTCAACTGATGGATGAGCTGGTCAGCGAGCTGGAGCGGATGGATCAGGATGCGGACATTCGCGCAATCCTTTTGACTGGCAATGACAAGGCCTTTGCGGCAGGCGCGGACATCAACGAGATGGCGGAAGCATCGGCAATCGAAATCATGAAGCGTGATCAATTCGCCGTCTGGGATCGGATTTCCCTGATCTCCAAACCGATCATCGGGGCTGTCAGCGGTTTCGTTCTCGGCGGAGGCTGCGAGCTGATGATGAATTGCGATATTGTGATCGCTTCAGAGACGACTGTCATTGGTCAGCCGGAGGTCAAGCTGGGTGTCATGCCGGGAGCAGGCGGTACACAACGTCTGACCCGTGCCGTCGGCTTGCAAAAAGCGATGGAGATGCTCTTGACTGGCGAGCCGATCACGGCCAAGGAGGCTGCCCGATATGGACTGGTCAACCGGGTAGTTCCAGTCGAGGCCTACTACCAGGAAGCCCTCAAGCTCGCGAAGCAAATCGCGCAGCAAGCGCCGCTCGCCGTCCAGGTCATTAAAAAGAGCGTGCACAAAGCGCAGGATTTGCCGTTGGCAGACGCGTTGGATTACGAACGGAACGGCTTTTACCTTCTCTTGGCGAGTGATGATCGCAAGGAAGGCATGCAGGCATTTTTGGAGAAGCGCACTCCCCGGTTTACGGGAAACTAGGAGGCAGCCATGTACGATACGATTCTCTATGAGGTAACGGACGGTATCGCTGTCTTGACGATGAACCGTCCCGACAAGTTCAATGCTTTTACGGCAAAGATGAACAAAGAGATTACGGATGCCTTGAAGCAAGCCCAGAAGGATTCGGAGGTTCGCTGCATTCTGCTGACGGGGGCGGGACGCGCCTTCAATGCAGGGCAGGACTTGGGAGAGGTCTCCGATGGGAATGTGGATTTCGGCGGCTTTTTGCGCGATCGATACAATCCGATGATTCTCCAATTCCGGAAAACGGAAAAACCGATTATCGCCGCAATCAATGGGGTCGCAGCAGGGGCGGGGATGAGCATCGCGCTTGCTTGCGACATCCGATTGGCTTCCGATAAGGCTTCCCTGGTGAATGCCTTCGTCAATATTGGTCTGGTGCCTGATTCGGGCGGCTGCTACTTTTTGCCCCGGATCGTCGGGATCGGGAAGGCGCTGGAGTTGGCGATGACCGGGGAAAAGGTGCCAGCGGAGGAAGCGCTGCGCCTGGGACTGGTCAATCAGGTGTACCCAGCCGAGCGGTTTATGGAGGAAGCGATGGCCTATGCCCGCAAGCTGGCTTCCCTGCCGACACGCGGAATCGGTCTGATCAAGCGCACGATGTACAAAGGCATGGATATGGATCTGGAGCAGACGCTGGAATACGAAGCGTATGCCCAGGAAGTGGCGGGCAGTACAGAGGATTATCAGGAAGGGGTTCGTGCGTTCATGGAAAAACGCGCTCCCCGCTTTACAGGGAGATAGGCGCGAAGAGGAGGTTCGGACGAGTGAACACAAAAACAGTAGGCGTCATCGGTGCCGGAACGATGGGGGCAGGAATTGCCCTCGTCTGCGCCAGAAAAGGCCACGTGGTCAAGCTTCTGGATGCCAATCAGGCTGTCCTGGATAAGGCCCTTGGCTACTTGCAGTCGACCTTGTCCCGGGATGTAGAGAAGGGCAAGATCAACGCGGAACAAAAGACGGATACACTGGAGCGGGTCCACCTCGTCTCCGACATGGAACAGTTGGCTGTATGCGAGATCGTGATTGAAGCTGTACCTGAGCGGCTTGATTTGAAGAAAAGCATTTTTTCCGAGCTGTCGCGGATTTGCAAAAGCGACGCGTTGCTCTTGACCAATACATCTTCGATTTCGATCACGGAAATTGCCGGAGGACTTCCGCATCCCGAGCGCATTCTCGGTTTTCACTTTTTCAACCCGGCTCCGGTCATGCCATTGGTCGAAGTTATCCAAGGGAAGAAAACCAGCGAAGAAAACATGCAGACCGCGTATCGTTTTGCCGAGGAGCTGGGCAAAGTGCCTGTCCGGGTGACAGACACGCCGGGCTTTATCGTCAATCGCATCGCGCGTCCTTACTATAATGAAGCATTGCGCATTTTGGGCGACCACGTCGCGAATGCCGAGCAGATCGACCGCATCATGAAAGAAGCTGGCGGATTCAAGATGGGCCCGTTCGAGCTGCAGGACATGATCGGCATCGACATCAATTTTGCCACCACTCAGTCGGTGTACAACGACTTCTTCCAGGAAGGCAGATTCAAGCCCAGCCGGATTCAACAACGCATGGTTCAGGCCGGCAGTCTGGGCAGAAAGACGGGGGAAGGCTTTTATGACTACAACAAATAAGCAAACCGTCATCTTGACGGGGGACAGTCCGCTTCACGCAGCGTTTTCTGCTTTACTCATGGAGCAGGGCCATCAGGTGATGTCCTTGGAGGAAGCTGTACAGACTCCTGAAGCCGTTACCCTCGCTTTGGAAGTGAATAATTTCGATTTGACGAAAAAGCGGGAGCAGCTTGCCGAACTGGATCGCTTGCTCCCTGCCCATGTCCCGGTCGTGACCACATCCCTGGCGATCACGGCGACAGAAGCGGCGTCCTGGACGGAGCATCCCGAGCGAATCTGCGGTTTTGGCACGCTCGTTCCACTTGCGGAAAGGAAGCTGATCGAGATCGCCCCGGCTCTGCAAACAGAAGAGGAGACGATTCGCAACACAGAAGCCTTTTTTCACTCGCTGGGCAAGGAGACGGAGCTGGTCGAGGATGAGGTGGGACTGGTTTTTCCTCGCATCCTCACGCTGATCATCAACGAAGCCGCTTTTACCCTGATGGAAAAGGCTGCGACACCGCAGGATATCGACATCGCGATGAAAAAGGGGACCAATTATCCGTATGGGCCGCTGGAATGGGCCGATCAGATCGGGTTGGATGAGATCTATGCGATTTCCCGCGGCCTGTCGCGCGATCTGGCCGAAGAGCGGTACCGCACAGCACCGCTGTTGCGCAAGCTGGTGCTCGCCAAGCGTTTTGGCATTCGCAGCGGGCAAGGCTTTTACCGCTATGAAAAAGAGGAGGTGTGAAGCGGGATGCAGACACTGACGCGTACAGAAGTTTATGTGGCCGCAGCCGTTCGCACCCCGATCGGAAAATTGGGCGGCAGCTTGAAGCATACACCGATCGATGATTTGACTGCGATCGTTCTAAATGGAGCATTGAAGCAAGCAGGACAGTCTGGCAAGGCCGTGGACGGTGTGATCATGGGGAATGTGATATCCGCAGGACCATTCATCAACATCGCCCGGGTTGGCCTTTTGAAAGCCGGATTGCCGGAAACAGTGCCGGGCCTCACGGTCAACCGCGTCTGCGCATCGGGGCTGGAAGCGATTAATCTAGCCGCCCAGTCCATCCAGGCTGGACACAGCAGCGTCATGCTGGCGGGCGGAGTGGAGAATCTGACACGCTCTCCCTACATCATGGAAAAGTTCGAGCAACCCTATCAACGCGGGACGCAGACGCTGATGGAATCCTTCGGTGGACCGCGTTCGGCTCCTGTCTCTTTGTATGGGGAACTGACGATGGGTGATACGGCAGAGAATGTAGCAGAGCAGTTCGGAATCAGCCGCGAGGACCAGGATCTGTTTGCAGTGGAAAGCCAACGCCGCGCCATTGCTGCCATTGATGCGGGACGTTTTCGCGAAGAGATCATCCCCGTTGAGCTGGTCGATAAAAAAGGCAATGTCACCGTGTTTGATACGGATGAATTCCCACGCCGCGATTCCAGTCTGGAGTCATTGGCGAAGCTGCGCCCGGCATTTCGCAAAAACGGGAGTGTTACAGCGGGCAACTCATCGGGTATCAACGACGGTGCTGCCGCTGTCCTGCTGATGAATGAAGCGAGTTTGGAGGAAAGCGGGCTGTCACCGCTGGGACGAATCGTTCACTTCGCCACTGCTGGCGTGGACCCGCGCATCATGGGGATCGGTCCGGTAGCAGCCATTCGCAAGCTGCTGGCGGAAGTGGACATGACGGTCGAGCAGATCGATTTGTTTGAATTGAATGAGGCCTTTGCATCCCAGTCGCTAGCCTGCATGCGGGAGTTGGGACTTTCGCCTGAGAAGACCAATGTCAATGGCGGAGCGATCGCGCTGGGACATCCGTTGGGCTGCAGCGGTGCCAGACTTTTGGGGACGATTCTGTACGAATTGCGCCGTCGCAAGCAGCGCTATGGCGTCGTCTCTTTGTGCATCGGCGGAGGACAGGGACTGGCTACGCTCGTAGAAGCGTTGTAAGAAAAAGAGGCAGGCTGACTGTACAGACTGCGGGATGGAGGAATAGGAGATGAACACACCTGTCATTATCGATGCTGTGCGGACTCCGATTGGACGGATCGGCGGCTCGTTGAAAGAAGTGCGCCCGGATGATTTGGGGGCCTTGGTCATTCAAAAGCTTTTGGAACGCAATCCAATCGATCCGAAGCGAATTGATGACGTGATTATGGGCTGTGCCAATCAAGCGGGGGAGGATAATCGCAATGTAGCGCGGATGTCGCTGCTGCTTGCCGGTCTCCCGGTAGAGGTGCCAGGCGTTACCGTCAATCGGCTGTGCGGCTCCGGTCTGGAAGCTGTCAATCAAAGCGCGTATGCAATCAAAGCAGGGGCAGGCCAGGTCTATATCGCAGGAGGGACCGAGAGCATGACGCGCGCGCCGCTGGTGATGATGAAGCCCGGCACAGCGTTTCAGCGCGGCAACCAGCAGTTGGTGGACACGACCCTGGGCTGGCGGCTGGTGAATGAAAAAATGGTGGAGATGTATCCGCCGATCAGCTTGGGTGAGACAGCGGAGAGGGTAGCGGAGCAGTACCAGATCAGCCGCGAGGACCAGGATGCCTTCGCGCTGCGCAGTCAGCAGAACTACGCCCGGGCTTTTGCAGAAGGAAAATGGGAAGCGGAAATCGTGCCGGTGGAGCTGCGTGGGCGTAAAGGCGAAGTAACGCTCTTTTCGCAAGACGAGCATGCCCGTCCACAGACGACTCTGGAGCAATTGCAAAAGCTGAAGCCGGCATTTCAAAAGGACGGAACAGTGACAGCGGGCAATTCCAGCGGTCTGAACGATGGCGCAAGCGCCCTGCTGATCATGGAGGAAACAGCCGCACTGGAGCTGGGCTTACGACCTCGTGCCCGGATTATTGCTTCCGCCGTAGCGGGGGTCGATCCTTCCGTCATGGGGATCGGACCTGTCCCGGCGACACGCAAGGCGTTGAAGCAGGCTGGTCTGTCCGTGGAGCAGATCGATCTCTTTGAGTTCAACGAGGCGTTCGCGGCACAGGCGGTAGCCAGCGTGCGCGAGCTTGGCGTAGACGAGAACCGGGTCAATGTAAACGGCGGTGCCATTGCGTTGGGCCATCCCCTTGGGTGCAGCGGGGCGCGGATCATGACCACCCTGCTCTACGAGATGGAGCGCCGGGAAGCACGCTATGGCTTGGCGGCGATGTGCATTGGCGTAGGCCAGGGCATCGCGACGATTATCGAGCGCGTATAGCCGTTACGAGGAGGCGAAGCTCATGAACAGCGGACTGCAGCCAGGGACGACAGCGGAAATCACCGTGAAGGTCACTTCGGATATGTTTCCTGCTTTCGATGGTCAGGTCGTCCATCCTGTCATGTCGACAGTCAGTATGATTTATTACATGGAAATGGCTGGACGACACGTCATTTTGCCCTATCTGGAGGATCATGAGGAAGGCTGCGGACTCGCTGTTGACATCAAGCATGTCGGGCCTGCGGTCGAGGGGCAGGAGGTTACGTTTCGGGCCGTCTGTGTGGAAGTGACGGAAAAACGGGTGGTGTGCGAGGTGACGGCGGACACCACCCGCAACAAGGTAGGGGTGGGAACCTTTACCCAGGCGATTTTCAACAAGCACGACATGAGTCGCAGATTTCAGGCCATTCAAGAGGAAGCAGACACCAAATAAGAAATTTCGACAGAATAAATTGACTATTATGAAATGGTCTAATATAATAACGTTATCAAAACGTAATACAATTTAACGTCATATGAAGTCGAGCCATTCACGTACTCGTAGAGATTATGGTACAATTTCACAGCGACGAGGTAGAATTGATCTACGGGGTGAATAGAGTGAAGCCACAATCGATGTTGTTCACGATTTACGGGGAATATGTCCGCCATTATGGCAGTGAGATCTGGATTGGCAGCTTGACCAAGCTGATGGGCGAGTTCGGATTGTCTGAGCCTGCTGTCCGCGCAGCCATCTCACGGATGCTTCGCCAAGGCTGGCTAGAGTCGCGAAAGGTAGGAAATCGCAGTTATTATTCCGTATCAGGGCGCGGCAAGAAGCGTTTGGAAGAGGCTGCTGAGCGGATCTACAAGGTCGATACAGGTGTATGGGACGGCAAATGGTGCATTGTCAGCTACAACATTCCAGAGGAACGCCGCGCTTTGCGGGACCAATTGCGCAAGGAGCTGGGCTGGATGGGATTCGGGATGCTGACAACCAGTACCTGGATCAGCCCCAATCCGTTGGGAGATCGCGTCAAGGAGCTTACCGAGGCATACGAGATCAAAGACCATGTGGAGATTTTCACAGCCGAGCACCAGGGCTGGAGCGATTCCAAGCTGCTAGTGCGCAAATGCTGGAATATCGATGAGATCAATGAGAAGTACAAGGAATTCATCGATACCTATCGCCAGGAGTACGAAGAGCTGGCCGACAAGATCCGCCATAACCAGGAGGTCGCCGACAGCCACTGCTTTGTACAAAAAACAAATCTTGTCCACCAGTATCGCAAGTTTTTGTTCATTGATCCCGATTTGCCGCAAGAATTGCTGCCAGAGCTGTGGCTGGGCAAAGAAGCGGACCAGTTGTTCCAAAACTACTATGAACTTTTAAATCCAGGGGCTATTCGATTTTTCGAGAATGTGTATGAGGCAGCGCCATCCAGATAGGAGGCGGTCACGCACTGACAAGCCCTAGCATGTCTAGGGCTTGTCTGCATGCCGGTACAACTCCCATTTTTTTAAATGTAAGCGTTTCATATGGGAAAAAAGCAAGAGATCAAGAGGGGGTTTGGCGCATACATGACAGAATTGTTGCAGTACGTGGCAAATGGTCTGGTTAGCGGCGGGATTTACGCTATCGTCGCCGTCGGGTTTATCACCATCTACAATGTAAGCAAGGTGATCAATCTGGCCCAGGGAGAATTTCTGATGCTGGGCGGGATGGTGACGGTTGCGATGATCGGAATGAACGTTCCGTATGCGGCAGCGGTATTGCTGGCCATCCTGGTGGTTACGCTGATTGGCGTGATCATGCAGAAGTATGTGATTGCTTATGTGAAAAAGGCTAATCCAATAAGTTTGATAATTCTGACAATAGGGATTTCTACATTGATTCGCGGAGTCGCCAGCTTGATCTGGGGCAAAGACGCTTTTGCGTTGGAGCCTATCACAAGCAATGATCCAATCTCGCTGGCTGGGGTGACAATCGCACAGCAAAGTGTCTGGATTCTCGCCTCCGTTCTCGTCATCCTGATTTTCCTGTGGTACCTGATGGAGAAAACCATTCTCGGCAAAAAAATCAACGCCTGTTCCATTAATCCGATGGCCGCGCGCCTGATGGGAATCAGTCCTGCCAAGATGAGCATGCTGGCTTTTGGCATCAGCGGAGCGACAGGAGCGATCGCTGGCATCGTGATTGCACCGCTCAGCGTCACCTCCTACGACATCGGCGTGCTCCTCGGAATCAAAGGCTTCTCCGCCGCAATCCTCGGCGGACTGGGAAATCCATTGGGAGCTGCGGTTGCCGCCTTTTTGCTCGGGATCGTCGAATCGCTGGGAGCAGGCTATATCAGCTCCGGCATGAAGGACGCAATCGCCTTTCTGGTGTTGATCGGTGTGCTGCTGATTAAGCCATCCGGCATTTTTGGAGAGCGCAGCGTAGGGAAAGGAGGGCTATGATGAAGCAGGTTATCCAGAAATGGGGAAAAAGCTTTGGCATTTATCTCGTCTTAATGATTCTCTTTCCATTCGTGATGCCGGATGAGTACTACCGCTCCGTAGGCATCATCATCGGGCTTCATGCGATCGTCACGATCGGACTTTGCCTGGTGATGGGATTGGCAGGACAAATCTCTCTTGGACAGGCAGCTTTTTGGGGAATCGGGGCGTACACCTCGGCTGTACTGACCACCAAATATGGATTGCCTCCGCTCGTCGGACTGGTGGCTGCGGCAATCGTACCGGGACTCTTCGCCTTCATTCTCGGGCGGGCTATTGCCGGGCTGCAGGGATATTACCTCGCGATGGCTACCCTGGCCTTCGGCTATATCGTCCAGATCGGCATTACGGAATGGGAGCCGGTCACAGGCGGCGCAAGCGGGATGATCAGCATTCCCCGGGTTCCTATTTTCGGGGACAGCGAACTGTCCATGTACTATCTGATCTGGGCCGTCGTCAGCTGCGTCTTGCTGTTCTCCCTCAATGTGCTGAACTCCAGGGTCGGCCGCGCTTTTCGCGCCATTCACAAGAGCGAGATCGCCGCAACGTCGATGGGGATCGATGTACGCCGCTTCAAGCTGAATGCCTTCGTCGTCAGCGGCATGTTTGCGGGCATTTCCGGCGGATTGTACGCGCACTACATGGGGATTCTTGACCCGCAGCCGTTTGGGCTGCATGAGTCGATCAAGTTCCTCACGATGGTTGTCGTCGGTGGTATGACGAGTATCTGGGGGGCCTTGATCGGTACCTTGGTGATCAATTTCATCAGTGAAGGGTTGATCGCGATGAGCGAATTCGTCCCTGGCTTGCAAGGGGACATCGACACTATCGTATTCGGAGGCATTCTGGTGCTGATCATCATGTTCATGCCAGAAGGATTGGTGCCGCGCATCCGCTCCCTCTATGAGAAATCGCGGGCCAAAAAGACGAAAGCCAAGGAAGAACTTCAGCGGATGGAAAGGAAGGCGACAACATGACAGCTTTGTTGGAGGTACAAGCCCTTTCACGCGACTTTGGCGGCGTGCGAGCCGTCAATCGGGTCGACTTTCAGGTGAAGCAGGGAGAGATCCTGGCTTTGATCGGTCCCAATGGTGCAGGGAAGAGCACAGTGCTCAACATGGTCTCCGGGGTCATCCCGCCTTCAGAGGGGGAAATCCGCTATAACAATCAAGGCTTGGCGCAGGTGCCAGGTTACGAGTATGCAGGACTTGGCATTACGCGGACCTTTCAAAATCTGCAGACCTTCGATGACATGACCGTACTGGAAAATGTCATGGTCGGGATGCATACCAAGACCAAATCGAGCCTCTTTTCCTGTGGAATGAATCTTGGCCGCGCCCGCAAAGAGGAGCAAAAGATAAGGGAGCAGGCGCAAATGTGGCTAGAGCATGTCGGACTCGCTTCGCTGGCTTTTGCCCAGGCAGGCAGTCTGCCATATGGCAAGCTGCGTTTGATGGAGATCGCCCGGGCGATGGTGGCGGAACCAACCTTATTGCTCCTGGACGAGCCTGCTGCAGGTCTGAATCACACGGAGACCGCTGAGATGAGCAAGATGTTTCAGGATATTCGGGCGAATGGAACCGCCATTTTGCTGGTAGAGCACGACATGGACATGATCATGGCGATTGCCGATCGGATCGTCGTGCTGGATCAAGGCACCAAGATCGCGGAGGGCACACCGCGCGAAATCCAGGAAAATCCGAAAGTGATCGCCGCCTATCTGGGGACGGAAGAAGAGGAAGGCAGGGGGTGAAGAGATGGCAAAAGAGATCTTGAAGGTCGATAATATCGTGGCTCGCTACGGCCCGGTAGAGGTCCTGCACGGCATCAATCTACAGGTGAATGAAGGAGAGATCGTCTCGCTGCTCGGCTCCAACGGTGCAGGGAAAACGACCTTGCTGAATTGCATCTGCGGCCTGCATGACGCCAAGGAGGGACAGATCTGGTTTCAAGGAGAGCAGATCACCCGGGTCCCAGCCGAGCTGGTCGTCGGACGCGGCATGGCGCATGTACCGGAGCGCAGACAAATTTTCTCTACGCTGACCGTAGAGGACAATCTCTGGCTGGGTGCCTCCGTGCGGCTTCCCAAGACGAGCAAAAAGGAAATCGCCAAAGAGATGGAAACCGTCTACGAGCGCTTTCCGATTCTGGCAGAGCGCAAATGGCAGCTCGGCGGGACCCTTTCCGGCGGTCAGCAGCAGATGCTGGCGATCGGAAGGGCCTTGCTATCCAGACCAAAGCTCCTGCTGCTGGACGAGCCATCACTAGGACTCGCTCCTCTGATCGCCAAGGAAATTCTGGCGATTGTGCAGGAAATTCGTTCGCAATGGGGCACGACCGTCCTGTTGGTCGAACAAAATGCGCGGGCTGCTCTCGCCATCTCCGACCGTGCCTATGTTCTTAGCACCGGAATGGTCATGCTCGAAGGAACTGCTGAGGAAATCAGCAATGATCCACGTGTGCAATCTGCTTATCTGGGACATTCCCACGAGGCGGTTTGACATAATAAGCCACAAACATTCTAGGGGGTTTCACAATGAAAAAAAGCCAGATCAAAAAGTGGTTGTACCCATTGGCAGTCGCTTCCCTCGTCATGCTTTCAGCCTGTGGTGGAGGAGCGCAAACAACGGGGACAAACGGAGGCGGCAGCACAGGTGGAGAACAGCCGGCAGGACAAGCTCAGCCAGCCGCGGAGTCTTCCAAAGAGCCGATCAAGGTGGGCGCAATTTTCTCCCTGACAGGTGCCAACAGTCCGCTCGGCGTGCCAGAAAAGCAGGCGGTGGAATTGTTGCTCAAAGAAATCAACGAAGCAGGCGGCGTCGATGGCCGTCCGGTCGAAATCATCTTTGAAGACGACAAATCAGACAATACAGAAGCTGTGAAAGCGATCAAGAAGCTGGTATCCAAAGACAAGATCGTAGCGGTTCTGGGCTCCTCCGGAAGCGGTCCATCGCTTGGGATGGCTGAGTTCGCGGCTGCCGAAAAGCTCCCGATGATCTCGATGGCAGCGGCTGATCAGGTGACCAATCCGGTTCGGGCAGGCATTTTCAAAACACCGCACACCGATGTGCACGGAACCAAACGCATTTTCAAATACCTGCAAGAAAAAGGCATCACCAAGATAGCTACATTGAATGACAGCAACCCGTACGGCAGCGGTTGGACGCAGCAGATCCAAAAATACGCTCCTGAATACGGCATTACGATTGTAGCAGAAGAAAAATACGGCACCAAAGATCCTTCGATGAGCTCGCAATTGACGAAGATCAAAGGAACGGACGCACAGGTGTTGATCGTAGCAGGGACCAACCCAGCGCCAGCTACCATTGTAAAAGAAGCGAAGCAGCTCAACCTGGGCATTCCGATCATCAGCAGCCATGGTTCGGCGAACAGCAAGTTCCTGGAGCTGGTTGGCGACTCGGGTGAAGGAGTGCTGATGGTAGCGGGCAAATTGCTGGTGCCGGATCAGGTAGATGCCAACGATCCGCAGGCTGCCATTATCAAAAAATTCGTTGACGGCTACAAAGCAGCGTACAATGCGGAGCCGGACGGTTTTGCCGGCTATGGCTACGATGGTCTGAATCTGCTGGTTGAAGGCCTGAAGCAAGCGGGCGGCGATGCTTCCAAGTTGGGAGAAGTATTGGAAAAGGTAAATTATGTAGGAGTAACCGGTGAGTTCAAATTCTCGGCTGAAGACCATAACGGCTTGACGGAAGACAGCATGATTATGGTGGAAGTGAAAGACGGCAAGTTTCAGCTTTTGAAGTAAGGCCTTACCAACTCTTGGAAGAACGTCAGATGGCTGTTCCTTTCGCATGGAAGACGTGCGAGGGGAATAGCCGTTTTCGTCAAATCGTCAGGAGGTATGCATGGTGTCCAAGCTGCTTAACAGTGTGCTTATGGTAGCCCCGATTTTGCAAAAAGCTTTTCTGTTTGATTGCATGATCGGGGTGACAGACAGGGAGAAGTTCCTGGCCTATTATCCGACCAGAGGCTTGAATCTGGGGATTCGGGTGGGAGATCCGCTGCGCCCCGGCAGCATTAACGCCACAGCGGTAGCAGAGAATCAGCGGGTCGTACGCAAAATTGGCAAGGAGGTTTACGGGATTCCCTATATCGCGGTCGGCTATCCCCTCGTCGAAAACGGACAAGTGGTGGGCTGCCTGTCCACTGGTGTGACGACGGACCAGGAAGACCGCTTGCGGGGGCTGGCGGAAAACCTGACGGATGCTTTGGAAGGCATTGCCCAGCATACGGAAAGTCTGGCGCAAGAAGCGGACGAGCTGTCTTCTGCCAGCCTCACCTTGAGTGACGCCGCGATTCAAATGGAAAGAAAAATAGCTGAAACCTCGCAGATCAGCCAATTGATTCGGGATATTTCCTCCCGCTCCAATGTGCTCGGGCTCAATGCCGTTCTGGAGGCGGCGCGGGCGGGGGCAGCAGGTCGAGGCTTTTCCGTCGTGGCGGAGGAGATACGCAAGCTTTCAAACACCACTTCGACATCAGCCAAAGACATATTTCGCATCCTTGATGAAATGAATGATTTGGTAGGTGTGGTCTCCAGTGAAATGGAGAAGACGAGGAACCACAGCTTGCATCAGTCGACACGCATCCAGGAGTTGTATGCCGTCATGCAGGAGCTGCGCCGGATGGCTGATCAGCTGAGAGAAGCAGCCGTTTTGGGCGGACGATCGGAATAATCACGAATGCAGTATTGCGAAAACGTATGACGTTATGTTATTATAACGTTACAAAAACGTATTATAAAAATAACATAAGCTAGTCCAGATAAAAGGGAGGGCTTACTCCATGCAAACACGAATGGAACATTCGGAATTGACGGAAAATGAAAAAATGGAAGCGTTCTTAGCCCGCATCGACCGAGGAGAAAAAATCGAAGCGGATGACTGGATGCCTGCAGATTACCGCAACCAACTGATCAAGCTGATCTCCATGCACGGCATCAGCGAGATTATGGGGGCATTGCCGGAAAAGGAATGGGTGCCAAAAGCGCCGACACTGCGCCGCAAGCTGGCGATTATGGCGAAAGTGCAGGATGAGATGGGGCATGGTCAGCTCTTGCTTCGCGTGGCCGAGGATCTGATGGCTCCCTTGGGCAAAACGCGCGAGGATTTGATGCAGGATTTGTTTACTGGCCGTTTGAAGTTCCACAACGTCTTTCACATGGAAGCGCCTACATGGGCAGACGCCGGAGTGATTGGCTGGCTGGTGGACGGTGCGGCAATCATTACCCAAACGATGTCGCTCGATACGTCTTATGCACCGTATGCGCGTGCTTTGCATCGCATTTGTGCAGAGGAGAAATTCCACGCACAGCACGGGGAGAGCATTGTTCTGGAATTGGCGGAGGGTACGGAAGCTCAGCGTCAAATGCTGCAGGAATCCATCACCCGCTGGTGGCCATCCTTGCTGATGTTTTTCGGTCCGCCAGAAAACGGAACGATTACGAGCAACCAGTCCGCCAACATGAGATACAAGATTCGCTCGCAGACCAACGAAGAGCTGCGCCAGGCGTTTTTGACCAAGTATGTACCGCGAATCTTCCACCTCGGATTTACGTTGCCGGATGAAACGATCCACTTCGATGAGGCATCTGGCCAATGGATCTATCAACAACCGGATTGGGAAGCGTTCAAGCTGATTGTCAAAGGGCAAGGCCCGCGCTCTGCCCACCGTCTGAGCCTTCGGGAAACTTCCTATGAAGATACAAAATGGGTGCGGGATGCGATCATGTCGTTTGGCCGCCAAGCAGGGTAGGTGAAGAAAATGGGTACAGAAGCAAAAAAGGATTTTGACATCTATGAGGTATTCAGCCAGAAAAACGTGACATCCTCATTCGTCCATCAGTTCAGCCTGCTGGCGCCGAACAAGGAAGTGGCGCTGACGATGGCGAGAGAGAACTTTCTGCGGCGCGAGCCTTGTTTTAACCTCTGGGTCGTCAAACGGGACGATATCTATGGCCTGTCTCCAGAGGAGCGTCCGTTTCTGGAGCGGCTCGATAACAAGAGCTATCGGGAGACCAAAGGCTACGGAGATTTGCAGGCGAGATGGCGTCAGCACAAAGAGCGTTATGAAGAACAGCAGCAAAAAGCGAAGAGCGGCAGCTAAGCGGGAGGGAAGCAATCATGGCCGATAGAGTACTCATAGAAACAGCAGAGCAAGCAAAGCAAAATCAGGAATACGCGCAAGCCTTGGCTGACCTCCTGTTCCAGCTTGCCGATGACGATTTCATTCTGGCTTACCGGGGATCGGAATGGCTGGGGTTGGCGCCTCACATCGAAGAAGATGTCGCCTTTTCCTCGATGTCCCAGGATATGATGGGTCACGCCGTCATGTTTTATGAAATGCTGGAATCGCTTGGACTTGGAAAAGCGGATGATATCGCACAGCTTCGGGAGGCGAAGGACTTCCGCAATGCCATTCTCGTCGAGCGCAAAAATGGCACGGGAGAGTATAACGACAATCCTCATTATGACTGGGCGTATGCGATTGTCCGCAGTTATGTATACGGCCTGTACAAGCAAGTCCGCCTGGAAGCGTTGCAGCAATCCACGTATGTGCCGCTCGCACAGGTAAGCCGCAAGATGATGACCGAGCATCGCTACCATCTGATGCACTGGCAGGTGTGGCTGAATCAGTTGGCGAACAGCACGAAGGATGCCCGGCAAAGACTGGAAGCGGCGATTGCCAAGGTGTGGCAGGACGCGGGTGAACTCAGCGATCTGGGTCCAAGCAAGGAGCAAATCGTTCGCTTCGGTTTGATTGCAGGCGAAGAAATACTGCGCCAAAAATGGCTGGCGAAAACCAGGGAGATTTTCCAAAGTGCCGGATTGAACTGGCCGGGAGAACCAGGAACTGCGTCAGAGCGTGGGCGGGCTGGCGAGCATACCGCCGACCTGGAACAGGCTGTAGCTACCTTGTCCGAAGTATATCGCATCGATCCGGCTGCGAGCTGGTAAAAGGGGTGAATGGCATGGCGCAAGACCTGAATCAAATCGACGAGAAACTGGAAGCGACATGCTGGGAGCTGCTGCAGGAAGTCAAAGACCCGGAAATTCCGGTAATCAGCATGGTGGAGATGGGCATGATCCATCGGGTGCATGCAGATAGGGGAATCGTCAAGGTGGAAGTGCTGCCTACCTTTGTCGGATGTCCAGCCCTTGAAATCATGAAAAAGAACATTACAGAAAAGCTGGCGGAGGCAGAGGGAATCGAGGAAGTCAAAGTCGACTTCATCTATGATCCGGCCTGGACCTCAGATCGCATCGCGCTAGAGGCGAGGGACAAGTTGCGCAGCTTCGGCATCGCGCCGCCGCCGCTTGATTACAAGCCGGGAGATTCGTGGGAAGTGAAATGCCCGTATTGTGATTCTCCTTTTACACAGATTGAAAATCTTTTCGGTCCAGCAGCATGCCGCAGCATCTTGTACTGCCGACACTGCAAAAATCCGTTTGAAGCCTTGAAACCTATCTATTGAAAGATTGAGAGGAGCGAAAAGTCATGGGAGAAAGCAAGCAAATGTATATCAATGGAGAGTGGGTCTCTGCCGAGAGCGGGGAAACCTTGGCGGTCATCAACCCGGCGACATGTGAGCAAGTCGGCACAGTCTCGTTCGGTGACGCAAGAGAAGCCAAAAAGGCGATTGATGCCGCGCACGAAGCTTTCCAAAGCTGGTCTCGCCTGACAGCTCGTGAACGTTCCAAATATTTGAGCACGCTGGCTGAATTGGTCCGAAAAAACCGAGATGAGCTCGCAGGGCTGATTTCCGCTGAGATGGGCAAACCTCTGGGAGAAGCAAAGGGAGAAGTGCTGGGCGCTGCGGACAACTTTGTCTGGTATTCGGAGGAAGCCAAACGCGTGTACGGAGAAACCATTCCTTCTTCCGTGGCGAACAAGCGGATCATGGTCCTGCGCCAGCCTGTTGGGGTCGTGGGGGCGATTACTCCCTGGAACTTCCCGATCAACATGGTGGTGCGCAAAATCGCCCCGGCACTGGCAGCGGGCTGCACAGTCGTCCTCAAGCCGGCGGAGAGCACACCTTTAACCGCTGTGCGTCTGTTTGAACTCATCGAGCAAGCCGGGTTCCCCAAAGGCGTCGTCAACCTGGTTGTCGGAAACGCGGAATCCGTCGGTGGGGAGTTCCTGGACAATCCGAAGCTGAGCAAAATCGCTTTCACCGGGTCTACCCGCGTCGGCAAGCTGCTGATGGAAGGGGCAGCCAAGCAAGTGAAGCGCGTCAGCATGGAGCTGGGCGGTCACGCGCCGTTTATCGTCTTTGCAGATGCGGATCTGGATGCGGCTGTAAAGGGCTTGTTCGAGAGCAAGTTCCGCAACTCCGGCCAAATGTGCATTTGCACGAATCGCCTGTACGTACACGAAGAAGTGGCGGATGCCTTCACGGAGAAGCTCGTCGAGCGCCTGAAGCGGGCGAAGGTGGGAGACGGACGCGAGAAGGAGACCGAAATCGGACCGCTCGTCAATGAACGCGCTTTGAACAAGGTTCTGGAGCATATTGAGGACGCCAGAGACAAAGGCGCTCACGTAGTGTTCGGCGGCAACAGAATGACAGAGGGCGATTACGCCAAAGGCTTCTTCTGTGAGCCAACCGTTATCTCCAATGTGACCACTGACATGAAAATTACTTATGAAGAAACGTTCGGACCAGTCGTGCCAATCGTCCGCTTTACGGATGAGGCAGAAGTCGTCCGTCAGGCGAATGACACCCGTTACGGTCTGGCAGCCTATGTCTACACCCGCGACAACCAGCGCTGCTTCCGCATGGCGGAAGAGCTGGAATACGGGATTGTCGGGATCAATGACGGCTCCCCGACACAGACGCAAGCGCCGTTTGGCGGCTTCAAGGAAAGCGGAATTGGTCGCGAAGGCGGACGCTTCGGGATGGATGAATATTTGGAAACCAAATTCGTTTCCTTTGGTTTGTAAAAAGGTTCTGCTAGAATGGGAGGAGCTCAGGACAAGATTGTCCGGCTCTTCCTTTTTTTTCGTCACATTTGTCAACACTTTGTTCAATTTGATGTGAGAACATTGGCGAAAACAACGGTATAATGGAGAATGAATACAGGGTACCCTTTTTAATAGACTACCATTGCGGCGAGAGCTTGCCAGCTCGCGTCAGCGGATAGAAAAAGAGAACAGATGAGGTGTAGAATAATGGCCATCTTGTTGCCCACGATCAGTACATCCTTTATTGCGATCAGTGGAATTCTGGTAGCGTTCGGCTGGTACGCGATCGCCAAAAAAAATATCGAACGACATATGAAGCTGATGAAATGGGCAGCGATTTGCGCTACGATTTTCTTCATCACATATGTATCACGCACGGCTCTTGTCGGGAACACGCTCTTCGGCGGTCCGGACAATATTCGTGTCATCTACCAGGTATTTCTGATCTTCCACATTATCCTGGCTACGGTTGGCGGCGTAATGGGGCTGGTCACACTCAACTACGCGTACAAGAAACGTTATGACAAGCACAGAAAGATCGGTCCTTGGACATCCGTCATCTGGCTGGTGACCGCGATTACGGGAGTGACCGTGTACACGCTGCTGTATTTGATTTACCCCGGCGGTGAGACTACCGGCGTCCTCGATGTGATTTTTGGCTGGTAATGGGCAGTCTATACAAGTTGACTACATTCTTGAGCATTGGCTAAAATGAAACATAGTTTGCCGTTTGAACGAGGGGACATTCGTCTTTACAGATAGATTCTGATAGGAGGTATACAACGTGGATCAGCAAGTGACGATGCAGGAATCGCTGAACAGCGACACACCCATGCAGGCACAACCGGTGGAAAAGGCCACTTGGCGCGACTATGTGGAAATGACAAAACCGGGCATTACCATCTCCAACATGATGACCACATTTGCGGCCCTTTGGCTAGCTTCCTTTGGTTTTCCAAACTGGAAACTTGCGATCTTGACCATGATCGGGACAGCGCTCGTCATCATGTCGGGCTGTACGTTAAACAACTTTTATGACCGCGATCTGGACAAAAAAATGCAACGGACCAAAAATCGTGCTGTTGCCACAGGGCGCATTTCCGCCCGGAACGCTTTGATTACCGGAATCGGCTTGTTGCTTCTTGGGTTGGCTATCCTGGCTGTGTACGCCAATCCATTGGCAGCCGTTTGGGGACTGATTGGTCATATTTTCTACGTATTGATCTATACGCCGCTGAAGCGCGTAACGACTTTAAATACAGTCATTGGAGGGGTTTCCGGTGCCGTACCGCCAGTAATCGGCTGGGTAGCAGTGACTGGGACGATGGACTTTACCGGCTGGCTGCTCTTCCTCATCCTGTTCTTGTGGCAGCCGCCTCACTTCCTCGCATTGGCGATGATGAAGACGGAAGAATACCGCGCAGGCAACCTGCCAATGCTGCCTGTCGTCAAAGGCTTTGCCGAAACCAAGCGGCAAATGTTCCTCTGGGGTTCGGTGCTGTTTCCGGCATCCTTGCTGCTGTTTTTGCATGGCAGCGTCGGATACGTCTACCTAATCGTCATGGGTATCATGGGCCTGCTCTATGTTGTGCTGCTCTATCAGGGCTTCCACGCCAAGGATGATTTGGCTTGGGCGAAAAAGCTGTTCGGCTACTCGATTCTGTATTTGACGATCTTCTGCGTAGCCATTGTTGTCAGTACGATGGTTTACCATTATTGACACGGAACCATCACGAAATGTTCACTGAACATCCCTTGCTTAGCAGGGGATGTTTCACTATCGTAGGAAGGGACAGATGTTGGAGGCAGCGGATGCTGATCCTCGAACCTTCTACAGAAACAGGGTGTAGCGACTATGGAAAAATGGCTGAAGCCGTTAGCGGTTCTCTCTACGATCGTCATGTTCATCGTCATGGTTGCCGGATCGCTGGTAACCAAAACGGATTCTGCATTGGGATGCGGAAATGATTGGCCTTTGTGCAACGGCAAATGGGTGCCGGAATACACACTGGCTTCCATCATCGAATACTCGCATCGACTCATTACCGGAATTGCCGGGATTATCGTCGTGGTTTTCTCTGTGCTGTGCTGGCGCGCTTACCGCGGCAATCGTGAAGTTCGCAGTCTCGCCATCTTCGGGTTGTTTTTTATTGTGGTCGAATCGCTGTTGGGCGCTTCTGCCGTCATTTGGCCGCAATCCTCTCCCGTGCTGGCCCTTCACTTCGGCTTTTCGCTTCTTGCCTTCAGCGGTGTCTTTTTGCTGACGCTGTTTGTTTTGCAACGCGACAAGATGGAGCGGATGGTACAGGGGCCGGTGACGCAGAAGTTTCGCTATTGGATCTGGGGCGCGACGATTTACGCCTACGGTGTAGTATATCTCGGCGCATACGTGAGACACACCGGCTCCAGCTTGGGCTGCAGCGACTGGCCTTTGTGCGAGGGCAAGCTGATTCCTGAGCTTTCCGGTCAGACCGGGATCGCTTTTGTTCACAGATTAGGAGCGCTGCTGCTGGCAGTCTTGCTGCTGGGGATCATGATCTACGCCATGCGCCACTTCAAACAGACTAGGCGTGATCTGTATGGCGCAAGCATCTTGTCCTTTGTCTTGATCCTGGTGCAGGTCGTAAGCGGCGGTGTGCTGGTTTTGTCCAGGCTCCATCTGTACACGACGCTGTTCCACTCTATGGTGATTACGATATTGTTCGGCGTCATGTGCTACATGTGCCTGCAGTCCTTGAAATCACCGCAGAACAAAAAAACGCTGAAATAAGACCGATACGCTGCAAGCCGCTTCTGATGAAGGAAGCGGCTTGCTGCTATTTTTGCGATGTTTTTTGGAAGGCGCCATTGTTCCAGGAAAGAATTTCGGTCGTCGTTTCAGCTTTTTTGGAAAGCGGAAGTCCGGTGTCCGGGTCCAGCTCCTGGGTTGTTTGCCAGGTGTAGAGTTGAGGGTGCTCCGTATCTGCGCCGACAAGCTGGTAGCTTCCTGCTATTTGAATAAGCTGGCCGCCGGGAATGGAGGACGTTCCCTGGAGTGTGCCGCTCCACGCCTCGACGAGTTTTCCGTCCTGCAGGTACCAGAGATGAGCTTCGAGGATGTCCACGCCGGAGCCGCCTGTTCGGTTGATTGTTTCAAAGAGGCGTTTGCCAGCCACGCGTCCCAGCTCTTGGACAGACTGGCTGTTCCATTCCGAATTGTCTTCGTATCGCGTAGGGTCCCAGCGGTCCAGCTGAAAGCGAGGTACATTCCAGGACTCTTCTGCGATCAGTTTATAGCTGCCATCTGCTTGGCGATCCAGAACGTAGAAGCTGCCGATGTGGACGGCTCCATTATGCTTGGCGATGATTTCCATATTGTCATCGTCGTCGAGATTGACGGTTTGGAATTGAAAGGAATCTGTGGTGACCGGGTCTTTTGCTTGTTCATTGATCCAGGCCATGACTTCCTGTCTGGGTGAGTCCACAAGTGCAGCTGGATTCGTGACAGGGGCAGGGACAGAGGCAGACAGGGAAGTGATCGGGATGATCTGGGAGATCCCAAGCAAAGCAAGACCGGCAACGGCGAGGGCTATTTTTTTCTTAGGCACGAATAGACGGCTCCTTCCAAAGGCTGATGCTTTAGTAGACGCCTATTCAGCGAGAAAAGTTACGTATGTGGGCGAAATTTCAACCCGCGTCTGCCTCTTTCTTTTGTTACAATAAAAGCAAACACATGATCGTGATGGGACGGTGGAGCGAATGCGCATTTTACATACAGCCGACTGGCATTTTGGACGTCAGTTGGAAGGGCGTGACCGGAGAGTTGAGCAGGCGGCTTTCGTGGAAGAGATTTGCCGGATTGCGGAGGAGCGTCAGGTGGATCTGGTATTGATCGCGGGCGACGTATACGATTCGGTCAATCCTCCTGCCTGGGCGGAAGAGCTCTTTTACGAAGCTGTCGAACGGTTGTCGGGCGGTGGCAGACGAGGAGTCGTGGTCATCGCGGGGAATCACGATCAGCCGGAGCGAGTCCGCGCAGCTGCACCGCTGGCAGCAAAGCACGGAATCGTCCTGTTGGGGCTGCCCAAGGAAGCGCCGTTGCAGCCCGAGGAGCCTGTATCCGCGTCTGATCGCGTGCAGATTGTCCAAGGAGGGCCGTCCTGGCTGGAGCTGGCTGTGCCCGGCTGCGAGCATCATGCCGTCATTCTTGCTTTGCCTTATCCGTCGGAATCCCGTCTGAAGGAACTGCTGAGCGAGAGCTTTACGCAGGAAGAGATGCAGCTTGCGTTCTCGGACCGAATCGGCAAGCTGTTGAACGAGCTTTCCGTTCACTTTCGCGAAGATACCGTCAATTTGGTGATGAGCCATCTGTTCGTAATGGGCGGAGCAGAGACGGAATCCGAGCGGCCGATCCAGATCGGGGGAGCGATGACTGTCTCGACACAGGCATTTCCGGAAAATGCCGATTATGTCGCGCTCGGGCATCTGCATCGCCTGCAAAAGCTGCGGGAGAAGCCGCTTGTCCGTTATAGCGGATCGCCGCTCTGCTACAGCTTTTCCGAGGCGGGACAGAGCAAAGCGGTCGTCTTGGTCGAGGTAGAGCCGGGTCAAGAGGTGCGCGAAGAGATCCTGTATTTGACGAGCGGCAGACCGCTGGCCCGCTGGAAGGCGACAGAGGGGATCGAACAGGTGGAACGCTGGCTCGCAGAAGGCAGGGACGCAGGAGCTTGGATTGACCTGGAGATTCACGTCTCGGATGTGATTGATCCCGCAGAATTTCAGCGTTTGCGCAAGCTGAGCGACGATTTTATCAAGATTCAGCGGGTCGTCGTGCGAGAGGACAGCGAAGAGTCAGAAGAGTTGGAAGCTCAAGCGAAATTGACGGAGTTGACTCCGGATCAACTGTTTCGCCGCTTCTATGAACGCAAGAGAGGCGCGCAGCCTGATGACCGGCTGGTCGCGATGTTTCAGCGTTTGCTGCTGGAGTCGGAGGCAGGGAGAGAGGAGGAAGCGTAGGTGAAACCGATCCGATTGAAGCTGGCTGGGATGCACAGCTACCGCGAAATGCAGGAAATTGATTTTGGAGTGCTTTGTCAGGCTGGATTGTTCGGGATCTTTGGCCCGACAGGAAGCGGGAAGTCCACCATACTGGATGCGATTACGCTTGCGCTCTACGGACAAGTCGTGCGCCTCGGAGGGGGCAACCACCCCAAGGAAGTGCTGAACCAGCTGGAGCAGCGCATCTTCGTCTCCTTCACCTTCGAGCTAGGCAAAGGGAGCAATCGCCGCCAGTATACGGTAGAGCGGGAGTTTGGACTGGATAAAAAAGGAAATAAACGCCAGCCCGAGGTGCGCCTGATCCAATTGGGCCACTTGACTGGCGAAGAGGATGTCGTCCTCGAATCCAAGGCGACCTCCGCGACAGCAGCAGTGGAGGAGCTGATCGGACTTACCCTGCAGGATTTCACCCGTGCGGTCGTATTGCCTCAAGGGCAATTCTCCCGTTTTTTGACGCTGAAAGGCAGCGAGCGCAATGAGATGCTGCAGCGGATGTTTCGTCTACATATTTACGGAGAAAAACTGAGCGAGCGCGTCCGGCATGGGTTGGACAAGAGCAAGGAGCAAATGCATCAATTGCAATTGGAAATGGCGGCATTAGGGGAAGCGGGCCCTGAGGCGCTGGAGGAAGCGCAGCAGATTTGGACTGAAGCTGCGCAAAAGGAGCAGGTGTATCGCGAGCAAAAAGAGGAGCTTGCCCAAAAGCTAAAGGAACTGGAACAGCTCTACGCGTGGCTGCAAGAACGGGAGCGTGTCCAAGCTCAGATGGCAGCCCTGGCTGCCAAACAGGACGAGATGGCCGAATGGAGAGCAAAAATCCAGAACTGGGAGTCGAGCATCCGCCTGTGGCCGATGCTGCAGCAATGGGAACGGCTCGACGAGGAGTGGCATGCGACCGAAATAGCCTTGCAACAAAGCCGGCAGGAGCAGGAGATGGCCAATCTCGCTTGGCAGGAAGCAGAAGAGGAAGCCCGGAATGCCCAGACGAATCTTGCTGCTCGGGAACCGGATTTGCACGAACAAAAGAGCAGGCTGACGCAAGCCGAGGAATGGGAAGCCGAGATGTCCCGAATCCGAGTGGAGTGGACGAGCCTGGAGCAGGAATGGCAAGAGGTTCAGGCGGCGTTAAAAGAGACCGAGTCTCGGCTGGCACAGGACGAGGCCGCTTTGCAGTCCTGGGAGCAGGAGTGCAGGCGACTGGACGAGCAGATCAGGGCAGTCAGCGTGACCCCGGAGTGGCGCGATCAGGTCGGTGCGGCTCGTGAGGCCAAGCAGCAATGGAGCAGGGAGGCCGCGAAACAGCAGGAGCTGGCAGCGGAACTGGCTGCGCTGGAAGAGCAACTGAAACGCACTGCCGAAGAGGCGGCAAAGCATCGTCAAGGCTGGGAGGAATGTGCCGGACGATTGAAGCAGGCCCGAGACCAGTGGAGCACTTTGGAAGCGAAACCCAGCCTGAGTGACAGCGAGTGGGAGCAGGCGCGGCTCGTCCTGGGAGAGATGAGGCAGGCAGGAAGGCAATGGCGCGAACAGCTTCAGCAGCAGGAGCTTTTGCAGGAACGAAAAGAGAAGCTGGAACAAGAGCGGGAGCGGATGCAGGAGAAGCTGGATCGGCTGGAAGCAGTGGCCCGGGAGAACGAGCAGCAGGTCACGCAGCAGCAGACCACATTGGATGCTTTAAGACAAGAATGGGAGCATTGGCAGCAGGAAAACATGGCTCGCTTTTTGCGGGAGCGGCTGGAGGAAGGACAAGAGTGTCCGGTATGCGGCTCTACCCATCACATCCACAGAGTGCAGGAACTGCCTGAGCAGGCCGAAGCTGCTTCTCTGGGAGAGAGGCTGCGGAAGTGGATCAAGGCTGCAGAGGAGGCATTGCGCGAGGCGGAGCAAAAGGCACGATTGGCAAAGGAAGCCTATCTGACAGCCGGGGCCGAACAGAAAGCGCTGACTGAACGATTCGATACGCTTTTGTCGGAACAGCAAGGGATCGAGGACAGAATCCGCGCCATCCGGCAGGAGTGCCATAGTCAGGGGGAGCCTTGGCTGGTACAGGGCTTCGACGAGCTGTTAGCCGTCTATCAGCGCGAGGAAAAGGAATTGCTGGCCAAGCAATCAGCCCGTGAGCAGGCAAAGGAGGAGCTAGAGCGGCTTGCGCAGCACATCGATGCATTGCGCGAGGAGGAGGCGGGGCAGCTTCGTCTTTTGGAGCGAAGCCAAATCCTGCAGGAGCAGTTGGAAAAGTCGCTTGCGGATAGCAGAGAGCGTCTGGAAAGCGCAAGCGCGATGGTCCAGCGCAGTCTGGAGGAGCTGGATGCAAAACGCGGTGATCTGGCAGTGGAGGAAATCGAGCTGCGCTATGAGGAACTCAGCAGAATGGATCGTCAAATGGCCCAGCTGCAGCAGGTTCGCTCAGAAAAAGAAACACAGCGTGCGGGGCTGATCACAGCTCTCGAAACAGCGAGACAGCAACAGGTGGAGCAAAAAGGACGAGAAGGGAACCTGCGTGAGCGGGTTGAGGATCGCAAGCGCATGTGGGAACAAAAGCATGCGCAATGGCAGGAGCGTACCGGCGGGATTCCGGCTCAGGTAGGATTGCGTCAAATAGCCGAGGAGCTTGAAGGGTTGCGTCAGGCAGCCTTGAAGGCGGAGGAAAGACGCAAAACGGCCGCGCTGACGCGGGAGCAGGTGCAGAATAAACTGGTGAAACATTCGGAAGCGTATGCGGTTTTGACCAAGCAGCGACAGGAAGCGCAGGAAGCACTGCAGCAAGCCCTGCAGCACAGCGGTATCGCAAAGCTGGATCTGGTTCGTGAGCTGTACGCCAGCAGAGACGGTTTGGAGCACGCCCAGGCGCAGGTGCAGGCCTATGAGCAAGCGGTAGGACAACTGCACTACGATGAAAAGCGGCTTAGCGAGTCGATTGCTGGACGTTTTGTCTCCCGAGAGGAGTTTGAAACGGTCAAAGAGAGCTGGGAAGAGTGGGAGCACACCTTCCAAGAGGCGCAAAAGCAGGTGGCAGTCGCCAAGGAACATGTAGACCGATTGGAGCGAAACCACAACAGATGGCTGAAGCTGCAAGCGCTGCTTGCGGAGTGCATGGACGAGCAGAGCCGTCTGGAAGAGTTGAAAAAGCTCTTTGAGGCAAAAGCATTCGTCCAGTTCATTGCTGAAGAGAAGCTGGTTTCGATTGCTCGCGATGCCTCCTATCATCTGATGAAAATGACGGCCAACCGCTATGCCTTGGAGATTGGCGACGAGGGAGAGTTTGTCCTGCGGGACGAAGCGGCAGGGGGAATGCGCCGTCCGGTCAGCACCTTGTCTGGCGGGGAGACGTTCTTGACCTCCTTATCGCTCGCCCTCGCACTGTCGATGGAAATCCAGATGCGCGGAGGAAGACTGGAATTCTTTTTCCTTGACGAAGGCTTCGGCACGCTTGATCCAGAGCTGCTGGAGACCGTCATGGATGCGCTGGAACGGCTGCGGATGGAGGACTTTACGATCGGGGTGATCAGCCACGTCCCGGAGATCCGCGTACGCATGCCGCGGCGACTGGTCATCACGCCAGCCGAACCGATGGGAGCGGGCAGCAGGATTCATCTGGAAATCGAATAGCTTAGGAGAGGGAAGCATGGCAGTACAATTCGTACTCGGACGCGCTGGCACGGGGAAGACAGCGGCGATCCAGGAGCAGTTGTTTACACGAATACAAGAGACGCGACAGGGACAGCTTCTAGGTGCTCCTATGATCCTGCTCGTCCCGGAACAGGCCAGTTTTCAGGCAGAGTATGAACTGGCGGTTAAATCGGAGAACGGCGGCATGATGGGCTCGCAGGTGCTCAGCTTTGGCCGGCTGGCCCATCGGTTGATGCAGGAGCTGGGGGATCTGACCCTTGTCCCGGTGGATGATCTGGGAAAAAACATGGTCTTGCGCATGCTGCTGGAGCGGCATCGGGAGGAATTGCAGGTATTTGGCCGTTCGGCTCTGCAGCCGGGCTTTGCCGCGCAGCTTGGCAGACTGATCAGCGAGTGCAAGTCGTACGGCGTGAGCTTTGCCCACTCGGAAAACCTGGAGTGGGGGACGTCCAGCCTGAATCAGAAGATCAGTGATCTGCGGCTGGTGATGAATCTTTATGACAGTTATCTGGCGGAAGGCTACTGTGATGCAGAGGATATCCTCAACCGCGTCGCCAGCAAGGTGCGAGATTCTGCTTATATCAGACAGGCGGAAATTTTCATCGACGGGTTTAGCGGCTTTACCAATCAGGAACTGAGGCTGATCGAACAATTGATGGTCCATGCCCGTCAGGTGACGATTGCCCTGACGCTGGACCCGCAAGAGCGGGATGAGCCGCTGGACGAGCTGAGTCTCTTTTACCCGACATGGCGTACCTATCAGGCGTTGAAAACCATTGCCCGGGAAAATGGCGTGACCGTTCGTGAGCCGCTTCTGCTCACCAAGCCGCACCGTTTTGCGCGAAGTCCATGGTTGCACAAGCTGGAAAGCGCCTATTTCCAGTGGGGGGATCCCGGCGAAGCACCCGAGCAGCAGCGTGCGGATGAAGTAGCTCTCTTGTCTGCTGTCAATCGCCGCGCAGAGGTGGAAGCTGTCGCGTTGAAGATTCTTTCACTTGCCCGCGAAGAGGGGTACCGCTGGCGGGACATGGCGATTTTGCTGCGCGAGATTGGCACTTACGCCGATGAGATTAGCGCTGTTTTCAGTGAATACAACATTCCGCACTTCCTTGATCAGAAGCGCACGCTCCTGCATCATCCATTGATCGAGCTGGTTCGCTCCGCATTGGAAGCAATCGTGAACCGCTGGCGCTACGATGCTGTATTCCGCTGTCTAAAGACAGACCTGCTGGCGGCAGACGAAGAGCAGGAGACGGCGCGTGAAGAAATCGACCTGCTGGAAAATTACGTGCTGGCTCACGGCGTGTTTGGCTACCAGTGGGCAGAGGAATCCCCCTGGCATTTTGGCGGCCAAGCAGGAGCGGAAGAGGACGCCAGGATCGATCAATTGCGCCGGAAGTACGCTGCACCTTTGTTGCACTTTGAGCAAGAGATGAAGCGGGTGATGCGCGAAGATGTCAGGGCCATGACGACGGTTCTGTACCAATTTCTCGCGGCCTTGAACATCCCGCAAAAGCTGGAGCAATGGCAGAAGCAGGCCGAGCAGGCAGGAGACCTGCAGTCCGCTCAAGTGCATGGACAGGTGTGGAATGGTTTGATCGCCTTGATGGATCAGATCGTCGAAGTGATGGGCGAGGAGCAAATGGAGCTGTCCACCTATGCCCGTGTCTTGGACAGCGGTTTGGAGACGATCGAGATGGGCCTGGTGCCGCCTGCGCTGGATCAGGTACTGATCGGTTCGATGGAGCGCTCTCGCCAGCCGGATGTGAAGGCGTTGTTTCTTTTGGGCGTCAATGACGGCGTGATACCGATGCGCCCGCGCGAGGACGGCATTCTGGATGAAGCGGAGCGGGAACGCCTGGCTGAGCTCGGAGTCGAGCTGGCCCCCGGTGCCAAGCAGCGGCTGATGGCAGAGTCCTATTTGCTGTACCAGGCATTGACCCGTCCCTCTGAGCGGTTGCTGCTGAGCTGCGCTCTGGCGGATCACGAGGGCAAAGCATTGCTGCCTGGGGCTTTGTTCAATCGAGTGCAGGAAGTGCTGCCGCAGGTCAAGCACCAGATCTTCTACAACGAGCCGACAGGTGAAATGGCTGCGGACGCCTTTTTGCTGGGAAACCCGCAGCGCGTATTCGGTCATCTGTTGACTTTAATCCGCGCGATGAAAAAGAGCGGGGAGCTGCCCGTTTTTTGGTGGGAGGTCTACGACTGGTTCTTGCGTTCCTCCCCCGATGCAGAAAGGGAAAAATGGCTGCTGTCTGCCCTGCGCTATCTAAATCTGCCAAGAAAGCTCCAGGCAGAGACGAGCAAGAGCTTGTATGGACAGCAATTAAGGATGAGCGTGTCGCGGTTGGAGCGATTCTCCTCGTGTCCGTTTTCTCATTTTTCCTCACATGGCTTGCGGCTGGCAGAGCGGATGCAGTACAAGCTGGAACGCTTTGATGTGGGAGAGCTGTTTCACGCCTCATTGAAGCGGGCGGTCGAAAAAATGAACGAAGAAAACCTGGAATGGGGACGCATGACAGAGACAAGCAGCATGCAGCTTGCCAGCGATGTCGTCGAAGAGCTCGTGCCTGCGACGCGAAGCAGCATCCTGACTCGGACCGCCCGCTATCGCTACTTGTCGGGCAAGCTGAAGCGGGCTGTCGGCAGAGCGATCTACGTTTTGGGCGAACACGCCAAGCGCAGTCGTTTTGCCCCGGTGGGACTGGAGGTTTCCTTTGGACCAAAAGGTGATCTGCCGGGACTCTCCCTCTCTCTGGAGAACGGCGTCGAGCTGCAGTTGATTGGACGCATCGACAGGGTGGACCAGTCGCTCGACGGCGAGGTTCCCTATCTGCGCGTGATCGATTACAAGTCAAGCGCCAAGCCCTTGCAGCTCGCGGATGTGTGGAACGGACTGAACCTGCAATTGCTCGTCTACCTCGATGTGGTGGTCTCGAATTCGGAGAAGTGGCTAGGCAGGAAGGCGGAGATGGGCGGTGTCTTTTATTATCAGGTCGCGGATCCGTTCGTCACGGCAAAACGCATGCTGACAGCCGAGGAGGCAGAGAAGGAACGGGCCAAGCGCCTGCGCATGAAGGGGTTGATGCTGGCAGATCCAGAGCTGGCGCGCATGATGGACGCCCAGATTGAGCAAGGGGCGTCAGAGCTTCTGCCGTTTGAGATCAAAAAAGACGGCACGCTCTCCTCTCGTTCCTCTGTGGCGACTGCCGACCAGTTCGGAGCGTTGACAGAGTACGTCCGTCAGACGGTGAAGGAGATCAGCACCCGCATGACAGAGGGCGATATTCAGATTGAGCCCTATACCAAGGGAACGATGACGGCATGCGATTACTGCGCCTACAAGCCGGTCTGCCAGTTTGATGCGCAGAAAGGCGGCAATCAGCATCGCCTGCTGTCGAAATGGAGCAACAAGGAGATCTGGGAGATGCTCGCCCAGCAGAACAGCGGAATGGAGGCGGATAGAGATGGCGAAGCAACAAGCCCCGACCAAGCCTGAGCAGTGGACAGATGAACAGTGGCAGGCCATCATTCGGCGCGGCAATCACCTGTTGATCGCAGCAGCAGCGGGATCCGGGAAAACCTCTGTGCTGGTCGAGCGGATCATCCGGCGGATTATGGATACTCATGATCCGATCTGCGTCGACCAATTGCTGGTCGTGACATTCACCAACGCTGCTGCGGCCGAGATGCGCCACCGGATCGGGGAAGCGCTGCGCAAGGCTTTGGCGGAAGAACCGCAATCTCCCCATCTGCGCCGTCAGCTTGCGCTCTTGCAACGGGCTACCATCACGACTCTGCACTCGTTTTGCCTGGGGCTTTTACGGCAGTATTACTACCTGATCGACCTCGATCCTGATTTTCGCATTGCAGATCAGATGGAGGGCGAATTGCTGCGGCAGGATGTTCTGGAAGAGCAAGTAGAGACTTGGTATGAGCAAGACCCCGCCTTTCATGCCTTGGCAGATGTCATGCTGGATGGTCAGGATGATCAGGTTCTTGTCACCTTGCTGCTGCGTTTGTACGAGTTTTCGCGCAGTCATCCGGCACCTGCTGCTTGGCTGTCGGAAGCGGCACAGATGTTTGAGGTGGATGCGAGCAAGGGACTGGATAGTCTGAAATGGGCACGCAGTGTGCTTCGCTCCCTGTCGCTCGAATTGGAAGGGATGGCACAGCAAATGCGCCAGGCTGTCGCTTTGGCCTCATCAGTGGATGGTCCAGCCGCTTACCTCCCCTTGCTCGAGGCGGAGGCGGACGCCCTGCAGCGGGCCTGCCTGGCAACCCGTCAAGGCTGGGAGGCAGCACAGCAGGCCGTGCAAGCGGTCGTTTTTGCCAAACTGCCGCCTGTTAAAGGGACCGATCCAGACCTGAAGGAACAGGTGCAGAATCTGCGCAACCATACAAAAAAAGCATTGGCTGATTTGAAAGAACAGTACTTTGCGACGTCGGCCGAGCAATATCTGGCGGACTTAAGGCAGTTGGCACCGCATATGCAAACGCTCGCCCGTCTGGTAATCTCGTTCGGGGAAGCGTTTCAGCAGGCCAAAAGGGAGCGCTCCCTGGTCGATTTCGGCGATTTGGAGCATCTCGCCTTGCGCATCCTGACACAGAGCAACGAAAACGGGGAACTGCACCCTTCCCCAGTCGCCTTGCAGCTTCGGGAGCAATTCGCCGAGGTGCTGGTAGACGAGTATCAGGACATCAATCTGGTGCAGGAGACGATCCTCCAGATGGTGTCGCGCGATTGGGTGACGAACGGGGCAGCCAACCGCTTCATGGTGGGGGATGTGAAACAGAGCATCTACCGGTTTCGCTTGGCGGAGCCGCAGCTTTTTCTGGACAAGTATCTCGCCTACAGGAAGGAAGAAGCCCTTCGCGAAGGAGACACGCTCGATGCAGGGGAAGCAGAGGGGTGGCGGATCGATCTGGCGGCCAACTTTCGCAGCCGGCGCGAGGTGGTGGATGCCGTCAACTATTTGTTCCGGCAGATCATGTCGCCGGGTGTAGGCGAGATCGATTACGACCAATCCGCAGAGCTGATCAACCGTGCGGCGTATCCTGAAGTGGACCCGGAGCGTTTGCGCGTAGAAATGCATCTGATTGATCGGGCAGATGCAGGCGGAGAGACAGCATCAGAAATTGTGTCACAAGCAGAGGATGCGGAAACTACAGCTGAGCCGGATCACGTGGAAGCCTTGGAGGAAGCGAGCGTCGCCCAATTGGAGGCTCGGCTGATCGCCGGAAGGATTCGCCGCTGGATGGAGCCGGGAGAAGGGGAAGAGCCGCTGCTTGTGTTCGATAAAAAGGCTGGCGGGCTTCGACCGTTGGAATACCGGGATATTGTGATTCTGCTGCGTGCTACCTCAGGTTGGGGAGAGACGATGCAGCAGGAGCTGGTTGCTGCCGGCATCCCTGTCCATGCGGAGCAGACTTCCGGGTACTTTGCGACGACAGAGGTAGAGACCATGCTCTCTTTGCTGCGGGTGATCGACAACCCGATGCAGGATATTCCGCTGGCGGGGGTGCTGCGTTCTGCGATCGTCGGTTTGACAGAGGAGCAATTGGCACAGATTCGCATTTCGTATCCTTCAGGACCCTTCCATCGAGCAGTCCTGCAATACGTACAAGAAAAGCCAGCAGTGAGGAAATGGGAGCGGGACCTGCAGGAATTTTTCACGCGGCTGGCCGGATGGCGTACATTGGCGCGCAGAGGCTCGCTGTCTGAGCTGATCGCTGCCCTGTACCGGGATACCGGTTATCTCGACTATGTGGCTGCGCTGGAAAATGGACAGCAGCGGCAAGCCAATCTGCGTGCCTTGTACGACCGGGCGAGACAGTACGAAGCGGGCTCCTATCGGGGACTCTTCCGTTTTCTGCGCTTTGTGGACCGCATGCAGGAAGCCGGCAATGATCTTGGCGAAGCGCGAACGGTCGGCGAGAACGAAGACGTAGTGCGGATCATGACGATTCATAAAAGCAAGGGGCTGGAGTTTCCGGTCGTCTTTGTGGCGGGGATGGGCAAGCAGTTCAATACGATGGATCTGAAAGCCCAATTTCTGCTGCACAAAGATCTCGGCTTTGGGCCGATGGCAGTGGATGTTGCTTCGCAAGTGCGGTATCCGAGCATGGCAGCTCTGGGAATCCGTCAGCAATTGCGCCGCGATCTGCTGGCAGAGGAGATGCGTGTGTTGTACGTGGCGTTGACGCGTGCCCGAGAAAAGCTGGTCTTGCTCGGCTCAGCCAAAAATCTGGCAAAGAGCATCAGCGAATGGGGCAATCAGGATGACGGGGAGCGTCTGAGCGATGAAGCCCTGGCCCGTGCAAAAGGCTATCTGGACTGGGTTGGACGGGCATTGCTGCGCCATCCCGAAGCTGGACCGCTGCGTGCCTATCCCACGACACAGGGGGTTGGCGAGAACGTACAGGTGCGTACAATCCCGGATGATTCGATCTGGTCCTTTCATTTTTACCAGGCAGAAACGCTGCGAGCCCAGACAGGGCCGTCTGCGGAGGATTTGGCGATTTGGGAGCAGATGACGGAGCGAAAGCCGATTGCGGATCGGCCGGTTGATGCAAAGGCGAGGGAGCTGGTAGAGCAAAGGCTTGGCTGGCAGGAGCCGCATCCGGTCGCACCGAAAGTGGCAGCGAAGTGGAGTGTCAGTGAACTGAAACGCCGCTCTCGCTCACTGGGAAGCAGTCAAGGTGTCACCCTCCCGTCAATCACAGAAAAGCCTCAGTTCCTGTTGGAGCAAAAATCGCATCGCCTCAGCGGAGCGGAGAAGGGGACTCTGACGCATCTGATTATGCAGCATTTGGATTTGCGTCGTCCGCTGGATCAGGCGGATCTCGAGGAACAGATAGCGGCGCTGGCTGCCAACCGCTTTCTAACAGAGGAGCAGGCAAAGGCAGTGGATTTGGCGCAAATCGCCCAGTTTTTCCATACGCCTCTTGGTCAGAGGATGAAGCAGGCGCCGATTGTCCACCGGGAATTGCCGTTTACCCTGGCGATTCCGGCACAGGAGGTAGAGCCGGAGCTGGGCGAAGACAGCCAGGAGCAAGTCATCGTGCAGGGCGTAATCGACTGTCTGATCGAAGAAGCGGATGGACGGCTGCTGCTCATCGACTTCAAGACCGACTGGCTGGCAGCGGAAGCTACGGAGCAGGCAATCAAGGAAATGACACGCCGCTATGAGGAGCAGTTGCGACTGTACGTACGTGCGATTCACCAAATCACAGGCAAAGACGAGCAATCGATCGAAAGTCATCTGTATTTGCTGGCTGGCGGGTTTTCCATAAGGATTTCCTGACAGTATTTTTCATGGAAATTCTGGCGGAGGGAGAAAAAATACCTTCGCCAGAAACTTCCTGACAAGAGGATTTACAAGCTGAGAAAGAGGATCTATAATCAAAAGTGAGTAATCACTCGCTACATTTTGTGCAAGATTCCCTTTATCATTGATTTCAGAACCAGCGTCTACACAAGCTGGTTTTCTTTTACCACCGTAAATGAGTGATTACTCACTATAAAAACTAGCGTGATGAGGTGGTTCTGTCATGAGACGTCTTCTTTTCTCCTTGTTGATTTTCATTCTGCTTATGGCTTTATCAGGCTGTACCTGGCTGCAATCGAAGGAAACGGCCTTGTCAGGAACGATCGAAGCAGATGAGTGGCCGATTGTAGCTGAAGTCGGCGGGTTGGTAACGAAAGTTGCGGCAGAGGAAGGAACGCATGTGGCCAAAGGACAGCTGCTGGCTCAGATTGATCCGCGTCTATACGAGCATCAGGTGGCTGAAGCGAAGGCCTTGCTGGATCAAGCGACGGCAAAATGGGAGGAAGCCAAGGCCGGTTCTCGCGACGCTTCGATCCAAAAGGGCATAGCGGCAGTCCAACAGGCCGAAGCCAATCTCCAGGTCTCCAAGGCAAGGAAAAAACAGGCCGATGCCGGGATTTCACGGGCACAGGAGCAACTGGAACAAGTGAGGGCGCAGTGGAGGGGGGCAGAGCAGACCTTGGCCTTCCAGCAAAACCGTTTGCAGGAGGCAACTGCTCTGTTTGAAAAAGGGGCGATCTCCAAGAAGGATCTGGAGACTCAACAGGAAGCAGTCAGCCAGGCGCGTACACAGGTGGCTCAGCTGGCCGCACAGGCTGCCTCTGCCGAAGCCCAGTACGAATCGGCCAAAGGAGAAGCCGCTGCCGCCGTAGCGCAGACCGAGACTGCGTCAGCGCAACAGACAGGAGCAGTCGCAGATTTGGACCTGTTGCAGGAGGGAAGCACGGGCTATGCCATTCGCGCGCTGCTGGCTGCTCAGCAGCAGGCGCAGGCCAAGCTGGATCAAGCTGAATTGCAGCTGGAAAAGACGAAAATCACAGCGCCAGCCGACGGCGTCCTGCTGCGATCGTCCGTTACTGAAGGGGAAGTGGCGAAAGTGGGAGCCAATCTGTTCGCAATGATGAAAGCAGATAAGCTCAAATTGAAGGTGTATATCCCGGAGGCTGGGCTGAATCGCGTCAGCAAGGGGCAGCAGGTTGGAATCCAGGTGGACGCCTATCCGGGCGAGACGTTTGTCGGTACCATCACCCATATTGCGGAAAAGGCTGAATTTACGCCAAAAAACGTGCAGACTCCCGATGAACGGACGAAGCTGGTCTTTGCCGTTACGATTACCATCACGGAAGGACTGGATAAACTCAAGGCGGGTATGCCGGCCGACGTGCTTCTGCCTGACGAGGGGGGAGAAGAATGACAGTCGCCATTCAATGTGAGCAATTGACCAAACGCTTCGGGCAGCGGGTCGCGGTCAACAGCTTGACCCTCTCCGTGCCAAAAGGCTCGATCTACGGGTTTTTGGGGCCAAATGGCTCGGGCAAGTCGACTACGATCCGGATGCTGTGCGGCCTGTTGACACCGACCTCGGGTACCGGTACCGTGCTTGGATTTGACGTGATGACGCAAAGCGAGGAGATCAAACAAAGGATTGGCTATATGTCGCAGAAGTTCAGCCTGTACGAAGATCTGACGGTAGAAGAGAATCTGGATTTTTACGCAGGAGTCTATCAGCTTACCTCCTCGCAGCGAAAACAGCGCAAAGCCGAGTTGATCGAGATGGCAGGCCTGAAGGGCAGGGACAAGCAGCTTGCCGGCTCCTTGTCCGGCGGCTGGAAGCAGCGTCTGGCTCTCTCCTGCGCTCTGCTGCACAATCCGGAGCTGCTGATTCTCGATGAGCCGACAGCAGGAGTAGACCCGGTCTCCAGAAGGATTTTCTGGGACGTCATTCATGAGCTGGCGAAGCAGGGGATTACCGTTCTCGTCACCACGCACTACATGGACGAGGCCCAGACCTGCGATTGGATCGGCTTCATCTTTTTCGGCAATCTGCTGGCACAGGGTACGCCGCAAGAGCTCATCGACGGCATGGAAGTCGGGAACCTGGAGGATGTGTTCATCGAGCTGGTAAAACGGGAGGAAGAACGGCTTGCCAAGGCTGGCGCCGGGGAGGGCGGTGTCCGATGAAGCGTTTTGTCTGGGAGCGTTACTGGTCCGTAGTCAAAAAAGAAGTGATTCAAATCAAGCGGGACCGTCCCAGCCTGGCGATTGCGCTGGTCATGCCCCTGATGATGCTGTTTTTATTCGGCTATGCCGTCAATACGGACGTCAACGACATCAAGATGGTGGTATGGAATCAAAGTCCCTCCGCCGAAAGCCGGGAGTTGATCGACCAATTCGTCAATACCCGTGTCTTCGAGGTCATTGCCCAGGAGAGCGGCTACAAGGCGATCGAAGCAATGCTGGATGACGGCAGCGCCAATGTCGCGCTGGTGATCCCGCCTGACTACACACGCAAAAGAGACCGCAACGAATCAGCCGCCATACAGCTGTTGATTGACGGCTCGGATCCGAATATTGCGCGAACTGCGTTATCCAATGCACAGCTGATTGTGCAAAACCGCTCCATCGCCCTGCAGGAAAAGCTCCTGCAAAAACAGGGAATGGGGGAGATCAAGCCTCCGATGGAACTGAACACCCGCGTGTTGTTTAACCCCAACATGGAAAGCATTGTATTCAACATTCCCGGCTTGATCGGGTTGATCATGCAAAATGTAACCATGATTCTGACCGCCTTTTCGCTTGTACGGGAAAAGGAGAGGGGAACCATGGAGCAGTTGATCGTCACTCCGATTCGTCCGCTCGAGCTGATGCTGGGCAAGATTACGCCGTATGTAGGCGTCGGACTTTTTTCCTTCTGTCTCGTCCTCTTGGTCGGCACGTACTGGTTTGGGGTGCCTGTCAAAGGAAGCGTCCCGCTGTTGGTCAGCCTGTCGATTCTCTTTCTGATGACTACGTTGATTCTGGGCATTTTCATCTCCACCGTAGCGAAGACGCAGCTTCAAGCCATGCAGATCGCATTTGCCTTTATTCTTCCCAGCGTTCTGCTGTCCGGCTTCATGTTCCCGCGCGATTCGATGCCGTACGTGATACAATGGTTGGGAGGCTTTGTCCCGTTAACCTACTTTTTAGCGATTTTGCGGGGAATCTTTTTAAAAGGGGTCGATCTGGCTTCGCTTTGGAAGGATACGTTGGGGATGGGGATTTTTTGTCTGTTCATCCTGATCGTCGCGATGCTGCGTTTCCGCAAGAAGATCGAATAAGGAGCGTAAAAGAAGATGAACAAGCCATCCTTTGAAGAGGGCCTGTTGCAATATGTGGAGGAACTCAAGGACGAAAGCGAGATGACCGAGAAGCAGAAAAGCATTCTGCGCGCATCCATCAAGCTGTTTGCGGAGAAGGGGTTTCACGCGAGCTCAACGGCTGAGATCGCCAAGGAAGCAGGGGTAGCGGAAGGGACGATCTTTCGCCACTACAAGTCGAAAAAGGACATTCTGCTTGCCGTTGTAGCTCCTGTTTTGGTGAAGTTCGCTGCGCCGTTTATTTTGAAGGACATCCGCGAGATTTTCAAAGAGCAGGCTGAAAAGCCATTCAAGGAAGTGACGACAGAGCTTTTCCGGAATCGCCTGAATCTGGTCTTGCAAAACGAAAAGACGATCCGTATCCTGCTGCAGGAAGCCTTTTTTCACGATGAAATCCGGGAGGCCTTGATCGCGACTGTCTTCAAAGATGCCAAGGAGATGGTCTACAAGCTGATCGAAGCAAAAATGGACGCGGGCGAGCTGCGGCGGTTGCCTTCGCAAGCCGTTTTTCGCGCAGTTTTGCACTCAATGATCGGCCTGGTCATGTTCAGGCAGGTGCTGGACCCGGATGAATTTGCCGAGTACAGCGACGAGGAGCAGATCGCCTATACGGTGGACATTTTGATGAACGGGATCGGAAGCAGGGAGTAAATATTTTATCAATCAATAATCATTTATCGTTCTTCAAAAGGTTTGGGTATGGAAAGATCAATAGGACATGATATAATTGCAGACAACTTTTGCCTAAGAATCATGGAGGAGAAGAAATCATGCATCGTTTGTCAGAGAGAGAATGGTTAGCGTACAAACAAAAAAACAAGGACCGTGCGCGGATGTTGATTTCCTGCGAAGACAGAGCAGGGATCGTGGCGGCGGTATCCAACTTTTTATTTGCCCAAGGCGCCAACATCGTCCAGTCGGACCAATATACAACAGACCCGGAGACAGGCCGCTTTTTCATGCGAATAGAGTTTGATCTGGTCAATCTGGCGGATCGTCTGGAATCGCTGAAGGATGCGTTCTGGCCAGTAGCGGAGAACTACGGGATGGAATGGTCCCTGGTCGAAGCGAAAAAACGCAAAAAAGTCGCGATCTTCGTCTCCAAGGAAGATCACTGCCTCCTGGAGCTGCTGTGGCGCTGGAAATCCGGTGAACTGCACGCAGACATCTCCGTCGTAGTCAGCAATCACCCAGATATGAAAGAGACGGTAGAGTCGTTCGGAATTCCGTACCGCCATATCCCGGTGACCAAAGAGAACAAGGCGCAGGCCGAAGAAGAACAGTTGGCAGCCGCGCAGGATGTGGACCTGATCATCCTGGCGCGCTACATGCAGATTTTGTCGCCGCGCTTTTTGGACGACTATGCGATGCGCATCATCAACATCCATCACTCGTTCCTGCCAGCGTTCGTGGGAGCGAAGCCGTATGAACAGGCGTACCGCCGCGGTGTGAAGCTGATCGGTGCGACAGCCCACTACGTCACGGAAGAGCTGGATGCAGGGCCGATCATCGAGCAGGACGTTCAGCGCGTTTCTCACCAGGAGGATGTGGAGACGCTCAAACAGCTTGGACGCCAGGTAGAGCGCACCGTGCTGGCCCGCGCTGTCGGCTGGCATCTGGAAGACCGCGTGCTCGTCTACGGGAACAAAACGATTGTGTTTCCATAACCATAGGTAAACTGGCAAGAAGATAAAAAGGATGCCTGTCCGCGCTGTTGCGGTACGGGGCATCCTTTTTTCAATCCATCCTCTCTTCCAGCATCTCCAAAAAACGGGTAACGGCAGGGAGCGGCGTGTCGCCATCGTCACGCTGGCACAGGTAGACGGGCCGCTTGATCTCAATCTGCGGGAGATAGACGCGTCCCACTTCCCCGCGTGCTACCAGCTCCTTGACAGCCGGCTCGGGGGCGAGCATCGTGCCGTAGCCCGCTCGTACGGATTGGATCGATTCGACCAGCCCGTGGTATTGAAGCCCTACCTTGGGAGGTTGAACGCCGTGCTCCCGGCAGAGGGCGAAAAGCCGTTCTCTGGTCGAACTGCCCTTTTCTCTCAGCAAAAAAGGCTCCTGAACCAGCTCTCCCAACGTTACCTCACGGCCGGCGAAGGGATGGGCAGGGGGGACGATAAACCAATAAAAGACGTCTGTCATGTGCTGGAGCCGAATCGGGCGATCATCCCAGGTTTCATTGGTGATGATGGCCAGGTCTGCCTGACAGCGCAACAGCCGTTCGATGGATTGCTGGGAGTTGCCGGAGCGCATCTCGACCTCCACATGCTCATAACGGGTTTTGTAAGCGGCGAGCCAGGCTGGCAAGAGATAGTGGGCAGGCAGGAAGGTGGAAGCGATCCGCAATTTTCCGATCGATCCTTCTTTGACCTGCGCTACTTGCGCTTCCAGTTCCTTTTCCCAATCGAAAATGCGGCGGGCTTTTTCATAGAGGAAGCGTCCTTCATGCGTCAGTGCAATGCCTCGTCCCTCTGCAGAGACCAAGGTCAGGCCCAATTCCTGCTCCAGCTTTCGGATCTGGGCGGTCACGGCTGGTTGACTGATCGCCAAAGCTTGAGCGGCTTGTGTGACGCTTCCGGCAGATGCGACTTGTACGAAGATGCGCAGAGCGTGAAGATTCATGATTTCTCTCCATTCATAAATATTATTTATGAGTTAGACAGGAAGATGTATTGGAATTGATGCCTGCTTCTCTGTACTGTAAACCATGAATACGGGCGAAGCAAAGGAGAAGAACCTGGACATGCCAAAATATGACGAAAAGAAACAGGTTGTAGCAGTAGCGCTGGTGACAGCCCTTTGCCTGTTGGGAGATTCCATGCTGTATATCGTCTTGCCGCTCTATTGGCAGGAAGCAGGGCTGAACTCCTTGTTTGAAGTGGGAATTCTGCTTTCGGCAAATCGGCTTGTGCGCATTCCGCTGGGGCCGCTGATCGGGAAATGGTATGAGCGTTCAGGTGTGCGCACCGGTCTGGTGATCGCGGTCGCACTTGCTTTGGTGACGACAGCAGGCTACGCCCTGCATGGGTTTTGGATTTGGCTGGTCATGCGCTGCCTGTGGGGAATAGCCTGGACGTTTTTGCGGCTGGGTGCCTATTCGCTGATTATCGCGGTCTCGCAGGAGCAGAATCGGGGCCAGTTGATGGGCCTGTACAACGGTTTGTACCGTCTGGGAAGCCTTGGGGGGATGGTAGCGGGGGCATTGCTGGTCGCATCGATCGGATTGCAATACACATCCTTGTTATTTGCAGGACTTGTCCTGCCTGCGCTGATTCTGATCTTCGCCTGCATACGGCCGCAGTCCTGTACAGAGGGAAGGGAGCTCCTCGGACGTATGGAGGCGAAAACCTCGTTGTGGAGCAAAGAAGGCGTCCTGGTCACGCTGCTGACAGGCCTTTTGATCGCGATGGTGTATCAAGGCGTGTTCGCCTCGACGCTCAGCAGATTGATCGAGCTGCGCCAACCTCTGACGACGATAGGTGGCATCGTGGTCGGTGCTGCGGTGATGGCGAGTATCCTACAAGGAGCGCGCTGGGGCTGGGAGCCGTGGGCAGCTCCCTGGTTCGGACGTCTCTCTGACACCTATGGAAGAAAGCGGATGCTGGTCGCGACGATGCTGATCGCCGCGATCCTGTTTGGCATGATCTACGCGCCTGTATCCTTTGGCTGGTTGATGGTTGTGTTGCTCGGCATCCAATGGACGGCGACCGTGCTGACGACGCTGACCGATACGTGGGCAGCCGACGTAGCTGCAAGGCAGGCAAACAGCACCGCGATGATGACCCACTACTCGGTCGTCACGGATGTGGGTGCGGCGATTGGACCGCTGCTTGCCTTTTGGCTGGATGAAAGCTTCGGCTTGGGGCTGCTTTATCTGGGAGTGGCTCTCGTCATGCTGCTGCTTGCGCTGATGTGGCTGCGCATCCGGGAGAGCCGGACGCCTGCCGTCAGGATGGACAATGCTTCCTGATGGTAGCGATGACCTCCTCGATCGCTTCTTCCTTTTCAGGGCCGTGCAAAAGCATGTGATTGGAACGCTCGAACCAGTTGATTTGGGGCGTCTTCGTCCCTACCCGGTCGGCGAGCAGTCTTGCGCTGACGGCGTGCACGGTATCGTCTTGCTTCGCCTGAAAAACCACGTACGGAACAGAAACCTGCGGCAGCAAGGACTTGGTCTCGGAGAGCAGGAGACGGAACTGGAGCATGCTGCGGACCGGAATTCTTCCAATGCCGTGCAGATAGCGGCGCCAATGGGTTTGGAAATCGGTGCGCAAATAGCGCATCGCTTGTTTGACATCCCAGTATTTGTAAGGGGTGTTCAAGGTAATCAGCAATTTTACGGGATAGGTAGTCGCGATGTGAAAAGAAAGCAATCCCCCCATTGAAAAGCCGATCACTACGATGGTGTCAGCTCTCATGGAGAGGCGCTTGTAGGCCTCATCGGCAGAGCGAATCCAGTCCTGACGGTTGCTTTTGGCCAAATGACGCCGGCTTGATCCATGCCCTTCGAGTGTCGGGCATTCCACCTCGTATCCGACTTCACGCAGACGTTGGGCGAGAGGGAGGACGTCGTGGATATCTCCTGCAAATCCGTGGATTATGAGACAACCGACTTTTCCGGACATCTTGCTTCTCCTTTCTTTATCTAGGGCGATCTGGGAAGGTACATCCTGTATTATAGTACGAATGAAGAAGACCATGCGATGCAGCAGTACAAAAAAAGAAAAGCTGACCCATCCGCAGGGATGAAGTCAGCTTGTTCTGTATGGCAGCATTACAATCCAATGGTTTTCAGAGCGGAAGAAACGGTCAGCTTGGGTTGCGTGCAGGCCTGGATATCCTCAGCCGTATACCCTTCCGCCACTTCCAGCAGGACGAGGCCTTCCGGGGTGACATCCATGACGGCGCGATCCGTAATGATCCGGTGCACCACGCCTTTTCCAGTAAGGGGAAGAGCGCATTCGTTGAGAATTTTGGTTTCGCCATGTTTGTTGACGTGGTCCATGATGACGACGATTTTCTTCGCCCCGTGGACCAGATCCATGGCACCTCCCATGCCCTTGATCATTTTCCCGGGAATCATCCAGTTGGCGAGATCCCCTTTTTCCGATACTTCCATCGCCCCCAGAATCGCCAAGTCGATGTGTCCGCCGCGGATCATGGCGAACGACTCTGCGCTGGAGAAGTAAGCAGCGCCTGGAATCGCCGTCACCGTTTCCTTGCCGGCATTGATCAGATCCGGGTCGATTTCATTCTCTGTCGGATAAGGACCGATTCCCAGCAATCCATTCTCGGATTGAAGAACCACGGTCTTTCCTTCCGGGATATAGTTGGCGACCAGAGTTGGCATTCCGATCCCTAAGTTTACATAGAAGCCATCCTCCACCTCCTGGGCGGCACGCATGGCGATTTGTTCACGAGTCAGCGACATCTTTATTTCCTCCCTTGAGTGATTTGCCTGGATTCCAGCTTAGGAGCGGACTGTGCGGCGCTCGATCCGTTTTTCAAACGATGGTGCCTGGATCAGGCGCTGCACATAGACGCTTGGCGTGTGGATCTGATCGGGGTCCAGCTCCCCGGTCTCGACGATCTCTTCCACTTCCACGATGGTGATTTTGCCAGCGGCAGCCATCATCGGGTTGAAGTTGCGTGCTGTTTTGCGGAAGACGAGGTTCCCCATCTTATCCGCTTTCCACGCCTTGATCAAAGCAAAATCACCGGTAATGCCATGTTCGAGCAGATACTCCTTGCCGTTGAACGTACGCGTTTCTCTGCCTTCCGCTACCGGAGTCCCTACGCCTGCAGGGGTATAGAAGGCGGGAATGCCAGCACCACCTGCACGAATACGCTCAGCGAGGGTACCTTGCGGGGTCAGTTCCACTTCCAGTTCACCTGAGAGGAATTGGCGCTCAAACTCCTTGTTTTCACCGACGTAGGAGGAAATCATTTTCTTGATTTGCTTTTCACGCAGCAAGAGTCCGAGTCCCCAATCGTCGACGCCACAGTTGTTGGAGACGACAGTCAGATTTTTCACGCCTTTGTCGCGCAAAGCGATAATCAGATTCTCGGGAATCCCTACCAGACCAAAACCGCCCACGAGCAGCGTGGCGCCATCATGAATATCGGCCACGATGTCCGCGTACGAAGTATACAATTTTGCCATGACGATCACTCCCACCTAAAAAAGATGATAATCCATGCGAATCGTGTAAGCGCTGACATCCTGCTTAACAGCAACTACACTCTTATTTCCCTACTGCCTTGATTATAGCCTGCATGAGTTACAAAAGAGTGACAGATTTCAAGCTATAAAAAAAAATAAAAAATGACAGAAAAATGATACAACTCTATAAAGATTCTGTAAAATATATTTTGTCATTTATTTTTTTCATATAGGAACATTACCGGGTAACGGGAAGGGAGCCATGAAGATGGCACGGGGGTTGAGAAGGTGAAAAAATGGATCAGTCTGTCGTTAGCGGCCCTGTTCCTGATGGGCTGCCAGAAGCTAGACAAAGAGATTGAGCAGCTCAAGCGAGTGGAAGAAGAGTATGTCTTGAAAGTAAAAACCGTGAATGCGTACCAGGTCATGCCGAACGCAAACGGCGTCCTGCTGGAGGTCTCTGGCGTACTGAAGCCGCGGCAGGAGCTGTCCTTATCCTTTGGCACCTCGGGCAGAATAGCCAGCATTCAGGTGCAAAAAGGGAATCTGGTCAAGGAGGGGCAAACCTTGGCTACCCTGGATGGAGGAGTCTGGCAGCAGGAAGTGAGCGCAGCCATGGGGCAGGTAGCCAGCGCCAATGTTCGACGCAATCAGGCGATGCAAGGGCCGAAAAGCCATGAGGTAGAGACCCAGATGCTGAAAGTGGAAAAGGCGAAGCAGGTAGCGGTGAAAGCGGGAGAGGATCATCGCCAGGCCAAGCTGCTCTATGACAACGGCGCGATATCCAAGGATGAGCTGGATCGTGTCGCACTGGCGGAAAAACAGGCCAATTTGAGTCTGCAGGAGGCACAGGTCGCTTACAATGAACTGCTGCAGGGAGCAGACCAGCTCGATGTGGAGGCGGCCAATGCGAGTCTTCAACAGGCCAACGTCCAGTTGAATCGAGCCAGGCAAGAGGCTTCGGAGGCCGTCTTGAAGGCGCCATTTTCCGGAGTGGTGGCTGCGATATCGCAGGCCGAATCCGAGCAGACGGGTCCCGGCAGCGAGGTGATCCGTCTGGTGGATACTTCCCAGTGGCTGGTCGATTTGCAGGTGGAAAGCGAGCAGATCGCAAGCTGGCAACAAGGGGCGGCAGTGACTGTCAAATCCGCTGACGGCACGCAAGCGCAGGGAACGGTTACATTCGTCTCGCCTGTTGTCGATGAAAAAACCGGAACGTACCCGGTCGAGGTGACGATTGCGGGCAGCGATGTGAATTGGAGGGGCGGCATGACCGTGACCTGCGCATATCCGCTGCAGGCCGATCATTCTTTGCTGGTTCCCGTCAATAGCGTAGGCGTTTCGGATGAAGGATACTACGTGATGAAGATCAACGAGCAGGTGGTCAAAAAGACGCCTGTCAAGGTCGGAGCAATCCATGGCGCCCACTATGAAATTTTGGAGGGCTTGGAACAAGGAGATACCATTTTGGCATCAGGGCTTTCCTATGTAGTGGACGGCGAGGTGGTGAGGGTGGAAGATGAATAATCGGACATTTTCCTCGACATACCCGGCGATTGCCCGTTTGCTGGCTGTCATTTGCCTGTTGCTGACCATTGGCGCTCTTCTTCGCATCGACATTCGGAGTTTTGCCGATCTGGCTGTGCCGGAGTATGAGATTCGGCTGGATGCTCCCGGACTGAATTCGCTGCAAGTAGATCAGACTGTTGCCTTGCCTGTCGAGGCTGCTGTCCGTTCTCTGGGGCAGGCCGACAAGATCCGCTCAGAGTCTCGTCAAGGAATGGCTGTGGTGGTCGTAGAAGCAACGGAAAGGCTTGGGACGGACTATCGGGAACGCTTGGAAATGAAGCTGAGTGAAGCAACCAAGGCGCTGCCTGTACGGGAGTGGAGCATCAGTCAGGAAAACCTGGCGGACAACCGCATCGGGCATCTCCTCCTGCGCGGCGCGGACGTGCAAACGCTGGCTGACGTAGCAGAGTATACCGTCTACGCCAAGCTGATCAATCTGCCGGGAGTCGCTCGCGTCGACCTGGATGATCAGGTGGCCCGTCAGCAGGTGGACATTTTGTTTCGTCCATCCATGCTGCAAGCATATGGCCTGACTCCTGCGGATGTGCTGAACCAATTGTCCGGCGAAGTGGCTGCGGATCAGGTCGGCTCCATCGGCAGAGGGGCGGAGCGGACGACTGTCCAATGGTACAGCCAGACAGGCGGGCCATTCGGTTTGGGCAAACAGATGATTGCTACGCAGAAGGGATACGTCTCCTTGAAGACGCTGGCGGAGATTCGGGATCTGCGCGGCAGCAAGGGAGATCAAGTCGCTGTCTATCGGGGCGAACCGGCATTGGGGATCACGCTGTATGCCGCTGATTCCGCGCAGGCTCCGGGTGTACGCACTCAGATGCTGACAGCGATAGCGGAGTTGAATGAAGCGGGGGCAGGTCTTTACCAAATCGATCTGGTGGAAGACCACGCCAAACCGCTGGTTGATGCGATCTGGCAAATGACGTGGCTGGTAATCCTGGCTGCAGCATTCGTGGCGGTCGTGCTAGGCTGGATGCAAAAAAGCAAAACGGCAGCCATCCTCTTGTTCGCTTCCGTCGTACTCGCGACAGGCACGTTGCTCGGGGGGATGTGGCTGGTCGGCTTGCCGCTCAGCTTATCGACGATCGGGCCAGTTTGTCTTTTTGGCATCCTGTCCATCGGAGCAGGCTCCGCCCTTTTTTCCAGGCTGCATCAATTGAGGCAATGGACGACTTTCCACTGCCTGCAAGCTGCCTGGCACCTGCAAAAAACGATGCTGTTAACCATTGTCATCCTGACAGCGTGCTGGTTTGGCGTCATGCTGACGGATTTCATCGAGGCGAAGGACCGGACCGTTCTGGTGGATGCCTGGCCGATTTTGATCCTGGGGACGCTCTCCTTGCTGATCGTATACGGGTTTATCGTACCGGTACTGGGCGGAGCGTGGAAGACGGAGCGCCACCGGGAGCAGACAGTTCTCCCGGAGGAACAGCCCGCAGCGAAAAAAAGGCCCAATCCTGTCCTCCGCGGTTGGGAGACCTTGGTCAAAAGAGGGTATTTGCCATACGGCATCACACTGGTCGTCTCTTTGCTCGTCAGCTTCCTTTTCCATACCTTTGTACTGGTCGATCCTTATACGAAGACGACGACAGATGAGAAGAAGCTGACCCTGGAGATGGTTCAGGGAAGTACCGTCGATGAGGCGATTCGTGCAGCCCAGATCGCGGAGGAACGCCTGCGCGGGGTTGCCGAGGTGCGTGACGTGTTCACGCTGGCTTCGCGGGATCGGCTCGACTTCACCCTCAAGCTGCAGGACCATATTGATTGGAACCGCTCCCTCACTGAGCTGGAAAAGGAGCTGGACCGGCAATTGCGGGGTATTCCCGGGACTGATCCGTTTTCCTTTATCGTAAACGATCGAGTGCGGTCCCGTTTGGAATTTACGGTAAAAGGACCCTCTATCCAGATCGGAGAAACCATCGCCAATGCTATTCTCGAACAGATGAAGCGGGTGACGACGCGAGATGAGAAAGGGCGAGAGGTCATAACGGATGAGCGTATCGGGGAGAAAACGACCGGCATCTACCTCGATCTCTACCCGAAAGCCGACATGCTGACCCGTTACCGTGTAACGGAAGCCGAAATCAGGCGGCAGGTGGAGAGCTACCTGGGTGAGCAAACAATCGGGAACGCCCAGTGGAATGGAAAAGAGGTACTGATCCAAGCGCGTTTTCCTGACCAGTGGATGGATCATCCGGATCAAGTGAAGCATTTGCTGATTCGGACTCCGGAGGGAGCTGTTCGATTGGCTGATCTGGCAGATTGGTCGTACGGACAACCGCCGCCGGTTTACTCGCGGGAGGATGGTTTGTACGTCTTCAAGATCAGCAGCGCCGTCTCCGATGTCATGCGCATCGACACCATGTCGTATGCCTTGCCGTACCGTTTGAAAAAGGACATGACGATCCCCGAGGGGTATACGATACTCAATGCCGATGAGGTGGAGAAGCTGGACAAGGAAATGGCGGGCAAAAAGGACACCGTGGGACGAATCCTGGCCATCGGCTCTCTCGCTGTCTGCGTCTTGCTGGCGAGTCTGTTGCTGCGGGGCAGAACTAGGGATGGATGGATTGCCTTGGCCTTGCTGCCGCTGTTGTCAGGCGGTGTCATCCTCGGCTTGCTGGTCATGGATCGCCCGATGAACGTCCTGGGCTTCTACGGATTGGCTGCCGCGGCGGCCATCATGCTTCATCAAGCTTTGGTTCACCTGGATCAACTGATTGCCCTTCGCACCAGATCTGCAGAGATCTGGGAGGAGCTGCAGACGGGGACATCCCGTGTCGCTGGGAGCCAAGCGGCTGTGTTTGCCGGGATCATTCTCGTTTCTCTCCCTTTGGCCGGGGGCTGGGTCGCAGACGGAGGCTTCATTTCCTCCTTCACCAGCAGTCTGCTGTTTGGTGCGGCGGTAGCGGTGTTCGGTGTTCTCGTACTGGTGCCGGGCATGCAGTTCGCAGCCGAGCGGAAGCAGGCCGTCGTGTCAGAGTGGACGCTGCCTGACATCATTCGCCTCCTGCAAGGCGCTTGGGAGAACGGCCGCATTCGCCGCCAGGACAAGAAGGAAGCGATCCAGCGACTGAAAAAGGCGCGAAAAGAAGCATTGCAGAAGCAAGGAAACACGCATCCCCGCACCCGGGTGAATAGAGAACTGTCCGAAGAGGACTTTCTGCCGCTTGCCTCCTCTTCCCATCCCGAAAAATTTCAGGCATAATGCTTTGTGACACCGTGGATACACTGGGAAACAGATGGGGGGTACAAGATGCGCAGCTTCGGGTTTCTTCTGCACAGTCTGCTGCTGGCGGCTGTCCTGATTGGCTTGTTCATCTCTTCCTCTCAGCCTTATGCCGATCAGGACATGCGCGGGACGATCTCCAAGGTCGTGGATGAACGCAATTGGGAAGAGCGTTTGCAAGATATTACGTTGCAGTACAGCGGGCGTGAAATCAGCATCGAAGAGAAGGGAACGGCAGGCTTTCTCGAATTTTTTCTGCGAAAAGGCGTTCATTTTGCCACATTCGCCTTTTTGGCCTATTGCTGGTACCGCGTCTTGCGTTATCGCCTTGCTTTCTCCACAGCTCTGCCGTGGAGCGCCTTCCTCAGCCTGCTGGTTGCCGTCCTGGATGAATGGCATCAGACATTTACCCCGGATCGCGTAGGGGTCGTCCAGGATGTGCTGCTGGATTTATCCGGCTCATTGACGATGCTGGCCTGTATTTGTCTTGCCAATTTGTGGGAAAAAGCGAGAGCAAAGTCATAAAATGGAGCGGGAATCCTCATTCTAGAATGTACGGATTGACAAATAGGCTTTTCAGTATTTCATTTTCTCTGTTATACTAAGGTAATGAGGCTACTAGAAAAAAGCCCTCACCATTTTTTGGAAATAATAAAAGGAGTGCAAACTGGATGGCAGTACAAGTGGGAAGCATCATCGAGGGAAAAGTGACAGCAATTAAACCGTTTGGGATGTTTGTAGCAGTCAGCGAAACGGAGCAGGGTCTGGTCCACATTTCCCAAGTAGCAAACGGTTTTGTAAAGGACATTAACGATCACTTTTCCGTGGGAGCACAAGTGAAAGTAAAAGTACTCTCGATTGATGATGCAGGTAAAATCTCGCTTTCGGTTCGCGCCGCACTCCCAGCGCCTGAGCGTCCGGAACGAGAAGAACGTCGTGGTGGTGGATATCGTGGTGGCGACCGCGGAGGGAACCCTAGACGGGATAATGCGGCATCCTTTGAGGATAAGTTGAAAAAATGGATGAAGCACAGCGAAGAAAACCTCGCGACCATCAACAAAAAGAACGCAAAACGCGGCTACTAAGCCTTGTTATAACGAAAAAGATAAGGGCGGGGACCTTCCCCGTCCTTTTTCTTTTCCGTATTTTTCAGAGTGATTGGCGAAGTTCAGCAGTGGATACTAGGCATGTGATCAGAGAAGGGGGAGGGGATTGTGCACATCCAGGACATGCAGATGCAAGGAGTGAGCATGGAGAGAGCCGATTCTGTAGTTTCCGGCATCGCGCTGTACACGGTCAGCTATTACAGTCAGGGGCTGCGGGTCAAAGCAGCATTGGCTGTACCGGAGCAACAGCTGGCAGAAGCAGACAGAGAAGGCCGCCAGCTGCCTGCTCTGCTATACTGCCGCGGCGGGATACGCGGGGTAGGCCAGGTAAGACCCGAACGAATCAGCCAGATGGCCGCGTTCGGTTACGTCATCCTCGCTCCGCATTACAGGGGAAATGAGGGGGGAGAGGGCAGAGACGAATTTGGCGGTGCGGATCGCCATGATGTATATGCCGCCTATGAGGTGTTGCAGCAATTGCCTTGTGTGGACCGGGAGCGGATCAGTGCTTACGGCTTTTCACGGGGCGCGATGATGGCCCTGTTTGCCGCGATGGAATGCAGCGACCTCTTGTCCGTCGTGGTGTGGGGAGGCGTCAGCGATCTCTTTTTGACCTATGAGGAAAGAGTAGACCTGCGGCGGATGCTGCGCAGGATCGTGGGTCATCCGCGCAAACAGGAGGAAGCCTATCGGGACAGAACCCCCTTGTACCGAGTCGCGGAGATTTCTTGTCCGGTCCTGATCATCCACGGGACCGCAGACGAGAACGTCGGTGTGGAGCATGCCAGACGTTTGGCCCATGCCCTGCAGCAGCATGACAAGCCCTATGAAATATGGCTGGCGGACAAGGCCAGCCATTTGTTCAAGGGAGAAGAGCTGGAAAGCTATACACGTCGTATGTTTGCCTGGCTGGACGCAGTTGGCGAAAGGGGCAAACGCTAGGAATCCAGATTGTTTGGATGCAGCGGCAAAGAGATCGTAATCTCCGTCCCTTGTCCTTTTTTGCTCTGGATGTTCAGCTCTCCTCCGTGATTTTCCACCATCCGGCGAGAGATCGGGAGTCCAAGACCTGTCCCCTCGTCCTTAAGTGAGAAGAACGGGTCAAAAATCCGTACGAGGAACTCGGGGGAGATGCCTTCTCCCGTATCCTTGACGGTGATATGGACGCATGTTTCATCCATTTGACTTTCGATGGTGAGCAGACCGCCCCCTGTCATGGCCTCGATGCTGTTTCTCATCAGATTCAGCAGAATTTGCTTGAACTGCTCCACATCGACATGAATACGCGTATCCGGATCGCAGCGGTCGATGATTTGAATGCCGTGCAGCAGGGCCTCTGCCTGCATCAGGGGAAGCAGTGAATGCAGAACCTCGGACAGCTTGACCTCCCGATAGTTCGGCAGGGATGGCTTGGACAGCATCAGCAGCTCCGTAACGATCCGATTGACCCGCTCAATCTCCTGCAGAATCAACGGGATATAATGGCGTTCGCGCTCCTGATCCGACAACCCCTGTTCGAGCAATTGAATAAAGCCGTAAATGACGGTCAGCGGATTGCGTATCTCATGCGCCGCTCCCGCAGCCAACTGGCCGACCATTGCCAGCTTTTCGGATTGATTGAGGTACTCCTGGACCTTTTCCTGTTCGGTAATATCCAGGAAGGCGATCATGCAGCCTGTTTCCTCGGGCTGATGCTGGTTGTGCAGGGGGACGCGTGAGACCAGTGCTGTAAAAGGCGTGCCATCCTGCTTGAACAACGTCATTTTCTGATTGACGAACCAGGAGCCTTCTCCTTCCTCGCTCAACGATTTCCCTGATCCTTCCGTAACCGGGTACCCCTGCTCATCCAACTGAATCAAATTTTTTGCCAGCTCATTGACGTGGATTTCCGCAGTAGGAGAGGGATGCGTAATGATGCCGACAGGCAAGGAATTGAGGATTTGCTCCCGCAGATTCTTCTCCTCGGTTAGGACAAGTCTTTGCTCCTTGTCCTGTTCAAAAAGGGTGGCGATGTTGAGAGACATCTTGTTGAACTCGTTTGCCAATTCGCGAAACTCATCCTGCCCCGTGTAGACGATCTGTTGGCCGAACGTGCCTTTCGATACGTCCCGCACCTGCTGTACCAGTGAATGGATCGGGCGAAGCAGCTCCCTTCTGAAGTAAATCGTGCAAAACGATCCGAACAGAATGGCAGCGATGGATACGGAGTACGTCAGGATGAGAGAGACCTCGATGCTTTCTGTCGTCTGCTGGAACTCTTTGTTGGTCTGGTAATCCAATTGATTGAGCGAAAAGGAAAGGTTTCGTTCCAACTGATCAATTAACGGCTGCACTTCATGTTTGAGGACGTAGCTGACGGCGGTGACATTGTCCGCTTTCAATAAAGGATCAACCTTGTTCATGAACAAAAAATCAAGCTTGCGAATCGAGTCAATGGTCGTGAACAAGCTGCTGTTCATTTCGGTTGGAGTGACCGACTCAAAACGGGAGCTATCGATCAAATTGGTGTAATACATGTCGAGATAGGATGGGTCGCCAGTAGCCGTATACATTTTCAAGGCGTATGACTTTTCGTAAACCTGATTTTTCACTTCGAGCAGAGCGCTGGTTTGTGGCAGCAACGTCTGTGTCAAATACATTTCATCGGCTGTCACTTTTGTCATCTGATAACTGAACATGGACGTGACAATGCCGATCAGCAGCATCATGACGAGATAACTAAGCATCATTTTTTTCTGAAAACCCAGATTGCGGATGAACAACATGGTTGATTATCCTCCAAGCGGATCAGGTGACGTGATAAGGGCATTCAGTACCTGATTGATTTCATCGCGAATTTCTTGGGGAACCATTGGGCCAAACGGACTGAGATGGTTCACGCCTTCGGACAGGCCGAATTTGACGGTGCCATGCGGAAGCTTCCCCTGGACAAATTGATCCATGATCAAACGATAGCATTGCCCGACGTCCTGAATCAGGGAGGTAAGGACATAATCAGGCGCGATGTAGTGTTGATCTGCAATGTAGCCGATGGAATAGACCCGGGAGCGTTGCGCTTCCGTAATCACTTCCAGATTGATGCTGTCCCCAGTGGTGTATACGACATCGACCCCAGCAGCAATCATCTCGCGTGTGACCACAACCGCTTTTTCAATATCGTTGAAATCAGGGACGTACCCCACAGAGACGGCAACTTTCGGGTCTGCCTTTCTTGCACCTTGACGAAACCCTTCCAATTGAGCCATCTCGGGCGGTTTATTGACGAGGATGTAACCGATATTGCGTGATTTGCTCATTTTGGCAGCCAGATAACCCACGAGGTATCCCGCAGGCTTCATGTCATAACGGATCGCAGTCTGATTCTCATAACGAGCTTCCCCATTAAAGGATACAAATCGAGTCTGCGGATAGTTCGCCGCTACTTTGGTAAAAGCTTCTGAAAAGATCACCCCGTGACCGAAAACCAGATCGTATCCGTTGGCAGCAAATTTTTTGGCGACCTCCTCGATCTCTGCAGGCTTCACGTTGTTGGCAATGTCGAGCGAAAATCCCATTTTCTTTTGGAGCTCCTGCAAGCTCTCCAGCGCACTGCTGTTCCAGCCCTGGTCATAAGTAGGGCCTTCCAGCAAAAGCGCAACACGGATTTGATTGGAGCTCTTGCTATGATTGTGGATGGAATCCAATTGATGCATGCTGATAAGAAACTGGCTGGTAACGAGGATGAGCAACCCGATGATAAAGCCGGTGAAGAGTGCGGGAAATGACCGCAGTTTGGGCATCGATCATACCTCCTATTTTGAGCGTGGGTAATGGCCCAAAAATAATACCTTCGACTTATTTCTACATTATCCTGCTGGAAATTTGAAGGAATATGACCAAATTGTGCGATCGAATGACGAACACCCCCCAGGGGCAGGCTATGGTTGATTACATTCTTCAAAATAACCCAAGGAGGCGTGGAAAACCAATGGAAAAAGAACAAGAGAAAGATATGATCGAGCTTCCGCAGGTTCACATTCCGGATGAAATAACCCAGGTAACAGGCCCGGAAATCGGGATTACAACTTCTCATCCCGACCCGTCCAGTCATCCAAATGCCATTTACGGGTACGGAGACGCGGATTTTCGCGAGTAGTTCGACAAAAGTAGTCATTTTCTCTCGTGGACAAGCTGCTCATTTTTTGTAAAAGTTAAGAGAAGAGATGAGTATGAAGCGAGGAGATGGGACAGCTTGGCCCGTTTGCTGATTGTTGACGATGCTGTATTTATGCGAAAGATGCTGTGTGAAATGGTTGCTGGTCATCATGAGGTCTGCGGAGAAGCCAGCGATGGCTTAGACGCCATTGAGAAGTACAAGGAATTAAAGCCCGATATCGTGACGATGGATATTACGATGCCCCATATGCACGGGATTGATGCCATGCGCCACATCCTGGAGTATGACGGCAATGCCAAGGTGCTGATCTGCTCCGCCATCGGCCACCGCCAGAAGGTGCTGGAAGCAATGAAGACAGGGGCCAGCGATTTTGTCGTCAAGCCGTTCCAAAAAGAGCAGATTCTAGATGCCATTACACGCTTGGTATAATGAGAATCTTGACCGCCGCTTCGTAGAGAAGAGGCGGTTTTTTGGTATAATGGAAGAACACGTAAATCTGCACGGTAAAGAGGTGAAAATGTGTCTTCTCAACCCCGTTACTTTCAACAGTACCCGCATGCGGATATGGATGAACTGGCTGATTTGATCGCAGAACTTGTACAAAATCCAATTACGATAGAAGATTCGGATCACAAATTGATTGCGTACAGCTCTCATGGCGACAGCACCGACCCTGCCAGATGGTCTACGATTATGGGGCGCAGGGTGCCGGAGAAGGTATTGACACGTTTGTGGAAGGATGGCGTCTTTCAGGAATTGTTGACGCAGGATGATCCGGTGCATATTCCGGCCAAGGAGGACATCGGGCTGGGCAAGCGGGTCGCGATCGCGATCAAGCGGAGCAATGACGTGCTGGGGTATATCTGGGCACAGGAAGTCAACAGGGCCTTGACGCCAGAGGACGATGAAATCCTGCGGCAGGCAGCCAAAGCGGCCGTCTCCAGATTGATTCAAAGGCAAGGGAAGCGCAAGGCGGAGGAACAGCGGCGCACCGAATTTTTATGGGAATTGCTGCTGGGCAACCACTCGAGTGAAGCCGCTATCCGACAGAAGGCGGAGAGCTTGCAGATGCAGATGCCTACGACGTATTTGATCTGTATCGTCGAAGCGGCGGGAGCAAGGCTGGACCAATATCTGTATCCCTTATTAATGCGTGACAAGCTGTACTGGGTCGTAGACGGCTCGCAAATCATTCTTCTGATCGGGCGCTCGGATGAGAAGAAGGATGAGTGGAACGGGTTGTTGAAAAAGGTGGAGCAGTTCCTCGCAGACTCGCTCAGCAAGCTTGTCATGCAGGCAAGCGAAGGCAAGGTTATCGCAGGCTATGGACGAGCATACAGCGGCGGATACGCCCAGATTGTGAAAAGCTACAAGGAAGCGCTGCACGCAGTCAAGGTGAAAAAGCTGTTCCCGCGAGAGACGGAAGGCATTTACGGGTATCATCAATTGGGTATCTACCGCTATCTGTTGCAGTTGAAAAAATGGGAGGAAGATGAGGGATACCGCAATGAGCGTTTGGATAAATTGAAACAGTATGATCGGGACAACCAGACCGCCATGCTGGAAACCTTGGAAACCTTTTTGGATGCTGCCGGCAAAATGAACGTTACGGCTCAACTGCTGCACATCCATACGAATACGTTGGGCTATCGGCTCCGCAGGATCGAGGAGATTATGGGGATCGATCTGGAGAATATGAATCAGCGGGCAGCCCTGTATCTGGAATTGAAAATGGCCAAGATCAATCGCGAACAGTAGTTCGTTTGTGAATATCCACAAAATGCAGAATGGGAAGATTAAGGGAATCGCCAAGGAAAAAAAGGTGAAAGACACTGTAAAATGGTAATAATCTTTTATAACGGCAATTTGAAGGAGGACTACCTGTCATGATCGTCGGAGTACCGAAGGAAATTAAAAACAATGAAAATCGCGTTGCCATCACACCGGCAGGAGTTGCAGCTTTCGTACAAAGTGGACATTCCGTACGCATTGAAACCAACGCGGGATTGGGCAGTGGCTTCACCAATGAAGACTACTCGGCTCAAGGCGCGCAGATCGTAGACAGCGCTGCAGAAGCTTGGGCAACAGACATGGTCATGAAAGTGAAAGAACCCCTTCCATCCGAATATGCCTACTTCAAAGAAGATATGATTCTCTTTACCTACCTTCACCTGGCTCCAGAACCTGAACTGACTCGCGCACTGATGGAGAAGAAAGTCGTTGCCATCGCCTATGAAACCATCCAACTCGACAATGGTGCCCTTCCTTTGCTCATGCCGATGTCCGAAGTGGCGGGCCGCATGTCCGTACAAATCGGCGCCCAATTCCTGGAAAAACAATACGGCGGCAAAGGCGTACTGCTCGGCGGCGTACCTGGCGTACCCAAAGGCGAAGTCGTCGTGATCGGTGGCGGGATCGTAGGAACCAACGCGGCCAAAATGGCAGTCGGACTGGGTGCCAAGGTAACCATTATCGACGTGAATGCAGATCGTTTGCGCCAGCTTGATGACTTGTTCCAAGGCCGTGTGCAGACGTTGATCTCCAATTCTTTCAACATCGCCAATGCCGTGAAAAAGGCAGACTTGCTGGTAGGCGCCGTGTTGATCCCAGGCGCCCGCGCACCTCGTCTCGTCACGGAAGAAATGGTGAAAAATATGACGCCAGGCTCTGTCATCGTAGACGTGGCAATCGACCAAGGCGGTTCCATCGAGACGATAGACCGGATCACCACGCATGACAACCCAACGTATGAAAAACATGGCGTGATCCATTACGCAGTAGCCAACATGCCGGGAGCGGTCGCCCGCACATCGACGCTGGCTTTGACCAATGTAACCGTTCCTTATGCGGTGCAACTGGCGAACAAAGGCTATGCGCAGGCTATTCGCGACAATCGGCCGCTGGCAAAAGGCGTCAACGTCATTGATGGCAAAGTGACCTACAAAGCAGTCGCAGATGCACATAATCTGCCGTATGCATCCATTGAAGAAGTTTTGCTTGTGAAAAACTAAAGCCATGACAAAGCTGCTTGCTCCCTCGGTGGGGGCAGGCAGCTTTTTTGTCTTTTTCAGGGCAGCAAATCCTCAGGATAGTCGTACCATTTCATTTTCATTTTTCCTGAATCGCTCAAGTACAGCTTAACGGTTATCCCCGCGATCGCGTCCTCGGACAGCCTTCGCTTGCGGTTTTTCGCAAACTCCTTCCAGGTCTTGTTGCTGTATTTCTGCAAGTACGATTCCAGCCCGTATATATCTGCTCCTTTTGCGAGCGCTTTGGCATATGTGCTTTCAATTTGCTTTCTGACTTGATGCTCTGCATTTTGTTTGATGAAGGAAAGTGACACATCGCTCAAGACTTCACGAACAAAGCCACGAAGGTGGACCGTGATATGAAAACGAGGGTTGCTGCCATCTGAAGTGGTTTTTACATCCAGCTTGACATGTTGAATGCGAAGAGTCGCCTTGGGTGTACTCTTTTCGCGAATAACCAACCCCGAAAAGACAGTATGCGGGTTCATCCAGCGAAGACCCAGCAAATCCTTGCTAGGATGAAATTGATTCCATTTTCCGCGGTGGATCGCGTGAACGCCGTCCAGAGTGAGCCGTGAGAGGTTTTTTTCGTTCTCTTTCCAAGAATGCTTGTAGACCGTGATATTGGGCAGCAGGACGGTATTGCCCGGCTCCCAGAAGCGAGCTGCAAATTGGTAATACTGTATCGGTTCGATAAAGGAGTGTTCCCGATAAAGGTCGTAGGGTTCATGCAAGACGGAGATAAGCGGAGAAAATCCGAAAGCCGAATGGTCGCTTAGCACCTCGGTCAAGGAATCTCTCGTGCCGAATACCCATTTCGTATAACGGAGCAGCCCGTAACGGTTCAAGATATCAAAGGTAGGCAAAATTTCCTTCTTCAAAAGGCGTTCGTGAAAAATCAGAGCGGAGACGAATCCGGAGAACTGGGGGATCTGTGAGTTTTTTTGCATATTGTCAATCGCATTTTGCAAGGTATCTCCGCGCCCAATAGAGATGATGGCGGGAGTAGGCGTACTTTTCCCTCCCTTTTCCTGCATCGCCACCGTAGCCAAATCGACGGATTGGGCATAGACCACGTAGTTATCATCGACATAATCGAGACCCAGCGTAGACAAATAGCGAAGATTCTGGATTGCCTTTTCATCCCAGCACCCGCTGATAAAGGTCAATGAAAAGAGCAGCATCAGGCAAGCTGTAAGCGGGCGCTTCATCATTGCTTTCCTCCTTTTTGACGGGGGCTTTTAAAAATATGGATCAAGGGAGCAAACAGCAGTTTTCCGAGCGTCACGATAAAATTCGATGAGTTGTGCAAGACATAGGGTCTTCCCAAAGAAGAAAGGGTCGACAAATAGTAGACGATGATCAGAATGCTCATGATGAACCCGTACATGCCGACGATCGAGGAGAGAAGAAAAACGCCCACTCTCGCCACGGTGACGGCTCCGCTCAAGGATTGGTTGATCAGGGTAAAGGAAGCGACGATCGTCAGCGAGCCTACAAACAGCATAGACGGGGAGGTGATTCCTGCCCGAATGGAGGCATCGCCAATAATCAGTGCACCTACCAGGGCAAGAGTATGGCCGACTGTTTTGGGCAGACGGGCCCCGGCTTCACGCAAGAATTCAAAGATAAAAAGAATGCCAAATAGCTCCATTGGGGCTGAGAATGGCAACCCCTGCCGGCCCTGTGTAACGGTTGCCAATAATTGGATTGGAAACTCCTCAATGTTGTAAGCGGCAAGTGCGATCCAGAACCCAGGGAGAAAAATCGCAATGAAGATGCCGCCCAAACGAAGGATGCGCTCCAGCCAAACGAAGATAATCGGATACTGATCGTCCTCCGGGGACTTGATTTGCTCCAGCAGGGCTACCGGGGCGATCAGCCCAATGGGTGATCCGTCGACCAGCACCAGGATTTTTCTTTCCATGAGCATGTAGATGGCGTAGTCTGGCCGGCCCGTATAGTCGACGAGAGGAAACAAGGAATAGGTGTGGTCACTCAGTTTTTGTTCCAGAACCGCACTGTTGACGATTTTTTTATTGCGGCAGTCGAGCAGTCTTTCCCGCATCATATTCACGGCGTCAGGCGGTGCAGCATCCATGATGTAGAGCAGCGCGACCTTGGTATGAGATCGAGTACCCAGGACGAACGCTTCATAAGCGAGAGAGGTCGTGCGCAGACGTTTGCGAATCAAGGCTACATTGACAGAGAGGTCCTCCACAAATCCGTCCCGCGGACCCTTGATCGAGACCTCGGTATTGGCTTCCTCCGTAGAGCGTTGCGGCCGGTTGGATACATCCCAGGTAAACGGAGGAGATTCGCCGGGGAAAATAATCAGATCCCCTGCAAACAGGCGTTCATTCCAGGTTTCCTGATCATCGTCCAGCTGGTGCAGCGGGAGTGTCCGCAAATCTCCTTTTGCCAGGGCATGGTTGAGTCTGGGCAAGACGGTTTTTTGCATATGCGCGGTATCTACCATTCCTTCACAGTACAGAAGGAGGATGGGTTGATTTTCGCTGGTAACCAGCCGCAGAAAGTGTACGTCTGCACAAAGCGCATAAGTTTCCCTCAACGTGGCTTCACGATCCATGGTTGGTATCCCTCTTTCGGTTTCGATTACTCAAGACCAGTCCTGCTATACAAAGCGTAATCACGAGGATGAGAGTCATGAAAAGAGGGTAGTACACCTTGCTCAAAAACGTCATAAAATGCATGTCGCTAAAGGGCAGACTTGTGAAAGCAATCATGCTGAATCCCAAAAACACCAGCGTGTAGGTCTTTTTACGGGGATTGATGATTTTCATGAGCTCCACCATTAAAAAAAGGCATAAAGAGATGCGAATGAAAGAACCGGAGAGCCATTGGTAAATCGCAAAAAACTCCATGTTCTCGAAGTTTTTGCCGATCGACAGCAAACGCCACTGCTCAAAGGCTGGAAACCGTTGGCGCGTTGATTCGACAGGTCCAAATTCGGCGATTGCTCCGGTCAGTGGGCTCAGGGTCAGGATAATCGCGATGATCAGCATGGCGATGTAATGGCTAAGATGCAATGGCTTTCTGACGTGATGCTGGAGCAAGAGCACAATAATCAGCTCGGTAAATCCGCCTCCGACGTAAACCAAGCCGTGGAGGACAGGTTCCATCCCGTTTTGCAAAAAGGGCAGGAGCAGGGTGTAGTCCTTTTTGGGTATATTGCCAAAGGCAATAAAGAAACCAAGAATGGAGACAAATGGCAAAATGACTCCCGACGTGATGCCCAAAGGGGAAATTCCCCCGTTGGCGGCGATCACACAAAACACAACGAGCACGAGAGCGGTAAACCATTCGGGAGTTCGCGGCAAGTAATTGACGGTCGTCCACGTCTGCGTGTCGATCAGGTGAACCAGCGCCATCATGTATAAAGCAAAAACGATTGGTCCGAGCAATAGATTGCTGACCCATTTGCTCTGCGTTCGTTTGATCCATTCATGCAGGGGTTCCTGGCCGAGGTGCGAGTTGATAAAAGCGAGCAGGCATGTCCAGCCTGCAAAAGGAATTGCGCCAATCAGGACGGAAAGCCAGGCATCACGTCCTGCCGCACTCAACAATAAGGGAATGACGGTGACGTGATTGGTGATTCCAACTGTAAGCATGAACAACATGATCGTTTGTCCGATGCCGATTTTTCCGTCCAGTTTCATCTGCGTGCTGTCACCCTCCAGTCGCTGGTAATGATAGCGTTTGCCTGATCAATTGGAAATATGTATCGCGCATAAAGGTTACTCTCGCCGAGAAATTATGTTATCCTACGTGAAGGAAAACGCGGGAAGGAGTGCAGCCTACGATGTACCCACTACTACGAAAATACCTCTTCCGGCTCGATCCGGAAGAGATTCATGAAAAGACGATTCACGCTTTGAAACTGGCAGAGGAATCGGGCGTGGGCAAGCGGATGTTGAAAATGCTCTACGGCGTCTCGGACGAAAGGTTGAAGACAGAGCTCTGGGGCCTGACATTTCCCAACCCGGTCGGTCTCGCAGCCGGATTTGACAAGAATGCCGAAGTGTATCACGCGCTGGCAGCCATTGGTTTTGGCTTTGTAGAGATTGGAACATTGACGCCTCAGGGACAGCCGGGCAACCCCAAGCCAAGACTTTTTCGCTTGGCCGAGCATCAGGCTGTGATCAACCGGATGGGCTTCAACAATCACGGAGCCTATCTTGCAGGGAAAAACCTGATCGATTACGCCTATTCGGAAGCCCCGGTCGGCATCAACATCGGGAAAAACAAGACGACACCGAATGAAGAAGCGGCGAGCGATTACAGCAAATGCCTGGACATGCTGTATTCTTACGGCCACTACTTCGTGATCAACATCAGCTCTCCCAATACGCCCAACCTGCGCGATCTGCAAGAGACGCAAAGCATGCGCAACCTGGTGCGTGCCATTCGGGAAAAGGCTGCCGAGCTGGAAGCGCGCGGAGCCAGAAAAAAACCGATTCTCCTCAAGGTAGCGCCAGACATGTCGGACGAGCATATGCGCGATGTCGTTCAGGCCGCAGTAGAGGAGGGCATTTCCGGCATTATTGCCACCAACACCACGCTCTCCCGCGAAGCCGTCCAGAATCACCCGAATGCGAATGAGACGGGCGGTTTGAGCGGAAGACCGTTGACGGAGCGTTCTACGCAATGGGTGAAGGAAATTTATCAGGAAGTCGGAGATAAAGTGCCAGTGATCGGGGTAGGCGGCATTTTTACCGGTGAAGATGCTTACCAAAAAATACGGGCTGGCTCCAGCTTGGTTCAGGTCTATACGGGGATGATCTACCAGGGACCTGGCATTGCCAAGCAAATAAACAAAAAGCTGCTGGCGCTCATGGCGAAGGACGGTTTTACGCACATAAGCCAAGCAGTCGGTGTCGACGCCCGATCATAGAAATGCCAGATCCCGCCCGAGTCCAAAGCAATACCGGGTGGGATCTGGCATGTTCATACGCGGTGACTCTTATGGTTCAATCTTCAAGCCTTCCAGCCAGTCAGCATAACAGGAGTCGCAGAGTAGCTCGTCCCGCTCTTCTGTTCCTTGGAAAAACGTGATCAAATGAGCAGAAGGAGATTCATGTTCACAGTGGTAACAACGATATACGGACGACATGCTGATCCTCCTTGGAGCAGATAATAGCGATGCGTTATTTATTTTCCCCTTGTTTTACCTGAACATGTAGGAAAAACCCAGTAACAATCCGGTTGCCGATACGTCATAGTTCATAACAGTGACTATGGAAAAAGTTGGTGAGTGGATTGAAACGTATTGCCTTTCTGTTGATCTTCACCAGTATGCTCGTGATGGGGTGTACAACAGCCAGCGATCAAACCATTGAGATCATTTCGCAAGAGGAAGAACCTGTATCCGAACCCGTGACCACAGTGGAACCCGTGCCTACAGTAGAACCCTCTCCGAAGCCTAAGGATGTCCCTGAACAAGTTGAGAAGAAGCAGCTTCTCCTGGACCAGGATTTTCTGCCCCTACTGGCGCGCAATGAGAGCAACGGATTTGACGTATCCATCGGCATGACGAAGGATGATGTTATCGCGAAGTACGGAATGGTGACAAAGGTGGAGGTGTACGAGGGGGGGATCTATTACGCGTTTGAGAAACTCCCGGAGGGGATTTTTTACTTTGACAACCAAAGTCGTGTGTACGCCATCCATCTAAGTGCATCTCATTTGAGCGAAACCAATTTGACGAAGATCATCGATGCGCTTGGCCCCCCAGTGGAACAGGGGGAGAGCCTGGTAGATGGCGATTACACGCTTTTCTACAAAGCAGGGGATAATGAGATCTTCATCAGTGCAGAGAGTCCGGAATCCAGCGTAGATAAAATCAGGATCATCAATAAAAAAATGCTGAATGATTGCCGCTCATGTTAAAAAAGACCGATGCTTTTCCATTACGGAAGAGTATCGGTCTTTCTTTTTCTTATTCCTATTTAGCCGGTTCTTTGACATGAAATATCGTAGCCAGTACGATTTCTTTCCCGTCTAAGTAAAGTTTTTTGATGATCCTGTATTCGCCCGGCGGAAAGCTGTAGTCAAATGATGCTGCTTCAACTATTCCCTCATATGCCTTTCCCGGCTCCAGTTCGATCCCGATCGAGGGAATGCCATGATCCTCCCTAAAAGGAACCACGTGCCAAGCACCCTGCTCAAATTTGTCGACCTCGAATTCAACTCCAAAATGGATCGTGCCGGGTCCCGAATTTTTCACCTCGAATGGGATGGTGTCAAGTGGAGCTTCGTACTCCGTTTTCTCCAGATGCAATTCCAGGCTGATCTCCGGAGCGGTATAGGTGCTGGAAAGCTCGCCGTACCCTGATTGTTTGGTTAATTTGGTTAAGGGTTCCGGAGAACAGGCAGTTGTGAACAAGGCCACTAGGGCAGCAAGCAATAGAGCCATTAGTCTCTGGGTCATGTTGGAAGACCTCCTTTATCAATTAGACGGTCGATGAGAGTATCTGTTTCTTCGCAGGTTTCTTTTTGGGTTGCCGTGTATATCCTGGAAAGGAGAGAAAACCGCCTCAGGAGCTGGAACAAATTTCACTTGATAAACGAATGTACGTTCTCATATAATACAAACAAACGTTCTTGTTTCGGAGGCGAACAACTTGAGCAAACAATTGCAACGAGCGATTGCACGCAAGGAACAGATCCAAATCATCTACCTTGGCCGTACAGGCGAGGCGACGCAGCGCATCATCCGACCGCTGGAACTCGCGGGGGATCGGCTGAAAGCATATTGCCTTACACGCAAAGCACCGAGGGTTTTTGCCATTTCCAACATCCTGGCGATTCAGCCGGTGGTGAGCATGCGTGTTGTCTGATATCGAACGAAAGGTTTTGCGTGTGATTGCCAACTATTCAGCCGGCCGCAGACGTACCCCCACAATCAGCGAGCTGTGCATAAAAACGGGGCGCAATCGCGGAGGAATTATGACAGTGCTGGAGGTGCTGGTCCGGGAAGGATATATTGAGTGGCAGCGTTCGCAGCCAGACCAAATCGTCGTGCTTGAGGCATGGGAGCGCAAGGATGGAGTCCGCTGGCCATGAAAAAGTCCCCGATTGCTTGAAATATTTGCGTGGTACAGTAAAATCAAGTTGTAAAAGTTCACTTTTGCTAATGGTCGGGGAACGAACCAAACAAGGGGGGAATCAGAATGTCCATTGAAAACGAAAAGGACCTGGAAGGGCTGCGCAAAATAGGGAAAATCGTTGCAGAAGCACGGGAAGCCATCCTAAAAGCTGTCCGCCCGGGAATTACGACAGCGGAATTAGATGAGATTGGCGGCAGCATACTCAACAAGTACGGCGCAAAGTCTGCTCCTCAAGTGGAATACAACTTTCCGGGATACACCTGCATAAGTGTAAATCATGTGGTTGCGCATGGCATTCCAGATCGTACGGTCCTGCAAGAAGGGGATTATGTAAATGTGGATGTTTCCGCAGTATTGGACGGGTACTATTGCGATACAGGTGCATCCGTCGTAGTGGGACGTGAAGCAGTGAACACGAAGGATGACTTGTGTCGTTGCGCAGAAGACTCTCTTTATCTCGCGCTTGAAAAAGTGAAAGCGGGAGGGAAACTCAACCAGATTGGCCGTGCTGTGCAGAACGAGGCGAAAAAAAGAGGCTTTACCGTAATCAAAAATCTTACTGGCCACGGGATCGGAAGGAAGCTTCATGAGGAGCCGGACCACATCTGCAACTACTACGATAAATCTGACACCCGCTTATTAAAGGAAGGATGGGTGTTGGCGGTAGAAACCTTCATCTCTACGGGTGCAGAATACATCGACGAAGGTTCTGATGGATGGGCTTATATCACTCCGGACAAAAGCCTGGTAGCCCAATATGAGCATACGGTAGTAGTCACAAAGGATAAACCAATCATTTTAACAGCGATATAATTCGATAAACGATAAAGGAGCCTATCTCAAATGAGAAGGGCTCCTTTTTGTTGCTTACAGATCGTAATACAGTTCGTATTCCTTCGGAGTGACAGTCCGTTCGACTTGTTGAATCTCGTCACGCTTGAGAGAAATCCAGCTATCGATCAGATCCTTGGAAAATACGTCGCCTGCCAAAAGGAATTCATGGTCTTGCTCAAGCGCATCCAAGGCTTCAGCCAATGAACCAGGCAAGCTCTTGATTTCATTTTTCTCTACGTCAGACAAGTCGTAGATGTTTTTATCCATGGGACCGAAGCCCATTTCGCGCGGGTCCAGCTTTTTCGCGATGCCATCCAGTCCAGCCATCAGCATCGCAGCGAAGGCCAGGTAGGGGTTCGCGGTGGAGTCAGGTGTACGGAACTCGATGCGAGATGCTTTCGGTGTTACCGCAGCTACCGGAATTCGGACGGCTGCAGATCGGTTTCCTTTGGAAAAGACCAGGTTGACCGGAGCTTCATAGCCGGGAACCAGACGTTTGAACGAGTTCGTGCTCGGATTGGTCAGCGCGATCAGCGCAGGAGCGTGATGCAAGATTCCTCCGATGTAGTAAAGCGCTGTTTCGCTCAGATTGGCGTAACCGCCTTTTTCAAAGAAAAGCGGAGTGTCGCCGTCGAACAGGCTTTGGTGGACATGCATACCCGAACCGTTGTCCCCGACGATGGGTTTCGGCATGAAGGTAGCGGTTTTGCCGTGTTTGGCCGCGACGTTGCGCACGATGTACTTGAACAGAAGCAGATTGTCTGCCGTGCGGGTCAGGGTGTCAAAGCGGAAGTTGATCTCTCCTTGCCCTGCCGTAGCTACCTCGTGGTGATGCCGCTCGACCTTGAGGCCGGTTTGTGTCAGCAATGTGCACATTTCATTGCGAATATCGGCTTGGGTGTCAGTTGGCTGTACAGGGAAGTAACCGCCTTTGTTGCGGATTTTGTAACCAAGATTTTGTCCTTCTTTTCCGGAGTTCCAGTAGGCTTCTTCGGAATCGACATGATAGAACGAACCGGACGGACCGGATGCGTAGCGGACGTGGTCAAACAGGAAGAACTCGGATTCAGGACCGAAATAGGCAGCAGTAGCAATACCCAGGTCTTTGAGATAGGCCTCCGCTCTTAGGGCGATGCCGCGGGGATCACGAACATAGGGGGTGTTGTCGGGATTGACGATGTTGCAGACGATGTTTAACGTTTTCTCTTCCACGAAAGGGTCGATGAAGGCTGTAGCCGGATCTGGCATGGCGACCATGTCGCTTTCCTCGATGGATTTATAACCTGTCAGGCTGGAACCATCGAAAGCTACTCCGTGGAGAAAGGTATCTTCTTCTACCGCATAGGCAGGAACCGTTACATGATGCTGACGACCTAGCAAATCAACGATGCGAAAATCGACGTACTTAATGTCTTCCGTTTCAATAGTGGACAAGATTGTTTTCATATCCATGTAAAACACCTCTATTCACGAATTATTTTCCGGAACTTACCATCATCGTTCGTCCCTTACCTGTTTTTCTATGTTTGGATTATACCGACCAGATCGATTGTTCGTCAAGAGTTTTTATAACATCAAATGTAAGAATATATGACATCATATGAAATGGTGTTGCAAACCGTTCCTTTTCTGTAGAATGGAGACAAGCCAAAACGGAATTGAAAATGGAGGAGAGACGGATGAAGGTACTGGTTCTCGGGGCAGGTGCGATTGGTGGTTACTTTGGGGGGCGTTTGGCGCTGAGTGGTGTCGATGTAACCTTCCTAGTTCGGGAGCGTCGGCGCCAGCAGTTGCAAGAACGCGGTTTGCGAATCGAAAGCGTGCATGGAGATGCGATTCTGGAAAAGCCGCAGTTGATTGCAGCAGGGGAAGAGGCTGGGGAATTTGACGTCATCCTCTTGTCCAATAAAGCCTATCATTTGGCAGACAGCATTGACTCGATAGCTCCGTATGTAGGGACACAGACTGTCATCATACCGTTGCTCAACGGTTTTGCGCACATGGAGGCGCTGTGGGAGAGGTTCGGCAAGGAGCGGGTCATGGGCGGGCTTTGCTACATTGAATCGACCATGAACGCACAGGGGGATATCGTGCAAACCAGCAAGAACCACGACGCTGTCTTCGGTGAGTGGGAAGGCGGAGAAAGCGAGCGTGCCCTGCGGATCCAGGAAGCCTTTTCGGGGATTGTAGGGAAGTTTCGCGCAAGCAGCCACATCCAGCGGGAGGTTTGGCACAAGTACCTGCTGATCACGACGCTTTCCGGAGTCACGACGCTGATGAATTCTTCAGTCGGTCCGATCTATTCGACGCCATCCGGGCTGGAGCTGACCTGGAAGCTGGCGGAAGAAGTGGCGTTGGTCATGCGCTCCCTGAAAGCGCCGCTCGATGATGGTATCGTGGAAAAACAAATGGAGCAATTCAAAAAAACACATGCCGGCATGAAATCCTCCATGCTGAGGGACATGGAAAAGGGGCTTCCCGTCGAAGCGGATCATCTGCAAGGCTATCTGTTGAAGCGCGCCCAAGAGCTGCAGCTCTCCACTCCGCTGCTTAAGGTGGTATATACCAATCTGAAGGTATATGAACAGAAGCGGGAAGACGCAAAATAAGGTATAATGATCGGGAACAAGTCATTTGATAAATGAGGAGGGGCTGAGATGGAAGTCATCAAGATTTCCCCCCGCGGATACTGTTATGGTGTCGTGGATGCGATGGTTCTGGCAGTCAAGACTGCTCAAGACGCCAATATGCCGCGTCCGATTCACATATTGGGTATGATCGTACACAATGCGCACGTCGTGGAGGCGTTTGAGAAGCAAGGAATCAAAACGCTGGACGGCGAGGACAGAATGGCTCTGCTGGATCAAATCGACGAGGGGACCGTTATTTTTACGGCTCACGGGGTTTCGCCAGAGGTGCGCAAAAAAGCGCGCGATAAGGGCCTGACTGTCGTGGATGCCACATGCCCGGACGTGACCAAAACCCATGATCTGATTCGGGAAAAGGTCAAAGAAGGCTACCACGTGATCTATATCGGCAAAAAGGGACATCCCGAGCCGGAGGGGGCGATCGGCATTGCGCCGGATCATGTGCATCTGGTCCAAAAGCTGGAGGACCTGGATGCGATCGGAGAGGTGCCCGCAGACAAGCTGATTGTGACCAACCAGACGACCATGAGCCAATGGGATGTCAAGCATCTGATGGAAGCCATCGTCGCGCGTTTTCCGCAGGTAGAGGTGCACAATGAGATTTGCCTGGCTACACAGGTTCGGCAGGAAGCTGTGGCCGCCCAAGCGGGAGAGGCGGACCTGTGCATCGTCGTCGGCGATCCGCGAAGCAACAACTCCAACCGCCTGGCACAAGTCTCGGAGGAGATTGCCAACGTACCGTCCTACCGGATTGCTGATTTGTCCGAGCTGGACATCGAATGGCTGAAAGGGAAGAGGAACATCGCGGTGACGTCTGGTGCTTCGACGCCTACGCCGCTGACCAAGGAGGTTATCAGCTTTTTGGAGCAGTTCGATGAATTCAACCCGACTACATGGGAGAAGAAACGTACGGTGAACATGGCAAAAATTTTGCCTGCGGTGAAATAGGAGACGCTATGCAAACACAATTTGACCGCCAAAAAAGCAGCGCTGGGAGCAAGCTGGTACATCTCAGCGCTCTTTATCTGTTCATTTACTATGGACTTGGGGCGTTTACCCCCTTGATCATGCAGTATTACCAGTCGATCAACCTCACCGGAACGCAGATCGGGCTGATCAGTGCGACTACGCCTATCGTCTCTATTGTGACCCAGCCGCTCTGGGGAATGATTTGCGACAAGTTTCAGATCCGCAAAGGCGTGCTTGTCCTGACACTGCTTGTCTCCGGATTGATCGGCCTGCTGTTTCCAGCGGTTTCCACCTTTGCGCTAGTCCTGATTTTGTATACGCTGCTATCTGTGTTCCAAAGTGCTGTTGTTCCCGTATCGGACAGCATCGCTCTCGGCTACGTAAAAAAATATCAGCTGCAGTTCGGCGACATCCGCATGTGGGGAGCGGTGGGCTTTGCCCTGGCTGCTTTTGTTACGGGCCTTTTGATTGAAAGGTGGGGTCCGTCGGTCATTTTCATCTCTTACTTTGCAGCCATGGTTGCAGCGATCCTGTTCCTTCAGCGTGTGCCGGTGGAAACGGCCGCGGCTCCGAAATTTACGACGAGCATGCTGGCGGGAATCAAAGACCTGCTGAAGCTGCCGCGTTTTCTGCTGTTTCTGGCGGCGTCCTTCTTCGTATTTGGCTCGATTAATGCCAACAACATCTGGTTCTCTTTGTACTACCAGGAGATTGGCGGGACGGTAGCGGGCGTCGGGCTTGCCTTTTTGCTTTTCGCAGGGAGTGAAGCTCCTTGCATGAAGCTGGCTGGCTATTGCGCGCGCCGTTGGGGACTGGAGCTGACCATTTTACTGGCAGCCAGTGTCTCTGCCGTTCGTTGGTTCTGGTACAGCTCAGCACCTAGCACGACAGCTGTCATTGCGCTCTTTTTCATTCAGGGAATATCCGTCGGCTTTTACCTGGCTACTGCCGCTCAGTTTGTTCGGGAAAATACGCCTGCAGCGCTGCAAGTGACCGCATTGGCGCTCTTTTTCTCTGTTGGACACGGACTAGGGACGATGCTGTGCAATCTCACCGCCGGCTGGATCCAAGATACATATTCTACGCTATCCATCTATTCTTTTTTCGGCAGTGTGACCATCTTGGGACTGATCCCCTTGCTGCTTATCCGCTTTGGACCGTGGAAAGCAGTCGAGGAAAAAGAGGACGTGGGAGCTACTGGATAATCAGCATTCCCTGGAATCCGGTCTCGGGGTAGCCGGGTGTGTCCGAGACAAAAGCATAGCTGCCCTTTTTACGGGCAGAGAATTGCAGAAGGGCAGACTGGCTCGGCTTTAGTTCACTGGATGCAATCTTTAGCTCGTGTATGGCCAAATTATGCGGTTTCAGATCTGTATTGACGATCATCAGGGAGACGAGATCTCCTTCGCGAACTGTAATGCGGTTGGGCAGAAATCCAGCGCTGGAAATCGTCACAGTCTGGGTCCGTGTAGCGGCAGGAAAATAGGTATGTACCTGTATAGAGTGATGCATCACCAAAAGTCCTGTGATCATCACGAGTGAGAGAAACGGATAACCCAACAGCTTGAACCGTCGAAAGTGCATTCCTATCGGCTCCTTTTGCGCATAATGGTTGCGAAAAAGTCCCTGAGGTTAAAAAGGGACTCTTTTTACGCAAACTACTTTGTCATACATAGTAATATGTGATACGCTATACTCTGCGAGGTGATTCAGATGCGCGACAGCAGTATCAGCAGTGACCTGATCCGCGGCCATATTGATACGATTATCCTGCGAATTTTAAGTGAAGGCGACAATTATGGATATGAGATCATCAAGGCGATTCTGCGAATCAGCGAAGGCCAGTATGAATTGAAGGAGCCCTCCCTGTATACCAGTTTGAAACGCCTCGAGGGACAAAAGCTTATCTCTTCCTATTGGGGAGACGAGAGCCAAGGCGGCAGGCGCAAGTATTATCAGGTGACCCCGCAGGGACGGGAAGCCTATGTGCAATCATTGGAAGCTTGGAAGGTAGCGAGAGACCTTATCGACAAGCTTTTGGAGAGAAAGGAGTAATCGGAATGGACCCCTTACAACAGCATGTGCAGGTTTTGTTTCGGAAATACAACCGGGATGCCAGCAAACAAATTGAGGATTTGAAGCACGAGGTACTGAGCAATCTGGAGGCGAAGGTAGCTGATCTGACAGCAGGTGGAATGGATCGCGAGGAAGCCATCGCACAGGCTACCGCAAGCATTCCGTCGGTAGAGCATCTGATCGATGACAACCGGAGCGTCTACGTCAACCAGTATAGCGTCGAGTACGTCCAAATCGCGCTGCTGTACGCGCTGATTGCCTGGATCGTCTCCATGCCGCTTCGGGTCGTCGGGACAGGAGCAGTGATCCATTCCTTGTTTTTTGTGATCAGCTTGCTCATTGGCGCAGTCTACCTGGTGTTGCTTGTACGTTTGAGAGATCAGGCATTTCGGGAGAAGAGGGCTTTCTTGAACATGCGGTTCGCCTATAGCCTGCGCAAAAAGGGCTGGTGGCTTTGGGCTGTTTTCATCCTTGTCTCCGTCCTTTATACAACGGCGGTTCGATTTGGCAGCAACATCTGGTTCTGGCGCGAGGTGCAGATTTCAGGTCCGTACCAATTGGCGGAAATGGCGATCCCGTATATCTTGCCTTTTTTTAGTCTGATCGTCCCGTTGCTGCTTCACGTCTCACCCAAGTTGATGAGGAAATACGAGGTGGATGAAGATGAATTGGCGTAATAAAGCGATTCTTTTGCTCCTGCTGATCGGGGGTTTTCTCTATGCGGTGATTCAAGGGGTTGTCATCCCGGGTAACGAGCAAAAAGCAGAGCAGTACCAACGCGAACAGCAGGAGCCATGGACGCATGATCTAAAAAGCGTTCTGCCCTATAAAAATCCGTACATGGGGAATGCAGGAAATGTGATCAACTTGTTTGCGCATCTGCCGCTGAATGAGTTGGAGCGTACCTATGAGCTGGAATCGGATCGATTTACTGTGAATCTGCACTACAAGGAAGCCGCAGGGGAAATCGGCATGAAAGAATTGAAACGAAAGCTGCTGTACAATTCCCTCGCAGCTTTCGCCTTGATCGACAATCTCCAAGGTGTTCATTATCATTTCACCGATACGACGTTGACGGCGAGGCGGGCAGATGTGGAGCGGGTCTTCCCGGGACCTTTGGCCGAATTGCTGAAGGAGGAGCGCTGGCAGGAGGATGTACAGAAGAAATGGGCGGACGAGGAGTTCCTTGAGAAAAGCGTGGAGACGGTATTTGGAGGGTAGCAGCCCTGCAGAAAATGCCTGCAAGGGCTGATCTACAACACTACAGAAAAAGGGCCAGCACTAAATAAAACAAGGCTGCAATGATCGCGGAGATCGGGAGAGTAATAAACCAGGTGATGACAATTCGCTTGGCTACTCCCCAATTGACGTTTTTGAAGCGTTTGGCTGCACCTACACCCATGATGGCCGAAGAGATCACATGAGTGGAGCTGACGGGCAAGCCAAGCTGAGTAAAGCTAAAAATGATTGTCGAAGAGGTGAGGTCTGCAGTCGCACCGTTGATTGGCTCGATTTTCGTGATCTTGCCTCCGACAGTCTTGATGATTTTCCACCCGCCTACAGAAGTTCCCAGACCCATTGCCAATGCGCAGACAAACTGAACCCAAAACGGGATATGTGAGGCATCCTGTTGTACATTGGCCGCCACCAGCGCGAAGACGATGATGCCCATCGCTTTTTGGGCGTCGTTGGTACCATGCGTAAAGGATTGCAGAGCGGCAGTGAGAATTTGGAAATAGCGGAATCCTCGATTTACCTTCACGGGAGGAGTCGATACCCGGCTAAACAGCAGGTAGAGCAAATTCATCAGAACATAGCCGACTACGAGTGCGATGATGGGGGACAGGATCAGGGCTTTGAAAATATCCATAAACCCGCTCCAGTTGACTTGTCCCCATCCCGCTGATGCAATGACAGCTCCGGCGAGCGAACCGATCAAGGCATGGGACGAGCTGCTGGGAATCCCGTACCACCAAGTCACCAGGTTCCAGGTGATCGCGGCCAGCAAAGCGGCAATGACGACCAGTACGCCAAAGTCCAACTGCGCCGGATCAGCGATTTTTCCTCCGATGGTCTTGGCTACCCCTGTGAATGTGAGGGCCCCGATGAAATTCATGGAAGCGGCCAGGATGATGGCGATTCTAGGGGGCAAGGCTTTTGTCGAGACTGTTGTTGCGATTGCATTCGCCGTGTCGTGAAACCCATTGATAAAATCAAAGGAAACAGCGAGCAGCACAACCAGGACCACTAATGTGAGACCCGTTTCCATAGGGCATGTTTCTCCTTCTCTTAGGTGTTTCCCATGATCACGGTTTCCAGGACATCCGCTACATCCTCGCAGCTATCCGTTACCTCTTCCAGCAGCTCGTAGATTTCCTTGTATTGCATGATGTGTATGGCATCTGATGAATTCTTGAACAATCCCCGCACGCTGCTTCGCAGCAGTTCATCGCCTTGGCTCTCCAGCTCGTTGATGCCGATGATGTACTCTTTCATCGCAGAAAGCTTTTGTTTTTGCAACAGCTCGAGCGCCAGTACAATTTGCTTGGTCGACTGCTCGATGATCTCGGCAAATTGGATCATCACTTCATCGCCCAAGGTGATATCGAACATATACAGACGGGCTGCGCACCCCTCCAGACCGTCGAGAACGTCATCGAGCTTGATAGCCAGCTCCATCACATCTTCCCGTTCGATAGCGGTAATGAAAGTCTTGTTGATCCGCACGATGATCTCGTGAATCAGCTGATCGCCTTTGGACTCGAACTCCTTCATCGTGTTGGCGAAGCTTTCCACTGATTCCAGGGACCGGACCTTGTACTGATTGAAAAAAACGGCTGAGTCGTGGACGTTTTGGGCGATCAGGAGAAGATCATCCAAGAGTGGGTCTGATTTGGTAAAAAGCATAGGGACCTCTACCTTTCGAGAATGACTCTGACTAGGAGTATTGTCGGTGGAGAGGAGGTGGATTATGCACCAAAATGCCATTTATCGCGTGAAAAGCCCCCAGGCCATGTACAGGGCGACACCCCACATGATACAGGCAGAAGCGATGTTCAGCCCGCGAAGGAATCGGCCGGAACGATCCAGTTCACCCATCAGCCGACCTGCCAGGCACAAACCGAAAAACCAGAGGCAGGAGACAGCGATGCAGGCGATCGTAAAACCCCATTTCGGTGCTCCGGCGTAGCTGAGCGAGCTGGTGCCGATGACCCCGATCGTGTCGAGAATCGCGTGAGGATTGAACAATGAAACGGATGCGGCAAAGATCACTTGTCTTCTGGGAGAAAATTGTATGGCCTTCTGCTCGGTTTCCGTAGAAGGGCGGCTTCGCCAGGTGAGATAGCCCATATACAGCAAAAAGAGGATCCCGATGGCATACAACAACGTTTTCAGCCAGGCTACAGAGAGGACGACGAGCGATACACCCAGTACAGCCAACAGAATCAGGATGGTATCGCAGAGCGCAGCTGTCAGGACGACAGGCAAAGCGCGCCATAAGGTAGGCTGCAGCGCTCCTTGTGTAAAAACAAATACGTTCTGTGCCCCCAGCGGCAGGATCAGTCCGAATGCGAGCAAGAATCCATGTAAAATAGCTTCAACCAATGTTCTTCCCTCCGATGATGGCGTACAGCGTTCTTATTGCTCATTATCGCTTCTGCTCCACTGTCTGTCTCCAGCCAATTGGTTTGCCTCCATCCCAACCAATTCGTACAATAAGCATAGGGGAGGGATCGAGAATGCTGTCGATTGACTGGAAGCCAGACAAATCATCAGATATTGCCGTCTACAGGCAGATCGTCGCGTATATCAAGGGAAAAATAGAGACAGGAGAATGGCCGATCGATAGCCAGCTTCCTACTCAAAGAGCCTTGGCCCTCTCATTTGGAGTAAACCGCAGCACTGTGGTGACTGCCTTGGACGAGTTAAGGGCGGAAGGGCTGATCCAATCGACAGTCGGAAGCGGGACGAGGGTGAGCAACAACACCTGGTCATTGCTTTCAGCGACACCTCCGCCGGATTGGATGAGCTATGTCCAGGCGGGGACGCATCCGCCCAATATGCCGACGATTCAGGAGATTAATCGCCTGGAGCCAGACCCCCGCTATATACGGCTGGGTACAGGAGAGCTTTCCCCGGAATTGATTCCCATGGATAAAATGGCTGAGATGATGAGGCGCGCAGGAGAAAACATGACTCCTTTGGGTTATGCGGAGCCAAAAGGCTTGCTGTCCCTCAGGCAGGCTGTCAGCCAGCATTTGCGGGGAAGGGGAATCGAGACTTCTCCAGCTTCCATTCTGATTGTTTCAGGCGCGTTGCAGGCCTTGCAGTTAATTTCTCAAGGGCTCTTGCACCCCGGCTCGACCATTATGGCAGAGCGTCCCTCCTACCTGTACTCCCTGCCGCTGTTTCAGGCGTCCGGCATGCGGCTTGTCGGGGTGCCGATGGATCAAGACGGAATGATTGCCGAGGCGTTGGTACACCAGCAGCAGGTGCAGCGGGCAGCATTGCTTTATACGATTCCTGCTTTCCACAATCCGACGGGACGCAGCATGTCCGAGAAGCGCCGGGAACAGTTGATGGCTGTATGTGAACGCGAGCGCTTGCCGGTTCTCGAAGATGACGTGTATGGAGAGCTGTGGCTGGATGAGCCGGGGGCCGCCCCGCTGAAAACCCGGGATCACCAGGGCCAGGTCCTATACCTCGGAAGCCTGTCCAAGACTCTTTCTCCCGGTTTGCGGATCGGCTGGCTCGTCGGACCGCAGCCCGTGATCGAACGGTTGGCTGATGTGAAAATGCAGATAGATTACGGAGCCAGCGGGCTTTCTCAATGGGTGGCGGCCGAATGGTTGAGCGGAGCATGCTACCAGCAGCATTTGCAGGAGGTGCGTGCGGCATTGCGACATAGGCGCGACCAGATGTGCTATTACCTCCAGCGCTGGTTCAGCGACATCGCGATTTGGGAAAAACCGCAGGGCGGCTTCTATGTATGGCTGCAGCTTCGCCATGCCCTGTCAATGCGCACGTTGTTTGATCGGGCTTTGAAGCAGGGCATCCTGCTCAATCCCGGCTATATCTACGATCAGACAGACAGCCGTCATCTCCGACTTTCCTACGCCTATGTAGACGTGAAGGAGATGGAAGAAGCCGTATATCGATTGGCTGTCTGTATCAAAGACATGCTGTAGACATAACAAACAAGGACACCACACAGGGTGTCCTTGTTTGCTTTGCTAATGGCGCGATTACTGATAAGGGAACTGACTGGAGTAGCCGCTGAACTGCTGGTAGGCTTGCTGCAGCTTTTGTTCTTCCTCCGCCTCCAGCTTGTACCAGCCCTTGCGGAACATGAGATCGTACGCTTCCCGGGCTCCCTGGTGCGTCTCCATCAAGATCTGCATCATGTCCTGGTGAAGCTTTTGATGGCTGGCTTCTCGCACGGCAATGTTCATGCTGTCCGTCAAATATTTGCAGGTGGCCAGGCAGTCATTGAGAAAGTCGCGGTCATTCATCTCAGGCGTTTTCACTTGCGGCAGGCTGCCGGATTGCGGGTTTGCGATCTGGTTTTGATTTGGCATAGGATCTCCCCCTTACTGCATCTGCTGCTGTTGCTGGGATTGGGTTTGAGGAAGCGAGGCCATGATTGCAGCATTGTTGTTTTGCAGATGGCCAAGCAGGATCTGGTAATGCTTTTGGTGCATCCGTCCGGCCTTTTCCAATTGCTGCTTCACTTCCGGATCTTTGGCTTGCTGCGCAAAGAAATGCAGCTTTTTAAAGGCGAGCAGGTTCCAAGACAAGGCGTCCTTCAAATAACTGCAGTCCTTCGTCGTGATGACCTGTGGAGGTTCGGGAATCGGCACTTGCGTCGATTGCATCGAAGACAGCATAGATGGCATCAGACTGCTCCTTTCATGAAGTAATACATATATAGCATGAGCAAGACACAAGGAAGTATCCTTGTAGTTAAATGGCAGGTGGAAGGCGCCGCATGATTTTATAATTGACAAAACGTCGAATCACGACAATAATCATAGTAAATCACTAGGAATAGTATAGATAAAGAATAGCACAGTTTACGTGATAGGAGGTGCAAGCATGGGTACGACACAAAGGCAGGGTGTACATCTAAAAATAGATGGCCTGAAGAAAAGATTCGGTGACGCAGAAGTATTAAAGAATATCCATCTAGAGATCCAGGCCGGGGAATTTATCGCGATTGTAGGGAAGAGCGGATGTGGAAAAAGCACGTTGCTTCGCCAAATCGCCGGTCTTGATACTCCGAGCGAGGGCGTTATCTATCATGAGCATCATGAATTGCGGGGGCTCCATCCGGATTCCAAAATCATGTTTCAGGACTCCAGGTTGCTCCCGTGGTTAAAAATTCGAGACAACGTCGGTCTGGGTTTGACCGGTGACTGGAAGGCGAAGGCGGAGTGGGCGTTAGAACAGGTAGGATTAGCAGATCGCGCGAATGAATGGCCGTCCGTTCTGTCAGGTGGTCAAAAGCAAAGAGTAGCCTTAGCCCGTGCTTTAGTAAGTGGTCCGCGTCTGCTTTTATTAGACGAGCCGCTGGGGGCGTTAGATGCGCTTACTCGGATCGACATGCAGAGGCTGATCGAAAATCTCTGGAAGGAACAAGGCTTTACCGCCATCATGGTTACGCACGACGTCAGTGAAGCTGTCGCATTGGCAGATCGCGTGATTTTGATTGAAGCAGGTGAAATTACGTTAGATAAAAAGATCGCCTTGTATCGACCGCGCGAGCGTGGAAATGCGATGTATGCTGAACTGGAAGGAAGTATTTTAGACAGAGTTTTGGGAAAAGCGGAAAAAGTCGATACCTTCGCGATCTAGAAGAGAGGAGAATTCTGATGACAGTGGTCGGAAATAAACAAATTACGAGAAATCAGAAAGAGATACAAGCTAAATTGCAAGGGGAGCTGAGAAAAAATAACATTGATGTCCTATTGTTGACAAAACAAGAGAGTATTTATTATGCAACAGGGTTTTCCAGCAGATTTCTGGGCTTGATGAAAAAGCCTGGTGTTGCTTATGCAGTTGTTCCAGCTGAGGGGAACATAAAGCTCATCGTAAATGATTTTGAAAAGCAGGCAGCCGAGTATCAGACAACGGATGTAGATATCGTGAAGTACAATTCCTGGATTTTTATCGAGGATGATTCGCAGGAAGCCTCTACCATCAAGAAAACGGCAGAAATGAATCTGGGGCAGTCATTTGATATCGCTGTCGATGCGATAAAAAGCTTCAAGGAAGACCCCATTCTTGCTGTTGAGCGCAGCAGTTTGACTTGGGATGACGTGGAACGGCTTTCCGCGATATTCGGTCGAAAGCACATTGTGGATGGAACGGGCCCTTTCAATAAAGCGCGTGCGATCAAGACGGAATGGGAAATAGAAGTATTGCGCAGAGCGGCCCAGATTGCAGAAGAAGCCTTTTACTTGACAGCGAAGGAATTACAACCAGGGCACACAGAGGTAGACGTGCATGCGATTTACAAAAAGCATGCTTATGCCCTCGATAAACATGTAACGGAAGCACTGATGATCAGTTCGGTTGGTCCGAACTATTCTGCGGCGGCAATCCCGCGAGATTACGTGTTGCAAGCAGGGGACATTGTGCGTTTGGATGGTGGCGTTACGTACTTTGGCTACCAATCCGATATTGCACGTACGTTCGTGATTGGCGGACAAGCATCCCCAAAACAGGAGGAAAAATATCAAGCCATCCTTGCCGGGTTTAAAAAAGGTCTGTCACTCATCAAACCAGGTGTGAAGTTTGCGGAGGTTTTTGAGGTTACTCAGAAAACAGTTCAGGAGACAGGGATCTCGCAATATGCTCGCGGTCATGTTGGGCACTCCATCAGTGTGGATACCTTCATCGAAGAGTATCCGTTGATTTCGCCGGAAAGCGACTGGGTGTTTGAGGAAGGCATGGTCCTTTGTTTCGAATGCCCGTATTACAGTACGACAGGCGGATACAACGTAGAAGATACGTTTGTCGTCACCGCAGATGGCATCGATTTGTTTACGAACGTAAATGAAAATTTAAATTGGGTTTCACGATGAGGGGTAGAACCATGAAAACAACATCCAGAAAAATAGTTATCAGCTTAGCTATGGTGCTTGTATTGCTGTTGACGGCCTGCTCAGGAAACAACTCGTCGTCGAACACATCGACAGGCAGTACAGCGCCAGATCCAACGAAAAAAGATTTGGTAGAGATTAAATTGGGCTATCAAAAAGGGATGCCATTGCTCAGTCTATTGAAAGAAAAAAGCAACTTGGCAGAGCGCCTGGAGGCTGAAGGATTCAAGATTTCCTGGAACGAGTTTGCCGCTCCCCCAGCCATGCTCGAAGCCATGGTAGACGGCGGTATCGTGTTTGGTGGTGGCGGAGCGACAGGCAGCATCTACGCGCAACAAGCGGGGCGCTCCTTTGTCCGGATTGGTGCTCAAACTGGTGTATCGGGTGGATCGTCCATCATTGTTCGAGGCGACTCGGGTATTCAATCTGTGAAAGATTTGAAAGGGAAGAAAGTAGTGGTTTCAAAGGGAACGACGCAGCATTACATGCTTGTTCGTGCATTGGAAAAAGAGGGGCTCAGCGTGAATGATATTCAGCTGCAGTTTATCCAACCTGCAGAGGCTTTCTCTGCATTTGGCAGCAAAAATTTTGATGCATGGGCAATCTGGGACCCGTTTACTGCAGAGGCTGAGGCGTCGTTTGATGCTCGCGTAATTGCGGACAATACATCTGTATTTGGGGATAAAGCACCTCTTGAGGGCGAGAATCTCTATTACGCTGAACGCAAATTTGCAAATGAACACCCCCATGCAATCAAAATCATTCTTGATGAACTCGGAATCGTAGGAAAGTGGGCAAACGAGAATACAGATGAAGCCGCAAAAATCTTGGCCAATCTATACAGCTCCAATGTAGATATTTTAAAGGTAGTAGAGGAGCGTGGGGGAACACGTGAAATTCTGCCGATGAGTGAAGTTACAATCGAACCGCTGCAAAACATTTCCGACTTTTTCTACGAACAAGGAGTCATTCCGGAGAAATTGAATGCTTCTGACGAAAACTTCAATTGGGTTCTCAAGTAAGTGGACAGTACTCAGAGGGAGGTAAGGATGCTGTGAATAAAGACAAATGGATTCCTTTCATGATCCCTCTTCTAGTCTTGATCATTTGGTACACGGCAACTGAATTGGCTTGGGTGGATACGAAGCTATTTCCTAGCCCGGTAGCGGTATTGACGGCATTCTTCAAATTGACGTTAAGCGGGGAGCTTTTGGCACATACGTGGGCAAGTTCACAGCGGGCTTTGACAGGGCTGGTGATTGGCGTCGCAATCGGCATGTTCTTCGGACTTTTGAACGGTTTGTATCCAATAGCAGAAAAGTTATTGGATTCAACTCTTCAAATGATCCGTAATATTCCTCATTTGGCGTTGATCCCAGTTGTTATCATTTGGTTTGGGATAGGCGAAGAGGGCAAAATTTTTCTCGTCGTAGTGGGTGTGTTTTTTCCTGTCTATGTAAACGCCTTTTATGGAATTCGCTCCATCGACAAGGGTCTGATCGAGATGGCGAAAGTTTATGGGCTAAAGGGCTGGACATTGTTTAAGAAGGTCGTCTTGCCAGGCGCACTGCCTGCAACGCTTGTTGGCGTCAGACAATCTTTAGGCATCATGTGGTTGACATTGATCGTCTCAGAGACCGTGGCCGTTGATTCCGGGATTGGCTACATGGCCATGAATGCGCGAGATTTTATGCAAATGGATGTGATTATCCTGAGCATCATGATCTATGCGGCTCTTGGCAAACTATCCGATTTGATTGCCAAAGCCTTTGAAAAGCGCTTGCTTCGTTGGCGGGCTTAAGTTAAAGCGTTGTCCCCCTTGTCTTGTTAGCTGGCAACAGAAGAACAAAAGGGGGATTTTTTGTGAAGATAGCAGAGCAGATGGAGGGACTCAGCAATGGCGAAAAGACAAATGAGTTTAGGGGTATTCATGATGGGATCGGGTCATCATATTGCAGCTTGGCGCCATCCGAATACACCGCAAAACGGTTATGAAAATATTGACTTTTACAAAGAGCTGGCGAAAATTGCTGAAAGAGGAAAACTGGACATGCTCTTCATCAGTGACGCACTCTCTTTGACAGAAAAAAGCCATCCATCTGAAATGGTTCGATTCGAGCCGCTGACGTTGATCTCAGCATTATCAGCGGTGACGGAAAAGATCGGATTGGTTGCGACTGTAAGCACTACCTATAACGAACCATTTAACGTAGCGAGAAAATTTGCATCGATTGACCATGTAAGCAAAGGTCGAGCAGGCTGGAACATTGTAACCTCCTATTACGAAAATGATGCGTACAACTTCAGCAAGTCTTCTCACCCGGAACATGATGAGCGCTACGCGATTGCAGAGGAATTTGTAGAAGTGGTCAAGAAACTGTGGAACAGCTGGGAAGACGATGCGCTCATCCGCGACAAAGAGGCCGGAGTGTATTTTCAAAAAGACAAGCTGCACACGGCAAATCATATAGGGAAATACTTCCAGGTGAAAGGTCCTCTGAATGCTTCCCGTCCCATTCAAGGCCATCCGGTATTAATTCAAGCAGGATCTTCGCCACGCGGCAAGAGATTTGCTGCGAAGACAGCAGAAGTCATTTTTACCGCACAGCAAACGCTGGAAGAAGCACAAGCGTTTTATCGGGATATCAAGGAAACGGCGAAGCGTTTGGGGAGGAATCCCGACCATATCAAAATATTACCTGGTGTATCACCGATCGTTGGTAGAACAGAGGAAGAAGCGCGCGCTAAATACGAAGAGCTGCAAAACTTGATTCCTGAAGATATTGGATTGGCCTTTTTATCGGATTACTTGGGAGGTTTGGATCTGTCTCACTATGATTTGGACCGTGAATTACCCGATGAAATTCCAGCGACCAACGGAAACCAAAGTCGCCGTCAACTAATTATCGATTTGGCTCGACGGGAGAAATTGACGATACGGCAACTGTACAAAAAAGTCGCGGGTGCACGAGGCCATCGACTCATTTTTGGCTCTCCTGAACAAATTGCTGATCAGTTGCAAGAATGGTTCAACCAAGAAGCGGCAGATGGATTTAATCTATTGATTCCATACTATCCAACGCTGTTTGAAGAATTTATTGACCAAGTGATTCCCGTATTGCAGCAGCGAGGATTGTTTCGAAAGGAATACGAAGGTAACCATTTGCGCGACCATTTGGGTTTGCCCCGACCAGAATTCGTACCTCAATCGCTGGTTAGCCAATAACAATCAAAAAAGACGCGGGTGAATACCCACGTCCCATGAAAACTATTGGACTCCATTTTCCGAAAACTGCAAACCGACCACCTGTATGTCAATACTAGCGGGAGCAATGTTCAAGCAATAGCTGATCTCCTCATACAGCTCTGACTGCAGCGCGCGAATCCGTTCAGGGATATACGAGCCGTAGGGAACCTTCATGGACAAAGTCAACTCGATTCGCGGCAAATCGTCAAACGATGCTCTCGATTTGAGAATTTCATCCACTTCCTCGTATTGATTGCACACTCCCTGCACCATTTTTCGCAGCACCTGCGGATGAATAATAATGCGGCCACCGGAAAAGGGGGGATGAACCACAGTGGACTCACCGCCAATTTCCTTTTTGGAGGAGAAGATCCGTGTGGCAGAAGAGAGCAGACTCGTAAGGAAATCCTGCTCTACCTCTACGCGGGGAATAGGGATCACGTGTCTGCCCATCGTCTCCCGGATGTAGCGGGCCGCCTCGATGTCTTGGGGGCGTTTGATCGATTCGATGGGAATGTACTCGTCTGGTTCGGCCAATCCGAGCGCCTCCACGATTCGTTCGATCATCCGCTGCGACGTCCCCAGGATCAGCAGGCGTTCTGGAGCAAGCGACGTTAACGTATTGCTTACCTCACTGGCATGCTCCTTGTAGTGAAAAATAGCGCGTTTGACGGCCTGTATTTTGGTCTTTTCGTACTTGGCGGAGGTACCCGCCACTTTGCGTCCCTGGTAAATCAGAATCCCATCGTCGATAATCGCGTCGATTTGCATGCGATGGGCCAATTCCAGTGCGATGGAGCTTTTGCCCGTTCCGCTCGTCCCATACAAGGCGTATATGTTCATGAGAACCTCCGTATTGTTACAGTTGCATTCAGTATACATCAGCGGGGGTAGACCAGCAAAAACTACCGGTATTGCGCCCCCAGCTCCCGTGAACGCTCTGTCGCACGCAGAATGGCAGAAGAGACGGCCTCCTGGAATTGATACGCCTCCAGGACCTCCAGCCCGGCTTGCGTCGTTCCGCCTGGACTGGTTACCTTTTGACGCAGGAGAGCAGGCTCCTCACTGGTATCCAGCAGCATGTGCGCAGCACCCAAAAGGGTTTGCAGGGTGAGCTGACGAGCAGTTTCGCGGGGTAGGCCAGCCTTGGTCCCGGCCCCCACCATGGCTTCGACGAGGTAGTAGATATAAGCTGGGCCGCTCCCGGAGAGTCCTGTAACAATATCAAGCTCCTCTTCAGCTACGGTATAGACAGTGCCGATTGATTCAAAGAGCTGGGTGGCAATCTGCAGCTGAGCCTCTGATACAAATCGGTTGCAGGCAACACCTGTGGCAGAAAGACCGATTGCGGAAGAGGTATTGGGCATCGTCCGGATGATCGAGCACTCCACGCCCAGCCACTCCTCGATCAAGGAAGTGGCGACTCCGGCGATGACAGAGATGACCAACTGCCCTGGACGGACTGCTCCGCGAAGCTCCATCAGCGCTTCTGCCGCATCCTTGGGCTTTATCGCCAGAATCAGGATGTCGCATGACTGTACAAGAGCGTGTTTGTCCTGCGTGACCTGTACCGAAAAGGAACGGGCCAGCTGATCAAGCCGCTCTTGATTGTTTCGGTTGGATACCAGGATTTGTCTCGGGGAGACAAGTCCCTTTTTGATAATGCCAGAAAGCATAGCTTCAACGATGGAGCCTGCTCCCAGAAAACCGATTTGTCCTTCAATGGAACTACCCTGTTGCGGGTTCATAGATGTTGCCTCCTTTCCGGACTATCTGATCTGACCTGTGCCGCGTACGACGTATTTATAGGAAGTGAGTGCAGGCAAGCCCATTGGGCCGCGTGCATGCAGCTTCTGTGTGCTGATGCCGATCTCTGCGCCGAAGCCGAATTCTCCGCCGTCCGTAAAGCGGGTTGACGCATTGTGATAAACAGTCGTGGCGTCCACTGTTGCCAGGAAGCGCTGAGCAGCGGCTTCGTTTTCAGTCACGATGGCTTCGGAGTGGCCGGTGCTGTGCAGCGAAATATGCTCTAATGCGTCCTCCAGGCTCTCCACGGTGCGCACCGCTATAATCAGGTCGATGTATTCTGTATCCCAATCCTCTTCGTTTGCTTCCTTCAGGAAAGAGGAGAGCTCGGGATGCTGCTTTCGTGTCCGTTCACACGCGCGAATTTCTACCCCTGCATCATGCAGACGCTGCAAGAGATCGCGCTGCGAAGCGAGCGGCCATTCGTGGTCGAGGAGAAGGCTCTCCGCCGCATTGCAGACGGAAGGACGGCTGGTTTTGGCATTGAGGACAATCGTTTCCGCCATAGCGTAATCGGCTGTGCGCTCCACAAAAATATGGCAATTGCCGACTCCTGTCTCCAGCACAGGGACGCTCGCGGTTTTCAGCACGCGGGAAATCAATCCGGCTCCGCCCCGTGGAATGATCACGTCGATGAGACCGTTCGCGGTACACAGCATGTCGACGGATTCATGCTCGGCAAAAGGCAGGTATTGGACGGCCTCAGGAGACAGGCCGCTTTTCGTCAGAGCGTCGCGCATGCTCCGGGCGAGGGCGAGATTGCTGTTCACCGCGCTGTGGCTGCCGCGCAGAACGATGGCATTTCCGGTCTTCAAGGCAATGGCTGCGGCATCGATCGTCACATTGGGGCGGGCCTCGTAGACCATGCCGATCACGCCGAGCGGCACGCGGATTTGTTCCATGACCAGTCCGTTGGGACGAGTCCAGCGGTCCATCGATTGGCCGACCGGATCCTCCAGAGCGACGAGCTGCTGCAGACCGTCGACCAAATCGCGGATACGCTCCGGTGTCAGACGGAGACGGTCCAGATACGAGCTAGCTTGCCCATCTGCTTCTGCACGGGCCAAATCCTGCTTATTTGCTTCCAGAATGGCAGTCTCGTCTGCCAGAAGCTGTTCCCCGATCGCGGTCAACGCGTTGTTTTTCTCTTCGGTGGTCAACAATGCCCATTTGCGCGATGCTTGCTTCGCCAATCGCAATTGCTCCTGAAGCTGCTGCTTCCAGTTCCCCATAATCTCCCTCTCCTTTTCTCTCTCATCATTTTATAGAATCCGATGGCATACATCGGTTGAAACCGTTCGTTTAGATCGTCTCTGTCCACTGATCGCGATGGATCACGGTGCCGCTGCGTCGCGCTGTCTTGGCGGTAGAAAGAGATTCTGCCAGTTCTTCCGCTGCGAAACGGCTGACTCCGCGGCCGATCAGTTCGCCGCCACAGTACACCTCGATGACTTCACCAGGGGAGAATGTCCCGTTTACGTCGCGTACGCCAGCCAGAAGCAGGCTGCGTCTCTGCTCGAGAATCGCTTCTGCAGCGCCTTCGTCAATGGTGATCGAGCCGCGGGTAGGGGAGTGCAGCTTGATCCATTGCTTGCGAGTAGGCAAACCGCTTGGAGCGGGCTCTTCGGGCCGGTAATTGACATAGGTGCCGTTGCCGTCTCCGGACACGACTGCCAGCAGGTCTTGCGGTTGCTCCAATTTTCCGATAAAACTGGGGATCCCCAAGCCTTGTGCTGTCTTCGCTGCGATCAGCTTGGAGCGCATGCCTCCTGTTCCCAGCCGGGAAGCGCCTCCTGCTAGCTGTTCCACCTCTTCGGTCACTTCTGCCAGCCAAGGGATGCGCGACGCGTCGGCGTTGGAACGAGGGTCCTTGTCGTACAGACCGTTGGTGTCTGTCAGTATCATGTACAAGTCGGCATGGACCAGACCGGCTACCAGGGCACCAAGCATGTCGTTGTCGCCAAACGTCAGCTCCGCCACGGATACAGTGTCATTTTCATTGATGATCGGCAGGATCTGTCTGTCGAGCAGCAAGGACAAGGTTTGAAATGCGTGCTGGTAGCGTTCGCGATCGGAAAAGTCGCCGCGGGTCAAAAGAATTTGCGCTACACTGCACTGATGGGCAGCGAATAGTTGTGTGTACGTTTGCATCAGGAGACTTTGCCCGATGGCTGCTGCTGCCTGTTTGGCGGAGAGGGTTCGCGGTCGTTGCTGGTACCCCAGTTTTTGATAACCGCTAGCTACTGCTCCTGATGAGACGAGTACGACCTGATGACCAGCCTCGCGCAGATGATGGACTGCCGAGACGAGCAGTGACATTTTCTCTGGATCGACCCCGCCGCTTTCAGCTGCCAATGAGCTGCTGCCCACCTTTACAACCAACCGCAATTTTCCTTTCTTCATCGTGCTTCCTCCTGATTTACGTTGAAAATAGAAAAGCCCTCTCGTCACTTGAATAAGGACGAAAGGGCTTGAAGACCTCCGCGGTACCACCTTACTTGACGTTTGCAGCGAGAAGCGATGCTTCAGGCTGGTAGCGTCCGGCTCTCTTTCTTGGATAACAGGTGAAAGAAACCTGTCCAGGTCATCCCTGGAAGCTCAAGGGTGGGTTCAAACTGATTCAAGGACGAAATCTCTCAGCCAGTGGATTTCGCTCTCTGGACCTGAAGGGCAGTTCTACTTTTCCCCGTCATAGCGACCATATGCGCGTTATTAATTAACTATTATTCACTTTTCTTTACCGAAATGTCAAGGGAATCATTGAAAATGTTCTTTTCCATAGGTCCCTGTACGGGATTCGATCTCAATGCGCTTGGTTTTGCCGTCGCGTCCGAGAAGATAGTGGAGAGTACGGTCAGGGGAGTAGGCAGGGTCTGTCACATTCTTGACAGTGACGCGCACGTGATCGTCCTGTTTTTGAACCGTCGTATTTCGTACGGAAATCATCATCGGATAATCCACATTTGGAATGGAGATATACATTTTCTTATTGATTTGCTTGGTGGACAGATTGTCATACAGACTTTCTGCCAATGGTCGGCTCCAGTAGCGGTTGAAGTGCGATACGATCTTTTCCTTGGTGTCAAAGCGTTTGGGCAGCTCCCGATAATGCTTGCCGTCCTCCGTTACCGTTTTTCCCTTGTGCTCCAGGGTAGCGAAGTAGACGTCCGACACGACGTTCTCCGCACGGTTCAAAAACAGGACGACGTCCATTTTATTGTTGCCCAGCTTTTGTACGGCCGAAGAATGTACCGTCTTTTTCTTGATCGATTCACCAGCTTTTTTGCTCTTTGTTTTGACTGTCTTCTTTTTATCCTTTTTGCTCTTCGTTTTTGTTTTGGTGGTCTTTTCGTCTTTCTTGCTTTGTGTCTTTGTAGTCTTTTCTTCTTTTTTCTCCCCGCCTTTGGAACCAGTGCAACCCGTTACCAGAAAAGCTGCGACCAGCAGACAGACCCAAATATTTCTTAGCTTCATTTTTTGCGCACCTCTTTGGCAGTTTTACTTAGGGTGTGTGGGAGCGGGAGGGAATAGACGTGTTAAGATTTGCCTGCCAAGTCAAAATGAAAAAAGGAAACAGGATGGGGGTTGTCTCCCAACCTGAATATGTCTATCATGGAGAGAGTTATGCAGATCGATCAATTGAGGTGGAAAATAAATGTTTGGATTTGGGAAGAAGGCAAAGAAGCCGGATGGAATCGACATCTTGATTATCAAAACGGACGATGCAAAAAACCGCAATTTTTATCAAGTGGCATTCCCCAGCGTGTATGCCAATGACATTGTCTCCATGCTGAAAAAATTGGAAAAATCGAAATTGAACAAGCGGGAAATTCTCGGCGACATCGGAGGATTTCACCTCGCGACTCACCTGGAGGCGCTGACCAGCTACGATGTGTTTGACGAGAATGATTTGGAAGCACAGCCTGTCATGATCCAGGACTTTGCCAGTATTTTGCTGCGCAGGCTGGAAGCCATCGACGAGAGCGGAGATGGGGATGATGCCGACCTGGCGTTCATCATGGGCGAGCTGACCATGCTTCGCGATGGAAGCTACGTACCACCAATGTAAAGAGCGACGAAGGTAGGCAAATGAGCTGGGTACTTACGATCCGGCTCTTTCGTTTTTTTCGGTTACTTTTTCATAAGTTAATTCGTATGAAACAGCAGGGAAGTACGGAATTCTCTATGAAAGAGGAGAGGTTGCCATGATTGAACTGAATGGTGTAAGCAAAAGTTATAACGGTATTCGTCGGGCAGTCGATAACCTTGATTTGACTATACCCGACGGTGAAATATTTGGGTTCCTGGGTCCTAATGGAGCCGGTAAAACCACAACAATCAAAATGATAACGGGGATCATCAAGCCGGATGCCGGGCAAATCCGCATCAATGGAACCGACATCGCTGCAGACCCGATCAAGGCAAAGCAGCGCTTTGGCTACGTACCGGACAGCCCGGACTTGTTTTTACGGCTGAAAGGTCTGGAATACGTCAGCTTTATGGCGGATATCTACGGCGTGGAGCAGGAGCTGCGCAATAGCCGCATCGAAACGCTGGCGAAGCGCTTTGACATGCTGGACGCGCTTGGCGACACCATCCAGAGCTACTCTCACGGCATGCGGCAAAAAATCGTCATCATGGGCGTCTTGGTCCATCATCCCGAGGTATGGATATTGGATGAGCCCTTGACGGGGCTTGATCCCAAATCCTCCTTTACCCTGAAGGAGATGATGCGCGAGCACGCTGACAGCGGCAGGACCGTGTTCTTTTCGACGCATGTGCTGGAAGTGGCGGAGAAGCTCTGTGACCGAGTGGCGATCATCAACAAGGGGAAGATCCTCTTCTGCGGCACCTTCCCGCAGATGCAGGAGCACTTCCAGTCCCATGAGTCGCTGGAGAGTCTGTTCCTGGAGTTGACCAAGCATGAATAACATCTGGCTGTTGACCAAAATCATGCTGAAAAACTCCAGCCGCATGGGGGCAAGAAAAAAGGGCAGCGAGTGGAAAAGTCTGATGCTTGTTGCACTGATGCTCATCGGGTTTCTGCCAATGATCATCAGTGGAGTCTGGTTTGTCGCGGAAATGTACGATGGGCTGGCGCAGATTGGCCAAGAGAGCGCCATCTTGGGAATGGGCTTGGCGATGGTCTCCTGCGCGATTTTCGTGCTTGGAATCGTCTACGTCATTACGGTTTTCTACTATTCGCAGGACGTAGAGCATCTATTGCCCTTGCCCTTGGCTCCAAGGGAAATATTGGGGGCCAAGTTTTTGGTCGCCCTGTTCTACGAATACCTGACCGAGTTGGTCTTGATCGGGCCTTTGCTGGTGGTATACGGGGTCAAAAGCGACGCTGGTGTGCTGTATTATCTGTTTGCGATCGTCCTTTTTCTCGTAGTGCCCGTTGTACCACTGGCGCTATCGTCCATCCTCGTCATGCTGTTCATGCGGTTTACCAATATCGGCAAGCGAAAGGATCGCTTGCGGTTGATTGGCGGGATCGTAGGGATTGGAGCGGTGCTGGGCTTCCAGTACTTCATTCAGCGGCAAAACAGCGCGATGGAGGACATCGAGCAAATGCAGCAACAACTCTTGTCCGGAGAAAACGTCCTGCTCAATCTCGCGACACAGATCTTTCCCAGCACCAAGCTGGCTGTACTAGCCTTGGTCGAAAGCGGATACTGGAGCGGACTGGGGTATCTGTTTGCGTTTCTCCTGGCAACACTCGCGGGAATCCTGCTTTTTTCCTTTGCAGGAGACCGCCTCTACTTCGCAGGAGTAATGGGCATTAGTGACTCTGCAGGCACACGCAGGAAGGTGGAGGGGCATGCTTTTGCCAAACTGGCTCAAATGCGCCCAGCCTGGTGGTCCTACACGATCAAGGAATGGCGAGTGATTTGGCGTACTCCTGCCTATATGCTCAATTGTTTGTTGCCGAGTCTGTTGATGCCTTTTCTGATCTTGATTCCGTTGGTGGGAATTCAGGACAGGAAGGATTTGCTTGAAGCTTTCCGCGGCTGGATAACAGGTACAGGGGGAATTAGCGTTGCCATTTTTCTTGCTGGCAGCATCGTTTTAGCAGGAATGAACTCTGCTTCTGTGACAGCAATCACGAGGGAAGGGCAAGCCTTTTTCCTGAGTAAAAGCTTCCCGCTGCCTTTCCGCCAGTTTTTACTGGCAAAGCTTTTCCCCGGTACAATCCTGAGCATTCTCAGCATTTTTGTGTTGCTGGCTATAGCTGTCTGGTTTTTGCCGATTACGCCGTTGCTTGCTGGCTTGGCGGTATTTGTCTCCATACCTGGCGTGATGTTGATGAATCAGTTCGGGTTTTTGATTGATTTACAAAGACCCAAGCTGAGCTGGACCTCAGAACAAGAAGCGGTCAAGCAAAATATCAATCCGCTTTTTTCACTGCTGTTCGGGGGAGTGCTCGCTGCGATTACGATACTTGGGGTGGTCAGCTGGGGAGGTTCGCTGATTCCTGTGGCTTTGGTCCTATTCCTGGTGTTTGGTATCCTCAACCTCATGCTCTATCAGGTTTTGGTAAAAAAGGGACCTGAGTGGATGGATAAAATAGAAAAGTAACACTGATCCAACTGTCCTAGGTCTATAGGGCAGTTTCTTTGTTTTTAGGCGAAATCAGCTTTACATACTGGCAATAAATTGGTATTTTGTTTGACAGTGAGCTTATTACATTTATCCCTATCGATATGAGGATTACAGATCTAGAAAAAGGTGGAAAGGAGAACGAAACGATGATTTTCAAGCGTATTCTGTTCTGTTTTCTGATGCTATTGCTGGTTGCGCAAAATGCTTTGACAGGAAGCGCCTCGGCACAAAGTCCCTATATGGATATAAGGGGACATTGGGCACAAGACGATATTGAATATTTGGCCAATTTAGGGATTTTGAAGGGGGATGGCAGGCAGTCATTTTACCCAGACAAACACATCTCGCGCGGGGAAGCGATCGCGTTGCTGAACCGGGTGTTTGAGTCGGTGTACGGTCCCCTCGCAAAGCCTGAACGCAAAGGCAACCTGGACTACCGGTACAACTCGCGTTGGGAGATCGAGCAGCTTCTGGCCAATCTGCGAGCCCTGTACCGCATCGAGACCGGCATTGTCACCGATTATGACCCGGGCGATCGCATGCTTTACTATTTGTACCTGGCTGAGAGCGGGAAGCTGATGCGCAAACCGGAAAAGGATAACCCGGAGTGGTGGCTTTCTTCGACGGCCCTGCAGCGTCCGCTCACTCGAGAAGAGGCGAGTATGGTGCTGTTCCATATGATGACCCCGCAAAAATTTCGCGGAATCAATATCAAGCCAGAGGATGCCAAGTCGTATTTCACCAGCTTTTACGAATGGAAACAGGACAGCTACTATCGAGACACCTACTCTCCATATGCGACCGCGATCAGTGAATACGGTCTGTTTGGCGCGTCTGACGAGTTCAACCCTTATGAGTACATGACTCGAGCGCAGTATGCTGTGGTCTTGACCCGTCTTCACAGCTTTTACGAGCGTGATGTCGTCAACCAGTTTACAGGGCCTTCCAACGCCCGTCATGTCAAGGCGGCACAAGCTTATTTGGCTGCAGCCAGCCTGGCTTACGAAAAAAACGATCAAGCAAGATTGTCGAAGTTTTTCGATTCGTCCATTTTAAAAAAATGGTCCGATTTCCCGTTTAAGCCCAAGCATACGGAGCATATCAATCTAACAGCCAGAATCGATGAGGGCAACAAAAAAAAACTGATCGTAGTGGGCCAGTACAAAGACAATGCGAACGGTACCTACCAGATCGAATACGTGTTTGAAGAGGATAAATACAGTCCGTTTGGCCGCAAGCTTGCCAACGTCATTTACAAGCAGTAATAAGGCAGGAAATGAAGGGCGCCCACTCTCCACGCGGGTGCCCTTTTTGTAACCGGAACGGATCAGATCATTCCCTACCTTTGCCCATTTTTGACGGTCTTGTACAGCAGGAATCCACCCATTGCGATGATCGTCACAAAGCTTGCCCACGCCAGAAGGGGGAAAAGTGACAGTTCGAGTACGGATAAGCCCAGATACGTTTGCCACCCGACCGCAATCAAGCCGAGCAAGTAGAGGAGGCCAGTCAGATGAATCCACCTGCTGCGAAGCTGTGCAGACAGCGCATGCTTCGCCAACAGGGCGGCGACGGGAATGACCTGCAAGGCGTGAAAGCCTATACCGTGGAGCCAGATGATGTTTCCGTCCGGACCGGTATAACGGCTCTGTAGGAAGGAAATCCATACCCCGCCCGCCATGGATAAGAGGACGGCGATCATCGAGTAGCGGATGCCCAAAACAAGTTCAGGATGAAGATTGTACGCTTTTTTACGGAAGAATGACAGACCAAAAAACAGATAGAACAAGACCAGAAGAAGCGCGACAAAAGCAAATGTGTTGGATACAACGTAATCAAAGGGACTGCCGTTGCTGTGAAATCTGGGGTCTACGCCGCGAAAGTTCTGTACGTTTTCTGCAAAATAAGAATAAAGGGCAAGCAAGATGTAGCTCCACCGGAAAACGGTTCTGCTGATCCGGCTCATCCCCGAAAATGGACTGATTGCAGCCGTCGACAGCAAAAAGATGCCGAGTGCAGCGTTGAAGGAAAACGCTTTTGAGACATCGCCTTCAGAGCCGACAGATGCCCCGTACAGCAAGACCCAAACGGCGCATATTCCAGCAAGCAGAAAAGCAAGCAATCCAGTGAGGACCAACCCTCTTTCTCCCTGAAAATAAGAAATGTGGGGAATTGTATTCCCTTCTGTCTGATTTCGCACAATACCTCACCCAATCGTAAAAAATGTGATAGGTCGAGTGTATGGTATAGAGCCAGGAGGGAGTAATGACCGCGAGGAGGAACTTTTTGGAACGCAGGTTTGATTATCCTGTACGTCTAAAGACTTACATTCATCTTGCAAGAGACAGAATTTTCGATTACAATGACAACTGAACGCTGATTCAGTTTGTGGAACCAAACATCTCATGGCTCATCCGGCCGCAAGTGAGATGTCATTTTTTCCCCACAAAATGAATGAGTATTCATTCAAAACATCAGATGATTTACATGACAGAACGACAGCCAAAAACGTATAATGAATAGGAAAAGCACGCTATTCAGAAAATTTTTATGATTGCCGCATAATCGATCATAACGGAGGAGGATTTGGTGATGGAACGCAAAATTCGCAAAGCTGCCGTTCTCGGGTCTGGAGTGATGGGAGCCGGGATCGCCGCACATCTGGCAAACGTAGGAATTCCCGTCTATCTGCTCGACATCGTGCCGCGTGAACTGACGGAGGAGGAAAGCAAAAAAGGGCTTACCTTGGCTGACGCTGCCGTCCGCAACCGGATCGCGCAGGCTGGCAAGGATCGTCTGCTCAAGGAAAAACCCGCTCCTCTCTATGATAAGCAATATAGTGAGCGGATCACAGTTGGGAATTTCGAGGATCATCTCTCCTTGCTCGCGGAAGTGGACTGGATTATCGAGGTCGTGGTGGAGAATCTGGCAATCAAGCAGAAGGTGTTCGCCATGATCGAGGAAGTGCGTCAACCAGGCACAATCGTCTCTTCCAACACATCGGGAGTTTCCATCAACGAGATGAGCGAAGGCCGCTCCGAGGAGTTCCGCAAGCATTTTCTCGGGACGCATTTCTTCAATCCGCCTCGCTATCTGAAGCTGCTCGAAATCATTCCAGGCACGGATACAGACCCTGCCATCGTGGACTTCATGATGCAGTTTGGCGAGCGGGTGCTGGGCAAAGGAACGGTCCTTTGCAAAGATACGCCCAACTTCATCGCCAACCGGATCGGTACATACGGCTTGCAGGTCTCGATCCAGGAGATGGTCAAGGCGGGACTGGGTGTCGACGAGGTAGACGCGTTGACCGGACCTGTGATCGGTCGTCCAAAGAGCGCCACTTTTCGCACGCTGGATGTGGTGGGACTGGACACCTATGTGCACGTCGCCAACAACGTAAAAAACAAAAGCTCCGATGAGGAAGAAAAGGCTGTCTTTGAAATACCGGATTTTGTCTTGCAGATGGTCGAGCGGCGCTGGATCGGCCAGAAGGCGGGCCAAGGCTTCTTTAAACAAATCAAAACCGCCCAAGGAAAAGAAATCCATGCGATCGACACAGCGACGCTGGAGTACCGTCCAAGCGTGAAAGCGAAATTCCCCTCCCTCGATGCCGCCAAGACGGCAAAAGCCTTGCCTGAGAAGCTGAAGGCGCTCGTCTACGGCAAAGACAAGGGAAGCGAATTCGTCTGGAACGTCTTCAAAAAGGTTCTCTTGTATGCCGCGGACAAGACGTATGAGATCGCAGACGATATCGTGGCGGTCGACCAGGCGATGAAATGGGGCTTCGGCTGGGAGCTGGGGCCGTTCGAGACGTGGGACGCCATCGGTGTCGAGAAGTCGGTCGCGCGTATGAGAGAAGAAGGGGAGAGAATCCCTGCCCTCGTGGAAGAGCTTCTGGCAAGCGGAAAAACCTCGTTCTACCAGAAGCAGGAGGGACGTCTCTCGGTCTTTTCGATCGGCGGCAAGTATAAGGAAGTCGAGAGCAAAAAGGAAAAAATCAATTTGGCGGCGCTCAAGGAGCAGGGCAAGCTGATCAAGAAAAACGCCGGCGCTGCCTTGATCGACCTGGGAGATGGCGTGGCTTGCCTGGAGTTCACCTCTCCGAACAATGCATTAGGCATGGATGTCCTGCAAATGGCGAATTTCGCCGCAGAGGAAGTGAAGAAAAACTACCTGGGTCTCGTCATCGGCAACCAGGGCAAGAACTTCTGCGTGGGCTTGAATCTGGCGATGGCGCTGATGGAGGCGCAGGACGAGAACTGGTTCGAGCTCGACATGCTGGTGACCAATTTCCACAAGGCGGCGCGTGCCATCCGCTACATGCATCGCCCAGTCGTTGCCGCACCTTTTGGCATGACCTTGGGCGGCGGAGTAGAGGTCAGCTATCTGGCGGACCGGGTGCAGGCATCAGCTGAGACCTATCTCGGATTGGTGGAGGTAGGCGTGGGCTTGTTGCCAGGTGGCGGCGGTACCAAGGAGATGCTCTTCCGTGCCATGGAAAATGTGCCGCAGGGCGGTACCGTCCCGGTCGATCCTTTCCCGTTCGTCGCTCGCGCTTTTGAGACGATTGCGATGGCTAAGGTGTCGACAAGCGGTCAGGAAGCCATTAACCTGGGCTATCTGCGCCCGACAGACCGGATCAGCGTCAACCCGGACCATCTCTTGTACGATGCCAAGCAGCTGGTGCTGGAGATGGATCGCGCAGGCTACACCCCGCCAGTGCCGCGCAAGGTCCGCGTCATCGGGGATACCGGCTACGCGACATTGCGCCAGAACATTTACGCAATGAAGAAAAGCGGCTATATCAGCGATCACGATGAACTGATTGCCAGCAAAATCGCCTATGTTTTGTCCGGCGGCAACCTGCCAGCAGGGACCGAAGTGACGGAAGAATACATTTTGGAGTTGGAGAAGCAAGCCTTCCTGGAACTGATCAAGACTCCAAAATCGCAGCAGCGGATGCAGCACATGCTGACGAAAAACAAGCCATTGCGCAACTAGGGGGGTAAAAAGGATGAGAGAAGCAGTGATTGTCGCAGGTGCCCGCACCGCGATCGGCCGAGCAAAAAAAGGAAGCTTGAAGGATATGCATCCCGTCGATATGGGGGCAGAGGTGATTCGCGACCTGTTGCGCCGGGTTCCGCAGTTGGACCCGGCCGACATTGAAGACGTGATTATCGGGAATGCCGTGCCGGAAGCGGAGCAGGGTATGAATATGGCGCGATTGATCGGACTTCGCGCCGGATTGCCGACGAATGTGTCGGGCATTACGATCAACCGTTTCTGCTCCTCCGGCTTGCAGACGATTGCATATGGCGCCCAGCAGATCATGGTCGGCGGCGCAGATGTCATCGTGGCAGGCGGCGTGGAAAGCATGAGCCTTTTGCCGATGACAGGGCACAAGGTCGCGCTCAACCCGACGCTGGTGGAAACCTTGCCGGAAGCCTATATGGGCATGGGACACACAGCGGAGGAGGTAGCGAATCGCTACAACATATCCCGTGAAGACCAGGATGCGTTTGCCTTGACCAGCCACAAGCGGGCAGCAGCAGCCATAGCGGCTGGCAAGTTCCAGGATGAGATCGTACCGGTCACAGTGAAGCAGCATGCCTTTGATCAAAACGGAAAACTGGTGGTCAAGGAGCGCGTCTTCACTACGGACGAGGGGCCGCGACCGGACAGTACGCCGGAAGCGCTCGCCAAGCTGAAGCCAGTCTTCAACGTCAAGGGGAGCGTCACGGCAGGCAATTCCTCGCAAACGAGCGATGGTGCGGCAGCCGTGTTGATCATGTCAGCGGAGAAAGCGGCAGAGTTGGGCGTGGAGCCGATCGCCAAGTTCCATTCCTTTACCGTCGGCGGGGTAGACCCGGATGTGATGGGGATCGGTCCGGTCGTTGCGATTCCGAAGGCATTGAAAATGGCTGGCCTGACGATCGAGGATGTAGATCTGTTCGAGTTGAACGAAGCGTTCGCTTCCCAGGCTTTGGCAGTCATTCGCGAATTAGGACTCGATCAGGAAAAGGTAAACGTCAACGGCGGTGCCATTGCTTTGGGGCATCCGTTGGGCTGCACAGGCGCTCGCTTGACCGTCTCGCTGCTGAATGAAATGAAGCGTCGCGGCGGTAAATACGGTGTCGTTACCATGTGCATCGGCGGCGGCATGGGTGCAGCGGGCGTTTTTGAAATGATGTAAATCAATCCAACAATTTCAAAATGTGAGGAGAGATAGACATGGGAGAGACAAAAGAATTGATCCGCGGTGGCAGTTTTTTGATTGATGCAGGCTCGGCTGATGATGTGTTCGTGCCGGAGGAGTATACCGAAGAACAAAAAATGATCGCCAAAACGACGGAAGAATTCGTCGTCAATGAGGTTCGTCCGCACCTGGAGGAAATCGAGAACCATCAATTCGATATCTCCGTGCGTCTGTTGAAAGAAGCAGGGGAACTGGGGCTGTTGGCAGGTGATGTGCCAGAGACGTACGAAGGTCTGGGACTCGACAAGGTAAGCACCGCTCTCGTCACGGAAAAATTCGCGCTCTCTCGCGGCTTTGCGCTTAGCTTCGGCGCCCATGTGGGGATCGGTTCTCTCCCAATCGTCTATTTCGGAAACGAAGACCAGAAGAACCGCTACCTGCCTGATCTGGCGTCCGGGAAACGCCTGGCTGCGTACTGCTTGACCGAACCGGGTTCAGGCTCGGACGCCCTCGGTGCCAAGACGACCGCGACGCTCTCGGAGGATGGCAAACACTACATCCTCAACGGGGAAAAGCAGTGGATTACGAATGCGGGCTTTGCGGATGTATTCGTGGTGTACGCCAAGATCGACGGGGAGAAATTTACCGCATTTATCGTTGAGCGCACATTCCCGGGTGTTTCTTTTGGACCGGAAGAAAAGAAAATGGGAATCAAGGGCTCCTCGACACGCACCGTGATTTTGCAGGATGTGCCGGTACCGGTAGAAAATCTGCTGGGTGAACCTGGCCGCGGCCATGTGATTGCCTTCAACATTCTCAACGTCGGGCGCTACAAGCTGGCAGTAGGTGCTGTAGGTTCTGCGAAGCGTGCCTTGGAGCTTGCCACGACCTACGCGAAGGAACGCAAGCAGTTCAAAACGCCAATTGCCAACTTCACGCTGATCAAAAACAAGCTGGCGAATATGGCGACCAAGACGTATGCTGCGGAAAGCTCCGTCTACCGTACTGTGGGCCTGTTCGATGTGGCGCTCAACAGCCTGGGCGAGAAGGCAGACGATGGGAAGGAAATCGCCAAGGCCATTGCAGATTATGCCATTGAATGCTCGATCAATAAAGTATTTGCGACCGAAGTGCTCGATTACTGTGTGGATGAAGGCGTGCAAATCCATGGGGGGTACGGCTTCATGTCCGAATATGAGATCGAGAATATGTACCGCGACTCCCGCATCAACCGCATTTTTGAGGGAACCAATGAAATCAATCGCTTGCTGATCCCAGATACGCTTGTGAAGAAAGCGATGAAAGGCGAGCTGCCGTTGCTGCAAGCCGCCGCAGGTCTGCAGGAAGAGCTGATGAGCTACTATCCCGAGGAGATCGAAGACGCGCCGCTGGTGGCAGAGAAGCATCTGATCGAGATGACGCGCAAAATCATCCTGATGGTCGCGGGCTCAGCGCTGATGAAGTACCAGCAAGCCATCTCCAAGGAGCAGGAGCTGTTGGTCTTCGCGGCCGATATGCTGATCGAGCTGTATGCGATGGATAGCGTCGTAAAACGGACGGAAAAAGCGATCGCTGCCAACGGGCTGGAGCAAGAGCAGCAAAAGCTGGATCTGACGGTCGTCTATGTGCAGGAAGCGTTTGATCGCGTAGAGGCTTGGGCGAAGGAAGCTCTGGCCGCGATGGAAGAAGGAGACGATCTGCGTCTGCGCCTCTCCATCCTGAAAAAGCTGACTCGCCGTACACCGATCAATACCGTTCAACTGAAACGAGCCATTGCCGATCGCGTCATTGAAGCAGATGGATACGTGGTATAGAACCTAAGGAAGAATCAGCAAGGAGCTAAGGGAAATTTCCCTTGGCTCCTTTTTTATTTGAAATCTCTAAAAAGCAGCGTCCATTCAAATCGGTTGTGAATAGTTTTCCCAGTAGTCACCAACGCTAACAGAACAAACTACTGGGAGGCAGGAAAGCCGCAAGATGAGAATCAGAGGATGGATGAAAAGAAAAAAGGCGTTTGTGACTGAGAGAATCAGCCCGTCTGCTCCCCTTGCTCAAAACCGCATGATCAGTAATCGAACAAGCGAAAATATCGAGGAGATAACCAATATCTTTACCCTAACCCCTGACCTGGTTATACGCAGCTTTACCAGCAACTATATGGAGGGGCAGGTAACGTTGGTTTACCTGGATGGGTTGGTGGACAAAAATTCCATCAACAACAATGTGCTGCGCCCCCTTATGGCTCCACCCGAACAAGGAGGCATCAGTATATTTGGTCTGTTGTCTGTTAGTCAAATTTCACCCGTCTACGACTTTCGAACTGTCGAAGATAAAATTTTGCAAGGAAGCAGCTTGCTGTTTATTGAAGGGCAGCGAGAAGCGTATGCATTGGATACGAACGGATGGCCGCAACGCGCTATTGAAGATCCGCAGTTAGAGACTTCCTTGAAGGGCGCTCATCAAGGTTTTGTGGAAACGGCTTTGCAAAACATTGCTTTGATTCGGCGATACATTCCCAATCGAGAGCTGAAGATCAAGGAAATCTGGGTCGGGCAAAGAGGAGTCTGCAAAGTCTCTGTCATGTTTGTCGAAGATATTGTCGACCCGGATTTGCTTCGAATCTTGGAGGATCGGATCACCGCTATCACAGTTGACGCCGTACTCAACACCGGTGAGCTGGAGGAAATGATTGAAGACAATCCATACTCACCTTTTCCCCAATTTTATACGACGGAAAGGCCTGATACAGCAGCTTCTCATTTGTTGCAGGGCCGAATTGGCATCATAGTAGACCGGTCTCCCAGTGTCTTGATAGCGCCAAGCACGTTTGTCTCGTTCTTTCAATCCGTCGACGATTACAGTACGCGCTGGCTGGTATCCTCTTTTATCCGTTTGTTGCGCTTTTTAGCCATGGTGGTTGCAACTTTTCTACCTGCCCTCTACATTGCCTTGATCTCGTTCAATTACGAGTTGATCCCGCTAGATTTGATTTTAACGGTGGGCGAGTCAAGGGAAAGGGTGCCTTTTCCGCCCTTAATCGAAGCGGTAATGATGGAGCTGACGCTGGAAATGCTGAGGGAAGCAGGGATTCGGTTGCCTTCCCCGATTGGGCAAACGGTTGGGATTGTCGGAGGTATTGTCATTGGTCAGGCTGTCGTACAAGCAGGGATTGTTAGCAATGTCATGGTGATTGTGGTGGCGTTTACAGCGATCTCCTCGTTCATTTTTCCCAACTATGACATGGCTGCTGCTATCAGGCTGGTTCGTTTCGCCATGATGGGGCTAGCTTCGATGTTCGGGATCATCGGCATTGTCATCGGCTTTATGATCCTGATTGGGCATCTGATCTCCTTGGAATCGCTGGGGGCACCTTACGCGAGTCCGTTTGCACCAGTAAGGTTTCAGGATTTGAAGGATACATTTCTGCGGCTTCCCCTTTGGCTCATGAAGAACCGGCCAACGAGTGTCTTGTCGACTCAATCGCGCAGACAGGGGAAAAACTGGAGGAAGGAGGATCAGCAATGAACAAATCTGTACCACCCAAGTTGACGGTCCTCCAGTACATTTTTTTAATACATGGAACACAGGTGGGAATCGGTGTATTGTCCATGCCTCGGGAGTTGGCGGAAGCGGCAGGAACGGACGGGTGGATCTCTCTTTTGATCGGTGGGGGTGCAGCCGTAATCGCCAGTCTGCTGATTATCAGTGTCATGAAACGGTATCCAAATCATACGATTGTTGAGCTGCTGCCGCTATTCTTGGGAAAATGGGTAGGGAGAGCAGCGATTGTCCTGATCATTTTGTACTGTTTATTAGCGTGTATTACGGTGATTGGAAATACGGTGGGGATCTTGAATATATGGATTCTCACGCAGACACCTGGTTATTTGATCGTTTTCCTGTTTGTAATTCCGACTTATGTAATCCTCCAGAAAGGCATACATGTACTTGGAAGATATTCGGAACTGATTTTCTATCTTACACTCTGGATGCCAGTTGTGCTGACGATCACGCTGAGCGACGCCCATTGGCTGAATTTGCTTCCTGTCGTAAAAGAGGGGTGGGGTCCCATCATCTCGGGAGCTAGATTAACGGTATACTCCTTTCTTGGATTTGAGCTGGCTTTCTTTGCATACCCATTCCTGCATAATAAGAAGTATGCAGCGCTAGGGATCGTAGCGGCCAATACCTGGTCCTTGCTTGTATTTCTGCACGTTACCATACTTTGCTTCACGTATTTCAGTCCCGATGAGATCACGAAGTATACCTGGCCTACCCTTGTTTTGCTGAAAGGCATAGAATATCGTTTTCTGGAGCGAGTGGACATTACTTTCTTGTCCTTCTACTTGCTGGTGCTGTCTACGACCATCTTTCCTTACGTCTACTTTACAATCTTTTCATCCAGTCACTTACTGAAAAAATGGGACCCTAGAAAGCAATTGAAAGTCTTTTTAATTCTGCTCGTGGCGGCTTTTTGGCTGTACACGCCAACTTTTATGGATCTGAGGAGATTGACGGAGCTCTGGAGCCAAGCCGGCCTAGTCTTTGGGTATGCCGTGCCTCTACTCATATCCGGACCTATCTGGCTATACCATCGATCAGCCAAGGGGAGAAAAATATGAAAGCATGCATACGAATCTTGTTGTTGGTGATGGTGACCACGTGCTTATCCGGCTGTATGGACAGAATCGATCTGGAGGATACGACGATCACGCTTATGGCTGGAATTGACTTGAATGAAAAAAACGAAATTCTGTTTTATTTATCAAGCCCTGTCTTCAGTAAAGAGGCAAAGAAAAAGTCGGAGGAGTTCGGTGTGAAGGCGGATACCTTTCGAGAGGCTAGAGTCCGTCTGGACGAGGTGGTCACGGGAATTACGCTGCCAGGAAAAATTCAGGTGTATATTCTTGGAAAACGGTTTTTGAAACATCCGGAGTGGTTCAGATACTTGGATGTGATCTATCGGGATGCGCGCCTTACGGTTAACTCACGAATGGTTGTATACGATGGAGATGTCCATGAATTATTTCATTTTAACCCGAAGGACAAGCCGCGCCTAGCTCTTCATCTGACGAAGCTCATTGATACAGCCGCCCGCAGAAACGTGACTGTCAAAACAAAAGCGCAGGATCTGCATCGCCAAATCCTGGAAAAAGGGATTACACCCATACTCACAGAGATCAAGAAAGATAATCAGGTAGTGAAGGTGATGGGAATTGCACTATTGAGCGGAAAAGGAACCTATGTAAAACTGATTGAGCCGCCAGAATCTACTCTTCTGCTGCTGTTGCTTGATGGAAAGCAAGGGGATGTTGCGATGAGCTTTCTTCTACCGGAACATCAAGAGCGTGGCAAAATTATAAAAAGCAAGGTTAGTATCGTCATAAAAGATGTATCCAATAAAATAGAGACTTCGTATCAGGATGGCCGTTTTCATTTTACGGTGCGCCAGAAGCTGAAAATATCGATTACAGAAAGACTGTTTCCTTTCGATATGGAGAAGGGATACAAGCAAATGGAGCGGGAGATTGAGGAAGAACTGCGCAAGTCATACGCCAAATTAATCGAAAAATGCCAGAAATCCGCCACAGATCCATTTGGTTTTGGCATGCATGCCAGGGCTTACGAATACGAGGAGTGGAAGAAGGTGAAGGATAACTGGACAAAAGAATTTACCAAAGCCTCCGTCCAGATCATCCCGGAAGTATCGATCAAGGGTAATGGCGTGGTCAAATAACAAAAAAACACCCCGGTCGGCAGTGTTGGCAACCAGGGTGCTGTTGATTAATAGATGGCTTCCCAGCCTGCAGGGGTGACGAACAGGCGAATCGCCTTGATTTTGCGGTCATCCATCAGAGTAAAGTAGTGGCGGAAGTTGGGCGGTACGGAGATCAGGTCGCCCGGCTCCAATTCTACGTCAAAGTAGCGGCCGTCATCGCCTTTGATCGCAAAAATGCCATGGCCGTCTACGCAGAAGCGGCACTCATCATCTGTATGGTGATGCTCTGCTTTGAATTTGACGAGAAGCTCATCCAGATTGGGGTTGTTGTCGGAGAGGACGATGATGTCAGCTGTCAGATAGCCGCGACGCTTGCTGATGTCCTCGATCTCCGGTTTGAACGCGTCCAGAATCTGCTGCTTCTCTTCCTCTGTCGGGCTGTAGTTGTCGCGCAGGTTGGGGGCCAGGCGATCAACTCCCCAATGCTCATAAATAATGCCCTGGGTGCTGAGGAAGTCGTTTACTTCCGCAGCGCCTTTGATGTACTCGTTGGTATCGTGAAAACGAACTTGTGCCATGCTTGAAGCCCTCCTTAGATTGTGGTGGTAGAAGTGGACACGGTCGCGTGACGCAGCTGCAGCCAGCGAGCGTGGTACTCAAACAGGAATTCGAATGCTTCGAGGTGACGCTTCGCCTCGAAGTCATTGCCGCCCCACGCGTAGATGCCGTGGTTGCGGATCAGAACACCGGGTACTTCCGGCGTGATGACTTTTTCGATGGCGACTGCCAAAGTAGGAATATCTGCAAAGTTCTCGACGATCGGGATCGTAATGCGTGCATTTTCTTCCCAGATTCCCAGGCCCTTGATCAGTTCCTGGCCCTGAATGGAGAAGGCGCGCTGACCGAAGTACAGCTCTGAGATCAGATTATTCCAGACGGTGTGCACGTGGAAGCAGGCACCGGCTTGCGCGAATTTTTTATAGACGACAGCGTGGATCAAGGTCTCGGCGGAAGGCTTCAGGGTAGTGGCATCGACCGGACGAGAGTCTTTATCGACGATGAGATAATCCTCGGGTGAAAGCTTGGTTTTGTCTTTGCCGCTTGCAGTAACGGCAAATTGCAGGGGATCATCCGCGATCTTGATGGACAAATTGCCGCTGGTGCCAGGGAACCAGTCCCGACGGGCAAAGGTCATTTTCACGTCATCGAGACGGCGGAAGGCATCCAGGCGTTGCTCCAATGTTGCTGTCATGGCTAAGAGACCTCCTGTTGGTGTTTCAAATCCTGTAAAATGGCAATCACCTCGTGGAAGGTGGCAAAGGTGCGATGCGGCAATTGCAGCTCCTGCGCTTTCTGCGCCAGAAGGGAGCGGGCAATCACGTAGTCGGCAATTTTGGCTCCTGCCAGGTCAGTGATGGAATCGCCAATTACGACGCGAAAATACTGATTCGGGTCGTAGCGGCGAATGATCGTTGTCTTGCACATGCCGCAGCCGGTCGAGCAATGCTCGTCGCAGTGATGCGGCCAGGTGATCGTAATGTGATCTCCTGAAAAATCGCTTCCGTTGCAGTAGATCGGCACGCCAGTCAAATCGAATGGAGCGAGGATCGGCTCTACGAAAAAGTCGATGCCGCCGCTGGTGATCAGAAGCTCCACGCCCTCCTCGCGGCAGAAGCGGACAAATTCAGCAAAGCCGGGGCGAATCTTCGCTTCTTCGAGAATAAAATCAATGATCTCCTGTTTTTTCGAGGAGGGGACCATCTGAAACAACTGGCCGACGCCAGATTGAATCGTGATTTTTTGCGTCAGGATCTGCTCGATCAGCGTTTCGCACTCGGGTGGCGCGAATTTGCGCACGATGGAGACGATGTTGTCTTTTTCGGTGATGGTTCCGTCGAAGTCGCAAAAAAGGACTAATTTCTTGCTCATCGTCCGCCACCCCATTTTTCGAGGGCTATCGCCAATTCAGCGGAATCGGCCGCTGCATCCTGCAAGCTTCGGCCTGCTGTCACCGCTTCGATCGCAGCGACGAATGCCTTCGCTCCAGCAGTCGCTCCGCCAGGATGGCCGTGAATGCCGCCGCCTGCATTGACGATCTGATCCAGACCGAAGTCCGCGTACAATTGCGGGACGAGTCCAGGGTGAATGCCAGCGGACGGCACCGGGAAGGAGCGGCGTACGCCTTCGAGCGGCTTGGTCAGATGATCTGCCAGTTTCAGTGCTTCGTTTTTGTCCAAGGCGACGTTCCCGTACGGCGATGGGAACAGAACCAGGTCGGCTCCGGCGATCCGCATCAGTGTACCGAGCAGAAGCGGCGTGGCGATGCCGTAATCAGGCGACGGGTAGTAAGCCCCCGCCAATGCCGGGTGAGCCATGATCGGGATGTTGATATCCGGGTCAGCCGCCAAGCGATGCAGGGCGTCGAATCCGAAAGCCAGCACGTTGAACAGCAGGCAATCGGCACCTGCTTCTACGGCGCGTTTCGCCTTTTCGTTCAGCTCATGGACAGGTCCAGTCAGATTGGCTGCGTAAAGGACCGGTTTTCCTGTCTCAGCCTCAGCCTCCAACGCGATCTGTTTGAACGCCTTGATCCGTTCGAGGAATGGCGCACGATCATCGGCGAAGAAGATCTCGTCATCCTTGACTAGGTCGACGCCTCCCAACGCCTGAGCGCGGAACTGGGTTTTCAGATCGTCAAAAGGAAGCCCCAGGCATGATTTGAAAATGCTCATGAGCAGCGGACGATCATGGGCACCGAGTCGGTTGCGGAGGCCGTCGATCCCAAACTTGGGACCTGGGAAGTGTCCCAGAAGCGACTCAGGCAAGCTGATGTCCATGAGTTTGATTTTTCCGTCCATTGAGAGTTTGCCGAAAATCCCGGTTAACAGAGAAGGGATATCCGGGGTAAAATTGCGTACTGGATAACTGACGGTAATCAAGCCACGCTGCTCGCCGTTTGCCAGCGTTTCCAGCACTTTTGCCTGGACGGCTTCCCCGAGGTAGGGTTTCAATTCCTCTTGTTTGGCGGCAGGCAAATCTGTCCAGGAGCCTACCGTCATGCCGACGGCGATCGCCTCTGCTTTTTTATTCAGATCTTTGGCTTGTGTCAAATACGTAACAAGGATGCGCTGTTCACTCATCGTCAGGAATAAGCCTCCTTTTTCATTCGTGATCATTTGGCTTGCAGAAGCTTCGGAAACGAAAAAAAACCTCCCGGAGTGGGAGGCGCTTGTCGTCTGAAGAACGTTTTTTCGTCGCCTCTCATCTCTCGGGTAAGAAGTCAAGACAGGCGCTTGACTCTTATCCGTTGGAATTAGCACCGTTTCGCTCACTACAACGTGGTAGATGAGCGCCGGTTGCCGGGCATCATAGGGCCAGTCCCTCAGCCAGCTCGCGATAAGAGTTATGTTGTTGATACGCGTAGACGCGTATGAGATACACCCATGATATGACGTTCTCAAACAGGAGTCAATGTTTGTTTTTCAGGGCAGGCACCCGGAGTGAAACCTTTTTGGCTGTAAGGACGTGGTAAGGGATGAAAGGGTGTGAGAAGGTTGGGAAAGTAGGCCTGGAAGACGTGTACCGGTTACACGTAAATGACATTTACCGCTATCTTTTCCGACTGACAAGGGATGCGAGGCAGGCAGAGGATCTGACGCAGGAAACCTTTTTCCGCGCTTTTCAGGCCCTGGATGACTACCGCGGGGAAAAGGTGCGTCCCTGGCTGTTCAAGGTAGCATACAACGCGTTTGTCGATTGGCATCGCAAGCAGGCAAGACACCCTTTGCAGATTATGGAGCGACTGCCGGAGAGGGCGGACCTGCAGGCGATGGATCCGGCAGAAGTCTTCGTGTCGCAGGAATTGTGGGAGACGGCGCACGCCTATCTGGAGCTTTTGCCCGAGCAGCAGCGACAGGTGATTCTGCTGTTTGCCATGCAGTTTCGATACGCAGAGATCGCCGAGGTATTGGGAATCAGTCTGGCAGATGTCAAGCGTTCGCTTTTTCGCGGACGACAAAAGATGCGCAAGTTGTGGAGGGATCAGGCGGATGACGAACAGGGAAGATAACAACAAAGAAGGACGGCTGCTCGCCTATCTGCGCGGCGAGCTGACGGAAGAGGAAAAGAAGCGGCTGCAAGAAGAACTGGCTGACGATGAGGAGTATGCACAAAAGCTTGAGCGACTTTTGCTCGGCGAGGAAAACGAGGAGAAATCGTCCGAACCGATTGGACTGCCCGAAGAAAAACAGCGCAAAATCCTGCGTCGCGGAAAGTGGCGGATGCGTTTTGGCAACTCCGCTTTTACGCTCGGGATTGCGTTTGCAGCGGGAGTTTTGATTTTTTTCATCAATGGCTGGTTCGGCAGAGCCATGTACGACGATCTGTACCGCGTGACGAGGAGCATGGTGAATTTCACCCAACCGGGGATCACGGCCGGAAGCAGCGGCTCGCAGATCGGCCTTTTGTACGGAAACATCCAGATGGAGCTGCGCGAACAGGTGGGAAAAGAGAATCAGAACGCAGGCAGGATGGAGAGCACCAATCTTTTGTGGCTGATCCATGCACAGCCCAAGTGGCCCAACGGAATCCGCGATGTCAAATTGTTCTTTCGCTATCCGAATGAAGCAGCGACATCAGAAGAGACGAAATTCCGGCGGGACCCAGCGTGGAAAGCAATGGAAAAGCTGCCGGAGGGAACGGTCTCGCAGTTGGCCATCTCCTTCGATCGGCGTCTGACCTATGAGGAGTATCAGCAACTGATCTTGAGCCATCTGCCTGATTACGAGCATGAGACGGTCTGGTTCGCGGTAGACACGGGGGAAGAGATCAAACAGGCGGACGAGGAGAGAGGCGATCTATTGCTGTCAGCAGGGAAGGTCTGGGGCTTTTCCGAGCGCAGCTTGGATTATGGAGGGGCGTCCATTCAGGTCAACGGCGAGGGAGATCGACGGGCAGCAGCCTACGTATCCGAGATGAAATATTTAGCCGATCAGGAGCGGCTGAGCAGGGCGGTCGGCAGAGGCCTGATGTGGACCAACGATCCGAAAATCCAAGATCGCTATCAATACCTGCAGAAAAACGGCGTCCGCATCTACGGCGCAATCGTCACGGGACCGACCAAGGAATTGCTCAAGCTTCGGGAAGAGCCTTCGATCACCGCTGCCTTTTTGGGCAAGGTGGACTGGTGGAACTGGGAACGTCCCTCCGCGTCCGGCTCTCAGAACAGTTGGTGACGTACAGGAGCAAAAAGGGAGTTGACAGCTTCCACCACGGGTTGTATGATTCAAACTAATCAAAACTGCATACGTTGGATACCTTATCCAGAGAAGGTGGAGGGACTGGCCCGATGATACCCGGCAACCGACATGACGCGATTCAGCCGCATAACGCGACTGCAATATGCGACATGCACGGTGCTAATTCCTGCAGAAACAAAAGTGGTCTGGAAGATAAGGGGGAGACGGGCACGTTTACCTGATGCGTGTACGATGACAACCTCTTTTCTTCGAGAAAAGAGGTTTTTTATTTCTTTTAGGAATAGATCAAAAAAGAGCTAGAGGGGAGAATGGCAGACTATGGCCTATCGCGCGCTGACAGAACAAGAAGCAGTACAGTATGTAAAGGAATTGCCCGGGCTGTTTTCAGAAGGAGCCGACCTGTCCAGCCGGGAAATCGGCGACGGAAACCTGAATCTGGTGTTTGATATTCGCGAGGAGGCAACGGGAAAAAGCGTCATCGTGAAGCAGGCGCTGCCGTATGCTCGCGTGGTGGGCGAGTCTTGGCCCTTGACGCTGGATCGTGCCCGCATCGAAAGCGAGGCCCTGCAAATCCAGTACAAACGAGTGCCGGAGCTGGTGCCGCAGGTGTACCATTTTGATCAAGAGCTTGCTTTGACCGTGATGGAGAACGTCGGAGACCACATCATCATGCGCAAAGGCTTGATCGAGGGCAACCGCTATCCGCTGTTCGCAAAGCAGATCGGCAAGTTTCTCGCGCACACCCTTTTCTATACCTCTGATCTCGGATCTCATCCGTATGAGAAAAAAGCACTTGTCGGAAGATTCATCAATCCAGAATTATGCAAAATTACTGAAGATCTCGTTTTCACAGACCCTTATGAAAATGCGCCGACCAACAACTTCAATCCGCTGATTCAGCGGGAAGTGGAAGCGATCTGGCAGAACAAGCCGCTGAAGCTGGAAATCGCCAAGCTGAAATACGATTTTCTGACGCGCGCAGAAGCCTTGCTTCATGGAGATCTGCATACAGGAAGCATCTTCGTGACGAAGACCAGCCTGAAAGTGATCGATCCCGAATTCGCCTACTATGGACCGCTTGGCTTTGACATCGGTGCGGTGATCGCCAATCTGCTGCTCAACTACGCAGGACAGCACGGATTGCAAGCTGACCCAGGAGAACGGGAATCGTATCGCGAATACCTGTTGGAGACGGTAGAGGATGTGTGGAACGAATTCGTTTCGCAGTTTGTCCAGCTTTGGCACAAGCAAGCCAAGGAGCGCAGCGCTCATGTAGAAGGCTTGTGGGAGAGCTATGTGAACCGACTGATCCAGGACACGGCAGGATATGCAGGCTGCAAAATTCTGCGCCGCGTCATTGGGCTTGCGGGAGTGGCGGATCTGAACGAGATCGCTGATGAGCAGACGCGCGCAGAAGCGGAACGTCTGGCTCTCGCAATCGGGGAAGCGTTGATTTTGCAGCGCACCAAGATAGGCGAGTCGACCGATATTACCGATCTGGTCCGTTCCGTTACCGCGAAATTTTACCAGGAGGCAGCAACCGTATGACAACAAGTTCACAACTTACCCCGGTAAAGTGGGAGAATAACGCGCTGGTCTTGCTTGACCAGACGAAATTGCCAGTAGAAACGATCTATTTGACATTGACCACTGCAGAAGAGGTATGGGCGGCGATCCGCCACCTGCAGGTAAGGGGAGCCCCGGCGATTGGCATGGCGGCAGCTTATGGCTTGTATTTGGGCGTTCGCAACAGCGAGGCAGCGACAACGGAAGCATTGATCGCTGAAGTAAACCAAAAGGCGGAGTATTTGGGCAGTTCCCGTCCTACAGCCGTAAACCTGTTCTGGGCATTGGATCGGATCAAGGCGCGTGTGCAGCGCGATGCCGGAAAAGATGTAGTCCAGCTCAAGGCAGCGGTATTGGATGAAGCGCTGGCGATTCAAAAAGAGGATGCGGAGGTTTGCCGCACGATCGGGGAGAATCTGCTTACCTTGCTGGAAGACGGAATGGGTGTTCTGACGCACTGTAATCCCGGCGCACTTGCGACAGCAGCTTACGGTACAGCGACAGCGCCGTTTTATCTGGCGAAGGAGCGGGGCTGGGACCTGAAGGTATTCGCCGATGAGACACGTCCGGTTCTGCAGGGAGCGCGTCTGACCGCGTATGAACTGCAGCAGGCTGGCATCGATGTCACGCTGATCTGCGACAACATGGCGGCAATGGTCATGTCCCAGGGCAAGGTCCAGGCGGTCATCGTCGGTACCGACCGCGTGGCGGCCAACGGGGATGTAGCCAACAAAATCGGCACATACGGCGTAGCCGTTTTGGCGAAAGCCCATGGCATTCCGTTCTACGTCGCCGCACCTCTTTCTTCTATTGATCTGGAGACGGCGACAGGGGCACAGATTCCGATCGAAGAGCGCCCTGGCGAAGAAATTACGCACGGTCTGGGCAAGCAGGTAGCGCCGGATGACATCAAGGTGTACAATCCCGCATTCGATGTCACCCCTGCAGCCTATATCACGGCGATCGTGACGGAGACAGGGATTTTCAAACCGGAAGAGATTGCGAAAAGCAAGGCCTAGCACATAAAGCGTCCACTGCATTCTGCGGCTGGACGCTTTTCTCCATTTTTTGGTCAACTCCTGTTATGATAGTAGAAAAGGAAGTGGGATCCAGATGGCGGAAGGGCAAAAAAGGATCGGTGTCAGAACACAATGGTTGGGAAGACGGCAATTTGAAGCCGTCGGACCGAGTGGTTATCCTGTCCGGATGGATGCCAAGGAAGAATACGGCGGCGAAGGAGCAGGAAACAGTCCGCTGGAGCTGCTGCTCGTCGGTTTGACCGGTTGCATCGGCATCGGGGTGACGCAATTGCTGGAGAAGATGCGGCAATCACTGGAATCTCTTGAAATCGAGGCCGACGGGATTCGCGAGGCCAAGCTCCCCCATGCGATCACACAGATCCACCTTACATTTCGTGCGACCGGTGAAGTTGCGCCATCGCGCATCTGGCAGGCTGTGAAGCTGGAGGCCGAGCAGTATTGTCCAGTGGCGAAATCTTTGCATGCCGAGATCATCTTGCAGGTCATATTGAACGGCCAAGAGCTCCCCATGCCAGCGGAGGAGTCCAAGGAGGGATTGAGATGAGAGTATTGCCGATGACAGAAGATGCATTTCTCAAGCAATTGGAGCCTTCCGATGCAGCGGAGATGTTTTGGCTGATCGATACGAATCGAGCGTATTTGCGCGAGTGGCTTCCTTGGCTCGATTACACCAGGCAGGTGGAGGATACTGCCCATTTTATTGCGATGACGATCAATCAGCACAACAACAACCAGGGAACGCATTACGGAATCTGGTACAGGGGGAGAATGGCCGGGACTTTGGGTGTTCACAACCTGGACTGGATCAACAAGAAAACCTCCCTGGGCTACTGGCTGGGGGCCGGGTATCAGGGACGAGGCTTGATGTCCATGGCTGTCGAGACGTATATGGATCGCTTGATTTTTGGTTCTTGGGGCATGGAAAAGGTGACGATCCAGGCGGCGACGGGCAATGCCAAAAGCCGGGCGATTCCGGAGCGGCTCGGGTTCACGCTGGAAGGTGTCCTGCGCCAAAATGAATTCCTGTATGATCACTATGTGGACCATGCCGTATACAGCATGCTGCGCTCCGAATGGCTGGATTTACGGTCGCGCAAAAGCAATTGACAGGTAAAATTCTGTCAATTACGATGATAGGAGCAAAATGAGGGTTGCGTCTGTGCAACCCTTTTTCATACATCTTGCACTCCTTGAGAAACCGTCAAAAGGTTGAGGGGGACCAGACAAAGCTGGTCGAGGAAAAAGGGAAAAAAGCGAAGGCATTTGGGATCTTGACCAAGCTGGAGTTTTCCCTTTTTCCTCCCCCGGCAGGAAAGCTGGAAAATCACCACCAAAAACAACGCGGGTAATTCCTCGCGTTTTTCTCTTAGTAAAGAAGGTGAAAAAACGTGTACATCTTGCGAGAATTGTCCTGGTTTTTTCGGAAGCACTGGAAACGGTATACCGTGGGTATTGCTTTCTTGTTTGCGATTGATGTCCTGATGCTTTGGCCGCCACGCTTGATCGGAGAGACCGTGGATGCGATTCGCAACGGTTCGCTGACCGAGTCTGGCCTGACGAAAACGCTCTTCATCCTGCTCTCGTTAGGCGTGGCGCTGTACGTGATGCGTTTCGTCTGGCGGTACCTGCTCAATGGCGGGGCGCTGATCCTGGAGCGGGTGCTGCGGGAGCGGCTGTTTGGCCATCTGACCCGCATGACCCCCTCTTTTTACCAACGCAGGCGCAGCGGAGATTTGATGGCGATTGCCACCAACGATATTCCAGCTGTGGAGCGGACAGCGAGCATGGGCGTTTTGACCCTGGTGGATTCGCTGTTTATGACGCTACTGACGCTTGGCGTGATGATCGTGTCCATCGATTGGAAGCTGACCTTGGCAGCGTTGGTTCCCATGCCGTTTCTCGCCTGGTCGACCGCTTACTACGGACGGTTGCTTCACGAGCGTTTTTACCTGGCGCAGGAGGCATTTGGAGAAATGAACGACCACGTTCAGCAGTCCGTTTCCGGCGTGCGAGTCATGCGGGCCTTCGTTCAGGAAGACCAGGATGTGGAGGCGTTTCGCCGAGTGAGCGAGAAAACACTGGAGCGAAATGTGAATGTATCGCGCATCGACGCGCTGTTTGAACCAACCATTGGCATCATTATTGGATTCAGCTTCCTGATCGGATTGGGCTACGGCACGTATCTGGTCTTTACCAGTTCGATTTCCTTGGGCGATCTGGTCGCCTTCAACCTGTATCTGGGCCTTCTGATCTGGCCGATGTTCGCGTTTGGCTGGCTGATCAACGTCGTACAGCGGGGGAGCGCTTCACTCAAACGACTGACAGAGATGCTGGCGGAGGAGCCGGACGTTCATGAGACCTCCCACCCCGTAACAGAGGTAGGGGCCAATCATATCGAAGCCCGCCATTTTACCTTCACCTATCCGGGGACGGACAAACCTGTCCTGCATGACATCACCTTTTCGCTGGGGGAAGGTGAGACATTGGGGATCGTGGGACGAACAGGGAGCGGCAAATCCACCCTGTGCCGGACCTTGCTGCACCAGTATCGGATGGAAAAGGATGCCTTGTTCTTCGGTGGTGTGCCGATCGAGCAGATTTCCTTCGATTCCTTGCGCGCCAAAATCGGCTACGTGCCGCAGGAGCATCTATTGTTCTCACGGACGATTGCAGAAAATGTGGCCTTTGGCAAGCCGGAAGCGACTGAGCAAGAGGTCATGCGCGCACTCGAACTGGCGGAGATGGGACGTGATCTCGCGCAATTTGGTGAAGGACTCGAAACGATGGTCGGGGAGAAGGGCGTCACCTTGTCCGGGGGACAAAAGCAGCGCATCTCGATTGCACGGGCTTTGCTGATGGATGCGGATATTCTGATTCTCGACGACTCGCTCTCAGCCGTCGACGCGCGGACAGAGGAGCGAATCGTCCACCATCTCCGCCAGGAACGGCAAGGAAAAACGACGATCATCACGGCCCATCGCTTGTCGGCCGTACAGCATGCCCAGCTGATCCTTGTCCTCGATGAGGGAAGAATCGTGGAGCGTGGAACCCATGAGGAATTGATGAAGCAGGGGGGCTGGTACGCCGAGCAGTATCGCCGTCAACAGATGGAGCAGGACGTAGCAGCCGGTCAAGGCTAGAAGGGAGAGCGTTTCATGAGTGGGCAGAACGTATGGGAACGGTTAGTGGCATTCGCCAGACCCTTTCAAAAACAAATCGCGGGAGCGCTTTTTCTTCTGGTGCTTGGCACGGGAGCAGAGCTGGCGGGTCCCTTCTTGGCGAAGGTGATGATCGACAATCACATCCTCGCCATTCAGCAGACCTGGTACCAGTTTGAGCAGAAGCCGCAGGCAGCTGCAAAGATCGCAGTCGAAGTGGACGGCTATTATTACGTGCGGGAAGATAAGTTGCCGGCGATCGGGGAAACGCCGGATCGCTTGCAGGATCAGCAGATGACAGTGCTGACAGAAGGAATGACGTATTACCTGGTCGAGGGAATCGTAGAGCAAAACGGGGAAAAGCAGATCACACCGGTCGCTGCGGAAAGTGGCCGGGAGCGGGTAGAAGTGAGCGTGAACCAATCCGAGCCTGCCTCAGGCATTCGTCTGACGGCAGCAGAGGTAAAAGGGATGTATGCGGCAGATGTCCAGCCGATTATCTGGCTATCTGCGGGCTATGGGGTCCTGATCCTCTTGTCGGCGGGCTTCAATTACATTCAGATCTTGTGGCTGCAAAAGATCGCGCAACGGATTATCCAGCAGATGCGGATGAAGCTGTTTTCCCATCTGCAAAAGCTCCCGGTCTCCTTTTTTGACAAGACGCCTGTAGGCTCACTTGTCTCGCGTGTCACCAACGATACAGAGGCGATTCGGGAGCTGTACGTCAGCGTTTTGGCTACCTTTGTGCAGAACGGTTTCTACCTGGTCGGAATATTGATCGCCTTGTTCCTGCTGCAGCCAGAGCTTGCTCTGTTTTGCTGCGTGACGGTGCCGCTGCTCGTCTTGCTCGTCATCGTGTACCGCAAGTACAGCTCGCGCTACTACACGCTTATACGCACTCGGCTCAGCGACATGAACGCGACGATCAACGAGATGATTCAAAACATGACGATCGTGCAAGCGTTTCGCCGCGAAAAGGGCGTACAGCAGGAATTCGCCCAGATGAACGAGGAGTATTTCAAAGTCAGACTGAAGGAAATCAACGTCGAATCGTTCCTGCTTCGTCCGGCTGTCGACCTGATCTGGAAGGTGGCATTGACCTTGATCGTCTGGTACTTCGGCTCTGCCTCCTTTCACAGCGCGATCTCCTTCGGGGCGCTGTTTGCCTTTGTCGATTACATGGGGCGTTTTTTCGAGCCGATCAACATGATCATGGATCGCCTCTCACAGCTTCAGCAGGCGAATATTTCGGCCAAACGGGTCTTCGAGATTTTGGATACTCCGGCGCAGGAGGATGAGAAGAAAACGGCCGCTCCCCGACCAAAGGGAGAAGTAGTGTTCGATCACGTGTCCTTCGCCTATAACGGGGATGAATACGTGCTCAAAGATGTCTCATTCACGGCAAAACCGGGCGAGACGATCGCCTTGGTTGGCCACACGGGTTCGGGAAAAAGCTCATTAATGAACCTGTTGCTTGGCTATTACCCCGTGACAAAAGGGCAGATTTTGATCGATGGCACGCCAATGAGCGAGTTGGACATCCAATCCTTGCGCCGCCATTTCGGTCTGGTTTTGCAGGATCCGTTTCTCTTTGCGGGAAGCGTGGGCTACAACATACGCATGTACAATGATCACGTGACGGATGAACAGATCCGCGAAGCAGCCAAAGCTGTTCGTGCGGATGATTTTATCCGGCAGTTGCCGGGCGGCTATGACGAACCGGTGGTGGAGCGGGGATCGACCTTGTCGGCAGGACAGCGACAGCTCATTTCCTTTGCCCGTGCACTGGTCAGCGATCCCGCGATTCTGATCCTGGACGAGGCGACAGCCAGCATCGACAGCGAGACGGAGTCTGCCATCCAGGAGGCACTGCACGTGCTGTCTCAAGGAAGGACCACATTCATCATCGCGCATCGGCTGTCGACGATTCAGCATGCTGATCAAATTCTGGTATTGTCGCGCGGGGAAGTGGTGGAGCGAGGGACACATGAGGAGCTGATGGGTCGTGACGGCCTGTATCGAAAAATGTACCAGCTCCAACAAGGAAGTCTTTCTGCTACCGCATCGGGATCATGAAAGTGAGGGTTCAACACCATGCAATCATCGCGCTACACCTTTTGGGTGTTGATCGTCGTCGTGGCGGTCGCGGGAGCCAATCAAGGCTTGACCATTCCATTGCTGGCCGTCTTGCTGGAGCAGCAAGGCGTATCCTCTGTGGTCAATGGCTTGAATGCAACGGCTTTGTATCTGGGAATCGTGCTCGTCTCTCCTTGGCTAGAGATCCCCTTGCGTCGTCTGGGCTATAAAAACACGATCTTCTGGGGACTGGTGCTGTTGACGGGATCGACCTTGCTGGTCCCTGTCTTCTCTTCCTTGACGATCTGGTTTATCCTGCGTTTGCTGATGGGGGTGGGGGATTCCAGTCTGCATTACGCCAGCCAGATGTGGGTAACGAAAATTACCTCGGAGAAAAACAGGGGACGCGACTTGTCGATCTACGGACTGGCTTTTGGAATTGGCTTCGGGATTGGTCCATTGGGCCTGAACTTGCTGACGTTTGGCTTGTGGGTGCCGTTTGCTGCGTTGATCGTGCTGTACGTCATCGCCTATTTGCTGCTGGCGCGAATCAAAAATGACTACCCCGAAGAGTTCAGACCGACGGAGAAAAAGCAGAACAAATATGTAACGGTTCTGCGCATCGGCTGGCTGGCGCTGATTCCGGCTTTTCTCTACGGTTTCATGGAAACTTCACTCAATGGAAGCTTTCCTGTGTATGCCTTGCGTACGGGCTTGTCGCTGGAGTGGATGTCCCTGATCCTGCCGTCGTTTATCGTCGGGAGCATCATTCTGCAAATGCCGCTCGGGGCATTGAGTGACAGGGTAGGACGCAAAAAAGTGATGTTCGTCTGCGCCCTGGTTGGCGCGGCTGCCTTTTTCCTGTTTCCGCTGGCGGGGGAGAACGTCTGGGTGATGATGCTGCTGTTGGCAGTGGCCGGGGCGGCTGTCGGCTCTTTTTATTCCCTTGGCCTGGCTTATGCGGCAGATCTCTTGCCAGGCTCCCTGATTCCGACGGTAGGCATCGTAGCAGGGATTAACTTCGGAGTAGCCAGTATTCTCGCTCCGGGGATCAACGGGTATCTGATGCAGGCGTGGGAACCGTGGACGATGTTTTGGCTGATGGGTGCGCAGCTGTTGGCGTTTGCCGCCGCCTGTCTGGTTCATCGCAGCAGGCCGAAACGAGCGGCAACGGAACAGCATGGACAAAAAATTTTTACAGGTGCATAAAATTGGGATAAACGGGCGGCAGGTGGGGAAGCGTAGATATATAGAGAATGACGTGAAAAGGGGTTGGTCCAAGTGCTTACTCCGTGCATTTTCAAGCGTGGGATCATCTGGATACTGTTTTTCGTCGTGAGCTTGGTCCTCCTCCCGTTCTTTTATGAAGAAGAGGACAAACCGCCTGCTCCCGCTGCACCACAACAACAAATGCAAGCAAGGTAAAAAACTCGCTTTTTCGCGTGACCGACGCGGAAGCGAGTTTTTTGTTTGGCTGCGTCCTAGACCCGCTTTTCCCAAACGACGAAGGTATTGGCGATGAGATCATGCCAGCCTTGTTTTTTCTTGTTCCAGCCAACCCACATGTAGCCGAGCCCAAATACCAGGGACGAGACGAATTTGCCGATTACCTCGCGTAAAATGACTTGACCGGCGGAGAGGCTGCCTCGCCCCTCGCCAGTGGGAATGACGCGAATCCCGGTAATGATTTTGCCGAGCGTTTGTCCGGTCCACCAGGTTAGCAGAATGAAGTATAGCAGGGAGAACAGGATTTCCAGCAGATCGATCTGGGAAAAGGCAGCCCCGTACACTCCGAACAGACGGCGCAGGGGATTGAAGATCAACAAGGAGACGCCCATCAAAAAGAGGGAATCAAAGATAGTAGCTGCCACCCGAATCCAAAAGCCGGCAAAAACGTGGGTGGACACATCCTTGACCGGCGGTGAATCATCCAGCATTTTCTGTGTCATTGCTTATCCTCCCTACGATTCTCCAGGAATGAATTGATACAGCAAACGATGTGTGGAATGGCGATCCAAAATACGGGACAGGCCCAAAGGATCCGGATTGGACCAATGCTGCTTCATGCTGAACAGCAGTTTGCTGAACGAGATTTGATCAGAATACCGTACGACTGTCGCCGTTTGTTCACCAGACAAGGAGAGGGCATGCTGCGTCGCTTCCTCCAGATCGCCAAACTTGTCGATCAATCCAAGCTGCTTTGCTTGTTCTCCGGAATAGACTCGTCCATCGGCAATCTCCAGTACCCGTTCGCGACTTAAGTTGCGGCCTTTGACAATGACATCGACGAATTTATGGTAGCTTTCATTCACCAGTGTTTGAAAAATTTGCTGCTCTTGAGCAGTGACGGGGCGAGTGGGGCTTCCGATGTCTTTGAAGCGTCCGCTTTTGATGGCGTACTGGTGGATTCCCAGCTTATTGGCTGCTTCGCTGTAGTTGACGAGATTAAAAATAACGCCCAGGCTGCCTGTCAGCGTATTTGGATTGGCAAATATCGTATCCGCGGCGGTTGCCAGGTAGTAACCGCCTGATGCTGCTGTAGAGCCCATGCTGACAACGATGGGAATGTTCCGAACCTGTTTGAATCGCAATAGCCGATTGTAAATCTCATCGGTGGCTACGACCTCGCCTCCGGGACTGTCGATCCGAAGCACCAGCGCTTTTACATTTTCATCCTCCTCGGCATAACGAAGCTGCTCGCGAAGAATCTCTGTATTGGTAGGGATGCCAGCCGCGTTTCGTTCGCCAGAGATGACGCCATTGACAAAAAGCTGAATGATTTTGGCGTTGCCAGTTCCGGAGACCACGTTTTCTTCCCACGCGTACCCTGGATGATTTGCCAGATCTTCGGGAGTTCCTGTAAATCCCTCTACAATCAGGCCCGCAAACAACACAGCCATAACGATGATGAGAGCAATCCATTTTTTACGCTGCATGTTATTCACCTCACTCTTATCATGAACAGACCTCGTCGCTGTTACACATCAAATGATGGAAAATTGGGTTTGACGGTAAGGCAGTTTCCACATTAGAATGAATATAAAAATATTTACCTGACGCAAAAGGATTCGCCTAGGTAAAAATAAGGATAATCATTATCAATTAGGATGCTGTTGCCTTCGGGCAGCAGCTTCCACTGTTTTTACGGGAGAAATAAGTCTGATTCTCTTTCTCAACTGGGAAAGAAAAGGGGAGATGGTTGGGATGATACAGAAAATGGGGATGCTGCTGTCGGGTGCAGGTTTATTGGTCAGTTGGCTGTATGGAGTTGTTTGGGGACTGGATTTGGCGTGGCTGGCAGTCGTGCTGTGCGGACTTCCGATTGCCTGGGCAGCCGGAAAGGAATTGTTGGAGGAACGCTCGATCAACAGTGACGTGCTGGTGACGATTGCGATCATCGCTGCAGTCTCGATTGGAGAAATCTTCGCAGCAGGAGAAGTGGCGCTGATTATGATGATCGGCATGTGGCTGGAGAATCGCACCGTGGCCAAAGCTGCGTCAGCGCTGGAAGAAATGGTGCAGATGGCTCCGCAGACGGCCCATGTCAAAAGAGGGGATGCGTGGCTGGAAGTCGCTTTGGATGAGGTCGTGAAAGGAGACGTAGTCCAGGTCAAGCCAGGTGAAAAAATTCCGGTCGACGGGATCGTCAGACAGGGACAGGCAGCCGTCAATCAGGCGGCACTGACAGGAGAGTCATTGCCTGTGGAAAAACGCCCCGGTGATGAGGTATTCATGGGAACCTTGAATACCAACGGAGTGATGGAGATCGAGGCGGAGCGGATCGGGGACGAGACGACATTTGCCAAAGTAACCCGCCTTGTCGCTGAGGCGATGGAACGAAAAGCCCCCGTCCAACGCCTGCTGGATCGCTGGGCTGCCTGGATCGTGCCGAGCAGTCTGGCGCTGGCTGTCCTGATGTATCTGTTTACGGGGGATCTGGTCCGAGCGGTTACGATCCTGATCGTTTTTTGTCCCTGCGCACTGGTACTGGCTACACCGACTGCGATCATGGCGGGGATTGGAAGTGCCGCCAAGCATGGCATACTCATCAAAAGCGGAGTCGCACTGGAGCAGATTGGACTGATCAATGCGCTCTTGTTTGACAAGACAGGGACGTTGACGGAAGGAAAGCTGCAGGTGACAGGTGTAGCTCGGCTGTATAACGAAGAGGCGGATGACGTCCTGCGCCTGGCAGCGGCTTTGGAAAAGCATTCGGAGCATCCCGTCGCCCAGGCTATTCTCAAGGCAAGCGAAGAACGGCGCATCGAGGTGCCGCAGGTAGATGCTTTTCTCGTCCACCCGGGCAATGGAGTCTCCGGAAAAATAGACGGTCGTGAAGTTCTGGTTGGGAATGCCCGCTTTTTTGCTGAGATGGGGGTCGAGACGACTGAATTGACGCAACTTCGAGAAGAGCAGGAGCAGGCCGGACATACGGCGGTATTGGTCGCAAGGGATCGCCGGCTTGTCGGGCTGGTATCGTTGGCCGACCGCGTCCGTGTGGAATCGCGGGATACAATCGGACGTCTGCGGCTGCACGGAGTAGGAGAGATTGCCATGCTGACCGGAGACAACCGGGGTGCAGCCAGCCAGATTGCTCGTCAAGCAGGGGTCACGACAGTCTATGCCGAGCAATTTCCGGAAGCGAAGTACCAACGCGTCGAAGAATATCGGCAAAAAGGGCTTGTCGTCGGGATGGTAGGCGACGGCATCAACGACGCTCCCGCATTGACGGCAGCCCACGTAGGAATCGCTATGGGAGAAGGGGGAACCCAAATCGCTTCGGAAGCAGCCGATATCGTCATCATGCATGATGATGTCTCCAAAGTGGCGGATGTAGTCCAGCTCGGCCAGAAAACGTTGCGAGTCATCCGCGAAAATCTGATGATTTCCAGTCTGATCAATGCGGCAGCGGTCATTTTGGCGATGGTAGGCACCCTCGGACCCGTCGGCGGAGCTTTTGTCCACAATGCTACCTCCGTGCTGGTGGTACTGAATTCAGCGCGTTTGATTCACTACCTGTCCAGCAAAAACGAGCATAAGCGCATGACTCCGCCAGCGCCTTCTTGCTCATCCTGTTCTTGTCAGGGCGATTGTCAGTTAACGGCAAAAGGCTAATCTTTCATGCAATTGCGACAATTTTCGTGTATGATAGAAGCATATGATGACCAAGCACACGCAGGAAGCTCCAGGAGGTGATGCCATGATCATTCAGGTAAAGGACTTGAAAAAGAACTACGGCAAATTGCAGGTGTTAAAAGGAATCACGACACAGATCGCGGAAAGGGAAGTCGTATGTGTCATCGGCCCTTCCGGATCGGGAAAAAGCACGTTTTTGCGCTGTCTGAACCAACTGGAGGAGATGACGAGCGGAACCATCATCATGAACGGATACGATCTGTCCGATCCCAAGGTGGATATCAACAAGGTTCGGGAAGACGTGGGGATGGTTTTTCAGCGGTTCAATCTCTTTCCGCATAAGACCGTTCTGGAAAATGTGATGCTTGCCCCGATCAAGGTGCGCAAGACGCCTTTGGACGAAGCGCGGAAAACAGGCATGGCTTTGCTAAAGAAAGTGGGATTGGCAGATAAGGCTGACGTCTATCCAGATCGTTTGTCGGGAGGACAGATGCAGCGTGTGGCGATAGCCCGGGCCTTGGCCATGAATCCGAAAGTGATGCTGTTTGACGAGCCAACCTCTGCACTCGACCCGGAATTGGTCGGCGAGGTATTGGCGGTCATGAAAAACCTGGCTGCAGAAGGAATGACCATGATCGTAGTGACGCATGAGATGGGCTTCGCCCGGGAAGTGGGGGATCGCGTCATTTTTATGGATCAGGGAATTATTATGGAAGAAGGAAAGCCGGAGGAATTGTTTGAACATCCGAAGAATGAGCGGCTGCGTTCGTTTTTGGGCAAGGTAATGGTAGGATGAGCAGTAGATGATAACATGGGCGCCAGTCGTTCCGGCAACCGGAAGGACTGGTGCCTTTTCCTATTTTGCTTTTGCTTCATCTAATAACTGGCTGACGGTGACAAAGCGATACCCTTGCGCCCGCAGGTCCTTGATCAAATCTCTCAGAGCCGCCACCGTTTGTTTTTGATTCAAGCCGCCGTCGTGAAAAAGGATGATGTCTCCTGCCTTGACGTTGCTCTTGACGCTTTTCGCGATAAGGGAGGCTGTTCGAGCCATGGACCAATCCTTTGGATCAATCGACCAGTGGATCAGATCATAGCCGCATGCCTGGACTGCATTCATCACATCGTGAGTCATGACTCCACCGGGTGGTCGGTAATTTTGCGCGAGAATCCCTGTCGTTCTCAGAATAGAAAGTTCACCGCGCTTGATGTCATCGTAGACCTCCTGCTCGGTCAACTTGTTCAAGTCGTGATGATCGTAGCCGTGATTGCCGATCTCATGCCCCGCTTTGGTGATCCATTGCATCACTTTGGGGTACTTGTCCACCTGCGAGCCGAGCACAAAAAAAGTGGCCTGGACTTGATGCTGGTGCAGGACCTCCAGGATTTTCGGAGTATAGGTAGCATCAGGTCCATCGTCGAACGTAAGGGCTACCACCTTTTTCTTCGTATCGATCCGGTGAATCGGCTCGTATGTGGGGAGAGGAGCAGCAGCCAGGGAAGGAAGGGCAATAATGCCAAGAAGGCAAGCGATGGTTAACAAGGCGCCAAGGACGCGGTATCTCAGGGAAAACGCCTCCTTCCATCGAGTATGGTCATAGCTTCGCCCCCAGGCTGTGAAAACATGCAGCCAAAACAAAGCAACCGTCAACGCGGATCGATGATGTGATAGAATGAGAAGATGTAAATCGGGAAGGGGAGAGTAGGTTGGAACTGAGCGGTTTGCTGCATGGCTTGACACACCAATACCATGGCAAGGACAAGCCTGTTGACTACTATCTGCAAATCGGCGAAGACCGTTTGCCATTAAACGAGTGGCTGAATCACGAAGTCACCATTTCCTATCTGGGACAGAAGAATTGCATTGCCTGTGGCCGCAAGACGAACAAGACCTTCAACAGCGGCTATTGCTATCCTTGCTTTACCAAACTGCCGGAAAATGACCTTTGCATCGTCAAACCGCATGAATGTCATTTTGAGCTGGGGACATGCCGGGATGAGAGCTTCGGCCAATCGTATTGCATGATTCCGCATTACGTCTATTTGGCTGTTTCCAGCGATATTAAAGTGGGTTTGACACGCAAAAACAATGAATTGAAGCGCTGGGTGGATCAGGGAGCGATCCGTGCGATTCCGATCGCCGAGGTGCCGACGAGACGGATGGCCGGGGAGCTGGAGTTTCACCTCAGCCAATTTTTGCCTGATAAAACCAACTGGCGTAAAATGTTGAAAGGAGAAGTGCGGGAGGTCGACTTGATCACTTTGCGCGACGAAGTGTACAGCCATTTCCCGGACGCTTTCAAGCCATTCCAATACCGTGAAGATGAATGGGTCGATATTACCTATCCAATCCTGGAGTCTTTGGACAAGATCAACTCCAAGACGCTTGATAAAGAAGAGAGGATCGGTGGACGTCTCATCGGGGTGAAGGCTCAGTACCTGATCTTTGAAAATGGCGTCTTTCAAGCGAGAAAGCATGCGGGGTACCAGGTCCAGATTACGGTCCAATCCGGTTCGTAAAACCAAAACAGCAGCGAGAGAACAGCGAGAAGACGGCAGCCTGGAGATTTTGGGCTGTCGTTCCTTATAAAATGACAGAGGTGATGCAAGCATGGCGATTAAAGCATATCTGTATAATAAATGCGACACATGCCGCAAAGCGAAGAAGTGGATGAGCGAGGAAGGCATCAGCTTTGAGGAGATTCCGATTGTAGAAGCCCCACCGACCAAGGAGGAGCTGCGCCGCATCTGGCAAGCAAGCGGGCTTGAGCTTCGCAAGTTTTTTAACGTGAGCGGAGTTCAGTACAAAGAGCTGGGCCTCAAGGACAAGCTGCCAACCATGTCTGAGGAAGAGATGCTTGATTTGCTCGCCTCCAATGGAAAGCTGATCAAGCGTCCTTTGATCACCGATGAGAAAAAGGTAACTTTGGGCTTTAAACCAGAAGAACTGGAAAAAACCTGGGGAGGAAAGTGAAATCATGCCCAGACCGTCGAAGCGACTGGAACAGTTGTCAGCCGCGATTTTTTCGGAGATGGCAAATCGTAAACGGGAGGTAGCCCAGACCAGGAGAGTCTATGATCTGAGCATCGGCAGTCCGGATCAGCAGCCAGAGCGCACGCTGCTGGAAGCCCTTGCGGCAGCGGTGGAGAAGCCGGGGGCTTTTGGCTATGCACTCAGTGAAGGGACGGCAGCGTTTCGGGCAGAGGTTGCGCAGTGGTATCAATATCGTTTTGGCGTAGAGTTGAATCCGGATGGGGAGATCCATTCCCTGATGGGATCCCAGGACGGGTTGGCCCACTTCGCTCTTGCCTGGACAGACCCGGGCGATCTGGTGCTGGTTCCTGACCCTGGATACCCGATCTACGCCGGCAGTGTCCATCTGGCCGGGGCCACTCCTTATTTTATGCCCTTGAAAGCGGAGCGCGGATTTCTGCCGGATCTCGCTGCGATCCCGCAAGAGGCAGCCAAGCAGGCAAAGTTCATGATTCTCAACTATCCCAACAATCCTGTCTCCGCTGTAGCCACCGTGGCCTTCTTTGAAGAGGTGGTAGAATTTGCCCGGCGGCATGACATTATCGTGGTGCATGATCTCGCCTATTCGGAAATGGCCTTCGATGGTTACAAGCCGCCCAGCTTTCTGCAAGCTCCCGGTGCCAAAGAAGTGGGGATCGAGTTCAACTCGTTTTCCAAAAGCTTCAATATGGCTGGCTGCCGGATCGCCTATGTCGTGGGAAATGCGGAGATCATCAAGCCGCTCGCCATCGTCAAGTCCAATGTCGACTATGGGGTTTTCTTGCCTGTACAGGAGATGGCGGTTGCGGCGATGAGGGAAGACCGGCTGTCCGGCGGCCGAAACAGCGTGAGTGGGCTGTATCAGGAGCGGCGTGATGTATTGCTGGCGGAGCTGGCGAAAGCGGGCTGGGTGATTGAACCGCCAAAAGCTACGATGTTTGTCTGGGCCCCGGTGCCGACGGGGTGGACGTCACATGAATTTGCGTTGGCCTTGCTGGAGGAGGCGGGTGTCGTCGTGATTCCGGGGAGCGCTTTTGGCGCCGAAGGGGAAGGCTATGTGCGCATTGCGCTTGTCCAGGATCGAGAAGTATTGAGAGAGGCAGCCGCATCCATCGCCAGCTCCGGGATACTCCAGAGAAAAAAGGATGCATAGGGGACGGGACTGCAGGAAACATTACTTTTGTGCTTGTTCCGAATGGAATGAAAATGAATAACAGGTTGAAATAATTCCTACATTGTATTGACTATAAAGTGATAGCAATGATATTATGTGATAGGTAAGCTAGTACACCACATTCCAAGGAGGTTTTTTACATATGGCACAACGTTTGGTCGGTCTCCCAGCACCAGATTTCACTCTGGAAACAGCACTCGGAAACGGTAAAGAGTTCGGCAAAGTATCCCTGTCCGACTACCGTGGCAAATGGCTGGTCATGTTCTTCTATCCACTGGACTTTACCTTTGTATGCCCAACTGAGATCATCGCACTGAGCGATGCAATCGAAGAATTCAAAGACCTGGATGCAGAAGTTCTCGGTATCTCTGTAGACTCCATCCACTCCCACCGCGCTTGGATCAACACTCCTCGCGACCAAAACGGTCTGGGTGGCTTGAACTACCCACTGGCTGCAGACTTCCTGAAAACAACAGCTCGCGACTACGGCGTGCTGGATGAAGAAGCAGGCGTAGCGTTCCGCGGTCTGTTCATCATCGATCCAGAAGGCATCCTGAAATACCAAGTAGTAAATGACCTGAACATCGGCCGTTCCACTGACGAGACTCTGCGCGTACTGCAAGCTCTGCAATCCGGCGGTCTGTGCCCAGCCAACTGGCGTCCAGGACAAGCTCAACTGACTGCGAAGTAATCGCGCATTACTATTGAATGAACCATCTATAACGTGCAGTCCTTCTTCTAGGGAGGGGCTGCACGTTTTTTGTTGATAATACCGATGGGCTTAACCCCCCTTTGAGAAGCCCACAAAAGGTGGAAGGGAGACCTGGAAAAGCTGGTCGATGAAAAAGGGGAAAAGAGCGGAAGGCATTTGGGATCTTGACCCAGTCGGAACGGAAAAGGCGGAACACGATTTCAGCGGCTAACCCTGAATCACCTCCTGGTAACGGCTGCTTTTGGCCGCGGTTCCGCCTTTGGAGTGCAGACGACCAGTGCTATCCCCCAGCAAAGATCCCAGCCGGCCTGAAGCGTTTTCCCCTTTTTCATCCCCGCCACTACAGCTGGTGGACCACCCCTTCCAAAACATCGAGACAAGTAGCTGGAAATCTGCGTAGAGAACAGGTATAGTCAGGTATAAGGAAAGTTTGTCCAGCCTTTTGAAAAGGAGATGTGTGAAGGATGCGTCTGCGTGAAGAATTGCCAGATTTTCCGGGAATCACAGAATGGGTGAACGGGCAGGTCACAAAAGCGGATTTGCAAGGCAGTCCTGTGCTGGTCCACTTCTGGTCAGTCAGCTGCTACATGTGCAAGGAATCCTTGCCCAATATCAATGAGTGGCGGGACAAATACGCAGCCAATGGGCTGAAGGTGATTGGCGTACACATGCCTCGCTCCGAGAAGGATACGGATATCGAAGCGATCAAGGCTACCATTGCGGAGTACGAGCTGACCCATCCGGTCGCCATCGACAACGAGATGAAGACCGTGGATGCTTTTCAAAATGAGTACGTCCCAGCTTTTTATCTCTTTGACGAGAATCTGCAGCTTCGCCATTTCCAGGCAGGAGAGAAGGGCTTGAACCTGGTTAAAAAACGCCTGTTCCGAATTTTAGGCATTGAAGAGGAATCCTAGAAAAGGCGTCAAATATCTTTATGAAAGAATGGATTGTACCCGAATAGGAGGATACGTAAACGATGGAATTCCCAAAAAATCTGCGTTACAGCGAAGAGCATGAGTGGGTGCGTATTGAAGGCAATAAGGCTTATATCGGCATTACAGAATTTGCACAATCTGAACTGGGTGACATCGTGTTCGTCGAGTTGCCAGAGGTTGGTTCCACGATTCAACAGGACGAGCCATTCGGAAGTGTCGAGTCTGTCAAAACCGTATCGGAGCTGTACGCGCCTTTGAGCGGCAAAGTCATCGAGGTAAACGGAGAGCTGGAAGATGCGCCTGAACTGGTGAATTCCTCGCCGTACGAGAAAGCGTGGATGATCGTCGTGGAACTGTCGGACGAAGCAGAATTGGATAAGCTGATGGATGCCGACAAATACGAAGCGATGGTAAAAGAATAGTGATCAGAAGAAAGCTGGGGCCAAGTCCTCAGCTTTTTTTACGACCAGCATGGAAAAATCTAACTAGTCAGAAAATAGTGGTCGTTTCCTCTTTCATCGAGTACAATAATTGTACATTTACTTTTACGATCAACTTTTGGCATCTTTTGCGGGTAGAGACTTCTAGGTCATTTAGGCTACAATGACTAGTACAGACAGACTATCGTTCAAACACGAGACTTATTTGTTTGGGCGAAGAAGGAGGGAGACGAAATGAGTTTTTGTTGCGGCGCTGGAATGGTAGGGTCAATTGGGTCTGTCCGTCATCATAAAACGCTGGTGCACAATGTCCCCATCATGTTTTGTCCTGTATGTGACAGAATTGACGTTCATCCTGCTATTGAAGGGGAATACGAAATTTTAGTAGAATATGCACAGGGAGATAAAGCTCCTGAAGTGGACTTCACCGACTTCGTGAGTGTTGACAATACATCGGAGTTGTTTGAGAATTGTACCATGACGGACGAAGCAATCAGCTTCTCTGACGTGTTGAAACAACAGATCGACATCTCGTTGGATCTGCTTGGCGTAGCCAAAGATCTGAAGGATGACGAGTGGCGAGAAGCGTTGATGATCCGTTTGAAACGGTTAAGCGAGCGATTGAAGCACTACAACAAGAGAAAGCAAATTTCGCAGAAAAGCGCTTGATCGAAAGACCTGGGAGGCAGTGTGAATGTTTCATTTGAAAGGAGTTCATCACATCGCGTTAAATTGCAGTGATGTGAGGAAAACAGCTCGGTTTTTTCATGACATCCTGGAAGTTCCTATCCCGGAAGAAAGTATTGTAGAAGGAGAGCCTGTCTACTTTCAAATTGGCACATACACACGGATCGGCCTGCACCCGCACAGCGGGGAAGAGGGAAAAGGCGGAGTGGGACAGGTAGACCACATCGCTTTTTCTGTTACTAGCCGCGCCGAACTGGATTACCTGGTAGACAAGCTGGAGGCGGAAAATATCTGCTATCGCGGCCCTATCACCAGACCTACAAGCTTCAACTTGTATTTTGAAACACCGGATGGGCATCATCTCGAGGTCCGTCTGGACAAGGATGAATTCGATGAAATTGAAGAGTAACAGTTGAATAGGGATAGGAAACAACAGGCATCTGCAAGAAGCAGGTGTCTTTTTTTGCCCATTGTCGAGAAGTACATTTCTTGCCTGACAAGAGGCGACAGAGCTTCTCATTCCTCGTCAAAGGATTCGACGCAAGCACAGGCGAACCCCTTGGAAAAGAGGGAGGCGATCGGCCATGACGACTCGAATCGAAAACCTGCTAGATGAAATGCTTGTGCGTTTGCAGCGGAAAAAACATCTTTGGCCCGTCATGATGGGGTGGGAAAGGCGGATCGGGATTGTCACGGAGGATACGCAGATCCGCTGGCAGCTTGTATTTTCAAGAGAGGGGTCTATGTGTCAGGAATGGAACGGGACGGAACAGCCGGACCTGGTGGTGCGCGGCAGGGAGCAGGAGATCGGGATGCTTCTGGAAGGGGATGAAATGCGTTATGTGATCGCCAAACAAAAAGTGAAGATGACGGGGACTTGCAGGGATCAGTTGAAGCTGGATGCGCTTTTTCGGCTTACCTGCAAATGACAGCTTCGGAACCTCCGATTGTTGGAAAAGACCTGTGCTATAATGGGGAAAAAGCTGAATGAGGAGGAATCACGATGACCACTGCGTTGCCGCTTCGCCAAGCTGTTGCCTCTCGTGAGCAATTCATTGACCAAACATTCCAACACTTGCACGCCAATCCGGAGATAAGCTGGAAGGAAATGGAGACAACTCGATACTTGGCGGAACGCATGCGCGCTTTGGGATTGCGCGTAACGACGTTCGAGGACTGTACGGGACTTGTGGCGGAATGGGGCGAGGGCAAGCCGGTGGTCGCACTGCGGACAGACATCGACGCGCTCTGGCAGGAAGTAGACGGCGAGTGGAAAGCCAACCATTCTTGCGGACATGATGCGCATATGACCGTGGTGCTGGAAGCGGTAGAATCTCTGATAGCATCCGGGTATCAGCCGCCGGGGACGCTAAAGATTCTCTTTCAGCCTGCTGAAGAAAAAGGGACCGGAGCCTTGAAGCTGGTCGAAAAAGGCGTTGTGGATGACATCGACTACCTGTACGGTGTCCATTTGCGCCCGATCCAGGAGATGAGAAGCGGTCATTGCGGCGGGGCGATCTACAATGGCGGGGCGATGTTTCTATACGGGGAGATTACAGGCGTGTCCGCGCACGGTGCCAGACCTCATCTCGGCATCAATGCGATCGAGGTAGCAGGGGCAATCCTCTCGGGGATCGGGCAGGTACATACCAATCCCATGGTTCCGGCTACGGTAAAAATGACCACGCTGCAGGCGGGCGGGGAAAGCTACAACATCATTCCTGACAAGGCGCGTTTTGCGCTTGACCTGCGGGCGCAGACCAATGAGGCGATGGATGATCTCGTCAAACGCGTCAAGCAGATCATAGAAGGCGTAGCGGTCTCGTACCAGGCCGAAATCTCCCTGGAGCAGGGAGCCAGGATGGTCGCCGCCGAGGTGGCGGACGAGGCGAAGCAATTGATGGAGCAAGCCATCGTAGACGTGCTCGGACAAGAGAAGCTGCAACCAGCTCCCGTTACACCAGGAGCGGAAGATTTTCATTTCTACACCGTCGAGCGTCCGCACATCAAAGCGACTATGCTGGCGCTTGGCTGTGACCTGCAGCCGGGACTGCACCACCCCAAAATGCATTTCAACCGAGAAGACCTGGTCAAAGGCGTAGAGATTATGGCCCGAGTGGTCGTGAAGACGTTTGAGAAGCTGCAAGGAGAGCGGGAATAGTAAAAAAGGAAGTCACCCACAAGTCGCGTTGGGTGATTTCCTTTTTGGATTTTATATAAGCTGGAGGAGCAGAGATAGCTGGCAGAGGAAAAAGGGGAAAAAGCGAAGGCATTTGGGATCTCAACCAAGCCGGAACGGAAAAGGCGGAACACGCCTTTAGCGGACAACCTGGATACCGCTTCTTCGAATCGGCTGCTTTTGGCCGCGGTTCCGCCTTTGGAGTGGGAGGCGGCCAGGGATGCCCCCCAGCTAAGATCCCAACCGGCTGGAGCGTTTCCCCCTTTTTCCTCTCCGCCACTAAAGCCACGAACCACGGCGTCCTTCTATATGTTTTTACGCATCAGGACAAACTAAGACAGGCAGTCACACATTCTCCATAAGAAATTATAAAATTATGTAGCTTAATTGGCTAAATGTGATATACTAATTACAAATCAAGAGGATAATGAAATGCTACTATACAGGTACACATTTGGGAAGGAGACCGTTCACACATGGAAACCAAAACGGCACACAAGCTTTCTGACATTCTGGCAGCTACAGAGGTTCATTTCAACCTCCCTGTAACCCAGCTCGTAGAAATGGCAGTAAAGCGTGGCGAAGGGATTTTGACCGACAAAGGGGCGCTCAACGCGCTGACAGGCAAGTTTACAGGCCGCTCGCCAAAGGATAAATTCGTTGTGGACGAAGCTTCTGTACACGATAAAATCAACTGGGGTCCGGTCAACCAACCGATCTCTGAAGAAAAATTCCAACTTTTGCATCAGGATGTCATGGCTTATCTGCAGGACAAAGAGCTGTTTGTCTTTGACGGCTTTGCAGGTGCAGATGAGACATACCGTTTGCCAATCCGTGTTGTGAACGAATTTGCATGGCATAATCTGTTTGCCCGTCAACTGTTTATTCGCCCTTCGGCAGAAGAATTGGCTGCTCACACAGCAGAATTCACTGTAGTATATGCACCGAGCTTCAAAGCGAACCCGGCGGTTCATGGAACCAATTCGGAGACGTTCATCGTGCTCAGCTTTGAGCAAAAGATGGTTCTGATCGGCGGAACCGAGTATGCGGGAGAAATGAAGAAATCGATCTTCAGCGTGATGAACTTCCTGTTGCCGGAGCGCAACGTGCTTTCCATGCACTGCTCGGCCAATATTGGCAAAGACGGAGATGTAGCGCTGTTCTTCGGGCTGTCCGGTACTGGCAAAACGACTTTGTCCGCTGACCCGAACCGCTTCCTGATTGGTGACGATGAGCATGGCTGGTCTGATAATGGCGTATTCAATATCGAGGGCGGCTGCTACGCAAAATGCATCAAGCTGTCCGAGGAAGGCGAACCGCAGATCTGGAAGGCGATCCAATTCGGTACGGTCCTGGAGAACGTAGACGTGGATGAACAAACACGTACAGCCAACTACGACAGTGACAAATACACCGAGAACACCCGTGCCGCTTACCCTGTAGAAGCGATCCCAGGAGCTGTGATTCCTGGAGTAGGCGGACAGCCGAATGTCATCATTTTCTTGACAGCTGATTCGTTCGGCGTACTGCCTCCTATCTCCAAGCTGAGCCGCGAGCAAGCGATGTACCACTTCCTTTCCGGCTACACCAGCAAAATGGCAGGCACAGAACGCGGCGTCACTGCACCGCAAACAGAGTTTTCGACTTGCTTCGGCTCTCCATTCTTGCCGCTTCACCCTGTCGTATACGCGGAAATGCTCGGGAAAAAGATCGATGAGCGCGACGTGCAGGTATACCTCGTCAACACCGGCTGGACAGGTGGCCCTGTAGGGGTGGGATCCCGCATGAAGCTGAGCTATACCCGCGCGATGGTAACCGCGGCCCTTAGCGGAGAATTGGAGCAGGCAGAGTACGTAACAGACCCTGTCTTTGGCGTACAGGTCCCTACTTCTTGCCCGAATGTACCGGCTGATGTTCTGCAGCCGCGCAACACTTGGGAAAACAAAGAAGCTTACGATGCGCAAGCCAAAGACCTGGCGAATCGCTTTATCGAAAACTTCCAGAAAAAGTTCCCTGAGGCAACAGAGATTGCCAAGGCAGGTCCAAAGGCATAGACTGATTCAACGAGAATCCGAAACGGTTAGACACCATGGTCTAACCGTTTTTGCTGTTTCGGGTAAAAATAGTATATTAGTCATATTTTAACAGTTTATTTTTAGATAATATTTATAATAGTGAAAATACTCTCTATAATAGTGAAAAGAATATAGGCAAAAACGATAAGAAATAGGAGGGATCGCTTTTGGAGGAGTTCGTCAATTGGCTCAATGATATGATCTGGAGTCAGGCACTTATTTATCTTTGTTTAGGAGCAGGCTTGTTTTATTCGATTGCTACTCGTTTTCTCCAGGTGCGCCATCTAAAGGACATGATCAGGCTCATGTTTGACGGAAAAAGCTCGGATGCAGGCGTTTCATCCTTTCAGGCATTGTCCATCGCCTTGTCGGGCAGGGTAGGGACTGGAAATATTGCCGGTGTGGCAACGGCAATTGCCTACGGGGGCCCTGGAGCAATTTTCTGGATGTGGGTCATGGCGTTTCTCGGTTCCGCCACCGGTTTTATTGAAGCCACGCTAGGACAAGTGTATAAAACCACGCGGAACGGACAATTTCGCGGGGGACCAGCCTATTTCATCGAAAAGGGCTTGAAGGCAAAGTGGTACGCTGTTTTGTTTGCCGTTGTTACTGTGATCGCTACGGGGGTACTTCTTCCGGGAGTTCAAGCCAACAGCATCGCTTCCGGGATGAACACCGCATTTGGCACCAATCCGTGGATTACGGGTATTTTCCTGGCGATTATATTGGGATTGATCATTTTTGGCGGAGTCAAGCGAATTGCGAATGTTGCACAGGTTGTCGTGCCTTTCATGGCGTTTGGCTATATTCTCGTGGCTTTGCTGATTGTTTTTCTCAATATTTCGGAGCTTCCCGGGATGATCGCTCTGATTTTCCAAAGTGCGTTCGGTACCGATGCCGCCTTTGGCGGTATTCTCGGCGCTGCGATCATGTGGGGCGTCAAACGCGGCATCTACTCCAATGAAGCGGGACAAGGGACGGCTCCGCATGCTGCCGCTGCTGCAGAGGTATCCCATCCGGCCAAGCAAGGGATCGTACAAGCTTTTTCCGTCTATGTGGATACATTGTTTGTATGTTCGGCTACAGCTTTCATGATCCTGATCACCGGGATGTACAATGTCGAGCCGGAAGGAATGAACCCGATCGTGAACAAGCTGGGAGCGGTAGAGCCAGGTCCCATCTACACGCAAAATGCCGTAGAAGCGGTACTTCCAGGGTTCGGTGCGCCATTTGTCGCCATCGCGCTGTTGTTCTTCGCATTTACGACGATTATGGCCTACTATTACATGGCTGAAACCAACCTGGCCTATCTGAACAACCGAGTCAGACGGGTGTGGACCGAATATGCGTTGAAGCTGGTCATGATGGGCATGGTCATCTACGGCAGCGTGAAGTCTGCCAAACTGGCATGGACGCTTGGGGACATCGGAGTCGGCAGCATGGCGTGGCTCAACATCATCGCCATTCTGCTGCTTACCAAGCCAGCACTGCGGGTATTGAAAGATTATGAGCGACAGAAGAGCGAAGGATTGGATCCCGTCTTTGACCCGAAGGCTGCAGGAGTAGAAAACGCCGATTTTTGGGAGCATGAATATAACAATCGATCAAAAAATGGGGTTGAACTGAAAAAGTCCGGAACCTGATGAAGATAAAAATGTCTCTTCAAGCGGCTAAACAGCTGCTAGGGGAGGCATTCTTTTTCGTAGGAAGGAGGTACAGGAGTCTATAACAAACGAAGGACTTTCTAAATATAATGATTTAAAAATTACAGATATGTTTCATTCCTTGATTTATAATTATTCTTATTATAAGATGGGTATTGAGAATGGATTGAGAATAAACCAACTCACTTTTGACGTTATGGAGGGAAAAACAGATGACAGCAATACCGCATTTGCAGATAAAAAACCTTCGCGCCAAGATTGAGGACAAAGAAATCCTCAAAGGCTTGAACTTGGAAATCAAGGGCGGCGAAGTACACGCGATCATGGGTCCAAACGGAACAGGGAAATCCACCCTGGCTTCTACTTTGATGGGACATCCGAAGTATGAGGTAACAGAAGGCGAAGTTTTGATCAACGGTGATGACCTGCTGGATATGGCAGTAGATGAACGGGCTCGCGCTGGACTCTTTTTGGCCATGCAGTATCCGTCTGAAGTCAGCGGTGTAACCAACTCTGACTTCCTGCGTTCCGCGATCAATGCGCGCCGCGGCGAGGGCAATGAGATTTCTCTGATGAAGTTCATCCGTGAGATGGACAAAAAAATGGGCACATTGGAAATGGATGAGTCCTTCTCCCACCGCTACCTGAACGAAGGCTTCTCCGGCGGGGAGAAAAAGCGCAACGAGATCCTGCAAATGATGATGCTCGAACCAAGCATCTGTATTCTCGACGAGATCGACTCCGGTCTCGACATCGACGCTTTGAAAGTAGTAGCGAACGGCGTAAATGAAATGCGCACGGCTGACCGTGGCTTTTTGATCATCACCCACTATCAGCGCTTGCTGAACTACATCAAGCCTGACTTCGTACACGTGATGATGCAGGGCCGTATTGTCAAATCCGGCGGACCAGAGCTGGCTGAGCGCCTCGAGGCGGAAGGGTACGACTGGATCAAGGAAGAGCTCGGCATCGAGGATGAAACCGTAAACGCCAACGTGTAGGAAGAAGGAGGCAGCAGTGAAATGAGTGTGGATATACAACTCCGCTTTGACGCAGAAGCGATCACCGAGTTCTCCCGGGCCAATCAGGAGCCTGCCTGGTTCCTGGAAAAGCGTCTTGCCGGCTTGAAGGCAGCGGGTGAGTTGCAACTGCCTGTGTTGGAGAAAACGAAAATTGATAAATGGAATACGCAGCAGTTCGTCCCATTCCAAACTAGCCCCCAAGTGGCATCGGTTCAGGAGTTGGATGAAGTGGTTCAGGGCCAGATCAACCTGGACAACGCAAACAATCTGCTCGTGCAAAAAAACGCATCCACTCTGTTCTTCGCAACGAGCGATGAGCTGAAGCAGCAAGGCGTTATTTTCGCTCCGCTGCACACCGCTTTGCGGGAACACGGAGAGCTGGTGCAAAAATACTTCGGTCAGGTTGTCGGATACGACGAGCACAAGTTGACGGCGCTGCATGCAGCAGCTGTCAACGGCGGTGTCTTCCTCTACGTGCCGAAAAACGTAGAAATGACGGTACCTGTGCAAGCGGTGTTCGAAGTAGCCGGGGATGACGCGCTCGTCAGCCCGCATGTGCTGATCGTGGCTGAAGCACACAGCAAGGTCGTCTATGTGGACTCCTTCGTTTCCGGCGAAGGCAGCAACATGGTAGCCAACAGCATCGTCGAGGTATTCGTCGGCGCAGGGGCTTCGGTACAGGTGGCATCCGTCCGTTCCTTGTCTGCAGATGTGCACGACTACAGCTTCCGTCGCGCCACTGTCGATCGCGACGGTTCGATGGAATGGATTCTCGGCGAGATGAACGATGGAAATACCGTCGCCAACAACACCACGATCCTCAAGGGGCAAGCTTCTACCGCCGAGACCAAAACGATCTCGGTCGGGACAGGTTCCCAGCGTCAGAATCTAACATCGCAGGTTCAGCATATCGGAACCCACTCCGAGTCGAATATGGTGAGCAAGGCCGTTATGACAGGTGAAGCTGTTTCCATTTTGAACGGGATTACCAAAATCGAAAAAGGCGCCGAAAAAGCAAATGGTGAGCAGGCGGAAAATGTTCTGATGCTTAGCGATAAAGCGCGTGGCGATGCCAACCCGATCCTGTTGATCGACGAGGATGACGTCAAGGCAGGCCATGCTGCATCCGTAGGTCGCTTCAGTGAAGAGTCCATCTACTATCTGATGTCTCGCGGGATTTCCCGCCAGGCGGCAGAACGGCTGATTATTCTCGGATTCCTAGATCCGGTGGTAGCTGAGATTCCGATTGAAGAAGTACAGAACAGACTTCGTCAAGCTCTGGAAAGGAAGTTAGGCTAATGAACGCCAAGGAGCTTCGGAAATATTTCCCCATCCTGCATCAGGAAGTAAACGGACATCAGCTGGTCTATCTGGATAACGGCGCAACTTCGCAAAAGCCGATCCAGGTGATCGAAGCGATGGATAAATACTACAAGGAGTACAACTCCAACGTACACCGTGGGGTGCACACCTTGGGCAGCTTGGCGACGGACGGCTATGAAGGCGCACGCGAGAAAGTACGCGCCTTCATCAATGCTCGTGAAGCAGCGGAGGTTGTGTTTACACGCGGTACGACATCTGCGGTAAACACAGTAGCTTACGGCTTTGCTCGCGCCTTCCTCAAGCCGGGTGATGAAATTGTGACGACCGTTGCGGAGCATCACAGCAATTTTATTCCCTGGCAGCAGGCGGCCAAGGTGACCGGAGCTACTTTCAAGTTCATTCCTCTGGCAGAGGACGGCACGGTAACACTCGATGCTGTCAGAGATACCATTACGGATAACACGAAAATCGTAGCGATCCACCATATTTCCAACGTATTGGGGGATACTACCCCGATCAAGGAAATCGCTCAGATCGCCCATCAGCATGGCGCCATCCTGTTTGTAGACGGCGCCCAGGGCGCTCCGCATAAGAAAATCGACGTTCAGGATCTGGATTGCGATTTTTATGCGTTTTCCAGCCATAAAATGGGCGGCCCGACAGGAGTTGGCGTCCTGTATGGTAAGCGGGAAGTGCTGGAGCGCACCGAGCCGATGGAATTCGGCGGCGAGATGATCGATTTCGTCGAGCTGTATGATTCCACATGGAAAGAGCTTCCCTGGAAGTTCGAGGGCGGTACGCCGATCATCGCAGGTGCGATCGGATTGGGAGCCGCGATCGACTTCCTGGAGGAGATTGGAATGGACAACATCGAGCGCCATGAGAAGAAGCTGGTGGCGTATGCGATGGAGCAAATGCGTGAGATCGAAGGTATGACCATTTACGGCCCGCAGCAGGACCGCAGCAGTTTAATCACATTCAACCTGGCCGGGGTACATCCGCACGATTTGTCGACCGTGCTGGACAGTTACGGGATTGCCGTTCGTGCCGGACATCATTGCGCGCAACCGCTGATGCGTTGGCTGAACGTTACCGCGACCGCACGGGCAAGCTTCTATATGTACAATACAGAGGAAGAAGTGGATGCATTCGTGGCGGGGTTGAAGAAGACGAAGGAGTATTTTGGCAATGTCTTCTCTTGATGATCTGTACCGCCGTGTCATTATGGACCACTACCAGAAGCCGCGCAATCGAGGCAAGCTGGAAGAAGCAGAAGGTCTCATCGTCAATTTGAACAATCCTACCTGCGGCGACAGCATCTCCCTGTCCTTGAAGGTAGAGGACGGCAAAGTCACCGATGCCAAATTTCTTGGGGAAGGCTGCTCGATCAGCATGTCTTCCGCATCGATGATGACGGATGCAGTGAAAGGAAAGTCCGTAGAGGAAGCTCTCGAGCTGGCGCATCGTTTTTCCGAGCTGATGCAGGGCAAGGAGATCGATGATTCGATTGACTTGGGCGACATCGAGGCATTGTCCGGCGTCGCCAAGTTCCCAGCCCGCATCAAGTGTGCGACACTGGCGTGGAAAGCGCTGGAGCAGGGGATTAAACAATCAGGTCAGGAATAGTCATGAGGCATAAGCATGTGAAGATAAAGGAGTGAATCACGATGGCAAAAAAAGCCCCTGAAATACAGGATTACCAGTACGGCTTTCACGATAAGGACGTATCCGTATTCCGTACCAAAAAGGGTCTGACTCGCGAGATCGTCGAGGAAATCTCGAAGATCAAGGAAGAGCCCGAATGGATGCTGGAATTCCGCTTGAAATCATTGGACATTTTCAACAGCCTCCCGATGCCAAAATGGGGCGGCGATCTGGACGATCTTGATTTCGACAACATCACCTATTACGTCAAGCCGTCTGAGAAGCAAGGACGCAGCTGGGATGAGGTGCCGGAAGAGATCAAGGCTACCTTTGACAAGCTGGGGATTCCGGAAGCCGAGCAGAAGTTCCTCGCCGGTGTATCCGCTCAGTACGAGTCTGAGGTCGTCTACCACAACATGCAGGAAGACCTGGAGAAGCTGGGTGTCCTCTTCTGCGACATGGATTCCGCTGTGAAGCTGTATCCAGACATCGTGAAGGAGTATTTCTCCACAGTTATTCCGGCAGCAGACAACAAGTTCGCTGCGCTCAACTCTGCGGTATGGTCCGGCGGTTCCTTCATTTACGTGCCAAAAGGCGTAAAAGTGGAAACTCCGCTGCAAGCATACTTCCGCATCAACTCGGAGAACATGGGACAATTCGAGCGTACGCTGATCATCGTTGACGAAGACGCATTCGTCCACTATGTAGAGGGCTGTACGGCTCCGATCTACAGCACGGATTCCCTCCACTCCGCAGTCGTAGAGATCATCGTCAAGGAACGCGCGCGCTGCCGTTATACCACGATCCAAAACTGGTCCAACAACGTATACAACCTCGTTACCAAACGTGCAGTTGCGTACGCGGACGCCAACATGGAATGGATCGACGGCAACATCGGTTCCAAGCTGACCATGAAATATCCTGCGGTCATCATGAAAGGACCTCGTGCCAAAGGTACCGTTCTTTCCATCGCGGTAGCAGGAAAAGGACAGCACCAAGACGCGGGTGCGAAAATGATCCACCTGGCGCCTGATTGCACGTCCACCATCATTTCCAAGTCCATCTCCCGTGATGGCGGAAAAGTAACATATCGCGGCCTCTCGCAGTTTGGACGCAAGTCGGAAGGCTCCAAGTCCAACATCAAATGCGACACGCTGATTCTCGACAAGCTCTCTACGTCGGATACGATTCCGTACAACGAGATCATGAACGACCACATCACGCTGGAGCATGAAGCGACTGTATCCAAGGTATCGGAAGACCAGCTCTTCTACCTGATGAGCCGCGGTTTGTCCGAGGCGGAAGCGACTGAGATGATCGTCATGGGCTTCATCGAGCCGTTTACCAAAGAATTGCCGATGGAATATGCGGTAGAGATGAACCGTCTCATCAAGTTCGAGATGGAGGGAAGCATCGGTTAACCCTTGCGCCACAAAGGTTTCCGTCTTCCGACAGCGGGCTTGCCCATAATTTGCCCATAAAATGTAGATACGTGTCTGTTGCGGCTTTCACGCTTGCGTACAAGCCGCTCGGACACGTATTTTTATTTTATTGAATGATGAACAATGGCCCCCTAACCGTATCAGGTCAGGGGGCCATCGTATGAATAGGGGGGCACTTAATGCCTGTTGGAGGCAAGGGCTTTTCGATCGACAGCTTGAGGCGGCTGCTCCAGCCAACCATTTTTAATCAAGAGATTCGATCCATCCTCAGTGTAATTTCCAACTTCTGCAAAAAAGGTGATGTATTTGGCTGCTACATCATGTCTGGTGCACATAGAGAGGGCATTTCCATAAGCTCTTATTCGAACCGCATACATATCCAGCTTATGAAACAGCATTAAGCGATCAGAAAAGGGGGCAGTAGTGGAGGTGGTCACCAGCTGGTCGATGATGGAGGGAGCAGTCAAGCCAGCCTCCTGCATGATACCGCTGAAAGCTTCGTAGTGGCTGGTGGCAATCTCCAGCCCTCTGCGAAAATACGCCTTTGACTGATTGGATTTTGCCACCTGACTAAAGCCAATCAAAACCGCTTTGCTTGTCGCATTGTTTTCAACGTTATCGTAAAGATGTGTAATCTCCAAGGCTTGCAGCGGTCTGACTCGACCAAAAAAACCATTGTGATAGCTATTCTTGTCTACAAAATCCACAGTTTCTGGATAGGGTATATATGGTGGTTTCGTTAAAAATCCTTTTTTCAGCAAGGCAGTGGTGACCTGATTAATGAGATTCACTGTCTGGTCCATGCTATACGTAAAGAACTGTCGAATATCAGCTCTTGTTACCAATGGAACTGCGATTCCGTATAGACTGATTCCGGCCTTGGCAACATATTTTAAGTAGTGCAGGTAAAATTCATCTTCAAATAATCTTGGCGCTGTTAAATCGACGTCCTCATTTGTGAATCCTACGGGGACCGGAAACTTTTCCTGAACAAAGATCTTGTGGATCGTTTGTACAAACTCTTCAGACAAATGCAATGCATTTTCCAGAATGCTTTTTATTTCCTGATCCTCAACATGCTTCAGCATATAATTCAACACGCAAACCGACATGGTATTTCCAACATACGTTGCCCAAAGCTTGCCTTGCTCGGCAGAAGACAATTTATTAATATTTTCTTGAGCCAAGAGATCGGATTGCTCCGATCCACTCGTTTGCTCATCCACTATGGTTTCCACTAATAATCCCTCCGTCGAACAATTTCTGATTAACATTCTCACCAGTAATGGGTCGAAATATGTTTCCTATTTATGGATGCTTGGAGGAAGCTTGTTTCGACAAACGAACTTTATAGCATTCCCTATGAGAATACCGATAAAGCAGAATATGATCGGCAGCCATACAGGACCCAATAACACTCCAAAAATACGGAAATTAGGGGAATAAATAACGCCAATTGTCGCGAAAAAAGCTGCGAAGGCAAATGGAAAAAACGAGTAGGGGGGAGTATCGCCTGAAAGGGTATCCCGGTACGCATCATATATGGCAAACATGTACACACACGGATAAAACATAAGCCACTGATAATCCGTTACTCGAATGGCCATCGGGATTTCTCCCTGAAAACTCGCTATGATGGTCTGGTTTAGATGGGATTTCTGATTGATGATGAATTCAAGACCAAGCAACGTTAATCCCTTTAAAAACTTACCGTTTAATAATTGACCAAATCCCGGTAGAGCAATACTCCACAGTATTTTTTCAATTGCTGTACTTTTCATCAATTTTTCTTCCCTGCCCTTGACCATATGAGATACCCTCATGTGACTAGATTTTGCCTCACCTCCTTGGGTATAGGATGCCATATTCGCTGTGTTTTATTTTAGAAAAATAGACCGACCTGAGGCCATAAAAAAACAAGGACATCGATGTCCTTGTTTTTGAAGCTGGATCTATTCATTACCCTGATAACGTTTTTGCAATTTGTTTCGATGAGATTTAAAAATATCTTCTAGGGGGATGTCATATTTATTGGCAATCACAATCACGTTCCCCAAAACATCCCCTAACTCTTCGACTAGCTCCTGCTTTAACTCTTCCTGTGTTCTGGTATCCTCATCAGGTCGATCACGACCGACTTCTAATGCTCGGATTGCCCTTGCTACTTCCCCTGTTTCTTCGGCTAAAAAACCGATACGGACAAAAATATCAAGTTCGGTCCAACCTCTTGATTCGTAATATTCTTTGACCCAAGATTGAAATGTAGAAGTGTCCAACATGTAACCCCCTTCTCCTTCGTTCAATTTTACCAAAAATCTGTATCACTGTAGGCATGATTTGAAAGAACACAGATCCGCAGCAAATACAGGTCTTTTATTTGTTAATGCTTTTCTTGTGACGACGTATTAACATATGTAAATTTCCCCGGATAGGCCTACTTAGTGAAAGGAGGGAAGGCATTGGAGAGCGCTCGAGTATATATGGAAATTTACCAGGATAGAAAAGAAAAGCTTGGCGGAGAAGTTTTGAGCACAGACGAATTTTCTCAGATTTACGAAATGTATTTCAACCGTGTATACAAGTATATCTGCTATCGGATTAACAATCATTACGAGGCAGAAGATCTTTGCAGCCAGGTTTTTGAAACAGTCATTACCAAATACCACACCTTCTCAGAAGAAAAAGCCAGGTTTGATGTATGGCTGTTTGCGATTGCCAGAAACACGGTCACGGATTACTTTCGCTCGGAAACCATCCCCCGAAGAGTTGGCAATTCGAGATGACGAACATCAGGCGATGTTTCAAGCAATGGCCAAGCTGCGTGATAAAGAACGGAACATCATCGCAATGAAATTCGCTGCGGGTCTGAAAAATTCAGAAATTGCAGAGCTAATGGGTGTAAGCGAGTCAAATATTGGTGTGGTCGTCTACAGGATCATAAACAAGCTGCGTAAATATTTGGAGGTAGGAAGGGATCGAGATGAGTGAAAAACGTGATCCGAAGTCATTTGAGAGGGTAGTTCATCTGCTTGAGAATGTGGAGCTTGATAACCAGTTGGCCAAAGAGCGCATATTCAAGCGTCTGGTAAACAAAATGGAGACGGGAACGATTCAACCCCAACACACGAAAAAGGACGGGATATCGATGATGAAAAGAAAATGGAAAACGGTCGCTGCAGCTACAGCAGCTATCATCTTCATTGGCGGTGCGCTTTCAACGAACTCATACGCACAAGGATTGATTCAATCGATTCTGGCGCGTTTCCAGGTGGGGAATTTGGAAATTGTCCAATACGACAAGGAACTGCCGGTTTCTGAAACGATCGGATCGGTCGAGCAGGGGCGAGGAACCGAATCCAGTGCGGTTGAATTACCAGCTCAGCCCAAACTTTCGCTACGTGAAGCCCGTTTGGCAACAGGCATGAATTTCCCGGCGCCCTCGTGGGTAGCTGATTATGAATACGTCAACACGGTTCTTCACGGCAAATCGATGGTGGAAGTCCAATACGAGCAAAATGAGAAAACGGTCAATTTCTTGATCTCCCATGGTGGTGAAAACGGTATCGGAACCACAGATGCAGTCAAAACAGAGGTGATCGCCGGCAAGAAGGTCTATTTCGCGAACGGAATTGTGATTTGGGAGACTGAGGGATACACGGTGGAGTTGTACGCTCGGGAGGATTTTGACCCCGTCACTCTTGGAAAAATCATCAACAGCTTTGAAATGGGAGAACCATTGACACAAGAGGAAATCGAGAAAGCGAAAGGTCTATTAGAAAGCTCGTTGCAATCAGAAAAAGCTGGTCCTGCTCCCGCTCCAGCTCCTGCAACTGGAAATGAATAGAATACACTAGAATACTGTGATCAAGGAGAAGCGGTGTTCCAAAGCCAAGGGCTGCGGGACACCTTCTTTTTGCATCCGCTGACTGCTGAGATATACTAGCGGAAAAGGAAAGTTTTTTTCTGATTGGGACGGGGACATGCATATGATAATGACAGGGCAATTGCTGCAACATTGCAATACACTGTTTGGAGCAAGGGCAGCGTTATACCAATATGAAGCAGCAGATGTACTGATCGCGGTCTACCCACCGACCAAAAGGCGGGGCTGGTGGAGCTACGTGACATTGGAGCTGCATCGTACGGGAGAATCCGAGTGTGTGATGTATTCCTACCGCTTCGAGCCGCAAATTGTGGCGCATCTGGCTGATGTCTCGGCGCGGATCATCAGACAATGGGAGGAAGGCCGGGAGCGTGTGCAGACCGGCTCTGTCTATCGTTTGGAGCAGCCTGTCGCGGAGAAATCGATTCTGCAACACGTGATGGCTGCACCGCTTGATTTTGAAGAAGAGGGCTTTGATTACTTTACTGATGGTCGTGTGGTTGTTCGCTTGCTGATGCTGCATGCGATCGCACACGATGAGGCTGACTTTTTGGCGAGGCATGGCTTTGCTGCTCTGGAGGAGCTGTTTGTCCGTAAAGGCGTAGATTCTCTTGATTTGATGCGTCACCCTGTCGTTGGAGGAGGGATGGAGCAGAGTGAAGACGACCGGCTTGAGAGTAACGGTAGTAGTTGAGAACCAGGGAAGCATCCTGCTGATCAAGGAAAAAAGGAGCAGCAGGGAAGGCTATAGCCTGCCTGGCGGTCAGATTGAGTTTCTGGAGACGATTGCAGAGGCGGCACGCAGGGAGGTGTGGGAGGAAACAGGTCTCTTGGTAGAGATGGAGCGCCTGCTTTGGGTAGATGATCGGATCGAACATGCAGGGGAAGGGAAGCACACGGTTGGCATTGGGGTGTTGGCCAGACTGGTGGGGGAGCAGACCGACCCGATCCCTGGAGGGCTGGAGGATGAGCAAATTGAATGGGCGGGCTGGGTCCCGCTGGAGGAGTGGAGGACTTTGCCTTCCCTGAAGGGCAAGGTGAAGAATCTGGTATGGGGAGCCTTGACAGAAGCGGACTATTCTCCTGATTATCATGGAAACGTGTGGGAGGCGCAGGAAAGCTGAGCGGCACGGCATGTGCCGCTCGCTGCTCCCTATCTCGAGGTTTTTACTACTGCACTTCGTCCTTTTGCTACTGCAAGAACCACGATCAAGGCGGCGATGATGCCCCCTGCTGTTATGGATTCTGCCAGCAGCAGCCATGAGGCTAGCATCGTCAGAAAGGGCTGGACGTACTGGATTTGCCCCACTTTGGCAACACCTCCGATGGCAAGCCCATGATACCAGGCGAAAAAAGCGAGGAATTGGCTGATGACGCTCACATAGCCAAAGCCAAGCCAGGTAGACCAGGTCGCCTGCTGCAATTCTTCCAGCAGAGGGCCTGCGATGGGAACAACCAAAAAGGGAAAGGCAAGCACCAATGCCCAGCTAATGACCTGCCAGCTTCCCAGGGTCCGCGAGAGCTTTCCACCAACTGCGTAGCCTATCGCTGCAGAGAGGACAGCGGCAAGCAAGGCTAGATCCGCCCATTGCAGTGCTCCCATTCCGGAGCTTATGGCATAACCAAGAATCGTAAGACAAGCGGTGATGCTGGAGAGCCAGTACAGGCGGGAAGGACGTTCTCCGGAAAAAAAGGCAGCGGCTCCTGCAGTTGCCAAGGGCAAAAGTGCGATGATAATGGCGCCATGCGAGGCGGGCACGCGTTCCATCGCCCAGGCAGAGAAAAACGGAAAGCCGAACACAACTCCAGCGGCGACAAGAAATAGCTGTTTGATTTCTGTCCAACGGGGAAAGGGCACGCGTCTGATTGCCAATAACACCGCTGCCAGCAAAGCTGCCACCAAAGAGCGTCCCAATCCTGCAGAAGCAGGGGAGAGAACATCTACAATGAGTCTGGTAGAGGGAAGGGTCAGACTAAAACTGCAAACACCCAACAAGCCGTAAAGCATACCTGCGTGTTCGACTGCCAGGCTGCTTTTTTCTTTTGCCTTTGCTTCGGCATGCAACATTTGGATCCCATCCTTATATTTGAGACGTACAGGTGTACTGTTCTCTCATCTTAGAACCGGCTTGATAGAAAGCAAAGAGCCAATTGGTTGCAGGATGGGTAGGCCAATTTGTCGAAAAGCTTCAAGATGTAAGGCGTAGGAGAACAAAAAGGGCGGTGTTGGAAGTGGAGTGGAAGCCGGACAAGCAAAGCGGTGAGCCTGTCTATCAACAGATTATTAAGCAGTTGGAGCGGCAAATCATCGATGGTGAGCTGCCCCCGGGAACGGTATTGCCTGCTGAGAGAGCCCTGGCAAGACGTTACGGAGTGAATCGGGGGACGGTGTCTGCAGCTTATGAGGAGCTTCGGGCTTCTGGTCTGCTCCAATCCTTGCAGGGAAGCGGCACTTGGGTGAGCCGTCATCTCTGGGGCGTGCAGCAGATTCCGAATTGGCACAAATATACGAATGGAGGGGCTTTTTTGCCTGCTTATCCCCTGAGCAAGCGCATAGGAGAGGCGTGCTTTGCTCCCGGCATCATCAACCTGGCAAAGGCGGAACTGTCTACGCCCATGATTTCTGCCCTCCCGTTGGAGCGATTGTCCAGGATCCATGAAGCTGGGCTGGAGTTGGGCTACGCGCATCCCAAGGGGAGCCCGAAGCTGCGGGAGGTACTGGCTGTCCATCTGCGCACCCAATACGGCATAACCGCTTCACCGGAAGAAATTCTAGTGACCTCGGGAGCGCAGCAAGCACTGCATTTGCTTTCCTTGTGCCTGCTTAGTCCCGGCGACGCGGTCGCAATGGAAGGACCATCCTACTTTTACTCCTTGCCGCTATTTATCTCCGCAGGGTTGCGATTGTATCGGCTGCCGATGGATGATGCGGGAGTACTGCCAGAGCAGATTCGGTTTCTTCATCAAAAACATAAGATTCGCATGGTCTTCGTCAATCCGACCTACCATAATCCGACGGGGATCGTCTGGAGCGAGTCCCGTCGGCGGCAAGTATTGGAGATCTGCCAGGAACTGCGCCTCCCACTGGTAGAAGACGATGCTTACGGAGCACTCACGCTGCCTGGGAGAGCCAAACCTCCCCTGCCCATCAAAGCGATTGATAAAAGCGGAGTGGTGCTCTATGTGAACAGCATGTCCAAAACGGTCGCTCCCGGCTTGCGAATCGGATGGCTGGCAGGCCCCAGATCCGTCATCGAACGACTCGCTGACGCCAAACAGCAGATGGATTTTGGAACGAGCAGCATCTCGCAGCAGCTTGCTGCCTCTTTCCTGGATGGCGATAGCTGGTCGACCCAAATGGAACGTCTGTCCTCCTATTTGCTGGAGCAGCGTCAGACCATGCTGGATGCATTGGAGAAAGAGGCGGGTGACTTCTTGTCATGGAATGACCCGGAGGGCAGCTTTCACTTCTGGTGCAGACTGCATAGGCCTCTCGACGAAGAAGAGCTGCTGGAGGCCATGATCCGCGAAGGAGTAGTTTGCACTCCCGGCAGCGTATACGGGGCGGAGGCCGGTTGGCTTCGTCTCACGTATTCTTGGGAGAGCAAAGCTGGCATCCAGGAAGGGATACGTCGATTGACCCGCGTTTTGCGTGCATTTTAAGCGCAGCGTGCTATAACAGGATGCATCCCGGAACATACTACCCATGACGAGAAAAAGGAGGGGGAGCATGGGGTTTTCACTGGTTATCGGATTTATTGAATCCCTCACTTCTTATTATCTGACGCTGGTTCTGTTGGTTACGGGCTTGCTTTTGCGTTTCGGCTATTATCCCGCTTACCAAAACCGCGAGATGAGCATGGACAGAGCTTTGGCGAAGGGGGGAGGATACACCTGTCTCATTCTCTCTGCTTTCGTGTTGGTTATGCACTTCGTCGTTACTTGAACTGTCCGAACCTGCGAATATAGGTGACGACATCGATGTGAATGTCAGCATGTTGAAATACTTCGTCCCAGTTATTCCGATGCTGCTTCCAGTACGGATGCTGGTGACGGCGCATTTCTTCATACAAACCGAAGATATCGACTTTCTTTTTTTGCATTTTGACGATTAGCTTTTCGGCGTTTTCCTTGATATTTTGGCTGATTTCCTTTTCGCGCTCTTTCAACTTCCTCAAAGAGGGCTTATGATCGAATCCGTCCTCAGCCAGGGATCCTTCCCCACGAATGGACAGCGTGAAGACAGGAATTCCATTGCGGATTTCCGATTTGACGCTGGAGCGCGCGCCTCGCACCTCGAATGTGGTGACGTTCCTCTCCTGTTCGGACCCATTTTTTACAATGACTTCATCTCCTGCGGTAAAAGTGCCGTTGAGCCAACGCAGCGTCTTGACCTCCTGATCGGATAGCCAGCCGACGAGTCGATCTCCGCGCATGATGGCTCCGCCAGCCATCTTGGCTTCTTGCTTTTCGATGCGCAGAGCGGGTAGGACACAGTTTGCACCGCCATGAAAGTAGCTGGAAAACTGCCCGATCGTAGAGGTTTTGGGAAATCGGGCGGTCTTGGCCTCGCCTTCCTCCATCAAGGTGCTGATGTATCTTCCCGAGATGGGCATCAGCTTGGGGTCGAGATCCAGGACTTCCCTGGCCCTGCCTTTGGCTATCACGAGTTTGATCTTGGGACGGGATTCATGATCGCGATAAAACAGGTCGAGTGCGCGATCGATCCCTTCCTTCGCCAATTCTTCCCCGATGATGATGATTTGCAAGTGATCGTAGTAGGGCTGGCGCGCCACCCTGGTGGTCAAGATCCGAATGCATTCAAAAATGGATGGCCCGGTTGCACTCGCATTCCATACAGGAGAAATATTCGGGGTACTGATTCGGCCTGACAACGCCTGTGCTTCTGTCAGCTGTGCGGTAAATTCATAGAAATTTCGCTTCTCATCCTCCGTACGCACCTTGTCGATCGCGACCGCCATTACGATGAGCCGATCCTGAATCTCGACCCTGTCCCAACAGCCAGCCAGCAGGAACGTCAACAAAAAGCATAACGAGAGGAGCAGGCGTGTTTTCACGTCGACGATACCCTCCTTGCCCTCCATTTGTACGCCACGATCATGGATAGGGGAACCAGGCTGACCAGTCCGACGCCGAGCCAGCTTGTCCATTGGCTCCATTTCTCCACTTCCAGTACGTTGCGAGGAAGAACCGCGATCAAAAACACAATCGGTACATAAAGCAGAGAGACGACACGATGGTCCTGCAAACCTAGCAATTGAGATGTGATCAGACTGGCGCAGTAATGGAACATGACAATCGAGGTGACAGCAAAAGGCACCCAGACCATCATCATGATCGAATCCAGTCGTTCAATAAACGAGCCGGGAACTTCAATGCTTTTGATGATGGCAAGCGCAGGATATTCGATCAGCTCCACTTCGGCGGCTCCCATCAAGGCAATGCTCAGAATCGTCAAGAGTGCGTAGAGAACAACGGTCATCCCGATGGCAAGGAATGCAGATTGCAGCCCACGAGACGGATTTTCCATAAAGGGATGGAGAAACAGCAAAATCTCAAAACCTAGCAATGAAAAAAAGACGCTCGGAAATGATTGCAGGACAGATTGAATCCCATCTCCCAGGACGGGGAGAAGCCTGCCGAAGTCGGTCTCGCGCAAGGTTTGCGTCAGAACAAGCAACAAGGCGAACAATGCGAGAGGCTGGATAAATTCATTGAAACGAGCGATGGCGTTCACTCCTTGCAGAATCAGATACGTGCTGGTAACCAGCATGCCGAGCACGATTACCTCTACCTGAGTCAAATCTAACAGAAACAGCTTCGTGACATCGGCGGACATTCTCACAATCGTACCTACGAACATCAAAAAATAGAGAAGAAAAGCAAGCAAAACGCATGTGCCAAGAACATGCCCAAGAAGCAGCGGCGCGTATTGGATGATGCTTTTTCCCGGGAAGCGATTGCCCAGATAGGCCATGATCGAAACCGCGATGACAGCATATCCCCCGGCCAGGAGTATTACGAGCCATGCGTCCACCCCTGCACTGCCTACTAATACGGACGGCAAGGAGAGGACACCTACTCCTACCATCGCGGCAAACATTTGCAAGGCCATTTGCGTGTTGGTTAATTTGTCTTTAATCATCGCTACCACCCTTTCTTGCGCTTTTGGAGATTCATTCGTTTAGAGTTGAACGAATGCAGGATTTCCGGTCTCTCCTTCAGGTAAGGAAGCGGGGCACGTACGAGCAAATCCTTCCAGTCTTTGGTGCGATAAGGGACGATGGGAGAAAAGTAGTTGATGCCAAAGGACTTGAGAGATACGAGATGAGCCAGGATCAACAGCGCTCCCAGAATCAAGCCGAACAGCCCCAGGCTTCCGGCCAACAACATCAAGGGAAAGCGGAGCATCCGCAGGGCAATCGACGCATTGTAGGCGGGGACCAGAAAGGTCGAGATAGCGGTGATGGCGACGACAATCACCAGGACGGGACTGACAATTCCTGCTTCCACAGCGGCTTGACCAATCACCAGTCCGCCTACGATTCCTACTGTCTGACTCAGCATCTTGGGCAAGCGCAAGCCAGCTTCACGCAGCATCTCCAGTGTGGCCTCCATGGCAATCGCCTCTACCAAAGAAGGGAACGGTACTTCTGCACGGGTTGCGGAAATGCTCAGGGCCAGCTGCGTTGGAATCATGCCGGGATGGTAGGAAATAAGCGCAATATAGAGGGCTGGCAAAAAAAGGGCTACCAGAGCGCCGACAGCACGAATGATGCGAATCGCGCTTCCAATCAGCCAGCGGTCATAGTAGTCATCAGGAGCCTGAAACAGCATGGAAAAGGTAACAGGGACGATCAGGACGAATGGAGAGCCATCTACCATAATGGCGACGCGGCCTTCCAATATGGCGTGCAAAACCTTGTTCGGCAGCTCTGTATTTTGTATTTGCGGGAACGGAGAGACCCAGCTATCCTCTATCCATTGTTCCACGATCCCGCTGTCGAGAACCTGGTCGATGTCGATCGTGTCCAGTCGGGTGCGAACCTCGTGTAAGACATCCGGATGGACAATCCCCTGGACGTATAGCAGGGCTACCTTTGTTTTTGTCTGTCTCCCGATTTCCCGAATATGAATGTGTAGATCAGCGTTTGGAAGCCGTCTGCGAATCAAAGACAAGTTGGTGTTGAGCGATTCGACAAAACCGTCGCGCGGGCCGCGCAGGTTGCTCTCGTTCTCTGATTCCTCTATGCTTCTAGATTCCAACCCGTTGCTGATGGCTTTATAGGCAGTCTGCTCGGACATAGACCAGATGACAATGAACCCTTCTAATATGGCTTGGACGGCTTCATCTACAGTATGGACGGCAGTCAGGGGATAGGGATGCTGATCCTGGAACAGCTTGTCTACCAGCTGGTTTTGGATATAGGTCAGGTTTACCAGACTGTCGAGATAAAAAAAGAGGAGCTGTTTTTCCTCCGTGCCAAGCTCGTAACGTTGAAAGTCAGAGCTGCTGCCTAGCCGATTGGCCAATTCCTTATCCCATTTCATAGCAAAACCTCCTGGAGAAGGAATATTGCTATTTTGTTTCGTGAAATCGAAATTATTCATTGTAAATTTCTGTAAAATGGAAAAATCAGGAAGAATTTCGCCGAAATGTGGCGATTTCGCAACCTTTTTTGTCGTGATTCGTATGAAAAATAGAGACAAAATTGGGAAGGGGTGACAATACGATGGGCGCAATGGAGATGATCTACCTCATTTGTTTGGTTGGCGGACTTATTTACGCACTTGTGACGTTGCTTTTAGGCGATGCCATTTCCGACATGCTGGGTGAGCTTCATCTGCCGGTTCTGCAGCCGATTTTGCTCGTGAGCGGCTTGACCGCATTGGGCGGGGTCGGGTTCTTGCTGACCCGGCTGACAGAATGGTCCGGTCTCGCTGTATTTCTGCTTTCCGCTGTTGTGGGCGCATCACTTGCAGTGGCTGCGTATTTTCTCTGGATCAAACCCATGGACAAGGCGGAAACGTCAACAGGCTATTCCATGAGTCAATTGTCTGGGAAAATCGGGGAAGTAGGGACGACGATTCCTTCCGAAGGGTTGGGCGAAGTGCTGGTCAAGATGGTGAGCGGAACGACTTACCACATGGCATCCAGCATGGAGAAAGAGAGCATTCCGGCTGGCACGCGTGTCGTCGTAGTAGAGGTACGAGACCATGTCCTGTACGTCACCCCTTTCCCGGAAGATCATGAAAAAGGAGAGGATTAAGCATGGATCTCATGGGTTCACCTGTCCTCATGGTGGCGGCCATCATCGTACTGGTTTTTGTAGTACTGGGAATCGCGTTTTGGGCCCGGTACAAAACAGTAGGCGCCGACGAAGCCATGATTGTTACAGGAAGCTATCTCGGCAGCAAAAACGTGCTGTCTGACGAATCAGGGCGCAAGATGAAAATTGTCCGTGGCGGCGGCGCTTTTATTCTGCCTATTTTCCAACAGGCGAATTTTCTCAGTCTTCTGTCACATAAGCTTGACGTCTCCACTCCGGAGGTATACACAGAACAGGGCGTTCCTGTCATGGCAGACGGGGTAGCTATCATCAAGGTCGGCGGTTCGATTGAAGATATTGCGACGGCTGCCGAGCAATTTATGGGCAAGACAGACGAGGCTCTCAAAACAGAGGCGCAAGAGGTCCTGGAAGGGTATCTGCGCGCCATCCTGGGAAGTATGACTGTCGAGGAAATCTACAAAAACCGCGAGCGCTTTGCGCAGGAAGTACAGAGTGTGGCGGCCAAGGACCTGAAAAAAATGGGTCTGTCCGTCGTGAGCTTCACAATCAAGGATGTTCGCGACAAAAACGGGTACCTGGCTGCGCTGGGTATTCCACAAATCGCTGCGGTCAAGCGCGACGCGACGATCTCTCAGGCCGATGCGGACAAGGAAGCGCGGATCCGGCAAGCACAGGCAGAGGAAGAAGCGCGCAAAGCAGAGGTGCTGAAAGAGACGAACATCGCCGAAGCCGAAAAGGAAAAAGAATTGAAGGTCGCGTCCTTCAAACAAGAACAGGATAAGGCGAAAGCAAGCGCGGACCAAGCCTACAAGCTGCAGGAAGCCGTAGCGAAGCAGCAGGTTACCGAAGAGGAAATGAAGATTGAGCTCGTCCGTAAACAGAAGGAAATCGAGCTGGAGGAAAAGGAAATTCTGCGCCGCGAGCGGCAATATGATGCAGAAGTCAAGAAAAAGGCCGATGCGGAACGCTACTCGGTCGAGCAGGCAGCAGAAGCGGAAAAAGCCAAGAAGCTGCGTGAAGCAGATGCTCTCAGTTATCGTATCGAGGCAGAGGCCAAGGCGCTCGCTGAACAGAAACGCCTGGAGGGCTTGGCTGTCGCGGAAGCGGAAAAAGCCAAGGGTACGGCTGAGGCAGAGGTAACCAGACTGAAGCTGGAAGCAGAAGCGCAAGGGAAAGAAAAACTGGCAGAAGCTTTCGAAAAGTTCGGTCACGCTGCTGTCTTGGATATCGTCTCCAAAATGCTTCCGGAATTGGCAGGAAAAATCGCCGAGCCAATCAAAGCGATCGACAAGGTTACGATCGTCGATGCGGGAGGCGGTCAGGGAGACGGCATCAACCGCCTAAGCGGCAACGTCACCAAGCTGATGGCGCAGTTGCCTGAGATGCTGAAGGACGTCTCTGGCTTGGATATGAATAAAATGATCACGGACTTCATGCAAAAGAAAGATGCTCCGGCTCCGCAACAGCCAGAGAACACTTCCGAAGAGCAACCGAAGGAAACGGAAAAATAAAGCGTCTCACGGCAAACAGGCTGTCCCCAATCGCAAGGGACAGCCTATTTGCATTTAATCCTTTCCTGCCTTCTTGGTGTTGTCATAAAGCTTCATCATTTCACTGACGGTGATGAATTGATAACCGCGCTTCTGCAGCTCCGGCAGAATCTCTCGCAAGGCATCGACGGTTTGCTTGCGATTTCCGCCGTAATCGTGGAACAGGACAATATCGCCGTTTCGCGCATTGTTCAAGACCTTGTTGACGATTTTTTTCACACCCGGATCGCTCCAGTCCCGTGTATCCTGATGCCACGACCACAATACAACCAAATAGCCGGATTTTTTTGCCACATCGACCAGAGATTCGCTGTAATAGCCGCCAGGAGGACGGAACAGGTGAGTCATGATGTTTGTGCTGCGGAAGATCTCCTGCTGGGTCGCCACGACTTCTTCCTGCAGCTTGTCGGGGGAAATCCGGCGAAGATCAGGGTGTGTGTACGTGTGATTCGCCAATTCATGCTTTTCCTTTGCCAATTGCTGAATGACCCCTGGGTATGCTTTGACCCGGGAGCCTACGACAAAAAAGGTCGCTTTGGCCTCATATTGCTTCAGCAATTCCGCGATCTGGCGTGTATAGACCGGATCAGGTCCATCGTCAAAGGTCAGGGCAATTACCTTTTTGTTGGTGGGTACTTCCCAGACAATTTCCCCCCGCGTCTCGTAGTAATCCCGATCCTTCTCTTTTTTCGCCATGACGATCTCTGTCTGGCTTGGCAACAGGAAAAGGCCGATCAGCAGAATCCATGAAAGAAGTTGCTTGTTCATGCTTTTCTCTCCTTATGCCACTTGTCTTTGTTGCAGCTCGAAGCTATGCCTTGTTACTATGCACAATTGACAGGCGAATATGTGGGATCCGCCCTGAAGTGATGTGTCCGCACTAAAAAGACACTTGTGCTTTTTGGGAGGATACCGTAATCTAATAACATGCTAGAGACAGATAGGTGGAGGAGTCGGAGATGAAAGTTGCCAAATTTGGAGGAACCTCTTTAGCCAATGCGGAGCAGATAAAGAAGGTATGCAATATTATTCGAGCAGATCAAAACAGGCGTCTGGTAGTGGTCTCTGCTCCGGGAAAACGATACAAGGAAGATGACAAAGTAACGGATTTGCTGATCCGCTATGCGGAAGTATTTTTGCAAAAGGGAGAGGCACGGGCAGAAAAGGAAGCCGTATTCAATCGCTATCGCGAGATCGTCCGGGAGCTTGGCTTGCCGGCAGAGGTCGGTCAGAAAATTGAAGCTGAGCTGGAGGCTGTGCTTGCCAATCATGCGGGACTTTCACCCGACCGCTTTGTCGATGCGGTAAAAGCGGCTGGAGAGGATAACAGTGCCAAGGTCGTGGCGCATTATCTGCGAAGCCTGGGGGAAGATGCCCACTATGTGAATCCACGTGAAGCCGGGATGCTTGTCACCGATGAAGCAGGAAACGCGCATGTATTGCCTGCCGCTTATGAGAGACTGAAAAAGCTTCGCGACAGACAAGGAATTTTGGTTTTCCCAGGATTTTTTGGTTATACAGAAGCAGGAGAATTGGTTACATTTTCTCGTGGAGGCTCGGACATCACCGGTTCGATCCTCGCCGCTGCGGTGAAGGCGGAGGTATACGAGAACTTCACCGATGTGGATTCCGTATACGTGGTCAACCCGAATCTGGTGGAAAATCCGGTGGAGATCAAGGAGATTACTTACCGGGAGATGCGTGAGCTGTCCTACTCGGGATTCAGTGTATTCCATGAAGAGGCGCTTCTGCCAGCTTATCAGGCAGAAATTCCGGTATGCATCAAAAATACAAACAATCCGTCTGCACCGGGAACCATGATCGTAGCGGAGCGTCCAGCCTCGGTGAACCGCGTTTCAGGCGTCGCGTGCGATACCGGCTTTTGCAGCATATACGTGAGCAAGTACCTGATGCACAAAGAAATCGGTTTCGGCCGCAAGCTGCTGCAAATCCTCGAGGAGGAAGGCATTTCCTACGAGCATACGCCATCTGGGATCGACAATATTTCCGTCATTCTGCGTGAACGCGATCTCACTCCGGCCAAGGAAGCGCGGATTGTAGAGCGCATCCAATCCGAGCTTCAGGTAGACGATATTGCCGTGCAGCATGACTTGGCTTTGGTTATGATCGTCGGGGAAGGGATGCGTCAATCTGTCGGAACTACGGCGAAGGCGACAGTTGCCCTGGCAGCCGCCCAGATCAACCTGGATATGATCAACCAGGGCTCGTCTGAGGTAAGCATGATGTTTGGCGTGAAAGCAGAAGATGCAGACCGCGCTGTCATCGCTTTGTACCATGCATTTTTTGGAAAAGAAGAGGAAAGGGAGAAGGCTCACTCGCTGTCGTCGCTGACGGTGTAGGAACGGACATCGAATTCCCCGTCTACCCATTGATAGCCCCGCCACAGAGGAGTGGCGGGTGTTTGCATTCCGAGAATCCAGTAGCTCAGAGAGGGATAATGCCATCCTGCCGCATCACGGGAGGATGGGATAGGCGGTGTATGCGGATGTGAGTGCAGGACACCGAGCCATTGCATCCGGGTCTGGCGGATTTGCTTAAGTGCCTGGAGAAAATCCGGGCCATTCCAGGAAAAGCTGTGCCTGTCATGGTTGGAAGCAGGCATGGCAATATGACCGCAGATGGCAGTCCCGCGACCGTAGAGCAGGGCAGAGTATTCATGCGGCCATCTTGCATTCGCTTCATCCAAGAGCTGTTTCTGCACTTTTCGGGTAAGGGATAGTCTGGTATCCTTAGACGCAAAGGGTTCGCCCAAAAGGTCGATGTACATGGTATCCTCCGGGAGTGATCATTTGTATGCGCAACGTTCAGATCGGTGTATGTGGCTGGGGAGATCAACATGATTTGTATACCCAAGGCGTACGCAGCCGGGACAAGCTGTCTGTGTATGCGGGCCACTTTCCAATCGTGGAGCTGGACAGCTCCTTTTACGCTATCTTACCACAACGCAATTATGAAGCATGGGTACGGGAAACACCGGATCGCTTTGGCTTTGTTGTCAAAGCGTATCAGGCTCTGACAGGCCATCAGCGCACGGATGTCCCGACGGACCGCAGCCAGCTTTTTCGCCAGTTTGAGGTAAGTATCCAACCGCTCGTGAATGCGGGCAAACTAAAGACACTTCTGTTTCAATTTCCGCCATGGTTCGATTGCACCCGCGAGCATGTGCAGTACGTACGAGCCTGTCGCAGGGAAATGGCGAAGTATCCGTTCGCAGTGGAGTTTCGCCATCAAAGCTGGTTTGAGGAAAAGTACCGTGAGCGCACGCTGGATTTTCTACGCCAGTTGCAAGCCACTCACGTGATTTGCGACGAGCCGCAGGCAGGTCGTGGTTCCGTGCCGATCGTGGTAGGTGTCACGCACGAAGCTCTGTCCCTGGTCCGCTTTCATGGACGAAACATAGCGGGCTGGCGTGATCCGGGAGAAGGGCAAAAGTGGCGGGATGTCCGCTACCTCTACCGTTATAGTGAGGCGGAGCTTGCGGAGTGGGTCCCACGCATTGAGCAGATCGCCAGCGAGGCAGAAGAAGTATGCATTTTATTCAACAATAATTCTGGGGGAGATGCAGTAGCCAATGCCAAGCAGTTTTCGAACATGCTGGGACTGCAGCCAAGCGGGTTAAACCCTCGACAGATGGAGTTGTTTACATTAGAGAAAGAAGGGTAGCCATGTTTGTAGCGATCGCGTTATTGTTCCTATTTATTGGACTAGCTGCGGGAGTGGTTGGCAGTATCGCCGGTTTGGGTGGCGGGATCTTCTTTGTTCCTGCCCTGTTGTTTTTTGCCAATCTCTACATGCCGGGATCGATGCAGCCGCATACAGCGGCAGCAACATCGCTGATCGTCATTGCGGTGACTGCTTTGTCCTCCTCCATTTCCTACCTGAAGCAAAAAAAGGTGGACTTGCAAAGCGCGCTGCTTTTTTTTATCGGTAGCGCTCCCGGTGCTATCGTAGGCGTATACCTTAATACATTACTAGAAACGAATCAGTTTACGCTGCTCTTCGGTTTGTTTCAGCTTTGCATGTTCGTGGTGCTGATGGTGAAGGACAAGATCAAGCCTCGCCAGCTGCACTGGGACGTAAAGCGCCATTTCATCGATAGCGAAGGGAATGAATACGAGTACGGATACTCCAGATGGATGGCGATTTTGGTCGCTTTTTTCGTCGGGATTACTTCTTCGCTTTTTGGTGTAGGCGGAGGTGTTCTGATGGTGCCTGCGATGATGATTTTGTTTCGATTTCCGCCGCATATTGCCGCAGCAACCTCTATGCTGGTAATCCTTTTCTCGGCAGTGGTCGGCTCCATCACAAACATTTCGCATGGGTATATCAACTGGATGAACGCCGCTATGCTGGGGCCTGGAGCTTGGGCAGGCGGTCAATTGGGCGCCTTTGTAGCCAACAAGATGAAGGGGAAAACCATCGTCTTGCTGCTGCGGGTCCTCATTTTGGGCGTTGCGGTCCAAATGATCGGGGAAACGATTTTTCGCTAATGGGAATAGAGGGGAGGGGAGATCGTGGCGGACATCTGTACCTTGCATTTGCTGCATACGAATGATCTGCACAGCCATTTCGCGAGCTTGCCTCGAATCGTCACCTGTCTTCGTACACATCGCCAGACCTGGGAGCAGAACAATGAGCATGTCCTGACCGTCGATATCGGCGATCATCTGGACCGGATGAATATCATTACGGAGGCCAGCTTTGGCAAGGTAAATGTCGAGCTGATGAACCGAAGCGGCTACCAGTACGCTACCATCGGCAATAATGAAGGCATCACCTTGCCTAAAAAGCAGCTCAATCACCTGTACGAACATGCTGCTTTTACGGTCGTGGCAAGCAACTTGCTGGACCCGCCAGACGGTCGGCAGCCTGATTGGTCGGTGCCGTATGCCATCCATGAATGGGGGGATTTGCGAGTTGCTTTGCTGGGGGCGACGATCCCTTATCCGCATTCCTATCAGATGATGGGCTGGTCAAGTTTGGAACCCAAGCCCATACTCTCCGATCAGGTAGCGGCGCTGCGGGCACAGGTGGATGTGATCGTCCTCTTGTCCCATCTGGGTTACCAGGAGGATTGTCGGCTGGCGGAGGAGGTGGAGGGGATCGATGTCATTTTGGGAGCCCATACACACCATCTTCTGGAACAGGGAGTTCGAATCAGGAATACCTTGATTGCCCAGACCGGCCGTTTTGGACAATACGTCGGTCACGTCCGCCTGGTCCTGGATCGGGAAAAGAAAACCGTGATGGAAGCGACTGCGGAGGTATTTCCGACAGAGCAGTACCCGGAGGATACGCAGATCAGCCAATACCTGCAGGAGGAGATGGAAGCTGCGGAGACGAGGCTGAATCGACCGATTGCCACGCTTGCCCACGACTTGCGGATCGACTGGGAGGAGGAGACGGCATTCGGCTCCTTTTTGGCTGCAAGCATCCGGGAAAAAACAGGCGCTGAGGTGGGACTGGCGAACGGGGGACTGCTGCTGACCGATCTGAAGCAAGGCGGCTTGTCCCGGGCAGATCTGTTGCGCTGTGTGCCCCATCCATTGAATCTGTGTGCGATCACCTTGACGGGAGAACAGCTCACACAAGTTCTGGAACAAGCGATTCAGCCGCAGATTGTGAAGCGGGAACTGCGTGGCTGCGGATTTCGGGGGAAAGTGGAGGGCTGGATGGGTGTAGACGGCCTGAGAATTGAGTATGTGAAGGACGAACATCCCCGCATCGTCTCCATCGAAGTGAACGGGCAGAAATTGGAGGGAAGCCGGAGGTATCGAGTGGGGACCGTAGATATGTTCATGTACAATCGTCTCTTTCCCGTTCTGCTGCAAGGAAGCGATGTCCAATTCTTTCTTCCCGTACTGTTGCGTGAGCTCCTGGCAGAGACTTTGCAGAATGAGGAGATGATTGCGCGTTCGTTTTCACGCAGATGGATTCCGGTGAGGGCAGGCTGAGCAAGTGCACAGACGCCTCCCTTTTTACATAGGATATAACGCCGAAACGGGCGACAGGAGGAGAGTGCGCGATGGTTGAAGTCCAACCTATTCATTTGTCAGAAGGAACGGCGATCGCAATTACAGTGCATCTGCCCAAGACGACGCTGCTTGCAGTAACGACCGACAACGGGTATATCATGTGCGGGGCACTCGATGTAGGCTTGCTGAACGAGCGGCTTGCCAAGCGGGAGATCGTAGCAGGGCGTGCTGTTGGAGTGAAGACGATTCAGGAATTGCTCGACGCACCATTGGAATCCGTCACACGTACAGCAGAACAAATGGGGATTACGGCAGGGATGATCGGCCGAGATGCCCTTGTCAAAATGCTGTAAGCCGTCCATATTTTTGCCAAAAGCCTTTGTCAATGAACGCTGACAAAGGCTTTTTTCCATTATATTGTGCATTTTTTCGTGTTGAAACGAGTCGAATCACGCTATAATGAGGTGGACGAAAAAGAGAGGCGATTATTGGAAAGATGAGACTGATATCCATACGAAAATGCCGTCCAGGTGATACGCTGGCACGTTCTATATACACCGAGACCGGCATGGTACTCGTCGGGGCGGGTGTGGAACTGACGGAACGCATGCTGATGAGATTGAAAAACAAGAATATCACGAGCCTATACATACAAGACAAACGGACAGATGACATTCTCGTCGAAAGCGTACTTACGGAGCAGACGCGCAGGGAAGCGATGGCGATTATCCATGAAACCTTGTTTACCGTAGGGGAATCGCCGCAAAAGTGGCAACAAATCTTTACCGATCGTTCATTTGGACGGCAGCTTCGCCAAATCATGACGACAGTCGCGGATGAGATGAAGGGCTGCCGTTCAGCCTTGAATCTGATGGCGGATGCTTGTGCGTATGACAATTACATCTTTACCCATTCATTCAATGTCGCTTTGTACAGCACAGCACTGGCGATGAAAACAGACTTCACGGAAAAAGAAGTGCTGGAGATTGGAATCGGCGGACTACTCCACGATATTGGAAAAATGCATATCCCCGATGCGATTTTGAAAAAGCCTGGGCGATTGACGACAGAAGAATTTGCTATGATGAAAAAGCATACCGAAATCGGGTTTGAATTGCTCCGCAAGCAAGAGGATATACCCTTGCTGGCAGCGCATTGTGCGTTCCAGCATCACGAACGCTGGGATGGATCAGGCTACCCTCGCCGATTAAAGGGAGAGGAGATTCACCCCTACGGAAGATTGATGGCAGTGGCAGATGTTTTTGACGCACTCACGCCCCATCGCATCTATCGCGAGCCGATGCTGCCTCACGCAGCGATGGAGGTCTTGTACTCTGGAGCCGACCGCTTGTTTGATCATCACTATGTAGTGGCATTGCGGGATACGATCGCCCTCTATCCGCTGGGGTTGAGCGTGACATTGAACACAGGGGAGTCCGGCGTGGTAGTCGATGCCAACATCGGGTTGCCGAGTCGCCCAATCATTCGCATCCTGATGAATGAAGCTGGAGAGCGGGTAGATGTACCTTACGAAATTGATCTGTCCAAGAAGCTTCATCTGATGATTACTGCTTGTGATGAGCTGGTTTAAACGGATTACAGCCACTCCTTTTTCTTGAAAATGAGGTACATCGTGACGCCGATCGCCAACATAGAGCCGAGAACGATGTAGTAGCCGTAAGGGTTATTCAGTTCAGGCATGTTATGAAAATTCATGCCGTAGATGCCGGTCACGATCGTCAAGGGCATGAAGATCGTGGTCAAGGCAGTAAATACGCGCATGATGTCATTGGCGCGTCCAGCCAGAGATGCTTGGTAGGCTTCACGCAAGTTGCCGATCAGGTCGCGAAATGTATCGAAGCTCTCCGCGACCTTTACAGCATCCTCCACAATGTCGCCGAAGTACTTCCGTAGGTAAGGCTCGATGAGCGGAAGTTCTTTTTTATGCAATGCGTCAATCAAATCTCGCTGCGGCAGCAGCATTTTCCGTGCATATAAAATTTCACTGCGCAAACCGATGATTTGCTCGAGATGGGATTTGCGCGTATTCACCAATATTTCTTCTTCCAATTTTTCAATCATATCTTCAATATCTTCAATCACATCAAAATAGCGATCCACGACCTGATCAATCAGCTGGTAGAGCAATTCTGCGGGGCGATTCAATTCCTTTTCCCGAATCAAGGCAAGGAGCTGAGCGAACTCCGGCGCTTCCTGCTTGGTCACGGTTATAATCGTGTGGCTGCCCAAAAACAGATTGATTTCACGTAAGAAAATATCATGATTATGGAACGTAATTCCGTTTACGACCAAAAAGTAATGATCATCATAGATTTGCAGCTTGGGACGCTGTTCCTCCTCGTCGATGCAATCCTCGACGGCCAGATGGTGCAATCCGAACAAAGGTTGCAGAACGGATAGATCGAAGGGGGTAGCGTCAATCCAGTAGAACCCGTTATCTGGAGGGGCAATTGTTTGTTCGAGATCATCGAGCGGTGTGATAAGTCCGTTTTGAATCAACAGTATCTTCATGAGTCATTCTCCTGCTAGTAGTGGTTGGGTATCCCAAATCAGTCATACTTTCTCCGCATTTTACCATATCATACGTCTCTTCTGCTCGGTCAGACTTGATCATAAGTTCTTCACATAACTGTTTCCCAATATGTTTACAGGTCCTTTGATCCAGTATATAATTCATAGGATTGGTAATTATCTTTACATTCTTGCAATAAAAGGAGTACAACCCATGAGCACAAGTCCGTTTTCCAGCATGTTCAGATTAAAAGGAAAATCGAAGAATGAGTCCTTTTTTGGAGAAATGAGGGAACGGGGGGAAGTGAACATCGCTCCTGGTTCGCTTTTATCCAGACAATTGGCCCAAATCCATTTGACGGAAGAAGATCTGACGATTGCAAAAGCGATTCAACCTATTGTCATTCAACATATTGACAGAATTGTAGACTGTTTTTACGAGAATATTGCACGTGAAGAGCTGCTTATGGCGATTATTGACAATAACAGCACCATTGATCGGTTGAAGCAAACACTGAATCGGCACATCACCGAAATGTTCAGCGGCAAGATCGACAGTGAATATATTGCCCAACGAAGCCGCATCGCCGTCATTCACATGCGGATCGGCCTGGAGCCGAAGTGGTATATGTGTGCCTTCCAGAATTTGCTGGTATCGATCATCGGGCTTTTGGACGAAGCCATTCCGGACAAGCGTGAATTCGTCATGGCACTGGAAGTGGTGACGAAACTGCTCAACATCGAACAGCAGATCGTTCTGGAAGAGTACGAGAACGAACATGAACGTGCCCGCCAAATGGAACAGAAGAAAAAAGATGAACTGCGTGTCTCCCTCGCCAACTCCGCCCATGAGCTCGCGGCGGTGGCGGAGGAGAACAGCGCGTCTGTGCAGCAGTTGACGGAACAGTCACGCGAGGTGATGCGCTTTGCCGAAAATGGGACAGGCTTCTCTGCCAAAGCTCAGCAGCTTTCCCAGGAAGGGAAGGAGAAGCTGGAGAATCAACAGGAGCAGATGAATCTGATCCAGGGCAGCGTGCATCAAATCGCGGAGGAAATGAACATGCTCGAAGACACCGCGGAGAAGATCCGCGGCATTGTCGACGTAGTGACGGCAATTGCTGAGCAGACCAATCTTCTTGCCTTGAACGCTGCAATCGAAGCAGCACGGGCGGGAGAGCAGGGGCGTGGCTTTGCTGTCGTCGCCGATGAAGTGCGCAAGCTGGCGGAGCAGACCAAACAATCCGTGTCCGGCGTCCGAGAACTGATCGAAAAAACCAATCAACAGACCATTGTACTGTCCAAAGTCGTCGGAGAGATCCGGAATCTTGTCCACTCCAGCACAGCGATGACAAAAGAGACCAATGCTTTCTTTGAAGGGATTATCAGCGCTGTATCGGACAGCAAGGAACAGAGTACCCGCATTCAACGCGAACTGGAGAGCTTCTTCCGCGTGATGGAGGACATGAATGAAGCGGTGGCGCAGGTAGCATACTCCGCCGATGAGCTTTCTGATATTACGGAAAACCTATAGATTGGATGGATCGAACAGAGAAACGAGAGTTTATCTGTTTTTTATATCTTTGAAAGTCCTCATGAGATACCCACAAAGAATTGGAGGAGGACCAGGAAAAGCTGGTCGAGGAAAAAGGGAAAAAAAGCAAAAGGCATTTGGGATCTTAACCCAGGCGCAGCGGAAAAGGCGGAACACGATTTTAGCGGCCAACTCTGAACCACTCCTTCGAAATGGCTGCTTTTGGCCGCGGTTCCGCCTTTGGAGTGAAGCCGGCCGTGGCCTACCCCCAGTGAAGATCCCAACCCGCCTGAAGCGTTTTTCCCTTTTTCCTCCGCTCCACTATAGATGGAGGACCACGAAACATAGCTTTACAACGTAACAGTGTTATGTTACATTCATAATCGGAGGAGATGAAGAGTGGAACGTGAACTGATTTCCAAAAAAGAGCTGCTGGAGTTAACGGGTATTTCCTACGGCCAACTGTATAGATGGAAGCGAAAGCGGCTGATTCCAGAGGAGTGGTTTATTCGCAAGTCCACCTTTACGGGGCAGGAAACGTTTTTTCCCAAGGAGCTGATCCTCGGGCGCATCGATCAAATCATCAACAAGAAAGATGATTTGTCATTGGATGAGCTGGCGGAGAAGCTGTCTCAATCCCCGTTGGTCCCTGACATGCATGCAACAGCAGGTGAATTGTTAGAGCGTAACATTGTTTCCAAGGTTGTGTTGGATCGTTACGGGATCACCCATGGAAGCGAGCGAGGAGCGGTGTATTCCTTTCCAGAGTTTTTCCCGCTGTTTGTGATCGATCAGTTGCTTGCTGCCGGGGAAATCAGCCTGGAAGAGGGCGGACTGCTGGTGGAGACGCTGAACGAACAGTGGCAGAAGCTGGAGGGCAAGCCGTGCGATCTGCTTTTTTTCAGGAAAATGGGGCTTTCTACGTGTGTGATCGTGTCTGTTCCGGCAGAGCTGCATTTTGATAAAGGGGTAAAAGTGGTTGCGAGGCTATCACTTTTGGATCTAACGGAACAAGTAAAGGGGAAGCTGATATGAGGAGGGAATCAGATGACTGGATCGGAGAATAAAACCGAGGTGCTGCCGAATCTGACAGTCGACGGAGTATGCAATGCTGGCGGCGGCGTCTATGACAGCGTCAATCTCGACGGTGTCGGGAAAGTCACTGGGGCGGTCAAGTCCCGAACGTTCCGGGCAAACGGCCAGTTCAAAGTGCTGGGTAATCTGGATACCACGGAAATGATTTGCGAAGGAATTCTTACTGTGCGCGGCGACGCTCACGTTGCAGAGGGAAAAATCGACGGGATGCTGACCATTGAAGGGAAGCTCGGCGGAGAGCATCTGGAGGTATACGGCGTATGGAAGGTGAAAAAAGATTGTGAAATCGAAAGCATAAAGACAGAGGGAGCATTCTTCATCGATGGTCTTTTAAACGCAGGTCAAGTCCAGATACATCTGCATGGATTGAGCAAGGCTGGCGAAATCGGCGTGGAGGCTCTCCGCGTTCGCAGGCTCTCGAAAAGCAAGTGGAATCTGCTGCGGTTGATCCCGAAGTTCAATCCGGAGCTGCAGGCGAAGGTAATTGAGGGGGATGAGCTTGATCTGGAATATACGACAGCAGAGGTCGTTCGGGGCAATCGGGTCACGATCGGGCCAGGATGCAACATCGGCAGAGTCGAGTATCGGGCTGAATTGATCAAGCATCCAAAGGCAAAAGTGGGGGAGGAGATGAAGCTTGGTGGCTGAAGGAACAAAGCAGGATTTAAAGGTAGTAGGGAACTCCTCTTGTGCTGGCGGACAGTATCGACGGGTGAAGATTACCGGGGAGTGCACCATAGCAGGGAATGTGGAATGCGAGAAATTCTCATGCACAGGAGATGCGACCGTTCACGGCAACTTGCAGACAGAGGAGCTGTCGATGACCGGAGATATGCAGATTACAGGTGATGTAGAAGCGAAGAAAATCCGCGGCAAAGGCGATTTGGCAATTGATAGCCGGATTTGCGGAGAGGACGTCTCCTTTTCAGGCAATCTCGAGGTTCAGGGCGACTGCGAGTCTGGCTTCCTGGAGGTCTATGGTGGCATCCAAATCCAAGGGTTGTTGAGTGCGGAGCGATTGCAGCTGAGAATGCTCGGCCCCTGCCAGGCGAGGGAGATCGGCGGGGGGGATCTGGATGTGAAACGAAGCAAAGGCACCATCTGGAAGCAATTATTCGGGCAGGATTCGTCTGTCGTTCTTCATGCAGAGCTGATCGAAGGCGATGTTGTCAGTCTTGATTACACAAAAGCTGGCGTTGTTCGGGGCAAAGACGTTGTGATCGGACCGGGATGCGAGATTGAGCGGTTGGAATACTGGGGGAAAGTGGAGGTTCATCCGGAAGCGTCCGTCAAAGAACAGATATACCTGAAGGAACGAGCATGAATTTTCAGGCATGACGATACCCTTTTTTTGCGCTACCATAAAGGTAAGGCGCAGTGATGTGCCAAGCAGGAGCTTTCAGGGAATACGCCCCTGAAATCAAACACTCATTTTTGCTATTTTGTATGCTAAAAGGAGGCTTGCGCATGTCAACGGCCACAATCAGTGTACGCACCCTGTAATCAGGGGCGTGCGAACTGAACCGCCTGCATTCGCCAGGGGGTTTGGAACATGAAGGGATATAAAGGATACTTGTATGTCAATGCACTGTCTTCGCTGGGATCGAGGATGGATTTGATCGCATCGAGTGCGTTGATCTTTACATTTGCAGATAGCGTTTATTGGTTGAGCGCCTTTTTTGTGGCTCGCCAAATCGGCGGGATGATGTTCAGCATGGCTGCGGGCATTCTCGCGGATCGCATGGATCGCAGACGTGCCATGCTGATCAGTGACATCGGGGCAGGCTTGGCGATCTTGCTGGTGCTGCTGTACCCGCATCCGTACGTCATCGTCGGGGCGGCGTTTGTAAAAGGGATGCTGTACAGCTTGTTTCACATCAGCTTTCAGGCTTCCTTGCCGCAGATGTTCGGCAAAGACGCATTGGTGAATATAAATGGGCTGACTGTGCGGCTGGAGTCTATCGTGGGGATCGCTGGCTTCGCATTCGGGGGAGTTTTGACAGAATCCTTCGGGTACGGCGTAGTCATCGCCTTTGATGCTGCTACCTTCTTTGTATCGGCGATCGTCCTGATGCGGCTGAGATGGGAGAATGACGAACAGCAGGGAACGGACCATGGGGATGTACGGCAGGAGCGGGGGACAGCGAGTCGGTTCTGGTTTGGCGCCACATACGCCTATCTGGCAAAACACCCGCTTCTTCTCGCGGTCAGTCTGCTTGCATTTTTCGAAGCCTTGAGCACGGCCTCGCATAACTACGGATTGCCGTTCTTGGCGGAGCTGTTCGTCCCAAAGGATGCTGTTCTCCACGGAGGCATGTGGTCGTTGATGAGCGCGGGCGCATGGGCGGGGACGTATTTGGCCTCCCACCTGCGGTCCCATCAGGTAGCGAGCCTTTTTGCGGCCTCATTTTTGCTGGCGATTGCGATTTCGCTGTCCTTTGCAGGTAGCCAGCTATGGATTGTGTTGCTGTTCTTGGGCCTGGCGGGAATGTTTACGGGAATTGCCCAGGTATGCAGAAATACGATTCTCCAGGGGGCGGAGAGCCGAATTCGCGGCAGGGTGATGGGAGTCCAGAACACGTTGAGCCGAGGCGGCTTTTTTGTCGGATTTCTGGCTGGCCCATCGGCCGTCGGCTTCTTGGATTTGTCGGGAATGGTCATTCTGTCGCAAGCGATTTTCGCAGGGGGCATGTTGCTTTTGCTCTCGTACTTGTACATGAACCGAAAGAACGTCTGAATGGAGTCCACCAAAGAGTCCACCAAGCCGCATGCTATATAGCCTGCGGCTTTCGCGTTTTTACACAGGGCTTAGTCTTTTTTCGATGCTTTTGCCATAGGATGTACCAACTGGGAGGTGACGGGATTGGCGATGTTTCGACCCCGTCGGCGTTGGAGAAACCCGCTTTCCCGCACAAAAGCCTTCTTGATTGCGCTAATCATCTTTCTCATTCTGACCATCCAGATGCTGGTCATGCTCGAAAAGCGGCTGGAACCCACACTTTTGATTCTCGCTTCCCAAAAGGCTGAACAGCTTGCTAAAGACGCGATAACAGATGCCGTTACCAAGCGGATTTCCCAGCAAGGTGTCGACTTCAATGAAATCGTCATGATTGAAAAAGACAATGAAGGGCGCATTCAGTCCTATCAGTTCAATTTTCGCGAGTATTCCCGGATCGTGGGGGAGACGACCTTTCGAGTCCAGAACAAGCTGCAGGAATTCGAGCAAAATAAAGTAGACCACTCAATACCGCTTGGGCTGGCTACGGGCAACAGCTTCCTTGCCAACATGGGACCCGAGCTCCCGATCACCTTCGTCCCTATTGGCTCCGTCAAAACCAAGCTGGAGACAAGTCTCAAAGAGGCAGGCATCAATATGGTGCTAGTGACCGTCTACATTTTTGTGGAGGTGGATCTGAGGATCGTCATCCCCTTCGCCACAGAAGAGAAGACCGTGACTACGAGAATTCCCATTACGCATTCGCTGATCATCGGGGATGTGCCGCAGTACCTGTACAACAACCCCGACGGCAAGCCGGATGTGCCGCGGGCCAAATCAGAATTTGAAATGCCTGCGGATTGACAAGGCCTCTGGCAGCTATCGCCAGGGGTTTTGTTGCGTCCGCGTGTAAAGAAGGGAAAGCTCTCAGGACACTTGCAGCAGGAGTGTCCTGGTTTTGCTTCCTTGCTCCCGCCATTGCTGCAATCCTTCATAGGACAGATCTGCTGTATCGGGAACCGTGGCCTCAAGAGTCTGATCATCCTTCCACTGCAGATCCAGGATCGGGAAGGCAAAATCGCCGGTAACAGCTTGTTCGGCTAACGTGGCAGGTTCTCCTTGTACAGCTGCAACACTGAATTCATCGGTACGCAAAACAAGGACCTGATGGCGCACCAGCTCTGTTCCCTCATTTCTTCCAAGCAGGAGGGCGAGATAGCTTTCGTTCGGGGAAAAAGCATGGCTGACGAAGATGCTCCCATCGTAGGCAGGCAGGGACAAGGTGCGGTGCTGTTCTTCTTTGATCTGCAGCCAGAGATGGTCGCACAGCTTGGCGCCGCAGCTGAAGCGGATGTCCCCGTAAACTACGCCTGTCGGGGAGGAGAATGCGGAAGTGTTCACGCGTTCCCATTCGATTTGGCGCTCGGAAGAATCGAAGGATGCCATGTAGTCTTCCAGCTCTGGCAATTCTTTTGTGGGAACAGAAATTGTCCCAGATTCGAGGGACAGCTCGACACTGCTCCCAGCGTGGCCGAAGCCGGAGGATTGGCAGCCGTATACGATGCCAGTTGTCATCAGCAGCAATAGAACAAGAAATGGTGAGGGCTTCATGCCGATTTTCCTTTCCGGGTTAAAGTGGCGCCTGCCTAATCGCGGCAAGTCGTCCAAAGATATTGACATCATGTCAATAACTATCATAAACTAAATTCACAACATTCTAACAAAGATTAAAGGAGAACGCCATGTCAAACCACGAGCGGAACGTACAGGCGGGCAACGAAGCGAGTATTCATATGGATTTTTCCAAGGAGATGTCCTATGGCGACTATCTGCAGTTGGAGTCCATTCTCTCTGCGCAACGACGGCTGTCCGATCATCACGATGAGATGCTGTTCATCATTATCCATCAGACGAGCGAGTTATGGATGAAATTGATTCTGCATGAATTGCAAGCAGCCATCTCGTGTATCTGGGAAAAAAATCTGGATCCGGTCTTCAAGATGCTGTCCCGGGTATCGCGCATTCAGCAGCAGTTGATCCAATCCTGGGATGTCTTGTCCACGCTCACACCATCTGAATATCTGGAGTTTCGGGATACACTGGGCAAGTCGTCCGGTTTTCAGTCGTATCAAAATCGCCTGATCGAATTTGCCATGGGTTACAAGAGTCCCCATGCTCTCAAGGTATTTGAGCATGAGCCAAAGATCTATGCGCAATTAAAAAAAGCGCTGGAGACGCCGGGGTTGTATGACGCTTCGATCTTCATGCTGGCAGAACGCGGGTTGCCGATCGATCCAGGCGCGTTACAACGCGACTGGACACAGGATTATCAGCCAAACCAGAGTGTAGAGGATGCCTGGCTCGCGGTATACCGGGATGTCAACAAGTATTGGGATTTGTACGAACTGGCAGAAAAGCTGGTGGACATCGAAAACCGCCAACAACAGTGGCGGCTCAATCACATGTTTACAGTCGAACGCATCATCGGCAACAAGATGGGGACGGGTGGATCATCAGGTGTCCAGTATTTGAAGCGGGTGCTCGATCACCGTTTCTTCCCCGAGTTGTGGAGTTTGCGCACCAAGCTGTAATCATGCGTCAGCGCAGTCTGCGAAATTCCCGCCAGATGGCACGCAGGGCGTCTACGGATAGGGTCCGTTTTTCCCCGTACAGCCATTTTGTCACGCTGCTCATCATGGTTTGCTGGTCCTCCGTGTAGGGATACCAGTTCAGCTCGCGTCTGCGCTTGCCCGGGTCATGAATGACAGAAGTGCTGTGAGTGAAGGCTTGCAGCCCGAGAGGACCGCGATACCGCCCGATGCCGCTTTCCTTCACTCCGCCAAAAGGAAGATGCGGATTGGCAAAGCTGATGATGACGTCATTGATACAGACATTGCCGCTCTCCAATTGTTCGGCGATGCGGCGGGCTCGCTTGCTGTCCTGCGACCAGACCGAAGCGTTCAGTCCATACGGTGAGCTGTTGGCAAGCTCGACAGCCTCTTCCTCCGAAGAGAATCGCATGATCGGCAGCACAGGACCAAACGTTTCTTCTTGCATGATTTTCATATTCGGGGTGACATTGGTCAGTACGGTCGGCGGAAGAAACATCGAACCGTCTACCGGAATATCCCCGCCCAGGACGGCTGTCGCTCCCATGGCGACAGCCTCTTCAATGTGTTCACGTACGATGGGAATCTGGTCGGGAAATGTCATCGAGCCAACCTCGGCTGATTGGGGGAAGCCCTGGCGCAAGGCTCTTGTCTTCTCCGTCACCAGGGCGACAAAATGGTCGTGGACGGATTCGTGGACAAACACACGCTCCACCGACATGCAGACTTGTCCCGAATTGGTGAAAGCCCCCCATACAGCGGCGTTGGCCGCCCGTTCTACATGCGCATCGGCGCAGACGATCATCGGGTCCTTGCCGCCAAGCTCCAGCTCAACGGGGATCAGATGCTCTGACGCAGCACGCATAATCGATTTGCCTGTGCGAACCGATCCTGTAAAAAATATTTTATCAGGCCGTGACGCGACGAGCGCTTGCCCGGCTTCTTTGCCTCCGTGCACCACATGAATGACTCCCTCTGGGAAAGGAACAGCCCGGAATAACTCCTCGATCAAAAGCCCCACGGAAGCAGTAACCTCTGATGGCTTCAGGACCACTGTATTTCCGGCGACCAAGGCAGAGAGGACGGGAATGACAGCGAGCTGGAAGGGGTAGTTCCACGGCGCGATCACTGCTACGACCCCCATCGGCCTGTAATGGATGTAGGACTTTTTGGGCTGAAGCAGCAAGGGTGTCGCTGCTTTTTGCGGTGCCAGCATCCGTCTGGCGTGCTTTTCATAGAAGCGTATGGTATCGATCGTAACGAAGATCTCGGTCATGTATGCTTCGAATGGAACTTTTCCGGTGGCTTGACTAATGTGCTGCGCCAGTTCCTCGCCATGCCGGACGAGGTACAGACGAAGCTGAGCCAACAAGTCCAGCCTGTCCGCAAGTGATGTTTTCGACCACCCGGCAAATGCACGGCGAGCATGCTCGACAGCCTGTTGGACTTCATCAGGGGCCGCTTCCTTGAGCGTGCCGATCTGTTCGCCCGTAGCGGGATTGTGCAGGGAGAGGACAGTCATGGACGAACACCTCTTTTTCGTAAAATGGGCCAGTACAGGAAAAGGCTGGCTCCATATTGGTTCGCGGGAGTGAGGCAATTTTCCTTTCCCCCATGACGTGCCGCTTCCCGATCATCTTTTCTTTTTCAAGCGTTCCCAGCGCCACAGATAGGGGTATGGGTCAAAAGCCCATTCATCGCCGCCCGTTTCCCGATACATGCCATAGTGCAAATGGGGGGGGAATTTCCCGGAGGTGCCGGGCTTTCCGTATCCGGAGCTGCCTACATAGCCGATCACTTCTCCTGGTTCTACGATGTCTCCGGGCTTCAAGCCCTTTTTAAAAGAAGACAAATGTGCAAAGTAATGGTAAACATTCGCCATGTCACGCATGCCGATCCTCCAGCCGCCGTAGCGGTTCCAGCCGACTACCTCGATCATGCCGTATCCTGTGCTGAGTACAGGAGTCCCGTAGCCAGCGAAGATGTCTGTTCCCTCGTGAATGCGCCGTCCTCCCCAGCCTCGGGCATCCCCCCAGGTGCTGCGGTAGCTGTAGCTGTAGCGGGAAGGGATGGGGAAATGACGGCCGCCCAGATCGAGATGCTGATACTTGTCGTAGATGATGGCAAACTGGTGAATCGTTCTGACGGAGCGGCTGCGCTTGTAGTACTCCCAAAGTCCGATGCGCCAATCGTCGCGCTCAAATCCGTAGTCGGACAGAAAATGGATGAAAGTCGCCAGCACATCACGGTCATTGTGGCGATCCGCCATTCCATCGCCATCTCCATCTATCCCGATCCCGCCAAAAAAGGATATGGAAGCGGGGTTTGAATCCTTCTCATCTGGATTTAACTCCCCGCACCATCGCTCGACGGGAATGTCTATGGCCGTCAATCGATTCGCTGCAGATTCGGGTTCACCCTTTTTCTTTTTGCGTATCTTCATTGACCGCTCATATTGATCAATGGCAGCCAGATACGTCCAGGGGACCCCGTACATTGCCTCCATCTGTTGAAAAAGCTGGAGACGCTCCTCTAAAACAGGATCGACAGATGGGGCGGATGGGGCAGCGCTCGCCGGTACCAGCGGCAGGACAGCAGATACGATGCAGATGCACAAGCCGATTTGAATGATGAGCCGGAAAACCTTCATGCTGTCTCCCTCCACCCGAGTATTTTCTTTATGTAGTTTCTGACAGGTGCAATGAATTATCCAGATACTTTTTGGAAGGGCTTTTCAATGCTTCCATATTTCCTGTATCATAAGGAGAAAATATGTTCGTAGTTTTGGGCAGGCAGGGAGTTGAAAGCATTGTTGACCTTTATTCATACGGCGGATGTCCATTTGGATGCGCCGATGCAAGCTTTGTCGGAGCAGTATGCGCTCCGGCAGGATGATTTTCGCCGGACGATGCGCCGGATCCGCGATCTGGTCGTGGACAAGCAGGCAGACTTCTGGCTGATCGCGGGAGACCTGCTCGAATATCGCGGCGGCAGCCGTGCTACGGCTTTATTTTTGCGTGATTTGTTTGCCAGTGTCGCGCCTGTACCCGTCTGCATTGCACCCGGCAATCATGATCCGTGGAGAGAGGATTCCTATTATCAGAGCCTGGGCTGGTCCGGCAACGTATTCTGGTTTACGCCGGAGTGGGGGGCCTTTGAATTTCCGGAGAAATCCTGCGTGGTCTATGGCTGGGGATTTCCTGAGCCGCATGTTTACGAATCGCCTTTGCGCCATTTTCCAGGCAAGCTGTCGGGATACAAGCATCACGTGATGGTTCTCCACGCACATGTGCGGAGCAGCGGGGGAGACGACCATCATCCTTACGCCCCTGTGACGGTAAAGGAATTGGTGGATACCGGGATGGATTATGTGGCACTGGGGCATATTCACAAGCCGATGCAATTCGTCCATCCGCTGAAAAAACAGCCGATTGCCGCCTACCCGGGGACTCCAGAAGCCTTGACTGTCAAGGAGGAGGGAGAGCGCTGCGTCTTGTATGGTGAATTGGATCATGCCGGCAGACTGACGCTTACGCCCGTCTCCGTCGAACAAAGGCGCGTCAGCAAGATTGAGATCAAGCTTGGCGGAGTAGAGACGACGGAGGCTCTGGTGGAGTTGGTGGAACAGGAATTGGCAGGCGAGTCTGCCGAAAATATGGTCTACGTCACCTTCAGCGGGGAGCGAGCCGCGCATTTCACCCCATCGCTTCCCGTGTTGCAGCAGCGTTTTCGTCACTTTTTTCTGATTCGTTTTACCGACCAGACTTGGCCTGACGTGGACGAGGAGAAGCTGATCGCGGAAGGCGGCGTATTGGGCAGATGGCTCGCCAAGCTGGCCGATGCGGAAGCGATAGCCACCGATGAGGCACAGCGCCAGATGATCCGGTTGGCGCGTCGGGAAGCAGTGGAGCGGATTGGGGGGAGTTCAGTATGAGAATCGAAGAGGTGCAGCTAAAGGGTTTTGGGAAGTACCAGGACGCTGTGTTCCGCTTCGCACCGGGTATCAATCTCTTCTTTGCCCCCAATGAAGCTGGCAAGTCGACATTGCTGCATGGCATGATCGCCGCACTGTACGGCATGAAGCGAGATTACGTAAAAACGACCCGTTACCTGCCAGAGTACGAAAAGTATCGTCCGTGGCAGCCGGGACCGTATGAAACGATCATTACCTATCAACTGGCAGGGAGGACGTATCGGCTCCACCGGAGTTTGCTGAAAGAACGGGAAGAGGCTCGCCTGTTTTTGGACCCGGAATGGACAGAGCTGACGGATGTTTACCAGGAGGACAGGCGCAAGGAGCGCAATTTTATCGAAAAGCATCTGGGACTTAGCCGCAGTTTGTTTACGGATGTGACCTGGATTCGCCGTGAGCCGCTTGCCGCCGGGGAGCATTTGATGCCAGCTTTGATGACGGATACGCAGGAAACGAGCCCCATCGCAAACAAAATTCTCGCGGATCTGGAGCGGGATTTGAGTGCGATCGGGAAAAAGGAGAAGGCGGAAAATACGCTGCTTGGCAAAGCGACAGCTCTTTTGTCGCAAAAAGAAGCGGAGCTGCGGCAAGCCGAAGTGGTCAGCCAAGAAATGAGTCAATTGAGCCGCCAGCTTGCCGATTGGGAGAGTGAGCGAGTCTCTCTGGAGCAGCTGCGCCATCGATTGCTGCAAAAGAAAGCCTATTGGGCGAAGCGTGAAGAGGAGTGGCAGAAGCGTTGGCAGCTAAGCCACAGCGTTCCGGATGAAGAGCAGTGGCGCTGGTGGGAGGAAACCAGTTTTTCCCAAGAGGAACGGGTGCTTCATCAGCAGACACACGCTGCGCTGCATCGTCTACAGATTGCGGAAGAAAGCGAACATGAGCCAATGGCCCCGAGCCAAGATCAGGAGATGCTCCGCCGCCTCCAAACCGATTATGAGCAAGGGGTAGCGTTGAGGAGGCAATGGGAAGACGCGCACGTCAGACTGGCGCAGCTCGCTGCCACCACACGACGGTCAGAAAGCAGGGAGCCTCATCAGGGTCTTGGATGGGTGGCCTGGTTGTGGACGGGTGCCGTTGCGTCTGCGGGAATCGGGGTAATTTCTTGGTTGTTTGAGCAGAGCAGCAGCAGTGCCGCAGCGTTTGCTTTGACTGCTGTTCTCGCAGCAGTTGCTTGGTTTTTTGGCAGGAAGCGGAAAGGAAGAAACCTTGTGGACAGCCTTCCGTCAGCTGAAATGATGCGTATTCAAGAGGAGCTGGCTTTTCTGGATGATAGACTGGGAGCCTTGTTGAGCCAATGGCAGATGCCGGATTGGGAAGCTTTTGTCGAGTATCGGGAACAGCGGCAGAAGCAGTTTCAGGAGCGTGAAGGCCGACACACCGCTGAGCGGATCTCCAGACAGGAAGAGGCAAACAAACTGATTCGTGAGTGGGGAACAGCTGTCCGGGAGTGCTTGACACGCGAAAAGCAGGCATGGGGCTTACAGGATTGGCAAAGGGAATGCGCAAGGGCAGAAGAACAGTTGCAGGAGGTAAGAGAGCGGATTGCCAAGGCGACCGGTCAGATGGAGGCGCATGAGGGAATATCTGTCGCACAGTCGCGAGCAGAGTACGAGGAAGCTCAGGCGGGACTCGCGCGGCTGCTGGAAAAGCGGGAGGCACTCCAGCTCGCTCGTGATGCCCTGGTGGAGGCAATGGCGGAGTGGAACCGGGATGTATCTCCCGGCGTCAACCGACAGGCTTCCCTCGTGATGGAGAAGATCTCGGAAGGGCGTTATCGGGAGGTCCGGCTCGATCCGCGAGACAGCTTTTCGGTAAAAGTACTGGAACCGTGGAACCAGCGCGTACTCGAACAGGAGCATTGCTCGACAGGAACACAGGATCAACTGTATTTTGCCCAGAGAATGGCTTTGTTTCATCATGTCAGCCAACAGACGGAACCATTGCCGCTCTTTCTGGACGATCATTTCGTTCACTACGATCAGCGGCGTCTGGAGCGGGCATTGGCTTATCTGGAGGAAGTAAGCGAGGAGCATCAGATCTTCTTGTTTAGCTGTACGGATCGGGAGCTGCTCGTATGGGAGCGAATGCTGTCGGCATCCCAAAGGCATCAGGCACATCCACTTGCCGAAATACTGGCATAGCATATTGGCATAAGTGCCAAAGAGGTTGCCCCGCCTTGGGTCAAGCTCTATAATGGACGTATTGACCAAGTCACGTGAGGAGTGGGCCCCATGACGCAACGTAAACCCGAGTGGCTCAAAATTAACCTGGTATCCGGCCCGGAGCTTGCCACATTTAAGGAATTGAAACAAACCATGCGCAGCCAGACGCTGCATACGGTATGCGAAGAAGCAAAATGCCCCAACATTCATGAATGCTGGGCAAATCGTACGGCCACCTTCATGATCCTGGGAGATATCTGCACTCGTGCCTGCCGGTTTTGCGCTGTCAAGACAGGCTTGCCAACCGAGCTTGATTTGGCAGAGCCGGAGCGCGTAGCGGAGGCTGCCGAACAGATGGGCCTGAAGTATGTCGTGGTAACCTCTGTAGCCCGTGATGATCTGGCAGACGGGGGAGCCCAGATTTTTGCCGAAACCATCAAGGCGATTCGGCGCAGATTGCCGCTTGCTTCCGTAGAAGTGTTGATTCCTGACTTTTTGGGGAATTGGGATTCGCTCAAAACGGTTATGGATGCACGTCCTGATGTGCTGAACCATAATATCGAGACGGTGCGCCGCATGTCTGACCGCGTCCGGGCTAGGGCCAAGTACGATCGTACGCTTGCCCTGCTGAAAAAGGCCAAGGAGCTTCAGCCAGACATCCCAACCAAATCCAGTCTGATGATCGGCGTAGGGGAGACGGTGGAGGAAATCATCGAAACGATGGATGACTTGCGTTCTGTCGACGTCAACATCATGACGATCGGCCAGTATCTGCAACCGACGAAAAAACATCTGAAGGTGGAGCATTATTACCATCCCGATGAATTTTCCAGGCTGAAAGAAGAAGGAATGAAACGAGGGTTTAGCCACGTAGAAGCAGGACCATTGGTACGCAGCTCCTACCACGCGCACGAACAAGCGGATGCAGCCAAGGAAGGCATCGCACAAGCACAATAATTTGCACATGCACAAACCACCTGTCCCAAGAACAGGTGGTTTGTTTTGTTATTGATCGGTTAACGGTTGGAGATGCCTACAGGTGAATTTTTGCCTTTGTTCATTTTGCTGGTTGTCCCAGCCTTGCCGCCTCTTGTGGTCTCTGCATCCGTTTTGCCGCCCATGCGCTTGATCAATGAATTCAATTGATTCCCATCGACTGAACGTACGCCCATGGTATTGTTGGTGCGGCTGGCAACACGAGTGATTTCCTGAATGTCACGAGCGTTGTCGGTTACATATACCTTGTAGTAGCGAGGAGAGACAGACATGGCATTCATTCTCGCCTGTTTTTTCGCTTCCTTTGCGTTTTGGCCATTTGTGTTCAGCCCGACAAAGATCTCTTCATCGGTCACCAAGACAGTAGAGCGTTGGACCCCTGGGCAGCTCGCAGTTACATTGCCGACCGCACGAGCCAATGCATCACGGTCTACATAAACCTGATTCGCATTGTTTGTAGCGCGGAGTACGTTGCGATCGGTCGTGGCATAGCCCATATGCGGCATTCCATTCCCCGTCGCTCCCATTGTTCCCATGCCTGTCCGGGTTCCCGCGTTTTGGTAAATGGATTGGTTTCTCGTACCATCGGGGAAGGCGGTGTAAGGACGGGTTCCATTAGTGTAGGCGTTGTAGTTATTGTTGCGGAAGCCATCGAAACGTCCATCTGTTCCGAAGCTACGGAAGCCATCGTTACGCCCATCCATCCCGAAGCCGCGGAAGCCATCTCCCAATCCGGTATAGGTACCAGTGCCAGTGCCCGTATACCCGTTCGTGCCATAGGTGCCGGTGCCAGTATACCCATTGGTCCCATAGTTGCTGGTTCCTGTGCCAGTGTAATTTCCGAACCCAGTAGCCCTTGTGCCATACCCTGTAGCATTGGTCCCGTAATTCGTACCATTCATGGTGCCGGCACCTGTGCCAAACGTGGTGCCTCGGCCTACTCCATCGTAGTTGCGGACGTGGAGACCATCCGTCCCGGTGTAGTGTCGGGTGGACTGGGTAGTGGTTTTGTTCGGCGTCGTGTAGTTCGGTGCAGCGTTGTTACCACATGCGGAAGCCATCAAAGCGATACCTGCGATTGCTGGAATGAGCCATTTCTTATTCATTGGAACACCTCCTACACGATAGAATGTCCACACTGCGACCGCCGTTTTCGTGGGAATTTTAGCTCATACTGCTTGAAATATGATAAGATGGTCGTAGTATGCACGAGTGAGGAGGGAGCGGACTTGATTCGCACGCAAGCCGGTACTTATGAAGTAATGGAAGAAAATCGCGATGGCTGGAATCCAGAAGCATTCAAAGAGCGCTATAGCGACATTCTCGACAAATACGACTACATCGTAGGCGATTGGGGCTATGGTCAACTCCGTCTGCGGGGATTTTATTCCGATGCGAATCGCAAAGTGCCGTTCGAGCAGCGAATTTCCGCCCTGGATGAATACCTGCAGGAGTTCTGCAACTTTGGATGCCCGTATTTTGTTTTACAAAAGGTAAAAGGGGCAATTGGTTCAGATGAACACCTGAATCTGGAACAAGCTGCATACGATGCGGACGGGGAAGATCGGCAAGATTTCGTTCGTGATGAAATGATTTATACAGAACGCAAAGAACGTCGTCGGTTCCATCCGCGCCAGAACAAGCAGGAAAGATCGGAGCGCGGCAACTCGGGGGCGCAAGTGCAGCGTTCCGGAGCTGGTCGCAGCGAGAGATCAGACAAGCCCAAATTGAACAAGGAAAAAAACGAAAAAGGCCGAGACAATAACGGAAAGGAACGCCGTCCGAATCAAGCTCGCGCTAATCGTGAGCACGACAGGGTCTCGAGCGCGCCGGTTCCCAATCAGCCAAAACGTTGATCGGTAATGATGAATGTAGAAAGACGAAACCGCCAGGATATTTCCAGGCGGTTTTTCAACGTGGAGGAATGCTATTGAGTCAATAATTTCCTTGGTTTTGGGACTGGATGTTTGAAAAATCAATGCGGTACATTTTTTTGGGACGTCCTCTAAGTTTTTCCTGTTTTTTATAAGAGACGGAAGCAACACCGCGATCTTGAAGGATGTTCAAAAATCGATTGGCGCTTCGAATCGTGATCCCAAGGTAAAACGAGACGTCCTCGGACGATAATTCATTACTATTTGTTTTATCAATCACGGCGACGATTTTTTGAATTTGCAAAGGTGAGATTCCAAGCTGTACGCTCCATTTTTCGATCTGTTCATTCATCGAGTTAGAGAACTGGATACAAGCTTTATCACCGAGCGGGCCAATCACCTGATCATCCTCTGTAATGACAAATGAGCAGTTATTCGGGTGGGCTTCGGCGGCTTTATTTGCACTCTGGGCATTTGTTCGCGCTTTGTGCAGAGAGTCACCGCTTCCCCAGCCAATATTCACTTTAAAGGGCAACTGTTCACTTAAGTACTCAAAAAGTGAACAACTCGTGTAGTGATGGGTAAGCGTTTCTTTCAGATCGCGTAAAGAGGTAATGATCTCAAAATGGAGTTGGCGCTTTTGAATCATGAATGGCAGATGATGCAAGGAAGCGTACTCCAACAGGGATTTGTGCAAGAGCATCAATTGCAGATCTAATTGTCCTGTATTTGCATCTTGCAGGTTAACATTACGGATCGAGATGTTTCCGATGGCTACCTGTTTATCTACCAGCTGACTGATCTGAATATCACTAATCATTTTGTTGAACTTATCGATAATGGATTCATGGGAAGGATATAGATGAATGAACTGAATATCATTCTCCTTCAGTTTATTGACAACATTACTGTAACGAGTAATCGACAGGTCTACTTTTCCTTGAAGCCAAAGGGACAGATGGAAATCCAGGATCTCGTCGTACGTGAGAAGCAGGCGCTCATCTGCTTTTTGGGGTGTATAGGGAAATAACTCCGGAGGCAACACCTCTTTTAGCCCGAGATAGTGATTGTACTTCCCCAAACAATCTATGGCGAGGCGCGAAGGGCATAGATCTCTGTTTTTGGCTTGAATCGAATACATCAGTTTGTAAAAATCCCTCTCTGTAATATCCACGTAATCAGTTGGAATCATCAGTTCAGGTATATCCTTCTTCAAAACAAGATAAGCAAGCTCCCCCCCACAAATCATTCCATCTAAAAATAGGCTTTGAGATAAATAAATGTCCTTAACTTCCTCCAAATGCTTATAAGTAAAAATTTGCAAGTTACACAGCTTATGGAGAAGGGATTCAATTTCTTTTATCCTGAACACCGATTGTTCAGCAGAGATAAAACCGATGTTTACCATACCAATGTCTTCTCCTATGCAATGAAATGACTTTACAACCTAATTCTATATATATTCTTACACAAAGTACCAAACATTGATCAAGGAAAGCAAGTTTTAAATTTTAATAAGACAGAAAATAAAAAAATCACAGAAATTTGAATTGACGAACTATTTGTCGAAGAATATAATCATTTAAGAAAGGTCCAAAACATGACCGAAATAGATTTCCAGAGGTGAATCATGAACATCATCGAGCAAGTATCGAGCATCATCAAGGAAAAAGAGGAAGTGTTCATTCAGGTAAGCGACCGAATTTGGGAGTTGGCAGAAACCAGGTTTGAGGAGTATCAGTCCGCTGAGGTTTTGTGTGAGGTATTGCAACAGGAAGGCTTCCAGGTCGAACGAGGCGTGGGCGGAATTGAAACAGCATTTCTTGCGTCTTTCGGTTCAGGGGCACCGGTCATTGCGATCCTGGGAGAATTTGATGCGCTCTCAGGAATGAGTCAAAGGGCCGGTGTGTGCCACCCGGAGGCATTAGAGCATGGCGGAAATGGGCATGGTTGCGGACATAACTTGCTCGGAGTGGGAGCGTTGGCAGCAGCAGTTGCGGTCAAGGAGATTTTAAAAGAATCCAAACTCGCGGGTACCGTTCGTTACTACGGATGCCCAGGTGAAGAGGGTGGCTCAGGCAAGACGTTCATGGTTCGAGAAGGACTATTTGAAAATGTGGACGTTGCCCTTACTTGGCATCCCGGATCGCATAATTCGGTCTCAACCGGCAGTTCACTTGCCAATTATCAAGTACACTATCGCTTTACTGGAAAAAGCGCCCATGCTGCGATTAGTCCTCACCTGGGCAGAAGCGCATTGGATGCGGTAGAACTGATGAACGTTGGGGTTAACTACTTGCGGGAGCACATTACGACCCAGGCAAGAGTCCATTACGCGGTGACAAATACGGGGGGAAATTCACCGAATGTCGTTCAGTCCGAAGCAGAGGTCCTGTATCTGATACGAGCGCCGAAAGTGCAACAAGTGGAAGAGATTTATCATCGCATTAACGACATTGCAAAGGGCGCGGCTATGATGACAGGGACAGAAGTAGCAATCATTTTTGACAAGGCTTGTTCGAATCTTCTCCCTAATGTGACATTGAATCGAGTGATGCATGGCAAGTTCGAACAGCTGGGAGTTCCACAGCATTCCAAGGAGGAACAAGAGTTGGCCAAGGAGATCAGAAGGACATTATCAGAAGCGGATAAGCAAAATGATACCCGTGCGGATGTCTCGTTGATCGGTAAAGACCTGGCTTCTCATTTGGAGCCTTTTCAGGAAAATGAGATATCCATGTCTGGCTCAACAGATGTTGGCGATGTGAGCTGGGTTGTGCCAACCGCACAGTGCGAAGTGGTTTGTTATGCATTAGGCACTCCTTATCACTCCTGGCAAATGGTTGCGCAGGGCAGAACTTCATTCAGCCATAAAGGAATGCTCCATGCCGGAAAGGTCATTGCATTGACAACACTGGAACTGCTGACAAAACCTGAGTTGATTGAAGAAGCGAAGCTGGAATGGAAAGAACGGCATGAGGGTGTTGCATATGTTTGTCCCATTCCACCAGACGTACTGCCGTCTCCACTGAGTAAAAAAAGTAAGTAACCCCTGAGGAAAGGAGTGGAAATGTTGACTGATTTATTACATATCGAACATTTGAAAACAGCATTTAAAACGGACGGAGGAGAAGTCGTATCGGTGGACGATGTCGGATTTCGGTTAAAGACTGGAGAAACGATCGGAATCGTTGGTGAATCCGGGTGCGGCAAAAGCGTTACTTCTCTATCCGTAATGCGGCTGTTGGGAAAGAGCGGATATGTAAAGGAAGGCGAGATCTGGTTTAATGGACAAGATTTAACCAAGTTCACCGAGGACGAATACCGGAGAATTCGCGGCAATGAAATCTCCATGATTTTCCAAGAGCCGATGACTTCCCTGAATCCGGTCTTTACGATCGGCTATCAAATGCAGGAGGGCATTACGCTTCATCTCGGATTAAAAGGGAAAAAAGCGCGAGATTATGCCGTGGAAATGCTGAAAAAGGTTGGAATCCCGCGAGCCGAATCCATTATGAATGAGTATCCACATGCCTTATCAGGAGGGATGCGTCAACGCGTCATGATTGCCATGGCGTTATCCTGCAAGCCCAAATTGCTGATTGCCGATGAACCTACGACGGCGTTGGATGTAACCATTCAAGCACAGATACTGGAGTTAATGAAATCATTACGCGATGAGTCTGGTACGGCAATTATGCTCATTACGCACGACCTGGGTGTTATCGCGGAAATGGCTGACAAGGTCATTGTCATGTATGCCGGACAGGTTGTGGAAGAAGCAGATGTGTTTACCTTATTCGACAATCCGAGACATCCGTATACACAGGGATTGATGAAATCGATTCCTCATGTAGATTCAGATCCTGATGAACGTCTGACGTCGATTCAGGGGACGGTGCCGTCTCTGCTTGCCATGCCAAAAGGATGTCGTTTCAACAATCGCTGTCAGTATGCGGAGGAACGTTGTCGGCAGGAGCAGCCATTGCTGGTCACGGTAGGAGAAGGACATTCCGTCCGCTGTTGGCTCGCGGAGTAGATTTACACCAAGATGGACGGGTTAAGGGGGAGAACGGTGAAAAAGAACAGCATATCCGAGCAAGTTCCTATTTTGCAGGTAGAACAGCTCAAGACCTATTATCCAATTCGAAAAGGAATTTTCTCGCGAACTGTCGGGCACGTCAAGGCAGTCGATGATGTTACCTTTTCGATCTATCCGGGAGAAACACTTGGACTTGTAGGGGAATCAGGATGTGGCAAATCAACAATCGGGAAGACGATCATTCGATTGGAACAGCCAACAGAGGGGGAAATCCTGTTTGACGGACAGAGCATTTCAGCCTTTTCATTGAAAGAAATGCAAGGCATTCGTACAGATCTGCAGATTATTTTTCAGGATCCATATTCGTCTCTCAATCCTCGAAAACGAGTAGAAGACATATTGGCTGAGCCGCTTCAGGTGCATCAGCTTCTTCCCAAACATGAGATTCCACGCCAAGTGGAAAAATTGTTGGAAAAGGTTGGGCTGCCCAAGTCGTATAAAGATCGCTATCCGCATGAGTTTTCAGGGGGACAACGCCAGCGTATCGGAATCGCAAGGGCACTTTCACTAAATCCAAAGCTGATCATCTGTGATGAGCCCGTATCCGCTCTGGATGTTTCGATCCAGGCGCAAATTTTGAACTTGCTGAAAGACCTGCAGCATGAGATGGGGCTTACCTATTTGTTTATTGCGCATGGATTGGGTGCAGTAAAGTATATCAGCGATCGGATCGCAGTCATGTACTTGGGCAAAATCGTTGAAATTGCAAAGACGAAAGAAATTTTTGAGCATCCAAAGCATCCCTATACCCAAGTTTTATTAAATGCCTATCCAGTGCCCAATCCCAGATTGCGTTCCAAGGAACGAATAATTGTTCAGGGAGATCTACCGAGTCCGGTCAATCCGCCAAATGGATGTCGCTTTCACACTCGCTGCCCATATGTACAGGCGGTATGCCGTGAAAAGGAACCCGTATTAAGCTCGGACGAGCATGCGGTCGCATGCCATTTCCCACTCGCGTAATCTACCTGAAAGAAGGTGTTCACTATGTTTGTTTATATCGTCAGAAGGATCCTCATCTCGATCCCTGTTCTCCTCGGGATCACGATTGTGAATTTTTTGATCATCAATATGGCTCCGGGAAGTCCAGTCGATATGATGGTCGATCCCAATATTTCTGCCGAACAACTGGAGCTCCGGAAAGAACAACTGGGATTGAACGATCCGCTTTGGATGCAGTATTTGACCTGGATGGGCAACCTGCTGCAAGGCAATTTGGGATATTCGTTGAGCAGCTTTGAACCGGTCTCAACGTTGATTGGTGAACGAATCGGACCGACCGTTGCGCTGATGGGAGCAAGTATTGTCGTCGGCGTGCTGATTGCTGTTCCATTTGGGATCATTAGTGCCACCCGTCAATACAGCAAGTGGGATTACCTGATGACAACGGGCTCGTTTCTCGGCATTTCGATTCCCAACTTTTTTCTTGGTTTAGGACTCATCTACATTTTTGCTCTGAAAAATCCGTGGTTGCCGAGCGGTGGCATGACAACATTGGGAACAGAAGGAGGTATCGTAGATACGCTCTACCATATGGTTCTTCCGGTGTTTGTCCTCGCGATCGGGATAGCAGGGAAAAAGATACGTTATGTTCGTGCGAGCATGCTGGAGATTTTGGGCCAGGATTATTTACGGACTGCACGTGCCAAAGGATTGCGAGAATTCGTGGTGACCAACAGGCACGCTTTGCGAAATGCCTTAATCCCGATTATTACGGTAGTTGGGATGGAAATTCCGCTTCTTTTGGGAGGAGCAGTCATTACGGAGCAGATTTTTCAATGGCCAGGAATCGGACAACTAACCATGCAATCCATCATGTCAAGGGATTACCCAACCATGATGGCCTTGAATTTATTGGCTGCGGTTATGGTTTTGTTTTCCAATCTCGTAATGGACATCTTGTATTCTGTTGCCGATCCACGAATTAAATACAACTAAAGGAGGGGACTTCCATGACTGGTATACGAACTGAAACACAGCCGCCTTCCGTTCAGGGAAATACCCCGATCACTGAGGTTGAGATGGAGGGGCAACGAAAGGAAACATACAGTAGAATGATTGCCAGAAGATTCTTGAAACACCGTCTCGCAGTAGTCGGCCTGGGGATTCTTGCAATCATTACCTTGATGGCGATCTTCGCTCCCTTTTTGGCGCCTCATGATCCATATGAGGTGACAGAAGTATTCGAGGGAGAGCCATCGGCCGAGCATTGGCTGGGAACCGACCAGATTGGACGCGATGTACTGAGTCGTTTAATCTATGCTTCCCGAGTCTCCCTGGTGGTAGGTGTGGTAGCCGTTGCTATTTATATCGCTATTGGCACGATCGTCGGTGCGGTTGCCGGATACTTTGGGGGTTGGATCGACATGGTGATCATGCGCATTACAGATATTTTCATGTCGTTTCCGTTTTTCATGATCATCTTGGTCATCGTGAGTGTCGTGGGGTCGAGTTTAACGAATGTGATACTTGTGCTGGGGTTGCTGGGCTGGCCTTCCGTGGCTCGTCTGGTGCGAGGGAGCGTATTATCACTGAAGCAGCTTGATTTCGTGAAGGCAGGCATTGCGCTTGGAATCAGTACGCCACGGATCTTGTTCGGGCACATTCTGCCGAATGCAATTGCCCCGATTCTTGTAAATGCAACGTTTGGGATGGCTGGAGCAGTCATGACAGAAGCAGCACTAAGCTTTCTTGGAATGGGAGTAAAAGCTCCGATGGCAAGCTGGGGAAATATGCTGACAGATGCGCAGTCCTTGTCTGTTTTGACAGACCAACCATGGCTCTGGGTACCTCCCGGAGTAATGATCCTTGTTTCGGTATTGGCCATTAATTTTATTGGGGACGGCTTGCGGGATGCATTGGACCCGAAAGCTTTAAAATAATGCTTAATAAATGGGGGACATTCTGATGAGGATAGGAAAAAGAATTGCAAACATGCTTTGTATCACTGCTCTGATCGTTTTATCAGCTTGCTCGGGTGGTGGGGGACAAACACCATCAGCGAATAGCGATGCAACCAATACCAGCCAGCCTAAAGCTGACCCTGGAAAAGCAAACCAGGTCTTCATTGGGATTACCAATGCGCCTGGATCACTGAATCCAATCAATGCGACAGATGTCACATCCAACTATTTGACGTGGATCATGTTTGAGCCGCTGATGGAGCTTGATCCAACCTTGAAGTTTGTGCCGCGTTTGGCTGACAGTATCGAAACGAATGACAATCAGACCTATATTGCCAAGCTGAACCAGCAAGCAAAGTGGACTGATGGACAAGCTTTTACGGCAGAAGATGTGCTCTTCACGTTTCAAACGATCGGCAATCCTAATGTGATGACCTCGCTTACTTCTTGGACACCTTTACTTGCGGGCTTTGATGAAAAAGGGCAGCTTGCACAAGGACAAACCGATATAGAAGGGGTAAAGATCATTGACCCAAATACGGTAGAATTCCGCACCAAGACTCCGGTCGATCCGAATCTGTTCCTGGAGCAAATCGGCCGAAACATTCGCTATTTGCCGAAACACATCCTCAAAGATGTGGACATGTCTACCTTGCATCAAAACGAGTTCATGCAAAAACTGAACGTTTCCACGGGAGCATTTAAATTCGTCAGCTATCAAAAAGACCAATTTGTGGAACTTGAAGCGAACAAAGATTACTACCGTGGTGCACCGAAATTAGAGCGGATTTTCTTTAAAATCATGCCTTCCGCAAACATTGTGGCACAGCTCCAATCCGGCGAGATCGACATGAATGTACCGGGAATCGGGAACATTGCCGTACAGGATTTTCAAAAGGTTCAGGAAATGAAACATATTATCTCGAAAGCGGGCCAACCGACCAACTACCAAATGGTATTTTTTAACACAAATACATTCCCTGATGTGAGAGTTCGTCAAGCATTAGCTTATGCAATGAACAGAGAAATGATGGTCAAAAGCCTGCTTAGAGGTCAGGGCCAGGTTACGGATTTGCCGTTTACGTCTATGCACCCATACTACAACAAGGATTTGAAAGGCTATGGCTACGATCCTGAGAAAGCCAAACAACTTTTGCAAGAAGCCAATTGGGATTTTAGTAAACAAATCAATATACAAGTGCCCTCCGGAAACAAAACACGGGAACAGACAGCAGACATCATGGCAGAAAATTTCAAAGCGGTTGGATTAAACGCTCAAGTTCAGAAGTACGATATGCCTACACATATCCAAAGAGGGAAAAAAGGAGAGTTCGATCTATTCTTCCTTGGGCTGACCTTTGAGCTTGATCCGAACAGTATCAATTCTTACTTTAACTCTCAATCGACTTGGAATCTGTCCGGTTATACAAATCCTGAAATGGATGCGTTACTCCAACAAGGACGCGAGGAAACCGATGCACAAAAGCGTAAGGAAACGTATAACAAGATTCAGGAACTGATCTTGCGCGATCTCCCTCAAATATCCTTGTATGCGGACTACCGCCTGCTTGCTGTCAATAAGCGTATCTTAGTGGGTGAACCAAGAGAAGTGGGCATGTTCATCAACATGAACGAGTGGGAAACAGAATAAAGGGACAACTGACAAGAAGGGACACCCTGAAGCGGGTGTCCTCTCCTGTTCTGTTGGTTAGGAGAAAATCATGGATACAAGCCGTACCTCATTTTGGCCGATTATGATAGCGGTATTCTTCGGTGCGTTTTTATCAGTTTTGAACACCAGTACAATCAACGTTGCAATACCGTCTTTGATGAATAGCTTTGACTCTGATTTAAGTACCATGCAATGGACGTTGACTGGCTTTATGCTTGCTACCGGATTAAGCGCTCCACTTTCCGGCTTTTTGGGAGATCGATTTAGCAACAAGCGACTATATCTGTATGTTTTGATCGGTCTTGCTCTTACCTCTCTTTTGTGTGCGGTAGCATGGAGTCCAATAGCGCTTATTTTCTTTCGAATGATGCAAGGATTTTTTTGTGGTATCATCATGCCCACGACCATGACGATTATCTATCAGACTGTTCATCGGGAAAAACAGGCGTTTGCTGTCAGTCTCTGGTCGATTGCAGCATGGATGGGGCCTGCATTTGGACCGACGATAGCAGGATTAATTCTTCAATACTTAAGCTGGCAGTGGCTCTTTCTGATCAATGTTCCGCTTGCGATTCTTTCTATTATACTGGCAGTGCGTCTCATTCCGCACCAGCAACCTTCATCACAGGCGTCTCTGGATATCTCTGGTTTGATCATGGTCCTGTATTGCAGCTTTGCCTTGTTGATTGCATTTAGCGAGGGGGGCAACTGGGGATGGGGAGCCTGGCAGACGCTAGTATTTATGGGTAGTGGATTTATGATACTCTACCTTTTTGTTCGGAGAGAATCGCGTACTCCGGAACCACTTTTACATCTATCAGTTTTTCATAACAATCGCTTTATGATCAGCGTTGTACTCAGTTGTATCATTAATGCCAGTTTGTATGCCGGAGTCTATCTTGTTCCGTTATTTATGCAGACAATCCAGCAGGTTTCTCCGCTTCAAACCGGCCTTACGTTATTGCCTGCTTCAGCTGTCATGGCCGTTGTCATGCCGATTATCGGGAAAATGTATAATCGAGTAGGTGCATTTTGGCTTACGGTTATCGGAATGCTGATCATGGCTTATAGTCAATGGCAAATGAATTTGTTGTCCGTAGAGGTTTCATCAGGATATATCATGCTGTGGATGATGGTGCGAAACATTGGGATTGCCTTTACTTCTGCACCTTTGACCAATGCGGGTATGGAAGAGATACCAGAGAAATTGTACGGACATGCTTCAGCTGTCAGCAATTGGACTCGATCGGGCGTAAGTGCGCTTGCGATTGGATTGTTTACGACACTTTTAGCATGGCGTCAAGCTATTCATGTGGACGCTTTGCCGGAGCATGGGGTCGGGGCGAGTGAGAATTTGGTCAAAAATGCTATGACAGCTGGAGTGAATGATGTTTTTCTGTTGTCGGGAATGTTGATTGTAGTCAGTTTGCCGTTGACGCTGGTATTGCGAAAAAAGGCATCAGTGAAGAAAGGAAAAACCCCTCCGTTCAACAGAATAGAATCCATGAAAGCATGAACTCTTTTTACTGTCTCCAAGAGGGGATCATACCATCTGTTGCCGAACAGAAGTCATCTTTCTTTCGAATTAAAATCCGCCGTAGCCACCATAGGGGAAAGGTGTAGGAAGTGGATAAGGATAGGGATAAGGATACGGTAAGGGATATGGGTACGGATAAAAATTTTGACCAAAGGGAATTACGATCGGAAAGTTACAATCAATGTCTCTTCTGCGACGGCGCCAAAATACAGGATATGCTTGGTCTTCTGGAATCGCTTGGTATCCCTGCTCATTGCCATATGGCGCCTGCCCATATTGATAAGGCTGCATAGTGCGATCTGCACTCCTCTCCATGTCTGTATGTGCAGTAGCAGTATACGGGATAGATGCCCTGCTTGAGCGTTGTCCGGACAGAATTGGGCTCTTGGGCAAAAGCAAAGAGGGAAGAGCATCATGGGCTCTTCCCTCAAACGGAGTCGGCTGGAATATTAAATAACGGTTTCCAAAAAGGAGTGCAGTTCCTGCGCTTCTGCTTCGCTGATGTTGAAGGCGTACTCGAGATAGCCTTCCTCCTTCAAGTCATCATGTCCGATGATGGCAGAACGGCCATTTTGAATATTGATCACCAGTTTTTTTCCGTAAAAGCGATTTGTCGTCGTGATCGCCAGGTCGAAGCGCGTCGACTCAGCCATGAAACTGACGAAGCGGGTTTTGGTTTCCTCTGTGTCGTCGTACAGGTAAAACAAATCGTGGGCCATGTGTATCCCCCTATCTCAATGGTAAATGTGGTTTATGCTCTGTGTTGTGCAGGGCACGCACAAAGCGGATCGTCTTGGTCTTGGCCCGCATGACGATGGAGTGGGTCTCCACCATGTCGTCGCCCAGGAAGCGGACACCTTGCAGCAATTCGCCGTCAGACACGCCAGTCGCCGCAAATATAGCGTCATCGCCTCGGACAAGATCTTCTAATTGGAGAAGCTGCTCGGGGTTGGCAAGTCCCATCCGAATGCAGCGTTCACGCTCGCTGTCGTTTTGCGGCTTGAGCTGGGCTTGCATGTCTCCTCCAAGACATTTAATCGCAGCTGCGCTGATGACACCTTCTGGAGCGCCGCCAATCCCTAAGAAGAGATCGATTCCGGTATGAGGGAGGCAGGCAGCGATTGCAGCCCCTACATCTCCGTCTCCGAACAGTTTGACGCGGGCTCCTTTTTCCCGGATTGCATCGATGATGGCCTGGTGGCGTTCCCGCTCCTGGATAATGACGGTTACATCCTGAATCCGTTTGTTGTTGGCTTCCGCGACGATTTCGATCATTTGGTCGACAGGATCGTGGAGCTTGATTTTTCCCGCTGCGCGTTTTCCGACTGCCATTTTCATCATATACATGTCGGGTGCGTGGAGCAACGTGCCGCGGTCCCCGATGGCGATGACAGACATGGCATTGTTATGCCCCTTGGCTACGATGGTCGTGCCTTCGAGCGGATCTACCGCCACGTCCACTTCTGGACCTGTTGCATCCGCATGTCCCAGTTTTTCTCCAATATAGAGCATGGGGGCTTCATCCAGTTCTCCTTCACCAATGACAACCGTTCCCCGCATGTTGATGGTATCAAACATGGCCCGCATGGCCTCGGTCGCCGCTCCATCTGCCTCGTTTTTATTCCCCCGTCCCAACCAGTGGGACGAGGCGAGTGCTGCCATTTCTGTTACACGCACGATTTCCAGTGCCAGTTCGCGTTCCAAAAGTCTTCCTCCCTTGATCCCAGCAAAATACCTCCATCATTGTAACATAAAGTACAAGGGGAATCGTGACAGCGTGTACAAATTTGGTATACTGATGGTTGAAAAGAGGTGACAGCCGGTGAGCAATTCCTACCTGCAGGAAGGGGAATTGGTTCTTCTCGTCCTTGTTCTCACATTCGCAATTACCATTTTTTACGCAAAGCGAAAAGCAAAAAAGCGGAAATAGGTGAAATCACATGTATGATGTAAATACAAAACGTATCGATCAAGTTTTTACCCATATGAATAAGATGATAAATTTGTTGGAAAAGCTGAGTGGCCGCGGCAAGGATGCGGTACTGGCAGACGAGGTGGCGACGGCTGCGATGGAGCGCGGTCTGCATCTGTCAATTGAAGCGGTCATCGATGTCGGCAATGCGTTGATCGACGGATTTATCATGCGCGACCCTGGAAGCTACAGCGATATTGTCGAAATTCTGCGCGATGAGCAGGTCATTACCGAGCAGCAAGCCCGAATTCTAACCCGTGTCACTGACTTCCGCAAGCATCTGGTCAACGATTACACGACTGTGCCTGCCGGCGAGATGTATGAGGTTGTACAGGATTCGCTTTCCACTCTGCGTGAATTCGAACCAGCAGTCCGTACTTATCTTGAAAAAGAGCTATTCTAAGCAGGTAAGCGGATTTTTTATACAAAACCCTTTCATTAGTTTACTAACGTGTCGAAATCCGCTACAATAAACAGAAAGGGCGGTGATACGTATGACAAATGAAGGAACGTCCACCCGCGATCAGATCTTGCACATGCTAAAGGTCAGAGGGTCGCTCTCAGTCAGCGACATGGCCGTCGATCTTGGCATCACGGAGATGGCGGTGAGACGTCATCTAAATACATTGGAACGGGATAGCTTGATCAAGTCTACCTTGGTTCGGCAAGCGATGGGACGCCCAACAAACGTTTATTCCTTGTCGCAGGAAGCAGATGAATTGTTTCCGCGCAATTATTCTCATTTGACGCTAGATTTTCTTCGGGATTTGCAAGACATGGACGGCATGGGAAAAGTGGAAATGCTTTTTCGCCGCCGTGAGAATCGTCTGGAGGAAACCTACCGGCCGCAGATTCAGGGAGATTTGGAAGAACGTGTAGCCAAGTTGGCCGAGCTGCAAAATGACAAAGGCTATATGGTGGAATGGGAAAAGGTCGAATCCGGAGACGGCTACCGCATCCAGGAATTTAACTGTCCCATTTCGCAAGTTGCCCGTGAGTACAATCAGGCATGCAGCTGCGAGCTTTCGCTGTTCCGCCGCGTGCTCAAAGCCAATGTCGAGCAGACCTCGTGCATGGCCAAAGGCGGCGAAAAATGCGTGTTCGAGATCAAAGAAGCAAAGTAAAGCTGGAACCGGGAAAGCCAAAATCCACTTGATGGTTGAGTGGATTTTGGCTTTTTTTGTCCTTTTGGGGAATTCTACACAATACGTGCAGGGAAAATGCAAAGTATAAGGATGGATAAAAGTGACGGACAAAAATGGGAACAAGACGGCCCGCAACGCTCAGGCGACGCTGCGAGGGGAGAGTTGGGGCATCAGAAGGCTCCTTCCTTTTTTGGGTCCCGCATTTATAGCAGCGGTAGCCTATATCGATCCCGGCAATTTCGCAACAAACATTACGGCGGGGTCCAAGTACGGATATCTCTTGCTATGGGTGATCGTCGTCTCCAATGTCATGGCCGTTCTGATTCAAAGCTTGTCCGCAAAGCTGGGCATCGCCACGAGAAAAAACTTGCCTGAGGTGGCAAGGGAAAGGCTGCCTAGATCCGTAGCCATCTTCTTGTGGGCTCAGGCCGAACTGGTCATCATTGCGACGGATTTGGCAGAGTTCATCGGAGCAGCACTCGGATTGCACCTATTGTTTCACCTTGACCTCGTGCTGGCTGCCATCGTTACTGCGATTGCTTCTTTTGCCATTCTGGAGGTTCAACGACGAGGATTCCGCTCCTTCGAGGCAGTGATTGTGGTCATGGTCTTTGCCGTCGTGCTGGCGTTTGCAGTCCAAACCTTTCTGGTAAAGCCTGATCTGGCAGCCATGGCGAAAAGCATCTTCGTTCCGCGCTTTCAGGGTACGGACAGCATCCTCTTGGCTGCCGGGATCCTGGGTGCTACTGTTATGCCGCACGCCATTTATCTGCACTCTTCCTTGACGCAAAATCGCGTGGTGGGAAAGAATGATGAAGAAAGCAAACAAATATTCAAATTCGAATTTATCGATATTATAATAGCAATGATTATCGCTGGAGCTATCAACATGAGCATGCTGGTCGTATCAGCAGCATTGTTTTACAAGCATGGCTTGTTCGTTGAGGATTTGCAGCAAGCCTTTTACGAACTGCAACATTATGTCGGTCCGGTCGCTTCCATCTCATTCGGGCTGGGACTGCTGATAGCCGGATTGTCAAGCTCTGCAGTCGGTACATTGTCCGGCGACATTGTCATGCAAGGGTTTATCAAGAAAAAGATCAATTTGTACATTCGCCGGGCCATTACCATGATCCCGCCATTGCTCATCATGATTTGGGGCGTCAATCCGACGAATGCCCTCGTAATGAGTCAGGTGATTCTGTCCTTCGGCATTGCGTTTGCACTGGTGCCGTTGATCCTTTTCACCAGCAGTCAAAAGATTATGGGCGCCTTGGTGAACCACCGTGTAACGACGTTCTTTGCTTGGATTGTTGCCTCTCTGGTGGTCTTCTTGAACGTTTTTTTGCTGTGGGAGACCTTGTTTCCCGACGTGTGAGGACAAGCCTATCGGTATTACAGATTCCCACTTAAAAAGGAGTACCCAAATGAATAGTAAAAACTACAAGGGCTATTTGCTCGATCTGGATGGCACCATCTACCGCGGTACGGAAGCGGTGCCAGGGGCAGAAGCCTTTCTTGCACATTTGCGAGAAGAGCAGATCCCGTATTTGTTTTTGACCAATAATTCGTCGGCGACACCGCAGCAAGTGGCGAAGCGTCTTCAGCAAATGGGCATTGAGGCGACAGCGGATGAGGTATACACGTCCAGCATGGCGACTGCCCAGTATTTGTCCGAGCAAGCAGATCAAGCCGAAGTGTACGTCATCGGGGAAGAGGGGCTGCGTACGGAGCTGCTCAGTCGCGGATTTATCCTGACTGAAGAGGAGCCGAAATTCGTGGTGGTCGGGATCGACAAGGAATTTTCCTATGAGAAGCTGGCGATTGCGGCACGCGCGGTGCGAAACGGTGCCGCCCTGATCGCCACGAATGGAGATGCCGCCTTGCCGTCGAATCATGGGCTGATCCCAGGCAACGGATCATTGGTAGCGGCGGTAGAGGTAGCCTCCGGTGCCAAAGCGACATTCATCGGCAAGCCGGAGCCGATCATCGTCCGCTACGCCTTGGGCAAGCTGGGCACTCATACAGGAGACACGCTGATCGTCGGGGATAATCTGCATACGGATATCGAAGCAGGCGCCAACAGCGGGCTGGACAGCCTGCTCGTCTTGACCGGTTATTCCACGCGAGAGGATGCCCAGCGCCATGCTGTCCGGCCTACGCATGTGGCAGAGGATTTAGCCGAGTGGCTGCTGCGAATCAAGGCTTAAGCATTCTTCTTCCTGCTTTTGACGATGAGCGATACGGCTCGATGCGGCTGCGGCGACTGCGCCGACCAGATCGTCAAGGAAGGTATGGACTCCTGCTCGCTTGTCATTGAGCTGCGCCAGCTTTCCGTACTTCAGCTTGTCTACATAGCCAAAATTTGTGAAGCCGATGCTTCCGTACAGGTTGACGATCGCGAGTGCCAGTACCTCGTCTACGCCATACAGAGGCTCATCCGTCTCGATGATGGCCTGCAACGGTGGAAGCAGCTTTTTTTCTTCTCCCAGTATATCCAGTTGGATGCCGGTGAGCAGCGCGTTCTGCACTTCCCGTTTATTCAGGACGGAATAGACGCTCTCCTTGCAATAGTCCAGAGAGAGGTCCGGAATGTAGTCTTTTTGCAGAAACATCACGATGTCGGCAATATCATCCAGCGTTACGCCGCGCTGCTGCATGAGGTCGATGACAATCTGCAGGCAGGATGAGCTGTTTAAGGCGTGGTCTCCCATAGATGAGATTTTCCTCCTCTCAAAAAAAAGCCAATTCTTTTCACATGCGGATAGTATCTGCATCGAGATAGGCACCTATCCGGTCGCCTGCACATACACTTTCACAGGGAAAGAATGCGCGATGCGAAACAAAGCTTCGCTGAGCGCGGTGAGATGGTGTGTGAGGAGGTCGACATTTCATGGACGAGAAGGAGTTCTTGCAAGAGGAGTACGGATTCACCATCAATGGATGGCGGGAATCCGGAGCCCAGAAGGTACTGGAGACGGACCAGGGACTGTTCTATCTGTATACAGCACCGGCAGGTTACAAATATAAAAGCAAGCTTGTCGAGCGGGTTCGCAAGCATCTGACCCAGCAGCAGGAGATCGGGATGCTGAAGCTGGTCAAGACAAAAGAAGGGCATCCCCATACATTTTATGAAGATGCGATGTGCTATCTCTATCGCGGAGTGAGAGAAGGACAGCTGGATGACCCGGTGTACGCCTGCGGTCAGTCGCTGGCTCGCTTTCACAAGGCCACAGCATCTTTTACCGGGGACAAACTATTTCTTCCGTACAGCTCGTTGGGAAGCTGGCCGAGCATGTGGCGCCGCAAGCTTCGCAGCTACAACGAATACCGCGATGAACTGGACGAAGTGAGCGGAGAGCTGACCCCGATGGACGAATTTTTGCTTACCAGCTATACGTACGTCCATCAATTAGGCGAGACTGCCGTCCAATATTTGAGCGCGGCAGGCTATGATCGGGTGGTCAAGGAGACTGCATCTTTTGGAAAAGTAGCCTACCAAAACTTTGAGCAAGGGTATATGCTATGGAATGAACAGGAAGTCAGGCTGATGGGCGGCGAGTGGAACTGGGTGTTGGATATGCGCGCTCGCGACATTGGCCAGTGGCTCAAGGCAGAGAGCAGACGCAATGGATGGAAGGATGAGTCGGCCATCCGTTTTATAGAGGGATACAACAGCGTCTCACCCCTGCTGGAGAGCGAGTATCCGATCATTTATGGCCTGATGCTGTATCCGGGAAGATTTCTCAAGCTGGTGGAGACGTACCAGGAGCTGCCGGATGAGGAGCGAGAGGCTGTAGATGCGAAGATCTGGCATACACACTTGGAAGACGAGCTTGTTCATATGGAAGAGGCACTCCGTCGGTATCCGCAGGTGATTGAACAACAGTACGGGACGTCCATTCCACAAATTGACTGGTTGTGGAGGCGGGAAAATGAAAAAGCCTTGGATCGTCGTGACGAGAAAAGTAGCGAATGAAGCCATCGAATTGCTGGAATCGGCGGGGGAGGTAGATGTCTGGCAGGAGGATGCTCCGATGCCGCGCGCGGTTTTTCTGGAAAAAGCGCAGCGTGCAGATGCGATTCTGACCATGCTGACGGAGAAGGTGGATGAAGAGCTGTTGGCGCATGCCTCCCATCTGCGGATCGTCGCCAATATGGCAGTCGGGTACGACAATCTGGACGTGGAAGCCTGCAAAAAGCACGGAGTAATCGCCACGAATACGCCTGACGTGTTGACGGAAGCAACGGCGGATCTGACTTTTGCCCTGTTGATGGCGACGGCTCGCCGCTTGACGGAAGCGAACCGCTTTATACTGGCCGGGGAGTGGACCTCCTGGAGTCCGTCCTTGCTGGCAGGGCAAAGCGTATACGGAACGACTTTGGGCATCATTGGAATGGGCAGGATCGGCGAGGCGGTTGCGCGCAGGGCGAATGGCTTCGGAATGAAGATTCTGTACCATAACCGCCGTCCGAGACCAGAGGCGGAAGCGAAAACAGGGGCGGTACATGTCGATCTGGATACATTGTTGCGGGAGTCGGACCATGTCGTAGTGCTGACCCCTTTGACGGATGAAACGCGGATGCTCATCGGCGAGCGAGAGTTTTCTTTGATGAAGCCGACAGCCGTGTTTGTCAATGCGTCCAGGGGAGGCACGGTGGATGAAAATGCGCTGTATCAAGCTTTGGTGACCAAGCAGATCTGGGCTGCCGGACTGGATGTCTTTTCACAGGAGCCTGTCAGCCCGGACCATCCGCTGCTTCGTTTGCCCAATCTCACAGCACTTCCGCATATCGGCAGTGCGACCCTGCAAGCCCGTGCAGAGATGGCACGATTGGCAGCAGCCAATATCGTCGAGGTGCTAGGCGGAAGGGAGCCGTTGACACCTCTATGGTAACGGTTCTTTGCAGCATTGCAGCGGGATTGCTGGTGGTTGCCGTTGTGATCGGCCTGATTTCGTTTCAGGTGACGTGGAAGCTGACACATCCCCGAAGAAAGCCCATCGATATGGAGCCGAAGGACTTCGGCTTGGATCAGGTGGAGGATGTGCGCTTTCCCAGTCGGGAAGCGGGCATTTCGCTGGCGGGCTGGTATTTTTCAGCGGAAAAGGAGACGGGCCGTTCTCGCGGGAAAACCATTATTTTTTCCCATGGCTACAGTCAAAACAGGCAGGAGCCGCACTTGCCCGCCTTGTCGCTGGCAGCCAGGCTGGTGCGTGACGGTTATGATGTCCTGATGTTCGATTTTCGCAACGCGGGTGAATCCAGTGATGCCTTGACGACGATCGGGCTTCGCGAACAGCAGGATTTGCTAGGGGCGATTGACTTTGTTGCGTCTACCAGACCGGGACATGCTTTGGGGCTGATCGGTTTTTCGATGGGGTCGGCCACTTCTTTGCTCGTGGGGGGAGTCGATCCGCGCATTGTGGCGATTGTAGCCGATTCGCCTTTTTACTCCCTGCAAGAGTATTTGCAAGAGAATTTGCCGCAATGGACGGGCCTGCCGCGTTTTCCCTTCAATTGGTTTATCCTCACGTTGACACCTGTGCTGATGCGGGCCAATCCGGGTGATGTGAAGCCGTATGACGCGGTGAGGCAGGCCGGCAAACCGATATTTTTCATCCACGGGACAGCAGATGCTACAGTACCAGCAGTGAACAGTGAGCGCCTGTACGCTCTGGCGGGCGATCCGGGCTCGCGGCTGTGGCTGGTGCCGGGCGCAGGACATGTGCGCAGCTATGCGATGCACCCTGAAGAATACGGGCTTAAGGTGATAGAGTTTTTGAATGAGGTTTTGGATATGAAAAAAGCAGCTACGGATTCGTAGCTGCTTCTACGCCTGTATCGGCTTAGAATACTTGTTGTACTTCCTTGATGCCAGGAATTTCTTCGATCAGTGCGCGTTCAATCCCGGCTTTCAGGGTGATGGTGGACGAAGGGCAGCTTCCGCATGCACCCATCAGGCGCAGTTTCACGACGCCTTCCTCGACATCGACGAGTTGCACGTCGCCGCCGTCGCGTTGCAGGTACGGACGCAGTTTATCGAGAACTTCTTGTACTTGATCCATAACTTCCATGCTTCATTCACTCCTTTCCCAGCTTCTCCTTTATTATAATCATTACGCGAGCAGAAATCCATGGCTTCCGTGCCTGGTCTGCACTTTGCACAAGGATGGGCTTCGCATGTGCAGTGTATCCCCTTTTTCTAGAAATGACATGTTATAATAGACGTGAAATTACTACGTGATAAGGAGTCAGATTGACGTGAATGTATATCGCAACGTAAAAGAGCTGATCGGAAATACGCCGATCGTGGAAATCACGCAGTTTGAACTGCCGCAGGGCGTCCGGTTGTTTGCCAAACTGGAGTATTTCAATCCAGGGGGAAGTGTCAAGGACAGACTCGGGATGGAGCTGATCCGAGCGGCTGAGGAGAGCGGCGAGCTCAAGCCGGGCGGAACCATTATCGAGCCGACAGCAGGAAATACTGGGATCGGGGTGGCGCTTGCAGCTGTTGGCACGGGCTACAAGGTGATTTTCTGCGTTCCTGAAAAGTTTTCCGAGGAAAAGCAGGAGTTGATGCGCGCGCTCGGGGCAGAAGTCGTCAATACGCCGACTGAGCTGGGTATCAAAGGGGCCATTGCAAAGGCGAAAGAGCTGGCGGAATCGATTCCGGGCTCGTTTGTTCCCCAGCAATTCGCAAATCCTGCCAACCCGGATGCGCATTACAAAACAACAGGACCTGAAATTTGGAAACAAATGGAAGGTGATGTGCAAGTCTTTGTAGCCGGAGCAGGATCAGGCGGAACCTTCATGGGGGCGGCTCGCTATCTCAAGGAGCAGAACCCGAACGTCAAAACGGTGATTGTCGAGCCAGAGGGTTCCATTCTGAACGGCGGCGAATCCGGGCCGCACAAGACAGAGGGGATCGGGATGGAGTTTTTGCCGCCATTCATGGACACGAGCTATTTCGACGCGATTCACACGATCCTGGATGTCGAGGCGTTTGATTGGGTGAAACAGCTGGCTGCCAAAGAAGGCATGCTGGTGGGCAGCTCTGCAGGTGCCGCAATGGCAGCTGCTTTGCGAGAAGCCAAGGAAGCAGCACCGGGAACCAACATTGTCGTCTTGTTCGCCGACAGCAGCGAGCGCTATCTCAGCAAAAAAATCTACCAAGGGGGCATATAAAATGAGAATCAAGACGCGTCTTATTCACGGCGGTATCGAGGGAGATCCACATACAGGAGCCGTATCCGTTCCGATCTATCAAGTAAGTACTTACAAGCAAGAGGCGATTGGTGTACACAAAGGCTTTGAATACTCCCGCACGGGGAACCCGACGCGCCATGCTCTGGAAACCTATATTGCGGAACTGGAAGGCGGCGCACGCGGTTTTGCCTTTGGCTCCGGCATGGCTGCCCTCTCGACAATTCTTTCGCTGTTCAATAAAGGCGATCATCTGGTAGTCGGCGATGACGTATACGGCGGTACCTACCGGGTCGTGACACGCGTTTTCTCCAGACTGGGCCTGGATGCGACCTATGTCGATACAAGCGATTTGAAGGCGGTCGAGGCTGCGATTCGCCCGGAAACGAAAGCGATCGTCATGGAAACGCCGACCAACCCATTGCTGAAAGTAAGCGATATTGGCGCACTGGCTGAGATCGCCAAGGCAAAAGGCGTGCTGCTGGTTGTCGACAATACCTTTATGACTCCGTATTGGCAAAACCCGCTGGATCTGGGAGCCGATATCGTATTCCATAGCGCGACCAAATACCTGGGAGGACACAGCGACGTCGTAGCAGGTCTGGTCGTGGTAAAAGACGCACAACTGGGTGAAGAGCTTCACTACGTGCAAAACGCAATCGGCGGCATCCTCGGTCCTCAGGACTCCTGGATTTTGCTGCGCGGGATGAAAACACTGGGAATTCGCATGGAAGAGCATGAACAAAATGCTCGCACCCTGGCAAAATGGCTGTCGGAGCGCAGCGACATCAAGCGTGTGATTTATCCGGGTCTGGCTGGTCATTCCGGTCATGAGCTGATTCAAAAACAAGCACGCGGCTTTGGCGGCATGATCTCCTTCGACGTAGGAAGTGCGCAACGCGCTGACGAGGTATTGGCAAAAGTGAAGTACTTTACACTGGCTGAATCACTCGGGGCAGTCGAAAGTTTGATCAGCGTGCCTGCCCGGATGACTCACGCTTCTATTCCGGCAGAACGTCGCGCTGAGCTGGGAATTACCGACGGCTTGATTCGCATCTCTGTCGGAATCGAGGACGTACAGGATCTAATCGAGGACCTGGAACAAGCGCTCTCCTAAGAAAAGGCAGCGCACGAATAGGCAGGTGGCAAAAGCGATGAGTGTCGAAGTCAAAGTATACGGGACGGAGCAGTTATGCGCGAGCTGCGTCAATCTCCCTTCCGCCAAGGAGACGGCGGAGTGGCTTGAGGCGGCGCTTTCCCGCAAGTACGGAGCAGACAGCATTACGATCGCCTACAGTGATTTTCAACAACCGCAGACAGAGGAAGACAAAAACTGGGCCAAGCGCATCATAGAGGAAGATTTATGGTATCCGCTTGTCGTAATTTCCGGGGAAATTGTCGGCGAGGGCAATCCCAAGCTGAAGGATATTTACGCGAAGCTGGAGGATATGGGTCTGGACCCAGTTGCTGCAACTGCGGAAAGTGAATAAGTATAGAGCATGCAAAAAGCGACCAGATGCAAGCCGTCTGGTCGTTTTTTTACTTTCCGATTACTTAACTACAGTAACGCAATAAATTCCGGAAGTTCATGCGATAAACCAAGCAATTCTAGGGGTGACGGTTATATAAACGAAGCGTTTATGCGGCCTACAACCAATGGTTGATTGATCATTTTGCTCAGAATCAGATAAAGTTGTGGGTAAAAGGAAAGGAGAACAATATGAACTTTCATGAGAAAATAAAAAGCTTGAGAGCAAAAGAAAAGCAATCACAAAGTGAATTGGCAGAATTGCTACATGTAACTCCGCAAGCAGTCTCCAAATGGGAAAACAATAAAAGCGTCCCTGATCTGATGACCTTGGTGGCAATCAGTGATTTGTATGGTGTCAGTTTAGACTATTTAATCAAGGGGGATCAAAAATTGCAGGAAAAATTAAGCGCTGGTTTAAAAGTAAAGCATTTCTTTATAAGCTTTGGGATTGGAGGTACCGCAACAATATTGTTGTTCTTTGTGATGGGGATTATTTCAATGGTAACAGGCATAGAGTTTTTTATTCATTACTGGGCTGCACCTGGGGTTTTCTTCCTTTTTTTCTTTTCCATTCTGCTATCTCCTTTTATACAAAGTAAAAAGGCGATAGAAGAAAGTCGTTAATTGATCTGGTGCTTGGTTATCCGGAAAGTATGGCATTCCACAGCGAAACTTCACTGAACTTTTTTCGTCTAATCGATTAAATGCGAAAAAAAGGAAGGTTTTATTATGCTTGGGAAAAAGTTACTCAAGGCAGCGCTTGCAAGTACCATTTGCATGTCGACCTTTATCAGCATGGTTCCCGTTACGGACATTGCCAAAGCGGAAGCTTCGAGTTATCGGATCACGTACCAGCTTCCGCCAAATCCGGAAAAATACCTGTTTTTGAATGTGGAAATGGTCGACATCCTCAATCCGCAAACGCCTGCGCAAAAACTGGATTACGCTCAGAAAGATTATCTGATGGATCGCGAGGGCGACACGTATCACAAACTGTCGTATGACCTCAATCTTAAATTCCAATCCTACAAAAAAGGATTCCTCTGGAACATGTATCATTTCATCGCTGTTCTTCCACCGCATTTCCCGGCGAATTCCGATTTGGACGAACTCAACAAGCGCATAGCCGATCCGAACATCTCTTGGGAGGAAAGACGCGAGCTGGAGCAAAAAAGAGCAGAGATCCAGATGAATGCGCGTCTGCAGCCACTCGTCGATGCGGGATACGTCAAGTGGGAGGAAATCGATGACGGAATCGCGACGAAGGAATTTGTGGCGACAGTCCTTTACCGGATGTTCAATCAGGTTCGTCCTTATCATGGAGGAATCGACTTGAAAGACTCGGAGGATACGGCTGTACGCTGGGCCGTGGAGGTAGGGCTGCCGGGATTTGTGGTAGACAGAGAGGGGTATCTGTATCCGCAGTCTCCACTGAGAAAAGACCCTGGACCGACAGAGTACGTGGAAGAGTATGCGTACGATCGCCTATTACCCTTTCTCATGCTGATTATGCCCGGGAAAAAGACCTCGACCGGATGGGAATATTATCAGATCAAGCTGAAGCCAGGCATGGTTCCGGTGCGCATCCCGGACGTGATCCAGGCGAATGGCGAGCCTGTCGATCCCTATTCCAATGCTGTGCGCTATACGCCCGCCTATCAACAAGCACGGAAAAAGGTAGATGCGTATTTCATTTCCCGGTTTGCTCAAATGCTGGATCAAGCACGAAAGGATGCGAAAAAACCTCGTGCATGGGACTGGAGCCGCGATCTGATTCATCATCCCAAGTTTGCGAAGGAAGTAGCTGCCTATCGCAAAAACAAAAGCAGCAAGAACCTGAATGCTGTTTACCAGGCGGTCAGAGCGCATTATAATCTGAGTCTGCGACAAGACTCGGCGGCGAATATCAAAAGCGTGCTGGATAACGTGAAATAGACGTTTGTTACCATTTTGTTTTCAGTTCGTAAACCGTTTGTAACGAAAGCAAAGGGGTTTCGTCTTATAGTTGTCTATGTAACGAAGACAACTGGGAGGAAATAACGATGAAGAACAAATGGATGAAGCCTGTTACATTCTTGCTGCTGGCAGGTGTTGTAGGAGCGGCGGGATTGACTGTAGGGAATACAAAAGTGGCGCACGCCGACTCGGAGAAAGGGAAGCTGTTCGCGGCTGCAGCTCAAGTCGGATTGGAGAAAAACACGTACGTCATCGACAAAAAATCTGCGGATGTAAACGGTGATCAAGTAGAGGACATCGTATATCTGGTCGGAGAAAAGGAAAAGGCAGAAGACATTTACGCCTCCCATATGAATCTCGTTGTACAGGATGGCAAATCCAAAGCCTACGTCAAAACGAACATCAAGGATCTGGGCGGTTATGAAGGTGAGCTTACACTTGTAGACTTTACCGGCGATAAAGTCGCCGATGCGTTCGTGAAAACTGCGACAGGCGGAAGCGGCGGCATTTACAACCACGTCATTGCCACTTTCGAGAACAACAAGCCGGCAGTCATCTTCGGTGAAGAGGAGAACGAAGGAATTCGTTATGAGGGCAAGTTCGTGGACGGCTTCAAGGTAGAGGGCAAAGGCTCCAAGCTGGAAAAGCCGCTGACGATTGATGTGAGCGCCAACAAGGATGTCTACGTCGCGGCCAAGCTGTACGATCAAGCCGGCAAAATCCAGAAAGGCAACGAAGAGACAACCGTCTACTCGTATCCTTTCGGTGCCTTGGCCCCCATCGACATGGACGGCAACGGAACCTTTGAATTGGTAGGGGAACAACGAATCGTCGGAATCAACAACACCGATACGGTTTCACACATCAACAGTGTCTGGGGCTACCAAGGCGAAGGGAAATGGAATCCTTGGGAAGTCGAGTATTCCACCTTCCTGGTGAAGCATCCAGGTGAAGCGATCAACACGATGATCCAAAAGTAAGCCTGATGGCATAACATAAGACAGCCTCTTTTCCTACATGAACATGGAAGGGAGGCTGTCTTTTTGTTCATATCAAGATTGTATATCCATCATTTGCAGGTAATCTTCCTCTAGTATGTCTTCTTCTGAATCCGGTACGTCCAGGAATCTCTGATATGGCTGCTGTATTTCTTCAGGTTTGATCCGATACCTGTACACTTTTACAAACATCTGACTCCTCCTTTGTTCTACGCTCCTGCCGCTGGTCATATCATCCATGAGGAAGACGCAACCAAATGGAGGGACGAGCGAATGGACAATCATTTGGCCCGATACTATCAATTAAAAGAGACACAAAAGCAGGTCGAGGAAGAGTTAAATCTGCTGCGCAGCGAGCTGTTGGAACAATACGCCGAGGCTGGCAAAGCCGAGACAGAGGAGTACGCCTTGACGATCAGCTACCAGGAACGGCGGGAGTACAACGATGACAAGGTATACAACGCCTTGCCCGACGCCTCGCTCTGGCGTCTCATGTCCAGGGCGGACACAGGGAAAATCGCCAGTTTGCTGAAGCTGAATGTCTTGCAGGAACAATGGCTGACGGGGACCTACGAAGTGCGAAAGGTTCCGGTCGTGAGGGTGCAAAAGCGGTGATGGCAGATTCCTTCCTTATTCAGCGCTCTTGCTGACGACAGGCACCCACAGCTCGTTTTTATTTTCTTCGGGCGGCAAATAGCATTCGATCGCAGGCAAATAAGCTGGATCATAGGCAGAGGCTGGCAGCCAATCCGCGTAGAATTGCTGCCAGGCCTTTTGCATTTCCATCGGGTTCCCACCCACGTCAAAGACTACCCAGGTCGATTCGGGAAAGGCAAGCTTCGTCATGCCTTCAGGCGGATTCTGATCGGACACGATTGATAGCACGTAGTCAAACGCTTCATTCTTGCCGAAGTCACCGTCTGCGCATACGCCCAGAATCCCGCGGACGGGATGTCCCTCACGGCGAACGTTCCACAGCGTTTCAAAGGTTCCCTGCTCCCGAGCGCGTCCCCAAAGCTGCGGCACGATGTGAAAAGCTTCTTTCATGTTGACCCTTTCTTTGACCCCGACGACCTGGAAGGCATCCAATTTTTCCAATCGGTAATTCATTTCGACAGCTCCTTTGATACTGAATTGAAAGGTCAGGCGAGGATAGTCTTTGAGATTCACTCCGGCCTGTCTCGCGGCTGACGGCGTGACGCCATGCAAGCTGTGGAAGGCGCGGGTGAATGCTTCGGGGGACTCATAACCGTACTTGAGCGCGAGATCTACCACTTTGATCGGGCTGCTCTGAAGCTCGTAGGCGGCGAGAGTGAGGCGTCGTCGTCTGATGTACTCCGCCAGCGAAATCTCCGTAATCGAAGAGAACATGCGCTGGAAGTGGTAAATCGAGCAACAGGCAATTTTAGCTATTTGCGAATAGACGATCTCCTCTGCAAGATTTTCCTCGATATAATCGATCACTTGGTTCATTCTCGTGCCCCAATTCATTGTCCCTGTCTTCCTTTCTCATTAACAATAACGGTTAGCTCTGCGTGTAGCCGTGCATTTTTTGCCGGATTATGCTAGGGAAATCTTTTATTCTTAGTGGAAGCCAAGCGCTCATTGCCTCTTTTGAAGTTTCCTGTAATCTTTGCCAGGAGGAGCTGTACCTCCTTGCTATCCTGCGCGGCGTTGATTTTTTGGAGAAATTTTTCGGCTTCGGTACCTTTCAGCGATTTTATCGGCTTGCCTTGATAGTCGATAAAAACCGAATTGTTTTTGGCGATGCGGGAGCCAAAAGGCTCTTCATCAAGACGATTTCGCTTGTCAATCGGACCCATGCTTCCTCACTCTTTTCTTATATTTTGAAATATTGCTGTTACAAAAGGAAAGAGGGTGTATATTCAGGAGAGAGAATAACCCCATCCTTTGAATCGGAAAAGGAGATGTACCCTATGAGTCCAGCTACAAGTCTGCAACAAGCCTATGATCGCGCTGCATACCCTTTAACCGGACACCGGGCGAGAAATCTGCAAGTCTTGAAAGATGCCTTGAGCGAGTGGGAGGACCATCAAGACAGCGACATCTACGGTTCTGGTCCACTGATTGAAGATTTTCAAGCGAAAATGGCAACGTTTCTCGGAAAAGAAACGGCGGTGTTTTTTCCGAGCGGCACGATGGCCCAGCAAATTGCCATGAGAATTTGGTCTGACCAGCTCGGAGTGAAGAGGGTCGCCTACCATCCCTTGTGCCATCTGGAGATTCATGAGGAAGATGGCTTGAAAAAGCTGCACGGGATCGAAGCCGTTCTTTTGGCAGATAAAGAGAGAGTGATTACTCTAGAAGATGTAAGGAGCATGAAGGAAGAGATTGCCTGCCTGTTGATTGAACTCCCCCAGCGCGAGATTGGCGGGCAGTTGCCTGATTATGAGGAGCTGGTAGCGATCTCCCGGTACTGTCGCGACAAGGGAATCAAGATCCATCTGGATGGAGCCCGTCTCTTGGAGGTTCTCCCGTATTATCAAAAAACAGCAGCCGAGGTTTGCGCCTTGTTTGATAGTGTCTACCTGTCCTTTTACAAAGGGATCGGAGGGATCGCCGGAGCTATTCTCGCCGGCGACGAAGCTTTTACCAAGGAATCGAAGGTATGGAAAAGACGCCATGGAGGCGATTTGATCAGTTTGTATCCATATATCGTAAGCGCAGATTACTATTTTGAACAGAGAAAAGACCAGTTTCCAAAGTACTGTGAAGACGCCAAAGAACTTGCGCGTTATTATAATGAATGCCGTTTCTTTGCGACCAGACCGGTGGAGCCCGTCTCCAATATGTTCCACGTCCATGTGCAGATGCCAAAAGAGAAGCTGGAGCCGCTTTTGCTTTCCGTCTATGAAGCGACAGGTGTTGCCCTGACCCATTATCTCCGGGATGATCACAACGGGGCAGGCTGTTATTTTGAGGTCAGCATCGGCGATCGATATGCGCAGGTACCCAAGGAATCGTTGAAGCAAGCCTTTCACATATTGATGAATGAGCTTATCTGACGATGGGGGTCTCTTTTCCTTGCGCCCAGTCTAGGATAAATTCTGATCCTTCCGACGCTGAAGCAGGATACGGCCATGCTCATCTTCGATAATCGCTCCACAGCCCACGGTAATCAAGGTTTCTTGTCCGATGAGGCGGCGCATGCTTTGTATGTAGTCGTTCATTACCATTTCCCCCCAATTTCTTCATTCCTCATCATACAAAAAAGAAACCCTATCTGACTAGAGTGCCAGATAGGGTTATCGGGTTAGCCCATATGTTTTTTGTACATCCACAACTGTCCGCTCTTGATGACGCGTGCCATTTGACCGACCAACGAGACTTTGCCCATGCTGGCAAAGCCTTCTTTTTTGCCAAGCGACCCCAGAAAGCCCTTGTGCTTGAGAGGGGGAAGGGAAGATGGGAACGCTTCGCCCTTGATATCGAGCTTCAGGATCATAGCGATCTGATCTCCCATCAACTCGGCTGTTTGCGCGCTCGGAGCAATCGCCGTGCTGGCGCAATCTCCGACGACGTAGACGTTGGGATGGGATGGAATCTGATGGTATTGGTTCAATTTGGCGCGGCCGATGTTGTCGGTTTCGATCGGCAGATTGCGAACAATGGAGCTGGCCTGGATGCCTGCCGTCCAGACGATGACGTCGCTTTCGACTGGTTCGTTGTGATTGTACACAACTCCTGGCTCGACTTTTGTTACGCTCGCCATCGAGACAAGCTGCACCTCATGCTCAATGAACCATTGAGACGCATACTCCTGCAATTTTTTCGGGAACGGGCTCAATATGCTTTGTCCGCGGTCTATGATCCGTATGTTCAGGTCAGGACGGCTCTCGCGCAGCTCGGCGGCAAGCTCTACGCCGCTCAGTCCGCCTCCAACGACGCTGACCGTAGCATAGGGGTTCAGATCGTTGATGGCTGTGTATGTGTTGCGAGTGGAACGCATGGATTGGATCGAGCAAGTGTATTGATCAGCGCCAGGAATATCGTGGTAGCGATCCTCACAGCCCAGACCGATGACCAGCCAATCGTACGCAAGACTGTCTCCATTGGCAAAACTGACTGATTGCTCATCCAGATGAACTGCCGATACCTCGCCGTATTTTACTGACAGGCGTGGATCGTTGGGAAAGGCGACACGCAGATGGGATTCTGGCTGTGTCCCAGCAGCCAGAGCATAGTACTCTGTCTTCAAACCGTGAAACGGCATCCGGTCTACCAGAGTGATCATCACATCGTCCGGTAAGTCCGAAGACAGGACACGCTCGATAATACGAAGACCCCCGTATCCTCCGCCAAGGATTACAAGTCGTTTCATAGAAGGTCTATTCCTTTCTTATGTCCGTTTTTTACAGCACCCATTCTATTTTTAGTTCTCTTTCGCCAAAATTGCAAGCAGAATCTTTTTCCCGCAATCCCCACTGTATTTTTGCAAAAGACGCGGTACAATAAAGGGCATATGAAGTCAAGGCAATTGGCAGGTGACAAGGTATGAAAGCATTGGTAGAATTTTGCGCGAGCAACGTCGCGTCCTACACCCAGGCCGTCATGGATGCATTGGAGCAAGATCCGGAATTGGATGTGGACGTGCTCGAATACGGGTGTTTGGGGTATTGCGGCGAATGTTATCTGGAGCCGTTCGCACTCGTCAATGGAAAATTGGTTCAAGCGCCAACGGCAGAGGCGCTGCTGGATAAGATCAAGCAGGTATTGAAGGAAGAGGACGACCCCTTCAAGGATCTCCCGTTGTAGCATGAGGGCTCGCCGTATTTCCTCTTACTATGGCAGAAAAAGAAAAAGCTGATTCCATGTATCTCTTCCAAGACATGGATCAGCTTTTTTGCTTGCTAGTGTTCTTTGATTACGTTGTAGAAGGTGTCGCGTTCGAGGGCGCGTTTGCCTGCGCCTTTGATCAGCCAGACCAGCTCATCTACTGTAAGGGCTTGCTGCGTCAAGGCTCCTGCCGAGTGGCTGATGCGTTCCTCGATCAAGGTGCCGTGTGCATCAGAGATCCCCATGGTCAGGGAGATTTGCGTCAGTTGGGTACCAATATTAATGAAGTAGGCTTTGATATGTTGGAAGTTGTCCAGCATCAGACGGCTGATCGCCATGGTTTTCAGGTCGTCAATCGCGGAATTGCGGCGCTTGATGCCTGCAGTCGCCTTGATTGGCTGTACGGCAAGCGGAATAAAGACCATGAAGCCATTGGTGTCGTCTTGCAGCTCACGCAGGCGAAGCATGTGAATCACACGCTCTTCCAAGGTCTCAATCGAGCCGTAAAGCATGGTCGTATGTGTCTTCAGTCCCAACTCGTGAGCAGTCCGGTGTACTTGCAGGTACATATCGGTGCTCGCTTTTTCCGGGCTCATCTTCATCCGGTAGCGTTCGGTCAGGATTTCGGCACCGCCGCCTGTCAGGCTTTGCAGACCGGCCTTCATCAATTCCTGCAGCACCTCGCGGATGGAGAGGCCAGAGATGCGGGAGAAGAATTCGATCTCCGCGCCAGTATACGATTTGAGCGTTACATCGGGATACGCTTTTCGCAGCGTACGCAGGGTATCCAGATAGTAGTCGAACGGCATGTGCTGGTTGTGACCGCCGACGATGTGGAATTCGCGGATGCCTGGATGATAACGCGTCTCTACATAATGGAGCAACTCTTCCATGCTCATCGTGTAGGCGCCATCCTCACCTTGATCTCGACGGAATCCGCAAAATTTGCAATGCGCTTCACAAACATTGGTCGGATTGATGTAAAGATTTTGCAAAAAATAAACATTGTCACCATTTTTTTGCTGGTTGACGAAATTGGCGAGCTGGCCAATGGTGAGCAGGTCGTTGGAGTTGAATAGCGTTACGCCATCCTCCAGTGTCAGACGTTCGCCGTGCAGTACTTTTTCAGCAATACCAGCGAGCGATTTGTCTTGGATGGCAATAGTCTCTAGTGCCATTCCAATCACTTCCTTTCTAAAGTCGTAAAAATCATACGGTTTATCGGACACAAGGGCATCTATATTATAAACTTCTTGTCATGACCGAACAATATCAGATGTCTTGCAAGTGTCGACTGTAAAAAACTAACAAATATCGGCATTTTATGTCCGAAGTAACAAGAATGGTGGTAAATTTTGTTTGCTAAACCAAGGCAATTCTTGTAAAATGTAGGTATGAAAGCCTGATCTATGTATAGGAGGAGCTTCAAAATGCGGGACATTTTACTCGAAAAAATCGAACTCCTTCGACAGCGAATGGTTAACATGGGGTTAGAGTTTGGGTTGGATCATCCAAAAGTCCTGGAATACAGTATCCAAATTGATCAACTGCATAACGAACTGAACCAGATCGATCATAGTCTGTCTAAGGTAGTAGATACTAGCAGTAAAAAATCGTATCGCTTTTATTTGCTGGAAAATAAAGCGCACTTTGCATAGAGAGGGGCACCTCTCTTTTTTATTTGGCTATAGAATGGGCTGCGCAAGTGTAGGGGAACCTTGTGGGAGAGGACGCTTCTTTTGTATACTATATAGAGGAAGCAGGTGCTTCACGGGCCTGGCAAAGGAGGGAACAAAATGATTACATTGACCGAGCAAGCCAGCTTGAAGGTAAAGGAAATGTTGGCCGCAGAAAATGATCCCAACGTGTTTTTGCGTGTCGGCGTTCGCCCAGGCGGTTGCAGCGGCTTCACCTACGGAATCGGCTGGGACAAGGAAATGAAGGAAGGCGACGAGACCTTCACACAGGATGGAATCAAAATTGTTGTCGACCAGGACAGCTATCTATACATTAAAGGCACCGAAATCGACTACAAGGATTCCATGATGGGCGGAGGCTTCTCCATTCATAACCCGAATGCGATCGCTTCCTGCGGCTGCGGTTCGTCGTTCAAGACGGCCTTGGCGAAGGGCAAGGAAGAGAAGTGTGACGATTAATTGGCGTCAGCAATCCCGAAACTGAACAAGATCAACCCCACATGTATGCTGTAGGGTTGCGGATAACGACCTTCTTAACGGTGAAGTGCGACACCTCGTTAAGGAGGTCTTTTTCATGGCGTTAAAGTAGTGCCAGAAGCGGAAAGGGGACGTACCTTGGAATAAAATATGGAAAGCCACAGAAGGCTGATTTTCTTACTTATGCTGCCTTGGATAATAAGAATATCCGGGATGTTTTACTATAAATTGTTTTTCCTTACGCAATACGTTCATGAATTCTGGGCCTACATGTAGGTTTTGTTGTACTAATTGATGAGGTGTGAGCGCCATCCACTGATTAAGTGATATATCTTCAAAACGATCACTCGCAAACAACTCCAAAGCCCACACGCTTTGGTCACCGGTGTTTTGGATGTAGTGTCCGAAGGCGCGAGGTACATAACCTACATCTCCAGAACGAAAATCGAAGGTGCGAGCCGTACCATTGGGGGCCATAACCGTCATGCGAGCCGTGCCTGAGATATAATATTGCCATTCATCTTGGTTTGGATGCCAATGCATTTCTCTCATTGAACCCGGTTTGATTTCCAACAGCGATGCTGCGATTTGAGTAGAAATAGGAAAGTTGGTAGAATCCACAATCCGCACGGTACTTCCGCCCGGAGTTACAATCGGCTCTTGTGAAAGTAGTCGGTGTGTAAAGGTTTTCGGTACGAAACCGTATGGGTCAGTCACCTGCTCACTTTCAATTGGACCGGGAACATTTGCTTGAAAAATGTATAGCTGATGATTCGGGATATTGGCAAAAGTGCTTGTTGGAACACCAAAATTCGCTGATAGTACGTCCTTTGGTGTATGTGCGAACCAATCAGAGATAGATAAAGTATTAAGGTCAGAGAAGTTACCGTCAGGGAAAACGAGTAAAAACTCGCAACCTTCTTCCAACCCTTGAATTGAGTGAGGAATTCCGGGCGGGAAGTACCATAGGTCTCCCACGCCTACGTCAGCAATGAAGTTCCTTCCGTTCTGGTCAACGGATGTAATTCGCGCTCGCCCCACAAGCATGATGGCCCATTCCGCTTGCTGATGCCAGTGCAACTCACGTACACCACCCGGAGTCAGAGCCATATTCACCCCAGCAATTGTGGTCGCAATCGGAAGTTGTCTAACGGTCACTTCCCGTGACCAGCCACCGTAATTTAACTGCATGTATGTGTCGGAGAAAGAGAACTTCAAGTTGGGAAGCGTTCCTGCGTCGGTGGTAGGAGGAACCAACATGTCGGGGTTCTCAAGGTCTCGCATAACGTCCCTTGGACCTAAATCCCACCATCCGGCACCATCCCTTATCGGTTGTGGTATATATCCGTTCCTTGTTTGCTCCTGCAAAATTATCTACTCCTCGTTCTAAACAACTTGTATTCGACATTGGTGCAAATGCCTAAATTAAGTTATGAATAAAATTGGAATTGGGAAATATGTCCTCTGCAAGAAACGGAGCAATTACTGTTACTAAGGTATTTTGAAAATGGGCAAAAGTACCTTTCCTATCGATGGATTGAGTCTTGATAAATTTTGAATGAGAGCTCATAATAGGAACATGCGTTCGATATATGAGGTGATATGTATGGCGAAGAAAATGGATGATCTATTCGATAGCATGAGGGTGGTATTGCCGGAACAGCGAGCAGCTAATCTTGAGAACATTGAAATGCTTGGGGTTGAGCCGCGTCCGAAAATTGACGAAGAGGATTTCGGCGAAATGTGCTTCCGGATCTATGATTCAACCCAGTATAACTACCCGATCAATGTGAAGTGGTTCATTCCACAAAAAGGCGACCTCGGCACGTTCGAGTCCGCATGGGGCGTCGTGCGCGAGATAGATAAGAAGTACGAACAGTTCAAACTCGTCAGCGATTGGGAGTCTCATTGGATAAACGTGCGGGATCTCGTGAGCGTAAAGAAGTGATCGGCGAAGGCCCACCGGCGAGAAATCGCGAATGGGCCGTTTTTATTATTGAGGCATCGCCTCGCAAGTCCTATCTATAGGTTCCTGTCCACCAGACTGGCGGATACCGGCTCGATCCCCAGCTCGCGCATCCAGATGGAAAGCTGTCCGACGTGGTGGATTTCATGCGCGATGAGGTGGCGAAGAATGTCCCCTTGTGAGTATGGACGGTCATTCCAGGAAATGTCGACTAACTCATGCTCGAGTTCGCTGGACCAGTTGTCGATGAAGGAGCGGACTTCGTGATGCCAGGAATCAGAAAGCTCCCTGACGAGTGGAAGCGTCTGGACCTGTTCATAAGGAACCTGTACGTCTGGTTTTCCAGCAATCCCGCGAATCCAGCTGTATTCCACGTCCACGATGTGATACAGCGTGTAGAGAATGCTGCCCGCACCCCCGACACGGTTGACCAGCAGTTCTTCATGGGGGACGAGCTGACAGCGTTCGAACCACTCCGTGCGTATTTGCCAGTTATATAAAAACAGCTTTTTCATGTTCGAGTCCTCCCAACCTCCTTTTCCACCCAGTGTATCCGATTCTTTCCTGCTTGTCTGGTGTTTTTTTACACGCGTCTGTATCGGTCTTCGCTTCCTCCACGTAACTACAATTGAATATGCAAAGAGGAGCGACGTACGATGACGGAAGAAGGTACGGGACATACAAGGATTTTGGGGTTAGGCGCAGGCTCGCTGGTTCTCGCCATCTGGGCGGATCTTCTGTTCTACGGCAAAGCGCCGGGAATCTCGTATCCTTTATTTTTACTCAGTCTTTACGGGTTGTTCTGGTGGCAAGCGAGAGAGAACGGGAGAATGAGCTTTCATCGACGCCACGCTTTTTCCTTGGGAATGACGGTGCCGATCCTGCTGCTTGCTTTTACATTTCTCTTTTTCTCCAACTCTTTGTTTCACATCGTGAATTTCTTGCTGGTTCCCTTTTTGTTCATCGTACAAACGATCCTGTTGACCGAGCGGAACCGCAAAAAGTGGTATACATTAGGCTTTCTCGGGGATTTGATTGAAATCGCTTTGCTCTACACGCTGCGCCATATCCGCGTGCCTTTTGGCGGTATCAAAGAATGGATCAAAAGCAGGGTCGACCAGAAAAAGTATGGCGTCGTCAAAAAAATCGCAACGGGAATCGGGGTCTCGCTCCCTATCTTGTTTGTTGTATTGTCTCTCTTGTCACAGGCAGATGGCGTGTTCGGGTTTTTCCTGGGTGAGATTCCCCGTCTGTTTTGGGAAACGGTATCGGTGGAGACGGTGTTTCGCCTCTTCTTGATCGGGGCGTTGGCGCTCGGCATGTTTGCTTATTTTTTCACGCTTGTGGGCAAGTGGGAGCCTTTTGCGGAAGTTCCTGTACCGCAACAGGAGGAGAAGCCGATTGTCTGGGACGGGGTTGTCCTAGTAACGATGTTGACGATCATGAATGTGGTGTACATCGCGTTTACGGCGGTTCAGATCTCGTACTTGTTTACGGGGGAGAAGATGCTTTTGCCCGAGGGCATGACCTATGCGGAGTACGCCAAGAACGGATTCAACGAATTGGTTATGGTCACGCTGATCAATTTCTTTATCCTGATTACCACGATGCATTTTGCTTCGCGCGCAAAGCACGGGGTCTATCGGGTTATTCAGGTCTTGCTTAGCTTACTGACTGTATGTACAGGCTTTATGCTCTTTTCCGCGTACTTTCGGCTTTCGTTGTACGAAGCGGCATACGGCTATACCTATTCACGGCTGTTGGGCCACGCCTTCATGCTTTATCTGTTGGTGGTGTTTCTGATCGGGCTGCTCAAAATCTGGAGAAACGGCTTTTCCCTGATCAAATACTATGCGATTGTCGGCCTGGTCGCTTACGTCGTGATCAATTATATCAACATCGATGCGATCATCGTGAAAAACAACCTGGCACGCTATGCCGAGACCGGGAACATCGACCTCGATTATCATATGAGGCTCTCAGATGACGCGTATCCTTATTTATTGGCTTTGACGAATGATCCGCAGATGGGTGAGCGGGTCAAGGAAAAGCTTCAGAACCGCTTGGAAGAGGAGCGGGAGGCGGAGTGGAACTGGCAATCGTTCAATCTGTCTACGTATCTGGCAATGAAAAAGGTGGAGGAAGCGATAGGGAATTGATAGACAACGGATAGATCGAGTGTGATAGATTTAGAGGGTATGATCCCCATATCTTGTTGTAAAGGGAGGTCATAGACATGAAAATTCTTATTGCCATCATTGCGGTTGCCGGGCTGCTTACGGCCCTGGCAGCGCTCTATGTCAGCTTGAAAAACCGAAGAGATCGTTAGTGGGTGTGAAACCGTGAGCTACCTCCTTTTCCTAATCATCTTAATAGGTATGGCATTGCTGCTGCTGTTTCACACCTTTTGGGTACGCACAACCATTGCAGAATGCCGCACGCCCCTTTTGCCAAAGCTCACGCTGATTCACATCACGGATCTTCACGGACGTACACGTTTTCTGAACGGCCCGCTGCATCGTCTCATCAACAAGTGGCAGCCGGATCTCGTCTGTGTGACCGGGGATCTGGCCCAGCATCGTGGACAATTGGACCGGGTGATGGGGGAGATCGGCAGAATCGAGGCTAGAGAGGGCATCTTTTTTGTTCCTGGCAATTACGAGCGGGAAGAGAAACGCGTCATCGGCAAAAAGCGATATACCGATCAGGAGTACGAAGAAATGAAGCAGGTGTGGGAAGGGGCCATCCGAGTCTTGGAAAACCAGGGCATCGCGCTTCCTTTTGAAAATAAGATGCTCTATCTATACGGCTTCGACAATTCCGTGTATGGAAATGAAGCTTACGTCCCGCAGGATCGGGAAGCAGGACCGGCCTACACGGTTTTCCTAGCCCATTCGCCGAAGATCATTTCTTATATAGAAGAAAGGGGATTGCGGGCAGATTTGCTGCTGACTGGTCATACCCACGGCGGGCAGGTCAGATTGTTCGGCAAAGCATGGGGGGCGTACAAGCATTTTCACGTAGGAGCCAAGCCAGACAAAAGCGTCGGTCTTTTTGCGATCAGTCGCGGGCTCGGAACAACCAAATTGCCTGTGCGACTCGGTTGCTTTCCAGAAATCACAGTCTATCGCTTCAATTCCGATCGGATTTCCCCTTAGTTCACCAATCCTTTGCTAGTTTGTCATGGTTCGTTCACAGATTGCCATATATTGGACGACATGAATTCAGTACAATGAAGATGTAAAGATCATTATAAGATTTTGAGAAAGAAGGGTCTCCTATGAAAAAGAAGTGGGGTTTGCTGGTGTCGGCAGTTGCCGTATCCGCGATGTTAATGACAGCATGTGGTGGGGAAACAAATAACCAGGCTGCCAGTGGCAACGAGGCTGCTCCCGCTGCGGCTTCTTCTGGAACACAGGTAAATATCGAAGCTAGCAACTGGAAATTTAACCAGGATACATTCGAGGTAAAAGCAGGCGAGGAATTCACGATCAACTTCAAATCCACCGAGGGCTTCCACGGAATCGGAATTGAAGGTCTCGATGTAGACCTGCAAAAAGACGGCAGCAAAACATTGAAAGTCGACGAACCAGGCGAGTATAAAATCTTCTGCAACATTATTTGCGGACCAGACCATGGAAAAATGGTCGCTACACTGGTTGTAAAATAAGTGGCATAACCAAACGACATCAAACCAAGCACTTTGTCCGATTAGCGGGCAGGGTGCTTTTTTCATACATATTTTACCTTGAGTTGGTGCATGGTATAGAAGGAAGGTTTACAGGCAACGAACAGGACGCATGTGGCAGGAAAAGGAGATGGATGGTTCTGGAGAAGAAGAAGTATTACGTCACGCTGCAAGCGGGCACGACAGTTGCTGAGATCCGCGACGTAAAAGGAACCTCTGCTTATGATTACGAAATCGAGGCGACAGAAGTAGAGGTAGGGATGATGCGGGATTTGTTGAACAACTGCGTCCATGGCGACTTCATGATGTGGATGCACAGTCACACGCTTTGGTCCGATATGCCTGATCGGGATAATGATGAGTACGATGACAATCTGCGGTCCATTTACCAAATCATCTACCGTCTTGGCACCCCCAAAACCAGAAGCGATCTGGAGCAGATGGGACTTGTAGAGGCTTTGCGGCTGGATCAGGAGGATTTGCGCCCGTTCTAGGTAGTGTTGTTTGCTGTGAGCCTATTCAACCAATTGGATTCAAGAAGGAGTGAGCGGGATGAAGCAATGGAAAAAAGGAATCGTCACGACAGCACTTGTCATGGGATTGGTCATGCCGATAGGGGCACAGGCACAAAACGTACAGGCGCAGCCTCTATCCAAGCCAGAAGCTGTCACTAGCATACCTGAACAGGAAAGCCAGGATCATCACGGACACCACAAGTTCAAGATGCGCATGAGTGTACATCAAAAAATGTACATGACGCTGCTGGCCGAAAAATACACGCCCAAGCAAGCGGCTGAGTGGCAATCGGTGTTTAAGGAAAGGGAACGACTGATCGGGGAGCTGAAGGCAGCTCGCAAAACCTCCAGCCCAGAGGGGAAAATGGACAAGCAGGCGAAAAGCGAGAGCGAGGATGCCGAGCGTCGCGCCCACATGGAGAAGGCCAGACATGTGTACCAAGAATTCCATGCGGCGATCGAATCGGGAGAAGAAGCGAAAATCAAGGAAGTGCTGCCGAAGCTGCTGGAGCAGATGAAAGCGAAGAACGAACGCTTGGCGAAAAAAGTAGCAGAGGCGAAGAAATAAGAAGACCTAGGAGGGGCGTATGGGAAATGCGCCCTTTTTGGTATTCCATTCTTCGATGATGACAGTGCGCTCTGCCGCACAGGTAGGGCAAAAGCATTGATGCAGGCAATGATGGTGAAGCAGATCCGAAAAACCGTTGTCGAGCTTTGCGTCATCGATCTCCCGGTAAGGGCTGTAGTCGCCGTAATAATCGTAAAGACGCCCGCCGTCTATCATTGTGGTTTGACAGCGAGGGCAGTCCTCCTGAAGCGTGTCGAATCCGTTGCAGACTGGACATAGATAACTCATCGCGATGACGCCTCCCGAGCATGATTTTCCTTTTTACTGTGTGCGAACAGGGAGGAAGGTATGCAGAAGGCAAAAAAGTCCTGCACAGCTCAGTGAGGAGCGGCAGGACTTTTGGCAGTCATTACGATTTGAAATTGTCCATGCTGGAGGAGTGGCCTGGCTGCAATTTTGCGTTGGGATTGATGTAGGCGATGGCGTTGTTTACGGCTGTAGGGGCCTCGCCAAAACCGACGGCGATCAGCTTTACTTTTCCTGGATAGGTGGCAATATCTCCAGCTGCATAGATGCCGGGGATATTTGTCTCCATGCGGGAATTGACGACGATTGAGCCTTTTTCCAGCTCCAGGCCCCAATTTTTGATCGGGCCCAGGGAAGAGATGAAGCCGAAGTTGACGATTACCGCATCGACGTCCAGCGCGATTTCCTCTTTTGTGTTGCAGTTAGCAAGCGTGATGCGCTCAATTTTGCCGTCGCCATGCAGGGCTGCTACTTCGTATGGAGTCGTTACCTTAACTTTGGAGGCCATCAGCATCTCTACACTGTGTTCGTGGGCACGGAACTTGTCGCGGCGGTGAATGAGCGTGACCTCCTTGGCGATCGGCTCAAGCATCAAAGACCAGTCCAGAGCAGAATCGCCGCCGCCGATGACGGCTACACGTTGCCCTTTGAAGGAGTTCAGATCGGTGACGAAGTAGTGCAGATTGGATTTCTCGTAGTTGACGGCATCGGGATGTTCCAGTCTGCGCGGTTCAAATGCGCCTACTCCCGCGGTAATAATCACTGCTTTGGAGTAGTGGATGCCCTTATCAGTCGTGATCTCAAACACATCCTGATCATTCTTCACGACATTTTCCACTTTTTCTTCCAGGCAGACGCTTTGCTGGAATTGGGAAATCTGTTCTTTCAGATTATTGATCAGATCCTGAGCCAAAACCTTGGGGAATCCGGCAACATCGTATATGTACTTCTCCGGATAAAGAGCAGAAAGCTGTCCGCCAAGCTGCGGCATGCTTTCGATTATTTTTACACTTGCTTGTCGCATTCCGCCGTAAAATGCTGTAAACAAGCCGGCAGGTCCGCCGCCAATAATCGTGATGTCATATACTTGCTCGTCCTTTTGCAGAAAATTCAATCTCAGCACCTCCGAAATATTCTGAACAAACTCCTTCCTCATTATACCTATACTTCCAATTTAAAAAAAGCAGGGAAAAAACAGCTTTTTTAACCTTTTTTCGTTTAGCAGACAACAATATTGCGAATATAGAAAAAAGGCTTGCAAAAAGAATGCACTGTGGATATGATGAGGGTGACTGTTAAAAAATTGTCACATTTTGTATTACGTGAGTTTGTGCATTTTTTCACAGATAAATTCTTCACAATGACTTCGCACTGATTTTTTTCTAACATTCTACGTGAAAATTCGCACAAACTTCGCCCAAATATCACTGTTGATGAATGGAAGGGATACCATGAGCACACCCAAAATCCTCATCCTTGGTGCAGGGTACGGAGGATTGCTGACGACTCTGCAGCTGCAAAAAAAACTGAATTACAATGAAGCGGAAATCACGTTGGTCAACAAGCACAATTACCATTACATCACGACTTGGCTGCACGAACCGGCTGCCGGGACTTCTACGGCAGACCACGCCCGCGTCAATCTAGACGGCATCCTTAATCATGACAAGGTCAATTTCGTCAAAGGGACAGTCCAATCCATCCAGTCCGAGGAACAAACCGTCACACTCGAGGATGGAACCGTTCTCTCCTATGATTACCTGGTCATCGGACTTGGCAGCGAGCCGGAAACATTCGGCATCGAGGGCTTGAAAGAGCATGCCTTCAGTATTCGCAGCATCAATGCCGTGCGCCACATTCGCGAGCATATCGAGTACATGTTCGCGAAGTATAAAGGCGAGCCGGATCGTACGGATTACCTCACCTTTGTCGTTGGAGGAGCCGGATTTACCGGGATCGAATTCTGCGGCGAGCTGGGAGACAGGATTCCAGAGTTGTGCGAGGAGTTCGACGTAGATCCATCGCTGGTGAAAGTGTATTGCATCGAGGCTGCTCCGACCGCATTGCCTGGCTTCGATCCCGAGCTGATCAAGTATGCGATGGAAGTACTGGAGCGCAAAGGAATCGAGTTCAAGATCGGCACTCCGATCCAAAAATGCACTCCGGACGGCGTACTGCTCGCGACGGGTGAAGAAATCAAATCCAAGACCGTGATCTGGGCTGCGGGGGTTCGCGGCAACAGCATCGTGGAAAAAGCAGGCTTCGAGGTCATGCGCGGACGGGTCAAGGTAGACGAGTTCCTGCGTGCTCCGGGTCATGAGAATGTCTTCGTCGTCGGCGATTGCGCCCTGATCTTCAATGAAGAAGGGCGTCCGTATCCGCCAACGGCACAAATCGCGGTACAAGAAGGCGAAACGCTCGGCGACAACCTGGTGGCCATGCTGCGCGGGGAGCTTCCGCAAAAGTTCGTTCCTCATCTGCAAGGCACGCTGGCTTCCTTGGGCAAAGGGGAAGGCATCGGTCAAGTAGGCTCGAAAAAGCTGTTCGGCAGCACTGCAGCCATGATGAAAAAGGCAAGCGACCTGCGCTATCTGTGGAAGATCGGCGGAGCCGGGCTTGCATTGAAAAAAGTAAAGCTGTAAGCTAGACCACGAAAAAGGACATCGAATGCCCCCGGCTACTCAAGCGCCGGGGGTTTTGCAGTCAGAAGGAGTGCTGGTGGATGCGGGATGGCAAGGTGTGGTTGGGCGCATGCGGCATCGTAATTCGCGGTGACGAGGCATTGGTCGTGAAAAAGGCGTATAGCGGCTTGAAGGGACAGTGGTCGTTTCCTGCCGGGTTTGTGCAGGAGGGTGAGACAGTCGATGAGGCTGCCATACGGGAAGTGATGGAGGAGACAGGGGTGACAGCCGTGATTCGTCAGGTGGCAGCGATCCGCTCCGGGGTGATCCGTGGAACGATCAGCGACAACATGGTGGTTTTCTGGATGGATTACATCGAGGGAGAGCCGCGCCCGCAGGAAGGCGAGATTGAGGAGACGCGGTTTATTCCGATTGAGCAGCTGATCACGGACCCTTTGTCCTCGACATACCTGAAGATCATTCTTCCTGAATACCGAAGGCGAGAGCAGGGAATGAGCGGCAGGAACTATCCCATCGATCCGGTCTTTTCGTACACGTCCTATAAGATTTTTAAGTAATTCAAAGCATGAAGCAAAAAATCGGCAATGTTATCGCTTACACCGCCGATTTTTTGCCATTTTTCCGAGATCATTGGATTGTGTTGCGCAGCAAAAACATGATATTATAAAACTCATCTAAATTATCTGAAAATACATGCAATTGTTTCCAGTGCATGGCAAGGGAAAGGGGAGAGCATCATGAGAGAAGCACAAGAAAAATGCCCATACTGCAAAGGAGAAGGTTATTTCCATCTCTTGCTGGGAGGGACGGAGAGTTGCCCCGGCTGTGAGGGGACAGGAGCACATGCGCAAGAGGCCGTCCTCGCAAGCAGAAAATAGAGAACCATGACAAAATCAATCTAAAAATCCTCCCCGCAAAAATTGGGGGAGGATTTGCTGTTAAAATCCGAGGTAAAATTTGGCTGCCAGCAGTCCGACGATTGCCAGCCCGAAAAACACGAGGAAACTCTTCAAATCTTTTACCGTTCGCTCGATCAGTTTGCTCACGGGTTCGTTGTTTTTCATCTCGTCTATTGCCCCTCTCTGGAATGTTTCTGATTCCGTCGAGGGCATCAGCCACGAATCTGGTGGACCCATACTTCAATGGCACGAGCAAAAGAAGGATCAACAGAACCTGGATGATGCACAGAAACATAACGGGCAGGGGGGTAGAGGCAGCGGGAATATCCCGGTAGATGTCCGGCAGGCTGGTGACTTGCAGCTTGTGGTCCAAAAATTTGATCAGGACATGAGAGCGAACGCTGACAAAGTGGTAAACACCGGTAAAGCTCGACCAATAGGCCATCTCCTGCTGCTGTGCAATCGGCTCGTTTTCCGAGACAGGTGCAACCGCAAATAGACAAAGGCAAGCCACCAAAACGGTTATGATATATTTTTGAGCGGAACGAAAATTGAGCAGCGCCATTTGATTTCCTTTCCGAGCATCCTTAAAAAATTTCTCTGCTCTAATCCTACCCCAACTGTGCCAGATTGTCATCAGATGGGCGCAGCAACTAGAGCGTGATTCAATTGGATCGGCTTCTTGTATTGACCTGTTTTGCTGATTTCGATACACTTGGATACGAAAACAAGCCATCTTTTTCCGTCAGGATATCGTTTTCGGAAAAGATAGGCAGGAGGGCTAACGATCCATGAGTATACTGCAATTTGTCGTATCCATCGTCCTATTCTCCGTTCTTGGCTTTGGGATCGGATTTATTTTTAACATGATCTTGCGTACGACCTGGCTCCCGATCATCATCGCGATCGGCGTGGTAATCGGAACACTCATCTACCAACAGATCGTCCCAGGGATTTGGGATGCGGTTATTCTCGGCTGCGGAATGGTCGGCACCGTCGCAAGCGGTTGGACGATTCAAACTTTGCGTAAAAAAGGATATCGGATGTTTTAACAAGATGGCAGGCCAAGGACAGGCCTGTTTTTTTGTGCAGGGTAATCCATCGAGTGGTTCACGAACGCGGTACAAACTTCAAGAAAATTGTTTCGGCATGCATCCCCGAATCGTCATTCCAGGTGATTTCAAAAACAAGGTCCCGATAAAAAATACTGTTTATCTCTTCGGTACTCATTCCTGCACGAAATGGAATGGAGCCATTCCCCGCACTTGCTCCAAATATTTGAAGTGGTTTCCCTTCCTCGAAATCTGGTGATTCCCATGTGACCTTAGGTCGGCCTATAACCAAGTCTGTCTGAACTGTAAATTGGGTGATATTCGCAGAAGTTTTTGGCATCAGCTTACCCACGAAGAGCACCATACTCTTATCTCTGTTAGGTGTCAAAATACACTCCCCTTCCCAATGTTCGCTGGCTCCTTGAAAGTGATAGGACCATGTTTGGGAATGATTGAATAGAAGAAAAATACCGATGAAAATAATGAGCAATGCACCGAATGACAAAATTCTTTTGACTTTCATCCCTACACCCCTTAGTTAATTTTTTTCGGACAGCGACTGGGGGCTCTTTTAGTGGTTGGTTTTTCCATCTTCTTGACAACAAATAGATGTAACGATTCGATCGAATATTTTGGTAATATTATGTAAATATACCATGTTTGTGTTACATATCGCACTAAGTGGGGGACTTCAATGAAAAATTTGATTAAATCGTACCATCATCCGATCTCGCTGTTATTTGGTTTGGTTGCCTCTGTAGCGACAATGTACCTCTGGGTTCTTTTATTCCTTGACTCTTCGATCTCCGTTTTAACCTCGATCCTTTTGTTACTTCCCGCTTTAATTGGACTCATTGCTTCATTTGTTCGACCACCGCTTATCATCATCTCGTTTGTCATTTCATTTCCGTTTAGCGTCTACTTATTTTTAAACGGAAACATGTACAAATTGTTTATGATTCCCTCTCTTTTTTTCCTGATTTCTGCAATTCTGAAGTGTAAGTCATCACAAGATTCACCTTGGAACGTGTAGAAGAACTGAGCTGGTCGAGGAAAAAGGAGAGATAAGCGAAGGCATTTGGGATCTTGACCAAGCCGGGAACGGAAAAGGCGGAACACGTATTTAGCGGACAACCTTGAATGACTTCTTCGAGACGGCTGCTTTTGTCCGCGGTTCCGCCTTTGGAGTGGGAGGCGGCCAGTGACGCCCCCAGCAAAGATCCCACCCCGCCCGGAGCGTTTTCTCCTTTTTCCTCCCCACCACCAAAGCCTATACGAAGCCCACAATCGACCACAAAAAACGGAATATTTCTATAACGGATCAAAATTTGTGTATATTTTCCTCTTCCTCGGGACATGACTAGAACCGAGAGGAGGTTTATCAAAAAATGAATGGAAAGCGAATAAGCAGTATCCTGATGCTCGTAATCATGGTTTTGACCGGATTTGCCAGCGACGGATACGGCTATAACGCAGTCGGAGATGGATTGAGGGCCAACTCTGCATTTGGAATCAAGGAAATCAAGGAAGGTCAGCGGGTCGTCAAGAAGCGCACAGTATCCGCCATTTCACTTACACAGGTGATAGATAAAACAGAAACGATGCTTGAACAGTATCCGAAAGTGCGCGTAGTGGCGACAGGGTATTACGCCGGTTTTGAATCTACAGGCAAAACCCCGTCGCACCCGTCCTACGGGATTACCTATTCAGGTGTCAAAGTCAGAAGGGATGATTATTCCACCATCGCGGCGGACCTGCGAGTCTTCCCGCTGGGGACGATCCTGTACATCCCGGGCTACGGTTACGGCGTAGTTGCGGACAAAGGAGGAGCCATTCGCGGCAACAAGATTGACCTCTATTTTGAGACCAAGCAGGATGTCTTCAAGCAGTGGGGCAAGAAGTCGGTGGACGTCTATGTCGTAAAACGAGGGGAAGGCAAGGTAACGGAAGCCTTCCTCAACTCCCTCAATGAAAAGGGCGTGGCCGCCATGGCAGAGCCAGTCGAATAAGGAAGGCCCAACAAAAATACGTTCAGGAACCCGGTAAGCGGTCCTTGAACGTTTTTTCATTGGTCATCTGGCTGGCGGATCAGGGCTTCCAGCTTCTCCAGTCCATCCAGAATCCGGGGAGAGGGACGGCAGTAGAGACCTTCCTCCAAAATATGGACCCGGCTATTGCGGATCGCAGTCATCTCCTGCCATTCGGGCCGGTCGGTAATCAGACTTGGCTTGATGCGATGAAGCTCAATGCCGCACCAAACGATACAGATGTGATCCGGATCGCGATCCCTTACCATCTCACGTGTCGCCTTGACATTGGCAACGGGATAATCGGCGAAGATGTTGGTCGCACCGACGATTTCACTAACATCCGTCAGCCAGTTCTCGCTGCCGGGCGTGTAGATCGGGTTGGGCCACCATTCCCAGTACAGCTTGGGCTTTTCTTCATAAGCGGCACAGCGTTGCCGAATGCTTGCCACTTTTTCGTCAAATTCACGCGCCAACAGCTCCGCGCGCTGAACAGTCCCGGTCGCTTCTCCTACGAGCCGAATGTCGGCTGGAATTTCGGCGATGCGCGAAGGATTCAGGACGATATGAGGGAGGTTTCGCTCACGAAGAGCAGCAATATTGGCCTCCATGCCGGGGACGCTGAGCGAAGCCACGACGAGATCGGGCCGCAAAGCTTCGACACGGTCCATATCAATCGTCAGATCGGGACCGACCCGGGGCAAATGCTGCCACGCTTCAGGCCAATCGGAATGGTCGTCCAGTCCGACTACCTGCTCGCCCAGACCCAGATAGTACAGGATCTCGGTATTGCTGGGACAGATCGATACGATGCGCATGAGACTCCCTCCCGTAGGCATAACCTAGAAAAACGGATGAACCAGCAAAGCGATGGCAACTCCCAGTGTACCGCCGATCAATACTTCAATGGGTTGATGGCCGAGAAGCTCCTTCAGCTTTTTCGCCTTTTCCTGAGTTGGGCGGGTTTTGAAGGTTTTCATACTCGCCAAAAGATGATTGAATTCATCCACGAGCTTGTTGAGCACGACGGCCTGCATCCCTGCGTGACGTCGTACGCCAGCGGCATCGAACATGACGATCACGCCTAGAATCGCGGAGATCGCAAACATATTGCTGCCGAAGCCCTCCCGCAAGCCTACAGCGGTAGAGAGCGCAGTGACGGCGGAGGAGTGGGAACTGGGCATGCCGCCTGTGCTGAACATCAGAGACCACATCCACGTCTTTGTCGTGAAAAAATGCAGAGGAATTTTAATGAATTGCGCAATTCCTATGGCAAGAAGCGCAGCCCACAAGGGAAAGTTATCGAAAATGTCATTTGCCACAGAAATCCATTCCTTTCTATGTACACATCTGAGTTTATTGTAACAGATGGAGAGAGGGCTCATCCGTTAAGATTGCGAAAAATGTCGCTCCATTTTCCCGACAGACCTGGGCAAATCCAGGAAAAGACCAAAAGTGTTTGCAGACCAGATTGTTGGATGTCAGTGAATGGCAAACTGTGATACGATGAAAGTGGACGGGAGAAAAGGAAGGGGTGCATTCGGTGCCTTTGCCCGATCAATATCTTCAGTTCATCGAAAAATTCAATGCCGGAGAATACTACGAGTGCCACGATTTGCTGGAGGAAATCTGGATGGAAGACAAAAGCGACAAATTTCTCCAGGGGCTTCTGCAGCTTTCCGTCGGTCTGTATCATCGGGAATACGGCAACATCAAAGGGGCCCGCTGGATGTTCGGAAATGCGCGCAAGTACTTGAGCCGCTACCAGCCCGTACATTGGGGCATCGACGTTTCGGAAGTGATCGCTTACATAGCAACATGCGAGGCTGCCCTGCCCGAGTCAGATACCATCTCGTATGCAGAGGCAAAAAACGAAGCGTTTCCTCTTTATCGTTTGCAAATCATCCACAGATAAAACCAAACACAAATGTGTTCATAATTGTATCCTAAGTCACGAAAAGAGGGAAGAGTAAATGCAAGTTAACGTAGAAAAACGTCCGCAGCTTCCTGAGGTTGATTGTGATGAACTGATCGTCCCCCTCTGGAAGGGAGAGGCTCTTGCCCAGATCTATCCGGAGCTGGACCAGGCTTTTGATGGCGGTCTGGATGTGCTTCAGGCAAATAAGGAAATAAGCGGAGAGGCCAAAGCGACAGGCGTCGTTCACAGTATGGGCAAAATCGCAGCCAAAAAGCTGATTGTCATCGGGATGGGCGACCCGGATAAGTTCGATTTCGTCTCCGCTCGCAATGCATGGGGCCGAGCAGCGAAAACGGTGCTTGGAAAGGGAAGCCAAAAAAACGTAGCCATCGACCTGCCGACGACAGACAGGCTGGAAACGGATCGATTGGCACAAGCTGTGACCGAAGCCTTTGGTCTGGCTGACTATCATTACGAAGGCTATCGGCTCAAGCCGAAGCGGGAAGCCGATCCGGTAGCGACAGTGCGGATATTGGCAGCGGAGGATGCACAGGATGCAGTCCGTGAAGGAGTAAAGCGAGGAATGGCTCTGGCGAAAGGAACCAATCTGGCGCGAACACTGGTGAATGAGCCTGGCAACTACCTGCCGCCCCGCGCTCTCAAGGACGCCGCAGTGGATGTAGCGCGCCGTCATGGGATGCAGGTCGAGGTGCTAGAGAAGGCCAAGCTGGAAGAACTCGGCATGGGCGGGGTCCTCAGCGTCGCGCAGGGAAGCGTAGAGGAGCCATACGTAATCGTCGTTCGCTATCAGGGGCGCGAGACCTGGGACGATGTGATTGGACTGATCGGAAAAGGCGTAACGTTTGACACGGGAGGCATCTCCATCAAACCGGTGGCGGGGATGGAAAACATGAAGTCGGACATGGGCGGCGCGGGAGCTATGATCGGCGCACTGGAGGCGCTGGGCCAGCTCAAGCCGAAAGTAAATGTGCTGGCTGTCATCGGCACCGTGGAAAACATGCCTTCTGGCAGCGCGTTTCGTCCTGGCGATGTCATCACCACGATGAGCGGCAAAACCGTAGAGATCATTACTACGGACGCGGAGGGACGCCTGGTGCTGGCAGATTGCATCACCTACGCGAAGCAGCAGGGAGTCTCCTGCCTGGTGGACGCGGCTACCTTGACTGGCGGAATTGTCGTGGCATTGGGGAATGTTTGCTCCGGTGCAATGACGAACAACCAGGAGATGGTGGAAGAAGTGCTGGCAGCAGCAGCAGCGGCAGGCGAGCGCCTGTGGCAGCTGCCTACCTTTGACGAATATCGGGAACTGAACAAAAGCCATTTTGCCGACTTGAAAAATTCAGGTGGCCGCAACGGTCATGCGATCATCGGCGGCGTCTTTTTGCAGGAGTTTGCGGAAGATACGCCATGGGTGCATCTGGACATTGCGGGTACCGCGTACAATGTCAACCAGGGCGACATGCAGCCCGCAGGCGCTACAGGTGTTATGACGCGCACGATCACGCAGTTTGTGATGGGGCGCGCACAAGCATAAATCAACCATCATCATTTCAGACATGATCAATAGGAGAGTGGAGTTCATGGTACAAAATCCAAGCAATGAAACCCGTCGCCAACTGCTGGAAGATGCCAAAACGATTGCCGTCGTCGGCTTGTCCAACAAGCCTGACCGCACGAGCTACATGGTTGCGGCAGCCATGCAAAACGCCGGCTATACGATTATTCCTGTCAATCCAATCATCGCAGGTGAAACAGTCCTGGGTGAAAAGGTGTTGGCAACGCTTGCCGAGATCGATACGCCAGTCGATATCGTCAACGTATTTCGCAGGAGCGAAGACATTCCGCCAGTAGCCGAGGACACGCTAGCTATGAAGCAGAAGCCGAAAGTGTTCTGGATGCAGCAGGGGATTTCCAACGATGAAGCGGCGAAGAAGGTCAGCGAAGCCGGGATCGAGGTCGTCAGCGACCTTTGCATCAAAGTAGATCACGCGCTGCTGCGCATCGGGAAATAGGAGTTGGTTAACATGCCAATCAACACTGAAGAAACAAAGCGGGACCGAATTCCTCCTAACCAAAGGCAAACCACCGGCTTTCCTGTCCTGCACTATGGAGATGTGCCAGAATATACCGATCTGGCAACGCAGTGGGATCTGCGCATTTTCGGTCTGGTCGAGGAAGAAGCCACATTATCCTATGAACAGCTAATGGCGCTGCCCAAAGGGAACTCCACCAACGACATTCACTGTGTGACAGGATGGAGCAAGCTGGACAACGTATGGGAAGGGATTCCGGTCGAGGAAATCACCAAGCTCGTCCGCATCAAGCCGGAAGCCAAATACGTCATGCTGCACGCAGAGCAGGGCTGGACAGCCAACCTGCCGCTTGCAGACTTCCTTGCCCCAGGCAATCTCTTTGCCTACAAGCACAACGGGGAGGAACTAACTCCTGAACACGGCTGGCCGCTTCGCTTCGTGGTGCCGCATCTGTATTTCTGGAAAAGCGCCAAGTGGGTGCGCGGCATCGAGTTTATGGAGAAGGATCGGCAAGGGTTCTGGGAGAAGAATGGGTATAATATGTATGGTGATCCTTGGAAAGAGCAACGTTTTGCTTGGGATTAAATAGAATGAAAAAGAGGCGGGCAACCGCCTCTTATTTTGCCTAATTGAATTTAATTTTACAACATATTCCAGAATGTAATCGACCAGACTACCCGTACTAATCAGAGTGGGCTTTGCGGTGATTGGGCAAGCAGGCGTGAGCTTGGCTGGTAAAGGCAGGGTATTCGTACTTGGGAAGAAAGTAGCATATAAAGTAAGCAAACCCTCCTCGGACTTCTCCGCAGGAGGGTTTGCCTTTTTTAGCGTCGGATTAAGTTGGTAAATGACGAGAAATTCCAATGGATCGAAATGGATTCCCTCACCGGTGTAAGAGTGAACATTATGATGAAACTCTACTGCGATATCTCCTAGCTCCCTACAATCCTGCCCAAAGAAAACATACCCTGTTCCCGTGATTGTGGGCAGTCCACGGAATGATTCATCAGAATGCATACAGGAAATAACCGACCCGCCTCTAGGTTAAGCAGAGGCGGGTTTGTACTTTAATATCTTTTAGCGACTAACTTAGGATGAACATTAAACAAAATATTTTGTATTATACAAAAATGTTTACAAATTTCCAAAAGTATGAAATTATGGATTATATCATAAAAAAAGGAAGGAATGGTTACAAAGTGGTTAAGAAGAAGATTCTTACATGTAGTTTTGCCTTATTGGTTACAATTGGCGCAATAATGCCAAATGTACAAGCTTCTGCTTCTAATCAAGTATTGATATCAAGTTCGACCGAGGTGGAAGGTAAAACATATCTTGATCTCGACCCTAAGGGAAAGGATTTAAATGAAGACAACTACGAAGAAACAACTGTTAGCATCGAAAAAATGGAAGTGAAACGTTCAAAGATTACCATTGAGGGTGCACTCTCTTATGATGATGAAGAAAGTACCTTTTCTCTGTCTGGAGAATTAAAGAGTGGTAACAAATCTAACGGAATATTGGTTGGTAACTTAGAAGATAAAAATGATAACTTTGACGTTATTCACTTCTCTATTGATAGTGAGAACGACCGTACAATTACTTTAGACAAGAAGAAAGGAGAAAAGGTCAAAAAAAATAATGAAGTCTTATTAAAACTATATCTAATGAAAAAAGGAACTAGAGACTTTACAGTTATTGAGGTAGAGAATCCAAAATTTATCGATAGTAAATTATTTAAAGTTACGGATAAATTAGAGAGCGCTGAGCATCGCGATCAATATTGGTATTCCAAAATATTAGAACCAGAGATTGAAATAATTGAGGAAGAAGATACTCCTAAAAATATTTCTGCCGATGGTGAATTTTCGACAATGGCACTTCAAAGTCATGGAATTACGACTGTACATAAGTTTAGATACGAAGTAGCTGGTGATACATGGACTGAGAAATTTAATACAAGACGCACAATTGAAGGCCCGGACAGAATTAGCAGTAGTGGAGAATTTGTTGTTAAGTTCTACGTCACCGAAGAAGAAACGTCTTATGAGGATAGGTACGGTGACGTTTATATTGTGGATGACGAAACGAGTACTGCAATTGGAAGATTTGGGGACACAATTGTTCAAGGATGGGTAGAATCCGATGAGGTAATACAGACGGTAGAATGGGATGGCAGTTACAAGAAACCGGGTTTTTTCTCTGATCCAGAAATTTCGATTGGTTGGTCTGTAGGCTTACTTGGTGTATCCATTGGTCCGTCGACTTCGTGGAATAAATCTGAATTTTATGAAGCCATGACCATGAAAGCATTCGATAACACAAGTGGAAAATATACCAAAAATGCTGCTGTAGTCTGGAAGGAAGATTCTCAAGTTTTAAACGAACCGGGCCACACTTTTGATCATGTTTTTAGGGTGGGCACTTATGACACATCAGGGTATAAAGACTTCAATGTTCAATTCAGTTACACAATCGATAATCCTATGGATGAAAGAGATACAGTTAAAGAATATGATCGCGAAATCTCTTTAACATATAGGGTTAGATAGATCATAATGAAGAGGAGAAACACGAGCGAATGTGCTTGTGTTTTTCCTCTAATTAAATTTTTTGGGGGGAGAAGTATTGACATTGATATGGATAGTTATTCTACTTATATTCTTTGTAATAGGAGTATTTAAAAATAAGAGGGAGGAACTCTTAAAGAAGGGTGCCTTAACGCTTATGGTTCTATCCAATATTGCAGCCATTAGCATCGTACAAATTGATGTCAATAAGGGTGGAGCTACACATGTAGGATGGATCGATGTACAAGATTTAACGCTATATTTTCTTATAAGCATACATGGGGTAATTGTTGGTTTGTTAATCTATTTGTTCAGCTCAGCAAAGGGAAAAAAATAGGATTGAATATAGTAATGAGGGCAGCGCAAGAAATCGAACCTAAAGAACATACGAAAAATTACTTCCTCCAATGTAATCCTCGATTAGGGGGGGCTTCATGAATTTCGCTTAATAGTTACACAATGTAATGTACGGTGATCCTTGGAAAGAGCAACGTTTTGCTTGGGATTAAATAGGAAAACAAAGGAGGCGGGCAACCGCCTCTTAATTTATTTTAAATGTTAACCTTGATACCCAAGCAGAGTTCGGGGTCCTTCTCTCAGTTGCACCGTCTTCGGTAAAGCTAGATGGAGACCCGGCTCCTTTGGAAACCAACGAATTGGCTATATTGCGATCTGCCAGCCTGCGAAACGAGGATGTTGGCAGAAAAGTAGCCATGCTACGTTGCGCCAATGGGCATAACGGCCATTGGTACCTTGGAAAACGGGAGGAACTGTAACAAATTTATTCTCAATTCGTTACAATGGAGGAGGGAAATTTCCTGTGCTAAAAAAATGAATTATATCAAGGATCCAAGGAGGGGTAATTATGATTGGAATATTGGCGGGAATGGGGCCGAAGTCTACTGGGCCATTTATCGATAAAGTAGTTGAACAATGTCAAAAGATTTATGGTGCCAAATATGACATCGATTTTCCTCATATGATGATATACTCTTGCCCAACACCTTTTTACATTGATAGGCCGATTGATCATGCGGACATGGAACGGTCAATTATCACTGGAGCACAACAGCTGTTAAGTACTGGAGTTCAGTTTATTGCAATGCCATGTAATACAGCACACCTCTACTTTCAAAATATACAGAACGCAATTTCAGTACCCATAATAAATATGGTTGATGAAACTATTAAAGAAATACCTGTATCCTCAAAGAGGGTAGCTATTTTTGCTACTGACGCAACTGCACAATCGGGCATGTATCAAGAATCTCTTTTAAAAAATAATAAAGAGTTCGTCCAGAAAGAAAGTTGGCAAACTGAAGTAAATCAGATCATTTCAAAAATAAAGAAAGGAGAAATAAATAAAGGAGCTGAACAATGGAATCGGCTCTGTTCTGAGGTTGCTGAGAACGTAGATGCGGTTATCATAGCTTGTACAGATTTGAATGTCGTTTCAGATAACAGTATGGAGAAAGATATATTCTTTGTTGATTCATCTACTAGCCTTGCACGTTCTGTGGTAAATAAGTATTTATTGTTTTCAAATGATAAAAAAGTCAAGTAGTTGACGATTTTTACATCTCATTCGACCAATAGTTACCTCATCGTTAATTGGTGAGGTTTTTGTTTTGGTCAAGGAGGGCAACTAAATGGTCTTTAATAAATTTTAGATAACGGTCATTGGAGAAAGGAGGAGTAACTTTTTTAGAATAAATCATACCCGGACTTCAATAACCCACAAGTATTCAAAAATATTTCTCCAACCTCTGACGGAAACTATATTGCAGTTGGTAGTTTAAGGGGGCGGAAATGCAACGGTTGGGTATAACCACAAGCTATTACTTTTCGTACCACACAGTTTCGACAATGCGCGATCCGTTTTACGTTGAACTTCGCAATTCCACAGATGAGTCAATGGAAAGGATATGATAAACTAGAAACTAACGATAGACGAAAGGCTGATTGTGCATGAACCCAAAAACGACAAGCAGGGGACTTGTTGCGGAAGTAATTCAGTACGTCGCGGGAGTCATTATTTTGGTGTTTGGAGTGATTATGATCGCTGGGGCAATGGCTTCCGAGAAGACCAAGTTGACCGAAACGAGCGATTTGGTACTCTTTCTTCTGCTCGGGGTTCTTCCAGCTTTGTTCGGTGGCTGGCTATTGTTCGCGGCAAGAAAAAATACCAGGCTTCGAAGGCTAGACGCAATGGAAAATTTGGTGCTTCAGATTGCTGCACGTTATGGCGGCAAATTAACCGCTACCGAGCTTGCGATGAATTCCAAGCTGTCGATCACGCAGGCGAATGAAGTGTTGGAGGGTTTTACGAAGCAGAACGCAGCCTACCTCTCGATTACGAACAATGGCACGTACGTGTATCAATTTGAGGGAATGATCAGCCAGCAGGACAAAGATCAGGCAGAATCGTTGAAATCCTTGATTTATAAAGAATAGCTTCGTCTGTAAAACTCGCTTAAACCTCATCTTAGAAGCTTAAATCGGTGGATATTGTATTGCCGTAATACCCCAACACCGATTCTCGCTCTTACAAACAAAATTTACAGTGCCAAGACAGCGGCACCTATTATATGCTAAAAGATGCAGAAGCTGATGAGTAGGCTACGGTATACCATGAACGGCAAAAGGAGTTTCAGAATAAATGGTAGCCCTCCTTGGATAATGATATGCTCCCCTTTAAGTAGACAGGTTTAAAAAACAAACCTACTACTTGGAGGGGAGTATTTCTTTTGGCTAAGAAGAATGAGTATAGTGGCGCGGAGAAATTGGCGATTTTGGAGGAGTTGAAAACAGGTGGGGGCACTCTGGTGGAAGTCGCCCACAAGTACAATCTCCATAAGAAGACCTTGCGAGCTTGGCGGCATCAGTATGAATTGTACGGAATGGAAGGGTTAGAAATCCGAATCAAGAATAACCGGTATTCCCCTGAATTAAAGCTTCAAGCGGTTCAAGATTATTTGTCGGGGAAGTATTCACAATATGAACTCATCGATACATACAAAATTGCAAGCCGAACTCAGCTCAGAAGCTGGATTGCCAAGTATAATAGTCATAGCAGCTTTAAATCGGTTAACGAGGGAGCATCGGCTATGACCAAAGGACGTTCTACTACGTGGCAGGAACGAATTGATATCGTGCTTTACTGTATGGCACATAAGCGCAACTATGGGAAAACAGCAGCGCAGTTTAATGTTTCCTACAACCAAGTGTACCAGTGGGTCAAGAAGTACGAGAACGGCGGACAAGATGCGCTTCAGGACGGGCGAGGACGGAAGAAAGCGTCTGAGGAGTTAACCGAGGCCGAGCGTCACAAGCTGGAGATGAAGAAGCTCGAATATGAAAATGAACGGCTTAGAGCGGAGAATGCGTTTCTAAAAAAGTTGAAGGAAATTCAAAGGAGGCGAGTTTGAGCAGACATCGACGGAGGCATGTGTATGTGGCCATACAAGCGGTACATGAAGAACAAGGGTTTAGCGTGCAGTTGTTGTGTGAGGTTGCACAGATTCAGCGCTCCAGTTATTACAAGTGGGTAAACCACAAACCCAGCCCGCAGGAACAAGAAAACGAGCAACTGACGAAGGACATGCTGACCCTTCATGAGCAGGTGCGCGGCATCTACGGCTACCGGCGGCACACTGTCCAGCTCCGTCGTCAAACAGGCAAACCCATTAATCACAAACGAATTCGGCGGCTCATGACCCTCGCAGGGATCCAGTCGGTAATCCGTAGGAAGAAAAAGCAATACCCGCGTTCCGCTCCACAGCATATTGCCGAGAACTTGCTAGGCCGCAAGTTCCATGCTGAAGCGCCCAATGAGAAGTGGCTGACCGATGTAACGGAGTTCAAATATGGACATAGTCAGAAAGCTTACCTCAGCGCCATCCTGGACCTCCATAGCAACAACATTATTTCCTATGTGCTCGGGCATTCGAACAACAACAAACTCGTATTTAAAACGCTGGACCAGGCGCTTGAGGCTACGCCGGGCGCTACTCCTATGCTTCACAGTGACCGGGGGTTTCAATACACCTCGACGGCTTTTAAGAGGAAACTGGACAAAGCAAACATTACCCAAAGCATGTCACGTGTTGGCCGTTGCATTGACAACGGACCAATGGAATCTTTCTGGGGAACCTTGAAATGCGAGATGTATTACCTGACTACATACAACTCGTTTGAAGAGTTGAAGAAGGACATCGATACCTATATCCACTTTTACAATAACGAGCGATTACAGGCAAAGTTAAACGGCCTCAGTCCCACGGAATTCAGAACTAAGGCCGCTTAAAACTTTTACTTATTTGTACTGTCTACTTGACGGGGTGCAGTTCATAATACTAAGAGGGCTTCAGGTTTTACTCTTTTAATAATCTCTTATTCATAACCCATTCATTCCAGTACTGTACTTCCTCTTGGCCTTCACCCTCCCCTTCAATAACTTCGATACAGTAATCGCAAATAAGATATATCTCGTTCTCATTTAAAATTGAACACCTAGTTTTAGGGAGTATTTCCAGTTGCCAGGAATCATTTGGGTTTAAACAATGTTCACATTTAATGTATTGATCTTCATTCATGGCGTTTTCCTCGACTTAATGTATTGTACCTCAAGGTTTACCTTATTTATAAGGTACTATAGATCGTTTACCATTGCTATCCCTTGATAAATTTCTATTATTTATAGCTCTATCAAAATTCTGATGCCATCTTTGAAGGTCAGAATCAGTTTTTTGTAGTTTCTTATTATAGGACGGGTTGTGGGAGACTCTATCAAAAATCTTAAGGTCAAAATTACCGCGATATCGCATATACCGTAGTTCTTTACTTCTGTCCGTTTGTGGTACAAAATGCGCATGGAAAACGTTACCACCTCTGTGGTTGAAAATAAGAAAAACAGTATAACCGTTTAAATTCAGTCTTTCTGGACCAAAAGATGGATCCATGGTTTGTTCACCAGTTAGATAATTTCCGAGGTGTCTGCTAACTTTAGTTGTTAATCTTGAGTTAATATCAAAAACAACAAGGACAGAATCCCTGGGATCGGTAGTACTAATGAAAATTTCTAAATCCCCATCATTATTCCGATCACCTTTAATCCTATTTGCAATTTCGTTAACACCGTCCAATTCAATATGTCGAGTAGCGGCTGTAGATGTAATACTAGGGTAACCGGTGAAACTACTCCAATTTTCCGGGTAAGTGTTCCTAGTCTTTACTTCAGCGGTATCTTTAGATGAGCGATGTCTTTCCTCTAAAATAGCGGTCGCAACGGTAGCAGTAGCAGTAGCTAGTGTTGCAAACAAAGCAGCTTCAAGTGCAGCTAATGTTGAACTACTAATTGCGCCCGCCGCAAGTGGAATAAGTAAGGGAGCAGCAAAAGTGCTTATTTCGTCCCCTTGATTTGATCTAGTTCCAATAGTTGTTTCTTCGGATGAGATCTTAAATACTTTGTTTAAGTATTCCTCAAGGTCTGAGCTTTCGGCTTCTCCTGTTAAAACTTTAGATAAAACCTTTTCAAGTTCACTATCGTCAAAATTATCCTTAATTTCAGTAATAATAAACTCAGTTTCGGATACAATCTCTTCTTCTATTAAAATCTCAGATCTCCATAGATACTGATTATCTTCGCTCTCGGTAATGCGAACAGAGTATATTGAATCTTCTTTTCTATTTTCGGCAACAAGTTCAAAAAAAACATCATTATTCTGAGTGACTTCGATGCTCACTTTGGACTTGTTATTTTGTGGTGAGGCAATAACAGGATTTGTAAAAGTGAAAGTGAACAGGAGGCAGAAAGTTAGTAGTATTTTTCCTAGTAAATCAAATTTAAAGTTCATAATGTCATTCCTTTCAAATTTTTTTGAAATGTTATTACCATTTAATTGTAATAAATACCATTTAATTAAATAAATATCAATATATTACATGTGGAGAAATTTATTTTAATATGACGAATGTCACAACTTTGTGAACTGAGAGGTGCTATGTACAGTTCGATGCCACAGTTTCAAAGCCAAAAATTTCAAAGGGTAAGCTGGTCTCTATCGACTTGTATTAAAGTACTCTTTGGTGTCGTGTTATTAGTAGATGGAGAGATTGACATGTTTGCTTGGGGAGACCGCGTACAAAATTAGGGGAGCGGTTGGATTCTTGGAGAAAATCACAGAGATGTTTGGCTGTAGAGGCCTAAATGAGGACACAGTGACGAGAGTTAGTTCAGATGAAAATACTTCCTAGGTAAGGATCAATGAAGAAAATTCTAAGTAAATAGAAATCGTTCCAGACGCTAAACATGATTACTTCTGGTCGATGTAGTGCAGAGGAAAAAATACTAGGATAGTGTACAGTGATCCCCAGAAAGAGCAACTTTTTCGCTTGGTTTTAAAAAGAAATGATTTCACCTGATACTCGACGTCCTGGACACTGGCTACCCCGCCCTGAAATTTATCCACCTCCCAGTTCCAATGAATTCTTCCCAGAGATCTCGGCTTTTTTCACATGTTGAGCTTCGCAATTCCACAAAAAATGAGTCAATGGAAAGGATATGATAAACTGGAAACTAACGATAGACGAAAGGCTGATTGTGCATGAACCCAAAAACGACAAGCAGGGGACTTGTTGCGGAAGTAATTCAGTACGTCGCGGGAGTCATTATTTTGGTGTTTGGAGTGATTATGATCGCTGGGGCAATGGCTTCCGAGAAGACCAAGTTGACCGAAACGAGCGATTTGGTACTCTTTCTTCTGCTCGGGGTTCTTCCAGCTTTGTTCGGTGGCTGGCTATTGTTCGCGGCAAGAAAAAATACCAGGCTTCGAAGGCTAGACGCAATGGAAAATTTGGTGCTTCAGATTGCTGCACGTTACGGCGGAAAATTAACCGCTACCGAGCTTGCGATGAATTCCAAGCTGTCGATTACGCAGGCGAATGAAGTGTTGGAGAGTTTTACGAAGCAGAACGTAGCCTACCTCAAGATAACGAACAATGGCACGTACGTGTATCAATTTGAGGGAATTATCAGCCAACAGGACAAAGATCAGGCAGAATCGTTGAAATCCTTGATTTATAAAGAATAGCGTCGTCTGTAAAACATGCTGAAACCTCATCCTTTGTTGATGAGGTTTTTGATTTGTTCAGGGATTGCTTAGAGGCAGATAAACAGTAAAAATAGTCCCTTCATCAGGCTGACTTGAAACGTGGATGAAACCGCCGTGGGCTCTTACAAAATGGTGGGCGATGGATAATCCAAGGCCTGTACCGCCTGAATGACGCGAGCGCGCTTCTTCTACGCGGTAAAATCGATCGAATAGGTGAAGCAGGTCTTCTTCCGGTATACCGATGCCGGTGTCAATCACCGAGACGCGTGCAAATAACGCATTCTGTTCCACGATCCGTTCCAGGTGTGCCGTCAGATCGAGCGGTTTGCAATCGAGCGTCAAACGGCCTGCCTCTGCCAACGACAAAACATGAAGATCTTCTACAAGCAGACTCAATCGGATCACTTCATCATGGATCCGAAGCATTTCCGGCGGAACAGGATGACCGGCCTGCTGATAATTTTCCAGCTTCAACTGCATAATGGACAGCGGAGTACGAAGCTCGTGAGTGACATCAGCCACCAATCTCCTGCGGGCATCCTCAGCTTCACGCAGGCGAAGCGTCATATCGTTGAATGTCTGGATTACTTTCCCATACTCGTCTTTTGATTGTACAGGAACACTTACCTCCAGATCCCCCTTTGCCACGCGTTCGATAGCGGCAACGAGCTTGCGAAGCGGGAGCGTCAGCACCCCTGAAATCCATAAACTGAAGAATAGGCCTGTCGCTATGAAAAATCCCCATTTTCCAAGCCAAAAAAGCTCCATCTTTCCAACAACATAAGTTTTCAAGATTTCGATTTGTTCCTCGGGCGGAGCATTCAAAAAAGCTGCGCCGATTTCTTCATTTCGAAATTGATCGAACAAGGACTCCATGTAAACCAGATTGGTTACGGCATGAGAGCCCCCAAGGATAAGAACGAGCAGTCCCATGCAGATAAATATTTTTTGGCGTACGGTCAACGTCATGATGGTTCACCGAATCGGTAGCCGAAACCGTATACCGTTTGAATATAGCGAGGATTGGCTGGATCGTCTTCCAGCTTGCGGCGAAGATTCCGGATATGGGAATCCATCGTTCTTTCGTATCCCATGTATTCATCCTGCAAAGCCACTTTTAACAATTGCAACCGGCTGAAGACAATGCCGGGACGAGCGGCCAGCGTGTACAAAATTTTGAATTCGGTCGGTGTGAGTTGGATCTCTTGGCCGTCCTTTAAAACCTGGCATTTGGCCTCGGAAATGCTCAAATTATCCCTTTCCATTTCCAAGAACATGGACTTGTCCTCAGATCCACGCAAGCGGCGAAGCAACGCACGGATACGTGAAGCCAGTTCGCGCAAGCTGAACGGCTTCGTCAAATAATCGTCCGCGCCGATTTCCAGTCCGACGATTTTATCCGATTCATCCGATCGTGCAGTGACCATAATAATGCCGCATTGTGACGTGTGCCTGATTTCACGGCATACGTCGATGCCGCTTTTCTCAGGGAGCATCCAATCAAGCACGACAAGATCTGGACGTTCAGACCGGGCTATCGTGAGCGCTTCCTTGCCGGTACGAGCGGTCAATACGCGGAACCCTTCGCGTTGCAGATAGGTCTGCATCTCATCAAGCATGCCCGGTTCGTCCTCCACAACCAACAGTTTTGCATCCATTTCAATCACATCGTTTCTATAGGTAGTGTGCTTCTTTGACGAAATGATACCGCTTACCGAGATTATACCGTGATTTCTCCGGTACTTGAAGAAATCCACGCAATGAGAGGAGGATCTGCATAAGTTCTCGACATTTATTGTGTAAAGTGGCTGTGAAGGTTGAGCAAATAGCTGAAGGGGGAGGGGAAATCCAGCATCGGCAACTCAACACTGCCGGGTCAGGGGAACGTTTTAAAAAAAAGGGGAAATGAACAAATGAAGATCAAGCTCATTTCATTCGTAATTCTTTGTACACTTCTGCTGGTACCAACGATTGCCTTTGCTGAAGCGACCACCTCTAATGTCGGATATGGACTAACAACCTCCGGGCGAATCTGGGCTACGGTAGACGCGTTTGTGGGGCTGATCAGCGCGTGCCTCGCTGGGCTGTCTCTGGCTCGCTCCGCCGGTCGTTTCGGCACTGGCAGCGGGCGACGTGGGGCCATTGTGGCCGTGGTAGTGGGGATTATCGTCATAGCCTATGCTATGCTGCATCTGACCATATACACTGGTGATTTCGGCACAGGCGACGGGCGTGCAGGGGCCATCATTGCCATCGTGATGGGGCTGACCAGCATGGTCCTCGCTGGGCTAACTCTGGTTCGCTCCCGCCGCATAGGCTGACCTGAACATCATTGGGCCCGAGAGGAATATGAAGGCTTCGGGGGTCTGTTCATGGGTAATGTCAAATAACCTCCAGCGTTCCTGGGCTATAGGACTTAAAAAACGCGGCATGCTGGAAGGATAAGCATCTCCAGTATGCCGCGTGTGTTGTCTCCAAGTATCTAGTAATTCCTCTCTCTTGGTGATCACATGTTCCCAATCAATCACATACACTTTTACCGCTGCTAGTTTATATTTGTCGCCAGCTTGCGTGTAAATCTTCTCGGTGAACTGTTATCCCATGTTTGACCGATGCTAAACATATTGGCAATGGTAGCGGCAGGAACATACACATTGCCATTGTAGCTACATTGTAGCTAAATGGCTCTGTACAATGCTCCCATAGGCTGAGACACGGGAGCGTGATAAATAAGTTATAATGAAGCCATGGAAAAACGGAACCGATATACCCCAGAATTTAAAACGAAGGTCGTGCTTGAGGTTCTTCAGGAAGAGCAGACCGTGAATCAAATTGCCGCCAAATATGAGCTGAATCCGGTGATGATCAGCCGGTGGAAAGCCGAGTTTCTTGAGCGAGCCTCGATGGTGTTCGAGAAGGGAACCAGTGAAGCGGACAAACTGAGAAAGGAGTACGAGAGCAAACAAGAACATCTGGAAAAGCTGGTCGGTCAACTAACCGTGGAGATCGACTGGCTCAAAAAAAAATCTGGCCTTAAATAAATCCGTCAAAGAGCGCCAAGCCATGATTGAGCGCGATCATCCCACAATTAACATTAAGCGCCAAGCTTCTTTGTTAGGTGTTAATCGTACAAGTGTGTACCGCAAGCCCGCAGGAACGGAGGAGAGCGCTGAAAACATTCAAATCATGCACGTGATTGATGCCATCTACACCGACAAGCCCTTCTTCGGGTACAGGCGGATCACCGTCAAACTGCGGGAAATGGGTTTCAACGTCAATCGCAAACGTGTACGGCGTCTGATGAGACTCATGGGGATTCACGGAATCCATCCACAGCCCAATTTGAGCAAGCGACTGCATGCAAAGTACGTTCGCCCTTACTTGTTACGGGGACTGGACATCCATCGCCCCAATCACGTTTGGGGAGTAGATATCACATACCTTCGCATGGGGAAAGGATTTATGTACCTGTTCACCATCATAGACTGGTTCAGTCGCAAGGTGGTTGATTACGAGTTGTCGAGCACGCTAGAGAAAGGGTTTGTCATGACCTGTCTGAAACGAGCATTTCGTCGCTGTAAGCCAGAAATCATCAACAGTGATCAAGGCAGCCATTTTACGAATGCAGATTATCTCAATCTGTTGGCAGAACATGAAATCCAGGTATCGATGGATGGCAAGGGACGTGCGACGGACAATAGTCGTACAGAACGATTCTTTCGAGCTTTAAAGTATGAATGTATCTATCTGAATGAATTTGAAAATCCACGAGAATTACGGAAAGGCATCAAACGGTACGTCACGTTCTACAATACGGACCGTCCTCATCAATCTTTGGACTATGCAACACCAGACAGGATTTACTACGAGCATGTAACATCGGTAGCATAGGCAGCTTTACATGGAGGGGCGGGCATGATAGGCTAGTTAGCCTCGCGATGCTAGCTTACTAGCCATCGCCCGATCGCGAGCAGTCATGCCCGCAGAGGCTCCATGTCAAGCGGCCTTCGGAACTGTACCACCATTCAAAAAGATGGGAGGACATAACTTATTTTCGTTCTCAAAGTGTCTTGACAAAGGGGGGCATTACACTGCCTTGGTTTGAATCTCCTGGCCATTGACAATTAATTTGATATTTTATACAAATAAAACGTAAAAGAGAAATAAATGTTGCATGTATCAACCATTGTTATGTAGGGGTCCATCTCAACTTGCTCAGATGGACCCGCTATATCTTCCTACTTTGTCTTAGTCTTCCATATCTTCCCGAATTTCTCTGAGTCTGCGCAGTGCTTCACGCAGCTCTCGAATTGCTTCTTCGATAATTCGTTCCACTTGTTGAATTTGTCTAGCTTCATTATTCTCATGTCGTCCCATACGCTCTCCCTCCTTTGCAAATGACTAGCGATTCACAAGTGTGTACAAACCAGAACTTGTTCTATCGCTAAAACATTGCTATGTAAAAAGTTGTCCGCCCGTGCGATAAGAGAGACAAGTTTGGGTTACAAGGTTCTATATTTGATGAAAGAGTATAGAGAGAATTTACATTTACAACATGAAATAGCCCCACGCAGAATCATAAAAACGGACACCTTCGTGTAAGGAGGTGTCCGTTTTTCCGTATTATTTCAGAGCCTTGTAAGCATTGGCCTCGCCAGCTCCGAAGTATTGGTCTGTCCCTCTTTTGCCCATATCAATTGCTGTTTTCTTAATCAGATTGGCCACCTGAGATGGTTTCATATCTGGATTGGCTGCCTTGATTACCCCTGCAATTCCCGCCACTTTGGGAGCCGCCATCGAGGTTCCATGAAGCAGAGCGTAGTCATGCAGATTGGAAGTAAAATACGGGTCCAGATAGGTCGGCCACGTGCTCAGTGCTCGGTAGTGGAAATCTCTCTGGTCCAGATCGCCTGTCTCCGCATAGATGGGACCGTTGTCCCCTCCGGGGGCAGCCACATCGATGGAGCGGGTTCCGTAATTGGAGTAGAACGCAATCTCATCTTCTGACCATTCGATCGACGAGGAGACGGTGATGACTCCCGGAACTTGCCCGGGGACCTCCTTGGAAGCGCCTTTGAATTCGAAGCCGAGATCGCCGTATGTCTCGTTCATATAGCGGGTGATCTCGGTTGGATTGTTCAAGTTCAGCGATTCATTGCCGGCTGCTACTACGACCGTTACTCCTTTTTTCACAGCATAATCAATCGCCCGTTTCCAGATCAGGATGTCGGCTACATCACTGTAGGAGCCCTCTCCTTGGAACGTGTACCGGGAGATGGCATCGAAGCCGCCAATCGACATATTGATGACATCCACCTCATCGTCTGTGGCTTGTATGATGGCGGCGGCGATCCAGGAGGTAGAAGCGCCTTCATTTTCCGGGAACACGCGATACACCCTCAGTCCCAGATTCGGCCCGACTCCTTTGATCTTGCCGTTACCTGCGATGGAACCGGCGACGTGGGTGCCATGTCCGTCACGGTCTCGGATATCGTCCGGATCTCCCGTTTCGCTCGAGTCGATGCCAGCCGGCACGAAATTCATGCCGCCGAGCAGATTGTCTCTTAAATCCGGATGGTCCGGATCGATTCCAGAATCTATGACGCCTACGACGGCTTTATGTTTTCGACTGGTGCCGCCTGTTTCGAGGTCATAGGATTTACCATCGTTTGTGATACGCTGCATATCCCACTGATATTCCCAGTAGCTGTCAATATCCTCTGGCTGGGGGATGTCTGTGACAGGCTGGCCATCCGCTGCGGAACGGTCGATTTTTTTGTAATCTAACTTATGGGTGAATGCGATATTGGCTGCCTGTATCCCACGAACCCCTTTCAGATTTTTCAGAAAACCGCGTTCGTTCGATTTGATTTCAACGGCGCCAATCTCTGGCAAAGCTCGTACTACTTCTCCGCCAGCCTCCTCGATCAGGTCCTCATAATCCGATGGCAGATCATTTTTGAATACGACCAGATACGGATTCGAGGAACTCTTGGCAGAAACGAAGCTTCCTGGAGCGACAAAAAGGCTGGCTGTGAGCAACCCACTCAAAACAGCAAAGGCAAGTTTGCGTTTCAAATCGAAGACCCCTTTCTACTATTTGATAAACAAATGAATTCACTTTTTCTTCGATCAAATCCTTTGTATACATCAATAATATTTTTCGCAATTATAGACAAGCTTCGCCTGTCTACCCTTGATATTGTCCAACTCTGGCGAAAGACGCCTGGATAGTTTTGGAAAATATGCGAAGTGTCGATGATGTTTGTCCGTTTCAAGGGAACTCCTTCCGTCATTTATTAATACAGAATAAGGGGGAACTCCCCTTATATTACTGTGTGGGGAGGTGTGAAAATGGCGATTATTAAACCATTTGTAACCTCAGTGAGATATAACTCAACAATGGGAGCTGGGACTGGAACAGGCGCTACCTTTGCTATTGCAGCTACAGCCTTTAATGATGACGCGGGTGCTGCTGCTACCGCATTTCCCAGCACATTTGCTTACTACAATCTGTATGTGAACGGAGTCATTCAGCCAGGGAATACCTCGACGATTACAACCACAACTATTACGATTCCCGATGGCGATGCTGAAAATGGTTTAACACCAATCTGTGTTGAATTCGTGGTGAACTGAGGAAAAAGAGAAAAGGTATACCCCAGGAGCAATAAGGGCCCTGGGGTATACCTGTAAAAAAAGAAGAGGGGATGGAATGAAGCCAAAAGCAGAGCGTGTTAGCATAAGTAGCGTGGTAAGGTACCAACTGATGCCCCCGTACGGATGCCCTACAATCTTTCCTGTACAGCCCTGTCCTCCCTGTCCTCCTTGTCCATGCACTCCCGGTCTCTTAAAAGCAGAGACTTATCAGTTTACAGCCTTTTCAGATGGAATAAAAAACGTGTATACCGACAGTGATGCTGCAGGAGCGTTCAGTACTTCCGGCATTCTTGGTCCAAATGATGTATCTGTCACAAATCTTTTTATCAACGGGATATTGCAATCTCCCAATCTCTACGTCGTTCAAACTGGCGTTCTGTTGCTCAGTGACGTACCTGCAAAGGGTGTTCCTCTGATTCTGCAGTTCATCAAGATCATGTCATGACAGTGAGCTGCGCCGATCCGCCGCCCGTTTCAGGCGGTGTTTTCGTGTTGCAGCCTGTTATTTCACCCGCTTGCCATACTCTTCCATGCCATAGGAGTAGAACTTGATCTCGTTTTCATTGATCTTCGACACATACCAATCAAACTCATATTTTCCTTTTAACAGAACGATCCGTCCGTCTGGTAGCGCTTGCCAGGCTCCGGTGATGGTGCCTTCCGTCGTTTGCCAGGAGTAGGTGCCGTTTGCCTGAATACTCAGCGTGTATCCCTCTGCACCCGGGATATACTGCCGGGTAATTGTTTTGGAGCCGTCTCCGTTCGTGGTAGTGCCCGTGGTTGCATAACCGCCAGGAATCCAGATCGACCAGCTTCCGATAAACGAGTTTGCTGCAGCAGAGGCTTTGGTCGGGTCGAGATAGAAAATCAACCAATCATCGACGGTTACCTTAGTGGTCGCAGCTTCGACCTGTACCTTGGAGCCCAAGGCTTGCGAGATAAAATCGATGGGGATGTAGAGGCGGTCCTGGATCATTCTCGCGGGCGCTTCCAATTTCACCATGCTGCCGTTGGTCATGGCCATGTTGTTGTTGAGGATGAGATGGACTGTGGCGGTTCCTTTGCGGACTGTGATGACTTGTTTGACGGAGTCCCATTGCAGTTCTGCTCCCAAGGCCTCTAACACTTCACGAGCGGGAATCAGCGTTTTTCCGTTTTCCGTAACAGGAGATGCCGGGAGAGTGAGCATGGTGGGCGTTTTCGGCGGCGGTGCTGTAGGCGGTGGAGTGGTTGTGTTTCCGGGACTGGGAGCGGGTGGGGGAACGGTGGACGGGGGCGTCTCCTGCCAGAGATTTTCGGACCATAATCCATTGTTGTTCGTCGGCAGGGGCTGCTGCTGCGTGCTGGGCGGCCCTAATTCGAAATCCCCGTCGGACCAAACATCGGCCGCGTAAACTTGTGGCACAAACCCGATGAGAAGAAAGAAAATGACACAGAATGAAGCCCATTTCCTTTTCATGGATCTATTCTCCTCCTATAACCAGATATGCTTCAGAATAACACAACTTTCGAACTACTTACTCAAGAGAAATTCGACAAGGATTTTCCTGCATAAAGGTGACAAATCCCCGCACAGCGGGCAGCTTCATCAGCTCCCTCCGGTACAGAATCCAGGTTTTCCACAAGATCGGCTCCATGTCGGGAGTCGTTATATTCCATTTGTACAAGCCGTCGTTCTCATCAAACACACTGCTCGGGGCAATGGTATAGCCCAAATCGTTCATGACCATCCGCTTGGCAACCTCCACGTTGTCCACCGTCATCGAGATGAATGGAGGCTCAGAAAAATTCTCTCTCCACCAATTATCGATCACGATGTTGAGCGAGGGTTTCGGTTCATAGTCGATGCGGGGGAGGGATGGTAGATCCTGCAGATTCATTTTTTCTTTGGCGATCACACAGATGGTTTCTTCAGCAATGACTTCCTTTTCATCCGGCCAGTGCTGGATGCCCCGAACGATAGCCACATGTGCTTCATTCCGATGCAGGGAGTGGGTGAGATCCAGGTTGGAGCCTGTCGTTACGGTAAAATCCACATTCGGATACTGATTCCGGAATGCCCGCAGCAAAGCCGGCAATCTGTAAAAGGCGAAGGATTTGGTCACCGCCAGCTTTAACGTGCCGGATACTTTGCCCTCCAAGTTGAGCAAGGTATCCTTGGTCTCGCGCAGCTTCACCAGCATCTCCTGCGCGTATTTGGCCAACAGCTCCCCTTGTGCGGTGAATTCCACTCCTCTTCTGCCGCGATAAAACAAAAGGGTGTCAAACTCTTTTTCGATTTGTTGAAGCCGATAGGTCAGCGTAGTCTGTGCCATGAAGAGACGATGCGCCGCCTTTGTGATGTTTTTTTCCTCGAATACGGTCTGTAAAATGACCCAGTCCTTCTCTTCCATGCGCACATGCCTCCCCCAAAACTCTTACTCCCTTCAAGATATCAAAAATCTTGCTTGAATTTAAGCAAAATTCATTATTTTTCTTGCTTTCTGAATGGTGGTAAAGTATCCGTAAACCAATGGAGGAGGGGCACAATGACGATCGATTACGCAAGGAATGTAATCCGCAGATCCCGATTAATCATGCCAGCAAACGTGCCGCGTTTTGTGGAGAAAGCGTTTTTGCGAAATGCGGATGCCATCGTCCTCGATCTGGAGGATAGTGTGCCGGATTCCGAAAAAATAGCGACTCGCGAGCGAATTCGAGAGCTGCTTCCGGTCGCCGGCAAAGGAGGGAGCGATGTCCTGGTACGGGTCAATCATACGGCTGATTTGCTCTTGGGTGATCTGGAGGCAGCGATCTGGCCGGGCATCGACGGGGTGATGCTGCCCAAGGTGGAGTCGGCAGGGGAGGTTTTGCGTGTCGAGGAGCATATCTCGACACTCGAGCAAAAGAGGGGAATCCGCAGCGGTCACGTCAAGATCGGCATCATTATCGAAACGGCGAAGGGCATGCTGCGCTTGGAGGAGATTGCCTGTGCGAGCGCACGCGTGGATTCGCTTACACTGGGAGCCGAGGATTTTTCGGCCGATTGCGGAATCGAGCTTGGGCCAGAGACGTACCAAGGAATGCTCATTCCCAGAATGAATGTGTTGATCGCGGCCAGAGCATGCGGAAAGATACCGATGGGGCTGATGGGGAGCATTGCAACGTATTCCGATGCGGATCAATTGGTGAAAAATGCGGCCCTTGCCTATCGACATGGATTCCTCGGAGCTAGTTGCATTCATCCGGACAATGTGGAAATGCTGAATCAGGCTTTCTCGCCTACAGAAGAGGACTTGGCCTACGCCCATCAAGTAATCGAGGTGTTTGAGGAAAGCATCGCCAGGGGGAGAGCTTCCACCAAGCTGGAAGGCAAGATGATCGACATTCCGCATTATGAAAAAGCCAAGCTCATTTTGGATCGGGCCAACAAAATAGCACAACTGGAAGAGAAAAAGAAAAGATCGCGGGAAGCGGCGATCGGAGGGCTGTAAAAATGAACGAAAATTCAGGCAGACTACCTTTGCAGGACATCAGGATTCTGGATGCCTCGACCATGCTCGCAGCTCCCTGGGCCAGCACGTTTCTAGCAGACTACGGAGCGCAGGTAATCAAGATCGAGCATCCTGAGTTCGGGGATCACGCGAGAAGATACGGGAAGCAAAAAGAGGGAATTCCGCTCCTGTGGAAGACGCTGAATCGCAACAAAAAGGGAATCACCTTGAATCTCAGCAAGCCGCAGGGACAGGAGCTTTTCAAGAAACTGGTCGCCCAAGTGGATGTGGTCGTGGAAAATTACAGACCGGGGACATTTGAAAAATGGAATCTGGGCTGGGATGTCTTATCCGCAATCAATCCTTCCCTGATTATGCTGCGAACCACAGGCTTTGGCCAATCCGGACCGTACGCGTCCAGGGCTGGATTTGGCACCGTCGCAGAGGGAATGAGCGGCTTCACTTCTGTTAATGGTTCTGCGGATGGACCGCCTACTTTGCCGGGAATGGCTCTGGCAGACGGTGTCAGCGGTGCATTTGGTGCCTTGTCACTGATGATCGCCCTTCATGAGCGGGCAAACAATCCGGAAAAAAAGGGACAGTGCATCGATATCTCCCTCTACGAGCCTCTGATGCGGTTCCTGGAGCCTCATATCGTGGCCTACGACCAGCTGGGGATCATCGCCAGCCGCGTGGGCAACGGGAGTCTCTCTGTCGCTCCCAGGAATGCGTACCAGACGAAGGAGGGCAGATGGGTAGCCTTGTCTGGTGCGGCACAATCGATAACGGAGAACCTGTTCAAGGCGATTGGCAGAGAAGATCTCCTGACAGATCCGCGTTTTGCAACGAACGAATTGAGACTGAAGCACGTGGAGGAGCTGGATGCTATTATCGGCGGCTGGATTCGGGAGCGAGAGTTGGACGAGGTGCTGGAGATTCTTCATGGCAGCGGTGCTGTCGTCGGACCCATGTACGATGTCAGTCAATTGGATCAGGATCCGCATTTTCACTACCGCGAGTCCTTTGTAACCTTGCAGGATGAAGAACTGGGAGAGATGCGGGTGCCCAATGTGGTAGCCAAATTTTCACGAACACCTGGAAGAGTCATCAGCAGGGGACCGAAGCACGGCGAACATAATCTGGAGGTCTATCGTGACTGGCTGTCTTTGTCGGACCAGGAATTGGAAGCGTTGAAAAAGGACAGGATCATTTGACCATCCTCACCAGCCGTTCGATATAGAAGGCATGGCCAAACCGCTTGTGGGGGTGCCATGCCAGTGACAATTGAAAGCGCTCACAGAAGGTTTCTCATGCTGATGTTTACTTTTTCATGAAGGAGTGTTGACGATGGGGATTGGACTACTGGCATTGATCGTATTTATTGCACTGATTATTTTTTGGTCTACCTTCCTCAAGCGGGGGATCGGAGAGGCGATGATTGTAGGCTTTCTCGTCACCGCCTTGTTCGGTGGAGCAGAAGCGCCCGCCTTACTCTGGGATGGCTTCGTTTTTGGAGCGACCAATGAGGTATTGTTTGCAGCGATGGCATTCGTGTTCATGTCCTACATTATTGATAAAACGGGCATCATCTTGCGCCTGATCGAGATTCTGAACTCGCTGCTGGGCCGTCTGCCGGGAGGGGCATCTCATGTGGCTACCTTCGGCTCTGCCTTGATGGGAATGATATCAGGCTCGGGATCTGGGAATACGGCCACGACAGGAGCTGTCACCATCCCCTGGATGATCCGCTCGAATTGGAGCAAGGAAATGGCGGCAACCGTGGCGGCTGGCAACGCAGGTCTGGGTATTGCGTTTCCCCCGAGCAGTTCCATGTTTATCTTGCTGGGTTTTGCTCCTATTGCAGCCGTGGTGTCAGAAGGAGATCTGTACGTGGCGCTGCTGATCGGAGGTGCCTATCAAGTTCTCTACCGGATCATTTTGACGATGTGGTTTGTGCGCAAATATAAAATCCAACGGCTATCAGCCGAGTTTGTCCAGCCGATTGGAAAGTCTCTTCGGGAGGGCTGGAAGTCCACGTTTATCTTTCTCGGTATTCTGATCCCTGTTCTCGTTACGATCGGTCCATTGGCAGAAATGCTGGAGGCAAACCCCGGCATCGGAAAAGCGGCAATGGGTGAGATTTCGTTGATCATCTGGATTCCTGTCATCATCATTTTCATCAGTTTGATAATCGGCCGGGCCAATCTGCCGAAAACGACAGCGGCTTGGACACAGTTTCTGCGAGAGTCGATATCCGGTTTTTCTGTCGTCGGGGTGTTGCTGCTATTCGCATTTGCTGCCAGCAAAGTGCTTGGAGGGCTGGGGTTGGCAAAGGATTTGAGCAGCCTGATGGAAGGACTTCAATTCGCGCCCTGGCTGATGATCTTGATCGTCGGCGTTCTGCTGGTGCTGGTCGCAGGTCCGCTCTCCGGTACCGCAACCTTGACGGCGGTCGGGATGGTTGCCTTTAGCGCTTTGGTCTCAGCGGGTGTGGACCCGGTGGTCGCGGTTGTCGCAATCTTGGTGTTTGCATCCACGGAAGGAGCTTCTCCGCCGTCCTCCGCGCCGATCTTCATCGCCTCTGGAATTGCCGGAGCCAATCCGGAGAAGACGTTTGTACCGTTGATTGTGTATTATGTCGTCCCCATTTTCCTGATCGGATATTTTATCGCCCTTGGCGTATTGCCCATCCCGGTATAAAAGGAAGAGGAGTGAGAAGATGAAAAAGTGGCTAGAGACATCCTTCATCATCAGTTTGGTTCTATTTTTGCTGGCAGGATCTTTGCTGGTCATCGGTCAAATCGCGGGAATCCTGATGCAAAATGGCGAATTGATCACAAAGAGTCATGAGATTTTCTCCAAGCCAGCATTTCTGTTGAGTGCAGTCGCCGGTGTCATTTCCTATTTGTTGAAGCAAACAAAAAAACAGAAAATAAGTGCGGAATCGAGCGAGGCGTAGAGGAAGAGGCTGAAGAAGCCTCTTTTTTTCGTATTGACTAGCGGGCAAATTCAGATTATTTTTATAGTAACCGGTTACATGTCGATTGGAAAATACATCATGTAACAGGAAAAGGGTTGTGTAAACCGGTTACACATAGTCGGTGGTGAAGGTAAAGATGAAAGCAACAATCAGAGACGTCGCCAAGTTGGCAGGTGTTTCCGTGGCTACGGTATCCCGGGTGATGAATCAAAATGGTTATGTCAACAGCGAGACCGAACAAAAGGTAAATAGAGCCATGAAGCAGTTGCAATATGTACCCAACCAGATGGCAAGGGGATTGGCAGGAAAACGCACGAAGACGATCGCGTTGATTTTGCCTGATATTTCCAATCCGTTCTTCCCCGGTTTGGCGAGGGGAGTGGAGGATATTGCGCAAAACAACGGATATACAGTCATTTTATGCAATTCCGATGACCTTGGAGTGAAAGAGAGATCCTATATCGAGGTACTGAAAAAGAAGTACGTCGACGGGATCATTTTTGCGACCAACAATCTGGTGCAAGAAGATCTGGAGCGGCTGGAGGAAGCGCAAATTCCCTTTGTGATGCTGGACCGTGCCCCGGATATGAAATCTGGATGCGTCATCACGGTAAATAACTTCGGGGGCGCGAAGGCCGCTGTAGAGCATTTGCTGGATGCGGGCTGCAAAAAGATCGCTCATATCTACGGCCCCAAGGAGCTGGTCACAGCGAGAGAACGTCTGGAAGGCTATGAAGAAGTCGCGAGAAAACAACCGTGGTACACGCCAACCTTGCTGGTCCCGGGTGATTTCACCATCGACGGAGGAGTAAAGGCAGTGGAAGCTTTGCTCCGCAATCATCCAGATGTAGACGGGATTTTTGCGGGTAACGACTTGATGGCGGTTGGCGCGCTGAAAGCATTGAATCGCAGAGGTATTTCGGTGCCGGGAGAAGTGGCGGTATGCGGGTTTGACGGCGTCAATCTGACGGAAATCACGCAGCCGGAGCTGACCACGATCGCGCAGCCGATTTACCAGATCGGCGAGCTTGCAGCGAAAAAGCTGATTGAAAGGATCGATCAGTCCAGCAGCCATTATGAAACGGTGGAGTTGGGGGTTTCCCTGATTGTCAGGGATTCGACGCAGAAATCCTGAGCGCCGTTTCAGACAACATTCCGACCGGCAAGATAAAGACGGGGATGAGAGAAACTTCAATGATCGTAGAGAAGAACGAGTCGGAACGTTCGTATAGTAAGGAGTAATGGAAGAGTGAAACCAAACATCGTCGTGATAGGAAGTTTGAACATGGACATGGTTGTCCAGGCACCGCGTCTGCCCGCCAAGGGAGAGACGATTCTGGGACAAAGCGTACAATTCGTTCCGGGAGGGAAGGGAGCGAACCAGGCGATCGGTCTGGCTCGTCTCGGAGCGCAGGTAGCCATGATCGGACGCGTAGGAGAAGACCTTTTCGGAGGGGAATTGCTCAGCTCTCTGCAGGCAGGGGGAGTAGACAGCACAGGCGTGAAAAAAACAGCGTCCAGCGATACGGGAGCTGCTTTCATCGTTTTGGCGCAGGGAGACAACAGCATTATCGTCGTGCCTGGGGCGAATGCGCACTGCACCCCGGCTGACATCGATGCGCAGATGGCGTTGATCGAGAAAGCGGACATCGTTCTGATGCAAATGGAGACTCCATTGGAGACGGTGACCTATGCTGCAAAAGTCGCCAAGCAGCTGCAGAAGACGGTCATCCTCAATCCGGCTCCCGCTCAAAAGCTGCCTCCTGAACTGCTCGCCTGCGTGGACGCGATTACCCCGAACGAGACGGAGCTTTCCCTGCTGGCAGAGGGACAAGGCAGTCTGGAGGAACAGATGGACGCTTTGCTGGCCCAAGGGGTTCGCAAGGTCATCGCGACGCTCGGCTCCCAAGGAGTGGCGTACAAAGAGGAGGGCAAACCGTTGCAGCGCATCGCGGGCTATCGCGTCCCGGTGGTCGACACCACAGGTGCGGGTGATGCTTTCAACGCCGGGTTTGCCTACGCGCTGGGCTGCGGTCAATCCCTTGGAGAAGCGATTGCTTTTGCCAACAAGGTGGCCGCCATATCGGTGGGACGCTTCGGTGCCCAGGAAGGGATGCCGTCGCTAGACGAAGTTACTCAGTTTTCAGAATCATCATACTAATGTTGATACTATTTACAATATAAAGAGGTGCTTAGAAATGAAAGTATTGTTTATTGGAGAGTCCTGGGTCGTTCATATGATCCATACAAAAGGGTATGACAGCTTCACTTCCACCAAGTACGAGGAAGGGGCGACCTACCTGCTGCAATGCCTGCGGGATGCCGGCATCGAAATCGACTACATGCCTGCCCACGAGGTTCAGGTGCGTTTCCCGAAAAAGCGGGAAGAGCTGGATAAGTACGATGCCATCGTGCTAAGCGACGTAGGGGCCAACACCTTCCTGCTGCAAAACGCAACCTTTTACAACATGGAGATCATCCCCAACAGCCTGGAGCTCATCCGTGATTATGTCGCGGACGGCGGCGGCTTCATGATGATTGGCGGCTACCTGTCCTTTATGGGAATCGAAGGGAAAGCCAACTTTAAAAACACGGTTCTCGCTGACGTCATGCCAATCGTCATGATGGATGGAGATGACCGCGTGGAAGCGCCGCAGGGCGTGCAGCCGCAAACGGTAAAAGAGCATGCCATCACAGCTGGCTTGGGCGAATGGCCGCGCTTCCTCGGCTACAACCGCTTCGCAGCCAAGTCGGATGCGGACGTACTGGTCAAAATCGGTGAAGATCCATTCGTCGTGCTGGGCAGCTACGGCAAAGGCAAGACAGCTTGCTTCGCCAGCGACTGCGCTCCGCACTGGGGCCCGAAAGAATTCATGGAATGGGAGCATTACCAAAAGCTCTGGGCACGGATTCTGGAGCAAATCAAACGCTAAGAGAAGGCAAGTACACAAGAGGGAGAAGGTGTTCACGTGCAAGTGAACGAGATCGTGCGGCAAAACAAGGATGCCTACATTCGTTTCCTCTCCGAGCTGGTCCAGACAGATACGCAGGTGATCGGCCACGGAGTTCTAGGTGGAAACGAGCAGGCCGGACAAGCCATCATCAAGAAACGGTTGGAGCAGCTAGGCTTTGCGATTGACGAGTTTTGCGTAGAGGATGAAAAGATCAAGAAGTACCCTGGGGCCAATCTGGGACACAACAACGAAGGCCGCCCCAACATCGTCGGCACGCTGAAAGGCACAGGAAATGGGAGATCGCTGATTCTGAACGGCCACATTGATACGATGCCGTATGGCGACCGGGACAAGTGGCAGGACGATCCTTTCTCCGGTGAGGTAAAGGGTGATGTCTTGTACGGTCTGGGATCGACGGACATGAAAGCTTCTCTGGCCGCGATGATCATGGCGGCAGAAGTGCTCCACACCATGGGCGTAAAGCTCAAGGGAGATCTGATCATCCAGTCGGTGGTGGACGAGGAGGGCGGCGGCAACGGGACCTTGGCTTGCGTCGAGCGCGGCTACACAGCCGATGCGGCGATTGTCGGAGAGCCAACGCAATTGCACATCCAGCCGGCGCATATGGGCTTTTTGTTCCACGAGATCAAGGTGGATGGGAAAAGCCTGCACTCCAGCCAGCTATGGGAAGGCGTCAATGCCATCGACAAGGCGATCAAAATCTATCAGTCAATCAAGGAGCTTGAGCATCACTGGCTGATGACGCAAAGACATCCGCTGCTGCCGGGACCTACGATCAACCTGGGGGAGATCAATGGCGGCATCGCGGGCTCTGTGGTTCCGGGTTCCTGCACGTTGAAGACCTGCCTTCATTACCAGCCGCGGCAGGGAGAGCCGTATCAGGTGACACGCGACCGCGTACACCAGCAGGTGCTGGATGCCATCGATCGGGTCGTTCGCGGAGACGAATGGCTTCGGGAGCATCCGCCGCAGGTGACCGTGTACCAGGAGGGCTTTCCTTTTGAAACCCCTGTGACGCATCCGTTGATCCAGGAAGCGAAGCAGGTGCTCGGTGAGGTGCTGGAGGATGAGGTGATCATCGAAGGCATGCCTGCTGGCTGTGATGCCCGCCTGTTGGCCGGATTTGCCAATATCCCGACCATCATTCTGGGCTGCGGCGATCCGCGTCAATGCCACTGCATCGACGAATCGGTGCCAGTCGACCAATTCTTGAAGCTGATTGAGGTATACGCCCGTTTCATCGTTTCCTGGTGTGGAGTAGATTCAATCCAAAAAACATAGAAAAATAGGGGGTAAAAAGAAATGGTAAAAAAAGTATCGCTTTTGGCAATGGCTGCATTGGTCTCCATCATGGCTGGATGTGGAAGCACAGGAGGAGAACAGCCTGCTGCGCAAACTCCTTCCGCTGGGGCACCTGCTGACAAAAAAGAGATCACGATTGGCGTATCGACGGCAACTCTGCGTCACCAGTTCTTCATCGACATCGACAACGGCATGAAAAAAGCAGCAGAAGAAGCAGGCGTGAAGCTTCTGGTCAACGATCCGAACCTGGATCTCGCCAAACAAGTATCCGCCGTCGAGGATTACATGCAAAAAGGCGTCGATGGTCTGATTCTGCTTGCGGTAGACAACGCAGGTGTGGTTCCGGTCGTGGAAGAAGCCAAGGACAAAGGAATTCCTGTCATCACGGCTGACTCTGTGGTGCCAAGCGACAAGGTAGATACCTTCATCGGGACAGAAAACTACGAAGCGGGCAAGCAACTCGGCGAGCATCTGAAAAAACAGATTGAAGCAAACGGAAAAGATGTAAAAATCGCAGTTGTGACGCACGTGCAATCCTTCGTGCAAAAAGAGCGTCTGAACGGCTTCAAGGAAGTTCTCGCTGATGCCAAAGGCGTGGAAATCCTGAACGACCAGCCTGGCTACGACCGTGAAAAATCCATGGCTACCGTAGAGAATATCTTGCAAGCGAACCCTGATGTCGACTATATCTATGCAACTGCTGAAAACAGCGTCCTCGGTGCATTGGCAGCTCTCGAATCCGCGAACAACACCAAAACCAAAATCGTCGGCTTCGACGTGACTCCGGAAGCGGCAGAAGGCATCCGCAACGACAAGATCCTGGCGATGATTCAGCAACAGCCGGAAAAAATCGGGGAAGAAGCAGTCAAAGCTGCGATCGAAGCGATCAACGGCAAACAGCTTGAGAAAAACATCAGCATCCCAGTTATTCTGATGGACAAGTCCAACGTAGACGAATACTTCAAAAAGTAAGCAAGAATCGGGGCTCGACCGGCGTGAGGCAAGGCGAGCCCCCACTCCATACGAAATACTCCACATCATGCGGAGGGAGGGATCTGTTTGCAATCACCCATACTGGAGCTGCAAAACATCAGCAAGGAATTTTCCGGGGTTAAAGCGCTTTCCGATGTTTCCTTAACCGTCTATCCCGGAAGCGTGCATGCCCTCGTCGGCGAAAACGGAGCCGGGAAATCCACCTTGATGAAAATCTTGACCGGGGCTTACAGCAAAACCAGCGGCCGCATTTTCTTCGAGGGACAGGAAATCGATCAGATGGACCCGAAGCTCTCCAAAAAACTGGGAATCCACTGTATCTATCAAGAGCTGAATGTCATGAAGAACATGACAGTAGCGGAAAATGTGTTTATCGGAGCTCAGCCAGTCACCAAGCTCGGATTGATCGATTGGAAACAGATGAATAAAGCAGCCGCGGAAATTTTTGCTTCCTTGCAGCTTGAGATCAATCCGAAACAGCTTGTCAAAGAACTGAGCATTGCACAAAAACAAATGGTGGAGATCGCACGCGCGATTTCTCAGCAAGCCAAAATCTTGATTATGGACGAACCGACGTCTTCACTCTCCGAGAGGGAGACAGAAGTGCTGCTATCCCTGGTTGAGGAATTGAAGAAAAAGGGCGTCAGCATTCTGTACATTTCGCACCGCATGGACGAAATATTCCGAATCTGTGATACGGTAACAGTCCTGCGCGATGGGACTCATATCAAAACGATTCCATTGAGCGAGGTAAAAAATGTCGACTCCTTGGTAGAGTTGATGGTCAATCGCAAAGTGACGGACTACTTCAACAAAGTGGAAGTAGAATTGGGCAAGCCCATCCTTCGTGTCGAGAACCTTTCCAAACAAGGTGTATTGAAGGACATCAGCTTTGAAGTGCGCAAAGGGGAAATTCTGGGAATCGCCGGACTGGTCGGTGCAGGCCGCTCCGAGATCGCCAAAGCCTTGTTTGGCATGCTGGCGAAGGATACCGGAGACGTATTCATCGAGGATCAGAAGGTAGAGATTCGCAACCCATCCGACGCAATCAGGCTGGGACTTGGTTTTGTAACAGAAAATCGCAAGGAAACAGGTTTGGCGCTGAAGCAGAGTGTCCGTGCCAACATCACGATGTCCAACCTGAAAAAATATGTGAAATACCTGCTGGTCCAAAAGACTGCTGAGAAAAAAATCGCGGAGGAATACCGGCAGAAGCTGAACATCAAGACGGCTACGCTGGAGCAGCCGATCTCCAGCCTGAGCGGAGGCAATCAGCAAAAAGCCATTCTCTCCCGCTGGATTATCCAGGAGCCGCGCATTCTCATCCTGGACGAGCCGTGCCGCGGGGTGGACGTCGGGGCGAAGGCAGAGATTTTCGCCCAGATCAGCCAGCTTGCCCAGCAGGGCGTCGCCATTATCATGATCTCATCGGAAATTCCGGAAATCGTCGGGATGAGCGATCGGGTTCTGGTCATGCGCGAAGGCTCCATCGCCGGATTTTTGGAGAAGTCATCCATTACACCAGACAACATACTGAAACTCGCATTTGGGGGTGGAGTAAGTGCCTAAAGGAACGTCAACTGAGCTGGAAATCACCCAAAGTAAGCCAAACAACTGGAAGCAAACGCTGTACCTCATCTTCGACAAAGGCAGCACCATGATTGGCCTTGTGTTGCTTTTCGTCATCCTGTCCATTGTGACGACTGATTTTTTAACGGTTGACAACCTGATCAATGTGACCCGTCAGGCTACTGTGCTGTGCATCATGGCGGTAGCGATGACGTTCATCATCATTACCGGGGGGATCGACCTGAGTGCCGGCTCGCAAATCGCCGTGAGCGGCGTGGCTGTCAGCGGACTGATTGTGGCGGGAGTGCCGATTCCGCTCGCGGTGCTTTTCGCGATCATGATCGGCGGACTTATCGGATTGTTCATCGGGGGAGTTGTCTCGACGCAAAAAATCCCGCCGTTCATCGTGACCTTGGGGATGACGACCATTCTCTCCGGTCTAGCCTTCGTGTATACGCAAGGGAATCCGATTGCGGTAAGCGACGCTACTTTCCGCGCGCTGGGACGCGGCTACATCGGACCGATTCCGATTCCGGTCATCATCATGGTAATCGTCGTCGTCATCGGCCATATCCTCTTGTCGCACACCCGATTTGGGCGCTATGTCTACATGATCGGGGACAACGAAGAGGCAGCGAGACTGTGTGGGATCAATGTCAATCTGGTCAAAACGGGTGTGTACGTTCTCGGTGGAGCGATCATGGCAATTGCCGGGATTATCCTCGCTTCCCGTCTGTCTACAGGCTCGCCCAACTCCGGTACCGGATCTGAGCTGGATGCTATCGCGGCCGTTGTACTGGGCGGCGCCAACCTGTTCGGCGGCGAAGGAAAGATCGTCGGCACCTTGATGGGTGTCGCCATCATCTCGATTCTCAACAACGGTTTAAACCTGTTGGACGTATCTTCCTACAATCAGCTCATGATCAAGGGTGTCGTGATCCTGCTGGCTGTATGGCTGAATTCGATCAAAGCAAGAAAAAAAATGAGCGTGTAGGTGATTGGAATGAGCGGAGGAATATTCCCCCCAAAAAAGAATGCATTACTTGAAATCTTGCCTGTGAAAAAACCGATTATCGGAATGATCCATCTCAAGCCATTGCCGGGCTCTCCCCACTACAAAGGGGAGTCGGTTCAGGAAATGATCGACTTTGCGCTTGAGGACGCCCGCCGATTGATTGAAGGAGGGATTGACGGCCTGCAAATCGAGAACGCCTGGGATCTTCCTTTTCCCAAGCCGGAAGACTTCGGTCACGAGACCGTCGCTGCGATGACGGCAGTCGGCGTCGAGCTGAGAAAGATGTCCACAGTGCCGATCGGCGTAAACTGTCTGGCGAATGCTGTCGTGCCTGCCATCGCGATCGCAAAGGCGATCCAGGCCAAATGGGTTCGCTCCAACCAATGGGTGAACGCCTATATCGCCAATGAGGGCTTTGTCGAAGGCGCTTCAGCAAAAGCGATGCGCTACAAGGCGCGCCTTTTCGGAGACGACATCAAAATTCTCGCGGACGTCCACGTAAAGCATGGCAGTCACGCGATTGTAGCGGATCGCAGCTTGTCGGAGCAGACGCGGGACAATGAATTCTTCGATGCAGATATTTTGATCGCGACCGGAAATCGCACAGGGGATGAAACTTCGCTGGATGAGATTTTGGGCATCAAGGAAAACGCTTCGCTGCCAGTGATCATCGGCAGCGGAATGACAGCAGAGAACGCGAAGAAGATCCTGTCTGTAGCAGATGGCGCGATTGTCGGCAGCTATTTGAAAGAGAACGGCAACTGGTGGGAGCGCGTGGACACCGAAAAGGTGAAACGCTTCATGGATCAGGTTCAATCCTTGCGCTAGGGTGGGGGCCGATCATGGGTAAAATCGCCGTACATGGTTTCGTCAATACAGATATCATCTGTCAGGTTGACGCCTTCGCAGAAGTTGATCAGGAGACTGAAGTGAGCAACCTGCAATTTTTGCCTGGAGGATCAGCAGCGAATGTCGCTGTTGGTCTTTCGCGTTTGGGAGAAGAAGTCTATTTTCTCGGAGCGGTCGGTCAGCATGCCTACACCTCCTTTTTGTTGGACAGCATGGAAAAGGTGCGCCTGGACCACATCCAGATCGTCGACGACGTTTCTTCCGGAATGGTGATGGTGCTGGTGGACCAAGAGGGGCTGCGCACGATGTATACGTATCCGGGAGCCAATGTGCAGTACGAGGTGAACCGGATCCCCGAGGACTTTTGCCAAGAGCTTGACTTCCTGCATCTGAGCAGCCCGCATTTGTCCATCGCGAATCAGCTTTTCGCCTGGAAAGAACAAAATCCGCGTTTGCGCATATCCTTTGACCCCAGCTCCCTGTTGACCAAAAAAGGGCTGAAGCCGCTCGAACCATTGCTTTCCCGGACAGACATCCTGTTTGTAAACCGTTCGGAGCTGCAGGATTTGGTCGGCGATCAGGAGTTGGAGGATGCTTTGCAGGATTTGCATCAACGTGGCGCGAAGGAGATCTTTGTGAAAATGGGCGGAGAGGGAGCGCTGTACAGCTCGGCTGTATCCGGTGCGGACTCAGCAAGGACAAGCATCTTCCTTCCCTCTCTGCCTGTCAAAGCAGTAGATTCTACCGGTTCGGGAGATGCTTTTGCCGTCGGCGTGCTGTATGGTTTTCTACGAGGTTGGGAGAAGGAAAAAATCTTGCGGGCAGGCATTACCCTGGGCGCGCGCGTGGTACAGCAGGTCGGAGCGAGGACGGGATTGCCGCATGCCTGGGAAGGGGAGGACTTGGAAAAATGAATGCCAATGATCTGTTTGCACAAGTGGATCAAGCAGATGCGGTCGCTTTTTTGCAGTCGCTCGTCCAGATCAACAGTGTGAATCCGCCTGGAGCGGAGCGGGCCGTAGCAGAAGCGATTCAGAAGCGGCTGCAGGACAGCGGGCTGCACATGGAGATGGACTTGGTGACAGAGGATCGGGCCAATCTGCTCATTTCCCTGTATGGCAAGCCTTCAGAGAAAGCAGTCAGGGATCAGGGGAAAACCCTGGTGTTCAGCGGGCATTTTGATACCGTTCCAGTCGGAGGGGTGGAATGGACGTATCCCCCGTTTGCGGGTCAACGAGTAGGCGACCGCATCTACGGCCGCGGCACGACGGACATGAAAAGCGGTGTCGCAGCGATGATCATCGCCATGGAATGCCTCGCCAAGTCGGGGATCTCGCTGCCTGGAAATCTGCTTTTTGCAGGGACAGTAGGAGAAGAAGTAGACTGTCTGGGAGCCAAGGAAGTGGTGAAGAAAGGCCAGATCGATCATGCTTCTGCGATCGTGGTCAGCGAACCTACCGCCAATCAGGTCATCGTCGCCCATAAAGGCGCGCTCTGGCTTGAGGTGACCATGTACGGCAAGACGGCGCACGGCTCCATGCCCGATCACGGCATCAACGCGATCCAGGCGATCCATCGTTTCATAGCGGAGCTGAATGCTTATCGGCTGGAGCATGAGCCTCATGCCATCCTCGGCGGCTCTACACTGAACATCGGAATGATTCGCGGCGGCGTCAGCCCCAACGTCGTGCCCGATCAGTGCAGCGTGACCCTCGATATTCGGACCGTTCCGGGGCAAAGCCATGAGCGGATTCTCGAAGATATCGGGCGGCTCGCCCAAAAAGCGTCCCTAGCGGCGTCTTATCAGCTAAAAATCTTGAATGACATGTCTTATGTTGATACGCCGTCTGACGATCCTTTTATTCGCACTGCCATGAAGGTAGCGGGAATGGCAGAGGATGCTGCGCCTCGCGGGGTCAATTACTACACAGATGCTTCTATCTATCAGCCGAATCTGAACGGCATTCCCGTTCTGATCTACGGCCCGGGGGAGCCCAGCATGGCGCATCAGCCGGATGAATGGGTAGAGGTTGAGAAGTACCTGGATTCCATTCGCTACTATATCGCCTTGGCGTTGGCTTATTTGAGTGAAGAAAAGTCGTCCTAGTCATAACCGAACCCCCTGCTTTTTAGAAAAGCAGGGGGTTCATTGTTGATTCCCGTTGATTAGGACATGCGTTTGACGACCGGAATCCAGATCTCGCTTTTAAAAGTAGGGGAAGTTGTATCTTTATGCGCATTCCATAACATTTCCGGCCCTTTCGCCAGCTCGTAGCTGGAAGTAGGAAACCACTCGGAATAGATGCGTCCCCAGGTATTTTGGAGCGTCTGGGGGAAAGGTCCGATTGCCTCAAATACTGCCCAGGTGGACGCTGCTACTTCAAGCGCAGCGAGACCAGGCGGGCATTCGTTTGTCGTCGCTACGCCGATGTAATAGTCCAATTCCCCTTTTTCGTATTATGAGGTCAGCCAGAAAAAACTGGCTGGCCATTTTTCATGGAAATGGCTTTACTCTATTGGTAGCCGGGTAGAACGATCCCCTTTTTGGGAAAAACCCGTGGAGGAAACTGTTCACCCCCTACTTGTACAACTATGTTTGGGCTGGTTGGGACAAGATCCCGTATCACATGCGAAGCTATGGCATACAAGTGCTAAAGGGGCTGCCGGTAAAAGAAGTGAGGGGAAGGAAGAACGTGAATCCAGTTGTAGGAATCGATGTGGCAAAAGGAGAAAGCCAAGCACAGATCTTTCTGGATCGGAACAAATTATACGGAAAAGGATTTCGTTTTTCGCATACCATAACAGATTTGGAATGGCTTCATGGAAGGCTAAAGGAAGTAGAAAAGGACAGCGGTTGTCGTCCAGCAATTATTCTTGAGGCTACAGGTCACTACCACCTTCCCATTGTAGAGTGGGCAGAGGAGAAAAATTATGACCTGTATATCCTTAATCCCTTATTAGCCCAGCGGGCTAAGAAAACGCACCTAAGAAAAGTGAAGACCGATAAATTGGACGCGGTTCATTTAGGAGAACTTTATTACAAAGAGGAGTTTGAACCGTACCAAAAGCAGGAAACGCACTGGCTTCATTTACGTCATCTCACGAGACAACATGAGGCAATGACGGATATGTATGTTCAGACAAAATTGCAATTTCGGGCTGTCCTAGACCAGGTCTTTCCCACGTATGAAGGTGTGTTTGGGGATTTGTATTCAACGGTATCATTGGGAGTGTTGGAAATGTATTCAACACCAGGGGCGGTAAAAACGGCAGGAGTGGACAAGCTAGCGGAGTGTATGAACACAAAGCTTGTTCGTGGACGGTCACCGAAGTGGGCAAAGGAAAAGGCAATAGATATGATGGCAGCGGCAGAAAAAAGCCCCTTTCAAGAAGGGGTCCATGAGAGTTATGTGCTTAGTTTACGTATGTTCATCACGTTGCTACTTCAATACCAGGAGCATCTATCCAAGCTTGAAAAACAAATAGATGCCCTGGCTGAAGAAAAAAAAGAATATGATCTACTCCGTTCGATTCCCGGCGTGGGAAACAAGATTGCTGCCACAATCCTGGCCGAAATTGGGGAAATCGAACGGTTTGACCACGCAAAGAAATTGGTCGCATTCGCTGGGGTTGACCCAAGTGTCACATCCTCCGGAAAGTTCACAGCAAGCACAAACCGAATTACCAAACGGGGTTCCAAACGCTTGCGAAGAGCGCTGTACCAAGCTGTACAATGCGGAGTAAGAAGACGAAAGGGGTGTCTCTTACAAAGCTCAGTAAATCAGCGATTACGTGAGTATTATGACGTGAAAAAGGGGGAAGGAAAGCCCCACAAACAGGTTGTGATTGCTTGTGTGAATAAGCTAATCCGCTGGATATACTGCATTTTAACGAGAAGCGAACCTTATAAGGCTGACTTTCAGTCAGCGTAATGGAATGAATTTCCATAACCTCTCCCTTTAGAGAGGTTATTTTGCATGCTTTTCAACAATATAGCACAACTTCAAAGAAAATAATAAGGATACTCTTGACAAAATATTAGCTGGTTTCCTCCATTCGGCCTTCGGAAAAATTCGTCGATGCACTGATGATTCCTTTTGGCTCGACATTGGATTGCTGCTTGAGCATCTGGAGGGTCTCCGCGTTAAGCTGTCCCCACATAGCGGCAATCTCCGGATTCACGCCGTTGAAAACAATGGGGACTCTTTTCGTAATTCCGATGATGCGAAAAGCTTCTTTTTCTTCGATACGATAGTTCATTTCTTCTCCTCCCACTATAAATTAATGTTTTCTCGCGTTTGCTCACTCATTCTTAGATTTTCAACCATCAACATTCCAGAGAAGTGGGCGAAGCATGTAATTATGGAATATTTTTCTGGATGAGCCGGTGGCGGGAATAAAGATTCGAATCTTTTTTCCAATCTATTGGTAAATCGTATGACCGCACATTTGGATATCCACTCCATTCCCCTGACGGCTTACCCTCCCATGTCACGCTGGGTCTTCGCCCTTACATTCCTTCGTTCTGCCTCTCAAGGTGTGGACGCCGCTTCTTGCTCCTTTACTGGGTCGTTGCCCTTACGGAATAGATCCTGCGGCTGCTCCGTGCTTCTGTTGTCATTGGTTTACTTCCAAGCTCTTGTGAGAAACGAGAATATCGTTTGAATTTAAGCTACCATCTGTATTTGGGACTGGCGTACAGGTCCTAATACGTCGGACGCATTGTACGGAATGCACTTCGTGCCTAGTGTGTACAGTACGCGAATGAGCTTCCCGCAGAGTGCCACTATAGACTGCTTCTTCTTGAGCGGATTATGACTTCGCTTCGTAAAGTAATGGTGCAACGCCTTGAATTCGGCGTTTTTGGCGACCATCGGCATCATCGCCCGAAATAGCAAGGCTCTTAGTCGGGATCGTCCACGCTTGGTAATCGTGGACTTGCCCTTCTTCTTGCCGGAACTGTTCTCTTTGAGGTTAAATCCAGCAAGACGGATGATCTGCTGCCCATGGTCATAACCGCTAAGATCACCAACTTCAGCCAAGAAGCCCGCCAGCGTAACAACGCCGATTCCTGGTACTGTCAGCATTTCATTTGTACCTGGAATTTGTGCAAGCAATGCTTCCACTTGCGCCATGATTTCTTCAAGTTGCCTTGAGAATAGTTCATATTGTTCCAGTAAGGCCTTGAGCTCGATTTTCGCCGCCGTCAGCCCTTCGGTAAGTCCAATTGAGTTTGTGGCAGCTTGTAGGAGTTGCGCTGCACGTTTGGAGCCAACCGCTCGCTTCACGTCTTCCTTCCATCGGTTCACGATTGTACTCGCGCCAAGCGATACAATCTCCTGTGGCGTCGGAAATTCACGAAGCGTGATGAGCGAGGCCTTTCCTTCCCAATCTTTAAACACAAGGCTGTACTCCGGAAAGAAGCGATCAAGCCAGTTCTGGATACGCCGTTGGACTTGACCGAAGTTCACCATCACCTTCTCTCGAAGGTTCATGAGAATACGAAGATCGGCATAAACGCTCGTAGGCAATTTGGGCTCGCTGTACTTGCCATTGCGAACTAAATCAGCGATTAACCTAGCATCCTTGTAATCATTCTTCGTCGGTGAATTGTCTTCAAGTTCTTTGCTTTTATTGACGTGATGAGGATTCACGATAACGACTTTGATGTTTTCTCGATGCAGAAATTCGGCCAGTGGAAACCAGTAGTGTCCGGTTGGCTCAATGCCCAAGATGATATCCGTCTTGGCGTATTGCCGCTGAAGCTCCTTCATCCACGAAACGAGTTTCGTCAGGCCAGAATGGTCATTGCCGAACACACAGTCCTTACCAATCTCGATTCCGCGGAAATCGACAGCTCTGGCAACATGCGTTTTCTTGGCAATATCTGCACCGACAACAAGGGTTAATTCGGTAATTTGTTGAATACGTTGATTCTGCTTTTTCGATTGCTTATACTTCATTGTGGAGTACCTCCTGTACGGGTAATTGTTCTTTGGACGGAACGTTTCCCAGTTTACAGAAGGTGCTTTTTTTATTCAAACCCCAAATTCATTCATTACAGGAATGGCTCCTTGGATGGTTAATTGAAAGGTCATGCGTGGAAATGCTTTGAGTGCCTGCTCCCGGTTTCTCGCTTTTGACGGCGTGACCCCGTGCAGCTCCTGAAAAGCGCGAGAGAAAGCATCTGCAGAGCTGTAGCCGTATTTGACTGCCACATCGATGACCTTCGCTTGAGAATGTTGAAGTTCAAAGGCCGCCAGCGTAAGGCGTCTGCGGCGGATGTACTCGGACAGCGTAATCCCAGCAAGAAACGAAAACATCCTGGTGAAGTGATACTCGGATGAACAGGCCAGTCTTGCCACTTCGTGAAAGTCGACCTCGTCTGTGAGGTTTGTTTCGATATACTGCAAGGCTGCATTCATATTTGCGAGGAAATTCATTTCCACCACCTCCTTTGTTACCAACAGAATAGCAGGAAAGCAGACGAACCATCCGACTTTTTGTGCACCGTATTGCCGATTCGAAAGGAGGGAGTTCCATGAGGCAGGCATATTTTCAACCATAAGAAACCCTTAGTCCAAAACGAAATCGGACTAAGGGTTTCTTTCCTTCCTAATCATACATCTTTTAATAGCCGTTCGAGCTTTTTGGCTTGTTCCCTCCGCCGCTTTTTCGCCAAGCGCTCCTCTTCACGCAAGGCGCGCAACAAGGAGAAGCACATGAATACCATGATAATTGCAAACGGGAGGGCAGCCACAATCGAAGCCGTCTGCAATCCCTCCAGCCCGCCGCTGAGAAGGAGAACGACAGCGATAGTAGACTGGAGGATGCCCCAGATGATTTTGACGCGATTGGACGGATCGAGGGAACCGTCGGAGCTCAGCATCCCGAGGACAAACGTAGCGGAATCAGCCGATGTGATGAAAAAGGTGATGATCAGAACCAGAGCCACGACAGCGAGTATCGTTCCCCAGGGGAGCTGTTCCAGCGCGAGAAACAAGGCGGTGGAAATGTCCTTTTGCACGGCTTCGCCAATCGGGGCTTGGTCAAAAATCTCCAGATGCAAGGCGGTCCCGCCAAAGACAGAGAACCAGATGAAGCTAAGTATGCTCGGGATGAGGATCACACAGATCACGAACTCTTTAATCGTCCGCCCCTTGGATACACGGGCGATAAAGGTGCCGACAAAAGGAGCCCAGGCAATCCACCAGGCCCAATAAAACAGCGTCCAATTGGCAACCCAGTTCCCTTGGGTAAAGGGAGTAAGCCGCAAGCTCATGGAGACGAGGTTGTTCAGATAGCTGCCGAGCGTGCTGGTAAAGGTATCGAACAAAAACGCAGTCGGCCCGAGAATCAGGGTCAGCAGCAGCAGGAGCAGCGCTACTACGAGATTGGTATTGCTGAGGAACTTGATTCCTTTATCCAGCCCCGTGGTGGCGGAGAGCAGAAAGATGACAGTGATGACCGCGATAATCCCGATCTGGACAGTGGTGCTGGATGCCAGACCGAACAGGTGGGACAAACCGCCATTGATCTGCAATGTCCCCAAACCAAGCGAGGTAGCGACGCCAAAAGCGGTGGCGATGATAGAGAGTACGTCAATCGTCCGTCCGATGGGGCCGTTTACTTTTTCGCCAAGCAAAGGGGCGAATGTGGAGGAGATCAATCCCTTTGCCCCCTTCCGAAATTGAAAATACGCAAGTGAAAGGGCAATGATCGCATAAATCCCCCAGGGATGCAGACCCCAGTGAAAAAAGACGTACCGCATCGCAGCCGAGGCTGCTTCTGTCGTTTGTCCGGTCACTCCCGCAGGTGGGGCAAAGTAGGGATACCGGCTCGGCAACGCCCCAAAATACTAGTCCAATTCCCATTCCTGCGCTGAAAAGCATGCTGAACCAGGTCGGGAGAGAATACTCGGGTTCGTCATCATCCTGCCCCAAAGTGATCTGACCGTATTTGCTGAAAGCGAGATAGATGCAAAAAATCAAAAAAGCGAAGGCGACGATCAGATAGAACCAACCAAAATTGGTGGTGGTCAACCCGAGCACCTTTGAAGCCGATTTGGCGAATAGTTCCGGAGAAATAGCACCGAATAACACAAAGCCAATGACAATGACGAGCGAGATCAGGAAGGTCATGGGATTCCTCCAAAGCGAATGGTCCGACATAATAGTTTAGAATTTCACGGGTCATCTGAAAATATTCCTGAAAAAGGAATGGATCAGACCGACAAAGCATGAAAAATGCCCGTGAATGGCTCGAATTTCTTCAACAAGCCGTTCACAGGCGAAAAAAGATTAACGAGAGCGTATTTCCTGACGCATAAACAACAGATAGGATAATCCGAAGCAGACGGTCGTGGCCGCGAGCAACCCGATGATATGCGGCCAGATCAGCAGCACGCTTTGTCCCAATGGCAACGGACTGGGGATGGCACCGTAGATTTGCTCCATCGTCAGGGGCCCTAGACTTCGGATCGAAGGTGTCAGCATAATCGTCGTCGCTTCACTGAACAGCTGGCTCGGTGAGAATCTCATCAGAACCTGGACGAATTGCTGGTGACTGAGCCACCCGTTCATGTCAGCTGCTTGAGACGGCAAGGTCGCCGTGGTGATCAGCCTGACAATCATCGTAAAAAAGACGCTGAAAAAAATCCAGACTGCGATGCTTGCAAGGGCTGAGGTGGCCGCCTGCCTGAAGCGGACCGAGAAAAGAATGGCCAGGTTCAGCCAGAAGGCGACATAGCAGATGCTGAGCAGCAAAAAGATGACCATTCGCCAAAATTCTTCCGCGGCAGGAGGAATGCCGAGCATCACCAGGCCAAGGCCCATCACCAGGAAGCCAAGCGCAAAAAACATGACGCTGATGACAAGCAGCGCTGCGACGAATTTGGCATGCAGGACGTAATCGCGATGAATGGGTTGGGCAAGCAAACGGTTTAGCGTCCCCTTGGTTCGCTCCGAATTGATCGCGTCAAACCCCATCCCGATGCCAAGGAGCGGTCCCAGAAAGGCGATGAAGGTCATAAACGCGGGCAATGTTCCGTCAGAGACGGTAAACAGCTTCAGAAAGAGATGTGAAGCAAGCGCATCCTCGGAAGGAGCTGCATCCCGGATCGACATCATCGCCGTATACAGGGAGCCGAAGCAAGTCAGCACGAGCAAGAGCAGCAGAATATAAAAACGCCAGCTATTCAGATGATCTGCCACTTCCTTTTGGACGATCACCCAGAACGGATGGAGTCGTCTGTCATCGCTTCTCATCTGCTTCCCTCCCTTCAAAATAACGGTGGTAGATTTCATCCAGACCGTATTGACGCTGGGTTAGATGGAGGAGCGAAGTACCGCTTTCCACGATCATGCGGGAGATTTCAGGCGTGACATGCTGGCTGCAGTGAATGACCAGCTTGCCATCGTCATGGGTTTCAATCCGGCTTACTCCGTCCACCTGCTGCAGGTCATCCAGCAGACCATCAGGGAAGTGGTTCACCTGTACTTCTATCGCAATCGCTTCCTCCTGAAACAGCTGCTGCGACAAGCTGTGGACGTCTCCTTGTGCCAGCAGGCGACCGGCGACAAACAGTCCAACCCTGTCACAGATCTGCTGCACCTGATGCAGGTGGTGGGAGGAGAGCAGCACCGTCATTCCTTCGTCGCGGCTGAGTTGCCGGATCAATTGGAGGAGCTCGCGCACGCCCTCGGGATCAAGCCCCAAGGTCGGTTCGTCCAGAATGACCACTTCCGGCTGCTTGATCAATACTTCTGCAAGTCCCAGACGTTGGCGCATGCCGCGGGAGTAGGCGCCAGCCTTTTTATGAGCGGCTTCGCCAAGCCCGACCCGATCCAGCAGGTACTCGACTCTCGAGATGGCTTCTTGACGGGAAAAGCCGTTTAGCCGTGCGGTATAGAGCAGATTCTCTGTTCCCGTCAAATCCTCGTAAAACCCTACATCGTCTGGCAAATAGCCCACTTTGCGCTTAACGAGGATTGGCTGTCGTGTCGAATCAATTCCGCAAACGGTAACGGTGCCGGATGTCGGTTCGGCCAGACCCAGCATCATCAAAATCGTCGTCGACTTGCCGGCGCCATTAGGGCCGAGCAGCCCGAATATTTCACCGCGGTTGACGTTCAGCGTCAAACGGTCGACGGCAGTCTGTTCCCCGTATTGCTTGGTCAGTTCATTCAGTTCGATAATGGGCTCCAACTTGACTTACCTCCTTCCGTAGGTACGGAAGAGGTAGTACACGCCTCCCATGACGCCGAGAATGATCAGAACACCGAGCCATCCCCACAGCATCGAGGTTTTCACTGCCACGCGAAACTGGGCTTCCGAGGAAGCTTCGGCTGCTCTGGACGTCATGCTCACCACGTAATCCCCGGCGATCGCCTTCTCATCCGCTTTGATGGTTGCCGTCACTTCTGTCGTCTTTCCTGCTTCCAGCTTTGCGATTTGCTTTGGTTCAAAGGTTACTTCCCAATTCAGCGGGGTATCTGCCCGAAGCTCGATGTCTCGCAAATCTGCCGAACCCGTGTTGGCTACGGTCAGTGTCAAATTGCGCTGGCCGCCTGCTGTCACATCGGTACTTAACAATCCTGTCGGCGTGCTCAGTTTGACGGCATAGGAACCTGTGATCACAGCCTCCAGCTCGGTGCTTGCAGCAGTAGCGCTGGTGGCTGCTTTTACCGGGATCTTGTAAGCTCCTTGCTTGATGCCCTCCGGAGGATCTGCTTCCACGTCGATGTCCTTTGTTGTATTGGCATCGACGTTGACGGAGGTAACCGATTTGCCGTCCACCTTGAACTGAACATCCCATCCGGACGGTACATCCGCGGTCAAGGAATAAAGCTGCTTCTCCGCAGTACGGTTGCGCAAGGTCATTTTATAGTGGAAGGAAGAACTGGCATGCCCCTCCATGTTTGGCTGCTCTGACGTCAGTTCCGTTTTAAAGGTTCCTTGCTCTGTTACAGTTACCAGCAACGGCAGGGTTGCTTTTCCTGCAGCCACGAGCTGAAAACGGTAGCTTCCTTTGTCAATTTCCAGTGGCACATCTACTTGCAGCGACACTTGTTGCGATTGATCGGGACGAACGGAGATCTGCTGCAAACTCCAGCCTCCAGAGGTGAGCTGATACTCCCAGTTCTCCGGCAGCCCTTGCACCGTGAGCTCCGCGTCTTGAACCTGACTACTGTTGTTGATGATCTCAACGTTGTAATGGATCGATTCGCCCGGTGTCACCGAAATACTGGTGTAGGGCGTGTATAGGGTAACTTCCCCTGCAGCCAAAGAGGGGACAAGCCCCAGTGTCATCACTCCGACGATGAATGCAACGAAGAGTGACAATGATTTTCCCCAACTTCTGATCATCTTTTTCTTTCCCCCTGTTTCTCATTTTTGGTCACTCACCAAGGGTACGAACAAGTGGGAAATTTGGATTTACAGAAGTCAATAAAAATTTTTTGAAAGACTTTAAAATTGCCAGAAATTTTGTTAGTAGTATGGAAAAGGGGATATTTCAGCGGAGGTGGAAGACGTTGGCCCATCCAGATGTTGACGAAGAGCGGCTGCTTCGTGACATGGCAAATGGATCGATTACAGCCTTTGAACAGTTTTACGAGAAATACGCTTCGCTGGTCTTGCATATTGCTTTGCGCATTGTAAAAGACCGCATGGAAGCAGAGGATATCTGTCACGATCTTTTTTTAGAAGTATGGAAAAAAGCGGGTCAATACGATCCAAAGCGCGGAAGTATAGAGGCTTGGCTGGCCGTAAAGGCGCGCAGCCGCTCGCTGGATCGGATGCGGAAAAAGCAGCGGCTGTCAATCGCTTCAGAGGAGAACGCCACTCTGGAGCAGGCGTCCACTGCTGCGGCGGCGGAAGAGAATGTCCTGTCGAGGCTCGACCGGGAAGTGCTGAGGCAGGCATTAGGCAAGATCCCGCCAGCTCAGGCGCGTGCTTTGCAGGGGATGTACTATGAGGCCAAGACACAACGCGAGCTGGCCGCAAACATGAATCGGCCGCTTGGGACCGTCAAGTCCCTGATTCGTTATGGGCTGGACAATATTCGCAAGCAGTTGAGTCAATCGGGGTGGCTGGAATCGCTGGGAGGTGAGAGGAAGCATGAGTAATGCAAGCTGCATATGGCGGGAGGAGGAGATCGCTGATTATCTCTTGGGCAGGATGGCGGAAGAGAAGCGCAGAGATTTGCAGCTTCACCTCCTATCCTGTACGCGATGCGCGGAGTTGCACCGTGAGTGGTCGGATATTCTCGAACCGTCAGAAGCTAATCCTATGCCGACCCCATCACCAACGCTCAAACGCCGCCTCATGCGCCGCATTGTCTATGAGCGCTGGTTCTCGCGGAGGAAAAAGGAAGTCAAAGCTGCCATTCCTGTGAGAAGAGCAGCGGTTCTTTTCCTAGGCTTGATGAGCTTGTTTTTCTTCCAAAGGGACAGCGGACTCTCTGATGAAGGAGCGCTGGCCGCCCACTTGCCCAACATGGATATCGTGATGGACCCGCACACGGTCTTGCATGTCGCATCTGTCGTACCGAGTCATGCCAAAAGCTACGTTTGGGTGAACAACACGTCCAATGAAATGCTGATCCTCACAAAAGGTTTGGCTCCTCTACCAGAAACGGACTATCAGGTATGGTTTATCACCCAGGACAGACGCTCACGAGTCGGCCTGCTGCGCTGGGAAAACGGAATCGCCCAGCTGTACTTTCAGGGAGGCGAGCTGGGTCTGGTAGAGAATATTGCCGTAAGCGTCGAGCCAAAAGGAGGCAGCTTCACGCCGACCAGCCCGGATGCCATTTTTGTCAATCTGAGAACGCGGTGAAATGTGAGATCAGCTGATGTCCTCATTGCCAAGAAGCTGATCGGCCACCTCCAGGATGATGGGACAATGATCGCTGCCCATCACATCGGCGTCAATCCGAGCGTCGATCAGGGATGGAGCCAGTCTGGCGGAAGCGAGGAAGTAGTCGATTCTCCATCCGATGTTTCGCTCCCTTACCTTGGGCATATAGGACCACCAGGTATAGGCATCGGTGCGGTCAGGATAAAAATGCCGAAATGTGTCCAGAAACCCTGATTGGAGCAACCGGGTCATTTTTTCCCGCTCCTCATCGGTAAAACCGGAGTTTCCGCGGTTGGATTTGGCGTTGCGGATGTCAATTTCCTGATGCGCCACATTGAGGTCGCCACAGATGATAACCGGCTTTTGGGCATCCAGCTCCAGAAGATAACGGCGGAACCGATCTTCCCATTCCAGTCTGTAATCCAGACGGGACAAATCACGTTTGGCATTTGGCGTGTAGACATTGACGAGGTAGAATGAATCGAATTCCAGTGTGAGCGTGCGTCCCTCCGGCTCCTGGTTCTCTTCCAGGCCGTAGCGCACAGACAATGGCTCCCGCTTGGTAAAGACAGCGGTGCCGGAATAGCCTTTTTTCTCGGCATAATTCCAATATTGCAGGTAATTCTCAGCGAAATCAGCCGTAATTTGCCCTTCCTGCAATTTCGTTTCCTGGATGCAAAAAATATCGGCATTCATTCTCGTAAAATAGTCGCTAAAGCCTTTGTTAACGCATGCGCGCAGTCCATTTACATTCCAAGATATCAGCTTCATTTGACAGGCTCGTCCCCTTGTTTGCGATTTGACTTCATCCTTTTTCAGTCAATCTTAACACATGATCGCTGTGTACCTAGTAATTCTGCAGGTTGATCGAAGAAAAAAGAGGCAGGGGAATCCTGCCTCTATTTTTGATAGTTAGTGAACGCTTTGTTTGATCTGCTCCAACGACGCTTGATTGATCAGTCCCAGCCGCCAGAGGGCGTAGCCTTTGAGATTATATCGCTTTGCAAGCCCGATTTTTTGATTCACAGACGATTCATTTTCGCTTCCCATCGATATGCCCAGAATCAATTTTTCCTTGGGCACGTGGACCAAGGCCATGCGAATGGCTTCGTCCACTCGGTTCATCGGCTCCGGACCTTTTTCCCCTTCGTATGCGTAGGCCATGATGACAAGATCGTCCGCCAGTTGACCTAACGCGGCATAGTCGTATCCTTTGTAAGCGCCGTTCAGGGGATGTAGGATCAAGGTCAGCTGGATTCCCCGCTGTCTGGTCTCAGTGGAGAGCAGGCGAACGAACTCATTGTATTTTTCTTTGACCCCTGTGACATCACCGTTCATGCCCAACCCTTCAAAATCCAGCGCGATTCCTGACATCCCTTTTTCTTGAGCAAGCGTGAGCATTTGCTCGATTGCCTTTTCTCGCAAGCTTGCGTCTTCGAGCAGCTTGGTCAGCTCTCCATTCCCGTCCCCGGCAAATACCATCAAATAGGGAGAGGAGCCAGCCGCCTTGACATCCGCAATGATTGATTCCGGAGTGGTCTCGCCAGCAGGCTTTGGCCAGTAAAAATCATTGCCAGTCAGAGTCAGATTGCCGTCATTGTCAATTCTGCTCCAGCCAAAGGCTACGGAGTCAAAGAAGGGCATCAGATCCCGCTGCGAAAAGGAAGAGATCGCATAGAAGGCCAGCCCGTACATGTCGCGCAGCGGTGAGACGATCGAAACCGTTCTGGTGTCAGGGTCCCAGCCTACTTGCGCACCAAATTGCTCACTGAAAAACCGGAGCGGGATCAGGGTGCTTCCGTTGTTTACATAAGGTGCGATCGGTAGGGGGATCGTTTGTCCATTTACGGTGACGAGCGGGTTGTTTACCTGCATCTGGACGGTTTTGTCACCTTGGGCCGTCGACTGAACAGCGGTAATGGATTGGGTTTGCGCATCCCAATTCACTTGAATTCCCATTGCCTCCGAAATAGCTCGGAAGGGAACCATCGTCGTACCGTTCATGATCGTTGGCGGAGTCGGAAAGGGGAGTGGATAGCCGTCGAGCAGAATGGTTGTACCAGGTGTTGCGGCGACAGCGGGTTGTTGGATGCCGATCAGGGAAACGCATCCGATAGCAAGAGAGAGCAGCAGCTTCCTAAATCGCATTTTCATAGACAATTCCTTTCCTCGTTGTTGATTCGATTTCAAGAATAGGTATACCAGTTTTGAGGTTGGAAAAGCAATGAATATTTCAAATAAAAACCCGCAGCCAGATCCTATGGGACCTGCTGCGGGGCATGTTCACTCTCGCATTCGCGGTACGGGGGCAGTTTCAATCATTCGATTGGCGATGGCTTCTACCATTTCAGCGGTTGTCTTGGGGATCAAGGTTTTCAATACCGAATTGATCATGGGGGCCTTGACGCCTTTTGCTGTGATATCGAGAGACCCTGTCATTTTCGTGCGATGCTCTCCCAGTGCCTGGGCCCGGAAGTACCCTTCCCCTGTGAAATTTTCGTTGATCCCCGTCAAGGTAAACCTCACCTCGGTCGGCGGTGTCCACTCTGTGATGTCTACCTGAAGATTGATCTTTTTCTTCATGATCCCGATATCTCCGTTAAAATTCCACGTAGATTGGCGATCATGGATAATTTCGTGGCTGATGTAGCCCGGTACCAGCGGAATCCAGAAATCCATGACACTGACAAACTCCCAGATCGCTTGGACGGGGAGGTCCAGATCAACATCGTGTATTCCTTGAGGCATGGTCTTCATTCCTTTCCCAGATGCGTTTCGTTATCTTGATATGTGTATGGCATCGGGCAGCAGGATATTTCGGAATTTATTTTTTGTTGCACGAAAAAAAGGCCCCATACTCGGGGCCTTTTTTCGTCAGGACTTGATGGCTGCTGTTTCCTTGATTCGATTGGCGATGGCTTCCGCCAAATCGGTCGTCGTCTGCGGAACGAAAGTCTTGAGGATGGTATTGATCATCGGACCCATGACGCCTTTTGCCGTGATGTCGAGGCAGCCCGTCATTTTGGTGCGCTGCTCGCCGAGCGTTTCAGCAATGAAGTAGCCTTCGCCCGCAAAGTTTTCATTGATGCCGGTCAGATTGAACTTCACGGTGCTTGGTTCGGTCCACTCGGTTATGTCAATTTTCAGGCTGACTTTTTTCTTCATGATGCCGATATCGCCCAGGAAGGTCCAGGTGGACTGGCGTTCATTGATAATCTCGTGGCTGATGTAGCCTGGGACCAGTGGGGCCCATTTATCCATGTCGCTGACAAATTCCCAGATCGTCGAAATGGGAAGATCCAGTTCAATCTCGTGTATTCCATGAGGCATAGTCGCTCATTCCTTTCCCTCTCGTCCTTCTTGTATTTATTGATGGATATGGCGGAGTCGTTAGATGTTCCGGGAAGCCGCTTTTCCTGCTGCTTGGCCGGCGAGATAGCCGAATGTCATGGCAGGACCGATGGTTCCGCCAGCGCCCGGATAGGTTTGACCGAGAATACCCATTGCTGCGTTGCCCGCCGCATACAGACCGCTGATTGGTTTGCCGCGCAGGCTGATCACCTGACCGTCTGCGTTGATGCGCGGCCCGCCGTTGGTCCCGAGTGTTCCGTAATAGATCGGCAGGGCATAGAAGGGAGCTTTCTCGATGGGACCCAGGTTGAATTCCGGCGAACCGCCGCCAGCCGCGAAGTTTTCAAAATAGACCGTACCGCGGTGGAAGTCGGGATCTTCGCCTGATTCCGCGTAGCCGTTAAAGCGCTTGACGGTTTCTTCCAGACCGTCTGCATCGACTTCAATCTTCTCCGCCAGCTCTCGGATCGTATCGGCTTGCGCGATCCAATCAGGGGCAGGCTCTCCAGGCATCATGGTGAGAATGAGGGCAGAATCCTTCAGATTGCTGTCAAAAACCATCCAGACAGGCGGTTCATTCGGCCAGGTCTGGGTCACCTGGTCATAGGTATAAAAGGCTTTCGGCATATCCATGTAGGTCGTTCCCTCATTGACAAAACGCTTGCCGGAACGGTTCACGATGATGCTGTGCGCCAGATTGCGGCCGCTGCCGATCTGATTAAGGACATGGCCTTCATACTCGATCGTCGGGTCCTGCATCGCTGGGTACCACCAGGCTTCGCTCATGTTCCCGAGCGCTGCACCTGCTTCCATCGACATGATGAGCGCATCGCCCTCGTTGGAAGGAGGAGAGAGCGGGTGAGTCACATGTCCTTTCAGGAAGGCACGGACCAGCTCCTGATTCCATTCGAAACCGCCGGAAGCGAGGATGACACCCTTGCGTGCCCCGACAAACAGGTCTTTTCCTTCTTGTTCTGCGCGAACGCCGATCACTTCGCCCTCGTCGTTCATGACGAGCTCCTTGCCTGGCGTTTCCCGCAGTACCTCAATTCCGCGGTCCAGGAGACCTTTGAACAAAGACCCGATCAGGGAGCGGCCCATGGTCACGATATTGTTCTCCATGCGCTCAGCAACGATGTTGAAGTCGATCTGCGTCGGATCCGTGGCTCCGCCTTCTTCAAGCGTAAGCGGCGGAAAAATGGGGTTGGCCCGAACGTACGCTGCCCATTCGCCCAGTTGATTCAATTCAAACGGTTTCGGGTCAATCGAACGTCCTTCTCTTTTTCCGCCCGGCAAATCTCCATAATAATCGCCGTATCCGCGTGGGACTTTGAAGCGAAGCGGCGTATTCTCGTGCAAATAGTCAATCATTTTCCAGCCGTTGTCGACGTAGACCTCGAGCAGCTCGGCATCCGGTTCTTTGCCGCCTGTGAGACGCTTTATGTACTGGAGAGCCTCTTCGCGAGTGTCTTCGATTCCCAGCTCTTTCATGTAGCGGTTGAGGGGAATCCACGGTATTCCTCCAGAGAAGGCAGTGGTTCCACCAATCTGTGAGGCCTTTTCCAATACGAGGACCTGTGCGCCCTGGTCATGAGCGAGGATGGCCGCTGTCAGTGCCGCTCCTCCCGTACCGAGAACGAGAACATCTACTTCGCGATCCCATTTTTGTGGTCGTTTTGTTGTCATGCTTTTTCCTCCTTGCCATGCATGATAAGAAAGCGATATTTTTGGAATCATTGCTTAATCGACATGTTGATGTAAGATAATCTTATCGGAGATCGGAAAATAGGCAATGAACAGTGTTTTTGAGGATGTCGACTACTCGACACTTTTTCTTTGGGTGTAGATTTTTGAGAAAAAGATAGACAGGAGGAAAGGAAATGTCGAGGGAAAAGGCAAGGATGGACCCCCGGGTTCGGCGCACACGGGAGATGCTGTGGAACGCCCTGATCGCTTTGCTGTATGAAAAGGACTACAACAAGATCCGGGTTAATGAAATCGCCGAGCGGGCAACGTTGAACCGCACGACCTTTTATTAGCATTTCAACAGCAAAGAGGATCTATTGAATCAATGCTTCGAGGAGATTATGAGTGAGCTGATCCATTCCATTGCGATGACGCCTGAGGAGTTTAATTACGAGATTGACGAACCTCATCCCATTTTGGTTCGCCTCTTCGAACAGATCGCGATACATGCATCCTTTTACCGGACGATCATGATGGAGGACAAGCTGCAGCATCTGACGAGAAGAATGACGAAGATCATGGAGCAATTCATTACGTCCGGCGTCTCTCAAATCCAGGCAGACGGGATTGGCTTCGTCGTCTCCACGGACATAGCCATCCGCTATTTTACCATGGCGTATATGGGGGTCATCGGCTGGTGGCTGGAAAATCATATGCCGTATACGCCCAGACACATGGCCATGCAATTGACCCGCATGTCGAGCAGAGGACCGCTGGATCGGGACCCGTATCTGGAGAAGCAATCGTCCCCTCGTCCATGACGATCCTCTGGAATAAACCCTTACCTAGCGGGAAATATAAGCTTGGAAAAAGGAACCAAGGAGGCACCCCTTTGAAAATTTCTGCAGCTGTCACTCATCAGCAAGGAGAAGACTTCCAGATCGAGCAGGTAGAGCTGGCCGAGCCTCAAGCAAACGAAGTCCTGATTCGAATCGTCGCGATAGGCGTGTGCCATACCGATGCGGTAGCCAGAGACACGGGGCTAACGCCGTATCCAGTGGTGCTGGGGCATGAAGGAGCCGGAATTGTAGAGAAGGTAGGAGCTGGGGTGAAGCATGTGGAACCAGGCGATCATGTGGTCATCTCCTATGCTTCGTGCGGCCACTGCGAAAATTGTCTTACCGGCCATCCGTCAGCATGTGTGGATTTCAATCTGTTGAATTTTGGCGGAGAAATGGAAGACGGGTCTCATCGCCTGCATCAGCATGATAAAGAGCTGTCCACGTTCTTCGGCCAATCTTCCTTTGCGACCTATGCGATTGCCCATGAGCGCAACGTCGTAAAAGTAGACAAGGACGTGGATCTGGCTCTTCTTGGGCCATTGGGCTGCGGTATTCAAACAGGCAGCGGTACTGTCCTGAATAAATTGCGTCCTGCTTTTGGCACCTCCATCGCCGTCTATGGCTGCGGGGCTGTAGGATTAAGTGCCATCATGGCTGCCAAAATTGCCGGCTGCAAAGAGATTATTGCGATCGACGTGCATGACAATCGGTTGGAGCTGGCGAAGGAGCTTGGGGCGACATTGGCGCTGAACGGGAAGAAGGTCGATGTCGTGCAAGAGATTAAAGAAGCTACGGGTGGCGGTACGCATTATGCGGTAGAAACGACAGGAGTTCCGCCAGTCGTTCGCCAATCACTGCATGCGCTGCGCCCGCTCGGCATTTCCGCGATCGTCGGGGTTACGCCGGAAATGAACTTTGATGTTCACAATGACATCATGGCAGAAGGAAAAACCATGGTCGGGGTCATCGAAGGAGACGCCGTTCCACAGTTGTTCATTCCGCAGCTCGTGGAGTATTACAAGAAAGGGCTGTTCCCCTTCGACAGGCTCGTGAAGTTCTATCAATTCCAGGAGATCAATCAGGCTTTCGAAGATTCCAAAACTGGGATCACGATAAAACCGGTGCTCAAGATCAGCGAGACAGCAACGTAAACCAATTTGTCCACAGCATGGTGAAAGCCAGTGGCACTCGACGGAAAAGGCGAGGCTCACTGGCTTTTTTGCGTAGCCGAGTAAAGCCCGTTGAACACAAAATTTGGTAGGATCAGGGGAGAGCTTGTTTTTTTGAACGAAATAATCGCGAGTGACCAATATGAGGTGTAAATCAACGGAAAGAGGGTGGGAATGTGGATCGGTCAGCCGAGGAAAGACTTCATGCATCCATCAGGCAGACGCTTGCCGGAAATCGGGACGCTTTCGGTGAACTGTATGATTTGACCATTCATGAGGTCAAGAAGACCGTGCTGTTTCTACTGGACAACAAGCAGGATGCAGAGGATGTGATTCACGACATTTATCTGGAGGTATACAGGTCGTTGCACAATTATGATCATGCTCGAACCTTTTCCTCCTGGTTGACAGGCGTAGCCGTACGACAAATCCAGAATTACCGTCGGCGCGGTTGGAAAATCGTCCGGCTTTTCAACAAGGTACAACTGCTTTCGCCTGTACAGACTGTACCGGACATCTCCAAAGAAGTTGTTGAACAGTTGGAACAACAGCAACTGATGGAGCAAATTCAGCAGCTTCCGTTCAAATTTCGCAGTGTCCTGGTATTGAAATACTGGCATGGTTGCACCCAGGAAGAGATCGCCGAAATCCTGCAATTGCCTATAGGGACAGTAAAGTCGCGCTTGCACCACGCATTGATGAAAGCACGGGAGATTGTCAGCCAGCAGTCTTTAACCTTGGGGAGGGAGCAGTAAGCATGGATCACAAAATGAGATATGCCATGGAAGCATTGCGTGCAGTCGAGGAGACAGTTCAACTGTCGCCAGACTTGCGGGAAAGAATTCTTCTTTCTGTCAAACAAGAGAGCCAAAGCAGATCGCCCATGCGGCAGGCAGGCAGGACAAAATGGCTATTAGTGGCTACGCTTGTTTTTATCTTTGCGTCAGGTTTTGCCTCGATTACCTGGTACAAGATCCAGAATCAGCAGGGGGAAACGGTCATGGAATATCAGGCGGCTCCTCCTCTGTCCAAGGAAAGGCTGGCCGAATTGCAGGCGGCGCAGGCCAAACTGGATGAAGTAAGAAGCAAGCTTGCTCCCGGCACGGCTGCTGCCGTCTATCAGAAGAACGAAGCGGGCCAGGGCGAGGTCAGCTATATCGCCAAGCCGTATATGTTGAACGAACTGGTGGAGCTGAACACTCATCTCAAGAATATCCTCGACTATCCTGCGGAAATCGCTACAGCATACAAGTTTAAAGAAGGAATGGTCAGCTATGATTACCAAAAAGACGAGGCTTTGGAAGAGAATCTGAAACGCAAGGCTGACGAAACCAATCAGGCGCTGATGGTCGAACCCGTCACAGTATTGCCGACGGTCTATCATGCTTCTGCCGCTTATGAGGATGCTGCCGGGAACCAGCTTCGGGTCAATATGCTGAAGCAATTTTGGGTAGGAAATAGCATGATGACGGTCCCAGGCGCCAATCAGATTGTAGAGGAAGTATCGATTGGCGGCTCGGAAGGCCTGTATATCGAAAGAGAAGATCCGTATGGAAAAATGCGCAGGGAAGTAAGATGGATGGATCAGGACTGGTCGCTATCCATCAATTCGACGGACAGCAGCATGACCAAAGAAAAATTACTGGAAATTGCCAATGACATTCTGGAGAGGAGATCCTGATGATGGGAATGAACCTTCGATCTGTCTATGCCACTTTTTTTCTAACTGCGGCCCTAAGCGGTCCCGTAACCATATATGCGGAGGAAGCCTCTCAAAATGTGATTTGGCACAACCTAGAGATCACGATCAAAAAACCATCGGAGACGGAGAAGCCGGATGCGCTTACGTCTACGTTGGAGGACTACCAGCGGATGAGCAAAGGGGGAAAGGTCATCACGACCGAGGAGACGCAAAAAGTGTTTGAAGCGCCTCTTTATCGCCCGGCACCATTCAGGCTGCCGCTCCTCTCGTCAAATGGTCTGTACACGCAGTATTTCACCCTCAAGGATGGGAAGATGGGAGCCCCAGTCCTGAAATTGAATCATTGGGACATCTACCAGAAGGAGGGGGAGTGGGCAGTCGTCATTCAGGATCGGGATACGTACACACAGGCCATCCTGGACAACAAAACACGAGTCCGCGACGAATATCCCGGCTATATGAAAGTGATGCAGATTCCCGGCAGCGACAATGTAGCTACCCTTACCCCTTTTCAAAACAGCGAAATACAGCGTCTTACCGTTCACATTCTCGATCCGCAGGGGAAGGTCATCCGGCTACAAATCATCGGAAATCTTTCAGATCAAGACCTGATCAGACTAGCAGCCGCATATAAGCCGCTGTCTTCGTAACGAAGAAAAAAATAATGTTTCGAATCGTACCGTCTACATGTAGATGGTACTTTTTTTGTTTTTCATTAATTGTTTTTAATTCCAGAAAGGTGAGGGTGAAGCTCGATGATCGACTGGGGATAATTTCTTTCCTTTTGGTTGATTCTATAGTTGCAGGAGGTGAGAGGAAATGACAGTTGGAGCGCAAGTAAAACAAACGCTGGCCAGCTTGAAAGGTGCACAGGCGAATCTGGAAACATTCGCACTGGGCACACAGAACCAACAAGCCAAGCAATTGTACACCCAGGCTGCTGAACAAACACAGTCCATCATTACGAACCTGGAACAGCGTGTGACTGAGCTGGAAAACGAAGAACCGCAATACAAAGGATTCTAAGGCTTCCAAACAGGAGACGGGGAGGGGATTCGAGCCTCTCTTCCTTTCCTGGAGGAAAGTGGAGGTAGGATATGCCGGATTGGCTAGATATCGTCATACGGTCGTTCGTTGCTTTTGCCTATCTGTTTATACTCACCAAAATCATTGGAAAGAGGCAGATTCGGCAAATTTCTTATATTGAATACATCGTCGGAATATCCATCGGTTCTATCGCAGCATTTATGGCAACAGAAATAGATGGACCTATCTATCATAGCTTGATTGCACTCACCATTTTCGCGTTGTTCCCCGTCTTGCTGGAATGGCTGTCGCTGAAAAGCAAAAAAGTTCGCAACATCGTGCAAGGAAATGCCACGATCCTGATCAAGGATGGAAAAATTCTGGAGGACAATCTCAAAAGTGAGCGGATGACAACCGAAGACTTGTTGGAGCATCTGCGCATGAAAGATGTTTTTCGCGTGGCTGACGTTGAATTTGCCCTGATGGAAGCGAGCGGAGACTTGAGTGTGCTGCTCAAGTCGCAGCATCAGCCGGTGACACCGCAGCATCTCGGGCTGAAAGTCTCTCCTGCCGAAGAACCGCAGACCGTCATTATGGATGGTGTGATTTTGGATGAGCCCCTGGCGAACAACGGATTGAACCGCAATTGGGTCCGGGCTGAGTTGGAAAAGGCAGGCGTCGCTCTGGAAAATGTGTTCCTGGGACAAGTGGACAAAGGCGGGCAGCTCTATCTCGACTTGTATGATGACAAGCTGAAGGTTGCCCAGCCGATCGAGATGAAGCTGACGTTCGCCACCTTGAAAAAATGCCAGGCAGATCTTGAGCTCTATGCTTTGGGAACGCAGGATCAGCGAGTGAAGCGGACCTACCAAGGCGACTCGCAGGAACTGCAAAAGGTGATTGATACAGTCAAACCGCTGTTAATGCGTTAAAAGGGAGCGAAATCGATGGCTGATCAGAAAAAGAAAAAGTTGACCTTGACTCAGCAGGAATACCAGGAGCTTGCGAAGCGCCACGAGCCTGCCCGTCCGCTTGCCCGCAATTTCCTTCGCGCTTTTCTGGTAGGGGGAGTGATCTGTCTGATCGGGCAGGGGATTCAAGAGATGTTTATCCACTTTTTTGATTTCACCGAAAAAACGGCTGGCAACCCGACGGTAGCGGTTCTGATCTTCTGCTCTGCTTTGTTGACCGGATTGGGGTGGTACGATCGCATCGCGCAGTGGGCGGGAGCGGGAACCAGCGTGCCTGTCACTGGCTTTGCCAATTCGATTACGTCTGCTGCCCTCGAACACCGAAGCGAAGGCTTTGTGCTGGGAGTAGGTGGAAACATGTTCAAGCTGGCGGGCTCGGTCATCGTCTTCGGGGTAGCTTCGGCGTTTGTCATCGGACTCATCAAAACACTGATCAAAATGGGGGGATGAAAGATGCGCCAAGGCTACCAGTCATGGGTGTTTCCATCGAGGCCGGTGATTGCCGGAAGGGCTGCGATTGGCGGACCCTTTGAGGCACAGGGACCGTTGGCGAATGATTTTGATATCCTGCACGGTCATCTGATGATCGGTCAGGACAGCTGGGAGAAGGCGGAAAAGGTCTTGCTCGAGGAAGCATGCGACAAGGCGATTGAAAAGGCGGGACTGAGAAAAGAGCAGGTGCAATTCATGCTGGCGGGCGATTTGATGAATCAGTGCATCTCTGCCAATTTTTCGGCTCGTACGCTCTCCATCCCTTTTCTGGGGATTTTCGGCGCGTGTTCCACATCCATGGAAGGGTTGGCGCTGGCGGCCCTGATGGTAGACAGCCAAGCCGCAGACTACGTATTGGCCGCCACAAGCAGTCACAATGCAGCTGCAGAAAAGCAGTATCGCTATCCCACGGAATACGGCTCGCAAAAGCCTCCGACTGCACAGTGGACCGTGACCGGAGCAGGGGCAGCCGTCGTGGCGAATCAAGGGAATGGATTGCGCGTGGCAGCCGCCACAATCGGCAAAATCGTCGATATGGGCATGTCTGACCCGTTCAATATGGGGGGAGCGATGGCACCTGCTGCGCTGGCGACCATCGAAACCCATTTTCGCGATCTGAAGCTTCCGCATGACCACTACGACTTAATCGTGACCGGGGATCTGGGCAAGGTGGGGCATTCCATTCTCTCCGAGCTTTTGCCCAAGCACAATGTCAACGTTCCTTTGGAGCGCTACGTGGATTGCGGCATGCTGATCTACGGAGACAATCCGACGGTTTGGTCAGGAGGCAGTGGCTGCGGCTGTTGCGCCACCGTCACCTATGGACATTTGCTGCGCCGCATGCAGGAGGGAGAGTGGAAGCGGATCTTGGTCGTCGCCACTGGGGCGCTGTTGTCGCCGATTTCATATCAGCAAGGGGAGAGCATCCCTTGTATCGCTCATGCTGTAGCTATTGAAGCGGATACGCTGTAAGGAGGGGGATCATGACGTTTTTGTGGGCATTTCTGGTTGGCGGAGTGATTTGCCTGATCGGGCAGTTTCTCCTGGATGTAGTGAAATTGACGCCGGCGCACACCATGTCCTCCCTGGTCGTAGCAGGTGCTGTCCTCGATGGTGTCGGCTTGTACGATCCATTGATCAAATTTGCGGGAGCGGGCGCGACCGTGCCGATCACCAGTTTTGGCAACGCGCTGGTGCATGGGGCGATGGCTGAAGCGGAGAAGAGTGGTCTGGTCGGCGTTATCACCGGCATTTTTGAGGTGACGAGTGCCGGGATCTCAGCGGCGATTGTCTTTGGCTTTCTCGTAGCAGTTGTATTTCGGCCGAAGGGGTGATAGAAGTGAGAACGCTGATGAGAAAGGGAACCCCCTTGCTTTGGATCGTGCTGCTCGCGGCTATCGTTTTGAGTTGCAGCACCCCTCCACGTGATCAGGCAAACCAGCAAAGCATCCAATCCGTCACCCCCCGACCTGCCAAACCTGTTATCGTCATCCTCATTGACTCCTTAATGGATGAGCCTTTGCGTAAAGCCATGCAGCAAGGGCGTGCGCCTGCCTTGAAGCATCTGTACGACAACGGGCGCTACTTCCCGCAAATGGTGAGTTCTTTTCCTACGATGTCCGTAACCATTGATAGTACGTTTTTGACAGGCACCTATACGGACCAGCACCATGTACCTGGTTTAGTCTGGTACAGCGACAAGGAAAAACGTATGATTTTCTACGGGAACGGTCCCAAGGAAGCTTTGAAAATCAATCAACCGCAAGTTGTGATGGATGCCGTATATCATTTGAATCAGGTTCAACTGAACAAGCGCACGAAAACCATTCATGAAGAGCTGGCGGAGCAAGGCAAACAATCGGCTTCGATCAATGCGATTGTATTTCGCGGCAAAACAAATCACATCCTGCGAGTACCACCTGTCGCAAAAGGGACGAGCCTGCCGGAACATATCAAAGTGACCGGGCCATCCCTGCTTTCCTACGCGGCGTTTGCCCAATTGGACCCGAAGAATAACCGCAACGCCCAAGTGTGGAAAAAATATGGATTGAACAATACATTTACTGCTCAAGACCTGGCTTTTCTGATTCGCGATAAAAAGCTTCCTGCGCTCACCATCGCCTATTTTCCGGAGAACGATATGACTGTGCATAAAAAGGGACCTGCTGAGGAAGCTGGAATTATCAAAGCGGATCAAGCGCTGCAAGAGGTGCTGAATACCTATGGATCGTGGGATCAGGCTGTCAAGCAGGCTGTATGGATCGTCATGGGGGACAGTGGGCAAACCACCGTTCTGGATGACCGCCAAGAAGCCAAGATTGATCTTCGGCCTCTTTTGCAGCCTTACCGAATTGCGAAATTGAGCGAGCCTGTTTCCAAGGAAGATCAGGTAGTGATTATGCCGAATGAGCGCATGGCATACATCTACGCCATCGATTCGAACGTTGCGTTGCCTGCGCTTGTCAAGCAATTGCAACAAGAAGACAAGCTCGATATCATCGCAAGAAAAGCCGGTCAAGATATTCTGGTTACGGCGGGGAATACCACGCAAACCTTCTCCTATCGTCCCGGAGGCAAATACATAGATGAATATGGGCAGACGTGGCACCTCACAGGCAATCCCGAACTACTAGACCTTGATCTTAAGAGCAAGCGGATCCAATACGGAAAGTATCCGGATGTATTGGCGAGATTGTACGGTGCCATGCATTCTCACGAAGGAAGATACGTGGTTATCACCGTAAAGCCCGGCTATGAGCTTGTCGGGGAAAGTTCGCCTACCCACATCGGCGGAGCTGCTCATGGCTCGTTGCATGAAAAAGATTCGCTGGTTCCACTGCTTGTTTCAGGGACGGATACGCGTCCGAAAACGCTGCGTATTGTAGATCTAAGGGACTGGCTTCTGCAATTGACGAGGTGAAAACGAAACAACGAGGTTGCGACTGTGCAGCCTCGTTTCGCTTTTTTCCGCATCATGGAAAAGGATTTTGCTGCGGATTTGTGGTATGGAGTAAAGACCATACCAAGAAAAGAGGCGAGCCGCACATGAACGAGATTCGCTATCATCGCAGGACCTACACGATGGGACCGACGCCGATTCAAAAGCTGGAACGGCTTTCAGAAGCCTTGGGGGGACCGTCCATCTGGATCAAACGCGACGATTTGTTGGGTTTGACGGCAGGGGGAAACAAGACGCGCAAATTGGAATATCTCGTATCCGATGCCATTCGGCAGGGAGCAGATACGCTGATCACCTGCGGAGCAGTGCAGTCCAATCACTGCCGCCTCACCCTGGCGGCGGCAGTTCGGGAAGGCTTGCGCTGCCAATTGGTGCTCTCCAAACCTGAGCTCGGGGAACACGATCCGCTGGCGAGCGGCAATCATCTTTTGTTCCATCTCATGGGCGTAGAAAAAATCGAGCTGGTTCCGGCAGACGCCGATCTGCAAGTAGCCATGGAAAATCTGTCTCAAGCCGCTGAAAAGGAAGGGCGAAAGCCGTATATCATCCCGCTTGGCGGCTCCAATCAGATTGGCTCGCTCGGTTATATGGCCTGCGCGGATGAAATCGAGCAGCAGGCGATGGCAGACGGGACACCGTTTGACTTTGTCGTGACAGGTACGGGGAGCGGAGGCACACAAGCAGGATTGGTCGCAGGTTTTCTTGCGCGGCAGTCGAACACCAAGGTCATCGGCATCAATGTCAGCGGTACGCGGGAAGGCAAAGAGACACAGGTGCGGGATTTGCTGTATCGGACAGCTGCACTCACAGGACTGCAAGGAAAAATCCCGGACGATGCCGTACGCTGCGACGACCAATATGTCGGGGCGGGTTATGCCATTCCCACAGAGGAGATGGTCGAGGCAGTGAAGCTCGTCGCTCGCACCGAGGGAATTTTGCTGGACCCTGTGTACACGGGCAAAGCGATGGCAGGACTCATCGGAAAGATTCGCAAAGGGGAGTTGACCCGCGAGGACCGCGTGTTGTTTTTGCATACGGGCGGGACGCCAGCGTTGTACACGGCTCCACAACTGTTTCTTTCACATCAGTAGTACATCAAAAACATCCTGAGTAGCCCCCAAAGGGTTTACGGGGGATCAATGAAAGCTGGTTGAGGAAAAAGGGGAGAAAAGCGAAGGCATTTGGGATCTTGACCAAGCCGTAATGGAAAAGGCGGAACATGCATTCAGCGGCCAACCCTGAATCACTACTTCGAAGTGGGCTGCTTTTGGCCGCGGTTCCGCCTTTGCAATAAGGCGGCCAGGGATGCCCCCCAGCAAAGATCCCAACCCGCCAGAGCGTTCTCCCCTTTTTCCTCGCCTCCACTACAGTCTGACCAACGGTACTCAAGTCTCACTAGGAGTAAATGGAAGCAGCTCTGGGCAAAGTAAGGAGACAGGAAAGACGAAAGGATGACGAGCTGCCTTGACCAAAAAAGAGTACGTCCTCACTGTTGTTGACAATTTGCTGAAGCATCAGGAGATCCTCCCCAGCGAACTTCAAAATGTACTGCAGGAAGTCAAAAACGACATTGAGCATGTTTCGGCGGATACCTTTTACCTGGAAACCAATATGGTGATGACGGAGCTTCCCCACGAGAGAAAGCCCAACCTAGACGCCCCTTTTTTCCGTCTGTCGGAAGCATATAGCGACCTGAAGGATCTGGCAGAGCAGAACCAGGATGCACATCCTGAGTTTTTTTCCGCCGTCACGCAACTGGAAGGGCTGCTTGATGCCTCAAAAGGCTACTTCCCTGAGTAACGCGATTATTCCTGAAGACATGCTTCAGGAATTTGGGTAAAATTTACTGAATATATTGTATTTTACAAATACTTCGGCTACCATTTACTTCATGAACCAGGAAAGGAGACAACGGCCCATGATGGAATGGAATCGAAATGTTTGGTACTCGCTAACGCTGGCAGTTGGACTGTTTGCTGCGGGATGTTCTCCTTCGGCACCGCCAAACAGCGCCAGCCCTCCAACAGGAGAGGCAGCACAGACGTCTGAACAGGCACAGCCTGCTGCGAACCAGCCTGTCAAAGAGCAAAAACTGATTATCGGACGGGGCGGGGATTCCGTGACGCTGGATGCGATCGCTGCCACGGACAGCGAATCGTTCAAGGTGACTGTCAATGTGCTGGAGACGCTGCTCAATTTTGAACCGGACAATACCAATATCCGTCCGGGACTGGCAGAGAAGTGGGAGATCGCTCCGGACGGGCTTACGTATACCTTCCAGCTTCGCCAGGGAATCAAATTCCACGACGGTACGGATTTCAACGCCGACGCTGTCGTATTCAACTTCGAGCGCTGGATGGACAAAAATCATCCGTTGCACGGCGAAGTCAGCTTTTCCTATTACAACGACATGTTTGGCGGGTTTAAGGGAGAGGAAGGACACATCATTGAAAGCGTCAAAGCTATCGACCCGCACACCGTCGAGTTCAAACTGAAAAAACCGCTCTCTCCGTTCCTCAACAACCTGGCCATGCCTGCGTTCGCCATCGCTTCTCCTGCCGCCCTGCAAAAGCACGGCTTGGGCTTCAAGGAAAATCCGGTCGGGACCGGACCGTTTGTCTTTGTAGAGTGGAAGCGCAATGAGACCATTACATTGAAAAAGAATGAGCAGTACTGGCAGCCGGGAGTGCCGAAGCTGGAAGAAGCGGTATTCAAGGTGATTCCCGACAATACAGCCCGTCTGACTGCGCTCGTCTCCGGCGAGATCGACCTGATGGACGGACTAAACCCTGATGACGCCGAGTCTGTAAAAGGAAACGCCGAGCTGCAACTTCTGGATCGTCCGCCTATGAACGTGGCGTATCTCGCGTTTAACGTGGAGAAAAAGCCGTTTGACAACCAAAAGGTGCGTCAGGCCGTTGCCTATGCCGTCGACAAGCAGGGGATAGTGGATGCTTTTTACGGCGGCAGCGCAGAGCCAGCCGTCAACGCGACGCCGCCATCTGTATGGGGCTATAATGATGCTATTCAGGATCGCCCTTATGATTTGGAAAAAGCGAAGCAGCTCCTTGCAGAGGCAGGCTACCCCAATGGATTTAAAACAACCTTGTGGGCGATGCCTGTTCCGCGTCAATACATGACGGAAGGGCAGAAGATCGCTGAGGCGCTGCAGCAGGATTTCGCCAAGATCGGCATCGACGCCCAGATTGTCACGATGGAGTGGGCGACCTATCTGGCGAAGATCAGGCAAGGGGAGCAGGATATGTACCTCTTGGGCTGGACAGGGGACAATGGCGATCCGGACAACTTCCTGAACGTCTTGTTCAATCCCAATGAGAATCGGATGCGCTACAAAAACAAGGAGGTTCAAGACATTCTGGTAGAGGCGGCGTCGACGGTCGATCATCAAAAACGGATCGACATGTACAAAAAAGCACAGGAATTGCTGTTTGAAGACGCGCCGATGATTCCGCTCGCCCATGCCAAGCCGATGATGGCGGCAAGGGCAGGACTGTCTGGGTACGTGTTGCATCCGACGGGTTCGGAAAGCATTGCAGCGGTGGAATGGAAGGAATAAAAGACCTGTTCAGGCTGATTTCGCTCCACAAAAAATGGGGCGTGATCGGCCTTTTTTGCTTTCGCTCTGGTATACTAAAGCATGGATGTGAATCGAAGCGGAAGTAGGGAACTCATATGATTTTTTTTCAAGTCATTTTACCGGTATTGCTGATTTTCCTCAGTGGCTACATCCTACAGCGGGTCTACAAGCTGGATCTCAAGCCCATCTCGACACTTGCCATATACGTGCTGTCTACGGCTCTTGTATTTCGCACCTTTTACAAAACACCGCTTGACCTGCAGTTGTTCTACATCGTGATCATCTCCATGCTGTTGACCATCGGGCTGATCGTGATCACGCAAATCACGGCAAAATGCTTCAAGTACGACAAGCAGCAGGAGAGCGCGATGATGCTGTCCACCGCATTCATGAACAGCGGAAACTACGGTACGCCGATCATCCTGTTCGCCTATGGCGAGGCAGGATTCAACTACGCGGTGCAGATCATGGTCTTTCACGCGATTATCATGGGCGTGTTTGGCGTCTATTTCGCCTCTCGCGGCAAGGGCGGCGCCAAGGACGCGATCAAGATGGTCCTCAAGCAGCCCTCCAACCACGCTGTCATCGTCGCGATTTTGTTTCAACAATTCCAAATCGTGATCCCGGAGAGCTATTATCAGGCGATAGACCTGGTCGCACAGGCAGCCATCCCCGTCGTCATGCTCATCCTTGGCATGCAGCTTGCCAATGTATCAGCGAAGGGGCTGGAGTGGAAGGGCCTGAGTATCGCCAGCGTCATTCGCTTGATCGCCTCGCCTGTGCTCGCTTATTTGATCTGTCTGCTGTTTCCGATTGATCCTCTTTTGCAGAAGGTTCTGGTCATTCTGGCAGCCATGCCGTCAGCGGCCACCACGGCGATGTACGCCATCCAGTTCAACGCCAGACCGCAGTTTGTCTCCAGCAGCGTGCTGATCACGACAGTGATGAGCGTCGGGACCCTGACATTTTTGCTGCATCTTTTACAATGAGGCTTAACATGTCGGCAAAAGTTCGACGAGTCCGGGAAGGATTTGGAAGGATTCCCGAGTATTCGGAAGAAAGAGTCAACTGATTACGGTTAACTCCCTTTGAGAGAGTCAGAGGGAGTTATACGGCGTTTTTTGAAAATTGAGGCGACGATCGCATTATGGTAAACTGAAAGACATTAGCAATACGAAAACCTTCACTAATTTCATATCGGGCCTAGTTTCGTCTCCAGACGAAAACGGGGGAACCATCTTTGGGGTTAATTCTGTGCAAGCAGAAGGGATGCTAACTGCCATCCTACCCGTCAGCTAACCTCGTCGGCTAAAGCAGAAATTTGCATACAATCTACGTTTGTTTGCTTGCTTTTTCATCGCATGATTGGCAGCTCTATTTGGGCTTTCATTCAGTGAATATGCAAGCTTATTTCCTCATATTTGTATGTGAGAAAAGAGTCGAAATACTGCTTTCGCCGGGATGGCCTTTCCTGGCGCGCGCAGTGGTTCGACTCTTTTTCTTTCCATAAATTTTATCGAAGGAGTGGTGCTTATGATTTCCTTTCACCAAGTGGAAAAAAGCATTGGCAATACCTCCATTATCAAAAGTCTGGATCTTCAGATCAAAGCAGGCGAGCTGTTTGTCCTGATCGGCCCCAGCGGCTGCGGGAAGACGACGACCATGAAAATGATCAATCGCCTGATCGAGCCGACAGCAGGCAAAATCGAGATCAACGGAGAGGACATCTCTTTGGCTGATCCCGTGGAGCTGCGCCGCAGCATCGGGTATGTGATCCAGCAGATCGCGCTATTCCCGCATATGACCATCGGAGAAAATGTGGCCCTGGTCCCCAAGCTGAAAAAGCAGGATCGAGCCAAAATCGAGCAAAAGGTAGATGAGCTGCTGGACATGGTGGGGCTCGATCCCAAGGTGTTCAAAAACCGCTATCCGGCTGAGCTGAGCGGCGGCCAGCAGCAGCGTGTAGGGGTAATACGCGCGATGGCAGCCGATCCTCCGATTATCCTGATGGATGAGCCATTCAGCGCGTTGGACCCGATCAGCAGAGAACAATTGCAGGACGAGTTCGTGCGTTTGCAAAAGACGATCAACAAAACCATTGTGTTCGTCACCCATGATATGGACGAGGCGATCAAAATTGCGGATCGCATCTGCCTGATGAACGACGGGGAGGTCGTCCAGCTGGATACTCCCGAACAATTGCTGCAGCATCCAGCCAACGAGTTCGTGGTGAACTTTATCGGGGCCAAGCGCCTGCGCAAGGTGAAGGAGCTTCATCCAAACGTGTCCAAAAAAGCGGCGACGCTCCCCAAATGGAGTATTTCATAGAAATGGGGTGAGGGGATGAGTGGACTTATCCAATTTTTTACAGATAGATATGATCTGGTGCTCAAACTGCTTTGGGAACACAGCTACATCTCCTTGATCGCGGTAGCTGGAGGCTTTTTGATCGCTGTACCGCTCGGCATTCTGCTGACACGAACGGAAAAGATCAATACCTATGTCATCGGGTTTGTGAATATTTTACAGACCATTCCGAGCCTTGCCCTGCTGGGGCTGATGATTCCGTTGCTCGGAATCGGGGCAGTACCGGCGATTGTCGCATTGTTTCTCTATTCGCTTTTGCCGATGCTGCGCAACACGTATACGGGGATTCGCGAAGTGGACCCGGCCTTGATCGAAGCGGCACGCGGCATGGGCATGACCAGTTTTCAAATTTTGTGGAAGATCGAGTTGCCGATGGCGATCTCGATTATTATGGGAGGGTTTCGAACAGCAACGATCTATACCATCAGTTGGGCCACGCTGGCGGCTGTCATCGGCGGCGGCGGACTCGGCTACCTGGTATTTACCGGACTTGGGCTTGCAAACGACAATATGATGATTACAGGTGCGCTTGCAACCGCAATGCTGGCGACGATTGCTGACTTGCTTACACGAAATATTCAGAAGATGTGCACGCCGAAAGGATTAAAGATAAAGCGTGCCAATTGAGGGGGAAACGTTCAAGATGAAGAATAGCAATTGGATAAAAGCACTGATCATAACAGGATTATCTCTACTGCTGGCGACGGGATGCAGCTCCGGCGACGTCGTCAAAATCGGGCATCAGCCCACCTCGGAGCAAACGATTCTGGCGCATATGCTGCAGCAGGTGATCGAGGGCAATTCCGACCTGAAAACAGAGCTGGTAGGCGGCCTGGGCGCTACACCGGTTGTGTTGAAGGCCATGCAAAATAACGACATCCAGATCTCCGCAGTCCGCTATGTCGGGACGGACATCACGAGCAGTCTCGGGTTGGAGGAGTTCAGCAAGGACCCGCAGGAGGCATTTGATCTGGTGAAGAACGGCGTGGCCGAGAAATTCGACCAGCTGTGGTTCCCTTCGTATGGCTTTGAAAACACCTACGTCTTCACGGTGCGCAAGGAATTGGCTGACAAGTACAATCTGCAAAAAATCTCGGATCTGGCAGCGCATGCCAAGGAGCTGAGCCTGGGTACGGATTCAAGCTGGCTCGAGCGGCCCAATGACGGTTACCAGGCGTTTATCCAGGAATACGGCTTCCAGTTTGGCAAAACAACGCCGATGGATATCGGATTGGTATACAAGGCAGTAGACACGAAAGAAGTAGATATTGTTCTTGCGTATTCGACTGATTCGCGGCTGAAGGAGTACAATCTCGTTACCCTGGAGGATGACAAGCTTTTCTCCCCGCCATACGGCGCTTCTCCTGTCGTCCGCAATGACACGTTGAAGAAGTATCCGCAGTTGGAAGAGGTCATCAACAAGCTGGCAGGCAAGATTGATACCCAGACCATGACTGCCTTGAACTATCAGGCGGATATCGAAAAGAAAGACCCGGCGGCAATCGCCCGCGAATTTTTGCTTGAACACGGATTGATCCAGAAGTAAGAGAAGGCTTGATGGAAAGGAGGCAGATGCGATGGATCTCTTGATCGGGACCTTGGGAGTATTTGCGAGCTCCTGGAAACAGCTGCTGGCTTTTACGGGAGAACATCTCTTTATGAGCGCAAGCGCGATCTTGATTGCGATCGCAGTGGGTGTCCCGCTGGCCATCTGGATGACCCGCAATCAGCGTGTCGCATTCATGATCCAGACTACGATTAACGCAATCCAAACCATCCCTACGATCTCACTTTTGCTGATCGTCATGATTTTTTTAGGTCTCGGCTACGGGACAGCGATCACGGCATTGGCTCTCTATTCGCTTTTGCCTATCGTCCAGAACACGTACGCCGGGCTGGAAAACGTCAACAAGAATTTGATAGAAGCAGGCACCGGGATGGGCATGACCAAGCTGCAGCTTTTGACCAAGGTGAAAATACCGTTGGCTATGCCGATCATTCTGACGGGAATTCGTGTCGCTACGGTGGTCTCCATCGGGGCTGCGACAATGGCTACCTTCGTCGGCGCCGGCGGACTCGGAGAAATGATCATGCGCGGAATCGTCACGACAGACGATCAGAAGGTGCTGGCCGGGGCGATCCCAGCCGCGCTGCTCGTGATTCTGGTCGATCTGATCCTCGGCAAAATCGAAAAGCGCGCCAACTTCCGCTTGCAGACGGCGAAGGCGCAGAAATAGGGGAATTACAAAGTGCTGTCCCAAATGGGGCAGCTTTTTAATGTTTATGTGGCAAATCTTTTTTACAACACATCTGGAGAGTCTTGCAAAGAATGTCGGAATGACGCAGCAAAGCTGGTCGAGGAAAAAGGGGAGAAAAGCGGAGGCATTTGGGATCTTCACCCAGGCGCAATGGAAAAGGCGGAACACGCATTCAGCGGCCAACCCTGAATCACTTCTTCGAAGCGGCTGCTTTTGGCCGCGGTTCCGCCTTTGGAATGGAGCCGGCCAGGAATGACCCCCAGCAAAGATCCCAACCCGCTGGAGCGTTCTCCCCTTTTTCCTCCTCACCACTACAGCTGGAACTAAGCCGATGTCTATACCCTATAGAAATGTTCAATAATCTAAATTTTTAGAAAAGTGGTACTGTAAATGATAACGATACTTTCTTTAGTAGGAGGATGACACATGGTACCCAAAGCTCACCTGAAAAAGCTTTTCTCCACGGCAACGATGGTGTCCCTGTCGCTCTCGCTGATCGCCGGGTGCAGTACACCGCCAGCAAGTACGCCAGCATCAGAATCGGGAACGCCGACCACATCTACGTCCACGGAAGCGCCGGCAGCGACAGCCAACCTCCAACCGAAAAAAGGCGGAACGATCACGATCGGCATCGCCAATGAACCTGACCAGCTGGACATCCACAAGACAGGGATGGCCGTGGCGAACCAGATCGCTGGAAATCTGGGCGCGAGTCTTGTCACGCAGGACCCGGATACCTTGGAATTCAAGCCCTATCTGGCGGAAAGCTGGGAAGTTTCGGAGGACGGCAAAACCTGGACGTTCAAGATTCGCACAGGCGTGAAGTTTCACGATGGGACAGACATGACCGCCAAGTCGATCGCAGAGACGTACCAGCGCGCGCTCGATCCGGCGACAGCAGCAAAAGTGGCAGGCAGCAATCTGTCCGAGGTAGAGTCCGTAGAAGCGCCGGATGATACGACCCTCGTCCTGCATCTGAAGCAGCCGTTTGCGCCGCTGCTGCAATTCCTCAGCGATCCGGGATGGCTTCAGCCATTGTCGTTGCAGGCCATTGCACAGGCGGGCGACAAATACGGACGCCAGCCAGTCGGAGTGGGACCGTGGAAATTTGAAAAGTGGGAGAACGGACAGTCCATCTCCTTTACGCGCAACGAAGAGTTCGCCTGGGCAGATCCGATTTTCCAAAATCAGGGGGCGCCATACGCGGACAGGCTCGTCTATCGCTTTATCAGCGAGAACCAAACCTTGCTCGCGGCTCTGGACAGCGGTTCGATCGACATCGCCCGAGGCGTCGTAGCCAAGGATGTCGCCAAGTACCGGGACAATCCGCAGTTCGAAGTCAAAGAAATGCTGCGCAACGGCTTGGGGCTGTTCGTCATGCTGAACACGCGCAGGCCGGCGTTCCAGGAAATCGAAGTGAGACAGGCCTTGAACAAAGCAATCAACAAGGAAGCGATTATGAAGGCGGTCATCCAGGGCGAGGGCGTCGTGTCCTATGGGCCATTGCCGCCATCCTTGTTCGGCTATGATGAAGGGGTCATGGATTACGGTCTGAAATACCAGGTCGAAGAAGCCAAGGCGTTGTTGGAAAAAGCGGGCTATACGAAAAACGCGCAAGGACTGTATGAAAAAGGAGGCAAGCCGCTCAAGCTGGATCTTCTGACGCAGACGGGAACATGGGCGCAGGCTTCCCAGTTGATTCAGGCCATGCTCAAGGACATCGGCGTCGAGGTGAATATCGTGACGCTGGAATGGGGCGCGCTGGTGGATACCGCCACCAAGGGAAGTTTCGATATGACGCTGATGGGCTACACGCTGAATGATCCGGATGTGCTCTATCTCTTCCTGCACTCCAGCCAAGCGGACAACGGCTTGAACTTCAGCTATGTCAAAGACGCAAAAATGGACGAACTGCTGGTGAAAGGCAGAACGACGGTGGACAGCGCAGCACGCAAGGACGTGTATAAAGAGATCCAAAAATACGTGGTAGACCAGGCCTGGTGGGTGCCGATCTACACCGAGAAACAATTCAACGTGGTCCGCAAGCCCGTTGAAGGCGTCGGCATCCATCCGCTGCGCGGCTTGATGTACCACGATAGCTGGGTAAACCAATGAAACAGTACATTCTCCAACGACTTGCGTCTGGACTGATCGTCCTGCTCGGGATCTCGATCTTTTCCTTTGCGCTGATCCATCTGATTCCCGGCGATCCCATCCGGATCATGCTGGGCGAAAATGCAACAGCCGAGCAGGTCCATGCATTGCGAGAGCAGCTTGGGCTGAACCAGCCCTTGGTCACGCAATATTTTCAGTATATAGCTGGTGTGCTGCAAGGAGATTTGGGGACGTCCTTCAAGACGGGACGTCCTGTCCTCTCCGAGATCCTGGAGCGTTTTCCCGCTACCGTAAAGCTGGCGGCGAGCGGCATGTTTCTGGCGATCTGCATCGGGATAACGATGGGGGTGCTCGCCGCACGCTTCAAGGATACGTTTATTGATTTCTCCGCCATGAGCATTGCGACCTTGGGTGTTTCCGTCCCGAGCTTTTGGCTGGGCATTCTGCTGATCATGCTGTTTACCGTGAAGCTGGGCTGGCTTCCGATCGCAGGCGGGACCGGCTTTCGCGACCTGATCCTGCCTGCTGTCACACTCGGTGTTCTGGCCTCGACGGTAATCAGCCGATTGACCAGAGCGGGAATGGTAGAGGTCCTGTCCTTTGACTATATCCGGACTGCGCGGGCCAAAGGCTTGGGAGAGCGCGCCGTGCTGTTCGTCCATGCTTTCCGCAATGCGATGATTCCGGTCGTCACGATCATCGGATTGCAGATTGCCTCGCTATTGGGAGGCACCGTGATCATCGAGCGGGTTTTCGACTGGCCGGGGCTGGGGTCCTTGGCGATCAGCTCGATTGCATCCCGCGACTTTCCACTCGTACAAGGGATCATCCTGTTCATTGGCGTCATCTTTGTCTTGGTCAACATGCTGGTCGATATCGTCTACAGCCTCATTGATCCGCGCATTGAAGTCGGGCAGACGAAGGAGGGGACATCGTGAGCCAAGTGAATCCAGCAGTACTTTCTGCGCCGCAGCAAAAGCCCCACGCCCGAGAAGACGGACTCTTGCGCAAGCTGTGGAACAATCCAAAATCGAGATACAGCATGTTGATCCTCCTGCTGGTGATCGCAGTCGGGATCGCGGGCCCCTGGTTTGCGCCGCATGATCCGACCAAGCCGTACTACGAGGCATTGCTGGCTGAACCGTCGGCAGAGCATCTGCTGGGGACAGATTCGATTGGCCGCGACGTATTTTCCAGGCTGCTGCACGGCACGCGCGTCACGTTGATGGTAGCGGTGATGGCCGTCTCGATCACCTTTATTACGGGGACCTTTATCGGTGTGACAAGCGCCTTCGTCGGCGGTGTCGTCGATTCGGTCCTGATGCGGATCATGGATATTTTGCTGGCGATTCCCAATATCATCATGGCGATGGCGATCGTGGCGATCCTTGGCCCCAGCCTGACCAATGCCATGATTGCGGTCGGGATCGCCGGGATTCCCAAGTACGCCCGGCTGACGCGAGGCTCGACGCTTGGCGTCAAGTCATCCGGATATGTAGAGGCGAGCCGTGCGATGGGAACCTCTCAAGCGCGTATCCTGCTGTTTCAGATCATGCCAAACATCATGAGCACCTTGCTGGTCTACACCACCTTGCAGATTGGCATCGCCATTCTGGATACGGCAGCGCTCAGCTTCATCGGACTTGGAGCGCAGCCACCGACACCCGAATGGGGAACGATGCTCAGCGAGGGCAAGGAGTATATTACGGATGCCTGGTGGCTTGCTACGTTTCCGGGGCTGTCGATCAGCATCGTCGTCTTTTCAGTCAATATTCTCGGGGATGCCCTGCGTGACATTCTGGATCCAAAATCCAATTAATGAGATTTGACGGCTGCCCATTTCCGTTCGATTCCTTTGACCGCATGGATGAAAAACTCGACGAGATCCCGCTTGGACTCGCGCAAGCAGATAATATCGCTCTTGCGGGCAAGCTGCGCCATAGGCTTGGGGGAGATTTCAACAAGCTGCCCGCTGGCAAGCTCCTCCAGAACGCAAAGCTCCGGCAAAAAGCTGATTCCGACACCGCGCATCACCATCTTTTTGGCAGCTTCGAAGTTCGGGACCTCCATGATGATGTTCGGGAGGATTTCGTTGCGATGATAGTGGCGCTGGATCATGAGCCATTCCAGTGTCCCGTGTGCAAGCACGATATGCGGTTCACGTCCGACCAGATCCCATGTGAGCTTGTGCGGCGGCATGGAACAGAACGGGTGCGAGGCAGGCACCACGAGGCGCATGGTGTCGGTGTGCAGATGATAGGAGTCGATCAAGGGGTGGGAAACCGTCCTGGCCAGTCCGAAATCGACATCTTTGTTCAACACCTTTTCCAGCACGAAAGCCGAGGAGCCCACGAGGATGCGAATGTTGACACCGGGGTATTTTTCGCGATAGAGCGGCAGGATTTCCGGAAGTATATGGGTGGACATCAAGAGGGTGCAGCCGATCGTCAAATTATTGCTGGATTGGGGCTGTTCCCGCAATGTAGTGGAAATCTCCTGGTACGCATGGAGAATCTTCTGGGCGTACGGCAGGAATTGTTTGCCGCGCTCCGTCAAAGAGATGTGTTTGTTGTCGCGATGAAAAAGGGGGCCTCCCAGTTCCCGTTCCAAGGATTGGATTCTGGCAGTCACGGAAGGTTGGGTAAGATACAGCGCCTCAGCCGCCTTGTTGAAACTCCCGAGTTGAAACGCGTACAGAAACGCCTCAATATGATCCATATTCATGTCGCAAGCCCCCTTCTGAAGGTTTTGAATGTTTGGATTATGAGCAGTATATCACAACATGCAGGCTAGCTTGTCTAGGAGGTGCCCTATGAATGGCCGACCGTCTGTTCTGGAAGTAAATGGACTGACCACACAATTTTCCAATCGTCAAAACAGGGCGGTAACCGTCGTGGATGGCGTCGATTTTACAGTGAAAAAGGGGGAGACCTTGGGGATCGTCGGAGAGTCGGGCTGTGGAAAAAGCGTGACCTCGCTGTCGATTATGCGGCTGCTCGGCAAGAACGGCAAAGTCAGCGGAAGCGTTCGCTTTGAAGGACAGGAGACGTTGCATTTGTCTGAAGCCGATATGCGCAAGCTGCGGGGAAACCGGATGGCGATGATTTTTCAGGAGCCGATGACCTCGCTCAATCCGGTGCTCACAATCGGCAGGCAGATCGGAGAGGTCCTGCATCTGCACACCTCGCTCGGACCGGAAGCGCGAAAGCAGCGGGTGATAGAGCTTTTGACCCTTGTCGGAATCCCTCGGGCAAAAGACATCTATGCGGAGTATCCGCACCGCCTGTCAGGAGGAATGAGACAGCGCGTCATGATCGCGATGGCGATGGCCTGCCAGCCCCAGCTTCTGATCGCGGATGAGCCGACGACGGCCTTGGATGTGACGATCCAGGCGCAGATGCTGGGACTGATCCGCGAGATGCGTGACAACACCGGGATGTCCGTCATGCTCATCACCCACGATCTGGGGGTCGTCGCCGAGATGTGCGACCGGGTGCTTGTGATGTATGCCGGTCAAGTCATTGAATCCGCCGATGTGCGCACCTTGTTGCGAGCACCCAAGCATCCCTACACGATGGGACTGATACGCTCGGTCCCGCATCGGGCAACAGGCGTGAAGAGGCTGTACGCCATTCCGGGCAATGTCCCGTCCCCTGGTGAATGGCCACAGGGCTGCCGATTTGCTCCCCGATGCAGCGAGGCCATGCCGATCTGTCAGCAGCAAAGCCCGAGCCTGTTGAAGATGGCTGACGGATCGGAGTGCAGATGCTGGCTGCATGCTCCGGATGCCGGTACGGAAGGAAGTGAGCGGACATGAGCCAACCCATTCTGGAGGTCAAAGGGCTGAAGAAGCATTTTGCCAGCAAAAAAGGCTGGTTTCAGCCGCCTTCTTACGTTCAGGCGGTAAATGGAATTGATCTGACCGTCTATGAGGGAGAGACGCTCAGCATTGTCGGAGAGTCCGGCTGCGGCAAATCTACGACCGGGCGCTGCCTGTTGCGCCTGCTGGAACCGACGGCAGGAGAGGTGCGGTATCGCGGTCAGGATCTGACCAAATTGTCGGGCAAGGAAATGCGGGCGATGCGCAGTGAGCTGCAAATCGTCTTTCAGGACCCTTTTGCCACGCTCAATCCCAAGCTGACGATCCGCCGCATCCTGGAGGAGCCGTTGATCGCCCAAAAGGTCCCGAAGGAGAAGCGCACGCAGATTATCGAGGAGACCATCCAGATTGTCGGACTGACTTTGGCTCATCTGGATCGGTATCCGCATCAGTTCTCCGGCGGGCAGCGCCAGCGCATCGGCATTGCCCGGGCCATCATGCTTCGGCCACAGCTCATTGTGGCTGACGAGCCTGTGTCCGCACTGGACGTGTCGATTCAGTCGCAAATCCTGAATCTGCTGCAGGATCTGCAAGAGCAGTTCGGCATGACCTATATCTTCATTTCCCACGATTTGGGTGTCGTGGAGCACATCTCAGACCGGGTGGCGGTCATGTATCTGGGCGAGATCGTCGAGCTGGGGCGCAAGGAAGAGCTGTTTCAATCGCCGCTTCATCCGTATACCCGAGCCTTGATCTCCGCGATCCCCGTAACGGACCCGGATGAGAAAAAGGAGCGGATCATCTTGCAGGGAGATTTGCCGTCGCCGGCCAATCCGCCGTCGGGCTGCCGCTTTCATCCGCGCTGTCACGCTTGCATGGACATCTGCAAGACAGAGGTGCCCAAGGAGACGTTCATCGCAGGACAGATGGTTCGCTGCCATCTCTACGACGAGAAAAAGGAGAGATAGAATATGTACGCACACATTAATGGAACACGCATTTTTTTCGATGTAGAGGGGATGGGGTGGGTGCCGGACGGGCCGATCCTGCGGGAAAAGCCGGTCTGCTTTATCCTGCACGGAGGTCCGGGCGGCGATCACACGGGTTACAAGCCGGGCCTGACACCGCTATCCGAGCACATGCAGCTCGTCTACATCGACAATCGCGGCAGCGGACATTCGGACCATGGACCGCAGGAGAGCTATACCCTGGAAAACAATGTAGCGGACATTGATGCGCTGCGCAGGCATTTGGGGCTGGAAAAGGTCGTGCTGCACGGGCATTCCTACGGCGGTATGGTGGCGCAGGAGTACGCCTTGCGCTATCCCGATCACGTAGCAGGGCTGCTGTTGTTGACGACTTCGCCGAGTTACGAGTTTCTCCACAAGGCCAAAAAGATCGTCGAGGAAAAGGGAACACCGGAGATGAAAGAAATCACGGCCGTACTATGGGAGGGTCAATTCGAGTCCCAGGAGCAGTTGAATCGCTTCTATGAAATCATGGCGCCGATGTACTCGGTCACGCATAACGCACAGCCGAGCGAAGAAGAAAAGCAGCGAACGCTCGATGCCAGGGCGCGCTCCAATCGTTCGTACCATGCTTTAAACCAAGGCTTCGGCGGCTTTTTGAAAACCTTCGACCTGCGGGATGAACTGCCGAACATCACCGCCCCTACTCTCATTATGGGGGCGCGCCACGATTGGATCACACCCGTGGAGGAGTCGGTAGAAATCGCACAGCGCATTCCCAACAGTGAGTTGGTAATCTTTGAGAACAGCAGCCACAGTGTGATCAAGGACGAGTATGAAAAATATCTGGCCGCTGTCGTCAGTTTTCTGAAGCGAAGAGTTTTGCCTGCATTCTGATCATCTCGATAATCGCGAATCAAGGAGGGTATCCGCGTCGTCAGATACCCTCTTCTGTATGTCCGCATCCTGCCCCTACTTTTCTTGACACCCCTGTCAAAGTCTAGCAAACTAAACGCATAATCTCGTGTTCGGTCAAGCAGAGGAGGTGGGAACATGTCGATCGACTTGCGCCAACAGCGCATGGTGCTGATCGCGGTGCTGCTGGGAATCTTCGTCTCTCATTTTACGGCAGGGGTCATGAATGTAGCCTTGCCCGAGCTGATGAACGTTTTTCATGTAAGTCTGGGAAGCATTCAATGGATTACGGTGGGGTATCTCCTGGTGATTGCTTCATTCCTGCCGCTGATGGGCAAGCTGGGGGATCGGGTCGGACTTCGCCTGATCCATAACCTGGGGTATCTGCTCTTTTTGATCAGCTCGATCCTTTTGGCTCTATCCCCAAGCTTTGCTGTTTTGCTCGTGCTGCGCGTGGTACAGGCCATCGGTGCAGCGATGTATCAAGCCACCAATGTCGCGTTGATCGCCGTCCATTTTCCCAAAAACAAAATGGGAAGAGCGCTGGGGCTGGTCAGTACGGCAGTGGCATTGGGTGCCATGTCGGGACCGGTCATTGGGGGGATGGTGGCGGAGTGGCTGGGATGGCGCTGGCTGTTTTTGATTCATGTGCCCGTCTCCATTGCGGGTACGGTTCTGGCATTTCGGTATATCCCAAAAGATGCTGGGGTAAAAACAAAAGAACCGTTTCCGCTTGTCAGCATTATGCTGTTCATGCTTTTGATCGGTTCCCTGATTTACGGCATGTCCAACGGCAACAAATACGGCTGGCTGTCCGCACCGACCACGTTGGTTCTGGCGGGAAGCGTCGCCAGTCTGCTGGTGCTGACCTTGTGGGAGAGACGGCAGCAAAAGCCGTTTCTCCCGTTGCAAACCTGTAAAAGTCCGATGGTGGCGAGCGGGATGGCCGTCACCTTTGCCTCCTATGCAGCAGCTAATACGACATTGGCAGTAACGCCCTTTTACTTGACTGGTTTTCAAAAAATGCCGACTGCACTGGCAGGCTATATCATGATTGCCTATCCGCTCGTGCTGGCCTTGTCCGGACCGATGGCAGGAAGATTGTCAGATCGCTATGGTCCGAAACGTTTGACCTTGGCCGGCTTGGGATTGATGGGATTGGGCACGCTGCTGTTCGCGCTGTTCTATGAGCAAAGCTCCCTCGTGCTGATTGCCATCATGATCGGAATGGTTGGGGCAGGCATGGGACTTACGGCTTCACCGAACCTGAGCCTGATCATGAAGCATGTGCCAGCCCATGAATCAGCCAGCATCAGCGGGATGGTCGGGATGATCCGCAATGTCGGCATGGTATTCGGTGCGGCGATGGGGCTCGGTATGCTAGGTGGAGCGGATGATGGCGGACAATTTACCGATTACAGCGGTGGCTTTGCTTTGAGTGCTGTCGTATGCCTGATCAGCGTATGGATCTTTCTATACGGTGGGCGTCTCGCAAGGAAGGAGAAGCAACTCTTGGTCGAGAGAGGGTCGGCGTAAGAGAACTGTGAAGACACCTTGAGAAGCCTACATAAATAAGCAGGGTAACCTGAAAAGCTGGTCGAGGAAAAAGGGGAGAAAAGCGAAGGCATTTGGGATCTTGACCAAGACGCAATGGAAAAGGCGGAACACGCACTCAGCGGCCAACCCTGAATCACTTCTTCGAAGGGGCTGCTTTTGGCCGCGGTTCCGCCTTTGGAATGGAGGCGTACAGGGATGACCCCCAGCGAAGATCCCAACCCGCCTGAGCGTTCTCCCCTTTTTCCTCTCCTCCTCTACAGCTCGAACAACGACGATTCGTTCTCCATCGTAACCATCATCGATTACACTTACCTCATGAGTAATGGTGGAAAAACCAGGAAACGGGGAGTGGAATCATGCATCCTCTCATGTTCGCTAGTCTTGTCGTCATCACCACGTCCTTGATGGGCTCGTCATTTGCTGTGGGAAAAATGGGTTTAACGTATTTTTCTCCGCTGCTTTTAGTCGGATTTCGCTTTACGCTCGCAGGCATTCTCATGGCGCTGTGGGTATGGAGAAAGCCGCTTCCGTCCTCCGTCCGGGATTGGGGCAAGCTGCTGTTGATCGGTTTTCTTCAGACCGCCAGCGTGATGGGCTGCATTTTTCTCAGCTTGCGGACCATTACAGCGGGCGAATCCTCCATCCTGACCTTTATGAATCCGCTCCTGGTCGTGATCTGGGGGACCGTGTTTCTCGGCATGAAATATCGCTTTGCACAGTGGCTGGGCGTCTTGATCGGAATCATCGGAGTTGTCATTACACTCGGCTCGCAGGTGCAGGTAGAAGCGGGAACATGGTTTGGCATCGGTTCGGCTGTCGCCTGGTCAGCAGCCACGATATTGGTGAAAAAATGGGGTGCCGCCTTCCATCTATGGGTGATGACGGCGTATCAAATGCTGTTTGGGGGATTGCTGCTCCTGCTCATGGGGGTAACCCTGGAGACACCGCAGATGACCATTACCCCGGCGTCTATCCTGATCGTGCTATGGCTTGCCGTGATGGCCTCCATCGTGCAATTCGCCACTTGGTTTACCCTTTTGCAAAAAGGAGACCCCGGCAGAACCAGCGCCTTTCTTTTTCTCGCGCCGTTTTTTGGCGTCCTCTCCGGGTGGCTCCTGCTGGGGGAAGAGATTCAATGGCATGTGTACCTGGGTGGTGTATTCATCTTTGCAGGCATTTTCCTGGTGAATTGGACATTTTCCAAAAGGCGCGACGACGAAAAGCTGCCCATTTCGATGGAGCAAGAAGAGGTTAGAGCTGAAGGCCGAATTCGTCAGCGAAGCCTTTGATCCCGGTTTTGGTGACGCGTACCGCGCGATTGTCCTGAAATCGTTCGATCCAGCCCAGTTCAAAAAGCCGCTTGGTCACGGCCGCTCCCAGACTGCCTGCCAGATGATGCCGACGCTCGCTCCAATCCAGGCATTGGCGGGCAAAGCTGCGGCGGCTTTTGGCCACGGGCTCGATGTCGACGCCAAGCTCCAGAAGCTTGTTTTTCCCTACATCTGTTAGCAAAAAGTCCTTTCCTTTTTCCTCGAGCATCCTCAGTTCGAGCATGCGGTCTGTCAACGCGACGCCGATCTCTCCTGCCAGATGATCGTAGCAGGTACGGGCATAGCGCATCGCTTTTACTTGATCTGATTCGCGCAGGGAGCGAATGGGCTTGGGCCTGGCGATGACGCTCAGGGCTTCCAGCGCCTGGGCCACTTCCGCACGCGCCAAGCGATAGTACCGATGGCGGCCATAGGATTCATGGACGAGCAAACCGCCTTCTACCAGCTTGGACAGATGGGCGCTGGCGGTCTGCGGAGTGATTCGTGCGGCTCTGGCAAGCTCGCTTGCCGGCAGGGATTTTCCTCCCAGCAGACTGAGCAGAATGGCAATGCGGGACGGTTCGCCGATCAAGCTGGCGACTTCGATCATATCCGGACTGTTGTTCATATGCATGCACCTCCATCTTCATTATCTCACATCCATATTTCGATGAAAAACGAAGCATGCAGGAACATTCCTGCATGCTTTTTTTATCCTTTAGGGAAAAACAATGTATTCCGCTTGCTTTCCCTGCTATACTCAAAGGAGAATGATAATCGTTATCAGATGAGGGTGGAGAATGAAAATAGATCGACTCGAACAAGATTGGAGCGAAAGCCCTGCGCCAGGGCAAGAGCAAGAGGATTCATTTGATCCTGGACGCTGCTACATACGGCTGCGGGACGTATTCATTGCGGAGGGAGCAAGCAAATTGAAGCTGGAGCAACAGCTCACCGAAACGTACGCGCTCATTGTTCATCTCGGAGGCAGCGGGGTGCTGGAGTTGGGAGATAGGCAGGTGGCAATGAAAAAGGATCATGTCTATCTGATTCCTCCTGAGAGCACATTCGGTTGGAGCGGCGACGGAAGCGGAGAGCTGTCTGCAATGGTGCTGCGGTTGGATATTTTAGAGGAAAGAGCTGGCCTCTTTGCAGCCGCAAGTGCAGAACGACTGGATTCAGCAATCGCCCTGCGCAAGGGAATCCCGGTCACGCCAGCGGGACGCTTGGAAAAGCTGTGTCGCGCCATCCACGCCCATTTCAACAGCAAGGACAGAATGAAGGTTTGGCGGGCTCAAATCGATTGCGCCGAATTGCTCTATGCGGCGGCAGCGGTACACTCCGAGCGGGCAGTCGATACGCGACAAGCGCTTGAACGTTCCAAGGCGTACATGGAGGAGCGATATGTCGAGGAAATTACGATCACTCAGCTGGCGGCCATTGCGGAGCTGAGTCCCAAATACTATGTGGATCTATTCAAAAAAACCTATGGTGTCAGCGCCCTTGATCATCTGACAAAGGTGAGAATGGAAAAAGCCAAGCATCTCATGAACCAATCGGAGAGGCTGCTAAAAGACATTGCCCACGAGGTAGGCTACACGGACCCTTTTTACTTCAGCCGCAAATTCAAGCAAACCTATGGCTTGTCCCCATCCCAGTACATGAAGCAACGAAGCCGAAGGGTGGCTGTATACGGACGAACATCAATACTCGGTTATCTGCTGACGCTGAAGGTCATTCCTCATGCAGCCCCTCTGCATCCGATGTGGTCCAACCTGTACTTCACAAAATACGGCAGCGATATCCCCTACCACCTCCACATTGCCAGGCAGAAATACCAGAATAGCCACAACTTGGACCTCGTCGCACAGTCAAAGCCTGAGCTGATTATCACTCACCGGGATTTGGAGCCGTGGGAGAGGGAGAGATTGGCGGGGATCGCCCCAATCGTGGAGCTTCCTGATGAGAAGGCAGGCTGGAAGCAAGGATTGCTAGCTTTGGGGGAAGCTCTGGGTGAACCATCTGAAGCCCGAAGCTGGATAGCCTCCTTTGAATCGAAAATAGAGAGGGAAAAGAAAAGGCTCTTGGAAAGCGGAGTTCGTCCACGTGTGTTGACGCTGAAACGAGTACGTCATCATTTTTATCTATACCGCAACCAAGGTATGCAGGATGTACTCTATGACGGATTGGGAGTCAGGTCTGCCTGCGAAGACATGGGAGTGGATCGCAATATCCCGATCAGTCTGGAGGAGCTCGACGGTATCGAAGCGGATGTCGTCCTGCTGTTGATTTGCCGGGATTCGGAGACGCTGGCAGAGTGGAAAAAACTGCAGCAATCACCGTCCTGGATGTCGCTTCGCATGGTTCGCGAAAATAAGGTGTGTCAGATCGCTTCCGAGCCTTGGAGGGAGTATTCGCCTATCGCGCTGGATCGGATCGTCGATGAAGCGATGCGGATTTTTACCGGAAAATGTCCATGATTATTCTGGATATTGTACATGGAGGAAAGCGGGTCCCACTACTATAATTGCTAATGAGACTCATTATCATTTACAGCGATTATGAAAGGGGCACGGAAGAAGGATGAAGAGGACCAGAGCGGGTGTCAGCGTAATTCTCGCAATTTCTCTATTAGTGACAGCTTGCGGGAACGGAAGCAACGAACAGGCAAGCAACCAGACAGCCAATGGCAACGGTGTCGCCGGACAGCCGGTACAGGCGAGTACCGACGGGCAAAAGTCAGGGGAGGCTGCAGCGACGAAGACCATCACCTATCTGGACAAAGAGTATACATTGCCTGCCACGACAGAACGCATCGTCATGGCAGGTGCCGTAGAGGCGATGGAGGATGCCATCGTGCTCGGCGTGAATCCGGTCGGAGCGATCTCGTTCGCGGGCGTTTTCCCGCCAATGTTCGAGTCGATCACGAAAAATGCCGTCTCGATTGGCGAAAAGACAGAGCCGAACTTCGAAGCGATCCTGGGGCTGAAGCCGGATGTGATTTTGGGAAGCACGAAGTTCAAGCCTGAAGTCTCCGAAAAGCTGGAATCGATCGCTCCGACGATTCTGTACTCTCATGTATCGACCAATTGGGAATCCAATCTCTTGCTGCTAGGGGAGCTCGCCGGCAAGGAAAAGCAGGCAGAAGAAGTAATCGGACAGTACAAAGCGGATTTGGAAGATGCAAAGGTCAAGCTGGCCGACAAGCTGAAGGATAAAAAAGTAGTCGTGATCCGCGTTCGCGAGGGGCTGATGTATGTGTATCCCGCGGGCGTCTATTTCAACCCGATCTTGTATCACGAGCTTGGCTTGCACACCCCGGCCGAGATCCAGGCAGCCAAGGCCCAGGAAGCACTCCCGATCGAGAAATTCGCTGAAATGAACCCGGATTATGTGTTTCTCCAATTTGCGGCGGAAGAAAACCATGACGCACCCAATGCTTTGGAAGAATGGAAGAACAATCCCATTATCAAGAGCAGCAATGCGGTGAAAAACGGCAATGTCTACATCAATATCGTAGATCCGCTGGCACAAGGCGGAACGGCGTACAGTAAGATTGCCTTCTTGAAGGCAGCCGTGGAGCAATTGTCCAAGTAGTTGAATCCTTTCTGCGAATGAATCAATTTCGATAAGGCGTGTTGCTAGTATGCGATCCCAACGTATTGTACCGGCTGCTATCCTGCTGATGGCGCCGGTAGCCGCACTTTTTCTCCTGTATTTGTCTGTCCTGTACGGTTCCAAAAGCATCCCGACGGAAGAGATCTGGAATGCGCTCTTCCATTTTGACGCGGAAAATGTGGACCATCAGATTGTCATGGCATCCCGGCTTCCCCGAGCGATCGGCGCTTTGCTCATCGGGGCATTTCTGGCGATTTCCGGAGCTTTGATGCAGGGGATGACGCGCAATTACCTGGCTTCACCGTCCATTATGGGCGTCGTAGACGGCTCGGCGTTTCTCGTCACGTTTGCGATGATCCTTTTGCCCGGCACGAATTCGGCAAGCTTGATCGCCCTATCGATGCTCGGATCTGCCTTGGGGGCAGCGCTTGTCTTTGGTCTTGGCAGGTTGATCCCCGGCGGTTTGACGCCAGTGCGATTGGCGATTCTCGGAACGATTGTCGGCACGTTCTTGAGCGGTATCTCTGCGGCGGCAGCTAGCTATTTTCAAATCTCGCAGGGCGTCAGCTTCTGGTACAACGCCAAGCTGCATGCCATGGACCCGGCGATGCTCAAGCTGGCGCTGCCTTTTGCCATCGTGGGCTTGACGCTTGCTCTATTGCTTGCGAAATCCGTCACGGTGATGTCGCTGGGCGATGATGTAGCGGCGGGCCTTGGACAGCGGACAGATCTGATCAAAGTGTTGATCCTTCTGGTCGTCGTGATCCTGACTGGTGTGTCGGTCGCGTTGGCAGGGAAGATCGCCTTTATCGGTCTGATCATCCCCCATATCGCCCGATTCCTCTGCGGAGAGGATTATCAGCGCCTCATCCCCGTTTCGGGGGTTCTCGGGGGCTTGTTTCTGGCGTTTTGCGATATTCTGGCTCGATTTGTCAATTACCCCTTCGAGACCCCGATCGGTGTGATCACAGCTTTGTTTGGCGTCCCGTTTTTCCTCTATCTCATCAAGACGAGAGGAGGGGGCAAGCATGCCTGATGTTTCTCCACCCAGAGTCTGGTCGATCTGCGCGGTTCTGATTGTGGTGATTGCGGGAGGAGCCTATCTGAGCCTGACGAGCGGAATGTTCGATTTGTCCCTTCGAGAGATTGTGCAGACCTTGCTGCGGATCGATCCTGTCCGGGAGCATGATCTGGTCATCTTTGATTTTCGGTTGCCGCGAATCGTGTTGAGTGTCCTGGTGGGAGCGGCGCTTGGGATGGCGGGGACGGTCTTTCAGGGAGTGACGCGCAACGGCCTGGCAGATCCCGGCATCCTGGGCATCAATGCGGGGGCTGGCATGGCAGTCGTTTTGTTCATGTTCTTTTTTCAAGGAAGTGTGCAGATCCAAGGCTGGCTCGCTGTCATGATGATGCCGATGTTTGGGCTGGTTGGCGGCTTTCTGGCGGTCGTCTTGATTTATTTGTTTTCCCAGCAGCACGGCAGGCTGGATCCGCAGAGAATGATCCTGGTGGGGATCGCTGCTGCTTCCGGTTTTGGGGCGGTGACGCTGTATGTCTCCTTGAAAATGAATCCGAATGATTTTGAAATGGCTGTGGTGTGGCTGGCAGGGAGCATATACAACGCCAACTGGAAATTCGTGGTGACCCTGCTGCCTTGGCTGATCCTGATGCCCCCGATTCTCTGGTGGAAGGGACGAGTCCTGGATCTCTTTCAGTTGGGGGAAGACAGCGCCCTCAGCCTGGGGGTGCATGTCGAGAGGGAAAAGAAGGTTTTGCTCGGCTGCAGCATCGGCCTGGTAGCCGCCAGTGTCGCGGTATCGGGAAGTGTCAGCTTCGTAGGCCTGATCGCTCCGCAAATAGCAAGAAGGCTGACTGGAGTGAACCACGGCGCCATCCTGCCGGTTAGCGGGCTGATCGGGGCTGCCTTGGTCGTATGGGCGGATTTTATCGGCAAGACGATTTTTGCTCCTGCCGAGCTTGCAGCAGGGATCGTCATCTCGATCATCGGGGTCCCCTACTTTATCTATTTGCTGATGAAAATGAAACGGTAGCCACTCCGGTCCGGGATGCAGAAAGGGAGAAACATGAATCGATATCACAGCCTGAACATATCTGATCGCGCGCTTCAAATCTATCTTCCTCCATCCTATCCAACCTCTGACAGGCGGTATCCAGTCGCCTATGTCCAGGATGAGGGGGAAGCATTTACGAGCTGCATCAATTACCTCGATCATCTGTGCACGACGGGCCAATTGACCGAGGTGATTCTGGTCGGGATCCCTTCCCATGAGCGCAATAGCGAGTACACGCCCTGGCCAGCAGCGTCATTGGCTGCAGGCAAGCCGCCGTTTGAAGGGAGAGGACGGCAGTACATCGATGAGCTGGCAGACGTGATCAAGCCAGCGATAGACAGGAAGTACCGGACGATGCCCGAACCTGCGCATACGGGAATCATCGGAGGCTCTCTTGGCGCGCTCATCGCCATGTTCGCCGGCTATTGGCGTCCCGAGACTTTTGGCAGGCTGGGGCTCTTGTCGACATCGTTCTGGTACGAGGGAGTGCTGGAATTCCTTCGCGATCAGCCAGTCCTTTCACCGAATCAACGGATTTACATGTCTGTCGGGGACTGCGAAGGAATCTATAAATCCAATCGCCAGAGACACATGGTGGAAAATACGCTGGAAGCCCATGCGATTTGGCTGGAAAAAGGCTTTCCTGTGCAGCAGCTGCAGTTTGAGAAAATCGCAGGCGGTACGCATGATTTGCTTTTTATGGCGCAGCAATTCCCGTGCGCTCTCCGATGGCTGTTCGAAGAAAAGAAGGAGTCGGACTATTCGCGGAATCAAGCAGACGAGCTGGTGCCGTTCAGGCGCATGACGAGCGGCTTCGAGATCCCCAATACCCATCACTTCAGCTTGCGTGCCAAACGCTCCGGTCGGGAATACCGCATCTTTTTATCGATTCCGCAAGAGCCGTCTCCCAAGAACGGGTACCCTGTGTTGTACGTGCTGGATGGCAATGCCGTGTTTGGATCCATGGCTGAGGCCATGTGCTTGCAAGGAAGGAAGCCGCATGGGATCGAGCCGCAGGTGATCGTCGGCATTGGCTATGACGCCGAGGTGCCGATCGTAACTGACGAGCGTTTCTATGATTATACAGAGGCTGCGAAGACTTCCGAGCTGCCGGAACGGCCAGATGGTTCCGCATGGCCGAAGACGGGAGGCATAGAGGATTTTATCGCCTTCATCGAGGAGGATTTGAAGCCCGCTGTGGAAGCGGTGTGCCCGATCGATCGGAGACGTCAAGGTCTGTTCGGACACTCGTTAGGAGGATACTTTGCGCTGTATATGCTGTTTACCCGACCCGAAGCCTTCCATAGCTATATTGCCGCAAGCCCTTCTATCTGGTGGAAAGAACACAGCCTTCACAAGAGATGGGCGGCCTTCGAGCAGCGCTTGCAAAAGGGCGAAATCGACGCCAAACTATTGATCGCGATCGGAGCGGAGGAAAAGCCCAACATGGTTGCAGATGCCGAAGAGCTTTATCGCTGGATGGTTCCCTGCCAAACAGCGGATTTCCAGGCTTCTTTCCGCAAATTTGAACGGGAAGGACATGTCTCGGTGCTTCATCCGCTGATCAGCGAAGCCATGCGTTTTCTCAGAGGATAACATGCAAGCTGCTCAAAAAAGGCTGCCAACGCCCGATCTGTATCGATCAGCGTGACAGCCTTGCTGCGTTGGACAAAGGTTGGACAGCTCGGTCTACACTTTAAATCTCTGGATCAGGGCTTGCAGCTCTTCCGCCATATGGGAGAGCGATTCAGCGGAGGAGGAGATCTCTTCCATCGAAGCCAATTGCTCTTCGGCGGCCGCTGAGATGTTTTGGGTGCCCGAAGCTGTCGTGTCGGCTTTTTCGCCGATGACATCGATCGATTGGACGATTTGCTGGGTACCCGCGCTCAGCTGGGAGGTATTGTGCGAGACTTCCCTGGTCTGAACGGCGACTTGTTCGATTCCCTCGTGAATCTCGCGGAAGGATTGTCCTGCCTGATGCACGACTTCAATCCCGGCAGCTACTTCAGCCGTGGTTGTTTCCATCGAGTCGATAGCGGAATTCGTCTCTTCTTGGATGGCAGCGATCAGGCTGATGATTTGCTTCGTCGATTGCGAGGACTGCTCGGCAAGCTTTCTCACTTCATCTGCAACCACCGCAAAACCTCTGCCATGCTCCCCGGCGCGTGCAGCCTCGATCGCTGCGTTTAAAGACAATAGGTTGGTTTGTTCGGCGATGGCCGTAATGACCTCTACGATTTTTCCAATCTCCTGCGAGCGATGGCCCAACGATTTGATGGAATCAGCCAATCCATTTACAGTACGGCTGATCGACTCCATCTGTGAGATGGCTTTATGGACCGACTCGTTGCCGGATTGGACGACGTTGGAAGCCTGATTCACGGTAACTGTCACATGTTCTGTGTTGGCTGCGATTTCTTGCAGGCTTGCGGACATGCTTGTGATCGTGCGGGAGGCTTCGTCGATGGCACGCACCTGGCCTTCCGTGCCCACCGCGACCTCTTGCATGGTGACAGCGATTTGTTCCGTTGCTTGGCTGGTCTGCTGGGCGCTTGCTGTCAATTGCTCGGCAGTAGCCGCGACATGGTCAGAGCTGGCGCCTACCTGCTGAATCAACTCGCGCAGATTGCGGGTCATCGTGTTGAAGTCATCGGTGAGCTGTCCGATCTCATCCTTGCTTGCCACCTTGATCGGCTCGCCTGACAAATCTCCATCTGCCACCAGTCTGACGCGTGCGGCAATGGCTGTTACCGGTTTGGTGATCCGGCCGGTCATATACCAGGAGAAGGCCGCACCGAATACGAGAAGAATGGTTGTCCAGATGATAGCCTCGGTCAGCAAGGCCTGGGCCGGTTTGTTAAAGTCGGATGTATAAGTCCCCGCACAGATGACCCAGCCCCAATGAGGGTCTTGTTCGGTGTAGGTAACTTTAGGCGCCAGGATGTCGGATCCCGGCTCAATCGGCCAGAGATAATAGGTAAAGCCTCCGCCATTCCCTGCCTTGGCTATCATTTCCTGCGTGAACAGACTGCCATCCGGTCCGGCTGTATCCCATGTATTTTGCCCTTCGATCTTGGGAGAAGCGAGCATGACCCCTTTTTGATCGAGTACAAATATATAACCGGCTTCGCCGACATCGATGTTTTTGTTGATAGGGCGAGTGCCGTCTGCCTGTGATTTCCAATCAAGGTACTGGGCACGATCAACAGCAAGAGGATGATCGTCATGAGCTTTGGTCGCAAGGATTGGAACCGGGAAAAAATGGTTGTCGCTTTCACTCTTGAACACACCTCGATGTCAGGTAAGTAGTGTATCAGCCAAAATGCCGAAAATCCCTTTAACTTCTGATACCTAACGGTTATATCGACAAAACAATTAGGAATAATGAGTAAAAAACAATTTGAAAAAAATTCCTCTTTACCGAATTTCGGGTGTTCACTACATGGCGAGCAACTCCTTCTTTCCTCGTTGGTTGAACATGGTATGATAGGAGAGAATATGTAAACAATTGGAGGAACTCCTATGCTGTTTATAGACAATCAAGGCATCACAGACCCAAGGATCAATTTGGCGATTGAGGAGTACGCGCTCAAGCATCTGCCGGCTACAGATGACTATTTATTGTTCTACATCAATGAGCCGTCCATCATCATCGGCAAGAATCAGAACACGATCGAGGAGATCAATGCAGAGTACGTGCAGGAAAAGGGCATTCACGTCGTGCGCCGACTGTCGGGCGGCGGTGCGGTGTACCACGATTTGGGCAACCTGAATTTCAGCTTTATTACCAATGACGACGGGCAATCCTTTCATAATTTCAGCAAGTTTACCAAGCCGGTCGTGCAGGCCCTGAAACAGTTGGGAGTAGAAGCAGAGCTGACAGGCCGCAACGACATTCAGGTAGGCGAGCGCAAAATCTCCGGCAATGCCCAGTATTCGACCAAAGGGCGCATGTACAGCCACGGCACGCTGTTGTTTGATTCCGAGATGGAGCACATCGTGTCTGCCTTGAAGGTGAATGCGGAGAAGATCCAGTCGAAAGGGATCAAATCGATTCGCAGCCGGGTAGCCAATATCTCCGAGTTTTTGGAGCAGAAAATGACCATCGAAGAGTTCCGCCAGGCGATCCTGCGGTCCATTTTTGGCGGGAAAGAAGTAGAGGAATACAAGCTGACCGAAGAGGACTGGAAGAACATCCACGAATTGTCCCGGGAGCGTTACCAGACCTGGGAGTGGAATTACGGGAAGTCGCCCAAGAGCAATTTTCGCCAATCCAAGCGTTTTCCCGTCGGAACGATTGAGGTGCGGCTCGAGATTGAAAAGGGCAGAATGAAGGAAGTACATATATACGGCGACTTTTTTGGCGTCCGGGATGTGGCGGAGCTGGAAGCGCTGCTGCGCGACCAGCCTTATGACCGCGCTGCGTTGGCGGAATTGCTCGTTGAGGTGGACCTAAAGCCGTTTTTTGGCGATCTGGACCAGGAATCCTTCCTCTCATTGCTGTTTTAAGAACTGAAAAGAAGGAAGGGACACATCATGACGACGACGTATAAAAAAGTGTTTTGGGCAGCGGGATTTGGCTGGATGTTTGATGCCATGGACGTGGCTCTCCTCTCCTTTATCATGGTAGCCCTTCGGCAGGAATGGGGACTGACCGGAGAGGAGGCGGGTTTGCTCGGGACCGGCAACCTCGTCGGAATGGCAATCGGGGCTATGCTGGGCGGCTATCTGGCGGACCGGATCGGCCGCAAGCCTGTCTTTTTGTATACGCTCATTTTGTTCGGGGCTGCCAGTCTGGCCAGTGCGTTCGCTACGGGCTTCCTCGCCATGCTGCTGCTGCGTTTCTGCATGGGACTCGGGCTGGGAGCCGAACTGCCGGTCGCGTCTACGCTGGTGAATGAATTCGCACCTCCGGAAAAACGGGGAAGAACGGTTGTGCTGCTGGAGAGCTTTTGGGCAGTCGGCTGGCTGCTTGCAGCCGTCATCGCGTATTTTATCATCCCGGATTACGGATGGCGGATGGCGGTCATTCTCGGAGCGCTTCCGATTCTTTACGCCTTTTTTGTCCGCAAAAACATCCCGGAATCGCCGCAATTCAAGCCGCAAACCGAGCGCATACCGGTGCAAAAACTGCTGACGGAGCATAAGCGCGAGACCATCACGCTTTGGGTCGTCTGGTTTGCCATCGCCTTTTCCTACTACGGGATGTTCCTTTGGATGCCGTCTGTGCTGGTAGACAAAGGCTTCACGATGATTCAAAGCTTCCAGTACGTCCTGATCATGACCTTGGCGCAATTGCCGGGCTATTTTGCAGCGGCCTATCTGGTAGAGAACTGGGGACGCAAGCAGACGCTCGCCACATTTTTGTTCATGACAGCGGTCCTGGCTTACGCGTTTGGGGAAAGCAGCGGAACGGCCAGTCTGCTCATCACAGGCGCGTTGCTCTCCTTCTTCAACCTGGGAGCCTGGGGTGCGCTCTATGCCTACACGCCGGAAAACTATCCGACTCCCTTGCGCGGGACCGGGTCAGGCTTTGCTGCTGGTGTTGGCCGTGTCGGAAGCATTATCGCGCCGTATCTCGTTGGTTACTTCTCTGGCTTGCACTACGGTTATCCCTTTATCTTCGGGATGTTTACCGTCGTTCTGCTGCTGGGCACAGGTACCCTGCTTTTCCTGGGAAAAGAGACCAGGGAACCGAAGCGAACAGCACTCGCGTAAGTGACGAAGCCATCCCCGCCCGCCTGTTTGCAGAGGCTGGGTGGGGATAACCAAACTAGAGATGCAGGAAAGAAGAATGGAGGTAAGCAAGGTGTTCATCCGAATAGCCGTTATCACTCCTGAACCGTTTTCTCTCCGGATTACGGCATATGCTGATACGTATCCCGGCATTCAATTCAGCGTTTTTCCTTACCAAAACCCGATGGAATGCGATTCGCTCCCTGCTGAACTGGACGAATGCGACGTGTGGCTGTTTGCAGGACCATTGCCTTCGTATTTTGCCCGCAAGCAGGCGCGCAGCAAAAGAATACCGTCCGTCTACATCCCATCCGATGAGTATACGCTGACGCTTACCTTGGCTCATATTTTGCTGAATCGCAAGGAAGGGCTGCGCGAATTGTCCATCGATATTCCCAAAAAAGAATACATCGAACAGGCTGTAGACGAACTCTCCCTTGATGCCTCCCGCTGGCGGGTACAAGACTTTAGCCAGATTATCGATGAGGAGGGGACACCTTTCGACCCTGAGGCCTTGATTCGCTTTCATCGGGAAAATGTGGAGAGCGGGAAGAGCAAACTCGCCCTGACCAGCGTGGATTACGTCTACGACCAGTTGACCCGTGCAGGCATACCCTGCATCAGCATGCTCGTGCCCGAAAAAAGCATTCGGGAGACGGTGGCACGGGCGACTTCCATCGGTCAGATGATGATCAGCGAGAACGCGCAGATCGCTGTCGGCTTAGCGGCGATCGATCCCAGAGAGGGGACGTTCCAGGAGAACGGGACCGATGCGGGAATCATGCTGCAGCAGATGCTGCTGGAGCTGGGCAAGGAGACGGATGCTTCGATCCAACAGCTTGGACTGGATCAGTTTATCCTGTACGGGACGCGAGGCAGTGTCGAGAAGATGACCGGCAATTTTTTGCATATGCCTGTCTTCGGGAATCTGGAAAAGCTGTTTGGCGTCACGATCAGTATGGGATTTGGTTTTGGCATGACGGCAAAAGAGGCGGAATCGAATGCCAGGATCGGCTTGTTCCATGCCCGCAAGCAGGTGGGAGTGAGCAGCGCATTTTTGGTTACGAAGGACAAGGAAGTAATTGGTCCGCTGAATGAAGATTTGAAAGCGTTTCATCTGAAAAGCGAGGATCGCACCGTCCTGCATGTGGCAGAAGAGACCGGGATCAGTGTCGCGACGCTCAACAAGCTGGTCGCGTTTATCCGTCTGCGCCGGGACAATCGTTTTACCGCAACAGATCTGGCCGCTTATTTGCAAGTCAGCAGACGAAGTGCGGAGCGAATCCTGAAAAAATTGGCAGACAAGGAATTTGTTCGGGCAGTAGGAGAGGAGCAGCCGTATCAGCAAGGGCGGCCGCGTGCGCTATATCGTATCAATTTTTAGAAAATTGCCTTGACGATTGATGCAATTTTCCGTATATTAATCCGTAAATTAGCGACGATATAACGACAATTGTCGCCAAAAACTGGATAAGGGGGTTGGAAGATGGCTTCGAGAGTGCCTCACGTGTTTGTGATCTTGTTTTCCGTCATTTTGCTTGCAGCGATCGCCACTTATGTTGTAACACCCGGTGAGTACGACCGTGCCGAGGATGCCACCGGACGCATGATTGCGGTAGATGGCACCTATCATACGGTGGAAGCTGACAGCATCGGTTTCATGGCTGTATTTGAATCGCTGTACACAGGGATGAATGCAGCAGCGGACATTATTTTTTACATTTTTATCGTAGGTGGTTCGTTCGGTATTCTCTTGTCGACCAATGTCGTTCAAGGTGCTGTAGGCAGTATTTCCAGGCAGATGGAAGGTCGAGAAAAACTGATTATTCCCGTGCTGATGATCTTCTTTGCTTTGGCAGGGGCGATGCTGGGGCTGGCGGAAGAGACGATCGCCTATATCACCATCCTGATTCCCTTGATGCTCCGCCTGGGCTTTGACTCGATGACAGGCGCAGCAGTGGTGCTGGTCGGTACCTCTGTGGGATTTACCACTGCGTTCATGAACCCGTTTACTGTCGGGGTGGCGCAGGGAATTGCCCAGATCCCGCTGTTTTCCGGGATGACCTTCCGGATTGTCATGTGGGTGATCTTTCTCATCATCAGTATCTGGTACGTGATGAGGTATGCGGGCAAGATCAAAAAGGACCCCAAACAGAGTGCTACGTATGACACAGATGCGGTTCTCCGCGAAAAACAAGATCCCGTCGAACAAGTGGCGGGCTTGACTGGAAAACAAAAGCTGGTGCTGCTCATCCTGGCAGCAGCCATTGTCATGCTGGCGATCGGCGTTACGCAGCTGGGCTGGTATTTGAAGGAAATCGCGGGATTGTTCCTGTTGATGGGTATTCTGACCGGGATCGTGTCCCGCCTTTCGTTCAATCAGATCGCCGAAGCGTTTATCGAGGGCTGTCGCACACTGGTCATGGGTGCACTGGTGGTCGGGGTTGCCCGCGGGATTCTGGTCATTTTGCAGGACGGCAAGATTCTCGACACCATCCTCTACGGCTTGGCCAATGCGGTAGGTTCCTTGCCGGCGGCTTTGACAGCCATCGGGATGTACGTCGTCCAATGTATGGTCAACTACATCATCCCGTCAGGCAGCGGGCAAGCGGCTGTGACGATGCCGATTATGGCTCCGCTTGGCGACCTGGTCGGCGTGACTCGTCAGACAGCCGTTCTCGCATTCCAACTCGGCGACGGAATCTCCAACATCTTTACGCCTACATCCGGTTATTTCATGGCAGGTCTCGCTCTGGCGGGAATCTCCTGGATCAAGTGGGTCAAATGGATCTGGCCGCTGATTCTCATTCACTATGTGCTGGGAGCAGTCTTCGTCACGATTGCCCATCTGATCGGCTATCAATAATAGGGGACGTGTGTAGAAGCCCCCGAGGAGGAGCAGCATGCAGATTACTTCGATCACAGTCACGGGGATCAGGCTTCCGCTGATTCGCCCGTTTATCGTGGCATATGAGACTTACGCCGATATGCCGACGCTGCTGGTAAAGGTGGAGACCGACACCGGGATTACCGGATACGGCGAGGCGACACCAGACCAGCACGTGACGGGGGAGACCTGGGAGAGTACCTACAGCTTGCTGGTTCACCAGCTTGGCCCGCTCGTCATCGGAGAAGATCCTTTCCAGATCGAGCGGATTCATGAAAAAATGGCGGGTGCCGTGTACGGCTGCCCGTCAGCGAAGGCAGCGATTGATATTGCCTGCTACGATATCATGGGCAAGGCGACCAATCAGCCTGTCTACAATCTGCTCGGGGGCCGCTTTCACGATCAATTGCCCGTTCCCTACGTAGTCAGCATTCTCGACCCTGACGTCATGGCAGAGGAAGCGAAGGAAGCCATCCGACAAGGGTACGAATCGATCAAGATCAAAGTGGGCACCAACCCAGTCGTCGATGTCAAACGAATTCAGGCGGTCCGTCGGGCGATCGGCGACCACGTGCAATTGCGTGTCGACGCCAACCAGGGCTGGAGAAACAAAGCCACGACCATGTGGGCCCTGGAGCAGGTAAAAACGTGCAATATCGATTGGATCGAGCAGCCCGTCATCGCTGACGACATCTCGGCATTGGCGGAAATTCGCCGACAAACCTATCTGTCGGTGATGATCGACGAAGGTGTGCACGGCGACCGGGAGATGCGCGAGACGATCATCAAGCAGGCAGCCGACAAGCTCAATATCAAGCTGATGAAATGCGGCGGCATCTATCCGGCCCTGAAGCTGGTGGCGCAAGCCGAGATGGCAGGGATGGAGTGCCAGGTGGGCTCGATGGTCGAGTCCGCCGTCGCATCGGCAGCAGGCGCGCATCTGAGCGCAGCCAAAAAAACCATTATCTCCAACGAGCTGGTAGGTCCGCTGATGTTTTCACGAGACGTCGCCGCCTTTCCGTATGAAGGAAAGCGGATTGTCCTGCCGACTCTCCCGGGCCTGGGGCTGTCGGTGGACGAGGAGACGATCGCGGAGTTGGCGCAGATGACTGCGGTGATCGGCAAATAAGAGCATTTTCTCAATGAGCAGGGTGATCCAATGACGCCCTGCTTTTATTTATCAAATATTTCCTGAGTGCAGGAATCTGGCGAAAATGAGAAAATGACTGGATCTACCTCCGTTTTCGCCCCCGTTCCCCAACATGCAGCGAAAAAGCGTTTCGATCCATAGGCTCGAAGCGCTTTTGTTATACCCCGAAACACCCATATAGAGCTGGCTGGTCCTAGTCGAAGGATGATTAAATTTTAAAAGCGCAAAGATCAAAATTACAAAGAGAAGCCGGAAATGCGTATAGTATGATTTTTCAAAAAGATCTTTTTGGTACCATTATAGGAGGATTGGACAGAAGATCTGGAGGGAAACGAATATGAATCTCGGGACCGTCTTTGAATGTGCAATCAGTCGCTATCCGGACCGTGTCGCGCTTGTTGAGAATGAAGTGAGGTATACCTTTGCGCAATTGAACGAGGAAGTAAATCGTCTGGCGACATCCTTGATGAAGCTGGGCGTGGCCCGCAGGGACCGCGTGATGGTTTTGCTGAAAAATCGGCGTGAAGCAGTATGTGTATTCTGGGCTACTCAAAAGCTGGGCGCGATCTTTACGCCCATCAACATGCGCTTGTCTCCAGAGGATACCCAGTACTGCATCAGTGATTCGGAGCCAAAGGCAGTCATCTTTGAAAGCAGCAGCCGACGCGCAGTAATGTCAGCAAAATTCAGCGATCGTCCTGTTTTTATCGGAGTGGATCATGGGGAGGGCGACGTCAGCTACGACGAATTGGTGCAAAGAGGGACTTCTTCGTTCGAGAGCGCCGTATTCGACGAGGAAGAGATTGCCTTGATGCTGTACACTTCGGGAACGACCGGATTTCCGAAAGGCGTGCCGCGCTCCCATAAAAATGAATACGCTTCCACCATCGCGCACATCATTCAAAACGCGTACGAGCCGTTTGAAAATACGCTGGGAGCCATGCCGCTGTACCACACGATGGGCATTCATTCCCTGTTGTCGATGTGCATGCTCAATGGCAAGTACGTCATACCGGTACAATCCGACCCGGTCTCCATGCTGTCCTTGCTGGAAAAAGAAAAAATCACTTGCTTGTACATGATCCCCCGCCTATACCATGAGCTGCTGGAAAACGGGAACAAAGCCGATTATGACCTGTCGGCATTGCAAAAAATCGGCTATGCAGGCGCTCCCATGTCCGAAGCCCTGACGCAAAAATGCTTCTCTTTCTTCAAACCCAAGCATTTCGTCAATCATTACGGCAGCACCGAAATCTACACATTTACCACCTGCTCTGCGCTGGACAAAAAACCGGGCTGTGCGGGCAAGCCTGGATTTCATCAGCGCATGCGGCTGATTGTCCCTGATCCATCTGGAGGCGCTACGCCACAAGACGTGGTTCCGAGCGGCCAGATCGGGGAAATCATCATTCACGCAGGGTCAGACGAAGCCTTCAAAGGCTACTGGAATCGCCCGGATGCTACCCGCAAGGCGATCCGCCACGACTGGTACTACACGGGTGATCTCGGCGTTTTGGATGATGAGGGAGATCTCTACATCGTCGGAAGAATTGATGAGATGCTGATTTCTGGAGGGGAAAACATCTCTCCGGTGGAGATCGAAGAAGTGTTGTCCAGTCATCCGAAGGTGGCAGAAGCCGTGGTCATCGGCGAGGAAGATGATCGCTGGGGACAGATTGTGGTCGCCTGCATCGTCCCGCAGGAGCCGGATGCCGGCCTGACGGTACAGGAGCTAGACCAGTATTGCAAGCAGCACGCGAAGCTGTCCAATAGCAAGCGGCCGCGCAAATACCTGTTCGTAGACGAGCTTCCGAGAAATGCGTCTGGCAAGATACTTCGCCGGGAGCTGAACCACCTTTTGGCGCAGAGAAACAACACGTAGGAAAGAGGGGATCCTGTTGGCTGGGCTGCTCATTATCGACGATGAAATAGAAACCGGTGAAGAAATTCGATCGATTCTGGCGGGAAGCCAGTACAATTACCTTCCCGTGTACGAGTGCGACAACGCGCAGAAGGGATTGGCGATGGTTCGAGACTATCAGCCGAACATGGTCATCCTCGATTTGTCTCTTCCAGACATGGACGGGATCGAGTGCGGCAAGCGCATCCTGGAGCAGTATCCGTACATCCCCATTGTCGTCCTGACACAACTGCAGATGTTCGAAGTGGTTCAGGCTGCCATCAATGCAGGGTTTTCCGGATATTTGTTAAAGCCCGTGGCCCGATTGGAATTCCTGGCCGCCTGTGATCGGCTTCTCATGCCGCAGCTGTGGAGGGAGACCACATCGGTCAGAAAAAGCGCTCATTCTCCGGAATCGGACAAGATCGATTACGGAAATCCCATTCAAAGCTCGCTGCAGTACATCCATGGCCACTATCATGAGCCGATCACGCTGCACGATGTGGCGGATCGTGTGTACCTGAGCAGTTCCCATTTCAGCCGCCTCTTCAAAGCGGAGATGCGGGTGACGTTTGTGGAGTATCTGACCAAATACCGCGTCGAGCAGGCGAAAAAGCTGTTGAAAATGACGGCGCTGCCGGTCGAAGTGATCGCGAATCATGCAGGCTTTACGAATGCTGGATACTTCGCCACAACGTTTAAACGCTTGGAAAATATCACGCCAACCGAATACAGGCAGATGTTTTCCAGCCTGCTCGCCAAGAGTGAGTAAAAAGCAAAAATCTCAAGATGAGGATGCGAAGAATTTAAAACCGCATAATTCGAAATATTCCTATTATAGTTTCAAGCACGCTACTTCCCGATGTGAGGTGATGCAGAGGTGATGGAAGTATACCGCGGATTGAAGCGTTGTCTGCAAAGCCGGGAGCGCGGAGTCGTGGCGACGATCATTCATGTCGAGGGTTCTACGTACAGGAGGGAAGGAGCAGCGTGTCTCCTCCTGGAACACGGGGAAGTGATCGGGACACTGAGCGCGGGCTGCGTCGAAAGTGACTTGCTTGAGCATGCCAGGCATGTGCTGCAGACAGGAAGACCTGCGGTGCATCGCTACGATTTCCGTGCGGAAGAGGATCTGCTCTGGGGACTTGGGGTTGGCTGCAACGGTGCGATGCAAATCCTGCTTCAGCCCTATGATCCCAAGCACGCTCCCCACCAAGCCGAACAGCTTTTTCACATCTATGAGGCAAAGGCGATGACCCGAGAGGTGTGCATGAGCGGCGTCATCATCCAGACCGGTGATCCAGCCAAGCAGCCTGTGGGGAGTGTGTTTTTCCTCGATCAGGATGAACAGCAAACCCTCGGACTGCCTGCGCAGGCGAAAGGGCTGTACCAAGTGATCAGGGACGAAGTGGAGATTACCCTTTTTGCAGAAACGATACAGCCGCGAACGCCGCTGGTCATCTGCGGCGCTGGGCCGGACGCCGTACCGCTCGTGCGGGGAGCGCGAGAGCTAGGCTGGCATGTGACGGTGATCGATCATCGCCAACTGTCCCTCCGGCATCCGGTCATTGCCGATGCGGACGAGGTGGTGCTGGTTGCTCGGCAGGAGTATGGATCCATCTCCGTGAGGGAGGATGCCTATGTCGTCGTGATGACTCATCAGTATGAGCTGGATCTGATGCTGCTCAGACGATTGATGGAGTCGCCCATTCCGTATCTGGGCGTGCTTGGTCCGCGCAGACGCACGGAGCAGATCCTGCGGGAGATCAGCGAAGAGCGAGGAAGATTCGATCAGGATGAGCGAAACAAGCTGCATGCTCCTGTAGGACTGGACATCGGTGCTGATTCCCCCGAGGAAATCGCGCTGAGCATTTTGGCAGAGATCAGCAGTTGCCGCAGCGGACGCAGCGGGCTATCCCTGAAAGGAAGAAGCGAGCCCTTGCATGAGCGGCGCAAGGAACCTCTTCTGGCAGCGAAGTCATAACCGTTCCAGGCTGGATATGGCTTGTGGAGTCTGTTGCTCAAAAACCTCAGTATTCACATGCGAAAACTACAAATTTTACCAGATAAAAGAGAGGAGGAAGCAGCGAGTGGAGACGAAACAGATCGGAAAACCGATGAAGCGCGTAGAAGACGCGCGACTCACTTCCGGGCAAGGCAGCTTCATCGAGGACATGAATCCCCTGCCCCATATTCATCACGCCGCCATCCTGCGAAGCCCGTATCCCCATGCGCGAATCAAGGCGATCCGCACGCAGGTAGCCGAAGAGATGCCAGGTGTGAAGGGCGTGGTGACCGGACAGGATGTGGCGGCCTGCACGAATCCTTTTCCGGTAGGTGTGACGGCTTCCGTGCACTATTACTCTCTGGCGGTAGACAAGGTGCGGTATGTCGGGGAGCCGGTAGCGGTCGTAGTCGCCAAGAACCGCTATTTGGCCGAGGATGCGCTGGAGAAGATCGAGGTGGAATACGAGCCCCTTCCCGCAGTCGTCGAGATCGAGCAGGCATTGCTTCCAGATTCCCCGCTGCTGCATGAGCAGGTTGGCTCCAACATCGCCAACCATCGGCATTTTTCCTACGGGGACCCTGACAAGGCCTTCCGCGAAGCAGATGTCGTAATCAAGCACAAGTTTGCCTTTCCCAAATACAGCGCCACGCCTGTCGAGACCTATGGAGTAATTGCTTCTTATCAGTCAAGTGATGACAGCCTGACGATCTGGTCCAATTTTCACGGGCCGTTTACCTTGCAGTCCGTCATGGCCGCAGCCTTGCGGATCGACAGCAACCGGCTCCGCATTCTGATTCCCAAGGATGTGGGAGGCAGCTACGGGATCAAGTCCGGTGTCTACCCCTATATGGTGCTGATGGGCGTAGTCTCGAAAAAACTGGGCTTGCCAGTCAAATGGATCGAGGATCGCCAGGAGCATCTCATGGCGAGCTCGAGCGGCACCGATCGGGTGACATGGATCGAGGCGGCGGTGAAGCGGGACGGTACGGTCACGGGATTGCGAATGAAAATGGTAGACAGTGTAGGGGCCTACGTGCGAGCGCCGGAGCCCGCCTGCCTGTACCGGACGCATTCCAACACTACCGGCGCGTATCGGATCGAGCATTTGCAGATGGAGACCATCGCGGTCATGACCAACAAAAGTCCGACGGGGCTGATACGGGGCTATGGCGGACAGCAGCTCTATTTTCCGCTCGAGCGCATCATGCAGATGGTGGCGACGAAGCTGGGACTCGATCCGGCAGAGGTCCTTCGCATAAATCTGCTGGGGAAAGAAGAGTTTCCCTACCAAACGCCTTCAGGCGGCATCTACGACAGCGGTGATTACAAGAGTGCGTTTGACAAGCTGATCGGAATGGTCGGATACGAGGAGTTTCGCCAACGCCAAAAGGAAGCCCGGTCAAAAGGGAAGCTGCTGGGAATCGGTCTGGCCTGCATCGTCGAGCCCTCCGGCTCCAATATGGGCTATATCACTGTCGCATTGACTCCCGAGGAGCGGTCAAAATCATTGCCCAAATCAGGATGTGCAGAAGGCGCGACCGTGTCCATCGATCCGATGGGCGGCATCAGCGTCCGCATCAGTACGGCTCCGACAGGGCAGGGGCATGAGACGGTGGCAGCACAGATCGTAGGAGAAGTATTGGGCGTAGATCCTTGCACGGTCAAAGTCGTAGCAGAGATGGACACCTTGACCAGTCCCTGGTCTGTGGCATCGGGCAGCTATTCGAGTCGATTTGCCCCCATCGGTTCCAGTGCAGTCTACCAGGCGGCTGGCAAGGTTCGGGAAAAGCTGCTGCGGATAGCGGCCGATCAGCTCGGGTGCTCGCCGGATCAACTGGAGATGAAAGGCGGAAAAGTCGCACTGAGAAATGATCCTGCCAAGCAGGTTTCGCTCAGGAGACTGGTCGGTTCGGCCCACTGGAATCCGCAGGGTCTGCCAGCGGGGACGGAGCCGGGCATTCACGAGACCGCCTTTTATACGATTCCTACGGCACAACCCCCGGATGAACAGGATCGGGTCAACGGTTCGGCTGCCTACGGATTCGTCGCGGATGCGGTCGTCGTCGAGGTAGATGCAGCCACGGGGGATGTGAAAATCCTGAATTACTGCACGGTGCATGACGCTGGCGTGCTGCTGAATCCCCTGATCGCCGACGGACAGATCATGGGCGGTCTGGCTCACGGCTTGGGCGGCGCGCTCTATGAGGAGCTTGCCTATGACAAAAACGGCCAATTTCTCTCCGGCAGCTTCATGGACTACTTATGTCCGACCGCTACCGAGATGCCTCCTGTCACCATCGGGCATATCGAGTCGCCGTCCCCGCTGACACCGCTCGGGGCAAAAGGGCTGGGAGAAGGAAATACGATGAGCGCTCCGGTCGTCATCGCCAATGCAGTGGCGGATGCGCTCGCTGAATGGGATGTAACGGTCGACACGCTTCCCCTGTCGCCGAACCGCGTCTGGTCATGGATCCAGCAATCGAAGAAAAAGAAGGAGGAATACGCATGAACGGCAATGGTTCTGTCGAGCTGAACGCGACAGTGGAGCAGGTATGGGCGAAGATCCTGGATCCGGAAGTGCTGGCCGAGTGCATGATGGGCTGCAAGGAGCTGGTGCTTGTGGAGGATGGCAAATACCGTGCGGATCTGGCTGTCGGAGTAGCGGCGGTCAAAGGAAAATACGATGCCACGATTCAATTGGCAGATGTGATCGAGCGAAAAAGCTACAAGCTGATTGTACGGGGCGAAGGAGCGCCAGGCTTTGTCGAGGCAGAAGGACTGATCGAACTGGCCCCCGGAGAGGATGGCAGCACGACGCTCACTTATACTTACACAGCCGAGGTAGGGGGAAAGGTGGCCTCGATCGGTCAACGGATGCTGGGCGGCGTCGCCAAGCTGCTGATTACGGATTTTTTCAAAAAGCTGAAGAAGCATGTGGATAAGGAACAAAAAACAGCCTGACAAAAATTCGGAGGGGATAGAGATGAAACCGGCAGCATTTGATTATCTTCGTCCCTCCACGGTGGAGGAGGCGTGCCAATACTTGCAGGAGTACGGCGAGGAAGGGAAGCTGATCGCCGGAGGGCAGAGTCTGGTCCCGATCCTCAACATGCGCCTGTCCACGCCCGAGTGCCTGATCGATATCAGCGGACTGGAAGAATTGAAGTACATCCGGGAGGAAGGGGACTGGCTGCACATCGGAGCGTTGACCAGGCAAAGGGACGTAGAGAGGTCCGCTCTTGTCAGAGAAAAAACACCGCTGCTTGCGGAGGCCTTGCCCTACATCGGGCATATGCAGACGCGCAATCGCGGCACTTTCGGGGGCAGCCTCGTCCACGCCGATCCGACGGCCGAGATTCCCTTGTCCCTGTTGGCATTGCAAGCTGCAGTCGTCATCCAAAGCGCGGAGGAAATTCGGGCAGTGGACGTGGAGGATTTCTTCATCACCTATCTGACGACGGATCTCATGCCGAACGAGATACTGCGTGAGGTGAAAATCCCCACAAGGCATATACCCAAAGGCTACTCATTCCAGGAGTACAGCCGCAAACACGGAGATTTTGCACTGGTTTCGGCGGCATGTGTACTCGATGTCGACGAACAGGAGCGGATCGCTTCCGTCAGGCTGACTTTGGGCGGAGTAGATGCGGTTCCGGTGCTGGCCCGCGAGGTGGAGGGTCTCATCCTCGGCGAAAAGCTGACGGATTCGCTGCTGCTGGAAGCGAGCCGTGCAGCGGCAGCCGATATCGATCCGGAAGGGGATCTGCACGCCAGCAGGGAGTATCGCCTCCACCTGGCCCAGGTATTTGCGGCACGGGTGTTGGAGACCGCCTACCATCGCGCGGTATTGGGAAAGGGGAGTGCGACGTGATGCAGGTAAAGCGCGAGGAACGATACAGCCTGCGCTTGCAGGTAAACGGCAAGCGCTATGAGGAACAGGTCGAACCCCGAAAGCTGTTGAGCGATTTTCTGCGGGAGGACTGCGGCTTGACGGGCACGCATGTCGGCTGCGAACACGGCGTATGCGGAGCTTGCACAGTGCTGGTGGACGGCAGAGCGGTTCGCAGCTGTCTGATCCTGGCGATTCAGGCGGAAGGCGCCGACATCACGACAGTAGAGGGATTGGCGAAGGATGGGAAACCCCACCCCCTGCAGGAAGCGTTCTCGGAATGTCACGCCCTGCAATGCGGATTTTGCACGCCAGGCATCCTGATGTCCTCCGTCGAGTTTTTGCAGACTCATGCCGATCCGGGCAAGGAGGAAATTGCCGATATGTTGTCCGGTCACTTGTGCAGATGCACGGGCTACAAGGGAATCGTAGAGGCCGTGCAGCAAGTGGCCGATCGAAGGAAGGAAGGTGAAGTACGTGAATCTGGGGACCCTGTTTCAATTTGCAGTCGAACGACACCCACAGTATGAGGCACTCGTACAAGGCGAAAAACGATTTACTTACGCCGAACTGAATCAGGAGGTCGACCATGCCGCAGCTGGTCTGCAGTCCCTCGGAATTAAAAGACATGACCGCGTCGTCCTCGTACTAAAAAATCGTCTGGAAATGGTCATCCTGTACTGGGCGATTCAAAAGATCGGCGCCGTGTTCACTCCAATCAACTTCCGATTGACGGCAGAAGAGATTGAATATTGCGTCAAAGATGCGCAGGCAAAGGCTGTCATCTATGAACCGGTCAGCGAGCATGCCGTTCTTGCGGCCGTGCATGGAATGGATACGATCAAGGTGGCCGTCCTGCAAGCGAGGGGAGCAGACATCCAGTACGAGGAGCTGCGGCACAAGAGCAAGCAACCGCTTGTGCGAAGCGAAAGCGACGGAGATGATCTCTGCCTGATGCTGTACACCTCCGGCACGACCGGAAGGCCCAAGGGCGTTCCGCGAACCCATCGCAATGAGTACAGCGCCGCTGTCGCCCACATCATTCAAAATCAGTATGTCTTTCAGGAAAGCACGATTGGGGTCATGCCGCTATACCACACCATGGGCATGCGCTCCCTCCTCTCCATCGCATTGCTGAACGGCAAGATGGTCATGACGCCTGATTACGATGCGGAGACGGTCCTGGAGACGCTGGAAAAAGAAAAGCTCTCATGCGTGTATCTCGTTCCTACCATTTTTCACGATCTTGTCTATCATCCTAAGTTCGCTCAATACGATCTCTCTTCTCTCAAAAAACTGGGCTATGCCGGAGCAGCGATGACCAAGGCCCTGACAGAGGAAATCTTCGCCAAGCTAAAGCCCAAGGTGTTCGTCAACCACTACGGCTCATCAGAGGTATACACCTTTTCCATCTGTGATTATCTCGACCGCAAGCCGGGGTGTGCGGGGAAGCCGGGCTTTCACCAGCGATTGCGCGTCGTCGTGGCAGACCCGGATGGAGGTTCCACTCCTGAGGATGTGGTCCAGACAGGGGTTCCGGGAGAGATCATCGTGGATTTGCGTTCCCAGGAAGCCTTTCAGGGATATTGGAATCGTCCCGACGCTACGCGCAAGGCCATTCGTGAGGGCTGGTACTTCACGGGAGACATGGGGAGCTTCGATGAAGACGGCGACCTGTATGTCCTGGGGCGCGTGGACGACATGATTATCTCCGGGGGAGAAAACATCCACCCGTTGGAGGTGGAGGATGTCATCGCCAAGCATCCCAAGGTCGCGGAGGTAGCTGTGGTGGGGTTGCCCGATCAGCGATGGGGAGAAGTCGTAACGGCCTTTATCGTCGCCCATGATCCCCAGTTAAACGCTGAGGAGCTGGACGAATTCTGCCGACAAAGCAAGCATTTGTCCAACTTCAAGAGACCGAGAAAGTACGTTTTGGTAGATTCGATCCCCAAAAGTCCCGTCGGAAAAATCCTGCGGCGGATGCTTCGGGATGGCTACGCTCAACCAAGCCCAACAAAAAAGGAGAGTGTTTCGTAATGGAAAAACAAACAAGCAGCCTCGCAGCTACGCAGTGGGATCACATTCGCGTCGAGAAAAACGCGGAAAAAAAGACCGCGACCATCATCCTGGATCGTCCGGAAAAAATGAATACGCTCAGCTTTATCGGCCGCTCCCAGTTGAACCAGATTTTCCAGGAGCTGAACGAAGACGATGATGTGCGTGTCATCGTGCTGAAAGGGGAGGGAACCCAGGCTTTTTCTTCGGGGGGCACGATTGCACAGTTCATGGAACGCCACCCTGAGGAGCTGTCTGTTCTCCATAAAAATGTTGCCGCTCCGGAACGCTCGCCAAAGCCGGTGATTGCTCAACTGCAAGGCTATACCTTCGGCGTGGGGCTGGAGATCGCCATGGCGTGTGATTTCCGCGTCGCTTCCGATACGACATTGCTCGCCCTGCCGGAGATCAAGCTTGGCATGATTCCGGGAAGCGGCGGCACCCAACGAATCGCCAGACTGGCAGGCTTGGGACGCGCCAAGGATATGATCATGCGCGGTAGACGAATTCCAGCCGCAGAAGCGTATCAATGGGGGCTGCTCACTACAGTCGTGCCGCAGGAAAAACTGGAGCAGGCTGTAGCAGATCTCGTCGACGAGCTGCTGGAATACTCGCCGCTTGCCCTGCGCGTCTTGAAGCAGGTGTTGAACGCCTCCCAAGAGGGATCACTGAGCGCGGGGCTGGAGATCGAAGGCTATGCCTATGGCATGCTGCGCAGCACGGACGACTTCCGTGAAGGGGTAGAGGCCTTCAACGAAAAACGGAAGCCGAATTTTACCGGGAAGTAAGAGAGGGGAGGCTCGGGGCTGACAAAGCGAATACCCGAGCCTGGGCTCCGCTTCAACAATAGATGATTGGAGGTTATGAACATGTCCATGACAAACAGTACGACGGTGCTTTCCAGCAATCAGCCGCCGAAGGTAGAGATCAGCCGCCGCCAGATGGTAAATGCATCGATCGCATCTCTTCTGGGATGGGCTCTTGATTTGTTTGATCTCTTTGTCCTTCTTTATGTGGCACCTGTGATTGGCAAGCTCTTTTTTCCCACCGAGCTGCCTACGCTTTCCCTGGCAGCTGTCTATGCTTCCTTCGCCGTCACACTACTGATGCGGCCGATCGGCTCCGCTTTGTTTGGTTCGTACGCGGACCGAAAAGGGCGCAAAAAAGCCATGATTGTGGCTGTCATCGGTGTCGGCGTAGCCACGGCCTTGTTTGGAGCATTGCCGACGGTACATCAGATTGGTGTCGGTGCATCGATCATCTTTTTGATTCTCAGGCTGGTGCAGGGCATTTTTGTAGGCGGCGTGGTTGCCTCGACGCATACGATCGGTACAGAATCGGTCCCGCCAAAATGGCGCGGATTCATGTCCGGGTTTGTCGGGGGCGGAGGTGCAGGTCTGGGCGCTTTGCTCGCTTCCATCGTCTACTTTATTGTCTCTGAAGCATTTCCCGGCGAAGCGTTTGATGCATGGGGCTGGAGATTTATGTTTTTTGCCGGCATCCTCAGCGCTGTGCTAGGCGTGTTTGTTTTCAAATCGCTGGAGGAATCCCCGTTGTGGCTGCAAGCCCAGCAAAAAAAGGAAGCGGCGAAAAAACCGGAGGGGTCGCCTGTCAAAATGATTTTCACGCAATACCGGAATGTGCTTTTGGTCAATCTCATGCTCGTGACCGGCGGCGGAACTGCTTACTATCTCACATCCGGTTATTTGCCTACTTTCCTGAATGTCATCAATAAGGTGTCCAGCGGTACCGCTTCTCTGATTCTCATGGGAGCAAGTGTAAGCGCCATCATTTCGGCCGTCTTGTTTGGCTATCTCAGTGATGTAATCGGCAGGAAAAAGACCTTTTTGCTCATTGGCTTCATCAATCTGATTCTGTTGCCTGTTCTCTTCATTCAATTGGGAAGCGCAACCTCAATCCCGATGATCACCTTCTACGCCCTCGCGCTGGCATTTTTGGGCAATGCAGCTTATGCCCCGATCCTGATTTTTCTCAATGAACGCTTCCCGACATCGATCCGGTCGAGCGGAACAGGTCTTTCCTGGAACATGGGCTTTGCGGTCGGGGGCATGATGCCTACCTTTGTCACGCTGGCGAGCGGAACGACCGAAAATATTCCTTACTCGCTAATGGGCTTTTCAATCGCCGTGTTTGTGGTGTATGTAATCGGCAGCTTGGTGATACCGGAGACCAAGGGCAATTTTGAATAACGAGAGGAGGTTGTCATGCGACTCGTGGTAGGGATTTCGGGGGCGAGCGGAGCCATTTATGGCGTGCGGATCGTAGAGCAATGCTGCAAATTGGGCGTGGAGGTTCATCTGGTGGTAAGCAGCACAGCGATTCGCACGATCGAGTACGAAACGAATTACCGGATGGAAGATTTGCGGAGGATGGCGAGCAAGGTATACGACAACCAGGATCTGGGGGCTGCGATTTCCAGCGGCTCGTATCTGGTCGACGGCATGATCGTTGCGCCATGTTCCATCAAAACCCTCTCCGGAATCGCCAACAGCTACAATAGCGAGCTGTTGACGAGAGCCGCGGATGTGCAATTGAAGGAACGCAGAAAGCTGGTGCTGATGCTGCGTGAGACGCCGCTCCACCTCGGCCATATCCAGCAGATGCTCGCGGTCACGCAGATGGGAGGAATCATTCTCCCCCCGGTCCCGTCTTTTTACCATCTTCCGCAAAGCATCGACGACATCGTGAATCAAAGCGTGCAGAAGGCTCTCGACCAATTTCGTCTGGAAGCCCATCTGTTTGAGAGATGGCAGGGTATGGAGCAAGGAGAAAAAAAGAGGGAGGGGTACAGGTGACCCGATATTACAATTACATTGGCGGAGAGTGGACGTCCTCCGTTTCGGGAGAGTGGTTGGAATCTTTTAATCCTGCTACGGGGGAGCTGGTAGGATACGCACAGAACTCTGCAGTTCAGGACGTGGAGCAAGCGATAGACAAAATGTACGAAGTCTTTCAGAGAAGCGATTGGGGATACAATCCCAAGAGGCGTTATGAAGCATTGCTTGGCTTGGCGCAAAAAATGGAGGAGCAGCTCGAACGCCTCGCTGTCATTCTAACCCGCGAGCAGGGAAAGACGATCAAGGAATCCCGCCAGGAGCTGGCCGGCTGTGTCGATACGCTAAAGTATTTCGCAGGTGCGGCACGGACGGTGTTTGGCCGCTCTGTGCAACTGGAGCCGCATAATTTTGGCGTCATCACCAAGGAGCCGATCGGCGTAGTCGGGATCATATCGCCGTGGAATTGGCCTGCGCTTTTGATGATTCGGGAGCTTGCTCCGGCACTCGCGGCGGGCAATGCGGTGCTGGTAAAACCGGCTAGCCTCACGCCAGCTATATCTGTTGAAATATTCAAACTGATTGATCAGGTGCCGCAGTTCACCAAGGGTATTGTCAGTATCGTGACAGGTCCCGGCCGAAGTATTGGGGCTGCAATGGGGACGAGCAAGAAGATGGATATGATCAGTTTCACGGGCGATACATCAACAGGTAAACAGATCATGGAGATGGCCACCAGCAATATCAAGAAGCTGGCGCTGGAATTGGGCGGAAAATCTCCCAATGTGGTATTTGCAGATGCCGATCTTGACAAGGCCATTCCTGTGATCGGCCGTTCCATTTTCATCTCTGCGGGGCAGATCTGCATGGCTGGTTCGCGGCTGCTTGTACATGAATCCGTAAAAGGCGAGGTCTTGTCGCGCATGAAGCGATACGCGGAGAATCTGCGTGTCGGCAATGGATTGGAAGAGTCGACCGACATGGGACCGGTCGTCAATCAGGCTCAGTTGGAGCTAATCGCCAATTACTGTGAAATTGGACGGAGCGAAGGAAAAATCGTCACGGGGGGCCAGCGGATTACAGGCGGAGCATTTGATCAGGGAAGCTTTTTTGCACCGACGATCATCGATGAGTTGCCTTCGCATTGCCGCGTCGTGCGCGAGGAAATATTTGGTCCGGTGCTCGCCGTTCAAAGCTTTGCGAGGGAAGAAGAGGCACTCGAGATGGCGAATGACTCAGACTTCGGCCTGTCGGCAGGGGTGTGGACTCGTGACCTGAATCGGGCAATGCGCATGTCGAAAGGAATCCGCGCGGGGACGGTCTGGATCAATACGTACAATAAAAATTTCCCGGAGGCAGAGTTCGGGGGCTACAAGCAGAGCGGATTAGGCCGCACCCGGGGCGTGGATGGACTGATGGAATACTGCGAGACGAAGCATATTCATTTTGAAATAGATGACTTGCCGAGCGAAGAGGGGAGGGAAGACCGATGAGTGCGAATCAAAGCGTGCAGGGAATCGAATCTCCTTTTTCCTTTCACTTGCCCACCAACGTCCAGTTCGGGGTGGGCAGCGCATCCCGTCTTGGAGAGATGCTTTTGTCGATGGGCGTACGCCGCGTCTTCCTCGTCACAGATCAAGGAGTGCGACAGGCGGGACTTTTGGATGAAGTGATACACTCACTGGAAGAAAAAGGGCTTCATTTCCAGATCTACGCCGATGTCGAGCCTGACCCCAGTCTGGAGACCATCCAAGCGGGTGCAGCCATGTTCCAGCAGCAGTCCTTCGACTGCATGGTGGCGATCGGGGGAGGCAGTCCGATCGATACGGCCAAGGGAATTCGCGTGTTGGCGGCAAATGGCGGCGGCATCGGCCAGTATGCGGGCGTCAATCGCGTCCCTGCAGCATCCGCGATCCCGTTGATTGCAATTCCGACCACTTCCGGCACGGGGAGCGAGGTGACGATCTTCGGAGTTTATTCCGACTGGGAGAACCACGTCAAGATAACCGTAACAAGCCCGCATATGGCTCCATCGACCGCCTTGATCGATCCTGCCCTGACGTTGAGCTTGCCGGCAAAAATGACGGCTGCGACTGGAATTGACGCGCTGGCCCACGGGATTGAGACGTTTTTTTCCCTGCGTTCCAGCCCGGCTTCCGATGCCCTCGCCATCCATGCGATGAAGATGATTGCGCCGCATTTGCGCCGAGCGGTTCGAGACGGAGCAGACATGGAAGCACGGATCGGAATGTCCCAGGGCAGCGTGCTGGCCGGGATGGCATTTAACAACGGCTTCTTAGGCCTTGCTCATGCTATCGGAAGCGCGCTCTCGGGACATTGCCACGTTCCGCACGGGGTTGCTATTGGCTTGCTGCTGCCGCATGTGGTGGCGTTCAATACACCTGTACGTCCGGAAAAAGCGGAGTTGATCGCAGATGTTCTGGGCAGCGTTCAGAAAGAAACGGGAACGGCAGCTGAATTGGTTGGTCAGCTTGTCCAAGATATTGGTCTCCCGCAAAGACTGCAGGAAGTGGGTGTTCCAGAAGCAAAGCTGGTCGACATCGCCAAAGACTCCTTTAAAAGCGGCATGATGAAATGGAATCCTCGGCTGCCGACCGAGCAGGAAGTCCTGGAGCTTTTGCAAAAAGCGTTTTAATCATTTCATTTCGTTGAGGGGGAATGAAAAATGAAGGAGCAAGTCAATATGACGACTGCTGACGATCTGATTTTAGGTCTCGACAAATCCACGGATGAGGTGGCATGGGATTTGTATCGAAAGGCGATCCGTTTTGGCACCTGGGACCCTGCCTCGATTGATCTGACACGGGACAAAAAGGATTTTGCAGAGCTGGATGAGGACCTCAAGGGTTATCTGATCCACTTCTGCACCGGTTTTTTGGATGCGGAGGAGAATGTCGCCCTGAAATTCTGCCCGTGGATCATGCTGGGTTCCTCGACGGAGCAACAGGCGTTCTTAAGCACGCAATTGCTGGAGGAATTCAAGCATACGCAATTTTTCATGCGTTATTTTCAGGAGGTATTTGGCCGGGAGCGCATATCCGGAGTCAAGAATGTGGTGCAACAAAAGCTGGATGATCGGGTAAAAACCATGCTTGCAGCGTTGGAACTGGGGGAAGAAGAGCGGGAGGCTGCCTTGGTGGAAGGCTTGACCCACTATCAGGGCGTCATCGAGGGAGTTCAGGCCATGACGGGGTATGAAGTCTTTGAAGCCGTATACGGCAGCAAAGGCTTGCTGCCCGGATTGGCAGAAGGCTTCGCCCGCATCAAGGAAGACGAAGGGCGTCATGTGGGCTTCGGGTTGCGCATGCTGAAACTGCTGGCTCGAAACCCCTTGCACGCCAAGCGTATCGATGCGTTGCTCAACGAATACCTGCCACATATCCTCATTCGCTACGACCAGCCGATCATCGTGGACGGAAAAGAGTATCCGACCCCGCCAGAGGTGAGGGGGCGCGAGAGATTGACGAAAATGTATCAGCGCAGATACCGGGATATTTTTGGGAAACAAGCAAGTGTTTAATTGAAGGAGGGGGGAGAAGCCATGCGAAGAGCGCAGACATTACGCACTTGGCTGGAGTATTTGCGACAGACAGAACGCCTTGCGACCATCGAGAAACAGGTCAGCCTTCAGTACGAGCTGGCAGCAGTCACAAAAAAGCTTGACGGTGTGAAGGCGGCCTTTTTTAAACAAGTAGAAGACTACAGCATCCCTGTGGTGTCCGGCATCTGCTCGACGCGGGAGCAGTTTGCCGAGGCGATGGAGACCGATCCTTATGACGTCATCAGGAGGTTCACGGATGCGGTCGCATCTCCGCTCCCCTGCAAGCAGGTCGGAAATGATGAGGCTCCTGTAAAGGAGAACATCATTAGGGAGGACATCGATCTAATGCGGTTGTTGCCGATTCCGGTTCATCATGAAAAGGACGCGGGCAACTATTTGACTGCAGCACTCTTCATCGTCAGGGACCCTGTCACGCGCAAGCAAAATGTCTCCATTCATCGGCTGCAGGTAACGGGCAAGAATCGCCTCGGCGCGTTGCTTCTCCCCAGACATACTTATCATCTCTACAAACAGGCGGAGAGTGCAGGGAGGGCGCTGGAGTGTGCGATTGTCATCGGTGTCGATCCCTTGACCCTACTGGCGTCGCAAGCAAGTACACCCTTTGGGGTAGATGAACTGGAGATTGCGGGAGCGCTGCGAGGTGAACCGCTTGAGGTCGTTCGCTGTGAGACTGTGGACATCGACGTCCCTGCTTTTGCCGAAATCGTGCTGGAAGGAAAAATCCTGCCGCATGTACGTGAGCCAGAGGGGCCGTTTGGAGAGTTTCCGAAATACTACGGGCCGAGAAGCGATAAAGAGGTCGTGGAAATCATGGCGATTACGCATCGGCATCAGCCGATCTTCTATACCATCGTGCCAGCGGGCTATGAGCATCTTCTACTCGGGGGTATTCCGCGGGAGGCCAGTTTGTTGCAATCGATCAAACAAACGGTACCGGGTGTGAAGGCGGTGCATATGAGCCTGGGCGGCACCTGTCGTTATCATGCCATCGTGTCCATTCTCAAGCGAAATGAAGGCGAGGGGAAAAACGCCATATTGGCCGCACTGGCAAACAGCTTCGACATCAAGCATGTCGTCGTGGTGGATGAGGACGTCGACATCTTTAATATGGAGGAAGTGGAATGGGCGATCGCCACGCGTTTTCAGGCAGAGCGCGATCTGGTAGTTGTCCATGGCGCCCAGGGTTCGAAGCTGGATCCCTCTACGGATGAAGGAGTAGGCTCCAAGCTGGGATTCGATTGTACGATTCCACTGGACAGCGAGCCGATGCGCTATCTTCGGGTCAAAATTCCACAATACGAGGGTATCAACCTGGAGGATTACCTGTAGAAAGGCAATTGTCCGGCAAAGAACATCTCTGTCCAAAAACTGTCCGTTTCGCGCAATAACCGGACACAACACAACGGCAAAAAGCCGCAAAAGATCAACGATAGGCAGACTGGTATCCAACTTGCATTCCTTTTTCTGGGAACTGAAAAGCGGAAGGAGAGGATGGCTTGGATATTCAGAACACTGTCGTCGCTGTCACAGGCGGAGCATCCGGTCTTGGCGAAGCAACAGTGAGATACGTGGTAGAGCATGGTGGGAAGGCAGCCATCCTGGATGTTTCCCGGGAGAAGGGGATTGCGCTTGCTCAGGAGCTGGGAAGAGATTATGCCACCTACGTCCATGCTGACGTGACGAGTGAAGAGAGTGTACGGGATGCCGTCGATCAGGTCGCCGGAACCTTCGGGACCATTCACGCTGCCGTCAACTGTGCAGGCATCGGAATCGCCCAAAAAACCTTGTCTCGCAACGGCCCGCATCGCTTGGATGCCTTCTCCAAAGTCATCTCTGTCAACCTGATCGGCTCCTTCAACGTCATTCGGCTGGTGGCAGAACAGATGGCCGGCAATGAACCAAACGAGCAGGGAGAAAGAGGTGTCATCATCAACACAGCCTCGGTCGCCGCCTATGAAGGACAGGTCGGTCAGGCAGCCTACAGTGCCTCCAAAGGCGGCATTGTGGGAATGACACTCCCGATTGCGCGTGATCTCGCCCCTTACGGCATTCGCGTCATGACGATTGCTCCCGGATTGTTCGACACGCCGCTTTTCGATACGTTGCCGCGCGCTGCCAAGGATGCCATGGGAGCGATGGTTCCTTTTCCCCCGCGCCTGGGAGAGCCGCGGGAATACGCCAGCCTTGTGGGCCATATCATCGAAAACGCCATGCTGAACGGCGAGACGATACGCTTGGACGGGGCCATCCGCATGCAGCCGAAGTGAGGAGCTTTTGCAGCGAGACAACTGGATCATTGGCATGAAAATTTGGTATATTTATGTAAATGAGAGACCTCTGCATGCAAAGCAGAGGTTTTATTTTGGAGGTAGCCATGATCAAGGAACGATTGCTTGAATTGGGTTTGGAATTGCCACAAGCTGTCCCTTCGCTTTACCAGTATGTGCCCGTTGTCGTGCACCAGGGGATCGCCTACATCAGCGGCCAAGTGCCGAGAGTCGACGGCAACATTCCGTATGTGGGAAAGGTTGGACAGGACGTCACGATCGAACAGGCGCAGGAGCTGGCGCGGATCTGTGTTCTCAGGGGCTTGAGCTGTCTGGAAGCGGAAATCGGCAGCCTCGATCGGGTAGAGCGGGTGCTGAAGATCACCGGTTACGTGCAGTCGGGTGCCGGCTTTTCCCAACAGCCGCAGGTGATGGATGCCGCATCCGAGCTGCTTATGCAGATTTTCGGGGAAAAAGGAAGACATGCCAGAACGGCTGTCGGCGTAGCGGAGCTTCCTGTCAATACGCCGGTCGAAATTGATTTTATGATCGCTGTAAAATCGTAAACGGGGGAGAGACGTCCATGATCAGTCGAGAAAACATCATTGCAGCACGAGAGGCGATTGCCGACACTGTTCATTTCACTCCTTTGCTTCATTCCGACCAGTTGTCCAAACGAAGCGGCAACAAGCTGTTTTTCAAAGCAGAGCATCTGCAGAAGACAGGTTCCTTCAAAATACGAGGGGCAGCCAACAAGGTGAAGCAGGCGGTTGCACAAGGAGCCACTTCCGTTACAGCAGCTTCTTCCGGCAATCACGGACAGGCAGTCGCCTATATTGCCAATAGGCTGGGGATCCCCGCGACGATCGTAGTCCCGGAAGATGTAGCGACGTGCAAGATGGAAGCCATCCAGGCTTACAACGGCAAAGTGGTGAAATGCGGACTGACGTCAGCAGAGCGTCTGCCCAAGGCCAAGGAGATTGCCAAAGAGGAGAATGGCGTGTACATCCCTCCTTACGACGATCCGTTGATTATGGCAGGCCAAGGGACGATCGGCCTGGAGCTCCTCGAACAATTGGAGGATGTCGACGCGATCCTGGTTCCCATCGGCGGAGGAGGGCTCATCTCCGGGATCCTGACCGCAATCAAGGAAACGAAGCCCTCCGTTCAGGTCATCGGGGTAGAGCCGCAGCTAGCCAACGACACATTCCTCTCCATGCAAAAAAACCAGCTTGTCTCCATCCCGGGAACCACGACAATCGCCGATGGCCTGCGCACCTCGCAGCCAGGTGAACTTACCTTCCCCGTGCTGCAAAAGTACCTGGACGACCTCGTTCTGGTCAGCGAAGAAGAGATACGCGAGGCATTTCGCCTGGTGCTGGAACGCATGAAGCAAGTGATCGAGCCATCCAGTGCGACGACGGTAGCGGCAGCCTTGTTTGCGAAAACGTCTCTGCGGGACAAGAGAGTGGTCTCCGTCATTTCGGGAGGCAATGTCGATACCGATCAAATCGCGGCTTTGCTGTCCTGATCGGGGGATGGTAAAAAAATCCACATTTTGCGTCGGTTTGGCACGATAAATTTCTTCTCGCGCCGGACATCCTTCAACAGGCTTCACACGCTCCTTTTCCTAGAATGAAGGCAAATAGGGAAAGGAATGAGGTGAAGCAAGATCCGAAGCCTTCAAATAACGCTGGCAGCATGGGGACTCACATGCCTGTTGACTGTAGCCGGAGGTGCTCCCGGACTCGTCATGGCCACGGAACAGACGAACCAGCCTGCGCAGCAGCAGATGCAGACGGAAGAGCTCCAAATCGTCTTTGTCGGGGATATCATGCTGGACAAAAGCGTCGGTGCACAGATCGCCAAGCATGGGGTGGACTACCCGTTTCAAAAGACAGCCGCGATCTTGCAGCAGGCGGATTTGACGATCGGGAATCTGGAAACATCCGTGAGCACGCGGGGAAAAGCAGAGCCGAAAGAATTTGCCTACCGCTCCAAGCCGGAAACGCTAAAAGGCTTGACGAATGCTGGATTCGATGTCGTCAACCTGGCGAACAACCACTCGCTGGATTACGGAATGGATGCGCTGTTTGACACGATCCAGCATCTGGAGACAAACCAAATCGCCTGGGTGGGAGCGGGAAAAAAAGAGGCGGAGGCGTTCGCCCCTTATCTGACGACGATCAAGGGCAAACGGATCGCCGTGCTTGGGTTGAGCCGCGTTCTTCCCAATCGCCAGTGGTTCGCCGGGAAAAACAAGCCAGGACTTGCGCATGCCTACACGGATGAACCGATGCTGACGTATGTGAAAAAAGCGTCAGAGGTCGCAGACATCACCATCGCTGTCATGCATTGGAATCTGGAATACAAGGATGTTCCCGAACCATACGCGCGTGCGATTGCCCGCAAGCTGATCGACAGCGGCGTCGATGCCGTCGTCGGCTCGCATCCGCACTCGGTGATGGGCATTGAGTTCTACAAGGATGCTCCCATCTACTACAGTGTCGGCAATTTCGTGTTCACCACCTCCTACAACCCCAAAGGTCGCGAGGCGATCATGGTCAAGCTGGCATTTGCCGATCAGGATCAAGGTATAAAGACCAGCGTCATCCCCGTGAAAATCGTCAACGGCCAGCCCGTACCCATGGATGCAGCGGGCAAAAAGCGGATGATCGAAAAGCTGAACCAGATTTCATTTGATGCCAAGGTAGATGCGGACGGAGTCGTGACCAAGAAATAAGAAAGACACCCTGAGAAACCCACATACCATTAGCTCGGAGATCGAGTGAAGCTGGCCGAGGAAAAAGAGGAGAAAAGCGAAGGCATTTGGGATCTTGACCAAGCCGTAATGGAAAAGGCGGAACACGCATTTAGCGGCCAGCGAGCCCAGAAAGCCGTTAATTACTAGTTGGTGAAAGTCCAACCGAGGTAAGAGCCAAGTCGCCTCGTAGCTGACAGGCAACTGGTGGAGAGATCCTAAGGTTGAAGCCCTGTGACAAAGTATCCCGTAAGGGAGCGAGCAAATCAGCGGACCGTAACATAAAGTGAATCCTGCCGCTTCGTTAAAGGGACCATCAGTGGATGGACAAGGAGGAGACGAGCCCGGTGGCCGCAGGCGAAGTCCATGGACGATGTGTAGAACTTGGAGACAGCATCAAGGAACCTCCCGGAGTATGGGGAGCGGTACGCTGAGAAAGTAGTTAACGGAACTGGGGAGACCCTACTCTGCACACCCCGTTGGGGTGTAAAGCCCCCTGTGTCAGAATAGTTGTCCTTGGATTGTCAACACCTGACTAGACAGATTTCTTAAGTGCCTTCTCTTTGTACGCTAATGGGCTTAGATATCCTAGTGTGGAATGAATCCTTGCTTCGTTAAACCATTTGACGTATGTTCCTAGCTCTTGCTTTAACTGAGATAGCGATTCAAATTTGCGATTTCTCACGAACTCGGCTTTGATCAGCTTAAAGGTTGCCTCCGCAACTGCATTGTCATAGGGACAGCCTTTCATACTCAATGAACGCTTGATCTTGAACGTGTTGATCACTTCATCAATCGTGAGATTTCTAAACTCACTGCCACGATCTGTGTGAAAAAGCTGGATTTGGCGTAGATCTCCTTTTACGCTTGCAAATGCTTGATAGACTAGTGCGGCATCTTTAAATTTTCCGCAGCTGTAACCGATGATCTCCCGATTAAATAAGTCCACGAGCAAACAAATATAGTGCCATTTATTTGCGACCCGAACGTATGTCAAGTCACTCACAACGGCTTCCAGTGGTGCTTCTTTCGCAAACTCGCGATTCAGTTCGTTCTGGATCGGCGATTCGTTACATGACGACATATGCGGTTTATACTGCGCCACTGTGTAGACCGAGACCAGGCCGTTTTTCTTCATCAGACGTCCAATGCGCCGTCTGGAAACCGTCATTCCCTCTTCTTGAAGTTTTGCTTTGATTTTCCTTGCTCCATACACGCGCTGATTCTCTTCAAAAATACGGATAATTGCTTGTTCTACTTCATCATTGACAGATGATTGCTCATTACTCTCGTAGTAGTAGGTACTCCTATTGACCTGAAGGATCTTGCACATGGCCGATATGGGATACTTATGAGCGTTTTGCTGGATTACCGTTAATTTCGTCCGAAGATCAGCGCTGCTTGCTTTAAAATATCGTTTTCCATCTTCAACCGTTGGATTTCCTTACGCAGCGCTCTGAGTTCCTTTTCTTCCTCGGTTCGGTTGTCTTTTTCTTTGAAAGAACCTGTTGTTCTACTCTGTTTGACCCAACGGTCAAACGCAGATGCACTCAGATCATATTCTCTCAAAATATCTGCACGCGGTTTCCCATTCTCGTAAAGTTGAACCATCTGCTGCTTGAACTCGTCTGTAAATGACCGACGCTCACGTTTCTGCATGACATTCTCTCCGTTCCTTGTCGATTTGATTTCAATCTACTAGACCTTAAGAGAATTGTCCAATTCAGTGTAGCCGATCCAGGTACGCTGAGAAAGTAGTTAACGGAACTGGGGAGACCCTACTCTGCACACCCCGTTGGGGTGTAAAGCGAAAGCCTATAAGCACATGCGAAAGGGTGGACGGCAGAGAGGGAGTCGGAGGGGTTTATAGTACCGTTGAACATAAGGACAACACAACCTTGTGGAGGGAAGGAACCCTGCTTTGTTCTTGGGTTGAAAGGAGGTAAGAGTGAGTGAATGCAAGTAAACTTGCTAACTACACCAATGTAAAAGCTCGACAACTTTGGACAACCCTATATCTTTGTGCCAAGGAAAATCCAAAACGGCGATTTCATGCTCTGTATGACAAAGTGTACCGGCCAGATATTCTTGCGGAAGCGTGGCGTAGAGTTCGAGCCAATAAAGGTAGCGGCGGGATAGATGGACAGACAATTGAAAGAATCGTTCAGGAGTATGGGGAAAGTAAATTTCTCAACGAAATTTATCTCGACCTGAAGGGTAAGCAATATCATCCATCTCCTGTGCGGCGCACGTACATCCCGAAAGCGGATGGGAAACAAAGACCGCTTGGTATCCCGACCATCCGAGATCGTGTTGTTCAGATGGCAACCAAGATGGTTATTGAGCCTATCTTTGAAGCCGATTTCAAAGATTGCTCATACGGATTCCGTCCCAAACGAAATGCCCACCAGGCGATTACACAAATCAAGAAAACCAGCAGGACGGCCTCCTGGGTAGTCGATGTAGACATCAAAGGATACTTTGACAACATTAATCAGGAAAAGCTCATGAAGCTAGTAGAGAAAAGGATTTCTGATCGCAGGATACTAAAGCTGATTCGGAACTGGCTCCGTGCGGGCGTCATGGAAGATGTACAGTTTCATGAAACCGAATGGGGCACTCCGCAAGGAGGGGTAATCTCTCCACTGTTGGCAAATATTTATTTGGACTACATGGACACGATTTGGGAGAAGCAATTCACTCATCTTGGGAAGCTGATCCGATATGCGGATGATTTTGTAATCATGTGTAGATCGAAACAAGACGCTTTGGAAAGTATACAAGTCATAAAAGCGGTACTAAACAAACTGGACCTTACACTTAGTAAAGAAAAGTCTCGACTGGTTAATATCTGGGACAATACGACGGGCTTTGACTTCCTTGGTTTACACCATCGAAAATTTCCCATTCTTCTCAAGGGTGGAAAGAAAATGTACGTCATGTCACACATTCCGAGCAAGAAGGCTATGAAGGAAATGAGAAGGAAAATCAAAGAGTATACCAAACCGCGCAACAAGTTGTACTGGTCACTAGACGAGCTGATACAAGGGCTGAATCGAAAACTTCAAGGTTTCAAGAATTATTACTCACTTTCACCCATAGGAGCTAAGTGGTTATGTCGCATCGACTGGTATGTTCTGACAAGACTTGTGCTCTTTAACAACAAGAAAAGGAATAAACAAGCGAGACATGCGCGGATGAGAGAGATAGCAAAAGCTACAAGAGGAATTCTTGTGAAGCTTGCCGTACGCGATAACCGAATGCCAAGAAAAGAAGAACATCGGAAAGCCGTATGAGGGAGAACCTCACGTACGGTTTGATAAGGGGAACTGAAAGGAGTAAGGCGACCAAACGGTCGCCAGAAAACGTCAGTTCTCTACTCTACACCCTGAATCACTTCTTCGAAGTGGGCTACTTTTGGTCGCGGTTCCGCCTTTGCAATGAAGGCGGCCAGGGATGACCCCCAGCGAAGATCCCAACCCGCCTGAGCGTTCTTCCCTTTTTCGTATTATGAGGTCAGCCAGAAAAAACTGGCTGGCCATTTTTCATGGAAATGGCTTTACTCTATTGGTAGCCGGGTAGAACGATCCCCTTTTTGGGAAAAACCCGTGGAGGAAACTGTTCACCCCCTACTTGTACAACTATGTTTGGGCTGGTTGGGACAAGATCCCGCCTCCCCACCACTGCAGCTCGACGACACCCCCTAAACATTTTCAACCAGATTGGACAGGGCAGGATCTGGGAGGAACTTTTTGGATACATCCGGTAATTACGGTTAACTCTGCCTGAGGGGACCTGAAGGCCGCATATCGTTGATTATCAAGGATGAGTCCCCGTCGAGCCTGTGCTAACATAAAACGCGTGTTAACCATAACGGCTTCATGAAAGGAGTACAGATCCACCTGCCAATCAAATATGGGCCTAGTTCCGTTCAGGACGGAAGCGGGGGAACCACCTCTGGGGTTAATTCTGCATCAAGCAGAAGGGATGCCAAACTGCCATCCTACCCGTCAGCTAACCTCGTCGGCTAAAGCAGATCATGTATGAACACCTTTTCGCAGGGAATCGCAGCACTTGTTTGTTTGGAAGAGCTCCAAACAAGGAGGTTTCTTTTGCGCTGCCTGCTTTACGTAGAACAATCGGTGCATTTGCTTTTGCCCCCGGGATGGCCCTCGGCAGGAAGAAGCAATGCGCCGATTTTTTGTTGTATCCAATTTATCCGTATCCAATTAACAAGGGGGAGCAAGAAATGAAAAAAAGCATGATGAGATTCGTATGTACGGCGATATTGTCCAGCAGCCTGTTGTTTGCGGGTTGTTCTGCGGACACAGCGCAGACAGGAGCGCCGGGAGGAGAGCAGACGTCAGGAGGGTCGACGCTGGAAAAAGCGAAACAGCAGGGCTTTGTCACAGTCGGCTTCGCCAATGAGGTGCCATACGCCTATGCGACACCAGACGGCAAGCTGACGGGAGAAGCCGTAGAGGTAGCGCGTGTCGTTCTGGAGCGCATGGGCATCCCGGAAATGAACGGTGTCCTGACCGAATTCGGCTCGCTGATTCCCGGCTTGAAGGCAAATCGTTTTGACATCATTACCGCCGGCATGTACATCACACCGAAACGAGCACAGGAAGTGGCTTTTGCCAATCCCGAGTACAGCATCGGAGAAGCGATTGCGGTGAAGAAGGGGAACCCGCTGAACCTGAAAAGCTACGCAGACATTGCAGCCAATCCTGCTGCCAAAATAGCCGTGATGGGCGGAGCGATCGAGATTGAATATCTGGAGAAAAGCGGCGTGAAAAAGGAACAGATGGTGCTCGTTCCCGACCAGCCATCAGCGGTCTCGGCTCTGCAATCCGCACGTGCGGATGCGATCACGATGACAGGCCCCTCTCTGCAAGCCGTTCTGGATAGTGCGAAGGACGACAGCCTGGAGCGAGTGATGGACTTTGTTCAGCCTGAGATCGACGGCAAAAGTGTCCGTGGCTACGGTGCGGCCGCCTTCCGCAAAGAGGATGCAGATTTTGTCGCCGCCTACAATGCGGAGCTGCAAAAGCTGAAGGAGTCAGGGGAACTGCTGAAAATTTTGGAGCCGTTCGGTTTTACCGAGCAGGAATTGCCGGGTGAGATGACAGCAGAGGAATTAGTCAAAGAATAAGGCAATCAGCAATGGAGAGGAATGAAGGATCATGGTGTCTGTCGATTTATTGCCGCTGCTTTATCAGGGAGCCGTCACGACTCTCAAGGTCACCGTACTGTCGATGGGCGTTGCGTTTCTGCTCTCGTTTCTGGCGGGATTCGCCCGACTTTCCCGCCGAAAAAGCATTCGTCTGGTCAGCTCGGTCTACGTGGAGGTTTTTCGCGGCACCTCGCTGATCGTCCAGTTGTTCTGGCTGTTCTACGCACTGCCGCTGCTGGGAATCGAGCTGACTGCGCTGGCAGCCGGGGTCGCAGCATTGGGCCTCAACTACGGAGCGTATGGATCGGAAGTAGTGCGAAGCGCCATCCTCGCAGTCCCCAAAGGACAGACGGAAGCATCGATTGCGTTGAACATGAGCCCCATGCTGCGGATGAGACGCGTGATTTTGCCCCAAGCGATGGTCATCATGCTCCCGTCCTTCAGCAATTTAGCCATTGAACTGCTGAAAGGGACATCCCTGGTCTCCCTGATTACGATGGCGGATCTGACATATCAGGGGATGATCTTACGCACATTCGATGCATCCAGAACATTTGAAATATTTGGTCTTATTTTGTTGATGTACTTTGTCATGGCATACCCGTTGACATTGATGATGCGTTGGCTGGAACGTCGTTTTTCTGCGGGGAGGGTGTAGGCGATGTGGAGTTGGAGTTTTACCTGGAGTACCCTGCCGTACATTCTAGACGCGATGAAAATGACCATCCTAGCGACAATCGTCGGCTTTGCCATCGCATTGGTGGGAGGTTTGCTCCTGGCGATGGGGCGCCGTTCCAAGAATCGCTTGATCTCGCTGATTTTCACCGGAGTGATCGAATTCGTCCGCAGCACGCCGCTCCTGGTGCAGTTGTACTTCCTTTTCTACGGCTTGCCGGCGATCGGCATTTCTTTGGGCCCTTTTACCGCCGGAGTGCTGGGGCTAGGCATCCACTACAGCGCCTATCTGTCAGAGGTGTACCGCTCCGGGATTGAAGCCGTGCCGCGAGGTCAGTGGGAAGCTGCCAAAGCCTTGAACTTTACGAGGTGGACGATGTGGCGGCGCATTATTCTTCCCCAGGCGATCCGTCCGGTAGTCCCGGTTCTCGGCAATTATTTGATTGTCATGTTCAAAGAAACGCCCGTCTTGTCCGCCATTACGCTGGTTGAAATGCTTATGGCAGCCAAGATGATCGGGGCGGAATCCTTCCGCTATCTGGAAGCATTCACACTCGTAGGGATTCTTTTCCTGATTCTCAGCTACGCCTCATCGCTGTTGATCAGGAGACTGGAATTGAAGTGGAACCGCACGTAAAAAAGGAGGAAGCAATCATGAATTTTGCAAGTAAGGAAGCTCCCGTCGTCCGTTATCGAAAGGTGAGCAAGTCGTTTGGGGACCTGACCATTTTAAGGGAAATTGATCTGGACATCGCACCCGGCGAAAAGATCGCCGTGATTGGCCCCAGCGGCTCCGGCAAGACCACGATGGCCCGTCTGCTGATGACGCTGGAGGAGCCGAGCTCAGGAACGATTGAGGTGGACGGAGAGCATCTCTGGCATAAGAACGTGAATGGCAAACTGGTGCGTGCAGATGAAAAGCATTTGCACAGTATCCGCGGCAAGATCGGGATGGTGTTTCAACACTTCAATCTGTTTCCGCACATGAGCATTCTGCGCAATGTAACGGAGGCTCCGATTCACGTGCTGGGTCTCGACAAGGAAGAAGCGATCGACCGGGCGATCACCATGCTGAGAAAGGTCGGTCTCGCCGACAAGCTGGACCACTATCCGACGCAGCTGTCCGGCGGTCAAAAACAGCGCGTCGCCATCGCCCGTGCCTTGGTCATGCGTCCGAAGGTCATGCTGTTTGACGAGGTGACCTCTGCGCTCGACCCGGAGCTGGTCGGGGAAGTGCTGGCGGTCATTCGGGAAATCGCGGCAGAGGGCGAGATGGCGATGCTTTTGATTACTCACGAGATGGATTTCGCCCGTGATGTGGCAGACCGGATCATTTTCACCGACGGAGGCAGGATTGTGGAGCAGGGCACGCCCGAACAAATTTTTTACAAGCCGGAAAGCCCGCGACTGCAGACGTTCCTGAGCCGTTTTCGCGCGGGGTGAACCCGGGTGCAAAGCCGTAGCTTTGAAAGGAGGTGATACAGATGAAGACGAGCGAGAAGATTCGTTCCGGGCAAATCAGCCTGCGATCGCCGACAGAAGACGACGGCGCTTCGATGTGGCGGCTGGCGCGCGATTCCGGCGTGCTGGAGATGAATTCTGCCTATGCCTACCTGATGTTTGCCCGATTTTTTCAGGATACCTGCGTAGTCGCCGAGATTGAAGAAGAAATCGTGGGCTTTGTGACCGGCTTCTACCGACCAGATCAGGAGGATACCTTGTTTATCTGGCAGATCGGCGTCCATGACGCATACAGAGGAATGGGCATCGCCAAAAGCATGATTCAGGAGCTTTTGCGCAGAGGCGAGAGCCAGAGCATTCGCTATCTGGAAGCGACTGTCTCTCCTGCCAATGAAGCTTCCAGTGCTTTGTTCAAAGGTGTAGGCAAAACGTACAGGACCCATTGTCGGATCGAAGAATGTTTTCCCGCCCACTTGTTTCCAGGTGGAGCCCATGAAGCGGAATGGACGTATCGCATCGGTCCCATTCCCGCCCATGACTGAGGAGGTTGTGCATGAAAACCATTACCGAGGTACAAAACCCATTGCAGGTGTTCGCGCAAATCGAGTCACAGGTAAGGAGCTACATCCGAAATTTTCCGGTCGTGTTTGCCAAAGCGAGCGGGCATACACTCTGGGATAACGCAGGAAGGGCCTATATAGACTTTTTTGCTGGCGCAGGAGCGCTGAACTATGGGCACAACAACCCGGTGATCAAGGAAAAACTGATCGAGTATCTGAGACAGGACGGAGTTACGCACAGCCTGGATATGGCGACCGAAGCCAAAGAGGCGTTGCTGAAGAAATTCAACGAGGTGATCTTGGCCCCGCGCGGCATGTCCTACAAAATCATGTTCCCCGGTCCCACGGGAACCAACAGCGTCGAAGCAGCCTTGAAGCTGGCGCGCAAGACGACTGGGCGACATACGGTCCTGAGCTTTACCAACGGGTTTCACGGCATGACGATCGGCTCTTTGTCCGTGACCGGAAACCGGATGAAGCGCGAAGGAGCCGGGATGCCCCTGACCCATGCCTTGTCCCTTCCCTATGACAACTACATGGGCGCGGATGTGGATACCGCCGCCTATATCGAACGGCTGCTCGAAGACGGTGGCAGCGGACTTTCTCTCCCCGCAGCTATGATCCTCGAAACCGTTCAGGGGGAAGGGGGGATCAATGTAGCGAGCTCGGAGTGGCTGCGCAGAATCGAGGCGATCTGCCGCAAGCACGGCATCCTGCTGATCGTCGATGATGTGCAGGCAGGTTGCGGACGAACGGGTTCCTTCTTCAGCTTCGAGCAGGCGGGCATTACGCCGGACATCGTCTGCCTCTCCAAATCCATCGGCGGTTACGGTTTGCCCCTTGCCCTCACGCTGATCAGGCCGGACCTCGATAAATGGCAGCCAGGTGAGCACAACGGGACATTTCGCGGCAACAATCTGGCGTTTATCGCCGCGCTTGAGGCATTGAACTACTGGAAGGATGACGCGTTTCGCCAAAGCATCGGGAAAAAGGGGCAGATGGCGCGTGCCCGACTGGAGAAGATCGCAGCTGATTATCCATATCTGGGCGCGGAGGTTCGCGGCAAGGGGTTGATGCTGGGTCTCGCCGTACAGGAGGATGAGCTGGCAGAAAAAATCTGCGCGTGCGCGTTTGAGCGAGGATTAATCATGGAGACTTCCGGGGCGCGAAGCGAAGTGATCAAGCTCTTGCCCCCGCTGACGATTTCTGACGAAGCACTGAATAGAGGACTGGATATTCTCGAGGAAAGTGTAAAGATATGCCAGCGAAAGGAGAGAGGATTATGATCGTCAAACACTTGGAGGACCTTATCGGAACGAAGGACGACATCGATACGCCGACATGGGCCAGCAGGAGGTTTCTCTTGCAGCATGATCAGATGGGCTTTTCTCTGCACGATACGATCATCAAGGCGGGAACGGAAACCTACATCTGGTACAAAAACCATCTGGAAGCCGTGTATTGCATCGAAGGAGAAGGCGAGATCGAGGTCGTCGGAGGCGAAACCTATCAGATCCGTCCCGGGATGATGTACGCCTTGTCCGGGCATGAAAAGCATTATTTGCGGGCGCGCAGCCAGATGCGGATGGTCTGCGTCTTCAATCCGCCGTTGACAGGGCGCGAGGTTCATGATGAAGAAGGGGTCTACCCGCTACTGGAGGGAAATCGCTCATGACAAACCAATCCATCGTACATGACGTGTATCCATCTCGTGTCAGCCCAAAGGCAAGGATTCTGCCGCGTGTGGATCCGGTCGTCTATCGCAACGAACGGACAAACAGCGGCCCGCTCACAACCGAGCAGCTTTCCTTTTACGAACAGAATGGCTATTTGAACTTGACCGGCTTTTTTGCATCGGAAGAAGTCCAGGAACTTCGCAGCGAAATGGATCGCTTATGGGAGAAAAATGCGCAAGCGAATCGCAAGGAAGTAATCCGGGAGCCAGAATCCCAAGAGGTGCGATCCATCTTCGCCGTTCACCGGGACAACGAGGTGTTCCGGCAGCTGTCGCAGGACCCTCGATTGGTACAGATGATCGAGCAAATCCTGGGCAGCGAGGTCTATCTCCACCAGTCGCGGATCAATTACAAAAAAGGCTTTACCGGCAAGGAATTTTACTGGCACTCCGACTTTGAGACCTGGCATGTAGAGGATGGCATGCCACGGATGCGGGCCTTGAGTTGTTCGATTACACTGGAAGAAAATTTCCATTATAATGGCCCGCTGCTCCTCGTGCCCGGCTCCCATCAATCGTTCATCACCTGCGTGGGAGAGACGCCGGAAGATCACTATGAGCAGTCGCTGCGAAGACAAGAATACGGTGTTCCTGATCAGGAGAATCTGGCGAAGCTCGTGGAGAAGCATGGAATTGACACGATGACGGGACCAGCGGGGAGTGTCGTTCTTTTCGATTGCAATATTATGCACGGCTCCAACAGCAACATCTCCCCACTGCCGCGCAGCAATGTGTTCATGGTTTACAACAGCGTGGAAAACAAGCTGGTGGCTCCGTTTTCGGGGCAGCAGCCTCGACCTGACTATATTGCGACGAGAGAATAAGGGAGGAGACGCATGGCGCTTGTTGTACAGAAATATGGAGGCACGTCTGTTGCATCTGTAGACCGGATACGCAAGGTGGCCGATCGGATCATTCTCGCCAGGCAGACGCATCAGCGCTTGGTGGTCGTCTTGTCCGCAATGGGAAATACAACAAATAAATTGAAGGAACTGGCAGAACAAATCGCCGAGAAGCCCGCTGACCGGGAATGGGATATGCTCGCAAGCACGGGAGAGCAGGTATCGATTGCCCTTTTGGCGATGGCCCTGCGTCAAAAAGGCTGCGAGGCGGTGTCGCTGACAGGCTGGCAGGCAGGAATCACGACACAGGCCAAACATACGGATGCACGGATTCAATCGGTCGATCCCTCGCCGATCCACAAGCATCTGGATGCAGGGAAGGTCGTGATCGTGGCGGGTTACCAAGGGATATCGGAGCAAGGAGAGATTACCACGTTGGGACGGGGAGGCTCCGATACCAGTGCTGTGGCGTTGGCGGCTGCCCTGCAAGCAGAGCTTTGCGAGATTTTGACGGATGTGGATGGCGTCTATACAGCAGACCCGCGATTGGTCCCAGCTGCACAGAAGTTCTCCTGGATTTCCGCCGAGCAGATGTTGTTGCTATCCCGCATGGGAGCAGCCGTCCTGCATGCGCGCTGCGTGGAACATGCCAGGAAGCATCAAGTGCCTTTGGTCGTTCGCTCCAGCTTTTCCACCGAGGAAGGAACCAGGGTGGGAGGTGAGCCTTCGACAGGGTCTGATCGGCCGCGCCTTGCCCTGGCGCACAGGGAAGAACTGGGCGGATACCGGGTTGCCATCGCGGGTGAGTCACCGCTTTCGACCTGGGAGCTGTTGCCTGTGTTAAGACGGCTGCCTCACGCCAATTCTTGGAAAAAGAATGAAGAAGGCTGTCTTTACACTCACGTCCATCCATCTGCGTTGAAAAATGTACTGCGTGTGGTACATACAGCGCTCGGTCTGGATGAAAAAATAATCCAAACAAAAGCGGTAACTCCTTAGCAAAAGCGCCCCCTATGTCTATCAGGCATAGGGGGTTGCATATAAGTGTGAAATTATCTAAATCTTTAGTATTGACACCATAGTCGCGAAAAAACTAAAATAAAGACATAAAAATAAACTTTGTTTTGTATATGAAACGATGCGCGTGTTTATGGGAGAGAGAAGGAAGGGCAAAGCATCTTAGGCATAGCAACAGGTTGTAAGAGCCTCTTTTTTTTAGTCATATTCGGAAACATCGTTTTATATTTAAAACACATACGTTTTTCTTGCTCCAAACACTATTCCACAAGAGGTGATTTCCTATGTTGGGCATTACCCATCTGCGCCACATCAGCTTATTTACGCCGGTGTTGCAAGAACAGGCAGATTTTTACGAAAAAATATGGGGACTCGATAAGCTCCAAGAGGACGAGAATAATGTGTACTTCCGTGGCGCTGGCTCAGAGAACCACATTTTGCATCTGCAAAGAGGGGAAAAAAGAGGCTTGCACCATATCGCGTTCGGTGTCGTCGACAAGCATGCTGTCGATTCGGCTGCGGAAAAACTGAAGGAATTGGGCATTCCCGTCATTCAAGAACCAGGCTATCTGGACGAAGCGGGAGCAGGATACGGGCTTCGCTTTCTCGATCCGGAAGGCAGATGCATCGAGCTGAGTTGTTGGGTAGAGATTCACACCAAGGACTGGAGCAAGAAAAACGTCGATCCGATCAAATTGAACCATGTCGTCATGAATACCAAAGACATCGACATGATTACGGATTTTTATACAAAAGTACTGGGCTTCAAGGTTACGGACTGGAGCGAGCATCAAATGGTCTTCCTGCGCTGCAACAAGAACCACCATTCGCTTGCATTTAACCAGGACGAACATGCATCTGTGAATCACATCGCCTATGAGGTAGAGAGCGTCGACGAAGTGATGCGCGGAATCGCCAATGTCCGCAAAGCAGATGTCGAACCGATGTGGGGACCAGGACGTCACGGCCCAGGCAACAACATTTTCTGCTACTTCCGCGATCCAGCAGGATACGTCATGGAGTACACCTGCTACCTGACTACGGTAGAGGACGATGACAAGTGGCAAGCATTGGTTTGGAAACGCGTGCCGCATTTGATGGACCAATGGGGTATTGCAGGTCCGCCGCCGCCAGGAGCCCGTGCATCCATGAAAGGCGATCCGGACGAAGGCTGGGCGACCAAACTGGTGAAAAAAGACTAGCATCGACGACAACCAGCCAGCGCTGAAGAAGGAGTGTTGAAAAAAGATGGACTTGGGTCTGAAAAATAAAGTGGCGATTGTCATGGGCGGAACCTCCGGCGTCGGTTTGAAAACGGCAGAGATGTTCCTGCAGGAAGGCGCCCGCGTCGCGATTTGCGGGCGCGATCAACAGAGAATGGAAAACGCTTGCAAGCATCTGGAGCAGTTCGCTTCTGCCGATCAGGTTTTTGCGAAAACCTGTGATGTGACTAGCAAAGAAGACGTGCACAGCTTTATCGACGGCACTGCTGAACACTTCGGCGCTGTCGATATTCTGGTCAACGCAGCGGGCCAAAGCGTGATGGGCTATTTCTTTGACATCACGGATGAGCAATGGAGACAGCAAATTGATCTGAAGTACTTCGCGATCATTCACGCAGTACGCGCCGCTTATCCGCATCTGCTCAAGCAGGGCGGCGGCCGCATCATCAATATCAATGCGACGCTGGCGAAAGAACCGGAGCGGCATATGGTCGCGACTGCTGCGACTCGTGCAGGGCTGCTGAACCTGAGCAAGACTCTTTCCCAGGAGCTGGCTCCCCACAACATCACGGTAAACTCTGTAAGTCTCGGCTTGATCGCGACCGATCAATGGGAGCGCAGACGTTTGAAGAATGCGCCTGAGATGGATCCGGCAGAGTATTACAACGACTTGGCGAAAAAACGCAATATCCCCATGGGCAGAGTCGGCCAACCCGAAGAAGTGGCGAGTGCGATCCTTTTCCTGGCTTCTGCACAAGCCAGCTACGTATCGGGATCTACGATTGAAGTAGCCGGAGCTTTGGGGAAAGCGCTTTAATAACGAAAAAGTCTGAAAGGGGTACATCATGACTACGAATGGACAAATGGAATACACAACAGCGGACGCGGTTGTAGCCGAGCTTGTACGCGCCGGGGTCGAAGTCGTTTTTGGTGTCGTCAGCATTCACAATATGCCGATTTACGACGCATTGCTTCGCGAGGGGAGCATCCGCATCGTCTGCTCCCGTGGCGAGAGCGGTGCAGCCAATATGGCGGATGGTTACGCGAGATCGACAGGCAAGCTGGGGGTCGTCATTACCAGTACAGGAAGCGGCGCTGCGAATGCAGCCGGTTCACTGGTCGAAGCCTGGGCAGCAGGAACCCCTGTCTTGCACCTGACAGGTGAAGTCGGCTCGAAATACCTGGGAACAGGCCGTGGCTACATTCACGAATGCAAAGACCAGCTCTCCATGATGAAGGGCTGCTGTAAGGAAGCGTACCGCCTGCGCAAGCCAGAGCAAGCTGCTTCCGTGGTCCGTCAAGCGATCGTCACAGCGACGACGGCTCCAGCAGGTCCCGTATCGCTGGAAATCCCGATTGATTTCCAATCCGCGATCATCCCGCAAAGCAAGATCGAATCGGTGCAAGTCGCCTGTGCGACACAAGCAGCACCTGTGATTCCGGCAGAGGTTGTCGATCAGCTGGCAAACTCCCGTCGTCCGGTGATCTGGGCGGGCGGAGGCGTCATTTCTGCAGGCGCTTCCAAAGAGCTGACCAAGCTGGCTGAGTTGACCGGCGCCGCCGTGATTACCAGCCAGTCCGGCAAAGGCTCGATTCCAGAGGATCATCCGCAATGCATCGGTCACTTCGCGGCTTATGAAGCTGTAAAAGAGCTGTTGAAAAATGCGGATCTGCTGGTAAGTGTCGGGGTTCGTTTCCGCGGCAATGAGACGGTCAACTGGAAAGTGACTGCACCAGAGGCGCACATCAGCATCGACGCTGACCTGAGTGCGTTCAACCGCAACTATGAAGTGACACATGGCCTCTTGGGCGAAGCGAAGCCGATCCTGGCTGCTTTGAACGAAGCACTCCAGGCAAAAAGCGTTGCTCCTGAGGCGGCTTATGTAGAAGAAGTGAAATCCGTTCGTGAAAAAGTGCGCGCGATCCTGCGCGAAACGCTGGGACCATACGAAGCGATCGTCGACGGCATGCGCAGAGTGCTGCCAAAAGACGCCATCCTCGTGCGTGACGTGACGGTTCCTGCCAACGTGTGGGGCAGCCGCTTGTTTGAAATCTATGAACCTCGCACTTCCATCCACGCTTCCGGCGGCGGTATCGGACAAGGCTTGCCGACTGCTCTCGGTGCCCAGATGGGACAACAGGACCGCGTAGTCGTCCTGATGGCAGGAGACGGCGGGTACATGCTGAACGTGGGTGAAATGCCTGTAGCGGTACAGGAAAATCTGCCGCTGATCGTTCTCTTGTTTGACGATGCAGGCTACGGTGTACTGCGCAACATTCAGGATGCAGCTTACGGACGTCAGGTAGCTGTCGATCTGGTCAGCCCGGACTTCGTCATGCTGGCAAAATCGATGGGGTACGAATCCAACCGCGTCGGTTCTCCCGAAGAACTGGTCAATGAGCTGGAAGCAGCCGTAGCGCGCAGAAAACCAACCATGATCGTAGTCGATATGAATGCCGTAGGTCCGATGGCCAAACCGTTTGGCGGCCCTCCAGGAGCGGCAGACGCCTTTAAGCCGAAAAAACTGTAAGGAGGCCGAACAAACATGACGAACTCATATCCAAGCATTTCCGGCCAATTTCTGATCAATGGCGAGTGGATCAAGGGGGGGAAGGTCACAGATGTGACCACCCCCGCCAACATTTCAGAAGTGGTTGGACAGGTGGCTCTTTGTACAAGAGAAGAGGTAAATCAAGCGGTCGATGCGGCTGAGCGGGCATTTCCGGCATGGGCGAGCACACCGGTAGAGAAAAGAGCGGAGCTGGTCAAAGCAGCTTCCGAAAAGTTGGCGGAAATCATCGAGTCCACGGTGCCGCTCTTCGTCCGTGAAAACGGAAAACCGCTAGTCGAAGCCAAAAAAGACATCATGCGCTGTGTGGAAATCATGAGCAAAGGCGCAGACGCGCTTGTTAAATTTTGGAAAACAGAAACGCTGCCAGGCGGACAAATGGTGCAAATCCGTCGCCGTCCGCGCGGTGTGACAGCCGTCATCTCTCCTTGGAACTCGCCGATGATTCTGACCTACAAACGCGTCATTCCAGCTGTACTGGCAGGAAACAGCGTCGTAGTCAAACCGGCGACCGATTGCCCTTTGACTGTCCTCGAGACGCTCAAGGTAGTAGCCGCACAGTTGCCTCCAGGCGTCATCAATATCGTCACAGGCTCGGGTGCTTTGGTGGGAGACGTGCTCTGTCATGATCCACGCGTCCGCACGATTGCTTTTACAGGCAGCACTGAGACCGGTAAACAAATCATGAAAATGTCTTCGGGTACTGTGAAAAAGCTGTACATGGAGCTGGGCGGAAATGACCCGGCGCTCATACTCGAAGATGCCGTGCTGGACGAAACAGCGATGCAGCGCATTCGCATGGGAATCCTCCGAGCAGCCGGTCAGGTATGCTCCGCGATCAAGCGCGTGTACGTGCATGAATCCCGCTATGACGAGTTCCTCGAGAAGCTGACCAAGGAATTCCAACGCATGATCGTCGGCAACGGCATTCAGCCGGATGCCATGATGGGTCCGATCAACAACAAAGCCCAGTACGATTATGTAAAAGGCTTGATCGAGCGCACCAAGAGTGAAGGCGCTCATGTCGAAACACTTGGAATCAAGCTGGATGAAGAATCCTGGGACAAAGGCTACTTCATGCTCCCTTCGATTGCCACTGGTGTAACACAAGACAGCGAGCTGGTTCGCGCAGAACAGTTCGGGCCGATCATTCCTGTATTGAAATTCTCCGATCTGGATGAAGCCATTGCGATGGCGAATGACACCGAATTCGGATTGCGCGCTTCCGTCTGGACAGCCGATCAGGAAAAGGCTGAAGGAATTGCCGACCGCCTGGAAGCGGGAGCTGTGTTCTTTAACAACCATACGATTTTCCAAGACTTGCATTATGACTTCCCAGGCCTGAAAGAGAGTGGACTGAGCCGCGAAACCGAATGGTGCAGCATTGATTTGTTTGCAGACAAATACGGATTTGCCAATTAACAGCTTTACGCCCACACTCAACTAGTGCATCTTACATCAGGAGGCGCAGATTATGCTAAGCAAAAACATGCGATGGGTTTATATTTCAATCCCAATTTTCTTCTTCTGGTTCTTTGGGCAAATTGACAAGCTTGGCATCTCTGTTATCCAGACGGATCCAGCATTTTTGGCAGACATGGGCCTGACTGGCGATGACAAGAACGCAAAGATTGGCTTTCTGACCTTTATCTTCACAGTCGCGTATGCATTGTCCAACCTGTTTTGGGGCATCGTCATCGATAAGCTCGGCGCCCGCAAGACAGCGATCCTCGGCTTGGTCATCTGGGGAATTACGATGATTATGGCGGGCTTGGCAACCTCTTATGAAACGTTTTTAGTCTCCCGGATTATTCTGGGGATCGGCGAAGGGATCATGATCCCGGTATCCGGCAAATTTATTGCGAACTGGTTTAATCGCAAGGAGATTGGCCGTGCCCAATCCTCCTGGATTTCAGGCAACTATCTGGGACCAGCGATCGGGGCACTTGCCTTGACTGCCATTATTGCCAACTTTACCTGGCATAGCGCCTTTTTCTTGCTGGCAGCGTTCAACCTGCTGATCAACATCCCGATGTTCCTGTATTTGACTCGTGAAACACCGGAAGAACATCCGAAAATGAGCAAGGAAGAATTGGCTTTCATCCGTCAGGAAGACGTCGTGAGCAAAGCGGAAGACCGTCAAAACTTTGCGCAAGACTTCCGCTACTGGATGGTTTGGATCGGAATGCTCGCATCCTCCTTCCTGTTCTTCGGGATCAGTATCTGGCTGCCGACCTACCTGACACAAGGGAAAGGATTCGCGATCGAAGAGATGGCTGGAATCACTTCCTTGTCCTGGCTGTTCGCCTTGATCTTCGTTCTGATTTGCGGTTATCTGGCGGACAAAACACAGCGACCTTCTCTGCTGGCCACTATCTTGTTCGCGCTTTGTGCGATCTTCCTGACCATTGCCTCCAATGCATCGAACCCGGTTCTGGCGGGTGTATGTCTGGGGCTGGCGATGGGGACGCAGGGCGGCGTGTTCCAATTGAGCAATCTGTTTATCGTCAAATTCTCCACTCCTGAGACAGCAGGCCGCGCAGCAGGCTTGATGGGCTTCACGAATATTCTCGGCGGTTTTTCCAGCTACATCATGGGCTGGCTGCGTGATGCGGCAGGCGGCGACTTCGGCACATCCATCATCATGCTGATCGTAGTCGCGATCATCGGTTTCCTGGCGTATATCACCACCCTGAAGAAAGAAGGGGCAGAAGTGCTCCTGTATAAGAAAGCATCACTGTAAATGGAAGATACAGAAAGATCAAAATGCTAGAAACGGAGTGATCACGAATGAGTAAGCCAGAAGTGCTTCTTGACGAAATGACCCGTGAAGAGACCCTTCAATACCTGAATGAAACGGTACGGCCGGAGGAAGGCGTCATTCCTGCCTATATCCTGGCGGACCCTACCATTTATAAATTGGAGCATGAAAAAATCTTTATGAAAACCTGGATTCTCTTGGGCCATGAGTCCGAGCTTTCCCAGAAAAACGACTATCTGACTCGTGATCTGGCGGGCTATTCCGTCATTATCACTCGCTCTTCGGACGGAGAACTCCGCGCTTTCTACAACATGTGCACACACCGTGGAATGAAGCTCTGCCGTGCGGACAAAGGGAACAAGGCCAACTTCACCTGTCCGTACCATGGCTTCAACTTCAAAAATACCGGCGAACTGATCGGGGTGCCGCTGCAAAACGACATCTACGGCGACAAAATGGACAAATCCAAAATGAGCCTGAACAAGGTCACCATCGCCACCTACAAAGGCTTGATCTTCGGTACCTGGAACGACAATCCGCAGCCGCTGGAAGACTTCCTTGGCGACTACAAATGGTATCTGGACATGGTGTTCGGCCGCACCGAAATGGAAGTCGTAGGACCTCCGCAGAAATTTATCGTTCACTCGAACTGGAAAATCGGTTCTGACAACTTCGTCAGCGACTCCTACCACACCATGGTGACGCATGGATCGATCGCAGCATTGGGCATGGTGCCAAGCGCAACCTATTCCAAGCGCGGCTATCAGGTTCATACCAACAACGGCCATGGCTGCAACATCGGAATGCCGAACCCGGACTTCGCGTTCCCGGAAAACCTGATCGACGAGTACAAGGCGAATCTGTCGGCCGCTCAATTCGAGATGATGTCCAATCTGAAAAATCTGATTGGTACCGTTTTCCCGAACCTGTCGATCCTGGTTTCCCATACCAAAATCAAAGACCAATTGATCTCCAATACCACGATGCGCCTGTGGAAGCCAGTCGGACCGGACAAGATGGAAGTCATGACCTGGTTCCTGGTAGAAAAAGGCGCGACAGAGGACTGGAAAGAGCGTTCTCGTGAAGCGTACATCCTGACATTCAGTCCATCGGGGATCTTTGAACAGGATGACACAGAGGTATTTACCGATATTACAGCTGCTGCCAGCGGCACAATGCCATACACCAAGCAACTGACCTACAACTACACGATGGGCATGCATCGCGAGCCCGTGAAAGACTTCCCGGGTCCAGGTGTAGCTTATCCGGACAAATTCTCCGAAGCTGGCTCCCGCAACTTCTACCGGTACTGGCTCGACCTGATGAACTCGTAATTTGTGGAGGAGGATGGACACGATGAGCATGGAAATGATGCTGGCAACACATGAATTTCAGCAATGGCTGTACCGCGAGGCGAGTCTCTTGGACGAGATCGACTTCGACGGCTGGTTTGCCCTGATGCACAAGGATCTCAAGTACGTCATGCCGGTGCGCGTAAACAAGGAAGGGATGGAACGCCCTGACTATGCGACCGACATGTTTGCCTTCAACGACGATTACGAGCTGCTGAAGCTGCGTGTAGAGCGTCTGAAAACCGAATACGCCTGGGCGGAAATGCCGCCTTCGCGTACCCGCCGCAACGTAAACAATGTGCGCGTGATGGAATTCAAAGCCAATGAAAAAGCGGTGGTAAAAAGCTATTTGATGCTGTACCGCAGCCGCTCCACCGATATTTTCCACGACATTGTTTCGGGGGAAAGAACGGATGAATTCACCTATGTAGACGGCGAGTGGAAGCTGTCCAAGCGATTCTTCCTGATCGACCAGACGACCATCAACACACGCAACCTGGCTATCTTTGTATAGCGGTTAGGGAGGGTACAAAAATGGCAGAGCTATCGGGAAAATCCGTATATATCACAGGCGGGGCCTCCGGGATCGGTAGAGCGGTCGTAGAGGAATTTGTGAAGGAAGGCGCTTTTGTCACTGTATTGGACCGTTCGGCAGAAGGATTAAAAGAGCTGGAACAGCAATTCGGTGAAAAAGTGCGCACGATCACAGGGGACGTGACGATCTATGAGGATCATCAGCGAGCGGTAGAGACGGCAGTCGAAGCGTTCGGAAAGCTGGATGTCCTCATCTCCAATGCAGGGGTGTTCGATGCTTTTGCCAAGTTCGTCAATGTCACCCCGGAAGCAATGTCAGAGGCGTATGACATCTTGTTCTCCATCAATGTAAAAGGCAGCTTCTTTGCCGCCAAAGCAGCAGTGGAAGAACTGAAACGGACGAGGGGAAACATCATTTTCACCTTGTCCGGCGCCAGCTTCTACCCGGATGGAGGAGGGGTCTGGTATACAGCCAGCAAGCACGCCCAGCTTGGCCTGCTGCGCCAGCTTGCCTTTGAGCTGGCACCTGACGTCCGCGTCAATGCCGTAGCTCCGGGAGGCACACTGACGGCACTCTCCGTCATTGCGCCGTTGCGCCCGTTCGTCAATATAGTAGACAACGAAACCAAAGCGAAAAGCATTAAGACGCGCAACCCGCTGAAGATCGTGATGGCCTCGGAGGATCACGTCGGGGCCTACCTGCTGCTCGCATCAGACAAGGCGCGAGCGATCACCGGAGAGGTCATCTCCAGCGACGGAGGACTTGTGGTTCGCGGCTTGAGCTAGAGGAGGACTGGACCTTGAGTAACGCACTTTTGGGAACGAGCAAGCTGAACCAGATCTGTTTTGTCGTTCATGATATTGAGAAAGCGGCTGAGTCCTTCGGAAAGCTGTTGGGCGTACCCAAGCCGAACTGGTTTTTGACCGGAGACAGCTCCATCTCCAAAATCGTCTTCAACGGCCAGCCTACAGAAGCAAGAAACAAGCTGATCTTCATGGATACGCCTTCTGTCCAGATCGAGCTGATCGAGCCCGATCTAGAGCCAAGCACCATGCGCGAATTCCTCGACACAAAAGGCGAGGGCATTCACCATATGGCGGTCGATACAGAAGATATGAAAAAGCAATTGGCGATCCTGAACGAAGCCGGATACGGAACCGTGCAGACAGGTGAATTCACCTCCAGCAAGGGACGCTATGCCTACGTGGACACCGTCCCGAAATGCAAAACCATGGTCGAGCTGCTGGAGCGTGACGAGCCGCAGGCGATCCCGCCGGTGAAGGCCAAGGCAGAAGACATCAAACCTCTGCTAGGCAGTGATACAGTCGTGCAAATTGCGATAGTCGTCCACGATCTGGATGCCGCAGCAGACGCATACTGCTCTTTGCTTGGCGTTGAGAAGCCGAACGTGCTGAAAGAAGGCAAGCCGGAAGTGACACGCGTCGTCTATCGCGGTCAGCCGACAGAAGCAAAATGCCGTTTCCTGTTCATCAAAACGCCGTTGATCGAGATCGAGCTGATCGAACCAGGCGATTCGCCGAGCACGTGGAGAGAGCATCTCGACACCAAGGGAGAGGGCGTCCATCATATCGCATTTCTGGTAAAAAATCTGGATGAAAAGGTAGCAGAGCTGGAAGCAATGGGGTATCCGCTGATCCAAAAAGGCTACTTCTTCACAGGCAATGGCAAATACGCGTACATGGATACCGTATCGGACTATCACGTGATTATTGAACTTTTGGAGCGTTTTGAAGGATAAGAAATGCGTTATACCGGCATGCTCCCCCCCATTCCATGAGAGAGAGGGCAAAGCGGTGGCAAAAGAAGAAAAAGAACGATACAGTTCCAGTTCCCTGATGAGGGGACTGGAAATCCTGAGGCTGTTCCGACCCGAACAGCCTACTCTTTCCTTAGTCGAAATCGCCAATCAACTGGGTGTGAGCAGAACCACCCCGTTTCGTCTGTTGTTTACCCTGCAGCATATGGGGTACATCAGACAAAATGAAAGCACCAAGCGCTATGAATTGACACCGAAAGTTCTGGAACTTGGTTTCTCCTATCTGAACACCTTGCAGATCACAGAGGTAGCCCGGCCCTATCTGGAGCGCCTGCGCAACGAGACAGGCGGTTCCGCGCATATCGGGATTCTCGATGAGACGTCTGTCGTGTACGTCGCTTGTGAAACGGCCAGGGGCATAACCCGATTCGCTGTTGCAGTCGGCTCTCGTTTGCCTGCACATGCGACCGCCATCGGAAAAACCCTGCTGGCCTTCCAGCCCAAGGAGCAATGGCAGGAGCTGCTGCTCATCTCGGATCTGCATTCGTATACAAAAGACACGAAAACGATGATTGCCTCTTTGCTGAAAGAGCTGGAAGCGGTCCGCGCGCAAGGCTACTCCATCAGCAGCGGAGAGTTTGAGGCGGGGGTTCGCTCCGTGGCAGCTCCCATCTTTCATGAAAGCGGCGAACTCGTCGCTGCGATCAGTGTGGCTGCTCCCGAATCCATCCTGCCGCTCGACTATGTGACCAGCTTCGTCCTGCCCGCTATATTGGAGGCAGCAGACGAACTTTCCGCTTTTTATGGATACACGCCAGTCAAAAGGAGGGGATAGGATGTCACTGAAGACAGAATGGATCACGTTTTCGCAAAATGGAACGACGCATCGGCTCTATACAGCTCGTCCCGAGCGGGCCAAAGCTCCCTTGCCCGTCATCCTGGTGATCCAGGAGCTGTGGGGGACGGATGCGCATATCCTCGATTTGACAGAGCGTTTTGCCAAGGCGGGGTATCTCGCAGTGGCTCCCGATCTGTACGCTGTAGAGGGAAAACGCCCCGAGAGCTTGACAGAGGAGCGCATCGAGCAGATCAAGACTTTTCTGGATACGTTGGCACCTCCGTCCTGGCATGACCCGGTCGCGCGCGAAGCGGCACTGGAAAAACAGCCCGAAGAACTGCGTGAGATGCTGCGCGCTACTTTTACCGATCTGTTTGCCTACTTGAACAAATTGCCGGAATTGCTGGAAAGCCTCAAAGCCGTGCCAGGATTCCTGGCTGACTATGAGTGGAGCAAGGGCGAGAAAGTCGCCTCGATCGGCTTTTGCATGGGCGGAGCATTGTCCATCATGCTGGCCGCAGCCGAGCCCAAGCTTGCGGGAGCAGTGAATTACTACGGCCGCATGCCGGTGACCCAGGAGCAGGTAGAAGCCATCCAATGCCCGATCCAGGGATTTTTCGGAGAGCTGGATCCGAAAATCACTTCGCTGGTGCCCGCATTTGAAGATGCCATGAAGCAGGCAAACAAAATCTTCACCTACAAGGTGTATGAGGGAGCGCATCACGGATTCTTGAACGATACACGCGGCGGCTATCATGCGGACGCATCCCGTGATTCCTGGAAAGAGACAATTAACTTTTTTCATAAAGTTTTACAGTAAAAAAACGGAAGAAAAAACCACCCATTTTTCAAGTTTTCTACAATATATATGGGGTGGTTTTTCTTTTTGCGTGAATGATTGATTTACAAAGAATATTTTTACTATTTTAATCGTTTTCAATATTGACAAGGATGTGAATAAGCTTGTAACATATTGTTTATATGAAAAACGGTGTTTTTCATGCGAAACAATACTTTGATTGTTACAAGGGGGCATCATCGTGAAAAAAGGTTTGGGTAAAATCGCGTTCATCTTGAGCCTGGCAGTCGGTTTAGCAGCCTGTGGATCGGGCCAGACCAACCAGCCAGCACAACCAGCAGGAGAGCAAAAACCTGCTGAACAGACGGCATCAGCTGGAAACCAACCCGTAGAGATTAGATTGGGCGGCGGTTTTGCCTCAGAGGAACCTTTCTGGCTTATGCAGGTAGATCCTTCCTTAACACCTAATCAAGGAAAAAGCTACACCCTGAACATTACGCAATTCCGCGCCAATGCAGACCGACTGAACGCCTATCAAGCCAACCAGATCGACATAGCTTCCATCGGCCAAGGGGCGACCATGCTGGCGGCTTCCCAGGGAATCCAGTTGAAAGTCATCGGTTCCGTGGTCAAGGATTCGCCTGGCAAGGGCTTCAACACCAAGTTCATGGCGCTGAAGGATTCCGGCATCAAGAGCATGGCTGATTTGAAAGGAAAAGTAATCGGGATCCCTGACTTCAAGGCACCGACTGACCTTTGGGCGCGTGCAGCGGTTCGCTCCGCAGGCCTGGACCCGGATACAGATGTGAAATACGCAGTCATTCCGATTCCTTCCATGGGCGAAGCGGTAAAATCGAAAAAAATCGATGTCGGAGTATTCCCACAGCCATTCTTTGAAACAGCGAATGCGAGTGGCGAGTTCGTCGAGGTGTTCAATTCCAAAACAGGTGTGAACGTCGAGGAAGACTTCCTGGTCATGATGGCAAACCCTGACTTTGTAACGAAAAACGAACAAGCAATCAAAGATTTCTTGAGTGACTATACAAACACCGTCAAGTACTACGAGGAAAACGGCGAAGCAGCTCGCCAAAAATTGATCGATGCGAAAAAAGTACAAGCAGACCCAGCGCTGTACGTGAAAATGACGGATAACAATCGCTCCGTAGACGGAACCGTAAACATCGAAGCATGGGGCAAAATCCAGGAAATGCTGGTAGCAGAAAAATGGTTGGACAAGCCAGTCGATCCGAATACCATCATCGACATGTCTTATCTGCCTAAGTAAGCCATACTCGCAAAACATTGCGGCCCCTATTCCCTCATAATAGGGGCCGTTCACCTGTCTATTACCTAGCGAAGGAGAATCAGTGATGGAAAACAAGACACCGGCCATCGAGATCGAGAAATTGGGCAAGGTCTACACCAGAGGGAAAGAGGAAGTCACTGCTATCCAGGAGATCAGCCTGAAGATTCCGGAGGGGAAGTTTGTCAGCATCGTAGGTCCGAGCGGATGCGGAAAAAGTACCTTTTTGCATATTGTAGGCGGTTTCATTCCCAAGTCTAGCGGCAAGGTTCGGATTCGTGGGAAGGAAGTGGACAAGCCAGGTCCCGACCGCGGCATGATGTTTCAGGAATCTGCGCTCTTCCCATGGAAAAACGTGTTTGACAACGTAGCATGGGGATTGGAAATCCAGGGGATGGAGAAGTCCAAACGCGATGAAGTCGTCGAGCATTATCTCAAACTGGTGAATCTCTGGGACTTCCGCAAAAACCTTCCTTCCGAGCTGTCTGGCGGAATGAAACAGCGTATTTCCCTGGCGCGCGTCCTGGCTTTTAATCCCGATGTGCTGTTGATGGATGAGCCTTTTGGCGCATTGGATGCCCAGACCCGCGAGAAGATGCAGGTCGAATTGCAGCGCATTTGGCAGGAATCCAACAAGAGCGTGATGTTTGTCACGCATGATATCGACGAGGCCGTATTCCTGAGTGACATCGTGGTTGTCTTCAGCGGCCGTCCGGCAGTGGTAAAAGAGATTATCGAGATCGACTTCCAGCGTCCTCGCACGCTCGACGTGCATAAGACCCAGGAGTTCATGGATATCCGCAATCATATTTGGGACTTGCTTCATCAGGAACAGGGTACATCGGACGAGGAGGGAATGTGATGGATAAACGCCTGCAAAAGATTGCCGCGATCGAGATCGTGGTTCTCCTGGCCATTTGGCAGGCTCTTGCCAGTCTGGAATGGATACCCGCGTATCTCTCCAGCCCGTATGTGGTGGGCAGCGAGATGTGGGCCTTGATCGTCAGCGGCGAGCTGTTTACCAATGCAGCGTCCAGCTTGTACCGCTCGCTGGTCAGCTTTTTGCTCGTCATGGTGCTGGGGATTGTCCTCGGGATTGCGGCCGGATTTTTCAAACCGGTCGGGATCTTTTTCCAGCCCATCGTCGACGTGCTCAATCCCGTTCCGAAAATTGCGCTTTTGCCGATCTTGATGGTCTGGTTCGGGATTTCAGATACGACGCGAATCCTGCTGATTTTTTTAACCGCCTTCTTTCCTTGCTTCATTGCGACCAAGGACGGAGTGCATGGCGTCAAGCAAGTATTTGTCTGGGCAGCCGAGAATATGGGGGCCAGCAAGTTTCAGATCCTGTGGAAGGTCATCCTGCCTGCTTCCCTTCCGAAGATCTTCGACGGGCTGCGCGTATCGCTGGGCCTGACCTTCGTCATGATGTTCTCCTCGGAAATGATTGGATCGTCCAATGGCCTTGGGCTGGGCTTCATGATCCTCTTGGCTGACATGGCCGGGCGTACCGACCTGATGTTTGTCTCCGTTTTCTTCATTGCCCTGCTTGGCTTTTTATTCGATCGAATTTTGCTGGCTGTCCGTGCGCGATTGCTCTGGTGGTCGGAGAACAGGGGGTAGATCATCATGAAAAAAGGATGGAAATTTCTTATTGAATATCAATCGCTCATCTGGATCGTGGTGGCATGGGAGCTGGTGGTCTTTTTGCAAATCATGCCTGAGCGGTTGTTCCCTTCCTTGTCCAAAGTGCTTGTCGTTGCCTTTGAACTGATCACCACCGGGATGCTGTTGGAGAATCTGCCCATCACCTTGTTCCGCGTTTTTGCAGGGTTCGCCTTGGCTGCTGTCGTCGGCGTTCCGCTCGGGCTGTTGATGAGCCGCTCGAAGCTATTGAATGATCTGGTGCAGCCGATCTTCTCGCTTGGATTTCCGATCCCGCGTGTGGCGCTCTATCCGATTCTGGTGTTCATTCTGGGGCTGGGTTCCGCATCCAAGATCACGATGATTTTCCTGGAATGTCTGTTCCCGATCGTGCTGAATACCTATTACGGCTCGACCCGCGTAGGCAAGCTGTACCTGTGGGCCGCGCAAAACATGGGGGCCAATCGCAGCCAGGTATTTTGGCGCGTGCTGCTGCCTGCGACGATGCCTTCTATCTTTACCGGGTTGAAGATCGCGCTGCCGATGGCCTTTATCATTGCGATTTTGACAGAGATGATCGGCGCGACCGCAGGCATGGGCTATCTGCTGACCTACATGTCCGCCTCCCTGATGCAGGAAAAGGTACTGGCATGTGTCGTCCTGATTACGCTCGTGGGCTATCTGTTGAACCTGTTGATCCAGAAGATTCAGCGCAAGTACGTTTTCTGGCAGTAACAGGGCGGTTTGGAAACGCATACAAATGATGTTTTCTTACCATTTCGAATATTGACATTCAGGGAAAATGAGCATATAATAATTTTAAATACAAAACAATGTTTCTCATTTAAAACACAAACACTTGAGGAGGCATGAATCATGAGTGAACAAAACATCTCCATTGAAGAGTTTGAGAAAAAGTATGTAGCCCGTCTGGAAACAAGAAAATTGGACTATAACGCACTTTCTTTCCAAGAGCAAATCAGCCCTCACTACCGTCGTGCCCAATGCCGTTATATCGGTACTGGCGCGGTAGCTGCCGTAGATAGCAACGTGATCCAAGCTGAACACTTCACTTTGAGCAACATGTACCTGCCTGCAGGCTGCGAAGGCCCAATGCACTTGCATGAAGACGTAGAAGAAGTATTCTTCGTGATCAAAGGCAGCGTGACTGCCCGCGTACAAATCGGCGACACCATCCATGAGCTCAAATTGGGCGAGCGCGATTGCATCTGGACTCCTCCAGGCTACTACCGCGGTGTTCGCAACGACAGCGATGAAGAAGCGATCATGGCAGTTATGCTGGGTGCGGCAAAACCGCAAATTCCAACATACGAGCCAGGCAGCGCACTCGAAAATCTTCGCATTGAGCGTGCAAAAGCCAAAGCTGCTGCGGCTGCTGCTGAACAACAAAAATAATGACGGGCTCTTGCCTATCAGTATGAAAAGACGACCGGCATCCGCCGGGTCTTTTCATTTCACGCACCAAAAGACCAAGATGAGGTGATCGCAATGTCCGTGACGCAAGTAGGGTCGCTCAGCATCCACTATCGGTCAGCAGGAGAGGGCATTCCTCTCGTCCTTCTGCATGGCTTGGGCAATAACTCGCAGTCCTGGGCGAGACAGTACGCTGGACTGCAAGATGATTTTCGCGTGATCGGCTGGGATACTCCCGGCTATGGCCAAAGCTCCGATCCCGATCCGGAATTCCGCACCTTTGGCGAGCTGGCCGAAATTCTCAAAGGTTTTCTGGATTCGCTCGGCTTGGAGCAGGTATACTTGCTGGGTCACTCCATGGGCAGCACATTGGCAATGGAGTTCGCTTCCAAATATCCGCAATATCTGAAAGCCTTGATCCTGGCTGCAAGCACCCGCGGCGGTCGCGTCAATCCGGATACCAACGAGCAAAAACTGAAGAATCGTCTCCATAATATCGAGAACCTGCCGCCAGAAGAGCTGGCCGAACTGCGCACGCCCGCGATGTTTTCGCCTCACGCCGCGCCAGAGCTGGTCGCAGAGGGCAAACGGATCATGTCTCAGGTACGTCTGGCTGGTTATCGCTCGGTGGCGTATTCGCTGTTCAACGCGGATCAAACGCCGTTGCTCGCATCGATTCAAATGCCTACCCTATTGATCTGCGGCGAGGATGACAAGGTGACGCCCGTGCCGGAATCCCAAGTCGTGCACCAAGGCATCGCCGGCTCTACCCTGGAGCTGGTCCCACGGGCTGGGCATCTGGTCTATATGGAACAGCCTGAGACATTCAACTCGCTCGTTCGCTCGTTCATTCGGGAGCGCGAACAGGCAGCACAGAAGGGGGAAGCCTGATGAAAATCGGAATCATCGGCGGAGGAAGCATCGCGACCTTCCTCCTGCAAAGCATCAATGTCGAACGGACACTGCCCAACAGCACGGTCAAGTCTGTTTTGCTCCGGCGTCCCGAAGTAGCCGAAGAGTGGGAGAGCCGCTATGGAATCGACGGTTACCAGGACTTGAACGCGTTTTTGGACTCGGGCATTGACATTGTCGTAGAAGCTGCGACGGTCCAAGCTGTGCATGAGTATGCAGAGAAGGTCATCGCGAAGCGAAAAGATCTGGTTATTATCAGCGTAGGCGCACTGGTCGATCAGACGCTGTATCAAAATCTCCGTGAGGCATGCCGTCAGAACGGAACGCGCATCACGCTGCCATCCGGTGCGATTGGCGGCCTGGATGTCATTCATTCGGCTTATGCCTCTGGTCAGCTGGAGTCTGTCTCCCTGACCACCCGCAAGCCGCCGCTTTCCCTGATTGGACGAGAGGTGGAGACAGAGGAAGTAGTCTTTGAAGGAACGGCGACGGAAGCAATCAGCAAGTTCCCGAAAAATATCAACGTTGCGATTGTATTGTCGTTGGCTGGCCTTGGCAGTGACAAAACAACCGTCAAAATTGTCGCAGATCCGCAGGCGACGAAAAACACGCATTGTATCGAGGCGACTGGCGCTTTTGGCCGGATGAGCATCCAATTGGAGAATGATCCGATGCCAAGCAATCCGAAAACAAGCTATCTCGCAGCTCTGAGTGTGCTCTCTTCCCTGAAGAAGAAAACGGAATACATTTCGATCGGATAAGGAAAGACGGCTTCGCCCGAAAGCAGGGCGAAGCCGTCTAAGCCTAAAAGTTTCCAGTTCGCACTTGTTACGTGACCACAAGAAAGACTACAATAGGAGAGACCGCCTATTGCAAGTTTGCTAGTGAAAGGAGTAACAAGCGCTTATGTCGAAACCAGAAAAAGACCGCTATCTCTCCAATTCCCTGATCAGAGGATTGGAAATATTACGAATGTTCGATGCCTCGACACCGACATTGAGCCTGGTCGAAATCGCCGCCAAGATGGGCGTAAGCCGGACGGTTCCGTTCCGCTTTCTTTATACGCTGCAGTATTTGGGGTACCTCTACCAGGATGAAGTCACCAAGCGTTATCAGCTGACTCCGAAGGTGATGGATCTGGGCTTTGCCTATCTGAATACGATGCAGCTCCCCGATCTTGCGCGCCCTTACCTGGAGAAGCTGCGCGACCAGACGGGGGCTTCGGCGCATATGGGCATTCTCGATGGAAATGAAGTGGTCTACGTCGCGCGTGCGGCTACCAGCACCAGCTTTTCTACGCTGAATGTGATGATCGGCTCCCGCTTGCCTGCCCATGCCACCTCGATGGGAAAAGTTCTGCTCGCTTTTTTATCGGAGGAGAAATTGCAGGCTTTAAGCGAGAATACGAATCTGCCATCCTTCACCACCCAGACGAAGACCATGCTGCTTGATCTGAAAAAGGAGCTGGAGGAGATTCGGAAAAAGGGTTATGCCATCAGCAAGGAAGAATTCGAGATTGGCATTTGCTCGGTAGCAGTTCCGATCTTTGATCGCGATGGCGGAATTCTGGCCGCGATCAACGTAGCAGCGCCGACTAGCGTACTGAATCCGGACATGCTGGAATCACAGGTAGTTCCCGTGATTTGCGAAACGGCGAAAGCTCTGTCCGGATATGCCAGGTAAATAGCATTCGTTCATAGAGGGAAGAGGCCGTTGTCACGAGAGTGCTCAGCGGTCTTTTTTTATGATGCAAAAGAATCCCCCACTTCAAATTGTTGTCCTGAGTGGGGGAGCGTCCATTCAGCAGCCTAATAGCCGTCTGTCTTGTGACCCATATTTTCAGCGTCCTTAACAGCTTTGTCTGCTGCGGCAGAACTGTTGTGCTCGAGGCTTGCCTTCGCCTTTGCCAGCCCTTCCGAAACACGTTTCCCGTAGTCCGGGTCCGCTTTCGTGAAGTACTCGATCATTTTCTCTTGAATTTTGGGATTGCATATTTTAAGGGCATCCACCAAATTGGAGATCAATTCCTCGCGCTCTGCATCGTCGAAGGCGCGATACGTTTCGCCGGCTTGCTTGAAATCATTGGTGCGGTCAATTTTTTGGCGAACCACATTTGCATCGTAATGTGGTTCATGATCCTTTCCATTCTTCGGTGATTCCTGCAAGCCGCCCAGCACGGATGGCTCATAGTTGACATGGAGGTTTTGGCCGGGAGCGCGATCCAGCTTAAACTGCATTTGTCCGCCGCCTTGATTCGTCGCCACCCGTTTTTTCGGAGCGTTGATCGGCAGTTGCAGGTAGTTCGCGCCTACGCGATAACGCTGCGTATCCGAATAGGAAAAGGTCCGCCCCTGAAGCATTTTGTCATCCGAGAAATCGAGTCCATCCACCAGGACGCCTGTGCCGAATGCAGCTTGTTCCACTTCCATAAAGTAATCTTCCGGATTTTTATTCAAGACCATTTTTCCGACTGGCAGCCATGGGAACTGATCGTTCGGCCACAGCTTCGTATCATCCAGAGGGTCAAAATCCAATTCGGGATGCTCGTCATCGCTCATGATTTGGACGAACAGCTCCCATTCAGGATAATCCCCCCGCTCAATCGCTTCATATAGATCCTGTGTCGCGTGATTAAAGTTTTTCCCTTGAATTTGCTCGGCTTCCTTTTGGGTCAGATTGCGAATTCCTTGTTTGGGCTCCCAATGATATTTGACAAGGACCGCTTCACCTTCCTGATTCACCCATTTGTACGTGTTGACTCCAGAGCCCTGCATTTGACGATAATTGGCCGGAATCCCCCACGGAGAAAATAAAAAGGTGATCATATGCGTCGCTTCCGGTGTTTGGGAAACAAAATCAAACATTCTTTCCGGATCGGGTAGATTGTTTACAGGGTCATGCTTAAACGCGTGGATCATATCCGGGAACTTCATCGCATCACGAATGAAGAAGATTTTCAGGTTGTTTCCTACCAAATCCCAGTTCCCGTCTTCGGTATAGAACTTCACGGCAAACCCGCGTGGATCACGCAGCGTTTCAGGAGAGTGGCCGCCGCCAGCTACCGTGGAAAAGCGTACGAAGACAGGGGTTCTCTTCCCCGCCTCTTGAAATAATTTGGCTCTGGTATATTTCGAGATCGGCTCATCTCCCACTTTTCCATACGCTTCAAAATAGCCATGTGCGCCAGCTCCGCGTGCGTGAACAATGCGTTCCGGAATTTTCTCACGATCAAAATGTGAAATTTTCTCAATAAAATGGTAGTTTTCTAATGTGGATGGCCCTCTGTTTCCGACTGTGCGAATGTTTTGGTTATCGGAAATGGGATGACCTTGGCGGTTCGTTAATGTCATTTCACTTTCTAATGTGTGATCATTTTCTTTCATAACTTTTCCTCCTGTGCGTTTATATGGATAAGAATGTCCATTACCCAAGCAAATATGCATGAATGGCAGCAGCTGCCAGGGTTCGAAAAAAGTTTGGCAAATCCCATCTCGCATGCTATAATACACACTAAACAACTCGGAATAATATAAATTAAAACTCAAGCCTAGCGATGGGAGGAATCGGGTATGGCTGGCGTCCTTGTCGTTGGCGGGGATAAGGTAGGGGCAATCGAGACCATGCTGCAGGAGAAGGGATTTCGCCATGTGTATCACGTCTCCGGAAGAAAGAAATCGGAGGTGAAGGCGATGATCCCGGCGGACACGGAGCTGATCGTCGTCTTTATCAACTTCGTCAACCACAATCTGAGCAAAAATATCAAGAAGCTGGCGAAGCAAAGACAGGTCCCGATCGTCTTTTGCCGCAGGTCATGTGAGGCCTTATCCTTGTCCATGTACGAACCTGCGATCAGTTGAACATAGCCTCGTATACATAAGAAAAAGCAGAATCAAAAGGAGCATTCCCGCCGTGGGAATGCTCTCTTTGTTTTACAACTGATGGCAAGCGTCTCTAGATTGGCCGAGATTTCTGATGATAAGTTGAGGAATAAGCAGCAGCAGCGCAATGGAGCTGTACAGGCCAATCGTGTAGCTGGTAGCGTACACGAACCCAAATCCCTGATGAAAAAGGGAGGTGATCAGATGAATCAGCATGTTCGTAAAACAAAAGGCGTAGCTGCGGATCATCCAGTTCCGGTGCTGGTTGATCCGTTTTCGTTTGATGTGGACAAGCGCCACGATGGTGAGGAGCAGCCATAGGATATTTAGCGCATTAAACCCCATGCTGCTTATTTTTCCGCCTGTGGCGTAAGGTGCCATATACCCGGAGGTCAGCACGACAATAAGTACGGACAATACATACACGTAGCCGTTGATGCGATGAAGCTTACGGTATGTTTCTAAAATACGTTGCGAAAAGTTGAGCAACCCGGCCGCCATGGCAATGCAGGCGGAAGCAACATGAACGTACATCACGTTTAACCAGACGGGCAGGTTGAGTTCGCGCTTCAGTCCCGTTTTATGGCTTAAAAATTCCTCGGCTCTGGGATCGATGATAAAATTGTATACCAGGGCATAAAGGATAAATCCAATACTGATACAGGCTAGAATGCCGTATAATGCTTTGCGATTCTTCATGAGCTCCAAAAACCTCCTGGCTCCATCTTTATCATATTTTTCATAGCTTCCAGGTTAGGAAATCCGTATGCCCGTTAATCTGGAGGCAGGAAGGACACCAGCTTTAGCGATTCCTGTCATGTGATCTCCCTCGGCGGCAACTTCGAATTTCAGATTGAGACGCATTGGTTTCGTGATTCGCAGCGACCAGGCAAGCTTGTTGTCCTGCAGAACCGGATTCATAAATGTGACCGCCTCATCTCCTTGGAGCGCAGTGCCTTGGATTGCCCCATTCTTGGTTGTTATGGACAGCCGGACTGGAAGGCTTCCTACAGGTGTCACGATTATTGTATCCCACTCACCGTCAAAGACAGATGCCTGAGCGATATTGTGATGCTCAGTGCCGGAAGTCATCTTCGCGATGTTCGGCTCTTCGTCCTGCCACCTCTTCTGAGAGCTAGGCGCAATTCCTTTCTCTCGCCAAACCGTTCCCCTTCGCTCATATTCAAACAATTGCTCTACCGCGTGGGCGATGCGCGGACCAAGCTCGCGTTCCAGCAGATACAGAGCCACATCGAGTCCCGAGGTCACGCCGCCGCCGGAAACCAGGTTGCCGTCATCTACTACACGTGCCGAGACGGGAATGGCCCCGGCGGCTCCAAGTACATCCATCCCGAGATGATGGGTTACCGCCGGTCTGCCTTCCAGCAGCCCTTTCATAGCCAGCAGCAGGGAACCTCCGCATACCGTGGCGACCACGACGTCTCCTTTCCCGAGTGCCTGTTGGATCAAACGGGTCAATTCTGTATTCGCTGCCCGATTCAGAATTGCCGGGATCGAATCAGGACCATCTCCCTCGACATCACCGGCTGCACCGGGCACGAGAATAATATCCGCGCGTTCTGGATTCAGTCCTCCGGTCGCTTCTATTTGTAAACCATTGATCCCGCTCGTCACGAGCCTCGGCCCTTCGGCGGTGACGAATTCTACTTGTAATTCTTGTTCCGCGATTGTGGAAGCAGCGCAAAAAACCTCGTAAGGCGCCATGGCATCCAAAAGGTCGAAACCATCGAATAGTACGATTTGAACAGTAAGCATTCAGACATCCTCCTTTTCTGTGCTCGCCTCGAATGATAGCAATGGAATATCTCAAAGGATGTGGCAAGAGAATCACAAAATAGTAAACAAACCATCACAAAATGCGTGGTTCCGATAGTTCTTGCAGAAAAAATGATAGACTGGAAAAGCAAAGGTGGGATATTCATGAATGCTCTCAACACGATACTGGTTGTAGATGATGACCCTAGTATTGTTGAACTATTGCGAGACTTTTTGGAGAATGAACATTTTCACGTCATTACTGCTTGTGATACCGAACAAGCATGGGCAGCGTTTCAGCAGAGCGCCATTCATTGCATCATCCTTGACATCATGATGCCGGGTCAAAATGGCTTTGAGTTATGCCGTCGGGTTCGTGCGCAGAGCAATGTTCCGATCCTTTTCCTAAGCGCTCGCAGCGATGATGTGGACAAGATTCGCGGGCTGACTCTCGGCGGCGACGATTATATCGTCAAGACGGCTTCACCGGGGGAGATTATTGCCAGAGTAAAAGCAGTATTGCGCCGCTCCACTACCCAGCAGCAATCGAATGGAAGGATCGTAGAATATGGGCGTCTCAAAGTAAACCTGTCCACAAGAGAAATATTCGTGGACGGGAACAGCATCGTGCTTACACCGAGGGAATACGAGCTGTTTCGATTATTTGTGGAACACCCGAGACATGTTTTTTCCTATGAACAATTACTTGAGAAATTTTGGGATGGAGTAGGCGACAAGCATACGATCCGGGTTCATATCAGTCGGCTTCGCGAGAAAATCGAATCCGATCCGAATCATCCGCAATACCTGGTCAATGTATGGGGAGTAGGGTATCGCTTCGAGGGAGGTTAACATGAGAACACTTCGCATTCGTACGGTTTCCATGCTTTGCCTATTTTTCATCCTCAACATGCCGTGGTGGTTCTTTTTGACAGCTCATTTCATGGAAACAGGCACGCTGAGCTTTGCAACAAATCAGCCGCAACATGAGGTTTTTCAAAGACAGCAGACCGAAACGATGAACCTGATCCAAACCAACTCGGACAAATGGATGGATCCGAATTGGCAAAACCAACTGGATAGCCTGCTTCAGGAAGCAAAGCTGGAAGTGACGCTTTTCTCTGCGTCAGATCAAGAAATCTATCGCTCCAATCCAGAACACGATCATGCCTCGCAGTCAACGGAGCGGTTCACCATCATAGAGGACGGTCGTGTACTTGGGAAGGTTGTCATGTACGTGCCGAAATCAAATACGGTCCAAATCATTGCGGCGGTTGCTGGACTTTTACTGGCCTTTTTTATTGTCGCAGTGGTGATGAGAAGGCTCCTTCTAAAGCCTCTCGAGCAGATGAGCGTGGCGGCTAGACAAATTGCCGCAGGAGATTGGGATGTGCAGCTGCCCATGTCCAGGATCACCGAAATAGCCGAAGTCCGCGATGGATTTGAGGTGATGGTCAAAGGACTGCAAAAGTCGCATCAGAAACAAGTGGCACTGGAGGAAGAACGCCGCTTCATGATCGCGGCTGTCGCGCATGATTTACGAACACCGTTGTTCGCCTTGCGCGGTTATTTGGATGGTCTGGAACAAGGCATTGCCCAAACACCGGAAAAACGATCGAAATATGTGGCGGTTTGCAAGGAAAAAGCGGAGCAGCTGGGCCTGCTGGTAGAGGACCTTTTCACCTTTACCAAGATGGAGTATCTGGAGACGGAATTGAGCAGCAAGTCTGTTGATCTTGCTCTCATACTCCAGAAGTCGATTGACAGCTTGAACCCGCGTGCTCAGCAAAAGCACATCTCGATCACGAGCCATTTTGCAGAACCTTGCACCATCATCGGTGACACGCACTTATTGGAGCGAGCCGTGAACAATCTGCTGGAAAATGCCGTCAGACATACACCCGCCCATGGTGATATTGTTGTTCAATGCCAGAAAGAAGAGAAGAAAGTGATGTTTACGATACGTGATACTGGGCCGGGCTTCTCGTCGGAAGAGCTGCAACGGGTTTTTGATCCTCTTTATCGTGGCGATGCGTCCAGAAACCGTTCTACGGGGGGCAGCGGACTAGGGCTGACCATTTCGCAGAGAATTATGAGGCGGCACGGAGGGGATCTGGCCGCAGGCAATCATGCGGAGGGTGGGGCATTGCTGACGGGCTGGATACCTGTAACTGATCCGGACTAAAGGATGGATCCCGAGCGTCGGTCGTCTTCCCTGTTTTTTCATGATGGAGGACAAAAGAGAGAGGAATTCGACCCATTATCTTTGAATTATATATACAGAATCAGCCTATTCACGTGAAAGGGAGTGTTGTTGATGTCACAACTAGACATGACGCAGGCAACCTTGCCAGAATTGCTGGCCTCCACCTGCGAGCGCTACCCGGAAAGAAGTGCTGTATATTTCAAAGGAATGCAGATGGATTATCGGACGCTGACAGAACGTGTGCGCCGCTTTGCAGCCGGATTGCGGGATTTGGGAATTGAAAAAGGGGATCGCGTCGGGTTGATGCTCCCCAATTGCCCGCAATTTCCGATTGCGTACTACGGGATCTTGCAGGCCGGAGGGATCGTCGTCCAGATCACCCCGATGGCAGTCCCCGCCGAGCTGGAGCATTATCTCGGAGACTCTGGAGCGAAAGCCATCGTGGTATTCGCGCCGTTGCTCCCTGCGGTGGAAAAAGTGTCCCTGGCAGCCAATCTGAAGAAAATCATCGTGGAGCTGCCTCCAAGAGGAGACGTCTACAGCGGAAACACCATCCTGTTTGAAGCGTTGTTCGGATCAGGAGAATTGTTGCCGAGCGTTCCCTTGACTGCGGATGACATTGCCGTGCTGCAGTACACCGGAGGGACGACGGGCCGCTCCAAGGGCGCCATGCTCACCCACAGAAATCTCGTCTACAACGCCTTCCAGATCTCAGGAATCCTCAAAGGCGCCAAAGATAAAAGCGACGAAGAAGACCAGGACCGCATTCTGACAGTGATTCCACTCTTTCACGTGTATGGCATGACCGTGTGTATGAACATGGGGGTGCTGGACGGTTCCCAGCTTATTCTGCTCCCTCGTTTTGATCGGGATGAGGTGCTGGAGACGATCCGGGATACCAAACCGACACTCTTCCCGGGAGTCCCGACGATGTATGTAGCCGTGAACGCTCATCCCCAAGCTGCGGATTACGGGCTTTCCTCGATCCGTTACTGCCTGAGCGGGTCTGCGCCCCTGCCGGTAGAGATCCTCAAGGAATTTACAGCGAAGACAGGAGCTACCATCATGGAGGGCTACGGATTGTCGGAAGCCTCGCCTGTGACGCATTTTAATCCAATTGACAAACAAAAGGCGGGCTCTGTGGGCAAGGCCATTTTGAACACGGAAGCCAAAATCGTGGATTTGCAGGACGGAATGCGAGAGCTTCCGCCAGGAGAAGCCGGAGAGCTGGTAATTCGCGGTCCGCAGGTGATGAGCGGGTATTGGAATATGCCGGCAGAGACGGAACAGGTCCTCCGGGATGGATGGCTGTACACCGGTGACATCGCCTACCGCGACGAGGAGGATTACTATTACATCGTCGATCGCAAAAAAGATATGATCATCGCTGGCGGCTTCAATATTTATCCGCGCGAAGTGGAAGAAGTGCTGTACCAGCATCCGGCTGTCATGGAAGCGGTGGTGATTGGTGTTCCTGACGCATACCTGGGTGAGAGCGTGAAGGCTGTCGTGGTTCTCAAGCCAGATGCCAGTCTGACGACAGAGGATCTGATCGCCTATTGCCGTGAAAACATGGCTGCCTACAAGGTGCCGCGCATCGTGGAATTCCGGGACGCTCTGCCAAAGACAGCAGTAGGCAAAATCCTGCGCAGAACGCTGCGCGAACAGGAATTGGCCAACGCAGCTCCCGAAGGCAAGGAGTAACAGGGAGAGCCAGATGTTCCGAGGGAGCAGACACCGCAGGGTCAAACTGCTCCGGATGCGTTAGATCGATCGTATGCAAAGGAAAGAAACGAAGCGACAGCTCGGTGCATGGATCGCCATGTCCGGGGCTGTCGCTTTTGTACATTGTATTCGTTTATTTACTGCACGGCAGCCACGTGGCGACAGCGTCAGCTAGAGCTTGCATTTCTTGCACAAGCAGACTGGCATGATACCCGTCGCACACGGCGTGGTGCATTTGCACCGCTAACGGCAGTAAGATGCTGTCAGCCTGCCTGAAGTATTTTCCGATCGTAAAGACAGGCGAGAGGTAGGTCCCCTCGTTGTAAATGTTCAGGTTGAAGCCAGTGAAGCTCACCCACGGCACGCACGAGATGGGAAACGTGTATGGCGGTTCATTGGACTTGGGAGTGAATTGCTTGATCTCTCCAAACACAGCGAGATCGGCAAGGTAGCGCTCGTGGAAGACATGAAAATCTTCGTGGTGTGCTGTCCAGATGCTGCTGAAAGTCTTATCGTCTTCATGGAAAATGGTGTAGCTGGGAAACATGCTTTCCCAATAACCTACGTAGCCATCCGTATCATAGCCCATCCTAAACTCGGTGTGACGGTTCATGACCGTCGTAAGCATGTAAATCAGCGCCGGATACAGCTTATATCCGTTTCTTTTCAGCTCGGGAAGCAGCCGGGTAATGTCGATGTTGGCCGTCATGCTAAAGGTGCATCTGGCGTTGTTCAGGTAATGGTCGAAATAAGGCTTTCTGCTCCAGGTATCCATGTCAATGGGATGGAAAATCATGTTTGGTTCCCTCCTAAAATGATCGTGATTCATCGTTTTAGGAGGCTTGATCCACTGCCTTAACCATATCCTCATCACATTCCTCGTGAGATTTTGAGTGGGCTTCAGTGGTTGCTCAGCTACATTTTCTTGTTATTTGTTTTCATAAGGTACTAAGACGTAGTTCATAAAAATACTGCACGATTGGATGCTTTACCTTCATTTTCTCAGCCATGTTTAAAATTCGCTTTTTTCCAACTCGTCTGTCCACCAAAGCTAGAATATTCAATAGTATATCATTGCTCTCCATGCTTTCTTCTATAGAAAGGGATAAAAATTGATTAGCTACACTACTAAAATTTGATTTACTTAATGATACTTGTGCTAACAAAAGCTCCTTTGCATATTCTGAAATCTTTCTATTTCTTGCAATTACTTTTAGACGATCCTCCGGAACTGTTCCCTTGGTATCTTTTCTGACAGCTTCAATTTCTTCATTGCTGATAGGAATTTGGATATCTGGATCATTCTTAATTTCCAGCTCCGTCTGATACCATTTGATTAAAGTAGTTTTATCACTCATATTGAATACATTCTTTTTATCTACCGCAATATAACAAAGGCCTGCTTTATCCGGTAAATAGCGATAGCCGGTTGCACGGTATTCAACCCTTCCATGTAACGCAGGACAGAGAAAACTCTCCAGATTTTGCTTCAATTTGCTCCAGGACATTCAATCCTCCTATGTTAAATACCTATTCAGGCAGTCAGTATATTACCCATCATACAATAACTAACACATCGATCATACTACATACATGGTTTTTGCATGCAACTAAATAAAATGAAGATCATTAACGTAATCTGCCCGTAGCAAACGCTCAGTTATCCAAATGCTGGAGGAATTCGAGTACACGCTGCAACAGCAGCGTCGTTGCGTTGGCGTCATATGACGGCAAACTGCTATCTGCGAAGAAGTGCTGATTTCCTGGGTACAAAAAGAGTTCGGCATGATCGGCTGTAGCCACGAGCTCGCGTGCCGCCTCAATGTCGCCCCCATCAACGAAGTAGGGATCAGCGTCCATGCCGTGAATCTGCACCGGCAGTTCCGCCGGCCAGGGAGATCCGAACATCGATGTCGGAACGCAAGAGTAAAACAACAATGCGCCACGAGCGCCTTCACGAGTCTGAGCGAGCTTCTGAGCCGCAACAACACCGAGCGAAAACCCCGCGTAGATGATCTCACGCGGAAACTCACTGGCTACACGTATACCTCGCTCTGTTATCTCTTCGAAGCCGATCTCATTGACATAGGCCATGCCATCCTCGATCGTGGTAAACAAATGACCGTCGAAACAAAAGAATCTCTGCCATTTCTCTTCTCCTTTCAAGAACTAAAATGATGAAAATTGTGCCTCAATCGATTTCGCTTCCTTACTGTCGGTATCCTGCCGTAGCTTAATGAAAAGGCAACCGAGCGTCTGGCCGGCTGCCGTCATGTCATGATTGAGCTTTCGTCTTTCGTTCCGTTCAATATCCATGATCGAATAACGCTATAGAAAATTACTTGAGAAAGCCCGATAGAAGTGGCAGCAGACTTTTCGCATTAACCATGTGGTCTTGTCCTGGAAGCTGTGCGAACGTTGCGCTTGGAATTGCCTTTGCTAGTTGGCGGCCGACATCATGTATTGCGGCGGGACTTTTTTGTCCAACGATGATTTGCGTTGGTACGGAAACCCGAGTGGCTCGTTCGAGGGGTGGCATGTCCTGAGTCAGAGCAATATCATAAGCAAGTGTTGGAGAGAGTGCTTTCATAGTTCGCCAGCCAGGAAATAGCGGCAACAACAAAACAAATACTTTTGGCATACCAATACCCTTCAAAAAGGTGACCATTGCTTTTGCGTTTTTGCCATCATCGAGAAGTTTGTGTATGGTTTGGCTCAACTGTTTATATTCAGCCTTTTCTATTTCATCGTGCACGTATGACGCATCATACATAACTACCTTTTGTACTTTGCTGCCAAGTCGCAATGCAGCCTCAAGTGCTAAAACAGCACCAGAAGAATGGCCATACAAATAAGCCATGCCGCCGGCTGCGTCAATCATGGCTTCGATATCTTCAATTTCACGTTCGATAGAATAAGGAAGTGTGTTGCCACTATCACCGCGTCCACGACGGTCATAGCTATAAACCGTGAATTCAGTAGCGAATACCTTGGCATCTTGTACTACCGGCTTAAATGAGCGATAGCAGATAGCACCCGTAATGTAGATGAGTGCTGGCCCACTACCGTACACATCGTATGCTAGGGTTGTGCCGTCTTTTGATTGGGTTGTTTTCATGTTACCTCCTTTTAAATTTCTCGAACCTGCGTAAACTTTACTCTTCTAGAACCGCCAGCATGTTACCAGCCGGATCCTTAAAGACGGCCATATGCCTTAGGTCGGCGACAGCTAGTTCAATATTGTCGACATTAAAGTTTCATACATGGTAAGCGGCTGGTTGATAATTTCGCCCCATTAGCTTTCAAGTTTAGTTTTTTCAATGATAAGCTTAAAGTACTTTTTGTGTTTCTTATGGATTGCTAATTTGTATATTACTGCCCATTAGGCGCTAAAACGACAGCCCTTATGTCGGCTGCCGTTTTAGCGTATTCTTACATGTACTTATTCACAATGTATATTTCCATTGTAGAAGTTACTTCTGGACAATCTGTATAAGGTTGCCGCATGTATCGTCGAAGACAGCTAATGTGAGTTCGCCCATTTTTGTCGGCTCCATAGTAAACCTCACGCCGTTTTCCAACAATCGTTTATACTCTTTGTTAATATCTGCAACGCCAAACATCGTTGCTGGGATGCCATCAGCAAATATCTTCTTTTGATACTCTTTGGCGGCAGGATGATTATTCGGCTCGAGTACAAGCTCTGTACCGTTTTGCTCTTCGGGAGAAACAAGGGTTATCCACCTAAATTCTCCGACTGGAACGTCCTCCTTTTTAACAAACCCCAGCTTTTCTGTATAAAACTCCAGAGCCTTGTCTTGATCTTGTACGAATATACTAGTAACAACGATTTTCATACGTTTTTGCCTCCTTTGATACTTGCGACGTTGGTGCTCTTCTAACAATCTGGCTCCAATCAAAAAAAATCATACATTCATCAGACACTGGGTGTGGACACAAGATAAGTTGTTATCCCGCATTACTGCCCGTTAACTATATTTTTTCAGTCTAATCCTTTATTTTGAATAACAGCAGTAGGACAGGCATAAGCTGGCCGAGGAAAAAGGGGAGAAAAGCGAAGGCTTTTGGGATCTTGACCCAGGCGCAATGGAAAAGGCGGAACACGATTTCAGCGGACAACCTTGAATCACTTCATTGAAGTGGCTGCTTTTGGCCGCGGTTCCGCCTTTGGAATGGAGCCGACCAGGAATGACTCCCAGCAAAGATCCCAACCCGCCTGAGCGTTCTCCTCTTTTTCCTTTCCACCACTAAAGACGGAGTACCACCCGTTTCAAGGAAATAAACCCCCCCATGTCGAAATACCTGGAAACACGAGAATAGGCAAGCAGACGAATGGAGGCATAGTCATGAGTTGGCAGCAGGCAATTGATGAGGTTTTGCAGGAAGCAAAAGGAGAGTTCGGGGTGGCCGTTACCCACCTGGAGAGCGGGATGACAGTGGGACACCAGGCTGATCAGCTATTTCAGATGGCCAGCGTCTTTAAGATTCCGATAATTGTGACATTGATGCGTGATGTGGAAGCGGGGAAAATCAGGCTGGATCAGCGCATTCCCTTGCGATACGAAGAGCGGGTGCCGGGTTCCGGTGTTTTGCAGGAGCTGGATTCCGGCGCAGAGCTGACCGTAAAGGACCTGGCGATGCTGATGACCATCGTCAGCGATAACTACGCGACGGATATGGTGATCAACCTTGTCGGACTCGGGAACATCGAGAAGCATATGCGCGAATTGGGGCTGGAAAGCATCTATCTTCCGCAAACCTGCTGGCAGCTGTTGAATCGCTGTGTGGGGATGGAGGATCCGTCGCCTTCGCCTGCCGGCTTCGCGGAATATGAGCGGCGTGAAGAGACGGGAGATTATCAACTGCTGTTCGATGTCGGGGCACCGACGACAGAAAACAACGTCGCGACCCCAGCCGATTTGAACCGTCTGCTGTCGATGGTGGCAAAAAAAGAGATTTTGAGCGCAGCCTCCTGCGATCTGATCCTGGACATCCTGCGCCGGCAGCAATACAATAGCCGCCTGCCGCTTCTCCTCCCTCCGGGAACCAGGGTCGCGCATAAGACAGGCACCGTGAATGGGGTTGTGAATGACGCAGGAATCATCTATCTGCCAGAGGGAAAAGGCCAGATAGCCATTTCGGTCCTGTCGCGAAAAGTGGAAGAAAAGCAGGAGGCAGAGCGTACGATAGCAAAGGTGGCGAGAGCCGTCTATGAATTGGCCATGGGAGGGGTGTAATCATGCAGCAATGGACAGAAGCATTTGAGGATTTTGCCAAAAAACTGCTGGAAGAATCCGAGGTTCCCGGTGCGGTCATCGCAGTAGCCCGCGATGGGGAATGGATCTACCAGGAAAGCTTCGGCGTCCGCGATCAGGAGCAGCAACTGCCGCTTTCGATGGATACCGTTTTCGGAATAGCTTCGGTGACCAAATCTTTCACCTGTGCAGCGATCATGCAGCTGCAAGAGGCAGGCAAGCTGTCCGTCACCGATCCGGTGATACGCTACTTGCCAGAGTTTCGCTTTTTGGATGACGAGATGACAAACGCCATTACAATTGAGCAGTTCATGGCGCATACGCCGGGCATGCCTCCCTTGCCCTATCTGGACGGCGCGATGAAGCGCAGTCTGGAGCAAGATCCGGCGATTTTGGGGACAGAGGCAGAAGAGGAGCTCAAGACAGTTCCCTACCTCGATACATACGCAGAGGTGTTGGAAGCAATCGCCAAGTGGAAGGGTACGGCTTTGGGAGCGCCCGGCACAGCTTTTAGCTACAACAACGATGGCTACGGTCTGCTCGGAGCCATTATCGAGCGTGTCAGCAATATGAGCTACGAGCAGTACCTGTCGGAGCATATTCTGGGGCCGCTGGGCATGACGAGAACGGTATTTGCGGTGGAGGATTTGGCAGATTCCGAGGATGTCGCCACCTTGTATACCCGAAAGAAAATAGATGGCAATGAACAGGTGATCGCGGCTCCGCTCTGGCATGATGCTCCGGCGATGCGCGCATGTGGCTTTCTGAAGTCTACGGCACGAGATCTCCTGACCTATCTGGAATTGTTCCGTACGGGCGGCGAGGCTCCAGCATCCGGTGTGTTGTCCCGTGAAAGCATTCATCAGATGACGACACCCCATGCCAGATGTGACGGATACCGCTCCTATGGTTACGGACTGATGGTCTCGCCCGCTTTTCCCGGAGGAGCATTGATCGAGCATGGCGGCTCGCTGAAAGGAATCAGTTCGCATGTGTTTGTCCAGCCGCAGACGGGTCTAAGCGGCGTCGTGCTGTGCAATGTGGACGGTGTACCTGTACGCGATCTGGTGCTGGGCATCTTGAACACGATCTCGAACAGATCTGCAGATGCTCTCATCTACCCGATTGAGAAAATAGAATTGCCAGGTGAGAGACTAAGGGAGTATGTCGGCCTGTACAAATCGCAAGAATGGATGAAGGCCGAGATTGTGAGCAAAGAAAATGAGCTGTACCTGGAAGCGGACGGTCAGGCCTATCCGCTGATCCCGGTCGGAGCTGACAGCTTTGTCTTCCGGCGCGGCCGATCCACCGTCTGGATCGATTTCTTCCGTTCAGCAGAAGGAAAAGTAGAACGAATGAGCTATTCCTTGCGCCAATTGACCAAAGCCGAATGACTGATGCAGCTTCTAACAGCCGCGCCCATGCTCAGAGGGAGCGGCTGTTTTCTGCTTTGTCGCATTGCCTCCGCTTTTTTTCATCAACCAGAAAGGGGATGTGCATGAGCAGCTTCAGAATCATGCCCATTCCTAAAAGCAGAATGGCGTGCAGAAGCGGGGAGGCATCGAAGATTCTGCCATATAAGTGGAATCCGGCAAAACGACCCATCGCAAACAGCATGCCCATGACAGAGACAAAGCGTCCAAGCATGGCCACCCCGATCGTCTGTTGATAGAAGGTTCGAAAAAAGACACCGTATGTGCCAAAGGCAAAAAACAGTAGAAAGCTTACGGTACCGAAATACAGAACCATCAGAGTCGGATGTTGCATGAGGAAGGAAGAAAAGCCGGAGTCCGCCAATAGCAGCAACGGGAAAACAAATACCAGCATGCCGATGATGCCGATTCCGATATTGATAGAAAGCCGATACCGTTTCTGTAGAAAAACAACGCCTGCAATAGAGCACAGGGAGCCCGCCGTCTGCAGGCTCTCTACCATGCCAAAATCAAGATCGCTGCCGTTGAAGACTTGTTTGATCAAGAACGGGAACCCCAATAGGACAAACGGAAAGAGAAAAAGATGGGTCAACACTCCGTTGGCGACAAGCGACAGGATGCGCCTATCCTTTGTGAAGAACTGGAAGCCCATTTTCATATCCTGTAGGATAGTGGAAGACACCCCGGTTTTAGGGGGAATAGCGATCGCCATGCGGGATGTGACGAGGGCAGAGACCGTACAGAGTACAGCATGCACGAGAAAGACTGTGCTAAGTCCATAATAGCTGTAGACAACGGTTCCCAGGAATGGAGCGAGCACGCGGACCGTCTCCACGACGGTCGTATCGAGAGCGTTGGCATCGCTTAGTTCGTCTGCATTGACAATGGTAGGCAGTATGGTCACATACGCGGGAGAGGCAAATACATCGCAGGTTGCAAAAAACAATACGCAGAAGTAAATCCATCCCGATTCGACGGGAGCCATCTGGGAAAATAAAAAAAATGAAAACAAGCATATCCCTTTGCCCGACTCCAGCAAGAGGATCAATGTCCGTTTATTCATCCGATCGACGACTACGCCTGCCAGCGGTCCGAGGACCAGATGCGGAATGATGCCCAAGGACAGGATTGATGCAAACAATGTGGCAGAACCTGTTAAGGCGAGGGAGTATAAGGCAAGGGAAATGTTGAGAAAAATCGTGCCGGACAGAGAAAAGGATTCACGCACCAAAAACAGGACGAAATTGCGGTTGCGAAGCAAGGACCATTTCATAGACTGATGCACTCCTGCATAAGAAGATGATCCTATTATCGCGGCCAAAGACGGCAAAGTCTTGCCGATAATTGCGGTGGTAGTGAGGCAATAATTGCGGTTCGAGCGTGCACCGAAGAAAGGAGTTGAAAATGGGTAATATTTCCAAAATGCTTACGGTTGAAGGAGAACAGTGTGCCATCACAATTTATCAAGTGGCGGCCCGCTCAGCGGATGATTTGCATGAACATCAAGGGTATTACCAGATGAGCATTCCGATACATGGGTCTACCCGGATGGAATGTAACGGGGAAATCCGAGAGCTCACCGTAAATGAGCGTTTAGTGCTTTCACCTGGATATCAGCATCGGCACTACGCCGGGGATGATCCCGCCCGTATGATGCTAATCTTTTTCAAGGAATCCTTTTTGCGAAATGTGCAGGCAGACCGGTTGGGGAAGCCCGTTTCCTCCATTGAGTTTGCTCCCTGGGCCCATGGCGCGACAAGTCACTTTCGCCGTTTGGCCGAATATGCAGTTTTGCAAACCATGTCACAATCATGGAATCAGTTGGACATGCAAGAGACGGAGCAGGAGCTTGCCCTTCTTCTTCTTTCCCTCCAGAATGGGTCACATGCCCATCCGCTGCATGAAAAGACTGCGCTGGTACGACATCCAGCCCTTCGCAGGGTCATGGAATATCTCCAGGAACACTCGTCCGAGGATATTCACCTGGATTTGCTGGCACAAACGGCTGAACTCAGCAAGTATCACTTGATCCGTCTTTTCCGTGACCAGGTAGGCCAAACACCAGCCCAGTATCTAGCACAGATTCGGATACAAAAAGCGCTTCATCTGCTTCAGAAGACGGACTTGGACATCACACAAATTGCCTTCGAGACGGGGTATGGCAGCTTGGGTACGTTTGAGCGCGCATTTAAAAAACAACTGGGGGTCAGCCCGAGCCAAGACCGCAATAGCAAATAAAGAATGTAGAACATTTTTTGATTTTTATCCCCGTCTGCCGTCATAATAGAAGTATTACGCTCAGGATGTGATTCCCCATGCAAATCATCGTATTTGATCTGGAAACGACCTTAACCTTTCAGAAAAATAAAATCCCCGAAATCATCGAGATCGGTGCCGCCAAGGTCGTACCGGGCAAGGACGGAGTCGAAGTAGACACCTTTCAACGCTACACCTTTCCTGCCATCGAACGCCGCATATCCGAGCGGACTTGTGATTTCATCGGATTGGACAAGGATAATCTGCCCGATTTTATCCCGTTTCCCAAAGCCTTTGCCGACTTTCTCGCGTGGATTGGGCATGATGAGGACTACTATCTATGTACCTGGGGAAAAGACGATAAACGCTTGATGATCGAACATTGCGCGCGATTCGGACTGCCTTTCTCCTGGTTGAAAAATTACAATGACATCCAGCCCCCCATCAGCATGCAGCTTGCCCAACGCAAGCAAATGGGCTTAAAAGACGCCATCGACCAAGCGGGGATCGTGCAGGAAGGAAGGCTTCATTCGGCACTGGTGGACTCGATCCACACGGCCCATCTGCTCGTCAAATACAACAAGATCATTCCTCTGGTGAAGAATACGCCGGAAGAAAATTACGCGATGTCCAGCTCGCTGTACATGACCTGCCGCTCCTGCAAAAAGTCCAAATACTACACGGCATTCGGACGCAAGAGCAAAAAGTGCATCTCTTGCTTGCAGCATCGCAAAAAAGTGGAGCAGGCTGCTGCCGAAGCGGCTGCCCTGATCGAGCAGTCGTAATCTGTCGGAAATGAAAAAATGCCGCTGGGAGATGGTCCCATGCGGCATTTTTTTGTGCTCGTCATACTCCCAAGAGGAGCAAAATAATCGAAGTCAAGCTGAAACAGACGCTGATCAAACAAAGAAAGGCGACGACCTGCTTGGGATTTAACCCGGACTTCAGCAAGCGGTAATGAACCTGTGTGGCATCCGCCTGGTAGATCGGCTTTCCTTGCAGCAGTCGCTTGGTCACGACGAACAGATTGTCAAAAATCGGGACGCCGAGAGCCAGAATCGGAATGAACAGAGAGAGGACAGTCGCTTGCTTGAAGGCCCCATCCAGCGCTATCACGGCCAGGATAAAGCCAAGAAATGTCGCCCCTGCATCGCCCATGAAAATTTTCGCCGGCGGCTTGTTGTAGCGCAGATAGGCAATAGACACGCCGATCAGGCTGATCGCCATTACAGCTGACGTGCTTTGCCCTTTTGCCAGGGCGACGACAAACAGCGTTCCGGCAGAAATCGCCGTCAACCCGCCAGCCAGCCCGTCCATCCCGTCCGAAAAGTTGATTACGGTCGTCACCCCGAAAATCCAGAGGATTGTCAGGATGAATTGCAGCCAGACAGGGAGCAGAATGTACTCGCCGCTCAACGGATTGTAAAAGCCGGAAAAGGTGATCCCCGAAAGATAGACGATGACTGCGGCAGACACCTGTACAATCAGCTTCGGAAGGGCGGAAAAGTCCTTCCCCTGTGTCTTGTACCAGTCGTCGATGGTGCCGATAACCAAAAGCAGCACCGAGCCGCAAAGGACGGCAATCGTCTGAATGGCGGACTCTTTGGAAAACAGCAGGAAAGAAGCAGCGAAGCCGACGAAAATCGCATAGCTGGCAGTCAGCGGTATCGGCTCGCGGTGTATTTTACGTTCGACGTCCTTTCTGGGCTTGTCCACAAAATCAAGCTTGAAAGCCAATTTGCGCAAGGGAGGGATCAGGATCATCACGATACTAAACGATAACAAAAAGGAAAGTGCGTACGAAATCGGAATCATCTCCTACAACCTGAGAACGGTTTTTCTCAATCCCCACCATTATAGAAAGAATAGCGGCAATTGTCGACAATGCCTTGTCAATTCTTCTGGGAAAGTTTCTCGTACCTCGTTCCCCATCTCGTTCGGAACGCGTCTACCAATAAATAGAAGATCGGAATTGCCTGGGCAAATAGCAGAAAAGAGGAGCCGCCGTGCAACAAAATATAGGAAAGCTCCGTGTGTGATCTGACCATATACAACGCCTGACCAATCATAACGGCCGTTACAGAAAAGGAAAAGGGTTTATGATCTGTCAATGAAAAGGTGTTCACGAGCAAGATGACCGCTATATAGGTAAGCATGCTGATTTTAATAAAAACGCTGGTCAGCCAGACCGCCAATAACACAGGATCCAGGTTCTCCAGGAAAGCTCCGGCACGGATAAAGCGAATAAGCTCCAGCTCGGGGTAGTTGAGATTGCCGCTTACGTACGGGCCGAAAATGAACAGAACAGGGATCAGGCTGGAGAAAATAATGATCAGTGAGGTGATGGTGGCCCAACTGATGCTTCTCATCGTTCGTTGTCCATTTGCAAAGTACGGAAAAAGAAAAATGATAAACCCCATTTCTCCGTAGAGAGCAGTCGTAAGATACGTTCCATTCCAGATCCCAGGTGCGTCAAAATGGTTGAACAGGGCAGGGAACATGCCCCACTTCATTTCACTGGCTACAAATAGAGGAACGATGATCATGCTGAGAATGCTGAAAAAAAAGATGCCTTGGGCGCAGCGGAATATCGTCTGAACGCCCGAGCGGACTGCATAGGCGATGCAGATGCCAAATATGAGGGCAACGGCCCAGTCAGGTGTTTCCGGCAGGTAGACTTCTACGATGAAATCTTGAATTTCCCGCAGGATGTAGGAAGCAGAAAAGAGGGTCGAAAAAATGATGATGAGAACGAGAGGATAGTGCAGCCAGCTGCCCACTATCCTTTTTCCGTAAAAGCCAAAAAACTCTTGTGGACGCTTCACTGCCAGACGAAAACAAAAGTAGGTGATGATCAATCCGATCAGGGAGCCACAAAGCAAGGATACCCAGGCTGAAAATCGCGCCTCTGCTACCAATGTACTCATTCGAAATCCAAGTATGGTAGTAAAAAGATACAAGGTGAACAGCATGTAGATCTGCAGCTGAGTAATTTTAATTGTCCGATTGCCCATGATTTTACCTTCTCCACACAATCAATTGATCTATCGGCGAGAAAATCGCTTCAAGCGAAAGCCCAATCGAATATTGATCACGAAACACATACAAGGCTTCAAAATACAAAAATGTGATTGCGGCGGTTCCAATCACAAAATAGAAAGTGCGCCGTTTTCGTTGATGGAGCCGCAAATACCGGAACTCGACTCCCACTATAATGCCGTATAAAAGAGCAATCATGATCATTTGTCTCCCTCCGTTTCCACAGAATGAATTCTCACGGGCTGCTTGATGGAACCTACCCGTTTTATCGAAATTTCAGCTTGGGGGAGAAATTTGATTTGATTGCGATAGATTTCTCTCCATTGCGGAGCTTTCTCTTTCCATAGTTTCGGATGCGTCCAATCCAGATGGGAGCTGATTTGGTAGGCGTCCGAGTCAGCCTTTCTTGCCAGTTCGATTGCCTGGATAATGCTCTCATTTACTTTGGCGTTCAACTTTTTTTCCATTCGCTTCTGTTCGTGGGGATCTAGGGGATCCACATCAGCATCACTGGAAATGAGAGAGGCAGTAGCTTTGGTGCGAATGACGACTGTAATCTGATCGCCATGGAAGACCGGTTTAATTCGAGTGTTCGAGCGTTTGACCATGTAGTTTACATATCTGTTGGCTTTTTCAGATTTCACGGTAATGACGGAGGTATCCAATTGGCCCAAAATCCACAGTGCACCGCGCATTTGATGAATGTCCAGCAAGCCTGCCAACCTTCCCTGCTTAAAAAACGCGCCTCCCGCCGTTTGCAGCCAGAGATTTTGCCCTTTTTCACTTGGTATCGACTTCCTCTCCATTTTGAGGAGGGGCAGGATCATGTCTCCCCCGTAGTGAGTGGCCATCAGAGCATCATTGGTGTTGGTTTTGACGATGACCGCTTCTTTCATGTAGTTTAGAAGGATTTCAGTAGGGAAGCGTTCCAGTATGGTAGGCGCCTGTGTTATATCAATAGCCTTTCCTTGTATGACAAAAAGGTTCGAGTTGATATGGAATCGCGGTTCTCGGGCAATAAATTCGAGGATCGGCAGTATTCCTTCCTTGGCCAGGTTGCTGCCAATAACAACCGCGCTAGTCTGACCGAAAGTAATTTTTCTGGAAAGGTCGGATTGGATCAAGCGAAAAGCTTCACCAATTGTACGCCCCGTCCTATATTACAAAGGTGTATGGTTTTCCGTTTTGATTCCCAGTACCACCTGATTGTCCGGGTATCAAGCGACTGGGAAGAGGGAGTGAGAGAGTAAGCTCGATGCCCTCTTCCGACTTGTCCAGGACCATCATGCGGACAAATGCTCGATCGTTGATTTCAACCGAAGACCAGCACCCTCCGAGGAACAGCAGAGGAAGAACGACCAGGAAGGCCAAACTGGATTTGTTCAATCTCCATCCTCCTTTGGAATCCGTGCCCGGTAGTATTGCTGTCTGACACGATTGGGACCAAACTGGACCGGCCTTTTGAGCATGAGCCACCAGGGTGCCCGGATCAGTGTGTCTTTAAAGTCACTCCATACAAAAGGTGTCATGGGCGTCAGGTACGGGACGCCAAAAGGACGCAAATTGATCAGGTGGATATAGAGAAAGATCATCGTGCAAATGATCCCGAAAAGGCCAAACAAACCCGCGAAGATCATGATTGGAAAACGCAGCAAGCGAAATGCCAGTCCCAGGTCGAAGTGAGGGATAATGAACGAGGCGATTCCGGTAAACGAGACGATGATCACCATCGCAGCCGAAACAATTCCCGCTTGAACAGCGGCAGTTCCAATGACCAATGCGCCGATAATGGAAACTGCCTGACCGATCGGTTTGGGGATGCGAATGGCTGCTTCGCGCAAAGCCTCGAAGGAAATCTCCATGATCATGGCTTCGATGAGAGCGGGAAACGGAACTACTTCGCGGGAACCAGCAATCGTGATCAACAGCTTTTGCGGAATCATTTCCGGGTGAAACGTCGTGATGGCGATATAAAAGGATGGCAGGACCAGGGAACTGAAGGCGAAGAGATAACGAATCCAGCGAATCCAGGTGCTCGCCACATGGCGTTGAAAGTAATCCTCTGCGGATTGGAGCAGCATCGGCAGCGTCACCGGGACGATCAGCGTAATAGGTGAACCATCGACGATGATGCCGACTCTTCCCTCCAAAAGTCCAGCGCTCATGACATCCGGGCGTTCTGTATATTGCACCTGGGGAAATGGGGAAAAAGGAGCGCTGTCCAAAAATTCCTCCAAATAACTGCTCCCGAGAACGCTGTCGATTTCGATCTTTTCCAGGACGCCTTTAATATCCTGTACCAGCTCCTCCTTGCAGACTCCCTTGATGTAGAGTATCAATACCTTCGTTTGCGTTTTGGTCCCGATGCGCATGGTTTCCGTCTTGAAGTCAGAGGTTTTTAACCGCTTGCGCAGCAGGGTCAGATTGTCGTCCGCACTCTCGATAAAGGCTTCGCGTGGTCCCCTAACCGTCAATTCATTGGGAGGCTCGCTGATTTGACGCTTTTTTACTGAAGATATAGGGAACTCGAGTGCTTGGCTTTCTCCATCGATGAGTAGCAGTACATTGCCTTCGAGGATCGAGGAGATGCCTTCCGTAGTGGGAATTACCCGATAATCGCTGACAGGAAGTTGCTTGTTGACAAAAATAGCATGGGTAAACGCAGAGGCATTTCTGGCACGTATCGCTAAAATGGACTGTAGAATGTCCTTCTGCAGCATCTTCACATCTACCATGCCATGCAGATAGATCAAGGCGCACTTCCGTTGGGGTCCAGCCAAGAAGGTATGGGTGACGACATCCGAACAATCAGCCAGCTTCTGCTGGAGGAAGTCCATGCGAGTCTCGATGTCAGGATTCGATGGATCGAGCTGGATCGGAGTTTCCTCGGATGATGGATCGCTTTCCATCTCCACCATTTGATTGTTTCGGTTCTTGAGCCTGAAGGTCCGTTTCATGGTGAACACCCTGCTTATTATTTTCTATTATTTGGATAGGGTAACACAAAATTCCTTGCGTTATTCTTGACTGGACCGGATCACACGCGGTATAGTGAGGGTATCCTCGTCTAAGGAGAGATTTTGATGTCGGTGGTCGTTCTTAACTAATCAAATTCCATACAGAGGTTCGTAGTAAGTCCATGAAAATTTTGCAGCTTTTGCAAGGTTTATTTTGTCATGGCTTATGAGTGGCCTTGGGATTTAGTTAAGAACAGCGGATATCATACAATGCCTTAGGTATATGACCTATACATTGCGCCCACAATCCGTGCTGTCTTCAGCACGGTTTTCTTTTTGGCGGGCACTTTTATAGGGAGCCATAAAGGGCGGAGAATGACACTCGTTCATTCTTCGTCCTTTTTATTTTTCATGAAAAGGAGCGAAGGAAGATGAATCAACAAACCTTGCAGAGACTGGAGTACGACAAAATCAAGGAAAAGCTCAAGGGATATGCCCTCTCTTATATCGGGCAAAGGCATGTCGAGGAGATGGTTCCTATGACAGGTGTAAAGGAATTGCGGAAAAAGCTGGATGAGGTAGCGGAGGCCAAAGCTTTGCTGGAACATGGGGCCAGTGTGCCGATTCCTTCGCTGGAAGGAATCGAGCGCATCTTGGACTTATTGGGCAAGGATCATGTCTTCAACGTGAAGGATTTAGGGCATATCCACCAATTCCTGACGAGTTGCGCGCAACTGATCAAGTACATGGCTGCAAAAGCAAACGCAGCCCCGCATGTGACGAGTTTTGCTACCGCGATGTCCCCGCTTACTAGGCTGAAAGGAGAAATCGAGAACAGCATCTGGCGTGGGCAGGTCATGGATACAGCCAGCAAGGATCTGGCGAAGGTGCGAAAGCGGATCGTCGTGTGTGAAGAACGTCTGAAAAGCAAGCTGGCTGCCTTGATGGGCAGGTACCGATCGATTCTTCAGGAGCATGTTATCAGCACGCGAAATGGACGCTACGTCATTCCGATCAAGAAAGAATACCGCAAGCAGGTGACAGGGAGTGTCCTGGATGAGTCTGCCAGTGGTCAAACCGTGTATGTAGAGCCGAGTGATATCAGCCAACTCCAATTTGAGCTTGAAGCACTTAGGGGAGAGGAGGAGCGTGAGGTCACGAAAGTGCTGATGGCGCTATCCGCTCTCGCAGATGAGTACAGCCGCGAGCTTCACGTAAACGTAGAGACAGTAGGCATCTACGATTTTCTCTTCGCCAAAGCGAAGTACGCGCTGGCGATCGGGGGCTCCAATGTGCAAATCAATGAACAAGGGTTTATGCGGCTGCGTGAAGCACGCCATCCCTTGCTCGGCCGGGAGATGGTTCCCTTGAACTTCGAGACGGGCTTTCGCTATAAATCCCTGATTATTACGGGTCCCAATACGGGCGGCAAGACGTTGACGCTCAAAACAGTGGGCCTGCTCACCCTCATGGTCCAGTCGGGCTTATTGGTTCCGGTTCAAGAGGGAAGTTTGTTTTCGATCTTTCGCCATATCGCAGTAGAAATCGGCGATGGGCAAAGCCTTGAGCATGCTCTGAGCACGTTTTCCGCCCACATTCATAATGTGATCGACATTCTGAGAATGACAGATTCCTCGACCCTCGTCCTGATCGATGAAATGGCCTCCGGTACTGACCCGGGCGAAGGCGTCGGCTTGTCCATCGCCATCCTGGAGGAATTGCACAAACGAGGGGCGACGATTGTGGCGACGACGCATTTTAATGAAATCAAAAATTTCGCAGCGGCAACACCCGGCTTTGAAAACGCCCGGATGGAGTTCGATACCCAGACCCTTCAACCGCTGTATCGCTTGCGGATCGGGGAAGCCGGACAGAGCTACGCCTTTTCCATCGCATTAAAAATCGGCCTGCCAAACGAAATCATTGAGCGCTCAAGGGAGATCACGGCAAACGGGATCACACGAACCGGACGACTGGGTGAATTCGCTGCGGAGGTGGATGTCACGGGTCAAGCGGCAAACAGCGTGCATGCAGAGCCATCCCTGGTACTTTTGCCCGCGTGGCAGCCAGATCAGTCTGACGAACCGCAAACACCAAAAACAGAGACAAAGCAAGAGGCTGCGACAGAGGCTGTGCGACAACCACAACCAGACACAGACAAAACCCTGGAGCCGGGCGATGAGGTCTTCGTCTCCTATCTGGGAAAAAGCGGCGTTGTGTACGAGAAGGAGGACGCGAAAGGCAACATCGTGGTCCTGATCCAAAATCAGAAAGTCAAGCTGCAGCGCAAGCATATCTCACAAAACCTGAAGGAGTGACGCAATGAAACATTACGTAGAAGAAGTAGGAGCACGTGTGAAGGTAGATGAGGGAATCCAGGTGATCGAAAAGCTGTGCTCGCCTGCTATTTTCATCCGGGCATTTCCACAAAGGAGTTGGCCCGCAGAACCTTTTTGCCCATCCCTGTAGCGGCCGCGATCAAAAAAGAATTGATCCGCGAGGGCGCGCTCGAACAAAAAAATGGCGTCCATTGCACGAAAGAGGCCAATCGATGGGTAGAACGAAGATGTGGCTATCGAGGCATTAACAGGGCGCTGTACCTGAAACTCATGGAAGCGGACATGAATGAGGCGGTTCACCTTCCTGAGATGAAGGTGATTCTGGAGAGATTGGAAGAAGAGTTCGCGCGTCGGCCGCAGGTGAATGTCCAGCTGGACCAGTCGAAATGCACGACGGAAACCAGCCTGCGAAGAGCAATCCTGTGCTTGAAGCACCACAGCCTGGTCGGCAAAAAGATCTTGTGCGTAGGGGATGATGACTTGGTCAGCGTCTCATTGGGGATGCTCCTTCAGCAGCTCTTTCCCGGCATAGAGGTGCCGCAAGCCCAGATCGATGTGGTGGAGCTCGATGAACGATTTATACGCCACATCCATGAAATCGCAGACCGCGCCCAACTGCCCATCCGGTGCTTTCCCTGGGATTTGCGAAATCCGCTTCCGAGCGAATGGCATGCGCAATACGATTGCTTTTTCACCGATCCGCCGTACACGCTGCAAGGAATGAGCCTGTTTGTCTCACGGGGGATCACGGCCTTAAAGCAAAAGAAAGGGCTCCCGGTCTTCCTGTCCTTTGCCCATAAATCACCTGACTTCATGCTGGCGATGAACCGGGAATTTGTCCGTATGGGGCTTACCGTCCATGCGGCCCACCAGCATTTCAATCAGTACGAAGGAGCGGAAATGATTGCGAACCGCAGTCAAATGATCGTCCTGGAGACGACCGCGGTAACGGACGCCCAGGTCAAGGATGCCTTTTCTGACGCGCTCTATACAGGGGAAGTAAAACGCACGTTGCGGACCTATCGCTGCATGCAATGCGGCCAGGGAGTGTTCGTGGGTTTGCAAGGAGAGGTGGCGACGATTGAGGAGTTGAAAAATCAGGGCTGCCCCGGCTGCAAGAACGATACGTTTCTTATGGTGGAGAAACGGCATTTGTCCCCCAAGTAAATCTTCTGCCTCACTGTAACGCTGTGGAGCCATCGAAGGGTGGCTCCTTTGCTGTTTTATTTTTCTTGGGAGGGATTGGATTTTTCTGTATAATCCCTTTAGTGGCGTTGTCGGCTGCAGCTGCAACGGCCAACATGGGTGGAAAGGAAGCTGGTCATGTTCTTATTTTCCTTTTTTAAGATTGTGCACATCATTGCTGGTTTTGCCGCGTTACTTGTCTTTTGGATTCCTGTGGTGACCAAAAAAGGGGGCAAAACGCATAACCGCATAGGCTGGGTGTATGTGGTATCGATGGGGGTGGTGGCGCTATCCGCTTTGTACATGGGAGTTTGGCGAATCGGCTTTGATCCGGATCGCACTGCCGACAGCACGGCGTTCGCCTGGTTTCTCATCTTTATCTCCTTGTTAAGCTCTGCTTCCGCCTGGCATGGCATCCGTGTGCTGCGGTTCAAAAAGCGCGTAGCCGCTCATCGCCAATTAGCCGATCTGTTCGTCTCCGCCCTGCTGCTCATCTCGGGGGTAGCGATTTCGGCCTACGGTTTTCTGATTGATTTTCCGCTGTTGAGTTATTTTCCTTTCATTGGGATATTCCTGGGGGCGACTCAACTGGCGTATTGGCTGCGGCCGCCCAACCGTCGCATGCACTGGTGGTTTGAGCATTTGGGCGGGATGCTCGGATGCTGCATCGCCACCGTAACCGCCTTTACCGTATTCGGCGCTCCGCGACTGCTTGGGGTTGATTCCGTATCCATCGTGGTGTGGTTCATGCCTTCCATCATTCTCGTACCTGTCATCATCGGGTTCTCCGTCTATTACAGGAAGAAGTTTTCTGCTTCCAAAAGTGCGTGATGGAAAGGACTTTCCTCTCTGTTTACAGAAGTAACTAGTCTAAAGAAAGCATAGTGAAAACGGCGAAGGAGTGGGCAATCATGGAAGCACATACAGAAAAAAGCGTAATTGGATTCGTCGGGACAGGCGTGATGGGAAAAAGCATGGCCTCCCATTTTATAAAAGCGGGTTATCCGGTGCTGGTGTACACACGCAGCAAGGAGAAGGCTGAAGAGATTCTGGCGCAGGGAGCCGTGTGGAAGGAGCGGGTAGCAGATCTCGCCGGCGAAGCGAACGTGATCATCACGATGGTTGGCTATCCGCATGATGTAGAGGAGGTCTACCTGGGCGAGCAGGGAGTCATCGCGCACGCCAAACCCGGGACGTATCTCATCGATATGACGACCTCGAAGCCGTCCTTGGCGCAGCGCATCTACGAGGAAGCGAAAAAGCATGCGCTGCATTCGCTCGATGCCCCTGTATCCGGCGGTGATATTGGAGCGCGCGATGCGAAACTCACGATCATGGTCGGCGGGGATCAGGAAGCCTTCGATGCGATGGCTCCGCTGCTTGGCATCATGGGGACCAATGTCATTTTGCAAGGCGGTCCTGGTGCAGGCCAACACACGAAAATGTGCAACCAGATTACGATTGCAAGCAATATGATCGGGGTGTGTGAAGCGATCTCCTATGCGAAAAAAGCCGGGCTTGATCCGACACGCGTGCTGGACAGCATCGGTGCCGGGGCTGCCGGCAGCTGGTCCTTGAACAATCTGGCTCCGCGCATGATCGCCGGCAATTACGCTCCTGGCTTTTATATCAAGCATATGATCAAGGATATGAGCATTGCGCTGGAATCAGCCAAAGAGATGGGGCTTCTGACTCCCGGATTGGAACTGGCGAAATCTCTCTATGACGAGATGGCAGCTGAGGGAGAGGAAAACAGCGGTACACAGGCCCTGATCAAGTGGTATGAACGCAATCAACGTCCCTGAGAAGCACACCACTGGAGCAATGCCTCCTTGTCTTTGATATAGAGATAACCCTCTATTCTTTGCAAGATGCCTTCTTTATCGAGCAGACTCATTACTTTCGAGACCGTTACACGCGAAGTGGCGATAAGATCCGCCATTTCCTGATGAGTAAAGGGAATGGCGATTTTTAAACCCAGTTCTGTTTCTACTCCGAAGGTATCTGCTAATTTTAACAAATAGGCAACCACTCTTTCATCGGAGTTTAATAAGGCTATGTCCTTGATATGAGAGGCTAGCCTTATTATTTTTTGGGTTAAACTTCGATTCAGCTGGCGAGTGAGGGAAGGACTTTGCTCGACTTTTTCCAGAAACACCGCAACGGGCAGATAGGCCAATGTACAGGCTGTATTCGTAGTGGTCGTCACTTGATAAGGACTTTGTTCAATCGCTGATACCTCACCGAAAATGCTGCCTTCAGAAAAAATTAAAATCGTCATCTCCTGGCCATCTTCATCGAAGACGGAAGACCGGACTCTGCCCCGTCTCACAAAATAGATCGATTGCAAAGGATCTCCCTGATGAAAGACAACGGTATTTTTGCGAAGTGTTTTGACTGGGGCGTCTTCAAACAAGGCTTCCCAGACATCCATCTGATTGAGCTGCCAAGGCGAATGATTAAAGGAGTTGGTAGAAGACGAAGTATGCCTGGAATCCCTCATGTATGTCACCTCTACTATTTTCATTAAAGGAGTCATGTTTGTAGCACTTTTAACTGAAGTGAGTGAATGATTTGAATATTATTAATTATAACACACAGATAAAGAGGTGCGCATACAACGATACGGCGTTCATTTTTATCTGAATATTCAAAAAGTAAGGGGATGTGCAGATGAGCGATCAAGTAGATGTTTTGGTCCCGAAAATAACCAAGCCATTGCGAGTGGTGTTTCTGTTTGAAGCTACCAGCGGGTGGTACCAAACGACAAAACAGGAGAAGCATGAAGCCATTATCCCCAAGCTGAATGTCATCTTGGAAAGCTGGAAAGCGAATGGTTCTACCCTTCTCGGTACACTGGATGCCGATGTTTTCAGTGCTGGCAGAGCTTCTACATTAGGCTGGCATGCGTGTTTTCTCTTCGATGTACCTGACTTTGACACCGTATCCGCGATGACTCATGCGATTCGGGACAGTGAATTGGACAGGTACTTTCGTTTAGAAGCGATCATCGGGCGCAAATTCTTCCTGTTGGAGGAATGATCCATTTTCAAGTTAGGGTGGGCCAGAGCTTGTCTGATTTCAAAAGGAGGGAAGAGAATGGAGTTGGAAACTTCTGTAAAAACAGCTGTTGACGATCAGGAAGAGGCGATGAGGTTAATCAAAAAGCATACATACCTTTTGCCGAGAACGAAGCTGGGCTGGACGTTGACGGTTATTGTCATCATCTCATTTCTCATGGTTTATCCGGGATTGATCTGGGCGAATACGGCTTATCCGTTTCTGTTCGGGATGCCCTTTACCTATGTATGGTTAACCTTTTGGGTTCACGTGATGCTAGTTGCCGGGATCTATGCAGCCCGAAAGCTATGGGTTTAATAAAGGGGGAAAACGCGCATGTCTCCAGCCATTACATCAACCATTATCTTGGCCTTGTTTACCTTTATTGTATTGGCGATCGGCCTTTTCGGCTGGGCCAAGAAGCTGGACAACAACGCCAGCGATTTCTTTGTCGCCAGCAGGACCCTTGGTTTTGCCGCCCTGTTTTTTACGTACACGGCGACCTACCATAGCGCATCCGCATTTTTAGGCACGGGCGGCTTTTTGTATGCTCACGGGATGAGCTACTGGGCGATTGGCCCCTATACGCAAACCTTGGGCGGAATCTTGCTTTATCTGGTAGGAAGCAGAGTATGGCTTTTGGGCAAGAAATACGACTTCATGACCCCTGGTGATTTGCTGGATGCCTTTTATCAAAGCAAGTTTCTGAAGGTGTTGACAGGCATCGTGCTGGCGGCCTTTGTCATTCCCTATATCCAGCTTCAATTGGCAGGCGCAGGCTGGATCACGGAATTCGCTACGCTGGGAGCTGTTCCGTATGTCTGGGGTGCATTGATCTCAGGGATTGTCGTACTCATTTTTGTCTATTTGGGCGGGATGCGCTCCGTTGCTTGGACGGATATATTCATGGGGATCTTCATGTTTGTCGCCATGGTTGCCGGTTGCTGGTACTTGACGGATGTCCTTTATGGCGGTCCGACACAGACATGGCTGACTGTTGCGGAAAAGACGCCGAACCAATTGCTCTTGCCGGGGGATGCCGGGTATTTCTCTTTGCCGATGGCGTTTTCCTGGACCGTGATCATCACGATCGGACTCAGCGTGGCTGCTCCCCATGTCATCATGAGGATGTTCTCCGCAGGCTCGATTAAAGTGCTGAAGTGGGTAGCGGTTCTTTCTCCCCTGTATCTGATCTGGATCTATATTTCCTACATTTGGTTTGGTCTGGGAACGAAGGCCGTATTTCCGGGGATCGAATTCCCTGACGAAATCCTGCCGAGATTCCTGTATGAATACACGCCTTTAGTCTTTGCGGCGATTGTCTGCGCCGGGGGATTGGCGGCTGTCCTGTCTACGGCGAATTCGCAATTGCATGCAGCGAGTGCCTTGATTACGAGAGATGTCTATCAGACGATCAAAAAGGACGCCAGCGATAAACGTTTGATTTCCGTGGGTCGCATTGCGATTGTCGTGATTTTTCTCTTCTCCTTCTATGCTTCGATCGAAAAACCGCCGCTCCTGGCGATGCTGATTGCTTTGGCTACGGGGGGTATGGCGCAAATCTTTCCGATGCTGTTCGGGGCATTGTTCTGGCCGAGAGCCACGAAAGCAGGGGCACTATCAGGCTTTGTTGTGGGCACAGTGGTGATGGTCTGGTTTACCCTTGGCAAAATCGACTTGCTCGATATGATGCCTGGCTTATGGGCATTGCTCTTCAACGCTGTCGTCTTCGTCGTCGTCAGCTTGTGCACCCGGCCGCAGCCGGCTGAAGTCATTCGCAAGTTCCACGGGTTCCTGGATTCGGATGAAGCCAAGCTGCTGTTGAAACAGTCGTCCTAGCGTCAGTCAAGAAATAGGGATCTCGAGGAATGGAGGAATTCGATGAGTATACGAATTGAAATTTGTTGGCCTGACTTTGATTGTACAGTCAGAGCAACACTTCTGTCGGAGATGAATCCGGAGTTATGCGAGGAGTTCAAGAAAACACTGCCGTTTACAAGCATACAAAGTCATGCGGTTGTTGCCGGCAAACAGATGTATTTCCCCTATCGGCTGGTCAGCGAGGTCGCGTATCAGGAGGAACCGATGGACAAACAACCGATCGGCAGAATAAATATCGAATTGGACTTTCAATATCTGGCGATGAATTACGGTCCGATGACCGAGCCCGTGCCAGCTGTGCCTCTGGCTCAAATTGCAGATGAGGATCTGGAAAAGATCCAAGTCATTGGCGAGAAGGTCTGGCATAATCTGTTGTTTGATGATCACTACTTGTCTGTCCACGTCCGATTGGCAGGCGGTGATGAACAGTGAACCGTAAGATAGAAGATTTCCTTACTGAACTGGAAAAAGAGATCGAGGAGATTTGGGTGAACGAACCTGAGGATATTTATGCCCTGAAGAAAGGATATCTTCCTTCAGGAGCGGGCATATACGGGCAATATTATTCCGTACTGGTGATGCTCGGGGGAGAGATGAGGGCGTTGGGCATTCATATCTTTGCGGATTTGATAGCGTTTAGCCAAGACCCGGAGTTTGATCTGAAGCATTTGCAGACCATGGCAAAACGGATGCTGAAAATCGACGTTGGGGTGATCAGCTATTTTGGACTTGCCAGATACGGGCGGTATCTAAGTCGCTATCATGAGCTGATTGAAGACATGGAAAGCAAAGAGGAATTTGCCCGGGTAACGAAATCGATGTTCACCTACACGAATCGTTATCAGATGTGGCTGCACCAGATTTTTCCTTGGGGAGTCTCGCAATTTTTCAAGCAGCAAACGCCCGAAACCTACCGGGAGATCAGCGAGAATTTGGAACGAAATCACACCAAAGGGCGAATTATTTAAAAAAATGTAAGTGTTTTCATTGACAATAATGTGAAGAATCCCTATAATTCGCTATAGATAACCTGTTAATCGACAAAAAGTGCTTCACATACGGTTAGGCGGAGAACATGGAGAAAACCCTTACCCGTAAACACATTCCCTAGGGGAGAAGTGTGTTTATGTTTGTGTAGGGGTTTTTTCCTTTTTCTGTCTGAATCGAGCGCTTTGCCAGAATATTGTCGATTGGCGAAAAAGAACAAAAAATAGAGAGGGGTCCAAAAAATGCAAAAAAGAAAGTGGTTTCATGGTTTGGCGACAGCAGCTCTCCTGACATCTGTTGTCTTGTCTGGTTGCTCTTCCTCCGAGGGTTCTGCGCCTTCCAATACAGGCGGCAGCGAGGGTGGCGACGCGAAGAAAGAACTGGGCGCAATTGCTTTTTACTCTCCAGAAACACCTGATATGACCAAACAGATGGGACAAGCCTTTGAAAAGCTGAACCCAGGTTCTTCGGTTAACGTGCAATATGCAGGTACCAATGTACTGGTTAACCGGATGATTGCGGAAAAAGACAACCCAATGGCTGACATCTGGTACGGCGGCGGCGGATTCCTTCCTTTCGAGTCTGCGAAGGACAAAGGCATCATTACATCTTATACACCAGAAGCAATCAAGGATTGGCCGGAAGTAGTTGACGGCATCAAGGTTCGCGACAAGGATTGGAAATGGATCGGCGCTGAAGTATTCGTACTCGGCTTCGTCTACAATACGGAGCTGGTGAAGCCGGAAGATTTGCCGAAAACATGGGATGATCTCCTCGATCCAAAATGGAAAGGCAAAATTCAAATGCCAAACCCGGCAGCATCGGGTACAGCTACACTCCTCGTACTTAGCCAGTTGATGGAAAAAGGCGACGAAGAAGGTTGGAAGTACTTCGAAAAACTGGTAGACCAAATGAGCGCAATCCCTGACTCCGGTTCTGCACCTACAAAAGCCGTAGCAAAAGGGGAAGCTCTGATCGGTATCGGCTTTGACTTCATGGCTTATGAAAACAAGGCAAAAGGCGAGAAGGTTGACTTCATCGTGCCTGAGAAAACACCTATTATCGTAAACCCTGTGTCGCTGGTTGAGGGTGGTCCAAACCCAGATGGCGGTAAAGCACTGATCGATTACCTGCTCTCCAAAGAAGGACAACAAACACTGGCTGACTGGTACCATATCCCAATCTCCAAAGACGTAGAATCCAAAACTCCGCTGACGCTGGAAAAAGTAATTCCTCACGCGCAAGAGCTGGATGTAGATTGGGTTGTACAAAACTATGACCGCGTACGTAACGAATGGCGTCAAAAATTCCAATAAGAGGGGGATCTTCCATGGGATCGGTGAAGATTGAGCACTTGAATAAACAATATAACGGAAACACCGCTTTGGAAGATGTCAACCTGGAGATTCGGGAGGGCGAGTTCTTCGCCCTCTTGGGTCCTTCCGGCTGCGGGAAAACGACAACGATGAGATGTGTTGCGGGATTTGAGACACCTACTTCCGGCAATATCTACATCGGGGATCGTAACGTGAACCTGATTCCGGCCAACCAGCGCAACTGCGGGATGGTCTTTCAAAGCTACGCGCTCTTTCCACATCTCAACGTGTTTGAGAATGTCGCGTACAGTCTGAATATTCGCCGCTTTTACGAAGGCGGGTTCGGAGCAAAAATCTCCACTTTGGCGCATATGCTGAACAGAAAACTGGGGAAGGTAGACCGCGTCACTGAGCAAAAGGTACGCGATGCCCTCGATTTTGTCGAATTGGGACATCTGGCTGATCGCTTGCCGGGTCAATTGTCCGGCGGTCAACAGCAGCGTGTGGCATTGGCGCGCGCCCTGGTTATGGAGCCTGCCGTTCTGCTGATGGACGAACCGCTCTCCAACCTGGATAAAAAGCTGCGCAACGTCATGCGCGTCACCATTCGTCAGATTCAGCAGAAGGTAGGCATCACTACCATTTTCGTCACGCACGACCAGGAAGAAGCAATGAGCATGGCAGACCGTGTTGCCGTCATGCATGGCGGACGTCTGGTGCAAGTCGATACACCGACAGCGCTGTACAGCAACCCTGCTACCAAGTTTGTTGCGGACTTCGTAGGCTCGTCCAACATCTTCAACGGCACGGTCAAAGGCACGAATGAGGCCGGGGAGACCGTGATTCAGGTCGGACAAAATCAACAGCTTCGCTCCACGTACCCGACAAGCAAAAAGGACGTTGAAATCATTATTCGTCCTGAAAGCATCCGACTGTTTGCAGGGGAGGCAGCAGCCAACGAGGAGAACATCTTGGATGGAACGATTGAACTATCCACTTACCTGGGCCCGACGATCCGCTACGATGTCAAGGTTGGCGAATTGCGCTTTGAGGTAGACACGGTGTTTGAAGCGGGCAGTCCAATCTTGCCATCAGGAACAGCGGTGAAACTGCAAATTGATCCGAATCGCGTGGTGGCGTTATGATGAAACGTTTCCTCGCTCAATTAAATGGATTGTCGGTTCTCAAATGGCTGATTTATCTTTTCTTCTTTGTCTTTTTGCTGGTTCCGCTCTTTTCGATTCTGCTCGTCAGTTTCACAGGGCAGCCCATCAATATCTTTGGCAGCTTTACCAGCCAAAAGATCTTCAATTCGACAATAGAAAAGCTGTCCAACATCTCGGCGGAGGCCTATACCTCGATTTTCAGCGAGGGGAACAGCTATTTTGCGGCATTGATCAACAGCTTGGAGCTGGGGACTGGGGTAGCTATTATCGTCACACTGGTTGTGCTGCCGATCGCGTATGCGTTTGCCCGCACGAAAATGCCGTTTAAGCCTTTCTTTGCGGCATTGTGCACCATTCCATTGATTATGCCGACTTTTATCTCGTCCCACGCCTTCGTCCTAATGTTCGGGAAAACGGGCTGGGTGACGCAGCTCTACCATAGCTTCGGTGGAGAAGGTGTCTTGTTTGATGTGCAGTCCATGCTGGGCATTGTGTTGGTACAGGTCTTTTTCTTCTTCCCTTATGCACTGTGGCCAATGGTAGCTGCATTCAAAATTAGCGATGTCACGTTGGAAGAAGCTTCGCAAAACCTCGGGGCGAAAAGCTGGTACACGTTTTTGCGCGTAACACTGCCGCTCGCAGTACCGGGCATTGTCTCCAGCATGCTCTTGATCTTTACGGTCAGCTTCTCCGACTTCGGTACGCCGATCATTCTGGCACCCAAAGACTTGAACCTGATCGTAGTAGAATCCTACCGCGAGATTGCCGGATTCTTTAACTGGGCGGGCTCTGCAGTCCTGACGGTGATCATGTTGCTCGTCGCAGCGTTCTTCTTCTGGCTGCAGCGTCTGGTAATCAAAGGCAGAGAGTACGGAACCATCTCCGGAAAGCCGACCAAGCAAAAGCTGAACGACCACAAAGGGACGCTGGTAGGTTTGACAATCTACACATTCCTGATCACATTTGTTCCGATTCTGGCAATGGGTTCGGTATTTCTCTCGTCCATCGCCACGACCTGGGGACACCATGCGCTGCCGGACGGGTATACGCTGGATCACTACAAAACGATCTTCAGCATCTCCGGCAAAAACATCTGGAACAGTATGGTGCTGGCCGGAGGTACGCTGGTGCTGAGCGTGATCATCTCTACCTTTGTGTCTTACTTTGTCGTGCGTCGTGGTTCCGGGGGACTTGACTTTGTTTCCTCGATTCCGCTGATCGTTCCCGGGATTGCCTTGGGGATCGCGCTGATTCAAACATTTAACACAGCTCCGATCCACCTGACCGGGACGGCGATTTTGCTGATCATCGCGTATACGATTCGCCGGATGCCGTATATGATCCGTTCGACGATGAGCTCGATGATGGCGATACGCAAGGATATCGAAGAAGCGGCTATCAGCCTGGGCGCATCCAACCTCATTGCTGCGCTTACGGTCATTGGGCCGTTGATGGTGCCAGGGATTGCGGCCGGTGCGATTCTGGTCTTCGTCACCGTTATTAAAGAGACGAGTATTTCCATTCTTTTGGCTCCTACGGACTGGGCGCCGATGAGCTTGGCGGTCTTCCAAAACCTGCTGCGCGGTGAATATTATACGGCGTGTGCGATGGCGATCTTGATTATCGTGATTGTGATCATTCTTCAGGCTATCGCCAAGAAAATCACGAAGGATCAGCTTTATTAATAGGATGACGGATTGGATAGGACAGGAGTGAGTCAGCATGAAGGGATTTATTTTTGATCTGGATGGCACGGTTTACCTCGGCGACAAGCTGATCGATGGAGCAGTTGAGGCGATCCAAGCCTTGCGCGACAGAGGGGACAAGGTAGTCTTTCTGTCCAACAAGCCGATTGCGACCCGGCAATCGTACGCACACAAATTGACAAAGATGGGGATTCCGACCAGTCTGGATGACGTGCTCAATTCATCTCTGATCGTCGCCCGTTATTTGCAAAAAGTATGCAAGCCAACAGACAAGGTGCTGGTCATCGGGGAAGAGCCGATCCGCGATGAACTGCGCGAACACGGCATCACGATGAGCGAGAATCCGCTGGATGTGCAGTATGTCGTGCTTTCCTGGGACCGCAACTTTACGTATGACCGTCTCAATGATCTCTATCAGGCAGCGATTCGCGGAGCGGTTGTCATTGCCTCCAATCCGGATCGCACTTGCCCGCTCGAGGATGGGCAGATTCCTGACACAGGCGCTCTGATCGGTGCTTTGGAGGGAGCGACAGGACAACCGATCGATCTGGTGGTTGGCAAGCCTTCTCCTATCGCTGCCGAGGCGGCTGTAGAGCATCTCGGGCTGGATTACTCCGCTTGCTATATGGTCGGAGATCGCTTGGAGACGGACATCAAGATGGGCAATGATACCGGGATGAATTCTGTACTGGTCCTGACGGGTATCAGCACTGCCGAGATGGCGGAAACAAGCGAACATCGTCCACGCTATGTGCTGAATAGCATTAAAGAAATCGTGAACCTCTAACCAATCGTGCTATAATGGTATCGGGAACTCAAAGCAACGGAGGTTAGGGAATGTACCCGATCGTCGACCTGGTGGAATGCCAGACTATTGCTGCAGTGCAAGAAGAGCAGCTTCTGGAGCCTGCACTCGAAAGTGAAGTGAATATCATCTTTCTGCTCACTGGCTCGATTTTCAACATCAAGGAATTGGTGGATCGCGTCAAGGCAGCCGGAAAGCATGTATTCTTGCACATGGAGTTTATTGAAGGCATTGCAGCGGATAAAAGCGGGGTCGCCTACGTCGCCAAGAACATTGAACCGACGGGGATCATTTCGACTCGCAGCAATCTGATCCGCGTAGCGAAAGAGATGAATCTGATGGCCATCCAACGGATTTTTCTCATCGATCGCAATGCTGTGGTCAAAGGGATCAAGGTGATTGAACAATCCTTGCCGGATGCGGTCGAGGTCATGCCAGGCGTGATGCCCCGTGTCATCCAGGAGATGACGAACCTGACACCTCTGCCGATCATTGCCGGAGGATTGATCGACACCAAGAAAGAAATCAATGATGCACTGGCAGCCGGAGCACTCGCTGTGTCTGTCGGGACAAGTGAATTGTGGTTTTAATTCCATAGCATGTTTTCAACAGGGAAGAGAACAGGAGAACCCCCTTTGGAGAAGCTGCGACTTGTAAGATGCACAAGTTGCTCTTTTCCTTTGGGGGTTTTTGTTATTGGAAAAAAATAGCAGGTTGTAGAGAAAGGGAGAGCGGAGATGGACAGAAATTTTTCAGCAAAGAATCGAACAGCGATCCTGGCTGACATGGCGGAAAAAGAATTGGACCTCCTTGTCATTGGCGGGGGAATCACAGGAGCAGGGATCGCACTCGATGCGAGCTTGCGTGGGGTTCGCGTCGGGCTGCTGGAGAAGAATGACTTCGGATCGGGGACCAGCAGCCGGTCGACGAAGCTGATTCACGGCGGCTTGCGCTATTTGAAGCAGGGAGATGTCAAGCTCGTGCAGGAAGTCGGACGCGAGCGTGCGATTTTGTACAAAAATGCTCCGCATCTGGTGATCGCAGCTCCGATGCTTTTGCCGATCTACAAAGGCGGAACGTACGGCTATCTGGCGTCATCGGTAGGCTTGTACGTCTACGATTGGCTGGCAGGGGTGGAGCGAAAAGAACGGCGGAAAATGCTCAGCAGGGAAGAAGCCCTGCGTCATGAGCCGTTGTTGAAAAAGGACGGCTTGAAGGGCGCTGGGTACTACTACGAGTATCGGACAGATGATGCCCGCCTGACCCTGGACATTATGAAAACGGCGTGGCAGCAAGGAGCAAAGATCGTCAACTACGCCAAAATGACGGAATTCATCTATCGCGGCAGTCAAGCTGTCGGCGTCAAGGTGACGGATCGCAACACGGGAAATACCTATGACATCTACGCGAAGAAAATCGTCAACGCTGCAGGTCCGTGGGTAGACGGTGTGCGCAAGCTGGACAATTCCTTGAAAGGAAAACGCCTCTATCTGACCAAAGGCGTTCACCTGGTCGTAGAGAAGGAAAAGCTGCCTGTCACGCAATCCGCCTATTTTGATACGCCAGACGGCCGGATGGTTTTCGTGATTCCGCGCGGCAACATCACATATATCGGCACGACCGATACCAGCTACCAACTGGATATCGACCAGCCGCGCACGACCAAGGAAGACCGCGACTATCTCCTGCGCGCTGTGAACGCCATGTTCCCGGAGGTGAAACTGAAGGAAAAGGATGTCGTCTCCCACTGGGCTGGATTGCGTCCACTCATCTACGAGGAAGGAAAAGGGCCATCCGAGCTGTCGCGTAAGGATGAGATTTTTATCTCCGATTCCGGATTGATTACGATTGCCGGCGGCAAGCTGACAGGCTTCCGCAAAATGGCGGAAAAAGTAGTCGACCTCGTCGCGGGGGATCTCTCCAAACAATCGGGACGCCAGTTCGGCGCTTGCGAGACCGATCAGATCGTGGTCAGCGGCGGTGAACGCATGGGACATACCGATTACGAGGCTTGTAAGAAAGAGCTTCTGGCAAAAGGGACTGCCAAAGGAGTAGATGCAGCAACCGCTCAAGAATGGATCGATACGTACGGCACCAACACCTTGCGCATCTACGAGCGATTGAGTGAAGCGGCTGCGGGGCAGAAGCGGACGGAGGAAGAATTGCTCGATGCCCAATTGTCTTACGCGATCGAAGAAGAGATGACCGCGACGGCAGCCGACTTCCTGCGCTTGCGTACAGGCTGGACCTATTTCCAGGTGAAAAAAGCAGACGCCAAAGCAGATACGGTCATTCGTCTCATGGGTGAGAAGCTGGGCTGGAGCGAGGCAGATCGCGAGCGTGAACGCGCTGCTGTCAGCCATTTGCTGGAAACAATCTACCAGCTGCCGCAAAACGAGGATGAGATCACCCAATCTACACAACAGCAAGCGACAAGAAAAGCATTGTAAACATCCAGGAGAAAAAGCAACGGGTATTGTCAGGTTCTTTTTCTCCTTTTTCAGATGGAAGGGAGGAGGCGTTCAGGATGAAGCAGACAGTTGGCACCAAATTGTTTGCGGGTTTTCTTTGCATGCTGCTGCTCATGGCCGGATTGGGCTGGATGGGGCTGCGCACGGAGGAACAGATCAACAGCAAGGCAGAGGAAATTAACGAAAACTGGATTCCCAAGATGACGGCGATCATGCAAATCAAATATGTAACCAAGCATTTTTTTGCGCTGCAGCTTCAATACGCAGGGACCACGGATGAGAGGAAGCAGCTCTTCATTCATGAGCAGGCACAGCAAACGCTGCAGCAGGTCGAGGAACAGTTCGCCCGTTACGAGCAGGCGCCGCTCACCGCCGATGAGGAGAAGTTCTTTCATTCATTGAAAGCGGCATGGGCGAATTACCTGACAACCTATGAAGAAATGGTGGGTCAGTCTGGCCGTGTTTCGCTCAATGATGTCATGCGGGAAGCTGACACGATGTTTCAAGTCATGGACGGATATTTGACCAACCTCGTTCGCCTGAGCGAGGAAGGGGCGGCCAATGCTACCGTGCAAGCCGCTGCGCTGCATGAGTCGGGGAGACGGGAAACCTTGATCAGCATGGCAGTGGCGCTCTTGATCAGCATGCTGCTCTCCGTGCTCCTGACACGTCATATCCGCAATCCCCTGATGCAGGTCGCAGGCTCCGTCAAGCTGATCACGCAAGGCGAGCTCGGGCAAGCAGATCTCAAGATCCGCAACAGGGACGAGATCGGTGAATTGGCGAACCACGTCAATGCCATGCGGGCCAAGCTGCAGCAGTTTGCTGTACAGGTCAACGAAGCGGCAAGTCATGTCGCCAGATCCTCTGCTGTACTGAGCGGACACGCCAAGGATACGCTCGCTGCCAGTCACGAGATCGCTTCTTCGATCCAAGGAATATCCGCAGGGACAGATGCTACGGCCGCTAGTGCGCAGGAAAGCGCCAGGGCGATGGAAGAGATGGCGTTCGGGATCGGACGTGTGGCAGAATCCACCTCATCATTGGCTGAGGCTTCCCTGACGGCGGAGCAGGAGGCAAAGCAGGGAATATCCGCGTTGCTGCAAGCAAGCTCGCAAATGGGCGCCATTCGACAGACGATGGACGAATCGGCGAAAGCAATCCAGCAACTGGGCGACAGCTCGCAGCAAATCGAGCAGATCGTGGAGATGATTACACAGATTGCTTCCCAGACCAATTTGCTCGCTCTCAACGCCGCAATCGAAGCAGCGCGTGCTGGCGAGCATGGCAGGGGCTTTTCCGTCGTAGCGGATGAAGTGCGGGATCTGGCGGAGCGCTCCAATCATTTTGCCAAGCAAATCGCCGTATTGATCCAGAATATACAGCTGGAAGCCGCACAGGCGGTACAAGCGATGAACACGATGGCAGAGGATGTACACCAGGGTGCAGACATCATGAAGGATGCGGAATCAGCCTTTATGCAAATTACGCATGGCATGGGGGAGATTTCCAGTCAAGTGCAGGAGGTATCCGCGGTCACGGAGGAATTGTCCGCGAGCGTCGAGCAGTTGTCCGCCACATCCGCGCAGACTGCCGCTGTCGTGAGAAGCGGAGCAGACGAGACCCACAAGATCGTGGCAGCAACACAGATGCAGGTGAGGGCAAGCGAGGAAGTGAATGCTTCGACCCGTTCTTTGGAGGAGCAGGCAGAGTCGTTGCGAAAAGCGGTGGGATGGTTTAAAGGAATGTAGCGGAAGCAATAGCAGCAGTATCAGTATTTTGTTGAAGCCTGGAGACGGTTTTGTGTCCGGGCTTTTACTTGCTCGGATAAGGAAAAGGCACCCTTGTAAGAAAGAGTGCCTTTCGACCAATGATCGTTAATGTGCCGTTTGACCAGCATCCACGATAAAGGTTTGACCAGCTGCATAGGAGGCCGCATCTGAAGAGAGGAACAGCACCATGCCTGCGATTTCTTCCGGTCTTGCAGGACGGCCTATCGGTGTATTTGCAGTAACCACCTTTTTCATTTCTTCATCCTCGAGCCAGCCTTTTGTCATATTCGTTTCCACTAAACCTGGCGCAATGGCGTTGACACGAATGCCTTTTGCAATATACTCGATGCCTGCTGCCTTGGTCAACCCGACGACACCATGCTTCGCCGCGACATAGGGTGCCATGCCGGGGTCCGCTATAATGCCTGCGATGGAGGCTGTGTTTACGATCGTACCTTTTCCCTTGGTTGTGAAGTAGGCAAGTTCATGTTTCATCGCATAAAAAACACCTTTAAGATCTACATTGACAACAAAGTCAAAGTCTTCTTCTGTCATATCTGCAAAGTCTTTTGTTGGAGGCAGTACACCAGCGTTGTTAAATGCATGATCTAGACCACCAAATTGTTCTACTGTAAAATCAATCAAGCTTTTCACATCGGATGAGCTGGTTACATCCGTTTTCTTGAATAGTGCCTCTGCACCTTCTTGTTTGATCATTTCCACGGTTTCTTTCGCTTGTTCATTTACATCCCCAATGACTACTTTAGCGCCACGCTTTGCAAAAGCAAGTGCAGTGGCACGACCAATTCCGGTTGCACCACCTGTGATCAGAACAACTCGGTTTTCAAAATCTTTCAAGGACATCTTAGACCCCCTACGACTGTTTCTCTTCCATGAACAGTGTTATAGGGGTAGTTTTCACACGATATTTATATTTATCCCCAATTGGGGACTTCACCTCACTACAGTTCCATTTTCCTTTTTAGAGTGTTTTTTGTCCCAAGATCCTTCTGCTACTTTTAGGTGCGGAAGGAGGTGATTATTATGACCAAGCATCTGTACTTCTTCGTAAATGTCAAAGATGCTCTGCGGCTTAGTCAGGAACTTACGCAGTTCGGATACACAAATTACTATCTGCAGCCACACGATGATCAAGTTGCCTTTGTATTTGAGCGCGTCACTGACATGAGTCGCATCGTCTTGAGACATTTATTCGGTGCAGATGGCTCGTCGCAACTAGACCACTAACTACGCAGGGCTGGTGCTCCTCGACCAGAGGGGCATCAGCTCCTGGATTTATACGCGAATCACTTCATCTATCAGGTATACAACCCACCCGTATACATCGCGGTGAGATTGCGGGCAATTTCTTGTACCGGATAGCCATCCTCGTTTTTGACGATTTCCCAAAGGTACATCTCATTGGCAAAGAACCATCCCTGGGCGATCAGGTAGGGGTTCACATCCGTCCGGGCCAGGCCATGGGCTTGGGAGTAGCGAATATCCTGTTCGATTCCCTTGATAAATCGCTCGCGGATCTCCTTCCATTTGCGGTTTACCTCATCTGACAAACGAATGGCTTCCTCGATCACCTGCATCATCTGGCGTTCTTCATGCGCCATTTCGAGGAACAGTCCAGCCTGCTTTTCGATCATGATATTAGCTTCTTCTCTGGATTTCGGAGTGAAGGGAAGCTCGGCGATCTCGTAAAACTGGACCATGACTTCCTCCATGAGATGAATGAGCAGATCGTCTTTTCCGTTGAAATGGACATAAGCCGTTCCATAGCCGGTATTGGCTCTCTTAATAATCTGGGAGATGGTCGTTTTTTGAAAACCGCTTTCGATAAATTGAGCTCGCCCGGCCTCCAACAGCCTTTTTCTGGTTTCGAGGGAGCGCCGCTTGCGGGCAGGCATTTTCTCTTGGGACGTATTCATAGGCTTTCCTTTCGTTTTGCGGGAATAATCGGTGTTTTCTCATATTATTATCTCACAAGAAAAACAGGAAATGCCAGAAAACCGAGACAAGCATTCGCCGACATGATGTCATTGACATGAAATCATTGATATAATACTCTTAATTTACAGAAAATGAATACTTGAAGAAAGGGATGATTTTTTGGCTGCACAACATTTTGATCCTTCACGCGAATGGGCGATCGAGCGAGACAAGCAGGATGAGCTGGCTTCTTTTCGCAGTCAGTTTTATCTGAAGGAAGGGGCCATCTATCTGGATGGGAACTCGTTGGGGCTGCTATCCAAAAAGGCAGAACAGTCCTTGCTTGCCTTGCTGGATTCGTGGAAGGAGCACGGGATCAATGGCTGGACAGAAGGAGATGAGCCTTGGTTTTTTCTGTCTGAACGTCTGGGAAAAAAGATGGCTCCGCTCGTAGGCGCTTCCCCGGAAGAAGTGATTGTGACAGGCTCGACGACGACCAATCTGCATCAGGTGGTGGCGACGTTTTATCAGCCAGCTGGAAACAGAACGAAAATTCTCGCCGACGAGCTGAATTTTCCCTCTGACATCTATGTGCTGCAAAGCCAGCTGAGATTGAGAGGCTACGATCCGCAGGAGCATCTGGTGCGGGTGAAAAGCCGCGACGGTCGTTTGATTGAGGAAGAAGATATTATCGCCGCGATGACAGATGAGATCGCGCTGGTTGTCTTGCCAAGCGTCTATTATCGCAGCGGGCAAATCCTCGATATGCGCCGCTTGACACAGGAGGCACACCAACGCGGGATTCTGATCGGCTTTGACTGCTGTCATTCGGTCGGTGCGATGCCGCATGAATTCGCGGAATGGGATGTTGATTTCGCAGTCTGGTGCAACTACAAGTATCTGAATGCAGGGCCGGGCGGGGTAGCGAGCCTGTACATTAACCGGAAGCATTTTCATCGTCTTCCCGGCTTGACAGGTTGGTTCAGCTCCCGCAAGGACAAACAATTTGACATGGAGCATCAATTGACGCCGGCCGAAGACGCAGGTGCGTATCAAATGGGAACACCGCATCTGCTCAGCATTGCGCCGTTGATCGGCTCTCTGGAATTGTTTGCGGAGGCGGGCATTGACCGGCTTCGGGAAAAGTCGCTCCAGCTCACGCGCTATATGATGGATCTGATCGATCATGAGCTGCAAGGAATGGGCTTTACAATCGGCAATCCGTTGGAAGACAAGCGTCGCGGTGGCCATGTCTACCTGGAGCATGACGAGGCGATCCGCATCTGCAAAGCGCTCAAGGAAAACGGCGTCACCCCCGACTTCCGCGCGCCAAACGGCATTCGCCTGGCTCCGGTGGCCTTGTACAACTCGTTTGAGGATGTCTGGAATGCCGTGCAAATTCTGAAGAAAATCATGAAGGAAGAGCAGTACAAAAAATTTAAAAACACCAGAGAAGTCGTTGCTTAACCCCACTTACTGAGGAGGTTATTTATGGCTGGAGATGCGAATCAGTTTCAAAAGATTATGGATCGCGAAAAAGGGCTGCACCGTGGGTTGACCACCGGGCAGCTCACCATGATCGCCATCGGTGGCGCGATCGGGACAGGTCTCTTTTTGGGAAGCGGCTTCGCGATCGGGTTTGCGGGGCCGAGTGTTCTCATCAGCTACGCGATAGGTGCTGTCATTGCTTTTCTGCTAATGGGTTGTCTTGCAGAGATGACCGTTGCGCATCCCACCTCTGGATCGTTCGGCGCTTTTGCCGAACACTACATCAACCCGTGGGCGGGGTTCGCTGTACGGTATTCCTACTGGGCATGTATTGTCGCGGCCGTCGGTACCGAAATCTCGGCAGTAGCGGTCTACATGAAGTACTGGTTCCCTGATGCCCCCGGTTGGTTATGGATCGTTTTGTTTTCTGCCGTCCTTATTTATGTGAATGCAACCAGCGTCAAAATGTTTGGTTCCGTCGAATACTGGTTCTCCATGGTGAAGATTGTTGCCATTGTTTCTTTTATCTTATTAGGAGCGTACGTAGTATTCGGGACCAGCACACAGCCTGAAATCGGGTTTCACAATTATACCGAGCAAGGCGGTTTCCTGCCGAATGGCTGGTGGGGGATGTGGGTTGCGGTGATTGTCGCTTTGTTCAGCTATCTCAGCATCGAAATGATTGCGGTGACGGCAGGGGAAGCACAGGAGCCGGAGAAGGCTGTTCCTCGTGCGCTTCGCTCGACGGTCGTCCGACTGATCGTGTTCTATCTTTTGACGCTCTCTCTCATGCTGGCGATTGTTCCCTGGACAGCAGCGGGTGTGGATAAGAGCCCGTTTGTAAAAGTCATGGAGCTGTTGTCGATTCCCGGAGCGGGCGGCATTATGAACTTCGTCGTACTCGTCGCGGCTCTTTCCGCGATGAACAGCCAATTGTACATTACGACACGGATGATGTTCTCTCTCTCGCGGGCTGGTTATGCACCGAAGCGCTTTGGAGCGCTGAGCAAAAAGGGAGTGCCTACCTCTGCCCTGTGGCTGTCCACCATCGGGATTGCGTTGGCCGCTGTTTTGGAAGCGGTTGCACCAGATCAGTCGTTCATGCTGATGATGGGCATCTCCTTGTTTGGCGCGATGTTTACCTGGTTCATGATCTTCGTCACGCATCTGTTCTTCCGTCGAAAATGGGAAGCTTCCGGTGGACGCAAACTCCCCGTCCGAATGATCGGGTATCCGTATCTGACCTTGCTCGGAGCGGGACTGATGCTGGCGATTATGATCACGACCTGGTTCACGGATGCATTCCAGATGACGCTGATCGTCGGGGTCCCCTGGATGATCTTTATCACCGTGGCCTACTGGCTCTGGAGCAAGTCTGCTTCCAAGAGCTCAGGGCTGGCGGAGGATAGCAAGCACGACCAGGTGCTGTAGTGGTACATGGTACATCTTTTAGACGCCTCGTTCTCGGGGCGTCATTTTTTGTTGCGCCGTTTTGCGCCCCAAAGTCACCTTACAAAAATGTAATGAGCGTGTAATGAATTTCGATACAATCATGGCCTGTATTCCTGTTAGGATAATGCGGTGTGATGGGTGAGCGGCCACAATAACGTCAAGGAGGAAGTGATCATCATAGAAAAAGCACTCACGAACAAACGTATGGATAGTTTGGACTATCTGCGCGGTTTCGCATTGATCGGGATTTTATTGGTGAACATTTTGCCGCTCTTGTCCGTAGCTGATCCGCAACCGGGAAGCATCCATGCGGCGATCAATGTGATCCTTCAGCTCGGAGTAGAGTCGCGTTTTATGGTCATCTTCTCCTTTCTTTTCGGAGTAGGGTTTACCATCTTTTACAGCAGGGCCAAGGAAAAGGGAGAGAACAGTCTCGTCTTGTTTATCTGCAGACTGCTGGCCCTGCTGATCTTTGGTTTTATTCACAGCCAATTCCATCCGGGTGAGGCGCTGCTTCCGTATGCGATCGTCGGGTTTCTCCTGATTCCGTTTTATCGGGTGAACAAAAAAATCAATTTGTCCCTCGCATTGGTGCTGTTGGCGGCCGCAGGTGCAACAGGAATGAAGGCATTGCTGATCCTGCCGTTGTTCCTACTCGGATTGGCTGTTGGGCAGTACGGTATTTTTCAGCATATCTCCAAGCACATGCCGCGGATCATCGTGTTGCAACGAGTCACGCTGGTGCTCACAGTCATTGGTTTGGTTGTGCAATATCAGCTGATTCCGCAAAACGTGCCATTCAGCTATATGGTAATCGTGGATAGCGAAATGACTGAAGCAGAACTCAATCAAATCTGGCATTACACGATTGCCGCGACGATCGTCGGTCTTCTGATGTCTGCCTGGTACGTGACAACACTGATGCGATTGCTTCAGAACCGTACGGCTCAAAAGGTGCTTGCGCCGTTGAAATCCTACGGACGCATGGCCCTGACCAATTACCTCTCTCAGACGGTGCTCGTCTTGCTGATTGGCTATGGGTTTGGCGTAAAAGGCAATACCGACATGCTGTCTGCCGCACTCATGAGTGTAGGCATCCACACTGTCCTCATGCTGTTCAGCAGATGGTGGCTGTCCCGTTTCACGATGGGGCCGCTTGAGTGGATATGGAGATTGTTCACTTATCGTCGGATGATTCCCCTGAAGAGACAGCAGCAAGTTGGCTAGAGCCGGAATAAGATGAGCCCCATCCTGATGAAAGCGTCGCACAGCCGCTATTCCGTCAGGCATGGGGCTTTTTTTCACCAGTTGATCCAGTTTAGGGTATAATGGCGCAAAAAGACTACGTAAGGGGACATGCGGAGGATGAGTAAAAAGAGCCAAATTTTTGTCGAGCAGATTGCTTTGTTTCACAAGGAAAAGGGTTGGTATCCGCCTGTGCTTGAGGTAGTGCAGGGACTCACGGCGGAACAAGCGAAATGGAAAGGCGAAGGGCAGCATTCCATCTGGGAGTTGCTAGCCCACCTGACGTTCTGGAATGAAAGATGGCTGCACCGCTATCGACAGGAATCGGTAGAAAATCTGGAATCCAATGAGGCCACCTTTTCCGTAATGACGGCCGAGGGAGAAGAGGAAGAAGCGTGGAGATCGCTAATCGAACGCTTTGACTCTGTGATGAATGAATGGAAGCGCGAGTTGAACGGATGTGACGACTCCAAAATGGATGAACCTTTGCCCTTTGATCCGTCCTGCACTTGGTGGGAGGCCTTATCCTGTCTGACGACGCACAATACGTATCACCTGGGGCAAATGGTTACGATCCGGAAGCAGCAGGGGTTGTAGCGTGAGAGAAGCGGAGATGATGTCCGTGATTGCAGAACTAGAGGAACTGTCCATGAACGCTTGGCCTCCCATTTACTGGTCATCTTAGATAATTTGCCGGCCCGACGACTTTATGAAAAGCTCGGGTACCGAGAAGCGTATCCGTATGGGTATCGCATCAAAGAAACACGATAGATGAAACCTTTCCCTCCTCGCAGCGTCTGAAAAGTATGGCAGATTCAACGAGATGGAGGAACAAGATGATGATGAGAAGCATCACCAGGATCGGTGTGGCAGCCCTGCTGCTCGTACAGGCAGCGGCTATTCCCGTACATGCGGCGGCATTTCCCACGATCCAGCCATATGTCATGGACAACGAAAAAATCGGTTTTACCAATGGAGAAAAGGTAGTCACTCCACCGATTTATGATAGCATCGAGCAATACCCGCGTTATGTGGTCGTCACAGCAGCAGGAAAAAAGGGGATCCTGGATGCCAAGACAGGCAAAACGATTATCCCTGCTGCATGGGATTCGGTAGAGATAAAGCCTGACGGAAACATCGCCATCGTGCAAAAAGGCGGATGGTTCCAATACCTGGACCTGGCAACACAACAGCTTTCCCAGAAAAAATTCGTTGGAGCCCACACCTACTTTTTATCGGATGCATACCCCGATGTGGTGGTGATGGGCGGAGAGCAGACGATGATGCTGGCTCCGTCCGGCAAGGTGTTGCTGCCGCTGTTCGCAGGCAAGATTTCCTTCGTCGATCTGTACAAGGTAGCAGATGATGCTGGAGAAGAAAAACGGATGCGCTACGCCATTGCCAGTACAGCCGACCAGCTCACTCTGTACGATCCTGTCACGATGCAGCCCAAATTTTCGCTGAAAAAAGCGGAGCATCTCCCGCAGGATGGAGCGAAGTCCGCCTACATCCGAGTGCGGGTAGCTGGCAAAGAGGGACTGGTAGACAGCAACGGCAACTACGTGCTGGAACCGAAATACAAAAAGCTTGCCTTCTGGAACCACGGGTATGTGCAAGTGGAAAGCGAGACAGGCATCGGGCTGTGGCGAAACGGCAAAATGCTGGCTGAACCGCGCTTTAGCGACGTCGGGATTGAATCCGGCACCAAGGAAGTATACAGCACCAAAGACGGACAGACTGTCACGTACCATGCTGCAGACAAAGCTTGGTCGTATTCCTTCAGGCCGGGTGCAGAGATCGTTCACGGAGACCATGTTCTGGGGCAAGATCTGAAAACAGGTCTGTACGGAGTTGTAAAGGTTGGCGGAGAAGTCGTCATTCCGTTCCAATATCCACGGGTGGAAGGCCCACCAGCAGCTCGCCTGCTCGTCCGTCAAGACGGGAAGAAAGGACTCCTGCCTGGCTACGAGCTGCCCATGCAGGAACCGCAATTCTGGTTTGACACGTTGACGACGATTGGCGGCAGCTACAGCATGCTCAGCATACAGGATGGAAAGAAGATCGGGCTGTATTCGGAGAGAAAGGGCCTGCTTTTGCCGCCGCAGGAAAACCGGGTGATTCACTACGAACAGCAGGACGGAAAAGTAAAAGTGAGCGAACCTGATGGAACAACGCTCTACTACGGTTATGACGGAAATCCAGCTGATCCGGGCAAGGAGTTTCAGCGCCACTTGACCGATCAGCTTCGTACATCAGAAACATCTGACAAGAAACTGGTCTTGATCGATCGGAAGACGGACCAGCAGATTGGCAAGAGTTACAGCCGTGCTCTGTATTATGACAATGCCGCCGACTTGGTAATAGGACTGGATGCAGGTAAAGACGAGGCAGATTTATACACAGCAGTAGGCCAGCTGATCACCAATGAGATCAAGGTGCGTGTCAAGGAAGATTCACAGGAAGGAATGCCTGTTGTACTGGTCAAGATGAACAATGCGGTCTACAGCATCGGCAAAAAAGCGAATCAGAGCGGGTGGGCATTGGTGAAGCTGGAAGATGATCAGCTAACGGCCCTTACTCCTTTTGTGTACCGGGATATACAGGCACGGATGATGAAAGATCAAACACTCCTGGTTTTGACGAGAACAGATGGAAAACAAGACTTGTGGGTGGACACGAAAGAACAGGGGATGATCAAGCTGGAGGGGGCTGTCAGCATCCAGACATTCCCTTACCTGGATGGCGTACTGGTTGAGAGCGAGGGCGGATGGGATGCTTACTCATCGAGTTTGCAGCGCAAGACAAGTGGCAACTACCGCTCCATGCAGGTGGTCGAAAACTACGGGGAAAAAAATCGCGCGATCCTCATGCAAGATCAGAAGAGCGGGCTGTACGGCCTTCTTTCGATCGAGTTGAGCCCGATGACTCCACTCGTGTATGAATCCATTCGGGCTACCGATCACATCTTTTTGCAGGTCAGGAGTGAAGAAGTCGCATCTCCGCCGTTTGTCTTCACCACCAAACAGCATTTCGGCTATCTGGACGCACAGGGAAAAGAGCTGTTTAAAACCAATCGCGTCACTAAATAGGCAGGCAGCTAGGCGTACCAGTACTGCATGATCAAAAGATAGAAAATGCCGATGCCAACGGCTGTAGCCACCAGCAGCATGATTAATGCGAACAAGGAGATTTGCTGCAGCTTGTAGGCGACGAGAAAAAAGATCGAAAACGCCAGATAGGCAATAAAGGTGCCGGCTTCAAATTGACTCACGGAAAGTCACCTCGCGTCGAGAATGAGTTTAGTAGGCTTTTTCCATGGTACCATATAAACGCTTGGGAATATGCCCCATTCGCACAGAGATTTCCCTTAAAAGGGGAAAGAAAAGCAGGTGACCAGGAGATGGATATGGACAGTTTCCCAGATCAGGAGATACGAGCTACCAAAAGAAAGGTGCTACGCACTCTCGCCATAGCGGGAGGCGCTGTTCTTGCTTTTTTCGCCTATGGCATCTATTGGGCATTTTTCGATATGGAGCGGATTCCCAAAGGCGATCTGCTTACGGAAAACCAGTCACCAGACGGACGATACACGGTCAAGGTATATCTCTCCGATGCAGGTGCGACGACTTCATTCTCCACCTTGGGCGAGTTGATCGACAATCAGAGCGGGAAATCCAGGAACATCTATTTTCAATACCGGGAGCATGAGGCGAAGGTTGAATGGCTGGATCATGATACGGTCGTGATTAATGGACGTGAATTGGATGTACCGGATGAAAGCTATGATTATCGAAGGAATTAATACCGTGCATGTCATGATCGAAAGGGGCAATCTATGAGTCGCTATACCTTTATCGCGTCTTCCGATCCTCTAGCGGAGATCGACCTGAGCGGATTCATCAAGCTGAAGGTAAAGGATATCAAAACAATGAATCCTCAGCCAAAAGGACCCATCCCTTGGGAGGAGCTGGACGACGAAGCAGAGGTTTTGTACGCAGAGAAGGAAACGGATTTGGGCGGCTTACAGATCGGTCGATGCGAGAATCCGCCCTATGATCTGGACTTCTACATCCAATTGCCCAAAATCTACTGGCTGGAAGGAAACTTCGATGAGAGATGGACGAATCAATTGATGGAATACACGAAGACCAAGATACCGGACGGCCAGCTAGTAGAATTATGGTCGATCTGGTTTGGCGATGGTTTTCAAGAGATAGCGCACAAGCAATTGGAGCGAGGCCAAATCGACGGTCGCGACCTGCAAAGGCTGGCTACTGAAAATCTCTGCATCCATTTGAGATAAACGTATCAACCTGTCAGAATGTGAAAGGAGGAAATCAGAATGGGCTGGCTCATCATTGTCGTAATTGCCTACTTGCCGATTTTTTACCGCATTCACAAGCGGCTTGATTTTTTGGAGAAAGAGGTCCAACGGTTGAGTGAGAAGAACGGGGGGGCATCATAAAACATATCGGATGGTCTTCCTGATGAATCGGCTCATTCTATGGCATCAATTTCTCAATATCGTAGCAAAAGGAGTGTGCTTTACTTGGAGTTCTTTAAAAACGGCTTGCATATTCTTTATGCCGTCATTCTGGCGGTTGTCTCCGTCTTTACGGGAGAGATTATTACCTTTATCATGCTTGGCTTTATCCTGATGGCTTTGTTGACTATCAACGAGACCTTGAAGAAGATTTTGAAAAAGCTGTCCGCCAAGGGGGAAGGGGATGAGTAAGCAGGCGACGTTCAAGCAGCTGATCCTTTTCTCGATCCTCTTCGGGTTGATGGTCTTGTCCAGTTGTGCGACGGCAATCCTGACGCCTCATACCTTTGTGCGAGTCATGAACCTCGTCGTCATCGTTGCCTTATCGATGGCAGTCGGGGCTTTTATTCGGGAAATGTTTCTCATAAAAGCGAAGAAGCAATCGTCAGGCAATGATCAGCAAGGGTGAGAACCAAACTGCTCGATAAAAAAATGGGCATGGATGACCATGCCCACAGTGGCTGGAATTATTTTTGAGATGGAATCGGAACTTTCCACTCGATATTCGTGTAACGCTTCTTGTAGGTCTTCAGCTTCAGGGACAGCTCCTCAGGTGGTGAGGCCATTCCCTTGATAAACAAATTTTGTTTCAGAATCTCTCCCTCTTTGGTATGCCTGACGGTCATGGTCGTATAGTCGGGAGTCACTTCATAGCGTTTTCCCGTTCCGTCGCTCAAGATCCACGATGGCATATCCCAAATCTTCAGATTCCCTTCGATTGTCATGACCCAGATCTCCTCATTAGTTCCGGGATAAATTCCCTTTTTCAGGCCCTTGATCGTATAGGTATCTCCCGTCTCCTCATTGGTTTTCGAAATAGGAGATTGAAGCAACGTGTCAGGACGGATCGAGATGGCAAAATCGGCTCTCTCTTCTTTCTCGATTTCATCCAGGATAAAGGTCAGCGTCTCGGATGGCTCTCCCGGGATGATGGCTGTCTTCCACTGAATGGTTCCCGTTTTTACATTTTCCCCTTTTGGATAGGTAGGGGAAAAGTAGAGTGTACGTCCGCTATTCACCTCTCCACGCTCAGAAGCCGCTATCACTTCGCCTGCCTGATTGACGATTCGATACGAAAAGCGGTAGCTATCATCCATGGTAAAATCGGCATCATCCCCTTCCATCTCGTGGACGAGCTGTCTCTCTCGTTCATACGATTCGTCTGTCACGGATGTCGTGATCTCGAAGCGCGTCGCACTCGGTGCATACATGACCTGATCAAAGGAGAACCGGATGCCTTGCGGCGATGTAAAGACGTTTTGGACAGGGATCGTCGTCGCTGCTTGTTTGCTTTCTGCAATATTGACCGGTATCTGCAATGCGAAATTGACCGGTTTAGGGTCACGGACTCCAATCTCATGTACATCAAAATGGACGACGATGTCTTCGTCTTTCGGCCATTCATCGAGTACAAACGTGATGTCCCCATAGCCCTGTCCCAATTCATGATCCTCCGGCAATTCAGACAAGACATTCCCTACTTTGTCAGCCAGATAGATCTTGCTGCCGTCAAAATAGTGGAGATACTGATCGTCCAAGGGGTTGCCGCTTGCATCCTCCAGCGTATAGGTGATGACGAGTCGAGCCGAGTCGGCGACGATATCCTTCACGCGCAAGGTGTATCCCTGATCGCTGACCGATTGATTGACTGCTGTATTGAAGCCGTTTTCAGCCGCAAATTTTAGTCCAAGGTCCCCGCTGACCCGACTGACGAAGGAGGATACGTAGGAGGCAAATGTCGGAGAGACATACATGCCAAGATGACGGACCATGCGAAGGAGCAATGCATAAATCCTGTCCTTGTACTTGTGAATCAGATGGGCGTAGGCTTGTTTATTTCCGTTCAAGACCTGGTTTACCCATTCCTGGTCCTCGTGCATGGATGTCCCTCCCATGTTTTCTTTGCCTTTCACTTAGGACTACGGGGCGTGCCGATCATTTCTTACATTCTGTTCTACCATATGAAGAACAAATTTTTACAGATTTGAAAAAAGGTATATGTGCCGCAGGTGTGTTACAAATGCTGCGGCAATTTGTTGAAAGTGCGTCGCTTTCGCAAGCGGGAGAAAGCGGAAGTGGAAGAGAACTAATAGTTGCGACTGTTTACCTTTGTTTAGTCATCAATTGGACTGAGCGTAAGGTAACCTTTTTTATATATCGATGAATATGGTATTCATCGATGTATAGGGAGCGTGAAAGCACTATATTGGAGCACTTTCTTGTTTTCATCCTATTCAACAGTGAATACCATGAACGGTGAAAAATCGCGATTTCTCTTGAAAACGCTTACTTTTCACTTTTGGCACGGTTGTTGCTGATATACCTACTCAAATCTGAATTAGGAGGAAACATCATGGGTAAGTACCAACCGAGAGATTCGTTTCAATCCCCGCGCTTTTGCGGACCCCGTACCTTCATGCGACTCCCTTTCATTGAGACATTGGATAAGGATATGGATTTCGTGATTACCGGAGTACCGTTTGATTCGGGCCAATCGTTTCGAACGGGCGCGCGTTTCGGCCCGGAGGCAATCCGGGATTTCTCCATTCTGCTGCGTCCGTACAACCCGGAGCAGGCAATCAATGTATTTGACTACGTATCTGGTGTGGATTATGGGGATATTCAGGTAGTTCCCGGTTACATTCAGGACACCTATGAAAAAATGGAAGAAGGACTGACACCAGTCGTTCAGCAGGGCATCATCCCGATCGTCCTGGGGGGCGACCATTCGATTACGCTTGCGGAGCTGAGAGTGATCGCCAACAGGCACGGACCGGTTGCACTGCTTCAATTTGATGCCCACTCCGATACGTGGGATAGTTATTTTGGAAAAAAATACAACCATGGCACCGTGTTCCGCCGTGCTATCGAGGAAGGATTGCTGGACGTCTCCCGCTCCATACAGATCGGCATGCGAGGCGGCTTGTATGGTATCGAGGATTTGGACGATGCCAGGAATCTGGGACTGGATGTCTACACGACCAACCAGTATAAGAAGGCTGGCGTCGAGAGGATGCTGGAGATTATTCACGAGCGTGTGGGCAACGGACCGGTGTTCCTGTCGTTTGACATTGACTTCCTTGATCCGGTCTATGCGCCGGGGACAGGAACGCCTGAAGTGTCCGGTGCCAGCATGGATGATGCGCTTGCTTTCGTCCGCGGTTTGACGGGGATTAACTTCGTCGGGTTTGATCTGGTAGAGGTGCTGCCTGCCTATGACCACGGTCAGATTACCGCTGCGGCAGCTGCCAACATCGTCTATGAATTTATTACGCTGATTGCCTTGAAAAAGAGAGAGATGCAAAACGGCAACTAGCATCAAAACGGTTGTAAATAGGGAAGGGCCGTCTTGTTGATCGGCCGGACCCAGCCCTACCTATCTATGATAATTTGGGGGGAGCACAATGCATTCGGTTGATATTTTGGTCATGATACTCTATTTTTCTGTCTTAATTTTTGTTGGTATTTTGGGGGCAAGACGGGCCAAAACCTCGGAGGATTACATTGTAGCGGGGCGCAATCTGGGCTTCACCATGTATCTTGCCTGCCTTGCTGCGGTGATACTTGGAGGCGCTTCCACGATTGGAACGACAAAGCTGGGGTACCAACTGGGGATGTCCGGCATCTGGCTGGTCTTTATGCTGGGGATGGGCATCGTTGTGCTTGGGATTTTTCTCGCTAAGAAAATTTCCGGTCTGAAGGTACTTACAGTAAGCGAAATGCTGCAAAGCCGCTTTAACCGGGAGACACGCCTGATCAGTGCGCTGGTGGCCGCAATCTATGCGATGATGGTGACGGTGACGCAGGTAATCGGGATGGGCACCATCCTGAACGTGCTACTTGGTTGGGACATGACGGTATCTATGATCGTCGGGGGAGGAATCGTGCTGTTCTACACCATTCTCGGCGGCATGTGGTCTGTAACAATGACTGACATCGTGCAATTCGTCATCATGACAATCGGTATTTTCTTTATCATGCTGCCGATGAGCCTGTCCAAAGCGGGCGGCTGGAGCAACCTTGCGGCGAAAGTGCCGGCGAACTATTTTGACTTTACCAATGTTGGACTGGAGACGATTATTCAGTATTTCCTGTTGTTTTGTCTGGGCATGGTCGTGGCGCAGGATATATGGCAGCGGATTTTCACCGCCCGCACCATGACGATTGCCCGATACGGAACGATCGGAGCCGGGGTCTACAGCTTCCTGTACGCAATCGTGCTCTCCATCATCGGCATGTGCGCATTCGTAGTGCTGCCTAATCTGGACGATCCGCAGAATGCCTTTGCCAGCATGGCACTGCAAACGCTGCCGAGCGGTGTGCTTGGAATCGTTCTGGCCAGTGTCGTTTCTGCCCTGATGTCCACCGCTTCCGGAACGCTGATTGCTTCTTCCACGCTGATCGTCAACGATATCGTCAAGGGATATTTCGCACCTGACATGAGCGAACAGCGCTTCATGAAGGTATCTCGTCTGACCACCTTCACCATCGGGGTGTTTACGATCATCTGCGCTGTGTGGATTCAGGATGTGCTGGTGGCGTTGGATATAGCCTATGCAGTGCTGTCAGGAGCGATTTTCTTCCCGGTCCTCCTGGGATTCTTCTGGAAACAGACGACAGCCAAAGCGGCGTTCTATTCCATTCTGGTTAGTACGGTGGTGATCCTCGTCGGTTTGGCGGTTAAGGGAATCAGCTCGACTGATCCAATCGTGTACGGGCTGATCGCCAGTTTCGTCACCATCACAACGTTGACGTTGGCTGCACCCAAACAGAAAAGTGTGGCAGCCGAGTGACGCCAACGCCGGCAGATGCTATGACGTACCGGACTTGCTGCCTTGGCTCTCGCAATCAGAAAAAGAGATGGGGGAATGGAAATGCGTGGAAATAGGCGAATACGCAAGCATGCCTGCATGATGCTTTTATCGTTGGCCGTTTTTTTGATGGTAGGAGCCGTGACTGCGTCGGCGGATCCCAGCCTTCATGTGCAGGGGGTCTTCGCTCCCGGCAACGGTGGTAACTATGTCAAAGAAGGGGTTGAGCCACCAGGTACGCAAAGCCAGCGCGACATGTACGACGGGTTGCCAAAGGCACTGGATCACCTCACGGAAGACGAGCTTTCAAATTTCTTCAAGCCAGCCGACTTTGAGGTGCCTGCGCAGGATGTGGCGTCGCGTATTTCGCCGCGAGTCGGCGTCGAGATCGTTCGTGACAAGACCCACAACGTCCCCCACGTCAAGGGCGATACGCGCGAGGACGCGATGTTCGGCGTCGGCTACGCGAGAGCGCAAGATCGGCTCTGGCAGATGGATGAGTTTCGAGCACAATGGTGGGCGCGCAGCGCTGAGTTTCTTGGGCGCGGTGAGAACGACATGAACCTGCAATCCGATGCTCGAACCTTTCGCCTGATCGACTACTCAAAGGAAGAATATAAGGCGATGTTCGACCGCCTCGAGGTGGCGTATGGCTATTGGGGCAAACAGGCGGCGAAAGACATTCGAGCCTATGTTGATGGTTTGAACGCCTATCTCGATGCGATCGAAGCGGACTCCTCGCTCCTGCCGCTCGAATATGTCCATCGCAATATCAAGCCCCAGCGTTGGGATGTAACCGACATCATGGCCATGGCAGCGTTCAATCATATTTCCTGGGGCGGAGGCCTCAGAGCGGGCGAAGAGGCTAACGCGCAATTGTTGGCGCAGCTCGAAGCCAAGTTCGGCGACCAGGCGCAGTCGGTCTACGAAGATCTCCGGTCCAAGCAGAACGCCCGTACGTCAGTAAGCCTGCCCGCAGTGCAGAGTGTCGATCTGGCGGTCAATCCGGCATCGATCGCAAAGCTCGACCTCGACAGTTATAAGCCGAGGGAAATTCTCCGGGTCGGGCAAAAGAAGGCTTCGCTGGATCTGGATCTTGCAATGCTTCCGAAGGTACGCTCCAATGCCTTGCTGGTGGCCGCCAAGCACTCCGTTACCGGCCATCCATTGGCCGTGCAAGGCCCTCAGGATGGCTACGCCACACCGCACAATTTCGACTCCGAGATCGCCATTGTTGCGCCGGACTTCAAGGCACGCGGCATTCTGGAAATCAGCGGACCCTATCCTTATGTCGCGGGACGTGGCGAAAACTATGCCTGGTCGATCACGATCCTGCCTCCCGATCAGGCCGATACCTTCGCCGAAGTTCTGTGTGAGCCGGATGGAAAAGCTGCGACAATTCAGTCCACCCACTATCTCTACAAGGGCAAGTGCCTACCGTTCACGACCCGAACCGAGAGCAGGCAGCTTGCAGACGGCGGAAGCTACACCCTGACGTCCGAGCGCAGCGTCCATGGGCCGGTCATCGGGCGGGCCATGTCCGGTGGCAAACCGGTCGCCCTGGCACAGGCACGGACCTATTACATGCACGAGGAAATGGACTACGTCGCGCATGCCAAGCTGTTCTCGCCTTCCGTCATCAAGTCTGCGGCGGACTTCGGTGAGGTGGTGACCGGGACGGCCTACAATATCGGCTGGTGGTACGTTGACACGAAGGACATCGCCGGCTTCGATGCAGGTCTGGTGCCGGTACGGGCTCCCGGGGCCGCTCGTGACTTGCCTGTCTGGGGTACTGGCGAGTGGGATTGGGAGGGGTTCGATCCGTCAAGCTACACCTTCCAGACACCGCCCAAATCCCAGTACCCCCATACGATCAACGGTCCGGACGGCGTGATTGCTGGGTGGAACAACGCAACCGCGGTTGGTTGGCCAATGAAGGATCAATATTGGTCCGCAACCAGCGACCACCGTGTGAAGTTGCTGAAGGAACCAACCTTGGATGCAGTCGCGAAGGGGCCGATCTCCCTGACCGACCTCGTCAAAATCCACACCAAAGCAGCGGTGACCGACTTCCAGGCCCAGCAGTTCTACCCGCTGATCCGCAAATTCGTTGGTGAGCTTCCAGACAAGGAAGCAGAGGAGGCATATAAGCTTGCTGATCGTTGGGCAGCAGTCGACGGGTTGCGTCTCGACAACAACGGCGATGGAAAGCTTGAGCACGGCCCTGGGATTGCGCTGCTTGACCGCCTCTGGGAACCGCTCGTGCGCTCCGTGTTCGAACCGCAGCTCGGAAGCGAAATCCTTGACGGAGCCGGCAAGACCAACAATCTGCCTTCGCTGAACATAAATCCGGACACGGCAAGCCCCTGGCTATCCCGAGTTGCCGATGAAATCCGGTTCTATTCGGGCCAGGCTCCCGAACCGAAACATCGGTATTGCGGAGCGTCCGCCGAAGAGTGTCGCAAGCTGCTCGCCACCGAACTCGAAAAGGCCTATGCTGCCACAAAGAAGGAACTCGGTGCGATGCTCGCCGATTGGCAGGTCCCTGCCACCTGCGACAAGGATTGCTTGCAGATCGAACAGTGTATGAGTTAAATAACCATATAGTTATAACGATATAAGGTTTGGTATTAGTTTTTGGCGTTGTCAGCTTTGCCGACGTTGTGTAACGGGAATCGTCTGGAATGCAACGCTGGGGTTTGTGGCCATTATTTTGATTTCGCTGATCTTGGACGAAATCGGATTTTTTGAATGGTCCGCCTTGCACATGGCCAGGTTAGCCAGAGGGAATGGCCGACGGATGTTCGTCTATGTGGTCCTGTTGGGAGCAGCTGTAGCTGCTTTCTTTGCAAACGATGGTGCGGCACTGATTCTGACACCGATTGTTCTTGCACAAGTACGTGCCCTGAAATTCCCGGATAAAATGATTTTGCCTTTTATCATGGCAAGTGGCTTTATCGCGGATACCACGTCGTTGCCATTGATCGTGAGCAACCTGGTCAGCATCGTCTCTGCAGACTTTTTTGATATCGGATTTGTTGAGTATGCGACCCGGATGATTGTACCGAACTTTTTCTCGCTAGGTGCAAGTTTACTCGTTTTGTATCTATATTTTAAAAATGATATTCCCAAACAGTATGAATTGTCTTCTTTAAAACAGCCTCATGAAGCCCTAAAAGATGTTCGTCTTTTTCGACTCTCCTGGGTCATTTTGGGGATTCTGCTGACAGGTTATCTTCTGAATGAAGTGATTGCCATTCCGGTATCCGTCACGGCAGGGATTGCTGCCATTATCTTTATGCTAGCTGCACGAAGTGAAACAGCGACAATCAAGGACAAGAAAATAAAGTCCTAGACTGTCGCTGCTTCATTGAACTAACGTAATGCGTTAGTTGAACAAGGTATGCCTAAATGTAGATGGAGTATGTTGGTTCACCAAATGAAAGAATTTTATTATCGCTAAATCCAAGCCTAGTATAGAAGCTTTTCCCCGCCTCGTTTTTGGGATGGACAGTCAAGCGAATGCAATGGCAAGAAGGGTGGGTTTCTTTGATATGTTTTATCAAGTTCGCCATTGCAGCAGATCCTAAACCTCTTCTTTGAAACCTTTTATCAATGAAAAAATGAAAAACCCAATAGTCTTCTTTGCTATCGGGAGTATAGTGCAGATTGAAGAAACCAACCATATTTTGCTCAAGGTAGATCCCGTAAGGTTCGACCATCCTGCCGTCTGGTCTGATATACGCCTTGGCAAGAGCAATTGCAACAGGTGGTGTGATAGCGGCAACAAATTCTTGTTGCTCAACATTTACGGAAAGTTCAAGAGCCTCCCTCCAGTTTTCAGAAGTTATTCTTTTCAGAGTTACTTGAGCCATCTTCTTATCACCGCCTATCCTAAAATTGATAACCTTAGTTATTCTCTTTGTTCTTCAACTCTCCTGCCCGTTAGCTTAGCGCCCACGTCAGTCAAATACTTTATTCCTTTGCACCGGGAACTCTTGCCGCAGCCAGATCGCCGTTGGATTTTTGAAAGCGCTGGGTGGCGATCGTTACGAGGTGAAAAGCGCGGGTCTAGAAGCTCACGGTCTGAACCCTCGGTCTGTTCAGGTTATGTAGGAGTCTGGAGTGGACATCAGCACTCATGCATCAGATGTGATTGATGCTGAGACGTTAAAGGTCACCGGTCCGTTACTTCTACGAAATGAAGAGGGAGCCAGATACGAAATACCTTATGGTAACTCGCCCAGCGCTATGATTCACGTTGCCGACATCGCCGACGTAGGGGTAGCCGCATTAATCGGTGACGGTCACGCCGGAAAAATCTACACGCTGACTGGCCAAGAAGTACTGACAGTGTTCGATAAGGTTCGGATTATCGGTGCAACGATCGGCATGCATATCCAAAGTAACAACGAAAGATTGAGCTAAAGGTTCGATACAATAAAAAAGAGGTACTCAGGGACGTTTCTTCGTTTCTGAGTACCTCTTTACATTTTCAATTAGATTCCAAAATACAAAGTTTAGCGATTATCCACTTTCTCCGGGTACAGATCGTGATTCATCATCCGGTAATTCGCCATTTCCTCATACTTTGTCCCCGGCTTGCCGTAGTTGCAGTACGGATCGATGGAGATGCCGCCACGCGGCGTGAATTTGCCCCATACCTCGATATAGCGCGGCTCCATCAGCTTGATCAGGTCGTTCATAATGATGTTGACGCAATCTTCGTGGAAGTCTCCATGATTGCGGAAGCTGAACAGATACAGCTTGAGCGATTTGCTTTCCACCATCTTGATATCCGGAACGTAGCTGATATAGATGGTAGCGAAATCGGGTTGTCCGGTAATTGGACAGAGACTGGTGAATTCCGGGCAGTTGAATTTGACAAAATAGTCGCGGTACGGATGTTTATTGTCAAAAGTTTCCAATACACTTGGATCATACGTGTAGTTGTATGTGGTTCCCTGGTTGCCCAGGAGCGTGAGTGAAGACAAGTCTCGTTCTTCTTGATTGGCCATTTCGTTACTACCTCATTTCCTCATTCGTTATCGTTATACCCCGCGTTTGTTGCCCCAGACCAGGGCGTGCAGCTGCGGCAACACCTTGGCATCGTTCATGTCAGGGGCTGCCATCGCCTGGTCAATCAGCCATTCAAAGGAGTGCAACAGTTTGTCGCGCAGTGTTTCAGTATCGGCGTCGGTCAGATCGCTATTGCCTGGTTGCAGGTAAAAAGGCACTTGCGGGTAGCGACGGTGGATCATGCGTGCATAAGCAAAATCCTCGTCGTCGAACACAACGACCTTCAGACTGACGCCTTGATGCTCGCCATTGACAAGGCGATGGACGATCTGATCCAGCATGTCAAAATCAGTCTGCATCCCGGAGCTGGGCGGCTTGGGAGAGATCGTCACATCGTCGATCTGCATGAGCCAATCCTGCCATCTGCTGCCTTGCGTCTCCACGGCAGTGCGAATCCCTTTTTCTTGCAAAAGCGATACCAGCGAACCGATGCCTTCGATCAGCGCGGGATTGCCGCCAGAAATCGTGACGTGAGAAAAGCGGTCTGCTCCCAGACGGTACAGCTCTTCCCAGATCGCCTCAGGAGACATCTGCCTGATCTCGTCTCGAGCTGTTCCATCCCAGGTAAAAGCCGAATCGCACCAGGAGCAGCGGTAATCACAGCCAGCGGTACGAACGAACATCGTCTTTTGCCCGATGACCATGCCTTCTCCCTGGATGGTTGGTCCAAAAATTTCCAGAACAGGAATCTGACTCATTCGACCATCCACTCCCGTCTTGCCTCGGCGTAGCTGGTCGGCGTCTCATACAGGCGGACGAATTCCAACCAAGCGCCTTTGTATCGGTCGCGGTAGGTGCTGGATTGCAATTGCTGCTCCATCTGCTCGAAGATCCAAACGACCATGTTTTCCGCCGTGGTGTTCATCGGGGGGAGCATTTCATTGAGATAGCGGTGATCCAGATAGATTTCGATGTGCTTCTTCCAGATTTCCTTGATGTCGCCAAAGTCGATGACCAGCCCGATTTCGTCGGGAAATCCACTGATCCCGAAGACGACCTTGTACGTGTGACCGTGCAGGTTCTTGCATTTCCCCTCGTAGGCGTGCAGGTGGTGTGCCGCATCGAAGGTAAATTCCTTGCTGACCATCACGCGCTTGTTGTGGTAGCGAAGCTGTGAATGATCGATATCGGTGCCTAATGTCTGCATGCGCTCCACGATTTTAAAGTCGAAGTAGGCGCTCATCAGGCATCGGCCCCTTGTGCCGTTTTTTCGGAAAGGTAGGTGTCGAGTCCGGCTTTTCGCAGGTGGCAGGCAGGGCATTCGCCGCAGCCGTCTCCTTTGATGCCGTTGTAGCAGGTAAGGGTTTTTTCGCGGATATAGGTGAAGGCACCCAGGTCGTCAGCGAGCTTCCACGTCTGCGCCTTGTTCAGCCACATCAGCGGCGTGTGGATCACGAATGGATAATCCATCGCCAGGTTGAGCGTCACGTCGAGCGATTTGATAAACGCGTCGCGGCAGTCCGGATAGCCGCTGAAATCCGTCTCGCATACGCCAGTCACGATATGGCGTGCGCCTTTTTGCTTGGCAAAAACAGCGGCAAACGAGAGGAACAGCAGGTTGCGTCCGTCGACAAAGGTAGACGGGAGCTGACCTTCTTCCTGAGTGATCGCAATGTCGGTGCGGGTGAGGGCATTGGGCGCGAGCTGATTCAACAGGCTCATGTCCAATACGGTGTTGTTCACGCCGAGCTCCTGGGCAATCTGCTGGGCGCATTCGATCTCCAGCTTGTGGCGCTGCCCATAGTCGAACGTGATCGTTTCTACTTCGCCGAATTGTTGTTTGGCCCAGAAGAGGCAGGTCGTACTGTCCTGACCCCCGCTGAATACAACGACGGCTTTCTCCTTTTTCATGCTCTCCATCTCCTTTTGGTTAAGTGGAAGAAAGAGAGTTCTTGAACAAGCTCATAAAAAACAAATAAAACAATACCCCGTTTGGGTACTGTTACCACAATAGTTTTTTATAGAGGGAGTTCGCGAACCTCTCCCATGCCTAGGCATGGATTTCGTGTGGTGGAGCAGGCGTCTGCTTGCCCTTCGTCATTATACTACAATCGGCGGGCGTGTGGGGCGGATAAAAAAGGCGATAAGCACCATAATGTAGATGAAGTTTGCAGCTACAGCACGCATTTACATTCAATAGACGGGGTGTTTCTTGCACATGGCATTTGAAAAATGGAACAAGCAGTTTATCGCTGGACAGTGGCGGGAGGGGAAAAGCGAGACAGTCGCGACCGATGAAAACCCGTACGATCAAAGCGTTTTGACGCAGATTCGTCTCGCCAATCAAGAAGACATCGACGAAGCGTACAGAGCAGCCAAGGAAGCGCAGAAGGAATGGGAACAGGTAAATGCCTATCAGCGGTCCGCCGTCATGGAGCGGGCTGCGGAGCTTCTGAAAGAAAGGCGGGAGGAGATCGTCCGGATTCTTGTCGAGGAAAACGGCGCCTCCCAGTTGAAGGCCAATATCGAGGCGGATGCCGCATTGGGGATTCTCAAGGAAGCCGCTACCTTTCCGATCCGCATGCAAGGCAAGATCATGCCTTCGGTCATCCCGGGAAAAGAAAACCGCATCTACCACAAACCTGCAGGTGTCGTCGGGATCATCAGTCCGTTCAACTTTCCCTTTCATTTGACCATGCGCTCGCTGGCTCCGGCGCTGGGAGCAGGAAATGGAGTAGTTTTGAAGCCGGATCTGCAAACCATGATTTCGGGAGGGCTATTCTTAGGGAAACTTTTCGAGGATGCCGGGATTCCCAAAGGACTGCTCAATGTGACCGTATGCAAAAGCTCCGAGATCGGAGATGCCTTCGTGGAACATCCGATCCCGCGCATCATCTCCTTTACCGGCTCGACGCCAGTAGGACGCCACATCGGGGAGCTGTGTGGTAAACACCTGAAGCGCGTGGCGCTGGAGCTTGGCGGCAACAACGTGATGATCGTCCTCAAGGATGCAGACATCGACAGAGCGGCGGGTTCAGCTGCGTTCGGCAAATTTCTCAACAGCGGCCAGATCTGCATGTCGCTAAACCGGATCATCGTCGAACGTCCTGTGTACGACGCATTCCTGCAGGCGTTTGTAGAGCGGGCTTCCCGTCTGCGCTACGGCGATCCGCGCAATCCAGATGTCGTGGTCGGCCCGCTGATCAACAACAAGCAAGTGGTGCGGATTCAAAAGTTGATCGATGACAGCATCGCCGCAGGGGCGAAGTTCGCCTTGCAAGGGAAGGTGGAAGGAAATGTATTCGCGCCAACGATTCTCTCTCATGTAACCAACGATATGCCGATCGCCCAGGAGGAAATCTTCGGACCAGTGGTCGGTGTCATCGCCGTGGACAGCGAGGAAGAGGCGATTCGGGTGGCTAATGACAGCGAATACGGCTTGAGCGGTGCGGTGCATGCAGGGTCCATCGAGCATGGCGTCGAGGTAGCGCAACAGATCGAGACAGGCATGATCCACGTCAACGACCAGGGAGTCAATGATGAGCCAATCGTTGCCTTTGGCGGCGAAAAAGCTTCTGGATTGGGCCGTTACGGCGGGGAATGGGCCTTGCATGAGTTCACGACCGTCAAGTGGATCTCCGTCCAGACCAAGCCAAGAGAATATCCGTTTTAACATCGATCATTCATTCCCCGGGAAAGTTCCGGGGAATTTTTTTCATAAAGCGGATTGACAAAGGAAAATTCATGCAGTAACATTTTAACAAAATGTTATTAACAATATGATAATAACAAAGGAGTAATAACATGAGTGAAAACCATTCTGCGGAGCAAATGTTCCTCAAGGAGTATGATGTCAATCAATACGTACGTCCTTCCGTGTCCGTGGATATGCTGCTCTTCACTGTCACGGAGGAGGAGTCTGAGAACTACCGCAAACGTTCAGACAAATCGCTGAAAATTCTTTTGATCAAGCGCAAGGAGCATCCATTTTTGGGGCAGTGGGCATTGCCGGGGGGATTTGTCTCCGCGCACGAGAGCATTGATGAAGCTGCGATCCGGGTGTTGGAAAAAGAGACGGGTCTTCGGGATGTCTACCTGGAGCAGCTGTACACGTGGGGAGATATTGGCAGAGATCCGCGAACGCGCGTGATCAGCTGTTCCTACATGGCCCTGATCAACAGCGACCTCTATCCCTTGCAGTCGGGAGAAGGGACGGAGGATGCGAAATGGTTCCACGTCTCAGACCACTGGACACAAAAGAAGACCACAGTTACGGAAAATGGCTTCATGATCGAAAAGTGGGTGGAGCTGCGCCTGGGCAGCGGCGCGGATGCGGCGACCGCGACAGTGAAAACGACCAAAATCGTGGAGCATGGACACTCCAAGGTCGTGCAGGAAATCGAGGAAGCGCACAACCTCGCTTTCGACCATGCCAAAATGATTGTGTATGCGCTGGAAAGGCTGCGCAACAAGGTGGATTACACCGACATCGCGTTTCACCTGCTGCCCGAGTATTTCACATTGTCTGATTTGCAGCAGGTGTTTGAAGTGATCCTGGGCAAAGAACTGCTGGCGGCTGCCTTCCGCCGCAAAGTAGCGGATAAGGTGCTGGAAACCAATCACATCCGCCGCAATGCAGGGCATCGTCCGTCAAAGCTGTACCGCTACAATCCGACATGGGACGATGAATTGTAACGATATTTGCAAACAACGGGGAGGTTGTTTCGATGTTGAAGGATTGGACTTTGTTTGAAAAGATTTGGCTCGTACTGTTCACCATCGTAAATATTTATCTGTTCTTTGCCTTTGAAGATTCGTTGCTTGGTCTGATTTCTTCTTTATCTGGAATGCTTTGCGTGGTCTTGGTCGCCAAGGGAAAAATCTCCAATTACTACTTCGGGATCATACAGACGGGCACGTACGCATACATTTCGTTCGGTTATTCGCTGTATGGAGAAGCGATGCTCAACGGTCTGTTTTATTTTCCCGCCCAATTCGTCGGCTTGTACATGTGGTCCCGCCATCGCACCCAAACCAGCATTCAGGGAGAAGATGTCGCGGTCAAGCGCCTGACTAAAAAAGGCTGGATGATCCTTATCCTCATCGCGGTTGTCGGCAGCATTCTCTACGCTGAGCTGTTGCATGTCATCGGCGGTCAGGAGGTTCGATTGGATTCAGCCGCTGTTGTGCTGTCGGTGCTTGCGCAGATTCTGATGCTGAAGCGATACGCCGAGCAATGGGCACTCTGGATCGCGGTCAATGTCCTCTCCATTTCGCTGTGGGTTGTGACACTGATCAAGCAGGGCGGCAATGACATGAACATGGTCGTCATGTGGTCCGCTTTCCTCGTGAACTCGATCTACGGCTATTACAACTGGATTAAATTGAGCAAGGTCCAGAAACAGGAAGAGGTGCACTCCCAATGAAACCCGGCACGGTTGGCATGTACGGAGGGAAATTCCTTCCCTGCCCGCACATGGGGCATGTGTATGCGATGATACGAGCGTCGACCATGGTGGATGAACTGCATGTCATCGTGACGTATGACGAAGCCTATGAGCAAAAGCTGTGTGAAGACGGCTGCATCCCTTATATTCCGGTGCGGGTCCGCTTGCGCTGGTGGACGCAATTGACGAAAGACATGCCGCATGTTCACGTCCATGCAGTCCACCAGCCCGAGACGGGCGAGATGGCAGATTGGCATATCGGCGCCCAAGGAATTCTGGCTGCGATTGGCAAGCCACTGGATGCGGTATTCAGCTCCGAGACGGCGTACACGCCTATTTTTGGGGAGTTATATCCAGATGCACAGCACATCCTGATCGACCCGAAACGCGAAGTCTACCCCATCTCCGGCTCCATGCTGCGCAAGGAAGGCGTCCTGAAGCATTGGAACATGCTGCCCGCGATCGTCCAGCCCCACTTTGTGAAAAAAGTGGTCGTGGTAGGGACGGAGAGCTGCGGAAAGTCCACGCTGGTACGCAATCTCGCCAACCTGTACAACACGACTTACGTGGAGGAGTGGGGACGAACGTACTACGAGCGGTTGGGCAACTGTGAAGATATTACGCTTCCAGAGGATTATCCCGAGATTGCGTTTGAACACAAATATCACGAAAAGGTCCAGGGGGCCAAAGCCAACAAGGTCCTGTTCATCGATACGGAAGCGATTGTGACGCAGTATTTTTCCAAGCTCTATGTGGGCAAAAGACAGCCGATTCTGGATGAGATTGCGCGGTTGCAGCAATACGATTTTTGGCTGTTTCTGGAGCCGGATGTGGAATGGGTCGATGACGGCACCCGTTCCTTTGGCGAAGAGCAGGTGCGGCAAGAGAACAATCGCCTGCTCAAGGAATTGCTGGAGGAGTTTGGAGTGCGTTATCACAGCATTTCAGGAAACTACCAAGAACGTCTCGAGCAGGCGATGGTTCACGTCAATGAACTGCTGGGTCGGCCAGTCGTAAAGAATCATGAAATGAAATAAAATCATGTAATGAAAAACTCTCAGCCTGCCTGTTATGTCGCGGCTGAGAGTTTTTTCTTCTTATTTTGCAGGCATCGTCATGTCTTCAGGTGTTGACAACCGGAAGAGTCTGGCATACAATTATCTTAAATTTGAGATGTTTTTTGTTAGAAATCACAAATTAGAGATATTAACAACGAATTGGTTTGAGAGGAAGTGCAGTCTATGAACGACTTTTCCGGCCTCATCCGCATGCGAAGATCAGCGAATAAATTTTTGCCTGATGTGAAGATTTCACGCGAGGACCTGGACGCAATCTTCTCGGATGTCAAGTTCGCCCCGACCGCCTTTAATCTCCAGCATACTCATTATCTTGTAGTCGATTCTCCGGAGATGAAAGAGCGCATGTTTGAAGCGGCGAACAGGCAATATAAGGTCAAAACGGCATCTGCTGTCATCCTTGTATTAGGCAACAAAATGGCCTATCAGAATGTTGGCAAGGTGAACGAGGGGCTTTTGCAGCTAGGGATTCTCAGTAAACAGGAATATGATCATACCGTATCCTCTGTCACCTCTTTTTATGAAAGCAGAGGCGAATCGTTTCTGCACGACGAGGCAATCCGCAATGCCAGTTTGTCTGCCATGCTGTTCATGCTGGCGGCGAAGGACAAAGGGTGGGATACCTGCCCGATGATCGGGTTTGATCCCGTAGAGGTAAGCAAACACCTAAACATCCCGGATACGTATGAGCCGGTATTGATGATCACCATCGGCAAGGAGGATCTCTCCTCCCAACGAGTGAGGGGCTATCGCAAACCGATAGGAGAGTTCGTCAGCTACAACGCATTTCAGTGAAAATCATAGTGAAAGGTTGGTACTAAGATGAAACAACAGACTTCAGGAATACATCACATTACGGCTTTTGTAACGCATCCGCAAAAAAACGTCGACTTTTACGCCGGATTTCTCGGCTTGCGTCTGGTGAAAAAAACAATCAATTTTGATGCGCCGGATGTTTATCACTTGTACTTCGGCAACGAAGCTGGCAGCCCAGGTACTGCGATGACCTTCTTTCCTTGGCCGGAGGCACGCTTGGGCAAGGTCGGCGGAGGGCAGGTCGGGTATACCACCTTTGTCGTTCCCATGGGGGCATTATCCTTTTGGGAAGAGCGCTTGCGCAAGTTCAAGATGTCTTACTACCGCATTCAGCGGTTTGGTGAAACGTATTTGCAATTCCAAGACAAAGACGGCTTGCAGCTGGAAATCGTAGAGCGCGAGGAGGGGCCGGCAAGCAAGTGGTCGTTCGGTGGCGTGCCTGCCGACAAGGCGATCAAAGGCTTTGGCGGAGCCATTCTGTACAGCCTGCAGCCGGAGAAGACGATGCATGTGCTGGAGAATCTGATGGGGATGGAAAGAGTGGCAGAAGAGGAAGGATTGGTCCGTTTCCGTGCCGTTGGCGATTTGGGCAATGTGATTGATATCAATGCAGCTCCCATGCCACGCGGGCAGGAAGGGGCCGGAACCGTTCATCACATCGCTTGGCGGGCAAAGGATGATCAGGATCACCGACAATGGCAGGAGAATGTTGGCCGCTACGGTCTGCATCCTACGGATATCGTCGACCGCCAGTATTTCAATGCGGTATACTTCCGTGAGAACGGCGGAATCTTGTTTGAGATCGCTACAGATCCTCCAGGATTTGCTTTGGATGAACCGATGGAGAGCCTGGGAGAAAAACTGATGCTCCCCGAATGGTATGAACCGTATCGGACCCGTATCGAGCAAGGCTTGCTGCCGTTTGAAGTACGTGTCTTGGAGGAGGATCGGGCATGATTCACCTTTTTCAAAAGGGGAGCGATGCAAAAGCTCCCGTCTTGCTGCTGTTGCATGGAACGGGCGGCAACGAACGCGATATGCTGTCTCTCGCCCCGATGATTCATCCCGGTTCATCCGTTCTCAGCGTCCGTGGAAATGTTCTGGAGAATGGGATGTCGCGTTTCTTCAGACGCTTGGCGGAAGGGGTATTTGACGAGCAGGACCTGATTTTTCGGACCGAGGAGCTGCAGGCTTTTCTCGACCAGGCGGCTGCCGAATACGAGTTTGACCGGGAGAATATCGTGGCGGTCGGCTACTCCAATGGCGCCAATATCGCCGGGAGCCTGCTCTTCCACTATGAAAACGCGTTGAGAGGAGCGATCCTCTATCATCCGATGGTCCCGCGCAGAGGAATTTCCTTGCCGGATCTGTCTGGAATCCCGATCTTTATCGGAGCAGGCAAAAACGACCCGATTTGTCCATTGCCAGAGACAGAGGAGCTGTCGCGTCTCTTGGAAGAGGCTGGTGCTTCCGTAAATCTGCATTGGGAGATGTACGGACATCAGCTTACAGAGGGAGAAGTGCGGGCGTCCGCTGCCTGGTTTGCGAAGAATTTCATCGCATGAACAAGCTTACATGTAAAGGAACTCTTTTTCCAAAGGGTTCCTTTTTTTTATGGGCTGTCCGTTTATAATGGAAGAATAGTAAGAAAGGGTGACGAATGTTGGAAAAGGTAAATCTGAAGCAAAAATTTTCGCTGTTTCACGAATACTGGAGCCCGCGAATTGCCGGGGAGATCAATGATTCCTATGTAAAACTCGCTAAATTCAAAGGGGAATTCGTCTGGCACCACCATGAGCATGAAGATGAGCTGTTTCTGGTAGTCAAAGGCAGACTGCTGATCAAATTTCGGGACCGCGATGTCTGGTTGGAAGAAGGCGAGTTTCTCATCGTTCCAAAAGGTGTGGAGCATATGCCAGTCGCAGAGGAAGAAGCTCATGTCCTGCTGCTGGAGCCGAAAACGACGCTGAATACCGGAAACCAGGTAAATGAACGGACGGTGTCGGATCTCCCGACGATCTAGGTAAAAAATTCATATAGAAAGAGGGGGGCTTCATGCAACAGGCAGAGGGATTGAAAAAGCAGCTATCACAGATTGTCGAAGATGCGAAGGGAACGTGGGGAATTGTAGTCGAGGAAATAGGACAAGGCATCTGCTTTGAGCATCTTCCCGATCAGTCTTTTATCGCAGAGAGCGTCATTAAGGTTCCGATTATGGCAGCGGTGTTTGCTGCTGCTTGGCAGGGCGAATTTTCCCTCGAAGATCGGCTGGCGCTCAGACGGGAGGATATGGTGCACGGCTCCGGGATGCTCTTCGCTCTGTCTCCCGGACTGCGACTCTCGATTCGCGAGCTGGCAACCCTGATGATTATCCAAAGCGACAACACCGCTACCAATATTCTGATCGATCTGGTTGGGAAAGAGCGGATCGAGCAAACGATGCGCGAGTTGGGGATGAAGGAAAGTCGATACGTCCGCAAGCTGATGATCTACCCGGCCGACAATCCGGGGAACAATACGATCACGGCTCGAGATGTCACAACCATGCTGAGTCGGCTCGGAGCAGGACGCTTTCTTTCGGCAAAGGCCTGTGAAGAGATGGTCGACATCATGAAAAAGCAGCAATTCCGCAACGGTTTGCCTTCGCTTTTACCGGTGGCTGATGATGGAATAGGCAAGGAAATGCTTGCGACAGACTGGGAGATAGCCTGCAAGTCAGGCTGGGATACGGGAAGGCAGCATGACGCAGGTCTGTTGTACGTACAGGGCCGCTGTTTTGCGATCACCGCTTTGTCGCAGGACGTGGAGGCGGAAGAAGCCTTGCATACGCTCGGCAGCATCGGCAAAGCAGTTTATGAATACGCGAAGCTTGGGTAGATTTTTTTCAATTTTGTGAACCGTCTGGACGCGGGAAGAAAGGCATGACATAGTGGTGAAGAGGTGATAAAAAATGGAAATCAGTCCATCGGTAGAGTCAGGTTTTCTGGATGTGAATGGAACCCGTTTTTATTATGAAGTGACGGGCAAAGGAGAGCCGCTGCTGTTGATTCACGGCTTCAATCTCGACACCCGCCTGTGGGACGATCAGGTGGAGGACTTCTCACAGACGTACAAGGTAATCCGCTTTGACATCCGAGGCTTTGGGCGAACGCCTGCAACCGAGATCCCCTTCACCCTGTATGACGATACGCAAGCAGTTTTGCAAGCCTTGGGAGTCGAACAGGCACATGTGGTCGGATTATCGTTTGGCGGCATGGTAGCGGTAGAGTTTGCACTCGCCTATCCCGAAATGGTGAAGAGCCTGTCTCTGGTCTCGTCAGGCTTGATGGGGCATCCGCGCAGCGAGCAACGGATTCGCGATACGGAGCGCTTTCAGGAGATCTGCCAAAAGGGGACACGCGAGGAAGCGGTGGAGATGACCATCCAGATGTGGTTCGACGGTCCTGGGTACCCTGCGAATGAAGCTGCTGGGAAAGCGAGGGAGCGGTACCGAGTCATGACGGAGCACGCCTTTTCCTTGCCGGAGTTCGGAAAAGGACTTTCTGTACTTTCACCTCCGCCAAACGAGCGTCTGGAGGAAATTCACGTCCCAACCCTCGTCATCGCCGGAGATCGGGATTATCCCGATTTCTTGCAGATTGCCGATGTCCTGGCTGAAAGGATTCCAGGAGCACAAAAAATCGTCATCGAAGGCTCTGCCCATATCCCGCCGATGGACCAGCCGGAGCTCTTCAACCGTGTGTTGCTTTCTTTTCTCGAACAGCACACTTGATTTCCATTGAAATATGAAAGAGGGCACTCAGGAAGTATATCTTCTTGAGTGCCCTTAATTGTCTTCTTGAGAAACCAGAAAATGCAACCATGATGACCAGACAAAGCTGGTCGAGGAAAAAGGAGAAATAAGCGAAGGTATTTGGGATCTTGACCCAGGCGTAATGGAAAAGGCGGAACACGCTCTCAGCGGCCAGCGCGCCCAGCAAGCCGTTAATTGCTAGTTGGTGAAAGTCCAACCGAGGTAAGAGCCAAGTCGCCTCGTAGCTGACAGGCAACTGGTGGAGAGATCCTAAGGTTGAAGCCCTGTGACAAAGTATCCCGTAAGGGAGCGAGCAAATCAGCGGACCGTAACATAAAGTGAATCCTGCCGCTTCGTTAAAGGGACCATCAGTGGATGGACAAGGAGGAGACGAGCCCGGTGGCCGCAGGCGAAGTCCATGGACGATGTGTAGAACTTGGAGACAGCATCAAGGAACCTCCCGGAGTATGGGGAGCGGTACGCTGAGAAAGTAGTTAACGGAACTGGGGAGACCCTACTCTGCACACCCCGTTGGGGTGTAAAGCGAAAGCCTATAAGCACATGCGAAAGGGTGGACGGCAGAGAGGGAGTCGGAGGGGTTTATAGTACCGTTGAACATAAGGACAACACAACCTTGTGGAGGGAAGGAACCCTGCTTTGTTCTTGGGTTGAAAGGAGGTAAGAGTGAGTGAATGCAAGTAAACTTGCTAACTACACCAATGTAAAAGCTCGACAACTTTGGACAACCCTATATCTTTGTGCCAAGGAAAATCCAAAACGGCGATTTCATGCTCTGTATGACAAAGTGTACCGGCCAGATATTCTTGCGGAAGCGTGGCGTAGAGTTCGAGCCAATAAAGGTAGCGGCGGGATAGATGGACAGACAATTGAAAGAATCGTTCAGGAGTATGGGGAAAGTAAATTTCTCAACGAAATTTATCTCGACCTGAAGGGTAAGCAATATCATCCATCTCCTGTGCGGCGCACGTACATCCCGAAAGCGGATGGGAAACAAAGACCGCTTGGTATCCCGACCATCCGAGATCGTGTTGTTCAGATGGCAACCAAGATGGTTATTGAGCCTATCTTTGAAGCCGATTTCAAAGATTGCTCATACGGATTCCGTCCCAAACGAAATGCCCACCAGGCGATTACACAAATCAAGAAAACCAGCAGGACGGCCTCCTGGGTAGTCGATGTAGACATCAAAGGATACTTTGACAACATTAATCAGGAAAAGCTCATGAAGCTAGTAGAGAAAAGGATTTCTGATCGCAGGATACTAAAGCTGATTCGGAACTGGCTCCGTGCGGGCGTCATGGAAGATGTACAGTTTCATGAAACCGAATGGGGCACTCCGCAAGGAGGGGTAATCTCTCCACTGTTGGCAAATATTTATTTGGACTACATGGACACGATTTGGGAGAAGCAATTCACTCATCTTGGGAAGCTGATCCGATATGCGGATGATTTTGTAATCATGTGTAGATCGAAACAAGACGCTTTGGAAAGTATACAAGTCATAAAAGCGGTACTAAACAAACTGGACCTTACACTTAGTAAAGAAAAGTCTCGACTGGTTAATATCTGGGACAATACGACGGGCTTTGACTTCCTTGGTTTACACCATCGAAAATTTCCCATTCTTCTCAAGGGTGGAAAGAAAATGTACGTCATGTCACACATTCCGAGCAAGAAGGCTATGAAGGAAATGAGAAGGAAAATCAAAGAGTATACCAAACCGCGCAACAAGTTGTACTGGTCACTAGACGAGCTGATACAAGGGCTGAATCGAAAACTTCAAGGTTTCAAGAATTATTATTCACTTTCACCCATAGGAGCTAAGTGGTTATGTCGCATCGACTGGTATGTTCTGACAAGACTTGTGCTCTTTAACAACAAGAAAAGGAATAAACAAGCGAGACATGCGCGGATGAGAGAGATAGCAAAAGCTACAAGAGGAATTCTTGTGAAGCTTGCCGTACGCGATAACCGAATGCCAAGGAAAGAAGAACATCGGAAAGCCGTATGAGGGAGAACCTCACGTACGGTTTGATGAGGGGGAACTGAAAGGAGTAAGGCGACCAAACGGTCGCCAGAAAACGTCAGTTCTCTACTCTACACCTTGAATGACTTCTTCGAAGTCGGCTGCTTTTGGCCGCGGTTCCGCCTTTGGAGTGTAGCCGACCAGGGATGACCCAAAGTGAAGATCCCAACTATCCTAGAGCGTTTTCTCCTTTTTCCTCCCTGCCACTTTAGTCCGATCAAACGGCATTTCTCTTATTCCACTTCACTCAGCTCAATCCCAAGCGCAGCCGCAACACCCTTGCCATAAGCAGGGTCTGCCTTCAGGCAATTGCTGATATGTCTGATCTTGATTTCCTTCGGCGCATCGCCCATGGCACGAGCCGTATTTTCAAACAATACCTGCTGCTGCGCAGGGCTCATCAGATTGAACAATCGCCCTGGCTGCGTGTAGTAGTCGTTGTCATCTTCACGGAAATCCCAATGGGCAGCGGCGCCTTCGAGAGCGAGTGGCGGCTCGCTGAAGTCAGGCTGGTCCTGCCATTCGCCGTAGCTGTTTGGTTCATAGCCAATCGTGGAGCCAGCGTTGTTGTCCACGCGCATTTGGCCGTCGCGATGATAGCTGTGGAATGGACACTTCGGCGCGTTTACCGGGATTTGGTGATGATTCACTCCCAGTCTGTAACGCTGCGCATCGCCGTAGGAGAACAGGCGGCCCTGCAGCATTTTGTCTGGCGAGAAGCCGATTCCCGGAACGATGTTCGCAGGGGAGAAGGCGAGCTGCTCCACTTCGGCAAAATAGTTGTTCGGATTGCGGTTCAATTCAAAATAACCGACTTCGATCAGCGGATAGTCCTTTTTGTACCACACTTTGGTCAGGTCAAACGGGTTATACGGCATTTTCGCCGCATCTGCTTCCGGCATCACCTGGATATACATGGTCCATTTCGGGAAATCGCCCTTTTCGATGCTGTTGTAGAGGTCTGCCTGATGGCTCTCCCTGTCTTGGCCGATCAGCTCTGCTGCTTCTTCATCAGTCAGGTTTTTGATGCCTTGCTGGGATTTCAGGTGGAATTTCACCCAGAAGCGTTCATTTTTATCGTTGATCATGCTGAATGTATGGCTGCCAAATCCGTGCATATGTCTGTAGGACGCCGGGATTCCGCGATCACTCATGACGATCGTCACCTGGTGGAGCGCTTCAGGCAACGATGTCCAGAAGTCCCAGTTGTTCTTCGCGCTGCGCATATTGGTGCGTGGATCGCGTTTGACGGCTCTGTTCAAGTCAGGGAATTTCAGCGGGTCGCGGATGAAAAAGACAGGCGTATTGTTGCCGACGAGATCCCAGTTTCCTTCTTCCGTATAAAATTTCATAGCAAATCCGCGAATATCCCGTTCCGCATCGGCCGCACCGCGTTCACCGGCTACGGTGGAGAAGCGCACGATCATTTCCGTCTGCTTTCCGATTTCGGAAAAGATTTTTGCTTTTGAATATTTTGTAATATCATGCGTTACCGTAAACGTACCGTATGCGGCGGAGCCTTTGGCGTGCATCCGTCTTTCCGGAATGACTTCCCTGTCGAAATGGGCGAGCTTTTCCAAGAACCAGACATCCTGCAGCAGCATCGGGCCTCTAGGGCCAGCCGTCATGGAATTCTGGTTGTTGGCGACCGGCGCACCGGCCGCTGTTGTGAGTTTTTTCTTTTCTGTCATACTCCTCTTCCCCTTTCTCATCGCGCGAACCTAATTTATAATTATTTTAATATGATAATTATTATAATTTAGTATCTGGGCTTTTGCAACCAGCAAACTGTTTTGAAGAATTTCCCTCATACGACATTCCGCGACATTGGCTTTCCTGTTATACCCTATTCAGAACAGGCATCACTCATACCAAAGGAGTAGTGACGACCTGTTGTCGCGTTTTACATGACTTCCTTTAGCATCGGAGCCGATCGGGGAATGATACATTGAAAGCGCGTTGCGGCATGTCCGGCAGGATGCTCCTTGAGGATTCCCATTTTGACAAAAAACCGCAAAGCCGTGTAGACCGTGGAGAGTGTGATATTGGGCATTTCCCGTTTCAGGGAGATGTAGACATCCTTGGCGGTCGGGGAGTCGAGAGTGGAGAGCATATGCAGCAAGACTGCCCTCCGCTGTACAGTAAGTCGCTTGCCCAAATATTTGACTTGCTGCGTGACACTGGTGATTTGTGGTTCCATCGCAGCTCACCTCTTATTTAAAATTATTATTATGTAATTTTAATTATCATCTTCTTTATGAGCTGCGTCAATCCTTTTCTTTTGAAGCAGGATATGGTACGTTATGGGCGATTTTGTAACAGGCAGGAGTGGAGTGTGTGTCACGAAAAAAACGAGCAATCATCCCGATCGACAGTCCGCGAAGAAAAGGACTTGAGTACCTGATGCTGGTAATCGGCTCACTGGTTCTCGCAACCAGCTTCAATGTGTTCCTCAATCCCAACCAGATTGCCTCTGGCGGCGTCTCCGGGCTTTCGACCATTCTGTTCAACCTGTTCGGCTGGTCCCCGGCCATCTTCCAGTGGGCCATCAATATTCCCTTGCTGCTGCTGGGAATCAAAATGCTGGACAAGCAGACAGCCATGAAAGCAGCAGTTGGCTCTGTCGTTTTGCCGCTGTGCGTGATGCTGACGAGCCATTTGCAGCCGCTGACGAACAACACGCTGCTCGCCAGCATATACGGGGGGATCGGCGTCGGGCTGGGGATTGGCATTGTGTTTCGCGGCAGGGGCTCGACAGGCGGTTTTGCCATCGCTTCGCAAATCTTGCATAAGCATTCGGGGCTGAGCCTGGGAGCCAGCGTAGCCGTTTTTGATGGCATGGTGATCGCACTGGCAGGGATTGTTTTCGATGCGGAAAAGGCTCTCTTTGCCTTGATAGCTCTGTTTGTAACCAGCAAGACCATTGATATTGTCCAGATGGGCTGGAATACCACCAAGGTCGCCTACATCATTTCGAACGAAACAGAAACCTTGAGAGAGACGATTTTGTATGATCTGGATCGAGGAGTCACCTTGCTGGATGCAGCGGGCGGGTATACGGGAGATCAGCGAAAAGTGTTGATGGCCGTAGTCAGCCAAAGTGAAGTGAGCAAGCTGAAAATGATGGTGCGCTCGGTTGATCCGGATTCGTTCATCATTTTATGTCCTGCGCATGAGGTGATTGGAGAGGGCTTTCGCGCTGTGTAGAGAACGCCTAAAAAACAGGAAGGAGGCAAGATGCCTTCTTCCTGAGGTGAGCGGGCTACAATTTGCTGACGAGCTGATTTAAATTTTCTGCCATACTGGAGAGCTCCTCGGTGGCGGAAGCCGTCTCTTCTGTGCTGGCAGAGGTTTGTTCTGTAACGGCTGCGATATTTTGGGCAGATTGGAGAATTTCATTTGTCTGGGCTGCCTGCTCTTCGCAACTGGCGGCAACTTCCGTGATTCTCGCAGCAGAGTTTTTGACATACTCGATAATTTCCGTGAAGGATTGGCCTGCGTGCAGGATCAACTCGTTGCCTGAACGCACCGTTTCCACGGTATCCTGGGTACTTTCCTGCATCCTCTGCACCAAGTGGATGATTTCCTTGGTTGCTTCGCCGCTTTGGTTGGCGAGCTTCCCTACGGAATCTGCTACGACGGCAAAACCGCGCCCATGTTCACCGGCGCGCGCTGCTTCAATCGAAGCGTTGAGAGCCAGCAGTTTGGTTTGATCGGCAATGTCTTTGATCGTCGTGACGATCACGTCGATTTTCCGCGAGTTTTCCAGCAGGTAATGGACCTTTTTCGAGATGTCCTGCATGCCCTCCATCGCGTTGTTCATCAGATGTCCGCCATTCTCGGCAGCAGACGAGGTCTGGTTGACCAATGTACTGGTTTCTTCGATGTTGGCGGAGATCTGGCTGATCGCGATATCCATCTGCTCGATCATTTCCGTGATAGAGTTGACCATGCTGGCTTGATGCTGGCTCCCAGACGCAACTTCCTGAATGCTTGCAGTAATTTCTTCGGACGAGCTGGCTACGGTATGGGAGGATTGCACAATATTGCTCGCTACTCTTCGAATATCGCGAATGATGAGGAGGATCAAGGCAACCCCGGCCAAAGTGGCAATGGACATCACCGTAATCAGGATGTACAGGGATGTTGTATAGACATTGACGGATTCATCTGTCGCAGCAAGTGCGCTCTGCTTGTTGAACTCAATCAATCTCACGAGATCTTCTTGCGCGGTTTCCCAGGAGGCGACCGTCTTTTTCAGTTCGGAGATGATGTAGGCGGAGTCAGAGCCTTTGGCAGTGGTAATCATGGCTGGGACCTGATTTTTATACACTTCCCAAGATTTAGAAAATTCCTCGAAGTATTGCCGCTCCTGCGCTTCTTCATCCGTGATGGTCATTTCATACTCTTGCAAAAGCTTGTCGATTTCCTCAAGCGTTTGAAGGATTTCCTTCTCTCTTTGCTCCATTTCCCGGGAGTCATTTTCCAATCCCATGCTGTTCAAAAGACGGGGAGTATCTGAAGATAGCTTGTTAATCTGACCCAGCATCACGACGCTGGGCAGCCAATTGTCCTGAATATCTTCCGCTTTCACGCCCATTTGCTTCATTTGAAAAATCGATAAGCCCCCGCTGACGATGACGAAGCCCAAAAGGACAAGGAATCCGAGCAAAATCTTTTTTTGGACGTTCAAGTTTGTTTCCTCCCAGATGTGAATTTGTCGCTGATGGAAAATAAGTACCCTGATTTTAAACCTCCTAAACTACAATCATACTAAAAATCATAATATATTTTTGTTGTCACTAAAAATATCCCAGAATATGAAGGTGTTGGAAGGGAAGGGGAACGAATCACATGAATCATGGTTCACAAATATGACAAGAGTTCGTGTGAATGGATTTCAGTCCCTCTTCTGCTATAATAAAAGGGTCATGCCATCTTGAATGTAGGAGTTGAATGCGCAATGTACAACATGTTAAAAGAATCGCATGTTGGCGGTTGGGAAGTAGCATTTGTTCTGTTGATCATTGGCTACATATTGTACCGGGCGGGTAAAGCAAAAGCAGGCAAAATCGTACATATGGTTTTAAGATTGATGATGGTCATTATCCTCTTGTCTGGAGCGGGGCTGCTCTTCGGGTATCACGCGAGCGACGTCTTTTACTACGTGAAGGCGATTCTGGCTATCGTGGTCTTCGGGCTCATGGAGATGTCGATGGGACGGGCCTCCAGGAATCAGCCGAGCACCGGCTTTTTCGTCGGAGCGCTTGTCGTCATGGTCTTGGTCATTCTGCTTGGCTATCGGGTTATCGCCTAGTCCTTCATAGATTGCAGTAATGGTAAAAGGCTTTCTTCCACTGATTCCGGTGGAGGAAAGCCTTTTTTTGCGCGGTTCAGGGAATTCACTCTGAGGGATAGGAGAAAAGTGAGATAAATGGTAAAATAGGGAAATTCAGATGTTTTGTGAATCCTATCGGGATTCGTTGTTCGACAAGCTGGGCTGTATGGGGCAGTCCTCATTGAAATGGTTAGACCTAGAAAGGAGGATTCATATGGAGATGCATTCAAATTATAATGTCATAGAAATATTTACTGTAATTTTAGGCTGGCTTGCTATTATTTTTTTTGCCTATACAATTTATCAAAAACAAATGGTGAAACCGAAAGTATGGGAGATTCCACTCATAATACTCGTTGGTCTTTTTTCCTTTTCAATAAATTGGAGGATGTTTGATGTAATTGTTCAGCTTCCCATTTTACCTCTTGGTGTATGGATCTTGTATCTTGTTTTTAAAAGGAAAGACCAAAGGTGGCAGACTTGCCGATCTTTTGCTTGGTTAGGCTTTGGGGCGAATTTTATTTTCTTGGCATCAACCATACTAACATTACCAGTCCATCATGTGATATACCCCAAAGACGACCTATCAGTCTATATCTCAAATGTTGAGAATGCTTCCATTATCAATATTCACCCATCAGCGAAAGACAGGTCACTAAATAAAGATAGCCTTCGCAAGCAACTCGATACAATGAGACAGGAAGCGATTTATAGTGATCAGTGGTACAAAGAGACCTATATGGATTCTTTATCGAGTAAAAGAAACGAACGGTTTCCATATCTACTCATTGGTACCTCATCAAAATGGGGTAGTGGTCTTCATGCATTGATTTATATTGAAGACGATGGAAAAGGAATATTGTTATCAACACCGAAAAAGGACCTTTATTTTCGCTCCAAAGATTCACTATTAGAGGAGGGAGAATAAATGACGAAGAAAAAGATAGGGTCTCTTGGATTTTTCATTATATTGCTATCCATTATTGTATACTGGTTCTATTTTTCGAGGCCTGCTCCTTTTCCACCTAATCAACAATTGATTGAAGAGATGAATAGAATCTTTCCAAAGGCGACCGCAAGTATCATTCAAGATACAATTCCGATTGACGAGCGGCACGTATTCGTTCCTTTCATATCCAAAAAGGATGACTACGGTCTTAGCTATTGGGTATGGAAACATCATAAATGGCAGGTTGCCTCGATTGATACAAAGGGGGAACCCATGATATGGAAGCTTAATGGAAACGATCCTTCATCGTTTTATTTCGTGTGGAATATTGACCCGAAAGATCAATTAAGTTCTATTCATTTTTACTTAATTAGAAACAGAGGATATCGTATCGCAGAAGGGATCCAGCGCTACTATCCAAGAATACAAATGGAGAAGAGAGTCCCCATTCAAGAAAAATCTTATGGAACGATGCAACTGTCCGACGAATGGGTAACATTGATGAATGCATACAGCAAAGTAGAATCAGCAAAACAATTTCCCGAACAAAATATATTTTTGGGTTGGACTTCATATGATCAGACAAATGATGAAACCTTTCCCTGGAGCTCTGTAAATGGAACAATGTATGTAAATAGTAAAATTGACTTGGACTATTTGATGACAGTAGGCAAGGGAGACATCGAGATTCCAAGATAGCAATGATGAACGCTAAAGAGACTTTTGCCCATACGGTGAAGGGATCGGCCGGTCCGCTGTTATGGAGTAGGAAAAACGGACAGGAGTTTTTCCTTCCATTGGTGTATAATGGCGGAAGACAATTGGTTTTCATATCCACTTTTTGCAGACGGCTTCATCGCTGGAGGATGAAGCCGTCTGTTCACATCTGGGCTTTTACGGGAGATTATCGGAAGAGAAAAATAGAGCGGGAGTGAATGAGCAACGTGAAGCTGTTATTGGTTGAAGGGTATCAGGAAATGAGCAAGGTGGCAGCGCAGCTTTTTGCCCAGGAGGTAAAAAGAAAACCCGATCTGGTGCTCGGGTTAGCCACTGGTGGCACGCCTGTTGGCATGTACGAGGAATTGATTCGGATGCATCGTACAGAAGGTCTCAGCTTTTCGCAGGCGACGAGTTTCAATCTGGATGAATATGTAGGGCTGGACGCCCAACACCCGCAGAGCTACCGGACGTATATGCAGGAGCATCTCTTCGCGCAGATTGACATGGCTGCCGAGCGTACGAACATCCCACGAGGGGACGCACAGGACCTCGAGCAGGAATGTGCACGCTACGAGCAGGCCATTGCGGAAGCGGGGGGGATCGACATCCAGGTGTTGGGGATCGGCACCAACGGTCACATCGGTTTCAATGAACCCGGCTCTTCTGCCTCATCGAAGACCCGTGTGGTCCAACTGACTCCCAGCACGATCGAGGCCAATGCGCGTTTTTTTGAATCGGTAGAAGAAGTGCCGACACAAGCGGTTTCGATGGGGATTGCCACGATTCTCGGTGCGAAAAAAATCGTCTTGCTGGCAAGCGGCGAGGCCAAGGCTCAGGCTGTAAGAGACATGCTAGAGGGTGAGATGACACCGGATGTCCCGGCATCGTTACTGCAAATGCACGATGATGTGACAGTCATCGTGGATGCTCCGGCGGCCTCCCTCTTGTCTGCTGTTACAATAGGCCGTGCCAAAACGGAATAAATCGACGGACGGGTACGCTTGTTCACCAATCTGTTTCGAATATCTGTCAATCCCTTATGCTATACTGGGAAAGACGCAATCTGGAATCCAGATTTTTCAAAGGAGCTGATTTTCAATGAGCGCGAACGAAGCGTTGCTTACATTGGAAGGTTGGTATACGTATCATAATTTCCGCACCATCAATTGGGAGAAGTGGAAAGCAGCGTCCGAACAGGAGCGCAAAGCTGCGTTGGACGAGCTGCAAAGCCTGATGAGTACATGGGAGGCAAACGAGGAGCAGAAGGAAGGAAGCACGGCTGTCTACTCCATTCTGGGCCACAAGGCTGACCTCGTGTTCATGTTCCTGCGCCCGACCCTGCAAGAGCTGGATGCGATCAAAACAGCGTTCAATAAAACGCGTTTTGCCGCTTATACAGAAGCGCCATATTCTTACGTATCCGTCGTAGAACTGAGCAACTACGTCAACAATCCGGGAGAAGATCCGAAGGCGAACCCGCATGTACGTGAACGCCTTTATCCGATCCTGCCGAAATGGGAGCATATCTGCTTCTATCCGATGAACAAAAAACGGGATCTGCAAGACAACTGGTACATGCTGACCATGCAGGAGCGTCAGGAAATGATGCGCTCCCACGGTTTGATCGGCCGCAAGTACGCCGGAAGAGTCAAGCAGATCATCGGCGGCTCCGTTGGTTTTGACGATTGGGAGTGGGGCGTTACCCTGTTCTCCAACGATCCACTGGAATTCAAGCATATCGTCTACGAAATGCGCTTTGACGAAGTGAGCGCGCGCTTCGGCGAGTTCGGCAACTTCCTGGTGGGGAATGTGCTGAATCAAGCGTCTTTGGCAACCTTGCTGGAAGTGTAAGAGAAAACAAGCTGATACTAACGAAGAAAAGTCTGCCTGCGGAAGGGTCCGTATGGCAGATTTTTTATTACAGGCGCTTGTCCTGCCGAAAGGAGCGCAGTGCATGTGGAACAGCGATATACGTCCTGGAAGCCTCCATCTCGCAAGATCACGATTGTCTCGATGAGTGTGGCATTTGTTCTCTTCGGACTGCCAGACGCGATGACGGTCTTCCTGGCAGCAGAGCAAAGAGCCGTTTTGAGAGCACAAGAGAACATCCTTCGCCATATCAAACCGATCGTCCAGCTTCCTCTAGGATAGTAGCTCTCTTTTGAAAATTTGAAATCACATTCACATAAGTGGTAAGATGGGTGGAATTCCCAAAATTGGAGAGGAGTGATCGTTCCGTGAGTATGCGGAAAAAATCGTGGAGGCTGACAGCAGGCCTGGCAACCGCCATGTTGCTGGTACCTGCGATCCCGTCAGCCGGCGTGCCCGGAGTTGCCTTGCCTGCTGCATTTGCTGCCGAGAGCCAAGGAAAAGAACTGTCCAAGGAAGAGGCAATCCGCCGTGTCCAGAACTACATTTCCATCCCTGCTGATTTCAAGCTGGAGCGGGCCTCCTATCAAGGGCCTGAACGCAACCCCTTCATCCCTAACGCTGCCTGGAGCCTGTCCTGGACCGGGAAAAATGACGCTGGCATCTATGTAACACTCGATGCGGCGACAGGGAAATTGCTGCAATATTCACGCTATGGAAATGAAACCGCCTCTGCGGACCAAAAGGTAAGCGAAGAGGCGGCACTGGAGGCAGCCACAAAATTCCTCGAGAAAACCGTAAGCGCCGACGAGCGGGCCAAGCTGTCGGAAGCCAATGAATACAAAATGGCTTCTCGGGCTTACTCCAGTACATTTGTCCACCATCCCTTTACCTTTACCCGCGTAGAAGATGATATTCCTTTTATTGGAAATGGTTTTCATATCGTAGTGGATGAAAAGGGAGAGGTGCTGCAATTCTCCCGGACTTGGTATGAAGGATCTTTGCCAGCGGCCAAACCGGCTCTGAGCCTTGAAGAGGCGCAGGAAAAAATCGCAGAGGCGCTGCCTTCGCTGGTCTACACAAGGACGTCATCGATTACGGGCAACTATAACAATGACCCCAACTATCAGCTCGTCTACAAATACCAGATTGGCGATCCCCAATTCGTCGATGCGATGAGTGGCGAATTGCTCAATTACACAGGCAAGCCGACAAAAAAAGCGAAGCTTCAGCCGTTGGGGAATACCATTGCCAAAGCAAGTGCGGACAAGCTGATCACCAAAGAGGAGGCACAGGTCATCGCCGATCAGGTGGTGAAAAAATTGCCCGGCAGCTATCGCTCGAATGGAAATCGCGGAAGCGGAGCGACCAGCGGTCCGGATGGTGTGGAAAGACGGCGTTGGGGCTTTGAATATACGCCTGTGCAGGGCCAAGGAAAAGACCAGGAGTCATTCCGGATTTACATCGGTGATCGCGGCGAACTGGTAGAGTATCGAAAAGACGATTACCAGCCCATCCGAAGAGGCGGAGCAGGCAGCAGCGATCAGACCGTCTCTTGGGAGAAAGCCGAGCAGAACGCCATCCAGCTTGTCAAAGCTCTGTTCGCTGACCGATTGGGGGAGATTGCTTATAATCCGGAGCAGCGGTCCGAAATGAACATCAAGCAGCGCTTGGAACAAGATGGAGCGTATACGCTGTTGTTTGGCTGGCTGAAGGACGGTGTGCCGGTGGAAGACTCCTATTTCCGAGTGGAGGTATCGGCCACGACCGGTGAAGTGGAGAATATCCGGACGGATGCTTACGAGCTGGAAGGAATACAACCGGCAAAAGCAAAGATCGATCAGGAAGCAGCCAAAAAATTGGAAGAGGAAAACCAAACGCTGACTCTGACCTACTTCCTGCCTGACCCCTACTATGCTAACCAGGAGGAGCAGAGCTCGCAGCCATTTCTTGTATACCGCATGGTGGGAGATGCGGGGGTCGTCGATGCGCTGTCAGGCAAGTGGATCAGCTTTGAGGAGGTAAGCAAAGCCCAAGGACCGCAGGATGTGGGCGATCATCCGCAAAAAGAGGCGTTGGAGCTGGCTGTGCGCTACGGCTGGCTGACCGTGACAGACGGCAAGCTGGAGCCGGACAAGCCTTTGACGCGCGGGGAAGCGGCGCAAATTATGGCCCGGGCCATGGATCGCATGGAGTTTCACCGCAGAAGCTACTACAGTTTTAGTGAGGAGCAGGTCAAACCCTATAGCTTTGATGACATCGACAGCAAGCATCCGCTGTATGGCGTAATCCAGAAAAGCCTCCAGGAAGGCTTGATTGCCAAAGAAGGAAGACGCTTTGAGCCCGACAAGCCGATCACTCGTGCCCAACTGGCGGATATGGCTGCCCGTTTGCTGGGGTATGGAGATATTTTGAACAAGCCGGAGATTTTTGTCCCGGCATACCCGGATCTGCAAAAAATCCAGGTCCCTGCAGTGACGTTGCTGCACGCAGAGGGCATTGAATTCGTCGGTGCCACTGCCGGCAAATTCGCTCCGGAAGCATCTGTCACCCGTGCTGAAATGGCCCAGTTGCTCAAAGACATGCTGGAGCTGCAACAAAGCAAACAGAAGAATTAACAAACTCTTCGCTTTGGTTCCCCTCCGGTTTTTGGTACAGTGATAACAGAATTCATCTTTGGAGGGGAACGAACTGAGCTTTTTATCTTTTCGCATAGGAAATCGTACCATCAAGACAGCGATTGGGACGGCCATCTCGATTTTTATCGCGCAACAGCTTGGGCTGATGTACTATGCGGCTGCGGGGATCATCACCATCCTTTGTATTCAAGTCACGGTGAAGAAATCCGTCCGTACAGCGATCAACCGGATTCTCGCCACCCTGCTGGGGATCGGCATCGGCTTCGCTGGATTTTGGATCTTTGGCTTTACCCCGTTGGCGCTGATGTTCACCATTCTTGTTTTCATGCCGCTGGCTGTGCGTATGCGTATTCAGGAAGGCTTTGTCACCTGCATGGTCGTGATGATGCATCTGTACGCAGAGGAGCGGATGGATCTGGCCTTGATCGCCAATGAGTTTGCCCTTTTGGTAATCGGGGTCGGAGTTGCGCTGGTGGTCAATCTCTACATGCCAAGTCTGGAAAAAGAACTGAAGGCAATGCAGGAAAAGGTGGAGCGCAACTTCAGCAAGATTCTCAAGGAATTCAGCTTCTATCTTCGCAATGGGGAAAGCGACTGGGACGGACACGAGCTGATTGAGACGCCCAGCCTGCTGGCTCAGGCGATCAAGCTGGCTTCGCGTGACGTGGAAAACCGCCTGGGACGCGGCGACGATACGTACACCTCGTACTTCGTCATGCGAGAAAAACAGTTCGAGCTGCTGGAGCGCATGATGCCGATCGTCTCGACGTTGAACTCGCAAGTTCCGCAAGGCTTGCAGATGGCGGATTTTCTGGACAAGCTGAGCGATTCCGTACACCCTGGCAACACGGCCTACCGCTTCCTGGACCAATTGCGGCTGATGCACGAGGAGATCAAGGAAACGCCGCTGCCCAAGTCGCGCGAAGAATTTGAGACGCGGGCATCTCTGTTTTATCTCTTGCGGGAGATGGAGAATTACTTGTACATCAAGCACGAGCTAGGCAAGAACAGGGACGGGCATCGTACCAGCAAAAAACCGGAAGCGATGGCCAAAAACAGTGCAGACTGAGACGTTGACGATAACGCTCAGTCTTTTTTTATTCACAGCGTACTGCCAAAAAAGTAATAGTTATAAATAGTTTGACTATTCTGGTAGCAGTAGGTATAATCTGGATAACTTTGTTAGTAAGTTTAACTAACAGTTTGGTGGTGAAAGAACAGGCGTGCGAGTTCCTAGGAAGACCGGAAACAGCAAACTGGTGAAAAAGCTAAACAAAGAAGAGGTCCTGCAACAGGTGATCCAACACGGTCAAATATCCCGCGCCGACATTTCCAAACAGACGCAGCTCAGCCGTCCATGTGTCTCTGCCCTGGTCGACGAAATGATTCAGGAGGGACTTTTGCAGGAGGTAGGGATGGGCGACTCCAGAGGCGGAAGAAAGCCGATCCTGCTGGAGTACAATTACCAGGCGTACGCGATTGCAGGGGCGATTTTTGAAGGCTCTACGCTTGACATGACCATTGCCAACCTCAAGGGCGAGTTTATGGCGCGATGTCGCAAGCGGCTAGATCAGCCTGCCAACGGGGAGCGAGTCATCGAGGACCTTGTGGCCGGTCTGACGCGACTATTGGCCGACAGCGGCATGTCACATGACCAGTTGCTTGGGATGGGCGTAGGGTTGCAAGGCGTCACCCAGCGGGGCCAGGGCACCGTCAGCTTTTCACCGAGTACGGGCTGGATGGATTCGCCGATCCAGGAAGCCTTGGAAGCGCGATTGGGCGTTCCGGTGATCATTGACAACGACGTGAATCTGATGACGCTCGGCGAGTATGTGCGCGGGGTTGGAGTCGGACATTCGCATGTTGTCTACATGTACGTCGGTACTGGGATTGGCGCAGGCGTTATTTTAGACGGTCAATTCTATCGCGGCAGCAGAGAAGCGGCGGGGGAGATCGGCTTCATGATGATCGGTCCCGAGCAGCATCGCCGCAACGGTGCCTCCGGGGTATTTGAGACCCATTATTCTGTACCCGGTATCATGCAACAGGCCGAGGGAGTCCTCTCTGACCTTCAGGAAGGGTCGAGTGTCATAGAAGAGCTCATCCTACACGCCAGGGCAGGCAGCGTCCAAGCCCAAACCTTGCTTGACGACGTATACCGGCACTGGGCGTATGGAATGGCCAACATCGTCAGCATCTTGAATCCGGAGCTCTTAATCCTGAGTGGAGAGATGGTCCATATTGACGACGAAGGGGTGAAGAAGATTCAAGAATGGCTGACCGAGTGGGTGCCCAAGGTGCCTTGTCTGAAAAAGGCGACACTCGGTGAGCAAGCGGGCTTGATCGGTGCCGTGCATTCCGTTTTGGAAGCATTTCCATCGACAAGATTGCTGGACAAAGCGTGAAAAGCTGAAGGGGGAGTAAGCGTTGAGCAAAGCAAAAGGAAAGATGAAAAAATGGATGCAGGGTCTGTTCGCCAGTTCCCTGGCACTTGCCGTAGCGGCGTGCTCGGGCGGCGGACAGGAACAAAAGCCTGCCGAGAACAACACAGGCTCACAAGGCGGCGGACAGACTGCCGCGCAGCCAAGTGAACAGCCAGCACCGTCCAACGAGCCGGAAAGACTGGTTATCTACACCGGGCGGGACAAAAACATTTTCGAGGTGGTCCTGCCGCAATTTAACGAAAAATATCCGAATATCGAGGTCGAAACGCTGGAAATGGGTGCCCAGCAAATCCTGGAGCGCGTCCGTGCCGAGAAAGCGAACCCGCAGGCGGACTTCTGGTGGGGCGGCACACAGTCTGCTCTGAGCACGGCTGCCAATGAAGGGCTTCTGGAATCCTACAAGCCTACGTTTGCGGACCAGATTCCAGATCTCTACAAAGACAAGGAGTACCGCTGGATTGGCGAGATGCTTTTGCCAGAAGTCATCATGTACAACAAGGATGCTCTGAAAAAAGAAGAAGCGCCGCAGGATTGGGATGAACTGCTTGATCCGAAATACAAAGACAAGATCGTCATCCGCAACGTCCTTCCATCCGGAACCATGCGTACGATTTACTCCGCAATGATTTACCGTCAGGGACCTGACACGCCGGAGAAAGGCTATGAGTGGCTGCTCAAGCTGGATGCCAACACCAAAGAATACACGCAAGACCCGACGAATCTGTACCTTAAGCTTGACCGTCAGGAAGGCGTCATCTCCCTGTGGAACCTGCAGGACGTCCTCCTCCAGGGCCTGAAAAACAACCATCCATACGACTTTATCTATCCGAAGAGCGGTGCTCCTATCCTCGTTGATGGTATCGCCATCGTCAAAAACGCGCCAAACACCGAGGCTGCCAAAAAATTCATGGAATTTTTGATGAGTCCTGAGATCGCTTCCCAGTTGGCGAAAGAACGCTTCCAATTCCCGGCGCGCAGCGACATCAGCAAGGATCAGCTTCCGGAATTTATGCAAACGCTGGAGCTCAAGCCATTGGACATCGACTGGGATGTTATGGCGGAGAAGGAAAAAGAGTGGATGCAGTACTGGGATGAGAACATCAAGGGCAAAGGCAAGAAGTAAGAAGAAAAAAGACGAGCAGCAGGCGGGAAGGAACATTCCTTTCCGTCTCGTCGCTTGTCTGGCTGGCCATGACTTGCACGAAGGAGGAGACAGGATCGGATGAGCAGCGTAACACTGGATCATGTACATAAACGATTTGGCACGGCAAAAGGGGTCGAGGATGTCCACATTCACATCGAATCAGGCGAATTTTTCACGTTCCTTGGTCCGAGTGGCTGCGGAAAAACGACGACACTGCGGATGATCGCAGGGTTTTATTACCCGACAGAAGGCAGCATCCGCTTCGGCAGTCAGGAAGTGACGGCTGTGCCGCCACATAAGCGAAATACCGGGATGGTGTTTCAGAACTATGCGCTGTTTCCGCATATGACCGTTTTTGAAAACATCGCGTTTGGTTTGCAAGTGCGCAGGGTCGCCAAGGGAGAAGCTAAGGAACGCGTCGAGCGGATCATGGATCTGGTTCGGTTGACTGGTTATGGAGAGCGCCGGATCGATCAGCTCTCAGGCGGCCAGCAGCAACGGGTTGCTTTAGCCAGGGCGCTGGTCATCGAGCCGCAGATTCTGCTGTTGGATGAGCCGCTGTCCAATTTGGATGCCAAGCTGCGAGAAGAGACTCGATTTGAGATCAAGCGCCTGCAGTTGGAGCTGGGCATCACGACGATATACGTTACGCATGACCAGTCCGAAGCGATGTCCATGTCAGACCGCATCATGGTCATGCAGGGCGGAGAGGTGCAGCAGGTAGGCACACCGCATGAAATCTACCACTTCCCTGTCAATCGCTTTGTTGCGTCCTTCATCGGGGAGACCAATCTATGGAACGGTACCATTGTCGGCGTGGAAGGGGACGAAGTAAAGGTCCGTACGGCATCCGGCCAGGTTTTGACCGGATTGCGCCAAAATGCCTCGCCCAAAGCCCGGATCGCGGCTGGGGAGAGCGTCCTGATGTCCATTCGCCCGGAATCCATCCAGGAGAGTCTGGTGACAGAAGGGGAGAATGTCGTGACGGGATCGGTCGAGATGGCGGAGTTTACCGGCGCATGCGTCAACTATGTCACACGTGTCGGCGAAGAGTCTCTTCGCAGCATGTCGATCAATCTCGGGAGACCTATCAAACAGCGGGGAGAGACGATCCGTCTGCAGATCCCCAAAGAAAGCATTTACTTTACAGAGTAGGGAGGAGAAGCGATGAGCACGCAGATACAGCCGGCATCCGCACCAGCGAGACGAAGGTCGATCACCGCTTCACCCTATTTCGTCTATGTACTGGTTTCGCCGCTCTTTATCATTTTGCTTGCCTATGTCATCTACCCGCTGTACGAGACCTTTCTTGCCAGCGTCAACGTAGATGAAGAGATTACCTGGAAGAACTATATCCGCTTTTTCAGTCTGGAGCACACGGCCAATCTGGAGGCTCTGTGGACCAGCATCTACATATCGGTTTTAAGCGTCATCACCTGCGGCATCGTCGGAGTGACCATGGCGTTTTTGCTGGAGCGCTACGAGTTTCCCGGACGCAAGATTCTCTCCGTCCTGGCCTTGGTTCCGATGGCCTTGCCGCCTTTGATCGGGGTCTTGTCCTTTACGTTCCTCTACGGGGAGAGCGGGATCTTCCCCCGGGCGATCAAGGAGCTGTTCGGGCTGGCGCAGGTGCCGTTTTCGCTCAAAGGTTTTTGGGGCGTCGTGGTCGTCCATACTTTTACCATGTATACCTACTTTTTCATGACGGCGACCGCAGCGATCAAGGGACTTGACCCTTCGCTGGAAGAGGCCGCCGCCAATCTCGGAGCGAATCGCTTTACGGTTTGGAGACGTGTCATCCTGCCGATGCTGACGCCGGCGATGGTCGCCTCGTCGTTGCTCGTCTTCATGATTTCGATGGCGTCCTACACCGCGCCGCTCATCTTCGGCATCGACCGGACCATGACCATGCAGATCTACCTGTCCCGGACCAACGGGGATCTGGATATGGCAGCAGCGCAATCGACGATTCTCTCTGTAGTCTCCGTTGCGTTCCTGCTGCTGATGCGCTGGTATCAGGGAGCGCGCAACTACCAGAACCTGAGCAAGGGAGTCAGCGTGCACCGGACTGAGATCAAAAGCAAGACGGGCCGCACGCTCACCATGATCCTCTCCTTTATTGCGACGATCATTCTGATGCTGCCGATTCTCGTCCTTATCCTCATCTCGTTCTCTGTCGACGGGACCTGGACGGTGCAGATATTGCCTCCGCAGTACACGCTGGAGCATTATATCGATTTGTTTACAGACAGCAAGACATGGCGTCCGATCGCCAACAGCTTGCAGCTGTCCGCTGTCGCTTCGATCGGGATCGTGCTGTTTGGGGTAGCCGCCGCCTATGCGATGGTGCGCCTCAATTTCAAGGGCAAGACCTTGATGGATGTGCTGATCATGCTGCCATGGGCATTGCCCGGCACCGTCGTAGCTGTCAACCTGATCGCTGCCTTCAGCGAACCGACCGTATTCAGCTTCAATCAAGTGCTGATCGGGACGTTCTGGATCATACCGCTCGCCTACTTCGTCCGCCATCTGCCGCTGGTATTCCGCTCTACCTCGGCTACCTTGATGCAGATGGACCCATCCGTGGAGGAAGCGGCACGCAATCTCGGGGCCTCCTGGTGGTACAGCTTCCGCCGCGTGGTTTTCCCGATGGCATGGGGCGGAATTCTTGCTGGTACGCTGCTCGCTTTTGTCCAGTGTATCGGTGAGTTCGTCGCTTCCATCCTGATCTTTACACCGCGGACGATTCCCTTGTCCGTAGCGGTCTATCAACGCATGTACAATTTTGAATTCGGCACTGCCTGCGCCTATGGCGTACTGCAAATTGTCGTCATCATCGTAGTCTTGTTCCTCTCGCGCAAATTGACGGGCGACAAGGCAAGTGCGGCAATGTAACGAATGGCTTCATCCCCCTTTGCATCGGTCAATCCTCGGCGGCAGCCAAGAACCGCAACATACGTGCCGTGATTGAGATACATCCAATCTGAAAAGGGAATGGAGGAGAGTTCATGAGGAATGGGAAATTTGCCAAGCTGTGTTCGCTTGCGACAGCGGCGGCGCTCGCCGGGAGTCTGGTATGGCCGGCAGCACCGCAGACCGCGCATGCCGATCGCGGGGTCATGGATTTGTGGAAGGCGATCAAACCGCTGACCACCATCGCCAGTGCGATGAACACGGGAGCCCACCCCGACGACGAGCATAGCGCCATGCTGGCGTATTTGTCTCTGGGTCAGGGGGTAGACACGTACAGTGTCATCGCCAATCGCGGCGAAGGGGGACAAAACGAGATCGGCAGCGAGCTGGACAACGCATTGGGAATCATCCGCACACGGGAGCTGCAAGAGGCTTCCAAGGTCACAAATGTCCATCTGGAAATGCTGAGCCAAAAGATCAATGACCCGATTTACGACTTCGGCTTCTCCAAAAGCCCGGATGAAACCCTGGAAAAATGGGGAGAGCAGGAAGCGTATGAAAGGCTGATCCGCACGATCCGCACCTTGCGTCCTGATGTCGTCATTCCCGCATTCCTGAATGAACCTTCTACACACGGCCATCATCGCGCCATCAATGTCATAACAGTCAAAGCTTTTGCCGACGCTGCCAATCCCGATGTTTTCCCGCAGCATGCACGCGAGGGGATTGCTCCCTGGCAGGTGAAAAAGCTCTATGTGCCAGCCAAGGAGGACGCGTATTCCGTCCGGATTCCGGTCGGGGACTATGACGAGCTGTACGGCGCGTCCTACCTGCAATTGGGCGAAGAGTCCCGCTTTATGCACAAGAGCCAGGGCATGGGACGCCACTACGACGAGGGGGAGCGCTACAGCTACTACAAGCTGGAAGCAGCCGCGGCAGCACCCGTTGGCACGGGACAGGAATCCGGCTTTTTTGACGGAATCGCCTTCACGTTTGACGACCTCGCACGGGAAGTGACCACACAGCCAGGCTCGGGGCCGATCATTGCCGGCTTGAAAAAGCTGCAGAAGGACGCTGACAACGTGATTGCCGCCTATCCGCGTTTTGCGGATGTGGCCGTAGCTGTGCATGCTATGAAAGCTGATTTGCAGCAGACAATAGCAGATCTCCAAAATTCCAAGCTGAGCGATGCTGTGAAGCAGGACCTGCTGCATCGGCTTCAGGTCAAGGAAGGGCAGTTGAACAAAGCAAGTGCAGAAGCGCTGTCACTCGTCATCAAGGTAAGGGCGGAGACGAATGAACTGGTGGCAGGGCAGAAGACGAACATGAGTGTCACCGTCTACAATGGCGGACAGTCGCCAGTGAACGAGGTAGACGTCAAGCTGAATCTGCCAAAAGGCTGGCAGGCAAAAGCAAAAGGCGAAACGAGCTTCAAGACAGTGGGCTACAATCAGACGTCTACAGCGACATACGAGGTGACTGTTCCGGCCAATGCTGAACTCTTCCAGCCGTATGCTGCCAGCCTGGTCAGCGCGGACGTAACGTACACCTTTGCCAATTCTGCTGCGACCAGTCGAGTTGCTCCGGCGGAACCCGTAGCGGTCCTTCCTCCTTATGCCATGGAGCTTAGTCCAGGAGCTACGGTCCTGAATACGTTGAAACCAAAGGAATCGATTCCGGTCAAGGTCACCGTGCGCAATTATACGCCGGGTGCCGCGAAGACAAATATCTCGCTGCAGGTGCCCGCTGGCTGGAGCGTTGTACCGAATGCAGCGTCGCTTGATTTTGCTTCCAAGGGTGAGACACAGTCTGTCGCCTTTACGGTGACGGCGTCCGCATCAGTCAAGCCGGACACCTACACGGTTACTGCTGTTGCCCGAGGAAATGGCAAAGAGAGCCGTCACGGGGCGCAGGTCATCCGCTACCCGCATATCGGCACCACTTATTTCGTCAAGCCTGCGGAGTTGAAGATCCAGGCGTTTGATCTGCAAGTGCCGGAGGGCTTGAAGGTCGGCTACGTCTCCAGCGGTTTTGACAACATCGATCAGTATCTGCGGCAATTCGGCGTCGACGTGACCAATCTGTCTGCCAAAGACATTGAATCCGGCGACTTGAGTCAGTACGATACCATCGTCATGGGGATTCGCGCTTACGGCTTCCGTCCGGAACTGCTGGCAAGCAATGACCGCCTGCTCAAATACGTGGAAAACGGCGGCAATCTCGTCGTTCAATACCATAAGCCGGAGGACAAGTGGAAGCCGGAGCTTGCTCCTTATCCGATCAAGATCGGCACTCCGTTAATCCAATGGCGGGTGACGGACGAGAATTCTCCGGTGACCATGCTGGCGCCTGATCATCCCATTTTCAACATCCCGAACAAGATTACGGCAGAAGACTGGAATCATTGGGTCCAGGATCGCTCGGCCTACAATCCGGCTGAGTGGGGCAAGGACTACACGGAGCTGATCAGCAACGGCGATCCGGGAGAGAAGGAGTATACCGGAACCTTCCTGACAGCCAACTATGGAAAAGGAACCTATACCTACAGCTCGCTGGTCTGGTACCGCGAGATTCCCGCCCTGGTGCCGGGGGCGATCCGGATGTTTGTCAATATGGTAAGTCTGCACCAATAATATACCAACGATAGAATCCTGCTGGAACGGTACAGCAAAGCGAGTTCGGGAGTGGGAGGCGATCGAGCCGGATTGCCTTCCCCCGGCTTGCAAGCTGTCGACATGCAGGAGAGGAGATGCGAGAACATGGACTACAAAGCGCTCATTTTTGGGCAAGAGGGAACAGGCTTCCCGGGAAAAACCTACGTGGAAGCGGTGCTGGAGCCAGCCTTTAACGAAGCGAAAAACCATTTGCTTGACCCGATGATGGCGATCAACAAGGCGCATTTGATCATGCTGCGCGAACAGGAGCTGATCACGGACGATGAAGCGAAAAGAATCGCTCGGGCGCTGAACGGGCTTGATCTGGAGGAATTGCGCCGCAGTGCGTATACGGGGCAGTTTGAGGACTTGTTCTTTCAGGTAGAGAGCCGCCTTTTGGAGTTGGCCCCGGATGTGGCGGGTAACCTGCATCTGGCGAGAAGCCGCAATGACATGGGCATTACCATCTATCGCATGGTGCTGCGGGAGAAGCTCTTGGTAACCCTGGCCTCGGCCCTCTATCTGAAAGAACATTTGCTGTTGTTCGCAGAAGAACATGCCGAGACGATCATGATCGGCTATACTCACACACAGCAAGCCCAGCCGACAACCATGGCCCATTACATCCTGGCTGCAACTGATCTTTTGGGCCGTGACATCCAGCGGCTAAGACAAGCGTACCGGACGTGCAACCGCAACCCGATGGGGGCAGCCGCTCTGACGACATCCGGTTTTTCCATCAGCCGGAATCGGATGACTGAATTGCTGGGATTTGATGAATTGGTAGAAAATTCCTATGATGCAGTCTGCGGCGCCGATTACCTGGGGGAAGTGGCGACAGCCGTTCAACTAGCCGCCATCAATATGGGACGCGTTGTTCAGGACATGCTGCAGTGGTGTACACAGGAGTTCGGCGTGCTGAAGGTGGCGCCGCCCTATGTACAGATCAGTTCCATCATGCCGCAGAAGCGCAATCCGGTCTCGTTCGAGCATATGCGATCGCTGTTGTCCAGCAGTGCGGGCAATGCGACGACTGTATTGACGATGATGCACAATACGCCGTTTGGCGACATCGTCGATACCGAGGATGACATGCAGCCATACGCATGGCGCAGCATGTCCGTCCTGGAGCAGATGTACAGGCTGATGGCCTGCGTGGTCGGTACGATGGAGGTAAACAAGGACGGGCTTTTGGAGCGGGCTTACGGCAGCTTTGCTACTGTGACCGAATTGGCGGACACGCTGGTGCGCACAGATCGCCTTTCGTTCCGCAACTCCCATCACATTGTCAGCCGTGTGGTCAAGGAGGCCTCGCAGGCGGGGCTGGCCGCGAATCAAATCAGCCTCGAGCTGGTAAATCGGGCGGCGAAAGACCTCCTGGGCAAAGAATTGCTGATCACCGAAGAAGAACTGCGGCAAGCACTCGATCCTGTCCATTTTGTACGCATACGCAGCTTGCCGGGAGGCCCCAATCCAGATGAGAGCAGACGGGGAATTGCCGCGCGCAGGTCGAGCTTGCAGGAAGAGGCTGCTTGGCTGAATCAGTCGAGACAAAAGATCGCGGATGCCATGCAGCTGTTGGATCAGATCTCAGCCGAATGGAGCGTGGGGGGATGAGAGCGGTACGGATTCCTCTTCTCGCCGTCGATGGCGGGGGTACCAAATGCCTGGCTGTCCTGCTGGACGAATCCAGACGGGAGCTGGGGAGTGGCAGAGCCGGATCCTGCAATTATCAGGGGATCGGCGTGGAGGCGGCATCGCGGGAGTTGGCAGCGGCGATTCATCAGGCTTTGTCCCAGGTACAGGCAGCCGAAGCTGATTCACCGACCGTATGGGAAGTGGAATGTGCCGTGATGGGAATCGCCGGACTGGACACGGAATACGATCGCCAGGTGATTACGGGCATCGTCCGCGAGGTATTGGCCAATCTGTCCATCCGTGTCCGTCACTTGCTCGTAGAGAATGACGGATTTGCCGCCTTGCTGGGTGCGACTAGTGGCAAACCGGGCGTTCTGGTGATTGCAGGAACAGGCTCTATCGCCTATGGCGTCAACGAAGCCCAGGAGTCGGCTCGTGCAGGAGGCTGGGGTCATCGCGTCGGGGACGAAGGAAGCGGCTACTGGATCGGCAAACAGGCGATCACGGCAGTGCTGAAGGCCGCCGATGGCAGAGGGGAGCAAACGCTTCTTACGGATATGCTGCTTCCCCACGTAGGATTGCGGCAGGTGGATGAATTGTTCAATTGGACGTACGGACCGCATTATTCCATCGAAAAGGTCGGCGAGCTGTCTCCGCTTGTCAGTCAGGCGGCGGATTCCGGAGATGAGGTGGCCGCGGCTATCTTGCAGCGGGCCGCAGAGGAGCTGTACCTGGCTGCCAGGGCGGTGATCGAGCAGCTCGGGATGCGCGACAAATCCTTTCAAATGATTCTTCAAGGCGGTGTTCTGCAAAATGACGAACGTGTGCGCAACAGCGTCATGGAACAGGTGAGCCGCTATGCGCCAGGCGTCGTCTACGAGGGCGCACAAAACGATCCGATTTACGGTGTGATTGCCAAAGGCTGGGCATACCTGGATCGCCGATCATGACAGGTGAGAGGTGCTAAAGATGTCTGCTTTGAAAAAAGTAATGATGGTGTTTCCGCATCCTGACGATGAATCCTTTGCTTGCGGCGGAACGATCGCGTTATGCGGGGAGCGCGGGCAAAAGACCTGCCTGGTCTGCATCACGTCAGGCTGCAAGGGGCGTTCGGGGGCATATGATATTACCTGCCGCCAGAAGTTGGCGCGTCATCGTGAGCAGGAGCTGGCCGCCGCGGCCAAGGTGCTGGGGATTACCAGGCTGGAGATGCTGCGCTATCCGGATGGCACACTGGCGGAGGTTGATGAGGAAGAGCTGACGCAGAAGATCTTGGAGGTAATCCTCGACTGGAAGCCTGGCGTCGTCATTACTTTTCCCCCGGACGGTGTGACGGGCCACCCCGATCATATCGCCACCTGCCATGCAGTCACGCTGGCGGTGGAGCGGGCCGAGCAGGCTTTGGGCGCAGACGAACTGCCCGATCTCTACTACGTATCTATTCCCCATTATTACGATCATTGTCCGGATAAAGGGCCGAAGCCTGCTGTCCCGATCACGGGGAAGGTGGACATCACGCGTTTTCGCCAGCAAAAAGGGGAAGCGTTGCGCGCTCATCTCAGTCAGGAATATTCCGTCAACCGGGCCTATCCGGGTGTCATCGAGGGCGATTACAGCGTCATTGGGAGCTACGAGTATTACACGCTCGTCCGAACAGCAGGGCAGCCTGTCGTTCCCAAAAGGCCAGCCAGCATTCCAGTGATTGACTTTTAGGGAGGTCTTAGGGATGAACCTGTTTGATCGCCTTTTCTCTCCTTATAAATGTCTGGTCTACACGGCGATGGGGAGCGAAGCGTACTTTCGTGTAGCGTATCGTCTTGAGGGGGCGGGTGTATCGTTTCGTACCCGTACCCACAGCGATTGGGGCAGGCACAACCGTGAATTTTTTCCTCTCGAGGACCACGTCCAATACGACATCTACGTGAAACGGGAGGATGAGCACAAGGCACAGCAGGCTATTTTCTCCTAGACATACCGAGCCGCAAAGCGAAAAGAACGGCTGCCCAGCGTTAGTAGCGGGCAGCCGTTTGCATGCATGACAGCAAGTTCTGATCAGATTACCAATTCTTCACATCATTCACCCGATCCCGGGTATCCTGCAGCATCTGCTCCGCATACACCTGATCGTATTTCATGTGATGCGACGGTGGCCGTTTTTTGGAGCGGCGCGTGTACAGGTCGTAGATCATGCCGAAAAGCAGAATTCCGCCGATGACAAGAGCGAGGAATACCCACAAAGGCATCGCTTTCCCTCCTTCTACTCCTTTCCTTCAGAGTATCAAAAATGTAAGGTTTTGTTAATGGGGAGATAGTCGCGCCTCATCTCGCTAACAATTGGTGAAAGATGGTATAATGGATCATCTTTTCCGTTTTTGCAAAATACAGCTACGATTCTGACCGTTTTAGAGGAGAGAACTGCGTGAGAGGAAAGAAAAAGAGGTTTTATGAAAGGAAATGGTTGCGCATCACGATGATGGCGCTGCTGCTGGCTGTCCCTTTTCGGGAAGAGGCCAATCCCGTACTCGCCAATTCGACAGAGAGTGTACAGCAAGAATCGGCGTGGCGGCCCATATTTCCGCCATCTGTTACGGTTGTGGAAGATTTCACGACAACCCACGCTTATTCACCTTTTTCGGAAGTGAAAACCGCCTGGACGCTGTATCGGCAATCCACGAAAATCGGGTCGCTTTCGATTACAACATCCACACTGCCGAGCGGAACATTTTATTACTTTCTCCGCTACGAATCTCTGTCCAAAGGTGAGCCGGTTGTCGTGACCTTGCCCTTTTCACTGGAGGCCTTTTCTTATCGGACGATAGTCTATCCTGATCCAAAATCACTCCATTACCAGACTTCCACCTGGTCTGAACCACAAGAAGCGCAATTACATACGACGCTGCACAAGGAACCCGTTTTTGCCGACGATTCTTCACGCTCCTTGATTCTCGGGTATGTGGACGTCTACGAGAAGCAGCCGAATGAAGTCCGCAAAGAGCGCTATGACCTCGCAAAAGGGATCCATCTGACACCGGCGGGGATGGAGCTTGCCTTGTCACCAGTGCCTGGAACGATCTCGGAGGCATGGGGTTTTGTGGGGACGAAGCCGTTGATTTCGTGGTCTACACCAGAGATGGTCGATCTGCGAATGGGGGATTTTTATCGAGTCCGAAAGTGGACAAGGGAAGGATTGCTCCTGCCAACGCCTTCTACCTATTCTCCCAGCTCCCAGATAAGCTTTTGGCTGAATCCCTATAATGCAGTCGGGGAAAAGTTTTTGCGGACATCAGGAAGTGCGTTTTTCGAGGATTTTGCGCTCGTATCGCTCTATGCTCCCCTGTCATGGCAGAACAGCCACGGGTACTGGTTTACTTCTCCCAAATCGACGTGGCTGTCGAAGGAATACGGCATCGATCGGTATTTTTTTGATACGCGGTTTAACACCGATACCGCGATGTTTTTACTGAATGGCTACAAAAAGTACCAGGATCCGTTGCTGTTGGCCAGTGTGGAGAGATACGCCGAGTATTTCAGCAAGCATGCCATGACCAAGCATTTCGTAACGAAAAATGGAGGGTATCTGGTAGCAGACTACGCGCATGAAGCCAATCCGAAGACGAAAACCCATGTATCCTTGAATCATCAGCTCGCGGAAATGAACTTTCTCTATGAACTGTACAAAACGACCGCCAATGAAGAGTACCTTTCGTTGGCAGAAAAGCTGCGGCAGGGGGTTGTCGATACCGCGCCCGCGTGGGAAAACAAAAAAACAGGCGATCTGCACTATGCGTATTTGGTAAACGGAACATACGGACTCACGGACTACCCGCTGCTTACGCTGAAAGATTTGCGTTACAGCCAGCATTTGCTGGAGAGCATTTATGCGGCTCGCGAGCCTCAATTCGATCTGTTGATACAAGTGAAGGAAGCCTACTTGCGGAAGAATGGCATGCCGTTGTACTAACGGCTGCTTCGCGCCATAGCGGAATCTCTCGGGATGCGCGTGGAATGGGACCCGCAGACAAGCGAGGCAAACATCTTGAAAGCTGCAGCGCAAGAGTGAGGGCAGCTAGGAGCGAATAAGGGAGTGATGGCAACATGATGCGCCGTTTTTTTGCGTATTACAAGCCGTATAAGGGATTATTTTTGCTGGATTTCTGCTGTGCGATTATAGCGGGATTGCTGGAATTGGCCTTTCCGATCGCTGTTAGCACGTTTATCGATCAACTGCTGCCGGGGCAGGACTGGCCTCTGATCGTACTGGCTTGTCTTGGTTTGCTGGCGATCTACGCTTTCAATACCGCCTTGAATTACATCGTGACCTATTGGGGCCATATGCTGGGTGTCAATATCGAGACGGATATGCGGCGAAAGCTGTTCGCTCATATCCAGAAGCTCGACTTTCGTTTTTTTGACAACAACAAGACAGGCCATCTGATCGGACGGATGACGAATGACCTGAACGACATAGGCGAATTGGCGCACCATGGCCCGGAGGATGTGTTCATCGCGGTCATGACCTTGATCGGTTCGTTCTCGTTGATGGCGTATATCAATCTGGAGCTGGCTTTGCTGACGTTCATCATCGTCCCGGTCATGGGCTGGATGATCATCTTTTTCGGCGGCCGGATGACCAAAACCTACAGAAGACTGTTTGACAACATCGGGAACTTCAATGCGCGGATCGAGGACAACGTAGGGGGGATTCGCGTTGTGCAATCCTTTGCCAATGAAGCGCATGAAGCCAAGCTGTTCGCGACGGACAACCAGCAGTTCCGCCAAACCAAGCTGATGGCCTACAAGCTCATGGCAAAAAGCGCATCAGTAAGCTACATGATGATGCGGCTGATCACGGTATTTGTGATGATTTGCGGGGCCTGGTTTTTCATCCAGGGCAAGATTGAAATGGGAGAGTTCATGGCCTTCTTGCTGTTGTCCAACATCTTCTTCCGCCCGATTGAAAAAATCAACGCCGTGATCGAGAGCTATCCCAAGGGCATCGCTGGTTTCAAACGCTATCTGGAAATTATCGACACCAAGCCGGAAATCACGGATGCGCCGGACGCAATCGAGGTACCGGCAGTGAAGGGAAATATCGCGTATGAAGACGTCTCCTTCTGCTATGAGACAGGCAGGGAGATTTTACACGGCATCAATCTGAATATTCGTGCAGGCGAAACAGTCGCCTTTGTCGGTCCCTCTGGTGCAGGGAAGACTACACTGTGCAGCTTGTTGCCGCGCTTTTACGATGTGAGTGCGGGGCGCATTACCATCGATGGCATCGACATCCGCGATATAAAGCTGAGTTCGCTGCGCAAGCATATCGGCATCGTGCAGCAGGATGTGTTTCTGTTTTTCGGCACAATCCGGGAAAATATCGCGTACGGCAATCTGGATGCGACGGATGAGCAGATCTGGGAGGCGGCTAGACGGGCGTCCCTGGAAGAGATTATCCGCAGTCTTCCGGATGGCATGGATACAGTTATCGGCGAACGCGGGGTGAAGCTGTCCGGCGGTCAGAAACAGAGATTGTCCATCGCCCGCATGTTTTTGAAAAATCCGCCGATCCTCATCCTGGATGAAGCGACCTCCGCCTTGGATACCGAGACGGAGGCCCTGATTCAGCAATCGCTGGCTGAACTGTCGGTCGGACGTACGACGCTGGTCATCGCCCACCGGCTGACGACGATCAAAAACGCTGACCGCATTATCGTCGTCGACAAGGACGGCATCGCCGAAGAGGGCAAGCATCAAGAGCTGATCGCAGCAGGTGGGATCTACAGCCGATTGAATGAAGCGCAGTTCAGCAGCTAGTCCACGTGACTGGTGGCGCGGCTTTCTACCAAGATGTCGCGAAGTGCAGCCTCCAGATCGGTATGGGCAAAGGTAAAACCATGCTCCAAAAATCGTTTGGGCACGCAATATCTACCTCCCAAAGCCAACCCCGGATCGGTCCGCATGATCAAGTATGCGCCCAGCCAAACCATCGGGGTAGGGGTAGGCGGCGCCCAGCCTTTGTTCAAGACACGGCGCAGGGTTTGCATAAAAACTTTATTCGTCACGGGAGCAGGACCGGTCGCATTGTAAATGCCTTGCATGCGTTGGTCCTCGATGGATGCGAGAAACATCGCGTTCAGATCGTCGATATGCAGCCAACTGATGTACTGATTGCCCGAGCCCACCGTCCCGCCAAGGTGGTACGAGGCCAGCTTGGCGAGCGGTTCCAGGGCTCCGCCGTTTTTGCCCAAAGCAAATCCGATGCGCAACAGCACTTTACGGGTATGGGGCAGCTCGCGGGAGAAGAAGGCATGCTCCCATTGCTCGCACACGTCGACCGAGAATCCGGTCCCATGCGGCGCTTGCTCATCGCATTCTTCCCGGGTATCGCCGAAAATAGCTAGTGAGCCTGCCTGGATGAAAGCCTGTGGAGGGTGGGAGCATTGCAGGACAGCATCCGTCAACACGCGGACGGAATCAATGCGGGAGCGGATGATTTCCTCTCTGTTTTTCTTCGTGTAAATGCAGTTGACGCTTTTTCCGGTAAAGTTGACGATTGCCGTGGAACCGTCTATCTCACGGCTCCAATCGCCCATGCTGGCTCCGTCCCAATGCACGTAACGGATTTGGTTTTTTACCTGTTCCCCTCCTCTGGTCAAAATCACGACATCATAGTCTCTTTGGATGAGTGCAGATGCCAATGCATTTCCCAAGAACCCGGAGCCCCCGGCCAGAACAACCTTTTTTCTCATGATTTCCCCTCTTTTCTGATCTGAGCAAATGTTTGCTACAGGATGGTCTAGGCCAATCGAATCGTGGTTGTCATCATGATTCATTCTACTGGATAATACAGGAAATAATAAGAGGGAACCAGTTTAGGTAAATAGTCAGGAGGAGAATCAATGAAAACAATCGGTATGATCGGCGGCATGAGTTGGGAATCTTCACAAATGTACTATCAGTTCATCAATCGCGAGGTTAGGGACAGATTGGGCGGGCTTCACTCGGCGAAGTGCATTCTATACTCAGTCGACTTTGCGGAGATTGAAGTCTTGCAAAAAGAAGGCAGATGGGAAGAAGCAGGAGAGCGGATGGCCCAGGCGGCCAGCAGTCTGGAAGCAGCTGGGGCGGACTTGATCGTATTATGCACCAATACCATGCATAAGCTGGCTTCGCATATTGAGAATGCTACCACTTTGCCTTTTTTACATATTGGCGACGCGACAGCAGTGGCGATCCGAACAAGAGGGCTGCAACGAGTCGGCTTGCTTGCTACCCGCTTTACCATGGAGCAGGATTTTTACGCGGGCAGAATGAGGGATATGCATGGGCTGGATGTACTGGTGCCAAATGAGGAAGACAGACAGGTTGTACACGAGATCATCTACAATGAACTTTGCGTCGGGGAAGTTCGGGAAGAATCGAAGCGGCGCTATATCGAGATCATCGAACGATTGGTCGAAGCAGGAGCGCAGGCGATCATTCTCGGATGCACCGAGATCGGCTTGCTGATTTCACAGGAGGATTGCAGGGTTCCGGTGTTTGATACTGCTTTGCTGCATGCCCGAGCGGCAGTGGAGGCTGCGCTCGAGGAAGGAGATGCGATATCTGGCAGGTAGAAATCGAGTATAAGATAACAGCGGTTCCTGGTCGAGAGAGACTGGGAACCGCTGTTTTTTTGTCCTTCACGATATTGACCGTAAGCATGCATGCTATTTGTTCTGATAGGAGCTTTCCAAGAAATTGACAAAAGCTTGGATAAGCGAAATTTCCAAGGACTCGTTGCGAAAAATCATCCATGTGCGGCGGATGATCGGCAGACCGTCGCTCGTTGTGCAACGAGCGACGTACAGGTCTTCGTTTTCATCGAGCAAAATGCTTGGCAGTATGGCATAGCCCAAGCCATTCAGCACCATCTCTTTACAGGTTTCCATTTTGTCTACTTCCATATTGATCGAGGCAGGTTCCGAATAGCGTTCTTGCCACCAATCGTCGATCAATTTTTTCAGCGAAGTGTCGGTGTTGTAATAAATGCGCGGCTTTTTTGGCAATTCGTCTATGTCGATTTCTTCCTTGGATACAATGCATAGGCCTTCTTCCATAATCAGTTTTCGCTGGAATGGCGAGTTGTAATCTCCGCGAATGATGCCGATGTGAACCTTTTGTTTATAGACGGAGTTGATTACTTCTTCACTCCACCCGGATGTCACGTTATATTCCACATCCGGATACAAATTATGAAAATTTTTAAGGATGGCGGGAAGCTTGTAACGGGCAAAAATGCTGGAAACACCGAGCCGCAGCGTCCCCTGCACCTTGCTGTCCATATTTTGCAGATGCTCCTTTGTTCTGCGCAGCTGCAACATCATCTCTTGCGCATACTTCACCAGATGCTCCCCTTGGGGGGTGAAGGTAACGCCCCTTCTTCCGCGATGGACAATTTTGATTCCAAACTCTTGCTCCAATTGCTGAATGCGATAGGTCAAGGCCGGTTGCGACATGCGTAACTTGTCGGCTGTTTTGGTTATATTTTTCTCCTCAAAAAGAATATGAAGGATTTGCCAGTCGCGATCAATCAAAAATTTCAACTCCTTTGCAATAGAAAAATTATATGTTCTTTTCGTTTTATGAAAGAAAAAAATTATTTTAAATTGTACTATATAAATTAAATTATCACTATTCCTAATTTACCCTCTAGGGAAACGATTAAAACACTCAGGTCCTTAGACATCAAAAAAATTGATTTAATTCTATAAAAAAATAGTATTTTTTTTATTTCTGTGATTTGACTACAATTACGATGAAGTTATGAATATATTCCTACTTTTTCATGAAAGGAGTAGAATACAGAAATGTACGTTTATGGACAGAACTACCGTGTACCCAGTACATTAATGCGCGGCGGTACCAGTAAAGGCTTGATTTTACGTACTGTCGATCTGCCGAAAGACCCGGCCTTGAGAGATCAAGTGATTTTGAGAATATTCGGAAGCCCCGGAAATAATCAAATAGATGGAGTTGGCGGCGGTACTCCTTTGACCAGCAAACTGGCTCTGGTGGGACCAGCGACGCAGGCAGATGCGCACATTAACTACACGTTTGGCCAGGTAAGTCTGGAAAAAAAGGTGATCGACTACAAGGTTACCTGTGGCAACATGGCGACCGCCGTTGGTTTGTACGCAGCCGAAGAAGGCTACGTAGAGCTGCAAGAGCCGATCACTCCGGTTCGAATCTACAATACGAACATTAACAAGATTATTGAGGTTGAAATCCCGGTACTTGACGGACAAATCCAGTACGAGGGGGACTTTTCTATCGCCGGAGTCTCTGGCACCGCTTCCCGTATCATGGTAAACTTTCTGGATTCTGGCGGTACCTTTACCGGAAACATTCTGCCTACCGGAAATCCTGTGGATACCGTAAAGCTCGACGACGGCAGAGAATTCGCCGTTACGATTATCGACGCTGCCAATATTCTTGTGTTTGTCAAGGCGGAGGATGTCGGGGCAACCGGAACGGAGCTTTCTAGTTCCGTAAACGGGAATAAGGCGCTGCTGGATACGTTGGAGAAGATTCGCGTCAAGGCAGGTGTGCTGATTGGGATTATTACAGATGAAAGCCAAGTAACCCCGACTACACACGCACTGCCGAAAATCGCGATGATTGCTCCCCCCCAGGAATATGAAAACGAGAATGGGATAAAGGTCGAAAAGGCGGACACGGATATGATTTGCCGCTACATTTCCATGGGGACATTACATAGAGCCCTCGCTGTAAGCGGCGCGATTGCCCTTGGAGCGGCTTCCAATATTGATGGAACATTGCCGAATCAAGTTGTTGCGATGAAAAAATCGCAATTGCGGATCGGGCATCCAAGCGGAACGCTGTATGTTGAAGTGCAGGTAGACAAGAAAGAGTCGGAGTGGAAGGCGAACCGCGCCGCCATTGGCCGCACGGCAAGAAGATTGATGGAAGGCTACACATTGGTACCTACATCCGTCCTCTCGTAAGCGAGCAACGGATGCTTCATAACAGAATGGCATAGGGACATCAAGTTGCCAGATTGCAGTGGAGTGGCTAGTAATGGCGCTCCCCTGCAAGAATGACAACGATATGTTTTCTGCCTTTTGTAAGCGATTTCTAAAATATTTCACAAAATTTCACAGTATAAACAGGAGGTACCAACATGAAAAGAAAAGCAGTTGTATTTGCTGCATTGGCTTTGACACTGGCATTAGGAGTCGTTGGCTGTGGCCAACAGTCGACAGGTTCCGGTGAGTCGGCAATCGATTACCCGAAGCAGCCGATCGAAATGGTCGTTCCATTCGGTGAAGGAAGCGCCAGCGACACATTCGCCCGCAAGTTCGCCGAGATGTTGAGCAAGGAAACAGGTCAGCCAGTCCAGCCGGTCAATAAAGACGGCAGCGGCGGATTGGTCGGGATGATGCACGCCTATCAGCAAAAAAATGACGGCTACACCATTTTGGAAATCACCCCATCGCACGTCATCGCAGATGTCCTGGGCAAATCGAAAAACGTAAAATTGATGGAAAACTTCGATCCGCTGATCCGTGTTCAGAGCGATATTTATGTCTTGTCCGTTCCGAGCGGCAGCAGCATTGCCGATTTTGATGATTTGCTCAAACAAGGGAAGGAAAAAGAAATTTCCTTTGCCGGTGTAAGCCCTGGCGGTTTGGATGATCTTACGCTGAATGCAATCGCTGATGCGGCAGGCATCAAAATTAAATTCATTCCGTACAAGTCCGGTTCTGAGGTGAAAGCTGCTGTGCTGGGTGGCGAGGTTGACGTCTATCTCGACAAGATGATTTCAGCCATCAGCTTTATCAAGGATGGCAAAGTGAAGCCAATCGTCGTGCTTAATGACGAGCGCATCACCAAAATCGATGAAATGAAGGATGTCCCTACTACTGTGGAAAAAGGCGTAAATGTCACGATTGGTTCATGGCGCGGTTTTGCTGTCAAAAAAGATACGCCTGAAGAAGTGAGGCAATATTTGGTCGATAAAATGAAGGCTGTATACGAGACGGAAGAATACAAGCAATTTGCTGAGCAGAACTTGGCCGATCTCGTAGAAGGCTACCAGGATCCGGAACAGTTCCGCAAAGAGTGGCAAGATCAATACGAGATTTTCGATAAAATCTCAACGCAAATTGGCCTCAAGTAAACCGTTTAAAATTACAAAAACGATGGAATGCAAAAAAATTCGGGCAGCAGATCGACCGCTGCCTGAATGGAGGTGACATCATGGGTGATATTATTTTTCACGTACTGCTTCTCGTAGTGTTGGGTGTATTTTTCAAAGAGTCTTTGCTGATTGATATGGAACGTACGACTGATCCGATAGGTCCTGCTGGCTTTCCACAAGGAATCATGATCATCACGATCGTGTTAACGGTCATCTCCCTCTTTCAGACGATCCGGAAGCGAAAAGCGGAGCCCGCTGCCGATACGCCACATAAACCCAATGAATTAACGAAGGAGTTTATCGGTTTGCTCGCCAGCATCATTCTGTTTGTTTTGCTGGTCGATACGCTCGGGTTTATCGTCGCATTTATTCTGTTTACGTTCGGCTTGCTCTTGCTTCTAGGCGAGCGAAAATACGGCAAGATGGCCGGCATATCGGTGGCTGTTTCATTCGGGTTCGCGCTGCTGTTCGGCAACTTGCTCAGCGTACCGTTGCCAAGAGGTGTCGAGATCCTAAAACTGCTTAGTTACTATCTCTATTAAAGGGGGGGATTGCACATGGACTTCAATCTGTTACTTGACGGGCTGTTGACTACACTGTCGCCCGGCAACCTGGTGCTTGTCTTTCTCGGGATGCTGTTGGGTGTTCTGTTCGGCTCATTACCCGGCATCAGTTCCTCGATGGCCATTGTTCTGATGCTTCCATTTACCTATTATATGGGAGTCATTCCTTCTATTATATTGCTGGTGGCGATTTATGCAGGGGCAGCATACGGCGGATCGATTACAGCGATTTTGTTCAATACGCCGGGTACGCCGGAAGCGGTGGCTACGACTTTTGACGGTTACCCGATGACAAAGCAAGGGAAAGCAGGACGAGCTTTGGGGTTGGCGATCAGCGCCTCAGCATTCGGCGGTATCTTCTCCGTATTTGTGATGCTTTTTCTGTCCCCTCCTCTCTCTGAAGTAGCCTTGAAAATTCAAAGTGCGGAATATTTCGCGCTCGCGCTGTTGGGAATTACAGTCATCTCCGCAGTCGGCACAAAGAATGTAACGAAAGCGGTCATCTCAGGTATGCTTGGGATCACCATCGCCATGATTGGAATTGACCCGATTTCTGCTGCAGAACGTTTTACATTCGACCATATTGAGCTGATGAACGGAATCGAGTTTATTCCGATCATGATCGGCGCCTTTGCTTTGGGCGAAGTGCTGAATCAGATCACCGAGCGGTCGGAAGCGCAAAATTTCTCAACATCAGAAAAAATCAAGCTGGAAGGCTACAAGCTGAAAGATATATTGAAGTACAAATGGGTTGCGTTAAAAGCATCTGCGATCGGGACAGCGATCGGGATTTTGCCTGGAACAGGCGGATCCATCGCCTCCATCGTCAGTTATGGCGAAGCGTTGCGCTCCAGCAAAAACAAGGAAAAATTCGGCCACGGAGCGGAAGAAGGGGTTGTCGCGCCGGAATCGGCGAACAATGCTGCGGCTGGAGGAGCGATGATCCCCACTTTGGTCCTGGGTATTCCCGGAAGCCCTACGACCGCTGTCATTCTCGCTGCGCTGACCTTGCAAGGATTGCAGCCTGGACCGCAGTTGATGTCCGAGCAACCATTGCTGCTCTACTGCATTTTCTTTTCCATGCTGATCGCCAGCATCGTTACATTTATCGGCGGACGTATAGGTGTAAAGAGCTTCAGCTTATTGCTTAATCTCCCTTATTCCACCCTGGCCATGTTCATCATCGGACTGTCCATCATCGGGTCGTACGCCGTTTCCAACAGTATGTTTAACGTCTGGGTCATGCTGGCTTTCGGCGTCATCGGATACTATATGAAAAAGTATCACTTCTCCCCAGCTTCATTGGTATTGGGACTAGTTTTGGGCAAATTGATGGAAGAAACGTTCCGCAGACAGCTGCTCATTACGAACGGCGACTACATGTCGTTTATTACAAAACCGATATCGGCTACCATTCTTTTGCTGGCAGTCCTGGCGATTTTTTACCCGTTGCTGGCAAAATACTTCTCCCGGAAAAAGGAAAAGTCCGACCAGTCCATTTCACAATAATCAAGCTACATGATGAGGGTGCTTTTGGAAGCATCCTCTCCATTCATTTCCATTACAAAATTTTCATAAAAAGTATGTTTGTAACATAAATTCCCGGGTAAATAAACATTGTATAAATTAATGTATAATATTTTTAGAAAGGAACAGAGGTGCTCCCATGAATTTGTTTACCCGTTTTCTTACCGCGTTACTGGCCATTACGCTGATGATTGTAGGCGGTATTGCCGGAACCAATTATTATTACACGCAACAGCTCGTAATGGAGGATCATACCACGTTGCTCAACTACTCCCTGCAAAATGCGGAGGAGAAGATTGACACCTGGGTGAAGGAACGGCAGGTTTCATTGGCACAGGTTGCTTCCCTTCCAAACATAAATAAGATTCCGTTTCCACAGACAGCAGATGAACCGTTAGCTCCGGAAATCGAGTATTGGATTCAGGTTAGCAAAGGGCTGGCGGAAGCAAATCCGAATACAACGACAGCGCTCTTGCGCAATGACGGGAAGGCCATTATCAATCCATCCAGAGGATTTCGCTTTCAGGACTTGTCTGGCCGCGATTATTTCTACAAGGCGATTGAAGAACAAAAATCGATTATCGGCTCGCCATTTGTCTCAACGGGAGACGGGAAAGTAAAGCTGCCTTTCTCCACTCCTGTATATGACGAGAACAAAAACTTGTCAGGCGTCGTCCAGCAGGCCGTATTCCTCGATGCGATTACCGAGTTTATCAGTACGTTCAAAATCGGTACGTCAGGCAGAGCGTACCTCGTAGACGAACAAGGGAATCTGCTTGCCGGTTCTACAGATTTGCTGAGCAGCGAGTGGTATCAAGCACAGTTGCAAGCAAAGCTGGCTCCTCTGGAAGAGGAGTTGAACAAGGCGAAACAGGGCGGCGATCCCAAGCAAATCGAAGCAGCGGAAAATGCCCTTAAGGAAGTGGAGCTTTTCCCGCAGTTATCGATGATGCATTCCCCGCCTGTAGCGGAAGCGGTTCAGACAAAAGCCAAAGGTTTGATCATGGAACCGTATCAAAGCTATAACCAAGCGGACAGTATCTCAGCATATGCCTATCTTGAAGAGTTGGGCTGGGGATTGATCGTGGAAGAAGATTACAGCGACATTTTGGCTACGATCAATAAAAGCCGCAATACAACCCTTGTTACTGCGCTGCTCAGCCTAGCTGCCGCAGTCGTGCTCAGCATCCTTTTGGCCCGTTCGCTGATCAAACCGATTCGCACCATCGTGGCGGCGCTCGATCAAACGTCCAAAGGAGATCTGACTTACGAAGTCCAATTAAAGCGGGCGGATGAACTGGGGACGTTGAGCAATGCTTACGGTATCATGACGGGCAGCTTGCGGCAGATGGTCAACCAATTGAAGGTGTCCAGCCAATCGTTGCAGCAATTTTCCAGCTCGCTCAGACAGTCAACTTCCATTACCAGCAGTGCCATGAATGAAGTGGCGGCGACAATTGTGGAAATTTCAAAGGGCTCCGAAGAAACGAGCAGCAATATGGATCAAATTACAAACGGCATCAACGATCTGAACAACTTGACGGAAGAGATCCATCGTTTTACGGAACAGACCAGATCGGCATCTCTGGTCATGATGGAAGCATCGCAGGAAGGAAAAGGAGCGGTAGCCGAAGCCTCCGAAAAGATGAATACCGTTCAGGGGTTCATGAATCAAAGTATGGATTCGATGAACGAGCTCCATATTCAATCCGAAAAAATCGGCGAGATATCAAACATGATTTCCACGATTTCCAGCCAGACCAATCTTCTCGCGCTGAATGCGGCGATCGAAGCGGCAAGAGCGGGGGAAGCAGGGCGAGGATTTGCCGTGGTCGCGGATGAGATCCGCAAATTAGCGGAACAGACTGCTCATTCGACAGAAGAGATCGGAGGAATTATCGGCAACATCCAGTCACAAATCAACCAATTTGTGTACACATCGCAGGAAGGACAAGCGATTATTGCCGAGGGAGTCGATATTGTCGGTAAAACGGGAGAAATTCTCGAAGAATTCGTAGAGCGAGTGAAAGATACCGTTGGTTCAATTGACAGCATTAAACAGCGGATGGATGATCAAACGCAATTGTCCAGAAAGATGGTTGATTCCGTCCTGGAAGTAACGGCACTCTCGGAAGAAACATCGGCCGGCTCCCAACAGGTCCGTGCGACAGCGGAGACGACGCTTCTGGATATGGACAGACTGGCGCAGTCGGTGACCGAGCTGGATCAGATGATCAACGATTTTGACGAAATGGTAAAACGCTTCAAAGTCGAATAAGGAATCCAAGAAAATAAGTACTAGACTGGAAACAGCGGCGACCTAAGACTGAAATAAAGTCTTAGAATCGCCGCTGTTTTATCAGATCCACCCTGAGAATCCCACAAAAGAAGTGGAGGGGAACAGAAAAAGTCGGTCGAGGAAAAAGGGGAAAACCAGCGAATGGCTTTTGGGATCTTGACCAAGCTGGAACGGAAAAGGCGGAACACGGTTTCAGCGGCCAGCGCGCCCAGCAAGCCGTTAATTGCTAGTTGGTGAAAGTCCAACCGAGGTAAGAGCCAAGTCGCCTCGTAGCTGACAGGCAACTGGTGGAGAGATCCTAAGGTTGAAGCCCTGTGACAAAGTATCCCGTAAGGGAGCGAGCAAATCAGCGGACCGTAACATAAAGTGAATCCTGCCGCTTCGTTAAAGGGACCATCAGTGGATGGACAAGGAGGAGACGAGCCCGGTGGCCGCAGGCGAAGTCCATGGACGATGTGTAGAACTTGGAGACAGCATCAGGGAACCTCCCGGAGTATGGGGAGCGGTACGCTGAGAAAGTAGTTAACGGAACTGGGGAGACCCTACTCTGCACACCCCGTTGGGGTGTAAAGCGAAAACCTATAAGCACATGCGAAAGGGTGGACGGCAGAGAGGGAGTCGGAGGGGTTTATAGTACCGTTGAACATAAGGACAACACAACCTTGTGGAGGGAAGGAACCCTGCTTTGTTCTTGGGTTGAAAGGAGGTAAGAGTGAGTGAATGCAAGTAAACTTGCTAACTACACCAATGTAAAAGCTCGACAACTTTGGACAACCCTATATCTTTGTGCCAAGGAAAATCCAAAACGGCGATTTCATGCTCTGTATGACAAAGTGTACCGGCCAGATATTCTTGCGGAAGCGTGGCGTAGAGTTCGAGCCAATAAAGGTAGCGGCGGGATAGATGGACAGACAATTGAAAGAATCGTTCAGGAGTATGGGGAAAGTAAATTTCTCAACGAAATTTATCTCGACCTGAAGGGTAAGCAATATCATCCATCTCCTGTGCGGCGCACGTACATCCCGAAAGCGGATGGGAAACAAAGACCGCTTGGTATCCCGACCATCCGAGATCGTGTTGTTCAGATGGCAACCAAGATGGTTATTGAGCCTATCTTTGAAGCCGATTTCAAAGATTGCTCATACGGATTCCGTCCCAAACGAAATGCCCACCAGGCGATTACACAAATCAAGAAAACCAGCAGGACGGCCTCCTGGGTAGTCGATGTAGACATCAAAGGATACTTTGACAACATTAATCAGGAAAAGCTCATGAAGCTAGTAGAGAAAAGGATTTCTGATCGCAGGATACTAAAGCTGATTCGGAACTGGCTCCGTGCGGGCGTCATGGAAGATGTACAGTTTCATGAAACCGAATGGGGCACTCCGCAAGGAGGGGTAATCTCTCCACTGTTGGCAAATATTTATTTGGACTACATGGACACGATTTGGGAGAAGCAATTCACTCATCTTGGGAAGCTGATCCGATATGCGGATGATTTTGTAATCATGTGTAGATCGAAACAAGACGCTTTGGAAAGTATACAAGTCATAAAAGCGGTACTAAACAAACTGGACCTTACACTTAGTAAAGAAAAGTCTCGACTGGTTAATATCTGGGACAATACGACGGGCTTTGACTTCCTTGGTTTACACCATCGAAAATTTCCCATTCTTCTCAAGGGTGGAAAGAAAATGTACGTCATGTCACACATTCCGAGCAAGAAGGCTATGAAGGAAATGAGAAGGAAAATCAAAGAGTATACCAAACCGCGCAACAAGTTGTACTGGTCACTAGACGAGCTGATACAAGGGCTGAATCGAAAACTTCAAGGTTTCAAGAATTATTATTCACTTTCACCCATAGGAGCTAAGTGGTTATGTCGCATCGACTGGTATGTTCTGACAAGACTTGTGCTCTTTAACAACAAGAAAAGGAATAAACAAGCGAGACATGCGCGGATGAGAGAGATAGCAAAAGCTACAAGAGGAATTCTTGTGAAGCTTGCCGTACGCGATAACCGAATGCCAAGGAAAGAAGAACATCGGAAAGCCGTATGAGGGAGAACCTCACGTACGGTTTGATGAGGGGGAACTGAAAGGAGTAAGGCGACCAAACGGTCGCCAGAAAGCGTCAGTTCTCTACTCTACACCCTGAATCACTTCTTCGAAGTGGGCTACTTTTGGTCGCGGTTCCGCCTTTGCAATGAAGGCGGCCAGGGATGACCCCCAGCGAAGATCCCAACCCGCCTGAGCGTTCTCCACTACATCCTGAGAAACCCACACCCCATTAGCATGGAGATCGAGCGAAGCTGGTCGAGGAAAAAGGGAAGAAAAGCGAAGGCATTTGGGATCTTGACCAAGCCGTAATGGAAAAGGCGGAACACGCATTTAGCGGGCAACCCTGAATCACTTCTTCGAAGTGGGCTGCTTTTGGCCGCGGTTCCGCCTTTGCAATGAAGGCGGCCAGGGATGACCCCCAGCGAAGATCCCAACCCGCCTGAGCGTTCTTCCCTTTTTCGTATTATGAGGTCAGCCAGAAAAAACTGGCTGGCCATTTTTCATGGAAATGGCTTTACTCTATTGGTAGCCGGGTAGAACGATCCCCTTTTTGGGAAAAACCCGTGGAGGAAACTGTTCACCCCCTACTTGTACAACTATGTTTGGGCTGGTTGGGACAAGATCCCGTATCACATGCGAAGCTATGGCATACAAGTGCTAAAGGGGCTGCCGGTAAAAGAAGTGAGGGGAAGGAAGAACGTGAATCCAGTTGTAGGAATCGATGTGGCAAAAGGAGAAAGCCAAGCACAGATCTTTCTGGATCGGAACAAATTATACGGAAAAGGATTTCGTTTTTCGCATACCATAACAGATTTGGAATGGCTTCATGGAAGGCTAAAGGAAGTAGAAAAGGACAGCGGTTGTCGTCCAGCAATTATTCTTGAGGCTACAGGTCACTACCACCTTCCCATTGTAGAGTGGGCAGAGGAGAAAAATTATGACCTGTATATCCTTAATCCCTTATTAGCCCAGCGGGCTAAGAAAACGCACCTAAGAAAAGTGAAGACCGATAAATTGGACGCGGTTCATTTAGGAGAACTTTATTACAAAGAGGAGTTTGAACCGTACCAAAAGCAGGAAACGCACTGGCTTCATTTACGTCATCTCACGAGACAACATGAGGCAATGACGGATATGTATGTTCAGACAAAATTGCAATTTCGGGCTGTCCTAGACCAGGTCTTTCCCACGTATGAAGGTGTGTTTGGGGATTTGTATTCAACGGTATCATTGGGAGTGTTGGAAATGTATTCAACACCAGGGGCGGTAAAAACGGCAGGAGTGGACAAGCTAGCGGAGTGTATGAACACAAAGCTTGTTCGTGGACGGTCACCGAAGTGGGCAAAGGAAAAGGCAATAGATATGATGGCAGCGGCAGAAAAAAGCCCCTTTCAAGAAGGGGTCCATGAGAGTTATGTGCTTAGTTTACGTATGTTCATCACGTTGCTACTTCAATACCAGGAGCATCTATCCAAGCTTGAAAAACAAATAGATGCCCTGGCTGAAGAAAAAAAAGAATATGATCTACTCCGTTCGATTCCCGGCGTGGGAAACAAGATTGCTGCCACAATCCTGGCCGAAATTGGGGAAATCGAACGGTTTGACCACGCAAAGAAATTGGTCGCATTCGCTGGGGTTGACCCAAGTGTCACATCCTCCGGAAAGTTCACAGCAAGCACAAACCGAATTACCAAACGGGGTTCCAAACGCTTGCGAAGAGCGCTGTACCAAGCTGTACAATGCGGAGTAAGAAGACGAAAGGGGTGTCTCTTACAAAGCTCAGTAAATCAGCGATTACGTGAGTATTATGACGTGAAAAAGGGGGAAGGAAAGCCCCACAAACAGGTTGTGATTGCTTGTGTGAATAAGCTAATCCGCTGGATATACTGCATTTTAACGAGAAGCGAACCTTATAAGGCTGACTTTCAGTCAGCGTAATGGAATGAATTTCCATAACCTCTCCCTTTAGAGAGGTTATTTTGCATGCTTTTCAACAATATAGCACAACTTCAAAGAAAATAATAAGGATACTCTTGACAAAATATTAGCTGGTTTCCTCACCGCCTCTACAGTTGGAAGACCACCAAATTTCTACCCCGCATTTTTCATACTCCTGCACTCCAGTCGAACCAAGCTCCCTGCGACTTTGCTATAATAGAAGAAGCAGCAGTTAGGGGAGATGATGGGCATGATCGACAGTCTGGATCATCTGGTGTTAACGGTCCGAGATATGGAAGCAACCTGCCAATTTTACGAACGCGTCCTCGGGATGACCGTAATCACGTTTGGTGAGAACAGACGCGCTTTGCAGTTCGGCAGACAGAAAATCAACCTCCATCAAGCAGGGCGCGAGTGGGAGCCAAAAGCAAAGCATCCCGTCCCCGGTTCAGCAGATCTGTGCCTGCTCTCCTCCTGGCCGATGGAACAATTGATCCGGCATATGAAAAACTGCGGAGTAGAGATCGTGGAAGGTCCCGTACAGCGGACTGGAGCGGTCGGCCCCTTGCTTTCCATCTACTTGCGAGACCCTGACGACAATCTGATCGAAATCTCCAATCAACTGCCCGCATTGACAACGCCTAACCCGGGTGTTGCAGCAGTAGCCGAAGCATTTCACCAGAGAAAACAGGGGATTATGGGCGAGCAGCGCCTTGGCTTTTACAGCGTGATGCTGCCGTTGGTCACCATGGAGGACGGACGTTTGGGCGTCCTGTTTGAAAAACGGGCGATTACGATGCGGCGGCAAGCCGGAGAAGTCTGTTTCCCCGGAGGACGCAGGGAAGAGGACGATCCTACGCATTGGGCGACCGCCCGGCGGGAGACGAGCGAAGAGCTGGGGATTCCAGAGTCGCAGATTGACTACATAGGGGCGTTGGATATTTTGCTTGGACCAGGTTTTTCCTGTATCTACCCCTTCGTCGGCTACTTGCATGACATCAGCGAAATGAATCCCAATCCGGATGAAGTCGGAGAAGTGTTCATCATTCCGCTCGACACCCTGCGGAATACACCGCCGTCCCGTCACAAGGTCTCGATGTATTCGGAGGCCGATGAGGATTTTCCGTTTCACTTGATACCGGGCGGCAGACAATCTCCATGGCGTACCGGACAGATGGAGCACCTCTTCTATGAAATTGACGGGTGGGTCATCTGGGGCTTGACAGCTCGAGTGCTCGCCCATTTTATCGCATTGCTTGATGAGTTGGGCATCGAACCGAAATAGGAGAGAAAGCGGGGAATCAGCATGTGGACCAAGAAAGAAGTGGCGAAGCGATTGCAGATCGAATGGCCGATTATACAGGCCGGAATGGCAGGTGGAACGACCACGCCTGAGCTGGTTGCGGCCGTTTCTCAGGCAGGCGGGCTGGGAACGCTGGGGGCGGCCTACATGGGAGCAGAACAGATTCGGACAGCGTTTGGGGCGTTCCGTAAACAAACAGACAAGCCGTTTGGAGTCAATTTGTTTATTCCCGAGCCTTTTGATCCTGACCAGCCTGTATCCGAAGCCGTGCGTCAGGCGATGAACGACGTGCGCAAGAGCTTGCAGCTTCCCCCTGATCCAGCAGTGAACCGATATACAGAATCGTTCGAAGAGCAGATCACCGTGGTATTGGAAGAGAAGGTGCCCGTTTTCAGCTTTACTTTTGGCATGCTCGATCAAAAGTGGATCCGGGCATTGAAACAGCAGGGAGCCACCGTAATCGGTACGGCGACGACCGTGCGCGAGGCCGCAGCGTTGGAGGAGAGCGGTGTCGACATGCTGACGGCACAGGGCAGCGAGGCAGGAGGGCATCGCGGCTCCTTTTTGCCGGATTCGCCAAGCAATCTGATCGGGACGATGGCTTTGGTGCCGCAAGTAGTGGATCGGGTTCGGATTCCGGTGATCGCTGCCGGGGGCATCATGGACGGCCGGGGAATCGCAGCAGCATTTGCCCTGGGCGCTGCAGGCGTGCAGCTGGGTACGGCATTCCTGACTTGCGTGGAGAGCGGCGCGCATCCCTTGCACAAAAAAGCTGTGCGGGAAGCAAGCGACGAGTCGGTGGTGTTGACCCGCGCTTTTTCGGGAAAACCAGCACGAGGGGTGACCAATGCGTTCATCAGCCTGCTCGAGCCAATGGAGCAGGAGCTGCCGACTTATCCGGTTCAAAATGGTTTGACAAGGGATATCCGCGCGGCAGCAGCCAAACAGCAAAACAAGGAGTATCTGTCGCTATGGGCGGGACAGGCGGCTTCGCTGAGCCAGGATGTGTCGGCTGCAGAACTGCTGCACCGACTGGTCGAAGAGGCAGAGGAGGTACGGCGTCGTTTGTAGCCACATTCCATGACACAGGCGGACACGCAAGACGGAGGGGAACAGATTGAAGGAATCATTTGCTTTAAGGGGAACAGTCATCACGCACGGAGAGGAGCTGCCTGATGGGCTGGTGATCGTCGAGGGAAGCAAGATCCTGTATGCCGGCCCGGCCGCCAATTGGCATCAAGGGCTGCCGGAGCGCGTCACTGACGTGGGAGATGGCTGGATATGCCCGGGTTTTCTCGATATACACATGCACGGCATCGCAGGGTACGATACGATGGATGCGACACCGGAATCCTTGCAAGCGATCTCGACAGCCTTGGCGCGTTACGGTGTCACTTCCTTTCTCGCCACGACCATGACAGCTTCCTATGAAAAGCTGGAGCAGGCCCTGAAAAATATCGTCGCTACAAGCAGGCAGGGACTGGAAGGAGCAGAAGCAGTCGGCATCCATCTGGAAGGCCCTTGGATCAATCCGCGCTACAAGGGAGCGCAAAATGAACAGGACATTTCGTTCCCAACGCTTGCAGAGGTGCGCCATATGCACGAATTGGCGGACGGGATGCTGAAAGTCGTGACCATTGCACCTGAACAGCCCGGCGCCGCTGAAGCGATTCGTTGGCTGAACGGGCAAGGAGTCCTCGTCTCGGCGGGCCATACCGGGGCCAGCTTCGATGAGGCTGCGCAGGCTGTGCAGGCAGGTGTCGGTCATTTTACCCACTGCTTTAATGCCATGACCGGGCTGCATCATCGCGAGCCAGGTGTTGTCGGGGCCGCGATGTACCACGAACACCTCAGCACCGAACTGATTGCGGACGGAATTCACGTCCACCCTGCGGTAATGCGGATTCTGTATCGGGTGAAGAAAGCGGACCGACTGGCTCTGATCAGCGACTCGATGCGTGCCGCAGCCATGGGAGAGGGCAAGTACGATCTCGGGGGACAAGAAGTCACCGTAAAAGGCGAGGAAGCCAAGCTGGCGGACGGAACGCTTGCGGGCAGCATACTGACGCTGAACCGGGCAGTGGAGAACATGGTGAAGCTAAGCCGGGTACCTCTTCCGGAAGCAGTGCAAATGGCTTCCCAGACCCCAGCTTCCTTGCTGGGATTGGATGCGAAAAAAGGCAAGCTGGAAAGCGGATACGATGCAGATCTTATCGTGCTGGCTTCGAACTTTACCTGCAGACAGACCATCGTAGCAGGAAAAGAAGTGTATCGCGCGCCAGAATAAGCTGCTTGTTCATTCATAGACATAAGGAGTCGAGGGAATATCCCTTGGCTCCTTTTATATTCCGAAGTTCTCCAGCGGGAATTTTCTTGACAAGTTTTTTGTCCCAGGAGTATATTATACGCATGAATATATGTAACCGGTTACAGATAAATTCATACAGAGTTTGTCTACTCTTTTGTTAATATATGTAACCGTTTACTGATCGTCGTTAGTTTCGTCTTTTGGCGGGTAGAACGGCGTTTATCCACATCCGCCAAGATAGAGACGTTTTCATAGAAAGGGAGAGATTCATGAATCGCTCGCCACATATTGTCGTCATCGGCAGTTTAAATATGGACATCGTCGTAGAAGCCAATCGCCCGCCTGCTCTCGGAGAGACCGTCATGGGTGAACAGATTCATTTTATCCCCGGGGGAAAAGGTGCCAACCAAGCTGTTGCCCTGGCACGCCTTGGCGCCAAGACCGCCATGATTGGTACTGTTGGCAACGACAGCTTCGGGGAAGATCTTTTGCGTGCCATGAACCGCGAAGGGATTGATGTGGCAGGAGTCAAGACGGTGCAAGACGGCCATACAGGTGTCGCGTCCATCGTCTTAGCCGAGGGTGATAATCAGATCATTGTCGTTCCCGGTGCCAATGCCGCATGTCTACCGATGGATCTGGAAGCGCAAACAGCGAAGATTGCCGCAGCGGACGCAGTGCTGCTGCAGCTGGAAATTCCTCTGGAAACCGTCCTGCACGCTGCTAAAACAGCCAAAAGCCTCGGCAAAACGGTAGTCCTGAATCCTGCACCAGCCCGCCCGCTGCCAGATGAATTGCTGCAGCACGTCGATGTCCTGATTCCTAACGAGTCCGAATTGCTCATCCTGGCAGAAGAGAAGGGACAGGGTCTGGAGGCGGCCATGCGTTCCCTGCAGAAAAAAGGCGTGCGGATCGTTGTCACGACTTTGGGCGCGAAGGGAGCAGCCTTTTTGACGGAGGAAGAAAGCGGAGTTGTACCCAGTCATCAAGTGCCTGTCGTCGATACCACAGGAGCGGGAGATTCTTTCAACGCCGGGTTTTCCTATGCGCTTGCCAGCGGAAAATCGGTTCGGGACGCCGTGGCCTTCGCGACAAAAGTGGCAGCCCTGGCAGTCACGCGTCTGGGGGCGCAAGCGGGAATGCCAACCTTGGCGCAGGTCGAGCAGTTTCACCAATAACAGGGGGTTATTATGAAAAAATGTGGCATTTTAAACAGTGAACTTTCCAGTGTTATCAGCCAGCTTGGCCATACCGACCAAATCATCATCTGTGATGCGGGCTTGCCCATCCCTGATTTTGTGACTCGCATCGACTTGGCTGTCGTCCCCGGCCTGCCTACCTTCGTGGAGGTCCTGGACGCTGTCCTCTTGGAGATGCAGGTGGAAAAAGTGATCTATGCGCAAGAACTCCAGGCGGCCCAGCCAGCCTTGTTGGCGCGTCTGGAAGAGACGTTTGAAGGCGTACAGCGGGAGAGCGTGAGCCACGAAACATTCAAGCAGCTCAGCAAAGACGCAAAAGCGATTATCCGTACAGGCGAGTGCACGCCATATGCCAATATCATCCTGCAGTCCGGTGTCACCTTCTGACGGAGGTGCAGGGGAAGGGAGGGAGAGCAGTGTCGGAACATCTGTTGGAAATGAAACAAATCAGCAAATCCTTTCCGGGTGTCAAGGTTTTGGAGAACGTCCAATTGAACCTGAAAAGCGGCGAATTGGTCGCACTCATGGGGGAGAATGGGGCAGGCAAATCTACCCTGATGAAAATCCTCGGCGGGATTTACGAGCGGGATGCCGGGACGATTCTCGTCAAGGGAGCAGCGCAGGAAAAAATGACTCCGGATATCGCGAGCAAGCTAGGCATTGCGATCATCCACCAGGAATTGAACCTGATTTCGCATCTCTCGGTCATGGAGAATATTTTTCTCGGACGCGAGTTTACCTACGGCAGATCCGGATTCGTCAATTGGGCCAAAATGAGAAAAGAAGCCAAGCATTGGCTGAAGCAGCTGGAGATCGATCTGGACCCGGATACCCTCGTGGGCGACTTGTCGGTCGGACAGCAGCAGATGATTGAGATTGCCAAAGCTTTGTCGATGCAGGCCGACATCCTGGTCCTGGATGAACCGACAGCAGCTTTGACCCATCGGGAGATCGACGCCCTCTTCCAAGTGATTGCCTCCTTGAAGCAAAAAGGGGTCGGCATGATCTACATCTCGCACCGGATGGAAGAAATCTTCCAGGTGAGCGACCGGATCACCGTCCTGCGCGACGGGCAATACGTCGGCACAGTCGAGACGGCCTCGACCAATATGGATGAGCTCGTCAGGATGATGGTGGGACGCGAGATTACGGACCGTTTTCCCAAAGAACAGATCGAATGCGGGGACGAGCGGCTGCGTGTGGACAATCTCAGCGTCAAAGGAAAACTGGAGAAGATCAGCTTCTCGGTCCGAAGCGGCGAGATCGTAGGGATTGCCGGACTGATGGGAGCTGGACGCACAGAGATGGCTAAAGCGATTTTCGGACTGGAGCATGTGTCCGAGGGTCAGATTTTTGTCGATCATCAGCCTGTGCGCATCACTCGTCCCATCGATGCGATCCGCGCCGGCATTGCCCTGGTCACGGAAGACCGTAAAGAGGAAGGGCTGGTGCTGTCCCTCCCCGTCCGCGAAAACATCTCCTTGCCCAATCTGGACAAAGTTTCTTCGCTTGGCGTGCTGCGGCCAAAACATGAGCAGGAGCTCAGCGATGATGCGATCAAGCGGTTGCTCATCAAGACAGCAGGCGGAGAGCAGATCGTAGGCTCCCTGTCTGGGGGCAACCAGCAAAAGGTGGTCATTGGCAAGTGGCTGGCGACCGAGCCGAAGATTCTCATTCTCGATGAACCGACGCGAGGCGTAGATATCGGGGCGAAAAAGGAAATTTACGACATTATGAACCATCTGGCCAAGTCAGGGGTAGCCATTCTGATGATTTCCTCCGAGCTGCCAGAGGTGCTCGGAATGAGCGACAGGATTCTGGTTATGCATGAGGGACGGATCACCGGGGAGTTCACCCGCGCAGAGGCGACACAGGAATTGATCATGCATGCGGCGACAGGAGGGAAGAGCCATGCCGTTTAACTTTTTGAAAAAAATGGGCCCTTTATTGGGGCTGGCACTCATTGTGATCGTCTTGTCGATTATTACGAACGACTTTTTGACCGTAAGCAATATTTTCAACGTGCTGCGGCAGATTTCGATCAACGCCCTGATCGCGTTCGGGATGACCTTTGTCATCCTGACCGGGGGCATTGACTTGTCTGTCGGTTCCATCCTGGCGCTATCGAGCGCGATAACAGCAGGCTTGATGGCGGGCGGCATGGATACCTGGCTCGCCATCCTCATCGGTCTTCTGGCTGGTGCCGTGATGGGGGCGATCAATGGCGTGGTGATTGCCAAAGGAAGGGTTGCGCCATTTATCGCGACACTGGCGACCATGACGATCTTCCGCGGTCTGACACTGGTCTATACCCAAGGAAGACCCATCACCGGGCTTAACCCCGATTTCGCCATTCTCGGGAAGGGCTTCTTTCTAGAGATTCCGATGCCTGTCATCTGGATGCTGATTTCTTTTGCGATCTTGTATTTTATCTTGCGCCATACAACATTTGGACGTCATGTCTACGCACTGGGGAGCAATGAAGAAGCGACCCGCTTGTCTGGAATCAGCACGTCCAAGGTAAAAGTCATGGTGTATGCCATCAGCGGTCTTTTTGCCGCGATCAGCGGGGTTATCCTCACATCCCGGCTCAATTCGGCTCAGCCGACAGCGGGTACTTCCTACGAGCTGGACGCTATCGCGGCGGTCGTACTCGGGGGCACCAGCTTGTCCGGGGGAAATGGTTGGATCGTCGGTACCTTGATTGGCGCGATGATCATCGGTGTGTTAGATAACGGTCTCAATCTGCTGAATGTTTCCTCTTTTTACCAGTCGGTAGTCAAAGGGGCAGTTATTTTGCTGGCAGTATTGATCGACCGATCTAAAGCAAAGAAATAGACAGCGAGAAAACAAGGAGGATGGTTTTCATGAAAAAGTTTTTGAAAATGGCACTGGCTTCATCTCTGGTGCTTGGTGTTTTGGCTGGCTGTTCCACGACGTCCAATTTGGAGAACAATACACCGGAGCAATCGACAGGCAATACTGACGGCAAGGTGACAGTCGGTCTGGCCGTATCCACCTTGAACAACCCGTTTTTCGTATCCTTGAAAGAAGGAGCAGAAAAAGCGGCGAAGGAAGCCGGTGTCGAGCTGCTGGTAGTAGACGCGCAGGATGATACAGCGAAACAAATCAGCGGCGTGGAGGATCTGATCCAGAAAAAAGTGAGCGTCCTGATGATCAATCCGACCGACAGCGCAGCGATCGTGACCGCAGTCGAAGCGGCGAACAAAGCCAATATTCCGGTCATCACCGTTGACCGTGCGGCAGAAGGCGGACAGGTGGTCTCCCATATCGCTTCCGACAATGCGGCAGGAGGTAAAATGGCAGGCGAGTTCATCCTGGAAAAACTAGGCGGAAAAGGCAACATCGTCGAGCTGCAAGGCATCGCCGGAACATCCGCTGCTCGCGACCGCGGCCAAGGCTTCCACGACGCGATAGACAACAAAGAAGGCATCAAGGTAGTCGCATCCCAGCCTGCTGATTTTGACCGTGCCAAAGGGCTGAGTGTCATGGAGAATATCCTGCAAGGCAACAAGGACATCCAGGCCGTTTTTGCACACAATGACGAGATGGCATTGGGCGCATTGCAAGCTGTAGAAGCACAAGGCAAGGATGTGCTGGTCGTCGGTTTCGACGCTACGGATGATGCGGTGAAAGCGGTACAAGACGGAAAAATGGCAGCAACAGTCGCGCAAAAACCGGCAGCGATCGGTGAGACTGCTCTGCAAACTGCAGTGAAAGTAGCGAAAGGCGAAAAAGTGGAGAGCAATATTCCGGTAGCACTGGAACTGGTGACAAAATAAACAAATAATCTGGTAAAGACAGAAGGAAAAAGTCCCGAGAGTAGAGTATTCTGCTGACGGGACTCTTTGTCTTTTTATGGCATTTTATGGAAGGAATCTACAGAAAACTTCCGACACGCTTTTTTGCAATTGTGACGAGGATTACAGAAAAGAGTGCCGGGTTGCATATATAATCAACCAGGATCTTGTATTTCTAATCCATTTTTATAAGAGAGAGGGGAGGATACATGAAAAGGCATCTTGCACGTCTGATCGTTTTTGTCTTGTTTTTTAGTTTATTTCCGGCAGCGACGGTTCCACAATCCGCCATGGCTGCTGATCCGCAAACTTTGAAAATCAGGCCAGAGGCGGACAAGTTTGTGGACGACCTAGCTGGCCATCCAAAGGGGGAGTCAGGACCCCTAGTCACTCAGGATCACGTCATGTTCATTGGTTACGAAAAAGCTTTCGGGATTATGACAGGGGCAATCCGATTCAATCTGGACCCGATCAAGGAGCATGTGATTCAAAACCCCGACGCAAAGATCAAGTCCGTCATGCTCAGTCTGAACGTCAGAGGTCTTGAACCCAAGGGCTCACCTCCATTTTTGGATCTGTTCGGTTCAGATCATGACGATTGGACGGAGGATGAAAGCCGAGCCTTGCCTGTAAAGGGCAGCCAGATTTCCCCCAGGTACCCGGTAGTCTCCGAAGGAAGGCAACGGATAGACGTAACGAGCTATGTAACACCGAAACTTGAGGCAAACGGAAAGAAAGCTACCTTTGTCTTGGAGGGAAATACGGTTAGCGACGACGGAACACGGACATTCTTCTTTTTTAATGACAGCTTCGAAGAGAATCCACAGTACGATAACCTACCTGGAAGTAACCTTCAACTCACCACCTACAGACATCCAATTATCCAATCACACAGTCCCCGAAAATAGCCTGGCTGGCACGGAGATCGGTCTCCTCACCGCGACTGACCCCGACCCAGATGAAACCTTTACTTTCACCCTAAGCGGAACGGATGCAGAAGCATTTTTCGTTCAAGAAAACGATCTGTTGACAAAACGCCCCTTGGACTATGAAACCAAAAGCTTGTACACATTTTTGATTCACGTCACAAAATCATCAGGCGGGACCTTTTCCAAGTCTTTTACCATTCAGGTCCTGGATGTGAATGAGCCTCCTATCATCGAGTCGTTCTTGATCAATGATGGCGCGGCATCGACAAGCAGTCAGAAGGTAACAATCAAGACATTGATCACAGACCCAGATTCTGGAGACAGCATTCAAATGCGTCTCTCCAATGTGGAAAATGAGTGGACTTCCGCCTGGATGCCCTATACGCCTGAGTATGAATGGAACCTCTCCGCTGGCGAGGGTCTAAAGACGGTTTATGTACAGGCGAGGGATTCCGCAGGGCTGGAATCGCAAGTCGTTTCGCGAACCATCTACTTGGATCAAACTCCGCCTGACGTGACAACATTCACCATCAATAACGGAACAGCCTATACCTTATCAAGGGATGTCGACTTGTATGTGGACATTGGTACGAGCGAAGCAAGTCTCCCGGTTCAGGTAAGTGTTTCCAATCAGGAAGACGGCCCTTTTACGACGTGGTACGATCTGCTAAGTCCCATTCATTGGCAATTGACCCCTGGAGACGGGACCAAAAACGTGTACGCGGTGTTCCGCGATGCAGCAGGCAATGAGACAGCCAAACAATCCGCAACCATTATTCTTGATACCATAGCTCCTGTGATTTCTGGCGTCTCAATGGGAGGAGCATACAAGAACGATGTAACCGTAACCTTCTCAGATTCGAACGGGGCTTCGGCAACCTTAAACAGTGTCCTGATTAACAGTGGCCATACCATTACCCAAGAAGGCCAGTATGACTTAATCGTGACCGATTCCGCGGGCAATACGAACGCCCTGCAGTTTATCGTGGACAAATCACCTCCTGAGGCGGCAGTTCAGATAAATGGCGGAGCGGCTTTTACCAATCAGTCCCAAGTACATGTAACCATTACCGCAACAGATTTGACGAGCATGAGGATGTCTTTTGCCAATGAACCATCGGGTTTCACAGCAGAAGAACCATATGTTGGCACAAAGACCTGGAATCTCAGCAGCGGCGACGGAGTAAAAACCGTATACGTCAAGCTGGTGGATGTACTGGGACACCAGGCGACCAAGACAGCCAGTATCATCCTGGATACAACGCCCCCTATCGTAAGTGGTGTGACGAATCAAGCAGTGTACAACACCGACAGGACGATCTTTTTTTCAGAAGGAAGTGCAACGCTGAACGGACAGAGAATTCCCAACGGCCATACTGTCTCGCTCGAAGGGGAATACAAGCTGGTGGTGACCGATGAAGCCGGAAATGTCACAACCGTTCAATTTTCGATCATCAAATCTACACCTGTCGGCGGATTTACCATCAACAATGGTTCCCTGTTTACAGCATCACGGGACGTCACGTTGCAAATCAGGGCAAACGGTTCTGCTGACGGCTTGCAAATGTCATACAACACAGATGGAGCATGGAGCACTTTTGAACCATTCTCCTCGACGAAACATTTGCAACTGCCAGGCATAGATGGTACAAAATCCGTTTCGATCAAATTTCGCTACCAGGCAGGGAACGAAAGCCAAGTCTACACCCAAAGCATCATTCTAGATACAGCTCCCCCAAGCGGAAGCTTTGCGATTAACAACGGAGCTGGGACGACCAGTTCCCCACGGGTGAATCTGTCCATCAGCGCAACGGACAATCTCGGACAGATCGAAATGCGCATCGCGAATGAGAACAGCACATGGAGCAACTGGCAAGCATACAGTCGCTCGGTTTCCTGGACACTGCCCAACGGAAATGGCCCGAAAAAAGTCCTGCTGGAACTGCGTGATGAGGCGGGCAACGTCACTTCCCTGGAAAAGAGCATTGTGCTGCGCGTCTCTGATCCAACGCCATGGGTGCCTGTGACGGGAATCTCGCTGGATGAAGACCGCCTTACCCTCTTCGAAGGCGAGGGCAGAACCTTGATTGCGACTGTTTTCCCCAGTCACGCGACGAACAAGGCCGTGATCTGGTCGAGCAGCGATCCTCATGTGGCTGAGGTGAATGGCAGAGGTGTGGTAACAGCCAAAAATCCGGGCGATGCCGTCATCATGGCAACCACCATGGAGGGCCAAAAAAACGCCTCTGCGAAAGTAACAGTGAAAAAAGCAGTAGAGGAAGTTCCCGTAACAGGCGTAAAGCTGGATCAGGATTCTCTCAAGCTGCTGGTGGGGGAAACCCAAAAGCTGAAGGCCACCGTGCAGCCGAACGACGCTACCAACCAGGCCGTGATCTGGTCGAGCAGCCATCCCAAGGTGGCAAGTGTGGATGAAGACGGAGTGGTAACCTCCCATAAAGCAGGAGAGGCTACCATCACCGTCACGACCGCAGACGGCAAAAAAACGGATACGGCAGCGATTACCGTCCGCAAAAAGAATGACAGGGAAGGCACGCTGGTGGCATCGGATTCTGCGCTTTGGCTCTATCCTGGAATTACGACCAGCGTCAGCATCTATTATCGGAATGATGGCATTCGCACAAAGATTAATCGGGATCCCGAGACCCGCTTTCATTCCGAGAATGGTCTCGTCACATTCGAAAACGGACGCATCAAGACGGGCAAAGAAGAAGGCGAAGATTGGATTACCGTCAGCTATCTGGGAGAAGAGTTAACCATCCCTGTCACCATATCCAGAGAATCGATTCGTTCGCTCAGCATCGATGCAGGCAGGAATGTGATTCTGGAGACGGGTGGCGAAAAGCAGCTCCGTTTGTATGGCACGACGAAAAACGGCACCGATCCTGAATTGACCGATCTGGCCGCCTGGACATCAAGCGACCCGGATGTAGCCCGTGTCACCGATGAGGGGGAAATCACCGCAGGAGAACCAGGAAAAGCAACCATTACGGCTCGTTACAGCGGACAGAGTGTTACCGTGCGCGTCCTGGTCATGGAGGAAAAGGAGATCCGGGAGATCAGGCTGTCCCCGCTCTTTCTGAATTTGGAGGAAGGGGAATCCCGACAGCTTCGTCTGTATGCAGAGTATGAAAAGGGATATGACGAGATTGTATCTGACGACTGGGACTGGGAGATTGAGGATACAAGCATTGCCACGGTCAAGGCTGGCAAGGTAAAGGCGCTGAAAACAGGCGAAACCATTCTGACAGTTCGTTATGAAGGATTTGAAACGCAGGTGCGGATTGTCGTTCGATGATCTGGAAAGAAGGTGCCGGTCAACTCCTGGCCGGCACTTTTTCAAACAAACAGATGCTGCGATGGAGGAGAATGACGATGGAAGATTACTATGTTGGAGAAATCAGGATGTTCGGAGGAGAATATGCCCCGGCAGGGTGGGCCTTGTGCAACGGACAAGAATTGCCCATAGCCGAGTACGAAGTCTTGTTTGCCTTGATTGGCACTACGTATGGAGGAGATGGGCAGTCGACCTTTGCTTTGCCTGACTTGCGGGGAAGACTTCCTGTGCATCGGGGGACGAATCCCATGACAGGCACGAAATACGATCTTGGTGCAAAAGCAGGATCAGAGACAGTCACGCTCTCCTTGCCCCAGCTCCCTGCCCATACGCATAACGTCCATGCCTCCCAGCTTCAGGGGGATTCAGATACACCGCTAAATCAAGTATGGGCGCAAAGTGCAAAAGTTTTTTCCACAGCGGCTGAAGCTCCCTCAGCGTTGATGGATGCAAACAGTCTGTCGAATGTGGGCGGGAATCAGCCGCATGACAATATGATGCCGTCGCTTGCCATTACTTTTATTATCGCGGTCACGGGTTTGTATCCACCGAAAAGCTAAAGAACAACCACGAAAAAGGGAGGAAATGTCATGATGCCATTTCTAGGTGAAATTCGTCTGTTCGCGGGTGATTATCCCCCGCCAGGCTGGGCTTTTTGTGATGGACAACAATTGGCGATTATAACGAATCAACCGCTCTATTCTTTACTGGGAACGACCTATGGAGGAGATGGGAAAATCCATTTTTGTCTGCCGGATCTGCGCGGGCGTGTACCCATTCACGCAGGGGCGGGCATCCGAGCAGGATATACGGGAGGAGAAGAAAGCCATGTCCTGACAAATCAGGAAATGCCGGCCCATCAGCATCAGGCTTTCGGTACGAACGCGCCGGCGACTGAGCAGATTGCTGACAAGAAACGATGGGCGAACAACGAGGCGACAAAACTCTACCATTCCAGTGCGAATAGCGTCATGCATGGACAAGCCTTGACAACGAGTGGACAGGGACAAGCCCACCCGAACATGCAGCCTTACACGGTGCTCAATTATTGCATTTGCATACAAGGGGTATTTCCCCCACGGGATTCATGATAAAGGAGGTTTTGGGACATGGATGGGTTTGTAGGAGAAATCCGAATATTTGCTGGACAATATCCACCGAAGGATTGGGCATTTTGCGAAGGACAAGAGCTGCAAATCAGTAGAAATACGGCTCTATACAGTATTTTGGGATGTAGGTATGGCGGAGACTGCAAATCGACATTTTGCCTGCCTGATTTGCGGGGGAAAGCACCGATGCACTTCGGTCACGGGCCCGGTCTGACACCGCGGGTGAACGGTCAGACAACGGGGACAAGCTCGGTTGCTCTTCGGACATCGGAAATCCCTGCACACACACATACCCCGCGGGTGATCCAGGCGGCGAATGCAGCCGATCCTACCCAAGCGATCTGGGCAAATACAACGAACATCCGGGGAGGTATTCCTGCGTATGCCCCATCTGCAGACGGGACAACCATGAGCCCATTGGCGATTGGTGTAGCGGGGAATGATCAGCCTCACAACAATATGCAGCCCTATCTGGGAGTCCACTATATCATTTGTCTGTATGGCGAATACCCTTCCAAAGGGTAGGGAATTGCAAAAGGGATCAACACCGGATGCGGCGACATTCGGTGTCTTTTTTTGGAAAATAATCGAAGGAAAAATTGCATTCCTGCCTTGAAACTGTTTACAAAACGAATCATACACGATATATTTACCTAGATTGGCATGAGTATTTCTACATATGGTGAGATGACAAGATGAAAACAATCATACAATTGGATACCATTGAAAAACAATTTGCCGGCTCTGTCGTAGTCCCCCCTTTTTCTCTTTCTATAGAAGAAGGGGAGTTTTTGACATTGCTGGGTCCCAGTGGTTGCGGCAAAACCACGTTGCTTCGTATGATTGCGGGCTTTGAAGAGCCGACGTCCGGCGAGATCTCCCTCGATGGCAAGCCGCTCTCCCAGGTTCCTCCTTACAAGCGGGATATGAACATGGTGTTCCAGCAGTATGCGCTGTTTCCTCACATGACGGTCGAGCAAAACATTTTGTTTGGCCTGAAGATGAAAAAGGTGAACGGAGCCGAGCAGCAGCAGAGGCTGGAAGAGGTGTTGCAATACGTGCAGTTGAGCGAGCTGAGAAAGCGCACTCCCAAGCAGCTTTCCGGAGGCCAGCAGCAGCGGGTTGCGATCGCCAGAGCCATCATCAACAACCCCAAAGTGTTGCTGCTGGACGAGCCGCTGGGAGCGCTTGACTATCAACTGCGCAAAAGCCTGCAATTGGAATTGAAAAATCTGCAAAAAAACCTGGGCATCACGTTCATCTATGTGACGCATGACCAGGAAGAGGCGATGGCGATGTCAGATCGGATCGCTGTGATGAACAAAGGCCGGATCGAACAAATCGCGTCCCCTGCCGAAATCTACAACCGACCGCAAACGATGTTCGTCGCCACGTTTATCGGCGAGAACAACATCTTCCAGGAGGATGGGACTTGCACAGCGGTCAGACCTGAAAAATTGAAGCTGTATCCAAGAGATGTGGAATCAGAGAAGCACAAGAAGACGGGACGGATCACGGACGTCGTATTTCTTGGAAATCTGCGAAAGATTTATATTCGCTTGGATGGAACAGAAATGAGCGTCTTGGCCCATCAATACGCCAACGAAGGCTATGACTGGCAGGTGGATCATCAAGTGGCGATTGGCTGGTCACAGACGGACGAGGTGGTGCTTTCTTGTTGAAGACAAAGCGAATCAAACTCCTTGCGCTGCCGACACTTGTGTGGATGGGGGCGCTCTTCGTCTTGCCAATGATCCTGATGCTGGCCTTATCTTTCATGGAGCGAGGCACGTACGGGCAAGTTGTCTATCAATTTAACATCGACAACTACATACGCATCTTTGATCCTTTATACGGTCTGATTTTTTGGGATACATTGGTTGTCGCCGTATTGACGACGGTATTTTCCATCCTGTGCGGCTATCCGCTGGCCTATTACATTTCCAGGCTGGAGAAGTCCAAGCAGCAAATTTGGCTGCTATTGGTCATGATTCCTTTTTGGATCAACTTCCTGGTTCGTTCCTACGCATGGGTCATCATTTTGCGCTCGCAAGGGGTCGTCAATACCATTTTGCAGTCACTTGGCTTGATCGACGAGCCGCTGACGCTTCTGTACAATTCCGGCTCCGTGCTCGTCGGGATGGTCTACACGCTCCTGCCGTTCATGGTTCTGCCGATCTACGTATCACTGGAGCAGATGGATTACCGCAAGCTGGAGGCGGCCTATGATCTGGGCGCGACGCCATGGAAGGCATTTTGGCATGTGACCCTGCCGATGACCAAGACGGGCGTCGTGACGGGTTCGATCCTGGTCTTCGTCTCCTCGATCGGGATGTTCGTCGTTCCGGATGTGATGGGGGGAGCGAAGTCGGCCCTGATCGGCAACGTCATCCAGAACCAGTTCCTCTCGGCGCGTGACTGGCCGTTCGGATCTGCGTTGTCCATCGTGCTGATGCTGTTGTCCTTGCTGCTGATTCTGCTCTACTTCAAGGCTACGCAAGCCGGCGGTGCGAAGGAGGGATCAGCATGAAAAAGCGCTCCAAGGCGTTGTCAGGATTTTCCTGGCTGATGCTTGTCTTCCTCTACCTGCCGATTGCGGTCCTGATTCTCTACTCGTTTAATGAATCGCGGATCAATGCGGTATGGAGCGGTTTTACCTGGAAGTGGTACATCTCCTTGTTCGAGAACAGGCAGGTGATGCAGGCGCTGACGAACAGCCTGTCGATCGGCCTCATCAGCAGCGTGCTGGCTACGGTTCTCGGCACTGCCGCATCCTTGGCGATCAAGCATTATTCGCTGCGCTGGCAAAATATCATCAACGGCCTGATCTATCTGCCGATTGTGATTCCCGAGATCATGCTCGGCTTGGCGCTGCTCATCCTGTTTAGCCAGTTCCAGGTTGATTTGGGCAAGGCGACACTGATCATGGCGCATACGACCTTCAGTATTCCGTTTGTGATGGTCATCATTTCCGCTCGTCTCGCAGATATGGGCAAGGATCTGGAGGAAGCGTCGCAGGATCTGGGCGCGACTCCGTGGCAGACGCTTCGCTACGTGATATTGCCATTGATTATGCCCGGGATTGTCGCAGGATTTTTGATGTCCTTCACCTTGTCGCTGGACGACTTCATTATCTCGTTTTTCGTGGCGGGGCCGAACTCGACTACCTTGCCGCTGTATATTTACGGGCTGGTGAAACGGGGAGTTTCTCCAGAGGTAAATGCTTTATCTACATTGTTAATCACAAGTACCGTACTTCTGGTGATCGTAGCTGAGCTCTTCAGACGCAAGGACTCTAAGACGATCCCATATTGATAGGAGGATGATCTGCATTGAAACGCTTCAAATCACTTTTGATCGGCGCTTTGACCGCCGCACTCGCTTTTACGGCCGTAGGCTGTTCCTCGTCTTCGGAGCAGGAAGCCCAAGTGCTCAATATCTACAGCTGGGCTGACAACTTCGATCCCGAAGTCATTGCCGACTTCGAGCAAAAATTCAACGTCAAGGTAAACTACGACGTCTACGGCAGCAACGAAGAGATGCTGGCCAAAATCCAGGCGGGCGCATCGGGCTACGACCTGATCCAGCCATCCGACTACATGGTAGCGACGATGATTGAACTTGGTCTTCTGGAGGAAATTAACAAAGAGAACATTCCAAACCTGAAAAACATCGTCTCCTCCTTCCAGACGCCGCCGTTTGACCCTGGCAGCAAGCACTCCATCATCTACACATGGGGGATTACCGGGATCGCGTACAACAAGAATTATGTCAAAGAACAGCCGACAAGCTGGAATGATTTGTGGAACGAAGCGTACAAGGGCCGTGTCATTCTCCTGAATGACCCGCGTGAGGTCATGGGAATGGCCCTGATCAAAAACGGTTTCTCCAACAGCTCGACTGACAAGGGCGAACTGGAAAAGGCATTTGCCGATATGAAGACCTTGTTGCCAAATGTCATCGCGTTTGACACCGACAACATCAAGCAGAAGATGATTGCGGAAGAAGCGTGGATCGGCTCTGTCTGGTCTGGCGACGCTGCGTTTATCCAAGCCGAGAATCCGAATGTGGACTACGTCATTCCGAAAGAAGGGGCAACCATCTGGGCGGATACCATGGCGATTCCCAAAGGAGCCAAGCATAAGGATTTGGCTGAGAAATTCATCAACTACCTGATGGACCCAGAGGTAAGCGTGAAGAACTACGAATCCATCGGATACAGCAACCCGAATGAGCAGGCGTATCCTCTGCACAGCGAAGAGTACCGCTCCAACAAAATGATCTTCCTCGACCCGAAAGACATTGCTCGGGCAGAGTGGCTGGTCGATGTAGGGGATACCCTGCAAGAGTATGACCGCTATTGGACAGAAATGAAGAGCGGCAGATAAATAGAGGCATGAAGGCCCAGGCTGGATAAAATCCGGTCTGGGTCTTTCTTTTTTTGGCGATACTCGTTGAAAATAGCCCGGGTGAGCCATATGGAACAAGCCGTCGTTCTGGTAGGCTTATGTAGCGGAAGGTGATCGAAATGAACATGAAAAGCACGAAGATCCTAGTACGGATCATCTGTTTTCTCCTGATCCTCATGGGAGGGATCGGCAATGTCCAGGCCCACGCCGGATTGGTGGACAGCTCGCCAAAAGATGGAGAACTCCTGCACCATAACCCGGGACAACTCTCGTTTGCTTTTACAGAGGTCCTGGAGGCAGATCTGGTCGAGATTCATCTGTACGACTGGAACGGAGAGGAAGTCAAGCTGGAGCGGCCCAAGCTGCAGCCGGGTGACGCGTCGCACGTGCATGTTTCGTTGCCTCCAGATCTGGCGGAAGGGACGTATACAGCAATCGTTTCGGTGGTGTCGGAGGATGGACATCCGGTGGAAGAGCGGCTGATCTTTTCCTTGGGACAAAAGAGTGCGCATGTTGCTGAGCCGTCCCAGAAGCAAGCAGATCCGACGTATCTGATCCTTCTCCGATTCCTTACCCAGAGTATCCTGCTCGTCGGAGGGGGCTTGTACCTGGTGGCTTGTCTCGCTCAACGCTATGGCCTGCCGTCCTTTGCGCAGTCCTTGGGAAGAGGCAGACCGATCGGCTGGCTGCTGATGTTCATCGGCCTGACCTCATTGTGGTTCGTCTACGATGCCTCTCTTCCAGCTGCTTCCTTGACAACTGCGCTATGGCAAGGCAATGTCTCTGTCTTGTCGCAATCTCCCTTTGCTATCATGCTTCTGGTATCCGCATTGCTGCTTCTGCTGCTTGGAGTACCCGGCATGATCACAGGCTGGTATGTCGCGGTGTGGCTCTTGCTGATCGTCACGCAAGCATTTGGCGGCCATGCCTGGGGGCTTTCCCCCTTGTGGCTGGCTTTGCTGCTGCGCGTGCTGCACGTCCTGAGCATTGCCCTATGGCTGGGAGCACTCGCCTACCTGTTGTTGCACAGATCGCAGGCGCAGCGAGGGAATGAAGCATTCAAGCACTTCTTTTTGCGTCTTGTCGCGATGGCGGCACTGGTTTCCCTGCTTACAGGCATTCTCATGCTGTGGGTGCAGACCGATCTCGCGAAGATGCTGGAAAGCTGGATGATCTGGAACGATCTGTTGGTGGTGAAGCTGGTCTTGGTCCTGTTGATGCTGATTGTCGCTTATCGACAGAGGAATGGCTGGCTCGGAAAACATGTGTTGAACGAAAAGCGTTTGCGCTGGGAAGTTGTTTTTGGGATTTTGGCTATTTTCGCAGGATTGTGGATGAGCCAAATGCCGTATCCCGGTTAAAGACAAGTCGAGGAGGAAGAAAGATGAAACAAGCAAAATGGATGAGCAGTCTCTTGGTGGCAGGTGTGGTTTGGATGACAGCCGCTGGAGCCCAGGCTCATGTGAATGTATATCCCAAGGAGACCACAACGGGTGCCTATGAAAAGTACACGGTCCGCGTTCCGGTGGAAAAAGACACGAACACCGTCAAAGTAAAAGTGGAGTTTCCCGCTGGAGTGAAGGTCAGCACCGTTCAACCTGTGCCTGGATGGAGCTATGAATTCGAAAAGGACGCAGAGGGGCGCAATACAGCCTTGATCTGGACGGCGACAGATGGTGGCATCGGGCCGCATGAGTTCGTGGAATTCGCCTTCGTCGGGGCCAATCCCAAGGAAGCGGGAGAGCTTTCCTGGAAAGCCTATCAGACCTATACCGATGGCGAAGTCGTAGAATGGACGGGAGAACAGGATTCCAAGACGCCGGCCTCTGTGACAACGATCAGACAAGGAGCGGGGGATGCTGGACATGGACACGATCACGGTCACGCAGATGAGCAAGCAGCCCCAGCCGCAGCACAAGGCGGCTCGACCGGCACCGGCACCACCTTGCCGCTGGTTCTCTCCGGATTGGCTCTGCTGATTTCGCTCGTCAGTCTCTTTCGAAAAAAAGCCTAACAGTCCGTAAAATCGTGTACAATGGGAGTGGTAAAAGATTACCATTTCATGGAGGTGTCCATTGATGTCATCCGCGATTTTATCTTCAGGAAAAACCATTCGCAGTGTGTTGCTTCACCGGGCCCAAATGATTCCAGAGGAGCTTTACGATGTACAGCCGGCTGCTTTCAACAACACGATCAAATGGAATCTTGGCCATATTGCAGTCGTGCAGAACAGCATTCTTGCACTCTGTTCCCTGGACGTCATCGAGCTTCCAGAATCTTACGAGTCGCTTTTCAATATGGGGACGAAGCCGGCAGACTGGACCATCACACCTCCGACGAAAGACGAACTGTTGGCTGTTCTCGCGGAGCAGTTGAACAAACTCTCCGAGCTGTCGCCCGAATCGCTGGAAGGGGCATTGCCCAAACCGATCGAAATGGGGCCCATGCGCTTTGAGACTGTAGCTGAGCTGTGCAACTTTGCTTTCATCCATGAAGCGATGCATGCCGGCACGATCTCCAGTCTGGTAAAAGTAATCAATCACAACGCCTAAACAAAGAGCACGATGAAAAACGCACTTTCTTAACCAGGAAGTGCGTTTTTCCATTATAATGTAAGGAATTCAATCAGGAGGTGTACAAGCATGCAAACATTTTCTCATGCGTTCAAACAAGTACAAATCAAAGGACCAAACAAAAGCTAGGCGACACGTACGCATTTGCCTTCCGCAGTCATGGACAACTGAATAGCAAGTGAGACGTGACGTGTCGTCTGCCGAAAAGGTGGATGGGGAAACATGAAATTTCACGCGTCACAGGTATACATGATCATGGCATTTTTGCAGTCATTGGCCAATAGCACGATGTTTACGACGTATGCGATCTTCTACATTGCCACGCTGGGATTAAACCCGCTGGAGCTGCTGATCGTCGGCATGGTGCTGGAAGTGACTGTGTTGATTTTTGAAGGGATTACCGGAGTTGTAGCGGATACCTACAGCCGGCGTCTATCTGTCATTGCCGGCATGTTTGCGCTGGGTGCAGGATTTGTGCTGCAGGGCTTTATTCCGAGTCTGGAGACGCTGATCCCGTTCGTAGGCGTGTTTGTCTGGGTACTGGTCAGCCAACTGATTTGCGGGATTGGCTACACGTTTATCAGCGGGGCGGATACCGCCTGGGTGGTCGATGAAGTCGGCACCGAGAAGATGGGAAGCCTTTTCTTGCGGGCCAAAAGCTATTCCCTGATGGGGACACTCTTGGGGATTGCCCTCAGTGTCGGTCTTTCCACCTTGGGAACACATCTTCCTTATGCAGTGGGGGGATTGCTTTATCTGGGGTTGGGGCTGTTCCTGATCTTTTTTATGAAAGAACCTCGTTTTGTTCGTCCTGAGCGGACTGCAGACTCGTCCCATTGGCAGGAGATGAAGACCACTTGGTTGAGCGGAGCAAAGGTGATCCGCCGCGAACCGATGCTGCTGCTGATCCTCGTCGTCACGCTCTTTAGCGGAGCGGCGTCAGAAGGGTATGACAGATTGTGGGAGGCGCATCTCATCTCGGAGATCGGGATACCGGAGTCCCACCTGTCGATGGCGATGTGGTTTGGCTTGATCGCAGCGGTCTCGACGTTCCTGAGTATTTTTGTCGTTCGTGTAGGAGAACGGCGGCTGGATATGAACAACGAAAGAGTTGTCATGGTTGGGATGTTCGTACTAACCTTTATTCGCATCGCTGCGATTCTGGCGTTTGCCTTTTCACCGACGTTTACATGGGCGTTGGTCTGTCTCTTGTTGATCGGGATGCTGAACTCGCTCACGCAGCCCTTGTTTGATACCTGGCTGAATCAGAACATCGAGAGCAGGGTGCGGGCTACCATCATTTCGATGATGGGACAGACGGATGCGTTGGGACAGACTGCTGGCGGGCCTTTTGTGGGCTGGGTTGGCACTCGTTACTCGATACGCGCTTCCCTGGTCATGGCGGCGATTCTCTTATCGCCCATCCTGTTGATCTTTGGACGTGTCTTGAGGAAGAAAACAAGCAGATAAAATTTGGATGGAGAGGAGAGGTGCTGTATGGGACTGATGGCAATCGGGATCGTCTTCGCGTTTTTGGCATTGTTCGTCATCTTGGCAGTGGTCAATATCGCCAATAAAGAGAAAAAGCGTGGAAATCACGCATCAGGGGATTCCGGCGGCTCTTCGTATTACTCGGATGACAAGCCGAGCAAAAGCTCCGACAGTTGGTGGGGAAGCGACAGCGGCAGTGACAGCGGGGGCGGAGATGGAGGCGGTGGCGGCGGCGATTAGCCGCTATTGCATTCCGCATACTTCGTGTTACAATAACTGGGAAACAATACGCAAGATCCATACTGCCTTCATCAAAGGTAATGGGTTCTGTAGAAAAAGGAGCGATGTATTATGGAAACTATGTACATGAACAAACAGCTAATTGCAGGAATCGGGTCGCAGGAATCCTCCTTTTAAACGAACGACAACCCGTTTACCAGATGAGGATTCGACTGTGACTGGTGGAAGTGTGAAACCATTTACAGGGGGAATCCGCAGGTGAATCAGCCTCAACAAGAGAATAAAGCAGAACGTATTTTACAAAAAATGGGATGGAATGCAGCCTTTGAAGCGCATTTTGCCCCTTATGCCGAGCAAGGCTACAGCGTGGGACGTGTCACGCTGGAACATAAACGAATCTATCGTGTGATAAGCGAGCATGGAGAGCTTTTGGGCGAGGTGACAGGAAAGCTTCGCTATGAGGCATCCGGTCGGGAGGATTATCCGGCCGTTGGCGACTGGGTGGTGATCAGCCCGCGGCCGGAGGAGCAAAAAGCGACGATCCATGCCTTGCTTCCCCGAAAAAGCAAGTTCTCCCGCAAAGTGGCGGGAAGTACGGTAGAGGAGCAGATCGTCGCCACCAACGTCGATACTGTGTTTCTCGTCAATGCGTTGAATCACGACTTTAATCTGCGTCGGATCGAGCGCTATCTCATCCTTGCTTGGGAGAGCGGGGCTGCACCCGTCATCGTGCTGAGCAAGGCGGATCTGTGCGACGATCTGGAAGCCCGCATCGCGGAGGTTGAGTCCGTCGCGATCGGGGTACCGGTGCATGTCGTCAGTGCCGAACAAGATGAGGGCTTGGACCAGCTCGCACCCTATTTGGGGGAAGGTCAGACTGTCGCCTTGCTCGGTTCTTCCGGTGTCGGAAAATCCACGTTGATCAACAAGCTGAGCGGTGCCGAGATGCAGCGTGTCAGCGAGGTTCGGGCCGGAGATGACCGGGGACGCCATACGACGACACATCGGGAGCTGTTCCTTTTGCCGCGCGGCGGTTTGATGATCGATACCCCGGGAATGCGCGAGCTGCAGCTGTGGGAAGCGGATGAAGGGTTTCGCGACGCCTTCGACGATATCGAATCGCTCGGGGAGTCCTGCCGTTTCAGCGATTGCCAGCATTTGCGCGAGCCCGGCTGCGCGATTCGAGCAGCCTTGGCTGACGGTACACTGGACCAATCGCGCTACGACAATTACCGCAAGCTGCAACGGGAATTGGCGCATCTGGCGCGCAAGGAAGATGCGGCATTGCGGGCGGCCGAGAAGGCAAAGTGGAAGAAAATTACGATGGGCCAACGCCAAAAAAAGAAATAACACAGGATCTTGCAACCCTCGATCAATCTGGATCGGGGGTTTTGCTTTTGCTTTTGGCTACTCTGGCAGCCTGCAAAAAAATAACGCTTGATACCACTTCATGAGATATGGTAGATTGGTCAGTATCGAAACAAGATACTGTGTGCTCGTATAATTTTGGGAATAAGGCCCAACAGTTTCTACCGGGTGACCGTAAATCGCCTGACTACGAGTGAAAGAGCGTCTAGGGTTCCGTTTTTCCTATGTCGGTTTTTGTCTTTTGCACATAGGGAAAAGGCTGGTCCGAGCGACGCTGGCACGTCATGTGCTACACCTGAGGGAGAAAAGCCCAGAGGGACAGGTTTCACTTGGTGTTGGTTGTTAGGTAACCAGCCAGGGACCTGTCTGCTCTGGGCTTTATTGCGTTACAGTGAAGCTGGGGAGATAAAGGGAGGACAAACAGACATGAAGGAATTGCAAGAACGTATCATGCGGGATGGAAAAGTTCTATCTGCATCTGTGTTGAAAGTGGATTCGTTCCTGAATCATCAGGTCGACCCGCGCTTGACCATGCAGATCGGACAAGCCTTTGCCAAGCGTTTTGAAGGGGAGCGCATCACCAAGGTGCTGACGATTGAAGCGAGCGGAATTCACTTCGCGATGGCTACGGCTTACACGCTCGGGGTGCCGTTCATCTACGCGAAAAAGAAAAAGGCAATCACCTTGTCCGAAGAGGTATACGCTGCACCCGTCCACTCCTTCACACGTCAGGAGACTTATCAGATCAGCGTAGCTCGTCAGTATCTGTCTGCGGAGGATCGGATTTTGATCGTCGATGATTTTCTCGCGACAGGAGCAGCATTGGTCGGACTCACTCAGATCATCAAGGAGTCTGGAGCCCAACTGGTCGGCATCGGAGCAGTCATCGAAAAAAGCTTCCAAGAGGGGCGCGGCCTGCTCGAACAAGCAGGTGTCCGCATCGAATCCCTCGCCCGGATTCAGTCCATGTCCACGGAGCATATCGAATTTATCGAACCGGCTTCCAGCCTCGTTTAAAATACGCGCAAATAGAGGAGAGTATCGAACCGTCATGCTATCCAAACAAAAAGTGATTACCCTGGGCTTCCAGCATGTCCTGGCGATGTATGCAGGCGCTGTCGTCGTTCCTTTGATCATCGGGGCAGCGTTGAAGCTGACGCCTGCTCAAATCGCTTACCTGATCGCTGCAGACTTGTTCACATGCGGAATCGCGACGCTTTTGCAAGTAATCGGCACCCGGTATACGGGAATTCGCCTCCCGGTCGTGCTAGGCTGTACCTTTACAGCTGTAGGTCCGATCATCGCCATCGCTTCGACCAGCAATCTGGCTACTGCATACGGGGCGATTATCATATCCGGGATCTTCGTCGTCCTGGCTGCTCCTCTCTTTGGGAAACTGCTGAAATTCTTCCCGACGGTAGTACAAGGCTCCGTCGTAACCATCATTGGTCTTTCGCTCATTCCCGTAGCGATGAACAATGCGGCTGGGGGCCAGGACAGCCCTGATTTCGGACAGCCAAGCAATCTGCTGTTGGCCTTGGGCACGCTGATCATCATTTTGCTGGTCAACCGCTTTGCGACCGGATTTGTCCGGGCCATCTCTGTTCTGCTGGGGTTGATCGCAGGTACAGTGGCCGGCTATATGATGGGAATCGTCCATTTCGGATCGGTTGTCGAAGCCTCCTGGTTCAGTGTCGTCAAGCCTTTCTATTTTGGTGTTCCTGAGTTTAGTGTTGTAGCAATCATTACGATGATCCTGGTGAATATTATCAGCATGGCCGAGTCTACAGGCGTGTACTTCGCATTGGGCAAAACCACCAACAAGGAAGTCAGCAACGAGGACGTCGTCAAAGGCCTGCGCGGAGAAGGGGTAGCGATCGTTCTCGGGGGAATCTTCAACGCATTTCCGTATACTGCTTTCTCGCAAAACGTGGGTCTTGTCCAATTGAGCGGCATCAAAAGCCGTGACGTCATGATCGGGGCGGGCGGCATCCTCGTCGTGCTCGGTCTGCTGCCGAAGCTGGCTGCATTGACAACCGTCATTCCCAACGCCGTTCTGGGGGGAGCGATGATCGCCATGTTCGGGATGGTAGTCGCTTCCGGCATCAACATCCTGTCTCAAGTAGACCTGCGGCAAAATGAAAATCTTCTGATCGCCGCGTGCAGCATCGCGGTCGGCCTTGGCTCTGCCGCTGTGCCGGGCATGTTCGAGCAGCTGCCGACGATGTTGAAAATGCTGTTGCAAAACGGAATTGTCACCGGCTCCTTGACAGCCGTCGTATTGAATCTGGTGCTGGTTCACTGGAACAAGAACCTCAAGCAAGCCCTGGTAGAAAACAACCAAACGGTCTCCGAAGCGTCGTAAAATAAGAAGAGGGTGTTCCCGAGCAGATTTCCTGCTTGTGGAGCACCTTTTTTCTGTATAAAAAAAGGCTTTCAGATCCGCTGCATCTGTCCGAGGTACCTGGCCACATCGAACATACGATGAGGAAGAGAACTTCGTCTCACACCGAAGAGGGAGGGATACGATGGCGACGATGCAACACGCCTTGCGTGCCAAGGAGAAACTGGTGAAGGACTGGGGCAAATTGCCTGGAGTTGTAGGGATTGGAGTGGGATTTGCCAACGGAGTGAACAGGGCGGGCGGATTATGTGTCGTCTTGTACACCTTGCATTCGCAGGCTTCCATGAAAAAGAAATGCCCGTCCTGCGTTCACGTCCCCAACGCCAAGACGGGCAATTCCGTACGTGTACCGGTGAGGATCGTCAAATCCGGCCGCTGCTGCTGCCATCCTCTTGTCAAACCGAAAGCGACCGGCAGAGGACTTCGCAGCCGAATTCGTCCCGTCATAGCCGGATACAGTGTGGGGAGGCGCGGCATATCCGGCACAGCGGGCTTGATCGTCAGCCAGGCGGCCAACCAGGCACGGCGGTTTTTGCTGAGCAACAACCACGTGTTGAATCGGAACAATTCCGGCGCCTATACGGAAGTCTTGCAGCCCGGCGGTGCGGACGGCGGACGCCCGGGAAGGGACCGAATCGGCAGGATGTCCCGCTATGTGCGACTGAGACGTGGCGGGGTCAATTACCTTGATGCGGCGATCGCGATACCAAGCAGTCAGCGTTTGCTCGCCCCACGCTATGCCAGAATCGGCAGGATTCCCGGGTCAGTACGCTCGTATGCATTGGGAAGCCGCCTGAAAAAGGTGGGACGCTCCTCCGGCTTTGTCAGAGGCGTTGTCGTCTCGATTCACACCGATATCATGGTTGACTACGGCCGCTATGGGGGCCTGGGGCAGATTCGTTTCCGCAATCAGACCGTGATTCGCGGTTCACGGGCCGTTTCGCTTGCCGGGGATTCCGGCTCCGTCTGGCTGACGTCAGGGAATCGTGCTGCCGCTGTCAATTTTGCCGGTTCCGAAGATGGCCGTCTCTCCATTTCATTCCCCGTTCAATGGGCGCTGCAGGCATTTGGCATTCGAGTGGCGCGTGCCACCGCAAGCAGGGCGCGTTCTCGAACATCTCGATTACATCCGCGTCGTCGTCCCAACTCGACCAGACGATTGAACCCAACTGAGCTTCGTTCGATTCGCAAGCAGATCAGAGGCATGGGCCGAAGATCTGGTCGATAGCTGCCACCACTACTCAAAGAAGGTCATATGATGCTTTTCATCCCGGTAGTACGCGAGTCGATCCTCGAGCGTTCCGGTATGCAATTCAAATTTATGTCCGTCCGGATCGGTGAAGTAGATGGAACGCCGATCCCGCTCATCCCGTTCCCGTCCGGGCAGGATATGCACCTGGTGGGCTTCCAGATGCGACTTCCAGGTGTCGAAGCTCTCCTCGTCGATCGAGAAGGCCAGATGTGTGTAAGAATCTTGGATCTCACGGCGGGGAATATCGCTTTCTTCATTTAAAGCCAGCCAGTATCCATTCCACTCAAAATAGGCCAGCTTCCTGCCGCGGACGAGTGGACGCGCCCCAAGGACATCGCGATAAAAACAAAAGGACCGCTCAAGATCGGATACAGAAAACCAAAAATGATTGATGCCGTTTAGCTTTGGCATGGGATCATCCTCATTTCTTTCAGACATTTCCCTCTATTGTAGACAAGAAGCGATCTTCGTTACAACAATCCGTCAAGCCTCACTTCATACAGATATTTCAATTGCTTCTCCAAAATCCTTGGCGGAATAAGCGGGAACAGCGCATCGCGAAGGGCGCTGGAAACGTGCCCATGCAGCTGTGCTACCTTTCCGATTCGGTCGGACATTCTGGTAATTTGCCCGGTTCGGCCGATTCGTTCGCGTTCATATCTAAGCAATGCGTCTTCAATGACGGGACTCTGTTTCAAGTGACTTGCCAGGATGACGGCGTCTTCCACAGACTGTCCGGCGCCTTGCCCCATATTGGGCGTCATAGCATGAGCCGCATCACCGAGCAAAACGACGCGTCCGAACGCAAAACGGCTGATTGGCGGCAGATCATAAATATCATGCTGCAGCATGTGATGATCAGAGGTTTGTGCCAGGATTTGAGGGATGGGTTCATGATAGCCCTCGAAGATCTTCATCAAGTCCCGTGCCGTATAGGTTCTGAGTGAGGAATCTGGGGCTTTGGCATTCAAGCAGGCGAACCAATAGATTCGGTTGTTCGACAAGGGAACCAATCCGAAGCGTCCCCTGCGCCCCCATGTTTCGATAAATATATTCGGATTATAATGAAGCAAGTCCGGTTCAGCCTGCACAACCGCCCTCCAGCAAGTGTATCCGGCATATCGCGGTTTTGCGTTCGGCAGCAGGGCTTCGCGAATGTTGGAGTGGACACCATCCGCGGCGACTAGCAAATCGCCTTCCTCCGTTGAACCGTCTTCAAACCACACTTTCACCCCGGAGCCATTTTGCTCAAAACGGCTGCAAGTCCTTCCCGTATGGACAACTTGCTCTGGACCTAAAGCGCTCATAAGCAACTCCAGCAGCACTCCCCGTTCAATCGTGACATTGTCGGGTCCGTACTTGTGGCTTATTGCCGCTGTTTCCGTACGCTGCAGGATTTTCCCTGCAGGCGTAAGGATGCGAAGCTCATCCAACGCTTTTCCTGCCCGAAGGATTTGATCGCCAACATCAAGCTGCTGCAATGCTCGGACTGCGTTCGCCCCGATTCCGAGCCCGGCACCTGCGAAACGCACTTCCTGCTTGCTTTCAAATACTTTCACATCCATCCCGATTTTGCGCAACGCAATGGCTGTGCCAAGCCCTCCGATGCCAGCGCCGATAATGATTGCTTTCATCGTTCATTCACCGCTTTCCATATATGTGATCAAGAGCGGAACCGTTCACGACCCTCCTCGGATAAACTGCCTTCCATCACGATCGAGAACACGTGCTGAAACATTTCAGCGAAGCTGTACGGCAACCCGCCGATCACCTCCGGATGCTCCAAATGCTGCATCGCCTGAATCAATACATTCGCGATAATCATCGGCGGAATATCGGAGCGGAATAACCCATCCTTCGCCCCTTGTTCGAACATGCCGATCAGCGTTCCCGTTATGAGGCTCCTCCGGCGTTCCTCAAGATGGGCATATGCTTCTGGGACGGCCTTTCGGAAGTCTTCGACGACCGAGACGTGCAAGTGACGAAACCGCTTCCTGACACTTAGAATGAACGACTGAACCTTCTCTGTGATCTCCAGACTATCGTCGTTGATGATGCTTTGCATTTCCTGCTCGAATGAATGATAGAAATCGTCGATTACGGCAAACAGCAGTTCTTCTTTACTTGAAAAATATTTATAAAACGTCGATTTGCTCATCTTCAGGTCGGACGCAAACTGTGCAGTCGAAACTTTGGAGTAACCGATTGTTGAAAACTGTTGCTGGGCATAATCCAAGATGCGTTTTCTTATCTTATGTTCCTTAACCATCCGTTTCGTCTCCTTTAGTACCTAAAATACAATATTGGTACTCATGGTATTATACCTTCACCTATTTCGTCAACCATGTATCCATCCGCTTATCCGTCCTTGCAACAAATAAAAGAACCGCACTTCCCTGACCCATCTGGATCGGGATATGCGGCCTTTTTCCTGCAGCTCGAAATGCTGCTTTCAACCAACTGTTGCCAAACCCTTGGCCTGTTCTCTGGCAATCAGGATTTTTGTTGCTGTTGTTGTTGCTGCTGTTGCTGTTGAGTCTGAATCGTGGATTGGACCTGGGAAATCATCGTTTGCGCCTGCGCGATCTCTGTAGAAGCTGCTTTGAGTGCCTCTTCCGCCAATTGAGGATTGGCAGCAGATTGTTCAATCGCTTGCGTAATCATCGTTTTTGCCAGCGTGGCCGAGACCTCGGCCTTTTTCAGGGAATCCGTATTGATTTGACTAGGCATGCGTCATATCCTCCTCACCGAAAATGGTACATACCTTGTTACTTTGTCCGTCCATGGCAAAGTTATACATCTCTTCGCCCAACCCTGAGAACGCCCAACCAGGGGCAGGGCATGCTGCATACGCTTGTAAGAAGGAGGAATGCCGGATGCGAAGGAAATGGGTCAAGACGATCAGGGAAGCAGAAAGGGATTTCTGGACCATTGTTTTCTCTGCCAAAAAACGAGTGGGTGGTCGGGGTGTTATCCTGCCCAAACGCTTTGACACAGTCCCGAAGATTCGCCGATTCTTGCAAAAAAACATGACAAGATGCCTCGCGAACAGGGTAATCGGCAATCTCGACCTGCGCCGGATTCGCGGCAAATTAGCCATCCCCGTGGGAGATGGCATCGGGGCACCCCCAATCGTCAAAACCAAGGTGTTATCCAAATCGCCGAGACGTGTAACGATTGCTGCGTGGTTTGCTTTTGATCCGAGTGATCGTTTTTTTCGCGTCTACCAGCTTTTCAAAAAGCCGAATGGACGCTGGATCGTGGTAGGGAGACATCCGCTCGATTATCCTTTCGACAAGCCGGGCCAACGCCGAATTCTTGCAGGCTGTTGTGCGCCTTGCCAGGGGAGAAGATAGAAGCAGCCCATGTCGCTGGAGAAAAGGAGGTGTGAATCTCTTCTGTCAAATCAATAGAAAGGTCTTGCGCCGTCCACGTATCCTTGCTATAGTAAGAAAGTGATATCGAAACGTGACGAATTATGTCGAATCATGTGATGGGTTTCACAATGCCGGTATGGCGGAATTGGCAGACGCGCGCGACTCAAAATCGTGAGGGAAACCGTGGGGGTTCAAGTCCCTCTACCGGCACCAGCCATATTTTTTTTATTTCGTTATAAGGTGGGGGACAGCGTAAGAAACCTGTTTCTCACTTTTTTATATTTTTCGCGATTGTTCCTGTTACAATAGATCAATAAAACGAAACAAAAGGAGGCTGATTCCATGCGATTGGCTGGAAAGCAAATCGTCTGCTTCGTCGAGGCGGAATTTGAAGATTTGGAATTGTGGTATCCAGTGCTGAGGCTGCGGGAGGAAGGTGCCGCTGTGCATCTTGTCGGGCCGAAAGCCAAGCACGTATACATCGGAAAATACGGTGTCCCCTGCGAAACGGACCTTGCCATGGCAGAGGTGAAAGCTGCTGATTACGACGGCGTGCTCGTGCCGGGCGGATGGGCGCCGGACAAGCTGCGCCGCTATCCGGAGGTTCTCTCCTTCGTACAAGACATGCATGAAGCCAAAAAACCGATCGGACATATTTGCCACGCGGGATGGGTGCTGGCTTCGGCCAAGATCCTGCAGGGCGTAAAGACGACGTCAACACCCGGGATCAAGGACGATATGGAGAATGCGGGGGCGATCTGGATCGATGAGGAAGTGGTGGTCGACGGGCATATCGTAGGGTCGCGCAGACCGCCTGACCTGCCTGCCTACGCCAAGGCATTCGCGGATCTCGTAGCGCAAAAATAAGATTTCGGGAAGCCCGTACGTTCAGCGAGATGGACGAACGGGCTTTCTTCCGCTTCCTTCCTGTCGACCTCTTCAGGGAAAGATGAATAGGATGTAGTTGCGGATGAAAGTTCCACGTGCAAACTTTCACACAAATAATTGAACTACCCCTGCAGGTATGGTACATTCGGCTTGGTAGATACGAGAGAGAATAAAGAGAGCAGGTTTATTGGAGAGGATGGTAAAGATGCCTCACACGCATGTGCTAGAGCCGCAGACAGCGTTTGCCCGCATGGCAGAGGTCTGGGAGCGGGCTGCTGCGTATATGGATGAAAACGGGGATGGAATCACAGCAGGGAAGCTGAATCAATTGGCTGCAAAAACCAGTCAGGCGGAGCTGAACATCGCGTTCTGCGGTCACTTTTCCGCAGGCAAGTCGACGATGATCAACACGCTGTTGGGCGTGCAGCTGCTTCCTTCCAATCCGATCCCGACGAGTGCCAATGTAGTCAAAATTCGCGGTGGAGAAAAGGCCGCGCGCGTCTATACAAAAGAAAACGGAGTCGTCACCTTCGATCCGGACACGGAGATGGAGAAGCTGAAGCAGTTCGCTGTGGATGGAGATACGGTAGAGTGGGTCGAGGTACAATACCCGGGCACGTTCTTAGATGAGTATTCCAGCCTGCTCGATACGCCTGGGATCGATTCGACGGATGCCGCCCACAAGATCGCGACGGAATCGGCCTTGCATCTGGCTGATGTCGTCATCTACATGATGGACTACAATCACGTCCAGGCAGAAGAGAACTTCAATTTCACGAAAACCTTGAAGGACCGGGGAAAGCCGGTTTATTTGGTCGTGAACATGATCGACAAGCACATCGACTTCGAGCTTGATTTTGACTCCTACAAGGAAAGTGTCGAAGAAGCATTTGCTACGTGGAATATTCACCCGGACGGGATTTTTTACACCTCTTTGGCAGAGCCGGACCATGATGAGAACCAGTACGAGGCGTTTTCCGCTCTCCTGTCTCAGTTGATCGCGGACCGTGAAAAGCTCGTCGCTGACAGTGTGCGCAGCGCTGCCCATCATCTGGTCGACGAACATGTGCAGGTGTTGAAGGGACGCAATGAGGAAGCGCGGCGAAAGCTGGAAGACAAGCTCGACGCTATCCACCTGGAGGGAGTCGACAGCCGGGATACGGAAAACGTCACAGCAGCCCTCCGACAGGCGGAGGCAGAAGAGAAGACATTGGCTTCCCGCACAGCCGAAGCCCGCAAGCAGATGGAAAAGGAGCTTGGCTCGCTGCTGGACAATGCAAGACTCACCTACTACAGCACATCCGAAGCGGCACAGAGCTACCTTGAAAGCCGCAAGCCGGGATTCAAGACGGGCTTTTTGTTCGCCGGAAAGAAAACCGAAGAAGAGCGGGCGCGGCGTGAAGAGGCTCTGCTGGCCGATTTGCGTGAGAAGGTAGCCGGTAATCTCGACTTCCATTTCAAGGAACTGATGGCGAAGCTGCCGCAGACATACGACATGCGCGACGAAGCGTATCATGCCGCTGTCCACGCCACCCAGGTGGAATTGACAGGCGAGTTCCTCGCTTCCCATATCAAGAACGGGGCGGTTTCCCGCGAATACGTAATGAATTACTGCAACGACCTTTCCAACGGGATCAAGCTGGAATACCGCAGAGCCGGCCTTGCGTTGATCGAGCAGGTCGTGAAACAGTTGGAGCAGCAAGTGCAAGTGCAAAGCGGAGAGGCGCAAAAGCGACTGTCCGTGCTGCGCGAGTTGGCAGAAGTACACCACGAATTGGCGAAGCTCGCTTCGAGCGAACAGGCAGCCAAAGAACAGTTGCAGGCGATCCTGCAAGAAGGAGCGTAGCCCACGATTATGAACCAGTTGAGAGAGAAGCTGTTTGCCGCGGCTGAGCGTTTGCGGCGTACAAGTAAAGAAATCATCGATGTGCCCGGCATGCAGAACCAGGCGCAAGCGATGCTGGACCGCGCGGAGCGGCTGACGGCCAATCGCTTTACCGTAGCCTTGTTCGGAGCGTTCAGCGCGGGCAAATCCTCCTTCGCGAATGCATTGATGGGCGATCTGGTGCTGCCGGTATCGCCCAACCCGACGACGGCCGCGATCAACAAGATCATGCCGCCCACGGACACTGAACCGCATGGCACCGTACGGGTCGTACTGAAAAGCAGAGATGCAGTCGAACAGGATGTCTTGCGTTCGCTGGCTGTATTCGGTCACTCTGCTGCTGACCTTGAAGGAGCGTTGGATGAACTGAACAAAATCGATGTCACGCAGATTCCTCCTACAGCCAAACCGCACTACACCTTCTTAAAAGCGGTCACGAAAGGTCTCGGGGAGATGGCGGAACATCTCGGCGGACAGCTGCTCGTCGATATGAAGGCGTTTAAAGGCTTTGTCGCCAAGGAAGAGAAAGCATGCTTCGCCGAGTACATCGAGCTGTTCTACTCCTGCCCGTTGACCGACCAGGGAATCGTCCTGGTGGATACCCCGGGTGCGGATTCGATCAATGCCCGTCACACAGGTGTTGCGTTCGAGTACATGAAAAACGCTGATGCCGTGCTGTTTGTCACCTACTATAACCACGCCTTTTCCCAGGCAGACCGCGAGTTTTTGCTGCAAATGGGACGGGTCAAGGATACGTTTGAGATGGACAAAATGTTCTTCATCGTCAACGCGGCCGATTTGGCAGCATCCGAAGAAGAACTGCAGGGTGTCATCACCCACGTGGAAAAAAATCTGCTTACCTGCGGCATTCGTCTGCCGCGCATCTATCCCGTCTCCAGCCAGACGGCGCTCCTGGCGCGGATGCACGAGGCTGGCAAGCTGAATGCTTCGGCGGAAAAAGTCTATCGCCAGCGTACGCAATCCGCTGAAGGGGAAGAGCTTATGCCTGCAGGCGAAGCCTTTGCCCTGTCGGGGATGGCGCATTTTGAAGAGGATTTCTTGCGATTCACCATTGACGAACTTACGCAGATTGCGGTCAATGCCGCCTTGGGCGAGATTCGCCGCGCTCATCAGACATTGGCGGAATTCATGCGCATGGCCCAATCAGGGGAAAGCGAGCGTCAGGCTCGACGCGATGCTGCCAACGAGGCTCAAGCAGCCGCACTGGCAGCCGTCGATGCGCTGTCGGTTACTTCGCTGGAAAGAGATCTGGACAAAGAACGGGAAGAGCTGCTTCACTATGTCAAACAGCGCCTCTTCTTCCGCTTCAACGAACTGTACGGCTTCGCTTTCAATCCGGCTGTGCTGAAGGAAGACGGACGCAATATGAAGCAGGCTCTGCAAGGCTGCCTCACCGATCTGCTGCGCTCCATCAGCTATGATCTGGCACAGGAGCTGCGCGCTACGACGCTGCGTCTGGAAAAGTTTCTGAACAAGCAGGGTCTTACCCTCGTCCAAAACTGGCAGCGCGATGTGCAGGGCTATGCCGCAGGTCTTTCTCTTACGCCGTACCAGCCGCGACAGGTAGAGACCTTGACCTTTGCAGAAGAGCTGCCCGTATCTGCTCAAGCCTTGCAGCCTGCGCTGTCCTTGTTTAAGAACACCAAGGATTTCTTCGAGCAGGACGGCAGGGTGAAAATGCGCGAGGAATTGGAAAAACGTTTGCAGGAGCCAGTTACTGCCTACGTAGCTCAAGGAAGCGAGCAGCTTCAGGACCAGTTTTCGGCCGTGTTCGCCGAAGTCGTGCAAGTGGAGCGTTCGCGTGTGAAGGAGCAGGTCAATTCCTACTTCACCGGCCTTTTGGCAGCGCTGGAGATGAAGGTCGATTTGGACGAACTGGCAGGGAAAATGAATCGAGTGGCATCCGAATTGGAGTAGTTGGGTATATAGGAAAGCGCGGGGGACGAAACCCCCGCGCTTTTTTGGTGGTGTGCCCGGCATGGGCGTTGTCTCTAGGGTGAAAGTCCCGAATGGCGAAGGCAACAGTAGCCACTAGCTTACGACAAGGGTGTCCACCGCGAGGTGGAATCTGAAGGAAGTCTGCGGCAAACCTCCGGCCTGAGGAACACGAACTTCATATGAGGCTAACGATAGCTGGATGAGTCTGCCATACAAGACGAAGTCCATGTTGCCAAAGGCTATCGGGAGTAAATGAAGCAGGTGGATGGAGGGAAAGACAACGTTCTTACCCGGGGAGACCTGACTGGGACGCCATGCCCTCATGGTAACCTTCTCCGCTAGGAGAAACTGAACGGTCAGGAGTCAGCAGAGGCCATAGTACCGGAGTAGAGGACGCTTGAAACGGGAAGGGCCGAACATTTAGGAAGAACGGGACGCTAGGCGTTCACTCTTTATGATGATGCAGACAATCCAGATGGACTTACTTGAAGGAGGAAATGGTGAATCCATGGGGGACTTCAAGAGGGCGGAATAGAGAGTGGCACAAGTAGAAAGAACGTTCACGCGAAAGGATATCTGGTTTTATGATGGGACAACTGCTGTCACGGGAAAACCTCCTGTTGGCACTAAAGCGAGTAGAAAAGAACAAAGGAAGCCACGGTGTGGATGGTATGTCCGTAAAATCCCTACGTCAACATATCTTATCCAACTGGGACTCCCTACGAGCGTCATTGGAGAATGGAACCTATGTACCTTCGCCAGTCCGACGAGTCGAAATCCCGAAACTGAACGGTGGTGTTCGGCTATTAGGCATTCCTACCGTGACCGACCGTCTCATCCAACAAGCAATTGCACAGGTTCTTTCTCCGATATTTGATCCTATGTTCTCCGAACATAGTCATGGATTCCGTCCAAGAAGACGGGGACATGACGCAGTCAAGAAGGCACAGACATACATCGAGGAAGGATACCGTTGGGTCGTAGACATGGATCTTGAGAAGTTCTTCGATAAGGTAAACCACGATAAACTTATGGGGCTTATCGCAAAACATGTCAAAGACAGAACTATCCTAACCCTCATCCGACGCTATCTCGAATCAGGGATTATGGTTAATGGTATGGAAATTGAAAGCGATCAAGGGGTGCCGCAAGGTGGCCCGTTGAGTCCGCTCTTATCCAATATCATGTTGCACGAACTCGACAAGGAACTGGAAAAGCGGGGGCTTCGATTCCTTCGCTACGCAGATGACTGCAACATCTATGTGAAGTCAAAGAAGGCAGGAATCCGCGTGATGGATTCCGTGACCACGTTCATTGAGAGAAAGCTCAAGCTAAAAGTCAACATGGAGAAAAGCGCCGTTGATCGCCCATGGAATCGTAAATTTCTTGGTTTCAGTTTCACGGTGAACAAATCGCCCAAGATTCGAATAGCGAACGATAGTCTGAAGCGAGCAAAACAGAGGATTCGGGAGATCACCTCCCGCACTAAACCACTCCCAATGGAATACAGAATTGACGATCTCAATGAGTACCTTACAGGTTGGTGTGGCTATTTTGCCTTGGCTGATACCCCTTCGGTGTTCAGCCATCTTGACGAATGGATTCGAAGAAGACTCCGAATGTGTCTCTGGAAAGAGTGGAAGCGCCCGAAAACAAAAGTAAAAAGGCTTATCTCCTTAGGAGTTCCCAAGGAAAAAGCCTATGAATGGGGCAATTCACGAAAGAAACAATGGCGAATTGCATGTAGTCCAATTCTTCACCGAGCATTGAATAATGCTTACTGGCGTAATCAAGGTTTGAAGAGTTTGTCAGACAGATACACCTATTTGCGTCATACCTAAATGAACCGCCGTATACCGAACGGTACGTACGGTGGTGTGAGAGGACGGGGGTTAGTCACCCCCTCCTACTCGATTTCCCAGGGATGACGCACACACACTCAAAGAGGTGGCGTCACTCCCAACTTCGCCCAACCTTCCTTAGCAGGACCATACACAGCAGGGATCGGCAACCCGGCTTGGCGCATCAGAACCGTAACCTGTCCCCGATGATGAGCGATGTGCTTGATCAATCCCATGAAGATTGTCGCGTTGGACTCCATTCTTCCAAACGCATTTTGAACTTGCTGTAGTGAATCGTCCTTCCACTGCTCTCCAAGCGCATTGACTACTTGAGAGCTTACCTTCGTAAAGGTCTGTGCGATCTCCTTGGCAGACGGTACTTCATTCGGGTTTGACACTTTTTCTACCGAGACTCCGAATTCCGTGAAATAATCCGGGATACTCGTGACAAAATGCCACGCAATTCTTCCTAACGTACGCCCCCCTGGGTATACCTGCTGCAAGAGTGCATGATCCGTTAATTCGTCCAACACCTTCTGGGTCAATCCGGCCTCGTTTTTCCATTCGGCGATCAAATCTGTAACTGTAACGTACATGTTGTCATCCCTTTCCTGCCTATAAACGTTTGTCTCCCGGATCCATCATATACGTCAATGGTGACAGCTTTCGTCATAATTGCAAATCGCGGATCTCTTGTTTTCGTTGCTGCTGTCCGTACAAACCAGCCAACGCGGCGGCTATCGCCAAGAAGAGTGCGCTGGATGCAACACCGAATTGCAATCCGTACCGATCGACCATCACGGCACCAACGATGGGACCTATAATCTGCCCGAAGGCAAAAAAGGCTGTGGCTATGCTAAGGCATGCCGCGTAAGCGCTGTGAGGGACATGGCGACGAAGAAGCGCGGTCGTCATGAGCGGCGGTGTAAGAAAGGAAACCAATCCAACCGTGACAGCACCCCATGCCGTATATAACATTTGATCTGTAATGACGCCGCTCACACCGATCGTCCCCAAGATAACCCCCGCCGCAAGCGTATATCCGCTCGGCCATCGATCGATAGCTTTGCCTCCGATCCATCCGTTAAACAAACCCGCAAAACCGATTCCGGACCAGATCAACCCGGCATAGAGGGACGGAATGCCTTTGCTCACAAGATAGGGAATCAAATACGTGAAATAGATGATGTATCCCCAGCCGAAGAAGAAATAAGAAGCGATTAAGAACAAGAACTCTTTGGGGTTCAGCAAGAGACGGTACACGTTCACGCTTCCTTGGTCATGTGGCTTCGATTCCGTCGGCTGGGGTATTTTTGCAGTTCCCTGTTTTTGGGTGACGAGCTCGAAGCCGAACGCTGCGATCAAGCCGAAAACGCCCATGGCCACCCATGCATATCGCCATCCCTGCAAGTGAGAAGGATCAATGGTAAAGGGGGCGAATAAACCCGTCAAAAGAATGCCGGCTGACCCGCCCAGCCAGATAAGACCCGACGCCACTCCTCGTTCCGCCGGTCGTATGGCATCCATTGCAATGGACAGGACTAACACCGTGGCGAAGGCAGATAACAGGCCAATAGAGAATCGCCATAGACCAAGCTGGATGAAAGTTTCACTAAATGCCGAGCCAATCATAGCGATTGCAAGCAACAAACACGTCAGTCGATTGATCACATGCTTGCGGTCCGGAGACCGAGCGATCAGAGGAGGGAGACATAAGGTCCCCACCAAATATCCGATGAAATTGACCGTGTTTAAGATGCCTAATTGACCGTAGCTCCCGCCGAGTTCCCTCTGTATCCCAGGCAAGAACATGCCGTAGGAGAGCCTGGAAAAACCGAGGATCACGACGAATAATATGGATGCCCAAAGAGTCATCCAATTACATGCAGATTTCGTCCCCATTGTCACACCATCCCTAAAATAATCCGTTGACCATAGTGTAAATTTGTGGGAAGGTTTTGTAAAATTGAATGATTTGAATAAATCGCTTAGGGCATCGCTGAGATTGCCGGCATCCCATCCAGTAGCGAGCCAGTGACCCGATAATTTTCATAACGCTATCTCCTCATCCCTCCCATCCGCATAGGATAAGGTAAGCGTAGAGCTTCACTTTGTACAGGGAGGAACTGCAATGATTCAGGGGAAAGTAAAATGGTTCAGCAAAGAAAAAGGGTACGGGTTTATCGAACGGGACGGAGGTCCGGACGTCTTCGTACACTACTCGGCTATTAATGGATCTGGTTACCGCAATCTGGAGGAAGGGGAGCTGGTCACCTTTGAAATCGTGAATGGCCAGCGCGGCCAGCAAGCGTCTAATGTATCACGGATTGCTGTAAACAACTCATAGATGATGAACGCAAACAACGCCGTCGCTCCTCAAGAAAAGGGGCTGACGGCGTTTTTTTGAGTGTGCCCGGACACCGATTCCGTACAAACTGACAGACCTCCACTTTTTTCTCACTGGCGGGCTTGGTCTGTTATCGTATAGACTAGTGTATGAGAAGGGGTGTAGGGAAATGAGACAATATTTGGATCTGTGCCAACGCATTTTGGACGAGGGAGTCACCAAGGAGGATCGGACCGGGACCGGGACGATCAGTGTCTTCGGCCATCAGATGCGCTTTGACTTGAGTGAGGGCTTTCCGTTGGTCACGACCAAGAAATTACATACGAAATCAATCATTCACGAACTGTTGTGGTTCCTCTCCGGGGACACCAACATTCGTTATTTGCAAGAAAACGGGGTTCGCATCTGGAACGAGTGGGCAGATGAAAATGGCGATTTGGGACCTGTATACGGCAAGCAATGGCGTTCCTTTGTCGGACGTGACGGGAAGACTGTGGATCAGATCCAATGGGTAGTGGATGAGATCAAGAAAAATCCCGATTCCCGCCGCCTGATTGTCAGTGCCTGGAATCCGGCTGAACTGGATGAAATGGCCTTGCCGCCGTGCCATCTGCTGTTTCAATTTTACGTTGCCAATGGGAAGCTCTCCTGCCAACTGTATCAGCGCAGTGCCGATACGTTCTTAGGGGTGCCGTTCAACATCGCCAGCTATGCGCTGTTGACGCAGATGATGGCGCATGTTACAGGGCTTGAGCCGGGAGATTTTGTCCATACCTTGGGCGATGCTCATCTCTACCTCAATCACATCGAGCAGGTGAAGCTGCAATTGAGCCGGGAGCCCAAGCCGCTGCCCAAGCTGGTGTTAAATCCAGAGGTTACGTCCATCTTTGACTTTACCTTTGAAGACATCGACATTGTCGGTTACGAGGCCCATCCTCATATTAAAGGAGAGGTCGCGGTATGATTAGCCTGATCGTCGCGTACGCGAACAACCAGGTGATCGGCAAGGATGGAGTCATGCCCTGGCATTTGCCTGCTGACTTGAAGCATGTCAAGGAAGTGACGACTGGCAAGACCATTGTGATGGGGAGAAAGACGATGGAAGGAATTGGAAAACCCCTTCCGAACCGCCGCAATGTCGTCCTCACGCGCAATCCGGATTTTCATATGCCGGGTGTGGAGGTGGTTCATTCCAAGGAAGAGGTTCTCGCGCTTGGAGATGTGATCATTTTCGGTGGCGCTGAGATTTACCGCCAGTTTCTGGATGCCGCAGATCGGCTTTATATTACCGAGATTGATCTAGATGTGCAGGGAGACACCTTTTTTCCGCCGTGGGACCGGGATGCCTATGCCATGGTGGAACAACGGGAGGGAATCGTGGACGAGAAGAATCGCTATCCGCACACGTTTTATGTGTTTGAGAAAAAAACGACATGAGATAACCTGCTTTGACATATGCCTGATCGCCTCCACATACAAACAAGTAAGAAGATGGGACTTACCCGGCGGAGGGGATCGGGATGAAGGTAGATTTTCACGTGCATTTGGAAGAGGGGCCGTATTCGCTTAACTGGCTGCAGCATACGGCGGAATCTCTGGCTGACACGGTATCAGGGGATGAGCCGGGCGGTCGGGCCTGGATGGACGGAGTAGCCAAAAAAATAAAGGAACGGATACAGGAAGGTCCTTATTCGACCGCTTGGCTGGATCTCTACAGGGAGCGGGCGAAGCAGCGCGGGATTCGGATCGTCGGGGTCGTCGAGCATGGATACCGCTTTGTCGAGTGCAGACCCCTTTACGAACGGCAACTGCGCGGAAGCTCTGGTCAATTGGGAAAAAAACAGCGGCTTTGGCTGGACCAGGTCTGCTGCGAGCGGCTGGATGAGTATGTCCGTTTTCTCGAAGCGCAGCGAAATCGCTGGGAGGAGGATGGCATCTCCTTGCGAGTCGGGATCGAGCTGGACTTTTTCCCGGGAGAAGAGAAGGCTCTCAATCAGATTGCGACCGCGTACGACTGGGATTTCTGCATGGGTGCTGTTCATTTTGTCGAGGGAATCGCCGTTCACTTGCCGGAAGCAAGGGAGTATATCAGACGCATGCCGCCGGAGAGTTTGTACAGCCGCTATTTCGATCTGGTCGAGTTGGCCGCGGGAAGCGGAATATTTGACCTGATCGCTCATTTGGACGGCGTAAAAGCTTGCGGGTATCGGCCGGAGGAGGCCTCTCTGCTGTCTACTTACCAGCGGGTGGCCCGATCTCTCAGGCGCTGTCAGGTGGCGACAGAGATCAATACTGCAGGCTATCGCAGTCTCGCCCCGATTCAAGAAATGAGTCCCAGCTATCGTCTGTTGGAGATCCTGGCCCAGCATGCGGTAGCTGTCGTGCCTTCGTCTGGCTCTGTCTATCCAGAGCAATTGGGGAATTTCAGCGAAGAGGCATACAAATTGCTCAAACGGGCAGGCTTTGCTTCGATCTCGGTCTTTGAACAAAGAAAGCGGCAGATTTACCCGCTTGTCTAATCTTCCATCCTGATCCTGTCCATTTTCTGCTATGATGAAAGAAAAGAACCAGGATTGTTAGGGGAGGAAGGGAATCATCATGTCCTTGCATGAACGGCTTACCGCAGAATTAAAAGAGTTGGAACCGCAAATCATCCGCTGGCGTCGTCATCTGCATCAAAATCCGGAGCTTTCTTTTCAGGAAGAGAAGACGCCTGCCATGATCGCCGAGATTCTCAGAGAGCTGGAGCTGGACGAGGTTCGTACAGGTGTAGGCGGTCGAGGTGTAATCGGTGTGCTGAAAGGCGTCCGTCCCGGCGCTGTTGTAGCGTTGCGTGCGGATTTTGACGCCTTGCCGATTCAGGATCAAAAGGAAGTGCCGTACAAGTCGACTGTGCCGGGGGTCATGCACGCTTGCGGACATGACGCGCATACGTCCCAATTGCTCGGTCTTGCCAGTGTTCTTGCCAAGCATCGCGAGGAATTTGCCGGGGAGATCCGCTTTGTCTTCCAGCATGCCGAGGAGGAGTCGCCGGGCGGTGCGATCCAGATGACGCAGGACGGAGCCGTAGATGGCGTCGATGCGATCTTCGGCGTGCATCTGTGGTCAATGCTGCCGGTAGGGCAGGTGTTCATCAGCCCAGGTCCGATTATGGCGAGCATTGATGATTTCGTGATTGAGGTCAAAGGTCGCGGGGGACACGGTGCCATTCCCGATGAGACGATTGACTCGATTGTCGTCGGCTCGCAGATCGTCGGTGCCCTGCAAACCATCGCCAGCCGCAACGTAAGCCCGATGGAAAGTGTCGTGGTTACAGTCGGAACCTTCCACGGCGGTGACAACAACAACGTGATCGCAGACAGCTGCCGCCTCACGGGAACGGTTCGCACGTTTATGCCGGAAGTGCGTGATCGGGCGCAGGAACGATTGACCGAGATCGCTCAGGGAACCGCAGCGATGATGGGAGCCTCTGCGAAGGTGAGCTACATTCGCGATTATCCCGCGGTCATCAACAGCGAGAAGGAAGCGCAGGTGGCTCGGGAAGCAGCTTTGGCAGCGTTTGGTGCGGAGCGTGTGAAGCCGATGAAGCCGCTGATGGGCGGAGAGGACTTTTCCTACTATCTGGGCAAAGTGCCTGGAGCCTTTCTGTTTGTCGGAGCAGGCAATCCCGAAAAGCTTGCCAACTTCCCGCACCATCACCCGCGCTTTGACATCGACGAGGATGCCATGCTGGTCGCAGGGGAATTGTTGGGGCGTACAGCCTTGCTCTACCTGGAAAAACATTCGTCCTAAAATACAGACAAGGAGTCCAAAGATGCGCTAATGCCTAGTACAGGCAAAGGCGCTTTTTTCATTTTCGGCATAAACTGTCAAGGGGATGAGGGCGGAAGTGAAGAAGAAAGGCGGGTGTTGCTGTCAGTGAAAAAAAGGATCGGGGTCCTTACCTACAGAGGAGAGAAGGGCTTTATCGAGCCTGGCATTCTGCGTCTGATGGTCAGAGAGGGGGAGAAAATGAATTTGGAAGTCTTCCTCTTTAGTCCACAAGATGTCGATCTCACTGCGAGAAAAATAAGAGGGTATACGCCAACACAGACAGGCTGGAAAAACGACTGGTACGCTTGGCCCGATATTGTCATCGACCGTTATCGCTACTACCCGGTTCCCAAGCATGCCGGGTATCTGCCCTTTCGTCGACAACAACTGTTTCGTTACGCGAACAGCCGCTTCGCCAATAAATTCTCCGTTCACCGGGTATTGGAGCAAGACCCCATTCTGAGAAAATGGCTCCCGCAAACAATGGAGTACTCCCGAGAGTCATTGGCGATTTTATTGCAAGAGCATAGGGTCGTCTATGTGAAACCAACCAATGGCACAGGTGGGCGAAGCATCCTGCGGGTCGTGAGAACGCCAGGTGGCTTTCATCTGCAGGGACAGACCAAGAAAAAGAAGAAGATCTCCGAAAGCATCCCCAGTCTCGATGTTTTGCATCAACGGCTTCAAGCGTGGATAAAACAAGAGAAGCAGGGCAACGAGCAGTTTTTTTTGCAGCAGGGCCTGGAGCTTTCCCTGGTGCCGGGACGAACGGTAGATGCGCGGCTGCTCGCCCAAAAAGACGGGACGGGAAACTGGAGATTGACCGGGATGGCGATTCGGCTGGGAGCCAGGCGATCCTCCACTTCCAATCTGCATAGTGGAGGGACGGCTGTCCCGGCTGCGCGTTTTCTCACGGAGCATTTCGGCTACGAGATGACGCGGCAGATCATCGGCGAATGCAAGGAGCTGGCACTGCATGCCGTATCGCGGATCGAGCAGCACTTCGGTCAGATGATGGAATTCGGCTTTGACATCGGCATTGATGTGAAGGGACATGTTTGGCTGATTGAGATGAATCCCAAGCCTGGCCGTGAAATCTTTCGCCAGCTGGGACAGAGAAAACGGTATCTCGAAGCCGTGCGCAGACCGCTGGAATACGCGGCCCATCTGCTTTTGAATGACCAACAAGTGTCCGATGAAAATCATGCTTACGTCTAGAGCGATATAAAAAATAGCGGTGGTTTAAGACAAGGAACGAAAGTCTTAGACTGCCGCTATTTCTTTGGCTGGTTCGCCAACGAACGCTACCCGTTGGTTGTATGTCTTGCCAAGCGTCTTCGAATATCGGCTGCAACCCCGGTAGGGTCATCGATCTCAAAAATCACATACTTATATTTCTCATGTCCTTCCAGCTCGATGTTTAAAAGGGGGACTCTGCTCTCGTAAGAAAGAAAGTACCATTCATCCGCGTATTTGAAGCTCCCTTCGAAAATATGTAGCGCAGGAATGGAAGTTCCAGGCATCCTGAGCATCCATCGCGGAGCGTCAAAATAATCGACATATACATTTTTGATTGTGCTGTAGGGCATTTTCAGATTGAATTTTAAAGCGAAAAATCCGGTCGCTCCCGTTAGGGTTAAAATGACACCTTCATCATCAAATTGGAGTTCTCTTGCCAACGGCTACCCCTCCTCTAGTTTCGGGCTACTTTCACTATACCAGATAACGTACCCGCCGAGATAGTCGCTTGAACCCCGTTCGCATATCAAAAAATAGTACCGTATAATATAGATATCAGACTGTAGGGAGGACCATATGATTAAAGAGATTGCAACGGTTGCGGTATATGTAGAAGACCAGCAAAAGGCGAAACGGTTTTGGACTGAAAAAGTTGGTTTTGAGGTCATCGCAGACCATCCGATGGGTCCACATGCACACTGGCTTGAAGTAGCCACTAAGGGTGCCCAAACCCGTTTGGTCATTTATCCAAAATCGATGATGCAAGGCTCAGAAAACATGAAAGCATCCATTGTTTTCGCTTGTGACGATTGCTTAGGTACATATGAAACAATGAAAACAAGGGGAGTCGAGTTTCTGGGAGAACCCAATCAGATGCAATGGGGAACCTTTGTACAATTTAAAGATGAAGATGGGAATACATTTTTATTGAAAAGCTGATTGTTTATCAAAAACGAGAGGTGTTCCGGATGGAGACAAGAGCATTTTCCCTGTCCCTCGGGGAAGGACTTACGCTGCGGGGAAATTGGCATGCGGATCGAACAAAAGGGGAGCGGCAGCCGATCCTGTTGTTTTGCCACGGCTTCAAGGGCTTCAAGGACTGGGGCAGCTTCCCGTATATTGCGGATGAGCTGGCAAAAAGGGGAATTGTCACGATACGCTTGAACTTCTCCTGCAATGGTGTCGGGGAGAGCGGAACCCATTTCGACGAGCTGGAAAAATTCGGACGAAATACGTATGCGCGAGAAATAGCGGATCTGCAAGCTTTGGTGGAAGCGATACAGGCGAATGAACTGGATTTGCCAGAGGTTGCCGACAGACAAAAGCTGTTTGTAACAGGACACAGTAAAGGCGGGGCGGACGCGATCCTGTTCGGGGCAGGAAATCCGCATGTGGCAGGTATCATCACCTGGAACGGTGTCGCCGATGTCAACCTGTTCGATGAGAAGCTTCGCGCCGAAATTGCGCAGCATGGTGTCGGCTATATCCCCAATGCACGTACAGGGCAGCAGATGCCGATTACCCGTGTCGTCATTGAAGACGTGGACAGCCATCGACAAGAATACGATCTGCTGGACAAAGTAGCGAAGATGGATCAGCCATTGCGCATCATCCAGGGACGTGAAGATTTTGCCCGACTGGTAAAAGGGGCTGAGCGACTGCATGCAGCCGCCAAAAACAGTGAATTGTACTGGATCGACGGGGCAGACCATACCTTCAACGCTCGTCATCCATTTGCGGGAAGCACACCTCAATTGGAGGAAGCGATCCGGTTGACAGCTGATTTTGTCCACAGCAGATGGACATAGGAAGGGAGGGCGGATTTTCCGTCTCCTCCCGCATTTTCTTTCCTTCTGGGCTATGTTATACTGTCTAGTGTTCAGGAGTTTAAATGGTTAGATTATTCTGAAAAAAGAAAAAATGATTTCGTATGGGGTGGAGACACATGGAGAGAAAAGTGTATCTGTACGATACGACGCTGCGTGACGGAACGCAGGGTGAAGGCATCAGTTTGTCAGTGGAAGACAAAATAAAAATTGCATTGCGGCTGGATCAGTTTGGGATTGATTTTATCGAAGGCGGTTGGCCAGGAAGCAATCCCAAGGACATGGCCTTTTTTGAGCGGATACGGGAAGTTCCCCTAAAGCACGCGAAGATCACTGCGTTTGGCAGCACCTGTCGACCTCATGTGGCGGCAGCAGAAGATGACAATCTGAGAGCGCTGATCGAGAGCGGCGTAAAAGCGGCGGCTATTTTTGGGAAGTCCTGGGATATGCATGTGACAGACGCACTCAAAACAACCTTGGAGGAAAACCTGCGGATGGTGGGCGATTCCGTATCGTTCCTGAAATCACAGGGCTTGACCACGCTCTTCCTGGCTGAGCACTTTTTTGACGGCTACAAAGCCAATTCCGCCTATGCCATGCAGGTTTTGCAGGCGGCAGAGCAGGCCGGGGCTGATTGGATCGTCCTGTGCGATACCAACGGCGGAAGCCTTCCGACAGAAATCTACGATATCGTGAAGGCTGTATTAAAAAACCTGCAAGTTCCGCTTGGAATACACCCGCACAATGATAGCGGAGTCGCCGTCGCTAATGTGCTGGCAGCGGTTCAAGCGGGTGCGACACAAGTGCAAGGCACGATCAACGGCATCGGAGAGCGCTGTGGCAACGTCAACCTGATCTCTGTCGTTCCCAACCTGCAATTGAAGCTGGGGTATTCCTGCGTAAGCAGCGAGCAGCTGCAGCAGCTGACACAGCTTTCCCGCTATGTGGCTGAGATCGCCAACATGACGCTGCCGAATAACCAGCCTTTTGTCGGCAACAGCGCCTTCGCCCACAAAGGGGGCATCCACGTCAGCGCGGTCTTGCGCGACCCGAAAACCTACGAGCATATCGAGCCGGAGGAGATCGGCAACAAGCGGCGTGTCCTGGTTTCTGAACTGGCAGGACAAAGCAACCTGCAGGCGAAAATGGAAGAGCTGGGGATCGACCTCTCCCTGGAGCGTGCAGAAGCGCGCGAAATCATCAAAACGATCAAAGAGCGCGAGTTCCAGGGCTACCAGTACGAAGGAGCGGAAGCGTCGCTTACCTTGATGCTGCTGGAGGCGTCCGGAAAGCTGAAAAATCTGTTTTCGCTCGATTCCTTCAAAATTCTCATGGAGAAATCAGCTTCACACGCAATCACGTCTGAGGCGACTGTGAAGATTCATGTGAATACAGAAGTCGTCCATACAGCAGCGGATGGCAATGGACCGGTCAATGCGCTGGACAACGCGATGCGAAAAGCGCTGGAAGTTTACTATCCATGCATCTCCAAGATGCATCTCACCGACTATAAGGTACGCGTGCTGGACGAAAATGGTGCAACGGCCGCGAAAGTCCGCGTACTGATCGAATCCGCCTGCGATGGGGAAAAATGGAGCACCGTCGGCGTCTCTACCAACGTTATCGAAGCGAGCTGGGAGGCTCTGGCGGACAGTATCCGTTATCTTCTTTGGAAGGAAGGCTGCGAGGAAGCGAAGAATCTGGTTGCCTCGGAAGCCCGGGTGGGGATTCTCAATCATTAATGACATAACAGACAGCGCCTGAATCTACGGATTTGGGCGCTGCTTTTATTTGAATACTCCAAGAGATTCCAGAATGATGGAGGACCAGACACAGCTGGTCGAGGAAAAAGGGGAAAAAGCGTTCAACCCGCCTGAAGCGTTTCTCCTTTTTCCTCCCCTGCACGAAAGCCTGTCCAACGCAAACTTAATCTTGTCAGAGAATGGAAAATGCAACACCTTCACATACTACTTCCGTGGGAATAGCAGTCATGACACAAGGAAAGGAAGGAATGGCATGACGCAAGCGGGCTATAACCGGGGACTCATACTAGGTGTTGTGATTGCAGGAGCCATCGTAGCATTTTTCAATCAAACCTTGCTGAACGTAGCGATACCCCATTTGATGCAAGATTTTCAGATCAGTACTTCGACGGCACAGTGGGTCATCACGATCTACATGCTGGTGAACGGGGTATTGATCCCGACGACCGCATTTTTAATGGAGAGATTTACGACGCGACAGCTGTTCTTGACTGCGATGACCTTGTTCTCGATCGGGACATTGCTGTGCGGCGTTTCTCCCAATTTTCTCTCCATGCTGGGAGGGCGGATGATTCAAGCGGCCGGTGCGGGAATTATGATGCCTTTAATGACCAATGTCATTTTTAACATGTACCCCAAAGAACAGAGGGGGTCGGCAATGGGGTTTGTCGGAGTCGCCATGGTCTTTGCACCTGCAATCGGTCCGACCCTGTCAGGCTGGGTGGTCGAACATTACCCCTGGCGCGTCCTGTTTTTTATCATTTTGCCGATCGCTTTGATCGTTCTCATCGCAGCTGCCTTTCTCTTGAAAAATGTAACGGAAACCGAGAATCCGAAATTTGATCCATGGGGCGTCATCTTTTCCACGATCGGTTTTGGCGGGATCCTCTACGGCTTCAGCTCTGCAGGTGGATATGGCTGGGGGAGCTACCATGTGATTGTCCCCGTTCTGATCGGGATCATCAGTCTGGTGATTTTCGTCCGCAGGCAATTGTCCATTGAACACGCCATGCTGGAGTTTCGCATTTTTCGCACGCCGACCTATACGATTGCCGTCTTAATAAGCCTGTTACTGAATATGACCTTGTTCTCTGGCTTGATCCTGCTGCCTGTCTTCGTACAAAACATCTTGGGCTTGTCGCCTGTACAGTCTGGATTGTTGTTATTGCCAGGAAGCATTCTGATGGGCATCATCAACGGCAGGCTGTTTGACAAGTATGGAGCGAGATGGCTGGCGATTATCGGCTTGTCGATTACCATCGTGACGACTTTTGGATTGACCAGACTGAGTCTGGGCACGACTTTTTGGTATTTGGCGACGATCTACACCTTCCGCAGCTTCGGACTGTCGATGCTGATGATGCCGGTGATGACGGCGGGGCTTAATTCCTTGCCGTTGCGGCTGAATCCGCATGGCACAGCGATGTCCAATACCCTCAATGCGATAGGAGGGGCGATCGGAACGGCCCTGTTCGTCTCGATCATGACGATCCGAAGCGAGACGTATATCTCCCGGATCGTCAGCGAGCGCCAGATCAATCCCGCAGACCAGGTCCAGATGGGGCAAGCGACCCTGCAGGGAATGACGATGGGCACCAATGACGCGTTTTTGGTCGCCACCTGCTTCGCCGCTGCCGCATTGATTCTCGCCTTCTTTCTTCATGATTCACCCGGTCCGGAAAGACAGAGAGCCAGAGCGAGAGGGAAGGTTGCCCAGCAGCAAACATGAAAAAAGAGTATGGGCAAAGATGTTCTTTGCCCATACTCTTCTTTTTATACTCGTATTAGGATCCTTGCTTGCGCATTTGGCCCAGTTCTTCGACGATAGCAGTCATTTCATTGATGCCGAATGTGCTTTTCTTCTGCACCATGTTGTAGAGGTACAACAGATCCTCGTAGTGCTCCAGATCGAAGTCCTCCGGGCGCATCACAGCGGTATTCGCCATATTCAGCTTGGCTTTGATGCCCTCGATCAGGATAGACAGGTTTTCTACCGATGGTTGGTTCAGGTCAGCCATGGAAACATCTCCTCTCGTCTCGCTTTTATTTGGTAAGTTGTCCGCGGGTGACCCCCAGTTGATTGGTCGCTTTGAGGGTGCGCCAGACATGGGTTCCGCTTACTTCTCCGCGCAGCGCCTGGCGATACAGGGAGATGACTTCTTGGACGCGCTCAGGCTCCTCCTCCAGGAACTCGATCCGGTAGGAACCTACCTGCAGGGAGCGGAATTCATTCAGGTATTCTGCCCCAGACTGGTCGATTGCGTTGTATACGGTGTTGCGGCATCCGGTATCGACACGGACCGGATGGGAGAAGCCGACGCGGTCCTTGAGGGAGACGCGGGAGGTCTCGCAAGGCGTACCGCAGTTGGTATGATCGGTCCCTTCGCTGAGGAAGGTGCAGTAGACACAGTGCTCGGTATGGAACATCGGCATGTGCTGATGAATGACCAATTCCATCTGGGCAGCGTCCGCGTTTTCCAGCAAATCCACCATCTGCTGGATGTTCAGGTCATAGGACGGCGTTACCCGCTCAAGGCCGCAGTCCAGGAACAGCTCGACCGCTTTGTGGTTGGCGATGTTGAGCGAAAAGTCGCCGATCAGCGGGATGTTGATTTCGCCGCGTCTGGACATGTAGTAGTACAAGGCTCCGGTGTTGCGCACGAGGATGGCATCTGGCTTGGCTTTCGCGATCAAGGCCAGCACGCCGTTCTCATCCGGCATGTGGATGCGCATCGTCGCGATGCCGATCTTTTTGTTGTAGCGATGCGCCAGCTTGACAGCATCTGGATATTGCTTCACGAATTCAAAATCTGCGTAGAGAAAGTCCACATCTGTCTGTGCAGCTGCTTCCAATTGCTCAAGGGAACGGCACAGAGCAGTGAGCAAGGGCTTTTCCACCTGTTTTTTCCGAGGAATGTCTGCGAACGCATTCACGGGACGCTTTTGATAGACAGGCGGCTTGGAACGCAGATAGAGCAACTGCTCCGCAGCTTCCCTGCGCAACCGGTTCAGCTCGCTTACTGGAAGGATCAGTTCCCCGTCCAACTCGATTGTCAAATCCTCCTGATTCAGATGGAACAGTGTACCGCCCAGACGTCCCAGCTGATCGTGCAGCAGTTCATGTGTCAGCGGACGCTTCAAGGCTTGCTCCAGCGGAATTTGGGACTGGTTGGTAACAGCATGCTGCGCTTGCAGGTCCACCCAAGTCAGCTTCAGCTTTTCACCCAGCTTTCCGCTGGCATGTACTGCGATTGGGAACGTATGATACGGCTTTTCGGTCTCGAAGGTCTTGCGCAGTCGCTTGTCCAGCTCGGGATCGCTGGTTTTCCAGACGCGGTCGCCGACGTTGATGCGCTTCAGGTTTACATCGTTGCGGCCCATGACGATCTCGTACAGCCCCTTTGAAACTTCACCCTCTACCTTTTTGCTGCGCGAGAGGATGTCGTAGATGCGCCCGCCTTCTTCCTTCTGAGTCGGATCACCAGCGTCGAAGACAATTCCGTCCCCGCGTTTGACAGGGGAGGCAATTTCGACGAGCAAGCCGTGGGACAGCTTTTTCTTGACTTCCCCAAGATAGACGCCTCGGCTCTTTGGAAAGCTTCCGTCTACGAGCTTTTTATTGTTTGTTCCTTCCAGGAAGCCATGCGTAAAGCCGCGCGAAAAGCTCTGTTGCAGCTCGCGGATTTCCTGTTCATTCGGCGGCGTGTCGATACCGTCGAAATAGCGGTCGATGGCAGCGCGGTATTTGCTGACCACGTTGGCGACATATTCCGGGGTTTTGAGTCTTCCCTCAATTTTAAACGAGGTGACACCTGCTTCGATCAGCTCGGGCACCAGCTCGATCGCAGCCAAATCCTTGGGAGACAGCAGGTACGCGATATTGCCCATCTCTTTTTGCACGCCGTCCACCATCAGATCGTACGGCAAGCGGCAGGCTTGTGCGCATTCCCCCCGGTTGGCGGAGCGGCCACCCCACATTTCCGAAGTCAGGCATTGGCCGGAGTAGGAGACGCACAAAGCGCCGTGGACGAATACTTCCATCGGCAGCTTGGCTTTCTCTCCGATTTTGCGGATCTCTTTGAGTGAATTTTCCCGTCCGAGCACCACTCGCTCGATATCGAACGGCTTGGTGAACTCGACTGCCTCCGGCGAGGTGATGGTCATCTGGGTAGAGCCGTGGATCGGGAAGTCAGGCGACATCTCACGGATCAGCTTGACCAAACCGAGGTCCTGGACGATGACAGCATCCACACCCGCGTTGATACAGGCGTCGATCAGCTCCTGGGCGTCCTGCAATTCGTTTTCAAATACCAGAATATTAAAGGTTAAAAAGCCTTTTACCCCGTACATGTGCAGGTAGGACATAATCTCTGGCAGTTCTGCCATTTGAAAGTTTTCGGCCCGGGCACGGGCGTTGAACTTTTCGACTCCAAAAAATACGGCATTGGCTCCGTTGGCTACAGCAGCCTTCAGACAATCCCAGTTGCCTGCGGGAGCCAGCAATTCAATATCTTCACGCTTGATTCCATTTCGCATCTGAATGTCATTACCTCCAAGGTCTTCAAACAAGCTAACTTCATCATAGGGAATTGTGATAGTGACCGCAAGCAAAAACGAGGCTGGTAGATGTTGAAAGTGCTGCGAGCAGGGGGAAAGAGAGGGAGCAAGGATGCGCAGAAAACGCGAAGGGCTGATCACAAGATTTAATCTGTGTGCAGCCCTTCAAATACGATAGAGACCTTTTCTTCCATGATTTCTTCCAACGCCCATGCTCCTTCGCTGCGAACCCAGTCGTACAGCGCGTTGTAGTAGATGTTTTCGAGCATGTTGGCGGCGACCAGAGGATTGAACTTGGATTTCAGCTGTTTTTTCTCCTGGGCATCTTCGATCAGATCCGCAAAAAGCTGGCGCAGTTCAAAATACATGTTTTTCTCCGATTCCAGCACTTTGCGGTGTTTCATCGAAGACTCCACGACAACTTTAATGAAGTCGAAATTGTTGATGGTGACTTCGTTCATAATCTTGTAGATGCGCAAGACCTTCGCTTTGCAATCATCATCGATATCCCACTCATCCCGACGTTCCTCAATTTCATGAAGCCTTTCGTATCCCCAGTTGGCGAGAATCGCTTCTTTGGAGGTGAAATGGAGAAAAATCGTTCCGCGCGCCACATCGGCTTCCTCGGAGATCATATCGATGGTTGTTCCTTCGAAGCCGTGCTCCTTGAACAGTTTGATGGCAGAATTGAAGATTTTTTCCCGCGTCTCCCGTTTTTTACGTTCTCTTCGTGTCGTCAAATCGCGTACACCTCCGTTTGGCTTCATCGTTTATGCTGTTGGACCTACTTCCTGACCGATGTCTTATCCGACATTATACCATAATTTGTTCTTTCGAAAGAATTCATTTGAATGAACGGGGACAAGACAATGAAAAAAGGGATAGACTTCTGACCATTGCGAATGTATATTTATATACTATAATGAATAATTATGATATTGTACCAGGCTTCCTGAGCGTGGAGTGGAGGAGTGTAAGATGAGTGTCACCAAGGCGCTGACCGTACGTCAGGCAACAATGAAAGACGTAGATGCAATGCTGGAGATTGTTAATGAATATGCACGGCAAGGGTTGATGCTTCCGCGCACCAAGCTGTCGGTGTGCGAGCACCTGCAATCGTTTATCGTAGCCCATGATGGGGAGACGGTCGTCGGTGTAGCGGGCCTTCATATCTTGTGGGAAGACCTGGCGGAAATACGTTCGTTGGCGATTGCGGAAAGAGCCAAAGGCATGGGTGTAGGAAAACATCTTGTTTTGCATCTGGTAGAGCAATGCCGCGTTTTGGGCATCAACCGCGTGCTGGCTTTAACGTATCAAAAGGAGTTTTTTGAGAAATGCGGTTTTTGGATTGTAGCCAAGGAATCTCTGCCGCAAAAGGTATGGAAGGATTGCATCAATTGCTCCAAATTACCTATGTGCGACGAGATCGCCATGATATTTGAGACCGCCTAATTGCAGAATGGTATAGCCTTCCATTTTCGTTTTCTGGTACTATATTCATAGAGAGAATAGTACAGAAAGTCATGGGGGGCTGCTGATGAAGCTAGGGGCGCGCGTACTGATTGCCTTATTGTTTGCTGGAATCGTGCCGTTAACTGCCGCAGGTGTGTTTTCGTATCACGCAACCAAAGAGGAATTGTTGAACAGCAGTGCCGCCACCTTAGAATCCTTGCGCAACAGCAACAAAGAACAGGTCGAGAACTACTTCCGGGAACGGACGCGAAATGTCGAGACCCTGGCCGCTTCAGGGACGATCATCACGGCGATTCAATCCTTTGACCCGGTATGGAAGCTTGGCAGGGAGTCTGATGCCTATCAGGAGGCAGAGTCCGCCTATGCAAAAGAATTGAAAATGGAGGTCTCCCGCTATGGCTTCGCCAATGCATCCCTGATCAATGACCGCGGGGATGTCATCTATCAGATCAAGCCGCAGGCCGATTTCGGAACCAATCTCCTCTCGGGGCCATACGCCAATTCGGTCCTGGGCCAGACGGTGCAGAAAGCAGCAGGGCAGCAAAGCACGGAAATGTCCGACCTCGCACGCTATGAACCTTCGGGGGATGTCCCGGGCGTGTTCATCTCGGTGCCGATCTACGACAAGGGAGTGATCATTGGCCAATTGGCCGTGGAGACCTCCCTGGAGTATATTTCCCGACAGTTGAACAGGAGAGAGGGCTTGCAGGAGACAGGGAAAATCTATCTGGTCGGCGCAGACAAGCTGATGCGCTCCGAGCTGGGACGCGAACAGCCGACGCTGCTTGCACAGCTCGTCGACACGCAGATTGTCCAGGAGGCTTTTTCATCTGATCAATCAGAAGGAACGAAGATGAGCACCGACTACCTGGGCAATGAGGTGCTCGTTTCCTATGACAAGGTAAGTGTGGGCAAGCACAATTGGATCATTCTCGCAGAGATGGATATGACCGAGATCATGCAGGGACCGAACCAGATCATGCAGGCCATGGTTCTCTTCAATGGGATTGTCTTGTTGCTCATCGTACTGATCTCTACGTATACGGCGAATTGGCTTAGCCAGTCCTTTCAGGGATTGCTGGGAGTAGCGGCGCGGATCGGAAAAGGAGATTTTGCGAGTCCCTTCCCGGTGAGACTGCTCAAGCGAAAAGACGAGCTGGGAGAGCTGGGGAGATCGTTGTTCGAGATGCGCCAACAGCTTCATGCGATCCTGCTGCAGGTGCGCAACTCCGCTTCCTCCGTCACTGATTCCGTTTTGCAAATTCACGGCAACACCGCGGAGATCGCTTCCTCGAGCCAGCAGATCGTCCAAGTGGTAGACAGTGTCGCGGTCTCGGCAGAAAATCAATTGGACAAAATGGGGGAAACGCTTCATCTGGCCGAGGAGTTAACCCGCGACGTAGCGGATGTGACGGATAACGTGCAGCGCGTCTCCTCATCCTCGCAAGAAATGAAACGGCACGCCGAAGCAGGACGAGAGGCTGTGACAGCAGTCATCGTCAGCATGGAGGAGATCAATCGTTCCGTCAATGCTGCCAAGGAAGTCATCCATGCTCTGGAGCAGCGATCACAGAACATTTCGAGAATCATCGCTGTCATCACCGAAATTGCGCGACAAACCAACCTATTGGCCCTGAATGCGGCGATTGAGGCAGCCCGCGCGGGGGAGAATGGAAAAGGATTTGCTGTCGTAGCCGGAGAAGTGCGCAAGCTGGCAGAGGGGACGAATGAAGCCGCCCAGCAGATCGTCCAGATGATCGGAGACATTCAAAAGGACACTCGAAACGCGGTCGAACGAATGGAGGAAGGGTCCGGTACGACTGAGCGCGGCAGACAGATTGCCCGTCAGTCAGGCGAGATGTTCCAAAACATCGAGCACAATATCTTGCGTGTCTCGCAGGAGTTGGAGTGCGTGAACCAGACATGCAGCAGGATGGCTCCCCAGGCGCAACAGGTCGTAGCAGTCGCCCATCAGGTATCAGCCGCTTCGAGTGAAGCCGCTGCAGGGGTTCAGACGATCTCGGCAGCCGTAGAGGAGCAAAGTTCATCGATGGAATTGATCGTCGGTTCTGCGGATCGCTTAGCTGCTTTAGCTGACAATTTGCAGAAGTCCTTATCATCGTTTATATTGTCAGAATCATCAGAATGAGGATCTCCTGCGGGAAAACCTTGCAATCAAGAGACCGATCCACGGTCTCTTTTTCCTATTTGGGAGGATATCAGAATTAAAATGTTGAATGATAAAGATGTTGGAGTAACCGGGCGGAGGGACGAAAGCGTGCACAAACTAGACTGGGAACTATATCTGCTGCCGTTCGAGCAAGCTGTAGAAGAAATCAAGGTAAAGCTGAAAAATATCCGCAACGAGTTGCGTAAAAGAAAAGAGCACTCCCCGATCGAATTTGCGATGGGGAGAGTGAAATCGATCCCCAGCAACTACAACAAGGCGAATCGACTGCAATTTCCAATCGACGAGAACATCTGCTGGGAGATTCGGGACATCGCGGGAGTACGTGTCATCTGCCAATTTATCGAGGACATTCCGGCGGTCGTAGAGATGATTCGCAAGCGCCAGGACATGCGAGTCTATCTGGAAAAGGACTATGTCACGACGCCGAAAGAGAGTGGATACCGAGGCTATCATCTTGCAGTCGAGTACCCGCTGAATATGGCGGATGGGCAGGTCACCATTCCCGTAGAGATTCAGATTCGCACATTGGGCATGAATTTCTGGGCGACCATCGAACACTCGCTGAATTACAAGTACGAGGGAATACTCCCCTCCAACGTGCGCCAGCGTCTCATAGAAGCAGCCAAGGCTTCCTACAAGCTGGACAGCGAGATGAACAATATCCGCGACGAAATCAAAGAAGCGCAAGCCGAATTTACGCAAAAAGAAGTGCCGATGGATTCGCTGCTCTCTCTGGTAGAGATTGATCTGGATGTTGATGAGGAATACGAGGAAATGAACCTGGAAGAAGGGATCGAAACGAATGACGAAAAACATTGACTGGCTTGCCCAGACCCAAAAACGGCAAGAGGAACTGCTGGAGACGGCGCAAGCCTTTTTGCGCATCAAAAGCGTGCTTGATCCCGAGACGGCACGGGAGGGGGCACCCTTTGGGGAAGGAATTCGCGAGGCCTTGGATTTTGCCTTGCAGGTATGCCGCCAAGCCGGAATGACTATCAAAGACGTCGATGGCTATGCGGCTCACGCGGAATTCGGGGCCGGGGATGAGCTGATCGGAATTCTCTGTCATGTCGATGTCGTTCCGGAGGGGGACGGCTGGAGCACGCCGCCGTATGCTGCGCAGATCGTAGACGGCAAGCTGGTCGCGCGCGGGGCGATCGATGACAAAGGTCCTGCTATGGCTGCCATTTTTGCGGCAAAACTGGTGCTGGAGCTGGGGTTGCCGCTCTCCAAGAGGGTCCGCCTGATCTTTGGGACGGACGAAGAATCCTCCTGGAAATGCGTCCAACGCTATTTTCAGACCGAAGAGATGCCGACGATGGGCTTCACCCCGGATGCGGACTTTCCGCTGATTTATGCGGAGAAAGGCTTGACGGATCTGAAATGGCGCCAAACTATCGAGGCTTTTCGCGCTCTGAATCTTCCGGCTGCATCACAGGCTGAGGCTGCCCTCGTCTCCTTCACCGCCGGACGCAGGATGAACATGGTGCCTGACAAAGCCGAGGCTGTCTTGAAACCACTGCAGATGACGGGAACGCAGATCGCAGATCGTTATCGCCAGTACCTAAGCGAAACGGGGCGCACTGGACATGCAGAGGAAGGGAATGGACAGGTTGTCCTCATGATGGAGGGCGTATCCGTGCATGGCATGGACCCTGGAAAAGGTGTCAATGCCGGAACAGAGCTGATTCATTTCTTGCGTACGCTGTCTCTGGACGAGCGGGCGAGTCTGTATACGTCGTTTGTTGATCGCTACCTGCACCACGAGCATCACGGCGCTGCGCTTGGAATCGCGCATCTAGATGCAGAGATGGGCGCCTTGACCGTCAATCCGGGGGTTTTTGAGTATCAAGCGGACGGAGATGCACTGATCCAAGTGAATATCCGGTACCCGCACTCGGTTTCTTTTGAAGAATGGTCGGGTGTCCTGACAGGGCTATTGCAGGAGGGTGCCTTCGCTTTGGAAGTGGTCGAGCATCTGCCGCCTCACCGCGTAGACCCGAATCATCCGCTTGTAACGACCCTGCAGCGCGTCTACACTGAGCAGACCGGGGAAGAGGCAGGAATCATTGCGATCGGGGGCGCTACCTACGGCCGATCCCTTGATGTCGGAGTTGCTTTTGGACCGTTGTTTCCTGGACGTCCTGACAGCGCACACCAGCGGGACGAGTACATCCTGGTGGAAGATCTGATCAAAGCGACGGCGATTTACGCCCAAGCGATCTACGAATTGGCTAAGTAATCATGATAATCGGCAAAAAGACAGGGGGACGATGCAAAAAAGCATCCGGTTCTCCCTGTCTTTTGTTGTTTTTTTGTATTCACTCATATAGTATGGGAAGGATGAAGGTAAAGGTAGCCGATGTGGCACACAGGTTGTCCATGCAGCATGCGGTGGCAGGAATCGGCACGTTTGTGAAAGGAAGTGGCAATACATGGCAAAAACATTTGCGTCTTTTGGTTTTCGACCTGAGCTGTTGCAAGGGATTCAAGACCTGTACTATAAAGAACCAACGCCGATCCAGGAAGAGGCGATTCCGCTTATCCTGGAAGGAAAAGATGTGATCGGACAAGCACAGACCGGGACGGGCAAGACCGCAGCTTTTATGCTGCCGATCCTGAATGGCTTGCAGGAGGGCAAACGTGATATTCAAGCGCTGGTCCTGACTCCGACGCGGGAGCTTTCGATCCAGATTGCAAAAGAGGTGGAGAAGCTCGGCAAGCACATGGGCGTCAACGTTCTCTCGCTGCATGGGGGAACAGACATCGACAGACAATTGTCCAAGCTGAAGGAAACCGTTCATATCGTAGTCGGTACGCCGGGACGTGTACTGGATCATATGAAGCGCGGCTCCCTTCATTTTGGACGCATCTCCACCCTCGTGCTGGATGAAGCGGATAAAATGATGGAGATGGGCTTTCTCGAGGACGTGGAGCAGGTAATCATCGGGACTCCGTCCACCCGTCAGGTGCTGCTGTTCTCCGCGACGATGCCGGATGTGGTGAAAAAGCTGGCGCACCGCTTCATGAAGCAGCCGCCTCATTTGAAGATTGAGGGCAAGCAAAAAACGGTCGAGCAAATCGAGCAGTTTTACTACGTCGTCAACCAAAGCGACAAGACAGATGCGCTAGTGGATGTGCTGGAGCAAGAGCAGCCGTACCTGACCATCGTCTTCGCCAATACGCAGGTTCGCGTTCAGCAATTGACGGCGCGTCTGCAGGAAAACGGTTTTTCAGCCCAGGCTCTGTACGGGGATTTGTCGCAGAACAAACGGGAGCAATTGATGAAGCAGTTCCGCGAGATTCGCTTTCAGTATTTGATTGCGACAGATATCGCTGCGCGTGGTCTCGATGTAGAAGGTGTCACTCATGTCATCAACTACGACCTGCCCAATGATGTGGAGAGCTATATCCACCGCGTGGGGCGCACAGGGCGTGCGGGACAGAAGGGCAAGGCGATCTCGCTGATCTCTCCTCGCCAGAAAAACCTGCTGGCGCGCTTCGCCAAATCGACGAAGGCAAACATCGAGGAGCGAATTCTCCAGCCGGGCCGCCATCTGGACGCAGGCCGTCGGCAACGCGCCGAAGAGCGGGAAGCTCATTTTGTCGAGCTGCGCAAGCAACAGCAGCAGGAGCAGAAGAAGGAAAAGGACAAGGAATTTGCCCCTGTTCGCGAAGCGATCAAGAAAAAGACCAAGGTAAAACCTGGCTACAAGAAAAAGCTGGCTCGTGAACTGGATGAGCTGCAAACCAGATACGAGAAAAACCGCAAAAAAGCAGAAGCCATCGCTGCACGTAAGGCTGGAAAAAATCCGAAGCCGGCTGCAGGCGGGAAAGCGGGCAAAGGCGGCTTCGGCCAATCGAAACGCCCGTCCACTGGCAGAGGAAAAACAAGAGGATAACCAGACGACTGTCCATGCATCCAACAGGGTGATGGGCAGTTTTTTTTACATTCAGAAAGAAGAGGCGGCCATGAAAGTTTATCAAAAAAATGGTATGATGAAGCCAATGGATTTAATGATTGAATAAATGAAGTAGGTGGGGCAATCATGAAACACCAAATCAATATAGAAGATGGACGGCACTTAAGGTCGATGAAAACCCGAAATAAAATCATTAACGCGGCACATCATGTCTTTTTGAAGGAAGGCTTTCAAAATACAACGATCAAGCAAATAATCGAGCAAGCAAAAACAGGGTACGGGACCGCTTATGGTCATTTTAAAGGAAAAGATGATCTGCTCATCATTTTGATGGAAGATGTCATGAACCAATTTTTTGAGATCGCGCATACGCCTTTTTTTCCGGCAACAAGGGAAGAAGCAAAGCAGATCATTCAAGGTCAAGTATTGGAATTTTTGAAAATTGCGGAAAATGAAAGAGAAATCATGAAGGTTTTTTCGGAAGCAATCGGACTCTCCCAAACGATCAACCAAAAGTGGGAGGAGATTCGACAGAGGTTTATTCAAAGCATTACAAAGGATATTACGTATTCGCAAGTAAAAGGGCTGGCTCGCACGGATTTGAAAGCCGAGGTGGTCGCACGCAGCTGGTTTTTTTCGAACGAAATGTACCAATGGGAGATTGTATTCAAGAAAAATGATTATACCTTGGAGGAAATTGCCCATACGTTAACAACGATGTATGTTGACGCCATTTACCTGGATTAAAAGCCTTGGTTCCTTGGAATAACGGACCAAGGCTTTTGTTATGCCATTTAAAATTCGACATGAAGTCTATAATCATTACATTATGATTGCTATATCTTATTAAAACTTGAAATAAATCATCGAAATAAATATATACATCATGTCGGATTCATTTTATAATCCTAATTATTGCACGAATATACAGAAAATTAAGACTGAGGAGGCGACGTACCATGTCTACACCATCTGTCCCACTTACGAAGAGCTTTGCGCAAGAGCTGGACGCAAACGATCCGCTTGCCAGCTACCGCGATGAATTTTATTTGCTGCCAAGCATTTACTTAGACGGCAACTCGCTGGGACTGATGTCCAGACGAGCGGAGAGCAGCTTGCAGGAGCTGATTGACTCCTGGAAGGCGCTTGGCATCGAAGGCTGGACTACAGGAAAGCACCCATGGTTTTTCCTGTCGGAGAAACTGGGGGAAATGAGTGCACCTCTGGTAGGGGCTGACCCGGACGAAGTCATCGTGACCGGCTCCACCACCTTGAACCTGCATCAGCTGGCGGCAACCTTTTATCGGCCGGAAGGGAATAAGACCAAGATCATTGCCACGGATCTTGATTTTCCTACAGATATTTACGCCCTGCAAAGCCAAATCAAGCTGAAAGGCCTGGATCCGGATGAGCAGTTGATTCTGGTCGCCTCAAGAGACGGGCGCATGATGGAGGAAGAGGACATCATCGCTGCGATGACGGAGGAGGTCGCACTGGTTGTCCTGCCTACCGTGCTTTATCGCAGCGGTCAACTGCTTGACATCGAGCGACTGACGAAAGCAGCGCACGAGAGGGGCATCATGATCGGCTTTGATGGGTGTCATTCTGTAGGAGCCATTCCGCATGAATTCAGCAAATGGGAGGTGGATTTCGCTTACTGGTGCAACTACAAGTACGTCAATGCAGGCCCAGGCGGCGTGGGCAGCATTTATGTCAATCGCAAGCACTTCGGTACCGTTCCCGGATTGGCGGGCTGGTACAGCTCCAGAAAGGATAAGCAGTTTGACATGGAGCACATGCTGACTGTTGCCGAGTCGGCGGGAGCGTATCAGACGGGGACCCCGCACATCTTTAGCGTGGCACCGTTGATCGGGTCGCTCGAGATGTTTCAAGAAGTGACGGTCGAAAAGCTCCGGGAAAAATCCCTCAAGATCACGCGGTACATGATGGATTTGATCGAGAGCGAGCTGGCGGGGATGGGCTTTTCTCTGGCCAATCCCGTGGAAGACGATCGGCGTGGAGGACATGTAAGTCTGGAGCATGAGGAGGCGGTTCGCATTTGCCGAGCTCTCAAAGAAGCAGGAGTCATCCCGGACTTCCGGGCTCCCAACATCATTCGCCTGGCTCCGGTTGCGTTTTACACCACGTATACAGAAGTCTGGGAAAGCGTGCAGATCCTGAAGACGATCATGCTTGAGAAGACGTATGAAAAATTCGAAAACAAGCGCGGGGTCGTCGCCTAGCGCCCAAGTCAAAGGGGGTTATTCCATGTCAAACAAAACAAACGTTCCAGATATTATGGAAAGGGAAAAGGGGCTTACGCGCGGATTAACGACCCGCCAGCTCGCCATGATCGCGATTGGCGGCGCGATCGGTACGGGATTGTTTCTCGGCAGCGGGATGGCGATTGGCTTTGCCGGACCGAGCGTGATCGTCAGCTATTTGATCGGGGCTGTGATCGCTTTGCTGCTGATGGGCTGCCTCGCGGAGATGACCGTGGCGCATCCGACGACAGGCTCTTTCGGGGCGCATGCTGAGCGTTACATCAACCCATGGGCAGGCTTTTCTGTCCGGTATGCCTATTGGTTCTCTCTGGTGTGTGCCATCGGGACGGAAGTATCAGCTATGTCCGTCTATATGAAATACTGGTTCCCCGATGTTCCTGCCATCGTGTGGATCGCGATCTTTTCCGCTGTATTGATTTACGTCAATGCGACGAGCGTCCATTTATTCGGCAGTGTCGAGTACTGGTTCTCCATGATTAAAGTAGCGGCTATCATCCTGTTTATCGTATTTGGAGCCTATGTTGTATTCGGCAGCAGCAACCCGGAGATCGGACCGCAGAACTTCACCAACAACGGCGGATTTTTCCCGAATGGTCTATGGGGCATGTGGATTGCCATTTTCATTTCTTTGTTCAGCTACTTGAGTATTGAGATGATCGCTGTCAGCGCCGGCGAAGCGCTGGCTTCGCTCCTGCCAAGCTAGGCGATCTGAGTAAAAAGGGCGTTCCTTTGAAAGCGCTTGCTTTATCGACCATCGGAATTGCGATTGCCTCCTACATCAACATCGTTGCTCCGGATCAATCCTTTGTCGTGATGATTTCACTGTCCAGCTTTGGGGCGATGTTTGCGTGGTTTATGATCTTTGTCACGCATCTGTTCTTCCGCCGCAAATGGGAGCAAATGGGCGGCAGGAAGCTCCCTGTAAGGATGATCGGCTATCCGTACCTGACGATCTTTGGCGCGGCGCTTTTGGCTTGCGTGGTCCTCTCCACATGGTTCCAACCGGAGTTTAAAGACACCCTGACCATGGGCTTTCCGCTGCTCATCCTGATCTCCATTGCCTACTTCATTTGGAAAAAGGCGAATCCAGCAGCCTACGAAGCTTCAGCCCAGCAAAGCAGCAACAAGGACATACCTTCATAAGCATCCAGATCATGCATACGGCTTGATTGAAAATGAATGTCTGGAGGGATTGGGTCGATGAAAAAAGAGAGAAGGAAACGCCTGGCAGGGATGGCGCTGGCAACCGCGCTGGCTGTAAGTGCAGTGCTGCCGTTTTCCACCGTGAATGCCGAGGCGGCCAAGCAATCGGAGGTGTTCACAGCGCCGCGGACTGGACTTAATGCAAATGCTCCTGATGCGCCAGCCCCTTATTCAACGGAGGAACGCAAGCTTTTGCCGGGAGAGCCTACAGAGCCAGCACCCGGTACGTGGGGATACGATCGTAAATCAGGGACATTTACCCACCCGCAAGCGACGCCGGACAATGAAGGGCCGCAGCCCTTTAACGGAAGCCTGCCGTACCTGGATCAGAACCAGTACATCAAAAATATGAAAGTGGAGGGATTCTATCCGTACGTAGCAGGATGGGGCCATAGCTGGCAGGCTACCTTCGACTGGCAGGGACGGCGCTATTTGTACGACTATGAAACGACGATGTACAACGTGTTTGATATTACAGATCCGAGAAACGCGAAGCGCATCGCATACAAAAGCTTTGATACCAAAGTCGAGCACCAATTCGGACCGTTTACTGTGAAGTACAACAAGGAGCTGGGCAAAACGATTGCCGTGCAGGTCTATGAAGTGCCGCGCTATGGCGTTTTGTCCAACAAGTATACGAATCCTGAGGAAATCGAGGCGATCAAAAACCGCAAAATGCTCCGCGGCTTCCGAATCTATGAAGTGACAAGCCCGCTGTGGACAGACTGGAAGCTGCTCTCTGAGACAGCGCTCGATCCGAACGCGGATGCGACAGATGACGTCCAGCAAGGCTCCGGCGGACTGGATGTTCCCGTATACGATGGCGGCAAGTATCTATTCCTTGCAGGAGCTCCGGACGACAGCTTCTCCAACACCGAGTACAAGAGCTACCTGTATTCAGCAGGCCAGATGGCGTTTGACATTTCCGATCCAACCAAGCCGAAGCGCCTGTCTACATGGTGGGTTCCCGGGCAACGCAAAGGAGAGGAAAAGGAGTACAACAAGAATCTGCGTGCCGGCAACAAAACGAGCTGGATGGGAGCTAGGATGCCGCTGTTCATTCCGAAGCCGGTCGAAGAGGGCGGAAAATACGGATATGCGGCAATGGGCGGCTTCGGTTTCTGGATCGTGGATATTTCTGATCCGGCCAATATGAAGGCTGTATCCCATATCGACATGCCCGTCAGCGTGAGCGGAACGGAAGGGGACAACATCGATGTGACCAAGGTAGAGAAGACAGGAATGGTGTACTACAGCGGCTATCCTTTGGGAGAAGATTGTCATGAGCCGTACAAGGACATCTATGCCATCGACGTGCGCGACCCGCTCCATCCGAAAATCGCTTATGTCTTGCCAAGGCCGACTCCGCCGGAAAATGCCCCATTTACGGATTACTGCCAGCGTCGCGGCAGCTTCGGACCCAAGCGCAGCGGTTATGCGGCGATTCAGCCGGGAACACCGAATCCATTGATCATGCCGTATGCCTTCTACAATGCCGGGGTGCAAATCTTTGCTCTGAAAGACCTCAAAAAACCGACCATCGGCGCTTATTTCGTACCCAAGATGTCGGGAGAGTATTTGAGCAACGATGGCAGCGGATTTGAAACGAGTGAACACTCCAATCCTGTCCACAGCATTTTCGTGGAATGGGACCGCAATCTGGTGTGGGCCTTCTCCAACCACGGCATCTACGTGCTGTCTACGCCTTTGCTGGGGGAACCCAAGTACGGATTGCCGCAGACAAAATAACGAGAGGCTTGTGGAAATAGTTAATAAAAATTGGATCTGACAGATGTCGGGTCCTTTTTTCATACCAGATTGGATTTTATAAGTTGTGGGAAAACCTTTCGAAAATGTTCGAAGTTCAAAATGCCCCATGAGAAGCCTACAAAATGTGGGAGGACCAGGCCAAGCTGGTCGAGGAAAAAGGGGAAAACCAGCGAAGGTATTTGGAATCTTGACCCAGGCGAAACGGAAAAGGCGGAACACGCATTCAGCGGCCAACCCTGAACCGCTTCTTCGAAGTCGGCTGCTTTTGGCCGCGGTTCCGCCTTTGGAGTGTAGCCGGCCAGTGATACCCACAGCGAAGATCCAACTAACCTGGAGCGTTTTCCCCTTTTTCCGCCCAGCCGCTACAGTTGGTCAAAGGCCATGCCTCATGCTCCCTCCTTCGAGTTAAAAAATAAAAAGAACGTTACTGCTGAAAAAGATGGAGCAATACAATTTAAAGTAAATAGGAAAAATACATAATAAATTTTCGTATTAACCAAGAATTCATTTATTTATTTCATTTTCCAGTATAATGTTCCCAAAGGAGGGAAACCGTGTGGATCAGATTGACGAAAAGATCTTGGAGTTGTTGGGGGCGAACGGGCGAATGACCAGCTCAGAGATCGGAAAACACGTCCATTTATCCGTTCCCGCCGTCTCGGAGCGAATTCGCAAACTGGAAGAAGCGCAGATCATCGATAAATTTACCGTGCGTGTCAATCGGGAACAGATTGGACTTCACCTGCTCGCGTTTATCATGGTGCAGCTGGAGAAGCCAGAGCATGTGGCAGGCTTTCGGGAGATGATCGCCCAGACGCCAAGCGTACGGGAATGCCACCACATCGCAGGCTCCTATGACTATCTGCTCAAAGTCGCATTGAAAAACACCAGTGAGCTGGAGCTTCTGATCTCGGAACAGATCAAGCGGGTAGAAGGGGTAGCGAAAACCAATACCATGATCGTGCTGTCAACGATGAAAGAGGAGATGTGACCGGAATGGTCATCTGGGAAGGATTCTTGTTTGGCATGCTGCTGCAGCTCTCTGTGGGGCCGGTGTGCCTGGCGGTATGGCGGCGCTCTCTTACGCACGGCATGCGGGAAGCCATCTGGATGGTGTGGGGTGTGGCTTGCGCCGATGCGCTCTATATGCTGGCTGCTATCGGCGGTCTTACAGCACTGCTGCAGATCGATTGGGTCCAAACCCTCGTCCTGATCGCAGGAGGGGCAACGCTGATTTGGTTTGGCATGAGCAGCTTCCGCGCGAAACCGGAAGAGGAGCAGCGCAAGGAAGCGGAGCCGCCTGTCCGCGGCGAGGAGAAGGGACAGGGGAGCTTTTGGTATGGAATCGGATTGACGCTGACGAATCCGTTGACGATCATCTTTTGGGCTGGTGTGTTCGGCTCCATGATGGCTTCCCAAACCCTGTCAGATCATCTGTCACTGGCGGGCTTTGCTGTCGGATGCATCGCAGCGACTGTCTTCTTTTTGACGATGGTGGCAATGTGCGGACGCTGGCTCTCTGGCATCCTCAGACCCTCGTGGATCCGCCGATTGGATCAGTTGGTGGGCGTATTGCTGATCGGTTTTGCGCTTCTTCTTTTGCAAAAAGGACTGATTGGCTGAAAGTAGGTTTTGCTCATGCCCGAAACTGGGTACTAGTAAAGGAGAGAAAACCCTATGTGCCAGGCAAGCCTGTGTACAAGGTATGAGGAGAAACTGAGATGGAATCGTGCCTGAAATGTGGAAGTCCCATGAATGCCAAAGATTTGATCTGTTCCGTTTGCGGGCAGAATGACTACGACGAATATCAATTGATTCGAAATTACGTCAAGACCTACCCGAATTCCAATGCGATGCAGATTGCAAACGCGACGGGCATTTCGATTTCCAAGATTCTCCGCTTTATCAAATCGGGGTCATTGACGGTAGTCGATCAGGATGTCCACAGGAGATCATGACGAAGAAAGAAAAAGTCCACCTCACAGATATGATCGGATCTGCAGGACGTGGACTTTTCTAGATTTCTTGCCAGAGGCACAGGTTTGGCTTAGAGCCAGCGCAGCCCTTTGGGGTAGTGGTTCTTCAGTTGACCGTCTGCTTGCTTGCCCCAGCCGATGGAATACCCGTCTACAGTCACGAGCGTCCATCCTGGAGGACCTTCCCGAAGAAGTGCTTCGCCGCGCAAATAGCGGATGATTTCTGGATCATCAGCTTGATAGGTTGCGAGTCGAGCCACCTCTTCGGCAGACAAGGCGAGAGCAAGAGCATGTCCTGGCTCCAGTCTGTTTTTCTTGACGGTTCCCAGGTGAAGGCCTATGCGCAGGACCTTGATGCCATCCCAGTCGAGTTCGGGTGCAGGAGAGTAATAAAGCTGTTCGCCAAAGAGAAGAAAGGCGGATTCGTCGCTGTACTGGCTAGCGGCCTGCGGCATGATCTCATCTGCGAAGCTGCGCCATACGGCCAAGGCTTCTTTTTTACCGGCAGGCAGCGCTTTACCGTTGCGTTTTTCCTTTCGTTTGGGTTTGGACAGCTCTTCCGCATGCTGTTCGTCTTTTTTTAACTTGGCTAAAAAATGTCCTTCTCCCTCCAGCTTGTGCGGCCACAGTCTAGCGGTCATCTGCAAGTCTGCCAATGAAGGTTCTGCCCATTCCGGATTTCCGGGTGCAAAGCATTCGTGATGGGGCAAAGCGATGAGTGAAAACTCGGGATGTCTGGCAAGAAAGCTCGTGATGCTCTGTTCATTCTCCAATGGCGCGAAGGTGCAAGTGGAGTAGACCAAGGTGCCCCCGGGCTTGAGCATCCCTGCTGCCGCGTCGAGGATGTCGATTTGCATGCGATGGCACTCTGCGACCTTCTCCTCTGACCAGTCCGTGATGGCTTCCGGCAGCTTGCGAAACATCCCTTCTCCCGAGCAGGGGGCATCTACCAGAATGCGGTCAAAAAACTGGGGGAAGCGCTCCTGCAATCTCTCCGGCGTTTCATTGGTGACGACGGCATTGCGAACCGCGCAGCGCTCCAGATTTTCCGCCAGGATACGGGCGCGCTGCGGATGGATCTCGTTGGCGATGAGCAGTCCTTCCCCGCGCAGTGCTGCGGCGAGTTGGGTCGATTTCCCTCCCGGTGCAGCGCACAGGTCAAGAATCCGTTCGCCGGGCTGTGCTCCCAACGCCTCGGCCGGGGACATCGCGCTGGGCTCTTGCAGGTAGTAAAGCCCGCAGGCGTGATAGGGATGCTTGCCGGGACGCACTTCGTCGGGGTAGCGGAAGCCTTGCGGACACCAGGAAATCGGGTCGAGTGGAAAGGGGGAGATCTGGCGAAATGATTCCAGGGCTACCTTCAGAGTGTTGACGCGCAAACCGTGGAAAGCTTCCCCGCGATAGGAGTCGAGGAAAGCCTCGAAGTCATGCTGCAGCAACGATTGCATGCGCTGCGTAAATGCGGATGGAAGTTGTGGGGTCATGAAAGCCTCCTTGTCAAATTCTGGTCGCCGAGAAAGGAATAATGTAGAACAATGGCGAATCATAGCTTTTGAGGTGAGAAGGATTATGAAAGGGACCCGCGCGGAACGATATCGCTCCAGACGGAGAAACGACTCTGATGTCAGCCGCTTTTGGATTATGGGGTTGCTTTTCTCACTCTTGGTGCTAGCCTTCGAGTTTTTTATCGAGATCCCGGTAGAAGCTGGCTGGCTGCAAGAAATGGAGATGGCCTTGTTTTCAGCCAGTTTTACCCTGCTTGCCTTTTACCTGCTGGGTTTAACCTTTGTTTTTTCCCGTCAGGAAACGGCAGGCGCGATCAATCACCAAGTCATTATCTACGCCTGGCTTGGAGCAATCCTGTTTCATCTGTTCCTGCTAATCAGCAATCTATCCAATCAGCATGTCTACAAAGCAGGAATCATCCTATTTTTAGGTCCTTTGTTTCTCACTGTCTATCATTTTATCACGTACTTGTCAGCATTGCGCCAGCAGCGTGAGGAGGAAAAAGCGGCTTCACTGGCCTCCTTGGAACGAGCGGCCTACCAGATGATTTTGGAAGGCAGCAAGGTCTACAGCGAGATCGTCCGGTTGAAGCAAGCGTACCCTGAAGTGGAGCAAATGATCCGCGCCAACGACTTTCATGACAAGCTGGAGCGTTACGCCTGGGAGATGCAGCAGTACTTGCAGGCGAAACATTTCGAGCGCAAAGACGTGGAGATTTTAGAGGGCCATTATTATTACTTGGAAAACCTGCTACTGTTGGCGAAACAGCATCCGGGAATTATGGAATCACGCAGTTTCGCACATCGAGAAGATAAACCGATCGGATAGAGGAGAGGATTGGAGATGTTCTGGAAGAAGAGCAAAGGGAATATGGAAGCTGGTGCAGTTGCGACGGCAGAAGCGGCTGTAGAAGCGGTACAGCCAGACCAAGAGGCGTTCTTGCAGGGAGAATTGCAAACCATTTATGAACAACTGGGAGACATTTTGGCGCACAATACATCCCTTCACCAGCAGTATGGGAAAATCGAGATGCTGGGGAATCAGATGAGCCAGATTGTCGCCAACATTTCGCAGATCAATGAAAAGGATGATCAATCAGCAGGTCAGCTCCACAGCCGGGGCGAACAGCTGCAAACCATCTGCCAGCAATCGGTTGAACGCGCAGGGGAAGGCAAGAAAGCGATGAACGAGGTAGTAGAGGTCATGACGCTGCTCGACCAGCAATCGACGAATACCACCCTCTCCATGAGCAGACTGGAGGAGCGTTCGTCCGAGATCACCAGCATCGTTCAGGTCATCAGTGATATTGCCAACCAGACCAATTTGTTGGCACTCAATGCTGCGATCGAAGCCGCTCGCGCAGGAGAGCAGGGCAGAGGGTTTGCCGTGGTAGCTGACGAGGTGCGCAAGCTGGCGGAGATGACAGCGAACTCCACGAAACATATTGCCGAGCTGATTGGCAAAATTCAGGAAGAAACCAAAGACGCATTGGCCAACAGTGATCAAAATAGTCAGGCGATCAGAAACGGCCTTACGCTCAGCAAGGAAGCTTCGGATAAAATGGATGGCATTGTCCAGGCATTTGCGGATGTGCAGGCCCAAGTAACGGATGTGATCCAAATTATCCATCAACAGAAGGAGTTTGCCGATGGGGTCTCTCATGAACTGACTGCTGCGAACAGCCTGCTGGACGCATGGCGCGAAGAGAACGAACAGCTTATAAACCAATCCAATCAGGTGGAAGAGCAGATTCAGGCGAGCGCAGCGCAAGTGCAGAAGTTGTTGCAATCATAATTTTTTTCGGAAGGGACGAGAAGATGATGCTCGTCCTTTTTGACACCCTTGGTTGAGACAATTTCCCATATTTGTAATCTGGAGAGGTGATTTTCATGCAGCACTTTCAGGTAAAGGTCCTCCAGCATAGAGGATCGTCTTATGAAATCGGAAAAACGCTGGGCCAGCAGGCGAGACATAATCCGATTGTACAGACCTTTGAAAAAATAACGAGGGATCAGATCGATGTGCAAGCGATGGAATCGATCTACACTGCGTTTGCCCCGCATGTATTGGAGGAATTGAGAGGGCTTGCGGAAGGATTGGAGCTCACTTGGGGACAGGTCTGCGCGCGTTTTGGTGGTTATGACGTGCCGAAGACCGAGGCGATGGGGTGTTCCGCTATTCTGACCCGCGACTATTACGTGCGCAACTATGATTTTTCCCCAGACTTCTATGATGGATTTTTCAGCCTGCTGCAGCCGGATCAGGCATTTGCCACGGCAGGCTATAATCTGCAGCTGATCGGGAGGCATGACGGCGTCAATGAACACGGGCTGGTGATCGGCCTTCACTTTGTCAGCAATGCGGGCTATACGCGCGGAATCTCGGCATGGACAGCGGTTCGGATGGTCCTGGACACCTGCCAGAATGTGGAGGATGCGATCCAGCTGTTACAAGAGCTGCCTCATGCCGCTTGCTACAACTTCTCCATCGGGGACAAAAGCGGCGATCTAGCCGTCGTCGAGGCAAGTCCCGAGGGCATCCAGGTCAGACGAGACGCAGCGCTATTGTCCTGCGTCAATCACTTCCAAACCGATCTGCTCGCTCCGAAAAACCGTTCGATCATCGCCGGCTCTGTCAAGCGAAATGCCTATATGCAGGGGCTGCAAGACAAAGCCTATACGCAAGACGAAATGGTTCAGCTCTTCAAGGATAAAGAGTCGCCGCTCTTTTTTCGAGATTATGCCGATTTGTTCGGGACGCTGCACACGTTCTCCTACGCCTATCAAGATGCGAGGATCGTCACTGTTCTTGCACAGGGAGAGCGCTTCTTTACGCTGAATTTTGCCGATTGGGTGCGAGGCCAGGACACCCCAGTCGAATGGCTGGAAGGCAAAATAGAAGAGAACAAATAGCCTATTCCTTCCCGTACAACGGAGCGATTCGATCAATCCGGTTCGTCCAAATCAAGCCGGAAAAACCGGGCGGGAGGCGCTTCACATCCTCAGCCGTATCAAATCCGCTGGAAAAATCACTGCCGTCGCCGCCGACGAGAACCACTCGCGTGTCGGCACGATCCATCCGCTCCTGAAAGCGATGGGGAAAACCCCATAGCCAAGGGGCTATTTTTTCGGGAATATGTACCTGTGTATGGCGCAACGCATCGGGAACATATCCCGTCCAGCCGATCAATATGTAGGGAATGAGGCCGCTTTTCATCGTCGCCATGGACATCACCCTGACGGCAGGGAGCTTTTCCTTCAAGGCAGCGATCGGCTCATCTCCGCCGTAGACGGTCAGTTGCGCCAATCGTTGTTCCGGGAGTGCAGCCAAGTGCCGGGCCAGCAGCTCTCCTTCTGCGGGGTCATTGCTTTTGATGTGAATCAAAAACGATTTGTCAGGGAAACGGGCCAGGACTTCATCCATCGATGGCATCAGGCCCACTCCCTTGCCGCGGAAGGGATAGGTTTTTCCTACGTCAGAGGTGTATCCGTAGCCTACGTCCAATTGCTTCAGTTCTGCCATCGTATAATCGCTGGCTGTCCCCTGCCCGTTGGTTCGGCAATCGAGAGTCCAATCATGGAAGACGGCGAACTGCCCATCCTTGGTCGGCTTGATATCGAATTCTACGAGATCCGCGCCAGCCAGAAATGCCGCCTCCATCGACGCCAGGGTGTTTTCCAGGTAGGGATGCTCTGGTTTATGGATACGAGTAGCGGTACAGGTATCATTTTTCACGCCTTCCAAATCGAAGGTCTGGGCCAAGCCGCGATGGGCGAGCAGAAGCGGCTTTTCGTCATGCCGCTGAGCCAAATACGAGCTGTTGTTTACATAGACAAACGCGATAACTACCAAAAAAAGAACCAGCCATTTGCGCTTTCCTCGTTTTTTTCCTATCATCCGCATCTTCCTTTCCTCCCGAGTATAGTCGATCGGGTTCAAAGTGGCAAAAATAACCCAAGTGAAACATTCCTGCAAGCTGTGACGTCCCTATTAATGTCTGCTCCACGACAGGCCAACCAACTTCTTGCGAAAGGAGAAGTGACATGTCACGACGTATTTTGTTTTTGCTTGCTGTGCTTGTTGTAGCAGCTGCGGGAATTTTCACTGTAAATGTTCCAACCAATGCCAATCCGAAAAAACCGATCCAACGCGATACCTTGGATATAGATGGCAGTGCCATATTGAAAAAAAGGGAATTTGAGTTTGAGGACGGAACAACGTACTGGATGCACCAAGTGACGGCGGAGGCTGATGAAGAGCCCTATTCGATCAGGATTCCGCTGCGAGAGGAATTCGCTGCGTTTCGTTACCGGGAGCTCTCCAGCGGGGAGGACAAAAAGCCTTACTGGCGGCATCTAAATCTGCAGGAAGTGAAGACACTACCTGTTGCTCCTGGATTCATCGAGGCAGCAGGAAAGTACATATGGATCGGGGAACCGATCGTCTATAGGGAACTGGGAAATGGAACGGTCGAAGCCATGCCCGGAATGGAGATACCCATCGAAGTGGTGCAGACTTCTCGAGGCATCACCCTGGAAATCCGCTTGCCCAAGCGAGCAGGATATGTCAGTGAAATCTGGGCGATGGAGTCGAAGGAGCCGTTGATCCAATGGAGAGAGGGCTCAATGGAGCAAATCTGGCTCTCACGTGATCTCACGCAGAACGCCAAATGGCTATACAATGGCTATCATTACAAGAGCCCAAGCACCTATGAGCCGACAGCAGAAAATGGATTCTGGCGCATCCCGGATAATTACATCCTGCACTCGTTATTATTTACGGGCGGCGGCAAGGCGGCAGAGCATATGGCCTACGTCATGCTGAGAACCAGCCTGGAGCAGCAGGAGCCAGACGGGCATTGGAAAACCTTGCCGATGTCCCAATGGCTGCGTGACGATTACCAAATTCCAGCCGGCTTTTATGATACGCGGTTTAACACAGGTGCAGCCGAAAAAATGCTGGAGGGCTGCAAGAGATATGACGAGCCGGACTTTTGCGAATCTGCGCGCAAATATGCAGATTATTTTCACCAGCATGCACAAGCAAACCACTATACCGTAGAAGGCCAGACAGGCTGGCTGGTGGCAGATTACGCCTCGACGCAGCCGCATAAGGATACGCATGTCTCACTCAACCATCAGCTTGCGGAGATCAACTACCTGTACAGCTTTTATCAAGTGTTTGGCCGACCTGAAGACAAGGATTTGGCTGATATCATGCTGGCGGGAGTTGTCCAGCTCGGGAAGAAGTGGATCCTTCCGAACGGAGACCTCCACTATGCCTACTATCCGGACGGTACATTTGCCCGCCCCGACTATCCATATCTCACCTATAACGATTTGCTGGAAACGCAGCAGCTCTACAAGGAGATCTACGGTCAGGAAGAGCCTGTGATTGCGCAATTGATGGCAAGCAAGTGGGATTGGATCGTGCGCAACAATATACCGTATGTGAAGATAAAATAAGCCAAACAAGCAGGGATCGGTCATGAATCAGACCGATGCGCCTGCTTGTTTTTTTTGCATTGTTATGAGGGACTGACTACTCGAAAAAAGCCACCACGTGATTGACCCGTTCCAGATCAGCCGGCTTGATTTTAAGCGTGGAAGTTGGGCTGCCCGTCCCGCCGTAGACAAAGGGATGATGGGACAACATCCGGTCCATGATGCAAGGCAAAGAGTGGCCGACAAGCGGAACGCTGCCTACAGTGCAGCCCGTAACCTGCTTTACTTCTTCCGGGGCAGCCATCTTCAGCTTTTCGCTGTCCAGCAAACTGGAAATATCATCCATATTAATGCGACCGCGAGCTCCGGAAAGGATCAAGGCAAAAAACGCTTTTTCGGACCGAAGGACAAGAGTAGGAGCTGTCTGTCCGATTTCGATGCCCAGCAGAGCAGCCCCTTCTTTTGCAGTCCGAATCGTGGCAGTGTGCTGAATGATTTCGTATTCAACCTGGTTATCCTGCAAGATCGTCTCCAGTGGAAGCATCCCGCGATTCCTCCTGTACACCCAGACTATTTCTTTCTCAAAACAAACAGCGTCAAAAAGCTCAACGCCTCCTGCAAATCTACAGGCAGGCGGTCAGCCAGCTCGGAAGGAACTCCTTCTTTGTAGACAGGCTCTTCCTCCAGGAGCTCAAAGCCATTCTCGATTGCCAACTGCTTGGCTTCCCACGGCATCATGGTATTTTGAATGGTCGTCTCGTCATAGAGCCTGCGGTAGCTGTGTCCGCGCGGTCCGGCAGTCGGCCCCAAAATGCCTGCAACCAAGACGCCACCCGGTCGTAAAAGGCGATGCAATTCCCGGAGCGTCTTCAGTGGAGACGGGGTGAATTCGATGACGTTGATGGAGAGGATGCCGGCAAACGTCTGATCCGCGAAAGGAAGATTGCTAATGTCTCCCGTCTGGAAGCGGATTTTGAAACCCATTTTCTCAGCTCGCTGCTGGGCCAGACGAATCATTTCCCCGGCAATGTCCACGCCTTCTACCTGATAGCCATCTGTTGCCAGCCTCCAGCTCGCATAGCCGTCACCACACCCTGCGTCCAGGACGGGACCAAACATGGGCGGAACGTGACGCATGAACAGGGGAAGTATCGTCTTGCGGCTGCCCGTCTCCCACATGTCATCGCTCTTCCGGCTCCATTCTTCCGCCATATGGTCAAAGGTCTTCGCCGTTTTTTCATTCCAATCACGCATTTCGCATAAGCCCCTTTCATCCAGTCGTTTCCTTCATTGTACCAAATGCTTTAAGCAATAAAAGCGTTGTTGCGTTTTCGCGGTGGTTGGTGTTCTTGCGAAAGAAAACGCTTTCCATATATTCTCTAAGTAACGAATCAGTCATCCTGAAAATCCCAAATATGACAAGGATAATGGAGGGTTATCTATGAGCAAGGCCAACACCGATTTCTTTCCGATTCAAGACTGGGACTACCTGGAGTTTTACACCGGCAATGCAAAACAAGCGATGCATTACTTTACGAAGGCTTTCGGGTTTCAAGCAGTGGCTTACGCTGGATTAGAAACTGGTTCACGGGACAAAGTGTCGTATGTGTTGAAACAAAAACACATGACATTTGTAATTAGTGGGGCCCTGACGCCAGACCATCCCATCGCTGATTTCGTGAAAAAGCACGGTGACGGGGTAAAGGACGTGGCGCTGCGCGTGGATGACTGCGAACAGGCGTATCGAGAGGCGATTTCGCGCGGGGCTATTCCGATCATGGAGCCGACTGAATATTCGGATGAGTTCGGCACCATCAAAAAAGCGGTGATTGGCACCTATGGAGAGAATGTTCACTCCTTCATCGAACGGAAGAACTACAACGGACCATTCTTCCCCGGTTATGTCGCCTATGAATCTCCGGTGGCCAGCGAGAGCACAGGCTTGATCGGTATTGACCACATCGTCGGCAATGTTGAAGTAATGGACGAATGGGTCTCCTATTACGAAAAAGTAATGGGCTTTACGGCGGTGCAAAATTTCAGCGATGACGACATCTCCACCGAGTATTCTGCGCTGATGTCCAAAGTCATGCAGAGCGGGACAGGCAGAATCAAATTCCCGATCAACGAGCCGGCAGAAGGACGCCGCAAATCGCAAATTCAGGAATTCCTGGAGTTCTACAAAGGTCCAGGCGTCCAGCATATCGCGATCCTGACCAACGACATTATCGATACGGTCACCAAGCTGCGCGCCAACGGAGTGGATTTCCTCTCTGTACCGGATACGTACTACGAGGAGCTCAAGGACCGCGTCGGCGAGATCGACGAAGACGTAGAAACCTTGAAAAAGCTGAAGGTCCTGGTGGACAAAGACGATGAAGGCTACCTGCTGCAGCTCTTCAGCAAACCGATCGTGGACCGTCCGACACTATTTATTGAAATCATTCAGCGCAAAGGCGCGCGCGGCTTTGGCAACGGCAATTTCAAAGCCCTGTTTGAAGCGCTGGAGCGCGAGCAGGAGCTGCGCGGCAATCTGTAAATAAACTAACCCTTACCATATAGAGCAATCGAGGAGTCGCAACTCCACCTCGAATGCTCTTTTCTTTTTGAGAAAAATCTCCACCGTGGAAAAAATAAAATCGTGTTGACATTGACATTACGTCAATCTGTAAAGTGAAATTGTCGGGAGGTGAAGACAGTGGAATACACCGTGCAGAAGCTGGGACGGCTGGCGGGAATCAGTACGCGCACGCTGCGTTATTACGACCAGATCGGGATCCTGGAGCCAGCGAGAATCAACTCCTCCGGCTATCGGATCTACGGCCAGGCAGAGGTTGATAAATTGCAGCAAATCATGTTTTACCGCGAGCTCGGTCTGCCGCTGAATCAGATCAAGGAGCTGATCAACTCGCCAACCTTCGACGAGAACAAGGCGCTTAAGGAGCATTACCAACAGCTTCTGGACAGAAGGAAGCAGTTGGATGCCTTGATTGCCACCGTGGAGAAGACAATCGCTCAGAAAGAGGGGAGAACGATGATGACGGATCAAGAGAAATTTGCCGGGTTTACGCAAAAATTAGTGGAAGAAAATGAGCAGAAGTACGGAAAAGAAATACGGGAAAAGTACGGAGATGACGTCGTGGACCGATCCAATCAAAAGCTTATGGGAATGACAGCCGAGCAATATGACGAGATGAAGCGCTTGGAAAACGAGGTCCTCGCCGCGCTGGGTGCTGCCCTCCAAAAAGGAGATCCTGCTAGCGAAGAAGCACAGAAGGCAGCAGACCTGCACCGGCAATGGCTGAGCTTCACCTGGAATGAATACAGCAAGGAAGCACATGCCGGATTGGCGCAGATGTACGTGGAGGATGAACGCTTCAATGCGTATTACGACGCTGTGCAGCCAGGAGCAGCGGAATTTTTGCGAGATGCCATTGGGGTATATACAGGAATTGGAAAATAGGAGGGAAGGGAGATGAATCCGCCTCGGCGATAGGGGCGGTTCATCTCTTTTTCCTCGCCTCCACTACAGCTTGAAGAGAGGGTCGTCAAAGCTCCCATCTCCAGAATGATCAACCGCGATCCCGTATTTCTTGATGCGCCGCATGAGTAGAGATTGGGTAATGCCCAATGCAGCGGCCGTCTTGCGGGTGGTTTTATGCTGTTTCAGTGCATGTGTGATGATCTCCAGCTCGATCTTTTCCAGCCTCTCATTCAACGAAAGATGACCGCCGATTGTGAGCAGATGATCTTCATTTTCCCCCATATTGCGCAATTCCTCCGGCAAGTCGGTAATCAAGATCTCGTCCAGCTTCGAGGTGATGACGATCCGCTCTACAAGATTCTCCAACTCACGCACGTTCCCGGGCCACTCGTAGTGATGCAAGCGGTCTAGGACTTCAGCAGAGAAACGCCGCTTCTGATTATGCTTGGCATTAAATTTCTTCAAGTTGTGGTGAAGCAGCGGGAAAATATCTTCCTTTCGCTCACGGAGTGCCGGAACATTGATTGGCAGAATATTGAGACGATAGTAAAGATCATGTCGGAATTTCCCTTGACGTACCAGATCCAGCAAATTGGCGTTGGTGGCGGCAATGATCCGTATATCGGCGGTGTACGTTTTGGTTCCGCCAATCGGCATGAAGGTTTTATTTTGCAAAAGCAATAGCAATTTAGACTGAAGGTGGTAGGGAAGATCGCTGATTTCATCGAGAAACAGGGTGCCTTTGTCCGCCATTTTGACAAGCCCCAGCTTGCCTGAATGATTGGCTCCGGTAAATGCGCCTTTTTGGTAGCCAAACAGTTCAGACTCCAGCAGGGTTTCGGGGATGGCACTACAATTGACGTGGATGAATGGAGCGGCACAGCGTTCGCTAAGCTGGTGAATTTGTTCGGCGAGATAGCTTTTGCCCACCCCTGTCTCTCCGGTAATCAGGGCGGTAGTGTCTGCGACTGCTGCCTTTTTGATCAGGTCAAGCAAGGCAAGATAGGCCCGACTGTTGCCAATTACCGTCCGGGAAAGGTTCTGGTTTGCTTCCCGTTTCATGAGTTGGATTTCCTCGCTGTATCGCTTCAGAAGCGCGCTGGTCTCCTCCAATTGCGAACTGGCCCGTGCTGCCTCTGTAATGTCGCGAGAGTGGGAGACGATCAGGTCCGGGTTTCCTGACTCGTCCGGTATGATGTGGCCTGTGACGAGGAATTTGCCTTTATTGTTGACGAGTTGGATCGTCGTGGTGGTTTTTCCGCTTTCCATGACAAGTCTCGTGACGGACGGATTAAAGATCCCAAGCGCTTCCAGGTCGGCCACATTTTGTCCGATGAGCTGTGATTTGGGCAAGCCGCACAGGTTTTCACTGGCATTGTTAAGCCAGATGGTGGTTCCCTGCGCATCCGAGATGTAGATCCCGTCGGCTAAGGCATTAAAAATGTCGATGAAACGGCTGGTTTGAAACATGGCGAAAATTTCTGCATCTTTCTCCATTTTTGAAAGCCTCCAACTCATCGAGGATATGGTCCATCAAAATTGTAAACTGAATCGATTTTGAAAACAAGTGATTCGAAATCGATTCGACTGAAAAGATTGCATTATCAGAAAAGTAAAATCCCGTTTGAGTCGATTTCAACTCAATACGAAGACCACGAAAGATTTCAGGCCCGGTATAAACGTCTTTCTTTGTTGGCATAAAGCTTGCTTCTTTAAGGAAGGACGTGAGGTGCCCTTACAAACGATAACGAATGATAAGGAATGGAACCATGGTCTCAAAACTAATCTCGATAGAAGAAGCCGTAGATCAAATTCGAGACGGCATTCGTTTAATGGTCGGAGGGTTCGGAGGGATTGGTACGCCTGTCAGCCTGATTGATAGGATCCTGCAAAAAGGAATGCAAGATCTGACGCTGATTGGCAATGATGCCGGATTTGCTGATCAGGGAGTTGGCAGGCTTATTTCCCACGAGAGAGTGAAGCGGCTGCTCACGACTCACATCGGCTCCAATCCAGATGCTGGACGACAGATGATGGAAGGGAAGCTCGAGGTCTTATTTTATCCGCAGGGGATTTTGGCTGAAAAGATTAGAGCAGGCGGAGTCGGGCTTCCTGCCATTCTCGTCGAGCCGGACGTGGGAATTGGCCCAAGCCAACAGGAGCAACTCGTCAGGTACGCAGGGAAAAACTATGTCATCGAACCAGCCCTGACCGCAGATGTAGGAATCGTGTATGCCAAGCAGGCGGATACCTACGGAAATCTCATCTATGAGAAGGCAGCTCGCAATATCAATCCATTGGTTGCCATGGCTGGAAAGATCACGATCGCAGAGGTGGAGGAGATCCTGCCAGCGGGAGAGCTGAATCCAGAGCACATTGTCACTCCCGGCATTTTCGTAAACTATATCGTGCGAACAAGCGGAGGGATGGGAGAATGGGGCTTCAGATCGATCAGCGAAACATGATTGCTCGCCGGGCAGCACGCGAGATTCTTCCAGGTATGACGGTGAATTTGGGTATCGGCATCCCTGAACTGGTAGCCGACTTTCTGCCGAGTGAATGGAACGTTATGTTTCACTCGGTCAACGGAATCTTGGGAGTAGGGCCGTTCCCCGTTCAAGGCGAGGAAAACGCGCATCTCTCAAACGCAGGAGGGACGCCTGTCACGCTTCACTCCGGGGCTTCCTTCTTCGACAGCTCTATTGCGTATGGCATGGTGCGCAGCGGGAGAGTAGATGTGGCATTTTTAGGTGCTTTGCAGGTAAGTCAACGAGGGGATTTGGCGAACTGGATCGTGCCCGGCAAACGCGTCTACGGAATTGGTGGTGGACCGGAATTGGCCCGTTACGCAAAAAAGGTGATTGTACTGATGAGTCACCTCAACGAAAGGAATGAACCGAAAATCCTCAGGGAGTGCGAGTTGCCCTTGTCAGCGAAAAGCTGTGTCGACATGATCATCACCGAAAGGGCTGTAATGAAAGTGACCAAGCAAGGCTTGTGTCTGACAGAGGTCATGTACCCCTATTCTTTGGAAGAGGTCGTCACGAAAACCGGGGCGCCGCTGATGATATCAGAATATTTGCAAATGGTGGACTAGCGAATCTGCTTCAAAGGAGGTGTGCCTGAATGTAGGAGGTGTTGGAGGCAGGCAGTTGCACGTTTCAAGCTCAAACAAACCATACAGGGGGAAAGAAAGATGAAAAAAACAATCAATGGTATTTCCGTTATGCTGCTCACCATGACTTTGCTAATCGCCGGATGTGGTCAGTCGTCTCCGGCTCCAGCAGGAGGCGACGGGGGACAAGCCCCTGCCCCTGCTGCCGGCGGCTCTTCCATGACCAAGGAAGCGGGTGTGTTCACGTACGCGGCGTCAGGGGAGTATCAGCCGTTCAGCTACTTCAAGGACGGCCAACTGACCGGTTTTGACATCGAGATCGGGGAAGAAATCGCCAAGAGACTGGGCCTGGAACCAAAAGCCGTCACGTCTCCTTTCTCCGGGATCATTGCCGGGGTAAAAGAAGGGCGCTACGATGCTGCGATTGCCAGCCATGCGATCACGGATGAACGCAAGCAGCAGGTCGATTTTGCCGATCCGTACTACCTCTCTGGTGGTCAGCTTTTCACGCGTCCGGACAGTGATGTAAGCACCTTGGAAGCTCTGAAAGGAAAAGAGGTGGCTGTTGCCCTCGGCACGACGCATGAGAAGATGGCTCGCGAGTACACGGACAACATCAAGACCTATGACAGCGATGTGACCGCTATGCGCGCATTGGAACAAGGCAAGCATGATGTCGTCATTACAGACAGCGTCGTGGGCGAAATTGCCATTCAACAAGGTCTGAAGATCAAAAAGAGCGGTGCAGCCCTGACCGAGGTCCAACACGGGATCGCGGTACGCAAGGGCAATGAGGAACTGCTGAAGAAAATCAACGAAGCACTTAAACAAATGCACGAAGACGGCACGTATTTGAAGCTGAGCGAAAAGTATTTCCAACGCGATATCAGCAAAAAAGACTGATCAGCCTCAGTAGCCATTACACCTGCCAAATGCCTTCGCAGGGTTTGGCAGGTTCATTCCATGACAAGCGAGGGGTGGAAAGGTGCCTAGTATCTCACATTTGATCGAAGAGTTTATCCGCACATTCCCGTTTTTTCTGAAGCCGTTGCTGTTGACATTTGAATTGACGTTCGCCTCTGTAGTTGTAGGGACGGTAATCGGCCTGTTCGTCGCGCTGTTAAAAGTTTCCAAATTTCCGCTCGGTCCTATGATCGCGAATGTTTACATCACTGTCATTCGCGGTACGCCGCTGATCGTTCAGATTTTCGTCCTCTATTTCGGCTTCTACAAGGTTGTGGATCTGGGCCAATTCTGGTCGGCTGCGCTGGCTCTGGCTGTACACAGCGGCGCGTATATCGCGGAAATTTTCCGTGGCGCCATTCAATCGATTGACAAAGGACAGATGGAGGCCGGGCTTTCACTGGGGATGTCGCCTGCGCAAACCATGCGCCGCATCATCCTGCCGCAGGCTTTAAAACGATCCATACCGCCATTGGGAAATCAATTCATTCTTTCATTAAAAGAATCTTCTCTCGCTGCTTTCATCGCGATGGACGAGTTGTTCTCGATGGCTCGCCGCTTGTCCGCAGAGACATTTGATGAGATGACATTCTTCTTGATCGTCGCCGTGTACTACCTGGTGATTGTGATGCTCTTCACCTATTTGGTCAATAAAATGGAAAAGCGTCTGGCAAAAGGGGACTCGTAGGAGGGATACCATGAGCGAGAAACAAGCTATGATCCGCGTGCAAAACCTGAAGAAGAGCTTCGGAGCAGTTGAAGTGTTGAAGGACATTAATCTCGAGGTGAAAAAAGGGGAGGTTGTCGTGCTGATCGGAGCCAGTGGCTCGGGAAAAAGCACGTTGATTCGCTGCATCAATTTCCTGGAAATCAAAAACGGAGGAGACATCTTCATTGAAGGCAAGAGCATCGATCCGAAGAAGGATGATCTCTCGAAGGTGCGCCAAAAGGTAGGGATGGTCTTTCAACACTTCAACCTGTTTCCGCACAAAACGGTTCTGGAAAACGTCATCGAAGCACCGCTGATCGTCCGCAAAATAGACAAGGAAGAAGCGAAGAAGGAAGCCATGCAGCTGTTGAAAAAAGTCGGTTTGGAAGAGAAGGCGGACGTCTATCCTTCTGCGTTGTCCGGAGGTCAAAAGCAGCGTGTGGCGATCGCGCGCTCGCTTGCGATGAAGCCGAAAATTATGTTGTTTGACGAGCCGACTTCAGCACTTGATCCCGAATTGGTTGGTGAGGTGCTGGAGACGATGAAACAGCTTGCCCGCGAAGGGATGACCATGATTATTGTTACGCATGAGATGGGCTTCGCCAAGGATGTAGCGGATTGGGTGGCCTTTATGGATAAAGGAAAAATCCTGGAGCTTGCAGCGCCAGATGAGATTTTTAACCATCCGAAAGAAGAGCGGACAAGGGAATTTTTGACGCGTGTCTTGTAAAACAGGCCAACAGCAAAGAAAAGCGGTGGTTTCGCCTATCGCTTTTTTTCTTTGCCTGCTTGACCAATTCCGTACTCCCTTATGATAATGGTAAGTGATGGCAGTTTGCGGAAAAAGTGGGAGGAAGCCGATGAATTTTGACTTGATGGTTCCCTTGGCAGAACGGACTGCCGTATTGATTGTGGCCGCATTGTTATTTACGCGTGTTCGCGCTTTTCGGAGTATTTTGAATCAGAGGGCGACTCGCAAAGAAAATGCCATTATGGTTTTAATCTTTTCCGCCATCTCGATCATGGGCACCTACAACGGCATCTGGTATCAGGATGCCATCGCCAACTCCCGCGTCATCGGCACGGTTGTAGCGGGACTGTTGGCGGGGCCTTGGGTCGGGCTCTTGACCGGGCTGATAGCTGGGATTCATCGCTATACCTTGGGCGGTTTTACGGATCTGGCTTGTGCGGTTTCGACGATCAGCGAAGGGGTAATCGCGGGATTGGTGTACCAGTATCGCAGAAGCCGCAACCAGGAGATCGGCTGGACGACTGCCTTGGTCGTGGGCTTTATCGCGGAGTGGATGCAGATGGGCATCATCCTGCTGCTGGCGCGGCCGTACGCAGAGGCTTGGGCATTGGTCAAGTCTATCAGTATTCCGATGTCAGTGGTCAATTCAATCGGCATCGCCATTCTGATCATCATCATTGACCTGGCAAAAAAAGAAGAGGATCGCGTCGGTGCCTTGCAAGCCCAGAGGACCATGCAGGTGGCGGACAAGACGCTCTCCTACCTGCGACAAGGATTGACCTACGAATCTGCACAGAAGGTAGCAGAGGAAATTTTGCGGACGACACGGGTAGCTGCCGTCGCCATCACGGATACCAAGACCGTTCTGGCCCATGTCGGAGCGGGAGCCTCCCATCATGTAGTCGGACAGGGGATCACGACAAAAGCGACGCGGGAGGTGCTGGACACCAGGCAGGTGATGATCGCGCGCAACAAAGAGGAGATCGGCTGCAAGGAGCAAAACTGCTCGCTTCGCTCCGCCATCCTGGTGCCGCTGCTGCGCAAGCGGGAGACTGTCGGAGTGCTCAAGCTCTATCAGGATCGATCCCGCAAGTTGTCAGCCGTCGACCTCGAGCTGGTCCGCGGATTGGGCAATCTGATTTCCACCCAATTGGAGCTGGCCGAGCTGGAGAGGCAGTCACGACTTTTGGCTGATGCAGAAATCAAGGCTTTGCACGCACAGATCAATCCGCATTTTTTATTCAACGCTCTCAATACGATTGTTTCGTTCATCCGTTTTCGTCCCGAACAGGCGCGCGAACTGCTGATCCATCTCAGCGAGTATTTTCGCCGGAATCTGCACGATTCAGGAGGGTTCGTCACTTTAGCCGAGGAGCTGGAGCACATCGAGGCGTATCTGGCGATCGAGCGCGCGCGCTTTGGCGAGAAGCTGAAGGTAGATTACCACATCGAGCAAGGGGTGGAACGGTTTGTGGTGCCTGGACTGATCCTGCAGCCCCTGGTAGAAAATGCGGTCAAACACGGGCTGCTGCCCAAAAAAGAAGGCGGGGTTGTAACCATATCAGCGCGACGCCTGGATAAGCAGGTGCTGGAGTTGACCGTTTCGGACAACGGAGTAGGGATGGATGTGGACGAGGTCCCGACGCCGCAGCCGCAAAAGGACGGAAAGAGACGCTTGTCCGGGATCGGCCTTGCCAATGTAAAGGGACGGATACAGTCCATCTATGGGCCACCGTATGGAATTGTCATTTCAAGCACACCGGGTGGGGGAACGACCTGCACCATACAACTTCCGATAGGAGTGAATCTGCGTGCCGCAAGTATTCATCGTGGATGACGAAGCGCCTGCGAGAGCAGAGCTTCGCTATTTGCTGGAGCAATTTGCCGACGTACAGGTCATCGGAGAGGCGGGCAGCGGGGAAGAGGCGGTCGAGCAGGTTCTTGGACTGGAGCCGGACGCCGTGTTTTTGGATATTCATCTGCAGGATCGGGACGGTGTCGACCTGGGACAGGAGCTGCTGGAATCCATGGTCAATCCGCCAGTCATCATTTTCGCCAGCGCCTACGAGATTCATGCTGTACGCGCTTTTGAGACGGAGGCCGTCGATTACATCGTCAAGCCGTTTAGCGAAAGCCGCCTGGAAAAGACCATGAATCGCGTGCGAAAATGGATGCTACGCAAAGAAAGTGCGAGACCGCTCTTGAAGGCGGAGCCGTCTCCTGCCGAAAATCTGGAGGAGCGCTTGCACAGCCTGCTGCAAAACGTGCTGACGGAACAATCGCCACGACGTGTTCCGGTGGAAAAAAACGGAAAAATCATGCTGATCGATCCCAATGAAATCGTGTATGCGACCTTGGAGGGGAGATATGCCAGCATTTACACCAGATTTGAGCAATACGCCAGCTCCTTTACGCTTCAGGAATTGGAGAATCGCTTGTCCCCGCACCAGTTTTTTCGCACGCACCGGGCCTATATCGTCAATCTGAACAAGACTGCAGAGCTTGTCCCCTGGTTCAAAGGGGCGATTCATCTCGTCATGCAGGATCAGCGGAAAACGGAGGTGCCGGTAAGCCGCAACGTAGTGAAGGAGCTGAAGCGCAGGTTGGGCTTTTAGGGGCCGATTTCATAAAAAGGAGTAGAGAACATGCTAAAATCCTTGATCATCGGCTGTCTGCTGCAAGCAGTGATTTGGCTCGTCAGCTTTTTTGTGGGGGATATGGGTTTGGCTGATACGTTGTCCTTTTATCTAGTTGGGGCATGCGTTCTTTTCGCGGGGATGCTCAGCATCACTTCTTTGGGGCCTGATACCTCTATTGCTTACTTTCATGACCAGAACAACGCGCGAAGAGAGAGCAAAAGCAGATTCCGCTGGACGAGGAACCTCATTCTGCTCGCACTGCCAAGCCTTGTTGTCTACATCATCATGGCGTACGTATAAGGCTGACTTTTTTGTATTCGCTTTCATCCATGTCCGATCTTCTACGATTCGTGTCCCCTTTTCTACCGTTCAGCCATTTTCTATATGGCTCGTTTCCTCCCTGTGGTACCTTCTATTCAGGTTCGTTGCCTGAATATTGAAACGAGGAGGAGAACAGATGAAAAAATGGCTTCTCTCCATCCTGATCTGGGGTGGGATTGCCGCGCTGGGTGCCATCGGTTTCGGTGTGCTGGCATTGTCGCGCGGGGAGTCTGTCAACTCGTTCTGGATGTTGACTGCAGCAATCTGTACTTATGCTGTTGCTTATCGTTTTTACAGCCGTTTTATTGCGAAGAAAATCATGGGCCTGGATGACAATCGGGCCACGCCTGCAGAGGTGAACAACGACGGAAAGGATTTCGTGCCGACGAACAAATGGGTCCTGTTCGGGCACCATTTCGCCGCGATTGCCGGTGCGGGGCCGCTTGTAGGACCCACTTTGGCCGCTCAGATGGGGTATTTGCCGGGGACGATCTGGATTATCGTCGGGGTCGTCATCGGCGGAGCTGTGCAGGACTTCATCATTTTGTTTGGCTCGATGCGCCGCAATGGTAAAACATTGGGTCAGATCGCCAAGGAAGAGATCGGTCCTTTTGGCGGTGCTTTAGCGTTGATCGGCATTATTGCGATTATGATCATTCTGATTGCCGTCTTGGCGATGGTTGTGGTCAACGCTCTTGCAGAGTCGCCTTGGGCTACGTTTACGATCTTTATGACCTTGCCGATCGCGATCCTGATGGGGTTGTACATGCGCTACATCCGGCCGGGACGAGTCGTGGAGGGCTCGCTCATCGGACTGGCGCTCTTGTTCCTCTCCCTCTGGTGGGGGCAGGCAGTGGCAGACTCGCCAGTGTGGGGACCTGCCTTTACCTTTACCAAGGTGCAATTGGCCTGGATGATTATCGTCTACGGTTTTGTCGCATCGGTACTGCCGGTCTGGCTCTTGCTGGCTCCGCGCGATTACCTCAGCTCCTTTTTGAAAGTGGGGACGATTGCGGTGCTGGCTGTGGGGATTATCCTGACCTTGCCCCCGATGCAGATGCCTGCCTTGACTAAATTTATCGATGGCACAGGTCCGGTTTTTGCGGGCAATCTCTTCCCGTTCCTCTTTATCACCATAGCCTGCGGGGCAGTATCGGGCTTCCACGCCCTCGTCTCCTCGGGTACGACGCCGAAGATGATTGCCAAAGAATCGCATGCTCCGCTGATCGGCTATGGCGGCATGCTGATGGAATCCGGCGTGGCGGTCATGGCGATGATCGCGGCGTGCGTCTTGACGCCAGGAATCTACTTCGCCATCAACTCGCCGGGTGCTGTGATTGGGGCTGATGCTGTCGCGGCAGCGCAGACGATATCCGGCTGGGGGTATACGATTACCCCGGATATGATTACTACGTTGGCTGATGATATTCAGGAAAAAACCATCTTGTCCCGTACCGGGGGCGCTCCGTCGCTTGCGATCGGGATGGCCACCATTTTCTCCGGCATTCTCGGCGGAAAAGCCTTGATGGCCTTCTGGTACCATTTTGCGATCCTTTTTGAAGCCGTCTTCATCCTGACGACCATCGATGCGGGAACCCGCGTCGGACGCTTCATGGTGCAGGATATGCTGGGGAACGTCATTCCGAAAATGAAAGAGGTAAACTGGCTGCCCGGCAACCTGATCGGGTCTGCCATCATCTCGATCGGATGGGGCTATTTCCTCCTGCAGGGTGTCATGGACCCGCTCGGCGGCATCTACACACTGTGGCCGCTCTTCGGAATCGCCAACCAGATGCTGGCAGCGATCGCCTTTACCGTAGGTACCACGATCATCTTCAAAATGGGCAAGGCGCGCTACTCCTGGGTGACGCTGGTGCCTATGGCCTGGCTGACCTCGGCGACATTGACAGCAGGCTGGCAAAAGCTGTTCCACGCAGATCCGAAAATCGGCTTCCTGGCGCATGCGGAGGTATTCCAAAAAGCACTAGATGCAGGTACATTGCCTGCCGGGGCAAAAACGGTAGAGGCTGCGCAAAAGATGATTCTCAACGACCAGATCGACGCTGTGGTTTGCGCGATCTTCATGGTGATTACCATCGGCATCATTCTGGACGGCATCCGGCTTTGGATCAATATTCTTCGCGGCAAACAGTACGAGCTGCATGAGTCTCCCTACGTCAAATCCAAAGGGGACATCTTGGACGGTACAGGTCACGTCGCATGAGGAAAAAGTGGAGAACGATCCGAAAGTCCCTGCGCCGCGTAAGCTCTGCGATCAAGACGATTTTCGGGATGCCGGACTACGATCGTTATCTGCAGCACTGGTATGTTACGCATGCGTCTCCGGGAATTTTTCCGATGACCGAGCGAGAATACTATATGTACGCCCTGCGCGAACGTTATGAAAAAGGCGGCATCACGCGCTGCTGTTAATGAGGTCACTTTCAGGGAGGTCCGCACGAGAACGGGCCTCCTCTCCTTTTGCACTTGGCCGACCAGCGGGGTGTAACAGGAGGTAAAGTATGGTACACTAATAGCAAAGTCATGTTTGGGTGGCGATACGAGTGCAAACATCATCACTGGCGGCGCTGAAGGAGCACGCTCTGCATTGTGCCCGCTCTGCGGGAAAGCTGAGCCTGGCTCGGATGAGTGAGCCGTTTACCGTAGAATACAAGACATCTGCCTCCGATCTGGTTACGGCCGTCGATAAAGAAGTGGAAAAGCACGTCATCGATTTGATCCTGGCGCAGTACCCTGATCACGGGATATTGGGCGAGGAGCGAACCTTTGCCGGTGACCCGAGTCAATACGAGACGCTCTGGGTGATTGATCCCATCGATGGCACGACCAATTTCGTCCATCAGCAGATTAATTTTTCCGTCTCGATCGCGGTGTACCACAAGGGAGAGGGATTGGTCGGAGCTGTATACGATCCTTCGCGCGACGAGCTTTTTTACGCGGTCAAAGGAGAAGGGGCTTTTCTGAATGATCGTCCACTGCGTCTCGAACGGCATGTTCGTCTGGAAGAAGCTTTGCTGTGTACCAGCGTATTTTGGAACAAACGAGCAGAGCAGATGGGGATCGATCAAATCGTCAAAAAGCTGGCAGGAAAGGTACGCGGTATGCGCCTGTTGGGCAGCGCCGCTTTGGAGATGGCGTATGTAGCCGCAGGCAGATTGGACGGTTACGTCAGCCTTTCACTGAATGCATGGGATTTCGGCGCTGGCCGGATCATCGTCGAGGAAGCAGGAGGCCGCGTCACGTCCATGGCGGGAACACCTTTGCCCTTTGATCAAAAAAGCAGTGTCATGGCGTGCAATCCAGCCTTTTACGAGGAATTGCAGCATTATTTGAACCTCTCCGAGAGCCATGGATAAAATAGTGCTTGGGGAGCAAACATTCCGATAGACATGCAAAAAGACGTGCCAGCCAGCACGTCTTTTTCTTTTGCTATGCGATCTTTTATTCCGTTACGCCTTCTGCCAACGTTTTTTCCTTCCATACGAACGTAATGCCAAGGCCAATGACCATAATCACAGCGGCGAACAGATAAGGATAGTTGATATTGACGTCAAACAGAATTCCACCCATTGCTGGTCCGACGATATTTCCCAAGCTGGTATAGGTGGAGTTCATGCCAGCCACGAATCCCTGCTCTTTTCCGGCTGCTCTCGACAGAAATGTCGTCAATGCTGGACGGAGCAAGTCAAAGGCAAGGAAGATCAAGCACGTTACGGCCAACACGGCAAAATAGCTGGCAATCATGGTGGAGGCTACCGCTAATATGGCACCCGAGAACAAGCAGATTTGGATCAGCTTCTTTTCGCCGAGCAGATCAACCATTTTTCCAAATAGAAATACCTGCACGACCACGCCGAAAATCGAGCTAATGGTAATAATGCCGGCAATATCCTTCGGAGTGAAGCCGAATTTATGGTCGGAGAAAAGGCTAAAGACGGTTTCATAAGCCGACAAACCAAACGCGAGTACAAATACAATAATAAACGCCGTAAAGTACAGCGGATTTACGGATTTTTTTAGGTCACTCACAAAATTAGTCTGCGTTGTATGGGCCGATATTTCTGCAACCCAGCGGCCGGCGATTGGTGACATGAGCAGTTGTGCCACCGCAAATACGGCGACAAGATAGCCCATTGTTTTTCCTGATAAATGCATGATGTTCATAAAGGATGGCATCACCGGGATGACGAGGCCAATTCCCAGAAATGCAATGAATATATTGCTTAGAAGGATTGTTAATACCCATTTTTGTTGTTTGATGGTTTTCCCCATGGTATCAACCCCCCCTTTCTGAAAAATCATGAATGTGAAATTCCTCTCCAAAATACGGACCAGCAAGCTTCTAATTTATCCTTCAGCCGCTTTTCATCATTGACGTATACAAGCTCGATCAGAATGGAGTCGACTACCCCCACGAAGGCCAGGGTCGGCGTTTTCGCTATATCATGAACGATGACTTTTGCATCAATCCAATCCTGAAATTTCCCCTCCAGGACCGACTGCACCTTCGCTTCGATATCGGCTACTTCTTCGCCGATTTCATTCCGAAGATGAGCCGGCGGGAAAAAAGTCATGCGCAGCCAGAACCTTAGCAGCTCATTTTTTTGGAATAAATCGATCACCAATTGCAGGAATCCGTATAAATCTTTTTCGGGATTTTGTGAATCGACCTTGCTGAAATAGTGGAGCTTGGAAGACAGCTCAGCCTCTTTCGCGTCCCGTAAAACCTGCAGAAAGAGATCATCCTTCCCCTTGAAATGGGCGTATATGGATTGCTTCTTCAAGCCGACTTCTTCCGCTATTTGGGAAAGCGATGCTCCCTCATAGCCGTGGATCGTGAAATATTTGAGCGCTGCTTCCTTAATTTCATTGCTTTTCAATGACCTCACCTCCAACTTAACGAACGTTCGTCAGTTAGCATAACAAGAAAAGGAAACAGTAGCAAGCAGCAAAACAATTCGGCAGCTTTTCAACAGGGATGTAAGTGGAATAAAAAAGCCCTCCCGACAAATCCTAAAACAAGCGAAGAGAGGAGGAAAGTGGATGGATACATCCGTACAAGGACAGCAGGGGAGACAAAAACACCCTCCAGGATTATACCTGTTATTTCTGACCGAGATGTGGGAGCGCTTCAGCTACTACGGGATGCGAGCGCTCTTAACCTTGTATTTGACGACGGCCCTCGTCAGCGGCGGTCTTGGATTTCAGAAAACAACGGCGATGAGTTTGTACGGCTTTTTTACTGGCGCGGTCTACTTCACTCCGCTTGCAGGAGGCTATCTGTCCGACCGCTTCCTCGGGCGAAGATTGGCGATTACAATTGGCGGGATTGCGATGGCATTGGGCAATTTCATGCTGTTTGCCCAGCACAACAAATTCGGCCTTTATACAGGATTGGCATTTCTCATCATCGGCAACGGCTTTTTCAAACCGAATATCTCGACCTTGGTGGGCGAGCTGTACACGGACCAGGACAAGCGCAAGGATGCCGCGTTCACCATTTTTTACATGGGCATTAACGTAGGAGGATTCTTTGCCCCGCTCGTCTGCGGCTACCTGGCGGAGGATCTGTTCAAGACAACTGCAAATGGCGTTGTTCAATACGGATATCGCTACGGATTTCTTGCGGCCGCGATCGGCATGGTCATTGGGCAGATTCTTTTCAATGCCCTGGGAGACCGCTATCTGGGCGACATCGGCAAAAAGCCGGTCGGGAAGTCGGAGGACCCGGTGGCAGCTGCAGCAGCCCGAGCACCGCTGTCGAAAAAGGATAAGCAGCGAACTGCAGTCATCATTATCATCACCTGCTTTGTCGTCTTTTTCTGGGCTGGTTTTGAGCAGGCGGGAAGCTCTTTGACACTGTATACGGATATATTTGTGGACAAGCATCTGTTTGGCTGGGAGGTGCCTACCTCCTGGTTCCAGTCGCTCAATCCGCTGTTTATCGTGATTTTTGCCCCGATTTTATCAGCGTTCTGGGTCAAGCTGAGTTCCTCCAAAAGAGGGGATCTAAGCGCCCCGACGAAAATGGGGCTGGGAATGGTGATGCTCGGGATCGGTTACATGATCCTGATTCTGGCGGTGATGCAGACAGGCAGTGACGAAAAACATATCGTCACCAAAGCGAATCTGCTGTTTATTGTATTGACGTATTTCATGCATACGCTGGGGGAGCTTTTTCTCTCTCCGGTGGGACTGTCGATGGTGAGCAAGCTGGCTCCGATCAAGCTGGCATCGCTTTTGATGGGCGTGTGGCTGGCCAGCTCCGGTGTCGCCAATATCCTCGGGGGCAAGCTGGCAGCCTTTACCCAGTCACTGGGCTATTTTGAAGTTTTCAGTCTGATCGGAGCGGTCTCCATCTTCATGGGCTTGCTTCTGCTCCTGGTCTCGCGCATGCTCGTCAGAATGATGGATTGACCTTTGGGTTTTGTAAATAGGTAGCGAGATTCTCCAGTGTGGACCGCAGACCCTTATCGTGGTCTTCCTGCCGGATTCCCTCAGGTACGTTTTCGCAAACAATCGTAACGTTGGTGCCTTCCGGGACAGCGTCGAGATTCCAGGTCATGGTCATTTCGCCCGCAAACGCCGGATCATCGGATTCGAATGTAATCAGCTGCACGATTCGCTTGCCTTCTTCCAGCTTGAGAAATGTCCCTCGTACGACGTCGGTGTCCTCTGAAGTTTTGCCAGGCTGGGAACGATCGGGGGTGATGTAAACGAGCGATATTTGATAGGCTCCGCCTTCACGGGGGTCGAACATGTCGATACGGCCTTTCATCCCCTCCGGCGGTAGCCACGAAATGAGCGCCTTTGGGTCCATGAACGACTGATAGATGGTTTGCGGAGATGCCGTAATCACTTTTGAGGCAGTATCCGCTCTCTTCTTGTCAGACGCATTCGTCATGATCCAATCCTCCTATGAACAATTGGTATTGTCATACCTCAGGTTTTTCTTTAGTTTATCTCATCTAAGAGACAGAGATTTCTTCTTGATTGCGAAAATCCCTTTTACCGATTACCCTCGGGAGAATATTCCCGGGGTTTTTTCACTTGATTTGCCAGTGATTTCACGCTAATATATGAAAATGATAACCATTATCATGTTCGTGGACAATCAACGAAGAGGTGAATGATGTGTCAATTGCTTCTATTATTCGGGGCAGGCGCTCCATTAAAAACGGATACAAACCGGACGCAGTGCCGGAAAAGCTGATTCTCGAGCTTTTGAACGATGCGGTGTATGCACCCAACCACGGGCTGCGTGAGCCCTGGCGTTTTCTGTTTATCCCAACCGAGAAGAAGGAAGAATTTATTGAGCGGATGATGCCGGTTTATCCAGCGGATCAACAAGAAAAGCGGCGGGCTTTGTTTAGCGAACCGGCAGCCTTTTTGATTGTAATCATGAAGGAAGATCCGCGGCAAAAGCAGTGGGAGGAAGACTTCAGCGCCACGAGTGCGTTGATCCAAAACTTCCAATTGCTCGCTTGGGAAAAAGGTCTCGGTGTCGTTTGGAAAACCAACCCGCATAACCTCGACCCCAAGGCACACAAGGTGCTGGGCGTGCAGCCGGGTGAAAAAATCGTCGGCTTTTTGCATCTCGGCTTTTTCGATCCAGACAAGACTCCGCAAGCTGCGCCAAGAACCCCAGCCGAGGAAAAATTCACGCGATTCGAGTAAGATCAAAAAAACCGCCCGTCATACATAAGGGGGCGGTACGGGCGGCGAAAACGGGGACATCAAGTCCATCGTTTCACTGACAGATTCTATTCTAGCTTATGGATATGAAGGAAACGTAGAGTTGATTTGAAGAGATTGTAAATGTTTGCCTTCCGTCATTCACCCGTTTTCCCTTTTCCCTAGACAGGCATCCATGCGGTTGGGGCCAACCTGTCATAAATTGAAAAATGAGACGCTGTACTCAACAATGGCAGCCTCTTTCAATCCGGACAGGAAGGGGGAGAGCGCGATGGGAAACCGTGGGTTTGGCGGCGGAAACTTTTGGTGGATCATTTTGATTATCCTGCTGATTTTTGCTCTGTTCGATGACTAAGCGTTTTTGTCAGATTAATAAAAAGGAAAGACTCTGTGTCCTGGCTCGGAACACAGAGTCTTTTTGTTTTCGAATGCGAGGACAGGGGAGTCTGTCAGTCTCGCACCTGCAAATGCTGGAGGAACTGGCGCGTACGCTCCTCGCGAGACTGGCGGAAAATCTGCTCGGGAGGACCCTGCTCGACGATGACGCCCTGGTCCATGAAGATCACTTCATCTGCCACATCGCGGGCGAAGCTCATCTCATGCGTGACGACGATCATGGTCATGCCTTCCTGCGCCAATTCCTTCATCACTTTCAACACCTCGCCGACCAATTCGGGATCGAGAGCGGAGGTAGGCTCGTCAAAGAGCATCACCTGGGGGTCCATGGCCAATGCCCGAGCAATCCCTACCCGCTGCTGCTGCCCGCCAGACAACTGGGCAGGGTAATGATCCACCTTGTCTGCGAGTCCTACCTTTGCCAAAATGGCAGAAGCCTTTAGTTGGACTTTGCGGGGATCTTCCTTTTTTACCGTGACAGGTCCCTCCATCACGTTTTGCAGAGCCGTCATGTGAGGAAACAGGTTGTAGCTTTGAAACACCATTCCGGTCTGCCTGCGCAGAAGCGGGATGCGGGAACGATCCGGTTTTTGCGAGAAGTCCAGCTTGACGTCTCCGATCTGAACGGTCCCGCTCGTCGGCACCTCCAAGGCGTTCAGACAGCGCAGCAAGGTGGTTTTGCCGGAACCAGAAGGGCCGATCACGACTACGACCTTTCCTTTTTCCACGGTGAGGGAGATTCCTTTTAATACCTGGAGGGAATGAAACTGCTTATGCAAATCACGAACCTGAATCATCGTTGGTATTCACCTGCTTCTTAGACATAGCGGTCCAGTCTGATTTCGATGCGATCCTGCAGGATGGAGAGCAGGAAACAGATTAGCCAGTAGATCAGGGCAGCTTCGATATAGAGCAGCATGGGCTCATAGGTAGAAGCGACGATTTCTTGGGCCTTGCGAAACATCTCCGGTACAGTGATGGCAGCAGCCAACGATGTGTCCTTGACCAGACTGATAAAGGAGTTGGACAAGGGAGGAATGCTCACTCGCGTAGCTTGCGGAAGGATAACCCGTCTGAGAGCCTGCGTGTAGCTCATCCCGATGGAGTAGGCAGCCTCCCATTGTCCTTTGGGAATAGACAGGATCGCAGCCCGTATGACCTCCGAAGAATAAGCGCCCACACTCAGCGAAAACCCGATGATAGCGGATGGGATGGGATCGATCCGCAGCCCGAGACTGGGCAAGCCGTAAAAGATGATAAACAATTGAACCAATAGCGGAGTCCCGCGAATGATCGAGACGTAGATGCGGGCGATAAGGACGAGTGGACGAATGCCCGAAATACGGGCTAGGGCGGTAAGTACCGCAATGATCAGACCGACGGCAAAAGACACGAGAGCAATCGTAATAGAATAGAGCAAGGCTCCCTTCACCAAAGGGAGAAAGGAGCTTTGCGCGATGTCGATGAGACGGTTCAGCCTTTCTGGATTCTCAAACAGGTTATTTGGAAACATCTTCGTTAAACCACTTCTCGGAGATTTTTTTCAGCGTGCCGTCCTGGCTCATTTCATCCAATGCCTTGTTGAAGGCATCGACCAGATCAGTGCTTCCTTTGCGGAAAAGGAAACCGTTCTTCGCGACATCCGGATGCTTGGCGACGATTTTGATCGGCACTTCAGGTTTTTGTTTCATGAAATCGAGCAGAGAGATACCGTCATTGATGGTTACGTCCACACGCTTGGAGACCAGCAGATCAATCGCTTGGTTGAAGCCTTCGACACCGACGATTTCCGCACCGTTTTCCCTGGCGATATCAGTCAGATTGCTCGTCAGCGTTTGAGCGGCTTTCAGTCCTTTAATATCTGCGAAGCCATTCACATTGGTATTGTCTTTATGTGTGACGAGAACGGCAGTCGATACCGTGTAAGGGTTGGAGAAATCATATTTTTCCTGGCGATCGGGACGAATGCCGACCTGGTTGGCTACCACGTCAAAGCGCTCGGAGTCCAGTCCGGCAAACATCGCATCCCATTGGGTTTCCTGAAATACGGGCTCAACGCCGATCCGTTTGGCCACTTCAGTCACTACGTCAATATCGTAGCCAGTCAATGCTCCGGACTGGTCATGGAAGGTGAAGGGAGCATAGGTGCCTTCCGTACCGATCAGCAGCTTGCCGTCTGCCTTGACTTTTTCCAGCAAGGATTTGTTCGCCGCGGGTGCTGGAGCCGCATTGTTTTGTTCGGAAGGAGCAGCGGGACCAGAAGTGCCGCATCCGGTCAGACCGACGAGTAGACTTGCAAATAAGAGGGAGGAAAGAATTTTCTTCACGATGGAAAACCCCTTTAAATTGATCTGATTTAATGAATATATGGTATGGTTTCACTGGGTGTTTGTCAATGATAAAAACGCTAATTCCTATTCACTTACTTGGTTATGCGGATTCCCGTTTGCTTCCTTTAGTGTACGCGTTAACGCTTCCGGGTATGTCCAAGCGCTGGGAGAAACGTGTTTGACAGTTGAGCAGCCTGCCAAAGAAGCGTACAATAGGAACGAATACGCATAGGTATTACAGCCGATAAAGGAGTTAACGATATGTTGAACGATTGGCGTGTCTATATGGACGGCACAGGAGAAGAACAAAAGCACGTAGCCTGGCATGAGGTTTTGAAGGGGATTGCACAGCTGAACGGAAAGACCCATACGCTCGTCCACGCCGCTTACGGAGACCACGTCGATCTAGTGGTGGCAGGCGGAAACAAGGGAAAGGTCCTGGTGCAATGGAAGGAGCATGAGCCTTCCGAACGGCATTATGTGCTCGCATCGGACAAGCAGTCTGCTGTGATGGCAACCTTGGTCATCGAGGGAGAAGAAATTGCTTTTCCGGCGAGCTGGTGCGTCCCTGTCGAGAAGGTCATCCCGATTTGCGGTGATTTGCTGCGCACCTGTGAAAAAGGCGAGCCCGTGGAGCTGAGCTGGCAGGAAGTAGAGCAGTGATGCCGCGCTGACCCTCGCCTCGATTCTGTTCGGGCGCTATGCGGTAGATGAGAAGATGGGCGTCATGACGAGCTTTTTTTTGCTGGCGATGCTGAGCATCCCGGTCGTCGTGTATATGGGCAGTTTGCTGGAAAAAGTGACAAAATAGCCGAATCCTTCAGAAGGGGTTCGGTTTTTTTGAACCTAAGACTACCAAAAATTAATGTACATAATATAGGCTTCGATATTTTAACTAGATTTTCCAAAAAATTATAACAATCATATCTATGTACATAATTACTAATATGTACATTGTGTAGAATGATATTTGTACACTAAGAATTGTCCTGCTTAGAATGGACATTTTTTTTATTTTTTTGGCTCCATTTCCCAATCGGTGTTTGTAAAAATGTTACGCTTTACGTTTCTGTGGTTTTCTACGGATGAAACAGGGAGCTGGTTGGTAAGAGGAAGTATAGTGAAGCACAAAGAAGGAAATAAAAAGTATCTGAAAATTCCTGCAAAATATAGATTACAAACGCCACTTAATTTAGCAGCGTTTGTAATATAGTAGCAAAGAATAATGAACTTAATAAAGTGATCATTGTTTAAATTTTCGTGATTTTCTTGCGTATTCTAGAAATGTGAAAATAAAGATAACTAAATTTATCGAGCTAATTATAAAAAAGTAAAGAACGATACGATAGGCTATTCCTGAAGTGGCATTCCAAGTTGAAATATAATATGGAATAAAGAAACAAGCAAAATTGATCAGTATGAAAAAAAGCGGTTTATAGGATCTTTTTAATATAGCAATCAAAATTGGAATAATTACTAACGTAATAATAAAAACGAACACGTATTTATAATAAATATATTGCCAAATTGTAAAACGAGAATCTTCTGGCTGAGCGAATAGAAGCTCCAACATTGATTCAACAAAAGATTGCAACACAAAACACCTCCTGGATAGGAAAACATTACTATGTATTGGATTTGTAGGCAACAATTATATGGCTGACTAAAAGATTGTCTTTTTGCTAAATAAACTGGCGAAGACCCCTATACATATAATTGACCATATCCTATAGTTTCTTACTGAACCCCTCCTAATTTTATGTTGTTACCTTATTTTAATGCTGTATTAAAAAACAAAAAGTACCAAATTTCTTTGGTACCCAACAAAAATAAGAGTGAACGGAAATAAGGGAGGCTTTTGTGATTGGACTCAAAGAATATAAAGCTCTCGATGTTGCTGTTCAGAATAAGAAGCAACTTATAGAGAAGGGCGTAGATCAACTGCTCCCAAGGTTTCAACCAACAGAGATAATAAACGAGGCTTAAACGCACTTTACAGTTTTCACTTGATGAGATTGTACTTTGGATCATTGAAGAGAAGTATCTCAGTACTTCAAGGGTTAAAGACATCAATGTGTAACCGGACTTAGGTTTGACGAGAGACCAGTGTTACGAATGAAAAAAAGATGCAATTGTACAAAGCGCTAGGGCACTCGGTATGAACTGAGTGCCCTTCGATGTAGGAAGCTTCGATAAACTCCCGACAAAAGTAGGGACTGAAAGCTGGATAAAGCCCTGATAAAATCAGGGACAAAAGACGGGACGATTTGAAACCATGAAATCGGTAATCTTGAGTTAAGTGCAAGCCACAACTGCCTGTGGGAGATACAGTCTATTCCTTATCAATGGAGTACCAGTACATGTCGAATGGATGATGAGGGCTGAAGATGGGAACAATCGCCAAAAAGTTAACCACTTTGCTCAACATAATATTACCCATCCGACACGTTGAGAACACATCATCATTTTCAGATCTATTTGCAGATATTTTTGCTGAACTGATTATCGTCAAGGGCTTGCGTGGCAATGGGTTTACCCTTTCCCTTTTACGATTATCGGTTCAGATAATAAAATGCTGCTTTGTGTGTAAGGAAACATCGTAGGATGTAAACTCGCAGATGATCGTTTGCCCCAAATATGGTCATCTTTTTGATCAGCATTCAAAATCGGTTTTCAGAGATAACCGCCTAACCGCTGCCTTAACGGCCGTCTTGTAAAAAATGGTTTATGAACTCAATATTGTAATTTTTTCAATATTCCACAAATATATTGAAAATAATATAAATTTCGACTAATATTGATAGAGTGGAAAAAATTTCAAACAAGGGAGAGTGCTCTATGCGCCGAAAGAAAGTTTCATTATTTTTTGTTTCAACACTATTAGTAACCTCATTGTTTGTTGAAGCTGCGTTCAATCCGCAACAAGTAGGTGCAAAGTCTAAAAAGAATATTACCGAAAATTTCGACTTGGACACAGATGGAGATGGTCTAAAAGATTTTTATGAGCTATTTAATACAAACACAAAAGATTCAGATTCCGACAAAAACGGAGTTTTAGATGGCGATGAAGATTACGATGGTGACGGATTAACAAATCTCGAAGAACAAGAATTAGGGACAAGAATGGATAAAATCGATAGCGATGGCGATGGATTAGACACAAAGAAGAAATTGATGAATATGGTACAAAGCCAGATGTTGCCGACACTGATGGTGATGGGTTAAAGGATGGTATTGAAATTAAGTATTTAAAATTTGATCCATTAAAACCGGTTTAACCCCTCAAAATTAGAGTCTTTCTCCCTTATTCTCGCATTTTCATATGATTCTTCCTTCTTCCCTACTTCAACCACCTTGGAGTCGGAGTCTAGAAAGGAAACCGTCTAGCGTCAAGGAGATCACTTGACCCCAGACGGTTTCCTTTCTGCTTGTCAGCTAGGTTGAAGTAGGGATCGTTCTGCAATCCTTTGCCACACTACACTTTCACAACAAATGGTGTAATGCGTTGCAGGGTAAAAGCTTTACCAAATTCTACAGGTGATAAATCGTACAAGCTTCCGTGAATCCGGCGCTGATTGTAAAAGAGCAGATAGTTTGTCACGGTTTCATAGGCTTCTTGATAGCTCTGAAATTCATTCCGCTGCAAACATTCTTTCTCCAAAACGCTGTGAAAGGACTCAATGTGAGCGTTTTTGTTTGGCGTCTTTGGAGGAATTCGTTCGTGAACGGTTCGGAAGCTTTGACAGGCCTCCTCGAATACATGACTAATAAACTGCGGACCGTTATCCGTACGGATAACAGGGGGATTCTCGTTGTCGAATTGTTGCCGTTTCCACAAAGCTCTTTGAAGAATCTGAGATGCATGTTTTCCTTCGCATGACAAACCAAAATGATAGTCTACGATCGCTCGATCATAGACGTCAATGAGACTCATCAGGAAAAAGAAACGATGTTCCCCGGCGATAAATCCGTATTTTACGTCCATCTCCCACAATTGATTCGGAGCGGTGATCTCTCGGTTATTGGCAAGCCTCCGGGGATGATGACTATTCTTTTTTCGTTGTGGTTGTAAAAGTCCTTCTTCTTTCAGCAGGCGGTACACTTTTTTCTTGTTGATGATCAACTGGTGATCTCGCCGCAGGCAGACCGTAAGCTTTCGATAGCCATAAGCAGATTCTTCATCCGCAATCAGTTCCGATATCCATTCTTTAATTTGCTCGTCACTGACAGGTTGTCCGTCCGTTGACAATGAATAACCAGGGATCGGCCGCCCTCCATGGTAAACCCGTGGCTTTTGAGAGGCCTTATTTTTCCGATAGTAGTAGGTTGCTTCAAGGATGCCGACAATACGTAGCACCAATTTGGCTGTATACCCCAGCTGTATCCACTTGTCGGCTATTTCCACTTTGTCCGATAAGCTGGGTTCACCTTTTTTACAAGATCACGGAGGATCGCGATTTCCAAATCCTTTTCTCCAAGTAGTTTCTTCAGTTGATCATTCTCGGTTTCCAATTCACGAAATTCTCCCGGGCTCGGAGTATAACTCGTTACCGCTTTGGCTTCGGCAGGAGCGTTTTTCCAATCCGCATGTTTCGAATCACGTATCCAACGATACAACATTTTCACATCGATCCCATGCCGTCTGGCAACTTGGCTTGCATTTCCTGCATCTTGGGCTTCTTGAACCAGCTGTTGTTTAAACTCGATTGGATAGCGTTTTCGTTGCATAAAAAATCCCCCTCTGTTCTTCTGATACCAGCTTAACAAGATAAGGGGGGTAGACTCAAATCCAATTTTGGGGCTTAAGAGAAACCAGATGAAAATGATAATGATATTCCCGATGGTGAGGAAGAGCATGAGTACAAATTCCCGCGTAATGAGTTTGAAATTGAGGGGACAATGGTTGGTACTTTTAATGTGCCACAAAAAGTGATTGTTAGAGATACACCTATCTTATTGATGCAGCAAATTGAAGATGCTCTTGTTTTTGATATAGTAAGCTTAGATCCAACTATTGAATTTAATTTGGAAATCCCAGTCGAAGTCCAATCTAAGAAAGAAGATTTTTTGCTTTTAAAATATAATCATAAAGAAGTGCAACTTGAGACCGTAAAAAAACAAAAATTCAACAAGAAAAGTGAAACCATTAGTGCAACATTTGAAGGTGGCGGAACTTTTGTAGTTTTATCGAGCAATAAAGTGCAAGAAAACGGACTCTCAACTGAAGGAAAGAAAACTAAATTCAAAAAGTTTAACGGTAAAGCACGCATTAATAACCTACCGTTAGAGTTAGACGGTAAAGATTTTACGGAAAATGGAACATTTAAGATTTCAAAAATAGTGAAGTTTAAAGATGAAGATAGTTTAGATAATGAAATACTCAGTGACAAAAATCTTAAAGAAAAGGACGAAGTTGTATTAGAAGCTACTTATATGATTGATGAAATGTATGAAGAAAATGAAACAATGGTATTAAGTGCAAGTGCTGTTACTTTGCAATCAGGAAAGACACCAGTTATATTAGTGCATGGACTTTTTGGGGGAGCAGACACATGGGGATTCGAAGATAGATGGGTTCATAATTTTTATGATGAACCGTGGGCTGGGGAACCGATTCGAGGATATGAAACTATAACTGGGACAAGCTATCCAACTCATACTGAAAGTACTTATTCAAACATTGATGTTCACTCGATAACAGGTATCGTCAATGACGAAGAACTTGGATCTAAACTAATTATAGAATATGGTTACACTCCTAACGAAGATATTTTTGCATTTGTTTACAATGCTTCAGGTGTAGATGGTACTGTTAGGGTAGCAGCGAATCATTTAGAAGATGTTATCACAGATCTTAAAAATGAAGTTTTTAGTAGCAGAACACAAGATGTCAACTTAGTTGGCCATAGTATGGGGGGGCTAGTATCTCGTTATTTAGTCGAAAATATATCTAGAGCAGATGTCGAGAGAGTAATCACTTTAGGAACGCCTCATTTTGGAAGTGATCAAGCACCTGATGGTGATCTTAGTCGAGATAATAGTGAGTTATGGAATGGTTCTCGAAGTTTAGACAATGATTTCACAAAGCCAATGATTGCATTTGCTGGGTGGAATCCTTCGTACCGTAAGCTTGTTGATCCTGATTTTGGTGATATTCGAAACATTTATGGTACAGGGCTAGGAGTTGGGCCGAATAGACTATATAGTAGTTGGTACGACTATGTACAAGAAAAATACTATGACAAGACGGGTGAATACCCGACACGTTTTGATATTGGAGATGGAAACGTTAATATTGATTCTGCATTAGGCTCAGATTACGACCCGGATTACTCTTATAATGAAGATCCAGTGTTGATGAATAGGAGATTCTTAATTTGGGATGATGAATTCGGTGGACATAGTAGTATGCGTTTACATCCAAGGGTTCCTCACTATGTTGAAAGAGCCTTAACTGGAGATTACGATGATGATTCAAAAGACTAAAAACCACTTTTCTGCCTTCTTGAAACTACTTGCAAATGGCTGGCACGCGTAACTATATAAGCTCCAGACGTAAAAATGATGTTGCTTCTGCCGAGCTTGACATGGAGGCTCTGATGGGCATGGATTCTTGCAATTGGGCTATGGGGAAGACCATATATCGCAAGGCAACCCAACCTATCGTGCCCGCGCCTCCATGTAAAGCCGTACGTCGTTCCAAATAACTCCAAGAAAACGAGGCGCAGTTATTGGTATTTGAACCATAATCACTCCCGAGTATTTCCGGATCTGGATAGGAGCAATCCTCATTATAAAAAGCTCGAGTTCAACGTACATGAACTCGAGCTTTTATTATTGTATCCAAGTTCTTAGCGTGGGGCAGCGGTACCCTCTTTAGAGTCCGGATGGTAAAAACATGTGTTTGATGAGGATGGAACTATCAGCATTACTATGAAATGGATTCTCTTATGGAACTAAGAAATTATGTAGGTCCGCAGATGTTTCCATTGTCGGAAGTAGACAGCATAAAGACTTCGACGAGTACCTGGTATCACAAAACGAATGGAATTCTACTAAGTCGACAGGAACCAGATTAGCGGTTAGTCTCAATGTAGAAGACTATCTTGAGAAGAGAACTACAACTCACCTTCGTCGATTACAGTGGATTGGTGACAACATGGATGCGCTAATGGTATTAAATGTAAGGAAGGTGGGCTACATGTTAATCGGCTTGAAAAATGTTCCCCTACACCAACGTTTATTTCCCAAGGTGTAAAGAATTTTTATCGATAGCATAAACAAACACCTTAAATTACTGTGTATGATTAAGATGTCATTTGCGCAACGAAGTCAGAAGCGAGTGTTTTTGAACTGTTTAACCCTTTAACAAATATTAAGTTTCCGTTTGTAGACCAATCAATCTTTCGAAGTCTTTTCACAGTTTTTGTGATAGCAGAGTAGTCCACTTTTTGCTTGGAGATGCAATTAACAATGACTGTAGAGCCTGCAATGGACAGGGCATTCAGGTGTATCTGACATATAGGTAAGGGCTGAATAAATGCTTAGGTCACCTTTTGCGAGTGCCACTTCATATGGATTTTTGGCGGTTTTTGCTGTCAGATTTGTAAAGATACTTCTTCCGATGTGGAAAGACCATTTCGTCGATTGCAGATTGAGGGCGGTAATTACATCGTCGGGGTTGTCTGAAGCAAGAAGCTCCCTGATAAATTCGGCTTTGATCTTATTGGAGTAATAGCGAATGCTCTTACCGGTCATCGCTTTCCCATCTCGATTTATAAACAGGGGATCATAAATGGAGGATTTTTGTGATCGATCGGATAATGAATAGCGTTTCATATGTTCTTTATAAAGGAGAGGAAGCACATCTTTGATGTTAAAAACGAACTGTTTTCTCTCCCGTTTGACTTGGCTCGTGCCTGACTTGTCTCCAATGTCTTTTCTTAAATCCTGGGTCACTATAGAAACTTTCATTCCCCCTGAGGCATGTGAATCACCATAGGGCGTAATATCGATTACTCTTATATTTGCAACTTCTCCTGCACGCAGTCCACCAAACATAGACATATAAATCCGAGACTAATTCGTGGAGCTATACGAAGTGCAGTACGTTTCTTTTCTCTATTAGAATGTAGTTTAAAAACTGACAAAGGTGGATCGCTTGCAACCGCTGTGTGTTATATTCTTTCCGTTTCCATTTCCAAAAGATAAATGCAGTCAAAGGGTGTATGATTGATTGATTTGTAATGGAGTTCTTTAGCATGATTACAGAATGTTTACGATATTCTCGGATATTATCTATTTGTAGAAAGGCCACGTCTGTACAAAAAACGGAAAGAATCGATTTCAGGATTATGAGAAAATCCACCAAAATGAACAACAGAATTCGTCATGAAATTCCCCCTTACCTTCATACATTCATCAAAGTTAACTAGTATTGTACATATTATAACAAACTATTCATAATAGTCCGACATAAAGCGACTAAAAAAGGTTAATATGTGAGAAAAATTATGTACCAGATTAAGTACTCTGTAACTAATCGTAAATTCCTGATGCTATTGCTTTTTATTTGCAAGCTACACGTTAATGATGTACATGAAATTACATGTTTTATTGGGTTGTCTAGTATTATGATGTTTTTTCTTTGCTCCAAGAGAAACCCACAATTGTAGGAACGGGGACTTGAATAAGCTGGTCGAGGAAAAAGGAGAAAAAAGCGAAGGCATTTGGGATCTTGACCCAGGCGCAATGGAAAAAGGGGGAACACGTCCTTAGTGGCCAACCCTGAACCACTTCTTCGAAGTCGGCTGCTTTTGGCCGCGGTTCCGCCTTTTGGAATGGAGCCGGCCAGTACTGCCCCAATGAAGATCCCAACCCGCCTGGAGCATTTTCTCCTTTTTCCTTCCCAGCACTGCAGCCCGACAACCACCAACCCAAGATGGTACTTCTGTCACGTTTTACCAGCGTAAAATGAGGGTAGAGTATATGAAACGAATCGATCCCGACACGAGTCTTACAGGATAGCACTGGCAAAGAGGATCAGAATGAATGGAGGTTGGCGTTATGTATGGCAAGAGTGTAGTTGCGGTTGTCCTAGGCTTGCAAATCGGTTTCTCCGCCTTTCTTTCAGCGGAAGCCTCCGCACAAGACATCACCGCTTCCCCCCCAGCACCTGCATCATTGATGGTGAATGGTCAGTTGACCCATCTCGTGAAGGAACCGATTCTTATACAGGAAAAAACCTATATCACTGCTCAAGACGCGGCCAGGATTTTGCAAGCCGAGTGGGTATTGGACGGGAAAACTGGCACCCTGCAGATCGGGGACAGTCGTTCGCTTGGCTTTCAATGGGACACCGGAAAAGTCGCGGTAAACGGCGAATGGCAAGAGCAGGGGGAGCAAGCAATCGTACAAGGGCAGGACATCTACCTGCCGCTGCGATGGATCGTGGAACAGGCCGGTCATGAGATCGCTTGGAACGAACAGGAGCATCAAGTTCAGATCACTACGACGCTCAAAGAGGGCGGACTGACACTGATGAATACGGAGCAACTGAGTGCCGAAGAACAGAAATTTGTGGAATCGGTCAAGAAAACCCGTGGCATTCATCAGCAAGGCGATTTATTCGTGATTGCTCGGGGAGAATCCCCGAATCCGGGTTATGGCTTGAAGGTGACTGCTACCCAATGGACCTGGGAACAGCTCATCGTGTACGTCAAGCAGACTTCCCCAGAGCCGGATCGCATGTATCCGCAAGTCATTACCTATCCCGTAATTGTGGCAAAGGCAGAGCTGCCTCCGTATACCACGGTCGTCTTCCTTGATGCTGACACCAAGAAAGAGCTGTTTGCCCAGGAGCCGAATCCACAATAATATTGAGATCTTTCGACAGATGTTGTATATTCGTTTCAGATTCCATTTTTCTCTTTTTGGAAAGGGAGGTGCAGGTACGTGGTTGAAGCCGTTCACGTATGGTTTGTGGTAGAAACTTCCAGTATGACACATGATTTTACCGTCAACGGGATCAGTCTGCCCATTTTTGCCCATACAACTGAACGGAACATTCAAAGGCGTACCAACCATCAAGCGGGAATCGCATGGTAAGCGATCACGAGAAGTAGAATGGATAAGCATGATGAGTGCTTGGACAGATACTTTTTTCACGAATGATGCTGCGGGTGCATGCCTGCAGCTTTTTTGTGTTCTCCCCCCGCTTGGTGCGGTGATGTGCCCCATTTCAAGGAGGAAAATCATGATTATTGTAGCTACGAAACAATTACAAAAAGCATATGGCGCAGATCCTGTCCTGCAGGATGTGACGCTTGAAATAAAAGCTGGAGAACGCGTCGGTATCGTAGGGCCAAATGGCGCGGGCAAAACCACCTTGTGCAAGCTGCTCGCAGGTGTAGAGACTCCTGACAGCGGAGAGCTGTACCGGGCGAAGGGGACAGTCTGGGCGTATCTGCCGCAGACGCCGCAGTACAATCCCTCTTGGTTGGCAAAAGACGTGATCGCGGGGGCTTTCGCGCAGATCGGAGCCTTGCAGCAGCAGATGCGCGCACTGGAAGAACAGATGGGAGAAGCAGCCGAATCCGCGCAAGACCTGGAACGGCTCATGAATCGCTATCAGAAGCTGCAAGAGGAATTCGAGCAGCTGGATGGCTATCAGTGGGAGACGCGCATGGCGCAAGTGACAGAAGGGCTCGGTATGTCAGAAGAATTCCTGAATACGCCATTCGCTCAGTTAAGCGGTGGCGAGAAGACCAAGACAGGGCTGGCCAGGCTGCTGTGTCAGCAAAGTGACGTCCTTCTGCTGGATGAGCCGACGAACCATCTGGATGTGGAATCCATGGAATGGCTGGAAACCTTTCTGAAAAGCTATCCCGGGACTGTGCTGATCATCTCTCACGACCGCTATTTCCTCGATGCCGTCGTCACATCGATCTATCATGTGGACGGCGGGGAAGCCGACTATTATATCGGGAATTACTCGGCTTTTGTCAAGGAGCGGGAGGAGAGGCTCCTGCGCCAATTTGCCGCTTATCAGGAGCAGCAAAAAAAGATCAAAAAGATGAAGGAAACGATCAAACGCCTCAAAGAATGGGGCAACCGCTCCAATCCGCCGAATGAAGCGTTCCACCGCAGGGCGAAAAGCATGGAAAAAGCGCTGGCGCGAATCGAGCGCATCGACAAGCCGCGACTGGAAGCAGAGCGGATGGGGCTGCAATTTCAGAAGACGGAGCGCAGCGGACAGGATGTGTTGAAAGCGGAGGGTGTGCATAAAACATTCGGAGCCAAAACACTGTTTGCTGATGCGAGCTTCTTGCTGCGGTACGGGGAACGCAAAGCACTGCTGGGGCCCAATGGCTGCGGCAAATCGACATGGATCAAAATGCTGCTCGGAGAAGTCGTGCCGGATCAGGGCACCGTCACCATCGGCAGCAGTGTGAAGGTAGGCTATCTGTCCCAGCAAGCGTTGGAAGGAGATCAAACACGCCGGGTCATCGAGGTGTTCCGGGAGGTGGCCGCCGTCACTGAAGCAGAAGCGCGGCATCTGCTCGCCCGCTTTCTCTTTTACGGTGAACAGGTCTTCAAGCAGCTGAGCCAACTAAGCGGTGGAGAGAGGATGCGACTGCGCCTCGCCCAGATGATGCATCAGGAGATCAATCTGTTGATTCTCGATGAACCGACGAACCATCTGGACATCGAAGCGAGGGAGACGCTGGAGGAGGCATTGGCGGATTTCCGCGGCTCGCTTTTTATCGTCTCCCATGACCGCTATTTTCTGCAAAAGATGGTGGATGGCGTGTTTTGGGTGGAGAATGGGCGGCTTTGGCATGATGTCGGCAGCTATGAGGAGGCGAGGGAAAAGCGGAAGCAACGGATGATGATCGCCACGCTGCCGGTAAAGGAAGAAACGCCCAAGCCGATTGCGGCCAAGGCAAGCGCGCCGAAGACAGATGCAGAGATAGGCGTCCATGCGACTTCTGCAAAGCGCACCAACCTATACAAGCTGCAAGAACTGGAGCGGGAGATCTCTATGCTGGAGACAAAGCGGGATGAAGTAACGAAGCTTTTGTCGGCCAGCGAAGAGAGTTATCCGCGATTGCTGGAATGGCAGCAAGAGCTGGATCAGATTCAGACGAGGCTCGATGCCTCCTTCCAGCAGTGGATGGCGATGCAGGAAAACGAGTGATTGAAGGTGAGGCAGTCTTGGCACCACCAGCCTCTATGACGGAGCTGGTGGTTATTTTTCTTTATTAATGTATATAAACGGAATATTTTGATAAATCATAATAAAATCTATCGCAGATCTGTTCATTCCCCTTTTCTCCTGCGCTATAGTAAGGGCAATTGGAAAAATAAGGGGGATCTTGCATGAAAAAAATCATGTCCACCATAGCCACATTGATCCTGGTGACAGGAGTATTGGCAGGTTGTACAGGGCAGGCACCTTCTGCTACGGAGTCTGGCGCAACGAATCCATCAGGCGGCACGAGCAGTCCAGCCCCGTCTGCTGGCGACAAAGTGTTCCGGATCAACATCGGCTCCGAGCCTTCCACAGCAGACCCCGGCTTGGCAGATGACAGCACCTCGATTCTGGTCGTCTCCTCCCTTTTCGATGGCTTGACGCGAAGAGGCGTGGACGACAAAATCCACAATGCCGTCGCCGAAAAGATCGACATCTCTGAGGACGGTTTGGTCTATACCTTTCATTTGCGGGATTCCAAATGGAGCAACGGCGATCCGGTGACAGCGCATGACTTCGAGTTTGCGTGGAAACGCGCGCTTGATCCCGCATTTGCTTCCAGCTACGCCTACAATTTCTTTTACATCAAGAACGGCGAAGCATACAACGCAGGCAATGCCACGGCTGATGACGTCGGCGTAAAAGCACTCGACGACCATACCCTTGAAGTCCATCTGGAAAATCAGACGCCGTTTTTCCTGGAGCTTACCGCATTTGCCACCTATTATCCGGTCCATCAGAAGACGGTCAAGGATAATCCCGAATGGGCGATGGAAGCCAGTACCCACATCGGCAACGGGCCGTACACGCTGGCAAAATGGGAGCATAAAAGCGCCATGCAGTTCACGAAGAACGGCCACTATTGGGATAAGGACAACGTCAAGGTCGATAAAGTAGACGCCACAATGATCGAAGACAACAACACGTCTTTCTCCATGTTTGAGAATGGGGAGCTGGACTGGGCGGGTGCCCCGATGGTCACTTTGCCTACCGATGCTATTCCTGTGCTAAAGGACTCTGGCAAACTGCAAGGTAAGCCAGTCGCATCGACCTATTTCTACTCCTTCAACATTGAGCAGCCCCCTTTCAATAATGTGAAAATCCGCAAAGCGTTCAGCTATGCGATCAATCGAAAAGAGATTGTCGAGAATATCTTGCAGACAGGACAGATCCCTGCACTTGGCTTTTTGCCCCCTACCATGTCTGTCAAACCGGAGGGCTACTTCCAGGATCACGACACCCAACGTGCCAAGCAGCTGCTGGAGGAAGGCATGAGGGAGCTTGGGATCAGCCAGCTGCCGCCAATCTCGGTGATCTTCAATACAAGCGACGCGCATAAAAAAATTGCCGAAGCAATCCAGGATCAATGGCGGCAAACGCTCGGCGTCGATGTGAAAGTGACCAATTTGGAGTTCAAGGTATTCCTGGATACGGTGGACGAAACGAATTATCAAATAGCTCGGCGCGGATGGGCGGGGGATTTTAACGATCCAATCACCTTCATGGAGATTTTCCGGGAGAAAAAAGGAAACAACAGCACGAACTGGATCAATGACAAGTACAATCAACTGTTGGTCCAAATCAGCAAGGAAACAGATCCCCAAAAACGCCAGCAGCTTTTTGGCGAGGCGGAGCAAATTCTGATGGACGAAATGCCGATTGCCCCGATCTATTTCTATAAGGACAGTTGGCTGCAAGGAGAGAATGTGGCCAAAGGCATTTACGTCGATGTATTAGGCAACGGCGATCTGAAGTATGTCGAGATGAAGTAGCAGTCAATCAAAAAGGCTGGAGAAGCGATCGAATGCTTCTCCAGCCTTTCTTTTAAGCTTCCAAGCTTGGCTCAGGCAGCCTCTGATGACGCAGACGGAACCAGAGCAGGACGATGACCATCAGGACCCCGCCCAAGATGAAAGGTCCACTTGCGGTGAACTGGTAGACCGCTCCTCCCGCCAGGGGACCGAGGATTCTCCCCAAGCTGTCCATCGAGCTGATCGCGCCAGTGGTGACTCCTTGTCCGATCGTGGTGCGCTGTGTGATCATGGCATTGGCCGTAGCGCGAATCATGCCTTGTCCAGCGCCAAACAATGCGAGGATCAAGGAAAAGGCCCAGAAGTTCCCGAATACCGGAATCGTGAAAAAGCCAATGCCGTACAGGCACATCCCAATGGTCAACACGGTTGCTTCCCCCCAGCGTTTCACCATCTTGCCGATCATGCCTCCCTGTACGAATGCCGCGATAATCCCCATGACCAAAAACATATAGCCGAGATCACGCGAATCAAATCCGTACAAATCGCTGATGTAGAGGGCAAAAGTCGTTTCGAGCCCGGAAAAGGCAAACGATACGATGAACAGAATGGCATACAGCAAGGACAGCGAACCGAACAAGGCGCCAAACGGATTGGCTCCCTTGCGTTTTCCGGAGGAGCTGCGTTTTTCTTTCGGAAGACTTTCCGGCAAGGCAAATAAAATGACAAAAAAAGTAAGCAACGCTACGCCGCCCGAGACAAAGAAGGGTACGGCCACGCCATAACTGCTCAGCAGTCCGCCGATCACAGGACCAAAGACAAAGCTGAGTCCGATCCCAGCGCCGACGATACCCATTCCTTTTGCGCGGTCCTTGGGAGGGAACAGGTCAGCGACCATCGCGTGTACCGTAGGCAGGGCTGCAGCGGAGACGATTCCGCCAAGGATGCGGTAGATTAACATTTCTGTATAACTGTCCGCCAATCCAAACAGGATAAACGTGATGGCAAATCCAAACAAGCCAAAGGAGACGAGCGGCTTGCGTCCGATCCGATCCGAAAGGGTACCCCAAAGCGGGGCAAAAATGAATTGCATGATATTGAAACTGGCAAACAGGACACCGAGGTCAAAGGAGGAGGCTCCCAGTTTTTCTGCAAAAAATGGCAGTATGGGAATAATAATTCCAAAGCCCAGCATGGTGAGAAACGCAATCAAGAATAAGAGGGCGAGATGTTTCTTTTTCACAGAAAATACCTCTTTCCACACGAAATTAGCTGTTTTTACCTTACGTGAAGGTGTCAGTGAAGTCAAGCAAGGGAATGGGCATGTTCCGAGCTACGTGCTATAATGAATGTGAAAATTACCATATACTTTACTATGGAAATTATCTATTTCTGAGGAGTTTGTAAACCATGTCTACTGCGATGATGTACTACCTGGCCTGGCATGAAGATGATTGGCTGGACGAGATGCTGGATCGTTTCCCTGAAGTAAACGCGGTTGTCCCTACAGCCAAGACGTTCGCCATGCTGGCAGAACAGCGAAAGTCCGGTGAAGTGGAGCGTGCGGTGCTCGTTCTGAATGCTGCACAGGAACAACAGAGATGTCATGCGTTTTTGCAACAATGCATGGCGGACCCGTTTTTATCCGCTGATCCGTTGTACATCGTCGGATTGCGACCAGATGAGGAGAAGGCGTGGCAAGAAACGTATCCGCACGCGAAGATCGTCGTGATTACCGGCTTTGCTGTCGAGTTTGACTACGATGCCGTCCTCGCTAGGATGGAGATCGATCTGGAGGGATCACATTGAGAAGGAGCCCGAACGACTTCGATTTGAACGCGTTTCTGCAGCGTTACTCATTATTTGTGTATACAGGAGATCCGTTAGGGGATCTTCTGCTGATCGAAGACGAGATTCGTGAGCTGTACGAGTTGAACGTCATCGACAAGGAAGAGTTCATTGAGGCGTTGGCGGCGGTCAAAAACAGAAGAAGCGGGCTGCGGTCCTGACGAAACGCCCATATAAAAACAACCGTAGAGGCTGACCCTACGGTTGTTTGGCGTGCACTTGATCTGCGGCTTCCCTCCAGCCAAAACTGTCGAACCACTTGCCGTCCCGATAGTTCGTAATAGCTTGCCGAACATAGGGAATCATATTCTCAGGCAAACGCTGCATGTCCACCCAGATCAGCTCGTCGCATTTGTCCGGCTCGGTATTGGTGATTTCACCGCTCCATTTTGATGCGACGAGAAAAAAATCAATCCGTTCGTCACTAGAGCGGCGATGCATCACGCCTGCTACCTGCACATCTTCTTCCGCGAGGTCAATTCCGCATTCTTCACGCGCTTCCCGGATTGCGGCGTGCTTGACCTCTTCGTTCCCGTCCATATGTCCAGCAGGGACACTGTACTTCCCGTCTTCATACCCTGTGTTGTATCTTCGCAGAAGGAGGACTTCATTTCCCTTCAACAAGAATAGATGGACGGCTACGGGCATGGTAAAGCGTTTTTTATCGCTCATCAGATTCGGCTCCTCAAGGTTTAGCTGTCAGGACGGGCGATTCTCTTGTTCTGCCCGTTTTTTTCGCAATTTTTCCCGATTTTTCTTAAACATAGGCGAGCTGGAAAAGGCAAAAATCAACATCCCAAATCCAGCTAGCGCCAGAACAATACCGATGGTCAAGGATAACGCAGGAGACAAGTTGGTTTCCCCTCCTTTTTCAATTGCTGGCATGATTGTAAAAAGGAACTGTGCTATAATTGGACAGTCATGTTATTACCCGAATATTACAAGTACAGACAGGGAGGATCGTGTAAGATGACTCAGCAATCTACTGTTGATCAGCTTTCCATTAATACAATCCGCACGCTGGCCATAGATGCCATCGAGAAGGCAAATTCCGGACATCCAGGCATGCCGATGGGGGCAGCTCCCATGGCCCATGTATTGTGGAGCCGCTTCATGAAAGTGAACCCCAGCAATCCGAGCTGGATCGATCGGGATCGTTTCGTTCTCTCGGCTGGACATGGCTCTATGCTATTATACTCGATGTTGCATTTGATGAAATACGATGTTTCTTTGGAAGACCTACATAACTTCCGTCAATGGGGAAGCAAGACGCCAGGGCACCCCGAGTTCGGACACACGCCGGGCGTCGATGCGACGACAGGACCGCTCGGCCAAGGGATTGCGATGGCAGTCGGAATGGCGATGGCAGAAAAACATCTGGCTGCTACCTATAATCGGGACGGCTTTGATCTCGTTGACCACTACACCTACGTCATCTGCGGAGACGGAGACTTGATGGAGGGCGTGTCCAGTGAGGCGTCTTCCCTGGCTGCTCATCTGAAACTGGGCAAAATGATCGTCCTCTACGATTCCAACGACATCTCGCTCGATGGCGAACTGTCCCGCTCCTTCTCGGAAAACGTGGCGCAGCGCTACCAGGCATACGGCTGGCAATACCTGCGCGTCGAGGATGGCAACGATCTCGCTGCTATCGAAGCGGCGATCGCAGAAGCGAAGAAGGACCTGGATCGCCCGACGCTGATCGAAGTGAAAACGGTCATCGGTTACGGAAGCCCGAATAAAGGCGGCTCCAGTGCTTCTCACGGAGCTCCTCTGGGCAAAGACGAAGTGAAGCTGACAAAAGCGCATTACGAATGGACCCATGAAAATGAATTCCATGTACCGGAAGAAGTATCCGCGTTCTACAGCGAGCTGGCGGCCAACGGGAAAAAAGCGGAAGCTGCCTGGAATGAGCAATTCGCAGCCTATGCAAAAGCACATCCTGAACTGGCTGAGCAGTTTAAGCTGGCAGTAGACGGCAAGCTGCCAGCAGGCTGGGAACAACAGCTGCCAGCCTACGAGGCAGGTGCAAAACTGGCGACCCGTGCGGCCTCCGGCAGTGCCATCAACGCGTTGGCAAAAGGCATTCCGTTCTTCCTGGGCGGCTCCGCTGACCTGGCTTCCTCCAATAACACGCTGATCAAGGAAGGCGGCAATTTCCTCCCAGGCACCTATGAGGGCCGCAACATCTGGTTCGGGGTCCGCGAATTCGCGATGGGGGCAGCGCTGAACGGGATGGCCCTGCATGGCGGCGTAAAAGTGTACGGCGGTACCTTCTTCGTCTTCTCTGACTACCTGCGCCCGGCGATTCGCCTGTCTGCGCTGATGAAACAGCCAGTGGTCTACGTCTTTACCCATGACTCGATCGCTGTCGGGGAAGACGGACCGACGCATGAACCAGTTGAACAATTGGCTTCCCTGCGGGCGATGCCTGACCTGACCATCCTGCGTCCGGCTGATGCAGTGGAGACGAATGAAGCATGGAAATACGCGATTTCCCGCACAGATGAACCGGTTGTTCTGGTCTTGACCCGTCAAAATCTGCCGGTCCTGCCGGAAACGCTGGAAAAAGCAGCAGAAGGCGTTGCCAAAGGGGCCTATGTACTGGCAGATGCGCCAAGCGGCAAGCCTGCGCTTATCTTGATCGCAACGGGTTCCGAGGTTTCTCTGGTGATGCAAGCTCGTGCAGCATTGCTGGAACGCGGAATCGAAGCACGCGTGGTCTCGATGCCGAGCTGGAATCTGTTTGAGCGCCAGCCGCAAGAATATCGTGAAGCCGTCCTGCCGTCCGGCGTAAAAGCACGTCTCGCGGTCGAGATGGGATCGCCGATGGGCTGGGAACGCTATGCAGGCGACAGCGGAAAAGTTATTGCGATCAACCAATTCGGAGCATCCGCGCCGGGTGAGCGAATCATGAAGGAGTACGGTTTCACCGTGGAGAACGTCGTTGCCGAAGCGGAAAAACTGTTGAAAAAATAGCATTTCGATAGGAGAAAGCCTACCTTCTGCCATGGAGGGTAGGCTTTTTCCAGTGACAAACCGTTGTTCGTATGGAATGATAGACAATGGACCGGGGAAGAAACTTTTTTCGATCGTATCCGTCTATAAGATGGGGGAAGAGAGAAAACAGGAGGTAAGAAATGGCAAAAAAAGCCAAGAAAAAAGTCAGAAAGAAAAACAAATTGCTGTTGATTGCCGTATCGTTTATCATCTTCCTGCTCTTGAGTGTGGTCGGGGGATACTTCTCTCTCCTTTACGCTGGAGAGCGGATGATTGCGGAAAATGAACAGAAACTGTTGGATTTGAAAGTCGAACCGACTGTCATATACGACAAGCACGGTGTAGAAATCGGGAGACTGATCCGTGAGAAGAACCGTGAATACAAACCAATCAGCGAAATGCCGGAAATTCTGATCAAAGCTTTCCTTGCCGTGGAGGATAAACGCTTCTATGAACACAAGGGCGTTGACATGGTACGGATTGGCGGCGCGATCATCAACGATATCAAGAAGCGTTCGCTGGCTGAGGGCGGCAGCACGATTACCCAGCAGCTGGCGCGCAATGTGTTTTTGAACCTGGATCAAACCTTTTGGCGCAAAACAAAAGAGATGAGCATCGCGATTGGCTTGGAGCGCAGATTCTCCAAGGATCAGATTTTGGAAATGTACCTGAACCGCGTCTATCTGGGTGAAGGACAGTTCGGGGTCGAGGATGCATCCAAGTTTTACTTTGACATGCCGGTCGATGATCCCGAATTTTCGATCGCGGAAGCAGCCATGCTGGCAGCGATTCCGAAATCGCCGACGTACTATTCGCCATTCAATTATCCGGATCTTGCGAAAGAGCGCCGGGATACCGTGATTCGTTTGATGGCGGAGCAGGGCATCATCACAGAGGAGCAAAAGCTTCAAGCCCAAGCCGAGCCTCTGCCTGAAGAGACAGAACACAAGGCACCAAGCTCGGGTGTGAAAAAAGAGTACAGGGCATTCTTTGATTATATGTTGAATGAAGCCGAGACCAAATACGACGTCAAAGAGGAAGAACTGTACCGGGGCGGCTGGATGGTCTATACGACCTTCGATTCCAAAATGCAGGATGCTATGTCTGAACAATACAGCAATCCGAAAAACTTCCCGAAAGACGGGGCAACACGCCAGGTGGAATCTGCCATGATCGTGCTGGATTCCAAAGACGGCGGAATCGCAGCGATGGTCGGAGGACGCAAATACGCAGCAAAAGGGTTCAACTACGCGACCCAGATGCAGCGCCAACCTGGCTCTGCCTTCAAACCGTTGGCTGTCTTTGCCCCTGCGATCGACTTGAACAGCAAGTGGAACCGAAATTCGTCCTTGAGCAACAAAAAACAAAGCTTCAATGGCTATGAGCCGCGCAACTACAACAATAAATACAGTGATTCGGTAAGCATGAACCGCGCCTTGATCGACTCCCTCAATGTGCCTGCCGTCTGGCTGTTGAATGAGATCGGGGTAGGGAATAGCTTGAAGTATCTCGAGAAATTCGGGATTGAACTTACTCCTGAGGACCGGAATCTGGCCATCGCATTGGGAGGTCTCAACAAGGGGACCTCGCCTTTGCGCATGGCCCAGGCATACACGGCTTTCGCCAATGGCGGCATCGTCTCAGAGCCTTTTGCCATCAGCAAGCTGGAAAACAAAGCGCTGGGCGTATCGCTTGTCCATGAAGCCAAGCAGACTGCGGCTCTGAAGCCAGAGTCGGCTTGGGAAGTGCATCGCATGCTGGAGCGGGCCGTTCAGGAAGGGACCGGGAAAGCAGCCCGCATCTCCGGACGTCATGTAGCGGGGAAAACAGGGACCACACAGTCCATCGCTGGCGGCAGCAACGTCAACAAGGACGCCTGGTTCGTCGGCTACACGCCTGAATACGTCGCCGCGGTCTGGATGGGCTTTGATCCCGAGGACAAACAGCATTTGATGACACAAGGCAGCAGCATGACGGCCAGCATGTTTTCCAAGGTGTTGGGAGAAGGGTTAAAAGGTGTGAAGGCAAGCGAGTTTGTTCCGCCTGCCGGGATGCGGGAGACGGAGGAGAAAGAGGAAGTAAAAGATCTCCCGATTCAATTGGCGGCAGTCCTGACGCTGGATAACAACAACCCGGTCGTGGTGCTTAGCTGGATCGGCGGTTTGCCGGAATACACGTACGATGTCTATCGTGTCAAGGCGAATGGAGAACGGATTCCGATCGCGTCTAATCTGGCGGATACCAAATACGTTGATGTTCTCGATGGATCAACCATTTACCAATATGTGGTCGTTCCGCGAACACCTGATGGAGAAGAAAGAACGCCTTCCCCTATCGTGGATGTTGACACCAAGACGTTGGAGAATTTGTTCGAAGGCGGGGAGCAGCATCACCAGGACGGCAGCGAGTATCCGATCGAAGGCGACGATTCCTGGGATTCGGGCGACTCCAATGGCGGTACAGATGAACCTTGGCCTCCAGGCAACTCGGGAAATGGAGGCAATTCTGGGAATCCAGGCAATCAGGGGAACCACGGGAATTCCGGAAATGCAGGCAACTCCGGAAACTCCGGAAACTCCGGAAACTCTGGGGATTCCGGGAACTCGGGTGAAGGCATCCCTGTGATCCCGCCAGATTTGGGAATTCCGAATTCCGGTTCAACTGGTTCGGGCATTGAGCTCCCTCCTCCGCCAGATGAAGAGTCGGGTGACACACACGGCTGATCGACAGAATAGATAAAGATACGAACAGTTTCACCTATTTGCACAACTTTCTTCGCGTGGTACAATACCTATAAATCGGGAGACAGGAGGGAAAGTCTATGTCTGACTTCGCAAAAACAGATTTACCCCCATTTTTTATCGAGCAATTACGCCGTGCCAAGGTGAATTTTGAGCGAGCTCTCGACTGTAAACACACCGATTTTGATGACCTTTACCCATACATGAACGAGCAACCCCAGTTTTTCTGGTATAAGAGGTATGTGGCTTGGTCGGAATTGCTGACTGTGGTGCGGTTGGCCCAAGAACTCGGGATTGAGTGGAAGGCTGACTTTACAGAACAGCAGGTACAGTTCATCGAAGGCAAGGTTTTGCAGGGCAAGGTACTCGACTACTGGAATCCGGAAGCGGAGCAAGAAGAGAAGATTGGCCAGCTAGAGGAAGAAAAATAGTCAGGTTGAGCGCGTCTCCAGCAGGGGGCGCGCTTTTTTGGATAAACATGGAGCAAACTGGAAAAATGGCCGAATGAAGGTGTGGATGCATGAAGCTAATCGAATTGAAACTGACAAACAGCAAAGTCATGATGATTCAATTTTCTCCTAATACAGCAGATCCCGAGGAGCATGCGCATGGCACCGACTTTCAGTTGAGTATCCCGCTGGCCGGCTCTCCGTATATCCGCTATCAGCAGGAGACGCGCAGGCTGGAAGAAAATCTGTGGTGCATCACGGCTCCTGGCGAGAAGCACTACCATTTTGCCAACGACCGACCGGCGAAGGTGCTGTTGATCAACCTGGAGCATTCTTTTTTGCAGCAGGTATTGGCGGAGCATTTGGAACAGAAGGCAATGCAGGTCGAGTTTATGCCGTGGATGGGAGGGCCGGCAGAGGCTCTACGCAAAGGGGCGTTGAGCCTGATGCAGCTTGCCCTGGAAGGAGATGGCGATCAAGCGCCGTTGCTGGAGCTGGAATACGAACTGGCTTCGCTGCTGTTTGCGCTGGGAAAAGGGAGCCATACAGAAGGCTGGCAGCAGCGCACGCCGCGTTTGGAGCATCCGACTCTGCAAAGAGTGCTTCGCCGCATCCATGACGACCTGTCGCTTGATCTGCGTCTGGACGTCCTGTCAAAAGAAGCAGGCATTAGCAAGTACTATCTCATCCGCTTGTTCAAGGAGTACCTCGGGCAGACCCCCAGCGCTTACATTGCGGAAGTCAGGCTTTCCAAAGCGAAGCAAAAACTGATCGAAACCAAAGCTGACATCACGCAGATTGCTTATGACGTCGGTTTCGGCAGTCTGGATACCTTCGAGCGCTTGTTTAAGCAAAAGCATCACATGAGCCCAAGCGAGTTTCGCAGGATGCAGTAAACTACCGACACTTGTTGAAAGCAAGCAAACCCAGTGACCGCGGCTGACTTTCCGTGGTTTTTTGCTGTAAAAATTGCTCTGTTTATTTGGCAATTTTTGCGCCGTACCATCACCGCTCCCCATGTAAAGTGGGGAAAGAATGCATCAGAAAGAAAAGGTGATCGTATGGCTCGTTTTCATCCTGTCGTGTGGAGTTTGCTTGCAGGGACCTTTTTATCCAGAGTGGCGACGTATATGACCATGCCGTTTTTGGCGATCTATCTATACAAGAGTAAAGGGATGGATGCGGACTGGATCGGAGCAGTGATTGGCATCAGCTTTTTGGTCGGAGTGGCCAGCAGCTTTTGGGGAGGAATGATCTCGGATCGCTATGGACGCTATCCCGTGATGATCCTGGCCTTGCTTGGCTGGGCGCTTACCTTCCTGGGCTTTGTTTATGCCGAATCACCCTTCGCTTTTTTTCTCATCAGCGCACTAAACGGCTTTTTCCGCAATATTTTTGAGCCGGTCTCGAAGGCGCTGCTGTCCGATATGACCAGCATAGAAGAGCAGGCCACCGTATTTCATGCACGTTACCTGGCGATCAATGCGGGTGCCGCGCTGGGACCGATCGCAGGTGTATATCTAGGCAGCGCGCAGACGGCGGCCCCGTTTTTCCTGACTGCCGGCACCTACGGCTTCTACCTGCTGATCATCCTTTTGCTGCAAGCAAGGTGGCCGCAAGCGTCGGTGAGGCAAAAAGAAGCGCCGGATGAGACTGCCATTACGGTCAAACAGGCACTGTCAGTCGTGATTTCCGATCAGGTGTTTTGCGCGTTTCTCATCGGGATGATGTTTTTGACAGCAGCATATGCACAGTTGGAGTCGACTCTCGTACAATACATGGGGAGTGCTCCCGGATTTACTGATGGTGTCCGGCTGTTCTCATATCTGGTGACTGCGAATACTGTCGCTGTCCTGCTGTTGCAGGTTCCGGTCTTGCGCCTGGCGAGGCGCTTCCCCGCGATGAAGTCGCTGCAGCTCGGGACGGTCCTGTTCGCGCTTGGTTTGTTCGGTTTTGGCCTGTTCAAATCGCTTGTGCCGCTTCTGTTCTGCATGGTACTGTTTACAGTAGGCGAGATTCTCTGTTTTGTCATGTCGGAGGTCTTTATTCAGGAGCTGGCGCCTGAGCATGCCAAAGGCACGTACTTCGGGGCGAGCGGTATTCCCTTTCTCGGACAAAGCATCGGACCTTGGTTCGGGGGGTATTTGCTCAAGCTGCTGGGATTTGCCGAGGGGCATCTGGTCTTTGGTGTTCTGGCAGGGATGACGTTGCTCGCCATCCCGCTGTTTATCGTGGCCCAGAGCCGACTAGCCAGGCATACAAGGATTGCACGGCAGGAGAACAGAAGCAAGAAAACGAAAAAACGTGTGAAGGATACGATAGACGAGGTGTTTGGAAAGTGAGCAAATTTACCAAGGATTATGTCATCACGATGAAGGATATTGTCCGCGAAGGGGCCAAGATTCTGCGCAAAGTGACGGAAGAAGTGAGCATTCCTCCTGCGGCAGAGGATGTAGAAGAACTGCAATGCATGCTGCAGTATCTGAAAAACAGTCAAGACCCCGAGCTTTCCCAGCGATATCGCCTGCGCCCCGGCGTGGGGCTGTCGGCCAATCAGATCGGGCTGGATAAGCGCATGTTTGCCGCATATTTTCCGGATGAGACGGGGGAGTCGCAGGCGTACATGCTCATCAATCCGAAGATTATCAGCCATTCCGTCGGGATGATCTATTTGTCGGAGGGGGAAGGCTGCCTGTCCGTCGACCGGTCTGTCAAAGGCTATGTTCCCCGCTATCAGCGGATCAAGGTAAGGGCCTACGATCCAGCAGGCAAAGAAGTCGTCCTGTCGTTCAAGGGATATGGGGCGATCGTGACGCAGCATGAAATCGATCATCTGAACGGGATCATGTTCTACGATCACATCAATAAAAAGCATCCGTATCTCCTGCCTTCCGGTGTTCCGATCGAGGCGTTGTAAAACAAGGAAGTATCCAAAAAGCGCGCTCCTCCTTCTCAGAGGGCGCGCTTTCCTGTTTGTGGAACGTAACTTTTGGTGTTCATAAACGTCCTGACTAGCAGACCTTAATGCAGCCACTTGTACACCACATGCGGCGTCTCTTCCTCGGGTCCTGCAGCCAGAACGAAGGGGGCGGGATTGCTCCAGTCCGCACTGGCAGGCATGGCGGAGATGACGACCTCTGTCCCCAGCGAGACGAAGCTGTACAGTTCCTCGACGTCGGCATTGTGCAGCCGTACACAGCCGAGAGACGAGTTTTGACCGATACTGGCCGGGTCGTTTGTACCGTGGATGGCATAGCCCTCCGGCATGAAGACGAGGCCACGTGTGCCGTAAATATTGTCGTGACCGCGGGGCTTGTTGATTTTTTGCAGGATCGTATGGAGCCCGTTTGGCGTTGCCTGGTTTTTGCCAATTCCGATCGGATGACTGCGAATCACGTGGGAACCGCTTCGCAACTCCACTCTGTGGCTCGCCTGGAAAAGATGCAGCTGCATCGGTTCAAGCGGTACGACAGGCTCCGGATATCCGGGCAGGGGCAGGACTTCCGGCAAGCTGTCCCAAGCAAGGGCAGAGTCCCATTTTTCTGGATGGTATGCATAAGATGTCATTCCCCATTCGGCGGGCGGGAGCGGAATTTGCGGCAGACTGTTGCCGGGATACGCTCCGGCGAGATCTTCCAGACGGGCTGGCAAGGCTCCTTTTTGCTGATAATGGCGGTAAAGGGCGTTGCGCAAGGTGATGATATGCTGGTAGACCATCTGCTCTCGGGTGAATGCTTCTCTAGCCTGGCTCAATGCGTTCTCCGTCTGGTAGCTTGCGGGCTGGGCAAACCATTGCTCCGACAGGACCATGCGTGAAGACGGATGATACTTGACAATTCCAAGGACTTCCTTGGGTTGATAAAACAAAAGCGGTGTAAACAACGGCAAGCCAAAAGCCTCAGGCACGATCATGACCGTGTAGGGCTGTTCAAGAGCCGGTCGTCGCCCCAACAAATAACGTCTGACCTGACTTTTCATTTCCTCGACGGATAGCGAAGGCGGTACGGCAATGACCTCCACATGGGGCTTGTCCATGGTGGCGGGGGCCATCGACTCGGATGCAGCCTGTGCAGGTGCAACAGCCGGAAGCGGATCTGTCAGCAAACCTGGCGAAAAAACAAACTGCAGGTAGAAAAACAATAGAGAGCCAAGCAAAAGGCGGGAGCGTCTCCTCCAGGCTTCCTTCTGCCGTTCGCGCAGCAGGTTCTGGAAGGCTTGTCTCGCTTCTTCTTGGAACGGACCTGGTCGGGTGTGCAAGGCTTGCCTGTGTGCGGCGAGCGCCAAGTCTCGTTCCCCGCGTGCTTCATGCTCCCGTCCCAGGTGATACCAGCCGATGGCTTCCTGCGGGTACTGCTCGGTGAACCAGCGGTAAAAGGCGAGATCGCTCTGCTGCGGATACCGCATGTGAAACGAACTTTTTTCCTGGAGAAAGGAAAGCTTTTCCATGTAAACTCCTCCCTATTGGGTGTATCGGAAAAGACAGCAAAAAATTTTACGTGAACTTGTCACAAAACCGGATTCGGCGGTTTCTATAAAATGAACGAGGCGAAAGGAGGAAAGGAAGTGGGTGTGCAGGCCAAACTGGCGATTCAATCCATGAGAGGAAAGCAGGATGCAGACAACTTTCAAGAGCTGTTTACGGCCTATTATCCGTTTGTCGTCCGGCAAATCGTACGGATCGTCAAAGACCAGCAGACTGCGGAGGATTTGGCTCAGGAAGTCTTCCTCACCTTTTACCGTACGGATCGAACCGTAATCGAGCATATTCCAGCCTGGCTGTCCAAAGCTTCGATATATGCAGCGTACAACTATCTGCGATCGGAAAAGAGAAGAAATGCGCGAGAGGAGCAGGTGGAAGCCGAGCGGACACATACCGCGCCGTCGTCGGAAGAGATATGGCTGGAGCAGGATGAGATCGGGCAAGTGCGCGACGTGTTGTCCGCACTGGATGAACGGGAGCGCACACTGCTGGTCATGAAATACTCCGGCTTTCCCTATACGGAGCTGGCGAGAGCAACAGGTGTCGAAGTAGGGTCAGTGGGCAAGCTGCTCTCTCGCGCCAAGCTGAAATTCCGCAGTATCTACAAACAGATGAGGGGGGAAGCTGAATGAAATGCGTGGCTGAAGATTTGCTTCAAATCTACCTGGACGGAGAATGCGGGTATGAGGAGTTTCAAAACATCTCCCAGCATTTGGAAACCTGTGCCATCTGTCAAGCACGTTTTACCGAACTATCCGAACTGGAGAATTGGACCAGGGAGAAGGTAGAGAAGTCGTTTTTCTCCTCGCCCCATGAAGTGAAGGTAGATACGGAGGCAGCATGGCAACGTTTTTCCCAACAGATCAATCAGCAGAACATCGGCAAGCAGGATGCGGAAATAGGAGCCGCTCCTGCCAGCAGCCCGATGAATAAAAGGAGTTGGAGTCATATGAACAAGCGAACCAAACAGTGGATCACAGGTGTATCGACAGCAGCGGCAGTCGCCGTAGCGCTGTCTATCCCGCAGGTGCAAGTGGCGGCCAAGGATCTCTTGTCTATTTTTCGCGTAGACAAGGTAGCATTCGTCAAAGTGACCGCGGAGGATTTGCAGCACGCGGAAATGTGGCTGTCCTCCGGAAAGGCCGGGGAATTGGAGTTAAATGGAATTGGAAAAATCAGCATCGATGATTCGGATCAGAACGGCGATGGCTCGGTCTGGTATGAGTCGAAGGAAGAGGCGGAGAAGGCAGGCGTCCAGCTTCCTGAGCTCCCGAGCGACGTCAGCTTCAATGGGGTGGATGTGCATGCTGCGCATCGCGTCCAATTTGAAATCGATACGGAAAAAGCGAATCGCCTGCTCGAGCAAGTCGGCATGGACAAACGCTTCGACGACCAACTGAATGGCAAGCCATTCTCGCTGCAAATACCGCAAACCATGAACCTGTACCTGAAGTCGGGAGATGCCGATTTTACCTACAATGTAGTGGGGGGATTGAAGCTGCAAGCTCCTGAAGGGGTAGATCTTGCTGAACTTCGCGATACGGTGCTGGCCCTGCCGTTTATTCCGGAGAACGTCAAAAAACAGATGGTCAATCTGGATGACTGGCAGCACACCTTGCCACTGCCTTACATCGAGGACAAGGACAGCCAGGTGAAAAACGTAAACGTCAATGGCGAAGAGGGCTTGCTGATCGAATCGCCGCATCGCTCTTACCTGATCTGGCAGCACAATGGCTCCATTCACATGCTGGACGGCGCGGAAGACAAAGCCGAGCAACTGATGTCCTTCGCAAAAAAAGTCAAATAATGGCTGTCAAATTGGCAGAGCTTACCGGGCGAGGTGGGCTTTGCTTTTGCCCGTTTATTTTGTCTGAGAGTCTGGGAGGGTACTATGTCTGACAATGTCATCGAAACGATAGGTTTATCCAAGCAATACGACGGCAAAGGCGGCTGCAAGCAGATCACGCTGCAAGTTCCGCGCGGCTCTGTATTTGGCTTTTTGGGGCAAAATGGCGCTGGGAAGAGCACCTTCGTCCGCACCATGCTGGGCTTGCTGCACCCGACTGCGGGAAGTGCGACGATGCTCGGCCACCCCATCGGAAGCGTGGAATCACGCCGGAAAGTCGGTTATTTGCCTGAGCTGTTCCGTTATCCGGACTGGCTTACCGGCAGGCAATTGCTCAAGCATCACGGGGAGATCTGCGGCTTGTCCAAAAGCCAGCGGGACCGGGTGATCGGCGAGGTTGTCGAGGTTGTCGGTCTGGGCGGGCGGGTCGACGAACGGATTCGCGGCTATTCCAAAGGGATGCAGCAACGAATTGGTTTGGCCTGCGCCCTGCTGAGTGACCCGGAGCTGATCTTTTTGGATGAACCGACATCTGCGCTTGATCCGATCGGCAGAAAAGAAGTGCGGGAGCTGATTGCGCGCCTGCGTGATCAGGGAAAAACGATTTTTCTCAACAGTCACCTGCTGAGCGAGATGGAAAGCGTCTGTGATTATGTCGGCATCATTCACCGAAGTGAGCTGGTCACCTCTGGAGAGTGGCGCAAGCTAAGCGCAGTAAAGCCCCAGGTGGAGATCACCATCGAGCAGGCGACAGCGGATTGGCATGCCCATTTGCCGTTTGTAACGGATCAGCGCTTGCTGAAGGAACGGGAAGGGCAAGCGACTTGGCTCGTGACGCTGGATCAGGAGGGACGGGTGCCTGTTCTTTTGCAGGAGCTGGTGGCAAGTGGGGCTGCCGTTCACGAGGTCGTTCGCAAGCAACAATCGTTGGAGGAAGTGTTCTTGTACTGGGTCCAGCAGAAGGAGAGGGAAACGCATGTGGCCAATCATTAAAATCACATACCGGGAGATGATCTCCAAACGGATTTTTACCATCACCGTCTTGATGTCACTGGCGTTCCTGCTCTTATTCGGCGTCGCGACCTGGTTCGCCGCGCGCGAGATCAGGGAAACAATGGGCGCGGTCTCTGGCGATGCGATGATGATGAAAGGGTTTTTCTCGACGCAATTGCTGGGAATGGGTTTGTATTTTGGCTCGATTATCGCCGCGTTACTGGCGATTCTGAGCAGTGTGGGGAGCATCGCTTCGGAAATCGAGAGTCATCAGATCGATACGTGGCTTGCGCGCGCGATGCCACGCAGACAATATATGCTCGGTAAATTCCTCGGACTGGCCAGCATGCTGATTCTCTATACAGCGATGCTCTATCTGGGACTGATCGCCATCAATCAATGGGTCGGAGGCGGTGAGATGGCCGTGCAGCTGCGTGCAACGCAGGTCATGACAGGGCTGGGCTACTTTCTTCTCCTGCCGGTCATCCTGGTTTGCGTATCCCTGCTGATGAGCAGCATGACGACGACCGTCACCGGCGGCATTTTCCTGATCATTCTTTATGGCATCAGCTTTATCGGCGGTTTCGTCGAACAATTGGGCTCCTTGATACACCAAGAGTCCCTCGTTCAGATCGGCATTGTCTCCAGCCTGATCTTTCCGACCGATTCCTTGTTTCGGCTGAGCATGCTCTCCTTGTTTGAGGCGGTGGACAATCCCTTGTCTTTTGCTTCCCAAGGGATTTTCGGCACTTCTTCTCCGCCAAGCGCCGCAATGCTATACTACACCCTTGGGTACGGACTTGTCGCATTGCTGATCGCGATCCGGATTTTTCAGCGAAGAGATGTATGAATGGAAGACATAAAAAAAAGAACGGCCATTAGGGTTAAGACGTTCTCTTTTGAATTGAATTCGCAACACAAAGTGGGTGCGGAATCGCAATGGTTCCCGTACCCTATTTTTTATACCTGCTCAACGAATCGGATTAACAATAAAGTGTTTGACGTAAAGGATATAATTGTGAAATAAGAGAGAGCATTTCAAAGGAAATGAAAACCTGTTAGAAGTTTGCGTTTGTCAAAATTCAATAGTAGTCTTTTTTTAACGAGGCAGGTTAGTAAAAAAAATTAAAACAGGGTGTGCAATATGAAAAAAGGATTCTTGGTTTGTATTACGATCATGTTGATGCTGTCATCGGCTTGTGAAAATGTTCAAACAGCATCAACTACAAAAACTTCAAATACTTCGAATAATAGCGTAGAAAATACAACGGTTCCCAAAGGTGCAGATACTTCGCAAACAAATTCTACCAGTGAGCATGAATCTGAAACTGATGAGTCCATTATTCCAAAGAGTACCGCTGAATACTGTGATGGGGTATGGACAAATTTGGATGATGAAACGGAAAAGTCTTTCTATGGAACTTGGAAAGTTGAGAAACTTTTGGGGTTTGCAAATTCATACAATGATGCTTCTGAATATCCAACAGGGCAAAAAATAATTGGTGATGAAATGATAATCAAAAAAGACTTCTTTTCATCAAAAGGACTTAAAAACTATCATGATTATCAACACGAACTGAAGAACCCATTATATAGGCTTGATTTTATATGCGATAACTCAGACTCTTTTTATCGTTTATTTCAAACAGATCCCGATCCTTTAAATATAAATAATAATGATACAGTAAAATACATAGTAATAAATGACTCTTCTACACAACTTGGCATACCTCTAAGTTTTTTTATTGTTAATAATGATAGGCTTATCTTGTTATTAGAGGCAACATCTTTTGAACTTAAAAAAGTCACTGATTAAAGAGAAAAAGCATGACCTATTCTACATGTGAATGGTCATGCTTTTTCTCTTGTTCATTCAAAAGAGAACGTCTTACGTTAGGGTTGCTGTTCTCTTTCTTTTTCACGCAAGAGCTGGATTAGGGCGTCCAGCTTTTCATTTCGTTGTTGGTCATGGAGCGTTTTTTGTTTCATGAAACGAATGACTTGCACGATCAAGTAGATGATGAGGGCGTAGAAGGCCAGCATCAGCAAAAGCGGAATAAAGGAAGCAAAAGCAAATCCAAGGTCCATCGTAGGTTCCTCCAAGTCTTCCAGACATTCCAATATTATACCATTTCTCCAAATGGAGAGGAAGCAAGGCGCTGCCCTTGCTTATCCTTATACATCTCAAGATCAGCCCTCTTGATGATTTCTTCGATGGACAAATCCGTGTCTTTCTCGCAATGATAGAGCACTCGACTGGCAGATAGCGTGTAAGGCTTGCCGCTGCTGCTGTTCTTCTCCGCGAACATCTGCTGGATGGATGCCCAGATTGAAGTGACTTGCTGCCAATCCTTTTGAAAGAAAAGAATGATGAATTCATCTCCGCCGTAACGGAAAAAGAGATCTTCGGCATGCAAGCGCTCACTGATCACCGTACAGACTTCCTTGATCATCTCATCCCCTGCTTGATGCCCGTAGCAATCGTTCACCTGTTTGAGATTGTTTAAGTCAATAAAGCAGACGATACACGAAGATGCCTCTGAATGGGGATTGGCTAGCCAGTTGTTCAATGCCTCCAGTCCACCCCGACGATTTAGAATTCCTGTCAATGCGTCGTAGTTGGCGTGCTCTGCCAGATTCTCTTCTACCCGCTTCAAGGGAGTGATATCCGTAACTCCTGAGAGAATGCAGGTCTCGCTTCCATACATGATCAGCTCATAATGGGCCATTCCCCATTTCGTTGTCCCAAGCGGCTGATCTTGCAAGCGGCTGATCTTGCTTCAGTATGTAGTTTTTGATGCTTCCTCGCATGCGCAGTTCACTGACGAGTTGAAGCCGCTCTTGCGGACTGCTGAAGACGAGCTGGTGGTCAGTCAGAGAATCAGAAGTCTGGGAGGGCGGGCATGATTCTGCAGCCGCTTTGTTCCAGAGCTGCAATTTGCCATCGGAAAGCCTGGACAGGATAAGCGGATAGGGATTCATCTCAAATAAGGTGCGAAAGTTTTTTGCAGTTCATCCTGTTTTTGTTGATGCAGGAATTCTTGCTCCCGGGACGAGTAGAGCAGCACCAAGAGCAAAAAGGAGATAAAAGCTGCAATGGTAGAGATGATTTGTTTGGAAGTTAATAGATTCGGATCGTCGATGAAGGATGAGAGCAGGGAGAGAAACAGCACATGAATGATTGCGAGAATGCAGAAAAAATGCTTGGGACGAATCGGCAGCAGGACAGCGGAAGCCACGAGAACAACCAGGTACATATCGATGTGACCACTCAATCTGTAGCTATTTAGGGAAGCGAGCGCACTGGAGCCGATGTAGAGGAAAACGTAGAAGTCGAGGAGCAGATCAGGCCCCACCGATTGGAGAAAACGCTGATTCTTCTTGACGAGTGGGTAGATCCCCATGTAGAACAGGGAAGCCAGAAATCCGGCAGCATGGATAAGGATCAGTGTCGTATGGAAAGGAGTGCCGGCAACATGCTGGTAGAGAACCAAATCGACGTAGAAGTAAAAGGCATAGAGTGCTAGGAGTGCAATGGAAATGACATGCAATCGCTTGAGCAGAAAAGACAAGTGTGAATAGTGGAAATTCTCTGTATGTGCTTTCATTTGATCCATATTCAATCCTTTACACAGGTATGGAAGAGAACGGAAGGACTCCTTCTCCAGAGCAGACTGCTGGATTGCCAGCGGCTGATCTGGAGAAAGAGAAAGAGATGACTTTTGCGTATCAATGGAAGGAACAAGCTGCCTCAACCCGATAGATTCGTTGTCCTCTCGAGGAAAAGCGCTCTTCGTATTCCGTCATGACATTGTCCTGAGCCAGTTTGGACTGGTGCAGATCAAAGGTGATGTTGCGAAGCTGGAAACGCTCTGCGGCCATCTGGTTCAGCGAGAACTCAAACAGCTTTTCATTGTCTGTCTTGAGATGAATCTCACCGTCCGGCTTCAATACCTGGCGATAGGTTTGCAGAAAACTAGAATAGGTGAGACGACGCTTGGCATGTCTCGTCTTTGGCCAAGGATCGCTGAAGTTGAGATAGAGTCGAGAAATTTCATGATCAGCGAACAGGTCTGTCAGCATCGCTGCATTGTACTGGACGAAGGCGAGATTGGGAATCTCGCGGTATTCCGTGCGCTGTACGGCTCGCAAGACCACTTCAGCCTTCAGTTCAACGGCAATGAAGTCGATGTCGGGATGCTGGGCAGCCAATGTGTTGATGAAACGTCCCTTCCCGCATCCGATCTCTACGTGGATGGGATTGTTGTTCCCGAAGCGTTCATTCCATTTCCCTTTGTAGGAAACAGGATTTTGCACAAACGTCGGATATTCAGCCAGGGCCGACTCGGCGCCTGGAATATTACGCAGTCGCATAGATTCCTCCTTGATAACGAACTCCTATTTACTTTACGATGACTCCCCTGATGTTGCAAGTAGAGAGTAGAAATGGATGATTCCAGGAAAGACCAGTCCTGTTTGCATCGTTCAGGGATTTTTTACAATGAAACGCAGGAGAAAAGTCACAGGATATGCGAAAAGGCCTATATAAGGTGCGGAAAAAATTGGGGGATTCCGGAGGAACATGTTGGCAAATGAAGAAGACTGAAAATTTGACAAATGCCTATAAAACTGCGGCTTCGAGGCGTCAAGTGGAAATTTCGTCCGAATGTGGTTAGTCTGCTTGGAAACTTTTTGCCAATTTCGTAGATAGAAGAGGGATGGTAGAGTAGAGAAACAGCGGAAGATCAACCAAACTTTTCATAAAAGGGAGGATGAACAACATGAAGGTAAGAAAAGCGATTGTAGGAATTCTAATGGGCGTCACGATGGGGTTGACGGCCGTAGTAGCACCGATACCAGGTGACATTGGCGTTGCGCATGCCGCATGGAGTCAGAGCAAGGCAGACAAAGTCATCAACACCGGAAGAAAATATATGGGCAGGCCCTATAAATTTGGTGCAAGCAAAAATACGACGGCTGTTTTTGATTGCTCGTCGTTTACGCAGCGTGTTTTCAGAGAAGCTATTGGCAAGAAGCTGCCCCGCGATTCGCGTTCACAATCGAAGGTGGGAACCCGTATTTCCAAAAGCAATCTGAAAAAAGGCGATTTGATTTTCTTCAAGGCGAGTACGACTACATCGTCGCAGAGAATTACGCATGTTGCCATTTATGCTGGAAATAACAAACTGTTACATACCTATGGGAAGCCAGGGGTTACCTATAGTACATTCCGGGGGACCTCCTGGGAGAAACGCTTCGTCACCGCCCGGCGGATGATGTAGTTATCATATAAGACGCATCACGCGGCGATTGGTTTCGTCGAAAGGGACAGCAAATTTTGTAAATAAGAAAAAGAAAGAGTCAGCCCCGCATCCGAGCAGATGCGGGGCTGATCTTTTGTCCTGGATTAGATTTTCAGAATGCCGCCCATGCTGGCGTTGGTCACCATTTTGGAGTAGCGGGCCAAGTAGCCGGTTTTTACTTTCGGCTCGAACCCTTTCCAATTGGCTTCTTTACGACGTGCCAGTTCGGCTTCATCGACATGCAGTTCAATCGTCCGCGCTTCCAGATCGATGGAGATGATGTCGCCATCCTCGACGAAGGCAATCGGTCCACCTTCTGCAGCTTCAGGAGACACGTGGCCGATACTGATTCCGCGAGAAGCTCCAGAGAAGCGTCCGTCTGTTACGAGAGCCACTTCTTTGCCGAGGCCCATACCGACGATCTGGGAAGTCGGTGCAAGCATCTCAGGCATGCCAGGGCCGCCTTTTGGACCTTCGTAGCGGATTACCACGACGTGGCCAGGCTTGATCTTGCCAGCCGCGATCCCTGCGAGGGCATCTTCTTGGGAGTCAAAGCAGATGGCAGGACCTTCATGGCGTTTGATCGAAGGATCCACACCGCCAGTTTTGATGATCGAGCCCTGTTCTGCCAGATTTCCGAAGAGGACGGCAAGGCCGCCGGATTCGCTGTACGGGTTGTCCAGTCGACGGATGACCTGATCGTTTTTGATCTCGGCATCTGCGACGTTTTCGCCCAGTGTTTTGCCAGTAACGGTAATGCGGTTCGGGTGGATCGCTCCAGGCTTTTTCGAGATTTCCTTGAGAATGGCGGAGACGCCGCCTGCCTCGTGGCAATCCTCGATGTGGTAGTCGGAGGAAGGAGCCAGCTTGCAGATGTTCGGAATGCGTTTGGCTACTTCATTGATGCGCTCGATCGAGTACTCGATGCCGGCTTCCTGTGCGATTGCCAGGGTGTGCAGCACGGTATTGGTGGAACCGCCCATTGCCATGTCGAGGGCAAAAGCATCGTCGATCGCTTCCAGCGTTACGATGTCGCGCGGTTTGATATCGCGCTCGATCAGGTGCTTCAGTTTTTCAGCAGATGCTTTTACCAGTTCCTTGCGCTCAGGCGAGACTGCGAGAACAGTACCATTGCCTGGCAGCGCCAGACCGATGGCTTCGAGCAGGCAGTTCATCGAGTTGGCGGTGAACATGCCGGAGCAGGAGCCACAGGTTGGACAGCCGTATTGCTCCAGCTCATCCAATTGCTTGTCGTCGATCAGGCCGGCTTGATAAGCGCCAACGCCTTCAAAGACCGACGAGAGCGAGATCGAACGGCCATCGCTGGTTTTTCCGGCCTTCATCGGACCGCCTGTCACGAATACTGTCGGAATATTCACGCGGAGTGCGCCCATGATCATCCCCGGAGTAATCTTGTCACAGTTCGGAATACAAATCATGCCATCGAACCAGTGAGCGGAAACAACGGTCTCCAAGCTGTCTGCGATGATTTCGCGGCTTGGGAGCGAGTAGCGCATACCGATGTGGCCCATGGCAATCCCGTCATCCACGCCGATGGTGTTAAATTCAAAAGGAACCATTCCGGCAGCGCGAACGGCTTCCTTCACAATTTTCCCGAATTCCTGCAAGTGTACATGACCTGGAATAATGTCGATATACGAGTTGCAGATCGCGATAAACGGTTTGTCGAAATCCTCTTCTTTCACACCTGCTGCACGCAGCAAACTGCGGTGAGGTGCGCGGTCAAATCCTTTTTTGATCATATCACTTCTCAGTCTGGCCACTTGTAAACTCTCCTTCCGAATAGAAAATCCAGCCTTCTATTTTGCACTATCTTAACACTTTTCACTAAATAGAAACAACCGTTAAAGTCTGAACATTTGCTCAGAGTCAAACACTTGCTGGACAAGTGCTGCATAGAAAAATGCAGAAAATTGCTTTAAAATAGAGAAAGCGACGATTTAGGGTGGAGTGAAAAAATGATAGAAGAATTGAAAAATATCTGGGAAGAAGGCAGCGAGGAGGAACGGGAGCTGCTCGCGCTAACGCTTCAGTCCATTCGCCAAAGACGAGAGAGAAAAAGTGTATTTCTATCCGGGTTCCTTGGCTTGCAGGGGAGGTTCCTCGATGATCGCACCTATTCTTTCGAGGTGCCGATCACCACATTTATGAAAAACTCGACGGGTGCGGTACACGGCGGAATTCTGGCTACGTTGATCGACTCCACGATGGGTTCCCTGATCAACCGCTCCCTGCCGCCGGATAAGTATGCCGTGACGACAGAGCTGAAGGTCAATTACCTGCGTCCGGCTTTGGGAGAGAGCCTGCGCACAGAAGCGACATTTTTGCATCGCGGACAAACACTGGTGGTTATGGACACCAGCATCTACGATGACCGCAACAAGCGGGTTGCGCATGGTACCGGGACGTTTATCGTCTTGGACAAAAAAGCAAAGTAAAAAGCCTCTAAACCGCGGTGATGCGGGATAGAGGCTTGGATAGAAAACGTTCAGCGGATGACTACCAGGCCGCTGTATTCCGAGATGTACGAAAGCATCTTGGAAGAGATGGGGAGGATAAACTCCATGTTCTCCTTTTCCACGATGCCGGAGCGGGAGACGACCCGTGCCCATTTGGCTACCAGCTTGTAGGTCTGGGAGTCGAAGAAAGGGCGTTGCTTCCCTTGCTTGCGAAAAAGGACGGGGATGGAATCCTGCTGGATCGGAACCATGCTCACGATATCGTGCAGAAACAGATGATAGGTCAGATGCGGCTTATACAAAACCAGTTCCTTGCTGGTGACCGAACAGCCGAGGTGCTTGTTCATTTGGGACAGCTTAAGTTCGCCTTCCAGATTTTTCAGGCGGATAAAATCGCTGTTCATGTGAAATCCCCTCCCATTCTGTAGTAGGGCGTCTATCTATCATAGTAAATGTAGGGCTTGAGTGGCAACCGAAAACACGAATGAAACTTCATGAGGATGTGGAAAGAATGCTGGAAATAGCCAAAGCTGCAGCAAAAGCGGCGGGTGATTATTTGCAGGAGCGTTTTCTGGAACAGCTTGTTCCAGACGAGGAATTGCATAATGATGTCAAACTGCCCGAGGACAAGGAAAGCGAAAAGCGCATCATCGAAGTGCTACATCGCCATTTTCCGGCGCACTCGATCTTCTCGGAAGAAATCGGGCTGTTGGAGCGGGATGCAGAGTACCTCTGGATTGTCGATCCATTGGACGGCACCAATAATTACTTTATAGGATACCCTTACTTTTCCGTATCCATCGCCTTGCAGCATAAAAACGAACTGGTTTTGGGGGTCGTCTACAATCCGGTAGCGGGACAGATGTTCTGGGCAGAGCAGGGAGGTGGTGCTTTCCTGAATGGAAAACGCATCTCCATCAATCAACGCGCTGATCAGACGAAGGCCGTGGGTACGTATATTCGCGGGCGCCATTCCGTCACCAAGGAGCAAGAGCTGGCGTTCACCGAGCCATTCGTGATGCAGACCAAACGCTTGATGCGCAACATCGCGCCTGCACTGGACTGGTGCTTGCTCGCCAACGGCTGGCTTGATTATATCATCATGCAGCGCTCCAGCATCATGGATGTCGCTGCAGGAATTGTCATCGCCAAAGAAGCGGGGGCAACCATCACGAATTGGCAGGGAGAGCCTTATCGTCACCAGGCATTTCGGGTGGAGGAGCTCGCATCCCTTGTCGCCAGCAACGGAATCTTGCACGAGACGATCCGCGGCTTGATCAAAGAGTAGGCAAGATGAAAGCAGAAAAGCACGACGCCATGTGGGCATCGTGCTTTTTTCGATGGGAGGAATGCTTATTCAGCTGCTTCTCCCTCAGCTGCATCTTCCAGCTCCCAGTTCGCCCATTCCTCTTCCCATTCTTTCTGGACTTTGTACTGGTCGAGGGAGGACTGGACAAAGTGACGGAAGAAGCCTTTGTCACTGAAGCTGTCGATTGCTTTTTCATCATTGTACAGTTGTTCGATGGTCACGCCGGCATCTTTGCCAGGGATCTCGTATTTGGTCGCTTTGCCGAAGTTGTAGGCATACTGATCAGCTTCGAGACCTACTGTCAGAGGCTGTTTCATGCCGTCAACCTGGAATGTTACGCTCAAAGCGCTTTTTTGTTGAACAGGCAATTTATCTTTGTTGATGTAGAAGTCGAGGTTCCAGTTCAAAGCGTGGAAACCAGCGGCTTTCATTTCTTCGACAACCTTGTCAGCTGTGTATACTTTGCCAGATTCCTCGAGCCATTTTTTCGCTTCAGCCAGACCGGTTGTTACAGCCTGTTCAGCCATGGCGCGTTTTTCGGCTTCAGTCGTCTTGCCATCCTCTGGGAACATCTCTTCCTGCAGGGAAGTGGAGAGGACCATCATGTCGATAGCGAAAGCTTTGACGTCTTGGCTTGCAACCGCGTCATTTGCTGTGTAGAAGAACATGTTGACCAGTTCTTTGGCATCCAGCTTGATCGCGATGTGGGTAGCTTCCGCTTTTTCGCCGTTTGGCAGTTCAACGGTAGCCGCTCCCAGATTTTTCACGTTGTTCAGCTTGTAGCCGTATTTTGCTACATATTTCTTAATGAAGGAAATCGTCAGGTCGTTCATTTTTTCCTGATATTCCTTCAATTTGGCAGGGTTGGCAGCTTCCGAAGCGCCCATCGCGGCCATATCACCAGAAACATCAGCGCTCATCACCAGATATTTGCTGTCCAGCGGAGATTTCAAATAGAACGAATCTTTGCTTACCAAAAGCTCGACCGAAGCATTTTTATCCCCGGACCACAGCTTGTTGTCGCGCAACAGCTTGTCGTCGTTTACTTCAATGACAGCCTTGGCGTTTTCCAGATCAAGCTGCGAACCTTTCACTGTGACGCCCGCTTTCAGAGCTTCCAATACGGCTTTTCCTTCAGGATCGACCGTCTCGCCCAATGCTTCCGGCAATTTGTCGATGTCACCCGTCAATTTCAACGTGCCTTGGTAGTCGTAATTCGGTTTATCCAGCGTTTGGACGATGGAATCGCGGACCAGTGATGCTTCACCGGAACATCCGGACAATACGAGCATCCCTGCTATCAGTAGGGCACTCCCCTTCTTCCACATGCGGTATTCCTCCCTATGTATATACTTTTTCTTTCCCTTACTATGTACGTGTGAGACCCACCAAAAGTTTCATAAATACGAAAAAAACAGAATCGAACGAACGCAAGTCTTTTTTTCTGGTAAAATAAAAGGGAAATGAAGCAAGTGAGAAAGGGCGTTGCAACATGTGGTCGTGGTTCCAAAAGCTGATGAATGTGTTTCGGGGGGAAGAGAGGGAAGTGGATGAGGATGAGACGCATCCACCCAACCATACGAAATCCCGTCAGCTCCAGGCAAAAACGAAAAGCATCTACCCGAGAGAGCGTGAAAGCAGTCGGGAACATGACGAGTTCAGAACGGACAAGCAGCGGCAGTTCCGGTTTCCGGTCGTCCCAGACCACTATCCGGAGCGCAGAAGAATAGAGAAGGAGATGGGTCTGGATCCGGATCTTCTTGAAGGAAACCAGGAGAACCAGTCTTCTTCACGTGAGAGGTTGCCCAACCGGAGGGCTGCAAAAGCAGTGGAGCAGCCGGAGGAGAAGACCTTGCCAGTCAAAAAACAACAGGTGGATCACCGGGGAGCTTCTACGAAGCCGGGGAATCAGAAGACGGCAGGAAGCGAAAAAAGAGCCTATCAGCCTTCGGATATTGTCTCTCCTGTATACGGAAAAATTACGCCGGCCACGATGGAGATGGAGCATCGCATTCATACAACGGCGGGCATTGTCTACCCGCTCCAGGAGCAGGAAGAGCAGCTAAACCAATTAAAGCTGTGGCAGCAGATGCAGATGGCAGGAAAAACGGAAAATGAGCCGCAGGAAATGGCAGACGAGCCTGCCGAGGAGACAGCTGCTGACGAAGCAGCGGCCGCAAGCGAGGCTACGGTGGAGAAAGAGGCAGATACCTCAATCGAGCCGGTGTTTCTATTTGCAAGGAAACAGCAGCCTCCAGTCGAGGAAGAGGAAAGCGAAGAGGAGACAGCCTGGCCAGAAGCTCCACAGCATGAATCATCCGAAGCAAAAGCAGATCATGTAATAGAGACGGAAGCAGTAGCCGAGGTAGAAAACGAAACAGAATCTGAAATCGAAACAGAAACTGAAATCGAAGCAGAAACTGTGATCGAGGAACCACAGATTCCGGATACATCAAGCGGAGTGGTGGAGTTCCTTGAAAGCGAGATTTCGCCAGATCAAGAGGAAGACGATGTAGCAGGGGAAGACGAGAGCATCGTTTTCATAGAAAGTGATATGGAGCAGGGGGAAGAGAAGGTGGACTTCGAGAAAGCCGCTATGGAGGCTGGGCAGAGTCCCGAGATAGCTCGCCTCCTGGAACGTGCGGAATTCAGTCCACTCACGACTGTAGAGGAAGAACAGGACGATACAGCGGCAACGCCAGTCAACGTAACTTACGCAGCTCCGCTTGTTCATACCGAGCCATTGCGCATTGAACCAGTGCAAAAGCCGACGGAACAAAAGCAGCCTGACGACCTGCAAGCTGTGCCTTCCTATCAGTTGCCGTCGCTGGATTTGCTCAATCCAAGCCCGGAGGTTGCGGGGGATGATGACGAGCATACACAATTGCAAAAGCTGCTGCTGGAGGAGACGCTTGCGAACTTCAATGTCAGCGCGCAGGTGGTCGGGATCGTGAAAGGTCCGTCTGTAACGAGATTTGAGCTGCAGCCAGCTCCAGGCGTCAAAGTAAACAAAATTACCAGCCTGATCGATGACATCAAGCTGAATCTGGCTGCCAAGGACATTCGGATCGAAGCGCCGATTCCGGGTCGCAATGCGATAGGGATCGAGGTCCCGAATCTGTCCAGCCAGCCGGTGCTGATTGAGAAAATCATCGGGTCCGCGGAATTTCAACAGCATCCTTCGGCATTGGCAGTCGCTCTGGGGATGGATATCGGAGGGGCTCCGATTATTGCGGACATCAAAAAGATGCCGCACGGACTGATCGCTGGTGCCACCGGTTCCGGTAAGAGCGTCTGCATCAATTCGATCATCGTCAGTCTGTTGTACAAGGCGACGCCCGAACAAGTGAGGCTGCTGCTGATCGATCCTAAAATGGTAGAGCTGGCTCCGTACAACCACTTGCCGCATCTGGTGACACCAGTCGTCACAGAAGCCAAGCAAGCGACGGCCGCGCTGAAATGGGCAGTCGAGGAAATGGAGAAGCGTTACGCCCTGTTCGTGGATGCGGGGGTACGCGACATTGAACGCTACAATCAGACGACAGATGATCATTTGCCCTATATCGTCATCGTGATCGACGAATTGGCCGATCTGATGATGGTCTCCCCGCAGGATGTGGAGGACTGCATCATTCGGATCGCCCAGAAGGCAAGGGCATGCGGCATCCATCTGCTGCTGGCGACACAGCGACCATCCGTCGATGTGATTACAGGCAACATCAAGGCGAACGTGCCGACTCGCCTTGCCTTTGCGGTGTTTTCCCAAGTCGACTCTCGGACGATCCTCGATCAGTCCGGAGCGGAGCGATTGCTCGGCAGAGGGGACATGCTCTTTTTGGAGAGCGGAACCACGCCGCTTCGGCTGCAGGGGAATTTCGTCTCGGACGACGAGATTGAACGAATCACGCACATCATCAAGAAGCAGAGAAAACCTTCCTACCTATTCAGCAAAGAAGATCTGGAGCAACAGGTGCAATCCTTTGACGCCGGAGACGATCCCCTCTACCTGGAAGCGCTCGTCTTCGTCGCGGAGCAGGGACAGGCTTCCGCTTCCGGCCTGCAGCGCAGATTCCGGGTGGGGTACAACCGTGCGGCCCGTCTGATCGAAATGATGGAAGCAGACGGCTATGTCGCCGGCCAAAGCGGCGGCAAGGCGAGGGCAGTCCTGATCACGCTTGAAGACGCGCAAGCGGTAGCGGAAGGTTCGAGTTTGGTGTAAAAAAATGGAGGATTGAACCAGCTGGTCGAGGAAAAAAGGAAATAAGCGAGAGGCATTTGGGATCTTGACCCAGACGCTATGGAAAAGGCGGAACACGCATTCAGCGGCCAACCCTGATTTACTTCTTGGAAGTGGGCTGCTTTTGGCCGCGGTTCCGCCTTTGGAGTGGAGGCGGCCAGAGAGGCCACCAGTGAAGACCCCACCCCGCCTGTTCAGTCCGAATACCTCCAACCCATAAGTTGCGCGAAAGTTTGGAAAAATAGTATGCTATACGAAACGTCCACGAACCTGTTAGGAGGCCAACCGTATGGAAGCGAATCCACTCTTCAAAACGTATAAGGAAATCAACGACGACATGATCTTGTTCAACGATGAATATTATCTGAGCGTTAGCCTCGCAGATGTGTCTGCCATCGACACCGGAACGCGTGAGGCTTTGTTTAATCATTTATTTGCGTTTGATTCTTCCGATATGGAATTGGAGATCGATGTCTCGGAGGAAGAAGAGGGAAGATGGTATCTGCAGTTGCTCGTTCCTCATGTGCTCACCTTGCCTGATGCCGCCAAGCGCAGACTGGAAAAAGGCAAGGAACAGCTTCTGGCTCACCTCAGCCAACAGAAAGGTTCGCCCGAACTCCGTTTTTTGTCCGGAGAAGACATTTTTACCTATGTTCAACGATACAACCCGGATTTGCGCCGCATTTCCTGATCAGGCGCTGCTGATGGATCGCCCCCTTTTCTCGATTGAGAGGAGGGGGCGATTCTTTTTCGGTGGGAAAGAAATCAGGGGAAGCGTAATACCTTGGTAATGGGACGAATCCAGATGCCTAAGAACCAGGAGATGCGTGTAAATGAAACGATTGCGCCTCATCATCATCGGGCTGCTGCTGCTCAGTCTGGGAGGAACGACGTGGTACGTGCACCAACTATTTGGGCGTGTACAGCAGACAGCAAAGAGCATCTACGAACCACTTCCGCCTCCTCCCGTGCCTTCCGTCGCAGCCGCAAAAATGGAAAAGCCCAAGCCCGAGGAACCCAGACAGGGGGAGGACAAAAGACCGCTGAAGCTTCTACTTTTTGGTGTAGACAAAAGGGGAAGTGATCCCGGTCGCAGTGATACCCTGATTTTTCTCGCGATCCATCCAGGGAAAAAAGAGACGCTGATGTTCAGCATTCCCCGGGATACCCGTACCTTTTTGGCCGACAGCGACAAGGAGGACAAGATCAACCACGCCTACAGCAAAGGCGGGATCCCTGCGACAGTCAGGACAGTGGAGCGCTTTTTGGACGTTCCGGTCGACTACTATGTAAAGGTGGAAATGGAGGGCTTTGCAGCGATCGTCGATTCTTTGGGCGGAATTGCAGTGGACAATGCGTTCGCCTTCGACTATGAGGGCTATCATTTTCCCAAAGGGATGATCGCACTGGACGGGGAAAAGGCGCTTGCCTATGCACGGATGCGCTATGAAGATCCGGAAGGCGACTTTGGACGCAATAAAAGACAGCAGCTCATCCTCCGCGAATTGATGAGCAAGGCGAAGCAGATCAGCACCGTGGGCAAAATGGACGACATACTGGCCAATATCGGCAACAGCTTCAAAACAAATCTCACACTGAGCGACATGCAGGAGCTGATGCTGAATTACAGAAGCTCCCTGGACCACCTCGAAACCCAGCGTTTGCAAGGGGAGGGCGGCATGTATCAAGGCGTGTATTACTACTTTGTGCCCGAGCAGGAGCGGTTGAGAATCAAACAGGAGATCGAGCGTTTCATCGGCGAGCCTGGTCCCAGCGTAACAATCCAGGCAGAAAAAAAGGAGACGGAAGGCGTGGGAATATGACATATATTCCCACGCTTTGTACATATACTGGCTCTAAGTTTGGGGAATATGGACTATCCATACCGCTGAGAAGGGCCTTCCTAGAGGGCCGTCCTGACGGTTGCCAGGGGTGGTGGGTTAGAAAAGAACGAAAAAGGAGTCCATGCTCATATGAATCTGGAATTTGTATTGCTGGTTCTCCAAGCCATTCGCAAGCGCTGGGTCTTGATGCTCACCATTCCGTTGTGTTGTGTATTGGCGAGTGGGTATATCAGTTATTTCGTACTGGTCCCTACCTATTCAGCGACGACGACCATGCTGGTGAAGCCGCAGGATCTGGACAGGCAGGACCTCTACAACAGCATCCTCAGCAATCAACAGCTCATCAAGACATACAGCGGGTTGATTCAAACCCGGAGGATGGCACAAGACGTCATTCGCAAGCTGGGCTTGTCCCAAACACCGGAACAGCTCATGGAGCGATTGGATGTCAAAACGTCCAACATTTCCTTTATCATCACGGTGACCTACAGCGACACGGACCCGCTTCGCGCTGTACAGATTGCGAATGAAGTCTCCCGCTCTTTTTCCCAGAACGTCAATTTGTTCATGAACATCGACAACGTCATGATCGTGGACGAAGCGGAGTATGAAGCGGGGATGGAGCCCGTATCTCCCAAGCCTTTGGTCAATATGGCAGCGGCATTTGGCGTGGGTCTGGTGCTGATGGTCGGTGTGCTGATCTGGATGGAGGCCTTGGAGGCGATGAGGAGAAAATCGAACAGAAAACGGATGAGTCTTGAGCAGCCTGGACCGGTGACAGGACCAGGATTCGAACCGGAGCCCATGGTACAACACGAATAGGTGGGAGGTGATGGTTATGAAGAAACAGATTAAAAAAGCGGTGATTCCTGCTGCAGGCCTGGGTACCCGGTTCCTTCCCGCCACCAAAGCCATGCCCAAGGAGATGCTCCCGATCGTGGACAAACCGACGATTCAATACATCGTCGAGGAAGCGGTCAACTCTGGAATCGAGGATATCATCATCGTGACAGGACGGAGCAAGAGGGCCATCGAGGATCATTTTGACAAGAACTATGAGCTGGAAGTCAATCTGCGTGAACGCGCCAAGACCGATTTGTACGAGATCGTGGAAGGCTTGACCAATTTGGTAGAGATCCATTACATCCGGCAAAAAGAAGCGTTGGGTCTGGGGCATGCGATCTGGTGCGCCCGTAAATTCATCGGGAATGAGCCCTTCGCGGTTTTGCTGGGGGATATGGTGATCGATAGCGAGATTCCGTGCCTCAGACAGATGATGGATATTTATAATCAGCAGCAAAGCAGCGTTATCGCGGTCGAGGCGGTGGATTGGAATGAGGTGAGCAAGTACGGTGTCATCGAAGGAGTCGCCATCGGAGAGCGCCTTGATCTGATTCATGATCTGGTCGAGAAGCCGCAGAACAATCCTCCGTCCAATCTGGCGATCATTGGCCGATATATTCTGGAGCCGCGTATCTTCGACCTGCTGGAGCAGATCGAGCCGGGAGTAGGGGGGGAGATTCAACTCACAGATGCGCTCCAGATGCTTGCGCGCGAACAGGATTTGCTTGCATATCGCTATGAGGGAACCTTGTATGACGTCGGAAGCAAATTCGGCTTTTTGAAGGCAACGGTAGAGTTTGCCATGAAAAATGAGGAATTGAACAAAGATTTTGGTTTGTATTTGAACAACATCCAGCACAAATATTTGGTAAACAATTGGAAGCTTCCCGTAGGATGATGAAGAAATGGACTATATTCGCGTTACACGGCCCAGGGCTACCGTCTCATTGTATGCGAGTTGTGTAAAGGGTGTTCTTGACATTGTTTTTGCCTTCTTCCTGCTCATCCTCCTCCTCCCCCTCTTTCTTCTACTCGCTGTCATTTTGTATCTCGATTCTCCAGGACGCATCTTCTTTCGACAGGTCCGCGTCGGCAAGCACGGCAAAGAATTCACCATTTACAAGCTTCGCACCATGCATACCGACGTGCCTGCAGAAGGTTTCTCGCCGACCTCGGACCAGGATCCGCGAATTACGCGATTCGGACGATTTCTGCGGAAAACAAGCCTGGATGAATTGCCTCAATTGCTGAATATTCTGCGCGGGGAGATGAGCTTTGTCGGCCCCCGACCGGAACAGAAAAAGATCGTGGAAGAGCTGTATACCATCCGCGAGAAGCAGCGATTTCTGGTCAAACCAGGAATGACCGGGCTGTGGCAGATCAGTCAGGACCGCAACAAGCCGATTCATGAAAATTTGCAGCATGACTTTCTGTACCTGGAACAGATGTCCTTTTGGCTGGATCTGACCATCATTTGCCGGACGATACAGGTCGTCATGCGGAGCAATACATGCTGAGGCCTCTCGGAGGTTTGAAAGAGCATTTGCTGGAATGGCGCCAAAGCTGGAACAGCCTCTTGCTGCGCAACACCCTCTGGATGCTGATGGGCGAGGGAGTCAAGCTGGTCTTGCAGATGGGGTATTTCGTGATCATCGCCAGGACATTGGGAGCGAACGGCTATGGATTGTTTATGGGCGTCGTTACGCTGGTCGCGATCATGGCCCCGTTTTCCAGCCTGGGGCGCGGTGAACTGCTCGTCATGCATGTATCACGGGACAGGTCGGCATTCTCGGAATATCTGGGCAATGCCCTGCTCATGACGCTGATCTCGGGGATTATGCTGACGATCTTGGCCGTAACGCTGGGGGGGCTGTTCCTGCCGGATACGATCCATCCCATGGTGATCCTCTGGGTCGCCTTGTCCGATCTGATTTTCTATCGGGTGTTCTCGATTTGCGGGCAATCCTATCAAGCCTTGGAGCGTTTGAAGCGAACGGCGCAATTCAATATGCTCATGGGCGGGATCAGACTGGCGGGCGCTGTCGCCCTGGCGTGGATGTCCTCGCATCACAGTATCGAATGGTGGGGCTTTCTCTATCTGGTGACGACGCTGGTGATGATGTCGGCTGCCTTGACGCTGGTGATCAAGGAGTTGGGAAAGCCCCGCTTTCACGTACGCAAACTGATTACAGAGCTGAAGGAGGGCAGCTATTTTTCGATCAGCCTGTCTTCACTCGTCGTCTATTCCGATATCGGCAAAACCATGCTGGTTCGCTATGCTTCCGCCGAGCATGCCGGCATTTACGCTGCCGCAAGCAGAATCGTAGACGTAGCGTTGACACCGATCTATTCGCTGATGAGCGCGGCGTTCTCCCGCTTTTTTCAGGAAGGCAAGAACGGGATCGTGAAAAGCGTCAGCTACGCCAAACGGCTGATTCCGTTCTCGCTTGTCTACGCCGCCATTGCCTGGCTGGTCCTCTATCTGGTAGCCCCGATTCTCCCATGGGTGCTGGGGGAGGATTACCTGTTCGCTGTCGAGGCGATTCGCTGGATGGCGATCATTCCGCTGTTCAAGGGCCTGCATATTTTTGCGGCTGATGCATTGACAGGAGCCGGGTTTCAAGGCTGGCGCTCCAGTATTCAGGTCATGGTGGCAATACTCGTGGCAGGCCTGCATATTCTCATCGTGCCTCTCTACTCCTGGAAGGGAGCGATTGTGGTCAGCATCATCGGCGATGTGATGCTGTGCTGCAGCTACTGGGTGATGATTGGATATCTGTTGCGTCGTGAGCGCGCCGTGCGCTTGGAGGGACACATGATCCATGAGGAGGCGAAATTTGCACAATGGAGTGATCGCTGAGACGAGAGGAGAATCGCGGAAGAAGCGCTTGAAGTCAGCAAAGCGCTGGCAGCGTTTGGAGCAGGCATACGTCATCGTGACACTCCTGTTGTTTGCGCAAGCGTTTTTCCCTTTTTTCCAGGCTGGACAGGTGGACAGCGTAGCCGATGGCAATGCCCTCTTGCAGACAATCTGGAAAATCATTTACGGAATCGCCGCCGTTCTGATCTTCGTGCACCGCAAACGCGTCCTGGCGGTTCTGGCTCGAGACAAGCTTTCTCTCGTTCTCCTGCTGATGATCGTACTGTCCGCGCTGTGGTCGGCCGCACCGGAAATCACGGTACGCAGAAGCGTCGCATTCGTAGGCACCAATCTGTTCGCCATCTACCTGGCTTCGCGTTTTACCCTGCGTGAACAATTTCAAATGGTCGCATGGGTTTTGTTGAGCGGTGCGCTCATAAGCGCAGTAGTCAGCGTTTTGATGCCGGACATCGGAAAGATGCTGTATCAGGGAAGCTCAGCCTGGAGAGGGATCTTTCCTCACAAGAATCAGTTGGGACGGTTGATGTCTCTTGGTGCCATCGTCTTTTTCCTGCTGTTCATGATGAAGGTATGGCCGCGCTGGTTGACAGTCGGCGGCTTTGGCCTAAGTGTCATGCTGCTGCTCTTGTCGGAGTCCAAGACGGCTCTGATCGTTTTGCTGCTTTTGTTGGTTTGTATTCCCTTCCTTCGCACGCTGCGCTGGAGTGAATACGCTCGAATTCTCCTCTGGCTGCCGGTCGGTCTGGCTGGCATCTGTGTCAGCGTGCTGGTTCTGACCTATCTGGAGCCAATCTTGCGCTATTTTGGCCGCGATCTGACGTTGACGGGCAGGACAGGACTGTGGGACATCGTGAGTGAAATGATTCTGCAGCACCCTTGGCTCGGGTACGGCTACAGCGGCTTCTGGCTTGGATGGGAAGGGGAGTCCGCTTATATCTGGAGGGTGACGTTCTGGGAACCGCCCAATTCCCACAATGGCTTTCTGGACGTCACATTAGACATCGGCTTGATCGGTCTTGGTCTCGTATTGCTCAGCTTTCTCAGCCGTATTCGCAGGACGCTCCCTTATCAGATGAGTTCGCAGAGCTGGGAGCATGATTGGCCCATGCTGTTTCTCTTCTACCTGGTACTGTGCAATCTGACGGAGACCACTTTGCTGGATCACAACAGCTTTTTCTGGACGCTGTTCATTGCCCTGGGCTTTTCGCTGCCAAAGTGGAGAATGGCGGAACGCAGAAGCCATATTCGCTGGTATGACTTGCCGGCGGGGAGGGGGGAAGCATGAAGGTAGCGATTGGTGTCCTCACCTACAAACGCCCGGATGGACTAAAAAGGCTTTTGGCAGGCTTGGAGCTTCTCACCTTTGACAAGGTTTCTACGCCGGATGTGCACGTTCTGGTGATCGACAATGACCCAGAGGCAAGTGCGCAGGAAGATTGCATACAGCGGCAGGGAAGCTATCGATGGAAGCTGGGTTACAGCCACGAGCCGCGCAGGGGCATCTCGCATGCGCGGAATCGGGCTTTGGACCTAAGTATGGAGGGCTATGACGGGATCGCCTTTATCGATGATGACGAGGAGCCGGCCCCTGATTGGCTGGATCAATTGCTATTTGTCCAGCAGGAATACGGGGCTGATGTCGTGACAGGTCCCGTACTGCCGCGAATGGTGGAGCCAGCGCCCGCGTGGAGCAAAAAAGGGAGATTTTACGAAAGGTCCCGCCATCCGACAGGCTTTCGCATGGAATTGGCCCGAACGGGAAATGTGCTGATTCGAACCAGCTTGTTGGAAAATCCAGCTAACCGCTTCGACCCCCGCTACGGCTTGTCTGGCGGGGAGGACACCCATTTTTTCCTGCGTGTTCGCCAACAAGGACACGAGATCATCTGGGCGGACGAAGCCGTCGTCTACGAATGGGTGCCGGCGAGCAGAATCAAGCCGGGATGGCTTTTGCAAAGAGCGTACCGTTCGGGAAACACCTATGCACTGTGCGAGCGGGATTTTCGCTTGCCTGCTCATCTCCTGCTGCTTCGCGCTGTGAAGGGAGTGATGCGGATCGGGTGGGGCATGCTGCTGCTTCTCCCGTCTGTCTTGCTCGGACCCGTGCGTTTGATCCGTTGTCTGCAGCAGATTTGTATCGGCGCAGGAATGGTGATGGGGCTTGCAGGCAGCAGATATGAGGAATACGAAGAGACGCACGGCGTATGAGGAGCCATGGAAAGTCAGGAGGAGCTTCGATGAAAACACTGATTACGGGTGTAGCCGGTTTTCTCGGTTCTCATCTGTTGAGAGATTTGCTCGCGAAGGGAAAGCATGTCATTGGGATCGACAACCTGTCTACTGGGCGTTTGGCACATATTGAGGAGGTGAGACATCATCCGCATTTTCACTTTATCCACTTCGATGTGTCCGACCCGGATGTGCTCCAGCTCGATTCCCTGCTGGATGTGAGCGAAATCTATCATCTCGCGTCACCGGCATCACCTAAATTTTATCAAAATGATCCCTTCGCCACGATTGCGGTCAACACCATCGGGACCAAGCACATGCTGGAATTGGCGAAGATGAACCACGCCAAACTGCTGTATGCGAGCACCAGCGAAGCGTACGGCGACCCGGTGATGCATCCGCAACCGGAGGAGTATCGGGGAAATGTCAACACCTGGGGTCCGCGAGCCTGCTACGACGAGGCGAAGCGATTGGGCGAGGTGCTTTGCTACGAGTATTACCAGCGCTTTGGGGTGCAGGTAAAGGTGGCGCGCATCTTCAACACCTACTCCGCAGGACTGCGCAACGATGATGGGAGGGTCATTTCCAACTTTGTCAACCAGGCGTTGACCGGGGCAGCGATCACTGTATACGGAGACGGGAAGCAGACGCGCTCTTTCTGCTATGTGGATGACAATATCCGCGCCTTGCAGCTGATGATGGAGAAGAAGGTAGCGACCGGAGAGATCATTAATATCGGGAACCCGCAGGAGTACGAGATCCTGGAAGTAGCCCGGATGGTGAAAGAGATGTGTCAGTCGACCAGCGAAATCACCTTCCATCCGCTGCCCAAGGATGATCCGAGAGTACGCAGACCCGTGATCGAAAAAGCAAAATTGCTGCTGGACTGGAAGCCCCAGATCCATCTGGAGGAAGGGCTGCGCCGTACGATCAAAGCGTACAGGGAGCAGCGGGTGGAGCGTGTCCAGTCATAATGCCAAAGGGGGAGAGGACATGAGGGTCGTCTGTATCGGAGCAGGCTACGTCGGCAGTGTGACGGGAACGGCATTGGCTGCGAACCACCATCATACAACGATCATTGATGTGAATCAGGAAAAGATCGAGCGGTTGAGCCGGGGGGAATGCCCGATCTATGAGCCAGGGATGGAGACTTTGTTGCCGACATTGATCGGAAAAAGCCTGTTTGCGACGACGTCCTATGACGCTGTAGCCGATGCCGATGTGATCTTCATCGCGGTCGGAACTCCGTCCAACCCGGACGGTTCAGCTGACCTGCGCTACATCAAGCAGACCGCCGAACAAATCGGCAAGCACCTGTCAGGTGAGCGTTTTACCGTCATTGCGATGAAATCGACGGTCCCGGTCGGCACCTGCCAATGGGTCACAGCCTTGCTGGCTGACGCCTCGGGCTTGACTCCCGAATCAGATTTTACTGTCGTCAGCAATCCGGAATTTCTGCGAGAGGGCTTCGCGCTGGAGGATGTCTTTTTTCCGGACCGCATCGTGATCGGAAGCGTTCATCCGCAAGGCTTGTCGACGATGCGCAGGCTGTATCAGGGAGTGCTGGACCGAAGCGGGTACGAAGATCTCTGCCAGCATTTCTCCTTTTCCTACGATCTGGCTGCACCGCCCGCTGTCTATTTTGAGACAGATACCAAGAGCGCGGAGCTGATCAAATACGCTTCCAACGCGTTTCTGGCAGTAAAAATCAGCTATATCAATGAAATCGCCAGGCTGTGCGAGGCGCTCGGCGGCAATGTGCTGGATGTAGCGGCTGGCATGGGACTGGACAGCCGCATCGGACCCAAGTTCTTGCAGGTATCCAGCGGCGGGAGCGGCAGCTGCTTCCCCAAGGATACGGCGGAGCTGTTGTCCGCAAGCGAAAAGGTGGACAGCGAGCTGATGGTAGTCAAGGCGGCAGTCGCCTCCAATGAAAGAATGCACCAGTACGTGGTGGAGAAGCTCGAGCGCAGGCTGAACGGCCTGAAAGGCAAAAACATCGGCATTCTGGGTCTGACTTTCAAGCCTGATACGGATGATGCGCGTCGTACCCAGGCGTCGTACATCATCGGAAAGCTGCTGGAGGAAGGGGCGCAGGTTCGTGTCCATGATCCGCAGGGGATGGGCATGTTTCGCGAGCTGAATCCCGATATGCCGATCACGTATTGCACGGACCCGGTGCAGACAGGACAGGACGCAGATGCTGTGGTCCTGCTGACTCACTGGAGTATGTACCAAGAGATGGATTGGCAGCAGATGGCCGGTATGATGCGGCAGCCGTACTTGCTTGATACGCGCAATTTTCTCGATGCTTCGCGCATGCGAACATGCGGTTTTGATTACCAAGGACTGGGTGTGGCTGCAAAGGCCTCTCCTTCGTTGGGTGTGATGGGAAAATGAACGAAGAGAAAAAACGAATCCACATCTCAAGACGCCATTTTTTGAAAGTAGCGATGCTCTCCGGTGTGATGGTCACTCTCGGAGGCATTCCGTTTATCCACCGGAATTGGAAGCTGGCAGCAGCCGCTCCAGCTCTGGCGATGCCTGCCCCCAAGAAATTCCCGCGCAAACCAATGATCGCAGCGGAAAATGAAAAGCCTGGAACGGCAAACTGGCGAGTGACAAAGCCTGCGGCCGGACAGATACAGGGCTATGCCTCTGCTACCAGCGTGACAGGAGGCGATACCCTTCAGCTGCATATCAGCACCCAAACCCAAGGGCAACCATACGACCTGGAGGTATACCGCTTGGGGTACTACCAGGGGAAGGGAGCGCGCCAGGTTTTTTCCAAGAAGGGACTGACGGGCCAGGCACAGGGATGGTGGTCGCAGCAGGAAGGCAGGCATGGGCTGCCGGAGCCAGACCCGGAAACGAAGCTGTTGGATCTGGGCTGGAAGCCTTCTTTCGAGCTTGTGATCGGCGAGGATTGGGTGACGGGCCTGTACGTCGTCCGATTGACCGAGGCAAACGGCTATCAGTCCTACATACCGTTTCTGGTTCGTGATGAGCAGTACGAGCACGATCTCATGGTCCAGTCCTCCGTGACGACGTGGCATGCCTACAGCGCCTGGGGAGGGTACGGCTACTACGGACATTATGGCGACGAGACAGGGGAGTACCTCGAATACGATGACGATCCGAAAAATGTCGCCGTGAAGATTTCGTACAACCGCCCATATGAACAGTACAGCGGCTCGGGGGATTTGTACCTGGAGTATCCGACCGTCTACTGGCTGGAGTCCAAGGGCTATGATATCGGCTACGTGACGAATATCGACACCCATTTGGGGAGGGTGCCGTGGACTCCGAAGGGATTCGTCTCTTTGGGCCACGACGAGTACTACTCCCGCCAAATGCGCACGTACGTGGAACGTCTGCGGGATCAAGGGGTCCATCTGGCCTTCTTCGGAGCCAACGATGTGTACTGGCAGATCCGCTTCGAGGATGATTCCATGCAGACAGACGCTGGGGAGCGGCGAGAGCCGAAGCTGCAGGTTTGCTACAAATATCGAGCGATCGAGGAAGATCCTGTCGAGCAGCGCAAATTATTGACCACAGAATGGCGCAAGATCAATGAACCGGAAAATCAGCTCTTGGGACAGATGTACGAAGGTCTCGTCTCCCAAGGCTATGACTGGGTCGTGAGCAATCCGAATCACTGGTTGTACCAGGGGCTTCGCGTCCAGAAGGGAGAGGCGGTCAAGGGGTTGGTTGGCTGGGAGTATGACACAGTGACAAACGATATTTTTACACCGGCCAATCTGGACATCATCGCTGCTTCTCCGTTGGTCAATACGAAGGGAAAGAAGGCAGAAGCACATACGACCATTTATCGCTATTGGACGAATGCCCTGGTTTTTGACGCAGGCACGATATACTGGTGCTTCGGTCTGGCCAATCCTTGGGAAGATGCACGAGGCAACGTAAGTGAAATCATCCAGGGAGTAACGGCCAATCTGTTGAATCGGTTTGTTGACGTGCAGCAAAAGGAGTCATGATCATGATCCCCAATACGGAACGGCTCGTCTATCGCCGTCAATTTGTCATCGGCACCCGATATGTGGGAATGGACGACTGGCAGCGGGTTGCACTTGATGATCGCTTGTGTCTCTCGGTTCACCCTGATTTGCAGGTCGTGCAATCCATCGGGCCAAACAGCCAACTGACACTGCTGGGCTATCTGATTGACCCGGAACATCCTGAGTGGAGCGATGAAGAAATTCTTCAAGACATCCATCAGCAGTGCACCTCATTTGAGCAGCTTTTGGAGGGTGTCGAGCATTGCGGGGGAAGATGGATTCTCTTGTTCAAAAGAGGGAACACGCTAAAGCTCTTCCACGATTCCTGCGGCATGCGTCAGGTTTTCTACAGTGTGCAGCCCGATGGCATATGGTGCGCATCTCAGGCGGTCACGCTTGCCACATACATCGGTGCTGAAGTGGATGAGAATGAAGACCTGCGGAGGTTTATACAATCCAAGCCCTTTCAAAGCGAGGAAAACCTATGGCCGGGAGACGGCACTCCCTATGCAGGTATCAAGCATTTGCCTCCCAATCACAGTCTTGACATGCAGAGTGGCAAGGTAGAGCGTTTTTGGCCAGTCAAAAAGCTGCAGCCGCTCGCCGTGGAAGAGGCTGTAAGCAGTGCCTGCCGGATGTTGATCGGCTCGATCGAAGCGATAGCCAGACGATCTGACATCATGCTCCCGGTAACAGCAGGCTGGGACAGCCGGATATTGCTGGCTGCCAGCCGAGGGGTAAGCAAACAGGTGTATTACTATATATCGCTTCACCCTGGTCTGGAGGAGGATTCGCCTGATGTGGCGATTCCCTCAAGACTTTTGTCCCGGCTGGGTCTCGCCTTTCACATCCATCCATCACCGGAGCAAATGGATGAACAATTTGTCCGCATCAACAGAAAAAATGCGCAAATGCGCGATCTGGCCAAAACGAGAATCATCTACCAGCATTACCTACATTCCCAGGGAAAAGTGAATATCAGCGGCAATTACAGTGAGATCGCGAGAGAGTGCTACTACGACTACCATCCTAATCGAGAAGTAACGGGTGCTTTTCTGGCCAGATATACCAAGCTCGGGAAAAACCCGTTTGTGATAAATAGCTTCGATGCTTGGCTGAAAGGAATCAAGGACCATGAAAAATGGGGCATTAATCCATTGACCTTGTTCGAGTGGGAACAGATTTTCGGCAATTGGGGCGCGATCTATTCGGCTGAGCAGGATATTGCCATTGAGGAGTTCAGCCCTTTCAACAACCGCAAAATTCTAACCACTCTTTTGGCAGTGAAGAACAGCTTCGGATCACGCAATTTTTTGTATCGGGAGATGATTCGGCAGATGTGGCCAGAGACCTTGCTGGAACCCATCAACCCGATGTCGGCACCGTCCTTTCTCAGGAAAATGGGCAAGGAAGCGCTGCGCGGAGGACTTTATTACGGCTACCAGGCATTGAAAAAGGGCAGCGGGCTATTGACCAGCAAGCGCAAGGAGGAGACGACGTGAGGCAGATGCAGAAACGTCCGCGCGTAGCCATTGTGTACAAATCATTACCCCAGTATCGCCGGCGGTTTTATGAACTGCTCAAAACGCAATTGGAATTATGTGGGATTGATTTTGAGTTGATCTACGGTCAGCCCGGCGCCTCGGAGGCAAGCAAGCTGGATTCCATCCATTTGCCATGGGCGAAGAAGATTGAAAACAAGATCATTCGTTTGGGCCCGCGTGAGCTGTACTGGCAGCCCTGCCTTCCCCTGCTGCAGGGAGTCGATCTCGTCATCGTCGAGCAGGCGAGCAAGCTGATGCTCAATTACGTGCTGATGCTGCAAAGCCTTTGGGGCACGCGCAGGCTTGCTTTTTGGGGACATGGCCGCAATTTTCAGGATCATAATGCCAGCTGGCTGGGCGAAAAAATGAAGGCCTGGATGTCCCGTCATGTCCACTGGTGGTTCTCCTACAATGAATTGAGCGCCGAGGTCGTAAAAGAGCTGGGGTTCCCGGCGGAGCGAATCACATCTGTGCAAAATGCGATCGACACCCGTCAGCTCGTGCGGGAAAAAGAGTCCTGGACGACGGACCGACTGGCTTCCTTCAAACAGTCCATGGGTATTGCCAGCGACAACATCGGCTTGTACACGGGCGGCATGTATCCGGAAAAAAGGCTTCCTTTTTTACTGAAGGCATGCGAACGGATACGCGAGAGCATCCCTGATTTTCAGATGATTTTTATCGGAGCCGGTGTGGAGGACTGGGTGGTGAAGGAAGCAGCGGCGAGACATGACTGGATTCACTATGCGGGACCCAAATTTGAAGCGGAGAAGGTACCGTATTTTTTGATCTCCAAGTTGTTTTTGATGCCGGGATTGGTCGGGCTGGCGATCCTCGACACATTCGCGTTGGGAGTGCCGCTCGTTACGACCCAGGTCCGTTACCACAGCCCGGAGATCGAGTATCTGCGCAATCACGAAAACGGGGTCATGCTGGAGCAGGCAGACGATGCCGATGCATACGCTGCCAAAGTCATCGAGCTGATGACCGATGATCAGAGCCTGAATACGCTGCAGAAAGGCTGCTTGCAGGCGAGCCTGACTTATACGATTGAAGAAATGGCGGAGCGGTTCGCCCGAGGCATATGCCGGGCAGTGGAAGCCGCTCGAGACAACCGCAGTGCGGCAGATGGAGGAGAGCAAATATGGCAGTCGTAATCATTACAGGGGCAGCAGGACTGATCGGCTCGGAAGCTGCGACGTTTTATGCGGAAGCAGGCTACCATGTAGTCGGAATTGACAATAATATGCGGCAGACTTTTTTCGGCGAAGAGGGCTCCACCTTGTGGAATCGCTCGCGCCTGCTCTCCACCTACAAGCATCGGTACGAACATTATGATGTGGATATACGCGATCGCGAAGAGCTGGACCGGATCTTTTCCCGCTATGCTTCCGAAATCGCGCTGATCGTTCACACTGCTGCCCAGCCGTCCCATGACTGGGCAGCGAAAGATCCCTTGCTGGATTTTACGGTCAATGCCAACGGAACTCTCCATCTGTTGGAAGCGACGCGGCGCTTTTGCCCTGATGCGGTTTTCGTCTTTACCTCGACGAACAAGGTATACGGGGATGCGCCCAATCGCCTTCCGTTGGTGGAAGGGGAGACGCGCTGGGAAGTGGAAAAAACCCATCCGTTTCACCAAGGCATCAGCGAGGAGATGAGTGTCGACCAGAGCATGCATTCTTTGTTTGGTTCCTCCAAACTGGCTGCCGACATTCTCGTCCAGGAATACGGGCGTTACTTCGGGGTGAGAACGGTCTGTTTTCGCGGCGGTGTATTGAGCGGGTCCAGGCAGGCGGGCGTTCCCTTGCACGGTTTTATCAACTATTTGATGAAATGCGCGATGACGGGGACGCCCTACACGATCCTGGGGTACAAGGGCAAACAGGTGCGGGATGTGATCCATGCGAGAGACGTCATCGCGGCAATCCATGCAGTCTTTTCCCAGCCACCTGCGCCAGGTGAGGTGTACAACCTGGGCGGCGGCATCTTTTCCAATGTCTCCATGCTGGAAGCGATCCTGCTGACTGAGAAAATTACGGGCAGGCCAGTGGAGCATCGCTATAGCGAGCAGCACAGAGCAGGCGACCATATTTGGTACGTGAGCGATGTACGCAAGCTGATGCGAGACTATCCGCACTGGAGAATTACGTACACCATCTCCATGATCATGGAGGAAATCTATGCGGAAAACCAAGAGAGATGGAGCCATGCCCTATGATCAATTACGGCAGACACCCCGTCCTTGGCGTCCAGATCGCAGCCGTCGATTACGAGTATGCAGTAGAACAGATCATGACCCATGCTCGGGAGGGGAGCAGCTACGGAGTCTCGGCTCTGGCGGTTCACGGTGTGATGTGCGGTGTACTGGATGAGGCGCAGCGAAGGCGATTGAATGCTTTGGATCTGCTGGTGCCGGATGGACAACCGGTGCGCTGGGGCTTGCGAATCCTGCACCGCATCCGTCTGCCGGACCGCGTCTATGGACCAGAGTTAACCCTGCGCTTATTGAAAAGGGCTGCGGATGAGCGGATACCTGTCTATCTCTACGGGAGCACACAGGAGACGATTGAAAGCCTGCGGCAAAATCTGACCCGGCGATACCCGAGCCTGATCATTGCCGGATGCTCGCCTTCTCGTTTTCGCCGACTTACGCAGGAAGAGAAGCAAGAAGTGATCCGTACGATCAAGGAGAGCGGGGCGAAGTGGGTCCTGGTAGGGCTGGGGTGCCCCCGGCAGGAGACATGGGTATACGAATACCGCGACGAGCTCGCCATGCCGCTGGTGGCAGTCGGGGCTGCTTTCGATTTTCATGCGGGCAATCTGCCGCAAGCGCCTGGCTGGATGCAGCGAGCCGGACTGGAATGGCTGTTTCGCCTGATCCAGGAGCCGGGCAGATTATGGCGCCGCTATTTATACTTAAATCCACTCTATCTCTGGGCACTCTTTTGCGAGCTGCTGGGACTAAAAAAAATTCCGGCCTTGCTGCCGGAGCGAAACGAGCGGGACGAGTCATTCGGATAGCCTGCCCCGCCGCATTCGGGGCGGGGGCAGGAAAATTGGTGGTAGACTGCTTGCGTCAGCGGGGAACGACTGTGAGTCTGGGTGCAGACGTATACGTGATGCGCAGGGAATCCCCGGCCGACAAAGAGATGATGCCGCCAGTCTGACCGGTGTCGTACCAGGTGGAACCATTGCGGCTCCATTCAATCAAGGAAACGGCTCCTTTGGCTACCAGGACGTCGACTGGGTAGACCTGCGCATTTTTATAGACGAAGGGGCTGCGTGTCGCTGTCAGTGCCGCAGGTGCAGGGAGAACGGGCTGCACAGGTTTTGCCAGCGGAAGAAAAACAGGCGGAACGTAAGAGACAGTCTGGTTTTGCTGCGTGGTTCTCGCTGTCGATCCCAGCTCATAGCGGGTAGGGCTTTCCTGATAGGCGATCAGATAGACCTGTGCATCATTGCCGACCTTTACGTAATCACCAACACGCAGGGAATTGGCTTTGTTGACTGTGAGCACATAGCTGCCATTGGTCAAAGTCCCGGTGACACCGCTCAAGGCTCCAAAAGTACCCGAAGACAGACACACCCATCCCAGGCCCTCGGTGGCGATCAATTTGGCATCTGTGAAGTAGATTTGATCATGCGTGGAATACGAGCCCGATGCAGGCAGGACGGGAGAGTAGAGGATGTTTGTGGTGTGAGGGAGGACATGTCCCCGGTCGCTAATCTGCGTCAGGGAGATACGGGAAATATACAGTGGCTGTTTGGTTCCGGTCGGTGCCATGTTGACGATGGAAAGACGCAGGTCAGGGGAAGGATCGGGATCCTCCAGCGCGTAATAGAACGTCACTTCTCTGGTTTGGAAGGTATCCTGGACGGGCAGCTCGAGAAAGGCTTGATCATGCAATGGCGTTCCCATTGCCCCCACATCCAGGCCCATCGTCCATTTTCCTGCTACGGGTGCGGTGGGGAGCTTGTATGTGATGGACATGGTATAGAGATCGCCTTTGGCGAGCGGTTTTCTCAGACGCTGGACCATTTGTTGAAACTGTACGGAAGGGGTGAGCGTGAGTGTCGACTGGTTGGCAGGTGCATCTGCTCCCATGTACTTGCTAACGCTCAAGCCGCCTGTATCCCAGCCGACAGGGAAGGAAGCGTCGGAGAGGCGCAGCGAAAAGTCGCCGTTGTAGAGCAGTTCGGTGCGCGTCTTGCTTTGCGGGAAAATCTCCGGAAGTGCCCGATGATCGTCGTAGGATTTTAGATAGAGGGGCATAGAGGTGACCGTGATGGTCTGCGCTGCCGGGACCTGCTTGCCGTCTGCCGTCTGCATCTGGCTCATGGCAAGCTCGGGCGGCAGGGAGAGCTGAGCGGTGCGGTCATCATCCATCCAGAGAATATAGCCGGATCGTCCGTCCGCGTAGGTAAGGGAGAGGGTGTGAATACCCTGTGTGGAAAAGGTGTACTGATGCATCGATGCGCCTGTCAGCCATTCCACCATTCGCTGGTAGGATTGACCCGTAACCGCTACGTTTGGCAGGCGATTGAGGTCCAACAGACGGATGCGCGACCAGGGCTGATCCATTCCGTAAAAAACGGCCCGCTCCATTCCGGCGATCCAATTGCATAAAAACATCCGGTGAATATACGAAATGGCCAAATCGTCCGGCATCTGGACGGAGTAGTCATTTTCGTCGCTGCCGTACAACACCCCTTTGTAGTAAAAGCTGTTCCAGCTGCTCTCCGTATTCCATACAGGGAGGCCGCCCGCGCCCGCTTGTGTAATGACCTGCCGATATTTTCTCGCCAGATCGAGCATGGCTTCCGGGGGCTTGGGATAAGAGTAGAGATGGATGCCGACGATATCGATCCAGTCTTTTCCCCCGGCCCGCAAAAAATCTCCCATACCCGCAACGCCGTCCACAGTCGTGTAAGTCGGGCTGATGATCTGGATCTGCGGATCGATGGCTTTCAATATCTTGTAGGCCTCCATGGTCAGCTCCACGAGCTTTGCCAATGTTCCCGAGTAAAATCCGCTCAGATTCGGCTCATTCCAGACCTCGTAATAGAGAATTTTCCCCTTGTAGCGCTGACCCAATGCCGCCACATAATTGCGCCAATCCTGAATGTTGTGTGGCGGGATGCTGTTGAACAGATCTCCGTAGGGGGAAGATGAGATTCCTCCCGTGGCCCAGTTCGGCGGTTGTCCAAGCTGCATGATGACATCGAGCTTTTCCTGCTCAGCAAAAGCGACGTAAGCATCTACCTCACGAAAGTCAAACCGTCCTTTTTGCGCTTCGAGCTGCCTCCAGGTTGTACCGACTCGGAGCGTACCGAATCCGAGCGGGCGCATATTGGGAAGTTCCTGTATCTGGATCCCGAAAAAACGCCTGTCTATGGGTGAACTCACTTGCAAGCCGTTTATCATCGGATTGCATCAAACCTCCTTTTGTCACATTCGTACCTTGTCTTGCTATTCCTAGCATATGAAAATCCACTCCTGCTTGTATCGGCGATTGGCAACGGAATGCGTAAAATAGATTCGGGCTGGAAAGAGAGGAGACGCATGAAAATACTGCTGTCTGCATTTGCCTGCGAGCCTGATCGCGGTTCAGAGCCTGGCTTCGGCTGGAATGCTGCTATCGAGCTGGCCCGGCAGGGAAACGAAGTCTGGGTGCTGACCCGTCCCGAGGGGAGGGCAGCCATTGAGCGTAAGCTGGCTGAAGAACATATGCCGTCCTTACATGTTGTCTATGTAAAAGATCGCCCGCAGATTCGCCGTTTGATCAGAGGGAATGCCGGTTATTTTATCAATTACTTTTACTGGCAGCATCAGGCGTACAAGGCTGCGAAGCGGCTGGACGCAGACCTTTCCTTCGATGTCATCCACCATATGACCCTGGGGAGTCTGCAGGGGGGCTCCTGGCTGTGGCGATTGAAAAAACCGATGGTGTTCGGCCCTGTCGGGGGAGGACAAACCGCTCCGGCTGAATTCAAACAATATTTTGGGAATAAATGGGTACAGGAAGCTGCCCGATCCCTCTTGCGATGCAGGATGGCGGGTTGGAATCCCGTACTGCGCGGAACCATCCGCAATGCCAGCAAGACGTTGGTGACGAATCGGGATACACTCCAAATCGCCCAGGCGGTCGGCGGAAAAAATATCTCACTGTTTCTGGATACCTCCTTGCCCCGTAATTTTTTCCCAGACAAGCTGCCCGAACGAAGAACGGAAGGCGGGATGAAGCTTCTCTGGGTAGGGCGGTTGATGCCGCGCAAAGCGCTTAGGCTTGCCGTAGAAGCGATGGCCCAGGTGGATCGCGGGTTGGGAGTTCAACTGTACATCATCGGCGGTGGGGAGCTGGAAGATCAGGTCCCGCGGTGGATTGCGGAATATGGAGTGGAGGAGCAGGTGGTCTTTCTTGGCCAGCTTCCCTGGGAGCAGGTAAGGGAGCACTACCTGAGCAGCGATTGTTTTTTGTTTACCAGTCTGCGGGATTCCTTCGGCGCGCAGGTGCTGGAGGCGATGGCGTACGGGCTTCCTGTCATTGTGCTGGACCATCACGGTGTGCGGGATTTTGTGCCGGATGATGCGGGAATCAAGATACCCGTCGTGTACCCGGAGCAGGCGGTCAAGCAGATAGCGGAAGCAATCTCCTATCTGTCTCAGCGTCCTGACGAGCGCAAGCGCATGGGGGCAATAGGCTATTCATTTGCCCGTGAACACACATGGGAGGCATTTGGTCAGAAGATGGAGTCCATCTACAAGGAGATTCAATCATGCTAAAACGGGAAGTCCGTTCCTCGCGGTGGACGGGATGGATGGTCGTCTTGGCTTTGCTGCTTGCAGTCCTTGCTGTTCTGTACTTGATCCGGGTTGACAAAATGCCTCCGCCTCATCTCGTAAACCCGCTGCCTGCAACCCGGGAGATTGGGATCAACCAGGCAGGCTACGCGCCGTCTGCTGTCAAAATCGCGTATACGGCGACAGCTGTCGGAGAATTTTCGCTCGTCGATTTGCAAGCCAATCAAGCGGTATTTCGCGGTGTCCCGACAATCAGTCAAAAGGATCGAAAGTCTGGAAAACCAGTCTATCAGATGGATTTTTCCTCGTTTCAAAGACCGGGCGTTTATCAGCTTCAGTTATCCAATGGACGCGGCAGCGCCCCCTTCGCGATCAGTGATCAAGTCTATCAAAGCATCTATCAGACCGTCATGCGTTCCTATGAATTGCAGCGCTGCGGGATTGCCCTCGCCGATCCCGTCTCCCATGTGCATCATGAAGCCTGCCATCTGGCACCTGCCCAGGTGATGGGCGAACAAGGAGAGGAGCGGGATGTGACGGGAGGCTGGCACGATGCCGGAGATTATGGCAAGTACACGGCCAATGCAGGCATGACGACTGCCCACCTGCTGCTGGCATATGAGCTGGCGCCGATGACGCTGAAAAATACCTCTCTCTTTTTGCCGCGGGCTGGTGAGGGGGAGAGCGTTGCCCTTTCTGATGAGCCGGACACCTTGGCTGTAATTCGGGTAGAGCTTGACTGGATGCGCAAGATGCAGCGAGAGGACGGGGCTGTGCATCACAGTGTGAAGACAGCGGAGTTTCCCGGGATGATTTTGCCCGAGGAGGATCGAAAGACACAGTATCTCTACCCTGTGTCGACACCGGATACGGCGATCTTTGCCGCAGCGTTGGCACGGGCAGCCCGCGTCTATCAATCCTATGACGAGCCTTACGCGCAGATGCTATTGGACGCGTCGATGAGAGCATGGGCATTTCTCGAAAGTTCCAATGAGCTGCTGGTCCCGGAAACGGTCCAAGCCTATCGCATCAAAAGCGACAAGCAGAGCCGGGTATGGGCGGCTGCTGAATTGTACTTCGCGACAGGCGATGTGCGCTACCGTTCCTATGTCGAGCAGAATCTGGGGGAATTGGAGCTTCGTCCGAAGAAGCTGGCCCCATCGTATTGGCAAAATACCTCTGCGATGACAATCATCACCCTGGCCTTGCACCATCAGACAGATTGGGAATTGACGCTGCAGATGCGTCAACTGCTGCTTCATCATGCAGACCAGGTGGTGAACCGGATCAATCAGACTCCTTACGGCACGGTCCTTCAAGCCCGTGATTACGATTGGGCCTCGACCAAGACAGCACTTGGGTACAGCGTTCATCTCGCTGTGGCTTACCAGCTGGAGCCCAAGCCTGCCTATGTGGCAGCCATTTCCCGGCAATTGGACTGGGTGCTGGGCGCCAATCCACTGGCTCAGTCCTTTGTTACCGGAATCGGCATGTTTTCGCCCGTCCATCCCCATCACCGCTATGCAGCCGCCAGCGGAATACTGGTCCCGGGGCTTTTGGTCGGCGGTCCCAACGCAAATGCAAATGACAACGTCGCTGTGGCCAAACAGGGGGCAAAAAGCTACATAGACGATGTCCGCTCTTTTGCAACGAATGAATATGCGATTGATTACAACGCTCCCCTCGTCGTGATAGCAGGATTTCTCCATGAGAGAAGGAATTAGCTGGAGAAGAGAATGAAATGATTAGGGGGAAGAATCGCTATGGTGAAAAAAGAAGCCACTCACGTGCGTTTGAACCCGATGAATCGACGAAACGGAAAGGGAATGAGCATTCCGGAATTTGTATCTCCGAAAGCCGCTTATACCGCCGAAACCTTCCATCGCACCTTTCCCGATTATCAACCGACCCCGCTTGAAGGCTTGCCAGGGTTGGCGACCAAACTCGGAATCCGACAGCTTCTGGTCAAAGACGAATCCCATCGTTTCGGACTTAACGCGTTCAAGGTGCTCGGAGCCTCCTATGCCATTGCACGATATCTTTGTGAAAAGCTTGGGATTCCGATCGAGGAAGCGGATTTCGCCTATTTGCGATCCGAGGAGGTAAAAAGACAACTCGGCGAACTGACCTTCGTCACTGCGACTGATGGGAATCATGGCAGGGCTGTTGCGTGGGCAGCCGCCCAATTGGGGCAAAAAGCCGTCGTCTATCTGCCGAAGGGGAGTGCGTCCCAACGGGTGGAGGCGATTCGCAAGACCGGGGCGCATGCTCATGTCATCAATGGCAACTACGATGAAGCCGTTCGCCTTTCGGATCAGATGGCACGCGAACGAGGCTGGCAGGTCATCCAGGATACGGCTTGGGAGGGATATACCGATATCCCGGCATGGATCATGCAGGGGTATACAACCATGGCGGCAGAAGCCCTTCAGCAAATAGCGGAACAGTTCCCGGGAGAAACCCCGACCCATCTTTTTTTACAGGCGGGGGTCGGCTCCATGGCGGCAGCAGTACTTGGCTATGTGGTCGCCAGGAACCCGTCCCAATATCCGTTTGCGATAATCGTGGAACCGCATGCGGCCGACTGCTTCTACCGCTCCGCAGCAGGAGATGGACGGGCATTGCCCGCGATGGGCGACCTGCGGACGATCATGGCAGGACTCGCTTGCGGCGAGCCGAGTCCGTTGGCGTGGGAGATCCTCCGCGATTATGCAGATGCCTTTGCAAGCTGCCCGGATTCGGTTGCGGCGGAAGGGCATGCGCAGCCTCGGGCTTCCTGTCGGGGATGATCAGGCCATCGTGAGCGGCGAGAGCGGTGCTGTCGGTGTCGGACTGTTGGATATGTTCATGCGGCAAGAGGAGTGGGAGGATTTTCGAAAAACGGCGAAGCTGGACGAGACATCTGTCGTTCTTTGCTTTAGTACGGAGGGCGACACAGACCGGGAGTCCTATGAGCAGATTGTCCGAAGTGACGCGAAGGGCAGATGAACGGATATCTGTTTAATTGGCGTGAGCTTTTGAGGTCCCGACGGAAGAGCCGATCTTTCGCCCTTGCAGGTAGCTTGAGAGAGGCAGTGGAGCCGCATAGCACTGCCTCTTTTTTGTTTCGGCAGCTTTTTGTGGTATGATAGCGTTGAATGGATGAAGGAGCTGTTGGAAAGGAGTGTCGGTCTCGCGTGAAAGAATTTTTTGGATGGGTCCGATCGATCTGTTTTGCTATCGTCCTCGCCCTTGCGCTGGGCATTTTCGTCTTCCAGCCCTACAAGGTGGATGGGCACTCGATGGATCCGACCCTGCAGGATGAACAACGTGTTTTTGTGTCCAAACTATCCCATACCTTTTCGTATCTGCCGGATTACGGCGACATCGTGGTCGTCGACAGCCGGGTGAAACGAAACCGTACCCTGATGGATGATATAACCGGTCATCCTTTAGTCAAAATGATCACGGGGCAACCGGAAGACAAGTCGATGTACATCAAGCGTGTGATCGGCAAACCAGGAGATGTGCTGGAATTTAAAGACCACCAGGTATATCGCAACGGTGTGCCTTTGGAGGAACCATATATCAAGGAAAAGATGGAGTATATGTCCGACCAGGTAGTGACGGTACCCGAAAATCATGTCTTCGTAATGGGTGACAATCGCAATGACAGCACAGATTCACGTGAATTGGGCGCCATTCCGATGAACCATATCATTGGAACGATGATCAACAACCCGTTTTCTTCGCAATAAATGGCGAACGCAAGAGCAAGGGTTTTTCTGCAAGGAAAGCTCTTGCTTCTCTTTCTAACTCATATGTCTGAATATTCTGCGTAAAAGAGGGATGCATTATGCCCAGCATCATGATCGCCGACCGGGACCCCAACGAGCGCGCCGGGATCAACTGGCTGCTCAACAGCTGGGCGATACCCTACGATCAGGTATTTTCGGCGAGTACGGAGATGGAGGCATTCCATACACTGGAAAATAAAACACCTGACGTCATCTGTCTGGAACTGGACATGATCGCCAGAACCAGTTGGGACAGACTCAAGGTGCTGATTGAACAGTATCGCCCCATCGTATTGGTAATGACAGCGGAAGCCACTTTCGAAAAAGCGATGCTCGGGATCGAACTGCATGCCCGTGACCTCTGGCTGAAGCCGCTGATGCCGCAGACGATCAGGCGGGTATTGACCCGCTGTTGTCAGGAATGCAAAAAGAAGGGACGAGAAAGGTCCTGTACAGGTGCCGCCGAAACAGACGCGGAGATAACCCACGCTTCTTACCGAGAATTGTTTGCTCCTGATGGAGGAGGGAAAGCAGCTGGTCCCCTGATGCTTGCCCAATTGGAGGATCCGAGCCAGCATCCCGAACTGCTCGCGTTTCTTCACGCATATCCCTTTCACGAGAAGCCAGCCATTCTGCCGCTGCCTGACGTGATCGCCCTCGTCTTTGCAAGCCGGGAAGCAGCGACATCCGTATCGATGCCGCAGCTGGGCAAGCGGCTGTTGAGCGAGTGGGAAGCAAGTCACCTTACCCCGTTATCGCTGGTTATTCATCATGGTCAGACACCTTCAAAGAGCTTGCACGAAAAATGGGAGGAAGCCAGCCAAGCCCTGCAACTGCGCTTCTTTATCGGCTATCGGCAGGTGTACGTCATCGAGGATCCCATCACATGGTCGTCCATCGATCCTCTTCTGACTCCAGCCGAACAGCGAACGTGGATCGACATGCTCTTGGAAGGCAACAGGGACGCGGTCAAGATGTGGATGTACGCTCAGTTTACCAATCTGAGAGAGCCTTACCCGGAGCCTGGACTATTGCGGATACGGCTGACCAGCATCCTTGCACAAGTGAGACGTTATATGAAGTCGCAGGGACTCGATGCCGCTCCGCTTGAACAGGAGTACCACCGGATATTTGAGACTGTCCTGTACGCCCCTATTCTCTACCGCGTGATTCAGGAGATGCTCCTCTACATATTTGCGCTTATGGATGCGGTGCAAAGCAAAGAAAACACAGGGCGCGTAGATGTCGTGGAGCTGGCGATCCGCTATATGGAAGGGAAGTACAACGATCCCGATCTTCGGCTCGAAGAAGTAGCCCGGCATGTGGACCGCAGCCCGGCTTATTTCAGTACCTTGGTCAGCAGCAGTTTGGGCATCTCTTTTCGCCAGCTTTTAAACAACATGCGCCTGAAGGAAGCGCAGCAGCTTATCACGGAAACCTCTCTGCCAATCCGGGAGATCGCGGTTCGAAGCGGCTTTTCCAACGCGAACTACTTCAGCAAGGTGTTCAAGGAAAAGCTGGGCATCACGCCGCGCGTATACCGAAATCGAAAGAAAAGCTAAGAATCGAAAAAAAAGACAGTTTTCCCTTCTTATCTCCCGGATGGGAGGAGAGGGAGCGAAAGAAAAAGGCACCAAATCAAAAGGCTGGTGCCTTTTTTGCGTTTTCCTGCCTTTTTATACTGAGAAAGAGAATGCAGAAAGTAGAAAGCAGGTGGATGAGGATGGCGGTTACACAAACAATCGAGCAGTTGATTCAGCAGTTCTCGGGTACGAAGCTGCATGCCAAAGGCTGGGTGCAGGAGGCTGCGCTGCGGATGCTTCTGAACAATCTGAATCCGCAGGTAGCAGAGCGGACAGAGGATCTGGTGGTATATGGAGGGATCGGCAAGGCCGCGCGCAATTGGGAAAGCTTTGAGGCGATTGTCAGAACGCTGCAGCAGCTTGCGGACGATGAGACCTTGCTGATCCAATCCGGCAAGCCTGTAGCAGTGTTTCGGACGCATCGCGACGCACCGCGCGTCTTGTTGGCCAACTCCAATCTGGTTCCTGCGTGGGCCAGCTGGGAGCATTTTCACGAGCTGGACCAAAAAGGGCTGATGATGTACGGACAAATGACAGCGGGAAGCTGGATCTACATCGGCAGCCAAGGGATCGTGCAGGGCACGTACGAGACGTTTGCCGAATGCGCGCGCCAGCATTTTGGCGGAACGCTGGAAGGTACGATCACTGTCACTGCTGGACTGGGAGGCATGGGTGCAGCACAACCGCTGGCGGTCTCGCTCAACGGCGGCGTCAGCATCAACATCGAGATCGATCCGGCTCGGATCCAGCGCAGACTGGACACCAAGTACCTCGATGTCATGACCCGCGATCTGGATGAGGCGATCCATCTTGCCCAGCAGATGAAGGCCGAGAAAAAAGGAGTCTCCATCGGACTGGTGGGCAATGCGCCGGAAGTGTTGCGCGAGATGCTGGATCGCGGCTTTATTCCCGATGTGCTGACTGACCAAACCTCAGCTCATGATCCCCTCAATGGGTATATTCCCATGGGGATGTCCTTGGCAGAAGCGGAAGCACTGCGTCTTCAGTCGCCAGATGTGTATGTGGCCCGGTCCAAAGAAAGCATTGCGGTACATGTCCGTGCGATGCTCGCCATGCAGGAGCAAGGAGCTGTTACCTTCGATTATGGCAACAACATCCGTCAGGTGGCAAAGGATCAGGGGGTAGAGGAGGCGTTTCGCTTTCCCGGCTTTGTCCCCGCTTATATCCGGCCGCAATTTTGCTTGGGAAAAGGGCCGTTTCGCTGGGTAGCACTCTCAGGCGACCCGGAGGACATCTACAAGACAGACGAGGTCATTCTGCGTGAATTTGCTGCCAATACGCATCTTTGCCGCTGGATACGCATGGCACAGGAACGCATCTCGTTTCAAGGCTTGCCGTCGCGCATCTGCTGGCTGGGCTACGGCGAGCGGGCACGCTTCGGGCAGATCATCAACGAGATGGTGGGACGCGGTGAGTTGAAAGCCCCGATCGTAATCGGGCGGGATCATCTGGATTCCGGCTCTGTCGCTTCGCCCAATCGGGAAACGGAAGCGATGAAGGATGGAAGTGATGCCGTAGCGGACTGGCCGATCCTGAATGCGCTGGTCAATGCGGTTGGCGGGGCAAGTTGGGTATCGGTGCATCACGGTGGCGGCGTCGGCATGGGCTACTCGCTTCATGCCGGTATGGTCATCGTGGCAGACGGAACGCCGGAAGCAGCTCTGCGTCTGGAACGTGTGCTGACGACAGATCCGGGGATGGGGATTGTCCGCCACGCAGACGCCGGTTACGAGCTGGCACAGCAGACAGCCAGGGAAAAAGGCGTGCGCATCCCGATGATGGGGGAATGGATATGAGACACCAGCCGATATGGATTCGCCATGCGCAGCAGCTTGTCACGCTGGCGGGGACATCAGACGCGCCAGTGACCGGAGAACGGATGAATCAGTTGGCGATCATCGAGGATGGCAGCGTCTGGCTGGAGGACGGCAAAATCATGCGCGTCGGAACAGATGCCCAGCTCGCGGCAGAGTATGGACAGCGCAGCGGCGAGGCACTGGTCATCGACGCTTCCGGGAAGCTGGTCACCCCAGGACTGATCGATCCCCATACCCATCTGGTTCACGTTGGAAGCAGGCAGAACGAATTCAATATGAGGCTTAACGGCGCTACCTACATGGAGATCATGAACAGCGGCGGAGGCATTCATGCGACGACCAGGGCGACCCGCGAGGCATCGGCAGAACAGCTGTTTACAGAGAGCAAAAAACGGCTCGACCAGTTTTTGCTGCATGGAGTCACAACCGTCGAGGCGAAAAGCGGCTATGGCATGTCGTTGGATGTGGAGATCAAACAGTTGGAAGTGGCGAAGCTCCTGGATGAAAAGCATCCGGCCGATGTCGTCAGCACGTTTATGGGCGCACATGCTGTCCCGCTGGAATATCGGGAACGCCCGGATGATTTCGTCGATCTTTTGATCCGGGAGATGATCCCGGAGGTAGCGCGCCGTCAGTTGGCTGAGTTCAACGATGTCTTCTGCGAGCGCGGGGTGTTTACGCCTGAGCAGTCGAGACGCATCTTGGAGGCTGGCCGCCAGCATGGTCTTTTGCCCAAAATTCACGCCGACGAGATCGAGCCGTATCAAGGGGCGGAGCTTTCAGCCGAGATCGGGGCCGTCTCTGCCGACCATCTCTTGCGGGCGTCCGAGCGCGGCATCCAGATGATGGCAGACGCAGGTGTGATCGCTGTGCTTCTGCCTGGAACTGCCTTTTTCCTGATGGCGGAGTCTGCCAATGGTCGAAGAATGATCGACGCCGGAGTAGCGGTTGCCCTATCGACGGACTGCAATCCCGGTTCTTCTCCTACCGTCTCCATGCCCCTGATCATGAATCTCGGCTGTCTGAAGATGGGGATGACCCCTGCTGAGGTGCTGACGGCAGCGACGATCAATGCCGCACATGCGATTCGCCGCGGTGATCAGATCGGCAGCATTGAGCCGGGGAAGCAGGCGGACATCACGATATTCGATGTGCCGGATTTCATGACCCTCCAGTACCGTTACGGGGTGAATCACGTCCATACGGTGTTGAAAAAAGGCAGGGTCGTCGTCTCGGAGGGGAGCTTGCAGCCGCTTCGGGATTCATGAAGAAAAGCCGTCTCCCTTGCTTGAAGGGGGACGGCTTTTCCATATGTTTAAAATGTAAAGCCAAAGGTGATATTCTGTTCGCCATACAGCTTTTCCATCCGGTGTTTGGTGCGCCTATTTTGCAGCCAGCATTCATTGCACGGCGTGTATTCCGGTTCGTATTCATCGATGATGATCCAGATGTCATCCTCATCATCCTGCCCATTTGCTATCTCGCGGACATAATGGTCGACGATTTGCTTGAAAATGGATTCGTGATGGACAGGAGCAAGGATGATGTAAAGATTCTCCGTATGGTATCTCCAATTGACCTGATTCGGGTCAAATTCATAACCGCAGGATGTACAAGCCATTTGATTGCCGCCTCCTACCCAAGGGGAGGGCATTGTCTTACGTGAAAGCAGGAAAGGCAAAATAGCCAGTCAAGCGATGGTTGATCTGTTCTTCCGAAAGATCAGGGAACAGTCTGGCTTCTTTCACCATATCGTACAGACGCTCCATCGGCTCGCGGCCATCTGCTTTCTTCGCCTTCGGGTCGTTCTTGAGCAGCTCCCAGACTCCTACGACATAGTCGCGTCTGGACACATCCTGCTTGCGGAAGAAGAAGTCCAGGCGTTCCACATGATCGAGGAATTCTTCGCCAAATCTGCCTTCCACCTCGCCGCGCAAGAGGGCGATTTCTGCTTCGTACATGGGACGTTCCTTGCCTTTTTCTTTCCCGATCCAAGGCGTTTCCAGCACCAGCGGCAAATGGCGGATTTTCTCATGATTCACGATGTAGTTCATCGCATCAAACCCGATGAGTCCGGCACCAATCGGAGCGTGGCGGTCTTTGCCTGCACCACGGAAGTTTTTGCTGTCATTCAAGTGGACGACAGCCAGACGGTCCAGGCCGATGATGCGGTCAAACTGTTCGAGTACGCCATCGAAATCGTTCACGATATCATAGCCGGCATCGTGAATGTGGCACGTGTCCATGCAGACGGACAGCTTGCTGTTGTCGTCCACTTTTTCGATAATGGCGGCTATTTCCTCGAAGCTGCGACCGATCTCGGTTCCTTTTCCAGCCATGGTCTCCAACGCGATTTTCACATCAGTGTGCTTGACCCCTGCAAGTACCTCGTTTAATCCTTCGGCGATGCGGGCAATTCCGTATTCTGCATCCTTGTCCGTGTAAGCGCCTGGGTGAAGCACGATATTCTTGACGCCGATGTAGTCGGTTCGCTTGATTTCTTCCTGCAGGAACCGGACTGCCAGCTCAAAGGTATCGTCCTTGTACGACCCCAGATTGATAATGTACGGGGCATGTACCACAATTTCATCGACGCCCATCTTGGCCATGACTTCTTTGCCTTCGGTGATAAATTGATCCTCAATGGGCTTGCGGCGGGGATTCTGCGGGGCACCCGTATAAATCATAAACGTAGTCGAGCCGTAGGTGGCAGCCTCTTCGGCAGCATTCAGCAAGCCTTTGCCGGAGAACGATACGTGCGATCCTATTTTGAGCATAGGGCGGAAACCTCCTTATCATGACTATACTTAAAAATAGCGCAAGACGTCCGATTCGTCCAATCTGGAGCGTTAGGTATCAAAAAAGGAATCGGCATCCACTCTCACTCACGGATCCTTTTTGGGAAACTTCACCCAGATGACAATCATAAAAGTAGCAATGGGGCCAAGCAAAAGGGAGAGGAGAAACCATAGCAGCCCGCTTTCATTCTTTCCCTGGGCCAAGCCGGCATTAATCAGGGCTAACGTTCCCCAACCGACTGCATATCCACCTTCCATTACCTACACATCCTTTTCTGCATATTCATCTTTATTTAGCAGCGCATCAAAAAAGTAATCGATATCCTCACAACTGGTTGAACTGGTATAGCCGGAAGTGTTTTCAGAAGTCGTTCCCATACTGCAAGCGCTGATGATATATCCTTCGACGGGGAGTTCCTCGTTTGTAATCTCTCTGATCTCTTTTCCCATAATCAAAAGCTTTTTCCGATCTTCAATAGCATATTTGTCTTTTTCTCCGTCACTGTTCAAGATTATCCGGTCAAAGGATTGTTCGGGAGACAAGTTGCGGGCCTGAATCTCATCAAAAACCTCAAAAAATCTCGAGGCAAATACTTTGCGCTCATATTGCATCCATTTTCTGGCAACTTTGCGGCGCTTAACAGTATACGTCTGTGTCTCGGATGAATAATCGATGCCATAACGGATGAATTCGTTATCTGATTGGCCGACCACATAATAAGAGAGCCTGATGATCTCGCCGTCTTTTTCATATTCCGCTCGAAACCTCTCCAAGCGGGCATTCTCATCGATGTCCAATTGATCACGAATGGTGGACCAGTCTTGTAAAAAGGATATCTGATACATATTTGCGCTTGAGGCTGCAATGTCACGTGGGCGCTCATACCAATACTCCTGTACTGCTGGAATGATCAATTGCAGTACAAAAAAGGCCAAACCCAGGTAAGCGGAATAGTGCTTCGCTGTTCGATTCGCAATGGGCCGGAAAAAGAAGAGAAAGACTAAAAAGCCTAAGGGAACAGGAAATTCGTTCATGCGAAAAGTAAACGAGCCCAATAGGTAATATCCGATGATTTTTAATCCAAGGTTTGTTTCGTTTTCTTCGCGTTTTTTATAGATATAGACAAGCATGACAATGAGAACGATGGATGCAAGGATATTGATGAACATGCTCATTTGGCAACGCGCCACCTTCATGTGTTTGTAATCTTGATTATTGCAAGGAATAGGTAAACATTACCATTTTTTCGCGGAGAGTGAAAGGAAAACATGTCTTTCCTGTGCTATGATGGTCACAGACAAGAAAAAAGCAAAGACAAAGAGGTGTTGAGGATGCAGGGATTCGGAGTATTTCGGGATGTAGTAACGGAGCAGACGGTGTTGAGGGAGATGTTCGGAGAGCCGAGTCGCGTGGTGCAGAACAAAAGCATTGATCACCTGGATGAACATTGCCGTGACTTTATTGCAAAATCACCATTTCTGGTCATTGCGACCTCTGACGAAGCAGGCAGATGCGACGCTTCCCCGCGCGGAGATGCTCCGGGCTTTGTACATATCGTCGATGATCGCCATCTGGTCATCCCGGAGCGGCCAGGCAACAAACGTATGGATTCGCTTCGCAACATTCTGGCAAATTCCCAGATTGGTCTGATTTTCCTGATTCCGACCTTGCAGGAGACGCTTCGCATCAACGGACGTGCTTGTGTCATCCGGGATGAGGAGATTCTGGAGAAGATGGCGGTGAACGAAAAACGGCCGCTCGTCGGCATCGGCGTGAAGGTAGAGGAGTGTTATATGCACTGTGCGAAGTCGTTTATGCGTTCGGGATTGTGGAATCCGGAAACCTGGCCTACGAAGGAGAACGTACCCAACGCAGCGCAAATTCTGGCAGATCACATCAAGCTGCCGGACTTGACAGTGAAGGAAGTGGCAGAGGGGCTTATGGACAGCTATAAAAACCGCTTGTACTAATGTGCTGGTCAGCTTTTCCTGTCCCCTCGTGTATGCTACACTGACATCGACAACATCCCAATTCTACGCTGAATGGAGGAGATCGTATGACAACAAAGCTCACAGATCGCACAGAACTGAACAATGGAGTCAAAATGCCATGGCTTGGCCTTGGGGTTTATCTGGTAAAAGAGGGCGACGAAGTAAAAAATGCCGTCCGTTCGGCGATTGAAGCCGGCTATGAAAGCATCGATACAGCCGCTATCTACAAAAATGAAGAGGGCGTAGGTGAAGCGATTCGCGAGTCAGGGATTGCACGCGACAAGCTCTTCTTGACAACCAAGGTGTGGAATTCGGATCAAGGCTATGAGTCGACACTTGCCGCCTTCAATACAAGCGTGAAAAAGCTCGGTGTAGACACGCTGGACCTGTACCTGATCCACTGGCCGGTGAAAGACAAATTTACCGAGACGTGGAGAGCATTGGAGAAGCTGTACAAGGATGGCTATGTACGTGCGATTGGCGTAAGCAATTTCCACGTTCACCATCTGGAGGAGCTTCGCAAGGTCAGTGAAATCGTTCCTGCTGTCAATCAGGTCGAGTTCCATCCGCTGCTGACACAACGAGATCTGCTTACATACTGCCGTGATCACAAGATCCAGATGGAGGCTTGGAGTCCGTTGATGCAGGGGAATCTCGATCATCCATTGCTGACTGAACTGGCTCAGAAATACGGCAAATCTCCTGCCCAAATCGTGATTCGTTGGGACCTGGACCAAAAAGTGGTGACGATCCCGAAATCCATCACGCCTGAGCGTATTCGCCAAAATGCAGACGTGTTTGATTTTACCTTGGAACCACAAGATGTGGAGCGGCTTGCGGCACTAAATGAAAATAAACGTTTTGGGCCAGATCCAGACAATTTCAATTTTTAATCATGCACCAGAAAAGCAGTCTCTCCATGCGTGGGAGGACTGCTTTTCTTTCTATGTTCTATAAGAGCGAATCGTATGGTACATGCTCTTGTCACGCAGTTTGGCAAACAGCGTAATATCCGGACGCAGATTGGCTTCGATAATCCAGACCTTTCCTTTTGCATCGATGCCCATGTCAAAGCCAAAAACGCGCTGGGCAGTATAATAGGAGGATAGGCTTCTGGCAGCAAGCAGGGCAATTCGGCGCAGACGATTGATTACGGCAGAGGAAGAGTTGGGGATATTGGAGCGCGCAATCGCCGTGGATAACGGCAGGACATAGCCCCCGCTGCGCTTGACATTGGTGATGATATATCCCTTGCCAGCCACTTTTGCCAGCATTCCCGTCACCTTCCAATCAGAACCGTTTCTTTTTTGTACCATGACACGGACATCGAAGGGACGTCCGCCGACCTTTGCCAGCGAGATTCTTTTCTGGATCAGATAACGGGTTCCGAGCTTCCTGCGTACATAGCGGTAGGTGCTTTGTTTGCCGCGAATGGTCTTTCGCTTGGCACCTCGCTGCACCAGATACGCATTCTTTTTCTTCTGCTTGATCATAATGACGCCGGCACCGCCGCTCCCCGAGGCAGGTTTGGCGATCACCTTGGAATAGCGTGAGAGAAAAGAAAGAAAACTGCGGCGGGAGAACAGGCTAGTGCGGGGCAGGGCCCCGGAAAGCGAGGCACGGGCACGCATGATTTTAAGCTTGGTCCATTTCGATTCACTTTTTTTACCCAAGTCGAAATCAACCCCAATCCTTGTTTAGATGCACTTCTCCTAATGTATGTACGGACCGGTATGTCGCTTGTAGAGGTGTCCAATTGGGAAAAAATAGATAGAAGAAGTTGGTCGCTGCAATCTCTTCTTTACTCCTGTGCAAATTTTCGTATACTGAAAAGTAGCCATTCGTTTCATTAGGTGAAACTTACCGCAACAAAAGGAAGCAGGTGTAACAGATGGAAGAACCAAAAGCAAACGTGCGTGCCGTCGAGCGGGCATTGGAGATTCTGCTTTGCTTTACGGATTCGACAGACTTGGGGTTAAGTGAGATCGCGACCCGTCTATCCTTGCACAAAAGTACCGTGCATCGTTTGCTGGCAACACTCGAAAACAAAGGATTTTTAATTCGTGATGTGCAGACAGAAAAGTACCGATTGGGCTTTCGGGTATGGGAATTGTCTGCCAATCTCACCCATAATGATGATCCGGCTACGATGCTCCTGCCGGAAATGGAACGATTGCGCGACCTGGTTGAGGAGACGATCAGCCTGTACGTGCGCGATGGCTATGAACGAATCCGCATTCAGGCTGTGCAGAGCAAGCAGGCTATTCGCAGGGTTGCTCCGGTAGGGGCCAGGATGCCATTGACGGTCGGAGCTTCCAGCAAGGTGCTGGTTGCCCATGACGACCCGATGGTCACGGCTGAAATCCTCAATGGATTGGAATGGCCAGATTATGTAGATCGGGATTCCTATGAAGAACAACTGGAACAAATCCGCCAGTTGGGCTACGCGACCAGTGTGGAGGAAAGGGAACTGGGAACCGCTGCCGTAGCGGCACCGATCTTCAACCGCAACGGTCAACTCGTCGCTGCGATTGCCGCATCTGGCCCGTCCAACCGGTTGACTCAAGAGAAGATGAAGCAGTACGCTCCTTATATCCTGGAGGCAGCATATCGAATGGGGAAAATGATGAGATAAGAAAGAAGCCAACACTGACAAGGCGATCGATGCCAGTGATGGCTTTTTTGGTTTTCTTTATTTCTTTGTTCCCAACCTGTATTCCCGATGCAGGGCGTCCCATAGAGGCTCTACCGCATTTTCTGCGAGAAAACGCTTGCCTCGCTCCTTTACATATTGACTCATCTCCTCGTAGTAATGAGGATCGCAAAGCCGCAGGTATTTTTCCCGGATATCAAATGCGTATTCAACGAACAGCGGGTAGTCTTCTCCCAGCAATGCAAGATTGCCGACTGTGCGCGTAGTCAGGACGGGGACACCGAGCGCCATGTACTCCAAGATGCGGGATAAGTATGAATGAGAGGGGTTCTGATCGCTGGTCCGGTCGTAAAGAAGCGCGAGACCGATCCCGCTGTCCACGATCATCTCTTTGGTTTTCCACATTGATTTTTGCCCGTGGTCAGAGACTCCGGGCATGCGCAGCAATTGCTCGGCGCGTTTTCTGTACGTCCCGACGATCGACGGGTAGAGCACACGCAGACGCGCCTTGGGGGAATGTTTGCGGATGAGTTGGATGGCTTTTGCGGCGACGGCCAGTCCATAGCGCGGTCGGATTACCCCTGCCATGATCAGATGAAGCGGCTTATCCGCCTGGCGCATCTTCAGGGGGTGACGGCTCGGCTCGACGAACTGGGGCAAGACCTGGATTTTACGGGTTAACTCCTGCTCCGAGTAGCTTCCCTTGTTTAGCTGGTAGCGGCGATAGCGCTCCGCATTGGGCTCCGTCTGGAAAAATACCATCCGACTGTTGCGGAAGAGATAATCGGTCCGCCCCATGATGTACGGATCCTGCAGATTGTATTGAGTGGCTAAATACAGCAGTTTTTGCGACAGTGATTCCTTATGCTGCAGCAGCTTGTGGGCGTCATTGCGGCCGCGCACAAAAATGAAGTCATACTTGTTTTTTCGGTCGAGCAAGAGGATGGTTTGGGTCGGATCATCCGATTGGTGGAAGCGGATATGCGAAAAGTGGAATCCGCCGGTTCCGTTGCGAAACGAAAAGGGAAGAACGCAGTCGAAAGCGTAACGCTTCCGTTCACGGCTGTTGAGCTGCGCTAATTTTCGATCGAGCGCTCGCAGCATGATGAAGAACTGCAGGACATTTCCCTTGGGCTTGAACTCGATGAGATTGCAATAAAAACAGATTCTCACGTGATTCTCTCCTTCACAGGGCTCTTCACCATGATATGGGAGAGGGGGGAGAGGAGTGAGGAAAACAAAAAGCAGGCGTCTCTTCGGAAAAGAGCACCTGCTTTTCTTAGGTCTACTGAAACTAAAATTCCGGCAAATTGTCCAAGTTGTTTTCTTTGATCCCGTCTGGTTCGCTGCGCAAAATATCACGCCCGTATTTGTGAAACACATCGACGTGGGCGAGATTTCCCGCTTTCGCTTCCTGCAGGGCTGTGACGTAATCCAGCTGGCGTCCGCTCTCCGTTTGAAAGGCGATCAGATCGCCATCCTCGTTCTTGCGCACGGCGACGATCCGTTCCTGACCGGGGCTTGCTTGATCCTCAATCATTCCTTGTTCTACGACTGCTCTGCGCTCGCCATCGGTTTTATAAGCCTCGTAAATCTTTTCGAAATCCTGTCGATCCATTTCAATCCCTCCTCCGTGATAGGGTGGCTTCTCTTTACAGTGGCCATTCGCTTCGAGTAAAGTTGGAATATTAATGAAAATAGGATAGGACAAGCGTCGGGGAAGCGGGAAGGAGTGGAACGGTTGGGGAAACACCGTGCCTGGTGGCTATTATTTTTCTGCAATCTGTTTTGGGCAGGGAATTTTGTGTTTGGCAAATACGTCGTGACCGTGTTGAGTCCGCTGTGGCTCACCTTTGCGCGGTGGGTGCTGGCGTTGATCGTCTTGATCCCGTTGGCCATCCTGATGGAGAAGCCGGACGCAAAGCAGGTGGCCAGGCAATGGCTGCCGCTGCTGCTCATGGGGCTTTTCGGAGTAATTGGCTACAATCTGTTTTTGTACTCGGCGCTGGAATACACGTCGGCGACGAACGCGGCTTTAGTGGCTGCCCTCAATCCGGGTGTCATCGTGCTGTTCTCCTTTTTCTTGCTGCGCGAAAAGATCACAGGCTTGCAGGGAGTCGGGTTTTTGGTCTCTTTGCTCGGAGTGATCGTCGTATTGACGAGGGGAAATCTCGGGCAGCTCCTGCATATGGAGTACAATCGTGGAGATCTTCTGGCGATCGGGGCAGTCCTGGTCTGGACGTTTTATTCCATTATCGGACGAAGGGTAAAAGGAGTGGCACCCATTACCGCGACAGCGTCCTCTACGGTACTTGCCGTCCTGATGATGCTTCCGTTTGCTATCTGGCAGGGCGTAGACTTGACAGCGATGCAGCCGCTTGCGATCACAGGCTTCTTCTATATCGTGTTGTTTCCGTCAATCTTCTCCTTCGTCTTCTGGAATACGTCGGTTCGTGCTCTGGGAGCCAACAAAGCCGGGATTACCCTCAATCTGATTCCCGTCTTTACCGCCATCATCAGTGTCTTGCTGGGAGAGAGCATCACCGCTTCGCAAATCTGGGGAGGTCTGCTGGTCTTCCTGGGAGTTACGGTTGCATCGGGGATTGTCGGCGGTAAAAGAAAGAGCAGTGTGAGCGTCGAGCAGATCGAAAAATGAACAAGCAAAAGAGGCAGGTCATCGCATATGCGATGCCTGCCTCTTTTATATGGGTGGGTGCTGTATCAGACGTATTTGAAAAACTAGATTTTACGCGTTTACCTTTTGTCCTTCGTCCAACAGTTGACGCAGGACGGTTTGCAGGATACCGCCATTGCGGTAGTAATCGACGTCTACCATGGAGTCGAGACGAACGATTACGTCGAATTGCAGTGTGCTGCCGTCTTTGCGTGTAGCTGTTACGGTTACGCGCTGTCCTGGTTGTACATCGTCAGACAGACCTTCGATGCTGAAGGATTCAGTTCCGTCGATGCCGAGGGACTTCCAGCTTTGGCCGTCAGCGAATTGGAGCGGCAGTACGCCCATACCGACCAGGTTGGAACGGTGGATGCGCTCAAAGCTCTCAGCGATAACAGCTTTGATGCCCAAGAGGAAGGTACCTTTTGCTGCCCAGTCACGGGAAGAACCAGTACCGTACTCTTTACCTGCGAGCACCACGAGTGGAGTACCGTCTGCTTGATATTTCATGCAAGCATCGTAGATGGACATGACTTCACCGGTTGGCAGGTATTTGGTTACGCCGCCTTCTGTTCCTGGAGCCACTTGGTTGCGGATGCGGATGTTGGCGAATGTACCGCGCATCATGACATCATGACTACCGCGACGAGCGCCGTAGGAGTTGAAGTCTTTGCGTTCTACGCCTTTGGATTGCAGGTAGAGACCTGCAGGGCTTGTTGGCGCAATGTTACCTGCTGGAGAGATGTGGTCTGTCGTTACGGAATCACCGAACAGAGCGATTGGGCTTGCTGTCTTGATGTCCGCGATATGACCTACATCACCTTGCAGGTTTTGGAAGAATGGAGGCTCCTGGATGTAGGTGGAGTTTTCATCCCACTCGTACAGATCGCCAGTTGGAACGTCGATTTTGTTCCATGCTTCGTTTTGTGTGAAGACTTGACCGTACTCAGCGCGGAACAGAGCTGGGTTCATCGCTTTGTCCATCGCAGCTGCGATTTCTTCAGGAGTTGGCCAGATGTCTTTCAGGTAAACAGGTTTACCGTCTTTGTCTTCGCCAAGCGGCTCGTTTTGCAGATCGATGTTTACAGTACCAGCCAGGGCATAGGCGATAACCAATGGAGGAGAAGCAAGGTAGTTCGCTTTTACCTGGGCATGGATACGGCCTTCGAAGTTGCGGTTACCGGAGAGAACGGCTGCTACAGTCAGATCTTCGTCCGCAATTGCTTTGCTTGTAACTTCTGGCAATGGACCGGAGTTACCGATGCAAGTGGTGCAACCATAACCGACTACGTTGAAGCCGAGGGCATCCAGGGATTCCATCAGACCTGCGTCGATCAGGTATTGGGTTACGACACGGGAACCTGGAGCCAGGGAGCTTTTCACGAAAGCAGGCTTTTTCAGGCCTTTTTCCACTGCTTTTTTCGCCAGGATACCAGCGCCCAGCATAACGCTTGGGTTTGATGTATTGGTACAGGAAGTAATCGCTGCAATTACTACAGAACCGGTTTTCAGCGTAGCTTTTTCGCCGTTTGGATAGACGACAGGAGCTTCCGCTGCAATTTTCTCATCGGAGAGGCCAAAGCCGCCTTTTTCGATTGGCGTACGGAGGCTGTCGTTGAAGCTTTGCTTCATCGCAGTCAGCTCTACGCGGTCTTGCGGGCGTTTTGGACCAGCCAAGCTAGGTACGACAGTGGACAGATCCAGTTCCAGTGTTTCGGAGAATACTGGGTCTGGCGTATCGTCGGTACGGAAGAGGCCTTGTTCTTTGGTGTATGCTTCTACCAGGGAGATCAGGTCTTCTTCGCGGCCTGTTTGGCGCAGATAGTTGAGAGTTTCCGCATCTACTGGGAAGAAGCCCATAGTTGCGCCGTACTCAGGTGCCATGTTGGCTACAGTCGCGCGGTCAGCCAGCGAGATGTTGGACAGGCCAGGACCGTAGAATTCTACAAATTTCCCGACTACGCCTTTTTTGCGCAGCATTTGGGTTACAGTCAGAGCCAGGTCAGTTGCAGTAGCACCAGGGCTCAGAGTGCCAGTCAGTTTGAAACCAACTACTTCAGGTGTTACGAAATAGAGTGGTTGACCGAGCATTCCTGCTTCAGCCTCGATACCGCCGACACCCCAGCCGAGTACGCCAAGACCGTTGATCATGGTGGTGTGGGAGTCAGTACCTACGAGGGAATCAGGGAATGCGACCAGTTCGCCGTCTACTTCGCGAGTAGCGACTACAGTTGCCAGATACTCCAGGTTTACCTGGTGAACGATACCAGTAGCAGGAGGAACGGCACGGAAGTTGTCAAACGCAGTTTGCGCCCAGCGCAGGAAGCGGTAGCGCTCTTGGTTGCGTTCGAATTCCAGCTTCATATTGTTTTCCAACGCCAATGGGTTGCCGAAGTCGTCAACCATGACGGAGTGGTCGATTACCAGATCTACAGGAACCAGCGGATTGATTCGTTTTGGATCTCCGCCAGCACGTTTCATCGCAATGCGCATTGCTGCCAAGTCAACGACAGCCGGCACACCGGTGAAGTCTTGCAGAACGATGCGTGCAGGAGCGAGAGGTACTTCTTGGTTAGCGTCGCGGCCTTTTGTCCAGTTGGCCAGTTGTTGCACATGCTCCTTGGTAATCGCGCGGCCGTCGAATTGACGAACGGCTGCCTCGAGCAGAACTTTAATGGAGAACGGCAGCTTGGAAACTTCTCCAACGCCTTGTTCTTCCAACCCTTGCAGGCGATAGTATGCAATAGATTTGCCGCCTACTTGAAGGGAAGATTTCACTTTGTAAGCATCTTTGTTAGACAATGTATACAACCTCCCTTGGTCAACTTGGGGTTTCATCTGATGAAACTAAGTTTCGTTTATTAATTACGAACCTATTATACTCGATTTGGCTCCTGTCTTCTACCCCAAATTCATCATTTATATACAAAAATAATCTGAAAACAAAATTGGAACGAAATAAAATAAAAAAATGACCCAGTCTCCCGTATTATTCCGTTTATATTCCGTTTACATTCATGCGGTATTTTTTCTCTTGCAAGGAAAAAACGCTCGTTTCTCCTGCGGTATCGGGAGGACAGCGATCTTGAAACAGGGAGGATCTTACATGAAAACAGATAAAACGGATCGAACAAAGGCAAGCTGGCGCCCTTTCTTTCAATTAATAAAAGAAACGAAGCCTTCCAAGCTGAAAATCGGCATTGCACTGTTCCTCAGTGTTGCCACGACTTTGGTCAGCTTGGTGATTCCGCTTTTTACCCGAGATCTCGTGGATAGCTTCACGATTTCGGACATCAGCAGGGGGCAAATCGCGCTTCTGGCGCTCGCCTTTGTCGCGCAAGCTGTCGCCGGAGGGCTTTCGATCTATTTGCTCAATCATGTCGGGCAAAGCATCGTAGCAGCATTGCGGGATCGTCTGTGGAAAAAGCTGCTGGTGCTGCCGGTCTCCTACTATGACAATCACCAGACAGGGGACACCATCAGCCGGATGACGAATGACACCGGTGTCGTCAAAAGTCTGATTTCCGAGCATCTGTCCAACTTCTTTACCGGTGTGATTGCGATCATCGGTTCACTAGCAACGCTCTTTTACCTCGATTGGCAGATGACGCTGGTGATCCTCATTGCCGTCCCTATCTCTTTTGCTATCCTGCTTCCCTTGGGGCGTCAGATGTATCGGATCTCCAAAGGCTTGCAGGATGAGACGGCCAGCTTTACCGCGATCATGAGTCAGGTGCTCTCCGAGATACGTCTGGTCAAATCCTCCAATGCCGAGCCGTTAGAGTATGAGAACGGAAAAAAAGGCATCGACAACCTGTTCCGCTTCGGGGTCAAGGAAGGCAGAGTCCAGGCGATGATCGGGCCGCTCATGTCCTTCATCATCATGGTGCTTCTGGTCGTGATCATGGGCTATGGCGGCATGCGCGTGTCCACTGGCGCGCTGACGGCCGGGGAATTGGTCGCCTTCATCTTATACCTCGTTCAAATCATCATGCCGATGGGGCAATTCACGCACTTTTTTACCCAATTGCAAAAGGCGATGGGAGCGACGGAGCGAATCATCGTTACATTGGGAGCTGAAGAGGAAGACCATGCCTTAGGGAAAAGCGTGGAGAATATGGAGATGCCTATTCGTGTGGAGCATATTCACTTCGCCTACGAGGATGGCGGTGAAAGGATTCTGGACGATGTCAGCTTCACGATTGATCCCGGGAAGGTCACGGCGATTGTCGGACCGAGCGGAAGTGGAAAAACGACCATGTTTTCCTTGCTTGAACGCTATTACCAGCCGCAAAGCGGCGAGATACGTCTCGGGAACGAAGCTATCCAAGACTTTACATTGGCGTCCTGGCGTAGCAAGATTGGGTATGTATCACAGGAGAGCCCGTTGATCGCCGGAACGATCCGGGAAAATATTTGCTATGGTTTGTCGCGTGAGATCAGCGAAGATGAGTTGAAGCAGGCGGCTGCCATGGCCTATGAAGACGAGTTTATCGAGGAATTTCCTGATGGGTACGACACGCAGGTGGGGGAGAGAGGTGTCAAGCTTTCTGGAGGGCAACGCCAGCGCATCGGCATCGCTCGCGCTTTGCTGCGAGATCCGCAAATTCTCATGTTGGATGAAGCGACCTCGAGCTTGGACAGCACATCGGAATGGATCGTCCAGCAGGCGCTTGCCAATCTCATGAAGGGACGTACGACGCTCGTCATCGCCCATCGCCTCTCTACCGTCGTGGATGCTGATCAGATTCTTTTTATGGAAAAGGGAAAAATTACCGGAAGAGGTACGCACGCTGAACTGTTTTCAACTCATGCGATGTACCGTGAATTTGCTACCCAACAATTGCGTGTGAAGGAGGTGCAGCCCGTTGGCAAAAATCATGGTGGTTGACGATGATCCGTATATTCGCGAGCTGGTTCGAGTCTTTTTACAGCGTGAAGGCTTTGACATCGTGGAAGCGGCGGATGGTCAGGAGGCTCTCGCCCGACTGGAACACACCCCTGCTGATCTGGTTGTCCTCGACATCATGATGCCCAACATGGATGGCTGGGAGCTGTGCCGTGAGCTGCGCAAAATGTACGACATTCCGCTGCTGATGCTGACGGCAAAGGGGGAGACGTCGCAGAAGATCAAAGGCTTTGAGCTTGGCACCGACGATTATCTCGTCAAACCTTTCGAGCCTGCGGAGCTGGTGGTCCGGGTCAAGGCATTGCTGAAGCGGTACCGCATCGCTGCTTCCCATATCGTGCAGGTGGGCAGCTTGCAAATAAATCGGCAAACATTCGAAATCACGCAGGATGACAAACTGTTGACGATCCCGCTCAAAGAATTTGAGCTGCTGTTTATGCTGGCCAGCTATTCGGGAAAAACGCTCTCCCGCGAGCAATTGATTGAACAAATCTGGGGGTATGATTTTGAAGGAAATGAGCGTACCGTGGATGTGCATATCAATCGGTTGCGCGAGCGGTTCGCTGCTGAGGAATACGGCTTTTTGATCCGAACGGTTCGCGGTCTCGGCTATCGCTTGGAGGTGCTTCCATGAAAACGTGGCGTGGGTGGCGCTACGTTGTCAGGTTGCTCGGCCTCCTTGCCTTTTTGATCCTGCTGGCCGGCTGTTGGTCGGCGGCCTATGGCATTACGTCAGCTTTGTACCCCAAAATATGGCCCGAGGCTACTGACTTTTCTCTGGCGCTGATCCATAGCTTTCTCGGATTTTTCATCTTCCTGGGGGTGATGTTTCTGGCCTCCAGGCTGTTTCCAAGGCGTCATCTCGATCTCTTTCGCATGCTGATCGATGCGCTGCGCCGAATTGCCAAGGGGGATTTCAGCGTCAACCTCGATGTGAAAATGGACCGTCACTGGGGCGAGCTGGTCGACGGCATCAACCACATGGCAGAACAGCTGAGTGAGATGGAGAAATTGCGCCAAGAGTTTATTTCGAACGTCTCCCATGAGATTCAGTCTCCATTGACCTCGATCAGCGGCTTTGCCAGGGCATTGCAAAATGACAATCTCACACGCGAGGAACAGCTGCATTATCTCGAAATCATTGAGGCGGAGAGCGCCAGACTGTCCAAGATCAGCGACAATCTGCTCAAACTGACGTCGCTGGAGGGTAAGCATCATCCCGTCGAGCGCAAGGCCTACAGCCTGGATCAGCAATTGCGCCGCATTATTCTGGCGTGTGAGCCGCAATGGCTGGAGAAGGACTTAGACTTGGATATCGCCTTGGAGAAGGTGGAGATCGTCGCCGATGAGGAGATGCTGAGCCAAGTCTGGAACAATCTGATCAGCAACAGCATCAAGTTTTCCTCGCAAGGCGGAAGACTGGGGATTCAGATGCATCGCCAAGAACAAGATGTGATCGTACGCATAACCGATACGGGCATCGGAATTGCCAAAGAGGATCAGGAGCGCATTTTCGAGCGATTCTATAAGGCAGACAAGTCGCGAACCCGCACCGGAGGCGGCGGAAGTGGGCTGGGGCTTTCGATCGTGAAGAAAATCATCGATCTGCATCATGGCACGATTGCCGTGTCAAGCGAGTTGGGAAAGGGAACGACTTTTACCGTTACGCTGCCTGAGATGGCAAAAAGAGTGGAACCATGACTGGATTAAGCCAGCGAATCAAGCAAAGAAGGGCGATCTCGCCGTCGATATCCGACGGCTGAGATCGCCCTTCTTTGTTGTCCCTGAAAAAGGAATGGTTCGTTATGCGCCAATATATTTGGCGTGGAGAGTCCTGGCTTGGCTGACGTCATCCGTTCCTTGCACGAGCACCCGACCGTCCGGGAATACGACCAGCGTATGGGGAGCGACGTGGAACCGCAGCAAAAACTTGTTGCGCTCCACCTGCCCCAATGCTTCAAGCCGGCTGGCAAGTGCATCCAGATCGAGCGACATGCTGTCGAGAGGCGAGATCTGCACGGTATCTCGCCCGCATAGCGATACGGCCTGTCCGTCCTGGGTGTCTGGATTCAAAAAGGAAAATTCCCGCTGACCGCAGCAAGGACAATTCGCGTGCCGCGCATGGGCGACCTTGATCTGCTGATGATGGTTGTTCCAGATGTCGAAATGCTCCAGATTGGGGTTGAAGGCTTCTTCCGCTCCAATCAGGATTTTGAAGGCTTCTGTCGCTTGATACGAAGCGATGATATGGATAATCGGGCCAATCCCGCCAGCCGTATCACACGTCGCCATCTCGCCTGGACGGGGTGCTTCCGGGAACAGACAGCGCAGGCAGGGAGTGACACCCGGACGAATCGTGGTAAAGGTTCCGGTCGCGCTCACTGCTCCGCCGTAGACCCAGGGAATCCCGTGTTTGACGCAGACGTCATTCACGAGGTAGCGAACCTGAAAATTATCCGTCGCATCCAGCACGAGGTCCACGTCTGTCAGCCACTGTTCCGCATTGAAAGCTGTCAGGTCGGCAACAATCGGCTCGATGGCAACCTCGGAATTGATGCGGGAGAGCTTGGCGTGTGCCGCAATCGACTTTGGCATATGCTCGGCAGCGTCTGCTTCATCGTACAGCATCTGCCGCTGCAGATTGCTCGGCTCTACAAAATCGCGGTCGATCAATCGCACAAAACCTACCCCGGCCCGCACCATATGGTTGGACAAGACGGTCCCCAGCGCGCCCATCCCGACGATGGCTACCCGGCTTTGACGCAGTTTTTCCTGGCCTGCCCGTCCGATCGGGGCGAACAGGATTTGACGGGAATATCGCGTGTCCACGTGTTACTGGCCCCCTTTATCGTAGGTCGCCAGCGGGTTCCACGGACCTTGCTGATGTCCTTTCCACTCGCTGCCATCCTCCCACATCTCTTTCTTCCAGATGGGAACGATTTGCTTTAGCCTTTCGATGGCGTAGCGGCCTGCTTCAAAGGATTCGTTGCGGTGTGGTGTGGCAACCGCGACGATCACGGCGATTTCTTCGATTTGCAGATCTCCGATGCGATGCTGCATCGCTACCCGCGCACCGGGCCAGCGCTCGTCGATCTCGGCGGCGATCTGCTTCATTTTTTCAACAGCCATGGGGGCGTAAGCTTCATAGGAAAGATAGACCGTACGCTGTCCATGTGTAAATTCACGCACGGTTCCGACAAAGGTAAGGACCGCGCCAGCATGCGGATTGCTCACCAGACGGATCAGCTTGTCTGCGCTGAGCGGCTCCGTCGTAATCGAAAACAAGGGCTCTTCTCCGCCGCTGACAGGGGGCAGGAGGGCAATCTCGTCACTTGCTTGAATGACGTGATCGGGTGCCGCATATTCGTGATTGAGAGAGACAAAACAACTGCCGAGCAAGGGAGAGAGGGCGGGATACTGTTCGGCTGCTGCCTGCAACAAATCACGCACCGTCGCCTGTTCAGGCAGGGTAAGCTGAATCTCTCGCTGGTTGGCTCGTTCGGCAAGTCCGGCAAACAACAAGATCGTAATCGTCAAAGTAACTCCTCGCTTCCCGTAGATAGTAACACCATTCTATATGGCTTGAAGATATCATACTTAGTGGGAGATGCCAATGCGCGGACAGGCAGGTATCCTTTTTTTGCTTCATTACGTCTCTATCTATGATGAAGTCGAAAAGGCGCAGGGGTGTTTTCAAGGGGGATCAGGATATGAAACAATTTTTTCTCGGATTGTTCGTAGGGTGTGTGGCTACAGCAGGGATTTGGTGGTTCAGCCTGACTTCGATCCAGGACGAACATGCTAAAAAAACCCTCGATGCAGAAAAAGAAAACCAGCAATTGCAGCAGCAGATCGCCACGTTGTCCATGAAGGTAAAAGCAAACGTGGGGGAGCAGGAAGGCCTGCAAAAAGAGTTGGAGGAGACCGAGAAGCATTTGCATCATACCAGCGTTTTGTCTCGCAAGTCCTGAATGGGGATGATGAGGATTTTCCATTTGAAATCATTGCCGACGATGAAGAGAAAACGGTCGTGTACTCGCCGATATACCGTGAGGAAGTACCTCGCAACACGGATCTGCAAAAGCTCTACATCCTGCGCATCCTGAACCAACTGCCTGAGGTCAAGGGACGTACCGTTACCCTGTGGAACAGCAAGGAAAATGCGCAACTTTTTGCCACGGGCAACTACTCCGAAGACGGTACTGAGGGCTGGTCCGGGATGAATACAAAGTTCGCGACGATGCAGAGAGAAAAGGACGGAATCTACATCTTGCATCATCTCGGTGTGCATGAGGTAGACCAGGTTGGGTTTGGCAAATATAAGAGAAAAGAGGGCAATTGATGATACAATCGCAAGTTTACAAAACAGGGCACAAGTTAAGAAATTCTAAAAAAAACAAGATCCATGATTGACAATAAATATTCCGTATTTTTATAATGTTCCTAATTGAAAAAAGATAAGGGACGTGCACCATGGAGGAATTGAATACAGTTCTAGTCACAGGCTATTCCAAGGCTCCCCAAGGTACTTCCATGTATGAGGTATACAAGCATGCGGGTATTGTTTTGGAAGTCGACCTTATCTCGCACAAGATTGTTGGAGTGGAATTTACCTTTGTGGCCGCCTTGACCAAAAACTTTTTTGAGAGGCTGCTGATCGGCTACCAGCTCGATCATGGCTTGGAGCCGTTGATTCAGCGCATTCAAAGCCACTACTTTGCTCCGTCCCAGCAGGCGATCATCGTCGCTTTGCAATCAGCCGTACAACGATACTGGGACCTTTTGGAGAAGCAAAAATAGCATATGGATTGGTTTTTTTGAAGTGGGAAGACAACCTCTTTCCATGTTCTCATCAAAACCGAGCTCGGCATTGACTCTTGGGAATGAACCCTCATTCCTGGAAGGTCTGTTTGCCATGAGCTCGGTTTTTTCGTTTTTCCACAAGGTCCCCCATAACCAATCGAGGTGAAAAAATGGTTGTCATTGTCAATGCACTACGTACCCCCATCGGGAGATTCGGAGGCGCATTAGCCAGCGTCCCTCCAGAAGATTTGCTCGCACTCGTCATCAACAACAATCTCTCTTTATCCGGTCTCACTCCTGACCTGGTAGATGAGATCATCGTCGGCCAAACCAAGCAAAGCGCACACACCCCCAACATCGCCCGCGTGAGCGCATTGAAGGCCATCTTTCCAGAGAGCGTCACAGGCTACACGGTACACCGCCAATGCGGATCAGGGATGCAGGCAGTCGCCAACGCCTACCAGTCGATCGCGACGGGGCAGTCCGAGATCGTGCTGGCTGGAGGAGTGGAAAGCATGTCGCAAGCTCCCTATTACTTTGTTGGGAACCGCTTCGGTATCCAGCCGGGTGATCTCACCCTCTATGATTCCAACACCGAGAGTCAGCCGCGCTCGCAGCCGCAATCCCGCTATGGGCATTTTACGATGGGCGAGACGGCGGAATGGCTGGCTGACAAGTACGCCATTTCCCGTGAGGAGCAGGATGCCTACGCGCTGAAAAGCCAGCAGAAGGCCAGACGTGCGATCCAGACGCATGCTTTCACGGACGAGATCGTGCCGGTGGAGATACAGGAAGGGAAGCTGGGCACACGCCTCTTCGCGGTAGATGAGCATCCTCGCGAAACCACGCTGGAAAAACTGGCGAAGCTGGCACCCGTCTTTCGCGAGGGTGGAACCGTCACCGCAGGCAATTCTTCCGGGAGAAATGACGGAGCCGCGATGCTTTTGATGATGAAGGAAGAGAGAGCGCTGGCCTTGGGGCTGACGCCGCTTGCGAGAATTCGTTCCTTTGCCGCTGCGGGTGTATCCCCCAAAGAGATGGGGATAGGACCGGTTCCGGCCAGTCAAAAGGCCCTTGCTATAGCGGGGCTGGAGCTTGGCGACATGGAACTGATCGAGCTGAATGAAGCCTTTGCCGCACAAAGCCTCGCTGTTCTCAAGGAGTGGGGAATTACGGAAGAGCGGGTAAATGTCAACGGTGGCGCGATCGCCCTGGGACATCCACTGGGCTGCTCGGGAGCGCGGATCCTGGTGACACTGGTTCACGAAATGCGCAAGAGAGATGCAAAATACGGGCTCGGCACACTCTGCATTGCGGGTGGTCAGGGCATGGCAATGGTGGTGGAAAAATGGGAGGAGTAAAGCAGGAAAAGGATTACGTGTTTCATCGCGATTTTACAAAAAGCTATCCGCTTATCACACACGGTGAGGGGGTCTATCTGTACGATTCGCAAGGCAAGAGATACCTGGACGCTTCATCCGGAGCTGTGGCTGCCAATCTGGGTCACGGGGTCGGAGAAATCGCGGAGGCGATGGCACAGCAAGCAATGAAAGCGGGCTTCGTCCATACGCTTCGCTTTGAAACAGAGGTTTTGCAGGAGCTGGCGAGGGAGATCGGGGAGTTGGCACCCCCGACCCTCAATCGGGTTTACTTTACATCCGGTGGATCGGAGGCCAATGAGAGTGCGATCAAGCTCGCCAGACAGTATCATGCAGACCGTGGACAACCGGGCAAGCACATCGCGATTGGCCGCTGGCAAAGCTACCACGGCAATACCATGGCCTCCCTGTCTGCCGGAGGAGATATCAAAAGGCGCAAGATGTACACTCCGATGCTCAATCACGCCCGACATATCTATTCGCCGTATTGTAAGCGCTGTCCATACGGAAAAACAGCGGAGACCTGTCAAAAGGACAACACGTTGGCCTGTGCAGACGACCTGGAACGGCTGATCCGCGAACTGGGTCCCGAAAATATCTCGTGCTTCATCTGCGAGCCCATCGTCGGGAGCCAGCAAGGGGCAGGCGTCCCGCCAGAAGGCTATCTGCGCCGCATCCGGGAGATCTGTGATCGCTACGAAGTCGTCATGATCGTCGATGAAGTGATGACTGGTTTCGGACGGACGGGTACGAATTTTGCCATCGAGCATTTTGGCGTGGAGCCGGACATTCTGACTTTTGGCAAGGGGGTATCAGGCGGTTACGCTCCACTGGCCGGCATGGTCGTCTCCGACAAGCTGGTCGACAGCCTGATTCAATACGGCAACGGCCGGTTTGTACACGGGTACACTTTCAGCGGACATCCGGTATCTGTTGCGGCAGGCTTGGCTGCGGTCCGCTACTATCGGGAAAAACGCGTAAGGGAAAATGGCGCGCAACAAGGTGACTACCTGTTCCTACGTCTGCAGGAACTGCAAAGCCGTCACGCAATGATGGGCGAAGTGCGCGGGAAAGGGCTCTTGCTCGGAGTCGAGCTCCTGCTCGATCAGGAAAAAGATCTGCATTTTCCACCGGGTCTCGACATGGCGGAGCGGCTTAACCAGGCAGCGATGGAACGGGGAGCAGTCTTTTATCCCGGCACGGGAACGGTAGACGGAATTCTGGGCAACCATCTGCTGGTAGCACCACCGCTTACGATTTCGCGGGCTGAGGTGGATGAGCTGGTGCAGATCCTGGATGAGGCCGTCACCATGTGGGAAGAGCAGATTCGCGCCTCCTTGCAGTAGGGATAGGGAGTGGAAGAGAAGGAGGTTGAGAGGATGAGCAAGGTGCAAAGCCCCGTTTACAAAGGAAACTTTGTGAAAGGCGACTGGCGCATGCCGAAGACAGATTCATGCTTTGAAAGCATCAACCCGGCTACGGAGGAGGTGATCGCAACCTGCCGGATGTCGGGGAAACAAGAAGTCGATGAAGCTGTCTCGTCCGCCCATGAGGCGTTTCAAGCCTGGCGCAGAATACCTGCACCGCACCGTGCCGAGATTCTGTACACGTTTTCGGATCTGCTGGCTTCCCGCAAAGAGGCGATTGCCCGAACCATGACCATCGAGATGGGCAAGGTGCTGGCCGAATCACGAAGCGAGCTGGGTGCGACAATCGCGGCTTGCAGGTATATGGCGGGCGAGGGACGCAGGCTGTTCGGCGAAACGATCCCGACATCTGCCAATGAGCGAATGGCAATGACCATCCGTGAGCCGATAGGAGTCGTCGCCTGTATCACGCCTTGGAACTTCCCCATCGCGCTCGCCGCATACAAGATATTTGCCGCTTTGATCGCAGGCAATACGGTTGTCTGGAAGCCGGCGTCCAACGTAGCTCTATCTGCCTGTGCCTTTACGGAGCTGTTCGCGTTAGCCGGACTTCCTCCAGGTGTGCTCAACCTAGTTCTGGGGTCGGGCAGCCAAGTAGGGGAGGCGCTGGTGGAACATCCAGATGTCAAGGTCATCTCCTTTACTGGCTCTACGGCAGTAGGAATTGGCCTTGCGGAAAAAGGAAGCAAGACGCTGAAGCGGGTCTCGCTGGAGCTAGGCGGTAAAAACGGTGTAATCGTCTTGGCAGATGCCGATCTGGACAAGGCGGCGGAGGGGATCGTACAAGCGGCGTTCACGACTGCAGGACAGCGATGTACGGCAGCAAGCCGCGTCATCGCCGAAGAATCCATCCGCGAAGAACTAGAGCGCCGCGTCGTTGCACTGTCCAAAAGCATCACGGTCGGTGATGGCCTGCAGCCGGGGGTTGAGATGGGGCCACTGGCTACGCGCAGCCAGCTGGACACCGTCGAGCGTTATGCAGAAATCGCGAAATCCCAGGGCGGCATTGTGCTGACGGGCGGAGAACGCTTGGAGCGCGCAGGGTATTTTTACGCGCCAACGGTGATTACCAACGTTCGTCCAACGGATCGCATCGCCAGAGAGGAGATCTTCGGTCCGGTGCTGGCGATTCTCGGGGCGAAAAATTTTGAAGAGGCGGTCGCGATCAACAACAACACGGAATACGGGCTGTCCAGCGCCATCTACACCAACAGCCTGCATTACGCTGGACGAGCGATGAGAGAGTTGGAATCCGGTCTCGTCTACATCAACAGCGGCACATCCAGCTCGGAGACGGGAGCCCCGTTTGGCGGGATGAAAATGTCCGGAAATGGTCATCGCGAGGTCTCCCACCACGCTTTTGACAGCATGACAGAGTGGAAGACGATTTATACGAATGTCTAGCCCCTACATGGGAAAGGAGGCAGAAAACAAGCATGGCAAACTACGTCATCAAACGATTATTTTCAATGATTCCTGTACTTTTGGTTGTATCCATCGTGGTCTTTCTGTTGGTTCACCTGGTGCCGGGAGACCCTGCTGCCGTCATGCTGGGGGCCGAAGCGACTCCCCAACAGCTGGCTGAGCTGCAGGAACAACTCGGTTTGAACAAACCGCTGGCAGAACAATTTTTCAATTGGCTTGGGCATATGCTGTCCGGCGATTTAGGCCACTCCCTGGTCTCCGACAAGGAGGTGCTGACCTTGCTCTGGGAGCGTCTGCCAGCCACCATGGCACTGATTATGTACGCGCTCCTCATCTCCGTCGTGATCGCAATTCCACTGGGCATCATCTCGGCCGTTCGACACAACACCCGCTGGGATTACGGAGCCATGCTGATCGCTTTGATCGGGGTTTCGGTCCCCAACTTTTGGGCGGGACTTCTGCTCATTATGACCTTTTCACTTCATTTGGGCTGGTTCCCCTCTACGGGCTACGTCGACGTGACGCAAAATCTCTGGAAGCATCTGGAGCATCTCGCCCTGCCGGCATTTGCGCTCGGCTTTTTGCAAGCGGGAATCGTCACGCGCATGACGCGCTCGAGCATGCTGGAAGTGCTGAAGCAGGACTATATTCGCACAATCCGAGCCAAAGGCGGGACGGAAAAGGTCGTGATCCTGAAGCATGCACTGAAAAATTCCATGATTCCGATTATTACAATTATTGGGATCAACTTCGGCCTCCTGCTCGGCGGAACGGTGGTCGTCGAGACGATTTTCAGCATCCCGGGCATCGGGCAGCTGTTGGTTCAGTCGGTCTTCAACCGAGATTATCCTGTCATCCAAGGCGTGATCCTGTGCGTAGCTGTGATTTACGTCTTGATCAGTCTGGTCGTAGACCTGCTGTATGCGTACTTCGATCCCAAAATTGACTACAACGAGGGGTGAGAAAGCATGGAATATGTAGAGATTACGAAAGAAGCAGAGAAAAAGGGCCAGTTTGCCGAACAGATGCGTGCCTTCTGGAAGGTTTTCTCCATCCGCAAGATAGCCGCCTTCGGCCTTGCCATCGTCTGTTTTGTCATCCTGATCGCAATTTTGGCTCCTTTATTAGCGCCGTTTGATCCCGTGGAGGATGTCGATTACGGAAATCGAATTGCCAATCCCTCCGCTACGCATCTGTTCGGGACGGATGAGTTTGGACGAGACATTTTCAGCCGCGTCTTGATGGGGGCGCAGGTCTCCATCGCCATCTCCGTGTCTGCTGTGACGATTTCCGCGGTGATCGGCATCGTAATCGGCTTGATTTCCGGCTATTACGGTCGATGGGTCGATAACGTCCTGATGCGGATCGTGGATGGTTTGATGTCTTTTCCGCCGATCTTGTTTGCGATTGCGCTGATGGCGGCTCTCGGGAACAACATGGGCAATATCATTGTGGCGCTGGCTGTCGTGTACGCGCCTTTGTTCGCCAGACTTGTGCGGGGTACCGTTTTGTCAGTGAAAAACAAGGAATACGTAGAGGCGATACAGGTGATGGGAGGCTCCCATATCCGCATCCTCTTCAAGCATATCTTGCCCAATTGCTTGTCGCCTCTGCTGATCCAGATGACGACCTACTTCGCCTACGCGATTCTGGCAGAGGCTTCGCTGAGCTTTATCGGGCTCGGGGTACCGCAGCCGGAGCCAAGCTGGGGAAATATTTTGTACGACGGTCGCCAGTACATGCTGGAAGCACCCTGGATCACCGTTTTTCCGGGTGTGGCCATCGCTGTTACGGTCCTGGGTTTGAATCTTTTGGGGGATGGACTGCGTGACTACCTGGACCCTCGCATGAAATAGCCAATCCCTATGAACAGACGATTCTACGAGCAGAGGTGATGATGCACACATGAATAGCAGATTGTTGGATGTAAAAGGGTTGACGGTTCAATTCCACACCCCGGACGGACCGGTCGAAGTGGTCAGCAGCGTCGATTTTCATGTGAACAAAGGGGAGACTGTCGGTTTGGTCGGAGAGAGCGGCTGTGGAAAAAGCGTCAGCTCGATGGCGATCATGGGACTGATCCCGTCTCCACCCGCGAAACAGATCGGCGGAGAGATCTGGTTTCAGGAGAAAAACCTGCTTGCACAATCTCCTGACTACCTGCGTTCGATCCGCGGCAACAGCATGTCGATGATCTTTCAAGACCCGATGAGCTCGCTTGATCCGGCCTTTACCGTCGGCAGCCAGATCGACGAAGCGATGCAATTCCATCAGAAGATTGCGGCGAACGAGGCAAAAGAGCGCTCGATTGAACTTTTGCGCCGCGTAGGCATCTCCAATCCGGAGCTGAGATACCACGAGTATCCGCATCAGCTTTCGGGAGGCATGCGGCAGCGTGTCATGATCGCGATGGCCTTGGCCTGCAATCCGCAGCTGATCATTGCCGATGAACCGACTACGGCCCTGGATGTGACGGTTCAGGCGCAAATTCTGGATCTGCTCAATGACCTGCGGCAGACGTTCGGCTCCGCCATCATTATGATCACGCACGATATGGGCGTGGTAGCAGAGACATGTGACCGCGTGATGGTCATGTACGCGGGCCAAATTGTGGAGGAAGCTCCGACGGAAGTGCTGTTTGATCAAACGGCGCATCCGTACACCGAAGGTCTTTTGCGCTCAATCCCCAAGATCAGCGGCAAAAAGGTGAAGCTGTATTCGATTCCGGGCAGTGTGCCGCTGCAGCGCGATATGCCGAAGGGGTGCCGTTTTCACCCCCGTTGCTCGTATGCCACCTCGTTGTGCCAGGAAAAAGAGCCGCCCATCCAGGAGCTTGCGCCGGGACATCGCGTCAAGTGCTGGCACAGCGATCAGGTCATCGCCAAGCAAGGAGGTGTGTAAAAAGTGGACAAAACACCATTGTTGGAACTGCATGACGTAAAAAAATACTACCCGATCAAACAGGGTTTGCTGCGCAGACAGACAGGAAATGTCAAAGCGGTGGATGGGGTCAGTTTTCAGGTCTATCCCGGTGAAACCTTCGGCCTTGTCGGAGAGAGCGGCTGTGGTAAGAGCACCTTGGGACGGGTCATCGTGCAGCTTTTGCAAGCCACCGCAGGGGAGATCCAGTTTGGCAAGAAAGGGATCTCCACCATGAGTGCCAAAGAAAAGCTGGCCTTCAAGCGAGAGGTGCAGATGATTTTCCAGGACCCGTTCTCCTCTCTCAATCCGCGTCAGAAAATTGGGGATATTCTCGAAGAACCGTACTGCATCCATACGGAGATGAGCAAACAGGAGCGGCGGGAAAAAGCGACTGGGCTGCTGCATAAGGTGGGGCTCAATCCCATGCACGCTGAGCGTTACCCCCATCAGTTCAGCGGCGGACAGCGACAGAGGATCGGAATTGCCCGCGCTTTGGCCCTGAATCCCAAGCTGATCGTCTGTGATGAACCAGTATCCGCCTTGGACGTATCGATTCAGTCCCAGATCATCAATCTGCTGGAGGAATTGCAGGAAGAAACAGGAATTTCCCTGTTGTTTATCGCGCATGACTTGAGTGTCGTCAAGCACATCAGCCACCGGATCGCTGTGATGTATCTGGGGAATATCGTCGAGCTGGCGACCGCAGAGGAGCTGTTCACCAATCCGCAGCATCCCTATACGCGCACCTTGCTCTCGTCAATTCCGGCGGAACACCCCCGGAAAAAACGGGAGCGCATTACCCTCGCAGGCGAAATTCCCAATCCGGCGAACCCGCCGCAGGGCTGCAAGTTCCATACGCGCTGTCCCTACGCGGAGGAAGCGTGCAAAAAGACAGTTCCACCCTTGATCGAATCCAACGGTCATGCGGTTGCTTGCCATCTCATCCAATAAAGGAGTGTTCGTTCATGCAAAAGTTCAGGAAGATTCGCGTGTTTGCGCTGTTCGCAATGGTGTTGATGCTCGCCTGGGTGACAGCAGGCTGCGGAGGTTCAGCTTCAGCCCCGCCTGCGGGCTCCGAGAATGGAAGCACTACGTCGCCGCAAGAGCAGGGAACGCCTAAATCAGGCGGCAAGCTGACGGTGGGAGTCAGCGCGGATTTGACCAAGCTGGACCTGCACGGGTCGACTGTGCTGTCAGACCGTATTCCTCTTTTGCACGTACAGGAAATGCTGGTGACAATCGATGAAAAAATGAATATCATCCCGCTGCTCGCGCAAAAGTGGGAGACGAGCGAAGACGGCAAGAGCGTCACGTTTGCCCTGCGCAAAGGCGTCCCATTCCACAACGGGAAAGAGATGAAGGCAGAAGACGTGAAGTACTCCATCGAGCGCTTCATGCAAGTGGCAGCCCGCAAAGGGGAATTCTCGATGGTCGATTCGATCGAAGCCAAGGACGATTACACGGTTGTTTTCCACTTGAAACAGCCTTCGGGCGTGTTTCTGGCCTCTCTGGCCAATCCTTACAATCCTGCAGTCATCATGCCCAAAGGGATCGCGGAGGAACAGAGCGGTACGATAACCAAGCCAATCGGAACCGGTCCCTTCCAGTTTGAAAAATGGGAGCAGGGGAAGCAGCTCGTGTTGAAGCGTTTCGACCAATACGCTTCTCCGGAGGGAGACACAAGCGGTTTCGGCGGCGCGAAAAAACCGTATGTCGATGAAGTCATTTTCAAGCCGATCTCCGAGGCAACGGTGCGTTTGACCGCTCTGGAGACAGGGGAGATCGATCTCGCCACAGACATTTTGCCAAAGGATGTAAAGCGCCTGGAAACCAGCAGCAACATTGTATTGGCCAAGGAAACCTCTATGAACTGGGGCTATCTCTTCTTCGGTTTTAAAAAGCCGCCGTTTGACAATCTCAAAATGAGACAGGCAGTCGCCTACGCGCTGAACAAGCAGGAAATCGTGGATGTGGCCACCTGGAGTCTGGGCAAGGTAGCCAGCTCGCCGGTCTATACCGAGACGGAGTGGTACACGGAAGCGCATGCCAAAGACTATCAGCAGGATTTGGAAAAAGCAAAACAACTGCTGAAAGAAGCGGGCTACAACGGGGAGAAAATCGTGATCTCCACTGCCAAGGCCTATGACCACCACCAAAAAGCGGCTTTGACGATCCAAAATCAGTTGAAAAAGATCGGGATGAACGTGGAGGTGGAAATCCTGGAGTGGGCCTCCTTCATTTCCGAGCGCAGCAACTCCGGTGATTATCAATTGGCTGTCAGCCATATCACTCCGCGTCCAGATCCAAATCAAATTTACTATGCTTACACGCACAGCAGTTCCAACTTCAACGGCTATAAAAATCCGAAGATGGATGAACTGCTCGACAAAGGCGTGACGACGGTAGACCAAGGAGAACGCAAAGAGATTTACAGCCAGGTGCAGGATCTTTTGCGCGAAGATTTGTCTTTTACCGCTACCTACTATTATCCCGTCATCGAAGCGCACCAGTCGTACTTGAAGGGATATCAATCCTGGAGCGCAGGCTATCCGCGACTCTGGAATGTATGGATCGACAAATAAAAAGACACGAATGATGGATTTTCATGAAGTGGAAAGAAATACCCTCTTTCCATGGTCTCATCTAAATCCGGTAAAGGCGTGGCGGAAACAGGAAACTGTTTTTTCCTCTTTGCCGGATTTCTTTTTTCGGAGGGATTCCAATGGCAAAAATCATAGATGCGAAAGAAGCCGTAGCGCTGATAAAAGACGGAGATTGCTTGATGGTCGGCGGTTTTGGACTGGTAGGCTGCCCGTTGACCATTGTAAATGAGCTGAGCCAATCGCATGTAAAAGACCTGACGATTATCAGCAACAATTTGGGAGAACCGGGAAAAGGCTTGGGTGTTCTCGTCTTGCAGAAGAGGGTGAAAAAAGCAATCGGCTCTTACTTTACCTCCAATCCCGATGTCGTGCAGGCCAATCAGCAGGGAGAGCTGGAAATCCAGCTCCTGCCGCAGGGGACGTTGGCGGAAGCCATCCGCGCAGGCGGTGCGGGCATCGGGGGCTTCTATACGCCGACGGGGGTAGGGACGAAGCTGGCTGAAGGAAAAGAACGCAAGCTGATCAATGGGAAGGAATATTTGTTCGAGCCCTCCTTGCGTGCCGATGTTGCCCTGGTTCGCGCCTATAAAGCTGATCGTTTGGGGAATCTGATCTATCGCAAATCCTCGCGCAACTTCAATCCGATGATGGCGACAGCCGCCGCGACGGTCATTGCGGAAGTGGACGAAATCGTTGATGTGGGAGCATTGTCTGCAGAAGAAATCGTGACACCGCATCTCTTCGTTGATTACCTGATTGTGAAGGGAGAGTGTCACTGATGAAGGTCAAGGAGTATATTGCAGCTCGTACAGCCAAAGAGCTGCAAGACGGAGACATCGTCAACCTGGGGATCGGCATACCTACTCTGGTGGTCGATTACCTCCCTCGAGACGTCCGGGTGTTCGTTCATTCAGAAAATGGGATTCTGGGTGTAGGGCCGTCTCCAAGTCCTGATCATGCGGACGCCGATCTGGTCAATGCCGGAAAGCTCCCCGTCACAGTCGAGGAAGGCAGCTCCTTTTTTGACAGTGCCGCATCGTTTGGGATGATTCGCGGGGGCCATGTCGATGTGACGATTCTCGGGACGCTCGAAATCAACCAGCACGGCCAGATTGCGAATTGGGCTGTTCCCGGCAAGGCTGTGCTGGGAGTTGGCGGTGCGATGGATTTGTTGGAAGGAGCCGGGAAGGTGATCGTTGCCACCATGCACACCAACAAGGACGGACAGCCGAAAATTGTCAAAGAGACTTCGCTCGAGCTTACCTCCCTGCGCCCTGTCGATCTGATTGTCACCGAGCTGGCCGTCTTCTGCGTAAGGGATGGCAGGCTGCGCCTGATCGAACTGGCTCCCCACTCGACACTGGAGGAAGTGCGGCAAAAGACGGGCGCCGAGTTTGACATTGAATGGAGAGAAAACATGGAGACAAAAGGGGTGTAAACATGGCTTCCTATCGAATCGGTATCGCATTCTTCTATCATGAATCGCATACATTCAGTCCGGTCCGCACGACGCTGGACGACTTTATCCAGGAAGGCTACCACAAGGGTGAGAAAATATTGGCCGCATACACCGGAACCAAGACAGAGGTCGGCGGATTCATCGATGTGGTCAGGGAAAAGGGAGGGACCCTGGTTCCTCTCCTCTGCGCGGCAGCGATTCCATCCGGACCGGTAACCCGGGAGACCTACGAGGTCATCCGCAGTCAAATGCTGGACGCCATCGAGCAGGCCGGGGAAATGGACGGGCTCCTGCTGGCGCTGCACGGCGCGATGGTCGTCGAAGGTGTGACTGATCCCGAGGTCGAAATGCTCGCGGCCATCAGAGAGAAGGTCGGAGAGTCCCTGCCCATCGCTACGACGCTGGACATGCACGCCAATCTGGGCAGACGCATTCTCGACTTTACGCCGCTGCACTTCGGATTCAAGACCTACCCGCATGTGGACATGTATGAGCAAGGCTGCAAAGCAGCGACTATGCTCTATCGGCAGCTCGATGGCGGTACGCGCTTTTACGCTTCCTTTGTCAAGCTGCGCGCCTTGCTGCCCAGCCTGAACATGCGCACAGCAGAAGGGCCGATGCACGATCTAGTGGAGCTGGCCAAAAAACAGGAACAGGATCCGGACATCGGCGGTGCTTCAATCTTTGGAGGCTTTCCGTACGCGGACATCCCGGAGGCGGGAGCAAGCGTCCTGGTCGTTGGGACAGATCAAGAAAAAACACGGAAAACAGCCCGCTTTTTGGCGCAGCAGGTGTGGGAAAATCGGGAGCGTTTTGTGATTGCCTTGCCGAAAGTGCGGGATGCCCTTCAGAGCGCTTTGCAAATCCAGGCTGACAAGCCGATTGCTCTGGCAGATATTTCGGACAATCCGTTGAGCGGAGGCACGGGGGATACGACGGAGCTCCTGCGGGAAATGATTGCGCTGGACCTCGAAAATGCGTTGTTCGGGGCTTTGTACGACGAGGAGTCGCTTCAGGCATGCATGGAAGCGGCAGCGGGAGCCACGATTCGATTGTCTCTCGGCGGAAAGCTGTCTCCGGAATTCGGACCTCCGGTAGAAGTTGATGCAAAAATCATGGCGCTGACCAATGGCGTTTTCACAAACAAGGGTCCGATGAACACCGGACTTCTTGTGGATACCAATGGCGCCGCTCATATCAGGGCAGGGGGATTGGATATATTGCTGACGGGTCGTGCCCTCTCTGCGAATGATCCGGAGCTGTTCCGCCACATCGGGATTGAGCCGACGACGAAGCGGATCTTGGGGCTGAAAGTGAAGAATCACTTCCGGGCAGCCTTCGATCCGCTGGTGAGCCAGGTGATCTACGTAGACGCACCGGGACTGGCTTCCAACGACTTTACCCATTTTGCCTACAAGCAAATCCCGCGCCCGATCTGGCCGTTGGATGAAATCGATGGCGGATTTATGGAGGAGGGGTGATGGCGATGCTTTCGTACCAAGAGTTTTTGTTGGGAACTCGGCTTGTTTTTGGACCGGGCTGCGTGGAGCGTATGGAAGAGGAAATCCGCAAGCAGGGATACGAGAACATCTTGCTCATAACCGACCAGGGAATCGTCCACTCAGGTGTCTTTGAGCATGTGATGGGAGTTCTGGATGCGGCGAAAATCAGGTATTCCGTATTCGACGAGGTTCAGTCCAATCCGGATGTTGCCCACATCGACAAAGCCTATCTCGCCATTCGAGAACAGCAGACGGATCTGATCATCGCCGTCGGGGGCGGCAGCGTAATGGATGCAGCGAAGGCATTTGCTCTGTTGCTGACCAATCACGGCTCCATTCGGAATTATGAGGGGCGCGGTGTATTTCAGAAAGAAGCGATTCCGCTATTTGCTGTGCCGACCACAGTAGGCACCGGGAGTGAAGTAACACGTGCATGCGTCATCAGCGACCATGAGCGCCATCTGAAAATGATCGTCGGCGGTCCTTCGCTTGCTCCGAAAATCGCCTTTCTCGACGCCTGTTTGCTTACGAAGCTGCCTTCGTATTTGGTAGCGGCTACGGGAATCGATGCTTTGACACATGCGATTGAAGGATACGTCTGCAAAAAGGCCAATCCGATCACCGATGCGTTGAATCGGCACGCGCTTGCGATGATTCACAGCGCCATACGTCCGGCCGTGGCGGACAGCCGAAATCTGGAAGCCATCAACAACATGCTGATTGCCAGCACGATTGCCGGGATCGGGGCGGGGAATGCCTCGCTTGGTGTGGTGCATGCCATCTCTCATGCCATCGGCGGCTATTATGATGTGCCGCATGGCTTGGTAAACGGCATTTTGCTACCGCATGCAATCGAGTGGAACTGGATTGCCAATCCGGCCAGATACGCCGACGTTTTTGAACTGTTGGGCGGGGGATGCAGGCATGCGTGGAGCTTGGAAGAAAAGGCGAAGGAAGCAGCAGCCGTCGTACGCTCCCTGCTCGAGGATCTTCAGATGCCACAAAGATTGACGGAGCTGGGTCTGAAGGCTTCCAACATCGACATGATCGCCAAGCAGGCGATCGAGGATGGCTACGTTCCGAACAATCCCCGTCGACTCACAGAAGCAGATGTACGCAAGCTGATAGCTGCCGCATGGTAAGACATCAACTTCCACTATGTAAGGGAATAGGAGGAATGCTCGGATGAACAAATACCTTTTCGCTGAAATGACATGGCCTGAAATCCAGCAGGTCATCCGCGAGGAGCGGGTAGCGGTGGTCCCGGTCGCCATGATCGAGGAGCACGGCCATCATCTTCCCGTGGATACGGATCTCGTGCTTGCCAATGAAGTGTGTGTGCGCGCTGCGCAAAAAAGCCCTGCGGACATGGTCGTGATTCCCCCGATCAATCATGGATATGCGCCTCATCAGATGGATTTTCCCGGCGTCATCTCGATATCGTCCGCTACCTTCATCAGCTACGTCACCGATGTATGCCGCAGTCTCGCGCATCAAGGCTTCAAGCGCATTCTCCTGCTCAATGGACACGGGAGCAACGTCTCCTTGCTGCAGGTAGTCGCCCGTCAAACGATCCTGGAATACCCCGAGGTGATGTGCGCTTCGATCTCTCATTGGGATTTGCAGCCGCTGATCGAAATGGCGGAGGAGATCCGGGAATCCGAGAATCCGGGCGGGATGAACCATGCCTGTGAGCTGGAGACCTCCATGTATCTGGCGATCAAAGAAGACCTTGTGCAAATGGAAAAAGCAGTTCGCGACCTGGACAAATTCAAGAACTCCAAGTATTTTTGGCTGGACCTGGTCGGGAAAGGAGAAGGACGTCCTGTCGTCATGATGCCGTACTGGAGCGCGATCTCAGAAACGGGTACGTTGGGAGACCCGACAGTTGCCACGCGGGAAAAAGGGGAGAAGCTGCTTGCGGCTGCCGTCGATGGCCTGGTGGAGTTCATCCAGATTTTCAAGGAGAGAGAGCATCATCCGAGAGTGAATCATCATCAATTGTAATGAAAAAACGATTCTTTGCTTTTCCTTTTCCCGTACGAATGCAGTACGGGATTTTATTTTTCAGAATGCTTGGGCACACCACCACTTTCCTCATTGCAATTATTGCGTCGCGGGAGTAAGGTAGGAAGGTAGGAATCATTTGCGAACGATAAGGAAAAAGGTTGTCTAACGGGAGGGCTGCATGAACGATCAATTGACGCATTTTAATGAACAAAACCGGGCAAAAATGGTCGACGTCTCCGACAAGGATGTCACCAAGCGCGAAGCCGTCGCGTACAGCCGCATGGTGATGGAAAAAGAGACGCTGGCACGCATCCGCGAGGGGCGGGTTGCCAAAGGGGATGTGCTGGCGGTGGCTCAAGTCGCTGGTGTCATGGCAGCCAAAAAAACCTGGGAGATTATCCCGATGTGTCATCCGCTGCCTTTGACTGGCATTGATATACGCTTTTCTTTTGCAGATGAGCGGACGTTGGAGATCGAAGCTGCCGTCAAGACGACCGGAAAAACGGGTGTCGAGATGGAGGCGCTCACAGCAGCGAGTGTGGCTGCACTGACGGTGTACGATATGTGCAAGGCGATGGACAAAGCCATGGTAATCGAATCGACCGGACTTTTGCGCAAAACCGGAGGGAAGAGCGGAGATTTCACACGAGAGGACCATTCAAAATGATAGAAAAATGGAAGTCCTATCCGGGCAGCATTCGTCTTCTGGCGATTGCTGCTGTTATTTCTTCTACTGGCATGGCTTGCATCTGGCCTTTGGTCACGATCTATATCCACGACCATCTGGGCAAGCCGTTGACGGTGGCGGGCTTTTTGCTGCTGCTGAACCAAGGGGCTTTTTTGGTTGGAAGCGTATTGGGCGGAATGATGTTCGACCGCTGGGGAAAGCTGCGGACGATGGTCATCGCCTCTATCGGCATTATAACGGTATCTGCAGGACTGGGATTTACCCAGGATTTTACGATGTACACGATTCTGTTGTTATTGAACGGACTTTTTTACGGCATGCTGTCCCCTGTGATTAATGCACTCGCAGTCGTCTTGTGGCCGCAGGGAGGACGAAAAGGCATCAATATGATCTACGTAGCGCAAAATGCCGGAGTCGCGGCCGGGGCGGCGCTAGGGGGGCTTTTAGCCAGTATCTCCTTTGCCTGGACTTTCTTTGGGAACGCCATCACACAAACCGCAGCTTTGCTGCTTTTCGTATGCATTTTGCCGCGGTATTTAAAAGACAGCCAGAGCATGCCATTTACTGTTGCAGAAGAGCCGCAGGCAGGGGGGACACCAACGTCCCATCCCGCAGCTCCCGCGATGTCGCGCCAGTTCATCTGGACCGCGCTTCTTCTGCTCTGCGCAGGGCTTCTGATTAGCTGGATCGTATATGTGCAATGGACGACGGTTTTGTCCAGCTACATGCAATCATTAGGTATTTCCTTGCGCCAGTACAGCTTCTTGTGGACGCTCAATGGCGGATTGATTCTGTTCGGACAGCCGCTGATTTCCTGGGTGATCCGCCGCTTTGCCAAAACACTGATCTCCCAGATGCTGCTCGGCGCATACGTATTTGCGCTCTCCATGCTGATCCTTACGCAGACGACAGCCTATGCGGGCTTTTTCGCAGCGATGTTCATCATGACGCTGGGCGAAATGCTGATGTGGCCTGCTGTTCCGACCGTAGCAGCACAATTTACCCCCGCAGGCCAGGAAGGGTTTATTCAGGGACTGGTGACGGGGACCGGCTCCGCCGGAAGGATGCTCGGACCGCTTCTGGGCGCCTTTCTTTTCCAGGAGTACGATGCACAGGGATTGCTTTACATCATGACGGGTCTGGCGCTGGTTTCCGTGGGATTCTTTGCGCTCCACCACCAGTTCCTAAAGCGCGGCAAAAAGCCGTTATCGCCTACACCTCTCGCAGGCAAAATGTAGGCAGGAGGGCCAAGCAAATTCTTGACACACGCAAATCGCTCAAGTAGTATGAAGAAGATTCAAAACATGATATTCCGCGTGTTTTACTGCCATATTAGAGGTGGAGGGACTGACCCGAAGAAGCCCCACAGCTTCCCATGCTGTGCCCATTCTTGACTTGAAAGTGAGTATACCCCTTTTTCTGTATGGAAAGAGGGGTTTTTTATTCCAAGGAGCGAAAGGATCTGAAGAGAGATGCGCATCCAACCTGCCGACATGATCGATCGGTTGCCGACACAGTTTTTTGCCACGCTGGTGGCGAAGGTAAACAAAGTGATCGCTGCCGGACATGACGTAATCAACCTGGGACAAGGAAATCCTGATTTGCCGACACCGCCGCATATTATTGAAGAAATGCAGGCACAGGCAAGCAATCCGCTGCATCACAAATACCCGCCGTTCAGCGGACGCCTGGAACTGAAGCAAGCCGTCGCGCAATGGTACAAAAACGAATTCGACGTCGATCTCGATCCCGAAGAGGAGGTAGCGATCCTCTTCGGCAGCAAAACCGGTTTGGTGGAAATCTGCCAGGTGCTGATGAACTCGGGGGATGTCGCGCTGGTTCCCGATCCAGGCTATCCGGATTACTGGTCCGGTGTAGCGGTAGTGGACGGTCGCATGGTGATGATGCCGCTGAAGGCAGAAAATCAGTTTTTGCCTGACTACAGCCAATTGAAGCAAGCGGACCTGGATCGCGCCAAGCTGATGTTTTTGAACTACCCGAACAATCCGACGGCAGTCAATGCGCCGATCGAATTCTATGAAGAAACCATTCGCTTTGCCAAAAAGCATGAGATCGTCGTCTGCCATGATTTTGCCTACGGAGCGATCAGCTACGACGGCAAAAAACCAGTCAGCTTCATGCAGCTCCCTGGAGCCAAGGAAGTGGGTGTGGAGTTCTACACGCTCTCCAAAACCTACAATATGGCGGGCTGGCGCGTAGGAGCGATGGTGGGCAATCGCGAGCTGGTTCGTCTGATCAACCTGATTCAGGACCATTATTTTGTCAGCATGTTTGGCGCCGTCCAGATGGCGGCAGCCCGCGCCATGACCGATTCGCAGCAATGCGTCCGCGACCTGGTAGCCGTCTATGAGGGACGACGCAACGCGCTGTTTTCCAATCTGCACCGCATTGGCTGGCAAGCCCAGCCGTCGCAAGGATCGTTCTTTGCCTGGCTGCCAGTACCTGCCGGCTATACCTCGGAATCCTTTTCCGACCTGCTGCTGGAAAAAGCGCATGTCGTCGTCGCTCCGGGCATCGGCTTCGGCCCTACCGGAGAAGGCTACGTACGGGCTGCCCTCTTGTCCGATGAACAGCGTCTGGCAGAAGCGGTATCGCGGATCGAGCGTCTGGGATTGTTAGCGAAGGGGAAGTAAACGGAGATTAGAAATCATTATCATAAGGCAAGCACCGGTTTTCCGGTGCTTTTTTGTACTTTCAGCAAGTGTAACTCCTACTTTGTTGTTCTGTCGCGATATAGAAATAGAGTCATTACATTTAATAGGATAGTACCAATCAGAAGAACGGCTGTAGCGAACGCCACGGCGTCCGTCGTATCCATCAGAGCAGCCCAGTCCTCAATCGTCACCAGATGATTGTGATAGAAAATTTGGAAACTTAGTGAAATCGCACAAGCGCCGAAACTCATTATGGAGAGAACGCCCCAATTTTGATGTCCATGCTTTTTATATCTCATAAGATTTACAGTAGGAAGGATCCAAGCGACAAGACCAAGAACAAGACTGCCAAGATTAAGCAAACCATACATAGCTTTACTCCTTTCATGGAAAATATGTACAATACTATGAATGGTTACGCTCTTAAAAAGGAATGCGTTACATCAGAAAACCATCAGGCTAAACCGGTTTTATCGGTACACATATTTCACAAAAATCATTCTTTAGCATGTCGCCACTGTATTTTTCTAAAATAGGTTTGCCGTCAATCTGAAATCCCATGTTGTGTATGGCTGGGAAAATTTCAGTCCAAGCTCGTTGAACCTCTTCTGCTGTATGTTTGATGGTAAAAATAACATAAACTCCGCCGTGTAGTTCACTTTCGCAGACGAGATCATCTATCTGTTCATCATTCCTGATGGCAATGCAAGCGTCATATCTACATTTCTCAGGAAGGGTTGTTTGCGGATTATCTTGCGGTATTCCGAATAAAATAGCTGATTCGGTAAGCAGTCCTTTCTCCATCGCCCATTTTTTTAGTTTTTGCATCGCCTGCAGATTGGCAGGACCATAAGGACCATATTGTCGTACATACGCAATACGATAGTTCGGGAGAGTTTCGACTCTTGTTTCCATAACGTGTATCTTCCTTTCAAATGGTTATTTTCCGCAATTTGGATGCTATCATGATATAAAAAATAATTCATTCGATTTTTATCAAATAATATGGATAATTCAAAAGACGGGTATGAGAGATGACTGTTTCGGGAGTTGGAAGGGAGGTACATCGGACAAGAGGAAGCGAATGAGATCAGAGAAAAAATCAATATGTTAAAACAACGGTGAATGAAAGAAGATTCCACCTGAGGAGATGAGAAAATGAAACAAGACGAACTGTTCATGACCTACGTAAACGGAGCCAATCAGCCTTTTCAGGGCTGGGATTTCTCCTGGATCACAGGGACGGGACGCCTTCACAGCGAGCCTTTGTCCTGGTCGTACGGGAGCATGGCGATAGCGCAGATTCAGAAGGCGACTTCCCTGCTTGATATGGGAACAGGCGGGGGAGAATTTCTGTCCATGCTAAGACCGTTGCCAGCGAAAACGTCTGCAACGGAGGGGTATCTGCCCAATATCCCGGTTGCAAAAGAGCGTTTGGAGCCGCTAGGGGTGCAAGTATTACAGGTCGAAGATGACGACAGACTTCCTTTTGAAGACGGATCATTCGAACTGATCCTAAATAAGCATGAGTCTTTTTCGGCAAAAGAAGTGCGCCGGCTCATCGCCGAGCGGGGCATCTTCCTGACCCAGCAAGTAGGCGGCGAAGATTGCGGCCAGCTCAATGAAAAATTAGGACTGCCGCTCCCGACAGATTATACCGAGTGGAAGCTGGAGACGGCAGTCCGACAATTGGAGGAAAACGGATTCCGTATCCTGTGCTCCAAAGAGGAATACCCGACCCAGCGCTTCTACGATGTGGGAGCCCTCATCTACTACTTACGCGCAATCCCTTGGCAAGCTCCTGATTTTGATGTAGAGCGGCAGATGGAGGCACTGTACTGGATCCACCAGGAAATGCAATCCAAGGGTTACCTCGCAATCCGCCAGCACCGCTTCTTGATTTTGGCGGAAGCGATTTAGTGTCTATGCAATTGGCTCCAGGAAATGTCCTGGGGCTTTTTTCTTTTAACCCCTACAGAGATCAGGAGTGCTGGTCGAGGAAAAGGGGAAAAAAGCGAAGGCATTTAGGATCTTGACCAAGCCGGAACGGAAAAGGCGGAACACGCCTTCAGCGGACAACCTTGAATTACTTCTTCGAAGTGGGCTGCTTTTGGCCGCGGTTCCGCCTTTGGAGTGGAGGATACCAGTGAAGCCCACAGCGAAGATCCCACCCCGCCTGGAGCGTTTTCCCCTTTTCCTCCCTCGCCACCACAGTCTGAAAACCACCAACCGCCAACCAAACAAGCCCGGATTTATGACCCCCAGCTTTTTCTACTAACCATTTGCCCACTAGCCGCATATCCTAAATGAAAAAAGGAGACAATAAAAATCATTCTCAGCGTTGACAGATAATGATTTTCATTATACGATGATGTTGTTGCGAATGATAATGAGTCTCACATTCATCTACATAGCAGGAGGATGCCATGCGCTATCAGATAAACGGTTACACAGACATGTATACAGTGATCGCCAACGAGCGAAAAGTAGGCGGAGCTATTGAAGCTGGCTCGATTCGGCTGCGCACAGGTGAAATCTATACCAACGCCGTTCTCACTCGTCTGGAAATGTCCGGTACGCATTTTTGCTCCGTCGGCTTTGTCACAGAAGAAGGCAAGAGACTGATCGTTCACGTCGATGATATCAGCATGATTGCGGACGCCCGACACGTCGATGTCTGGGAGCTCCAAAATGACCTTATGCGCGAGGAAAAAACAGCTGAGCGCCTCAAGCGCTTGAAGCGGCTTTGCGAATTGAATGAAGGAAGCTGTACACTGACCTTCCAGGAAGAGGCCACTCATTTGGCGCAGGACATCGGACTGGAAACAGCCCGTGCGCATGTCGATCTGGATTTCCTCCCAGCGCAGGAAAAAACACGTGTGGTACGCATCGCCTAGCCCTATAGATGAAAAATACGAACCCCTTTCCGAGCGAAAGGGGTTTTCTTGTAGGCAAAAAACCGTGAATGTTTCGACATAGCTAAAACCTATCCCCCGATAGCCAGTGAGGATTGGACTTTAGATTACGTCAGTGATAAAACAATAATAAGTAAAATCTAGGGGGAACCGAACATGGAGTATTTATTTTCAAAATCTACTGAAGCTTTATCATCTTCGGTTGTCCGGGAAATCTTGAAGCTGACCCAAGGAAGTCGGGTTTTGTCCTTGGCTGGCGGATTGCCGGCAGCTGATTCTTTTCCAATCGCTGAGATGCGGGAAGCCTTCGACGGTGCTTTTCATTTAGGCGCGACTGCGCTTCAATACGGTTTGACAGATGGTTATATTCCGCTTCGCCAATGGATCGCGGAACGCATGAAGCAAAAACATATCCACGTTGGCGTGGACAATATGTTGGTCACCACCGGCTCCCAGCAGGCCGTCGACTTGCTCAGCCGTGTATATTTGGACGAAGGCGACGTCGTGCTGGTAGAAAATCCGACTTACCTGGCTGCGATCCAATTGTTCCATTTCCGCGGTATTCAGGTCATTCCGGTGGAAGCAGATGAAGACGGAATGGATCTGGATGACCTCGCAAAAAAAATTGCCCAGTACAAACCAAAAATGGCTTATGTCATTCCTACTTTCGCCAACCCGACCGGGAAGGTATGGAGTATGGAACGCCGCTTGGGACTCTTGCGCCAATGCAAGGAAAACAATATTCTCATCCTCGAGGACGATCCGTACGGCGAGATCCAATTTGATGGAGAGGCGCCGTATCGTTCCATTTTCTCACTGGATGAACATCCGACGAACTGCTGTGTGGTCTACACCAGCACGTTCTCCAAGATCGTGGCTCCAGGCCTTCGCACAGGCTGGGCTCTCGGAGACGAGCGCGTCATCCAGATGATGGTCAAGGCAAAGCAAGCCGTAGACCTGCAGTCCAGCACCATCGACCAGATCGCTTTGCACCAACTGCTCGCCAATTTTGATCTGGAGAGTCACATCGCAAAAATCCGCGCTTCGTACAAAGAGCGGATGGAGTGGATGAACGAACTGCTGCTTCGCCAGCAGTGGGAAGGGTTTAGCTGGCAGAAGCCAAGAGGAGGCATGTTCCTCTGGGCAACCCTGCCTGAGCATGTCGTGTCGGCAGACCTGCTGAAGATCGCGGTCGAGGAAGGGGTAGCGTTCGTTCCGGGCGAAGCCTTCTATGCAGCTGATACCAAGACGAACAACATGCGTCTGAACTACACGTTGCTCAACCATGAGGATACAGAGCTGGCGATTTCTCGTCTGGGGAAAGCGCTGGAGAGATACAGCAAAGTAACCGTGTAAAGAATGTACGCGAAATGGGGATGTCCCAAAGGCCATCAACAGGGCCAAGGGATGCTCCCCTTTTTTGGTGCCGCGTGTTTCCGAGAAGGGTTGGTTGTCAAGAAGGAAAAAGCATGATAAAATATGCTTACATTTTTAAAGGGAGCTGAAGAGGATAATGTTGACTTTTTCTTGCTAAGAAATAAAACAAAAAAGCGATGTATTTCGCATGTTTTATTTTTCGTATGCAAGAAAGTTACGTTATCTTCTCCGCTCAAACGATATCCAGGTCCAGCCCCGTGACGGGGTGGATTTTCTGTATGCATTTGAGCTGCAAGAAAGGTAACTTTCTTGTGGCTTTTATTTTTTCGCATACAGGAGGGATTCTTATATGTCAATGATCAATGTAACAAACCTCACGTTTGCCTATGATGGCAGCTTTGATAACATATTTGAAAATGTTAATCTTCGACTCGACACCGATTGGAAACTGGGCTTTACAGGTAGAAACGGCAGAGGGAAAACAACCTTTCTTCAATTATTGCTGGGCAACTATGAATACAGCGGAAGCATTTCGGCGTCTGTCAGCTTTGATTATTTTCCGTTTCCCGTCAAAGACAAGAAAAGAAGCACGCTTGAAGTGATCAATGATCGGGTGCCAGAAGAATATCACTGGCAGGTCATGCGTGAGCTTTCATTGCTGCAGGTGTCGGAGGATGTTTTGGACCGGCCTTTTGAGACATTGTCCAACGGGGAGCAGACAAAAGTGCTGCTGGCTGCGTTGTTTCTTCAGGATAATCGTTTTTTGCTGATTGATGAACCGACGAATCATTTGGATCGAGAGGCCAGACAAATTGTCAGCGAGTATCTCAATTCCAAAAGCGGGTTTATTCTGGTATCACACGACAGAGCCTTTCTCGACAACTGTGTGGATCATATCCTCTCGATCAATAAGACCGACATAGAGGTTCAAAAGGGGAACTTCTCCGACTGGTGGGAGAACAAAAATAGACGGGATCAGTATGAGCTCGCAGAGAACGAAAGATTGAAAAAGGATATCAAACGCTTGTCGGATGCCGCGAAACGAACCAACAACTGGTCGCATGAAGTGGAAAAAACAAAGAATGGGACCAGAAATTCCGGCTCCAAGGTAGATAAAGGGTATGTCGGCCACAAGGCAGCGAAAATGATGAAGCGTTCGAAATCCATCGAGCAAAGACAGCAATCCGCCATCGAGGAGAAGGCAAATCTGCTGAAGAATATCGAGAGCGCCGACAGCTTGAAACTGTCCCAGCTTGTTTATCATAAAAGACAGCTTGCCGAGCTGGAACACATCTCGATTCATTACGGGGAGAAAAGGGTCTGCTCAGATATCAGCTTTACAATTGAGCAAGGGGATCGAATTGCTCTCTCCGGGAAAAATGGTTCGGGAAAATCAAGCATCATCAAACTCATCCTGGGAGAGGAGATCGATCATACGGGTACCCTGAGAAAAGGGAGTCAGTTGAAAATATCATACGTTTCACAGGACACTTCCTATTTGCAGGGCAATCTGAAGGACTTTGCCAGGAACCATGGAATCGATGAAAGCTTGTTTAAATCGATATTGAGGAAGCTTGATTTTTCCAGGGTCCAATTTGAAAAGGATATATCTTCGTACAGCGCCGGCCAAAAGAAGAAAGTGCTGATCGCCAAAAGCCTTTGTGAGAAGGTTCATTTGCACATTTGGGATGAGCCGTTGAACTACATCGATATTTTCTCTCGCATTCAAATCGAAGAGCTGCTGCTTGAACATGCGCCCACGATCCTTTTTGTGGAGCATGACAGTGAGTTTTGCGACAAGATTGCTACGAAAAGAATAGAACTGTGATGCGGCAGAAAGCCGTCCCGCAAGTCTCGAACAGGACTGCGGGACGGTTTTTCTTTTCCAGGTCATTCACGATAGGCTTTGAGCGCGATCACCGCATTATGGCCGCCAAAGCCAAAAGAGTTGGACAACCCGATGCTCAATGCCGTCTCGCGAGCTTCAGTTGGCACGTAATCCAAATCGCATGCCGGATCTTTCGTTTCCAGATTGATCGTCGGAGGAATGATATTTTGTTGCAAGCTCTTCACCAACGCGATGGCTTCGACAGCGCAGGCAGCACCCAACAGATGGCCGGTCATGGACTTGTTGGCTGTAATCGGAATGCGGTACGCAGCATCTCCAAACAGGCGCTTAATCGCCATGGTTTCCGATCTGTCTCCGATTTCAGTGCTGGTCGCATGGGCGCTGATCACATCCACCGCCGAAGGGGGAATTCCGGCTTCCGAGATCGCCATTTTCATCGCCTGGTAGGCACCGATGCCTTCAGGGTGAGTCGCCACCATATGATAGGCATCCGAGCTTGCTCCATAGCCGATTACTTCCGCATAGATGGGAGCGTTGCGACGCAGGGCATGCGTAAGGGATTCCAGAACCAGAATGCCTGCTCCTTCCGCCATGACGAACCCATCACGGTCGGCATCAAAAGGACGGCTGGCTTTGGTCGGCTCATCGTTGTGGGTGGACAAGGCAGTGGCATTGCCGAAGCTTGCCAAGGAGATCTCGGTAACAGCAGCTTCCGATCCTCCCGCGAAGATGATGTCCGCTCCGCCTGCACGAATGAGCCTGAACGCTTCCCCAATCGAGGTATTGCCGATAGAACAAGCGGTAACGGGAGACAGTGTCGGACCCATGGCACCGAATGTGATGCTGATCAATGCAGCGGCCATATTGGAGATCATCATCGGCACCAGAAACGGGCTCACCCGCTCAGGACCGCGATCTCGAAGCATCGCATCCTGCTCGAGCAAAGTCTGAATGCCGCCGACACCAGAGCCGACGTAAATCCCCAGACGCTCCCGATCTACCTCCTCCAGCGAAATGCGCGAATCTTCCAGTGCTTGCTTGGCGGCAGCCAAGGCAAACTGGCAAAAACGATCCATGCGCCGCGCTTCTTTTCGCCCCAAAAGAGCATCTGCATCAAAGTCGCGAACCAATCCCGCTATTTTTGACTTTTGTCTGGAGACATCGAAGGTATCAATCCGCGAGATGCCGGATTCACCTCTGATCAAACGAGTCCAAAAGCTCTCTACTGTATTTCCAAGCGGCGAGATAACGCCCATTCCGGTAATGACAACACGTTCCATGATCATAACCCCTCCCTGAACGATAGGAATTGATACCCGTATCGTGTCATGTTCTTTATCCTATTACAAGTTATAGATTATCCTAGTATAATGAGTACCAGGATAACGGTTTAAGGGAATGATGACATGGAACGGCAGACGAGACTACAGGCTTTATCTGCTTTTTTAAAAGCAAAACGGGCCAGCATTTTACCGGAATCGATTGGGTTTGCATCAGGCACTCGCAGAAGAACACCGGGCCTGCGAAGAGAAGAAGTCGCTCAATTGGCCGGGGTCAGCACCACTTGGTACACATGGCTTGAACAGGGGCGAGACATCAGGATGTCCACATCGGTCCTCGAGCAAATCGCGAATGCGCTGCAATTGACGATCGATGAGCGAAAGTATCTGTATGCCTTGGCAATGGAAGCGGGATCGGGCGCGATCGTACAGAAGGAAGAGCCGCTGGAAATCAGCCCGTCTTTACAAAAAATACTGGACGAGCTGCGTTTTTGCCCGACCATCATCACCGACAGGCGATTTTTTATCGTCGGCTGGAACGAGGCGGCAGCACACGTCTTTTTGGATTTTGAGCAGATTCCGGCCGAACAGCGCAATATGATTCGGCTGTTGTTCACAAGAAAAGAACTCCAGCGGTTGGCGGTGAATTGGGAGCATTTTACCAGAGGGTATCTTGCCATTCTCCGGGTGTACTACGGGCAGTACGTGGAGGATGGCTGGTATGATCGGTTTATCGGGGAAATGAAGAGCGTGCATCCCGATTTCGAGGCGCTTTGGGAGCAAAGCGAGGTAAAAACCGCCCCCGAGGTCTTGATCGAGTTCCGACATGCGAAGGCGGGGAAGATGCTGTTTCATTTGACGTCTCTGCAGGTGCATGGCGATTCGGATCTGCGCTGCAGCATTTATACGCCTGCTGCGGATTCCACCACAGAAAACAAGCTGAAAAAATTGCTGGAGCGAAAGTAGGCTGCGGCCACAGTTTCGGTATGCAAAGCAAAAGGCGTATCCGTTGGAGCGAAATGCTCTTTGGGATACGCCATTTTTCTACTGGTTCGCTTATTCTTCGGTGTCTTCCAGCGTGCAAATTGCGCTCGGACGCTTGATGCGCAGTACGACGCACTCGTAGACACGGAACAGGCTGTTCATCTGCTCATCCCCGAGGAAGGAAGTATCGAAATCCTCGGCAATCGCCAGATCCAGATTGTGACGGCCAGTCGCCACCAGGACACCGGAGCGTCCTTTGATGGTCGGGGATTGGTACACGCCATCGGTCACCAGATTGCGCACATGCTCGATTTCCAGCACGTTGGTTCCCTTGTGGACGCGGTGCAGAAGGGCGTACAGCTCAGGGGAGACGACCAGGGCATAGGGACCGCTATGGCCCATTTTCAACAGCTTGTTGCGAGCTTCCACTACGTCTGCGAAAGCATTGCCCGACTCCATCCAGTCGCTTTTCAGATGGGTAAGGCGGCCTTTGACGTTCATCAGGCCAGGCAGGTCGAATTCGGCTGCGCCATTGAAGATGAGATCGTCTTCCATCAAGGCTCCGCCTGCTGCTGCGTTGGCGGCGGCACTCATGTCCAGCGGCATCCCGAGCGTACGGGCTTGCGCCACATCGCGCCAGTACAGCATGAAGTCTTTGTACAGGATCGGGATGGTCATGCTGACGCGCTTGCTCGGTTGAGTCATTTCCAGAGATTCGCCGCGCAGGGAAAGACCGCCAAAACGGGACTCCTCATAGACGTCATTGGTGATCGTCTGAATGCCTTCACCTAGTGGGCCGTAAATATCGATAAAACGGCGTCCTACGAGCTGGCGGCGAGCCATGTCGACGACTGTTTCGTCCAGTTGCTTCCACTCGTCGTGCGTCAGGGGAGAGTCAGGGTATTTACGGAGTTTGTCCATTGTATTACCTCCATGATAGAACGGCTTCTTCGTTCTTTATTTTCCTTTCAAACTTCCTACCGTCAGCCCTTTTTTAGCGGGAGCAGGGCTTGTCTCATGCTTGATCACGGATGCGACTCCTTTTGGCAGAGCGGCAGAAGCCTTGAGATGGTCTACGGCATGGATGTCATGTCCCTCATCATGATCGGTCAGAGCCGGGTGGGATACATCCGAAAAGCGCTCGCTCAAGCTGGCCATGATATCCTTGACGCGCAGATAGTCCTCATGGGTGGTTGCGCGCATCCCGTCCAGGTCCAGACGCGTCTCTTCGTCGCGGAATTCGTAGAGTGCCAGCTCCAGATGCTCCCGGAAGTTATGCAGCCCAAAGCGCTCCAGATTGATATCGGAGAGCAACCGGGACAGTTCGCGGTCGCTTAGCTGTTCGGCTTTTTCTGCCGAGAGGGATTGCAGGTAGGGAATCAACTCTTTCAAGCGATCCTCGCGCTGCTCTTCCTCCTCCAATATATGGTGATAGTACAAGCGTGTGTGCTCATCCTGCGCAGCATCAATAATCGGCTGAATCAGGCTCATGAAGCGGTGGATATATCCTTGGGTCCGATCAAAAATGGCGTGTAGTTGCGAAAGCTCTTGCACGACGCCACCTCCTCGCAAAATGATCTATTTCCTCATTATACCTTTGTCAAAAAGCCCCCGGCAACCACTATGTAGGACGTTCACGTGTTCGCCCTAGTTTTCGATTTTTCCAAAAAACTTATCAAGGAGAGTATTGTCAAAGCTAATTGGGAATGATAATATTTATCAATAAGAGTGATACTCATTATCAATTAAAAAGAAGCTTGGCTACATACATGAATATGCACACCATTATTTAAGGAGGCTTATGACATGTCATCGATTTTGGTAATCGGCGGAGATCGCCTAGGGAATATTATCGAGCTGTTGGAAGGAAAAGGATTCCAGGAGATTCATCACGTGACGGGAAGGAAAAATTCGCAGACGGGAGTAAAAATCCCGACCGGTGTTCAATTGATTCTTGTGCTGACGGATTTCGTCAACCATAACCTCGCCAAGACTGTGAAGAGCCAGGCCAAGGATCGAAAGCTGCCGATTCTGTTCTGCAAGCGCTCCTGCTCGGATATTGCCAAAGCCTTTCAGCGGACTGCTTAAATACATAGCGTTTTGGGTGGGCAAACTAGGCGTGAATTGATTTCTTAACGGGGGAGTGCGCCGTGAACCAAGAGCGTCTAGGCGATTTGCCGATTGCCCAACTGACTGCTGACCAATTGAAACAGCTTCAGGCGACAGAACGTGAGTTGAACAATCAAGACGGCAAGGATGTCTATCTGATTGCCTTTGAGAAACAAGCCCCGTCCCAATAGACGGGGTTTTTCTCTTAGGTTCCTCAGTGAAAAATGAATTGTTCCAACTGCTGCTTCAAGGCATCAATCCCGATCGCAAAGCCGATACATTGGCTGGATTGAATGATGAAGGCATTGAGGCCCACTACTTCGCCGTTCAGATTGATTAATGGTCCTCCGCTGTTGCCGGGGTTAATCGCTGCGTCTGTCTGAAAAATCTCCTCGTACATCCGCTTGGCGACTTGCAAACGCCGATTCTTCGCGCTGATGATCCCCGCTGTGACCGAATTTTCCAACCCTAATGGAGAACCACATGCCCACGTAGAGAAAAAAAGAACCAAGCTAATCTTCCATAAACAGAATCTGCTGAACGCTGACACCGCGCCTGTTTCCAAAAGCCGGTGATGCCTCCACCTCCAGTCGCTGGATCAGGCTGGTGGCGAGCTGTCTGCGCTCTTCGCGCGTAGACTCGGACCAGATCTTGTTCCAAGCAAGGGACTGCTGCTCATCCCGTTCTTCCTCATGCCGCATGTGGGGGAGGGATGGCAGCTTTTCCTTATCTGCCAATTGCTTTTGCTCCAGATCGTGCAGCTTCCTCTGCAATTCTCTCAGGGTTAGGACACCGGCTTCATAGGCCTCCTCCCAGCGTCTGCGTCGTTCTTCCCATTTTGCATCGGACACGGGTGCAGGTGCAGGAAAAGCCGACCTAGTATGGGCATCACGGCAGACCTTCCGCCAAAAAGCGTGTGACTCGGGTGGACTCTCTTGCAGCGTCTGGAGCAGGGCTTGCTCCAGCCGATCCTCCCGAATGGGGGCGGCGTTGCACAGGCCTTTTCCTTTGTTGCTGCAACTGTAATACGTATGGGTGTAGTGGTTTCCGCTTTTTCCCTTGCTATGTGTGGTTTTTCCGCGCATCTCGGCATGACAGCGGGCACAGTAGAGGATGCCGGAAAAGAGAAAAGAGGAGCCGAGCACCCGCGGATGACGGGAGCCTCGGGCGGCCATGCGCTGCTGGACACGCTGGAAAGTCGGTTCATCGATGATGGCTGGATGGACGGCTTCTTCCAACAAAAAATCATTCTGCTCCCGTTGGCGGCGCAGATGGGGAGCGGAATGGGCGTAGTTCCAGCGCAAGGCTCCATAGTAGACAGGGTTTTTCAACAGCCGAAGAACGGCGCTGGCACTCCAGCAGGCACCGTTTTTGCCGCGCGCTCCCCGCAGATTCACCTCTTCTGCGATTTGACGGGGGGAATGTCCCTGGGCGTATCGCTCGAACATGAGCCGCACATGGCAGGCTTCGTCGTGCTGGATCTGCAATTGCCCATCCTGCAAGGCATAGCCGTAAGGAGGGGGACCGCCGGGTCTTTTTCGCTCGCGGACCATTTGCCCCATCCCCATTTTGACGCGCTCCGCCAGATTTTCCCGCTCCCATTGGGCCAAGGCGGCTACCAGCGTGATAAACAGTCGCCCGATGGCAGTCGTCGTATCGTAGACCTCTGTGCAGCTTTTAAAATGGACCCCGTGCAAGTCAAACGTCTGCAGCAATTGGTAAAGATCCAGCACGGAACGAGTCAAACGATCCAGCCGGTAGACAAGCACGACATCCATCTTGTTTTGGCGCACATCGTCCAGAAGGCGAGTCAGCTCGGGACGCTGGAGATCCTTGGCGCTGACGCCTTCATCGGTGTAGAAATCGGACAGCTCCCAGCCCTGGGAGTGCAGGTAAGCCAGCAAGCGTTCGCGTTGGGCCGCGATGGAGAAGCCTTCCCTGACCTGATCTTCCGTACTGACGCGGATGTACACTGCCGCTCGCAAAGTCTCAGCCTCCCGTCATCTCAGGATGCTAGAGTCTACAGTGAAGCAGGGAAGGTTATGCCTGGACAAAAAAAATTCCCGCCTGTTAGAAAGCGGGAAGGGTTACATCCATTTTTGACCCCATGTATGAATGGAATCAATGACGGGACGGAGGTCTTTTCCTTTTTCGGTCAGTTCGTATTCGATCCGGACAGGAATCTCGGGGAACACCTTGCGTTCCAGAATTTCCAGCTCCTCCAGCTCTTTCAGACGCTCCGACAGCATTTTATCGCTCATATGCGGGACCATTTCGCGGATATCCTTGAAGCGTACAGCACCGCGAAGCAACACATGGAGAATCAAGCCCGTCCAGCGTTTACCCAAGATGTTCATCGCACATTCGTATTTTGGACACATGTGTTCTCCTGCTAAATCCTGACTCACGTGGACGTCACCTCTATGCACCTTGTTATACATTAAACCCTATTGTATCACAGGATCTTACATGACGTAAGTAACAGAAGTGTAGCGTGTGCTGTTACCCGTAGATTGTGGCTTATTTTGCTGCCTTTTATGCGCAGAAGACGATAGCGCAGTTAAAAGCCCGTTTTTTCGCGGGATGTCTCCCCCTTAGGCTGCGGCACATAGACTAGGCAGTGGATGACGATGATGGGTGAGGTGGTTCGATTGGCACAGGAGCGAGTAGTAGGCATTTTGACCTGGCGGGAAGGAAGCCGCTTCTCAGAACCGGACTATTTGCGGCGCCTGGTTCTGGCTGGCCGCAAACTGGGAGCGCGCGTGTACCTTTTTTCTCATCAGGATGTGAATGCAGCCCAACGAAAAATTCGCGGCTTCACGCCCAAAAAGAAGGGTGGCTGGGAAAGCCGGTGGCAGCCTTGGCCGGATGTGGTGATTGACCGCTATCGTCGCAGGGTGCCTCAGTATATGCGGCTTCGGCACAGCAATCTGTTCACGTTTGCCAACAGCCCGTTCAGCAAGAAGTGGAGAGTGACGCTGATGCTGGCAAAGGATGAACGGGTCAGCCAGTGGATCCCGGAAACCGCGATCTACGCTCCCGGAGCTGTGCGTGCGATGCTCAAGCGGTATAAGCTGCTGTACATCAAGCCCGGCAATGGTACCGGGGGGCGCAGCATTCTGAAGCTTGCGGCAAGGGACAAGGGGTATGAGCTGCTCGGTCGTTCAAAAACATATTCGCAGGTAAAAGCCAAGCTGGGAACGATTCAAGGCGTGGAGAATTGGGTGAGGCGCTGGGTGCGGGAGCAGCGGATCAGCGACGGCAATTTTCTCGTTCAACAGGGGGTGGATCTGGCTTTGGTCGGCAATCGCGTGGCGGATGTGCGCTTGCTGATCCAAAAAGACGAGCGTGGCGAATGGAGCGTGACTGGCCGCGGCGTGCGTGTAGGCAAGGCGGGGAGCTCGACATCCAATCTGCACGGTGGCGGCAGTGCAGTTCCTTTTTTACCTTTCTTCACACAAAAATTCGGCGAGAGCCGCGCGCAATTGATCGCGGAGGAATGCGACCGATTGGCGCATCGGATCGCAGAAGTTCTCGAGGAGCGATTTGGCAGGATGATGGAGTTCGGTCTGGACATAGGCGTAGACGCACAGGGGAGACCCTGGCTGATCGAAGTGAATCCCAAGCCAGGACGCGAGGTGTTTCGCCAGATTGGGGAGAAGGAGACCTACAGGCTGGCGATTCAAAGACCAGTCCAGTTCGCGCTTCAGCTGGGGGAGCGAAAGCCTGTTTGATTTTGCCTCTACGTCGACAGGTGGGGAACCGACGCTGATCACCCATTCCCCGACCTTGGTATGCGCAGAACTCCCCAATGGCAGGGGAAACAGTTTGCAGTCCGCATCGATCTTGATGACAGCATAATCGCGGACGCGGTCTGCAAGCACCCGCTTTGCCTCAAAGACCCGCCCGTTGAACAGCTTGACATAAATATGTTTCGATTTTCCAATAACGTGCTCGCTGGTCAGGATGTACCCTTTTGGATGAAAAAGGAAGCCGGAACCAAAGCTTCGCTCAGCAGACATCGGGGGCTCTTCTTCCGAGATCATACTGCGGAGAAAGGAATCCACGTTTTTCGTTGGGGAAGCGTCTTCGGTGACGATGGAGACGACTCCCTCCTGTACCTGTTCGACAATCGGCACGAAAAAATTGAAGGGATGCAAACTGCTGCTGCTCACAGGGTATTTTACACGTGTATAGTGGGACCACTTTTTACTCTTCAATGAACTCTCCCCCCCTACAGCAGATAGGTATGTATCATCCTATGGCAGGGCGGGAGGGGAGGGACGCCCATTTTCTCGATGGAGTCACTTGCCTTGCCGCAGGAAATCTAGTATCTTATGTGTTAGATACCTTAACAATAAAGGTGGTTAATGAGTTGGGATGAAACATGGAAATGAGGAGCTCATCCGTTGTGTGAAAGAAATGAATGAAGCCGAGTATCTGATCAATACGTTGCTCCTGCATGAATATCGCTCCTTGCTGGATGATGAGATTACGACCAAGCAGGCGTTGCTTCTGGAGCTGATTCATAAGCATCAGAGGATGACGGTCCGGGAAATTGCCGATCAGATGGAAGTATCCTCTAGCGCTGTCAGCCAGATTGTGGGAAAGCTTGAGAAAATGGGATACGTGAAGCGGGAAATCAATCTTCAGAATCGGCGTGAAATCCTTGTGCAACTAGGCCCTCAGGGCGTTGCCTATTTCACCAAGCAGGAGGCGGTAGAGCGGGATATTATCGAACGTTTTTATTCGAAAATGGCGATTGAAGAGATAGAGCAGCTCCGTTCGCTGACGCTGAAATTGCAGAAAATTGTAGAGGAGGAATTACGCAAGCCGTAATTTTTTACGTTAAATAAGTTAGGTATCTTAATAGTTTAATATACTAATGCAATTGGAGGAGGGTTTTTTCATGAAGGTGAAACAACAGCTGGAGAGATTATGCACAGAGCTGCACGAAAAACAACTGCTCAACGGAGCGATATGCGTAGCTGAGCATGGGGAGATTTTGTATCAGGCTGTCTTTGGATTTGGAGATCTGGAGAACAAACGAAAGTTGACGCTCGGCTCTGTATTTGAGCTGGCTTCGCTATCCAAGCCTATAACCGCCACAGCCGTCATGCTGCTGGAAGAACAGGGGCATTTGGCCTATGACGATTTGATCGACAGATGGTTTCCCGGCTTTCCCTATCCCGGAATTACCGTGAGACATCTGCTTACCCATACTTCAGGATTGCCCGATTATATGGAGTTGTTTGAGAAGCATTGGGATCGGAAACAAATCGCTGTCAATGAAGATGTGTTGCGGCTGTTGACAGAGCATCAACCAGAGCGCAAATTTTTGCCGAATGAGCAATGGGAATACAGCAATACCGGGTATGTCCTGCTCGCCTTGCTGATCGAGCGGATTTCCGGGCTGAGCTACGCCGAGTATCTGGATGCGCATTTGTTTCGTCCCCTCGGAATGCTGCATACGCGGGTATACAACCGGAGACATTCCAATGAAAAAATCTCTGACTATGCGTATGGCTATGTGTACGATGCCATGACCGATCAATACCTGCTTCCCGACCAGTTGACTGAGACCGAGTATGTCGTGTATTTGGACGGGATTCAAGGAGATGGCACGGTAAACTCGACACTTGGAGATTTGCTCAGATTTGATCAAGCATTATATACGGAAAAGCTCGTAAGCAAACAAACTGTAGAGCAGGCCTTTACGCCTGTCCAGTTAAACAATGGGGAAACCTTTGACTACGGATTCGGCTGGATCTTGGAAAAGAAGGAGAGTAGGGGGACCATCGTCAGCCACAGCGGGGGATGGCCGGGATACGCGACTCTGATGCTTCGTTATGTCGACGCCGGGAAGACGCTGATTTACTTGAGCAATAAAGAACAGGATTATGAATTTGAACAAAGCTTCCTGGGGGCAGTCCAACAGATTTTGTTTGACGAGCCTTATGAAATGCCAAAGAGCCCTGCCAAGAGGAAGGCTATACAGGTTGATCCCGCGATTTATGAACGCTATACAGGTTCTTATCGCTTGAGTGAGGGCATGCATGCAAGAGTGACAACCGAACAGAACCGTTTGTACCTGCAAGTGGACGGAGGAATGCGGCTGGAGCTGTCTCCCATGTCACAGACCCGATTCTTTATCCGGGTCCTGTCGGTGGAGGTAGAGTTCGACACTGATTCATCCCACAAAGCTCCCAGCATGACGATTTATGAGGGCGAGAAGGAATCATCTGCCATTCGGGTGGAGTAGGGACTTTGTATCATTATTTTTGATTGATATAATAAAGAATTAGCATTGGTATGTTCATTCGAATAGACGTATAATGAAGTTTAGTTCAAGAATATTTTGAACATAAAGGCTGAACATCCTTGTTCGGTCCAAGACAGAGAGAAAAGAACGGAATGGTATGGGAGGATGCGAAGAGATGGATGTAAAAACGATCATTCTTGGATTTTTGAGTTATGGAGAAATGAGCGGGTATGACATCAAACAGGCATTCAGCAACAGCATTGGTTTCTTCTACGATGCCAGCTTTGGTGCCATTTACCCCGCGCTCCGCAAACTGGAAGAAGAAGGCTTCGTGACCAAGCAAGAGGTCATCCAATCCGGAAAGCCCAACAAGATCCTGTATTCGATTACAAAGACTGGGGAGGAAGCCTTCCAGCAGGAGATGCAAGCACCGATCCTGCCGCCAGTGCTGCGCTCTGACATGCTGGTGAAGGTGTTCTTCGGCAATGGACGCACGCCGCAGGAACAGCGCGAACTCATGGAAAACTGTATGTCGATCCAGCGCCAGATGTTAGCGCAGAGCAAGGCGAACTACATCAAGCTGGAGAAAACGTTTGATCCGTATCAGAAATTTTGCTGGGAGTATACCATTCACCATCTGGAGATGACCATTCAATTTTTGGAGAAAAAGACGCCCGCTCTGATCAAAGAACCCGCCTACAGTATGTAAAAGGGAAGGATGCACGAAGCAATGCTATGCATGTGCACATAAAAAAGCGAAGGGACCACTGGGAGTCCTTCGCTTTTTTCGTTTGCGCAGATTATTTCAGATTCTCAGGATTGAGGCACTCCAGTTCCGGTACGACAAATCGGCCGTCCTTGCGAATCAGGCGGTCGTCAAACCAGATTTCACCGCCGCCCCATTCCGGACGTTGAATCATCACGAGGTCCCAGTGAATGGACGATTTATTGCCGTTGAAGGCTTCGTCATAGGCTTGACCAGGTGTGAAGTGGAAGCTTCCGTCGATTTTTTCATCGAACAAAATATCCTTCATGGGATTTTGGATGTACGGATTGACGCCGATTGCAAACTCTCCGACATAGCGAGCGCCTTCATCCGTGTCAAAGACTTCATTGATTTTTGCAGTATCGTTGGCAGTCGCTTCGATGATTTTGCCGTCCTTGAACGTCAGCTTGATATTGTCGTAGGTATAGCCCTGATAAGGGGATGGCGTGTTGTACGAAATCGTGCCGTTGACCGAATCCCGTACCGGAGCGGTAAACACCTCTCCGTCTGGAATATTGGCTTCCCCGGCGCATTTGATCGCAGGTATGCCCTTGATGGAGAAGCTCAGATCGGTGCCAGGTCCTGTAATGCGCACCTTGTCCGTTTTCTCCATCAGTTCGACGAGATTGTCCATGGCTTTGTCCATTTTGCCGTAGTCCAGCGTACACACCTTGAAATAAAAGTCTTCAAAGCCTTCCGTACTCATATTGGCGAGCTGTGCCATGGAGGAATTTGGATAACGCAGGATCACCCAGCGAGTCTCCGGTACACGGACATCGAGTACCGGGCGGGTCAGGAGGCGGGAATAGAGCTGCATTTTGTCCCCTGGCACGTCGGCCAGTTCACTGATGTTGTCTCCGCCGCGAATGCCGATGTAGCAATCCATTTTTTTCATGAAGCTCACATCAGCTTCGCGCATGACTTCGAGCTGGGCTTCATTGGTCCCGAGAAGCAGTTCGCGTTGGATGGATTGGTCGATCAACTGCACATAAGGGTTGGCGCCGGCAGCGTACACTTTCGCAATGACGGCGCGAACCAGTTCGTGCACTTGACCGATCGCGTAGATGAGAACGTTGTCATTTGCCTGTACGCGAGTGGAGTAGTTAACCAATACGTCAGCAAGTTTTTCGATACGTGGATCTTTCATAAATGGAGGTTCCTCTCTTTCCATTTCCAAATCGGTTCGTTCATATTGTACACTTATAAAATGGAAAAAAGCTACCCGCGTGGTGGGTAGCTGGCGTATGAAACGCGCTTAACAGGATCCGGTGTTCAAGTATATGCGACTTCCTGCTGAATTGTGCTATCTGGAAGGACTGGATTAATCGCAGCCGCAACCTACAATGACCAACAGGATGAACAGGATCAACACCAGAGTGAACTCGTCGAAATTACCGCCGTTAAAGATGCTGCTCATGCGATCAAAAACCTCCTTTTGTGTTAAGCCGCTGTTGTGCTTACACCCATAACATATGGGGATAGGCGAAGAGCCGATACGGGCAAACGCCCATTTTTAGGAAGATTCTTTTTTTCTCCATGCAGGCGCCATGTTTATTATTCTGAAAATCAGGAAAAGCTAGAGGATACGAAAAGACTTTGCAATACACGAAAGGATGGCATTGCGATGCAACGATCATCATTACACAGTCTCCAACACGATCTGCTTCCCATTACGATCAATGTAGGGGAAGATTTCAAGTCGATTGTCTGGAAAGCGCAGTACGACATGGACTTTAATACCGAGTGCCTGTTTTGCTTTTCGGACCAGATTACGGGGTATCGGGTGGAAGACGAAGCTGGTCACTCCGGCAAGGTCGCGGTATGTCCGCATTGTGAAAAAGTAAACGCGATTTACGCTTGATGAGGATGCAGATCTGCTTCGGGAAACGATGCCGTCAAAAGGGCATCGTTTTTGATTTGTCTGCCACTCCATCCACCATGTACCATCTTTTGTTTAGCAGGATTGAAGAAGATAGGCGCGAATACATAAGGGACGCATACATATGTGGATAGAGATAGGGGTGAACTCATGCAGAAGAAATGCAGCCGCTGCGGCAGTGAAATGGAGGTCGTGCTGCGCAACGTCGTGTATCGTAAACGGGTGAAGATATTAAATGTACCCGTACACGTCTGCGTGGACGATTGCTGCGCCCATTCACAAGTAGTGGATGTTGTCAAAGATGACCTGAAAGACTTGATGACAGAATTGGGACAGAATCCCGAGCGGCAGGCGATTGAGTTTGAGGAAATGTCAGAGTTGTCCAATTTATTGGTGCTGATTGCCAATGAGGGCGATTCCACGGTGCGGGAAGCGCTGGAAGGACGAGTCAACGAGCTATTGGACTTGTTCTTGTTGGCCCAATCGCTGGGAGACGAAAAATGGATGCTGGAGCTGCGTCATCGTCTGACGAAAATTATGGTGTAATTCCATGACCACCTTGCGAGCAGGGTGGTTTTTTGTTTTGCACCTGGCACATGGACTTTACCCTTCATGTTTTCGTATACTGAAGCCATAGCGTCACGCCAGAAGGGAGAAGATAGCATGGCACAAAAAGAACTTCATTCGATTGAGGAACTGGATCAATTCGTAGCGGGAGAGGGCAAACGCCTGCTGTTCAAGCACAGCACGATCTGCCCGATCAGCACGTCTGCATATGAGGAGTTTCAGTCTTTTTTGCAGGAGCAAGAGGTTCCGGCAGCGGTCATTCTCGTACGGGAGGATCGTCCGGTATCCAATGAGGTGGCAGACCGGTTTGCGATCAAGCACGAGTCTCCGCAGATTTTCCTGTTGGATGGCGGTCAGGTAAAATGGCATACTTCTCATTGGAAAATTACCAAGGATGCGATTGTTGAAGCGTTGAAAGCTTGAAATGATGAGTTATGATTAATATTTTCGCTGTTCATATATAACTTTGACATTGGATTGTATCTAAAAGTGCTTTTTGATTTTGAAATCCTGTTAGGGCAAAATATTGTCATAACAGGATTTATTGTTAAACAAATTTTTTACTGACTTTGGGTAAAGATGTAAAATTATCGTATAGCTAAAACAATTTATATAAATTGTTTGCCTTAATGCGGACAGTTTATTTATTTGGTCTATTTAAGATTGACATCTGTCTTCCTAGTATTTCCGCTGTATTCCTTCACAATTGTGTACTTTTTGCAAGATTTCAAGATTACCTTGCTCTAAATTCAAATAAACAAATCATGATTGAGTTAATTCAATCGTCAATATGCAGTGCTGTTGCTTCCCACCCAATTTTTGTATTTTAAAAGATCTCATTTTTACTTGAGGGAACGGCAAGGCAAATATACGATCACCTTTTGTGAGCAAATGATGGTGGACGAATTTACATGGCTCTTGGTATTATGGTAAATGGTATTCCACCCTAAATTTATAGCGTCTTTGACAGACTTACTTGCTGTGGAGAACCATACTGGTATCGTGTGCATCAGTTTCTAGGCGTACACAAAATCACTATAATTTCCAAAGAAAAAACACCCCCAAGATCGTCCCCATATTTTACGACATGGTTACATTATCTTGAAGGTGTTTGATGTTTCACTGGGGTCAGTCCCTATCTCGGACGTGTTTCATAACCAAGGATTTAGGAAGGTTTAATCAACCGAGTCTAATTCAGATATGTCATCTGAAAAATTCCTTAGGTTGGGAAACCTACAGGAATTAAAATACATTAATTGTTTGAAATATTTTCACTCTCTTGAACTGTTTTCTTTCATTTCCCTTATTTCTTTTTCCTTTTCTTCAGCTCGTTTTTTCTGTATTTCAGGATCATCATCCTGAGTCATGGACACTAACCCCAATCCGTACATGATTTGTTGTTGATAAAAATCCTCCAAGTTCACATTTGTTATTTCTTTTGCACTTAAATAGATACCTCTTGTTACTCCTTCACATTCATGTGAAATACAAATCATTTCTTCGGGAGAAAACCTTGGCAAATCTCCTTCGAAGTGTTTTTGAATCACACTCTCGTCTACAATGAAAATACCTAGTCTTTCCGGACTGGGTTTATCAACAATTCTGATAGGTGCAAACCCGGTATATATGGGGTGAGCAGCGCCTTCTTCAAGTAAGGACGGAGAAAAAGAACAACCTTTTTTTACTTCAACTTGCCTATTGTCCAATCCCTTAGACTTCCAAGCCGTTTGCTTCTCCAAACTGATCTTCTCTATGCTTGTTTGTACTTGTTTCACAAGAGCTTCACTTTTCATGTCACTGCTGTCACTAGACGAGACATTGTCTACGCAAACGATATAATTCTGACTCTGATCAACTGCATCTCTTGGATGAATGCTGCTATTATCATGGGCGCTCACGATTTGGGAAATATTTGTTCCTATAAGTAAACCAGCGACTAAAATAATTGAGCAGGATACGGTTACAAACATTCTGGTGTTAAACATTCTAGTTTTAAACAAGTTTATCCCTCCTCTTAGTCAGAATATGTTTCATTTTCAACAGTCGCTAAGTCATTGGCCGTTGGATTTTTTGGCCGGCCGTTAGAACACCCATAATCTGCAGAATGCATAATACTGTCTTGACATGGAGATTTATCAGGTGCGTTTGGTCCCCCGTCTGGCATACCCAGTAAATGTCCTGTTTCGTGGTTTATGATGTAATCAGGGACATTTTGGAAATCCCGAGGTCTAATATAGGCAATTCCATATGTGCAGTGATAAACATTAAGTTCTTTATCATAATCGAGATCAGGTCTTACTGCACAGGAATATGAACTGGATCCACAATATGGTGCTGTATTGTCCGTGAAAATATATCTTATCTTAACATCTTTTAATTCGCTTTTTGTTAAATCACTGCAATGTTTAGAAGTTCCGCCTTCACGATAAAAATTTATTCGCTTATTACCCAAATAGTCGTAGTTTCTTTCATACAAAATATCTCTGATTGCATTTGAGGTTTCTTTCAAGTCAAGCGAGGATTGTTTTGTATCCACACAAAATAACTCATCGACAGATCTAAGGTGTGTGCTTGTGATATGCCTATCTCTTCTTTCAAAATAACTAGACTCACCGTATGAATGGTGTGCAATCGCTATATTTTGAGGAAGCGACGTTACAAACAATAATAGCAACAGAAAACGAACCAGTATTGACTTCATAAAAAATCCTCCTTTTCATTTAACAATTCTAATGAATGTTTTTTATTGAAAGCCGACTGAAAACTGTCTGCCGACAATCATTTTTCACACGTATGATCTCCAATTTATGTAACTAATCTCGAATCGTCATAATAATGTATAGTTGTTATTACATTATTGAATTAATTGTTAAAAACATTTAAATTATGATGTTATTAGGATATTTGGAAAAATATCCTAATTGAATATTAGAACATCATTATGTTGTAATGGTTACAAACAGGTAACAATTTAAAAGTTTTCAAGATCTGTCTAATTATCGAAAAAGATACACGGTGCATGTATTTTGGAAGTGTTTCTTCTATATCTGATAACAAATTGAAACTATTAGCCCAGTCGGTTACCGAACGAAGGTCACCACATCTGCCTTTTTTATATCTGTCTGCTTGACCTAGCAACCTTGGAACTTAAATTTTTTGTCCATGATTGCCGCTGTTCCGAATTTAGGGAATGAGTCTAACACTCAAATTACGGGGCCCGACGATTTTGTAGTTTAAAACTTTCCTAAGAATCCAACAACTTTACTCTTATTCCTTATCTTCAGCGGACAACTTCGAAGTCGCTTCGATGTGAATGCAGGGTTGGACTACGCGATGAGCTGCGCCTGGAATTTTTCTTCTCCTGCGTAACCGCAGCATTCAAAAAAATTAAAAGAGCCGTTGATCGGGAGCGATTCCCTTTCAACTGCTCTTTTTGTTTTGTAAACAAATTTAATCCCAAAATAACTCCAGCTTGTCGCCTGTTTTCAACTCGGTTTGGAACGTAGCAGGCTCGCCGTTCACGAGCATGACAAAGCCGGAGATGGTTTCGCGGTCCGGTTGATCCAACGAGAAGTCTACATAGCGGAACACGTCGCTGAACACCGGTGTAGAACCTACCGTAGATTTGACCAGGATCACGGCATCATTCGCGACCGGTTCCTCAGGGCGAGCTTCGCGGCCGCCCATGGTGATCGTGACCTGGGCGACGGGAATGGTGACGGGCTCGCCATTGAAATGGACGGTGATCGATTCCTGGACCCATTCCTCCAATGGAATGACATCGCGGATTGCCGGAACGGGCACTTCCTCCAGGCGATACACCAGCTCATCCCCCTGACGCAGGTAATCCGCTCTTGAGCATGCCTTGCCGTTGAGCAGCAGAATCTCTTGCCGGGCAGGCAAGCTGTAGGAATGCCCGTTTACGGTAAATTGGAAGCTCGGCACATCCGCTTCGACAGGAGCCAATTCCCAGCCCGCTTCTACCAGAGCTTCTCCTACCGTTTGGGGGAGACGGATCTCGATCTCGCTGCGATCAGCAAGCCAGGTGTCCAGCGGCTGCACCTCGCCATTGACCCGTGCGATCGGTCCGAGCGAGAGAGGCTGATCATTGCAGAGGATGTCCAGGGTGTCCAGACGGTCCAGCAAGTCCTTGATCTGCACCTTGGCGTTTTCCCCGTCTGTTCCCGCTATTGCCCGGATCGTATCGCCATCCTCCAGGGTGGTGTCCAATCCGGCGGGCTCACCGTTGCGTTCGATGACCGGAGGAGTTCCGTGGCCGCCTGGAATGATCCTCATCCGTCCGTTCACCGTGACGCTCATGGCGAGACCAGGGCGTCCATACAGTCGGCGAATGTCGAGCCCTGCGGCAAGAAGTCCATCGCCCAAGGTCATTTTTCGCAGGTCAAAAATACGAATGGTTTGATCGTTTACGGTAATCGTCACATAGCGCAGCGGATGGCGACGAGCAGCTACTGCGATCCCGACTGGCGTGACGAATTCCGGTCCATTGAGTGAAGGATGATCGTCTCCGATAAATTGCTTGATCGCATCGCTCCCGCGGACAGCCACCCGGGCAGCGGGCATTTTCAACACATGCGCCACTTTATCGGTCAAGCCAGGCGTCAAGCTGCCGCCGCCGATCAGCATGACTGCCTGCGGCGCTTTTCCATTTAACTCCAATATCTTGAAGGCAATTTTTTCTGCCAATTGCTGAATATCCGGCTGGATGGCGGCAATCACATCTGCTACGGGCAACGTTTGCTCCAGACCTAAAATATCTGTGAAGGATACGGATTCGTGGACGGAGAGCGCGCGTTTGACTTCTTCCGCCATCGGGAAGTCGAGCAAAAAGGCATTCATCAATGCATCCGTAATCTCGTCACCCGCCACCGGAACCATGCCGTACGCGGTAATCGCGCCCTCTTCTGTCAAAGCGACGTCAGAGGTGCCGGCACCGATGTCGACCAATGCGATATTCAGGCGACGCATTGTGACCGGAATCAGGACATTGATGGCTGCGATCGGCTCCAGTGTCAGGGCTTGCATGTCCAGATCGCACCGCTTCAGAGAAGTGATCAGGGAATCGACGACTACGCGCGGCAGGAAGGTAGCGATCACATCGACACTGGCTACGTCCCCGCGCTGATCGATCAGGCTGCCGATCAATTCGCCGTCGAGATGGTAGTTGACCACGCTGTAGCCGACGCAGTAATAGCGGGTCACATCCTGCTCGTTCAGCTCCTGTGCCAATTGTGCCTGGGCTTCCTGCACCGCAGCGAATTCCATTGCCACCACGTCTTCGCGGGTAATGAAGGCATGCTTGGCCAGCGGCATATCCATTTTTACCCGCTTTGTCCGCAGGGAACGTCCTGCCGCCGCGACTGCCACCCGGTGCAAGGGACCATTTTTTTGTTCCAGTTCTTCCTTTATTTGTCCAATCACTTTGGCTACGGCCATCACATCATGGATTTGTCCATCCAGCATCGAGCGCTCGTCATGCTCGCGGATGACACAATCGACGACCCGGTATTTCTCACCGACGGCCTCCACGATCAGGCCGACGACGCTGCGCGTTCCAATATCTAAAGCAAATATCAGCTCTTCTTGGGCTGTCTTTTCAACCTCTAGCAAAGGTAGGTCACTCCTCATTTTTCATACATCTTTCCTGATCTTGTAATAACGCTATAATTCGACTTTGCAAGAAAAGAATCCTGTCGAAAAATAAGATGTTTTCGATTTCCAATTTACTTTCGCGCTTTTTGGCGCTAAACTGCTGACAAGGGAGAATGAATCGATTATAATAACCCTAATTTATCGACGACACCTTACTTTACAGAAGACAGAGGAGAGTGGAGAGACATGGCACACGACCAAATCGAAACCATGCGTAAACAGATCGATCAGATCAACCTGCAGATTCTCGAATTGATCAATCAGCGTGCTGCGCTGGTTCAAGAAGTCGGGAAGGCGAAAGAAAAACAGGGCAGCAACCGCTTTGATCCTGAGCGCGAGCGTCAAATGCTGAACCAATTGGTAGAACATAACAAAGGTCCATTCAACGATAACACGATTCGCCATCTGTTCAAGCAAATCTTCCAGGTCTCTCTTGATCTGCAAAACGACGATAAGAAAAAAGTGCTGCTGGTCAGCCGCAAGAAGAAGGCCGAAGACACGGTCATCACCGTAAAAGGCGTGGAATTTGGTGGCGCAAGCCCGATCCTGATCGCTGGCCCTTGCTCGGTAGAGAGCTACGAACAGGTGCGCGCTGTTGCGGAAAACCATGTCAAACGCGGTCTTCGCACCCTGCGCGGCGGAGCGTACAAACCACGCACTTCGCCATACGATTTCCAAGGCTTGGGCGAAGAAGGCTTGAAAATCCTCAAGCGCATTGGCGATGAGTACAACCTCGTCACCATCAGCGAAATCGTGACGCCTGCGGACCTGGAGCTGGCGGCACAGTACATTGATGTCATTCAGATCGGCGCACGCAACATGCAAAACTTCGAGCTGCTCAAAGCAGCGGGCCGTCTCAACCATCCTGTCCTGTTGAAACGCGGACTCTCCGCTACGATTGAAGAATTCATCTACGCTGCGGAGTACATCCTGTCTGAGGGCAACTCGCAGGTCATGCTGTGTGAGCGCGGGATCCGCACGTACGAAAAAGCGACGCGCAACACACTGGACATCTCCGCTGTTCCGCTCTTGAAACAGGAAACCCACCTGCCTGTTTTTGTCGACGTGACCCACTCGACAGGACGCCGCGATCTGCTCCTGCCGACAGCCAAAGCCGGTATTGCAGTAGGTTCCGACGGTATTATGGTAGAGGTTCACCCGGATCCGGACGTGGCTCTGTCCGATGCCAAGCAGCAGTTGAATATCCCGGATTTCAACCGCTTTGTGGATGAACTGATCGCTTCTGGATTGTACAAAGGGGAAGTCGTAGCAGCCAGAGGCTAATCACGACGAGGATGTATGGCTTGAGAGTGGCTGTCCCAAAAGATCGGGGAAACCGATTTTTGCGGGGCAGCCTTTTTCCTGATCAAAACGCTGGAATCGCAACCAGGCCCTCCCCGTTTGACGAACCCGGGAATGCCAAGGTAAGCTTATAGTACATACGGAAATGCAAAAGGAGGATGGTACCGGATGGAGGAGTTGGAACAAGACCATTGCTGTTCATCTGGGCGTGCTACGGAGCGTTCGGACAAAATCAAATCCAATCTCGTGTCGCGTCTCAATCGGGTAGAAGGACAGATTCGCGGGATTCGCGGGATGGTCGAGAAGGACGTCTACTGCGACGATATTCTCAATCAGATCGCAGCCGTCCAATCCGCGCTGAATGCAGTCGGCAAAATCCTGCTGGAAGGACATATGAAAAGCTGCGTCATCGAACGCATCCAGCAAGGGGACCAAGAGGTCATTGACGAGCTGTTGAAAACCATGAATAAACTGATGAAATAAGCGGCATGTATGGCCTGGCAAAACAATTGCCAACAGGCACAGCTTGTCGTATCATAGGTGCATATATTTATGAAAATAATTATGAAAACCATTTTATAGGGAAAGCGAGGGTGCATGATGCCGGTTACAATCTACGATGTGGCAAGAGAAGCAGGAGTATCGATGGCGACCGTTTCCCGCGTTGTGAACGGGAACCCGAACGTAAAACCAATGACTCGCAAGAAGGTGCTCGGAGCGATCGAACGCCTGGGCTATCGACCCAATGCCGTTGCACGCGGTCTCGCCAGCAAAAAAACAACAACAGTCGGTGTCATCATCCCGGACATCTCCAGCTTGTTTTTTTCTGAGTTGGCGCGGGGGATCGAAGATATCGCGACGATGTACAAGTACAATATCATTCTGTGCAACTCCGACCAGCGTCTGGAAAAGGAACTGCAATTGATCAATACGCTGTTGGAAAAACAGGTGGACGGGCTGTTGTTCATGGGAGCGGAGATCAAGGAGGATCACTTGCAAGCCTTGACCAGCACGCAAGTACCTACCGTCCTGGCTGCTACCCGTGACGCAGACAACAAGCTGCCGTCCGTCACCATCGATCATTTTCAGGCCGCTTATGATGCGACACAGGCATTGGTCCAGCGGGGACACAAGCGGATCGGGATGATTACAGGACCGATGAGCGACCCGCTTGGCGGTTTGATGCGATATGAAGGCTACAAGCAGGCACTGACGGATGCTGGAGTCCAAGTAGAGGAAGAACTGGTCGCCCACGGCAATCTGTTCTATGAATCCGGCTTGTCCCACACCAAGGAGTTCCTCAAGCTCAAACAGCCGCCGACAGCCATTTTTGCCGCCAACGATGAGATGGCGATCGGAGCCATCCACGCCGTGCAGGATTCGGGGCTGCATGTGCCAAACGATGTGGAAGTGATCGGGCATGATAATATCCGTCTGACGGAAATGGTTCGTCCCCGCCTCACTTCCGTCGTGCAGCCGATGTATGATATCGGAGCGGTGGCGATGCGCCTGCTGACAAAATACATGAACAATGAGCCTGTGGAACAGCATGTCGTTTTGCTGCCGCATCGAATCGAGTATCGGGAGAGTACCAAACCTGATCAGGCATAAACATACGGCAGGAAATGGACAGCAAGAGGAGGATGTTCGATGCGGATCGGAATTATCGGTGCGATGGATGAAGAAATCGCCTTATATATGGAAGGAATGGGTCAACCCGCTACGACGCAAAAAGCGGGGATCACGTATTACAGCGGAGAGTGGGAAGGGCAGCAGGTGGTCTTGTGCAAGTCCGGCGTAGGAAAAGTGAATGCGGCGGTGACCACGCAGATTCTGATCGACCAGTTCTCCGTGGACCACGTCATTTTTACGGGCGTCGCAGGCGCATTGCATCCTGAGTTGAACATTGGGGACATTGTCGTCTCGACGGATTGTCTGCAGCATGACATGGATGTGACCGCTCTCGGCTTTGAGCCTGGACAGATCCCGTACACGGAGCAATGGATCTGGAAAGCAGATCAGAAGCTCACGGAGCAGGCTGTCGATGCTGGCAAGGCGCTGGAAGCAGGGATTCAAGTCGTTACGGGCCGCATTTTGTCCGGTGATCAATTTGTCGCCAGCCGGGAAAAAGTAGCAGCCCTCTACGAACAGTTCGGGGCTCACTGCACCGAGATGGAGGGAGCCGCAGTCGCACAGGTTTGTGCGATGAACCATGTTCCATTCGTCGTGGTTCGCTCCATGTCCGACAAGGCAGACGGTTCAGCTCACGTCAATTTCCTGGAATTTACCAAGCTGGCCTCCGAGCGTTCCTACGCCATCGTGAAAAATATGCTGGCTTCGATCAAACCAGCTGCGGATGTTATCGTTTACTCGACGAAAAACTGTATCGACTGCAATTTGGTCAAGCAATGGCTTACAGCAAAAGGGGTCACGTTTGAAGTGCGGGACGTCATGACCAGCCGTGCCTACCAGGAGGAGGTAGAGCGCTTTGGCTTCATGGGTGTTCCGGTGACGGTCAAAGGAGAGAAGGCCGTGAAAGGCTATCAGCCGGCTGAGCTTGAGGCTTTGATGGAGAGTACCGAGTAAGGCAAGAAGGTATGTGAAACAGAAGAAACGTGTAGACAGGCATTGTTTGCCTGAACTGCACGTTTTTTTGTGTGTTTAGGAAGGCTACATACTCTACTTCTCCTCCTCTATAGCGAGAGTCTCCCTTGCTGCTTCTATGAAAGACAATATGATGGGTGAAAGCCACTTGTCTTTATGCCATAACATCTGTGTATACACGTGCAAGTCCGGAATTTGCCATGGAAGAGCGACAAGTTCGCCCCGTTCAACTTCGGCTTGCGCTACGACTTCAGGAAGAAAGGCAATACCGATTCCCGAAATTGCACATTGTTTAATGGCTTCAGCACTTTGAAACTCTAGATACGTAATACTATCAATGCCCTCTTTCTCAAATGACCGGTCAAACATGGTGCGATAGGGACAACCCTTTTCATTCGTCAGGAACACTTCTTTGTGAAAATCTTCCAGCTCTAGCTCAGTTCGTTGTGCGAGCGGGTGGTCTGGAGCAGCGAAAAGGCGGAATGTCTCTTCCACCAACGGTTCCACGGCAAGTGAGCTCGAGCGAACGGGTTCATCCAGCATAAAGACGACATCTGCGGTTCCCTCAAAGAGGGTTTGCTTGAGCTCTTGATTTGGAACGGAACGGAAAATGAGACGCACTCCCGGATAACGCGAACGAAACAGGCGAAAGACAACGGGAAGCCGATAGGCGCAAATAACCTCATTGGCACTTATCGTCAGGGTGCCGCTTAGGTTTTCATTGTCATGAACGACGCTGCGAGCTTCGTCCAATTTGTCCAGAATGCTTTGAATATGAGTTAAGAAGCGTTTACCCGCCGTGGTGAGAACGAGCTGCTTGCCCAAGCGGTCAAAGAGACGAACACCAAGCTCATCCTCCAATGCTTTTATTTGCATCGTGACGTTGGAGGGGACATAGTTCAGCACTTCCGCAGCCCGACTGAAATTTAACGTTGATGCAACCGTGCGGAACGTAATCAGTTGGCGCAATTCCATCCAATTACCCCCTTTACCTTTCAATATAATTGAATATCGCTTTGAATATCATTCACTTTTATTGAGATTATCACGGATCTATACTAACAACAAGAAATACATTCTACATGTTTGTGTTTCATTTTGAAGGGAGCGATTACGATGGATTATGAAATTTTTGATTTGGGTGACGTAACCTTGCAATCAGGAGTGACGTTGCCTGGCGCATTTCTTGCTTATAAGACTTATGGAACTTTGAATGAAAAGAAAGATAATGTCATCGTCTATCCAACTGCTTTTGGCGACCAGCATGTTCAGAATGAATGGTTGATTGGCAACGGCATGGCACTTGATCCGCAGAAATATTTCATTATCGTTCCCAATCTGCTGGGCAACGGATTATCTTCGTCTCCCAGTAACACGCCTCCCCCATTCGACGGGGGCAATTTTCCGCAGGTTACCATCTTTGACAACGTTACATTCCAGCATCGGCTGGTGACTGAAAAATTCGGCATTCAAAAGATTGCTCTCGTAGTTGGATGGTCCATGGGAGGGATTCAAGCATTCCAATGGGGGGCAAGTTATCCCGACATGGTGGAGCGAATTGCACCTTTCTCCGGAGTTGCCAAGACTTGGCCCCATACGTTTGTGGTCCTCGACGGGTTGAAAGCTGCGCTCATGGCTGCAGTTGGCTTCGATTCAAGTAAACGAAACCAGTTGACGTCTGCAGACATGCGCGCCGTTGGCCGTGTCTATGCGGGATGGGGCTTATCGCAGGCGTTTTACAGAGAGGAGCTTTATCGAGAGCTGGGATATGAATCATTGGAGGTTTTTGTCGCTGGCGTCTGGGAAGACAGCTTTATGAAGATGGATCCGCACAATGTCCTAGCCATGTTATGGACAGGCCAAAATGCAGATATTAGTGCAAACCCCGCCTATAAAGGAGATTTCGATGAGGCGCTCAAAAGCATTAAAGCACTTGCCTGCGTCATGCCAGGGAGCACGGATCTATTCTGTACGGCGGACGATAACAACTACGAGGCTAAGCTTATACCTAATGCTGTTCTTACTCCTATCGAGTCGATCTGGGGCCATTTTGCCGGTCGCGGAATCAACACTGCCGATAATACCTTTATTGATAACAACCTAAAACGATTGTTGGCGCTTCGTACAAACAGATAGATCATCATTGCCACCATACTCTTTTAAATATGTCGAATTATGTAGAATGAAAACTTCGCAAAGCTACAGGTCTAAGGTTCCATGAACTAAGATGGCTGAGTTACCAAGTATCGTTTCCGTTTTGGTATACGGCTATTTTCCTATGTGGAAATAGCTTTTTTTTGGTGTGCCACGCATGGCGATTAACTAGGTGGTGAAAGTCCACTGTGGGGGTTTGTAGTTACCAACCACTAGCCAAGAGCAAGGGTGTCCACCGCGAGGTGGAATCCAAAGGAAGCTGGAGGCAAACTTCCGGCCCAAGGAACACGAACATCATCAGGCATAGGATACGGGATGAGTCTGCCAAACAAGACGAAGTCCAATTAACTACACGGACGTACCAATGTAAATGATGTGGGTATATGGAAGGAAAGTGAATCGTCTTACCGTGGGAGGTCTCATGGACGTGAGGAGATGCACTTCGAATCACGGTTGAAACAAGATTTATCATGAGAAGTCAGCAGACGCCATAGTACCGCATGCAGTCGACAACATGCGGGAAGGGCCGAACCTAAGGAGGTGTGAGTCAATGAAAGTTACCAAAACAGGAGCAAAGGGCAGCCAACTTCCAACGGAAGGCTTCACGCAGAAAGATAGTGCGGAACACGAAGGATATGCGGGAGCGCACATTCCTGCGAGGATAACTGAAACGGATAACACCAACACAGACTTGCCGAAGGATGGATTGCTCGAGAAAATTGTGAGCAGGAACAATCTGAACGAAGCGTTCAAGAGAGTCAAAGCGAACAAAGGCTCCCACGGAATTGATGGGATGGGAGTGGATGAACTTCTACAACATCTCAAAGAGAATGGGGAGACACTCAGGCAATCAATCCTGGACGGGAAATACCGTCCGAACCCCGTTCGGAGGGTAGAAATCCCCAAAGAGAATGGAAAGAAAAGAAACCTGGGAATCCCGACGGTTGTTGATCGAGTCATCCAACAAGCCATAGCGCAAGTGCTTACGCCGATCTATGAGAAAGAGTTCTCCGAGAATAGTTTCGGCTTCCGCCCCAAACGAAGCGCACATGATGCAATCAGAAGAAGTCAGGCGAACATACAAGAAGGGTACAAATACGTGGTGGATATGGACTTGGAGAAATACTTCGACACCGTGAATCAAAGTAAACTCGTCGAGGTATTATCGAGAACCATCAAGGACGGGCGGGTCATCTCACTCATACACAAGTACCTAAAAGCTGGCGTCATCGTGAAGCATAAGTTTGAAGAAACGGAAGTCGGTGTACCGCAAGGGGGCAATCTGAGTCCAATACTTAGCAATATCATGCTGAACGAATTGGACACAGAACTGGAAAACAGAGGTCATAGGTTCGTCCGCTATGCGGACGATCTGCTCATCTTCTGCAAGAGCAGAAAAAGTGCTGAGCGAGCGCTGAGGAACATCCTCCCCTTTATCGAGAAGAAACTCTTCCTCAAAGTAAATCGGGAGAAGACGGTCGTGGATGAGGCGAGGAAGGTCAAATTTCTTGGTTTCTCATTTTACTCCCTCAAGGGGCAGACGAGAGTCAGAATCCATCCGAAATCCATCGTGAAGATGAAAACCAAGGTTAAGGAGTTGACCGCAAGAAGCAACGGAATAGGAAACGAAGACAGAGCCGTGAAGCTCAGACGATATATCATGGGCTGGGTGAACTATTTCAAAATTGCCGACATGAAGAAACTGCTCCAAACCACGGATGAATGGATGCGAAGGCGAATTCGCATGATCTACTGGAAGCAATGGAAACGGATAAGGACAAGGTTTAAAATGCTGAAATTATTCGGAGTCCAAGACCAGAAGGCATGGGAATACGCAAACACAAGAAAGAGCTACTGGAGAACCTCCAATAGTCCCATCCTCGCCCAATCCCTCGGAAACAACACGATCAAAGGACTCGGTTTCATATTCTTTTCAGATTATTATCGACAAGTCACTGCGTAAACTTAGGAACCGCCGTATACCGAACGGTACGTACGGTGGTGTGGGAGGTCGGCTGCCCAAATAATGGGTAGCCTCCTACCCGATTACTTGAAAGGGGGTGATTTTCTGGTGAAAGAAGTACAAGCAAAATAGAAAGAAAACTCAATTAAAAGCATTGGGGGATATGATGTGAAAGGTTTGACTAGAAAGGTTGCCCATATACTTGTAGCAGCATGCTTCATGGCAACTCTATTGCCTATAGGAGTGGCATTTGGTAAGGATTCGTTTATGGATGACTATCCGCTGATCTACGGAGCACAAGATGGTCGTTTAGAAAGCCTAGACAAGTTAAGTACTTCGCATACAAAATATGACAGTCGCGAAGAAGAGGAAAATGTTCGAGGAAAAAAGAGCGTTTCACGAGAACAACCAACCCAACTTACGCTTTCCAAGACGCAGCTACATTTCTCGAAAAGGGGAAAATCGAACGTCATTGCTTACATCCATTACAAGGACAAAAGTAAGGAAGATGTCACCAAAAAAGTCGAATGGACAAGCAGTAATACTTCTATTGTAGATGTAAAAGACGGCAAAATCGAGGTATTCGATGAGGGGCGGGCGATCATTACTGCTTCCTATCTGGATTTCCAAGTCAATCTTCATGTGAGTGTCAATTTTAGCGACGAAGTATTGTGGGAATTCATGTACGATAAAGGGCTTAATGAAGAAGCTTTTTCAGGCTCTCCGACTTCAGATGGCGGTTTTATAGTGCTCGGAATTTCTCGAGGATGGAAAAGCGATGAACTGTTTGCTTTGAAAGTGAAAAAAAACGGGGCATTTGAGTGGGAAAAAAAGATTGCAATGAAAGGAAAGGAGTCTCCCAGAACTATCCGTCTAACAAGTGATGGAGGATATGTAATGCTTAGCAATAGCGAGGGGCGAAAAGGGAGAACTATAATTTTGCGCAAGTTGAACGTGAACGGGAGCGTCCGATGGTCGAAGGAGTTTCCATTGACCGGTAAATATTGGGGAGGATACGTAGAGCAAACAAAAGATGATGGATTTATTTTGGCAACTGGTGAAGCCATTATTAAACTAGATAAGTCGGGTAGAGAGAAATGGAAGACGAAAATTAAAAATGGTGCTGACCTGGTGCGGCAAACGAGTGATGAAGGCTACTATGTTCTGGGGAATTATGTAACCAAGGTGAATCAATCTGGGAAAACATTATGGACAAAAGATGTAGGGCAAATCCTTACGTTCATGGATATCACAAATGATGGTGGCATTGTGACTTATGCAGAAGATGGAGTAGTGAAAGTCGACGAAAAAGGAAAAATCAAATGGAGGAGGACGATTGAAGGACCACCATATGATAAAAATCAGAGAATAGCAGGAGTTATCCAAGCCAGTGATGGCGGCTATATTGTCGCGACTAATGCATTCATATTTAAAGATAATACACAAGTCACTATCTTGTATAAATTAGATGAAAAAGGAAAGGTTATCTGGGAAAAGCATTTCGGATTTGATAATGGGGAATGGGTAAACGAAGTCCGGGAAACGAAAGAGGGAGAGTACGTGCTAGTGGGCAAGGCACGTTCTGATCTCAATGGTGAAGATGTATATTTACTAAAAGTAAAACCAGATAAAGGGCAAAAAATTGTAAAAACGGTGCAATTCTCAGGCAAAAACGGCCTTCTTAAAATTGGGGAAACTTTTCAAATTAAGGCTACCGCCACATATACAGATGGAAAAAAAAGAAGATGTGAGTACGAAAATGAATATTAAAGTTTGGGGAGACGATGGTCGAGTATATTCCTTGGAAGATAATAAGATAAAGGCTTTGTACCCGGGGAGTATCCTGATTATCGGCCAATATAAAGGGCACACGGTGCGAAAAGGGCTCATCGTCTCGGACCGTCCCCCGACCCGACTGCAGTTGGAAAAGGAGGATCGTGATCTGCGTATCGGCGATAGTCAAAGTGTGATGCTTTATGCTGACCTGGGAGATAAATACTTACGACCGGCAGCTGCTTATGCAGAATGGAGCGTTTCAAACGAAGATATCATCGAAATTATACATGGAGTAGACCTGAGCATTCATTCCACAGATGAAATTATCATCGAAGCAAAAAAACGCGGCACAGTCATGATTACAGTTACGTACGCTGGGGAAACCCTCCAATTCCCCGTCACAGTAAAATAAATCCCAGATCCATAGAACTCCTGACGAGAAAATCCTTCTCGCCAGGGGTTTCTTTTGTTTACTCATAGAGCCACCAAAACCGTCATGTCTAACCTTTTCAATACAACTGTTCATTTTGAACATAATAAACTTTTGTTCCTTGACAAAATTGTTCGAGAATAACATAATACCATTATAAAATGTTCTAAATTAACAAGGGTGATGACTTTGTTGCCAAAAGAGCGCAGAACGTGGATTTTGGAGCAGCTTAGCAAAGACGAGAAGATCGATATCGACCAGCTGGCCGAGCAGTTGAATGTGTCGGCGATGACCATTCGCAGAGACTTGTCCATTTTGGAAGAGGAAGAAAAGATCATCCGTACATTTGGAGGGGCGATTCTCAACAAGCCCTTGATACATGAAACACCCTTTCTCACCAAAGAGGGGAAGTACAGCAGACAGAAGCGGGAAATTGCCCGAAAAGCCGTAACGCTGATTCAGGAACACTCGACGATCCTGCTGGACTCAGGCACGACTACCCTTGAAATAGCCAGATTGCTGAAGGATAAAAAGAATCTGACCGTAGTGACCAACGATATCAAAATCGCCGCCGAACTGATGGACAGCGAGGTTAAAGTGATCGTGGCGGGCGGAGAGCTGCAAAACACGGTAGGGGCTTTGTTCGGTCCGTTGACGGAGCAAATCCTGAAAAACATCCACGTCGACCTGTTTTTCCTGGGTGCGCATGCGGTTCATGTAGAGGCGGGAATTACCGTAACGACCTTTGAAAAGGCTTCCATCAAGAAGCTGATGATAGAAGCTGCCGGCACTACTTGGATGGTTGCAGACTCCAGCAAGTTTGACCAGAAGTCATTCACGAAGGTATGCGACTTGTCCGATCTCGACGGTTTGATTACAGATGATGGATTATCATCGGAAGACCTGGAAAAAATAAAAGAACATCTGAAAGTTGTGACAGCAGAGGTGGGTGAGGCCACATGAAAATTGGAGTCATTGCAGATGACCTGACAGGAGCAAATGCGACAGGGGTGAGACTCGCCCGGCAAGGCTTTGAAGCAGCTACGATGGTTCACTACAACAATCTTCCCTCTTCGGATTCCTACAACGCCGTGATGGTGGATACGGACAGCCGATATGCCAGAGAAGATGTTGCGCAGATGAGAGTCAAGACCGTGCTGGAAAACCTCAAAAAATGGGGCGCAGATGTCATCTGCAAACGAATCGACAGTACGGTGCGAGGAAACATAGGGGTAGAAATCGATACGGTACTTGCCGGGCTTGGTGATAAAGCGGTGGCGGTAGTTGTAGCCTCCTATCCGGATTCAGGGCGCATTACCTCAGGGGGCTACCTGCTGGTGAATGGGGTTCCTCTGCAGACGACGGACGTAGCGCATGATCCGGTCGCGCCGGTTACGCAATCCTACGTGCCTGCCATCGTGCAAAAACAAAGCAAATATCCGGTTTCCTATATCGGTCTGGAAACGGTTTTGGCAGGCGAAAAGGAGACGGAGCAGGCGATGCGAGCGCATATCGCGGAGGGCAAACGGATTCTGGTGATGGATGCCGTGACAGATGAGGAGATCGAATCGATTGCCAGAGCGATGGCAGCGATCAAGGAGTACCAGATGGTTCCCGTCGATCCGGGACCGCTGTCCGCCATCTACTCCAAAGTGTTTGCTCGCCAGCACGCCAACGACAAGAAGATCATTGTGACGGTCGGCAGCATTACGACGAACGCGGCGAGCCAGCTGCAATATCTGGTGGAAAAAACAAATGCTCAGCCCATCTACGTGGACGCGAAAAAATTGGCGAGCATGACGGAGTCCTGGGACGAAGAGACGGATCGCGTGATTCAGGTCGTCCTGGAAGAGATGAAGAAGCAGTCGATTCTGATCATCACCACCAATTCCCCGATGGCCGAGCCGCTTAACCTGAAGGAAATTGCCAAAGAACAGAATACGACCCAGGACAGTCTTGCGAAGCGAATTGCAGATGGTCTCGGGAAAATCACGCGACTGGTGATCCAGAAGAGTGAGTATGAAATCGGAGGCTGCTTCACCAGCGGCGGAGATGTCACCGCATCACTGTGCGCCATCGGCCGAGCAGAAGGAATCAAGCTGGAGGTAGAGGTGCTTCCCCTGATCGCCTACGGGCATCTCATCGGGGGATATCTCGATGGCATACCGCTAATCACCAAGGGCGGCATGGCAGGAGACAAGAAAGCCATCTACACCAGCATTCAATATTTATTGGCAAAATGTTAAGGAGGAACCAGACATGACAGCAACGAGAGAAATCATTGCCATTCCAATGGGTGATCCAGCAGGGATTGGACCAGAAATTACCATGAAATCCCTGACAAAGAAAGAGATTTACGATGTGTGCAAACCGTTGGTAGTAGGGGATGCCAAGGTGCTTGCAAAAGCAATCGAGATCGTCAACGCAGATTTGAAAATCAATGAAGTGCAGACTCCTGCTGAAGGAAAATACGAGCTGGGCACCGTTGATGTCATCAATCTGAACAATATCGATATGGACAAGCTGGAATACGGACAAGTATCGGCGCAATGCGGCCAGGGTGCTTTTGAATACATCAAAAAATCCGTAGAGTTGGCGATGAATGGCGAAGTGAAAGCGCTGGCTACCACTCCGATCAACAAGGAATCGCTCAAAGCGGCGAAGGTGCCTTTCATTGGCCATACGGAGATGCTCGAATCGCTTACCAACACCAAAGATCCTCTGACCATGTTTGAAGTGAATGGCATGCGTATCTTCTTCCTGACTCGCCATCTGTCTTTAAAAGATGCGATCGCTCAGATGACAAAAGAAAGAGTGCAGGATTACCTCGTTCGCTGCGACCAAGCCTTGCAGCGCTTGGGAGTCGAATCGAGACGAATTGCAGTTGCCGGTCTGAACCCGCACAGCGGCGAAGGCGGACTGTTCGGCATGGAAGAAGTGGAAGAAATCAAGCCAGGAATTGAAGCGGCTGCGGCTGCAGGGATCAATGCAGTAGGTCCGGTACCAGCAGACTCCGTATTCTTCCAAGCTCTGCAAGGACGATATGATGCTGTTCTGTCGCTCTACCATGACCAAGGCCATATCGCAGCGAAAATGACCGACTTCCACAGAACCATCTCCATTACCAACGGGTTGCCTTTCCTGCGCACCTCTGTCGACCACGGTACAGCCTTTGATATCGCAGGCAAGAACATCGCAGAGAGCATCAGCATGGAGGAGTGCATCAAGCTCGCAGCCCAATATGCGCCTAAGTTCTCCAGCAACACCCTGTAAGGCAGGGATAGAGGGCGTATCTCGCGTCAGTGAATGAGAGATTTGTAATGAAGGATTGAACAGATCCTTCATTACAAATCCATTCAAATGTAAACACTTTCATACAAAGGAGGAGCAGGGATATGGATGTCTCAGGTACACAAATGGTCGTTGGCCTGGTTCTGGCAGTAGCCATTTTGATTTTTCTCGTTTTGCGAACCAAGATTCATGCCTTTCTCGCACTGATTATTGCAGCTTCTATCGCAGGAATTGTGGGCGGAATGCCGCCGGGGAAAGTAGCGGACACCATTTCAGCAGGGTTTGGCAGCACCTTGGCTTCCATTGGGATTATTATTGGATTGGGCGTCATGATCGGACGGATTCTGGAAGTATCCGGGGCCGCTGAAACACTTGCCTATTCCTTGATCCGGTTTGTCGGCAAGAAAAAAGAAGAGTGGGCGATGGCGATCGCGGGTTATGTCGTCTCCATTCCGATCTTTGTCGACTCCGCATTCGTTATTTTAAACCCACTTGTAAAAGCGCTTTCAAAGAAAACAGGAAAATCGGTCATCTCCTTGGGTGTGGCACTGGCTGTCGGTCTTGTCATTACGCACTCCATGGTGCCGCCAACTCCAGGTCCGCTTGGCGTAGCAGGGATTTTTGGAGTCGACATCGGTGTGATGATCGCACTTGGCTTGTTGTTCGGTATTCCGATCATGATCGTCGGCGTTCTGTATGCCAAATGGTTGGGAAATCGAATCTACCAAATTCCGGATGATTCGGAAGAGGGATTCAGCAGACCGGATACCAAAATCGCCTATCAAGAGTTTTTGGATCTGGCCGATAAAAAATCGACAGAGCTGCCTTCCCTGGGCAGATCCTTGTTGCCGATTCTCATCCCTATTATTCTTATTTTTCTCAACACAACGCTCTCCGCTTTGGAGATGACAACCGGCTTTTACGAAATTCTGATCTTCTTGGGTAAACCGATTATCGCGGTGAGCATCGGTTTGATTGCTGCAATCTACGCGCTTGCCGGACATCTGAGCCGTTCCGCTACGCTGGATCGGATGGAAGAGGGTATTCAAACAGCGGGGATTATTATTCTGGTGACTGGTGCAGGTGGCGCGCTTGGCGCCGTACTGCGTGAGAGCGGCGCAGGGGATTTCATCGCCGGAAAAATTGCGGAGATGCCTTTGCCTGCGATTCTGATTCCGTTCTTTGTCTCGACGCTGGTACGTCTGGTCCAAGGTAGCGGAACGGTCGCGATGGTAACCGCTGCATCGATTTCCGCACCGATCCTGGGGAACATGGAAGTCAATATGGCATTGGCTGCTCAAGCCGCTGCAATGGGTTCGATGATCTTCTCCTACTTTAACGACAGCTTGTTCTGGGTCGTTAACCGCATGCTGGGCATCAAGAACGTCAAAGAACAAATCATGGTCTGGTCTGTACCTACCACGATTGCCTGGTTTGTCGGCTTGATTTGTCTCTTGATCGCGAATATGTTTATGTAAGAAACACTTTACCCCCCGGAATTCAGGTGATACCTCGCAGGTACCACAAAGAATTCCGCGGGGTGATTTTGTTCATCCGATGGGTGCATGCAGGATCGCCCGCTCCAGCGTCACCCGATTTTTTTCTGTGATCTCCGCGCGACGGGGAATCGCGGGAAATGGCTCGTCGAACAGACGAGAGGGGAGGATCAACTCGCTTTGCGGCTGCCAATGCTCCTGCCACGAACTAGGGATTTCGCAGTCATCCGTCAAGGGCTGATCGCTCATTTCGCTCCAGAGCAGAGTCCAAGCACGAGGGACGACACGCCAGATGTCGTAGCCGCCGCCGCCGACCGCGATCCAGCGGCCGGAGCAATACGTGTGGGCCATCTCGTGAGCAAGTCGCGGAATCTGTTGATAGACTTTCATCGAACAGGACAGATGAGTCAGCGGATCGTAAGCATGAGCATCGCAGCCGTTTTGGGTGAGGATCACATCAGGCTGAAAGCCGCGCACCAGCTTGGGGATCAGCTTCTGATACACCTCCAGGAAGGAATCGTCCTCCGTATAGGCGTCAAGCGGGATGTTGACAGAAAAGCCGTAACCGTGGCCGTCTCCGCGCTCAGTCGTATTGCCTGTCCCCGGAAACAGGTATTTGCCCGTTTCATGCAAAGAGACAGTCAATACGTTGGGGTCGTCATAAAAGGCCCACTGCACTCCGTCCCCGTGGTGGGCATCCGTGTCGATGTACAAGACCCGTGCATTCCAGTGCTTGCGCAAATACGCGATGGCGACCGAGCAATCGTTGTAAATGCAAAAGCCCGAGGCTCGTCCGCGAAAAGCGTGATGGAGCCCCCCGGCGGGATTGAAGGCATGCTCGGCTTGACCGTTCATGACGACATCGACAGCCTGCAGCGTTCCGCCTACGATGAGGGAAGACGCTTCATGCATGTGGCGAAAGCAAGGCACATCTTCTGTCCCCAGTCCATACCCAGCAGCGACGGGAAGGATCTCGTCGGTTTCGCCTTGCTCGCGCACAAACTGGATGTATCGTGGATCATGGACCAGTTCGAGCTCTTCGTCTGTTGCTTGACGGGGAGCCAGAATATCCTCATCACATAGAAGCTGGTAGGCTTGCATCAGGTCATGTGTGAGCAGCAGCCTGCGTTGGTTGAAGGGATGATCGTCATGAAAATAATAGTTCGTATAAACGGGGGAGTAGATCAGCCGTGATTGGCGACTCACGAGCCAATCCCCCCATTCGCTGGCCCGACAACGGTAAAGCCGCGCTCATGGAGCAGGTGAATGAGACTGCGCGGGTCCATCGTCTGCACACGGAAGACAAGGCTTTTCGTTCCGATTTTTTTCCCTGGGTAGACGACGACGCTGCACACATTCACCTGCGCTTCTCGGAAGACCTGGCTCACCTCTGCGAGCATGCCGGCACGATCGTCTACCTCGACCTCAATATGCGAGCTGGGCTTGTTGACCCCGAACAGTTCGATGAGACTGTTGAACAAATCGGATTCTGTAATCATCCCGACGAGTTTCGTACCTTCCACGACGGGAAGCGAGCCGATCTTGTTCTCGTAGATTTGCACGGCCGCATCCTCGATGAATTCGAGGGGATGAACTGTAATCACTTGCGTTTGCATGATTTCTGATATGGGTTTGTGCAGAATCGTATCGTCATCGTCTCGCGTGATCAGACGGGAGGGGAGGGCATCCCGCAGGTCCCGATCCGAGACGATCCCGACAAGCTGTTCGCCTTCAAGCACGGGAAGATGCCGAATCCTGTTGAGCCGAAGCAAAAGCAGCGCTTCCCCGATCGTAGTGGCAGGGCTGGCTGTTACCAGATTTTTTCGCATGATATCCTCAATGCGCATGAACCATTCCTCCATTATTTCAGATCCTATGGGGCTGTCTTCAATACAAAAAGCGGTTCTGAAAACGCATGTTATCAAAGGCGACGACACTTTCTTGAGGAACGCGTTTTCCTATTTTTGCCATTAGGCAGTTTGCGGGGTGGCTGCATATCTCCGGATCATCCGTCGCTACCCAGATCATCCCCACGCTTCCCATCACTTTTTCCATGACCTTGCGATACCCCCATACATCCAGTCCGGTTCCTTTCAGATCCCAATGCCAGTAATATTCGGTCGTAATGATGATGTAATCCTCCATGGCATCGTCGAGGAAGGAGACCTCCAGCAGTTTCTTCGCCACTCCGCCAGCGCGTACCGATTGACTGATCTCAATCGCACCTAGCTCCAATAGGTCCGGCAGCTTGGCTTGAGACCATCTCTCCAGCGGATCAGGATAGAGAAAGGTCACATAACCCAGAACGTGATCACCTTCTCGTGCCACAATAATGCGTCCTTCCGGGAGATCGGCTATCTCGATCAGGGCTTTATGCTGCATGTCGGGGATACGGAATGCTTTCAGTCCCTCGTCAAACGAGAGAGCTGCGAGATCGGCTCCTGAGATGGGGCCTTCGATGAGCAGATCCCTGCCGTTCACCTGCATCCTGGCAGCGTGATAGCGCTTGATGTGTTCCATCTGTTCACCTCCAATAGGTAGAAAGAAAGAGATGGCTGGTTCACCATCTCTTCTGTTCATTCATGAATGTGATGTATTTTGTTATCTGCCTGTTACGGTATTGGAGAATGTGGATTCCCCGTAGCTATTTACGGCTGTGATGTAGTAATTCGGATTTTCCACGCCAGCAGCATGCGTAAAGCTGGTGTCGGACACGGTGCCGAGCAAGAGGTAGCCGCTGCTTGGGTCTGGACTGAAGTAGACGTTGTAGGCGATGACCTGTTCGGCCGCCCTGTTAGCCTTCCACTGCAATTGCCAGCCGTTCCCTGTCTCTTTGATCGTCAGGTTTTGGGGGGCGCTAGGCGGTGAAGCAGATGGCGTCGTCGTGCCAGATGAGTTGTCTTGACCCGGCTGACCCAGAATAGGATCGGGCAGATCGCCTGGCTCCAAGCCGTCCATCGGCGTTTCATTCGAACCATTCTGCGGCGGCAATTGCCAGGTGTGGGACGAGGAACCGACTGCTGCGATGGCAGATGGCTCTGACTCCAGGCCTGTCAAATCGACGGATGTGACATAGTACGCCGAATCGCCGGGCGCTTTTTCATCTGTAAACGTCAGTACGGCAGGATCTTTTACCGTGCCAAGATGCGTGAAGCCACTTGCCGGATCTGCACGGTAGATGCGGTATCCGACCAGATCTGCTTCTTTGTTGGAATTCCAGGTCAGGACTGCCTGAGCTCCGTTGCGAGTTGCTGCAAGTCCCGATGGCGAGCCCGGCGCACCAGGCACTTCTGTCCGCGGGTCTTCTGCATCGGGCAGCCTTTGCTCCCAATCGGGAGGGCGGATGGCGACCTTGGAATTGGCTGCTTGAATCTGCTCCTTGGTCGGCAAGGGATCAGGCGACCGAAAAAAGATTCCTTCTGTTACAAAGTCGGCAGGTGTGCTTTCCTTCGCCAGGTAACGCTCACCATTATAGGTGATAACCCGAGCCTTTTGATGGGAGTCGTCCACTTCTTTCGGTACGAAGCGGCGGTTGAAAAGATCCGTGATCAGATGACCGGCTTCCTTCGACAGCTCGCTTGGCAGTTTGCCTGATTTGGAGTCGACGGTGGCACTGACGATTCCCTCCGGCTTTTTAAACGTGGCATCCGGCGGAGAGATCTCGGGATGCGCTTCGATGACTTCTTTCATGACTTTTCCCCAGACGATCATCGGAACGTATTTGTCAGCGTCAGGCATCGGATAAGGCTCATCGAAGCCGACCCATACGCCCATCGAGACCTCTGGCGTGTAGCCAACAAAATACAGGTCGTTGCTGCTGTTGGTCGTTCCCGTCTTCCCAGCGATGTCGACCTTGCGCGGTACAAATTTGCGGACATGTGTACCGGTTCCGGCATTGACGACGGTACGCATCATATCCGTGATCAGATAAGCGGTCTGTTCGCTGTACACCTGTACCGGCTGAGCCTGATGACGGAAAATGACCTTGCCCTGGCTGTCCTCGATGCGCTCGATCAGATAGGCGTCGATGAACGAACCGTTATTGGCAAAGGTAGCGTAAGCGTTGGTAATCTCCTCGACGGTGGTTCCGTAGGTGAGTCCTCCAATGACGCCGGTTTGCGCATAATTGTCTGCGTCCACGAGTGTCGTAATGCCCATTTTTTTCACGTACTCCAGGGCTGTAGGGATGCCTACTTTTTGATACACCTTGATCGCCGGGATGTTCCAGGAATTTCGCAGGGCTTCCCGGGCGCTCATCATTCCCTGCCATTTGTTGTTCCAGTTTTTCGGCAGGTGGTAGCCCTTCTGTCCATCCGTCAGCAACACAGGCGAGTCGTCGATCGGGGATGCGGGCTGCAGAATGCCCAGTTCAAAAGCTGGCGCATAGGCCGCGAGCGGTTTCATGGCCGAACCGGGCTGGCGTGGTACGGTAGCGTGGTTGGTTTGCTCCACGTTAAAGTCACGTCCGCCGATCATGCCGAGAATGGCTCCGGTGCGGTTGTGAATCATCATCGCGCCGACTTCTTCAAGTGCGTTTTCAATTTTTTCTGTCTTTCCATTGGAACGGCGAATCGTATAGCTGCGGTTTTTCCCGAAATTGCTCGCATCTGCAGCGACCGCCTGCATGATCTGATGTACATTTTTGTCAAACGTCGTGTATACCTTGTACCCGTTGCGCAAGATGTCCCGACGTTTTTCATCGATCAAAAGACGGTATTCATTGCGGCTGATGGTAGACTTGTCCCGTCCCTTTTCTTTCAGATCTGCGTCTACCAGCTGGCGTGCAGCCCGATCCTCGATTTCCATCATCAGGAAGGGAACTTCCCGGTAGGCCTGCTGTGTCGGTTTGGCGAGCGTGGCCTTCAGATCGGCGGCAAGTGCGTTGTCGTATTGATCCTGTGTTATGTAGCCATTTTCAAGCATCCGATCGAGCACCATTTTTTGCCGTTCTTTCCCGCGTTCGTAGCTCTCAGTGCCAAAAGGAGAGTATGCCCCGGGATTTTGAATCATGCCTGCCATATAGGAGGCTTCACTGAGTCCGAGTTCTTTTACATCTTTTCCGAAAACACCCTTGGCGGCAGCCTGGACCCCGTATATATTGGAGCCATTGGCGTTTTTGCCCAAGTAAATCTCGTTCATGTAAGCTTCCAGAATCTCATCCTTGGAAAACATCTGCTCGATCCGCAAAGCGTTAAAAATTTCCCGAGCCTTGCGAGCGTGACTGACTTCATGTGTGAGAATCGTATTTTTGACAAGCTGCTGGGTAATGGTGCTCCCGCCTGTCACGACTGGCTGATTGGTAAGCTCCTGGTAGGTGGCGCGCAACGTAGATTGAACGGCAATACCATTGTGATGATAGAAGCCCTTGTCCTCCGTGGCGATAATGGCATTGATCAAATAGGGAGAAACGTCTGCTTTTTTGACCAAACGTCGGTCGCCCTCTTCTGCACGAAGCTGACCAATCAGAGAGCCGTCGTTGTAATAGGCGAAGCCGGTCAGATAGTTGGTAAAGATTTTCTGCTCCAATTCCTCCTTGGTACGGACTGGCTCGTCTTTGACGAGTGCTGCGACATATCCTGTCACGATTCCCCCGGCAAGTGCTGCTCCCATCAATCCGAGCAAAAAGACGATTTGGACGATGCCCCAGACTAGTCGTCGGCGTCCTCGTCGGCGTTTTTTCTTCTTGGGTTCAGAGGAAGAATTTTGGTTATTCGACATTGATCTACTACCCCCTAGCATACAGCCTGATTATACCATAGGTGGAACCTGGAGGATAGGAATTGCGTAGCCGGCAAACGAAGAGGGGGCGTATGAGGGCAAAAGAGGTTTTTGGCAAAAAAAAGAGCAGGCCGATAGTCGGCACTGCTCTTTTGCGATCAAGCGATTAACGGCTGTAGAACTCAACGATCAGAACTTCGTTGATTTCAGCAGGCATTTCTTCGCGATCTGGAAGACGAGTATAAGTTCCTTCCAATGCTGCATCGTTGAAAGTAACGTAGTTAGGCAGGAAGTTGCGGCTTTCCAGGGAATCCTTGATCAATTGCAGACCACGGGATTTTTCGCGAACGGAAATCACATCACCAGGTTGTACACGGTAGGATGGGATGTTCACTTTTTTGCCGTTTACCAGGAAGTGACCATGGTTTACCAATTGGCGGGCAGCAGGACGAGTAGGTGCAAAGCCCATGCGGTATACCAGGTTGTCCAGACGGGATTCCAGCAATTTCATGAAGTTTTCGCCCACTACGCCAGCCATTTTGTTAGCTTGGTCGAAAGTGCGACGGAATTGTTTTTCATTCAGGCCAAACATATGGCGCAGTTTTTGCTTTTCTTGCAACTGGATGCCATACTCGCTGATTTTACGACGGTTGTTATGACCGTGTTGACCAGGAGGGAAGTTGCGTTTGATGTCCTTGCCAGTACCATCGAGGGAGATTCCCAGACGACGAGCAAGTTTGTGGCGTGGGCCTGTGTAACGTGACATGTTTTCAGTCTCCTTTAATGTGGATTCGCAGGTGTTTACTTCCGACAGGTTAGTTCCTTCTTTATCTACACGAACTTCGGACGGTAGCGTTTCCGCATCGTGCTCCTCACAGATAGTTCAGCCGCTGCCTGAAAGGGAAGGAACTAAGAGGGTTAGCCTTTCGTTTTTACCTGCAATCAATGCTACCCTGTACACATACAATCAATAATACTAGGCAAAACTGCATAAAGTCAAGAGGGGAATCAAAAGGGAACGCCGCCCAGCAAGTGCGCAGGGACGGCGTTTTTGCTCATCTTTTCCTTATCATTCAGGTCAGCGGGGAACGCTTGGCTGCGTATCCTGTTCACTGCGTTTCTCCAGGAAACGAGAGAAGGCGATTGCAGCATCCGCACGGCTGACTGTGGCCTGCGGGCGGAAGGCTTGCTTGTCAGTCGGAACGATCCCCAGTGTAGTCGCAATGATTATCGAGCCGCGTTTTGGCGAGTTGGCAATATCCGTCAGATCGCTTTGGAACATATTGGAGTATTGCGCAAGGTTTTTATACCCCAGAGCGCGAACAATCATATCAGCGAGTTCTTCGCGGGTAATCGCTTCATCCGGATTCAGTTTGGACGATTGTTTGTCGAGCAGACCGCTATCTACCGCATTTTCTACTGCTGAGAAGTAACGGGACTGTTTGGAAACGTCGCTGAACGAGGCTTCTCTCTCCGAGGAGTAGATTGGGAAGTACCGTCCCCGGTTGATGCTGATCATCAGCATTTCGATCATTTCGCCCCGGGTAATCGTCTTGTCTGGCAGCAATTTGCCATCCTCGAGGGAGAGCGCATCGTATTCATACATGAGCAGCAGTTCTTTGGCTGCTGGATGTCCGTCGAGATCGACCGGATCGATGCGATGCAGAACTACGGGTTTCCCACTCGCTTGCGAACGCCATTCACCAGAGACTGCGTCGAGGAAATAAGGCTCGTCAAATACCGTGGAGTTGGCGCGGTAGACAAGCTTGGCAGAGCGGCTTGGAATGAAGGCTGGCTGCTGCCGGATCTTTTTCTGGTCCTCAGGGGTTAACTGCTCCAGCATGAAGACTGGCTCGATTTCTGCTTCCTTCCACCATGCCTCAGACGCTTCTTCCGCAGATAGATGATCCGGGATTTGAGCCGGGTAGGTTTCCTTCCCGATGTCGGCATTGTAGTAGAGAATTTCTCCCGTCGTCGGATCAAAGCTGACCGCAGACGAGCCGGAAGCTGCTTTTATGCCATTGACATAACGCTGGAAGGTCACCAGGTATTCCTCCGTCGAGCCTAGCTTTGCTTTTGTTTCGGAATGTTCGTTCCAGTACAGCTCATGTGCCAAGGTCGGGCTCCATTTGCGAATCGTTTCCATGGCTTTTTCCCGATATTCTTCGGCAGTCCGTTTGGAGCTGGCCGTATCTTTCTCCAACGGTTTGATCTGTTTTTTGGAGAAATTGTAGATGTCTCCGGTAGAGGCATCGATCGATAAGTGGGCGTAATCGTAGTCATCACTGTCCTTTTTCTCGTAGGAGAGATCCCAGACAGGTCGATTGCCGCGATAATCCGACTCGCTGTACTGGGCGGAGCGAAGTTCAAAACCAGCAAGCGGGAAAAGCTGAGACGCGATCTTGACGGCTTCTTCTTGCGTCAGATTTTTGCCCGTGTGCCGGGCCGGGAGTCGCTTGCTGCTGACGGGAATCGGCTCATTGACTCCATCGATTGGGGCGAGCAAACCATCGAGCACGTCTCCGTTTTTCGCGTCGATCAAGATGGAAAAGGGATTGGTGTAGGCCAAAACAGGCTTGTTGCGCTGATCGCCCTGCGCATCCCACGGAATGAGATAGGACAGGGAAGGAGGTGTCTTTTCCCTCATGATCTCTTTGGCATCTTCAGCCGAGATCGTTTTGGACGGGCGGTCAAATTGGATTTCCTCATTCCACATCAATGAATAATTGATGATTTTGCCTGCTCCATTGACAGAGATCTCTACATTGTTGTCTGGGAAGCGGATGCCGTCCTCCACTCGCGAGAAGCGGAAGATATAGATCGAATCCGCGTGCAATGGCGTCTTGGGTGGTATCGTGTCCATATCCGGTGTCGTTTTGGCCGCCTTGCCCGGGTTGTTGCTTTTGAGAAATTGCTCTGCTGCTTTGCGTGCATCCTCATAGGAGACGCGGTTGGCATAAGGAAGTTTGCTGCTGTTCTGATCGTGATGGGAGTATGAAGTCAGTTCGCCGCTGTTGGCGTGGACACTGACGCTGAAATAGACTTGCACCTCGTTTTTGTCCGGGACTTTTTTCTCCCAACTAAAGGACCATTCTGGAAAAGAACGCCATGTATCTGCTGAGCGAAAAGACACGGATTTCAGCTCCATGTCATTGCCAGGAACCATTCGTTTGGCAATGGCCAACGCTGCATCTTTGGAAAGCTTGACATCCTTTGCGGCAGCCAGAGCAACTGGATTGCCTTGTGAGGAGACAGATTGCGAGGCCTGGATGGCATTGGCGTGTGAAGCCGGTACAGGGATGAGCAAGCTGCCAGACAGGAGAATGGCACTTGAACGGTACAGCCAGGGTTTCATGTTCATGACCTCCGATTGCGTTAGAATCAAACTTATTACCTGAGACGCGCGTGATGTTCCATCCGTTTCAACCTCCAATAGGGATCCTGCTGATTTTGGAACTTTTGATAAAGAAATGGGAATATTGTCCCAAATGTTGTGGGATGAATCTAGAATTGAGATCAGGCATCTTATATAATAAGAGAACCTATTCATTTCATGCACTTGTGAAAAAAGGAGAACGTATCACTTGGAAACTATCATGTACCTCATACGTCACGGCGAGACAGATTGGAACTCTTCTCGGCGTATCCAAGGCCATAGTGATGTCGCATTGAATGAGCGTGGTCTTCGACAAGCCGAGCTAGTAGGCGCCAGATTGAAGCAGGAGATCCTTCACGCCGTATATTCCAGCGATCTTTGTCGCGCCCACGTGACGGCCGAACATATCGCGAAGCATTTTGGCTATGGGATATCGACACATATTACGCTGCGGGAACGCTGTTACGGTCGTTTGGAAGGACTTACGTACGAGGAGATCCGCGACCGCTTCTCGCAGGAGGATGAGGAGACGCATGGGATCGAAACATTTGACGCCATGCAGCAGCGCGCAGTGACGGCCTTGACAGAGATTGCCAGCCAACATCCCGGCCAGACGATTGTGGTGGTCTCCCATGGCGGGCTGATCAACAGCTTCCTTCATTATGTAACGGGAGGATTGCAAGGAACTGGAATTACCAAGATAGAGAATACCGGCATCAATCTTTTTCGCTTTGCTGATCAACGCTGGGAAGTGCTACAGGTGAATAATACGGATCATTTGGAAGCTTGAGAAAAAGTTGAGAGAGGGAGTATCTCGTGTCAAGTAAAATGTTGGGAAAGTTAGAGACGGTCTTTTCCTATGCGGCCCACTTCATCCTGCAATCATGGCCGGAAAAGCGACCGGGCATCCTTTTCTTGACAGATTCCACAGGCCGTGTGATCAACACCATGGACATGCAGGTAGGCCAGCCCTGGAAGCCTCAAGAACTTGACCTTTCGCTACATGCCGCTCCTGCAGGAAAGATGTATGACCCTGTAAAATCGGCGTTGCATTCGGGTGAGATTGCGGTCGCGACATACGCTGAAAACTCTCTCGTACTCGCTGTTTTTCCATTGCGTGAGCGCGATGGCTATGTTCGCGCTACGATCGGAATCGCAGCACCCCAAGAGGAGATTTCCTTCGACCTGGCTTCCTATATGCGCGGTCTGGAACCGTTGATCCGGATGGGGTATGATGCCTATATTCAGCATGCGACCAGCCAAATTATCATGGAGCTGAGCGTCCATGATACGACGCGATCTCTGTTGAGCAACCTCACTGGTGAGATTGCAGAAGTGATCCAAAAAGGCTATTGTTCTGCGGTCAAGCTTTCGGAAAACGGCACGTTGCTGATGCACGACATGGTAACGACGGAAGCAGTCGACAAGGAACAAAGCCAGATCTCGCAAATTGTAGCGGAATTGGGAACGAGTCCGATCGCTCCGGCGATTCTCAAGGAAAACCGGCTGATCATCATGCCGGTCAGCTGGAACAAAAAAATGTTGTATGGTCTGTTTCTCCATCTATCGCCTGACGAGACAGATTGCGTCTACGACGAAAGGGACGTCGCGTTTTTACAGGAAGTGGCGGATAAAGCGAGCAGCGCTTTGTGGCGGGTCATGATGTCAGAGGAATTGCGCCGTGAAGCCAACAAGAAGAACTTGCTCTATCAGCTGATGTCCAAAATTCAGGCCTCCATCGATGTCAACGATGTCCTGCATGAGATCGTGACCAGCATTCCTAGCTTGTATCCAAACTATTCCGTCGATCTGTTTCTTACGGTGGAGCCTGACGCGACGACCCCTGTCAAACAGCTTTCCCTGCAAGAGGAAAGAGGCTCTACTAGTACGAGGGCATATTTGGAAGGGCATCTGATCGTCGAGGACATCGTAGAAAATGGACAAGCGAAGACGGTGATTGCAGCTCCGCTGCTGGGCAAGCAAGGTATCTATGGCGTGCTGCAAATCACTTCTGATCAAGTGGTATCGCCCAGCCCGTACGAGACGGATTACATCTCGATCTTGGCGGATACAGCCGGGAAGGCCTTTGAAAATGCACAGCTATACCAACAATCGCGCAATCTCATTCGTGAGCTTCGTCTGATCAACGAGATGGCACGGCAGTTGAATCGGAGTTTGAACCTGTCGGAGATTCTCGAATTTGTGACGACGATGATGCGTGCTACCTTCGATGCGGAATTTTGCGCACTGCTGCGCAAGGAACCGGGAGAAGAGAGCTTTGAGGTACTCGCTGCCTCCATACCGGAATACACCGGAAAAATTGTAACTGCCAATGAAAAGCCATTTCAACAGATCCTGCAAAACAAGCAGACGTTGCTATTGGCTCAGCCGGGCTCGGGACCGCTTCCCTTCTCGCTGGTGCCAAGTTGCTCTTTGATGGGTGTCCCCTTGATCGTGGAAGGGGAGATCAGCGGAGTATTGCTCGTTGCGGATTCACGCTATCATTTTTTTAGTTTTGACGATTATAAGCTGCTGGAGATTTTTGGACAGCACGCGAGCTTGGCGATGACCAATGCTGTGCTGCATACAGAGATGGAACGGATGGTGATCACGGATAATCTGACCAGCCTGTACACGCGTCGCCACCTGAACGAACGCGTGCGCGCCTCGCTGGAACAGGATAGCCATGGTTCACTGATCCTGATTGATATTGATTACTTCAAACAGGTGAACGATACGTTTGGCCACCAGGTTGGCGATGAAGTCTTGATCCAGGTATCCAATCTGATTCGTCAAAGTATTCGCGACACTGATATTGCCGCCAGATGGGGCGGAGAGGAATTGGCGGTTTACCTGCCGCGTGTAGATGAGGCTACGGCTCATGCTGTCGCCGAACGAATCCGCCGTTGTGTGGAGATGGAGACCTCGCCACAGGTGACAATTTCATCCGGACTGGCCAAGTGGAACAAGGAAATAGATGCCAATTTGAGCGTAGAAGCCTTGTTTTATCAAGCAGATTTGGCCCTTTACGAGGCGAAGAATTCGGGTAGAAACCAGGTTGTGTTAGCATAGAGCCAGCGAATGGCTCTTTTCTCTTTCTATAGAAAAAGTCAGGACAGATGGAGGGACGCAAATGACAGCACGGGGAGTAAGAATGGCACCGGGTGTATACTGCATCGAGATTCCGACACCTTTTCATGTCGGCTCGGTCAATGTATACGTCCTCAAGGAAGAGCATGTGACGTTGGTGGATGTAGGACCGCTGACAGAAGAAGCCTGGGAGACGCTTCAAGAGGGGCTTGCTTCGATCGAAATCCGGATGGAGGAGATCAAGCAGATTATTTTGACGCATCATCACGTCGATCACTGCGGATTATTGGAGCGGGTGAGACGCGTTTCGGGTGCCCGTACGCTGGCGCATCCCCTGGCCAGACCCTATGTCCAGCTCGACGAGAGCTTTATGGCGTACCATGATGAATTTTTCACTCATTTGTACAGCCAAAGCGGGGTACCCGCTGACAAGATGATCATCATTGAGAAGTTTCAGAAGCTGATGCAGACGTTTTCGCAGCCCAGTCAAATCGACGGTCTGCTCAAGCATGAACAGATTGTTCCGCTTTTGCCCGAATGGCAGGTGCTGTATACCCCGGGGCATAGCCAGAGCCATCTCTCCTTATATCGGGAAAAAGACCGTCTGCTTATCGGCGGCGATCACATCATCAAGCATATTTCTTCCAATGCTTTTATCGAGCCTCCGCGAGATGGTTCCCGCAGTCGGCCGCTGACGCTCGTCCAGTATCGGACAGCCTTGCAGATGTGCGCAGACATGGAAATTAATCAGGTCTTTGCCGGCCACGGAGAACCGGTGACGAATCATCGTGAGCTGATTTCTTCCCGTCTGCAAAAAAACTGGGACCGTACCAATGCACTGCGCCAACTGCTGGCATCTGGTGAAAAAACAGCATATGAACTGGCAGCTTTACTGTTCCCAACCCTGTACGAAAAAGAAATGCCGCTTACCCTGTCTGAAACGATCGGGCATATCGACCTTTTGATGATTCTACATCAGGTAGACGTGAAAGAAAGAGACGGAGTGCTGTACTACCATTTGTAGAAGAATAAGCCCTTTCCTCCCCGGAAACGCTATAGGAGACTAGCTGTGAAGGAGGACGAAAATGCGAAAGGGTTGGATCATCTGTCTGCTGACGGTGACGGCGATGCTGGGCGGCTGCAATCAGATGGGCGTGCAGCAGAATGCTGGCTCTGATTTTGAACAGGTTCGCGATCAATTCGCCAAACAAAGGGCGTACGAGTTCTATGGCCGTACAAAGCTATTGACGGATAACAGCTCCAATGCCAACATAGTCAATTTTTCTGGAAGAAAAGACGAAGGTAGCGTTTATATGAATGTGAAGCGGTCTGTCCCTGAGGAAAATCGCGTCGATTCGCTATCTCTGTTGGACCAGGGTAAACAGCTGTATGCCAAAACAGATGGTGATCAAGACTGGAGGCTGAGCGTCTCCTCGGAGGCTGCTTTGCGGCAAGAGATGGAGAACTGGAATCCCGCATCTGCCTTCGCGCAAATGGATGAAATGAAGAAAAGCGTGATTCCGATCACGAAAAATCTAAGAACTGACCAGGCGGGGATCCGGGTCGTACTGGACTCTGCCAAATTGAAAAGCTGGTTGGGTGCTCAATTGCAAGCGCAGACAGGCTCCCATGTCCAGTCTGTGTCCCCCGGTGAAAAGCTGCACAAGCCGAGCCAGAAGCTGGCGATGTCTTTGTCCAAAGGAGATTGGCAGGAACCTCCCCAAGGAACGAGAATTCAGTCGGCAGGAAATGCCAACCTTCAAGAAATCATCGATCAGATGGACCTGGAAGCGGAGTATACGATTATGTATCAAAAGTCTACCAAGCTGCCCACCAGCATGCTGATGAGCATCCGCTCCCAGTACGATTACAACAATCAGCGCGTGCAGGAGCATACACAGGTAGAGACGTACCTGCAGAACTATGGACTGGCAAAAAAGTCGGATCGATCCCTTTCACCTGTTCCATCGGATAGGAAGAGATAGCTTGCCATCAACGCTCCGCTTCCGCAATCTTCGCGAGATGCGGAGCGTTTTTTTGTATATGCATCCAGACCGGATAATGGTCAGAGTGTCCGATCGAAGGAGCTGCTGCTTCGAGAAAATGAAGATCCGGTGAGAGGAAAATCCGGTCTATCTGTCTGCCGCGATGCACTCCTTTTAACGTCACAAAATCGTCTTGTTGATCGTATACCGGATCTTGATACAAGGCACGTAGGGAATGGAGCAGCGGGTGATCGGGCTGCATATTGAAGTCTCCCAGTAAAACGCTGGATTGATACGGTTTTTCATGCAAAGTAGCGAGCAAGGATTCTATCTGTTCTTTATGTTCTGACTCTTTCACCCCGAGATGGGTTGCGTATACGTGCAGGGGCTCTCCATTCCAGTCCAGTGTCACTTCCAGCAGGGAACGAGGTTCCCAGGAAGCGGGCAGTGCGATCGATTTGACATCCAGGATCGGAAGTTTGCTCAACAGCGCATTGCCGTACGTACCGATTACGAGAGACAGGGAAGGCGCATAGGCGTAATTCATTTGCAAGCTGTCGGCGATGGTGGCAATCTGGTCAACAAATTGGGAGCGCGGCAGCCGAAAATCGACTTCCTGCAGGGCGATCACATCAGCATTCAAGATCCTAAGGGTGTCCGCAATCTTCGAAGGGTCGGCGATGCCTTCATCATCCCGGCAGCCGCGAATATTATAGGTAACGATCTTCAGGGCTCGTTCGTCTTTACTCTGCGGATGGGACGACACCAAATGAGCATTGTACATGATGGGGTCTGTCGGTGAAAAGAGAAACAGTGTGAGCATTAGCGTGATTTGACGAATCCATTTTGGCCGTATGTTGTCCACCCCCAGTTGTGCAAAAAACAGTGGAAATATTCAGTTAAATCAAAAGGACAAAAGTTCTATCTTTCTATTCTGATTTTATCATAGCAAGGAAAGTAGTAGGAGGAATACTGGAAAACTTTGTCGAACATAGAACGGGACTATCTTTTTACGTCGAACAGTCTGTACAATAGGTACGATACCTGACATGCTTGTTGCATTCCCTGTACGTCAGATGCAAAGCAGGAAGGACGATCGGCAGTGGAACAAACGAAAATGCGCATTTTGTCCGCAGCAGCCAAGCTGTTTGACATACACGGCTACCAGGGTACGTCGGTTCGCAAAATTGCCGAAGAGGCTGACGTGAACGTTGCCCTCATTTCCTATCATTTTCAAGGAAAGCAAGGCGTGCTGGAGACTTTGATGGCTTCCTATTTTGAGACCTTGTTCCGTTTGCTCGGAGAACAGGAAGCGACTCTTGCCAGTGCTCCGGTTTGGCAAAGACTTGAGCAGGTCGTTCGTCTCTATGTACAGTTTCATTGTGAACACGCTGCCATTACCCGGTTGATTCAGCGTGAATTAAGTGTGGAGTCGATGCTGGCTCGTGAAGTGATGACCTTGTACATGAGCCGTTACAAGCATGGACTGGCTTCCGTGCTGGAGTATGGCATCGGGACAGGGGAATTCCAAACCTGCTCGGTTGATCGCGTTGTCTTGGGCGTGACGAGTCATATCGTCTATCCGCTCTTGCACCCGCAGATGGTTCGACAGGTCTACGAATTGGAACCAGCCTCAGAAGAATTCTCAGATTGGCTTTATACATCTGTTCTTGATTTTTTGCGCGTCAGTCTATTGCCTGACTCGAGGAGTAGTACCCTCTTCCATGAATGAATACACTAAGGGGTTGTATCCAAATGAAACGAAAACTATTCATGCTCTGCTTGGCGGGCATGCTCCTATACACAAATCCAGCTTTTGCTACACCTTTTCCAGATAAGACAGACAACGTTGTACAAGATCAGGACAATTACCTCAAAGCTGAAAATACAGCACAATTTATAGAATCGATCAAAGATCTGCCGGGGGAGTACAAGGTTGTCGTGGTGGAGAGCACCTCGCCGGAAGCCTCATCTGCAGATCTATACGCACAGACGCTATACGACAATTTCAATTTGCCTGACAATGCGATCATGGTCGTGCTCGATTACAATACGGAAGAGCTCGGTGTCTACGCTGGCCCCGAATTCCAGGAAAAAGGCGCCACACTGGAGATGCTCCACGATAAAATTTCTTCTTATTACGTGCCCTTCCGCAATCAAAAGCAATATCTGAACGGGATTCAAACGTTCCTCCAAGAGGTACATAGAGAGCTGGAGCGGGTGCAGAACAAACCAGCTCAGCCAGAACAGGCAGATGCAGCCAAGGAGACAGAAGAAGTGAAAGCAAAGTCGTTTCTTGGTGAGATACCTTGGTGGATCTACGGAATTGGCGCTGTTTTTGCCATTTTGTCGATTGCCCTCGTCTATGCGATGATTCGTCGCCGCTCCATTTTTTCCCAGGTCGATGACGTAGAGGATTGGAAAGATGAGCTTGTCGAGAAAATCCATGTCATCGAGGTGGAAAAACCGCTTCGCCGTTCCAGCGGAATGACAGAGGTGCGTTACCACCATATCGCGGATAAAAAGGAAAACCTCCTGCGCATCAAGATTCCGGACGTGGAAATGATGATTCTGGATGCGGAGGAGGCTTGCGATCGCTTCCGTTTCTCACTCGCAATCGGGATGCTGGAGGAGGCACGTGAGGCTCTGACGCAGATCGAGCAGGAGTTGGCGGAACTGAAGGAGGATACCACCAAGGTTGCGGTAACGAAACAAGAGAACAAGGCTGCCATTCCGGAGATTGGCAAAATGGTTGAACAGGTCGAGCGCCGCTTGTCAGACATGCGTCTGGACTACGGCCTTTCTTTCCACGAGTTGAAGTCCACCTTAGATGAGGTGGAGGGAATGCGCACTCTGGTCAAAAAGTCGCGTGCGGCGGGAGATGATGTGCACGCCTACGAGACGACGATGAAGGCGCAAAAAATGCTGGAAGGCATCGTTCAAGCACTTGAACAGGTTCCAGGCATGGTGGATCGTGTGAAAAAGGAGATGCCAAGAGAGTTCAAGCAGTTGGAGGAAGGGATTGAACAGGCTCGGCGTGACGGCTTTGATATCAGCCTGGATGGCCTGGACAACGCCATGCTGCAAGCCAAGCAGTTAATGAACGCTGCTGGCAACGGACTGGAGGAAGGCAACCTCGAAATCGTCAAAACGCATGTGAAGGCATTTGAAGTGTTGATTGAAGCAACCTACCAAGGATTAGAAGAAGCGGTCCTAGCGAAGCAGCAGGCAGCCGCTGCCGCCGTGGCTGCGGCAGAAGCGTCACGTATCCAGGAACAGGCGAGGGTGGAAGAGTCGATCCGCCTTCCAGAGGTGGCGGAAGCCGAAGAAGCGTCACGTCCGCGTGAGTTGGTGGAAACAGTGGAGGCAGCGCGTCTGCGAGAACTGGTCGCAGCAGAAGAGGAAGCACGCGTGCGGGAACTGGCAGAATCCGAAGAGGCACGTCTGCGAGCGCTGGTAGAAGCCGAAGAAGCGGCCCGCCTGCGGGAACTGGCCGAAGCAGAGGAAGCGGCCCGCCTGCGGGAACTGGCCGAAGCAGAGGAAGCGGCTCGCCTGCGGGAACTGGCTGAAGCAGAGGAAGCGGCCCGCCTGCGGGAATTGGCTGAAGCAGAGGAAGCGGCTCACTTGCGGGAATTGGCGGAAGCAGAGGAAGCAGCCCGCTTGCGGAATCTGGCGGAAGCAGAGGAAGCTGCACGTTTGCGGGAACTGGCGGAAGCCGAAGAACTGGCCCGCCTGCGAGAGCAAGCAAAGGCGGAGGAAGCACGCCGTCTCCTGGAGCAGGATACGATCAGTCAGGCGGAGCGGGAAGGCTTGTTGAGAGAACAGTCCTTCGCACAGGTGGATCAGAATGTCCCCACCCCTGCTGTTCCAGGTGCGGCTGAAGATCGCAGTGAGGATGAGGAAGAGTACGAGCTGGTCATGCCGAAACGCGCAGAAGTGCCGATCCAAGAAGAAGAGGCAGTGGAAGAAGCGAATACCCTCTACATCGAGACCGAAGACGACGCCCTTGATGAGATGGAGAGAATCTCTAATACGTTGATTCGACTTCGCCAGCAGATCAAGCGCAGCTATCTGCCAGGCATTCCCGATCATCTGAAGTTTATGTTTGAGGAAGTTGTGCAAACCTTGGCTCGGATTAAGGCCATCATGGAGCGACATCGCTACGATCTCGAAGAAGTGGCGATACTGTTGCAGGATGCAAGCAATCAATTGGACGAGACCGAGCGAGTTACCGAGCGAGTCATCTCCACTTGCCAATTGGCGGAGGGAGCCATTCAGTACACAAATCGCTACCGCAGACAAAATCGCCAGGTGAATGAGTTGCTGACATTGGCAGAGCAGTCATTTCGCCAGTTGGCATTTGCTGAAGCCTACCAATTGGCGGAAGATGCGCGCCTGGTGATTGAAGGTGCATCTCCTCAAGAGGAAGAAACAGGCTGGCTGTTGCGACGTAAGAAGAAGGGGTGACGCATATTCTCTACCCCTTGTTTCTTCTCGCAGCAGGACTGCTGATCATGGCGCAACCTCGCACAAAACGATGGCAGTCCAGGATGCAAAAGCATTTTAACGGCAATGAGCAACGAATCAAGCAAAGAGCCAACACGTTTTTCTTGCTCGGATTCGCCTTTGTCTTAGCTGGGCTTGCGTATCTGTACCGTTATACGATGTAAGGTAAAACACCCGTGCCGCGGCACGGGTGTTTTTGGTGGTGTGCCCGGCATGGGCGTTGTCTCTAGGGTGAAAGTCCCGAATGGCGAAGGCAACAGTAGCCACTAGCTTACGACAAGGGTGTCCACCGCGAGGTGGAATCTGAAGGAAGTCTGCGGCAAACCTCCGGCCTGAGGAACACGAACTTCATATGAGGCTAACGATAGCTGGATGAGTCTGCCATACAAGACGAAGTCCATGTTGCCAAAGGCTATCGGGAGTAAATGAAGCAGGTGGATGGAGGGAAAGACAACGTTCTTACCCGGGGAGACCTGACTGGGACGCCATGCCCTCATGGTAACCTTCTCCGCTAGGAGAAACTGAACGGTCAGGAGTCAGCAGAGGCCATAGTACCGGAGTAGAGGACGCTTGAAACGGGAAGGGCCGAACATTTAGGAAGAACGGGACGCTAGGCGTTCACTCTTTATGATGATGCAGACAATCCAGATGGACTTACTTGAAGGAGGAAATGGTGAATCCATGGGGGACTTCAAGAGGGCGGAATAGAGAGTGGCACAAGTAGAAAGAACGTTCACGCGAAAGGATATCTGGTTTTATGATGGGACAACTGCTGTCACGGGAAAACCTCCTGTTGGCACTAAAGCGAGTAGAAAAGAACAAAGGAAGCCACGGTGTGGATGGTATGTCCGTAAAATCCCTACGTCAACATATCTTATCCAACTGGGACTCCCTACGAGCGTCATTGGAGAATGGAACCTATGTACCTTCGCCAGTCCGACGAGTCGAAATCCCGAAACTGAACGGTGGTGTTCGGCTATTAGGCATTCCTACCGTGACCGACCGTCTCATCCAACAAGCAATTGCACAGGTTCTTTCTCCGATATTTGATCCTATGTTCTCCGAACATAGTCATGGATTCCGTCCAAGAAGACGGGGACATGACGCAGTCAAGAAGGCACAGACATACATCGAGGAAGGATACCGTTGGGTCGTAGACATGGATCTTGAGAAGTTCTTCGATAAGGTAAACCACGATAAACTTATGGGGCTTATCGCAAAACATGTCAAAGACAGAACTATCCTAACCCTCATCCGACGCTATCTCGAATCAGGGATTATGGTTAATGGTATGGAAATTGAAAGCGATCAAGGGGTGCCGCAAGGTGGCCCGTTGAGTCCTCGCCCAAGATTCGAATAGCGAACGATAGTCTGAAGCGAGCAAAACAGAGGATTCGGGAGATCACCTCCCGCACTAAACCACTCCCAAATGTCAACTGCAAATGAAAATTCCTCATTATCTGCACTCGAATTTTCCCCATTATAGGCAGTTCATTTGTTTGAATATTGCCCCCCGAAGGGGGCAGGTAACGGGAAAACTCCATTTATTCGGTTTTATCATCAATCGACTCTGTCCGAAAGAAACCAGCTTTTTTCTTTTCTTTGATACGATAACTTTCCCCCTTAATGTTGATGGTATGGGAGTGATGCAATAATCGATCAAGGATAGCGGTAGCAAGTACCGCATCGCCAAATATCTCTCCCCACGAACCATAGGACTTGTTCGAAGTGAGAATGATCGAACCGGATTCATAACGTTCCGATATAATTTGAAAGAAAAAGTGAGCTGCCGTCTCATCCATCTTGCGATAGCCGATTTCATCAATAATAAGTACATTCGGCTTAATAAATACCCGCATTTTTTGCTTAATACTGTTGTTTTGATGGGCAATCTGAAGGGTCTGAACCAAGTCATGGGCGGTTGTAAAGTAAACTGTAAAACCTTGTTTAATGGCCTCCAGAGCCAGTGCGACAGATAAGTGAGTCTTACCAACTCCTGGGGGACCTAGCAAAATGAGATTCTCTTGTTGTTGTACAAACCGAAGGGTTGCCAAATCACGAATCCGTCTTTCATCAATGGAGGGCTGGAAACTAAAATCGAATTGCTCCAACGTTTTATGGTAGGGTAAATGAGCCAATCTCGTTTTCATACGGATGAATCGATCCCTCTTGGCCTTAATTTCTTCTTGCAGAAGCTTGTCCAAGAACTCCAAATACGATATATTCTGAGCAGCAGCTTCTTCTGCGTGGTGGTGAATAATTTCCGGGATTCTTACCCATCCCATATGCGAAATGGCTTCTTCTAAACGGGCCTGGAGCATCATTGTACGATCACCTCCTCGTCAGCAAACTGCTCATAGACGGATAAATCACGTTCCGCCACTTCGGGGCTTGGATTTGAAACCAGACGCGGCATAGGTTGGGGAGCCTCCGCGCGACTTTGGGTTTGAATCCCCTCGAAGTGTTTTTTATGGGTTACGACTTGTTTGGAACGAACGGCTTTCAGATGTTCAGCGATGATCGTGTTACTCTGATAGATCCGGATATGACCATTCTGGAGATCCTGTACTTCTACCGTATGACCAATATAGGTATAGGGAACAGAATACCGGCTTCCTTCGTAAGAAACGAGTGAATCGTTGGATACTCTTCGAGTATGCCGTTCTACTTCTTCGAAGGGAATCGGGTTCAGCGGCTTCAACTGTTCATGTTTCCATCGCTCTACTGGCCTTTCATAAGTCGTGCCGTGTATCCGTACATTGGCCACTGTGTCCAGCCACTGGCGTACTTGCTGATTCAAGTCACTTAGGCTGGTAAACGTCTGTACGCGAGGCCAAAAATTCTTTCTAACATAGCCAACACCATTTTCTACTTTCCCTTTTGTTCGCGCGCGGTAGGGGGCACAACGCCGCAGCGTAAGACCGTGATGACTTGCAAACTGGGAGAAGCGTTCATTCCACAATACATGCCCTTGCTCGTCGTAGCCAGCAACGACGGTTTTCATATTGTCGTACAGACATGTTTCCGGTCTGCCGCCAAAGTAATGCATGGCACGTATGTGGCAGCCGATAAGGGTATCCAACCGTTCATTCTCTGTAAACTCCACATACAACATTCTCGAGTATCCCAAAACCATGACAAAGGCGTACAGCCGTTTGTACCCACCATTCCACTGAACCTTGAAATGTCCCCAATCGACTTGAGCTTGTTTTCCGGGTGCCGTTTCAAAACGGATCGTTGCTTTGGTTGTAACAACCGGTCGCAACGGTTCCATAAATGAACGAAGAAGGCGAATTTGCCCTGGGTAGCCATGAGCTTTAATCTCATCAAACAAAACGACAGCATTTAAGCAGCCCTCTTCCATTCTCTCCTTGATATAGGGTTTATACGGATCGAGAATGCTTGTTTTTGTAACGGATCGTTGGTATTTTGAAGGTTCATTCTTTTCCAACCACTTGCGAACTGTTTTTCGATCCCTCCCTAGTGAGTCAGCAATTTGTGTGATACTCATTCCTCTTCCTCTCATGTCCTTAATCAAGTAAAACTCCCCATTCTTTAGCATATTTCTCTCCTCCAGGGAGAGATTTTCTGCCAAAAGTGGGGAATTTTCAAGTGCCGTTATTGAGGATTTTAACAGTGCTGTTCACACAATGGAATACAGAATTGACGATCTCAATGAGTACCTTACAGGTTGGTGTGGCTATTTTGCCTTGGCTGATACCCCTTCGGTGTTCAGCCATCTTGACGAATGGATTCGAAGAAGACTCCGAATGTGTCTCTGGAAAGAGTGGAAGCGCCCGAAAACAAAAGTGAAAAGGCTTATCTCCTTAGGAGTTCCCAAGGAAAAAGCCTATGAATGGGGCAATTCACGAAAGAAACAATGGCGAATTGCATGTAGTCCAATTCTTCACCGAGCATTGAATAATGCTTACTGGCGTAATCAAGGTTTGAAGAGTTTGTCAGACAGATACACCTATTTGCGTCATACCTAAATGAACCGCCGTATACCGAACGGTACGTACGGTGGTGTGAGAGGACGGGGGTTAGTCACCCCCTCCTACTCGATTAACTTATACCACATGTAAGTCTTTCTGATATTTACTATGACCATCCTCGGTACTTCCCATATAGGCATATCCGTTATGAACATAGAATTCATTCAGTGTTTTGTTGTTTGCTACGCAATCAAGTTTTATCTGTTTTTTGCCAGCAGGAAATATAAGTTCTCTTTCCATCCATCGTAGAATGTCTCGTCCCAAACCTTGACCCGAAAAGGTTCGTTTTATCACCAGTCGATGAATAAATACAGAATCGGTAATAGTAGATTGCTTCCATATATGTTTATCCCAATCATCAGGTGACGTGGATATGGTTACAGTTCCCGCCAGCACATCATCTTTTGCAATGATATAGGCTGTTTCGTTTTTTATGCTTTGCATCACATCATCACGTCCATATCCATCAAGGAAATGACGCCATTGTGAAAGGCCTTTACTCTGTAACCAAGAAGCTGTTTCGAGGAATAGCTCCATTAGACTCGCAAAATGTTTTTCTTCTGCTTTCACAACCAAAAAGTGATTGCTCAATAACGGGTTCTTTATCGAAATACGATCCGCTGTAATCTCCTCCTTAGATGGTTTACCAACTGATTGAAAGACAAATTTTCAATAAGTAATCATTTTTATTCGACGTTTTGTTCTCGCACTCCTTTATCCATAAGCCCTAAAACATGGCAAAAAAAAGAAGCGACGATAGGAATCGCCGCTTCATCCAGTAAGATAAAGGGAGTAGAGGTGTGAAGATCAGTCCCCAGCACCGACGTCGGGTGAATCTGATCACTCTTGACGAACAAGAGTACCCAACACTCATCATTCCCTATTCGGCCCGGAAGTAAACCCTAGGAAAGCAATTCAAGGGATTTTCTTGCGCTGTTCGTCCCAGCCGCATAACCGGAGGAAAAGGCTATGGTGATGTTATAGCCGCCTGTATGCGCATGGACGTCCATGACTTCTCCCGCGAAGAAGAGTCCCTCCATCAGTTTGGACTGCATCGTGCGCGGGTCAATCTCCTTCACACTCACCCCGCCACCGGTGATAAAGGCTTCTTCAAGCGACAAGGTGCCTGTGATCGTCAAGGGAAGAGCTTTGATCTGCTTGGCAAAAAGGGCCCAATCCTGTTTTCGCATGTGGCTGAGTGTCGTATCCTCCGCGATGGAAGCCAGGGAGAGCAAAAGCGGGATCAGACGTTCAGGCAGGTAGCCCCTGAGCACATTTTTCACTGCTTTTTTGGGCTGTTCCTCCAGCAGTTTCCAGCTTTCAGCAGCGATCTCCTCTGCGGACTTCTCCGGCATCAGGTCGATCGTCAGGGCGAGGGGAGCACCGCCGTGCTTGCGCTGTGTAATAGAGACATAGTGACCCATCCGCAGTACCGCCGGCCCCGAGATGCCGAAATGGGTAAAGATCATATCCCCTTCCTGCGTCGTCACTTTTTTTCCGTTGGGAGCGTACAGCGTCATTTCGACTTCACGCAAGGAGAGGCCCTGCAGCGATTTGTCGCGGATATATGCATCGTTGGCAATCAGTGGAACCTCGGTTGGATACAATTCAGTGATCGTGTGCCCGGCTTCCTTCGCCCAGGCATACCCGTCTCCTGTGGATCCAGTCTGAGGGACGGAGCAACCGCCGACGGCAATGACGACACAGGAGGAGGTAATCACTTCTCCGGATTGCAGCGTAACGCCAGTCGTGTGACCCTCGCTGTAATTGACCGTTTTCACAGGCGTTTGCAGACGGATGTTGACCCCCTGCTTTTTGATCTGATTGATCAACGCTTGGGCTACTGTGACAGCCTTGTCCGTCACGGGAAACATTCTGCCGCGATCTTCTTCTTTCAGGGCAACGCCTAAGTCCTCAAAAAAACGAATGATCTCCCGGTTGCCGAACTGGGAGAGGGCGCTGTACATAAACCGGCCATTGCCGGGCATTTGTTTAATCAGTTCGTCCTGTTCCTTGGCATTGGTCACATTGCATCGGCCGCCGCCTGAGATGATCAGCTTGCGCCCCAGCTTCGCCCCTTTTTCCACCAAGCAGACACGCGCTCCTTCGCGCGATGCCGCCCAAGCTGCCATCAGTCCGGAGGGACCGCCGCCGATAATAATCACATCGTAATCGTGTTTGGATACATTCATGTTATACTCGTCCTTTGTCGGTTTCAGTCATGCCATGCTCATTGTATCACAAGAGGCGAGCAAACACGCCGCAGCGTATGAAAAGCAGCCTATGCCCGCTCAAGGAGAGCTGATAGCGGTTGTTTTTCCAGAACGTAGATGACCATGTCCTCTTCCCGAATCAGATGCGTCACGGCATATCCGCGGGCAAAGTAGGAGGCAAACAGGGTTCCAGTCATCTTGCGCCATTCGGAGGCCACCGTCAGATCGGCTCGCTTCACGTCTTGGAAAAAGGCGGGCACGGGGAGCAGGACGACATCTTCTTCTCGCGTCGTGTCCATCTCTACAGGTCGCGGAAGATTGGCGCTCTTCTCAAAGCGCAGAACCTGCGGCGCTCCTTGGAGCTCTGGCAGCCTTTTCGATCCAGTCCGATAGTTTTCTACGCGATTGCTTGCAAGAAACCATTCTACCAAAAAACGATCTGTCGGAAGTCCGCGGTTGAAATCATCATCTAATGAACCGTAGCAATTCGGGTAGTATGTGCGGACGATGCCGCCCAGCTTGACGATGTTGAGAAATCCATTCACGGTCTCCAACGGATCATAGGTCCAGGTAATCTTGGTATGTCCCAATTTGATGGCTTCATCCCGTTGCAGCCACTTCATCTGCACGCCGAGTCCCTGCTTTCGGTATTCAGGCAAGAAGCCCATCATATGAGAGCATAGATGGGGCTGACCGTCCGTATAGCCGGGAAAACTGTAAAGAAAGCCGATGATTTGATCATCTCTGTCATAGGCTCCCAAAAAAAGGCCTCCGAATTTCGCCAGCGTCAGCGTCATGTGATGAGGAATCGGGGTTTCGCCTTTCCAGATTGCGGACTCCAAGGCCTCCAGCTGCTTCAGTTCCTGCTGTGTTTTCAATTCGCGAAACGTAATTGTCATCGATGCATCTTCCTCCCACTCCATTTCTGCTATTTGCAGTTGATTCGGTTATTGCGATGTGAAATCCTTCTCTTTTCCCAGTATAATAGAGAACAGAAATGCTGAGTAATACAGAAATAAGAGGAGGTGGCGACATGCAAGCAGTCCTGTTATACACGAAGCAATGGGGAGATGCCACATCTTTTGAATTCAACGTATTCGACAATCAGTTTGCGACAGAGAATCTCGCGGTTCGCAAAGTCATGATGTCGATGCTGGAGGCTGTTCGTCCGCGTTTGACAGAACTTGAGGTCGAATATAATGACAGCATGCTGATCGAGAAGCTGGGTGTGCGCCGAGCAGGCGAGCTGCTCCGTTTTCTGGGCAGTACGAAGGAAAATACGCGTGAGCAGACAAGCCAGGGGATCGTCGTCAGCCGCTCCTTCCGCAGTCCGATGACGGAGGAGAGATACCGGTACTTCTACGAGATGAAAGATATTGCCGAGCTCCCACACTATCGTCTTTTGGAAGGACAGGAAGACCGCATCGTCTTCTACTTTACCCGTTATCTGCAGCTCATCGCGCCCGACCAAGAATCCGCCGAGGCATTTATCAGCGGCTTGCAAGCTTTTTCCCTGCCTTACAAACTGGTTCCCTTGAAATAAAAGAAGCCATTTTGCACTTCTACCGAAGGGCGAGATGGCTTCTTTTGTCATCGTCTGGATTCATCCGCCAATGGGATGCTGGGTGTAAATCACTTCTGTTTCCTTGACGATCGGCTCCAGCAATTCATTGGCTCGCGAGATGTGATGGGCGTGGTGGAAGGTATCTTCGGTTACGCTTTGGAAAAAGGCATCTACGACCTTCGGGCAAAATTGCGTGCCGGCGTTTTGGATGATCTCATCGCATGCTTTGGAGAAGCTCAGTGCTTTGCGATAGGCGCGCGAGGAAGTCATGGCATCGAAGGAATCGGCTACGGCAGCTACGCGAGCCAGCAAAGGGATGTTCTCTTCCTTCAACTGATCGGGATACCCGGTTCCGTCATATCGCTCGTGATGATGGCGGGTGATCATCAGGATCTTCTTGATGCGGCTCGCGTCTTTACTGGCGGCCTGAGCGTACAGTTTTCGCAGCAGAGCCTCGCCGCGCACGGTGTGGGATTTGATGACCTCGGCCTCCTCTTCGGTCAAACGGCCCTTTTTGAGCAGAATATTGTCCTCAATGCCGATCTTTCCAATATCGTGCAAAAGCCCACCCGTATACATCATATCAAGCGTTTCGTCATCCAATCCCATCTGCTTGCCGATGATCCGCATATAGTAGGCGACACGTTGAGAATGTCCGGAGGTGTAGGCGTCTCTTTCTTCGAGCGCGACAGCCAGCGTTTTCAGGATGCTTTGATTCACTTCGGCCAACTGAACGCTCTGCAGCTTGGAGGAGACGAAAGCCTTTTCCTTATGGTAAGTCCGATAAAAGAGAATGGCGGTAATCAAATAGCTGACGGTGACAATCATGATCAGGAAGGATTTTACCTGACTGAACTGTTGATAAAAAGCTTCTTCATCCATCGTAAGCGTGATGTACCAATCCCATTGAGGGTAGTAGCGAATGGTGGCTATGCTGCTGGAGTGGGAGGGGCTTCCAGGTTCAGAAAAGGAATACGAGACGGTATCCATTCCTTCAAAAAGGACTTTCTTCGCAAAAAAACCGTTTCCCATCTGGGACAAGCCGAATATATTCTGACCCTCCAAAGAATGATGAATAATCAAAGTACCCTGAGAATTGAAGACGAAAAGTTCGGAACCGGGAGCAATCGCAAGGCGGTCCCGGGATTGGTCTGAAGAATTGTCCGCGTGCCGGGAGCCGACGAACATCTCTCTGATTTTGTTTTCCACCTGTGTAAAGCTGAGTCTATCGTGTTTGATTTGTTCATTGTACAGGTCGAGAAGCTGTGTGACAGTGCCAAGCTGCCTATCCATGGCGTCAACACCGGAGCGGTAGAACACGATTTTGGCTTGCGTATACCCGAGAAAAACGACCACGGTGAAGAGGATAGGCAAAAAGACGATGAAGAGGGAAAAAAGATGTGATCTGGTCGTCGGTTTTAGTGGCAAGGTCCTACGTCCCTTCCGTTTATTGGGAAACTTATTTATTCATCATAGGACAATTTGACCAAACCTTCAAGAAAAGATCGAAGCCTGTCAAAAAAAAGGGAGAAGGTTGATCTGTTCAACCCTCTCTGATTTGCTGCTCACGTGGAAGGGCGATTAGGACCCTCCAGTTTTTTATCGCCGTAGCCCGGTGCGTCATTATGTACCGATTCGGGCTGACGGGTTGCCGCTTCGTTTGGATGCTGCGCGGCAGGCATACTCTTCTTTTCTTTGCTCATACGTGCTCCTCCTTTCTATACGGCTCCTTCTCTTGACCCTTGACCTGCTCCACGACGAGAGGGAGGTGTCCCTTTTTTGTGGCGTGCTGTTGCGTAGATGGCGAAAAGTCCCAGGATGGCTGCGAGAAATACAGTTGCGATCGCGTAGACAATCCATGGATTGACACTGGTAACTCCACCCAGTCGCTGTACGAGTGAGCCTCCGATACTGGTGCCGAGCGCAGTGCCGATGCCGGAGACAAAATTGGAGAAACCGAAGTACGCGCCTAACCATTTTTCCTGGGCAAAGTGACCAACCAGGCTGTCCTGGACCGGCATGAACAGCATTTCGCCGAAAATAAACAGCAGGGCTGCTCCGCTGAGAGCGATAAAATGATTTGCCCACCCCAGTGCGGTCAAGCCGATGCCGAGCATGAGAATCCCCAGCGTCAACGCCAGGTAAGGGCTGATCCGTTGGAGCACGAAGCGGGACACGGCTCCCTGGAACAGCACGACGCTCACCGAGTTAATGGTCCAGATCAAGCCGATTAGCGTCGCAGAGTGCAGGACGGCTTCCCCCCGCAGCGGAAGAATCATTGTGAATTGGGCATAGAGGGCCCAAAGCAGCAGCATGATCCCGGAAAACATCATGTAGCTGCGATGTGTGAGGATATGTCTGTATTCCACTAGCGGTGTACGGGGACATTCAGGGCCTACGCAATGATCGGCTGGCAAACTGATTCGCGTCAGGATGGCCAGGATCAAAAATACGAGAGCTGCGAGCAAGAAAGGCTGTTTGCCGATGGAGGTCAGCCAGGTAATGATCAGTCCGGCCACGATGATGCCGGAATGGGCGAAGATTCCACGCCAGGAAAAGGCGACTGTCCGCTGATCCGCCATAACCTGATCGGCTATCATGGCTTTGATTGTCGGAGACAAGAGGCCGACTCCCAAGCCATTGACCGAAGAGAAGAGCAAAAATAGTCCGTAGGCCTGAGCATAGTGATAGCCTAGCATCGCGAAGCTTTGCAGCAAAGCGCCTGTCATCATGACGAAGCGTCTGCCGAAGCGATCGGGTAGAGGTCCTCCCAGCAAACTCCCAGCCTGATAGGCGAAGCTGCCTACACCCAGAATCAAGCCGACCTCGGAAAGAGACAGGGAGCGCACTTTTTGCAAAAAAATGGGGAAGACCGGGACGATCAGATAGGCTGCGAGATGCATGAAAAACACGAGAACCAGAAGCATGAGATACCGCTTGTTGCGCCACATCAAGGCAGTTGAGGCTTCCATAATCGCCTCCTTTTTCATTCATCCTCCGTAGGTAGTATGAGTGGAAGGGGAGCGTCTCTATGCACCGGAGTTGGGCATGCGCGGAAAATGGTCAATCACAGGCTAAGGTACAATCCAACACTTTCCTTGCGTCATATACCTATAGGGAAGGGCACTATGGGCGGACAGCCAAGTGCGAGGCGTGCTGGTTGGTGAAGGGGGGACGGACATGAGTTTTTTTAACCAGGATGGCTTTGAAGTGGTGATCTGGATTCTCGTGATCATCTTTCTCCTCTCTATATTTTTTGACGAAGGGATAGATTAGGATGAGTGCCTACAGACCTGTTCGTCGCTTGAATCAATACTATCAGTCAAACGAGGGCTTCAAGGCTTGGGTAAAATTAAATGAGAAATGGTTCAAGGAGAATCCGGAAGTGTTTCGCCAGCTTTTGCAAAACCCCAACATGGTGAACCTCTTTATGGATTTGATGGTCATGAACTCTGCAAAAATCCAGAAGAGGCTGCGGAAGATGAGGCGAAACCAACGCTGACCAGGTACGGCATGCTGTGGAATGCATGCCGTCACTTTTTATCCCTTCTTCCAGACTGCATTCCTTCCCGGGACAGGTCATTCATCATATTTGTCAGACAAGCAGCGTACGTTTTAGCATAGGTCATGCTGTCGGGAGGAGGGATGCGGGATGGCACAAGTGGTACTCACTTTCTTTGTTGCCTATGGAATTGTTGTTGGGGGCGCCATTTCCGGCGGATTAGGAGCTTTTTTGACCGATAAACCACCGCTGCTGTCCATGTTTCAACTGGCTACGCAACTGAAAATATTTGGCATCGTGGGAGCCTTGGGGGGGACATTTGATTCCTTTTTACAGATCGAAAAAATTCTCATGGGAAATTTCTCTCCCGTCATCAAGCAGATGGTCATGATCGTCGTCGCCTTTTGGGGCGCTCACATCGGGACCATCTGTGTACACTGGCTGGTGCAGGTGAGATCATGAGCAGGCGGCCATGGGAACGATACATAGCCTTATTTGTCATCGGCTGTCTGCTCGGCGGAGCGTCAATCTTGTTTATGCATGGCCGCGAGATGGAGGAAATGATGCTGGTCAAACAAAGTCTGGAGCTGCAAAATAAGAAGCTGTACGAGGAAAACCTGTCGCTGAAGAAAAACCAGCATGTATCTCGCAGAAAACAGGAGACGGTCATCGAAGAGATCCGCGTAACCGTGTTGGACCCGAAGCCTCACCCGACTATCGAAGTACAGGTCGTTGATAAGATGGAAGAAGATCTCGAATCCTTAAAAGGGAAAAAAGTGGAGCAGGTGGCAGAGGTTCATCAAGTCCTGCATGAGATGCTGCGCAGGCGCGAATACGTTCTCTCTGACGGCAGCATGTCAGAGGTGCGCATCAAGACTGTCGTGATCAGCCGAACCCTCCATCTATTTGTAACGGCGGAAGTGAAAACGGAAGAGGTGTGGCAGGCGGTGGCCCGAAACTTTCTTACGTTCCACTCGTATATTCAATCAGAAAAAATCATTAAGCTATAAGTTGAGGATCGCTACAGAGGAGAGGTTTCGTGCCGTGACTTTTTTTAAAAAACTGCTGGCTAGTGTCGGAATCGGAGCAGCCCGAGTGGATGCTCGTTTGTCGCAGGATTCACTGGTACCCGGCGATCAGGTCACAGGAGACATTCACCTGACAGGCGGGGAAGTGGCACAGGAAATTGATGAAATTTACATGTACGTCATTACACATTATGAGCGGGAAGATAACCAGAAAAAGGGAAGAGAAGAATGCGTGTTAGCCAAACATCGCTTGACAGAAAAAATTGTGCTCCACCCCAATGAGACGATTGCCTTGCCCTTCTCTTTTACCCTCCCTTACCAAACCCCGCTGACGATGGGACGCCAGCCCGTCTATTTGCGGACAGGTCTGGACATCAAAATGGCGATGGATCCGGGCGATTCGGATTTTATTGATGTGCGCCCGCATCCTTACATGGAAAAGGTGCTGGATGCCATTCAATCCATCGGGTTTCAGTTGTACAAGGTGGATTGTGAATATAATCGCTATTTGGGAAGAGAGTATCCGTTTGTCCAGGCATTTGAATTCCGGCCAGTCGGTATTTTGCGCTGGCGTGTGGAAGAGCTGGATGTCTTCTTCTTTTTGGAGGAGACGGGGCTGGAGATTTTCTTTGAAGTGGACAGACGTGCCCGCGGTTATCTGCGTGCGCAGGAACATGCATTTGATCTGGAAGAGCGCTACAAGCGACTTTATCTGTCTGCTGATGATCTGGAGCTTCCGATGAGCGAATTGGCGGAAATGATCGAGAAACGCACATTGACACAAATCCCTTCCTAACCATTTGCATTGGTCTCTTTCTAATGTTTTGATTTGCATGTATAGGCCTGGATTTTTCTGACAATACTGTGGGCATAAGAATCCAAGGAGGAAATACATGTATGAACTTATTAGAAAAGACGAGAAAGATTAATGTGATGCTGCAAAAAACAATGGGTGGAAGCGGTGTCGGCTATCAGGACCTGGCCCGATTGCTCGCAGAAGTGATTGCTGCCAACGTCTATATCGTTACGGCAGACGGCACGATTCTGGGCAATGGCCTGAATCAGGATATTTTGCTCAGCGAGGATGAGCGCAAGTCCAACCAGCTTCCGGCTGCAGTGAATCAAAAGCTGCTGGAAGTGAGTCAGACGATTGCGAATGAGCCGATCAACAGCCCGTACAGTCTCGTTCCGCAAGAGCTTCGCGCTTTGTTTCCGCAAATGATGACGACCGTTGTGCCGATCAGCGCGGGTGGAAGCCGCTTGGGTACCCTTGTGTTGCTGCGCCCCATCGGTCTGTTTGAGACAGAAGATCTGATCTTGGGTGAAATCGGAGCGACCGTCATCGGAATGAAAATCGTGCGGCAACGTACCGAACAGATCGAAAATGAAGTGCGTGATAAGACTTTTGCCAAAATCGCGCTGTCTTCCTTGTCATACAGCGAGCAGATCGCCATCGAAAAAATCATGGAGCAGCTGGATGCCAAAGAAGGCTTGCTCGTAGCCAGCCAATTGGCCGATCAAGCAGGTCTTACACGGTCCGTCATCGTCAATGCGCTGCGCAAGCTGGCAAGTGCCGGTGTGCTGGAGTCGCGTTCACTGGGGATGAAAGGAACCTATATCAAAGTGCTCAATGACAAATTCCCTTCCGAATTGGCGAAGTGGAAAACCTCCTGATCCATTATCAAAGGAAAAGCTATTTTGCGCCTCAGACGGCTGCAGGATAGCTTTTTTTACGTTCAAAGGGCGATCTTGTATTCAGCAAAGGATCGTTGTACCATGAGATTGTTGTCGAAAGTGAACGAATATTTCGCCGTTTAGGCAGGTTCGTGTAGGAGAGGAGCAAGCCCAAATGAAAATAGAGCGTGTCGAGCTGCAGCACCTGCAGATGCCGCTTCGTTTCCGGTTTGAGACGAGTTTTGGCAGTACCACGATGAAAGATTTTATTCTGGTCAGCGTGTATGGGGATGGCGAGGTGGGGTACGCAGAGAGCGTAGCGATGCCGGATCCATTCTATAGCGAAGAGACGACCGATACAGTTTGGAGCATACTGGAGAAGTTCTTGATCCCGCGCCTTTTTGCCCATCCCATTGAATCTCCGGAAGAGGTAGAACGTCTCTTCGCGCCGATTCGACGCAACAATATGGCGAAGTCTGCCTTGGAGGGAGCTGTCTGGGACCTCAGCTGCAAACAGAAAGGCATCTCTCTGGCCAAGGCATTGGGCGGAGACAAGAAAGTAATTGATGTCGGTGTCAGCATCGGAATCGAGCCAACCGTAGATGAAGTGCTGGCAAAAGTAGAACGCTCCCTGGGTGATGGCTACAAAAAGATCAAGGTCAAAATCAAGCCTGGCTTCGATGTGCAGGTGATCCGGGCGATCCGCGAGAAGTTTGGCGATGATGTGCCGCTGATGGCAGACGCCAATTCCGCCTATACCCTGGATCATCTACACATCATGAAGGAACTGGATCAATACGGTTTGATCATGATTGAACAACCGCTGGCTCACGATGACATTGTCGATCATGCCAAGCTGCAGGCTGAGATTTCTACGCCGATCTGCCTGGACGAAAGCATCCACACGGCAGAGGATGCACGAAAAGCGATCGAGCTGGGAAGCTGCCGAATCATCAATATCAAGATCGGGCGTGTCGGCGGTTTGACGGAAGCCAGGAGGATTCATGATCTTTGCCAAGCAAATCATATCCCTGTCTGGTGCGGAGGCATGCTGGAATCCGGCGTCGGCCGCGCCCACAATATCGCCATTACCGCTTTGCCAAACTTTACGATACCGGGCGATACATCCGCGGGCAGCCGCTATTGGGAGGAAGACATCGTCGAGCCGGGCGTGGAGTTGATTGCTCCGGGAGAGCTGGCAGTACCGGATGGACCGGGTATCGGGTACGCGCTTAACCAAAAGGCCGTCGGGAAGTACGTATTGCGCACTGCCCATTTCCGCCCCTAATTTCAGTTTCACAACCAAAAATGGCACGAGCCTGTGAGAAGCTCGCGCCATTTTTTTATTTTGTGCCGATCAGGAAGACAGCGGCGTCGATTCTGCGGATACCGCAACGGGTTGCACCCAGTTGGGATGCTGCTCCATTTTGCGGAATTCCCGAAACAGATAGAGGGACAAACCGATCAGGCCCAAGACAACGCCACCCGCCAATAATAGGGTTGCGGGAGTCGCCAGCTTGTTTTGCAGCACGAATGAGCAGAGAGCGTAGCTGACTGGTCCAAGTCCAATCGACATAAGAGAAAGCAAGGACATGACCCGCCCGAGCATACTTCCGGGGACGATGCTCTGGATGTAGGTGATCAGTGGGATGTTGGTCAAGCTCAAGGTTATTCCCAGCACGATCATGGAGAAAAGGCCCATGCCCAGATGCTGCATGAAGAATAGAGAGCTGGTAGCCATTCCCATCACGCCGACAAAGAGGGGGATAATGAGAAATCTGCCGCGAAAACCATTGCATAACCCTGTAACAATTCCTCCCAGAATCGTGCCAATCCCCATCGTCATCCCCAGTGTACTGTAGTCGCTGCCGTTCCAGCCCAGATCCTTGACCAGCAGCGGTAAACCCATATTGATGGGACCTGAAAACATCATGTTCATGATCAGAGAGGTACCCAAAATAATGCAGAGAATCGGCACAGAGAACGAATAGCGAATGCCGTACCAGATATCCCGCAAATACCCGTCCTTCTGGGAGGCGGATTCCCCGTCTGCCTTAGCTTCGACTTGTACCGGACGCAAGCGCAAGGTAAGAATGAATACCGTTCCGGCAAAGAAGGAAATGGCCAAGATCCCAAACATCAGCGGATAGTTTTTCGTCTGAATCAAAAACGCGGCTGCCAAAGGGCCGCAGACCATGCTGATCTGCTGGGATATTTCCATCAGGCTGTTGGCCGGCGCTAATTGCTCGCGCGGCACCAGGAACGGGACAATGGAGCTGCGTGCAGGCCAGAAGAAGGCATCGACCGTACCAAACAGGGCAGCGATCAAATAGGCGGAGTAGGGCAGCCAGCCGCCGCTTCCATCCAGAAGCAGCAGGCAAAATCCAATCAGGATCAACCCGCGCGCAATCATGGAGAGCGTCATGATCCACTTGCGGTTCCAGCGATCGGCAGCCACACCGCCAGCCAGCATAAACAGCAGACGGGGGATGGACATGCAAATCAAGGTGGTTCCAAGCATCGCTTCAGATCCGGTCACATCGACGATAAACCAGGAGAGCAGGATGAAAAAGGCGCCGTCTGCAAGCGCGGACAGGACGGAGCCGCACCACAGCCGAACGAATGAGCTGTTTTTCCAGAGCACATGCTTGCCGGCTGAATTAGTTGCCATTCTCCCGATCCCCTTTCTTTTTGCGAGAGACGACGACTTTATCGGTCAAGTGCTTAAATTCGGTCGGGGAATGCTCATAATCATCAGGCAAGGAATCATCGTCAGCGACGTAGTAACGTTCATTGCTCATGAAGCCGACCGAGACGAGATAGAAAATCTCTTCCGTGTCCTCCATTTCTCCTGCCTTGATCCGTGATTCGTACCGCGTATCCATCTCTCCTAATTCATCCAGCAGTGCTTGGTATTTTTTGAGCCATTTCCGGATTTCCTCACGAGGAGCTTTGACCTCTGAGCTTATGGCGATGGCAGGAGGACGCTTTTGCGGCTCGGCAAATTGCAGGAAGGATTCCTCGGGGGCGTTGTACAGACGCGTGATGCTTGTGCGTAAATGGTTCAGCATCACTTCCTGCAAGAGCATCGTATCTTCCTGCAAAGAGGGGAGAAGCGCGTCGCTCACCTTGAAATCGTATGCGACAGCCCGGAAGAACTTCTGTACGATGCCATTTTTTTCTTCTGTCCGGACGACTTCAATGAATCCATTGCTCTCCAGTTCCTTCAGGTGATAATGCACTTTCGAGGGGGAAAGAGAGAGGAGGCTGGCCAATTGCTTGCCGGTGTACTCCTCCTTTACCAATTGTGTAATCATTTCCATGCGCAGCGAATCGCTGATGGCTTTTAACTGATCCAACGTTTCAATGACAAGAAAACGCTTCAAGGAGATCGACCTCATTTCAAGGGATACTGAACGTGTTCTGTAATTTAAACGTTCAGTTTTATTTGAACGTATTGTAACAGTTAAATCATTCGTCTGGCAAGAACCTTTTTCCCATTTTTTTTGACAAGTGATACAATACGGAAAAAAGCGGTGAGAGGTTGGTTGTTCTCCTATGCATCTGTTAAAGCATCCCGTCTTTCTCCGCCTGTATCTAGCTCATATCGTGCATATCATCGGGAATGAATTTACGTTTATTGCGGTAGTCGGGCTTTTGCATGACCTAAGCGGGTCAGGTCTTTCCTTTGCTGCCGGGACAGTGTTTAGACAAGTGCCATACGTTCTGACGAGTATTTTTTCCGGACCACTGCTGGAAAACTGGAATAAAAAACGCGTCATGCTGGTGGTCAATCTCTTGCGCGGCATTCTCGTCGGACTCTTTTTCTTTATTACTTGAATCAATTTCATAATTGCTCATCTTAAAAATATACAGACTGCCCCAATCTCTTCTTTATCCTTTTTTAAAAACTAAGCCGCGACTGGCTTCTTGTTTTCCAGTGCGTTACGAATCCGATCAGTGGCTAATTTAGCGGCATTATAAACAAGAGTTACCAAATCAAAATGAACTTTGGCCCTCTTCCCTGTGCGATAGCGTACGTTGTTCAGTTGGAAAAATTCTTTCAAATAGGCATTCACCCGCTCGACAGCTGTTCTTTGGTCATAGAGTTCTTCCCACGTTTTTGTTCCTCTGGCCGGAGCCGTATACTTCCGAAGATCCGTTTCGACCTTAATTTTATACACCTTCTGACAGAGGGAATCTTGAGCCAGTGGACAGTCTTTGCACTCCTTGGGACGTACAAATTTCAGTGTTTTGTACTTTTTATCATAACTGTCGTAACGATAGGAGTGCTCTCGGACACATGTGGGAGCAAAGTGCTGGTCGAACCCAACCATTTCTCCTTCATTCCGCTTGTTGTAAGCAATAATAGCGTGAGCATCCATTCGACTGATTTGCTGATAAATGGGTTTGTAGTCATACCCTGCATCCATGATTCCATAATGTATACGATCCGGCAGGATCGTCTGAACTCCTTTGAGCAAAGGAATCGCCGCTTTCCCATCATTCATACTTCCAGAGGACATAAGGGAACGAAGAATGTATTGACTTTTCGTGCCGACAGCAAGATGTGCTTTGTATCCGTACCAAAACACGTTTTTCCCTTCACTATTTTTCTTGATTCCCCAGTCAGGCTGTAAAGGGACATGGGTTAAGAGCTCTTCCAATGGGGCATCCAGTTGGGCTGCAATAGATTTCTCGTATAAGGACTTTTGGGCTTCTTCTTCTTGCTTTTTCTTGTCGTATATTTCTTTTTCTGCTTTCGTTTTACGTCCGCGTTTCTTCGGTTCCGGCTTTGGCTTTTTTTCCTTTGCTACTCCACGGTCACGAGATTCAAAATGGGTCGCATCGAAAGCAACCGCTTCATCATTCACGAACCCTTCTTGAATCGCTTGGAGCAATAACGTATCTTGAACCTTCTCGAGAAGTGTTGTTTCAGATAGCTTCTGAACCAGACGTGAGTACGATGCCTCAGAAGGAAGGCTGTCTGAAACCAAAAAACCGCATTCCAACCGAAAGATAAAGTCATGTTTAAGCCGTTTCCGTAAATCTTTCACGGTTGGAATCCGTTCTACGATTCGAGCGACCAAAGAATACAGCATAGCAGCATAATTCAACTCAGTAGGAGCTCCATAGATCGACTTTTTGGAGATAACACAAAGAATCGGATCGATGTCAAGGGTGGAAAAAATCGCTTCAAATCGTTGGGGAGGTTCTAAGTCGAATAATTCTTGTATATCAAACAGGCTTCCTTGTCTTATAATGGACATTGGGAGTCATCCTCCATTCTCTTAAGTTTGGGTCGCACTTAACTTATTAGAGATTTGGGGAGGTACTCCTTTTTCTATGCTCAAAAACCCTTGAGCCCGTAGGGCTTAGATTTATGAAATTGATTCACTTCGTCTGCTTTTTTGTGGGTGGCTTTTTTACTGTTGGTGCTGGTCAATATCTGCAGTGCCTTCTTCCAGCCCGCCATGCAGGTAGCGATCGTGCAATCCGTCGATGAAAAAGATCGACTGGGGGCCAACTCCCTTTTGCAGGGGACGACTTCTTTTCTCATTATCGTGTGCCAAGGGATTGCGGCTATTCTCGTCTACCTGTTTTCCTATCGCTATAATTTTTTGCTGGATGCGGCTTGTTATTTTCTATCGCTTTTGATCCTCTTGCGCCTGCCTCCCTTGGTGACAGAACGCGTGCAGCAGGCATCTGCTGGTTTCTTTGCGCGTTTGCAGGAAGGCTTTCGCTACATCAGCCGGCAAAAAGAGATCGGCAGGGTGATCCTGTATCAGATGGCGGAGCGAATCTGCGCTGCCTATTACATCATGCTGATGTTCTACATTTTGCAGGAGCGGGGAGAGGGCTTGTACGTATTCGGGCTGCTGGACATTCCGCTCGGACTTGGCGGAGTGATCGCAGGTGTGATTGCCACCAAACTGGCGGACCGGTTCAGCGACCATAAGCTCTCTGTCGCACAGGGCTGGGCCTTGGTGGCGATGGGAATCTGCATATATGCAGTCTTCCATATCCAGCCGATCATGGGAATGGCAGTCGCAATCTTGTTCTGCGCCTTCGCTTCGTTCCTCTCGTCGATTCTTTCTGTCACGAAGCTGCAGCGTCTTACGGATCCAGCATACCTGGCACGCGTTTTCTCCATTCGGGAGATGGCGACGATGGGGAGCTTTTCGGCCAGCTGTCTGATTTTGGGCGTTGGCGCCGAGCATGTCGGAAGCGCAGTCTCCTCCGTATGGCTGGCTGTGTTTGGGATTGTTGCGGGGGTGGGCTGGTTGTGGAGCCGACGCCAACTGCAGCGAAGAGAAGCGGGAACAGAATAGTATGGGAAAAAGGCAAGCCCCGCAGCGTGGAGATCGGGGGCTTGTTTTGTGTAGAGAACAATGAAATAACTTTTTTCTATTTTCGAAATATAATGATTGAAAAAGTATGTTAACAAGTTATAATAAAGTCAAAATCTACAAAAAGAAGGGGGATTCTGCATGAAGGAGCTATGGCTTCAGCGTCCCTTCCGCTGGTATTGGCTAGGTCTGTTTTTATCGGGTTTAGGCGATCAAATGGGCTGGATGGCGCTAAGCTGGTTCGTAATGGAAAGAACCCAGTCCCCTGTGGCGATGGGCGGCATCATCATGGCGTATATGCTGCCAGCGGTTTTTGCCGGATTGGTTGCAGGCGTGCTGTTGGACCGTTACGACCGCACGAAACTGATTGTGGTGGACAATGTGGGGCGAGGCGTGATTTTTTTCGGACTTGTTGCGCTGCTGCAGATGGAACAGGTTCCGCGCCTGCTCGTTTACATACTGGTTGTCTGTGCGGGGATTTTGTCACCTCTGAGCTCGGCTGGCGCCCAGACTTTATTGCCGCGGCTTGTCCCGAAAAAGGAACTGCTGGTAAAGGCTAACGGGGTCATGGAAAGTCAGTGGCAGATCGTCTACATGCTGGGGCCTGCCATGGCAGGTGTGCTGATCGGGTGGATCGGACCGGCTCATGTCCTGATTCTCAATGCAGCCAGCTTTTTTGTCTGCGCTTTTTGTTTTTCGCGGCTGCCGAGACAGCTTATCGCTCACCAGGTTCAAGATCAGGAAGCATCGTCGGGGAGTGCGGCGAAGAAAGTGGGTCCGTTCTTACGCTCCCTGCTCGCAGATATGCGCGTCGGGTACCGCTATTTGTTTGGTCGTAAGGAAATGCTGCTGCTGGTTATCTTTACGTTTTTGTTCAACATGGGCTACGGACCAGTAGAGGTAGCGTTGCCTTTATACGCCAACAAGGATTTGGCAGCAGGACCAGTGGGCTTGGGGATGCTATGGTCTTCACTGGCCGGAGGCGCCCTGTTGGGGTCATTGCTGTTTACTGCTGTTCGCTGGAAGCTGGCTACAGGCGTGACGCTTGGCGGAATCATTGTCCTCTGGGGATTGGCGACACTCCCGTTGGCTTTGTTTACAAGACTGGAGGTCGCCATGCTCGCGATGGGGATTGCCGGATTGAGCTTTTCGCCCTATAACATTCTCTACCGCAGCTACCTGCAAAATCATGTGCCGGATCATTTGCTCGGAAGGGTTATGACGAGCATCCGTACGATCACAGGGACCGGGATGCCGGCAGGGGCCGCCGTCTGTGGCGTTTTGATTCCCGTTTTAGGCGTTCGTGGATTATTGGGAGCGGGAGCGGCTGCCTGTATCCTGACGGGACTTCTTGCCCTGGTTCTTTTGCGAGGCTTGGATCAGCAAGAATCACTTGCGGTTGATCAGCGGGGCGGCGATTCGCTTCAACCAGTGGGGCAGGAGGGAGTAGAGCTGGGAGAGGAAAGAAAGGCGTAGCGGCAAGGCGATCTCAGGCTGCCTTTTTTCCACTGCCTTCCCTATTCGTTCCGCGGTCTGCTCCGGTGTGAGCAGGTAGCGGCGCACCTTGTTGCGATAGGCTCCCGTATGATCGGCGCGATCCAAAAAAGGCGTATCGATCGGACCAGGCATGGCGCAGGTAACGCTGACACCTGTTCCTGCCAGCTCATGGCGAAGACCTTCGCTGAAGCGGATTACCGCCGCTTTGCTGGCTGCGTAGACGGCTGCTTTGGCTGTCGCTACCTGTCCTGCCAGGGAGGCTATATTGACGATATGTCCAGAGCGGGCCTGCAGCATCATCGGCAAAAAAGCCCGTGTCAGATACATGACTCCCGCGATGTTGGTGAGCAAAGTCTCATCCAATTCCTCCAGCCGCATGTCCGTCAGCGGCGTGAAAACGGCTGTGCCTGCATTGTTGTACAAGAGATCGCAATGTCCAAAACGCACCTGCACCCAGGCGACGAGTTGGCGCACTGCTTCATTGCTGCTTACATCAAGGGTATAGGTATGCAACAGATCCGTAGCAGGGAGGTGCTGGGACAAGGCAGCAAGCGCTTGTTCTCGGCGGCCTGTTGCGATGACCTGATCGCCTTTTTTCAGATGGAGCTCGACAAGCGCGCGGCCAAGCCCGCCTGTGGCTCCGGTAATGACGACGACACGTGAAGAAGTCATGAAAAGGAAGTCTCCTTTGGAAGTGTGTTGGGGATTGCCAAGTATAAGCTGAATGGTGAAGGTGAAGGATAGCCCCTAGGGGGTGATAGGAATGCCGACAGTAAATTGCAGTGTAGCCAACTGTACGTATTGGGCAGAAGGCAACAAATGCAGCGCTGATGAGATCCTGGTTGAAATTGATGCACACGCGAAACAAAACCTCGATGTAGAATTTGCAGGTGAGTACGGTGGTGGCAGCAGCACGGAAACCAGCCATCAAGATGCAGCCAATACTTCTTCCCAAACCTGTTGTCTGACGTTCAAACCCAAGAACTCCAAAAGCAAGTAAACCCTTGCGCTAGAAAAGACGTATCCTCCGGTGGAGTGGTACGTCTTTTCCCTGTATTACCGAGAAGCAGTTTGAGGAAATAGCTGCTTTACCTTATGGTTTACTTCCTCCCAGGTGTAGACCCGGTGAATGAAATCTGGCAAAACACCCTGATTGTACGGGGTATCAAATAAAAATATAGGAATTTCCAATTCCTCCGACAATTGCAGAGCATTTTCCAACCGATCCTCGAGGAACAGATTGACCTCCCATTTGCGAGCTGATGCCAGCTTGTCGTGAGAACCGATCAAATCTACTTCATCGTAGGGAATGTGGTAACGGGAAAACCAGTTTAAGGTTACTTCACGGTGACGGTCTTCCCTCGCGCTGATATAGATCAGTTTATGCTCCTGATGCCAGCTTCGCAGGATTTGATCTGCATTCCCGTGTACAGGAGCCTCATGATAAAGCCGTTCGCCGTACTGATCCAGCCAGTCGGCAAATTCCTCATCGGTAATCTTGTAAATATTGGCCAGGTTGTACTCCAGGCAATCTTCATAGCGTAAATTTTTTCCAAAGCATTCGTTCATGAGAGGTACAATACTGCTTGGTGAAGTTACTGTACCGTCTATATCTATGCCAATGGTTAGGACTTTTCCTGATTTCATCCTCTCGCCTCCCGTTTAAATTGTACACCCAAGGCAGACAATAAGGCTACTTCCTTCACCAACAAATCCTTTTCCAAAAGGGGCTGAGCATGCCATGACGGACCAAGATGAACGTATGACTGCGAGGCGCAAGGAAGATACCGGTTTTTCTGAGACGGTCGATCTGCATGATACGGAGTTCGCAGCCGATACATGGACAAGCGCTGCCCTGACTGATGGCGAAGCGAATGCCAAGCGACGCATCGAGTATGATCCGTATACACAGACAGAACGCTACAGAGGTGAACTGGTTGGTGAGGAAGCCGGGCAGACAGGGATGAGTGAAGAAAGAGGTACGGAGGAGAAGCGCATTACGGCTTCGAACGTACGCGACAATGATGTCGAGTCAGCAGCAGAAATAGCCGAGCCGATTCCGCGCTCGCGACGGGCAGACGACCAGGAAATCGATGGAAGCCCGAGAGCAGGAGCCAAAGGCATCGGAATTACTGGGCTTGTGCTGTCTATTCTTTCTTTGTTTATGTGGCCATACCTGCTCGGAATTGTGGGGATTGTGCTGGGGATTGTCGCCTATCGCCGCGATGCGAAAATGACGGGAGTATGGGCGATTGTACTTGGGGCGGCTGGCATTTTGGGTGCCCTGGTTATCTATCCGTACTTTACGACGCGATAACCTGCCAGCACATCAAAACCCGCGGGCAAAACCTCTCCTATGGCTGGAGAGGTTTTTGTCTGTCTACAGCTTGTACAGCGGGGAGATAAAAGGAGTAATGGCGGCAATAACGGCTTGTTGGAACACGTCAGCGCGCTGGATGCGCCCTTCCGTCAACAAAGCGTATGCCCCTCCCTGTTGATTGCTGCCCCTTGTGTTGCCCCACTCATCAATGACAGTACTCAGCTCGATACCCTCCTGTACAATTCGCTGTGCGGCTTGAAGCGGAATGGGAAAGCTGAGTCCTTTTCCTATAGACAATTGATTGCCATCCCAGGCAGCGCAGATGGAGATCAGGTACCACTGCTGGGTGTATGCTTGGTCGAGCATCAAACCTCCTTCCAGGCCCAGGCCGATGTGGTGCTCGGGGAGCTTTTCCAGCACGGCTTTTGCGCGATTGATCGCTCCTCGGATTGTCTCTTCTTCGGACATGGGCTGGTCCGATACCCCGGAAGGAACCGACAGACATGACGGTTCTACTCCGGTTGCCTGCACCACCGCCCGCCTTTTTGCACCATTCTGGGTTCCCAGTGCATAGCGAAATTGGGCATAATCCATGTCATCGAACTCCTTTTCCACACATTGATTTCAGGAGTAGTATACCATTCTACAGTTTTCTCCACGAAGGTTGACCAATATGTTAAGATAATTCATACAAAACGTTCACGACCGTTTTGCTTGACCGCAAGCGGTCATATCCACTTTTATGAAAAACGTCGAGACGTTTTTCACATAAACAAAATCAACCTAAACAAAGAAAAAGAGGAGTAGAGGAATGAAGTTCACGAAGATGCATGGATTAGGCAACGACTACGTGTATGTCAACTGTTTTGAGGAAGATGTGAGCCGTGTGGACCTGCCTGAGCTGGCTCGGCAGGTGAGTGACCGCCACTTCGGGATCGGGGGAGATGGCCTCATCCTGATTCTTCCTTCGGAGCGGGCAGATTTCCGGATGCGCGTCTTCAACAATGACGGGAGCGAAGCGAAAAACTGCGGGAATGGACTTCGCTGCGTGAGCAAGTATGTATTCGACCATGGATTGACCCAAGAGACGAGGTTCACGGTGGAGACATTAGGCGGAATCATGGCTCCTGTCGTGTCGGTAGGTCCGGATGGAAAAGTGGATCAGGTCAGCATCGATATGGGCGAACCGCGCTTTGAGCGATCAGCGATTCCGATGACGGGCATTCCCGAGGAACGGGCCGTAGAAGAAGTGATAGATGTCGTCGATGCTTCCTTTACGATGACGGCTGTCTCGATGGGCAATCCGCATGCAGTTCTGTTCGTGGATGAAGTACGTGATGAAGATGTACGGCTGTACGGGCCTCAAGTGGAGTTTCATGAGTGGTTCCCGGAGCGGACCAATGTCGAGTTCATTCAGGTTTTGAATCGGCAGGAAATCGAATTCCGCGTTTGGGAGCGGGGGACTGGCGTGACACTTGCCTGTGGGACCGGGGCTTGCGCCGCGGCTGTCGCAGCCTGCCTCAGAGGGAAGACGGATCGGGAAGTAACGGTTCATCTCGCTGGCGGGGATCTGTTCATTGAGTGGCGTGAGAGCGACAACCGCGTCATCATGACAGGTCCGGCGGAAGAAGTTTTTTCCGGTGTCTACCAGGGGCCGATTCCTTACAAATAGATGGACACAAAAACAGCGTGATGTCTTGCTCGATCAAATCAGAGAGCAAAGCGTCACGCTGTAGCTTTTTTAAGGAAACAGAACATTACCCGTTGTACACTTCGTTGAGATAGGCAATTTCTGAGCGTTCGAAGCGAGGTGTATTTTTTTTGTTCATTTTGGCTAGTTCAGCTTGCAGTTTTTTTATCTCTGCTTCCATTTTGCTGATTTTTTCTTGCATGGCTTGCGTAGTCATGGTTGCTCTCTCCTAAGTTGTTTTTTGTTTTTATCTAAATTTATTGACTATTCTAAAGAAAGGAACTGGCGATGTAAAGAGCCTATTTATGGGTGTAAGCGGTTACTTCGTGAACGGATTGTGAACAAACGCTCAATCATGGGTTGAAAATGGATATGGCAGCTGTAAAAGGTGGGGAAAATAGAGAGCAGACATGATTTTTGGCTATATGTGATCAGGGAAAAGTCATGTTATGATGAAGCGTAGACTAGGGCAGATGCCCCAAGAAAGGTGTAGGCAAGTGATTTATTTCGATAACAGTGCGACTACCCGTCCCCATCCACAGGTCATTGAGACGATGAGCAAGGCGATGTCAAGCTATTATGGCAATCCATCTTCTCTTCATCGCAAAGGTGTAGAAGCAGAAAATATTTTGAACCAAGCGCGGGCTGTAGCTGCCGGATATCTCGGCTGCAAGCCAGGCGAGATCTTTTTTACTTCAGGCGGGACAGAGAGCAACAATGCGGCGATAAAAGGTGTCGCTTTCCAATATCAAGGCAGAGGGAAGCATATCATCACGACGCAAATCGAGCATCCCGCCGTGTATGACGTTTGCAAGCAACTGGAGTCGATGGGCTTTACCGTGACGTATCTGCCAGTGGATCATGAGGGACGAGTATCCGTGGCAGACGTACAAAAGGCAATGCGGCCTGATACGATCCTCGTCTCCGTCATGCACGTAAATAATGAGTTGGGCACGATACAGCCAGTCGAAGAGATCGGAAAGTGGCTCAAGCAATTTCCCAAGGTTCTTTTCCATGTCGACGCGGTGCAGGGAATCGGCAAGGTTCCGCTGCGAATCAAAGAATCCGGCATCGACCTGCTGAGCTTGTCTGCTCATAAATTCCATGGTCCACGCGGCATCGGCATTCTCTATAAAAGGGAAGGCTTGATTATCCAACCGCTGCTCACCGGTGGCGGGCAGGAGGCAGGGGTTCGCTCCGGTACGGAAAATCTGCCGGCAATCGCAGGATTGGCCAAAGCATTCCGCCTGCTGCAGGAGTCGGGTGCAGATGAACCCTCACGTCTGCAGCGTCTGCTTGAACAGCTGCGGGAAGGGGTTTCCCCGATCGAAGGAATTCAGGTCAATACGCCGGCAAAAGGAACAGCGCCTCACATTATGAATCTGTCTGTTCCCGGAGTGAAGGCGGAAGTGCTGCTGCATTCCCTCGAAGAACGGGGATTTCTCGTCTCCACCAAGTCGGCCTGCTCCTCCAAGGCGAATGAACCCAGTCGAGTGCTGATGGCGATCGGGGTGGGGACTGAATGCGCTTCTTCTTCGTTGCGCATCAGTCTCGGCCGAGACAATACAGCCGATGAGGTTGAACAGTTTATCGTGGCGTTGCGGGATTGCGTGAAGACATTGCGTTCTTATATGAAATAAAAATTAGGGAAACTGAGAAGGAGACTGACATGAACTACGATGTAATTTTGATTCGCTATGGCGAGCTTGCCTTGAAAGGGCGCAATCGCGATCAATTTGAGGAGGCATTGGCTCGAAGCGTAAAAAGCGTCTTGCGTTCCTTTTTCAAGGTAAAGGTGCGCCGTAATTACGGGCGAATGTATGTGGAACTGCACGGAGAGGATGCGCATGAAGTCATGGAGCGGCTCAAACGCGTATTCGGAATCTCTTCGTTCAGCCCTACGATCCACGTCGAGCCTGACCAGGAGACGATCAAGACGAGGGCGCTCGAGTTGATCCGCCAGATGGACCCGCAGCCGCGGACGTTCCGTGTCGTGACACGCCGTGCGGACAAGCGGTATCCGACTCCATCCATGGAGATGAACCGCATCGTCGGGACGCATATTTTGCGTGCACTGCCGCAAATCAAGGTAG
>NZ_KI629785.1:0-860000 GCF_000503775.1 Brevibacillus panacihumi W25 | reverse complement strand
CGTGGAGCTGACGAATACTAATCGGTCGAGGACTTATCCACACATCCAAGCATTCATGCAGATTCAGTTTTGAAGGAATAAATCCTTTCACTGTTCCTCGGTAGCTCAGTTGGTAGAGCAATCGGCTGTTAACCGATCGGTCGGCGGTTCGAGTCCGTCCCGAGGAGCCATGCTCCTGTAGCTCAGTCGGTAGAGCGTTTCCATGGTAAGGAAGAGGTCGCAGGTTCGATTCCTGTCGGGAGCACCATGAAAAATACCCCAAGCAACAAAAATACGGCCCGTTGGTGAAGCGGTTTAACACAGCAGCCTTTCACGCTGTCATACAGGGGTTCGAATCCCCTACGGGTCACCTAAACATGCCTCACTAGTTGTTGGGGCCCCCGCAAAGTACTCGGTGATGCTACAACGCATCCACTTCACTTTGTGGGGTATTTGGAGGCTTAGCTCAGCTGGGAGAGCATCTGCCTTACAAGCAGAGGGTCGGCGGTTCGATCCCGTCAGCCTCCACCACCTTTAAAAAGTGGATAGCAAATGTGAGGACAATGTCCTAATCGTCGCGGGATGGAGCAGCTCGGTAGCTCGTCGGGCTCATAACCCGAAGGTCGCAGGTTCAAATCCTGCTCCCGCAACCAAATTTTCTTCTCGCTCAAGTGAGAGGGTAGTGCCCTTGGGTGCAACCAAATATTTGGAGCTGTGGTGAAGTTGGAGTTCACGCCGGTCTGTCACACCGGAGGTCGCGGGTTCGAGTCCCGTCAGCTCCGCCATTCTTTCACAAGAATGACGCAGAGGTTGTTGTAATTAAGTTTAGTACAAATTAAAAACGTTGATTTATCGTGAAACATTTGGTAAAATAAGATAATATGCCGGTGTAGCTCAATTGGTAGAGCACCTGACTTGTAATCAGGGGGTTGTGGGTTCGATTCCTATCGCCGGCACCACGAATACTGGGGAGATAGCGAAGTGGCTAAACGCGGCAGACTGTAAATCTGCTCCCTCTGGGTTCGGCGGTTCGAATCCGTCTCTCCCCACCAGTATGTATGAGCCATTAGCTCAGTTGGTAGAGCATCTGACTTTTAATCAGAGGGTCGAAGGTTCGAGTCCTTCATGGCTCACCAGTTTTTACCCACCAAAGAGCGAAGGAAGCGAACAGCAACAGAGCTTGCAGGTGAATGAAATAATGCGGTCGTGGCGGAATTGGCAGACGCGCTAGATTCAGGTTCTAGTGGTGGCAACACCGTGGAGGTTCAAGTCCTCTCGACCGCACCAAAACTTCCTTAAAAAGTGAAGTGGGCAGAAGCCCCACAGTACAATAATCTACATGCGGATGTAGCTCAATTGGTAGAGCGTCGCCTTGCCAAGGCGAAGGTCGCGGGTTCGAGACCCGTCGTCCGCTCCATATCATGTGCCCTTAGCTCAGCTGGATAGAGCGTTTGACTACGAATCAAAAGGTCGGGAGTTCGAATCTCTCAGGGCACGCTTCTTTACCTCAAAAAGTGAAGAAAAATCGGGAAGTAGCTCAGCTTGGTAGAGTACTTGGCTTGGGACCAAGGGGTCGCAGGTTCGAATCCTGTCTTCCCGACCATGAAAAGCCCATGTGAGACCGTATTTGCCGGGGTGGCGGAATGGGCAGACGCAACAGACTTAAAATCTGTCGGGAGTTTCTCCCGTACCGGTTCAAGTCCGGTCCTCGGCACCAACCATTCCCATATGCGGGTGTAGTTCAATGGTAGAACCCCAGCCTTCCAAGCTGGTCGCGTGGGTTCGATTCCCATCACCCGCTCCATAGAAGAGGCAGAGATCCGAGAGATCTACTGCCTTTTTTCGTACCAACATACCTGTAAAAAGGGCTGTAGGAATGTCGAATCATGTCTGATTTTATAAGTAGTAGAAGCATATGTTTTCGTGTAGAGTAGAACATAGGATCCCTTACCCCGAGGTAAAGAATCTCTTGCGTTGCCTCCTGCTGATCAGGAGGCGTTTTTTGTATGGAGGTTAGTTGCAAAAAAAAGAAAAAGCGGAAAATTCCGCTTTTTACGAAGGAACAAACATGGTCCATCTTCAGGTACATTCCACAATACGCGATTCATTCATTTCCCGTGTAACACAGCGAGCGGCTCCCCGGAAAAATCCAGAGGTAGCGAGATCAGAAAGCGTGTCCTTCGTTCATTAGATTCGCACTGAATGCTGCCATTATGCTTCTCGATCAGGTTCTTGCAGATGGACAGCCCAATGCCCGTCCCATTTTGTTTGGTGGTAAAAAAGGGCTGAAACAAATTCTCGACAATTTCCGCAGGAATCATTTCCCCGTTGTTTTCAACACTTAGCAATAGTTTGTTCTCGGAGATGGTGGAGGTGATGCGAATCAATTTATCGCCTCCATTATTTTGGACGGCGTCGATCGCGTTGTTCAAAAGATTAACCAAGACCTGCTTCAATCCCTCCTCATAGCAGGTGATGTTGCAGGGCTCTATGTGTTTTTCAAAGAGGACGTTTTCTCCCAACAAGCGGGGAGTGATTAACAGTTCGACTTCAGCGAGCAAATTCTCCAGCTGCACTTCCTTGAAAATTTCATCCAAAATCGGCTTTTTCGAAAAACTAAGAAAACCCGTAAGCTGCCTGTGCAGACTCTCAAATTCATGCATGACCACCTGGATATAGGACTGCAGCTTTTCCTGGTCGCGCGTAGATTCACCAATCAGCTTGAGGAATCCTTCAATCGCACACAGCGGATTTCGCAATTCATGCGCCATGTTGGCCGCAATTTTGCCGAGCATGGTTAATTTGTCGTTGTGCAGATAGGAGATCGTCTCTTCCTTTTGTACCAATTCCCGGTTCATGGTTTGCTCAAAATGGTAAACAGCCCAAAATACACTTTCATCCATCGCTTTGCCTAGCTCTAATTCGATCTTGTGTATATCATCCTTCGAAAGAGACCACTTCTGAATCTCTGGTTTGAGGATGCGCCAAAAAACATTGCGGTACAACTGGTACGTACGCAGGATCGAGGAAAAAGGAAATTCCTGTGAACGCAGCCATTCGCCCAGATCGAGTGCATAAGTCTGCATATCCATATTTACGTCTTCGACTAAGTAACGAGCAAGAAGAACCGTTCTTTTTTCCGCGAAATCGCGGGGGATTGTAACGGCGGTCTCCATGCTAGAGACAATTTCTTGTAGCCACAAGGTTGTGATACTGGGTGCCAAATCTAAAATTCTTCGAGAAACTTCTTGAAAGTTATAGGTTACAGTCTCCACCATAGAACCACCCCATATCAAATCGTAAGGGATGAAGGCAAGAAAAGACAAGGTATTTTTCTCCTAATTTCGCATTAAAATGTATTTTATGAGCATTTTTTGTCACCAAAATTCGCTAAAAAACGCCTAAATTCGGTAATTTTATCGAGCATGAGTCCGAATTGAGTCGCATAAGGTAGAATGGACACGTTTCACGGACGAGGAGGAGGCAATGGAGGACCACTTTTGGTTGGGCCTGATTCATATTTTTTTCATTGATTTGGTCCTGAGCAGTGACAATGCTGTCGTCATTGGAATGGCTTGCAAAGGCTTGCCAGCCAAAGAGAGGGGCAAGGCGATTCTATACGGCACGATGGGGGCTATCGGGCTTAGGGTAGCTTTGACAGGAATGACCACCTGGATGCTGGAAATTCCATTGGTAAAAGCAATCGGGGGATTCTTTTTATTATGGATTGCCGTGAAATTGATGTTTGCAAAAGATAGCGAGATCCATCAGGTGTCACAAGGCCGCAACGTAGGGCAAGCCATTAAAACCATACTCGTGGCTGATTTGATCATGAGCTTGGACAACGTTTTGGCCGTAGGAGGAGCTGCTCATGGCGATCTCTTGCTGGTGGTTTTGGGGCTTTTGATGAGCATTCCGCTGTTGATGTGGGGAAGCGCTGGAGTGGCCCGACTGATGAACCGCTTTCCAAGTCTGGTGCTGATCGGCGGAGGAATATTGGTCTACACGGCGGTAGATATGTGTCTAGATGATCCGTACATTTGGAAGTGGGTGAATCCGCTCCTGCTGAATCATACGTGGCTAGCGATTATGATCGCGGTCAGTGTGGTGGCATGGGGGCGCTTAAAGCAAGTCTAGGTAATGAGATGGTGACAGACTGGGGAATACTACATAGAAAACAGGATAGGAAAGGATCCGATGGCAAATGAATGCAAGCCTTCTGTGGCTATGGGGACACTGGGATTCGATCTATCAGCGTTGCACCCGGTTGCAGTATGTGGATAAGGGAAACAACATTTTTCGTATCGTGCTATTGCGATACCGGGGTGAACCGCTTGTCACCTCCGACGAGCATATGATTTGTCCAGGCGATCTAATCGTAAAGCTTCACATCCATAATTACTATTTTGCCACCTTGTGCAAGGGAGTAAAGGATGAGCTGCGGTTGGTCCTGCTGCTGCGGCGACACATTATGCAGTCCATGCCCAAAATGACTGCTTACCTGGAAAAGCTGGAGCGCTGGGAGGAAGTCAAAGGGATCGTGGGAACCACCATGCTGCACAAGGGCGTAGAACCATTAGGCTTCTCCATATCAGATGTGCCAATGAACTGGTTTTTCCGTTATAAACGTTGGTATTTGCGCCTCATGCTGCGTATCATACATCCAGATGGGAAGGGTAGGGTCCAGCGTTTGAAACAGGATATGCCCCTAAAACGCGTTTACATGTCAAAAGAGCAATTATTATACCGATACGGTTCAGGGGCACATCAACCGACAGGAGAGGGCCTCTAATGGCAAAACGGTTTTTATTGGTCACAGAAGAGTGGGCAGGCAGCGGACATAAAATGGCGGCGATCGCTTTGGAAGAAGCCCTGTTGGAGAGAAAAGAAGTAGAATGGGTAAAAGTGGTGGGAGGTTTGGAGACAGCTAGTCCTGCATTGCGGGAACTGTCTTGTTTTTTTTATCGGAACATGCTTCGGTATGGACAGTCCATCTGGCAGCATATGTACGAACAAGAACGGCTATGGGGGACTACCCTGAAAAAACCGGTGGGAAAGTGGTTGTCCAAGCGCTTGGAACATGGGCTTCTCAAGGCTGGAAATCCGGACGTGGTGATCGCGACACACGCCTATTGTCTGACCGCATTGGCTGAAGCAAAACGAAAGCGCAAGCATCCCTTTCATTTGGTAAGCATCCCCACGGATTACCATGTCAATCGCTTTTGGGTACACCCGTTGATTGATACGTACATCGTAGGACATGAGAGCGTTGCGAACAGGCTGGTTCAGCAGTACGGAGTGAAAGAGAGCCAAATTCATGTGTTCGGCATCCCGATACGGAAAGCCTTTGCCCAAACAGCTGCTCGAAGGAACCGTATCGAGGAAAGGAAACAGCTCGGTCTGAATCCGGACCAGTTTACCGTTCTGATCAGCGGGGGGGAGGGCGGCTACGGCCAGATGGATGTCGTAGTGGACGAGCTTTTGGGATGCGAGGAGCCGTTGCAAATCATTGTCGTCACCGGCAACAATCATGCCTTGCGCCAGCAGCTGGAGCATCAATTGTCAAGGACAAGCTCTCCCCACACAATACAGGTAAAAGGCTACGAGGAGCGTATGTGGAAATGGATTGCCGCAGCAGACGTATACGTCACCAAGCCAGGCGGGATTAGCTGTGCGGAAGCCTTGGCCGTCTCCACCCCCCTCATCGTCTATCAGCCCTTGCCAGGACAAGAACGGCACAACACGACTTTCTTGCTCCAGCATGGGGCAGGCACCCTGGCAGATCACCCAAGACAGATCAGCGACCTGATCCAACACAGCAGGGACAAACAAAAATGGACAAGCACCGTGCAGAGGATGGAGGCAATCCGGCGGCCTTTTTCTACGCAGCAAACCGTTGAATATCTGCTCGGGCTGTAAGGCTATAAATTGGAAGTGAAAATCAGCAGCAAAAAAGAATGAATTGACTATGCTTCACACATATTAAGTCTACCAACAAACGAGGGGGTGAAATAAGATGGCAAACAACAACAGCGGATCCAACAACCTTCTGGTTCCTCAAGCGAACCAAGCATTGGACCAACTGAAATACGAGATCGCTGCCGAATTCGGTGTTAACCTTGGTGCTGACACTACTTCCCGCCAAAACGGTTCTGTTGGGGGAGAGATTACGAAGCGTCTCGTCTCCTTTGCTGAACAGCAATTGGCTGGTCGCGGCTAATGGAGAAATGAATAGCTGGATGAAGAGGGCCTCTGGAATAAACCAGGGGCTCTCACTTTGTTTTTCTTTTTTCCAAGATGTATCTACTGGAAGAACTGCCAAAAAGCTTAAATTGAACCTGTGCTTCCCGATTCAGTAAAATGAGGAATCAGGAGGGGAAGTACATGTTATTGCAGCAAAAAACTCGAACCCTGCTGATAGCGTTCCTGATGCTCTTCCTCACTGTGGCGCTGCCTGCACAAACGATGGCCGCTCCGCTCCTGAAATGGGGGAGCAGCAACGGAGATGTGTGGGACTTGCAGTATCGTTTGCAAGTATTAGGGTATTACAACAAGACCCTGGATGGTCGCTATGGGGCAAATACAGTCCAGGCAGTTAAGAAATTTCAGAAGGATTACGGACTGGCTGCTGATGGAATCGTAGGTCAGTATACCTGGAAGAAGTTGAAAAAGGTCTCGGTGAACCGGACGGAAATGCAAATGCTCGCACAACTTGTATATTCCGAAGCTCGCGGTGAGCCATATATCGGACAAGTAGCGGTAGCGGCAGTCGTCATGAACCGTCTGCAGTCCAATTTGTTTCCCGATACGGTCAGAGGCATTATTTTCGAGCCGCGTGCTTTTACAGCGATCGATGATGGCCAATACTGGTTGACCCCTGACAAAACGGCATACATGGCAGCCTGGGATGCTGTTCGCGGATGGGACCCGACCAATAACGCGCTTTATTATTTCAATCCAGATACAGCGACATCAAAATGGATTTGGTCGAGACCGCAAATCAAAAAAATCGGGAGTCATATTTTTTCAATGTAGATCTCACAACCCTGGACGGCAGGAAGAAATTCTTGTGTTCAGGGATTTTTTACACAGCCGTGAAGGAACAGAACTAGGAAATTTTGATGGTTGTTTTCCGGGGACAATCCTTTACAATGAAGAGAAAAGGTTTTTCCACTATTCGAACAACATGGAGGATGATGATGAAGAAGTTGCTCATTCTAGCTTCAATGGCAATCCTGCTACTGACAGGTACGCCGAAAGCAGAGGCGAATACGACAGCAGAAGTACCCACCCCTTTCACTGATATTTCTGGACATTGGGCAAAAAAAGAAATCGAACAACTATACATAGGCGGGGCGCTCGAACCCGCAGAAGCTTATCGCCCCAACGATCTGGTGACACGCCAGGAATTGATTACCATGTTTATCCAGGCCAAACACATTCAGCCTATTGCTGACAACTCTTTCTCGTTCGCGGATATTCCGAATGACAGCTGGCTCGTGCCGTATGCTGAGACAGCGTACAGACTCGGACTGATCCACGGTCAAAACAGGGATGGACAAGTCTACTTCCACCCCGATGACACCATCAGCCGCGAAGAACTTGTTTCTATCCTGATCAGGGCTAGGGGGGAGAGTGGAGCCGTCAATCAGTTTCCTTGGTCGACGACAGTCCACACGCTGGCTGCATACAAGGATGGCAACAATGTCCAACAGCACTACCAGCGTCCGATGGTCTACGCGTTACAGCATGGGCTGGTCAGTGCGTACGAGGACGGTACCCTGCGCCCACAACAGCAGATGACAAGAGCGGAGGCAGCGACGTACGCTTCCCTTCACCTTCTGGCGGACCGTTCAGACAAGCAAAAGCTAAGTGACAATGGAACGCCGTACAGTCAGGTGATGACTGTCAAGACAACGGCGTACAGCTATCATCAGAACGAGGGTCTCACCTATATCGAGTATCCGCTGCATGAGGGCATCGTAGCGGTAGATCCAAATGTGATTCCACTGGGAACTCACATGTATATCGAAGGCTATGGCTATGCGGTGGCGGCAGATATAGGGGGAGCTGTAAAAGAAAATCACCTCGATTTGTTCCTCTCTTCGCTGGATCAGGCGAAAGAGCACGGCATTCAGCAAGATGTGAAAGTATACATCCTGGATTGAGCCAAAACATTTGGAAATGGTCATAATTCCCACTCGTTCCACTCATACTAAGGTGGAAAGGGTGGGATCTTTTTGTGGGCTGGTTCTTATTCTCCTTGTTCTTGCTGCTTCTTGTCATTATTTTTACCCCGGTGCATATTTCAGTATTTTATGGCCGGGTCGAAGCGAATGACCACCTTGTCGTGGAGCTGACAGCCTGGTTTCGTTTGATCCGTCGGAAATATGAGATTCCGATTCTGGCAATCAAGCCAACCGAAAAAGGGCCAGAAATGATGTATAAAATGGAGACCGTCCAGCAAAAAAGAAAAACAAAGGAAGAGGTCGACGATGTGACGCACCGGCAAGTCCAGACCTGGTATCACCTCTACCAGAGCCTCTTGAAGCGCTTCAGGGACGTCCAGCCCGTAATGAAGCATTTCTTCAAACGCATTCGCTGTACGAAGCTGGAGTGGCATACAACGATGGGGACAGGGCAGGCGGATGAAACAGGTGCTTTGACGGGGATCATCTGGAGTATCAAAAGCATGATTGTGGGTGTCGTCTCCCACACTCTGTCGTTTCGAACCATGCCTCGGATGAGCGTGCAGCCGGTATGGAATCAGCCGTTGCTGCGCACCCAGATACAGTGCAACCTCAGGCTTTACGTCGGGGACGCGCTTCTCGCGGGGATAAAGCTTCTGCTTCGCACCCAGTTAAAAAGAGGGCGCAAATGGCAGACGGCGGCTGGCAAAGCATAAACCCTACATACTCCATGATCGTTTGGGGCAACGTAAAGAAAGCAGGATAGGTCTTTTGCGCTGCACAAAAAGGAGGGCACGGTATATGGCAGATCATCCCATCCAGGGCTTGATGCGAACCGCGATGGAAAACATCAAGCAGATGATTGATGTGAATACCATCATCGGAGACCCGGTAGAGACACCGGACGGCAGTGTCATACTTCCCATTTCCAAAGTGGGATTTGGTTTTGCAGCAGGTGGAAGCGAGTTTCAATACGAACAGAATCATCCTGCGTCGATTGGCTATCCGTTTGGCGGAGGTAGCGGCGGAGGGGTTTCGATTACACCTGTCGCTTTTCTGGTGGTTGGAAAGCAGGGAATCCGCTCCATCCCTCTGGAAAACACGACTCATCTGTATGACCGCATTCTCGATTCAGTCCCGCAGTTTGTTGAAAAAATGCAGGGCGTGTTTGGAAAGAAGGAAGAACCGACTGTTTCCACTACCACAGTCGTGACGAAGATGGATGATCAGGATCTGGAAGAATTGATCGAGCGAAGTTGATTCACCGGCAACGAATCACAGAAAAGAAAAAACAGGTAGGCCGCAATGATCGTGGCTTACCTGTTTTTATCATTCCGTTAAAAGCGCATATCGACGAACATCCCTGCAGCCGTCGCATAGTTGTATTGAAAGCTGGACCACGACAGGGCTATATACGGATTTGCACTTTGAGATTCTGAGTAAGAGTGAGAAAAACTGCCGAGCGGGGTGGTCTGGATTTTTGTCATTTCCTCGCGAAATTGCCTTCCCAGTCCCTTCATGGCATCTGCAAAAGCTGAAAAATCGGTGTCAACTACCGTTCGCCAATGAGATTCGTCCAGTAGCAATTCTCCGTTGCCAGATCGCTCTATGCCGAAAGAAATAAGCTCCTGATCCGCAGCCCGGGCAATGCGGTCAAAGGTCTCGAGCTTTTGCGTGCTGAGCACATCTTGATGTTCACGCAAAAAAGCGAAGAGCCTGTTGTAACGATGAACAAGTGTTTTGGTTTGGTCCAACAGGCGCTCGGTATCCTTCGCAACCTCAATGAGAATGGATTGGCTCCGATCTGCTTGGAGAAGAGTGAGCTTCACCCCGCTATTGTCTACGAGGAGCTGGTTTTGCTCCAAACGTACATGCTCGTGATTTAGCAGCAGCTCTGCATCTCTTGCTTCTGTCTTTGTCTGATCAAGGCCCAAGGCGCGAATACTGTGTCCTGAGGTATCACGCAGGGTGAAGGCCTGTTTGGCCCCGGTACGAATGCTTTCTATCACCAGAGACCAGGGAGAATGTTCCCCAGACGTTTCCATGCGTGCTGACACACCCAGCCTGCTTCGATTTATCACTCCGGCCATCCGGCGTAAGGAATCGACAAAGGTGTCGTTCGGGTCAGAGTAGAACTGTAACTCTTTTTCCTGGTCACCAATGGATAGCGTAAAGATGTGCTGACCCGCACGAACCGGGGAAGGCTCGCCTGGCAGTGCTCCAAGACTCCGATTGGATTGACCGGATGCCAAGCTGTAAACCGTCAGTTCACAGCGAGCAGGCTCGGCACCAGGCAAAGCTTCCGCCAGAACGACTTCAGGATGTGAGCTGGTTGCGATCCTCCCGTTAATAGCACTGTTTTTCCGATCGGGATCAAACTCTCGAGCGCTCTGATCCAATTCCGCAGAAAAACGGTAAAGACGTGAAAGCGAGTGCGAAAGCTCGGTCACCCATTCCTGTTGTCTGGCGTAAAAAGATTGCAGACTGTACGTAAAGACGGGTTGTACGGGCGTATTCAGCTTCGCCTGCGCCATTTGAAAATGATAGCGGCCTACGCGATGGCTGAAAGGGGTATGAGTGACCCGGGTGAATCGCATACCAGTCACCTCCTAAACGGATAAATGGTTACTATCCATTATAGAAGAAAGTTATTCCATTTCAATGAGCAAATCTCCGGTCTCGATTGCATCACCGGCTTTGACATGGACGGTTTTGATCTTTCCATCCATCGGAGCCTGAATGGTCGTCTCCATTTTCATGGCTTCGCTGACCAGCAGATGCTCGCCTCGTCGCACCTTGTCTCCTGCAGCCACCAGCACCTTCAGTACCTTACCTGGCATGGAGGCGCCCAGATGACCAGCTTCTTGGGCATCTGCTTTGCGGCGGATTTTGTCAGATACCTTGGCGGCGTGATCGCGGATGAATACTTCGCGGGGCTGACCGTTCAATTCAAAATAGATGATCCGTCTGCCGTCCGGATGCAGTTCTCCTACGGCGACCAGCTTGATGATCAAGGTTTTGCCTCGCTCGATCGTGATCGCGGTTTCTTCGCCTGGTCGCAGACCGTAGAAGAAAGTAGGGGTATTCAAGACGGACAGGTCGCCGTATTCCTTGGCACGCTGCTCGAACTGCAGGTAGACCTGCGGGTACATAATGTAAGAGAGCACATCCAGCTCGCTTGGCGCGCGGCCGATTTTCTCTTCCAATTCCAGTGCCACCTTCTCGAAGTCGACAGGGGGCAGCAATTCGCCTGGACGGGCCGTAAAGGCATCACGGCCTTTGAGCACCAAATCCTGCAGACGCTTGGGGAATCCTCCCGGCGGCTGTCCCAGGTAACCCTGGAAGAACTGAATCACGGAGTCCGGGAAATCGAGCCGCTCCCCTTTTTCCCAGATATTTTCTTCCGTCAGGTTGTTTTGCACCATAAACAATGCCAGGTCGCCAACGACCTTGGACGAAGGCGTTACTTTTACGATGTCTCCGCACATTTGGTTGACCACAGCGTACATCTGTTTGACCTCATCCCAGCGCCCCTCCAGTCCCACCGCCTTGGCCTGCTGCTCCAGATTGGTGTACTGTCCGCCGGGCATTTCGTGCACATAGACTTCGGTATTGCTCGCTTTCATGCCGCTCTCGAAGCCTTGGTAGTAAGGGCGAATATCTTCCCAGTAATCCGACAGCTTGTTGAAGGCATCGAGGGGAAGCCCGGTGTCTCTCTTCGTATGCGCGAGGCTGGCAATCAGCCCGTTGAGGCTCGGTTGGGAAGTGAGCCCCGACATGGAGCTGACGCACGCATCCACGATGTCTACGCCTGCTTCGATGGCTTTGAGAAGCATGGCCGAACCGTTGCCAGAGGTATCGTGCGTGTGCAGATGGATCGGGATGCTGATCTCCTGTTTCAATGCGCTGACCAGCTCGTAGGCGGCATACGGCTTCAGCAGTCCGGCCATATCCTTGATCGCCAGGATGTGTGCGCCTGCTTTTTCGAGTTCCTTGGCGAGATTGACATAGTACGCCAGGTTGTATTTGGTCTTCGACGGATCGAGAATATCTCCGGTGTAGCAGATGGCGGCTTCGGCGATTTTACCTGTGTTGCGAACCGCTTCAATGGCTGTTTGCATACCGGGCAGCCAATTCAGGCTGTCAAAGATGCGGAAGACGTCGATGCCATTTTCCGCCGAGGCTTTGACGAACGCGTGAATCACATTGTCCGGGTAGTTGGTGTAGCCGACCCCGTTTGCACCGCGCAGCAGCATCTGGAACAAAATATTCGGGATGCGCTCGCGCAGGATCTGTAATCTCTCCCATGGCGACTCCTGCAAAAAGCGCATCGAGGTATCAAATGTCGCGCCGCCCCACATCTCCAGGGAGAACAGACCTGCTCCCAGTTTTCCGGTCGCTTCGGCCACAGAGGCCAGATCATACGTACGCACCCGGGTAGCAAACAAGGATTGATGCGCATCACGGAACGTGGTATCGGTCAACAGGACTTGCTTTTGCTCCTGAATCCAGCGGACCAGACCATCTGCTCCTTGTTGATCCAGAATTTGTTTGGTGCCCTCTGGGTAAGGCTGGGCAAACGGTGTTCGCGGAATGCGTGGCGAATCAAAGTGCGGCTTTTTCCCTGGGTTGCCAAGACCGGGATAGCCGTTGACGATGGTGTCCCCGATGTAGGAGAGCAGCTTGGTTCCGCGATCCTGACGTCCTGGGAAGACGAACAGCTCCGGCTTTGTATCGATAAAGGAGGTATCGTATTCTCCGCTCAGAAAATCGGGATGCGTCACTACATTTTCCAGGAAGGGCAGGTTGGTTTTGACGCCGCGGATGCGGAATTCCCGCAAGGTGCGCAGCATTTTGCGCGCTGCCTGATCAAAGCTGTTGCCGTAGGTTGAAATTTTCACCAGCAAGGAATCGTAGAACGGCGTAATGATTGCGCCGGGATAACCATTGCCGCCATCCAGACGAACACCGAAGCCTCCGCCCGAACGCCACGCAGAGAGACGGCCGGCATCAGGCAGGAAGTTGTTTTCGGCATCTTCCGTAGTGACGCGGCACTGGATGGCGTAGCCGCTCATGTGAATGTCTGCTTGCGAGGCGATGCCGATCTCCGGATCTGAGAGGCGATGCCCTTCCGCCACGCGAATCTGTGCCTGAACGATGTCGATGCCCGTGATCAGCTCTGTAATGGTATGCTCCACCTGAATGCGCGGATTCACTTCGATAAAATAAAATTTCTTATCCGGTGTCAGCAGGAATTCGACTGTTCCTGCGTTGGCGTAGCCCGCCTTGCTCATCAAGGTCAAGGCTGCCTGACAAATCTCTTCGCGCAGCTTGTCATCGAGGGAGAGGCTAGGCGCTACTTCGACCACTTTTTGGTGGCGTCTTTGCACCGAGCAGTCGCGCTCGAACAAATGGACGATCTGGCCGTGCTGATCGCCGAGGATCTGTACCTCGATATGCTTGGGCTGCTCCAGGTAACGCTCCAGATAGACTTTGGCATTGCCAAAAGAAGAGCGTGCTTCCGAGCGGGCCCGATCCAGAGCATCCTGCAGCTCCTCCTGGCCGCGCACGATCCGCATGCCGCGTCCGCCGCCGCCCGATACCCCTTTGATGATGATCGGATACCCGTATTCTTTGGCAAAAAGCAGGGCTTCCTGCAAGCTTTCGATCGGTTCAGGTGTGCCGGGGATGACCGGGATGCCGGCTTCTACTGCCATGGCACGCGCTTCTACCTTGTCCCCAAATTTGTCAATCAGATCGGGAGAGGGCCCGATAAAAATGATTCCTTCTTCTTGACAGCGCTTGGCGAACTCCGCATTTTCAGCCAGGAAGCCATAGCCGGGATGGATCGCGTCGATGTCGTTGCGTTTGGCGATCTCGATGATGCTGTCAATGTCCAGATAAGCTTCGATCGGACCTTTTCCGGCTCCTACCAAATATGACTCATCAGCTTTGAAGCGATGGATCGATACATTGTCCTGCTCCGAATAAACAGCAACGGTGCGTATTCCCAATTCTGTAGCCGCACGGAAAATGCGGATGGCGATCTCGCCGCGGTTGGCTACAAGCAAACGATTGATCTTTTTGGCAAGCATGTATTTCTCTCCTTTCTTCTCCCCAAATACTTTTGAATTTTTTATATAGTGTAAATATACAAAATAAAGGTTACAGAAGACAGTCCTTTTCAAAATTTCATCGCGAAGGTGTTAACGATGTAACAAAGCGCCTCATTTTTCGTGTGATTGCCATCAAAGTCGATCTGAATAGGGAAGGAGGAAGATGCCAAGACTGGTAGGGGAAAGGAGTGGTGCCTGTCATGGAAATCTTGCAAATGCCCCCTGCTCAGATCTGGCGCTTGCTGATCCCGTCGGCATCTTGGATGTTTGCCTCTGAAGTGCCGGAAGACGAATTGATCTTCCACTACCGCGACCATATCTACTTCGTCAATCATGACGGATCTGTGCTGGCGATGCCGAAGCCTGTTTGCTACGATCTGCTGGATTTGGGCACCTTGCTGGAATATCTGGCTACATCCGACGATACGATAGATTTTGATGATGAGGGCGCGTTTGATATCGGTTTTGTCCTCAAGCAAATGGGGTATGTGGTTCCTACGCGCAAAAAGCGGGAACGGGCAACCTACCAAATCGAGATTGTCAATACGGTCCTGCCCAAAGCACATGGTCACCGGTACGAATTGAAAAATGTCCAGTTTGTTTTCGCGCTCTATCATGCATTGATGCGCTGCCACAAGCTGAATGAGAAAACCGACTGGGAGCACGAGCATGAAGTAAAACGGATTGTGAAGGTAGAACCGCAAAGCTCCGACAAACTGCAAGCAAATCTGTAATTTCACCTATTGGCATAGTGAAAAATTGTGTTTTATAGGGTATGATAAATGAGTACATATGAAACGATTGGCGAGGAGGAAGAAATCATGTCAACTGTAGTAGAACGTCAAGGTGCATTTACTTTCAAAGGCGGTCCTGTAACGCTGCTGGGTCCTGAAATCAAGGTTGGAGATACAGCTCCAGATTTCACAGTAGTAGGCGGCGACCTGTCTCCTGTAACATTTGCAGATACCAAAGGAAGCGTGCGCATCATCTCCGTCGTTCCTTCCCTGGATACTGGCGTGTGCGATGCACAAACTCGCCGTTTTAATGAAGAAGCAGCGAAACTGGATGGCGTAACTGTCCTGACTGTATCCGTGGACCTGCCATTTGCCCAAAACCGCTGGTGCGGCGCTGCTGGTATCGACAAGGTAAAAACCCTGTCCGACCACAAGGACCTCTCCTTCGGTACGGCTTACGGCGTAGCGATCAAGGAATTCCGTCTGCTGTCCCGTGCTGTATTCGTAGTAGATGCAAACGACAAAGTAGTATATGCCGAGTACGTACCGGCTGCTGGTGAGCATCCGAACTACGAAGCTGCGATCGAGGCTGCAAAAGCAGCGAAGTAAGGCAAAACCATATCGATCCATAAGAACCCTCTTCAAAAGCGAGCGAAGAGGGTTCTTTTTCGGTTCGCCATGATAGTGGGGGGAGTTGCATTGAGTCAACATCCATTTTTTGTAATCCATCAGGATCTGCCACGCGAAGCGCCAGGCAGCAATGAGAGCACGTCTAAAGCATTCCGCCTGCTGACAGAGCTTCCGGCTTTTCCGCAGATTCTGGATATCGGCTGTGGACCCGGCATGCAAACACTGCAAATCGCGGAGCTGACAGAGGGGAAGATCACGGCGCTCGACAAGACAGAGGCATTTTTGCAAGAGTTGGAAAAGAGGAAGCAGGCTGCAGGGATTGGCGAGAAAATCCTTACGGTGAGCGGGGACATGTTTGCGTTGCCGTTTGCGCGAGAGAGCTTTGATTTGATCTGGTCTGAAGGGGCGATCTACATCATCGGGTTTGAACGAGGCTTGCGCGAGTGGAAGGCTTTCCTGAAGCCAAATGGATACCTGGTCGTATCGGAGCTGACCTGGCTGAAGGATGATCCGCCTGAAGAGATCGCACAATTTTGGGCAAATCATTATCCAGCGATGAAAAGTGTGCGAGAATCCGAGCAAGTCGCACAAGACGAGGGGTATACCCTGCTCCATAGCTTTACTCTCCCGGAAGCGGATTGGTGGACCCATTACTATACGCCGCTGGAGGCAAGGGTAGCTGAATTGAGGACAAGGACCCCGATTACTCAGTTGATGGCCGAATGCCTGGATCAGACTGAACAGGAAATAGATATGTACCGCAAATACTCCGCGTATTATGGCTACACGTTCTTCATTATGCAGCGAAACGATTCGTTTTAGCTGGAGTATTTATTCAGGGAGGTGGAAGCGTATTTGAAAGCAGAACAAGTGTCGGAGCATATCTGGAGTCTTCAATCCTGGCTGTTGTTGCCATGCCGAGTCTGGCTTGTGGCTGAGCCGGATGGAGTGACGCTGGTCGATGCGGGAATGCCTTTTATGGCAAAAGGAATTCTTGCAAATCTCGAAAGGCTGCAACTGGGGAGACTGAAGCAAATTCTCCTGACCCATGGACACAGCGACCATGTCGGCTCGATCAAGCGCATTCTGGAGCAGCGTCAAGTCCCGGTCTATGCTCATGAGATCGAGATTCCCTATATGGTAGGAGAGCGAATCTATCCACGGCGAAAAAAGGCGGAACAAAACGTCGAACAGGGATTAGCGCGTCCACTGCCGCAGAGCGAACTGGGTGAGTTGACCGCTTTTGGGGCATTGCGTCCTTATTTTACACCGGGTCATTCCCCAGGGCACGTCGTCTACTACCATGAACAGGATCGCGTCTTGCTTGGCGGTGATTTATTCACGTCAAAAGCCGGGAAGCTGCACAGGCCGATGCCGATGTTTACCGCCGATATGGGAGAAGCCTTGAGAAGCAGTGAAATCCTGAGGGAATTGCATGTATTGCATCTGGAGGTATGCCACGGCAAGCCTGTGAAAAATCCGGGAGAGCAATTGGACGCTTACCTGGAAAAGATGGGAGCATCATCCTCAATCTCCACAAACATGTAAGGAAAGTAAGAAAAAGGGATCGGGTCGAATGAAACGAATTCGACCTTTTTTGCGTCTTACGATAGAGGTGATGGCATGTACAGAATTCAGTCGGCGCTTTGTGTTTTTCTGGCATCTGTTCTTCTTTTAGTGGGATGTCAGATTTTGGAAAATAAACCAACCCAGCAGGCTTTCTCCACACCACCGACACCTTTGATTTCGTGGAAAGACAAGTCGGCTGTTTCCGTTCCGACGTCTTATTGCTGGACCTATGAAAATACGGGAACCTGTGTGGATACCGCCGCTCCCCCGGAGGTCATAGCAGAAAAGAAACCTGCAGCGATGCAAGTGAAGCCAGGCGCTGTCATCACCATTTCGTATGATCTCCCCCCGGTAGAAAAATCCTTAAGCATCTATCAGTGGGTCGGTTCCAGTCAAATTGAGCAAGCGGTAGAAAACGGAAACCAATGGAAGGCTCCCGATCAGCCGGGATGGTATTTGTATGACGTACGTGCCCAGTGGGACCAGGGGGACGCCGGTCATGCCTTTGTCATTGAAGTGAAAAGCAACGCCAGCAGCCAGCTCCTGTAAAGGAGACGATAGGCTGCTTTTTTGTACCATCAGAATCTTTCACGTTTGTGAAAACGCAACCTGGCCCGCCAAGACTTGGCATAGCCAGGTTTTCTTTACTATACTGAGGTTCAGGGATGACCGTAAAGGAGAGACAGCATGCGGGAAGAATTGATACGTTTTACGGCAGATGATGCGGATGCGGGACAGACAGTCCGTGACGTCCTGCAAAAGCGTTACGGGGTCTCGAGGCGTCTGTTGGTTCGCGCGAAATTCAACGGATTGATCACGCGCAACGGAGCGCTTGTTTTTGTCAATGAACAGGTCCAGACCGGGGATGAGATCGCCGTACTGGTCGATGAAGAAGAGACGGAAGCGGTGCTGCCGGAGGAGATGCCGCTCACGATACGCTATGAAGATGAGGACCTGATGGTAATTGCCAAGCCGGCAGGGCTCGTCGTCCACCCGACAGGAAATCATCCTGCAGGCACTCTCGCCAATGGTGTGGTCGCATACTGGCAAAAGCGCGGGGAGAAACGCAGATTCAGGGCCGTCAACCGACTGGACAAGGATACCTCTGGCTTGCTGATCGTCGCGAAAAATCAGTGGGCGCATGAGCAGTTCAGCCGCATGCAGCAAGAGCGCCGCCTCACGCGGATTTATCAGGCGATTGCCGAGGGGATTGTCAGAACGGATGCAGGTGTGTTGGATCACCCAATCGGTCTGGCAGAGAATTCGTTCATCACGCGGCAGGTGCGGGAGGATGGCCAGACAGCGGTCACGCATTTTCGCGTATTGGCGCGGGGTGACGGCATGAGCCATGTCGAGCTGAGACTGGAGACAGGACGGACGCATCAGATCCGGGTGCATATGAGCCATGAAGGGCATCCTTTGGCAGGAGATGATCTCTATGGAGGGGCGAGGACCTATATCGGCAGACAAGCGCTACATGCAGCCCAGCTCGCTTTTGTCCACCCTCGCACTGGCATGGAAATGAAGTGGAGCGAACCGTTGCCTGCTGATATGCAGCACCTGTTGAAACGATTTTTTTCCTGATAAGCCCGAATGCCATTTTCCCTCTGGAAAAATGGAAGCGTTTTCGATAAGATCATAACTATAGACCATAACGAATGAAACACTCGACAATAGCTGGCTGTCTGTGGGGGAAATCCCGCAAGGATCTTCTTCATGTTAGCAGACTTGGCCCAGCTTGCGCCTGAGGCTTTGTTTCGGAACGATTGACAATGGGGGTACCCCTGATTTGTCATGCCTCCGATGCAAGCTTGGGGGTAAGCTGGGCTTTTTGCATTCGTCTGCGATAAGGAGGGCCAGGAAATGGAGGAGAAAATCAGATGAAGTTGCTATCGTATCGGCATCGAGAGGAAGAACAGTATCGGGCTGGGCTTACTGATGGGGAATGGGTATGGGATGTGGCCCAGCTTATGCCCGATGCCCCCGACACGATGGAAGGGCTAATGGAGAACTGGGAGCATTGGCGGGCTCTGCTGCACAAGATGGAGCAGGAGAAGAAGCTGAACAGCCACGCCGGCCTAAAGCTGGAGAGCTTGCTGCTCGGCCCTCCCATTCCCAGACCCCGAAGTTTTCGGGATTTCTACGCTTTTGAAGAGCATGTCAAAACGGCGCGCTCCCGACGGGGCTTGGCAATGATCCCGGAGTGGTACGACTTTCCTGTCTTTTACTTTTCCAATGCGGCAGCGTTCTCGGGGCACAAGGCTGAGATACACATGCCCAAAGCTACTGTTCGGCTAGACTACGAGCTGGAAATCGCTTGTGTGATCGGAAAAGCGGGTGTGGATATTCCGGTAGAACGGGCAGCCGAGCATATCGCAGGCTTCGCGATCCTCAATGACTGGAGCGCTCGCGACCTGCAGCTCGAGGAAGTAAAAGTCGGACTCGGACCGGCGAAAGGAAAGGATTTCGCAACCTCGATGGGGCCATGGCTGGTCACACCCGATGAGCTGGAGGGCGTCAAGATTCCGGGGGCAAAAGGGGATCGCTACGATATGACGATGGTCGCTCGGGTGAATGGCGTGGAATACTCACGGGGCAATTTCCGCGATATTCACTATACCTTTGCCGAGATGATCGCTCGCGCTTCGGCAGATTGTCCCCTCTATCCGGGGGATGTGATCGGCTCGGGTACCGTGGGGACGGGCTGCATCTTGGAGCTGGGTGAGGAAAAGGGCGGCTGGCTCCAGCCGGGGGATGTGGTCGAGCTGGAAGTAGAACGGCTCGGCGTGTTGCGCAATTCGATCAAAAAATAAAACGGAAAAGAGGGGAAATCAATGGCATTCTATCATCGCATGGGAGAAATTCCGCATAAAAGGCATACTACCTTCTACAAGCCGAATGGCGGATTGTACCGCGAGCAGGTTATGGGCACCAAAGGGTTTTCCGGTATTCAATCGATTCTGTATCACCACAATCCCCCGACACAAGTACGCGAGACGCGCAAGTACGCAGATGTTCGTCTGGAATTTGTGGAGCAGGAGGATCTCAAGCATCAGCACTTTAAGACATTTGATCTCAAAGAGGGCGGGGACCCGGTGTTTGGCCGCCAGTATCTGCTCGGAAACAGTGATGTCGTGTTGGGCGTTTGCGCTCCGACAGACCCAATGAACTACTTTTATCGCAATGCGGACGGCGATGAAGTGTTGTTCGTGCATCAGGGGACAGGTGAGCTGCAGAGTATTTTCGGCACATTGACCTATCAGCCGGGGGATTATCTCGTGATTCCGATCGGGACGACGTATCGGATCGTTCCTGCCGAGCAAAGCCGCTTTCTTGTGATCGAGTCCCAAAACGAAATCGTGCCGCCAAAGCGCTATCGCAATGAGCATGGTCAATTGCTGGAGCATTCCCCTTTTTGCGAACGGGATATTCGTTTGCCGGAGCGGTTGGACACCCATGTAGAGTCAGGCAATTTTGAAGTGCGCGTCAAAAGGCAGTCTGTCGTGTACAGTTACTTTTTTGACTTCCATCCATTTGACGTCGTGGGCTGGGACGGTTATCTTTACCCATATGCACTGAGCATACATGATTTTGAACCGATTACCGGCCGGGTTCATCAGCCGCCGCCAGTCCACCAGACCTTTGCCGGACAAAACTTCGTCATCTGCTCCTTTGTGCCGCGAATGTACGATTACCATCCGCAATCGATTCCGGCACCGTATTTCCACAGCAATGTCGAGAGCGACGAGGTGCTGTACTATGTCGATGGCAATTTTATGAGCCGCAAAGGAGTCTTCGAAGGCTCGATCACGCTGCATCCCATGGGGATCCCCCACGGACCGCATCCCGGCAAGATCGAGGCGAGCATCGGCAAGACGGAGACGAAGGAGCTTGCTGTCATGCTGGATACCTTCCAGCCGTTGCGTGTGACACGCCAGGCTTTGCAGGTCGAGGACGAGGAGTATATGGCGAGCTGGCTGCCGCCGCGCGAGTAGAGAACAGGAGGTGTTTGCATGGAGTTGCAGGTAAGCGAATTAGCCAGACAGGAAAAATACAAGCTGTTGATCGGGTGCATCGTGCCGCGTCCGATCGCCTGGGTCACATCGCTCGGGGAAAATGGAAAGGTAAATGCCGCACCCTTCAGCTATTTCAACGTGGCGAGCATCGAGCCGATGATGGTGTCTGTCGCCGTCATGCGCAAACCGGGCAGCGTACCAAAAGATACCGCTCGCAACATTGCGGCGAACGGACAGTTCGTCGTAAACATGGTAGATGTCCACAATGTAGATGCGGTAAACCAGACTTCTGCAGATTATCCTGCTGATGTGAGCGAAGTAGAGGCATTGGGGCTTCAGACATCGCCATCCACGAGGCTTGAGGTCCCGCGACTGACGGCATCACGCATCCATTTTGAATGCAGGCTGCACCAGATCGTCGAATTGGGCTCCCCTGTGACTTCAGATCTGATCATCGGCGAAGTCGTGCACGTCCATGTCGCAGACGAACTCTATGAGGCTGGACGCATCGATGCTGCCGCTTTCTCGCCTGTCAGCAGGCTGGCAGGGCACACCTATGCTACCCTGGGCGAGATGTTCGACCGCCCTCGTCCCGAATACAAGGCCCCGCTCGCGGACAAATAACAGGAGATGGGCTGGATTATTCCAGCCCGGGGTAGCGTGAAACGGCGTCTGGACGAATCCAGCGGTCGTACTCCGAAGAGATTGTAGCGTTGATCGGAGGGCCGTAGGGCGTTACATTCGGCTCCGATCCGTTCGGTCGAACAACGTTTTGCTGGTAGTAGTACTGCTGCTGGTCCTGGATAAGGCTTTCATCTTGTACGGTTTTCGCGGAGCATCCGCCAATCCACAGGGAGACGGCGAGGAGCGCGAGCAGGAATGGCATGGAAATCACCTCAACGGTAGCGTGAACCCAAACGGCTTTATTCATGCATCTGGAACAATCTCCGTCCAGGGGCGGAGGACAAATCCCTCTACGGGCCATTTTGCAGGCTCTGTTCGTCGGGTATCCTGAGGATACAAGGAAAACACGGAACCGTAGAGAGGAAGGGAAGTCATGAGAGAAAATCGTTTATATCGTTCGCGCACAGATCGGCGTTTGTTTGGGGTGTGTGGCGGAATCGCTGAATTTTTACGAATCGATGCGACGCTGGTACGGATCGGCGTAGTCATTTTGACCGTTTGTACCGGTATTCCGATTCTGATCTATTTCCTGCTCGCTTTAATCATGCCCAAAGAGCCGCACTGGTCCCATGAGTACAAGAAATATGGCAGATATGACCGCGAAGCCGACTTCTACGATTACCATACCGAGCCGGATGTGGACAGCCAGCTTGAACGTCTGGAAAAGCGGGCATTGGTCATGGAAGTACAGCGCTTGCGGGAAGAATTGCTGAAATATAAAGGGATATAGGAATGAAGAAGGATGGCGATTTCTGTGCCGTCCTTTTTTGTATGGAAAGGAGTCCGCAATCTTCATCGCTCAGACACGATGGAGCTGCCAGGAGGGATGGTGGAAGAGGGGGAGAACCTGGAAGAGGCTGTTATACGGGAAATATTCGAAGAGACCGGGATCGCAGTGAAAGTGTTTGGCGTTACAGGTGTCTATCAAAACATGACGAGCGGTGGCATTTGTGTCATGTTTCGCGGTGAGTACGCTTCGGGTCAATTGCAGACAGCGGAAGGTGAAACGACCGAGGCGGCTTTTGCTCAAATTACCGAGGAGAATCTGGAGTACTACATCACCAGGCCCCATTTGCGCGTCCGTTTGCTTGATGCCCGGAACTCTCGATGCGTTCCTTATGAAGCATTTCGAGTCAGACCGTATGACTTGATCCGCAGATTAGAGGAATAAGCGGAAAGTACGAGGAGATCAGGCGAAGAAACAGGAAACATATGGAACCTCCTGCATATCATGTAAGGTGGAAAACCTACATAGGGAGGGAAAGAGAGTGTATGTCGGCGTGTTCGATATGAATCAGCGCTTGGAAAAGACCCGCAAAATCCTGCGCGAGAAGCAGCACCTGAAAAAGCTGATCGAAGAAGATATCCGCGAGCTGGAACGGGACGTGCAGGACTTGGAAGAAATTTTGAACCAATGTCAGCCTACCTTGCAGCGGTCATAACATGTAAAAAAAGTGGCAGACTGGTGTTGATTCCAGCTGCCACTTTCCAATTTATAGCTATTCCGATTTCCAAATATCCGCCACGATCTCAAATGAACGGAGCCGATCCGCGTGATCGTACATGGAAGTGGTGATCATCAGCTCGTCGGCTTGTGTGGCATCGAGCAGCTCTTGCAGCTTCCGTTTGACTGTCTGAGGGCTGCCGATGATCGAAGAACCAAGCTGAGAGAGTACAGTGAGCTTCTCGAACTCTGACCACAGCTCATCCATATTTTCTACCGGTGGCTGGACTGGCTTTCGGTCATCGCGAATAATTTGCAAAAACGACTGATAATGCGAGGTAGACAGGTATTGCGCACGCTCGTCCGTGTCAGCAGCCATGACGTTTACCCCTACCATGGCATACGGCTCCTCCAGCACCTCTGAGGGACGGAAGTGATGGCGGTAGACGTCCAGGGCCGGCAGGATGTAGTTGGGTGAAAAGTGCCCTGCAAAGGCAAAGGGCAGACCCAGCATTCCGGCTAATTGAGCGCTGAAATCACTGGATCCCAGCAGCCAGATCGGGATGGACAGGCCCTCCCCCGGGATGGCGCGAATTCCTGAGGCAGACCCCTCGGAAGCGGGCTTGAAGTACCCGCGCAGCTCAGTCAGCAGTTCCGGGAAGTCAGCTCCGCCGACGTTTTGATGGCGTCGCAAGGCACGGGCTGTCCGTTGATCGGTACCGGGCGCACGTCCCAATCCGAGGTCGATGCGCCCCGGATAAAGCGATTCAAGCGTACCGAACTGCTCTGCGATGACAAGTGGAGCGTGATTGGGCAGCATGATACCGCCTGATCCAACCCGGATCGTGGAGGTGCCAGCCGCGATGTACCCGATCAAAACCGAGGTGGCGGAACTGGCGACGCTGGGCATTCCGTGATGCTCTGCCACCCAGTAGCGCAAAAATCCCCATTTCTCCACATGCTGGGCGAGATCGAGACTTTTGCGAAATGATTCCGCAGGCGTACTTCCCTCGACAATCGGGGAAAGATCCAGCACGGAGAGGGGAATATCGCGCAATTGCTTGCTTGAGCCTTGATCTATGTTCGAATGAGCCATCTTTGCTTCCTCCTTTGTTGAAAAGCGGACTTGAAATGTACGTTTTGTGTAATAGTTGGTACTTTGCATGGTAAAGTTGACGCGATTTTGTGTCAATGCTTCGATGTTTTGACTCTGCACTTCCATAGAAAAAAGCCCGGTCAGGGCCTTTTCACCAATCCCTGCCGGACTTATTGTTTGGTCAAAATCACTGGTCCATCCGCCGTAATCGCCAATGTATGCTCATACTGCGCCGACAACTTGCCGTCGCGCGTGCGAGCTGTCCAACCGTCTTCGTCGATCTTGGCATGGTAGGTGCCGATATTGAGCATCGGTTCGATTGTCAGGACCATGCCTTCTTTCAGACGAGGGCCGCGGCCTGGAGGACCGAAGTGGGGAACATACGGCTCTTCATGCATTTTCTGTCCGATCCCGTGGCCGGTAAAATCGCGTACGACCGAATATCCTTCCGCTTCGGCGTACGACTGGATCGCGTGGGAAATGTCACCGACCCGGTTGCCCACGACGGCTTGTTCAATTCCCAGATAGAGTGCTTTTTCGGTCACTTCCAACAGTCTTTTCGCTTCGGCGGAAATATTCCCCACAGCATAGGACCAAGCGGAGTCTGCTAGCCAGCCGTCTTTTCGGACGACCATATCAATCGTGACGATATCTCCATCCTGCAACGGTTCCTTTTTCGGGAAGCCGTGACAGATGACGTCGTTGACGGAGCCGCATGTGGCATAAGGATAACCCGAATAACCTTTTTGCTCCGGTGTCGCGCCGTGTTTGGCCAAAAACGCTTCTACAAACTGGTCGATCTCCCATGTGGAGATACCGGGACGAATCATCTTGGCGATCTCGCGGTGGCAGGCAGCCAGGATCTTTCCCGCCGCCCGCATTAATTCAATCTCTTCAGGTGTTTTGAGGATGATCATGGTCTCTCTCCTTGTTCTCGCATAGGTTCGCTACACGGTATAGTATATAGTGTAGACTGGTTTAGGGCCAATTGCCACCGTCAAAAACGCATGGTAGGATGAGGAGGAAAAAATCTACTGGGGGTAGGTAGCGTGGACAAGTTTCATGAGCATCTTGCAAATTACCAGGCACAGATAAAAAAAGACGTGGAGAAACGGTTGGCGTTTATCCGAGAGCAAATCGACGGACCTGGATTGAACGGGGTAGTAGTCGGAATCTCGGGAGGCATCGACAGCGCGGTGACAGCGGCCTTGTGCGTGCGCGCACTGGGGCGCGAGCGAGTCATTGGGGTATGGATGCCAGCCTATTCCCAGCCAGTCCATGAAGCGGATGCCAAGCAGCTGGCAGAAGCGATTGGGCTTAACCTGGTTACGGTAGACGTCGGCCCAGCTTTCGACGCACTGGTTCCCGCTATCCAGAGCGTTCTTCCCCTTGACGACAAGACGAAGGGCAACACCAAAGCACGACTACGCATGACGGTACTGTATGCGGTCGCCAACCAAAAAGGCTGTCTCGTCGCAGATACCTGCAACCGTAGCGAGGTGTATGTCGGCTACATGACGAAAGGCGGAGATGGACTCGCGGACTTTAATCCTGTAGAGAGCCTCACCAAGCACGAAATGAGAATTCTGGCAAAAGAACTGGGCATTCCGGATTCCATCATTACAAAGGCGCCGTCCGCAGATTTATGGGAAGGTCAGACCGACGAGCAGGAAATGGGCTTCACCTATGAAGATCTGGATCGCCTCCTGATCACAGGGGAGACGCGGCCAGAGGCGATGGAGCGCATTGAATATCTGCACCGGATCTCCGAGCACAAGAGAAACCTGATGCCCGGAATTTAATCAGGAAGTCTTTGCCGGCAAAGGTTGATTCTTGGACGTTTTTGTATGATAATAAAGGTTATGCACATAGACCTTACGGAAGAAAGAGGTGGTACAGATGTCGACGACTGAATTGATGCTGAAAACAAGTCTGGAAGGACGTGTGAAGCGCACTCTGCAAACATACTTCCGACGTCCCAACATGGTATTGGTTCAAGAAAGCTTGGGTGCGAACGGCCTGTCCCCGGAGCAAGTAGAGGTTACCATGGATCTGCTGAAACAAGACCTGACTGTTGCTGAAATCATGGAGCAACTGCGCGATAAAGGCTTTTTTGCCTAATTTGTGAAATGTTGCCAAAAAAGACCGGTGTGACTTCTGAAGTCGCATCCGGTCTTTTTTACTACACCAAGCGGCGGAGCATTTCTCCGACTGGAGTCGGTTTGTTGTCAGGAAGTTCTTTTGGCATAATAAAAGGCAGATGACAAATGCGGGAAATGTGGTGACTCCATTTTGGAAGAGATCTCTTCTGTATTTGGCACGTACATCAGCAACTATGGATATTTCGCCTTGTTTGGCTTGTTTTTTCTCGGCATACTGGGGATGCCGCTGCCGGAAGAGACACTGCTCGTTTTTTCAGGTTTTCTTGTATCGACTGGGAAATTGGATTTTTGGCCTACTTTTCTGGTTTGCTTTTCTGGTTCGATTCTGGCGATGACCATTGCCTATTGGATCGGGCGTACACTGGGGCATTCCCTGATTGAACGGGTGGGAAAACGCTTCGAAATCGTCTATCAGGTCTATCAGAAGACCAGAAGCTGGTTTGATCGCTTCGGTAAATGGGCGTTGCCGATTGGTTATTTCATAACCGGAGTGCGACAATTCACTGCGTATTTTGCCGGAATTACCCGCCTCCCATTTCCGACCTTCATTCTGTACACCTATACAGGCGGTCTCGTATGGAGCTTGCTGTTTGTAACCCTGGGTTGGCAGTTGGGAGAGCGATGGGAGGTCGTGTTCACCTGGATCTCTCACAATCTCGCTCTGTTTGCCCTGAGCGCCGTATTTTTCCTGTTGCTGGGTTTATATTTGTACCAAAAAAGTTGGATGAAAAAAGGAAAAGGGGAGGAAACATCATGAAGGAAGAAGAACAAAAACAAGACAATCTGCCTGTCGTTCGTCCTGTGACGGAAGTGATTGCGATTGAGCTTCCGGAAAAACATCAGCGCTTCTATGACAAACTGCGGGCAAAAATTGAGGCTTTCATTCGGGAAAAAGGGGTCAATGAGAAAACAGCAGGCTACATCCTTCTGGCTCCAGACTTGTTTGTCCTGCTCGCCCGGTTGATGCTGGACAAGAGGGTTGGCGTACAATCCAAGGCCGTAGCGGGTCTGGCGGTTGCCTACTTCATCTCGCCAGTCGATTTTCTTCCAGAGGCATTTATTGGCGGGGTGGGATTGCTCGATGACGTTATCCTCTCTGTGTACGCATTGCGGCGGATTCTGGCTGATGTGGACGAGTCGATCGTGCGCGAGCATTGGAACGGAGAAGAGGATGTATTGGGAGTCATTACCAAGGTCATCACAGAAGCAGATAATTTGGTCGGACAGAAAATCGTCGCGAAATTGAAAGATATACTTCGCCGCAAATAAGGCATATGGGATGGGAAAAAAGATGAGATATTTACTGGATTACCAAGAGGGAGAACGGGTTGTCGGGTTTTGTCTGGTCAAAAGCAAGGAAGCAGGCGTAGCAAGCAACCAAAGCGAGTACCTTAACCTGGAGCTGGGTGATCGCTCCGGGACAATCATGGCAAAATTATGGGATGTGAATGCGGAGATCAAAGAGGCGATCCAGGTCAAAGCGGTGGTCAAGATTGATGCCGTCGTACAAAGCTACCGGGGGAAAAAGCAATTGGTCATCCAGCGGATCCGGCTAGCCTCGCCAGCAGATGAAGTAGTGATGGAGTCACTGATCCCCATTTCCCCGATTCCTCCAGAGGAGCTATGGGGGAAGCTGGAGTCGGTGATCCACAGCCTGCAGAGCAAGACGCTGCAGGCCATTCTGCTTGAGGCGATCAGCGACAGCGAAATCGGCGAGCGTCTGCGTCAATATCCCGCAGGTGTTAAAATGCATCACAACTACTATCATGGCCTGCTGGAACATATCGTGTCCCTGCTGACGGCAGCGGAGCGCTTGTTGCCGCTCTATCCGCAGGTGGACCGGGACGTCTTGTACGCCACCTGCATCCTGCACGACATCGGCAAGCTATACGAGCTGTCTGACCCGATCGCGCCCGATTATACCACGCCGGGCCAACTCATCGGCCACCTGGTAATGGGCGTGGAGATCGTCACGGGAATCTGCCGCAAGCTGGGGATCCCGCTCGGGGATGCAGAGGTCTTGCACTTGAAGCATTGTATTCTTAGCCATCATGGTGAAGTCGAGAACGGATGGGGGAGCGCAGTATCCGGAAAAACGCCTACCGCTGTCTTGTTCCACTACCTCGATCAGATTGACAGCAAGATGAATGCCATAGGCCAAACCTTGTCCGATATGGGAGAAGAGGAATGGGCGTACGCCAATGTCCTCAGGCGCAAGGTGTGGAGAGGGTACTAGAAATCAAGCGTCTTGGAGCGGGGCAGGTCAACACGGCTGGGAGAGTGACGCAGCCTGTTGGTCTGCCCCATTTATCGGAATTGCCTAACACTTTTCATCTGGTAGGATTTTTGCTCTTTTTGTAGAATAACAACATTTGATTCCCATTTGATTGGCCCCCAAATATGCCGATCACAAGAAGGAGAAGTTCATGAAACGTCCAACCTATACCCTACCAAGTATTGTCAAGAAGGTATTCCGGTCCGGCGAACGCTCCCTTCCCCGCATGGAGATTTGCGCCCGGATGGAAGAGAATGAGCTAGTGGCTTATACAGATCTGGATAGCGGGTCATTGCTTGATACAGTGCTGAAGATGGAACAGACACCAGTGCGGGTTGGAAGCTCAGAGGCAATCGTAGAACTTACATACCAGCCCCACCAATTGTACGATTTGGCGTACCGCTTCTTGCGTGAATCCCAAACTCCGAAGCTTGTCGAGCAGATTGTTGCAGAGCTTCGCAGACATACCCAGTTTGGCTGGAATCAGACGTTGCGGTTGTTACAGTTGGAGCGGGATCCCAGATTTGTTCAGTTCCAAGGGGACTCTCGCTGGTTTTTGGCGGAATGGACGCTGGCGAATGATCAGGTTTTCGCCTTTTGTGAAAAAAATGGCATCACTCAGGTGACGTCACGCTCACTCGTCCATTTTTTGGAACAAGAAGTAAGGGTGGCTGCTGACGCTGCCTTTCTGCCAGGATTGGATGATCGCTTCCGAATCGATGGAGACACATTGTACATCATGGTCACGGGCAACGAAGCAGAATCAGACCTAGCTGTTCAGGAGGTTGCGGCTGCTGTGGTTCCTGACATGATTTCTGCAGAGGAAATGAATCAGCATGAGAAAAATCACCAGGTATTAAAAGAGATGAAGGAGGATCATACCATGAATAATGTTCAAAGCCAATCCGTATTTCAGGAGGTACAACAACTGTTGGAGGAAGCGATCAATCGCCTGGAGCTGCGCCATACAGAAATGTCCCAGGAAGTAGTCGCTCATTTTCAGCAAAGCAATATGCAGGCTATAGAAGTCCTGATGAAAGAGAAACATAAGAACGAACAAATCGCGCTTGGCATTCGACAAGTGCTGGCTGCAAGTGAACAGCAATGAGTAACCAGGGCGCTACGATCCGGTTGGAGCAAAGATTTGCCTTGCTGCGGGAGATTGTCGCATGCTATCGGATTCGCCTTGAAGTTATGGAGCAGGAAGTGGTGGAACTCTTCACTGCGAACCAGCTCACCGCAATATCTGCATGCATGAGTGAAAAACAGCGCATTCAGACGCGGATCAACCGACTGGAGACCTTTATTGAACAGTGGGAACGTCCCGGTGATGTAGGAATCACTCATGAAAATAAACGTGAATACTTGAACACCTGACGAAAAATGCGGTAAAATTGGGGGATTGTGCAGGATTCCCCGCGCATGCCGCGTGGGCTGGAAAGGAGATCCAATTCCCTTATGTCTGTTGGTAGAAATGAACTATGCCCCTGCGGGAGCGGAAAAAAATACAAAAAATGCTGCGGTGTCGTCACGCCCATTACCGAGCTGCGTAGCCGCCACGAGCAAAAGCTGCAAAAAGAGTACGCGAGCTGGGTCGAGCGACTCAATCATTTTGTCGGCGGTCATGTGACCAATGAAGCGATTTCCGAGGCGCGGAACCGTTTTGCCGAAGAGATTGGGCTGCCGGAAGAAAGTGTAATGCGTCCCGAATGGGCTGCCCATTTCTTCAACTGGTTTGTACTCGATGAAAAAACGGGCAACACGACGTTGCTTGAGAATTACATCAAGCAGCACGGACGTCGAATGGAGCCTGATCTGCGGCGTGCCTTTGCCGGTCTGCATCTGAATACGTATGAAATTATCGAAGTAGACCGTGACGTCCTGACTGTGCGTCAGCCACAGAGCGGAGAAGTTCATTACCTGTTGCGCTCCAACAATTTGCAGGTTCAGCCTGGGCAAATTGTCGTAGGCCGTCTGCTGAATCTCGGTCTTCGGAATATGCTGTTCTCGGGCAGCATCATTTTGCAGCCGCATATCAAAGAGCCGTTGATGGAGTGGCTGCGTCAGCATCCCGAAGTGCAGGAAGCTGCTGATGATACCTCCAAACGGGTCTACACTCCGGCTCTATACCGTTTTATTGTCCAGTTCGGCAATGAAGCCGATCGCCAGGAACATAGCTCCAATAGCTTGCTGCAGCGCCGTTTTCCTTTGGCGGATGCAGAGGAGTTTCGTAAAATGATTGAGTCCAAGCGCAGCTTTGAATTGAAAAAGCGCGATGGCGGCAAGGAAATCTGGGTGTATGCCAGTCGCAAGGAAGAGCATTTGTTCCGTGGGCTGAGGGATGCCTTGCTGGAGTTGTATGAAGTTCAGGCAGAAGTTCTCGTGCAGGATGGGCAGGTGCTTCTGGAAGGGTATCCGGAGGAACTGGAGGAGATCGCAGGTCTGTTGCAGCTTCACGGGCTGGTGGAGGAAAAAGCAATCTCGGTATTGACCTCGACAGGTTCCAAGCTGACACAAGGAACCCTGTTTATCACCAGTGAACCAACGCTGCCGCCGAAAGTGCTGCAGTGGGCTGTGCAAACCTATTTTGCAGAAAAATGGCTGGTCACCGCCCATGATGCATTGGATGAACTTCCTCCTGTTCTTGTAGCGGCATCCGATAATCAGGAACTGAAGGGGATGCTTGACTCCCTCCTGTCCCAAATGGAGCAAGACAGCAAATTGGGGCAAGGAATCGCCCGTTATATGCGGATGGATCTGCTGCGACCTCGTTTGACCATGAAAAATGACAGCCTGCATGTATTCAATCTGCTGCGCCGTCCATTGATCGAGGGGCTGCCGGAAAGCGTCTATACCATTCTTCCTGAGCGGCTGGCGGAGATGAACCGTTTTGTTCACGAAATGACAGAAGGCAAGTCGGAAGCTACTGTCAAAAAGTACGATGAAGTGATGAACAATTTCCGTTCATTTGTAAGAGGAGCATTTGGACCTTCTTTTGAATGGGAACACTTGCGACGCGAGGATCTGTCTTTCTTCCTCGTCCATGATATTTACTCCCGTACCGACGCCGTTACTAAGACGTTGGCGACCAATCTCTTGTCGGTCCTGTCTGCCTTCTTCAAGTGGCTGGACAAGCAAAATGGAACTTCGCTCTCAGCGACGATGCAGCCTTTGTTTACAGAGCTGAAAGAGTCGTTGCCGGAGGCTTACCGCTTGCGGGGACATCTGGAGAAAGAAGCGTATCAGCATCTGTATGCGACTCCATCTCCGGGACTTGCGGACGTTCGTGAGGAAGGCCTGCTCTTGCTCGGAACCGACCAGGATGGCTGGGTGGCGAGAAGGCAAAATGGCGAGAAGATCAAGCTGACTCTTGATGCGGATGCAAATCAGGCGCTGGGAGCAGATTGGGTCATTTTCGGTCTGTTTGGCCAAACAGAAGATGGAAGCTGGCGCCTATTCAGCTCTGCAGAATTTTACCCGCCTGTCGTGGCGCAATTGCTGGGAGCGCCCGTCGCAGTCCTGATCTAATGGTTAAAAGTAAGGAAGCTGGGAAAAACATTTCGTTTTTCTCCAGCTTCCTTTTTTATCGAATGAATATTATTTCGTTATGCCAAGACTTTGCTTATACGCGAAGATTTCCTCGACGGCTCGAGGATACCCGCCTGCCGCTTGAAACGATTCCCCGATCTCCAAGGATGCCTTTTGAATGGACGAATCCTTCAACACGAATTCCGCCGCCTCCCTGAGATGATCTGCAGCCAATCCTTCCTGATTGAGGTGGATGCCTGCACCGAGTTCAGCCACACGTCGCGCCACAATAGGTTGGTCAGAGCCTTGGGGAAGTACAATCAATGGCACACCATAATAAAGCCCTTCACTGGCGCTGTTCATGCCACCATGTGTGATAAACAATTTGGCGTGTTGCAGCACTTCGAGTTGTGGTACATAGTTCCGAACGATAAAGTTCGCTGGAATTTCTCCTAATTCCTGAATTTGGGTTTGGTTGCCGATGGAAAGAATCACGGTGTACGGTGTATCGGCAAAGGCCGCAAAACAGAGCTTGTAAAAATCCACCGCGTGATTGAAAACGGTGCCTAGAGATATGTAAACGAGCTGATCTGTGTCCACACGAGAGAAATCAAATGATCCGTTTGTGCGCGGTGCTATAGACGGTCCAACAAATTGATACGACTTGTCGAAGCTTTCTCCGTCGGGTTGGAATTGTTTCGACGTGTAGACGATGGTCAAAGGCGCGGGATTGCAGAAAATCTCGAACGGCCCGCCAACCTGCACATGATATTTCGCTTGTACATGATGAACTAGCTTTTGGAACTCCTGCTGAGCTCGTTCATTCTCGTCTGCTGATACATCACGTGATAGGGAATCCCGCATACTGCCGAAGAGGTTTTGTTGCATGGCAAAACTGCTGCACGAGTTGATTGCCGGCAGGTCGAGTAGTTGTGCGAGCATACGCCCGCAGCCAAACATCGAGTCATGAATCATGTAATCAAAACGTTTTCCGTTTGTTTGCTCCAGGACACTGGGAATGACGATGTCGGCGGTGCGTAAAAGTCCACCTACACGCCCCCAAAAGCTTCTTCCTCCGGCAAGGAACGCCTCGATAAATGTGTTGACATCAAACGTGATTACCTCTGCGCCTGTGGACTCGACACGATCACGATATTGATCCGCTGCAAAGTAAACCACCTCTTCCCCACGACGGATAAGTTCTTGAACCACACCTAGGGTTGGATTGATGTGTCCTTCGGAACCCGCATTGATAAACAAAACTTTCGCCATCGCCATCACCTTCCATGAGCGTGTCGCTAATTATGGATTGAAAACCGAATCCTCGTCTCGCTGCTGGGCCTATCCTTTACCTATTCTTCCTCATATCGGACGAAGACCTCCCCATCCTATCAAGAAATGAGGGGAGATCCAAAAAAGAGAACGCCTGTTGTACAGAACGTTCTCTTTAGACCAACCGTTTATTCCTTCGTCCAATTGCGTACAGTCTGATCAGAAGGAAGCATCAAGCCCAGCAGTCCTACCAATGGAAGCAGGGAGCAGAGGGTGATAACGGTGCTGATGCCGGAGTAATCGGCAAGATACCCTAAGGCGAGGGCTCCCATTCCTCCCATCCCAAAGGCGAGACCGATAATCAGCCCGGACACCATCCCGATTCGGCCTGGAAGCAGCTCTTGGGCATAGACCACCGCAACCGAAAAGCTGGAGAGCATGATGAAACCGGTAAGAAAGAGCAGCGGAAACGTCCAGATGCCGTTCACATACGGTGTCAGAAGCGTCAGCGGCAAGGAACCCAGCATGGAGAAGATCAGGACATTCCGCTTTCCAAAACGGTCGGCGAGCGGTCCTCCGAGAAATGTACCGATTGCCCCAGCGAGCAAAAAACCGAAAAGGACTAATTGTGCCTGCGCGTATTCCATATTTTTCAAATCCATCAGATAAAACTGATAAAAACTTTGATACCCCACATGCATCCAGGAACGAACACTGACGATCAGGACCAGCAAGCCAAGTGCAAGCATGCGCTTGTTGCCATAGCTGTACTTGGCAGGAGCGGCAGTCGTTTTGACCAAGCGTTCCTGGCCGCGGTACCAGGTAGCGACATAAAAGAGAATGATGCTGGCCAACCCTGCCGGGACCAAAAACCAAGAAGCGCCAGTCTGGCCGAGATTGGCGAAGATGAGGATGGTCATCAGTGGTGCAAGTGCTTGCCCGGCATTGCCGCCAACCTGAAAAATCGACTGACCCAAACCTCTGCGGGGACCGGAGGCTTTGTGCGCGAAGCGTGAAGCTTCAGGGTGAAATACAGCCGAACCGATTCCCACACATGCGACTGCCAGCAGAACCAGGCTGTAATGGCCGGCAAAAGCAAGGCAGAACATTCCCAGACCGGAGACCAATAGGGCAATTGGGGTCAAAAAGGGCTGGGGTTTTCGGTCTGTAAAATAACCGACGATTGGTTGCAAAACAGAAGCTGTAAAATTCATGACAAGCATAATTACGCCAATCTGTGTAAAAGAAAGCGTGAGATTTTTCTCCAAAATGGGCAAAAGGGCAGGAACAACTGCTTGCAGCGCGTCATTCAGCAAGTGAGCGAGGCTGATTGCGAACAACATCCTGTATACAGTTGGAGCTGCGCTTGCTATGGGGGTTGCGTTGGCAGCAGGGGCGCTCATCTCGTTTCATCTCCGTATCTGTTTTTTCCCTTACTCTAGCATTAGAAAAGCATAACGTCATCCCTGTAATTCCGAAATATATCGTTTATTCATAACGTATTTAAAGAGCGACATTTCATCTGTGGTTCTCCAAAATTTCGCGGGATTTTGGGTACAGGAGGAACATTTTTCTACAAATGAAGACAATCATGTGGTACAATACCGGAGTCAGAGTTTTACCATCAGAAGAAAAAATTAGTACTTCCTGTCGATTGGCAACCTTGCAAATCGTTTGTGCCTACCACTCTTTTGGTGATAAAGCGTCGTGAACAAGGAGACTGATACACATGCCTCAACCTCAAGGAATGACACGAACACGCGCTTCCGCTCCCCCAAAAAAGAAAAGGGGACGCAGTGGAAAGCTGCGCAGATGGTTTGTATTTTTAAGCTTGTTTGTTCTGCTTCTGGTCGGTGGTGTGGCCGGAGCTGTTTATTGGAAAATTGACAACACACTGGATACCGTGACAAAACCGAATGATCAGTTTACTTCTCCTGTATCGAATAATGTCGATCCGACATACTCCTCTACGAAGCCTTTGTCATTTGTCGTTCTCGGGATGGACTCGCGCCCGGAGACTGGCTCCATGAACACGGATGTTATGATCGTGGCAGTAGCGAACCCGGAGACAAAAAAGGTCACGATGGTCTCCATTCCGCGCGATACGCGGGTAAAGATCCCGGGATATCGCGATTATCACAAGATCAACTCCGTGTATGCAAATGGCGAGGCTGATCGTCGCAAAGCTGAGCGAAACAACAAGATTCCTACCGAAGACGGCGTTTCCTTGACCAAAAAGACATTGAGCGAGATATTGGGGATTCCGATCGATCACTATGTCGCTATCGACTTTGATGGTTTCAAAGCTGTCATCGATGAGCTGGGCGGGGTAGAGGTCAACGTCGACCGCAAGCTGGTCTATGACGACCCGACAGACAACACTCATATCAACCTCAACCCAGGCGTTCAGACATTGAACGGGGAGCAGGCGCTGGGCTATGTGCGCCATCGCCATGACAATCGCGGGACGAAATACTACTCCAGCGACTTTGACCGCAATCGACGCCAGCAAGAAGTCATCCGTGCCATTGTGGACAAGGTAGGATCTTTGGAAGGGTTGACGAAGGTATTCACTGTGATGGATGTAGGTGCCAAGCATATCCATACAGACCTCTCCAAGGATCAGATCAAAGGGTTGGCGTACGACTTCAAAGGATTCAATGCCAATACCGTCACTGCTCTTGATAATGGTGCTTTCTGGAGCGGCGGATATACATACCTTGAAAAAGAAAAGCTGGAATCCGTCCGCGATTCATTGCAAGCGGAGATGGGCGTGTCGGGCAAGATCGTGGCGACATTGAACAATTCTCCGATACTGGGCAAAAATGAAGAAGCAGTAGCTGCATCCTCCAAGAATAAGACGACACCTCCTAAGAAACAGCCCGTGTCACAAGAACCGAAACAAGAAAAGAATAATACGGCCGAGATTCCACAACAAGATCCGAATCAAGCGAATCCGCCGACTGAAGTTGAGACCAATGAACAGGCTCCACCTCCAGATGTGGAGGGGCAACCTGAGCAGACCGACCCTGCTCAAGAACAGACAGCCCCGCCAGGAACTACGGCACCACAAGGCGAAGTATTGCCGCCGCCGGATATTATTTCTCCGGTGGGCCAGGATATTACCCAAACACCGACGCCTAACCAAGACAAGGCACAGACAGACACCCGTTTCTAAGGAACGGGTGTTTTTTTGTCTTGTTTCATGTGAATGAGAGGTTTAGAAAACACAAAAGACGTGATACAATAATACTATAACGACAAGACAGATTAATCTGACAACTGTTTATCTGACTGGAGGGATTAGGATGACGATTTTTTTGGTGAATCTGTTCCTGGTGATAGCCTTTGTGTATCTCATCAGCCGCCAGCACAATGAAGAATTCGTATATGACGAAGAGTTCTTTCTCCAGAATCCCTCAGCATTGGAAGAATATCAGCAGATGCCAATCGATTTCCAGCACGCCTTTTTTAGAAAACACAAAGAATGGATCAAGGAAAAATATATGCGGGGAGAAAGCTATGTCCTCGGATACTGTCCGAATAAAGAAGTGCGCCGTGCCTGGCTGTCTGAATTTATGAACAAGAAGAATGTCAATAATACGCCAACCCCTTCCTGAAAGGGGTTTTTTCCTGCATGCTGACCCTGGTCATGGTATACTGGGGGGCGAAGGAACAAAGAGAGGCGGATTCATGCATGCTGCAATACCTGACTGAGCAACTAAACGGTCTCTTGTCCGAGCAGGGTATCATTACCGATATCGTGCTGCGCTCGGAGCGCTCCCTGGTGGAGGAAACGGAGACGCGGGAAATTACGCTGACTTTTATGGAAGAAGAAACGGAAGGCAAGCCAGTGGCGACGATCCACCTATTTCTCATGCCGGATGAGGAAAGCTGCGAGGTAGAAGTGGAGATTGAATGGAGCGGTGCGTTGTCTGACGAGGCGAAGCTTCACATCTGGGAGCAAGCGAAGGTCGTCGTTCCTGAAATTGCCCTACATGAAAAAAAGCGCTTCCTGGAACAGGAGTATGCGGTAGAACAATCGATCGTGTTGGACTATCACTTTCTTGTAGAAATGCCAGCGACCGAGTCCGAAGAAGCGATACAGGAGTGGAATGGCCTGCTTGATCGCTTCTCGCAAGACCTGGGGAAATTGATTCGATTGCATGCTTGAATAGGGAAGATTGAGGGGGAAAAAGCCGGTGAAAGAATTCTCGGCTTTTTTTGTGTGTTTATGTATAAAGATACGGAAAGCGTCGTTTATTTCATGATAAGGAACAAAGGGGGGAAGGAATTTCAGCGGGATGCAGAGAAAAAGAAAGGAAAGTGAAATGAATGAGCATTCATTCGTAATGGGGGTCAAAGCGATGAAACTTGCAAAGGCATTGGAACCCGTCCAACTGGGAAGCATGGAGCTGCGAAATCGCATTATGATGGGCTCGATGCACGTTGGAATGGAAAAATTGGAGGCAGGAGTAGAAAGATTGGCAGCCTTTTACGCGCAGCGGGCGCGAGGCGGTGCTGGTTTGATTGTTACGGGCGGGGCAGCGGTGCTACCGGAAGGGGGAATGGGCGACGAGTATTGCCATGTCTGTGGGGATGAGCAAATTCCTTCATGGGCGCTGATTACCAAGGCGGTCCACCAGGAGGGCGGCAAGATTGCGCTGCAGCTCTTCCACGCAGGCCGCTACGCGTACAAAGATGCGACGGGCCTGGATCCGGTGGCCCCCTCTCCCTTGCAAGCGCCCATCAACCGCTGGGCTCCTCGCGAATTGACAGCAGATGAGATCGAAATGACGATTCAGGCATTTGCAGACGGTGCCGTTCGAGCGCAAAAGGCTGGTTTTGACGCCGTGGAGATTATGGGCTCGGAGGGTTATCTGATCAATCAGTTTTTATCTCCGGTCACCAACCATCGCCAAGATGCCTGGGGCGGAGATTTCGAGCGCCGATCCCGCTTTGGGTTGGAGGTAGCTAGACGAGTACGGCAAGCTGTTGGCGAAGAGTATCCCGTCATTTTTCGCATGTCGGGTCTCGATTTGATGCCGGAGAGCACGTCCATGGAGGAGACGCTGCGATTCGCCGCGATGCTTGAGGAGGCGGGCATGGATGCGCTGAATGTCGGAATCGGCTGGCATGAGTCCAAGGTTCCGACGATTGCCATGATGGTTCCGCGCGGCGCATATGTCTGGGTGGCCCAGCAGGTGAAGCAGGCCGTAACCATTCCTGTGATTGCGAGCAACCGGATAAACGACCTGCGGCAAGCAGAGGAGATTCTCGAGGAAGGACGCTGTGATCTGGTATCGATGGCACGTCCGTTTCTTGCCGACCCGCAAATCGTGAGCAAGAGCGCCGAGGGACGTTTTGATGAGGTCAATACTTGCATCGCGTGCAATCAGGCTTGTCTCGACCATATCTTTGATGGCAGAGTAGCTTCCTGTCTGGTCAATCCCGCGGTAGGCCGGGAGAAGGAGTGGGCCCTGGTACCAGCAGGAGTACAGAAAAAGGTGGCAGTGGTAGGCGCAGGCCCAGCAGGACTGGAGGCGGCGCGGGTGCTTGCGGAGCGAGGGCATCAGGTGGTGGTCTTCGAAAAGCAGCAAGAGGTCGGCGGTCAGCTCAACTACGCCAGGCAGGTCCCGGGCAAGGAGGAATTCAACGAGACCTTGCGCTATTACCGGACGCAGCTTGCCCGGCTGGGCGTAGAATTGCGCCTTGGGGTTAAGGCCTCGGCTGATGCTCTTCTCGCTGAAGGATTTGATGAAGCTGTCATCGCGACGGGGGTTATTCCACGACGTCCCGACATCTCCGGAATCGATCTGCCGCATGTGGTCAGCTATGCGCAGGTATTTGAAAAGCAAGCCAAGGCAGGCAAGCGTGTAGTGATCGTCGGTGCTGGAGGAATTGCCTGTGATCTGTCCCATTTGCTCGTTCAGGACGAATCCATCAGCCCGCAAGCAGCGCAATACCTGTTGGACTACCGCATTCTCGACGCCCGCGCATTACAGCGAATGCAGCTGAGCGGACGCCAGGTATTCATGCTGCGTCGTGGGAAACACGTCGGCACCGGGCTGGGAAAAACCACGCGCTGGGCTGTATTGGCCAATCTGAAGCGGCATGGAGTAGAAATGCTGACACAGATCGCATATCGTGAAATTACACGTGATGGCGTGGTCATCCAGCAGGGGGAAGAGGAGAGACTCATACCTGCAGACACCGTCGTGATCGCGGCAGGCGCAACCCCCAATGATCAATTGTTTCACGAATTAAGTGGGCGACTCCCGGTCCATCTGATCGGTGGGGCGAAAGAAGCAGGAGAATTGGATGCCAAACGAGCCATTTGGGAAGGATCAGCCATAGGTCGTGTCATTTAATAAGATCTTTTGTCGAAAGACTTTTCATCTTCCTTTGATTCTTGCAATATAGGAGATGAGTATCATGAAAAATCATGTGATTGGGGGCACTCGCCTTGATGAATCATAACGGCATACTTTTGGGAAAACGCCACTTCCTGTACTCGACTGCTTCAGTGGTTGAGGTGGAGGGCTGGACGTTTTCAATTGCCCCAGGCTTTAAAATCATCGCTGGTGGAAGCGCAGACCCATTGAAAACCCTGATCAGCATATATCGTGAGAGTGAAAAGGTGGCACAACTATATTTGCACCACAGGAAATCCGATTCAGATGTGACCGTGCAGGCTGTATCAAGCGACCTTTTGCTGGAAATCGCCCCGGCCGCAAGAAGGGTATGTGTGGAAGAAAAAGGGTAGCACCTCATCCGGGGTGCTTTTTTCTATTGAAGCTTTCACGCTGGACAACCATAATGAGAAAATAGAAAAAGAGAAAAAGCGAGGGGAAGAAGATGAAATTGACAGAATGGCAAGCAGGCAAGCTGAAATTTACCTGGCTGAATGGCGGCTTGACTCAACTCGATGGCGGAGCGATGTTTGGAGTTGTGCCAAAACCATTGTGGAGCAAGCGCTATCCTGCCAACGAACTGAACCAGATTCCGTTGCGTGCGGACCCGATTTTGCTCGAGGTGGATGGAAAGCGAATCCTGATCGAAGCGGGGCTGGGCAATGACAGATTGACCGAAAAGCAAAAACGGAACTTCGGATTGCTCGAGGAATCCCAGGTGGCGGAAGGTCTCGATGAGAAGGGATTAAGTCCGGAAGACATCGACATCGTGATCATGACCCATATGCACTACGACCATGTTAACGGCTTGGTCAAACGGCAGGAGGACAAGCTGGTCTCTACCTTCCCGAATGCCGAGATCTACGTGCAGGAGCTGGAGTGGGCGGAGATGCGGGAGCCCAATATTCGCTCGCGCAACACCTACTGGGAGGAGAACTGGCGTCCCATTGAACACCAGGTGAAAACATACGGGGATAGCCACGAGTTGATTCCCGGCATAATTACACTGATCCATACAGGCGGCCACAGTCAGGGACATGCCATCGTGCGGATGGAGAGCGAGGGGCAGTTGATCTTGCATTTGGCGGACATCATGCCGACGCATGCCCATCAAAATCCGCTCTGGGTGATGGCCTACGACGACTATCCAATGGACTCCATCTTCGCCAAAGAGAAGTGGATCAAGGAAGGGATGCAGCAAGGAGCCTGGTTTACGTTTTACCATGACAACTGCTACCGGGCAGTCAAATGGAATGCACAGGGAGAGTTAATCGAAAAAATCGATATTTAACATTCAAAAAAGTTTGAATGGTGATTGACGAATTCTTCTCGCCTCACTACAATGGGTAAAATGCAGAGCATCTGTTCTGCTGGGAGCATTCGGCAGTACAGTTGTGAGGAGAGAGATTCCATGCGCAAGATCAAAGATATGATTCAGGAGTTCCACCCCATTGTCTGGTCGCTCGTAGTCGGAACTGTTTTTGTCCGGGCGGCCAGCTCGATGAGCATGCCGTTTTTATTTTTATACCTGTCCAACAATACAGATTTGGACCTGGCGACGATTGGCATGATGATCGGTGCCGGGGCTTTGGCGGGAACCGTAGGGGGCTTTATCGCGGGAACCTTGTCAGACAGGATCGGCCGCAGACGCGTCATGATCGGCGCGCTCTATGTCTGGACACTCGTCTTTATCGGCTTTGCGGTGACGAAAAATCCGCTTTTGCTGCTTCTGTTCAACATGGCGGGAGGACTTTGCCGCTCTTTCTATGAGCCTGTCTCTCAGGCGTTGATGGCTGATGTGACGCCGCAAGAAAAACGCTATCGTGTATTCGGCCTGCGTTATACAGCGATCAATGTTGGAGTGGCAGTAGGACCGATTGCAGGCGCAGTGCTGGCAAAATCCTCGGTAGCCTTGCCTTTCCTGTGTACTGCTGTGATCTATTTGATCTATGTGATCAGCCTGCAGGGCTTGCTCAATCGCTTCGGCATCAAGACCATTGAAGGGCAAAAGAAAGAGCATGTCACATTTGGACACGCGTTTCGGGTCGTCGTTCATGACAAGGCATTCCGTTTCTACATGATTGCCGGAGTGCTCGGGGCCATCGGGTATTCGCAGATGTCCACGACTCTCGCCAAGTACGTTGAACTCAGCATTCCGAACGGCGTCGAGCTGTTTGCCATTTTAATGAGCGTCAATGCCATTGTAGTAGTGCTGCTGCAAATGCCGCTGACTACGTGGGCTGAAAAACGAACCCCACTCACAGCAATCGTGGTGGGGAACATCATGTACGCGCTTGGAGACCTTGGCTTTGCATTTGCCGCCACAGGGTGGATCTTTATTATCGCGATGATTCTGTTTACCTTTGGAGAGATTTTGACCTTTACCTCGGGTGACGTTCTGATCGACCGGATGGCACCGGAGGCGATGCGCGGCAGCTACTACGGAGCCAAAAGCTTCAGCAATCTCGGGCAGTTCATCGGGCCGTGGCTTGGCGGTCTGCTGCTTGCCACCTATGACGGCACTGTGCTTTTCCTGGTCGTCGCTGCCTTCTCGCTGGTCAGCAGCGTGTTTCACTGGGCGGGACAGCGCGCCTATCTTCTGAGTACCGGGAAATCGATTAATTACACCCGCACCGAATCACTCTAGTGCTTGCATGATCCGCTCCGCGATGCGCGCGTATCCGGCGGCGTTCGGATGGAAATGGTCGGTAAACAGGTATTCACTCTCCTTGTTCTGGAAAAGGTCGTAGGTCGGGACTACAAAGACTTGTGAATAGTCAGCCGAGATCTGTAGCGCCGCAGCATTCCAGTCAAGTACGGGCATAATCGTCTCGGCAGCAGCTTCTGTATTGCCAAACGGATTGTACAAAGATGTGTAGATGATCGGCGCCTTTTTATTCAGGGCGCGAATCTGCCGGAGAATTTCTTGATAGTTGGCCGTGAGCTCCTTCGTAGCTGCGGCCAATTTTTCTTTCTCCATCATGTATAGACCGCCTGTTTGCTTGAAGAGATCATTGCCGCCGATGGTAAACAGGATCAGATCTGCTTCTGCGAGCAGAGATTTTACCTGCTCTGTGTTGAGTTGCTTGAGCAGGTCAGGGGATTCTTGTCCGTTGATCGCCAGATTGGTAAACGTGATCGGATGCTTGCTTTTCTTCTCCAGAGCTTGTCGAACCAGACCGGCATAGCCTAGACCATTGGCATCGCCAGCTCCGCGCGTGAGGGAATCCCCGAGCGCCACGACTTTCTGTATGCCTTCGACTGCTGGCGGAGCAGCCGGAATGACAGCTTGTGAGGGCGAGGGGGCTTTGGACGGTGCCAGGACTTGCGGCTGGAGCGCGAGGAAAAAGCCCGTGGCCAACAGCAGGAAGGCGAGGAGCGAAAAAAAGCCTGCTGTACGCCACAGAAGCTGTCCGGATATGCGCATCAGGTAACCTCCTGTTTCACGTATTTGCTGATTGTACATGTTATAATATGGGTGGACATCTACTTTCTTTCAGTGTACCACAAACAGGCTTTCTGGCGGCAGTGGACCCGGATACAGCCTGGACAGGAGGACGCATGTTGGCTGAGGTAGTGCTATCCGTCAAACATTTGCATAAGAAGATCGGAGGCAAACCGATCATTCACGATATGACCTTTGATGTCTATGCGGGTGAGGTGTTCGGGTTTCTCGGGCCTAATGGAGCGGGAAAAACGACAACGATCCGGATGCTCGTCGGACTGGCATCAGCCGATGGAGGCGATATACGCATCGGCGGCATTTCCATCCGCGACCAGTTCCCGCAAGCGATCGCAAAGGTAGGCTGCATTGTCGAAAATCCGGAGCTGTACAAGTTTTTGACGGGAAGAGAAAATCTGGAGCAATTCGCCCGTATGAGCGGCGGTATTCCCATGGAGCGGATCGAGGAGATCATCCGCTTCGTCGATCTGGAGCGAGCGATCGACGACAAGGTGAAAACCTACTCCCTCGGCATGCGGCAACGGCTGGGAATCGCCCAAGCCCTGCTGCATCAGCCCAAGATCCTTATTCTGGACGAGCCGACCAATGGATTGGACCCGGCGGGCATCCGCGAATTGCGCCAGTTCATCCGACGTCTCGCAGAGGAAGAAGGGCTGGCTGTATTTATTTCCAGCCATCTGCTGAGTGAAATCGAGATGATGTGCGACCGCGTAGCCATTATCAATCAGGGAAAGGTCATTTCTGTCGGCCTGGTAACAGAGCTGATGGCACAGTTTGCGGATCAGGTGGACTGGACGATCTCACCAGACTTTTTGGATAAAGGGATGGAGGTCCTGCGTGGCTTGCCGGCCGTCTCACAGGTTTGGCAGATTGGTGAAGAGAGGCTGAAATGCCGCATGCAGACGGAGCGGGTCAGTGAAGTAAATCAGGCTCTCGTCGAAGCGGGCGTCCCTGTTCGGGGGATCGCGACCAAAACCATGTCACTCGAGGATCTGTTCTTGACGGTCACGGGAGGAGGTGGAGCGGATGAATCCTAGCATGCTGGGCCTCGTGCAAAACGAGACGGTCAAATTGCTGCGACGCCGCCGTTTCCTGGTTGTCGTGCTGATTCTGGTCATCCTCATCCCGATCTTTACCTATGCTCAGTACCGCTCTGTGGTAACAGCGCAGGAGCGGATGGGCACGAGCGATTGGCGGCCCTTGCTGACCCAGCAGATTGTGGATATGCAAAACCGTCTGGCCTCCAGCCGTTTGCCCGAGGAATGGCGGGACCTGATCAAGATACGAATCCAGCAGCAGCAATATTATCTCGATCACGACATCGATCCGATGGCTCCGGGTGGGCCGACCTTCGCCAGAGGATTCATGGATCAGGCCATCACCATGTTTTTGCCGATGATTATCGTCGTCCTGGCTGTGGACCTCGTTTCGGCTGAATTCAGCGAAGGGACGATCAAGCTGCTGCTGACCCGTCCGGTGCGGCGCTGGAAGGTGTTGACCAGCAAATATATCACCATGGTCCTGTTCACTTCTCTGACGGTCCTGATGACCTTGATTCTGGCGTATTTGATCTCGGGAACCGTCTTTGGGTACTCGGGGTGGAGCCTGCCGATTCTGACCGGTTTTCAGGTGCAGGGAAGCGAGCTGGATACCTCCAATGTGTTTATGCTACCCCAATGGCAGTTCCTGCTGCTGCAATACGGGCTTGGCTGGTTTGTCTGCGTGGTCGTTGGAACAGTGACTTTCATGGTCTCCGTGCTGGTGAGAAGCGCCGCCGCTGGGATGGGCATCATGATGGCTGCCTTAATCAGTGGAATGATCTTGACGCAGATGGCCTCGTCCTGGGAGGCGTCCAAATACCTGTTTATCGTCAATTTGGAGTTGACCGACTATCTCAATGGTACATTGCCCCCGATTGCAGGCATGACACTCCCCTTTTCACTGACCGTTCTTAGTGTATGGGCCATTGCCTCGCTAGTCGTAGCCTATACGGTGTTTATCCGCCGGGACGTCACTTCCTAGCGAAAAGGGAAACTCTTTTCTCTTTGATTCGTACTCTCTAAGGTAGGGCTGGGAATCGGCAACGGGAGGAGAGCGCTGTTTTGTTGGATATGCTTTGGAAGTGGGGAAGTGTCTTCGGGACGGGGATGCTCGAGTTGTGGGCAGGCATACCGCTAGGGTTTGTCCTGCAATTATCCCCTGTCACAACCGGGGTATTGAGTGGAGCGGGAGCGATTGCCAGCGGGGCGATCGTCATCTATCTGGGAGGCTCGCTGCGAGCTTGGCTGCTTAAGCGAGTCGCACAAAAGGAAGGACAAAAAGGTCGCATGGCCCGTATTTGGGAAAAATACGGAGTGATCGGGCTGGGGCTGTTATCGCCGCTGTTGACAGGAGCACCATTGGGGGCTGCCATCGGGATTTCCCTGGGAGCGCCGACAGGCAAGCTGATGCTTTGGATGGCGATCGGAATCATCATCTGGAGTGCGATCTTGACTGCTGCCGTCGCATACGGCCTGCTGACCCTCATGCCTTAACGCCTGCGTCATCATGAAAAAAGAAGGACACGTACTGCTTGATTCACAAGCAGAGCGTGTCCTTTGTGTATTTTTCCACGTTTACGGCTTCCAGGTTATCTCTTTCGACAACTCCATCAATTCGTCCAGAGAAATGCCGTTTGCAGTCAAGACGACATACAGCGATTGTTCTCCAGCCGAAGCGTTGAAGTGAACAGCGTGTTGTGCTGTTGATTCTTGCTTTGGCTGTTTTTCAAACGAGACCCCGATGGCCTGCTCGTTGTTCACAGAGAACAGGTGTGTAGCAGTGAAGGTTCCTGGAATGGAGAGGCTTCGCTTCCCATCCTTATTTCGGACCACTTCGATCTTGATCCAATCCTGATCGCGCTGATAGTCTGCCAGAAGAAGCGCTACATGCTGACTCGTTTCCGTTTCGTAGCGGATGGAGATGCCGCTCATGGCAAATCCGTCTGGTACCTTTGCCAGGACGGGAACCGGCATATCCGATGCTTGTACGGCTGTCTCCACGTCATTAAAAGTGGACAGCGTGATCGGAGAGCTTTCCGCAGCTGGAAGAGGAGGGCCGACCAAAGCGCTTTTTGCTGTCCCTGTATCTGCTTCCATCATCATGCTCATGTCCGCCTCAGGATCGACCGTCCGTGCATATACGGGCTCATGGACGAAAGCAGTAGCAGCCAGGCTCATATCCGCATGGTCCATTGTGGCTTGTCTGTCTTCCTTTTGGGCCGTGCCAGTTTCACTTTCAGTTGGTGCTGTCTCTTTTTTGACGACAGGGTCTGAAACTGGTTTCGGCGTTCCGTTTCGTGCCATCAAGCCGCGGCTTTCTTTTGGCGTGCTTCGTGCGGGATCAGCCATCGCGATGCTGGCTTCCAGGCCGTTTTTGGCTGCTGCTGGAGCTTCCGCCTGCTTCTCTTGTACAGGAGGGGCAGCTGCAATCTCGACTGATGCTGCTGCTTCAGGTGGTTGATCTCCATATGCCTCAATTGTTTCTTGGACTTGTTGCTGCGGCTCACTGCTTCCGCTTGCTTGAGTCTCTGTATTTTCCGGCGCTGTCTCTGCAGCGGGGCTGGCTTGTGGAGAATTCATCGCGATTTGGGCATTGCTTCCAGCCTGATTGTTGATCGGTTCCGACGCAGTCTGGAACTGTTCGGGCACAGACAATTGCTGGTAGCCGACCACGCCGACCGCGAGCAGGACGGCTGCAGCGCTCACCCAGGCGTAAGAAGGGAAGCCTTTTGTGCGCTTATTGCCTTTTGCTTGGGCAGCCGGGGGTGCCGTTGGGAGCGGTATGGTTGCCGCTAATGGTGGCGCAGTTTGCTCGGAGGCCTGATAGATCGCTTGCATGATCCTCTCTTCCAGGTTCGCAGGCGGTGACGGTACCTCTTTCAAGAACTGCACCTCCTCGTCGCTTGCCATCTGCGTTTCAATCCACGCGATGCACGCCTCACAAGTTTCGATATGCAAAAACAAGTCGTCGTTGTCTGTATCATGTATCCATGCGTTTCTAAATGCCTGGCAGTTCATGTACGAGCCCCCCTTCCTTGCGGGTTAACAATTTTGCTAGTTCCTGGCGAGCACGCAAATAGCGAACACGGGCGGTAGACTCGGCAATGCCGAGCAGTGAAGCAATCTTTTCAAACGGATATTCATGCGTACAACGAAGCACGATCACCTCACGATAGGAATCTGACAAAAGGGCAAACGCTTCTTCGATCTCTCGCCGCTGTTCCTTGTTCATCAATGACTCTTGTGGAGATTCATCACGGGTCTGTGAAGGGACGAATGCCAATTGCTCATCAGAGTCATGGAATTTGCGGCGGCGCAGAAAGTCGATGCTCTTGTTGCGAGCGAGTGTATGCAGCCAGGAAGAGAACTGGCTGTCGCCGCGGAAGGTTGAAAGCTTTTCATACGCCTTGACAAACACTTCCTGCGTGAGATCTTCCGCATCCGTGCGGTTATTCACCATTTTGTAGATAAACACGTAGATCATATGCTGGTACCGCTGGATTAGATCCCGATACCCCTCGATGTCGCCTTGCAGAATCCGTTGAATGATTTCGGCGTCGGATTGCATTGAATCTCCGGCCTCCCTTCCCTCTATGAGACGCTGGCAGCTATCAAACGTTTCATACCAGCGTTTCCATTTCTATAATTTCATATGGATATCCTTGTTCAGCGAGAAAAAGCTGACGGTGCATGGAAAATTCCTGCTCCCTTGTATTGCGGGTCACCAGCGTGTAAAAGTGAGCCTGGTTGGCTTCCGCCTTGGGACGCAGGATTCGCCCCAATCTTTGCGCCTCCTCTTGCCTGGAGCCAAACGTACCGGATATCTGGATCGCGACGTTGGCATCCGGCAAGTCTACAGCGAAATTGGCTACCTTGGAGACGATGAGACGCTTCAATTCCCTTTTTTTAAATTGCTCGTACAAGAGGATTCGCTCTTTTTCCGGAACCTTCCCGGTGATCAGCGGCAGAGAGAGCGCGTCCGCCATTTCATGCAGCTGGTCCACGTATTGTCCGATGATCAGCACCTGGTCGTCAGCATGTTGTTCCAGCAAGTGGCGAACCACCTCCAATTTGCGGGGATTTTCTGCCGCAATCCGGAACTTTTGCCGGGCTGTGGCGCGTGCATAGGCTTCCCGCCACTTGGGTTCAAAAGGCAGCCGGATTTCTCGGCAGCATGCTTCGGCAATCCAGCCTTTTTTCTCTAGTTCCTTCCAGGGAACCTCGTATTTTTTTGGCCCAATCAAAGTAAAGACATCTTCTTCCCGGCCATCCTCGCGTACCAGCGTGGCAGTCAAACCCAGACGCCGAGTCGCTTGAATTCCGGAGGTGACACGAAAAATAGGCGCGGGCAGCAAATGCACCTCATCGTATATAATAAGCCCCCAATCGCGCTTAGAAAAGAGTGTCAGGTGGGGGAAATCTTCGCTGGCGTTGGGTCGATAGGTCAAAATTTGATAGGTTGCGACCGTGATCGGTTTCACTTCCTTGCGATCACCAGTGTATTCGCCAATCAGCGAAGGATCAAGACTTGTTTTGTCCAAAATTTCGGCAATCCACTGTCGGACAGATGTCGTATTGGTAGTCAAGATGAGAGTAGCCGTCTGAAGCTGATGGATGGCCCCCAATCCGATCACCGTTTTTCCTGCCCCGCAGGGGAGAACCAGCACCCCGCTGCCTCCAGTCGGACTCCCGTCTGCATAAAAAGCGTCGACGGCTTCTTTTTGATAGGAACGGAGCGAAAAGGGCTTATTTTGCCGCGTCGTCTCGAGCAGACTGACTGGACAAGGCTCCCCGGGAGCATAGCCGGCCAGATCTTCTACAGGATAGCCGAGGCGGATCAGCTCCTGCTTGATCAACCCGCGGTAAAAGGGCTTCACCACAAAGCTTTTTTTGTTTTCATCGATTTCCTCGGTCAGCAGCTGCCGAATGGCTTTGTAGCCAGTCAACTCCTCCAGCAGCCATGTTTCCTCAGAGGTTAAAAGCAGATCATCACCGGACTTTTCCAGGCGGATCAAGCCATAGCGCCGCATAGTTTCCGTAATTTCACTGATGATCGTGGGGGGTACCCCGTATTTGCTGTACTTTCCAAGCACAGCACAGACCTCTTCAGAGGAACCTCCGCTTGCGGCTGCATTCCACAGGGAGAGCGGCGTAATGCGATAGGTATGGATGTATTCAGGACTTTTGATCAACTCCGCAAAACCGCTGATCGCCTGCTTCGCTTCCTCATAGGCAGGATGCTGTGCTTCCAGCAGGATAGTACGGTCACTTTGCACGATCATGGGCAAATCGGGACGGTAAGACAAGTGACTCACCTCAAAAAAGGACATATATGCTCAGTTTGATGGTAACACAATCGGGAAAAGAAAGAAAAACGAAGCGGTAACATTTGTCCCATGGTGGGAAACAATAACCAAAGTCCCGTGGAAAGGAGGAGGCAGATCATGGAATGGTGGGGGACAGTGTTCAATCTCTTCATGGTGATAGTCCTCGTGCTTCTCAACGGCTTTTTTGTCGCCACAGAATTCGCGATCGTCAAGGTGCGGGAGTCGAGGATCGCCCAGTTAGTGGCAGAGGGAGAGAGCCGCGCTCGCAGCGTTGAGCAGGTTCTCCAAAATCTGGATGCTTATCTGTCTGCCTGCCAATTGGGGATTACACTCGCGTCGCTGGGACTAGGCTGGCTGGGGGAACCGGCTGTCGCTCACCTGCTGCATCCGGTCTTTCGCTACTTTGAGTTGAACGAGACCTTGGTTGGCAGCATTTCCTTTATACTCGCGTTTTCTGTCATTACTTTTTTACATATTGTCTTGGGCGAGCTGGCGCCCAAAACCTTTGCCATTCAGCGGACCGAATGGGTTGCTATGAATGTAGCAAGGCCCATCCAGATTTTTCACAAGGTGATGTATCCGTTCATTGCTTTTCTGAACTGGTCAGCCTTTCGCTTTCTCGCTCTCTTTCATATTTCAATGGAGCCCCATCAGGAGGCGCATACAGAGGAAGAAATCCGAATTCTGGTCAACGAAAGCCATAAAAGCGGCTTGATCGATCAAACTGAGCTGATGCTGGTGGATAATATTTTCGACTTCTCGGAAACGATGGCCAGGGAGATCATGGTTCCGCGCACCGATATGATCGTTCTGAATATCCACGATTCCTTTGAGGAAAATGTCCAGCTGGTGCAGACCGGGCATTTCACCCGCTACCCGGTGGTAGACGGAGACAAGGATCATGTGGTCGGAAGCCTCCATATCAAAGATCTGCTGACAGGAGTGCTGCAGGGGGAGAAAAAGGATATCCAAGCGCTCATGCGCCCGATCTTAAGCGTCCCTGGGACGATTTCCATCAGCCGGCTGCTGACGATGCTGCAAAAGCAGCGCGGTCAGATGGCGATCATCATTGATGAATACGGGGGAACTGCCGGACTCGTCACGTTGGAGGATATAATGGAAGAGATCGTAGGAGACATCCAGGATGAATTCGACAATGAGCGTCCGGAAGTGGAAAGAAAAGATGGGATTCTCTCCCTGGACGGGCGGATGCTGCTGGAGGAAGTAAGCGATTATCTGGACATCGAGCTGACCTCCAACGAAGTGGATACGCTTGCTGGTTGGATCTACACGCAGATTGATCATACGCCGAAGGTAGGCGATCTGATCCGCGAAGGGAATTGGCAGTTTATGGTCGAGGAAGTCGATCACTACCGGATTACACGCGTTCAGGTCACACGTTTGGCACCGAAGCCGGATACCGCAGAAGCGAGCGAGGAGCCGTAGGGTACGAGAGAAGAAAGTTTGCAAAAATTCTTTTCAAAGTTGCACAGTGTGCTATAATAGGACAAAGATTTTGTAGATAAAAGAGTGGAGCAGAGACTAGAGGAGGAACCAGAGATGAGAAGAGCAAGCAGTTTTGTTATGGCAGCATTGCTGTCGCTGACTTTGGCAGCATGTGGAGCGGGATCGAACGGTGGATCACAGCCGGCAGCCCAACCGCAAACGCCATCGCAAACAGAAACACCTGCAGCAGGAGAGACAAAGACTGTTAAGCTGGGCTTGACCCAATTTGTCGAGCATCCGGCCTTGGATAGCATTCGTCAGGGAATTCTGGACGGATTGAAGGAATCAGGCTATGAGGACGGCAAGAACTTGGCCGTCGATTACCAAAACGCGCATGCCGATATGAACAATGCCGTAACGATTGCCCAGAAGTACGCGGGTGATCATAAAGATATTGTGATCGCGATTGCGACGCCATCCGCACAAGCGGCAGCCAAAGCGATTACTGACAAGCCAGTCGTATTCAGCGCGGTGACAGATCCGCTCTCCGCACAGCTGGTGAGCAGTCTGGAGAAGCCTGAAGGCAATGTGACCGGAACATCCGACAAAGTGTCGATGGAACAGCAGCTTGAATTGATCAAGACATTCCTGCCTGAGCTGAAAAAGCTGGGCGTCATCTACACCACTTCAGAGGTAAACGCTGAAGTGCAGGTGCAGGATCTGGAGGAAGCGACCAAAAAGGCCGGGGTAGAGCTGGTCAAGGCCGGAACCTCGCAAATGTCCGAAATTCAGATCGCAGCCCAGGGATTGGTAGGGAAGGTAGACGCGATTTTCATTCCGATCGACAACTCAGTGGTTTCTTCCTTTGAAGCTGTGCTTGGTGCTGCCGAAGCGAACAAAGTTCCGGTCTTCGCCTCTGATACAGATACAGTCAAACGCGGCGCAGTCGCGACATACGGAATTGATTACTACAAAATGGGCGTACAAACAGGTGAGATGGCGGCTCGCGTCCTCAAAGGGCAGGCGGTTGCCGAAACACCTGTCGAGATTTCCAAAACCGCAGATCTCTACATTAATGAATCGGCAGTGGAAAAATTCGGACTTACTGTCACGGACGCGCTTAAACAACAAGCGAAAGAACTCATCAAGTAAAGAGAGCCTCGTGCTCTCTTTTTTTTACATCTTTTAAAATCGTTTTTATCATGATACGATTAACTAAATTTGAGAAGTGGGGGTTATGAAAGATGGTAAAAAAGAGAAAAAATCCTGGTCGTAGCCCCGTCAAGTAGACAACTAAAAAAGAGTGATTAACTTAGGCGGCGATCGCTTCTCGATATTCTATCGGGGAGAGGTCGCCAAGTTTTTTCTGAAAGCGTTCATGGTTATAGTAATTGATGTATTCGGCAATCATTTTACGTGCTGCAACTTCGCTATTTGGCTTCTCAAGGTAAAGCTTTTCTGTTTTCAGGTGGGAAAAGAACGACTCTATACAGGCGTTATCAAAGCAGTTCCCACGTCTTGAATGGCTTCCAATGAGTTTTTTCTCCTCGAGAAGATTACTGTACGATTTGGTTGTGTATTGAAATCCTTGATCTGAGTGAAGAATGGCGTCTTTGGCGTCCAACTGCTTTACGGTATCCAATACGAGCTGTAAATCGTTTCGCGTAGATATTTCCCAGGCTACGACTTCGTTGTTACAAAGATCTAAAATAACTGACAAATAGACAAAATCATGTTCAACTCGGACATAAGTAATGTCCGTCACAAATTTCTTCAAAATAGTATCTGCTGTAAATTCACGGTTGAGAACATTCGGGAAGACAACAGATGGTTTCCGCCCCGCAAAGGGGCGTTTCTTACGGATAACCGAGCGAATACCCAGTTCTCGCATGAGCCTACGTACCTTTTTATGGTTAATGTGAAGCCCTTCTTTGCGTAGAGCCGTACGCATACGTTTGTATCCAAAATAAGGTCTCAGCCGATTAATCGCGAGAATGTGTTCTTTTAGATCGGTATCTTGCTCAATCCGAGCTTCACGGTTTCCAACGGTTGTTTTCCACTTGTAGTAACCAGCCCGCGATATTTCGGCGATCTTGCAAAGCATGACGATGGGATACTTCTTCTTCATTTTTTCGATGGTCCTAAACCGGGCTTGCTTATCCAACTTCCCTCCCCATGTAGATTCGGATTGAGCTTTTTTAGGTATTCGACCTGCGCTTTCAAGTAGGTATTTTCCTCTTCTACACTACTAAAATGCTTCTTTGTCCAACGCCCACGATAATCCTCAAACGATTCTCCACTCTGGTACTTACGTACCCAACTGATGATCTGCGCATCGCTTTTAATTCCGAGTTTTTCCCTTATCATTGGGTAGCTCCACTGTTCTTCAACACGTAAGCGAACAGCCTCTTTCTTCGTATCCTCGTCATAGCGATTAAAGGCTTGTCCCTTCTTTGGCGGCATAAAAAATCCCCTCCGGTCAACAATGATGAGTCCATGATACCATGAACTCTTTTTTCACTGTCTACCATGAGGGGATAATACCATCCGATGAAAATGGTTGGGCGTTTTTTTATTCCTCTCTTACTTTTGTCCGTTACCGCATGTGGACAGCAAAGCAGCGCTCCAGCGAACACCAATTCGCAACAGCCTGAGACGCCAGCAGCCAACGCTCCGGCACCTGCTCCAGAAGAGAAGAAGCTTACCATTGGGATCGCACAGTTTGTAGAACATCCAGCCTTGGATGCAGCGCGAGAAGGATTCATTGCGCAAATGGCGAAAAATGGTTATGAGCAGGACAAGCAGGTTGTATTTGATCACAAATCTGCACAAGCAAGCATGGACACAGCGATTTCCATCGCACAGAAATTCGAGACGGACAAGGTGGATTTGATTCTCGCCATCGCGACACCAACCGCTCAGGCTGCAGTTCAGACTAGTAAGGAAATTCCGATTGTTTTTACAGCGGTGACAGATCCTGTCGAAGCAGGTCTGGTTAAAGCCATGGAAAAGCCTGAGGGGAACGTAACAGGTACTTCCGACATGAACCCGGTGGAAGAACAACTGAAGCTGATCAAGGAAATCAATCCGAATGCGGCTTCTGTAGGAATTATCTATAGCTCCGGTGAAGTAAACTCCAAGGTACAAGTAGACGCAGCCAAGGCTGTAGCAGACAAGGTAGGCCTGACCATCCGTGAAGCAGCGGTATCCAGCGCGACAGAAGTGAAACAGGCGGCTGAATCGATGATCGGCAAGGTAGATGCATTCTACGTACCGACTGACAACCTGGTTGTGTCCTCCATCGCGGCCGTACTTAGTGTAGGGGAAGACCAAAAAATTCCGGTCATCGCGGGTGAAGAAAACTCCGTGAAGAGCGGGGCGATTGCAACATACGGTATCGATTACACCAAATTGGGTGCGCAAACAGCTGATATGGCAACCAAAATCCTGAAAGGCGAAGCGAAGCCAGGGGATATGCCAGTAGAGATGCAAGCTGAAATGAAACTCGTCATCAATAAAAAAGCAGCAGAAAAAATGGGTGTTACGCTTCCACAAAGCATGCTCGACCGAGCTGGGGAAGTATTTGAGCAATAAAAGCAACAGGGGGACTCCTTCATGAATCTGGCATTAATGGGTGCAATCGAACAGGGCCTGTTGTTCGGCATACTGGCCCTTGGCGTGTACCTGACCTTTCGCATCCTAAATGTACCTGACCTTACTGTAGACGGCAGCTTTGCCCTCGGCGGAGCGGTAGCAGCCAAGCTGATCATCGGCGGCTCCAATCCATTTTTGGCTACAGCAGTCGCTTTCGTTGTCGGCTGCTTGGCCGGGGCTTTTACCGGAGTCCTGCATACCAAAGGGAAAGTAAACGCGTTGCTTGCAGGGATTCTGACCATGATCGCGCTGTATTCCGTCAATTTGCGCATCATGGGCAAAGCAAATCTGCCTCTCTTGCGGGAAGAGACGCTGCTTACGTATACCAAGGCTTTGGGAATTCCGAATCTCGTTATTAGCGGCGTGACACTGTTGACAGGGGTGGCCATCGTTTTCGCTGTGGGGGTTTTGATCCTCAAGCTGATCATCGACTGGTTCCTCCATACCGATTTAGGTCTTGATCTGCGTGCTACCGGCGACAATCCGAAGATGATTCGCAGCTTTGGCGTCAATACAGATTCTACGACTATCATCGGTCTGTCACTGTCCAATGGACTCGTCGCAGTATCGGGCGCTTGGCTTGCCCAGTTCCAGGGGTTTGCCGATGTAGGTATGGGGATCGGGATGATCGTGATTGGTCTTGCCTCAGTCATTGTCGGAGAAGTCCTGTTTGGTAGCTCGTCTATTTTCCGTGTGACGCTGGCCGTAATTGGCGGCTCCATCGTCTATCGATTGGTTATTGCATTGGCCTTGCAGGCGGGGCTCGATCCGTCCGACTTGAAGCTGATCACGGCGTTGATCGTGATTGTGGCACTCACCGTACCGACATTTGCCAAAGGCATCTGGAAGAAACAAGTGGTCCGTACGGTGAAGGGAGGTACTGACGGTGCTTAATATCGCAGGAGTACACAAAGTTTTTAACGCTGGAACAGTAAATGAAAAAATTGCCTTGAACAACGTCCGGCTGCAGGTGAAAAGTGGCGAATTTATCACGGTTATCGGGAGTAATGGTGCAGGGAAATCGACGCTGATGAACATCATCTCCGGGGGCATGCTCCCCGATACAGGAAGCATCAGCATCGATGGAAAAGATGTCACCCGTTGGGGAGAGCATCAACGCGCTGGCTTGATCGGCCGCGTGTTCCAGGACCCCATGGCGGGCACCGCTCCCAATATGACCATCGAAGAAAATTTGGCTATTGCATTGGCCCGGGGAGAAAAGCGCAAGCTCTCTTTTGGTGTAAACAACCAGAAGCGCGAGCTGTTCCGCGAACAGTTGAAGCTTCTGGACCAAGGGCTGGAGAACCGCCTCAAAACCAAAGTTGGCTTTCTCTCCGGCGGTCAACGCCAGGCTTTGAGTCTTTTGATGGCGACCTTTACGGAGCCGAAGATTCTTTTGCTTGATGAGCATACGGCAGCGCTGGACCCCAAACGGGCGCAACTGATCGTGGATCTAACCGAGAAGATCGTAGAACGCCACAAGCTGACGACGATCATGGTGACGCATAACATGGATCAGGCGCTCAACATGGGGAATCGCTTGCTGATGCTTCATGACGGCGGCATCATCCTGGATATTCCCGATGAGAAAAAGCGCACCATGAAGCCCCAGGATTTGCTAAAAGCTTTCGAGACGGCTCGTGGCGGCGAGACGTTTAGCGAAGACCGTTTCTTGTTGACCTGATAGGGTATGATTCAGCCTTCCTGCTCGAGTGGGAAGGCTGATTCTTTTTTGCTCAGGTACAGGTTCATGGCGATTCCACCCAGCAATAAGACAAGGGCAGAAATGGTGAACAGCATAGCGCCGCCATAATGGAGCAGGACGAGGCTGCCGAGGAATGGGCCGCACATCCGGGAGATGTCCCAGTGCGTTCCCGTGATGGCGTAATAGCGTCCGCGCATGGACGGGGGCGCGATCCGGGAAACGAAGGTCAACAGATGGGTAAGCCCGATGCTCTCTCCCAATACGAGCAGCATTTGCAGAGCGAGCAAGGACGGCACATGGTCGAGAAACGCGTATCCCAGCCCGACTCCAGCAAAGCAAAAGTACGACCCGGTAATCAAGAGACGTGGCGGCAGATTTCTTGTCCAACGAATGAGCAAAAATTCAAAGAGCAGCAGCAATACCCCTTTTACCGTAGCCAGCAAAGCCAGTGTCTGCAGGTAGTTCGGAAGCATGTCTTTGAAGTGAAGCTGCAGATTGGTTTCGGTCTGGGCGTAAAACAGACTGATTGGCAGCGCGAGCAGCATAATGGCGAAGGCAGGGCGATACGTGTGCAGACGCAACGATGCGCTCGGCGTGTCCAACGTTTCCAGGGTGGCAGCAGGCTGCTCAGAATGCGGGATCTTCCACCAGACAGCCAAAGCGTAAAGGAGCAAGGAAATGGCCGTAAAAAGAAAAGCAAGCGCCGGGTTCTGCTGATAGATGAGCACCCCGACGAGCGGTCCGATTGCAGCGCCGATACTGCTCGCTGTATTCAGCAACGCAAAGGCCGAGGAGAGCTGTTTGGGTTCAATCGCATCCGCCAACATAGCTCGGCTGGCCGGTATGAACAAAGAGCGTCCTGCGCCATTCGCGACATAGGAGAGGGCAAACAGCAGCATGGAGTCCGAGAAGGCCATTCCAAGCATCGCGACGCCCTGGATCAGCAGGGAGATCAGCATGACGGTTTTGCGGCGATAGCGATCCGTCACCCCGCCGGCAAAGAGCGTCAGCAGAATTTCGCTGAATGGCTGCAGACCGATGACGAGCATGGTCATGATAACCGAGCTGCCGATGTTCTCGCTGAGATACAGGACGAGAAAGGGGGCGATCATCGTATTGGATAAGGTGGTCAAGGTCTCGCCAAACAAGCGAACCCACAACAGGGGCGGGTAGGCCGCTGTCAGTCGTTTGAACTGGTTCATGGCAGTTAGTCCTTTCTTTGCAGCGTGAAGGTATACGAGCTTTTTAGCATTGTAAGCTGGAAGATCTGTTGGAAAAAGCGTACGATTAAACGAGTTTAGATTTCATCTTTTTATCAGGCGAAGGAGGTAGGCGGGATGCTGGTACTGGAACAATACATCCGTTTGTGCAATGGCTGTCAGGGGCTGGTCATCGGCCAACCTCATATCATCACTTTGGCAGAAGTGGCACAAATACTGTTTTGTACGCCACGTAATGCGACGTTGACGTTGAATAAAATGCAAAAGTACGGCTGGCTAAGCTGGCAGCCCGGCAGAGGACGGGGAAACCGCTCGATTCTGATCTGTGTGATTCGACCGGACGATCTGGTGCTGTCCATTGCAAAGGAATGGGTGCAAAGAGGAGAGATCCGCCCTGCTGAAGCCGTCATTGCTGAATATAAAGCTGATATGCCAGGCCTGTGGGAAGCGTATGCGCGCTGGATGAGCAGTCATTTTGGCGTCCATCGAGCGGAAGAGACAGGAACCGTCGACATTTTGCGTCTGTCTGTGGACAGGCCTTTTGCGAATCTCGATCCGATCCAGGTCTTGTTGCGTTCGCAGACCCATCTGGTAAAGCAGCTTTTCGATCCTCTGGTCCGGTTTGATGAAGGGACAAAAACGGTGAAGCCTCATCTCGTCTACGACTGGGAGCGGGACGAATCGGGACGCCTGTGGACCTTTACCCTGCGAAAAGGCGTGCTGTTCCATCATGGACGCAAGCTTGTGGCGGATGATGTCTGTTACTCGATCCAGAGACTGATGCGTGGCCCAACCCCTCATCAATGGCTGGTCTCCTCGGTCGAAGCTGTCGAGGCGCTCGGGGATTCCGTCGTACAATTCCGTCTGAAGGAGCCGAATGAACTGTTTTTGCAGCTTGTAAGCAAGGAGTATTTGTCCATCGTCCCGCGCGATTACGCCGAACAGATGGGAGCGTCATTTGCACAGATGCCGGTGGGGACCGGGGCTTTTCGGCTTTTGCGTAATGACGATTCGATGCTGGTTTTGGAAGCGTTTGAGCCGTATTTTGCGGGAAGGCCGTTTCTCGATCGTGTGGAAATCTGGTGCGTGCCGCAGTTGGAGGGTGCCGGTATGGAAGACGGGACCCCATGGCTCAAGTCTGCTCAGGACGAACGCAAGCAAGGGGAGGAAAGCGGGTCAGCCTGGCAGGAGATCGCGCGCTTGGAGAGCTGCTTTCAATACGTCAGCTTCAATGCCGCCAAGAAGGGGCCGCTTCGTTCGGATGCTTTTCGCCAATACCTCGCGGGATTGATCGATCCCGTGCAGATGCGCGCAGATTTAGGCGGGACGAGAGAGGGGATGGAAGGATGGCTGGACATGCCTTTATCATCGCCAGCAGAAGAGCATGCGGGTGTGGCCTTATCCTTGTATACCTATCCGGATGAAGATCACGCAGAGGACGCGGAGTGGATTCGCGACCGCTGCGCGCAGGCAGGCATCCGTATCGAGATCGTGTACGCGACACCCGAGGAGCTGGCTCGGCCGGAAGTCATGCAAAAGGCCGATCTGGTTGTTGATAGTGCCAATGTGGATGAGCGCGAGGAGGTCTCCTTGCTGGAGTTTTTGCAGGCGGGTGCCTTGAGCATGAGCCATCATCTCGCCACGGGTACAAAAGAACGGATCGCCAGAGAGGTGGCTGGCATGCTGCATGCGAAAACGGATCGGCAGAGAAAGCGGATTGCAGCGAAAATCATGCGGGAGTTGCTGGAAGCGTGTACGTTTGTCCCGCTTTACCAAAATCGCGTCAACATGCTGGCGCATCCGCGTCTGGCCCATGTTCACCTGGATGCGCATGGATGGATTGATTTTTCGAGGCTGATTTTTCGCATGGAAACATAAAAAAGACATATATTCTAATGAAACCGCTTTCTCTTTTTCACGTATAATAGGGTAGAAGGTATTTTACCTGTTGAAACAGAATAGATGATGGTATGAGCAGGTGTCCGGGGAGGAAGATTACGTGTATACCAAAACGGAAAAAGATAAACATATATCCTTTGCGTCCATTCGCTTGATGATTTGTGTCGGTCATGCAGATGGGTACATTGGCAATAAAGAGATGAGCCGGATTCAGGAGCTGGTGAATACCGAGCATTTCACATTAAAGGAAAGGCAAATCCTGATGGATGACATGGACTATCCCAAACGGCCAGAGGTCATCCTGGAAGACATGGTGGATTTGACTCCGGTAGAAAAGCTGACGATGATGCGCAAGCTCTATCATATGGCATTGCTTGACCAGAAGCTGTCCATGCCGGAATCAGATGCCATACGGCGCATTGCCTGCATGCTGGGCATTCCGGCCGAAAAACAGCTTCAGGTGGAAGAATGGGTCAAGGAAGGCATCAGATGGCGTGAAAGCTGGAAGGACATCGTAGAAGAATAGGGAGGGCCCCGTCTGACACGGGGTCCTTTTCTTCATTTTTCAGCCGTTTTCCTTGGAAGTTGGGACAAGGTGGCAAACGGCGGGAGACACTATGGTACAATAAGGAGAAATTGGGCTGAAGGGCTTTTGACCAGAGGAGGAGTTCCATGTTGCGGATCTTGATTACAAACGATGATGGCATTGATGCATTGGGGATTAAAAAATTGGCAGAAGCTGCTTTGACCCTGGAGGAAGCGGAAATTTATGTCGTGGCTCCGTCGGAAGAGAAAAGCGGGGTTGGACACGGTCTCACGTATCGAAGTGCCTTGTCTCCAGAGGAACGGGATTTCTACGGAATGCCCGTCAAAGCATGGGCGATCAACGGAAACCCGGCAGATTGCGTGAAGGCAGCGTACCATCTGCTCTTCGAGGAAAATCAGAAGCCGGATATTGTTCTGTCCGGGATCAATGTGGGGACGAATCTGGGACGAGATATATACTATTCCGGCACATGCAGCGGAGCGCGTGAAGCTGTCATTCTGGGCATGCCGGGTGTGGCGCTCTCTTACGACAACTGGGAGGATCAGGAGAATTACGGGGATGTTGTAGAGATGATCCGTCCGTTGATTCAAGCCTTTTGCGAGAAGGCAAAGCGGGACACGCTGCCACCGGAAGTTTTCTGGAATGTGAACATCCCGCATCTGCCGCTGAAGGAGGTAAAGGGAATTCTGCCTGCCGCGCTCTCTCTTCATCACTATGAGGACCGCTACCACCAGGAAGCAGAGGGTTACTTTTTGACGAGGACCTATCCGGACGGCATTCCGCTTGCAGAACCGCAGGACTACCATCTGCTCAAGCATGGCTACATCGCGGTGACGCCTGTTCATATCGATGCGACAGACAAGGCCTTGCTGCGCGAGATGGAAGAATGGCCGCTGGTGAAAGCATGGGGAGAGCGAGGGTAAGCGATGCAGGAGAGGCAGGATGATTTTTTTCCGCAGATCAGCCCGGATGCTGCTGTCGCTTCACCGGATGCTCAGACGCAGGGAGAGGTCCTCGAACGGGAGCGTTTTCCCCACTTGTACGAGCTGTCAGAAGCGCAGGGGCTTCCGTATTTTGCTAGATTGGACGCAGATGGGAATGTCGAGCTGTTCCTCGTCTTTGAAAGCGTAGAGGCGTTCAGCGAGCAGACGAGAGATGCGGTCTCACTGGAGTTTAAAACATACCGTGGAAAGCTGCTCGCCGTCATCTGGACGTTGTCCGACCCGATGCAGCCGCTTGGATTCCCGCTCTCCTTCGACATTCAGAAGGCAGAAGATCGCTACATGGCTTTGAAGATGCTGGAGCAGCCGTCTACACGGCTTCACTACCTCGCTTACGAGGAAGGGGTCCTGATGCATATCTACACGGAGGAGATTGATCTGTCTGCGGCAGAAGGGACACGAGTGCAGCAGATGATTCGTTCCTTGTATGAAGGCAAACACGATGCTCTCCCCGAAGATGCGGAAGTCAGCGAAGAAGAGGCCAAGACGATCCCGGCGATCTGCCTGCCGGATGCCGTACTGGCGGAAACGGGCATCGCGTATGTGTTCTCGCATGATCAGATGGTGAGGTCGCGGGGAGAGGAAGCCGCTCATCATCTCTTGATGAGTACGGTACAGCAGGCCGTGTGGGTGATGAGACGCCATTCTCGCAGCGACGTGCGCGAGTGCTCGTTTACCATCTGGGCGGCGGAGAGGGGAGATTTGCTCTACCTGGTCGTGACGCCTTCGCTTGCCCAGCTTTTCGAGGTTGTTCATTATTCGGATGAGGAACTGAATCCATTCGCCCGCTTTTTGTTGACCTTGCCCGAATTCCTGCACAGTGAAGAGGCGGCTCCGCTTGCTCTGGGGGCTTTCCCGATCTTGCGCTATGAAGGCGGCAGACTCTACCACCTCGAGATCGATGGCCACACCCAGGAGCATCTGGCCCGGCTGTTCACACAGACAGGAAGCGAAGCGAGAAATCCATACACGTAGGTGGGTTCATAAGGCGAAGCGCTTTTGGGAATAACAGGATCAAGCAGGCTCTCCACCAGACTGGAGAGCTTTTTTTCATCGCAATACTGAAAATCAAAGGAGAGGGATAAGCGATGCGTTTATTCGTAGCCTTGGATATACCAGAAGAAGCTGCTTCCTATCTGGAGCAGGTGCAAAGCAGCTTGCGACAGGAGGTAAAAGCTGACCGCTGGCAATCTCTTCATAATCTGCACCTGACCTTGCATTTTCTCGGAGAGGTAAAGGAAGCGCTGATTCCGGCGATTCAAGAGGACATGGATATCGTGAGCGCGATTACGAAGCCGTTTCGGCTGCGGATGGGCAATCTCGGGGCGTTTCCCAATGAACATCGCCCTCGCGTCCTCTGGTTGGGCCTGCGTGGGCATACAGAAGCCTTAAAGCAGCTTCACTTGCTGCTCGGCAGACGGTTTGAGCTGCATCCAGGTCTTGCCTTTGATCGCAGGGAGTACAGCCCGCATATCACCTTGGCGAGGGGACCTAAGAGCGGTAGAGAAGGACTCCCGTTAGCCGACTGGGACGAGCGGTTGCTTCAAGATGAACCGCCGCATTGGCAGGTGAACCACATCCATCTGTACCAATCCGAGCTGAAACGGGAAGGAGCGGTACACACGATTATCCACACCAGCACGTTTGAGAAAGATCACAGCAAAAAACAAGCGGTGCTTGAATAGACTGGGAAGTAGGGATTAGGGAAGCCTTCCAAAAGGCGGTGGAAAACGGATGGGTGAGTTTACAACCGGCATTCTTTATCCACGCAAATACGAACCGAAAGTACGAAACGCCTTGTCCAGGACAGAGCAGCCGTACTTCCACAGAAACGTGAACAACGAATGGAATGCATTTTTCCTGGAAGACGAATGGTTGGAAACCTCGAAGACATTGTCGTTCTTGCTGCAGCTCTCCATGCAGCCGCTGCCATTGCTCTGGTTTCACGATGCAGAGGATAGCGGCTGGGGATTTCGCTTGTTTGATGCGGGCTGCGAGGTGTCGTCTGGGACGATCAGCTATTCGCTTGATGAGGAGATGGCGGAAGAGGAATTTGCCCGCCTGTACCCCCAGGTGGATTTGCAGGAAGAGATTCTGACCTGTGACGACGTGCGGAAAAAGTACGAGGAAATCCTGGACCGGGTGGTACGCTCGGAGCTGTATCGGCGAGAGGTGGGCAAAGGCATTACCCGGATCAAGCCGCAATCCTTCAACCGGATCGTGGGTCCCAAGCAAGTGCAGCAGCTCAGGTCGCTGTTTGATTTGCATCTGCTCACGGATGTGGACGACGAGACCGGGGCCTCCCTTCTATACGACTCTGTCGATCTCTTCAAGGAGATTTTGGGGATTGAAGAAATGGTTTGGGTGAATTACTCTTACTTGGCGAGCGGAGGGCGTGAGTAGAGAACAGGCAAAAACGGGCGGTGACGATCCGCCCGTTTTTGTGTTTACGGTTTTTTCCATTGTCCAAAAATTTCATCGATGTCGAGCAGCATGATCAGCTTGTCGTCCATGCGGGCGATTCCCTGCAGGTATTTGCCTTCTACACCTGCGATAATCGGTGGAGCAGGCTCGATCAGGTTTTGCGGGATGTGCATGACTTCGGATACGGCATCCACGATAATTCCGAGAGCCAAACCATCCAGTTGCAAATCGACAAAGCGCGTGTCCTCTGTAATCTCCAGCGGAGCCAGCCCAAACATTTTGCGCAAGTTGATAATCGGCAAAATCTTGCCGCGCAAATCGATAACGCCTTCTACAAAAACGGGCGATTTGGGAAAACGGGTCACGGGCAGGGGCTTGATGATTTCGCGTACGAGCGAGATGGAGAGCCCGTAGTATTCTTCCCCCATCTTGAACAGGATGTTCTGCACGCTTGATTGTCCGTTCTCCCAGTCCATCCCGAGTGTCTGATTGGTTGTTTCCATGACAAATGTCCCTCCCCGAAAGCACTACACCATCTTTACCCATATTGTAGCATGGACAAACCATTCGGGGTGGGGAATATTTTTATAGGATGCCTGCGGTTACCAGAACGACAAGGCCCAAACTGACGCCGAAGCTGAGAAAAACGTTTTTGCTGAACGCCATCACCAACAAACAGACGGCACTGGCGACGAGCGGGACCGGCTGAAAGACCCATTGCTGCTCGGAGGCAAACAAAGAGGGGAAAATCAGTGCAGCGAAGATCCCTACCGGAATAAAGCTCAGACCGTTGCGCATACGAGGGGACAGCCAATGATCCGGCATCTGCAAAAACGCTCGTCGTGATGCATACGTCAAAACGCTCATTAGAAGATACAGCCAGAACAGATTCATGCGCTTTCGACCCCCTTTGCCGCGGCGTCATCAGAATGGGGAGGGGCAGTTGCTTTTTGGTCAGGCAGCAGATAACCGACCCCAAAAGCGACCAACCCGGCGATCAGCAAATGCAAGCCATTCGGCAGCAGCAAGGAGAGATAGACAGCCAGCGCGCCGCACAGGATGAAAGTCAGAATGCGTAGCCAGGAGGTTAATTGGTAGTAGGCCAGAGCTAAAAACATGGCAGTAAAACTAAATCCAAGCCCAAGCGAGGCAGGATCAGGAATCCATTGTCCAGCCACGGTCCCGATCCAGGTACCGAAGACCCAGGCAGCATGAAGGGACAGACTTACACCCAAAATGTAGGGCAATTGACTTGGATAATGTCGAAAGCGGTTCAGCGTAACGGCGTATTGCTCATCCGTCATATAAAAGGCAAGCCCAGTCACCTGACCAAATGAAAAGCGTTGATAGTAGGGAGACAGGGAGAGTCCCATCAAAAAATGGCGTGTATTCAGCAAGACGGTCGTGATGAGTATCGCCCACATGCCGGCATTGTCTGCGAGCATGGAGATGGCGCTAAACTGGGCAGCGCCCGAATAGACGAAAATCGACATGGCGACGCTCTCCCACGATGTGAGCCCGGTTTGCAAGGCCATCATCCCAAAGATAGCGCCAAACAAGATATAGCTGGCTGTGATCGGGAGCGCGTCCCAGAAGCCGACACGAAATAAAGAAAGAGATGATTGGGTCCGATTCATCGGGAGACCTCCTTTTGTGAAGAGAGGATGCGCGTCAGAATGCTCATCCCCGCATCAATCTGATCGATGTCTTCATGGGTGTAGCAAAGACGGATAAAGGGCTGTTCAGCTTCACGGAGCAAGAACATATCCCCGGAAGTGATCGACACGCCCGCCTCATGGCAGGTCTGCATCAGCGACCGAACCTTCATCCCTTCAGGCAAGGAGATCCAGAAGTAAAATCCGCCGTCCGGCTTTTCGTAGTTGAGACCCAAAGCACGCAAGGGACGCAGATGGCTTTCCATCCGCTCAGCCTGATTTGCGTACTGCCTGGTGACGCGAGCCAGATGTGGACGCAAGGCGCCGTCATGCAGAAAGCTGGCCAGGGCGTACTGGTTGAGTGTAGAGGTGGAGATGGTCAACTCCCGCAACCGCGCCATTCTTTGGATAAAGGGCCTGCTGGCGGCGACCCATCCGATGCGCAAGCCGGGAAACAGCATTTTGGAGAAGGTATTCAGATAAATGACGTTCCCGCAAAGGTCCAATTCCTTGAGCGCTGGCGGTGCTTCTTTGTCCAAATGGAGGTGACGATAGGCGTCGTCCTCGACGATCGGGATGCCGTACTTTTCGCTGATGGAGAGAAGCTGCTTGCGCCGGACAAGGGACAAGGTGCTGCCTGTCGGATTGTGAAAGGTAGGGACTGTATAAATGAAGCGCGGGCGGGAACGGGCCAGGATGCCCTCCAGTACGTCTATTCGCATGCCATCCCGATCCACTGGGACGGGGATGATCTGCATCCCCAGCGATTGAAAGAGTTGTAGCGAACCAAAATACGTCGGCATTTCAGTGACAATACAATCGCCCTGACGCGCCAAAAGGGTGGTGATGAGATAAAGTCCCTCCTGCGAGCCGCTGGTTACACATACCTGATCAGGGGAAGAAATCTGTGCGAACGCCATCCACTTGATGAGATGCTCCCGCAGCTCCGGCAAACCTTGTACAGAGGTGAAAAAATAAGATGGGGATCGCTCGGCAGCCCGTTTTACATGCTCCATCAATCCGGACTCGAAAATCGTGTGGCGGCCGCCGTCGCCATGTGCGAAATTGATCGTGTCCGGGTATCGGTCCGTAACAGACAAAAGCTCTTCCATATGAGAGGGGGAAGCGTGAAGATACTCATAGTGTTGGCTTCTCCAATCCACCCGGGAAAAGGCAGGCAATGGCGGCAGGGGCTCTACATAACGGCCGCTTCCCATCTTGCCGGCAATCAATCCTTCTGCCTCCAGCTCGGTATACGCCCTCACGACCGTATTACGGCTTACTCCTAGCTGGTCCGCCAGTTTGCGCTCCGGGGGCAAAAGGGAGCCAATTGGCAGATCGCCGCTCAAAATTTTATAGCGGAGCTCATTGTACACCTTTGTGTAGATCGGATTTCTCCCCATGAAAACAACATCCTTTGCGAAATCGTTATTTTCTCAATATACGGATAATAGACAAGGAATAAAAGAGCCAATTCATCAAAACAAAAAAGCCACCTTTGCAAGATGGCATGAAAAAACAGACTTCCCTCATCGGTCGGTCTGTTCTCATTTGAAACAATGGCTTGATGCTCTAAGGCTCCTGAAGTTCTTTCAAGGAAATTCCTTGTTCCAGGGCAAACTCGAAATCTTCCACATCATAAAATTGAACGGGTACGACATATTCCAATATCCGATCCTGAAAGTCCGGCTGATCCGTGATCATCGGTACCTCAAAACGAATGGATGTAAGCAGAAGCTGTGTCTCGACAGGATCAAAAATTTCTCCCCACATAGCGTTGTCTTCTCCGTTTACAATCGTCAGGGTTACACCGTTTGGAAAGGTAAAGGGCACCTTGGACCAAGGGGCGATCAAGCCTTTTTCCAGACGCTTGCGATTGAACGGATCGGAGAAGAACTTGCTCATTTCCTGCATTACCTTACGAACGTATTGATCGTCTCCAGCGAGTGGCATGATCGGTTCCGGGCTTTGGATGAACTCGTCCAATTCATAGATTGTCGATGCGGGTATCAAGTATTCTACCGGTTGCGACGGTGCCATCAATTCCCCGTAGATGGCGAGCATGATCGCTTCGATAACGAATGGTTTCGACATGCGACAACCCTCCTCGTAACCATCATACTGAAATTATGATGGGACAACAACCCCGCAGACGTCCTAATAGCCGAGGCTGGTGCCTCGGCATGAAGGTTTCCTATTTAGTGTTGGACTTGGTCAGTCCAGTCCGTATTAGTGTTCTGCAGCCTGGTTGGAACGTGAAAACCAGCGGAACGGATTGAGTGACCAGCGCGGCTGGTGCTTGGCAAAGCGTTCCTTGCGGCGAGTGAGTCGCTGCTGCATCAAATCCATTTCAAACGTCACCCGGCGCATCTCCAATCGCAAAAACTCCTGCTTCTCCTCAATCTCGGCAATCTTTTCTAAAATCGTGGTCTGCATCTGGTTCATGGACCGAAGCTGCGTCAGCTCTTGCTGGAAAGAAACCAATGCTTCCTGGAAGGCGAACTCGACGTCGCGCCGAGAGCTCTGGGTCTCCAAGCTGGAGGATGCCGCAGTGACAGCGACTTCTTCCGTACCGCTCAATTCAGAAGCGATCAGCATCTCTTCTTGAATCAAGCCTTCTTCGATCATCTGGCGCTGAATTTCCCGCAGGGAGCTGTTGCCGTTATCTTTTCTTTCTTTTACTTCCTTCAACAATGCAAAACCGGCTTCACTGATCAGGTAATGACCCTGCGGATTTTTCAGCCGCTCATTTGCCGGTACGAACAGGTCCAACCAGTTGCGCAAGGTACGAACGTGTACATCCAGGCGGTCAGCCACTTCTTTTGAAGCCATCCATACTTGTATATCCATCCGAATCACTCCCGTTTTTTCCTCTCGTATTCCCGGTGGGCTCATTATAGCACCATTTTTTACCGGGAAAGAGGAAATCGACAAAGGTTCTAAAAACTAGTGTCCGTTCGCGGCTTTTGGACAGAAGCGCACTTTTTGTCAAAACGGGGGAGTCCACTCATAATGACCGGGACAGGCGCGTAGGATGGAAGGAATGGAGGAGTCAGGAGCAGATGGGGTGAGGGCTGGCGATGCCATCGATGATCTGGATTGTCCTGTTGTCTGCCGCAGCAGCCAGCAGTATTGGCGGGCTTTTATTGTGTCTGAGAGACTGGTCCAAGCAGGCCATGCTGGTGATGATCAGCGCGGGGGCTGGTTTGCTTTTGGCGATTACCTTTCTCGATTTGATGCCGCATGTATGGCGGGAAAAAGGCGAGCAGATGATGCCGTTTGTTTTGGTAGGATTTTCATTGGTCTACGTGCTGGAGATGTTCTCGCCCACCGGGAAAGAACGGGGAACGCCAGGCATGGTAGGAATCATGACGGTTTTTTTGCTTCACGCCTTTATTGAGGGTGTATCGCTGATCACGAGCTTTCGCCTGGACGCAGAGGTGGGCTATTCGATTTTATTTGCGCTGCTGCTGCACAAAATTCCGGATGGAATCGCAGTGGCTTCCCTCGTGTTGGCCGTCACACATTCGCGGCGCAAGGCTGTCTGGGGAGCGGCTTCGCTCGGCATTGCCACTTGGGTGGGGGCTTTGAGCATGGGGGCAGTCGGAGAGATTTTTCCCGCCAATTGGTCTGCGGTCATGCTGGCGATCACGACGGGAATTTTTCTCTATCTATCCGCCAGTCACCTGGTGCCTTATATTCAGAAGGCGCGCAGCATGCAGCCAGGGATCACCTTTTTTGCGGCCATCATCGCGTATTTATTGCTGTCACTGTATCTGCATGGGTCACATACACATGTATAATCCTTCCTTTCGCCTGCCAATCTAAATCATGAAAAAAGCAGGCGAGTCTTTCGCAGAAAAGGAGAAGTGGCCACCATGAAGAATCGTGAGGAATCGCGTTTGGCGGATGATGTGTTGCAGTCGCAGGCTGAGTTTCCGGCCGTCGGCACACCGATAAATCCATTGGCAGATGGCTGGATGTTTGCTGACGGAGAGCTTTTATCCGAGCCAGGTGACAGCGAATAATTCGTATCTTGTGAATTCCCTTCCCAGTTCTCTCTCGAAACCGCGGACAAGATCAGGTATAATGGCGGGAGATTGCTGGAAAGGGGCGCATACATAATGAATTCATTGTTACAGGGTAAAAATATCGTAGTCATGGGTGTAGCCAACCACCGCAGCATCGCCTGGGGCATCGCGCAGTCGCTGCATAAAGCAGGAGCGAATCTGATCTTTACCTACCAGGGCGAGCGCTTGCGTGAAAATGTAGCTGAGCTGGCTGCCAAGCTGGGAGGAGAATCTCTCCTGGTCAGCTGCGACGTAACCAAGGATGAGGATGTGGAAGCGGCATTTGGCGTAATCCGCGAGAAGGTTGGCGTGATTCACGGCCTGGCTCACTGCATCGCGTTTGCCAAAACAGAAGAACTGGAAGGCGAATTCATCAATACCTCTCGCGACGGCTACGCGCTGGCGCAGGACATCAGTGCCTTCTCGCTCGTAGCAATCGCTCGCGCGGCACGTCCGCTGATGACAGAAGGCGGCAGCATCGTTACCATGACGTACCTGGGCGGCGAGCGTGTCATCCCGAACTACAATGTCATGGGCGTGGCCAAAGCAGCGCTGGATGCTTCTGTACGTTATTTGGCTAGCGATCTGGGCAAGGAGAACATCCGCGTCAACGCGATTTCTGCAGGTCCAATTCGTACGCTGGCAGCGAAGGGAATCAAAAACTTCAACTCCGTGTTGAAGGAGATCGAGGAAAAAGCGCCTCTGCGCCGTACGATCGATCAATCCGAGGTAGGCGATACCGCACTGTTCCTGATGAGCCACCTCTCCAGAGGCATCACCGGAGAGATTTTGCACGTGGATGCAGGCTACAGCATCATGGGAAGCTAAGATATGAATGAAAAACCCCCTTTCTGCGCACACTAGGGAAAATGTGCGAGGAAGGGGGTCTTTTCATGTATTTGCCATTCATTTCCAATATGGAAGAGTTCATGATCTACATGGGAAGCGGCTTTCACTATCTACCGTCCCATTTCAGCGATGAAGCGGGAGGGGCGGGTCTTGCGCCCGAAACGCTCGCGGGGGATGCCGATGCTCAAGCTGAGCCGGGCACGGGTAATCGCCACGTATAACAGCCTGCGTTCTTCTTCAAGTGCGGCTTGACTGCCTTTGCGCAGCTCGTCCAAGGTGTACTCGTGGGGCAGCGCGCCTTCGACGAGATCGGGCAGGAAGACGTGGTCATATTCCAGCCCTTTTGCCCGATGGATACTCAGAATCGAAACAGCTTCATCCGGGAGTGGACGATTTGTGCGCCACTCTTTTTCCTGTTGGCTCATTTTATCGATATACAGCAGAAAATCCGAGATCGTCGCATGCCGCTTGGCTGCGCTGACCAACTGCTGAAGTTCATCGCTCCAGCGTTCCCGGCCATTTTCCCGCTCCTTTGCCCGTTTTCGCAGATAATCGCGCAGCTTCCCATCCTCGTAGATCAACTCGAGCGCTTGGGCAGGGGTAGCGTGGCGACAGTCTGCCAGGATGTCGGCAATCGCTTGCAGATGCTTGCGTTGGTACGGCTTTAACTGCGGCAAGCGGGGAAGAGTATGCAGAATCGGTTCATCCTCCAGAATCGCCTGACTTCTGACCACATTCCATAAATCTGCCGAGATGTAGAGAGTGGGCAAAATCTCCTTGAGGGCATCCGTATCATCCGGGTTCAGGGCGAGACGCAGGTAGTGGAGCGTCCAGCGAATGGTCTGCCGCTGGTAGAAGGACTCTTCCTCCTGCGAGTAGTGAAACGGGATGCCTGCTTCGCTCATCCGCTCCAGAATCGGACGTGCCGACTCATTGGTACGAAATAGGATCGCACAATCCCCGAGCGAGACGCCTTGCTCTTTGCGATGGAGTATTTCGTCAACGATGCGCGAAGCCTGTTCTTCTTCATCTTCGGTCTCGAACAGATACGTCTCTCCTTCTTCGTGATGGAAGGTGAGGCACTCCTTTTCCCAGCGTGAGCGATTGTGTCCGATCAAGGAGTAGCTAAGCCCGACGATTGAGGTGTGCGAACGGTAATTGACTTCCAGCGTGATGGATTTTGCCTGCGGAAAATCCTTGGTGAAGCCCAGGATGTAATGCGGATCGCTGCCGCGAAATCCGTAGATGGACTGGTCATCGTCACCGATCACACACAGATTGTTTTGCGGTGCGGCCAGCAGTTTGACCATCTCGTACTGAATTTTGTTGATATCCTGGAACTCGTCGATCATCACGTGGGTGAGGCGCTGCTGGTAGCGTGCGAGCAGCTCGGGCTGTTCCCGCATCATCTCGTAACAGCCGATCAGCATATCATCGAAATCGAACCAGTTGTGCTTCTGTTTGGCAGACTCATAGAGCGGGTATAGCTGCCACGCAAGCCGCTCATCATCGTTGGCTCCTTCTCGGTTGCTCGCTTCGTGCGGAAGGATGTATTCATTTTTCCAGCGACTGATGATGGACAATGCTTCCAGCATCTCATTCTCTTTTAAAGCCAGCAGGTCATCGTGGCCCAAGAGGATGCCTGACTCGCGCAGCAATCTCCATTTCTGCCAGTCTTTTTTCAACAGGCGCTGCGGATTCCAGCGCTCGGGCTGATGATGCAGCAGCATGCGGTAAAAGATGCTGTGAAAGGTACCTGCCACCAGCTCACGGGCTTGTCTGGCAGGAAGCTCACGAGAAATGCGTTGGCGGATCTCATCGGCCGCCTTGGTCGTAAAGGTGACGACCATGATCTGGCGCGGGTCTACTCCATGATCCTGGATCAGGTGAATGGTTCGTGCTGTCATCACCCGCGTTTTTCCACTGCCAGCACCTGCGAGAATGAGCACAGGCCCTTCCGTTGTATGGACGGCCTTTTCCTGGTTGGGATGCAGCCGGACGTCCTGGCGGCTTCGTGCCATCTGCTGGATCGTTTTTTTCGGTTTCAGCCGTTTGCGGTAGACTGGCGGCTTGGGCGCAGAAGGAGGGGGCGTCACACTGCCTCCGATTGTTCGTTTCTTGGGCAAGCGGAAAGAACCGATCGTCTTCTCCTCATCCTCATCAGGCGTCGTATGCACGGTTTCCTCCAAAGCACTGGCCGCAGCTGTCTGTTCGACAGCAGGAAGCCATTCGGTAGCTGAATCAGCGGATTCTGCCGGGCAGTCGACCCCAGGCGGATGGGCAAAGAAGGGTTCAAAGCTGATGCCTGCCTTCAGGGATAAAGCGGAGGAGCAGGCTGGACATCTCACCTTCCCCTGCTGGGCGGCAATGCGCCAGGCCGGGATGCGATGATAAGTCTCGGGCTGCAACAGGATCGGGTGGTTGTCTAGTATAGCGTGTTTCATCATGACAGATCCGCTGGGCCTCCTTATTATGTACATGATCAAGTGCCTCCAGATGCTGGAGGCACTTGCCAGATGCGATCACTCCATCAACTGATTGTAAAGCCATCTGGCGGCGGTGTCTACCTCGTCAGACAAGACTGCGCTGGCGAGGTGCTCCTGTATTAGGCGAATAGATACCTGTTTCGGATCGCTCGTTCGGGTCGAATTCGTCTTGAATCTCCCCCACGAGCTCTTCGAGGATGTCTTCCATTGTCAACAGGCCGCAGGCCCCGCCGTTCTCATCAATCACTATCGCCATTTGGCTGCGTTTTTTTTGCATCAGACGCAGAATATGGCTGATTTCCATCGTCACGGGTACTGTCAGCAACGGACGGAGAATGGTCAGGAGGTCGCGGTGATCTGTTGACATCGCCTGCAGGTAAAAGTCAGATGCGTGGACGAAGCCAATCAAGCGATCCTTGTCTCCGCGTGCCACGGGAAAACGGGAGTGGCGAAAGGTGCGGATAACCTGCAAATTTTTTTCATAGGGATCTTGGTCGTAGAGGCAGATCATATCGGGGCGCGGGACCATGATTTCCCGGGCAAGACGCTCTGAGAAGGAAAAAATGTTATCCACGAGAGCCAACTCAGTCTGGTCGATGTGACCGCTCTGGTGGCTTTGGCTGATGAGCTGGCGAATTTCATCTTCCGTGTGAGCCGACTCATTCTTGGTCACAGGTCCAATTCCGGCCAGGCGCATAAGGAGGGAGGCGGCACCGTTCAGGAGGCGGATGACAGGCGAAACAAGCCTATATGACCAAATCAATGGCGCGGCCACCGACATCGAAGTGTGTTCCGAATTTTGAATCGCGAGGGTTTTCGGGGCGAGCTCTCCGAAGACGATATGCATATACGCAATCAAGGCAAAGGCAAGTACCAAGGAGACGGGTTCTGCAAGCGGAAGCGGCACCTGCAACCAGGCAAGCAGGGGCCGGATGAAGGAGGAGATGACAGGTTCACCCATCCACCCCAGTCCAAGCGAAGCGATGGTAATGCCAAGCTGGCAAACGGACAAGTAAGCGTCCAATTGCCGTGTCACTTTTTGCGCGTTTTGGGCTCGCTTGTGTTTTCCTTCTTTTACGAGTTGTGTGAGACGTGTTTGGCGGACTTTGACCAATGCGTATTCTGCCGCGACGAAAAAAGCGTTAAGAAGCACAAGGAAGACGACAAGCAGCAGATACAGGGCAAATTCCCCGATCGGACTCTCCAAGATCAGCTCCAGCTTCCGTCTTGGGAAGCGTGGAGATCTCACCTCCGTGAGCAGGAATGTACTTTCATATATACGTTCTCATGAACAAAACATTCGACAACGGTGGTTCTAGCGGGATAAGGATGCCATTAGAGAAACATCCAGAGGACTACCCATTTCTATCGAATCATACACATAGAGGAGGACATTCTGGGGAGGGGAGGGTATGTATTGGCTGCCTAAAACAACAGCGATCTTGGCTGGCAGTCTGCTGGTCGCACTCGGAGTCAATCTCTTTCTCGTCCCCCACAGGCTTTTGGAAGGCGGAATGATCGGGATTGGCTTGTTGGCGACGTACTATCTGCAGCTTCCCGCAGGTTTGGTGATCATCGGGGCAAGCATCCCGGTCTTTATCCTCGTATTTGCTTTTGACCGCCGGCTGTTTTATCACAGTTTTCTTGGCATGATGATCTCGTCCTGGTTTATTGATGTTTTTTCGTTTCTCAGACCCTTTAACGTCTGGTCGACCGCCAGCTCTGCGGTGATCGGAGGAAGCTTGATCGGCACAGGCGTTGGCCTCATGCTCGCTTACGAGACGAATACGGGAGGGACTGATCTTTTGGCGCAATTTATTGCCCGAAGGTACAAGCTTCCGGTCGCATTCGTCATTCTCGGGATCGATGGCATCATTGTAGGCAGTTCGCTGCAGGCCGTCGGGGTAGAGCGGATGGTCTTTTCCTTTTTCACGATCTTGGCCGTCGCAGCGACGACGCATCGATTCAGCAGGATTCGCCAACCTATAAAGCCCTATACGATCATCGGTCCGCTTCATTCCGTTCGGGCCAAGCGAACTCTCTGCACGATTGCCCCGACAGAACGCGATGCGCTCGACCCGAATCCGAGAAAGTCAACTTCGAGAGCGGAAAAGGGATGGGGCGAAAAGTGGAGAAACTAAATAGGAAAAGCGAGGAAAGAAGGACGACAGAATGGCAACCCATACTCCTGTCATGGTACGGGATCGAGTCGGATATTTTCCCGGTCACGTCAATATTGGTCTGGTTCTTGGCAATAGCGGGGCGATCCTGATCGATTCCGGTCTGGATACCCAGACGGCCAAGAAAATCAAAAAAGGGCTGGAGACTATCGCCCAGCCCTTGTACGCGATCCTGCAAACACATGCCCATGCCGATCATTTCGGCGGCAATGCCTACCTGCTCAGTTGTTGGCCTGAGGCAAAAGTGTACGCTCCGCCTTTGGAAGAGGCGGTCATTCGTTACCCCATACTCGAACCGATTTATTTGAGCATGGGGGCTGAACCACTCGATGAGCTGCGCAACAAATTCCTTCTGGCTCCTGCTTCGCGGGTGGATCACCTCCTTCCCATAGAGGGTGAAGTAGAAATTGACGGTGTCGGTATGACCATCCTTTCTCTGCCGGGGCATAGCTGGCAGCAGGTCGGAGTGGTGTGCGACGAGATTTGCTTTGCCGCCGACAGTTATTTGGGTGAATCCGTATTGGAAAAACATAAGCTTCCGTTTCTCGTAGACGTGCATGAGACGATTCTCAGCCTGGTCAAGCTGACGCAGACCCGATATGACGGGTACTTGCCGGGTCACGGACCTTATACCACCACCTCCCAAGAGATTCAGGATGTGCTGAGAAAAAACATGGAGTGGCACGAGCGAATCTGCAGCGTTCTCGAAGGGATCTTGACAAAGGAACGCACGCTTGAGGATGCCTTGGCTGCTTTGTGCGAGCATCTGGAGATCAGCATCGAAAACGCTTCCAACTATGTGTTGTTGCGAACTGCCTTAATGGGTTATTTGGTCGGGTTGTTCCGTGAAGAAAGGGTAACGTACCGAATTGCAGAAAACAGGTGGTTATGGGGCAAAAAAGACTTGCCTCAGACGGAAGCAGACGGGGACGACAGATAATCGGCGATCTCAGCCAGCTTGTGTTCAGCAGCTTCTCGGACGGATTTTGGAATAAAGAAAAATTCCTCGGTCTCGATGCTCATCATGAACTCTGCTTCCAGATAGGGATGACCCAATTTGACAGTCTGCTCTCCTTTGCCTGTGTCTTGACTGGAGAAATTCGTGGGAATGCGGAGAAAATAGGTGCTGCTGCTTGCGGAGTCGTAAATGACGACATCATACGTGGGCATACTGTCGCCCCCTGATCGTTGAAAGCCCTGCTGCCTCAACATCTTGTCGACATAGGAGAGTGGCTGCACGACACCGGTCAGGGTTTTGTTTTTTAACCGCATGGTCATCCTCCTTGACTTTCCCTTATCAAACGGGTTTGCTACCATCCTATGTAGGGGCTTCATGATTCAGACTTGAGAAAAAGAAAAGAAGGAGTGGACGAAATCATGCAGCAAAACGCGGATCTGCATACCCATACGACAGCGTCAGACGGCACTTGTGAGCCGAAGGAAAATGTGCGGATCGCCAAGGAAGCGGGGCTGGCTGCGCTCGCGATCACGGATCACGATACTGTGGCCGGCATCGCAGAGGCGAAGGAAGCCGGAGCTGTGCTTGGAATCGAAGTGATACCGGGAGTGGAGATCAGCTCTGTGGCTCGCGGGCAGGATATTCATGTGCTTGGCTTTTTTGTACCGTATGAGGATGCTTCGTTCCAGGAAAAGCTGGTCGGCTTGCGCGAGACGCGGCACGAGCGGAACAAGCTACTGATCAACAAGCTTCAAGAGCTGGGTATCGCGATCAAGCTGGAGGATGTGTACAAGCGCAAACAGGGAACGGATAAGAACATCGGTCGTCCGCATATCGCAGAAGAGCTCATGGAGCTGGGTGTCGTCAATTCGATCGAGGAAGCCTTCGACAAGTATCTGGGCAAAGGAGGGGCTGCGTATGTGAATCCGCCGCGCATCACCCCCCAGGAGGCGATCACGCTGATTCGGGAAGCGGGAGGCGTGGCGGTGCTGGCTCACCCCGGACTCTATGACGATGACGAGCTGGTCAAGGAGTTGATCGAATTCGGGCTGGACGGGATTGAGGTATTCCATCCGGACAATTCGCAGAATCAACGTGAGGTGTACCGAAAATGGGCGGAGGAGTTTGATCTGCTCGTAACCGGAGGGTCGGATTTTCACGGTTGGCGCGGAGAAGAGCCTTTTCACGCCATGCTGGGATCGCATACGGTACATGCAGATGTCGTGGATAGCATGCGGGAGATTGCAAATCGGCGCCGCAAATAACGTTGTTTTTGGTGGGAAAGGAAAACCCCCGTCGCCAGGGATCACGGCAGCGACGGGGGTTTTGTATGCAAGAATATGGCCTACAATGATTTTACCATTGCAATGTGTTCAATACCGGCTTCGTCAAACACATCTCCGTGGGGCTCATAGCCAAGCTTTTCATAAAAGCGTTGGGCATGCGTTTGCGCATTGAGCTTGAGGGTGTGAAAGCCATGTTTTTTTGCGGATTCTTCCATAGCCAACATGATTTGTCGGCCCAAGCCTGTCCCGCGCTCTGTTTTGCTGACGGCGACACGCTCTACTTTTCCGACTCCAGGAGCATATGGACGAAGGCGGCTCGCTCCCACGGGCTCCTCCCCCCGATAGGCGACAAAATGAATCGTACCGCTCTCTGGTGTGTCATGCTCGTCGATCTCAAGGTCTTCCGGCACTTCCTGTTCCTCGATGAAGACGATTTTGCGGACAGACATGGCGTCCGCCATTTCTTTTTCAGATTGTACGGTTTGGATCTGGTAGAGGGATTTCATCAAAATAACACGTCCTTTATGCGATCAAAAGCCCCTCCCTGCGTGGACTGCGGGGAGGGGCAGTTGCGGGATTCACTTATTTTTTCAGAAGGAAGGTCTGGTAGACACTCCAAATACCATCTTCGAGCTGGTAGACCAGGTGGAAGCGATCCACTTCTGCGGTGAGATCAAACTTGACCATGCTCAATTGCCCTGTTACGTCACGCAGCTCATCGTCGGACAGATCGCGCCCGATGGTCAGATGCGGAACGAATGCATAGGTTTCTTTTTCATTGACATTTTTCACGATCTTTTGGTGCAGCTCGGTGAAAGGCTCCTTGTTTTGCACCGCTAGAAAGATGACATTATTCGTCGGGTGGAAGGTAGAGACACGGTGGAATTGAGCGGTAAAGGGATGGGTAGAAGCGGCTACCTGTTCCAGGTGTTCAACCAGCAAGGGCAGCTTGGATTCGTCCAATTCGAAGGCTTCTTTCAGCCGGATGTATGGCGGTATCAATGAATACGCAGGGTCGTAACGTTTCCGGTATGAGTTGGCTACTTCCTGAACTTTGCTGGATGGGAAAACGACAATACTGTATTTCATCAGAACCACTCCTCCTTTGCTCTCTCATGAGCTTCTAGCATGCCTGTATTTTAACAGAAAATTCGTCATTTGTGTAATGTTACGCTTGGGTCCGTATAGAATGCGGTCGGCAGGAGAGACTGAGAAGGTAAGGAGGTGGCGTTCGTTTTGCATGTAGCCATGATGATCACTTTCATTTTTCTCGTCCTGCTCCTGTTGTCCGTACTTACCTTCACCATCTTGTCCATTATTCGCAAGGTAGAGTTCGAAGAGGTTCTGGTCACACCCGTCAAAGAGAAAAGTCCGCAAGAAGAGCAGACACGGTAAGTTTACCCTAAAAGCTTCTGCAGCATACGGGGAAGATGGGCTTGCCAGTGGCCCCACGTGTGGTCGCCCTCAAAGGTCTCATAGACCAGGGTGACCATTTTTGTTTGCAAAATAGCGCGAAGCTCCTCATTGGAAGCGACCAGGTCGAGTGGTCCTCTCGAGCTTTCTACTGCGGTCTCGTCGGTGCCGATCTGCAAATACAAGGAGAGAGGAACGGTCAGGTCGGCTTGGGACACGCGTTGGTTCAAATTTGGGTCCATGGCAATGGATTGGCTGGCTACCTGCCCAAACGTATGGGGATACGCCAGGGCGGTAAATAGGGAAACGACACCCCCGAGGGAAGCCCCGACCAATGTCCTGCCATTCCCAAGCGGATGCGTCGAGTAGCGGCTGTCGATGTATCGGACGACTTCTTCAGCCAAAAAGCGGCGGTAGGCAATATGTTCGGCACCGTCGGGATGGTAGCGGGAAGTTCGTTTTTCTTTTGTTACTGGCAAAAAGACCGCGATGAGATCGGGCAGTTCTTTTTGCAAAATTAGTTCGTCCAGCATGGTGGCCATTTTGCCCAAAGAAAGGTAATCGGCCCCATCCTGGACGTAGAGGACGGGATAGGAGTAGAGCGGCGAATAGCGCTGCGGTGTATAGGCGATCAGGGTCTCCGGCGTTCCAAGATGCCGGCTGTCCAAGACAATTTCCTCAAGCGGCAAGATGATGTCCTCCCTTCGGGATGTTTCTGCTTTTGGTGCTTATTATACAGGAGCAATCAGCGTTTCCATACCTTTTGTATGGAGTCACCTGGGAGTTGGGGACGTGCGGAGATGATTTGTTCAAATTTGTCGCAATTTTACTATCGTATGATAATATGGTAAAGAACGACTTCACAAGTATGGTTTTGGAAGGGGTTGTCCCGTCATGAAAAAACAAGTACACAGTATAGAAGTTCGAAACGCTGCCCTCGCTCGTCTGGAGGAGAGGGGAGTGACCATAAAGGATATAGCTGAGATTGTATATGAGATGCAAGCGCCGTATCACCCTGAGCTGACGCTGGAACCGTGCATCGAGAGCGTGAAGGCTGTATTGGAAAAGCGGGAGATGCAGCATGCCATTCTCGTCGGTATCGAGTTGGATACGTTGGCGGAGAAGGGAATGCTGTCTGAGCCGCTTCAGTCGATTATCGCGCAGGATGAAGGATTGTTTGGGTGTGACGAGACGCTCGCGATCGGGTCGGTGTTTGCCTATGGAAGTATTGCGGTGACGACCTTCGGTCATTTGGATAAGCATAAGATCGGGGTTATTAATAAGCTGGATACGACGCTGGCCGAGGATGGTCAGGTGCATACCTTTTTAGATGATCTGGTGGCGAGTGTGGCGGCCAATGCGTCCAGCCGGATGGCGCATCGGATGAGGGATGAGCAGGAGGCTGCGGTGGCTAGGGCTGAGGCCGAAGCGTTGGCGGAGATTCGGGTGGAAGGGAAGAAGGGTGGGGGGGAGCAGGCTGGGTAGGGTGAGTAGGTAGCGACAGCACTTGCGTGCTAAGTTAGGTAGGGAAAGAAGATAAGAGGGAGTTATTTTGCAAGGGGCTTTATTCGGGGCATCGCTTATGTGGTGGTTCGGGATGGGGAGACTTGCAAGATGGCTCCTTTTTTGCTGCACTTGCGTGCAGGTTTCTAGGAAAAATGAGAGGTGGAAAGCGGTTCTTTTGGTGGGAGTGAAAAAATTTACAAAAAATCGTTTTTTCCTCTTGAAATCGTTTTTTGGATCATGTATAGTAATACATGTGATCGACGTCCGGTGCGATTCGGGCCCTTAGCTCAGTTGGTCAGAGCGGTCGGCTCATAACCGATTGGTCGTAGGTTCGAGTCCTACAGGGCCCACCATTTAACGAGTACATAGATGGTTAAAGGTCACATACATATCCCATGATCCGGTAGCTCAGTTGGGAGAGCACCATCTTGACAGGGTGGGGGTCGCTGGTTCGAACCCAGTCCGGATCACCATAACAGCGTATAAAAACCCCTTGATAATCAAGGGGTTTTTTGATGAAACAGACATTCAAAAGCTGTTGGTACAGGATGCTTATTAGGGTGTTGTTGACGGATTGTTGACGAAAATAATTAGATTGGAGAAACAAATGAAAGAATGGGCCATTAAATTATTGACGAGCATAGCTACAGGGTTATTGGCAAAGATTTTTATTCCGGTAATATTAGCACTACCTCCTGTAGCCGGCTTAATTATATATTTACAAAACGGAGAATGGGAAATCCCAGTGTGGGCTTGGTGGGTTTCTGGTTTATTACTGGCTATGATAGGAATTTCCTGGATTATCGTCAAGCGGGCTAGGTCTCTTGAAGAGGAAAATTTTAGTACTACCTTATTTGCTGTAGTGAGGCCAGCAAGGGCATGGACAGACGTAGGTAGTGAAGAGCATTTTGGAGTTAATTGGCGTGTCAGGTATGCCAAGAATCTTTTTAGCAGAGGGATTTCAGAGGAAACAGCCGAGAGTAGCATATCTAAAATTGACGTCCAATCGCCACCGCTCTGTCCAAAATGTGATACTGAACTGTATGAAAAGAGCGATTTCTGGGGAACTGCATTGTGGGGAAAATATGTTTGGTACTGTGTTGGATGCGGTTTTAAAAAAAGAAGTAAGGAAAAGTTTTATAAGACTGTTGATAAGGTAAAGCGAATTGTGCGAGGACAAGCAAGAAGAGAATTAACAAATCAACTTCGAGATACAAACTAAAAAGGCAGCCTAGAACGGGGGGTTCTATGCTGCCGTTTTACTGCTTAAGCCTTCATATTCTTTGAAGAAGTGTCAAAAAGGGAATCAAAATGCTTTGCCGCCTCCTGGTCAGCTGACCGTAGGGCGTGCCCTTAAATATTCATTGTAGTTAGGATATTGGCATGGCCAAGACGTTCCGAAATGATTTTTGCGTGAACCCCTTTGTTAATCAGAACTGTGGCTGATGTATGCCGAAGATCGTGAAAACGGATGTACCGCAGGGAATTTCGCTTAATGAATCTACTCCACCACGTTTTTACACTGGATGGATATAGCGGTTTACCGTTCCATGAGGAAAATACAAAAAAGTGTTCCCCGCCTTGCCATAATTCACCTGATTGCATACGTTCTTTTGCTGATTGTATTTTTAACGCCTTTACTTCGTGGATTACCGAAGGCGGCATTGCAACCTTCCGTACTGAATTTTTTGTTTTTGGTTCTTTAATCTGATATCCGATTTCTTTCACAAAAGATAATGATTGCTTCACGTCGATTGTTCCAGTTTCTAGGTCAATATGCTTCCACTCAAGGCCTAGAAGTTCGCCACGGCGTAAGCCCGTTGTCAGGGCCAAAGTAATCATGACACGCCACATTATTTTTTCTTTTTCCAATGCTAGAAACAGTCGCTGTACTTCTTCATCATCGAATACAGACATTTCAGCCTGTTCTACTTTCGGTTTCTTTATCCCCTCCATTGGGCTTGTTTTGATAACCTTCCAATCTACAGCCCTGTTGAATACGTTTTTTAATACCCTATGGATGTATTCGATCATTCCAGATGATAGCTTTCCTTCTTTCCCGTCTTTCCTCCCTCCGACTTGCTGTAAGTTCTTTAGAAAAGTAACAATGTGCAGCGGTTTGATTTGATCAAGTCGCAAATGTCCAAACTCAGGAATCAGCCTATTGTTAATTTGAATGATGTAATTCTCCAGGGTCTTGGGGCTTAGTTCATTTCTGGCATATTTCTCTAGCCATTCGTCCACGAAAGCCGAGAATGTCATTTTTTCTGGGGCGATATACTGTCCTACTTCGACTTCTGTAACGAACTTGGCCAATTCCTTTTCTGCTTCCCGTTTGCCCATGCCCTTTACAGTCTTAGTCTTTTTTATTCGTTTGCCGTTAGCATCGCAGCCCGCTTCCACGACAAGAAGCCACGAATTTTCGCCACGTTTTTGAACACTCGCCATATATAGAACCTCCCATTATTAATTGATCTGTAGCTTCTATTTGCGATCAGGAAACATTAATCGGAGCATGTCCATAATTCGCTGTCGGTCTTCCGCAGTAAGCTGTTAATCTTTGTAAGTAATGAATGGGAAGTTAAGGAAATCAAGTAGATCAAGTGCTGGGTTCTTGTAATACGCTTCAAGTGATTGTATTTCAAATTGCGATTCTTCTACTGCCTTATTGCTTTCTTCTAGCTGCTGATCTAGTCCAGTCGTACGGTTGCTTCAATATAATCTTCTGAGAGTTTCTTTAAATGGGTAACCCTTTTGTATTCCTCACTTTCTTTAATTTCTTCAGGTAGTAACCCTGCCATATCCATCATTTCAATATAGGGTACTTCGAGTGCTGTAGAGAGTTTTTTCAGTATGTCTGGGGAGGGTATGCCTTTTCTGCCACTCTCGACATGAGATATATAAGACTGAGATATGCCGGACAAAGCAACTAAGTTTCTGGTTGTAAGTGCTTTAGAGGAACTTTTGCAACTGCTTTATGAGAGGTTACAAAAGGCTGACGAAGTACTGGGCAACGCAGAAATGGGGGCGCTGCTATGATTGAGGCATTAAAGATGCTAGGTTCCCATATGATGAGCAAGCACAAGTTTACTTAACGCTGATACCCAGAGAATCCCGCTGAAACTTTCATGATCAGCGGGATTCTTGCTAGGTAATATGTCGTTTCTGCTGACCTATTTCTCCTAAGTTCAGGGCCGTATTATCAGCCCACCCCAAGGCAGAGCAGATAACATCGTAGACTAGCAGGAATGACTATCAAACATTTACACCGACAAGGTTTGCTTAATAATAGGGAGGTATACAATAGTGTTTACATTTAACCCACTGTGGAAAATGTTAATCGACAAAAACATAACAAAAGAGCGGTTTAACCCCTCAAAATTAGAGTCTTTCTCCCTTATTCTCGCATTTTCATATGATTCTTCCTTCTTCCCTACTTCAACCACCTTGGAGTCGGAGTCTAGAAAGGAAACCGTCTAGCGTCAAGGAGATCACTTGACCCCAGACGGTTTCCTTTCTGCTTGTCAGCTAGGTTGAAGTAGGGATCGTTCTGCAATCCTTTGCCACACTACACTTTCACAACAAATGGTGTAATGCGTTGCAGGGTAAAAGCTTTACCAAATTCTACAGGTGATAAATCGTACAAGCTTCCGTGAATCCGGCGCTGATTGTAAAAGAGCAGATAGTTTGTCACGGTTTCATAGGCTTCTTGATAGCTCTGAAATTCATTCCGCTGCAAACATTCTTTCTCCAAAACGCTGTGAAAGGACTCAATGTGAGCGTTTTTGTTTGGCGTCTTTGGAGGAATTCGTTCGTGAACGGTTCGGAAGCTTTGACAGGCCTCCTCGAATACATGACTAATAAACTGCGGACCGTTATCCGTACGGATAACAGGGGGATTCTCGTTGTCGAATTGTTGCCGTTTCCACAAAGCTCTTTGAAGAATCTGAGATGCATGTTTTCCTTCGCATGACAAACCAAAATGATAGTCTACGATCGCTCGATCATAGACGTCAATGAGACTCATCAGGAAAAAGAAACGATGTTCCCCGGCGATAAATCCGTATTTTACGTCCATCTCCCACAATTGATTCGGAGCGGTGATCTCTCGGTTATTGGCAAGCCTCCGGGGATGATGACTATTCTTTTTTCGTTGTGGTTGTAAAAGTCCTTCTTCTTTCAGCAGGCGGTACACTTTTTTCTTGTTGATGATCAACTGGTGATCTCGCCGCAGGCAGACCGTAAGCTTTCGATAGCCATAAGCAGATTCTTCATCCGCAATCAGTTCCGATATCCATTCTTTAATTTGCTCGTCACTGACAGGTTGTCCGTCCGTTGACAATGAATAACCAGGGATCGGCCGCCCTCCATGGTAAACCCGTGGCTTTTGAGAGGCCTTATTTTTCCGATAGTAGTAGGTTGCTTCAAGGATGCCGACAATACGTAGCACCAATTTGGCTGTATACCCCAGCTGTATCCACTTGTCGGCTATTTCCACTTTGTCCGATAAGCTGGGTTCACCTTTTTTACAAGATCACGGAGGATCGCGATTTCCAAATCCTTTTCTCCAAGTAGTTTCTTCAGTTGATCATTCTCGGTTTCCAATTCACGAAATTCTCCCGGGCTCGGAGTATAACTCGTTACCGCTTTGGCTTCGGCAGGAGTGTTTTTCCAATCCGCATGTTTCGAATCACGTATCCAACGATACAACATTTTCGCATCGATCCCATGCCGTCTGGCAACTTGGCTTGCATTTCCTGCATCTTGGGCTTCTTGAACCAGCTGTTGTTTAAACTCGATTGGATAGCGTTTTCGTTGCATAAAAAATCCCCCTCTGTTCTTCTGATACCAGCTTAACAAGATAAGGGGGGGAGACTCAAATCCAATTTTGGGGCTTAAGAGGTACCTAAGAAGTCTACGCAACTGGGAGTAGTAAGGTTTCACTGTTTTTAACAAAAGAGAAACTGTACATTAATGATAGATAGCGAAGAAGCTACAAGACATATGGGGAGGCATAAAAAATGAAACGAACAACATTTTGGGGACGAGATGAGAACGATGAACGCTTGGTTGAACAAATAATGGAGGGAAAGAAAACAGCAACCTGCACACCGAAATGCTGGTACGACGCTCTACCAGCGGAAGCGACAGAAGTAGGAGAAATGATAGAGGTTTTTAGTAAAAAGGGAAAGTACATGTGTACCATTGAAATAACAAAAAAATATGAACTTCCATTTGGTCAAATTGATGATGAAACGGTAAGAGGCGAAAACTGTTCATCTTATGAAGATTTTCGCAAGGATCATATCTTTGCATGGGAAGATGATCTGAAAAAGGACGGGGTAGAATTAAACGACCACACAATGATTGTTGTAGAGCATTTTCGACTTATAAAGTGATTCGTATTAGGAACGAAAATCCACGCTCTTTAAACGGAGCGTGGATGCATATAGACCAGATTAATTTGCGGGTAACGTGTTAGTCATCTTGGAGAGCGTAAAAAGTTTTGTGTAAATGGTTAAACTTTCCATTAAGGAGATGATCATTTATGCAAGACAAAAGAGATCTTACGATCAAAGAATTAGCAAAGGATTGCCGCACCATCGAGGACGTCCATGTGATGCTGAAGGACCTGTTTCGTGACACGATCCAGCAGTTGTTTGAAGCCGAAATGGATGATCACTTAGGCTACAACAAGCATAGTTCCGACGGTGACCATACAGGAAATAGTCGAAATGGCTACAGCAAAAAGACAGTGAAAACGAAGTTTGGTAACACAGAACTTCGTGTGCCTCGCGATCGCAACGGCGAATTTGAACCTCATATTGTGAAAAAACACGAGACTACCGCAAATGGTTTAGAAGAGCAAATCATTGCTCTCTATGCGAAAGGAATGTCTACGCGAGACATCGAGGAACACATGAAGGATTTATATGGGATTGAAGTGTCAGCGGCGATGGTCAGTAAAGTAACGGATAAGATCATGCCAATGGTGGCGGAATGGCAATGTAGGCCTCTTGACCGCGTTTATCCCATTGTATTCCTTGACGCTATTCATTTTAAAGTTCGCCAGGATAATCGGATCATCAATAAAGCAGCATACAGCGTTCTAGGCATTACAGTATCAGGACATAAGGACATTTTGGGTATCTGGATTGGCGAGCACGAGAGTGCTAGCTTTTGGCTAAATGTGTGTACGGAGTTGAAAAGTCGCGGGGTAGAAGATATCCTGATCGCGTGTAAGGACGGACTCTCAGGATTTTCAGAGGCAATTAATGCTGCGTTCCCGAGAACCCAGATTCAACTATGCGTCATCCACCAGATACGTAATTCAATGAAATATGTTCCCTTCAAAGAAGAGAAGCTAGTCTTGGCAGACTTAAAGAAAGTCTATCAAGCTCTTACATTAGAAGAAGCCGAGGTGGCTTTCGCTACGTTTAAAGAGAGATGGGAGAAAAAATATCCCATTATCATTCGCTCCTGGGAAAATAACTGGATTGAGTTGACCGCCTATTTTAACTATCCTGCTGAAATTCGTAAGATGATCTATACCACAAATATTATTGAGGGATACCACCGTCAACTCCGCAAAGTAACCAAAACGAAAACTGCCTATCCAACCGACGACGCCCTACGGAAGATCATCTATCTTGCAACGATTGAGGCTTCGAAGAAGTGGACTATGCCAGTCAGGAGTTGGAAAGAATGTATATCGCAGCTTGCTATCCATTTTGGAGACAGATTGCAAGCGGAACTGTCCGCCTGATCCATCGGTTGAGCCGGCTTGACATGGAGCCTCTGCGGGCATGAGATCTTGCGATTGGGCGATCCCTGTAAAAACATGCATCGCATGGCAAACGAGCCTATCATGCCCGCCCCTCCATGTAAAGCCTTCGATGTGACTTTTTATTTCTTAAAAACCCATTTACACAAAATAATTTACAATCCCTCATCTTGCCAACTATTTGATCGATAGGAATTGGACCGATCATTCTGCTGTCTAAACTATTTTGACGATTATCACCTAAAACGAAGATGGTTTCTTCGGGGATGGTTATAGGGCCGAAATCCTCAGTCAGATAGAGATTTTCTTTTTGGCTTTCATTTTTTGCTGTGATTAGGTAAGGTTCGTCAACCGCTTCCTTATTGATGTAGAGAACATCATCTTTATATTCAATTGTCTCTCCCGGCAACGCAATTGTAACCGTCAAGTAGTTTTGAACACTTTTTGCTCATTAAGATTGAACACTTTTTTCTCCGAAAATAGAGCTCCTGTATTTGATTCTGTAGCTGTCTTCGTTTAGTTGGATCACTTCCACTCTGTGAAGCAATCGATCTAATATAGCCGTCGTAATTCCTTGATCACCTATTAATTCTCCCCACTGTTCGGGTCCTTTGTTGGATGTTAATATGATTGAACTTCGTTCATACAGGTTGTTTATGAGGTGGAAAAATAGGTTTGCCTCCCTTTGATCCATTGCCATATACATGAGATCATCAATAATGACCAAATCGGATTCGTTTATTCTTTTAAGCTGCGTTTGTGATTTTGTGAGGTACTCTTGGGTTTTCAATAGATGGATCAACTCTCCCATGGTTGAAAAGGTAACTTGAAAACCCTTTTGTATCGCTTCTAACCCAAGTCCAATTGCAATGTGGGTTTTGCCCACTCCTGGAGGACCAAGAAGGATCAGATTGTACTGTTGTTCTAGCCAATTCAGTTCCTTCAACTGTTTGATTTGGCGGGAACTGATTGACTTTTGCTCATCGATCTGAAATTCATCCAAGGTCTTTTGATAGGGAAACTTGGCCCATTTCAATCTCCTCTCCGCATTTTTTGCTTCTCTCCGTTTCAATTCATAGGTTAAGAGTTCTTCTAGAAATTCCTGATAGGTCCAAGAGAATTTTTCAGCTTTACGAAGGAATTCAGGCAGTTCATTGGCTGTCTCCGCCATCCGAAGATGGCGGAAGTAATTTTGCATGGTCTGTACGGTGCTGTTCAACGTCAAATGCCCCCTAGTATTTTTAAATATTTATCCATTTCCCTCGTTGGTGAAGTGGCTTGTAATGCGGAGAGGTTGCGGAAGTTGCTTGGTATTGCTTGATCGAAACGAGGTTCTGAGGAGGGCTTGGTATCTTTTAGTCGGGAAAGGTGCTGTGCAACATCCCGGAGGTCATTTGCACTCCATAAATGGTCTTTTACACATACATCCAAGGCTTCCTCAATATCAGGTTGGAAATGGGTGATGGCATATTGAACGATTTGCAAATGATCACGTACATACCTCGGATACCGAACGCTTATCTCATGAATAAACAGCATTGCTTTTTCTTGATCGTGAAATTGGCGGATAATGGTCTCCTTATAAGCATGAATCCCTTTAGATCGATCACGTGAGTGCTGTCTACTTTTTATAAGCTCTCCTTTTCCGTGGCAAAGCCGATGTCGTGCAAGAACTTCTCCTTGCGGAGTTGCTCTGACAATCAGTTCCTCTTCATGAATCTCGATAAATACTTGATTCTCTCCCCTTGGACGGTATGTCCCTAAAGGAAGGGAGTACCGATTGGATTTATATTTAATCACATTGTCCTTATGGACAGTTCTTGTTATACTGGATCCACGGTTGCTCTCGAAAGAGAGCAGGGGAGAGACTGGCTTCAAGTGTTGCTTTTCGAGGGCGTGCACTTCAACCGGTCTCTTTTTTGTTGTATGGTGCACATTGTAATTGCCTGTCCGTGATAGCCAGGCCAGAGACCGTTCGTTCCATGCATCGATATTGGAGAAAACCCTGTGTTTGGCAAAGTTTCTTTTCACGAATTTCACTACGTTTTCTATCTTGCCCTTACTTTGCGGATCTGCCTTGCGGCATAAATAAAGGCGAAATCCACGTTCTTGCTTATAAGACTGAAATTCACTCGTCAGGATAATGTCTCCTGCATTTTCACTTACGGTGATCAGGTGATCTTGGTCATAAACCAATTCCTCTGGCATTCCTCCGAAAAATACGAATGCGTTTTCATGGCATCTGATTGCATCCCTTGTGGTAAAGGGTCTGCTTTGCCACTCTACATACTTGAAACGGGAGTGGGAGAGAACAAAAGTGATGAAGTATAATCTCACGTCCTTTTTTTCCATATTTTTAACCGTGACTTCTCCCCAATCCACTTGAGCCTGTTGGCCCATTGGCAACTCCTCCACTGCTTCGTGATCACGAATATGTACAATTTTCGGAATATGGTATATTTCCCTTAGCTCACTAACATAGGATCGAACTGTGCTTCCTCCAATCTTAATGGAAGGATATTTCTCCTTTAACCAGTCCTCGACCTGAGAAGAAGACAGATCTGGATGTTCATGTAACCAACTGAGAATCCTATCCCGGTAGGGATTCAACTTTTTGCTTCTGTTACCAAGGGAATTGACCCAATCTGATGCCTCCTCAAAAGTCATATCTAGATATTTATAGACCGTGTTCCTCGACAGATCCAATTTCCTTGCGATGGCTGCCACCTTAAATCCTTGCTCTTTTAATTGATGAACCTGAAGATACAACAGTAATTTTTCCACCTTTCCCATCCCCCAGCCAAGCTATGTTGAACAAGTAATCATAGCTTAACTGGGTTACCAAGTGAAAGAAAAAAGTGTTCATTTCTATTTGGCGGATACTGTTGAATTTAGTTTAGCAGTTACACGCAATGACCCTTTTCACGAACTGTCGATTGTTTGCTAACTGAATAACAACGACATCTCCACGCTGGATAGGATGAGAATCGTAGTAGGTTTTGTCAACAAGAAAACGATCATTATTTTTCAAGGTAGGCGCCATACTCTCACCTTCAGAAATAAAGACACTCTTGGAATGTTCAGGCTGGACAGAAGCAAGACTTGCAAAAAAGACAGATAACAGGAGGAAGATTGTTTTCATTCGTATCACCTTATCGTTTTTTTCCAAGCTAATGGAAGGTTGCTTTAAAATAGTGACTAGTTCCTAAAACTCGATTCCAGATAATAGTCCTGGTATTTTTTCTCGACCCATTTTTACGATGAGTTCATCGAGTTCTTTAGATTTGGGGCCAATTGATTGGTATGTCGCATGTTCATCATGAACGAATTTGCTATACCGAACAGTTTGGGAATCGCTGGATATATCCATATAGTATAAATAACCAACAGATTCAGGTGATTGTGAGTGTAGCTTTTTCAATCTTATCCCTTTTAACGTAGCTACAATCGTGTTGATGGTTGAAGCTTCTTCGATTGCCATACGATTACCATCACCGAAACGGACTTCCATTTTGTTAATCCCGGAAAAATCGGTGTGAAGGAAATCTTGCAGATCAATCTCTTCTGTTGGAGTTGGAAGAGTCAGCCATGTGAAAAAAATGAAGATAAAAACGACGAGCAATCCAAGTGGCAACCATTTATTCAAACCCTACCCCTCCAAATCATTCCCAATTGGGTCATGCAATCAACATGTAAGGAGGAAAAACAAGCGATGTTGGACGTTCTGAACGGTGAAGGAATCGCAATAAATGCCGAAGTACGTTTACTTTTTGTTAGCTCTGACAACAGACCGGATTGCGAATATAAGCAGCAATAACCATCCTAACAATATGAGGTAACTGACAATCATGACTACAATCGGCACATAACCTGGAGTGCCAGGGGAATCAGTGGCGAACCCAGCTAAAAGGATGGGGAGGATAGGAAGGGCTAACACGGCAAGGCCATACTTTAGAATGAACAGGCCCGTTATTCCGATTACGATCCATGCCCAAATAGGTTGTTTTGTCATTTTAGGAAACCTTCTTTACTTACGGATAGGGTGATTCTAACAAATCATTGGAAAATCAATCGTGTGGTTTCTCCATCACCATTTCTCATCTAAATGGTCACGATAGAAGCGGATCGCACGGCTGTATTTTTGGATATGTTTACAGCTAGAGGTTTCTACTAGGCTGTCTAACAGGATTTGAACGGACCCTTCAAAATCCTTTGCGTTATATTTCGCAAGTGCTAAAAAAACTTTCAGGGAATAGTCGTCAGGAAATAAGGATATCCCCTGGCAGAGAAGGGCTATGGATTTCTCAATCTCACCTATACAACGATATGTGCTTCCCAGTCCCAGATATGCTCCACGAAGATCTTCTGTTTCGAGAGTGTGTAAAGCTATGGCCTTCTCATAAAAGGGAACAGCCTCTCTTTCCAGGCCGAGCATGTCATGAATGGATGCACATTCATAGAGGATTTTGGAGTTCTCTTTTGGTTCCGGGAAAACGCAGACATCGTTTGAATTGCACAGAAGACTTCCACATTCATTTGTGTTTGATCCCGAAAATGCAGGTTTTTATATCAGAAAGAACATCCCAAAAGAAGTTTCCAAAGGTGATTTTCAAGATTACACGATGTGGCGCGAGATGAATTACTCGATGCTGAAATACATAAACAGTGAATACAACGGCACCATTATTGTACCGATGACCCTGGTTCAACCTCAGTACTTCAGTGAAATTGTGGGCAAGCTCAGGAATGAAGGAGTCACTGTTCACCATTTCACGTTATGTGCTTCAAAGGACGTTTTACTGAAAAGATTACGTACAAGAGGAGAAGGAAGAAATTCTTGGGCGGCACAACAGATCGATCGATGTATAGAAGGTCTATCTAACGATGTTTTTCGACATCATCTTGATACAGATAACTTGGAGGTTGGAGCTGTAGTAGAAACAATCGCTTCGAAGTTATCTATCACTCTTCAGCCGGATCATAGAGGGAGGATTAGAAAGATAAAGGATCGTCTCACCACGCAGATAAAGCAAATTCGTTTCTTCGACTAAATTGCGTACCTACATAGCAGATAAGCCAAGGGAAAGCGGGAGCACAATGGAAAACTTCGAATGGAAATTAAAAGATTATATAGCCTCGAATAATATCAAAGCAGAACATCTCAGTCTGGACAAGTCTTGTCATTCCGTCGAAGAGGCTGCCGAAGCTGTAGTTGACCCAAAAGTTACCGAATTAGATTTTGTATATACGGGCGGAGGCTCACCTTATTCATTAGTGAGAATAAGAGTCGACGAGCTACTAAAAGTTAATCAAGGGACTGTTGTTCGCGTAAGAAAATAGAACTTTACTCCTTTGACCTCATCTATATCGGTGAGGTTTTTTTAATGGTTAGCGGGAGCGGAAGCGGAATCCTAAGGGCTACCCCTACTCGGGGTAGGGCAGCTCACGGCCATGACCGTCAAAAAGCTCGACTATGTAGTTGTACACACGCCCATGTAAGTCCGGGAAGACAAACGCAACTACACCTTCGTCGAGTTCCAATGTATCGGAAGATTGCTCGATCCAATATGGAATGTACATAATGTCTAGCGAGTCTTTTATGTAACTGACATTTCTTTCTGGCACCGTGTAATAGAAAGATTTATTGTATGCCGGCTTTTCCATACCAAAAACCACTCCTTTGTCAGAACATATCACATCGGAGCGGGACAAGAAAGTAGGGATACGAGTCAAATAGATCACCCATTATGTAAAAAGCCATGTATAGAGGTACCAACTGACCCATATGCCCAGGAGTATCCAAATGATAATGAAGATTGCACCCATGATCCAATTCTTCGGCTTGCCTTTCTCGAGAAGCGCTTGAGCTTTTTCTCGGCAATCATGAATCACCTCTTTCGGTATAAGCTTCAGGGCGAACCATATACCCAGTGGAACGATAATGATGTCATCTACGTAACCCAGAATCGGGATAAAGTCAGGTATCAAATCGATCGGGCTGAAAGCATAGGCAACCACGAGAATAGCGAAGAGTTTGGCATACCAAGAAACCCTGGAGTCCTTATAGGCGAAATATAAGACATATGCCTCTACTTTTAATTTCCTGGCTTTATCTTTTATCACTTGAAAGGCCGATGCTTCACTCAAATCAATCACCTCCAGAGTAATGTAACAGACGGTATAGCAGCATTCAATTCAACTGCATAAAAAAACCTGCAGCAAGATCGAGAAGATCTTGGCAGGTCAACGTTAACATCCTTTTGGTCAATTCGTAAAAGGTCTTCTGACAACTCTGATGATCCGTGCTCCATTACGGATAAGCCTGCGCGCTTGCTCTCTGTTGATTCTGACAAGGACGGAAATATCGGTTGCGTTTTCAACGTCAAAGACTGAGAAAAAACGTCCATTAGCGGACAGCACGCCTTTAAATTCAACATCGAGGCCTGGCCGAGGTTGCGGGCGTGTGTTTTGAATAATGGTCCGCATCACACCTGCATTTCTGAGTCTACGCGCTTGTTCACGGGTGATACGGACCGCAAATACCGGGTCAATCTCAACGCCAGGTACTTTTGCTTCAACCTCAACAATCAGAAAAAAACGGTCTCCGATCCTGGCAATACTATTTGCTCCAATAAAAATTGGTCGGTTTGTTGCCATATTTATCCACCTCCTTTTACAAAATATGCAGGAAGATTGAAGGGGGACAAGGGCATTACTACAATTTTGATGAAATGGTATATTGACTAGCAATGGAGGATAAGTGTGGATGAGCCGTCAGGATTACACCTGATGGCTTTTCTATTTTTTTCTTTCCTTACAAAACCGAAAGCAAACTGTAAGGAAGATCAATGGCTACTGAATTGGAACTTCGTTACAGTAATAACGAGGCGTTACGAGAACCACAGTCAAATGCATGGAAATAGAATGGAGGATTATCAATGAGTGCGTCCGTACTAGATGTGAAAAACGTTCAAAAAATATACGGAAAAAAAGGGGAGAGTCAGTCGCATGCACTAAAAGGTGTATCGCTGACGATCGGAAAAGGAGAATTCGTCGGAATCATGGGACCGTCCGGTTCGGGGAAAACGACCTTGCTGAACGTCATTTCCACACTGGATCGGCCAACGGAAGGCTTGATTGAAATCGCTGGAACAAACATTACCCAGATGAAACAGAACCAACTGGCGGATTTTCGCTCTCAAAAGCTGGGTTTTATTTTTCAGGACTTCAACCTGCTGGAAAACTTGACGGTTTATGAGAACATCGCGCTGCCACTTTCTCTCCAGGGTGTACCTTCCAAAGAGATCGGTAACAAGGTGAACAGGGTGGCACAAACACTCGGAATCGATGAGATTTTACAAAAGTATCCGGTGCAAATATCCGGGGGACAAAAGCAACGGGCCGCAGCTGCACGTGCGTTGGTGCATGATCCAGCCATTTTGCTGGCAGATGAGCCGACTGGCGCGTTGGATTCCAAAAATGCCAAAAGCTTGCTCGAAACGATGACGGACCTGAACGAAAATCATCAGGTATCCATCATGATGGTGACGCATGACGCATTTTCCGCCAGTTATTGCAAGCGAATCCTGTTCATTCAGGACGGAAAGCTGTATAGCGAGATTCAAAGGACTGGGGATCGTCAATCCTTTTTCAAACAAATTCTGGATGTACTGGCCGAGCTGGGTGCATCACAAGATGTGCACTAGGAGGTACGTTTCATGCTTTTCAAGCTATCGTTGTCCAGTATGCGAAAGATGATGAAGGATTACCTGGTTCTATTGGTGGGCCTGGTCATCTCTATTTCGATTTTCTATATGTTCCAAACGCTCGCCCTCAATTCGGATTTCACTAAAGGCAACTCGGTGATTTCATCCATTCAGATCGTGTTCAACGTTGGGGCATTTCTGCTTGCGTTCATCACCGTGTTCTATATTATTTACGCCAACTCTTTCCTGTTGTCGCTGCGCCGCAAAGAGCTCGGCATGTACATGGTGCTAGGGGCCAAGAAAGGGAAGATCAGCCAGATCCTGTTCTGGGATACATTGATGATGGGGATTGCTTCCTTATGTATCGGAAGTGTCGTCGGCGTCGTTCTGTCCAGCGGGATCGGCAAATTGCTGATGAATCTATTGGAGATTTCTCCAGAGGGGTATCACCCTTTTTATGTGCCGGCGCTCTGGATGACCTGGGGATTTTTCCTGGTGCTGTTCCTGATCACCTCTACCATCAACGCCATCCGCTTGGCACGGGCAACAGAACTGGATCTCATTCGAGCCGAGCAGCAAAACGATAGAATCAAACGCAGAGGAATCGGCGCTATTATCGTTGCTCTGATCGGAGTGTTCCTAATCGCTGTAGGCTATTTCGCACTCATTGAGATCTTGGCCCTCCAGGTGCTTGGATTGATGGTTGGAGCCTTTGCCACCACGATCGGAACGTACCTGATTTTCATGTCGCTGCTGCCTGTGTTTGTACAGGCGCTGAAGAAAAACCAGAAGCTCAACGATCGTCAATTAAATGCGTTTACCTTTGCCCAGCTTCGTTTTCGCGTGAACAACCTGACCAAAGTGCTTGGCACGGTCGCGATGCTGATAGCACTCGGTGTCGGGGCGATGGCAGGGGGATTGGCTTTCCAGCAGAACGTAGATCTGATTTCCAGTGCGCAGCACGTCTATGACATCACCCTGCATGATCCGGCAGAAGAGGATTATCAGGCGCTGAACAAAATGACGGTGATCGAGCAGAATACGTACCGCTACAAGATGGACGAGAAAGGGCTCTACTTCACAAAGGATGATCTGCTTGCACATCCGCCATTGATATCGACCAACAGCATCGAGAACTATTCGTCTGAAAACAAGCCAAAAAGAGTAACAGAGCCGCTTCCTCATCCTGCGTACATCATGTATGACCGTCCGGATGAGAATCCGAACTTGGAGGCGGTTCCGGAAGAATGGGATCAAGCCATTTCCAGCGATATTATCATCAGCTATGATATGCTGAGAGGGAAAGTTGTCCAAATCGTGGATCGGGCAACTTATGAGGGGATTTCTGGAAGCGAGCATCAGGTGCTGCTTGCCCAAGTAGATGATTATTTGAAATACAAACCAGAACTAAAAGCCATGGATCAGCGGCAAGAACAGTGGATCAAAACAGCGCATCAGGATGAAGAACGGGAAGTATATCTGTCTACCAAATACAGCACGTACGAAGGGGTGTACGCCTTTACCAGCGGCACCATGTTCATGGGCTTCTTTTTGGGAATTGCCTTTCTGGCAATGATGGCGAGTTGCCTGATGTTCAAAATATTGTCCGGCGCTACTCGCGACAAAGACCGGTACAGTATGCTGAGAAAAATTGGTGTGCGTCAATCGCTGCTGGTAGGCTCCATTTACAAGGAACTTTTCCTTGTTTTCATCTTCCCGGCTTTGGTAGGGCTAACGCACGTCCTGGTAGGCATGCAAATGTTTTCGTTTATTCTGCTCGACCCTTACGTGAACATCTGGGTGCCAACCTTGATTTTCCTCGTGATCTATGCGATTTACTACTACATCACCGTCCAGCTTTATCGCGGAATCGTTTTGCCAAAAGAATCGTGAAAAACCGTCAGGGTTTTGCCCTGACGGTTTTTCTTTTTTTAGCTGGTGCTAAATCAGGACTAGGCTAATTTAATATTGGTGTACACAATAAAATTAAGGACACCGATCAGAAGCTGGAGGCAAAAAGAGGCAGCAGCAAAATATAAGGCTTTTCTTCCAACACTTTTAAATTCCTGGTTTTGGTTAAACATGGAGACGAGCCAAATAATTAATCCTGCTGGAAAGAAAATAAAGCTAAAAAAATAAATAATAAATTTTTCCAATTTTCTCATTAGATTTCCACCATTGAGTTTTTGATCATTTTACAACATTTGTATTTGATTAGCAAAACACACGGTTTATTTATTTATCTCGGACGAACTGCCCTGTCTATGTGAAAAGTACCCATCGGAAATGTCCTTCCATGCATGATTAAAACCGTTCATAGGGGGCTTGTCGAGCGTAATTTTATGTGACCCAGTGAGAATAATAACTGAGGACAAGTAATCCGATCACCATTAGAGAAATGAAGTATCCCCTAGCCATTACAACAGCAATTCAATTTGAAAGAGAGAAGGAAATGACTGGAATGGATACTAAAGAAATATTATTGAAAAATACTATAGACCTTGATTATGAAAGACATGGCAAGGTAATGTAGAGATAATCTTATGGTAGTAAGGTAGTCGAAGGAAGAGGTTAAAATGAAATTTATAATTATAAGTATTTTGATTACCATTGTAATATTACATGGGTGTTCTAATAGCAAGGAAAACCAATATTTTAGACCTACTCAAAAACAAGTGGATGAATTTATAATAGATCATGGAATCACTCCTCTTGAAACTAAACAATTTGAAAATTATACAATGGTTGTTTATGAGACACCAACAGTAGAAGGTTATTTTATTTTATGGACAAATGAAAATGGGGATTTAAAGAGCACTCATTCCGAGATGGCGAGCAGACTGAACAATGGCCCCATTTCGGTAATGTTTAATGAAAAACCAGCTTATGTCATCTTGATTATTCATGAGAAAGTTTTGTTGAAAAAGACTAAAAAAATTCAACTTCTCTTTACAAACAATGAGATTATAGAATCGGAAGATATTAATAAGGCGATGATTGTGTTGCAAAGTAATGATAATATTTCAACACTTGAAAAAATAGTATTATTTGATGAAAATGGTCAAAAGTTACTTGAAGAGCAGTTTTAAATTTATAAACAAAAGAATGTTGTAATGATTTATTTTATAACAGAAGAAGATATTACCATCAAGTCATATAAGGAGATGTTCTGGAGTACGATCCACCAATGACAGCTCCAAGGAAGAGGAAAGATAGTGGGCTAGAATCTGTTTAATTGCCCCATCTTTGACTCCCGGGAGGTAGACGCATTGACCATTACCGTAGTGCATATAAGATCCGTGAGCAGTAATTTCTCTGGTTTCCCTTGGTCAAACTGGCGATTTAACAGATTAGGGCATGTCTGGTGCTCTCGTATATAGCTTTCGCCATTTTGAGATAAGGATTGGCTCGTCGAATCGTAGCTGTATATTTACGCATTAAACGACGAATCTTTTTATGGTTCATAATAATCCCTATACGTTCGAGCCGCAATTTAATCACTAGTGCTCCTGCTTTTTCACGGAGAGCATCAAAGTGGTCTTTGATAAGTCGGAAGTCGTGTTCATCTGCCTCCTCACGGAGTTGGCGATCCTCTTCGGAAGTAAGCCAGGGTAATTCTTACATAAGATAACGTGTTAGACGTTTCAGATTGTGATGACGAATCGTCTGGTTGATCATTTGATAGCTCTCGGAGGGCGTCAATGTTTCCTCTGCATCTTCTGCTTTTCGAGCTTTTTTAGAAGATCATTCCCCGCCTCTAACAGCTTGATGCGCGCTTCAGCACGCTTTAGCTTTTCCGCAGTAGATAGCCCTTCTCCTAATGGTCTGCCTGTACTCCCTTTCCCTCGTTGTTCCTCTAGGAGCCCTGTCTCTCCAAGAGTTGTATAAGTCTTGCGCCAACGTTTTAAACAATGTTTTGGTTTCTCTTGACCAATGATATCTACGTCAAAACCTGCGCTACGAAAGATTTCCATAGGCGTTTGTCCGCTCAGATATGCTTGAACCGCAGCTAGTTTGAATGCTGGAGCATAAGTAATACTTTTATGCGTTACATTTTAGACATTTGGATTCGATTCCAGCTGCTTGATTTCATGCTCCGAAAAAACCTTTGAACTTCCCCTTTTTTTGCCCATAAATTTTTCCCCCGCTCTTTTCTAATTAGGTAGATTAAAACACAAATGACCCACAAAAGGGTCACTTTTTTAAGTGTCCATCTTGTGGGTCACAGTTCAAAGTGCACCTTTACGGTGCGTTTTTATTTTATTCTTTTAGAAATGATAAACTTGTTAATAAGAACCAAAATAATCCAAAAGGGTAGTAATGAATGACTCAGCGAGAATTAGAAATGTTAAATAGCCCAAGACCAAATCAAGAATACAACTGGTTAGTGAATTAAAATTTCCATATCTTCAACACCATTAAACCAATTCAGCAAACTGGATGCTCTAGGGAATTCCAGCAGAGCAAAGAAGGGAGGTAAGCCAGTTTTTTAAGTATAGGCTATTCCTACCTAGTCTTCGGGCTTATGAAACGGGGTAATCTACCTTGGCGTGTCATTCGTGGCTGGTTAGGAGAGAACCTGCGTCTATGCTTTAACAAAATCTAATCAACCAAGCTAAAACCAACAAAAATCCCGATGAAGAGACCAAGGTATGCAATCAAACGGTATTCAAATGTATACGGGGAGTCAGAAAGCAGCCACTTGTTCCCCAAAATAATAAAACAGCAGTACAAGAGTACAATCAAAATTCCCATTAGTTGCGACTCAATCGGTTGTGATGCAGAATCATAAGGGGGCATCGGCGGTTCTTTCACGTGGGATAATGTAATTGGCCCGAATCCAAAGATAAGCAAACCCGAAAAGATAAACACGAAAACAGCAGGGATACCTGTCACGAAATTCAGGAAGAAAATTAGAATCGGCGGGACTCTTGCCAATTGAATCACCTACTACATTTTTGGTAACGATTAAAATTGCACATGAAAGTGAAAATACCTGCTCAAGACGAAAGGAAAACGCATGCATAAAAAAATCCTCGAAACCCGAGGATTATAACCTGCCAATATGTTTACTGACTTCAAACCCAGACATACTCTTCTTTTGCCCAACTTGATTCGCTTCGTAATTCGAAGGAATGCCAATGTCAGGTCCAAATTCATCACTTGCTTCAGCTGTGCCGGACTGTTCTAAGGCTTCTGCGTAGTCACTGCTTGCTTGCAAGTCCTCGTTTGTTTCGCTTCGTTTATTCGGCTCTTCTGAATGAACCATCAATATCCCTCCTTTACCATGATAGGTTGCCCCATTATCCGCGAAAAGCCTATTTCGCCCGAGGCGAGCTCTCAAACCCGATTTTCTTATGCGTCCCATCACAGAAAGGCTTTTTCTCGGACTGACCACAGCGACAGAGTGAAAACGATGCTCCCACCTCATACTTGTCCCCGACTCCGTCCACTAAATCCACAGGACCGGTAATGCGAATCGAACCATTGTCGTTGATTTTGATCGTTACCTTTTCCTGATCCACCATGTATCCCTCCTTCGTTATTATCATTACCAATTTATTAGGTGCGGAAGGGCGTTAGGAAAGAATATTTCCCCACGAGAGAAAAGTTTACTGCCATTTTTTGGACAAGCCCCCTAAAAAGACTTTTCATATATGTAAAATATTTTACCCATCCCTTTTTTCACCTCGTGGTAAGATTGTGAAAAATTCAAACATTCGAGAAACGAAATGAAAATCAGGCTCAAGCACCACCAACAACAAAGGAATGATTCCATGTCCATCCAATGGAACCTCATAAAAGCCGAAGCAGCCAGCTACCTGCAGAAGCTCATCCAAATCGATACGACGAATCCCCCGGGCAATGAGTTGGAAGCAGCTCGTTATCTGGCAAAACTCGCCCGCGAGAACGGTCTTCACACCGAGATCAAGGAAACGGCAGAGGGGAGGGCCAATCTTCTTATCTCCTACCAACAGCCTGTGGCGCAGGCCTTGGAAGCCCCAGCTAGCAGCTCTCTGATTCTGCTCTCTCACCTGGATGTGGTCGGGGCAGACGCAGAGGATTGGGAGCATGGGCCCTTTTCCGGCGAGATTGTAGATGATGTCCTCTGGGGACGGGGAACGATCGACACCAAGCAGTTGACCATCATGGAGCTGATGGCGCTCATCCTGTTAAAGCGGGAGAATCGCGCGTTCGCAAAAGACATTCTGCTCGTCGCCACTGCAGACGAAGAAAGCGGCAGCACCTATGGCCTCCTGGAATTGTTGAATACGCATGGCGAACTCTTTCGCAACAAGCATGTGATCAGCGAAGGGGGCGGTTTTCCAATCCTGGTTAATGACATTCCCCACTACTTGTGCGAAACCGGGCAAAAGGGAATCTGCCAAATTACCTTCCACGTGGCAAACAGTCAATCGACGCCTTACTATGTAGACAACCGACCCATGCATGCCGCAGCCCAGTTGGTGCAACGCATCACGCAATTTCGCTGGGAGGCGGAACCGCCGAAGACCACGGTCTATCTCCTGGATCAATTGCTGCAAAGCTGCGAGCTAGAAGAGGCAATCTCAGCGCCGATTGCAGAAAAATTACGTCTTCTGCAGCCGTATGTAAGCCCCTTTATGGCAAATGTCTTGCGCGCCATGACCGAAAATACGATGGCACCGACCATCTGGAAGGGGGGCAGGCTGGCCCGACAGCCACAAGGAGAGGCCGTCATCTGTGTAGATTGCCGCCTGCTGCCCGGGGTGACAAGAGAGATGGTGGAGGAGAAGCTGGCCCAGCTGGTAGAAGACCTGCCTGTTTCCTGGCAGATCGAAAGCTTTTCTCAAGGGTACGAAACGGATTTTGAAAGCCCGTTGTTCGAGTTGTTTGATCAGCGAGTACGAGCGCAGATCGAGGGCAGCAAAGTAGTGCCTTTCATCGCCACTGGCAGCAGTGACGGTCGTCATCTCTTGCCTTATCGCTCCCGTGTATTCGGCTTCTCTCCGATGCTTCCCGATGTCACGTTTGAAAAGGTGCTTCCGCTGGTGCATGGGGTAAATGAGCGCATCCCGCTGGACTCGCTGCTTTTTGGAATCAGGATTTTATACGAATCAATCAGCCAATACATGACGAGAGGGGAGTAATCAAGTGGTACAGGGAACCTATCAGATCGCCAAAGAAAAGTTGGACCACGCCGCAGCCCTGCTGGAAAAGGCGGGGGTGGATTCCTGGCTGGTTCTGACGAGAGAAGGCTCAGACCCAAGCATGCCGCTGCTGTTTGGCATCCGTTCGTTTCATACAGCAGCCATCTTTATCAATCGCAATGGTCAGCATAAGGTCATAGCGACGGTGAGCGATAAAGGAAACTACGAGGGAACGGGATTGTTCGCTGAGGTAATTCCTTATTATTCCAGCCTGGATGAGGTCTTTTTGCAGGAGCTGGAAAAGCTGTCCCCTCAAAAATTGGCGCTCAATATTTCTCATCACGATCATCTGTGCGACGGCTTGACGTTTGGCTTATACCTGTGGCTGGAGGAGCTTGTAGGCAAAGAGCGCTTGCAGGCAATGGAAGTATCGAGTGAAGCGATCCTAAAAGAGCTGCGCAGCGTGAAATCTCCTGCAGAGATCGCCTGCATTCAAAAAGCGGTGGATTACACCATCGAGATTTACGAGGAAGTATTCTCTCAAATCAAATGCGGCATGACGGAAATCGAGATCGGCGAGCTGTTCGTGCAGGGGATGAAAAAGCGCGGCCTCTCCAACGGTTTGGGCAATCCGCATGATCCGCCGCTGGTATGTACGGTTCGGAATGGGCTGGCCCACCGCAAGCCGGGTGATCACAAGACGATTCCGGGAGATATCGTAATCATCGATTTCTCGCTCAAGTACAACGATTACGTATCGGATATCGCCAGGACCGTGTATTTGCTCAAGCCAGACGAGACCAAAGCGCCGGAAGAGATCCAGCGTGCCTTTGACACCGCCATTGACGCGATTACACAAGCGATTCAATTCATCCGGCCGGGCGTACAGGGCTGGGAGGTCGATGCCGCAGCACGCCAGAGAATCGAAGCGGCTGGCTACCCGACCATTCGCCACTCCACAGGACATCAGGTCGGCAGAGAAACGCACGACGGAGGGACCATCCTGGGGCCGCGACGCACACCGCCGAGGCCAGCTGTCGAAGGGACGGTACAGGTCGGAGAGATTTACGCCATCGAGCCTACGGTGATTCAAGACGATGGTCTGCCCTGCATTCTCGTAGAGGAGAACGTACTGATTACCGAGCAGGGAGCGAAAGTGTTGAGCAAAAGGCAGCTGGAGCTGGTCACCATCGCTTGCGGATCATAGGAGGATGCCATGTCTTCGATCGAGTGGACACACGACTTGGAAAGGGAAACGGTGCAGCACTTCAAAGAGCTGATCCGAATCAACACATCGGCTCCTGCCGGAAATGAGACAGAAGGCGCGCGCTATCTCGCGAAGGTACTGAGTGCTGAGGGAATCGAAAGCGAGATCGTGGAGAGCGAGCCGGGACGAGGCAATCTACTCGCCAAAATACAGGGCGGCCCAGAACCCCCGCTGCTGCTGATCAGCCATTTGGATGTGGTGCCGGCAAGCCTGGACCAGTGGATTCATCCCCCTTTTGCCGCTGTCGAAGAAGACGGCTGGATCTACGGAAGGGGAGCGCTGGATACGAAAAATCTCGTAACGATGGAACTGATGGCGTTCATCCTGCTGAAGCGAGCTTCCAGGGGCAAGGCTTTGAACCGGGATGTCTATCTGATCGCCACTGCCGATGAAGAACAGGGCAGCCGAAAAGGCATGGAATACCTCGTCCGGCAACACCCTGAGTGGTTTCCTGCTGGATGGGTGATAAACGAAGGCGGGGGCTTCTATCTGACGGCTGGCAACAAAGACTACATGCTCATCACAGCGGGTGAAAAGGGCGTTTGCAAAGCGACGCTGTTTGCCACCGGGCAAGGCGGCCATGCATCTTGTCCTCCAGAGGAGCAGGCCATCGAAAAACTGGCCAGAGCGATCGAGCACGCCACCGCCTATTCGTTCCCGGAAGAGATGGTAGGAGTGGGCAAGCGCTTTTTGGATATTCTCGGGACAGCTGAAATGGATGCAACCTTGAAGGATTTGCGCCATTACGTGCTGCGCAACAGCGTCACCGTCAATGCCGTGGCAGGAGGAGAGCGGATCAATGTCATTGCCTACAAAGCCCAGGCGCAGATCGAATTCCGCCTTTTGCCCCATGTCAGCCAGGCGGAGGTGGAAGCGCTGCTTGAGGAATGGTGTACGCAGTTCGGCATCAGCTATCAGATCGACAGCTTTGAACCAGGCTTTGAGAGCAGCTTGGAGGACTCGGAGTTCGTAAATGCATTTGCATCTCAATTGCGTGAGCATGATCCGGAAGCTACACTGCTGCCGATACTCGCACTGGGCAGAACTGACGGACGCTTTTTGGGGGCGAGAGGGTCTGATGTGTACGGTTTTTCCCCGCTTCTGCCGCAGCTGCCCTTCGCTGACGTGTTGCGAAAGGTACACAACCATAATGAAGCGATTCCAGTCAGCTCCCTGTTATTTGGCACGAAGGTGATTGCCGAAACGTTGCGACAAATCTGTTTGGATTCGTAAGGGGGGAATGGAGATGAAATATGTCATCAACCAGCAAAAAATGGACCAAGCTGTACGCTATTTGCAGGACAGCAATATCGACCTGTGGCTGATTCTGACCAGCGAGGGCAGCGACCCGTGCCTGCCATTGATCACAGGCGTGAAGTCGGTAGGGCCGGCGGCATTTCTCATCAGCAAGAACGGCAAAAAGTACGCGATGTGCAGCGGCATTGATGCGCAGGATATCGAGGAGTCCAATCTGTTTGATCAGGTGTTCAAATACCCAACGGAATTGGGAGAAACTCTTCAAGCCTTCGTGACAAAGCATCAGCCCAAAACGATCGCGCTGAATTACTCGCGCAAGGAAAATCTGGCGGACGGTTTGACGACCGGGCGCTACCGCTGGCTGCGGGAAGTGCTGAAGGATTGTTTTTCCGGTGAATTCGTCTCTTCTGAATCGTTCCTGGAAAAGCTGCGCAGCATCAAGACGCCGTTGGAGATCGATCGAATCAAGCAAGCGATCGTCATCACGCAGGAGATTTACGACGTGGTCTTTGCGCAATTGCGGGCAGGAATGTCGGAAATCGAGATCGGACAGCTTTTCGTCAAGGAAATGGAGAAGCGGGAGGTCGTCAATGGCGTAGACCGCACCCTGTCCATGCCGATCGTGATGAAAGAGCGGATCGCTCACCGCCCGCCGGGAGAAGCCATCGTCGTTCCCGGAGATTTGCTCATCATGGATTTTTCGGTGGATTTCGACGGTTATGTCTCCGATATCGCACGGACGGTGTACTTCCTCAAGCCGGGAGAAACCAAAGCCCCCGCGCACATCCAGGCTGCCTTTGATGCAGCGCACGCGGCGATCACGGCAGCAGGGAATGCGCTGAAGCCAGGTGTCCAGGGCTATGAAGTGGATCTGGTCGCCCGCAATCTGCTGCTGAAAAGAGGGATGCCGGAGATCACGCACGCTACTGGGCATCAGATCGGGCGGGATGTCCATGACGGAGGGACATTGCTCGGACCGAGATGGGAGCGTTACGGGAATGCGCCATACGGGTTAGTCGAGCCTGGCATGGTATTCACGCTGGAGCCTACCATTTTGCCGGAAGACGGGCCGACTTTCATCGTGGAGGAAAATGTCCTGGTCACCGAAGCAGGCATCGAATATCTCTCCGGACGGCAGGATGAGTTGATCCTGATTTCATCCTAAACAGACAAAAAGAAGAAGGCGGTGATTTTACGTGGCTAGCTATATTATTCGTCGGCTGCTGCAGGCCGTTCCCATCATTATCGGGATTACGCTGCTTACCTTTTTCATCATGCAACTGGCGCCGGGGAATCCCATGCAAACCATGATCAACCCGAAAATCCCGCTGAGCGAGATGCAAAAGGTGCAAGAAGAGCTGGGCTTCAACAAGCCGGTCATCTACCAGTATTTCAACTGGCTCAAAGAAATTTTGCAAGGAAACCTCGGCTACACGATCAAGACGGGACAGCCAGTGACGCAATTGATTATGGAGCGATTGCCTGCGACGCTTCTCCTTACCTGTACGGCATTTTTGCTCAGCTTTGTCATCGGGATTCCACTAGGGGTCTATTCGGCTCTGCATCGCAACAAAACGCCTGATTATGTATTGACGGTCGTTTCTCTGGTGGGCATTTCAATCCCGTCGTTTTTCTTCGGCTTGGGCCTGATTTTCCTTTTTGCGCTGAAACTGGGGTGGTTCCCAACCTCGGGTATGAAAACGATCGGAAAAGACTTGACCGGGATTGCTTTGTTCATCGACTACGCCAGACACATCATGTTGCCGGCCGCGGTTCTGGCGCTGCCTACCGTTGCCGTCGTCATGCGGTTCACCAGATCCAGCCTGCTGGAGGTCTTCTCGCTGGATTTTATCCGGACAGCACATGCCAAAGGTCTGAGCAAGCGTGTGGTCATCTTCAAGCACGCCCTGCGCAACGCACTTATTCCCGTTATCACCATTTTTGGCCTTTCGATTCCGTTCCTGTTTGGCGGCGCCTATATCACGGAGCATATTTTTAACTGGCCGGGCATGGGGAGCTTGGGGATCTCCGCTATCGTAGGACGCGAGTATCCGGTGATTATGGCCTTGAATCTGTTCACCTCGATTCTGGTGCTGCTTGGGAACTTGATCGCGGATATTTCCTACGCGTGGGCTGATCCGCGGATTCGATATTCGTAAGGGGAGATGAAAATGAGCCAACATGCAGATCTTGCAAGCAACCCTGCCGTACCCGAGCCCCTCTCTTCCCTGAAAAAAGACAGCATCGTCGCAGAAGCCTGGAAGCGATTCAAAAAGAACAAATTGGCGATGGTCGGGGCCGTCATCCTCTGTCTGCTCGTACTGGCCGCCGTGTTCGCACCGTTGATATCTCCCTATGATCCCTACTCATCGGTAAAAAATCAGGCAGGGATGCTGAATGTAATGGCGCCTCCGTCCGGGGAGCATTGGCTCGGGACGGACAGTCTGGGACGGGATATCGTCAGCCGGCTGATCTATGGAGGGCGGATTTCCTTGAGCGTCGCGCTGGTGGCGGTCGCCATCTCTACCTGCATCGGCGTTCTCCTCGGCTTGCTGGCGGGGTACTACGGAAAATGGGTGGACGCGATCATCATGCGCATTACCGATATCGTGATCTGTTTTCCGGTTCTCTTCCTCGTGATCTCGGTCTCTACCATGCTGACGCCGAGCATCTACAACGTCATGATCATTATCGGTCTGGTCAGCTGGACGACGATGACGCGGCTGGTGCGGGGAGAGGTGCTGCGGATCCGGGAGATGGAGTATGTCGAAGCGGTTCGGGCACTGGGACAAAACAATCTGGTGATCGTGTTTAAACACGTATTGCCAAATATCATGGCACCGATCACGGTTCAGGCGACGCTGCAAACGGCGGAAGCCATCCTGACGGAATCAGCCTTGAGCTTTTTGGGTGTAGGCGTACAGCAGCCGATCCCGAGCTGGGGGAACATGCTGCAGGATGCGACGTCGATCATGGTGCTTCAATTTAAACCGTGGATTTGGGCGCCGCCGGGAATCGCCATTCTGCTGACGATTCTCTCGATCAATCTGGTCGGAGACGGTCTGCGCGATGCACTTGATCCAAAGACAAAAAATTAGGAGGTATTTCAGGTGAAAAAAGGATCTTTTCTAGCTCTTCTCCTTGCGGCTGCCTTGGCCGTGGTGACCGGCTGCTCTTCCTCATCCAGTACACAGCCGCAGACTCCTTCCAGTCCGACTGAGACTGCTGCGCCAACAGAAGGCGGAAGTCTGACCATCGCTTCGGAAAGCGAGCCGGGCAATCTTAATCCTCATATCTGGGCCACATCGTCCGATACGTTTGTCACGCACATGATTTTCGATTCCCTGGTCATTCCGGACAAGGAATTGAAAATGGTCGGAAGCCTCGCTGAGAAGTGGGATGTGTCCGAAGACGGCAATACGTATACCTTTCACCTGCAAAAGAACGTAAAGTGGCATGATGGAACCCCCTTCACGGCGAAGGATGTCGCCTTTACCTTTTCTTCGCTGGCGAAGCCCGAGTATGATGCAGGCGGTTACTGGCGGGTGTCTCCGGTAGTAGGAGCGGAAGAGGTGCATGAGGGCAAAGCGCAGGAAGTGACGGGGATCAAAGTCATCGATGATCACACGATTTCCTTTACCACAATGGAAAAATTCGCGCCGTTTCTCTCGGGACTGTTTATCGGGATCGTGCCGGAGCATCTCTTGAAAGACGTCTCGCCGAAGGAGTGGGCGAAGCACGACTTCAACCGCAATCCAGTGGGCACCGGTCCGTTCCAGTTCGTCAAATGGGAATCGGGGCAGTACATTGAGCTGAAAGCCAACAAAGAGTACTTCAAGGGAGCGCCCAAGCTCGACAAAATCGTCGCACGCTTCGGCGATACCAATACCATGCTTGCTGCTTTCATTAATCGGGAGGTGGATGTGGCCCCGGTGCCGATCGCCGAGATTCCGAGCATCCAATCCCTTGATTACGCAGAGCTGAAGGTCGCCAATCAATTGAGCATGTACTACATCGGCTTCAATGCGCTGAATGAGCATTTCCAGGACAAAAAAGTGCGGCAAGCCTTGGCTTACGCGATCGACAAGCAGTCGATTGTAGGCTCGATTTTAGGGGAATACGGCAAGGTTTCGTTCGACGTCTTCCCCATGAATCACTGGTCCCATAATCCAGATGTGCCTCAGTATCCGTATGATCCGGCGAAAGCGGAAGCGCTGCTCCAGGAAGCGGGATATGCGAAGAACGGAAAAGGCATCTATGAAAAGGGCGGCAAAGAGCTGACGTTTACGCTGGAAGTGCCGACCGGAAAAACCGAACGGGAAAAAACGGCTGCTCTGATCAAACAGTATTTTGAGAAGATTGGCGTGAATATGGAGCTGCGCGCGCTTGATTTCCCTACTCTGGTCACCAAGCTGCTGCCGAAAAATGCAGACGGCACGCAGCGCAAGGTAACAGCTGACGACTACCATGCCTACATTCTCGGCTTCGGTGTAGAAGCGGACCCGGATGAGTATCGCAGCTACTTCGGCAGCAAATACATGCCGCCGAACGGCTACAATTTCGTGAGCTATTCCGATCCCAAGGTAGATCAGCTTTTGGAGCAGCAGGTAGCCGAAGTCGATATGGAAAAACGGAAGGGCCTCTTCTGGGAAGTGGGCAAAAAGCTGGCTGAGGACGAGATCTGGATTCCTCTCTATGAGCAGGAAGCCCCTTATGTGGCCAACAAGCGATTGGTTGGTTTTGATCCTGATTTCCGCGGCCCTACGTTCAATGCGAAGGATTGGGCTGTCACTCAGTAAGCAGGAAAGTCTCCCTCCCGATGGAGTGGGAGGGAGATCTACTACCTTTTCACAGAAAGAAGATGAACATGAAAAGATTGGAAAAAATCCGTGATTTTATCCGGGAAAAGGGCGTGGATGCATTTTTCGTCCAATCGATCAAGAATCTTTCCTATTTTTCGGGCTTTACCGGGAGCAACGGCTATCTTTTGATAACGTCGACGAAAGCTGTGCTCGTCACCGATCAACGTTATTCGGAACAAGCTAGGCAGGAAGCCCCGGGATGGGAGGTCATCGTCCACGGATTGGACCCGTTCTCGACATTAGCAGAAGCGATCGGCCAACTGGGGGCTGCCACAATCGGCTACGAGTCCAAGGAGATCACGGACTTCCAGATCACAGCCTTGCGCGAAGGAAATCGCAGTGTGGAGTGGGTGCCTTTCGTGGATGTCTGCATCGGGCTTCGTTCCGTCAAAGAAGAGAGCGAGATAGCTTGCATCCAAGCGTCTCTGAAAATTGCCGAGGATGCTTTGGAAAAGCTTCTGCCAAGCATCCGGCCCGGTGTGAGCGAACGCGAAATCGCCATTGAACTGGAAATCCTCATGAGAAGGCTCGGCAGTGAAGCTCCTGCGTTCGATACCATCGTCGCATCGGGCACCCATTCTGCCCTTCCTCATGCCAAGCCCTCAGACCGGAAGATCGAGGAAAATGATGTGATCGTAATCGACTTTGGCGCTACCTGGAAGGGATATCGATCGGATATCACCCGCACGATCATCGTTGGCGAGCTGGAGTCGCCGTTGCAGAAAATCTTTGATTGCGTGCATCAGGCGTTGGAGGAAGCGGTGGCGGGGATCAAGCCAGGCTCTACGTGTCACGAAGTGGATAAACTGGCGCGCGATGTGTTTTTGGCGGCTGATCTCGAGTCCTATAGCTTGCGTGGGCTCGGGCATGGAGTGGGCCTGGATATTCACGAATATCCGCGTGTGGTGATGAACAACCAAGCCCGGATTGAACCAGGGATGCTGTTTACAGTGGAACCAGGCGTATATGTGCCGAACGTGGGCGGCGTGAGAATCGAAGATATGGTCGTGGCAACGGCAGATGGATGCCGGGTGCTGACGCGATCTCCCCGCATCATCAGGCTGTAAGGAAGCAGGTGAGTAGGCTTGAGCGAAATGTTGCTGGAAATAAAAGAGCTGAGTACGGGCTTTGACACGGAAGATGGATTTCTTCCTGCATTGGACAAAGTCAGTCTCTCATTGAAAAAAGGGGAGACATTGGGGGTAGTCGGGGAGTCGGGGAGCGGCAAGAGCTTAACCTCCCTATCGGTCATGAATCTGATCCCTTCCCCGGGCAGGGCAGTCAGCGGCGAGATCCTGTTCAAAGGCAAGAATCTGCTGGCACTTGGCGAAGATCAGATGCGCGCGATTCGCGGCAATGAAATCTCGATGATTTTTCAGGAACCGATGACCTCGTTAAACCCTGTCTATTCGGTGGGGGAACAAATCATGGAGGTGCTCCGACTGCACCAAAAGGCAGACAAAAAAACGGCGCGGGCGAAGACAATTGAGATGCTGCGGCTGGTGGGAATCCCAGCCCCGGAGAAGAGAGTGAACGACTATCCTCATCAGCTCTCCGGCGGGATGAGGCAGCGGGTGATGATTGCGATGGCCTTGGCCTGTCAGCCCGATTTGTTGATTGCAGATGAACCGACTACAGCCTTGGATGTGACGACGCAGGCGCAGATTCTCGATTTGATGGGCGATCTGAAGGATCGGCTGCAGACGTCTATTTTGCTGATTACCCACGATTTGGGCGTCATTGCGGAGACAGCGGACCATGTGGCGGTCATGTACGCGGGCCAGGTGGTAGAGTACGCGGAGGTCAAGCAATTTTTCCGCGAACCGCTGCATCTCTACTCGCGTGGACTGATGAATTCGATTCCTACTCTGGAGCAGACCAGGGAGCGCCTGGAGGTCATCAAGGGTGTCGTACCTACCCTGCAGCAGATGCCAAAAGGGTGCCGCTTTTGTACGAGATGCGATGAAAAGCAGCCCTTGTGCGTAGAGGAAGCGCCGCCGCTGCTGGACTACCAAGGAAGTCAGGTCAGCTGCTGGAAATACACGGAACGTTGGGAACCGTCACCCAGATAAGGAGGGAACCTACTGATGCACAAAGATAACATTCTCGAGGTGAAAAATCTCGTCAAATGGTTCCCCGTAAAAAAGGGCTTGTTTTCGAAGACGAACAGCTATTTGAAAGCGGTGGATAACGTCAGCTTTTCCATCCCCAGGGGAGAAGTGCTGGGACTCGTAGGCGAATCCGGTTGCGGGAAATCGACGACAGGCAGAGCAATCCTCCGCTTGATCGAAGCGACGCAGGGCGAGGTGTTGCTGGAAGGACAAGATTTGTATCGCTTGAATAAAGCAGCGCTCAAAGAAAAGCGAAAAGACATGCAAATCGTGTTTCAGGACCCCTATGCCTCGCTCAATCCCAGGCTGACGATTCGCAGCATCATCGGTGAAGCGATCAAGCTGCATCAGGTGGTAGGCGAAAAAGAGCGGGAAGCGTTCATGGAAGAGCTGCTCTACGAGGTGGGCTTGGGGAAGCATTTTCTGAACCATTTCCCCCATCAATTCTCCGGCGGTCAACGCCAGCGCATCGGGATTGCCCGGGCCTTGGCTGTCAGACCCAAGCTGGTGGTAATGGACGAAGCGGTATCGGCACTCGACGTCTCTGTTCAGGCGCAGGTGTTGAATCTGTTTCAGGATTTGCAGGAAAAGTACGGGCTTACCTATCTGTTTATCACCCACAATTTGAGTGTGGTCAAGCATATCTCCAATCGGATCGCCGTGATGTACCTGGGGCAAATCGTCGAGTTGGCCGACAAGGAAGAGTTTTTTCAAAATCCGCAGCATCCGTATTCGCGGGCTTTGATCAGCGCGATCCCGTCGTCCAGCCCGGAAATCAAGCGGGAGCGAATCCTGTTGAAAGGCGATTTGACCAGTCCGGTAGATCCGCCGCAGGGCTGCCGGTTTTATTCCAGATGTCCGGAAGCGCAAGCGATCTGCAAGGAAGTTCAGCCTCCTCAAAAAGAGGTGAGGAACGGGCATCTCGTCGCATGTCATTTACGATAATTACGAGGAAAGGGAGGCAGAATCATGCGAGAAAAAGCGGAAATCGTGATCGTGGGTGCAGGAGTGATCGGTTGCTCCATTGCTTATTTTTTGTCAAAAAAAGGATATTCCGATATTGTGGTGATCGACAAGGGGGGAATCTCTTCCGGGATCACAGGCATTTGTCCCGGGGGCGTACGGCAGCAGTGGGGAACCGAAATCAACTGTCTGATGGCCAAAGCATCGACTGAGTTTTATCAGCGGATCAACGACGAGCTGGAACCGGAATATGAAATCAAGTTCCGCCAGGTGGGATACCTGTATCTGTTTCACAGCGAGCAGGCGGCCAAAAACTATCAGCCGAGCCTGGAGCTGCAAAACAGGCTGGGCATCCCCACCAAATTTATCACTCGGGATGAAGTGAAAGAGATTGTGCCGGGGGTCAATACGGACACCTTCCTTTCCGCTTCTTATTGCCCGACGGATGGATTTGCTGACGATGCCTACCATGTGACGACCAGCTTTGCGGCAGCGGCCAAACGGCGAGGCGTCCGGTTTATTCTCGACGAGGTTCCGCAAATCCTGGTGGAGAACAATCGAGTGGCGGGTGTGCAGACGGGGCGGGGCAGGATTGATTGCAGCTTCGTCGTCAATGCCGCGGGACTAGGCTCCAAAGAATTGGCCGCAACCATCGGAGTGGAGATTCCGATCCAGCCGGAGGTTCGCCGGATTTTGTACACCAATCGGATCGAGGAGCGGATTTTGGAGCCGCTGCTGATCTCTTTTGAGCGCGGTTTCGCAGCCAAGCAATTGACAGACGGAACGATCTATCTCAGCTATTTGGGCAGTGATATGAAGCCGCCGTACAATAGCTTCGATTATCAGATGAAAGCCGCCGAAGTAGGCATGGAGCTGTTCCCGCCCTTGGAACAAGTAGAATTCCGCACACATGTGGACGGCACCTACGACAGTACCCCAGACCATCAGGCGATTCTTGGAGGGGTGGACGAAGTGGCAGGGTACTACCAAGCGATCGGGATGAGCGGACACGGCTTTATGATGGCCCCTGCCATCGGAGAGACCATCGCGGATACGATCATCGGAAACAAGACGTCTGTTGATATTTCGCCGCTTCACTTTAACCGTTTCCGCCAAAATGCGCTGATTCCAGAGCCGAGGGTGGTCTAATGGAAGGGAGAGAGAACATGTCCAATCAGATTAAGCTGTCTTTTCCCCATCATCAGATCGAGATTTGGGCAGACCTGTTGACGGAAAAAGCACCGATTACGTGCAAGGCGATTTGGGAGATTCTCGAAACGCCTCTGCAGGTATCCTGCAAGCATGCCATGTACACGGGAAAAGAGCTTTCCATCCAGCTTCCACAGGAGCGCTGCGACACAACCCCGTTGCATGAGGTCGCACCCGAAAATCAAACCTGCTTTCCGGCGGTCGGCGATCTCTTGTTTACGTACATGCCGCCCTATGCCTGGAACGGCATCCCCGCACCGATCTATGATTTGGGATGCTTTTATGGGCAGGACTGCCGAACCTTTTTCCCGATGGGCTGGGTGCCAGGCAACCGTTTTGCAGCCATTCGCCAGGAAGATCTCGAAGCCTTTGCGCTCATGGGTGCCAAGGCGATCCAGGAAGGCCAGCAGACGATCATCCTTCAGCGTGCTTAGTGAGCTTCCAGGTCTCATCCTGAACAAGCGATTCAAGACGGCGAAGATCGGTTATCACATAGTATTTGTTTTGCTTCTCCAAAATGTGGTGCCGCTCCAGCCACTTGAGGGTGTTGATGACGGTGACTCTCGTCGTGCCGACCAGATTCGCCATCTCCTGATGGGTAAAGGTCGTGGCGATCTGGATCGAATCCTGCTCCAATGGCGTGCCGTAATTGAGCGCCAACTGGATGAGAGTGGCACAGATCCGGTGCGGAGCCTTCCTGTAGCTTAGCTGCAAGGACTGCGCGCATAGCATGCGGTATTTGCGGCTTTCAAAATGAAGCAGCTGCTCCACCAAATGGAAGTTTTGCTTCAGCAATTCCCTGAATCGGCCGGTGCTGATTTTGTAGAGAACCGTTTTGGAAACCGTGATGGCGCTGGTGGCATGGGACAGGTTGCCAAGCGAGTCGTACTCTCCGATCAAGCCGTTTTTTCCGATAAAGGCTAATGCCTTCTCCTCGCCTGCTGGCGTGGTGGCATACAGGCATACCCGGCCGCTTGCGATGAGATACACGTGCTCGGCCTCGTCATCCTGTTCGAAAATGATCGTGTCCTTTTTACAATCTATCGGGGTCCCGGCTTCCTTCAAAAGCTCCCATTGATCGGGCAGATTCTCCAGCCACGGGGTTGCCTGATAAACTTCTCTGATGGACTCTAGCAATGTATCCACCTCTGCTGTTCGAAAATTGTGAAAGTAGGGTTGTTAAAAAGGATTATATCATAGGCTGGAAACGACAGGGGATAGTGCCCCTTTGAAATGGAATAAACGACAAAAACCTCTTGGCACCAAGAGGTTTTTTCCCGTGGTGTGCCCGGCATGGGCGTTGTCTCTAGGGTGAAAGTCCCGAATGGCGAAGGCAACAGTAGCCACTAGCTTACGACAAGGGTGTCCACCGCGAGGTGGAATCTGAAGGAAGTCTGCGGCAAACCTCCGGCCTGAGGAACACGAACTTCATATGAGGCTAACGATAGCTGGATGAGTCTGCCATACAAGACGAAGTCCATGTTGCCAAAGGCTATCGGGAGTAAATGAAGCAGGTGGATGGAGGGAAAGACAACGTTCTTACCCGGGGAGACCTGACTGGGACGCCATGCCCTCATGGTAACCTTCTCCGCTAGGAGAAACTGAACGGTCAGGAGTCAGCAGAGGCCATAGTACCGGAGTAGAGGACGCTTGAAACGGGAAGGGCCGAACATTTAGGAAGAACGGGACGCTAGGCGTTCACTCTTTATGATGATGCAGACAATCCAGATGGACTTACTTGAAGGAGGAAATGGTGAATCCATGGGGGACTTCAAGAGGGCGGAATAGAGAGTGGCACAAGTAGAAAGAACGTTCACGCGAAAGGATATCTGGTTTTATGATGGGACAACTGCTGTCACGGGAAAACCTCCTGTTGGCACTAAAGCGAGTAGAAAAGAACAAAGGAAGCCACGGTGTGGATGGTATGTCCGTAAAATCCCTACGTCAACATATCTTATCCAACTGGGACTCCCTACGAGCGTCATTGGAGAATGGAACCTATGCACCTTCGCCAGTCCGACGAGTCGAAATCCCGAAACTGAACGGTGGTGTTCGGCTATTAGGCATTCCTACCGTGATCGACCGTCTCATCCAACAAGCAATTGCACAGGTTCTTTCTCCGATATTTGATCCTATGTTCTCCGAACATAGTCATGGATTCCGTCCAAGGAGACGGGGACATGACGCAGTCAAGAAGGCACAGACATACATCGAGGAAGGATATGAATAGGCTACACTGAATTGGACAGTTCTCTTAAGTTCTAGTAGATTAAAAACAAATCCATTAGAACGGAGAGAATGTGATGAGTAAACGTGAGCGTCGAGCATTTACAGATGAGTTTAAACAACAGATGGTTCAACTATATGAGAATGGCAAACCACGTGCAGATATTTTGAGAGAGTATGACCTGAGTGCATCTGCATTTGATCGATGGGTAAAACAGAGCAAAACAACTGGTTCTTTCAAAGAAAGCGAAAATCGTACGGATGAACAGAATGAACTCCTTCAACTTCGCAAGGAAAATCAACGGCTAAAGATGGAGAATGATATTTTAAAGCAAGCAGCGCTGATCTTCGGACGAAAATAGCAGTGATCCGCCAAAACACGCACAAATACCCTGTATCGGCTATGTGCGAAATCCTTAACGTAAATCGGAGTTCTTACTATTATGAGAGTAAGAAACAACCATCTACGGATGATGAAGTGGAACAAGCGGTCATTCGCATTTTTGAAGAGAATCAGCGCGTCTATGGAGCGAGAAAAATCAAAGTAGAGTTACAAAAACAGGGAAAAATCGTTTCAAGACGTCGCATTGGTCGTTTGATGAAGAAACATGGCCTTGTATCAGTCTACACGGTTGCTCAATATAAGCCGTATCCATCGTCATGTAATCAATCGCCGATCCAGAACGAACTGAATCGTGAATTTACAAAAGTGGAGCCTCTGCAAGCTGTTGTGAGTGACTTGACTTATGTTCGGGTTGCAAAGAAATGGCACTACATCTGCCTGCTCATTGACTTATTCAATCGGGAAATAATCGGACATAGTTGTGGAAAATTCAAAGACGCTGCCCTTGTTTATCAAGCTTTTGCAAGCGTAAAGGGAAATCTGCACCAGATCCAGCTTTTTCATACGGACCGAGGCAGTGAGTTTAAAAACCACACCATAGACGAGGTGATCAATACGTTCGACATTAAACGTTCTTTGAGCATGAAAGGCTGTCCCTATGACAATGCTGTTGCCGAAGCCACTTTCAAGCTGATCAAAGCAGAGTTTGTTCGGAATCGACAGTTTGAGTCACTAGAGCAGCTAAAGAGAGAGCTAGATCAATATGTGAAATGGTTTAATGAAACCAGAATCCACTCCACACTGGGCTATCTTAGTCCGAAGATTTACAAAAAGCAGGCACTTAAGAAATCTGTCTAGTTTGGTGTTGACAATCCAATACCGTTGAGTCGTAGACATGGATCTTGAGAAGTTCTTCGATAAGGTAAACCACGATAAACTTATGGGGCTTATCGCAAAACATGTCAAAGACAGAACTATCCTAACCCTCATCCGACGCTATCTCGAATCAGGGATTATGGTTAATGGTATGGAAATTGAAAGCGATCAAGGGGTGCCGCAAGGTGGCCCGTTGAGTCCGCTCTTATCCAATATCATGTTGCACGAACTCGACAAGGAACTGGAAAAGCGGGGGCTTCGATTCCTTCGCTACGCAGATGACTGCAACATCTATGTGAAGTCAAAGAAGGCAGGAATCCGCGTGATGGATTCCGTGACCACGTTCATTGAGAGAAAGCTCAAGCTAAAAGTCAACATGAAGAAAAGCGCCGTTGATCGCCCATGGAATCGTAAATTTCTTGGTTTCAGTTTCACGGTGAACAAATCGCCCAAGATTCGAATAGCGAACGATAGTCTGAAGCGAGCAAAACAGAGGATTCGGGAGATCACCTCCCGCACTAAACCACTCCCAATGGAATACAGAATTGACGATCTCAATGAGTACCTTACAGGTTGGTGTGGCTATTTTGCCTTGGCTGATACCCCTTCGGTGTTCAGCCATCTTGACGAATGGATTCGAAGAAGACTCCGAATGTGTCTCTGGAAAGAGTGGAAGCGCCCGAAAACAAAAGTAAAAAGGCTTATCTCCTTAGGAGTTCCCAAGGAAAAAGCCTATGAATGGGGCAATTCACGAAAGAAACAATGGCGAATTGCATGTAGTCCAATTCTTCACCGAGCATTGAATAATGCTTACTGGCGTAATCAAGGTTTGAAGAGTTTGTCAGACAGATACACCTATTTGCGTCATACCTAAATGAACCGCCGTATACCGAACGGTACGTACGGTGGTGTGAGAGGACGGGGGTTAGTCACCCCCTCCTACTCGATTATATGAAACCGGCTATTCCTGACTTGATGTTTCCGACACCCGTTCAAACGCATTGCCATTCCATTCGTACACGCGTTTGAACGATGTGCCTGCTGCATTATTGTAATAAACCGTTTCAAAGGATGCATGGCTCCCTTTCGTAAACAAAATGGAGTAGCCACGCTCGGAACTGATGATCTCTTGATCGGGTACTATAGGAAGCTCCTTGATTTTGTCGTCGATGATCGTAAACAACCGATAGATGTAAACATTGCTGGATGCATATTGCCCGATGGCAAAATCGGGATGACCATCCTGGTTGTAATCCGAGAATTGAAAGGAAAAAGGCTTTTGAAAGCGCAATTCCTCGAACGACTCATTCAATCGGGCAGTTGAGACGATTTGGCGACGATCGTCCAGCAATTGGAGCTCAAAGGTTCCTGTCCAATTGGGTCCCAAAAAGGGTCCGGGTTCATGCTCTACGCTATAGAGGCCATCTGTCATCGCGAGGACAATACGGGTGGCTTTGGAAGCAGCGGATGTGGAATCAATCAGACTGTCGGCCAATATCGCCCTATGCTGAGGAGCTTCGGACGTTCCGGCATGCAAAAGGGCGGCGAAGATAAGCGTACAGAGTGGCACTCGCATCATTCAGATATCCTCCAACGTATAGGGTTACTTGTATGACGTCAGAGGAATGGAAATGGTTTCTGGTTGACCACTCCTTTTAATGACGGGGGGCCCATAACATGATCGAGACGCCAACGATGCAGACCATAGCCCCGATCCAGTCGTACATATCCGGCGTTTTTTTGTCAATCCACCATCCCCACAATACTGCCAGAGCGATGAAAACACCGCCGTAAGCAGCATAGACTCTGCCAAACGAAGGGAAGTTTTGGAGAGTAGGAATAATTCCATAAGAAACAAGAATGAGGCTGCCGACGATCCCATACCAAAGCGGCTTCGATTCACGCAGCCATAACCAGACCAAATATCCGCCGCCAATCTCTGCAAGTCCAGCGAGAATAAATAGAAAAATAGCAAGCACGATGTTTCACACCTTCCATTCAGGCAAAATTGCGCCGAGTTTCTTCCAAAAAGGATTGCACTGCCGGAGCCAAATAACGATTTTTCATATAAGCCACATAAATGGTCCTTTCCAGCGCAGGAGAATGGATCGTTTTTCGGACGATGGATGCGTCCATGGGTTCGGATACATAATTTTCGGGAATAATGGTAATTCCCAAATTTTCCCTAACCAGGGTTAATGCGGTTTCAAAACGTTCAATCTCAAATTTGATTGTCGGGGTCGCTTGCTCGAGTGAAAAGGCTCTCAGGATATCTGCCCTTGTTTGAAAACCTTCGGTGCTGATGATGAAGGATTCCTGTTCCAGATCTTTGATGTGAATAGACTCCTTCTGCGCCAAAGGATGATCTCTGTGCAGGACAAGGACCAATTTTTCATCGTATAAAGGGAGTGATTCGATGTCCTCTTCTTCTATACATTGGTTGGTAATGAGCAGATGCGTATGGTATTTCCGCAATGATTCCTTCACTGCTTTTCCACCCAGCACTTCCAACAGCTTAAAGTGAATGGAAGGATAGCGGTCTTGATAGGTGCGGATGACTTTAGGAATCCAATGCTTGACGGATTCAATGATGCCAATGATGAGTTCGCCGCTTCCCGTTAGCTTTACTTCTTCCATTTCTTTTTTCAACATGTTCATTTGAGAAAGCAGCAGGGTTGCTTTCGTATATAAAATTTTACCAGCGTCCGTCAATTCCACCCTTCTGGTATTTCTCTCCAGCAGCGGAGAGCCGACCTCCAGCTCCAGATTTTTAATGGCATTGCTTAAGGAAGGCTGTGAAATATGCAGTCTTTGTGCGGCTTTGGAGTAGCTCAACTGATCCGCAACCGTCACAAAATAATGTAATTGTTTGATGTCCAAGTAAATCACCTGCCACTATTTATAGCATCAAGCTATTAATTTATTTAAATTATATATTAGAAATAATAAGTTTGTCATTATATAATCAAAAAACAAAATCTACTTAAGGTTCAGAAAGGGTGAATAGATTGCCTAGGAGTGTTTCAGCTGATGTATGGACCGGTCGGATTGATCATACGGAAAGAAGAAGCAGTTTTCGTTACCATCAACTGGTGGAGCGAGTAGATCTCGAAAACATGCCGATTTCTGCGGATCGCACATGTGCCCTCATCGGGTTTGAGTGTGAAGAAGGAGTCAGGCGCAATCAAGGTCGAGTAGGTGCGGCTCAAGCACCGAATGCAATCAGGCAAGCGCTTGCAAGTCTTCCTTGGAGACAGTCGGAAGGGAAACGGCTTGTCGATGTGGGGAATGTTTCTTGTCAAGGCGACAAGCTTGAGGAGGCCCAGGAGGAATTGGGTCAGGCGGTATCTGAACTATTATCAAAATCGGCGACTCCTATTATTCTGGGCGGGGGACATGAAACCCTGTATGGACATTATGCAGGTGTACGAAAGCATATAGGAAATGATGCTTCCCTGGGGATCATTAATATTGACGCCCACTTTGATCTGCGCTCCTATGAAAAGCAGCCGTCATCGGGTACGATGTTTCGGCAAATCCTGGAGCATGACCCGAATAGCCGCTATTACGTGCTGGGAATCCAGCGGTTTGGCAATACGCAAGAGCTCTTCGATAAAGCGGATGAGCTGGGAGTTCGTTACGTATATGAAGAAGAGATGGCCGGCGAACGGTTGCAAGACATTCTGGCATCCCTGCATGCATTCATCGAAAATCATGATCATGTGATGCTTACGCTTTGCACGGATGTTTTGAATGCAGCCTTCGCTCCGGGAGTCAGTGCTCCGTCTCCTTTTGGCTTGACACCCATGCTGGTTCGATCCTTGATCCGCGCAGTTGCCGCTCATAAGAAAACGCTTTCTTTTGATATTTGTGAAGTAAATCCGGTCTTGGACGAAAACGGAAGAACGGTGAAATTAGGTGCTTATCTGACGAATGAAGCCATCATGGCATTTTTAGGGGGAGACAACTATGACTTTAGCACTTAATCAAGTAAATACGATTTTTCTGGCGGTAGCACTTCTCGTATTGGGAACGTATCTGGTCAAAAAAGCGGGATTCCTGCAAAAGTTCTGTATACCGGCACCGGTTGTCGGGGGGCTGTTATTCGCCATCGTGGCAACAGCCCTGAAAGCGACTGGCGTTTTGGAAATAACCCTGGATACCTCCTTGCAGAGTCTGTTCATGCTGACTTTCTTCACCACAGTAGGGCTGGGAGCAAGCTTCAAGCTGATTAAATTGGGCGGCAAGCTGCTCGTCATTTACTGGATTGCCTGTGGCGTCTTGGCTTTGGCACAAAACGTGATCGGTGTCTCCCTGGCTTCGTTATTCGGCATTCATCCTCTGATTGGTATGATGGCAGGGGCCGTTTCCATGGAAGGTGGACACGGTGCGGCAGGCGCGTTTGGACAAACTCTGGAAGATATGGGAATCCAATCAGCGTTGGCGATCGGGATTGCGGCGGCAACCTTTGGTCTCGTAGCAGGGGGTCTGGTAGGCGGACCGACTGTTAAATACCTGGTTTCCAAATACGATCTCAAACCAACGGAAACAGAAGAGACCGTCGAGACAGTAGAAGAGAAAGCACAACCGATTACGACGAATACCTTCTTCATCCAAGTACTGCTCATCACGTTCTGTATGGCATTGGGAACGTATTTGGGCGAGCTGTTCTCGACAGCAACCGGCTTTGTTCTCCCCGGTTATGTAGGGGCCATGTTTGTAGCAGTCATCGTGCGCAACATCGCGGACAAGCTCAATCCGAATGCGATCGACATGAAGAGCATCAACCTGATCGGCGACGTAACACTTGGCATTTTCCTTTCCATGGCCCTCATGAGCATCAAATTGTGGGAGGTCGCAGATCTTGCGCTTCCAATGCTGGTCATCGTGTTTGTACAGGTTGTATTTATCGTCCTGTTCGGTGCTTTGATTCTTTTCCGACTGCTTGGCAAGAACTATGACGCTGCCGTAATGGTTGCAGGCTTTACAGGACATGGTCTTGGCGCGACACCTAATGCAATGGCAAATATGGCGGCAGTAACGGCCCGTTTTGGACCTTCGCGAAAAGCGTACCTGGTCGTTCCCATCGTAGGGGCCTTCCTGATTGATGTGTTCGGCATGCCGATAATCATCGCCACGATCAATTTGTTTAAATAAGATGAGAAAAGATCCCTTCATGCTGGAGAGACAATCTGGCTGAAGGGATTTTTTGTGGTATGATCAATCTATGAAAAAGGGGGAAGCTATGAAAACAAAAATAAAGAGAGTAAAATTCCAGCCTGAATATAAAAATCCGAAGTATTCGGTCTTTCTCGAAAGTCCGGAGGGAAATGAACTATACATCGAGTTTGATTATACCTACACAAATAAAACATACATGCCGTTAAAAGTAGAATACAATGGGGTGGAAAATGGAGCAAAACTCGCTTGGTATACAAGCAAGGTAGAAAATATGACAGTATATTCATTCTTGGATACAATCGCGAAACAGATCAACAAAAAATACAATTTTACTTTCAAAGATGAATAGGATGACAGGAAGGAATCTCGGGGTAACCACCTTGAGGCAGTGAGAAACCCCTTTGGCAATCAAAGGGGTTTTTTGCTTCCGATCGTCACTCTGTTGAAAACCTCTTCTTATATAAAACATACACACCCATAAAGAAAGGAACGGTCACCAATCCGTACCAGAGGATGGAAGTGTAGGTAGGGGAAGACCAGTAAACAATTCCAAGCTGTCCCCCTTGATTTTCACGAAGATGCTGCTGAATGATTTTTAGAAACTCTACATATTCCTGGTTAGATCGATACAAGTCCCATGTATAATAAGCCCAAAAAATCAGGAGATTTACAATGAGTGAAAAGATGAAGGATCTAACTAACGTTGTCAAAAAACCACCTACTATACCTTTTTTGGAATTATATCACAAAAAGGGAAGATAGGGTATTTTTGGGAAATGCTTGACCATCAGAAAGATCAGTCGTCTTACTGGTGATCCAGAAGGCGTTCCATCAGATCAAGCAATGTGTTTCCAACCGTTTCGGGGTCCTCCAGCATGTGAAAGTGACGGCCCGGAATAGAGGCCGTAAGCCAACCATTTTCTTCTGCTTCTTTTCGGAATGGCAGATAGGTGTCAGAGCAAGAGAAGTGCAGGAAAGCACAAGGGGCATCTGGCCAGTACGCAGGGACGGGTATTTTCTCTTCATACACGGCGAGCGGCATTGGTGCTAATTCACGGACGAACTGTCGGCGTATGGACGGATCCGAAATGAAGTCTTGGACATGCTCTTCTTTCCATACAGGCAACTTTCCATCTTGTGCTGCACTGCGAAACGCTTTTGCCTCTGCGGGAGTAGAGAATTGATCGAGACGGCTGCAATTGTGCCTGGGAATGATGGCATCTACAAATATATAGCCAATGATCTTGTGATCGAGACTTTCCCTTACAGAGGGAAGCAAGGAACCAGCACCGCTATGACCAGCCAGGACGATTTTGGAATGAGGAGGTATTGTCCGAAGCGCTTCCGACACGGACCAAGCATGATCTTTCCAGTAACAGGGTGAGGTGTCGTGATTGCGAAGCGTGGGTATGAACACCTCCGTACCCATATTCCTTATGTACTCAGCTACAGGGCGCCAAGTAAAGGGGCCCACAAGTGGACTGTGAAGCAGAACAACGGGGACATCGTGTACGCGCAGGTTCATGGCAGATCTCCTTCCGTACATGCTTTAGACGTCAAAGGCCAGGTTGACAACTTTCCACTCTTCATCGATTTTTTTTAAAGGTTACATGTAAAAAGGTTGGGGGACTGACTAGCTCTTGATTGGAGTCTGTATAAAATTCTCTAATAAACATCTCATAGGTGTTCTCATCACTGTTATAATGATACCCTTGGATTACCCAATCATCGAAGTGAAACACCCGTTCCTCAGAGAACAATAACCATTCAACCCCATCGATGATGGCAGTTATCTTGTTTCCTTCTCGTTCCAGAACGATATCCTCCGATAATATGGTTCGAAGCTTCTCTTCGTCGCCTGATGTAGATGCACGAACAAACTCCCTCGCCACGTTGCTGATTACTGCGAAGTTCTCTTTTTCCTGATGAAACCCTTCTATTTCTGTGTTCAGCTTTTCCATTTGTTGGGTGAGAGTTTCAATCTTGTTTTCCAGATCCAGTTGTGAAACATGCTCCGTTTGAGAACAGGCTGTAACGAACATGAGACTGCAAGCCAAGATAATCCCGATTCCCTTTCTCATCTCATCCCCCCGCAGTGGATATTTGTTTTTCGTTATCAATCTAGCAGTTCCTCCAATCGCTGGACGTACGCGAGGGGAGTGACTCCGTGACTCTTCATTTCCTCTGGCTCGCTTTGGTAGGCAATGAATCCGATTCCGCCGTCTTGTGCCGCTTTGCCATCGATCCAGGAATCTCCCACCATGATCCACTCTTCCGCCTGAATGTTTGGGTACTTGTCTAAAATATAGTGAATGCCGGAGGGAGAAGGCTTTAATTCCGTCATTTGTTCTCGCCCGGCGATCAAATCAAAAAAGGGAATGATGCCCGTATCCTTAAGCGCCTGTAAAGCAGCAGAGCGCGCATTATTAGTCAAGATGGTCAACGTATAGTGATGTCTAAGCGCATCGAGAACGTCCTTTGCCCCCTCCTCCAAAGCGGCGCCGATCATTCCTTCTGTTTCGTAAGCGACAATCGTGTCCCAGATAGAGGCTTCTATTTCTTCGGTAATCCGGCCCGAATTGCGTCCGAGATCGATGAGCTGCGAGGCGGAATGTTTGGTGTAATCAAGATCTGGATGGATCATCTGATGCTTCACCAGCAGTTGAAAGACTGCTGTCTTCATCCCCGGAAAATCAATACGGGATTGCAAGAGCGTATTATCCATATCAAAAATAATGGCTTTCCGTTTTTTTATCATGTTAGGCATATGTATCTCCTCTTTTCCCTATAGAGCTTCTCTCAAGCAAGCCTGCGAAATAGCCGTGAGCAGAATCGCAAAAGAAGGGCAGAGATTGTTGCGATAACCAATTTACCCAATGCATTTTCTGCCAAGCCAGATGTGAAATAGGTCCAGGCTTTCTGAACAGGAGAAACTCCCGGCACCCATTGAATAGCGAAGGTAAAACCGAAAATATCCGGCAGACTGATGATGAGATAGGTCACGGCAAATCCAAGGATCAATCGCGTCATTTCTGCACCTCCTTCTTACCATAGTAACCAATTCGTTCCTTTGCGCAAAGGACCAACCACCAGGTAACCAAAAGAAAGCTGGCACGGTCTAGTAAACAGTACGAAAATATCCCCTTTAGATAAACAGTATTGTCTACCAAAAGGGGATCGATTTTTAATAAAACGCCCACTCCAAACCTAACGCTACGACAATGCTGATCAGGATATACACCACACCGTACCCGACGTTCCAGCCCGCCATGCGGAACGGGTTGATTTTCAGCTCGCTGGATAAAAGCGAGACAGACAGGTTGAACGGGCTGTACATGATGGTGGATAGGCCGCATGTCACAAGGACGACAGCGAGAGGCAAGGTTGCCACCTGCGGCAGGATCGGAACGAGAAACTCGGCCAAGAAGGTTTGAGAAATCAAGGGATGAAATCCGATGAACGCCGTTACCAAAAAATAAGCCCCGATAAAGAGATAGAGAAAGACTGGCGTCTCGGCTGCGTACTGGAAGAGCGGCTCCAAAAACGACAGCATCCCGGAGATTGCCAAAACCCCCACGAACAATCCGGCACTCAAAAACATGAAAAAGTAATTGGCCAATCCATCGACGCGCACCTTCCAATGCGGGATTGTCGCGGACAGAAAGATTTTCGTTTTCTTCAGGCATGCTGCCCAGAAGATAGAAAACGGAACCAGCAGCAGGACGACAGAGAAGAGAAAGCCTTGCCCCAGGATTTGCTGCGTAATCGTAACCAGTACAATGAACAGAAAGAGCATGCCCAGCATCTGTGCCACTTTTTTAATGACCTTTTTCAGATCGACTTCCCGCGTCTGGGGCATGGACACCGGGATCTCTTTGTAGCGGCGGCCGGACAGGACAAAGTCCACACCCGTCGCGATCGCAGCGATCCCCAGAACGATGGGAAGAATCATATAGTACTGCGCTTGCGTAATATCGATCGATCTGCTTACGATGACTTCCATGGGGCTCCACGTCAGGCACAGGGCGTAGGGGCGCAGCAGATTTTTCGTGAAAAACTGGTTGATGTCATCCCTAGACATCGTATGAAGGGATGGCTTGACCGATTGGATCAGCAGAGGCAACGCCGCCATATTCAGGAACACCCCGAGAAAATGGCAGACCAGAAAGCTGCGTTTGTACAGACTGGTCAAGCGTGTCACCCGATCCTGCAAAAGCTGGCTCAAGCTCTTGTCATAACGACCGATCCGAATGAGCGAATTAATAAAGGGCAGGACGACAAAAAGCGACAGAAGCCCCAGCATCGATTGAAATTGCAGGAAGAACGTGTGCCACTCCAGGTCGTTGTAGATAAAAAGAAAGATCCCGAGCACAAGAAAAACAAAGCCTGTGACGCGATGCAAACCCCTTGCATGAAAGGCCGAAATCAAGCAGGTGATGACTGCTATGACGCCGATTGTGTAGCTTAGGAACAAATGAGGGATGAATTGCGACAGCATGTACAAGAGTATCAAGGTAGTATACAAGAAGACCCGCATTACATGACTTCCTTTCATAGACGAAACAATAGGTGTTTTCTGAAAATTATATTGACACCGCTTTCATGTGGAGAATATAATGCAACTAGATCGATCTAGTGCATGGAAACTACACAAGAAAGTCAGGATCAGCACAAATAATTTCTCTATTTTATTAGATCGATCCACTAAAGTCAATATAGACTGCGAGTATGTTCGTGCAGCTCATATCATGGGGCGAGCATATATTTTTTCAGTATTATTAGATCGATCTAATAAAAAGTGAATAACAACATGGTGGTGGGATCAGGTGTTGGAGTTGTTTTTACAGAAACCAAAAGAAATGAAAGTAAGAGAAATGGAGCCTCTCGCCGATCCGGTGGGGGATGAGGTGAAAATCCGTGTCATCTACGGCGGGATCTGCGGCTCCGATGTCGGCGTCTATCTCGGAAAGCTCAAGCACGCTACCTATCCTCTGCGACCGGGTCATGAATTGGTAGGCACGGTCATCCATGCGGGGCCGGACTCATCTGTCGAGATGGGGGCAAGGGTTGTCATTCTGCCCAATACGTTTTGCGGGGAGTGCAGCTACTGCCGGAATGGAGACACCAATATATGTGAGCGCAAGAAATCGCTCGGTGTCAATATGGACGGCGGTTTTTCGCAGGAGTTTCTGATTTCATCCAAATACGTGCTGCCGCTCCCAGATGATCTGCCGAACGAAAAAGCGGTGCTGATCGAGCCGTTTGCAGTCGTCGTGCATGCTTTCAAGAAGGTGAAAATTACGAAGGAGACGAGCGTCTGCATTATTGGCTGCGGCAATGAAGGCATGCTGGCAGCGGCATTGGCGCATCATCTGGGAGCACGGGTCACCGCTGTCGATATCAACCCGCACAAGCTGGAGTTGGTGAAGCAAATCGGGGACATCCGCGCAGTATTGCCGGAGGATTTGGCTCTTGAATCCAAGCGCTTTGACGTGGTGATCGAAGCCGGAGGCACCAGCAGTTCCGTGGAGAATGGCATACAGCTCGTCCGTCCAGGCGGTTCGATGGTTGTCATCGGTTTGGCGCCAGAGGCGATCCTCCCGGTGGCGTATGTGGTACGCAATGAACTGACCCTGTACGGCACGATTATTTATAACTTCCCTTCCGATTACCTGCAAACGATTGAATATTTGCGTGACCCGCATTTTTGCGTCGATGCAATAGTCTCCAGCATCATGCCGTTCACATCTTTTCAGCAAGCATTTGAAAACGCTTTAACAGGAAATTATGGAAAAATCATTCTGTCCTTCAACGAGGCGTGAAACTGGCAGACAGGCAGGAATGATGGGAGAGCGACGTTTGCAGACAAGGGGGGATCGGCAAAAGGAAAAGAAGAGGCGCTGAAGATTCAGGTGGGTAAAGCAAAGCAAAATAAAAAAAGCGAATGAGGTGGATGTTTCATGAAAAAGTTTGTTATTTTCTCCGTGTTGACCTGCATGCTTGCACTCGCAGGATGTTCGTCACAATCTGCAGCTCCGCAAGGTACTAGCGGCAGCGGCAGCGGTGAACAAAAAGCCGAGACCAAGGTTGTCAAGCTGGCAGTCGTGACGGCCCAGGACAGATCATTGACCAAAGGTTTGATCAAGTTTGGCGAAATTCTTGAAAAGGAATCCGCAGGGGCTTTCAAGGTGGAAGTGTATGCAGACGGAAAGCTGGGCGGGGACCGCGCTGTATTTGACGCGATGAAGGTGGGCACGATCCAGGGCTCTACCATGTCGAGCGGACCGATTGCAGTCGACGTCGAACGCTTTACTGCACTCGACCTGCCGTTCCTGTTCAAGGATGAAAAGACAGCGTACGAGATTTTGGACGGACCGATTGGAAAAGAACTGCTGGATGAATTGCCTGCCGTAGGCGTAATTGGCTTGAACTACTGGGAAAATGGTTTCCGCAACCTGACCAATAACAAGCGGGAAGTCAAAACAGTCGACGACATCAAAGGACTGAAGATTCGGACACTAGAAAATGAGCTGCATATCGATATGTGGAAGGAAATGGGTGCTGCTCCTACACCAATGGCTTTCACGGAGCTGTTTACTGCATTGGAGCAAAACGTCGTGGACGGACAAGAGAACCCGGCCGGGAATGTCACCTCCTCCAAATTCTACGAGGTACAAAAATACTATACCAAAACAGGCCATGTGTACAATGCAAGTCCGTTTTTGCTGAGCAAGAAATTCTGGGATTCTCTCACGGATCAGGAAAAAGAGTGGGTCAAGAAGGCAGCCGACGAGGCGAAAACCTACCAACGTCAATTGAATCAGGAAGAGACCAAGCAGGCAGAGGAGTACCTGGCGAATAACGGCATGACTGTCACTGAACTGACGGCGGAAGAAAAGCAGCGCTTCTTCGAGGCCATGAAGCCGATCTATGATAAATACGCTGCCAAACTGGGAGAAGACCTGGTCAACAAACTGAGAGAAGCAAACAAATAGTGGCGGAGTTTCATTTTCTTCTCGAGGAGGGGCATCTATGGCGAAACTTTTCTCCCTGTTTTCCAAATTCACGGATGTACTGATGGCGATTTGTCTGGCCAGTATGGCGATTCTCGTTTTCGGCAATGTAGTACTGCGCTATGCCTTCGACTCCGGTATCACTTGGTCCGAGGAAATGTCCCGTTTTTTCTTCGTCTGGCTGACGTTCCTCGGGGCCATCGGGGCACTCAAGGACAATAGCCATCTCGGGGTCGATATGTTTATAAAAAAGCTGCCATTGCAGGCGAAAAGAGTCGTCTACGTCATCAGCAACCTCATTGTTTTGTACGTGCTGTGGCTTGTCCTCGACGGCAGTTGGAAATCGACCCTGATCAGCACCAATGCCCATGCGCCAGCTACGGGTCTCCCGATGTCGTATATCTATGGAATCGGCATCGTCATGAGTGTAGGAATGGGAATGATCGTACTCCATCATTTATATATCGCTTTGTTTCGACGGGATCGATTGCATGAGCTGATGAGGACCAAGGAGTCCGAAGAAGAGATCATGCGTGATTCATTAGATCAAAATCAGTCTGTGACGGGAGGGAACCGGTAGATGACACTGGTTGTATTCGCCGGTTCGCTGCTTGCCGTCATGGCCTTGGGCATGCCGATCGCTCTGGCACTGCTCGTCAGCGGAGTCGCGCTGATGATTTTTCTGGGGCTGTTTGACAGCCAAATCATTGCACAAAACTTGATCAATGGAGCCAACAGCTTCCCCATGATGGCAGTGCCGTTCTTCATTTTGGCAGGGGAATTGATGAATGCCGGAGGGATCTCCAGCCGGATTATCAACTTCGCCATGTCAATCTTCGGGCATATCCGCGGCGGATTGGGCTATGTGGCTATTCTCGCCAGCGTCTTGTTTGCGGGTTTGTCCGGTTCGGCTGTAGCGGATACGGCTGCCCTCGGAGCGATCTTGATTCCGATGATGATCAAGGCAGGGTATGACCGCAACCGCTCGACAGGTCTGATCGCTGCGGGCGGGATCATCGCTCCGATCATTCCGCCGAGCATCCCCTTCATTATATTTGGGGTTACAAGCGGTGTCTCGATTACCAAACTGTTTATGGCAGGGATCGTCCCCGGCCTGTTGATCGGGATCGGGCTGATGGTTACGTGGTGGCTGGTCGTCCGAAAAGACGATGTCAAAGTATTCCCGCGCAAAACGCCACGAGAAATTTGGCAAGCAGGTCGCCAGGCGATTTGGGCTTTGATGCTGCCGGTCATCATCATTGCCGGACTGCGCGGCGGAATTTTCACGCCGACGGAAGCAGCGGTCGTGGCGGCATTTTATGCCCTGATCGTGGGACTGTTTATCTACCGCGAGTTGAAACTAGGTCAGCTCTACAAAGTGCTGGTCGCCGCAGCCAAGACGACAAGCACCGTCATGTTCCTGGTAGCGGCAGCGATGGTGACAGCTTGGTTGATCACAGTAGCCAACATTCCTGATCTGATGAACCATTTGCTCGCACCGTTGATCGAGCATCCGCTGCTCCTGCTGCTAGCTATCAATGCCTTGGTCTTGCTGGTGGGGACAGCCATGGATTCGACTCCGACGATTCTCATCCTGACGCCTGTACTGATGCCGATTGTCACAGCAGCGGGCATTGACCCTGTCTATTTCGGAGTCATTTTCGTCCTCAACAACTGCATTGGACTGCTGACGCCTCCAGTGGGTACAGTTCTGAACGTAGCATGTGGTGTGGGCAAAATCGGACTCGAAGACATCATGAAAGGAATTTGGCCGTTTTTACTCGTGGAAGTGCTTATCCTTTTGTTGCTGATTCTGTTCCCGTCCATCGTGCTGGTGCCGCTGAAGTGGATCATGTAGTCGCCATTTCAAACTAGTTGAGACCATGGTAAAATATTGATGTTCATTGACTACATGCGGCAAGCAGGTGATTCCAATCGAGAAACGGGAAAAAAGACGCCGCGTTACGCTTCAACAGGTAGCAGAACACGCCGGAGTCTCACGCGCTACCGCTTCCTTGATCGTGCGCGGCAGCACCAACATTTCCGAGGCTACCCGCAAGAAAGTACTGGAGTCGATGCGGGAATTAGGCTATGTCTATGATCGTGTCGCCGCTAATCTGCGGTCCCAGCACTCGTCAACAGTCGGGTTGCTCATTACCGAGATCGACAACCCGTTCTTTTCCGAATTGCTGGTCGGTGTCCATCAGTCGCTAGATAAGGATGGCTATACGGTTATTCTCGGAACCACCTTTGACTTGAAGGACAAGCAAGACACGCTCTTGTCCACCATGCTGGAATACCGAGTCGGTGGGGTGATCCTGAGTCCAGTCTCCAAAAGCACGATGGAAACCATTGAGCGTCTGCGAAAATGGGACATCCCTGTCGTGCTGGTCGCAAAAGACATTCCTGGATCAAACTGTGATTACGTGGGAATCGACAACGTCGGGGGAGGAAAACTGGCCGTGGATCACCTCATCCGGTTGGGGCATCGCCGGATTGCTTTTCTGGGGGGGCCATCGGAGTCTACGGCTTGGAAAGACCGGTATCGCGGCTATCTGCTCGCACATGAAGAGGCGGGTCTTGCGGTGGACCAATCTCTGTGGGTCGAGGGGCATGCTACGGTGCAAGGCGGGGTAGAGGCCTTGCGCAAGGTGCTCAACAGCCCGAATCCGCCGACTGCGGCATTTTGCTACAACGACGTCGTCTCGTTTGGCGTCATGCACGGCTTGAAAGAAGCGGGATTGACTCCCGGCAAGGATTTGGCCATCGTGGGCTTTGACAATATTAAAGAGGCAGCCATTTACAACCCTAGTCTGACGACGATTGCGGCCACCCCTGAGCTGGTCGGGGCGCATGCCGCAGATTTGTTGCATCAGCGTATTCGCGGAATGGACGAGGGTCCTCAGAGGATTATTTTGAAGCCACAGCTCGTGGTGCGCGAGTCATGCGCCGCCGGGTCGGCTGGTTCAGCTTTCTGAAAAAAGAATCAAAATTGGTACAAAAAAAGTCTTCAGAACCATTTTGTCATTGGGGCTGAAGACTTCTTTGTTTTTCTGTTTCCTCTCCACCTCAATAGAAGCAGGTACGGTTCCTATGTTTTCATTAATCAAATATACTGCGATTCGGCTCGTAAATGTCCCACGCCAGCTTCAATGACTCGACGATCTGATCGGCTACGGACTCGGCGTCCAGCTCGCTGGTCGTAATCCGGGAATGATGGATATTGTAGGCGGACCGTCTGTTCAGGAACAGCTCCTCGATTTCATCCAGAGACTTGTTTTGCAGGATTGGCCGGCTGTCGATGATCAGCGGAATCCGTTCTTTCCAGGACTCCCAGGACAGATCGAGGAAAAAGACGAGGCAGTTGGCCAGGCAAGCCTTGCGCACTTCTTCCTGAAGATACGCCCCACCGCCAAGAGACAGGATCTTGACACGGGTATTTTTGCAAAGGGAGACGATCAGCTCGCGTTCCATCTTGCGGAAGCTTGCCTCTCCCATTTCCTTGAAGATTTGGGAGATCGGCATCTGGTGAATGCGTTCGATCTCCTCGTCGATGTCGATAAAATCCCGGTACAGCTTTTTGGCGACAAGCTGGCCGATGGTGGTTTTGCCAGCACCCATGAAACCGATGAAGGCAATGTTTTTCTCGCGAATCGATATATCTATATTTTCAGTCATTTTTTTACTCTCTTTCCTTATTCTTGTAGCTCACTGGCGAACTTTATAACGTCCATTATGAAGCGAAAAAGCGGTTTGTGTCAATTCAAAATGACGTAATTGCTTTACTGATTTACATTCCTAAAGCTGGGTGAGAGAAATACCCTTGCAGAAAGAGTTGGCGAGAATAATTTTCTAAAAATTAATAATAGATTGACATGGCGAAAAGGGCTCTATTATAATCCGTTGTATCGATATACTATATCGAGATACTAAACCGATACACTAATTATCAAAACAGGTTTTTTGCATCACGAGTCAAATGCGAATGGGAGTGACATCTCTATGAAACCATTACGAACTGGGAATGCGGTTTTAGTCGTTAGCGCTGATGAAGCGGTCAAGTGGATTCCTTCGGGAGCGACTGTCACTTTTTGTGGCGCCGGTGGCGGTTTGCTGGAGCCGACACAGGTGATCGATGCTCTTGCCCGCCGTTTCCGGGACACTCAGGAACCGCGCGATCTCACGTACTGGCATTCGACAGGCCTGGGAGATCGTGCAGATCGGGGGATGTCCCCACTGGCTCAGCCTGGAATGGTCAAGCGCATTATCGGCGGTCATTGGGGACAATCGCCGCGACTGGCTGAAATGGCGGAACGAAATGAAGTCGAAGCCTATAATTTTCCCCAGGGTGTGATGAGCCAGGTGTTGCGGGCAGCAGCAGCGGGACATCCGGGGATTCTCAGCCATGTCGGTCTGGGAACCTTTGTAGACCCGAGGCAAAAGGGCGGAAGGTTAAACGAGCGGACACAAGAGGAACTCATACGGCTTATGAAAATCGATGATCAAGAATGGCTGTTCTATCCCGCTGTGCGGCCGGACGTCGCGATTATCCGGGGGACGACTGCCGACACCGAAGGGTATATCAGCATGGAGGATGAGATTGCTTACCTGGATGCGCTGGCAATGGCGCAAGCCGCCCACAACAACGGGGGAATCGTCATCGCGCAGGTCCAACGTCTGGTCAAGTCGCGCACGCTGCATCCGAAGTCAATCAAAATTCCGGGCTATCTCGTGGATGCGGTCGTCGTCGACCATGATCAGCCGCAGTTGTACGCCGGTTCGGTCAATCGATTTTTTTCCGGGGACTATGTCATGGAGACGGGAGAGGTCATCCCGCTTCCGCTTAACGAGCGCAAAGTAATCGCTCGTCGTGCCCTTCATGAAGTGAAACCAGGGGATGTCGGAAATGTCGGAGTGGGGATCTCGGACGGCATCGGAATGGTAGCTCGCGAAGAAGGCGTGAGCGAAGAGATGACATTGACGGTGGAGACGGGGCCGATCGGCGGGGTTAGTGCCCAAGGCATCTATTTCGGAGCGAGTGTCAATATGCAGGCAGTACTGGATATGCCGGCACAGTTTGACTTTTACGATGGTGGAGGGCTGGATGTCTGCTTTTTGAGTTTTGCCGAAGCAGATCAATCGGGAAATGTGAACGTCCATAAGTTCAACGGCAAAATCATGGGGACAGGCGGGGTTATCAATATCAGCCAGAACACCAAAAAAGTGATTTTCAGCGGTACCTTGACAGCTGGGGGGTTACAAACGGCGATTGAAAACGGCGGCCTGCGAATCGCCCAGGAGGGACGCTTTCAGAAGCTGGTTCCACAAGTGTCGGAGATCACATTTAACGGCAAGGATGCCCTTCATCGCGGACAGGAGGTCATCTATATTACAGAACGCGCTGTCTTTCGTCTGACGCCAACCGGCTTGGAGCTTTGTGAGATCGCGCCGGGACTGGACGTAGAGCAGGATATCATTCGTCACATGGGCTTTCGACCGCAGATTGCGGATGATCTCAAAGAAATGGACCGCCGCCTGTTCCTGCCGCAGCCGATGGGGATTCGCAAAGAGTGGATAAACAAAACGAAATAAACGAAAAATCCGAGGAGGAATGAACATGAGTAACGTATTGCCTTTTCAAGTAGGGGACACCTGCTCTTTTTCCAAAACCATCACAGAGACAGAGGTGTATCAATTCGCCGACATCACCGGAGATTACAGCCAAATGCACACCGACGAAGAGTTTATGAAAACAACGAAGTACAAAACACGGATTGCTCACGGCATTATCTCCCTCGCGATCGGTTCCACGGCTTCGACCCTGATCCAGGTGCAGGCAAAAGCAAGCCTCCCGAGCGTCTCCTACGGGTATGACCGACTGCGTTTTATCAAGCCAGTCTTTTTCGGAGACACCCTTACAGCCAAGTACACGATTATCGAGGTAGATGAAGAGAATTTGCGAACGAGAGCCAAGGTGGAAGTGTTTAACCAAAACGACGAGATCTGCACCTATGCAGAGCATATTTTGAAATTTTTCCCAGCCTAGCAATCTATTCGTAAAGGAGGCTGTGATATGTTCCGTTTTCGCAAAACATTCACTTTTCTGATCGTTTCTGCTATGATGTTGACCGCTGGATGCGGATCATCAGCCAGTACATCCGCCGGACAATCCGCAGTGGATGACTACCCAAGGCAAACAATAACGGGTGTGATCCCTTGGGGGGCTGGCGGCGATACTGACACGATCACACGTGCGATTGTGCCGTTGGCTGAGAAGAATTTGGGGCAGTCCATCGTTCTGAGCAATAAAACAGGTGCCAATGGGGCGATTGGTTTGCAGTATGTCGCAGATAAAAAGCCGGACGGCTACCATCTGCTCTTCACGGCTGAAAATGCAGCGAGCTACGGTGTGCTGGGCATTTCCAAAACGGATTTTGCAGACTTTTACCCGATCAACATCATGGCGAGTGCCGTACCGGCAATTATTGTCTCGACAGAGTCTCCTTATCATACGATCGATGATCTGATTCAGGAAGCGTTGGCGAATCCAGGAAAGGTCAAAATGGGTTCGACTGGACAGGCGACCATGGACTTCATCGTCAGTACCATGCTGAGCGCAGCAACGAATGTGGAGTTTAACATGGTTCCTTTTGAAGGCGGCGGACCTGCCTTGACGGCGGTACTCGGCGGTCACGTCGATGTGACGGTGACCGGATTGACGGCAGCGTTGGAAAACATGAAAGCTGGAAAAGTGCGAATCCTCGCAGTCATAAGCGAAGAGCGTGTCGAACAGGCCAAAGACGTGCCGGCAATTTTGGAATCGGTTCCAGACATTAAGAAGTTTTTGCCGTGGGGTCCTTTTTACGGCGTCTGGGTCAAAGCCGATACCCCTGACGAGATTAAGCGCAGACTGGTTGCCGACTTTGCGAAAGCACAGCAAGAGCCGGAATTTCAGGAATTTTTAAAGCAAAGAGGAGCTGTCTCGTTGGGGTTGTCCGGTGAAGAAGCGGTGAAGTTCTGGAAGGACTGGCAATCGACGACTGCATGGTTGCTGCAAGATGCGGGAGTGGCAAAAGTCCATCCAGAAGAACTCGGAATCAAGAGAAAAGAATAAGCAAGTAGTATCGAAAGCAGTCTGTGGGGGGAGCAAGGTGAAAATAGCGATCCTGGGATCAGGGGCATTGGGCAGCGTCATCGGTGGTGTCTTGACCGAAGCGGGATCAGAAGTGTATCTGATTCGGCGATCTGCGGAATATGTCCGCATCATGAACGGGGAAGGACTGACCCTGCATGAAGGCACCCATAGGCGTAATGTCCGGGTGCGGGCAACGACAGACTGTTCGTCGATTGGGACGGTCGACCTGGTGATTGTGTTGGTGAAATCTTACCACACGAAAGAAGCGATCGAGATGGCTCGCCCGATGATCGGGGAGCATACCATGGTGATGTCTTTGCAGAACGGACTTGGCAACGAAGAAATGATCGCAGAGGCAGTAGGGAAGGAGCATGTGCTGGTCGGGCGGACATACGTTGGCGGGGTCATGCTCGATCCTGGACAAGTCAGTGCTGGCACGAAAGGCAAACACACTTATATTGGCGAGCTGGACGGTCAGGTAACCGAGAGGGTCAAGCGCGTAGCCGATGTATTCAATCAGTCCGGCTTGGCGACGACGGTCAGCGACAATATCATGGGGATCATGTGGGACAAACTGCTGATCAACGTAGCCACCGGCGCCTTGTGCGGCATTACTAGGCTGCCGTACGGCGGATTGTACAGCGTCCCCGAATTGCGGAATTGCGCACTTTCAGCGGTAGCAGAAGGGATCGCTGTGGCGCATGCAGCAGGGGTAGAGCTATCGATCCAAGCCCCAGAGCAAGCCTGGATCAAAGCCGCCGAGGGGTTGCCGGATGATTTCAAGCCTTCCATGCTGCAGAGTATCGAAAGCGGAATGCCGACCGAAATCGATTTTATCAATGGCTCCGTCGTGCGCTGGGGAGCGAAGTGGGGTGTACCGACGCCGGTCAACAGTGTGTTGATGGCCTGCGTGAAGGGAATCGAATACGGGCTGGGGCAAGGCCGCTCGTGATCAGACTGGCTATTATTACGGGAAAGATCCCTAGAGGGGAGAGCTTTTGGTGTATCCAAAAAAATCGTATGTAGAACATGTCGCCTTTTATGTGCAGGATATCCACTGGCATATCCGCTTTTTTCAGGAGGCATTGGGCTTGCCGCTCGTCAATGTTGATGGGACAAGAGAGGAGCCAAAACAGGCTTGGCTGCTGGGTGGACTGCAATTGATCGCAGATAGTGATTTTTCCGGCGGTCAGGGGCGGTTGGGTCACATCGCCATCATGACAGAGGATCTGGAACAGGCGTTGGAAGAGGTGTACGCCTGGGGCTGCACTTCTCTACCGAGAGGAAAAAATTGGGTGTTATTGCCGGACGGGCTGGTTCTGGAGTTCATTCAGGCGAAACCAGGCGCCATCGACAAGCTGTTGGATGTGGAAGTAAGTTACAGAAACTGATAGTTGCGTAAAGGCTGTCTTCCGAAGTGATCTTTGGGTACAGCCTTTTTTGCTTTCAAGGAAGGCAGGGTAGGCACGAAGCGGCACAGGACTGCCCGTTCCTTTACTTGCCGTTTTTTTTAGTTTAGGATAAAAATATGTTTTCTATATGGATTACGAGGTGGTACCCAATCGTGAAACAGAAAAAAAGAACGCGTGTGACGCTGCAGCAGGTAGCAGATCACGCAGGTGTATCGAAGACTACTGCCTCCTTGATAGTCAGAAACAAGTGTCAGAATATTTCTGAAGCTACCCAAAAAAGAGTCCTCGCATCCATGAACGAACTGGGGTATGTATATGACCGCGTCGCAGCGAACCTGCGCAGCCAAAGCTCGTCGACCGTGGGGATGATTATAACGGAAATTGCCAATCCGTATTTTTCCGAACTCCTGGACGGGGTTCATCAGGAGCTGGACAAGCACGGCTACACGGTCCTGCTCGGAACGACTTCCGAATCGGGTAAGAAGCAGGACAGCCTGCTTTCTACGATGATGGAATACCGGGTGGGCGGCGTCATCCTCTGCCCTGCTACGAAGAGTTCGATCGAAACGATCAACAAGATGGTGAATTTGGGCATTCCGGTTATTCTGGTCGGCAAGGAGATCTCGGGAACAGATACGGATTACGTCGGTGTTGATTTTAGACCGGGAGCCAAAATCGCTGTGGAGCATCTCATCGCAAAAGGGCATCGTCGCATCGCCTTGCTGGGAGGCCCGATGGAAGCTCATTCATGGAAGGACAGAGAGGCCGGGTACCGTGAAGCTTTTGAAGAAGCCGGACTGGAAGTAGACGAATCGTTGATGATCGGCAGTACCATGACGAGAGAGGGAGGGCTGGAAGCGGTAAGGGAAATCCTGCGTCATCCCGAACCGCCGACTGCCATCTTCTGCTATAACGATGTCATTGCTTTTGGTGCGATGGTAGGACTGAAGGAGGCGGGGCTGAACCCGGGCAAGGACATTGCGGTTGTCGGCTTTGACGATATTAAAGAGGCGGCAACCTCTATTCCCAGCCTGACGACCGTTTCTTCGTCTCCGCAGTTGATCGGTACGTATGCGGCAGACCTTCTCCATAAACGAATAGAAGGGCTGGATATGAAGTCACAGCGTATCATACTGCAACCGCAAATCGTAGTCCGTGATTCCAGTGCATACGAGATCGGGTAGAGGAGGTAGCGATACATGGAATGGCAGCAGCTTGAGTATTTTCAGGCATTGGCCAAGCATCAGAATTTTACCAAGGCAGCGGATGAGCTCGCATTGACCCAATCGGCACTCAGCCGCTCCATTGCCAAGCTGGAAGAGGAGCTGGGCGTTCCCCTGTTTGATCGCAAAGTAAGGGGCGTGACGCTGAATCAATATGGAGAAATTCTGTTGCCATATGTGAACCGGGTCATTCAGGAGATCAACCAGGCCAAACAAGAGATCAGGGATTTGGACAATCCATATCAAGGCACGATCTCCCTTGCCTTTATCCATACCTTGGGATCAAGCTTCGTCCCCGATCTGATCAGTGTTTTTCGCGAAAAATACCCCGGCATCCAGTTTCAGTTGACCCAGGACTCGACCCGCAAAATCATGAATCTGCTGGAGGCTGGCGAAATCGATCTGGGTCTGTGCTCACCCAATGAGCAGATGAAGAACAAGTATATCGAATCGGTCGTGGCGATCGACGAACCGCTCTATCTGATCGTGCCGAAGGAGCATCGATTTGCTGCACGGACAAAAATTGAACTGCAGGAAGTGGCGGATGAGCCATTCGTCTCCTACAAGCATGAGAGCGGCATTCGCGAAGTGATCGAAAGGCTTTGCCAGGAAGCGGGCTTCAAGCCGAACGTCACGTTTGAAGGCGTCGGGGATGAGACGATCGCGGGGTTTGTGGCTGCCAACTTCGGCGTAGCGCTGATTCCGTATATTCCGGGGCTGGACATGGAGAAAATTTCGATTCTGACCGTTACCAAGCCAGTATGCAAACGCGTGATTCAGATGGTCTGGCGCAATGATCGCTACATGTCCCCGGCAGTCGTCCAATTCAAGAGGTTTCTCAAGCAAAGTCACGGCATAACCAAATAACCAATTCCTAAAACTCATGGATACCATGAGTTTTATTCATTTTATTCCTAGCAAAGTAACAGCTATACTGTGAGCAAGAGATTTCATGAGAGCAAAGAGAGGTGGAGAGACCGATGAGCAGGAGTGCATTGAGTGCCTATAAGGATGGAGCTGTCTGGTGGGATACCTCCATTAGCCAAATCAAAAAGAATGAAATTATCATCCGTGGTTATCCGATCGAAGAATTGATTGGCACCCTGTCGTATAGCCAAATGCTGTACCTCCTCCTTTGTGGAGAGGTCTTGAGTGAGAAAAAAGCGCGGTTACTTGAAAGCGTTTTAGTAGCCGGTGCCGATCACGGACCGAGAGCTCCCTCGATTGCAGCAGCTCGCATGGCAGCGACTTGCGGGATTTCGTTCAACTCCTGTGTAGCTACCGGCATCAATGTGCTGGGCGACATTCACGGAGGAGCAGCGGAGAAGGCCATGGCCTTGTTCTACAAAACAAATGCACGACTTGAAGCCGAGCCTGATCTGGGATTCGATGAAGTCATCGCGGAAGAGCTGGATCTTCTCGAACAGAAGAAAGAGAAGCTGGGCGGCATCGGTCACCAATTGCATGATGACGATCCGCGCATCAGAAGATTGTACGCGCTTGCAGAGGCTCTGGTCGAAGAAGGTGAAATTTCGGGAAAATACCTGAAAATTGCGGAAACGTTCAGGAGTCAGCTGGAAGCGCGCAAAAATAGAAAAATGACCATGAACGTTGACGGGGTAGCTGCCGCGATTCAATGTGAGCTGGGCATACCGGCAGAATCGGCGAAAGGAATTTTTGCACTGTCCCGCGGGATGGGTATCGTAGCCCATGCGCTGGAAGAGTTGCAAAATGGCTTGCTGATCAAAGGGCCTTGCCCGAATCGCGACGATCTGGTCGGTTATTCCGGTCCGGCACTCAGACATCTGCCACAGGAAGAAAAATAAAGCCCTGAACACTCCAGGTGATAAAGCCGAACAACAAGGTGGTGAACAAACGAGTGTTGGAACTGCTGCTAAAAAAGCCATTCGAAATGGAATTGCGAGAAGCAAAATCACTGCCTGGCCCTGTCGGCGACGAGGTGAAAATCAAGCTGATTTACGGCGGGATCTGCGGTACAGACCTGAGTGTATACAAAGGCGGGCTCGCCTACGCTACTTATCCTGTCCGTCCGGGGCATGAGCTTCTGGGCACAATTATCGAGGCAGGAGAAGAAGCCCGATACCAGCCCGGCACCCGGGTAGTCGTTCTCCCCAATACATTTTGCGGAACCTGCGTGAAATGCCAAGCGGGCAAGACGAACATCTGCCTGAACAAGAAGTCGCTGGGGATCAACATGGATGGCGGTTTTTCAGAAGAATTCGTCATTTCCTCGAGGTTCGTATTGCCCGTCCCTGATGATTTGCCAGACGAAAAAGCTGTCTTGATCGAACCGTTTGCTGTCGTGGTCCACGCACTGAAAAAGGTGGAGATCCAAAAAGGCACCTCCGTCGCGGTGATCGGCTGCGGCAACGAAGGAAAACTGGCGATCCTGCTCGCTCAATATCTGGGCGCAGAGGTGACGGCGATCGACATCCAGCCAAGGAAGCTGGAAAAGGTCAAAGAGCTCGGACCTCACATCCGTACTGCTTTGCCGAAGGAAGTCAGGGGAGAGACGTTTGATGTGGTCATCGAGGCAGCCGGTACGAACTCTTCCATAGAAGATGGAATCAAACTGGTAACGTCAGGCGGCGCTATGGTCATGATCGGAATCACGCAAGAATCCAGCTTGCCCGTAGCACATGTCGTACGCAGTGAAATTACCCTCTACGGATCGATCATCTACCAATTCCCGGATGACTATCTGCAGACGATCGAATATTTGCGCAACAAAGCTTTTCACGTCGAACCGGTCGTCTCCAAGATCATGCCGGTGGCTGCTTACAAACAAGCATATGAAAACGCTTTTTCTGGCGACTATGGAAAAATCATTCTCGATTTCAGGGGTGAATCTATCAAATGAAAAAAGATCTGATTTCGCATCAACTGGTCAAGTATTTGGAGGATCGCGGCGTCGAGCATCTCTTCGGACTCTGCGGCCATACCAACATCGCGGTGCTGACAGCCCTCGAAACCAGCAAGATCAAATTTGTGAACACGCGTCATGAGCAGATTGCCGCGCACATCGCAGACGGCTATGCCCGCGCGAAAAAACAGACAGCTGTCGTACTCAGCCATCTGGGACCTGGTCTCACCAATGCGGCGACCGGGGTAGCCAATGCGGCTCTCGACTCGATCCCGATGGTTGTCATCGCCGGGGACGTGCCAAGCCACTACTACGGCAAGCATCCACACCAGGAAGTCAACATGCATGCGGACGCAGCCCAATACGAAATCTATCGTCCTTTCGTCAAACGCGCTTGGCGTGTAGACAGACCTGATTTGTTCCCGCAAATTCTCGAGAAAGCCTTCCAACTGGCGGAAAGCGGCAGACCAGGACCTGTGCTGGTATCCGTGCCGATGGACATCTTCTCCATGGAGATCGAAGTCGAACTTTTTGAAAAAGTGAAGCAGCACACCAGAACCCTGCACAAGCCGTCACTGGATCAGGAGACAGCTACCCGCATCGTAGAAAAGCTGATTCAAGCGAAAAATCCTGTGTTGTACGTCGGCGGAGGAATCATGCTTGCTGATGCTGCAGCAGAATTGCAAGAGCTCGTCGATCACCTGAGCATTCCCGTGGCGCACAGCCTCATGGGCAAAGGTGCGATCTCGGACGACCATCCATTCACCTTGGGCATGACAGGCTTCTGGGGAACCAAATTCATCAACGACACGACCCGCAATGCCGATGTGATTCTGGCTTTGGGTACCCGTTTTGCCGAAGCGGACGCCAGCTCGTGGGAAAAAGAATACACCTTCGATATTCCGAAAACCAAGCTGATCCACATCGACATCGATCCAAGCGAGATCGGCAGAAACTATCCGGTTGATATCGGCGCCGTCGCTGATTTGAAGCAGGCCTTGAAAGCAATCAACCGCGTGGCCAAAGAACTGCTGCCAGAAGGCAAGAAAAACGAAGAGCTCAAAGCGAAAATCGCTGCCAACCGTGCCGAGTTCCAGGGAGCCAACAAGGAGCATATCGCATCCAATGCCTTCCCGATGACGCCACAGCGCATTTTGCAGGAAGTACGCGACGTATTGCCTCGCAATGCGATCATCACAACCGATGTGGGCTGGAACAAAAACGGGGTAGGGCAGCAATTCCCGGTCTATGAGCCAGGCTCTGTCCTAACGCCAGGCGGATTGGCGACAATGGGCTTCGGTGCTCCTGCTGCCTTGGGTGCCAAGATCGCGCAACCGGATCGCGTCGTTCTCTCGCTTGTCGGCGACGGCGGCTTCGGACAAAACCCTGCCGTATTGGCGACAGCAGCAGAAGAGAACATCCCTGTCGTCTGGGTGATCATGAACAACTACGCGTTCGGAACGATTGCTGGCTTGCAAAAAGCACACTTCGGCACGACTCTGGGCACCTTGTTCAAGCGTGACGGGCAGCCGTACTCGCCGGATTACGCAGCAATCGCCAAGGCATATGGCATTGATGGGGTCAAAATTCAATCGGCAGATGAGTTCAAGTCTGCGTTGGAGACCGCTATTGCGTCCAACAAGCCTTATGTGATCGACGTTCAAATGCAGAATATTCCGACTCCAACGGCTGGACATTGGAATATTATGGATATCTATTCTCCAGACAAGAAAGTACACCACGTAGCAGTCGAGTAATTTCAAGGAGGAAAAAGAAAGATGGCAGAGACAAAAGTAAGAGCAACCGAACTGACACCAGAACAACAGCAAGAGCTGGATCAAGCTTTTGAAAAGGCAAAAGCGGCGCTGGCCATCATCGAAACTTACGACCAGGAGCGCGTAGACCGTCTGTGCCAAGCGGTTGCTTGGGCAGTCGCCAACAAAAAAACATTTGAACGCCTGGTGAAAATGGGAATCGAGGAGAGCCGTCTGGGCGATCCGGAAAGCCGCATGAACAAGCGCTTTAAAATCCGTGGAGTTCTGCGCGATGCCCTGCGCCAGAAAAGCGTCGGCATCATCGAAGAGATTCCGGAAAAGGGAATCGTCAAATACGCGAAGCCAGTCGGAATCATCTCCTCGATCGTACCGACTACCAACCCGGACCTCACTCCGGCAGGCACCGCGATCTATGCGATCAAAGCGCGCAACGTCGTGATTTTCTCTCCGCATCCGCGTTCCAAGAACACCTCTTATGAGACTGTTCGCCTGATGCGTGAAGCATTGGAGAGAGAAGGCGCACCAGCCGACATCCTGCAATGCCTGACCAACGTCAACATCCCGATGACCAAAGCCTTGATGGCGCGTGCTGACCTCGCTCTGGCGACAGGCGGAAAAGACATGGTGAAAAGCGCGTACAGCTCCGGTACTCCCGCATACGGCGTAGGGGCTGGGAACGCAACCATGATCATCGACGAGACAGCCGATACTGCTGATGCGGCACGCAACACCATGCTGAGCAAAACCTCCGACTTCGGTTCTGGCTGCTCTGCAGACGGAAACCTGATCATCAGCGACAAGATCTTTGATGAGATGCTGGAGCAATTGGTCAAAGTCGGCGGCTACCTGGCGAATGATGAAGAAAAAGAAATGCTGCGCAAAGCGATGTGGGATGACGAAGGACATCGTCTGCCAACAACGGTAGCGCTGGCTCCGCAAAAACTGGCGGAAGCGGCAGGCTTCTCCATCCCGGAAGACCGCAAATTCATCATCGTGCACGGCGACGGAATCGGCAAAGAGTATCCGTTCTCCGGCGAGAAGCTGACAACCTTGCTGGCTGTGTACAAATATGAAGGCGAATTTGAAAATGCGCTCGATATGATGCGCGCGATCTATGAAGTGGGTGGAAAAGGCCACTCTTGCGGAATCTACTCCTTCAACGACGATCACATCCATCGCCTGGGACTGGCTGCGCCAGTAAGCCGGATCATGGTGCGCCAGCCACAATCCAAAGCAAATGCGGGAGCGTTCAACAACGGCATGCCGATGACGTCCAGCCTGGGCTGCGGAACATGGGGAGGCAACATCGTATCCGAGAACGTCCACCTGAAGCACTACATGAATACCACTTGGGTATCGCGTCCGATCCCGGAAGACAAACCTTCCGATGAAGAGCTGTTCGGCGAGTTCTACGATCCTGAGCTTGAAAAATAAACGTTTTGCCTGGCATCCACTATCACGCGAATGGAGGAAACAACAAGGTGAATAAACAATTTTCCCTAGCTTACTTGACCGTGTTGGGCTGTCCGCCAGATGAGATGATTGAGATTGCCGCGCGCGCTGGTTATGATTTCGTCAGTCTAAGACCCATTTACATGGGTCTTCCTGGCGAACCAAATTACTCTTTATCCGACAACCCTGACCTGATGAAAAAGACAAAGAAAGCGCTGTCGGATACAGGCGTGAAGCTGCTCGATATCGAATTGGCCCGCATTTATGACGGTCTTGACCCCAAACGATACCTCCCTGCGATGGAATCCGCAGCAGAACTAGGGGGACGGCATGTTCTCAGCAGCATTTGGACGGATGACCGCAATTTTGCCATCGAAAGCTTTGCAGAGCTTTGTGATTTGGCGAAACCTCTGGGGCTTACGGTAGAGCTGGAATTCGTGCCGATCGCGAGCGTTTCTACTCTCGCGGGGGTTCTGGATGTTCTGCATACTGTCAAACGGGATAATGCAGGTGTGATGCTCGACATGCATCACTTCCATCGCTCTCAAGACAAGGTAGAGGATCTGGATGCCGTCCCACGCGAATGGTTCCGCTTCCTTCACCTGTGTGATGCCCCGGCCGAAATCCCGACATCCAAGGAAGAAATGACGCATATCTTGCGCGAAGCCCGGCTGTACGTTGGCGAGGGCGGCATTGATGTCGCAAGCATCGTGAACCGCATTCCGGAGATTCCTTGCTCCATCGAACTGCCGAATACCCAACGTTCCAAGGAACTGGGGTACGCGGAATTCGCCCGTCAGTGTCTGGTTACAGCCAAGGAATACTTCGCCAAGCACCCTCGCGAAGAGCAAGATACCCTCGATAAAAAAAAACTAGTTGAAGTATAGGTGATAGAATATGAAAAAAATTCTAATGCTGCACGGCATCAATCATGACATGTTTGGCAAGCGTGATCCGGTACAATATGGAACCGTTACGCTGGATGAAATCAATGAAAAAATGACAGCACTCGCCAAGGAACTGGGTGTGGAAGTCGAGTTTTTCCACTCCAATCACGAGGGTGAGATGGTTGAGCGCATTCATCGGGCATTCCAGGAAGAGAAGGATGCCGTCATCATCAACGCAGGAGCCTGGACGCACTACAGCTACGGCTTGCGCGACGCTTTGGCGATCCTGACCGTGCCGATCATTGAGATTCACATGTCCAATATTCACGCTCGCGAACCGTTCCGTCACCACTCTGTCTTTGCGGAAATCGCCAAGGGGCAAATCTGCGGTTTTGGAGTCGATAGCTACCTGCTTGGACTGCGTGCAGCGATTGCTTCGATTGCCGATTAAAAAAATCTTCATAATAAAAAAGAAAATAAAAGTAGAAAAAACAGATTTCTATAATATAATCAAATTAATAAAATTTTTAGATCTATTAAAATAAGGGGGTTTCATTTATGTTACGCAAGACTATGATTTCTGTAATCGCTTTCAGCATGCTGGCATTGGCAGGCTGCTCGCAAGGCACTTCCTCCGGCGGAGCTGCTCCGTCCGAACAGCCGCAAGCTGCCCAAGAGGGCGCTAAGTTCCCGAACGGCACAGTAACTGGTGTTGTTCAATGGGGTGCAGGTGGAGCGTTGGACACCATGTCCCGCAAAATTGGACCTCTGGCTGAGAAGTACATGGAAAGCGGCTCTCTCGTTCTTACCAACAAGCCAGGTGCTACGGGCGCGATCGCAACGCAATACGTACATGACAAAAAAGCAGATGGCCACACGCTCCTGTTTGCGGCTGAGAACCCTGCCCTGTACGGCGTAATGAAAATCTCTGACGTAGATTTCAAAGACTTCTATCCAGTAAACATTCTGGCTCGCGGTATCGCGACTGTCGTTGTTCCAGGTGATTCCAAATACAATTCCCTGGAAGATCTGATCAAGGATGCGCAAGCGAATCCTGGTAAAGTGAAAATGGCTTCTACCGGACCAGGAGGACTTCCTTTCACTGTCACGACCATGCTTGGAACCGTTACCAACACCGAATACAACATGGTTCCATTTGACGGAGACGGTCCTTCCCTGACTGCTTTGCTTGGAGGACACCTGGATGCGACAGTTCTGGGGCTGCCTGCTGCGATTGAGAACGCTAAAGCTGGAAAAGTAAAAATTTTGACTGTCATCAATGATGAGAGAATCGAAGAACTGAAAGACGTTCCTGCTGTAGTGGAAACACTGCCTGATATGAAGAAGTACCTCCCATGGGGACCTTTCTATGGCGTATGGGCGAAAAATGACACTCCAGATGACGTGAAAAAAGCTTTGGTTGACATCTTTGCAAAAGCTCAACAAGATCCTGACTTCCAAGACTTCTTGAAAAACTCTGGTGCCATTTCTGTAGGTATCTCTGGTGATGAAGCTGTGAAGTACTGGAAAGACTGGCAGTCTACTACAGCATGGCTGCTGCAAGATGCTGGTGCAGCGAAAGTGAGTCCGGCTGATCTGAACATCGAGAAAAAGAACTAGGGTGATGACATGGTAGCGGGAAAATATATTTCTACACTCCTGATTGTTCTCAGTCTTGCAGTTGTGGCAATGTCGTTTAACATCGAAGGACAGAGCGTGTTTGATCCTTCATCTCCTGCCTTTTTTCCCGCATTAGTTGGCGCTGTCATGCTCATCAGTGCTCTTATGATTGCCAGAAGAGGGGTTCAATCCCCCTCTTCTGCGCAAGAAGAGGACAAGGCGCCAAAACCGGTTGCAGGAAATGAAGATGATGAAGAGCTAGAGAAAGACATGTATGAAGTTGAGAACATTACACAAAAAGGCATTAACATACGCTTGATTTTATTTACATTGCTGGTTGTCCTGTTTGCAGTCCTGATGAATTACTTCAACTTTATGGTTCTCTCTTTCCTGTTCCTCTTTGGAGCAATGCTTCTGCTCAGCAGGGAAAAAGTGCTCAGAAGCCTGATCCTCTCCGCAGTATTTGCTGTAGGCTTCTACTACATTTTCGTCTATGTCTTCCACTTTGTGTTTCCTTCGTAAGGAGTGTGAATCATGCTAGATCAGATTTTAGTACCTTTTACGGACTTACACCTGCTGCTCCTGATCGCTCTTGGTACTCTGTTTGGCGTCGTAAAAGGTCTTTTGCCTGGGCTGTCGGTTACGATGGCGGTCACTCTACTGGTCTCACTAACCTATACGTGGGACACCATACCAGCGATCGTCACGATGATTGCCGTGTTTTACGGCGGTGTTTACGGCGGAGCACGCTCTTCTATCTTGATCAACGTTCCTGGTTCGGCTTCTTCGCTGGCACATACCTTTGACGGGTATCCGCTGACGAAAAGAGGGGAAGCAGGCGTCGCTATCGGGATTACGACGATTTACGCTGTGATCGGTGGAGCGATCGGTCTTTTGTGCCTGGCTCTCGCTGCTCCGTTTTTGGGAGAACTGGCTCTTGGCTTTGCTGCACGAGACTACTTCCTGATCATGTTCCTCGGATTGCTTCTGGTAGGCGGGCTTAGTGAGGGTTCTATGGCAAAAGCCATTTTCGTGGCTGGCATCGGTGTGACTCTTGGCATGGTGGGGATGGATTCCCTGACTGGTGTAGAACGCTTTACCTTTGGAAATCTGGAATTGAAAAGCGGCATCAACTATATCGCGTGTATGCTAGGCTTGTTTGGATTGTCAGAAGTATTCGTCCAATTGCACAATTTGGGAAAAGTAAAAGCCGATGTGATCATCGGAAAAATACTGCCTCCTCTCATCTATTTGATCAAATTTTTGCCTCTTACAATCCGGACAGCCATTATTGGGGTTGTTGTCGGAATTCTGCCGGGCGCCGGCGGAGAAATCTCATCCTTGATCGCCTATGATCATGCCAAAAAGACAGTGAAAAACCCGACACGTCCATTCGGGAAAGGCGCTTATGAAGGTCTCGTCGCTCCTGAGGTAGCGGTTATGTCTACAAATGGCGGCGCTATGATTCCAATGTTGACTTTGGGAATTCCGGGAGATGCGGTTACAGCTGTTTTGATCGGTGCCATGACCATCCACGGTCTGAAACCAGGTCCTATGCTCATGGTGGAAACTCCAGAATTGTTCTGGGTCATTCTGGGTGCAGCACTCGTTTCTCTAATCTTCATTATTGTTTGGGGACTTTCTGCGATTTCCTTCTTTGCCAGAGTCATTCTGATTCCCAAGTACATTCTGATGCCCATCATCGTCTTCTTTACCGTAATTGGTTCTTACGGAATTAATAACAGTGTTGCGGATGTCTACTGGATGATTGCCTTCGGGGTCATTGGATATTTGCTCAAGCTGTACAAATTCCCGACTGGGCCGATGGTCTTGGGTATTATTCTTGGACCGCAGATGGATGTGTATCTGCGCAGAGCGATCATTACGGAAGAAGGCAGCGTTTGGGGCTTCGTATCCAGTCTGTTTGTCCATCCGATCAGCTTGATCCTGACTCTCTTTGTCCTGTTTACACTGCTCTCACAGACCAACATGTACAAGAAAATGACGAAGCAGCTTTTTCAAAAATTCTCGAAAAAATCTGCATAAGAATCGTTGACAGACATCTCCATCTAAGATTGCCCATACGTCATAGTGCCCTCTGTTCCAGGAGGGATTATGGCCTCGCAATGTGCTCAAAACAGGTTTACGTGTAAGGGAGTAGGTTGAAATGAAAGGTATCGAGGTACCAGGCTTGGACAAAGCCGTTTCAAGACTCATTTTGGGAACGTCCGGTTTATCTACCGATCCACAAGCTGCTTTTGAAATGCTGGATACTTTCGTCGAATTGGGCGGAAACACGCTAGACACTGCTCATCTGTACAACAGGGGAGCCAGTGAGCGGATGATTGGAAAATGGATGCAAGCCCGGCAAAATCGGGATCAAATCACGATCGTCGACAAAGGCGGCCATCATTTCGTAGCAGAAGACGGTACACATGATGCCTCGGTCAAGAGGGTAAATGCCAAGGAGATTACTCGCGATCTCATGGAAAGCTTGGAGAGATTGCAAGTAGAGTACATTGATGTGTACGTGCTTCATCGCGATGACACATCTGTGCCTGTCAGCGAATTGATGGACATGCTGGAAGAGCATATTCAGGCAGGCCGGATCAAGCGTGCGGGAGTGTCCAACTGGAGCTATGGCAGGATCGAGGAAGCGAATCGATATGCGGATCAAAAGGGCTACAAGCGGCTGGTGCTAAATAGTCCGTCTTTTAGCCTGGCGAAAGCGAACGAACCTCGTTGGCCCGGCACCGTCTATATCGACAAGGATTACGAGAACTGGCATGTACGTACGCAGATGCCTCTATTCTCCTGGGCTTCTCAGGCAACCGGCTTTTTCACAGGACGTTTTTCTCCTGAAGTTAAAACCAATGCAGACATCGTACGAGTCTATTACAGCCAAGACAACTGGGAACGTTATCGCAGAGCTGAAGCCTTGGCGAAGCAGAAGGGAAGCCAATATACCCCGAATCATATTGCTCTTTGCTATGTATTGCACCAACCATTTCCCACTTGTGCTGTCATCGGCCCGCAAACGGTTGCCGAACTGCGCGACTGCTTTACGGCCCTCCAACTCTCCTTGTCTCCAGATGAATGCAAATGGCTAAACCTCGAATTGAATGAAGAAAGATAGGTATAAAAAGCAGGGAGAGTTCGCTCTTCCTGCTTTTTATGCTTCTATCGAAACTTGTCTGTTTTCCTCGTATTACTATTTTTTATATGCTCATGAAAGATTCTTATTGGCTATATAGAATGATTAAAAGTAAAATTTTTATGAATATACTGAAAAATCAAATAAAAGGGGGTTTTAGAAAGTGAAAAAAAGAACAAGACACTGGTTGGTCCCAGCTTTGGTTCTTTCGCTGCTCTTCTCCGCTTGTACGCCAGCTAGTCAAGAGAACCCGGAGCAGGGCAATGAGCTTTCGAAAGGCGAGATTGTTGTAGCGGTTGTTTCAGAGCCGGATTCCCTTGACGTCCATAAAACATCATCGATTGGGGAAGCGACGGAGCACCTGTACGCGACGCTGTTCGAACGCAGTGAGAATGGGGAAATCGTTCCGGGGTTGGTCAAGGATTATCAAGTCGCGGATGGGGGAAAAGAGATTACCTTCAACCTGAAAGAGAATGCGGTCTTCCACTCAGGAAAACCGATCAATGCCGAAGCAGTCAAAAAATCGTTTGAACGATTCCTGGAAAAATCGCCGTTCAAGACAAATGCAGGTTCGATCAGCAACATCGAGGTGCTTGGCGAATATTCGTTCAAAGTTACGTGGAGCGAGCCGTATGCCCCGTTCTTCAGCAACGCCACTTCGGCTTACCTGGCGCCCTTGGATGTATCGACATTGGACGAGCAGGGAGAAGGCTTCGACAAAAATGCGAGCGCAGGCGGACAGCTCCAGCTTACGGAGGTCAAGCGAGGGGATTCCGTCGTCTACAAGCCTTTTGAACAAGCGGATTGGGGAGCCAAAGGAACTCCCGGCTTCAGCAAAGTAACCTTCCGCTTCATCCCTGATGATGAGACGAGAATCCTGGAGTTCAAGAAAGGCTCGGTCAATGTGCTGCTGGATGTTCCCTTCCAATACATCGAGGAGCTGGAAAAAGAGCCGGGTGTGGAATTGGAGAGAGTATCGGACTATGTGATGAATTACCTCGGCTGGAATAATAAATTGCCGATCTTCCAGGATGTTCGCGTGCGTCAGGCGATTGCCCTCGCAGTGGATCGTGAGCCGATCATTCAAACGGCCTTGAGAGGTGCAGCGCAGCCTGTCTTCGGTCCTCTGCCGGATGTCGTAAACGGGCATAACCCGGCGATCGAGGAGAAAGCCCGCAAAAAATATGCGCAAGACAAGGAAAAGGCAAAACAGCTCTTGGCGGAAGCAGGTTGGAAGGAAACGAACGGGGAAGGCATCGTCATGAAAGACGGCAAGCCGTTCTCCGTGGAAATGTGGGTGCAAAATGAGCCTGTCATGCAGCGGGTGGCGCAAATTCTTCAGCACCAATTGCGGGAAGTCGGCATCGATGTCCGAATCACCGTCAAGGAATCGGCTGCGATCATCGAACAAACGCCAAAAGGCGGACACCAAATGATTCTGTGGAGCTACGGCTGGTTCGATGCTGATATCTTGTATTTCCTCCTCTTTGGCAAGGGGAAATCGACCCGTCTGCATTATGAAGTGGATGAATTGGATGCCATGCTGCAAAAAGGAAGAATCGAGATGGACCCGGACGCTCGCTATAAAATTTACGAGGAAGCCCAAGATTTCCTGGTGGAGCAGTCTCCGTGGGTTCCACTCTTTGTCAGGGAGAGTGTCACAGCAACCCGAGGACTGAAGAATTTCAAAAAGCATCCGATTTCCAACCGTATTATTTGGGATGACGTAGAGGTTGTCGAGTAGACAAGTTTTTATGACGAGGGGGGCTTGGATTGCCGTCTTATCTTCTCAAGCGATTGTTGACGATGGGTATAACCCTGATCGGCGTATCTCTGCTCGTATTCATGATGCTCCATCTCATACCGGGAGATCCCGTGAGATATATCCTGGGGGACTTCGCCACGCCGGAATCGATTGCCGAGCTGGAGAGCCGATTGGGTTTGGACAAGCCGCTGCCCATGCAGTACCTCCATTATATGGCCGGAGTGATTCAGGGAGATTTGGGCACCTCCTACGTTACCGGATATGCCGTCATGGAAGAGATTGCGAATCGTTTTCCGATTACGGCCCAGCTAGCTGTGTACAGTATTCTGTTTGGCTCCATCTTCGGCATTTTGATCGGAATCATCACGGCGATGAAGCAGAATACCATTCTTGACCAGCTCGTGATGGTCATTTCTCTGATCGGCATATCGGCCCCCAGCTTTTGGATCGCCTTGTTCTTGATTCTGCTGTTTGCCTATCATTTGGGATTTTTCCCCATATCGGGCTATAAAGGCTTTTACTCGCTCATCCTGCCTTCTATCACGTTGGGATTGGGTACAGCCGGGAATATAGCGCGAATGACGCGCTCCAGCATGCTGGAGGTGATCAAGCAGGATTATATCCGTACGGCGCAAGCGAAAGGGGCCAACCTGTACCGGCTCATTTTCCAGCACAGCTTGCAAAACGCGATGATACCTGTCACCACCTTGATCGGCTTGCAATTTGGAGCCTTGATGGCAGGAGCGGTCGTGACGGAAACGGTGTTCGCACTCCCCGGCATGGGAAGCCTGATCGTTTCCGCGATTGCTACCCGAGACATTCCAACGGTGCAAGGCTTGATTTTATTCATGGCATTCCTCTTCATCGTCGTCAATTTGTTGGTGGATTTGATTTATACCAAACTGGATCCGCGTATCCGCTATGAATAGAGATGGCACGGAGGGGAGTTCTGGCAGATGCTTACCAAAACCGAAACGAATGTACAGCCAGCCAAATGGGATGAGATGGAGTCGGCATCCGTCTCTTTCTTTGGCATGGCATGGAAGAAGCTGAGAAAAAACAAAGGAGCGATGATTGGGGGATCAATCCTGCTCTTTTTTATCCTCACCTCTGTATTTGCTCCGGTTCTTACCCATTACCCGGTCAATGAGATGCGATATGACGAAACCTTGAAGCCTCCGAGCCGAGAGCATTGGCTCGGAACCGATGAATTCGGCAGGGATATTTACACGCGTATTTTGTACGGCGGCCGCGTCTCGCTGCTTATGGGGCTTGTTGCGGTCTCGATTGCAGGAAGCGTCGGGGTTTTCCTGGGGGTGATCGCGGGCTATTACCGAAGGCTTGATCTTTACATCATGCAGCTGATGGACATCCTCCTGGCTTTTCCGTCTCTGTTGATGGCGATTGCGATCGTAGCGGTGTTAGGCGTCGGGCTGACCAATGCGATGATTGCTGTAGCCATTTCGGTCATTCCATCCTTCGTCCGGGTGGTCAGGGGTTCCGTGCTGGCGGTTCGCGAAAAAGAATACATCGAATCTGCCAGGGCACTGGGTGTACGCGATTGGAAAATCATCGTCCGCCATATTTTGCCTAACATCGCCTCACCGATCATTGTGCTGGCTACCCTGCAATTTGGGGTAAGCATTCTGTCGGCGGCCGCTCTGAGCTTTCTTGGCCTTGGCGCCCAACCGCCCAATCCGGAATGGGGAGCATTGGTTTTTGTGGGCAAGTCCTTCCTGAGCCAGGCTTGGTGGATGACGCTCTATCCCGGTTTGGCGATCATGCTGGTTGTCCTTGGCTTCAATTTACTAGGAGATGGCTTGCGCGACGCTCTCGATCCCAGAATCAAATAAAGACGGACTCGTTCATGAGATGAAAGGGGGCGCCAGACAATGGCTGTGACAGAGGAGAAGGAGCTGCTTCGGGTGGAGCAGTTAAGCATCAACTTCAAAACAGAAGACGGCGGGCATATCCTGGCCGTGAAACAGTTGAATCTGACCATAAAAGAAGGGGAAACACTGGCCTTGGTAGGCGAGTCTGGATGCGGCAAAAGCGTGACTTCTTTGTCCTTGATGCGATTGATACCGAAGAATGCCGGATTTACAGAAGGGAAAATCCTATTCGAGGGCAAAGACCTCAACCGTGTCTCTGAGCGGGAGATGCGCTCCATTCGCGGCAACTCGATGTCGATGATTTTTCAGGAGCCGATGACCTCGTTGAATCCTGTGCACAAAATTGGCAAGCAGATCGGAGAAGTCATTTATTTGCACTCCTCTTTATCCAAAGCGCAAATCAGAGAGAAAGCCATCGAGATGCTGAAAAAAGTGGGGATTCCTCGAGCCGAAAAAATCATGGACGAATATCCGCATCAGCTCTCAGGCGGCATGAGGCAGCGGGTCATGATCGCGATGGCGATGGCATGCACGCCAAAGCTGCTGATCGCGGATGAACCGACTACGGCGCTCGACGTCACGATTCAGGCGCAAATCCTGGAACTGATGAACGAGCTGAAGAAGGATTTCCAAACCGCGATTCTCTTGATTACCCATGACCTGGGAGTTGTCGCAGAAATGGCGGATCGCGTCATGGTGATGTATTACGGTCAAATTGTCGAACAAGCCGACGTGCGTACGCTGCTGAAATCGCCAAAGCATCCCTATACGATCGGCCTTTTGAACTCAGTGCCTGACATGGATGACGAAAGCGATAAACCGCTTGTCCCCATCATGGGGAATGTACCGAATCTGGGCGTGATTCAGGCAGGTTGTCCCTTCTATGCGAGATGCCCGCAAGCCTTTCAAAAATGTCATCTGGAAAATCCGCCGTTGTTCAAGCTGGGGGAACAGCTGGTCAGATGCTGGCTGTACGAGAGTCAAGAGGTGATCGCATGACGGATGCCCTGTTGGATGTAAAGGAATTAAAGGTGTATTTTCCCGTAGGCAGCGGAATTTTCCGGAGGCACAGCCATTTCGTCAAGGCGGTTGACGATATTTCGTTTCGCGTGCAAAAAGGCGAAACCTTGGGTATTGTCGGCGAAAGCGGATGCGGAAAATCGACGATGGGCAGAAGCATTCTGCGACTGATCGAACCTACTTCCGGCTCGGTCAAATTCAAAGGGCATGAAGTGACAGCGTTGACGAAAAGCGAGCTGAGGAGATTACGCGCAGACATTCAGATCGTTTTTCAAGACCCGTACGCTTCTCTCAACCCCCAATTGACGATTGAGTCGATACTGGGAGAAGCCCTTTCTACGCATCAGATCGGAAACAATGCGAAAGAGCGCAAGGAAATGGTAGCGGAGCTGTTGAACAACGTCGGCTTAAGTCCCAGGCACGCGGGGCGCTACCCCCATGAATTCAGCGGCGGACAGCGGCAACGGATCGGAATCGCGCGGGCCATCGCTGTCAATCCTGCCCTGATTATTGCGGATGAGCCAGTATCGGCATTGGATGTTTCCGTACAAGCGCAAATATTGAATCTGTTTCAGCATCTGAAAAAGACGTATGAGCTGACCTATATCTTCATCGCGCATGATTTAAGCGTAGTCAAACATGTCAGTGACCGGATTGGCGTGATGTACCTTGGAAAAATGGTAGAGCTGGCAGGGAAGAAGCAACTGTTCCAGAAGCCGCTGCATCCGTACACCCAAGCTCTCATGTCGGCCATACCGTCTCTCGATCCGGATGTGAAAAAAGAGCGGATCATCTTGAAAGGAGACGTCCCCAGCCCGATCACGCCGCCGCAGGGATGTCATTTTCACCCGAGATGCCACTATCGTATGGAAGCCTGCGAGCATGTGAAACCGCGCCAGATCGAAGTGGAGCCTGGCCATTTTGTGAGCTGCCACCTATACGATACAACCGATAACCTTACCGAGAAATGAGGAGAGCGCATGGCAAAATCTTATGACGAAAGCACCATTCCATCTCTGCAGGATCAATTGGATGGGATCATCTCCCGGGTCGAGCAGACAGGAGCTTCGATCGGAGTACTGATCAAATCCTTGGATCGTCCAGCGGACCAAGCGATCTTGTATTCCCATGACGCAGACAAATTGTTCACGCCTGCCTCCAACACCAAGATCTTGACCGTATTGACGGCTTTGCTGCGTCTCGGAGGAGAGTTCCGCTATCAGACCGAAGTAGCCTGCACAGGCGATTTGCGAGAGAATGGCGTGTTGAAAGGCGATCTGTACATCAAAGGGTACGGAGATCCAAGCTTGCATACCAGTGAGCCGTTTCAGGTGCATGCGGGAGTATCCCTCTCTGATATCGTCGCTTCCATCCGGCAGAAGAACATCCGTGAAATCAACGGCAACATCATGGTAGACGCATCTTATTTCGATGATCAACGCCTGGGAGACGGGTGGGCTTGGGATTATGAATCGGAGTATTACAGTGCCCAGACCAGCGCCCTTTCCGTGAATCGCGGAGTCGTTCAGGTGCATTATCGTCCGGGAGAGGCGCCGGGAGACAGAGTAGAGGTATCGCTCACCCCCAAAACCAGCTATGTTCAGCTGCGTGTAGAAGCCAAAACAGTCCCGGCTGGGGAGCCCAATACGCTGCAAATCAGCAGACAACGCGGTACCAATGAAATTTGTGTGTCGGGAAATCTGCCTGTTGCAGAAGAGGGCAGCCATTTTGTTACCGTCGATGAGCCCGCGCTTTTGGTGGGAACGCTTCTGAAAGAATTGCTTGAGGAAGCGGGAGTGGTGCTCTCAGCCGCATGCCAGGTACAGCAGGGAATCGTGCCTGATCAAAGCGATCAGATCGCTTTGTGCGAATCGGCTCCTTTGAAGGAGATCGTCAAGCATTTGAACAAGACAAGCGACAACCACTACGCCGAAATGCTGTTGAAGACGATGGGCGCAATTCTGAAAGGGGAAGGAAGTGCCCAGGCAGGCATCCAGGTCGTCAGGGAGACGTTGCAGGAGCTGGGCGTCGACAGCAGGTATGAATTGCGCGACGGGTCCGGCCTGAGTCCTTACAATCTCATCTCGCCCAGGCAAGTCCTGACTGTGCTGGAGGCGATGATGGATACATCGGAGTATGAAAATCTCCTTCATTCCTTCCCGATCATAGGTGTGGACGGCACGCTGGAATCACGCCTGAAGGACCATCCTCTTTGCGGCCAGGTGAAAGCAAAGACGGGTTCCTTGGTGTCCGTGAGCAGTTTATCGGGATACGCGACCCTTCCATCAGGGGAGAGAGTGGTGTTTTCCATCCTGGGCAATCGCTATCCCGGAGATACCGATTATTTGAAGGAACAGGAAGACAGGATTCTGCAAGCATTGGCAGCTTTTTAAAAAAACAGCCTATCGACCCGGGGACTACGTCTTGGGGAGATAGGTTTTTTATTTTTTAAACTTTTCAGAAAACTGCTATTGATAAACGGCGGAATTGGGCATATAATCAAACTAGAGTTATAACTTCAAAAATAGGCAAATGATAAAGTCTAAACTTCACGATGATCTGATTTTGAAAAATCGGAGGGTGAGCGAGCATGAAAATTGTCATTGCGGAGGTCATGCACGAGACCAACACGTTCTCAAACGTCCCTACGACGCGGGATTTGTTTGAGCTGTGGGAATGGGCCAAGGGAGAAGAAATTGTAAGCGCTCACAGAGGGGTGAGGGATTTTCTGGGGGGAATGGTCGATGCAGCGGAAGAGCGCGGCATCGAGGTAGTCGGGGCGTTCGCCGCCAGTGCCTATCCCGCGGGAACCATCACCAGGGAAACCTACGAGGCTTTGCGTGATGAGCTCTTGTCTGGAATCACAGCAGCAGGGAGTGCAGATGCCATCTGCCTGTCGCTGCACGGAGCAGGGGTGGCAGAGGGGATCGACGATCTGGAAGGAGCTCTGCTGAAGGCTGTCCGCCAACAGGTAGGCTATGAGATTCCGCTCGTCGTGACACTGGATCTGCACGGCAATATCACGGATCAGATGATTGCGGAGGCCGACATCCTGCTAGGGGTTCATCTCTATCCGCATACGGACTGCTACGAGCGGGGGAAGGAAGCCGTGGAGCTGGCGGAAAAAATGGTGAAGGGAACGCTTGTCCCTCGGATGTATCGAGCAAAATTGCCGCTGATCGTGCCGACCTCTACCACCCATATTTCTCCGGCAAAAGACATCAACGAGGTCTGCTACCAATGGGAGCAAAAGCCGGGCGTCGTGGATTGCGCGTTCTTCCACGGCTTCCCTTACACCGATATTCCAGAACTTGGCGTTACGGTGGTGGCCGTAACGAACAATGATGAGAAGCTGGCGCAGCAGGCTGCTGAAGATGTGGCGCGGGTCATCTGGGAAAAGCGCGAGGAGTTTTCCCTGGACATTCTCTCACCCCAGGAGGGGCTGGAGCTGGCAAAGGCTGCGACGGCCTATCCAGTCGTCATCAATGAAACCTCTGACAATCCAGGGGGTGGAACTCCGGGAGACGGAACCTATCTGCTCCGCGCCATGCTGGAGGCCGATCTTGAGGACGCCTGCTTCGGCTTTATCTACGATCCGGAAGTAGCAGCACTGGCTCACGAGAGTGGGGTAGGTTCCACCATCCAGGTCAGACTGGGAGGCAAGACCGATCAGCTTCACGGTGCCCCGATCGAGCTTACCGCGTATGTCAAAGCACTGACAGACGGTTCGTTTATCACCTCCTCGCCGATGGGCAAAGGATCTCCTGTCCATCTCGGCAAATCGGCGCGTCTGCAAGCCAATGGCGTGGATATCCTCGTCTGCTCGGTCAAAACGCAGGTGCTGGATGAACAAGTCTTCCTCCTGCATGGCATTGATGTGAATAAGTACAAAATCGTCTCCCTGAAGTCCAGCCAACACTTCCGCGCCAGCTTCGAGCCGATCGCTGCGCAGATCATCACCGTAGATTCGCCAGGGCTGACTACTTTGCAGTTCGCGTCCTTTGACTACAAACGCTTGAACAGGCCCGTCTATCCGCTTGATAGCGTCTCACTGCCTTAGACGGACGAGCCAACATTCTAGAAAATAGGTGATTTGATGGAGAGCATGCAAGACAGAATTCGCAAATCATACGAACAATTGACCAACCAGCAAAAAACAGTCGCAAAATACCTACTCGATGAACCGAATCAGGTTGCTCTTCATCCGGCAAAAGTCATCGGGTCCTTGACCGGGACCAGTGAAACAACCGTTATCCGTCTCTGCTACTCGCTGGGTTACTCGGGGTACAGCGAACTGCAAAACGAGATCCGCCAGTCTTTGTTGTTCCCCGTGATACGCGAAAATGTGGTGCAAACCTTTCACGACTCGGCTTATGAATTCCAGGATAGCGATGATGTGATTTCCTTTACGATGGAGCAAGATCTAGCCTTTATCCGCAAAACCTTGGCCGACCTGGATCGGCGCGTCTTTGACCAGGCGATCCAGGCGATTCTTGCAGCGCGAAAGATCGTCGTTCTCGGAGGCCGCACCAGCTACGCTCCTGCCTATTGGCTGTCCTATGCCCTAAATATCGTCAAGGGCGATACCCATCTCTACAGGGGACAGATGGATGACGCCAATTACCTGATCTCGGAAGCGGATGAGGGGTGGCTGGTGATCGTTCTCTATTTTCCGCGCTATTTGCAGGACACCTTGTTTTTTGCCAAGGCTGCCAAAGAAAAAGGAGCTACCGTCTTAGGCGTTACCGACCATGATTTGTCTCCAATCGGCCCTGTCGCAGATGTTCTGCTGAAGGTCTCCACTCCTTCCCCGGCCACACTAAAAGGGATGTCCGCTATTTTCACGCTGCTGAATGCCGTAGTGAGCGGTGTCGCGCAGATGGATCGGGAACAGGTGCAGAAACGAATCAAGCGGTACGATCAGACGAGCGAGCAATTTTATCCGTTTGTTCAACAAAAAGAGTAAGATCATTCAGGGCAAGGGGGCGTATGGCATGATGAAATGGAGAAGTTTGGCACCGATCGGACTTGGCATGGCGTTGTTGTTGGCAGCCTGTTCTTCCAACACGAGTGTCAGCCAGAACAATTCTTCGACACCGCAGCAGCCGGCCGCAGCTACAGAAGGAGGGACGCTCGTCGTGGCTGCCCCGGTGGAGCCGGATACACTGGACTCCCAAAAATCCACCTGGCTGGACAATACCAACAGTCAAAGCTATGATTCCTTCCTCAGCCGCGACATGCAGGGTAAACTGGTCCCGCACCTGGCAGAGTCGTGGGAAGTATCCGATGACGGGAAAGTATGGACCTTGAAGCTGCGTCAGGATGTGAAGTTTCATTCCGGTGCCCCATTGACAGCAGAAGCGGCCAAGGCATCCATCGAACGCTTCGCCGAAATCTCACCGGTGAAAGATTTGGCAGGCCCCATCGAAAAAGTCGAAGCAGCCGACGCGCATACGGTGAAGGTTACCTTCAAGGAACCGTTTGCCCCGTTTGCCAACATGCTCCTCGGAACCTTCATCACGCCACTGGACCCCGAGCGCCTGAAGGAAAAAGGAGACCAATTCGGAGAAGCGCCCTCGGCCACAGGACCGTTCATGAACCCGGAAATCAAGCGCGGCGCGTCAGTCACCTATGTGAAAAATCCGGATTATAAATGGGGCCATGTGTATGCGGACAATCCGGGTGCGCCGTATGTGGATAAAATCATGTTCCGCTTCCTGAAAGACGATGATACCCGAATCCTCGAGTTCAAAAAAGGCACCATTCATGTCTTGCAAGAAGTCCCCACTACGTATGTTCCGGAATTGCAAGCGATACCCGGCGTCAAAATCGAAACCAATATGGAGCAGGGCATGAAGTATTTGGGCTTTAACAACAAAAAGGACGTTTTCAAGGATGTCCGCGTCAAGCAGGCGATTGCCATGGCTGTCGACCGGGAACCTATCGTCCAGTATGCGTTGTCTGGATTTGCCAAGCCGATCTTCGGACCGCTGCCGCCAACCATTCCGGGACACAGCGAAAAAATCGAGAACATGGCCAAAGAAATGTACGGCTACAACGTAGAAAAAGCAAAACAGCTCCTGGCAGAGGCAGGCTATACAGACAGCAATGGCGACGGAATTGTGGAAAAGGATGGCAAGCCTTTCTCCTTGGAACTTCTATTAATGGATGATCCGGTCTTGCAACGCGTCGCGCAGATTCTGCAAAACCAGCTTAAGGAAATCGGCCTAGACATCAAGATCGCCGTCACGGATGCGGCGACAGTCAAGGATCGGGCCATCAAAGGAAATCATGAACTTTTCCTGCTCTATTTTGGATTGAATGATCCCGACATTCTCTTTTTGCTCATGGAGACAAACAACTCCAAGCGTGTCCATTATTCCGATCCGAAGGTAGATGAGCTTTTGACCAAAGGACGCACCACTCTGAACGAGGAGGAGCGGATGAAAGTCTATGAGGAAGCTATGGAGCTACTGGTGAAGAATCCACCGTGGGTGCCGTTGTATGTCACGGAATCGGTTACCGCAACACGCAACATCGAAGGGTACAAAATAAATCCATTCACAGGCGATATCTTGTTTGGAGACATCAAGATCACCAAATAAAAAGGGAGATGGGGCGTTTGCATCGATATCTATTTCGAAGACTGCTGTCGCTCTTGGGAACGCTGCTGGGCGTCACCATTCTCATCTTTCTGTTGGTACAACTGATTCCTGGGGACCCCGTGCAATATCTGCTCGGGGACTACCCCACGGAAGAGGCCATCGCTGCGATGAACGCCCAGCTCGGTCTGGACCAGCCCTGGATCATGCGCTATTTCAGTTTTCTCGGCAAGCTGCTGCAAGGCGATCTGGGGACGTCCTACATCACAGGGATAACGGTCTGGCAGGAGATTGAGGACCGGTTCCCGATCACGCTTCAGCTTGCTTTGTACAGCATCATCCTGGCGACAGTGATCGGCATAGTGGTCGGCATGATAGCAGCGGTGAAGCAGAATACGTGGGTGGACCGCCTCGTCGTCTTTTTTTCCTTGCTCGGAATTTCGGCGCCAGGCTTCTGGATCGCATTGTTTCTGATCTGGATTTTTGCATATCAGCTTTCGATTTTCCCCATATCCGGCTACGACGGATTCTATTCGCTGGTTCTCCCGTCGATCACGCTTGCATTGGGTGGGGCAGGGATGATTGCCAGGATGACGAGATCAAGCATGCTGGATGTGATCAAGCAGGAATACATGCGGACCGCACAAGCCAAAGGTGCGCCGCGGACGTCGGTTATCCTGATGCATGGCTTGCAAAATGCCATTATTCCCGTCATGACGCTGATCGGACTGGAGTTTGGCTCCTTGTTGGCAGGAGCCATCGTGACCGAGACGGTTTTCTCGCTGCAGGGATTGGGCAGCCTGGCGATCGAAGCCATTGGCAAAAGGGATTTGCCGACCATCCAGGGAATCGTGTTTTTCGCAGCCGTCCTGTTCGCCTTGACCAATCTCTTGGTCGATTTGTTGTACACCCTGTTCGATCCGCGGATTAAATACGAGTAGGAAGGAGCGGGAAAACATGAATGGAAACGCGAGTCAACTTGAAATCGCAGATGAGAGCAGGACATCGTCTCCGAGTCGGGTTGCCGAAAATCAGGTGGCTCCTCCTCCGGTATCCTACTGGCTGCAAGTGTTGAAGCGTCTGGCGCGCAACAAAACGGCGATGTTCGGCGCCGTGATCTTGCTTGTGTTTACGATCGGATGTGCCAGTGCGCCGCTGATTGCCCCATATCCGATTGATGAGATGAATTTCAAGGATCGGCTGATGGCTCCAGGTTCTGCACATCTGCTGGGGACGGATGACTTTGGCCGCGACATCTTTTCCAGACTTTTATACGGAGGGCGCATCTCGCTGTTGACAGGATTGGTCACCGTAACCGTCGCGTCCTTGATCGGAGTTACCCTCGGCGTGATTGCTGGATACTACCGCAAAGTGGAGCTCTACATCATGCAGGTGATGGATATTTTGCTTGCCTTGCCTGCCTTGCTGTTGGCAATCGCCATCATCGCGGTGCTGGGACCGGGTTTGACCAATGCCATGATTGCCATCGTCATCGCCGTAATCCCTTCCTATGTGCGGGTCGTCCGGGCCCAGGTCCTCTCCATTCGGGAAAAAGAGTACATCGAAGCCGTACGGGCATTGGGAATCCGCGACCGGGTCATTTTGGTGAAGCATATCCTGCCGAACATCTTGTCCCCCATCATCGTCTTGATGACCTTGCAATTCGGCACCAGCATACTCGCTGCCGCAGCGCTCAGCTTTCTGGGTCTGGGGGCACAGCCGCCAGCGCCGGAGTGGGGGGCCATGGTCTACGTCGGCAAGGCATTTCTGGGGCAGGCATGGTGGATGTCTATCTTTCCCGGCTTGGCGATCATGCTGGTAGTCTTGGGCTTTAACCTTTTGGGCGATGGACTGCGCGATGCGTTGGATCCTAAATAACCGTTGGGACAGAGAGGGGAACATATTATGAACCTGCAGCAAAAGCTGGAGTCTGTATTGTCGGAAAGTTCAGGAACCTTCGGGGTGGCTGTCAAGCATATGGGTACCGGTGAAGAGGCTCAGATTCGGGCCGAACAGTATTTTCAGATGGCCAGCACGTTCAAGGTGCCGATCCTGGCAGCTCTCTTTCGCGATGCGGATGCCGGCTTAGTCAGCCTGGAGCAGAGGTATCGTCTGAGCGAAGCGGATCTGGTCCCGGGCTCGGGGGTATTGAAGGAATTTCTTCCGGGGGCAGAGGTGGCTCTGAAGGACCTTGCGACACTGATGATCATCGTCAGCGACAACCTGGCTACGGACAAAGTGCTGGAGATCATCGGCAAGGAGCGAGTGGAGGCATACATGCGAGAGTTGGGCTTGACGCAAATCTCCATCAAGCACGATTGCTGGGAGCTGCTAAGCATCGGAGCGGGGATGGCCGGGGAGAAAAAAGGGGCTGAAGGCTTTCGGAAGCTGACGGAATCTTTTCAGACGTCGGGTTTTGATCCCGACAGCTTCATTTTCCAAGCGTCACCTGAAAACAATGTGGCGACACCGGCAGACATGGGCAGGTTGCTGGAGCTGATCGGCACGGGAAAACTGGCGTCTGAGCAAGCGTCCGATGGCGTGCTCGATATCATGAAGCGGCAGCAATTGCGCAATCGCATCCCGTATCTGTTGCCGGATGAGACCATCATCGCCTGCAAATCCGGTACGGTCGGTCATGTGGTGAATGATGTCGGCATTGTCTATCTTTCCGATGACAAAGGGGCGTTTGCCATCGCAGCGCTTTCCTCCGGGAATCCTTCCGTCAAAGAGGGAGAGCGTGTGATTGCCCGTCTGGCCCAGACAGCCTATGAGCATTTCGTCCAGGAGTAAAGCAATCGCAAGGATAGGGGGCTGTACGATGAACGAGAAAAAGACCGTGTTGGATATCGACCGGCTCTCTGTAAAGCTGAAGACCGAGCGAGGCATGTTTACGGCAGTCAATCAAGTCAGTTTTGAGATTCAACCGGGAGAAACCGTAGCATTGGTCGGGGAGTCAGGCTGTGGCAAAAGCCTTACTTCCCTATCGATCATGGGATTGATTGCAAAAAAGCTGGGAGTCGTGGAAGGCAGTATTCGTTTCAAAGACAAGGTGTTGAACCAGCTCCGGGAGCGAGAGATGCGGGCGATTCGCGGCTATGACATCTCGATGATTTTTCAGGAGCCGATGACCTCTCTCAATCCCGTCCATTCCATCGGCCGGCAAATCGATGAGGTATTTCGTCTGCATACGAGTGCAAGCAAGCAGGAAAGACGGGCCCAGACCATCCAGATGCTGCGAAAAGTGGGGATTCCCCGCGCGGAGAAAATCGTCCATGATTTCCCTCATCAGCTTTCCGGGGGGATGAAGCAGCGTGTCATGATCGCTATGGCGATGGCCTGCCAGCCGGATCTCCTGATTGCGGATGAGCCGACTACTGCTCTCGACGTTACCATTCAGGCGCAAATCCTCGACCTGATGAATGACTTGAAACGCAAGGCAAATACAGCGATCCTCTTGATCACGCATGATCTCGGGGTCGTAGCGGAGATGGCGGACCGCGTCATGGTGATGTACTACGGAGAAATCGTCGAAGAAGCGGATATGCAGACCTTGTTTGCCTCTCCCAGACATCCTTATACGGTCGGTCTGCTGCATTCGATCCCGAGTCTGGACAGAGAGAACAAGCGCTTGACGCCGATCGAAGGAAATGTGCCGATTTTGGGAGAGGTGCAGGATGGCTGTCCGTTTCGCTCGCGCTGCACCCATGCCATGGAAAGATGCGCTCGGGAAAAGCCGCCGATGATTCGCACTGGCAAGCATGCCGTTCGCTGCTGGGTGTATGCGGATCAGGAGGTGGCGATATGAACGACGCACTGCTGGTCGTGGAAGACCTCAAAACCTATTTCCCTTTGAAAAAAGGGTTGTTCGGACAAAAGACGGGTGAGATCAGAGCGGTGGACGGGGTCTCCTTTCACTTGCGGCAGGGCGAGACCTTGGGAATCGTCGGGGAGAGCGGCTGCGGCAAATCGACGACGGGACGCAGCATTCTGCAACTGGTTCGACCGAGCGCAGGCTCAGTCCGATTCGGAGGAGAAGAACTGGTCTCCATGCCGCCAGCCAAGCTGCGAGGGATGCGCAACCAAATGCAAATCATCTTCCAGGACCCGTACGCCTCCCTGAATCCGCGTCTGACAATCTCCACCATTTTGGCGGAGGCCCTCTCGGTGGGAGAGAAGGGTGCGAATCCGACAGAGATGCGCGAGCGGGTACTGGCATTACTGCAGCTGGTTGGTCTCAATCCGAATCACGCCGACCGCTATCCGCATGAATTCAGCGGCGGGCAAAGACAGCGCATCGGCATCGCACGCGCCATCGCTGCTAGACCCAAGCTGATCGTAGCCGATGAACCTGTGTCGGCGCTGGACGTCTCCATTCAGGCGCAAATCCTGAATTTGCTGCAGGATTTGCAGGAGGAGCTGGGACTGACGTATTTGTTCATCTCGCATGATCTCGGTGTCATCAAGCATATCAGCGACCGGATCGCCGTCATGTATCTGGGGCGTATCGTCGAGATTGCCGACAAGCGGCGACTGTTCGAGCAGCCTATGCACCCGTACACGCAAGCATTGATGTCCGCAGTCCCGATCCCCAATCCCAATCAGAAAAAGGAACGAATCGTACTGGGAGGCGATGTTCCAAGTCCAGCCAATCCGCCAGCAGGCTGCGCCTTTCATCCGAGATGCGCCCAGGCGATGGAGATTTGCCGACGTGTACGGCCCCAGGAGCTTGAAATCGAACGAGAGCATTTTGTTGCTTGCCATCTTTATGGGTCATCAGAAAAGGAGCGATAGCATGAAGATCGAGAAAATTGAAGTAAGACGCTTGCACCTGCCGCTGAAGCACGCATTCGAGACGAGTTTTGGCGTACAGACGAAACGCGATTTCCTGCTGGTCAGTGCGCATGGGGAAGGAGAGACAGGGTACGCGGAAAGCGTAGCCATGCCGTTTCCCTTTTATAATGAAGAAACGACAGATACAATCATCTACATGCTGGAAACCTTCCTGATTCCGCTGGTGCTGACCAGTCCGATCGAGAGGCCGGAAGACGTGGCCCGTCTCTTTGCCCCGATACGCCGCAACAATATGGCGAAGGCAGCCATCGAAGGGGCGGTATGGGATCTGTATGCGAAGCAGAAAGGAATGACCTTGGCTCAAGCACTTGGCGGCGAACGCACGGAAATCGAAGTGGGCGTAAGCGTGGGGATCGAACCTTCAGTGGAGGATGTCGTGCAGAAAGTAGAAGGCTTTGTTGCCGAGGGCTACAAAAAAATCAAGGTGAAAATCAAGCCGGGCTTTGACATTGCCTTGATTGAAGCTCTTCGCAAACGCTTTGGCGACTCGCTGCCGCTGATGGCAGATGCCAACTCGGCGTATACCCTGGAGCAGATCGACATCATGAAAGAACTGGACCAGTACAATCTGATCATGATCGAACAGCCCCTCGCACACGATGACATCGTCGATCACGCCTTTTTGCAAAATCAATTGAAGACGCCAATATGTCTCGACGAAAGCATTCATACAGCGGAGGATGCCAGACGTGCCATCGAACTGGGGAGCTGCAAGATCATCAACATCAAGATCGGACGCGTAGGAGGACTGACGGAATCCAAAAAAATCCACGATCTCTGCCAGGCGCACAACATGCCGGTTTGGTGCGGAGGCATGCTGGAGAGCGGGATCGGCAGAGCGCACAATATCGCGATTACATCTTTACCTAATTTTACCATACCGGGCGACACCTCTACGTCCAACCGCTACTGGGAGCAGGACATCGTCGTTCCCGAGGTGGCTTTCCTCAAGCCAGGCATTCTGGCTGTGCCAGATGGCCCCGGGATTGGCTACGCGATCAATTGGTCCGCAGTTCAAGCCTTGCAAGTACATGAAAAAAGCTACACAATGGCGGATGTAAAATCCTGATTCGAGGGGAGTGAACAAATGAATCAGGTACTGCAATACCGAACCGTTACATCCGCTGCCCGGATGGCCGAAATCGAAGAGCTGCAATGCGAGATATGGGGAGAAGGAGTCATGACTCCGGCTGCCCAGCTGTTGGCTGCGTCTCACAATGGCGGAGTCGTGATCGCAGCATATGCTGGAGACTTGCCCGTCGGCTTTTGCTATGGTTTCGCCGGATTTCGGGAAGGCCAAGGATTTCTTTGCTCGCATATGCTGGGAATTCTGCCAGAGTACCGGGACATGGGCATCGGCAAGAAGCTCAAGCTGATGCAGCGTGAATGGGCCTTGGATTACGGATACGACAGGATTGTCTGGACCTATGATCCGCTAGAGGCGCGCAATGCCTACCTCAACTTGTGCAAACTGGGCGGCAAGGTGAGGAAATACATGGAGTCCTACTACGGTGATATGCATGACGGCATCAACAAGGGATTGCCGTCAGACCGCTTTTTGCTGGAATGGGAGTTGAACGGCAAGCGTACCATGGTTGGGATAAGTGGAGGGAAAAACGAAGAGCCGAGATGGAGCTCGTACCCGCGACTGCTCGACTGGGAGCTTGACCAACAGAAACTTCCACGGCCATTGATTCGGGATGGCTTGGGTGAGCATCCGGGCATTTTGCTAGGTGTCCCTGCGTCGATTCACAGCCTCAAACAAGAGGCTCTGCAGGTGGCGATGGATTGGCGCTTTGCTTTGCGCGACATGTGCAAGTCGGCTTTTTTGCATGGGTACACTGTGATCGGTTTGCTCAAAAGTGACGAACCAGTTCACGCGTATGTGCTAGAAAAAAACGTCGAGGGGGAAATGTGACATGCATCCATTGGAAGTGTATGCTCGAAAACGGATGGAAGACGCCAAGCTGCCCGGTGCCTTTATCGGGATCGCCAAGGACGGACAATTGCAGTACGCAGAAGGGCTGGGCTACCGCGATCGGGAAAAGCAGGAAAAGATCACGCCAGATACCGTGTTTGGCATCGGCTCCATCACCAAGTCCTTTACCTGCGTAGCGATTATGCAACTGCAAGAAGCCGGCAAGCTTTCGGTTCACGATCCGGTTGTCACGTATTTGCCGGAATTTCGGACGAAAGACGTAGAGCGGACGAAGCGGATCACCATCGCTCACCTGATGTCGCATACCTCTGGGCTGCCGTCGCTGCCAACGCTGTACTACGCGATGAGGCGCAGCATGGAGATTGATCCAGCGGTGCAGGATAATCAAAGCAGCGTCGATCTTACGGCTCATGAACCCATCGATACGTATGAGCAACTCATGGCATTTATTGCAGATCTGGACGTAGAGCTGCTGGGGGAACCGGGTACCGAATTCAGCTACAGCAATGATGGCTATTCTTTGCTGGGAGCGATTATCGAACGGGTCAGCGGACAGTCGTATGAGAGCTACCTGAAGGAGAATGTCCTCGAACCGGCTGGCATGAAGCACACCGTCTTTTTGATCGAAGAGTTGGGAGATTACGAGGATATCACCACCCTGTATACGAACAAAAAAGCGGAAGAAGGCAAAGAAGTCATTGCGGCTCCTCTTTGGTGGGATGCCCCGTCCATGCGGGCTGCCGGTTTCCTCAAGTCTACAGGCAGGGATATGCTCGCCTATGCCGAGATCTTCCGTACAGGCGGGATGGTTGGGGACGTCCGCATCGTGTCTGAAGAAAGCGTCCGTCAGATGATTGGCAATTATGCAGGTTTGGAGCCATCCCGCCACTACGGCTACGGATTTATGGTGACACCGAATTTTCGCGGGGGGACATTGATCGAGCATGGCGGCGCGATAAAAGGAGTGGCCGCTCAGCTATGCATCATACCCGAGCAAGGAATCGCCTGCGTTGTCCTGACTAATCTGGACGGCTCGCCTTCCGCGGAGCTTTTGGCGGCGGCCATTAACACGGCCCAATCACTTCCGGTCGAAGAACCCATCGCGCTGTATCCTGACTATTCCGTATCTGCGGATCTTTTAAATGAATTCATTGGCGAGTATCGGTCCGGAGAAGGGGAGAAGGTTCAGGTTTCCTTGAATGACGAAGGACTCGAGCTGCAGTTCCAAGGCATGACCCTCCCGCTGCGTGCAGTGAAGGAAGACAGCTTTGTCTTTAAGCTGGGGACAGGACAGGAGAGGTACATTCGCTTTATCCGCAGCAATACCGGCGAAGTCAGTCGCGTGGCGTTCCATTTCCGTCAACTGATCAAAGAAAAGGAGGAGGCATGAGATGAGCGTCCAGACATGGGAACAGACCTTTGAGTCATACGCCCAGGATTTGATCGATGAAACGAAAGTGCCGGGAGCGTTCATCGCGGTTGCCAGGGATGGGCAACTGATCTATGAAAAAGGCTTTGGCTATCGCGACCGGGAAGCGAAAATTCCGGCCGATCTGGATACGGTCTTCGGCATTGGATCGATCACCAAATCGTTCACTTGTGTCGCCATCATGCAGCTTCAGGAGCAAGGAAAGCTGTCCGTGCATGATCCCGTGATACGCTATTTGCCTGAGTTCCGCACACCTGACGAGGAACATACCCGGAATGTCACGATCCACCACTTTATGACTCACACGCCGGGACTTCCGCCGCTTTCCTCGCTGATCCCTGCGACGCAGCGCAGCATGCAGGATGATCCGGCAGCAGAAGAACTGTTGAAACACCCCGAATTTGCCGGCAAAGAGCCGATCGACACCTTTGAGCAATTGATGGCTTATATCGGCGAGCAGCCGATCGAATTGTTGGGTCCTCCAGGTACGGAGTTCAGTTATTCCAACGATGCTTACGCCTTGTTGGGGACCATTATCGAACGCGTCACCGGGCAAACCTATGAAAGCTATGTGCAAGAACGTATTTTGCAGCCGCTGGGGATGAGTCGTTCCGTCTTCTTTGTCGAGGAGTTGGGAGATGACAATCATTCCACCCTGTACGCAGCCAAAGAAAAGGAAGGCGTGAAGGAAGTGTACCGTGCCCCCATCTGGTGGGATTCCCCGTCCATGCGCGCAGCGGGATTTCTCAAGGCGTCTGCAAAAGACATGCTGCGGTATGCGGAATTGTTCCGGACCGGCGGAACTTCGGGTGGTGTCCGCATCCTTTCCGAAGAAAGCGTCAAGCTGATGGTTTCGCCTCATGCGAAGGTGGATGCCATACGCGGCTATGGGTATGGACTAGGGATCATCCCTTTTGCGGAAGGGGTGACACTCATCCAGCACACGGGAGGATTGAAGGGAATTACAGCACAAATGCTGATCCTGCCGGAAGCGGGCTTGACAGGGATCCTTTTGACCAATGTGGGGGATGCCCCGATTTCGGAATTGACGCTGGGATTGTTGAACAACCTGTTTTTCCGTCCTCCGGGGACCCAGTATGCGAGCTTTGCGGACTATGAAATCCCGTTTGCTGAGATACATCAGTTTGAGGGGACTTTCAAGTCAGGGGAAGGCGATGAAGTTCAGATTCGGGCAGATCAAGAAGCTGAACAACTGCTGCTCGGCATGGGAAGTGAGTCTTTGCCGCTGCGCCCGATCGGCGAAGATGAATTCCTGTTTACACGGCGAGGGGTAGATACGCTCGTCCGCTTTGTAAGGAACCAGGCGGGAGAGATCAAGCGCTTTGCTTTGGGTTCGCGCCAATTGCCAAAAGTGGAAGCGTGATCAGAAAGGGAGGGGCAGGTATTCATGAAAGTTTTCATCTCCTTGGATATGGAAGGGATTTCGGGTATCAGTGAATGGGAGGATGTCATCCCTGGCCGCAGGCATTATGAAGCGGGACGCCGGCTGTTGACATTGGATGTGAATGCGGCGATTGAAGGAGCGTTGGAAGCGGGTGCGACACAGATCATTGTCAACGAATCTCACGGTCCGATGAACAATCTGATTTTGGAAGAGCTGCATCCCGCGGCTGACGTGATCCGCGGTTTTTTCAAGCCGCTGTGCATGATGCAGGGAATCGATGAAAACTGTGACGCAGCCTTTTTCGTCGGCTATCACGGGAAGGCAGGAACAGGGGAGGCGGTGCTCAATCACACACTGTCCGGTCTTGCGATTCATCGTCTGATCTTGAATGGAAAAGAAGTGGGGGAAGCCGGTCTGAATGCTGCCATCGCAGGAGCTTTTCACGTACCCGTCGTTTTGGTGACCGGGGATGAGCAGACGGCTCGGGAAGTAGAGGAGGATATTCCGGGCGTCTATACCGTTGCAGTAAAATCAGGCATTACCGGTCTCTCCTCTCTAGCTCTGCATCCCCAGCGGGCCAGAGAGCAGATCCGTCGAAGAGCGAAGGAAGCGCTGCTGAACCGAAGTACCGTAAAGCCGATCCAGCAGCAGGAAGAGAACACACTGGTTGTCGAGTTTACCCGATCGCAATTTGCGACAGCCGTGAGCTGGATGCCTGGTGTGGAACTGCTCGAAGGCCGAACGATCCGCTACACGGGCAAGAATGTAGCCGAGATGATGCCCGTATTGCAAGCGATGCTGCTAGTGACTGGCCAGGTCAATCGAATGATCACAGGAGTTTAAAACTTGTCCAAATCAACGCTCAGCCTATTTCAACGATTTGTTGAATGAGGTTGAGCGTTTTTGTCTGCTGCCATATCATAGATGATACAATGGATAGAGATGGACAAGTCGCGAGGGGGAACCACCATGAAGGCTATTCTAGTCGACGATGAGCGATTAGCTTTGAGCCACCTCAAGCAAACTCTGGAAACATATGCATCAGATATAGAGTGTATCGGGGAATTCTCAGACCCGACTGTCGTACTCGGGCAGATCAAAGAGCTACAGCCAGATGTGGTTTTTCTCGATATTCAAATGCCCGAAATAGACGGTTTGCAACTGGGAGAGCAGGTGCAAGCAGCTTTTCCGCACATACTGATGGTTTTTGTGACTGCTTTTGACCGTTATGCATTGCAGGCATTTGACCTATATGCGCTGGATTATCTCTTGAAACCCGTGTTGCCGGAACGTCTCCAGCAATCCGTCCAGCGATTGCGTGAAAAAATGGAGGCTGGCCGAGACAGGCAAATCGTCTCAAGAGAAACAAAGATCTGTTGTTTTCAACAAATCCGCGTTCAACTGCCAGGCAAGGAACCGGAATCGCTCAGATGGGGTTCTGCAAAGGCGTTGGAGTTGTTTGCGTATTTGCTGCATCATCGAAATCAAGTGATTGACAATCAACACTTGATCGAGCTTTTATGGCCGGACTACGAGGAATCGAGAGCGGCGCAGCAGTTGTATACAGCCATCTATCACATCCGCCAAACCTTGCAAAACAACGGGATGGGAACGGTCGCCATTCGCAGCGGTGAATGTGGCAGGGGTTACATGCTTACGCTCGGTGAAGCGCAGGTCGATACGGAAAAATGGGAAGGCCAGGTGAAGCAGGCAGAGCAGCATTTTCCGCAGCAGATAGAGGATTGCGCGCATGCCTTCAGCATGTATGAAGGGGATTACCTGGGGGCGTACGACTTTCTGTGGGCAGAACAAGAACGCAAAAGGCTGCGGAATCTTTGGCTGAGTCTCGCCGAAAAACTGATCGACTACTATTCTGAGAAAGGAATGCTGCAGGAAGTCAGTAATGTCCGTCTGCGTGTCCAACAACTTCTTCCTCCACAGGCCGATTGATCTACAGGAAGGATCTGCTCAAGCTCCGCTGTTTCATGCAGCGGGGCGTTTTTTGGTGTGCCACGCATGGCGATTAACTAGGTGGTGAAAGTCCACTGTGGGGGTTTGTAGTTACCAACCACTAGCCAAGAGCAAGGGTGTCCACCGCGAGGTGGAATCCAAAGGAAGCTGGAGGCAAACTTCCGGCCCAAGGAACACGAACATCATCAGGCATAGGATACGGGATGAGTCTGCCAAACAAGACGAAGTCCAATTAACTACACGGACGTACCAATGTAAATGATGTGGGTATATGGAAGGAAAGTGAATCGTCTTACCGTGGGAGGTCTCATGGACGTGAGGAGATGCACTTCGAATCACGGTTGAAACAAGATTTATCATGAGAAGTCAGCAGACGCCATAGTACCGCATGCAGTCGACAACATGCGGGAAGGGCCGAACCTAAGGAGGTGTGAGTCAATGAAAGTTACCAAAACAGGAGCAAAGGGCAGCCAACTTCCAACGGAAGGCTTCACGCAGAAAGATAGTGCGGAACACGAAGGATATGCGGGAGCGCACATTCCTGCGAGGATAACTGAAACGGATAACACCAACACAGACTTGCCGAAGGATGGATTGCTCGAGAAAATTGTGAGCAGGAACAATCTGAACGAAGCGTTCAAGAGAGTCAAAGCGAACAAAGGCTCCCACGGAATTGATGGGATGGGAGTGGATGAACTTCTACAACATCTCAAAGAGAATGGGGAGACACTCAGGCAATCAATCCTGGACGGGAAATACCGTCCGAACCCCGTTCGGAGGGTAGAAATCCCCAAAGAGAATGGAAAGAAAAGAAACCTGGGAATCCCGACGGTTGTTGATCGAGTCATCCAACAAGCCATAGCGCAAGTGCTTACGCCGATCTATGAGAAAGAGTTCTCCGAGAATAGTTTCGGCTTCCGCCCCAAACGAAGCGCACATGATGCAATCAGAAGAAGTCAGGCGAACATACAAGAAGGGTACAAATACGTGGTGGATATGGACTTGGAGAAATACTTCGACACCGTGAATCAAAGTAAACTCGTCGAGGTATTATCGAGAACCATCAAGGACGGGCGGGTCATCTCACTCATACACAAGTACCTAAAAGCTGGCGTCATCGTGAAGCATAAGTTTGAAGAAACGGAAGTCGGTGTACCGCAAGGGGGCAATCTGAGTCCAATACTTAGCAATATCATGCTGAACGAATTGGACACAGAACTGGAAAACAGAGGTCATAGGTTCGTCCGCTATGCGGACGATCTGCTCATCTTCTGCAAGAGCAGAAAAAGTGCTGAGCGAGCGCTGAGGAACATCCTCCCCTTTATCGAGAAGAAACTCTTCCTCAAAGTAAATCGGGAGAAGACGGTCGTGGATGAGGCGAGGAAGGTCAAATTTCTTGGTTTCTCATTTTACTCCCTCAAGGGGCAGACGAGAGTCAGAATCCATCCGAAATCCATCGTGAAGATGAAAACCAAGGTTAAGGAGTTGACCGCAAGAAGCAACGGAATAGGAAACGAAGACAGAGCCGTGAAGCTCAGACGATATATCATGGGCTGGGTGAACTATTTCAAAATTGCCGACATGAAGAAACTGCTCCAAACCACGGATGAATGGATGCGAAGGCGAATTCGCATGATCTACTGGAAGCAATGGAAACGGATAAGGACAAGGTTTAAAATGCTGAAATTATTCGGAGTCCAAGACCAGAAGGCATGGGAATACGCAAACACAAGAAAGAGCTACTGGAGAACCTCCAATAGTCCCATCCTCGCCCAATCCCTCGGAAACAACACGATCAAAGGACTCGGTTTCATATTCTTTTCAGATTATTATCGACAAGTCACTGCGTAAACTTAGGAACCGCCGTATACCGAACGGTACGTACGGTGGTGTGGGAGGTCGGCTGCCCAAATAATGGGTAGCCTCCTACCCGATTCGGAAAATGATGCTGACTTTTGTGGGAGAAAAATATTAGACGAAATATTCTAAAAATTATAGAATAGGTGAAAAGCACACAAAAGGTGGGAGGAAAATGTACGACCAGGAAATGGACAACCGTTCTTTTTCGCGCAGAGAATTTCTCACCAAGGCAGCGATGATTGGTTTAGCTGCAGCGGTCCCGGGCAGCTTGTTAGCAGGTGCCGGTACAGCCAATGCAGAGGGTTCTGCTGCATCTCAGGCAACGGCCGGAGCAGCCGCTGCTCCGGCGGACAGTCTGTTCCAACCAGGCGGTACGATTGTAGACGTGCCCGGAATAAAAGTAGGACAGCTGCAGGATTTGAAAGCCATGACAGGCTGTACCGTTGTCGTGCTGGAGGAAGGTTCACCATGCGGCGTAGATGTGCGCGGATCGGCACCGGGGACAAGAGAGACGGATTTGCTGAATCCGATCAATATGGTTGAAAAAGTAAATGCGATTGTTTTGACAGGGGGAAGCGCATTTGGCCTCGACTCGGCGAGCGGGGTCATGCGCTTTTTGGAGGAGCAAGGCATCGGCCATCCGGTAGGAGTCGGTGTTGTGCCGATTGTGCCGGCAGCCGTGATCTTTGATCTGTCGTTTGGCAGCGCCAAGGTTCGACCTGATCAGAAGATGGGGTACGAAGCCGCCAAAATCGCCAGTAAAAATCCCGTCAAGCAAGGAAATGCAGGGGCGGGGACAGGGGCAACAGTAGGCAAGCTGGCAGGCGGCAAGCGGGCGATGAAGGGAGGATTGGGCTCCGCATCAGTCCGGCTGCCAAACAGACTAGTCGTAGGGGCAATTGTCGCAGTCAATGCAGTCGGACAGGTTCAGGACCCCGTTACAGGGGAGATCCTGGCGGGAGCGCGCGACGACCAGGGACAGATCCGCGACGCCTTATCCTGGATGATCGAGCAGAGCGCGCCTCCTGTTCCAAGCGGCACCAACACGACGATTGCCGTCGTCGCCAGCAATGCCAACCTGAACAAGACGCAAGCCAACAAGGTAGCCCAGATGGCGCACAACGGTCTTGCGAAGTCTATCTTTCCCGTCCATACCATGAGTGACGGGGATACCATTTTTGCGGTAGCTACAGGTGGCGTGGACGCATCCGTCAACCTGGTAGGCACCTTGTCGGCCGAGGTTCTGGCGGCAGCTGTAGTCAATGCCATTAAAGCGGCGGAGGGAGCAGAGGGGCTGCCGGCTTATCGCGATCTGGTTTCCCGCTAAGCCTTTGGCTGGGTTGGCTCTGTCACGTACGCAATATATCCAATAGCATCTGTGTCATCGGCGATTCGCGTCTCTTTCCCGAATCTTCGCAATGTCCAGAGAATGTATCCATCTCCGAATGCGCCGAGAATCATGATGATGCTCCACGAATACCAGAAAAGAGACTGAGCATACAGAGCGATACAGTACGGAATGATCCCGAGCAAGACGCCGGGAAGAAGGACCGCCAGACGATAGTTGGAGATGGGCAGTGGTTGTAAGCAGCAGGCGTAGAAAATCATTTTTTTCCAGATGACGCCAAAACGGATATCAGACCAGGCTACTTTTCCACTCAAATAAAACCCAAGCCCATGCAAGGCCTCGTGGACGACAATCCCCACGACGATCAAAAGGATAAAGAACAGAAGGTCTGGCAGCGTAATGGAAAAATGAACTTCCCCTCCATACAAGATTATGGATATCACGAAGAACAGGATGGAAAAGACAGTTCCGTATACGTTTGCCTTCCAAGGCTGCAAGGTGACACGCTGCTCTTTTACATGTGTTTCCAAGAATGAAACCCCTCCAGTCGATGTAAACGTATGAAAGCCCTTCCCTGACAGGAAGGGCTTTTGCGCATGAATCGGTCTTCCGTTATAGCCAAGCGTCCGGGAGAAGCTCGCCGGAGGCTACAATCTTGGCGTTTCCCTCCATGGTTACTTCCTGGGCCAACCCCTCTGCAAGCTGATAGGATATCTGCAAGATGCCGCCGCGAGTATGGACGCTCACTGGCGAACCTGTCTCTACCAGTCCCAGCATTCCGGCGATGACCGCCGCCGCTGTCGATCCGGAACCGCAGGCATAGGTCTCTGCCTCGACTCCGCGTTCGTAGGTTCGGATCTGCAAGGTATTCCCGTCCAGGACCTCGACAAAATTAACGTTGGTCCCTTGAGGAAAGTAAATTCTATCATAGCGAATCTGTCTGCCCCAGTCAATGATTTGCCGATCGGAAATCGCTGCGAGGCGATCGACAAACCAGACCGTATGTGGGACTCCGATCCATCCGTAATGATACAGCGCAGCTGGTCCATCCATTGGATAAGGCTGGTTCAGCTTCAGCTCATCCAGCACTACGTCGGGATAACTTACCCGCACGAGTTGTGATTCCGGGTGAATCTGTGCATGGTAGAACCCGGCCAGGGTCTCGAACCACATGGTATCCTTTGCTGCCCCGACGGCATGCGCGAACCGGGACAGGCATCTCGCCCCGTTGCCGCACATCTCTCCTTCACTGCCGTCTGCGTTGAAATAACGCATCTTGAAATCCGCACGCTCCGAGTGCTCCAGCATCATGAAGCCGTCAGCACCCATCGAGATTCCTCGCGCGCAAACACGTTGGACAAACCGGGACAAATCAAATCCGTCCATGATGCCCTGGCGATTGTCGACGATGATGAAATCATTGCCGCAGCCGTTCATTTTCATAAAAGGAATCTTGAGAGAAGTCACGATTGTTCTCCTTTACATGGAAGCTGTTTCTTCCTGGCCGAGTATTTTCTTTTTCATCCACTCTTTCCCGTCGACGATGCGTGCGACCATCATGCTGGCAACCGTATCACCGGTAGCGTTGACCATCGTGGCAGGCGGATCGACAAGCGTACCCAGCATGGCGATGATGGGCAGTGCTTCCGGAGGGAAGCCGTACATGGTGACAATCAGCATCTCACCGATAAAACCGCCGCCCGGAACTCCGGACATGACGACCCCGCTTAGCACAGCGATCATAATCGCGGTCAAATAGGTGTCCAAACCGTGGAACGGCATATTGAAGAGACCGAAGATAAACGAGATTTTCAGGATCGCACTTAGACAGGATCCATCCATATGAGCCGTGGCTCCAAACGGAATGACAATCTCGCGCACGTCCTTGGGCACGCCGATTTTTTCGGTTGCAGCAAGGTTTACCGGAATGGTAGCGACGCTGCTCCCGGTGGCGAAAGAAGTAACGGCAGGAGAGATCGCATGTTTCCAGAAGAGACGAGGTGCTCCCTTGCCCATGGCCAAGTATGCGTAAATCGTGAAGGCAAGAAGAAAATAAAGAAAAGAGATTGGATAATAGATGGCCATTGCTCTAGCATAGGAACCGAGCAGGTCCGGGCCAAAAACCCCGACGAGATTGGCAAAATAAGCCCCAAGTCCAATAGGAGCGTAGTACATCAAAAGTTTGATCATCTTGATCATCACTTCGGAGAGTGCATGTAATCCCTCTGCCACTTTTCGTCCTTTCTCACCAGCCAGGCTGACCGATAATCCAAACAAGATCGAAAAGACAATGAGAGCCAGCATGTTCTTGCGGGATAAAATATCGCTGAAATTGGAAACGGTGAAGGCTTGCACAAACTGATCAGCCGTGTTGAGCTGGTTGATTTCCTCTGGTGCCTGCAGTTCCACCTTGATTCCTTCAGCAGGCGGGAAAATCGAGACTCCGACCAGCATGAGGATGGAAGAGATGATGCCGGTGATCACGAAGACAGCGAGCATGACCCCGAGGATTTTTCCCAGCCGCTTCAAGTCGACGATGTTGGCTACGGCACTGCTGATGTTGACGAACACGAGCGGGACGACAATAGTAAACATCATGTTGATGAAGATGTCGCCAAAGGGCTTCAAGGCTTCGGCGTCTTTCCCCATCAAGATTCCGATGATCGCTCCAAGCGCAATACAGATCAGAAGCATGATGGGATAGCGATACGATTGCCAAACACTGCTTTTCGTTCCTTCAACCATGCAAAAATACCTCCCTATCAAATAAAAATTAAGAAAGTCTAGTATCATTATACAAACTTTCTTTTTAAAATCTTCAGAAAACTTTTACGGCTGACAGAATCTTTTTTGATTGTGCTACGATACGTCTGTTAGGAAAAAATTTCAAAGGAAAAGATATCAGACCGTAGACGGGGAGGATTCACGATGAAAGCTATTATGGTCACTGCTTTTGGCGGTCCGGAAAACATGATCTATACCGACACTGACCTGCCTGAGATGCATGCCAAGCAGGTTCTGATCCGCGTTGCAGCCACCAGTGTCAACTTTGCAGACATCAAGGCCAGGTACGGAAAAAAAGGGGGAGGCAAGCTTCCGTTCATTCCAGGCTTGGATGTGGCAGGGGTGGTTGAACGCGTAGGAGCGGAAGTAACGCATATTCAAGCGGGTCAAAAGGTCATCGCATTCCCTGCCAACGGCTCGTACGCCGAGTATGTGGCTGCGGACGAGGATCTGACCTTCGCCATTCCGGATCATCTGGATTTCCGAACAGCAGCAGCGTGCCCAATCGTCTCCTTTACTTCCTACAAGCTGCTCGCGGACGTAGCGAGGGTAGAGCAAGGAGAGACTGTACTGATCCACGCAGCATCAGGCGGAATCGGGACTACGGCGATTCAATTGGCCAAAATTCTTGGGGCAGGGCTGGTTATCGGTACAGTTGGGGACGAGAGTAAAGCGCAATTTGCCCGAGAGGCGGGAGCTGATACTGTCATATGCCATCAGCAGGAGGATTTTGCTGCGCGGGTAAACGAGCTTACCCGTGGCGTCGGAGCTGATGTCATCCTCGACTCCATCTCCGGACGTGTCTTTGAACAAAGCATGGCTTGTCTGTCCCCATACGGCAGGCTCGTCCATTTTGGCAATGCGAGCGGGGAAGTAGGGAGATTTCAGACGGTCGATCTGCATGCGAGTTGCCGTTCGGTTCTCGGCTTTAGTTTTGGTACAACACGGCAAAAACGCCCGCATCTGCTTCGACCGGTTGCCGAACGAGTCCTGCCCCTGATCGCAGACGGAAAGCTGCAGATCAAGATCGGCAAAACGTTTCCATTACAGGAAGCCGCTTTGGCGCATGAATGGGTAGAAAGCCGCCGAAGCACGGGAAAAGTGTTGCTGGAGGTCAACCAGACGCTCGGTTCGCAGGATTAAATAATCACCCATAAAAACTCTCATTCTATGACTCTACAATCCGGGATGAGAGTTTTTTACTTTTACTATAATATATATTCGCTATTAAAATTTCTTATAACAAACCGCACGAAACCAATATATGCAATATAGGTCTATTGTTTACTAGCACTTGACGGGTTCCGTTACTTTCAAGCTATAATTGACTTACAATTTTGATTTATCAAATATTTATGAAAATGCACTTGCATGCATGAAAACATCCACGAAGGAGAGGAGTGAGCAAATGGGACGTTATATTGTGAAAAGGATTGTCGCAGGCCTCATTACCATGTTCGTACTGACAACCGTCACCTTTTTCCTCATGCATGCGATCCCGGGAGGACCGTTCAGCCCTGCAGAAGAACGAAAAGTGCCGAAACAGGTACTGGAAAAAATCGAAGAGAAATACGGTCTGAATGACCCGATTCCTGTACAGTATGTGAACTACTTGAAGAATCTGGCCCAAGGGGATTTCGGTCTTTCGTTCAAACAAAGAGATGTGACCGTGAATGAGATCATCGAGCAGGGATTTCCCGTTTCGGCCAAAGTCGGGAGCATAGCCATCGTTGTCGCATTGCTGGTGGGAATTCCGCTCGGCATCACGTCCGCGATCAAAAGAGGGAAGTGGGCTGACTGGCTGGCGATGATTATCGCCACGGTAGGAATCTCCATTCCCAGCTTCGTATTATCGGTGCTGATGCTTTTCTTGTTTGCTGTCGTGCTGAAGGTGTTGCCGACATTCGGATTGACCTCCTGGCAGCACTACATTCTTCCTGTTGCCGGACTTTCCTTTGGTCCCATCGCCTATATAGCGAGATTGATGCGCTCCAGCATGCTCGAAGTGATGAGATACGATTACATCCGCACGGCCCGTGCCAAAGGTGTCCACGAACTGAAAGTCATATGCAAGCACGCATTGAAAAATGCCATTATTCCTATCGTTACTTATTTAGGCCCATTGGTGGCCATACTTTTGACCGGAAGCTTTGTCATTGAACGGATTTTCTCCATCCCCGGTATCGGCAGGGACTTCGTGACAGGGATCAGCGACCGTGACTATTCTGTCATTTTAGGCATGACGGTCTTCTTCGGAGCATTCATCGTCGTAGCCAATATCATTGTGGATGTTCTCTATGCGGTGATTGATCGTCGCGTAAAAATGGATGAGTAGGTGATGGTATGATTCATACGGCCCGAATGAAAGAAAGAGAAGATGGTCCATTCTCCACGAGCGCTGCAGGTGATCTTCCAGATGACCTGTTTGAAAAGCTGGATGAATCCGATCGGCAAGATAATGAAGAAATCACTCGTCCGAGCAAGTCGTACTGGCAGGATGCCTGGGCTCGCTTTCGCAAAGATCCGTTGGCGATGATCGGATTGTGCGTCATTATCGTGATGGCAGTCGCAGCTATTTTCGGACCAATATTTTCTGAATATACGTACGATGGCCAAAATTTGGAAAACGGAAATCACCCCCCATCTGCCGAGCACTGGTTTGGGACGGACAAGTTTGGGCGCGACATTTTCGTCAGGACGCTGTACGGTGCGAGAATCAGTCTCTTGATCGGCTTTGTCGCAGCAGCCATCAACATGGTGATCGGCATCATCTACGGCGGCATATCCGGGTATTTTGGAGGTAGAGTCGACATGCTGCTGATGCGCATCGTCGATATCATGATCGGGGTGCCGGATCTGCTCTACATCATTTTGGTGATGATGTTCCTCGGCAACAGCATCCAGAGCATCTTGATCGCCTTGTGCCTGACTTCCTGGATCGGGACGGCGCGTATCGTCCGCTCGCAGGTCGTGACGCTCAAGCATCAGGAATACGCACTCGCTGCACGGGCCATTGGTTCCTCCAATCTGCGCATCTTGTTTAAACACCTCATACCCAACAGCATCGGGCCGATTATCGTGACCGTTACCTTCCTGGTTCCATCCGCGATCTTTTCCGAAGCGTTCCTGAGCTTTCTCGGGATCGGGATTCAGGTGCCGATCGCAAGCTGGGGCACACTCGTGAACGACGCCATCCCCACTTTGTTTACCCAACCGTACCAGATGCTGTTCCCTGCGCTCGCGATCAGCATCACGATGTTTGCGCTCAATTTTATCGGCGACGGGTTGAGGGATGCGCTGGATCCACGTCTGAAGAAATAGGGGGGATAACCTGTGAAATTGCTTCAGGTCAACAATTTACGAACCACCTTCCATATCGAAGCAGGGCAAGTTCAAGCTGTTCGCGGGATCTCCTTTCATGTCGAGAAAGGAGAGTCGGTGGGGATCGTCGGAGAATCGGGCTCTGGAAAAAGCGTCTCCATGCTGTCGATCATGCGTCTGTTGCCTGACAACGCCAGCATCGAAGCGGATCGCCTTCTGTTCGATGGTACTGAGATCATGGATATGGATCATACGCAAATGCGCCGGCTGCATGGCAACGATATCGGCATGATTTTTCAAGACCCGATGACTTCGCTCAATCCTTTGTTCACCATCGGCGATCAGCTTATGGAGCCGATTCGCATCCATTTGAAGCTTTCCAAGGCAGAAGCAAAGAAAAAGGCCATCGAAGTACTGAAAATGGTGGAGATCCCGAGTCCTGAAACCAGGCTCAATCAATATCCGCACGAATTTTCCGGGGGAATGAGGCAGCGGGTGATGATCGCCATCGCAATCTCTTGCAACCCCAAGCTGTTAATCGCTGATGAACCGACGACCGCGCTGGACGTGACGATCCAAGCCCAGATTCTCGATTTGATGCGGGATTTGAAAAAGAAAAGCAATACCTCTATTGTACTGATCACCCATGATTTGGGCGTCGTAGCCAGTATGTGCAGTCGGATCATTGTCATGTACGGCGGCCAGATCGTAGAGGAAGGCACGACGCGGGAAGTCTTCTACAACCCGCAGCATCCCTATACATGGGGACTGATTCGTTCCATGCCCAAGGTATCCGAAGGGGAAAAGAAAAAGCTGATTCCGATCCCGGGAAGTCCGCCTGATTTGTTGGCGCCGCCGCAGGGCTGTGCGTTTGCTGCCCGCTGCGAGCACGCGATGAAGGTTTGCACGAAGTATTCTCCAGTCTCCATCTCTTTGAGCGAGAGCCATCGGGCTGCGTGCTGGCTGATGCACCCGAAAGCTGCAAAAGCAGAAAGAGAGGTGATTGGCTCATGACCCAAACGACTGAAAATCTGATCGAAGTCAAACATTTGAAGAAATACTTTGATGTGAAAAAAGGCTTGTTCAGCCGCAGCGACCGCCAGCTCAAGGCAGTAGACGACATCAGCTTTTCAATCAAAAAGGGGGAGACGCTGGGACTCGTCGGCGAATCAGGCTGCGGCAAGACGACAGCTGGACGAACGCTGTTAAGACTATACGAGCCCACATCCGGACAGATTCTTTTCCAAGGCGCTCCGCTGGAAAATCTAAAGCACAGTGAACTCCTGCCATACCGCAAGAAAATGCAGATGATTTTTCAAGATCCTTACGCTTCCCTTGATCCGCGCATGACAGTGGGAGAGATCATCGGGGATCCGCTGGATGTCCATCGGATCTGCAAAGGGAAGGATCGCTCTGACCGGATCCGTGAATTGGTCGAACTCGTCGGCTTGAAGCGAGATCACATCAACCGCTACCCGCATGAATTTTCCGGAGGACAGCGCCAGCGGATCGGGATCGCCCGCGCCCTCGCTGTAGAGCCCGAATTTATCGTTTGCGATGAGCCGATTTCGGCACTGGACGTCTCGATTCAGGCGCAGGTCGTCAATATGCTGGAGGACCTGCAGGAGAGATTCGGGCTTACCTATTTGTTCATCTCCCACGACCTGTCGATGGTGCGGCATATCTCCCACAAGGTAGGAGTGATGTACCTGGGCAGTCTGGTTGAAATCGCGGATGCGCATGAGCTGTATACCAACATGCAGCATCCTTATACCAAAGCGCTTCTCTCCGCCGTGCCAATCCCTGACCCGGATCTGGCAGAGAAGAGTAAACGCATTCATCTGCAAGGAGATGTGCCAAGTCCGCTCGACCCGCCTCCGGGCTGCGCTTTCCAGACGCGCTGTGCCTATGCTGTTGCAGCATGTCGGGAAGCGAAGCCTGCATTAAAAGACGTTGGGAATGGACACCAGGTAGCTTGCCACATCGTTTCCTGATCCAAAACGGTCATGTCCGTTTTGATGACCGCAAGCACCAGCCTCAGATGAAAGCTGTCTTCCAAGACGGATTTTCATACATTACAGAACAGAGGGGGAAGAAAATGAAAAAGCTCGTTGGCCTTTTTTTCAAATTATCATTGGTTGCCACCATTATCGCGGGCTGCAGCTCCAGCAATACGACTGCACCCGGCAACACCAGCACGCCCAACACGAGCAATACGACAGAGAACAAAACCGAATCGCCGCAGAAAGAAAAGAAAGTCGTCTATGCCTTGCCTGCAGAACCAGAGACACTTGACCCTACCTTGAACGTCTATTCGCGTTCCTCCGTCGTCATGCAGAACCTCTTCAGGGGATTGTACAAGATCAATAAGGATGGTCAGCCCGTTCCTTCATTGGCCAGTGACACCCAAATCGATGAGACAGGAACCAAGTACACGTTCAAGATCAATCCGAACGCCAAGTGGAGTGACGGCAAGCCTGTCACCGCCCATGATTTTGAATACTCCTGGAAACGCGTGTTGAACCCGGATGTGGCCTCGGAAGCCGCGTTTGACCTGTTCTATCTGAAAAACGGACAGAATTATAATGAAGGAAAAGCAACAGCCGATGAGGTAGGGGTAAAAGCGGTGGACGACCAGACCCTCGAGGTGCAATTGGAAAATCCAACGACATACTTCCTGAATCTTCTTTGTGCGACGTCGTACTATCCCGTGCGAAAAGACGTAGTGGATGGCAATGACGGATGGACGAAGACACCAGAAACGTACCTTGTCACAGGTCCGTTCATGCTGACAGAGATTCACCCCAAACAGAAATACGTGCTGAAGAAAAATCCGAACTACCTGGAAGCTGACAAAGTGCAGCTTGATACGTTGGAGATTGTCTTCATTGAAGCTGCGGAAGCAGAGCTGGCTGCGTACACCAATGGAGAGATCGACGTTTCGGACAACATGAACAATGAATCGATGCAAAAATACAAAGATTCGCCCGAGTATTTTGCTGCCGACCGTATCGGTACGTACTATTTCGACTATAATACCAGCGTCAAGCCATTCGATGATGCTCGTGTCAGAAAAGCGTTCGCCATCTCCATCAATCGCGAACAAATCGTAAGAAACGTGCTGCAATCGACGGAAAAACTAGCTTATGGCTTTGTACCGTACGGCATGCCTGATCTCGTCGACCCTTCCAAGGAGTACCGCGATGTCGTAGGAGATCTGTTCAAGGAGGACGTGGCAGAAGCGAAGCGCTTGCTGGCCGAAGCAGGGTATCCCGACGGAAAAGGTTTGCCGGAGATCGAGTTCATGACGATGTCTGGACAGACGGACAGGGACATCGCGCAGGCGCTGCACAGCATGTGGAAGGAAAATCTGGGCGTCGAAGTGACGATCAATATTTTGGAGTCGAAAATTTACTGGGATGAAATGAGAATGGGCAACTTTATGATTGCGCGAGACGGCTGGACCGGAGACTATTTGGACCCGATGACCAACCTGACCCTGTTTGAGACTGTCAATGCTGCAGACGGACCTCGCTGGAGCAACAAGGAGTACGACGCCTTGCTGCAGGAAAACCGCGAAATTCAGGACCAGGCCAAACGTTCCGCAAACTATGCCAAGGCTGAGAAAATCCTGATGGACGAAATGCCGGTCTTCCCGCTCTATTTCTATCAGGATACCTATTTGGCGAAGCCGCATGTGAAAGGCGTCATGAAGAACTATATTGGACACACCTATTTTGAGTACGCTTATATTGAATAGAAAAAAGCTCGCTGATCCGAATCGGCAAGACCCCTGGCTAATAAGTCGGGGTCTTTTTCTTTCCCTTCCTGCTCTCTTGTACGCTGTTGGTTGAGGGGGAGTGCAGGTCGTGCATACGTGGAGCGTCGGGAGGGACGCATGAACGAATATTGATACGTGCGAATACCCTCTAAACTATGGTATAATTTTCTCGCCAAAACAAGTGTAAGGAGCATGTGACGTGGATAAAAAACTAATTTTCGGCCATAAAAATCCGGATACTGACTCCATCTGTTCTGCATTGGTGTATGCAGACCTGAAAAGCAAGCTGGGAGAAAACGTCGAGGCTGTTCGTTTGGGCGGCGTAAATGGCGAAACCCAATTCGTCCTGGATACTTTCCAGGTAAAGGCTCCCCGCCAGGTGGAAACGGTAGCCAATGAAGTGAAGGAAGTCATCCTGGTCGACCACAATGAGCGCCAGCAAAGCGCGAATGATATTGAGCAGGTGCAAGTCGTAGAAGTGATCGACCATCACCGCATCGCCAACTTTGAGACGAGCAACCCGCTGTATATGCGCGTCGAGCCTGTTGGTTGCACGACGACGATTCTGAAAAAGCTGTACAAAGAAAACGGCGTGGAAATTCCCAAAGAAATCGCGGGTCTGATGCTGTCAGCCATCATTTCAGATACGCTGCTGCTGAAATCGCCTACCTGCACGGAGCAGGACGTAAAGGCTGCCCACGAACTGGCACAGATCGCCGGAGTAGATCTTGAGACATACGGACTGGCCATGCTGAAAGCAGGTGCTGACCTGAGTGAAAAAACGATTGCCGAGTTGATCTCGTTGGATTCCAAGGAATTCCAGATGGGAAGCGCAAAGGTAGAGATCGCCCAGGTAAACGCTGTCGATGTGAACGATGTTCTGGCTCGTCAGGAAGAGCTGGAAGCTGCCTTGAATGCCATCATCGAGAAAAAAGGGCTGGATCTGTTCGTCTTCGTTGTGACGGACATCCTCAACAACAATTCGGTTGCCCTGGCGTTGGGGAAATCCGCGCAAGTCGTAGAGAAGGCCTACAACGTAAAGCTGGATGCAAACAAGGCTGTACTAAAAGGCGTTGTTTCCCGCAAAAAACAAATCGTACCTGTATTGACCGATACGTTCCAAGCACTGTAAAAGTGGGGAGGCTGCCAAAATGTGGCGGCCTCTTTTCTTTTCATGTGGTACAGTTGAGAGGTACGAACAAGCTTGTGAAGGAGGAGTTTTTTGTGAAACCACAATCTATCCTCGATTTGGGAAAACGTGTCCACTTGATTGACGGTTACGATTGGGGCCTTCCGGAACGCACTGGAACCTACGTCATTGCGGAAGAGCAGTTGACGCTGGTAGAGACTGGGCCAAGCCCATCTGTCCCCTATATACGTGAGGGCTTGTCAGCTCTCGGCTATTCGACTGATCAAGTGAAATACATCATCCTGACGCATATTCATCTGGATCACGCGGGAGGTGCAGGTCTGCTCTTGCAGGAATGTCCGCAAGCCACGATCGTCGTCCATCCCAAGGCAGCCCGTCACTTGATCGATCCAAGCCGCTTGATTGCAGGGGCAAAAGCTGTCTATGGGGAGAAATTCGACGAGCTGTTTGATCCGATCATTCCTGTACCGCAAGAGCGGGTGCTGATTCGTTCTGATGGGGAAAAGCTGGAGATTGGGCCGTCCTGCACATTGGAATTTCTCGATACACCGGGACATGCAAATCATCACTTCAGCATCTATGATCCCATCAGCAACGGAATGTTTACCGGAGATACAGCGGGCGTCTACTACCGCCCCTTGAAACGGGAGGGCATTGATTTCTTCCTGCCGTCCACCTCCCCCAATCAGTTTGATCCGGATGCGACTCTTCACTCCATCGCTCGTTATCGCGAACGACAGCTCGATCGCCTGTACTTCGGACATTTCGGCATGACACAGGAGGTAGAGGAAGCGTATCGGCAGGTGGCGGAGTGGCTGCCTGTCTTTGTGGCGGAAGGAGAGCGTACCTTGGCAGAGGGTTTGGGGCATGAAGAGCTTTGTGAGCGGCTCCTCTCTCTGGTTTCCGAATCCCTCTTTTCGCTGGGGATAGAGAGAAATCATGACATTTTTACAATCATCAGGCTTGATTTGAGTGTCTGCGCGATGGGCATCGTAGATTACCTGCAGAAGCGCGGAGTGTGATCCAGCTTCTTTTTTGCTGGCAGGAATGCTATGATGGTACATGATGAATGATTGGCCACAGCTACATATGCGTTGCAGCCAACAGGTGCCTCGTCCATTCGGAGAGGTGAAAAGGGAAGCCGGTGCGATTCCGGCGCGGTCCCGCCACTGTAAATCGGGTTGCATTCTCCATGCCACTGTTTTCATGTAAAACGGGAAGGGGAGGGTGTCTGATACCCGCAAGCCAGGAGACCTGCCTGTTGGAGATAGCCTTAGGTTCCTTCGCGGAAAGGATCGGCTGTTCAGAAAGCGACGGATGGCGGCGAGATAGGTTTGCGCGTCTGTCCATTCCCGTCCGACTACATGAGCCAGCCCTTGTTCTCCTTCGCGGATGCAAGGGTTTTTTGCTGTAACTGCACAGGATGGGCCTGCATGAGAAAGGAAGAAAATCATGATGAAGCATTTTGTAAAGTGGGGAATCCCAGCACTGCTCGCGTTTTCTTTGGTCGGCTGTTCCGGGCAAGGAGAGCCTCAGACACAACAGCCTTCCGCACCAGCTCAACAGACAGAAGCTTCGCAACCAACTGGCAACGATCAGGTCGCGCAGCAGACGGTGTACCCGCTGACGATAACGGATGCCACGGGCAAGACGATTACGATTGAGAAAGCGCCGCAGCGAATCGTCTCGACATCTCCGGCAGAGACGGAAATCCTGTTTGCTCTCGGTCTTGGCGAGCAGGTGGTCGGCGTATCTGATTATGATGACTATCCGGCAGAAGCCAAGGAAAAACCGAAAGTCGGAGGGGTAGTCAAGCCTAATGAAGAAGCCATCCTCTCCCAAAGTCCGGATCTGGTCATCGGCGGCATTTCTATGGATAAGCAAGTGGCGGAGAAGATGCAATCGCTCGGCCTCCCCATGTACATTACACATCCCAGCAGCGTCGAAGATATCATGAACAATATTTTGACGATGGGCAAAATCACGAATCGACAGGCGCAGGCGGAAGAGGTCGTCGCGGGAATGAAAGCCGATATTGCCTATGTGACGGAGGCGGTCCAAAACGTCAAGGCAGAAGAAATGAAAAAAGTATATTTGGAATTTGCGCCTGGCTGGACGGTTGGCAAAGGCGAGTTTATGGATGAATTGATCACCATCGCCAAGGGAGTCAATATTGCTGCCGATACGCAAGGCTGGAATCAAATCAATGAAGAGAAAATTTTACAGGAAAATCCGGATGTAATCCTGTATGCCAGCGGAATGACGGATGAGCAAACCGGGAAAAAGCTGGAGCAAATTATCCAGTCACGCAGCGGATGGAATACGATCACGGCCATAAAAGAAGAAAAACTGTACGGAATGGACGAAAATATGCTGTCACGTCCCGGTCCCCGCATCACCAAAGGGCTGATCGAAGTAGCGAAGGCAATTTATCCCGATTTGGTGAAGTAGCATGAAGGGACGCCTCCTTTTTTGGAGCGGAGTCGGGGGGCTGCTCCTGCTTCTTTCCATGGTTCTCAGTATTTCGATGGGTGCCGCCAATCTGCCGCCTTCGCAGGTTTGGCTGATTCTGCTGCATCAGGTACCGGTAGTCGGGGACTTCATTTCCGTCTCCTGGCCGGAATCCGCCGAGCAGATCGTCATGAAAGTCCGTTTTCCACGGGTGATTCTCGCGGTATTGGTAGGCGCCTGTCTCTCTCTTGCCGGGGCGGGCTTTCAAGGAGTGCTGCGCAATCCGCTTGCTGACCCCTACACGATGGGAGTGGCATCCGGTGCCGCGGTAGGAGCAGCATTTCTCATACTATTCGGGCTGCATATTTCATTCCTGGGACAGTGGAGTATTCCCTTGGTCGCTTTCTTCACGGGCTTGCTCAGCCTGTGGGTTGTGCTGCGCCTGGCGAATACACAAGGCAAGCTGAAGACCGAGACACTTTTGTTATCCGGCGTCGTCGTGCAGGCATTTCTCGGCTCGCTGGTATCATTCATGGTCTCCCTGTCTGACAAGGTCGTGAACGAGATCGTCTTTTGGTTGCTGGGTAGCTTGTCGTTTCGCGGCTGGGCATACTCCTACGTCCTGGTTCCCTATCTGTTGATCGGGCTTGCCGTGCTCGTCAGCTATGCGCGTTCCCTCAATCTGTTTGCATTAGGGGAGCGGCAGGCAGCACACCTCGGCGTCCATGTAGACCGGACCAAGCTGCTCGTGCTGATCATATCCACCATGCTGACAGCGGCTGCGGTCGCCATCTCCGGGATCATTGGCTTCGTCGGTCTGGTTGTGCCGCATCTCGTTCGATTGATGATGGGGCCGGATTATCGTTTGCTGCTGCCGATGTCAACGCTTTTCGGGGGGATTTACGTCCTGTGGGCGGATACGCTGGCCAGAATGCTGCTCAGCCCAACCGAGATTCCGCTCGGCGTGATTACCGCTTTTCTGGGTGCACCCTTTTTCGCCTATTTGTTGCGGATGAGAAAACAGCAGGGGAGGGGATAGCGAGATGATACAGGTAAAGGGGCTGGGGAAGTCCTACCAGTCAACTCCCGTTCTTCGCGACCTTACGTTTGAGGTAGCGAAGGGGGAGTTTTTCGGAGTCATCGGACCCAATGGCAGCGGAAAATCTACCTTGTGCAAGCTGATCTCGGGAGTCGCCGGCGTGGATGCCGGAGAGATTCATCTGGATGGCAAAGAGGTAGGCGGCTATTCGCGAAAGGAGCTGGCCCGGCTTTTGGCGGTATTGGAGCAGGAAGCATTGCCGCCAGTCGGGTTTCTTGTCCGCGAGGTCCTGGAGATGGGCCGCTTTCCGTATCAAAACTGGCTCGGAGAGGATACGGAAGATGCCCAACCCTTGATTGATGAGATTATTCATCTGCTGCGCCTAGAGGATTTGGAGCAGCGGTCTCTGGAGCATTTAAGCGGGGGAGAGAAGCAGCGCGTGGCTCTGGGCAAGGCTCTGGTACAAAAGCCGCGTATCCTGCTTCTTGACGAACCCACGACTTATCTCGATATCGGCTATCAGATCCAGTTGATGGATATCGTACGCACTTGGCAAAAGGCCACACAGGTCACAGTTGTCGCTGTTCTCCACGATCTCAATTTGGCTTCGCTGTACTGTGACCGCATTCTCATGCTGAACAAGGGAAGGCAGATTAGCGTCGGGACGCCAGAACAGATTTTGCGCAGCGGCTTGATCGAGGAGGTATACGGGGTTCGACCGATTATTTTGGAACACCCGATCCACCATTTGCCGCAGATCATGCTGCAAAGCGTCGGGCACTAGGTTGGGAAAAAGAGGGGGAACTAGGACATGGTGGTCATGGTGACAGGAGGGGCCCGCAGCGGCAAAAGCACCTTCGCTGAACGCTATGCCGCTCATCTCGGGAAGCGCGGGATTTACGTGGCGACTTCTCCTGTGTTTGACGAGGAGCTGACGCAGCGCGTAGCCATCCATCAAGCGCGCCGGAAAAATTCCTCTTTTTCATGGGAGACGATCGAGGAACCGTATAACCTGGCAGAGAAGCTGCAGGAATTGGCGAAGCGTCCTGATGTGTTGGCGGGTGAGACGGTATTGCTGGTGGATTGCCTGATCCTCTGGCTTTCCAACTGGCTGGTTCGCGATGAACGGCAGCCGGATCAAGCGCGATTGCTGCAAAAGATAACGGAGCTCCAGCAGGTGATTTCTTCCTTTCCGGGAACGTTGCTGCTCGTCACCAATGAGGTAGGCTACGGAATTGTCCCAGAGTATGCATTGGGACGGATGTTTCGTGATACGGCAGGCATGATGAATCAACGGGTGGCAGAAGTGAGCGAGCAGGTTTTCCTGGTAACGGCGGGCATACCGATGGAGATCAAGAGCAAAGCTTTTCCCTTTGTGTAAAGGGCTGCTTCAATTTTGGCTTTTTTTGTGATATAATAGAAAAAAAGCAATGGAAGGGATAAGGATACCATGCGTCCCTACAGGACGGTTTGGAAACAATTTGACCTCTCCTATATCTAGCTTCGTAGTAGTCGATCGTCACTTGGGCGGTTAACCTACTACGAAAGCGAGGCCATTTGTATGAGTAGCGACTTACACTTGCGAATATCCTCCGTAGTTGGTTGGCAGCCCTTGCCAAAACCGACAAAAATGCGAGGAATTCATGATGAGGAGAGCGCTGCAGTCGATTCAACATTACGGTATGATTTTGTTTGGAGCTTGTTTGCTTGCTTTTGCTTACTATCACATTAATTATCAGAACCACCTGTCAGAGGGCGGGTTCGTCGGTCTGGGGCTTTTGGCGAAATACGCCTTTGATGTGTCACCAGCACTGATGATGCTGGCATTGGACATTCCTCTGCTCTTGGTGGCTTGGCTCGTAAAAGGACGCCAGTTTATCTGGAACACGGTCATTGCATCGCTGGCGTTTACAGGCTTTTACGAAGCGTTTGAGATGTTTTCACCCATCGTCGTGGATATGAGCTCCATGATGCCCGTCGCTTCCCTTTTGTCTGGTGTGTTGACCGGATTGGGTACAGGGCTGGTCCTGCGATTTGGCGCTGCGACTGGCGGCGATGATATTCTGTCTTTGCTGCTCAGCAAGTACACAGGTCTTACAGTCGGGACGATTTTCCTTTTGATGGACGTCATGGTTCTCAGCCTGTCCTTCTGGTACGTACCGATGAAAGAAATGATGTACACGATCCTGGCTGTGTTTATCTCCAGCCGCGTGATCAACTGGAGTATGGGAAAAGGTGCTGCTTCTTCGGAAGAGGTGCAGCCAGCTCATGGACACGGGCCCGTTTCCCTGCATCATCGATAATGAACGTGAAGTGCGTAGGTACGTGCATGGCATATAGCAAATCTATCAGGCTTGATAGGCATCAACACCCTTTCATGAGACAGGCGCCGCCCGCGGAATGGCCAGTCTGCATGAGGGGGTGTTTTTGTTTTTGCGACTTCCGGCGCATATCAGACTCGGTCCTGACATCCGATACCAGAAAAGAGAAGAACAAGGTAAAGGAGACACGACGATGACGACCTACTACTATTTTACCTGCACAAAATGCGGGACCAGAGGAGGTTCTTTGGAGAGTCAGGCATGGGGTTGGGGCAACTTCGACATGATCGAATCGTTTAAATACCTTGCCTACCATATAGAAAAATGCGGAGAAGATTCGATCCGTGTCATTTCAGAAGAAGTGGAGCAGTACGTGGATCTATTGCACGATGAATATAATCAGTTTTTGGAGGAGACAAAACATATTTTCCCACATTCCAAGGACTGGGAATTTCTTGCTCACGCCAAAACTTTGACAGTCGATGAACTAAAACAGAAATGGGTGGATAAACAGACCATTTCTGTATCTGATGAGCGTGTGAAAATAACGGGTCAACTGCAGGAGATTGAGATCATAAAGACAGGACCTGGCTACAGCCATTATCTGGGCCATGTTGCTTGCCAAGATGGCCAGTCGTGGAAAGTCCTGGCGCATACAAGGGAATTGCCTGAAAGGAATCAATCCTATATGATCATGGGAGTGAGGCTGCAGCATCCTGAGTTTGGAGAAGTGCTAGAAGTCCATAAACTTCTGGAAACATCCGCGAAAGCGTAGAGAGAGGAGAATCCTCATGCATCTAGAGATGGTAAAAGAATGTTTGGAAAAGGTGCGTCAGCGCAATCCGTTGGTTCATCATATCACGAATGTGGTTGTCACCAATTTTACTGCGAATGGCTTGCTGGCTTTGGGAGCATCCCCTGTCATGGCCTACGCCAAGCAAGAGGTTGCAGAGATGGCGCGGATCGCTGGCGCGCTGGTTCTCAATATCGGGACCTTGAACGAAACAGAAGTGGAAGCCATGCTGATTGCGGGCCGTTCCGCGAATGAGCAAGGGGTTCCCGTCGTTCTGGATCCGGTAGGGGCAGGTGCGACACAGTACCGGACACAAACCGCACGAATGATCATGGAGCAGGTTAACATATCCTTGATCCGCGGCAATGCTGCTGAGATTGCCCACGTACTGGGAGAAAAGTGGGAGATCAAGGGTGTTGATGCCGGTCAAGGAGATCAAGACGTGAGCGTGCTCGCTCAAAAAGCGGCCAAACAATGGGGGACGACGATTGTCATTACGGGCAAAGAGGATGTCATTACCGATGGTGAGCGGATCTTTCGGATCGGCAACGGTCACCCGATGCTGACCAAGGTAACAGGTACAGGATGCCTGCTCACATCCGTGATTGGAAGTTTTATGGCAGTGGAGCAGGACGCCCTCGTCGCGGGAGCAGCCGCGCTGGTTTGCTACGGCGTAGCCGCTGAAAAGGCAGCAGGAAAAGCGGCAGATGAAGGACCGGGTAGTTTTCAAATTCAGTTTCTTAATGAGCTGTATAAAATGGACGGGGCTGACGTCTTGCAGATGGGACAGCTGAATTGGTAGAAACCGGATAACATCAGCGTGCGCTAGCGGTGATGAACTTGATAAGCTGGACAAGTTGTGTTACATTATTGTCGTTGCCTGCACTTGTTTCTGTGCAGGTGTATGGATGGATGTCCGAGCGGCCGAAGGAGCACGATTGGAAATCGTGTAGGCGGGGTCAACTCGTCTCGTGGGTTCAAATCCCACTCCATCCGCCAGATTACATGTGCCCTTAGCTCAGCTGGATAGAGCGTTTGACTACGAATCAAAAGGTCGGGAGTTCGAATCTCTCAGGGCACGCTTTTCTTCCTTTAATAGTGGAAGAACGGAATATATGGCGGTCGTGGCGAAGGGGTTAACGCACCGGATTGTGGCTCCGGCACTCGTGGGTTCAAGTCCCATCGATCGCCCCATTTTTTGATTTTGATTGCCCACTTCTGCGGTCGTGGTGGAATTGGCAGACACACCATCTTGAGGGGGTGGCGGGGAGACCCGTGCGAGTTCGAGTCTCGCCGACCGCACCATACAGTGTTGCAGATAAGATAAAGCCCAGCGTATTGGCCGTCAAGGCCAGATGGCTGGGCTTTTTTGTGTTTCTAGAGGGAGTTGCTTTTCTCACGAATTGCTCGTGAAGGGATGAAGAGCTTGCCCCATTTGATCTGCGGTACAGCAATGGCCGCCAGAATCATCAGGACACCGCTCCATTGCATGAGATCGACTTGCTCTCTCAGAACGAAGTTGGCTAATAGGACTACTGCAGGCAGTTCCATGGCGCTCAGAATCGTCACGAGTCCATTGCCGAGACGCGGAACGCTGACAGCCAGACAAAAAATCGGGATCACGGAGCCAAAAAGTGCTACCAACAAGGCATACGGCAACAGCCCGTCCAACAGTCTGCCATTGACGAGGAAGGCTGGAGGATACATCACAGAGAGGATCAAGGATGCAAGACAGATCGAGATGGCACTGCGCAGATAAGGATTGAGCGACGGCAAGATACGACCGCTCATGAATATGACGACTGCAAAGGAAAAGCCAGAGAGCAGACCGCAAACCAAACCGAACAGACTTACATCCCCCAGGCCTTTGCTGCCAAGACCGCTCGCGAAGATGGTTCCAACCGCAATAATGAGGATCGAAATCCATTTTTCTATATTGGGCCACTTACGGTTGGCGATGGCTTCCAGCAAAATTCCAAACCAGGTAAATTGAAAAAATAAGACGATCGCGAGCGAAGCAGAGAGATGGCTAACCGCCTGGTTGTAAAGAAAGCTGGCTAAGACCATCATCACGCTGACGGGAACCAACGTCCACACATAGCGCAGGCGAAACCGTTCCTTGGAAAAAACAGCCGCGAGCAGGGACATGATCAAACCGCCGAATAATAGTTGACCGCTGCTTAACTCGATCGGTGTGTATCCGGCCGCAAATCCGAGCTTCATGACCATGGAGAGGACCCCGTAACTGCAAGCTCCCAGCAAAACAAGAAAAACAGAACGCCAGTATGTCATGGATGAACTTCCTTTCGTATGACTAAACTAATTCGAATAAAACTATTGTACTATGGAAGGATTATTGGTACAATTAAAAATTTACATCCTTTATCCTGCTACTGTGCTAACAGGATGACGAGTCAGGAGCGGCGGGCTTCCAGCGAAGTGCAAGTTGCAATAGCGGGAAAACAATCAATCCGCTACACTAGAACATGATGCAGTGATTCGGGGAAATATTGGGGGCGGAATAAGATGAGACGAGGGGTTCTGTATGCAGTCATCGCGTATTTGGCGTGGGGATTGCTCCCGTTGTACTGGAATGTGTTTGCGTCAATGGGCTCATTGGAGATTCTTGCCCACAGGATCGTCTGGTCGTTTGTTTTTGTAGGTTTGCTGCTGGTTGTCACCAGGCGTTGGCGGCAGATGAGAGGGGCGATGGCTGGGACAAAAGGGAAAATAGCGATGATTTTATGCTCTCTTTTCATCTGTGCGAACTGGCTCATCTACATTTGGGCGGTCAATCACGGAAAAGTGATGGAAACGAGCTTGGGCTACTATATGAATCCTTTGCTAAGCGTGCTGTTTGGGGTTGTGTTCCTCAAAGAAAGGCTCAAGCTCGGGCAGTGGGTCGCATTGGGGCTTGCCGCAGCAGGGGTACTCTACATCACATTCCAATACGGGGAGTTTCCGTGGGTGGCGATCTCGCTTGCTCTCTCGTTTGCCTTGTACGGTTTGACGAAAAAGCAGCTTCAGGCGGATGCGCTGAGCGGAGTAGCGTGGGAGACGCTGTTGGTCGTCCCGATTTCGATTCTCTACCTGGGCATCTTGCAAGGCAGCCATACCGCGACAGCATGGGCGATGGAGGGCTGGCAGATCGCTCTGTTGATGCTCGCAGGGGTCGTCACCGCTTTGCCGCTGCTGTGGTTCGCTGAAGCGACGAAATATCTGCCGCTTTCGACCATTGGCTTTATTCAATACCTTTCGCCGACAATTTCTTTGCTGTCAGCTGTCTTCTTGTTCGGTGAGGATTTTACAACATCGCATCTGATCAGTTTTTCCTTGATCTGGGCGGCGTTGGTGGTGTATACGGTCAGCTCGCTTCGCAAAAAACCGCAATCGGCACCCTTGCGGACAAATCCATCATAGAAAAGCCAAAAACTCCTGACACTTGGGCAGATTGCCGAAGATGTCAGGAGTTTTTGGGTGGTCGGATTCGTTATGCTTTCTTGCTCAGGCGATACGCGCCGTGGTGGGTAGGACCCACATACTGATTCAAGGCGAAGGAATGGCGGATTGCCTCGGTGATGAAGTCCTTCGCGACAAGAACCGCATCGCGTACGGAGTTCCCTTTTGCCAGCTCGGCGCAAATCGCTGCGGCGAACGTGCAGCCTGCCCCGTGCGTATAGGTCGTGTTAAAACGCTCTGCTTCCAATACTTCAAATGTCTGCCCGTCGTAGAAGACGTCAACCGCGTGCTGATGCTCCAATTTGCCGCCGCCTTTGACGACGACATTCGCTGTTCCCATCGCATGGATGCGCTTCGCAGCTTCTTTCATATCGTCGACGCTTTTCAGGGCGCCCAGTTGACTGAGAATGCCAGCTTCGAACAGGTTCGGGGTAGCGATGGTCGCATGTGGCAGGAGAACCTCGCGCAGGCTTACCGCGATCTCGGGATGCAGCGCTTCATCTGCGCCCTTGCAAATCATCACGGGATCAACCACAACATTTTTCAGTTGGTACTCTTTGATTTTACGTGCTGCCAGGTCGACCAGATCGGTAGAGCCCAGCATACCGGTTTTCACAGCGTCTACGCCGATTCCAGCAAGAACGGTCTCAATTTGTTTTTCCAATACGGCTACATCAATCGGGAATACCTCGTGGAACCAGTTGTTGCGAGGATCTTGCGCCACAATGACGGTAATGGCAGTCATCCCGAATACGCCGAGCTCCTGGAAGGTCTTGATGTCCGCTTGCAGACCGGCACCTCCGCTGGTGTCAGATCCTGCGATGGTAAGTGCTTTGCGAATAGTCATGTACGATTATCTCCCTTTGTTACCGCATATAAAGGTGCGGATCTAGTCCTTTCTCTTTATTGAAGAGGAAAAAAAGTGGGATGTCAATATCATACCCTGGATACGAGTAAAAGCCTCCTCCATGATGGAGCAGGCTTGTTGATTGGTATTCTGAAATCTACATGGATACTGCGTGATGGAAGGAGAAGTGGATCGGCGTGGACATGCTTTTGGAACGTTGCTGTGCCAGCTTTTTTGCCGCTTTGGCAGCTTCAAACATGCTTGGTGCTTTGACGATTTCTACCCATTGGCGTGTGGCGGTCTCAAATAAAAAACGGTACATTCTCATCGATTATCGCCCTCTCGTCTATTCTTCACATCTATATTGTATCAAGGAATTGGCAGCGATTGTTAAAGCTGATGTTACATAATCATGAAAAGTTTCTTGCATTATTATGAATTTTTAAAAATGGTATAAACATGCGTTACATTTTTCCATTATCATACGTCTTAGTATTGTACAGCAATTTTTTTCCTGGGAATTTCGCAATTTACACAAATGGGGTGCAAACAAACAGATGGCAAACGCTACGGGAGAACTGACTGTGAAGGAAGTGAATCACAGCTATGGGACAGGCAAGATCAAGGTTCCGGTGCTGTTCGATATCAATCTTCATATCAATCAGGGTGAATTCGTCGCGCTCTGCGGCTCCTCCGGCTCGGGGAAATCGACGCTTTTGAATCTGCTGGCTGGCTTGACCAAGCCCGAAGAGGGGAAAATTTTTGTCAGCGGAGAGGAGATCTCGCGTTTCAACGAGAACGAGCTGTGCTTGTTTCGGCGAAAGTGCATGGGGTTTATCTTTCAATCCTACAACCTCCTGCCTAATTTGACCGCTTTGGAGAATGTAGAGCTGCCCTTGATCTTTTCCGGGGTCAGCGGGAAAAAAAGGCGGCAGAAAGCAACCGAAATCCTGAATCGCGTGGGACTGGAAGGACGGATTGACCACAGACCGAACGAATTGAGCGGCGGGCAACAGCAGCGTGTCAGTATCGCGCGAGCGTTGGTCAATCAGCCGAGCATTATCCTCGCTGACGAGCCGACCGGTAACCTGGACAGCAAGACCGAGTTGGAAATTTTGGCCTTGATGAGAGAGATGAACCGGGAAAACGGGACGACCTTCATCATTGTTACGCATGAACAAGAAGTGGCGGAGAGATCCGACCGGGTCATTTACATGCAGGATGGAAGAATTGTAGAAAAAAGAACAAGGCCTGCGTAGAGGTGTGGGTATGAGGTGAACACGAAGTGAAATGGACTGATTCTTTTCGAATTGTATGGCGAAATCTTTGGCGCATGAAGCTGCGTACGGCTCTGACATCCGTCGGGGTTATGATTGGGACGGCGGCCATTGTCGCGATGATTGCCTTGAGTCTGGGACTGAAGGATAACGCGGTAAAAAGCCTGGAAAACTTCGGAAATTTAACCGAATTGCCGGTGGAACCGATGTATTGGAATGAGGAACGAAACGAACCAATCCCGGATGACGAACGGAAAAAGCTGAACATGGCAGCCGTTCAAGAGCTGAAGGCCGTTCCCGGGATCGCGGCGGTCATGCCGATGAAGCGGCTGTACGAACAAGCCAAGCTGAAAGTAGGCAGGCGCGAAGGCTACGTCGAATTGATCGGTGTAGATGTGCGGGAATCTGCGGATTACCGGAAGAACGATATCGAAAAAGGAACTTATCTGAGCGGCTCCCCGCAGGAAATCGTGATCGCCTATGGCGTAGCGCGGGAATTGCGTGATTTGGAGAAGGAAAAAAGGGAAGAAAGACGTCGCAATGCAAGCGGCGGGCGGCAAAGCGGAGGCGGAGGTGTGGAATATTGGGGACCTCCACCGGATATGGGCGAAAACCAGCCAACCCTCAACCTCGTCGACAAGGCGGCAACGCTCATCGTGACGCGAGAGTACCGCGTTGATGACGAACCGAAATATGAGAAAAAAGAAGTGCGAGTGCGCATTGTCGGTCAGCTCATACAGGCAGAGGGGAATCGGTACCAGGATATGCGCTCGGTATATGCCCCGTTCGAGATGATCAAGGAATTGAATGATTGGGTCATGCGCAGCAGAGGCGATGAGGGATCTGTCTCGCCTCGCTCCCGAGAGCAGGCCAATCAGCAGAATGAGCTGGTATTCGACCAGATCACAGTCAAGGTCGAATCCCGTGAACAAGTGGAGAGCGTCGTCAAAGCCCTGAAGGAAAAGGGCTATGAAGTCTGGTCGCCCGCCCGTGAACTGGAGACGATCAACAACTTCTTCTTCGTCATCCAGCTCGTGCTAGGCGGAATCGCAGCGATCTCCTTGCTCGTCGCGACGATCGGGATCGTCAATACGATGATCATGTCGATTCTTGAGCGGACGAAGGAGATCGGAATCATGAAGGTAATTGGAGCGACCGTGTTCAACATTCGCTGGCTGTTCCTGATGGAGTCCGGCTTTATCGGACTGATCGGCGGTCTGGCGGGATTGGGAATTGCATGGGGGGCTGTGGAGCTCGTCAATTTCCTGGGATCCTCCAGTGATGTGATGCAAACCATGGGAATGGGCTTTGGTTCAAGCGAAGAAAGTTCACGCTTGGCCTACATTCCAAGCTGGCTGGCGCTCTTTGCCATCGGTTTTTCATTTATTATCGGCTTGCTGGCGGGAATTTTCCCGGCAATTCGGGCATCCCGACTCAGTGCGTTGCAAGCCATTCGATCTGAATAAAGAAATGTGGGGAACAATGCGATGAATAAGAAAAAGTGGATCATTACTGCCGCGATCGTGGTATTGCTGGGGGGAGGAGGATACTTCGGATACTCTTACCTGAATGCCACTCCGTCAGCAGGGGAGGAACCAGAGATGGAACCACCTTCCTTCCCGACTGCGACTGTAGAACGGGGAGAAGTGAAAAAGACGATTTTTGCAGGCGGCACTGTCGCTGCCAAGGATCGTGAAGAAGTGAAGCCGGAAGCTGCTGGCAAGATCGAGAAATTACTGGTCAGCGAAGGGCAAACGGTGAAAAAAGGGGACACTCTATTCACGATTGACAGCACAGATGATTTGCTGAGTGTGCAAAAACAGGAGCTTGCGATTACGCGGGCCCAGAAAGAATTGAGTGAGATAAAGGATAAAAAGGACCGCATCAATGCTGACAAACCGGGGAAAGTGACCCAAGTGTTGGTAAAAGATGGGCAAACGGTGGCGGAGGACGATGTTGTGGCGAAGGTGCTCGATACCGACAGTCTGAAAATCGTCGGCAAATTTACCGCCTATGAAGTCGAGCAGTTCCATGTCGGCCAAAATGTAAAAGTGTTTATGACAGCCTCCCTCGTGTATTTGGATGGAACGATCACTAAAATTGATATGACAGGTTCCAAAGGCAAGTTGAGCGACGGGGCGCATGATGTGGAAGTAGTCGTAAAGAAACAAGGAGCCTTGTACCCCGGCGATAAGGGCGTAGTGCAGTATACCAATGAAAAGGGAGTGCTGTTTGCCAGCCAATCCGCTTCGGAATTTACACTTCCCGAAGAAGAGGAAATCAAAGCAGGCACAAATGGTACTGTCGATGAAGTGCTCATTGAAAAAGACGATGTGGTGAAAAAAGGACAAATGATTGTCAAGATGGACGTCACCGCAGCAGAACTCGACCTGAAAGATAAAGAGCTGTCGCTTAAGGAATCCTTGCTAGCCTTGGAGCAAAAGAAACGTGAAATCGCCAAGAAACGTGTGGAAGCGCCAATCAGCGGGGTCATCACCAAGCTGAATGTCAAGGAAGGGGAAACGATAAGCGGTGGTGAAGCAGTAGCCATCATCATGGATACCTCTTCGGTCTATTTCATGGCAGCTGTAGACGAAATCGACATTCCCGCGATTCAAGTCGGGCAGGCGGTTGAAGTCTATGTGACGGCATTCGGAAACCGTCCTTTCCAGGGGAAAGTGGTGGAAGTGCCGAAGGAAGGAACCAAAGAGGACAAGGCAGTTCGCTTCGAGGTAAAGGTGGAATTAAGCGAATCGTCCGAGATGAAGCACGGCATGACAGGCGACTGCGATATCTTTATCGAGCAGAAGGATAATGTCCTTAGACTGCCGCTCAATGCAGTCGAAGTCATGGAAGAAGGCAAAGGCAACGTCATGGTCAAAAATCCGGAAAACGGCGAGCCAATGCCAAAAGAAGTAGAGATTGGTGTAGAAGGAGCAGACTTCATCGAGATTACAGGAGGATTGCAGGAAGGCGATGAAGTCCTGATGATGGGCGGCATGTAAGGGTAGCAACATAGACAAGTATCCCCGGCCTCGCGTCCATGGAAGCGAGCCGGGGGTATTTTTTGTTTTCCTCTTTCAACTGTTCTGCTCCGGTTTGCGTGCGATGATGCGAAGACGTTTGTAGTCGACGACCCAGCCCTTGTCTGAATACAGCGAAGGGCGAACCAATTCCGTGACATGCTCGCAGATCTCTTCCTTTTCAGATGCGTCCATCCCGGCAAAGAAAGGATCGGCAAAGGAGTCGAGCCAGTGGCGAAGTCCCGAGTCGCCGTCCGGCATTTCTGTAGGACGATCGAAGTGGGAGGCGAGCGTAACACGAAACCCCTTTTGTTCCAATAGGCTGGCGTACTCCCCCAGCGAGGGAAAATACCAAGGTGACCGTTCTGCGGCGTCAATCCCTTTTTGGGCTAATACAGTATGCAAGGCGTCGACAACGAGACGGCAATTGTCTTTTCCGCCCATTTCGGCAACGAACCTGCCGCCCGGAAGCAAAGCGTGCCAGATGCTATGTATGACTTCTTCCGGCCGTTTCATCCAATGAAGCGCGGCATTGGAAAAGACTGCGTGGTACGGTTGGTCAGTGCGATACGTGTGGCCGTCTGCTACCTGAAACGATAAATGCGGGTACTTTTTTTGGGCAGACGCAATCATCTCCGGGGAATAATCGATTCCGGTCACCACCGCACCACTTCTTGCCAATTGCTCTGTAAGATCTCCCGTACCGCAGCCGAAATCCAGGATGCGTTCTCCCGCCAGCGGCTCTAGCCATTCAATCAATCCTCTGCCATAATGAGAGACAAAGTTCATTTTTTCATCGTAAAATGCCGCGTTCCACTGTTGGGGTTGACTCATGGCGACTCCTCCTTTCTTATTGTTGTATCAGGCTGCGTGCATATTAGTCAAATCTATAAAGATTATAAAGTGTATAGTTTTATCCTATACAAAAGTGATATGTCAAGGATTTCCTTGTCGCTAACGCAAGGAAATAATGGGAAATTGTCGAATATACAACGAAACATAATGCTGGGATACAGAAAGTGAGAGGAAGACTGTGAGAAAATGGCTTGCATCCGTGCTTCTGGTATGCCTTGCAACAGGCAGTTTTTTTTCAGAAGCCACCGTCTCCCCTGTATTGGGTGCGACAAAAGCCGTGAATTCGGATCGCTCGGCGACCAAGTCGATTCAGATGCCGGTACACGAACAAATTGTATTTAACGACTATCAAGTAGTAGGTTTGAGTACCGAGGGCTGGAATTGGGTGAGGAACGATGAATTCATTTTGCCACCGCAAACGCCATTGGACATTGATGTGATTCAAACTACATACGGCAGTGGCAAGACTGAAAATAAGATGGACGTGCTTCTCGATGGTGCGGCATTGCCGGAGTTTTCGTCGGAAATGTCTGATGATGTATCCACCCTGCGCTGGGAGGTTCCCCGTTTTACAATACCTTATGAAAAGCTTCCAGCAGGTAACCATACATTAACCTTTATAGGATCTGATGCGTTGGGGGAGAAGAGTACGGTCCATGTTCGCTTTCGTGTGGAGGCGCTCCATTACCCGCTGATCTATCAAGGTAGCAATCCGGTAGGGCAAACGATTCAGAGCGGTTCCCATGAAGCTATTTTTGGTAACTACGGCGCGAAGGTGTACAACTCCAATGAAACTGGTTCTTGGAAGCTGACGAACACCAAGAACAGCAGTATGATCAAAGCTGAGACAGGCAACGTCTTCTCTACGGGGGTACTCATCGCAGGCGACTACGAGCTGTCTTTTATTCCTGATGACCTTAACCAAACGCCGTGGCAAGTAGAATTGCGGGTGGGTCCTCCCATTCTATATCTCGGGACGGATGAAAATGGTCAACAGCTTGGCAACAATCAAAAAATCACAGCGGAAAAGGCACCGGGAACAGTTCAGCTATTTTCACCTGCCCCTGGACGCTGGTGGGTGGATGGCACGGGACAGACATTGGTGAGCGCTCAGCATTTCGAAGTCGTGATCCCGGAGAAGCTGGAGGGGATGACGATGTCCGTCAACTTTGAGCCGGAGCAATCGCTGGGGACAGAGAGATCATCCAACAGCATGATCTCGGTTCAAATCCAGGTACCAGGATCTCCAGCCGGATGTGATGCCAGCTCCGTACGAGCCACTTTGGATGTCATGGTGCAAAACAACGAAGGTTCGTCTTTGCTTTCAGAGCGGGAAAATTTGTACCCTTCCGATATCACAGTCAAGGTTTATCAGAACCCCATCTATAAAATTTGGGTAACGACAGCAGCAGACTATTTGAAGTATGGAGATGGCGCCAGTGAGGAAGGACCAGGGGTCTGGGCTGTAGACAATGTTGTTGTGGACAGCGCTTATCTCAATTGGGATCATACAGCGCTGGAATTGTCCCGCTTCAAAGAAGGGCGTCACAAAATCAACTACTACAGCAAGACCGATCCTGAAGTAACCTGGTGCGGGTATATTCAGATCATCGAGGATTCGCCGCCTACTCCTTCTACCCCTTCCTGTGATACTGGAGAAAAAGGAACGGTTCCTCCTTCGACAAAGATGAAGCTCAAAGCCGAATCGGGAAAAGAGTTCGTCGATGGTGACAAAATCACCGTTGAATCCAGTGAGGATCTGGAAGCTTTGCAGTTACTAGCAGTTCATGTGGAGAATAAAGGAATGAAGAGGGTCAAGCGGGAAAAAGATAAACATGACCGTCGCTTTCTGTACGTCTCCGATTTGCAATGGGAATATGGCGTGATTCCTTTTGGCGCCAACTACGAATACGGAGCGGGTCCGATTTCGTCGAATAACAAGGTCGTCATCAAATATGACGATGTGATCATCAAGACCATCAAGCCGAAAAGCTCGGAGGACAATGAACCGGGCGGCGTTGAAATGCTTGACCTGCCTTCCATCATCGCCAAAGATGGACGCAGCGGTAAGTACAAGGTGGAGGTATACAATACCTTGACCTACAAGACGTGCGATGTTGTCTCCCGATACAAGTCCTATAAAAAGTATGTGGATGATGTCGATAAAGAACAAATACTGGTGCTGACTGTCGAGGTAAAATAACGGGGTACAGCAGGGGCTGACCGAAGAGTAGAGGAAACTACTTTGAGGGCCAGCCCTTTTCCATTTTGCTCATAAGGGAGGAAGCTCATCTTCACGTGTGAGGGCGAAGATGAGATGGTCCTCCCATACTCCGTTAATTTGCAAATAGCGTTTGGAAAGTCCTTCCCGGCGAAAACCGTTTTTCTCCAATACACGTATAGAGGCCAGGTTGCGCGGCATTACTCCTGCTTGTACACGGTGCAGATGCACGCGAGAAAAAGCATAACGCACAACCAGGCCAACCGCTGTCGAGGCATAGCCCTTGCCATTATGCCTTTGATCGAGAAAATAACCGAGTGTCGCGTTTTGCCAAGCACCGCGCACGATGTTGGACAATGCAATGCGGCCTATCAGCATGTCGTTTTTTTGTAGAAAGATTCCGAACGCGTACCCCCTGTCTTCCTCAACATCTCGCTCAACTTGCTTTAATTGCTGAATTTGTCCTTTCAAGGTAAGGTGGGACGCGGGGCGAAGCGGTTCAAAGGGCTGTAAAAAATCGTGGTTTTGGAGCCGTACCGAGAGCATGTCCGAAGCGTCATGCACACGGAGTGGACGCAGATACAGCCCGTTGTGGCTCAGGGTTTGCATCGACGATCTCCTTTCATTCTTAGACGTGGAACGAAAGTGTACCACATCTTTCCATGCTATGAAAGTGGGAAATTGACATGAATCGCTCTCACATGCAACCTTCTTTCGTGTAGCGCTGACTATGCAAAATGAACTCCGCAGCCATCGGGGATACGCATTGACTGTTGCGGATGGCAATTACCAGCTCCCGGGTAATCTTCGGGCGCAGGGGAATGGAGATCACCTTTGGCAAAACCTCCGGGATATAAAGCTGTGGCAATATTGTCACACCAACCCACTCTTGAACCATGGCCAATATCGTCGAGGCATCCCGGACTTCAAACGTAACATTCGACTGCAGGCCGTTATCCCGCAGCAGCTTCTTGATGCAGTCGTCCTTCGGCATGATAAAGCAGTTGTTTTTGATGTGGGAGAAGCTGAGGAAAGTCTCATCCTTGAGCGGGTGCTCCTCGGGCACGAAGACCATCATCTCGTCGCAGGTCAGCGGGAAGGTGGTCATCTCTTTTTCCGGCGATGTGGTAAAGCAAACATCGACCACGGAGCTGTTGATCCAACTATTGACCTCTTCATACTCTCCTTCGAACAGCACGATTTCCACTTGGGGGAATCGCTTGCGAAAGGACCCAATCAGTCCGGGCAAAATTTTATTGGAAACGCTGTGTATGGAACCGATGCGCAAAGTCCCTGTCTCTACCCCTCGTGCAGCGGATGCTTCCTCCTTCATATACGAAGCGAGCCGTAAAATCTCGCGGGCATGCTGGAGCATCCTTTCACCAATACTAGTCGGAGCGACCCCGTTTCGGCTTCGGTGAAAGAGGGGAACACCGAGGTCGTCTTCCAGGCTGCGAATCATTTGCGAGACGGCGGATTGGGTGAACCCCAGCATTTCAGCAGCCCGTGTGAAGTGCCGGGCTTCGGCAACGGCGATAAAGACTTGCAACTGTCCCAGTGTCATATGCTTCCCTCGAATCATTAGTTTATTCTAATGAATGTTATTATAAAGGATAATTTTACTAATTGTAATCCTCAGATTTATACTTGGTTTAACCACCGAAAAGATAGATCAGGAGGACGACAACGATGCACCGGGATTGGCAAAAAATCAGCAACGATTTTATTAAAGCGACCTCTTACGCGATTGGCGATCTGGAGGAGGGATGGGCGGCCAAATACGACTTCGCCAACAGACCGCCGACGTATTTGCGTTATGAGGAGGCACACGTGCGCATTCCGCTGGGGAAACCGGATTTTTCTGCAAGCCCTCCCCTTTGGGAGCTATTGCAGCAACGTCGTTCGCGGCGAAATTTTCTCAAAACCCCAATGACGTTGAATGAGCTGAACATCCTGTTGTGGGCCACGCAAGGAATTACGGCCGATATGGGCGACTACCAGATTCGCACTGTCTCATCAGCAGGTGCGCTCTATCCAATCGAGACGTATATGCTGATCAACAATGTGGAGGGATTGGCAAGAGGTCTGTACCATCTCGATGTAGAGCAATGGTGTCTGGAGGGGCTGAAGCTGGAGGACGTCTCCGAAATCGCCTATCGGTTTACCGAAAATCAGGAGATGACACGCAGAAGCGCAGTCAATTTCGTCTGGACGGCGGTTGTGGAACGCACCCGCTCCAAATACAAGGAGCGTGCCTATCGATATATTTGGTGGGATGTGGGCCATGTTGCCCAGAACCTGCACATTGCGGCCAATGCGCTCGGCCTTGGCGTGTGTACGATCGGTCACTGGTTTGACAAAGAAATGAACGAGTATCTTGGTATCGACGGTACTGAGCACCTGTCCGTGCTGATGGCGTCGGTAGGAAAAGTGGAGGGGAAAGACTGGCTGCATGACCGCCGTCCGAGTTAAAGAGCAAAAAAACGAGGAACAGAATGGCGAGCATGGAGAAAGCTGTTGCCACCAGCAGACGAATTTGGTAGAGTTAAATGAAATTCAATAATCGAATCTAAATAGAGGTGCGCTGAAGATGAGTAGATCTTTTCGAAAACTGCCAGGGGGCGGGAAAAGAGAGAAAGGCTGATGCGCCGAAGCTTTTGCCACCCCCCTTTGGCGGCAGAGGCTGGGATTGACGTGAAGAACCAAAATCCTGTCATCTAAGGCCTTGCGCCTTTTGTGGAGTGCTATTTACGATTTGCTTGCGAGAAATCAAAGGCAATGAGATAGCGCATGCACTCATTGCTTTTTTTTCATGCTTTCTAATCTAAAGGAGGACTTACCTAATGAACATGATGAATGCCCATGAAATTATCGCGTTTATTCAAAAAAGCGAAAAGAAAACACCTGTGAAGCTCTACATAAAGGGTGATCTCGCGGGAATCGACTTCGGTTCCAACTCCAAGTCTTTTATTACCGGCAATACAGGAGTGGTATTTGGCGAATGGAAAGACATCGAGCCTGTATTGACGCAGCATGCGGATAAAATCGAGGATTACGTCGTAGAAAACGACCGTCGCAACTCCGCTATTCCGCTGCTGGACATGAAAGGAATCCAGGCACGCATTGAGCCGGGCGCAATTATCCGCGACCAGGTAACCATCGGAAACAACGCCGTCATCATGATGGGCGCTTCGATCAATATTGGAGCAGTGATTGGCGAAGGAACAATGATCGACATGAATGCGGTAGTAGGCGGCCGTGGAACGATTGGGAAAAATTGTCACGTAGGAGCGGGTGCAGTGATCGCTGGGGTTGTAGAACCGCCATCGGCAACTCCCGTGATTGTAGAGGATGACGTGCTGATCGGTGCCAATGCGGTTATTCTGGAAGGAGTTCGCGTAGGAAAAGGCTCCGTCGTAGCTGCAGGTGCCATCGTCATTGACGATGTACCACCGAATACTGTAGTGGCGGGAACCCCGGCACGTGTAATCAAGCAGATCGACGACAAGACCCGTTCCAAAACCGAAATCATGCAAGAGCTGCGTCAGCTCTAAGGGAGAGACGACACATGGACTGGCGTTCGCTCGATGAACAGTACATCATCTCGACCTACAAACGCTTGCCGATTGCGATAGCCAAAGGATCGGGAAATTACCTGTACGATACGGAGGGCAAAAGCTACCTGGATCTCTTTACGGGTCTTGCCGTCAATGTACTCGGACATTCCCATCCGAAAATTGTTCAGGCCTTGCATGAGCAAGGGGAGCAATTCTTGCACATCTCCAACGTCTTTCTCAATCAGCCGGCGATACGATTGGCTCAGCGCCTGGTAGAGGGAACGATTGCCGGGAAGGTATTTTTCTCCAATTCAGGGGCGGAGGCGACCGAAGCGGCGATCAAGCTGATCCATAAATGGACCAAAGCGCAAGGAGCAGGTCGTGAGGGAATCGTCGTCCTGCGCAACAGCTTTCACGGGCGTACGCTTGGAGCGGTGCGCCTAACCCGACAACCGAATGTCTATCAAGACTTTCCGCAGCCGACGTTTCCTGTCTTTGAATTGGAGGCGGAGGATGCTGCGGGTTTGCGCTCCCTTTGTCAGGAAGCCAAGCCTGCTGCGGTCCTGATGGAGCCAGTCCTTGGTTCGGGAGGGGTTATCCCGCTCTCCGAGGATTTCTTGCGAGAGGTGGAAAAGATCTGTCGCGAGGAAGGCATGCTGTTTGCCATGGATGAAATTCAGACAGGAATGGGCAGGACGGGCAAGCTGTTTGCTTACCAGCATGCGGGTGTGACGCCTGATCTGATCTTGTTTGCCAAAGGGGTTGGAGGCGGACTGCCATTGGGCGGATTGATTGCAGGCACCCAACTGATGGATTTGTTTCAACCCGGCGATCACGGGTCCACATTTGCTCCGTCGCCACTGTCTGCAGCCTTGGGCAATGTCGTAATGGACGAATTGCACAACCCGTCATTCGACGCCCAGCTCCAAGAGGTGATCCAATACCTCTGGAATGGGTTGGAGAGCTTGCGAGAGCGTCTGCCCGAACAGCTTCAGGCTTTGCGAGGAAAAGGCATGATGGTGGGGATTCCTCTCTCGGTAACTCCGGAAGAAACGAGTCGCTTGCAACAAAATCTTCTGTCTGAAGGCATCCTCGTCGACGTTACGCAGAAGACGATTGTACGCCTCTTGCCGCCACTGACCTTGACTACGAAGGATGTGGACTTCTTCCTTGCCGTATTCAGCCGCCAACTAAAGGCTCTATCCAGCGAGGAGGAATAACCATGAGCAGCTCTGCCTTTGTCCAGATACGCCGGGATCTTCACCAGATCCCGGAACCCGGCTTCGGGGAAGTGAAGACTCAGCGTTATCTGCTCGATTATTTGGAACGTCTCCCACAGGAACGCATCCAGATCAAAACCTGGCGCACCGGAATTCTCGTTCGCTTGAGCGGAACCAATCCCAAGCGGACGATTGCCTGGCGCACAGATATGGACGGCTTGCCGATGAACGAGGAGACGACCTATCCGTTTCGATCGGTTCATGAAGGCTTTATGCACGCATGCGGGCACGATATGCATATGGCCATTGCCCTCGGCCTATTGACCCATTTTGTGCAGCATCCGATCACAGATGATCTGTTGTTTGTCTTCCAGCCTGCAGAAGAAGGGCCAGGCGGCGCACTGCCGATGATGCAAAGCGAGGAGTTCGCCGAGTGGAGGCCGGATTGCATATTCGCCCTCCATATCGCACCTGAATATCCGGTCGGCCAAATTGCGACGAAGCCAGGCATCTTGTTTGCCAATACGTCCGAATTGTTTATCGATCTGTATGGCACGGGAGGTCATGCAGCTTATCCGCATAAGACCAACGATATGGTCGTAGCAGCAAGCCATCTGGTGACACAACTGCAATCCATCGTAGCCCGCAATATCGATCCACTGGATTCCGCAGTCATCACAGTCGGCAAAATTGTCGGAGGGACAAAGCAAAATATCATAGCGGAAAAGGCACGACTGGAAGGAACCATCCGCACTTTTTCGATGGAATCCATGCAGCGCGTAAAAAGTAGGATCGAAGCACAAGTCAAAGGGATTGAGGCAGGCTTTGAATGCCGTGCCGAGATTGATTACGGCTGCGGGTATTGCCAGGTTTTCAATGAAGAAAGTCTGACTGCTGCCTTTATGGACTGGGTCCGCGTGGCATGTCCAGACGTCGAACTGATTCAATGCCAGGAAGCGATGACAGGTGAAGACTTCGGCTATTTTCTTTCCGAGATACCTGGATTCCTGTTCTGGCTTGGCGTCAATACCCCATATGGCTTGCATCACAGCAAGATTGAGCCTGATGAAGGGGCGATTGCAGTCGCGATCAGCCTAGTGTCACGCTATTTCACCTGGCTTTCCACCCAACCGGTTGAAATCGATAGAGGAGCTACTCGATAGGAGTAGCTCTTTTCGTTTTGTCAAGGGCATGTAGACTTATTCACAAATTTCTGTGAATAAGTCTTTGGTTCTGCTCTCCAGATGTTGTGGATACTGTGGATATTGTTGAAAAAAGTTGCGAAAGAGGCACAACTATTTGCCCGGTTGAGCGTCTAATATTTTGGGTAACAATTTCGGACTAATCCGCGCAGTTGCGCACACATATTGGAGGATTGCGGAATGAAAAAAAGATGGTTATCAGCCCTGGTGGTATTGGCGGTAGCAGGCGTTGGCAGCGTTGGCAGCACCGCTTTGGGAGAAGGGGAAATACGTGTTTTCCTGGGTGGTGAGCGAGTTGCCACGAATTTGCCGGCCTCTTCTGCGGAGCCGTTGGAAGAAGTTATCAACAGCATGGGTGGTTTCGTTGATTATGACGAACACACCGGAAAATTGGAAATTATCAAGCCGAATGTGAATATACTGGTACTCGAAGGGATCCAGCAGACCCGCAACAAAACAATTGTATTCAGCAATCCGGTGAAAGGCTACAGCGACAAGGACGTTCCGCGCACCTTCAATGTCTTTGTAGAAGTAGATGAAGCTCCGGTTGCGAAGGATCTGCGCATGCGTGTTGAATTGATCGCTCCGGATGGCAAGACAGTCGATCGTGGAAAAGAATGGAAATACTCGACGCAAAACGCGAACAGCTTCTATTTCTCGGAGCCCTTCGTTTCGACCAAGTTGGACAAATACGGGACCTATAAGGTGCAAGTACTCATGAAGTACGATCATGCCAAGGACTATATCGTGGTAGGCGAGAACACGTTTACAGTCGGAAGATAAAAGAATATCGCCTGGATGCGTTTTCACATGACTTGTTTTCATGGTATAATAGTAGGTAAAAGCTAAATATTCGTCCAAAAAGCAAGTACATGATAGAAAGGAACGATGGGAGCAGATGGAGACAAATCCCGCGCGGTCATCCACAGATATAGACGGCCCGAGTATTCGCATTGCCTGGAAAGATGAGCATTCTATTCAGGCAATATGGAGCATGACGAAGGAGTTCGAAGAGGATATATCTCGAAAATTCGCGATTCCTTTTGCTGAACTGCCATTTGTCCTACGCCTGTTCGATCTAACTGACCGCCAAGAGATACGTGAGGACGGCAGTGACCTTTACACTGATTTTGATATCAACCACCAATCTTCGGAATGGATTCTCTACGGCGTCACGCAAGGCTTATCCTATTGTGTCGACTTAGGGATCCGCATGGTGGATGGAAGGTTCTACTCGCTGTCGAGATCTCAAATGATTTGATCAACGTGCTCAAATGTAAACAAGGCTCCGCTGTCTTTTGCGGAGCCTTCGTTGCACCTACTGATAAGAGGCCCTATTGCTGGGCCTCTTTTTCTATCCGTCCTTCTTTTCGTTGTTTTTCAAAAGGTCCAGCATTCGCAATGTCACGGCAAACACAGCCCACACCGGCATCGGTTCATCCAGTTTGCTCAGCCATTCCGGGGATGTGATCAAACCTTCTGACAGGGCACGTTTGCCCAGATCCATTTTCCATGGCGGGTAAGGAATGGTTTCCTCGGGAGCGAACTGGTCATACCGTTTCAGGTCGTAGGTCTTGATCAGGTTCGTCAATTTTTCGGCGTATTGGGGATCGGTGGCATAGCCGGCTTTCTCCAGCTCGATAGCGGCCTGTTCGGGGGTTTTGGCGGTCAGGACCTGCGCGTACTTAGGTTGCAATAAAAATTGGGCGTGATCATCGAAGGACTGCTGGAAGTTGTAGTACGCTTTGAAAGCGGAGGTTCGATCCACCGTTTTCCCATTTTCCACCTCTTTGCTCACGATCGTCACGGAGCCTGCGGGGCCGACCCCTTTGATTCCGAACAAATTATAGGAGGGACGCCCTGACTGAGGATCGACCGGGATCTTTTTTCCCCAGCCGGTTTCGAGGATAGCCTGGGCAATCGTTATAGACGGGAACAAGTGAGTCGTCAGATAGGACAGGCGTGCGGGACCAGACACCTGATCAATGAAGGACTGCATGCAACCACCTCTTTCTGAAAAGGGTATGGTCTTGCCTTACTATTCTATGAGGAAAGAAAAGGGGGCGGAATGGAGGTACAAGCGGAAAATAGAAAACAACCGCTGCATGGCGGTTGCTTGGGACAACATCAAGGTTTTCGTGGCTGAAAATACTGAACGCGACGATTGAAGAGATGGAGCTCTCCTTTATAATCACGAGCCAGGTAGCGGCAGAATTCATTCGCTTTACCCTTGTCACCGTGGGTAGCAGACTCTGGCAAGGATACCTGCACGTACTGCCGTTCTTTCCCGTTCTCTATTTTGGAGCCGACGCCGACGACGATCGCTTTATACACATTGGGATCTTTCCCTCTCAACAAAAACCAGGAGCCTTTGCCTTCAGGGCGTTCTTCCAGTTCATAGGGAAACGCTGAGTCGGCATAGGACCACCCGAGCTGCTCGCCGGTTTTTTTGGTCATTTCGATGTATCGGTTAAATTTTGCTTTTACATCCTCTAGATCAGCATGAGTGGCTGTCGAGCCCTCTACGAAATAAATGTAAGCGGATTGCAGGTTCACGATTGCCATCACTCCTCGTACATGGGAATACTTTGTTTAGTGTAGCACTGCTTCCACTCTTTGGCAATCTACCAAATACGAGTTAAAACAATTGCGCGTCTTTTCTGAAAAGTGTAAAATATAACTATTATTTATATCCGTTTACTTAGAAAGAAATTGGATCATGGAGGAATAAGCCATGCAGGAGGTCTCAATCCGTAATGTTTTTGAAGCATTGAACACGATGCGCGCAATCGATGTGGTCAACAAGGAAGACTGGGAGAAAGCTGCCAAGGAAGCGGAGCTTGACTCCTCCGTTCAGCTGAACATTCTCTGGATCATTTATTGCTATGAGGGTGTCCGTGTTACGCAGATCGCCGAGTGGACCTTTTGGCATCCGTCATCGATCGTCATCCATATTAAGAAATTGATGGATAAAGAAATGGTGTTGATCGAGAAGTCGGAGCTGGATGGTCGGGTAGTTCATGTCTATCCTACCAAAAAAGGAAAAGAAGTGATTGAAGCAAGCCGTCGAAGTGTTCCTTCTATTTTTCGCCTGACGTATGCCCTGGAGAAAATGGAGGAACGATACAGTACAGCGGTAGTAGAATTGTTCTTCGAGTGTCTGTCATTCCTAGCCCAATCCTTGCATGGTTCGGAGAAAGTTCGCTGGATTCAGGAAGGGGAAGATCGCATTCCCAATCAACGCCACTTGATCAGTTAGAATTAGGGGGTGGAAAAATAAGGGTTATTGCTTTATACTTATTATTACATCAAATGGGATTACAGGAAACCGGTCCCCGCTTTGGTGGAAAACTTCAGACGAGGAGGGATTGCTAATGGAGCATTTCGACCACTTGTATGACGAATCAGAAAACGCGAAGGTACGTTTTCTCGGATTCGCCTCAGAGGGAAGTCGGCATGACTTCGGTATTGTCTATACTCACAAGTTTTACGGGAAGCCACTGGTCATCTGTATGCAAACCGGGCAATCGACACTCCTTTGTTCGGAGGATGCCGTGAATCCAGGTTATCTGCAAAAGATTTTTCGCCTCGATTCTGCGAGCGAAGCCGAAGCTCTCGCTCAGTTTTTCCAAGAATATTTACCTACTATATCCTTTGAAGACAACCAGTATTAGGTAGCGAGCAGAAGTTTTTCTTCTGCTCGTTTGTTTTATTTGCTGACCCGGGGGAGAGGAAAATCTATGTACAAACATAAATGGCCTGCTGTCGCACCAAAAGCGGCAGTCGTCCTGGTTCACGGGACGGGAGAACATCACGGGAGGTATGCGCATGTTGCCCGCTACCTGAATGAACAGGGATGGGATGTGTATACAGGCGATTTGCCGGGATGCGGCCAATCGCCGGGAAAAAGGGGACATATCTCCTCGTTCTCCCAGTACATCGATACTGTGCATCAATGGACAAACGAAGCGTTGGAACAGTCAGATGGCCGTCCGGTCTTTTTAATGGGGCATAGCCTTGGAGGATTGATCGTCACAAGATATGCCCAAACACAAGCAGCCGCCGAAAAACTTAGCGGCATCATTTTGACTTCACCTTGTATGGAGCTCGTGCTGAAGGTTCCCGAGTGGAAAAAAAGCTTAGCCAAGGTGCTGGATCGCATCTGGCCGTCCCTGGCCTTGCCCAATGGTATATCGCCGGACATGGTCTCACGGGATGTGAAAGTGCAGGATCTATACAAGCGGGATCCCCTTAACTATCACAAGGTAAGTGTACGCTGGTTCGAGGAACTGCATCGAGCCATGAAACTGGCTTGGGAGGAGGCGGACAAGCTTGATTTGCCCGTGCTGATCCTTCAGGCGGGAGACGATCAGCTAGTGGATGCTCAGGCTGTGGAGCGTTTTGCGGACCGAATCCAAGCTGAGAAGGAGTTTCATCTCTTCCCACATCTTCGTCACGAAGTGCTGAATGAACCTGAAAAACAGCAGGTGTTGGAGAGAATGGTTCAATGGATGCAGAAAAACACTAATATGACATACTAATTACTAAAAAATGTGTAGAATTACCGTATTGACTCTAATTAGAGTGACATATTAATATAGATATAACATCTTAATCGGAGAAATACGAATTCACACTGCCAACGGCAAGGTGATGACGGAGGGGACCAGGATGGGGACAATCGTTTGTCAAACTTGCGGTTCGATCATTGAGCATTTTGAAAGCAATCAAGTGAAAACGCTTTATGCGATTTGTGATTGCGAAGGATGTTTGAGACAAAATCAGGAGGAAAGAACCTAATACAGAAATGTCAGGGCTCATGGAGTCCTGTTTTTTTTGACAAGCTTTTGTCGATGGGGGATAATAAAGAAGAGAGATAATTGCTGTAAAAGGAGGAATATTTTCATGAAGCGAAAACCCATCCAGGGTTTGTTGGCAGCAGTGATGCTCGTCGGCACCCTGTGGGGCGGGACGCCAGCACTAGCCAGCAGCGTTGGAACCGAAGTGAAGATTAACTCGGGACAACCGGCAGTTTCCAAGACGGGATTCGACATTTCGAATAATTATGCAGTGTGGATCGCTGAAGGTGAAAAGGCAGTCACCCTTTATGATTTGAAGAAGGGGACAGAGACGAAAATCGGTGATAATAAGTCCAGCAAAGCGAATCCAAAGGTAGACGGAAATTACGTCGTATGGACTGATTCTCGCCACGGAAATTCGGATGTGTATCTCTACGATATTTCCAATGACGAGGAAATACGGATTACCTCAAAGTCCACCGCTGGCTCCGATGTGGAAATCGCCGGTAAATATATTGTCTGGACGGATAATCGTCACAGTGGAACAGATATCTATCTGTACAATATCAACACCGAGGAAGAGACCCGCGTATCCACTAGCGGCAAAGCAAGCAAGCCAAGTGTAAGCCCCAATTACGTAGCGTGGGAAGACAGACGCAACGGCAATTCCGATATTTTCTACTACGATATCGCGGAAGAAACAGAATACGAGGCGGATGTGAGCAGTGGACAGCAGGTCAATCCTGTCATTGACGATGATGTGATCTTGTATGAAAGTCCACGTGGCGAACAACTGTACAAGTTTTCTATCGATTCTGGAAGAGCAAAAAAAGTGACCTCTGATTCCAGTGCAAAAACGACTCCACATCTGTATGAGGATACATACATATTCGCGAGCAACAACAGTCTCATGCTAGGAGATATTGACAAGAGCTCTACAGAACGGATTGCTACCCGCATTTATTCCAAGTTGCAACCGCGAATTTACGGCGATATGGTTCTTTTCGCCCGTACGGACAGCGAGGGCAAAGTGCGATTGAGCCTGTATGACCTCGACGAAGAAGAAGAGATAGAGATTGGCGGCATCGCAGGGGAACCTTCCTCGCCTGATGGTTCCGATCGCTATGTCGTGTACCTTTCCACTTCTAAAAGGACTTCTACTGTGGTCCTCTACGATGTAGAGAAGGGTTCAAGCACAGCGATCACTGATGAGGATGCCGATCCGATCAGACCACTGGTAAGCGATCGATTCGCAGTCTGGTATGACAAGAGCTCGAAGGCTCTAGTGGCATATGATATCCGCAAGGGCAAAGTGAAGAAGGTAACGGATAAATCCGTAAAACCGTCCAGAGAATATTATGAACTGGATGGCAATAACCTGCTCTGGGTAAACGAAGACCGCAGAAATGAACTGGTGGTGACCAATCTTTCAACGGACGAAGAAGAGGATATTACTCGTTTGGGTAAAGATCCATTGAGCCTGGATATTTACGGGGATTATATCACATGGGTATTGGAAGACAATCGAGACAAGGCGACTGTATACTTGTATGATCGCGATATTAATCGGGAAACCAAGATCGTTTCGGGCGTACAAGTAGAAAAAGCATCGATCGGCGACAATTTTGTCGTATGGAGTGAATACACTTCTGGCAGAGATGCTTCATGGGATTTGTTCTATTATGATATTAAGCGTGGCAAAGTAAATCCCGTGACCAGATGGAACAATGGCGACCAACTAGATCCGCAGGCTTCCCGCAGCATGGTTCTTTACTATGACAACCGTTTGTCGCCGAAGCCAAAAGATTTCTACTATGAGCTGTATGACATCGATAAGGATTCTTTCAGCAAGCACTACTGGAAAGATGAAGCGAAGATGGATGAGCCTCGCATAGGCGGAAATCGCGTCGTATGGATTGATGAGCGTGATGGTGATCCGTATGTCTATACCATGGCATTCGCGAGTGCTCGTGAAGACGACGATGACGATGATGACGGAGACGATGACAATGGCGGCATCGATCACGGCGATTATGTAGAATATCCATTCTTGGCAGCTTTGGAAGGGGATGTATTCTTCGACATCCTGGATCAGTTTGATTACGATCAAATCGAGTTCGTTGTGTTCCCAGGAACCAAAAAAGAGAAGTCGGTCTCCTTCCTAGCGGCGCTTGATGATGCAGATCTCTTGTTCGATTTGCTGGATGAGGCAGATATGAGCGACATCTTCGTTCGCGCCTACAAATAAGAGTCAGACCGGATTGAAAAAAGAGCAGGTTGTGGGACCTATAATCCCCCAAACCTGCTCTTTTTCTTTCTATCCAGAAATTGCCGTTTGCCGCTTGACGACCTTGATCGTCTTCAAGGATTCATCCTCCGGTCCCTGGACAGGAAGACCGACGCGAATGTTCTCCTGGATGTAGGCGATGTTTTCTTCGGTAATCACTTCGCCCGGCAGGAAGATCGGAATCCCGGGCGGATACACCATGATAAATTCAGTGATGACCCGGCCGGCCGCTTCGGTCAAAGGAATCGTTTCTGTCGGCGCATAGAAGGCATCTCGCGGCGTTGACGACAATACTGGAATTTCGGGAAGAGAGATCGTCGGCTGTTCCTCCGCCTGTACGTGAGCAAATTCGACTGCGAGATCACGCAAGGCATTGACGAGGATCTGGATCGTTTCTTCGGAATCCCCAGCCGTCACAAAGCAAAGGATGTTGTAAAGATCGCTCATTTCCACTTCGATCTGGTATTTGTCCCGCAGCCAATTCTCTACCTCCCATCCGGTAATCCCCAAGTCGCGTACATGAATCAAAAGCTTCGTAGGGTCCATTGCATAAGTGGCAGGCTTGCCGAGAATTTCACGCCCCACACAATAAATTCGCGGGATCTCGTTAATCATCTCTCTGGCTTTTTCTGCGAGCTGCATCGCTCGCTCCGTCATTTGACGACCGTTCAAACTCAAGTGCTGGCGGGCCATATCCAGAGAGGCGAGCAGGATATAAGAAGTAGAAGTGGTGGTCAGCATGCTCAGGACGGTTTTTACCCGGTCCACATCGACCAAACCTTCCCGTACATTGAGAATCGAAGTCTGCGTCAACGAGCCCCCCAGCTTGTGGACGCTGGTCGCAGCCATATCTGCGCCTGCTTGCATGGCGGAAATCGGGAGATCCTCATGAAAAGCAATATGCACGCCGTGCGCTTCATCCACCAACACAGGGATTTCATAGTTGTGCGCAGTCCGGACGATTTCCCGCAGGTTGCCGGCAATACCGAAGTAGGTCGGGTTGATCACCAGTAGGGCGGCAGCATCGGGATGTGCCTCCAACGCTTTTTGCACGGATTTAACCGTGATGCCATGTGAAATCCCGAGTTTTTCGTCCATCACAGGGTGAATGAAGATTGGATACGCGCCTGCAAAAATAATCGCGGACATGATGGATTTATGCACGTTGCGCGGCACGATAATTTTGTCTCCAGGGCTGCAGGTCGCCATGATCATCGCCATGATGGCACCGCTTGTCCCTTGTACGGAAAAAAATGTATGGTCAGCGCCGAAAGCCTCGGCGGCCAATTCTTGTGCTTCTTTGATCATCGCCTTCGGATGATGGAGGTCATCGAGTGGCGCGATATTGATCAGGTCAATCGAGAGAGCGTTCTCGCCGATGAATTCGCGAAAAGCGGGATTCATGCCCATGCCCTTCTTGTGGCCCGGAATATGGAATTGAATCGGGTTCCGGTTGGCATGCTCCAACAACCCGCTGAACAAAGGTGTTTTCATTTGTCTCACTACGATCGCCTCGCTTTACAAATCAAGAATAGAAGGGGGGGAAAAACAAACAAATTGAGTATAGCAAAAAAGGGGGGGAAAGCAAGCGAATTTTTATTCATAAATCCCATGGCGGCAGGAGTTCGCAGCAGCTGCCGAGAATTTTACCTCCAAATGGGGTGATAGGCATTGAAAACAAGAGTTACTGAGCTTTTGAAGATCAAATATCCGGTCGTCCAGGGCGGTCTTGCCTACCTGGCCTATGCAGATCTGGCAGCAGCCGTTTCGAATGCGGGTGGACTTGGACAAATCACAGCCATGTCTTTGCCATCGGAAGCTGCGCTGCGCGAGGAAATCCGCAAAGTCAAATCGATGACCGACCAGCCCTTTGGCGTCAATTTTGCCATCGGGCAGTACAACCGTTCCTATGAAGGGATGGTGGATGTCGCACTCGAAGAAGGGGTCAAAGTCATTTCGGTAACTGGTGGCAATCCCGAGCCTCTGATTCGCAGGCTGGATGGACACGATGTGAAAAAACTCGTTCTTGTCGCTTCTGTCCGCCAAGCACAAAAAGCAGAGGCCATCGGTGCTGACGCCGTCATGGCAGTGGGGCAGGAGGGCGGTGGGCACCTGGGGCGTGATGACATTGGCACCTTTGTTTTGATTCCCCGTGTCGTGGATTCAGTCAAGATTCCGGTTCTGGCCAGCGGCGGGATCGGGGATGGAAGGGGCATTCTTGCTGCTTTGGCACTGGGCGCTGAAGGTGTCGAAATGGGCACCCGATTTATTGCTACGAAGGAGTGCGTTCACGCCCATTCTGCCTACAAAGAGGCGATTCTGAAAGCCACCGAGCAGGACACCGCTGTGATCAAGCGAACTCTGGGGGCACCTGCACGCGTCATCCGGACAGAAGGAGCTGATCATATCCTGCAGATGGAAAAGGAAGGCGCAGGATACGAGCAATTGAAACCATTTATCAGTGGTGAAAACAATCGCACCTTTATTTATGAAGGAAATGCACAAAAAGGCTTCGGCTGGGCAGGTCAGGTGATTGGCCTGATCGAGGATGTCCCGCATGTCCAGGAGTTGTTCGACCGTATGTTTCAGGAAGTGGAGAGAACGTACGATCGCTTGCATGAATATCGCAGCAAGTAATGGCAAGGAATCTCGTTCGCCCGCGCCTTAAAGGTGATGTGACCCTTATTGTGCGCAGAACCTCGACATCTGAGACGAAACGAAACAAAAAAAGAACAGGCACATGCTTTTTGAAAGAAAGCGGACCTGTTCTTTTGCATATATTTTTTCATACGGGGAGAGATGGTTCTGTGGTTGGCTGAGCGATGCGGTACAGCTTGGTCAATATGGCGAACGTCTCATCCAAGCGGGCCAGCAATGCTGTTCCGTCTGTCAGAATGGGGTCGTGACGATCAATATTGATTCCGCAAAGGATTTCCGCTTTTTTCACCGTTGCCAGCCTGTCTACGAGTTTTCTGATTCCTTCTTTGCCTAACTCGGCCGAAGAAGTGCTCGTCGGCTGCATGTGGTCTGGGGACCAGCGGAAATGATCGGGTACGAAAGACAAAATTTCCTCCAGATGGGTCCGCATGGCTTCACTTACCTGGCCCTTTGCTGGAGATTCGTAGATCACTGCATACCAGACGAAAAGATGCGTTCCCCACAAACCTACTTGAAAATGCGGGTGTTTTTTATATCCGCGCTTGTCAGCTGCCCAGGCGACCCAGGTATCATTAGGCGGGTTCACTGTTCGGCGGGCATGCTTGGCTACGTGAGAAAACATCTCATTGCCTGTCGCCACGGAAAGGGAAGGAGCGAAGTGCTGGCCGAGTGCTTCCAGCTTCGGTCGTATAATCGTTTTGATGGCCTCCATTCGGGCATCCAGACCCTCTATGGAGAAAACGTCAAAATCTTCTTGCGTAAATCCGGAAATAACGGACATGTTTCACACCTCAATTCAGACAATCTTGCGCGGCCTGTTCCGGGAAGAAAAGGGCGCGCTTCCCTGTCAAGGGAGCTTGGAATCCTCCATATAATATCATACCAAACAGCAAAAAAATACATGCCGGGAAATGAATAGCAATACAGCCGTCGGAATAATATGATATACCACTCACTCCCTTACCAGGGCCCTTTTTATCTGAGTATTCTGCGATTGGGAGGGGCCTGAATGCATCTGGACCACGAACTGGAGTATTTTAATTTGGTTGTTTGGCTGAATCGAAAAACGCTGTATGCCATGTTGCAGGCCCTGGTGGAAGTCGGGGTGGGCGTCTCGTGGAGGGAATCCCCAGAGAAGTTTCACCTCACCGTGAACACCACTGACGGTAGAACCGAATGGATCATGGAAAGGCTGAACGGTTCCTACAGACTTCATTTGGCTGGTGTGCCCGTGCAGGATACGCGGGTCGCGATGGTCCTGTACCGTTTTGTCGAACAGGTGAAAGGGCATGCAGTTGTCAAAGTTTGTGTCGATGACGACAAGGTATTGATGAAGTACATTCGGTTTGGCGAAGCCGTCAGAATAGTGGAAATCAAAGGAGCTGAGAAAAAAGTGATCTACGAAAAATCGTGCAATGTGACCATGGATCAGGTGATTGCTGCCTTGAAGAGAAAAGACTCGGAAGAACGAATTCCGGTGTTGCGCATGGAGCTGGATTATGAATTGGCGACCTTGTACGACGCGATGACTCATGAGGATCAATCGCAAATGAAACGTTCGACAGAGCGCTTGAAACAGCTTCGGAGGGAAATGTTGTTGCTTGAATTATAGGCGGAACTGGAGGATGTCATAAGGACGATGAGCTTGACACACATGTATATGGAATAAAAAAAGCGACAACTCATGATGAGGGTGTCGCTTTTTTTGATTCCTGAAACGGAACCGTTTTCCGGTATGCCCGTCCAGCTTCCCGCACATGATATTTGAACCAAAGACTTGGTGGATGTACAATAGAGGAAGCATTTCAACAAGCTTGTCTGAAGCAAGGAAGAAAGGAAGAGTACGTTTCATGGAATACCTCCTATCGCAGGCCCCCGTGCAGCTACTGTTGTTGGGCTCCCTGATCCTGTTCGTGATTTTGCTGTTTTTCATGATTTTGCAATCCGTTCGGATCAGCAGGCTGCGCAAGTCAATGAACCGGCTTCTTGCAGGGACGAATGGAACCAATCTGGAAGAAGGCCTGCACCGGATGCTGAATTCGCTTGACGAAGTGAAAAAATTGCAAAGCGACCAGCAATTCATCATCAACCGTCTATCACAGCGTATAGCTTCCCAATGCAGCAATGTAGCTATCGTGCGTTACAACGCCTTTCAAGAGACGGGTAGCGATCTGAGCTTTTCGATCGCCATTATCGATGACGCGAAAAATGGCGTTGTCATCACCAGTATTTTTGGACGTGAAGAATCCCGGGTGTACGCCAAGCCATTGAAAGGCGGAGAATCGGAGTACGCTCTTTCTGATGAGGAAGAAGCAGCGATTCGCAAAGCGTTGAACTCGCAAATAGGAGCATAATTCCAAGCAATTCCAATGAAACGATAAGAATAGAGGAGCATGAGAGAGTTGTTTCCTTCTCCCTCCGGTTAAATCCGGATATTCCGTCTTTTTGCGAAAATTCATGGAGTATTTGCTCAAGACTTTTTATTCGTGATGATGTATAATGGATTTGTCAAGGATGGCTGTTTCGAAATACAAAAAGTAGGTGATCCGCCTTCAATACCCAAATCGATTCTCGATTACCGGGGCAAGCGCAAGGCCAGGTTCTACAACGTTCCTTCGTTGACACTTAGCGTCTCTCCTCATGTTTGGAAGCTGATGCGGTCGTTTGGACCACGCAAACCAAAAGAATTGAGGAGATAGTATGGCACAGCGTTTAGCAACCAATTACGCCAAGGCCTATTTTACGATGAGTGAGGAAGAGTTGGCACAATTTGTCTCACTCTTCGCCAATGAACATGTTTCAGTCGATGTCAAAGTATGCGACAACGGAGATCGCGACGTTATTCTGAGTGATAGAAGCGGAGAGATTCAATTGAATTTCCTTCGCACAGGCAATCGCTACTGCTGCGACAGCTCGTATCTTATACGAGATCGCCAGCTTGCGGAAGCGATGCGCAAAGCCATGAAGACGTTCCGCGGCCAAGGGATCGTTCACCGCATCTATGATGGCTTCACGATGGTGTACCACTACGATCAAGGATCGGTGGTCAGCATTCGGGAGCTAACCGGTGACGAAGAATTGTCCGTCTTTGAAAATACTGCGAGCTATGTATCCCAGGAACTGGAGCAGCTTTTCCAGCAAATGGGCAGTGAGCAGGAGATAGAGTCGATTCGTCAAGAAACCGACCGTTGGCTGGATCTGCGAAATTGGGCGAGAAGATCTGCCCCGGAGAAGCTGACTGCAATTGATGAGCGACTTTCCGCATTGTCGAAACGATTATTTGAACTAGAAGTGTAATGATAAAAAATGGGCGCGCCAGGTGCAGCGTCCATTTTTCGTGTTTTGGCAGGTTTTCATTATTGTTCTAAAAAATAGGGTATTGTCAAATAGGCATAAGCATGTTATGTTTGTTTTCGTTGGAAACAGGATTAGGAACCAGGATTCACTTTAAAGGGTGGATAACAAGAGAGAAACCGCCCCCGTTAGTGAATGACGCAGGTCCTAGCGATGTTTAACATTACACTTGCTAGGAAGGGGGAACCGAAAGATGGAATACTCGACTTTCGGAAGACACGTTGCTGTTGACACATGGGGAGTTCAGTTTGACTTGTTGAACGACGCAGAATTTTTGAAAAAGGAAATGATTGAGGCTGCTGAGGCGTCAGGCGCTACGGTGCTGAGCGTACAATCCAAGCAGTTTTCTCCTCAAGGTGCTACCGTTCTGGTTCTTCTCTCGGAAAGCCACCTGTCCATTCATACCTATCCAGAGCGCGGCTTTGCTGCTTTGGATTGCTACACTTGTGGTGAGACTGTAGATCCACAGGTTGCCATTGACTATCTCGTATCGGTATTGAAACCGGAAAAAACCTACGCGAAGAAGCTGGTTCGCGGTACAGGTGAATTGCAAGTAGTCGAGCCTGAAATGAAAGTGGCTGAAATGGCAAGCAAGTAACCCATTGAGTAAGTATTCAAGAGGTGCGGAACTTTGTCCGCACCTCTTTTACGTCAAAACCTGCTGTTGCAAGAAGTTTACTCTCGGCTCATCTTCGGTCCCGTACCAAGATCGTTGAGCATGACGGAGAAATTGTGTACGAGCGAGCTCTGACCGGCAAGAGGATGCACGGGAGCGTTGTTCGCGCGGTGGGTGGCTTCTCGGTAGATGGCTGCGTTCATCGCGCGCAGACGGGCAAACATGTCAGGATCTGCTGTCACGTGGATGCGCAGGCTGGGAGTGGTAGCCCTTGCTGCGGAGTGTACTTGCTGTTCGACGACCCTGATCTGCGGTTGGGCGAGGTTGTCACGTGTGACAATCCCGACAATGGCATCCGAACCGTGGACGACCGCACTTGTGCGAATGACGCCGGGCACATCATTGGCTGCTCTGGACAAAAGCTCTGCCTGGTGCTGGTTGAAGCCATTGGATGTGAAGCCCTTGCGATAGTTCTTTTCGTTTGTATCATGGACAGTCGCTCGATAATCGTGGGCAATGCTGCCAAAACGATTAGCCTGATACGGATCTTGTACATTTTGCGTTTTGGCTCCGTTTTGGGCTTCCTGTCCGGATTGGCGCCCCGGCGCACTGCAACCGAGAAGAGAAGTGGCCAGAAGAAAACTGCTGATGGCAATAGGCCAGTACTTGTTCAAAAGGGATCACCTCGTGCTTAGTATGGCAAGAAGAAGTCCCTTTACTCAGCTGGTCAAGCCGTTAAAACTACCCATTGTGCCGAGTTTCACGAACTGTTAATATGAAAGGTATGCAAAATAGAGGAGGTACACATGAAGCGTCTTGACACACGCAACATTGCCATTATTGCCCACGTTGACCACGGGAAAACTACACTGGTCGACAAGCTCTTGATTCAATCAGGTACGTTCCGCAGCAACCAGCACGTAGAAGAGAGAATGATGGACTCGAATGACTTGGAACGGGAACGCGGGATCACCATTTTGGCGAAGACCACTTCCGTCAAATATAAAGACTTCACCATCAACATTTTGGACACACCGGGTCACGCGGACTTCGGCGGTGAAGTAGAGCGGATCATGAGCATGGTGGATGGCGTTCTGTTGATCGTCGATGCCTTTGAGGGCTGTATGCCGCAAACCCGTTTTGTGCTGAAAAAGGCATTGGAAGCAAACGTGACTCCAATCGTGGTAGTAAACAAGGTGGACCGTGACAACGCGCGTCCGCAAGAAGTCATTAATGAAGTGTACGACCTGTTCATCGACTTGGATGCGACAGAGGAACAATTGGAATTCCCGATTGTCTACGCATCCGGTCTGCAAGGAATTGCAGGTCTGGAACCGGATAAACTGGAAGGCGACCTGCGTCCGCTCTTTGACGCGATCATTGAGCATATGCCAGCCCCTGATGCCGACGAATCGGCTCCGCTGCAAATGCAGGTAACGATGCTGGATTATAACGACTTTTTGGGTCGCATCGGGATCGGTCGCATCTATCGTGGAACCATGAACGTAAATGAAATGGTTTCCGTTACCAAACGCGACGGGTCTGTAAGTAAAGTGCGGATTCAAAAGCTGTTCGGCTTCTCCGGTTTGCAACGTGTTGAGCAAAAGACAGCTAAAGCAGGTGACATCGTCGCTATCGCAGGTATCGATGACATCAACGTGGGCGAAACCGTCTGCCATATCGATCATCCGGACGCTTTGCCATTGCTGAAAATTGATGAGCCGACCCTGCAAATGACGTTTTTGGTCAACAACAGCCCATTTGCCGGACGGGAAGGGAAGCACGTTACTTCTCGCAAGCTGCGCGATCGTCTGATGGCGGAGCTGGAGACGGATGTATCTCTTCGTGTGGAGGAAACAGATTCACCAGATGCGTTCATCGTATCTGGACGCGGCGAATTGCATCTGTCTATCCTGGTGGAAAATATGCGTCGCGAGGGCTTTGAACTGGCCGTATCCAAGCCAGAGGTAATCATCCGCATGATTGACGGTCAAAAAATGGAGCCTGCCGAGATGCTGGTCATCGACGTTCCGGAAGAGTACACGGGAGCTGTGATGGAGACATTGGGTTATCGCAAGGCCGAGATGGTCAACATGGTCAACAATGGATTTGGCCAGGTGCGTCTCGAATTCATCATTCCATCTCGTGGCTTGATCGGGTACAGCACAGAGTTCCTGACGATTACCCGCGGTTACGGGATTATGAACCATTCGTTTGACAGCTATCGTCCATTGGTGCAAGGAGCAGTCGGCGGCCGTCACGCAGGTGTATTGATCTCCCATGAGACCGGAACAGCGACCACGTATGGCCTGATGTCCGTGGAGGATCGCGGCATTATGTTCATTCATCCAGGTACAGAGGTCTATGAAGGTATGATCGTTGGCGAGCACAACCGCGACAACGACCTGACTGTGAACGTATGTAAGGAAAAGCATGCGACCAACGTCCGCTCTGCGACCAAGGATGAGACTGTGAAGATGAAGACACCGCGCATCCTGACGCTCGAGGAAGCACTGGAATACTTGAATGATGATGAACTGTGCGAGGTAACACCGCAATCCGTTCGTCTGCGCAAAAAATACCTGAACAAATCCGATCGCGAGCGCTACGAAAAGCAAAAACGCTGGGAAGCGCAGCCACAAGCATAAGCTACAAACAAGAAATGGGGCTGTTCCTGAGTGAACTGTCCCCGTCAAGTAGACAGTACAATATAAGATAATCCGTTAAGCGGCCTTGCTCCCGAACTTCATGGGACTAAGGCCGTTTTGTTGTGCCTGTAAGCGCTCGAATGATCTAAAGTTAAGTAAAATATTCCCGAAACTCAACTTGACAATTTACTACACCGCGTAGTAAATTGTAATCACTACACTTTGTAGTAATTGAATCATTATGGACGCATAATGATAAGTCGAGGTGTACACCCGTGAAAAATGTTCAAAAGTTGTCTGATACTGAAATGGAATTAATGGAGGTGATTTGGGAATGTGACCCACCTGTCACATCGACCGAATTACTGGGTATTTTCAGTCAAAGAGGCAAAGAGTGGAAGGCACAAACAATTTCCACCTTCCTGTCGAGGCTGGTGGACAAAGGAGCGCTGGAAGCTACAAGGCATGGCCGAACGAACAAGTATGCTCCCATCCTCTCACCGAAAGATTACAAACTGGCGGAGACGCAACATGTACTGGACGGATTATACCAAGGATCGGTCAAAAACTTAATCGCTGCCTTGTATGACGGCGACAAGCTTTCGGATGAAGACATTGCAGAGTTGAAGCAATGGTTTTCGGAAAAGTAGGTGCAGGCAATGAGTAAACTTCTGGAAATGCTTGTTTCCCTTTCCGTTGCGGGAAGCGCCGTTGTGATCTGCATTCTCCTGTTGCGGTTCATTTCGCCAGTCGTCTTCCCGGCGAAATGGCGATATGCAATTGGAAAAATGGCAATCGGGTTTTATCTATTGCCCGTAGCCCTTGTTATGCAAACAACAACCGTTCCGATATCCGCACTCCCTTCGAGCATACAACAAACACAGTCCAATCTAACCATAGTGGCCAGTCCGGAACTGAATCTTTCTGCTGATGTAGCCCTCTTCTTTCTGAGTATTTGGGGCACAGGAGCATTCGCTTTTGCCGTATGGCAGGTCTATTGTTATCGCAGGTTCATGAAGAAATTACAGCAAACACGTTTGCCCGTACCGGATAACAGCGAAGCAGCCGAACAGCTAAGGTGGGTGAAGGAAGCTTTCAGCATAAAAAGCAACGTCCTACTCGCGTATAGCTCAGCGATCCGGAGTCCTGCTCTTGTCGGGCTATGGAAACCGACCATTTATCTCCCTATGGAGACTGCAGCAAAAGTGGACTTGGGCATGGTGTTTCGTCACGAGTTGATCCATCTGAAGCGAAAAGACTTATGGATCAAGGCGCTCACGCTGGGAGCAAGTGCCTTGCATTGGTTTAATCCTTTCGTTCACATTCTCCAAAAAGAGATCCATATGTGGTGCGAGCTGTCCTGTGACGAAGAAGTGGTAAAAGAAATGTCCTATGCCGAACGAAAGCGCTATGGTGAAACGATCCTGAACGTGATGGCAGGTTCGAGAGGGATTCCGGTTCGCTTCTGCGCTTCCTTATCCTCCGACGCAAAGCAATTGAAAAGGAGATTAAACATGATACTGAATGTTCAAAGGCTGAAAAAGAAAACAGTAATGATTGCGATTGCGGCAGTCATTGCCATTGGAACAATCGGTGCATCGACAGCCGTCTGGGCAGCACAGAAAACTCCCGAGGTCAAAGATGCTGGCGATTCTATCCTATATCATGGCGTACAATACCTGAAATTCAGTGCTCTTACGCCCGATGATCAAAAATTCGTAATCGAAGAAGGATTAGGGGCAGCCGTATACGTTCTTGAAGGATATGAACACCCGGTATTTTCTGACGAGCTCACACACGAAGAACAAGCGCGGGTCACGATAGAGGAGGGGTATTTTTCACCTGCGAGCATAGCCAGATTAAAAGAATTCCGTGAGAAATTCCCCCGTGGGGTATCCGTTACTATAACACATCAAGAAGACCCGTCAATTCCTCCTGGAACTTCCCTGACGATAAGGAGTTTGACTCCCGAAGAAAGTGCTGTATTTAAGAAAAGGGAGGAGGAAGCAAAATCAGGGGGATCAAGTAACGATCAAAAATGATGTTGCGACAAAAGCACTGCCCGAAGGCAGTGCTTTTTGGGGTTATAGATTATTAAATGGGAGGCCAATGCTCCCCCCTACAGCAATGCTTCAATTTCCGCTGTCAATTCTTCCGGCTGCGTCCGAGCACCAATCCGTTTGACGATTTTCCCGTCACGATCGATCAGGAATTTGGCAAAATTCCATTCAATCTCCTGTTCTTCACCTGGTGCATGGGCTTTCAAATATTGATAGAGGGGATGCGCATTCTCGCCATTCACCTCAATTTTGGCGTAAAGCGGAAAGGTGACACCGTAATTGGCTTCGCAAAAATGGACGATCTCCTCTTCACTGCCCGGTTCTTGTCCGGCGAATTGGTTGCACGGAAAGCCCAGCACGACAAAGCCTTGCTCCCCATAGCGATCATACAGGGCTTGCAGGCCTTTGTACTGGGGTGTCAATCCGCATTTGCTCGCGGTATTGACAATGAGTAGAACCTTCCCTTTGTACCCCTCCAACGTGGTTTCTTCTCCCGCGATGGTCTTGACGGCAAACTCGTAAAGACTCATTCGATTCCCACCTTTTCCTTGTGATAGAGACATCATAGCACGTGGGTGGAAGCGCTCGCCAGCATGCAGAAATATTGCATCGGGAGTTTTGACAGGGCTTACGGCACCTGATAAAGTGAAAAGGATAGATCACGATGTAGGAGTGAACCCAGATTGAAGATCGGATGCCATATTAGTGTCGGAAAAGGCTTGGAAAAAGCTGTTCTGAACGCGATAGAATTGGGTGCTGAGTCCTTGCAGGTGTTTACCAAAAACCCGAGAGGACTTCGCCCGAAGAAAGTAGATTACAAGGATGCGGCCAAAGGCGTCGAGCTTTTGCAAAAGCATGATCTCACCTTGGTCTGCCATACTCCTTATATCACCAATCTCTCTACACCCAAGGAAGACCTGCAGGAAGTGACGATTCGCTCCATTCTGGAAGATCTGCATATTGCTGAAAGCTATGGCGCTGTCGGGGCAGTCGTTCACTGCGGCAAGCACGTGGGCGAAGGGGAGGAATACGGGATCAAACGCATGGTCGAGACACTGGACATGATTTTGTCCCAATACGAAGGCTCTGTAAAGCTGCTGTTGGAAAATACGGCTGGGCAAGGTTCCGAGCTTGGATTGACCATTCCGGCGTTGATGGAGATTCGCGGCGCCACCCGCTACCCGGAAAAAATCGGCTTCTGCTTTGATACATGCCACTCCTTTGCGGCTGGCCAGTGGCAGTTGGAGACGTTTGATCAATTGACGGAGCAGATGAAAGAGACAGGCTACCTCGAGCACCTGGTAGCGATTCACTTCAATGACAGTAAAGCTCCGTTTGCCAGTCAAAAAGACCGCCATGAGAAGATCGGCAAGGGAGAAATCGGCAGTGAAGCGCTGGCGAAGTTTTTGGTCTCTCCTCTGTTTGATCATCTGCCGGTCGTATTGGAAACGCCTGTGGAAGATGAAAAGGAATATGCTGAAGAAATGGTCTACCTGCATGGCTTGCGTGAAATTGGCTTGTCCCAGGTGAAACAGGAGGGATAAGTCAATGGATTGGCTCGTGCTCGCATCTACCTATTACCCTGCAAATCCGGAACAGTTGTCTGCTTATGAAAGCTTTCGGGTAATGGTAGACCATAATCGGACATGGATTATTTTCGTAGAACTGATTTTGGTGTATTATATGGGGTTTGCCACACGGATTCGCATGCCGATTTTAAAGACAATTCTGCTGCTCATCTTCTTGTTTGCCGGCTCGTTGATTTTTGCTATTTTGGATACGGGACTCCCGGTAAAAAGCTCTTTGATGGTCGCCATCGCGATTCTCGTCATTGTAAAAGTGAGAATTAAACCAAACACCAACCAGAGAGGGTAGGGGGAGTGTAGATGAAGCGGGAAGACGCCCTGTTTAATTGGCTGCAAATTCAAGTCGTAGCCGAGGCCAGGCCAGATGACAAGTCTGCCTTTGATACCGCTGCTTTTTTTCGCGAAGTCTTGCGTGAGGATCATGGGATCGAAGACTTGGCATATCGACGGGAAGGGGACTGGTACGTCCTGACAGATAAGACGAAGACCGAAGCTTCAGAATCCAGATACCCTGCGGAAGCCGTAGATGCCCTGTTGGTTGCCATTGAAAATGAACCCCGTTATCAAGCATGATTGTTCGGGAAGCCCATAAACTCCTTCCAGCTCCGATGCTGGCGGGAGTTTTTATTTCCTTCAAAATGTTTCTGGTCTTGTCAATAAGCCAAGTTTTTCTTATGTTCCTGCAACCTTTCTGTCATGCGTCCCGTCAGTAACTGTGCCCAGGGTGAGGTTAGATAAAGGGATAGAGACATGAAGGAGGAACATCTATGAAAAAAGTGTTGACCAGACCCGTCGTGGCCGTCATGACGACAGCCGTATTGATTGGCGGGGTGACGCCCTTATTGGCGAATGCCAGTGTGGAGGCGACTTCAGGAAACCCCAAAATATCAGTAGGTACGATCACAGCCACTCCACTCGAGAACAAGGGAGCAGTAGCCGCTGCTGTTAAGACATCCAATCAGCCGGCACAGCTAACGGCTTCTCGGGAATTGACTCCTTCGGCGACCAAAGTCGTCATGAATGACGAAGGGAAAAAAATTACCCGCTACAATCTGCGCGAATTGGCCTTGAATGACCCTGATACCCTGCAAATTTTACTGAAGCAGCAAGCAGAACATCTGTACATTATCGTAGATGAGCTGGATCTGGATACTCATCTGCAAACGTTTATGCAAGACCATCCAGAAGAATGGATACGCATTTATCAGGAGCACTATCGTGATATTTGGCTGGAAGTTCGTTTCTTGGAAGATCAGGAGATCGTCAGCGTAGATGCTGAGACAAGAGACAACAAGGTTTACATAAAAGGGGTTGTTTCACCCGATGTAACCAAAGTGATCATCACCAAGCCGAATGGGGACACCATCTCTGTCGTGCCTTCCAGTGAGCATACGTTTACAGTAAGCTTCACCTGGGACGCAAGCATGAAGGACGAGTACGCTATTGTGAAAGCCTATGCAGACAGCAAAATGGTAGATAGCAAGAATGTCAAACTGATTGCACAAGAAGCAGAAAACCTTCTCATGCAAGTGCAATCTGTCTTGGATGCCAAGAAATCTGAGTTGAAGTTGCGCGGCATCGTGATGCTTCCTGCCGATAAAGTTACTGTTACCTACAACGGCGAGAAGAAATCAGTGAAGGTGCAAAAGCTTTGGGATGGCGTAGGCAGCTTCAATGCTACTCTAAAAGACGTAGCGGCAGGCAAAGGAAAGGCATTGGTAGAAGTCTACGATGGAGACAAAAAGCTTGAATCCACGTATGTAGATGTTCAAGTAATCAATGAAAAAGACAAACCGGAAACGGGAAAATATACACTCACGGGTACAGCCTCCCTTTTTGCCAATGAAAAGAACCTCAAGGTAAACGGGACCATCTCAGGCTGGGACAAAAAGCAAAAGAATGTGAGCCTGGTCATTGTGGCGCCGAATGGTGAAAAGAAAGTCGTCCATCCAAATGCGCACGGCCAATTTACCCATACGATCTCGCATAAAGGAAACAAGAATGCCTTTGACGGAAAATCCGTTCAACTGCAGCTCTATGTAGACGGCAAACTGGTTCTGGAGAAGGAGCTTGAGTATACCCAGGAAGCTTGGAATGACAAGCAGAAGCAACCACAGGGGAATGCTTACGGGTATTGGAAAAACAAGGACAAAAAATCAAAGAAAAAAGATGATAACGACGACGATGACGATGACGAAGAAGATGAGGATTAAGCCTGTCAGACTTACCGATAGGATTCAATGTAATCGATAATCTGTCTAATGTAGTCTCCGATGATCGGGATCGAGAGAAATTGGGAGAGCAGCGAACCGAATAAAGCCAATACGATCGCCGTTCCGATCGTCAAACCAAGCCCCCGGGCAAGACCTGCTAGGAAATTCGTCCAAAGCAGCTTGCGCGGGGCTGTGTAATTTTGGATCACATCAGCAAGGCGGACATCTTCGAGAAACATGGCGATTTTGTCCATCCTTTCATTCAGCTTGCGAACCTCCGCGATCTCCTGCAAGAGGTCGTCGATTTGGTCCAGCAAACGTTCAGTAGGGGTCATCATTTAGCCTCCTTTTCCTTTTGATCGTACTCGTTGCGGGGAACCTGCTGGTACCTGTTGCTAGCCGCCATGCAGGGGGAGTACAATGAATGGAGATATCTTTTTCGGGAGGATACAGGCATGGCTGAAACGGTTTCCCAAACATTGTCCGAAGACTTGTTTGCGCTGTTGCAACAGGAGCGATTTGTGACACTGGCTACGATTGACCACGAGACGGGTGCGCCCTCTCTCCATTCCCTGTCCTGGGTCTACGCCGTCTCGGCACAAAAAATACTGCTCGCTATTGACAGCCGTTCCCGCATTTTGGCGAATATCGAGAAGCATCCCGAAGTGGTCATCCAACTGATCGGGGGAGGATCTTCGTATGCGCTGAACGGTCTGGCGCATGTCAAGACACAGCGAATCGAAGAAGTGCCGCTCAAGCTGGCTCTTGTGGAAATGCAAATTTATGCCGTACGGGACATCATGTTTTATGGTTCCCGAATTTCGGCAGATCCACAATATGAAAAAACATATGACAAAAAGGCGGCTACCAAGCTGGATCAGCAGGTCATGGCGGCTTTGAGAAAGGCAGAATTGACTTGAAAAAAATGGATTGACAAAAGGGCGACTATTCCGGTAGTATTAGCATCATTAACACCTACAATTACATCGTTTATTCTTCTTATCCAGAGAGGCGGAGGGACTGGCCCGATGATGCCCGGCAACCAATCACCTGTGTAGCGATATACAGGGAGATACTGGTGCTAATTCCTGCAGAGTGTTGAACTCTGACAGATAAGAAGGATTTGCTTACGGTGACGTAATCAAAGCCTTCTTTCTGAGGAAAGGGGGCTTTTTTCATGCCCTCGCAAACGATTGAGGGGAGCGGGATCAAGATGCATTTGGAGACAAAGCTGGTTCAGACAGGAGTAGGCAAGGAAGAAACAACAGGAGCGATCAATTTTCCCGTCTATTACGCGACGGCTTACCGCCATCCGGGGATTGGGGAAAGTACAGGATTCGACTATACGCGGACGGGCAATCCGACGCGTGCCGTTCTCGAAGAAGCCATCGCGGCGGCTGAATCCGGAGACAGCGGGTTTGCGTGTGCTTCCGGGATGGCAGCCATCCACACCACGATGGGCTTGTTTTCGCAAAGGGACCACATCATCGTTTCACTGGATTTATATGGCGGAACCTATCGATTATTCGAGCAAGTTCTTACCCGCTACGGGCTTTGGTTCACGTATGCAGACCTGCGGGACACGGAAGCGGTAAGGGCGGCAATCCGTCCGGAGACCAAAGCGATTTTTGTAGAGACGCCTACCAATCCACTCATGCAGATCACGGATCTGCGCGAAGTGGCTCAATTGGCAAAAGAGCATGGCTTGCTTACGATCGTGGACAACACGTTTATGACCCCTTACTTCCAACGTCCGCTGGAGCTTGGGGCAGATATTGTTCTCCACAGCGGCACCAAGTATCTCGGCGGTCACAACGATGTTCTCGCCGGCTTGATCGTGACCAAGGGCTCTGAGCTGTCGGAAAAGGTGAAATTTTTACATAACACAATTGGAGCTGTACTGGGGCCACAGGACAGTTGGCTGCTCTTGCGCGGGCTCAAAACGCTGGCGCTGCGCATGGAACGGCATCAATCCAATGCTTTTGCCGTAGCGAAGCAGCTTCTTGGGCACCCGGCTGTATCGGAGGTATTTTATCCCGGCCTACCCGAGCATCCTGGTCATCAGACACACAGCTCCCAAGCGAGCGGCTTCAGCGGCATGGTCTCTTTTCGCGTCAGGTCCGCTGATCAGGTTCCTGTGTTCCTGCAAAATCTCAAGCTGATCTCCTTTGCGGAAAGCCTCGGCGGTGTCGAATCGCTGTGTACCTATCCGGCAACCCAAACCCACGCAGATATCCCGCAAGAGATACGCGAATATGTAGGGGTATGTGATCGGTTGCTGCGGTTGTCGGTCGGCATCGAGCATCCCGACGATCTGGCTGCTGATGTGACACAGGCTTTGGATGCCAGTCTCGTCACAGGGGGGCAGCTGCGATGAACTTTGCTACGAAAGCCTTGCACGGCGTCTCTTGTTTTGATCCAGTAACCGGGGCCTCTTCGGTTCCGATCTATCAGGCTTCGACCTTCCATCAGGCCGATCTCGATGCGCCCGGTCTGTATGATTACGCGCGCTCAGGAAATCCGACCAGGCATGCTCTGGAGGAGGCCATTGCTGTACTGGAGGGCGGGACCAGAGGATTTGCTTTTGCTTCCGGGATGGCAGCGATCTCCAGCGTCTTCATGCTGTTCTCGGCAGGAGATCACATCGTTGTGGCAGAGGATGTATATGGCGGGACGTTTCGCTTCTTGACCCAAGTGCTGTCGCGGATGGGGATCGAAGTGACCTTTGTAGATACCACTTGCACTCATGCGGTGGAGAACGCCATTAAGCCTGGGACAAAAGGGATTTACCTGGAGACACCCTCCAACCCTACCTTGAAAGTGACGGATCTCGCAGCGGTTTGTCGAATCGCCAAAAAGCATGATCTGTTGGTCATGGTGGATAACACGTTCATGACGCCGTATTATCAAAAACCGCTGGAACTTGGGGCTGATGTCGTCATTCATAGTGCGACCAAATTTATCGGAGGCCACAGCGATGTGATAGCCGGTCTGGCTGTCACGAAAGACGAAGCCTTAGGGAAACAGCTTTATTTCATCCAAAACGGTATGGGAGCCATTCTTGGGGCGCAGGACAGCTGGCTGGTGATGAGAGGGCTGAAGACACTCAAAGCGCGACTGGATGTCAGCTCGAGATCGGCAGAGACCATTGCGCAATGGCTTTCCCAGCATCCGGCGGTGAGCCGCGTCTATTATACGGGCCTGTGTACGCATGCAGGACACGATGTACAAACGAGTCAAGCCAGTGGACACGGCGCTGTTCTCTCGTTTGACGTAGGCAGCCGGGAGCGGGCCAAAGCCGTGTTTGATCGGGTCAAACTGCCGATCGTGGCGGTCAGCCTCGGTGCTGTAGAAACCATTCTCTCCTATCCTGCTGCGATGTCTCATGCAGCGATGCCGCCAGAGGAAAGAAAGAAGCGGGGAATAACGGATGGGTTGATCAGACTGTCTGCCGGATTGGAGGACACGGAGGATTTGCTGCAGGATCTGGCGCAGGCGCTCGACAGCTTGCATGAACTTCGCATCCCTGACGACAAAAAGACATTCTCCCGGGTTTAACCCCGGGGAATGTCTTTTTTGTCTTTTACGGACTTGTCTTGCGGTTGACGTTGATCTTGTCATTTCCTTGTGGCTTTGACCTGCCGTCGTTGTTGATACGCTGTTCGTTCTCCCTGGAAGGCTTTTGTTCACGCTTTTGTACCCGTGCCGGGGTCTGCGGGATGATCCGCCCGACGATATCCGCCATTTCCTCTGCGAAGCCGCTGACAGGGCGTCCGTTCCGGATGTCAGCTCCCATCTCGCGAAGTCGCTGCACAATGTCTGGGTCTGCTGTCACCAAGGCGGTAGCTCCTTGAGGATCTTCCTTCAATGCCTCGGCGACGGAGTATTTGATCACGCCTACTTGAGGTCGATCCAGATGGGCGTTGACATCAATCCCGACAACAGCATACTTACCGACAACGACAGCGGTAGCTCCATTTACCTTGGGGACACGCTTTGCCAGTTCAACCAGGCGATCAGCGGTAGCTTGCGCCGATTGGTTTTTTACAGGTCCAGGGTTTGTCTGCTGGACACGCTGGGTTTTGGGGGCGTTTTGATTCTGCTTGGGTGCTGCCTGGTTCGCTGGAGGCTTATTGCCAGTGGTTGTGCAGGCTGAGAGCAAGAGACAGATGCTGATAGTTGTGATAACGCTCCGTTTCACATACATTCTCCTTTACTGGTATACCTTCCAAGGAGGGCAGGGTTTAGGTGTATTGTGTTCGCTTGCGACGGTTTTCATTCTGTTTGGTCCAAGACTATCTGCGAAAAGAAGCACATAGACTGTAATACATCAGGCCTCTACAACAGCGCATCCCTCCAAAAATTGCATAGGGTATATAAGATGGGTAATAGGAGGCGAGATTTTGAAGAAAATCTACGTACTGGACACCAACGTACTCCTGCAAGATCCTCGGGCGATGTTTTCCTTCGCTGACAACGAAATCATCATACCCGCTGTAGTGTTGGAAGAGATTGATTCCAAGAAGCGCTATATGGATGAAATTGGGAGGAACGCCCGCTATGTCTCGCGTCTTCTGGACAGCTTTCGCGAGCATGGCCATCTGCACACCGGTATTACCCTCGAGACGGGTGGATTGTTTCGCGTCGAATTGAACCATTCATCCCTGCACAAGCTGCAAAAACAATTTACGGAAATGACCAATGACAATCGGATTTTAGCTGTAGCACTAAATTTACAGGAGGAGGAAAATCTCTCTCCCCAACCGCGGCCGGTCATTCTCGTCAGCAAGGATGCCCTGATGCGTGTGAAAGCCGATGCCCTGAATCTGACGGCAGAGGATTTTTTGTCTGACCGGGTAGTGGGTGAATTTTCCAGCCTGTACACGGGTTATCAAAAAATGCTGGTCTCGTCCGAAGTCATTGCATCCTATTACGCGACCCGCAAGCTGCATTTACCCATCTGTTTTCCGCGCCACCGCTTCCATCCGCATCAATTTCTGATCTTGAAAGACGAACTGAACCCGTCCATCTCCGCGATCGGGAAGGTGGACACCGAAGGAAAGACACTGGAAATGCTGGTTTCAGACGAAGACCCGATCTGGGGGATTCGGGCGAGGAATGTTCAGCAGCGCATGGCGACCGAATTGCTGCTACGAGATGATATTCCATTAGTAACCATGACAGGAAAGGCAGGTACAGGAAAAACATTGCTGGCTCTGGCAGCTGGATTGCTGCAAATCGAGGATCAGCAAAAATATAAAAAGTTGTTGGTGGCAAGACCGATTGTCCCTTTAGGAAAAGATATCGGCTATCTGCCAGGCGAAAAGGAAGAGAAGCTGAGGCCGTGGATGCAGCCGATTTATGATAATTTGGAGTATTTGTTCAACACAAAGCGTCCCGGAGATCTCGATAAAATTCTCGCCGGAATGGGCAGTTTGCAAGTGGAGGCCTTGACCTATATCCGCGGCCGTTCCATACCCGAGCAGTTTATCATTATCGATGAGGCGCAAAACCTGACCAAGCATGAAGTCAAGACGATTCTGACTAGGGTAGGGGATGGATCCAAAATCGTCCTGATGGGGGATCCCCAGCAGATTGACCACCCCTATCTCGACGAGAGCAATAACGGATTGACGTATGTTGTAGAGGTATTCAAAGATCAGAAGCTGGCGGGTCATATCCGGCTGGAAAAAGGGGAGCGAAGCGTGCTCGCACAGCTTGCAGCGGATTTATTGTAAAAGACGCGCATAATGGCAAAAGAACGGAACATACTAGTTATTGTCGAGCCCGATGGTTCATGATTAAACCGGTGCAAACCTTTTAGGAGGCGAAGAGCCGTGGATAACCATGATCAAGCAGACGACGAAAGTCGGATTGGCGGAAACCGAATTCTTTAGGTAACTTTGCTCTAACATGGAGGTTGAAGTGCCAAAGAGAATAACCGGAATACCCCAGAAAAGCATATCGGGCTCGACAAGGACCGCTCCCAATTTGGGAGCGGTTTGTTCTTTCTCGCTATTCTGTTTTTCGTCCCGCGCCCATAGACTTGTACCAGGGAGGGGACTGTTATGGTTACCTTGGATTCATCTATCGCATTTCTCATTTATATCACCGCCGTATCCAGTGCTGCGGCAGGGGTGACAGAGGCGTGCAAGTCGGTCATCCCGTTCCTTACTACGGATTATGAGCCGCAGGACGATTGCTGGGAGGATCACAACGAGGCGGCTCGCTTTATGAACTACAAGCGTTTTTTCAATCTGCTGATCTCCGTCGTTGCCGCCGGGTTTATATTTGGTGCGATTGGACTAGATCCTGCCAAAATTCTGCTGGGTGACGAGATCGCCTATGTCGAAAATCCCTGGAAAGTAGGGACCTGGATGTGGGGAATCATCGCTGTGTTCGGCTCCCCGTTCTTTGCCTCTATCCTGAAAATTCTGGAGGGGTTGAAGAAGCAGGTGGAGACGGACCGCCCGCCAAATCGACCTCGAAGAAAGGTAACGGGACCCCGGGATCAAAAATAGTGACTCTTGCCCCATGTGTGCACGTGGGGTAAGATAGCCTTGTACAGACGGACAGGAGAAGGGGCGCGACAAAGGGAAGGTGTGCGGCGATGAAGGACTGGAGACATTGGCCTTGTGTCATGCTCGTCTTGATTGCAGGGGTCATGCTAGCGGCTTGCTCTTCGGACGGAGGGCTTTCTCCCTCTTTTGATCCGGAAAATCAAAAAGAATACGGCCTGAACGGTGCGTACGTAGGACAGAACATTAAAGAAGCGATGGACATCCTGCAGCCGGACAAGGCAGATTTTATGGATATGCAGACCCGTGAGTCCTATACCGTTGATCGGATGGCGGCCGGGGAAGGCAATATGGTCATGGGAATGATGCTGGTGGGTCGTACGCAAGTCATGGTCATGGTGGAACGAGGTGTACTCCAATCGATCATGCTGGCAGGCGTACCTGAGGAGGAAGCCGAAAAGTTCAAAACCAATCGAGGCTTGACGATCTACTCCAGTGAACAACAGCTTAAAGAACTATATGGCGAAGCGGCAGGAGATAAAGAGATCGTCTACAAAGGAAGCAAGCAGGAGGCTAGCTTTGGGATTGTGAACGATCAGGTGGTCTGGTTCCGTTTTGATCGTCTGTAAGGAGAAAGTGCGTTCTTTGGTCAGAGCGCACTTTTTCCTATGTCTAATTTTCGCCCTGATACAGCCAATGCAGGGATACACCGTACCTTGCTGCGATTCCTTCGGCGAGAACCTGCTGGCTTTGATCCAGGATGTAATAGTGGGGAGAGTCACTGCTTGCCGGGATGCTGCCTAGCAGATGCTCGTTCAACTGTTGCAGGGCTGCCCAGCGATCCTGATCATTATCAGCCTGTTCAGCGAAACAGAAGAGCGCCACACGATCCGCATAGAGATACCTCTGTTCACTAGCGCTGACAAAACCCACATCCTCCAGATGTGTCACAGAAACGTCAGGGGGAAGATTCAACAAGGGGAAAAGCTCGCCCAGCATATCCGCTTTCTGAAGGATGGCGGTCAGCTTTTCGCATTCCTCCTCGTTTTCTACAATAAACATCAATTCATCTCGGTCGAAGACGTTGACATGGTCGCCAATTTTATGTATGACTTGAGCATAGAAGCCCGGAAGTTTGCCTGATGGCACTTGCATTTCTACGCCGTACATGGTTTGCATGATTCAATGCACCACCTTTTGTCCAATCTCTTCCTTATCGTATCAAAAAATCAAGGAGGTTCCTATGAGCAACTCAGCGCTACAAATTGAAAGCTACGCCTTGGGAATGTTTCAAACCAATGCATATGTCCTGACGAACCCGGCTACAGGGGAAAGCATCGTAATTGATCCTGGAATGGATCCGGAAATATTGCTGGATGCCTTGATCGAGAAAAACGTAGTCGCGATTTTACTTACTCATGCACATCTGGACCATATCGGCGGTTTGAATCAGGTTCGTGCCATGACCAAAGCGCCAGTCTACATTCACCCGATCGAACAGGAATGGCTGACCCATCCGGATTTGAACGGCTCAAGCCGCTGGAATTTGCCGCAGCCAATCGTCTGCGAGCGAGCCGAGCAGGAACTGGAAGACGGTCAGGTATTGGAGCTTGCTGGCCTGAAGATTGACGTTCTGCACACGCCGGGCCATTCCCCAGGCAGTTGTTCCTTTGTGATCGGTCAGCATTGTTTTGGCGGTGATGTCTTGTTTGCGCAAAGCATCGGCCGGACGGATTTACCCGGCGGCGATTTTGAGACGTTGATGGCAAGCATCCAGGATAAATTATTTGAGCTGGATGACGAGACCATTGTCTACCCCGGCCACGGCCCCAAAACAACCATCGATACAGAGAAGACCTTTAATCCTTATGTAACCGGCATGCTGCGGTAAGCCAGAAATCGGGGATGAGCAAAGGAATTTGTCAGCAAATGGCGAAAAGGAATGGGCAGTAACAAAACGGTCATGACCGTTTTGTTTGACCGCAAGCGGTCACATCCACTTTTATGAAAAACGTCGAGACGTTTTTCACAGAAAAAAGGAGCGACAATCATGAGAAGTATCAGGCGTTCCCAGGCGTGGATGATCACCTTGTCTCTAGCCTTGCTGGCAGGGTGTGCACCTGTGCCTGCCAATCCGGTGGAGTCGACCTCCTCCGAGGTGCCGTCGCTTCCCCAGGCAGAGCCCGTTCAGATAGAAGCGTCTTTGCCCAGTGAAGCGTCACCTGCTCCGCCCATCAGAGATGAGACCGAGTCCCGGTTTCCCGAGGTTCGTGTCTCCGTCATGGCAGTGGGCGATATTATGGTCCATGATCAGCAATTGGAGGGAGCCTGGAATGCCGCCAGCAAATCCTATGATTTTCTTCCTTCGTTTGAGCATGTGAAGCCCTTGTTTCAGGAAGCCGATTGGGTGATCGGCAATCTGGAGACGACGCTGACTGGGAAAGAAGCCCGCTATACGGGCTACCCCATGTTCAATTCTCCTGAATCGCTTGCCCAGACGCTGGTAGATGTTGGTTTTACGGCAGTATCCACGGCGAACAATCACTCCCTGGACCGCAAGGAGCAGGGGGTGCTGAAAACGATTGAACATTTGGACCAGTCAGGACTTTTGCACACGGGGACTTTTCGCAACGCCGAGGAGCGAGACGAACCGCTTTTCCTGACCAAAGATGGTCTCACGATGGCTTTGCTCTCCTACACCTATGGAACCAATGGGATTCCGATTCCCGAGGGCAAGTCGTATCTGGTCAACCTGATCGACCCGGACTTGATGAAAAAGGACATTGCCCGTGCGCGGGAAAAGGCTGATCTGGTCGCGGTAGCGCTGCATTTTGGTGATGAATACGTACGTTTGCCGAACGCCTTTCAAAAGAAGACTGCTGAGCTTTGCCTGCAGTACGGTGCAGACCTCATTCTCGGCGCCCATCCGCATGTTGTGCAGCCGTATGAATGGAAAACGGTGACATTGGAGGACGGCCGGGAGCATACAGGCTTGATCGCCTATTCGCTGGGCAATTTTATTTCCGCGCAGCGCTGGGATTACAAGGATGTAGGAGCGATTCTGAAGCTAAGTTTGTACAAGGGAGAAAATGGGGAAGCAAAGATCGAAAGCGCTGAAATGATTCCAACTTATGTCTATTTTTCTCGTCCGAAAGGCAAACGCAGCTACGTCATCTATCCCGTCCCGCAAACGTTGCAGAAGCTTCAAAATGGGGAAAAAGGGCTGTCTCTTTCCAAGGAAGCCATCCAGTACCTGAATAAGCTCCACGAAGAAATCCCGGTCCATGTGAATCTGGATCAGTCCAAACCAAAAGCCAGCTAATCGGATAGCTGGCTTTTGCCGTTACGGTTTGCCCCAACCAAACGGGAGATTTAATTTTAGCTGCAGCTTCAATTCTTCATCCATCATGCTCAGTTTTTCCACCTGGATATTGGGCGAAATCAACTCCGGGTAAAAACCGAGATCGTACAATTTCTCCATTTCCTCGACCGTCGAGCGAGGCAATTCAAAACCGTCAAAATACAAGGATTCGATATGAAATTGCAAATGGGTAGGCGATACGAGCTCATAGACACCGACTAGCTTGATCTCCATGTGATCGTAGGTCCCTTGCACCAGCAGCTTGTTGTCGTCAAAGCTGAACTGGGATTGCTTGAACATCTCATTTTTAGAGATGAGAAACTGATTGAACTCGTCTTGATTGATCGTCAAGGTATGGAGGAACAGACCACTGGATTGAATCCGCTCCGGTGTGGCCAGCTCCGGAATTTGGCCCATGACGCCAGCCAACGTCCCGAAGAACGTCTGGAAGGCAGGCAATCCGCGTTGCTGCCAGTCGATAATCAGGTGGTCCATCAATGCTTCGACACGGGTTGGGTCCTCCAGCTTTTGCACATTCTCATCTTTTTGCTGTTGGATTGCGATCATTTCGGCAAGCTGGAGCTCATATTTTTCCCGCAGCTTCTTCAAGTGTCCCAGGCGATCTTGCTGCTCGGACTGCATGGTGGCCAATCTCGCGCGTTCTTCCTGGAACATTGCCAATCTTGTGAAATCACGTTCGTAGAGATATTGGATCATATCCATCATGATCAGAAGTTGATTGAAGTTCTCCGCCTCAAACAACAATGTCAATAACGTGGCTCTTTCACCTGTATAATACGCACGCGCCACTTCACCGGCATGGCGGCGCATAGCATCGATCATCAACTTCTGCCGCTGCATGTCCATTTCAAGACGGGCGATATCGTTCTGGGTGCGTTTTTCTTCGTCCTTGATCAATGTCAATGTCCGTTCCAGTTCTTTTTGCGTAAAATGCTGCTGCAAAATCAGTTGCTCCAGGGGAACGGATTGCTCTTCCTGGGCAAATACGCTCAACGGACACAGAACCAGAAGCAGGATGAGCAGGAATTTGCGCATATCTTCACCTTTTATAGTATGATGGGGGACATAGTACCTTCCACTTTCTTTTATTGTATGACTTCTTTACGTATTATAGCCTTATCAGGTTGAATTTGGGTAGCAGGAGTAGAAGAGAATGGGTCTAATCGAATGGATTCGAGAGGAAATCAACAGCGCGCCGACTCAAGCGATCCCTTTTGCGCGCTATATGGAGTTGGCTCTCTACCATCCAGTCTGGGGCTACTATATGACCGACAGGCAGAAGGTAGGGAGACAAGGGGACTTTTACACCAGTGCCGCCGTCCACCCCGTTTTTGCGGAAACCTTGGCAGACGTGGTGGCAGCAATGTGTCGTGCGGGAGAGTTCGCCAAACCTCACCTGGTGGAGATTGGCGGGGGGCCCGGGAGCCTGTGCCGCTTTTTGTTGGATCGTCTTCGCGAAAGTGCGCCGAAGCTTTATCAGCGCATCCGAGTAGTGATGATTGAGACCAGTCCTTATCACCGCGCTATGCAGCAGGAGAGTTTGCGGGACCATGAAGTTGAGAAGGTCTGGTACGATTCCTTGGGTGACGCCGCGCGGGGAACAAACGGGATTACTGGTGTCGTGCTGTCCAATGAATGGCTGGATGCGTTTCCGGTACATATCGTGGAGAAGCAAGCGGGTGGTTGGCGCGAGGTATGGGTGGCGTCAAGCGATGAAGGCTTTGTCGAGACCTACCGGGATCCGACGCCTGCTCTGGCAGGTTATCTGAAGTCCATGGAAGAAGAGGTCCCGCGCGGCGTACGGATCGAAGTGAATCTCGCTATGGATCAGGCTGCCCGAGATGTGGCTCAGCTGTTGGATGCGGGCTATGTGATCACGATCGATTACGGAGATTTGCAGGAGGAGTTGTATCACCCGAGCCGCAAAAAGGGGACGTTGATGTGTTATCATCGCCACCAGGCGCACGATGATCCTTACCAGCATGTCGGTGAACAGGATCTGACCTGTCATGTAAACTTTTCCCAGTGGATGAAAAGCGGGGAGGAAAACGGTCTGCGCGTACTCGACTATCTACGGCAGGATCAGTTTCTCATGCGCTGCGGCCTGCTGCAAAAAGCGGTGGCTCATGCAGATCGCGACCCGTTCACCAGCCAGGCGATGAAGCGGAATCGGGCGATTGTGCAATTGCTGGATCCGGCAGGCTTGGGAGGTCGTTTTCGCGTCGTGGTTCAAGGGAAGAACGTGCGGCAGGATGCTCTCTTTTATCCGATAAATTAAAAAAAGATGCTCATGGCGAGCATCTTTTTTTTCCTACATGATCATTTGCAGGAATGCGTGTTCTTGTGGACCTACCGGCATTACAAAGAATGTATAGTAGGTGAAGCCTACGAAGGACACAAACATAAAGCCAAAGAAAATGTTTAAGTATACCCGCTCCGTCAGGTTCATGTAGCTAAGAGCTACGAAGAAAGCGGTCAAACCAAAGAAGATCAGTGCCATTGGCCACAATTGTGCCCAGAACGCCATCAGCGCGATCACGATCGTCCAGAAACCAAGAACGCGATACATACGATCCATCTGTATCCCCCCTTTTGCGTAATCGGCAATATTTACAAGATTCCTTCCCCATTATATAGGACAGGTGAACACGTGTAAACGGGAAGGTATGACGGATTTTTGGCAAAGTGATTCAGGATGGTTTATCTGTAACGGATGACGGTATAGTTGCAGGATTTACAACCACATTGCATCGATTCGTCCTCACGTAACTCAATGTTCCCCAGGTACGTTTGAAATATTCCCGTCAGCAAGGCATTATGCATTTTGCAGATGGAATCAGGATATTTCTTGGCTGACTCCGAAAAGGTGCAATTTTGTACGCGAAAACGCAGGCAACCGTCTTCAAACACCTCGATTTCCGGCTTCAAGCCCTGCGCTACGACGAGACGGTGAATATGATTCATCTTCTCTTCCAAAGAAGCGCTTTGCACATTCAGACTGCTTTGGGCGACTGCCCGTTTTGCCATCTCTGTACCCATTCGATATCCCATATTGATCAGTGCTTTTTCACCGGCTTCGCCGAGCGAGAGAAGACTTTCGATGGCGATGTCCGCAAGCAGCTGGTAGTCACGAGGAGGGAACTGCAGGCTTACCACCTGATCAGACAATGAGTAGAGGCGACTGGGGCGTCCGCCTTTTCCGCTTTTGTCCGAGACGGCCTTGAGGAGATGGACGTCTTCCAGTTTCGTTAGATGAAGCCGGGCCACGTTGGGGTGGATGGAAAAATGATCGGCTACTTCCTGAACCGTTATCGGGTTTTTGCTGTATGCCACATATTGATAAATGGAAAAACGGGTGGGGTCAGCTAAAGCGCTGGTTAACTTTTGAGCATCATCGTATTGCATGCTGGTACCCCCTTAAATGAGACATCTGTATAAGTGTATCCGATTTTTCCCGGGTTGTTAAGGTTGCAGTGTGTTTTTGACCCTTTGATCCGAAATTGTATCTATATTTTATATTAACTACTATTGACATAGTGTAAATGAGACCTTTATAATCCGAAGTAAGAAAGGTTTTTTTATTAGCTTACTTTTATAAAGTGACATATCCAGTTTACACCAAAACGGATATGCGATATAGGAGACGGAGGGGTAACTGATGGCAGTTGCTGAACGTACACGCACTTCAAAAATTACGTTTTTCACGTATCCGAGCTGTACATCCTGTCGCAAGGCGAAGGCATGGCTGGCAGAAAACGGAGTCAATTATGAGGAACGGCACTTGTTTAAAAATCCGCCGACAGCAGAAGAGCTGCTCGATATGATTAAAATGACGAGCAACGGGCTTGATGAAATCTTGTCTACCCGAAGCCAGCGCTTCAAAAACCTGGACGTGGACATCAATGACATGTCCGTCAAACAACTGCTCGAAATGCTGAGCGAGGAGCCTCAGCTCCTGAAGCGTCCGATCCTGACAGACGGGGAAAACCTGATTGTCGGCTACAATTCTTCTGCGATGAAAAACTTACTTTCCTAATTGTGAAAAGGAGGGCCTTGGCCTTCCTTTTTTATTTGTATCTGTTGCCTGTACAATAGAGAGAACAGCAGAAAGGAAGCGATGGAGATATGCAGACCATTCTTTTTGAGAAAAAGGCAGGAGTAGGGATGATCACGCTAAATCGTCCCGAAGTCCATAATGCCATCAGCATCGAGCTTGTGGACGAGCTGAGTCAGCTGCTTGAGCAATGCCGCACAGACGAGCAGGTGAAGGTACTCATCCTGACAGGGGCAGGCAAAAGCTTCGTCTCCGGGGGAGATCTGCCTCAGTTCATTGCAGCGCGGGGGCGAGAGCAGGCAGAGCCGCTTCTAGGAAAAGTAGCCGCCATGCTCTCGACGATGAATCATTACAACAAGCCGATCATTGCCATGATCAATGGTTCAGCTGTCGGCGGGGGATGCGAGGTCGCGGGTGCAGCGCATTTTCGCTTTGCCAGCCAAAAGGCTGTTTTCGGCTTTATCCAAATCGGCATGCACATCACCACAGGCTGGGGAGGAGGGACGCGATTGCTGGATTTGCTGCCGACGTCCAGGGCCTTGGCACTCTTGCTTACCGGGGAGCGGATCACGGCCGAGGAAGCAAAAAGCTGTGGGTTCGTTGACGAGGTGTACCCCGAGGACCAGTTGAGGGAGGAAGTCGAGCGATTCGCATTCAAAATAGCTGCTCAACCGCTCACCGGAATCGAAGCTTATATGAACATACTGAAGTGGAAACGGGCTGGCCTCGATCAGGAAGAGCGGATCAAGCGGGAAGTAGCGCAGTGTGCAGATATGTGGGGAAGTGAAGAACATCGATACGTGGTAGATCAATTCCTTTCGAAAGGGAAAAAAGGATAAAAATGTCATTTGTAGGTTTCTCCCGTTTAAACATTTATTCGCTTGGACATACTTTTTCTAGTAGAAAGCGATTCTACAAGAATAGGGAAAAGCATAGGATGAACTACATCATCCTTTTTAAAGGTTACGGGAGGGACTTATATGGTAGCTTCCAGACAAGACGCATGGACAGAAGATGACGATCTGGTATTAGCAGAAGTCACTTTGCGTCACATTCGAGAGGGCGGCACACAGCTAGCCGCTTTTGAAGAGGTAGGACAACGGTTAGGGCGGACTGCAGCTGCATGCGGTTTTCGTTGGAACAGTTGCGTCCGCAAGAGATATGATGCAGCCATATCCATCGCCAAAAGCCAACGTCAGCAGTTGAAGAAACTAGGACGTGTCGCTGCGCCTGATCTAGAAGAGGTGCAGGCAGTATCCGTACCGCTCAAGCCGCCACTGACACAAGCTGTGGGGGTTGCATCCTCTGCGAGCGATGAAGAGCAGCAGATCGAATCCGTGATCCGCATGCTGGTGAACCAAAAAGATTTACTGCGTCGTGTGAAGCAATTGGAGCAGGAATTGGAAGGAAAAGAATTGAAAATAAAAGAATTGACCGAGTCCCTGGAACGTGCCAAAAAAGAATTGGAGCAGGTACAGGATGTCGGGGAGGATTACCGGGCACTCGTACAGATCATGGATCGGGCGCGCAAGCTCGCCTTTTTGCAGGAAGAAGACAGGAGTGCATCCAAGCCCATTTTCAAAATGGATGAAAACGGGAACCTGGAGCGGGTGGAGAAGTAGCGACGAAAATAAGAAAAAGAAGCGGTCTCGCACCGCTTCTTTTTTGCATCCATCAAGGTCTAATCTTGCAGAGATACGTTTTCAGGCAGCCACACATAAGGGTTTTCGCCACGGTCCCGCATCGGGTTGTACTTTACAGGTGTAAAGCCCATTTTCAGCCAAAACTGATCGGCACGACAGCGTGAGTTGGTTTTGATCGGGGAACCGAAGCTTTTTGCGTGATTGACGAGTGCCGTACCGTAGTCCTTGCCGCGGTAGTCGGGCAGCACTTCCAGCTTCCACAGCTCGTAATACTCCTGCGAAGGCTCAAAGTAACGGTCGTACTTGGCGTCAATTTTATAAAGGCTCATACGGGCTACGAGCAGATCATTATCGTAAATGCCATAGAAAGGAGATTCCGAATCATTCTCCACAATATTTGCCTCCAGGTCTTCCTTCATGGAAAGCTCCTCCAGGCCAAATTCGCGAAACTTCTGGAATTCTTCCAGTGTCTTGTAATTGATTTGTAAACGCTTTACTTCAAACATGCTTGGCCACTCCTCTCAAAACCCATTGTCTAAAACCACTTGCGCATACCTGTATTATACACCATTCTTAGGTAAGAAAAGAGGTTTTCTTCACATCTGGCGCAGGAGAGTTTTACGCTTTTGAAACACAGGATGGAAAAAAATATATTTTCATCCTAGAACTATGAGCCGACTCATGGCAAAATAGATACGAGATGAAGTTGCGTGTTCGGGGGTTGCCATCCTGCAAGCGCTTTCAACCGATTTGCTCCGAATGCGCATAAATGAGAGGAGGATCGTATCATGAAAAAGGTCTTGATTGCCAACCGCGGCGAGATCGCCCGGAGGATTATTCGCACTTGTCGGGAAAAAGGGATCGCTACAGTGGCGATTTACTCTGACGCGGATCAAGAGATGCCGTATGTCCGTGAGGCGGATGAAGCTGTACATATCGGTCCGCCGCCTGTTCCGCACAGTTATCTGAACATTGAGGCCATTCTTGCTGCTGCCAAGAAGTGTCAGGCAGATGCGATCCATCCGGGGTATGGCCTGTTGTCGGAGAATGCATCGTTCGCCCGCAGAGTGCTGGAGGAGGGCATCGTATTCATCGGACCTACTCCGGAAGTGATTGGACAAATGGGGGATAAACTGACGGCGCGCCGGATCATGCAGCAGGCAGGAGTTCCCGTGGTCCCAGGTGGCGATCAGCCTGTCGAGACCGGGGATGAAGCCGTACAGATGGCAAAGTCCATCGGCTTCCCCGTCATGTTGAAGGCAAGCGCAGGCGGTGGTGGCATCGGTATGCAGATTTGCCGTGATGAAGAAGAGCTTCGTCAGGCGTTCCAATCCGCGCGAGGACGAGCGAAAGCGTATTTTGGCAACGATGCCATGTTCGTGGAGAAATACGTGGAAAGGCCACACCATATCGAGGTGCAGATCGCGGGAGATCAGGCGGGTCAAGTGATTCATCTTCTGGAAAGAGAGTGTTCCATTCAGCGGCGCCATCAAAAGGTGGTCGAAGAGAGTCCTTCTCCTTTCCTGGATGAAGAGACCCGGGAAGCCCTGTGCCAGGCTGCTGTGCAGGCTGGAAAGGCTGTTGGCTATACAGGTGTGGGCACCGTGGAGTTTATTGTCGACGAGCAGAAAGCATTTTACTTCCTGGAGATGAACACCAGGCTGCAAGTCGAGCATCCGGTCACAGAAGAGATGATCGGCTTGGATCTGGTCGCGCTGCAACTGGAGATCGCCCAAGGCAAGCCCCTGTCTGTCGCACAGGAGGATATACACGCCAAGCGTCATGCGATTGAATTGCGGGTCTATGCAGAAGATCCCGTAACGTTTTTGCCGTCTCCCGGTACAATTACGCTGTACCAGGCTCCTGGTCTGGAACACGTCCGTATTGATGACGGCGTAGAGACAGGGACAAAGGTGACGCCATTCTACGATCCGATGATTGCCAAGGTCATTGCCTCCGGGATTACTCGCGAAGAGGCGATCCAGCGTGCCAGGCAAGCCATGCAGCAATATCTGATCACCGGAATCAAAACCAACATCCCGTTTTTGCTGGAGGTATTGGAGGACGAACGCTTTATCGCAGGACAATACAATACATGGTTTATCCAAGAACGAAAACCCAAATCGACGATCTAAAAGGAGTGTTGTCTAATGAAACAAGTAGCAGCAAATATGGCAGGTACGGTATTTAAAGTTTTGGTCCAAGCAGGGGACGACGTGACAGCAGGCCAGGATCTAATCGTGCTGGAATCGATGAAGATGGAGATTCCGTTTGCAGCCGAAGGAGCAGGAAAAGTAGCAGAAGTGAAGGTACAGGTAGGCGATTTTGTCAATGAAGGCGACATCCTCGTCGTACTGGAAGAATGAGTGGCAGTTTTTTTGACAGCAAACCAACTGAGCGCTCGCTAGGAAAGGAGGGATGCAGCGTGCATGTGAAAATTGTAGAGGTTGGCCCGCGAGACGGGCTGCAAAATGAGAAGGAGATCGTGCCTACCGAGGTCAAAATTGCACTGATCGAGAAGCTGGCTGCCTCTGGTCTGACGACGATTGAAGCCACTTCTTTTGTCAATCCCCGCTGGATTCCGCAGCTGGCAGATGCTGAGGAGGTATTGGCCCGGCTTCCACGCGGGAAGGACGTAACCTATACGGCTCTGGTTCCCAATCTGCGCGGACTGGAGCGTGCCGTGTCGAGCGGCTTGCAGGAAATTGCGCTGTTCATGTCAGCTTCTCAGACCCACAACCAGAAAAATATCAACAAGACGATCGAGGAGACCTTTCCTGTCCTGCGAGAGGTGGCTCAAGCAGCCCATTCATACGGGATGCGCGTGCGCGGTTACGTATCGACCGTATTTGGCTGCCCTTACGAAGGCGATGTGCCCGTCGACAACAGCCGCCGTGTGACGCAAGCCCTGCTGGAGATGGGCGTACACGAAATCTCACTGGGAGACACGATTGGCGTTGCCACCCCCAAACAGGTGCGCCACATCTTCGGGGAATTGGTAAAGGAGGCTTCTGCCGAGCGTTTGGCGGCCCATTTTCACGACACACGGGGAACCGGCCTTGCCAATGTCGTCGCGGCACTGGATGTTGGAATTCGCATATTTGACAGCTCGATCGGCGGTCTGGGCGGCTGCCCTTACGCACCGGGAGCGGCAGGGAATATCTCCACCGAAGATCTCGTCTACCTCCTCCACGGTATGGACATCGACACGGGGGTCGACCTGGAGCGGTTGATGGAAGCTGGGGCGTACATCCAGCAGCAATTGGGGCGCGAGCTTCCTTCCAAGGTATTGAAGGCGCATCTCGCTGCCGACGACTGCGCAAAGCAGGGCGATGCATAGAGCAGGAGGGATCTGTTTTGAGCGTTTTGTTGCAAAAGGAAGGCGCGGTTGCCGTCCTGACCATCGATCGGCCGCATGTGCACAATTGTCTGAACTTCGCCGCATTATGCAGCCTGCGTGAGCGAATTGCACAGCTTGCTTTGGACAGGGGGACTCGAGTGGTGGTGGTCACCGGCTCGGGGGAAAAGGCATTTTGTGCCGGGGCAGACCTGAAGGAACGCCGAGGGATGGAGCCGCAGCAGGTGGAAGCCTATATCCGCATGATCCGTGAAACCTTCAGTGAGCTGGAGCGTTTGCCCAAGCCTGTAATTGCGGCGGTGAACGGTTTGGCGTTAGGCGGGGGGACAGAGCTTGCCCTGGCCTGCGATTTGCGGGTCATGAGCGAGACGGCTCAGATGGGACTGACCGAAACCTCGCTTGGAATCATCCCGGGTGCGGGCGGGACGCAACGGCTCCCTCGTCTGGTGGGCAAAGGCTTGGCCAAAGAACTGATCTTTACCGCTCGTCGCGTCCTTCCCGATGAAGCGCTGCAAATCGGCTTAGTCAACCGCGTAGTGCCTGCCGAACGGCTTTTGCCCGATTCGCTCGAACTGGCGCGGCAAATCTCGGAGCAGGCCCCACTCGCGCTTGCGCAGGCAAAGGTTGCGATCGACTGCGGGTCAGAGGTGGAATTGGCGACAGGGCTGATGATGGAGAGCCAGGCCTACCAACTATTAATACCAACCAAGGACAGGCTGGAAGGGCTGGCGGCATTTCAGGAAAAAAGAAAACCTGTATATCGTGGAGAGTGACAAGGAGGAAGCCATGAGCAAACAAGCGGACGAGAAACTGTACGAGAAAATTGATCAGGTGAAGCAGGGCGGAGAGCCCAAATACCACGCCAAGGCGAAAGAGCAAAACAAGCTGTTTGTTCGTGACCGTCTCAAAATGCTTTTCGATGACGAATTCATGGTCGAGGACGGACTCTTTGCCAATGTGATGGCAGGCGATCTGCCGGCCGACGGGGTCGTGACGGCCATCGGCAAGGTAAATGGGCAAACCGTATGCGTGATGGCCAATGATTCGACGGTGAAAGCAGGCTCCTGGGGATCGCGGACGGTCGAGAAAATCATCCGTATTCAGGAGACGGCCGAAAAAATGCAGGTGCCGCTGATCTATCTGGTGGATTCCGCCGGGGCGCGAATTACGGATCAACTGGAGATGTTTCCAGGACGCCGTGGCGCGGGACGCATTTTTTACAATGAAGTGAAGCTGTCCGGCAAAATTCCCCAGGTATGCATCCTGTTTGGGCCGTCTGCTGCGGGGGGCGCTTATATCCCGGCTTTTTGCGACATCGTGATCATGGTCGATAAAAATGCCAGCATGTACCTCGGATCGCCGCGCATGGCGGAAATGGTCATCGGCGAAAAAGTCACCCTCGAAGAACTGGGCGGGGCCCGCATGCATTGTTCGGTAAGCGGCTGCGGTGATGTCCTCGCTGCGAATGAAGAGGAAGCGATTACTGCCGCACGTGAGTACCTTCGCTTTTTCCCAGCCAACTATACGCAGAAGCCGCCTGTCCTCGAAGGGAAGATTCCTGTATCGACTGCGAAGGACATCACGGCACTCGTTCCTGAAAATCAGAACGCGCCATTTAACGTGCATGATCTGATCGAAGCGCTGGTTGATGAAGGCTCCTTCTTTGAAATCAAAAAGCTGTTCGCCCAGGAGCTGGTAACCGGGCTGGCCCGTCTTGACGGCAAACCGGTCGGAATTATCGCCAACCAACCGCGAGTCAAAGGCGGCGTGTTATTCGTCGATTCGGCTGACAAGGCGGCGCGCTTTATCACCTTGTGCGATGCGTTTTCGATTCCGCTGCTCTTCCTTGCCGATGTGCCGGGCTTTATGATTGGCACAGCGGTGGAGCGTGCAGGGATCATCCGTCATGGCGCGAAAATGATAGCGGCGATGGCCGAGGCGACGGTACCGAAGATTTCCGTCATTGTACGCAAGGCGTATGGAGCGGGATTGTACGCGATGGCCAGCTCCGCGTTTGAACCGGATGCCGTACTGGCGCTGCCGGGAGCACAGATCGCGGTCATGGGACCAGAGGCTGCAGTCAATGCCGTCTACAGCAACAAAATTCAGGAAATCGAAGACCCGCAGGAGCGCCAGGCTTTTATCGCCCAGAAAAGGAAGGAGTATCAGGAGGATATTGATATCTATCTGCTCGCTTCCAATCTGATTGTCGATGCGATTGTGCCCCCTGCTGAGCTGAGGCAGGAACTCATCTCGCGCTTCTCGGTCTATCAAGGTAAAAATCAGTTATTTTCTGCAAGAAAGCATCCTGTCTATCCGGTATAGCGCTGTCAGCAGGCCGACTCTTCGCAAAAGAGGCGGTCTGCTTGTTTTTTGCGTTAAATTTTTCGACAATTTTGATCTTTTTTTAACCCAATCAATTGCTCAATCTCCTAATCTCTGCTATTCTTTAGATAAGTATTGATTAATGTGGGTGAACAAATGCGATCGGAATCGATTCCTGTCAAGACGGTAGTGATTGGCGGCGGTGCTGTAGGTCTGCTCTATGCTGCCAGACTTGTTCTGAGCGGACAGTCAGCGTCAGTCGTGACTCGAAGTCCTCTTCAGGCCGAGCAAATCAACCGACAGAAAATGTCATTTCATTCTCTGGACGGGCAGGTTTTACCCGTTCCGCTCGCAGCAAGTCCGATTGAACAGGGCTTGCCACCGGGCAACTTGTATCTGCTTGCCGTAAAACAAAACGACTTGCCTGGATTGCTGCCGTTTTTGCGGGAGATTCCACAGAATGCCTCCATCCTGGCCCTGCAAAATGGCATGGGGCACCAAGAATGGCTGGCTGAGAAGCTGCCCGACAGAATTTGCTACTTCGGAATCAACGCAGAGGGAGCCAGGCGACTGTCCGGGACAGAGGTAATTCATACCGGAAGCGGCTCACTACGCGTCGGTCCCTGGAATGAGACAGCAGGTCCCGATCCGGTCATCTCGGCCTTTCTGGACTGGGCACGATCCGTTCAGATACAAGCTACCTTCGAAGCCTCGATCCAGCCGTTTGCCTGGCGCAAGCTAGTGGCGAACGCTCTGATCAATCCGTTAACCGCGATTTTTGAAGTTCCCAATGGAGCTTTGCTCGAGAACCCGTACACCGTGGACCTGATGCGCGATCTTTTTGTGGAAGCAGCGGCTGTCGCCAATCATCACGGACAAAAATTGGGGGAAACGGATTGGCAGGAAATCTTTGCAATTTGTCGAAATACTTCACGAAATCTTTCCTCCATGTTACAGGACGTGAAACGACAGAGGCGGACGGAGGTAGAGGCAATCAATGGCTATCTCGTCCAAAAAGGAAAGGAAGCAGGGATTCCCACTCCATTGCATGAAAGCTTGCTTCGCGTGATCCTTCTCAAGACGAGCATGGGAGAAGAGAAGGTGGGAGGCGACAGATCATGACCTTTGTGGCAAATGTCTGGTCCTACTTATGGGGTACACTCACCGTCATACCATTCCTGGGTTTCCCGATCGTCTATTATCTGATGTGGGTCTGGAAGCGGGACAAGCGGTTGGCGGCCAGGTGGGCAGTGAATATCACGAATCTTTTGTTGATTCGTTCGGTTGTGGTCGCCTATGGCGAGATCTGGCCAGAGGCCATGTCTGCCTGGTGGTGGATCGTTTGCTTTTACCTAGTCTTCATCGCTTTGCTTGGCTGGATTCAAGTGCGCTGGAAGGGAAAGCTGTCCCTTGGCAAGATTGGTTTTTCCGTGTGGCGTTTGTCGTTTCTCTGGTTTGGACTCATCTACGTAGTGTTGATTACGACGGGCATTTTCAAGACAATGAGCGTCGTATAAACACCGGTGACATACATAATCGTTTCTATTCCGATAAAGAAAGAAGGTTGGAAATATGCGACTTCCCATCGAGACCATCGGACACAAGATACGTATGATTCGGAAAGAGCGCGGCTTTACCCTGGAAATCATGGCGAACAAAACCGGGTTAAGCAAAGGGCTGCTCAGTCAAGTGGAGAGGGGGATTTCACAACCGTCTTTGGACTCCCTGTGGAAAATTACAAAAGCCCTCGAATCCCCCATTATTCATTTTTTTGAGGACATCGATCAAAAACAGGTGCATGTCGCAAGGCAACATAAGCGCAGACAATTAGTGTTTCCCGAATCTACCGGTACCTATTCGCTGCTCTCTATGGGAGGAAGCGCAAAACTCGGGATGCTGGAAGTCCGTCTCAAGCCAGGTGAAATGGCCGTAGACAAATTCGTGCAAACCGAGGGTGAGGAATGCTTTACCGTCATTACGGGAAGTGTTGTGGCCCGTTTCAATGATGAAGAGCACGTTCTGGAGGCTGGCGACAGCATTTCCTTCGACAGTGCCAAGAACCATTCCGTCGAAAATTGCGGCGAAACCGAAGCCGTTTTGATCTGGTCCGTGACGCCGCCGCAATTTTAAAAGAATTCTACCTTACACTTTGACAACCCATTGATATGGGTTGTTTTGTTTTTTCATGGGAGGGAGCATGATATAATTTGCAAAAGAACACGGCCCTAAGAAAGGTGAGCATGTCATGAATGTTGATCATATAGCACTTCCGTTAGCCAATCGGCTGACACAGGACTACCAGGAGGGAAAGGAATCCGCGGTTTCCTTTTTTGCCTATAAGCCATACCGAAGCGAATCCTATCGGGAACGACTGGAATGGCTGCGCGGACGAACTTTTTCCCATCGCGAGAAGCTGACGGAAGGATTATATACCTATAATCAGGATATCGGAAATCACGAAGAAGCTCTCCAACGAATCAATACGCTAAAAAAACCGGATGCCTATGTGGTCATCGGCGGACAACAGGCAGGAGTGCTGACGGGTCCACTCTACACGATCTATAAAGCCGTCCATTTGATTCAAGCCGCGCAAAAGCTTTCACAGGAGCTCGAGGTAGAGGTCATCCCCGTCTTTTGGATCGCGGGCGAAGATCATGATTTGGACGAGATCGACCACGTCTTTTGGTTGAGTGAAAAAGAAAGGCGCTTGCACAAAGAAAGAATGAAGCTGAGTAAAAAAGGTCGTTTTTCGGCGAGTGATGTGACGTTGGATGCAGCAGCCGTCGAAGCTTTTCTCCAGTCGTTTTTCGACGGACATCCGGAGACCGTGCATACTGCGCAAATCCGCAGTTTGCTGCAAGCGACAGCCTCCACTTCCCGGACACCCGTGGAGTGGTTCGCGCGTCTTCTCGCGCAGTTGTTCGGCAAACACGGACTGGTGCTGGTGGAGTCCTCGTCGCCGTATATTCGGGAGCTGGAGCAGCCGATCTTTCAAAAGGTAATCGCGAAAAATGAGCAGATCTCTCATCTGTTGACAGACGCAGCGACCCGAATTGCAGACGCAGGATACCCCTTGCAGCTGGAGGTGGGGGAGCATCAGGCAAATCTTTTCCTTTATGAAGGGGGAGAACGCTTGCTTCTGGAGCGATATGGAGATCGTTTTGTCAACAGGCGATGTACGTACTCGCGCGAGGAGCTGCTGAAGCTGGCAGAGGATGCGCCGCAACGCTTCAGCGCCAATGTCGTGACGCGCGGTCTGATGCAGGAGCATCTGTTTCCAACGCTTGCCTTTGTCGGGGGGGCTGGAGAAGTTGCGTATTGGGCCTTCTATCGGGAAATCTTCGCTGCACTCGACATGCAAATGCCCATTGTCTTGCCGCGCATCTCGGTCACGTTGTTGGAGGGAGCGCTAGAAAGACTGCTCGCCGGTTTTGACCTGGACATTTCACAGGTGCTGGGCCAAGAAGAGGCATGGAAAGAAGCGCAAATGAAGACGAGGGAACAGCGGCCGCTGGATGAGCGCTTTACCCATGTACGGGAATCGCTTCTGGATCTGTATCGACCGTTGGTAGAGGACGTTGTCCGGCTGGACGGGGGACTTCGGGGGATAGCTGACAAAAATCTGTCAATCTTGCTTGGACAGGTCGACTTTTTGGAACAGCGCCTGACCCGTTCCCTTCAAGAGCGTGAGGACACAGATCAGCACCGCATTTGGCGCTTGGAGGCAAATCTTTTGCCGGAGGGCGGATTGCAGGAAAGAAAGATCTCCTTTTTTTCCTACGCCAATAAATACGGCTTGTCTCTTGTCGACCGGCTGGTGCATGCTCCGTTTACTCATGACGGACGTCATCAGGTTTTTCACCTGTAACCTGATCTTTTGGATATCATTTCCTGCTAATATGCTGAAACATTCTCGACAATATCTGCGTCAAACCCAGTACAGGAGATGCCTGTGGAAGGGGAGATGATCCAGTGCAGATGAAATTGCGACAACTTGGCAGACGATTCATCATAAAGACGCTTGTGCTCTCGATCGCTCTGGCAGGTACGGCATTCGGAAGTGTCAGCGCGGCAGAGGCTCGAATGATTGCAGCTGCGTCTGCTGTTTCTTTTACAGATATGAATGGACATTGGGCTTCCCGAGAAATTGTGGAAGCGAATAAAAGAGGACTGATTCGCGGTTTTCCGGACGGAAGCTTCCGTCCCGAGCAGACAATCTCACAAGAAGAGTTTCTCGTCATGATCGAGCGGGTGATCCCTCCTTTTAAAGGGCATGAACCCGATTCTTTTGCACGTGAAACCTACTTGTCGAAAGCGGAGGGACGGTGGTCCTATGGGACCTATGCCCATCTGCTCAGCGCCGGGATCATTCCGTCCGGAAAGCCGACAGAGCCCCTCGATCGGTTGGAGGGAGCGAGACTGATGCTCGCGGCATTGGGACATCAGTCAGAAGGGGAGAAATACCGGGGAACGAAATCCCGCTTTTTCTCCGACCTTCCTGTAGAGGAGGAGTATCAAGTCATGACCGTCTACCCGGCGTACAAGCTGGGGATCATTACTGGCTATCCGGATGGGACGTTCCGAGCGCATGAGAAGATTAGCCGAGCGCAGGCTGTCGTTCTGATTTCGCGTCTGTCCCAGCAGATCGGGGATTTGTTCCCCGGTCAGGTGAGCGAGGAAGAGAAACAGGGCATGCGGAAGACCGTCGCTTCATTCATAGAGGATGTGATGGACAAACAACGCATCCGCCGCTATGACGAATTGGTCAGCTACGTGCAGAAGAATAATTTGCCGGCAAGCACTCAGTTTTTGCGCGAGCATTTTTCCTTCATGAATTATGAGGTCTATGATTACGTGCGCTTTCCCCAGTTCAATGAGCTGACCTATTACGCCAAAATCGGAAACGGCAAGTACCGCATGACCGTGCAGTACTACTCCGGTGAACTGGGAGGCAGCGTCGACCGCACCTTCTATTTCTCATCGACAGACGGCAAAACGTTTCAATTGATCGGAAAAGACGAATAATACGGCAAAAAAATGAGGCGGAACCGAATGTAGAATGCTCTACAAGTGGTTCCGCCTTTTTGCGTTCATACTACTACTCGCCCTTATTGATCCATATGCGAAGGCAGCTTCTTTCTTCCTATAAAAAACAGTGCCGCAGCGATTGCGAGTGGATAGAGCGCAGGCCAACCGAGGAAAGGGTACAAGCCCACGGTAAAAATCAGCGATATCCACGAAGCGATCCTACCGATGCGATTGTCGCGCAAAAGCTTGATCCCGGCTAAGCATCCCCCGATATACGTCGCGATAAAGGTGGCGTTGGGGAGTGCGATAAGGCTCGACAAGTTGACGAGTTGGAGCTGAAGTGCCGTCAGAACGAGAACGAAGCAGATGCTCAAAAATGCCAGTCCCCCTATGGGCGTTCGGCGCTGTGGGTGGAGAATCCCAAACCAGCGCGGGGCGAATCCCTTTTGAGACAGGGAATACGCGATGCGCGAAGCCGCTCCTACATACACATTGGCTGAAGCGATGCAAATAAACAGGGCGATCAGCGCTACGAACCAACCGCCTACAGGTCCGAGGGAAAGCTGGATCATGCGGCTGAGTGAAGCGGCTGTGAGGTCGTTTCCGTAGCTGTGTGTTGCGACCGTCATCAAGGCAACCAGGAAGTACAACAGGGCAATGATGCCTGCACTCCAGAAAACACCGCGAATCGCGTTACGAGGATCCACCATCTCGCCTGACAGATGGGTGACCGCTTCCCAGCCGATAAAGCACCAGAACATCAATACCGCTGCCTGAATCACACTGAGCCAGCCGTGTGGAACAAAAGGGGTGAAGTTGGCACCGGAAGCATGAGGAACCGCGGCCACGATCGCCAGAATCAGGATGGACACAATCAGGGACACGACAATCGTCTGTACGCGCCCAGCTACTTTCAGACCCATGGTGTTCATCCAGAGAACCGACAGCAGGATCATGCCGGCACATAGGGTAACCTGCCAGTCGCTCCAGTTGAAGAGGATGGCGATATAATGAGAGCCGATCATACTGAGAATGGGTGCGCCAAGCGGGACGGAGAGCAGAAAAAACCAACCGACCATGTTGCCGAAGCGTTCGCCGTACGCGGTTTGGACAAACGAAGAGACGCCCCCTGAGCTGGGATAACGGGCTGACAGCAGGCCCATCGTGACGCCCATCGGAAGCACCAGTATGGACATCAGCAGCCAGGCCAGAATCGAGGCCGGGCCCGCGATTTCCGCAGCCAGACCGGGGATCAGCAGCACGCCGGAACCGAGCACAGAGCCGATGTACAAGGCAATGATCTGCTGCAGTCCCAAGGTTTTGGTCAGGCTTGTTGAAGTTGCAACGCTAGGTTTCATTTTCGTTCCCTCGCTCTTTTCATAAAAGGTTGGAAATAGCGTAGCATAGACATTGGGATCAGTGTTATCTATAATTACAGATATATTCAATCGAAAAATCCGATTCGAAAAGAGGGAGAGGATGGATACTCGCTATTTGCAAACCTTTCGGGAAGTAGCCAAATGGCAAAGCTTCACCCGTGCCGCAGAGGTTTTGGGCTATGCGCAATCCAGCATCACCACGCAGATCCAGAACCTGGAGAATGAGTTTGGGGTGGTTCTGTTTGAACGCTGGGGGCGAAAAATAAGGCCGACTCAAGCTGGCGAAGTGCTGCTTGCCTACAGTGAGCAGCTGCTTTCCATTCTGGATGAGGCGAGGGGGCAGCTCTCGGATCAGGCTCAATTGGCAGGCACGCTGACGATTGGGACCGTTGAATCATTGGCAGCTTTTTACCTGCCTCCCTACCTGCAAAAATTTCGCCAGGAGCAACCGAAAATGCGCGTGCTTTTGCATCCCGGGATTTGCAATGAGCTGCGGCAAGGGGTGAAGGAGGGTGCGTATGATTTTGCCTTTATTCTGGATCGATGGCAGGAGCATCCTGATCTGGTCTGTCTGAATTTGGGGGAAGAAGAACTGGTGGTGATCGCAGCGCCAGGCCATCGTTTGGAGCAGGCTCACAAGGTGGTCGCAGAAGATTTTTCCGGAGAGAACTGGATCTTCACGGAAGAAGGCTGCAGCTACCGCATCATCATGGAAAACGTCCTGCGCAAAGCCAATGCAGCCGTCCACTCTTCGCTGGAATTCGGGAGCATGGAAGCGATCAAGCAATGTGTCACGTACGATCTCGGGATTGCCCTCGTCCCCAAAATCACGGTTAAAGAAGAAGTGAAGAACGGAACATTGATCATTCTTCCGTTTACCCACCCGGAGGTTCGGGTCTACCGTCAGCTTGTGTACCACCAGAAAAAGTGGATGCCGCAGGCGATGCGCTATTTTATCGATTTGCTGAAAACGGGAGATTTGGACAGAACGAACCGTACACGGAAGAATGCTCTTTAACTTCGAATTGGCTACAAGAGGAAAAACAGATGATGGCAGAAGTTGCGTATGATATGATAGAGACTAAGCTGTTTTTGAGATGAAGGAGGTTCATATTACCGTGAACAGTGTAGAGGAAAGCATTGTAAAAGATATGGGACTGGCTCATAATGGCCATCTGAAAATCGACTGGGTAAAGGAACATATGCCCGTTCTGAACCGCATTCGCGAACGCTTTGAAAAAGAAAAGCCGTTTGCCGGACTGAAAGTGGCGATCTCCCTTCACCTGGAAGCCAAGACTGCTTACCTGGCGAAAGTGGTGCAAGCTGGGGGCGCTGAAGTAACGATCACAGGCTCTAACCCCTTGTCTACACAGGATGATGTCTGCGCAGCGCTGGTAGAGGATGGCATTCGCGTATTTGCGAAGTACAATCCAGATCCAGCCGAATACAAAGACCATCTGATCAAAACGCTGGAAACTCGCCCTGACCTGATCATCGATGACGGCGGCGATTTGGTGACCATCCTGCACAGCGAGCGTCGCGATCTGCTGGCGCAAGTGCGCGGTGGTGCGGAAGAGACGACAACAGGGATCCTGCGTCTGAAAGCCCTCGAAAAAGAAGGCAAGCTGGAATTCCCAATGGTAGCGGTAAACGATGCTTTCTGCAAATACTTGTTCGACAACCGTTACGGTACAGGCCAATCCGTCTGGGATGGCATCAACCGTACGACAAACCTGGTTGTTGCCGGTAAAACGGTTGTGGTCGTTGGCTACGGCTGGTGCGGAAAAGGTGTGGCAATGCGTGCAAAAGGCTTGGGCGCAAAAGTCATCGTCACCGAAATCGACGCGATCAAAGCGGTAGAAGCCTATATGGACGGCTTTGAAGTAATGCCGATGAGCGAAGCGGCAAAACACGGCGATTACTTCGTGACCGTAACTGGAAACCGCGACGTGATTCGCAAAGAGCATTTTGAAGTGATGAAAGATGGCGCAATCCTGTCCAACGCAGGCCACTTCGATGTCGAAGTGAACAAAGTGGAATTGAAGGAAATGTCGACTTCCACGCGCATTGTGCGCAAAGACATCGAAGAATTTGTCATGGCAGACGGTCGAAAACTGTATCTGTTGGCAGAAGGCCGCCTCGTGAACCTGGCTGCCGGTGACGGCCATCCAGCGGAGATTATGGACATGACCTTCGCGCTGCAAGCTGTGTCCCTTGCCTATGTGAACGAGCAATACAAAAACATCGGTAAAAAAGTACTGAACGTTCCTTACGAACTGGATGCGATGGTTGCTCAATACAAGCTGGAAGCTCTGGGAATCGGCATCGACAAATTGACCGACGAGCAAAAAGCGTATCTGGACAGCTGGGTCGAATAGTCCCGCGAAAACCGTCTTTTCCCGGAAAAAAAAGAAACGAAAAATCCTGCATACACATGCGGGATTTTTTTTTGTATAATAGCAGATAGGTAGCGAAGTGGGGAAAAGTGGGGGAAAGTGGTGCCCCTTGATCGGAAAGTGGGGGATTGGGCATGTTCATGGGTGAATTTCAGCATAGCATCGATGAAAAAGGCCGCCTGACCATCCCCGCGAAGTTCCGTGAAGGGCTGGGCAACTCCTTTGTCATGACCCGTGGCTTGGACCACTGTTTGTTTGCCTACCCGCTGGACGAATGGAAGCAACTGGAGGAACGGCTCAAAACATTGCCTTTTACCAAAGCAGACGCTCGTGCTTTTACACGATTCTTTTTTTCAGGAGCGACCGAATGCGACTGGGACAAGCAGGGAAGGGTAAATATACCCCAAAATCTGCGTGACCATGCCGCGATTCAAAAGGAATGCGTCGTCATCGGCGTATCCAACCGGGTCGAGGTCTGGAGCAAAGAGCGCTGGGAGGCGTACTTGGCCGAATCAGAGGGCTCGTATGGAGAGATCGCTGAAAAACTGGTTGATTTCAATTTGTAGCAGCAAGAAGAACGGGAGTGACGATCTTGTCGTTTCATCATGTAACCGTATTGCGGGAAGAAGCAGTCGCAGGCCTCAACATTCGCCCTGGCGGCATCTATGTGGATTGCACCCTGGGAGGGGCTGGACACAGCAGCTTGATTGTCTCTCGTCTGACTGAGGGAGGCCGCCTGATCGCCATCGATCAGGATGACTGGGCACTGGATCATGCACGCGAACGCTTTTCTTCCACTATGGATAAAGTAACACTGGTAAAGAGCAACTTTCGCCATCTCAAAGAAATTGTGAGCGATCTGGGCTTGGACGGAGTAGACGGTATCCTGTTTGATCTGGGGGTCTCCTCCCCGCAGCTGGATGAAGGAGAGAGAGGCTTCAGCTACAATGCTGACGCCCCGCTGGATATGAGAATGGACCAGCAAGCACCCTTGACGGCTTATGCCATCGTCAACGAATGGGACGAGGAAGAGATCGCGAAGGTAATCTGGGAGTACGGGGAAGAAAAATTTTCCCGGCGAATTGCCCGGCAAATCGTAGAATATCGAAAAAAACGTCCTGTCGAGACGACAGGCGAGCTGGTGGAAGTGATTAAAGAAGCAATTCCGGCAGCTGCGAGAAGGACAGGCCCTCATCCGGCCAAGAGAACCTTCCAGGCCATTCGCATCGCGGTCAACGATGAGCTGGATGCCTTTCGAGAAGCGATTATTGATGCGATCGAAGTATTGCGTCCTGGTGGAAGAGTCAGCGTCATTACCTTCCATTCGCTGGAGGATCGCATTTGCAAACAGGTTTATCAGGATTTTTCCAAAGGCTGCACCTGTCCGCCGGCCTTTCCGATTTGTGTTTGCGGCAACCAGGCAATCGTCAAAGTGATTACAAAAAAACCGATTCTGCCGTCTGAAGAAGAATTGGAACTCAATCCGCGCGCGCGCTCGGCGAAGCTGCGCGTCGCGGAGAAACTGTAACCGATCACATGGGCTCAACGAGGAGGTAAGAAAAGTGAGCTACTACTACCGGGGCAACCTGGCTATGGAGCTGGAGCAAGAGCAGCAGACCAGCACGGTAAAGAAAACAAAACGAACCATTCGGCTAAAACCGACCATTCCTACTAGAGAGAAACTACTCTATTTGTTCGTAATCTCCATCACCGTTGCTGGTCTTGGGTTTGTCGGAGTGCGATACTCTCAAATCTCCCAGTACAATTACGACATCCAGAGCGTCAAAAAAGAGAATCGGCTGATGACAGAACAAAATGCCGCCCTGAAGTTGCAAATCGAACAGATGAGCAACCGGGATCGCATCCAGGCGGAAGCGGAGCGTCAAGGCATGCTGTTTAATCCCGATGCTGTGCATGTGATCGGAAAAGCGGGCGCGGTGGTCAGCCCGGTACATGCGGGAGGATCCGTCCAATCAACCAAGCAACCATAATGTTACTTGCCACTCGCCAAGTAACATTTTTTTCTTCGAGTGAAAACACGTAAACGTTGGATATGAACTTCCCGATACTACAAGAAGCACGACTACCAAATCGCGTAAGTTGCATAGCGGAATACGTCTTGCGTATGGAGTGAATAACAATGGAAACAAAACGACGCGTAAACTGGCGGATTCTCTTATTTGCTTTATGTGTGATTATTGGTTTTTCAAGCCTCAGCATGCGGCTTTGGTGGCTGCAAACCGTAGAAGCGGCCAAAATTATGGATTATGCACGCAGTCAGTGGGACTGGGAAAAGACCTTGAAGCCAAAGCGCGGGGCGATCATGGACCGCAACGGGGAGATTCTTGCGTATGAGGGCAAGGCCTACACAGTGAACGCGAGACTGAAGCCCATGAATGAAAAGGATCAGGATTATGTGAAGGATCCGTATTATACGGCGACTACGCTCTCCCGCATCCTCAATGCTCCGATGGATTATCTTTTGAAGCGCTTGACCACTTCCCAGTCCAACGTCATTGAATTGGGGAGCTGGGGACAAAAGATCACGGAAGAGCAGAAGAAATTGATCGAAGAGGCGCAATATCCCAAGCTTCCCAGCGGAGAACAGGTGAAAACGAATCAGCTGCCAGGAATCTATCTGACGGAAGCGACGAGGCGCTTTTATCCGAACAACAGCTTTGCCGCACATGTGTTGGGATACATAGACTTGTATGACAATCCGAAAATGGGCTTGGAGCTGCAATTGGACGAGGAGCTTCGCGGCGAAAAAGGCGAAATGGCGATCATGACGGACGGCGCCGGCTATCAGCTTCCAGACGGGGAGCACAAGTACAAGCCCGCAGAAGACGGTAAAAACGTCTATCTGACCATCGACCGGCAAATTCAGGACTACGTCGAACAGGCGCTGGACGTCGCGGAGAAAGAGTTTAAACCTAAGGGTCTGATGGTCGTCGTCTCGGATCCGCAAACGGGAGAAATTCTGGCGATGGGCAATCGCCCGCAGTTCAACCCGAATACCTATTACAAAGGGATCACCAACTTCACGAACCACGCCGTCACCTCGATGTTTGAGCCTGGTTCGACGTTCAAGATCATTACGCTAGCGGCGGCGATCGAAGAAGGCATGTTCAATCCAAATGAAGAGTATCAATCTGGTACATACACAATCAAAGGGCAAACGCCGATTCGCGACCACAACAACGGCCGGGGCTGGGGCAAGATCAGCTTCCTGAAAGGGGTGCAGCGCTCCAGTAACGTGGTGTTCGTTAAATTGGCCTACGAACGTTTGAAACTGGAGAAATTGAAAGCCTATTTTGAGAAATTCGGCATTGGTTCCCTGACTGGGATCGAATTGCCCTATGAGAAGAAGGGAAATATCGCCAACCTGGAAAACCCCCGCTCTCCTCGCGACTGGGCGGTTACGTCATTTGGCCAAGGGGTGACGGTGACGGCGATTCAGCAGATCGCGGCTGTTGGCGCAATTGCCAACGGCGGAGAATTGTTGAAGCCGCATATCATCAAGGAGATGCGCGATCCGCATACGGGAGCCGTCGTGCACCGTACCGGAAGGGAAGTGGTTCGACGCGTAGTGAGTACGGCGACAGCCAAGCAGACGCGCGATATTCTGGAGACAGTCGTGGAAGATCCCGATGGAACAGGGAAAGCCTATCGCATCCCGGGCTACTCCGTAGCAGGGAAGACCGGAACGGCGCAAAAATACGAGGGAAACAAGATTTTGGAAGGGCATTACATCGCTTCCTTCATCGGTTTTGCGCCGAAGGACAATCCGCGCCTGCTGGTCTATGTTGTCGTGGATGACCCGAATACCTCTGAATACACCACATACAGCTCCAAGATCGTCGCTCCGATCTTCAAATCAGTGATGGAGCGCAGCTTGCAGTATCTGCAGCAGCAGCCTGATCTGCAGTCGGCAAGCGGAGGGGACAAGAAGCAAGCGGCTGCCCAGCAAACCGCCTTGCCTCCCGTCAAAGAGCTGACGCTGCCCAAATTTATCGATATGGCGACGACTACAGCACAGCTTCGTGCCAAGCAGGATGAGCTTGAAGTAACGATTGTGGGTACCGGGACCAAGATCGTCGAGCAGTATCCGGCGCCGTTTTCCAAGGTCGTCTCCGGGCAGAAAATCACCTTGATCACCGATCGGGTGGAAGGGACGCAAATGCCGGATCTGACAGGGAAGTCCTTGCGCGATGTCATGGAGTTCGCCTCTATTTTGCACATGAACGTAAATGCGACAGGCGTTGGATTCGTCGATTCGCAAAGCATCAAGGCTGGCACCGCGCTAAAAGGAGGGGAAACCCTGCTCGTGACTTTGAAGTCAGAGTCTGAGCCTGCGCCGCCTGCACCAGTGCCAGATGTGCAGGCAGGCCAGGACGGAGCTGAGTCTCCTGACGACCAGGGGTCACAAGAGACTTCTGGCGCGTCTGAGGGGCAGTCGGAAGAAGCTGACGCCTCAGGCGATACCAACAAGCCTGAGGAAGGCAATACAGGGCAAACGAGCGCCTCCCCATAGTTCTAACAAGTCCCCCCAAAGAATAGGGTAGAAAAGAGACAACCTATTCGAGGGGGGACTCGTTTGCGAGTATCCAACGCTACTGTACGCCGTCGTATTTTTGTTGCCTTGGTGATTGGGATTGTTCTGTATGCGGCATTGATTACCCGATTGGGGTATGTACAAATGATAGAAGGTCCAAAACTGGCAGAGATGGCAGGAGATTTGCTGAAACGCAATATCAAATTTCAGCCCAATCGCGGCCGCATTCTGGATCGCAACGGCAACGAACTGGTAACAAACATCACCGTACCCACTGTCATTGCTGTGCCTGTGCAAATCAAGGACCCTGAATCGACCGCAAAGCAGCTTGCTGTTATTCTGGAGCAAAAAGAAGAGGACATCTTCAAGGCGATAACCAAAAAATCAATGAGCATTGATAAAATTCCGGGAGGTCGCAAAATTTCAGAAGAGAAGGCCCGAAAGATTCAGGATTTGAACCTGCCTGGAATCTATCTGGCTGGCGATACCAAACGCTTTTATCCCAATGGTACGATGGCTGCCCATATCATCGGATTTACCGGAATTGACAATCAGGGCTTGACGGGCCTGGAGAAAATCTATGAACCGTTTCTGAAAGGAAAGGAAGGCTACATCGCCTATCCTTCCGACGCAAAAGGCCGAATCATGCCCGGGGGCTCCGAGGAGTATGTCGCCCCCATCGATGGAATGGACATGTATTTGACCATCGACAGCACGATCCAGGCATTTATTGAGCGGGAGCTGGATCAGGCGGTCGTCGCGTATCAACCCGACGACGTTCTCGCGATTGCCATGAACCCCAAGACCGGCGAGATTCTCGGCATGGGGAGCAGGCCGACCTTTTATCCGGATCAGTACCAGAATTACGCTACAGAGGTCTACAACCGCAATTTGCCGATCTGGAAGACCTATGAGCCAGGTTCTACCTTCAAGATCGTCACCTTGGCAGCTGCCCTCAACGAAGGCGTGGTCAAGCTCAACGAAGGCTTCTACGACCCGGGCTACATCACTGTGGCGGGAAAAAGGCTGCGCTGCTGGAAGCGGCAGGGGCATGGGCAGGAAACCATGCTGGAGGTCGTCGAAAATTCCTGCAACCCGGGTTTTGTGACAATGGGACAACGACTGCAAAAAGAACGCTTGTTTGAATACATCAAGAAATTTGGTTTTGGACAGAAGACGGGTGTTGATCTTATTGGTGAAGAGAACGGACTTCTTTTCAAACTCGACCGGGTCGGTCCGGTCGAGCTGGGGACGACTTCCTTCGGCCAGGGGGTATCGGTGACACCCATCCAGCAGATGGCAGCAGTCTCGGCGGCAATCAACGGAGGCAAGCTGATGAAGCCCTACGTAGCGAAAGAATGGCGAGACAGCGTCACCCACGATATCATCGGGCGGACATTGCCGACTGAAGTGCGTCAGGTGATCAAGCCCGAGGTGTCCGAGCAGGTGCGGTACGCCCTGGAGAGCGTGGTGGCGAGGGGGACAGGCGGAAGGGCCTATATCGAAGGATACCGTGTCGGTGGGAAGACCGGGACTGCCCAAAAGGTAAGGAACGGCCGCTACGTCGATGGCGAATATATCGTGTCCTTTATCGGTTTCGCGCCGGCGGATGATCCGCAAATCGTCGTCTATTTTGCTGTAGATAATCCCAAAGCCCTGGCTTTTGGTGGATTGATTGCCGCGCCAAGCGTCAAAAACATCATCGAATCGTCACTCCAGCACATGAAAGTACCTCCGCGCAAGGATGGCATTTCCAAAGAGATCAACAAGGCACTGGGAGAAAGGGCCCCGATCGAAGTTCCTGATATGGTCGGGCAAACCATGAAGGATATTGCGACCCTGTACGAGACCTTGCCATTGGTCGTTTCCGGCAAAGGAAAATACGTCATTTCCCAATCTCCGGCCCCAGGGGTAAAAATTGAGGACGGAGGAAAAATTCGCATCTACCTTGGTGACAAATAAAGAAAATAGCTATAAAATGAGTTTTTGGAGGCGGAGGAGAGAAGGCTTTTCTACGGGCGCTCACCTCCGCTCTTTGCAAAAAACGCTAGATTTCTGTCTATACTAATGGAAAATGGGGTGCCTGACATGTTGTTACGAGATCTGCTCTCACCTCTGTTGCAGAAAAAGGTTCAAGGAGATGACAGCATAGAAATAACGGGTTTGACAGCAGATTCCCGACAGGTAAAGCCCGGTTTCCTGTTCATTTGTCTGGCAGGATATACGGTCGATGGACATGATTTTGCCGCCAAGGCTATCGAGATGGGGGCTGTGGCTGTCCTCGCTCAAAGAGAGCTTGATCCGGCGGTTATCCAGGGAAGCCAAGCGACGGTCATCACTGTATCGGATACACGCAGGGCAATGGCTCTTCTGGCTGACCGGTTTTACGAATCGCCAACCCGTGAATTGAAACTGATCGGCGTGACCGGGACAAACGGCAAAACTACAACGACGCATCTGATCGACAAGATTTTGCGCGATTATCGGTACGAGACAGGTTTGATTGGGACGATCCACATGCGGATAGGCGGCGTAAGTGAAGAAGTGAAAAATACCACACCTGACGTCATTGACTTGCAGAAAAGCTTTCGACGCATGCGCGATGTGGGGACGGACTACGCAGTGATTGAAGTTTCCTCCCATGCGCTCGAACAAGGACGTGTGCGTGGATGTGATGTACATACCGCTGTCTTTACCAATCTCACGCAGGACCATCTCGATTACCACAAAACGATGGAGAATTATCGCTTCGCCAAATCCCTGCTGTTCGCCCAGCTTGGCAATCACTACGAGTGGGATCGCATGAAAACGGCCGTACTGAACGCAGATGATGAAGCCTCCAAGCTGTTTGCGATGGTTACACCTGCTCAGGTGGTTACCTACGGCATCGACCATCAGGCAGACGTATCCGCCAGCGAGATCAAGATCACAAGCAAGGGAACGTCGTTTATCGCAAATACCTTCGCAGGCACGATCGATATGCATCTCAAGCTGGTCGGCAAATTCAACGTGTACAATGCATTGGCTGCGATAGCTGCTACGTTGGCGGAAGGCATTCCGCTGGAAGCAATCAAAGCCAGCCTGGAGTCCATACCAGGGGTCAATGGGCGCTTTGAAGCCGTAGAGGCTGGCCAGCCTTTTGCCGTGCTGGTGGACTATTCCCATACACCAGACAGTCTGGAAAATGCGTTGCAGACCGTAAAAGAATTTGCCAAGGGTCGTATCATGTGTATCGTGGGCTGCGGCGGAGACCGCGATGCAGGCAAGCGCCCGATTATGGCCAAGATTGCAACAAAATATGCGGATTACAGCGTCTTAACCTCTGATAACCCACGATCCGAAGAACCGCAAGCCATACTGGACGACATGCTTGCAGGAGTGTCTGATGTAGACCAGGAGCGTTATACGACCCAGGTCGATCGGCGCGCTGCCATTTTCCATGCCGTCTCCCTGGCGAAGCCGGATGACGTGATCCTGATTGCTGGAAAAGGGCATGAAACGTACCAAATCATCAAGGATCAGGTACTGCCGTTTGACGACCGTGAAGTGGCGCGGGAAGCCATTGCCCAGTACTACCACGAATAGAGAGAGATGCGTCTGAATAGCATCGAAAGAAAGGAGGGTCGGGCATGTTCGCTGACAACGTACTCATCGTCACGATCGTCGCCGCGTTTCTCATCGCCGTACTCATTGGTCCCCTATTCATTCCCTTTCTTCGCCGCCTGAAATTTGGGCAGGCGATCCGGGAGGAAGGACCCCAGTCTCATCAAAAGAAAGCTGGAACTCCCACTATGGGTGGTACCATCATCCTTTTGGCACTTATTTTTACTGTGTTGAAGTTTGCAAATTCCTCCATGGAAGTAACCTTTCTTTTGCTGGTGACGCTTGGTTACGGTTTGATTGGATTCATGGATGACTTTTTGAAAATCAGAAGAAAACACAATCTCGGTCTAACTGCAAAACAAAAATTTGCCGGACAGATCCTGCTGGCGATCGGTGCCTATATTCTCTTGATCATGATGGGGCATGATACTTCCCTGCATCTGCCGGGCACTCCTTGGAAGCTGGAACTCGGGTATTTTTATTTCCCGTTCCTGTTATTCCTGCTGGTGGGGACGACCAATGCGGTCAATATCACCGATGGACTTGACGGCTTGCTGGCGGGTACGGGAGCCATTGCTTTTGGCGCTTACGCGATTATCGCCTGGTTCGGTCAAAACTACGACACGGCGATTTTCAGCGCGGCTGTCGTCGGGGGCGTCCTCGGTTTTCTCGTATTCAACGCCCATCCGGCGAGAGTGTTCATGGGAGATACCGGTTCCCTTGCGTTGGGAGGAGCATTGGCGGGAATCGCCATCATGACCAAGACAGAGCTGTTGCTCGCCATCATCGGCGGCGTATTCGTCGTCGAGACGCTGTCTGTCATCCTGCAGGTCATCTCCTTTAAAACGAGAGGAAAACGGATTTTTCGCATGAGCCCGCTCCATCACCATTTTGAACTGACGGGTTGGTCGGAGTGGCGTGTCGTGGTGACGTTCTGGCTGGTGGGAATGTTCTTTGCCGGCTTGGGCGTATATCTTGAGGTGGTGACGATAAAATGATGGATTACCGGGATCGGCATATTGTAGTTTTAGGAATGGCCAAAAGCGGTGTAGCAGTGGCAAAACTGTTGCACCGCTTTGGTGCTCATGTTGTGGTAAACGATCAGAAGCCGCGCGAGGAAGCAGCAGGGGCGGAAGAACTGGAGGCCTTGGGTATTCCGGTCATCTGCGGCTACCACCCGGATGATTTGATCCATGACGGGGTTGCTTTGGTTGTCAAGAATCCGGGTATCCCGTACGAAGCGGCTCCAGTGGCTCAGGCAATGGGACTGGGGATTCCGATCATTACCGAAGTGGAGCTTGCCTACCAGATCTCGCAAGCTCCGATCATCGGGATCACGGGCTCGAATGGAAAAACCACCACGACGACGCTCGTGGGCCTTATCCTTCAACAGGCAGGGGTTGATGCTCTGGTCGGAGGCAATATCGGCACGGTACTATGCGGGCTGGCGCAGACAGCGACGCCAGAGCAATGGCTGGTAGCCGAGTTGAGCAGCTTTCAATTGGCGGGTACAACCAGTTTTCGGCCGCGTATCGGCGTCATGATGAATCTGTACCCTGCTCACCTCGATTATCATCACTCGCTGGAAGCGTACCTGGAAGCCAAGCTGCGGATGTTTGCCAACCAGACGAAGGACGATATCGCGATTCTCCCGTATGATCAGCCGGAGCTGCTGCCGCACTTTGAAGCGCTGAAGGCGCGCAAGTACTTTTTCAGCAAGCAACGGCCGGTGGCGCGCGGTGCTTATGTGCGGGACGGCAAAATCATCTACGCAGACGGGGAGGGGAACCAGGAAGAGATCATCGCCCTGGATGCGATCACGGTGCCGCATGTGGACAATGCTCTGGCGGCGATACTCGTAGCCCTTCTGACGGGTGCGGACAAGCAGTCAATCGCGCAGGTGCTAACGACTTTCCCAGGCGTCGAGCATCGCATGGAATACGTGACCTCCATCGATGGTGTCAAATATTATAATGATTCCAAGGCAACGAACCCTGAAGCCGCATCACGCGCGTTGCAGGCGTGTACGGAGCCGGTAGTCTGGATCTGCGGCGGCTTGGATAGAGGCGTTGATTTCAAGGAGCTGATCCCGGTGATCCAGGGGAGGGTGAAGGCGGTCGTGGCTTTGGGCCAAACTGCCGAGATCTTGCTGCAGCGAGCCAAGGAAGCAGGGATTAAAGAGCGAGTCCATGTCGATACTGTTGAAAAAGCCGTTCTTACAGCTTCGCAGTTGGCCGCATCGGGTGACGTCGTTTTGCTCAGCCCAGCATGTGCGAGCTGGGACATGTTTCCTTCGTTTGAGATCAGGGGGAGCATGTTTAAGGACGGGGTGCATAGACTTAAAACAAGCCTAGCATAACGTCCCGCAGCATCGAAGAGATTCAGCTACAGCCAAGTCCGGGACGCATGAGAAAGGATGACCTGCCCCCATGAGCAAGGTTCGCTCTGCTCCCGACTTCGTAATTATTTTTGCAACACTTTTTTTATTAGGAATTGGCATCGTGATGGTGTACAGCGCGAGTGCCATCGTAGCGCAAAAGTTCAATGATCCCTATTTCTTCGCCAAGCGGCAATTGATTTTTGCCATCCTCGGCATTACATCCATGTATATCATGATGAATATTGATTACTGGGTGTGGAAGAAGTGGGCCAAGCCGGGTTTTTTCCTGAGTCTTGGGCTTCTGGTGCTGGTTCTCGTCATCGGGATTGAAGTCAACGGCTCCAAAAGCTGGCTTGGCATCGGCGCGTTCGGCATTCAGCCGGGTGAATTCGCCAAGCTGGGTGTTGTCGCATTTCTGGCAAAATGGCTCTCTGACAACCAAAAGCAGATTGTCCAGTTTCGCAAGGGCCTGGCTCCCGCCTTAGGGATTCCCCTCGCATGCTTTGGTTTGATCATGCTCCAGCCGGATTTGGGAACTGGTACTGTTTTGATGGGGACCGCCATCGTAATGATTTTTGCTTCCGGAGCACGGGTCAGCCACTTTGTCGGTCTAGGCATGATCGGTGTCGCCGGCTTCATCGCTTTGGTCATTTCCGCTCCATACCGAATCAAGCGGATCACGTCTTTTATCGATCCCTGGACTGATCCGCTCGGAGCGGGCTATCAGATCATCCAATCGCTCTATGCGATCGGTCCCGGTGGCCTTTTGGGCTTGGGGTTGGGACAAAGCAGACAGAAGCACTTGTATTTGCCGGAGCCGTACAATGACTTCATCTTTTCCATTATTGCGGAGGAACTGGGCTTTATCGGCGGCACACTGGTCCTGCTCTTGTTTCTTCTGCTGCTGTGGAGAGGGATGCGCACGGCGATCACGGCTCCGGATCTGTTCGGAAGCTTGCTGGCGCTTGGGATCATTGGCATGATTGCCATTCAAGTCATTATTAATATCGGCGTTGTGACGGGGATGTTTCCGGTGACGGGGATTACGCTTCCGTTTTTAAGCTACGGCGGCTCGTCCTTGACGCTGATCCTCACGGGCGTGGGAGTGCTGTTGAACATTTCCCGCTTTTCGAGGTAGAGAAAGATTCATCCTGTCGATACAGGAAAAAGGGTGTGAATGGAATGCGTGTCGTCTTGACAGGCGGAGGTACAGGTGGACATATTTATCCGGCGCTTGCGGTAGCGAGAGAAATCTCTCGTCAGATGCCGCAAGCTGCCTTTTTGTATATTGGCAGTAAAAACGGATTGGAGGCGAAACTGGTTCCACGCGAGGGAATTCCGTTTCAGTCCGTCGAAATCAGCGGATTGAAACGGAAGCTGACTCTCGAAAACGTGAAGACGTTGTGGAATTTTTGGCGTGCCGTCCAGGATTCGAAACAGATGCTGCGAGAATTCAAGCCGGACGTCGTGATCGGTACAGGAGGATATGTTTGCGGACCTGTCGTGTACGCGGCAGCGAAGCTGGGTATACCGACCATGATCCACGAACAAAACGTTGTCCCCGGCTTGACGAACAAGTTCCTCGCCCGCTCCGTCAGCAGAGTGGCTGTTTGTTTTGAAGAATCTCTCTCGTTTTTTCCGGCCTCCAAAACGGTGTTGACAGGAAATCCTCGCGCGACCGAAGTCAAGCATGGAAACAAACAGGCAGGGCGGGACTTCTTGGGGATCGATGCGGACAAGCGAATCGTGCTGATCATCGGGGGAAGCCGCGGTGCTCGAGCGATTAACGAAGCTGTGCTCTCCGTCATCCCGCAGCTGGGGGCACTGGAGCACACACATGTTGTATATGTCACTGGCGAGGTTCATTACCAGGCGATTGCGGACGAGTTGAAGAAAAAAGCTCCATTGCCGGAAAACATTACGGTCCTTCCATTCGTCCATAATATGCCGGATCTTTTAGCCGCTACCCACGTGCTCGTCGGGCGGGCAGGGGCGTCTACGCTGGCTGAAATTACGGCGTTAGGGGTACCGGCAATTTTGATTCCGTCTCCCTATGTCACCAATAATCATCAAGAAAAAAATGCTCGCGGTCTGGAGCGGGCACATGCTGCTCGCGTGATTGTGGAGCGGGACTTGACAGGCGAACGATTGTTATCTGTCTTGTCTGAACTGCTCCATGACCCGAATGAGTGGGAAGAAATGCGCAAGGGCTCGCTCTCTTTGGGGATGCCGGACGCTGCGGCCGAGATTGTGCGGCAGCTGCAGGAAATTGCCAGCAAAAAATGAACGGATGGGCGATTGTCACGCCGATCTGGGCGTTCGCATAGTATGGAGCAAACACGTGATAAGAGCTGTATCCGACCTAGATAGTATCAGGAGGTTCACAAATGAAACAAATTGCAGATGAGCTAAAGCAAGCAGGGATCGAGAAAGTGTGGACTGATGAACCTCTCGCCAATCATACGACATGGCGGATCGGGGGTCCTGCTGATTTGTTAATCCAACCCAAGGATAAGGAATCCTTGAGGACAGCCTTACAAATTATCCATCGCCATGATATTCCTTGGAGTGTAATCGGGCGCGGCTCCAACCTTCTGGTGAGGGACAGAGGGATACGAGGAGCCGTGCTCAAGGTGACTGAGGGCTTGAGTCACTGCGAATTCAGGGGCGAAGAGGTGTGTGTGGGTGCCGGATATTCCATGATCCGCCTGGCGATGGAAACAGGGAAAATGGGATTAACAGGTATGGAATTTGCGGGAGGCATTCCTGGTACGGTAGGCGGCGCTGTCTACATGAATGCTGGGGCGCACGGATCGGATCTTTCACGTATTCTCATTGATGCCGAGATCCTCTTTGAGAGTGGCGATATGAAAGTGTTGACCAACGAGGAATTGAACTTCAGCTATCGTACGTCTTTGCTGCAGCAACAAAAAGGGATTGTTGTAGAGGCGCGCTTCCGCTTGCAGCAGGGTGATCGCAAGGAAATCGCGGCTACACTCGCAGCAAACAAGGAGCGGCGGCGTCAGACACAGCCTTTGCAGATGCCCTGTGCTGGCAGCGTATTCCGCAATCCCCCGGGAGATCATGCCGGGAGATTGATTGAAGCAGCGGGATTGAAAGGATATCGATACGGAGGAGCTCAAGTCTCGGAGATACATGCCAACTTTATCGTCAACCGTGGAGGAGCAACGGCAGCCGACGTCCTCACCTTGATCAAACACATTCAGGACACGATCCGGGATAAAAACGGGATCGACATGCACCCAGAGGTACTGGTGGTGGGCGAGGGGTAACACGGAGGTGAAAGTTTGGAGACTTTTGCGATCGAAGGCGGAAGACCTCTGTCCGGTTCGCTTCGGATCCAAGGAGCTAAGAACGCTGCTCTTCCGATTCTGGCTGCGGCTGTATTGGCGGAAGGGCAATTCTATATCTATGACGTTCCCCATCTGCGAGACATTGAAGTCATGCTGGAGATCCTATCAGCCTTGGGTGCGAAAACCAGGCTTGACGATGGATGTGTCGATCTGGACACGACATCTGTCTCGTTGCCGATGATCCCAGATGATTTGATGGGGCAGATGCGGTCATCCATATTCCTGGCGGGACCTTTGCTGGCACGTCTGGGAGAGGTCACGATCTCGCGGCCTGGCGGATGTGATATTGGAGAGAGACGCATCGATCTGCATCTGGCAGGCTTGACTGCTCTGGGAGCGAAAATCGAAGAATCGGAAGGCTACATCACATTTCGGGCGAAGCAGCTTCGCGGGACCAATATTTTTCTCTCCTTTCCGAGCGTGGGTGCAACCGAAAACATTATGATGGCAGCGGTCCTTGCCAAAGGAACGACACGCATCTGCAATGCAGCCAGAGAACCGGAAATTGTGGATTTACAAAATTTCCTCAACGCGATGGGAGCCCGTATCCGGGGTGCAGGCACTGACACCATAGAAATTAACGGCGTCCCCCGGCTGCGTTCCGTCAGCTATCGGATTATTCCCGACAGAATCGTCACTGGAACCTTCCTTCTGGCCGTCGGAGTCGCGCAAGGGCATATTGAGTTGACCAACACCATACCGGAGCATTTGACGGCATTGATTGAGGTTGCACGTAGCTGCGGTGTTGAAATCAAAACCCGCCATGATATAATGGAAATCAAATGCACCTCACGTCCTCGCGCTTACGACCGGATCATTACTTCTCCATACCCGGGTTTTCCTACTGACCTGCAGGCGCAATTAATGGTTTTCCTAGCACAAGCGAGAGGAACAAGCGTCATCAAAGAGACGATATTTGAGGGAAGATTTAAACATGTGAATGAATTAGCGCGAATGGGCGCATCCATATACGTAGATCTGGGCTCTGCCATCATTCGGGGGACCAACAAATTGACAGCGACGAGTGTGGAAGCGACAGATCTGCGGGCAGGAGCAGCACTGGTTTTAGCAGGGCTGACTGCTGAAGGGGTCACTACGGTGAACCAGATCCATCATATCGACCGGGGGTATGAGCGGCTAGAGCAGCAGTTGCACCAGCTTGGTGCCGATATTACACGGGTGTCGATATAGGAAGGGAATGATCAGCGGCATACTGCTATGCCGCTTTCCCTGTTTTTTAGATTTACAAAAAATTCCATCTCTCTAGTAAGGGACGATGGGAATTTGCAGGCATCTTACGCCTAGCATGAGCGAGGATGGTTAGGACGATGGCGGCATTCGAGGAACGCATTCCCCAAGTCAAGCAACAACGTCCCCGCCGAAGGGGAAACCGCAAGCTGATTGTACTACTCGTGCTTTTTTTTCTTACAGTTCTCATCATTGTATTTATCCGTTCTCCATACAGCAAGGTGCAGGAAATTCAGGTGTTCGGAAATGACATCTACTCTGCGGAAGAAATCGTGGCCCAGTCTGGCTTGACCCTGGATATGCAATTCCTCAATGTCTGGGAGGGAAGCGTGAGAAGCAATCTGAAGCCGCTTGAAGGAATCAAGGATGTTGCGTTAACGCGGCAGTTCCCGGGCGTTATTCAACTGCATGTCACGGAAGTAAAACGCGTTGCTTTCTGGAACGGACAGGATGGAACCCGCTACCCGCTCCTCGAGAATGGCTATGTCCTCAAACAGGTGGATTTTTCCAAGCGCGTGGTGGACAGGCCGTTGATCAGCTCTTGGTCTGCGCCAGAGCTGCTTCCCAATTTAGCCAAGTCGCTATCCAACCTTTCGCCGGCGGTATTGGGTGAAATTTCCGATATCGCGCTGACTCCAACCGTGTATGATAAACAACGTGTGCGTCTGTTCATGCGTGACGGCAATGAGGTACGCAGCGTCGTTTACAAGCTGGATAAGATGATGAACTGGTATCCGGCGATCGTGAAGGAGTTGCCAAGCGATTCGAAGGGTGTGCTGTCGCTCTTTGAGCAGCCTTGGTTTGTCCCATATGGGAAGGGGGAAGAAGCCGTTCCGTTGCCTGACCACGGGGGACAAGCCCAAAATCCGCAGTAAACTAGCAAAAGGGGAAAGCAGAAAATGAATCGTCGCAACAAGTTTCATGTGTATTTGACCATCGTGACGTTTTGTACCGGCTTTCTGGTGGCGACCTCGATCGAGACGACCAAGTTGATGCGAAAAGAACGGATGAACGATCAGCTATTCCAACAGGAAACCCAATTGAACGAGCGGATTCTGGCGGAAAAGGAGCAGAACCGGCATCTCGAGAATCAATTGCTCGATTTGCAGCGTCAGGTCGGGAAGGTCGAGGAAGCGATGGCAACCCGCAAAGCGGAAGCTGCGGAGATTCTCAGCCAGTTGGAAGCGGCGCGGATGCAGGCCGGAGTGGTAGCGGTAGAAGGACCCGGCATTGTCGTGACCATGCAGGATTCACAACACGCAGCGTCCAGTCCGGATATTACCAACTACATCGTGCATGAACATGATGTTCGTCTCGTCGTCAACGAACTGCGTCTCGCTGGAGCAGAAGCAATCAGCATAAACGGACAGCGGTTGGTGAGCAACTCCTCTATTCGCTGCATCGGTCCGACCATTATTGTAAATGGGGTCAAATCTGCCGCTCCATTCGTAGTGTCTGCAATCGGTGATCCGGAAACCTTGGAGGGAGCCTTGAACCTGCCAGGAGGAGTATTACAAACCTTGCAGGATTTCGTACAAATCGACGTTGCCAAACTAAATGCTATTCAGTTGCCAGCTTTCGTAGGGGATGCCAAATCCAAACACTCCTAGTTGAAGGATGCGTTTAACCATGTTGCAAAAAAGCCGTAAAATCACGTTTATTCTTGCTATTATTAGTGCTATCATAGGTGTGATGTTGACCGTTCAGCTGCGCAGCAGTTTGGACCCAGTGCACAAGGAATCCAGAAGCATCGCAGAGCTACGGGCCTCCCTGCAAAAGGAGCTGGAAAAACATAAAAACCTGCTAGCCGACATCTCCAAGTACAATCAGTTGTACTACCAGTACGAGACAGCACTGAGTGAGGATGAGAGCCTCTCTGTCATGAAGGAAGAGCTGGCGCGTAATCGGAAAATGGGTGGAATGGTTGCCGTAGAAGGACCCGGGATTATCCTCAACATCGTGGATCAAGTATACGATGAGCATGTCATGGACGAGCATGTGCCAGCGCCAGTGATTGGCGGGTATACAATCGATGACGAGGATTTGCGATGGCTGGTCAATATCCTTTTTGCGAACGGTGCGAAAGCCGTTTCCATCAATGGACATCGTTTGATTGCCACGACAGCTATTCGCAACGTAGGGGATGTGATACAGATTGACACAAGAACGGTTCAACCTCCCTATGAGATGAAAGCATTGGGAGAACCTGAAGTTCTGTTGTCAGCGTTGAAGCTGGAAGGTGTAGAGGAGTACTTTCAGCTTTCCAATAAACATGTGATTGCCGAGAAGCAGGACAATCTGATGATTCCAGCCAACACAGAAGAACGTCGCATTCGCTTTATGAAAACGGTGAAAGAAAAAGGAGATTCGTAACCATGTGGCTCCCGCTTATCGGACTGATCGTCGGTCTCGTCGTCGGCTTTTTGCTGGATTGGCGTGTGCCTCAGGAGTATAGTAGCTATCTTTCCATCGCTTTGTTGGCAGGATTAGATACAATCTTTGGGGGAATTCGTTCATTCCTGGAACGCACGTTCAATGTGCGTATCTTCTTGTCCGGCTTCTTCTTCAACACACTGTTCGCAGCAGGTCTTGCCTTTATCGGAGGCTTCCTGGGCATCGATCTGTACCTGGCTGCCATCGTTGCATTTGGTGTTCGCTTGTTTAACAATTTGGCGGTAATCAGGAGAATAGTTCTATCACGTTGGATCAATCAGGAAGAGTAGGACGAGTAACTGGGAAGAAGGTCATATTTTTACAAAAATTCAAGATGAAAAAAAGGGAATGGTAGTCCTGTGTGGAATAAAATATGCAGGTGTTCTCATGATCACAAGACAGAAGACGTAGCAGGGGAGGTGTCACAGGTTTGGTAAGCAATGAACTCATCGTCAGCCTAGATATTGGGACTTCCAAAGTTCGCGTTATGATCGGCGAAGTCAACAACGGTTCCATCAACATCATCGGTGTCGGCCAGTCACATTCGGAAGGGATTAAGAAGGGTGTAATCGTCGACATTGACCAAACCGTGCATGCCATCCGGGAAGCTGTCGACCATGCAGAGCGCATGGTTGGCGTTTCGATCGAAGAAGTATATGTAGGAATCACCGGAAATCATATCGAGCTGCATGAAACACAAGGGGTTGTCGCTGTATCTAGCGAGGACCGTGAGATACGGGAAGAAGACATCCAACGCGTCATTCAGGCTGCGAAGGTAGTCGCGATCCCACCAGATCGGGAGATTATTGAAGTAGTGCCAAAGGAGTATATTGTCGACGGACAAGGGAGTATAAAAGACCCGCGCGGGATGATCGGGGTTCGCTTGGAAATGGAAGGAACCATTGTAACCGGATCCAAAACGGTCGTACATAACATCGTGCGTTGCGCACAACGCACTAACCTGCGCGTTGCTGGTATTTTTCTACAACCATTGGCTGCTAGTACAGTCGCTCTCTCTAAAGACGACAAGAACATGGGTGTCGTCCTTGTAGATATTGGTGCTGGGTCTACCACGATCGGTGTCTTCGAGCAGGGTAAGCTGGCTGCCACTACCGTAATTGGCATTGGCGGCGATCATATTACGAGCGATATTGCACTGGGATTACGTACACATACGGAAGTTGCGGACCGGGTGAAGACCAAAAATGGTTGTGCCTTGATCGATGAAGCATCCGAGGATGTCAAATTCAAGGTCAGCCGTATTGGTAGTGAAGTAGAAAAGCAGTTTACACAAGTAGATCTGGCCAATATTATTGAACCTCGTGCAGCCGAAATATTCCAACTCGTAGAGGATGCTGTCTACAAATTGGGGTATCGCGACGAAATTGCCGGAGGGTATGTGCTTACCGGGGGTACCGTCGCAATGCCTGGAATGTTGGAGTTGGCAAAGGAAGAACTGGATGCTCCTGTTCGTATCGCGATACCAGACTACATTGGAGTTCGCGATCCTGCCTACACCACCGGAGTAGGCCTGATTCAATATGCCTTGCAGTTGATGGAGCGCCGCAGCATAAGCGTCACCCCCTCTTTCAAGGGCACCCAGAAAAAGCAAACCGTCACGAAGCCAAGGGACAACGGCGGTTTAATGGAAAAGGTAAAGAACTGGTTTAGTGAGTTTATTTAACAGCAAGAATACCCGCCGCTAGATGCGGTCGCTCATCCTTGAATATGCCTCACATTGAGGTTTTCTTATGTTGAATTGGGGAGGACTAGCAATATGCTGGAATTTGATATGGACATGGAATCCTTTGCGCGAATTAAAGTAATTGGTTGTGGCGGTGGCGGAAGCAACGCTGTCAACCGTATGATTGCGGGCGGCCTGCGAGGCGTTGAATTTATTACGCTAAACACGGATGCTCAAGCTCTGCAGTTGTCTCATGCGGACATTAAATTGCAAATCGGGGAAAAATTGACCCGCGGACTGGGTGCAGGTGCCAATCCGGAGATCGGAAAAAAAGCAGCGGAAGAAAGTCGCGACTTGATTGAGAATGCTCTGCGTGGTGCAGACATGGTGTTTGTCACTGCCGGTATGGGCGGAGGTACCGGGACAGGTGCCGCTCCCGTTGTAGCGGAGGTCGCGAAGGAACTGGGAGCACTGACAGTAGGCGTAGTTACCCGTCCATTTTCCTTCGAGGGCCGCAAGCGTTCCAGCCAAGGTGAGCTCGGGATTGCCGCACTGAAAGAAAAAGTAGACACGCTGATCGTCATTCCGAATGATCGACTCTTGGAAATCGTCGATAAAAACACACCGATGCTCGAAGCCTTCCGCGAGGCGGACAACATCCTGCGACAAGGGGTTCAGGGCATTTCTGACCTGATCGCGACACCTGGTTTGATCAACCTCGACTTTGCAGACGTCAAAACCATCATGACCGAGCGTGGCTCTGCCTTAATGGGAATTGGGGTAGGCAGCGGCGAGAATCGGGCAGCGGAAGCAGCACGCCGCGCGATTTCCAGTCCATTGCTGGAGACCTCCATCGACGGTGCACGTGGCGTTTTGATGAATATTACCGGTGGCACCAACCTCAGCTTGTATGAGGTAAACGAAGCAGCGGATATCGTTTCTTCCGCTGCCGATCCGGACGTAAATATGATTTTTGGTGCTGTGATCAATGAAGATTTGAAAAACGAATTGGTCGTGACCGTGATTGCCACCGGTTTCGAGGAGGCCCAGCAACGGCAGTCTAGCGCTGCCCGCCGTCCGCAGCAACCAGCTGCAACGCCAAATCGTCCAACTCCAATTTCGCAAACGCCAAACTCCAATCGGACCAGCAATGCCAATGAAGAAGAGGAAGACAAATCCTTCTTCACGATGAGCAATCTGGACAACCTGGACATTCCGGCTTTCCTGCGCAATCGTCGCCGCAATAAAAAGTAAAATTACATGATCAACATGCAAAAACCTTGTCTCTGCAAAAGAGGCAAGGTTTTTTTCGTTGATAAGCTCAATCTTTATTAGGATCTCTGTTTAAAATGGCTTGACGATCGGGGAAAAAAGGTGGAACGCCGAATTGTCTAAATCCGATATCGTAATGCCCTGCCACCAAACGTTTGGACAGCTCAAGAAAAAGAGAGGAAGCCATGAGAAAACGCGACATTCTTGATATTCTGACTCTCCTCTGCAATTGACGCCGCAATTAAAAGTAAAAATAATGAAAAACAAGAACTTTTCTCTGTAGCATCTTTTCGAGAAGGGTTTTTTAAATTGCAGTTTGGCTCTAAAAAGCAAGCAGCAAAACAGAATTGACCCACCCTGACCTCGCAAAACCATCGCTTCAATTGGACTGGCAGCACAAAAAGAAGGGGGTAATTATCCTTTTCATGATGAGCAATCATCGAGAACTTGGATATTCTGGCCTTCCTACACCATAAAAAGTAAAAATATATGAAGTTAGCATATTTTAACCTTGATTCTGTGAAAAGAGACAAGGTGATTGTTTTGAGTAAGTCTTTTTAAAATAGCTTGGCGACCTTCGAAAGCTGGCTGAGGAAAACGGGGGGAACTAGCGAAGGCATTTGGGATCTCGACCCAGTCGCAATGGAAAAGGAGGAACGCGCATTCAGCGGCCAACCTTGAACCACTTCTTCGAAATGGCTGCTTTTGGCCGCGGTTCCTCCTTTGGAATGGAGGCGACCAGGGATGACAGCCAGCAAAGATCCCAACCCGCCTGTAGCGTTTTCTCCTTTTTCCTCTCCGCCACTGCAGCCCGACGACCACCATACTAGAGGCATAAATCTTCTACAAAAAATCCAAAAAAAGTCCGTCAAGAATTGACAGATTTTACATACACATTGATATATACTGCTTTTAACCGGAAAAAGCGTCCTTCGCGATGTGTCCAAGATGGAGGGATTCAAGGTGATTGTGTATCTTGATATTATTTTACTCCTCAACATCGCGATTGATACCTTATTACTCTGGTTCACAGCGTTTTTTCGCAAAGAGCGCGTAGTCTGGTGGAGGATTCTCACTGCTTCTGTATGCGGCTCCATGTATGTCCTTTTTTTCTTTTTTCCGACCTTCTCGCTGATCTACCAATGGCCGGTCAAGCTGCTGTTCTCCATCGTGATCCTGTGGATCGCATTTGGCAACAAACGCATATGGGCATTCACGCAGAATCTGATCATTTTTTATTTTGTCTCCTTTGTTTTTGGAGGCGGGGTGTTTGGCTTGCAGTATTTCCTCGCTCCCCAAAATGAGATTCTGGGTGGATTGGTGGTGACGCACAACGATGGGTTTGGTGTAGGGTTCAAGCCCACGCTGGCCATCCTCGTCATCGGTTTTTCGCTTGTTTTTGTTTTGGGCCGTAAAAGCTATCAGGCAATCCAGGAGCCTAGAAGAATGGAAGCCTTCCTGGCAGATGTCGTGGTGACACTGGAGGGTGAAAGAGTTATTTGCAGAGGGCTGATAGACACGGGGAATCAGTTGCATGAACCGATCACGCGGATTCCAGTCATGATCATGGAGACACGCATGCTCGCTCATCTCTTGCCGCCGCCGCTTCTCCGACAAGCCGATGAAAACGGTGGAGTGTGGGAAAAGCTGGACGGCTGCTGGGAGGATCTGCCCCAGGAGTGGCAACCACGTGTACGCCTGATTCCTTACCGGAGTGTATCGCGAGGAATGGACTTTTTGCTTGCGGTCAGGCCGGATTCGGTCACGGTCGTACAAGACGGTAAGCACTACGTGACCCGCAAAGTGCTGATTGGCCTCAATCCCATCCCGCTCGCTGCTGACGGCAAGTACCAAGCCATCGTCCATCCCGCAATGATGGAGACCTATTCACAAGAACCTACCGTAATTCTCGAACAGGAGGGCTAATCATGTATGTAAAACTTCGCCTACAACTCCAACTAACCTGGTACCGTTTCCTGATGTGGATTGGTGCAAAAGCAGAAGAAGTCTACTATATCGGCGGGAGTGAGGCCCTACCTCCACCACTGACCAGGGAAGAAGAAGAGGTATTGCTGGTGCGCCTCCCATCAGGCGATCCAGCCGTCCGGGCGATGCTGATCGAACGCAATTTGCGTCTCGTCGTCTATATTGCCCGCAAATTTGAAAACACGGGGATCAACATTGAGGATCTCGTCAGCATCGGCACCATTGGATTGATCAAGGCAGTGAACACGTTCGATCCCGACAAAAACATCAAGCTGGCTACGTACGCCTCCCGCTGTATCGAAAATGAGATCCTGATGTATTTGCGCCGCAACAACAAGATTCGCTCCGAGGTCTCCTTTGACGAGCCGTTGAACATCGACTGGGACGGCAATGAACTCTTGTTGTCGGACGTACTCGGGACGGAAAACGACACGATCTACAAAAATATTGAGGACCAAGTCGACCGCAAGCTTTTGAAAAAAGCGCTGGATAAGCTCTCGGAGCGCGAGCGGATTATCATGGAGCTGCGCTTTGGCCTCGCAGGCGAGGAGGAGAAGACCCAGAAGGACGTAGCCGATCTTCTTGGCATCTCCCAGTCCTATATTTCCCGGCTGGAAAAGCGAATTATAAAACGGTTGCGAAAAGAATTCAACAAAATGGTCTAACGCATATTTTCCCAATCGAAGGAGATACTGTTCCTAACACCGAGCCAGATAGTGGTAACTGCCACTCTCTCGTCGGCCACGCGTCAGCACGCGGCCTTTCAAGACAACCGGGTTAGGAACTTTTTTCTTGCTTCGAGGAGGGAAAGACGTGACGCGCAATAAGGTGGAGATATGCGGGGTAGACACCTCCAAACTTCCGGTACTGACCAACAAAGAGATGAGAGAATTGTTCGAGCGCCTGCAAAGCGGCGAACTGGCAGCCCGTGAAAAACTGGTCAACGGCAACCTGCGTCTGGTACTCAGCGTGATCCAGCGTTTCAACAATCGTGGAGAGTACGTGGACGACTTGTTTCAAGTGGGCTGCATCGGATTGATGAAAGCGATTGACAACTTTGATTTAGGGCAAAATGTAAAGTTCTCTACGTATGCAGTACCCATGATTATCGGTGAAATTCGTCGCTATCTGCGCGACAACAATCCGATACGCGTATCCCGTTCGTTGCGGGACATTGCTTACAAAGCGCTGCAGGTACGTGACAACCTGACCAACAAGCACTCACGCGAACCGACCATCACAGAGATTTCCAAGGAACTGAATGTGGCCAAGGAAGATGTCGTCTTTGCCCTGGATGCCATTCAGGACCCGGTCTCCTTGTTTGAACCGATCTACCAGGACGGCGGAGATCCGATTTACGTCATGGACCAGATCAGTGACGAGAAAAACAAGGATGTAACCTGGGTGGAAGAGATTGCGCTGCGAGAAGGCATGCAGCGGCTCGGCGAGCGAGAGAAAATGATTTTGTCCATGCGTTTTTATGAAGGCAAAACCCAGATGGAGGTCGCCGAGGAAATCGGGATCTCGCAGGCCCAGGTTTCGAGATTGGAGAAAGCGGCCATCGCCCATATGCAAAAGCACGTTCAATCGTAAGCAGCCCACGGAAATGAGCCCGGCGGAGTATGTACAATCCGTCCGGGTTTTTTGTATCCTCTTGCATGTCAACGGACATATTCCCCAATCGTTTCATATACTGAAGTAACGGAAGAAAAGTAGGTGAGGTCATCCATGGTGAAAATATCTGACTTCCAAACAAAAGAAGTGGTCAATATTTTAGATGGCAAGCGCTTGGGGCAAATATCGGATCTGGAAATTGATCTGCGCCACGGTCGTGTAGAATCTATCGTAATTCCAGGACCGGGAAAATTCCTTGGCTTTTTTTCCTCGGGCAATGATTACGTCATTCCCTGGCGCAACATTGTGAAAATCGGCAAGGATGTCGTTCTTGTTCGAATGGAGGAAACCTTGCGGGTAGAAGCGAAGAACACCAGTCCTGACGAGTACGGATAAGGCACCGAAGAAAGGCAGGGATAGCCTTTCTTTTCTTTTCGGCTATGGTATGATTAGCCATATGAGGGAAGGTGAAAGGATGAAAGAACCGTTTGTTCGAGACGAGGAAAAACCATTGATGCATCTGCTGGACTGGGAGGAGCAATTCCCCGGCTTGGTGGCCGGTTTTACGATTCGGACAGGAGGGGCAAGCGGACAGCCGTACGACTCATTCAATCTTGGCTTGCATGTCGGCGATGTACCTGAACAAGTAGTGGCGAACCGGCGTCAGTTGGCCGCGGCGCTGCACATGCCATTTGACGCCTGGACGTGCGCGGACCAAGTGCATGGCAGTCAAGTGTGTCAGGTCATGGCCGGTGGAGCGGGCAGAGAAAGCCTCCAGGACGTCATTGCGGCGACGGACGGTTTGTATACGACCGAGCCCAATATCTTGTTGACATCGTTTTATGCGGATTGTGTCCCGCTCTATTTTTTGGCGCCTGATACAGGGACGATCGGTCTGGCGCACGCTGGTTGGAAGGGAACGGTTCAGCGTATTGCCGAGGAAATGGTCCAGGCGATCGTACAGCGGACAAAGACGCGGCCAGAGCAATTGCTGGTGGCACTGGGACCCTCTATCGGGGGATGCTGCTATGAGGTGGATGAACGAATCATGGAGCAGGTACGTACAAGCGTAAAGGACTGGGAATCGGCTGTCTCGCCAGCGCAGAAGAACGGCAACTACATGCTGGATCTGCGAAGTTTAAACCGACTGGTTTTGCTCGAGGCAGGCGTGGAGGAATCCCATATCCTCATGACAAATTGGTGTACAAGCTGCCGAACAGACCTGTTTTTTTCCCATCGCAAGGAAGCGCGGGAAAAGGGGACTACAGGCAGGATGGCATCCTATATAGGCTGGAGACAGAAGTAAAGGAGTGGAGTGAGCAACATGAGCATGAGCACAGAGCAGGAAGTGTTGAGACAGCGCTTAGACGAGATCGAGAAGAGAATCGAAGCTGCTTGTGAGCGATCCAATCGCAAGCGGGAGGACGTCAAAATCATTGCCGTAACCAAATACGTGGGAGCAGAAACAATCAGTGATCTGCTCGCGGTAGGCGTGGAGCATATCGGCGAGAATCGCTTGCAGGACGCCTTGCCGAAATACGAGCAGTACGGCGACAGAGGCAACTGGCATTTCATCGGCCATCTTCAGACGAATAAGGCCAAAGAGGTGGTCGGACGTTTTGCCTATATTCATTCGCTGGATCGGATTTCGCTGGCGCAGGAGCTCAATAAAAGGGGAGAAGCGTTGAATCAGGTCGTTTCTTGCTTTTTACAGATCAATATCTCCGGAGAAGAGACAAAATTTGGGCTTAGTCCTGATGACGTATTGGCTTTTTTGCAGGAAACCAGTAATATGAAACATATAAAGATCGTTGGATTAATGACAATGGCACCTGTTGTCGATAATCCAGAAGAGGCGCGTTTCGTTTTTCGCGGGCTGGCGGAGTGGAAAGATCGCATCAATGAATGGAACTTTCCCCATGCACAGGTTACTGAGCTTTCAATGGGAATGTCCAGCGACTTTGAGGTTGCGATTGAAGAGGGAGCGACATATATCCGGCTCGGCTCGATACTGGTCAAGCCTGAGTAAGAATTGAACGGCGATACATAAGCAAAAGAGAGAGGGGGAAGGCGAATGGGAGTCATGAATCGACTGATGGGGTTCTTGGGGTTGGACAGCGAGGAATACATCGAAGAAACCGTGGAAGAGCAGCGTGAAGAGCAGCAGGAGTCTTCTGCCAAGCGGCAAGCAACAGGACGAACCAACAATGTAGTGCCGTTCCAGGCAAGGGAAAAGGAGGGGATTCGCTTGATTCTCTGTGAACCCCGCCATTACAGCGATGCACAGGATATCGCGGACAACCTGCGCCATCGGCGACCAGTAGTGGTCAATTTGCATCGCGTGGAAAAGGAGCAGGCCAAACGGATCATCGATTTTCTAAGCGGTACTGTCTACGCTTTGAATGGTGACATTCAAAAAGTTGGGGACACGATTTTTGTCTGCACACCTGACCATGTCGATATCCAGGGTACGATTTCGAGTGTCATAGAGGAGTAGCAACCTACGACGAAAAAAAGGGTGAGTTAATGAATTACCTCTTTACGATTCTGGATTTTGCTTTTACTGTGTATCAATACATGATTATTGCCTATATCTTGATGTCCTGGGTTCCCCAGATGAGGGATACGGGAATCGGTCAATTGCTCGAACGTCTGGTCGAGCCGTATCTCGCTCCGTTTCGCCGTTTTATCCCGCCGCTTGGATTTATTGATATTTCTCCGATCGTGGCTTTGATTGCCCTGCATTTTGCCCGGTATGGCCTGTTTTCCATTCTGTTCAAGATCGTGTAGGCGGGATGGGTTGACAGATGAGTGTATTTGACCATTTTCGAAAAGAAGAACGTCCATTTGTAGAACGGGCGCTGGAAATGCTGACGCAAGTAGAGCGGAAGCAGGCCATGCGCCTTACTGATTTTCTCGATCCCAGACAAATGTCGATTTTTCAAAGTCTCGCATCACAGGTGCAGGATGTGCAGGTATCCGCAAGCGGCGGGTACGAGGGAGCTGAGCGGGTTCGTGTCTTGCTCCACCCGGACTACTTGCCTGTCGAGCCCGAGGATTACAGATTGGTTCTCTTGCGGATCGTCGCAGACCAACGCTTTCATGCATTGCAGCATCGCGATGTCATGGGGGCACTGCTTCATGTTGGATTGAAGCGGGAAAAATTCGGAGATATGCTGGTGGATGATGACTGCTTTGTTGTCGTAGCAGAGGAGGTAGCTGAATTTGTCTGCACCCAGGTCACACAGATTCACCGGACACCGGTCTCCTTCGAGCGCGTGGCTTGGGAAGCATTTACGCCCCCGGCTCCGCGTTTTACGGAAAAAACAATTACAGTACCCTCTCCGCGAGCAGATGCAGTGCTGGGCGAGGTGTACCATTTTTCACGAGCCAAAGCCTTGGTCCCTATCCGCGCAGGCAAGGTCAAGGTGAATTGGAGGGTCGTGGAAGATCCTTCGCATCCCTTGCAGGCAGGTGACATGGTGTCACTGGCAGGGTTCGGTCGATTCAAGGTCCTCGATGTGACGGGACCGACCCGAAGCGGCAGGCTTCGGATGCTGGTAGGGCTGGTCGATTAGGGTAAAAATAAGGGCGATGGGCTAAAAATTTGCGGTATCGGAAGGAAATGCTGCACGACTTGTCGAAATAAAGTGGAACGATTATCGGGAAAAGTGGGGGGTTCATGTGTCTTTAACGCCGCTGGACATACACAATAAAGAATTCAGCACTGGCTTTCGAGGGTATAATATCGATGAAGTGAATGAATTTTTGGATCAGGTCATCAAGGACTTTGAACTCCTGATCAAGGAAAAGAAGGAAATGGAAGAGCGCATCGCCATTTTGAATGAGCGAGTAGACCATTACAAAAGCCTGGAAGAAAATCTGAGCAAGTCAATTCTGGTCGCTCAGGAGACGGCTGAGGACGTGAAGTCCAATGCGCGCAAGGAAGCGCAGCTGATCCTGAAGGAAGCAGAGAAGAATGCAGATCGCATCGTGAATGAAGCGCTCGCGAAATCGCGCAAGATTGCCATCGAGATCGAGGAGTTGAAAAAGCGTGCGTCCGTCTACCGGATGCGTTTTCGCACCTTGCTCGAAGCCCAATTGGAAATGCTGGAGCACGGCGCTTGGGACGATATTGAACAGGCTGATTCCGCCGTTGCCGTGGAATAAAAGATTGACGCTTTGTCGATGATGAGACTATAATGGATTACAAATTTTGATATTTGAACGAAACGATGAACGGGACGAGTACGTAAGGTCCGCTGCTAAGAGAGTCGGGGTCAGGTGAAAGCCCGTCCAGCAGCCTTGCGGAATATCACCCGGGAGTTCAATAGCCGAAAGCTGACTCCATGCTTCGATGGATTGGCAAGTAAGTGCGCGAGTCATTCCCGTTACGGAATGTAATGAAGTGAAGCGAGTTTTTGCCGTCTCTTTTGCATGCGGCATAACTCGTTTAATCAGGGTGGTACCACGGGAGCTTTCTCTCGTCCCTATTTTGGGATGAGGGAAGGCTTTTATTTATTTTTATAGGAGTGAATGAGGCTATGGATTACAGCAAAACGCTTCAATTGCCAAAAACCGAGTTTCCGATGCGAGGCAATCTGCCTGCGCGTGAGCCACAAATGCAAGCGGCATGGGATGAGAAGGACATCTACCAAAAAGTACAGGAGCGTACCAAAGGACGTCCTCCTTTTGTTCTCCACGACGGTCCTCCGTATGCGAACGGGGATATCCATATCGGCCACGCCTTGAATAAAATTATCAAGGATATGATCGTCCGCTACAAATCGATGGCGGGTTTTGATGCCCCCTATGTGCCAGGCTGGGATACACATGGATTGCCGATCGAACAGGCGATCATTAATGCACAAGGGCTGGATCGCCGTTCGATTGAGGTAAACGATTTCCGCAAGCGTTGCGAAGAGTACGCTTGGTCCTACATCCACAAGCAGCGTGACCAGTTCAAACGCCTGGGTGTACGCGGGGATTGGGAAAATCCTTACGTTACGCTGCTGCCGGAATATGAAGCGAACCAAATCCGCGTCTTTGGAGAAATGGCCAAAAAAGGATATATCTACAAAGGACTGCGCTGCGTCTACTGGTCGCCTTCTTCGGAAACCGCGCTGGCTGATGCCGAAATCGAGTATAAAGACAAGCGGTCTCCTTCCATCTACGTCAGCTTCCAGGTCGTGGACGGCAAAGGCAAGCTGGATACCCAGACAGGCGTCGTGATCTGGACAACTACTCCTTGGACCTTGCCAGCCAACCTGGCTATCTCTCTCCATCCGGAATTGGAGTACAGCGTAGTGAAAGTGGCAGATCGCCAATTCCTCGTAGCCAGCGGCCTGCTTGAAACAGCTAGCAAGGAAATCGGCTGGGAAGACGTGCAAGTCCTGGCGACACACAAAGGTGCCGACTTGGAAGGGGTACTGACGCAGCACCCGTTCTACGACCGCACTTCTCCGCTCATTCTGGGCGAGCATGTCACACTCGATGCCGGTACAGGCTGCGTTCATACCGCCCCTGGTCACGGGGAAGACGACTTCATGGTCGGTCAAAAATACGGACTTGGCGTGCTTTGCCCGGTAGACCATGAAGGAAAAATGACCAGTGAAGCGCCCGGATTTGAAGGCTTGTTCTACGAGGATGCCAACAAGGTCGTTACCGAGAAGCTGAAAGAAAACAACGCGCTGCTCAAACTGAGCTTCTTTACGCACTCCTATCCGCATGACTGGCGCACCAAAAAACCGGTAATCTATCGTGCGACCGAGCAATGGTTTGCGTCCATCGACGGCTTCCGTGAGCAAATGCTGGAAGCGATCAAACAGGTGAAGTGGATCCCGCAATGGGGAGAAACACGCCTGGCTAATATGATTGCTGATCGTGGTGACTGGTGTATCTCTCGTCAACGCGTCTGGGGCGTACCGATCCCGATCTTCTATTGCAAATGCTGCAATGAACCAATCATCAACGATACGACAATCAACCGTATCGCCGACTTGTTCCGCAAAGAGGGCTCCTCAGTCTGGTTTGCCCGTGAAGCGAGCGAACTGGTGCCAGAAGGCTTGGCATGCCCGAAATGTGATACGAAGGAATTTCGCAAAGAAACCGACATCATGGACGTTTGGTTCGACTCCGGTTCCAGCCATCAAGCTGTACTCAGAGAGCGCGGCATGAGCTGGCCGGCGGATATGTATCTGGAAGGCTCCGACCAGTATCGCGGTTGGTTCAACTCCTCCTTGTCTACAGGGGTTGCGGTATATGGCACAGCGCCGTACAAATCCGTATTGAGCCATGGCTTTGCCCTCGATGGAGAAGGACGCAAAATGTCCAAATCGCTGGGGAATGTCATCGTGCCGCAGCAGGTCATCGACAAGATGGGTGCAGATATTTTGCGTCTGTGGGTTGCTTCGGTGGATTACCAGTCTGACGTCCGCATTTCCGACGCGATTTTGAATCAAATCGCCGAAGTGTATCGCAAAATCCGCAATACCTTCCGTTTCCTGCTGGGGAATCTGGACGGCTTTGATCCGGCTCGCGACCGTGTAGCCTATGAAAATCTCGGCGAATTGGATCGCTTTGTTCTGGCCAAAGCTGCACAGGTGACACAGCGCGCACGCAAGGCATATGACGAATACCAGTTCCATACTGTCTTCCATGCCGTTCATAACTTCTGCGTGATCGACTTGTCTTCGTTCTATCTGGACATCTGCAAAGACAGACTGTACGTAGAAGCGCCAAACAGCACGAAGCGCCGCGCTGCGCAAACCGTCATGTACGATTGCTTGCTGACACTGGTAAGACTGGTGGCTCCGATCCTGCCGCATACCGCTGATGAAGTGTGGAGCTTTATCCCGGGCGTGGAAGTGGAAAGCGTGCAGCTGACCGACATGCCGGAAGCGGAAGAGAAGCATCTCAGCTTCTCCGGAGAAGCTCTCCAAAAATGGAATGCTTTCCTGGAAGTCCGTGACGAAGTGCTCAAAGCGATGGAAGAAGCGCGCCGCAACAAGGTATTCGGCAACTCCGTAGACGCCAAACTCGCTTTGTATCCGCAAAACGAAGAGGTTGCAAAAACCTTGGCTGCCATGGACGATCTCGCGGATCTGTTTATCGTGGCTCATGTGGATCTGCACAGCCAAGATGCTGCCGCACCAGCCGAAGCCGTCCAATTGGAAGGAATCAGCGTGGTTGTAGCGGCTGCAGATGGTGTCAAATGCGAGCGTTGCCGTGTGGTGAAGCAAGACGTAGGCTCCCGCTCCGCACATCCTGCGATTTGCGGACGCTGTGCTGACGTCGTGGAAGAGCATTATGCTCATGTTCATGAAGAATAAAAATAACGCAATCAAGCCTGTCTTTCCCGGTTGGGGAGGGCAGGTTTTTTCATGCTGACCGTTTTCTTGAGAAAAGGAACTACTGGTATCTGCTGGCAGAGGGGTATCCTCGTATGCAGCATCGGTTATTTCCGGTAAGGCAAAGCCATACTACGTGTTGAGGAAACCAAACGAAGGGTGGTATCCGGTGTGGACCAGAACAAGATGGCCATTCTCAAGGAAAAATTGTTGGACGAAAAACGGGAAATAGAAGAACGCGTACAGGCTCACTACAGCATGAGGGAGCAAATGTCTTCTGCTATTCAAGAGTTTGCCATGTACGATAACCATCCGGCTGATATTGGGACGGAAATGTTTGAAAGAGAGAAGGATTTGGCGCTTGATCTCCTGGATCGTGAGACATTGTGGGAGATTGATTCGGCATTACAGAAAATGGAAGATGGGACGTATGGCATTTGTACCGTATGCGGGGAAGAGATTCCGCTCGAGCGTCTGGAGGCCTTGCCGCATGCTCTCACCTGCAAAGAACACGCGCCTGCTCCCAACCGGAATGACTCGCGGCCCATTGAGGAGGAATTTCTCCAGCCGCCGTTTGGCAGGACCTCTCTGGATGAAAAAGAAGGGCAGAATGGCTTTGATGGGGAAGATGCTTGGCAGATCGTCGAGGCCTGGGGCACTTCAAGCACTCCTTTTTCATTTGTAGATAACGACAAGACCGACTACAAGGAAATGTACATCGAAAGCGATGAGCCGGACGGTTTTGTGCAAGCAGTCGAAGAGATCGGGTATACAGGCATTGATGGTTATCACGGACCGGACAGTGTTCAGTTTATGCGCAGCGGCACGTATGAGGAGTACATGCGAAAAGGAGAAGGCAAGGGAAACTTCCTGTCTTACGATGACTATGAAGCAGAGCGTGCGGAGCGAGAAGGCCGCGATGATTTGCTGTAGAGGGAGGGTTGCGCCGGATGATGGAGATCGAGCGCGTTGAAACGTACCCCCTGCTGTATCGTTTGCCGAAAGCCTACGGGGATGCCAATGGATACAAACGCTACCGCACGACGTACTTGATCCGTATACTCACAACATCCGGTGTGGATGGCTGGGGAGAGATCCTGGATTGGCTCCCTACCTTGGACTTGGGTTTTCGCGAGCGAATCATTCCTTATCTGATCGGAAAGCAGGCGACAGACAGGCTGTCGATCACCGCCGTCTTGAAAAAATGGCATCAGCGGTCGGCAGCGGGGGTAGGCATGGCGTTGACAGAGATCGTGGCGAAGGCTTCCGGGCTGTCAGTCTGCGACCTGTGGGGTGGTCGCATCCATCCTGCCATCCCGGTCTATGCTTCGTTTCAATCGTATCGGGAGGAACCGGAATGGATGAGCACGTCGATTGCGCAGGTTATGGAACAGGTGGGTGCAGGCTTTAAAAAAATCAAGGTCAAGATCGGCGGGCGCTCTTTGCGCGAAGACCAGAAGCATATTGAAGCGCTGATGAACTCCCTTGGTCCGGATGTTTGTGTAGCTTTGGACGGCAACCAGAGCTATGACTTGGCGGCAGCCCGGGACTGGGAGCATCTGATTTCCCGTTACCCCAACTGGATGTGGCTGGAAGAACCGATGCCGTTGGATCAGGTACAGGAGTATGTGAAATTGCGGGCTTGTCTCCCGATTCCGTTGGCAGGAGGCGAGAATTTGGTTCGTCCACCTCAATTTTTGCCATTCCTGCAAAATGGCGCGCTCGATATCTATCAGCCGGACCCGATGCATGCAGAAGGGCTGGAGTCGTACCGCGCACTGGTAGAGCTGGCAAGGCAGTTCAGCCACCGTGTCTCTCCGCATTGCTATGACGGCAGTCTGTCCCGTCTGTATGCCATCTATGCTCAGGCCTGTCTGCCGGCATGGAGCAAAATGAACAGCCAGCAGATCGAGCCAGTCGAGTGGGATGTGATGGAGAATCCGTTTACGGAGCTTTTCCCCGTCAAGCCTGTCCAGGGGGAAGTGAAGCTGCCGGAAGGTCCGGGGATCGGGGTAGAGCCGGATTGGGAGAGAATTCATGCCTTGCGCTGGGATGGCGAAGTATATGTGTAAAACAGAGGAGTGGCAGTAACGAATGGCGCAAAGTACAAAAAATCTGATCGGCTTGTCAGGCATCCCGCTGATCATGGTGCTGGGAAACTCGATGTTGATTCCTGTCCTCCCGACCATGCAAGCCAAAATGGATTTAAGCTCGTTCCAAACCAGTCTGCTTATTACCTCTTTCTCCATCTCCGCCGGGATCGTGATTCCGCTGGCGGGGTATTTATCCGACCGGTTCGGACGCAAAATCGTCATCATTCTGGCTTTGATCCTGTATGGCCTTGGCGGACTTTTGGCCGGTCTCGCGTCCCTGTGGATGGATAATCCGTACATGCTGATTATGGCAGGTCGCATTTTGCAAGGGATTGGGGCAGCGGGAACCGCTCCCATCGCGATGGCCTTGGTCGGAGACTTGTTTGACGGAGCGCAGGAGAGCCGGGCTTTGGGGCTTATGGAGACCTCGAACGGGATTGGGAAGGTCCTCAGCCCCATCATTGGCTCTCTCTTGGCGCTGATTGTCTGGTATATGGTTTTCCTCGCTTTTCCGATCCTGTGCGGCATCATTTTGCTGCTCTTTCTCTTTTTGACCAAGGAGAAGAAGCAGGAGCGCAAGCCAATACCAGTCAAGCAGTACATGCAATCCATTGGAAACGTGTTCAAACTGCATGGGAAGTGGCTGATTCCCGCCTTTTTTATCGGGAGCATCTGTCTGTTTACCCTTTTCGGTGTCTTGTTTTATCTCTCCGACCTGTTGGAGAAAAAACACAAGATCGACGGTGTGATCAAAGGCGGATTTCTGGCGATCCCACTCCTGGTCATGAGCATCGCCGCTTATGTGACAGGGCTGATCATCAAGAAAAAGCTGAAGCTGATGCGCCTTTTCGTGATCATCGGGATGTTTTTGCTTGCTGCTTCGTATGTGATCGCCTCATTTGTCAAAGGGGCATACGCCTTGATCGGAGTTTTGATTATCGGCAGCGTTGGAACCGGGATGATATTGCCTTGCTTGAACAGCATGATTGTCGGCGCTGTGCAAAAATCAGAGCGCGGGATGATTACTTCGCTGTACAGCGGGGTTCGCTTTATCGGCGTCGCAGTGGGTCCGCCTGTCTTTACCTGGCTGCTCGGCATCTCGCGCACCGTGATGTTTTTCTCTATCGCAGGGCTTTCGCTGGTGTTTGCCATCGTCGGGATTTTCTTCCTCAAGCCGCAGCAGACGCAATCCCAGCAACAGTCGCAGCAAGCCGAATCGAACAAGGAGGATCTGGCGGAAGAGGAGAAAAAGCAAAAAGAGCAGCAAGCCTGGAGGCAAATCTCGGAGGCGCTGGGAATCGAGCCTCAGTCAAAAGAGGACAAACGGAAAGCAGAGGCGATCAAACACTACGGATTTGATCCCGGCGATCTGATCGACCATCTCCTGAACGGGGGCAAAAAAGAAAAAGGGAAAGAGTAACAGGCAACGACCGAATCTTGTTCGGCCCGTTGCCTGTTTTTTGAGGAGATCTATGTGGCAAAGGGATGACGTAATGCGCGGTCGAGGGCCAAGGGGTACACATCATCCTGCAAGATCCGGCTGAACAAGGGATTTCCTTTTACCGAAACAGGAATTTCCTCGAAGATCACAGTCTCTGCGACATCGGTTCCCGTAGGAGCATCGCAGCGCAGCACCCGGGCGATATAGATATCCTTGCGCAGCTCTTCATTAACCGTATATTGCCCGATTCGCTCGATTGCGTCCAGGATGGCACCCGTCTCTTCATAGGCCTCCCGGACCGCAGCAGCGAGACTGCTCTCGTCAGGCTCGATCTTCCCCCCAGGCAGTTCGATTCCGCGCTGGCGGTGGCGCGTAAAAAGCAGTTTTCCTTGCCAGAAGGCAAAAATCAGCACATGGCGTGCCTCCTGCAAGCTGTATTCCTTCGGGTCAAACGTGAGTGTAACAGGTAAGCCGAAGTCGTCGGAAAAAGCGTACATGCTTCGTTCTCCTCTAAGCAATCTCATTCATATTCTGGCTGTTGCTGAAGACCAAGGGAGATATGCTTGACAGCCTTCATCGCCTGGCCAACAGCAAGGGATATGCTGGAGTAGGCGGCTCCATTGGCCACATCTCCAATCGCGTAAATCCACTCTGGAACGGATCTCTGCGTCTGATCCGTCTGGAGGTAATGTTCGTCAAATACGGGCAGCGAGGCAAATGCCTGACTGTTGCCGCGCACACCGATACGGGGCAAGACCCAATCAACCGTAATAGAATTTGGTGCTTCTTTTTTTTCGGAACGCAATTCCAGCTGGATCCGGTCATTCTCCATGGAGTAGCGCTCCACCTCTGTGTGCCACATGATCTGAAGATTGGGCAGCCGGTTCACGCGATCCACCCACTCGGAACGTGCCCGCAAGTGGTCACTGCGGACTAGCAAATACATATGACGTGCGTATGGGGATAGGTTGGATGCGCTTTCCAATGCCCGATCACCACCGCCGATCACGGCAATATCCTGACCTTTCACAGTCGCGGCCTGCGAGGTTGTCGAAAACCAGGGTGACAGCACGCGGGGACAATCCGCAAGCGCAGGTATGATGTTTGGGCTTACCCCTGTCGCGATGATCAGGTAATCGGCCCGATAGACTTGGTGTGAAGTATGTACTTCATGTGTGTTGGCGTCGATTCGGAGTATGGTTTCACCCAGTCGCGGGCGAAGCTGCCGAATCACAGGGTGCCCGAGCAATTCCTCAAGCAGGGCTGTTCCATTGGGATAAACCCGTGGCGGGAAGTCCGGGATCTCGTTGTGAATCTGGGATAGCTGTCCACCCAAAACATCTTTTGATTCCAGAAGGAGGCAGGATAATCCCAATCGTCGGCACCAGATAGCTGCGGATAATCCGCCGATGCCACCGCCCGCGATCAGCACCTGTACGTGTTCCACTCTCAGTCCCCCCGATTCCCGTAAAGTCGATCAATCATCCGGGTTTTTTCTTTGTTAGTTTTAGACTACCTGTTTCGCTTGGTGAGCGCAAGACGTTCTGTTGCCTTGAAAGACATTCGGCAGAGTTCTACAAATACTCGTTCAGATGTGTTAGAATGGACATAATTTTCCAAAAAGCGCAAAGATGATCGAAGCGAAGATTGGGCCCTCTTTTCAGGAAAAGGAGCTGAAGCCATGCAAACCAGGAATGAAAAAAAACCAGCACCTACAACCAAAACCAGGCAAAAAAAGCGGGGCAAACGCGGGAAAAAATGGTACCTGCTCCTTGCGAGCTGCCTGTTTCTTTGTTTGCTGATCGTCGGAGTAGGCTTTGCACTGTCACAGATGGACAAGACGCTGCAAGTTGTCACGGAGGATCCCTATAAACTGCCGGAGCAGCCCGTCGTCACCGTACCTTACGAAGAAAAGAAAGCTATTTCGTTTGTCATCGTCGGTGTCGATACACGAAAGAACATCGGCATGCTGAATACGGACGTCCTCGTTGTAGCTGTCGCCAATCCCGTCACACAAAAATTAACCATGGTTTCCCTGCCGCGAGACACGCGCGTAGAAATACCTGGATATCCGGGCTACCACAAGGTGAACGAAGTGTTTGCTCTCGGGGAGAATAAACGCAAGGAAGCCGAACTCAACAAGAAGCCAGTCACGGAAAACGGAATGACCTTTTTGAAAAAAACGCTGGAACATATGCTGGGGATTCCAATCGAGCACTATGTGGAGCTTGATTTTGAGGGCTTTACTGCTGTCATCGATAATATCGGCGGTGTAAAGGTAGAGGTAGATCGGGATCTGGTTTACGAGCTGCCCAAGGCAGGCGTATACCGTAATTTGAAAAAGGGGACGCAGGTGCTAAATGGTGAACAGGCGCTGGGTTTTGTCCGTCACCGGATTGATCGACGCGGAGAGGCCTACAATTCTAGCGACTTTGACCGTAACAGAAGACAGCAGCAGGTAATCCGGGCCGTGGTGGATAAGGTCGTATCGATTGATGGGATCTCCAAACTGACGACGATATTGGATACCATGAGCAAGCATATTCGCACTGACCTTTCTCCAGACCAAATAAAAGGGCTTGCCCTTGATTTTGCTTCCATCTCTTCAGACAAGATGGTATCGCTCGACAATGGAGCGGTGTGGAAATCACCGTATTCGCTCTGGCCGCAGAAGAACATGCGGGATGTGCGGGAGACGCTCAAGGCGGAGATGGTGGGAAGCACCTTGACGGCGAAGAAGCTGAGCGATGCGGCCATCGTAGAGCTGGCTCAGTGGGAAGCGCCGAGCAAACCGCGAGTGGCGCCACAGCCAGCGACTTCAACACCGAAGCCGGAACCGGCAAAGCCAAATCCCTCACAGCCAGTACCGCAACCAACCACGCCGGAGCCATCGCCTCCGACAGAAGAACAGACGGATATGGTAGAAGGCACCGAACAGCCCTTCCCCGTCGATCAGCCGCCGCCTGACATCCTGGCACCATCATCCCCAGTCGTGGAGTTCGTCGATCAGGGGCAAGGAGAAGGATAACATACACATGAAAATACCCGCCCTGCACAACTGCTGCGGCGGGTATTTTTCTTTTTTGTCCCTGCGGTCAGGCGCGCGATTGACGCACCGCGAATACGAGCTTTGGTCCATTCGGGCCACCCTCGATGAAACGGCGGTACTCCTCTGTTTCCATTCCATAAATAGCCAGCTTTCCTTCGGGATCATAGTGAATGCCCCAACCGTATTTTTTTGCCAGCATCGAAGCACGCATACATGGATGATTTTTCGTAAACAACTCCGCACGGATACGGTCCGCGTTTTGTTGAAGCTCCTCTGCTGAATAAGATTGACGGCGGATGTGCACCTCGTAGATGAGATCTTCGAGCGTATAGCGGTAGGGATTTTGCGAGAGAAGCTGATACTCCAGGAATGGAATGGTCGGCTTTGCTGCGTTTCGGTTCGGTGGAATGACGCCAACGGTAACTTGGCAGTCGGGAGCCACCTGTACGAATGTATGGGTGATGTGCATCATTAGGCACCCCTTGTCTGCTTTTTCTTTGAATATAGCGGAGAAAGGGGGCATTTTCCAGCCCCCCAGCGTCAGAAAGTTTTATTTCCCGGACAAACGCCTACTGCATACCCTGATAGAGAGCAAGGACGTCCGGACGAGAGGGGAGGTTAGGGCAAGTGAAAAATTTGCAGGAAACCATGAAACAATTGCAAAAAGCATCCGAAAGTTTGTCTCGATTAAGCATCGACCAGGAGCAGCCCTGGAAGGCTTTAAGCCAGATGAATCAGATATTGGACACCAATTTTTGGGAGAATCTGGTCGTGCTCAGCAAACATGCTACTCCGGCGACACAGACAGCGCCCCAGGAAATCGTGACGAAGGTAAAGAAAGCGCGAAAACGAAAAGCGAAGGAGGAACCCGCTTCCATTTCCGTAGAAGAAACGCCTTTTTTTCCCGTCACAGACATTTTCCAAACGGATCACCTCGTCATCGTCTGCTGCGAGCTGCCCGGATTTGCTCGTGACAGCCTGGAGGTGACACTGCTTGATCAGCAAGTCCTCGAGCTGAGGGGACGCATTCGCGAACACGTCTACACGCCGTCCCGGGTACAGAGCGAGCGAACAGCGGGTTCCTTTTGCCGCAAGATAACGCTGCCGGTGACGGTCAGCTCCAAAGGGATGAAGGCGCAGTATCAGGACGGACTGCTCGAATTGTACCTCGTTCGAGACCAAAACATGCGGGAGCGAAAAACGACCTTTCGCGCCAAATTGTAAGAGGAGGGAAGAAGCCTTCTCTTTTTCTTTTGTATGGATGCAGGCTTGTCCAGACGCCTAGTGGCACAGTGCCCTGCTGCCCGGCACTGTGCATTAGATATTCCCCGCAATAGGCTGGTCTACGGCGCTAGTATCCAACGTATTCGTAGCACTGGCTCCATTTACCGTGTTGACAATGTTTCCTGTATTACTCCCGCCGGAACCGGAGTAGTTTTTGGTCGCGCTTTTCGGGGAGATATTCAGGGTATCTCCAAAATTGACGGTTCCCTCGTTGCTGTTAATATTCACTGCGCCTATGATCGAAGGCAAAGATCAACCCCTCCCTTCACCCTCGTACACCTGTGGATCAAGGCTTCTCTCGCAACAAGTGCCGGATGTTTTTCACACGGGTATCCAGTGTGAGACAATCATTGGAACCAATTTGCAGGACAGCGGAAGCGGCCAGGAAGGAGGCGTTGATGTGTTTGACTCGGATGGTGTTATCTTCCTGGCATGTGGTGATGTCAAACGGCTCGGGCGGTTCTGGCAAGGGCCGGGGAAGAGAGAAGAGAGGATAGGCTGCAAAAGGGAACTCATGCTGATAGTAGATGGCAGGTTCGCGCTGAACAGCAAGGACATAGGAGGCAGCCTCCACCGTGCGGGAATCCCCGATCTCCAACACGGAGGTCTGGTCGATACTGATGATCGTTAACGATTCTACTTTTGAAGTTCGCCCGGACATCTTTGGACCTGCCCCCTCTATTCGGATGCGGATGGTTCGGAAGAGATGGGGGCAAGGGTCACGCCTACGATCAAGTCCTCGGGAGGAACTTCAATTGCACTGAACAGATAGACCTCACGCGTATCGCCGATCATCACCATAGCAGATGTCGCTACGTTAATCGTATTTAGACTTCCGACACACATCTTGCCGTTCGTTACCTCATAGCGCATGACTGCTGTCTCCCTCCATCTGTCGTGGCAAATGCTGAATAAAGGAAACACAAGTATTTTCAATATCACGTTTTACTTTTTGAACAACTTTTTCCACCCACGCGTCTATTTGCTCAGGTTCCAATTCATCAGTGTCCAGTTGCCCCAGATAGTACCGAATACGAGGGTCGATCTGTTTTTTGATGTCTTCCAGTATAAATTTGCGATAGGCCGGATCTAAGGGATACCCACACTCCTCTTCAATCCGCCGGAGAAGCTTATAGGCGTCCTTATCCAGAAAGCGGTAGACGGCTTTTTGTACACGCTCGAACAATGGCTGGCCCGTTTCTTCTTGCGCCTGGCCTTCTTGCTCCGAACCGATAGACATATCGCCAATCGCCGAATCATTGCCTTTTGGATTCAACCCGATGTTCAGGGTGCCCTCCAATTTTTCTACCTTCAATAAATCGAAATGGTATTCGTTTTTGATCACGTTTGGCACTTGTTTTTCTTTCCATTCACTCATGCCCTGATGCAGTTGATCAAGTTGGTGCTGCATGCTTTCCAACTTCTTGCTTTGGGCCAGCAGGAAATCGCTCATTTGTTGAAAATACTGCATCAGTTCTTGATTTGGATACATGACGATCATCCTTCTTTTCCAAACTGCCAGCAGATCAGGCTGCTAGGTAGGGTCGACCAGAGGGACACGGGGAACGAATTCCTCAGTGGGAGATTGCTCCGGTTGGAGGGTGGTTGGAGGGGCAGGTTCTGTAAATCCGCCCGTGTTGTACAGTTGAGCAGATGGCTTGATCATGCCTGAGCTGCCGATTTGACAGACAGAAGAGTTGGTCAGACTGTTTATGTTGAAACGGTGAATGACAATATGCTGGGTCACAAAAAAATTCATCGCTGATCCCGTTCCTTGGCCGCAGCCTCCAGGATTTCTTCTACATAGAGGGGAATGGCGGCATTCCCGGAATCATTTACGTAGATGTTCGAACGGGGAATATGGAAGTACAGATTCGTCCCGGAATTGAAAGACCCTCCGCCCGTAAAAGTCTGAATATAGCTGATCGGCATGATATTGCGAACATCACCGGCGTTGAAGACGCCAGACATACTGTTCACATTGATGACTCCTACAATCGCTGGCATCTCATCCACACCCTTCGTTCAGAAAATCCTTCTGTATTCTATGTGGAAACGAATTGGGTGTTCATACCTGTTTTTTGCGAACGCCCTTCGCACACAGGCATAGTCTAAAGAAACCTTCCGCATGCTGCTCGAGGAAAGGGAAAAAGGAGGACAGCGCAAATGAGTCTAACGATCAAAATAGACAATACATGCTTGAACGTTGACGAGGTCAAAGTGGACAGCATAGCCCAATCGTCTCTCTTGCTGATTGGGGATGCCGATGTGATTGATTGCAAAACTATCTTTGACACACCAAGGGATTCGCTCATCTTAAGCAAGCAAGTGCCGCTCCAACCATACATGCAAGAAAACGGGGGCGAGTGAAGGAGCCTACGGCAAGGGAGCGAATGGGCTATTTCTGTCCCCGGCATTGGTATATAATAGATTGTGCAAGACATCGATAGATCTACAGACTCTAGCGCCATCACCGCTAGAGTTTTTTTGCCGGGCAAGCCCCGTTTTTCAAGAAGGAGAGAAGACGTTTTGAAAACACTCATCATTGCGGAAAAACCCGATATGGGACGAAACATCGCAGCCGCAATCGAGCCGAAAGCCAAGAACTTCCGGACTTATCTGGAAGGCGACCGCTACATCATTACCTGGGCGATCGGTCATTTGGTCGAATTGGCAGAACCAGATGCCTATGACGAAAAATACAAAAAATGGAATATCAACGACCTGCCGATTATTCCGGATACATTCAAGCTGGTGCCGAATCGCAAAACCAGGGATCAATTGAAGGTGATCGCTCAATTGGCGAAGCGAAGCAATCTTCTCATCAATTCCTGCGACGCCGGGAGGGAAGGGCAGCATATCTTTTCGCTGATTCAACGCCATCTGAAGCTGAGACAGCCGGTCAAAAGGCTCTGGATTTCTGACCTGACGCCGGAGACGATCCGCAGAGGGTTTGCCGAACTGAAGGACGGAGCGGAGTTCGAAAACCTGACGAGAGCGGCTAGAGCCCGCAGCGAAGCAGATTGGCTGATCGGAATGAACGGATCGCGGGCATTTACCACCAAGCACAATGTGCTCATTTCCGTCGGAAGAGTGCAAACGCCGGTACTCGCGTTGGTCTATGATCGGCAAAAACAGATAGAAGCGTTCTCCTCGTTGAAGTATTTTGACGTGGAAGGGCATTTTGCACAAAGTGAAACCAGCTACAAAGGCATCTGGCAAGGAGAGCGGATCACCGACCAGAAAAAAGCCGAGCAGCTTGCCCAAAAAATAAGGGACAAGCAGGGGCGGATCGCCTCCTACGAAGTGAAGGACACCAAAGAATTTCCCTTCAGGCTCTACGATTTGACCTTGCTGCAGCGCGAGGCGAACAGCAGGTACGGGTTCTCCGCCAAAAAAACGCTGGATCTCGCGCAGGCACTCTATGAGAAGCACAAGGTAATCTCCTATCCGCGGACGAACTCCAACTACGTGACCGAGCAAAACATTCCCGAGATGCATAAAGCGCTCCAAGCCTTGCAAGGCACAACCTACGACGAATTCGTGCGAGGCGCAGACCGCAGTCTGGTCCACAAGGGAAACCGCTTTGTCTGCAACCCGGCGAAGGTGGAGGATCACCACGCCATCTTGCCGACCAACCGCAAAGCGAAGGGACTATCAGCTGACGAGCAAAAGCTCTACGATCTGATCGTACGCCGTTTCCTGTCCCAGTTTTACCCCGCAGCGGAGTACAAGGTGCATACAGTCATGACCGAGGTCGAAAAGGAAAGATTCAAGACGACGGTAAAAGAGCTGCGCAAAATCGGCTGGAAGGCGATCTACGCCGATCAGAAGAAGGAAAAGACGCGGGGAGCACGAAATGCAAATAAAGAGGACGAAGAAAAAGAAGAAATCGAAGTGAGTGAGCCCTTCTCCCTGAATCGTGACGAAGAGGTGCACTGTGCTGATGCGCTCGTCAAGGAAAAGGAAACACAACCTCCCAAGCATTTTACGGAAGGAACCCTGCTGAAAGCAATGGAGAGCGCCGGGAAGCAGATCGAAGACGAGGAACTGCGCGATGCGATGAAAGAATCCGGCTTGGGAACTCCGGCGACGCGTGCTGCCACCATCGAGCGTCTGAAAAAAGTGGGGTACATCGAAATGCAGGGCAAGAAAATCCTGCTTACCCAAAAGGGCCGCACCGTCATCGAGCTGATCCGCGGAGCGGGCGTGGAGCTGTTGACCTCACCTGAGATGACCGGACATTGGGAGCGCAGGCTGAATGAAATCTCCAAAGGGACAGCCTCTGATGATCGTTTCATGGAGAATGTGAAGAAATTCGCGACCATGATCGTAGACAAGGTTCGCTTGCAGGCTCGTGCCGACAAGGCTTCGTTCGAGAGTGCGAATGGGCCGGCGAAAACACGTGGGCGGGAAAAAGGTCAGGCAAAAGCAGTGAGAGCCAAGACCCCAGCGAAAAAATCTTCAAGTACGCGTGCATCTGCTTCTTCCGCTTCAAGCGTGATTGCAGGCTGCCCGCGTCCAGGCTGCAGCGGTTCTATTTTCATGGGAAGAAAAGGCTATGGATGCTCCAATTACAGCGTCGGCTGTTCCTTTGTCATCTGGAAAGAAAACCACGGACGGATGCTGACGGATTCCCAGGTCAAAGCGTTGATCGAAAAGGGCAAGACAGGGAAAATGAAGCTGGTACGTGCGGATGGGACCCCTGCGGAAGGACGGCTGATCCTGCAAAACAAGGAAACGGGTGAACTGGCCATCCAATCGTAAAAAACTCTGTACGGATTCATGAAACTTCTGATTCCCTTTCACGTAGATACTTAGTAACAAAACGGTTAAACCGTCTTGTTCGACCGCAAGCAAGCGGTCGGATTCACGCTTATGAAAAACGTCAAGACGTTTTTCACTGAAAAGTGCGGCATATCGTCGCTTTTCTATAAAGGTTCTAAGGAGGAAAAATCCATGTCCATTTTTAAAAGACTGCGAGATTTGACCATGTCCAATCTGAATGCGTTGATTGAGAAAGCCGAAGATCCAATCAAACTGACAGATCAGTACCTGCGCGACATGCAGGATGACCTGGAAGAAGCGGAAAAAGCAGTTGCCGCTCAAATCGCACTGGAAAAGAAATTCAAGGTCCTGTATGAAGAGCAGGAAGCATTGGCGAAAAAACGCGAGGAGCAGGCACATGTGGCTGCCCAGGCGAAGAACATCGACCTGGCTCGCCGCGCGTTGGAAGAAAAGAAAGCAGCCGAGCAAAAAGTGGCCGAGTACAAGGCTGGCTACGAAAAAAACAAGCTGGCTGCCGACAATCTGCGTGATCAATTGACCGAAATGAAAAAGCAGATCACTGAACTGAAAAACAAGCGCGAAACGCTGGTCGCTCGCGTCAATGCGGCGAAAGCGCAAAAAACCATCAACCAAGCGATGTCTGGTCTTGGAAACAGCTCGGCGATGTCCGGACTGAAACGCATGGAAGAGAAAGCGTTGCAGATGGAAGCAGAAGCCGAGGCGAGCGGAGAACTCTACAAAAAAGAGACATCCCTGGACGAAGAGATCGCCAAGCTGAACAAAGACCAGCAGGTAGAAGACGAGTTGGCAGCCTTAATGAAAAAATACGAGGGGTAAACCGCTTGATGCGGTTCCCCTTTTTTTCGGCCTTGCCGACCAAGGCGAGAGTGAACATAACCAATTGATTGTACGGGGTGATAGCTTTGGATTGGATCGAAGTTCTCGGCATGCTGGTATGGACCGGCGCAGGCGGACTTTTACTATGTGTGTTAATGTGGATTGATTCCTTGTTCACGAAATACAAGGATATGGAAGAAATGAAAAAAGGCAATATGGCCGTGACGACTCGTTTTGTGCTGAAGCTTTTTGCCCAAGGCTATATTCTGTCACAGTCCATTGACCATGCACAAACCCTTTGGACAGCCTTGCTCGTATCTGTGATCTCATTCGTGATCTTATTTGTTCTGGAGAGAATCGTCGAGCAGATTTTCCGCATCGCGGGAGGTCTCAATCTGGAAGAAGGCACACAACAGGGAAAGGTGCCGCATGCGCTGCTGGCCGGTTCCTTCCACGTAGTCGGAGCGATGATTATCGCTGCGTGCCTGTAATCACAGCAGGGGGTAGTTTGTCATGAGCTTGTTCAAACGTATTACAAACCTATTCGCCAAACATGAACCGCCAGCAGAGGAGAAAAGCATCCTGACGTTGGCACCGGGAGATGTGGTCGAGGTCTCGATGGTCACCTATCAGGTGATTGGAAAAGCGGCCAATGCCAGCCGCAATGCGAACATGCTGACCTTGCAGGACGGAAACCAGATCCGCTACCTGTACATCGAAGATCGCGAGCGAACCGTCTATCATCTTTATCACGAGATCGACGGCAGGCTGGATTCTGTAGATGAGGTGCCGACGACGCTCGAAATGGATGACGTGGTCTACCATCTGGAGGAACAGTACCACGGACGAATCCTGGTAGTAGGAAAAGCTCCTTTTTCCGCCTCGGGCGAACAGTATATCTGGCAATTTCAATCCGACCAGCGGCAATTGCTGCGGATCGAATGGCAGGATGGCCGTTTTATGTTGTACGAAGGAGAGACTGTTCTTCCTGCTGACGTGCAGGTTTTACGCGGGAGCTAGGAGGTGAGGCATATGCCCCGTGAGTGGGTCAAACTGATAAAGCTCTTATTGATACCCGCCATTTTTTTGATGGCGATGGCCGGCGGAAATGACAAAATCGCGCCGGATGTAAGCGAGGTCTATGCGCTGGAATCCGTCAGTGCAGCCGATGGCGGTCAATCCTCCCGCGTCTACCGTGTCGAGAACAAAACCGTACCGGAAGTCGCGCAGGAGCTGGTCGAGCAGGAAAAACCGGAAGAGATGTCCGCAGAAGATACACAGCATATGTTCCTGGTCTACTCGGATGCCTGGTATCACCTGCAGCAGGATACGGAAAAACCGACGGATACCTTGATTCAGGTCGACACGAAGGAATTCGTCAAAGAGAACTACGAGTCTTCGTTCCTGAAAGCCTATTTCGTCGCTTCCGTGCTGAGCGATATTCTGGATGGCATGAGCGACCATGGCGGCAGCTATCGCGGTTATTCCAGCAAAGATGTAAACAAACCGGGAGGGAAGTACAGCACGCCGGATAAAGCTCCGCCGCCTGTCACCAAAGAAGGCACAGGCAGCATTATCAAACGGGGACAAAAATCTGCGGAGACAGGTACCGTAGGCTCAGGCGGCAGCTTGTTCGAGAAGCCTGCGAGCTCATCCAGTCAAAGCTCGGGAAAAATTATTCGCAATTCGTCCTCGGGAAGCTCCTCATCAAGCAAAGGATCGATTTTTTCACCATCACAAAAATCCCCGCCAAAAACCAAGGTCGGAGGATCAGGCAGAATCACCAAACGACGTTAACCCGCCAGCATCTTGATATTATCCCCTTTAAGTAGACAGTAAAAAGAAAGACCATTACTGTTTAATTGGAGGGGATATTCTTTATGGGGAAAATGACATACTCGCTTGAATTTAAGACACAAGTAGTGGAATGGTTTGAACAAGGAGCTACGTATAAACAAATTCAAGAAACCTACGGTTTGGATTTACGGATGTTCCGTAGATGGGTTAGAAAATACAGAGATCACGGCGTACAAGGATTGGTAGACCAAAGAGGCAAAGCCAGAGGGATGAGCAAGGGAAGGCCTCGTAAAAACCCCATGACTTCAGATGAAAGAATTAGGCGTCTTGAAGCGGAGGTAGAATTCTTAAAAAAGCTCTTAGAAGCCAGAAAGGGGGAAAGAAGAAGGATCAGGGAAAAACAGTAATTTTTCGGATTATTGCTGAGATGGCGGATCGTTATCCAGTTCTGTTACTATGCAAAATTGCTCAAGTATCAAAAAGTGGTTATTATAAGTGGCTGCACTTACAGAAGAACCCGACGAGAAAATACGCGGAAGACCAGGAGTTAAAAAAGCTGATTTTGCATTGTCATCAACGGGTCAATGGAATATACGGATATCCTCGAATTAAGATGTGGCTATACCGGGTCCATGGCATTCGAATTAATCATAAGCGTGTGTACCGACTGATGAAAGAGTTGGGGATCCAATCACGTATTCGCAGGAAACGAAAGTATTATGGACGCAAAGAGCCAATCGTGATAACAGAAAACAAGTTGAACCGTGAGTTTGCTGCGTCACGACCTACTGAAAAATGGGCTACAGATATTACCTATATCATTTTTAACGGGAGACGGCTGTATCTGTCTGTCATTTACGACCTTTTCAATAATGAGGTAATTGCCTATAAGGTCAGCAAACAGAATGATTTGTCCCTCGTCTTAGATACTGTGAAGGCAGCGACACAAAAAAGAGACGTGAATGGCGTCCTGCTACATAGCGATCAGGGAAGCCAGTACACGTCCAGAGCATATCAGAATCTATTACAAGCGTATAACATAACTCCAAGTATGTCGAGAAAAGGAAACTGCCTGGACAACGCTTGTATCGAAAGCTTTTTTAGCCACCTCAAAACAGAATGTATATATTTGGATTCCTTCGGAACCGAAGAAGAGGTGAATAAAGCAATCGAACGTTACATTCATTTTTACAATCACGAACGGATTCAAGCTCGTTTACGCAGCCTCAGCCCAGTTCAATACCGAGCTGAGGCTGCGTAAAGCAAGGGCTTGTTTTGAACTGTCCACTTGACGGGGATAAGACCATCTATATGGCGGGTTTTCTTTTTTTGATTAGGGGCGAAAAGATTGCTTTACTGTCTCTTTGCCACCGATTACTTCTACCTCTGCGAACATCGTTTGCTTGAAAGGGATGGAATTTTCAGAAAAGTAAATTGACGAGGATCATCGGAATTGCTAGTCTATGGATATTAAACCATATAAAAGGAGAGGAACCCTATGCATGTTGCTTTGCGAATCGACGACACACTGCGCCGTGCTGTCTTGCTGTATCCAAATGCGGAAGCCGTGGTCGAGGGAGAGCGCCGCTGGACGTACCGCGAATTTCAGCAGGAAGTGCATCAACTGGCGCGCGCGATCCAGCGATTGGGTGTGGAAAAGGGAGATCGGGTGGCTGTCCTCTCACCCAATACGGCCGCGATGCTGCAGCTTTTCTACGCCTGCTTTCAAATCGGGGCGGTCGTCGTTCCGCTGAATACGCGCCTGTTGCCGCATGACTACCAGTACATCGTCGATCATGCGGAGGCGAAGCTGTTTTTCGTGGACGAGGAGCTAGTCCCTCTCGTGGAGCCAATCGTAAATTATCTGCGGAGTGTGACTCACCGCGTTTGTATGGGGAATGGCGGGCAGGATGCGGGTCAGGAGGGCTGGGACTGCTATGCGGCTTTGCTGGCACAAGAAAGCAGCGAGCCTTGCGTAGTGGACATCGAAGAGACGGACCTGGCGACGATTCTTTACACAAGCGGTACGACGGGCAAGCCAAAAGGAGTCATGCACTCCCACCGCACCTTGTACTTCAATATGCAAAACACCATGTTCCATCTGCATGCCTCCGACCAGGATGTTCTTTTACATACCCTCCCGATGTTCCATGTCAATGGCTGGGGTACTCCTTTCTCCTTTACGGCCGTCGGAGCCAAACACGTGATGCTGCGCAAGATCGATCCGCCGCTGATCCACGCCCTGATCCAAAAGGAGGGCATCACCGTCGCGTGCATGGCCCCGACTGTATTGAACATGCTGATCAATGAACCGCGGTTTCAAAGCGAAAAACTGGAGGAGCCAATGCGTGTGGTCATCGCTGGCTCTGCGCCGCCGACCGCTTTCGTACGCACGGTGGAGCAACAGCTCGGCTGGGAGTTTATCCAGGTATACGGCATGACGGAATGTGCCCCGCTGATCACCGTCTCCCCGATCAAGCATCATCTACGGGACGAAGAGGAGGAGACCCGTTTTCGCAGGAAAGCAAAGGCAGGCATCCCGATGCTCAATGTCGAAATTCGCGTCGTGGATGACGAGGATCAGGATGTGCCGCAAGACGGCCAAAGCATCGGGGAGGTCATCGCGCGCGGCAACATGGTGATGGTCGGATACTGGAAGCAGCCGGAAGCCACGGCGTCGGCTATCGTGGACGGCTGGTACCGGACAGGAGACATGGCGACGATCGATGCCGAGGGGTACATCGACATCGTGGATCGCAAGAAGGATATTATCATCAGCGGCGGAGAAAATATCTCGTCGATCGAGGTGGAGGGCTTGCTGTATGAGCATCCTGCCATTTTGGAGGCAGCAGTCGTTTCGGTCCCTCATGAGAAATGGGGAGAGGTGCCGTTCGCCATTATCGTCCCACGCCCAGGCATGACAGTTGATGAGGAAGAGTTGCATCGATTCTGCCGCGAGAGGATGGCGGCATTTAAGTGTCCCAAAGGCTTTCAGATTGTGGATGAGCTGCCGAAGACGGCTTCGGGGAAAATTCGCAAAGTGGAGCTGCGCAAGCCTTTTTGGGAGGAGAAGGGCAGGATGGTGAATTAGACGATTGTTCGGATGTGTGGGGAGGAGAAGTCGGTGCCTGTGGGCATCGGCTTTATCCTTTCATTCGCTTCATCTGCATGGTTAACGGGATCGTTCTGAAGTGGATGAAAAAAGACTCCTGACGAAAAGCAGGAGTCAATACGCTTCTTACCAGCCTTCGATTACACCATTGTCCGTTACGGTAAAGTATATATTTTTCCGTGCGCCCCAGGTCTCATCCTCACTAATGACCATAAATGCCTGCAAATCTAGCTTGTATTTTCCTTTTTCGAGCTCGTTGAACGACAGCTTTACTTTCTTTTGATGCTTGATAATTCCTGTGTATAATTCCCCGCTTGCCACCTGATGGATTTTTTCATTTTCGATCTTGGATAAAACAAAGGTACTCTCGACCTCATGACGTGGGCCGCTGGTCTGTTTTACTCTGATTTCGAGCTTGACACTGTCTTTTTTAGCTTTTTTAAACTGAGCAGAAAAGGATAATTGACTGAGGTCTTCAGGAGCCATAGATGAACTGATCTGCTTATGACTAGTCTTAGCCAAGGTGTCTATAGAAGCGAATGGAGATAGAGCAAGAAAGAATGCGAGACAACATACCAGATACTTTTTCATGTTGGCCTCCTTTGGACTTACATAATTTTACATACTTTCTTTAAATTACAGTAGCCTAGTAGGTTTGTAAAGGAGAATTTTGGAAAATGCTTATTGGCTATACATTGTTCTTACTCTCAGCAAAGACTGGAAGGTGAAAGAGTTGCAGTGGTTTTCTGAGGATGTAGGTATAGTCATTTCGTTTTTGTTCGGTCTATACATGATTTATTCTGGAATCGACGGACTTATTTCGGGAGAGGTACACATTGGGGGACGTGGAACTTCGTCTGGTGCTATGGTTTATCGTCCAGGATCGATTTATATATCTATTACGTTTCTAGCGTTCGGGGGATTCGCGATATATTTGTTTGTGAAGAAAATGATTGATTATATAAAAGGAAATAAGTAAATGGTCTGGGTATTATTGGTGGAGATAATATATTCATATTTGACTTGAAATTGAGGTTTATCTCGGAGGATACGTATAAGGGTGCTGTGGATAATCCCTCTCACTGAACCGCTACACATATATTCACAACAACCCAGTTAATAATATTGATCCTACTGGGAATTGGTGTGAGTCGGCAGATGGTCACAGATGGAAATTTGAAAACAAGAAGATATTTTGGGTCTGATGGAAGAGAATTACGGGATGTTGACTTGCATCCGAAAGTACACATGATCGTAATTGGGATTAAAAAAAAACACCACGAGAACGATGGAGGTAAGGATGGGAGAAGAGTTGAGATATACTTTTGAACAACTTGAAGAAGATTTAGGTTTAGGGCATGAGATAGAGTTCGTTTATCAAGGAGAAAAATATTCAATAACCCAGACTGATAAAGGATGGAACATTATGAAGTTCTATGATTATGAGACACTACAAATCTTTAATAATGTGATGGATTTATTGAAGGATGGTAGAATAAAATCAAAGCAGCTTAAAGATATTTGGGTTGAAGTTGAGGTTACTACTATCTTCTAATCATTTACTATGGAGTGTTTTGTATCTTTTTATTGAGATTGCAGGGTCTGCAATTGTAACCGTCAAGTAGTTTTGAACACTTTTTGCTCATTAAGATTGAACACTTTTTTCTCCGAAAATAGAGCTCCTGTATTTGATTCTGTAGCTGTCTTCGTTTAGTTGGATCACTTCCACTCTGTGAAGCAATCGATCTAATATAGCCGTCGTAATTCCTTGATCACCTATTAATTCTCCCCACTGTTCGGGTCCTTTGTTGGATGTTAATATGATTGAACTTCGTTCATACAGGTTGTTTATGAGGTGGAAAAATAGGTTTGCCTCCCTTTGATCCATTGCCATATACATGAGATCATCAATAATGACCAAATCGGATTCGTTTATTCTTTTAAGCTGCGTTTGTGATTTTGTGAGGTACTCTTGGGTTTTCAATAGATGGATCAACTCTCCCATGGTTGAAAAGGTAACTTGAAAACCCTTTTGTATCGCTTCTAACCCAAGTCCAATTGCAATGTGGGTTTTGCCCACTCCTGGAGGACCAAGAAGGATCAGATTGTACTGTTGTTCTAGCCAATTCAGTTCCTTCAACTGTTTGATTTGGCGGGAACTGATTGACTTTTGCTCATCGATCTGAAATTCATCCAAGGTCTTTTGATAGGGAAACTTGGCCCATTTCAATCTCCTCTCCGCATTTTTTGCTTCTCTCCGTTTCAATTCATAGGTTAAGAGTTCTTCTAGAAATTCCTGATAGGTCCAAGAGAATTTTTCAGCTTTACGAAGGAATTCAGGCAGTTCATTGGCTGTCTCCGCCATCCGAAGATGGCGGAAGTAATTTTGCATGGTCTGTACGGTGCTGTTCAACGTCAAATGCCCCCTAGTATTTTTAAATATTTATCCATTTCCCTCGTTGGTGAAGTGGCTTGTAATGCGGAGAGGTTGCGGAAGTTGCTTGGTATTGCTTGATCGAAACGAGGTTCTGAGGAGGGCTTGGTATCTTTTAGTCGGGAAAGGTGCTGTGCAACATCCCGGAGGTCATTTGCACTCCATAAATGGTCTTTTACACATACATCCAAGGCTTCCTCAATATCAGGTTGGAAATGGGTGATGGCATATTGAACGATTTGCAAATGATCACGTACATACCTCGGATACCGAACGCTTATCTCATGAATAAACAGCATTGCTTTTTCTTGATCGTGAAATTGGCGGATAATGGTCTCCTTATAAGCATGAATCCCTTTAGATCGATCACGTGAGTGCTGTCTACTTTTTATAAGCTCTCCTTTTCCGTGGCAAAGCCGATGTCGTGCAAGAACTTCTCCTTGCGGAGTTGCTCTGACAATCAGTTCCTCTTCATGAATCTCGATAAATACTTGATTCTCTCCCCTTGGACGGTATGTCCCTAAAGGAAGGGAGTACCGATTGGATTTATATTTAATCACATTGTCCTTATGGACAGTTCTTGTTATACTGGATCCACGGTTGCTCTCGAAAGAGAGCAGGGGAGAGACTGGCTTCAAGTGTTGCTTTTCGAGGGCGTGCACTTCAACCGGTCTCTTTTTTGTTGTATGGTGCACATTGTAATTGCCTGTCCGTGATAGCCAGGCCAGAGACCGTTCGTTCCATGCATCGATATTGGAGAAAACCCTGTGTTTGGCAAAGTTTCTTTTCACGAATTTCACTACGTTTTCTATCTTGCCCTTACTTTGCGGATCTGCCTTGCGGCATAAATAAAGGCGAAATCCACGTTCTTGCTTATAAGACTGAAATTCACTCGTCAGGATAATGTCTCCTGCATTTTCACTTACGGTGATCAGGTGATCTTGGTCATAAACCAATTCCTCTGGCATTCCTCCGAAAAATACGAATGCGTTTTCATGGCATCTGATTGCATCCCTTGTGGTAAAGGGTCTGCTTTGCCACTCTACATACTTGAAACGGGAGTGGGAGAGAACAAAAGTGATGAAGTATAATCTCACGTCCTTTTTTTCCATATTTTTAACCGTGACTTCTCCCCAATCCACTTGAGCCTGTTGGCCCATTGGCAACTCGTCCACTGCTTCGTGATCACGAATATGTACAATTTTCGGAATATGGTATATTTCCCTTAGCTCACTAACATAGGATCGAACTGTGCTTCCTCCAATCTTAATGGAAGGATATTTCTCCTTTAACCAGTCCTCGACCTGAGAAGAAGACAGATCTGGATGTTCATGTAACCAACTGAGAATCCTATCCCGGTAGGGATTCAACTTTTTGCTTCTGTTACCAAGGGAATTGACCCAATCTGATGCCTCCTCAAAAGTCATATCTAGATATTTATAGACCGTGTTCCTCGACAGATCCAATTTCCTTGCGATGGCTGCCACCTTAAATCCTTGCTCTTTTAATTGATGAACCTGAAGATACAACAGTAATTTTTCCACCTTTCCCATCCCCCAGCCAAGCTATGTTGAACAAGTAATCATAGCTTAACTGGGTTACCAAGTGAAAGAAAAAAGTGTTCATTTCTATTTGGCGGATACTGTTGAATTTAGTTTAGCAGTTACAGCAATAGATGTGCTATCCAAACCCAAACTAAAATCTAGGCGCAAAGAGAAGGATGAACCAGGGACTTGCCTATAGGCACTGAAGATAAATCGATAAATCTGCATCTACACAATTCAGACTAATGACAGTCCGATATGTAGAAGTAACCGAAACAATACTCCCTTCCCCCCCTCGACAAAAGAACAACCACCCCCCACCCAGCGTTCGACAGCCTTTCCACCCCCAATCAGCTAAGATGACGGTAAGAAGTATAAGTGAATACATCAGCCAACGGCGAAGATACTTCGGCAGTCAGCGGGAAAGAAGTATTATTCGCCTGTTGCTGCGCATAAAGTGAACGTATCGCAGTTATTGCTGGTGTGAGAGGGGAGATAACATGCATGCGATCCGCTTCGGGACGGATGGCTGGCGTGCGATTGTCGCAGAGGAATTCACGATGGAAAATGTTCGCATCGTGGCACAGGCGATTGCCTGCTACACAAAAGAGATCGGACAACAGGAGCAACCGCTGATCGTCGGACATGACACCCGATTTTTAGGAAGAAGATTTGCAGAAGAGGTAGGAAAAGTACTAAGCGCCAACGGTATACGCACCTATTTGCTGAATGAGGCTGCTCCTACGCCGGCGGTCGCATTCGGCGTGAAGCATTTCGCCGCGAGTGGAGCGGTGATGATCACGGCAAGTCACAACCCGCCCGAGTACAATGGCATCAAATACATCCCCGAATACGCGGGCCCTGCGACGCCTGCAATCACCAAAAAACTGGAGGCTTGGATTGCCCGGATCGCAGAGAGCGGCGAGGTGCGAACGATCTCCCTGGAAGAAGCCAAGGCACAAAAGCGTCTGCAAATCATCGTTTTGCGTCCACATTACGAGGCCCATTTGCGGCGGATGGTAAAAATGGACGTGTTGCGCCGATCTTCCCTGCATGTGGTCGTCGATGCCATGCATGGTGCTGGCATCGGGTATGTAAGCGGCTTGCTGCGGGAAGCGGGAGTCCGAACCGTCGGCATCAGGGAGTGCATAGACGCCGCATTCGGAGGAGATCTTCCCGAACCCAATGACAAGCATTTGGCCTTGCTGAAGCAAGAGGTGCTGAACCAAAAGGCAACGATGGGACTGGCCAATGACGGGGATGCCGACCGTTTTGGCGTGGTAGACGAGCAAGGCAGGTACATTCCAGCCAATGATGTCCTGGTGCTTCTCACCTACCATCTGGTAAAAAACCGCAAGCTGACAGGTAGAATCGTGCGTACGGTAGCGACCACGCACTTGCTGGACAAAATGGCAAAGGTCTACGGACTGGAGTTGATCGAAACGCCAGTCGGCTTCAAGTATATCGGGGAGCAGATGCTGCGCGGCGATGTCCTGATCGGCGGGGAAGAGAGCGGAGGAGCCAGCATCCTGGGCCATATCCCGGAAAAAGACGGCGTCTTGATCAACATGCTGATCGCAGAGCTGTGCGCCTGGGAGGGCAAGAGCATCAGCGAGATCAGGCGCGACATCCACGAACAGTTCGGCGAGCGGTTCAGCACACGCCTGGACCTGCCCTTGACCTCACAGGAAGGCTTGCTCCAACGAATCATGGATGCAGAACCTCAATTGATCGGTCCCTTTGCCGTTCAACAAATTCAGTCGAAGGATGGACGCAAATTGTTATTGGAGGACGGGCATTGGGTCTTGATTCGACCATCTGGAACCGAGCCGTTGGTCCGCATCTATTGTGAAGCTACAACACAGCAGGCACTGGAAAAAATCAAGGAAGCCATTCGGGACTGGTTTCTGGATATTCGGGTATCGGTTTAGAAGCATAAGTCGATTGAATAGCTTAAGGGATGGCCAATGGGCCATCCCTTTTTTATAGAGAATATATACGGTATCTGGCGTGCTGGATGATCCAACCATCCGGGCAAACTGGTACGAATAGTGACGCGATGTCAAGAAGAAGTCGTATCCCTCGGAGCTGTCTGCCTGAGTAACGTAGGCATGGAAACAGCAATTCCCGCAGCCGCGATGATGACTAACACTGCGAGCACCAAATATCCGGCAGCAGCATTGGTGGAATCGAGCATGAACGTGAACAGAGCCAGCAAACACAGTCTCATCAAGGTACCAATAGCTCGAAAAAAGCTCAAGACTCTTCCCATTAAATGATTCGGCAGCAACTCCATATACAGGTTCTGACGGATCAACCGTGTCGATACGTTGCACCAGCCTAAGAATGCCGATAAAAGAACAAATACCCAACCGATCGGCATGGCGACCGTCATGACGAGAGCTACGGCCATCCAGATAAAATGAAAAACCATATAGGCGATTGCGCCGAATCGTTGGCTCAGCCATCCCATCCACATGCCTGCTGCCACCGCGCCAATGGAATATGTAACCTCTCCGAATGAATAAATGTTCACTCCTTCTCTTAGAACCTGGCTTACAAATAGAGGATTCAGAAGGTTCGTCAACAACACCGCAATGAATGGCATCAGAGCGGAAACTCCAAAGATGAGGAAACCCGGTTTCGTCCTGATATAGACCCAGCTTTGAGAAAAAAGGACCCACCAAGAGGTTCGGGCAGCGCTTTCCGCTTGCCTTTTCGGCGTAAACGCATAATCAATCCCTGTCAGCGTCACGAAAGCGAGAAAATAGGCGAATGCGTTCAAGAGAAGGACCACATGAAGGCCGAACTGCCCAAGAAGAAGTCCGGCACATGCTCCTGCCAGAATGAGAGCGGTCTGATTCTCCACCTCCAACGCCGCATTGACCGCTTTGTACTGTTTTTGCTCAAAGATCTCTTGTACGAGAGCAGCCTGGGCAGGCTCATGTAGTTGAAACATAAACATCGTCGCCAAATAGAGAAGGACAAGCATCCACTCCTCGTAAGGAGCCCAAAATCCCCAAGCCGCCAGGAAGAACAAAACCGCAAAACCTCCGAGCTGTTCGATCTGCAGCATGAGCTTTCGAGAATAGCGGTCAATCAACGTACCCACGTAGGGTGCGATGAGGAGCGACAGGATAGCCGAAATCAACATGGTTGAGCCAAGCACGCCGACTGTGCCGGTCGATTCGACCAAATACCACGATATTCCGATCATGGTCATGCCTTGACCAAAGCCAGAAAACAGGTTGGAAAAAAATAATTTGCGAAAATGACGATCTCCAAAAACGGTTCTCATACTCCACGCTCCTCTTTGCGTTTCTAGGGATTTTTTAGTCCCTAATAAAAACGATAAGGAGCCTGCTTATGGATGAGGATTTCCTCCAACCATAAACAGGCTCCCAGCATTTCAATGAGCCGATCACATTTTCGCTTCTCAAAGTATATCACTGTTGGTCGTAGCTTTGCAATATTTCGAAACGAATCCCTATTTAAAAATCTTTTAGAAAATGGCAGAGAAAATTTACCAACAAACAATTGCCAAACAATTTTGAAAACGCTATCATAATAATCAGAAAAACTGACAACTGATTCACTTTTCAGTTTTGAGAGCGCAACTACTTCTTTTCAGACAAAAGGTGATGCAAATGACGGAGCAAACTCCCGCGATGAAACAACATAGCAAGACACCGGCGACGACGAAAGGCGCGAAGACGCGGCAAAAGCTGCTGAACGTAGCCGAAGAGGTTTTCGGGGCGAAAGGTTACTTCGCTGCCTCCATCATTGACATTACCCAGCAGGCCAACGTCGCACAGGGAACCTTCTACAATTACTTTGAATCCAAGTACGAAATTTACGCGGAGCTCATCCGCCAGCTGAGCCGGGATTTCCGCATCGAGATCAAGCAGGAGGTAGCTCAGGCGAAAAGCCAGCGCGAGGCGTTGGAGATCGGGATCCACGTCTTCCTCAAATGGGTGAAAAACCACCGCAACCTGTACAGTATCGTCCAGCAATCCGTGCTGGTGGATGAGCAGTTGTACCGCGCCTATTACGAACGGCTGGCACAAGGTTACCTGAAAGGACTGGAAGGCGCGATCGAGCGGGGCGAATTCAAAAACCTCAATCCCGAGACGGTAGCCTATTGCCTGATGGGAGTCACCTCCTTCATCGGGATGCGCTGGGTCTACTGGGAGGATAAAGAGGTGCCTGACGAGGTCGTGCAGGATGCCATCACCTTTATTTTTGAAGGGCTGGTACGCCAGGAAGGAAAGGATCAGAAGGGGGAGTAGGATGAACGGGATTGCGGACTGGATTGATAAGCGAGCCTTCATTACACCCGGCAGAATCGCACTCATCGATGAGAAACGGCAGCTTACCTACCGAGAAATGAGCGCGGAAATCAACCGCTACGCCCACATGCTTGAAGTGAGGTACGGGCTGCAGCCTGGCGAACGCATCGGCATCTGGGCGACCAACAGCATCGAATACCTCATGCTGCTGTTTGCGATCGCCAAGCTGGGGTGCATTGCGGTCGTACTCAATGTACGGCTCACACCTAGCGAGCTGGAATACCAGCTCAACGACAGCGGCTCACGGCTGCTGATCGTCGAGACCGCTTTTCGACAGGAGGCGGAATCCATCCTCGCGAGCACCGAGGTTCAGCAGGTACTCTGGTTCGATCAAGGAGAAGGCTCCCGTCAGCAGCTACCCGAGCAGGCGGCAGCTTATCCGAGTGACTTGCTGAGAAGGGAGGGGGTTGCCGGAGACACTCCCTTCATCATTTGCTATACATCAGGCACTACAGGAAAGCCCAAAGGGGCAGTGCTCACCCAGGAAAATATGTTCTGGAACGCTGTCAACAACGTGCTGGCACTCGAACTCACCTCCTTTGACAAATCCCTCACCTTATTGCCGCTGTTTCATATCGGCGGGATCGGACTGTTCGCTTTGCCGACGCTTTTTGCCGGAGGGACAGTCATCGTGCCTCATCGTTTCGACCCGGTAAAAACGCTTCAGCTCATCGAAGAACATCGTGTGACGATCGTCATGGGCGTACCTACGATCTACGATTTTATTCGGAAAAGTCCCAATTTTCCAACTACAAATCTCGACTCGATCCGCTGGTTTTACTGCGGAGGAGCGCCTTGTCCGCATGAGTTGATTCAAAGCTATCTGGATCGCGGGGTACCGTTCGCCCAAGGCTTTGGCATGACGGAAACAAGCCCGACCGTATTTATGACTTCACGCGAGGACTACGGCCGCAAGATTGGTTCAATCGGCAAGCCAGTGATGTTTTGCGACATTCGCGTCGTCGATGAAAGGGGAGAGGATGTCGGCCCCGGGGAAATCGGCGAGCTGTGGATCAAGGGCGGCAACGTCATGCAGGGGTATTGGAATCGGCCTGAGGCGACAGCTGAATCGTTTCATGATGGATGGCTTTTGACCGGCGATCTGGTGACGCAGGACGAGGAGGGCTTCGTCACCATCATCGGCCGCAAGAAAGACATGATCATCTCCGGCGGCGAAAACATCTATCCCCTCGAAGTAGAGCAGGTAATCAGCCAATTGCCAGCCGTTGATGAGGTGGCTGTGGTAGGGGTTGCGGACGCGAAATGGGGAGAAGTACCGGTAGCGGCGATCGCCGTCAAAAGGGGACATGAGCTTCATGCAGATGATGTGAAGCTGTACTGCCAAAAGCGGCTGGCCAAGTACAAGGTGCCCGTGAGGATAGATTTTGTCAACGAGCTACCCAAGAATGCAACCGGAAAAATCGACAAAAAAACAATCAAAGCAGATTTTATGAAGGAGGAACAGCATGGCTAAGTACGAGATCGGACAGACAGCTTCTTTCAGCAAAACGATTACCGAGACGGACGTCGTGACATACGCGGGACTCAGCGGAGATTTCAATCCCATTCACGTCGATCGGGAATATGCGAAAAACACGCGCTTTGAACAACGGATCGCGCATGGGCTATTGACGACCAGCCTGCTGTCGGGGGTGCTGGGGATGCATTTGCCCGGACCGGGATGTGTCTACATGGGACAGACGCTGCGCTTCGTCAAGCCTGTGTTTATCAACGATACCGTGACGGCTACCGTAGAGGTGCTGGACTTTGACCCTGAAAAAGGGAACATGCGGCTCAAGACGGAATGCCGCAATCAGCATGGAGAGCTGGTCCTTGAGGGAGAAGCGAAGATGCGGGTGCCGCGTGAGGAACAGGGGGGAGCAGCATGATCGGTATTACCCATACAGGCGTATACTTTCCGCCAAGAATTGAGACCGCGAAGGAGATCGCACAGCGGGCCGAGATTCCCGAGAATGTCATTGTGGAAAAATTCGGATTGGTGCAAAAGCATGTCTCAGACAGCAGCATCCACGCCTCCGATATGGCGATTCAGGCTGCGAAACCCATTTTGGAAAAAGTAGATCCGCTCTCCATCGATGTTCTGATCTACTTCGGAAGCTCCTACAAGGACTACATGGTCTGGACCTGCGGCACCAAAATCGTGCACGAGCTGGGGCTGAAGAACGCGTACGCCTTCGAGATCATGAATGTCAGCTCCTGCTTTCCCATCGCGTTAAAAGTAGCCCGGGACATGCTCGTCGCAGATGACTCCATCCGCAACATCCTTCTGGTCGGGGGATGCAAGGAAGCGGAGCTGGTAGACTACCAGAATGTGCGCTCCCGCTTCATGTTCAACTTTGCTGACGGAGGGGCAGCAGCGCTAGTTTCGCGGGACTCCAGCAGAAGCCGCGTGCTCGGTTCCTGCATATACACGGACGGTTCTTTTCATGACGATGTGCGGGTAGTGGGCGGCGGCTCCAAGCATCCGGCCAGTCTCGAGAGTGTGCAGCAGCGGCTCCATTTTCTCGATGTGAAGGATCCCAAGGATATGAAACAGCGGCTGGACCCCGTCTCTGTAAGCAATTTCGTGCATGTCGTTCAGGAAGCGATGGCGAAAAGCGGCAGCTCCGTAAGCGAGATCGATTGGCTGATTCCGCTTCACACCAAGCGCTCGATGTTTCGTGAACTGCTGGACAGACTGGAGCTGCGAGAAGAGCAGGCCATTTATCTGGACCATTACGGTCACTTGTCTGCGCTCGACCCTTGCATCGGCTTGCACCTAGGGCAAGAGCGCCAGCTTTTCCAAAAGGGAGACAAAATCGTCACCGTAAGCGCTGGAACAGGCTATACCTGGGCCGCAACAGTACTGGAATGGCTCGAATGACAATAGAGGGGGAACGAAGATGAGAAGGAGAAAGCAAGGATTCAAGTTCACAATCACCTCACTGCTGGTCGCGACGACATTGTTGGCAGCCGCTTGTTCACAGCAGCCAGCGGCTCAGCCAAGCCAGCCTGGGTCAGGACAGGGTGCGCCATCCTCGCAGGGCGAGTCGAAACAGCCCATCAAAATCGGCGTCCTCGCCTCTCTGACCGGAGCGCTGGAGGATTACGGCAAACAGACGACGCGCGGCTTTGAACTGGGAATTGCCTACGCGACCGGAGGAACCAATGAAGTGGCAGGACGTCCGATCGAGGTGATCATCGAGGACACCGAGACCAAGTCGGACGTAGCGGTAAAAAAGGCGACGAAGCTGATTGAAGACGATCAGGTGGACTTTCTCGTAGGCTCGTCCAGCTCCGGCGACACTTTAGCAGTCGTTCCGCTGGCGGAAGAGCACAAGAAAATCATGGTGGTGGAACCTGCGGCTGCAGACAGCATCACCGCAGACAACTGGAACAAGTACGTATTCCGCACGGCGCGCAACTCCTCGCAGGACGCCATCGCGGGAGCGCTCGCCATCGCCAAGCAGGGAACGAAGATCGCCACCCTTGCGCCTGATTACGCGTTTGGACGCGATGGAGTAGCCGCTTTCAAGGAAGTGGCGGAAAAACAGGGCGCCCAGATCGTGCTGGAGGAGTACGCGGATCAAAAGACGACAGACTTCACGCCGAATTTGCAAAAAATCATTCAGGCCAAGCCGGAGTATCTGTTCGTCATCTGGTCCGGTGCCAACACGCCGTGGAGCCAAATTGCGGATATGAAGCTGCAAGAGCAAGGCATCAAGGTTTCGACGGGGACGGCGGACTTCGCAACCCTGAAGACGATGAGAACGATGGTAGGCATGGAGGGCTTCACGCTCTATTACTACGATCTGCCCAAGAACGAGGTCAACGACTGGCTGATCGAGGAGCATAAAAAGCGTCACAACGGCGAAGCCCCAGATCTGTTCGTCCCAGGCGGCATGACAGCGGCGATGGCCATCGTCGAAGCTGTGAAAAAATCGAATGGCGATACCAATGCAGACAATCTGATCCCGCTGATGGAAGGCATGTCGTTTGATTCACCAAAAGGAAAAATGACCTTCCGTCCTGAGGACCATCAAGCGCTGCAGGTCATGTACGCGATTCGTCTGGAACAAAAAGACGGGATGGAGTGGCCGGTACCTGTCCTGATGGGAGAACTGTCACCGGAGGATACCGCTCCGCCGGTTCGAAACAAACGATAGACACAAGATCAATCAAAAAAGGGTGATAGCATGCAGCCGATTCTTCAGACGGAAGGGTTGACGATCGCGTTTGGCGGACACAAGCCTGTCCAGGATGTAAGCCTGAACGTCATGCCCCACACATTCACCTCGATCATCGGTCCCAATGGCGCGGGCAAGACGACCCTGTTCAATCTGCTCAGCGGCCAGCTCAAGCCGACAGAGGGCAAAGTGTGGCTAAAGGGAAAGGACATCACCCATCTGTCGGTGGCGAAGCGCACGAGGCTGGGCTTGGGCCGATCCTTTCAAATCACCAATGTCTTCCCCTCTTTAACGGTGTTGGAGAACGTCCGTCTTGCCGTCCAGGCACAGGAGGGCGTCTATTACAGCCTGTTTGCCAGCCCCAAAAAACACGCACACTTTGAGAAGCGAGCCATCGAGCTTCTGGAGACGGTTTTGCTTGGGGCAAAAGCGGATTCTCTCGCCAAAAACCTGGCGCACGGGGAAAAGCGGAAGCTGGAAATCGCCATGCTGCTCGCCTTGGAGACAGAGGTGCTGCTCCTGGACGAACCGACAGCGGGGATGTCCCTGGAGGAGGTCCCGTCCATTCTAGAGGTCATCCGGCGAATCAAGGAACAGGGGAACCGGACGATCCTTCTCATCGAGCACAAGATGGACATGGTGCTCAGCTTTTCAGATCGGCTGCTGGTGTTGTTCAACGGCAGACTGCTTGCGGAGGACACCCCGGAAAATATCATGAAAAGCGAACTGGTCCAAACCGCATATCTGGGGGGACTGTATGATGACGCTTCTTAAAGTGGACCGCATCGAGACGTATATCGACCAGTACCACATCCTGCAGGGCGTTTCCTTTGAAGTGAAAAAAGGAGGCGTAACCGTTCTGCTGGGCCGTAACGGAGCGGGGAAGACGACAACGCTTCGCTCTTTGATGGGACTGAATCCGATCGCCACCGGAGCGATCACCTTCAAGGGAGAAGCGATTCATCATCTGCCCACCTACGAAATCGCGCGAAAGGGAATTGGATATGTGCCGGAGGATCAGGGAGTTTTTCCCGATCTGACTATCGAAGAAAACCTGAAGCTGGCAATGCGCAAGACCGACGAGGCTACACTGGAGCGGCGCGATTGGATCCTGCAGCTCTTTCCCGATCTGAAAACCTTCTGGAAAAAGCCGTCGGGCCTGCTCTCCGGTGGTCAAAAACAGATGCTGGCGATCGCCCGTGCCTGTGTCAACGACAACGAGCTGCTGCTGATCGACGAGCCGAGCAAGGGCTTGGCACCGATCATGGTAGACAAGGTGATGAGCGTGATTATAGAAATGAAGCAGCGGGTAACGGTCGTGCTGGTCGAGCAAAACTTTTATATGGCAAGCACGATCGGGGATGATTACTACATCATCGATGACGGGCGGACGGTGCATACGGGCATGATGAAAGAGCTGAAGGAGAACGAAGCGTTGAAAAAAGAATACCTCGGCATCGCATGAGGAGGTGTACCGCTTGGAAGTGCTGTTGAATTTGACAATAAATGGAATCGCGACAGGCAGTTTGATCTTCCTGTTGGCCGCCGGATTGACGCTGATCTTCGGCCTGATGCACGTGCTTAATTTTGCCCACGGTGCGCTGTTTGCCTGGGGAGCCTATTTCGGAGTTTGGATTTACACCCAGACGGGCAGCTTTGTCATCGGGATTGTAGGGGCAATCGTGATTGGAGCATTGCTCGGATGGCTGCTGGAGCGATGGATCATCCAGCCGGTCTATACCAATACGATGTCGCAGATCCAGGTGACGATGGGCTTGCTGCTGGTGATGAACGAGTGTATCAAAGTCTTTTTTGGCCCCAATCAGGTCAGTGTCCAGCTCCCTTCCTATCTGGATGAAAGCTGGCTGATCGGCGGGGTCATCCTGATCAAATATCGGCTTTTTGTCATCGCAATCGGCATTCTCGTCTTCCTGGGTCTGCAGTACATGCTCAAACGGACCAGGCTTGGATTGATCGTGCGGGCTGGCGTGATGAACAAGGAGATGGTGCAGGCCTTGGGCGTCAATATCAAAAAGGTGTTCCTGTACGTTTTTATCCTGGGCTGCGGCATGGCAGCGCTCGGCGGAATGCTGTTCGCTCCGTATTCGGGTGTCATCCACGCGGAGATCGGCATGGATTATGGAATTCTTGCCTTTATCGTCGTGGTCATCGGCGGGATGGGCAGCATGGTCGGCTCCGCGTTGGCTGCTCTTTTGGTGGGTGTATTGGGCGCCTTTATGACCTTTTACGTTCCTAGCGTGGCACTTGCTGTGAATATGCTGCTGATGTTTGGAGTCCTCATGTTCCGGCCGGCAGGCTTGCTGGGGAGGGGATGACCATGATAACGAGACGTCTTGCTTCCTCGCGGTGGTGGATAGGCCTGGTTATTTTGCTGCTCGTTGGATTTCCCTTTGTCAGCGATTCGCGCGGTGCCTTGATCTTGATGACGCAGATTTTTATTTATGCAGTCTTTGCAATGAGCTACGATATTCTGCTTGGATACACCGGCATCATTTCGTTTGGTCATGCGATGTTTTTCGGGATCGGAGCCTACACGACGGCGATTTTTCTCCATCGCTGGGATCACAGCCTGCTGTCTTTTCTGGTCTCGCTACTGGCAGTTCTGGTGCTGACCGGAATCGTCAGCTACCTGATCGGCGTCATGACCCTGCGGCTGAAAAGTCATTTTTATGCGATGCTGACCTTGGCCATAGCGGGCCTGTTTCTGGTGCTGGCAGAGAAGTGGCGTGATGTGACCAAAGGCAGCGACGGCTTTACCTTTTACATTCCCGATCTTTTGAAGGATCGCACATCACTCTACTTTGTCGCGCTTGCCTTCATGATCCTCATGTTTTTCCTGCTCAAGCGCTTCACGGATTCTCCGACTGGCAAGGTGTTGCAAGCGATCCGTGAGAACGAGCAGCGGACGGAGTCGCTCGGCTACCAAATCCTGCACTACAAGATCATCGCCAGCATGGTGGCCGGACTGGCGGCAGGTCTAAGCGGGTCGATGTACGCGATTACCCTGCGATTTGTCAATACGGCGGTGTTTGGCACCAATGTCACGCTCGACGCCTTGCTGATGACCATTATCGGGGGAGTAGGGACGCTGTTTGGCAGCATTCTGGGCTCTGCGCTGATCCTGCTGGTGCATGCAGGGCTGACCGACCTGGCAAAAATTCACTGGATTTTTGAGCGCTGGATGATCTTTTTTGGAGCGATTTATATACTCGCTGTCATGTTCTTCCCGCAGGGGATCGTGGGGATGTTCCGACAGTGGCGGGCAAAATGGAGCAAGGGATAATCTTTACGTGCGTCGGATGGCGCACTTTTTTTATTGCCCTGGAATTCAGACTGGCGGTAGCGCATACGATCTCATACGTGATTCCTGGTTTCCTTGGCTTGCTTGATTTGCTAGAATCAAGATTGAAGTCGGTGACAGCAAAGAGATGAGAATGAGTGAAAATAGACCAAAGAGTAATCGAATCGTTTTTACAGGATGTTCGCCTGGAGAGCCAGTCACCGATTGATCCCGTTGTTGTCCACCACACGCCGGCGCCATGGGAGCTGCTGGGTACTGGCAATTACGCGGCAGTCTTTGTCCATCCGGATTTTCCCGAAGTGGTCCTCAAGCTTTACGCACCAGGACGGCCAGGATGGGAGCAAGAGGTGGAGGTGTATAAGAGATTGGGGGTAACTCCCTGGTTTCCGATCTGTTATCAGGCGGAGGAAGGATACATCGTCATGAAAAAGATGAGCGGCATCTCCTTGTTTGATTGCCTGCGTTTCGGAATCCCGATCCCTCCGCAGGTGATTGAGGATGTGGAGGAAGCCCTGGCCCTCGCCCGTGCGAAGGGGTTATTTCCTCATGACGTACACGGAAAAAATGTGCTGATGAATCAAGGGCGCGGCTATTTGATTGACGTATCCGATTATCTGAAAAACATCCCGGACCGAAAGTGGAAGGATTTGCGCAAGGCGTATGATCGGGTCTATGTGCCGTTCCTCAAGGATCGCGGCTGGAAAATCCCGTTATGGGTGATGAATACGGTGCGCAAAGGGTATCGCCTGTACCGGAAAATACGCCGACCGTTCCGGTGATGACTGTTTTTGTTTCTGTGTGTTGCTTGTGGTATCATATACATTTGACAATTGTGTTCGAAGGTCGGCGCGAGTCAGACGAAGGAGGATTTACCATTGTTTTATTATCTATTGGCAGCAGCAGGTATTATCGCTCTTGATCAGGTAACCAAGCTACTCGTGGTGAAGTACATGGCTTTGGGGGAATCGATTCCGCTGATTCAGGATGTCTTTCATCTTACTTCACACCGCAATATGGGGGCAGCGTTCGGGATTTTGCAAAATCAGCGCTGGCTCTTTATCGTAATCACCACGGTGGTTGTGGTCGGAATCCTGGTCTCGCTGATTCGCATCGGCAGAAAACAGCCGCGTGTTTCCATGGCCCTAACCCTTGTTTTGGGCGGAGCTATCGGCAATTTTATCGACCGTATCATGACCGGACAAGTGGTTGACTTCCTCGACTTTACCCTGATCAATTTCCCGATTTTCAACGTCGCTGATATGGCGATTACAATCGGCGTAGCAGTCTTGCTGCTGGATATGGCCCTGGAAGGAAAAAAGAAAACCGCATAATGAACATTGCGAGGAGACAAACATGACCGACACACAGCTTTTTGAACGCTATGACTGGAATATAGAGCCGTCTGACGCAGGTGAGCGGGTCGACAAATACATTACGCTGCAAAACGAGGACTGGTCCCGTTCTCAGGTTCAGGCCTGGATCAAGGAAGGGCGCGTCACAGTCGGCGGCGAACCTGTAAAAAACAACTACAAGCTGCAGGCAGAAGACGAGCTTACCTTGCGCGTGCCGCCTCCGCGGGAGATGGAGATTCTGCCGGAGCCGATGCCGCTCGATATCGTCTATGAAGACAGCGATGTCGTGATCGTGAACAAGCCGCGCGGACTCGTCGTCCATCCGGCACCGGGCCATTACAGCGGTACGCTTGTGAATGGACTTTTGGCACACTGCAAGGATTTGTCCGGGATCAATGGCGTGCTGCGCCCCGGGATCGTCCATCGCATCGACAAGGACACGTCCGGTCTGTTGATGGTCGCCAAAAATGACAAGGCGCATATGAGTCTGGCAGCGCAATTGAAGGAGCATAGCGTCAATCGGAAGTATGTCGCTATCGTGCACGGAGTGATCCCGCACGAGATGGGCACGATCGAGGCGCCGATTGGCCGTGATCCGAAAAACCGTCAGCAGATGGCTGTTGTGTTTGAAAACAGCAAACCCGCTGTCACCCATTTTGTTGTGCTGGAACGCTTCAAGAATTTCACTCTGGTCGAATTGAAGCTGGAGACGGGCCGTACCCATCAGATTCGGGTCCATATGAAATACATCGACCATCCTTTGGCGGGCGACCCCAAATACGGACCGAAGCAGACGTTGGATCTGGATGGACAGGCCTTGCACGCCAAGACACTCGGTTTCGTTCACCCGCGTACGGGGGAGCATTTGGAATTCGAGGCCCCCATGCCGGACGAGTTGGAACAGGTCATTCATTTTTTAAGACAACAATAAATGATAGGCTCCCCTTTACGTAGACAGGTGAAATAAGGAAACCTGCTATGGAAGGGGAGTTTTCTCATGCCCAAAGAACAATCAAAAGCGGTTCAACTTCCATTCGTCTGCGATGTACGCCTGAAGTGTCCCCAGAGGATGGATGACGGGGATCGACGTCTGTCTTTCAAACTGCTGGGCCGCTTCTACCATAGACAATTGTGCAACGGAAACGATTTGTTCGGGATCCTCTTTCACGAGATTGTGCAAAAAAGCACATATCTCATGCAGATACTCTTCCTTCTTTCCCTGCATGATCAACGGGAATACCCCCTCCAAGACACGCACATCCGGCTGCATCTCGCTTCCTTTGGCCTTCGCGTAATCGGTAAAACGCTTTACCGTACCTTCCACTGTGGCAGGATTCGTAAACAGCATAATTGGGGGCCGGGGTTGGCGGCAGAGCGCTTCAAAATAAGGCTCGTCGATCTTCAGGATCGGGATGGAGCAGTTCAAATTTGCTTCTTCCAGCAAAGCGATGTAGTTCGTACAGGTGATGAGGATGGCATCTGCTCCGCATTTTTCGATCCAGGCAATCTGCTCTGCTGCCTTGCGCTGAGCATCCGAATGACGAAAGGAGGCTTCTTGAGTCACGCAAATAAGCAGTCCAGGGTCAACGAAATGGAGAGTGTCGACGTCATATTGTTGGAAGGCTTTTTCCGAATATTCGATATTGGAATGGTGAGCGTGCAGACAAGCGACTTTCTCTCCCTTGCGATTTTCGTACCATTGTAACACAGGGAAGAAACGTGGTGTGATGACATGAAAAAAGTTGGTGTTCACGCTTGGAACTATTTCCAATTGCGAATAATAGGCGAGAAAGGCAGGAAAGAGGAGGAGAGCAAGTTGTTATCCATGATGAAAGTATTTTCAGGAATTGCATTGGCGGCGAGTCTATGGAGTCAGGGAAGCAGTGCCGGGGTCCTGGCTGCAGAAACGCAGCCACTGCCAGAACGGGTCAATCCGGTCACGGTGCCGGCACAGATTGCCTTTACCAGCAACCAGCAGCTTTGGATGCTGAATGGGCCAGACAAGAAAAGCAAGCCCGTTCAGGTGACCAAGGAGGGGATCAGTGAAATTATCGGTTGGTCCAGTGATGGGCACTGGCTTTTATTTATGAAATATCCAGATGGGGACTCGTACTACACCAAAGGGTATCTTTGGGCAGTGAGCAAGGATGGAAGCACTTCCTTGCAGATCGATGAGAGGCCAATCGTGGAGAAGCCGAAATGGTCCCCGATCACCAATCAGTTCGCCTATGTTGCTGGTGCAGCAAACAGTACCAATACTGAAACGGAAACATCCTTCGTTACAGCACAGATGAACGAGGACAATACCGTCAGCATCATCAGAACGGTCAAGGCGGATTTCGTCGATTTCGCCTGGATGCCGGACGCAAAGCAATTTCTCGTCTCGCTTCCGGTAGAAAAAGATCGCCCCATGACCCTAAGCCTGCGGGATTTGGCAGGAAAAACGGTAGCGAGTTACGCCATTGCCGATTCGCCAAAAGCGGGGGAAGAGATCTATGGCTGGGCAGCGAAGGCCTTGCAGGTATCGCCAGACGGCAAACAGGTCGCGTACTATGTGCAGTACAACTCGGCTTCGTTGTCAGCCGATGGTGTGCCTGTCCAATTATTTGATCTCAGCCAGCCAAAGCAAAAGCCGCTGGATTTGGGTACAGGCTTGGCCTACGCGGAGTGGATGAGCTGGTCGCCTGACAGCAGCCAGCTTGCCTGGATCGACGGCTCAGATCGGATGGCGACACAGAACAAGCAAGTGAAAGTAGTCGACCGTCAAGGGAAGCTGACCTTCGAAGGGGAGAAGGGACAGGTGGAGTCTTTTCCTGTCTGGACAAAAGAGTCCCCGCATCGCCTGTTCTTCACTAGAGGATTGGCAAAAGAGTATCACTACGAGCCGGAGAAAGTCATGGTTCCCGGCCAACGGATTTGGATGCGAGGTAAAGATGGAAAGGCTGCACAGGTCACGAAAGGGAGTGAGCACACGGCAGATACGTTTCCGTCTCCATCACAAGACGGCGAGCAGCTTCTCTTTGTCAGACTGGACGCTGCCGGCCACGGCTCGCTCTACCTGGATAAAGGAGGGGAAGAAGTTGAGCTGATCCGTCATGTTACCGGGAATATCGGCTATTACGCCAACTATTTGCCTGAATGGATCGAAGTCTATTGGGACAAGTGATTCTCTCTGATTGTCGATTTTTCATTGACACCCGTCCTGGATTATGACATAATCCTACATGACGAATGGAACCTTTTAATCCAGTCCAGTGAGGCTGGCAAGGGCACGGAATCGACAAGCAAGAGGTGACGGCAGGAGAGATGAGGTTTCTCCTGTACCGCCTACTGATTGTCCACCCTGCTTCTTGTCTCCTGACAAGAAGCTTTTTTCTGTCCACCTGTTCCCGTCGAGGAGGGATAAGAAGATGATCAACAAAAGCGTCATTATGGACGAAGCGGCTATCCGCCGTGCACTTACCAGGATCGCCCATGAGATCATTGAACGCAACAAAGGAGTCGAGGATTGCATCATCGTCGGCATCAAGACGCGTGGAATCTACTTGGCGCAACGACTCGTGGAGCGGATCGAGCTGATCGAGAATGTCAAGGTGCCAGTCGGCGAACTGGACATTACCTTCTATCGCGACGACCTGCAGCACAAGTCCGAAGATGCCGTCCTGCAAGGCTCGCAATTGCCGGATCAGATAACAGGCAAGACCGTCATCCTCGTAGATGATGTGCTCTACACCGGACGCACAGTCCGCGCAGCGCTGGATGCTTTAATTGACAACGGGCGCCCGCGTATGATTCAGCTGGCGGTACTTGTAGACCGCGGTCACCGCGAACTGCCGATTCGCCCGGATTTCGTCGGAAAAAATGTCCCGACATCACGCACCGAAATCGTCGACGTACAGTTGGCGGAGGTGGATGTCATGGACATCGTATCGATCAGGCAGCTCTTGTAAAAAGAACATATTCCTCTTTAAAAACGATCCCGTGAGATCGGCAAGAGGCAGACTACCTTCCTGTGTCTGAAGGAAAGGCTGGCCTCTTTGTGCGCTCACAAAGAGGTTTTTTGTTTGCCGCCAACGAGAAAGAGAATGATAAAGACAAGACATAACAGGGGAGAGTCAAGAAATGAACGAGAAGAACTACATTGACGTGCATGAGACACCGAAATTATCGAAGCTGTTCCCGCTCAGCATCCAACATCTGTTTGCGATGTTTGGGTCGACGGTACTGGTACCGATTCTGACAGGACTTGATCCGGCTACAGCCCTATTTACCAGCGGGATTGGGACACTGCTCTTCCTCTGGATAACAAAAGGAAAGCTGCCGAACTATCTAGGCTCCTCCTTCGCTTTTATCGGACCCATTATCATGGTGAGCAAGGCGTACGGATTTGGAACAGCCTTGCTGGGCTGCTTCCTCTCCGGGATCATCTACATGATCGTGGCAGGCATCGTGAAGAAGGCCGGGGTAAAATGGCTGGATCGTGTATTGCCTCCGGTCGTCATCGCTTCGGTAATCGTGGTGATCGGGCTCAGCCTCGCTGGGGTGGCCGTAGATATGGCCACAAAGGTTACCGTCGATAATGTATCTGTGATCTCCCTTACTTCCATTGAAATCTCCTTGGTTACAATTCTGGTAACCGTGCTGGCAGCTGTAGTGCTGCGCGGATTCTTTGCCCTGATCCCGATCCTGATCGGCATTATCGTAGGCTATCTCTACACGCTCTTGCGCCACCCAGATCTCATCGACCTGCAAAAAGTGGCAGAAGCAAAGTGGTTTGTCGGCGTACATGAACTGTTTACACAGAACTTCAAATTTGCAGAAGTAGCAGCAGCCATCGGCAACCCATCGGCTTGGATCTCCGCCCTCATCATCGCTCCTGTAGCATTCGTTACCTTGGCTGAGCACTTGGGACATCTGCTGGTGACGAGCAAGGTCATGGATCGCGACCTGATGAAAGATCCGGGTCTGCACCGCAGCTTGTTTGGGGACGGGGTTGCAACCTCCCTGGCCGCTCTCTTGGGCGGACCTCCAGCGACTACGTATGGAGAGAATATCGGAGTTCTGGCGATCACACGCGTCTATAGTAGAGTCGTGATCGGATTGGCAGCCGTTTTCGCCATCCTGTTCGCCTTCTCCGGCAAAATCAACACCTTGCTGATGAGCATTCCGACTCCGGTGCTCGGCGGTGTCTCCGTTATCCTGTTCGGGATTATCGCCGCACAAGGCTTGCGGATGTATGTGGACAACAAGATCAGTTTTGAAAACAAACGCAATATGATTATCGCGGCAGTCATCCTGGTTACCGGGATCGGCGGCTACAAAATCAGCTTTGAGGGAATGGAAGGCTTTCTGAGCCATGTTGCCATCGACAACATCGCCTTATCTACCTTCCTGGGGATCATCCTGCATCTGATCTTGCCAGGCAAGGAATCGGCGATGGGAGAAGCAACCCCATCCCAAGACGCATAAATATCCAACACGTTTCAGAACCTTTAACCCGGTCCCGTGAGGCTGGCAAGGCTGATGAACGCTGTTTTCTCCTGTCTGCCTGCAGACAGAATCGCAGCTTCTTGTCTACGCCTGCCCACACGGCACCGGATGACGAGAAGCTTTTTTTCTGGACAGAACAGATCATACGGAGGGATACACGATGAACAAGACTCGGCACTTGATTGGCCTGTCGGATTTGAGCAGAGAACAGATGGCACAGCTTTTGGAACGCGGAGAATACTGGGCGAAACGCCCGGGTGAGCAAGCAGAGATTCTGCGAGGCCGCTTTGTCGCCAACCTGTTTTTTGAGGCGAGCACGCGCACGCGCTTTTCCTTTGAAGTCGCGCAAAAACGTCTTGGGGCTCACGTGTTGAACTTTATCCCGGAGACCTCCTCTTCGGTGAAAGGGGAGACGGTCTACGATACGCTGCGCACACTCGAAGCGATGGGGGTGGAAGCAGCGGTCATCCGCACGAAAAAGGAAGGCTTGCTTCAAGAGTTGGCAGAGAGTGTGGACCTGCACCTGATCAACGCGGGGGACGGTACGAACGAACATCCGACGCAATGTCTGCTCGACATGCTGACCATGAAACAGCAGTTCGGAAGACTGGAAGGGCTGACTGTCGCCATCATTGGGGATTTGCGTCACAGCCGTGTATTAGGTTCCCATCTGCACGCGCTGCCGAAAATGGGCGTGAAGCTCTTGCTCAGCGGACCGACCACGATGATGCCGCAACCGGCGCAGATTCCAGACGGCGTCAAAATCGTCGAGATCGATGAAGCGATCCAGACCGCGGACGTAGTCATGATGCTGCGTGTCCAGCTGGAGAGGCATTCAGAAGCGCTCTACATCTCCAAAGAAGAGTACCACCAAAAACACGGCCTGACGCTGGAGCGAGCGAAGATGATGAAGGCAGGCGCGGTCATCATGCATCCGGCACCGGTCAATCGCGGTGTAGAGATCGATACCAACCTCGTAGAAAGCAAAACCTCACTGATCCAAAAACAAGTAACCAATGGAGTAGCAGTGCGCATGGCCGTACTGGAAACATTGCTGAAAGGGAGCGAAATGACATGGGTATCATCCTTGGCAACGGCAAACTGATCAATCAAGACGGACAACTGGCACCTGTCGAAATTTTAGTAGAAGACGGACGAATTGCAGCGATAGGAGAGTCCATCCCACGCGAAGGACATGAGTGGGTCGATTGCAACGGGGGAATGATCAGCACAGGATTAGTCGATGTACACGTGCATTTGCGCGAGCCTGGATTTGAACAAAAAGAAACCATTGCGACAGGTGCTGCGGCAGCAGTTCGCGGCGGATTTACAACCATCGCCTGCATGCCCAACACCCGACCTTCCATCGACAGCGTCGAGACGGTCACCTATATTCTCGAAAAAGCCAAAGAAGCAGGCAAGGCGCGGGTCATCCCGTATGGCGCGATTACGGTTCGCCAATTGGGGAAAGAATTGACGGATTTCGCGGCATTAAAGGAAGCGGGCATCTTCGCCCTGACCGATGACGGCGTCGGCGTCCAATCGACCGCCATGATGAAAAAAGCGATGAAAGCAGCACAGGAGCTGGGCCTCTCCATCGTAGCGCACTGCGAGGATGACGATCTGTTGATCCCGGGCAGCGCCTTGCATGACGGAGTCGTAGCAGCACGTCACGGCTTGCCTGGCATCCCGTCCGAGTCCGAGTCCATCCATGTCGGACGCGACATTCTGCTGGCAGAGCAGACAGGCGTTCACTACCATGTATGCCACATCAGCGCGAAAGAGTCGGTGCGCCTGGTGCGCGACGGCAAAAGAGCGGGCGTGAATGTGACCTGCGAGGTAACCCCGCATCACCTGCTCTTGTGCGACGAGGATATTCCGGAGAACCTGGATACCAACTGGAAGATGAATCCGCCGCTGCGCTCCCGCGAGGACCGCGCTGCGCTGATCGCCGGGCTGAAGGACGGCACCATCGATATGATCGCGACAGACCACGCACCGCATACGGCAGAGGAAAAGGCAAACGGCATCGACCGTGCCCCATTCGGAATCGTCGGCCTGGAGACAGCCTTCCCGCTGCTCTACACCCATCTGGTAGAGACCGGTGAGCTGACATTGCAAAAGTTGGTGGAGCTGCTGACCGTAAAACCGGCGCAAGCATTTGGACTGCCATATGGCCGCCTGGAGGTAGGTGCACCGGCAGACCTGACCGTGATTGACCTGACAACGGAAAAAACCATAGATCCAAGTACCTTTGCGAGCAAAGGAACCAATACGCCATTTAGCGGTTGGGCGTGCAAGGGCTGGCCGATCCTGACACTGGTAGACGGCAAGATCGTGTATCAAGAGGCGCCCAAAAAAGAAACGTTCTGAAGAGAGAGACTTCGATGGCAAGACAACAGGAGCGATTACGGAGGAGGAACAAGAGATGCGTGCAAGACTGATCTTGGAAGACGGAACAGAATTCATCGGCAGCGCGTTTGGTGCGACGAAGGAAACGAGCGGAGAAGTGGTGTTCAACACCGGATTGACTGGTTATCAAGAGGTGCTGTCCGATCCGTCCTATTGCGGACAAATCGTGACCATGACCTACCCGCTGATCGGCAATTACGGGATCAACCGCGATGATTTCGAAGCGGTTCGCCCGCATATCCACGGGTTTGTTGTTCGCGAGCATTGCGAGATGCCAAGCAACTGGCGCAACACCCAAACCCTGGATGAGCTGCTCAAAACCTACGATATTCCCGGCATCTCTGGCATCGATACGCGGATGCTGACGAGAAAAATCCGTTACCACGGCACCTTGAAAGGGATGATTACGACAAGTGACGCCCCGCTGGCAGAGCTGGTCGCCTCCCTGCAAGCCACGCCGCTGATGACCGATCAGGTATCGCGCGTCTCGACCAAGAGCGTATTCAGCTGCCCTGGCACCGGACATCGCGTGGTGCTGGTGGACTTTGGCTCCAAGCACGGCATTCTGCGCGAACTGACCAAGCGCAACTGCGACGTGGTGGTTGTGCCATACAATGTGACGGCAGAAGAGATTCGCCGCATCCAGCCAGACGGCATCCTCTTGTCCAATGGCCCTGGGGATCCCAAGGACGTGCCGCAAGCCGTCGAGATGATCCGCGACATTTTGGGTGAATACCCGCTGTTCGGCATCTGCCTGGGACATCAGTTGTTCGCGCTGGCTTCTGGAGCCGACTCCATGAAGCTGAAATTCGGACATCGCGGAGGGAACCATCCGGTAAAAGAACTGGCGACCGGACGCACGTACATTACCTCCCAGAACCACAGCTACGCTATCAAAGAAGAATCACTAGTAGGAACCGAGCTGGAAATTACACATATCGCACTCAACGACGGAACGATTGAGGGTGTGCGCAACGCAGCGAAAAACGCCTTCTCTGTGCAGTACCACCCGGAAGCGGCCCCTGGCCCCTATGATTCCGGCTATCTGTTCGACCAGTTTCTTGCCATGATGGATACCGCTAAGGAGGAGAAAACCCATGCCAAAACACGCTGATCTGAAAAAAATCCTCGTGATCGGTTCCGGTCCGATCGTGATCGGGCAAGCCGCCGAATTTGACTATGCGGGTACACAAGCCTGCGAAGCTTTGAAGGAAGAAGGGATGGAGGTCGTCCTGATCAACTCCAACCCGGCAACGATCATGACCGACACCAACATGGCGGACAAAGTCTACATCGAACCGATCACGCCCGAGTTCGTCGCGCGTGTCATCCGCCAGGAAAAGCCGGATGGCCTCCTGCCGACTCTCGGGGGACAAACGGGCTTGAACATGGCAGTTGCTCTGGCAGAAGCAGGCATCCTGGAACAGGAAAATGTCAAGCTGCTCGGCACCAAGCTGGAATCGATCAAGAAAGCGGAAGACCGCGAACTGTTCCGCGCTTTGATGAACGAGCTGGGCGAGCCTGTGCCGGAATCCGTGATCGTCAGCACCGTAGAGGAAGCAGTCGACTTTGCCAATGAGATCGGCTATCCGATCATCGTGCGTCCTGCCTACACGCTGGGCGGTACTGGCGGCGGGATCTGCGATGACGAGGAAACGCTGCGCGAGATCGTCGCAAGCGGGCTGAAATACTCCCCGATCACACAATGTCTCATCGAGAAAAGCATCGCCGGCATGAAGGAAATCGAATACGAAGTAATGCGCGACGCCAATGACAACTGCATCGTCGTCTGCAACATGGAGAACATCGATCCGGTAGGGGTGCACACAGGTGACTCTATCGTCGTGGCACCGAGCCAGACCCTGTCTGATCGTGAATACCAAATGCTGCGCTCCTCCGCGCTGAACATCATTCGCGCACTGGGCATCGAGGGCGGCTGCAACGTGCAATACGCGCTCGATCCGCACAGCTTCCAATACTATGTCATCGAGGTAAACCCGCGCGTGAGCCGTTCGTCTGCATTGGCTTCCAAAGCAACAGGCTACCCAATCGCCAAAATGGCTGCCAAGATCGCAATCGGCTACACCCTGGATGAATTGAAAAATCCGGTGACCGGACAAACCTACGCTTGCTTCGAGCCGACCCTCGACTACGTGGTAAGCAAAATCCCGCGCTGGCCGTTCGATAAATTCCAGTCCGCCAACCGCAAGCTGGGTACGCAAATGAAGGCTACCGGCGAAGTCATGGCAATCGGACGTACCTTCGAAGAATCGATCATGAAGGCGATCCGCTCCCTGGAAATCGGCAGCTACCACATCGAGATTAAAGAGGCAAAAGAGATCTCGGACGAGGAGATGACAGCAAGACTGATCGCGGCAGACGATGAGCGCCTGTTCCTCCTGGCGGAAGCGCTGCGTCGTGGCTGGACGATCGAACAACTGCATGACCTGACGAAAATTGACCTATTCTTCCTGAATAAATTCCATAAAATGGTATCCTTTGAAGCGGTGCTAGAAGAAGGTCTGACAGCAGAAAAGCTGTATGAAGCCAAACGCATGGGCTATACCGATCGCAAAATCGCCGAGCTTGCCGGACTTTCCGAAGAGGAAGTGCGCGAGCAGCGCCAAGCGCATGGCTACGTACCAGTGTACAAAATGGTAGATACTTGCGCGGCAGAATTCGAAGCGCAGACACCGTACTACTACTCCAGCTACGAGGTAGAAGACGAGCGCATCGAGACGGGCAAAAAACGCGTCGTCGTTCTGGGCTCCGGTCCGATCCGCATCGGTCAAGGGATCGAGTTCGACTACGCGACCGTGCATGCTGTATGGGCGCTGAAAGAAGCAGGCTATGAAGCGGTCATCATCAACAACAACCCGGAGACCGTCTCTACTGACTTCAATACCTCGGACCGTCTGTACTTCGAGCCGCTCTACATCGAAGACGTGATGAACATCCTGGATGTAGAAAAGCCTGAAGGAGTCATCGTCCAGTTTGGCGGGCAAACGGCAATCAACCTGGCAGACAAGCTGGCTGCTCGCGGCATCAAAATCCTCGGCACCAGCCTGGAGAACATCGACGCAGCTGAGAACCGTGAGAAATTCGAAGCGCTCCTGCGCAGCCTGGATATTGCGCAGCCCCCTGGAAAGACCGTCACTTCGGTGGAGGAAGCAGTAGTAGCGGCTGAAGGACTGGGCTTCCCGGTTCTGGTACGTCCATCCTACGTACTCGGGGGACGTGCGATGGAGATCGTCTACAATCAGCCTGAACTGCTTGAATACATGGAGCAGGCAGTAAAAATCAACCCGGATCATCCGGTGCTGGTAGACCGTTACATGGTCGGGATCGAAGCGGAAGTAGACGCGATCTGCGATGGTGAAAATGTGCTGATTCCGGGAATCATGGAGCATATCGAACGGGCAGGTGTCCACTCCGGCGACTCGATCGCGGTATACCCACCGCAATCCCTGACCCAAGCGATCAAGGATGAACTGATCGCGATGACGACGAAGATTGCCCGCGCCTTGCAGATCAAAGGTTTGCTCAACATCCAGTTCGTCATTTACAAAGACCGTCCATACGTGATCGAAGTCAATCCGCGCTCTTCCCGCACCGTGCCTTTCCTCTCCAAAGTGACAGGCATTCCGATGGCAAACATCGCGACGAAGGCGATCCTCGGACACTCGATCGTGGAACAAGGCTTCACGCCAGGCTACCATCCGGAAGAGGAAATGGTATCAGTCAAAGTGCCGGTATTTTCCTTCGCCAAGCTGCGCCGCGTAGACATCACACTCGGTCCGGAAATGAAATCGACAGGTGAAGTCATGGGACGCGAAAGCACATTGGCAAAAGCGCTGTACAAAGGGTTGATCGCAGCAGGCATGAACATCCCGACACAGGGTACGCTGCTCGTCACCGTTGCAGACAAAGACAAGGAAGAGGCGCTGTCCATCGTCAAACGCTTCCGCAAGCTCGGCTTCAAGCTGCTGGCTACTTCCGGCACAGCCGATTACCTGGAGCTGGCAGGCCTTTCTGTCACCCGTGTCAACAAATTGTCTGAAGGCACTCCGAATCTGCTGGACATGATTCACACCGGAGAAGCCAACATCGTGCTGAACACCCTGACCAAAGGAAAAACACCGCAGCGCGACGGATTCCGCATCCGCCGGGAAGCAGTCGAGAACGGGGCTGTCTGCCTCACTTCCCTAGACACTGCGACAGCATTGCTGCACGTCCTGGAGACCATCACATTCTCTACGGAAGCGATGCCGACACAGCGCGCAGGCGCGAAGATCGCCGTAACTATCTAAAAAATAGGTGTAGATAGAGTAAAACCAGACTGGGGATCAAAGGGGAGAGGCAGTGTGAAACCAGAAACCATCGATACTCGTGAGCGCATGATCGTCGCGCTCGACTTTTCTACACTGGCAGAGGTCAAGCAATGCCTGACTTCTCTGCAGGGACATATCCGCTACGTAAAGGTCGGCATGGAGCTGACTTACGCTGAAGGACCAGCCGTGTTTCATTACCTGAAGGAGCTGGGACTGAAGGTCTTCGTCGACCTGAAGGTGCATGACATTCCCAATACGGCAAAAGGCGCGATGCGCAGCCTTGCGCGCCACGGCGTGGATATGGTGAATGTCCATGCTGCCGGAGGCGTCGCGATGATGCAGGCGGCACGCGAGGGATTGGAGCAGGGAACGGCAGCTGGTGCTGCTGCTCCTTTGCTGATCGGCGTGACGATGCTGACTTCGACCGGGAAGCAGATGATGAACGACGAATTGGCCATTGCCGGAGAGGTGGAGGACGTGGTTCTTCACTACGCGAAAATGACGAAGGCAGCAGGCTTGGACGGTGTCGTCGCATCTCCGCTGGAGATTCCTGTGATCAAAAAAGCGTTGGGTGACTCCTTTGTCACCGTTACCCCGGGGATTCGACCGCTTGGCACTGACCAAGGCGACCAGACACGGATCACGACACCAGAGCAGGCATTTAGACTAGGCAGCGACTATTTGGTAATCGGCCGCGCCGTCACCGCGGCGAAAGACCCGGCGGCCGCTTGGGAGAGCATCGTGCAAGCGGTCGAGGCGGACCGCAGCTAGCTCTGCCCCTATAAGAGCTACTACAACCCCATCTGGAAAAGAGAGGACATGATAGCATGACGAAGGCGAAAGAAATCGCAAGCAGCCTGCTTGCCATCGGTGCAGTCCATCTGCGCCCTGATCAACCCTTTACCTGGACATCCGGCATCAAATCGCCGATCTACTGTGACAATCGAATCACCATGTCCTATCCGTCCGTTCGCCGCCAGATCGCCCAGGCGTTTGCCGAACTGATTCGCGAAACGTACCCTGAAGCACAGGTCGTAGCGGGGACAGCGACAGCAGGGATTCCTCACGCTGCCTGGGTGGCGGAGCTGTTGGATCTGCCGATGATCTACGTGCGCGACAAGGCAAAAGGACACGGCCGCCAGAATCAGATCGAAGGCGCACTCGCTGCAGGTCAAAAAGTGGTTGTCATCGAAGACCTGATCTCGACAGGCGGAAGCTCGCTCAAAGCGGCACAGGCCGTACAGGCAGAAGGAGGCGAAGTGCTCGGAGTCGCGGCGATCTTCAGCTATCAGTTCCCGGATGCCGAAGCCTTGTTTGCTGACGCGGGAATTCCGTGCACGACCATTTCCCATTACACGGCGTTGCTGGAAGCAGCGAAGGAGCAAGGTACGATCACAGCCGAACAAGTAACGCTGCTGGGAGAATGGCGCAAAGCACCAAAAACGTTTTTTGCTTAAATAAATGAGAGTGAAGGTGGTGGAGTTGCCGCTTTCACTCTTTTTTCATTCCAAACCTAAAATGACAAATAAGTATATATGGGAGGATGTCACTTTTGGAGCTGTGCTGCGCTGCTGGAACTAAAAATTGGGGTCTGTTAAAAATTTCTACTTTTAGTATAATTTAAAACGAACAGGCTTCATTTCTTATTTGAGAAGGGAGAATTTTTTTGAGTTTACAATATTTTACTAAAGGATGGGGCTATGTTGCCGCTTTTGCTCTGTTGCCGTATGCGATTGTAAAGTCGCTTTGGGCATGGGGATCAACGGTAGGACTTACAACCAAACAAGCTGTACAAGATGTAGCAGGGTTTGGGATTACCTTGAAGGAAGGTTCTGCTTTTCTATACACGTTATATACCATTGGAATAGACTTTACAGCTATCTTGGCGATACTGGCATCTTTATTTGCTTTAGCTCTTGTGACTTCTTGGGGGGAGAAACTGCCCAAATGGTTATTAATCATAGCAGGATGGTCAGTTGGGGTCTTAACAGTTCTCATTAGCTTCTTGACGGTTCTTCAATTTTTAGGAGTGCTTCCAAAAGGATACACCGAAGGGTTTGCCATTTGGGTGTATATCGTAACGTACGGAGGATTGTTCTTGTGGGGAGTAACGGTATTTATGGCAACTCTGTCGTTCCAGCATCGAATGAAAAAAATTGCTGGATAAAGAGTAGAGGGTGTCCCAAAAGTCATCATAAATGACTGAGGGACGGCCCTCTTTTCATTAAGTTAAACAAAAAGAAACCGCTTTTTGTTAAAATGGAAGTTCCACCCACCATTTACAAAAAGGAGCCGGTTTCTTTGTACATTCAATATACCATGGATCAACTCTGCTTACCAATGGATTTAGAAGAAGACATTCCCGCAAATCACCTCGTTCGTGTGGTCAACGCCGCTGTCAATCGTCTTGACGACGCCATCTTCGATGCGGCTTACCCCGGAGGCGGACGAGACAGCTATCACCCCAAGATGCTCACCAAAATCATTATTTACGCCTACACTCAGCGTATCTACTCTTCTCGTCAGATCGCCAAGGCCGTCCGTGAAAACATCATGTTTATGTGGATCGCAGGCAGGCAGCGCCCAGACTTTCGTACTATCAACCGTTTTCGATCAGAGCGCATGAAAGCCGTACTGGAGACCGTGTTTACCGCGGTGCTTCAATTTCTGGTTGAGGAGAACTACGTGCAACTGGAGCATTATTTTGTCGACGGCACCAAGATCGAAGCCAATGCCAATCGGTATACATTTGTTTGGGGAAAAGCTGTCGTGAAGCACAAGGCCAAACTTCAGGAGAAAGTCCAGACTTTGTTCGCCACTATTGAAGAAGCTGAGAAGTATGAAGAAAGAATCCACGAGGGCAAGGATCTTCTTGAAATAGGCGAATCTTCTACCATCACCAGTGAAAAGTTGGAGCATGCTGTCAAGCAATTGGAAGAGCGTCTGCAGGAGAAACCAAAAGACAAACCACTAAAGAAAGCGGTACGCACAATCCGCAAGGATCTGCTTCCTCGCCTCCAAAAGTATGAGACGCATGAGACAATTTTAGGCACGCGAAACAGCTACAGCAAAACGGACCATGATGCCACGTTTATGCGGATGAAAGAGGACCACATGCGAAACGGCCAGCTCAAGCCGGGTTACAATGTTCAGATCGGCACCGAAAATCAGTTCATTCTCGGCTACAGCGTCCACCAGCGACCAACCGATACTCGCTGTCTCATCCCTCATCTGGAGAAAATAAAATCACAGTTCGGCAAACTGCCAAACACCGTCATTGCCGATGCGGGCTATGGCGGCGAGGAGAATTATGACTACTTGGAGCAGAACGAAGTTGAAGCCATCGTCAAATACAGTACGTACCACCGCGAAAAAAGTAAGGCATGGCAAAAGGACATCAGCAAAATTGACAATTGGACCTACAACAGCGAACTGGATACGTGGACATGTGCAGCGGGTCAAACGCTCCATTTCCGCCGAGTAAGTAAGGAGAAAACAGAAAGTGGGTATGAAATCGAATACCGTCATTACCGCAGCGCCGGTTGTGAGGAGTGCCCGCTAAAGCCTCAGTGTACGAAAGCCCAAGGAGATCGAGAGATCAAAGTCAGCATGAAGTATTGGCGGCTAAAGAACCAAGCAAGGCAAAAACTCCGCAGCGAAGAAGGCTATGCTCTGGCCGTGAGGCGCATGATCGAGCCGGAGCCCGTATTTGGCGATATGAAGAACAATCGAGGCTTTAAAAGGTTCCTGCTTCGAGGCTTACCAAAAGTAAGTCTGGAGGTCGGGTGGCTTTCCCTTGCCCACAATCTGCTCAAGAAAGCAGCGGTAGACGCTAAAAACCAAGAAGCTAAGCGAGAACGGACCGCTTAGCCTCTTAGTTTCTTCCGAAACTCATCTAATTTTTCTGATGAGGGTGTTCCAGAGTTTACTTTTGGGACACCCTCATTACAGTAAGGACATGCCCTCGTCATTTTATGATGATGAGATGTTGGCTTTCTTTTTTGTCGGGTATCCGATGAGGATAGCGATGATTCCGCAGATTCCGATGAGGATTGGATAATAGGAGTAAGGCAGGATGCTCACTGGCGATATTCCGGCTACGCTTGCGGCCGCCAGGAATTGGGCTCCGTAAGGGAGAAGGCCTTGAATGGAACAGGAGAAAAGATCTAAAATACTTGCGGATTTTCGCGGCTCAATCCCATACTGGTCAGCGATATTTTTTGCAAGCGGACCGGCTATTAAAATAGCAATCGTATTATTGGCTGTCGATACATTCGTTAAGCCCACAAGACCGGCAATCCCAAATTCAGCACCCTTTTTCGATGTAATCCTTCGTGTCGCAAGATGAAGCAGAAAGTCAATTCCGCCATTATATTTCATAACCTCTACCATTCCAGCAATGAATATCGCAAGAAAGGCCATTTCATACATGCCTGCCATTCCTTGGCCAATCTTTTGTAAAAGGCTCATAAGATGGTAGCTGCCATCCGCCAAGCCAACAGCCCCAGCGAGAACAATCCCTGATGCTAGAACAAGGAAAACATTCATGCCAGCCAACGCCAAAATAATAACCAAAATATAAGGAACAATTTTTACCAAATGATAGCTTACATGTTCCACTTGTGCCGTTTCACCCATCGTGATGGCCCATAAAATCATGCACGTTACAATAGCTGCCGGTAGCACAATCCAAAAATTCACCTTAAATTTGTCCCTCATTTGTGCACCTTGTGAACGAACGGCAGTAATGGTTGTATCCGAAATAAAGGATAAATTATCTCCAAACATCGAACCGCCAATAATCGCCGCGATCACTAAAGCCATGGAAAGCTCGGTATGCTCGCTAATCCCCACACCAATTGGCGCCAGTGCAACAATGGTTCCCATCGATGTACCCATTGACAGGGAGATAAAGCAGGCAATGATGAACAAGCCTACGACAATCAGGTTATGCGGAACGACCGAGAGAGCAAAGTTAACAGTTGAGTCCACTGCCCCAGTACCTTTTGCTACTTCTGAAAAGGCCCCTGCCAAAAGAAAAATCAGAACCATCAGCATGACATTTCCATTTCCTGCTCCTTGGCAAAAAATATCAATCTTTCGAGCAAACGACTCTTTTCGATTCATCATCAGAGCAACAGCACCCGAGATGGCAATGGCTACAATAACAGGGAAGGCATAAAAATCACCTGTAATGACCCCTGAACCAATAAATAAAATCAAAAAAACAACAAATGGGATCAGCGCCCATGGATTCCCTGGCTTCATGGTTCTACCTCCAAATATATAAGGAACAAGTCTTTTGTCCAGTCTTAGCCCCGAAAAAGGGCCTCATCTTGAAATAACAAGAAGAGGCCTTACTTCTCTAGAACACTTCTTTTATCTATCAAGCGTTTATTCACAGGATATGGCCAGTTCCTCCATCTCTCTTGATAAGAAGAAAAAATCTGGATATTTTTAGCTGTAGAATGGAAGATTATATTAGTATAGCTGTTCTTGCATATTTCATTCCAGTCTAAAATATACGGAAATATTTCCCTATCATTCAAAACGGTCAGTAACGTCTGAATTCGTATGTCACAGAGTCGAATTGCCGCAAGCTGATGAGCCGGGCAAAAAGCAAGATGGGAATATCCGAGGATGAGTCGGTCGCGGCGGAAGCGGTCGAATTGGAATGGGTGAGCCGGTTTCTCACATCTCTCGAGCAGGGTAACATCAATCAGTTGTTGTCCCTGCTGACCGAAGATGTTCTGCTCGTCTCAGACGGGGGCGGAAAGGTACACGCGTTTACGCGTCCGATACAAATGCGCAATCAAGTGGCCCGAATCCTTGCCGGCGCTATCGAGGGCATAAAACCCTATTATCAGGGTAGTCTTCAGGCAGTGCTTGCCCCTCTGAACGGCGAGACCGGTATCCTACTCCTTTCAGGGGACAAAACCGTGGCCGCTATCCTTTTACAATGCAGAGATGGAAAGCTGTCCGAAATCTACATCGTCCTTAACCCGGAAAAGCTTACCCGGGTTTAGGAGTCGACTTATAAAACAAGAAACATATTCGCTTACATGCTCTTGGTCATGGGGTGATTACACGTATTGTTTGCTGAGCGCACTTTCTTGTACGAGTTTTTCGTGCCTGATTACCCTCTTTCCTTTTTTCTCCCCATCGCAATACAAAAGGTTCCTCTTGCATCTTCGCAAAAGAGGGTGTAAAGTATGTAATTATTTCCCTGCTCGATTGAGGGTGGTTGCGCGTGTGCAGATTAAGATAACGCTTGTAGCGAATAAGGCCGCTACAAGAAATATGGATAGCAAGACGGAAATAACCTATTTTTCAAAAACAATAACTGGGCACCAACCCGTGGTGAAGCGTACGACAAGTTTCGAGTTTGATGAAGCTATCGGATCGGCGAATCTCACAGGGGCAGGGAAAGCAAGTTAAACGCCGGACGGTTGCCCAAGTATCATGACATAGATCACTCAAACGATATGTTTGGATCGCTTTACCCGCGGCAGATGCCGGGCTTGTCCTCCCTTCTTTTGCAAAACTGCCTATTTAGCAGGCAGGCCAAATTGCCTAAGATGAATGGGAGGAATGGACAATACCATTCTACAACCCGGGGCAGATGGATGTTGGTGCCCTGATCTTACAAGTTAGAGGTGTGTCCACTATGACCCAGCCATTTATCCGCAACCATCAGTACAATTTCATTAAAAAACAGGCCGATCATGTCCTCCGTACTCATAATACGGTGTCTGATCCGAAAGTTGTCGAAGCAGTCATCTTTCTTGCCGAATCCAAGATCATGGAGCAGTTCCCTGAACTTAGCAAGGAACAAAAAGAGCTGCTGCAACCGATTACGACTTGCAAAACATCACAGGACTTCGCGGAGTACCTTAACAGACTAAGCGAGTACACGATAGATTTTCCAGCGATTACGGAAGCGCAGATCAAAAAGCTCTTTCCGAAAACCAAGAAGCTCAAGCTTCCAGATCTCGCCAATATGGAAATCTCCAAGCTCACCTACCTGGGATGGATTGACATCGCAACGAACAAGATTTATTTCGTGTATCCAGAAAACGGAAAATTCATCGGGGTAGAAGGCAAATTTACGCCGGGGAATAAGAAAAATCTTTGTTCATTGTGCCACGGCCATGAAGAAGTGGCGCTGGTGACGGCGATTTCGAAAGCAAAATCCTCGCTTTCGCCGGATTATTACAAGGCGGTTGGCAATTACATGTGTGTCGATGCCGAGAAATGCAACAAGCGGATTACAGATGTTAGCCAATTAGAAGACTTTTTCCAGCGCGTACTGGTGTAAAAGGAGAACCACCTGCTTCCCAAATGGGGCAGGTGGTTTTATTTGCTTCCAATCCTTCTTCCTATTCCCATATTCTTCTCGTAGGCCATATGCATTATAATAAGATGATGCTATGTGCTTATTATCGTTTTCAGGGGAGAAACCAATGACAAAGATAGAGATATTGAAAGCGATGCTGACTCGAGACGAGACGAATGCATTGACTTGGTATCTGCTTGGACTGGAATATGCAGAGATGGGGGAGCGCAATGAAGCGTTGCATGCCTTTACCCAGGCATTGACACTCGGGGATGAAGAGATCAGACATATGATCGTGAAAGAGGGAAATCCATATCAGCAAGAATCTCCGCTCAAAAAGGCGATTGAGGATACGGATTTTTTCCTTGCCTATGAATCGGTTCCCATGCTCTTGACGCAGAGAGGTCAATCGGACGAAGAGGGTACCAGTGAAGCGACGAAGCAACGACCGATGACGCTGGCTGACATTGGGGGAATGACGACGATCAAGGATGAGGTACAGCAGAAGATTGTCCAACCATTTGTTACGCCAGGGGCAGCCGGGATCTTTCGCAAAAAGGGTTATGGTGATAGCGTCCTCCTATATGGGCCGCCCGGGTGCGGCAAGAACACCTTGGCGAAGGCAATCGCCGGAGAATGCGAGGCGCATTTTTTGCCACTCTCTCTGGCAGATAGTCTTTCACCCTATCAGGGAGTCGATGAAGAACAGATCAAAGACTTATTTGCTCGGGCGCGGGCGCAAAAACCGACCCTTCTCTTCCTGGATGAACTGGACGCGCTGAGCAACAACAGAGGAAAAGCTTCCTCCCTGCTCTTGCGCAGAGTGACCGACCAATTGCTATGGGAGATGGATCAGATCAAATGCAGCCCCGAAAAAATGCTGATCGTCGCGGCTACCAGCATGCCTTGGGACGTCGATCCGTCCTGTCATCGACGATTTGACAAGCAGATATTTGTCGGTCCACCAGATCTGGAAGCCCGCGAAGCCATTTTTCGCCAAAAATTGTCCGGCCGTCCATCGGAACCGCTTAATTTCGCGCAGCTTGCCGCCTGGACCTCCTTTTATTCGGCTGCGGATATCGAGTATGTAGTAGAATTGGCGACGGAGCAGGTCCTGCATGATTTGCTGACGCAGGGCATCGAACGCCCGATCCAGATGAGTGATTTGCGCGAATCGATCGCTGCGACCCGCTCTACGACTGTCGAGTGGCTGCGGACGATGAAAAGCTATCTGAAATACGCTGATCAAGAAGGCCTATACAAGGAAGCGGAATCCTATCTTCTCCACCAAAATCGGTTGTAACTTACTAATCCACGATTGTACAAATTGTGGTACTCTATTTGCAGCAGTTGTTGGGAAGGAGAAAATCATGACAAAAACAAAAGCATGGATGCTCATTGTTCTGTCGGCCATTTTTTTGCTGGCTGGCTGCAGCAGCGATCCAGTCGAGGAAGACGCGAACCAATACTTTAAAGATGAATTGCCCAAGGTAGCCTCCCTGGAGCAGGAGATTATGACCCAGTTTAGCAGCATGTCACAAACCCTGAAGGACCCGCAGGCCTTGTACCAGGGATTGAACGATCAGGTATTGCCGCGTTATGAGGCGTTTGTGCAGGAACTGGAGAAGATCAAGCCTGCGACCAAGGATGTACAGGAGGTCCATGAAAAATACATGGCTGCGACCCGCGCCCAGCAAGCGGCATTTCAACTGATCGTCACTGCGCTCAAGGACAAGGACAAGGCAGGCCTGACCACTGCCCGCGAGAAGCTGGAAGAGGCCAGGACCCTGGTGAAAGAAAGTAAAGAGAGCATGAAGCAATTGGCCCAAGGCTACGGAATCCAGCTCTAAACCCGTTTTACCCGAACGATGCAGGGGGAGGCTCGTATAGTCCGCCGGTATATATCGCGACGAGGGTACTGGCGATCTCGTCTAACGTAGCTTGGTTTTTGTTTTTCGCGATGTCCCACAAATACATTTCATGCGAGTAGAACCAGCCCCGGGCGACAAGCTCGGGGTTTACTTCTGCTCGGGCCAAGCCTTGACGCTGGGCATGGCAAATATCCTGGGCGATTCGCTGGACGAACTGCTCCCGGATCTCCTCCCATTTTTGCTGGACGGTGGGGAAAGCTCCCATCGCTTCGGAAAACAGCTGAAGCATTTTGCGTTCGGATACCGCCAGATTCAAAAAGGTCGTGGTTTGATGCAGGATCATCTCGTGGGCCTCTTCCCGCGTCTGGGGAAAGAAAGGCAATTCCGCGATCGCGTAAAAGGCAGCCATGACATCTTCCATGAGAACGATCAAAAAATCATCTTTTCCGCTGAAATGGACATAAGCTGTCCCATAGCCGGTATTGGCACGCTTGATGATTTGCGAGATTGTTGTTTTTTGAAAGCCTTCTTCGAGAAAAATTTGTCGTGCAGCTTCCAATAGCTTTTGCCGTGTCTGCTGCGATCTGAGGTGGCGACCATCAGTCTGGGAATGGCTCTGTTCCACTTCCATCGTCCCCTTTCTATGTTCTTACGATACAGGGAATGGTCACAAATGAAAAGAGAGAACCCGATTATTCGCGTGAATGTTGACGCTGGTTCCACTATTCTGTAATCTGTGGAAAAGAAGCGTAGTGGAAGGGGAGGGAAATTCGTATGTGTGCGAAATTGCTGGATATATCACGCCCGCTGGTGGCAGGGACACCGACATGGCCGGGTGATACGCCTTTTACCTATGAAGTGAACTGGCCAAAATCATCAAGCGGCTCTGTCAATGTAGGAAAGCTGACCATGAGTATACATACCGGAACACATGTGGATGCCCCTTTTCACTTCGATGACGACGGGAGAAGGATGCTCCATCTGGACATCGACCTGTACGTCGGGATGGCTCGGGTCGTGGAACTGTTGGACAAACCCAGCATCGGGGCAGAAGATCTCGCCCATTTGGATTTGGAAGGCGTCAGTCGCTTGTTGATTCGTACAGGCTCCTGGAGTGACCCAAAGCACTTTCCAGAGGAGATCTGCTATCTGCGTCCTGATCTGCCTGCCTTTCTGGCTGAAAAAGGAATCCGACTGATCGGGGTAGATGTGCCATCGGTCGATCCGTTGGACAGCAAGGAATTGCTTGCTCATCACGGTTTGCACCAGCACGACATCCATATTTTGGAGGGTCTGCTCCTGGATCATGTCGAGCCGGGCGACTATGAGTTGATCGCACTGCCGCTGCCTCTCGCCGATGCGGATGGCAGTCCTGTACGAGCGGTGCTGCGAAAATAGAAGTAACAGCATGTGAAAAAACCGTTCGCCCCAAACATCAGGGTGAACGGTTTTCTTTATCTCAAGTTACGTGCTACGTGCCTTGCGAGAGAGGGGATGTCTTCTCGATGACACCAAAAGCCATACCGCGAGCTTTCAGCCGTTCCAAAAAGGGGATTGGGTCAATCAACTCCGGTGGAATGCAGCCTGTCGTTTGTAACAACCCCTCCGCAATCATGTCGACGGCAACGACGGGAGGAATTCCAGTCTGCCAGATCGTTGCTTGAAATTCGGTTTTGTAAAACACCTCGTCATGATTGGCTATGGTGTAGACGTAAACTTCTTTACGTTTGTTATTTTTCTTGCCCTTGACCAAGGCACCCACGCTCGAGTAGCCATGGATTTTGCCAGCCAGATCAACCGGTTTGGGCATCGTGGTGACGACGACATCGCGAGGGGCCACCTTTACGCCTTTGACCTCGATTTCCTCGTCGCTGTCCAGGCCTAAATAGCTCAAGACCTTAAGCGTATTGACAAAATCGGGATGCAAGGCGTATTTGAAGTCGACGTATTTGCAGCCTTTCGCCCTGCCAATCGTTTCACCCAGCGTGGTCGCTTCCTCATGCTCGACATTGTAGCAGTCGAGCCAGCCGATTGGTTCAGGGAACTCAAACTCCTCCTTGTTGGCAAAAGGGGTCGGGAGATACTGCTCACCTTTATCCGCCGTCCAGTAATTGGGTTTGGCCAGGCATTCTTGGATAGCGGTCTGCGGGCTGAAATAGGAGCAAAAACCATCGTAATCAACGACTGAATTATCGCCGTCACGGATCAGGATCGCGTCTACCTCGTCCAGTTGATCGACGGCGTAGCGCGCGGCAATATTGGAAAAACCAGGGTCACAACCCAAGCCCATGATGCCGAGGATTCCGGCAGCACGGAATTTATCGTTCCAGGCAAGCTGCTTGCGGAGCCATTGCGGTCCCGAAGAAGCGGTATCGATATAATGCGTTCTTGTATTCAGGCACGCTTTCATCACTTCAAAGTTATTTTCCGGCAAACCGATATGCAGCAAGACATCAATATCGTCCAAGATGGCCTGCACACTGGATACGTCTCTTGCATCCACCCGTTTTACCTGAATTTCTACGTCGGTCTCACGGCGCAGTTCTGCGGCCAATTCCTCAGCAGGGGCTATGGAAATATCCGCCAATACCAGCTTGGTCAAATACTGTGATTTTACCAGTTCACACGCACTTACTTGTCCTACTCCTCCAACGCCTACTATCGCGACTCGCATAGAGTCCTCCTCCCATGGTTTGAACTATCTTCGCATTCGAAACAACCATTTTTGCAAATGCCAATCCTGATCAGCGATACAAGTCGATACATACATGACGACGTCAATGGGTTCACGCGGACGAAGTCTCAAGACAAAAACCTCCTTCAATCAAGTTTCACGGTAGTGGAGAGAAAGGGCACCTCCTCTCAGTAGCCATTGCCTTCCCCTTATATGGTATGAGACTCCCGCAACGTCCCATGCCAGGAGAGCAAGCCTGAAATGACGGATGGCAGACTTTTCTGACAATCGCTTAGGTAATTATTTTGCCTGCTCTCCTATATGGTTCACGAATAAGTCAAAAAAATCCTCTTCCCTTTCAAAAAAGGACCACAGCTTCGCAGGTGGTGCTACTTGATGAAACCGGGTATTTGCCTAATAATAACGGTGTTAGCTTGTTCGTGATGATGACAAGGAGGGGCAATCAAAATTGGATTCGATGACCATGCTGTTATTTGGCGCGACAGGTGATTTGGCAGCCCGCAAACTATTCCCTGCCTTGTTTCGCATGTTTCTGGACCAGAAGCTTCCTGAGCCTTTTTGGATTGTCGCAATCGGCAGGAGAGCTTGGAGCCAGTCGCGGTTCCGATCCCGCGTAGAGAAGTCACTGCTTGATTTTTGCCAGGATCGGTCAGCTGATTTCTCCAGGCTTCCTGCCTTTTTGCAAAGGGTCGAGTATTACGAGATGGATGTTAGGCAGCCGCAAGCCTATTTGAATTTGCACCAATATGTACGAAGCGGGGAGGGCGAACGGCTGATCGGTGATAATCGCCTCTTCTATTTGTCTGTTTCACCCGATTTGTTTGCAGGAATAGCCGGGAATCTGCAAAGCAGCGGACTAAGTCAGACGAATGGCTGGAGACGGCTGATGATCGAAAAACCGTTTGGTTCAGACCTGGCGTCTGCACGTGACCTGAATCGCAAGCTGGGTGAGGTGTTTGCCGAGGAGGAAATCTACCGCATCGATCATTATCTGGGCAAGCCGATGGTTCAGAGCTTGGGAACGCTGAAATCAGTGAATCCGATCATCCATGCGGTCTGGAACAGTCCCTACATCGCCAATGTGCAAATTACCGCCAGCGAGACGATCGGGGTGGAGGAACGCTCTGCTTACTATGATCAAACCGGGGCGATTCGAGATATGTTGCAAAATCATTTGCTGCAGTTGGCCATAATGACCGCGATGCACGTACCTGGGCGGATGACTGCGGAGGAGGTACGCGCCGAGAAGCGAAGCGTGATAGAAGCCATGCGTCCACTTGGCCAGGAGGATGTCAGACTGCACGTTGTTCGCGGGCAATACAGCAACGGATCGATAGACGGAACCCCTGTTTGCGCATACCGGGACGAAGCAGGTGTAGCGCCAAGGTCAATGACCGATACCTTCGTCGCTGCCCGCCTATTCATTGATCTGCCCCGCTGGCAAGGGGTGCCTTTTTACCTTCGAACCGGCAAGCGAATGAATGAAAAGTCGACCCGGATCGTAGTTCAGTGCAAAAGTTCGGAGGAAGCAGAGCTGCCGAATCTGGTCGTGATTCACGTCTCGCCGAATCAAGGAATGACCTTGCGATTGAATCTGCATGCTCCTGGCATGCCCGGGCAGCTCGAGCCTGTCGAAATGGCGTATGTCCCTAATCAGAAGCATCTGCCCGAATCCTACGAGATGCTGCTGGCTGAAGCGATGCGGGGGGATCGGACGCATTTTGCCCACTGGGAGGAAGTGGAGCTTGCGTGGCGTTGGGTGGAGCCGATTCTCGCGGCATTTGCTGAAAATCGCGTGCCGCTGCATCACTACCCGGCAGGTACGAACGGCCCGGATGCAGCAAACCGTTTATTGGAGGAGGACGGCTTTACCTGGTGGCTGGACCCTGAGGACGAGCCTTTATTGACACCTGTGCATGCAAGGTAAAAAATGGAGGAAAATGGAGGGCGTTGACAATGAAGGTCGGGTTGATCGGTTTGGGAAAAATGGGTCTGAATCTGGGGCTGCAATTGCTGGAGCGCGGACATGAGGTAACCGCCTTCGACGTGAATGCAGATGCGGTAAGAGAAATCAGTGGCGCAGGAGCAACCGGGGCAAATAGCCTTGCGGAACTGGTCCAGTCATTGGATACGCCACGCGTAGTCTGGCTGATGGTTCCGCATGAGCACGTAGACGGCGTATTGGAGGATCTGACTCCGTTGCTCGCTGCAGGAGATATCGTCGTCGAAGCAGGCAATTCGCATTACAAGGATTCCATCCGACGTGCAGCGCAGATGGAGGAGCACGGGATCTTTTATCTGGACGCAGGGACATCTGGCGGGATTAGCGGAGCCAGACATGGGGCTTGCTATATGGTAGGCGGAGATCCGCGGGCGTGGAGTCAGGTCGAACGACTATTCCGCGATACAGCGGTGGAGAACGGCTATCTGTACACAGGCAAATCGGGCAGCGGGCATTTTCTCAAGATGATTCATAACGGCATCGAGTACGGCATGATGGCAGCGATCGGGGAAGGGTTTGAGGTCTTGGCCAAAAGCGAGTTCGATTACGACTTTGCGAAGGTGGCAGGAGTGTGGAACCACGGCTCCGTCATTCGCTCCTGGCTGATGGAACTGACTGAACAGGCTTTTGCCCAGGATGCCCGTCTGGATGAGATCAGAGGAATCATGCACTCCTCCGGGGAGGGCAAATGGACATTGGAGACGGCACTCGACCTGCAGGCAGCCACACCGGTGATTGCCATGTCTCTTTTGATGCGCTACCGCTCGCTGGAGGCGGATACTTTTTCTGGTAAAGTGGTTGCCGCCCTTCGCAATCAGTTTGGAGGACATGCCGTGGAAAAAAACGAATAAAATAGAGGAAAGCGTCTTTTCACAAGGAGGGCAGAACTCGTGCGTTTTGGCGTGATCGGAACCAACTGGATTACCGAGGAATTCATTCGATCCGGCAGGGAAGTGGATGGCTTCTCGCTGGAGGCCGTCTATTCGCGAACGGAAGAAAGAGCTCGAGAATTTGCTGCTAGGCAGGGGATTCCGTATTGGTTTACGGACCTCGAAGACATGGTCAAAAGCAAGCGGATCGATGCGGTCTATATTGCCAGTCCCAATTCATTTCACGCCTCGCAAGCATTGGTCTGCATGGAGCATGGCATGCATGTCCTTTGTGAAAAGCCGCTGGCCTCCAACGCCGCAGAAGTCTTGCAGATGATTCAGGCTGCACGCAGGCATGAGGTCCTTTTGATGGAGGCCGTCAAATCTACGCTTGCTCCCAATTTCCGGGCGATTCAGGGCAATCTGCACAAATTGGGGCCGATTCGCCGCTATGTCGCAAGCAACGGGCAGTATTCCTCCCGTTATGACGCCTACAAGGCAGGGCAGATGCCCAATGCCTTCAACCCGGCCTTTTCCAACGGAGCGCTGATGGACATTGGCATATACTGCGTGTACCCGCTCGTTGTCCTGTTGGGCAAACCCCAGCGCATTCAGGCTGAAGCAGTCATGCTTGACTCAGGTGTAGACGGACAGGGGAGTATCCTCATGCGTTACCCGGACTGTGAAGCAGCAGTTATGTACTCCAAGATCACTACCTCTTTTCTGCCTGCCGAAATCCAAGGCGAGGACGCCACGATGGTCATCGATAAGATCAATCGCCCGCAAAAGGTGGAGATACGCTACCGCGATGGACGTGTCGAGGACCTCACAGTGCCGCAAACCCCCCACCTCATGCAATATGAAATTCGTGAATTCATGGAGTTGATCCAGAACGGAAAAAGAGAATCGGCGACCAACTCTCATCAAAACTCTCTTATGGCGATGCAGATCATGGACGAAGCGCGCAGACAGATCGGATTGCGCTTTCCGGCTGATGCGCACGCAGATTGGGGTAAACAGGAGGAGGAGACGGGAACATGAAAATGTACGATGTTACAGGTGCGATCTACGAGGGGATGACTGTCTACAAAAACAAAACGGAAAAACAGCCAAGAATCAAGCCGCAGACCAACGGCTACGTCACAGAATCCAGGATCGAGCTGGATGTACATACAGGGACGCATGTCGATGCGCCGCTCCATATGGTCGTGGATGGAGAGACGATGGAGTCCATCCCGATGGAAAAGCTGGTCGGGGGCTGCAAGGTGCTGGATCTGACAGCAGTAGCAGACCGAATCACGAGGCAGGATTTGGAGCGTTTTGAGATTGAAAAAGGGGACTTCCTGCTGTTTAAGACAAAAAATTCGTACAGCGACGAGTTTTCCTTTTCGTTTATCTATCTAGCCCAGGACGGCGCAGAGTATCTGGCAGAGTTGGGCGTTAGGGGCGTCGGGACAGATGCGCTCGGGATTGAGCGCAATCAAGAGGGGCATCCCACTCACAAGATCTTGTTCTCGGCTGGAATGATTGTGATCGAGGGCCTTCGCCTAAAAGAAGTGGCAGAGGCGAGGTACTTCATGGTCGCAGCGCCGCTGAAGCTGATCGGGACTGATGCTGCGCCGGCCCGCGTTTTGTTGTTTGAAGGACTGTTATAGCGACGAGGAGGAAAGGCAGGGAAAATCAATCATGGAACAGCAGTACGTGCTTGCGATTGATCAGGGAACCACGAGCTCACGGGCGATTTTGTTCGATAAAGCAGGAAAGATCATCGGAATCGCTCAAAAAGAGTTCAAGCAGTATTTCCCGAAGCCGGGCTGGGTGGAGCAGGATGGCCTGGAAATCTGGGCTTCCGTGGTTAGTGTCATCGGCGAAGTGCTGGCTAACCAGCAAATATCAGCCCATGAGGTCGCCGCGATCGGCATTACGAATCAGCGGGAGACGACACTTGTCTGGGACAAAGAGACCGGGATGCCGATCTCCCCCGCCATTGTTTGGCAATCGCGACAGACGGCGGAGATTTGCGATACGTTGAAGCAGCAGGGATGGACTCAGCTTTTTCGAGACAAGACAGGCTTGCTGATCGATGCTTATTTTTCCGGAACCAAGCTGAAGTGGATTTTGGATCATATAGAAGGGGCCAGGGAGCGTGCACAGCGTGGGGAACTGCTGTTTGGCACCATAGACACCTGGCTGATCTGGAAGCTGTCAGGCGGTGCGGCACACGTCACAGACTGTACGAATGCATCGCGTACATTGATGTACGATATCCATTCCCTTCGCTGGGACGAAGAACTGCTCTCCATCCTCGACGTACCTGTACAGATGCTTCCCGAGGTACGGTCCAGCTCAGAAGTATACGCCTATACGGATAAAAATCTGTTCTTTGGCGCATCTGTACCGATTAGCGGGGCTGCTGGAGACCAGCAGGCAGCTTTATTTGGTCAGGCGTGCTTTGAACAAGGCATGGCCAAGAACACCTACGGGACAGGGTGCTTCATGCTGATGAATACAGGCAAGCAAGCAGTTCGCTCCGAGCATGGCTTGCTGACGACGATCGCCTGGGGGATCGGGCAAGAGGTGGAGTACGCCTTGGAGGGAAGTATTTTCGTCGCAGGCTCTGCGATTCAATGGCTGCGAGATGGACTGCGCATGCTGAAAACCTCCTCCGAGAGCGAGAGATATGCGGAGCGTGTGTCCTCTACCGATGGCGTCTATGTCGTCCCGGCATTCGTCGGGCTGGGAACGCCTTATTGGAACAGTGAAGTGCGTGGGGCTGTGTTCGGCTTGACGAGGGGAACCAGCAAGGAGCATTTTGTCCGTGCTACCCTAGAGGCCCTGGCCTATCAGACCAAGGACGTATTGAATGCTATGGAGGCCGATTCGGGAATTCAGTTGAAAAGGCTGCGGGTAGACGGCGGTGCGGTGAGCAACAATTTCCTCATGCAGTTTCAAAGCGATATGCTGGGTGTTCCTGTCGATCGTCCACAGGTGAATGAGACGACCGCAATGGGAGCAGCGTATCTGGCTGGTCTGGCTGTAGGCTTCTGGAAGGATAGACGGGAGATCGCCGAAAACTGGCGGATGGATCGCTCATTTACGGTAGAGATGGGGGAGGAAAGCAGGGGACGGCTTTATGCGGGCTGGCAAAAAGCCGTGCAGGCAGCCATTGCCTTTGTGTAAAAAGCCTGGCTATCCATCAAGGTGAAGGACAGCCAGGCATGAGGGAACCAGTAGAGGTGATTAGTCCTTGGCTGATACGCTGCCGTCCGAATGAATCCTGGCATTGAGGGAGATGGACTCCAGACGCTTGAGCAACATCTGTCCGTCTGTATCATTCATCGGAACAGCCCGTGCCAGTTCAGCATGTACCGGAATCGCCTTCAGCGCGCAATTCCCTGATTTCGTGCAGCTTGCCTGCAAAATGATGCTCTCCCAGGTACGCGGCTCGGTCGAGCGCGTAAAGACGAAATTGCCCAGGCTGTATGCAATCCATTTATCCTTGTACGTCTCGAAGCCTTGCAGGACATGGGGATGTCCGCCTACGACCAGGTCAGCGCCAGCGTCGATGTAGGCTCGTGCGAGTTGCGTCTGATGATCGACGGGATTATCCTTGCGCTCCTCCCCCCAATGGGGGATGACGACGACCAGATCGGCCTGGGTGCGGGCTTCCTGAATCGCTTTGACTGCAAGGGCGGGATCATAGGTGGCAGCCATCCCCGGCTTGTTTTTTCCGGCGTACCAGCTCACGTCAGGAATGACGCGGCTGAACCCAAGGAAAGCGACCCGAATCCCGTTTTTCTCGACGATGACAGGAGCATAAGCCCGCTCCATGTCTTTTCCTGCTCCGATATAAGCGATCTGGTTTTTATCCAAAAAAGAAAACGTGTCGAGAAGCCCCTCTACTCCCTGGTCCATGGAATGATTATTGGCCAGGTTGACCACGTCAATGCCCGCTTCTTTGAGGGCAGGCAGTGCGGCGGGCGGCGATTTGTAGATAAATGCTTTGTTTTCAGGCGGGGTTCCTCTGGTCGTCACGGGTGTTTCCAGGTTGGCGATCGTAATATCGTCTTGGGCAAACCATTTTGCTACCTCTGTGTAGGGGTAGTCAAAACCCTTCTCTATCAGCATCTTCTCGACGTTTCCTGCCATCATGACATCACCGACAAAGGACAGATGAATATGTGGTTCTGGTGCAGGTTCGGGCATCTGGCTTGCACTGTCAGGCACGGTCTCGGGAAATCGGCTAGCTTCGTCCGGATCGGAAAAGAAGGTTTTGAAGAACGAATAGGCACCGACTGCCAGTACGGCGAGCAAGCAAAAAAGAATTGTTCGCATACTAATCTGTATCCATATGCGGCGCTTTTTATTGCGCTGTTCCTTCACCCGTTGTGTTCGCGTCTGTTTCATTCTACCCCCCTTGATCTTCCAGGACTATTGTGAAACATTTCTATAGTATAGCAAATCGAAAGCTGGCAAAACCAGTCGGCCAGCCTGCCAGATCCAATGAGAAGGGAGTTTGCCTGATGGAAGCCGCCTTTGATCATCTCGTCCATTTTCTTCATCGTCCCCCTGCGGAAGGGAGATTTTCACTTGCGCAGGCGGGATATCATGTTGCACCAGGTGGACGTCACACCTCATGGGGGACTTGGAATAGTGTCAGTTACTTTGGACTTTCCTATATCGAATGTTTAGCTGTCGAAGTCGAAGAGATAGCAGACAAGTCGGACAATCCACTGATTCGCCAATTGGTTGATGAAAAACCGGCTGGTGAGGGCTTCGGCCAGCTTGCCCTTCGCACCACGCAAATCCAGGAGTGGAGCAAGCGATTGGCTCTTGCTGGTCTGGAGGTTACAGGTCCGGTCCCAGGCAGCCGCCAGAGAGAGGACGGGACTACTGTACGCTGGCAGATGCTGTTTGCGCGCGATCCAGAAAGCGGGATGCACCCGCCGTTTTTTATCCAATGGGAACAAGGGGATGAGGAGCGCTTCCAGGAGCTGAGCAAGCGCGGCCTGATCGGAAATCACCCGAATGGAGCAACAAACCTCGACTCGGTCGGTTATGCGGTTCGGAATCTTGAGCAGGCGGCGGATACCTGGAGCCGCTGGTTTGGCTGGGAAGCAGGTACCCGTGTGTTTGATGCTGAGCTGGAGGCGCATTGCCGAAGCTTTTTCTTGCCTGGCGGGAATGTGACTTTATGCGAACCGTCCGGGGCAGGACTGACACGGCGCATGCTAGACACAAGAGGGGAAAGGCCGTTTTTCGTCCGTTTGAAAGGAGCCTGCGAAAAGACTTCGCATGAGTTGTTTGGCGGGATGTACATGACTGAATCAGTGAGCAGATAGCGTTTCACATTAAAGAAAGCAGGACGTTTGCCTCAAGGGTCACGGGTCCTGCTTTTTTATGCGGTCAGAAAGTTTACGTGCGAAGCGGTTTTTTGGTGATCTGCCGATACATGTACAACATCGCTCCCCGCCAGGTAGCCAGCATGCCGAATGCCAGCAGGAAAAACAGCCCAGCCGTTTGCAAGGGAGTAAATGAATCGTTGATGACGAGCTTGATGATTACGCGGATCACAAGCAGACCTCCGAGAATAAAGAACAAAGCTCGGGATGGCTTCAGATAAATATCCTCACCGACCACCTCAAATCGCGATGTCATGATCAAGGGAACGGACAGCACAATCCCGATCAGAAAGGCAGTCAGGTCGATAACTGGAGTTGTCGTCGTGCCAGGGAACAAAAACATGGCAAAGCCTGTTGCCATAAAAAATGGCGGCAGAATGATGCTTTTTGCAGTTACGGGTCGCTTGGCGCGTTTCATGCGCAAAATAATGACGAAGGCGGCCATGGCGATCGGGAGCAGCAGCCCAAGGGTAGAAGTTGAAAAGGTGTCCATGAAAATTTCCTCCCGTAGGTTAACGATGATGTAAGTGTACACCATTCCGGAAACTCAGACAAAGGTTCCGCATCCATCCGGCCGCAGACACTGCACTTTCCATAATAGGGAAATCAGGCTGCGGCAGGACTTTCATCACTGCTTCTCACGTCCAGCTTGTGCTTTTTACTGTACATGTACGTGAAAATGCCTGCGAACAGGGTTACCGTGGCGAGGCAGATCAGGTACAGGCTTAGGCCCAACAAATCGAGTGAGGCACCTGTAATGGCCAGCGCCAGAAAGAAAAAGCTGCGATCGAGCATGCTCTTGAAAGAAAAGAAGCGCCCGTGCTGATTTTGCGGCAGCCTTTTTTGAAAGATGGTGGTCGTCACCGGGAAGAAGAAGGCGACGATGAAGCCGAAAAAGGCAAAGGAAGCCAATACCATCACTTTATTGTCCACAAAGGTCATGCCGAATTGCGAGACAGCGAAGAAGAACAGCATCAGGGTGGACGAGGAGACCAGATTGCGTCCACCGATCCAGCGTTTGGCCAAAAGCCCCCCGATCAGGATGCTGATCCCTTCAGCAGCAAAGATCCAGCCCATGAGCTGCGGCTCTCCTTGAATGGAGCTGAAATTCAGGATCATGAGATTGACCCCGCCGAGGAAAAGGGTGATCAGCCCGCTGTTGATCAATCCGACGAAAATAGCGGGATCTTTTCGGCTAGCCGTCAACACTTCGCGAAATTCAATTTTTTCTCTTTGCTGGCTCTGCTGTACGTGCGGAATCTGAACGAAGAAGGTGATTCCGGCCAACACGACGTAGGCGACCAACGAAAACAAATAAAGCTGGGACAACGAAAAAGCAGCCACTAGGATTCCGCCCGCAGCCGTGCCGAAAATCCGAGAGAGCGTCGAGATGTTCAAATAAGCACTATTTGCTTTTAGTAATTCATCTTTGGTCAGGATGGCGGGCAGGGATGATTGCAACGTGGGAAAATAAAAGGCTGCCGAGCTTTGCATGACAATCAGGGCGATAATCATCCAGATCAAGGAATCGTAAGCGATCGCCGGAAGCATCAAGACCGGACTGATACAGCGCACCCAGCTGGAAATAATCAGGACTTTCCGTTTGTCGTATGTATCGATGATGACGCCTGCCTTCGGGGAGAGAAGAATGCTGACTGCCAATCCGCTCATGAGGACAAATGCTTTCAGCGTATCAGAAGGAATCAGGCCCTGCATAAACTGCAGGTTGGCGAGGATAAAAATCCATATGCCAGCGCCCGCGACCACTTCTCCTGTCATCAACAGCAGAAAGGTACGATTTTTCCACAACATGGGGCCCACTCCTTATCAAATAATTTTTACCAACAAGTTTATACAGTATAGCACTTGTCAAAATATTTGTATATTCTCATTGAGCGTATTCATGCAGTCGAGAACATGGTGCTGCCTTGGAATGGGTAAACTATCGGACATATGATTTACGGCCAATACGCGATAAAGGAGCTTGCTGAAGATGCTGCGAGTACGGTCGTTTTTGTTGCTGATCGGCTACGGGTTTGCTGCCACGCTTGCCATCTTCTACGGTTTGGTGGAACGCCAAAGTCTGTTCGTGACCTTTGTCAGCTTTCACCTGCTCGTCTGTCTCGGAATTCCGCTTTTTCACGGATGGCGGGAAGGAAGATTAAGCGATCATTGGCAACAAGCCTGGGGGAGGTTCGAGAAGCGCGGCGCTCTCTATGGTTTCGGATTGGGAATCCTCTTCATGGTGGGGGCCATGGCGGGCATGTGGCTGTTGCTGCAATCACCGGGCAGTGCGGATCACATCCGAAAAATATTGGAGCATTGGGGTTTGGATCGTCGCTGGATTGGGTGGTTTGCTCTCTACCTCACCGTCGTCAATTCTCTGCTGGAGGAACTGCTATGGAGGGGGTTTGTCCTGCAACGCTTTTTACGGGGGATGAACCGTCTTGCAGCTATCTTGTTATCAACTTTCTTTTATTCTCTCTACCACCTGATTGTCGCGGCCGTTTTGTTCGGGTTCTGGTGGGGTGTTCTTCTGACGGGAGTCGTGTTCATCGTCGGTCTATTATGGGCTTGGATGAAAGGGATGTTTCCCTCCGTCTATCCGACGTGGTTCAGTCATATGCTCGCGGATGCGGGCTTGGTTGGAGGGGTGCTCCTGTGGGTGTTCTGACAAGACGAAAAGCCGATGCCAACCGAAATGGATAGCACCGGCTTTTGATGCGGTTTACTTGCTGCCATTGCTGCGCCGAAGCTCTCGCAGCTTCAATTGCCGCATCCGCTCCTCGCGTACCTCCTGCCGATCGCGCAGGGTATGCTTGTTCAGCAAAAATTCGTTGGTCATGTCGCTGCTGCGGAACTCGGGCAGATGTCGCTGGCGGCATGCCTGTTGATAGCATTCCCGCAGGGCTTGAGAGGCGATGGGCAGATCCATGCGCTGATAAGGAAGCGATTGGTGCAAATCCTCCAGGCGCTGCTCCAGCAAACGCAGGAGGGTGATCGAATCCAGTCCCAATTCTTGAAGTTTCATTTGTTGCTTGTCAAGGATGTGAATCGCGCTGCTCAGCATTTTGATTGCACCGTTGAAGTTGCCGCGTCGATGGTGGTAAAGGGCTACGGCGATCTGGATCAACCCTACCCAGACGGGCTGGCGTTCATTTGCGGGTGCGCTTTTCCAATATTCTTCCAAGATCTCATGACATTCAAAATAATCCCGCTCTGCATGAAACTGGATCAGATATTCCAAATAGGGTTCAGGATACATTCCAATCACCTCACAGCTTGGTTTTCAACGGTCGTCTTGTATACTATTATAAAGGATAGACCGTTGAAATCGAGGTGCGAAGAAGAAATGACAAGAGATGAATTGCTGAAGGTACTGGAAAACAACCAGATGACCGAGGTCATCGAATTGATTGAGGATGCGGAAAATGGAGATTTGGAGGAGCTGGAATTGGCGGAAAGTCTGGGCTTGCTGCTCGACCCGGACCTCAATCGAGAAGTGCTTCAACTGCTGGAGAGCCTCGGAGTCACGATCATATATGTACAAGATGACGAAGAAGATGAGACGGACGAGGATGACCGCGAAGACAGCTAACTACATAATTAGGCAGCAGAAGAACCAACATGCGCAGCGGTTGGTTCTTCTTGATCTTGCCTGTTATTTTTGCGTCCAGACGCGATTCTTGTTGCGGGTTGCAGGGAACTTTTCTCCTCTGGCCAATTCGATGATCATTGGATCCTGCACACTGGATCCGGACTCGCCAATTTCCATGTAGACGCCGTTTTTAGGAGATTTTTCGCCCTCGCGAAAACGACTTTGCTCGCCCACGAATACACCTTCCTTCTTGCTGAATCTCTTGCCGCATATAGTATCTCCCGAGGCGAAGGCTTCATGCCAGGCTATGTATTGACGTTCTATTCCGAATTCATATACAGTTAGATCATTAATAGGCGGAGGGGTGTGTCCGTGTTTCGTCTCACCTTGCAGAAAGACTCAAATGTCTCGTATCACGAACAACTGTATCAACAGATCGCCGCCTCGATCCGAAGCGGGGAATTGTCACCGCACGAGCAGCTCCCTACGGTCAGAGAACTGGCTGCCCAGTTGAAAATCAACTACAATACCGTGCGCAGTGTCTACTTGCGCTTGCAGCAGGAAGGGATGGTAGATTCTCGGCAAGGACGGGGGACTATTGTCAGCAATGTGGTCAATGACCCGCTCATGACCCGCAACCCGGCCCATCTGGCTCTGCTGGCGAAAGAAACCCTGCACAAAATAAAAGCAATGGGTTATTCCCTCGATGAATTTTCCCGCGTCCTGTCCGCTGTCGTTCAGGAAGTGAATCAGTTTCCTGTTTTGTTTTTGCGGTATACCGAACTGGAGCTGGCAGAGTATTTGCGCTTGGTTCAATACCATCTGCCAAGCGCCATGGTCGAGGGAAGGACCTTTGAGGACTTTACCGAACGATTGGAGGAGGACCCCAGCTTTTTGCAGGAGTACAAGGCCATCGTCACACATCCATCGGCGAGCATGAAGATGCGTCAAATCATGCCGAGGGAAGCTCCGCCCGTCGTCAGCCTCGATTTTATCCCGGACCCGACAACCGTCATTCCTGCAATGGAGGCGTATCCACGACATACCAAAGTGGGTCTCATCTGTGCGACCATACGGGGAGCAGAGGGGATGATTCAGGATTTGCACAATGCAGGAATCAACCATTTGGAACTGCGCATCATCGAAGCCAATCACCCTGATGTCTTTGACATGATTGCCAACTGTGATGTTGTCTATATTTCCAAACCCGGATACATGACACGACCCCATCTGCTGACCCTGCCGAAGGTGAAAGAATACCAGGAAATTCCGGATTACCACGGCATCACCAAGCTGCGTAAGATTGTCACACAGTAAATCGTGATAAAGGCTGATTTTCCTAGGGACTAGACTGGTGTACCATGCGGATGACCACTTACCTACATACTTTGTTGATGTAACGATCAGGAGGGGGTGAGGTAATGGGTTGCGGATGCAGAAAGTCTAGTTGCCACAAGTGCTACTACAAAAAATGCTGCAAAAAGAAATACTACAAGAAACACTGTTACTACAAACCATATTACAAAACCGAATGCAGAAAAAGCTATGGTCATGGACATGGCCACAGTTGCGGTTGTGGTGGATACGGTGGATACGGATACGGCTCTTCTAGTCATGGTGGTTATGACAGCAAATACTAAGTTCATCGAGAGAAGGCGCCAACTATTTGGCGCTTTTTCGCCTTTTTTTGACTATTTGCGCTCCTTTTGAAGTATATTTTTATACAGGATCTTACTTTTGCAAAATGGAGGGTTGTGCATGAATGAGTATCTTGCATCGAGCAAGGAGGATCGGACGTGGGCCATGGTCGCGCATCTGTCCACTTTGTCCGGCAGCTTTATCCCGCTCGGCAATGTTCTTGGACCGCTGATCATCTGGCTGATCAAGCGTGAGGGAAGCGCCTTCGTCGATGCACATGGAAAAGAAGCATTGAATTTCAATCTGTCGATTACGATATATGCTGCCATTTCTACCGTGTTAATCTTCGTGTTGATTGGTGCTGTGCTGCTCTTTGGTCTTTTTGTGTTCTGGATCGTCTGTATGATCCTCGCCTGCATCAAGGCCAATGAGGGGAACATGTACCGCTATCCTCTAACCATACGCTTTATCAAGTAAGTCCTCCTGCTCCCATGGAGCGACTCGCCAAAGATGATGGAATTTTCCAACAAAAGCAGGAAGAGCAAACCCGCCCCACGAAATCATCTTGCAGGTAAACGGTGAAACGGGGTGGTGACAGCATGCTGTCGGGCATTACTGTGGTCGATTTTTCGCACCATCTTCCCGGACCCATCTGTACCATGCGACTTGCTGAACTTGGGGCTACGGTTCTTGAAGTACAACCGTATCCGCAAGATCCCTCTCCATTTTCCTCTATTGCAGGCGGTCCCGACAGGAAGACGGGTGCAAGTATTTTGCGCTCACATCGCAATCAAAAGAGCATCTCTCTGAATCTGCGCACGGTGGAGGGAAGATCGCTCGCATTTGCGTTGGCCAAGGAAGCGGATGTCGTGGTGGAAAGCTATCGCCCTGGCGTCTTGCGTCATCTGGGGTTGGATTATGATCGGTTGTGGGAGGTTCATCCATCTGTCATTTTTTGTTCTGTGACGCATTATGGACAGAGTGGCGACCTGTATCAATTGGGCAGCAGTGATTTGAATATCCAGGCCGTAAGCGGTTTTTTGTCCGCCGTTCGGGATGCTCAGGGGAGGCCTGTGGCAGGAGAGCTTCCATTGGCTGATTTCGCGGTGGGAGTCTATGCCAGCGAACAGATCTGTGCGGCATTGGTGCAGCGTGAGCGGACAGGCCGTGGCGCGTATCTGGATGTCGCATCTGCTGATCTGCTTTCCTACTGGTCAGGCCTACAAGCCCTTCTTGCAAAGAGCAGCCACACAGAACAGGAAAAAGTTGATTCATCCCGCGATTTTGTGGCTTATCAGGTCTATGAGACAGCTGAAGGTCAGTATGTAGCCCTCGCCGCCAGAGAAGAAAAATTCTGGCGCAACTTTTGCCGTGCTGTTGGACGAGCTGACTGGGAGACTATGCACACCGCAACAATCAGCGGAAATCATGATTTGTACGTGGAGTTGCGCGATTTGTTTTTGTCCCGGACGCAAGCGGAATGGAGTGAACTGGGAGCTGAGGTGGACTGCTGCTTGACTGCGGTTGAAGAATGGGCTGATTGGGCGGAGCATGCCTATGCTCGCAGCAGGGAGATTGCCGATACATTGCCGGAAGCGGAACCGGTAGGGCACGAAGACCACACTCATGAATGGCTGAAGAAAAAGCTGAGAATGACGGACGCATCATTGCGACGCCTGGAAGATATGGGCGTCATCCCTGTCCAGAAGTGATAAAAGGGGGACGTGAAGATGGAGGATCAAGAGAAGCAGATTCTTGTCGATAAGCGAGACGGAGTATGGACCATTACTCTGAACCGTCCGCAGGTGTTGAATGCCTTGACTGTCGAGATGTTTGGATTATTGCGTGACGTGATTGTGGAAGCGTCTGAAGAAGAGGAAGCCCACTTTATCGTGTTAAAAGGTGCAGGAGGCAACTTCTGTTCGGGAGCAGATTTGAGCGTGCTCGGATCGTTGAAAGAGGAAAGGCAGGCCCATGAAGCTCTGACCGTCATCAACGACTTGTTAACACGTCTACACCAGATGCCGAAGCCGGTGATAGCTGCTATTGATGGCGTAGCGGTGGGGGCAGGATTGAATTTGGCTTTGCATGCCGATTTTGTACTCGCTGCCAAGAGTGCACGCCTTCAGGAGCCATTTGTTCAAATTGGCTTGACGACCGATTTTGGCGGGACGTACCTGCTCCCGCGTCTAGTCGGGCTGGCACAGGCAAAGCGCTTGGCACTATTGGCAGATCCGATCTCAGGGGAAGAGGCAGAGCAGATCGGCTTGATCTACAAGGCGGTCCCGGCTGATCTTCTGGGTCAGGAAGTCGAGAACCTGCTTCGACGCTTGCGGCAATTGCCCAAGAAGGCGTATTCCGTCACAAAAGAAGGGCTCAATCAAAGTTTGCAGCATGATCTGGGCCATATGCTGGCGTGGGAAAAAGAACAGCAGCCCGCTTTGTTGCAGCATCCGGAGTTCGCAGCCCTCATTCGTGCAAAAATGAAGCGATAACAACTGGAAAGAATATCCGTTGAGCCTTTCAGCATTCTGTGATACAGTAAGAGCAACAACTTCCTGCGATGTACGTAAGGCCGTAAATGTTTCTAACCTTATACGTGTTATTCGGGAGACGAAAATTCGCTGTAGATGTCAAGCCCACCTCCTGTTGGGATGCATGGGAAGGCAGAAGCGCGAAATAGTGTCACCCACCTGTGTGAGCGCAGGTTATAGAAACATGAGGTCAACGGCAGAGCGGGTACACGAAGAATGCGAAACCACCTGGAACATCGTTTCCGGGTGGTTTTTTTGGTATCCTGTCCCTTCGAAAGGCAGGACTGGACGTATTCCTTTCCCTTGATTACTGGCTTTTTCCCTGTCCCTTTTGGCCCTGTTGACCTTGCTGTCCTTGCTGGTCTCCCTGCTGAACAATGGTTAGGGACTGGTGCAGAGAGTTGGTATCCTTGGCATCCTGGAGAATCTGATACATCTGCAAAAAGTTTGCCTTTTGTCCTTCCGGGATTCCCTTGATGCGTACCGTCATTTCTTGGGGGCCGTTTTTTTGCTGTCCCTGCTGCTGCTGGGAGCCCGACTTGTTGTCATTGCCGCCCCCCATCGGTTCGTCGAGAAAGCTCAGGAACATGGAATCGTTTTCTTCGCTGTTTTGTGATTCTCCGTTGTGGGCATTGCTCTGCTGCTGATCTTGACCCTGCCCTTGGTCGCCTTGCTGCTGTTGATCGAAGAGGACGCTGAACTCATTCAAGTCTGTCTGGATGATGCCAATCACGTTCATTTCGATGCTCCTTTCAGGAAGTCACCCTGGATGTTTGGTGTGGTGTACGCCTTTACGCTGGAGATAGCCGTGGAAGAAATACTCCTCCACCCCGATGATCAAGGATGTCAACAATAGACCAGACAACGCGAAGGTCTGATTAAAAAGGGAGCAGCTCGCCCAGAACAAGGCGAACACAAGGATAAAATCCGCTGTAGTCGCTAATGTATTATTCGTACTGGGCAAGATCAGCAAATCGCCAATCGCGTAGGCGATCAGGCTGATAATCACGCTGGCTACAATAGCAAAAGCAAGGGAAGTCCCTGACCACCAGAGTCCAGGAATCGCCACAATACCGTTAGATACGAGCTTGATCAGGATGTTCAATTCTGGAACTCCTCCTTTCACATGCTCTTAGTATGAGCGTTGCCCCCGCTGCTATGCGTTTCCTTTGGCGTTCGTTTTCAACCTGTGGACCAAGGCTTCTTCAGGTGTCACGTAGACAGTTTTTTGTTGTTCATAGATACAGAATCCCGGTTTTGAGCCACTGGGTTTTTTTACATGTTTGACCAAGGTGTAGTCTACCGGGACTTGGCTTCCCTGCTGTGCGCGGCTGAAAAAGGCCGCCAGATTGGCTGCTTCCAGCAAGGTTTGTTCCGAGTACTGCCGTGAACGGATAACGACGTGGGACCCAGGAATATCCTTGGTATGCAGCCAGGTGTCTTGAGGAGATGCCAGCTTGTTGGTCAGATAATCATTTTGCTTGTTATTCTTGCCGACTAGTATTTCGGTACCGTCAGAAGAAATGTATTTTTCTAGAGCAGGCTTCGTATCCTTCTTTTTGCGCATGCCTCGTTTTTTGCGGTCACGCATGTATCCTTGCTCGACCAGTTCCTCGCGAATTTCTTCGGCCTCCTGCAAGCTGGCATGCTCCAGCTGTCCCAACAATCCATCGAGGTAGAGGATTTCCGTTCTTGCTTGCTCGATCTGCTCGTTGACGACCTGAATGCTGTTTTTTGCCTTGTTGTACCGCTTGTAATAGGATTGCAGGTTTTCCGACGGAGTCTTCAGAGGGTCGAGTGGAATGGTTATGGTCCCCCCGGCTTCGTCGTACCAATTGACAGTCACCAGCTCCTTGTCGCCGCGCTTGATTTGATGCATATTGGCCGTGATCATTTCACCGTACAGGCGGAACTGCTCAGCGTCCCTGGCATCTTCTAGCGTCTGCAGGAGTTTTTCGATTTTTTTCTCGTTCTTGTTCCGTTCCCCCGTGACGAAGCGGATGAGATCATGGGCGCGCTGCTTGACCGTATCACGCAGAGCTTTTCCTTCGTAGTAAGCCTGCAGGCAAGCCTGGACCGTGGGATAAGGCGTGAGGGCTTCCGCTTCAAGGTGGGTCAGCTCTACCACATGAAAATACGATTTCTCCCGGGTTGTCACGATCATGGGTGTATAACGCTGAGCGAGCAGGTCGTCCCGGATAGCGGAAAAAGCTTCCCAAAGGCTGTCTCGTGTAGCCAGTCCCGCTCTATAAACAATTTCCTTTGCCAAAAGGGGACTTACCCCTGTATAGGCATCGACAAGCTGCTTGTCCAAGCGTCCGGTGTTCCAGTCAAGAGAGGTGATAAACGCCATCTTGTCTACTTCAAAGAGATCGCGCTTGTTTTGGCCCGGCGGGGACACATAGGGACGGCCCGGAATAACCTGTCGGTACTGGCTGATCGCCAGGGTGACGTGCATGGCACTGTCCAGTATTGTACCGGAAGCGGGATCTACGAGAATGATGTTGCTGTGTTTTCCCATGACTTCCATGATGATTCTGCGCACCGTCGTGTCTCCCAGCTCATCGCGAGTGCGCACGTCGATGTGGATGATGCGTTCCATGCCGATTTGCTCGATGGATTCGATCATCCCGCCTTCGCAATGCTTTCGCAGCAGCATGCAGAACATCGGGGCTTCCAGCGGGTTGGTAAACTCCTCTGTCGTCACATGGATGCGCGGATAGGTGGGATTTGCGGAGAGCAAGAGCTTGACGTTCTCACCTTGCGTACGAACCTGCAAAACGATATCGCTATGGTGGGGCTGATGAATCTTGGATATGCGCCCACCGACCAATCTATGTAATTCCTGTGCTACAGCACGGGTGACTACGCCATCGAATGCCACTTGGATTCACCTCGTTCAAATTGGTTGCATGATGCCTTCACAGTGTAGCATAAAACGACTGTAGAGGGAGGAATGTTGTATCCTTATCACCTCCATGAGTTGACACTGCAAATAGTTGTCTCCTATAATAAATTAACGATTTTTTGGTCGTGGCTCCTAGTCCTCTTGGCAGCTTGTCTGCCGTGAATCCGACAAAATCGAGACGGAATCCAGTGACGGAAGTGAATGCGATGGTACGAAGCATGACAGGGTATGGACGGAAAGAGGATGAAAAAGGAGCATTGCGTGTAACGGTGGAGATCCGTTCGGTCAATCATCGTTTTTCGGACATACTGGTTCGTTTACCCAAAGCCTGGACAATGCTTGAGGATTCGGTTCGCAAACAGGTCGCGTCTTTTGTTCGGCGCGGACGCGTTGACGTGGCGATTGCGCTGGAAGGGGAAGCGGCCGAGACGAGATCGGAAGTTGAGATCGATTGGCATCTCGCCAATCAATTCGTGCAGATTGCCAGGGAGATGGGTGAGCGCTTTTCACTGGAGACGCCATTGACACCCAAGGACCTGCTGCTTTTGCCTGGTGTCGTACATACCAAAGATGGCAAAGAACATGCCGAGAAGGATACAGGGGACTGGATCCTTGATGCTGTGAGAGCGGCGGCCGAAGATTTACTGGCGATGAAACAAGCGGAGGGAACCCAACTCCAAATGGATTTGTCCAAGAGGCTTTCGCAGATCAGGGAGTGGGTAAGCCAGCTTCAAGAGCTTGTTCCACAGGCCAGCGAGGAGTATCGCAAACGTCTTCAACAGCGAATGGCTGACATGCTAAACCAGGTATCTGTAGAACTGGACCCGCAGCGCATCGTGCAGGAAGTCGCTATTTTTGCCGAACGAAGCGACATCAGCGAAGAGGTGACGCGGCTGCAAAGCCACTGCCTCCAATTTTCCGAGCAGCTCGGACGCGATGACGCGATAGGTCGAGGACTTGATTTTCTCTTGCAGGAAATGAACCGGGAAGCAAATACCATTGCTTCCAAAGCAAATCATTTACATATTCAGCACCTGGCTGTCGATATCAAGACAGAACTGGAAAAGATGAGAGAGCAAGTTCAGAACATCGAGTAGGACGAAAGGATGGGCTGGGCCGCATGGCAATCAAGCTAATCAATATTGGATTTGGCAACATCGTGAACGCCAACCGCATCATCTCCATTGTAAGCCCTGAATCTGCTCCGATCAAACGGATCATTCAGGAGGCGCGGGACCGCAACATGCTGGTGGACGCGACTTATGGCAGACGGACGCGAGCGGTGATTATCACGGACAGCGATCACGTCATTTTGTCCGCCGTGCAGCCGGAGACGGTCGCACAGAGACTGACGACGAAAGATGATGAATCGGACGAATAAGTAGGAGTGTAAATCATGGATATGGCTGATCGTGGTCTCCTTTTGATTCTCTCCGGACCTGCAGGAGTGGGGAAGGGTACCGTCTGCAAAGCCCTTCGTGAACGTATGCCTGATCTGGTGTACTCCGTTTCTGCAACGACGCGCCAGCCGCGTCCCGGAGAAGTAGAGGGAGTCAATTACTTTTTCAAGAGCAAGGAAGAATTCCGCCGCATGATCGAGCAAGACGAATTGCTCGAGTGGGCAGAATACGTGGGAAATTACTACGGAACGCCGCGTGCCTTTGTGGATGCGATGCTGGCTTCCGGGCGCGATGTCATTTTGGAGATCGAAGTCCAGGGTGCCTTGCAGGTAAAAGAAAAGTTTCCCCAGGGGACGTTTTTGTTCCTCGCTCCTCCAGATCTGGAAGTACTGGAAAACCGGATCATCGGCCGCGGCACGGAGTCCGAGGAAACGATTCGCAAGCGGATGGAAGTGGCGCGTGCGGAGATCGAGTTGATGGACCATTACGATTACGTCGTGGTCAATGATGAAATTGATTGGGCGTGCGACCGGATTCAGGCGATCATCACTGCCGAGCATCTGAAGCGGGAGCGCCAGGTTCACAAATATCGCAAATGGTTGAAGGAGGTTCGATAATCATGTTGTATCCATCGATTGATGAACTGACTGCGAAAGCGGAGAGCAAGTACATTCTGGTGACAGTCGCATCCAAACGTGCGCGCCAGCTTCGGGAGAACAGCCCGATGCAAGTCGCAAAACCAAAGTCGAAAAAATACGTCGGGATGGCATTGGAAGAAATGATTTCCGATGAACTCGTGTACGAGAATAAAGACACGCGCAAATAGGGCAAAACCTCGTAAAAACAACCTCAAGCAGGTTGTTTTTTTCGGATGAGGAGCTTTCTTGAAAAGGGGAGAATGAGATGCATTCGCTTGACTCGCTAGAGGGAAAACGAATTGTGCTCGGTGTTTCCGGAGGGATTGCTGCATACAAGGCCGCTGCTTTGACGAGCAAGCTGACACAGGCAGGGGCGACCGTCCATGTGATCATGACCAAGCATGCAGTGGAATTTGTTCAGCCGTTGACGTTTCAGGCCTTGTCCCATCAGCCTGTGCACACGGATGTTTTTGCGGAGCCCGACCCGCATGTAATCAGCCATATCGATCTGGCAGACAGGGCAGACTTGATACTTGTAGCTCCTGCGACAGCCAATGTCATCGCGAAAATGGCGCACGGTCTTGCTGACGATATGCTGACGACAACCGTCCTGGCCACGAAGGCTCCGGTCCTGGTGGCTCCAGCGATGAATGTGAACATGTACGACCATCCGGCAACACAGGCCAATATGCGCCAGCTTGCGGAATATGGCTATCGATTTATCGAGCCTGGGGAAGGGTTGCTTGCCTGTGGCTGGGTAGGAAAAGGACGTCTGGCAGAGCCGGAAGAAATCGTCGCGGCGGTCGCAGCCTTTTTTGCCGAGCAAAGGCAAGTGGACTGTACAGACAAGGACTTGAGCGGAAAAACCGTGCTGGTAACGGCTGGTCCGACGAGAGAAAAAATCGACCCGGTGCGCTATATTACCAATCACGCTTCGGGCAAGATGGGCTACGCGATTGCGGAAGCGGCACGGGACCGCGGAGCGCACGTCATCCTGGTGAGCGGCCCGACTTCTTTGCCGCAGCCTGCAGGAGTGCGCTTTGTCGCTGTGGAGTCGGTGCAGGAAATGTTCGATGCGGTCATGCGTGATTTGCCTGAAAGCGACATCGTAATCAAGTCTGCTGCAGTCTCGGATTATCGGCCGAAAACGGTACATGAGCATAAAATGAAAAAAGGCGATGGCCCGCTCGTCCTGGAGTTGGACAAGGCACCAGATATCTTGAAAACCATAGGAGAGCGAAAAACCAAGCAGTTTGTGGTCGGGTTCGCTGCCGAGACGCAGAATTTGACAGAAAATGCCAAATCCAAGCTCGAGCGCAAAAACCTGGATATGATCGTCGCCAACAATGTGCTGACAGAAGGCGCCGGGATGGGCAGCGACACCAATATCGTCACGCTGATGGCCCGTTCCGGCGAACAGGTGGAGCTGGCCAAAATGAGCAAGCGCGCCGTAGCGGACAAGCTTTTGGATGCCATTCTTCTCTTGTCGGAGCAGCGGTCGCTGCGTGAGCTGTCATGATTGCACAGGTTATCGTGGATGTGCCGGTCAGTCGGACCAACCGGCCGTTTGACTATCGCGTACCCGGATGGCTAAGTCCGCTCATACACGTGGGAAGCCGTGTGGTGGTGCCGTTTGGTCCGCGCAAGCTGCAGGGGTATGTCATCGGAATCACGGAGGACGACGGACCTGAGGAGGCCCTTCATCGGCTCAAAGATGTGGAGCAGGTCATGGATGACACACCTCCGCTGACACCCGAACTGTTGAAGATGAGCGAGTGGATGTCCAGGCAGTATCTGTGTCCCTGGGTGACGGCTGTACAGGCGATGCTGCCGGCCGTTCTCAAAGGCAAGGCGCAGAAATGGCTGACCGCGAGCGATCTTTTGGACGAAGAGACATGCTCCAGGTCGGGGCTTCTTTGGGAGCTGTACCGCAAGCGCCAATTGCCGCTTGCAGAGGTGGAGAAGCAGTTCCCGGACGAGTTTATGCTGGTGCCGGGCTGGATTCACAGCGGTCTGCTGTCGACGGAGTACCAGGTAAGGGACCGGATCACGAAAAAACAGCAAAGCTTTGTGAGAAGCCTTTTGACGCCCCAGCAATTGTCGGAGTCTCTGGCTTCTCTATCGGCTCGAGCCGAGCAGATGCGCAGAGTGCTGGAGGTGTTTCTTCAGCACCCGGAGCAATCCTTTTCGGTACAGACTATGCGCGACGAATTCGGGATCAACCGCTCTGCCTTGAAAGGCTTGGAGGCAAAAGGGTGGATCGCGATCGAGCAGGTCGAGATATACCGCGATCCGTATGCAAATCGCCGATTTCAGGAGAAACAGAAGCCGGATTTTACCCCGCTGCAACTCCAGGCACTGGAACCGATCATCACTTCCATCAAGGAGTCGAGCTACGCATCGTATCTTCTGCACGGTGTCACCGGGAGCGGCAAGACAGAGGTGTACCTCGAAGCCATCGAGCACACCCTGATGAAAGGGCGGGAAGCGATCTTCCTCGTGCCGGAAATTTCGCTGACACCGCAGATGGTGGAGCGTTTCAAGGCGCGCTTTGGTGCGGATGTGGCTGTGCTGCACAGCGCATTGTCGCAGGGAGAGCGCTATGACGAGTGGCGCAAAATCATCCGTAAAGAGGTAAAGGTAGTGGTCGGGGCGCGCTCCGCGATCTTTGCCCCTTTTGAAAATGTCGGACTGATTGTGATCGACGAAGAGCATGAAAGCTCCTACAAACAAGAAGAGACGCCCCGCTATCATGCACGTGAAGTCGCCTTGTGGCGGGCCAAAGAGAACAATGCGGTCCTCTTGATGGGCAGCGCCACTCCGGCACTGGAGACGTACGCCCTGGCGACGCGAGGCAGGTATAAGCTTCTCAAGATGCCTGATCGCGTGGGCAACCGCCCCATGCCGCAAGTCCACGTCGTCGATATGCGCGAGGAATTGCACAGCGAGAACCGCTCCATGTTCAGCCGCCTTTTGCATGAAATGATCGCGGACAGGCTGAAGAAGCAGGAGCAGATGGTCATCTTTTTGAACCGCCGCGGTTTTTCCACATTTGTCATGTGCCGTTCCTGCGGATACACCATGCGCTGCGTCCATTGCGACATCTCGCTCACCTATCACAAAAGCAATCATACGGCGCGCTGCCACTACTGCGGGTATACGATTCCGCAGCCATCGCATTGTCCGGAGTGCCAAAGCGAGCATATCCGCTTCTTCGGGACAGGGACGCAGAAGGTGGAAGCAGAGCTGGCGAAGCTCTTCCCCGGTATTCGCGTCATTCGCATGGACGTGGACACGACTTCGCGAAAAGGCTCCCATGAGGAGCTGCTGAGCAAGTTCCGCCAAGGCCAGGGCGATGTCCTGCTCGGGACCCAGATGATCGCCAAAGGGCTGGATTTTCCGCGCGTAACGCTGGCAGGAATTATTGCGGCGGATACCTCCTTGCACCTGCCGGATTTTCGCGCTGCGGAGAAGACCTTCCAACTGCTGACGCAGGTCGGCGGCCGGGCGGGGCGCCACGAGCTGGAGGGGGATGTGGTTATTCAGACCTACACCCCGGAGCACTACAGCATCCAGCACGCCACCAGACACGATTATCCGGCCTTTTATGAAGACGAGATGCTGCAGCGTCGCAGGACCGGTTATCCCCCGTATTTCCGGCTCGTGCTGATCACCTTCAGCCATGAAGAGGTTCCGGTCGTCGTGCGGGGAGCGCATGTCATGGGAGATTTTTTGCGGCAAAAAGTAGCGCAGACGACCATTCTGCTCGGACCCGTCGCTTCTCCGATCGCACGGGTAAAGGATAGATTTCGATTTCAGATCATGCTAAAATATCGGGATGAACCGAATGTGGCCGAATTGCTGGCACAAGCGACGGCTGTATTTGAAGAGTGGAACAAACAGCAGAAGGTACTGATGACGATTGACGTCGATCCTTACGTACTGCTTTAGGGAGGATATAATACAAATGGCTATTCGCACCATCGTCAAACATCCGGATCCAATCCTGCGGGAAAAAGCGATCGTGGTGACCAAATTCAACGCAAATCTGCACAAGCTGCTGGACGACATGGCAGACACGATGTATGACGCCAATGGCGTAGGGCTTGCTGCCCCACAGGTCGGCATCTCCAAACGCGTCATCGTCATGGATTGCGGCGACGGCTTGATCGAACTCGTCAATCCCGAGATCGTCGAGCATGAAGGAGAGCAAATCGATTATCCGGAAGGCTGCCTGAGTATTCCAGGATTGCGCGGTGAAGTCCGCCGCCATCAGTGGATCAAGGTGCGCGGTCAGGATCGCCTGGGCAATCACGTGGAGCTGGAAGCGGAAGATCTGCTGTCCCGCTGCGCTCAGCACGAGATCGACCACTTGAACGGCGTACTGTTCATTGATGTGGCAGACAAGGTGTACCCGGTGAGCCCGGACGAGGAAGGGGAATAATTCGCTTTGGATAAAACTCGCATCCTGTTTATGGGAACGCCTGATTTCGCTGTATCCAGTCTGGATGCGCTGATGGAAGCAGGCTATCACGTCATCGGAGTGGTCACACAGCCTGACCGCCCCGTAGGACGCAAACAAGTCATGACCCCGCCGCCTGTAAAAGAGGCGGCTATCCGTCATGGGCTTCCAGTCTTGCAGCCGGAGCGGATCAAGACAGAGGAAGCCTTGGCAGAAGTGCTGGCGCTTGAGCCGGACTTGATCGTGACAGCGGCGTATGGACAGATCTTGCCGAAAAAGCTGCTGGAAGCGCCCCGCTTTGGCTGCATCAACGTCCATGCTTCCTTGCTGCCCAAATACCGGGGAGGCGCCCCGATCCACAAATGTATCGTGGAAGGCGAAAAAGAGTCCGGCGTCACGATCATGTACATGGTGGAGGCGCTGGATGCAGGGGATATGCTCAGCAAGGTCATCGTCCCGATCGAGGAACGGGATACGGTAGGGAGTCTTCACGACAAGCTGGCGGTCGCTGGTTCCGGTTTACTCATCGATACACTCCCGGCCCTTTTGGCGGGCGAATTGAAGGCAGAGGCACAAGACCATGAAGCCGCTACCTTTGCTCCCAATATCAAAAGGTCCGATGAGCGCATCGATTGGTCGCGCACAGCGGAGCAGATTTACAACCAAGTGCGCGGTTTGAACCCTTGGCCGGTCGCTTTTACGAGCTATCAAGGCAAGGTGTGGAAAGTATGGTGGGTGGAAAAAGTCCAAACTACGGGCTCCGCAGAGGCACCTGGCACCATCCTCGCACGGGAAGAGGATGGCCTGGTCATAGCCTGTGGGAGTGGCGCGGTAAAAATAACCGAGCTTCAGCCAGAGGGCAAGAAGCGGATGAGTGCTCTTGACTTTTTGCGCGGAGCGGGCAACAGCATCGAAATCGGCACAAAGGTAGGAGAATAGCCCGTGGCAAAAAAAGGTGCACGTGAACTGGCACTTGATGTGCTGAATCGAGTGGAAGAACAGAAATCCTACAGCAACCTGGAATTGAAGTCTGTATTGGACAAGGCAGATTTGAGTGCGGCAGATGCGGGGCTGGTAACCGAGCTGGTCTATGGAACGATTCAGCGCAAAATGACGCTTGATTTCGTCCTGTCCCATTTTGTCGGGGGCAAAAAGCTTCAGGCTTGGGTACGCAATCTGCTTCGCTTGAGCCTGTACCAGATTCGTTATCTGGATCGGATTCCCGAACGGGCGGCGGTGCATGAAGCAGTTGAAATCGCCAAACGCCGCGGCCACCAAGGTATCGCCTCGATGGTCAATGGCGTCTTGCGCAATGTCCTGCGCCAGCCAGATGCATGGGAGCGTGAACCGCAGGGAGACCTCGCGGAACGCTTGGCTGTCACATATTCCCACCCGCAATGGCTGGTCCGTCAGTGGCTGGACGTATACGGCGAGGAGACGACACGTGCGATCTGCGACGCGAACAATCAAGCGCCGCACAGCTCTATTCGGGTCAACCGTCTGAAAACGACCCGGGAAGCCTTGCTGTCCCACTTGCAGGAAGAAGGCAAAGCAGCAGAAGCCTCAGCGCTTGCCCCGGATGGTATCCTGCTGGCGGGAGGCAATGCTGCCGGGACAAGCTGGTTCCAAAAAGGGTATTGCACGATTCAGGACGAAAGCTCTATGCTGGTGGCCTTGGCTGTAGCGCCAAAGGCTGGCATGCGCGTGCTGGATGCGTGTGCGGCTCCGGGAGGGAAGACGACGCATCTTGCTGAACGGATGGACAACCAGGGCGAAATCGTAGCCAGCGATGTGCATCCACACAAGCGGGAGTTGATCGTTCAGACAGCGAATCGTCTTGGCATCGATATTATTGATGCGATTGTCAGCGACGCGCTCGAACTGCCGGATCGGAATTTGGGCAGCTTCGACCGAATCCTGCTGGATGCCCCGTGCTCTGGTTTTGGCGTCATTCGCCGCAAGCCGGATCTCAAGTGGAACAAAACTCCCCAGGATGTCAAAGAGATTGCCAAGCTGCAGTATGAGCTACTGGTACGACTCTCGTCCATGCTTGCCCCGGAAGGACTCCTGGTCTACAGCACCTGCACGATCGAGCCTGCGGAAAATCAGGAGATCGTCAAGCGTTTTGTAGCGGAACATCCTGATTTTGTCCTGGATGAGACGCTTGCCGACGACATGCCTCAGCCGGTCCGGGACAAGCTGGATCCGTCCAAGGGTTTTTTGCAGATCTTGCCCCAGGATTTCGACAGCGACGGCTTTTTTATCGCCCGTTTGAAGCGGAAAAGATAATCGAAGGGGCGGCATGCTCGTAATCGAGGGTGCTGCTCCTTTTTGCCGTTTGTTTGCACAAGCGCGGATTGGTTTACACTAGGTAAAGCGACGCAATTGCGCAATTGGCGGGGAAAACCGTTTGAAGACAGGCGTCAGGCAGGGTACAATGAAAAAATGACGATGCCAAGTTGCATTGATTTTGAGGATGTGAAAACAGCAATGCCAATAACAACATTTACTAGCGCCAAGCCGCTCATCTACAGTCTGACCCTCGATGAAATGAAGGATTGGCTGGTAGAGGCGGGGGATAAACCGTTTCGCGCCCAACAAATTTTTGATTGGTTGTATGTGAAACGCGTTGCTTCCTTTGACGAGATGAGCAATATATCCAAGGATTTGCGCCAAAAACTGGAGAGTACCTTTCGCATGGATCCGCTCAAGGAGATCATGCATCAGGAGTCGCAGGATGGAACAATCAAGTTCCTGTTCCAACTGATCGACGGCCATGCAATCGAGACCGTCATCATGCGCCATAACTACGGCAACAGCATCTGCGTGACCACACAGGTGGGCTGCCGGATCGGGTGTACGTTCTGTGCGTCCACTTTGGGCGGGTTAAAACGCAACCTTGACGCCGGTGAGATCGTCTCACAAGTATTGATGGCGCAACGCAAGCTGGATGCCCAGGGAGAGCGTGTCAGCCATGTGGTCGTCATGGGGATTGGCGAGCCTTTTGAAAATTTCGAGAGCCTGATGGGTTTTTTGTCCATTATCAACGACAATCGCGGGCTGAATATCGGGGCGCGCCACATCACCGTCTCGACGAGCGGCATCGTGCCGAAAATCTACGAGTTCGCGGAAAGAGGCGGGCAGGTCAATCTGGCTATTTCCCTGCATGCGCCCAACACCGAGCTGAGAAGCCAGCTTATGCCGATCAATCGCGGTTTTCCGCTCGATACGTTGATGGAGGCGTGCCGTCATTACATCAACAAGACCGGTCGTCGCATCAGTTTTGAGTACGGCCTGTTCGGCGGTAAAAACGACCAGCCGGAGCATGCCGAAGAGCTGGCCCGTTTGATTGGAGATATGCTTTGCCACGTAAACTTGATTCCCGTCAATTACGTGCCGGAGCGGGATTATGTGCGTACACCGCGCAATGAAATTTTTCAGTTCAAACGAATTTTGGAGGACAAGGGAATCAATGTGACCATCAGACGTGAACACGGCAGTGATATCGCCGCTGCATGTGGGCAGTTGAGGGCGCAACACGCTAAAGAAACCGTGGGGTGACGTGTTACCATGGAAATTGCGATGAAATCCCATGTCGGCCGCGTCCGTCAGGTCAACGAGGACTTTTTTGCCTGTGTGGAAGACCTGAACGGACGTGTGCTGGCAGTTGTAGCAGACGGTATGGGCGGTCATCAGGCTGGCGAAATTGCCAGCCGGCTCGCCGTTGAGCGAATAGTAAAAGAACTGAGTCATCTGGAAAATGGCCTGGACGATGAGGATGCCCGGGAACAACTGATGAACGCTGTTTTGCACGCGAACAAGGAAGTCTATGAATACTCCTTGGAACACCCGGAATGCAATGGCATGGGGACGACCGTCGTCGCCGCCTTGCTGAGTTCGGAGAGCGTGATTACAGCGCATATCGGGGACAGTCGCCTGTACCATTTCAATGATGGAGCTCTTCTGATCAAAACAGAGGATCACTCCCTGGTCAACGAATTGGTGAAAAGCGGGCAGATTACCCAGGAGGAGGCTTCCGTCCATCCCCATCGCAATGTCATCATGCGCTCCTTGGGGACGGAGCCGGATGTGCGGATCGACCTGGGTCAATTTCCATGGTCGGCGGATGACATTGTATTGATTTGTTCAGATGGCTTGAGCAACAAGGTGCAAGACAAGAAAATGGAAGAATGGCTACATAAAGAGGTATCGCTACAGGACAGAGTAGACGGCCTGATCGATGAGGCTTTGGCTGCCGGTGGAGAAGATAACATCACACTGGTCGCTGTCCGCAATATGCCCGATGCTAGTCAGAAAGAGGGGTGAGAGAGATGGAAGGTTTGCGACTGGGTGGACGCTATCAGTTGGAAGCCCGTGTTGGCGGTGGCGGCATGGCAATTGTATACAAGGCCAGAGATTTGATATTGAATCGGCAGGTGGCCGTCAAAGTGTTGCGTTCCCAGTTCGGGACGGATGAAGATTTCGTCAACCGTTTTCGGCGGGAAGCACAGGCGGTTGCCAGTCTGTCTCACCCCAATGTGGTCGGCGTATACGATGTGGGACAGGAGAACGATACGCACTACATGGTGATGGAATACGTGGAAGGCTCCACGCTGAAAGAAATGATTGTCTCACGCGGTGCTTTGCCGGTAGAAGAGGCAGTACGAATTGCTGAACAGATCCTCGATGCATTGGAACACGCGCATCAAAATCAAATTATTCACCGGGACATCAAGCCGCATAATATTCTGATCGGGAAAAATGGACGCGTAAAGGTAACGGATTTTGGCATCGCCAGAGCGGTTACCTCGACGACGATCACGCATACCAATGCCATGCTGGGTTCGGTTCACTATTTCTCGCCCGAACAAGCAAGGGGCGGCATTACCGGGGAAAAGTCCGATATTTATTCACTCGGGATCGTGCTGTATGAAATGGTTACGGGAGAGCTTCCATTTTCAGGAGATTCGCCGATCTCAGTGGCGCTCAAGCATTTGCAGGAGCCGCTTCCCGAACCGCGTCAAATCAATCCGGGCATTCCACAAAGTGTGGAAAATGTCATTTTGAAAGCACTGGTCAAGGACCCGTTTTTGCGCTATGCTTCAGCCCGTGAGATGCTGGATGATCTGGAAACATGCCTGTTGCCAGAACGTTTGCATGAGAAAAAACTGATTTTTCCTGTGGATGATGAGGAGACGAGAGTCGTACCCATCATTACGCCTGAAATGTTGGAAAAGCAGGCCTCTGGTCGCGCCGGTTCAAGCCAGCGCAACCGCCATGAGCGCACGGATGACGATGATGAGCAAAAGCCACCGAAAAAATGGTGGGTTAAAGCCTTGCTATGGGTGGGCGGCATCGGTTTGTTTTTTGTACTTGCGTTTCTCGGATTCAATTTACTCTTAAATCTTTTCCCAACTGTACCAGAAGTACCCGTCCCTTATGTAGAAGGTTCGCCTGTAGAGCAGGCCACAAAAAAAATCGAAGACGCCAAGCTTGTCGCGAACGTGATCGAGGAAGCGAACGACACGTTGGAGAAGGGGATGGTCATCAGACAGGATCCGGCTCCGCCGATGAGATTGAAGGAAAAGGCAACCGTCACGATCTACGTAAGCAAGGGACAGCAGGCGGAAGACATGCCCAACCTGATTACACTGTCACGTTCGACAGCCGAAGATATGCTGAAGCGAATGGGCTTTAAACCGGAGAACATCAAGTTCGTGGAAGAAGAGGACGACCAGGCAGAAGCTGGAATCGTCATCGGTCAGGATCCATCGTTCAACGACAAAGTCTACCCGAGCAAAGATACCGTGACGGTCAAGGTAAGCAAGGGCAAATCCTTCGTCAAGATGCCGGAAGTCCGTGGAAAGACGGTAGAAGAGGCGACAATCGAGCTCTTGAAGGCTGGCCTTGAAGTAGGGGACGTCACCAAGGAGCCTTCGTACACCACTCAGGAGGCGGGCAGAGTCCTGTCTACTCATCCGTACGACCCTGGCATGCAGGTGGAAAAAGGAGTGGCGATTCCGTTGACCGTAAGCAATGGACAAATCCCGTTGGATGCCAAGTCCTACAATGTACCGGTCTACGTGGAAGTCGTTCCTGGCGAGACGGTCGACTTCAAGATCGAGGTCTCGGACGCTCGGGGCGACAAGCAGGTAGCCTACCAGGACGTCATCACGGAAAGCAACGAATTTGACGTGCCGATCGTGCTCTCGCCGCAGAAGGATGCCGTGATTCGCGTGTTTATCAAAGGGTCGAACAATCAATACATTGAATATCAAACCATTCCTATATCGTACAACAGCTTGCCGTAGATAAGTGGAGGTACTTGAATGCCAGAGGGACGGATTGTCAAAGCGCTAAGCGGTTTCTACTACGTAGCGGACGGGGACCGCGTCTACAGTTGCCGTGCGCGCGGCTTGTTCAAGAAAAAAGGAGCCAAGGTGACACCGCTCGTAGGCGACTGGGTCGTCTATGATGTCATCAGCGAGGAAGAAGGTTATGTCATGGAGGTGGGCGAAAGGACCAGCGAGCTGGTCCGCCCGCCCATTTCCAATGTTGATCAGGCCGTCTTGGTCTTTTCCATGTTCAAGCCCCAATTCAGCTCGCTGTTATTGGACAAGTTTCTTGTACATACGGAGAAGGCAGGCATCGACTCTGTGATTGTATTGTCCAAGGCTGACCACGCGTCCGAGGAGGAGATCGCGGAGATTGTCGCCAAGTACACTGCGATCGGCTACAGGGTCATTCCCACCTCAAAGGTGGATCAGCGCGGAGTCGAAGAAGTAAAGGAATTGCTGCGCGACCGCATTTCTGTATTCGCAGGGCAATCCGGTGTAGGCAAATCCTCGCTGATCAATCTCTTGTTTCCCGGCATCAGCCTGCAGACTGGAGATGTCAGTGAAAAGCTGGGGAGAGGAAAGCATACGACCCGTCACGTCGAGCTGATTCCGCTGGAAGGCGGCGGTTACGTAGCGGATACGCCGGGATTCAGCTCCCTGGAGTTCATGGATATGGATGAGCTGGATCTGGCGGAGGCGTTCCGGGATTTCGCCGTGTTGAGCTCAGACTGCAAGTTTCGTGGCTGCCTGCATGTCAGCGAGCCCTCCTGCGCGGTACGGGCTGCATTGGAGGCCGGAGAGGTAAGCATGGAGCGCTACGAGCACTACAAACAGTTTCGAGAAGAGCTGAAAGAATATCAACGGAGGAACAAACCATGGTAAAAATCGCACCATCTATCCTGTCAGCAGATTTTGCACGTCTGGGTGAAGAAATTCAGGATGTCGAACGGGGAGGAGCAGACTGGATTCATGTCGATGTCATGGACGGCCACTTTGTTCCCAACATCACGATTGGGCCCTTGATCGTAGACGCTATTCGTCCGGTCACCAAGCTGCCGCTCGATGTCCACCTGATGATCGAGGAGCCGGACCGCTACATCCCGCAATTCGCCAAAAGCGGGGCAGACTGGATCACCGTTCATCAGGAGGCGTGCCGCCATCTGCATCGGACGATTCACCTGATCAAGGAGCAGGGGGTCAAAGCAGGCGTGGTGCTCAATCCGGCAACGCCGCTCGTGACCATCGAGTCCATGCTGCCGGATCTGGACATGGTGCTGCTGATGACGGTCAACCCTGGATTTGGCGGACAGAAGTTCATTCCTTCCGTAGTCGCAAAAATTCGCGAGCTGCGCCGACTGCTCGATGAACGCGGTCTCGGACATGTGGAGATCGAGATCGACGGCGGCGTCAACAAGGAAACAGCCCGTCAGTGCATCGAGGCAGGCGCGACTGTTCTGGTAGCGGGCAACGCCGTATTCAATCAGCCGGACCGGGCGCAGGCGATCGCTGCGATTCGCGGGTAAGAGTAAAAAGGGTGTCCTGCAGTCGATAGAGACTGTTGGACACCCTTTTTGGGGAATGAAGAGTCTAAGGCTCGTTTGATGTGACATACGTCCCAGCGATTAGATCGTGGATGGAGCGCTTGTCTTCGCGCGCGGCGACCATGATGGCGCTGACGATGATTCCGATGCCAAAGGTAATGATGTAGATCAGTCGCCCGACGAGTTCCCGCAGCAGCATATTGCCGATTCCGACATTCTCTCCGTTCATTTTGACAATGCGAATGCCCATGATTTTTTTTCCGATGGTGTAGCCATTCCAGAATAACGGAAGCAAAAGGAAATATAGAAAAGTGATGACTTCGATGAGATATTCGTTTTCCTCGCCCCCGAGGATGATAGACAAGAGCAGGGATAAGGGCAATCCGAAAAGCAGCCCATCCAAAAAGGCAGCCCCAAAACGACGCCAAAAACCCACTGGGTTCATTCCCAAAAATTCTATCTGTTCTGTGTCCATGCTGCTCCCTCCCCATTCATTTGAAAAGACAAGACAAAACTCCGCCTTTTTAACTCGGGCGGAGTACGTCATGTTAACTCTATTCATTATACGCAGACTTGTAAAAAAATTACAATGCAGTAATGAGTCTTAGCAGCACTGCAATTCGTCCGGGAACCTCAGACAAGACAATATGCTCATGGGAAGCGTGGGCGCCGTCGCCGACAGGTCCCAAGCCATCGAGCACAGGGGTTCCGGTCGCAGCGGCAAAATTCCCGTCGCTTGTTCCGCCTACCCCAATCTCCTTGAGTTCGATTCCTTCCAGCTTTGCTTGGCTCCGAGCCAGACGAAACAGTTCTTCCGTCCCTTCCGTTCTCTCCATCGGCGGCTTGGTGATCCCGCCCTCTACAATCAGGCTGGCTCCGGGGAGGACAGGGCTGAGTTGCCGCATCAGCCGTTCGATGCGCTCTGACTCTTGAATCGTCTGGACGCGGACGTCAATCACAGCTTCTGCCTCATCAGGCACGACGTTGGAGGCACTTCCGCCTTTGATCGTTCCGACGGAGAGTGTCGTACCGAGAGCGTAATCCGTCCAGGACTGGATGTTCAGTACATGGTGGGCCAATTCCTCAATCGCGTTGATCCCTTTGGCGTGATCATTTCCTGCGTGCGCTGCCTGTCCGCGCACTTTCAAGATAAAGTCGCCGCCGCCCTTGCGACTGGTTTTCAAGGCTCCATTGCCCGCGGCAGGTTCAATGACCAGCACGCACTTGCTTTTTCTTGCTTCCTCCTTGATCAAATGCTCGGATGCCAGACTGCCAGTCTCCTCATCGGTGTTCCAAAAAAAGACCAGCTTGTTTTGAAGCGGCAGTCCCTTCTCGATAATGGTACGGAGGGCGAAGTAACTGAAAACAATACCTGCCTTCATATCATAGGCACCGGGCCCATACACGCGACCGTCTTCAATGCGCCATGGCTCTCGCTGCAGGGTGCCGATCTCTTTGACTGTGTCAAAATGGCCCAATATGAGAATTTGCTCGTCACCCTTGCCGTATTCGATTCGCAACGGATTGCCGTATTCGCGCTGCTGGATGACATCCACGCGGCACCCCAAAGCCGCAAACCGTTCAGCAAGCACACTTCCCAACCGATCGACAGCTTCTTTATTGTGAGTCGGGGTCTCCATCTCTACATAGGTTCGTAATTCTTCTACAATCTCTGGCATCAATTCTTGGAAATAAGAAGTCCAGTTTTCCATAATCATTCCTCCCTGGTACGCGCCTTTGTCTGGATTCTATTATGCCAGAAGCAACGAGAGTACAGTGCAGTTTTTGACAAAAACCGGACATACTATCGAAGGAAGCGGTTTCTTCGAAAATTAGGCATTGATTATTCCAATCATTTTGTTGTATAAATATAAATTGTTGATCAAAACTTTCTTCATACTAAACGGAGGTTTCATCATGAAAAACAAAAAGTCGGTTTTTTCGCTTGCCATTTCCTCGTTGCTGGCAGTAGCGATGATGACAGGCTGTGGGACAGGCACACAGCAGCCGCAAGCAGGCCAGGATGCTGCGCAGCCAAGCGGAGATAAAAAGACATTGGTTATGGCTACATCAGCAGACTATCAGCCTTATGAGTACCATGATCTGACTAGCGGCAAGGATGAGATCGTTGGCTTTGATATCGACATTGCCAAATATATTGGACAAGAACTGGGCTTCGAAGTACAGGTAAATGATATGAACTTCGATGGACTGGTTCCAGCCCTGCAATCCAAGCGCGCTGATTTCGTCATGGCGGGAATGACTCCTACACCGGAGCGCCTGCAAAATGCTGATTTCTCGGTTATCTACTACGAAGCGAGAAATACTATCGTATCGAAAAAAGACAGCAACCTGACAAAACCAGAGCAGCTGGCTGGCAAAAAAGTAGCCGTACAGCTCGGTTCCATCCAGGAAACAGCAGCAAAAGAATTGGCAGAAAAAGTAGAAGGCTTGCAAATCACTTCCCTGAACCGCATTGGCGAGATCGTGGAAGAAGTGAAAACGGGACGCGTGGATGCTGCGATCATCGAGGACCAGGTAGCAGCAGGCTTCGTGAAAAACAATGAGGGCTTGCAATATACCGTCATCGAAAGCCCTGAAACAAACGGAACTGCGATTGCCTTCCCGAAAGGCTCTCCGCTGGTCGAAGATTTCAATAACGTAATCAAGAAAATGCAAGAAAACGGTGAGATGGACAAGCTCATCAACAAATGGTTCCGAGAATCTGAATAACAGCCAACAGGCTGTTGATAAAGGTGGGGAAGGGCATGGATTGGAATTTTGATCAAATCGTGCCCTATATCCCTTTTATTTTTGAAGGGATAAAGGTCACGCTACAAGTTACATTGATTTCCGTGGTACTCGGTTTCATCTGGGGTTCTGTGCTGGCACTGATCAAAATCTCGAAGCTGGGCCCACTCAACTGGTTTGCTGTCGCCTACACCTCGGTATTTCGCGGCACGCCGCTGATCTTGCAGCTTTCATTTGTCTATTTTGCCACACCGCAGTTGACGGGCTACAGCATCTCGCAGTGGGAGGCGGCGGTGCTTACCTTTACACTGAATTCGGCTGCCTATATTTCGGAGACGATTCGCGGGGGGATTCTCGCTGTCGACAAGGGGCAGTGGGAAGCGGCCAAGGCCCTCGGGGTTCCCTATCGCAGAATGATGCTCGATATCATCCTGCCGCAGGGGGTTAAAAACATCCTTCCGGCACTGGTCAACGAGACGATCGCCCTGTTGAAGGAATCCGCACTCGTCTCTACGATTGGTCTTGCCGATATTCTGCAGAACGCCAACGTGGTTAGGGGAGTGACCTTCCGCTACTTAGAGCCTTATATCATTGCTGGGGTGCTGTACTACGTGATGGTGATGCTCCTGACTTGGGTGGCCCGGTTTGTGGAACGGAGGATGAGACGCAGTGATTAAGATCGATCAGATAACGAAATCGTTTGGACAGCTGGAGGTGCTCAAAGGCATCTCGACCGAGATTGGCAAGGGAGAAGTCGTGGCCATCATCGGCCCGTCCGGTTCAGGCAAATCGACCTTGTTGCGCTGCATCAATCTGCTCGAGGTTCCGACTAGCGGCCAGATTATCATCAATGGTCAAGCCATCACAGATCCGAAGGCAAACGTGATGCAAATCCGTCAACAGATCGGCATGGTCTTTCAGCACTTTCACCTGTTCCCGCACATGACCGTGCTGAACAACTTGACCTATGCACCAATCAAGGTAAAGGGCATGTCCAAAGACAAAGCTGAACAAAAGGCCAAGGAGCTGCTCGCCCGTGTCGGTTTGTCAGACAAGGCGGACGCCTACCCATCCCGACTTTCCGGGGGACAGAAGCAACGTGTGGCGATCGCTCGTTCCCTCGTCATGGAGCCGCAGATTATGCTGTTTGACGAGCCTACCTCTGCACTTGATCCGGAGATGGTCAAAGAGGTGCTGGACGTGATGAAGGGACTGGCTGATTCGGGAATGACAATGGCGATCGTGACGCACGAGATGCGCTTCGCGGAAGAAGTGGCGGACCGCATTCTGTTTCTCGACGGAGGGCGTCTTGTGGAAGATGCGGCGCCTGCTGATTTCTTCCAGCGTCCTCAGAGTGAGCGCGCCAAGCAGTTTTTGGAAAAAGTCCGATAAGCAAAGTCGCGTTCTGAAAGAGCGCGGCTTTTCGTTTTGACAGTACAGAACACTTGGGCTAGAATCAGAGCAGTAAGAGTAGAAATTGTTCTCATTTGTACAATGTTCTAAACCATCTATGATGAGGGAGTGAAACATGGTGGATCGGAATCGACTGCTGATATTGCTGGAAATGGCGATTATGGCAGCACTTGCATTTGTTTTTAGTGAAATTAAAGTCTTTCAAATGCCACAGGGCGGATCGGTCTCTCTGGTCATGGTTCCTATTGCGTTGATTGCTGTTCGGCGCGGCATGGTTCCGGGAGTGTTGACGGGTATGATAGTCGGCCTGCTGCAGCTATTCATGGGGGGCTATTTCGTCAACGTCGTCCAGCTTCTCTTGGATTATCCAATTGCTTTTGCTGCACTGGGCTTGGCTGGAATTGTACGTATCTCCGAATTCGAGAATAAGTCAAAACGCAATCTCGCAGTATGGGGTGCACTGCTGGCGGGTGTACTGATTCGTTTTGCCTGCCACTTCACCTCGGGGATTGTCTGGTTTGGCGAATTTGCGCCAGAGGGCATGAATGTGGCCTGGTATTCGTTCGTATACAATATTACGTATCTCTTGCCTGAGATGGTGATCTCGGGGATCGTCCTGACCATTGTATTGGCCAGTGCGCCGCAATTGCTGCAGCCAGCACGCAAGCGCCGTTTGGCCTGACGTGCAAAATTCCCGCGGGTGGACCTGCATTTTTAACATCAGCCGCGCATATTGTAATCAGGCAGCTATCCTGCTGCCTGATTTTTTGTCTTTGGTTGGAATCATCGTTTTTACATTTTCGTGCGGCAGGATACATGTTTATCCGACAGCAGAATATGATGTAATATGCACGTTTGGGAGAACACCTTAAAGGAGGTGCGTCAAGAAATGGGATTGCGCTCCTTTCGCCTGCGACAGGGGGGCGCCTTGCGACGTGTTCTCGGTGTTGCATTGGCTGTCGGAGGAGTCACCATTTTCCTGTACATGGCACCTCCGTGGGTTTGGTATAGCCTGTTATCGGTGGCGCTCATGGGGGCCGGCTTGTTTTTGTATCGTGGGAAGTAATTTCGGTGAGGAGGGGTAACATGCGGTTTTACACCATCAAGTTGCCGAAGTTCCTGGGTGGCATGATTCGCGCCGTCATAGAGGCATTCAACAAGAAAAAATGACGGCGTGGCACGGGCCTCCTCAAGGATGAAAGGTCAAAGAAATGCAAAAAAGCACCTCAAGGGTGCTTTTTTTCGCGTAGCATGAATCACTATACGCGAGTTACGAGTCCGGATTTCAGTGCTCGGGTACTTACATAAACGCGCTTCGGTTTTCCATTTACAAGAATGCGCACTTTTTGTACGTTAACACCCCAGGTGCGGCGAGTTGCGCGCATGGAGTGGGAGCGAGCGTTTCCAGCTTTAGCAGATTTACCAGTTACAAAGCAGCGACGTGCCATTACGATCCACCTCCCTTGTTGCATCTAAACGGGATTTCCTTCGATGGGAAATACAAATACTCGATAATAGTAGCATATGACAGCTGTCAATTGCAATACTTGACATGAGGATTTGTCCGCTCTTTCCGCAATGACAATCTACCAATCGACAAAAACGCTTCATTTCTCCCATATGTTAGTGTAGAATTGGGGGAAGCATAGTTAGGCGAACCGATGACGGCCAAGCCGTTGAAAAAGGAGGAGTCCTTGCATGACAGTGGAATTGAGCACCCCTCTGGGAAAAATTGACGTTACGGAAGATGTTGTCGCACGAATTGCTGGGGGCGCGGCCATGGAAGTGTTTGGCCTGGTAGGAATGGCATCCCGCAAAGCGTTAAAAGATGGAATCGCGGAGCTGTTAAAAAAGGACAACCTTAGCAAAGGTGTCGTTGTCCACAATCAAAATGGCGAAGTGAGCTTGGACATGCATATCATCGTCAGCTATGGCGTGAAGATTTCAGAAGTGGCTGGCAACGTACAGCGCCGCGTTCGATACACATTGGAGCAAACGGTTGGAATTGATGTCTCTGCCGTCAATATTTTCGTACAGGGAGTTCGTACAGACAGAGATACGTAAGGAGGAACGTAAGTGGTACATACGCGTCTGGATGGCGTGCAGTTTAGCCGGATGGTTTACTTGGGAGCGAGTTTTCTGTCCGAAAACGTCAAAGTGGTAGATGGATTGAATGTGTTCCCCGTACCGGATGGCGATACGGGGACCAATATGAATTTGACGCTCACCTCTGGCGTGGAGGAACTGTCGCGCAAAGAGTCCGCAAGCATTTCGGAAGCCGCCTCTGCCTTGGCAAAAGGCTTGCTGATGGGGGCCAGGGGGAACTCCGGGGTTATCTTGTCCCAGCTGTTCCGCGGCTTCAGCAAAACAGTCAACGGGAAAGAGGAAATCAATGCCCGTCAATTTGCGGACGCACTAAAAGCCGGTGTGGATTCTGCTTATCAAGCAGTGATGAAGCCGGTAGAAGGGACCATTTTGACAGTTGCGCGGGAAGCAGCAGACATGGCTGTCCGTACTGCCCGTACATCCGATGATGTGGTCCACGTCATGGAGAAAACATATGAACAGGCGCAAGATACTTTATTGCGCACACCGGATATGCTGCCCGTCTTGAAAGAAGTCGGGGTTGTTGATTCTGGTGGACAAGGTCTTTTATACATATATGAAGGATTTCTGCGTGCCTTGCGCGGGGAGACGGCCACTGAAGTGAAGCAAGCCTCGTCACAGCCCAAGGACCAGATGCAACTCGACAAGCTGGTGCAAGAGCACCACAACGCGCAGGTTCATCTCAAGACAGAGGATATTCATTATGGGTATTGCACAGAGTTTATGGTCTGGCTCTCCCATAGCACCGAGCCGAATAAGAAGCCGTTCTCCGAAGCCTTGTTCCGCGCTCAATTGGACAAGATGGGAGATTCATTGCTCGTCGTCTCGGACGATGATGTGGTAAAAGTACATATCCATGCCGAGCATCCGGGCAATGTGATGCAATACGCTCAGCAATTCGGCAGCTTGCACCGCATCAAGATCGAAAACATGCGGGAGCAGCACGCCAACATTTTAAAAGCAGAAGAGAGCAAAGAGCAGGATGCTGTCGACGAAAGCCAGCAATTGGGAGCGCTTCCTTATGGTCTGATTGCGGTGGCGGCTGGCAAGGGGATCGCAGACATCTTCCGCAGCATGGGTGTTCATGTCGTGGTAGAAGGCGGACAGACAATGAATCCGAGCACGGAAGATTTCGTAAATGCGATTGCTGGATGCAACGCCGAGCATATTTTCATCCTGCCTAACAATAGCAATATTATTATGGCCGCCCAACAAGCTTCGGAGCTGGCAGAGGTGCCTGTCACTGTGATCCCGAGCAAAAGCATTCCCCAAGGGATGGCGGCACTCGTGGCGTTCAATGCAGGCGCGGAGCCAAAGGTGAATGCAGAGGCCATGAGCAGGGCGATTGCCCATGTCAAGACTGGTATGGTGACTCATGCCGTGCGCGATACGCGAATGGGTGATGTGGAAATCAAGGAAGGAGACTACATTGGCATTGCAGAAAAGGAAATCGTCACGTCAGGCGCGGATCTGATGGAGAGCGCACGGACGCTGTTGCTCAGCATGATTGATGAGGAGGCAGAGATCGTCACGATCTTCCTCGGCGCTGATGCGACGCAGGATCAGGCGGCCGAGCTGGAGACGGTCGTGTCAGATGCATTTCCGGATGTGGAAGTCGAGATTCTTGAAGGTGGCCAACCCCTTTATCCCTTTATCTATTCTGTAGAGTAATCGTGTGAGGAGATGCGCGTATGTCCATTGTGATTCTTACTGACAGTGCTTCTGATATCGAAGCATCTGTACGTCAATCATTGGGGATTGTAAGTGTTCCGTTGAAGGTCATGTTCGGATCGGAGACCTATCTGGACGGGGTCACTATTTCCTCAGGTGAGTTTTTTGACAAGTTAAAGCAAAGTTCTGCACTGCCGACCACTTCGCAGCCTTCTCCGATTGAGTTTGCCGAAGCGTACAAGGGAATCGTGGAACAGCACGGAAAAGATGTGCAGATTATTGTGATCATGCTGTCTGCCGCCCTTTCCGGCACGTATCAGTCTGCGATGATCGCCAAGACGATGATGGAAGACGAAGTGGATATCACAGTGATCGACTCGCGCAAAGCCTCGTTTGTCCATGGCATGATCTGTGTCGAGGCAGCCCGTGCGGCACGGGAAGGCAAAAACAAGCAGCAAATTCTCGACATGATCGACCGCTACCTGGATGAGGTGCAGGTGTACTTTATCGTGGATACCTTGGAATTCCTGCAAAAAGGCGGCCGAATCGGACGTGCTTCTGCCGTGATTGGCTCGCTGCTCAACATCAAGCCGATTTTGATGCTGGACCCTGCGGGCTACGTCAGTGCTTTTGACAAGGTTCGCGGAACGAAAAAAGCGCTCAGCCGTGTGCTGGAAACCCTGCAGGAATACGCCCAGGGGCAGCGGGTCAAGGTGGCCGTTCTGCATAGCAGCGTTCCTGAGCAGGCTGCTGAAATGCTGGAGCGCATCAAGCAGGAGTTCTCGGTCAGCGAATCCTATATTCAAGAAATTGGTCCTGTAATTGGAACCCACACTGGACCCGGTTTGCTGGGCTTCGTGATGGTGAAAGAGTAAGCTCAGGATTTTGGCGGAGAGCCTCCCTCAGTCGAAGGGGGGCTTTTGCCTTGTTCAAGAGCCGGATGTTCAAACCTATGTAGCGCTTTCATATGCTGTGCGATACAATGAGAATGAACGTGCCACCCCTTTGATAGCAGGAGGAGAAGCGGTTGAAATACAAAAGCGTATTTGATATTATCGGCCCCGTCATGGTTGGGCCCTCTAGTTCCCATACCGCAGGTGCGGCACGGATCGGCAGAGTGGCCCGCAAGCTGTTGGGCCGTCAGCCGAAGCGGGCTGAAATCACCTTCTACGGCTCATTTGCCAAAACCTATCAGGGTCATGGCTCAGATGTAGCGACAGTGGCGGGAATTCTTGATTTTGATACTTTCGATTTGCGCTTGAAAGATTCTCTGAGCATTGCGCAAAATGAAGGAATGGAAGTGATCCTGCAGACGTCAGATGTGCGGACAGAGCATCCCAACACAGCGAGAATCCGGCTGTCCGATGAGAAGGAGACGATAGAGATCGTCGGCGTATCCATCGGTGGCGGCAAGATCGAAGTGCTGGAGATCAACGGCTTTTCCTGTCAATTGGGATTTGACAGTCCGACCCTGCTGGTCTTGCATGAGGATCGTTTCGGAATGATTGCGGCTGTAGCCAAGGTGCTGACGCGGCAGCGGATCAACGTAGGACTGATGGAGGTCTCCCGCCACGACCGCGGTTCTCGCGCATTGATGGCACTGGAGACGGATGCGGTCGTATCGGAGCAGGTCATGGAGGAGATCCGCAACATTCCCCATATATTTGATGTTTCCCTGCTTGCGCTAGGCTAACGGGCCTGACGAGGGGATAGAGGAGTGGTATCACATCATGTTTCGCAATGTAGCTGGACTGGTGGAGCTGGCAGAATCACAGGGAAAGAAAATCTCCCAGGTGATGATTGAAGCGGAGATGGAAGTATCCCAACGTAGCCGGGATGAAATCATGGAGCAGATGTACAAAAATCTGGACATTATGGAAAAAGCGGTCCAACGCGGGCTGACGGAGGATATCCGCTCACATAGCGGACTGACGGGCGGGGACGCGAAAAAGCTGCAGGAATATATGAAGACCAAGCCGTTTCTCTCTGGGCCGACGCTGTTGAATGCGGTCTCCATGTCTGTGGCGGTCAATGAAGTGAACGCGGCGATGGGAACCATCGTAGCGACACCGACCGCAGGAGCATGCGGCATCGTCCCCGGCACGTTGTTCGCGGTTTCCGAAAAATTGCAGCCGACGAGAGAAGAGATGGTGAACTATCTGTTTACCTCGGGCGCCATTGGATATTGCATCGCCAACAATGCCTTTATCTCGGGAGCTGCCGGTGGCTGTCAGGCAGAGGTAGGCTCAGCGACGGCGATGGCAGCGGCTGCGATCGTAGAGATGGCGGGAGGCACGCCGGAGCAGTCGTCGCAGGCCGTCGCGATTGCACTGAAAAACATGCTCGGTCTGGTCTGCGACCCAGTTGCTGGCCTCGTGGAAGTACCCTGTGTAAAACGAAATGCGATGGGAGCTGCGATTGCAACGGTCGCGGCAGATATGGCTTTGGCCGGGATCAAAAGTGTCGTACCGACCGATGAGGTGATCGAAGCGATGTACCGAATCGGCTGCGAGATGCCGACTGCGCTAAAAGAGACAGCGCAGGGAGGACTCGCTGCGACACAGACCGGCAAACAAATCGAAGCCAAGATCTTTGGCGTCCGGTTGGATACCCCGTGAGCGGTATGTATGAGAAGTCCGTCTCCCTTTTGCACGGGGTAGGGGATGAGCGGGCGAGGTCATTGGCAGGGATGGGCATAGAGAGCATTGGTGATCTTCTGGAGTATTTTCCCTCCCGCTATGAGGATTACCGCGTACGCGACTTGACCGAAATCAAGGACGGGGAGAGGGTTACGCTAGCCGGTACCGTCTACGGCGAACCCTCTGTTCGTTTTTACGGAAAAGGCAAATCGCGCATCAGCGTCAAGGTCGTGATGGACCGGGTCGTGGTGACGGCTGTCTGGTTCAACCAGACATTCGTAAAAAGCAGATTGTCGCCAGGCAAAGAGGTGCTTTTGACCGGAAAATGGGACAAGCACAAGCTGCAAATTACCGTAAGTGAAATGACCGAAGTCGATTCAGAGCGTGCGGTCAAGCGAGGCGAGCTGGCACCTGTCTATCCGCTGCGCGGGGATGTGACACATGCCTTGCTGCGCAAGCTGATCCAGCAGGCATTGCGCCAGTACGGCCGGGAGATTCCGGAGATTTTGCCTGCGGAACTCGTGGAGCGCTACCGGCTGATGCCGCGTGCAGACGCGTTTCATTCCATTCACTTTCCGGAAGGTGCGGAGGACGGGCGGCAGGCACGTCGCCGAATCATGTTTGAGGAGCTTTTTTTGTTTCAGCTGAAAATGCAGACGCTGCGCCGCATCAATCGGCAGCAAACAGAAGGCACAGCACTCGCGATTCCGATGGACGAGGTGCGCCAATTCGTCACCAGCCTGCCGTTCCCGCTGACGGATGCTCAGAAGCGGGTCGTCAAGGAAATCCTCGACGACATGCGCGCTCCCCACGCGATGAACCGCTTGCTGCAAGGGGATGTAGGCTCCGGGAAAACGGTGGTAGCGGCGATCGCCCTGATAGCGGCTGTGAAAGCAGGCTATCAAGGGGTGTTGATGGTGCCGACCGAGATCTTGGCTGAACAGCATCTGCAGTCGTTGACGACTCTGCTGTCTCCCTATGGAGTAGAGGTGGCGCTGCTCTCCGGTTCCTTGACCGCGAAAAGACGGCGCGAGGTGATTGGCTCTTTGCAGATGGGGCTGATTGATGTGGTAGTCGGCACGCATGCCTTGATCCAGGAGGATGTGTTTTTCTCCAACCTGGGTCTGGTCATCACGGATGAACAGCATCGCTTCGGGGTAGAGCAGCGGCGGATTCTGCGCAGCAAGGGACTTTCTCCTGACGTGTTGTTCATGACCGCGACACCGATTCCGCGGACCTTGGCGATCACGGCTTTCGGCGATATGGACGTCTCGACAATCGACCAGATGCCTGCGGGCCGCAAGCCGATCGAGACGACCTGGAAGAAGCACGACCAATTCCCGGCTGTGCTGGAGGAGATGCGCGGCGAACTGCGTCGTGGCAGACAGGCATACGTCATCTGTCCATTGATCGAAGAGTCGGAAAAGCTGGACGTGCAAAACGCCATCGACGTCCATGCCCAGCTCTCTCAGGTGTTCCCGGAATTCGGCGTAGGCTTGATGCACGGACGACTGCCGGCGAAGGAAAAGGATGCGGTCATGCAGGCGTTTTTGGCTGGCGAGTATGCGGTGCTGGTATCGACGACAGTGGTAGAGGTCGGGGTAAACGTGCCGAATGCGACCTATATGGTGGTCTACGATGCGGAGCGCTTTGGACTAGCCCAATTGCATCAGCTTAGAGGTCGGGTGGGACGCGGCTCGGAGCAATCCTATTGCGTGTTGATCGCCGACCCCAAATCGGAGATCGGCAAAGAACGGATGCGCGTCATGTGCGAGACCACAGACGGCTTTGAATTGTCGCAGCGCGATCTGGAGCTGCGCGGCCCCGGTGATTTTTTTGGCACCAAGCAGAGCGGGCTGCCGGAGTTCAAGGTGGCGGATCTCTTGAGCGACTACAAGGCACTGGAGGTGGCGAGGCAGGAGGCGGCCCATTTGGTGGCGGAGCGTTCCTTCTGGAAAGAGGATCGCTATGCCTGGCTGCGTGAGTACCTCAAGCGCGAGGGTGTATTGGACGGGATTGTTTTTGACTAGAGCGAGGCGAGGCAAGGCGCCCCTGTTTGCGGCTGGCAACGGCACAACAGGGGCGCTATTTGGTGACAAGAGACCGTTGGCTGTCTCTCTCTTTTTCAAGGAATTGTCTCCCTATTCCCTGATGCTGTATGATGGAAAGGAGAGGGGAAATTCATATTTTGATTGTGAAAATAAGGAGACAAGATTTCGTTTTACTGGAAGATTCAAAGCTCGGAGGCGCATGCTTCGAGCCTATGATCCGGGTTTATAAATCGGAACAAGCCCTTGATCATGACATTGCTCTTTTTTACAAGGGTTTAACAAAAGGACAACAAGCCGTATTCATGTTCTACGCGCATTTTAATCACGCAAATAAATCACTGACCGAGTTATATTGGTGGAGTGCCTATTTCTTTGCGCAGCCAAGCATTTGGTGCGAAATCAAAGGCGGTTTGCGGTATTTTAAAGATGAAGCCATGCTTTCCTTTTTTGAAGACATGGAAGTTGTTCTTATCAAACATAAACATCCGAGGCGTTTAGAGGGATTCCCTGTAACACGTGACGACCTCGATCGTAACCAAGAACTCCGCGAATCCATGAACACTCTCAACACCTCGTTTCACCATATCGCTCCATTCACTCTTAATCGGATCGGTGCGCACATTCGCAACAATCCAGACGAGTTTGTACAATTGGTAGATTAGATTACGGCAGCTACAGTAGGGCAGCCAACTCATACAGAAGTAAGAAGTCTTCCTCTCAAAGGAGGACTTTTTCTTTTCCAATGATTGTAACAATGAAGTTCTATGATGCGTCATTATGGGGAAGAGAAATAGCAGTCAAAAGGGGGACTATGCTTGTTCTTATCACGTTGTGTAAGAGCTGGCTTTTTTGTTTGCTTGTCCGTTGTATGGCTTACGGGATGCAGCATCGGCGATTCGACCGATTCTTCTGGAGTGGGTACGCCTGCTGTGCCCGGAAATACGCCAGCCACTCCGCCCTTGGAGGAGGGAGAGGCGAATCGACCGAAGTGGAGTACGGTGGAAATTCCGTATGCCTATGCAGCGATGCAGGAGGATGTCGTCATTCAATTGAATGAGGAGCCGCGGCTGCACTCACCCATGCGGACCATCGTGGGGACGGGACCGCAGGCTTATACGGTCTTTTTCCGTCAGCCGATGGACCGTTCCAGCGTCGAGCAGGCGATTCGCGACAACGCCCAGGCAGAAGCCAAGCGGGAGGATTTGGGATATGTCGAGCCGTTGCTGACATTTCACTGGGTTCACGATCAGCAGCTTCATGTTTTGGCTGAGCTGCCGAAGCCGAAGACATCGGAGAACGAGTGGGCTGAGTATCGTTTGCACGTAGCTGGAGCGAAAACGGCGAAAGGCAGTCCCTTGGCGGAGGAGCCGCCTGATTTTCGGGCTTTGGTGATGCTTCCGGATCAGGTGTGGCGAGTTTCACTGGACGGCAAGGAACAGGAGAAGATAACGGACTGGAATGTCAGTTACAATACGATGATGCTTGACGAGGACGCGAGATTTTTTCTGGTGAGCCGCTATACGCGGTATTGTGAATGTGACGCGCGTTATCCCAAGCTGCACTGGCTGTATGACAATCAAACGAAACAATTGATTTCCTATCCTGGCGAGCTGCTTGATCATTATCAGGGAGTGGGCGAGTTTGTTGCGGATCCTCGCGGCTTTTTCTTTGCGACACCTCCAGCAGGTGCAGAAGTGCCTCCTAGCGACACAGCTGCGACGGTAAAAGTAGACGGCTATGTCTATGGCGCCAGCTTCAGCAAGGATCGTCAGCGCCTGTTGATGGCGATCGGGACTGCCGAACAGAGAAAAGATCTGGATTTCGTCGTGTACGACCTGGAGGCAGGAAAGATCGAGCGGCGTCTGCCTGGTGTGATGCAGGGAGTGGTTGCGACTAGTGAGGTGGACGATTCACTGGTGACGGTCCGATTTGCCGATGATGGACAGCAAGTTACTTTTGCGATGCGTGAATCTGATGTGTCGTACACAGAAAACCGGTATCGTCTGGACTGGAAGACTGGTACCGTAAGCGAGTGGAATCCGCCTGTTCCAGCTGATACCTGGGCGGGTTATGCCGCAAGTGACGACGGCATGTACCAGATGTACCTGACTGCGGGTCTGTTCAAGGGCTCTGAGGCGGTATCGGACTATCTGGGTCAGGGATTCTGGCTCCCCGGCAGCCATCAGTACGTCTACGTCAAATGGGAAAGTACGAATGATAGGCAGGAGAGCTTCCTGTCGCTCCATTTATTTGACGCGGACCGCAAGCAGGATCGAGTCTTGCGCACAGGATTGCCAAGCACGTTTCATTTGCTCGGGGTAAGCCGGGATGGCAATTGGCTGTATGTATCCAGCAATCGCGATTTGGCCGCGAGCAAGTGATGGTCCGAATCCTGATTCCAAAGCAGGGCTGTTGTTTTCCGCAGCCCTGTTTTTTTAACAGATAGGTCCGGAATTGTGGTAAAGACGGGTTTTAAGCTGTTTGTATATGAGGGCTGTCACGATGTGAAGAATCCCATTTCGATCCGAAGATCAAGATGCTCCATAGAGAGGCCCGTGAAAGGTGGGGGGAGCAAGAAAAGATGGTCGAGGAAAAAGGGGAGAAAAGCGAAGGCATTTGGGATCTTGACCTAGGCGCAACGCAAAAGGCGGAACATGCATTTAGCGGCCAACCTTGAACCACTTCTTCGAAAGGGCTGCTTTTGGCCGCGGTTCCGTCTTTGGAGTGTAGCCGGCCAGGGATGCTCCCAGCGAAGATCCCAACCCGCCTGAGCGTTCTCGCCTTTTTCCTCTGCTCCACTACAGCTTGAGGACCACGAAAGCAAAAGGACGGGGGTGACCTTGATCTTCCCCCGTTTTTCTTATTCCGAACGCGCCTAGGACGAGCCAGCAAAAATTACCAAGCCCAAAAGAAGAAAAGGAGGTATAAAAGCGAACGTTTGTTTGCTATACTAAGAACAAAAGATTTTGCGAACAAACGTTCTTATATAGGAGATGGTCCAAGATGACCAAGGCGAACAAGCGGATTATTTTTCTCATCGACATGCAAAGTTTCTACGCCAGTATCGAGAAAGCAGCCAATCCAGCGCTCCGGGATCAGCCGATCGTTGTAGCAGGAGATCCTGAGCGGCGCAGCGGTGTGGTTCTGGCTGCCTGTCCAATCGCCAAAACCTATGGGGTCGTCACAGCAGAGGCGCTGTGGCAGGCCCAGCAGAAATGCCGGCGCCTCGTCGTCGTACGTCCGCGCATGGAAACGTATATTCATATTTCATTGCTGATTACGCAGATTTTCGAGTCTTTTACCGACAAGGTAGAGCCGTACTCCATCGACGAGCAGTTCCTCGATGTGACAGGGAGTGTCCATCTGTTTGGGGATGTGTATCAGATGGCGGCGCAGATCCGCCAGCGCGTCTGGCTGGAGACGGGGATCAACTGCCGGGTAGGAATCGGGGAGAACAAGGTTCTGGCCAAAATGGCTTGTGACAACTTCGCCAAGAAACAAGAGGCGGGCGTTTTTTGGTTAAAGAAAGAAGAGCTGGAAGAGACGCTGTGGAAGCTGCCGATCGAGAAGCTGTTCGGGGTGGGCTCGCGGATGAAGCGGCATTTTCACCGCATGGGCGTGTACCAGATCGGGCAATTGGCGGGATTGTCTCCCGCAGTCCTCAAGCAGCGTTGGGGAGTAAACGGCGAGGTGCTGTGGCGCACCGCACATGGTCTGGATGATTCGCCTGTCTCGCTTCGCGCCTACGATACGCAAAAAGGGATCGGTCACCACATGACGCTGCCGCGCGATTACCACACAGCAGCAGAAATCAAGGTGGTCCTGTTGGAGCTGTGCGAGGAGGTAGCTCGGCGGGCACGGAGCAAGGAACTGATGGGATCAGTCGTCTCGGTAGGGTGCCGCGGCGCTGATTTGGATGCAGCCAACGGATTTGGCCGCCAGTTGAAGCTGGAGGAGCAGACGAATGACGCGACGACGCTGTACGAGGCAGCCTGCTGCCTGTTTGACCGCCACTGGCAAGGGACGCCTGTGCGAAGTGTCGGAGTCAATCTCGGGCAGTTGGTCCCGGACAATGTGCTTCAGCTGAATCTGTTTACGGACAATCACAGACGGCGTTCGCTGGCCCATGCGATGGACGGGATTCGCTCCAAGTACGGTCCGGATGCCATCCTGCGAGCTACGTCTCTGCTTGGAGCCGGCCAGGCGAGGGAGCGCGCCCGGAAGATCGGAGGGCATTATAAATGATCGAGCCGGAGGAATCAGGAAAAGAACAGCAAGAACAAGAGATGGATCTGATCCGACGGTTTATTCTCTTCGGCATTTTGTTTCGGGTCGTGATGGTGGATATGGATTCGACGCATCAGGTCGTCCTGAAGCTGACCTACGACAGCGTTTTTCAGGAGCTTTCCCGCTGGGCAGAACGGCAGCACCATGCCATTCGCCGCCTGTTGCGCCAGCGGGGGTGCTACGTAGTCCGCTCCCAAAAGCAGGGGCCAACCTATGTGGTGCAGTATCGGCAGCGCGGCTATCTGCGAGAGGCCATCTACTCCATCGAAATCCTGCGGGCGGAATGCCAGGAATTGATCCGTCTGTGGGTATCAAGCAATCAGCAAGGCGAGAAAACAATTATTTAAAAATTTTGAAAATAAGACAGGATCAGCTGACAATTCAAAATTGTGCTACGATGAACAGAAGAGAAATAAAGGGTAGCAGGAGTAAAAAGAAGCAGGAATAGAAGAGAGGAAGTCATCAGTTGAACATACCAAGAAGGCCGAGAGTAGCCATTATTGCCGGTTCACGGGAGACCGCAGGGGAAATTGTCGCTCAATTGAATGGACTATTCGGACAATGGATAGATTTTTCAGGAATTCCCATCAAGGACTGGGGAGATCAGGATATCGATTTTGACATGGTGCTAATCAGTACCCACACCATCTTCCTCAGGAATACTCCTCCCTGGATCAAGCCAGGTACTGTGATTCTGGTCATCCGCCGGACCTTGACCCTCGGCAGTTGGGAAAATGTTATGGCGATTCCTACAGGGACTCGATTGCTTCTCGTCAATGATGAAAAAGATTCGGCAGAGGAGGCAATCGCTCTTCTGTATGAACTGGGAGCAAGACATATCGAGTGCGTGGCCTACTATCCAGGTGCTGATCTGTCCGAACAGCTTCCCATCGCGATCACGCCAGGAGAAAGTCATCTGGTCCCCGACTATGTGAACCAGATCGTGGACATTGGTGATCGGGTTGTAGATGTGGGGACCATGGTGGATATGCTGACGCAGTTAAACTTGTTGAACGGCACAACCCGCAACATTCTGGCCCGATACGCAGAAAGCATCGTATCGCGCAGTCAAGGTTTGGAATTGACCATGAAAGGCCTGATTCATGCCAAAAAAATGCTGCAGCAAACGCTGAATATGGTTCAGGACGTGGTCATTGGCTATGATCAGCACGGAAGCATTACGCTGCTCAACCAAGAGGCCAAAGCATTTTTTTCCTGTACCGCAGAAGAAGCACAGGATGTCATGCGCTTGCTCAAGCAGGAGGGAGCGGAATGTCCTTCGTTCGAGGAAGAATGGAAGGATGTCCTGACACAAATCAAGAAGCAGAAGGTCATTCTCAACAATCAGCACATCGTGACGAACGGCCGGATGACGGGAGGCGTGTTGACCCTCAAAGTGGCGAAGCGGGTGGAAGAGCTGGAATTGAAGCTCCGCTTTCAACCGAAGGGGCACGTGGCTAAGTTCGGCTTTCACGAATTGGTTACAGTGAGCGAGAAAATGAAACAGATCGTACAGCGTGCGAAAAAAATGGCATCAACCGATTTGAATGTGCTGATTCTTGGGGAGAGCGGGACGGGAAAAGAGCTGTTTGCTCACGCGATCCATCAATCGTCGAAACGTGCGAACTATCCATTTGTTGCAGTCAATTGCAGCGCATTGCCAGATAATCTCCTTGAGAGCGAGCTGTTTGGCTACGAAGATGGAGCGTTTACCGGAGCCAAAAAGGGAGGGAAACCGGGATTATTTGAGGAAGCCCATAAAGGTACGATCTTTTTGGACGAGATCGGCGACATTTCACCCAGCCTGCAAAGCCGGCTATTGCGCGTGATTCAGCAAAAAGAGGTATTGAAAGTAGGGGGTACGAGGCTATTTCCGATTGATGTCCGAATCATCGCCGCCACCAATCGGGATTTGTCCAAATTAGTGGCAGAAGGGAAATTTCGCGATGATTTGTACTATCGTCTGCGGGTCTTGCAGTTGGATATCCCGCCGCTTCGTGAAAGGCCCGAGGATATTCCGTATTTGGCGACTTGGTTTCTGGAGCGCAGAGGCGCCCATCCGGGCCATGTTCATCAGTTGAAGGACGCATTGATGCGGTATCCATGGCCGGGGAATGTCAGGGAATTGGAAAATACGATGGAGTATATCGCGTTTATGAATGAAGGATGCGAGACGCTGGAGGACATTCCATTGTTTTTGCAGGGCAGTGCTGATACAGTGTCTAACCGCGGGACTCCGCATCTCGATTTGCAGGAGCTGCCAGGTGAGAAAAGAGAGCTCTTGATTTTGCAAATGATTCACCAAGGGCGGGTGAGTGGGCAAAATACGGGCAGACGTGCGCTGGTGAGACGCGCAAGAGAGAGCGGCTACGTGATTACGGAAAATGATATGCGCAAGACGCTTGATCAACTGCGTGAAGCTGGCTTGATTGAAGTTACTCCTGGTCGTGCCGGTTGTAAGTTGACAAGCAAGGGGAGTGCCTATTTGCAAGGATAAATGGGTGAAATGGGATGATCAGGTGGAGTTAGCCCGATTATCCCATTTTTATTTGGTGAAAGCCTAGCCTTTTTGCCTAGTAAAAAGGTGGCATGGTACTTGCAAATAAAAAATTGCGTGAAGATTTACTAAATTTTCTCCGGATAGGAGGGGAAGGATGCCGCCCCCTATAGAGAACAAAGAAAGAAATGGCAAAAAGGATGTGGTAGGGATGGAGAAGCCGTTGCTTGCATTGCTGTGCGACCTGATTCGAATGGAAGCCACTTCTGCGACTGCGATCAATCAATCGGCGACATTCTGTGCGGAGTGGCTGAACCGTCATGGCCTCAAGACGGAGGTTCTGATGAATCAGGGACTGAAGAGCGTAGTGGCGAGCAAGGGTGCACACAAACCAGGAAAGCCTACTGTCGTGTTGAATGGACATCTCGATGTCGTGCCGGGGGAGCCTCATTTGTTCGAACCAAAGATCGTCGAGGACAGGCTGTATGCGCGAGGCAGCTACGATATGCTAGGCGCAGTGGCCGCCATGATGATGGCGATGGTGGAGCTGCGTGAGGAAGAGCTTGATTGCCATGTTCTCTTGCAGCTGGTCCCGGATGAAGAGACGGGAGGAATGAAGGGCACAGGCTTCTTGGCGCAAAATGGCTTTCTTGGCGATTTCGTCATTTGCGGAGAACCTACGAACTTGCACATCGCCGTGCAAGCCAAAGGCGTATTGCAACTGAAGGTGGAAGTGACAGGTGTCGCCGCTCACGGAAGCCGTCCCTGGCTCGGAAAGAATGCAATTCTCTGTGCTATGGACGTATACCGAAAGATCGAAGGGCTCGATTTCTTGAAACAAAGCTCAGCTTTCTATGATCGTCCGTCCTTCAATATCGCGCGGATCGAAGCGGGAGGGGCCCTCAATCAAGTGCCTGATGCATGCTCGTTCTGTCTGGATATTCGCTACCTGCCTGGACAGGATCGGGATGAGATTCTTTCCGATATTCGGCGGGCTGTCCCGGAGGCTGACGTAAGCGTACTCCAGGAGGGCGCTCCCGTTCTAACCTACGCAGATGACCCTTACGTTCGGCTGCTGCGTCATTCGACGAGTACAGTGGCGGCTATGCCGGTAAGGATGTTTGGCCAAGACGGCTCTGCCGACACGCGCTTTTTCGCCGCCCATGGAATACCGGCAGTCGAGTTCGGACCAATTGGAGCCAATCATCATGGTCCGGATGAATATGTAGAAATTCCATCGTTATTCACTTATCAAAAAATCATCGAAAAATTCGTACAATCCATTCAGGGAAGGGAAGATGTCAAATGAAATTGCAAAACAAAGTGGTTATCGTAACAGGAGCCGGATCCGGTAATGGACGAGCTATCGCATTGCGCTACTTCGAAGAGGGGGCAACCGTCGTTGTTGCAGACATCAATGAATCGGGAGCCAATGAAACCATCGCGATGGCGCCGGCGGGAAGCAAAGGGATGGTAATCAAGGTAGATGTTACCAATCCGGCAGACGTAGAAAAAATGGTGTCGCAAACGGTACAGGAATTCGGTCAACTCGATATTCTCGTGAACAATGCCGGTATCGTCGCTTTTACGCCATTTCTCGAGCTTGGCGTAGAGGAGTGGGACCGCGTCCACAACGTCAATCTGAAAGCGCCATTCCTCTGCTCCCAGGCAGCAGCCAAGGAAATGATCAAGGCGGGCCGTGGCGGCAGAATTATCAATATTACTTCGGTTGAAGCGCATCGCGTAGTTTCCAGCAGCGGTCATTGCCAGCCGCATTACAACTCGTCCAAGGGTGGATTGTTCATGCTGACCAAAGCGATCGCGCTGGAGCTTGCTTCCCATGGCATTACAGTAAATGCGGTGGCTCCTGGTGTAGTGGAAACGCCATTTACACAAAAAGGCTTGGAAAATCCTGAGGTCAAAGAGTGGGTTCTGGAACGTGTGCCCGCAGGTCGAGTTGGAAAACCGGCTGATGTAGCCAATGCCGTAGTCTTTCTCTCGTACGACGAGTCGGAGTACATTACGGGCAGCACGCTTGTCGTAGATGGCGGTTGGACTATTCACTAAGGAGAGAGGGGGGAAGGCAAGTGGGCAAGATTGATCTAGCGCAATTGGCAGAGCTGGTGGCCAGTGGAGAAATCGAAACGGTAACGATTGCGGGCGTCGACATGCAGGGCAAGCTGTTTGGAAAAAAAGTGCCTGCCCGCTACTTTCTGGATGACGCCAAGGACGGCATTCACACGTGCGCCATTAACTTCATTTGGGATGCCAGCCTGAAATACGCGGAAAATTATGAGTTTTGCAATCTGGATAGCGGGTTGCACGACATGCTGGTCGTTCCCGATCTGACCACCTTGCGTCGCTACCCCTGGATTGAACGGACTGCGCTGGTGCTGGGCGATCTGTACAACAAGGACGGGTCGGAAGTGTCAATCGCACCGCGCAATATTTTGAAACGGCAGTTGAACAAAGCCTCCGCCAAGGGATATAAAGTCAATGCTGCGTCCGAGATGGAGTTCTACTTGTATCAGGAGACGAGCGATAGCATTCGTGAAAAGAATTTTATTGATCTGAAGCCGCTGTTCTCCTATCCGGTCGATTATTCCATCTTTCGCTTAAATGTGGATGACTGGTTTCTCTCGCAGTTGTCTCGCCATTTGGAGGGAGCAGGCGTACCGTTGGAGGCGATCAAGGGCGAATACGGCAAGGGACAGGTCGAGCTGAATGTCCGGTATGCCGAAGCGCTGGAGATGGCGGATCGTACAGCCGTTTACAAGAACGGCATCAAGGAAATCGCAGTTATGAACAAGCTGATGGCGACGTTTATGGCCAAGCCTGACACGGATGAGCCAGGCAGCAGCGGACATACCCATATCAGCCTGTGGGATCCAAACGGCAACAATCTATTTTACGATCCGGCCGGCACGTATGGACTTTCCGAGACAGGCCGCTTTTTCCTCGGCGGCATGCTGGCGCTTTCTCCAGCCATGATGCTCTTCTACGCGCCGTACATCAATTCGTACAAGCGGCTTGCCAATGGCGGCGGGGCTCCCAACACCTTGACATGGGGCGAAGACAACCGCTTCACTTCGTTTCGCACCGATGGCAAAGGGAAGTCGTGCCGGATTGAAAACCGGATTCCAGGCGCAGATGTCAATCACTATCTGGTGCTTGCCGCTATGCTGGCATCCGGTCTGTACGGCATCAAAAATCGCATAGACATCGCCGCCCCTACCCGTGGAGAGCCCTCCAGCAATCCCGATGTAGAGCGCCTTCCTTCCAATCTTGTGGAAGCGATTACGCAATTGGATCGAAGTGAAATCGTGCGGCAGTTGTTGGGCAATGAAGTGGTGGAGCATTATCTGACAGCGGCCCGCAATGAACTGAACGATTATTTCGCGGAAGTGACGGATTGGGAGCGGAAAAAATACTTCGAGTTTATCTAAGCTAGCTGATAGGACCCGTCATAAAGGCGGTGTCGGAAGCGGGCAGAGCAGGATGTGAAAGGAGTGGAGCACGACAGATGAAAGAGAAGAGCATGGAATGGAACCACATGTGGATTGACGGAGAGCAAGTCACTTTGCAGGAGACCTTCGAAGTATACAACCCGGCGACAGGAGCAGTCCTGGCCTATGTTCCGAATGGAGGAGAAAGGGAGACGAAGCAAGCGATCGACGCCGCCTACCGGGCATTTCCGGAATGGTCCAAGCGGACAGCAGGGGATCGGGCTGGATACCTGCTGGACTGGGCAGACCGGATTTTGGCCCATCATGAGGAGCTGGCTTTGCTCCTGTCGAGCGAGCAAGGGAAACCGCTCGCTGAGGCACGGGGCGAAATAGCGGGAACCGCGTACATGATTCGCTACAATGCGGAAGAAGGACAGCGGCTGGCGGGAGAGATCATCCCGGCATCGAATCCAGGACAAAAGCTGATGGTCTTTCGGGAAGCGGTAGGTGTAGCCGGTCTCATCACGCCTGCCAATTTCCCGGCGGCGATCTTGGCGCAAAAGGTGGCTCCGGCATTGGTGGCAGGATGTACCATTGTGCTGAAGCCTGCAGAGCAGACTCCTTGTATCGCTATTGCTTTGTTCCGTCACCTGATGGAGACAGGCATCCCTCAGGGTGTCGCAAATCTGGTAACGGGCGAACCGGCTGCCATCGGCAACATGCTATCAGCAGACCCAAGAGTGCGCAAAATTTCGTTCACGGGTTCCACGGAAGTAGGCAAAATCCTGATGAGACAGGCTGCTGATCACGTGAAGCGATTGACCTTGGAATTGGGTGGAAACTCTCCGGTCATCGTCTTCCCGGATGCTGATCTGGACGCGGCAGCGGAGAAAATCGTCAGCAATAAATTTGAAAATGCCGGGCAAGTGTGCAACGGGATCAACCTCATCTATGCCCACAAAAAGATCCATCAGGAATTGGTGGACAAGCTGGCGGAGCGAATCAGCCGACTGCAAGTGGCCCCGGGATTAGCGCCAGACAGCCAGGTGGGAGCCATGATCGATCCATCCTACTTGGCCAAGGTGGAGCGTCTGGTAGCGGATGCCGTGGAAAAAGGGGCAAAGGTGCTGACAGGCGGTCGCCGACTTACAGAAAACGGACTCGGGAATGGATTGTTTTTTGCGCCCACTCTTCTGGACGAGGTGACACATGACATGGAGCTGACCAAGGAAGAGATCTTTGGGCCAGTAGCCCCGGTTCTTACCTTCGAGGATGAGACGGAGGTGCTTGAACGCAGCAACAACACGCCGTATGGGCTGGCTGGCTACGTCTTTACGCGGGACGCCGCCAGAATGTTCCGCATGATCGCGGGGCTCGAGGTAGGAAACATGGCGATCAACGGGACCTCTCTCGCATATCCGCAAGCGCCTTTTGGGGGCGTGAAGGCGAGTGGAATCGGACGTGTCGGAGGAAAACAAGGCGTCGAAGAATTTACGGAACTGAAATACGTGGCCCTCACTTTCGAGTGAGGGGTCACACCTCTTCGAAGATTCAACATCCATATAAATCGGGGGGATTAGCTTGGGTGACATGAAAGTACAGACAGGCTTGAATGAGAATGGATCTGCATTGACCAACCTCGGCTACAAACAGGAACTGAAACGTGCCTTGACCATGAAAGATCTCGTTGTCTACGGGTTGATCACGATGCTCCCGATCGCGCCTATCCAGGTTTATGGCATGCTGGCGCACGAAAGCTCAGGCATGGTGCCGCTCGTCTACCTGGTCGGGATCGTGGCCATGGTATTTACAGCACTCAGCTACAGCCAAATGAGCAAGGAGTTTCCCATTGCGGGCTCCGTATATTCCTATGTACAGAGGGGACTGAACCCGCATGTAGGGTTTGCGACAGGCTGGCTGATCGCGGTCGATTACATTATGGGCCCAGCGCTCTTGGCGTCCTTTTCAGCGATGTGGCTGAACAGCATTTTTCCAGCAATCCCGACCTATCTGCTGATCCTGTTGTTCCTTTTCATCAATACCTTCATCAATGCGAGAGGGATCTCCCTGACAGCTCGCACGAACCTGGTATTTCTCATCATGGAACTCTCCGTGTTAGCGGTATTCATCGCCTGCACGATCAAGTTTGTCTTTGTGGACGGCAATGGGATGGGTGGTTTCTCATTAGCTCCGCTGATTCAACCAGACAAAGTGAACCTCGAATTTCTGGCAAGTGCCGCTTCGATCGCAGTACTCGGATTTCTAGGTTTCGATGTCATCAGTACGTTGTCCGAGGAAGTGAAAGAGCCGCGAAAAACGGTCGGTCGAGCGACGGTATTTTCCTTAGTGGCCATCGGGATGATCTTCATGGTGCAAACCTATCTGGCGTCACTGGCACATCCAAATTATCAAGACCTTGATCCGGATATGGCGTACTTCGATATTGCCAGAGAGGTCGGCGGGGATCTTCTCTACTACCTGTTTATCATCATCGCTGTAGCTGCCGTGGGGATTGCGAATGCATTGGCGATTCAATCGGCAATCGCCCGCATCATCTACTCGATGAGCAGGGATAATCTGCTGCCGTTTGCCGGAATTTTGGGAAAAATACATCCAGTCTACAAAACGCCTTTCAACGCAACGATTTTTGTCGGAATAGTCTCATTCTTTGTTGCCTTATTCGTCTCCATTGAAACGATCATTAAGCTGGTCAACTTCGGAGCGTTAACCTCCTTTATGATGCTGAATCTGACCGTCATCATCTACTTTATTTTCAAGAAAAAACAGCGGGATCCCAAAGGTCTTCTGCTATACGGCCTGCTTCCCTTGCTAGGTTTTTCCATCATTTTCTTCGTTTGGTCAGGTTTCGATACCATGACTTATGTCGTTGGTGGAAGCTGGCTTGCAGCGGGGATCATCCTGGGCGCCGTGAAGTCAAAAGGATACAGGGAAGTGCCGCCCACCATGCGAGACCTGTAAAAGGCGGAAGCAGCCCTCAGTAGGAACCCTCGAACGTTTGAGTCGAGGGTTCTTTTTCGTATCAAACTGCTGGGATGGGATGGTCAAATGGGTGGAACTCACGTGTTCCAGACAGAAAGGATGTTGATAATTTCGTAGATAGCAGCATATAATGGGAACGTAGGTTCGTAAAAGGAGGGGAAGATATGGGCAGCAAGAAAAACGACTTATTCGGCTCATCGAGATTTGTACTGCCGGAGCATCGTGAATTATACATGCGCATCAAGGAACAGGAACGACGCTATGTACCCCCGGAGCTGGACAGTGAGCAGCTGGCGGAGCTGAGTGAGCAGATCTGGCAGGCATATCAATCCGGCGATACGCTGACCCTTTCCTATTATGACGGAAAGGAGCCGAGCCGGCTGTCTGGTCATGTCATGCATATCGACCAGGCGCAGCAGCGGATCAAGCTCCGGACGGGAAGCGGGATGCACTGGCTTTCGTTTGCCAGCCTGCTGCAAGCGGAATGCGGCGAACGCTAGGGATCAATACTCGCAAACCTCCAGGCAGTTTCCATCCAAATCGTAGAAGGCAAAATACTTCGCTCCGTACTCCTTGACCTCTTCTACCTTGACACCGCGGCTTAGCAGGTAGTCGTAGGCCTCGCCAGCATGAGGGACGTAAAAGTTAAACGCGCTTCTACGCGGTTGAAAATACAAGGGATCATCGGTGAGAAACAGTGTAATCGAGGTGTCGCCAAATTTTACACATTGGTATTCCCCTTTCTCGCTTTTCCAGCCGGGAAGACCGCCCAGGACATCCTGATACCAAGCGAACGCTTTCTCGATATCGCGGGTCGGGACAAAAACCGTATCAATGCGTTGGAACATCTTGCTCATCGATCATCGCCTCTTTCTTCAAATAAAGATAAAAAGGATATTCGTTTGGGGTTTGGGAAAATCCTCCTTTTTTTTTTGTCTCAAGCATGTGTAAAAAAAGGCAAACCGCAAAAAACAGCGTGCAGAAGCGAAAGAAGTACCTGCGCGAGAGAAGGATAGCGAGGGAAGCGAAAAGCGGTGAAAAACAGCTCATTTTCGCATTTTCCAGCGCTATGTGGATTTTGCCAGAAGAGCCGTTTCCCTGTATCTTTGTATTCGTTAGAAGAGAACATCTATGAATCAGGGATCTGAGCTTAAGACAAAGGGGATTGTACATGTTAGCACAAGAGATGGGTGTCATTTTCACGAAGCACGTCGATCAAATTACGTCCAAGTGCTGGAGTGAATTTTTGCAGCAGTTGGAGGGTAAAGGTCTGTACGTGGTCATTGAGACAGATACCAATGGGCGGGTGATGAGTCCATTGGGTGGGTTGATGCCAATGCCGTGCAAAAATGAGACGCTCCTTATTCTGACAGCGGATGATTTGCAGCAACGCGGCTTGCCGTTGGGCCATCACATCGTGAATACACGAGACAAAAAAGTCGCAAATTCCTAAAAACAAGCCACCCATGAACCTTTCTGCCGGAAAACCCGTGCGGAAAGGTTTTTTACATTTTCATTCATATACCTAAGGTTATCGATGGATAAAGGAATATATATTATCAATTATTTCAAATCGAATATAGACTAAATGATGAAAGTCGATCTCAGGGTCTAAAAGGAAGTTAGAAACGAGGGATGAATGATGAGAGCTGCGGCGATTCCAAGTCCTGGTCCACCCGATGTCTTGCGGGTAATGGAATTTGAAACTCCACAGGCGGGAAAAGGACAAGTTCGGGTACGAGTCAAGGCTGCCGGAGTACAGCCGTTTGATTTATCGGTACGGAGCAGCGGATGGGCACCACCCGGAATAGAGGTAAAGTATCCACAAATTCTTGGCAACGAGTTTGCAGGAGTGATTGATCAAGTTGGAGAGGACGTCATAAACTTCTCGGTTGGGGATGAAGTGATAGGCTGGGCCCTGCTGGCTAGTTATGCCGAATATGTAGTTGTCCATGTTGAGCAAATTTCGCATAAGCCAAAGAACATGCCTTGGGATGAAGCGGGGGGAATAACAGCTTCTGGACAAACCGCTCACACAGCGTTAAAAGAACTGGGAGTTGGCAAGGGTGACACCGTGCTCATACATGCTGCAGCAGGCGGAGTTGGTACAATAGCTGTTCAGCTAGCACGCGCATGGGGGGCAACGGTTATCGGTACTGCGAGTGAACAAAACCACGACTACCTTCGCTCGCTTGGCGCAATTCCGGTCGCATATGGAGACGGTCTCATCGACCGGGTACGTTCCGTGCAACCGGATGGGGTGGACGCTGTCTTTGACGCTGCCGGGGGCGAAGTCCTGCTTGATTCTTTGGCCCTTGTTCAGGATAAAAATCGTATCGGTACGATCGTCGCATTTGAACTTGCACAGAAGCTTGGTGTTCGAGCAATCCGGAGCCAGCGGTCTGTCGATCGACTTGTCGAATTGGTTGAGCTTTACGAACAAGGGAAATTGCATATCCATATCCGTAAGACATTTCCGCTGCATCAAGCTGAGGATGCTCATCGAGAGATCGAAAGCGGTCACGGTCGAGGAAAGGTTGTCCTGGTCATTGACTAACAAAATCTGAATGATTGTGGAGGGGTCTGCGTGTTATCAATCGGAAAACATTATCGGCAGTACACGTCAAGGGCGCAATGGGGAGGCTGTTGCAAAATGGGTATACGATTTTGCAACAGAACGCAACGATAACGCAAAATACGAGCTAGTGGATCTTGCTGATTTCAATCTTCCGTTTTATGGTTCGGCCATACCTGAAGCGATGCAAGAGGAAGCAAAGGCACATATACAAGCATGGTCAGAAAAAATGGCCTCCTTTGAGAGAGCCCTGCAAAAGTCCACCTACTATCTGTAAACTGAATCCCCAGTGCTTTTAGGTACTGGGGATTCATGTGTCGTGAATGTAGCTGTAGTGGGGAGAAGCATGTTTCCGATCTGCGCTACGGTCTACGTCCCGCAAGGGAGTTAAACTGTCCGCTCCACAGCGATCCCGGGGGAAGCGCAAAACGGCGCGCAGCTCCGGAGTTTATTCATAGGTTGCGCTTTCGTTTCCCCGGGCTTCGCTGTTCCGCTAGGCTGGACTCCGCCAATCGCTCCGCCTGGAAACATGCTTCTCCTCCCCAACCGTAGAGTTTTCAACCAGTACCCCCTTTGGCACTGGGTTTTGTTGTACAATGAAAAGAAAACGAAAGAGTTGGAACCATTGCTACAGCCCTCTAAACAAATGACGGCATCTTTCCATGCCGAATTATACAAACTGATTCCCGAGGATCACCCATTACGAAAAATCAATGAAATCGTAGATTTCACGTTTATTCATGACTTAGTTCGTTCCTCTTATTGTGAGCATTACGGAAGACCTGCTAACGAACCAGAACTCCTGTTTCGTTTGCTGTTTTTACAAGTTCTCTACAATCTTTCGGATGAACGCATCATTCAGGAAACGCAGGTAAACCTCGCTTACAAGTGGTTTTTAGGTGTAAATCCGGAGGATAACCTTCCTGACCCCTCCCAACTGTCTCGCTTTCGTAATCATCGATTAGGAGCAGGAGCCGTGGATGAGGTGCTCATATCAGTTGTGCGTCAGTGCATTGAAAAAGGTCTTGTGAAGTCAAAGACGATCATCATGGACTCCACCCATACACTGGCAGCTTCGCAAAAACAAAAGCCACTTGAAGTACTTCGAGATGCGGCGAAGCGCCTGTTCCGTGTTGTGGTGAAAAAGCATCCCAAGCTTGAGAAGAAACTCCCGAAGTTACCGGGGTTGAGGAAAGAAGATCAAGAGGATGCCGAGAAGATCATGCTTCAGTACCTGGCTAATCTTGGGGAAACTGTTGAGTTGTTGTTGCCGGATCATGAAGGTTCCATCTCGGAGAAAGTTCGAATCGCCAAGGCCATCGTGGAAGACGAGCGTCTCCTTGCCAATAAAGGCATTATGTCGGCCATTGATCCGGATGCACGCTTTGGATGGAAGAGCAATACAAAATCCTTTTTTGGCTACAAAGAACATATCGCCATGACAGAAGAAGAGATCATTACGGCTGTGGAAGTTACTGAAGGAAGTTCGGATGACGGCAAACAATTCAAAGAACTTTTGAATCAAACCTTGGACGCAGGTATAGAAGTACATGAAGTGATTGCTGACACTGCATATTCGGGTAAAGATAATTTGGAAGAGATGAAAAGTAAGCAGATTCAACCCGTCGTACCACTTAACCCGATCGTACATAACGGAGGGCTTAGACAAGAAGGTTTTGAATACAACAAGGATGCAGACTTTGTTATTTGTCCGGCAGGACAACACAGTATTCGAAAAGCTGTCCAAGGAAGCAAGCAAAGTGGCAATAGTCGTTCTCTTGTTTTCTATTTCGATACCGAGAAATGCAAGGCGTGCCCGCTTAAGGAAGGATGCTTCAAGCCAGGAGCGAAGAGCAAAACCTATTCCATTCGGATTGTGGCGGAACATTACCAAGAGCAAATCGAGTTTGAGAAAAGCGATACGTTCAAGGAACGTATTTGTCGCAGACCGATTATTGAACATAAAAATGCGGAACTAAAAAGGTATCATGGGATGACCAAGGCTAAGTACCGTGGTCTCTTTCGCATGCGAATACAGGCAATACTTACGACTTTCGTCGTAAATGTAAAACGGATGATAAAATTAACAGAGAAAATGCAGTCCGCCTCCTGAGGGAGATTGAACTGCATTTTTTCGTTATTGCCCTCTTTTTTACACAATTCAATGGGGTTACTCGAGTTGCAAGCTCCAACAAGGGGATTTTGCAGGGCTCTCCTTTGACGGCTATATTTTCGTAACGCCAGAATATAATCATGCCACTACGGGTGTATTAAAAAATGCGCTGGATTACCTGAATCTTGAAGTGAACAATAAGGCCGCCGGTTTTGCCGCTTATGGCAGCTTGGGCGGTGCGCGTGCAATCGAAAATCTTCGCCTGATTTTGGGTGAATTGCAGGTAGCTGATGTTCGTACGGCAATTACGTTCTCGCTTTTGACGGATTTTGAAAACATGAGCGCGTTCAAGCCCGCTGATTACCATGCCAAGAACGCGAACCAAATGCTTGACCAACTCCTCTCATGGAGCGGTGCATTGCAGACAATTAGACAAAAATAATACTGACATATCACAGCCTCCTACAATGGTTCCTCCTGGTGACCGTTGTAGAGGTTTTTTATTTGCAGAAGGAATATCGCAATAGACGGGCAATTAAGAAAGGAGGGAATGAAAAGAGGGGGCTGTGCTATGACCACAACGATTTTTACGAATGGACATATTTACACGGGAGACCAGCAAACCCGTTTTGTAGAAGCAATTGTCGTACGGGATGGACTTGTCCACGATCTCGGAAGTGATGCGGATATGCGTTTGCAATGGGGCAAGGAAGCTCATGTTATCGATTTGCAGGGGCGTACTGTTACGCCGGGACTGATCGACAGTCATTTGCATCTGGGATGGCAGGGTTTGACGTTTTTGCAGCTTGATCTGGGCAAAGCAAGGTCCAAGGATGACATGCTTCGGCTGATCAAGCAAAGAGCAGACGAGACGGGCCCCGGGGAGTGGATCGAGGGATTCGGCTGGGATGAGAATTTGTTTGCAAGCGGGGGAATTCCCAGCATCGAGGAGCTGGACCATGTAGCGCCTCACTGCCCGATCATGCTCTCGCGCATCTGCGGCCATGCCCATCTGGTCAACAGCAAGGCGCTGGAGAAGATTGGCTACCACAAAGAAATGCCAGTGCCTGCTGGAGGCGTGGTCGTTTGCGATGAGGCTTCGGGGCAGCCAACAGGGATGCTCTTGGAGACGGCATCGAATCTGGTTAGACCGCATATTCCCAAGCCGGATTATGAGCAGCTGAAAAAGTCTTTGCGCCGCTCCATCCAGTATGCGATGCAGCATGGGCTGACAGGCGCGCACACGGAAGATCTGCGCGAGTTGGGCGGCTTGGCGCAGACCTATCAGCTCTACGACGAACTGATCAACCAGGAAGGACTGGCGCTTCGCTGCAACCTGCTCGTCTACTATCCCCATATGCACGAGCTGCGCGACCTGCGGATGCACGCCGGATACGGCAACGATCACGTCCGGATCGGCGCGGTCAAAATTTTTGCGGACGGGGCTTTGGGTCGACGAACGGCTTATTTGTCTGCACCTTATGCGGATGATCCCTCCACCAGCGGCTATCCGGTCCATGAGCAGGAGGAGTTGACAGAGCTGGTACGGCAGGCAAGAAGCCTGTCCATGCCGATCGCCGTTCATACCATAGGGGACAAGGCACTGGAAATGGTCCTGGACAGCCTGGATCTCTTCGCACCTGCCGCGTACCCGGATCGTTTGATTCATACGCAGATTGTCCGCCCCGATCTGCTGGAGAGACTGCGTCATCCTCACCGCATCGCGGACATCCAGCCGCGCTTTTTGGCGGGAGACTTCCCTTGGGTGATCGATCGGGTCGGACCGGAGCGGATTTCGAACTCCTATATTTGGAAAACAATGCTGAACAAAGGCATTATCTGTGCGGGTGGTTCTGATACTCCAGTTGAGCCAATTGATCCTTTGCTCGGGATTCATGCGGCGGTCACACGCAAAGCGCCGGGAGACACCCATGATGGGTACATGCCAGAAGAAAAGCTGACGATGGAGGAAGCGATCGCCCTGTTCACAGTAGGAGGCGCCCAGGTAACGGCAGAGTCACATGTGAAAGGAACGCTGGCACGAGGGAAATTCGCGGATATGACCGTCTATTCTCATGAATTGTTTACCATGGATCCCGATGCCCTGCTCGAAACCAAAATCGAGATGACCGTAATTGGCGGCAAGGTAGTCTACACGCGATAAGCAAGGCAGGCAAAAGAAGAATCCGGCTCTGATACACAGGAGCCGGATGTATTTCTTTCAGGAGGAAAAGTCCCGGGATGTGGGGGAAGCCGAACTTTTTCTCCCCGATGCAGCGAAGGGCAGGTACAGCAGGAGAAACATGACAATTGCGACGCCTTCCAGGGAGATGATGTACCACGGATAGGCACCCAGATAATCAATCAGGCTGGGGTTATCCGGCTTGCGGGAGACGAACAGATAATTCCCGCCCGTCCATCGATTGACCAGCAGCGCGATGACGAGAAGCAGGTTGAGGAAGACCATCGTCTTCCAAACTGATCGCAGCGTCGGCTGATACTTTTCCACCCAGGTCATGTACAGGCAAGCCCAGATGATGCAGGCATGCGCGAGAAAAAAGTGCAGGAAGCGGAAGTGCGGGAAGGGATAGAACAGCTCAGGAGTAAGCATGGCCTGGAGGGCGCCACCAACCCCGGCGAAAAACGTCACTTCGTATAGCGCATAGCTTTTGCTGTAGAGCATGACGACACATAAAAGCAAGGAGACACTGCATAACTGCAATGGTAAGGTATAGGCAGTCGACCAGGTCTGCGTCCACACATGCCAAAACTGAAAGGCCAATTCGGTCAAAAGCAATGTGGCAGCAAGAGTATGGCGCATCGTTTCTTTCATGGAAGAGGCTCGAAGTTTTCTCCGATAAAAGTATAAAGCCCATGTGCCAGCGGCAAAAAGCAGCAAAACAACCAGGTGAGAAAGTGAAAAAAGGCGGAAAGGCTCGCCGGAAATGGTGTAAGAAAGAAAAGTTTCAAGCATAAACAGGCTCCTGACAAAAAGTTATGAAAGAATTCACACAATTTACACACATACAGGCTGAAATACATAAAGAATCGTTTATAATACGAGTATAGAGAGAGAATATATCGGAAAGGAGATCGTGCTGTGAACTTGGTATTGACAGAAAGACAGTGCACATCTTGTCAGGCGCGTTTGACCGAGTATGAAATCGAAAATAACAACGGTCTATGCATAGATTGCTACAAAGATAGTCAGAAAAATGAATCAACAGAAAAATAAGCTTCAGCCCCCTCTTCGTTTCGACGGAGAGGGGTGCTTTTATATTTCTGACCGTTTTTCCACAAGGACGAGTATGAAAGTCGCGATTGGTCCGAGCAGCAAGGAAAGCAGAAACCAGTTGAATCCGCTGCGGTTTTTCCCTTGCGCAATCCCCGCGTTGATTAGGGCGAGCGTCCCCCACCCGATGCCATATTCCTGGATCACGAACTCCCTCCTATCCATTGACTGAAGAAAATCACACCCAGATTATACCATAAAGTCAGAAGGTTCCTAAAGCAGAGAAGCAGAAAAGTTCATCTGAATGAAAATAGTTTTTCAGAATGGCTTGAATTTAGTCTCTCACTTTACTAAAGTAAATAAATAAAGAATTAGCATAGTAACGCTTTACTTAGATAAAATAGGAGGGCAGATTTGTGAGAAAGCGAATAGCGGTCATTGGCAGCAGTGGAGGCAATCTATACAATCTGGGCGGTAAAGATCCAACAAAGCTTCTGGGAGAAATCATTTCGCAGATGGAATCGGCGGGAGTCGAACCAGCAGCAATCCAATATATTGGCGCTCAAAGCTCGATGGATATGGCAGGGGAGTCCACACCCGCTGCAGTCTATGCCTGGGATGGAGACAGCAAGCAAATCATCACGGTCCATGAGGGGACATTGGGATCGTGCAACCAATATGCAGCCCAACTGGATGCGGGCATCGCCGAACAGATCCGCAGCGAAGAGATCGATGGGTTGATTGTGATGAGTGCCGATCCGCAAAAAGCCAATCAGCAAGCCATTCAGGCAGCCGTGGACAAGCAACTGCCGATCGCTGGCACAGGCGGCACATCGATGGCCATGATTGCAGCGAGGGGGGCGAAAATCATCCTGACCTCAGGCACCACGGGGACGACGAACCGGACGAGGGCGATCAGTTTCCTCACGGCATTCGGCAAGCACTGGGGGATCTCCTATCGCCCGATGATCGGGGATGCGAAAAAAGCAGCAGAGATGTCCCATCAACCGTGGAGGAGAATTCAGGTGCGCGGCATCATGATGTCGTCGCTTCCGGGTTTTATTGCGTTGGCCCTGGTCTTGGCGTTAAGCAAGATTCCCGGTTTGTCGATGCTTGGCGACGTCTTTGATGTGTTAATCAAGGCACTCCCGGTCGTCATTGCTGCCGTAGCGGCCAAACAGGTCTCCGACATGGAGGAGGTCTCCGTCGTCGCAGGCGTCCTGGCTGGTGTCCTGTCCATAGACGGCGGGATTATCGGCGGGATGCTCGGTGGGATCGGCGCAGGTCTTTTCGTGAATCTGCTGTTTCGCAAATGCATTGAGTGGCGTTTTCCGACTACGACGGTCAATATTATTGCCGGGGGGATCTCTGGTCTCGCAGCTGGACTGATTGTGTATTATCTGTTGGCGCCCATTGCCCTGCAGGCAGGTGAGTGGGTAAAAGTGCTGATCGAAGGTGCTGTCGCCTACAGTCCGGTTCTGGCAGGCTTGGTTGCGGGCCTGCTCATCTGGCCCGCCATCATCGGCGGAGTCTATCACGCCGCGATCCTCCCGATTGTATTGCTGGAGATGGAGAAGACGGGCAACAGCTTCCTTGGAGCAGTGGATATGGTTGGCCTGGTGATGGTCTCCGCAGGGATTACGCTGGCGAATATCGTGGCGCCGCGTGAAAAAAGCGAAGCTGCCTTGGCGACACCGGGCTTTTTGATCAACATGGGCTTTGGTACGTTTGTCGAAGCCGCCTATCCGTTTATGTTTTCAAACAAGATCGTTTTCGCCGGGGCCATCATCTCGTCGGGTGTTGCAGGTATGCTTGTCGGCTTCTTCGATGTCAGAGGAACAGCATATGTACCATCGATTATGGCGCCGCTTCTCTCCAACAACATGGCAGGGTTTATTCTGGCGATGGCTAGCGGCTTGATCGGCTCCTTCCTGATCACCCTGGCAGCCAACAAGCTTGGAAAAAAACGGGTAAAACACGTAGAAGAACAAATGTAAAAATGCCCCCACGGACGCAAAGCGAAGCACTGGCGTCTGAGGGGGCGTTTGGTCTTTTCAGCATGAAAGGGCATCAGGCAGTAGGCTGTTTTTCAAGAGAATTACGTCGTAATAAATCTTCATTTTTCAGGCAAAGGAATGATCAGTTCCATCTGTCTGCTGCCGTCTTTGGCGCTTTTTTCAAAGAGGATGAGCAAAAGGGTAGAATTCGGTTCCGCTTTTTTTACTTTCAAGGTGTAGGTAAAATCTCCAAATTCGGGAGCGCCTGCCGAAGTGGTGAAGGAGCCTTCAGCCAATTCGTTGTGACCATCCTCCACGACATAGCTGACGACAGCTTCGAAGACCTTCGCCTGTCCTTTTACCTCGAAAGTATCTTCGCCCGTTTTACGAACAGTCACCTTTTGGAAAATATCGTTTCCATACGTCATATCGGAAGTCGGTTCGGGTTCTTCTTGCCCGGCCTCTGGTGCGGGAGCAGGTTCTTGCGGCTGTGTCGGCGCGGGAGTCGCTGGCTCATTCGCAGCAGGCGGCTGCGTTTCATTAGATTCGGCGGGTGCTGATGTACTGCTGCATCCATGCAAGATAGCAGCAGTCAACAGAAGGAGTAAAAATTTCTTCATGGTATCCCCCTCGATTTTGTAGATGATGATACACATTCTACCCAATTGGACGGAGAAAAGAAAACCGCGTTTCATCTCGACAGCCCTTTTTCTTGTTTCTATGGTAGAATGGGGGTGGCATACAACCAACAATTACTAGGAAAGCTGGTCGAACAAGATGGAACAACAATCGTTTCGAATTGAAAAGGATTTTCTGGGTGAAAAAGAGATTCCTGTGAATGCCTATTATGGTGTCCAAACCATGCGGGCGACAGAGAACTTTCCCATCACCGGTTACCGTCTTCATTCTTCGCTGATCATTGCTATGGCAATGGTGAAAAAAGCAGCAGCGATTGCCAACATGGAGGTATCCCGATTGAATCCTCGGTTGGGGAATGTCATTGTGCAAGCGGCAGAAGAGATTATTGCCGGACAGTGGCATGACCAGTTCATCGTGGATCCGATCCAAGGTGGCGCGGGTACTTCCATTAATATGAATGCCAATGAAGTCATTGCGAATCGGGGATTGGAGCTTCTGGGCGAGAAGAAGGGGGATTACTTCCACCTCAGCCCGAACACGCATGTGAACATGTCCCAATCGACGAATGATGCCTTTCCAACCGCCATTCATCTCGCTACTCTGACACTGTTGGACAAATTGCTGGTGACCATGCAGACGATGCATGACGCGTTTGGAGAAAAAGCACGTGAATTCGATGATGTCATCAAAATGGGACGCACCCATTTGCAGGACGCTGTTCCCATTCGTCTGGGACAGGAATTTGAAGCGTATCGCCGTGTCCTGGAACGCGACATGAAGCGGATCAAGCAATCCCGCCAGCACCTGTATGAAGTCAATATGGGGGCGACTGCAGTAGGTACCGGATTAAATGCAGACCCCAAATATATCACGAAAGTCGTGCAAACCCTGGCAGAAATCAGCGGCTTCCCGCTGCAAGGCGCCGAACATCTCGTCGATGCGACACAAAATACGGATGCCTATACAGAGGTTTCGGCAGCATTGAAGGTCTGCATGATGAACATGTCCAAAATCGCCAATGATTTGCGTCTGATGGCATCCGGTCCGCGCGCTGGTCTCGGGGAAATCTCCCTGCCTGCACGCCAGCCAGGCTCTTCGATCATGCCAGGAAAAGTAAACCCGGTTATGGCAGAGGTCATCAATCAGGTCGCTTTCCAAGTGATCGGCAACGACCATACGATCTGTCTCGCATCGGAAGCAGGTCAACTAGAGCTGAACGTCATGGAGCCTGTGCTCGTCTTCAATCTGCTGCAGTCCATCAGCATTATGGACAACGCTTTCCGCGCCTTCACCGAGTACTGCCTCGTAGGTATTGAAGCCAATCGCGAGCGGATGAAGGAATACGTGGAAAAGAGTGTTGGGGTAATCACAGCTGTCAACCCTCATCTCGGGTACGAGACAGCTGCCCGCATCGCCAGAGAAGCGATTCTGACCGGAAAATCGGTCCGTGAGCTGTGCTTGCAGCATAATGTCCTGACAGAGGAAGAGCTGGATCTGATTTTGGATCCGTTTGAAATGACGCATCCAGGCATCGCTGGTGCCTCCTTGCTGGATCGAGAATAAGAAGCGCAATCGCAAAAATCCCGCCCCTTTTTCATCGAAAGGTGGCGGGATTTGCTTTTTTCATTACGATGCAGGTGAAGGAGCGGCAGGGGGGGGCTGTGTTCGGGGCAATTGATCCAGGCTTTTAAATACATACCCGCGCTTGTGAGCCTCGTCGATAAAAGCTCCGAGTGCTTCTGCGTTGTCTTTGGATATCGAATGCAGCAGGATCACGGCACCAGGATGCAGTTGGGCCATCAGCTGGTCGTAGGCATATTTCCAGCCGCGTTGTCTTTTCACATCCCAATCCATGTAAGCGACAGACCAAAATACATTGGTATACCCTAGTTCCTTGCTGTATCCAAGCATGCGATCGCTGAATATCCCGCGAGGTGGACGCAAGTAGCGCATTTCCTTTTGTCCCGTTACCTGCGCAACAGCATCTTTCACTTTGCTGAGTTCTTCCCGGATTTTTTCATTAGAAATGCGTGACATATCGGGATGACTCCACGAATGGTTCCCGATCAGATGTCCTTCTGCCACCATGCGCTTCAAAAGTTCAGGCTGATCCTTCACATAATGTCCGGTGACGAAGAAGATGGCGGGGACATGGCGAGAATGAAGCGTGTCGAGAATCATCGGCGTGTAGCCATTTTCATAGCCGTTGTCGAAAGTCAGATACAGTTCCTTTTGGGATGTATCGCCAAGAAAAACGGCGCCATGGCGGTCGATCACATGTTTAAAGCCTTCTTCCGTAATGGAAGGGAGCCGGCCGTTCTTGCTTTTCTTGAACCCGAAGTGGTAGGAGTGATCCTGATTGGCCCAAGCTGCTTGCAGCGGCAGCATGCCAAGCAAAAAGAGGCAGAAAATCAGCAGGGTTATTCGGCGGTACGCAAATCCTTTCTCCGCTTGGATCTCCATAACGAAATACTCACCTCCTCTCCTTTGTAAGTGAGACCGGATTGATCATGAAAAGTTTGTCCAGATTGTTTCCAAATATGTACCTTATGTCATCGAGCAATAGGCGGAAACTGAGTGAAAAAACAATTGTAAGGAGGGACAACTGCTCATACAAAGCTCAATGATTTGTCATATAGTACTACAGTCAACGGTGACTCCGCTGACATGACATTATTGGGTACCGGAGGTGTGGTTATGGGAAACAGATGGCTGGAGCAGTTGAGAAACATTCTTGACGATGACGATGACATCGAGGAAGTAGAGGTAAAAGTAGAATACGAAGACGGCGGCAAGAGAAAATGGCTTTTCCGCGGCGATGAAGATCCTGTCCTGGAAGACAACGATGAGGAAGACGACGAAGACGACGAAGACGAAGAAGACGGCGAAGAAGACGGCGAAGAAGACGACGAGGACGACGAGGACGAAGCATTTCAGGCAGATGCAGCAGAGGATGAAGACAACGAAGAGGATGATGAAGAAGAAGACGGAGAAGAGGACGAAGAGGAAGACGGAGAAGAGGACGAAGAAGAAGACGAAGAGGAAGATGGAGACGAAGACGAAGCCTAATCCTAATCATTGAAGAGAGAGAACATCGATCTGGAAAAAGATGCGTCGGGGACGCGTCTTTTTTTCTGTATTCGGAGGTTCTTTTCGGTAAGGAGATAAAGGTAGAAAGGTTCAGTGAGAGTCATCATCAATAGGCTTGACGATGCCAACTGTACCTCCGCAATTGTTTAAGAACTGGCGAATAGCTATGGCTATTTGTCCGTTTCCTGATGAAAACGGACTGAATAGGAATAGGGAAGGAACACTACAGCATGACATTTGTAGGACGGGAGGAAGCAAATGGAAGAGTATCTGATCCAACCGTGGGACACCAGACAGAGTGCCACTACGCCTGTAGACTGGGATATGCACGTCCCGCCGGAAATAGACGTGTTGGCAGAAGAAGTCATGAAGCACTACGATATGGCAGTCAGCAGTCAGACATTGATTACTTCCAAGCCAGATAAAGGTGGAGCAATCTGGCGAATCGAGACCAACAAAGGACCGCGCAGTCTCAAGCTTCTGCATCGCAGACCAGAACGCAGCTTGTTTAGTGTGGGTCTGCAGGAGTACGTGGTCAAGCAAGGGGCCAGAGTCCCGGCCTTGATCCCAGCCCAGGATGGGAAAATGTTCGTCGAGAAAGGCGGTAAGCTCTGGATTGTTACGGACTGGATCGCGCTCCAACCGGCTACAAAGGTGGATTTGGTCGGTGCGGAAGAGCTTTGCTATGGATTAGGCGAATTTCATGTGCATACCAAAGGCTACATTCCACCAGCAGGTGCGAAAAATTCTTCGCGTCTGTATCGCTGGCCCAATTACTATCAAAAAATCACCAAAAAAATAGGCTGGATGCGAGAAGTAGCCAAGGCTTACAAGGACACAGCGGCGAGCGCTTCCATTCTCTCCGTCATTGATCAGTATGAACAACATGCCATGGATGCGATGAGGCGATTGCAGGAATCCGCTTATGCTCGGATGGTGGCAAAAGGAGAGCCTTATTGGGGGCTGGTGCATCAGGATTACGGCTGGTCAAATGGACAAAATGGACCCGGCGGACTATGGGTTATCGACCTCGATGGGGTAGCATATGACCTGCCCTTCCGTGATTTGCGCAAGTTGATTACAAGTACGATGGACGACATGGGTGTATGGGATCTCACCTGGATGCGCGGCATGATCGACGCCTATCATCGGGCGAATCCATTGGACGCCGAGTCCTTCGAGGTTCTGCTGATCGACATGGCGATGCCAAATGAATTTTACAAGCACTTGAAAGAAATGTTTTTCGACCCGGTTACCTTTTTGAACACAGAGGCAGAAGCGATCCTGCAGCGTGTCGTGGCGACCGATCAAACCAAATGGCAGGCTTTGGCCGAACTGGCGAAAGACAAATCCAAGTATGCTGCAGGAGCTTACGATCAGGTCAGCGTGCCGGATACGTCGGAAAAAGTACCATCCAAGATTACGTGGGAAGCGAAAAAATGGATCCTGCTGCCGCAAAAAACAGCAACAAACAACGCTGGCAAGAAAGATGCGAAAGTGGAAAGTGGCAAGAAAGCTGCACCTGCGGTGGCCAGCAAGAAAACGACATCCATGGAGATCGCCAAGAAAACGAAATCCATGGAGACCAGCAAGAAAGCCGATTCCGTGGAATCTGGCAAGAAGAAAGCCGATTCCGTGGAATCTGGCAAGAAGAAAGCCGATCTTATGGAGTCTGGCAAGAAGAAAGCCGATCCCGTGGAGTCTGGCAAGAAGAAAGCCGAACAAAAAAGTGCCCCTGTAAAACGAGAAACTGCTTCGACTGCGGACAAAAAAGCAATGGTCAAACCGAAGAAAGAAACAAAAGTCAAAGCAACCGAGGCACCCAAAGCGAAGCCAACCGCGCTTCCAGAGCGTGACACCAAGAGCGCCGCAGCTTCTACAGCTTCCTCCGCAGAGAAACGCGAACGGATTTTGTCACGGAGCTCGCAAAGGTCTCAAAGCATGGCACCCGTAACCAATGTAATTGATCTGCTTCCGTATTTGGCCAGCTCGACACAAAAATCAAAGCTGAAGAAAAAGAGCGCAAGTGCCAGGACCAAAAGCGGTGTTTCATCCGTAAAGAGAAAAAAGACTGCCGCATCCAGTAGGACGAAACGGGCAGCAACTGCAGCGAAGTCGACACTTCGCACAGTCAAGAGCAGGACCAATCAACCGCAAAAAGCTGCAAGAAAGCAGACGGTGTCAGGGAAATCTGCGTCCAGACCAAAACAAGCAACAAAGTCTGTCAACAAGGCGCGAAAAACCTCTTCCGCAAGGCGTCTCTCCTACAGCAAAGCAGCAGGTCCCAAGCACCGCGTGACGCGGAATCCAGCCCGAAGACCAAGTGCGAAGCGCGGTGTGAAAACATCGGGTGGTCTGCGATGAACCGCATGAGGAAAGGGGTATCAGCATGAAGGTAGCTATGATATGTACGGAAAAATTGCCCGTGCCTCCAGTCCGCGGCGGTGCCATTCAAACCTATATCTCAGGAATTGTCGATCAGTTAGGCAAATACCATGATGTTACCGTGATTGGGACGACAGATCCCACGCTTCCTGCTGATGAACGGGTTCGCAATGTGCGCTATATACGGGTGAACGGTCAGGGCGTGTTTGAAATTTACGCAGAGGAAATCAGGCAATTGCTGCAAACACAAACCTTTGACATGATTCACGTCTTCAATCGTCCTCGTCTGATCCCTCTCATTCGGGAAATCTGTCCCCAAGCGAGATTGGTATTGAGCATGCACAATGATATGTTCGACGCTTCGAAAATTGCACGAGAAGAAGCCGTGAAGGCCATCCAGGAAGTTGAGCGGATCATTACGGTCAGTGACTACGTAGGTAGCGTCATAGCTTCTCTGTTTCCCGAAGCGGCGAGCAAGTTAAGGACGATCTACTCGGGCGTCGATCTGCAGACGTTTGTCCCCTGGGAGCAGTCGCAGAAAGCGCGTCAGGTTCGCCAGGAATTAAGAAGCCAGCATCAGTTAAACGGAAAGCAAGTCATCTTGTTCGTCGGCAGATTGACACCGAAAAAAGGCGCAGATATTCTGGTTCGCGCTATGAATGACTTGAGCAAAAGGCATTCCAACATCGCCCTCGTGCTCGTTGGAGGATCCTGGTACGGTGTGGAAAAAGTGAGTGACTACGTAGCTTACGTCCGTTCCCTTGCTGACCGCTCTCCTATTCCGGTAGTGACGACCGGCTTTGTACCAGCTGAACAGATCCATCACTGGTTTTGGGCTGGAGACATCTTCGTCTGTCCATCGCAATGGGAGGAGCCATTGGCACGTGTTCACTACGAGGCAATGGCTGCAGGACTTCCCTTCGTGACCACGAAAAGAGGAGGAAATGCGGAGGTTATCATCGGAGGCAATGGCCTTTTGGTGGAGCAGCCAGAAGATCCCCTGGCTTTTTCCGAGAAGCTTCATCAACTCTTATCCAACCGGGATCTACAGAGAAAAATGGGAGCTGCCGGTCGAAAATTGGCGCTCGAACGATTTACTTGGGAACGGGTAGCGAATGAAGTCCAGGCGGTCTGGGATGCACTTCGTTGAATTACCTGATAGAATCCAAAAGCCCACTTTCCCTATAGCTTAATTAGGAAGTGGGCAAACGGGTTCTATATGCCGCGAGGAGAGTGCAACTAGGAGAAGGGTGTATCAGGAATGACAGCTACGATTCGATTCAAGGGAATCAAGACAGTCATTCCTTGCCTTTCCTCTGTGGACAATGTGCGCAGTACGATGATGCCTTCTTCTACACGTATCAAGTGTCCGATCCGATACTGTCTGCCTTGCGAACCAAGGTCGGCAGAAAACAACAGCTCAACCTTCTGATTTTGCTTTTGGCATTTGCTAAGTTCTTTGCGAAGCGCTTTGATGCATTCGACAGCCGGGTTCTCTTCTGCCTCCACTTCGACTTTGACGATCGGAGCGGGAATCACGAGTGGTTTCGGCGCTTCAACATGAACGGTAGGGGCCTCTACCTGTACCGCAGGTGTCGAAGGCGTGACCGTCAGATGTGGAGCAGGGGTCGTTACATGAACCTTTGGAGCACGAACATGGATGCGAAAAGGACGGGGTTTGCCGCCCTTTGTGAATGAAGGGGCGCGGATGATACGAGACGAACGCTTAGAGGAACGGGCGTTTTTTTTGATGCCGGCCTTGGCCGTTTTCATTCGTGACACCTCCTTCTATGCATGCTATATCCTATTCAACAAGGCAGGAGCAGTCATGGACATATACCCGGTACGGGCAAAATTGGGGGTAGACACTTTTCTTATTTTTCTGACAGGACAAGCCGTATACCAATGGCAGCATACAGCAGAGCTTTTCCATAATTGACGTATTTGCCGAGGCGAGGTTTGCCCAGCAGCTTCTTGCCGAACAGGCCGGCGCATACAGCGACAAGGGAGAACAGTGCCACCGCTTGCAGCATAAAGACAATACCCAGAACCATCATCTGGAAGGGTTCGTCGCCTGTGCCAGGCGTGATGAATTGAGGCAAAAAGGCCAGGAAGAACAATGAGACCTTGGGGTTCAACACATTCATAAGAATCCCTGTTCGATATAGCTTGAAGCCGCTTTGCTTGCTCACAGCGGCAGCAGCAAGCGGGCTATTGCCTTCGCGGATAGCTTGATAGGCCAGGTATAGCAGGTAGGCCGCCCCCGCATACTTCATCAGTTGAAAAGCAAAGGCAGAGCTGTAGAGGACGGCTGTAATCCCCAAGGCTGCCGCAAGGGTATGAACGATGACTCCGCTGGCCAAACCGAGGGCGGTCCAGATCCCTGCTTTGCGGCCATTGGACATGCTTTGCGCAATGACGAACAGGATGTCAGGACCTGGGGCCAGGGTGAGCAGAATCGAGACAGTTAAGAAAGATAGGACGTGAGAGAGGTCCATCATTCCACCTCCGTGTTTGGAATATTTTCGGATGAACTAACAGTACGGCATCTTGCAAAACACGTCTAGAGAAGAATGGGACGATTTTCCTCATTCTGACAAATTTCGTGGAGAGTGGAAGGAATTTATAAAAAAGAAAGGAAAATCGTGTATAATGGTCGGGTAATCTCAAATAGAGACATGGAGGTTTCGCAATGAATCAAACACCGCTAGCACCTATGGGAGTAGGGAAGCTGCTGGACCGAAGTTTTTCTGTGTACCGTCAACACTTCGGTGCCTTTTTTCTGTTAGCACTCTTGTTGTTCGGTCCTTTGCTGCTGCTGCAAAATCTGATGCTGATGGACCTTACCAGCATGCCGTTTCTGTACCAAGAGACATCAGAAGAAGCATTCTGGGAAGCCCTCGCGGAGCGCTTTACCAGCTCGGATGCTTTTTTAACAGAGAGCATTGCCTTGGTCCTCGTTTATTTATTTCTCATTCTGCCCATCACGACACTGGTCTCCTATCCACAGCTAATGGGATCAAGCTTGCTGATGACCAGGGCAGTGGTCGAGGGCCGTCCGATCGGGATTATGCCGGCCCTGCGCCAATCCTTTAGCCGTTTTTGGCCCCTGGTAGGAAGTACGATTCTCTACATATTGATCATGATCGGGATCTTTTTTGCCTTTACACTTTTTTGCGTTTTATTCTTTTTCCTGTGTGCAGTCGCCATAGGCGTTTCGTTTGAAGGGGTCTTTGCAGGCACGGATGAAGTCGGCTCCATATTGGCTGTACTGCTGATTCTGGTTGCCTATCTGGTTTTTCTTGTGGGAGTCATGCTCGTTCCGGGCTTTTTCATCCTGCGCTGGGGTTTTTACCTGCCATATGTGCTGTTGGAGGAAGAGGGAGTTGGACTTGGCAAAAGCTGGAATTTGACAAAGGGGAATTTCTGGCGTTTGTTTGCCTTGTATTTTGTTCTGATGGTGATTTATTCCACACTATCCGGCGGCATGCAAATCATGCTGGCAGGAGCTTTAGGGACATCTCTGGTAAGCAGTCTGCTGCAGATCCTGGTAGCTTGCCTGCTGATGCCTTGGATGATGATTGTATACGCGCTTGCTTACTTGGATCTTCGCGTCAGAAAAGAGGGGACTGATCTGCAGGCATTGCTGAATCAGCAGCCAATAGCGGAGCCGGCAACTGTTCCTGCTCAAATGTCGGGAGAGCCGCATGAGTAATGTTCCCATGTGGTCAGAGGACAAGGAGCGGCTCGTTGACATCCTCTCCACAGAAGAATTTACTCAATCGTCCAAAGCAGGAGAGGGATGGATCGAAAAGGCGTTGGATTATCTGCTGGAGCTGATTGCCCGGGTGTTCGAACGAGTGGACCTGCCTACGGAAGCCGCCGGGACCGTCTCTACGACGGTTGTCGTGGTCGCGATCCTCGCCTTGCTCGCGGTCATTTACTGGACCTCCCGCAAGCTGATGCTCCACTCCAAAAAAGAGCGGGCATTATTTACCCAAGGTGAAAAAATTCGCAGACATACGGACTATCTCCTGGAGGCAAGACAGCTTGCGCAAACCGAAGAGTGGCGGGAAGCCGTACGCCATCTCTTTCTCGCCTTGCTGGTTTATTTGCAAGAGAAGTCATGGATTCGGATCGAACAGTGGAAAACGAACTGGGAGTATATGGAGGAAATCCGGCACAATCACCCGGCCATGCAAGAGGTTTTTCGCAGACATGCGCGTATCTTCGATCAAATCTGGTACGGACAGAAGACGATCGATGAAGAGGTGTTTTGGAAGCATGTAAATGAATTGGAACAGATCTGGCGTGAGGAGGGACATCATGGGTAGTCTACGTACCTATCGCGTGGCCCTTGTCGTTGCGCTGCTGCTCTTGCTGCTGATCGGAGTCTTTGTGGTCAAGCCGGGAGCTCCGACTTATCCGCCGTACGTCTCGGCGTCTGCCCAGGCCGATGGGAGCAAAGCCGTTGTCTTGTTGATGCAGGAAAAGGACATGCGTGTCAGGGAATGGCGGCAGCCAATGAAGTTTCTACCCCCTCAAGAGGGACAGGTGCTGATCTCGCTTCAACCCAACGGACTGGGAGAGAGTGAACGGGAGGATCTGCTGGATTGGGTCGCCGCAGGGAATGATCTGATTCTGTTCGACGACGATCCGCAGGATTGGGAGGAAGCCTCCTTTTACGTACACGAACTTGAAAAAGGGAATGAGCAGCGCAAGATTCAGGGGGCTCATCTCGCCCATGACGCGGTCGGTGTAGCGAGTACGAGGGCGAGGCTGGAAGCGGACCCGGATATGGAAACGCTCCTATATGATGAAGCAGGCATTCTCGCAGGGCGTACACTGGTCGGGGATGGCTCTGTTACGCTTTTTCTGGTTCCGGAGTGGATGAGCAACGGACAGATTGCGAAGCATTCTCATTTCGAAGCAGTCTGGCCATTCTTGCAAGAGAATTGGTCTGTCGTCTGGATGGACGAATATCATCACGGCTATCGGGAACAGCCCAGCATCTTCGCTCTTTATCCTGGATGGCTGATAGCAGGCTTTGCCCAGCTTGGACTGCTCCTTTTGATCGGAATCTGGTGGCGCGGGAAAAGATTCGGTCCGATCTATACGCTGCGGGAGTGGACCGTTCGCCGCGGTGACGAGACATTGCTTGCGGTGGCGAGCTGGTACGAACGAAGACGATTGGCACTGGATGCCCTGCGTCATCGGGAGGCGTATCTTCGACAGATGCTCTATGAGCGCTGGGGGATTCAGCAACGTGCAGAGCTGCATGAGATCGTCAGCATGGCGAGGAGCAAATGGAGCATCAGGGATAGCGAACAGATGGCAAGTGTTCTGCATCGGCTGGAGCAGGCCAAGTCCGGAATGAAGTATACACCGAAGCAGCTGTTGGCAGACAGTCTTTTGCTGGATGAGATCATCAAACGCCTGGAGAAGGAGTGACAAGATACGTGGAACGATTGATAAAAGAGATGGAGAAGGAACTGGTCGGGCAACAGCAGAATATTCGCCTGCTGGTCGCAGCCCTTTTGGCAGGTGGGCATGTTCTGCTGGAGGGGGTTCCCGGGATTGGGAAAACCAAAATGGTGCGCACCTTGTCTGGTTTGATCGGCGGGGAGAGCAGACGTGTACAATTTACTCCGGACATGATGCCGAGCGATATCATCGGACATGTCGTATTCAATATGCAGCAGAACCAATTCGAGACGGTACGGGGACCTGTCTTCTCCAACCTGCTGCTGGCAGATGAGATTAACCGCACCCCTCCCAAAACGCAAGCAGCTCTTCTGGAGGCGATGGAAGAAAAACAGGTGACGATCCATGGTGTCACCTATCCGCTGCCTGATCCGTTTTTTGTCGTAGCGACCCAAAACCCGATTGAGTACGAAGGTACGTATGTGCTGCCGGAAGCTCAGCTTGACCGTTTTCTGTTTAAACTGCATGTCAAGTATCCTTCCCATGAGGAGGAAAGACAGATCCTGGCACAGCACATCCCGTACGGAGGGGCTTCCGCCCAAAAAACGGAGCAGCTTGTCGGGCTGGATGAAATCGTGGCAGCAAGACAAAAGCTCGGAGAAGTGGTCGTGGAGGAATCCATCCTGGACTATATCACCACCCTGATCCGGAAAACGCGGGAGACAAAACGTCTGCTGCTAGGAGCAAGCTCACGGGCCGGAATCGCCATTCTGATGGCGAGCAAGGCTTGGGCCTTGCTGGACGACCGCATGTACGTCACACCCGATGATGTCAAGATTGTGGCCAGGCCGGCCTTGCGCCATCGCTTGATTCTCTCACCACAGGTGGAATTGGAGGGCGGTACCAGTGACCACATCATCGACGAAACGCTGGCGGCCATTCCAGTACCTCGCTGATTTTCTGCAAGACCGCTTTGTCTTGCCGACCAGCCGCCTGCTGCTTCTCATCGCGGTCGGACTGCCGCTGGTCATGGGAGGCTTCGTGCTGGGCTGGGGATACCGTGCTTTCTGGATTTATAATGGCTTGCTCCTCATCGCAAGCGTCGTTGATTGGATCACTATGCCGCGAAAAAAGGATTTTTCGATCAGACGAATTCTTCCACAACAAGCAGACATTGGCCATGTATTTCAGGTTGAGATCGAGATCGAACAGCAGACGGGGAGGAAAGTCCCTTATGAGCTGACAGATGACCTGCCGCTTTCTTTTGATGAGAGCGGCAGGCTGTGCGGGGTATGGAACCGTGGAAAAAGTACAGTCGTATACACGACTCGGGCACGGGAGCGGGGCAAGTACAAGTTTTCCTGGCTGTATGCCCGCTGGCAGGGCCGGCTTGGACTTTGGTCCAGGCAGAGCCGTTTTTCTTGTGAGCAGACCATCAAGATCTACCCGGATTTAACGGCGGTTCGCGGGTATCTGGCTTCGCTGCAAGAAAGCCTGATCGTGGACGGGAAAAAAATTCTGCGGCGAGCTCGCAGCGGCTCGGAGTTTCATGCGATTCGAGACTATGTGCCGGACGATGATCCGCGGACGATCAACTGGTCTGCATCTGCACGCACGCGTCGGTTGATGACCAATCAGTATCGGCCGGAACAAGGGAAGGTCGTCACGATTGTACTGGACTGCGGCAGGCTCATGGGTGTGGAGCTGGACAACCGCACACGGCTGGATATTTCTCTGGAAGCTGCGATGACGCTCGCGGCAGTTGCTCTCAAACAAGGTGATCAGGTAGCGTTGATGGCCTATTCTCACGAGATCAAGCTGTATATTCCACCGGGACGCGGTCTTGCCCATCTGCACACGCTAGTCGAAGCCACGTACGATCTCAAAAGCGATTTCGTGGAATCGGATCCAGCCAAAGCGCTCACCTATCTTCACCGCCAGCAGAAGAGAAGGAGCATGATCGCGCTCTTCTCCGACATGGAGAACTATCTGATTGAGGATCAGTTGAGCGGCTATCTCTGGCGCATGCGCCGTTCCCATCTGTTGCTGCTGCTCTCTCTAGCGGACCCGCTCTTGGCAGGCTGGAGCCAGGCAGAGGTAAAGAACAGCCGGTTGGCTTATCAAAAAGCACTGGCACAGCGATTTAGACTGGATCGCAAAGCCTTCCAACAAAAAATGACCGGAGCAGGCATCCAGGTGTTGGATGTCCCGTCCGATCAATTGACACTAAGTGTAGTCAACACTTATTTGGAGATTAAATCGAGAGAGGCGCTCTGAGTCCGGCGTCTTCTTTGTCCGAAAAGATACCAGATTACGAGCAATAGCAGGGTGATGATCGCAACACCATACTTCGTCTCTAGAGAAAGGGTGGTGGAAGGAGTGATAAAGCCTTCGATCACACCGGCGATAAAGAAGAGCGGCAGGGTCGCAAGCAGCAGCTGCGCGGATTCTTTGACAGCCTCCAAGAATTGGTACTTCCGGGCGTAACGGCCGGGAACCAGCATACGGTAGCCCATGTACAAACCGGCTCCGCCTGCGATGAAAATGGCGGTCAACTCAATGACTCCATGCGGCAGGATGTAAGCCCAGAAGGCGTAGCTGCTTCCTGCCTGCTGGTAGACGGCAGCCAAAGCACCGATGAGAAGCCCGTTAAACAAGAGCAGATAGATCGGAACCAGCCCGAATGTAACGCCGCTGACAAACGCGAGAATGGCAACGCGCATGTTATTGGTCATAATCATGGTAGAGACGACAGGGCTGTTGATGGCATCATGACCTTCACCCAGGCGTGCCGGGTCGATCTGCTCCGCCATTCCAGCCGGCAGGACGTAGTACAAATTTAACGGGTCTATCATGACTGCAGCGTATCCGAAGATCCCACCGATCACGAACAACAAGGCGGCAATCGCCATGAACGTGAGCCTTTTCTGGATCAAGAGAATAAAATAGGTGCCGAAAAAATAGGTGATTTGCTGCCAGCTTGTCGCTTGCTGCTTATACGTCAGGTTGTGTGCGCGAGAGACCAACTGATTCAAATACTGGGTCAGTTCATCGCTTGGATAATATGACCTCACGTATGCAAGATGCGCAGAAGTTTTCTTGTAAAGCAGCGTCAGCCTGTCGATGTCGGCAGCCTGAATGCCGCGGTTCTTTTTCTGAAATCGCTCGACTAATTGTTCCAGCTCAGCCCAAGAAGCTTTATGCGTATGCCAAAACGATGTTATATCCATGAAATGGCCTCCTTTACAGACGAAAAAAAAGGTATCTTGAATAGAGAATGAATCACGAGAGGGTGAAGACAACAGGAATGAACGAATGGACACCGAGTCAACAGGCTGATCGGGAAGCGTCTGTCGTAACCCCCGAACATGTGCAGCTTCGCTTCCAAACAGCAGGCTTGGGCAGTCGTGCTGCTGCTCAACTAATAGACACAGGAATCCTGTTATTGGTTAATATTACTGTATTTGTGCTGTTCAGTATAGTCGTATTGGACAGAAATGAATTTTGGCTAGAAGATATGAAGGATTTTGCGATCGCGCTCCTGCTCCTCTTTCTTTTTATCCTCAATGCGGGCTATTTCTTTTTCCTCGAGGCGTTTTGGACGGGGCAAACCGTGGGGAAAAGGCTGATGAAAATTCGGGTGATTCGCGACAATGGGCAACCGATCACCTTCTTGTCAGCAGCGATTCGCAATTTGTTCCGACTGATCGACGCGATTCCCAGCGGTTATTTTCTCGGGGCGCTCGTCTCGTTTTTCCATCCTCAGGACAAACGGATTGGCGATTTGGTTGCGGGAACCCTCGTTGTGTCGGAAAATGAACAAGGAAAAATGTCACGCAAGCAGCGAGCGATGCAAAGCCAGGCGATGGGAATCCTCTTGCCGCTGGACGATCGGCAAAGACAAGCGATTACCCGGGAGGATTGGCAATTGCTCTCTACCTTTATCGCACGTCAGGACTCATTGTCCAGGGAGAAAAAACGAGAGCTGGCTGGGCAGATCGCAGCCCGGTTTGTGCAAAAGCTGGAATGGACCGATCACCATTCAGTCGAGAAGGAACCGGCCGCTTTTTTGCAGCGACTCTACTGGCAGCTGCAAAAGGAGTGGCAGTTGGGCGGAAAAAGTTGAATACGGCAAACAAAAGGGGATGTCCGACATCAGGGAGGCATCCCCTTATTTTTCCAAAATTCGCAAAGAAGTGCGCGAAATTTGTTATATGTTATAATAGGAGCGCAAACTTTGTCATCGAAAGGAGGGGCTCCGATGAAGGACAAGTACATACATGCTTCATCGACAACGTCACCCACACTGCCGCTTCCCGCGGATGGGAAGCAGGAGAGAAGACGCAGACGGGGCGGACTGTTCAGCAGTCTGTTCAACACGTTGAATCCCTCCAAAACAGAGGGAAATCGAAATTGGCTGCCGACGAGCTTGGCGGTGCTGCTATGGGCGGGTCTTGCCTATGGCGGATACGCCTTTGCCATGCATACGTTGGACAAGCAGCAACAGGCTGTCGATCTGCGCATCGCACAAGTGCAAAAGGAAAATGAAGCCCAGATGCAGGCGATGGGGGAGCAGATTACGCTCGTCCAGGATGAAATGGAAAAGGTAGCCAGCGGTTTGGCGAGCATTCACGAAGAGCTGCAAATGACCGGTGAGACCATCGGGGGAACCGACAAGACCAAACAAGCCCTGCAGGAGCGAATTGATCAGTTGAACAAGCAGCTGGTGGAGCTGAAAACCTCACTGAAAAAGCTGGAGGACGCAGCCCGTGCTTGGTAAGGTCAATCGATTTTTCGCCTTTTTATTGGCGCCTGCACTTGGGTTTTTAGTCGCCTTTTCCCAGACCAATCCAGTGGACAAGCTTTCCTTCGAGGGACTGGCTCTTCCCGTCGAACAGCCTCATGAGCAAGTCGCGATGCTGCAGGAAAAGCTCGATGAAACGAAGGAACAATTGGCGGGCACAGAGCTTGCTCTCCAGCAAATCCGTGAGGCAGCAGAGCAGGAAAAGCAGGAATACGAGCAGCAAAATAAGAAACTCGATACACTGCTTGCAGCCAGCATCTCGCAGACCAAACAGTCTGAAGATGTATTGGATACGATATTGTCAAATATGTTGGGCAAACCGATCGGTCAACACTTTGGCGCCAACTCGACTGTGAAGGTGTACTCGCTGACCGAGGCCGGCTATCGCGGTTATATGGCAAAAGTGAGGCTGAAGGACCCGAATGCCTTGAAAATGGTCTTGGCGAACAATTCGGTGAAAAGCAAAGGGGAGACGACCAGTAAGGCCGGGAAACGGATGAACGCTGTGCTTGCGGTCAATGCGGGAGGTTTTCGGACCGATAACGACGGATACCTGGTGCCGCTTGGAATCACGGTAGTCGACGGGAAGATCCGCACCTTTTCCAATGACCAAAACCTCAGCTTTGTCGGCTTCAACAATAAAGGGCATCTGGTTGGAACCAAAATCACCACGCAGGAGCAGATCACACAGCAGGGCATCCTGCAGGGTGCGAGCTTTTTGCCGAGACTGCTGGAGAACGGCAAACGCCTGCCAATCCCGCGCCAATGGGCGAACAGCCGTCAACCGCGCACGCTGATCGGCCATTTTGACAATGGGGACTTGCTCGTCATCGTCATCGACGGACGAAGAGAGGGCTGGAGCAATGGGGTAACACTAGAGGAAGCACAGAAAAAACTGCAAGAGTTTCACGTAGTAGACGCCTACAACCTGGATGGGGGCGGATCCAGTGCTTTTTACTACAACGGAAAGCTGTTGAACAAGCCATCGGGTGGACGTGAACGGCCCGTGGTCAGCAATTTGGTCATTCTGCCGTAATCGTGGTGTGGCTACGGCAGTTGGCCATTTTTTTTTTACAGGCGTGACATGATAAAACAAACAACCTACATAAGGACCTGCAAAACAGGGGGAATTACAGTGAACAAGAAGGTTTCGGGTTTGGCGATGGCGACAGCCGTATGCATGGCGACAGTGATGAGCGGGTGTGAAGCGCCATCGCTGGACTTTTTGTCTGGAAAGAAGGAACAGGTCTCACAACCTGCTTCAAGTGGGGATAACACCGGGGCGCAAACACCTGCCGAAGAGCCGGCGACGGGAGCCCCCCAAGGCCAAGACCAAGGCAGCAATGCACCGCACAAGCCAACCATGGAAGAGACGATCCGGACAGTGGATGGCATCCCGACAGTGACGAATCCGGAGGAGCTGTATGTCATTGTCAACAAACAGCGTGCCCTTCCTTCCGATTATGTGCCATCGGATCTGACAGAGCCGAATGTGCCGTTTCCTTTTAAGGATAAAGTAGAGAAGCGCTTGCTGCGGGAGCCTGCGGCAAGAGCGCTGGAAGCGTTGTTCTCCCAAGCGAAGCAAGACGGGATTGAACTGTACGCGGTCTCGGGGTACCGCTCGTATAAAACGCAAAAATCACTTTATGAAACGTATGTGAGGACACAAGGAGAGGCACATGCGGCAGCCTTCAGTGCGGTTCCCGGAAAAAGCGAGCACCAAACGGGATTGGCCATGGATGTGTCCGGCTTGGATCAAGCTACCCGTCTGGAACAGACCTTTGCGGATACGCCGGAGGGAATGTGGCTTGCAGAAAAATGCGCTGCTTTCGGCTTCATCATCCGGTATCCGAAGGGCAAGGAGGACATCACGGGCTATGCCTATGAGCCGTGGCATCTGCGCTATGTCGGGAAAGAGATGGCTGAGGAAATCATGTCGCGGGGCATTACATTGGAAGAGTATTTTCAAGAGAGCCGTTCTTCCTAAAGAGTTCCCTATCAAAAAAATAGCTGCGATCACGCGGCTTCAGGCTGTCGAGGAGTCTCGGCAGCCTTTTTTGGTGTGCCACGCATGGCGATTAACTAGGTGGTGAAAGTCCACTGTGGGGGTTTGTAGTTACCAACCACTAGCCAAGAGCAAGGGTGTCCACCGCGAGGTGGAATCCAAAGGAAGCTGGAGGCAAACTTCCGGCCCAAGGAACACGAACATCATCAGGCATAGGATACGGGATGAGTCTGCCAAACAAGACGAAGTCCAATTAACTACACGGACGTACCAATGTAAATGATGTGGGTATATGGAAGGAAAGTGAATCGTCTTACCGTGGGAGGTCTCATGGACGTGAGGAGATGCACTTCGAATCACGGTTGAAACAAGATTTATCATGAGAAGTCAGCAGACGCCATAGTACCGCATGCAGTCGACAACATGCGGGAAGGGCCGAACCTAAGGAGGTGTGAGTCAATGAAAGTTACCAAAACAGGAGCAAAGGGCAGCCAACTTCCAACGGAAGGCTTCACGCAGAAAGATAGTGCGGAACACGAAGGATATGCGGGAGCGCACATTCCTGCGAGGATAACTGAAACGGATAACACCAACACAGACTTGCCGAAGGATGGATTGCTCGAGAAAATTGTGAGCAGGAACAATCTGAACGAAGCGTTCAAGAGAGTCAAAGCGAACAAAGGCTCCCACGGAATTGATGGGATGGGAGTGGATGAACTTCTACAACATCTCAAAGAGAATGGGGAGACACTCAGGCAATCAATCCTGGACGGGAAATACCGTCCGAACCCCGTTCGGAGGGTAGAAATCCCCAAAGAGAATGGAAAGAAAAGAAACCTGGGAATCCCGACGGTTGTTGATCGAGTCATCCAACAAGCCATAGCGCAAGTGCTTACGCCGATCTATGAGAAAGAGTTCTCCGAGAATAGTTTCGGCTTCCGCCCCAAACGAAGCGCACATGATGCAATCAGAAGAAGTCAGGCGAACATACAAGAAGGGTACAAATACGTGGTGGATATGGACTTGGAGAAATACTTCGACACCGTGAATCAAAGTAAACTCGTCGAGGTATTATCGAGAACCATCAAGGACGGGCGGGTCATCTCACTCATACACAAGTACCTAAAAGCTGGCGTCATCGTGAAGCATAAGTTTGAAGAAACGGAAGTCGGTGTACCGCAAGGGGGCAATCTGAGTCCAATACTTAGCAATATCATGCTGAACGAATTGGACACAGAACTGGAAAACAGAGGTCATAGGTTCGTCCGCTATGCGGACGATCTGCTCATCTTCTGCAAGAGCAGAAAAAGTGCTGAGCGAGCGCTGAGGAACATCCTCCCCTTTATCGAGAAGAAACTCTTCCTCAAAGTAAATCGGGAGAAGACGGTCGTGGATGAGGCGAGGAAGGTCAAATTTCTTGGTTTCTCATTTTACTCCCTCAAGGGGCAGACGAGAGTCAGAATCCATCCGAAATCCATCGTGAAGATGAAAACCAAGGTTAAGGAGTTGACCGCAAGAAGCAACGGAATAGGAAACGAAGACAGAGCCGTGAAGCTCAGACGATATATCATGGGCTGGGTGAACTATTTCAAAATTGCCGACATGAAGAAACTGCTCCAAACCACGGATGAATGGATGCGAAGGCGAATTCGCATGATCTACTGGAAGCAATGGAAACGGATAAGGACAAGGTTTAAAATGCTGAAATTATTCGGAGTCCAAGACCAGAAGGCATGGGAATACGCAAACACAAGAAAGAGCTACTGGAGAACCTCCAATAGTCCCATCCTCGCCCAATCCCTCGGAAACAACACGATCAAAGGACTCGGTTTCATATTCTTTTCAGATTATTATCGACAAGTCACTGCGTAAACTTAGGAACCGCCGTATACCGAACGGTACGTACGGTGGTGTGGGAGGTCGGCTGCCCAAATAATGGGTAGCCTCCTACCCGATTCGACACGACAAACATAAACAAAAGTGGGAAGGTGACAGGATGCACCACGAACAAGCCGTAGAGAAAGTTAGGAGCTGTACGCACGAAGAATTGGAAGAATGGAAGAAACATGTCTTGTTTTGTTTGAAGTGGCACAGGGAGGATCACAACCAATATGAAATCGATGATTGCGAATTTTTGCTGGAGAAAATCGAGGAGCAGCTAGCGCATTTGGAATCCCGCAGGAGGTTGGGAAGGTAAAAGCCTTAGTGATTTTACCTTCCAGGCAGACCTCCCAGGTGTGAAGAGGGAAAAAAGTAGTGCTATCTCGGAATGCGAATGCTGGACAGTGGCCAATAGACCACTTCTGCACGGCCGACTACATGATCCAGCCTGACTGGCCCGATCATACGGCTGTCCATGCTGTTATTGCGGTTGTCACCCATGACGAACACGCTTCCTGGTTCGACTGTTATGGGGCCGAAATCATCGGTCAAAGTAACCCCTGCCGCTGCAGCTTTCTGCTTGTTCTCGGCGAGGTACGGCTCATCCAATGGCTGGTCGTTGATGTACAGCTGATCATTTTTTGCTTCTACTTTATCACCTGCAACAGCGATGACTCGCTTGATCCAGTTATCGCCACTGGCATCTGGATGAATAATCACGATGTCGCCGGGGTGAGGGTCTTGCAGATAATAAATCGCTTTGTTGACAATCACTCGCTCACGGTCATGCAGCGTACTCTCCATGGAGCGTCCTTGTACAACGTAGGGAGCCATGATAAAGATGTAGATCAAGGCTGTGATGGCACCAATCAGGACAAATGATTTGAGCCAATCCAAAAGTTCCGATCTCCATTTTGTCTCTTGTGGGGTCTGTTCCATCCAATTGATCTCCTATGTATGTAGTTTCGCGTGCGGCTAACGCCGGACAACAGCATGCAGGTTCTTCGCTGCCCTTCTATTATACATGCTTTGGGAAGTGAGAAGAAAGTAATTCATGGGAAATGAAAATGGGTGGTGAAAGGGAGGATTTTGACTGTCACAAATTAGACAATTTCTCGCCTTGTCATTCTTTCCACATTATTGTAATATGAATTTGGAAATAGTTTTACCATAAAAATATTAAGTAATAAACACTTTGTTAAATCATGTACATACCCCCATTTTCAGAATGATGAGGAGATTACACTTGCTCTTTATCAACATAAACTATAATATTTTTATAAATAGTGTAGTAACTCTGAAAATAGGTGATGATGTGAACGATATGTCCCGCGCCAGTAAACTTGAGGAACTGGATCGTGTATTTTCTGAAATGGCCCGCTTTTTTATAAGCCAGTGGCTGGTAGAAGAAGTAGAGATCAGTCCCAAACAGTTCATTTTGATGCGCGTGCTTCATCAAGTGAAAAGAAGTACCGTGTCTGATCTGGCGAGCATATTGAGGCAGTCGAATAGTGCAACTACCATTGCGCTCAATCGATTGGTGAAGGCAAATCTCGTGGATCGCGTCCGTGATGACGTGGATCGCCGAGTTGTATGGGTAACTCTCGCACCGAAGGCGATTCCGGTCATAGAAGGGCTCTTGGCCAGAAGAAGGCTATTGGTTGCCAATCTGACTGAAAAGCTGACGGACGAAGAACTCGAACAATTCACCAATTGTCTGGAAAAAATGAGGCAATGTTTGTAGGGAATGCTGCTTGAGGCATCGCGGGGGAAACGTGGTTGGCAAGGTGGTATTACGAGACAGGAGTGTACATGATGAAAAAGAGTAACACACTGATGATGGGAACATTTGTCTTGGGGGCGGCATTGTTCGCTCAATCCGCCTGTGCCGAAGAAGCCGCGACAACCGCGACGCAAACAGAAACGCAAGCTGTAGTCCAAGAAGAAGCAACAGACTCACAAGCGACAGTTGAAGAAGAAGCTACTGAAGCGCAACAAACAGCACCAAAAGCACCTGAAGCTCCTGCAACCGTACAGGGCGGCTGGATTACGATGCCACAAGAAGATAACTACTTCATCTACTCTCCCAAAGCCAACGATCCAGCAGTGGCTCCGAATGGCTGGGTAACAGCACCAAAAGAAGACGAATTCCTGATTCTTACTCCAGCTCAAGCTGAGAACATCACTCAAAATGGCTGGGTTCTGATGCCGAAGGAAGATGAATACTACGTAGTAAGCCCTGCTGCTGCAGAAAACATCGCTCAACACGGCTGGATTACCATGCCGAAGGAAGATGAGTTCGTACTGGTGAAAAAACAAGACCAACCAGCAGTAGCACATGGTTGGGTAGCAGCTCCACTCGAAGATTCGGAAGGTGTAGTGATCAAGAACGATGCTTACCAAAATTCCGGAAGCCGCACCGGCTGGACTTGGACAGCCCCTAACAACGATTCCGATAAATAAGCATCAAAACGAAAAAGCGCGTTGCTCCTCGTGAGCAAGGCGTTTTTTCATGCGTGAAATGGCAAGCCTCCGCACAAACTAGACCAGAGAAAGGAAGGGAGGAAAAACGGATGGCAAAACGTCAAAATCCGCAAGAGGGAAAAGTTGCGAGTGCGGAGAATGCTTTGCAAGAAGAAGAAGGAGTAGCTGTTGTCCAGGAACAGATCGGCGACGTCTACAACATGGGAACGATCGATCAAGCGGAGCTCACAGAGGAAGAATAGGCAAGAGGCCAGTCCGAACAGGGCTGGTCTAAAAAATCATTAAAAAATATTTTATTGACATACAGGTGTTTATCGTTAAAAATACAAGAGGAATCAGAAAATTGAAAAAGGAGTGAGCGAATATGAAAGATCCTCGATTGGAGAAGTTAGCTCATTTGCTGGTCAACTACTCGGTTCGGGTCCAGCCAGGAGAGAACATCTTGATCAATGCAAAAGGAGAAGTGCCTGATTTGGTACAGGCACTGGTCAGCGAAATTTACAAAGCTCAAGGAAATCCCTACGTGCAACTCGTCGATCCTGTGATCAGCAGAGCAATTGCGATGAACTGCAATGAGACACAGTTGGCAGTCATGGCAGAGAACGAGAAGCAACTCATGGAGAAAATGGATGGCTATATTGGAATCAGGGCAGCGAGCAATATTAATGAAATGGCAGATGTTCCGGGGGAGAAGCTCAGCATGTACTCCCGACTGTACGAACGTCCGGTGATGGATATTCGCGTACCCAAAACCAAATGGGTGGTGCTCCGGTATCCCAATGCCTCGATGGCCCAACTTGCGAACATGTCTACAGCAGCATTTGAGGACTTTTATTTCCAAGTATGTACGATGGATTATGCCAAGATGGATGCAGCGATGGAAAGCCTGGTCACACTCATGAACCGGACAGATCGTGTTCGCATCACGGGTCCCGGTACGGACCTTTCCTTTTCGATCAAGGATATTCCGGCAGTCAAATGCTCGGGATTGCGCAATATTCCCGATGGAGAGGTGTATACAGCACCGGTAAGGGATTCAGTCAACGGTACGATCACCCATAACGCCCCTACACCTTATAATGGCTTCACGTTTGAAAACGTCTGTCTCACTTTTAAAGACGGCAAAATTGTCGACGCGACAGCGAATGATTCAGAACGCCTCAACCAGATCCTGGATATGGATGAAGGGGCACGATATATCGGAGAGTTTGCGATCGGGGTCAATCCCTACATCACGACCCCGATGAAAGACATCTTGTTTGACGAAAAGATTGATGGAAGCTTCCATTTTACGCCAGGCCAATGCTACGATACGGCGTACAACGGCAATCACTCATCTGTACACTGGGACATGGTCTCCATTCAACGTCCTGACTGGGGCGGTGGAGAAATTTGGTTTGACGATGTGCTGATTCGCAAGGATGGACGTTTTGTCTTGCCTGAGCTTGATGCACTCAATCCCGAGCAGTTAAAAGAATAGGCAGATTAGTCCCTGTACTGGTCCAGCCGTTCCTGAGCAAGAGAAAGACTCATGTCGACCTGGAAGAGCATATACAGATTGCTGGTCTTCAGCACCGTTCGCCGCGCTGAATGGTAGAGTACAGGCTTGGTATGCTTGATGACTGTCATGATCTCCACGACAGGGGGCACTACTTGTTTGATTCGCAGCAGGCTTTGCAAGTACCGCAAGAACTTTTGTACGGCTGCTTGCCCTTCTTCATCTGGAGTGGTATTGATCAGTTCGATAAATTCTCGGACAATCATCCGACGCGCTTCCAGAGGTTCATGCATGGTTGAGTGATTCACGTTTTATCCACCTCAAGGAATAGAATATGGGTCTTTCCTCCTGTACCCGCTCTGAGAGAAAAATAAACATAAGAATCAAAAAAAAACTCGACTCCATGAAAGTGGGGTCGAGTTTTTTTATGGTTCCCGGCGAGCGTATACGGCCTGCTGCTCCATCGGGATGCGGACCTTCAGCAGCAGCCAAGCATTTAACAGTGTGAATAGGATCGCCGTCGCATAAGCCTGGAAGGTAAGAGGCAATGCAAGCAGTTCGATGCCGACGACCAGATAATTGGGATGGCGAAGAAAGCGGTATGGACCCCGTCTGACGGGTTTCGATCCCGGCAAGACGAGGATGCGCGTATTCCAGTGTCGTCCCAGACTGATGATACACCAGTAACGCAAGAACTGAGCAAGCACGAACGAGGTAAAGGGGAATAGCCATCCGTTCGGAAGGAGGGGGACTTTTTGACCTGCCACTACCTCCCAGATCAAGCTGAGAAAGAAAAGCAGATGGAGGAGTACGATGTATTTGTAATGGTCTGAGCCGATTTCGTAGCCTCCAAGGGAGCGTATCAGCCGGGCATTTCGATTGGCCAGAATCAGCTCTCCTAAGCGTTGAAGCAGCACGACTCCCATGACCAGCCAAAAAAAGGCCATGTCTTTCACCTCGCTTCCAGCAAGAGAAGTTCAGAGCTGAAACCAGGCCCCAGGGCGGCAACCAGCCCTTTCTCTCCTGCATTCCATTGTCGTTCCAGGCTCTTTTCCAGCACGAATAATACGGTGGGAGAGGACATGTTGCCGAAGTCGTGCAAAACTTCTTCTGATAATCTCGTCGCCTCTGGGGAGAGACCCAAGGATTGCTGATAAGCCGTCAATACCTTGGCTCCGCCGGGATGAAAGATATAATGGTTCAAATCATGCAGGCTTGTTTCGAACGGGTCGAGGAAGTCTTCCACATTTTCTTTCATGGATTGCCGAATCAGAGTCGGAATGTCACGAGAAAACACCACCTTCAACCCTGGTTCGGTCACTTCCCAGCCCATCACATCGAGTGTATCGGGCCAGGTCGTGGTGCGGGAAGCACAGAAGTGCAGCTGAGGCGATGACGATCGTCGCTCGACGGCGTCACCTTCAACCAATACTGCTGCCGCTCCGTCTCCAAACAGGCAGGTAGCGACAAGATTGCTTTTGGACATGTCCTGGCGAATAAAAGTCAGCCCGCATAATTCCACGCTAACCAGGAGGATTCTGCGCTGTGGGTAGGCGCGGGCATATTCGCACGCCCGCGACAGTCCCATAGCGCCGCCTGCACAGCCCAAGCCCCATAAAGGGACACGGGTGATGTCCGGACGCAGTCCCAATCTGTTCACCAGTCGGGAATCTAGGCTCGGGGTAGCGATTCCAGTGCTGGAGACGAACATCAAGCAATCGATGGAGTCGGCTGTCAATCCCGCTTTTTCCAGACAAAGCGAAGAAGCTTCCCCTGCCAGCGCCTCCGCATGCTCGATGTACAAGCGGTTTTTTGCAGCGAATGCCTGGTCTTGGGCAAACCAGTCAAGCGGCATGCAAAAATGGCGTTTGCGGATTTGGCTTTGAGCAAAGACCCCGAGCAAACGATCAATATCCGGAAAGGCATCTTGAAAAAAATGACGTGCCAATGCCCTCGACTCTTCCTGGTGAACTACATGTGGCGGCACGACAGTCGCAACGGCTTCGATGCGGGGCATAAAACTCACTTCCCTATTTGGTAGGTATTCTCATTTTCCCCTACCCAGTAAATCCCATGCATGATGAGAGAAGAAGTAACAAACTATCGAAGGATTGCGATCCGGATGGTGATCATCCTGGATGCGTTATGAAGGGATGTGTGGGTTGGACATGAAAAAGCCTGGCGCTTGGCAAACGAGCAAGCATCAGGCTTTTGAGAATCAGGTCTGAAGAGAGGCTTCTTGCTTTGTCTCAACCCCGGTTACTGTTGCGGGGCCAGTCAAGGCTTTCTTTACGTTTCTATACTGGAACACTCCAGCGATGAAAAGCAGGACACCGATCAGGGAAAACCAGTACGCACCGCCGATATTGCGAAACGCGACAGCGCCGACAGAAGGACCCAATGTCCCTGTCACACCGTAGTTGAGACCGAATATGGAAAAATAGCGGCCGCGATATGCTTCGGGGGCGAGCAGGGAGATAGATTTCTGGATCTGTGGTCCATACAGCATCTCACCAATGGTAAACAGAACTTCAGCGATGATCAGCAGGACCAAGGTGGGTGCCCAACCGTATCCGAACCCGACACAGGCGAGAAAGCCGTAGGCGATGAGAATGACTTTGTGCGCGGGAAAACGATCCGCATATTTGGCGATGGCAAGTTGACAGCATACGACGAGGGCACCGTTGATGGTCATCAGGGTGGCAAACACCGTCAGGAAGTCGTCGAATTGAGTTCTCAGATGCTGCGGCAAAATAATCTCCACCTGGGAATACAACAAAGCAACCGGGATCGCTGCGATCGTCATCCAGATCAGCATAGGATGCTCGCTGATTTTCATGCGCGGAGCGTCATCTGCCTGTTTTTCCATTTTTTGCTCCGGATCACGCTTCTCTTTGGGCAAAGTTTCAGGTACTTTCCAAATAATCAGCATACAGTAAATGAGCAACATAAAAGAACAAAAACCAAAAGCGATGCCGGGATTCACCTTGTAGATTGCCACACCGATCAAAGGACCAGCGGCTGCCCCCAGATTGAGGGCTGTATGCAAAAGGGCAAAGACCTCGCTGCGTTTTTCCTCCGGCACGACATCAGTCACTTGAGCGCTAGCTGCTGGCCAGAACAAGGATGCTCCGATACCGTTCAAAATAGTCAAAGCAGCAAACGCATAGATGGATTCTGCCCAGATATAACCCGCCATGGAGACAGATTCAATCAGCAGCGCAGCGACCATCAAAGGCTTTCGACCGTATTTGTCCGACAGGCTGCCCGCAAACAGATTCGAGATCATGCCTGTCAAGGGATGCAGGCTAGTGACGAGGGCAGCGACTAACAGGTTTCCATCCATTTTGTCATAGAGATAGAAGGCAAGAAAGGGACGGAGCATGAAACCAGCAAACGTGGTAAGGACGGTCCCGATGAATCGAATCCAGATCGTCGGGTCATAGCGTGAGAGAATGGAATGGAACCATACCATTTAGAAAATTCCCTCTTTTCGATAGAAGTTTTTTTGTGGTAAGTATATACGACGGTAAGCAGAAAAGAAAGAGGGGAAATGAATTTGTAGTCACGTCGAAACGTCGATTTACTATGGTATTTGTCGAAGTTTGTAAAGGGCATTTACAAAAACTTAACAATACCTTAAATAAAAAAATACATATTTCGCCTTGTTTTTAAATTTACGTTCACAAGGATGTTCGATATAATCGTCTAGGTGCGATTTTTTCAAAGGAGTGAGTAGGAGACGTATGTTAAAATCAAAAAAGCACATCTTCTTCGATCTGTTTGAACAGCAGATTGCCACGGTGCACAAAGGAACTCATCTGTTTTACGAAATGGTAGGGAACTATCAGGACGTCGAAACAAAGGTAAAGGCAATTAAAGCTGTCGAAAAAGAAGGAGATGAAATCGTTCGGCAAATCATGAACGCTTTGAACTCCACTTTTATCACTCCGCTTGAGCGTGAAGATATTCATCAGCTTGCTCATACCATGGATTCGATGATTGACTACATCGATGGCGTAGCGGATCGGATGTATCTCTATCAGGTTCAACAGCCAGATCCCCGCGTTCTGGCACAGGCGAATATTTTGGTAAAATGTTCGGCCAAATTGATTGAGTTGATTCGGACCTTGCGCAAGCTCGATCATCAGGTGGTATCCAAAATCGCTCGGGAGATCAAGGATTTGGAGCATGAATCGGATTCCAACTACCGTAAAATGGTTTCTGATCTTTTGAATGCCCCGAATGCAGATCCGATCGAGGCGATCAAGCTGAAAGAGATCTACGACAAGCTTGAGGACTGTGCAGACTTTGCCGAGGATGTCTCCAACCTGGTAGAAGGGATTGTGTTAAAGAATGCTTGACCTTTCGCCAGACATGATTTTGCTCATTCTCGTTGTCGTCATGGCGCTTAGTTTTGATTTTATCAACGGCTTCCACGATACAGCGAATGCGATTGCAACCTCTGTCTCGACTCGTGCGTTAAGCCCGCGTACAGCGATCATCTTGGCTTCATCATTTAACTTGATTGGCGCTCTGACCTATACGGGAGTGGCAAAGACGATCGGGGGGAGCATCACCGACCCGTTCAAGCTGGAGAACGGATTGGTCGTGGTCCTGGCAGCATTGATTGCCGCTATTCTCTGGAATATCATCACCTGGTATTTTGGGATTCCGAGCTCTTCTTCCCATGCGATTATCGGCGGTGTCGCCGGGGCGGCGATAGGTGCAGCAGGCTTTGATTCGATTAATGCCGCAGGCTTCTTTGACATTGTACGAGCCTTGATTATCTCGCCAGTCGTTGCGTTCGTTGTCGGTTTTATCGTCATCAAGATTGTCTCGTTTATTGTCGCTAACACGGCGTATCATAAAACCAACCGCAATTTCCGCTTTATGCAGGTGTTGTCAGCCTCCTGGCAAGCATTCAGCCACGGAGCCAACGATGCGCAAAAAACGATGGGTGTCATTACTCTCGCGCTGCTTTCCGGAGGATTCTTGGTTCAGGAGCCAGGAGAATTCGCCATCCCGCTTTGGGTAAAATTTGCGGCGGCTATCGCCATGGCTTTGGGAACGGCATTTGGGGGTTGGCGCATCATCAAAACACTTGGCGGCAAGATCATGAAGATCAAGCCGATCAGCGGTTTCTCTGCTGACTTGTCGTCAGCATTGATTATTACCATCTTTACGGCTTTGAAGTTACCAGTAAGTACCACACACGTCATTACCTCGTCGATCCTCGGGGTAGGGGCATCACAAAAGGTCTCTGCGGTGAAATGGGGAGTAGCCGGAAGAATCGTCGTCACCTGGGTCATTACGCTTCCCATTACAGGATTGCTGGCAGCGGCTTGCTACGTCGTGCTTGACGTTTTCCTGTAAATCGGTCGATGAGCATACGAAAGACACCTTCAGGATTTTGCTTGCTGCAGGTGTCTTTTTTCTTTCTCCATTACTCTGTACCGGTGAAGCGTTCCCACCACCCCGCGCGCGGGCGGATTTCGACCAGCCGAATTGCGGATGTAGGGACGAAATCCAGAGAGCCGTCCGGTTTTTCCAGTAAAATGCCACTAGGTCCATAATCATACAGTTTTCCCTCCGTATAGGGAGTGGCTTCAGGTCCCAGCATGCCTGGGGCAAACTGAACGCGCACCTTGCGATTGAGAAAGCCTTCGAGCAAAGCATCCTCAGTCATCCTCGATCACTCCTTTCTCGTCCTACGTTTACAGACCAGTATTCCCTCCATTACAAGTATTCAGACAAGGCTGTGAATAGACTTCGACTCAGTGGCAGGAAGGCTGCAACGTCAAAAAAATCCGCCTTCCCTTTTGGGAAAAGCGGATCTGAAAGAAGTATTTATTCGACGGAGTTGTGGGTGTGTTTGCCTTGTTTGCTCTTCCATCCAAACACAATCAGCAAGATAACACCGATTGCAATCAAAAGCAAGCTGATAAGCTGGGCTACACGCAACGTGTCTGCGATCAAGAGACTGTCTGTACGCATGCCCTCGATAAAGAAACGGCCGATCGAATACAGGATCATATAGCTGAACAGCACCTGGCCGTCGAATTTTTTCCAAAAGTAGAGCATGAGAAGCAGAATGGCAAACACGAGCAGATTCCACAGGGATTCATATAAAAAAGTCGGATGGTAGTACTGTCCGTGGATGTACATCTGGTCGCGAATAAAGGCCGGGAAATGAGACATAAACTGTTCGCTGGCTAGATCCCCATGCGCCTCTCGGTTAATGAAATTCCCCCAACGTCCGATTGCTTGACCCAAAATCACGCTGGGAATCATCGCATCGCCAATGCGCAAGAATGGAAGATTGTGTTTGCGGACGTACCAAGCACCTGCCAGAACTCCGCCAATCAACCCGCCATGTATTGCCAAACCGCCTTCCCATACGTAAAAGATGCTGAGCAGATTGTCCTTGTACTGATCCCATTCAAATATGACGTAGTACGCGCGAGCGCAAATAATGGCTGCAGGAATAATCATTACGACCATATTCAAGACATGGTCTGCATCGATGCCCGACTTCTTGGCATTGTGACGGGCAAGATACGTTCCAAGCAAAAAGGCAAGCCCCATTATGATTCCATACCAGTGGATCTTGATGGGGCCGATTGCAATAGCTACCGGATCAATCATCATTTTTCCTCCTTGACCTGAAAAACATCTGTGGACAGTATAGCACAGATAGGAGGACGGTTTCCAACAGATTGACCCCGAATGGCAAGACTTTCAATCACGCAAAAAAGTGAGGATAGGATCAAGGGAAACTTGACGGGTCGGAGCAGAAATTTCCGCAAACAAATCTCCTACCTGCGTTAATCGTTCGGGCACGTTACGGACGGTATAGTGGGTTGGATGTGCAGTCGGAACTTCCTCCCAGCGCAAGGGGGTAGATACGGTTGCCTGTTCCTTCGCCCGCGTTGAATACGGGGCGGTCAGCGTTTTCCCCCGCCAATGCTGCAGATAGTCAATATAAAGCTTGTTGCCGCGATTTTTGACAAGGCGTTCAATTGTCAGCATGGATGGATGCTTTTCAACCAGATAAGAAGCGATAAAATGGCCCACTTTCCGCGTTTGTTCAAAAGTATACCGACGTTCAATCGGTACGTAAATTTGCAGTCCGCTTGCGCCTGAGGTTTTGACACAGGACGGCAAGCCGAGTTCATCCAGCAGTTTTTTGAGCAGCAGAGCAGATTCAATCACGACAGAAAAATCCGGGGTGGAAGGATCGAGATCGAACACCAATTCAGTCGGAATTTCATCAGTTGCCAAATGAAAGGAAACGTGAAACTCCAGTGTGGCCTGATTGGCCATCCAAATTAATGTCGCTTCGTCATTGCACAGCGTGTAACGGGTGTTCTCCCACTCGTGTGTGACAATCCAGTCGGGTGCGTAGTCAGGCGTATTCTTTTGATAAAAGTGCTTGTCACCGACCCCGTGAGGATAGCGGATGACGGTAAGCAGCCGATCACGGGTATAGGCTAGCATCGGCTGGGCAACCTGCAGCAGATATTGAATGTAATCGAGCTTGGTTACCCCAGCTTCGGGCCAAAGTGGCTTGTCCGGATTACTGATCGGAACCGTATGCCCATTTAATAGCAACTCGTACTGCGGTACGACAAGGCTCATATGACACCTTCTTTTTTCAAAAGGTTGCCCTCAGAGTCAATCCAGGTATGCAGGCAAGAATGATGCATATTATTCCAGTCTAACAAGCATAATACAGGTAGATTTTGGCTGGTTGGTGAAAAGATGGGTAAATGGACGGAACAGCAAAAGACCCCCTTGGCAGACAGATCCCTTGAAGTATGTGATCTGATTGAACTGGAAGGGGTGCCGATCTCGCTTGAGCTGGAAGACAATACTAGCTTTTTGGAGCGTATGTTTTCCGATAGCTCTGATTTTGTTTTACGAAAATTTCAGTTAAAAAACAGTGTCCACGCCATCGCCATTTTTGTCGATGGGTTGATCAGTACGAATGAAGTAAATGAGGCTTTAAAAACCTTGATGGTTCTTGAGGATGGAAGCGATCAGATCGGAGTCATTGAAGAGGCGTTGCTCCCGGTCTCGCAAATATCCAGGGTCCAAGACTATAAAGGGCTGCTGCAAGCGGTGTTGTCTGGGGATACGGGCATCATCGTAGAAGGAAATCGGGAAGCGCTTACGCTGGGGATTCGCGGTGCGGATACACGATCGGTCAATGAACCGGAGGGCGAGGCTGTCGTTCGTGGTCCGCGCGAAGGCTTCATCGAAAATATTCGGACGAATACCTCCATGGTACGGCGAAAGTTAAAGACTCCTCGGTTGAAAATGAAGTCATTGGTCGTCGGGCGAAAATCAAACACCAATATCGTCGTTGCTTTCCTAGATGGAGTCGCAAATTCAGAGTTGGTAGATGAAGTCACCCATCGCATCAGTCGGATTGAAATCGATGCCGTACTAGAGAGTGGATATGTTGAATCGTTAATTCAGGACAATGAATATTCTCCGTTTCCGCAAGTGATGTATACCGAGCGCCCCGATACTGTTGCCGCCGCGCTGTTGGAGGGGCGTGTCGCCATTTTTGTGGACGGGAGCCCGATGGTACTGCTCGTCCCGACTACCTTTTGGATGATGTTGCAGGCAAGCGAGGACTATTACGAACGATTTCAAATGGCGACCGTGGTACGCTGGCTGCGCTATATGTTTTTGCTCATTTCCCTTATGACACCCGCGTTGTATGTCGCGGTTACCACGTTTCATCAACACATGCTTCCGACTACGCTGCTGCTGAGCATTGCAGCAGCGCGTGAAGCGATTCCATTTCCCGCCATTGTGGAGGCCTTGATCATGGAGATCGCCTTCGAGGCATTGCGCGAAGCAGGTGTTCGTCTCCCCAAGACCGTGGGACAAGCAGTCAGTATTTTGGGTGCTTTGGTCGTGGGCCAGGCAGCCGTTGAAGCAGGGATTGTCTCTGCTCCTATGGTCATCGTCGTGTCGATTACTGGGATTGCTTCCTTTACCGCTCCTCATTTTAACGCAGCCATTACCATACGCTTGCTACGATTCCCGTTGATGATTATCGCATCACTGCTCGGTATTTATGGCATATTGATTGGACTTTTGGTCATCGTAGGACATATGGCCAGCCTCCGTTCCTTTGGCATACCCTATCTCTCTCCCGTGGCTCCGATGTCAGTCGGCGATCTGAAGGATGTTCTGATCCGAGCCCCGTGGACTGAGTTGGAAAATCGCCCCTCCTTTCTCGGGGTCGAGCAGGCAAGACGGATCGGACCAGAATTTCTGCAAAAATACCATCGTGCTGAGGAAGAATCGCAGAACAAGGAAGCGAAAGAAAGAGAGCGTTATGATGAATAACAGAAGAAATCGGAAGGGACTTACACGGTATTGTCTGCTTGTCTCGATCGTAAGCATTCTGCTGAGCGGATGTTGGGATCGGCGGGAAGTCAATGATATTGCCATCGTCATCGCGATGTCGGTGGATAAGGAAGAGGATGGCAAGTATCGCCTTGGTGTACAAATTCCGCTAGTCAGTAGTATGGGCTCTCTTTCCGGCGGTGGAGGGGGAACAAGCGGAAATGAAAGCTTCTATGTAGACTCTGCTGTAGGGAAAACCTTGCATGAAGCCAGGGCCATTCTGCAAACTCGGATGTCGCGCATCCTGTATTTCGCTCACTATCGAGTCGTCGTCATCGGGAGCGAAGTAGCAAGATCCGGGTTTAGCAAACCGTTCGACATCATTTCAAGATATCCAGAGAACCGTCTGACTTCCTATGTGGTGATGACGAAGGGAAAAGCGATCGATCTGCTGAATGCACACCCTCATTTTGAACGTTTTTCCGGCGAAGCAATTCGAGAGCTGATAAAAGCAGTTACGATTCCGGTTTCGATCAAGGACATGGCTCAGATGAACATTACTCCCGGGATCGATACGTTCTTGCCAGTATTCGATCCGGTAAATACGCAGCCTAAAGGTGATTCGAAAGAGATCGAAGGAACGGGGATTGCTGTCTTTCGAGGTGACAAGCTGATCAAAATCTATAAACGTTCTGAGGTTGCCGGAATCCGGTGGTTTCAAAGTTACTTCAATCCTTTTTCCTTTGTTATCGAAATGGATGACAGTGGTCCTATCAGCGCGATGGTTCTCAAGGGTCATGCAGTAGTAAAGCCGATGATAAGACAAGGACGGATCCATTTCGATATTCAACTATACGCTTCGGTTTTTATACCTGAAACCTTGTCGCCGCTTGATTTCAATGACAAAAGCACCTTCAACGAGGTGGAACGAAGGCTTGCAGAAAAGATCACGAAAAAAGTGGACTTTATTTTGAATGAGAGTAAAAAGCATCGGGTAGATCCGACTGGTTTGGGGCTAACCTTTGCTAAGAGATACCCGAAATTATGGGAGCAAAAATATAAGAAGAGATGGGAGAAAGAGCTTCCTCATATCACCTTTCAGATCCACAGCAAAGTCCAGGTCACCAATATCGGACAAACCACAAACAGCTTGATGAAAGAGGGATTATGATGGATAAGCTCTTTCAAATTGTATTTGGATGTGCTCTGCTCATCATGTTTTTCCGGTATCACCAGAAAAAAAAACGGTGGGACCCATCTCAGCGAAGGATCGTTGGCTTGATCTATTTGCTGACGCTCCTGATCCTGATTGCTTCCTTGTTTCCAAACGTTCAACTGATGCCGGTCAATTACATCAATGATTATTTCTCACCTCAAATGATGATGTGGGTGAAACAGAGTTAGGAGGAGGTGGGCAGAATGCTTCAAAGGCACGTGATCAACCATCGACAAGTTGCTTGGCTGGTAGGCGGGGTATTGATGACAGGCGGCATGATTGGTCTCTACCAGTCGGTCGTTCGTGTATCCAGAGTAGATGCTTGGTCCTTCCAGATCATCCCTATCATTTATGCCGTCCTCATCGCCTATGTCTTATTTGAATTGGGCCATGCTTTTCCAGGGAAAAACCTTTTCGAGATTCTTTTCCTGGTATGCGGAAAATGGGTAGGTGGGTTCATCAACCTGATCTTGCTGCTGTATATATGGATGATCTTGGTCATCGACGTGAAGGGTTTGTCCTATTTCATACAGGCAAGCCTATTGCCGCAGACACCGTTGGAAGTCATTCTGCTGGTTTTTGTCCTGCTAATGATGTCCTATTCTACTTTAGAGGTAACGGCCCGTGTCAATGAGATCTTTTTTCCTATGAATGTAATCTCGTCGTTTCTGATGCTCTGTCTTCTCATCAACGAGTACGATGCACAGCGCCTTGACCCCATTCTGAGCACTTCGCTAAAAGGAATCTTCTTCGGCAATTACATGACTATGGGGATGTTCGGAGACGTTCTGTTTTTTGGTGCTTTTCTTCCGGTGTTCATTCAGCCTCGGTTATTTTTTGCAGGAATCAAGCACGGGGTCATGATCGTAGGATTTACCACGAGTCTTGTCATGCTTGCCCTCCTTACGGTAATGGGGCATATCATTGCAAGCCGTCTAAATTACCCCGTCCTGGCACTTGTCCAACAAATCCATGTGACGGACTTTCTGGATCGGGTTGACATTTTTCTACTCAGCATATGGTTTCCTTCCTTTGCAATCAAGGTCATTGTTGCCTTTCTCGCCTTATTGACGGGGATCGGCAGCTTCGCAGGAGGAACCCAACATAAACCGTTTATTCCGTCTCTAGGTCTATTTCTGATCATTACAGCCCTGCTCTCTTTTCCGCAAGTGGAAGATGTAGAGAGGTTCGTCGGTTACAGCTTTACCAGTGTGGTTCTCATCATCCAAGTTCCGCTTCTGCTTTTTCTATGGATCAGAGCAAGGATAGAACGTAGACGAACTGGCAATATAAAGAGTGATTTTCCCCCTGGAACCCGCTATTCCCAATTTTACGGGACAATGGAATGGACCTCCAACCTGTCGATTTTAGGGTGTCTCCTGACGGTATTGGTCGGGAAATGGTGTTTTGAGCAGTCGATGGTTGTATCGCAATATGTGGCAGTAATTGTGATGGTTCTGCTTGCCATCGCGCTCGTTACGAGCTATCTGCAGATGCAAACCGTCAACCGATACTTGCACAAGACGGGAAGGAAAAAATTTGGGACACATACGTAGGTATGAAAAAACAACTGATTAGCAATATAAAACTGTTCAGAGGAAATTTGACTAAAATAGATCCAAAAAAGGACGGGCATACATGGACTTAAACCTGGTTGTTCCATTTGAACCGATAAGCACTGACGCATTTCCTGATGGTCCCGGATGGGTAAGCCAAGTAAAGTGGGATGGTGTCCGTATTCTTACCTACTTCGATGGTCACGAAAGTAGGCTCTTTAACCGAAGAAAAAATGAGCGGACTCTCCATTATCCGGAAATCACCGATGTGTACACCTACTGTAACGCAGATTCGGTGATATTGGATGGTGAAGTGATCGCTCTCGGATCGGATGGAAAACCCTCTTTCTACGAAGTCATGCGAAGAGACGGAATTCGACGAATGGAAAAAGTGCCTCAGATTCAAAAAGCAGTCCCGATTACATACATGGTCTTTGACGTATTGTATGTGAATAAGCAATGGGTAACTTCTTACTCGTTAAAGGAGCGGCAGGAACTACTTAACACAATCATCATTCCGAATAACCATGTTCAACTCGTCGAGAATTTTGATAACGCGAAAAGCTTGTACCAAGTCATTAAAACCCAAGGAATGGAAGGAGTGATCATGAAAGACCTGTCGAGCACTTACTTGATTAACGGAAAAGATCCGCGTTGGAGGAAGAAAAAATTTTATCGAGATATCATTGCTGTAGTTGGCGGGGTTACTCTCAGAAATAACATAGTGAATTCAATACTTCTAGGTCTCTTCGATAACAGTGGTTGCTTCTGGTATATCGGGCATGCAGGGACAGGAAGACTGACGCAAAGTGACTGGCGAAAGCTAACGGAACGGATTAGACCACTCGTACAACAAAATATGCCATTTGTTAATAAACCACCGCGAACTGCTGATACACTGTGGCTTCAACCAGAAATCACTGCAAAGATACAATATGCCGATTGGATAGATGGACATTCACTAAGACAACCAAGCATACAAGGATTTGTAGACGTCCCTGCTGACCAATGTGTTCTGGAGCTACCCAAATAGCTATTCGGTAAGGGAATGATTTGCAAAGTGAATCGGATCCAAGCGCCATTAAAGGGAAGACTACATTTCCTCGCTTACCAAATGACTGTTTCAATAAGTTCCGGATGAGCCCGCGCCTCCGGGATGCTTGGGAGGATCGACAGTCTCTCCCTCCGAAGCCTTTCTGGTTTCAAATAAATCGGATGCCCCTGCTGCGTGAGTACCAATAACTTCCAATTGTTTATTATCCACTCGCTGTTTGTTTTTGTTCGTCATCGCAGATTTCTCCTTGTATTAGAAAATGTAGACTACATGTAGTTTGTCTCACAGATGGGTTTCTAGTCGCTAGACTTTTACCCTTGCGTCTTCGGCACGGGCGGCACGACATCGCTCTTTCGCGACCGGCGGTTCTCCAGGTTCATTTTTCGCTGCAGGGCACCGAGCAATATGTCGGCAATAATGGCGAGCAGGGCGGCTGGTATAGCGCCCGCATAAATGCGCAACGAGTTCTGGTTGTTGATGCCTGCGTAAATTTCCCTGCCAAGTCCTTCGCCTCCGACGAGTGGGGCGATGGCAGCAACGCCTACGGCAATCACGGCGGCGATCCGAATCCCCGATACGATATAGGTGATGGAAAGGGGAAGACGGACTTGGAACAGCATCTGGATGCTGCTCATGCCGACTCCCCGGCCGGCCTCCACATAGCTGGGATGGACCTGTGTCAGGCCGACATATGTGTTGCGGACGACCGGATTAAGCGAATAGAGGAACAAACCGACCGTGACAGTGGTCGAACCAAGGCCCAGCCAAAGCATCAGCAAGACCAGCATGGCCAGGCTCGGGATTACCTGCAGCAGATTCGTCAAAGCGAGAATGATGCGGGCGAATGCCTTGCTCCGACTGCACAGAATGCCAAGCGGTATCCCTACGACAATGGCAAGTCCGACACCAATGAGCACCATGACGATGTGTTGGAAGAAATACTCCCACAGCATCGCCTGATTGCGCGAGATGTATCCGATAAAATCAGCGAACGTTAATGGGGGCTGATTCATGTACTTTTCACTCCTTCAAAAGGCCGACTTTTTTTAAATAAGCCAGTGCTACCTCTCGCTCACTCTTCTTCTCGATATCCACCTGATAGTTCAAATCAATCATCGTGTCAACGTCCAGTGTTCCGATCAACACGGAGAGCGCGGCTTCGACCTCCGGGTATTTTTCGTATCCTTGCGCATAACCGTCGATGCGTCAAAAGGCGGGAAGAAATGCTTGTCGTCTTCAAGCGTGATGAGATTGTAGGCTTTCAAACGGGAGTCAGTCGAATAAGCGAGCACGATGTCTACTTGCTTGTTCGCGACAGCAGAGTATACGAGTGCAAGCTCCATCGGGAAGGTCGAGCCGAACGTAAAGCCGTAATGCTTGGTAAAGGCTGGATAGCCGTCGGTAGGGCGCTCCAGCCATGTCGTATCGACGCCAAGACGCATGCTGTCAGCATCCGGTGCCACATCTGATATTTTCGTATAGCCTCTCTGGTCTGCGACCTCCTTGCGAACCGAGAAGGCATAGGTGTTCTCGAAACCGAGCGGATCGAACCATTTGAAGCCAAAGTACCGGTCGAACCCTTCTTTGGCTTGCTGCAGCACGGCTTCGCGATCCCTTGTGTCTTCGATCGGAAAGTGATTGTTGAAAATTTCACCGCTGTACAGGGTAGCGACGTCGAGATCGCCTCGCTTCATGGCAGAAACAACGAGCGGGCTTGATGCGAGATCCGGAATAACTACTGCATCGGCATCAGAGTGTTCCTCGATAAGCGCGCGGTACATCTCTGCGAGTATTTTCGCTTCAGTGAAGGTCTGGGCCCCAATGACGATTCTTTCGTTCTTACCGCAGCCGGATAGCGCGATGACTAGGCTCAGCAGGCATATAGCAACAATTGCGACTTTCCCGTTTTGCAAAAGTTTCATACTTCCGCACCTCCCATCCGGCCGAATTTGCCGGGGAGCCATTTCTCCAGTTGACCAAGCAACCAGTCAACGATGAAAGCCAGGATGACGGCTCCTAACGCTCCGGAGAATACAAGCTCGGGCTTATTGACACCCATACCCGAGATGATAAGCTGACCGATGCCACCGGCTCCGATCAGTGCCGCCAGCGTTGCCCAACTAATGATATAGACCGTCGTAATCCGAATGCCGGACATGATATACGGCAGTGACAAGGGGAGTTGAATGGTCAATATGCGTTGCATGGTACTGTACCCCATGCCTCTTGCCGATTCAAGCACATGGCGGTCCACGGCTTGGAAGCCATCGTACGTATTGCGTAGTATCGGCATGATTGAATATAGCAAAAGGGCAAGTATGGCCGGCTTGATACCGATGCCGAGCAGTGGTATAAGAACGGCAAGCAGTGCAAGGCTGGGCACCGTCTGCATCAGATTTGCGATGAAAAAGATTATCGTATTGAGCCATCGGATACGGTTATACACGAGCGCGATGCCGAGGGGTATTGCGATGAGACTGCCAAGCAAGATGGAGGAAAACGAAATGACGAGATGCTCGCGCAGCGCGGTCAATAAATCCGGCATGCGCAACTGAAGGAAGCTCCATATATCGGTCATTCGTTATCCCCCTGTTCAGCGTCGACGCTTTCGGTTATTGTCGGGTAAACTTCGGCCAGATGGCGGACGACGCTGCCCCTTGTAATCAGCCCGATCAATCTATTCTTGTCGTCCACGACGGCAAGGTTGGACAGTTGATGCCAATTTAGCAATTCGACAGCCTGCGGAAGCGGGGTACCGGAGGAGATTCTGTGCAGCACCGGTTTCATCACATCGCCCACAGTCATGTTCTCTTCACCGTATTGATCAAGGACGTTGAAAATCGAGACGATGCCCTTCAAATTTCTTTTGTGGTCTGTGACGAACAAGGTATCGACGCGGCGACGCTCCATGATCGCGATCGATTCCGCAAGCCCCCGGTTCGGATAGACAGTGACCGGTTGACGGACCATAACCTCGTCGACGGTCGGCACATCGTACGTGTTTTCCGGAACCAGCCTCTGTTGGCCGATAAAGGAGCGGACAAAATCATCGGCCGGGTAGCGCAGGATACGCTCAGGTGTATCGCTCTGAACAACCGAGCCTGCCCTCATAATCACGATCCGGTCGGCAATCTTCAGTGCTTCATCCATATCATGCGTAACGAAAACAATTGTTTTGTGCAATTCCTGCTGAAGCCGGATGACGTCGTCCTGAAGCTGCTCGCGGCTGATCGGATCCAGTGCACTGAACGGTTCATCCATTAAGATGATGTCCGGGTCGGCCGCCAGTGCGCGGATAACGCCGATACGTTGCTGCTGGCCACCGCTCAGCTCCGAAGGATAACGATCGCGATACGTTTCTGGCGACAGGCCGACCATCTCCATCAGTTCGTCGACCCGCTTACTTATCCGGTCTTTCTCCCATTTCTTCAGATGGGGCACGACGGCTACATTTCGGCCGATCGTCATGTGCGGGAACAACCCGATGCTTTGAATGACATAACCGATATTCCGTCTCAGCTTGACCGGATCGATGCTTCCGATATTCTCTTCATTAATAAGAATCGTACCGTTTGTCGGTGTGATAAGACGATTAATTAATTTCATGGTTGTAGATTTCCCGCAGCCGCTTGGCCCGATCAAGACGGTAATTTCACCCTTGCGAAAGGTAAGATTAATATCTTTAAGGGCATGGAAGCCATCGGAGTATATTTGTTTACATTTTTCATTTCAATCATCTAGCTGGTCCCCGTTCATAGTTGCTGGAGCTATCGACGAATATCTACATGTTAATATGAACTAAAACGAGAATTTGAATCAGGCACGGGTAAGAAAGTAAGCGACACTCGACGAAAGCTCTTTTATTTGACAACCAGGGGTTTCTAACCTATATTGGTCATGCCTGATTTCAAAAGGAGCACACTTTTCCTTACTTTTTGGTTGATTATGTATAATTAAGGAGGGTATACTACAAATAAGAAATGACAAGGTGTCTACATGTTCTTCGTTTCGAATGGGCTATAGCAGGTTGAGTGAATTCTGACATTCGTGGTACGTCCACCACACCTTCGTTTCGTCGGAAATCATTCTCTGCTATGGCCCCTCGACTTGTAACGCCTTTGTTTGCCTTATTAATCCGCTTTGGGAAAGAAGGAATTATCTTGCCTTTTATTCGATTTAAAGGGTTTGAATCCGATTTTCTGCACGGTATTTCTCCCGTCATCAGCGAAGAATTCGCGCGACTTGCTGAAGTAGCGCCAGAAAAAGTGAAGCTGGAATCACTCCAGGTAGAAGCCATAACCAACAGCCCGTTATCGGTTGAAATTTACATGTTTGCAAGGGATCAGGAGAAGCATGATGCGATCGCTTCGATGATCCACCACATTCTTGCAGAACGCGGTTTTCCCCACACACACATCTTTTTTGTTTTGCTATCTCCTTCTCTCTATTATAAAGAAGGGCTTCCATTGCAAAGCATATCTTCATCGAGCGGCAGATAAAGCCAGAAAAAATCCTTCCCGTACATCGTCGGAAGGATTTTCTTTTTTTCAAAGGGAAAAAACGGGTAACCTATAAGGGTGCCACTGGAAAGTGATACTCACGCCAAAAGATTGCTGTCATGCAACATATTTTCCTGCTCCCTATACTCATGAAGGGGACTAAAACTGTTTCTGTAGACCCACATGATTCCAGTCTGTTACGATGAAGGTCGCTACAGAAAACGTGGCTCTTGCCACAAGTAGGTTGGAGTATGCCAGAGGTGATGACGGGTGGATGTGTATACAAATTTAAAGCAAGGAGAACGCGGGGCGTGGATTAGTATTTTTGCGTACGTGTTCTGTTCTATATTAAAAATAGGCGTTGCGATCTTGACTGGCTCCGCTGCCCTGATGGCGGATGGTTTGAACAATACGACGGACGTCGTTGCCTCCGTAGCAGTCCTGATCGGGTTGCGCATTTCCCGCAAACCGCGCGATCGGGATCATCCGTACGGGCATTTTCGGGCAGAGACGATCGCTGCACTTGTCGCTTCCTTTATTATGCTGTACGTAGGGATAGATGTGATTACAGGAGCGATTCCCTCGATGTTCAACCCCGATCCTGTCGCTCCCGGGATGATTGCAGGCTACACAGCCTTGGCTACCTCTGTGATCATGTTTGGGGTATACCGCTACAACCTGAAACTAGCACAGAAAATTAACAGCCAGGCGTTGAGGGCTGCAGCGCAGGACAATCGCTCCGATGCCCTGGTGAGTATCGGTACGTTCATCGGGATTGCCGGCGCACAATTTCAATTGCAATGGCTGGACCCTTTGGCAGCAGTCGTCGTCGGAGTCCTCATCATCAAAACGGGGTGGGAAATCTTCCGAGAGACTGTCCACCGCTTGACAGATGGCTTCGAGGAGTCCAAGCTGGAAGATTTGCGCTCTACCATCGCCGACATCAATGGAGTGGAAAGAATCAGCGATATTAAGGCCCGGTACCACGGAAGCAGCGTGCTGGTAGATGTCGTGGTCCACGTCGATCCTGAGCTGAACGTGGTCGAAAGCCATACGATTACCGAAGAAATTGAAGACCGGATGAGACGTGATCATAAGATTTACGATGTACACATCCATATTGAACCGGAACATGAAAGGGCCCGAGAATAGAGTCTCGGGCTTTTTTGTGCCTGTATAAAGGGAAACCTAGTCTGCTTTCTTTTTGCGGCGCAAGGTTTTGGTGGTGCCCGAAGTGGTTCCCGTCGCAGCAGCAGGTGGATTCGCAGGGGCTGCCGGGGCAGTTCGACGTGTCCCTGCTTTTTTCGGTTTTGTCTTTGGCTTTTCTGGAGTTGGGTCTGGCGCCATTTTGACTGGTGCGGCAGCCTCTCCACCCGTCGCTGCCAGACTTTCTTTCAGCGCTTGCATCAAATCGATGACGTTCGCACGAGGTGCTGCCGGAGAAGTGGCGATTTCTTTGCCCTCCAGCTTCTTCTCGATCATAGCTTGCAATTGGCTGCGGTATTCATCCGTATACTTAGCAGGATCGAATGGAGTCGTCATGTTATTGATCAGTTCGCTCGCCATTTTCAACTCATTTTCGGCCAGCTCCACATTTGCTTCAGGCAAAGCGGGGACCTGGCCCACGGATCGAACCTCATCCGGATAATAGATCGTCTCCAGCATGATGCAGTGTTCGTATAGACGGATCACCGCCAGGCTTTGCCGGTTTCGCATGGTAACCTGGGCAACCGCGATCTTGCCCGTTTGCTCCATAGCAGCTCGAAGCAGTGAATACGCCTTTTCGCCTGTCTCCTGCGGGGAGAGGAAGTAGCTTTTATCGAAGTATACGGGATCGATCTCCTTCAGATCCACAAAGTCCAGAATCTCGATCGCGCGGCGTGTTTCCGGCGTGATGGCTTCGAGATCTGAATCTTCGACGATGACAAAATGCCCTTTTTCGTATTCGAAGCCTCTGACGATATCTGCAGCTTCTACTTCCGTATTGCAGTGCGGACACATTTTAGCGTACTTGATTGGAGTATGGCATTCCTTGTGCAGCTGGCGAAAACGGATGTCGCGTTCTTCGGTCGCCGTAAACATCCGAATCGGGATATTCACCAGCCCGAAGCTGATCGAGCCCTTCCATACCGTGTGCATCTAATCCCTCCTGATGAAGCGTATATACCGCTAGTATCCGCAGAAAACAGACAGAATCGGGAGGGAAATGAAGGACGCAAACAAAAAGCCAGCCGCGTTTGAAGTGACGCTGGCTGGCCTCTACATTTTTTTATTGTCCGTGCTTTATGATGTCCGACTGGTCGGCCGCAGACTGCATCTCGCGTGCGCGCTCCACCCCGGCCCCCGTGCGATCTGCCTCGGATTGGGCTTTGGAAGCTTCGAGCTTTTGCTTGGACGGTTGTTTTTCTGCCATGTGCGAATCCTCCCTTTCTACGCTGTATGTAGTATGTCGACTAAATAGCAAAAAAATACCTCATCGCTAAATGACGATGAGGCAGGCGTTCAACTTCTGCCCCATACAGGGCAGAGGCGGCACGGCATGCTCCTATCAGACACAACGTGCGCAAAAGTGAACACCTTTCAATTATGGGAGAGGAGAAACCGGAGGAAGAGCTTATGGGGAAACGTAAGTCTTCTCCGCGGTTGTCAGCGACAATAATGCGTCGCTATCCATATTCCTTTCCATTTCTTGCAACAGCTATACATCAGGAAAGCATTTTTTGCGCATCTGAAAATTTTACGGGCCCAGTGCTGATGTGATAGTATGAAATCATTCTTGAGACAGAATACATAAATCGTTGACAGGTGGAAAATATGCGCGTTATCGCAGGCGAACACAGAGGACGAAGACTGGCGGCAGTTCCTGGAAAAGGGACGCGTCCGACAACAGACAAGGTAAAAGAATCCATATTCAACATGATCGGTCCCTACTTCGATGGGGGCTGGGCATTGGATTTGTATGCGGGCACGGGAGGACTCGGGATCGAGGCTTTGAGCAGAGGAGCTGAGCGTGCGGTCTTTGTAGAAAGGGATGCAAAGGCTTATTCGGTTGTACAACAAAATCTGGCATCGTGCCGATTGGAAAATCAGGCCGAATTGTACAAAATAGACGCCAGCCGTGCGCTGAGGGCTTTGGCCAAGCGTGAATTAGCCTTTGATCTGGTGTTTCTCGACCCGCCCTATGCACATCAAAAGATTGCGGCAGAAATCGAGCTGCTGCAAGAATTGCATCTGCTTGCTGACAGTGCCTGGATCGTGGCGGAGCATGACGTGGGGATCACGTTGCCGCAAGAGGTGGGCGATTGCATCCAATATCGTGCAGCTATCTATGGAGACACGGCTGTCACCTTGTACGTATACGAGCCAGAGAAGGATACGGAGGCCGAAGAATCGGCTACATAAGGGAGGCGTAGTTGGTCATGGTTATCGCAGTTTGCTCGGGAAGCTTTGATCCCGTTACGTATGGACATCTGGACATCATTGCGCGCAGCGCGAGAATTTTTGACAAGGTGATCGTAGCAGTCCTGATCAATTCCAAGAAAAAATCCCTGTTCAGCGTCGAGGAGCGCGTAGAGCTGCTTCGGCAGGCGACGGCAGGGATGGAGAATGTCGAGATCGATTCCTTCGAGGGGTTGCTGATCGAGTACATGCAAAAGCGCGGAGCCCGTGTCATTGTTCGCGGCTTGCGTGCCGTTTCTGATTTTGAGTACGAGATGCAGGTTGCCTCTATTAATAAAAAACTGGATGAAGAGGTAGAAACCTTTTTCATGATGACGAATAACAAGTACTCCTACCTCAGCTCCAGTATCGTCAAGGAAGTGGCAAGCTACAAGGCTAGTGTCAGCGACCTGGTGCCGCCAGTTGTGGAAAAAGCCCTGAAAGAAAAATTGGGTCAATAACCGTTCTCAGCGGGTTTTAAGCGTCTGCAGATAGCCGGCCACGAGGGACCCCAGCACCAGGAGTCCTCCGCCGATCAACATCAGCAGACCGGAGTAGACCAAAGCATCCCACCAGTTGGACAGTGTCAGCTCCGATTGATTGGGCAAGAAAACCGGCACGCTTTTTTCCTGCAGCCAGGCCATGGAGGTCAGCGGTTTCCAGAGGATTACCGTGAGGATCGCAGCCAGCAACGCGTGCAGGGAGCGGGCGATCAGATACGGCATGACGCGGATGTCGGTCGCGCTGAGGATGCTTGCCACCTGTGCGTGGACGCTCAAGCCTCCCCAGGAGAGAACGGCACTGGCGATCGCAGCTTTCCATACGATCGGAACAGCGGCTGGAGCATCGCTTGCTGCCTGTGCTCCGAGTGTGACCTCGAACAGACCGGACACGATCGCTTGAGACAATGAGGGCGGCACACCGAAGGGGCCGAGTATGATCGCAAGAAGTCTGGTAATGAATGCGGTCAATTCAATAGCCTGGAACAACTGAATGAGAACCGAAAAGACAATGATGAACCCACCAATCATAAACAGGGTGTTCAATGCAGATTGGACGGCATCGCCCATGAGTTTGCCGAAGGGACGACGATCACGCAGACGTGCCCGGTGCATCGCCTGAAGCGCTCGATAGGGCAGAGAACTCGTGGTTTTATCGAGCGGCTTGCTGATCGAAGCTGTAGGCGCATACATGCGGAACAGAATCCCCAAGAGAATGGCGGATAGATAGTGAGTCAGCGACAGAATGATTCCCATCTGCTCACTATGAAAAAATCCAATGGCGACTGCGCCCATTACAAATAAAGGATCTCCGGTAGTGGTAAAGGAGACGAGACGTTCGCCTTCCGCTTTTGTCAGGCTGCCTTGTTCGCGCAGGCTGGTGGTCAGCTTGGCGGCGACCGGATAACCGGAGGAGAAGCCCATTGCCAGCACAAAACCGCCTGTGCCGGGCACGTTGAACAACGGGCGCATCAAAGGCTCCAGAAGGACGCCGAAGAAGTGAACGACACCAAGACCCATCAAGATCTCCGAAAGAACGATAAACGGCAAGGTAGAAGGGAAGACGACTTCCCACCAGATTTTCAGGCCGCGGACCGCAGCTTCGAATGAGATTTGGGAATGAGCCACCAACATCAAGACCAGGGCAATAGTCGAGAAGGCAAGTAACAGGGTTAGTACGGGAGAGTGACGTGACATGGAATCCTCCTGAACAAGCAACAGTAGTACATGTCTACGTAACGGACATGAAAACTATGCGCAGGCTTGCGTGATCAGACGAGAAAGAGAAAGATCGGTGGCTCCCCACATATGTTGGTTACAGGGGGGATGGAGCGTGGCGGCAAAAAGAAAGCCGATAGTAGGCCTGGCATTGGGATCGGGAGGAGCCCGGGGTTACGCCCATATTGGTGTGTTGAAGGTTCTCGATGCGCATGGCATCAAAGTCGACATGCTCGCAGGCAGCAGCATGGGAAGCTTGATCGCAGCAGTCTACGCCAATGGCATCGAGCCTCATATGATGGGCAAGCTCGCCAAAAATTTAAAGCGCAAACACCTGGTGGATCTCACCGTGCCTGGTATGGGATTTATCATTGGGGATAAGATCAAGCAATTGATTCAGCTATTGACTCACGGCAAAAGAATCGAGGAATTGGATATTCCTCTTGCCATTGTGGCTACTGATATCGAGACAGGGGATCGCGTCGTGTTTCGCGACGGACCGATTGATCAAGCGGTTCGGGCCAGCATCTCGATACCGGGCATTTTCGTGCCGGAGAGGGTCAACGGACGGCTGCTGGTGGATGGAGGGGTAATCGACCGTGTCCCGGTGTCTGTTTTGCGCGAGATGGGGGCAGACATCGTGATTGCGGTGGACGTGGCACAATTGGACACGGAGATGAAGATGGGCTCCATCTTTGACGTGATCGTACAGACCATCGATGTCATGGAACGGGAGATTTTTCGCAACCGGATCCTGGCGGCCGACCTCGTAATCTGTCCGGATGTTGGACACTATAGTAGTATTGCATACGGCGGCGTAGAAGAAATTATAGACCGGGGCGAACATGCAGCCAAAGAGTTCGTTCAACAAATCGAGGAAATGATCGCGAACTGGGAGGAAGAGGAATAATGGAAGAACGTCGTATGGGTAGCGTATCCCAGGCATCCCGCAGAAGAAAGGCAAGAGGGATCAATGGGCTTATCATATTGATGGTGATTTTGCTGGGTCTTTCTTTCTTCGTGCCGACGAACTATTATATCACCCGGCCTGGCTCCGCCATCTCTCTTGGACCCATCATCGAAGTAGAAGACGGCAAAAAGGATGAAACAGGCTCCTTTATGCTTACGACAGTGCGCATGGGCGAGGCGAGCCTAGCATGGTATCTGTATGCCCAAGTCTCACAGGACGCGGAGCTGATGCCCAAGCAATTGGTGGTAAGCCAGGGAGAAAACAACGAGGATTTCATTCGCCGGGAGCAAGCGGTGATGGACAATTCGCAAAAATTGGCGGAGGCAGTTGCTTTTCGCCTTGCCGGCTACGATGTGCATGTGGAGAATCAAGGTGTTTGGGTGATGGGGACGCTGGAGGGAATGCCAGCGAAAGAGGCGCTAAAAATCGGAGATGTCATCATCGAAGTAAACGGAGTCAAAACACCCGAAGCCAAAGACCTTCTGCAGCAGCTTGCTGGTAAAAAGGCGGGGGACGAGGTCGAAATTACGTACACTCGTGATGGACAAGTTGCCAAAACGATGTTACCTTTAAAGCCACTGCCCAACTCACAGTCAGTCGGGGTCGGAATCCGGACCGACAGCAAGCAATTGATCGAAATCCCCAAAAAGGTAACGATTGCAGCACAAGGAATCGGAGGTCCATCTGCTGGATTGATGATGGCGCTGGAGATCTACGACCAGCTCAATACCGAAGTGGATCTGACCAAGGGCTTTCAAATCGCAGGTACTGGAACGATCGCATTGGATGGATCAGTCGGGAAGATAGGCGGTATCAATCACAAGATCGTGGCGGCAGACGCGGCTGGGGCAGAGATCTTTTTTGCACCGGATGATCCGAACGATCCGAACTCCAACTACAAAGACGCCGTCAAAACAGCAGAGCGAATCGGCACTTCCATGCAGATTGTGCCAGTCAAGACCATCGACGATGCCGTTGCTTTTTTAAACGAATTAAAACCGAAACAAACCTAGCTGATTTGCTGGCTGTCAAGGGAAAATGGTTGACAAAGCATTGGGGCAAGGTCTATAATCATCCTTGTTGTGCTTGAGGTGAAAGAAGAGATGAATATCAAGATAACTGAATTGGATCACCGAAAGGGCGAGCCATTGCCGTTTCAGGTAACGCTGGATGCGGCAGAGCTGAAGAATCGCCATCATGAGATACGTGGTTTGACCCCCGTAACAGTTGAGGGCGATGCCGTAAAGCTGGGCAACCTCTATTATGTAAAAGGCGAAATGAAAGCGGACATCGATTTTGTCTGTGCCCGTTGCCTGACTCCTTTTACACAGCATGCCTCTATTCCTTTTTCCGAAACGTTTGCTTTGGCAGACGACCCGCAGATCGAGGAGGACGAAGAGAGCGATATTCATCCGCTCGAAGGCGATCAAATCGAGTTGGACACGCTGCTGCAGGAGGATTTTCTGCTGGCGATGCCTACCTTCCCACTGTGTGAGGAGGATTGCAAAGGATTGTGTCCGACGTGTGGAGTAAACCGCAACGAAGCACCCTGCAGCTGCAAAAACGAACGGATCGATCCGCGTTTGGCAGGGTTGGCTGATTTGTTCAAGGACAACAACTAAGCGTTTTCCCTTCATCGTTTTCAAGATGGGATACCGATCACCTGATTGGATTTTCTCATTTTTGAAGGATAGCATAAGCTTTTGGCTTATACGATCCACCCAATAGAGCATCTTAGCATTTGTCAGTTGAAGGAGGTGTAAGGAAGATGGCAGTACCTCAACGGAGAACTTCCAAAACCCGTAAAAGAATGCGTCGTACGCACTTCAAATTAGAGATTCCAGGCATGGTAAAATGCGACAATTGCAGTGAGTACAAACTCGCGCACCGCGTTTGCCCAAGCTGCGGTCACTACAAAGGCGTGAAAGTAGCGAAATAATTACGTTTTGCTGCTAAAAGCGAGGTGAGCAATCACCTCGTTTTTTTATATTCCTCGAAGAAAAAAGGAGCCGAATTACATGGCTCCTTAGATCGTTATTGAGCTGATTCAAATAGCGCTGGTTCTTCGTATGTCCACCCTTTTCTGGAATCATAATAGGTTGGGAAGGACAATGTTTCTCCATTATCCCTGGTAAAAGTGAAAGTGCCTTCCTGTAATTCTTTATCTAACAGAATAACGGGAATATAATCCCCAACTTGTGAATGTTTCCTCATGATGTCGGCCTGCACGTCAATAAAGGTTCCTACAAATTCCTCATCATAGTAGTTTTCCATGTCTTCAATGAATTTTGTTCTATCGGTAAAATCTATATAAACCCATTCTTTGCCGTCTTTATCAGTGAAGGTAACACTATCTTTAACTGAATGCGAAGATGTTATCGAATCCGTATCTGCATCAATCCCCAAAACCTGGAGCGTATTTTGAGCGTATACTTTTATTTCCAAGTTAGGCTCATTCGCACTAAGTTGATTCGCAGCAAACAAAGTTCCGCAGGCTACAAGCAAGGCAAGACTGAAACCAACGATATGATTTCTTTTCATAGTAATGTTCCTCCTCCATTTGATTATGGCCATTGGTCACTTGAAGTACTTCTCTTATACTCGTTGACTTTATTGTAAGCAAAGTGAGTTGAAGAGATTCTGAGGGAGGTTAATCTAGTAGGATTGGCATCGTAATCAACGCTGGCATAGCTAGTTCCACTTCCTACTAATGTTGGGCTTTGTTTTTGACCGTTTACGTAAATTATTGACTCCACACGGACCCTATTCAGGTCTGAGCCTTCTCCCTCAGTAAATGCAGATACAAATCCTGAGTTTCCTTTAACATGAACAGACGAACCTTTCGCAACAATCTCATAATCTTCACCAGTTCCGGAAATACTGTTTGCGGAAGCATTAGCTGTTAACAAAGTAATAGATAGAGTAGCTGATAAAACTGCTAATTTAGAAATGCTTTTCATAAATATCCTCCTTGTGCATTTTTTGGATACAAATTACATTTTACTTTATCTAAAGATTAATAGATTACAAAAGAGTTACAATTTGGGAAATAGTTACTTTTACCTAGAGTTATCTATGAAACAAGGTTCTCTTCTGTAACCTGTCAGGTTGTTGAAAACAGTCGGTAGCGGTATGGTGTACAATTGCCGTTACATCTATCGTTCTGCGAGGTGTTTTTTGCGTTGTTTGGACCCATTTTCATGATCGCTTCTTGTCAATCCACTTTTTCTCCCTTATACTGACTTAGTACCTGGTAATAAAAACTGCTCGTAATCATGAGAGCTCCATTATAATTGGGGGGGTGTCGAGCATCGCCCGCTTGCCGAAGAAAGATCGCCAGACGAAACTGGTTCAGTATCTACAAGACAATCCCTTCGCCACCGATGAGGATTTGGCGGAGTTTTTTCACGTCAGTATTCAAACAATACGGTTAGACCGTTTGGAATTGGGCATTCCCGAGCTGAGGGAGCGGATTAAATCCGTTGCTGAACAACATCTGGACCCGGTAAAATCCCTGGGGATCGATGAGGTGATCGGGGAAGTGATCGACCTGCAATTGGATGCCCAGGCGATCTCCGTCCTGGAAATCAAGGAAGAGCATGTTTTCGCCAAAACGCAGATAGCGCGCGGACATTACATATTTGCCCAAGCCAACTCTCTCGCCGTTGCGGTGATCAATGCAGATGTTGCGCTGACGGCTACCGCCAGAATCCGTTTCGTTCGGCCTGCCAGGCTGGGAGAAAAACTGGTGGCCAAGGCGACTGTACGGAGCCGCGACGGTGACGAATGCAAGGTAAGGGTCGAGACGAAAGTTCAAGGGGAACTGGTATTCACTGCCACGTTCCGCGTAGTGGGGATGACGGATGTCACTTCAGCATGGTAGGACAGAAGAGGAGGGGACACGATTGCGAATTGCACTAGATGCAATGGGCGGAGACCTGGCACCTCTCAGCAATGTTTTGGGGGCCTTGGCCGTCACGAAAGAAAACCCGGACATCACCGTGGTCCTGGTTGGAGATGAGCAGGCGATTCGAAGTCATGTGCCGGATCAGCTGCCGGCTAACCTGGAGATCGTCCATGCTTCAGAGGTAATCGGTGCGGATGAAGAACCGGTGCGAGCCGTTCGCAGAAAAAAGGATGCTTCGATGGTCGTCGCCATGAACCTCGCGAGCGAAAAGAAAGTAGATGCCGCCATCTCGGCCGGAAACACCGGTGCACTGATGACGGCGGGATTATTGTATGCCAAGCGGATGGAGGGCATTGAACGCCCGGCACTCGCTGCATATATCCCCAACCGCAAAGGAAGGGTGACGCTGACATTGGACGTAGGTGCCAATATGGATGCCAAACCCTCTCACCTGCTGCAATATGCGGTCATGGGCAGCTTGTATGCAGAAAAAGTGCTCGGCTTTGAGCGCCCGACTGTCGGTTTGCTGAACGTGGGTACAGAAGAGGGAAAAGGCAATGATTTGACCAAACACGTCTATCCTCTTCTGAAAGCAGCGGACTTGCATTTTGTCGGCAATGTGGAGGCAAGGGACGTCATGGATGGGGCTTGCGACGTCCTGGTCTGCGACGGCTTTGTCGGCAATGTGCTGCTCAAGTCGCTGGAAGGTGCAGCCACCACAATCTTTTCCGAATTGAAGCAGGAGTTTACTTCCAGCCTGATTAATAAAATAGGGGCGGCCATTCTCAAGCCGGGATTGCTCCGATTTAAAAAGAGAATGGATTACGCAGAGTACGGCGGCGCGCCGTTGCTCGGATTGGGAAGTCCTGTGATCAAAGCGCATGGTTCTTCGGGCGAAAAAGCGATCAAAAACGCGATCTTGGTTGCGGCGCGTTATGTCCAAAAGGATGTAAACGTCGTGATTCAGCAAGCACTAAAATCAAGCACGGAAGAAAGTGAGTGAGGCAGATGAAGGGTTTGCGTTCTGTTGGCATATTGGGTACTGGTTCGTATACCCCGGAGCGGGTGTTGTCCAACTTTGATTTGGAGAAAATGGTGGATACCTCGGACGAATGGATCGTATCGCGTACCGGAATTCGCGAGCGGCGGATCTGTTCTCCCGAGCAAGCATCCTCCGACTTGGCCTATGAGGCGGCCAAACGCGCTTTGGAAAAGGCAAACATCAGCGCAGAACAGCTGGATATGATCATCGTGGCGACAGTCACTCCGGATATGAGCTTCCCGTCCACTGCCTGCCTGCTGCAAGACAAACTGGGTGCGACCAAGGCAGCGGCGATGGACCTGTCTGCGGCGTGTACTGGATTTTTGTACGGCATTACCACAGCTACTCAATTTATCGCCAATGGCTTGTACAAATACGTACTCGTCGTCGGTGTCGAAACACTCTCGAAAATTACGAACTATAAAGATCGCAATACCTGCGTCCTGTTTGGCGATGGAGCTGGAGCAGCCGTTCTCGGTCAGGTAAAAGACGGCTATGGCTTCCAATCGTTCGAGCTGGGAGCAGATGGTTCCGGCGGTTCCTTGCTCTGCCTGCCGGCTGGCGGGTCTCGCATCCCTGCTTCGAATGAATCCGTGGAGAACAATCTTCACTACCTCTCGATGGCTGGCGGCGAAGTATTCAAATTTGCGGTTCGCGTGATGAACTCCGCGACGGAAGCCGTTCTCTCGAAAGCGGGAGTAGCACGGGATGATATCGACCTGCTGGTGCCTCATCAGGCGAACAAGCGCATTATTGATTCCGCTGTTCAGCGATTTGGGTTGTCGGAAGAAAAAGTAGCGATCAACCTCGACCGCTACGGCAACATGTCCTCCGCGTCCATCCCGGTAGCGCTGGATGAAGCGATTGCAGAAGGCCGAGTAAAAGAAGGCGACAATCTCATCCTCGTCGGGTTTGGCGGAGGCTTGACTTGGGGAGCGACTCTCTTGAAATGGTGCACAACCCCGGCAGAAGGGAGCGACGAGTAATGGGAAAAGTAGCGTTCGTGTTCCCTGGACAGGGATCGCAGTTTGTGGGGATGGGGCAGGCTCTGTCAGAACAGTCAGAAGCGGCCCGCTCCATTTTCCAGCAGGCGGATGAAGCGCTTGGTTTTTCCTTGTCCGAGCTTTGCTTTCAAGGACCAGAAGAAGAACTGAAATTGACAGCCAATACACAGCCTGCAATCTTGACAGCGAGCATCGCGGTACTGGCTGCGTTTCGGGAGCAGCGCCCCGATTTTACACCGGATTTTGTGGCTGGACACAGCTTGGGTGAGTATTCGGCATTGGTCGCAGCAGGCGCGCTCTCTTTTGCAGATGCGGTAAAAACCGTTCGCGCCCGCGGGCAGTTTATGGAGGAAGCAGTACCAGCTGGAGAAGGCGCGATGGCTGCGGTATTAAACCTGGACCGCGCCGAGCTGCATGCTGTCTGTGAGGAAGTGACGGCAGCGGGGCATCCTGTACAATTGGCAAACCTCAACTCCCCTGGACAAATCGTCATCTCCGGCTCTGCCGAAGGCGTCAAGCAAGCTGGGGAAAAGGCGAAGGCAGCAGGGGCCAAACGGGTGTTGCCTCTCAATGTGAGCGGTCCCTTCCACTCGAGCCTGATGAGTCCTGCGGCTGACAAACTGCATGGCGTTCTGGCTGGGGTTACGGTCGCGGACGCGAAGGTGCCAGTTGTGGCAAACGTAACAGCGCGCCCAGTATCTGAGGCGGCTGTGATTGTAGACAGTCTGGTCAAGCAAGTCTCGGCTCCTGTGCTTTGGGAAGATTCCGTGCAATGGATGGTGGAGCAGGGGGTTACGACTTTTGTCGAGATCGGACCAGGAAAAGTTCTCTCAGGGCTGATCAAGAAAATCGCTCCTGCTGAGACGACAATTCTATCGGTTCAAGATGGAGAATCCTTGACAGAGCTATTGAACGGAGGGAAGGTATGCTAACAGGAAAAACGGCATTGGTGACAGGGGCATCTCGCGGGATTGGCCGGGCGATCGCTCTGAAGCTGGCTGAAGCCGGCGCCAACATCGTCGTCAACTACGCGGGGAGCGAAGGGGCGGCGAGTGAAACTGTTGCTCAGGTAAAAGCTTTGGGACGTGATGCGATCATGATCCGTGCCAACGTATCCGACAGCGAAGAAGTCAATGAGATGTTCAAGACGGCATTGGAGCACTTCGGCAGTCTCGACATTCTCGTCAACAACGCAGGAATCACGCGTGACAACCTGCTCATGCGCATGAAAGAGGAAGAGTGGGATGCGGTGATCGACACCAATCTCAAAGGTGTTTTCAATTGCCTGAAGGCCGCTACCCGTCCGATGATGAAGCAGCGCTCCGGCAAGATTATTAATATCACGTCCGTCGTCGGAGTATTGGGCAACCCGGGCCAAGCCAACTATGTAGCAGCGAAGGCCGGTGTCATCGGCTTGACCAAGACGGCAGCGAAAGAACTTGCGACACGTGGCATCACCGTCAACGCGGTTGCTCCTGGCTTTATCGACACCGAGATGACAGCTGTCTTGCCAGAAGATGTAAAGGCTGGTCTTATCGGCCAAATCCCTCTGGGACGTCTCGGACAGACGGATGATATTGCGAATGTCGTGGTATTCCTGGCTTCTGACGCAGCCAATTACATGACAGGTCAAACCTTGCATGTAGACGGCGGCATGTATATGTAATCCAGCTTTCTCAAAACTGGTTTTTTACATGCTCATCCACTATAATACGGGAGAGGGGGTGAAGGTTAATGGCAGATACATTGGAGCGCGTGAAGAAAATCATCGTCGATCGTCTGGGTGTAGATGAGTCCAAAATTACTTTGGAAGCTTCTTTCAAAGAAGATCTGGGCGCTGACTCCCTGGATGTAGTAGAACTCGTAATGGAATTGGAAGACGAGTTCGATTTGGAGATTTCTGACGAAGATGCTGAAAAGATCACTACTGTTGGTGAGGTTGTTAAATACATAGAATCTCACAAGTAGATCCATCAGTTGGAAGTCCCGTTTGCATGCGGGACTTCTCCTTCATTGACGCTGTTTCATGAACGATTTATTTTGTCTGCGGGTCTTGTGCAGACATGTTGAAAATAGATAATCAGAAGAGATAGCCCAAGGGCTGACTTTCATAGAGGTGATCGTAATGAAGCGCAGAGTGGTGATTACCGGCGTTGGCGTCATTTCTCCGGTGGGGAATGACAAGGAAACATTCTGGAACAATCTGATCGAGGGCAAATCGGGAATCAAGCCTGTAACCTCCTTCGATACGACTGATTACCCGACCAAGATCGCGGGTGAAGTGACAGATTTTGATCCAGAACAGTATATGGATAAAAAAGAGATTCGACGTACAGACCGATTCGTTCAGTTTGGACTCGCTGCTGCCAAGATGGCTGTGGAAGACGCCAAGCTGGAAATTACGGCCGAAAATGCGGAACGAGTGGGTGTATACATCGGATCGGGGATTGGCGGCTTGTCCACGTGGGAAGATCAGCACAAGGTACTGTTGGATAAAGGCCCGCGCAGAGTGAGTCCTTTCTTCATTCCGATGTTGATCGCCAACATGGCATCTGGAGCGGTATCGATCCAATACGGGGCGAAGGGACCTACCTCAAGTGCGATCACGGCTTGTGCTACAGGGACCAATGCGATCGGCGATGCGTTCCGACTGATCCAGCTTGGTCAAGCGGATGCGATGATTGCAGGTGGTGCTGAGGCGACGATCCGTCCGATGGCATTTGCCGGTTTCTGCTCCGCGAAAGCCATGTCCACGCGCAATGAAGAGCCAGAAAAAGCAAGTCGTCCTTTTGACAAGGACCGGGATGGTTTTGTCATGGGTGAGGGTGCGGGCGTTGTCATTCTCGAGGAGCTGGAATTCGCGAAAAAGCGCGGAGCCACGATTCTCGCAGAAGTGATTGGATACGGCATGAGCGCAGACGCGTTTCATATTACCGCACCGTCTCCGGGAGGCGAAGGAGCCGCTCGTTGCATGACGAACGCCTTGCAAGATGCCGGGATCGCACCAGAAGAGGTCGATTACATCAACGCGCACGGAACCTCCACAGACGCAGGGGATGTCGCCGAGACACAAGCCATCAAGTCCGTTTTCGGTGAACATGCCTACAAGCTGGCCGTCAGCTCGACCAAATCGATGACAGGCCATCTGCTGGGTGCGACCGGCGGGATTGAGACAATCGCTTCAGCATTCGCGTTGCGCGATCAGATTTTGCCGCCAACCATTAACCTGGAGAACCCTGATCCTGAATGTGATCTCGATTATGTTCCCAACCAGGCACGCAAGTCCGAAGTTCAAGTCGCTCTGACGAATACATTCGGATTTGGCGGGCACAATGCAACCATTATCTTAAAAAGATACGAGGCCTAAATGAGTCCTACTGAGCGAAAAAGTAGGAAGTCTCCTGAATTGGTGGTGAGGGTGATGAATTTTGCACGGCTGCAGGAAAAACTAGGCGTTCGTTTTCATGATGAGAGCGTTTTGCGGCAGGCATTCACCCATTCTTCCTACGTGAACGAGCAACGTGGCAAACGGATACAGGATAATGAACGGCTGGAGTTTTTAGGCGATGCCGTACTGGAATTGACTGTTTCCCAGTTTCTTTACAAGACATTCCCCAAGATGAGCGAAGGGGAAATGACGAAACTCCGTGCAGCGATTGTCTGTGAACCGTCATTGGTCAAGTTTGCCGAACTGCTCCAGTTTGGTGATCTCGTTCTGCTGGGAAAAGGGGAAGAGCTTACAGGAGGAAGACAGCGTCCAGCCCTGTTGGCGGACGTGTTTGAGGCCTTTGTCGGAGCCCTGTATCTGGATCAAGGATTGGACGCTGTTTTCGCCTTTATGGAAAAATACGTGTATCCCCGTGTGGATAAAGGGGAGTTCGCCCAGGTTACAGACTTCAAAAGCCAATTGCAGGAATTTGTACAACAAGACAATCTGGGAGATATTCAGTACCGAATCGTCGAAGAGAAAGGTCCGGCTCACAACCGCGAATTTGTCTCGGAGGTTCTGCTGAATAGCCGTTCGTTGGGCGTTGGAACAGGCCGATCCAAAAAGGAAGCCGAACAGCAAGCCGCGGCTCGCGCTTTGATCAAGCTGGGCGCGAAATAGGGAAGCAAAAAGTCGTATGATCTCTGGACAGAGGGAGTACGGTTTTTTGCTTCACGCCCGAATAATTCACGGCAAACGGCTGGGAAACTACTGCGTGTTGTCTCCCTCTATGTTAAACTGATAGAGAATGCTCTCTTCGTGAAAGAAGCTCCTGTACATACAGGGGCTTTCTTTTAGGGATGCGGCTCTAAGCTCACGAAAGAAACCCTGACCCCTTCTGCACGAGAAGGATCGTGCCAGTGAGAAGGGACCAGCTTTTTTGCGATAGAAGGAGGACCATCCGTATGTATTTGAAACGCCTGGAACTGGCAGGGTTCAAATCCTTTGCCGATCGGACAGAGCTGGAATTCGTTCCCGGAGTAACGGCTGTTGTAGGCCCGAATGGGAGCGGGAAAAGCAATGTATCCGATTCGATTCGCTGGGTGCTTGGCGAACAAAGCGCCAAATCCCTGCGCGGGGCGAAAATGGAAGATATCATCTTTGCCGGCAGCGATACACGAAAGCCGGTCAATTTTGCAGAAGTTACCTTAACCTTGGACAATACAGACCGTTCGCTCGATGTGGAGTATTCGGAAGTGTCCGTGACGCGCCGGGTCTACCGTTCCGGGGAAAGTGAATATTACATAAACAATCGTGCCTGCCGCTTGAAGGACATCATGGAACTGTTCATGGATACGGGATTGGGAAAAGAAGCGTACTCGATCATTGGACAAGGAAAGATTGAGGAGATTCTCAGCACCAAATCCGAGGACCGCAGAGGGATCTTTGAAGAGGCGGCAGGGATTGTCAAATACAAAACCCGCAAGCGCGAGGCTGAGAAAAAACTGGCGGACACGGAGCAGAACCTTGTCCGTATCCACGATATCGTAAGTGAAATTACGGAGCAGATCGGTCCGTTGCAGGAGCAGGCCAGGACAGCCCGCACATATCAGGAATTGCATAGCGAACTGGTCGAACACGAGGTAGCGCTCTACGTCCAGCAGATTGAGGCAGCCCACCAAAAATGGGAAGAGGCTTCGGCTCGTGTACAGGAACTACAAGAACAGCTTGTCGGCCAAACGTCTCAAGCCTCAAAGCAGGAAGCAGACCTGGAGCAAGCCCGTTTTCATGTGTCGCAGATCGATCAATCGATTGAAGAGCTGCAGCAAGTGCTGTTGACCGTCAGTGAAGAGGCGGAGAAGGTCGAGGGACAGCGCGAGGTTCTGCGCGAGCGGATGCGCAATCTGAGTGCCAACCGCCAGCAGACGATGGAGCATATGCACCGGATCACGGAAAAACAACATGCCTTGGAGACGGAACTCGCCGAAGAAACCAAGCGTGCGGAGGAAGCCAAGCAGAAAATGAGTAACGCCCGTTCCGCACTGAAGGAGGCGGAGGACCAGTTTTACGCTATGGTCCAATCCCTGACAGACGATGTGGAGAGGCTGAAAAGCGATTATTTCGAAAAGCTCAATGAAATGGCGAACCTGCGCAACGACATTCGCCATCAGCAGCAGCTTGTGCAGACCAGCCAAGCCCGCATGGACCGGCAACGCGTCGAAAAGGAACGGCTGGAGCAAGAAGAACAGCAGCGGCAAGAAAAGCGCAATGAACTGCAAGAGCAGCTCCGTGAGATCGATCAGGCGATCCACGATACGCTGGAAAAATATAAGGATCTCATGGACCAAGTACGCGAGGGACAGTCTGCATCCGAGCAGGCTCGCAAAGAGCTGCGCCAGTTGGAGCAGAAGCGGGAATCCGCCAAATCGCGTCTGGATTTGCTGCGCGAGATGCAGTCGGAGTTCGCAGGTTTTCAGCAAGGTGTCAAAGAAATCCTGAAAGCGCGTGAACGCGGCTTTTCCGGGATTCATGGAGCAGTAGCTGAACTGGTTGTTGTGCCGCAGCAGGTGGAAACGGCAGTGGAAGTGGCACTGGGCGGCGCACTGCAGAACGTCGTCGTGGAAAATGAAGCGGCGGGACGTGCAGCGATCGCGTACCTGAAGCAACACAATGCCGGACGGGCTACCTTCCTTCCGCTTGATGTCATTCGTTCTCGCAGCATTCAGGCAGAGGACAAGCGCCGCCTGGAGAAAGAAGCCGGGGTCGTCGGCATCGCGAGCGAGCTGGTGAGCTTTGAAGCGACGTATCGTCCGATTTTTGAATCTCTGCTGGGCAATGTCATCGTCACACAAACGCTGGAGCAGGCGAACCAAGTCGCACGCACCTTGGGCTATCGCTACCGGGTCGTTACGCTTGAAGGGGATATCGTCAACGCCGGCGGTTCCATGACGGGTGGAGCGCTGAAAAAGAACACGACCAATCTTCTCGGCCGAAACCGCCAGGCGGAAGAGCTGGAAGCGCAAATGGGACAGATCGATCAGGCAATTTCTGGGCATACTACCCTTATGGAACAACTGGCACAGCAACAGCAGCTAAGAGAGCAGGAGCAAGAGACGCTTCGCAGCCAGGGTGAAGCGCTGCGCTTGAAGGAGCAGGAAGTCAAAGGACTGCTGCAGCAAGTGGAGTCCGAAGGGAAATCCATCGGAGAGCGGGCCAAGCTGGTCGAGCAGGAAATCGACGGCTATCTGCGCGAGTCCGAAGAAGCGCTAGTCAAGCAGAAGGCGACGGAGGAAAAGCTGGCGAAGCTTGTGGCAGAGGAAAAAGAACTCACGGAGCAGATTGCCGCAGCGGAAGCCAAGCGCCAGGAGCAGCTCGAATCAAAAGAAGAGATCAACCAGAAGATTACCAGCCTGAAGGTATTGGATGCTCAGGTGAGACAGGAATACCAATCTCGTCAGGAGCAGACAGAACGGTTGCTGGAACAGAAAATCTCCCTGCAAAAAGAATGGGACGAGCAGAATGCCACGCTTGCCTCGCTGGATGAGTTGGAGCAGACCAATGAATCCTCGGGAAGCAAGCTGGATGAGACCATCGCCGAGCTTCGCCAGGATAAAGAACGGGTATCTGGACTGATTCAGGAGCGGCGCAATGAGCGGGCCACTCTATTCCACAGGCAGGAGCAGTTGGAGCAGGAAGTCAAAGAGATCCGCAAAGCGGTTAAGTCCCTGGAGGACAAGCTGCATCAGGAAGAAGTCAAGGTAAACCGCAGCGAGGTAGAATTGGATCACCTGTTGAACAAACTCTCCGAAGAATACGAAATGAGCTACGATCTGGCGAAGATGAAGTATCCGCCTCGCGGTGAGATCGCTGACGAGACGCAAATCGTGAACCGACTGAAAAAAGAGATTGCGGCTCTGGGTACGGTGAATCTGGGCGCGATTGAAGAGTACGAGCGCTTGTATGAGCGTCAGCAGTTCTTAAGCACGCAGGAAGCGGATTTGAATGAAGCCAAGGAAATGCTGTATCAGGTCATTTTGGAAATGGATACGGAGATGTCCAGACGTTTCAAGGAGACCTTCGATGCCATCCAGGAGCAGTTCCGCGATGTTTTCGTTGCATTGTTCGGGGGAGGACGGGCTGATCTTGTGCTCTCCAACCCGGAGAATTTGCTGGAGACCGGGATTGATATCGTCGCCCAGCCGCCAGGGAAAAAGCTGCAAAACCTGGCCCTGCTGTCGGGTGGGGAGCGTGCCCTGACTGCCATGGCATTGCTATTTGCGATTCTGCGTGTCAAGCCCGTTCCTTTCTGTGTATTGGACGAGGTAGAAGCCGCTTTGGACGAAGCCAACGTCAACCGTTTTGCCGAGTACATGCACCAATTCAGCAGCCAGACACAGTTTATCTGCGTGACCCACCGCAAAGGAACGATGGAGAGTGCGGATGTGCTGTACGGCATTACGATGCAGGAGGGTGGCGTCTCCAAGCTGGTTTCCGTTAAACTGGAGGAGAGCAGCAAGTTCATCGAGTCCGCTTCGTAAGCCCTGCACGAAATTACCAGTCAAAGGAAGATGAAGATGAGCTTTTTCAAACGCCTTCGCGATGCGATTGTGCAGAAGTCGGAAGAGGTAACCCAGAAGTTTACCGATGGACTCGCCAAAACCAGAGATTTGCTGGTAGAAAAGGTAGAGGACCTCGTCCGCCGCTATAAAAAGATTGATGATGACTTTTTTGACGAACTGGAAGAAATCCTGATCACCTCCGATGTCGGCGTCAATACGGTGATGGAGTTGATCGACGAGCTTCGCGGCGAAGTCCGCAAACACAAAATCGAGAATGCCATTGACCTGCAGCCGATTCTCTCGGAAAAACTGGTGGCTCTGCTGAAAAACGATGAAGCAGCAGACACAGCGCTGCGCATCGAGGACGGGCGCCTGAACGTCATTTTGTTCGTAGGGGTAAACGGCGTCGGAAAAACGACCACCATCGGGAAAATGGCGCATATGTTCAAACAGCAAGGAAAAAAAGTGCTGCTGGCAGCAGGCGACACCTTCCGTGCGGCAGCCATTGAACAGCTGGAAGTCTGGGGAGATCGCGTCGGTGTGGAAGTGATCAAGCAACAGCAAGGCTCTGATCCCGCCGCCGTGATCTACGACGCGGTACAGGCAGCGAAGTCGCGCAATGTCGACGTTTTGCTGTGTGATACGGCAGGCCGCCTGCAAAACAAGGTCAACCTGATGGAGGAGCTGGCGAAGGTGCACCGTGTGCTCGCCCGCGAGCTTCCCGGAGCGCCGCATGAAGTACTGCTTGTGCTGGATGCGACCACGGGACAAAATGCCCTTTCCCAGGCGAAGACGTTTGGCGAATCGGCTGGCGTGACCGGAATTGTGCTGACCAAGCTGGACGGCACGGCAAAAGGCGGCATCGTCATCGCCATTCGCAATGAGTTAAACATTCCGGTGAAGTACGTAGGCCTCGGCGAGAAAATGGATGACCTGCAGCCGTTTGATCCGGAGCAGTTCGTCCACGCCTTGTTTGCCGGGCTGATTCAACAGGAGACCGAAGCGGAAAACCCTCAGGGATAGCATGAATGGTCTGATTCGATGAAGCGAAATTCATATGTCAATAAAAATGCTTGACACTAGGTTGGGAATTGGGTACTATAAACTACGTGCTGTAAAGAAAATGTCTTTACAGATTGGAGTCGAGTACCTCATAGCAAAGGATTGGTTACGATGCTCGAGAAGACCAATCAAGTCAATCTCTTGTTTGACTTTTACGCTCCCTTGCTGAAAGGAAAGCAGCGCGAATATCTGGAATTGTACTATCTGGATGATTTGTCGCTCGGCGAAATTGCCGAAATGCATGAGGTGAGCCGTCAAGCCGTTTATGACCATATCAAGCGGGCTGAAAAGCAACTTTTCGAATACGATGAAAAGCTGCGACTCGCTTGGAAGCATGAACAGCGCATGAACGTGCTGAACCGCATGAATGAGCTGGTCCAGGGGTTGGCGGACGAGGCGGCGAGAGAGGAACTGAACACTTTGCTCCACCAACTGTCAGAGATGGATTAGGAGGGCTCGCATGGCGTTTGAGAGCTTGGCCAATCGGCTGCAGAACGCGTTTGACAAGCTGCGAGGCAGAGGCAAGATTGACGAGACGATCGTCAATGAAGCGATGCGTGAAGTTCGCCTGGCCCTGCTGGAAGCAGACGTTAACTTTAAAGTAGTAAAAGACTTCGTGGCTCGCGTCAAGGAACGCGCAGTCGGGCAGGAAGTCATGAAAAGCCTGACGCCTGGCCAGATGGTCATCAAGATCGTCAACGAAGAGCTGGTCGAGCTGATGGGCGGCAACGTTGCCCAACTGACGATGTCCCATCGTCCTCCGACTGTCATCATGATGGCAGGCTTGCAAGGGGCGGGTAAGACGACCACGACAGGAAAACTCGCCAAGTATTTGACTAAACAAAACCGCAAGCCATTGATGGTAGCAGGCGATATTTATCGTCCGGCGGCAATCAAGCAATTGCAGGTTTTGGGTGAACAACTGAACATCCCCGTCTTCGCACTCGGTGATCAGGTTAGTCCCGTAGAGATTGCACGGCAAGCCATTGAGCATGCCAAAGCGAACAACCTCGACGTGGTCCTGATCGATACGGCAGGTCGCCTGCACATCGATGAAGCGCTGATGGAAGAGCTGAAACAGGTTCGCGAGGTAGCCAAGCCCGATGAGATTTTGCTCGTCGTCGATGCCATGACCGGTCAAGATGCGGTCAATGTGGCAGAAAGCTTCAACAGCCAGCTGGAGCTGACAGGTGTAGTCCTGACCAAGCTGGATGGCGACACGCGCGGTGGTGCGGCACTCTCCGTCAAGGCTGTCACAGGCAAGCCGATCAAGTTCGCTGCGATGGGCGAGAAAATGGACGCGCTCGAAGCGTTCCACCCGGATCGCATGGCATCCCGGATTCTCGGAATGGGCGACGTGCTGAGCCTGATCGAAAAGGCGCAAGCCAACGTCGATGAAGAGAAGGCGCGCGACATGGAGCGTCAGATGCGTCAAGGTGAGTTCACCTTTGACATGTTCCTTGATTCCATGCAGCAGCTTCGCAATATGGGACCTTTTGAGGACATTCTCGGCATGCTGCCTGGAATGAACAAGATGAAGGGCAAAATGAACGTGGACGAAAAGCAGATTGCCCGCGTAGAAGCGATTGCCAAATCCATGACCAAAGCGGAGCGAGCCAATCCTGATCTGCTCAACGCAAGCCGACGCAAGCGCATTGCGGCAGGCAGCGGCACCAGCATTCAGGAAGTGAACCGGTTCATCAAGCAGTTCGACGATATGAAGAAAATGATGAAGCAGTTCTCCGGCACCGCTGAGAAAATGATGAAGAAGTCCAAGAAAAAAGGCGGCATGGGCCTTCCGTTCATGGGCAAAGGCAAAGGCGGCAATCCAGGAGGCATGAACTTCCCGTTCAACTTCAAGCCCCCATTCAAATAACTTGCATGATCTCTTCGCGCCGCTGACAAAGGCCAGAGGCGCGATGGTTCAGATAAAGCAGCACCAACGCAATCGAGCGTTGCGTTGATCCATACAGGAGGTGAAACAACATGGCAGTAAAAATCCGTCTGAAACGCATGGGTTCCAAGAGAGCTCCTTTCTACCGTGTGGTAGTAGCTGATTCTCGTTCCCCTCGCGATGGCCGTTTCATTGAAGAGATTGGGTACTACAACCCGGTTGCACAACCGGCAGTAGTGAACATTGATACCGAAAAAGCGGTACAATGGATCCTGAACGGTGCAGCTCCGACTGACACAGTTCGCAACCTGCTCTCCAAAGAAGGCGTAATGGCAAAAGTACACGAAACCAAATACGGCAAATAAGCCGATCATCTGGAGGTCTGATGATGAAAGCACTGGTCGAAACGATCGCAAAGGCTCTCGTCGATCATCCGCATGAGGTTCGTGTGAATGCAGTGGACAAGGAGCGTACGCTCGTATATGAGTTGTCGGTACATCCTGATGATATGGGGAAAATTATCGGCAAACAGGGACGTATCGCCAAGGCCCTGCGCACCGTCGTGATGGCTGCTTCCGTCGATACGGACAAGCGCGTCACGGTTGAGATTGTCTGAGAAAAGGCTGGGAGCTTCCCAGTCTTTTTTTTCGATAAAACGCGGATCGATCTTTCTTGCGTCGAAAGGAAGTGGCAAGCATGCTTACGATTTATCGCTCTGTCCAGGTGAAAATCATCATGACAGAGGCGGCTAGGGCTGTTTTGGTGGATCAGTACCAAAGGCAGATTCAGCAGCAAAAGGACGAATGGCAGCGATGGCAATTTCAGGCGAAGAAAATTCTTGCCGATGCGAAGAAAAAATCGGCGGAACGCTATTCGCTGGCGCAAGAAAAAATCGCCCGCGAGGAACGACAGCGGCAGGAGAAGCTGGAGAATCTGCAGTATCAGCTCCTGCAAGCAGAAAAATTGCCAATTGGCAGTGAACTGGATTATCAGACCGTGCAAAGTCCCGTCAACATCCAAGTAGGGGATGTATGGGATGAAATCATGGCTGGAACGGAAATCCTGATAAAAGACGGGCGAGTGCATGAAATCCGGCAACGGACCTGATGGACTTACTCAGCTACCTATAAAGGAGGGTATCATTTGACCCAGGAGCGTTTTTTTACAGTCGGGAAGCTGGTGAACACGCATGGTTTGCGCGGAGAAGTGCGTGTGATCTCAACCAGCGATTTTCCTGATGAACGCTTTCGCAAAGGAAGCGAGCTGTATCTGTTTCATTCTTTGCTTGACCAGCCATTGAAGCTCAAAGTAGCTTCGCGGCGTGCCCATAAGGATTTCGAGATCATCAGCTTTCAGGGATACGGCCACATTAATGACATCGAGAAGTACAAGGGCGGCGAATTGAAGGTGCCGGAATCCGACCTGATGGAGCTGGAAGAGGATGAGTTCTACATTCACGAACTGATCGGCTGTGAAGTGGTCACGGATGAGGGAGAAGAGCTCGGAGCCATCAATGAAGTCCTCCAGACAGGGGCCAATGACGTCTGGGTGGTCAAAGGCAATCGTGGAGAGGTCCTGCTGCCTTATATCGATGATTGCATCAAGGAAGTCGATATTGCGAACAAGCGTGTCGTCTGTCATCTGATGGAAGGCTTGCTGTGAGGAGGGATCATCTTGCGTATTGATATCCTCACACTGTTTCCGGAGATGTTTCCCGGCGTTTTGTCGAGCAGCATTCTGGGCAAGGCGCAGGAAAAAGGCATCGTCCAGTTTGAAGTGATCAACTTCCGCGATTACTCGGAAAGCAAACACGGAACCGTGGACGATACGCCTTATGGCGGCGGCGGTGGCATGGTGTTGAAGCCGGAGCCGCTCTTTCGTGCTGTAGAAGCTGTGACTACGGACAGCAAGCCCCGTGTGATCCTCCTGTGTCCGCAGGGCGTGCCATACAATCAAAAGCTGGCGGAGGAACTCGCCAAAGAAGAGCATTTGATCCTGATCTGCGGCCATTACGAAGGCTACGATGAACGAATTCGCGAGCATCTGGTGACCGATGAGATCTCGATTGGTGACTACGTGTTGACTGGCGGAGAGCTGGGCGCGATGGTGATTGCAGACAGCGTGGTACGCCTGCAGCCAGGCGCGCTGGGGAATCAGACCTCTGCGGTGGAAGACTCTTTTTCCACTGGCTTGCTCGAGTATCCGCACTACACCAGGCCGGCGGAATTTCGCGGCTGGAAGGTGCCGGATATTCTCTTGTCCGGCCACCACGCCAATATCGACAAGTGGCGTTTGCGGGAATCGCTGCGGCGCACGTATGAACGCAGGCCAGATCTCTTGGACAAGCTGGAATTGACGCCAGAGATGAAAAAATGGCTGCAAGAGATCAAGGAAGAAAAAAAAATGGCGGACAAACCGTGAGAATCGCCTTGTGCAATGCACTTCCATATGGTACTATATTTCTTGTGGCAATTTTGCCCGCTGACTAAGGCGGTCCGCTACTCGTAACTCAGTTTTTTGAACTGATCGATGTGAATAGGCGAGTAAGAACGTCTGATCGGAAGGAGGGAATTCAAATGAACCAAGTGATCCGTGAATTGGAAAAAGAGCAATTGAAACAGGACATTCCTGCGTTCCGACCTGGTGACACCGTACGTGTACACGTAAAAGTTATCGAGGGTCAGCGCGAACGTATCCAGTTGTTCGAAGGTGTTGTTATTCGCCGTCGTGGTACTGGTATCAGCGAGACATTTACTGTTCGTAAGATTTCTTACGGCGTAGGCGTTGAGCGTACGTTCCCGGTGCATACGCCGAAAATCGACAAGATCGAGATCGTGCGTCATGGTAAAGTACGCCGTGCGAAACTGTACTACCTGCGTGACCGTGTGGGTAAAGCAGCTCGCATTAAGGAAATTCGTCGATAAGCGTTTGTTCACCCATAGAAAAAGGCACTGGCCTGCTAGCCAGGCCTTTTTTTCTACTTTCAGAAAGATTTCACTCGCTGCCGCGATGCCGAATGAAAGTTTATAGCCCAGACATGCCTTTCGTGAGGAGGGGTAAACATGCAAGAAGAAGCTGGTGGTAGCCAGGCCAAAAAACGTGAATCATGGGAATGGATCAAGGCGCTTGTCATTGCGGTACTCCTCGCCCTGCTGATTCGCACCTTCCTGTTCGCACCGTTTATCGTGCAGGGAGAATCGATGGAAACTACTTTACATAATCATGAAAAGCTTGTTGTGAACAAGGCGATCTATTTTATGCGAGACCCGAAGCCGGGTGAGATTGTCGTGTTTCATGCAGATGCAACCCGGGATTACATCAAACGGGTGATCGCTGTGGCCGGCGATCGTGTCGAGGTGAAAGACGATCAGCTGCTGGTAAACGGCAAGGTTGTCGAAGAACCGTACCTCGAACGAAAAGAAGAGCGGGCAAAAGAGCAGGGGGAGCTTCATTTTACGTATGATTTTCCGCCTGTTGAGGTACCACAAGGACATCTGTTTGTCATGGGTGACAACCGATTGAACAGTGAGGATAGCCGGGTAATCGGTCCGATCGAGGTCAGTACCGTAGTTGGACGTGCGGAATTTACCTTCTGGCCGATTAGTCAAACTCGGTTTACTCGATAAAAATCAGGGTATTCAAGGTAGGTGATACATCATGACCATCCAATGGTTTCCTGGACATATGGCAAAAGCGCGCCGTCAAGTAACGGAAAAACTTGCACTGATCGACGTCGTGATCGAATTGCTGGATGCGCGTCTCCCGCTGTCCAGTCGCAATCCCATGATTGATGAGATTGTCAGTGAAAAACCGCGGTTGATCCTGTTGAACAAAGCCGATCTGGCAGATGAAAAAGCCACAGAGGATTGGATGGGTTATTTTCGTGGTCTCGGCATCCGGACCTTGCCGATTGACGCTTTAAGCGGAAAAGGCGTGAACAAGCTGCCGGATCTGTGTCGTGAGCTGGCTTCGGATATGCTGGCAAAACGTGCGGAAAAAGGCATGCAGGCACGTGCGATCCGAATCATGATCCTGGGAATCCCCAATGTCGGAAAATCCTCTCTGATCAATCGTTTGTCAAAGCGCGCCGTCGCGCAAACAGGGGATCGTCCTGCCGTAACCAAAGCGCAGCAGTGGGTAAAGATGGGCGATACGCTGGAGCTGTTGGATACGCCGGGGATTTTGTGGCCAAAATTCGAAGATCAGATGGTGGGGCTTCGCCTGGCCGCAAGTGGCGCGATCAAGGACGAGTTGATCGACTTTACGGAAATAGCGCTGTTCGTGATTGCCTATATGATGCATTACTATCCGGAACGCCTCGTGGAGCGCTTCAAACTAAAGGCGCTTCCGGCAGACAAGGTTGCTATGCTGGAGGAAATTGGCAAAAAGCGCGGCTGTCTCATCTCCGGGGGAGAGATCGATTACGACAAGGCTGGAGAAATTTTCTTGCGCGAGCTGCGTTCTGGCAAGCTGGGGCGAGTAACGCTCGAACGGCCTATCGATTGGGAAATGGACGAACCGATTGGAAAACCGATCACCTTTCCCGAATGAGTGATGCAGATACGAGGAAACTGCCTATCGTGAACGGTAGGCGGTTTTTTACATAGGGGAGAAATGTGTGAATGGAACTGGCGGAACTGTCGATAAAGGAAATACGGGAAAAAATCGAAAAATTGGACGAAGTACCGAAAGATTTTCTAGAATGGATGAAAGCCGACCCGCGCAAAGGCGTGCAGGATCTCGTCCGTCAAATTGAGGCTGCTGTGGCGCGCCGGGAGAAGCTGGCTGCCATGTGGACAGAAATGACGCAATACGAGCAAGCCATGCGGGATAAAGGGCATGTCCATGTATTTGGCATCGATGAGGTAGGACGCGGCCCCTTGGCAGGTCCAGTCGTAGCCAGTGCTGTCTGCCTGCCAGTTGATTTTTATTTGCCGGGACTGAATGACTCCAAAAAAGTTCTGGCAGCGACGCGTGAGGCCTTTTATGAAGTGATCATGCGGGATGCGCTGGCAGTCGGTATTGGAATCGTGGATGCTGCGCGCATTGATGCGATCAACATTCTGGAAGCAACCAAAGAAGCGATGCATCTAGCTATCGAAAATGCAGGGCTTGCCCCGGATGTCTGTCTGCTGGACGCTGTTCGGCTGTCGGGACTGGCTTGCGAGCAACTTCCCATCATTGGCGGAGATGCCAAAAGCGTCTCGATCGCAGCGGCTTCCATCGTAGCGAAAGTCACGAGAGACAGCATGATGACAGAGTATGCAAGCCAATATCCGGAATACGGGTTTGACAAAAACGCAGGGTACGGAACAGCCGAACACCTGGCTGCGATTCAGCGTTACGGACCTACGCCAATCCACCGAATGACGTTTACAGGTGTCAAGGCGCAAGCGTAACGTCATTTGTTTCACAGTCGTGAAGGAGGAGATTGAAGATGTTTTCCCCCTCGCAGTTGCTGCAATCGATGACACAGCGTGCGCCTGTATCTGCGGCCAAGCCAATTGAGCTTGTCCCAGGCCAGGTTTTCAAAGGCACGGTCATCAAGCATTACCCGAATCAAATGTCGTTGGTCCAGATCGGGCCTATTCAGGTACAAGCAAAAATGGAGGCGAATTTGGAACCCGGTCAGAAAGCCTGGCTCCAGGTACAGCCCTCCTCCGATGTTGTGACCTTGAAGGTGTTGGATACCCCATTGGAAGGCAATGCCAAAGGAGGAGCCAGTCTAGAAGGTCTGATGCGCTCACTCGGCTTGCCGGAATCAAAGGAGAGCCGCGCCATTGTCCAGGCATTGCTGAACGCAAATCAGCCTGTCAGCAAAGAAACGGTGCAGGCTTTTATGGGAGTGGCACAGAAGCTGGGGATGGATAACGCGACGATCCAGGCATTCATGACCGCCTTAAAGCGGAATCTGCCGCTGACAGCGGAGACGGTTGCAGGATTGAAGGCTTTTTTCTCCGAGCGTCCTGTAAGTCAAGTCATGCAGAACTTTATGCAGCAGGCAGCCCGTTTTCTCGAGGCGAATGGAGAGTCGCCTCGTACGACTGGCTCCGCCATACCGGGGAATCCGACACCAGGAGGGCCAGGAGGGCAAACGCCCGGACAAGCGATGCCACCCCTGATAGGAGACGCTCGCCAGCTGGTAGGTCAATTGCAGGACAAGCTGGCGGCAATGCCTGTACTGCTGGGCGTTGGAATGGAGGCCGATGAGCAGTCTGCCTCTTCGCAATCTTCCGGGAACCGCCAAACCGCGGCAGGACAAAACCCGCAAGCAATGATTCAGCAGCCTGTGACGACTGCATCAGGACCACAAGCGGCTGCAACTGCGCAAGTGTCCTCATCCAGCCAGCCTTCGTCTCCAATCGCTCCCAACCAGATGCTTGCGGGAGATCAGGGGAATGGGTCTGTTGCACGTGAGTTCCTCACCGACGCTCGTCAGGCGAGTACTGCTCCCCAATCACAGCAGACGGCAGCATCTCCGCTAGAGGGCAAGGGGGCCGCTCCGACAACGACGACGACAGCACCCTCATTTGGAAGTGTGATCCCCCAGCCGGGACAAGGCACGCCAGTAACGGCAGCTGATCTGAAAACCGCCCCACAGCAGGTCGTTTTGGATGCTGGCAACCAATCACAGGAAGCGCTAGCGCAGAGTCAGCCGTCCACCGCCAGAAATCACCCGATTCTGCAACTGTTTCAGCAATTGGGCATCTCGCACGAGCGAGAACTGATGGGACAAATGATCTCGGGCAGCTCTTGGGAGGCAGGGGCGCATAAGCAGATGGAGAGCGTCAAGGCCATGCTTTTGCAGCTGACGCAGAACCATGCACAGGCGATCCCTACAGCTTTACGCGAGGCAGCCGATCAATTGCTGCAGCACGTTACGGGGCAACAGCTTATGCTAACGCAACCTGCGAATCACTCCTTGTCACAGATCGTCATGCAAATTCCGCTGCGAACGGAGCAAGGGGACGAAACAGCTTACGTACAGATCGAATCAAAGAAAAAAGGAGCAGGACAGCTGGATGCCGAAAACTGCCGCCTCTTTTTCCATCTCGATCTGCAAGCCTTGGGAACTACGATGATCGATGTCAATATCGTCAATAAAATCATCAGCTTGCAGATTTTTAACGATACACCGGGTATTGAAGCGTTGGCACATGCGATGAAGGGTGGCTTCACGGATCAACTCCACGAGGTAGGGTATCAGCTTTCCTCCATGCGCGTGCAGGTGATTCCCAAGCAGAATCAGAAGGCTTCAGCAGCAAAGAGCGCCATGATGAGCGACTACAAAGGGGTGGACCTGCGCGTATGAATCAGGAGACGCCACCCAATCAGAACAAGCGCAAACAAGCAGTAGCGCTCAAGTACCAGGCTGGGACGATGGAGGCTCCTAAAGTCGTGGCCAAGGGATCGGGTTACGTGGCAGAAAATATCCTGAAGGTAGCCCAGGATCACCAGATACCGGTACAGGAGGACCCATCGCTGGTAGAGGTGTTGGGCAAGCTCGACTTGAATCAGCAAATTCCACCGGAGCTTTATCAGGTAGTGGCGGAGGTGCTTGCATTCGTCTATCGCCTGGACAAGGGGAGGAAATAACAAGCGATGAGCATGCGCAGACGCGTCCTCGGACAACAAGGCGAAGATTTGGCCTGTCAGTTTTTACAAGAAAAAGGGTATGTCATTCGGGAACGAAACGTGCGGACCCGGCACGGCGAGATTGATGTCGTTGCCTTGGAAGGACGGACACTTGTTTTTGTTGAAGTGCGTACACGCACTGCGGATACATACGGGACTGCCCATGAATCCATCACCTGGAAAAAGCGACAGAAGCTGCGTGAGCTCGCCCTGGCTTATTTGCAGCGACAAACGGTTCCTTTTCCGGCCTTTCGCTTCGATGTCATCGCCATTACGTGTCCGGCAGGAAAAATGGACGGGGTGGAGACGAAGATCGACCATATCGAGTGCGCTTTTTAATGGGAAGAGGTGTGGAATGGCGTGGAAAAACGGGCGCCAGATCTAATGGGGAATGGGGATACGTCTACAGCAAGGCGCACACGTTCGACGTATGATGTATTGTACTCGACGCGATGAAACTCCTCCAAGCAACAACTTTCGCCTTCCAGCCAGTCTGGAAGGCATTTTTTTGTTTGTAAGGGGAAATTAGAACGAGTTTTTTGTTTTGTCAAGAGGAATTTTTCAAATAAATTTCAAAAAAATCGTGTTATTTTTTGCATTCTTGCGTGACATTTTCCAATTCGATACGTCAAACAAGGTAAGAGGATACATAGGAGGATTATCATGCTGCGTAAAACAGGAAAGCTCGTGTCAAGTTTTATCATGACTGCAGTCTTAGTCACTAGTCTTCATTTTTCGATTCCTGCAACGGCCCAAGCCCAAGAATTGGATCGAATTGCAGCCGTAAAAGCGTCGAGTACGTTAAAGGCAAGCATTAGCAAAGCAAGTATGGAAAAAGGAGATACGAAGAAGGTAACGCTCACTTATGGCGGATCTTCCATATCAGCTTCCAATGCAACGTGGAAAACGTCCAAATCATCCGTGGCAACAGTGAAAAATGGGACGATTACGGCAAAAGGTGAAGGCAAAGCAACCATAACAGCTAAGTACAGCGGAAAAACCGTTACAATTGACGTAACCGTCAAAGAAGAGAAGGGTGAGCTGGTAGCTGCTGAAACCAAAGTAACGATGGTCAAGGGAGATACGGCAACCATTACCTTGAAATACGACGGTTCCAAGTTGACCGGCTCCAAAGCGGATTGGAGTACCTCCAAGTCGTCCGTAGTAACGGTATCCAATGGAGTGTTGACGGCCAAGGGCAAAGGAACTGCGACGATTACCGCCAAGTACAAAGGTGAAACCGTAAAGATTCAGGTCACGGTAAATGAAGATACGAAGGAAAAGCTGGTAGCTGCTGAAACCAAAGTAACGATGGTCAAGGGAGATACGGCAACCATTAACTTGAAATACGACGGTTCCAAGTTGACCGGCTCCAAAGCGGATTGGAGTACCTCCAAGTCGTCCGTAGTAACGGTATCCAATGGAGTGTTGACGGCCAAGGGCAAAGGAAATGCGACGATTACCGCCAAGTACAAAGGTGAAACCGTAAAGATTCAGGTCACGGTAAATGAAGACACGAAGGATAAGCTGGTAGCTGCTGAAACCAAAGTGACAATGGTTAAGGGAGATACGGCAACCATTAACTTGAAATACGACGGTTCCAAGTTGACCGGCTCCAAAGCGGATTGGAGTACCTCCAAGTCGTCCGTAGTAACGGTATCCAATGGAGTGTTGACGGCCAAGGGCAAAGGAAATGCGACGATTACCGCCAAGTACAAAGGTGAAACCGTAAAGATTCAGGTCACGGTAAATGAAGACACGAAGGATAAGCTGGTAGCTGCTGAAACCAAAGTGACAATGGTTAAGGGAGATACGGCAACCATTAACTTGAAATACGACGGTTCCAAGTTGACCGGCTCCAAAGCGGACTGGAGTACCTCCAAATCGTCCGTCGTTACGGTCTCCAATGGAGTGTTGACGGCCAAGGGCAAAGGAACTGCGACGATTACCGCCAAGTACAAAGGTGAAACCGTAAAGATTCAAGTCACCGTAAATGAAGATACGAAGAACAAGCTGGAAGCCGCTGAAACCAAAGTGACAATGGTTAAGGGAGATACAGCAACCATTAACTTGAAATACGACGGTTCAAAGTTGACCGGCTCCAAAGCGGATTGGAGTACCTCCAAGTCGTCCGTCGTTACAGTATCCAATGGAGTGTTGACGGCCAAGGGCAAAGGAACCGCGACAATTACCGCCGAATACAAAGGTGAAACCGTAAAGATTCAAGTCACGGTAAATGAAGAGTCGAAAGATAAGCTAGTCGCGACCAAAACCAAGATTAGCATGGATAAGGGAGATACCGAAACTATCAGTCTGAAATACGACGGTTCGAAGTTGACCGGGTCCAAAGCCGATTGGAGTACGTCCAAGTCGTCTGTCGCTACCGTTAAAAACGGTGTTGTGACAGCAAAGGGAGCCGGTACAGCAACGATAACAGCGGAGTACAAAAATGAGAAGGTCAAAATTGAGATCACCGTATCAGATTCCAAAGACAAACTGTCAGTCGATGACGACAGCATCTCCATCAAAGTAGGGAAAACGGAAACCATCAAAGTTACCTACAATGGCAAAAAAGTATCTGGCTCCGATGTGAAATGGAGCACTTCCAAGTCCTCGGTCGCGAAAGTGAAGGACGGCGTTGTCACAGGCAAGAAAAAAGGAAAGGCCGTCATCACGGCCAAATACAAAGGTGAAGAAGTAGAAATCAGAGTGACAGTAAAATAACCTGAAGACCAACCAATGACCCACTGAATACACAATAAGTTCAGTGGGTTTTTGCATGAATCGAACGAAAACGGAGGAATCAATATGTTGGAATTCGGTAGGGTTACCTTAGAATGGGGCACCTTGCTTTGGCAGTTGATCTTTTTTTTGCTTCCATTATCTCTTTTTATTTTCGTGATCTATTTCCTTGTTAAAGCGCTGGCGTATATGAACGCAAAAAAACAAATGGATCAGGAAAGAAATCAAAAGCTGGACACGCTTGTCCGAATGCTTGAACAAAAACAACAAAGAAACGAATAGCAGAAAGCAAAAATCTTGCCACTTAGATCAATCCTTCTCTACGTTAAAAGCGTGCAGGAACGTATGTTTACCAACGGATTTCCGGTACAGTTATGGGGATCGAAGACATGACGTCACTTTGGAGACGGATATTGCCAAGGAAGTCGGTAATAGGATATGTTTACCTTTTTCCTTATGTAAAGTCTAATGAGAAGAGGCATTAAAAAAATTTACTGGAGGATGCTTTCTCTTGAAAAAAATAGCATTCATATTTCCACTTGCTATAGCCACAACATTTGGATGGTCAGGGACCACAATTACACCAATTGAAGCTGCGACTGTTGCCGAAACCCAGCAGGGGCAGATTGAGGAAGAACAAATCATTACTGTTGAAAAACTTGTTGTACAAAGAGAACATGACATTTTTTCTTTCACAAAACCATCCGATAGCATGGGGATTGTTGTGAGTGCGAGAGATTTATATACGCTGGCTTACAGAAAAAGCGGAGAAGACTTAGGAGTAAAAAACAAATCTGAATTACACTTTCTTCAAGAAGGACAGGAAGAAGGAACAAGTGAAAATGCGTTTATTTATATTCGGCTTGTCCAGACACCTTTTATCCCCGATGAAGGAGTGAATGAATTTCCTAGAAAGGATATCGTCATTTATTTCGATCCAAAATACCCGAATGATGCTTTGGTTGGTGTACAAAATCCGAACAAACTAGAGGAATGGCAGATTTACAAAGTACCAGATTACGGCAATTGGCTTAAAAAGGAAATTGATTTATACATTTCTCTTTATGCTGGTTTGTAGAACTTCAGCCTCTTGATCATTGATCAGGAGGTTTTTGTTTATGCGTCGAGATGAAGTAATCAATTCGTGTTCCATGATTAGCTTCAAGCAAATGGTAGGCTCGCATCTTGCCCCTCGGTGAGCTAACTTTGGAAGGATCACTTTGCCAGGCGGACCGGAGCGCTGATCATTTTCGTGTATTTACGATGCCTTTTCCAGCCTATGAGTTCATGTATTATACTGTCATTATCATTAACACTGAAAGTGAGTGATCCGATGAGTCTTTATGACATTCATGTGGGAAAGTTACTTAACGGGAAACGGAAATTTGATGGGCATGGCTTCTTTATGTATACAAAAGAAGGGGATTTAAACGAGCTAAATGATTTGCAAGGAAGTACAGGTGTAGTAGTTGATTCTAAGAAAATTGAGGATTTGTTGTTTCAACATTGTACTGAAACCATCAATAAGTTTGCAAATACGGATGAAAATTGTATTTGGCAAGCAAAAAATGCAGAGTTCGGAAACCATTTTGTGCATAGCCTTGCCAGGCTAAATTTTCATAATTTTAACGGTGGGAAAGAGCATGCCGAAGGCGATAGCTCTCTCCTGTGAAAGCTACGATATGAGCGTGATGTACAAGACGGTCGATCAAGGCAGCGGTGAGGCGGTTATCTCCGAAAACCGTATTCCATTGGCTAAACTCCAAATTGGAGGTAACGATTATACTGATCCGTTCATAACATTCTGAGATAAGATGAAAAAGCAGATCAGCACCGTCCTTGTGAAACGGAACAAAGCCTAACTCATCTAAAATCAATACATCAGTGTCCAGTAATTCCTTCTGAAATCGTGGAAGGTTGGGGATTGTAAATTATTTTGTGTAAATGGGTTTTTAAGAAATAAAAAGTCACATCGAAGGCTTTACATGGAGGGGCGGGCATGATAGGCTCGTTTGCCATGCGATGCATGTTTTTACAGGGATCGCCCAATCGCAAGATCTCATGCCCGCAGAGGCTCCATGTCAAGCCGGCTCAACCGATGGATCAGGCGGACAGTTCCGCTTGCAATCTGTCTCCAAAATGGATAGCAAGCTGCGATATACATTCTTTCCAACTCCTGACTGGCATAGTCCACTTCTTCGAAGCCTCAATCGTTGCAAGATAGATGATCTTCCGTAGGGCGTCGTCGGTTGGATAGGCAGTTTTCGTTTTGGTTACTTTGCGGAGTTGACGGTGGTATCCCTCAATAATATTTGTGGTATAGATCATCTTACGAATTTCAGCAGGATAGTTAAAATAGGCGGTCAACTCAATCCAGTTATTTTCCCAGGAGCGAATGATAATGGGATATTTTTTCTCCCATCTCTCTTTAAACGTAGCGAAAGCCACCTCGGCTTCTTCTAATGTAAGAGCTTGATAGACTTTCTTTAAGTCTGCCAAGACTAGCTTCTCTTCTTTGAAGGGAACATATTTCATTGAATTACGTATCTGGTGGATGACGCATAGTTGAATCTGGGTTCTCGGGAACGCAGCATTAATTGCCTCTGAAAATCCTGAGAGTCCGTCCTTACACGCGATCAGGATATCTTCTACCCCGCGACTTTTCAACTCCGTACACACATTTAGCCAAAAGCTAGCACTCTCGTGCTCGCCAATCCAGATACCCAAAATGTCCTTATGTCCTGATACTGTAATGCCTAGAACGCTGTATGCTGCTTTATTGATGATCCGATTATCCTGGCGAACTTTAAAATGAATAGCGTCAAGGAATACAATGGGATAAACGCGGTCAAGAGGCCTACATTGCCATTCCGCCACCATTGGCATGATCTTATCCGTTACTTTACTGACCATCGCCGCTGACACTTCAATCCCATATAAATCCTTCATGTGTTCCTCGATGTCTCGCGTAGACATTCCTTTCGCATAGAGAGCAATGATTTGCTCTTCTAAACCATTTGCGGTAGTCTCGTGTTTTTTCACAATATGAGGTTCAAATTCGCCGTTGCGATCGCGAGGCACACGAAGTTCTGTGTTACCAAACTTCGTTTTCACTGTCTTTTTGCTGTAGCCATTTCGACTATTTCCTGTATGGTCACCGTCGGAACTATGCTTGTTGTAGCCTAAGTGATCATCCATTTCGGCTTCAAACAACTGCTGGATCGTGTCACGAAACAGGTCCTTCAGCATCACATGGACGTCCTCGATGGTGCGGCAATCCTTTGCTAATTCTTTGATCGTAAGATCTCTTTTGTCTTGCATAAATGATCATCTCCTTAATGGAAAGTTTAACCATTTACACATAACTTTTTACGCTCTCGAAGGTTGCCAGCGTGAAACTTGGTTTGCAAAATGGAAACCAACTCTGCCACTCGATAAAACCTCACTTTTTTACCCTGTTTACACGTCTCCACACCCATTGCAGTTGCCAGATGTGTCTTTCCTGTCCCTACGGGACCAAGCAATATAGCATTTTCCTTGCGTTCTACAAATGATGCTCTCTTTAGCTCCTCAATCGTGACGCTATCAGGTAATGAAACCGACTCGAAAGAGTACCCTTCAAAGGTCTTTATCTGTGTAAATCTGGCCTTCTGCAACAATCGTCGGATTTTTCCCTGCTCACGGGAACTTCGTTCCGAAGATAGTACCGCATGAAGAAATTGAGTCGGGTGTTCAAATGGAACTTGCTCATAGACATTCATGACATGGGCTAATCTCATCTGCTTGCAAAGTTGACGTAATTCTTCCTTCATTTTCGCACCTCTGTCCGTTGAAGTTGATCATATCTCGTTAGATCTGGCTGATATCCAACGAAAACAGATGGGGTGCGACTGTCTTTCATAGGTGCTGGGATGATTTCAGGATGACGTAAACGGTACAGAACATGCTCCAATCGACTCACATCATCTTGATCTTCTTGCGTAAGGCATCTTTCAATCTCCTCGATCTGGTATGTTTTTAGCATCCGAATGATCCAGCCAATTCTTGTTTTGCGGCTTTTCCCTTCAACAGATTGCAGAAAACCCTTTGTTTGACTGAGGAGGAAAGCAAGAACAGAACTGTAGTCGAGAGCTTTTGGCTTACTATAAAGTGGTTGTAACAGAGTTTGTAGATCAACCGGAACCGATTCATCCATATATCCTCTTGGTAGTGTAATCAGCACTTCGTAGCTATCATTAAGTACATCTACCTTGTCCCACCAATACTTCACCCATACTCGTTCGTGAGAACGAATAGAAGGGATCTTTACTGTTTTTTGATCAATGAGAACCTCACCGTATCCATTGGCTTTTACGGATTCCAAACGGAAAGCTTCATAAGGTATGATAGGGAGTTCCAGAAGTTTGATTTTCTCTTGCTCCCAAAGGTCTTGCTGTAAGACTTCCTTCGCATAATGAGGTCTTCTCAAATCTTCAAGAGCTTGCTGATTCATGATTTTCTGTAGTTGTTCCAAATCATTGGCTACAGGTAATGGAACACACCAATTTCTCCGAGCATACCCCACTTTGTTCTCAACATGTCCTTTTTCGTTCCCTTGTGCAGGGTTGCAAAAGACAGGTTGGAAGCGGTAATGGAGGGCAAAGCGTTGAAATTCGTCCGTAAGCTTCCGGTTTCCATCGGTTCCTACAGATACAACAGCTGCTGAAAGATTGTCAAACCAGATTCGATTGGGTACACCACCGCTCATTTCGAATAGCTGCCGTAATCCCTCTAAGAAACACTCTGTGTTCTCCTTCGGAGTAACAAAGACAAATGCTGCATTGCTGTATGGGTAGGAGAGGATCAACATTTTCCGCTCCACCAGTTGACCACCGATAATCGCTTGAAATGTTCCAAAGTCCGCCTGTGCTTCTCCCCCTGGGTGTTCTAAACGAATATAAGGCTCCGATTTTTCGATTTGCAGTTCTGACTTCCGTTTGGCAACATAGTACCGTACGGTACGGTCTGATCCTGCAAAGCCAAATTCGGTAACAAGGCGGTCATAGATACGTTTTGCTGTATGTCTTTGTTTTTTGGGGCGGGCTTGATCTTCCATAAGCCAGGTATCCACTTGTACACGGTAAGCTTCCATGATAGGGAATTTTCCTCGAAGAGGAGGCTCTGCTTTGTTCCAGTCTGAACAGTCTGCATATTTCTTTGCCGTTCTCCAGCTTACACCAAGTTGTTCTGCAATCTGGGAAATGGATTGATCTTTTACATCCCGTAAGTATTTGATATAGTGTTGTTGAGCCATTGCTGTGAATGTCAATCAAAAAGTTGACCACCGTGCTCATCAAAAAATTGACCACCATGGCAAAAATCAATCCACCCGTTGGGTGGGTAACTTTTTCATGATCACGATCTCTGAATACTTTGTTTAAATCGATAGCTATCTCCATTCATGGCAAAGATATGAGCACGATGTGTGAGCCGATCAACCAGAGCTGCTGTCATTTGTTCATCCTTAAAAATCTGTGTCCAATCGGCAAATTCCAGATTGCTAGTGATGATAAGGCTGCCTTTCTCATAACGAGCTGCACAAAATTGAAATAATAACTCTGCTCCTGTTTTATTCAAGGGTACAAATCCGACTTCATCTAAAATGATCAAATCAGTTTTCAGCCATTGTTTCTCCAACTGGAGGATTCTCTTTTGGGACTGCGCTTCCATAAGCTCGTTGCATATTTTCGCGGCTGTCCAAAACTGGACGGAATAGCCATGATGACACGCCTCCTGCCCAAGGGCAATGGAGAGATGAGTTTTACCTGTACCAGAATTCCCGATAAACATGATGTTCTCTGACTTTTCGATGTACTCACAACGAGCGAGCTGTAACAGCTTTGTTTTATTAAGAGACGGAATCGCAGAGAATTCATATTGATCGAGTGTTTTCGTAGTGGGGAACTTGGCATGCTTGATCCGACTGGCAATTTGATTTGCATCCCTTTGCTGAACTTCCTGTTCCAAAAGAGCGAGAAGGAACTCCTCGTAGGGAATTTGTCGTTCGGTAGCATCATGAGCTACTTCCTTATAGACACGTTTAATAGCCGGCAATCGAAGCCGCTTGGCATAGGTTTCAAGCAAGAAAGTTGTACTCAATGAACCACACTCCTTTTTTGTAATAGACGATTGTACTGGTTAAGATCGGGTGCTTTTACTTGAATACGTGGAACAGAACTATCTTCAGCCAACGAGAGTTGGGGAAGACGGTGTTCTGGTAACGTACGCTGAAACAACAATTGCCTTACGGCATCATACTGAAACATCCCTTTTTGAGAAGCTTCACCCAGTGATTCTTCCACGAGAGAAGCATCGAATTCCCGATGGAGTAGCAGGAGTCGAACGAATTCCTTCATCCCCCCTGGTCGATGGCGGCACTTTTCCAAGAACTGTTGGTAAATGGGAGGTAATCCCGCCTGATGCAAAGGTCTGGCATACAAAACAGCCCCTGGGCGAATAAGAAGCAAGTCCAGGTAGTGATCGTATTGCAAAAGCTCTTTGCCTCTTTCTAGGCATCTCTCATGCTCAGCAATCAATTTGTTCCCATGATACACTTCAATCCGTTCGGCAAATACCTTACAAGTTAGCTCTCTAGATGCGTGTGAAACCGGGACAGAATAGGCATTTTTCTCAACGTGAACCATCGACAGAGTATTGCTTTTCACAGATAAGACACGGCAACAATCCAGTGGTTGTGGAGGCAATGAGAGCATGATTTGCTGCTCTTGCACAAAGGCTTCTCCAACGGTTAAGGAAGATCTCGGAACGGTAGTTGTCTCGTAAGAGATACATTTCTCTAGAAGAAAATGATTTAATTCCTCCAGTGAAGAGATATTTGGAACTGGGGTAAAGAACTGTTTTTGAGCGAACTTTACGAGATTTTCTACTTGGCCTTTTTGGTGCCCCTTTCCCGGATCACAAAAATAGCTTTCGAACAGGTAGTGAGCACGCAGCTGGACAAATCGCTCTTGTTCCTCGCGGTTTTTACCTTCCAACACCTTCTTTACGGCTGTAGTCAGATTGTCATACGTAACGATCTGAGGAACAGCACCGAAAAACGCAAAGGCATCGACATGCCCTTGAAGAAGAGCTTCTTGTTTTTGATGAAAAAATGTTTTGACAAAAATCTTTCTGCTATAGGTACAACGCATACAAAAGACTTGAACCTTGACCTGCTTTCCATGTAAAAGAACAGTAACCTCGCCCCAGTCAAATTGAGCAAATCTCCCTGGCGGGAAATCGAGGGGGACAAACGCTTTTGGAGGAGATACCCGTAGTTGCCTGACGTAACGGCGTACCGTAGATTCACCGCCGGTGAATCCGTATTCATCGACAAGTCTCTGGTACATACGGGTAGCAGTATGACGCTGCTTAGGAGGGGCCTGCTCATCTTGACGCAGCCATTCCAAGATGATGGGTTTTACGGAATCAATGACTGGTTTGGGTTTCGGTTTTGAAAGCTGATATACAGGGATTTCTGTTGATTTCAAAGCCTTTCGTATCACTTGCCGAGAGTAGCCAGTTTCGCGAGAAATCTGCCGAATCGGCTTCCCTAGCAGAATGTGTTGTTTCCTGATAAACTCATAATTAGCCATCTGAAGCATTTCCTTTCCTCCTATACCTTGATGTCTCAGCAACTTCAAGATACAGGAAAGAGGTGCTCAGGTGGTCAACTTTTTTATGAGCGATGCGCCACTAGGTGGTCAATAATTAGATTAGCATTTACACATTGCCAGCATTCCTTTCATCCCTCTCCTATCTGTTCACCAAATAGAAGAGTAGAGGGTTGTTTAGTTAGCTGGCAAGGCTTTTTTCATATTCGGAAATGTTCTGCACTTTTCGGTTGCCAAAGTGTGTACTTTTATTTTGCCAAACACAATGAAAATAAAGGAGTCTACGTTTTTTCCATATATACTGATGTAACACATGGAAGTTTTATCATATACATAAATACTAAAGAGGCATTAGAAAAAACAGCTAACCGGTACCGGTTTAACCCCTCAAAATTAGAGTCTTTCTCCCTTATTCTCGCATTTTCATATGATTCTTCCTTCTTCCCTACTTCAACCACCTTGGAGTCGGAGTCTAGAAAGGAAACCGTCTAGCGTCAAGGAGATCACTTGACCCCAGACGGTTTCCTTTCTGCTTGTCAGCTAGGTTGAAGTAGGGATCGTTCTGCAATCCTTTGCCACACTACACTTTCACAACAAATGGTGTAATGCGTTGCAGGGTAAAAGCTTTACCAAATTCTACAGGTGATAAATCGTACAAGCTTCCGTGAATCCGGCGCTGATTGTAAAAGAGCAGATAGTTTGTCACGGTTTCATAGGCTTCTTGATAGCTCTGAAATTCATTCCGCTGCAAACATTCTTTCTCCAAAACGCTGTGAAAGGACTCAATGTGAGCGTTTTTGTTTGGCGTCTTTGGAGGAATTCGTTCGTGAACGGTTCGGAAGCTTTGACAGGCCTCCTCGAATACATGACTAATAAACTGCGGACCGTTATCCGTACGGATAACAGGGGGATTCTCGTTGTCGAATTGTTGCCGTTTCCACAAAGCTCTTTGAAGAATCTGAGATGCATGTTTTCCTTCGCATGACAAACCAAAATGATAGTCTACGATCGCTCGATCATAGACGTCAATGAGACTCATCAGGAAAAAGAAACGATGTTCCCCGGCGATAAATCCGTATTTTACGTCCATCTCCCACAATTGATTCGGAGCGGTGATCTCTCGGTTATTGGCAAGCCTCCGGGGATGATGACTATTCTTTTTTCGTTGTGGTTGTAAAAGTCCTTCTTCTTTCAGCAGGCGGTACACTTTTTTCTTGTTGATGATCAACTGGTGATCTCGCCGCAGGCAGACCGTAAGCTTTCGATAGCCATAAGCAGATTCTTCATCCGCAATCAGTTCCGATATCCATTCTTTAATTTGCTCGTCACTGACAGGTTGTCCGTCCGTTGACAATGAATAACCAGGGATCGGCCGCCCTCCATGGTAAACCCGTGGCTTTTGAGAGGCCTTATTTTTCCGATAGTAGTAGGTTGCTTCAAGGATGCCGACAATACGTAGCACCAATTTGGCTGTATACCCCAGCTGTATCCACTTGTCGGCTATTTCCACTTTGTCCGATAAGCTGGGTTCACCTTTTTTACAAGATCACGGAGGATCGCGATTTCCAAATCCTTTTCTCCAAGTAGTTTCTTCAGTTGATCATTCTCGGTTTCCAATTCACGAAATTCTCCCGGGCTCGGAGTATAACTCGTTACCGCTTTGGCTTCGGCAGGAGTGTTTTTCCAATCCGCATGTTTCGAATCACGTATCCAACGATACAACATTTTCGCATCGATCCCATGCCGTCTGGCAACTTGGCTTGCATTTCCTGCATCTTGGGCTTCTTGAACCAGCTGTTGTTTAAACTCGATTGGATAGCGTTTTCGTTGCATAAAAAATCCCCCTCTGTTCTTCTGATACCAGCTTAACAAGATAAGGGGGGTAGACTCAAATCCAATTTTGGGGCTTAAGAGGTACTATGAGAATTACAAAAAGAAATTTATAGAAACGAACGATTCCTTTTACGATCGCTCATTTGAACAAACAAAAATAAGCCTTAGATTTAGTGAAGGTGATTTCGATTTCAGTTTTGAGGATTTGCCCGATCAGCTTAACGATATAATGAGCTTATATTATTGTATTAATCTAAAGGAGCTAAATTATAGTCCCGAACAAGATACGATTATTCCCAAGAGCTTAATGGACCATCAGCTATATTTTATAGGAATTAATGTTATAAAGAGATTATCTGAATTTGGATACTTTAAAATCTTAAACACAACAGATGATTTTGTTGCCTATGTTTCTTCTGCCGAAAGTGGTGACTATCTCACTTACAGTACTTTGATGAGAAAAACAATAGGCCTAGACACTTTCTATCTTGTTTTTCCAGAAGAGAAAGTGAATGATGAAGAATTCCTCAAGATCGTACAAAGACAAAAAAGCAAATCGGTAAAAGAGCAGCTTGAATTTTGGTTATCGCAAATCAAGAGCAATAAATGGCGTACCGATGATAATGTAATATCTAAGTATTGTAAAACTGATTATCATGCCTATGAGTGTTTAGTTAATATAGGTAGCGGGCTTCTGCCCTACGTTACTGAAAAGTTGAATGAGAGTGATTTATCAGAAGAAGAAAGATACATATGCGAAGAACTCTTGCATGATATAAATATCTAGGAATGTAGCCTCTTGACTAATAGCCAAGAGGCTTTAGCTTTTTATGTCGTAATAACCCCATTTAAAATTGTAGGATTGTCCGGTTTTCGTCCTGCACTAAAAGATAAAATGACGGGATTGCATGTGAATAATAGCGAAATCAGGATGTGTTAGTGCCGAGTATCAAAAAAACTTGCCCCTACCATCTATCTTTTCCTACGCTATCGATGGAGGGGAAACGTATGTACGCTTGCAGTTTTTCCGGCACCGTAATGGGAATAGATGGCATGATGGTTTCTGTGGAGACAGACATCGCCAATGGACTGCCGCAATTCGATCTGGTCGGACTTGGCGGTTCTGCAGTAAAAGAGGCTCGCGACCGCGTCCGGTCCGCGATGCGAAATGCGGGCTTTGACTACCCGATGCAACGCATAACCGTCAATTTGGCACCTGCCGATCAACGCAAGGAAGGCTCAGGCTTCGACTTGGCGATCGCGATCGGAATCTTGCTTGCTTCCAAACAAATTCCACCACGGGAAGAGCGCATCCTGATCTTGGGTGAGCTTGCCTTGGATGGATCACTGCGACCAGTGTCAGGTGTGTTGCCCATTCTCCTGGAAGCAAAAAGAAATGGATTCACACATGTAGTTTTGCCCGAACAAAACGAGGCAGAAGCCCGTCTGGTCGACATCATGGTGCTGCCAGCCGCACATTTACAGGATGCAGCAAAGTATTGGATGCAGGAGCAGCTTGTATCTCGAGGAACCGAAGCCATGGAAATGAAGACCATCAGTCTGCACAAAAGCACAGAATATCCAGATTTCAGTAACGTCTACGGCCAGGACCTCGTCAAGCGGGGATTGGAGATTGCAGCGGCGGGATTTCACAATGTGATCTTGGTAGGACCACCCGGGTCCGGGAAGACACTGCTTGCCAATTGTCTTCCTGGAATCATGCCGCAGATGACGATCGAAGAATCCTATGAAGTAACGAAAATCTACAGTATTGCCGGGCATTTGACGCGTACCAGCGGTCTGGTTCGTGAGCGCCCTTTTCGCTCTCCCCATCATACGATTACCGCTACAGCACTGATTGGAGGGGGTACGCAGATACCACGGCCAGGAGAGTGCAGTCTGTCTCACGGGGGCATCCTCTTTCTGGACGAAATGCCCGAATTCTCTCGCCATGTATTGGAGGTGCTTCGCCAACCGTTAGAAGCAGGAATTGTGACGATTGGGCGCTCCAAGCAGGTATTTACCTTCCCTGCGCGGTTTCTGCTGATTGGCTCGTGCAATCCGTGTCCGTGTGGTTACTTTGGATCCAGAGACCAACGGGAATGCTATTGCACGCCCCTGCAGATTCAGCGCTACCGAGCCAAGCTGTCTGGCCCGCTCCTGGATCGAATCGATTTACATCTGGAGGTGCCGAGGGTACCTGTTCATCTGTTAAATCAACGTAACGTGGCAGAATCATCCGCCGTGATCCGCGACAGAGTGGAAGCCGCAAGAACGATCCAGAGCAAGAGGTTTGGCCATCGCGCCACTTCGCCATTCAATAGCGCGATGAGTGGAGAAGAATTGCGCCGTTATTGCATGTTGGACAAAGAGGGACAGGAGCTGCTGCAAATGGCGTTCGAAACCTTGGGGTTAAGTGCGCGCGCCTACGATCGGATCGTCAAGCTGGCTAGAACGATTGCGGACTTGGCGGGAGCGGAGAAAATTGGCTCATCCCATGTGGCAGAAGCCATCCGTTATCGGGCGCTGGATCGCCAAGTCGGCGTATGCTAAGTCTGCTCATCGAGGCGAATCGAGGTTAACCAATGCTTTTCGCATGTTGGGACCTATCGAATCGCAATCAGGTAAAAATGAAATTGAGCGCAGTCACTTTCGTCCCAAGGGCGACAATATTTAAAAGAGAGGGTGGTCACTCCTTGCTTCAGCGCCTGAAATTTCCAGATTTGTCTGCCGCTTTGCCCCACCCTTGTAGTGGGGGCAGAAGGCGGCAGATAAGTAGTCTCCAGCAGGGAAAGGAAGCGTGGATCAGGTGGATTTGACAACATCCACTGATAGCCTGTCGAGGGGTTGGATGCAAGAGAAATCGAAAATGTCTTCATGACATGGACATGAATCGTCGATACTGGTGCATCAGGCATAAGTACCACTCCTTATTTGAATTACCGCCAAAGCCTCAACATATGAATAAGACATCTCTCAAAATGGCAAAATGCGCAAGCTTACCCATACTTCTTTTGAAAATGTCCGAGCGCAATCAAGGGCCAAATGTATCGGTAACTGTGGTAATGGAAGTAAAAGTCGCCGGGCAGCGCCGCACCTGTCGGATATGAAAGAGTCCAGTCCGATTCCGCGTCATTCCCCAGTAAAAATTGTATACCACGCATCATCGGCGATGTCGGTGTTGAAGAAGCGGCGATGAGGGTATCGACTGCCCAGGCAGTTTGCGAAGGCGTACTTGCCCTTAAAGGAACATAGGATTTGACAATATCGCTGTTACAGGATTCTCCCCAACCCCCGTCGTGATTTTGGATACGCAATAACCACTGTACTGCTTTTTGTATCGCGGGATGTTCCTTTGGTATACCAACCGCTATCATCCCGGTAACTGCCGACCACGTCCCGTAAATATAGCAAATGCCCCAACGACCGTACCAGGAGCCGTTTTCTTCTTGATTTCGCAAAAGCCAGCTTACTGCTTTTTGCATGTTCCGATTACGCACGTTCAATCCAGCGTGGTTTCCCAAAAACTCCAACAAGGTCCTGCCCGTCAGATCGGTTGTGGATGGGTCCGTGCTGACTGCGTCTGCCCCTTCGATCGGAAGCCACGACAAGATTTGTTTGTTTGTGTTTTTTTCAAAAGCGGGCCAACCACCGTCGTCATTTTGCATGGACAACAGCCAGTTCAGGCCCCGTTGCCACGCTCGCTGGTAGGCCATACCCGTTTTTTGCATCGGGCTGATCGCCCGCAAAGCAGCTGTTGTGTCATCGATGTCAGGATTGATCGTATTGCTATCAGAGAACCCCCATCCTCCTGGAATGGCTGCAGGGTTATGCAGCACCCAATCGCCATATTTGTCATGTTGCCGGGATAGCAAATATCTGCCTGCTTTTTGTACCATCGGATGGGAGGCAGAGACTCCGGATACTTGGAGAGCATGGGTCAGCAAGGCAGTATCCCAAACTGTCGAAGTGGCATCCTGCATATGAATCTGTCCGTTTCTGTGACAAGCCATCGCTTTTAGGCCTGCAACAGCACGCGTGATAATGGGATGACTTTTTGGATAGCCAAGTGCCAGCAAAGCGAAGATCATGAGAACGGTGGAAGTCAGGTAACTGTATAAGGTGCCATCCGCTTCGAGCCGTTTCAGCATGAAATGTTTTGCTTGATTCAGCGCCTCTTGGTGGATCTGCGCCGTATAGGGTAGAAACCTGATGACATCTTCGATTCGTTTCTGGAAGTAACGCGCTGCGAACGAGTGGTGATCAGCCGTTCTGGGGATGCGCAGCTCAGAGATGTCGGGGGTTCTCCCCGTCTGGATGACCAACTTGCGGTCTGTCAAGATCAGGATGGGAGCGATATGGACTCGCGCGTACCCGACAAAATCGAAGAAATGAAGAGGGGACCAGCGTGGGAGGAGCATGGCTTCAATGGGAATCGGAACATGCGCATCCCAAGGAATTTGGCCAGTCAAGGATAGCAGCAGCTTGGTCAGCATGCTGGTTTGCGAGAGTCCGCCTTTGGCCAAGATCTGCTGTCTGGCCGCCTGCATGTGTTCTTCGTCTCTTTTGCTATGTCCTGCGTAGAGGAGGGCGTAGTACGCTTCGACGGTTGCGGAAAGAATCCCTTCCTCTTCATCATGAAACAGCTTCCACATTCCGTTCTCCATCTGCAGCGCGGCGATTCGTTGCGCCAAACCGCTGATAAACTCCTCGTCATCGATATGCAAGCTTCGCAATAGAATAATCATATACGCATCAGTCAGCGGCCCGCTCTCTAGACAAAAACGCCAAGCTCCGTCTGGCGATTGGTTGCCTTGCAAAAGATGAACGATCCGGTTTATTTCCGATTCCACTCTTTCTTTCATGTTTCGCCATACCTTTCTTCATCCCAGGATATCTGCCTATATCCACGTTATGCATATGCGCACAAACGGTTCTGGATAGGAGAGGGTAGGCATGGGTAACCCGCTCAAACAGTTGGGCGTGCAATTCAAGATTGGCAGAGAATTAAATAAAAAGGTGAGACTTCGAGCGAAACGAGCTGTAGATCAATCAGAATTGCCACAAAGTGATCAACAACTTATTCAACAAATCAAGGAATGTACGCGGCAACGCAACAAAAACAATGTGACGCGAACAACGGCGTACTACGAATATTATCGAAGCCATCCGGAGATCCATTGGGCCTTTTTGGGACACATGGTATCGAGAAACGGCGGCTGGAATATGACCGACCTAAAAGGAGAGCTTCTTTCCCGGCTGCTCTCCAACACGGAACAGAACGATTTTTTTCAGTTTTTGGAACGCGGCAATTGGCTTATTTTTCAAGACGTCTACCCGCAATTTTTGCTGTACGAGGAAAGTCTGAAAAGGGAGATGAACCTGTTTCATCTACTGCCTTTCTTTCATGTATCCGTCTTTATGGAGGTCATCTGGAATCACTTCTGGTTGACTGGTGACCGCTATCTTTTAGCGATGGGACTTATCATTAACGAGCAAAGCTATTTGGAAGAAAGGATCATCAAGAATCCGTATTATCAAAAAACAGTCCTGCAAACGCTTGAGTTCAAACTACAGGACGTATTGCGCTTAAATCAGATTCTCTTTCCTTGTTATCGAGAGGGGATAGGGAGCTTACTCTGGTCGGGCACACAATACAGCATTTTGCTTCGCTATATGAACGAATCCGATTGGGAAAGCAGCTATACACACTGCTTTTTGACCGAACCGCCATTCTGAGAGAAGCAGTGAAATGGGCGGCGGAGCATCCGCATACCGGCTCCCGCAAAGATTACTGGCCACATTTGTTCAACGACGTAAAGGAGACTATGCCCGGTGTCTTATACAGAAAGCGAACAGTAAACGGTCGGTTGAAGCCGGGAACAAGCCGCCTTTTCAGCCCACCCCTGCAGCATGCATGGAAGGATGTGGATCATCCTGAGGCAGAAGCCGGGGATTGGTGTGAGGATTGGAAAGCCATCACGTACTTCTTCCATGTTGAAGAAAACATAGACGGGGAGATCATGGATGATTACTGTAAAACACTGGAGAAAATCGAACTTGCGGTCATGGCACAAAGCGCGATCCGGCAAGACTAGACGGAAATCATATCTGCCGTCGATGATTTTCGCATCCTGGCTGGGAACCTATCTGGATCTCATTCTGGTAAAAAAGCAGCTGTACTCGTTTCCTGTACGGCTTTTCCCCGGTGTTTTTGACATTCATATCCTCTTCACATTGCTTGTCCTGCCGTTTCTCACTGCAATCTGTCTCTCCTTGTTCCAGCGCTTGCATACATGGCAGAGGTGGCTTGCCATCCTTGGAATCATTGCCGCTTACACCGAACAAGTTTCGGAAAGCTTGGGGTGGTTTGTCCACAGCAGTGAATGGCGGCATATTTATTCATTCTTCGGGTACAGCTTGTTTCTATGGCTGGTGTGGCGATTTCATCAGAAGTTTTCATAGCATAAAAAAACCCGTCAATGAATCAAAATTGACGGGTTTTCTCTACTTACAAATTCAATTTTTTCACAACGCTGTTCGGCCCATTCATAAAGGAACTGCCGGAAGCGACGGCTTCACGATATAATCTCAGCACTTGCTCCTTGTCATGCTTCATCGCCTTGAACCAAGCGTCTGGAGCTACCGGATTCGGGCTATGCTTCGAGCCCCATAGAGCCATCTCGTACACAATCGGAATCAGATCCAAGCCTTTCTCCGTAATCGAGTAGATAAATTTTCGTTTATCGGTTTCACTCTGTTTTTTCGTGATGACTCCCTTTGCCTCTAAATGAGCTAGACGATCTGTCAATACACTCGGACCGATCCGCTCCTCCAATTCCAGAAATTCGCTGAACGTTTTTTTGCCGAGCGCTATCATGTCACGAATGATCAGCAAAGACCATGTGTCTCCGAAAATTTCTACTGTGAAATTGATCGGGCAGTCTGATTTGTTTTCTTCTCTTTTCATGATTCTACTATACCATTTTATGTTTGATCATCAAAGTGAATTGTATTATATTACTATCATGATAAAAGTTAAATTGGTACTTTCGTCCAAAAAACGTACATGGAGGTCTACTGATGGGCAATATCATTTTAACCATGCAAATGTCGCTGGATGGAGTTGTTTCGGGAGAAGATCGGTGGATGACATTAAGCGAAGAGATTTTCGAAGATTACTTGGAATACTACAATTCAGTGGATACGATAATCGTGGGAAGGAACTCATACGCTTCCCTAGCGCAGCATTGGCAGCAGGCGGAGAATTCTTCCAATTCCCTTGAACGAGCTATCGCTGTGAGAATCAATGAAATCCCCAAAGTGGTGATTTCCCGTTCCGAAGTGGACTTGATCTGGAGAAATTCACAGCAAATCGTCGTCACAGACGCTCAGTCATTTGCCCGAGAACTGGAAGCACTAAAAAAACAAGTGAATCAAATTTCAGTCGAAAGCGGAGTACATACATGGCAATCTTTTATCCAAAATGATCTTTTCGATGAGTTGTGGCTGCTTGTGCATCCTGTGATCGTTTCCCAAGGTCAACGATTGTTTGCTTTGGCTGAAAAACAACAATCCCTTCGTTTATGTCGCACCAAAACATACGAGAACGGGGTAGTCGGATTGTGTTATCAAAAAATAGAATGATAACGGATTATAGCCGGTTCATGTAAGCAATGCCCTGGCGGTGATCATGGTAGCAGGCGCGCTGTAACGCCTGTTCTTTAGGCGAATGCTGCTGGCAGAGTTGCTCACCGGCTGCTTCACCGCAATCCATGATCACCATCGAGGGGGAGCATTGCGGGTCAATCCAGAAACAGAATGATCTGCTTTCAACCTTGCTTTAGAGCAATAATCCTCATCCGTTTCTTCTCCAAGCCTCCAAATTTAGTTCATTGTTTATAGCCGCAGCGGTAAATGCTCCCTTAGCGGCTGCCGCAATGGCCTGATACTGTCGCGATGCCGCGTCCCCGGCGCTGTAGACCCCTGGTATATTCGTTTTCCCAAAGTCATCTACGACGACCATTCCTGCTTCCGTGATGTGGCATCCGATGGATTGCGGCAGGTCCGATCCGGTAACCAGCTCCGGACTAAAAAAGATCCCCTCACATGGAATTGTCGTTCCGTCCTCGAGAACAACTTGCTGTACCATACCGTCGATTGAGTCGATAGAACGGATCGGCGTATTCAATACGGGGACGCGATGCTGGCGGAGTTCCTCACGTTGCGCTTCAGTCAGCTCATCGGGGCCGTTCGTGCAGATGGTAAAACGATTCGTCCATCCGGAGAGTAATGGAGCGAAATGCATGACTCCAGCGCCCTTGGAAATGATGACAAGCGGTTTGTCTCGTAATTCCCAGCCATCGCAATACGGGCAGACGAAGGCGCTTTTCCCATAGACCTCCGCCAGCCCAGGAACATCGAGCGGCTGATCTTTCATTCCAACGGCGAACAGCAGCTTTTTGCAGGCAAAGGTTTCTCCTTGCGCAGTAGTAATGAGAAACTGGCCATCCGTGCCCGTGATCGACACGGCTGTATCCGCCACGATAGACACAGAGGGATAGGCGCTGATCTCTTCCTGCGCAATTCGTCGAAATTCACTAGGACTTACTCCGTCTCGTGTAAGAAACCCGTGGGTCTCACGAGTCACAGCGTTTCGGGGACGGCCTTCATCAATCACCACCACGTTTTTTCTCGCCCGCCCAAGCATAAGGGCCGCATTCAGCCCGGCCGGTCCTCCACCAATAATCGCTACATCGAGAAGTTGTTCTCTCATCGTTACCTCCATAGATCTGTAATGTCTATAATTCAAGTGCAAGAAGTGATTCACTTCTTGTTTACAGCATGATTGCTTTGCTTGAAAACCTCGTCCAGCACTGACTGGATCGTATGCTCTCGGAGGTATTGATACAGATGTTGTTCGGCGCCGTCCATGACTCTTTTCACCAAGCATTCACTTTTTCGTTGAGATTCTCCAGCACCATCTTCAGCCAACAAACGGTGCTGCTGCGAACTCAAATTCGAGCATTCAAACAGTTGCTGCCTGCCTTCAATCACTTGGATAACCTCAAGAAATGTAATCTGTTCGGCCGGCCGTGCCAGCTCGTACCCTCCGTTTACTCCGGGCACAGCGCGTACAATACCATCTTGCCGAAGCTTGGACATGATTTTCGACAAATAGCTTTCCGAAACGCCAAGCGCAGCGGATAATTCCTTGATTCCAATGTTTTGGTGAAGCTTTGAGTGAGCGAGATGAAGTAAGGCATGTAGGGCATAATCAGTACTTTTTGAGAACTGAATGTTCATTCCCTCCTTTCCAAGTGACTCCTCTTATTATAGACCTATAATATCCACTATATACAATGCGGTCTCCATTTGCAACAACACTTACAAGGAAGAAGTGTTTTCCTGTAAATTTTAAAATATTTGGTTTTTACAGGAAAAAAGTGCTTATTCAAAAGGATATTGCAAAAATTTGGCGAATCAAGTAGGAACAAAGACACAAAATGTCGAATTTCGATTAGTTAATGAGACTTACTTTCTGAAAATGTTACTGAATTTTAGTCCTATGCGTAATGAAATGGCTCCTTCCCATACTCAATATTGTCTGGCTCTGCATTTCCCGCTCGTGAAATGATGCAGGCGAGGTGCTTTTGAATCCGTCTTCTCATGAAACGATTGGGAAGGAGAGTTCGAGGAAGTTTTGTTGAGAGAGCCTGATGACTGTCAGGAGTATGAAGAAGCGCAGTGACGATGTTGGAGGATTGGATGGATATGAATGATAAAAACGTTTACTCGAGGAAAGCAACCCTCTCCCTTAAAATATCGGAATTTGAAGTGCCTCCTATGCAAGACTTGCTGATAGTTGGGAAAAAAGCTCCCATTGGCCCGGAAGCGGTAAGGAGAATGGCAGAGGCCCTCTCACCGGAGCAATTCACTTTGATTAAAATGGATCATCCCAAAATCGAGGCAGTTTTGCTACGTAATTCACTCCTGCAAATGCTGGATGAGAAATTGTTGATGGGCATCATCACGGAAGAAGCGGAGCGAATGATCAGCGATTCCATGGTTTTGCGATCCGAGTTGAAAATTGCGGTAACCGTTCAGCGAGAGGTGGAGTTGTCATGAAGGTCTCCGATATGATGGTAACGGTTCTCCATACGATCACATCGGATAAGAGTGTCGCCCACGCTGCCGAGCGAATGAGCGAAAACAGGGTAAACTCGTTACTTGTTATGGACCATGGCGAAGTAATAGGAATGCTGACCCCCAGGGATATTTGTGCTTCCCATCCCAATCGAATTGTTGCAGACGCCATGGGTCCGGGGCCAATTTGCATATCTTCGGATCAAACGGTATGGGATGCAGGCCGAATGATGGAAGAACACGGTGTTGAGCAGGCTCTGATTATGGCAGAGGACGAATTGGCAGGCTGGATAACAAGAGAGAACATCATGATTAAATTGGCTGAATTTAGAGATCCGTTAACGGGATTATTTCGCGCTCCCTATATCCAAACCATTGGAGAGCGCTTATTATATGAAAAAAAACAGTTCCACCTGCTATTTATTGACCTGAACAATTTCGGGCAAATCAACAAACGATACGGTCATCCATTTGGCGATGATGTCATTCGGGAATATTCCGCCTTGCTTGCCTCCATGTTGGATGAAAGACACGACTATGTGAGCAGATACGCTGGTGACGAGTTTGTCGTCATTTCAATGGCAGCCGACGATCAAATCCAATCCTATATCAATCAGATGGAAACACCGATCGGAATACGTCACATGCAGGTATCGGCAGCCGTTGGTCATGTGAATGGCTATCTCGATCCGAACTTTTTTACCTATTCGTTTCGGGAGCTGATTGAGAAGGCAAGCCTGCTGTCTACATCGACAAAGCAACGGCTCACGGGTACGGTGCTCTAGGGAAGAACCCGAGACATGACGGGGAATAGGGATTGCCCGCAAAACATACACTTTTGGATAATGGATGAAGTCAATGCAATGAAACTGGATTGTTTTTCAATCGTAGTAAAGAATAGAATGACTGATAAGTTGAGGAGGCTGCAAATATGATTGTATCAACAACCAACACCCTGCAAGGGAAAGAAGTAACGGAATATCTGGGTATCGTCAGTGGCGAGGTAATCATGGGGGCGAACGTAGTCCGTGATTTTCTAGCTGGGATCACCGACATCATCGGAGGCAGAAGCGGATCCTATGAAAGCAAACTGTCCGAGGGCCGCGAGCTGGCTCTGCGAGAGATGACCGAAAAAGCCCGTTCTTTGGGTGCCAACGCTGTCATTGGTGTCGATCTCGACTTTGAAACGCTGCGAGAAGGCATGATGATGGTCATTGCGACAGGCACTGCTGTAAGAGTGAAATAAGCCGGGGCTTCCCGGCTCTTTCTTTATCGGGAGCGGATACCAGATAGGAGGCGTTGACATGTCGGTAGAACAAACCATTGCGAATCTGTTGGAAAAAATAAACTCAAATCCTCATGGGATCGAAGGAATGACGGCGGTTTACCACTTTCAATTGAGTGGAGCGGATGGCGGTACTTATCAGGTGAAAATTGAGAATAGTCGAGCTACATATACAAAGGAAGCCACAGAAGAAGCGGGTTGTACATTGGAGCTCTCCGACGAGAATTTTATCAAGCTCGTTCATGGAAAATTAAATCCGACTACCGCTTTTATGATGGGGAAACTGAAGATTAAGGGGGCAATGGGCCTTTCCCTTACATTGCAAACGATATTGCAGACCTATCAATCCTGAAAAAACTGAATGGAATATTGTCCGCATAAGGCGAGTGACCCTCTTAATTTGGGAGTGTCACTCGCTTTTTTAGTACTTTTGTATTAGGTCTAAAGCGGTCAATAGTGAGAAATGACTAGTCAATTGCTGGAGAATTGCGTTAAAATATGACCAACAATTGAGAAGCCAAAACGTGAAATCGAGGGAAACCATGCGCCAACAATATTCATTTATAGCTGTCGTCCTCTCTTTGGATGAAGAGAAGGTCAACTTTGACCTGTATCAAGGGACGACACCGTCTAGCCATGACCGCGATTTGTTGAAGCACAAGGCCACGTTGCCCCGCCATTATTTTGATACCTTGATTTATGCGGGTGTGCTTCTGGCCCAAGGGGAGACACCTTACCAAGTATTGCCGCAGAAACCTGCTTCAATCGGAATGAACATCCGTTCACTTGGAAATATTGTTCTTTTTGATATGTGTTTTTCACCTCAAACTTACAAACTTTGGCAGAATACAGATGCTGTCTTGGAAGACATCTCGCTTCCAGCCGATATTTTTGAAGAATATGTGTATCGTTTGGGAGCGATCAGCCGATTCCGCTATTTAGGCCGCGTCGAGGATCCTCAGGTAGCTACACAATTGGGCGAAAATGATATGATTGAGTTCAAGCGTGATTTTCTGCTGTCCAAAAGCGGCATTATCAAAACGGTTGTGGCATTTGCCAATTCTAACAATGGGAATCTGTTCCTTGGCATCACGGATGAAGGGGAGATTGTTGGCGTTAATCACGAAATTGAACAGTACGGGGACCCGGATAAGTATCTCTTGGCTATCACGCAATACATACAGGACAAAACAACGCCCTTCCTCACGCCATTTCCGAAAATTTCCTTGAAGAAAGTCCTGGATAAATACGTCGTGGCAATTTTTGTCGAGGTATCCTCCGAATTAATTTGTGGTTTGGATAAAAATGGGGAAAAGTACGTGGTCATTCGGACCAATAATCGATCTGTCCTAGTAAAAGATCCGCATCAGATCGGGGAGATTTACGTGAAGCGCAAGCTGGGCAGTGAGATTAGCCGTCGATTGGGGCTTCTGTAGCAAATGCAGTGTACTATGCGCACGCAAGGGAGGCTGGATGCATGAAATCGTCTTTTCGTGCTTACCTGTTTCGTATACTGGTAGCTGGTTTATTGGTGACAGGCTGCTCTCAGGATTAGACAATCCGATCTGACATGAGAGGGAGTATCGAAACAGAACTGGGTGCAGTGGAAAAGGTGACTGTCATGTCTACGGATGGGCAGGAAATTCCTCTACATATGCCTGTTTTTCTCAAAGAACTTGCCGAGCAAGGAAACGAACTGGAAGAATCGCCTGATTCGTTAAAACAAGAGGATGTGCGCTTTACACTGGTATTGTACAGAAAAAATCTAGCGCCGCTGGTTGTGTCGGTTGGTGAAAAAGCTAGTCAGTACGGGGATCGAACGTTTCGAGGCCCCGGAGCCATCCGTTTTTATGACTGGATACACCGCCAGACCGGCATCGGAATTATCTCGCAGGAGGTGAACAGTATTTTCCTCACTGCTGAGGATCTTTCCTCGACCAAATTATTGCTGGACTCTGAGCGGGACGCCGTAAAACAAATCCTTCGCGAAGCGGTTCCAGAACGTGAGCAAGGAAAAAGACAATATCCGCTGCATCCCTACTACCGGATGAGGATCCATTCAAACGAAAGAGCCATGGAAGTCACCGTTCTGACGCCGACTCTCATCTCGATCCCGTTTGGAAGAGAGACGCATATCTTCCATGTGGAGGGTTCTTTGTTTTCGCAATTGACTTCTTTGTTGCCTCCAAGGGAGAAAGCCGAAGATTCGTTGGAGAAGCTGTTCAAAGCGACGAAGCTGCGAGTCGAAGCGACAGGGACGGAGCAGATGGAGAACAAAGAAATCGACCTGACAGCTACTACCATCAAGCAGGGGATGGCTCACGAAATCGTGCGTTCGATCAAAGGCGCTACTTCGTTGCCAGAAGCTCCTTCCCAGCCAGGCAAGCCTCGCCTTGTCTTGCATTTTGTCACCGGAGATTCGACACGTTCCGTCATTTTTTATCCACAATACTTTCAAGTAGAAAAGTCGTGGTTTTCTCATAATCAGGCTGACCAGTATATTCTGAAACTCCTTGATTCGTCTGGAAAATGAGGAATGGACTCATGAATAAGAACTTTATTGGTGAGGATAAATGAGAAACATATTACTACCACTTTTGCAAGTTTTGTCGTAGAATAGAACTGTTGCACTGATAGTGGAGGATTTGACTGGGACAGATTTTTTATAGTCCCGTCAAAATACCTGCCGATCTTTATCTGCCATAGGAGGATGGAGAATGAACATTCATGAGTATCAAGGTAAAGAGATACTTAAACAGTACGGTGTAAAAGTCCCTGAAGGCCGCGTTGCCTTTACAGTGGAAGAGGCAGTGGAAGCTGCCAAAGCACTCGGTACTCAAGTCAATGTAGTAAAAGCTCAGATTCATGCAGGTGGACGCGGTAAAGCAGGCGGCGTAAAAGTTGCGAAAAATCTTGACGAGGTGCGTACATACGCCCAAGAAATTCTGGGTAAAGTGCTCGTCACCCACCAAACAGGACCAGAAGGTAAAGAAGTAAAACGCCTTCTGATCGAACAAGGCTGCGACATCAAAAAGGAATACTACGTTGGTGTCGTCGTTGACCGTGCAACAGGCAGCGTCGTCATGATGGCTTCTGAAGAGGGCGGTACAGAGATTGAAGAAGTAGCTGAACGCACTCCAGAAAAAATCTTCAAAGAAGTAATCGACCCGGTAACTGGTCTGAATGCTTTCCAAGCGCGCAGACTGGCTTATGCGATCAATATTCCGAAAGAGCTGATCAACAAAGCAGCGAAGTTCATGATGAGCCTCTACCAAGCTTTCGTTGAAAAAGATTGCTCTATTGCAGAAATTAACCCACTCGTTGTAACTGGCGACGGTGAAGTAATGGCATTGGATGCCAAACTGAACTTCGACAGCAACGCGCTCTATCGTCACCCTGACATCGTAGCGCTGCGCGACCTGGATGAAGAAGACGAGAAGGAAATCGAAGCTTCCAAATTTGACCTGGCATACATCGCGCTCGATGGCAACATCGGTTGCATGGTAAACGGCGCAGGTCTGGCGATGGCTACAATGGACATCGTGAAATTCTACGGTGGCGACCCAGCTAACTTCCTTGACGTTGGTGGCGGAGCTACTGAAGAAAAAGTTACTGAGGCTTTCAAAATCATTCTTCGCGATGAAAAAGTAAAAGGTATTTTTGTCAACATCTTCGGCGGCATCATGAAATGTGACGTCATTGCAAATGGCGTTGTGAATGCAGCGAAACAAATCAAATTGGACAAACCACTGGTTGTTCGCCTCGAAGGCACCAACGTGGAACTCGGAAAGAAAATTCTCAACGAGTCTGGTTTGAACATCGTAGCTGCTGAATCCATGGCTGATGGCGCTGAGAAAATCGTATCTTTGGTGAAGTAAACAAGTCGATCAGATACGTTAAAAAAGGTGGGAAAAATACGCGATGAGTATTCTCGTTAATAAACATACAAAAGTGATTACACAAGGGATCACCGGTGCTACTGGTTTGTTCCACACTCGCGGTGCTGTTGAATACGGTACGCAAATGGTGGGCGGTGTAACACCTGGTAAAGGTGGCACAGAAGTAGACGGTATTCCGATTTTCAATACCGTAGCGGAAGCAGTAGAAAAAACAGGCGCGAATGCATCTGTTATCTACGTAGCTCCTCCTTTCGCAGCAGATGCGATCATGGAAGCAGTTGACGCTGAGCTGGACCTCGTAATCTGTATCACAGAGGGTATCCCAGTCCTCGACATGGTGAAAGTAAAACGCTACATGGAAGGCAAGAAAACCAAACTGATTGGTCCTAACTGCCCAGGCGTTATCACACCAGGCGAGTGCAAAATCGGTATCATGCCAGGCTACATCCATACTCCAGGTAAAGTGGGTATCGTATCCCGCTCTGGTACCCTGACTTATGAAGCGGTTCACCAAACCTCTACTCGCGGCATCGGTCAATCCACTGCAGTAGGTATCGGTGGGGACCCTGTAAAAGGGATGGAGTTCATCGATGTTCTGAAAATGTTCAACGAAGACCCAGACACAGAAGCAGTTATCATGATTGGTGAAATCGGTGGTACTGCAGAAGAGGAAGCAGCTGACTGGATCGCAGCCAACATGAAGAAGCCAGTAGTAGGCTTCATCGGCGGTCAAACAGCGCCTCCAGGAAAACGCATGGGCCATGCTGGTGCGATCATTTCCGGCGGAAAAGGTACAGCTGCTGAGAAAATCGCGAAGCTGGAATCTTGCGGTGTTCGCGTAGCAAAAACACCTGCTGCCATCGGTGAAACGCTGGTAGAAGTGTTGAAAGAGCGCGGCATGCTGGATAAAGTAATGTCGAAATAAGTCGACCAACATATGAGTAAAGGCGGACTTGCTATGCAGGTCCGTCTTTACTTTTTTTGAACACCTCCTTTGTCTTTCGCTACAATGTGCTGGAGTACAATGACGTCAAGAAATCCAGTCATTGACGAAGGAGAGATGGATGATGAACGATCTGACCACCCGGGAGCGGGACATACTCTATTTCCTGATCATGATTCCGGGGCTTGGCCGCAAGCGAATCCGTGCTATCTATGAAACCTACGGATCGTATGCAGCGGCCTTGGAGGATTGGGAAGATCTATTTCACCTGTTGAAAATAAAGGACACAACTCTTCCGCCGAATGTCAAAAAGTCACCGATGGAGGTCGTGAAGCAGCTCGCTTGTGAACGTGAAGAGAGGGAGATCCGCTTCCTGGCTTGTACCGATCCTGGTTACCCAGAGCGTTTGCGGCAGATTCCGGATCCGCCTCTTGCCCTTTTTTACCGAGGAGACCCTACTTTGCTCCTGGAGGAAAAAACGATTGGGGTAGTAGGATCACGCAAGCCGTCACCTTATGGTCGTGCCGTATGCGCTACCCTGACGAAAGAATTGGTGCATGCAGGGCTTACGATCGTCTCGGGCCTTGCCTATGGAATCGATGGGGAAGCGCATGACACAGCTTTAAAAAACGGAGGCAGAACGATCGGAGTCATGGGCTGCGGGATCGATCAGGTCTATCCGGCAGGGCATAGGAAACTGTACCAAAAAATGGAGTTGACGGAACTGCTCATCTCTGAATACCCTCCAGGCACTCGGGCGATTCCAGGGCTATTTCCGGAGCGCAACCGAATTATCAGTGGATTGAGTGCCGGCGTACTAATCGTGGAGGCGGCGGAGCGAAGCGGTTCATTAATCACGGCCGATTGTGCGCTTGAGCAAGGAAAGGATGTGTTTGCAGTCCCGGGACCGATTTTTTCAGCGTTGAGTGCCGGTCCGCATAACCTGCTGAAGCAAGGTGCCAAGCTCGTGACAAAAGTCAGTGACATCCTGGAAGAGTGGGAGCATATTTTATCCTCGTTCGGAGCAGATAATAATATAGAAAGAACACGAATCTTGTCGATGTCAGAGGAAGAGATGATTGTATACCGAAAGCTTTCAGAAGAAGGCATTCACACCGATGAGTTGCTGCAGGCAGTTCCCGCATCCCAAAGAGGAATGCTGCATCAGACACTTCTGGTATTAGAAGCGAAAGGGCATATTGCCTGTCTCCCAGGTGGGTATTATGCCCGTCGATAGGTCCCCATTGTCAATCTGATGCGCCATTTGCGCGTTCAAGTGTTTGACAAATCTAATTAGCATCATTAATAATAGGGGAGATTCCTTACTAAAAGGGGAGGAAAAAAATGGCTGACACGCTCGTAATCGTAGAATCCCCTGCGAAAGCGAAAACCATCGGGAAATACCTTGGCAGCAAATATATTGTAAAAGCATCAATGGGCCATGTGCGAGACCTTCCTAAAAGCCAAACGGGAGTGGACGTGACACGGTCTTTCGAACCGAAATACATAACCATTCGCGGCAAAGGTGACGTATTAAAGAGCCTGAAGGACGCTGCAAAAAAGGTGAAAAAAGTCTATCTGGCGGCTGACCCGGATCGCGAAGGGGAAGCAATTGCCTGGCATCTGGCGCAATACCTGGGCTTGGATATGAGTCAGCCGTTGCGCGTCGTCTTCAACGAGATTACCAAGGATGCCATCAAAGAGGCGTTCAAGCATCCGCGCCACATCAACATGGACCTGGTCAATGCCCAGCAGGCACGGCGTATTCTGGATCGGCTTGTCGGATACAACATCAGTCCGATCCTTTGGAAAAAAGTACGAAAAGGCTTGAGCGCGGGGCGCGTTCAATCAGTGACTGTAAAGTTAATCATCGATCGTGAACGCGAGATCCAGCAGTTCGTTCCGGAAGAATACTGGACAATCGCAAGCAAGCTGTTGAGCAACGGCAAAGAATTTGAGGCTAAGTTTTATGGATATGGGGAAGAGAAGGTAGAGCTTTCCTCTGAAGATGATGTGAAGCAGGTCTTCGAGAAAATCAAAGACCAGCCCTTTACTGTGAAAAAGGTGACCAAGCGGGAGCGCAAACGCAACCCGGCAGCCCCATTCATCACCAGTTCATTGCAGCAGGAAGCAGCCCGCAAATTGAACTTCCGTACGGCCAAGACCATGCGAATCGCGCAAGAGCTGTACGAAGGGATCGATGTCGGAGGCAAGGAAGGCGCAGTCGGTTTGATTACGTATATGCGTACCGATTCGACACGCATCTCCGAGACTGCGCAAAAGGAAGCGAAAGACTACATACTCGAAAAGTATGGCCAAGACTACATCTTGACCGAACCTCGCGTCCAAGCCAAGAAAGAAAATGCTCAGGATGCCCACGAAGCGATTCGTCCGACATCTGTGAGTCGTACACCGGATGAAATCAAACAATTTCTTTCGCGTGACCAGCTTCGCTTGTATCGCTTGATCTGGGAGCGTTTCCTCGCCAGTCAAATGGCTTCTGCCGTATTGGACACGATGAGCGTTGATATTGAGGCGGGAGGAGTGATCTTCCGGGCTACGGGATCCAAGGTGAAATTCCCGGGCTTTATGAAAGTATATATTGAAGGAAATGATGATGGCACGGAAGAGGAGAGCTTCCTGCCGCCGATCGAGGAAGGCCAGATTCTGGAATCACGTGAATTGGAACCGAATCAGCACTTCACTCAACCACCGCCGCGCTATTCGGAGGCTCGACTCGTCAAGACTCTGGAGGAACTAGGAATCGGACGCCCTTCCACGTATGCGCCAACGCTAGAAACCGTTCAAAAACGCGGCTATGTCGCACTGGAAGAGAAGCGATTTGTCCCTACCGAACTTGGCGAAATCATTATTACACTGATGGAAGAGTTCTTCCCGGAAATCCTCGACGTTGAATTCACGGCAAAAATGGAATCAGGTCTGGATGCGGTGGAGGAAGGGATCACGGACTGGGTAAAGGTTCTGGATTCGTTCTATCATGATTTTGCCAAGCGAGTCGCTTACGCTGAGGAAGAGATGAAGGAAGTCGAAATCAAAGATGAAGAGTCGGACGAGAACTGCGAGCTCTGCGGCAGTGTGATGGTCTACAAGCTTGGCCGATTTGGAAAGTTTTTGGCATGCTCGGGATTCCCGGATTGCAGGAACACGAAGGCAATCGTCAAAGAAATTGGCGTAAAGTGCCCGAACTGTGAAACTGGATCCATTATCGAACGTAAATCTAAGAAGAGCAGAATTTTCTATGGATGCAATCGTTATCCGGAATGTGATTTCGTTTCTTGGGACAAACCAATTGCTCGTCCTTGTCCAAAATGCTCGCATATGCTCGTCGAGAAGAAACGTAAAAAACAGGGTGTCAGCATCGTATGCACGAATTGTGACTATCAGGAGGAAGCAGACTCCTGATGTGATTTTCAATAGGCTTGGAGGATGGACAGCATGACACAAGCAGCGATTACCGTCGTCGGAGCCGGCTTGGCTGGGAGTGAAGCCGCTTGGCAGATCGCCCAGGCCGGGGTTCCGGTTCGATTATATGAAATGAGACCAAAGACGCAGACGCCTGCGCATCATACAGACAAGTTTGCGGAATTGGTATGCAGCAACTCCTTGCGTGCCAATGCACTGACCAATGCGGTCGGAGTATTAAAGGAAGAAATGCGTCGATTCAATTCTGTGATAATCGGTGCAGCTGATCGCTGTGCGGTCCCGGCAGGCGGAGCATTGGCGGTGGATCGGCACGAGTTTGCGGAATACGTGACGAATGCCGTCCGCAATCATCCCCTGATCGAAGTAATGACAGAAGAGATCACCCGCATTCCTGACGGCATTGTCGTGATCGCGACAGGCCCTCTCACTTCTCCGGCATTATCGGAGGAGTTGAAGCGCCTGACAGGTGAAGATTATCTGTACTTCTACGACGCCGCAGCTCCGATTATTGAAAAAGAATCGATTGATATGAGCAAGGTATTCATGGCTTCCCGCTATGACAAGGGTGAGGCTGCTTACCTGAATTGCCCGATGACGGAAGAGGAGTTCAATCGTTTTTATGACGAGTTGATCGCGGCGGAGGCAGTTCCGCTGAAGGAGTTTGAAAAAGAGATCTTCTTTGAAGGCTGCATGCCCATCGAAGTCATGGCCAAACGAGGACGCCAAACCATGCTGTTCGGTCCAATGAAGCCAGTCGGATTGACCGATCCGCATACCGGCAAGAAACCGTACGCTGTTGTCCAGCTTCGACAGGACAATGGTGCTGCGACGCTTTATAATATCGTTGGCTTTCAAACTCACCTGAAATGGCCGGAGCAAAAGCGAGTCTTCTCCCTGATCCCCGGTTTAGAGAACTGTGAGATCGTCCGCTACGGGGTCATGCACCGCAATACCTTCATCAACTCTCCGAAGCTGTTGAAGCCGACCTACCAATATAAAGATCGCGATACCTTGTTCTTTGCCGGTCAAATGACAGGCGTGGAAGGATATGTGGAGTCGGCCGCGTCCGGCCTCCTGGCTGGGATGAACGCTGCCAGACTGGCCAAGGGTGAGGAGCTGTTAGTCCTTCCACCGGAGACGATCATGGGCAGTATGGCGAAGTATATCACCTCTGCAGATCCGAACCATTTTCAACCGATGAATGCCAATTTTGGTCTGGTTCCAGAGTGGCCGGAGCGAATTCGGAACAAACGGGAGAAAAACGAAAAACTTGCTGAGCGGGCGCTAGATACAATTCAGAATTTTACACAATAACGACACAATTTGCATTGAAATCTGATTTTCCACTGTGTTACTATATAGGTGCTTCGAGGAGGGTGCATCCCATATGGACACTTCGCCGCAATATCAAGCTGAGATTTTGATGTTTACTCGCTATTTGCGAATCGAAAAAAACGCCTCTCCTCATACGGTGAAGCAATACGTGGCAGATATCCGAGAATTTGTCGCTTTTATGGAACAGCACCAAATCACTGCATTTGCTGCTGTTTCTTATTTGCATGGTCGCTCCTTCCTGGCACACTTGGCAAAAAAGGGGCTTTCCCGTCGCAGTATTGCCCGCAAGCTTTCCAGTTTGCGCAGCCTTTGTCGTTTTTTAATGCGTGAAGGTCAGTTGGAACAGAATCCATTTCAAATGGTCTCGACTCCTAAAATGGAGAAGAAACTCCCTTCCTTTTTGTATCCGCAAGAAGTGCAGGCGTTTTTTGACCTTCCCGACATGACTACTCCATTGGGAATTCGTGATCGACTGATTTTTGAACTGCTTTATGCAAGCGGCATGCGCGTGTCTGAATTGGTCATGCTAACGATACAGGATGTCAATCCATCTATGGGAGTCGCCCTCGTATACGGAAAGGGCGCAAAAGAACGATATGTTCCAATCGGAAGTTATGCTTGTGACATTCTTCGGCAATACCTAGAATATGGAAGAGATAAGCTGATGGCGGGCAAGGAAGACCACGGCAGACTGATCGTGAACTACCGGGGAGAGCCGTTATCGGATCGAAGTGTTCGCCGGATCGTGGACAAATATGTCGAGACTTATGCGCTTCATCTGCGTGTATCACCGCATACATTTCGTCACACATTTGCGACCCATATGCTGAACGGAGGCGCCGATCTTCGCGTTGTTCAGGAATTGTTGGGGCACGTCAATATTTCGACGACACAGGTATACACACATGTGACAAAGGAGCGGCTTCGTCATGTATACGACACTGCTCATCCGCGCGCATCGATGCGTAATTCCGGTTCCACCAATACGTAATCGGAAGGAAGCCGATATTATGGAACAGTTTCATGCCACAACTATTTTTGCCGTACATCACAATGGGTCAGTCGCGATGGCAGGGGATGGTCAGGTTACCTTTGGCCAAAGCACAGTCATGAAGCACGGAGCAAAAAAAGTAAGACGTCTCTACCGAGGCGAAGTTCTTGCTGGTTTTGCCGGATCAGTTGCAGATGCGATCACTCTCTTTGAAAAGTTTGAAGGGAAGCTGGAAGAGTACCATGGCAATCTGCAGCGGGCAGCGGTCGAACTGACAAAGGAATGGCGAATGGATAAGGTCCTCCGCCGGCTCGAAGCGATGATGATCGTAGTCAACAAAGAACATATCCTTTTGCTGTCAGGAAATGGCGAAATCATCGAACCGGATGATGGGATCTTGGCGATTGGTTCCGGAGGCAGCTTTGCGCTGGCTGCAGGTCGCGCTTTGAAGAAATATGCCCCGCATCTGAGTGCCCGCGAAATTGCAGAAGCGTCATTGCATACGGCAGCCGATATTTGCGTCTTTACGAACCATAATCTAGTAGTGGATGAGTTGAACTGATCAAAAGGGAGGTTTATCCGTGCGAAATGATGAGCAGTTAACCCCGCGAAAGGTCGTCGAACATCTGGACAAATACATCGTCGGACAGGCGCAAGCGAAGAAGGCGATTGCCGTAGCCCTTCGTAATCGCTATCGCAGAAGCAAGCTGCCGGAGCAGATGAAAGACGATGTCGTGCCCAAAAATATTCTCATGATCGGGCCGACAGGGGTAGGGAAAACAGAGATCGCTCGCAGGATTGCCAAGCTGACGGGAGCTCCCTTTATCAAGGTGGAAGCGACCAAATTTACAGAAGTGGGCTATGTCGGCCGAGATGTGGAGTCCATGGTGCGCGACCTTGTTGAAGCCTCCATTCGCACAGTGAAGCAGGAAAAGATGGATGAAGTAAAGGAAAAGGCGGAAAAGGTCGCGAATGAAGCAATCGTAGATGTTCTGGTTCCTTCACGCAAGCAGCAAAACTCCTTTAAAAATCCACTTGAAATGTTTTTCGGCGGACAACAGCAGCAGCAACAAAACAATCCAGATCCAGATGAAGCGTCTGTGCAGCAGCAAAAAAGACAGGTTGCTTGGCAGCTGGCCAACGGACAACTGGAGGACCAGGTCATCGAGATCGATGTAGAGGACCAGTCACCCACGATGTTCGACATGTTTCAGGTTCCGGGCAGCGAACAAATGGGTATGCAAATGCAGGATATGCTCGGCAACCTTTTGCCCAAACGGACGAAGAAACGAAAATTGCGAATTAAAGATGCCCGAAAGGTATTAATTCAGCAGGAAGCGCAAAAACTGGTGGATATGGATGAAGTTACGCAGGAATCCATTCGCCGTGCTGAGAACCATGGAATCATTTTCATAGACGAGATCGACAAAATCGCGGGAAAAGACGGGCGCGGCCCGGATGTTTCCAGAGAAGGTGTACAACGCGACATTTTGCCGATTGTGGAAGGCTCGACGATCATGACCAAGTATGGTCCGGTCAAAACGGATTACGTGCTGTTCATCGCAGCAGGAGCTTTTCATATTGCCAAACCGTCTGATTTGATTCCGGAGCTCCAAGGCCGTTTCCCTATCCGTGTAGAATTGACCAGCTTGCTCGTCGAAGATTTCGTCAGAATTTTGACGGAGCCCAAAAACGCTTTGCTCAAGCAGTATACGGCGTTATTGGAAACAGAAGGGGTACGAGTCGAATTTACACCGGAAGCGATCCTGGAAATCGCGCGCATGGCTGCGGAAGTCAACCAATCGACCGATAACATCGGTGCCAGGAGATTGCACACGATCCTGGAAAAGCTGCTTGAAGACCTTTCCTTTGAAGCGCCGGACATCCATCTTGAGGTTGTCCAAATCACGCCAGATTACGTTCAACAGAAATTGGGAACGATTGCTGGAAATAAAGATTTAAGCCAATATATCTTGTAATAGCACGCTGGGCAGCGATGATCTGCCCATGGGAGGAAAAATACCAATGGATCTTTTATCAAAAACAAGAAGAATTAACCGCATGCTGCAGAAATCTGCAGGTCATGCCGTGAACTTCAATGAAATGGCACAAGTATTAAGCGATGTCATTGAAGCCAACACATTTGTCGTAAGCAGAAAAGGCAAACTGCTTGGTTTTGCCATCCACCAGGAAATGAACAATGCGCGTATGCGCAAAATGCTGGAGGAGCGCCGTTTCCCTGAATCGTACAGCCAAGGTCTGTTGAAGGTTGAAGAGACCTCAGCAAACCTGGACGTCGACAGCCCTTACACGATTTTCCCGGAAGAGATGAAAGAAGTATTCCGTACCGGTTGGACCACTCTCGTACCGATTATCGGTGGAGGGGATCGTTTGGGTACCTTGATCTTGGGTAGAATCAATGAACAATTTGTGGACGATGACATGATTCTCGCAGAGGTTGGCGCGACTGTAGTAGGAATGGAGATCCTGCGTGAGCGTTCGGAAGCAATTGAAGAAGAAGCTCGCAGCAAAGCTGTTGTGCAAATGGCGATCGGATCACTTTCTTACAGTGAGCTCGAAGCTGTTGAACACATTTTTGAAGAGTTGGAAGGCAAAGAAGGCTTGCTCGTAGCATCCAAAATTGCAGACCGTGTCGGAATCACACGTTCCGTAATCGTCAATGCGTTGCGCAAGCTGGAGAGTGCAGGCGTGATTGAATCCCGTTCACTGGGAATGAAAGGTACTTTTATCAAAGTACTGAATGAAAAACTATTGCCTGAACTGGAGAAATTGAAAAGCTCGTAATAATGGAGCTTAAAAAAGGAACGTAACGTACCATATGGACGTGGCAGCTACGGCTGCCCCGTCTTTTTTACTGGGTAATTAGTCCTATTCAATAAAATGTGATTACCTAAAAAATACCAATTTTCATAGTTTTTACAGGGTAAATTAACCTGTGAAAATCTGACAGTTGCACGAAACATTCTACAAATAAAGCATTTATGATAAGCGTTCACCCTGATTAGTCCCATTGAATCATTTTGTGAAAGAACAAGAAATAGGGGCTTTTTGAATATTAGCGATTTTGCTATGATGATTACGTAATAATGTCGAAAATAGAGGAATTATTGGTGCATTTGTGGAATTTGCACAAACAAAATCAAATTATGGGGGGAGAAGCTTTGCTGAATAGCAATCATTTGCAGATCTTGGAACGATCACTGGATGCTGCAACACTGAGACATCGAACCATCGCAAATAATGTTGCGAACATAGATACCCCTCAATACAAAAGCAAACAAGTCGTGTTTGAAGAATTCTTGCAGCAAGAATTGACCGGGATTCAAGGAACACGGAAGCTGGAAGCGTATCGTACAGATGCGCGGCATATTCCATTTTCGAAAAACGGGTTGGGTGTAACGCCGCAAATCATTTCCAACCCTGATCAGACCGTGCAGAATAATGGGAATGATGTCGATATGGAATCCGAGATGAATCAATTGGCAAGAAACACGATTTGGTACAACGGTTTGACCCAGCTGACAGCCGGATCATTCCAAAAACTGAAAAATGTGATTCAAGGTGGGGGGAAATAGGTTATGAACTTGTTTCACGGTCTTAACACCAGTGGCTCGGCACTGACGGCCAATCGTCTACGTCTGGATACGATTGCCGCCAACGTCGCTAACTATGAATCAACTCGAGCGACCTTTGTAGATGGGGCATGGCAGCCGTACAAGCGAAAAATGGTAGAGATGTCTCCGAAGTCGCAACAAAGCTTCGACAATTTTCTGCAAGCTGCTGTAGGAACTGTTACGGGGCAAGGAACAGAGCAAGGGGTACGTGTAACCGCAATTCGAGAGGATAATACGCCTTTCAAGCGGGTATATGAACCGATGCATCCAGATGCGGATGCGGAAGGTTACGTATTAAAGCCAAACGTTGACTTGATGAAGGAAATGGTGGACATGATTTCCGCTTCCCGCGCCTACGAGGCCAACGTTACGGTTCTCAACGCAACGAAAAGCATGATGATGAAAGCACTGGAAATCAGATAAGGGTAAGGCAGGTGAAAACGAAGAATGGACATCAACGCGCTCTCGCAAATTAGTCCGATCCGGACACAATCGATGCAGAATCTCCAAACTCCTGCAGAGGTAACGAAAGGTTTTTCCGCGTTTCTGACAGATGCCTTGAATCAAGTCAATCAAGCACAAGTCGATTCTGCCAATATGGCCGACCGTTTTGCTGCAGGTAATGTGGAGATCCATCAGGTTACAATCGCAAGTCAAAAGGCATCTGTCATGCTTGATTTGACCATGCAAGTGCGAAACAAGGTCATTGAATCCTATCAAGAGATCATGCGGATGTCTATTTAAGTGCTGTTGGTATCCTTCGAGAGGTGAATCATGAACGAGCGTATAGCTTTATACAGAGAAAAGCTGGGGGCAAAATGGAACCAGTTTTCAAAAAAACAAAAGTGGATGATCGCAGGGATTTCCTTGTTTTTGCTCCTTTCACTCGGACTATACATATTCATCGCTTCTCAACCAGTGTACAAGCCACTCTATAATCAGCGACTGAGTGAACAGGAAATCGGAGCAATCAAGGCAGAGCTGGATAGTAAGAAAATCCCATACAAAATCACAGGCAACGGTACGGGAATCGAGGTACCGGAAAAAATGGCACAGGACGTGATCGTTGACCTGGCGGCACAAGGAATTCCGAGTGAAGCAGGGTTTAACACGGAATTGTTTTCCAGCACACTGGGCATGACTGATCGTCAATTTGACGTCATGAAAAAAGAAGCATTGCAGCAAGAATTAAAGAAATTATTGGAGCGGGTCAAAGGCGTAAGAAGTGCGCAGGTTATGTTGACTCTTCCTCAGGAAAGCCTGTGGGTAACCCAAACTGCAGATACCGCGACTGCATCTGTCGTCGTTGATGTGGAACCTGGGACAACGCTGGATCAAAAGCAGATCAACTCGCTGTATTTGCTCGTCTCCCGAAGTGTTCCCAAGTTGCCAATGGAAGCTATCGCAATCATGGATCAATACTCCAATCCATTGGAACGGACTGACGGGAATGACAGTGAAGCGTCTATAAGCAATTTCAAGCAGCAAGAAGAGATCAAGGCGGAAATCGAAAAGAAAATCCAGCAGAATCTCTACAACCTGCTCGGTACGATTATGGGCAGAGACAAAGTGATCGTCCATACGTTTATCAATATGAACTTTGACAAGGAGAACCGCGTAGAAAATATTGTGGAAGCTCCTGATAAAGAAAATAACGAAGGACTTATCATTTCTTCCCAACGTTTATCCAAAGCATTTTCCGGACAAGGCGCACCTCCAGGCGGAATTGCCGGTACAGGCGATAATGCAGTGCCGAGTTATCCTGGTGCCAACACCCAAGGAACAAACAGCCAATACGAAGAACTGAACGATACCATCAACCGGGAAGTGAACCGGATCACTCGAAATGTTGTCATGAGCCCGTACAAGATCGACGACATTACCATCAACGTTGGTGTCGAACCTCCGGCGGGCGGCCAACTGGATGATGCGACAATCGAGAGCATCAAGCAAGTGCTTCGCAATGTCGTACGTGTGACGCTGAGCAACAGTGGATTGGAATTGACCCAAGAGGAACTAGATCAGCATATTTCTGTTTTGCCACGTGAATTCTCGGGTAAAGTCAATGTAGCGGATTCTACATCGCTCAATCCAGCTCTCCTTTGGACTGTAGGCGGAATCGCGGCTTTGGCTCTTGCAGCAGTAGCCTTTCTGCTTATTCGCAGACGGCGTCAGAATCAACTTCAGGAGACTGATGATCCAGAATTGATGGATGCGCAGCAACCTTTGGAAATCCCTGATTTGATGTATCAAGAGGATAATGATCAGGTTGTCGTCAGAAAACAGCTTGAGAAGTTGGCGCGAAGCAAGCCAGATGAATTCGTAGTACTGCTTCGTACATGGTTAGCAGAAGATTAAGGAGTGAAAGGTATGGCTCGCGGCGCTAAAGAGTTGACTGGACGACAGAAGGCGGCTATCCTGCTCATCTCGCTGGGGCCCGAAATCTCGGCACAAGTGTTTAAGCACTTGCGTGAAGATGAGATTGAACAATTGACGTTGGAGATTGCCAATGTCCGAAAAGTGGATACCGACGAAAAAGATAAGATCTTATCCGAGTTTCATCAAATCGCTGTCGCAAAAGAGGTTATTTCTCAGGGTGGTATTACATACGCCAAGGAGATTCTGCAAAAAGCGCTTGGTGAAACCAAAGCCATGGATATCATCAATCGTTTGACGGCCAACTTGCAGGTAAGGCCGTTCGATTTTGCCAGAAAAGCGGACCCTGGACAAATTCTCAACTTTATCCAGAACGAGCATCCGCAGACGATTGCACTGGTGCTGTCTTATTTGGAAGCCCAGCAAGCTGCTATGATCCTTTCCGCATTGCCGCAAGAACGACAAGCAGAAGTCGCAAAACGGATCGCCGTAATGGACAGCACTTCTCCGGAAGTGATCGCTCAGGTCGAGCAAGTTTTGGAGCAGAAGCTTTCTGCTACAGTGACGCATGATTATACGCAGGCTGGCGGTATCGAAGCAATTGTTGCTGTTCTCAACGGTGTAGACCGTGGGACAGAGCGCACGATTCTCGATTCCCTGGAAATTCAAGACCCCGAGCTGGCTGAGGAAATCAAGAAGCGTATGTTCGTCTTTGAGGATATTGCTACTTTGGACAATCGTTCCATCCAACGTGTCATTCGTGATGTGGAAAACGCGGATCTGCAACTCTCGCTCAAAGTATCCAGCGAAGAAGTGCGAGAAGTCATTTTCCGCAATATGTCCAAACGTATGGCTGACACCTTCAAAGAAGAAATGGAATTCATGGGGCCTGTCCGACTTCGTGATGTCGAAGAGGCGCAATCCCGCATTGTTGCGATTATCCGTCGCCTAGAAGAGGCGGGTGAAATCATCATCGCACGCGGTGGAGGAGATGATATCATTGTCTAGGATCATCAAGAGCGCTACGTACCAGCCCTCAGAAGATTCTGTTCTCCTCTCCGTGAAGCCTGTACTTTTACAGACGGAGATTGATCCCGAAAGGTTGCAAAAAAATCAACAAATTTTGCATCAAGCTGAAGAGGAAGCAAAAACAATTATTCAGGACGCGGAAGAATCCGCTCAAAATATCCTTCGCCAGGCAGTTGAAGAAGCAGAGCTGCTGAAGCAGCAGACGATGCAGGAGATTGCCGAATGGTGGGAGCAGAAGCGCTCCGAAGCAGATGATCTGTTCCAAGATGTTCGCTTGAATGCTTCCCGAGAGGGGTATGAAGAGGGGCGTACCGAAGGCCGCCGCCAAGCTTATGAAGAAGAGACTGCGGCTGTCATGCAGGCACGCGAAGTACTCGAAAAAGCATTTGCCGAAAAAGACAGGATCATTGCAGAGGCAGAACCTTTTATGGTCGAACTGAGCATGGAGGTTGCCCAAAAGGTCATTGGACTGGAAGTGGAACAGAAGCCCGATTATGTCTTGGAAATAGCCAAAAAAGTTCTGCGCCGCTCAAGGGTTCATGGAAATGTGACCATCTGTGTCAACCATCAGTATTTTGAACTGGTGCAGGATAGCCGCGCCCAGTTGCTTTCCTTGCTGGATGGACAAGCTGAGTTGTCCATCTACCCGGACTATACCGTACAGGACGGGGGATGTGTGATTCGCACTCCGCTCGGTAGTGTAGATGCAAGAATCGATACGCAACTCACTGAAATCAAACAAGTACTTCTGGAGATCGCCCGAGGAAGTGAACAAAGATGACGATTCTTGATTTGTCGAGGTACAAGCAAGCGCTGCAAGCACTGGACCCGATGCGGGTGAATGGGAAAGTGACACAGGTTGTCGGCCTGACGATCGAATCCGAGGGGCCTGAAGTCAAGCTCGGGGAAATTTGCCACATAACCCCGCATCACAGTCAGGAGCCGATCATTGCAGAGGTCGTCGGTTTCCGGGAGAACAAGGTGCTGTTGATGCCGCTCGGCGAACTGACGGAAATCGGACCCGGATGTGATGTAGTAGCAACCGGACGTGCGCTGGATGTCAAAGTGGGACCGGAGATATTGGGAAGGATTCTCGATGGATTGGGACGGCCGTACCAAGGAGCGTTGCCATTTGGGCTGACCTCCTATCCGACGAACAACATGCCGCCCAATCCCATTCTTCGCCCGCGGATTAAAGAACCGCTGAGTGTAGGCGTGAGAGCGATTGACGGTCTATTGACGATCGGGAAGGGACAGCGCGTCGGGATTTTCGCCGGATCAGGGGTCGGAAAAAGTACATTGATGGGGATGATTGCCCGCAATACCACAGCCGATATCAACGTTATCGCGCTGATCGGGGAGCGCGGCCGCGAGGTAATGGAGTTTATCGAGCGTGATTTGGGGGAAGAAGGCTTAAAGCGATCCGTTGTGATTGTCGCCACCTCCGATCAACCTGCAATGATCCGGATCAAGGGTGCAATGATTGCAACTTCAATCGCCGAATATTTCCGCGACCGCGGGATGAACGTCATGCTGATGATGGACTCGGTCACCCGTTTTGCCATGGCCCAGCGTGAGATTGGACTTGCGATCGGTGAGCCTCCAGCCACACGGGGATACACGCCTTCGGTTTTTGCGCTCCTACCCAAGCTGCTGGAACGTGCTGGAACGGCGGATCGGGGCAGCATTACGGCCTTCTACACGGTGCTGGTTGATTCAGACGACATGAATGACCCGATCGCCGATGCTGTACGTGGGATTCTGGACGGCCATATTGTGCTAGACCGTAAAATTGCCCAAAAAGGTCATTTTCCTGCCATTGATATTTTGCAGAGTGTAAGCCGTGTCATGACCGAGATCGTGAGTGACGATCATCAAGAAGCCGCAAGACAGTTAAAACGGCATATGGCGACGTTCCGGGAAGCGGAAGATTTGATCAATATCGGAGCCTACAAAGCGGGGACAAATCGCGACATCGATGCTGCGATTCGCTATCGTGACATCATTCGGGACTTTACGGCCCAGGGCACCCATGAACCATCTGATCTTACTAGTACGATCAAGGCTTTGACAGCTCATTTTGGAGGAGTGAACTAAGATGAAAATGTTCCAGTTTCATCTCCAAAAGGTTCTGGATCTGAAAGAAAAAGAAAAAGAACAGGCGGAGTGGGCATTTGGCAAGTCGGTTCAGCAGAAAAACGAAGCGGAGTGGATGCTGTATCAGATGTACGAACACCACGATGCGATGACGTTGAAGCTTGAAGAGGTTCAAAATCAATCATGCAGTGCTGCTGAACTCATCATGATCAGTCAGTATCGGCAGTCCGTAGAACGCTCGATCAACCATCAGAAACAAACACTGCGGGGTTGTGAGCAGGAAGTGGAACGCTGCCAATCCAGTCTGAGAGAGCGAATGAAGGAATCGGAGCTGTGGCAGAGACTGCGCGAACGTTCACTCACGCAATTCCTCGACGCTCAAAAGCTGAAGGAACAAAAAGAGATGGACGAGATCGGCACCCAGCTCTATCTTCGCAGAAGCAACTGAGGAGGTACCACATGGAAGAGATCCAAGAAGAACGGGAATACAGCAGGTGGGAATGGTTCTTTTACATGATCGTCATCCCTGCATTGTTTGCCAGCCTCCTTGGTGGCGTGCTCCTCAGCTTTTTAGGTGTCAATGTGCTGGGGAACGTCCTCCAATGGGCAAATAAGATCCCGTACGTGGAAAAAATTGTGCCGGATGAATATGCGGCTCCCTCGAATGTGGATGAAAAAGAAGAGCTGAGCGAGAAAGTGGTCAACTTGCAAGCTGAACAGGCCAATAGTCACCAGGAAATCGCCGCTCTGCAGGGTGAGTCCGCCCAAAAAGATGCTACCATCCAAGCCCTGGAAAAACAGGTGCAAGACTTAAGCAAGCTTTTGGAGGACAAACGAGCCACAGAGGCCGAACGCCAACAGCAGTATCAGGATTTGGCGAAAGTATACACAACCATGTCCGCCAAAAATGCAGCCGCAATCATCGAAAATTTGAGTTTGGATGAATCTGTTACAGTCATGACGAAAATGAAGCCCAATCAGCGGGCAGAGATTCTAGCAAAAATGAATCCGAAGCTGGCTGCCGATATATCGATCCTGCTAAAAGACTCTGTAGTGAACAAGGACGATGACATTGCAGCCTTGCAAGAACGCGTACAGCTGTTGACAAAAGCTCTGAGCGAAACGCGGGATGGAGCTGGTGCGAATAACGAAGAGGACTTCGTCAAAACGTTTGCCCAGATGCCTGCAGAGGACTCTGCAGCTGTCATCCGCTCCATGATGACGACCAACAAGAAAAAAGCCTTATCGCTCCTTTCGGCTTTGCCGGAAGACAGGCGCGCCCAAACCTTGTCTGCCATTGCCAAAGAAGACAAGAAAAGCAGTGACAATTTGGCGGCGCGTATCTCGGAGGAGTTGCTGCGACAATAGAGCGTCTTCTGGACACTCGGGTCGATTCTATAAGCAACAATAAACCAATCAGGGAGGTGAATGAGATGAATGTAGCCAATCTTTCCCTGCCGAACGGTGCTTCCGGTACTGTGACGGCACAGGTGGGAACGGCAACAGGCAGTACATCTGCCGCAAGTGGCTTGGGAGACTTATTTTCCCTACAAATGGGCTTCGCTCTTCAAAATCTGCAGGGTGAAGAGACGGACACTTTGTTGGGTCAAGGCATGAGTGAGGAAGAGATGAAAGCATTGGAAGAACTGATGGCTCTCATCCAACAGTTGCTCGCAGCACATGACCAAGGGAATGAGGAGATGGAATCATTCCTCGCAAACAACAGCAAAGCGATGGATCAATTGATTCAGAAGGTGCAGGTTCCGCTCCCGCAGGTAGCCGTGGATGTGAAGCAGCTCCTTGCCAATCTTAACCAAAAAGAGTCGGTTTCCGATGAAATGCAAAAGCTTGCTGCACTTCTTGCCAAGCTGAAGAATGAGCAGACAGATCTCGGAAACAAGACAAATCAATCGCTGGTTCGAAACGAAACCTTCGCGGTGAGAGCATTGATGCAGGAGGATTCAAGTAAGCCGATCCAACCGCTTCGCATCAGCCAAGGATTGTCCGCTTATAAGGCTGAAGCAGGTATCCAGTCCCAAACCGTACAAGCCAATGTGCAAACGTCCGGTATGATGTTGAATCAGGACAACAGCGAGGGCGGCAATTTACCACAATTCGGAGGACAAGCTCCTCTTGCAACGCCTGCGCCTGTCCAATCAGGACAATCGTTCCAGCGTGCAGATGTGCCTGCTCACCAGGTGACAGCCAATCAATTGCCTGAGCAAGTGACGCAGATTTTTGTCAAGCAGATGAACCTAACCCAAGTCAACGGCGTGCATACGGCAAAATTGATTTTGAATCCGCAATCGCTCGGGAAGGTAGACGTGACGATTACTTCCAAGAACGGCGTCATTACAGCCCAATTCGCTGCTGAGACACAAGCCGGCAAGGACATGCTGGACAACCAGCTGGGATCTTTGCGTGCAGCATTGAGCCAGCAAGGATTACAGGTCGAGCGCCTGGAAGTGACGACACATCAGCAGTCTGAGAACTTCAGCTTCCAACAGCAACGCGAACAGGCGAAGCAGCAGCAGGAGCAACAGTCCCAGCAAAAACAACAGGATGAGCAAGCTGAATTTTCATTGGATGCTTTGGTTGAAGAAAGTGAAGCAGTCGACCAGTGGAGCAGTCCGGGCATGCCATCTCGCGAGATCGATGATATCGTCTAGGATTGGTATAAAGGAGGAAGCAGCATGAACCAATTTCATGTGGGGCAAACCTACTTTCCTCCGAAAACGAATCACGTACCGAAAGCTACACCACAAGCTGCAACAGGAAGTGGCGTATCCTTTCATCAGTATCTGACGGAATCGCTTGGCCAGACAGCAAGAAGCAAATCGCTGACATTTAGCCAGCACGCCACGAACCGATTGCGTGAACGGGGCATTTCGCTTGAGAGCCCGCAGCTCGAACGACTGGAATCAGCGGTACAAAAAGCGGCTTCCAAGGGAGCAAAAGAATCGTTGATCTTGATGGACAATGTGGCTTACGTCGTGAGCATCGTAAATCGGAAGATCATTACGGCTGTAGATGGAGGAAACATGAAGGACAACGTGTTTACCAATATCGACAGCGCCATCTTTGTCTGATCAAAGGTGGGATAAAACAGGCTGGACCACGATGATGGAGGCCTGCGGTTGCTGAATGACAGAGGCAGCCAAAACCAATTTGCAAAAGGAGGAAACACTCATGTTGCGTTCCATGTATTCCGGTATTTCCGGACTTCGAGGATTTCAAACGAAATTGGATGTGATCGGTAACAACATCGCCAACGTCAACACGGTAGGCTATAAAAAAGGCCGTGTTATGTTTCAGGACATCCTCAGCCAAAACATTCAAGGCGCTGGCGCACCTTCCGAAGATGGAGGGAAAGGCGGTACGAACCCGACTCAGATCGGTCTTGGTTCCTCTATTGCTTCCATCGATACCGTGTTTAATGCGGGAAGCCCGATGACGACCAACCTTCCTACAGATTTGTCGATCGAGGGAGACGCATTCTTCATGGTGAGCCCGGATGAAGGAGAAACGATTTACTACACTCGTGCAGGAAACTTTACTCGCGATGCACAAGGCTTCCTGGTTAACCCGCAGGGGCTCAAGCTTCTCGATTCTGGCGGGGGAGCTATCCAAATCAACCAGGCAGACGGCATCATTTCCTACTCGATCGGAAAAGACGGTTCGATCACCACTGTGGACGATACGGGTGCTCTCGATACGCCTTATACGATCGGCTTGATGACTTTCAACAACCCGGGCGGTCTGAAAAAAATCGGAAACTCTCTCTACGAGAATACCGTGAACGCCGGTCCGCGTGATGATGATCCGATGACGCCGACGACAGCAGCAGAAGCGCGTGTCAGCGTCATTGCAGGCCAATTGGAGATGTCCAACGTTGACCTGTCCGAGGAATTTACAGAGATGATCGTAGCCCAGCGCGGATTCCAGGCGAACTCCCGCATCATTACGACATCCGATACAGTACTAGAAGAATTGGTAAACCTGAAGCGTTAATCGGATAGTGGCTGAGTAGGGAGGAGGAGAGAGTCTCTCCTTCTCCACAGATAGCAAAAAGGAGCTGTCAATGTGATCAAGTTGACGCGGTTTAACGGGTCTGTCTTTTATTTGAATGCGACGCATATCGAGACTGTCGAGGCGACTCCCGATACGGTAATCACACTCTTCAACGACAGAAAATACATCGTCAAGGATTCTGCGGAGTCTGTCGCGAACCGTGTTCAAGCGTTTTATCAAAATGTTCATCCGGCGACAGGAATACCCAGAATCCCGGATGATGCAAATGAATAGCGGGGGGCATTGCGATGTTTCAAAATCGGTTGTTTAACATGGCACTTATTATTATCATCGCGATTTCTCTTCTGGGTGTCATCTCTTTCGTACTTTGGCAAACGTTTCTTTCGCCTACCTCCCAGACAGCCAATCAGGATGTAAAGGAAGTAAAAGTGCTATCTGCGAAAGAAATGCAGGAATACTCAGTCGATACGGGAGAAATTACGACCAATCTACTCACCAATAACTACATGATTATCCGCTTTACCATTACGGCTGAGGACAAAAATGCGAAGGCAGAGCTGGAGCAGCGTCTCCCACAAGTAAATCAGGTGATCATTAAGACATTGGCTGGATTGACGCCGGAAGACATCAAGGGGACGGAAGGCGTAAACAAGCTGGAGGCCAAGATCATGAATGAGATCAGCTCCTTGATGCAGGAAGGCAAGATTGTTCAAGTCATTACTACCAAACGTGTCTTGTCATAGAGATTCACGGATGTATACATAGCAAGGAGGTGACGATAGATGGCCGAGGTTCTCTCACAGAGTGAGATTGATGCGTTATTGGCTGCCCTTTCTTCAGGAGAAATGGACGCCAATGAGCTGAAAAAAGAAGAGACTGAGCGCAAGATAAAAGTATACGATTTTAAGCGAGCTTTGCGATTTTCTAAAGATCAGATTCGCGGTCTGACGCGTATCCACGAAAACTACGCGAGACTGTTGACGACATATTTTTCTGCTCAGCTCCGTACCTTCGTGCAAATTACGGTTGCCTCCGTCGATCAATTGCCGTATGACGAGTTTATTCGCTCCATTCCCAAGATGACGATCCTCAATATTTTCGAGGCACCGCCTTTGGAGGGCCGCATGGTTTTGGAAGTGAATCCGAACATCGCCTATACCATGCTGGACCGGCTTTTGGGTGGGCAAGGCGCCATCCCGGACAAGCTGGGGGCACTCACGGAAATTGAAACAACGGTGATGGAAAGAGTGTTTGGAAAGGCGTTGGACACCTTCCACGAGGCATGGAAACAAATCATTGAGTTGGATCCGTACCTGGAAGGCCTGGAGATGAACCCGCAGTTCATGCAGATTGTTTCTCCCAACGAAATTGTTGCGGTTATCTCATTTAGTACAAAAATTGGCGATACAACCGGCATGATCAATTTATGTCTGCCTCACGTCGTGTTGGAACCGATCATGTCCAAGCTTTCAGGACAGTACTGGTTCTCTAAACAAAAGAAGACGCGCGACGAAGAGGAGCGGCTTCGCGTGGAAGAGCGAGTGAAGACAGCCAAGCTGCCAATCATTGCAGAAATGGGAACAGCCACCATTACCGTAGGCGATCTTATGCAATTGCAAAAAGGCGATGTGATTCAACTCGATCAATCGTTGGATAACAAGCTGAAAATCAAGGTAGGCAGCCAATTGAAGTTCCTGGGTCAACCGGGAAAGCAAAAAGGACGAATCGCCGTTCAGATCGATGAAGTCATAGAGGAGGGGGAGGAACAAAATGAGTAGAGACATGCTTTCTCAAGACGAGATTGACGCGCTTTTACGCGCTAACAACCTGGTTGAAGATGAAGAGGAAGCCGACGCTGCAGGCAGCACGGACGTCACCGATTATCTGTCCCCGTTCGAGCAGGATGCGCTGGGAGAGATCGGAAACATCTCCTTCGGAAGTGCTGCTACAGCTTTGTCTACCCTGTTGAGCCGAAAAGTAGACATCACGACACCGACTGTCTCGGTCGTAAACGTCAGTGAATTGGAAAATGAATTTCCAGTCCCCCACGTAGCCGTGCATGTTGAATATACGGATGGATTTACAGGAACGAATGTATTGGTCATTCGGATGGAGGACGCCGCCGTTATTGCCGACCTGATGATGGGGGGCGAAGGACGTCCTGAAAACACAGAGCTTACTGAATTGCACATAAGTGCCGTACAGGAAGCCATGAATCAGATGATGGGCTCTTCCGCAACATCCATGTCGACGATTTTCAACCAGTTTATCAATATCACTCCGCCTGGGATTGATGTGATGGATCTGGCGCAAGGAAAGGGCGGAGACAGCTTTAAAGAGGACGATAGTCCACTGGTAAAGGTCTCGTTCCGTTTGAAGGTGGGCGATCAGGGAGAATTGATCGATTCGAACATCATGCAGCTCTTGCCGCTCCATTTTGCGAAGAGCATGATCGAACGGCTAGTTGGCGGGTCTGAGGAAGAAGCTGCCGCCGCCGCACCTGTGGCCGAAATGGAAATGCCGACAATACCAAGTGCTGCACCACAAGCAGTCCATGTGCAGCCAGAACCGGCACAAGCACCATCCGCACCTCCAAGCGCACCATCCCAGCCAGACCAGATGTACCAACAGCCGCCATCGGGGTATGCACAACCGCCAATGGGTTATCCCGGTCAACAGATGTATCCGGACGCGTATGCTGTTCCTCCCGGCTACGTGCCTTACCCGCCGCCGTATCAAGCGCCTCCTGTACCGCAGGCACCGCAGCACTACGGCAATCCGATGGTGAACCAGGCAAATGTCAAACCAGCACAATTTGCCCCACTTGGAGGTGGTCCTATGGGTTACGCAGAAGAGCAGAATCTGAACTTGTTGATGGATATTCCGTTGCAAGTGACCGTTGAGTTGGGACGCACCAAGAAGCTGATCCGGGAAATTCTCGATTTGTCTGCAGGTTCCATCATCCAGTTGGACAAGCTCGCTGGAGAACATGTAGACATTCTGGTGAACAACAAGCTGATTGCCAAAGGGGAAGTTGTTGTCATTGATGAGAACTTCGGTGTCCGTGTGACGGATATCATCAGCCCGATTGATCGTGTACAAAAGTTGCAATAAAACAAAATTCATTGTCAAGCATTAGGAGGAACGATCCATGTCTAACAAGGTACTAATTGTAGATGACGCTGCTTTCATGCGCATGATGATCAAGGAAATTCTGTCGAAAAACGGCTATACCGTCGTTGGAGAAGCAAGCGATGGAGCACAGGCTGTAGAAAAATACAAAGAACTTGGTCCTGACCTCGTAACCATGGATATCACCATGCCAGAGATGGACGGGATTGCCGCATTGAAGGAAATCAAAAAAATGGATCCAAACGCGCGGGTCATCATGTGTTCTGCGATGGGGCAACAAGCGATGGTCATTGATGCGATTCAGGCGGGCGCAAAAGATTTCATCGTGAAGCCGTTCCAGGCAGATCGCGTCTTGGAAGCGATAAAAAAGACCTTGAGCTGATGAAACGAATTTGGATTCCAGGGACGCGACTTTTTTGGGTTGTCTGTCTCACGATGCTACTCGTCGCCTCCCTCCCGACTTTGGCCATGGCTGAAGGAGGAACCGTATTCGATGAGATCAACAATGGAAAGACGACATCGAGCAATGCGCCCGCCGGAGAAGTTCAACAGCCGGCGGCCATTCCCGGTAGCGAGACAGGCAGTATGCTTGGTTATCTCGTTCAGGTGATTTTTTCTCTCGGCTTCATCATTGTTTTGATCTATGGAGTACTGCGTTTTTTGGGAAAAAAGCAGCTTGGTCAGACACAAGGCCCCATTAAAATTATCAGTGCTGCGCCACTCGGCAACGGAAAGACGTTGCAGGTCATCATGATCGGCGATCGGCTTTACATCGTAGGTGTAGGAGAGAACGTGCAATTGCTTAAAGAGATCGAGCCGGGAGAAGAAGCGGATGTCATCCTGGCAGATGCTGAAATCCCTCCGCTACGAAAGACATTTTCTTGGCTGCCATTCGGCAAAAAGAAAGACGTTGAGGAAGAAATGCTGTTTACCGGCCATATGGATGGAAAGTCGTTTGAGGAATTACTGAATTCACAGTGGAACGATCAAAAGAAGCGCCCCGTTCAAAAAAAGGAGTGGGGAAGCGAGGAACCACAGGACAGAGGGGACCGGAGATGAAATTTTTTTGGCAGTTGCTGGTGGTTGCCGTTATCTTGCTGGCAATCCCGAATATGGTCTTGGCAGCTCCCGTGGGGACACCGCTTATTCCAACCATTGATTTGCAGATAGGGGGCGGAAACGGTACGCCACAGGAGACATCCTCAGCCATTCAGCTTTTGCTGATCTTGACGGTGTTGTCTGTCGCACCTGCAATTCTGCTCTTGATGACTAGTTTTACGCGCATCATAATCGTGCTCTCCTTCGTTCGCAATGCATTGGCGACGCAGCAGATGCCTCCCAACCAAGTGTTGATTGCACTCGCGATGTTTATGACCTTTTTTATCATGGCTCCTACCTTTGCCAAAGTAAATGAAGTGGCTGTGCAGCCCTTTATGCAAGGCCAGCTTACGCAAGAGCAGGCGTTTGATGCAGCGGTCGTCCCTTTTAAGGAATTCATGGCGAAACAGACCCGGGAAAAAGACTTGAAGCTTTTTCTGGAATATACGAAGGCGGAAAGGCCTACTACGATCGAGGATATTCCTCTTAGTGCGCTCGTACCGGCTTATGCAATCAGTGAATTAAAAACAGCTTTCCAGATCGGCTTTATGATTTTTATCCCGTTTCTCATGATTGATTTGATTATCTCCAGTATCTTGATGGGGATGGGGATGATGATGTTGCCGCCCGTCATGATTTCATTGCCGTTCAAAATCCTGTTGTTCATTATGGTGGACGGCTGGTATTTAGTAGTGAAGTCGCTTTTGACGAGCTTTGGCTAATTTGTAAAGGGCAAGAGGAGGTAGAGGGATGACACAAGAACTGCTGATGCAAGTTGCCCAAAATGCTGTTTACACCATCCTTCTGGTGGCTGCCCCTGCACTCGGGATCGCCCTGTTGATCGGTTTGAGTGTAAGTATTTTTCAAGCAACGACACAAATCCAGGAGCAGACTCTCGCATTCATTCCAAAAATTGTGGGTGTCTTCGTTATCATCCTTGCAGTAGGACCATGGATGCTGCAGACCATGCTAGATTTTGCGATGGGTATTCTCGGGAATCTCCATCGGTTTGTAGGGTAGCGTATGGATCTGATTCTCATGCAATTACCTGCTTTCCTACTCGTTTTTGTTCGCATGACGGCGTTTTTTGTTTCCGCACCGTTTTTTAATCTGCGCAATGTGCCAGGCCAATTTAAAATTGCTCTGGGCTTTCTCATGGCGTTGATCAGCTACCAATTCGTACCGGCGATTGGACCTATTCCGATGGATCTGACTTTTGTGATCCATGTACTCAAGGAGGTTCTTGTCGGAATTATCCTCGGGTTAATCTGTGAGATGATGTACACAGCGATACGGGTAGCAGGCGGAATGATGGATTTGCAGATGGGCTTAGCGATGGCGAACGTCGTAGACCCGAATACAGGAGCGTATGTACCCGTTACGGGTAATTTCAAGAACATTTTAGCTACGTTATATTTTTTTAGTATAGACGGACATCATATGTTGATTCGTGGGATTATCAGCAGCTACCAGGTCATTCCTCTGGATCGCATGTGGGCTCCGATCGGCAGTGAGCAGGTCATGATGACAGCCGTAAAAGTCTTTTTGCAAATGTTTTTGAGCGCCTTCATGATCGCAGCACCATTGGTCGTTGCCTTGTTCCTGGTCGATGTTTCACTTGGGATTGTGGCGAAATCCGTACCGCAATTTAACATCTTTGTTGTCGGCTTGCCGATCAAATTGTTGGCTGGGTTTGCGCTTTTAGTCGTTCTGATGCCGGCATTTCTGCTAACGCTGAATGGCTTGTTTGAAAAAATGTTCCGCGGGCTTGCGGAGATGATGAAATGGCTCGGAGGATAAGCATGAAACGCATACAGTTCGCCTATCCTGTTGACTTGCAGTATTTCAATGGAGAAAAGACAGAAAAAGCAACCCCCAAGAAGCGGGATGACGCCCGAAAAAAAGGACAGGTTGCCAAAAGCTCAGATCTTTCTCCGGCGATTGCCTTGACTGCCTTTTTTGTCCTCTTGCTCATGACTGGCTCCTCCATGCTTGAGACGTTTCAAGGAATCATGCGGGAGTCGCTCGTTACATACAGCGGTTTGCAGCTTACGCCGGATAACTTAAGATTTATCGTCACGCATTTGATCTTTGAGGCTGTTAAGATCGTGGCACCCGTGATGGCAGTCTCTTTTCTTATCGCATTGATCGTCAATTACATGCAAGTGGGATGGTTGTTTACAACCAAACCTCTGGAATTGAAACTGGAGAAGCTCGACCCGATTAAAGGAGCGAAAAAACTATTCTCCCTGCGATCCATTGTTGAACTTTTTAAATCACTATTAAAAATTAGTGCCGGAATTTTTATCGCTTATCTTATTTTATGGGACGCAAAAGAAGAATTGGTACAGCTATCATTGCTCTCACTTGGAGCTGTTCTGACCTTTGCCGCTGGAAAAGTGGTGAAGCTGGGCGTCTATATTGGATTGCTGCTTTTCATCTTTGCGATCCTGGATTACATCTATCAACGCTATGAGCATGAGAAAAATCTGCGCATGTCCAAGCAGGACATCAAGGATGAACATAAGCAAGCGGAGGGTGACCCGTTAATTAAAGGAAAAATCCGCGAGAGACAAAGAAGCATGGCCGTCAGACGGATGATGCAGGATTTGCCCAAAGCGGATGTCATCATTACCAACCCTACTCACTTCGCCGTAGCGATTCGCTACGATGCGAATGATATGAGTGCCCCTACGGTGATCGCCAAAGGGCAGGACTACCTTGCTTTGAAGATCAGGGAAGTCGCCAAGAAGCACCGTATTATTACAATGGAAAACAAGCCCTTGGCCAGGGCTCTTTATAGTCAGGTCGAGATTGGTCAACAAATTCCCGAAGAGTTGTTTAAAGCGGTCGCGGAAGTTCTCGCGTACGTCTACAAGCTGCAGGGGAAAGTGAAATAAGAGGAAGGAGGATCTACAGTGGGATTTCGTTATAAAGAGCTAGGAACCGTCTTATTTGTTATCAGTATTGTGGTCATGATGGTGATCCCACTCCCTTCAGAGCTGCTTGACTTGCTGCTGATTCTCAATATCTCCCTTGCGTTAACCATTTTGCTTGTTTCGATGTATACAAAGGAAGTTCTGGATTTTTCTATCTTTCCTACCGTGTTGCTCATTACTACACTCTTTCGCCTAGCACTGAACGTATCGACGACGCGCAACATTCTCTCGGAAGGAGAGGGTGGCAAGGTAATCGAGACCTTCGGAAGTTTCGTCGTCGGCGGTAACCAGGTGGTAGGCTTCGTTGTCTTTCTGATCCTCATTATTATTCAATTTATCGTAATCACAAAGGGTTCCGAGCGCGTTGCAGAAGTAGCCGCTCGCTTTACGCTCGATGCGATGCCAGGTAAGCAGATGAGCATCGATGCGGACCTGAATGCCGGAATGATTACGGAAGCGGATGCAAGGGCAAGGCGCAAGAAAATCGAAAATGAAGCAGACTTTTACGGCTCGATGGATGGTGCGAGCAAATTCGTTAAAGGGGATGCGATTGCCGGAATTGTCATCTTTATTGTCAACATCATCGGTGGCTTTATCATCGGGATGCTGATTCATGGAATGAGCTTTGCAGAGTCAGCTTCTCGCTTCACCACCATGTCCGTCGGGGATGCTCTAGTCAGCCAGATTCCGGCGTTGCTGATCTCCACGGCTGCCGGTATTATCGTTACCCGCAACACATCGGGAGAAGGTTTGGGTGAGGATATTGCGAAGCAGATGTTTGGCTTCCCGCGTTTGCTGTACATCGTATCGGGATGCATCCTGCTGCTTGGCTTGTTCACACCGATTGGCCTGTTGCCGGTCATACCCGTAGTCGGGATTATGGCCTTTGCAGGGTGGAAGCTCGCCAGTAAACAAAAAAACGAGCTGCAGGAATCGGCGGACATGGTGGAAGAACAGCAGATCGAAGAAGTACGCAGCCCGGAAAGCGTCGTCAATCTTCTGCAGGTCGACCCGATCGAGTTCGAGTTCGGTTATGGCTTGATCCCCTTGGCTGATGTGCGGCAGGGTGGAGACTTGCTGGATCGCGTCATCATGATTCGACGCCAGATCGCCTTGGAGATGGGGATTGTTGTGCCGGTCATTCGGATTCGCGACAACATTCAGCTTCGTCCCAATGAATATATGATTAAAATCAAGGGCAACCAGGTGGCAAAAGGGGAGATCATGCTGGATCATTACCTGGCAATGAGCCCCGGTATTGAGGATGATTCCGTAATTGGTATAGAAACCGTGGAACCTGCGTTTGGATTGCCCGCATTATGGGTAACAGAAGAGAATAAGGAAATAGCCGAGATGTCTGGCTACACCGTAGTCGATCCTCCATCTGTGGTTGCGACCCATCTGACAGAAGTAGTAAAACGCCATGCTCATGAATTGCTGGGAAGACAAGAGACTCGCGCTCTTATCGACAATGTCCGCGAAACAGCGCCTGTACTCGTGGATGAGTTGATCCCAGGTGCACTTTCCATTGGCGATGTACAGAAGGTTCTGCAAAAATTGCTGCGGGAAAAAGTCTCGATCCGCAATCTTCCTGTCATCCTTGAAGCGTTGGCAGATCACGCAATCTACACGAAGGACCCAGAGGTATTGACGGAGTATGTAAGACAGGCCATGTCCCGTCAAATCACCCTGCAGTATACAGAGCCTGGGCAACCCTTGCGTGTCCTGACGGCAGGTGCGGGTCTTGAGAAAGCGATTTCTGAACGCATTGAACAATCTGAGCAGGGAAGTTATCTCGCGATGGACCCGGAAACGTCACAACGGATCTACCAGGTGATGTCATCAGAGGTGAGCAAAATGGTGAATTCCGGACAGCAGCCGATTCTTCTTTCCTCCCCGGCAATTCGCATGTATTTGCGCCAATTGTTGGATCGGATGATGCCCGACATCCCGGTTTTGTCGTACAGCGAACTGGAGCCTCATGTTGAAGTGCAAAGTGTAGGGATGGTGAACATTTCGTGAGAGTGAAACGGTACATAGTCGATTCCATGCCACAAGCGATGGAAAAAATCAGAATGGATCTGGGGAGCGATGCTGTCATCCTGAATTCGAAGCCGATCAAGACGGGTGGCGTATTCGGGATGTTCGGCAAACAACGAATTGAAGTGATAGCTGCTGTCGAGGAAAAGACGGCAGAGGAGGCAAGAACCCCTGCATCGAATCGGCAAGGTGATGTACCGTCTCACGCGATGGCTGGCACGTACACCGCCAAGCAAGCGTACAGCCGATCGTCGTCTACAGCAGCAGTGCACACAGCAACAAGAACAGCAAACGAGGAAACCGCAAGCAGGACCAGCCCGACACTCCTCAAAGACGACCTTCCAGATTTGCCTGTACCAGCCGCGAGAGAAGGGGGCCAGCTGCGTTCCCAGCCTGCGGGAGGGGCAAATGCCACAATCCGGGAAATCGCACATCAAGCTGATGCAAACACGGCGGATCAATTAGCAAATGAAGTACGGGATATGCGCAAGATGTTCGAAAAGCTGTTGGTCCACGACCTGAGTCAGCAGCTTCCCGAAGCAATTCAAGCAGTGCGAGGCAGGCTGGTTGAGCAGGAGGTAATGGAGGAATGGGCTGCCGAGATCATCGGACGCATGATGGAGTCAAGTTCACCTGGTCAGGTCTGGACGGAGTTGGAAGCACGCAAGACTAGCCAGACGATCATTGCAGAAATTTTGCAGAGCAGCAGGCAACCTCATGTCAAACTGGACAAGCAGATCAAATACGCCTTTTTCTTTGGCCCCACTGGGGTTGGGAAAACGACGACGATTGCCAAGCTTGCGGCTAACAGCATGTTGAAGGACAAAAGAAAAATCGGCTTCATCACTGCCGATACGTACCGGATGGCAGCGGTCGAACAATTGAAAACCTATGCGAATATCCTGAATGTTCCTTTGGAAGTAGTCTTCTCACCGAAGGAAATGACTCAAGCAATGGAACGCCTGAGTGATTGTGATCTGATATTTGTGGATACGGCAGGGCGCAATTTCCGCAATGACGAGTATGTGGAAGGGATTCGCGAGTTGATTCAGCACGGAAAAAACAGCGTGAATTACCTGGTGCTTAGCCTGACCTCCAAATACAGCGACATGAAAGCCATTATCCAAAATTTTTCGGAAGTACCCGTCAGTCAGATCATCTTTACGAAAGCGGATGAAACGCATAGCTATGGCAGCATGCTGAATGTAGCCAGGGAGACGGGACTTGCCCTCTCCTACATTACGACAGGACAAAACGTACCTGATGACATCATGGTGGCCACACCTGAAATGATCGCTGCCATGATCATGGGAGACTGACGAGCATGCGAGACCAAGCAGAACAACTTCGTGAACGGATGCAACGAACGAACCAGCCGCGGACAACAAAACTGGTGACAGTGACAAGCGGAAAAGGTGGCGTTGGCAAATCCAATTTCAGCCTGAATTTCGGTCTTGGGTTAATAGAAAGAGGTCATCGGACCGTACTGTTCGACGTCGATCTGGGGATGGCCAATCTGGATGTCCTAATGGGAATCACACCTAAGAAACATCTTTTTCACCTGCTGGAGCCAGATACGACGGTTTGGGATATTCTGGAAAAAGGGCCAGGGAATCTGGAGTTTATCGCAGGTGGTTCGGGTTTTACCCAAATCATGCAGCTTGAGGACGAGAAGCTGGATCGCTTGTTTTCTCAGCTGGATCCCTTGCAAGGGTATGCGGACACGATCATTTTTGATACGGGTGCAGGACTCTCCAACGAATCAATCCGCTTCATGCTTGCATCGGATGAAGTGATTCTCGTAACGACGCCGGAACCGCCTGCGATCACGGATGCCTATGCGGTCATCAAAATGCTGCACAGCCGCAATCCAGAAATTTCAATTCGTCTTGTCATTAACCGCGTTACTTCGGAGCGAGAAGGAATACAGACCACTGACAAGCTGGCGATGGTGGCAAAACGTTTTTTGAACATGAACATCCAATCTCTTGGGTACGTCACCGATGACTCACATGTTTCAAAGGCAGTGAAGCAGCAACGGCCGTTTCTCCTTACATATCCGGACTCGCAAGCCTCCAAGAGCATTCGCAAGCTGGTGGGGCACTATCTGCAAAATTCGTCAACAACGCCAGAGCAAACGAGTGGGCTCAAGGGATTCATTGCGAAACTGAAACACTTCATTCGATAGGGCAACAGGAGATAGGAAGGAGAGACAGAGGATATGAGCAAAATTCGCGTTCTAGTCACAGACGATTCCGCGTTCATGCGAAAAGTGATTTCCGATATCCTTGCTGAAAATCCGGATATCGAGGTCATTGATCGGGCGAGAAATGGCCTGGAATGTATCGAAAAATGCAAAAAACTAAAGCCGGATGTACTGACTCTGGACATTGAGATGCCGGTCATGGACGGATTGGAAGCACTTGAACGGTTGATGAGTGAGAATCCTGTTCCAACCGTCATGATCAGCAGTCTGACAAGAGAAGGGGCAGATGCAACGATTCGGGCCTTGGAGCTGGGCGCATTTGACTTCGTGACAAAACCCTCCGGTCCGATCTCGCTCGATATTCACAAGGTGGCGGAAAGGCTGGTCGAACGGGTAAGAGCTGCAGCTGCTTCCAAGCCGCGCAAACGATTGCTGGCAGCGGAGGAAACAAAAAGCGAGAAAGCTCCTCAGAGTTCGCTTCCAGAGGTGAGGGCAACCAAGCCACTTGCTTTTACACCACCTGCTCCTCCCTCAACTCCAGTTACCAGAACACCACTGCAACGAGGAAAGCAGAAACTGGTGGTTTTGGGAACCTCGACAGGGGGACCGAAAGCGTTGCAGACCGTGTTGACGAGCTTGCCTGGCAACTTTGATGCTCCGATCGCAATTGTTCAACACATGCCTGCCGGATTTACCAAATCGCTTGCGCAGCGTCTTCATTCTTTGTCCCAGATACAGGTGACAGAAGTGAAGGATGGTGAATTCCTGGAGCCAGGAACCGCGTATATCGCACCAGGAGGATTTCATTTTGAGGTGCATGCAAACAACGGGCGCTTGCAAGCACATTTACACCAGCAAGAACCACGTGCCGGTCATCGTCCATCAGTCGACGTACTATTTGAATCGGCAAGCAGATTGACAAATGTCGACAAATGGGCAATTATCATGACAGGCATGGGAAATGATGGTACAAAAGGACTACAACAGATGAAGCAGAGCGGGGTCGTGACGAGCATTGTTGAGGATGAATCTACTTGTATCGTCTACGGCATGCCGCGAGCGGCCTTTCAAGCTGGTCTTGCTGATCATGTTGCTCCTTTGGACAAGATACCAGAGCTGTTGTGCAAGCTCTTGCACTGATTTTGGGAGGTGGATCACCTATGGATATGAATCAGTATTTGGACATGTTTATTGAAGAGTCAAAAGAACACTTGCAAGCGATCAATGAAAATCTTCTGATCCTGGAAAATGATCCTGCAAATATCCAGATTGTCAATGAAATTTTCCGATCCGCCCATACGCTCAAGGGAATGTCGGCGACCATGGGCTTCGAGGACATGGCGAGCTTGACACATGAAGCGGAGAATGTGCTGGATCTGATCCGCAATAACAAGCTGACAATCAACAGCGATATTATGGATGTTATTTTTCAGAGTGTGGATTTGATTGAGGGTATGGTGATACATATCACGGAAGGCGGAGACGGCTCGGCAGACGTATCCGATCCTGTGCGCAAGCTTCGCGCAATCGTGGCAGGTGACTTTACGGCGCAGCAGGAGGTGGCTGCAACGGCTTCCGTAGCAGAGCCAGAGGTCCTGGCAGCGTCTGCTAGCACCGAAACCGCCAAGCCTGATCTCGATCTGGATGATTATGCCCAGACTGTATTGAAGCAGTCCAAAGATTCGGGCAACAATCTTTTCTGGATCAAAGTGATCTTGAATGAAAACTGCTTGCTAAAGGCTGCTCGCGCATACATGGTCTTTGATCAACTCGAGTCTTTGGGTGAAGTAATCAAGACGACGCCAGCCGTGCAAGAGATTGAAAATGAACGTTTTGATCTTTCCTTTGAAGTGGTGTTCGTCACGATGCATCCCATGGAAAAGGTACGTACAGCGATTCAGAACATCTCGGAGATTCAAGAGGTTCAGATCGAGACGATTGATCTGAAGGCTCCTCAGGCAGAGCCCCCGGCGGCACAGCCCGAAGCACCTGTTTCGAACGCTGCAGCGCCTAAAAAGGCAGAGACGGCACAGCCTGCCGCTACTCGCAAAGTTGCTGCTGGAGGAAAGACCATCCGCGTTGATATTGAGCGTCTTGACATTTTGATGAATCTCTTCAGTGAGCTGGTCATCGATCGAGGTCGACTGGAACAATTGGCTCGAGAGATCGGAAAGAGTGAGCTGCAAGAAACGGTTGAGCATATGAGCCGGATCAGCGGAGACTTGCAAAATATTATCTTGACCATGCGAATGGTGCCAGTTGAACAGGTATTCAACCGGTTCCCAAGGATGATTCGCGACCTGGCGAAAGATTTGAATAAAAAAGTGAACCTGGAAATTTTCGGGGCAGAGACAGAACTGGACCGCACCGTAATCGATGAGATTGGCGATCCGCTCGTTCACCTGCTGCGTAATTCCCTCGACCACGGTATCGAATCCGTGACCGATCGCAGGAATGCCGGCAAGCCGGAGGAAGGAACAATTGAGCTGCGCGCCTTCCATAGCGGCAACCATGTCTTCATTGAAGTGAAGGACGATGGCGCCGGAATCAACAAGGATAAGGTGTTGAAAAAAGCAATCGAGCGCGGCATCGTCACGCAGTCGGCAGCTGAGACGATGACTGACAAGCAGATCCATGAGCTCTTGTTCGCTTCTGGCTTCAGTACAGCAGATGTCATATCCGATATTTCCGGCCGTGGTGTGGGGCTGGATGTCGTAAAATCCAAAATCGTAGCGTTGGGCGGAAGTGTCAGTGTGGACTCAGTCCGCGGGAAAGGCACCACCTTCCTCGTACAGCTGCCGCTGACTCTCTCGATTATTTCGGCGATGCTGGTTCAGGTGAAAAACGAGAAGTATGCCGTGCCGCTGAGCTCCATTATCGAGACGGCTGTATTCAAAAAGGACCAAATCATGCTGGCGCATCGTCAAAAAGTCATCGACTTCCGCGGTCGTGTCGTACCGCTTGTCTCGCTTGAAGAAATCTTCCAAGTACCGAGCAATCAGGAAGAGACCGATGACGAAGTTGCAGTAGTCATTGTGCGAAAAGGAGAAAAAATGGCGGGGTTGGTCGTCGATTCCTTTATCGGACAACAGGAAATCGTCTTGAAATCCCTCGGCAAGTATTTGGTGAATGTTTTCGCGATTTCCGGCGCAACCATTCTCGGGGATGGACAAGTAGCACTCATTATTGACTGCAACGCATTGATCAAGTAGAAGGAGGGGCAGCCACATGCTCGAGCAAAAAGCTATCGTAGGCGAAGTGAAAGTGATTGTCTTTCGGTTACAAGATGAGGAGTACGGTGTGGAAGTGCATCAGGTAAAGGCTATCGAAAAGCTGGAGCACATCACACGCGTCCCTCGTACGCCGAAGTTTGTCAAAGGGGTCATCAATTTGCGCGGGGTCGTGACTCCGATCATTGACCTGAGAAAGCGTTTTGATCTGGAGGAAAGCGAGTATTCAGACTCGACGAGAACCATTATCGTCGCAGTAGGAGATTTGGAAGTTGGTTTAATTGTTGATGCGGCCAATGATGTCATTGATATTCCTGTGGATGCGATCGAACCGCCTCCGGAGGTTGTTGGTGGAGTAGAAGCTGCCTATCTGCGCGGTGTAGCCAAGCTGGACAATCGCCTGTTGATCCTGTTGAACCTCGACAAGGTGCTGAGCACAGAGGAAATCAATCAGTTGGACGCATTAGAGGGATAAGTAACATGGCCTACTTTACAAAATTCGGGGATTTCCAGTTCGACGTATTGCGTGAGATCGGGAACATCGGTGCCGGACATGCGGCTACGGCTCTGTCGCAACTCATGCAGAAATCGATCGATATGAAGGTGCCGCAAGTACGGATAATCCCTTTCGATGAAGTAGCTGATTGTGTGGGTGGAGCTGAGAATGTAGTCGTGACCGTCTTTCTTCGCGTGGAGGGAGACAGTCCCGGCAACATGTTCTTCATCCTTGACCTGGATTCAGCCAAACACCTCCTTACGCAGATCACAGGGTTCAACAAAGAAGTGGAGGAGTGGGATGAACTCCAGATCTCTGCCTTGCACGAGGTCGGGAACATCCTCACAGGCTCCTATCTCTCTTCACTGGCTGATCTGACAAAATTAAATCTTCAGCCATCTGTTCCTGGTCTTGCCGTCGATATGGCAGGGGCGATTCTCAGCTACGGGTTGTATGCTTTAGGACAGACTGGAGATTTTGCACTCACCATAGATACGGCTTTCTTTGAAGGAAACGAGCAAGTAAAAGGAAACTTCTTTTTGATACCAGACCCGGAATCATTACCGATACTATTTCGTTCACTAGGAGTTCCGTTCGATGGAGATTATTAAGATAGGAATGGCCGATCTCGGCGTGGCGAAACCGCCCAGCCGGTTGCGTACCACGGGCTTGGGTTCTTGTGTAGGCGTCGTACTCTACGATCATATCCACAAGGTCGCCGGCATGGCCCACGTGATGCTCCCTGAATCGTCTTTGGCAAAGGGCGGGGAGCTGTCAGTGGGTAAATACGCGGATACGGCAATTCCCCATTTGATCCAGCAGATGCAAAAAGAAGGAGCAGCATCTCGGAATATGATTGCAAAGCTAGCAGGAGGAGCCCAAATGTTCGCCTTTCTCGGAGGCAATGACATGATGCGAATTGGGCCGCGCAACGTAGAAGCCTGCAAAACGGCCTTACAGGCTGCACAAATAAAAATTATTGCGGAAGATACGGGAGGAAATTGCGGAAGAACCATTGAGTTTGATTCCTCGACAGGAGTTTTGCAAATCCGGACCGTAAATCAAGGTGTGAAGGAAGTATAGGTATGCTGGGAACCATGTGGATTAATACAGGATTGGCCCTTCTTGCATGTGTTGTTACCTTCATTGTCGCTATGATGAGCAACGTCTGGCTGGTTTCCTTGGAGCGTGCCGGTCTTGCCTTTCTGCTGTTTTTCCTGGCTGCTTTCCCAATACGCTGGTTGTTTGGCATCATCACGCAGACGTCAACTCCATCTACAGTTGAAGAGAGCAAAGACGGAGTAGTGGCTGCGTCTCCCATGACTTCGGAGAGTTCGGAAGAAGGGGTGGAAGGGATAGAGGTTTCGGATTCCGCTGAGGAGGATTCCTTTACTCCGCTTACATTTTCCCGCCAGGATCACACTCATTTAGCTGAGGATCCCACCACCGTTGCAGAGGTTATTCGGCGCTTATCAGATGAGTAAAGGTTGGTGACTAATTCGTGGCACGGCTAACCAGTCAGGAAAAAGCAAAAGAATTTGATAAATGGGTAATGTGGAAAGAAGAAGGAAGTCGCGAGGCGGAAGTCGATCTGATTACAAAGTTTTTGCCTTTGGTCGACAAAGTGGCGAACCGCTTGGCGATCAACCTTCCTTCCAATGTGGACAAGGACGACTTGATCAGCTACGGGCGTTTTGGTCTATTGGACGCATTGGCCAAGTTCGATCATACGCGCGGTCTCCAGTTTGAAACGTATGCAATGTGGCGGATCCGCGGTGCCATGATCGACGGACTGCGTGAGAACGACTGGATTCCGCGTACGGTTCGAGACAAGGCCAAGAAAATTGAAGAAGCATATACCTATTTGGAACAACAGTCACTGCGTATGCCGACCGATGAAGAAGTATCCACGTATCTGGGGATAAGTGAAAAAGAATTGCAGCAGGTGTTTTATGAAACCTCTCTGGCCACGATGGTCTCCATCGATGAGACGGTCGGGGATGAAGAGGAACAAAAAACAGCAAGGCATTCTTATATTGTGGATGAATTCACTCCAAGACCCGAGAGTGTTGCTGAGGTATCCAGTTTAAAAGAAGTGTTGATTAATGTGATTGACAAGCTGCCCGAAAAAGAGAGAACGGTGGTTTCGTTGTTCTACTTCGAAGAGATGACCCTATCAGAAATCGCTGAGATCATGTGCTTGTCTCCATCCCGCATTTCTCAACTTCACTCCAAGGCTTTATTCCGACTGCGCTCTACATTATCCAGGTGGAAGTCACAGCTAATCTAACGCCCGTGGGAACGAACGACGTAGGATTCTTCCCGTAGGCTAAGAGGGGGTAGAATGATGGAAGCGACAAGGCAATTTCAAATCGATGTAAAGGTATCGCCCGACAAATTGGAAGCCGGAATCATTCTAAGAGCGGAAGAAAAAGATCTGGAACATATCCTGATTACGGAAAAAGACGTCTATCAGGCATTGGAACAACATCGGGTGACATTCGGCATCCGAAAAGACGCAGTACGAGAATTTTGTTTGATGCCTGCGAAGTTTGTAAATACCATGCTGACAGTAGCAAATGGGGAGCCGCCCGTACCCGGACAGGATGGTACGATTGAGTATCCATACTTGGCCAGTGTGGGCGAAGAGAATGGCCCCAAAGAAATGGAAGACGGACGCGTTGATTTTTACAACTTGACGAGTATCCCGAATGTTGCGAAAGGCCAGCTTTTGGCACGGAAAAAACCGGCCACATCTGGCAAACCGGGCACGGCTGTTACCGGAGAGCCCATCGCGCCCAAAGCCGGAAAGGAACCCGTATTAAAACCTGGTAAAAACGTCGTGCAAAATCAGGAGAGAACCATGATTTATGCCGCGATCGACGGCCAGGTTTCATTCACGGATAAGGACAAGCTGAATGTGTTCCCTATATTTGAAGTGAACGGGGATGTGGATTTCGGAGTCGGAAATATTGATTTCGTGGGAACGGTGGTCATTCGCGGGAACGTTCTCAATGGATTTCGGGTAAAAGCATCTGGAGATATCCGTGTGCTCGGGAGTGTTGAAGGAGCCGAACTGGAAGCTCAAGGCTCCATCGAGATCAAGAGCGGGATTGTCGCGCAGGATAAGGGCTCGATCAAAGCCGGACACAATGTGCAAACCTCCTTTATTCAAAACGCCAATGTCACCGCCGGAAACCAGGTCATCGTCTCGCAAAGCATCATGTTTTCCACTGTCCGTGCAGGCAAACATATTATCTGTAATGGACCAAAGGGAATTATTATTGGAGGAATTCTCCAGGCAGGCGAGAAAATCGTCGCTCGGGTCTACGGAAATACAAATGCTACGCCGACTGTTCTGGAGGTAGGTGTGAAGCCGGAGCTTCGCCAAGAGCTTTCCTCGATTCAAAAAGAGCTGCAGAACGCGTATGAAAATTTACGCAAAACAGACCAGGGTCTTTCTGTCCTCAATCAGATCTTGCAAGCGAACGGCGAGCTACCAGCAGACAAACGCATGATGCAAGTCAAGCTAGCGAATACCCGACTAGTGCTGGAAAAGGAAGTAAAAAACCTGGAAGCACGCCGCAAAGAAGTGGAAGCAGAACTGGTTGGAGGTGGCCCTGCTGCCATTGAGGTCTATTCAAACATGTATCCGGGCATTAAAATGACATTTGGAAAGCTCGTTCACTTTATCAAACATGAATACGCTCGAACGCGTTTTATCGTTTTGGATGGAGAAATCACTGGCGCGACACTGATGTAGCTAGGAAAGCTGGATTGTAAAGGGAGAAAGGACTGTAGCCAAATGAGTCTGAAGGCGGTTGAGTTGCAGGTGGCAATACCTCGCATGACAGAAGTAGGCCGGATTCAAGACCAGCAGCAGCAACGGCCCACTACAGAACAGCTTTTGTTGCATGAAGAGCGCAAGCAATTGGACGAGCAGAACCGGCAGCGGCCGCATATTGTTGATCAGACTGAAAAAAATCAGATTCGTGAACGGGAGCAGCAACAGAAGAAAAAAGACGAGCCTGCGGTAATCGTCATTTCGACGGAAGGGTCAGAGGAGACGCCAGTAGAAAAGGCGAGAGAGGCCGTTGATATGCGAGATCCAATGAGGGGTCGTTTTATCGATATTTCGCTGTAGGCGAGGCGCAATCATTATTCTTGATAACAGTTATGCCAAAGCAAGGGTGGCTAAAATGGATGTAGTGTATATCATCTTGATAGGAGCAGGACTCGCAATTATGCTGCTCGCTTTGCTCGTCAGGCAAAAAGGGACGGGCAATCAGCCGGAGATTCGGACACAACGTAGCGCAGAGAAGGCCGAGCTGGAGCAAGGGATCCAGCGATTAGCCAAACAGATCAGGCAGGAGCAGACAGCAGCCACGGAAAGAATCCAGCGGTCCAATGATGAACTGCTGCAGGAAGTCGCCATGCTCCGCAGGCGATTAGAGGAACTTGAGAATCAGCGTCATCCTGTGGTTCAAGCCCATGATGCGTCGATTACAGCCGGCGAAGAAGGGAACGCGGCAAAAGGACCTTCTGAAGTCGATATGCTCGCTTTGCGGGAACGTTACCGCCGAGTGTTTGAATTGCAAGGAGAAGGGCTGTCTCCGGATGAAATCGCGAAACGACTGGGTGTCGGGCGAGGCGAGATTGACTTGATCTTCATGCTGGCCGCCAAGCATGAGGGGAGGCAGATTCATGCATAAACGTGAACTTTTGCTCGGCTTTGGTGCGGGAGTCCTGGTCGCTACAGCGGTCATTGGTCTGTCCGTACCCAAGCCAGCTTCCGTTTCCACACCAATTACGGCGGAGCAGATGAAAGCAGCGGCAGACGGTATGGACATGGTCGTCCTTACAAAAGAAGAGTATGAGCAATTGCAGGGTGAGAAGAAGGTAAGCGTAAAACCTGCCGCTACCCCGCCAACAGCGCCCGAGAAGCCGGAGTCTGCAGATGTCGCAGAGCCAGTGGTGGATCCCGTGTCTGCTCCAGCTGTAACGCAGCCGAAGCATTCTGCCGCCGCCCAGGTGCCGGTTGTGGCTAACGCAGCACCAGCGCCGGCTCCAGCCGAAGCAGTAACACCGGAACAGCCAGTGTTGGCCTCTTTTACAATCCCGTACAAGGCAACAGCGGAAAGCGTGTCAAAGATCCTTGTGCAAGAAAAAATACTTCCGGAGAATAACGGTCTGGTAGACGAACTGCGCTCGCAAAACATGCTGAATCGGATCCGGGTCGGGACGTATGAAATCGCGGTCCCGGCTACGGAAAAAGACATCGTCAAGCTGATCACAACGCCGCCGAAAAAATAGGCGGCTTTCATTTTGCGAAAAAAGGCATCCCTTTGTTGCAAATGAAAGACCCATATGATATATTCATTAACGGTGTTGAATTCGCACGTCCACCAATTCCAGCAATGGTGCTGCCTGAAGGGCAGTTTTGTCTGGGAGATGCGGTGAGGCGGAGGTAAGCATCACAAAAACCATTCTTGAAGGAGGTGTGAAATATGGCAGTAATTTCGATGAAACAGCTGCTCGAGGCTGGTGTTCACTTCGGTCACCAAACTCGCCGCTGGAACCCGAAAATGGCTCGCTATATCTTCACCGAACGTAACGGTATCTACATTATCGACCTGCAAAAAACCGTGAAAAAAGTTGAGGAAGCGTACAACTTCGTACGTGAACTCTCCCAAAACGGCGGAAAAGTGCTCTTCGTAGGTACGAAGAAACAAGCACAAGAATCCGTAAAAGAAGAAGCAGAACGCACAGGTCACTACTTCATCAACCAACGCTGGTTGGGTGGTACCCTGACAAACTTCACAACCATCAAAAAGCGTACATCTCGCTTGGCTGAGCTGAAACGCATGGAAGAAGATGGCACATTTGAAGTCTTGCCGAAAAAAGAAGTAATCGTTCTTCGCAAAGAAATGGATCGCCTGGAGAAATTCCTCGGCGGTATCGCTCATATGGATCAACTGCCGGACGCTCTGTTCGTCATCGACCCTCGCAAAGAGCGCATTGCTGTTGCAGAAGCTCGTAAATTGGGTATCCCAATCGTTGCGATCGTAGATACAAACTGCGACCCAGACGAGATCGACTACGTGATCCCAGGTAACGACGACGCTATCCGCGCGGTAAAACTGCTTACTGCGAAAATGGCTGACGCCCTGCTTGAAGGCAACCAAGGTACAGAGCAACAAACCACAACAACTGCGTAAGCAAGTGTAAGAGGGTGGACTGAGGGTGTCAGAAACCCCGTCCATCCTTTTTTTCTGAATCAGTCGGCAAGCTGGTTGGCTTTGGCCCAGACTGATGAAGGGTTTACCAGCTGGTTGTAAGGCAGACTATACTTAGAACGTAACTTTTCAAGGAGGTTTCACTCAATGGCAATTAGTGCACAAGCGGTTAAAGAATTGCGCGAGCGTACAGGTGCAGGTATGATGGATTGCAAACGCGCACTGGAAGAAACTGCAGGCGATATGGAAAAAGCAATTGATTTGCTGCGTGAGCGCGGGATCGCGAAAGCGGCGAAAAAATCGGGCCGCATCGCAGCAGAAGGTCTGACTGCAACTGCAGAAGCAGGCAACTTCGCTGCAATCGTAGAAGTGAACTGCGAAACAGACTTCGTAGGGAAAAACCCTGAGTTCCAACAACTGGTGAAAGACGTTGCTGAACACGTAGTGACCCAACGCCCAGCTACCGTTGAGGAAGCTTTGGAACAACCATTCAAAGGCCAAGGCGAAACCCTTGCACATGTCATCAACGAAAAAATCTCCACTATCGGAGAAAACATCACCTTCCGCCGCTTCTTCCTGAGTGAAAAATCGGATGCTGGCACATTTGGTTCCTACCTGCACATGGGCGGTAAAATCGGCGTTCTGGTGACTCTGGAAGGCACCAAAGACGATTCCCTGGCAAAAGACCTGGGCATGCATGCAGCCGCTTCCAACCCTCGCTTTGCAAACCGTGACGAGGTTTCCCAAGACGAGATCGACCGCGAGCGCGAAGTATTGAAAAACCAAGCGCTGGCTGAAGGAAAGCCTGCTAATATCGTAGAAAAAATGGTGGAAGGCCGCCTTTCCAAGTTCTTCGAAGAGTACGTGCTCGTTGAACAGCCATTTGTTAAAGATCCAGACAAGAAAGTGGCTACTCTGCTGAAAGAAGCGGGTGCGACGCTGAAAGAATTCGCTCGTTTCCAAGTGGGCGAAGGAATCGAGAAAAAACAAGAAGATTTCGCTGCTGAGGTTATGGCGCAAGTAAATAAGCAGTAATAAGGGAATAGGGAACACCTTCGTGTTCCCTATTTTCGAACTGAGAGTTTCACATAAAGTGAAACTCTCCTGTACGTAAAAGCGATAGCGCCCGCGTGTGTCGGAAGGAATCCGGCAATACACAGAGAATGACTCATGAATGGAGGCCGTTTCACATGCCAATTCCTGCCTATAAACGCGTTGTGTTAAAGTTGAGTGGGGAAGCTCTAGCAGGAGATCTCGGTTACGGAATTGACCCGAAAGTCATTTTCTCCGTCGCCAACCAGATCAAGGAAATTGTAGAATTGGGCGTACAGGTAGCTGTAGTAGTCGGGGGAGGCAACATCTGGCGCGGACTTTCCGGCAGTTCCAAAGGAATGGATCGTGCTACAGCCGACTATATGGGGATGCTGGCTACGATCATGAACTCTTTGGCTTTGCAGGACGGTTTGGAACAGGTGGATGTACCGACCCGTGTTCAAACCTCCATTGAAATGAGGCAAGTGGCGGAACCATACATACGCAGACGTGCCATCCGGCACTTGGAAAAAATGCGTGTCGTGATCTTTGCTGCGGGAACCGGAAACCCATACTTCTCTACCGATACGACAGCCGCGCTGCGAGCAGCTGAAATCGAGGCAGAAGTGATTTTGATGGCGAAAAACAAGGTGGATGGCGTCTACTCAGCTGACCCAAGTCTGGATCCGAACGCGAAAAAATTCGACAATCTTACCTTCCTGGAAGTATTGAACAAGGGCCTGGGTGTGATGGACTCTACGGCGTCCAGCTTGTGCATGGACAACAACATTCCGTTGATTGTCTTTAATATCTCTGAAGAAGGAAATATTCGTCGCGCCGTGATGGGCGAAAAAATCGGAACGATTGTGAAGGGGGAATCCTGATGCCACAAAGTGTAATCAAAGAAATGGAAGATCGCATGAACAAAGCGATCGCCAGCTTGAAAAAAGATCTGGCAAGTCTTCGTGCAGGACGTGCAAACCCAGCAATGCTGGATCGCGTAGTCGTCGATTACTACGGCACGCCAACTCCGATCAGCCAGTTGGCGAATATTAGTGTGCCAGAACCGCGCATGCTGACGATTCAACCATGGGACAAATCGGCCCTCAAAGAGATTGATCGTGCTCTGCAGCAATCCGATTTGGGCATTTCGCCTTCCAATGACGGTGTGATTATCCGACTTGTCATTCCACCGTTGACGGAAGAACGCCGCAAGGAATTGGTAAAGCTGGCTGGAAAAAGCGGTGAGGAATCCAAAGTGGCGATTCGCAACATTCGTCGCGATGCCAATGATGAGATCAAAAAGCTGGAGAAGTCTGCTACGATCTCCGAAGACGAATCTCGTCGCCACCAGGAAAGCATCCAAAAGACAACGGATAAATTTATTGCAGAAGTTGATAAAATCGTAAAAGATAAAGAGAAAGATATTTTGGAAGTGTAAGGAAGAAGAAATCCCCCTCTATGGAGGGGGATGTATGTCTATATCTCTCATTACGGGGGAACACTTATGTTAGAACATCTAGCGCGTAAATGGACCCGAAAGGAAAAACAGCCGGAGGCAACTGAGGTTGATCCGTCTGGCAAAATTCCCGTGCATGTTGCGGTAATTATGGACGGCAACGGGCGATGGGCCAATATGCGCAATCTGCCCAGAGTGGCCGGACATCGAGCGGGTATGAAAACAGTGAAGGAAGTCGTGAAAACGGCTGACGAAATTGGCATTCGCTACATGACCATGTACGCTTTTTCAACCGAAAACTGGAAGCGTCCTCGCGACGAGGTTGATTTTTTAATGAGGCTTCCACAAGAATTTTTGTCGACAGAATTGGATGAATTGATAGAACGAGGTGTGCGCATTCGCATGCTCGGCAGCAAGGATGAGTTGCCGAAGCATACCTTGCAGGCTCTATTGACAGCAGAAGAAAAAACTCGTGAAAATACAGGATTGCAACTTAATTTTGCGCTGAACTACGGGGCGCGCCATGAAATGATCAAGGCATTTGCCGAATTGGCAGAACGCGTGAAAGCGGGTGAACTCAGCCCGGACGATATTCAAGAAGAAGACATTTCCCGCTACCTGTACACAAGCGATATCCCGGACCCTGACTTGTTAATTCGCACGAGTGGTGAAATTCGTTTAAGCAATTTTATGTTGTGGCAATTGGCCTACACAGAATTGTGGTTTACGGATGTGCTTTGGCCTGATTTTACCCGTGAACACTTTTATCAAGCCATTGTGGAATACCAAGGCCGAGCTCGTCGCTACGGAGCGGTATAGCCGAGAGGTGGAATCAGTTGAAGCAACGGATTATAACAGGCGTGGTTGGAGGTATCGGCTTTCTTTTCCTGATCTATCTGGGAAGTGCTTGGTACTCCCTGCTTGTCTTGAGTTTAGCCATTGTAGGCTTATATGAATTTTTGCGGATGGCAAATCTTCAATCGTTTGTACCGGCAGGAATATTGGCGTATGTATTGATGCTCGGCATTGTTTGGCCGTCGCTCGCATTTTCTGCCAGGGTAGACATTGGGACGCCGGATCTAATGTTGCCTGTCTTTTTCTTGCTGTTGATTTACTCCGTTTTACGGAAAAATCAGTTTCACATTGAACACATCGCTCTTACGATAGTGGGAGCGTTATACATAGGGTACGGTTTTACTTACATGGCTGCCGCACGCAATCTTCCGGACGGATTGATGCTGACGATTCTCGTTTTTCTGGGCATCTGGTCCACTGATTCGGGAGCCTATTTTATTGGGAAAGCCATAGGACGCCACAAGCTATGGCCCGAAATCAGCCCGAACAAGACCACAGAAGGGGCTGTGGGAGGTCTGCTCACGTCGCTTGTGATCGTTATGGTGGCAAACATGTTGTTCGGAGGGATTCCGACCTCTCAGGCCTTGCTGATTGCCCTGGTGACCGGGGTCATGGGTCAGTTGGGCGATTTGGTGGAGTCTGCATTCAAACGCCATTACGGTGTGAAGGATTCCGGTCAGATCATACCTGGACATGGAGGGGTATTGGATCGATTTGACAGTATGATTCTTGTCTTTCCGGTTCTGCATCTGTTAGGTATTGTCTGAGCAAGCTTGCATATAGAAAGAGATATAGAGGGTGAAACGCGTGAAACGAATAGCGCTCTTGGGCTCCACAGGCTCAATCGGTACCAGCACGTTAGATGTTGTGGCACAACATCCGGAACAGTTCGGGGTTGTCGCACTCGCTGCGGGGACCAATGTGGAGCTTTTGGCAGAGCAGGTGAAGACGTTTCGACCGCAGTTGGTTTCGGTCGCTACGGAGGAGGCAGCGTTTGACCTGCGGGCCAAGCTGGGTCCCGACAATCAGTCAGAGATCGTCGTGGGAAGCGAGGGGATGGAGCTTGTCGCTCGTCATCCTGAAGCTGAATTTGTCATGACGGCCGTGGTTGGAAGCGTTGGGGTTGCACCTACATTGGCAGCGATTGAAGAGGGGAAGACGATTGGACTCGCAAACAAGGAGACCTTGGTATGTGCAGGTCCTGTCGTGATGAAGGCAGCACGCGAAAAAGGAGTAGCTATCATACCGGTCGACAGTGAGCATTCCGCGATTTATCAATGCCTGCAGGGGGAAAGGCGAGAAGAGCTGTCACGGGTGATCATTACGGCGTCTGGCGGTTCCTTTCGACACCTGACGCGAGAAGAGCTTTCCCACGTAACACTTGAACAAGCATTGGCTCATCCCAATTGGAGCATGGGAGCCAAGATTACCATCGACTCCGCTACCATGATGAATAAGGGTTTTGAGGTGATCGAAGCCCATTGGCTGTTTGATCTGCCTTACGACCAGATTGAAACGATCCTGCACTACGAAAGTATTATCCATTCGATGGTGGAGTTTCAGGATCGTGCGGTCATGGCTCAGCTTGGTACTCCCGATATGCGGGTGCCAATCCAGTACGCTTTAAGCTATCCGCATCGCATGCCGCTGATGACCGAACCGCTTGATTTGGTAAAATTGGGTACGCTGCATTTTGCTGGCATGGATTTTGGGCGCTATCCTCTGTTACAATTGGCCTATGAATGCGGAAGGGCTGGCGGTACCTACACGGCTGTATTGAATGCAGCCAACGAGGTTGCCGTTGATCTGTTTCTGAAAGGCTCTATAGGATTTTTGACGATCGAAACCATCGTGCGAAAAACCTGTGATGCCCATAAAGGGATTCCCAATCCTACGCTGGATGAGATTTTTGCTGCTGACCAATGGGCGCGCTCGCAAGCCCGGGCATTTATGTAAGACGGTTAAGGCAGTACGAAACTGGAATGAAAGGTGGCTGCTCAATTGCCTTTACCCAATTTAGATTCCGTCGAATCCATTGTCGCGATTGTAGTCGTGTTTGGCGCTCTCGTATTCTTCCACGAGTTGGGTCACTTTCTCTTAGCCAAGAGGGCAGGCATTTTATGTCGTGAGTTCGCGCTTGGCATGGGACCCAAAATCTTTAGTGTGAAGCGTGGAGAGACGGAATATACCCTTCGCCTGCTCCCCATCGGTGGAATGGTGCGAATGGCTGGCGAAGATCCCGAAATGGATATGCTGCAACCCAATATGGAAATCGCCATAGAACGTGATGCGGTCGGGAAGGTGACCCATCTTTTGTTGGACGGCGTACAAGGAGCTTCTGCAAGAGCGATTACGGGAACCGTGATTCGCTACGATCTTGAACATGCGCTTACCTTGACGCTCGAGGTGGACGGGGAGCAGCGCAATTTTTCGGTACATCCCCAAGCCCAATTGGTGAAGGACGGGCGCGAAGCTCAAATTGCACCTTTGAACCGCCAGTTTAAAGGGAAGACGGTTTCGCAGCGCTTCTGGGCGATTTTTGCCGGTCCTGCAGCCAACTTCTTGCTGGCTTTCGTGCTCTTCGTAGCACTTGGACTTTCCTTTGGCGTACCGAATGATGTTCCCTACATCGGCGAGGTGAAAGCCGGAGGTCCTGCTGCTGAGGCTGGACTGCTCAAGGGAGATAAGGTAATCTCGATTGAGGGGACGAAAGTGGCTACCTGGCAGCAAGTTGTGGAAATCGTCAGCAGTTCCCCTAACAAAGAGCTGCTTTTTGAGATCGAACGTGATGGACAAATCTCCAAGGTACCTCTTAAGGTAGTCAGTGACGAAAATAATGTCGGAAAGATCATGGTCACGCAGTCCCTTACATCTGCACCTGGAGAAGCGCTGAAATTCGGTGTAACCTCTACGTACAAATTTACCGTGATGATCCTGAAAGGGTTAGGGATGCTGTTCACGGGAGGCGTAGGCCTGGATGATTTGAGCGGACCGGTGGGGATTTTCAAGATGACCGGAGAGTTCGCCCAACAAGGACTTGCGGTCCTCATGCAATGGGCTGCCGTCCTGAGTATCAACCTGGGATTGTTCAATCTCTTACCGTTGCCGGCGCTAGATGGCGGACGGTTGGCTTTTTTGGCAGTAGAAGCGTTGCGAGGACGTCCAGTCGATCCACATAAGGAAGGCATGGTCCACTTCCTCGGATTTGCTTTTTTGATGCTGTTGATCCTGGTCGTGACCTGGAACGATTTGCAACGATTGTTTGCATAGAAACGTAATAACAGATGATACAAGACAGACAAAGAAAAAGGATGGTGCAAAATGTACAAGCGCGAGGAGACGAAACCGGTATTTGTAGGAGGAGTGCAGATCGGAGGCCAAAAAAGTGTGGTCATCCAATCCATGACAACCGCAGATACGCGCGATGTAGAAAGCACACTGGCCCAGATTCAACGACTGCATGATGTCGGTTGTCAAATTGTACGCCTGGCTGTCATCAACGAAGATGCAGCCCGCGCCATCAAACAAATCAAGGAACGTTCACCGCTGCCGCTTGTGGCCGATATTCATTTCGACCACAAGCTGGCATTGATTGCCCTCGAAAGCGGTATAGATAAAATTCGGATCAACCCCGGCAACATCGGCTCCAAGGAAAAAACCAAAAGAGTCGTCGAGGCGTGCCGAGAGCGTAATGTGCCGATTCGCATCGGGGTCAACTCCGGTTCGGTAGAAAAACGACTTTTGGAAAAATATGGATACCCATCTCCTGAAGCGATCGTAGAGTCTGCGATGGATCACGTGGAAATTCTGGAAGATCTCAATTACGACAACATCGTGATTTCCTTGAAATCGTCGGATGTGCCAACAATGATCCAGACCTACTCGCTGATGGCACAAAAGCGCAATTATCCATTGCATGTTGGTGTTACCGAGGCCGGAACTCAATTTTCGGGGAGCATTAAATCCGCCGTCGGAATCGGAACCGTGCTGTCGATGGGGATAGGTGATACGATCCGCGTATCGCTGACAGCTGACCCCGTGGAAGAGATCAAGGTAGCCAAACAGATCCTGCGCAGTCTCGATATCGTCAACAACGATCCGGTGGTGATTGCGTGCCCGTCTTGCGGTCGCTGTGCCATCGACCTGATCGGGCTGGCAACACGTGTAGAAGATGCGGTCTCAACGCTTAAAGTACCGTTGAAAGTAGCGGTAATGGGCTGTGCCGTCAACGGACCTGGCGAAGCGCGCGAGGCAGACGTCGGTGTTGCAGGCGGTAACGGAGAAGGCCTGATCTTCCGCAATGGCGAGATTGTGCGAAAAGTGAAGGAAGACGAACTGTTTGAAGAGTTGATGAAGGAAATCGACGAAATCGTGAAAGAACAAGTCAAATAGTGCATCGATTCGATAAAGAAGTTGATTGCTGTAAAGGCATAAGGAGGACACGCACGTGTTGAAGCAAAGTCAAATGTTGATCCCTACCTTGCGGGAAGTGCCTGCTGACGCGGAGATCGCCAGCCATAAGCTGCTCCTGCGCGCAGGGATGGCTCGCCAGTTGGCCTCGGGGATTTATACCTATCTCCCGCTGGCGATCCGCACCTTGCATAAAATCCAAGCAATTGTGCGTGAGGAGATGAATCGCGCAGGCGCCCAGGAGCTGTTGATGCCTGCGATGCAGCCTGCCGAGCTGTGGCATCAGACTGGCCGCTGGGATGTTTACGGACCGGAGTTGGTTCGTTTGCAGGACCGTCATGAGCGTCCTTTTGCACTGGGTCCAACCCATGAGGAAGTCATTACCAGTCTGGTACGCGACGAGATCAATTCCTACAAAAAGCTTCCGATCAACCTTTATCAGATTCAGACCAAGTTTCGGGATGAAGTAAGACCGCGCTTCGGTTTGATTCGTTGCCGCGAATTTATCATGAAGGATGCGTATTCCTTTGACACGACGCAAGAAGGATTGGATCGCAACTTCCAGGCGATGTACGACGCCTACACTCGCATTTTCACCCGTGTCGGACTGAATTTCCGCGCAGTAGAGGCAGACGCCGGAGCGATCGGCGGAAAAGGCACCTATGAATTCATGGCCTTGTGCGAAATCGGGGAAGATACGATCGCCTATTCTGAAGAGGGCGATTTTGCTGCCAACCTGGAAAAGGCGGAAGTGGTGTACACACCATCCGCGAAGCCAGAAGGAGAAGTGCCTGCTGCGCAAAAAGTTCATACACCAGATGTAAGAACGATCGAGCAATTGACCCAGGCGCTGAACGTAGAAGCAAAGAAGATTATCAAAAGTCTGATCTACCGAGTGGACGACCAACTTGTCATGGTCCTGGTTCGCGGAGATCACGAATTGAATGAAGTAAAACTGAAAAATCTCTATGATGCCACACATGTAGGCATGGCTTCCGAAGCCGAGCTGCGCGAGTTGACAGGTGCTCCGGCGGGCTTCGTGGGTCCTGTCGGTCTCGATGCCAAGAAAGTGGAAATCATTGCAGACCAATTCGTGCAGGATGTGCATGATGGCATCGTCGGCGCCAATGAAACCGACTACCACCTCATCCACGTCGCTCCTGGCCGCGATTTTGCGGTGTCCCGATTTGCGGATCTGCGCAATATTACCGAAGGGGACAAATGCCCGCGCACAGGGGGAGCGATCAAGTTCGCACGTGGCGTTGAGGTTGGTCACGTATTCAAATTGGGTACCAAGTACTCACAGGCGATGGGCGCTACCTTCCTCGACGAAAACGGTAGAAGCCAGCCGATGATTATGGGCTGCTACGGAATCGGCGTATCCCGGACTATCGCGGCTGTCATCGAGCAAAACAACGACGATGATGGCATTATCTGGCCAGTAGCTGTCGCTCCTTTCCACGTGCATGTCATCCCAGTCAATGTAAAAGTGGAGGAACAGCGCCAGGCAAGTGAACAGATCACGGAACAATTGCAACGTGCGGGGATCGAAGTGCTATTTGACGATCGTCCAGAGCGTGCAGGCGTGAAGTTCAAAGATGCAGATCTGATCGGACTGCCGCTGCGTATTACCGTCTCAGACAAGGCGGCACAAGAAGGAACCGTTGAAGTGCGCGTACGCAAAAACGGAGAAAACCATGTAGTCAAGCTGGACGAGCTTGTACCAACAGTAAAAGCTCTGCTGGCAAGCATTGACCACACGGGACAAGAACTGTTTGGCGAATAAATAACCAGCAGGAAATAAGCCGGTTTTTGTCGAAATATACGGGGTACTTCCCTGATACCAAGGGAGTACCTCTTTTTCTTGTCAAAGGGAAGGTGGGAGTACCGTGGATCGTTTACAAGAGCAAAAACAACGCTTCTCCCTTTTGGTCAAACAGATGGGTATTCCAGATGAATGGGTGGAGCGTTTTTTCCTTGACGGCCAAATTGATAAACTGGAGCTTTTCAAGCAAAACAAAAAATGGGTGTTTCATTTTACATTGCCATCCCTCCTGCCAGCTCAGGTGTTTCAGGCGTTCATGCAGCGCTTGACGAATAGCTTCTCTCATCTGGCCGAAGTCGATGCGAATTTCCGCTACCGTCAAATACCCCCTATGGATATGGTGATAGAGGAATACTGGGGTGTTTTGCTGACGCGGCTGGAACCAAGCCTGAATTCCTTGGCAGTTACGATGCGCAATGCGAGAAAACAAGTGGAACTGCAAGAAGTGAAGGTGTATTTGCCGACTGAAATGACCGTCGAGATGGTCAAACGAAAGAAGGCGGACAGCGAATTGATCGCTGCCTTCGAACAGACGACAGGCTGCTTGCCGCGTTTTTCCTTTCACGCCGAGGAGAGCGATGAGGCGTACAAGGCATTTGCCGAACAAAGAGATGAGGAAGAACGGGCTTTGGTTGAAGTCGTTATGACGGCTGTCCAGCAGGATCGGGAGAGCAAGAACGGCGACAAGGCTGAAGCGATTACTTCGATGATGATCGGATATGAAATCAAGGACGCTCCGATTCCGATCCAGGAGATTCAGGAAGAAGAGCGGCGCGTGACGATTCAAGGGGCGGTGTTCAACGTCGAATTGAAGGAGCTGCGCAGCGGACGTCATTTGCTGACCTTCTGTGTGACGGACTTCACGGATTCCTTGACGGTAAAAATCTTTTCACGAGATAAAGAAGATGTAAAAATGCTTGAAGTACTGAAGGATGGCATGTGGGTAAAAGTGCGGGGAAGCGTGCAGCACGATACGTTCATCCGCGAGCTGGTCATGAATGCCAATGACTTGAATCAGATTGAGCAGGTCATTCGCAAAGACAAGGCGGAGCAAAAGCGTGTCGAGCTTCACTGCCATACGCCGATGAGTGCAATGGATGCTGTTGCTTCCGTCAAATCTTTGGTCTCCACAGCTGCGAAATGGGGACATCCCGCCATCGCGATTACGGACCACGGAGTCGTACAGGCTTTTCCGGAAGCCTATTCCGTAGCCAAGAAAAACAACATCAAATGCATTTTGGGCATGGAAGCCTACGTGGTGGAGGATGGCATAGACATCGTCTACAACCTTACTGAAGAAAGCAATCGTCTGATCGACGAACATACAGAATTCGTCGTTTTCGATACGGAAACAACGGGGCTAAATGCAGCTGAACATACCATTATCGAGATTGCGGCCGTCAAAATGAAGGGGTCCGAAATCATTGACCAATGGACGGAATTAATTGATCCGCAGCTGGAAATCGGGCCAAAGACGACAGAAATTACGGGAATTACCAACGAAATGCTGCGAGGAAAGGAGACCCTGGACGTCGTCCTGCGCAAATTCAAGGAGTTTACCGGGGATGCGGTCCTGGTCGCGCACAATGCAGAGTTTGACAAGGCCTTTATCAATGCCTGCGCCAAACGTGTCGGTATGGAGCCGTGGAGTAATCCGTTCCTTGATACCCTGCCGCTGGCTCGTATGATGTATAAGGGAATGCGCAATTACCGTCTGGGAACACTGGCGAAAAAGTTCAATGTCGAACTGGTCAACGCCCACCGTGCCTTGGACGATACAGTCGCCTTGGCCCACGTCTTCCAGCAGATGCTCAAGGATATTCGCGAGGCGTCAATTCAGTCGTTGGCCGAATTGAACGAAAAGAGCAACGAGGATGCCGATTACAAAAGCAGCCGTCCTTTCCATGCGACGATACTGGTGCGCAACAAGGAGGGCTTGAAGAACCTCTACAAGCTCGTCAGTCGTTCACACGTCGAGACATTCTACCGTTGGCCGCGGATTCAACGCAGCCAGTTGAACAAACACCGGGAAGGGTTGTTGATCGGCACAGCCTGCAAAGAGGGTGAGCTGATGCAGGCTATTCTACGCGGGAAGTCACCGGAAGAGCTCAAAGAGGTCGCCTCTTATTACGATTATCTGGAGCTGCAGCCTGTTTCTCAATACTCGCCTCTGTTGCGCAATGAGGAGATTCCTTCGCTGGAGACGATGAAAGGCTATCATCGCATGATTGTGGACCTTGGGAAGGAATTGGGCAAACCAGTGGTCGCAACAGGAGATGTCCATTTTCTCAACCCGGAGGATCACATCTTCCGCGATGTTTTCCTGCTTTCAAAGGGTGATCCGACAGCAGGCAACCAGCCGCCTCTCTACCTGCACACGACAGACGAGATGCTGGAAGCCTTCTCTTTCCTGGGAGAAGAGACGGCGCATGAGGTAGTGGTCACCAACACCAACCTGATCGCGGACATGATCGAGGATGTAAGCCCGATTCCCGACAAGCTGTACACCCCGAACATCGAAGGGGCAGATGAGGAATTGCGGCAAATGTGCTACGACAGGGCAACATCCTTATATGGCAACCCGTTGCCGGAAATCGTCGAAAAACGCCTGGAAAAAGAACTGAACAGCATTATCAAGCATGGATTCGGGGTTATTTACCTGATTTCACAGCGTCTGGTGACCAAATCGCTCCAGGACGGCTATCTAGTTGGTTCGCGGGGATCGGTAGGCTCTTCCTTCGTCGCTACGATGTCGGAGATTACCGAGGTAAATCCGCTGCCGCCGCACTATCGTTGTCCGGAGTGCAAGCATAGCGAATTTATTACGGACGGTTCGATCGCGTCAGGGTTTGACTTGCCAGACAAGGATTGTCCTTCATGTGGTACGCGTCTGGCGAAGGATGGGCAGGATATTCCCTTCGAGACGTTCCTTGGCTTCAAAGGGGACAAGGTCCCGGATATTGACTTGAACTTCTCCGGTGATTACCAGCCGCGAGCCCATAAATACACACAGGAGCTGTTCGGAGCAGACTATGTATATCGCGCGGGAACCATCGGCACCGTTGCTGAAAAAACCGCCTACGGCTATGTACGCAAGTATGCGGATGAGCGGGGGCTGACACTGCGAAATGCAGAAATTGCCCGGTTAGTAAACGGTTGTACGGGTGTGAAACGAACCACCGGACAGCACCCGGGCGGCATTATCGTTGTTCCTGATTACATGGAAATCGAGGACTTCTGTCCGATCCAATTCCCGGCGGATGACAATGAATCGGAGTGGCGCACGACGCATTTTGACTTCCACTCGATCCACGACAATTTGCTGAAGCTGGACATCCTCGGACACGACGATCCGACAGTGATTCGGATGCTGCAGGATTTGACGGGGATGGACCCGAAAACCATTCCGCTCGACGACAAAAAAACGATGTCGATTTTCAGTTCCACCGAGGCATTGGGTGTGACGCCGGAACAAATCGGGACAAACATGGGCACGCTTGGAATTCCAGAATTTGGGACGAAATTTGTGCGGCAGATGCTGGAAGACACCAAGCCGACTACCTTTGCCGAGCTCGTGCAGATTTCAGGGCTGTCCCACGGTACCGACGTTTGGTTGAACAACGCCCAGGAATTGATCCGCAACGGTACGTGCAAACTCCCTGATGTTATCGGTTGTCGTGACGACATCATGGTCTACTTGATCTATAAGGGTCTGGAGCCATCGCGGGCATTTAAGATCATGGAGTCAGTGCGTAAAGGAAAAGGCGTTCCCGAAGAAGATCAGGAGGAAATGCGCAAAAACAATGTGCCGGACTGGTACATTGAATCCTGCCAACGGATCAAGTACATGTTCCCCAAAGCGCATGCTACCGCTTACGTCATGATGGCCGTGCGGATCGCTTATTTCAAAGTGCATCGCCCGCTGGAGTTCTACGCAACCTACTTTACTGTGCGTGCGGACGACTTCGATATTCCGCTCATGGTCAAAGGCTCGGCGGCGATCCGACAAAAAATCGAGGAGATCGAGGGCAAGGGACATGACGCCCAACCGAAGGAAAAAGCTCTGCTCACTGTTTTGGAAATGGCGCTGGAAATGGTCGAGCGCGGATTCTCTTTCGCCAACGTGGACCTCTACAGATCGGATGCAACGCGCTTTTTGATCGAGGGCAATTCCCTGCTGGCACCGTTCAATGCCCTTCCTGGTCTCGGTACCAATGCCGCGCTCAACATCGTGAAAGCGAGAGAAGAAGGCGAATTCCTCTCCAAAGAGGATCTTCTGTCCCGCTCCCGCATCTCCAAGACGATTCTGGAGTACCTAGAAGAGCAGGGAGCATTGCAAGGACTGCCGGAATCCAACCAGCTTTCCTTATTCTAAGCATGCTGACAGGACCTGCGTTATCCAAAGGTTGTCAGCGAAGGGCTGTTATGCTATAATTTTTTTGGAAATACTGGTTTTATACGCATGACAGATCGAGAGTGGGGAAACCCACTCTTTCTTTCTGGCTAGACCTCATGCTTCATTTCAAACCTGATAAGGAGGTACTTGCTTGAGCAAGGTAACGGACATTGTCACCGAACTGGTCACACCCATTGTGAACGAGATGGGGCTGGAACTGGTTGACATCGAGTACAAAAAAGAAGGAAGCAACTGGTTTCTGCGCGTGTTCATCGACAATGAAGTCGGCAATATTGACATCGAAGACTGTGCCCTTGTGAGCGAGAAATTAAGCCAGAAACTTGATGAATCAGACCCGATTCCTACTGCATATTTCCTGGAAGTCTCGTCACCGGGCGCTGAACGTCCGTTGCGCAACGATAAGGACTTCAAGAAAGCTGTCGGCCGACATGTTCACATTACGACCAAAGAACCGATAGAAGGAGCTACTGTCTTTGAAGGCGAACTGATTTCCTTCGAGGATAGCAAGCTTACAGTCAAGGAAGCGAAAAAAACGTACGTCATTTCCCAAGAACAAATAGACACGGCCCGGATGGCAATCGTCTTTTAATAGACAGGGTTGGTGGTAGTAAAGGAGGAGGCAACGAAAGTCATGAACGGCGATTTTATTGAGGCTTTAGAAGCCATTGAGAGAGAGAAAGGCATCTCCAAAGATATACTGATCGAGGCCATTGAAGCAGCTCTTATCTCTGGATACAAAAGAAACTTCAACTCTGCTCAAAACGTGCGGGTTGATGTGAATCGTCATTCTGGACTGGTACGCGTGTTCGCGCGTAAGAACGTGGTGGAGGAAGTGCTTGACCCGAGACTGGAGATTTCCCTCGAAGCAGCACAAGAGATTGATCCGAACTTCCGCCTGGAGGACATCGTCGAAATCGAGGTAACTCCACGTGACTTTGGCCGTATCGCTGCTCAGACTGCGAAACAGGTCGTCACACAGCGCATCCGCGAGGCAGAACGCGGCTTGATCTACAGCGAGTTTATCGAGCGCGAAGATGACATCGTGACAGGTGTCGTACAGCGCATGGATGCACGCAATTATTATATTGATCTGGGAAAAGCGGAAGCTGTTATGCCTATCACAGAAAAAATGCCTTCCGAGGAATTCAAGTCGCAGGATCGGGTTAAAGCGTACATTATCAAAGTGGAAAAGACCACGAAAGGTCCACAGATTGTCGTATCCCGCACACATCCAGGCCTGCTGAAGCGCCTGTTTGAACTGGAAGTGCCTGAGATTTACGATGGCGTCGTAGAGATCAAGTCCGTGGCTCGTGAAGCTGGAGACCGCTCTAAAATCGCTGTTCATTCCATCAATCCAGACGTAGACCCTGTTGGTGCCTGTGTAGGGCCAAAAGGAATGCGCGTCCAGACGATTGTGACGGAATTGAAAGGTGAGAAAATCGACATCGTACGTTGGTCTGAAGATCCGTCCGAGTATGTCGCGAATGCACTCAGCCCGGCGAAAGTGCTGCATGTCGAGGTGAATGCCGCGGATAAAGTGACCCGTGTCATTGTGCCTGACTATCAACTTTCGCTCGCGATTGGCAAACGCGGTCAAAACGCCCGCCTTGCTGCCAAATTGACTGGCTGGAAGATCGACATCAAGAGTGAGTCGCAAGCGGAACAAGAAGGCATCGTCTATCCGAGAGAGGCAGAAGACGATGAAGGAGCGGACAACGAATAATCATGAAGCAAAAAAAGATCCCTTTGCGTAAATGCATTGTCTGCCAAGAAATGTTTCCGAAAAAGGAATTAATCCGCGTAGTCCGGACACCAGAAGAAGAGATTGTCATCGATTTGACTGGCAAGGCTGCAGGACGCGGTACCTATGTGTGTCGGCAAGATAGCTGCCTGAAACCGGATGCGTTTGCATCGGGAAAATGGAAAAAAGTGCTGGAACGCGCCTTAAACATCACCATTTCTCAAGAAAAGTATGATACCTTTCGTAACCAGTGGATGGAGATGATGGGTCAATGAACCCAAAGGCAGCGCAGCTACTCGGATTGGCAATGCGGGCAAGGAAAATTATTACCGGAGAGGAATTGGTCCTGCAGGCTGTTCGCAGCGGTCAGGCCCGACTGGTGTTGCTCGCGGCTGATGCATCTGGGAATACCGCCAAAAAAGTACAAGACAAATGTTCCTACTACGGTGTTGCATGTGTAACCACGACAGACCGATATTCACTGGGACACGCGATCGGAAAAGATGGGCGAGTAACCGTGGCGGTAACGGATGGGAAGTTGGCGGAAAGCATTCAGCGTCTGCTCACCTAACTTACGAAAGGGTGAAGTTCATTGAAGACACGTGTGTATGAATATGCCAAACAACACAACATGAGCAGTAAGGAAATCCTTAATTTGCTTAAGCGTTTAAATATCGAAGTGGCAAACCATATGAGTATCATGGAAGAAGGGACGATCAAGAAGATCGAGGATCACATGGCGAAGCTGAGAGCCGGGGCCGCTAAACCGGAACCGCGCACAGCGCCTGCATCCGAGACGAAAGCCAAACAAGCAGACGATCAACGACGCCCCAGTGACTCCAGAGGACAACAAGCTCGTTCACAGCAAGCAGGTCAAGGCTCGTCTGCTCAGCCAGCCAAGGCTGATCGTCCAGCAGATCGCGAACGCAGCACGGGCAACAGCAAGCGTTCAGATTCGCAACGTCCTCAACAGGGGAAAAATCAGGGGAAGAATCAGGAGAGAAAACCAAACCATATGAGAAGTCAACCCGCAAAACAGACTGACCGCAAGCCGCAGACATCCAATCAGCAAAGACCGCAAAACCAGCGGCCACAAAACCAAAACCAGAATCGCCCTCAAAATCAGCCACGGCCGCAAAACCAAACTGCGGATGCACAAGTTGAAGGCCGTACTGGAGAAGAGTTTGAGGACAAAGTGAAGCTTCCTTCCAATGTTGGCTTGGAAAAACGCGAGAAGATCAAGAAAGCTCCTCCGACCAAGAAAACGTTTGAAGACAATAAGAAGAGCCAGCCTTTCCGCGGCGGCAATAACCGCAACCAAGGACGCAACCGCCATAGCGGACGTGGTCAGCAAACGCCTCGTCCCGTATTGGAACCACCTGCAAAAATTACCTTCCAGGACTCGCTGACAGTAAACGAGTTGGCGGTAAAACTGCGCAAGGAACCGGCGGAAATCATTAAAAAGTTGTTTAATTTGGGTATTATGGCAACGATTAACCAGTATTTGGACAGCGATGCCATCCAATTGATTTGTGCGGAATACAACGTCGAGGTCGAAGAAAAGATCGTTATCGACGAAACCAATTTCGAAACGCTGGAAGAAGTGGACGAACCAGACAAAATGCAGGAGCGCCCTCCAGTCGTTACGATCATGGGTCACGTTGACCACGGAAAAACAACCTTGCTGGACGCCATTCGCTCCACGAATGTGGTCGCAGGGGAAGCAGGCGGAATCACGCAGCATATCGGTGCGTACCAAGTTGAAATCAAAGGGAAGAAGATTACCTTCCTGGATACACCTGGTCACGCGGCCTTCACAACAATGCGTGCTCGTGGTGCGCAAATCACGGATATTACCATCCTGGTCGTTGCAGCAGATGACGGCGTTAAGCCTCAAACAGTCGAAGCGATCAGCCATGCCAAGGCAGCTGGGGTACCGATCATCGTAGCGGTCAACAAGGTTGATAAGCCGGAGGCAAACATCGACCGCGTCAAGCAGGAGCTGACCGAGTACGAGCTGGTTTCTGAAGAGTGGGGCGGCGACACCATCTTCTCGCCCATTTCCGCCAAACAACGCATCGGTATCGAGGAGTTGCTCGAATACATTTTGCTCGTTTCCGAAGTTCAGGAGCTGAAAGCAAATCCAGACAAACGCGCTCGCGGTACTGTCGTCGAAGCAGAGCTGGACAAAGGACGCGGTCCTGTCGCTACGATTCTGGTTCAGCATGGGACATTGCGTGTAGGTGATCCGATCGTAGTAGGCTCCGCTCATGGCCGTGTACGTGCGATGGTCAACGACAAAGGTCGCCGTCTGAAAGAAGCGGGTCCGTCCACACCGGTTGAAATCACGGGTCTGAATGATGTGCCTCAAGCCGGGGATCAATTCATGGTCTTTGAAGATGAGAAGAAAGCTCGTGCAATCGGTGAAGCTCGCGCATCCAAGCAGCGTGAATCCGAGCGCCGTGAAAACACGCGTGTATCCCTGGACGATCTGTTCCAACACATTCAGGAAGGAGACATTAAAGAGCTCAACCTGATTGTAAAAGGGGACGTTCAAGGTTCCGTGGAAGCTCTGCGTGGCTCTCTGGAGAAAATCGATGTGAACGGTACGCGTGTGAAAATCATTCATACCGGTGTTGGGGCGATTACTGAATCTGACGTAACACTTGCAAATGCGTCCAACGCAATCGTGATTGGCTTTAACGTACGTCCTGAGCCAAACGCACGCAGCATGGCTGAGCAAGAGAAGATCGATATTCGACTGCATCGCGTCATCTATACGGTTATTGAAGAGATTGAGCAAGCCCTGAAAGGGATGCTGGATCCCGTGTATAAAGAGAACATCATCGGCCAGGCTGAAATCCGTGAAGTGTTCAAGGTGTCCAAGATCGGGAACATTGCCGGATGCTATGTAACGGAAGGAAAACTGAGCCGCGATGCTGGTGCCCGCGTGATTCGCGAAGGTATTGTAATCTACGAAGGCAAGCTCGATACCTTGAAGCGCTTCAAGGACGATGCAAAAGATGTTGCAGCTGGCTATGAATGTGGCTTGACCTTGGAACGATTCCACGACATCAAGGTTGGCGATGTGATCGAAGCATTCGTCATGGTAGAAGTGAAGCAATAATGGTAGTAGGTGCGCGGATTGAACTGTTTCTGCCCGCATGCCAAAACTTGAAAGAGAAACGAGCCATCGTCAAAAGTGTGATCGGCAAGCTGCGGAGTCGATTCAACCTCTCCGTAGCAGAGGTGGCTTACCAGGAGCAGTGGCAGCGTACCGTCTTGGGTATCGCTGCCGTTGCTAATGAGGTCTCTTTTTTGCAACAGGAGATTCAGGCCGCGATTCGACTCGTGGAAATCCATCCCGGCGTAGAGTTGATTGCTGCGGATACGGAATACTATGAGTAAGCAGGCGACGGAGGTGAATAGAATGAACAAAACACGCATGAGTCGCGTAGGCGAGGAGATCAAGAAAGAGTTGAGCATCGTCTTGCAACGAGGATTAAAAGACCCTCGCGTCGGCTTTGTGACCGTTACAGATGTAGAGGTAACAAGTGATCTTCAATTGGCTAAGGTCTTTGTCAGCATCTTTGGAAGCGAGGAAGAGCGCAAGGCATCTCTCGCCGGACTGCATAAGGCAAAAGGGTATTTGCGCACAGAGATCGGCAAGCGCGTCAAACTGCGCCATATCCCTGACTTTGTTTTCAAGCTGGATGAGTCCATCGACTACGGCAGCAAAATCGAAACAATCCTGCGGGAAATCTCCACTGAAGGGGAAAAACGGGATGAATCATAATCAGGAACAGATCAAGGAAGCGGCACAATTCATGAAGGAACATGACCGCTTCCTGGTTCTTTCTCATGTCAATCCAGATGGCGACGCGACCGGCTCGGCACTAGGAGTCGCTTTGATTCTGGAGAAATTAGGAAAAACATACATCGTGATCAATGAAGGAGAGACTCCCGAGAAATTTTCCTTCCTCCCTCGCTTTGAGCTTCTCCGCAATCTATCCCAGCAACCGCTAGATGAGACGTTCGGGGCCGTAATCGCCGTCGACTGCGCCGATGAGTCGCGGATGGGTGATGTACGGTCTCTCTTTGCGTCTGACGCGGTACTGCTCAATATCGATCATCACCCGACGAATGACGCCTTTGGTACATTCAACCTGATACGGACGGATGCAGCAGCGACTGCCGAGATCTTGTATGATGTTGCCGTTGAAGCAGGGGTTCCTTTTGACAAAGAGCTGGCCTTGTGCATCTATACGGGCCTGTTGACAGATACCGGAGGCTTTCGCTACTCCAATACTTCCCCTCGGGTGATGGAAATCGCTGCACAATTGCTTACATACGGGGTAAAACCTGGAGAAGTGGCGGAGCGCTGTCTGGAGGAAATCACTCTGGCGCATGTGAATATCCTTCGCCGAGCTCTCCAGACCCTCATTCTGACGCATCAAAATCAGGTAGCCTCCATTACCGTTCAGCCCGCCGATTTTGAAGAAGCAGGGGCACAGCGCGAGGATGCTGGCGGACTGGTCAACTACTGCCGCAACATCGAAGGAGTCGAGGTAGGCATTACTTTTATAGAGTCGGAACCCGGTGCTATCAAGGTGAGCATGCGAGCGCGAGACCGAGTGGACGTCGCCGTCATTGCCAAACAATTTGGAGGAGGCGGACATGCGAAGGCAGCAGGCTGTACGATCCGCGGCGAGGTAGCAGATGTACAAAAAAGAGTTTGGCACGCAGTCGGTGAAGCTCTAGGAGTGAAGGAACATGAGTAACGTAAGCGGTGTGTTGGTGATTGACAAGCCAGCTGGTATGACGTCTCACGATTGCGTAGCGAGGATTCGCCGCCTGTACGGCACGCGGAAGGTGGGGCATACCGGCACGCTGGATCCGGAAGTGACCGGGGTGCTACCGATTTGCCTGGGTCATGCTACCCGGCTTGTTGAATATTTGCAGGAGCTGCCCAAGCGTTACGATGTCGTCATGCGTATCGGGTATACCACCACGACGGAAGATGCTACTGGAGAAATGGTGGAAAAGCAGGAAGTGGATACTGCTTCGATTACCGAGGAGCGAGTCAAGGCGGTTTTTCAGCAATTTTTGGGGGAAATCGAGCAGGTGCCCCCGATGTTCTCAGCGGTAAAAGTGAACGGGAAACGCCTGTACGACCTGGCCAGGGAAGGAACTGTCGTGGAGCGGCAGGCGCGCAAGGTCACGATCTATGACCTGGTCTTGCACGAGGTTTGTGTGGAGCATGGCATGGTAGATGTCCATTTTACCTGTACCTGCTCCAAAGGGACATACATGCGCACGTTATGTGTTGACCTTGGGCGTGCTCTGGGGTATCCTGCCCATATGAAGCTGTTGCGGCGAATCAAAAGCGGTCCTTTTACCGAGCAGGATGCGATTCCGCTGGCAACATTGGAAGAATTGGCAGCACATGGAGGAGATCTGTCCCAACCCATGCTCTCCATCCGCGAAGCAGTCTCTTTCCTTCCCTTCGTCCAGGTGAAACCGGAGCGGGTCAAAGCCGTTTTGAACGGACTCCCGACAGGATTGCCCGCTGTGGATGCCAAGGAAGGGAGCTTGATCTGCCTGTTTTCCGGCGAACAGCTACTCGGGATTCATCGCGTTTGCCGAGGGGATAAAGGCCTCTATGCCAAAGCCGAAAAAGTCTTTCCTTCCGAGGTGTAACTGTGAAAACCATTTCCCTGTCATATCCAATACCTACTGACTTCCATGAACCGAATCCCTCTGCGATCGCCTTAGGATATTTTGACGGAGTCCATCTCGGCCATCGCAGAGTGATCCAGAAGGCCATTGATATCGCAAAGGCGAACGGCTGGCAAAGCACCGTCTTGACGTTTGATCCCCATCCGCGGGAAGTGCTGGGGCAAAGCGGCTACAACCACTATCTGACACCCTTGCCGGACAAGCTGGAGCAATTTGAAAAAATGGGCGTGGATACCACGTACGTCATGCAATTTGACATTTCGTTTGCTGCCGTTTACCCTGAGGATTTCATCGACGAGTGCCTGCTGCCTCTTTCTTGCCGCCACGTAGTCGTCGGCTTTGACTACACATTCGGTCATCGGGGCATGGGGACAGCGCAGACTTTGCAAGAGATGAGCCAGGGCCGATATGGCGTGGACATAGTCGGGCCAGTCAATCGCTTGGGAGAAAAGGTGAGCAGCACGGTCATTCGCGAATACCTGCACCATGGGGATGTGGAACAGGCCCGCCACTTGCTGGGACGTCCCTACAAAGTGCGAGGGACCGTCGTGCATGGTGACAAGCGGGGGCGCACGATTGGCTTTCCGACCGCCAATGTCGCGGCACTGCGTCCCTATCTCATTGGCAAAAACGGGGTCTATGGCGTTCGCTTTACCGTAGATCAGGAGACGTATTTTGGAGTGATGAACGTCGGGATCAAGCCAACCTTTGAGCTGGAGAAGAAAGAAAAATCACTAGAAGTGCACATTTTTGATTTCTCCAAGGAGATTTACGGCAAAGAAGTAGAAATCGAGTTTCTCTTCTTCATCCGCGAAGAGCAAAAATTCGCCGGGGTAGATGCATTGATTGCGCAGATTCAACAAGACGTGGTCACCGCCAAGAAGAGGTTCTCGGAGTCCTACTAGCTTCTGATTTCGCTTTGCATTCCATAAATCGATATGATATAATTCATAACGTTGTACAGATAACCACAGCTTGGCTGTCCGATTCTCACCGACGGCAGACTCGGCTGCATGGTATACAAAACAAGGAGGTGAGTCTAGATGGCATTGTCTCAAGAACGTAAAACTCAACTGATTGAAGAGTTCCGTACTCACGAGAACGACACCGGTTCGCCGGAAGTGCAAATCGCTATCTTGACCGAGAACATTAACAACCTGAACGGACATCTGCGTACGCACAAGAAAGACCATCACAGCCGTCGCGGTCTGTTGAAAATGGTAGGTCAACGCCGTAACCTGTTGACATACTTGAGAGAAACAGATGTTCAACGTTACCGTTCTGTGGTAGACCGTCTGGGTCTGCGCCGCTAAGGTACGTCATGCAAAAAGCGGGTTTTCCCGCTTTTTCCTACGTCGGGGGGCCCGCTGCCAAGTGTGGCGGGCTTCCCAACTAATACATGGACGTATACAGGGCTGCACCCTTCGTACGAGCTTCAAATTGAAGCTTTTTTTATTACCCCGAAAGGCTGCCAATGGTATCCATTTAATTTTACCTGCGGCAGGAAATAATACATACAGGTAGAAAACAAAGTGTAGAACTGCACATTGTCGTGAAGGAGGACTGCTAGCAACATGGAGCAACAATACCGTACATATGAGTTTGAACTGGCAGGCCGCAAACTGACGCTGGAATTTGGCAAAATGGCCAAACAGGCTCAGGGTTCGGTACTGGTTCGGTACGGCGATACGGCAATTCTGTCTGCGGTGACGGTCTCGAAGGAACCTAAAGCTCTTGATTTCTTCCCGCTCACTGTCAACTATGAGGAGCGTCTCTACGCAGTCGGGAAAATCCCCGGCGGCTTCATTAAAAGAGAAGGACGTCCAAGTGAAAAAGCGATTCTCGCCAGCCGCTTGATCGACCGTCCTGTACGCCCGCTTTTTGCAGAGGGATTCCGTAACGATGTACAAATCGTCAACACTGTCTTGTCTGTCGATCAGGATTGTTCGCCAGAAATCGCCGCGATGATCGGAACATCCGCAGCGCTGTGCGTCTCAGAAATTCCTTTTGAAGGTCCGATCGCGGGTGTGATCGTGGGACGCGTAGATGGTCAATTTATTATCAACCCGACTGTCGAGCAAGCGGAGAAGAGCGACATTCACCTCGTCGTTGCAGGTACCCACAGTGCCATCAACATGGTGGAAGCATCCGCTAACCAGGTGCCGGAAGCAATCATGCTCGAAGCGATCATGACAGGACATGAGGTCATCAGGCAACTGATTGAATTCCAAAACAAGATCGTCGCAGAGATCGGCAAAGAAAAAATGCAAGTCATTCTGCACGAAGTTGATCCGCAGATTGACCAGGCAGTTCGCGCCGTCGCAGAAGCACGGTTGAAGGAAGCTGTACGCATCGAAGAAAAACAGGCACGCTACGATGCCATCGATCAAATCAAGGCGGAGACGCTGGAGCACTTCGCTGCACAAGATCCGGAGATGTATGCCGAAAAGGAAAAAATGATTTCCGAAGTACTGGGCAATATCGTCAAGGATGAAGTGCGCCGCTTGATTACCGATGAAAAAGTACGCCCGGATGGACGAGCATTGGATGAAATCCGCCCCCTCTCCAGCGAAGTCGGCATTTTGGCCCGCACACACGGTTCCGGGATGTTTACTCGCGGACAGACACAAGCACTGAGTGTTTGTACATTGGGTGCTTTGGGTGACGTGCAAATTCTGGATGGATTGGGTCTGGAAGAGTCCAAACGCTTTATGCACCACTACAATTTCCCGCCGTACAGCGTAGGGGAAGCGCGTCCACTGCGTCCTCCTGGCCGCCGTGAGATCGGTCATGGTGCATTGGGTGAACGGGCGATCGAGCCGATCATTCCGAGTGAAACAGAGTTTCCATACACCATTCGTCTGGTTTCTGAAGTAATTGAGTCCAATGGTTCTACCTCGCAGGCCTCAATCTGCGCCAGCGTTCTTGCTTTGATGGACGCAGGTGTGCCGATCAAAGCACCTGTAGCGGGTATCGCGATGGGCTTGATCATGGGAAAAGACGGAGACACCTTCTCCATTCTTACGGACATCCAGGGTATGGAAGACCACCTCGGAGATATGGACTTCAAGGTAGCCGGTACAGAAGCTGGTGTGACGGCAATCCAGATGGATATCAAGATCTCCGGGATCAATCGTGAAATCCTGCAAATGGCGTTGGAGCAAGCGCGAATTGGACGTATGCACATCCTCGAGCACATGATGAGCACAATCTCCGAACCGCGTAAAGAACTGTCTCCATTCGCGCCTAAAATTATGACAATGACAATCAATCCGGAAAAAATCCGTGATGTCATCGGTCCTCAAGGTCGCGTGATCAACAAGATCATCGAGGAAACCGGCGTAAAAATCGACATCGAGCAGGATGGGCGCGTCTTTATTGCCTCTATTAACCATGAAGCAAACATGCGTGCGAAACAAATCATTGAAGATCTCGTTCGCGAGGTGGCAGTTGGCCAGATGTATCTGGGCACCGTCAAGCGCGTCGAGAAATACGGTGCATTTGTAGAGCTGTTTGCCGGCAAGGAAGGATTGTGCCACATCTCTCAATTGGCGGAAGAACGCGTAGCCAAAACCGAGGATGTCGTCGCTGTAGGCGATAAAATTGAAGTGAAGGTTACGGAAATTGACGACCAAGGTCGTGTCAACCTTTCCCGCAAGGCTGTCCTCAAAGAGCAGGCAGCGGCAAAACAGGAAGCACCTGCGCAAGCAGAATAATAGTCCCACCCAAAAGGCTTCGTCACTCGAAGAACACTTCGCGTACGGAAGCTTTTTCTTTTTTCGTCTAACTTTCCTGCCGCAAACATAGAGTGGACAAAGAGAGACTTGTACGTTTTGGAGGAGGAAAGGGTCCTATGACGAAGGGCAAGAGGAGGCTGTGGTTCGCAATTGGTATCGCAGTGCTTTTGACATTCCTGATGAATGGTCAGCCAATTTCTCGTTATGTAAATGCGGTGAAGGAGAAGGAAGCTGTCTTTGCAACCGCTGCGGGGGACGAGAAGGAACGTTTGCGCCAGATGATCGAAACGTGGAAAGCGGGACGGGAAGAAGCGCCGGTGGATGCAAAGGTGGACCCTACATGGAAAGCGATTCCGGGATACAACGGACTGATGGTGGATGTAGAGGCGTCCCTCGAAAAAATGCTTGCATCCAAGCAATCTGGTCCCGAATCGCTTGTTTTCAAGGAAGTAGAACCGGCTGTCACGCTCAAGCAGCTGGGGGCGCATCCGATCTATCGCGGCAATCCCAAAAAACCCGCTATCTCTTTTATGATCAACGTGGCATGGGGGAATGAGTACCTGGATTCCATGCTGGATACGCTGGACAAACATCAGGTCAAAACAACCTTCTTTTTCGATGGCTCCTGGGTGAAGAAGTATCCGGAGGAAGCCAAGAAAATCGCGCAGCGCGGCCATGAAATTGGCAATCATGCTTATTCTCATCCCGATATGAAGCACCTGGGCGTAGAAAGAATCCATCAAGAAATCCAGCGAACGCAGGAAGTGATTGAGAAGACAGTCGGAATCAAGCCCAGCCTCTTCGCGCCTCCATCCGGATCGTTTAATCAGCGTGTCGTGGATATTGCTCGCTCCTCTTATGACATGCAGACGATCATGTGGACTGCAGACACAGTCGATTGGAAGAAGCCTTCACCTTCCTGGGTCATCCAAAGAATCAGCAAACGAATGGAAAATGGCGTTCTTGTTCTGATGCACCCGACCGCGGCATCGGAGGCCAGCCTGGACCAATTGCTGACACTCGCCAAGCAAAAAGGGCTTGTTCCTACCACCGTATCAGAGCTCCTCTCCAGTAGCCGCCTGCCCAAACAATCCTGAAGCATGCTCCTTTGTTGTGGTGAGACTGGAAGTTTGCTATAGTTAGACGTGTTTACGGGTGCAGATCTGCCTATGAGGATCGAAGACGATAAGATTCGCCAAGGAGGATTTTTGTGATACAACGTCATACTTGTGAAAACGGTCTGAGAATCGTGACGGAGAAAATTCCGTCCGTTCGCTCTGTAGCCATCGGAATATGGGTGGGGACCGGTTCGAAATATGAAAATGAACAGAATAATGGCATTTCCCATTTTTTGGAGCACATGTTTTTCAAAGGTACTGCTACTCGCTCTGCCAAAGAAATTGCAGAGACGTTCGATGAGATCGGCGGTAACGTGAATGCGTTTACTTCGAAAGAGTACACCTGCTACTATGCCCGTGTGCTCGATCAGCACGCGCCAATAGCTCTGGTTGTGCTGGCTGATATGTTCTTTGAATCCGTTTTTGACCCTGAAGAACTGGAGAAGGAGAAAAATGTCGTCATCGAGGAGATCAGCATGTATGAAGATACGCCGGACGATCTGGTGCATGATCTGATCAGCAGAGCCAGCTTCGGTCAACATCCGCTCGGCTACTCGATTCTGGGGACGGAGGATGTCCTGCGAAGCCTGAAGAGGAACGATCTTGTCCAATACATTGAGGAGCGTTATCTGCCGGGGAATACCGTGATTACGGTAGCAGGCAATTTTGATGACGCGTTGATCGAGGAGATCAAAAAGCGCTTTTCCGGGTTTTCGCGAAAGGGAAGTGAAGTCAGCCTGACGAAGCCCCCGTTTTCGGGTGAGATCATCGGACATAATAAAGCAACTGAACAGGCTCATTTGTGCATCTCCCTTCCTGGCTTCCAGGTTGGGCACGAGAATACCTACTCGCTGATCCTGCTGAACAATGTACTCGGGGGAAGCATGAGCTCAAGATTGTTTCAAGAAATTCGCGAAGAGCGGGGATTGGCTTATTCGGTCTATTCATACCATTCTTCCTATAAAGAGACGGGCTCGTTTACGATTTATTCGGGAACGGCTCCTGAGCACGTCGGGCAGGTATTTGACATTGTCACCAACATTTTGCATGATGTGACCGTCAACGGCATTACGGACAAAGAATTGAACAAAGGAAAGGAACAGTTGAAAGGAAGCCTGATGCTAAGCCTGGAGAGCACCAGCAGCCGCATGAGCCGTCTGGGCAAGAACGAATTACTGCTCTCCCGACACCTGAGCCTCGATGAAATCATCGCCAAAATCGACCGGGTCTCCCATGAATCCGTCTTGGCGGTAGCGCAAGAACTGTTCCGCAGCAAGATGGCGCTGGCAATGGTAAGTCCTTTGGAGGGCTTCCCGGAAAATGTGAAAAATGATGTGCTTGCATCCATGTGATGCTTGTTAAAAATCCGGCATAGCCCGGATTTTTTTGCGTATATCAACAGTAAACCACGTGGACAAAGGGAGATGCGTCTATGCGCTTAAGCGAATTGAGTGGCAAAGAGATCATAGGATTGGACACAGGTGAGAGGATGGGTGTGATTGGCGACTCTGATCTGATCATCGATCCGCAAAACGGGACGATTGAGTCCATTCTTTTGTCTGGTGGCGGCTTTTTGGGTTTAGGCAAGAAAAGAGAGGATATTGTGATTCCGTGGAGCTCCATCATCAAAATTGGGCCGGACATGATCATCATCCAGTTGAAACCGCTTGAGAATCAAACGGCTCAAAAGTAGACTCAGTGTCACCGAACCAAGGGCGAGAGAATAGGATGGAGGTAGACTACAACGTTTCGCGACTTACGTTTCGTACGGAAAAACCCTTGCGTTTCAATCAAGATGCAGTAAAATGTGTGGAAAGGGGAACGCAGCATGCTAACGGGCATACATGTTGCCTTCATCGGCGGCGACGCGCGCCAGTTGGAAGTGATTAAACGCTGCATTCAACTGGATGCGATGGTGACGTTAATTGGCTTCGACAACCTGGAAAGCAATTTCACAGGGGCAACGAAGAGACCATTAACATGCGATGTGTTGAAAGACGCGGATGCCCTCATCCTACCCATTGTCGGAACTGATGACTCTGGTTATGTAGAAAGCATCTTTTGCTCCAAGCAACTAAAGCTGCAAGAAGAGCATGTTGCCAGCCTGCCAAAGCACTGCGTGGTATACACGGGAATGGCCAAACCATACCTGCGCGGACTGTTGGAACCCAAGAACATTCCGTTGGTAGAACTGCTGGATCGTGATGATGTAGCCATCTACAACTCCATCCCTACCGTAGAGGGAGCGCTGATGATGGCGATCCAAAACACGGATATTACGATTCACGGTTCGAACAGCATGGTTTTGGGATTGGGCCGTACCGGGTTATCCATGGCTCGGGCCTTACACTCACTTGGAGCTCGTGTTAAAGTTGGAGCAAGGCGTCAGGAACACTTGGCGCGCATTTATGAGATGGGATTGACTCCCTTCCATATAGGCGAAGTACGGCAGCACGTGACGAATGTTGATTTTGTCTTCAATACGGTCCCGCAATTAATCCTGACAGCAGAGGTAATCGCTCAAATGCCGCAGTCGGCGTTTATCCTCGATCTCGCTTCCAAACCGGGTGGCACAGATTTTCGCTACGCCGAAAGACGGGGGATCAAGGCACTGCTCGCACCCGGACTGCCCGGAATCGTTGCACCAAAAACCGCAGGACAAATCATGGCCCAGACCTTGTCGCGTCTGATTGCGGAGCAAACGAGATCCAGGGGGAATCAGCATGGGTAAACTACAGGGAAAAACCATTGGATTCGGTCTTTCCGGTTCGCACTGCACATTTGAAGAAACGATGCCGCAAATCCAGCGTTTTGTAGATGAAGGGGCAAGAGTTATTCCCATCGTCTCCAATACGGTGATGACAACAGATACTCGCTTTGGCACATCGCAGAGCTGGCAACAGCAAATCAAGGAGATCACGGGAGAGGAACTGATTACGACCATTCCTCAAGCCGAGCCTCTAGGGCCGTCGAAACTCCTCGACGTCATGCTGATTGCTCCCTGCACGGGGAGTACGACCAGCCGCCTGGCCAATGCGATTACGGACAGTCCAGTACTGATGGCAGCGAAAGCTACGATGCGCAACCTGCGACCGCTGGTTGTCGCCATATCCACCAACGATGGACTGGGATTAAATGCAGCCAATATTGCCAAGCTGTTGGCAGCCAAAAATATCTACTTCGTCCCGTTCGGGCAAGATGCTCCGGACAAAAAGCCGAACTCACTGGTAGCACGCATGGACCTGCTCGTGGAGACGTGCATAGCTGCTATGGAAGGGCGACAATTGCAGCCCCTGCTTATCGAGAGATTCAACTACTAAAAACACTAGAGAAAAACCAATTGACTTGTTTTTCGCGATTAGGAGGAGAGTAAGAGATGGCGAACCAACTGACTTATAATGTTGCCGTCGTGGGCGCAACGGGTGCAGTCGGACAACAAATGATTCGAATTCTGGAAGAACGCAATTTTCCGATTAAACAATTGAAGCTGCTTGCATCCGGACGGTCTGCCGGCAAGACTGTCATGTTCAAGGGGCAAGAAGTGGTTCTGGAAGAAGCGACTCCGGAAAGTTTCGCTGGTATTGATTACGCCCTGTTCAGCGCAGGCGGTTCGGTCAGCAAGGAGCTGGCTCATCACGCTGTGCGCCATGGTGCCGTAGTCATCGACAATACCAGTGCCTTCCGCATGGATCCTGAAGTGCCATTGGTTGTTCCAGAAGTAAACATGGATGCTGCCCTGGCGCACAATGGGATTATTGCGAACCCCAACTGCTCCACCATTCAGATGGTAGCCGCTCTGAAACCCTTGTATGATCGTTATGGAATAGATCGGATTATTGTGTCCACCTACCAAGCAGTATCGGGTGCTGGTCAGTCGGCCATCAACGAACTGCTTACGCAAAGCCGTGAAGTGCTGGATGGCAAGGAGCCGACATGTGAAGTTCTGCCGGTCGGAAAGCTTCCTGTACACCATCAGATTGCATTTAACGCCATTCCGCAAATCGATGTGTTTACGGAAAATGGATTTACTTACGAAGAGATGAAAATGATTAATGAAACGAAAAAAATCTTCGCAGATGATCAGGTCCATGTTTCCGCAACCTGCGTACGTATTCCAGTTGTATATGGACACAGTGAATCAGTCTACGTAGAGCTGAAGAACGATTACGATTTGGCTGAAGTCAAATCCCTCCTGGAAAAAGCCCCAGGCATCGTACTTGTAGATGTACCAGAAGAGCAACAATATCCGCTCGCTACTGATGCGACAGGGAAGCTTGATGTCTTTGTCGGTCGTGTACGACGTGACCTCCATCATCCTCGCGGCCTGCATATGTGGATCGTTTCAGACAACCTGCTGAAAGGTGCTGCTTGGAATACGGTGCAAATCGCTGAGGAACTCATCAAAGCAAGAGCATAGGGGAGAGGTTTGTGAAGATTCTCGTCCAGAAGTTCGGTGGTTCTTCCTTGACGACGGAGGATTGCCGAATGAGGGCAATCTACCATATAGAAAAGGCGATAGACGAGGGATATTCCCTCGTCGTGGTCGTCTCGGCGATGGGACGCAAGGGCGATCCCTACGCTACGGATACACTTTTGCAGCTCATTCGAAGCAACGGAAATACACTGCCAAGCAGAGAAATGGATTTGCTCTTGCACACGGGCGAAATCATTTCCGCAACAGTGATGTGCAGCATGCTGCATGCGCGTGGGATAAAAGCGAAGATATTAACTGGGGGCCAGGCGAATATCGTAACCAGCGATGATTTTACCCAGGCTCAGATTAACCATATCGACCCTGCACGAATGATCAAGGAGCTGCAGGAAGGGAATGTACTCATCGTACCTGGTTTTCAGGGACGCACAGAAGATTGGGAGATTACGACCTTGGGGCGCGGGGGCAGCGATACGACAGCGACCGCGCTCGGGGTGGCACTGGAAGCCGAAATGGTGGACATTTTTACGGATGTAGAAGGAATTATGACGGCAGATCCTCGGATCGTGGAGGAAGCGCAACCCCTGACCACCGTTACCTATACGGAGATTTGCAATATGGCGCATCTGGGTGCCAAAGTCATTCATCCGCGCGCTGTAGAGATTGCGATGCAGGCGAACGTACCAATTCGTGTACGCTCGACGTTTTCGGACGATCCCGGTACATTGGTCACAACGATGCTGGAGATCGGCAAGTTGGGGTATGCGGTGAATGATCGGGTCGTAATGGGAATCGCGCATGTACCCAACATTACACAGATTAAGGTTGCCAATAAAGAGGGACAGTACGATACACAGCTCCAGGTCTTCAAGACGATGGCGACACACAACATCAGTGTTGATTTTATAAACGTAAATCCGTTGGGAGTCGCCTACACGGTCCATGACGAATTAGGAGAGAAAGCGGCACGATTGTTGACAGAGATGGGCTATGAGCCCCAACTGCTGCCATGCTGTGCAAAGGTTTCTGTGATTGGCGCCGGAATGACGGGTGTACCGGGAGTAATGGCTCAAATCGTTGAGGCTTTGACTCATGAAGATATTCAGATTTTGCAGTCGGCAGATTCGCATACGACCATCTGGGTACTCGTACATGAGGCAGATATGGTAAGGGCTGTCCGTGCTTTGCATCAACAATTCCATCTGCATCAACATCATGTGTAGGTTTCCATTCTGACCATTGATAGAGGAGTTGGATAGGCAGTGGCACGTTTTGGCCGACTGGTTACCGCGATGGTAACGCCATTTAATGATCAAAACCAGGTTGATTATGAGAAAACCGAACGTCTGATCGATCATTTGCTGGAGACAGGGAGCGAAGGAATTGTCGTCAGCGGCACGACGGGAGAGTCCCCGACTCTGTCTCAGAAAGAAAAGCTGGATCTCTTCCAGCATGTAGTCAGCTACGCGAAAGGCAAATGCCATATAATCGCCGGAACGGGTAGCAACAATACACAAGCGAGTGTAGAATTCACACAGGAAGTTCAAAGCTTGGGCGTGGACGGGATTATGCTAGTAGCGCCTTACTATAGCCGCCCGTCCCAAGAAGGGCTGTATGCTCATTTTCACGCAATAGCCTCCGTGACGGATCTGCCAGTCATGCTGTACAATGTACCCGGCCGCTCCGCTGTCAACATGACGGCTGAAACCACGTTGCGACTGGCACAGCTGCCCAATGTCGTATGCATGAAGGAAGCATCTGGAAATTTAAGTCAGATCGCGGCGATCATCGAGCATGCACCGGAGGGATTTGAAGTATACAGCGGCGATGACAGCCTGACACTGCCGGTATTGTCTATCGGAGGTGTAGGGATCGTCAGTGTTGCCAGTCACATCGTAGGTCGTCAAATGAAGGAGATGGTAAACGCCTTTTTTGACGGCAACTTAAACGAAGCATCGAGTCTGCATCGCAAGCTGATGCCAATCTTTGAAGGATTGTTTGCCTACCCGAGTCCGGGACCGACCAAAGAAGCCTTGAACAAATTGGGGATTCATGTGGGCGGAGTTCGACTGCCCTTGGTGGAGCTGAACGAAGAGGAAAAAGCGTTCGTACACTCCTTACTTGGCCATTTAACCCAACATGCATAATTGCACCAAGAGCCATTCATCGTGAATGGCTCTTTTTTCTTGTGTTCACGTTTTCACTTCGGGTATAATGAAAACAAGTGATTTGGGGCGGTTATTTTTTGAGTGTACAATGACAACTAAATATAGGAGGTTACATGTTTTGGCAAAGTCGAATCACTCTGTTCTCATTTTCGCCCTGGGCGGAGTCGGCGAAATTGGGAAGAATATGTACGTGGTACAATGCGATGATGACATCGTAGTAATTGATGCTGGATTGAAATTCCCGGAGGAAGAGATGCTGGGAATTGACATGGTGATTCCAGACATTACTTACTTGGAGGAAAATCGCGAAAAAGTTCGGGGGATCATCATTACGCATGGCCATGAGGACCACATCGGTGGGTTGAGCTATTTCTTAAAGCACCTCAATGTGCCAGTCTATGCAACCAAGCTTACCCTCGGACTCATCGATGCAAAATTGAAGGAAGCGGGCATATTAAACGATACGAAGCGCGTATTGATCAACAGTGATTCGGAGATCGTCCTCGGAAGCATGAAGGCTACCTTTTTCCGGGTAAACCACAGTATTCCTGACTGTGTCGGCGTATGCCTGGATACACCTGAAGGGTATATTGTTCATACGGGAGATTTCAAATTTGATCAGACGCCGATCAACAACCAGACAGCAGATTTAGCGAAAATGGCGATGATCGGCGAGCGCGGCGTTTTGTGCTTGCTCTCGGACAGCACCAATGCAGAGCGTCCTGGCTTTACCGGATCAGAACGTTCGGTTGGGGTTGCGATTAAAGACGTGTTCAGCAAATCCACAGGCCGCATCGTCGTATCCACCTTTGCGTCCAATGTGCACCGGATCCAACAAGTCGTGGATGCTGCCGTGCAATTTAACCGTAAAATGACCGTTGTCGGCAGAAGCATGCAAAATGTAATCAATATCAGCCGTGATCTAGGCTATCTTTTCGTGCCGGACGGTTTGATTGTGGATACGGATGAGATTAATAAATTGCCTGCCGAGCAGGTGGTGATTCTGTCTACTGGAAGTCAGGGAGAGCCGATGTCGGCGCTCACTCGCATGGCCCGATCCGCCCATCGGAAAATCGATATTCTTCCAGGAGACACTGTGATTATTGCCGCTACCCCGATTCCCGGGAATGAAAAATATGTAGCGCGCACAATTGACCAGCTTTCTCGCATTGGCGCTGAGGTCATTTATGGCGGCCATGGACCAAACGGAACCGTCCACGTATCCGGTCATGGAAGTCAGGAAGATCTTCGCCTCATGCTCAATCTCATGAAGCCCAAGTTCTTCATCCCTATTCATGGCGAATATCGCATGCTGAAGAGCCACTCGATTCTTGCGGAGCAGGTCGGAATTCCGGCGGAAAACATTTTCCTGCTGGACAACGGAGACACCGTTGAAATTTCCGGTGGCAACGCCCGCTATGGCGGCAAGGTTCACGCAGGCATTGTGCTGATCGATGGATTGGGAGTCGGAGATGTGGGGAATATTGTATTACGAGACCGCAAATTACTCTCTCAAGATGGTATTCTGGTAGTTGTCGTTACGCTCAGCAAACAAAACGGTACGATTTTGTCCGGTCCCGACATCATTTCCCGCGGCTTCGTGTATGTACGTGAGTCCGAAGAATTGCTGGACGAGGCTAATCGCATCGTCACCCAAACACTTGTGAAATGCATGGAAGAAAATGTAAATGAGTGGTCCTCCTTGAAAAACAATGTGAAGGAAGTGTTGGGCCGCTTTCTGTTCGAACAGACGCGCCGTCGCCCAATGATCCTTCCGATTATCATGGAAGTGTAGCTCATGTAAGTCCAGACAAGCAAGAGATCCTTATCAAAAGGACGCTCTTGCTTGTTTTTGTTTGGGCAAAATCGATGCGGGATACCTGCCATCTGTGCATCTTTTTCCCTTCGCCTAACCATACTAACGAGGAAAGTGAGGGAGGATGATTATGTCAAATCGCGGACTCTCCGATTATTTGAATCGGCCACCTTTTGCAAGCAACGCAAACCTAAATGCCAACCTTCGAGCTTCGGCTTCGAGAGAGGAACAGGAACCTGGAGCAGTGCCGCCTGGCGAACCTGCAGCTGCGCCAAATGCTCCGGACGAATCCAAGAAAAAATTGCTTGATTCCATTACACAGCTGGGCCAGACGAATGTCCCTCAGTTAGAGAGCAACATTTACTGCATGAGCATCATCGGACAGGTAGAAGGGCATATCCAACTGCCGCCGCAAAACAAGACAACCAAGTACGAGCACCTGATCCCGCAATTGGTTGCAGCCGAGCAGAACAGCAAGATTGAGGGCGTACTGGTTATCTTGAATACGGTTGGCGGGGACGTCGAAGCGGGCCTGGCGATCGCGGAAATGGTCGCTTCGCTGTCCAAGCCTGTGGTCACCCTGGTACTGGGTGGCGGACACAGCATCGGTGTACCGATCGCGGTAGCAGGAGATTATGCCTTCATTGCCGAAACGGCTACCATGACGATTCATCCGATCCGCCTGACGGGCTTGGTCATCAGCGTTCCGCAAACCTTTGAATATCTTGATAAGATGCAGGAGCGAGTGGTCAGCTTCATCGCACGCCATTCCAAAATCAGCGAGCAGCAATTCCGTGACTTGATGCTGCGCACGGGAGAATTGACACGCGACATCGGAACCAATGTGATCGGCGCTGATGCCGTCAAGTACGGTCTAATCGATGAAGTGGGTGGGCTCGGCAAGGCCTTGAAAAAATTGAACGAGCTGATCGAAAAGAATCGCACCGAAGAGAAGGTGTTGCAATGATTTTGCATTCGGTCGTACCGATGGAGACGGTCTTCGCCAACATGGATCAGGTGGAAAAGCAAGAACTGAAGGAAGTTACGATCGGCCACATGACCATGCTGGTGGAACCGACTGGCCCCTTTGAGGGCAGGATCGTACGGATGATCAGTCCGCTTCCTCAGGACTATCTCAATCCCAAATGCGCTCCCGGTCAAATGATAGCTTTTCATCCGGACGCTTTCTCCTAAGAAGTCCTGTATTTCTATGAATTTCCTGTGTTATACTGATGATGTGCGAACAGCAGCCGAACAGCAGCCGGCTGCCTTTTTACAATCTCATGCAATATTTTGAAGAAAAGCAAAAGGAGGCGTGCCAGTGAGTAGAAGAGGAAAAAAGCAATCAAGTGCGGCATTGGCCTCGGTTGTCAAAATAGAGTTGCTGGGACTCGTCATCATCGTGTTGTCACTCATTGGACTTCTGGAAAGCGGTTTTTTGGGGAAAAACATCCTGGCATTCCTTTTCCGCTTTTTCGCGGGATCGTGGGATTTTACCATTCCGGTCTTCTTGATCGGCATGGCGCTCTACATGATGTTTACCCGTCAGAAGCCGCAGTTGAACTTCCGAGTGTTAGGAATACTCTTTATCGCGCTCGCTGTGTTTACCTGGGATCATTTGATACTCTACAAACAGATCACGGCTGACGGGAAGTTTGCCGACCAGAGCATCCTGGGAGTCACCTGGGATAGGCTTTGGCTGGATCATAGCCAACGGGTATCGACAACCGGAGTTGGCGGCGGGATGCTGGGAGCGATCGTATTTGCCATCAGCAATGGACTGGTAGGAACGATCGGAACTGGGATCATCATTGTGTTTCTCTTCCTGGTCGGTCTCATGCTGTTGTTCAACCTCTCCTACGTCGACATTCTGATGTTCTTGCGTGACAAGGCTGCCCGAATGTACGGCAAAGCCAAGGATACAGTCAAGGAGTCTGTTCATTTGATGCAGGAGGAGAGCGAGAAGAGGAAGCAAGAGGCCAAGGCCGCCAAGCAAGAGCAGATGGCGGGACAGCAAACAGAGCCAACTTTGCCGCCTGATGCCGCATCCGAACAGGCAAGTGCACGCGACCATTCCCTTCCCTGGGATGCAGAGCCTCCCGCTGAGACGCCGATCAAGCCGGTCATTCACGATTTTACGGACAAATTGCATGCAGCAGATGAGCGGCCTATAGCGGCGCCGCAGAACAACAAATCTGTCTCCAATGCGGAACACGAGATTACGTTTAGGCTGGAAGGAGACGAGGAGATTTTCGGGACGCTGGAGCATGACGCATCACCTGCCAACACGGTACCCTATGAATTGCCAAGCTTACATATGCTGTCTAGGCCGCGTCCGGCTGGTTCAGCCAAAGATGTTGACCATACTTCCAATGCAGTCAAACTCGTTCAGACGTTGAAAAGCTTTGGAGTAAATGCCACCGTATCAGAGGTGCATCGCGGTCCTGCCGTGACCCGATATGAAGTTCAGCCTGCTACGGGTGTAAAAGTTAGCCGCATCGTGAGTCTGACCGATGATTTGGCTTTGGCTCTGGCAGCCAAGGACATTCGGATCGAAGCGCCGATCCCTGGGAAATCGGCAATTGGCATCGAGGTGCCCAACTCAGAAGTAGCCGTGGTATCCTTGCGGGAGGTTCTAGAATCCCCCCAATACCAGGACGCCCCTGGAAAACTGACAGTGGCACTAGGCAGGGATATTTCAGGCGAGCCAATCGTGGCCGACCTAACCAAGATGCCGCACTTGCTGGTTGCGGGTGCTACCGGCAGCGGAAAATCCGTCTGTATTAATGGTCTGATCATGAGTATTCTTTTCAAGGCAAAGCCGGACGAAGTCAAGCTGATGATGGTAGACCCGAAAATGGTTGAGCTGAATGTCTACAATGGCATTCCCCACCTGCTTGCCCCGGTGGTCACAGATCCGAAGCGCGCGTCTGTCGCCCTGAAAAAAGTAGTCGCCGAGATGGAACGCAGGTACAATCTGTTCGCCAAATCCGGCTGCCGCAATATCGAAATGTACAATGCCCATACGCCTGAGTCCCCGCTCCCTTACATCGTGGTGATCGTGGACGAGCTGGCGGATCTGATGATGGTGGCACCAGGGGAGGTAGAGGATGCGATCTGTCGCCTGGCGCAGATGGCGCGTGCGTCCGGTATTCATCTGATCATTGCAACCCAGCGTCCATCCGTCGACGTGATCACGGGGGTAATCAAGGCAAATATTCCTTCCCGCATCGCTTTTGGCGTATCCTCGATGGCAGACTCGCGGACGATTCTAGACATGGGCGGGGCGGAAAAGCTGTTGGGAAGGGGCGATATGCTCTCCTTGCCGATGGGCGCCTCCAAGCCTGTTCGAGTACAAGGAGCCTTTGTCTCCGATAAAGAAGTCGAGGAAGTTGTCAACTTCGTCAAAAACCAGCAGGAAGCCAAATACAATGAAGAAATGATTCCAGGCGATGTGCAGGAGGATCAGCAGCCTGTCGTGGATGATGATTTATACGATCAGGCTGTACAGGTTGTCCTGGAGGCCCAGACAGCTTCTGCATCGCTGCTGCAGCGCAGACTCCGTGTAGGATACACCCGAGCGGCAAGATTGATCGACATGATGGAAGCAAACGGCGTTGTAGGTCCCTATGAAGGAAGCAAGCCACGGGAGGTTCGCCTTCCTCGACCTTCCATAGAAACCCATATCTCATAACCATATTTACCCAATAAAGAGAAATACGGTGAAGTAAAAAGCAGGCCATGTTTTCGATAACAGCAATGTTGTTCACGAAAATATGGCTTGCATGATGTTCGCCCCTAGGTTAAAATTCTTACGAGATTAAAGGAAATTGTTGTTATGCCGTCTTTCAGGAAATAGAGGTCTGACGTCTTACCTGTTGGAATGGCTAGTGGACAGCAGGAGTGAATGACAATGAGCATAAAAGGGAATTCTCGCTCTTTGTTTCTCTTGGTAATGGATAAAATCAAGAGCGATATCGAGTCTGGGAAACTGCGGCCTGGTGAGCGACTTCCGTCAGAAGCCGAACTGTCAAAGCAGTTGGGCGTAAGCAGGGCGACGCTACGCGAGGCGCTCCGCCTTCTGGAAGAAGAGAAAATCGTCATTCGCCGACACGGAGTGGGCACCTTTATTAACTCCAAACCTGTTTTTTCTGGAGGAATTGGGGAACTCTTTAGTGTGACAGACGCGATAGAGCGTCAAGGGTACAAGGCGGGGACGATGATTTTGAAGACTGCTTTTGAAGAGTCTGGAGAAGAGGAGCGGAAAAGACTATCCCTGAAGCAGGGCGAAGGCGTATTGATGATCGAGCGTATTCGCACCGCTGATGGATTGCCCGTGGTTTATTGTATCGACCGTATTCCCGCACATCTTGCGTCCAAAGGTTATTCCGCAGGGGGAGAATCCATCTTTACATGGTTGGAGAGTACTACAGGAATCAGGATCACGTATGCAGTCGCCCAGATCGAACCGATGGGCTACAATGAAAAGGTTTCCAACCTGCTGCACTGTGATCGATCCACTCCATTGTTACTGCTCGAGCAGATCCACTATGATGAGAACGAGCGGCCGATCTTGTATTCCCACAACTACTTTCGGGCAGACAAGATTCACTTCCATGTCGTTCGCAGACGGATGTAAACAATTTTCATTTCTATCAAAAACAGGGGGTAATCTCGCATGAAAAAGGTTCTTTCCGTCCTCTCTGTTGCAACCCTCAGCCTCTCGCTTTTACTGGCTGGTTGCGGCAGCAAAACAGAAGCACCTCAAGGACAAACAGGAAACGCAGGTGGCACAGAAGGAGCAGCACCGGCACCGGCAGCAACGGCAAGAGTCGGTATGGTTACGGACGTTGGTGGCGTAAACGACAACTCCTTCAACCAAAGCGCTTGGGAAGGACTGCAAAAACTTCGTACAGATCTGAATCTGCCAGAAGGCAATGTGAACTTCCTGCAATCTACGAGTGATGCAGACTATGTACCGAACCTGACCCAGTTTGTAAAAGACGGTTGGGATCTGACTTGGGGTATCGGTTTCTTGATGGGTGACCATCTGAAAAAAGTAGCGGATGAAAATCCAAATTCGAAACTGGCAATCATCGATGCTGAGGTTGACGCTCCAAACGTAGAATCCGTTCTGTTCAAAGAACATGAGGGTTCCTTCTTGGCTGGAGTCGTAGCTGCGAAAATGAGCAAAACGAAAAAAGTCGGTTTTGTTGGCGGCGTAGAAATCCCGGTAATCAAACGCTTTGAGCTTGGTTTTGAAGCAGGGGTAAAAGCTGCCGATCCAAGCGTTGAAGTAATCAAAATCTACACTGGTTTCTTCGATAAGCCAGATGAAGGAAAATCTGCTGCTTCCCAAATCTACGGTCAAGGCGCAGACATCATCTTCCACGCAGCTGGCGGTACTGGCGACGGCGTGTTCAATGAAGGGAAAAACCGCAAATCCAAAGGTGAAGACGTTTGGGTAATCGGTGTTGACAAAGACCAATCCCTGACATTTGGCGACGACATCACATTGACTTCCATGGTAAAACGCGTAGATGAAGCAGTACACCGTGTATCCAAAGACGTGATCGACGGTAAATTTGAAGGTGGCAAAATCGTATGGCTGGGCTTGGCTGAAGACGGTGTAGGCTTGGCTGATACATCCACCAAAAACGTTCCAGCAGACGTATTGAAGCTGGTTGACGAGTACAAGGAAAAAATCGTCAAAGGTGAAATCAAAGTCCCTGCTGAGTAATGATGACGAGGCTGTAAGCGAGCAAGGCTGGTTCGAGCAACTGGCCTTGTTCTTTACCTACTAGACCCATAAAAACGGGGTGAACGTGGTTGGAATCGGTAAAAACTGTTGTTGAAATGAGAGGAATAACGAAGCGTTTCCCCGGAATTGTTGCCAACGACAACATTTCTTTTTCCGTGAAAAAAGGGGAAATACATGCGCTGCTTGGTGAAAACGGCGCAGGTAAATCTACACTGATGAACGTTCTATTTGGTCTTTATCAACCGGAGGAAGGCGAAATCCTCATTAACGAGAAGCCGGTTAAGATTACCAGTCCCAACGTTGCGAACGAGCTGGGGATTGGCATGGTGCATCAGCATTTCATGTTGGTTGAGACATTTACTGTGACAGAAAATATTGTGTTAGGAAATGAACCGAAAAGCGGGTTACAGATAGATATTAAGAAGGCTGTAAAGGCTGTGGAGGAACTTTCCAATCAATATGGCTTGAAAGTGGACCCAAATGCGAAAATCGAACAGATTTCCGTAGGAATGCAGCAGCGGGTTGAGATTTTAAAAACCCTGTACCGCGGCGCTGACATTCTCATTTTTGATGAGCCTACTGCTGTTTTGACACCGCAGGAAATCAATGAGCTGATTGAAATCATGCAGAGCCTCGTCAAGGAAGGAAAAACGATTATCCTGATCACGCACAAGCTGAAAGAAATCATGGCAGTGTGCGATTCAGTGACAATCATCCGCCGAGGCAAGGTCATCGATTCCCTCAAGGTGAAAGACACCAATCCAGATGATTTGGCAGCCAAAATGGTCGGACGGGAAGTAAACTTCAGTGTGGACAAGCAGGAAGCACAGCCAAAGGGACCGATCCTGCAAGTAGAGAACGTCGTCACGCGCGGAAATCGGGGAGTAAACGCCTTAAACGGCATCAGCTTCGAAGTTCGTTCCGGAGAGATTCTGGGGATCGCCGGGGTGGATGGCAACGGGCAGAGTGAGCTGATCGAGGTCTTGACGGGATTGCGCAAAGCTGATTCGGGCCGCGTTCTTCTGAACGGCAAAGATATCACCAACCATACGCCGCGTGACATCTCCGAATCAGGCTTGTCGCACATTCCGGAGGATCGCCACAAGCGCGGGTTGGTTCTTGATTTCACCATGAGTGAGAATATGGTGTTGGAGACGTATTTTCATCCCACGTTCAACAAGAACGGCTTCCTCGACTATGCAGCCATTGACAAGCATGCAGCGAAACTGATCGAGGAATTCGATGTGCGTACACCGAGCATCCACACACCGGCACGGGCCTTGTCCGGGGGAAATCAGCAAAAAGCGATCATCGCCCGCGAAGTGGATAAAAATCCGGATCTTTTGATTGCGGCTCAGCCGACGCGCGGCTTGGATGTCGGCGCGATTGAGTTCATTCATCGCAGACTTGTCGATCAGCGGGACAAAGGTAAAGCGGTATTGATGCTTTCCCTGGAGCTGGACGAGATTATCAATGTCTCCGACCGAATCGCCGTGATTTACGAAGGAAAGATCGTAGGGATCGTCGATGCGAAGTCGACCACAGAGCAAGAGCTGGGCTTGATGATGTCTGGCGGAAATCGCAAGCAAGGAGGAGGAATCGATGAATAAAGCTATTGCCGTTTTTACCAAGGAATCGTTCCTCGTCCCGGTCATTGCTATCATCCTTGGCCTGCTGGTTGGCGCGATTGCCATGCTGGCGGGTGGATTTAACCCGATTCTGGCTTATACTGCCCTCGTTGAAAAGGTATTTGGCAGCGCCTACAATTTCGGGGAAACAATCCGCCAAATTACCCCTTTGATTTTTACGGGGCTCGCAGTCGCCTTTGCGTTCCGAACTGGGCTGTTTAATATTGGTGCGGAAGGTCAATTTATTGTTGGCATGGTAGCTGCGACAACAGTTGGCGTCGCCTTTGAGCTTCCGGCATTCATCCATGCGCCACTCGCGATCCTGGCAGGTGCGATTGCAGGGGGGCTATGGGGATCCGTCGCAGGTTACTTGAAGGCAAAACGCGGTGTGAACGAAGTCATTACAAGCATCATGATGAACTGGATTGCACTTTATCTCGCCAACTGGGTGATGAATTCCTTCTTCGTCCCAAAAGGGCAGCAACGCTCTGAGATGGTCCATGATTCAGCGATCATCACGATTACCTGGTTATCACAGATGTTTGACAATGCCCGCTTGCATTGGGGCACGTTAATTGCCGTTCTGGCCGCCATTTTCTTTTATGTTATTATGTGGAAAACGAGAACCGGATACGAACTGCGTGCTGTTGGTCTAAACCCGCATGCTTCCGAATACGCAGGCATGAACGTCAATCGCAATGTCATTAAAGCCATGTTCATTAGCGGTCTATTTGCGGGGATTGGCGGGGCTGCGGAGATTCTAGGTGTTTTCCATTACCAGGCGATTCTTACTGCACAGCCGGGATACGGATTTGATGGTATTGCGGTTGCCCTGATCGGTGGCAATACGCCTATCGGGGTTATCCTGGGAGCGATCCTGTTTGGAATCCTCAGCTTTGGCGCAGCGGGCATCAAATTTACGGCAGGAGTGCCCGTCGAATTAATTCGTGTCGTCATCGCGTCCGTCATCTTCTTCGTGGCCGCACATGGAATCGTGAAAGTTTTTGTGAAGCCTATTTTGAAGAAGAAGGAGGGTGGAAACTGATGGATTGGGCAACCGTCGCCAGTAACCTCGTTCATGATACCATCGTGTTTTCCACTGCCTTGATTTTTGCGGCATTGGGAGGACTTTACTCGGAGCGGTCTGGGGTAGTCAACATCGCGCTCGAGGGAATGATGATTATCGGTGCATTCACCGGTGCCGTTATCACCAACGTCATACAGGATTCCGGCTCGATTGCACCTTGGATCGGATTTGTCGCCGCAGCGATAGCCGGCGCCATTTTTGCCTTGCCTCATGCCGTGGCGTCCATTACATTCAAGTCCGACCAGGTGGTAAGCGGTGTGGCACTTAACTTTTTGGCTGCAGGATTAGCTGTCTATTTGACCAAAATCATTTACAACGGGGCCGGTCAAACTACGACACTTACTGAGGTTTTCGATAAATGGGAAATACCGGGCTTGGCCCAGATTCCCTACCTCGGTCATGCTCTATTCGAGGCGTACCCTACCAGCTTTCTCGCATTTATCATCGTGTTCCTGACATGGTTCTTGCTGTTCAAGACCTCCTTTGGACTCCGCCTGCGTGCGGTAGGGGAGCATCCGCGTGCAGCAGACACCGTCGGAATTAACGTCAAGAGAATGCGTTATATTGCAGTTATGATCAGTGGTGCTCTGGCTGCGATGGGTGGTGCGACCATCACCTTGACCACGACGAGCAACTTTTCCCACAACACGATATCCGGGCAAGGCTTTATCGCTCTCGCCGCCCTGATATTTGGGAAGTGGCACCCTGCCGGTGCAATGGGAGCGGCACTATTCTTCGGGATCGCACAAGCTATCAAAGCGCTGGTGCAGGTGTACGGATTGACCCAATACGTACCAACCGAATTTATCTTCATGCTCCCTTACGTCTTGACGATTCTCGTCATGGCAGGTTTCGTAGGGCGATCCAGTGCTCCTGCAGCACTTGGTAAACCGTACGAGACAGGATCACGCTAGTTAACATTTTTTACGCCTAGAACCCGGCTCCATCCCTGTGTGATAATGGCTTCGAAAGCATAGCACAGGGGGAGGGATTAGATGAATCGCTGTATACATACAGACAGCATCCGTCTATGGTCGGGAATTCTAGGCGTTTTTTTCTTGATTGCCGGACTTTGGGTGCAGAGCGTGGATGCAAGGGGGAAGCCAGGACCGGAGATTTCTCTGATGATCGACGGGATTGGAATTGAGACAGATGTACAGCCCTTGCAAAAAAATGGCCGCATGCTGGTACCGGTTCGGGCCATTGCGGAAAAAACAGGGGCCAAGGTTGGTTATGACGCGCAAAAACGCCAGGTGGAAATCAGGAAAGAGCATAAAAAAATCATTATTCCGATCGATCGTTCTTTTGCCCATATAGACGGAGAACAAGTCTCGCTTGATGTTCCCGCTACAATTGTGAATCGACGGACACTAATCCCGGTTCGCTTCGTGAGTGAAGCACTGGGTTATCGAGTGGAGTGGAATGCCGTCTCACGTGTAGCAGCCGTTTGGACACCAAAAGCCAAACAAACAACAGCAAGTGCTACGAACCCGTATGTGGTACAGACAGGGGACAGCCTTTATCTGATTGCCAAGCGCTATCAGGTCAGCATAGATACATTGATGAAAAACAATAACTTGTCCTCTGATACCTTGCTGGCCGGACAAGTTCTCTATCTCACCGATCAAGCTAAGAAAGCTGAGCTTAGACCAACCAATGTTGCCGGTGATCAGCGATTGCTGCGGGACCATTTTGTCTTTCCATTTGCCGCGCATAGCGGGTACGAACCGTTTGTCTCGAGCTATGGTTCCGACCGCGAATGGACGGAAAGCGGGAATGGGACCGTGCGTTCTCATGAGGGAGTCGACATTATGGCACCGAGTGGAACCCCCGTCTATGCCGTATCCTCCGGCACGATTAACCGAATTGGATGGAATACATATGGCGGCTGGCGCATCAACATTACAGATGCAGGCGGGGCCTACAAGATGTATTACGCCCATCTTCTCGCTTATGCTCCAGGACTGCAAGTAGGGAGTCATGTCAAAGCCGGGCAATTGATTGGTTTCGTCGGGGCGACTGGCTATGGCAAACCGGGGACAACCGGTGTGTTTTCTCCTCATCTGCATTTTGGGCTCTATCTTGCCCGGAACAATCAGGCGATCGATCCTTACCCGTATCTTCGTTTCTGGGAACGCCATAAAGTCACAGGTCTTTCATAAAAATGGGACAAACTAAGAAGAGCATGTTCTTTTACGAATGAAAGGAGGGCTCTTCATGTGGACATGTCCTTACTGTGGCGGAAACCACGGTCTCCCGTTTCACGATGATCACTTGGACGGAATGCTTTGTCTGGAATCTGATTGCGGCCGTTTTGTTGAGGAGAAAATGCTTCCTGATGAAGTCCGCGAGTGGGATTATACAGATTTTTAAAGCCTGAGAGGAGCGAATCTGCTCCTCTTTTACATTTTCATACAAGTTTTGGTTACTCGCCTGCCTGTCAATTGGTTACAATAGAGGGGAGTGATCTGACGCAGAAGGGAGAATCATGTATGGGGACCCAAGTACACGAGATCGCATTTACAAGCTCCCAAATCAATGGGATGAACGTACATATTTTACAAACTGAAAAATTCAAGACAACGACGATCGTGACGATGATTGAGCAGGAATTGTCAGAAGAGACCGTGACCAAAACTGCTCTGTTGGCGATGGTGATGAAAAGAGCTACTGCCCGGTTCAAGGAGACCAAACGCCTGCGGGCATACCTGGACTTTCTGTATGGGGCTATTTTTGATGTAGATGTTACGAAAAAAGGAGAACGTCAGATCCTGCAAATCTACATGGAAGTGCCGAATGAAAAATACCTGGCCCAAGCGTCGACATTACTGGAGGAAGCGATTCAGTTCGTCGGTGACATGCTGACTAGGCCGTGCGTGGAGAATGGAGCATTCTTGCCCAAGTATGTAATGCAAGAAAAGGAAACCCTGCGGAAGCGAATCGAGAGTCTGATTGATGACAAGATGAAATACGCCAACCAGCGAGTCACGGAGGAGATGTGCAAGGATGAGCCGTTCGCCTTGCTGGTACAGGGTAGAGCAGCGGATCTGCCCGCGATTACAGGGGAAGATTTGTATCGGCATTTCCAGGAGATCACAACCTCCAATCCGATCAATCTGTTTGTAGTCGGGGACGTAGATGAACAGCAGGTAAAAAAGGCGATCGAGACGCATATTCCGCTGCAGCGCAACGCTGTGAAGGAGTTGAAGGTCACGAGTCCGATCAAAAACGTCGAGCAGGAGCGTACGGTCGTAGATCGGCTGGATGTAGGTCAGGCCAAGCTGAACATCGGTTGCCGCACCAACATCGCCTATAAGGATGATGACTATCCGGCCCTTTTGATGTACAACGGCATCCTGGGTGGCTTTCCCCACTCCAAGCTGTTCGTAAACGTACGGGAAAAAGCAAGCCTTGCGTATTATGCCGTCTCCCGGCTGGAAAGCCACAAAGGCATCATGATGATCATGTCCGGGATCGAAGCGATAAAATATGACCAGGCGGTAGAGATTATCAAGGCGCAGATGGATTTGATGAGGCAAGGAAAAATCACCGAAGAAGAACTCAGCCAGACGCGCGCGACATTGACCAACCAGTTCCGCGAGCTGTTGGACAGTGCCCGGATGATGATCGAGTATACGTACAACGGCGTCGTGAGTGGACGCAGGCGACCTTTGAATGAGCTTTTGCAAGCGTTTGAAACCGTGACCATCGATGATATCAAGCGTGTAGCCGATCAAGTAAAAATAGATATGATCTACCTTTTACGCGATAAGAAAGGGGAGGCGTAAGGTGCAAACCACTGTTTTTGAGCAAGTAAAAGAAACCGTCTACCATGAGACCTTGGCGAATGGCCTGAAAGTGTTCCTCGTTCCCAAGCAGGGATTTAGCAAAACATACGCCGTCTTCACGACTCGCTATGGTTCGATCGACAGCCATTTTCGCACCAGGAGCGGGGAAGAAATCAATGTGCCGGATGGGATCGCTCATTTTCTGGAGCACAAGATGTTTGAGAAAAAAGACCGGGACGTGATGCACGAATTCAGTAAAAACGGCGCTTCCTGCAATGCGTTTACGAGCTTTAACCGTACTGCGTACCTCTTCTCCTGCACAGATAAGCTGGATCAGAACCTGAATCTGCTGCTCGACTACGTGCAGGAGCCGTATTTTACAGATGCCAGTGTGGAGAAGGAAAAGGGGATCATCGGGCAGGAGATCACGATGTACGATGACAATCCCGACTGGAAAGTGTATATGAACTTGCTGAAAGCCATGTACCAGAATTACCCGATCAATATCGAGATCGCCGGAACCATTGAGACGATTTCACACATCACCAAGGAATATCTGTACCAATGCTATGAGACCTTTTATCATCCAGCCAACATGCTTTTGCTGGTAGTCGGCTCTTTTGATGCTGAAGCCGTGATGAAGCTGATCCAAAAGAATCAGACTGGGAAGGAATTTCCGCCTGCACCGCAGATCACGCGTATTTTTCCTGAGGAACCGCCCGCACCAGCCCAGCACCGCGTAGAAGTAAATCTGGCCGTCGGGCTGCCCAAGTGCATGATCGGGATCAAGGAAATAGAAAACGGTCTGTCAGGGGAAGCGCTGCTCAAGCGTGATCTGACAACCAAACTGCTGTTGGACATCGTCCTCGGCAGCAGCTCATCCGCTTATGAGAAGCTGTATGACAGCGGCTTGATTACCGAGAGCTTCGACTTCGACTATAGCTGCGAGCAGGATTATGCCTATTCGATCTTCGGCGGCGATACTCCTGATCCGGATCAGTTGGTTGAGACGATTAAAACGATCATAGAAGAATGGAAACAAAAAGGGATTGAACAGGATGCTTTCGAGCGGGCGAAGCGCAAAAAGATCGGCAATTTTATGCGCGGTCTCAATTCCGTAGAATTTATCGCCAATCAGTTCACCCAATTCAAGTTTAACGGAAATGATCTTTTTTCAGTTGTTCCTGTATTGGAGTCCATTACAAGAGAAGACGTGGAAAAACGCATGAAGGAGCATTTTCAGCTCGATCAAATGGCTGTCTCCATTGTTCGTTCTGCCGCGGAGCAGGAGTAGGGAAAATTCATGAATCCACAAAGTCCTTGGGCATTGGTTACAGGAGCGTCAGGAACGATCGGGCTGGCGATTGGAGAAGCACTGGCCCGGGTTGGCGTTCCTCTGTACCTGCACTACAATCGGTCAGGGGAAAAACTCATTCCGCTTTTGCAACGCTGCCAGGAACTCGGTGTGCCAGCCGTAACCCTGCAAGCTGATTTGCGCTACCCGGAACAGATTTCGCACATGTTCCAGCAGATGCAGGTGCCTCCTTTGCTGATCGTCAACAATGCGTCTGCCGACCATGTCGGACTGTTTACGGATGTCACGATCCCCCAGTTCGATGAGATGATGGCACTCAACGTCCGTTCCAGCTTTCTCGTGACACAGCTTGCCTTGCCGGCAATGCTTCGCGAACGGTACGGACGCATTGTGAATATCACATCGGTCTGGGGGCTCACAGGAGGTTCCTGTGAAGTGCTATATTCCTTGACAAAGGGAGCACTCAACACCTTTACCAAGGCGTTGGCGAAGGAAATGGCTCCGAATGGGATTACCGTCAATGCCGTCGCGCCAGGCGCCATACAGGGCGGAATGATGGAGCGTTTTTCCCCTGATGAGGTCGAAGCGATCGCGGATGAGATTCCGGCAAATCGCCTTGGCAAACCGGAAGAAGTCGCTTCCGTCGTGCGCTTCCTGTTGTCTGGAGACGCCAGCTATGTAAACGGGCAGGTTATCAGTCCTAACGGCGGCTGGTATACCTGAGTGCCGGCAGGGAGACATGCATAGTTCGTCCACAAAGAAGGAACGCTACCTTTGTGTGGGTTTGTATCGCCCACAACATACAAAGGGAGGGAATGTCCACATGTCGATTCTGGAAAATTTTCGTGACTGGAAAGAGTTTCTCGGCGATCGAGTAGAGCAGGCGAAACAAGCGGGCATGGAAAGTGAAACCCTGCAGAACGTGGCGTACCAAATTGGCGGCTATTTGTCTGAACAAGTAGATCCGAAGAACGATCAAGAGCGTTTGTTGAAACAGCTGTGGGACGCAGGAGACAAGGAGCAGCAGCAAGCACTTGCTTCTTTGATGGTCAAGCTGGTTCAAAACCCTGAAAACATCAACCGTGGCAACTAACGGATAAAATCCCCGACTTTTGGGGATTTTTCTTTTCTCGATTGTCGAATGTTGGGAAAATGTTATACTATCATATGAAGGCAATTTTGGTGTCGGAGAGGATAAGATATGGAAGCGAAAAAAGAGTGGTACATGGAATACGAAATCTCACGCAACCGTCCCGGTTTGTTGGGGGACGTAGCTTCTATTTTAGGTATGCTGAATATTAATATTGTGACAATTAACGGTGTGGACACCATGCGCCGGGGAATGTTGCTTTTGACGGATGATGATGAAAAAATTGAGGTTTTACGCAATGTTGTGCAGAAAATGGACAACATAACCATAACGCGGCTCCGTCCACCGACCATGCTTGATCGGTTGGCAGTTCGACATGGCCGATATATAGAAAGAGACAGTGAGGACAAGAAAACATTTCGTTTTGTACGTGAAGAACTGGGTCTTCTGGTTGATTTCATGTCCGAAATCCTGAAAAAGGAAGGTCATCAATTAATTGGAATTCGAGGCATGCCTCGTGTCGGAAAAACGGAATCCATGATTGCGGCAAGTGTTTCTGCCAATAAGCGCTGGACGTTTATTTCCTCTACACTTTTGCGTCAAACCGTAAGAAGCTCGTTAGCCATTGATGAGATGTCCACTGATCATGTATATTTAATAGATGGGATTGTTTCCACCCTTCGTTCGACAGAAAAACACTATTCTTTGCTACGAGAGATCATGAATTTCCCTGCCGCGAAAATTATTGAGCATCCGGATATTTTCGCAAGAGAGTCAGAGTACGAAATGTCTGATTTTCATTACATCATCGAGTTGCGGCATCATCCGGATGAGGAGATTACATATGAATTGATCAACAATCGCGGCTTCGAACATTTTGACATGAATTAAGGAGGGTAAGCTGTGTCTGAGCTAGGTCAAGTACTTCAAAGGGCCCGCGAGGAAAAAGGAATAACACTCGACGATATCCAACGAATCACCAAGATACAAAAGCGCTATTTGGAAGCGATCGAGAGAGGCCACTTTCACGTACTTCCTGGTCACTTTTACGCGCGCGCTTTTATCAAAAGCTATGCTGAAGCAGTGGGACTTGACGCGAATCATCTTATGGACCATTTCCAATCGGATTTGCCAGCGCAGCCACCGACTGAACAGGTGGAGCGTTTGCGCAGACGCAGGGTAGCCACCGCGAGCAACCCGATGCAGGCAAGCCGATGGATTACCAAGACGCTGCTGGTTTTGTTTGTTGCATTAATCGTCGGCGTTTCGTATTACGCACTCGTCAACAACGAAGGTGGAGTAAGCTTGCCTATTCCCGGTGAAAAAGTGAATCCGGGAGCGGAATATTATCCGCCTGGGCAAGGAGGGAATTCCCCAATCGCTCATCTGCCCACCCCCCCTGCCAATACACCAACCCCTAATCCTGCTACGGAGACCCCTCCTGTCGTGGAAACTCCGACCGTTCAGGTAACCTTCGAATCACAGCAAGGCTCCCTGTACAATTACGCGTTGCAGGGCGGTGATAAAATTTCCGTGAAACTGAAAGTGACGGATGACAGAAGCTGGTTCGGTGTGTCGGAAGCGAAAGGAAAGAAATATGCTGCATCCGGAGAATTGAAGACAGGTGAGGAAAAGACCGTTGAACTGGGCAAAACCGCTTATGTGCGCCTGGGTAAACCGATGAAGGTCGAATTGACAGTTAATGGAGTTGCTGTGGATACTTCCCAAATGAAGTCAATGCCGTCGGACATTGTCATTGCAGTGAAAGAGGCGGCTGCACAATAGGCAAGCAAATGCTTGCCTTTCTTAGCTTTTGTCCTTTTTGACACTTCCTTTGAGCTTATATTATACTGAGTAGGTGCAATTTAAGGGCTGGTATGACCAATTGGAGGAAAACAAATGGGAGAAAAGCTAGGGTCGCGAGAAAAAGTGGCAATTGTAACATTGGGCTGTGAGAAGAATCTCGTCGATTCGGATATGATGGCCCATCTGATAGATGAGAAAGGCTATGAACTGGTCGATAACCCCGATGAGGCGACCGTAGTCATCGTCAATACCTGTGGCTTCATCGATGCTGCCAAGGAAGAATCGGTCAACAAGATTCTCGACATGGCGGAATTGAAAGAGGCTGGAAAGCTAAAATCACTTGTGGTGGCAGGCTGTCTCACACAACGCTACAAAGAGGATATCTTGAGCGAGATTCCTGAGGTGGACGGCATTGTCGGAACAGGTGATTTTATGTCCATCACGGGGATCATCGAAGAGTCCTTGGAAGGAAAGCGGCCCATCTACGTAGGAAATCCAATTTTTGCGTACGAAGATGTCGTGAAACGCAAAGTAAAAGAGGGGACGTATTCTGCCTATATCAAGATTGCGGAAGGCTGCGACAATGCTTGTACATTTTGCAGTATTCCGTTGATGCGCGGAGGCTTCCGCAGCCGCTCCATCGAATCTATTCTGGAAGAGGCGCGTCATTTGGCAGAGCAGGGAATTGTTGAGATCAGCCTGATTGCGCAGGATTCGACAAATTACGGAACGGATATTTACGATGGTAAGCATATGCTGCCTGAGTTGCTGCACCGTTTGGCAGAAGTCGAGGGGATCAAGTGGATTCGACTCCATTACGCGTACCCAGGATTTTTCACGGATGAGCTGATCGCAGAGTTTGCCAGCAATCCGAAGGTGTGCAAATACGTGGATATGCCGCTGCAGCACTCGGAGGACCACATTCTCAAGAGAATGCGCCGTCCGGGACGTCAGACAGATATTCGCGAGCTGGTGGCAAGAATTCGGGCGCAGGTGCCTGATGTGGCACTTCGCACGTCTTTGATTGTCGGATTCCCAGGAGAAACAGATGAGGATTTCGAGCGCTTGTGCCAGTTTGTCAAGGATATTCAGTTTGATCGATTGGGTGTTTTCACGTATTCCAATGAGGATGATACTCCAGCTTCTCGACTCCCCGATCATGTGGACGAAGAGCTCAAGGAAAAGCGCGCGAACATCCTGATGGAAATTCAGCGGGAAATCGCAAGCGAACGAAATAGCCGTTTCGTCGGTCAAGTCTTGGATGTTCTGATCGAACGGTACGAGGGGCGCAATGATATCTATGTGGGCCGTGCCCAATACGATGCTCCGGAAATCGACGGAGAGGTATTTGTGTCTGGTTTCAAAGGCGAACTTGGGCAAATGGTCAAGGTGAAGATCACGCACTCCTATGAATATGATTTGGCCGGGGAGGTAGTATAGGTGAATCTCGCCAACCGCATCACCCTCTTCAGGATCTTTCTTGTTCCGGTAGTAATGTTTTTTCTGCTGGTGCGTTACAACATCGGTACGTTTACCATCGGTAGCCTGACGATGACGTATAATGAGCTGATTGCGGCTTTGGTATTCATCCTGGCGGCCAGTACAGACGGACTTGACGGATATATCGCCCGAAAGAACAAAATGGTGACGAACCTGGGGAAGTTTTTGGACCCGCTGGCAGATAAGCTGCTCATTTCTGCGGCATTGATTTCCCTTGTGGAAATGCAAAGAATGGAAGCATGGATTGCGATCATCATTATTAGCCGGGAGTTTGCCGTAACGGGGCTGCGGTTAATCGCGGCTGCCGATGGAAAGGTGATTGCTGCCAGCGCCTTGGGCAAGCTAAAAACGTGGGTGCAAATCGTCGCGGTTACGGTCGTGATGATTCGCAACTTTCCCTTTGCGATTTTTGGCATTCCGTTTGACCAGGTCGCCATTTGGGCCATGGTCATTATCACCCTGTACTCCGGGTACGACTACTTTGCGAAGAATCGCAACGTGATCCAATACTCGTAAATGCGAGTATTGGTCTCTTTTTTCAATGAGAGGCTTTTCGTGGAAGAGTGTCGGTGGTAGACTGTCTTTTTAGATGCATTTCTACTCATAAAGAGAATGGATGAGGGACATGAGAGCGGAGATCATTGCGGTTGGAACTGAGCTCTTGCTAGGGCAGATTGCCAATACAAATGCACAGTACCTTTCTCAAAAGCTTGCGGAAATCGGCATCGGGGTTTATTTCCACACAGTTGTGGGGGATAACACCGAGCGGTTGCTGCAGACGATCCGGCACGCCGCCAGCCGATCTGACCTGATTATCTTTACCGGTGGCCTTGGTCCAACGCAAGACGATCTGACCAAGGAGACAGTCGCAGCACACATCGGTGTTGGACTGGAAACGAATCAGCCCGCGATGGCAACCATTGAAGCTTTTTTTACACAGCGCAATATGGTAATGACAGAAAACAACCGGAAACAGGCACTCGTTATTGAGGGCAGCCATGTGTTCGCGAATGATTTTGGCATGGCTCCTGGGATGGGGATTTCTCACGCTGGCAGCACCTTTGTCCTCTTGCCAGGTCCACCGAGTGAGCTGTACCCGATGGTGGAGAGGTACGTGATGCCGTATCTGACCCAACTATTGCCTGACAAGCAGGTATTTCACTCGCGTGTGCTGCGTTTTTACGGAATCGGGGAATCCGCGCTTGAAGCCCAGCTTCTCGATCTGATCGAGAAACAGGAAAACCCGACGATCGCTCCTTATGCCAAAGAATTTGAGGTGACACTTCGAATTACTGCTCGGGCTGCGACAATCGAGGAGGCAGAAGCGTTGATTTTGCCAGTAGAGCAGGAAATTCGCGGCAGATTGGGGCAATATATCTATGCGACCGGAGAATCATCCCTTCACGAGGTATGGGTGGAGGAATTGAAGCGCAGGCAAGAGACTGTCGCTTGCGCCGAAAGCTGCACGGGTGGTTCACTGGCCTCGTTGATCACCATGGTGCCCGGCAGCTCTGCCGTATACAATGGTGGTATTGTCTGCTACACCAACGAGGTGAAACATCGCTTTTTGGATGTACCAGAAGAAGTGCTGCAAACGGATGGTGCTGTCAGTGAGAAGACAGCGCTGATCCTGGCGGAAAATGTAAGAGAGAAGTTTGGCACTACTTACGGCCTGTCGGTAACCGGAGTAGCCGGTCCCGATCCGTCAGAAGGCAAACCAGTCGGATTGGTCTATATCGGGATTGCGGCAGAAGGGCTGCCTACAGTGGTGAAGGAACTGCGGCTAGCTGGAAAGAGACATGCCATCGTAAAGCGTGCCGCAAAATATGCGCTGTTCTATGCGCTGCAAATGCAAAAAGAAAGGTGACGTATTCATGACGATGTTTTCTGATTTTCCTTTACATAAATCCATTCTTCAAGCCATTCACGACATGGGCTTCGAAGAACCATCGCCGATCCAGGCGGCTTGTATCCCTAAGGTGTTGGAGGGCGGCGATCTGATCGGTCAAGCACAGACCGGAACAGGTAAAACAGCGGCTTTTGGTATTCCACTTTTGGAGAAAGTCACTCCGGCTAACCGCGTGCAGGCGATCATTCTCACGCCGACCCGCGAGTTGGCGATTCAGGTTGCAGGTGAGCTCTTGCGCATCGGGAAGTACAATAAAGTGCGTACACTGCCAATCTACGGCGGACAATCGATCGGTCATCAAATCCGCGCCCTGCGCCAGGGCGTTCAGATCGTAGTCGGAACACCAGGCCGCGTCCTCGACCATCTACGCCGCAAAACTCTGAAGCTGGAAAGCGTACATACACTCATCCTGGATGAGGCGGATGAAATGCTCGACATGGGCTTTGTCGATGATATCGAAACGATTATCAATCATATGCCGGAGGAACGCCAAACACTGCTCTTCTCCGCAACCATGCCACCAGAGATCAAAAGACTGGCTACACGCTACATGAAAAGCCCTGAGACCATCGCTGTCAGTCGTGAAGAGGTAACGGCTCCACTGATCGAGCAGGTGTATTACAAGGTGTTCGAGCGCAACAAACTGGAGAGCTTGTGCCGAATTCTCGATAGTGAAGATGTCGAGCTCGGAATTATCTTCTGCCGCACCAAGCGCGGTGTAGATGAACTGACTGAAATGCTGCAATCCCGCGGCTATCTGGCAGATGGTTTGCATGGGGATTTGTCGCAGGCTCAACGCGACAAGGTCATGAATGCCTTCCGTGAAAGCTCGATCGAATTCCTCATCGCGACAGACGTGGCGGCCCGGGGCATTGACGTGGGCAACGTTTCCCACGTCATCAACTACGATATTCCGCAAGACTCGGAGAGCTATGTCCACCGCATCGGCCGTACGGGACGAGCTGGACGCAAGGGAATCGCGATGACGCTGGTTACCCCGCGTGAAGTCAGACAGATGATGTTCATCCAGAAGCAGACCAAGGCGCAGGTACTGTCCCGCAACGTGCCGTCCCTCGAGGAAGTGGCGGAACGCAAGCAGGAACAATTGCGCGAGCAGTTGATCAGCTTGCTGGAAAGCGATGCGATCGCTGAGATGTATCAAAAGGTGACCAATTCCCTTTTGGAGCAGTATCCAGCGGAAAAAATCGCGGCAGCGGCACTTCATCTCTCCTTCCATAGCGAAGTAGGCGAAGCGAAGGAGCCGGAAGCGTACAATTTCGGGGAGACTGGAGCCGCCAAAGGCATGGTTCGCTTCTTCCTGAACGTAGGCCGAAATGCCAACCTGAAGCCGCAAGATCTCGTACGCGAGATTTCCGAATCCGTCGGCATCCCAGGCAAAGCAGTAGGTCGGATTGACATTTTCGAGAATTTTACGTTTGTTGAGGTTCCTGAAGATGTCGCAGCCTTCGTCTATGAATCGCTGCGCCAGACGCGGATCAACGGCAAGCGCATTAATCTGGAGCCTGCAAAACCGCGCGGAGCCAAACGCTCCTAAGCACCAGTCTGTCAACAGCCATCCTCCTGAATCGTAGCGTGAGGATGGTTGTTTTTATATGCGAATATTTGTTCGCAAAAAATACTTGGCAAACCCTTCTGTCTCGATGTATGATGAAGACAAGAACAATTGAAGCGAAAAGCTGAAAGGGTGTGTATCATTTGTCAGATCGTCGCGCAGCTTTGGAGAGTGCCTTGCGTCAGATAGAAAAACAATTCGGAAAAGGTTCCATTATGAAACTGGGAGAAGTAGCCAATGTTCAGGTATCTACCGTGTCCAGCGGTGCACTTGCCCTAGACATCGCGTTGGGCGTAGGCGGTTTCCCACGCGGCCGCATCGTTGAAGTATACGGTCCGGAATCATCCGGTAAGACCACTGTCGCCTTGCATGCGATTGCTGAAGTGCAAAGACAGGGCGGACAAGCAGCCTTTATCGATGCCGAGCACGCTTTGGACCCGGTCTATGCGGCCAAACTCGGGGTGAATATTGACGAATTGCTGCTTTCCCAGCCTGATACTGGGGAACAAGCTCTGGAGATCGCGGAAGCGCTGGTGCGCTCCGGTGCAGTTGATATTATTGTCGTTGACTCGGTCGCTGCCCTGGTACCGAAAGCGGAGATCGAGGGTGAAATGGGAGATTCCCACGTAGGTCTGCAGGCACGCTTGATGTCGCAGGCGTTGCGCAAGCTCTCCGGTGCGATCAACAAGTCCAAAACCATCGCCATCTTCATTAACCAATTGCGTGAAAAAGTCGGCGTAATGTTCGGAAACCCTGAGACTACACCAGGTGGACGCGCCCTGAAATTCTATGCCAGTGTGCGCCTTGATGTCCGCAAAGCAGAATCTATCAAGGTGGGCAATGACATCCTGGGAAGCAGAACCAAAATCAAGGTCGTCAAGAATAAAGTCGCTCCTCCGTTTAAAGTAGCAGAAGTGGACATCATGTACGGCGAAGGGATCTCCCGAGAAGGAAGCATTCTCGATATCGGCGCAGAGATTGATGTGGTGCAGAAGAGCGGAGCCTGGTACTCGTTCAACGAAGAACGTTTGGGGCAAGGCCGCGAGAACTCCAAGGTCTTCTTGAAAGAGAACCCGCATATCGCATCTCAGATTGAAGCCAAAGTGCGCGAGTACTACAGCCTCAATCCCAATTCGATTCCTGCCTCAGAACCGGTTCATGACCCGGAGCAGGATGAGGAACCGACTTTCGATCTTGACTAATGATGATAGAAGTACGAGCAGCCTGTCGGGGTAAGACAGGCTGTTTTGCTTACGTCAGCAGGGGAGGAAAAGGATGAAAAACGGGACCATTACCGGTGTCCATCAGGATCAGAAACAGAAGCAGCGCTACCATATCTATGTCGATGATTCCTTTGCCTTTTCCGTGCACGAGGATATTCTGGTCAAATACAACCTGTTTAAAGGAACCCAAGTCGACGAGGCGTTTTTCCAAGAAGTCGTACTTGCAGAGGAGAAGCACAAAGCATATCTGGCGGCATTGCGCTATCTCGGAATCCGACCGCGTACAAGCAGCCAGCTTCAAGCCTATCTCCTGGAGAAGGGATTCTCTTCTCCGATCGCCGAGGAAGTATGCCAGCGGTGCAAGGAACAGCGGTACTTAGATGATCAGGCCTTCGCCCGCCAGTGGGTCGACGAGCGGCTGCGCATCAAGCCAAGGAGTTCGTATATGCTACGCATGGAATTGCAGCAGAGAGGAGTAGAAAAAAACATCGTAGAAGAGGCAGTTAGCGCGGTTACGAGAGAAGACGAATTAGCTGCGGCACGCGCGCTAATCGAAAAAAAGCTGCGCCGTCTGACAGGAAAGCCGAATCCTGACGAAGAGCGAAAACTCCTCTCCATGCTGATGCGAAAAGGCTTTTCCCATTCGATTGTCCAGCAAATCAGAGGCGAAATGCGTCAGCGTACGGATCATGAGGGCTGACTCCATTTGCATGTTCTTGACAATTCTTGTTCACAAAGAATAAAATAGGTGTGTATTTACTAGATGTATCATACCATTTACGCTGATTTGCTCACTCGTTGCCTGTGGAACAACTGAAAACCCGTGCAATGATTGTGCGGCTTCAGCGGACCGAGTCACATCGGTCTTGTTTTTTAGTCGAATGTTCGAAGCCGAGCGGAATCGACAAGCGGCACTCCATGAAAAACGAATGCTTGGAAAGCGGGGAGATGTCTTACAATAAGGAGGTGAAATGAAAGAGCCTATGGAACCAACAACCATAACCGTAGTCATTGCGCTACTTACCTTGCTGATCGGCTTGGCTGTCGGTTACTTCGTCCGCAAGTCGATTGCGGAAGCGAAGATCGGCAGTGCAGAGGAAGCTTCCCGTCAGATCGTCGAAGAGGCGAAGCGGGACGCAGAAGCCGTGAAAAAGGAAAAGGTGCTGGAAGCGAAGGATGAAGTGTTTAAACTTCGTTCCGAAGCGGAAAACGAATTGCGCGAACGCCGCAATGAAATCCAGCGTCAAGAACGCCGCATTCTTCAAAAGGAAGAGGCGTTGGACCGAAAGATGGAACAATTGGAACGCAAGGAAGAGGAATTGTCCGAGCGTGACCGTGCCATCGCGGAGTTGCAAAGCAAGGTAGAGCAATTATATAAAGATCAAGTATCCGAGCTGGAGCGCATTTCCGGGCTGACCCAGGATGAGGCGAAAAGCATTATCCTGACCGAAGTGGAAAACACCGTTCGCCATGAGATGGCCGTCATGATCAAAGAGATCGAGACGCAAGCAAAAGAAGAGGCAGACAAACGCGCCCGTGAAATCATCACGACCTCCATTCAGCGTTGTGCAGCGGACCACGTAGCAGAGACAACTGTATCTGTTGTTACGCTGCCTAATGATGAGATGAAGGGACGGATTATTGGACGCGAGGGTAGAAATATCCGTGCACTGGAGACTTTGACAGGAATTGACCTGATCATTGACGATACGCCAGAAGCCGTGATTCTGTCCGGATTTGATCCGATTCGCAGAGAAATTGCCAAGACGGCTTTGGACAAGCTGGTGGCGGATGGCCGAATTCACCCGGCCCGCATTGAGGAAATGGTGGAAAAAGCTCGTCGCGAAGTGGACGAACGGATTCGTGAATACGGGGAACAAGCTACCTTTGAAACTGGAGTACATGGTTTGCATCCTGATCTCATCAAGATCCTTGGACGTTTGCGCTACCGCACAAGCTATGGTCAAAACGTACTGAAGCACTCGATGGAAGTGGCTCACCTGGCAGGATTGATGGCTGCCGAGCTGAAGGAAGACGTCAAACTGGCCAAACGGGCAGGTCTTCTCCACGATATTGGAAAAGCGATTGACCATGAAGTCGAAGGCTCTCACGTCGAAATTGGCGTAGAGTTGGCGAAGAAGTACAATGAGCATCATGTGGTGGTTAACAGTATCGCATCCCATCATGGAGATACAGAACCAACTTCTGTTATTGCCATGCTCGTTGCTGCAGCAGATGCATTGTCGGCTGCACGTCCGGGTGCCCGCCGGGAGACACTGGAGACATACATTCGTCGCTTGGAAAAGCTCGAGGAAATCTCCGAGTCGTTCGAGGGTGTGGAGAAATCGTATGCGATTCAGGCAGGCCGCGAAATTCGCGTCATCGTACAGCCTGACAAGATTGACGATGCCGAAGCTACGCGCCTTGCACGCGATATCACCAAACGAATTGAAAATGAACTTGACTACCCGGGACACATCAAAGTAACGGTGATCCGTGAAACGCGGTCAGTCGAGTATGCAAAATAAAGTGGCTCAAAAAGCCGCTTTATTTTTTTCTTTCAGGGCAGCGCGATTTTCTAATCGCAGAAGAAGTAGTGTATACTAGCAACGAGGTGAGAACGAATGAAGTTGTTATTTATCGGGGATATCATGGGATCGCCGGGGAGAGAGATCGTGAAGAACTACCTTCCCATGCTTAAGCGAAAATATCAGCCAACCTTTATTGTCGCAAATGGAGAAAACTCTGCCCATGGACGGGGCATTACCGAAAAGATCGCCAAGGAGCTTTTCGATGGCGGCGTTCATGCGATTACGTTGGGGAATCACGCTTGGGATCAAAGGGACATCTATGAGTTTATCGACAGCGAGCCGCGTTTGATCAGACCGGCCAATTTTCCGCAAGGTGCTCCTGGCAGCGGTATTACATATGTAAAGCAATCCGAAGGCGAGCTTGCCGTCATTAATTTGCAAGGACGCACGTTTTTGCCGCCACTGGACTGTCCGTTTCAAATGGCAGACACGCTGGTTGAACAAGCCCGCAAGCGTACCAAGTTGATTTTTGTGGATTTTCATGCTGAAGCGACATCCGAAAAGCAAGCCATGGCCTGGTATCTGGATGGCAGGGTCAGTGCTGTCGTCGGCACGCATACACATGTACAGACAGCAGATGAGCGCGTTTTGCCGCAAGGAACCGGATTTTTATGTGATGTGGGGATGTGCGGACCGAGCAATGGAATATTGGGTATGGAACGAGAGGCTGTGATTCGCAAGTTTTTGACGCAGCTTCCCGAACGCTTTGAAGTGGCGCCAGATCCAGCCCAGCTCAATGCTGTCGTCATTACTCTCGATAAAACGACAGGGCACGCGAAAAAACTGGAACGGATCCGAATTGACTCAGACCATCTATTTATGGAATAATAAAGAAGAGAATTGAATTTTTTGAATCTTTCTTTGGGATTAGCAGGAATTTTTAGGGGTTATGCGAATATCATTCTAATGATGACAGGATTCCGATCAGACGGGAGGTTCAAAAGGATGGAAGTATTAAAAGTTTCAGCAAAGTCTAACCCCAATTCCGTTGCTGGTGCCCTTGCTGGAGTGCTTCGCGAACGCGGGGCGGCTGAGATCCAGGCCATTGGTGCTGGGGCGCTTAACCAAGCTGTGAAAGCCGTAGCAATCGCACGAGGGTTCGTAGCGCCGAGTGGAGTTGACCTCATTTGTATTCCAGCCTTTACCGACATCGTGATTGATGGAGAGGAACGTACTGCAATCAAACTAATCGTTGAGCCCAGATAATCATACAACAAGCCGATTGGCCTGCCTGTTTGTTCGTAGAATGAACAGGTTTTTTCATTTGTCCAAAAAGTCCATCCAAAAAGACAAGCAGTCATGGGCAAGCTGATGATGCCGGAATGAAGCCTCCTAACATATTCTGATGAGGAGAGGTATCCGCCTGATACGGTGTAAATAGGGTATGAAAGCCAGGCAAAGAGGCCATTCTGATGGTAGAAGGATCGTAGTTTTTCTTCTATATTGGAGCAGGGATTCATGCATGGTGGCTGAAGAAAAGAATGGAATGCAAAATGTACGATGAAATGAGTTGCGTGTTTTCCGAAACGTGCTACAATGATACATGAGGATATTAATGAACCAAAGTTCAAAATTCGATTCAGGTCAAAAGTAAGTAGAGTAAAAGCACTTGCAATTTTACATGGACAGGACTACAATTGGTACTGTCAATGCACAATATTGTCACATCTTATCGAATAAATGGATAGGATAAGCTGCTTTTTCTCACAGTCACTGAAAGGGTGGAATCTGAATGATTAGTCAACTTTCTTGGAAAGTTGGAGGACAACAAGGGGAGGGTATCGAGAGTACTGGTGAGATCTTCTCGATGGCAATGAACCGGATGGGGTACCATCTGTATAGCTACCGCCACTTCTCTTCCCGAATCAAAGGTGGACACACAAACAACAAAATTCGTGTGAGTACAACGCCAATGCGCGCAATCTCTGACGACCTCGATATTCTGGTTGCATTTGACCAAGAAACTATCGATTTTAACGCGCACGAACTTCGTGAAGGCGGTATCATTATCGCTGATGCGAAATTCAACCCAAAACTGCCGGACGGTTTGAAAGAAGTACGTTTCTTGACTGTTCCTCTTACCGAAATCGCAGATGAGCTCGGCACATCTCTGATGAAAAACATGGTTTCCATCGGTGCTTCCAGTGCGATTCTGGGAATTCCGGTTGAAAGCTTCCGTCCTATCGTCGAAGATATGTTCCTCCGCAAAGGTGAAAAAGTCGTTGAAAAGAATATGGACGCGATTCGCCGCGGATTTGAATTCGTTACAGAATTGACAGGCGGCCAACTGCCTGAATTCCAATTGGAAAAAGCCAACCCTCAAAAGCAACTGTTCCTGATCGGGAACGATGCGATCGCGCTTGGTGCAGTAGCAGCAGGTTGCCGTTTCATGCCTGCATATCCGATCACACCAGCTTCTGAGGTAATGGAATATCTGATCAAAAAGCTGCCTAAATTCGGCGGTACAGTCATTCAAACAGAAGACGAGATCGCTGCGGTCACCATGGCAATCGGTGCAAACTTTGCTGGTGCTCGTGCGCTTACTGCATCTGCAGGTCCTGGTCTTTCCTTGATGATGGAAGCGATCGGTCTGGCGGGTATTACAGAAACGCCAGTCGTCATTGTAGATACACAACGCGGCGGTCCTTCGACAGGTATGCCGACCAAAATCGAGCAATCCGACGTGAATGCCATGATCTACGGTACGCACGGTGACGTTCCGAAAGTTGTCATCGCGCCAAGTACAGTAGAAGAATGCTTCTATGATACGGTTGAGGCATTCAACATCGCGGAAGAATATCAACTCCCTGTCATTCTGATGACAGACCTGACCCTGTCCTTGGGTAAACAGACTGTGACTCCTTTCGACTACAACCAAGTAGAAATCCGCCGCGGAAAACTGTTGGCTGGACAAGAGTTGCCTGAGAAAGAGCAAAATGACCTCTTCAAGCGTTATGAAGTAACAGAAGATGGCGTTTCTCCTCGTGTTATCCCTGGACAAAAATACGGTCTGCACCACGTAACAGGTGTTGAGCATGACCAAACCGGTCGTCCTTCTGAAAATGCTGCAAACCGTGTGCAACAAATGGATAAACGTATGCGCAAGCTGCAAGGCGTGCTGAAAACGTTTAAGAAACCGGTTGTTGCGGATGCACCACACACAGATGCTGACGTATTGATCGTGGGTATCAACTCTACAATCGGTACGATTCAAGAGGCGAAAGTTCGCCTTGAGAACGATGGCTTGAAAGTAAACCATGCACAAATTCGTTTGCTCCACCCATTCCCTGCTGATGAAATGAAAGCACTGATGGAGAAAGCAAAACAAGTAGTTGTGGTTGAGCACAATATTCAAGGTCAAGTTACCAACCTGCTGAAACAAAACGTAGGTGGCGCGGACAAGATCAAATCCGTTCTGAAATACGACGGTAACCCATTCTTGCCGAAAGAAATCTATGCTGAAGTGAAGGAGCTGACTAAACATGGCAACTATGAAAGAGTTTCGAAATAATGTAAAGCCGAACTGGTGCCCAGGTTGTGGCGACTTCTCCATTCAAGCTGCGATTCAACGTGCTGCTGCGAACGTAGGTCTGGAACCTGAAAATCTGGCCGTAATCTCTGGTATCGGTTGCTCCGGCCGTATCTCCGGCTACATCAACTGCTACGGTCTCCATGGAATCCATGGTCGTTCCCTGCCAATCGCACAAGGTGTGAAAATGGCAAACCGTGAACTGACTGTTATCGCTGCTGGTGGTGACGGTGATGGTTTCGCGATCGGTATGGGCCACACTGTCCATGCGATCCGCCGCAACATGAACATCACGTATATCGTGATGGACAACCAAATCTACGGTCTGACAAAAGGTCAAACATCTCCTCGTTCTGCAACTGGATTTGTGACCAAGTCTACACCTGCTGGTTCTATCGAAGCTTCCATCTCTCCAGTTGAGCTGGCGCTGTCTGTAGGAGCAACTTTTGTTGCACAATCGTTCTCCAGCGACCTGAAAGGCTTGACAGAACTGATCGAAAAAGGGATCCAACACGAAGGCTTCTCCCTGATCAACGTATTCAGCCCTTGTGTAACCTACAACAAGGTAAACACATACGACTGGTTCAAGGAGAACATCGTTCCAGTAGATACAATCGAAGGCTACGATCCGCATGACCGTGTCAAAGCGATGTCTGCTTCGATGCAACACAAAGGCTTGATTACAGGCCTGATCTATCAAAATACAGAGCAAAAACCTTACGAAGCGCTGGTTAATGGCTTCAAAGAACAAGGTTTGGCTAATCAAGACATTCGCTTGTCTGAAGAAGACTTTGCGAAACTGGTTGCTGAATTCGCGTAAGGTTTGGACGATAAGAAGGGGCGGTTCCGATTGGGAACTGCCCCTTTTTCCACGTTTTCCGGCTATGACATTCGACTGCGCCATTGACGATAGAAGAGCATGACGAGGAAAAACAGCACAAGCTGTCCGAACAAGGGGTAGAGAATGCGAAGCAAGGAGCTGAATCCGATAAAGCTGACCAGATAGCTGATCACTAGGATTCCAATCAGGATGGTTGTAGAGCGCAGCCTGGTGACGAGCCGCAATTGTTCCGATAATCCAAATACGTTGGCCACAACCGTCGAGAAAATTTCCGCGTAGACCAGCAGGGAAAAGAGCAGCGGAATCGTTCGCCCCAAGCCTTGAAGCAAAGCGATCATGGGCATTTCAGTATGCGAGATGCCGGGCATTTTGACGGAAAGGGAAGCAAACGCGAGTAATAATAGCAAACCAATACCGAGCCCTCCAATAATGCCGCCTGCGATCAAAGGCTTTTCACTTTTGCTCTGCCGTCCAATCGGGACGAGGACGGCTTGTGTAAGAGATACGTTTAAGGCAACATAGTATAAAGGTGAACTCAACCAGGCCCAGGGACGAAGAGATTCTACTTGAATAATCACTTGGCTTTCCCAGGGCTGTACATAGCAAAAGACCAGAAAAGTAAAGGCTACCAGAGAAGGGACGAAAATGCTGTTTACCCGGTGAATGGCGAATAAGCCTTTGCGGGTAACAAAGAAAATGGCGATCATGCTAATCCAGATCCCGAGCTGTGATGGCAGTTGAAAGGCCTCCCAGAAAATGGAGCCGGTGGCTGCCAGCATGACGGATGTAATACCTAGAAGTACGGTAAGCAGCAGGGCGTTGAACACCGTACCAAAGGGATGTCCGAACAGGTAAGTACTGACGGCTTGGTAGGAGTCCGCCTGGATTCGATAGGAGATTAACATGACGCGAATGCCCGCCCAGATAAAGAGGCAAGTAGCCAAAAGGACGCCGACCAACCCCTGCAGGCCGTATTGGACAAAGAATTCAATGATTTCTTTTCCGGAGGCAAATCCGGCTCCCACGACGGTACCCATATAGGTAAAAGCGATCTGCCATGCTGTTTTCCATGATCCTTGCATCTCAGACCTCCTGTCCCACTTTTTCCATTCTATGAAAGGAAGTGTACAAATTATGCGTATTACTGTCCTGGGGTATCAATCCCCCTATCCGGGTCCCAATGGTGCGACCCCCGGTTACCTGGTGGAGACTCAGTCCGCCAGCATTTTGCTTGATTGCGGCAGCGGCGTATTGGCTCAATTGGGCAATCATTTGCCGATTCATCAGCTAGACGCTTTGCTCTTGTCCCACTATCATCACGATCATATTGCAGATGTAGGAGTCTTGCAGTACGGCATCATGGTCCATCAGTTGTTTTCCCAACGGCCAAAAGACAAACCTTTGCCGATCTATGCTCCTGCCCAGCCAATTGCCAATGCGCAGGCATTGCCGTACAAGCAGGCAACCACCTTTCATCCCATCGATGAGAAAACACAAATAAACATCGGGGATATGCAGATTTCCTTTTTGCGGACGGATCACGGCGATGGAGATCCCTGTTTTGCCATGCGCCTGGAAGCTTCGGGAAAAGTGCTCGTCTACGGGGCAGACAGTGGCCCTAATACGAAGTGGCATGGCTTCGCCGATGGCGCGGATTTATTCATTTGCGAGGGGACCTATCTAGATCACAACAAGCCGAGAGAACCCAAAGGGCATCTCTCGGTGCGTGAGGCGGCTCAAGTAGCGGAAGAGCTGGTGTGCCGCTCCCTGTTGATCACCCATTTGTACGCGGAGTATCAAGTCGAAGAAGTGAAGAGTCAAGCGCAGGCATACCAGAACGGACCGTGCCATATTGCGCAGATCGGGCTTCAAATCGACCTGTAGCTCCGAAGGAATCGTTTTTGCGAAGAGGAGAAGAACATCATGTTTCCAAACGTATTGGAGGTTGCACGCCAACTCATTCGAGAGCGTGTAGAAAAAGGAGAAAACGTAATCGACGCCACTATGGGGAACGGCAATGACACGTTGTTTCTCGCCCAGTTAGTCGGCGAGCAGGGAACGGTCATCGCTTATGATATTCAGCCCCAGGCGATTGCCAAGACAAAAGAGCGCCTGGAACAGCAGGGCGCATCCCAGCAGGTCGAACTGAATCAGTGCAGTCATGAAAAAATAGCGGATTTGCAGCTGAAGGCTGGGGCGATCATGTTTAATCTCGGATATCTGCCGGGTGCGGACAAGGAAATCACGACGACGGCTCCCAGCACCCTGCGTGCTATAGAAGCGGGATTGGAGTTGTTGCGCAAAGGCGGGATCATGACGATCATGATCTATTGGGGACATTCCGCAGGAGCAGTAGAGAAGGACGCGGTGGAAAGCTTTTGCCAGTCACTCGACCAACGCCGTTTTCTTGTCTTGAAATATCAGTATCTCAATCAGCAGAATCAAGCTCCTTTTTTGCTGGCAATCGAGCGTAGGGCAGAATAAATCTCCGTCTTCTTTTCCCGGGCAAGCGCAGGCTTTGACAAGCACGGCGAACGGTGTAGAAGTTTGAAAAATAGGCACGCCCCATTCGCTGACGGCACATACCCTAGAAAGAGGAATTCTTGCAAGGGGGATCTCTGTGAAAAGAATCGGCATAATGTTGGATTGGGAGATCATACAGAAGGGGATTCGGGGAGACAAGTCATACGAACGCTTGCCTTATTATGTAGAAATCGGAAAAGAGCTTGGACTGGAGCCCGTATTCTTTCACCCGCGGCATGTGCTGGAAGGGGATGGGAGGGTTCGCGGATATTTCTGGAACGGTGGAAAATTGATCCCCCGTCTCGTTCATGTCCCGCGTGTCATTCATAACCGTGTATTGACCGGCGACAAAAAGGCGCGTGCCATCATTGCTCGATTAGGGAAAAAAAGGAAGGTATTTAACGGATTGGTCGTCCGTGATAAAAGAAAGGTCCACCAAATGTTGTGGAAAAACACGGAGATACGAGCTTTCCTTCCGCGCACGGTTCCCTATTCACCCGCCAATCTCAGGAAGTTTTTGGATGCCTACCGAATCGTCTATGTAAAACCGGCGATTGGATCGGTCGGAATCGGGGTCGGGCGGATTGAGAAGCAAGGAAATGACTATCATTTTATTTCATCCAAGATTCGCAGAACGCTGTCCAGGCAGCGGTTGTTTTCGTTCGTGAAAACATGGGTGGGCAACAGGCGCTTTCTGATTCAACAGGGAATTCCCCTGGCTCGGTACGAGGGAAAGACTTATGATATTCGCGTCTCCGTTCAAAAGAACGGGGAGCGGCAATGGACCGTGAGCGGGATGGTCGCCAAGGTAGCGAATCGGAAGAATAAATTGAGCAATTTGTCACGCGGGGGCAGGGCGTATCCGCTGCATGTCGTGATGGATGAAACCTTTTCCCGAGAGCAGCAGGAAAAGATACGCGAACAAATCGAGGTGGCAGCAGTGGAAATTGCCAAAGTCTATGGAAGCCATTTTCCCTCGCTTGCCGATTTGGGGATGGACATGGGGATTGACCAGAACGGAAATCCTTTTTTAATCGAGGTAAATGTGCGCGACCAGCGATATTCGTTTTTTAAAGCTGGAGAAAAGGGGATGTTCAAACAGACGTACCGCCATCCTCTGGAATATGCGCGATCCTTCTATGCAGGCACGTAAAAAGACGGAGGCATTTGCCTCCGTCTTTGCTTCTCAAGCGAGCTGCTTCAAGCCTGCGTGGTGGGTTGATTGTCCGCCATCGGGTAGGGCAAATTGCGAAAATGCCGATACACCAGGGCAAGAATGGATTTACGGGTCAGAATTCCTTGAAAAATGTTCTGTTCGTCTTCAATACAAACATAGGGATGGTTGATGGAGACCTCCAGGGCTTTCATAAATTCTGCTGTATCCTTCAAGCGAGGAATTTTGGTGTCCATGACATCGTCTACAATCAGTTCCGACATCCGTTCGTACTCAAAGCGCTCGAGTCCCAGGCTTTTATTTAAAATGTGATTCGTACTGATCTGTCCGTGCAGCCGATATTGATGATCCAGGACCGGAATGGCCGAATAACCGCTTTTGATTAAGACGAGCAACGCGTGTTCAAGGGAATTTCCGAGCTGTACATGGGCAACTTTTGTGGAAGCAATAATCAGATCTTTGATGGGTGTATGTAACAGGGAAAAATCTTGACTCATATGGATCCACCACCTTTTCTTTCATCTAGGGCAGGTAGTTCATGATTCATTCATAAAGAAATCCGATACCCCTTCTATGATACCGCAAGACAGCGGGAAACGGTAGGTCTACGTGAGAAATCTTGGCTCGGTTGGGCCATTCCCCAAAACAATAAAAAAACCTGACGACAGGACGCCAGGCAAGAAAAATCGAGGTGTGGAACAAATGGTTCCTGCCTTCAGTATGCAGCATCAATAAGGCAGATACATTAGGAGCTTGCAGGAATTTTTTACTCAGGCAAATGCCAATCAGGATTGGATAATTCCTCGGCAGTATACGCGAACAGATTCAGACGTTGAGAAAGGTGCTGGGTCGATTCCTGGTGCAAATCAGCTGGAACCGAAAAAGGAACCGCTTGGACAGGCCAATGTTGCGCGATTGCGGACATCAACTGCTCTTTCACATCGGCAACACTGACGTCACGCCCCGTCAAACCAGCAATACTGCCTACGGTTTTGCCGTCGATATACGGAATGGGTTTGTGACTCTCCATTTCTTCAAGCCCGGCTTCGCGATAAAAAGCTTCCATCCACTCTCCGCGCGGTGATTCCTCCACATTGATACATAGCTGCAGAATGGAGCCGTATCGTGTACGACGCTGAGCCATCCCGCCAATTTTTACCCCGCCAAGCGCAAAATCATAGTCACCAGCACAATAAGAACCTGTTACTTCACCAAACTCTATCGCTCCATACTGCTGAAGTCCTACTCCGAGAAGTTGGGACACAAAGGAAAAAAAGGCGTCGATGGACAGCGACGTATCAGGCAATAGACAAGCTAGATTGAGAACTCCTGCATCGAGCGGTACACACGCGCCCCCTGAAGAACGCAGAACGCAGCCGAAGCCTTTTGTTCCAAAAAGTCGCAGTGCGTGTTCGAGATGCGGCAGCTTCGCATCGCGACGCCCCAGATAGAGGGCTCGATCGTACACCCACAGGTGGATGACCGGAGCAGCATTGGCTTCACGCAAGCTGGCTGTCAGCGCTTCATCCCGGATCAAGGGCTCGAGAGGACTGTGTGTATACATGCCGGAATCCATCCAGCGAAATGGTTGAGTCAGGACAATAGACATCTGAAAAACTCCTTCTGAAAGGCTTCTATCCCATTATACATGGGCACCCGATTCTTTACTATGCATGAAAAAGCCCGACTCCGCATCACGCGTGTCGGGCTAGCCATTCTGTTCGTACTATTCAAAAGCCTTAAAGGTAAAATTATCCAGGTAGGTCATTTTGCGAGGAGCATCCTTCGTTGCTTCCGCTTTCAGGTACAGACCCAGCTTGGTGCCTTCCTGCTTCACTTGTTTCTGGGAGAACAGGAATTGGTCGTTCATATAGATCGAAACAGTCGTTCCGTTGACGACAACCTTCAGACGATTGGTTGCTTTCAATTTGTAGTTGCCAGAAGCGATGACATCGACATCATCATCTTCGACATCGGTTACTTTGCCCAGGATAACACGATCTTTTTGCACGTAAACGACATTCGCGTTATCCTTGACCCCGTTAAAGAACCCCCCGCCATAGCCATTGGTGCCGGATGGAATGACATCGACGATGAGCTCATACTTTTCGGGCTCGGTGGATTCCTTCCAATTAAGCGGCAGGAAGAAATGCTCGATATCCTTATCTATCTCGATGGCAGTTACCTGTTTATTGATAACACCCCAAGTACCGGTGGCACTGTCTGTTTTCCAGTTTTTCAGCTCGGTGTTGGAGAAGTTGTCAGTCACCGTTGCAGGCAGTTCTGGTTTTTCAGGTGTTGGTGTTGGATTCGGGAACACCACTTTGGATTCATCATTGTTTTTACGCTCGATCAAAGCGCGGTGGAGCAGAGATGCTGCTTCTGCACGTGTAATGGCATCCAGCGGACGGAAGCGATTGTCAGAGCCTTGCATCAGATCCTTTTGGATCGCAATGGCGACGTAGGAGCGCAAGTTCGGTGAAATGCGGTCATCGTCACGGAATCTTTTCAAAACATTCAAGTCGGCTTTCACTGACTTGTCGTAGCCCAGCAAGCGCACCATCGCTACGGCAATATCTTCGCGGACGGCAGCTTCGTTTGGCTTATACGTGTACTTGCTGCCAGATTTGTAGCCGGTCAGATATGGCTTGGCGGACTCCACATAGTAGAACGCCCAGTGGGATTTCGGTACATCCTGGAAGGTTTGAGATACATTGCGTCGGTCAATATCGACATCCGCGGCTGCGATCATAATTTTGGCGAATTCAGCACGTGTGACCAGATTGTTGGGACGGAATCTCTTGTCATCGTAGCCGACGATGATCCCTCTTTCCGCCATATCAGTAATGGCTTTGTACGCCCAGTGGTTGCGAGGGACGTCTACGAAAGAAGGGGATGCTGCGCTCACGAAAGGAACCAGCGTAAAGACCATCATCACCGCTAAGAAGAAGCTTATGGCTCGTTTCATGGTGACCTCCTCAAATCATTTTATAATTTTTGGTCCGGCAGCTATTCAGACGCCAAGGGACAAGGGAATGTTGCATCTACCGGGACCTATTTTGGCAAAAATGGGTAAAAAGTCGGAAGCATCTCCTAGAATCCTGCATTCTCAAAAACAAGAAGAACATTCTCATTTCATTTCTTCCGTTCCCCATTTTGACCGCATATTTTCCAGATTCTTTGAATGATTTGGGTGGCACCATTCTTGCTAGGTTATAACAATGAATATCGAGAACAAGGAAGGTGGATATGATGCATCAAAAATCCCGTGACGAAGCGCTTGCCATGGCAACAGAGATGTTGGAGCTGATCGAGAGTGAGACACTGACGGTTGAACAGAAGAAAAAGATCGTTGCTGACTCGGTGGAAAATTTTACGAATCATGTGACAAAGGCGATCCTGACACACCGTAAATCCGTCTCAACGGACTTTTCTGTCGTGGAGTGGGAAGATGAAGGTGCTGTATTTCGGGATACGATGGGTGACGAGTACGTCGATTGTCTGGGCGGCTATGGTGTTTATCTTTTGGGACATCGCCACCCCAATGTAGTCAGGGCTGTCGAGGCACAGCTCAAACGCTATGCCTTGCACAGTCAGGAGATGGTCGATCCACTGCGAGGTTATTTATCCAAGCTTGTAGCTGCGATTACCCCAGGAGATCTGCAACACTCCTATCTGGTCAATTGCGGCACGGAAGCGAATGAAATGGCCTTGAAGCTGGCTCGCTTGGCGACAGGCAAAAAATACTTTATTTCGATGGAGCGCGGCTTCCACGGCAAAACGATGGGATCGCTGTCAGCGTCCGGTAAATCCACGTTTCGTGAGCCCTATTCGCCCTTGGTTCCGGGCTTCCAACATGTTCCCTACGGAGATGCTGACGCGGTCGATCAGGCGATTCGCATGCTGATCGCGACAGGGGAAACCGTCGCGGGAGTTATCGTAGAACCGATACAGGGAGAAGGGGGAGTCAATATTCCCCCGGATGATTTTCTGCCTCGTCTGCGCGAGATTTGTGACAAGTACGAATGTCTCTTGATTGTAGATGAAGTCCAGACAGGTATGGGACGCACAGGTACCATGTTTGGTGTCGATCACTGGAATGTCGTACCTGACATCATGACGCTCGGCAAAGCATTTGGAGGCGGTGTCATGCCCATTGCTGCCATGGTCGCGAAGAAAAAATGGTGGGGCAAAATGGAAGAGAACCCGTTCCTTTTGGGATCATCGACTTTTGGGGGAAATCCGCTTTGCTGCGCGGGTGCGATCGCCGGAATCAAGACGATTCTTGAAGACAACATCCCGCAGATGGCGAAGGAGAAAGGCGATTACATCATGCAGCGATTGGATGAAATCCGGCAGCAGTACCCGGAAGTGCTGGTTGCTGTACGCGGGAAAGGGTTATTGATCGGCATGGAATTCGCCAATAATAGCCTCGGCTACACCTTGGCCAAAATGTTGTTCGTAAAGAAAATCCTGGTAGGCGGCACCATCAATAATGCGACAGTCATTCGAATTGAGCCACCAGCGGTAATCAGCTACCAACAAGTGGATTACGTGCTAGCCTGCATTGAGGAAGGTATAGCTCAGCTGGCGAAAGAATTGAAGATAGCTCGTTAATCGGGAGATATGCAGTAAAGGAGGCTTCGGTCATGACAGTGAAGGCTAACCGGCTTTTTATCAATGGAGAGTGGGTGGATTCTTCTTCGGGGGAAACATTCGAGGTTCGCAATCCTGCGAATGGAGAAGTGATCGCTCTGGCCGCAAAGGGGACGCGTGAAGATGCGCAGCGAGCGATCAAGGCAGCGCGTTTTGCATTCGATGAAGGTGGATGGGGCGATAGCAAGGCGAGGGATCGGGCAGAGCTGCTCTGGAAGGTCGCCGATCTGATTGAAGCTCGGGCAGAAGAGTTTGCCCAGACGGATACACGCAACAACGGAAAGCCGCTGCGTGAATCTCGTTATGATGTATCGGATGCCGTCAACCAGTTCCGTTATTATGCCGGACTCTGCACGAAACCTCAGGGGCAGACCTATGATGTTCCGGACGATATTTCAGCGATGGTCGTACGTGAGCCGATTGGGGTGGTCGGCGCCATCACCTGCTGGAATTATCCACTGGTAATGAATGCACAGAAAATTGCTCCGGCACTGGCAGCAGGAAATACACTGGTGTTGAAGCCGGCAGATCTGACCCCTTTATCGACCATCATGCTGTTTGAATGTTTGGAACAGGCTGGTTTTCCGCCAGGCGTGGCCAATCTGGTGACAGGGCCGGGCAGCGTCGTCGGAGATGAGATATCTCGCAATGAGCTCGTGGACAAAGTAGCCTTCACCGGAGGGACGGAGACCGGGATTACCATTATGAAAAATGCGGCTGACACGGTGAAGAAGCTTTCTCTTGAGCTTGGAGGGAAATCCCCGAATATCGTTTTTGCCGATGCCGATTTCGAAACTGCCGTCGATTATGCGCTCTTCGCGATTTTTGCCAATCAGGGAGAGGTTTGTTCGGCTGGATCAAGGTTGTTACTGCAAGAGGAGATTTACGAGCCATTCCTCGCGCGGCTGGTGGAACGTGCTCAAAAAATCGTCGTGGGGGATGGAGCCGATCCAGAGACGGAAATGGGTCCATTGATTTCAAAAGAACATATGGAGCGTGTGCTCGCCTACATCCAGCTTGGACGCGATGAAGGGGCGCAGCTCCTCTGCGGGGGAAATCGATTGACGGATCGAGGAAGGGGCAATGGCTATTTTGTAGAGCCCACGATTTTTGCAGTAGATCGTCAAGACCTGAGAATCGTGCAGGAAGAGATTTTTGGTCCGGTACTCGTGGTGCAAAAGTTTACCACGGAGCAAGAAGCGATCCGGCTTGCAAATAGCACCAGGTATGGATTGGCAGGAGGAGTTTTTACCAACGATGGGGCTAAAGCACAACGTGTCATTCGGAAGCTGCGGGCAGGCATTACCTGGATCAACACGTATCACCCCACTTTTAACGAAGCGCCGTGGGGCGGATACAAGATGAGCGGGATCGGCCGCGAGTTGGGGACCTATGGCTACGAGGCGTACACAGAGGTCAAGCAGATTAATGTAAATCTCCAGGTACAGCCGATCGGATGGTTTCGCGAGTAAGGGAATCAGAACGAAAAGAGACGGGGAGCTCCTTCCCCGTCTCTTTTGTCTTCATTCATCTCATTATTGAGAACTTTTCACTTCAGACCAGACGCGGTCATACAGCTTGATCGCATCGCCAATGTCCTTTATGCTTTCTACCTTTTTCATTTCTTCTTCGGGAGGGTAGATGGCTGGATTGTTCATGATGTCTTTGTCAATCAACGGGTGCGCTTCCTTGTTCGGGCTGATGTAGGGGAAGGACTTTGATATTTCCGCATTTATTTCCGGTTCCAGCATGAAGTTGATAAATGCTTCTGCTGTTTTTTTATGCTTGGCACCGGTCGGGATGACGAAGTTGTCAAAGGAGATCATCAGTCCCTCCTTGGGCAGCACCGTTCTGAACTGCGGCTTCTCACGTTGGGCCAGCGCGATTTCCGCACCCCATACAAAGGCGACATTTACTTCTCCATTCACCATCAAGGTTTTGGGGCTGTCGCTGTCAAAGGCTTTGATGTTGGGCATCAGCTCCAGCATTTTTTGTTTGGCTTCCTCCAATCGGGCCGGATCCGTTTCATTTCCGGAATAGCCAAGAGTTTTCAGAACCATGCCGAGAATAAAGCGCTGATCGTCTACCATCACAATCTGACTTTTCAATTCCGGTTTCCATAAATCGGCGAAGCTTGTGATTTCTGTCGTGATGTTATCCGGGTTGTATCCGAGAGATACGGTATTTCCCATGTATGGGATACTGTACTGGTTGCCGGGATCGTGTTCCTTGTTGATGTAATCTGCAGCCAGGTTTTTGTAGTTGGGGATGTTATTCATGTCAATAGGCTGAATCATGCCTTCCTTTATCATCGGTTGGATGTAGTAATCGCTGGCAACGGTTAGATCGTAGATGCCCTTCCCAACAGATACCTTGGCTAACATTTCTTCATTTGAGGAGAAGGTGCTGTAATTGACCTTGACCCCATGCTTTTCTTCAAATTTCTTGATCACTTCTTCAGGAACATATTCAGACCAGTTAAATACATTTAGCTCCTTATCCAGTCCTTCCGCTGTGGTTCCGCCCGAAGTGGATGAAGATGTGCTACAGCCCGCAGTGACGGCCAACGATAAAGCGATTGCGGAATACGTGATCGTGTTTTTCCAACACTTGACCATGAAGGCACCCCCCTATATGTGTTCTCTAATTTTTCCTCATCCGGATTCGTTCCGCGATGATAACCAGAAATAAAGTGACAACTAACATCAAGGTAGACAAGGCATTGATCTCGGGACTGACTCCGAATTTGACCATCGAGAAGATCTTTAAAGGCAGCGTGGAGCTGGAAGGACCTGCAACGAAGAAGCTGATAATGACATCGTCAATCGAAAGGGTGAAAGCCAGGAGAGCACTTGCCAGAATCCCGGGAGCAATGATGGGAACGGTGACTTTGATGAACGTCCCCCATGGCGTCGCACCGAGATCCATAGCCGCTTCCTCGATACTCCGGTCAAATCCAGCCATGCGAGCACGCACGACGACCACGACGAAAGGGATGGAAAATGTAATGTGGGCAGCGATCAGCGTAAGATAACCAAGCGGGATCTCGAATTGGGAGAATAACGCGAGCAAGGAAATGCCCATGACGATCTCGGGAATGACGATCGGCAAGTATAGCATGGCATCAAGCGCTGTTTTGCCGCGAAATTGGTATCGATACATCCCTACTGCGGCAAGTGTGCCGATCATAGTGGCCGCAATCGTGCTGATCAGTGCGACGACAAGCGATGTCTTCATCGCCTCAAGCACCTCGGTGTTTTGCATCAGCTTGAGGTACCAATCAAAGGTGAAGCCCGTCCAGACTGCATTGAGCTTGGATTGGTTGAAAGAGTACAGGATCAGGATCGCAATGGGCATATACAGAAACAAATAGATCAGGGACGCATAGAGAAAAGAGAGCTTGTTTGCAAGTGAGAGGCGCATACTATACCAACTCCTTTCCCTGTTTGTCTTTGGTAATCTTGATGTAAACCGCAATAAACACCAGAGTCAGGATCATGAGAATGATCGAGCTGGCAGAACCGAAGGGCCAATCGCGTGCGGTAAGGAATTGGTTTTTGATGTGGTTGCCGATCAGGATGGTCTTGCTTCCTCCCATCAGGTCAGGAATGAAAAACAAGCCCAATGAGGGGATGAACACCAGCAGGGAACCTGCCAGAATCCCCGGCGTCGTGAGCGGCAGCGTCACTCGCCAAAACGTCTGCCATGGTTTGGCTCCCAAATCCTTGGATGCTTCCAGCAAGGAACGCTCCAGCTTCTCGATAGAAGCGTACAATGGCAAAACCATAAAGGGGAGCATAGTATAGACAAGTCCGATCAGGACTGCGGACTCGTTGTACAAGAGGGAGAGCGGTTGTTCAATCAGTCCAAGCTGCAAAAGAAAGGTATTGATAACGCCTTCTGTCCGTAAAAGTACAATCCAGGCATATGTTCGGATCAGAGAGTTAGTCCAAAAAGGCACGATGATGAGGAGTAAAAGGATATTGCGATACTGCGTCGGAGATCGAGCGATGATGTAGGCGAAGGGATAACCTAGTACGAGACAACAGAGCGTTGTATAAAAGGCGAGAACACAGGATATCCAGATGATTTTGAAGTAGAGGGGATCAAAAAATCGTGAGTAATTTTCCAACGTCAACGGGAATCCAATTCCACCAAAGGAACTCCGTGAAAAAAAGCTGACGGCGAAAACCAGGATCATCGGCAAGAGAAAGAGTAGGACCATCCAAATAAATACAGGCCAAATCGTCCAAGCTTTGCCGTAGTCGATCTGGTGCTTGAGCTTGGTCTCATTTTGCAGTTGATTTGCAGGAGCATTGTCGAGTACTGGGGGATTCATCGTGTTACCACCACCCCGTGATTGGGTTGCCACTGCACAAACAATTCATCGCCGACAGCCGCAGGCAGGAGTTGATCCGTCTTTTCCAGTGCAACGAATGTTTGACCACTATGTAAAGTGACGATGGTACGGGTAGAACCGCCGCAGTAAATCCGTTCGGTCAATCTTCCATTGAGTTGAACGAGCTGCTCATTGTGGGACGGCTCCAAGGATAGAACTGATTTTTCCGGTCTGATGGCGATCGTGACCGATTCATTTTCCGCAACGTTTGCAGAGGGCGCCTTTACCTGCACCCCTTCACATTCGACCAGCAGATGCTGATGATCACGCGTTCTAACTGTTCCGTGCAAGAGATTCGTTTCCCCAATAAAACCTGCTACAAATTTCGTGGAAGGGCGCTCGTAAATTTCAGCCGGGGTACCTACCTGCTCCAGGAATCCTTGGTTCATGACTCCGATGCGGTCCGACATCGTCAGCGCTTCCTCCTGGTCATGCGTGACGAAGACAAAAGTGATGCCAAGCTGTTTTTGCAGGTGCTTTAGCTCGACCTGCATCTGTTTGCGAAGTTTTTGATCCAGGGCGCCAAGCGGTTCATCGAGCAAGAGTACTTTCGGATTATTCACGAGGGCGCGAGCGATGGCGATGCGCTGTCGCTGTCCGCCGCTGAGCTGGTCAGGCTTGCGACGCGCATAATCTTCCAGCTGGACCAGCCGAAGGGCATCCTTGACACGCTTCTCGATTTCTTGTTTAGGAACTTTTTTTACGCGAAGACCAAAGGCAACATTGTCATAAGCTGTGAGATGAGGAAAAAGGGCGTAGCTTTGAAAAACCGTATTGACGTCACGTTGGTAGGCGGCAAGATTGTGGACGTATTGACCATCCAGCATGATTTCACCAGAAGTGGGCTGCTCAAAACCGGCGATCATTCGTAGTGTGGTCGTTTTCCCACAGCCGCTGGGTCCTAACAAAGTAAGAAATTCCCCTTTCTCAATATCAAGGGACAGATCTTGGACTACGGTTTGAGTACCAAATTGCTTCACGAGGTGCTGCAGCTTTACCATGAGACCACTCATGAGAATCCTCCCTTACAAATATCTGAAAATTTAGATTAGCAAGAATGGTGCCAATGGTGTAAGACAAGATACAGTGCTTTTCACCATGCGGGAAAAGGAAACCGGTCTGCCGAGACGGAAATTGTAGATTCCTGAAAACTAGAAAACTTTCTCATCATTGAGAAGTTTATGTCCTTCCAGTTTTCGATACAAAGTTGCGAGACCAATCTCCAGCTTCTCTGCGATGTACTTTTTCGCTTCCAGCGATTGGCCGTGCTGCTGCAGCAGGGAGGAAAGAATTTGGCGCTCGTGACGACGGATGCGTTCTTTAAGCGGGAGCTCGTTTTCGCCTGGAGTGGCTATAGCGCTGATGCTGTGATGCTGTTTGATGCGAGTGGGAATGCTCTCCAGACCGATATAAGGAGAGGTTTCCATATTGACGGCGTATTCGACTGCATTTTCCAGCTCGCGAACATTGCCGGGCCAGTGGTAATGGCGGAGCACAGCTTTCACCTGGGGTGTAAAGTCAAGAACCGGGTGATTGAAGAGTTGTCTGTATTTGGCTAAAAAGTAATCGAGTAACAGCGGAATGTCATCGGAACGTTCACGCAGAGGGGGCATATGCAAGGGAATGACGTTGAGGCGGAAGTACAAATCTTCCCGAAACTCCTTGTCACTGACCATTTGCTCCAGGTTTTTGTTCGTCGCAGAGATCACCCGTATATCGACGGGGCGCAGGTTATTGGAGCCGACGCGCTCTACCTGCTTGGACTGTAGAACGTGCAGCAGCTTCACCTGAAGATGGAGTGGCAGGTCGCCAATCTCATCGAGGAAGATCGTGCCCCCGTCTGCCAACTCGAATTTGCCTGCTTTGCCCTCGCGTTTGGCTCCTGTGAAAGCCCCTGCATCGTAGCCAAACAGTTCGCTTTCGAGCAGGGCTTCCGGGATGGCGCCACAGTTGACAATGATAAATGGTCCAGAGCGGCGTGAACTGGCTGAGTGAATGGCGGCAGCCAGCATTCCTTTGCCTGTGCCGCTTTCTCCTGTGATCAATATATTGGATGTGCCACGTGCGACCTGTTCAGCTTGCTTAATGACGAGTGCGAGGGCGCGGCTCTTGCCTTGCAATTCCGAGAAGTAGAGGTTCTTATGCTCATTGGTCAGCACATATGCCAGCCGACGCATGTCTACCATTCTGCGAAAAGACGCGACAACTCCGGCGATGTGGTTATTGACCCGAATTGGTCGGGCGGTGACGATAAAATGCATGTCGTGATCTTCGAGGGAGTAGATTTCTTCCTGTTCGATGTAGCCGATCCCATTTGTCAGGACCTGCAGCATGGGGGATTGATGCCAGATTGCTTGCAAGGGGGTGCCGATCAATTCGTGTTTTTGTTTCTTTATGAGCTGCTCAGCTGTCATGTTGCAGGTCGTGATGATGCCGCGTTCATCGATAGCCAGGATGCCTTCGGGGATGGATTCGATGAGCGTTTCCAGCTGAACAAACGTCTTTTTCCATTGATTCCACGCCTCTTGCTCGGCAATTTTACTTGTCAGAAGCTCGGTCATTCGTTGGAGGAAGGTGAGGTAGGCTAGGCGGTTGTGGATGAGTCTATGCCGCTGTGATTCGTTGAACGCGATGAGTCCGATGACGCCAATTACCTGTCCTTTGTACTGGATCGGCGAGCAGAGCTCAGCCAGTTCCTGGGTAACACCCTGAAGTACCGAGGGATCGTACTGCGGATCATTGCGCGCATCCTCGATAAAATAGGGCTGGTTGGTCGTAATCACTCTTCCGTACAAGTACCCGGCATCAATCTGTCCGTTTTCTTCTTTGCTGTTGATCCGTTTTTCGTAAAAACCTGTGCCTGCGATGATCGTCATCTGATCGTCTACGATCTCGGTCTCAATTTGCAATGCCGCAGAAATGGCAACTGCCACCTGTTGAGTGATTTCCTGAAAGTCACTTAATAAGCTCAAGGACATACCCTCCTACGAAAGAAAAGTTGGCACAGGCATCCATGCAAGAAGCAATGTGAAACTCTGCAACAGATTTCCATTTGTGAGAATATTTAAAAAATATCACAGAGGACGAGGGAATGGAAGTAGAGAAAGAAGGCGGAGGCTTTCAAGTTCTGCGGATCCGAGGTAGCTCGTCTTCTTCAGTGGTCTCCTGAGCATTTGTACATATTTTGCCTAATTCTGATTCGCGATGAATCGCCTAAAATGATATAATTCTGTATTGGCACATGTCTGATTACAATTTCAGTTGAGGTGATACATCATGAAAGAGACGAAAGAGGCGACTGTGGACTTAAAATCCGGCAAGTCTCCGAAAACGGCGGCTGATTTCGCCAAGTATTTTCAAGCTCCTTCCCTGAAGGATGCCAAGCAGCGCGGGAAAGAAGAAATCAAGGTTCACTACGACTTCACGATTTCTGAAGAGATGCGGGAAATCGGAAAAGGGAAGCGTTATCATGTGCGCACCTATGGCTGTCAGATGAACGAGCATGACTCCGAGACGATTTCCGGCATTTTGGAGCAGATGGGCTATACACCGTCGGAAGAAATCGAAGAGGCTGACGTCATTCTGTTCAATACCTGTGCGATCCGGGAAAATGCGGAGGACAAGGTGTTTGGCGAGCTGGGGCACATGAAGCGGCTGAAGCACAACAACCCCAATCTGATTTTAGGTGTCTGCGGCTGCATGTCACAGGAAGAAAAAGTCGTCAACAAGATCTTGAAAAGCTACCAGCAAGTCGATCTGATTTTTGGTACCCACAACATTCACCGTTTGCCCGAGCTGCTGCGCGATGCCATGTTCAGCAAGGAAATGGTGATCGAGGTTTGGTCCAAGGAAGGCGATATCGTCGAGAATATGCCGAAGCTGCGCGAAGGCAACACCAAGGCGTGGGTCAATATTATGTACGGCTGTGACAAATTCTGCACCTATTGCATCGTTCCTTATACCCGCGGCAAGGAGCGCAGTCGGCGTCCTGAGGATGTGATCGCGGAGGTTCGCGATCTGGCGCGGCAAGGCTTCAAAGAAATCATGCTGCTGGGGCAAAATGTCAACGCGTATGGCAAAGACTTCGAGGACATCAAGTACGGTTTTGGCGACTTGTTGGACGAGGTTCGCAAAATCGACATTCCGCGTGTGCGTTTTACGACTAGCCATCCCCGTGATTTTGACGATCATTTGATCGAGGTGCTGAGCCATGGCGGTAATCTGGTGGAGCAGATCCACTTGCCTGTTCAGTCCGGTTCCAGCGAGGTATTGAAGCGGATGGCGCGCAAATATACCCGTGAACACTATCTGGAGCTGGTGCGTAAAATTAAAGCGGCGATTCCGAACGTCTCCTTGTCCTCTGACATCATCGTAGGTTTCCCTGGAGAGACGGATGAACAATTCGAGGAAACGATCTCGCTGGTGGAAGAAGTGCGGTATGATTTCGCGTACACCTTCATCTATTCCCCACGCGAGGGAACTCCAGCTGCGGTCATGGAAGACAATGTCCCGATGGAAGTCAAGAAGGCGCGCCTCCACCGTCTCAATGAAGTGCTGGCACGAATCGGACTTGAGCAAAACAAAAAGCTGGAAGGCAAGACACTCGAGGTTCTCGTCGAAGGCGTGTCTCGGACCAACGAAGAAGTGCTGGCTGGACGTACGCGGACAAACAAGCTGGTTCACTTTAAAGGAGATTCTTCCCTGATCGGGCAGTATGTCGATGTACACATTACAGATGCGAAAACGTGGACACTTCACGGAGAAATCGCGACAAAAATAGAGGTGTAAGCAAATGGAGCAGACAAACATGTACACACAAAAAGAAATTCTGGATAAAGCACGCGAACTCGCTACGATGATTTCTCGCACCAATGAGGTTGATTTCTTCAAGCGGGCAGAACTGCAGATCAAGCACCATGACCGTGTTCAGGAGCTCATCGATCAGTTGAAGCAAAAACAAAAACAAATGGTCATGTTTGAGTCCATCAACAAACCGGATCTGGTCAAAAAGCTGGAAGCGGAATTCAATGAGTTGCAAGAAGAACTGGATTCGATTCCGCTTGTAAACGAATTTAAACAATCTCAAGTAGATGTGAATGACTTGCTGCAGATGGTAACCAACGTCATCACGAACACTGTATCCGAGCGCATTATCCTGGATACAGGCGGCAACCCATTGACAGGCGAGACAGGCGGCGGTCCTGAAAAGAAGCATGGCGACCACTGCTGCTCCTAGAATAGAAGAATAGGCGGCTGTAATCGCGTCGGTACCCGAACAACTTCTTACGCAAAATGAAGCTGGGTGTTTGCACCCTAGTCGAATGCCCTGCATACAAATGTACAGAAACGTTGTATGGAGGAGGTAACGAAATGTCGGGTTCAGACAAAGATCTACAGTGCCGAGAACTGATCGCGAAAGCCGTTTGCGGCAAAGGCCATAAATTTTCTTCGACTACCCACACTATTATTCCGTCGCAAACTCCTTCGACGATCCTGGGTTGCTGGATTATCAACACCAATTTCCAGGCAGAGAAAGTCGGAGACGCGGTTGAAGTATCTGGAACGTATGACGTCAACCTGTGGTTCTCGTTTGCAAATAACACGCAGACTGAAGTCAAGCGGGAAACTGTCAAGTTCTCCGTACTCGTTCCGCTTACGTTCTTCGACAAGAACTGCAGAGGGGATCTGGAAATCGTAGCTCGCGCAATTGAGCAGCCCAAGTGCGTCAAAGCTGAGTTGAGTGGCGGCGGTACGATCACAGTCCGAGTAGAAAGTGAATTTGCTGTAGAAGTAATTGGAGAAACAAAAGTCTGCGTTGTTGTCTGCAACAATTGCGACGACAAGGACTTCCATCTCTTGGGCGACTTTGAAGAGAACAGCGACGAATTCGACGACTTTGATTCGTCAACACTGCTCGACGAGCTGGACTAAAGAGGAGAGGCATATCTCCTCTTTTTTTTCATTTATGCACGTATTCTTGCTCTGGTCGCTATTCTGAGGAGCATGAGGGACTCACTTTTTCTGGGCGCCAACATAGGCTATAGAATCAACGAATGGAGCGTGAGGGCAATGATCATGCGTGTATCGGCCAGCGATGCCCGGCTATCCGTGGTGAACAGGGCTCAGCTCATGACGGCTAATGTCAAGGAAGCAGTGAGTTTCTTACGGCGTCCGCAAGCGGGCAGATGGCTTCTGCACTTGAGCGGCCTTCCGGTAACGGCAAGGAAAAAACCCCTTCCCGGGTGGCGTGCTTACCTGGTCAGCTTGTATCAGGATCACATTTTGGAAGTGACTCGCCGTGCCGAGCAGCCGCAATGGCTCCGAGAGACTTGGGAACAGACTGACTCTGAGCCGATTTCCTGGCCCACTCAGGACCCGGAAGTGAACCTGGTCAAAAATCTGGCAACGCGCAGCTTGTATGCGGCAGGGATCGATGCGGGCCAGGTGCTCATTTACGCTGTATCCGCTCATCGTGCCAAGGTGGCAAGCATTACTCCTGACTGGCCTGCAGAGTCAGCGGATGTTTTTTTGCGGCGCGCCCGAGAATCGTGGCAAAAAAGGCAAGCCATGCACAACCAGGAACTGCTGTTGCTAGGAGCTGACCCGGAATTCGCATTGAGACGAGAAGACGGGGGGATGGCCCTGGCATCTGATTATCTGAAGATAGCAGGTATCGTGGGCTGTGATACCACTCGCTACCGGGAAGAGCTTGCTATGCATCAGCATCCGGTCGCGGAGCTTCGTCCCGAGCCTCAAGTTCATCCTGATCTGTTGTTCGAGGCTATCGAGAAGGCGCTGAGACTGGCTCACCAAAAAATAACAGAACGCAGCATCCAATGGCTTGCGGGAGGTATGCCATTTGAAGGCTACCCGATAGGGGGACATATCCACTTTAGCGGACTTACTCCTACCTTTGCACTGCGCAGAAAATTGGATGCCTATCTGGCTCTGCCGCTTGTTTTGATAGAAGACGGAGGATGTCTTCGGCGCAGAGAACGCTACGGATTTCTGGGAGATGTGAGAGAGAAAGCGTACGGTTTTGAATACCGGACTTTGCCAAGCTGGCTGGTCCACCCCGTCCTGACACGCGGAATTCTTCATCTGTCGCGTCTGATTGCGACCCATCATGATCGGTTGCGTGCGGCGCCACACGTACAGCCTCAGCTCATCAGAGCCTACTATCGCGGAGAAAAAGAAACATTAATCTCCTATGTCGGACAGATATGGAGAGAGCTTCGCGCATTACCCGGTTATCGCCCCTCCCAGGTTCATTTGGATCGGTACTTTACGCACCTGCTCTCAGGGGAGACCTGGGCTGCTGATCAAGATTTGCGCATCGCGTGGAAACTGGTCTAGGGTGTGCTGGAATCTTTCAACTTTCCCTCTGAATCATGGTATAATAACAAACGAGATTTTCATGTAGGAGAAGAAACCAATGGCTGAATATACCCCCATGATTCAACAGTATCTGGCGATCAAGAAAGATTATCCGGATACTTTCTTATTTTTCCGATTGGGAGATTTTTACGAACTCTTTTTTGAGGATGCTTTGCTGGCTTCTCGTGAACTGGAGATTACTCTGACCGGACGGGAGGGAGGCGGGGCGGAACGCATCCCCATGTGCGGTGTTCCCCATCATGCAGCAGACGGCTATATCGCCGAGCTGCTGAAAAAGGGGTACAAGGTGGCTGTCTGTGAGCAGGTCGAGGACCCGAAAGAAGCGAAGGGTGTCGTCCGTCGCGAGGTGACCCGGGTCATCACACCGGGGACGATGATGGAAGGCAAATGGCTGACAGACAAAGAGAATAACTATATGGCCGCCATCGCGGAGGTCGAAGGGAGAAGCGGTGTAGCCACCTGCGACATGAGTACAGGGGAGATGTACGTCACTTCCTTGTCGGGCACCGGACAGTTGGTGCTGGATGAAGCATTGCAGTTCCGCCCCAAAGAGCTTGTTTTCTACGGGCTTGCAGAATACCCGAAAACGACGATTCCCACTGCGATGATCGAGAACAGCCAGCTTGATCCTTTTGCTGTCGATACGCAGTATCAGGAACAGGCGAAGGAACTCGACCTGGCGATGCGTACCGCTGTCAATGCCCTTTTGTACTACATAGGAACCACACAGAAACGAAGCCTCGCTCATATGCGTCTTATCAAGCGTTACGATGCGAGACAGTACCTGCAGATGGACGGCTTTTCGCGGCGCAACCTGGAGCTGACCGAAACCATTCGCGACAAGACGAAAAAAGGCTCCCTGCTGTGGCTGTTGGATCGAACAGAGACAGCGATGGGCGGACGTCTGCTGCGCCGCTGGATCGAGCGTCCCCTGCGCAATATCCAAGAGCTGACGGCCCGTCTGGAGGCAGTCGAAGCACTAAAAGGTGATATGCTTCTGCGTTCGGATTTGCGTACGTGCCTGGATCGCGTCTATGACCTCGAGCGTTTGGCAGGCAGGATCTCGTACGGGAACGCCAATGCGCGCGATCTGGTGCAGCTGCGCCTCTCCCTGGAAGCAGTCCCTCAGCTTAAGCAGCTGTTGCTGCAAACAGATGCGGCTGTGTTGCGCCAAATGGCTGCCGAGATGGATGAGTGCGAGGATCTCGTCGCCGTTTTGCGCAAGGCTTTGGTGGATGATCCGCCGTTATCCGTGCGGGAAGGGGGCATCATCCGCACGGGGTACGATGCTTATCTGGACAAGCTGCACACCGCAAGCAGGGAAGGGAAAACCTGGATCGCCCAGCTCGAGCAGCGCGAACGCGAAGCGACTGGAATTCGTTCCTTGAAAGTCGGTTATAACAAAGTGTTTGGCTATTATATCGAGGTGTCAAAAGCCAACATCCCCCATGTACCGCCGGGACGCTATGAGCGAAAGCAGACCCTGACCAATGCAGAGCGGTATATCACGCCTGAACTAAAAGAGCAGGAAGCCCTGATTCTCGAAGCAGAAGACAAAATGATCGAGCTGGAGTACCAGCTTTTCTCGGCTGTTCGCAATGAGATGGCCAAACAGATCCCCCGGATACAGGAATTGGCAGAGCGAATCGCAGCAGTGGATGTTCTGCAGGCCTTCGCGACCGTCAGCGATGAGCGCGGGTATGTGCGGCCGCAGTTTTCCGAAAATGGGGAGTACGCCATTGAAGATGGCCGTCATCCGGTGGTGGAAGCCGTCTTGGATCAGGAGAAATACGTTGCCAATGACGTGCAGATGGATCCACACAAACGCCAAGTCCTTTTGATCACAGGTCCGAATATGGCAGGGAAGAGCACGTATATGCGCCAGATCGCGTTGATTACCGTGATGGCGCAAATTGGCTGCTTTGTTCCGGCCAAGTCTGCAACCTTGACACTGGTCGATCAGATTTTTACCCGGATTGGTGCGGCAGATGATCTCGCCGGGGGCCATAGCACCTTTATGGTGGAGATGCTGGAGACCAAGCACGCGCTGCAAAAAGCAACGGCACAAAGCTTGATCCTGCTCGATGAGATCGGACGGGGAACCTCGACCTATGACGGGATGGCTCTGGCCCAGGCAGTGATCGAGTACATTTGTGAAAAAATTGGTGCCAAGACGCTGTTTTCAACGCATTATCATGAGCTGACCGGATTGGCTGACATCCTGAAAGGTGTTGTCAATGTAAACGCTCGATGTGAAGAGCGGGAAGGAAAGCTGTTGTTTTTGCACCGGATCGAAGAAGGCAGGGCCGATAAAAGCTACGGAATTCACGTAGCCGAACTAGCCAAGATGCCGGAATGGGTGATTGATCGCGCCCGCAAGATTCTGGAAGGTCTGGAGGCAGGTGCTGCAACATCTGCGTCCGATGTGCAAATGTCGTTTGAGTCCATGTGGAGCGCACCTGTCGCAGCAGTGCGCGAAGAAGCTCCTCCAGCACCAGCATTGCCGCCGGAAGAACAGGAAATCATGGCAGAGCTGCGTGAATTGGATTTGAACCAAACGACTCCGATGGATGCAATGCTTAAGCTGTTTGAGTGGAAAAAACGTCTGAAATAAGGCAGGCCGGAGCGAGAAAGGAGGAGCGGCATGGGTGTAATCAAGCTATTGGATGAGCATTTGGCTAATATGATCGCAGCGGGTGAAGTCGTAGAACGGCCGGCTTCAGTCGTAAAAGAGCTGGTGGAAAATGCAATCGATGCGGGGGCACGCCATATCGAAGTCCATGTGGAGGAAGGCGGTCTGGAGCTGATCCGCATTGTGGACGACGGGCAAGGGATGGACAGAGAGGACTGCCGACTCGCATTTGAGAGACATGCGACCAGCAAAATTGGCTCTACGCGGGATTTGTTCCGGATTCGTACGCTTGGCTTTCGCGGTGAGGCGATGCCCAGTATCGCCGCTGTCTCGCGCGTCGAACTGACCAGCAGTCCTTCCAGCAGTCAGGTCGGAACCTTGCTTCGGATCGAAGGCGGACAGATTGTGGAGGAGAAGGATGTCGCCACGGTCAAAGGGACAGAAGTATGTGTACGCAGCCTGTTTTACAATACGCCAGCCCGCCTGAAATACATGAAATCAATCGCGACAGAGGTTAGTCACATCTCGGATTTTGTCAACAGGCTTGCCTTGACGCATCCCTCTATCGCGTTTACCTTTACGCATAATCAAAAGACTCTGCTGCAAACCTCGGGCGATGGAAAGCTGCTGCATGTGATGGCAGCGATCTACGGGGTGCAAATCGCCAAGCTGCTGCTCCCCATCTCGGGGGAGACGCTGGATTTTCGTTGGAGCGGCTTCATCTCCAAAACCGAGGTGACGCGAGCGAATCGTTCGTATCTGTCGACCCTCGTCAATGGGCGTTATGTGCGCAGTCTGTCATTGAACCATGCGATTTTGCGCGGTTACCACACCTTATTGCCGATCGGACGCTATCCAATCGTCGCTATGCAAATTGAGATGGACCCGACATTGGTCGATGTAAACGTCCATCCGGCAAAGCTGGAGGCTCGCTTCAGCAAGGAAGAGGAACTGTGCAACGCGATGGAACAATCGGTGAAGGAAACCTTGCGCCAAGGTTTGGGGATCGTCCGTCCCATGGGGACCCAACCTAAGGCGAAAGTCGTGACTCAAGTCGAGCAGCCGCAGTTTGAGTTGCAGTTTGCCCCTCAAGCTGTCACACTGGCAAAAGAACGGGATGTCGTCATGCCAAGCAATTCTGACATGTCAAAAAGGCGGCCGTATGTGAGTCGAGAATTCTTCGAAGAGCCGACGTCGAGCGCAATGCAAGCCCCTACGGCGATGACCACCACAACCATGGCAGAAGAGCCGTCTCCACCGGCGATCAAAGAATCGGGTGCAGGATACAATGAATGGCCAAAAGCAGCTAGTGAAGCAAATGTCATGGAGCAGGAACCGACTATGCCGGAGCCAGTTGCTGCGCTGCAAGTGCCGATTGCAGCCGCCGAAGAGGCGGAGGGGGAAGCAGATGAATCGGCAGTCCCTGTTCTTTATCCGGTCGGGCAGGTTCACGGCACGTATATCGTTGCACAGAACGACACCGGGATGTACCTGATTGACCAGCACGCTGCGCAGGAACGGATTTTTTATGAGTACTTCATGGAAAAGCTGCGGCAGGAAAGCGTGGCCAGCCAGCTCATGCTCTTTCCCCACACAGTGGAGTGTACGGCTGCGGAAGCGGTGCGGCTGGAAAAACGGTTGCCGCTGCTGCAATCTTTTGGACTCGAGATCGAGACCTTTGGCAGCAGAACTTTTCTCGTACGTGCCCATCCCCACTGGTTTCCGGAAGGCGCGGAGCTTGAGGTCATCGAGGAATTGATCCAGTTTGTTTTGGAGGCTGGAGAGCATGTCCAGGCTGACGTAGCTTTGATGCGGGAGAAGGCAGCCATCATGATGTCGTGCAAGGCTTCAATCAAGGCAAACCGCTTTTTGACGCATGCCGAGATGGAAAGCCTGCTCCAACAATTGCGGACGACTACCAGTCCCTTTACTTGCCCCCATGGCAGACCGATCATCATTCATTTTTCCGGTTATGATCTGGAAAAGATGTTCAAGCGAGTCATGTAAATCAGGCAGTACGGGTAACAGACGCAACAGGCAGGAGTGGAACACAGCAATGATTATAACCACCGGACTTGAACCTGACCAAAACACCCTGAATCACGCAGACCAGTTGGCGGAGCGCTTCGGATTGCGTGTGCAGAAGCGGGGAGATCTGTCCTTGCAGGAACTGCGAAGACGTCATGGTGAGGATGAACTTCTCGTTGTCTCTGCACGGGGAGCGAGGTTGGAGGTACCGGGCAAAAAGCCATTCTTTTTTCATCCTAATACGGCTGCTTTTCGTATAAAGCGCCTTGTGCGCGGTGATACTGATACTATGCTTGCTGCTTGCCAAATTCATCCAGGCGATCACATTTTGGATACTACGATGGGTTTGGGCGCGGACGCTATTGTATTTGCCTATGCTGCAGGAGCAGCGGGACGAGTCGTCGGTATTGAATCGCAGCCGTTGATCGCGATCCTGGTCGAAGACGGGTTGAAGAGGTGGACCTCTGAAGCAGTCGAGTTGTGTGAAGCCATGCGGCGGGTGGAGGTTCGCTGCGGCAATCATCTGGAGCTGTTGCAAGACATGCCGGATGATTCCTTTGACGTCGTGTACTTCGATCCGATGTTTGAAACGACCGTGGAAAGCTCGACGGGGATCGCAGGAATTCGCGAGCACGCCAATACGGACTCGTTACACGAGGATGCGATTCATGAAGCTTTGCGGGTCGCAAGAAAACGGGTCGTAATCAAGGAAGGCAAAACGAGCCGCCTGCACGAAAAATTCGGATTTACGCCTGTTCGCGTTCGTGGTCAGCATGTCGTGTACAGTTACAAAGAGATAGATGGAGGGGAGTGACTTTGCAACGAAAAGAAAAGCTTGTCGTGATCGTAGGCCCGACAGCAGTAGGGAAGACAGACCTCAGTCTGGAGTTGGCTGAACAGTTCGATGGAGAAGTCATTTCGGGAGATTCCATGCAGGTATACCGCGGCATGGATATTGGCACGGCGAAAGCGTCGCCGCAGGATTTGGCCCGCGTTCCCCATCATCTGATCGATATTATCGAACCGTCAGAGGAGTACTCTGTAGCGCAGTTTCAAGAGAGCGCCACAAGACTCATCACACAGATCAACCAGCGAGGACACCTTCCTTTTATCGTCGGCGGTACGGGCCTCTACATAGAATCCGTTACACATCGTTTTCAATTCTCGCAATCACCCCAAGACCCGGAATTGCGTGATCGTCTGCAGCGCCTGGCGGACACGGAAGGGGTAGAAGCCCTGCATGCGCGTCTGGCGAATATCGATCCCATTACGGCGGAGCGCCTGCATCCCAATGATGTCAAGCGTGTCATCCGGGCTCTGGAGGTCTTTGAGAGCAGCGGGTATAAGATGTCCGATTTTCAGCTTCGAGCCAAGCAATCTCCTTATGATCTCGTGATGATCGGTCTGACGATGGAACGCGAAAAATTGTATGAGCGGATTAATCATCGGGTCGATCTGATGATAGAGGCGGGTCTCGTGGAGGAAGTGCGCCGATTGCTGGATCAGGGGTTGGATGCCTCTCTCGTGTCCATGCAGGGATTGGGGTATAAAGAAGTGATCCCCTATCTGTATGGAGAAATTACACTGGAGAAAGCCGTGAATGACATTAAACAGCGAACGCGTCACTTTGCCAAACGCCAATTATCCTGGTTCAGGCGAATGAGTGAAATCGAGTGGTTTGACATGACGGATCCAGCCGATAAGCCGCAAGTCGAACAAACTATCAAGCATATATTGGCAGGAAAGTTTCAACAATTGCCGAATATATAACATACAAGTCCTTTTAGGGGGTAGTGTCCATGAAACAGACGATCAATATTCAAGATACGTTTTTGAATCATTTGCGGAAAGAAAACATCGCGGTCACCATCTATTTGGTGAACGGATTTCAATTGCGTGGCTACATTAAAGCATTCGATAATTTCACGATTGTGATTGATAGCGAAGGCAAGCAGCAACTCGTATACAAGCATGCGATCTCCACGTTCACCCCGCAACGGCCAGTATCGCTGATGTCACAGGAAAACAACCAGCAGTAACCAGGATAGCCCCGGAAAAAAGAGCCCAGAAAAAAGACAAGGAAGTTGCAACGAGCATCCTTGTCTTTTTTTCAAGCGTTTTTTCGAGAACGAATCAAAAAGGTATTCACGAGCACCGCGCAAATAGTCGTAGCCGCAATGACGATCCCCATCGGTACAGCCGTCGAGCTTCCCCCGATACCGACAAGAGGAGCCACCAGTCCGCCGCTGATGAAGGAGATCAAGCCTTGCAAGGCTGATGCGCTTCCCGCCGCTTGGCTCTGGTTTTGCATGGCGAGGGAAAATCCCGTAGCTCCCACAATCCCGACACTGGAAACCACGAAAAACAATGGAACGAGAAGTGCGAACAGATTGCCTTGCAACAAGATCATTGCGAGCAGAACCAGACCGCTGACGGTAGCTAGTGAAATGCCGAAAATGAACAGCTTCAGTTCTGTCACCTTCCCGGCCAGACGTCCTGTAATCTGGCTGGCGAGAATGATGCCCAAGCCATTGACAGCAAAAATGACGCTGAACATCGCGGGTGATACGCCATAAATCTCTTGAAACACGAAGGGAGAACCCGATATATAGGCGAACATCGCGGCAGTCACGAGTCCTTGGGCAAGGGCATAGCCCATAAAGTTGCGATCTTTCACCAGGCGAGCAAAAGTGGATAGCGTGTTGGATAATCCAGCTTTCGAGCGCCTCTCGGTGGGCAGCGTTTCTGGAAGTCCAAACATGACTACCACAAACATGAGCACGCCGATTAGACTGAGGACGATGAAAACCCCTTCCCAGGAGGTAAAGTGAAGCAGTTGTCCGCCAAAAATCGGAGCGGCGATGGGCGCTACCCCATTGACGAGCATCAGGAGGGCAAAAAACTTGGTCAACTCACTTCCCTCATACATGTCTCGGACCATTGCACGGGCGATTACAATACCTGCTGCTCCGGCCAAGCCTTGAATGAAACGGAGCAAGACGAAGGTCCAGATGGATGGGGCTACCGCACAGAGAATCGAAGAGATGGCATAAATAATGAGTCCGACCAACAGAGGGCCTCTACGGCCACGTACGTCACTGATGGGTCCGGCGAAAAGCTGGCCTACGGAGAGTCCGATCAGGCATGCCGTCAGACTGAGCTGAACCATGGAGGTACTGCTCTGCATGTTCTCCGCGATGATGGGCAGCGCAGGCAGGTACATATCCAGGGAGAGTGGACCGAATGCTACCAATGATCCTAAAACAATTGCCATCCATAATCGGCGTGACCGATTAGCCGAAAGCTCGGGAGCTTCCAATTTTTTGGCAGTTTCCGTCATTTTGAATGTCAAACCTTTCTCTTTAAAGTGTGCATGGGGCAAGGAGTTTTATTCCTCCTCCGAATCCAAGAGCAGATGCAAGGAGCGGTGTTCTTCATAGAAATCATTCATCTCTAATTGGATTTGCAACAGCATGCGTCCGAACTGCTCCTTTTCCTCCTTGCTGAATGTTTGAAAACATCTGGACTCCAACTCGCGCATTACTTCCTTGACGCAGCTGGCAGCATGGCGCCCTTTTTCCGTCAAGTAAACCCGCGAGATCCGATGGTCGTTCGGATCCGTCTGTCGCTTGACGAGACCGTTTTTTTCCATCCGGGTCAGCATGCTGGTGACGGTAGCCGGTTTGCTGTGAATATGCGCAGCCAAATCCTTCTGAATCAGTCCGTCGGTCTTGGCCAATCGCAGCAAAATCGGTGGTTGCCCAGGAAAAACCTCGTATTTTTGTATGAGCAAATCGACATTTTGCCGATGTTGCTTCAGCACTCGTTTCATCAAAACCGTAAGCGACTCCGAGTGATCATAATCCTCCACGATGTTCCCTCCAATTAGTTAGCATGCTAATTAATCGCAACTATAGCGGATGAACGGGAAAGTGTCAATACGCAGGTTGCAAGGTTGGCGCTTCTGATTCATACTTCAGAATAGCAAGTTATGATAATCGCAAGGAGCATTTGCCATGATGAAGAATGAACAGATCAAAGCAAGTGAAGTGCAATTGTTTGGGATAGACGGGGAAGAACGGGGGATCGTGGAGACCAAAGAAGCGTTGCGCATTGCCCGTGAGTTGGGAGTGGATTTGGTCTGCCTGTCATTTGCGAGCAGTCCTCCGCCTTGCCAGCTTGTACGCCATGCTGATTTCAAAGCGAAAGCCGACAAGGAAAAAGCAAAGAACCGAAAGCAGGAAAAGGGTGCCAAGGTGAAAGAAATTCGCTTGAGCGCTTTCATCGAAGATCATGATTACGATACCAAGAAGCGGCAAGCGGAGCGAATTTTGACCTCCGGTGACATCGTGCAATTGGTGGTACGACTGGAGAAAAAAGAAAGCCAGGAGGCCAAGCAGATCATCGAGCAGTTGGTCCGGGATCTGGCTCACTTCGGAAGACAGGAAAAGGGAATTCAGGTGAGCGGCAAACAGGTGATGGCCGTCATGAAGCCTTTGGATTGAGGCTGGATTATGCCGTTTACGTTCGCTCATCCCGCCATTGTATTGCCATTTTACAAGAATCGCTGGTTTTCCTTTTCTGCCTTGGTATTCGGGAGCATGTCTCCCGATTTTGAGTACTTTCTGCGCATGCAGCCATACAGTGTTTACAGCCATACGATTGCAGGCTTGTTTTTCTTTAACCTGCCACTTGTTTTTGTGATTTCCTTTTTATTCCACCTGGTGGTTAAATGGCCTATGCTCACTTGTCTGCCAGAATGGTGCCGAAAAGGCTTGTTGCCGCTGGCGATGACAGCGTGGCGTCCCACATCATGGCGATCAATCGTGATTTTTGTTTATTCTGCCCTTTTGGGAAGCTTGAGCCATATTGTCTGGGACTCCTTTACCCATCAGGGAGCTTACGCTGTAGACAATCTGGCTTTCCTCCAGGAAACGCTGTACGTAGCGGGTAGAGAGGTTCCGGTGTTCAAGTTCTTCCAGCATGGGAGTACGTTGCTGGGTCTCGGGGCCATTGCAATCCATCTCAGTCGTCTTTGCTTCATGAACAGGAGGCTGTCCTTCCAGCGGGTCTGCACACCCTTGCAAAAATGGCTTTACTGGATATGTGTCGGCGGCGTTGGTGTTGTCTTTGCAGGCATTCATTCCCTGGTCAAGAAGGGAGTGCTGCCTTTTTCTGATCTACTGTCGAGCATCGTTCCATTTTTGTCTGGAAGCTTGCTTGGATTGCTCATTGTCTCGTGGCTTTGGGACAGGTGGGTGTCAAAAAATAGGGCAGGTTTGCCTCTTTGATGAGTATACTATGGTATGACCAAGAGGCAGGTGATCCCAGGTGAAACCGACCGGCTATCAACCTTCAACCGAAACCTACGATGAGAAAGTACCGCATCGCATCCAGGTGGTATTTCACCGACCAGAGCGGGTCAAACAACCAGAAACGTTGGTGGATCGGGTTCGGACGACGGCTCCCGGCAATGTGGCGGCCGCCTTTGATGATTTGGAGCGACTGATTGGACTTACGGAAGCCAAAAAGCTGATGTATGAAATTCATGCACTTCTGCGGATGAACAAGGAACGCGAAAAGCATCAGTTGAAGCTGGAAAAGCAAGTATTTCACATGGTGTTTAAGGGGAACCCGGGAACCGGAAAAACGACTGTCGCCCGCATCTTCGGCAGGATATTCCGCGAGATGGGGATTTTAAGCAAAGGGCACCTCATCGAAGTGGAGCGGGCTGATCTCGTGGGGGAGTTTATCGGGCATACGGCTCAAAAGACGCGAGAGCTGGTCAAGAAGGCGTTGGGAGGCATCCTTTTTATAGATGAGGCGTATTCATTGGCGCGGGGCGGAGAAAAAGATTTTGGCAAAGAGGCGATCGATTGTTTGACGAAGGCCCTGGAGGATCACGGAAATGATTTTGTCTGCATACTAGCTGGTTATACAGATGAGATGGATTCTTTTCTGGAACTGAATCCGGGCATGCCCTCCCGTTTTCCGATCCATCTGAAATTCGCAGATTATACGGTAGACGAACTGATGAAAATCGCAGACTCCATGCTCGAGGCGAAGGAGTATAAACTGTCTCCCGGGGCGAAGGAAAAGCTGAAGCAGCATGTCAAGGCCAAGCAAAATGACATATTCGAGACCAATTTCAGCAACGCCCGCTATGTGCGCAATGCGTTGGAGCAGGCGATCCGCAAACAGGCAATTCGCCTTTTGGCTGTTCAGGAATTGACGCGGGAAGACATTATGACCTTGGTGCCGGAGGATTTTGTCTGGACGACATCGTAGCGTACACCCAGGATGTGGTATGATAAGGGGTGTAGAAAGGACGGGGTTTCGTGAGCGAAATGATTAAAACGCAAGAGACAGCCATCCTGGTTGGCTGTCTCCTGGATAACCGCGATGTAGAGCGGATGCGTCTATCCATGGAAGAACTTCATGAATTGGCAGATACAGCAGGAGTAGAGGTGCTGGATGTCATCACGCAAAATCGCGACCGCGTGGACTCCGCCTGGTATCTGGGTTCCGGGAAAATCGAGGAGATCGCTCATCGCGCACAGGAGCTGGATGTCGACGTGATCATCTTCAACGATGAGCTGTCTCCAAGTCAGACCCGCAATCTTGATCGGGTATTTGACTGTAAAGTGATCGACCGCACGCAGCTGATTCTGGACATCTTCGCAGGCCGGGCACAATCCCGGGAAGGGAAGATCCAGGTCGAGCTGGCCCAGTACAATTACCTGCTTCCCCGTCTCGCGGGGCAAGGCAAACAGCTCTCCCGGCTCGGAGGCGGGATCGGGACGCGCGGTCCGGGGGAAACCAAGCTGGAAAGCGACAGAAGGCATATTCGCAAGCGGATCAGCGAGTTGAAGCAGCAGTTGTCAGATACGGTCAGGACGCGCCAGCTGCATCGCGAGCGGCGCAAGAAAAACAGCGTCTTTCAAATAGCGTTGGTCGGATATACGAACGCCGGGAAGTCTACCCTGCTCAATCAGTTGACCACGGCTGAAACGCTGCAAGAAGACAAGCTGTTTGCAACACTTGACCCTACGACACGTCAACTGCAGCTGCCGAATGGGATGGAAGTACTGCTCACGGATACGGTAGGATTTATTCAGGATTTGCCGACTACGCTGGTCGCAGCTTTCCGCTCCACATTGGAAGGGGTGAAGGAAGCGGACCTCATCCTGCACGTAGTGGACAGCAGCCATCCGGATCTGGAAATTCACATGGAGGTTGTGAACCGGATCTTGAAAGAGCTGAAGGCAGAGCAGATTCCCGAATTAGTGGTGTTCAATAAAGCGGATCTTGTGCGGGAAGGCACTTATCTGCCGCCTGCCGAAGAATCCATCCTGGTATCCGCATTGAGCAAGGAAGATCAGCGGCGGCTGTTGGAGCGGATCGAGTCGTTTGTCATGGCTTCCTTCGATCAATTTACCTTAAAAATACCGGTGGAACGCGGTGACATCTTATCCCTGCTGCATCGTGAAGGTGTGGAGATGGAGCAGCAGTACGAGGAAGAGGAGGAGTCCTACCGGGTAAAGGTGCGGGTCAACCGGGATCATCCGATCTACGGACGAATCGCGCCGTTTCTCCTGGACCCTCCAGAGACTGTAGAAGAGAGTTGGTAAGAAAGGTATGTTTCAATATTTTTCTCATGGGGAACAGCTTCGCCCCCTCGTAACAGAAGTAGAAGCGATGATTGCACGTCGTCATCAGGAGATTGCCGATGTGGTAGACGCCAATCAATTAAAAGTGCTGCGATCTTTTCAAAAACACGGGGTGAACGAATTTCACTTCGCCCCGTCCACAGGCTACGGATATGATGATTCAGGCCGTTCGACTCTGGAGTCCATCTACGCGGACGTATTCGGAGGCGAAGCGGCCCTCGTCCGTCCGCATATTATTTCCGGGACCCATGCGATCGCGATTTCGCTTTTTGGCGTCCTGCGTCCTGGGGATGACCTGCTGTACATCACCGGAAAGCCCTATGACACCTTAGAAGAGGTCGTCGGGGTGCGCGGAGAGGGACAAGGGTCGCTCAAGGATTACGGAATTGGCTACAGTTTTGTGCCCCTTCAAGAGGGTGGCGGGATTGATTTCGATGCTGTTAGTCGTGCGATTACTCCGAAAACCAAGGTGATCGGGATTCAGCGTTCGCGCGGATATGCGGATCGTCCATCCTTTACCATCGCCAAGATTGAGGAAATGATCCGCTATGTAAAGGAGATCAATCCGGAATTGATCGTGTTCGTAGACAACTGCTACGGCGAGTTTACAGAGCTGCAAGAACCCCTCCAGGTAGGTGCGGACATCATGGCGGGTTCGCTGATCAAAAACCCGGGCGGCGGATTGGTGAAAACTGGCGGTTATATCGTCGGGAGAGAGGACTTGGTCCGGCTGGCGTCTTTCCGCATGGCAGCTCCGGGAATCGGAGCGGAAGGGGGAGCTTCTCTCTATTCGCTACTGGAGATGTATCAGGGCTTTTTCCTCGCTCCCCACGTCGTCGGGGAAGCGTTGAAAGGAGCAGTCTTCTCTTCGGCACTGCTGGAACGTTTGGGTTTTCAGACCAATCCGCTTTGGCATGAGCCACGGACCGACTTGATCCAGTCGGTTGCTTTTGGCACTGCAGAACGGTTGATTACGTTTTGCCAGGGCATACAAAAAGCAGCTCCAGTCGATGCGCATGTGACGCCTTACCCCAGTGAAATGCCGGGGTATGCGGATCCGGTCATCATGGCAGCGGGAACCTTCATCCAAGGAGCGAGCATCGAGTTCTCCGCAGATGGACCCATCCGTCCCCCGTACTTGGGATTTGTGCAGGGCGGTTTGACCTATTCCCATGTAAAAGTGGGAATACTCACAGCGATCGATGGAATGCTGGAGAAAGGGCTGCTTGAACTGCCGGGGACCTAATCAGCTACACACAGGCAGCGATAGCCTCATCGAAGGGGCTGCCGCTGCTTTTTGTGTGTCCTGTGATTTTTTGTGTGATCTTTTCTGACACACGTTGACAGGAATTATCTGATTGCATAGAATAGGGGAGAAGAAATACCATAGAGGAGGGACAAGTCATGAGTGATGACATTCGCCGTAATATGGCCCTCTTTCCCATTGGGATCGTCATGAAGTTGACGGATCTGACAGCGAGGCAAATCCGCTACTACGAGCAAAACGACCTCATCAAACCTGCCCGCACCGAAGGGAAACAGCGTCTTTTTTCTTTCAACGATGTGGATCGGCTGTTGGAAATCAAGGCACTGATTGAAAAGGGACTCAACATTGCAGGGATCAAACAAGTTCTGCAGATGCATGAACCCGTCCAGGAACAGACCAAGGTCACAGCAGAGTCCGAGTCCAAGCGCAAAGAGATGACCGACAAGGAGCTGCGTCAGTTGCTCAAACAACAAATCATGTATCGCAATGCTGCCCGCCCCGGCGAGGACGCATTGATACGTGGAGAGCTTTCACGCTTTTTCCACTGATATAGGTTGTACTAGAGACAGGAGGAGAGAAATGTGAGCAAGTATTCAAAAGAAGACATCATGCGTTTTGCCAAAGAAGAGGATGTCCGATACATCCGTCTTCAATTTACTGACCTGATGGGGATGATCAAGAACGTAGAAATCCCTCTGTCTCAACTGCCGAAAGCTCTCGACAACAAAATGATGTTTGACGGTTCTTCCATCGAAGGCTTCGTCCGCATCGAAGAATCCGACATGTACCTGGTACCGGATCTGGATACTTGGGTGGTATTCCCTTGGGGGAATGAGCATGGCAAGGTAGCACGTCTCATCTGTGACGTCTACAACCCAGATGGCACTCCTTTTGCCGGAGACCCGCGCTACATTCTGAAGCGCGCCTTGAAAGAAGCGGAAGAAATGGGTTTCACCGCTTTCAATGTCGGTCCGGAACCTGAATTCTTCTTGTTCAAACTGGATGAAAAAGGCGAACCAACGCTGGATTTGAATGACCAGGGAGGATACTTCGATTTTGCACCACTCGACACCGGTGAAAACTGCCGTCGCGATATCGTGTTGACTCTGGAGAAAATGGGATTTGAAGTAGAAGCGTCCCATCACGAAGTAGCTCCAGGTCAACACGAGATCGATTTCAAATACGCGAATGCCCTGAAGGCTGCAGACCAGATCTTGACGTTCAAGCTGGTTGTCAAAACCATCGCTCAAAAACACGGCCTGCACGCGACATTCATGCCTAAACCGCTCTACGGTGTAGCAGGTTCTGGTATGCACGCCAACCAGTCTCTCTTCCGCGGCAAGGAAAATGTATTCTACGATGAGAAGGACGAGCTGGGCTTGAGCGACACGGCCAAGCATTACCTGGCGGGTATCCTGAAGCACGCACGCGGTTTTACCGCCATCACAAACCCGCTGGTGAACTCTTACAAGCGTCTCGTACCCGGTTACGAAGCACCTTGCTATGTTGCTTGGTCTGCCAAAAACCGTTCTCCGCTGATTCGCATTCCGTCTTCTCGCGGAGTCAGCACACGTATTGAAGTACGCAGTCCAGACCCAGCCACAAACCCTTATCTGGCTCTGGCTGTGATGCTCAAAGCCGGTTTGGACGGCATCAAGAACAAAATGGCGGCACCACCAGCTGTAGATCGCAACATCTACGTGATGAACGAAGAAGAACGCGAAGAAAACGGCATTTCCAACCTGCCGGCAACCCTGAAAGAGGCGATCGAATGCCTCAAGGCTGACCCGGTCATCTGCGATGCTCTTGGCGAACATGCGCTGATTCACTTCGTGGAAGCGAAAGAAATCGAATGGGATATGTTCCGCACGCGCGTCCATGAGTGGGAGCGCACGCAGTACATGACTCTGTATTAATGGTAGTTAACCCTTGCGCCAGTAGGTGTGAGGGTTATTTTATTGGCCGAGTAGCCAGTGCTCGTAATACACGAACTGAGGGCATTCCATGATCTCATTCGTGATTCGGGCATGGAAGACAATGCTGGTACGATTTACCTGGTGGAAGCAGTAAAAGGTGATCTGCGGAAGGCTTGTTCCTTATGTGGCGTCCTGAAATGGATCGGCGAACATGCTCTCCGGCTTAAGTTGGTAAATGATGAGGAAGTCTAATGGAAATCGATGGATAATATTATCGATGTACGATGTCTCGGTTCCAGTCGATTGGGTAGGCAATCATTAAAAAAGAGAAACCAAAAATAATTATTTTTATTACCAGTACAAATCCTTATTTCGCTTAGTGAAACTATATTTAAAAACCATAAAAAGAGCTATTACTATAAAAATTGAGAACATATCATTCAAATTACTCTCTCCTCTCTCTTTATTCATAGGGACTTTTAACGCAAGAAATGGAGTTATAAAGCTACATGGAAGTTACTCTGTGAAGGATATGAACATATTCTTCGCACTCTTCCAAGAATGGGAGCGCACGTAGTATACATTCGCGTAGTGGAGCAGGGCAAGACGACTTGCTTGCGCGAGGAGGGACAAACCGATGTTGAACAAAGCATTGCTGGTCGGGAATGTCATACACGAGTAAGCCGGGACGCGCCGACTGTTGTCAAGTTTGCCAGAATCTCGGTTGGAAGCCGCACGGTATAGACTTAACAATCTCGTCTTCGCGAAGGACTCCGTTAACGAGTCGCCAGGCGTTGCTGGATGAGGTAGATGCGAACATTCGGGAGCTTGAACTAGAGTTGGACTCTTCGTCGCGGCGATACGATTATGGGTGTTCAGCCGAAGATGCTTGTGTTTCGTCAGATGGGAATGAGCCAAAGTGCAAGGGGTTGTTTAGGACGCTACATATTCCGATGTTTAGTCGCACTTGAAACACGATGGGACAGATTATTCACATAACATTTATTATGTCAACTATTTGCAGCGAAACCCAATTACAAATAAGACGACGCTGCCAACAAGGAAAAATGGCACAAATCCATTCGTGACGAATGTGGGAAGCTCTGGATAAGTAGGGAAGCTGCCTGTATGAGCTTGCATTTGGCCAATCCAAGAATAGTAAGCGATGAATCTTTCTGTGGTGTAAATAAGTCCACTGGCAATTAATAGGATCGTAGCTAGTACAAAAAATAATAAAGACTTCATTTGAAACCACCTCACTTTAGGGAATCTCCAACTCGGCAAGGCCTTTTCTTTATGGTAAACCTTCGAGAACAGGAAAAACCAGCAAAGCCCTTATCGGTCAGCTGGTTTTTCTTGTTTTCCAAAAACTCACTTCGAATCCAAGGCAACCTTCAGTCCAAGACTAAAATAAATCAGACCGACGATTTTGTTCTTCCACGGGTTGATCCACGCGATCTTTTTGACCAGAACGCTAAGTGGACGTATGCTCAGTACGATAGCGGTAGTATAAAGAACACTGAGTACGACAAAGATCAGACCAAGGACCATAAATTGGGCAAAGGATGCTCCGTTCTCAGGATGGACAAACTGCGGGAGAAAGGCGAGAAAGAAGAGCGCCGTTTTGGGATTGAGCACTTCCGCCATGATTGCCTGCGAGTACGAACGCCACGCGGATTCCTTCGGGGCCTCCTGTACTTGTTTTTCTTCCGATTCCTGCGGCTTTTCCAGCAAAGCGCGAACCCCGAGGTAGAGGAGATAGACAACCCCCGCATACTTGACGATGTTGAAAGCGAGGGAAGAATGCATCAAAATGGCGGAAAGGCCCAAAGCTGCAAATAAGGTATGAATGAAGTCTCCAGTGGCAATTCCAAGTCCTGCGAGTATTCCGCCTTTTCGGCCTGCCTGAATGGTGCGTGTGATGGTCAGGAGGACGGCGGGGCCTGGGATCAGGAAGAGACCGATGACAAATGCGATAAACGTCCCCAAGGTAGCAAGCTCAAACATTGGTTTCCCTCCACATCTATTTTCTGATACTCGTTATTTTACCATGAAACGGCATCGTGATTTAAGATCCACTTGGGCCATTTTTCAGTAGCCACTTTCGCGAGTTCACAATGATCTGCAATCGCATCTATGATATTTGCATGCAACAAAAGAACGGCTTGTTTCGTATACCCATTGTAGAAAGGAGTGCAAAACATGGAGATACTGCTGTGGATTGTCATCGTAGCGCTATTTATCCTGAGTATTGTCGGCATCTTTATGCCTGTGCTGCCTGATACCCTGTTGTTATGGGGAGGCTTTTTGCTCTACCATTTCTTTCTCGCCAGTCCAGGGGAAGGGCTTCCCGCTTCCTTCTGGTGGGGGATGGTGGCATTGAGCATCTTGATGTACGGCGCTGATTTACTGACGAATATGTACTTTGTCAAAAGGTATGGAGGGTCGAAGTGGTCCTCGTTTGCGGCGGTTGTGGGCATTATCGTGGGGCTGTTCGTCTTTCCGCCGTTTGGCATTTTGATCATGCCGTTCATCTTGGTTGTGGCCGTCGAGCTGCTGCAAAACCAACCATTCGAACGAGCTTTAAAGGCGGGGCTGGGTTCATTGATCGGATTTCTGAGCAGCGCAGTAGTGAAGGTCGTGATCCAGATTGCCATGATCATATGGTTTTTCCTGGCGATCTAGCCTATTTGGGGAAGCAACAGTACAAAAAAGACAGCCGCGGCTGTCTTTTTTTGCGATACCATGATCCCTAGTGAATCAGACGGTAAACGCCAATTACTTTTCCCAAAATGGTCACGTTGTCTAAAATGATCGGTTCCATCGTAGCATTTTCCGGTTGCAGTCGGAAGTGGTTCTTTTCTTTGAAGAAACGCTTGACTGTAGCTTCGTCTTCTTCCGTCATGGCGACGACAATATCTCCGTTGTTCGCTACATTTTGTTGACGAACGATTACGTAGTCGCCATCCAAAATCCCTGCTTCGATCATACTGTTTCCGGATACGCGAAGCATGTACACCTTGTCCGAAGTAACGATGTTCTCCGGCAACGGGAAGTACTCCTCGACGTCTTCCACTGCAGTGATCGGTTGACCGGCTGTAACCTTCCCCACGACAGGCACGCGAACCACATAGTCTTCGAAATTGTCCTGAAAGCGATCCTCTTCGGACAATAATTCGATAGCGCGAGGCTTGGTAGGGTCCCGACGGATCAGGCCCTTCTTTTCCAGACGTGCAAGATGGCCGTGAACGGTGGAACTTGAAGCGAGTCCGACGGCTTCGCCGATCTCACGGACGGAGGGAGGATACCCCTTGTCCCGAACTTCCTTGCGAATGAAGTCGATAATGGCTTGCTGCCGATTGGATAATTTAGACATGAAAACACCTCTGTTTTCTCGATCATGTTTTCAATATTATACCATGGGATCTTGCGTTCGACAAACATAAGTTCGTTTTTTTTGATTTTTGTCATGATTCCGCTTGACATGAACGTATGTTCGCATTTATGATGAGAACTAGAAAAGGAACATACGTTTGCAGGAGGAGATCACAGATGCACATGACTCATTCATATAATAATCGTTTCGCAAAGAAAGAGCCCCGCCCCGTTCGCTTCGGAATTACGCGTGGACAAGCCTTGCTCTTTATCCTTACATTTACTCTCTTTTTTTACATGCTGAGCGAACTGGTGTTTGCTTCCGAGGCACAAGGCTCTGCAAGCTCGCCAGACCAAAGGATAGTATCTGTTCAAACTGTCGCTCCCGAGACCCAAGAGGTAACTGTACGGGATGGAGACAGCTTGTGGAAGCTGGCGACGCGATATCAGGATGAAACAAACATGGATGTGAATCAATTGATTCAAGAGATCAAAGTTCTCAATCAACTGGAGAGTCCTATTATCTATCCGGGACAAACCCTGCTCATTCCTATGTCGTAGTCGTTGCGCTCAGCCTGCTTTGCGCAATTTCGGCTGTATGATATAATAAAAGCCGCATGACGACAGAGTAGGAGGAACCAGACAGTGGTCAGTGACGCGGAAATCAAACGAATTAACGAACTTGTGAAAAAATCGCGCGAAGAAGGCTTGACCGAGGAAGAAAAACTCGAGCAAAAGGCGCTTCGCCAAAAGTATATTGATGCTGTAAAACTATCTTTGAAGGCGAATTTGGATTCGATTCGTTACGTAGAAGACCTTGAAGAAAACGGTCCGAAACAGTAAGATAACAGATACGCATACAAGAAAGACATCCACGCACGAGGCTTGGATGTCTTTCTTGTTCTGAAAAAACGGATTGATGATAGTCGAAGGATGAGTCGAAAGGAGGTTCAGCATGATAAGCTGGGTTGCCGTAGCTGTAGGCGGTGCGATCGGGTCGCTGTTTCGTTATGGGCTCTCTCTCTTGGCCAATCAACCTGGATGGTCGTTGGGGACATGGCTGGCAAATGTACTCGGTTCCTTTTGCATCGGTATGCTCGCGGTCTGGGGAAAGGAACGGGGATTACTCTCGCCCGAATGGTATCTTCTCTTTGCCACCGGGGTGATGGGCGGCTTTACGACTTTTTCCACCTTTTCACTCGAAGTCGTCAGTTTTTGGGGAGAGGGGCACTATTGGAGAGGGATCATGTACCTGTCAGCGAGCGTAATTGCAGGGCTGTTGTCATGTGGAGCGGGTATTTGGTTGGCACGTCAAATTTCTGGAACAGCATAGTGAGGGGCGTGGTTCCCGCCATGAAAGGAGGAGAATCGATCACATGAGACATCCGGATTACGAACACGAGCAGAAAAAGCTGGAAGAAACGATAGACCTGATCGACCACGAGATTTCATCGTTGCGAGAAGACATCCGAGAGGCAACAGATGACTACGTTAAGCAGGTTGTCAATTTTTCCAAAGCAAAAGAACTGCGGTATCTGGAAGAGCATGGACGTGAGAAGCCGTATTTTGGCCGCGTAGATTTTATCAAAGACGAAGTGTATGAACGGGATTCGGTATACATAGGAAAGCGCGGAGTGGTTCGAAGCGACACGTTTGACTCCATTGTGGTGGACTGGCGCGCGCCGATTGCCAGTCTTTACTACTCGGGTGAGAGCAAGGACGCCTTTTACCGGATGGGCAGAGAGATCGTGCGCGGCGAGGTGACTTTGAAGCGAAATTTTGCCATTGAGAATGGGAAAATTACGGGGATTTATGACGGTGCGGTCAAGGAGACGATCAACCGGGAAATGAGCCATCCGGATGATTTCTTGCAGGAAGGCTTCATTGACGAATTTTTGGCGGCCAATCTGAACGAGACGAATGACAGCCGCTTAAAGGATATTGTCGCGACTATTCAGTCGGAGCAGAATGACATCATCCGTGCTGAAAAGGAACGTCCGATCGTCGTGCAGGGTGTGGCTGGAAGCGGGAAGACGACCATCGCATTGCATCGGCTCTCTTATCTGATCTACAATTACCAGGACTCCATGCAGTCAAAAAAATTCATGGTATTTGCCCCTAACCGGATGTTTCTGACCTATATTTCCGAGGTCCTGCCCGAACTGGGTGTCGATGATGTAATGCAGTCCACCTTTGTGGATTGGGCAGCGAAATTGGTCAAACCCATGCTGCCGAAGGGATGGCGCATTACAAGTCCAGATAAACCGTTGGCGCTGTTTTTTGACGATGAACAAGAGCCACGTGAGCAGGAGGTGGCCTCGAATCGACTCCGCTTCAAAGGATCGTTGGCGTGCAAGCAAGCCTTGGAGCAGTACATCCACTATATTATGGATACACGGATTCCCTTTAAAAAGCTGAGTTTCGTCTTCTCGCGAACCAAGCAAGTATTTGCGATAGAGGGCAGCTTCATCAAGAAGAGCTTTATGGAGCTTTTCTCTCATCTTCCGTACCACCGCCGGGTGGATGCGCTGCGCAAGCATTTGAAGCAGGAGATGAACAAGCATTTTTACGCGCATTTGCGTGAACTGAAAATCGATTTGGATAAACAAGGCTTGGCGAAATATGAAAAAATGCTGGATCAGATCCTCGACACTTACATGGTCTCCTTTCCGCGCCTGGATGTATTCGCCTCCTATCGAGAGCTGATGTCTGAGCCATCTCTGTTGCGCAGACTAGCCCCGACGGAAATCAGCGATGATGTAATCGAGGACACCTGCAGCTCCTCCCACGCCTTGTTCGCACAGGAAAGAATCGAGGTCGAGGACATCGCTGCTTTGCTGTATCTGCATCATCTGGTTGAGGGGATGGACGGCGCTGGACAGTTCGACCACACCGTCATTGACGAAGCGCAAGATCTGAGTGCGCTGGAGATTGCCGTCATTGCGCTGGCGACAAAGGCGAACTCACTGACAATCGTCGGAGATATTGCCCAAGGGATACACGCCTATCGCGGAATCCATTCCTGGGATGAGCTGACCCAAGGCGTTTTTTTGCAGCCGAGAGCGAGCATGTATACGTTGTCGCAAAGCTATCGCTCTACGGTCGAGATCATGCGCTGTGCCAATGAGATCCTGAAGCAGATTGATCTGCCCATCACCGTACTTGCCAAGCCTGTGCTGCGCTATGGAGAACGGCCAGAAATGCTCCTCCAGTCGTCCCGCAACGACATGTGGGAGCAGATTGCCAGCCGTGTCAAACAATATATGGATGAAGGCTTCCGCTCCATCGCTATCGTGACCAAGACCATCGCCGGAAGCAAGCGGGCGCACAAATCGCTCAAGGCGCAGATCCCATCCCTGACCTTGTTAAGCAGTAAAGACAAGCATTTTCCGGGAGGCATTACGGTCATGCCTGCTTTTCTGACAAAGGGATTGCAGTTTGATGTCGTCATTCTGGTGGATGTGGAACAATACGAACGCAATGAATGGGATGCGAAGCTGTTGTACGTAGCGATGACTCGTCCCGTACACCGGTTGGTCGTGACGGGCAACCCAGATCAACCCGGGCAATTATGGATTCGCATGCCACAAGAGCTGTATACGACAACATAGGCAAAAGCCCCCAGCTGCGGCATAAAACCGTTTGCTGGGGGGCTTCTCATGTTGTCTGCCAAAATCTTAGTGATCGCCGTGATTTCCTTTGGAAGGGTTGGTAATCACGTAGCCTTCTTGCGGCAGGTAGAGATAATCAATCACGATTCCGTCCAAAAGAGGTTCATCCTTCTTCAGAATCACATCGATTTCTTTATCCGTAGACACGACTGCATCGTCGTCTCCAGCTTTGTCCAAAGCGAGGCCGTAATGCGCATGATCGCCGTGGGAATGCGTTATGTAGACACGCAGCTTCAATTCCTTGTCTTCTTCCTGTTCCAATACGGTGTTCAGTTGCTTGGCTGCATTACGGGTAATTTTTACCTTCATGGGGCAAGTCTCCTAACTGGAATAAAGTCTCTTCTCCATATTAGCAAAGAGGGAATTGCAGATGCAATGTGGAAAGTTTACTCGTACTGTCTGATAGAGGAGGACTTCTAGAGATGAAGATCGATTTGCGCAGTGATACGGTGACGAAACCAACCGAAGAAATGATACTCGCGATGGCACAGGCTGAAGTAGGAGACGATGTGTATCAGGAGGACCCTACTGTCAATCGTTTGGAGGAGATCGCGGCAGACCTTTTGGGAAAGGAAGCTGCCTTATTTGTGACGAGCGGCACGCAGGGGAATCAAGTGGCAGTCTTGACCCACTGTGTCAATGGTGATGAGGTAATTCTGGAAGCCGAATCCCATCTGTTCTACTACGAGAGCGGGGCGATGGCAGCTTTGGCTGGAGTCCAGACCCGAACATTGCCAGGCGAGCGCGGCGCGATGAACGCTGTCGATGTGGAAAAGGCCATCCGCGGGAACAATATTCACTTCCCGAGAACAAAGCTGATCTGTATGGAAAATACGCATAATCGGGCGGGAGGAGCCATTCTGACACCGGAGCAGATGAAAGAAGTGTACGATGTGGCACAGAAGCACCGGGTCCCGGTGCACCTCGATGGAGCGCGATTGTTTAACGCGGCGGCAGCACTCAGCGTCGATGTCCGCGCGTTGACGAAGTACACGGATACGGTTCAGGTCTGTTTGTCCAAAGGCTTGAGTGCCCCTGTTGGTTCGATTCTGGCAGGAGATCGGGATTTTATCGCTGAAGCGAGATGGTGGCGCAAAAAGCTGGGAGGCGGCATGCGGCAGGCAGGTTATTTGGCGGCGCCGGGGATCATTGCCCTTACGCAGATGACGGGACGTCTGGCAGAAGATCACACCCATGCCCAACAACTGGAAAAAGGCCTGCGTGAGCTTGGGCTGGATGTAGCGCCGGTAGACACCAATATCGTACTGGTCAATACGGCTTCCCGCCAATTGACAGCCGTGGATTTCATCTCGCGTTTGAGCGATAAAGGGGTCCTGGCAAGCGATTTTGATGAGTACGTGACGCGCTTTACAACGCATCGCCACATCAGTGAGAACGATATTTCCCGTGTTCTGGAAATCATCACAAGCGTATTGGAAGAAAGCCCCCTCCGTCTGTAGGGGGCTTCTATTATTGTCCGGGCAGTTGTGTAAATCACAGCCGCCTATGAAATACTAGGGATAATCCAATCATTTGGAAATGGAGGGAAGGGAATGATCTCAGCAAGGGATCGGGAACGCATTCAAAACCAGATGCAGCGCGACGAGAGTAAAATCGTCAATATTGTGCTGAACAACGACACACAAGTAGCCGGAGAAATCGAACAAGCCACCCACCAGGGGATCTATCTGGCAGATGGCAGGTATTATGAGTACGAGCAAATTCAGGAAATCAACGGCTTGTAGACGATTGCTACAGGAGAGAGGCAGGAAAGAAGTGTCGCAGGCCATCAGGCAGTTCTTTTTGCCAAAGGCCCCAGACGTGATCTCCCGGCTTCTCGCGATAGGAGACAGCCGCACCTTTTTGCTCCAGGATTTGCTTGGCTTCGCGATTCCAGTAGATAAAATCAAATGTCCCGCTATGTGTCTCCACTGCCGTCTCATCCAAACCGACGACCATCCAGATGTCCAGCCAGTTCAAGCTCTCCTTCATGCTCAAAGCGTCCAACGTAGGCTGAAAGAAAGCGCCGGACAAGGATAGTACCTTTGGAAACAGATCAGGTCGATCCAACGCGAGATGAAGGGATACGGTCCCGCCCAAAGAATCACCTGCCAAGACACGTGATGAAGGATCGCGACGGATAGGATAACGCTCCTCAATATAGGGGAGCAATTCGTCTGTAAAAAAGCGTTTGTAGGCTTCCGTGCGGAAACCATTGGCAGCGTACTCGCTGGTGCGTTTGCTTCGCTCGACAGATACGCCTACGATCATGAAGGGCTCGATGCCTTCTTCGAGGATCAATTGATTGGCGATGGTCGCGATTCTTCCCATCGTGAAAAAGTCATTTCCATCCTGGCAATAGACGACTGGATACGAAAGAAGTTCATTGTATCCTGGGGGTGCGTACACTTTGACCAGGCGAGGAGCATCTACGTATTGGCTGGGGACTTCTTCCTTGAAAATCGTGCGTTTTACATAATCTGACACGTTTTACGGCCTCCTACGTTTTCCACAAAATAAACTTAAGGCTTGAAAAAAAATGATACAGCTTTTATAGTAAATGATAACAGGAAGGAAATAAACCCTGTAATATCAATGCTATAACACATTAAACAGACTTTCTTCTGAGGTATAACAGGGTACTGTAACAGCGACAACAATCAACAAAGGAAGCTGGCGAGATTCCCTAACGACTGACGACTGAGCAATCGCTTGGTTGCCATAGGAACTTCGGGGAGTCGCGAAAGCCCCTTAATCTAGTGACGAGGTGAAATGTGATGAGCGTATCCACTGCTGTTGAACAAACAGGCAATAACACCCCGCTGCAAATTCTTGCACCGGATGGGACGGTAGTTCGTCCTGACTTGATGCCAAAGCTCTCCGATGATGAATTGCGCGAACTGATGCGTAAAATGGTCTTTACCCGCGTGTGGGACCAACGCGCGATCAGTTTGAACCGTCAAGGACGTCTCGGCTTCTACGCTCCTGTAGCAGGACAAGAAGCAAGCATGATCGGTTCCGAGGCAGCTCTTTCCAAAGAAGACTTTATCCTGCCGAGCTACCGTGATATTCCGCAAATGGTGTGGCATGGATACCCGATGCATAAAGCATTCCTGTATTCCCGCGGTCATATCGAGGGCGGACGCATTCCAGAAGGCGTCAATGTCCTGATGCCGCAAATCATTATCGCTGCGCAATGCACACAGGCTACTGGGGTAGCGATGGGTTACAAACTGCGCGGTGAAAAGCGTGTAGCCATCAACTACTTTGGTGATGGTGCGACTTCACAAGGTGACTTCTACGAGGGCATGAACTTCGCAGGTGTGTACAAGTTGCCTGTTATTTTCTTCTCGCAAAACAACGGCTATGCGATCTCCCTTCCATTTGAAAAGCAGACTGCTTCTGAAAATATCGCGGTTAAAGCGGTTGCAGCAGGTATCGCAAGCGAGCGCATTGACGGAATGGATATCATGGCTGTTTACTACGCAGTGCAAAAAGCGAGAGAGCGTGGCGTAAACGGCGAAGGAGCGACCCTGATCGAAGCCTTGACTTACCGTTATGGCCCGCACACGATGGCAGGGGATGACCCGACTCGCTACCGTACAGGTGAAGAGCAAAGCGAGTGGGAACTGAATGACCCGCTGATCCGCTTCCGCAAATTCCTCGAGAGCAAAGGCTTGTGGAGCGAAAAAGACGAAGAAGCTGTCATCGAAGAAGCGAAACAAGCAGTAGCAGATGCAATCAAGAAGGCGGATGAAACGCCAAAAATGAAAGTATCCGAACTGATCGATGTTATGTTCGAGACACTGCCACCAGCATTGGAAGAACAAAAGGCAGAATACCTGGCGAAGGAGTCGAAGTAAGCCATGGCACAAATGACAATGGTTCAAGCCATTACGGATGCAATGCGCGTTGAGTTGAAACGCGATGAAACCGTACTCGTCTTTGGGGAAGACGTAGGGAAAAACGGCGGGGTATTCCGCGCTACTGAAGGCCTGCAAGCTGAATTCGGCGAGCAGCGCGTATTTGATACACCACTGGCTGAGTCCGGAATTGGCGGATTGGCAGTAGGTCTTTCCATCAATGGATTCCGTCCCGTAGCGGAAATCCAGTTCTTCGGATTTGTATTTGAGACCTTTGACGCGATTGCTTCCCAAGCAACACGTATGCGCTACCGTTCCGGCGGGCGCTTTACCAGCCCTGTTACATTCCGCTCTCCTTTTGGCGGCGGGGTAAAAACACCAGAGCTGCACGCAGACTCCCTCGAAGGTCTGATGCTGCAAACGCCTGGTCTGAAGGTCGTAATCCCTTCCAATCCATACGATGCAAAAGGTTTGTTGATCTCCGCAATCCGCGACAATGATCCTGTTGTGTTCCTGGAGCACATGAAGCTTTACCGCTCCTTCCGTCAAGAGGTTCCCGAGGGTGAATACACCATTCCGCTCGGAAAAGCGAACATCGTGAAAGAAGGCAGCGACGTTACCATTATTACGTACGGTGCGATGGTTCATACCAGCCTGAAAGCGGCTGAAGAAATCGAGAAAGCGCGCGGAGCAAAGGTAGAAGTAATCGACCTGCGCACCATCAGCCCGCTCGACATCGATACCATTGTCGAATCCGTGAAGAAGACCAACCGTGCCATCGTGGTACAAGAGGCTCAAAGAACTTCCGGTGTAGCAGCAGAAATCATTGCGCAAATCAATGAGCGCGCCATTCTTCATCTGGAAGCACCTGTCCTGCGCGTGACAGCTCCTGATACCGTATATCCTTTTGCTCAGGCAGAAGATGTATGGCTCCCTGACGTGAAACGCGTCGTGGATGGACTGACCCAAGTGCTCGACTTCTAATGGAGCAACAAGGATACAATTGGCGGAAAAGTTGAGAGCTTTCCGCCTTCTTTTGGCACAAACCTGTTTTCATTACGGAAGTGTTTATGAAGGAGGAGAATAGCGTGAGTCGTTTTACATTCAGACTCCCGGAGCTGGGCGAGGGCATCCATGAAGGCGAAATCGTCAAGTGGCACGTACAGCCAGGAGATAGCGTAGAAGAAGACCAAGTAATCATGGAAGTGCAAAATGATAAGGCAGTGGTTGAGGTTCCATCCCCTGTAAAGGGTAAAGTCATCGAGTTGAAGGTGACAGAAGGCACTGTCAGTGTGGTTGGAGATCCTCTGATCGAGTTTGAAGTAGAGGGTGAAATCCCGAACTTGCCAGAACATGGTCATGGTGACGCTCCTGCGGCAGAAGCAGCTCCAGCACCTGCAGCCTCTGCTGACAAAATGGAGCCAGGCTGCGACATCGGCTCCCAAGTGAGCGCAAATGCAAATCAGGCTTTGGAGACACCAATGGGTCAGGCGACAGCGACTGCAACAGCTGCGCCAATTGACCGCAAGCACGTATTGGCGACACCATCTGTTCGCAAATATGCACGTGAAAAAGGCGTTGCTCTGGTGACCGTTCCTGGAACAGGCAAACTGGGCCGCATCACACGCGAGGACGTGGACCGCTTCGTCGCGGGCGGAGCCGTGGCAGCAGCTCCGGCAGCAGCACAAGCGGATGCAGCAGCGGTTGCACCGGCGGCAGAAGCACCTGCAGCCACAGGGGTTTCCCAAGCTGCAGCTACCCCAACCGTTCACTACACACCTGCAGCAGGCGGGGAAGTGGAAGAACGCGTACCGCTCAAAGGAATGCGCAAAGCGATTGCCAAAGCGATGGTCAAATCGGCGTATACCGCGCCGCATGTTACGATCTTCGATGAAGTAGACGTAACGGCATTGGTGGAAATGCGCAAAGAGGCGAAACCACTCGCAGAAGAGCGCGGTGTCAAATTGACATATCTGCCGATGATCGTAAAAGCGGTCGTAGCGGGTCTGAAGAAGTTCCCAGAATTGAACGCTTCTATCGATGATGAAAAACAAGAGATCATCTACAAGAAGTACTATAACATCGGAATCGCAACTTCCACTGAAGACGGACTGCTTGTTCCTGTCGTCAAAGCGGCAAACAGCAAGTCGATTTTCCAAATCGCAGACGAGATCGGCGAACTGGCGAAAAAAGCGCGTGATCGCAAGGCAACTGTAGACGAGTTGAAAGGATCTACCTTCAGCATCACCAATATCGGTTCTGCTGGCGGCATGTTCTTCACACCAATCATCAACCACCCTGATGTTGCGATCCTGGGAGTAGGACGCATCAGTGAAAAACCAGTGGTGAAAAACGGAGAAATCGTAGTGGGTCAGGTTCTGTCGCTTTCGCTCAGCTTTGACCATCGTCTGGTAGATGGTGAGCCTGCACAGCGCTTCATCAACTACGTGAAGCAGCTGCTTGCGAACCCTACGCTGCTCGTCATGGAGGGATAAACAACTATGGTAGTAGGTGAATTTACAACAGAAGTAGACGTCCTCGTCATCGGTGCTGGTCCCGGCGGATATGTAGCAGCCATTCGTGCTGCTCAGCTGGGGAAAACGGTTGCCGTCGTGGAAAAAGCGGATTTGGGCGGCGTGTGCCTGAACGTGGGCTGCATCCCATCCAAAGCGATGATCCACGCAGCACATACGTATGAGCATACACAACATACGGCAGACATGGGAATTACCATGGATAATGTACGAGTGGATTTTGCCAAAGTGCAAGAGTGGAAAAGCGGCATCGTCAAACAATTGACTGGCGGCGTTGCGTCCCTCTTCAAGGGGCATAAAATCCAGGTTATTCCAGGGGAAGCCCTGTTCGTAACCGAAAATGAAGTGCGGGTCTTCCACGGCTATGATGTGAACCGCTATCGTTTTGAACACTGCATCATCGCGACTGGCTCCCGTCCAATTGAACTGCCGGCATTCCCGTTTGGCAAACGAGTGCTGTCTTCCACGGAAGCTCTCTCCCTGACAGAACTGCCAAAAAGCCTCGTGATCATCGGCGGCGGTTACATTGGTATCGAACTGGGTACCGTTTTTGCGAAGTTCGGAACCAAAGTCACCATCCTGGAAGGCTCTGATCAGATCCTGCCTGGCTTTGAGCCTGACATGCCGCGATTGGTTGAGCGCAAGCTGAAAAAGCTGGGCGTAGAGATCAAGACCAAGGCATTGGCACAAGGCATGGAAGAGACAGAGAACGGTGTAATCGTCAAGGCGGAAGTGAAGGGCGAACAACAGCAAATCGAAGCAGAGTACGTCCTCGTGACCGTAGGCCGCCGTCCGAATACAGATGAGCTTGGCTTGCGTGAAGTAGGGATCAACCTGACAGACAGAGGTTTGGTTGTCGTCGATAAGCAAGGCCGCACCAATATCCCGAACGTGTACGCGATTGGGGATATCGTGGCAGGACCTGCGCTTGCACACAAAGCATCCTATGAAGCGAAAGTGGCTGCCGAGGCAATCGCGGGCAAACCTTCCGAAGTAGATTACAAAGCGATCCCAGCTGTTGTATTCTGCGATCCGGAAATTGCCAGCGTCGGCATCAACGAGCGGGAAGCAAAAGAGCAAGGTCTCGATTATATCGTTGGCCGGTTCCCGTTTGCGGCCAATGGCCGCGCTCTTTCCGTCAATGCTGGGGAAGGCTATGTGAAGCTGATCGCTGACAAGGAAACCAAGCTGGTTCTCGGAGCACAAATCGTAGGGCCGGAAGCATCCAATATTATCGCTGAAGTTGGATTGGCGATCGAAATGGGCGCGACACTAGAAGACATTGAATTGACCATTCATGCCCATCCGACCTTGGGTGAAGTGACCATGGAAGCGGCTGAGCTCGCCTTGGGCCACCCAATCCACGTGATGAAATAAGTCTCCATGTGAGATGACGAAGTAGCCTTGTACCCAAATGGTGCAAGGCTACTTTTTACCACATATTACCCTTTCCACCATCCCTGATTTATTGTAAAATAGTGGGAGATATAGTGCGGGTGGGGGTCGGCAGCATGGAGATTACGAGTAAAATGATTGATGACTTGCGCCAAAAGCTGGAGAGTGCCGCGAAAAATGCAGGATACAATTTTCTGGACCCAGAAATTGTAAGGATTAGCCAACAACTCGATAAACTTATTGTTGCGCACATGCGCCAATACGAAAAACGCCCTTCGTAGGGCGTTTTTATTGGATAAAAGGAGCTTATCCCAGCGTATATTGGACATGCACGCTTGATCCTTTTTGGCATAAGAAAGGTGTCGAGCGATAAAAATGACTGGGATACAAGAGGATATGTTCCGGTTTTTGTTCCGGCTCAGAAACGGGGAGGGCAATCTGGAGCTGATCATCCAGATAGGTGAACGATGGACAGACGTCTTGCAGGAATGCTGCCAAGGCTGAGCTGTCATGGCATGCTGCCTGTAACTTCTTCGCCTCTTGGTCAAATGCAGGAGCTAATTGTTCCCAGATGGCTTCAAAAAATAGCTGCCAATAGGAAGAGAGAAAGAGGCTGAAACGCCCTTTGACATAGTCAGGATCTCTATGTATATCCTCGGTGATTGCAGGCTTTTCATGATGAAGGGACCAGTTTTGAAGCAAGGGCACCAGACTGTGCTGAAACGATCTTGTCTCCAGATGGACGATGTAGGAGTATAAATCCGGGCTGGAATGGAGGTCTGGATTTTGCACTGGGTCGAATATTTCCGGAATTCCGTACCGAAAAACCGGTTTGAAATATTCCCATTCCTTAACCAGCCGTTCTGAGTGAAAATTCGCTATGATCTCTTCCGCCCACTCTGCAAATGGCTCGGGTGGTGAAGTCTGGGCCAAGGTGTGGAGGCTTGCCGCCATTTCAAACAAAGGGGATACACGAAAATGAATATTTCGGGAAAGCGGACTATTGATGCCTTTTAGTGGAATGAGGGTCATCGTACGTAACCTCCAAAGAAAATGGTAAATCCATCATAGAACAATCTTGTGGGACAATTCAATATTTTTTATTGTAAATAAATGGAAGTGGAAAGGCCCGGCATTGTGTGCCGGGCATGAGTGTTACCCTTCTCTGGTTCGAATTTGGCGCGAATGATTTTCCTGCTTTACTTTTTTTGTACCAGGCATTGGTTCTCCGGTTTGCTCGAGGGGCCTTGCTTCATTATTATAGACTTCGTGCGGATTTTGATCGAGTTGTAAATCCTTGTCCATACTCATCAGCTCCTTCCAGATTAGTTTGATGCAAGTGAATGATGACGAAACATAGGAAATGCTGGTATTCTATAGAGAAGCATGTCCGCTTCACGACTATGCAACATAATATTTATTATGTTAACTTAAAGAGAGAACAATATCGTGCCTGTTAGCCTTTGAAAGGAGCGATCACATGCCGCTTTTAATCGCACCGGTTTTTAATTCCATCGCACCCAAACCGTTTCGGATGGAGCTACCGAATTCCTACTACCTTGTAGCGGGGGCGGAAAAACCATACGAGTTGGCTTCCAAGTACCTGCGCAATGAAATGGACGAAAACAAACGATTGTTTGATAAACGGGTTGATCCCATGAGCCTGTTTCTCGTCGCGGATACCCCCGATATGAGAATCAAGGATGATCAGGATTGGATCGAAGAAATGGAAGGCAAATTGAACATGTCTGTAATGAATGGAATTTGTTCGATCCCTTATGTGGTTACGATTCAACCCGATATGTTCGGAATCAATTATCTGAAACGCTCACTCGATGGCAACAGGTTTGTTTTTGATTCCAATGCCCAGGAGATCTTCGTCTCTCTGCTGGATCAAAAGCTGCCTTCGTTGGCTTTTCGCAGATATACACTGTCGCTCGAAAAAAAGAGAACAGAAGACCAATTGCTCGATTTATGGATTGCCTTGGAATCTCTCTTTGCCCCTGACGGAAAAAAAGGGGAGATCACCTATAAATTGCGCCTGCGCATGGCTTATTATTTTGGTACCACGTTTGAAGAGCGGGAAAGGATTGCCGAGTTCATCAAAAAATCGTATAATCAGCGCTCAGAGATCGTTCACAGCGGAAAAATATTTGGGCAAAAAATCAGCAATGAAGTGAACCTGCTGCGGATGATGGCGCGATCGGCCATTTTAAATACGGCGATGGAAGGAATCACTGTGCAGGAGCTGCGCGTTCGCTTGGATCACTTGATTATGGCTGGTGAGGACTATGTGAAGCGCTACTCTCCCAAACGATTTGAAAGAATTACGCTAAACGCCTAAGTGAGCTTACAATCAGGAGGAATTTATGAGTGTCTTGATAGTGGAAAACTTGTCCCACGGATTTGGGGACCGCATTTTGTTTCGCGATGTCTCCTTTCGTTTGCAGCCCGGAGACCGCGTAGGTCTGGTCGGGGCTAATGGAACCGGGAAATCGACGATGATGGGGATTTTAACGGGCCAAAACATGGCAGACCACGGCCGCATCGAATGGATGCCGAAAGTCCAGTATGGCTATCTGGATCAGCATACCAAGCTGGAAGCGGGAAAAACCATCCGTGATGTGCTAAAGGATGCCTTTGCGCCATTGCTCGAGCAAGAAAAGGAATTGATGGAGATCGGGGAAAAAATGGCGGACGCCTCTCCCGAGGAGTTGGAAGAGCTGCTGGAGCGTATGGGCGAGATTCAGGATCGTCTGGAGACAAGCGGTTTTTACCTGATCGATGCCAAGGTGGAAGAGATCGCTAACGCGCTGGGATTGAGCGCGATCGGACTGGATCGAGATGTCGCTTCATTGTCGGGGGGACAGCGCACCAAGGTACTGTTGGCCAAATTGCTGCTGGAGCAGCCGACTGTGCTCTTGCTTGATGAGCCGACGAACTACCTGGACGAGGAGCATATCGTCTGGCTGAAGAATTACCTCAAAGAATATCCGTATGCATTCATGCTGATTTCTCACGATACGTCCTTTATGAACGAGGTCGTCAACGTGATCTATCATTTGGAATTTACGAAGCTGAACCGCTATACAGGGAACTATGAATCATTCCTGGCGCAGTCTGAGATGAAGCGCAGCCAGCACATCGACGCATTTGAGCGGCAGCAGGAAGAGATTGCAAAAATGGAGGATTTCATTGCGCGAAACAAAGCGCGTGCCTCCACGACAGGTCGGGCAAAAAGCCGCCAGAAGCAGCTGGACCGGATGGAGCGCATCGACAAACCGGAATCAGCTGCGAAACCGACCTTTCATTTCAAGGAATCCCGTGCGAGCAGCCGCTTCGTCGTCGAGACAGAGGATCTGGAGATCGGGTATTCCCACACTTTGCTGCCCAAGCTGAGCGTCAAGCTGGAGCGTGGCGAGAAAGTCGCGATTGTCGGGATGAACGGTGTCGGAAAATCTACGCTGCTCAAAACCTTGTTGGGTATCATCCCTCCGCTCGGCGGCAAGCTGGAACGCGGCGATTTCCTGCATCCTGCTTACTTTGAACAGGAAGTAAAGGCCAAACCGATCACAGCCCTGGACGAGGTATGGAATGAATTTCCTTCCATGACCAACCATGAAGTGCGTGGCGCATTGGCTCGATGCGGTTTGAAAAACGAGCATATCAACCGCAACATGAACGCCTTGTCGGGGGGCGAGCAGGCGAAGGTGCGTCTATGCAAGCTGCTCCAGCGTGAAAGCAATTGGCTGGTTTTTGACGAGCCGACGAACCACTTGGATGTTGTCGCCAAGGAAGAATTGAGACGTGCATTAAAAGAATTCAAAGGCACTGTCCTGCTGGTCTGCCACGAACCGGAATTCTACGAAGACTGGGTGACGCAGGTATGGAATGTAGAAGAATGGAGCCTGGCACAGAGCAAGGCACCCATTAAATTGTAAGCATGAAGAAAACAGGCAGCCCGGGTATCTCTCGGGACTGCCTGTTTTGCATTTGTTTTATTCAGCGCTCTCAGGCATCACGGCCCATGCGTTGGGCAAATACCGCCCGCGATGATAAGGGGAAGAGGTACTGGTGATTGCCTCTCCGTTATACAGCATCATCGAGCTGGAACCGCCATCCATCGCCATCGCGGTCACGACGCCGCGCTGCTCCAAAAGCTCGGCCATGTCATTCATGCTGGCGCCGATGGAGTGACTGGGCTGGCGGCCGTCGATAACTGCGAAAACAATCGTTCCGTCTTCTTTCTGTCCGATCGCGGTGCGCGGTTGAATGCCCCAGCTTTTAGCAGGCTTGTCTGCGAAGAGATTCTTGCCGTTTACGATCAACTGTGGACGGAAGCTCATGGCATCCCGAACACCCATTTTGACCAGTTGTTCGGCACTGTAGCTGCCTGTCACCAGCTTTCCATCGTATGTGATGCCAAGGGCGGTCTCTCCTGATCTGGGATTGTAGCCCTGCAGGATTTTCCCATCCTTGATCACGACTCCGTAGGCAGTAGCGCCTTTTCCGTATCCGTCTGGATCATGGAATCCGCTCGCATTGACGATCCCAAGTGCATTGGTTTTTTTCGCGAACTCGTCCAGCAGATCCCCACGGTCCTTGCGGTTGGTCACCAGAAGATGAACCCGATTGGGATCGCTGATGTACATGATTTTGCCTCTGAAAAAATAACTGCCCTTGGATACGTATATATCTTCGATTTCGATCAACTCACGCGGTTTTTCCGGTTCAGGCATTGGCACAGGCAAGGGTCCGTAAATGACGTCGGTTTGCGGATCTGGTTCCGACTCCGGAACCGAATTGATCACCTCTGGATTCGTAATTTGCTGTTTCAGAGCCTGCAGCTTTTCTTCAGGTAAAAAAGTGTACGGAGCCCAGTAATCATGCTGCGTGGTCAGCAAGGTACCGGCAGCCCATTCGCGAAGTTCTACCCCTGTCTTGGTTCCAAATAGAAAAAGAAGTCCCAAAAAGGCCAAAGTGGTAAAACAGAGGGTAGAAACAAGAAAAAAACGCTTCACCCAACGCAGGGGTCTACGCCGAGCGGCTTTTTTGCGCGTACGGGTCCGCGATAAGGTATGAATCGTGTCACTCATGTCATTCCTACTTTCTCGGATAACTTTCTACTACATTAGGACGAAAAATCGGGTAAAAAGTTACAAGGAATGAAGAAAAGTGGCTGCCGGGAAAGCTAAAGGCAGGAGGTGAGGCTTGTGCGAGGATACGACGAAGAATTTCAGAAGGAAGTAGAGGAGTACCAAAATAGTGATAAAGGGACCCGGAATCAGACAACAAGCCGGGATCGACACGACCTGCAGGAAAAGCAGGAGACCCGTATGGATTCCAATAACGGATAGGGTTGAACGGGCGAGGTCCTAAAAGGATTTCGCCTTGTTGCGTGACCTCTGTTTTCTCCGGGCAAAGTGTGGTAAGCTTACCCAATGCAAGATTTTCATGCCAGGAGGGTTCTTGTGAGTACCACGTTTGCTGATTTACATGTTGCTGCACCACTTCTCGAACGTTTGCGTGAACAAAATATGGAGACGCCGACCCCTGTGCAAGCAGAGGCGATTCCTGTCATATGGGAAGGAAAAGACGCCTTGGTCGAATCGCCGACCGGAACAGGCAAAACCTATGCCTATCTGCTGCCGATTCTGTCCAAGGCAGATATCGATAAAAAGGATGTACAGGCCATTGTATTGGCTCCGACGCATGAGTTGGTCATGCAGATCGCCCGAGTGGCTGAGGGATTGCTCCCTGGGCAAGATACGGCTGTTCTCCCACTGATCGGGGGCGTGGATGTAAAGCGCCAGATCGAGAAGTTGAAGAAAAAACCGATGCTTATCGTAGCCACGCCAGGCAGGCTGCTGGAATTGATTGATCAGCGCAAAGTCAAGCTGCATGAAGTCAAAACGGTTGTAGTCGACGAGGCTGACCGTATGCTGGATGCAGGCTTCGGCAAACCTGTATTCGATGTGATGAAGCGGACCTTGCGCGACACCCAGCGGCTGTTTTTCTCTGCGACGATTCCGGAAGCGATCATCGACCAGGCCTCGGCGGTCACCAAAGACGAGGTTGTCATCCGCGCTTCGGCACCTGAGGGAGCACAAGGAGTCGCCCATCTGTATCTGCTGACCGATCCGCGTAAAAAGGTGGATACCTTGCGCCGACTGCTGCGTCTCGTGAATGTGCGTTCGTCGATTGTATTCGTCAATCAGATTGACAAGGTGGATGAAATCGTCTCCAAACTGAATTACCATCACCTCCCATGCCGTTTGCTGCATCGGGAGGCCACGAAGGAGGATCGGGCGCGCACGATCCAACAATTTCGTGATGGCGTATTTCCCGTTCTGATTACGACAGATGTCTCTGCAAGAGGGATCGATATTCCCGGTGTGGAGTGCGTCGTTCACTACGACCCGGCCCCTGACGCAGATACGTATGTGCACCGCAGCGGGCGTACAGGGCGCATGGGACGGGCTGGACTGGTTTTTTCCGTGATCACTTCCCAGGAGCTGTTTATCATCCGCAAATTTGCCAAACAGACGGGCTTGAGCATTACAGAAAAAATCATGGCGCACGGAGCGTTGCAAGATCCGAAAGAAAGTCGTGGCGGCAAGCCTGCAGAGAAACAAACGGAAACGCGGCAAAAACCAGCAAAAACAGGAAAGTCGAAGCCTGCTGTCTCCAAAGCGGGAGCAGGAACGAAAAACGGAAAAATCGGCAAGCCGCGTACATAGAAAGCGCATCAATGGAACAAAGTAGAACAGACATTACTCTTGTCTGTTGGAGGGAACCATGCGCAAAGATCGTTTGCATGAAGAAGACTTGCTGGTAAACGGTCCTGTCGGCGGCGAGGTGTTGACGAAGCAGGAGCGTCAGACGCTTCGTAGCGAAGCCAATGAACGCAAGGACATGATGGAGAAGGCCAAACAGGAGCCGATCTCGGAGTAGCTATTTGGTAAAAAGCGGAGCGATGCGGTGAATCAATCACGGCAGACGCGCTCCGCTCTTTTCTTTGTCTGAAAAAGCCTGACCGCATGCGCGCCTTTTGATATAATCATTTCGTTGCAGTAAAGACAGGAGCGAAATGATGATGAAATTTCATATAGATTGGTTGTCCTTTTATTTGATCGAGCAGCCGGAGAGTGAGGACTCTCCCAAACTGGTGAGAATGACGAGGCATCTGAATCCCGATGAGTACGAGAAGAGCGAACTTCGCGACTTTTTGGACGGTGAATTTGCCCGTATCGCCAAGAGAAAAGTGGAAGAAAATCCGCGCAGCGACGGCACCCCGACGAAACTGGGGCGATTCGTCCTCGAGCCGGGCCATCCGCTTGATTCCAACCCCAACTACGCGCTGCTTTCGCGGTTAGTCCAGGCAGACACGTCAGCAGAGAGCAAAGAGCCTTGCCAGGAGCTGGTTCAGTCGTATTTGCGCACCTCGCAGGTGAGGGGAGGCGTGCTGATCATCGTGCGGACGCGTCTGGAGCTGCTGGACGAACGGTACGTGTTTATCCTCAAATGCGATTTTGAACAAAAAACAGCCGTCATTACCGACGAAAAAAGTCTGATTGCCAATGTGCAAATGGCCATCAACGCGAAAAACATGAAATCGATCATGTATCCGTATATGATTGAATCAGGGATGAATGACCCCTATCATGTAAAGATTCATCAGTTTTCTCACGCTCGTTACTTTGAGGAATTTCTGCGTTTCATCGAATACCCGCAATCGGTTCCGCAGTTGGTCTCCGAAGAAGTGATCTCCCTGGCGAGACAGCATATTGCCTTCACCTATCCGGAAGAGACGGAAGAACGGCTGCGCGAGGAAGAAGCCATCGAACTGATCGCGGCAAGTCCCAAGCGAGAGCTGGCGGAAAAATGGGAGCATGAGACGGTGATGGAAGCCATGCAGATCATTACGGATCGCCAGCCCGAAGTAGAACTGAAATTCAAGCTGGATCACATGACGATTCGCACCTTGCTCGCAGATTATGGATCGAGTCTGCATATTGCCAAGGTAAACGGTCGTTATCTGGTGCTGCTGGAGGGAGAAATGCTGCAGTTCGAGCGAGGGGTCTCTCCAGTGGAATTTGTCAAACCCAAGGAATTGGCAGAGATTGTGCGGGAGATTGAATCCCGGGGGAGCCGGACTGGCGGAGGGCAGACGATTCCTGCTGTTCCCGCATCCGAACAGGTTGGGGATACGGACAAGCCGCCTTGGGAGTAAGAAAGGAGGATGGCAGCGAAATGAGCGAAGCGAAGGACCCTAGCAGCAAACAAAAGAGGAGCCCCGTGACAGTAAGTGGGCAACAAAACCGTGTCTACCCCGTTATACGCCATGCAAGCCTGGTACAAAAGCAGCCGAAGCGCTGGGTGTCCAAGCCGCATACGGCCGATACCGCTATTCTGTACGCGTTGGATATGGACAAGGGCTATCTGCTGATCGAGCCTCACATGCTGACGGAAGCCGGATGGACCCCGGAGGAATTGCATCACCACGCGATGGAAAATCTGAAGAAACTACCTTTTTCTGTAAAAAGCCAATCGGTGGGGGATAACCTCATCCATTTTATCAGCCCGACGGATGGCTACGCGGCGAGCCGGATCTTGCTGGACGATCTGCTGCGCGATTTTGACGCGAAAAAAACGGGAGATTCCCTGGGGGTCTCGATCCCACACCAGGATGTTCTCATTGTCGCCGATATGGTTGGGGAGACAGGAGCCCATCTGTTAGCCAGGCTGACGTATGATTTTGCTTCAAAGGGAGAGGTCCCGATCTCTTTATTGCCGTTCTACTGGGAAGATGGAGAGCTGACGCCTTTTCTCGTCGTTTCCCATGATGGGAAGTAAAAGGGGCAGGATGAAAGGCGGGAGGTCATGAAGCGTTTTTTAATCGGTCAGTACGGTGGTTTTGATTGGCAGAAATATGAGCGGGATTTCAAAACCGGCTTTTATGGCATCGAAGCCTGCCTGTTTGCTGACGAGGCAGGAATTCGCACATTGGTGAAGGAAGCACAAACCAACAATTTTGCCATCGGGATTCACTACCCGCTGCGGGCGAAGCAGGGGATACTTCGTGACGCTCTCTTCATGGATTTGGATGAGCAGGCCAGACAGCAAGCTTATGCAGAGATTGCGCTAGAGCTGGAATACCTGCGGTCGGTGAAGCCCTCCTACGTTTTGTTCCACTATCCCAAGCCGGTCATTCTGGATAACAGGGTCAAGTGGGACAGATGGCGCTTCGCGGATCAACGGGATTACGTCTATGAGAGCGACTATCCCCTGGAGGCATTTATCGAGAAAAGCGAGGAGCTGTTTTCCTGGCTGTCCAGGCAGAGCGAGGCTTTTCACTTCACTCCCGTGCTTGAATTCGATGCCTGCAATCGCTATGTGTATGACACGACGATTGTGGAAAAGCTGCTGCAAAAGTATCCGCGCATACGCCTTTGTCTGGATACGGGAAGACTGTACGTCCAGGAGCGAATCGACCCGTATTTTGATGCCCGAAAAGTACTGAAGAAGTTCGCCAAATATGCGGAAACGATTCACCTTTGGACGATGCAGGTCCAGGGAGAAGAGATGAAGCACAACCACTATCCCGCCCTGCCGCAATGCCTGCCGGAAGAGGGCTGGGCTCCTATCGAGAGCTACCTCAACATCATCCGGGATGAAAATCCGCACGTAAAAATCGTCTTTGAGCATCGCTCCGAGCTGATTCGCGATGAAGAGCTGGAGCGATGCTACCAATGGGTGGAGCGGATCTTGTTCGGTCAGGAAAAAAGCGAGACGATCTTGACTCCATAATCGATCCACTGGAGCGCCCGTGCGTACTCTTCCGTGGCAATGCTCGGCAGTTCGATCGGTTCGTCGACTACGGAGAGCCAACGCGGATCGCGATACCAGTCGACTCCGTCCGCCGGATCGTGCGAGGTATCCGGCCAAGCCTTGTGCAAAAAAGGACTGTATAGTTTGGGAGCTCCTTCCCGCAGTGAATCCTTGTGCAGCCGAAGCGAGTAGGCATTGTTGTCAGATAGCGAAGCCTCTCGTTGTGCTAGCTCGACCGGAGTAAACAGATGCGGCCAATAATCCGCCCTGGAGCCGGTATGTGGAATGCGAAAGGCAAATTCCCGGATGGAATCGAGCCTTTTTTTGTCTTCGTACAACAGCTTGTACAAGGCTTTGCCAATCGCAATGCGCTGGTTGATCTCGGGAAAATCATGCACGTTCATCCCGACAAGCTGAAATCGGCGATCGGTCGGATGCGCTTTATAGGGAAAAAGAGTCTGGTTTAGGGAAAGCTGAGACTGGGCGAAAAAGGCGAGCGTGGAGAAGATTCGATGATACGTGAAGGATTTTCGAACCACACGTTGTTCGATATATTGCTGCTCATTGACGATTAAGGCCCGTGTCAGTCGTGCACTGTCCCCAGACGTCAAAAAGTCCTGCCAGAAGCCTTGCATAAAAGAGGATACATGCAAGGAAGGGAGCAGGTTGGTCAAATCTCTTCCACTTCGTTTCATTTCCGCATAGAGCAGAAGCTGGGCGTACGCATCGTGAAAGATCAGCCAATTGCATCGTTCCAAAAACCAAAAGTAGGCGTTGCGGGAAGCGGGATCCATGATCCGGGGGAGCCACTCTCCCTGCAGGTCTGTCATATTCCAGCCGCCATTTCGCGAGACGAGATGAGCCAGCAAAGCCCAGTGAACCTCCTCGTGCTCGCGGTAAAACTGAAGGTAGGCTTGTGTTCGGGTCACGTTGTTGCGATTAGCCAAAGCGGTTTGCCGTCTGATCTCGGCTGCCAGTGCTTGTCCATCGAGAGTGGTTACAGACATGATCGTGAAGTCGCACCTCGCCATCTGTAGTCAGGTTAATCGGTCAGGGTGAAAAAAAGCAGGTCCTGGTAATGACCCGCCTTTCTATATTAACCAATCATCTCGAGTACAAGTAAGCGAACCAGTAGTTTTTCCTTTGCCTCTTCCCACGTGTTTCCAAAGATTACGACCTGTTCCGATTGGTATTCGGTTTCGGCGATGTAGATGCCGTCTTGTTCGTAGATATGCATAGAAAATCGTCCTTTCTGTTGCCTTTCAAGCATTGTATGCGAAGAAGAAACAGTTGATGCATCCGATTTTTAAAATGTGTTTGAGAAAGGGGAGTAAAAGATGGAACTAACAGTGACAACGGAAGCCATGGAGCGCTTGCGGACTACACCCAAAGCGTTAGAAAAGACGATCCGAATCAATGGGGAGCTGGTGGGTGGCTGCGGCATGAATGTGGAATATTTCCTCTGGTGGGACGAGGTATTGCCAGATGATCTTCTCCTGCATGTCGGTTCCTTTACGTTCGTGATGGACAAAGAAACCCTTGACTACATCGGCTCCACTCAACTAAAAGTGGATTACCGACCGCAGCAAGGGTTTCGTTTGGTTACCCCCGAGCAGATTCTCGCCTACGGCTTGCAGGTGAAAGAGCGCTGGGGTGTATCATAGACAGAATCATTTTGGGAAAAATTGCAAAACAAAAGCCAGTATTCCGGCAGCTACGAGGGGACCTACAGGTATACCTCGGAAAAAAGTGACCCCGATGATCGTCCCGAAGAGCAATCCGGTGACGATGAGAGGATTGGCGGTCATAAGGGATGTTCCTTTGCCGGCAAGATAAGCCACGACGATGCCAACAACGACGGCCAGGATCGATTGCCAATGCGTGAAGAGGTCCAGGAAGCTCTCCGGCTTCATTTTGCCGCTTGCCAGCGGTGAAAGCACACCGATTGTTAAAATGATGATGCCGATTTGCAATCCGTACTGTTCGAGAATGGGAAAGGCTTTTTCCAAATTCAACAATCTGCACAGGAGCAGGACGGCGACAGCAATGGACACGGTTGTGTTATTTCCTACCACCCCGAATGCGAGCAGGACAAGTAGGACGAGATTGATGAGATCCATGGACAAAAAGCCTGCTTTCTGTTTTTTTATAGTATATCCATTCGCTCCCCTGCCTTGAAGGAAAAGGGCGGAAGGATATCCGAACCAAAAAACCGGCCCGCAGTTGGGTCGGTTGCTTTTTTCGAAGGGCTAGTGCCATTCTTCCAGCATGCCTACAGGGAAACCGGTCTGTTCGTCGGAATCGGGGAAGCGCCCCCAGGCGAACACGCCGTTAAAATAATCAATGGTAAAGGGCTGGTCATGGTCAGCAACGCTGTATGTACCCCCAATTCGGAATTCGTCCGTTCCCAGGTAATACGATTTAGCCATGAAATACTTTTGCTGGATGATGGCGAACTGGGACTCGTCGCCTGCCTTTTTCTTCTCTGCCGCTTGTTGGCGGAGGAGTTCCATTTCCTCCTGCAGCTCTGCCAGGGTCATTTGACTGTAAAGACGCAATGTATAAACCTCCCTTCCACAGCTTATATTGTAGCAAAAGACAAGGGAAAAGGCGACGGATTGCCAAACGCGCCGTCGATGGCGGATGTCTGCAGCAAAAAAAGTGGCCTTCCTGTTAGGAAGGCCAGAGTCAATTGGGGGCGATTGAGAAAAAATCTGATGCGATGACAATGGTTTTGCTCTCACCCAAAACCAATGCGAATCGAGACCTCATCACCGTATGCATACACAGAATGCGAGCATCTACTCATGCATACGGTAATGATTCATGTTGGCCGAAACCAGACATCAAACGTTTTCTCAATGCGTTGAAAAAGAGCTTATGGTGAAATCATAACAGAGAAAAGTAAAACATGCATTAAAATAAAATAAAGTATTGTTAAATTTATTTAGCAAATATATGGTTGGCAATTCTCACCGTTTGGGTGCGAGACCAAATCCATTCCGATGTGGCCGTATTCGGATTGAAGAAATACAGAGAGCCATTGGTAGGGTCTGCACCTGCTACCGCCTCACGCGCAGCCTTTCGTGTACTCTCATTCGCTTTGAACGGCAATTTTCCGCCTCGTACAGGAGAGAATGCACGCGGAGCGAAAATAACCTCCTGAACCGTGTCAGGAAATTGAGGGGATGATACCCGATTCAGTACAACAGCGGCAATTGCCACTTGTCCCTCGTACGGTTCTCCCCGGCCTTCCGCATAGACCAACCGGGCAAGCAGTTCCATTTCACGCTCCGTAATTCTGGCATGCCCATGTGGATTCACTGTACGTGTACGGGAATCTCCGCGGCTGACCTGGACAGCTTTTCGCTCTGATTGGGAGGCGTGAAGAGTCGTAGAATTGGTTTTGGGTGTTTTCAAAGAATCCATAGTAGCTGGATCACTAGGTCCTGCCAAAGACAAGGCCTTCGGTGCTTGTGCACTTGTCGGTGTAACAAACAGGCATAAGAGCAATAAACCAATACTGTTGATATAGAAGAAAAAGCGCATCTGCGCCTCGCGTGGAAACATCTAGGAACCACTCCTTTTCGCTTTTTGCTTATACATGCGGAAGCGAATCGGGTCATTGGCAAGTGTAGTGGGAAAAAAGAATCGGCGCAAGAGGTAATTGGTTCCAAAGAACTATTTACAAGTAATTTACATCCTTATTTGACAAAAAAAGAAAAACACCACAGGTAAGTGGTGTTTTTCTTTGGCATACCTTATTTCTCAATGATGGTGATAGTCTTGATTGTAACAGGTTGTTCCGGAGCGCTTTTCTCGCCTTGCGAGTTCGGTTTTACGGGAACAGCAGCGATTTTTTGGACGACATCAAGGCCTTCCGTTACTTTTCCGAAGATTGTGTAGTTAGGTGAGAACTCAAGTCCTTCTACATCCTTGCCAGAACCGATGAAGAACTGGCTGCCGTTGGTGTTGGCGCCGGCATTTGCCATTGCGACAACCCCGACTTCGTACTTGTGGCCGTTATTCAACTCATCCTCGAAGTTGTACCCCGGACCGCCGATCCCTGTTCCGAGAGGATCTCCTGTCTGGATCATGAAGTCCTTCAGGACGCGGTGGAACGTCAGGTTGTCGTAGAACTTGTCTTTCGCCAGAAAAACGAAGTTATTGACTGTGATAGGAGCGTCCTTTTCATACAGGTCGATGGTAAAGTCCCCCATGCTAGTCGAAATCGTTGCTTGGTAGTCTTTATTTTTGTCAATTTGCATTTCTGGCGCTTTGTCGTACTTTTTCTCACCTGTCGGTCCTGGCGGCTGAGCCGGCTCCTTGGACACAGGTTCCTTCGCAATCGGAGCAGGTGGAGGGGTAGGTTGGCCCTCTTCACTACTGCTGGAGCAGCCTGTTACCAGGGCAATTGCCGTCACACATGCGAGAATAGCAGGAAACAGTCTTTTCATCTCATGCACCTTCCTTTTGCCTTTTTGCTATGAGGGAGCTACGGTTTTGAATTATAGCAAATCTATTTTAAAAATGCCAATCATCTATTTTCCTGTTTTGATTTCGTGATATGATGTAAGGAAAAGTGACAGGGGTGAAAGACATGAGTGAAAGATTCGAGACGAAGACGGTACATATCGGACATCAGCCATTGCGACACGCTCAAAGCAAAACGACTCCGATCTACCAAACCTCTGTTTTCGCTTTCAACGGCCTGGAGGAAGTCGAACAGTATTATGCCGGCGAGGGCGAGTATTTGTATACACGCAACGGCAATCCCAATCCGACCGAGCTGGCTGATGCGATTGCAAAGCTTGAGGCAGCAGAAGAAGGAGTAAGTACAGCATCTGGCATGGGAGCAATCATGGCGGGACTTTTGGCCGTCCTGAATCCAGGCGATCACATGCTGGCTTCCCATGAGATTTACGGGGGAACCTACGCTTTGATGAGCAAGGAGCTCTCGCGCATGGGAATCGAGCTGGAATGCATCAATCTGAACGAGCAGACATCGCTTGAACCTTTTATTCGTCCCAACACGAGGATGTTTTTCCTGGAAACCATCACGAATCCGCTGTTGCGCGTCGTGGATATGCCGTTTTGGATCAAACAGGCCAAACAATTCGGCTTGACCGTTATGGTGGATAATACGTTTGCGACGCCGTATCTTGTCCAGCCCTTTGCATTCGGTGCGGATGTCGTCGTGCATAGCGCCACCAAATACATCGGGGGTCATAGCGACGTTACATCCGGAGTGCTTGTCGGCAGAAAAGACCTTGTCAGCAGGGCTAGGGAAATCGTCGTCAATTACGGTGCATCCCTCAGTCCGTTTGAGGCTTGGCTGACTGCTCGCGGCCTCAAAACACTGGCATTGCGTATGGAGCGGCAATGCGACAATGCAAGTCAGGTAGCCGCTTTTTTAAGAGCGCATCCAGCCGTGTCTACCGTTTATTACCCGAGCGTGGCGGACACCCGTTTCTTTACCCGAAACAAACAAGGGGCGATGGTTTCATTCTGCCTGCAGGATGAAAGCAAGATCTATTCCTTTTACCGCAATCTGGATTGGATTCCGTTTGCCCCTTCACTGGCCGGAGTCGAAACCTCTGTCTCTCATCCAGTAACAACCTCGCACAGGGCGTTTTCCGAGGAACAGCGCCAAGCTACGGGGATTACGATGGGATTGGTCCGTCTGTCAGTAGGAATTGAAGCGGCAGAAGACATCATCGCAGAATTGGGTAAGGCGCTGAAAAAATAAAGATTAATTATTTTTTGTAAAATCTTGTTACTTTTTCCGCTCTCGTTCGTAGAACCAAGTTATAGTAGAAATGGGAGATTTCTCATGCTTGGCGAGATGAAATTTGGGAGTTGGAAGAAACCATGATGGGAACTGCAATACAAACTACTGCCCGCCCATCGGCAACCGCTAGCTTGGTCTCGGATTATTACGAAGCCCGTTCATTTTGTGAACTGTACGACGCGTTTTTCAACCGGATCAATCACTATCTGCTTTCCCGTGTCCGAAATCCGTGGGATGCTGATGATCTGACGACGGTCGTCTTTATGAAAGCGTGGGAAAAGTTCGGGCAATACAGCCGGACGTATCCGTTTGCCTCCTGGATTTTTCGCATCGCTCATAACACGTACATCGATTATCTTCGCAAAAAAAGGGATATTCCCGTCGATCTGGAGGATTGGCTGGACGTTGAAACAGATGAGACCTGGCAGCCGGAACAGCAGGTTTTGACGAGCGAGGAGATGAGCTGTCTGCGTGAACGGATCGACTTGTTATCCTGCAGTCAAAAAGATGTTCTTCTCTTGCGCTATTACGCTGGGCTTAAAATCAGTCAGGTTGCCGATGTATTGGGAAAAACAGAATCAAGCGTGAAAATGATATCACACCGCGGCCTGCGCAGACTAAAAACGATGTACGAAAGGTGAAGTCCAGCTAGGAAGTCGCGGCTTGATCGTGTAAAATGGGGAAAGTGCGTGTACAAGGGAGGTTTTCAGTCGTGAATGATCAAGAGGTACAGATCATTGATTTTGAAGAAATGCTGCGCTTCATCGAGAGCAGACTTGCTTCGGCAGGCCAGTATGTAAAGCGTGATGCGATCATCGCCATCCTGCAGGCGGAAGAGGCATTTCTGCTGGAAAAAGGAGTCCTGCAAGAGTATAACGAGTAGTGACACGAGACAATCTGCCTGAGGCGGGTTGTTTTTTTGTATGTCCAGGTTTTGGATATTTAATTGCAAAAAGAGGAAATTTATCCAGAATGGTGAATATTGTCCGTAATCTTTTATCGGGTAATGAGGTGCATGATCTTTGCAAACGCGCACAATCGGACTCAGTGAGGTTCCTATTGCGGAAGAATTGTTAAGGACAGTGGAGAATATGCATAATCAAATCTTTAAGTATTCCCGTGATGCAGAAGGACAGTATGTCGTAACCTTGTCCGTGGGCAAGATTGCCAGCGAGTTCGGATTAGAAGGGGACCGGATTGAAGACATTCTGCTGGAGGATGCAACGAGGCTCATGCCATTGTTTGAAAAGGCATACAATGGACAAGTTGTCGAATACGAATCGGAACGAGACGGCAGAGTCTTTCACACGATTCTTTCGCCCGTCCACATTGACGGAAAGGTCCGTGAAGTGATAGGGTCCTGCACGGAGATCACGGAGAGAAAGCAGATCGAGCAGCAATTGCTGGAAGCGCAGGAGCTTTACAGCAGTCTTGTAGAAGACACCCTGATAGGCGTGTACATCGCGTTTGTCGAGCAGGAGGGATTTGTCTACGTCAATCCTCGCTTGGCCGATATGTTCGGCTATACGCAGGAAGAAATGGTCACGATGACGGCGGCAGAGCTGGCAGTCCCCGAAGGAAGAGAAACGATAAGAGAGCATCAGAGGCTGCGGATGGATGGAGACCGCAGGAATTTGCATTACCCGTTTCGCGGTTTGTGCAAGGATGGGAGAGTCATCGATGTGGAAGTCTTGCAAAAAACCAGCATGTACAAGGGCAAGCCTGCAGTCATCGGCATTTTGCAGGATGTGACCGAGCGCAAGCAAGCAGAAGAAATGGTGCGCAAGTCAGAATTGCTGTCTGTGGTGGGCCAGATGGCGGCGGGAGTGGCCCATGAGATCCGCAACCCTTTGACCTCTTTGAAAGGGTTTGTCCAGCTTTTGAAGACGCATGGGGGAAAACAGGAATATTTTTCGATCATGCTCTCGGAGCTGAACCGAATCGAATTTATCATCAGCGAATTTCTTGTCCTTGCCAAGCCCCAGGCGGTCGTTCACCGCCTCTGTGAAATCAAGCCTCTGCTCGACCATATCATTGCGCTCGCCAAAACGCACGCCATCATGAATAATGTCCAGATTATTACGCAATACGAGCCGAATCTGCCGTGTATCAATGCGGAAGAAAATCAGATCAAGCAGGTATTCCTCAACCTGCTTAAAAACGCCATCGAAGCCATGCCGAATGGTGGGGAAGTCAGGGTTAGCGTCAGACGGGAAGAGACGATTGTCATCTCCTTTCAGGACCAGGGCTGCGGGATACCGGAAGACAGAATCGCCAAGCTGGGAGAGCCTTTTTATACGACAAAAGAGTCAGGGACGGGTTTGGGCCTGATGGTCAGTTTTAAAATTATCTCGCACCACGGGGGGAATATTAGTGTTGACAGCAAAGTGGGAGTGGGCACGACCTTTGAAGTAAGATTGCCAGTACCATGACCCCATTCGCCTGTTTGCGTCTACCGGAAAAAAACGGTATGATGTAGTCGAAAAGACAATTCCATCGTAAGGACGTGAACGCATTGACGGAAGAAAATAAAGACCTCCAATTGGGCGATATTTTTACTCTTGATGATGAAAATGGTGAACCGTTGGGCGATTTTGAGGTAATTGCCATGTTTGACTTGAACGGTAAAGAATATATTGCCTTGGTCGAAGCGATCGAGGATGAAGAAGAGGAAGAAGAATTGGAAGAAGAAGTGGATATCTTCGTATTCCAGCTCGATAAAGGTGAACTCGTTCCATTGGAAGAAAACGAAGAAAATGCTGTTTACGAGAAATTGAACGAGGTCTTGGAAGGCATCGAATTGATCAAAGAAGACGAATAATAGTAGGAAGTCACTGCTCGTTTCCAAGCAGTGACTTTTTTGTAGCTGCTTTTTCAATTGTGCATCTTGATGATGTTATCCTTCAAATCTCGGACGACCAGCAAGCATGTGTAGTCCGTCTCCTGCAATTCCCTCACAAGTGCCGAAGCCTCGTCTTTGGTCAACCCCAGCTTTTCCAAGCGAGTTCGCATCTCTTCTCCACCGTTGTCAAAAAAGTGAGCCTTGCTGTCAATATCCCCGACTGCACTTTCGAAATGGGTGCTGAATTTATAGAAATTGTTTCGCTGATTCGAGTGGTTCTTGTCCGGGTTCCATTTGATGACCCAGATGTCATCCTTGTGGTAGCCGGATGAATTGAGCGCCTGAATATCGGATACCAGTTCCTGGTCGTAACGATGAAATTTGACGAACGGTTTGGTAGCGCTGATCATAAAAATCCCCCTTATGTCGATCATTGCATCGTGCCTTCTTAGATTTACCCGAACCGCCCATAACATAAATGGTAAAAAATGTACAAATATGGAGGAAATGATAGGAAATTGTTGAACTTTAAAGTAAATCTGAAGAAAGATTTTCGTAAAGTACGTATCGGAGGGAATGCAAAACATGCCTTCACATTCTGTATGGACGATTGTGCATGAGCCGTATGAAGTTCCGTTTGCCACCAGTCATTGTTCTACGATCCCTTTACAAGCTTTACTGAACGTCCCCCCACCTGCCTTTCGCAACGAACAACTCCTGCATATGTACACGAGACTGACGAAACATGAAGCGCCGTTTGCTGAATCTTCCTTGGATGCGAAAGCTTATGTCTATAAGCGGGTGGGGCGTGAGGATGAGGCATTGCAGCAGACGATCAAGGACATCGTCAACTGCAGCTATAACTTTCATTACCTGCATGATCAACTCACCTACGAAGATATTGCCTCCGAAAGTGAAAAGAGGACAGAAGTTTTTATTGTTTACCAGCAAATAGGAGAGGTTATGCTGCCGTTGGTGAGTGTCAGAGTGCTGATGGATCAGGAACTGGATTGCTTCGAACTTTTTACCAGGCAGCAAGCAGATGTCCGCGCAGTGGAATTCTCCCGATTTTCCTACCACCCGCTGTTGGACGTACCAGTCGCATTGCTGGACAAGGAGATCAGGCTTTTGCTGGACTTGCACAAGCGGCATCTCTTTCGCGTCTTGCTGCGGGGAGCCTTCCGCTTTTTGAAAAGCCGCAAATACCGGACAAGCTTCGTGATTATGCCGCCGCATGTCAAACGCTATATGGTCGGATGCGGCTTCGTAATGCATGACATGCCGGAGTCGCAATTGATTGCTTCGGAGGCACATGACAAAATGCGTCGTTCCTTCAGCAAATACTGGAAACCAGATCGGCCTGTTCGGGAACAGCCAGCGGTGTATAAACTCGATTTTCGCATCAAGCCTCTGGTCAAGGAAGTAAAAGGTCAAAAAGTCGTCCTGTAAGCAAGGAAGCAAGGATGAGGGGATGAGATTGTGCAAAATTCGATGACGATACCCATTGCTCGTTCAAGAGAAGGAGAAAAACCTTATTCTTATACTCCGCTTTTTTTCCGCCTCGCGAATCGGCAGGATAAGGAGCAAATGCATGACTTGATGGAGAAAATTCCCCATCTGGAAGTGATGGACACGTATCTTAGCCAATTGGAGGAATGGGTCAAGGCGATGCAGCCCGGCCGAAGATGGACGCCGGAAGAGCTCAGCGCGGAGGTGGAGCGGCAGATCGGGGAGAAGGATGTGGCAGAGCTGGGGGTATGGGTGTACTATCCTTGGAAACAACTCCTCGTTCATCTGCTGGATGAAGAAGCATTCACTTTTGTGCGAACCAATCGCAATCGCAATAAAATCACGGCTGAAGAACAGCTTCGCCTGCGGGAACAAAAAATCGGGGTGATCGGACTTTCGGTCGGCCACTCCATCGCCATGACGCTGGCGATGGAACGAATTGCAGGAGAATTGCGCCTGGCTGATTTTGATGCGCTGGAGCTATCCAATCTGAATCGTATACGAGCAGGCGTCCACGAATTGGGCGTGCCGAAAGTGGTGATCGCTGCCAGAGCAATTGCGGAAATCGACCCATTTTTAAAGGTGATTTGCTATGAAGAGGGAATAACCGAAGAGAACATCGACGACTTTTTTTCGGAAGGCGGCAAACTGAATCTGGTACTGGACGAATGCGACAGTCTGGATGTGAAGATGCTGATTCGATTCAAAGCGAGGGAGATGGGCATTCCCGTTGTCATGGAGACAAGCGACAGGGGAATGATCGATGTCGAGCGCTTTGATTTGGAGCCGGAGCGGCCCATCTTTCATGGCCTGCTGGAAGGAATGGACATGGAGGTACTCAAAAACCTCAGCAACCAGGAGAAAATCCCGCATGTCTTGAAAATCGTAGGCTACGAGACGATGTCTTCACGGCTGAAAGAGTCGCTTCAGGAGGTGGGCTCCACAATTTTGACATGGCCGCAATTGGCGTCATCCATCATGCTGGGGGCGGCGAGCGGTACCGATGCTTGCAGAAGAATCGGATTGGGACAAACCTGCGATTCGGGAAGGTATTATGTCGATTTGGAAGAATTAGTGGGGTATAGAAAGCAGGAACAGGCAGGCCGTTCTTTTTGACCCAGCCTGACCACGAATGCTACACTATACGATGTCATTCGATATCCAATCACTATGCGTCAGCCATCTCGCTTAGGGTGAGGTGGCTTTTTGGGTCAACCACGACTGCACAGCAGCCAAGCAGGAGAAGTTCAGGGGCTGTTTAGGGAAAGGAAAAGGGATGAAGTTGAATACATTCAAACGCATACGGTACAATAGCGATTAAGTGTTCGCTTTTTTTGTCCGATATGTATAGGGTGATCTTATTCAGCAGGGGATCAGGAACGAGGCTGGCCGATAAGAAGGCTGCCTTGTCCTGGAAGTACGATGAAGTTGCAAATGGCAGAGGGGAGAGCGCGATTGAAGGAAGCAGATACACTCCAAATGACGTATACAGAAGATGATATTCAGGTCCTGGAAGGCTTGATTGCCGTCCGCAAGCGGCCTGGTATGTACATAGGTTCCACCGGAAGCAGAGGGTTGCATCACTTGCTGTGGGAAATCGTCGACAATGCCAAGGACGAAGTGCTGGCGGGAGCCAATGACAGCATTATCGTCACCCTGTACAAGGATGGCAGCATCAGTGTCGAAGACCATGGCAGGGGAATTCCGATAGGCATGCACAAAACGGGCCGTCCCGTACCTGAGGTCATTTTTACTACCTTGCATGCGGGAGGCAAATTTGGCGGCGGCGGCTACAAAAAAAGCGGCGGTTTGCATGGCGTTGGCTCCAGTGTCGTAGTAGCCTTGTCCAAATGGCTCGAGGTGGAGATCCACCGGGAAGGCAAAATTCACAAGCAGCGGTTCGAGTATGTGGTAGACGACAAGGGAGTCGAGCATGTCGGGAAGCCCGTGACTGACCTCGAAATCGTAGGCAGCACGAAGCGAACAGGGACAACCGTTCGTTTTCTCCCGGATGAAGCTGTGTTCGGCACGGTCCGCTTTGATTATGAAACGATCCGCGAACGTTTTCGCGAAACAGCCTTTCTGCTCAAAAAGCTGCGCATGGTGCTGATTGACGAACGCGGACCGGAGAAGAAGCGGGAAGAGTTCTATTTTGAAGATGGGTTGAAATCATATGTTGAGTATTTGAATGAAGGCAAGCAAACGCTGCATCCAATCGTCTATTTTGAAGGCGAGAAGGACAATGTGTATGTGGAGCTTGCTTTCCAGTACAACGACGGCTATGCGGAAACGCTGGTTTCCTATGTCAACTCGATTGTCACGACAGATGGCGGCACGCATGTAACCGGGTTTCGCAACGGGACAACCCGAATTTTCAACGAGTTTGCCCGCAAGAAGGGATACCTGAAGGAAAAAGACCCGAATTTGACAGGAAATGATTTGCGCGAAGGGTTCCTTGGCGTTTTGTCCCTGCAAATGGCGGATGTCCAGTTCGAGTCGCAGACCAAGGACAAGCTGGGGAATGAAGAAGCGCGAACCATCGTGGAGCAGGTCATATCGGAAAAACTTGGCTTTTTCCTGGAGGAGAATCCAGAGATCGGCAAGCTCTTGGTGGACAAGGCCCTGCGTTCGGCAGAAATACGCGAAGAATTGCGCAAGCAGCGCGAAGCCTTGCGCGGGGACAAAAAAGGGAAATCCGCGAAGAAGCGCAAGTCCATATCCGAGAAGTTTACGCCGCCACAGTATAAAGACCCGAAGAAAAATGAATTGTTCCTGGTCGAGGGAGATTCGGCGGGGGGCTCCGCCAAGCAAGCGCGCGACTCCGAATTCCAGGCTTTGTTCAGCTTGCGAGGCAAACCGCTCAATACGGAGAAAGCCAAGCTGTCCGAAGTGTTGGCCAATGAAGAATTCAGGACCATTCTCGAAGTTTTGGAGACGGACATCGGCGAAGAGTTTTCGATCGAGAACTGCGCTTTTGACAAAGTGATCATCATGTCTGACGCGGACGTCGACGGTTCCCACATCCAGACGCTTCTGCTCACCTTTTTCTTCCGCTACATGCGGCCGATGATCGCAGCAGGCCACCTCTACATCGCCCAGCCGCCGCTTTATCAGGTGAAAAAAGAAAGCAAGGGCAAAGGCGCCGAATCCATCTACTGCTGGAGCGATCAAGAGCTGGAGCAGGCGATCAAGCGTCTGGGACGCGGGGCAGAAGTGCAGCGCTACAAAGGTTTGGGTGAAATGAACGCAGATCAATTGTGGGAGACGACGATGGATCCGAAAACCCGCAAGCTGATCAAAGTACAGATCGAAGACCTCGCCCAGAGCGAGAAGCTCGTCACCGTCCTGATGGGCGATAAAGTGCCTCCGCGCCGCGAATGGATCGAGAGCCATGTCACCTTTGAAGTCGGGGAGGATGAATAACGATGTTGTCCAATCAAATCATCGAGCAGAGCTTTGCAGAGATCATGGGCAAGCGCTTTGGCGATTATGCCAACCTGGTCATTCTCTCCCGCGCGATCCCGGACGCCCGCGATGGGCTCAAGCCCGTGCAGCGACGCATCCTGTACGCCATGTACCAGGAAGGAAACACGAATGACAAACCGTACCGCAAATCGGCGAAAACAGTCGGTTATGTGATGGGGACCTATCACCCTCACGGCGATACGGCAATCTATGAAACCATGGTCCGCATGGCGCAGTGGTGGAAGATGCGCCAGGTGCTGATTCAGGGTCACGGCAACTTCGGAAGCCTCGATGCCGACCCTCCTGCAGCCATGCGTTATACCGAATCCCGGCTGTCTGCGCTTGCGAGTGAAATGCTGCGCGACATCGAAAAGGATACGGTCACGTTTATTCCTAACTACGACAATTCGGCACAGCAGCCTGCTGTTTTGCCTTCTCGTTTTCCCAATTTGCTGGTCAATGGCGCGGCAGGGATCGCAGTTGGGTTTGCGACAGATATACCCACACATAATTTGGGAGAAGTCATCGATGCCGCGATCGCACAGATGAAGAACCCGAATATCTCGTTGGATGAGCTGATGAAGCACGTCAAGGGTCCTGACTTTCCGACTGGCGGAATCGTCCAGGGGGTATCTGGAATCCGCAAGGCGTTTGAGACCGGACGGGGTCAGTTCATCATCCGCGGCAAGACGCATGTCGAGGAGCCGAAGGGTGGCAAGGTCAAAAAAATCGTCATTTCCGAGATTCCGTTCGAAGTTGTCAAGTCCAAGCTGGTCGCCCAAATCGATGAGCTGGTCATGGAGCGAAAAATCGAAGGGGCCTTGGCAGTGCGCGATGAAACAGGCCGAAAAGAAGCGGACAGAAAACAGGTGCGCATCGTCGTCGATATTCGCAAGGAAGCGGATGAACAGGCGATTCTCCACTATCTGTTTAAAAATACCGACCTGCAAATCTATTACAACTACAACATGAACGTCATCCATGAGGGAACGATTCGCCAGATGGGACTAAAGGCGCTTCTGGGGGCATACATCGACCATCAGAAGGAAGTCGTGACGCGCCGTTCCCAATACGATCTGGACAAAAAGCAGCACCGCGAGCATATCGTGGAAGGGCTGATCGCAGCCAAATCCATTCTGCGGCAAATCGTCGATACCATCATGGATTCCGAAGACCGTGCGGATGCCAAGAAAAATATCATGGAGAAGTACGGCTTTACCGAGATCCAGGCCGATGCGATTCTCAGCATCCAGCTCGCTTCCTTGACTCGCTTGGACATCATCAAGCTGGAAAAGGAACTGGCGACGCTGGCGAAAGAGATCGAGGAGCTGAAATCAATCCTGGCCAGCGAGAAAAAACTGATTCAAGTGATTACAGCCGAATTGAACGAAATCAAGAAGAAATACGCCGAAGAGCGCCGGACCGAGATCCAGGGCGAAATCGAGGAGATCAAAATCGATATCGCGATGCAGATCAACGCAGAGGACTGCATCGTGACCTTGACGAATGAAGGCTATATCAAGCGGACAAGCCCGCGCTCCTTCAAGTCGATGGGAGGAACGATCGAGACTTGCGGAGTCAAGGACGGGGACAGGGTGCGCCACTTTGTGGAGACGAACACCTCCCATACCGCATTGTTCTTTACCCAGGACGGCAAATATTTCGCTACACTGGTCAATTCCTTCCCGGATGACAAGTGGAAGGATATTGGATCGGCAGTGGTCAATGTCATCCCGCTGGAAAAGACGCAGCGGATCGTCGGGTTCGCCATTGTCGAAGACTTCAAGCAGCCCCTGTACGTCTACCATGTCAGCCGCAGCGGACTGATCAAGAAAACGGCCTTGGCAGATTATGAGACAAACCGCTCCAGTGCATTGGTAGCAGCCAAGCTGAAGTCGGCTGACGATGAGTTCATCACAGTTTTTGTTAGTGGCGAACAGGGCGCTCTCTTGGGAGCGACCCGGGATGGCATGGGCATACGTTTCCTCGCAGAAGAGGTAGGAGCCACAGGGCGTGCTTCCAGCGGCGTGAAAGCAATCACCTTGGCGAAGGAAGACGAGCTGATTAGCTTTATGCCAGTCGGGGCAGAGGACGAACGCGTATTTTCGCTCATTACTGCGGACGGTGTGGTCAAGCGTACGAAAATCGCTGATATTCCGCTGCAAGGACGCGCAGGAAAAGGCGTGCAATTGATTCGCAAAAGAAAGACGAGCCCTCACCAACTGCTTGCGATCAGTGTAGATGAGACCATGTACGCCTTGACCAAACAAAACGAGTGGCAACCCGTACCGGTGGATCAGGTCAGTATCAACGAGCAGGGAGGAATCGGGCGAACCGTGATCGAAGGCGGCATTGAATCGATTGCCTATGAAACGGTACTGCCTACTGATGAACCCAAGGAAAGCAATGCTTCTGATACAGCTTCCGGGAAAAAACCGGAAGAACAAATCAGCCTGTTTACAGATGAATCCGGTGAGAAAAAAGGATGAGGTTAGCATGACAGTTCCATTTGCAGCATTCACTTCCCCGCTCAACTGGCAGCAGGTATCCTTGTTGCTTGATACCGTACAGTATTTTGCGGATGCTCCGAAGTGGTTGTCCATCCCCGATGAGGAGAAAAGCAGCATACCGGTGCCCATGACGGCAGATACGTTGCGAGCTATGCTTGAGACTTTGGATGAAGAGGATGCCTTTACTCCGCAGGTGTTCACCATCAAGTGGGAACCGTCTGAAACGGAGGATTCCGGCACCTTGATCGTAGGCTTGCCGTCAGGTGAACAAATCCGCCAACCTGCGGTACTGTCCCAGTTTTCCCCGGTTTAAGCTTTTTGCTGGCTAAAAGGGATGCCTCCTGCGCACACTATGGTAGGAGGTGTCCACTGTGGAGCGCAAGATAAATGTGAATGGCAGAGAGTATTATTTTGCCACTACCTATGACGGGGATTCGCAGTACAACGTGCAGGTTCGCAGCGGCGGAAAAGTCGTGACGATGTTCAAAATTGCTGCTGAGTCGGAAGAAGATGTATTCGATGCAGCCCAAGCCCATTTTTCTGCAGATGTAGAGATGGGCAATATAAACGTATAAGAGTTGACAAGTGCGCTGCTTCCGGTCGTCGGGGGCAGCGTTTTCTTTTCATCCTGCTTGAAATATGCTACAACAGGAAAGAAGGTATGGAGCGGAAGGAGCAATGACATGGATCAGCTTCAGGAACGGGATTTGTACACCACGATCCAGCAGTGGCGAAAGGTGCTTCCCAAAACGGCAGAACTTTCGGAAGGAACCTGCATGGCAATGCTGGAAGAGATCGAACAGCGAAGATCAAAAGAACCGCAGCAATGGCTGGATCAGGCAGAAGCGGTCGTGCTGACGTGTCTTTCCTTGCTGCGTAAGAACAAAGCTGGCGGGTATCGCATGACGAGGGAATGGTTGGAGCGGGCTGTCCAGTTGGACCCGGAATACCGTGTTGCCCACGAGCTGTTGCTTCGTCAGGAGATTCTGCGTTTGCGGGAGGAACAGGCATTAAACGAAAATTTCCCGACCATCCGGGAGACCGATAATGTGGTGACACGCAGAAGAAACGTAGAAATTTTGACGCGGCTTGCTGGGGAAGCCAAGCAATTTACGGCCCGGCAGCTGGCCAATATCACTCATATCCAGGAGCTTGCACGCAAGCTGGCGGATGAGCAGACCATACAATGGGCGGCTGATTTGAACCAGCTTTTCATAGATCGCGAAGAACTTGTCGAGAAATTGCAGCTTCAGGTGGATGCTTATGCTGCCTCGTTGTCAGGCGTGTTTTTTTCCACAGAATTACTGGGACAACTGCAAGAGACCATTCGCTCCATTCAGGAGCAGAGAAACCGTTTGGAGCAGATTTGGCAGGATCTAGAGTTGCGGCAGGAAACGGAAGAAAATCCGGAGAAGACAGACTCATCGGCCCTTGAAGAATTGGAAGGATTGATCGGGCTAGACGAGATCAAGGAGCGTGTCCGCCAGCTTGCCCAGTTTTTGCAATACCGGCAAAAGCGTGAGGAAAAGGGCTGGCACATGCAGGATGATTTGCCGCTTCACCTCGTGCTGATGGGCAATCCCGGCACGGGGAAGACGACCTTGGCGCGTCTGATCGCCCGTTTGTACAAGGAACTGGGGCTGCTCGCATCCGGTCAGCTGATAGAAGTGGACCGCTCTCATCTGGTCGGCGGCTATGTCGGTCAGACGGAACAGCGGGTCATGGATGCAGTCAAACGAGCAGACGGAGGGGTTCTTTTTATCGATGAAGCATACAGTTTGAAACGTGCGGACAGCTCGGGCAGCGATTATGGACAGGCTGCGATCGACACGCTGGTAGCCGCCATGACAGGCGGAGAGTATGCCGGTCGTTTTGTCGTCATGCTGGCAGGCTATCCTGAAGAAATGCGGAATTTTTTGTACGCCAACCCCGGCTTGTACAGCCGCTTTCCGGAGACAGGCCATTTTCTGCTGCCCGATTATACGACCGATGAGCTGGTGCAGATCGCTTCCCAAGTCGCCGAGCGAAATGACTATCTCCTCACTGAGGAAGCGAGCCGCAGCTTGCGGCAGCGCATTGAAAAATCCCGGGTCGACGAGAGCTTTGGCAATGCCCGGACGGCAGCCAACCTCATTCTCGACGCGATTTTCGCCAAGGGAAAAGCGACGGCTGGCAAAGACCTGCAATGGAGCGACTTCACCGTCCTTTACCCGGAAGATATTCAGTCAGATACCTCTAGGGAGGAGACTGCTGCTGCATCCGAGCGCTTGCAAGCGTTGATCGGGCTGGAACAGGTGAAGGCCGAATTGAAGAAAATCACAGCTTTTGTTCGCGTCCAAAAAGAACGTTCAGAGAGGGGAATGAAGGCAAGCCCCGTGGAGCTGCACGCTGTTTTTACAGGCAATCCCGGGACTGGCAAGACGACAGTGGCTGCCTTGTACGCTCAAATTCTGCGGGAAATTGGTTATTTGAAGCGGGGACATCTCGTCGTAGCCAGCAGAGCGGATCTGGTGGCGGGGTATGTCGGGCAGACGGCAGCGTTGACAAAAAGGAAAATCCGGGAAGCCCTCGGGGGAGTGCTTTTTATCGATGAAGCATATGCCTTGTTCGGTACAAGTGAGCAGGACTACGGGCAAGAGGTCGTCCAGACACTAGTAGAGGAAATGACGAGACATGGCGAAAATCTGGTGGTTGTCCTCGCTGGTTACTCAGAGGAAATGAATCGCTTGTTGCTAAGCAATCCGGGGCTGGTCTCCCGTTTTAAAAAATATATCCATTTTCCGGACTATACCGTGGACCAGCTTGTGCAGATCATAGAATGGGAAGGGAAGAATGCGGGCTATCTGATCACGAACGAAACCATCGAAAAGCTGGCAGTAAGGCTCTCAGAGATCGCCGGTGAGCATGGCATCGGCGGCAATGGACGCTTCGCCCGAAATCTGGTGCAGGAAGCGATGCAAAATCAGGCGATTCGCTTGACAGAGATTCCACAAGAAGAATGGAATCCAAAGCAGCTTGCTGAATTGACGTGGGCTGATTTTCAACGCTGCTTGGACTAAATTTTTATCGTTTTGTGATGATCGTTACAGATTTTTCCCTAGACACCCACTATAATCAAAATCAAGAGGTTGCCGATGAGAGAAAAGAAAGGAGGTGTAGCTCATGTACCCAGCAAAACCAAGTATAAAAGAAATTGTCAAAGGAAGCGGTTTTGGCAAAATTTTGAAAACCAATGAACTGCTGAGAGTCAAACCAGCCATTTCTGCTAAGTAATCAGGCTGGAAAAGTCCCCGAATGAATCCCCAAAACGCCCGGATATTGGACATCGTCCTCCTCCCTCATGAGGGCACAAGCCATTTCATTGGCTGAATCATAACGATAAGAAAAGGCGTGTGACTGCTGAACAGCTCACACGCCTTTTCCCTATTTCTGTGTCTGATGTGCAGGGAACTCCTTATGAGTCCAGCTTACTGTGCGCAAAGCAATCTCCAAACAGATCCGGCGTTCCGGCGAAGCAAAGTCTTCTCCGATGCACTCCTTGATCTTTTCCAGGCGGTGGTACAGGGTTTGCCGATGGATAAACAGCTTTTCGGCTGTCTCCTGTTTGGAGAGATGGCAATCGAGATAGACTCGCAACGTGTGAACGAGGGAGGAACCGTGTTTCTCATCATATTGGATCAACGGGCCCAGATAATCTGAAATAAAGCTGTGCAGCACGGGTTCTTGGGGAATGTGAAAAAGCAATCGAAACAGGCCAAGATCGGCGAAATAGGGACTGGCTGATTCATGCTGAAACAAGAGAGCTTGCTCCGCTTCTGCCAGATGCTTGGACGCGTCAGTGAAGCGCTGGCTGCTGCGGCTTACCCCGAACCGAATGGTGGTATCAGCCCCTATAAGCTGGACAAGAATCCGCTGCAGCTCAGCCATGACTCGATCCAGCAGTTTGCGAGGGCGGCTGACGGGCTGTTTTTCGACGAGCAAAAAGGTAAAGCGATTGCCGACACAGCGGATAAAGGGACGAAAGCCCAAACGTTCCAGCAATGAGCGAAAAACGGCTGTTGCATCATGGGGCGGCAGAGTCTCTTCTTGGCTGCCATTCCGCTCAAAGGACAGCATCATCAGATGATAAGCTGGCGGACGTGCAGAGGCGGATAGACCCATGATCGTGCGGATCTGTTCCTCAGTCAAAGGGCGTCTGGCGAGCAAGTCGTCGAATAAGCGGTACTCCATCGCTAAGGACTGCTCCTCCACAAACATCTTGCGCATCAGAATTTGTGCGATGGCATGAACCGTGTTATCCAACGTAAGGAGAATGAATTCATCGGCTGTTCGCTCATACAGAACCATGCCGACATAGGCGAGAAGATGCCCCATGGCCATCACTGGCTGGTAGACTATCTGTTTTTTATCATTCAGGGGTAAAAAATGAGCATTGGGGTTCGCCATGTTATCTGCTACAAAGTGTTCGCGCATGAAAGCAGAAAGCTCGGTTTGAACCACTTGCGCGACCGGAGGAGAAAACAGCGGGACGGAATCCGGCGTAAAGAGAAATACTTGTGTTTGTACAGCGGATTGAAAATGCTGGAGCAGCTTCGGCAAACCGTGTGATTGCAAGCTAAGCTGTTGCAGACTTCGGGAATAGGATTCGAGGTCGCGCAAGGCCCGAAGCTGCCGGTTCGTCAGATGCTCATGCAGATCGAGTGTAATATCGACGAAGCGAACAGGCTGGTGAAAAACGATCAACGGAAACTGGTGATGATCCGCCATTTCCAGCATATCCAGAGGGATCATCGGCAGATAGGAGCCCAATTCCACACATAATCCGACCGCTTTTTGATGAATCAGCTCGGACAGGTAGGCAAGGCGCTTATCTTTTGCTTCCCCAAAGCCCAGTCCGGTCGTGAGAATCAGTTCACCCCCGTTTAAGTACTTTCCTGTATCGGCAGATTCCAGTACATGAACCCAGCGGATGGGACGCGACAAGCCCTTGCTCCCAGCGACCACCTGAGCGTGTTGAAAAGAAGGGCGGCGCAGCGCTTCACCGACAGTCAAACGCCAATCATTGCTCATCTTCCACCTCGTTACCGACTCCAATTGGAGGAACTAGACACTCTGTAAGATCAATGTAAGTCAACCACTGACGCTTTGTCTAGTGATAATGGATTGAAAATTCCGATAAAATAAGGCTGAGAAGAACAATGAACGCAAGGAGTTGATAGGATGAGTCATACAACTGTCACCCAACCTTTGAAAAATTACATCGGCGGTCAGTGGATCGATGCGAAAACCTCTCGCTACGAGGACGTACCAAATCCGGCAACGGGAGAAATTCTTTCGCAGGTACCCATTTCTACCAAAGAGGATGTGGACAAGGCCGTTCAGGCAGCCAAGACAGCCTTCCCGGCATGGAGTGAGACTCCTGTAGTAGACCGTGCGCGCATTATGTTTCGCTTCCATCATTTGTTGACCAAGCATGAAGACGAATTGGCGCGGATGATTACCATGGAGAACGGAAAAACCCTGCCAGAAGCACATGCCGAGCTATTGAGAGCACTCGAAATGGTGGAGTTCGCCTGCGGCATGCCGACCCTGTTGATGGGTGAGACCTTGCCCAATATCGCGAAGAGTATCGACAGCCATGTCATTCGCTTCCCGCTCGGCGTCGTCGCTGGAATCACGCCATTCAACTTTCCCGTCATGGTGCCGATGTGGATGTACCCGATCGCAATTACGGCAGGCAATACCTTTGTCTTGAAGCCGTCTGAGCGCACGCCGATCTCAAGTGTACGGATCGCAGAATTGTTGAAGGAAGCGGGACTGCCAGACGGGGTGTTCAATGTCGTCAACGGGGCGCATGATGTTGTCAACGGCCTGCTGGAGCATCCCGATGTGAAGGGAATCTCGTTTGTCGGATCGCAGCCAGTTGCCGAATACGTCTACAAGACTGGAGCGGCGCACGGCAAGCGCGTACAGGCACTGGCAGGCGCCAAGAACCACCACCTGGTCATGCCGGATACAGACCTGCGCCGTGCCGCCAAAACGATTGTCAGTTCCGCATTTGGCTGTGCAGGGGAACGCTGTATGGCAGCCAGTGCTGTCGTCGCTGTCGAGGAAATCGCGGATGAATTGGTTCAGCTGTTGATCGAGGAGTCGAATGCGCTGGTGATGGGCGATGGGTTGGAGCAAGGCGTCGACCTCGGCCCCGTAATTCGGGACAGCCATCTCGACAAAGTCCACGGCTTCATCGAAAAAGGGCTGGAGGCAGGCGCTGATCTCGTGCGTGACGGCAGGGAGGATGCAAAAGGGAAGGATGCTGGTTACTTCCTTGGCCCCACCATTTTTGACAAAGCTGACGCTGAGATGGTGATAGTCCGCGACGAAATTTTTGCTCCAGTGCTGAGCGTCATGCGGGTTGGAAGCTTCGATGAAGGCTTGGAGACAATCAGTCGTTCCCGTTATGGAAATGGCGCGACGATCTACACCAACAATGGAAAATGGGGACGGTAGTTCGTGCAGCGGGTAGAAGCCGGTATGGTAGGCGTCAACGTCGGGGTACCAGCTCCGATGGGCTTTTTCGCCTTCTCAGGATGGAAGCAGTCGTTTTACGGCGATCTGCACGCGAACGGAAAAGACGGTGTAGAGTTTTTCACCAAGAAGAAGACAGTGACATCACGTTGGTTCGAGGATGGGGATACGAGTATCGGATCGCAAAAAGTCTTTGTGAAATAAACGGTCATATCTTGTTGAATGAAAAACGTCGAGACGTTTTTCACGAAAAGGGGGATGCTGTCATGGAACAAGAGCAACTGACAAAACCGTACGATAAGGATAGCTTGCTGGATTCAGACCGCACGCATATGTGGCATCATATGTCGCCGTACAACCCCAATCCGATGATTGCTACTGAAGCGAGCGGCTCCTGGATCACGGATATTGACGGCAATCGCTACCTGGATGGCATGTCGGGGTTATGGTGTGTCAACATCGGCTACGGCAGGCAAGAGTTGGCGGATGCAGCTTACGAACAGTTGAAGCAGTTGGCTTATTTTCCGCTGACTCAAAGTCACGTCCCTGCGATTCGACTCGCCGAGAAGGTAAGCGAGTGGCTCGGAGCGGAGTATCGCGTCTTCTTCTCCAACAGCGGATCGGAAGCCAATGAAGTGGCATTTAAATTGGCGCGCCAGTACCATCATCAGAATGGCGAGCCGGGACGCTATAAGTTCATCTCCCGCCACCGCGCCTATCACGGCAACACGATGGGCTCACTGGCTGCGACCGGACAGTCGATCCGCAAAGAAAAATACGAACCATTGGCTCCTGGCTTCCTTCATGTCCCGCCACCGTATTGCTATCGCTGTCCAGTCGGGAAAACGTACGGGGATTGCAGTCTGGAATGTGCCCAATTCTTCGATCAAGCGATCAACTGGGAAGGCGAGAAAACGGTGGCTGCGGTAATCATGGAGCCGACGATCACGGGGGGAGGAGTGATCGTTCCGCCGCCGGAGTACATGCCCAAAGTACGCGAGATCTGCGATAAATACGGGGTGCTTTTGATCGTCGACGAGGTCATCTGCGGATTTGGACGTTCCGGTCAAAAATTCGGCCATCAGAACTTCGGGATCAAACCGGACATTGTGACGATGGCAAAAGGCATTACAAGCGCCTATCTCCCGCTCTCTGCAACGGCTGTAAGAGCGGAAATCGCCGATTCTTTCAAAGAACAGGGAACCAACCAGCATTTCCGCCACGTCAATACCTTTGGCGGAAATCCGGCAGCCTGTGCGCTGGCGCTCAAAAATCTGGAATTGATGGAAGAGGAGCAATTGGTGGAGAGAGCCGAGCAGTTGGGTTCCGAGCTGCGCACCAAACTCGGATTCTTGGCCGATCATCCACTGGTTGGCGACATCCGCAGCTTCGGTTTCCTGATGGGGATCGAGATGGTGGAAGACAAACAGACGAAGGAACCGGCTGCACCTGCCAAATTGACCCAGGTAATCGCGGAATGCAAGAAGCGAGGGCTGATCATTGGACGCAACGGCGACACGATTCCGGGATATAACAATGTGCTCACCCTGTCTCCGCCTTTCTCTACCACAAGTGAAGATTTGGATTTTATCGCTAATGTCATGAAGGAAGCATTCGATACACTGTAAGCCTGACAACATTCCCGTCTCCCTGTCAAAAGGGAGGCGGGATTTTATTTTTTGGTATTTCCTTCATGACTCGGCATGGTCTTTCACAAAATTATCCTGTACACTATCAAAGGAATGATCAACAAACATTAGGAGGGGCGAGATGAAACGAATTTGTGTTTTTGCAGGGTCAAATCCAGGTGTACATACAGCGTTCAGTCAATCGGCTGAGCAATTGGGATATGAGTTGCTCGCCCGGAAAATGGACTTGGTGTACGGTGGCTCCAAGCTGGGATTGATGGGGCGGGTCGCCAATACCGTACTGAACGGCGGAGGTCACGTGATCGGCGTCATGCCGACCGGATTGTTTCGAGGCGAGATCGTCCACACCAGCCTGAGTGAACTGCACGAGGTAAGCTCCATGCATGAACGGAAAGCAAAAATGAATGAGCTAGCAGACGGCTTCATCGCCTTGCCCGGGGGCTACGGCACGTTTGAAGAAATTTTTGAAGTGGTCAGTTGGGGGCAGATCGGCATCCACGACAAACCCATTGGTTTGTTGAATGTCAAAGGGTATTACACCCCTGTGATGGAGCTAGTTCAACATGCCACGGAGGCCGGCTTCATTCCGCCTACCGAAACACCATTGTTGATCTGTGAAAGCGATCCTGCTGTTCTGCTGGATCGGATGCGTGATTATCGTCCACCAGCGAAAGTCAACAAGTGGTCGGAGCTACCTGAGGAGAAATAGCCTCTACTGAAGGGGGAGACTGCTCTTGTAGATAGCTTCCAGATCAATATGAAATGGCAAAACCCGAGCAGTTGGGATCGATACAGTCTACTGCTATTGATCCCTAGACTGCCGCTCCTTTTATGGTTGCAAGACTACTGTTCCTACCGTTTGACGGGATTCAAGTAGGGCGTGAGCCTCTGATGCGTTCACCAAGGGGAATATATGCTTCACTACAGGGTTCAATCTATTCATCGATACCAATTCATATAGATGCTCCAATCCTTCTTTCGCCAATTCAGGGAAGCTTGTAAGAAAATGAGCAATATTGAATCCAATAATCGATTTATTTTCTAATACTTGCAACAAATTCACAAAGTCCCATTTTTCTGTTGATGCACTTGCAGAACCGAAATAGACGAGACGCCCAAAAGGGGCAAGGGCGCGAAGACTTCCCTCCAGTATCTGGCCACCAACCATTTCCAAAACGATGTCTGCTCCTTTACCCTCTGTATGATCAAGCACTTGTTGAATCCAATTAGGCTCACTGTAATTGATGATGATATCGGCCCCCAGAGATCGAACCAACTCTTGTTTCGTAGGTGTACTAACTGTCGCAATAACTTTGCCTGCGTGTAAGGCCTTCGCCAGTTGTACGGCCAAACTTCCAACACCCCCAGCAGCCGCATGGATGAGAACCGTATCTCCAAATTGTATACGCCCCGCAAATTTTAAAGTATGATAAGCCGTTTGTCCTTGCGTGAGAAGTGCAGTTGCTTGGGCAGGAGTAATCTCCTTTGGAGCAGGCAATATGAATAAAGCGGGTACCACGACATATTCTGCGTAACTACCTTGAGGTACTTGGGTAATCACACTCATACCTACCTCAACATGTGTAACCCCATCACCGATCCCTACGACTATCCCAGCAACAACACCCCATTGTCCTAAAATAGCAGGTAGCCCCAAGGGATAGGGATATGTGCCTTTGCGCATTTGTACCTCGGCATAATTGAGACCGATCGCTTGGACAAGTATCAAGACTTCATGTATTCCTGCAATTGGCCTTCTATCCTCTTCCACCTTCATTACTTCGGGTCCACCGTACTCGTATAATCGAACAACTTTCATGACCTCTATTCATCTCCTAAAATAATAGTTGAGTGATCATCTATAAAAATGGTAAAAAAAATTACTTGGCTCCAACTAAACGGAGTGCTGAAGCCGTCATCTTAGCAAAAATATCTGCTTGATTGTTGATTCGTGCCATCATAGATGTTCCCTCGGTAAAGCACAACAGTGCCTTCGCAGTATCTGGGATATCTTCTTTCGAAATGGTAATCAATCCTTGCTCATATGCTCCCGAGATCCATTCTGTAAAATAGTTTGTGATGAAGGAAAAAATCTCCCTAACTTTCTCGTTAATCACTGGATCTTCGGTAGCGAGTTCTCCTCCGAGCAGAGCAAATGTACATCCTAGAACTGGCTTCCCTTCGTTACTTCGATGTGCATGCAAATGATAGGTTCTCATAAAAAATTCTTCTATCTTTTGCAAAGGATTCAGAGATGAAGTTTGGATAGGCTCGATAATGTATGTCATTGTATTTTCCCAAGTCTTCTCCAACACGGTAATCACCAGTTGCTGTTTGGAAGGAAACAAGTAATAGAAACTTCCAGGTTTCACTCCTGCAGCATTACACAGCTCTTGAACACCGACCCCATGATAACCACGTTCTGTTACCAATTCCACTGCTGCTTCCAACAAACGTTCCCTTGCATCACTTCTTCTTCCCATTGGCCCACCCCTATATATGATCACTCAACTAAAATTTATTCCAAGTTATCCCTTTTTGTCAATAGGCGGGTCAGTCTAAGCCGATAAGCTTGTATAATTCTCCTGCGGCAGGATGAACCTATCAGGGATCATCACGAAACGGGAGGAAGCCATCATGAGAGCGGTGACCTATCAAGGCCCCAATCAAGTGGAAGTAAAAGAAGTCGTGGACCCCAAAATCGAGAAGGCAGATGATATTCTTGTTCGGATCACCAGCACGGCCATCTGCGGATCTGATCTTCATCTGTACAAAGGAAATTTTCCTTTGCCCGAAGGCTACATCATTGGCCATGAACCGATGGGAATTGTCGAAGAGGTAGGTCCAGAGGTAACAAAAGTGAAGAAAGGGGATCGCGTCGTCATTCCGTTCAATGTCTCGTGCGGGGAGTGCTTTTACTGCCAGCATGAACTGGAAAGCCAATGCGACCACTCCAACCCGCATTACGATTCCGGCGGTTACTTCGGCTACTCGGAAAAATTCGGCGATTACCCTGGCGGACAGGCTGAATATTTGCGGGTGCCCTTTGGCTCCTTTTCCTCGTTTGTCATACCGGAAGCTTGTGAGCTGGAGGACGAGGCATTGCTCTTTTTATCGGATGTCCTTCCTACAGCCTACTGGAGCGTGCTTCATGCCGGGGTAAAAGCGGGGGACACGGTCATCGTGCTGGGGGCAGGTCCAGTTGGATTGATGGCCCAAGCATTTGCCTGGTTAAAAGGGGCAAAGCGCGTCATCGCCGTAGATTATCTGGAATACCGCCTGAATCGTGCGAGGGAAATCAATCGGGTGGAGACCTTTGATTTTACCCAGTACGAGGATATGGGGGAGCATTTGAAGGAGATCACACAGGGTGGCGCTGATGTCGTAATCGACTGTGTCGGGATGGATGGGAAAAAATCTCCCTTGGAATTCGTAGCGCAAAAGCTCAAGCTGCAGGGAGGAACGATCGGTCCGATACAGATCGCGACGAAAGCGGTGCGCAAATGCGGTACTGTACAACTGACGGGTGTATACGGCGGCAACTACAATAACTTTCCGCTAGGGCCGTTTTTCGCTCGTAATGTCAGCCTGAAGATGGGACAGGCCCCAGTCATCCACCTGATGCCGGAGATTTTTCAACTCATCACCGCAGGTAAAATCGACCCTACGAAGATCATTACGCATCGCATGAAACTGACAGAGGCGAGTCGAGCGTATGAGATTTTTAATGACAGAATGGATGATTGCATCAAGGTCGTCCTGAAGCCATAACGCATAAGTAGACAAGCATGGATGCAAAAAGCAGTTCTCACCCATTCGAGGAGGGAACTGCTTTTTTTATTTAAAAGAATAATTCTTGCCTTGACCTCATCAAGAAAGAATGGTAGCGTAAGGAAATATTACCAAGTAATTTGGTGGGAATTATAGTTGTCTATATGGACATCCTAGAGGAGGAAGAAAGAGAAGATGAACAAACAAAAGAAATTTCTCCAAGTAAGTACGGCAGCTTTGTTGGCAGCAGCGATTGCATTCCCGCAAGCTGCAGCTGCTGCTGGACCATCCACTTCCGCTGTGCAACCATATGCTGCACTGGCTGCAACTCCTGTCTCGACAGACTTTAGCCACTATGTACCACGACAATACGGCGTTCAACTGAACGGAACGGTATCCCGTGAAGCCTTCGCGGCAGCATTGAACAAAATCGTGGCTCAAGCAAACGGCATCACGGACAAGGAAGCGGCAGCGACTGAATACGTAGAAAAAGCAAGCGGCAAACTCTCTGTCTTGGAAGCCGTTCGTGCAACTGTAAAAGCTGCACAACAACAGGAGCTGGCCGGGACATACAGCGCGGAGAAGGTCAAAGCTGCATGGGCAAAAGCAGGACTGACCTACGACGAAAACGTTTCATTCGAGGCTGCACAAGAATTGGCTGCAGCGATCGATCTGGGATTGGTAAAAGCAGATGTACTAAAAGCTCAAAAACCAACCGGGGATGTACAGGCTGAGTTGGCTTATCAGTTGCTTGGGAAAGTAGCGGAGTTCAACGGTCATGCAAAAAATGCCCTCGGCAACATTTCGTCGGACGACATCTATGGAAAAGTTGTACAAGCATGGAATGAATCGCAAATCATCAAGGCAGGCGAGCTTCAGGATCTGGTAGACAACATTTTGAAACAAGATCTGATTACTGGCTACAACCTCAAGGACGCTGCTTTTGATCCGCGCTTCGATCCAAAAAGAACCATTACATACGGACATAGCGACATCGTTCACGCGATTCAGTTGATCGGCTTGTTGAAAAGCGAAGGCATCGATGCCAACGTCCAACTCGAACCCAAGACTTCTGCGTTCATCTATCTCAAAGAATGGGGCGAGCCGGTACAAACCGAGAACTACCAGGTCGTACAAATCGAAAATGGCAACTACATTGCGTACTCCAAAGAGTATGATTTGAGCTTTGAGTTCGCCAGCCAGGAAGATAAGGAGCGCTTCCAGCCATTAGTGCTCCAATACGCGAAAAAGAATGACGAGGAAGCGACAGGGCTTCTGAGAGCTTCGTGGTGGCAACCGCTGTACTATTCGTTAACTGAGCTGAAGGACTACCCGGTCATCACGAACAACTACGTGCAAAGCGGCCGCCATATCGTGCAGACCTTCTCCCTGAATGAAGATTCACCGGCTGTGGTAAACGCTTTTAAAAAGCTCGGCAAAGAAGTGGAAGTAAAGACCTACAAATTCTGGGTGGACCAGCCTTTCTATAACTACCTCAAAGGTGACGACTTCAAATAAAACGAGAAGGACTCCTTATCGCGAATCCTTTCGCTCGGAATGGTAGGAGCGCAGCCCGCGCATCAGCAGCTCTGAAATCACTTCATCCTGTGTCTTGTTCTTGACACGGGCACGAATCTGTTCGAGTTCGTCGATCAATTCGGAATCCAGAAACAGATGTATGGTCGAACCCGTTTTTTGCGGATAGATTTCGGCGTGATCTGCATAAACTCTCACCGTCCCCGAGATGGAGATGTCTTTATTCAGCATCGACGGATCGGGAATGTACAGACATGGTGCTTCCAATAGGATATGGGTCAGTTCTTCGCTGAATCGAATGGCGAGGGGCTGCCCCTTTTTTTTGTGATAATCCCGAATTTGACGCGAGATTTCCTGATTCTCTACATGGTTTTTCATGGAGATGACGGCCAGTTCCATAATGCCTCCTTATGGGCGCAACAGATCTTCCTCCGCGACATGTGTCAGAAGTTCTCCCGTTGCTTCCAATTGGACGTGATAGGTAAAACGGTGTCCGCAGGGCTCAATGGCTATGATGAGGGCATGACTGCAAGGCTTATCTGTATCCAAAAGAACGCGGTCCAATACCTCGTATCGAGGGGAGAGATACCCTTTTTCACGCAGAAATTGCAAGACGTCTTCACGCGGATACAGAAAACGCTTGTTTCCCTGCTTGTTCACCAACAGCGGGAACGCTTCTCTCTCATCGATTACTTCCCCGAGAGCGCCGCTGTCTGCCCAGCGTTTGATCGTCGCCATGCTTCCGACTCTTCCGTGGCGAGCCTCCAGCAGCTCAAGGATCTCCCGAGACGAGAGATAGTTCAGGCGGCGCTGCTGCTGTTCGAGATAAGAGGCCCTTTCCAGTTCCAATTGGGCGATATGAGCCGTGGCAGTGATAACCTGATTTTTCCACGCTTCGATTTCCCGGTCGTAATCTCTCATCAGTTTCACATTCACCTCCCAATCTCCTTACCAACCTATTCAATCTTGAAATCAATCATGCATGAAGCCGGATTATGATTGCATGGATATGTCTGAAGATTCTGCAATGAAAAAATCATAAAATCGCTTTTTCCTACATTGATTAATAGCAAGTATCTGTTTTGAAGAACTGGTAAGGAGGTTGTGTCGTGATGAGTGCTCCGCAGCACATACTGGATCAGTTTCGGGAAGTGGTGCCTGCTTTAAAACCGAAAGAGGCAATCGACGAAGCGAATCGCTGTCTTTATTGCTATGACGCCCCCTGTATCAAGGCTTGTCCGACTTCGATAGACATTCCCAGCTTCATTAAAAAAATCGCGACAGGCAATCTTCTCGGATCTGCGAGGACGATTATGGATGCCAATCCGGTCGGGGCGAGCTGTGCGCGCGTCTGTCCGACTGAGGAGTTGTGCGAGGGCGCCTGTGTGCTCAACCATGCCTCCGGTTCACGGGCAATCATGATCGGACTGTTGCAGCGCCACGCTACGGATTGGGCCATTCAAAACAAAACTCCGCTGTTTCAAAAAGAGGAAGCAACCGGAAAGCGCGTGGCGATTGTAGGAGCTGGTCCAGCGGGTTTGTCAGCAGCACGCGAGCTGGCTCGCGCTGGACATCGGGTGACGATTTTTGAAGCGAAGGAAAAGGCAGGCGGCTTAAATACGTACGGGATCGTCTCATTTCGTCTTCCGCAGGAAATCTCCTTGTGGGAAGCGGAGCAGATTGAGGCGTTGGGTGTAGAAATCCGCACGAATACTCGTGTCGGCGTCGATGTATCGCCGTCGGAGCTTTTGGCAGATTACGATTCTGTTCTGTTAGCGACAGGAATGGGGTACGTGCCGTCGCTGCAGATAGAAGGAGAGGATTTGCACGGTGTCCTGGATGCGATTGCATTGGTAGAGGAGACCAAAACCAAACCGCTTACAGACGAGATGATCGGCAAAAAGGTCGTCGTGATCGGGGCGGGCAATACGGCGATCGACGCCGCCACCTGTTCCAAGCGATTGGGTGCCGAGCAAGTGCAGATCCTTTACAGAAGAACGGAAAAAGAGATGACATGCTATGAATTCGAATATGAGTTCGCCAAGCAGGATGGCGTGGAGTTCCGCTGGCTCGTAGCACCGTCGCGGATCTTGGGTGAACAGGGACGGGTGACGGGCTTGGAGCTGACGCGGATGCAGTTGGGAGAGCCGGATGAAAAAGGGCGGAGAAGACCTGTGCCGATTCCGGACAGTCAATTCGTGATCGAAGTCGATTATGTCGTAAAAGCGATCGGCCAGCAGCGTTTTGTGTCCTTGATCGACTCGTTTGGCATCCAGCATAAAAACGGAGTGGTGGAGATCGAGGACGGTACCTATCGGACATCTCATCCCAAGGTGTTTGCCGCGGGAGACGTGATTTTCGGCGGCGGGAAGACCGATGCGATGGTCGTGGATGCAGCCAATCACGGCAAGCGCGCTGCATGGGCCATCGACAAGGCTTTACGGGACGTGTCAGTACAACTGTAGATTGAAAAATCGCGAAAAATCCGCTCTGTCAAACGAAGGGCGAAGATGGAGGAGACTGATTATGGCAGATCTCAGCATCAATCTGGCGGGGATTCCATCCCCCAACCCGTTTTGGCTGGCATCCGCTCCCCCGACGAATTCCGGTTATCAGGTGCAGCGTGCATTTGAAGCAGGATGGGGCGGCGCTGTCTGGAAGACACTGGGCGAACCGATCATCAATGTGACGTCCCGTTTTGCCGGGCTTCATTTTGGCGGTCAACGCGTGCTCGGGTTCAACAATATCGAACTGATCACCGACAAGCCGCTTGAGGTCAACCTCAAGGAGATGGATGAGACCAAGAAGCGTTTTCCCAAGCACACGTTGATCGCTTCGCTGATGGTGGAGCACAAGCAGGAAGCCTGGCACGAAATCGTCAAAAAGGTGGAGGCGATCGGGGTAGATGGGTTGGAGCTCAACTTCGGCTGTCCCCACGGCATGGCAGAGCGCGGAATGGGTTCCGCAGTAGGCCAGCATCCCGACCTGATCCGGCAGCAGGTGGAATGGGTCAAGGAGGTAGCGCAAACACCGGTCATCGTCAAGCTGACCCCCAATATTACCGATATCCGTTTTACTGCACGAGCAGCAGCCCAAGGAGGAGCAGATGCCATCAGCATGATCAATACGATCAACAGTCTGATGGGCGTCGATCTGGATAAATGGCTGCCGATCCCGCATGTCGACGGCAAAGGGGCGCATGGCGGCTACTGCGGGCCAGCCGTGAAGCCGATTGCGCTGAATATGGTGGCGGAATGCGCGCGCGACCCGCTCGTCGGCATCCCCATCTCAGGCATCGGCGGCATTTCCAACTGGCGCGATGCCGTCGAATTCCTTCTGATGGGTGCGACAGGTGTTCAGGTGTGCACCGCTGCGATGCATCACGGCTTTAGAATCGTAGAGGACATGATCGACGGATTGAACAATTACCTGGATCAGCGCGGCATCGCTTCCGTCATGGATTTGGTCGGCAAAGCCGTTCCCACGTATTCAGACTGGGGACATCTCAATCTCAACTACAAAGTCGTTGCCCGGATCAACGACGAGACCTGTATTCATTGCAACAAGTGTCATATTGCTTGCGAAGACACCTCCCATCAGTGCATTGACAGGGTGACCGACGTTACGACAGGAAAGGAACGCCTGGTCGTTCGCGAAGAGGATTGTGTAGGCTGCAATCTCTGCTCCATCGTCTGCCCGGTGGAAGGAACCATCGAAATGGTCGAAATCCCGACCAACCAGCCACCACTCACCTGGAATCAACGTCAGGCAGCTCTTGCAGCAGGCGGAAGCAGCAGTTCGGATACTGCCTGATACTCTCCGTCATCAACTCGTTTGCTGCTGCATAGCTTGTACTAGCGAGCGGAGGGAGCTACACCATAGGGATGCTCAAGATAAGGGAGGGAGCAGATTTGAAAAAATGGATTCGCGGCGGAACGGTCGTGACAGCTGCCGACACGTACCAAGCCGACGTCTTGATTGACGGGGAGAAGGTCGTTGCGATTGGAAAAGAGCTGCATGCCGAAGACGCGGAGATCGTCGATGCGACGGGGTGCTATCTGTTGCCGGGAGGGATTGATCCGCATACACATCTCGACATGCCATTCGGCGGCACCGTCACTTCAGATGATTTTTTCAGCGGGACGAAGGCAGCGGCATTTGGCGGCACGACCAGCATCGTCGATTTTTGCCTGACTAAAAAAGGGGAGTCGCTTCATCAAGCGATTGCGACCTGGCATGAAAAAGCAAAGGGCAAGGCAGTGATCGATTACGGTTTCCATCTGATGATCTCAGACGCCAACGATGAGATTTTGCAGGAGCTTGAATCGGTGATCGCGACAGAAGGCATCACCTCGCTCAAGGTATTTATGGCCTATAAAAACGTCCTGATGGCCGATGACGAGACGCTGTTCAAGACGCTGATTCGCGCCAAGGAACTGGGTGCGCTGGTGCAGGTACACGCCGAGAACGGCGACGTGCTGGATTATTTGACAAAACAGGCATTGGCAGAAGGGAACACAGACCCGATCTACCACGCCTATACCCGTCCGCCCGAAGCAGAGGGAGAAGCGACGGGCCGAGCCATTGCCTTGACTGCATTGGCTGACGCCCAGCTGTACGTCGTTCACGTTTCTTGCGCAGATGCCGTCAGACGGATCGCCGAGGCGAGGGAAAAGGGCTGGAATATCTACGGTGAGACGTGTCCGCAGTATCTGGTGCTCGATATTACGGATCTGGATCGTCCTGATTTTGAAGGAGCCAAATACGTCTGGTCTCCGCCGCTTCGTGAGAAATGGAACCAGGAGGTTTTGTGGAGCGCGTTGAAAAACGGCATCCTGCAAACGGTAGGATCCGATCACTGCCCCTTCAATTTCGCGGGCCAAAAGGAGCTGGGACGCGGGGACTTTACAAAAATCCCCAATGGCGGTCCCATCATTGAGGACCGCATGACGATCCTGTTCTCGGAAGGCGTGAGGAAAGGAAAGATCAGCCTGAACCAATTCGTCGACATCACCTCGACGAAGGTCGCCAAACTGTTCGGCATGTTCCCGCAAAAAGGCACGATCGCCGTGGGTTCTGACGCTGACATCGTGCTGTTTGACCCGGCCGTCAAACGTACGATCTCGGTAGAGACGCACCACATGAATGTTGACTACAATCCTTTCGAGGGGATGGAAGTGTACGGGGATGTCGTCTCCGTCCTGTCGCGCGGTTCTTTCGTGGTGCGCGACAAGGAGTTTGTCGGTCAGGCGGGATCAGGCAGGTATCTGAAAAGGGCGACGTTTTCCAGGCCATGAGCGGACAGATCAGTCGAGACAGGAGGGGGCATTGACGGTGGCGAGCAGGGTAAAGATTGGATTGATCCAAGCAAGAAATGACGTGCATGGCGATGAACCCGTACAGGTTCACAAGGAAAAGGCCATCGAAAAACACGTCAAAATGGTGCGTGATGCTGCTGCACAGGGCGCTCAGATCATCTGCCTGCAGGAGATCTTTTACGGTCCTTATTTCTGTGCAGAGCAGAACACGAAATGGTACGAGGCGGCAGAAGAAGTACCCGATGGTCCGACGGTGCAGCTTTTTCGCTCTCTGGCCCGCGAACTGGGTGTGGTCTTGATTCTCCCGGTATATGAGCGTGTCGGGATCGGCACGTATTACAATACGGCAGCCGTCATCGATGCGGACGGCAGCTATCTGGGGAAGTACCGCAAACAGCATATCCCGCACGTCGGAGTTGGCAGCGAAGGCTGCGGCTTTTGGGAGAAGTATTATTTCAAACCGGGAAATCTGGGCTATCCGGTGTTCGACACGGCGTTTGCCAAAGTCGGTGTCTACATCTGCTACGACCGCCATTTTCCGGAAGGCGCGCGCCTCCTGGGGCTCAACGGTGCTGAGATCATCTTCAATCCGTCGGCTACGGTCGCAGGCTTGTCTGAATATCTGTGGAAGCTGGAGCAGCCAGCGCATGCCGTTGCCAACGGTTACTACGTGGCTGCGATCAACCGCGTCGGGATGGAAGCGCCTTGGAATATGGGTGAGTTTTACGGGCAATCGTATCTGGTGGACCCGAGGGGACAATTCGTCGTGGTCGGCAGCAGGGATCAGGATGAGGTGATTGTGGCAGAAATGGATCGCAACAAGATTCACGAGGTCCGCGATACCTGGCAATTTTATCGGGATCGCAGACCGGAGACCTACGATGACATGGTAAAATTGCTGCCGTGAGAAGGGGGGAGGTGCTGCGGCGCCTTCCTTTTTCGTATCAGCCATTTGAGGCGAGGAGAGTTGGGAATGAACCAAAAAAGGATTGTCTACCGGGGCGTGGAATACGAGGAAGCGCGGTACGCAGTAGAGAGGCAGCGCTACAAGCGTGAGGAACGACGCCATTTTCCAGGCGGAGTCAGTGCCAAGGCCGTTTTCGGCACAGGTGTCTATCTCGTAAGCAACCCAAAAGTCGCGGCTGAATACGCGATTTGCCACGCCGAAGCAACGTGGGACAAGGCAGCGGTACTGCAACAGGAGCTTGTCGTAAGTGGATTGTACGAGCTTAACCGGGATTACGGTGAAAATGAGCTTCGCCAAGCAGCTCTATTTGCCCGACATAGCGAGCTGGAGCTGCTCCATTTGCAGATGAAGATGAGCCATCAGGAATGGCTGGAATGGACGGGAGAAGAGGTGCGATCGTTTTTGTTGGATGCCGGGTATTCTGGCATTGCGTACATCATCTCGCCGGAGCTGACGTACTATATTTGCTACGAGCCTGACTCCTGTATTTCCGCCATCTCTTTATTCGCATTGCTTGATTTGCAGGAGCTAGGCTAGTACCCCTTATTCAAAATAATCTTGGCGATAGAGTGAATCTTGTTCAACTTTGTTGATCCTTTTTTTCTCAATCGCTATAATCAAGGCAGGATGGAATGATGAAGGGGTTGTTTGCAATAGAGTTGTCAGAAATTGGGAAACGCATCAGAAAAGCACGGCTAAGCCAGGGGTTTACCCAGCAGGAGCTGGCGGATCGATGCGGCTTTACGAAAAGTCTATTGTCCAAAATCGAAAACGGACAAACGGCGTCGGCGGTAGCTACGCTGTCCAAGATTGCGGAACATCTGAAAACGCCATTGGCATGGTTCCTGGAGGAGAATCGGGAAGATCACCTCGTGCTCTCGCCTCATGCCAAACGAACGAGCAAGATGGGCAGCAAGGAGATGGGGTATCTGTATGAAATCCTCGCCAATCGGTCTCGCTTCAGCAAAATCGAGCCTGTCTTGGTGACAGTCCCCCCGGATATGACGATGACGGAGCCCTTTACCCACCCGGAAGAAGAATTCATCTACGTGATCAGCGGAACGATCATTCTTTATTACGACGGGGAGCGGCATGTCATGGAAGAGGGGGACACGGCCTACTTTTCCGGCTTGAAACCGCATATTTTCTTGCCTTTTAACCATCAGGAAGCCAAGGTGCTGTCTATCTTCATTCAGCCCAGCAATTAATCAAATAGGAGTCAGTAGGCTTCGCCGCCTGACGGCCAGTTCGAAAGCAGCTATTGTAATCGGCTGGCTTTTTTCTTTTGTCTACTTTTTATGTCAGCTTCGAATATTGCGAAAAAAGCGTTTACATTTTCATAATGGTATTGTAGTATTAGGTCATTCAACAAAGTTGAATAGTGTGAAACCGAGGTGAGCGGAGGTGGACAGATTTCATTCGCTATTAGCCGCAAATGTTGGCAAACACAATCAAGAAGACAGATAGAGTTGGGAGATAGCATAGATGACGAACAGCAGAATATCCGGCTTTTATCGGTACACACCAGAAGAGAGACTCGATTTGGTGGCACAAGCCAGAGGATTAACAGAGGAAGAAAAGCAAATCATGTCGGGGGAGATCCCATTTCCGCTCCGTTCGGCCAATGTGATGGTGGAAAATGTAATCGGTACGATGGCGATTCCGCTTGGGGTCGCGACGAACTTTAAGATCAACGGGAAGGACCGTTTCATCCCCATGGCGACAGAAGAGCCGTCTGTAGTGGCAGGTGCGGGAAATGCCGCACGTACCTCGTATGCGCTGGGGGGATTCTACACTTCCCTGAGCGGATCGATCATGCGCGGGCAGATCCAGGTTCTCGATGTAGCCGATCCCTATGGCGCGATGGCCAGAGTGTATGAAAACAAGCAATCAATCCTGGATCGCTGCAACGCCAAGGATCCGACACTGGTATCCTTGGGTGGGGGAGCGATCGACGTAGAAGTACATGTCATGGAGCGTTCCAAAGAGCCGATGCTGGTGCTGCATCTGCTGGTAGATACACGGGACGCGATGGGCGCCAACGCTGTGAATACCATGGCGGAAGCGGTTGCCCCGTTTATCGAAGAGGTGACAGGCGGTCGTGTGGTGCTGCGGATCATCTCCAACCTGGCAGACCGCAGACTGGTTCGGGCCCGTGCGGTATTCTCGGCAGAGGAATTGGGCGGACCAGAAGTCGTGGCGAACATCGTCCGCGCATACGAGTTCGCAGAGTGCGACCCTTACCGCGCTACAACGCATAACAAAGGGATCATGAACGGGATTACAGCTGTCGTGTTGGCGACCGGAAATGATACCCGGGCAGTAGAGGCAGGCGCGCACGCTTATGCTGCGGTATCTGGCCGATATCGTTCTTTGACGCACTGGGAAGTGAACCGCGAAGGCAATCTGGTAGGAACCTTGGAGTTGCCGATGGCAGTAGGGATCGTAGGAGGCGCGACCAAATCGCACCCGACAGCACGCCTGGCGTTGAAAATCATGGATGTTCAGACCGCAGAAGACTTGGCTGGGTGCATCGCATCGGTAGGATTGGCGCAAAATCTGGCGGCATTGCGTGCCTTGGCTACCGATGGGATTCAGCGAGGACATATGGCCTTGCATGCCCGCAACCTCGCAATGATGGCTGGAGCCACTGATGAGCAGATCGAAGTAGTCGTCAAGCAGGCCATACAAGAAAAGGATGTCCGTTATGACCGGATATTGGCCTTGACCAAACAATTGCAAACGGGGGTTGGCGATGGAAACCAAAGTGGCTAGCACAGAAAAGCAGACCGGAAAGTCGAATGAAACGTATTTGGAAGTTCTGGGGGACACCGTGGTGCCCTCCAGCATCCTTCTCTCTGTCGTGATCAGCATGACCTTCAGTATAGGCGGTTATTTCGTCGGCAAGAGCATTTTTCCGTCCATCGCCGAACCGAAGATGGTGGCTTCCTATTCCCTGCTGCTCGGAATTGCAGGCAGTGTGCTGGCGCTGATTCTCTGTGCCAAGCTGTTCAAACCAAGCCGAATCCTGAAGGAAGAAGAATCGAGCGTCGAGAGCTTTCAGGAAATCCTGCGGGATATGCAGGTGGATGCCAAGGAAGAGTACCAGTTGATCGTGAATGACCCCGTAACGAGAAAAGAGATGGAAGAGCTGGGGATTCTGGATACGTTTAAGAAAAGCGGGGTGCAATCGGATAAATGAGTGTATTGATGATCTCACTATTGTTTGCCTTGCTCGGGGCGATTTTGTTCACCCTGATCGGCTTGGTCTCGGGGACAGATGAAACCGCTATCATGGTTCCTTTTACCTTGTTGGTCATCCTTCTGGGTGCCCCGCCGGAAGCAGTCTTGTCATTCTTTATGGCGGCAGTGCTGGCGAAGCATCTGACGCATGCGATTCCTACTGCTTTGATGGGGATTCCGGGCGATACGACAGCCGTTCCGCTGATCGATCACGCTTCTTCGTTGCGGCGTCTCGGTGTGCCGCACGTCGCGTTGCGCAAAATGTTGTCTGGAGGCCTGCTGGGAGCTTTCATCGCATTGCCGACAGCGGTTTTGTTCGGACAGTTTCTCGGGCAGTTTGCGGACTTCTTCAAATCAGCCTCGGGCCTGATCTTTACGCTGGCCGCTGTATTGATCGCCTATTTTTCCAAAGGAAAATGGGTCAGCATTGCCATGATTATTCCTTTTGCCTTCTTTATCAAAAGTCTGGATCAGTTCAGCTTCCAAATCGTGGAGAAGCACCTGAGCATCAGCTTCTTTCTAGGAATTGCAATCGGTCCCATGTTTTATGATTTGCTGCTGTCTCTCTCCTCGAGCGGGAGGGCAAGCCTGGTCCGCACAAAACCAAAGGAATATCACCTGGCACCGGAAATCCGCGCCTGGAAGGGATTCTTCCCCAACCCGTTTCGCGTGTTGACGGGCAGACAAGCAGCCCATACTTCCGTCACTTCGTTTATCTCGTCATTGACGTTTGCATTCAGTCCAGTCGGGATGACCTCCCTGATGGGGGAGATCGTCGGTTCCCGCAACAAAGGCGTGTACAAAAAATCGACCTCGAGTCTGGCAGCCATGAACGGCGTGACCGAATCGACGTACATCGCAGAGGCAATTATTCCCTTGTTGGCTTTTGGGATCCCGCTCAGTCCTGTTGCTTTGGGACCGGCAGCTCCGTTGTTCAATGCACCACCTGTCTTTACCAGTGATCCGGTGAACAACCTCCACAATCTGCTGACACCGTGGGACTTCTTCTTGTACGGCTTGATCGGCTTGGTGGTCGCAGCCATAATTGCCTATCCATTTGCGATGAACTATGCGCGTACAGCTACCGTGTTTGTCATGAAAAATATCAGTCAGGAAGCCATCGTCGGAATGTTCGTCGGTCTGGCATGCTTGCTGGCCTTCCATGAAGCACAATTGGTCGGCGTCATCTTGACGTTGACGATGGCTACTGTCGGGGGATTGATCAACCGCGTGCTGGGTGTCGGTGCCGGGGTGCAGTTCATGATTTTTTACGGAGCAGGCTACATGATGACAAACCTGTTGGGGGCATAGAAACATGTTGGACCTTACACCGCGTCAGATCCGTGTCGTCGAGGTAGGACCCCGCGACGGACTGCAAAATGAAGCGCAGTTTGTGCCGACACAGGACAAGATCGCCTGGATTAACCAGTTGTCACGCACGGGCATTCCGTATATCGAAATCACGTCATTTGTCCATCCCAAGTGGATACCCGCTCTCGCAGATGCCGCAGAGGTGGCCAAAGGGATCGAGCGTGTGCCGGGGGTCACGTACGCAGCACTCGTTCCCAATGTGCGAGGGTTGGAGCGCGCGCTCGAAGCTGATGTGGATGAGGTCGCCGTATTCCTGTCCGCCAGTGAGACCCACAATCAGCGAAACATCAATAAATCCATCGCGGATACCTTTCCGATTCTCGAGGAGACTGCTCGGGCAGCATTGGCAGCAGGAAAAACGGTACGCGGCTACGTGTCGACTGTTTTTGGCTGTCCTGATGAGGGAAGAGTCTCGGTTGATAACGTCATTCGCGTTACGCAGAGATTGTTGGAGATGGGAGTCCGAGAAATTTCTCTTGGCGACACGATTGGAGTGGCTCATCCCGGGCAAGTCCATCAGGTATTGGACACACTGCTCAATCATGTTCCCGCCGAGCGTTTGGCGATGCATTTTCACGATACGTATGGGATGGCCATAGCCAACACACTCATTGCGTTGGAGATGGGAATCTCAACTTTCGACAGTTCCTTAGGCGGATTGGGCGGCTGCCCGTTTGCACCTGGTGCTTCCGGGAACATGGCTACGGAGGATTTGCTTTATCTGCTGGATGGACTTGACATGACAACAGGCATTCATCGCGACCGACTGTTCGCAAGTGCCCGGCTGCTTGAAGAAAGAACGGGACTAAGCTTATGCAGTCGTGGAAGAAACGGCAATTGAGAGGTTCGAAAAAGTCCACTTTTTTGGAAAGTGGGCTTTTTTTGTTTCGTCTTGAACAGAAGAGGGAAAAGGATAGAGTCATCATTTTTCAATAATGGAGGAAGGTCTTATCTGATGAACATCATGCGAAATATGCGTACACGTGGAAAAATGGCGGTTTTGATCATCTCATTCTCCATTTTTATGATGATCGTCGGGGGGATGGGCTACTACGGCTTGACATCTTCCAACAAGCAATTGGCATCCATGTACCAGGAACAGCTGCTGCCAGTGAAATGGATCAATGAGTGGCGGCAGGAAATGAGGACAATCGACGGACTGGTCTACAAAATGATCCTGAATCCGGGTGCTGAAAGCTATAAGGAATACAAAAAAGAATTGGATCAACGCAGCGCAAATGCGCAGCAAATATTTGACAACCTGAAATCCTCTCAGCTCGACAGTGAAGAAGTGAAGACCGTCGAGATGCTTGAAACCCTGCTGGACCAATATCTAAAAGATCAGAGTGAAGTACTGAAATTAATCGAGCAGGAGCAGGTGGACACGGCTTACGCCTATTACCGCGCGACTGACAAGATCGTGAATTGGATCAACGAAGAACAGCTGGCGTGGGCCAATCACATCTCGGATGAGGCAGATCTGGTGCAAAAGGAGAGTGCAGAGAGAGTCGAGGAATCTATTTTTCTCCTTCTCGTCGTTGAAGCGATCGCGTTGATTCTTGCCATCTCTCTTAGCATGGCGATCTCGCGCATGATCAGCAGCCCGCTGACCGTCGTGTCTACACGGTTGGAGGAATTGGCAAAAGGAAATCTCTCTGTCGAACATACCTCTTATACCGGACGTGACGAGGTAGGGAAGCTGGGAATTGCTTTCAATGAACTCGTGGGCAATCTGCGTTCGTTGATTGAGCAGGTTAAGGTAGCGGGTGAGCAGGTAGCTGCGTCGTCTGCAGAGCTGTCTGCAGGCGCTGAGCAAACTGCCCAAACCACGCAACACTCTCTTGAAAACGTCCGTGAGATCGCTTCTTTCTCCGAGATTCAGTCACAGCGCACACAAGAGAGCGTGCGTGTCATGGAGGAGATGTCGATCGCGATTCAGCGCATCGCAGACACCGCTAGTACGGTTTCCGAAAGCTCGGTGCAAGCCGCCAAAGAAGCGCAACAAGGAAATGAGTTCATCCAATCGGCTGTCTCACAAATGGAGTCCATCTCAACCTCTGTAAATCAGGCAGCAGGGCTTGTACAGGAGTTGGGCGAGCGGTCAGAAGCGATCGGACAAATCGTCGACGTCATTACCGGCATTGCTTCCCAAACAAACCTGCTCGCGTTGAATGCGGCGATTGAGGCAGCCCGTGCAGGCGAGCATGGACGAGGATTTGCAGTCGTGGCGGAAGAGGTGCGAAAACTGGCGGAGCAATCGGAGGAATCGGCCAGGGAGATCGCACGCTTGATCAGTGAGATTCAGCAAGAAACCAATCAGGTGGTAACAGTGATGAAAGACGGTACAGTCGTGGTCGAACAAGGTTCTGCCATCGTCCACGAAGCAGGTGCCGTGTTCCACCGTATCGTTGCGTCTTCGCAAGAGGTAGCGGATCAAATCCAGGAAGTATCAGCGGCGACTGAGCAGATGTCGGCCAGCGTTCAGCAGGTAGCGTCTGCCATGGATGAGATGAATCGCCTGGCGCAGGAATCGTCCCAGCATACACAGAGCGTCTCTGGAAATGCCAATGAGCAGCTTGCCTCTGTCAACGAAATTGCACGATCCAGTGCTAATTTACATGAAATGGCAGAAGATCTGCAAGATTCAATCCGGCAATTCAAATGGTAGAAAATACAGAAAGACTGGTTCCCGTATGCGTGTGGGTGGGAACCAGTCTTTTCTATGGAATGCACACTCAGGAAGCTTTTCCTGCTGCTGCTTGACTCGTCACCTGCTCATACTGCTTGGCGGAGATAATCGATGCATTTCCTTTCATAACCCAGGTGTAGACGGCTAGGGATATGAGCAAGCCGATGGTCCAGGCATTGTCCCATACGATCGTCAATCCAGGGATGTATTTGCAGATAAAAGGAATCGCAATCCCGATCAGCATCGCCCAGAGAGCGTGGGTATTGTAGCCGCTTTTGTACGAGTAGATGCCGTTGGTTTTGTACAGCTCTGTCAAATGAATGCGTCTTTTCCGCACGAGCCAGTAATCCGCAATGGCAATGCCGTCAATCGGACCAAGCAAGGCACCGTAAGTCCCGAGCCAGAGGAAAATATAATTTCCGAAATTTTCCAAAATATACCAAGGCTGCATCAGCAAACCGACGAAACCGGCAATGAGCGCCCCATTCTGGTACGAGAGGCGTCGCGGGGCCAGATTTTCGACGGCACGGGCTGGTGCGACAATATTGGCTGCCACATTGGTCGTCAAGGTTGCCAGAACGATTCCGATTGTGCCGAAAAAGATAGCCAGGGGAGAGAATTTCGCCAGTACAGCCGCAGGGTCCCAGAGGGCTTCGCCGTAGATTACGACTGTAGCAGAGGTAACAGCTACCCCGATGAAGGAGAAAAAGCCCATCGTAGTTGGCAAAGCACTGGACTGACCGACAACCTGGGCCTTTTGACTCTTCGCGTAACGGCAGAAATCAGGAATGTTCAAGGCCATGGTTGCCCAGAAAGCAATCGCACCTGTAAGGGCAGGGAAGAACACCTTTAAGAATTCGCCAGTAGTAGCAAACTTGGAAGGAGCAGACAGCATCGGGCCCCACCCGCCTGCACTGGTCAGAGCCCAAATGAGCAGAGCCAAGCTCATGATGATCAGGACGGGTGCCGCCCAGGCCTCCATTTTTCGAATTGCTTCGGGACCGCGGTAGGCTACCCACACATTAATCGCCCAAAATCCCAAAAAGGAGATCCACAGGTGTCCCGGCACATTTCCCCAATCGGTCATGGACATTAGCAACGTATCAATGGCAGCGCCGCCGAACCAACAGTTGATCCCGAACCAGCCGGCCCCGATCAAACCGCGAGCTACCGCCGGGATGTGGGCACCCTTGGAACCAAACCAAAGGCGTGCAAACACCGGATACGGGATGCCGAACTTGGTACCGGCATGGGAGTTGAGGAGAATGGGGATAAGGACGATACAGTTTCCAAGGATAATGGTAATAATAGCCTGCCACCAATTCATGCCCAGTGAAATCAAGCCGCCCGCCATGGCATAAGTCGGCAAGCAAATGGACATGCCAATCCACAAACTGGCGAAGTTGTAGGAAGTCCAGTTATGTTCTTCCATCGTTGTCGGACGAAGCCCCTCGTTGTAAAGCGGACTGTCTTTCACCAGCGCTTCGCCTTCTCTGGTCAAGGTAACGATACCATTTGAGTCTACCTGTGTTTTCACGAATATCCCTCCTTACTAGTTCAATTCTTATACTCGGACAGCCATCTCAGTTTGTCTCGAGTATAAGTTGGTTAAGTATATTGGGGGAGGGGACGACTCATACCACCATTTTGGATGAGGCCTTGCAGAAGATGATTGAAGCTGTCCTCCCAATTGGTTCAGGTGGTAAAATGAACCAGAGGTGAGATGGATATGACAAGCTTAAAGAGAGTGCGCCTCTCCTTTCAGACACGAATGATTTTATTGATTACTTCGGTCATTATTGTCATTATTAGCGCAATCGGTCTGATTTTCTCTTCCATTATTGCCTCCTCCATCGAGGAGCAAATCGGAAAAAGAGCCTTAAGCGTAGCCAAAATAGCAGCCAATGATCCAGAGCTACGCGCCGCTTTTTTTACCGACAATCCGTCTGCACTCATCCAGCCTATCGCGGAAAATGTCCGCTCTCAAACGGATGCCGAATTCGTGGTCGTCGGGAACAAGGAAGGAATTCGCTATGCCCATCCACTGGCAGATCGAATCGGCAAAGAGATGGTAGGAGGGGACAACGAGCTGGGGCTGCAGTATGGGCAGTCTTACATTTCCAAAGCAGTAGGCAGCTTGGGCCCTTCTTTGCGGGGAAAAGTGCCGATCAAGGATGAGCAAGGAGAAGTGATCGGGATCGTATCAGTTGGTTTTCTTCTCGAGGACATTGAAAATGCCATTGATGATTATCAGGATAAAGTGTTCCTGATCATGGGGATTGCCGTATTGTGCGGCGTGTTAGGAGCCATTGCCTTAAGCCGCTATCTCAAGCGTGCGATTCTAGGCTTGGAGCCTGAGGAGATCGCTGCCTTATACGTGGAGCGCAATGCCGTGCTCGAATCGGTGCGCGAGGGGATCGTCGCGATAGACAAAAACAACCGCATTACGATGATGAACAAGGCCGCACTGCGAATCTTGGGACTGCCGGTTGACCATGTACATGGAAAACAGATTTATGAAGTGCTGCCGGATAGCCGGATGCCGGAAATTCTCGTCACTGGCGAGTACCAATTGGATCGCGAAACCTTGATAGGGGGAAAGGAAATCATTGTAAATCGACTTCCGATCAAGCTGGGTGATCAGATTGTAGGAGTCGTCAGCAGTTTTCGCTCGAAATCAGAAATCGACCAGCTGGCGTCTGAGCTTTCGCAAGCGCGGCGATACGCTGATGTTCTCCGTGCACAGACCCATGAATTTCATAATTTGCTGTACACCATTTCTGGACTGCTGCAACTGGGTTCGATTCAGGAGGCCGTCGAACTGATTACCAGTGAAACCTCATCCCAGCAGGAACTAATCCTCTTTTTAGCCAAACAAATTCCGGATCCGTTGATCGGAGCTCTCTTGCTCGGCATGCATAATCGTGCAAGGGAACTGAAAATTCAGTTTATAATCAACCACGACAGCCGTTTAACCGAACTGCCCGATACGATCAATCGTCAACATGTCATTGTCCTGCTGGGCAACCTCCTGCAAAACGCGCTGGAGGCGGTCAATGCCTCTGGAAAGGAACATAAGATCGTAGAATGCTATCTGTCGGATGCCGGAGAGGAAATCATGTTTGAAGTGGAGGACTCTGGCTCGGGTGTACCGGAGGCGTTGCGCGATCAAGTGTTCGAATATGGATTCTCGACAAAAGAAGGGGAGCAGCGTGGCCTCGGACTGGCCAAGGTCCGTGATATTGTCGGAGAAATGGGTGGGTATATCTTGTTAGGTAGAAGTGAAAGAGGCGGGGCACTGTTTACGGTATCACTGCCGAAGGAATGGAGGGGCAGCCATGCAGAAGGTTGAGGTTTTGATCGTCGAGGACGATCTGCGAATCGTCGATATTAATCGGCGTTTTGTCAGTAAAATAGAAGGGTTTGAAGTGATCGCGACAGCGACGAACGGTGCAGAGGCGAAGGAATTATTGGTCTGTACGGAGCCGCATCTGGTCTTACTGGACGTGTATCTGCCCGACATGCTGGGTACGGAGCTGGTCTGGCACATTCGACAGCACCACCGCGACACGGACATCATCATGATCACCGCAGCGAAGGAAATCGAAATGGTGCAAGATGCATTGCGGGGAGGAGTATTTGATTATATCGTCAAGCCACTCGTCTTTGAGCGCTTTCGGGAAAGGCTGGTGTCCTACAGAGAGCATCTCCTTCGCACCCGAGAAGCAGGTGAGATCGATCAGGAAGATATTGATCGCATCCTCATGCGCAATTTGGTTAAAGGCAGGATCAGAGAGTCACCAGTCCCGAAAGGAATTGATCTCCTTACGTTGGAAAAGGTGCTGGAAGCGATCAAGCGGACGAAAAAGTCCGGGGTGTCAGCAGAAGAAATCAGCAGGGAGATCGGGACGAGCCGGACTACCGCACGCCGCTATCTGGAATATCTGGTTGCGGAGAAGAAAGCACGGGCTGAACTCATCTATGGATCGGTAGGGAGACCAGAACGAAAATATCGCTATCTCCAAACATAAGATCACGTGAACAATATGAACAAAAAGTACTTTAAACGCGAAATAGGCATTATGCACGTAAACTAGGCTCACACTCCCCCTCCATGATATTTTAGAAACAATTTTGAATGCGCTTTCAGAAAAGGGAAAAGAGGGGGAAGTGTTATGAAGAAAAAAAATGCGTTACTTGTACTGTCTGCGATGCTCTCACTCGCATTAGTCGCCTGTGGCGGCGGGAATGCGGGCAGCGGTTCGAGCGGCGGTTCGAGCAGTGGGTCCACAGCTGGTCAAAGTGAACAACCTGCATCCCGTTATCCCGAAAAGCCAATTGTGATGGTAGCGCCCTCAGGTGCGGGAGGCGGTTGGGACAAAACAGCGCGTTCACTCGGGAAGGTATTAAACGAAAGCAAACTGATCGAACAACCAATCACCGTTGAGAACAAACCTGGCGGTGGCGGCGTAGTGTTCATGGCGGAGTACGTCAGCAAGGACAAAGGCAATCCATATCGCCTTTTTGTCAATTCGCCTCCGATCTTGATCAACTACAACAAAAAAGAAGGAAACAGTCCATTCGGCTATAAGGATGTCACGCCATTGGCGCAAATGACCAAAGACTTTGGTGCCGTTGTCGTAAAAGCTGATTCACCCTACCAGGATCTCAAAAGTCTCTTGGAGGCACTCAAAACGGATCCCAGCAAAATTACTTTAGCGGGCGGTTCCGCTCCCGGATCGATGGACCATTTGGTAAGCGTCCTACCAGCAGCGAAATACGGCATTGATCCCAAAAAAGTGAAATACGTCTCTTATGACGGCGGCGGCGAAGCAATCGCTGCACTCTTGGGCAACAATGCCGATATGATCGCCACGGATGCGTCGGGTATCACCGAGTATCTGAAGGCGGGTAAAATTCGCGTATTGGGAGTAACTTCGGAAGAGCGTCTCGGGGGTGACCTGAAGGACGTGCCGACATTAAAAGAACAAGGTATTGATGCTACCTTCAACATATGGCGGGGTGTATTCGGACCGCCCGACATGCCGGCAGATGCCAAGGCCTTCTGGGAAGGGAAGCTAAAAGAGTTGTCTGAAAGCGAAGACTGGAAAAAGGAATTGGAAGCGAATGGTTGGGAGAGTGAGTACAGGGGCGCAGCCGATTTTACTACGTTCCTCGATGAACAAGACAAATTGGTACAAGAACTGCTGGCTTCACTGGGAATGTCGAAATAGGCACAGAAGGAGAGGGGAGCTCCAGCTCCCTCTCCTTTTGTAACCAAAGGAGGTTGCGCCATCGTGAACAAAGTATTTGATCGGTACAGCAGTGTCTGTTTTGCTTTGGTAGGGGCACTTTTCGTTATCGAAAGTCGAAATATTTCTACGAGCGCCTACGGCAGCGAAGTGGGACCAAATATGTTTCCCATGGGGCTTGGCATCATCCTGATCATCCTCAGTCTGCGCCTGTTCTGGGAGTCCACGCGCGGCAAAGCGGAAGGCTCTGCTGCAACAGGAGGCAAATCACTCCAATACAAACGGTTCTTGACCATCTTCGCAGCTACACTCCTCTATGTCTATCTGTTGGAGCTCGTCGGATATGTCATCATGACCTTTCTCTTTTTGTTCGTATCCTTCAAAGTAATGGGAAGCAAAAGCTACTTCAAAACGACACTTGTCTCATTCGCCTTTTCTGTAGGCGTCTACTACGTCTATGTACATTTGCTTCAAGGAACGCTGCCAGGTTTTCCGGTCTGGCTCGGCTTTTAAGGAGGGGACAAGATGAGTACATTACAGTACCTGGCTGATGGATTTTATATTGCCATGCAATGGCATAATTTGCTCTATGCCTTTATTGGGGTTCTGATCGGTACGGCTGTTGGTGTTTTGCCTGGCATCGGTCCCATGAGTGGAGTAGCCTTGCTCATGCCGGTCACAGCTTCCTTGACGAGCGGCATGAATGCAGAGCAGGCGGCAGCCAGTGCCTTGATTTTGCTGGCAGGTGTCTACTACGGAGCGATGTACGGCGGATCGACGACTTCCATTCTCTTGAATACGCCCGGCGAGTCCTCATCAGTCGTCACCACACTGGATGGCTATCAAATGGCAAAACAGGGAAGAGCGGGGGCAGCCCTGTCTATTGCGGCGATCGGCTCCTTTGTAGCCGGGGTGTTTGCTCTGGTAGCACTGGTTTTTCTCGCTCAGCCACTGTCGGATCTGGCTTTGGAATTTGGGCCAGCGGAATATTTCTCGCTCATGCTGCTTGGATTGTGTGCTGTGAGCGGCCTCGGCGGCAAATCGATGACGAAAGCCTTGATCATGACGGTTTTCGGTCTGCTGCTGGCTACCATTGGGATCGACAATGTGTCTGGGGTCGCCCGCTTTACGTATGATATTCCGTACCTGTATCAGGGCTTGGAGTTCTTGACGATCGCCGTCGGACTGTTCGCCTTGGGTGAAGTGTTTAAAACCATTTTGGAGAACGACAACAGCTCCAAGCAATTGATCAAGGTTGGACGAATTCTGCCGAGCGCCAAGGACTTGAAGCAAAGTGCAGCTCCAATCGCTCGTGGCTCGATTCTCGGTTTCTTTGTCGGACTGCTGCCTGGTGCCGGAGCGACATTGGCCTCCTTTTTTTCCTATATCCTCGAAAAGAAATGGAGCAAAAATCCGGAACGATTCGGCAAAGGAGCGATCGAAGGAGTGGCAGGCCCAGAGTCCTCGAACAACGCTGCTTCTGGAGGAGCAATGATCCCGCTGCTGACGCTCGGCATCCCGGGTTCAGGTACGACTGCGATCCTGATGGGAGCTCTTTTGATGTACAATGTCCAACCGGGTCCCTTGCTGTTTACGGATCATCCACAAGTGGCGTGGGGACTGATCGCCAGCATGTTCATCGGCAACCTGATGCTCTTGGCCTTGAATATGCCGCTGGTGAAAGTCTTTGCCAAAATCATCGAGACCCCTCCGCATTTCCTGATTCCTTCGATTATCGCCATCTCTGTTTTTGGTGTATACGCTGTACAAATCACTACCTTTGATCTCGTCCTGCTGGTATTCTGCGGATTGCTCGGCTACTTCCTGAGTTCTAATGATTTTCCCCTGGCACCGCTTGTCTTGGGACTGGTTCTAGGGCCGATGATCGAAAACAACATGCGTCGAGCTTTGACTACTTCCAATGGAGACTTCACAATCTTCTTGACCAAGCCATTGTCTCTCATCTTCTTGGGTTGCGCTGCTCTGTGGCTGATCATTCCCCTGATTTTAAAAGGCAGAGGCAAAGAAGTTGTGATAAACGAAGAGGCGTGACGATCTTCTCTTGACAGTTGGGGTAAGCGCCATTATCCTTGTAAAAATTTGAGCCAAGTGTTCTGCAGCGAGCTTCTGGCAGAACACTTGGACAAAAGGAGAATGGTATATGCTGCAATTGTCACCTGTCATTTTGGAAGGAAAATACGTACGTCTTGAACCTTTGCGGGAACATCATGCGGAAGGGCTTTGGGAGGCAGGAAAATATGAAGAGATTTGGACGTATATGTCCAAAAAAATGAGTTCACTAACAGACATCCAGGAGTGGATCAGGATTGCGATGGATAATGAACGCAAGGGAACGGAGCTGCCTTTTGTCATCCTAAAAAAGGAGAGCGGAGAGGTTATTGGCAGTACACGGTACATGGCCATCTCCCTTCATGACAAAGGTCTGGAGATCGGGCATACATGGCTAACCCCATCTGTCTGGAAAACGAGGGTCAATACAGATTGCAAATACCTTCTATTAAAACATAGCTTCGAAAAAGGGTGCATACGGGTGCAATTGAAGACGGACGCCCGAAATCAGAATTCGCAGCGTGCCATTGCACGAATTGGCGGTGTGCGTGAAGGCGTGTTGCGAAACCATATGATCATCCAGGATGGATACGTACGCGATACTGTCATGTTCAGCATTCTGGATCGGGAGTGGCCGGAAGTAGCGAAGAAGCTGGAATTGTTGCTGTTTGGTGAATCATGAGCGATGTCGATTGTCGATCCCATGCTGGCATGTATACAATAGAGGAAAGAAAAAGCCTCGCCAGAAAAGAGGGTATACATGGGACATCGTATCATGCCGGCTGGCTACGTACTGTTTGCCGGTGACTTGGTCGCGTTTTGGCTATTCGTTTATATTGGAAAAGGAATCCATCAGCTCCCCATCACGTTTTTGGGAATGTTGGAGACGCTCGCGCCGTTTTTGCTTGCTTGGCTGGTCGCATCCTTCCTGCTGAAAAGCTATCAGAACAAGCGTTATGTGAATGCATGGAGCAATCTGCTCTTCACTTTTTTGACCTGGACACTGGCTGCCCCGATCGGTCTTCTGCTTCGCTCCTGGTGGACAGGCGTACCTTTGACCTGGATATTCGCGGAGGTAACCTATCTGGTGACATTCTTGTTTTTGTTGGGCTGGCGTGTTCCATTTGCTATCGTCTATGCTGTTCGAGGTCGTATGCAACGCATTGAGAGCTGATCCAAAAATCTAGGTGTAAACACCGGCCAACTGGTTACGCTATTCCATGACGAACTGGTGGAGGAGGTGTGCTTAGTGGGCAAAAATAACAACAGCAAGGATTTAGGGAAGAACCGCGGAAAGACGCTGGATGAAAACGATAAGAATACGAACCTTCGACAATCGCATCATAATGACCGCAATGAAGGGACAAGTAAAAGCCGCTGAAATCTCAGCGGTTTTCATTTTTCTTTCAGAAAGATTAATTTCACTGATGCGATAAAGGATGAAAGGACTTGGCGAAAGGTCAAGTTTTTCTCAGGTTGAAATGGTATAATAGAGGTTGTTTCAAGGGATGGAGGGACAAAAAGATGCCGGAACCCATAGAGGATGTTCAGCCGGTGACTATGTCGTCACAGGCATTTTTACTATTATGCCGTCTGTTTGACGGCTGTTATGATGAGTTGAAAGAAACAGAATCCTTGCATGAACTGATTGAGTCCATCGCGAATATCCTGTTGGCCGGAGTGGACACCCTGGAAAAACAGGAGAAAAAACCACGGACGATTACGTTTCCCCTGACGCTGCAGCAATCCTTTTTTCTGCGTCGTTTGATTGTAGAAATGCTCGCTCGCGCACCGCAAAATGAAGATCGTATGATGGAGTGGCTGCAAGAGTGTTTGACAGCGTTGTCTGGGGGTGGCGGAGGAGATGCGGCAAAAGCCTGAGCTTCATGTCATCACCAGCGGCAAGCAGCCCCTGGCGGAGGTTTTGCGCATCGCGGAGCTGGCTTATGCCGGCGGGATGGATTATCTGCACATCAGGGAAAAGCAGCGGACGGCGCGCGAATGTATGGATTGGGCGATGGCTTTGTCTGCAGTGATGCCGCTTGATCGTCTCCTGATAAATGACCGGACGGATGTCGCGGCAGCAGTCGGGTGCCGTGGGGCGCATCTCGCTTACCACAGCTTGTCTGTCCAGGAAGCCAGGAGGGTCGTACGAGATCATCAGTGGCTCGGCAGATCCGTCCACTCCTATGACGAGGCCGCAGCATCAGAAGCAGAAGGCGCTGATTATTTGATCTACGGCCATGTGTATTCCAGTGCTTCCAAGCCAGATCTGGAACCGCGCGGCATCGAGGAGCTGAAGCAAATCACAGCGGCATTGCGCACGCCAGTCATCGGTATTGGAGGTGTGACGCCCGAGAATGCCGTTGAATTATTGAAGGCGGGCTGTACAGGGGTAGCGGTGCTGTCGGGAATTACAGCGGCAGATGATGTGAGACAAAAAACGGCCGCCTATCGTCAAGCATTGGACCTATGGGAGGAGATCAGGTAATGAAAAATCAGGAGAGACTGCGACAAAAGCTTGGCGTATATTTCGTGGTTGGATCTCAGGATTGCGGTTTTTCAGCAGAGGAGACGCTGCGGGTCAGCGAAGAGGCACTGCGCGGAGGTGCAGGCAGCCTGCAGCTTCGTGATAAAGGAAGCAGGCTTTCGGACGAAGAGCGTTATGAAATGGCGAGAGCTTTGCAACGCTTATGCAGGCAATACGACGCCCTGTTTTTTGTCAATGACGATGTCGACCTGGCTATTCGGCTGCAAGCGGATGGCATCCATGTCGGACAGGATGATATGGCCTTGAATGAGGTGCGTGCAGCTGTCGGGGAGAACATATATATCGGTATCTCGGCAGGTAACGTAGAAGAAGCCCTGGCAGCGAAAGCAGGCGGCGCTGATTGCCTGGGAGTTGGGGCCATGTTCGCCACGACATCAAAAGCAGACGCTGGAGAGCCGATCGGACCTGCAGGCTTGCGGGAGATTCGGGAGGCAGTCGGAAAAGATCTGCCGATTGTCGGAATTGGGGGAATTACCCTTGCCAATGCGGGAGAAATCATGTCAGCCGGTGCTGACGGTGTAGCTATCATCAGTGCGATCAGCCGTGCAGCGTCGCCCCGAGAAGCAGCGGCGTCACTCGTGCGGATTGTAACTGCTGTCTAGCACGGACAGGTCCGTACATTCATATGGTACGGTAAACAAAGTACAGGGAATCATGTAATCAGGCATCAAAGGTGGTGGAGACCATGAAAAACCGGATCTATCGAATTGGATATGAGTGGGTCAGCAAACGGGAGTTGCTGGAACGTTTGACTCTGAACGATAGCTCCTTGATCGAGCATAAGCGGTTGCACCCGAAGGCTGAGGATACGGAAGCGGAGGTCTCCCCGGAAGAGGAGCGTCACAAAGTTCTGATTCGCTGTCAACGCCGCCCGGGTGAATGGGTGACGTTCAACGGTCTGTACGAAGTGATGCATCGGGAGCCGATTCCCTGGATTGATTCTCCGCTTGAATACCATCAATTTGGTTCCGAATTGATACCGGGAAACATCAGAAGGGATAAAGCGCCCCAGGGAAGGATTCCTGCACATACAAAACTGCAAATCGCCGCGATCCGGCAGGATACGGTTTTTGTCACTGTCCCTGGCCATCCTTCGCGGCGCTATGAGATGTCGTTGTCCCATGCCCGTTTTGCCAAGGATCATCCGAGTGAGCTGGAGTTGAAATTGCAGGTGTACGCCTATCCACCCAGACATGACATCTATGTGGACTGGCTGCTCAAGGAAGGGCGGAAATCAGGGATCATTACCAGGCCGAATCAAGAGCGAGTGGAACGATCCGCTTTTCAGGTTTGGGATGAGCTGCGTGTCGAATACGGCATCAGTGTGAGTGCGGCTCTCGTCGCCATCAAGCAGGCGTTGATCGTACTTGATCGCGCAGGCGTGGAGACGGATTTTCCCTATCCTGTCCAAGAGCGTTCCGATTTGTCCTTGTTTAGTGATGCGGAAAGAGACGCCTTTTATTCCTATCACGCTGTACGATGCGCGATGGCTGCTGTCTCTGCGCTCTTGACGACAGATCCCAAGGAACCGCTGCAGGACATCCTGCTGCTCGATATCATGCTGGAGCAACAAACCAACCGGAGACGTGATACCTGACGTCACCGGTTTTTGTTTTTGGTGCAGCCAAGTTTTCTAATTCCAAGGAATGGCGTATACTAAACTAGTAAACAATCGAAAAAGGAAGTGTCGCAGATGTATGTCTCGATGAATCGTTTAGTGGTTCCTGCAGATTATCAGTCCCACCTGGAACGCGCATTCGCGCAGGGAGGCGAGCGCATGAAGGACGTACCAGGGTTCAAGGAATTTCTGTTCCTGGCTCCAGCCGAAGGAGACGAGTACATCGTGTTCACCAAATGGGAGAGTGAACAGGACTTTCGCAATTGGACGGAGAGCGAAGCATTCAAGCGCGCCCACACCGGTACCAACCCGAACAGTCCGGTGAAATCTGATCTGCGCAATTATGAAGTAAAAGCATTTGCGAATGCTTGACGAAGGGAATCCTGGCGTGATTTTTGATCCAGATTAAAAATCACGCCACTTTACATTGACCTAATTTTCGCGCAATATAAAAGGTATACATAAAAGAGATTGAAAATTCTGCTATGTAATTCTGAGAAGAATGAATCATGACAAAGGAGCCGGAGGCTTTGAATAAGCGAATATGGTTGGATCTTATGAAAATGGTCCCTGATATGACGGCAATGTCCCTGCATATCCTGTCCCGACGTCTCCCTTTTTCCCTATACCATCCGGAGGAGAGAGGTAGGTTTGAATCTACGGTTGCACTATTTATGAAGCACTTGATTGAAGTGTTGGAAACAGGAAAGTTTAGCACATTGGAGCGTCAAGTCTATCGCTTTGTCAGAAAATACGGCTTGAAGGATACGCCAATCCTCTTCTATATCGAGCCGTTGCGTGTATGTAGAGATGTAGTGATGGAACAGTTGCAGAAACATGCGAACCAACAGGCCAAAACCCCGGAGGATGTTTTGCAGTATGCGAACATCCGACTCTCCTTGTATGAAATGTTCGATCTCGTTATGAATCGCATCCTTGAATTGTTCCCTCATTCTCTTTTTCCTCCGACTGCTTCGTCATACAAGCCCTTCGTCCTGGAATCTGTTGAGGAATCCGAAGCATATGTGATCCTGCGCGGCCTCATCCAGTTGATCATGCAGTCAAACGAGATGGCTATCCTCATGATCGATCATCGCTTGAAAGTGTTGGAGATTAATCCTCTGTTCGCAAAAATGTTCGGAGTTGACAGAGAAGAGATCAGAGGAAAAAACGTGGATGAGATCATTACATTTGACGAAAGTGAACGATATATACAATGGGTGATAGAACGCGGAGAATCCGGCCATTACCTGATGGAGTACCAGGGGAGGTGGCTGACGATCAGCACGTGTCCGATCACGTATGAGGATCGAATCTATGGAGGAATGGCACTCGTAAGAAAACTCGCGGATTCCCAGCAAAATGAAGAGGAATTGACGAGGAGCGAAGCACTGGCTTCCGTAGGGCAGCTAGCAGCAGGCATGGCCCATGAGATTCGTAATCCCCTGACTTCGATAAAAGGATTTATCCAGTTGTTGCGCGAGCAGGATGATCATCAATTCCGCGGTTCGTACTACTCTGTCATCCTGATGGAAGTGGAGCGAATCAATGAGTTGTTAAATGACGTTCTTGTTCTGGCACGCTATCGCGACAGCCATATTGTCTCTGAGCCCTTCCCGGTTATGGAGGAGCTATACAGCGTCGTACGTCTGCTGGAACCCGAAGCGAACCGCAGGGGGATTCGTCTGGAGGTCGACGTGACCGAAAGGAAGTGGCTAGTCAAGGGTCATCGGGCGCGAATTAAACAGGTTTTTCTCAATCTTCTAAAAAATGCATTGGAAGCGATCCATTCCAGAGGACAGCTGGTCTTGGTCCAGGCGCGCGAGACGGGGAAAGATATTATTTTCACGATCGAAGATGATGGGCCCGGTCTTTCAGAGGAAATTAAAAAAAATTTGTTCATTCCTTTTTATACGACCAAAGCAGAAGGAACTGGTCTGGGATTATCGATGACCCAACGTATCATTGCTGACCATGGAGGCAGGATATCAGCTGACAATTCCGCACGTCTAGGTGGTGCCCGATTTGAAGTGAGGCTTCCCCTTATCTAAGACAAATAGAAAAATCGCCATTTTGAAGTGGAGAGTAAAGCTCTCATTCTCAAAAGAGGCGATTTTTTTGTAAAAGCTGAACCAACTTCGTTTAAACAGATCGAGGCTTACTTGACAAGACGGTGGCGAAGCGCTTTTGCCACCGCTTGCGTACGGTCCTCCACACCCATCTTGTGCAGGATACGATGCACATGTGTTTTAACGGTTCCTTCCGAGATGTACAAGTTTTGTGCGATTTGATCATTGCGGTAGCCATATGCGAGCTGTTGCAGGACGTCCAGTTCCCGTTCAGTCAGCTCATCCAGCAGAAACGACTGGTCAACGATGCTCTGCGCATGATTGCTTTGAGAGTGCAGAACCTCCGCGAGTGCTTTAGCGGCCGTAACCGTATGGAACAGGGCCTCGCCTTGATTGGCTCGCCGGATCAGATCCAGCATTTCCTGTGAATCGGCATCCTTGAGCATATACCCTACAGCTCCGGCACGAATCCCCTCCACGACATAGTTATGATTATCGAAGGTGGTCAGAATCAACACCTTGATTTCTGGATGCATTTGGACAATTTCTTTCGTCGCCTGGATTCCGGATTTCTTCGGCATTTGTACATCCATCAACACGACATCTGGGGCGAGGGAGGAGACCAGCTCCACGGCTTCCACTCCATCAGATGCCTCGCCGATCACTTCCATGTCCGGCTGCATCTGAATGACGTATCCCAGACCTTGGCGTATCATGTTTTGGTCATCGACGAGAATGACTTTTATCTTAGAAGGTTTGCTTGCTTCGCCCATTTGCATTCTGCTCCTCTCCAGGTGGATTTTCCCCAATTTTGGTCGGAATTGTCACTTCTAATTGAAATCCATGGGGTTCACGGATAAAATAGGAAAGTGTTCCATTCAGCATCTCGATTCTCTCCTGAATGCCAGTCAGCCCAAAGCCAGGCCGGATTTTATTGTCTCTCGTAATAGAGCCGTCGTCCTTGACGCAAAGACGAATGTCTTGTTCGCGCATCTCGACGATCACCTGCAAATGCTTGGCATCAGAGTGCCGCAGCGTATTGGTTATCGCTTCCTGCAAAATGCGGTAAAGCGAGATGGTAATTTGCTGCGGAAGCGGCACCTCCGACTCTTCGGTGATGATCTCCACCTGTAACCCGGTGTGCTTTTCCACCTGGGAGACCAGAGCGCGCAGAGGATTTAGTCCCAACCAGGTGTTGTCGCTTGCCAATGTATGGACAGAGGAACGGATATCTTCCAGGCTTTGCTTGGCTACTCCCAGCATATTTTGGACCGCTTCCTGTGCTTGTGGAGGTCCTTCATGCAGCATGTACTTGAGCGCGTGTAACTGCACGATCAAGGAAGTCAGACTGTGACCTAATGCATCGTGTATATCTCGCGCTATTCGTGTGCGTTCCTCGAGAACAGCGATCTGCATGGTATCGATCGCGGCTTCCTGCAATTGTCGATGCGCTTCCTGCAGATCACCATGAGCTTTTTGGAGTTCCTGGTAATGGAGCTGGCTCGCTTCATACGCTTCATTCTGTATGCGGTAGCCTCTGGAGCCGAGGTAGCAACCGCTGTACGAGAGAATAAAGGAAACGATATGCTGAATCCGTAAGTCTGTATCGAAAATGAGCAGCAAGGTCGCAACGATCGCAAAAAAGGTTGCGTACAGATGTGAGCGTTTGGTTCCGATATTATAGCCGATGAAAATGGCGAGCGGCATCATCATTCCGTAAGCTTCTCCGCCTACTAAGAGTCCTTTTAAAAGAGAGAAAATGCCAATGGCGACTGCAATCAGTTCCGCCCAATACGATTTCCAATTTTTTTTGGGAAACCAAAACAAAAAAATGTAACTTAAGAATAGGACAATCGTAATAGAAAATTGGAGCGGTGTTTCCCTCATGAAGGAATCGGGAAGCAAGGCTAATACGATCAAGACGGTGAACCAAATGATCATGATTCGTTTATGAAGAGCGGCTTTTAACCCTTTCAGCAAAGAGATTTCCTACTTTCTTTCGCTGTATTATACACCCAATTTCATTCTAGCATGGGGTGTCGTCTATCTCTAGATAGATACCCGAGACAAATATACAGCCATGTGATAGATTTCACTTTTCCACTCGATGGTTAGAATGAAAAAGGAAATGAAGCACCTCGCCCTGGCATCCGTATGACTTTTTCGTCAATATCGCGGGGACGAGGCCTTGCAAGTCTGCGTCTTTGCGTCGCAGACGTGTCTTTATTTTGTGTAAACGGGGTTGATGAATGGTCGCGGGTTTAGGAAGAGAAGGGATCGGAATCTCACGCTGGTACATACTCTTCTCGCAGACACGTGCCATTTTCATTACAAGCAACAAGCATCCAAGCAACAAGCTGATTGGGAAGAGGTGAGTGGTAGTGAATGTGTCCGAGTTATCGATTAAACGCCCCGTACTAATGATCATGCTGACGGTGGCCATGATGATTTTTGGCTTCGTTTCGCTTCCACGCTTGGCGATTGACCTGATGCCGGAATTGAACTTTCCGGTAGCTGTCGTGGTAACCTCCGTTGACGGAGCATCCCCAAGCGAGGTAGAGAAGCTGGTCACCAAGCCAATTGAGAATGCACTTGGTACTGTGGCGAATCTGGACTCAATTCAATCCGTATCCATCGAAGGAGCTTCACAGGTTATCCTGATGTTCAACTGGGGAACCGATTTGGATATGGCAACACTAGACATGCGTGAAAAAGTGGACCAGGTTCGAGGAGCTTTGCCTGACTCCGCAAGATCGCCTCGCGTGTTGCGGATTGACCCGAACAGCATGCCGATTATCACCTTTGCTGTTACGGGGGAAGATGATGTAAACCGCTTGAAGGATTTGACGGAAGATCTGATCCAATCCCGTCTGGAGCGGATCGACGGTGTAGCGTCAGCTTCACTCAGCGGTGGTCAGAGCCGCGTCATTGATATCGTCGTTGATCCTGCCAAGTTGTCCGCCTACGGACTGACATTGGATCAACTTTCACAAGCCCTGAATGCGAGCAACCTGTCCGGTTCCGGCGGTATTGTTCGCGAGGGTGATGAAAAACTGAGCATCCGCGTTCAAGGCGAGTACGACAATGTGGAGCAAATCGCCCTGACTCCTATCAATGTGGGCGGCAATTCGATCCGTTTGAGCGATATCGCACAAGTTAACGATACGCGCGAGCCGGTCAGCCAGATCAGTTATGTAAATGGAAAACCTAGTCTGGGAATTTCAATTATTAAAGCATCTGGCGGAAACACGATCGAAGTAGCAGATCAAGTCAAGAAAGAAATGGAAAAAATCAAGGCCGAGTTGCCTGAGAACATCGAAGTCATCATGACGATGGATACCTCCACGTACATCAAGGACTCGATCTATACCACAGCAGAGCATGCCTTGCTGGGTGGCGGGATCGGGATGATCCTGTTGTTCTTCTTCCTTGGCAGTCTCCAGTCGATGCTGGTGGCAGTCATCGTTCTTCCTGTCTCCATCGTAGCGACATTTCTGTTGATGTACATGACGGGACAGACGATCAACCTGATTTCCTTGTCCGGTTTGACGCTAGGTCTGGGGTCATTGATTGACTTTGCGGTCGTTATGTTGGAAAACATTTTCCGACAGAGGGAACAAGGAAAGGGCATGATGGAAGCCGCATTGGTCGGTTCCAAAGAAGTAGGTACAGCCGTTATGGCATCCGCATTGGCTCAGATTTGCGTATTCTTGCCAATCGCGATGACCGAGGGGATTGCTGCCGAGTTGTTCGGACCGCTTGCTTTGACCGTCGTGTATTCGCATATTGCGGCATTGGTCTTCTCCCTCTTGTTAGTGCCAATGTTAAGCTCGCGGATTCTGAAAAAAGTGCCGGATCATGGCGAGATCAAGAATTACCGGGGCATCAATCCTGTAATCTGGTTTAACATTGGATTCAAAAAATTGGAAAAAGCATACCGTGTCGTGCTGAAATGGGCGTTGGGTCATCGTAAAACGGTGATGATTTCCTCCGTCGTTCTGATGGTGGGCTCCCTTGCTCTGACACCGATGATCGGGGCCGAATTTATTCCAGCCATGGATGAAGGCCAGGTCAATATATCCATCAAGATGCCAAATGGTACTGTTTTGGCTGAGACAGAGAAGGTTGCCAAACAAGTGGAAGAGATTGTGAATACAGTCCCCGAGAAAGATATTGTCTCGACTTCCATCGGCAGCAGCGGTTCACCGCTGGCAAGCTCGCTCTCGTCTCATATGGCAAGCGTGACGCTAACGCTGGTCGATGTCACAGAAAGACAGCGTTCATCTGATGCGATTGCGATTGAAATGCGTCAAAAACTGCAACATATCGCGGGTCCTGAAATCACAGTCAGCGCAAGCCAATCGATGTCGACCGGTTCTCCAATCCAGGTAAACCTGTCGGGTGACGATCTGGATGTGCTGCGAGACATCAGTGATATCATCAAAGGTGAAATTGAAACCATCCCGGGTACGACGAACGTCACTACAAGCTTGCAAGCATCACTCAAAGAGTTTGAAGTGAAGGTAGATGCCCAAAAAGCAAGTTTGTATGGGCTGACAACAGGTCAAATCCTGTCCAGCGTGCGTACTTCCTTCCAGGGACAGACCGTGACGAAATACCGTACGGGTGATGACGAAATTGATGTCAAGCTGAAGCTTCCGGAAGAATACCAGGAAGACATCAACTACCTGAACAACTTGCGGATCTCCGCGCCAGGCGGAGCGCAAATCGCTCTGTCATCCGTGGCGACGATCAGCAAGGTAGATATCCCGGTATCGATCAACCGGACCAACCTGACACGCCAAGTGAGCATTACAAGTGATCTGGAAGGCAGAGACTTGAATTCGGTCAGTACGGAAATTCAAGCGAAATTGGCAAATCTGAACCTTCCTGATGGATATAAGATTGATTTTGGCGGACAGAGTGAGGATATGATGGAATCCTTCGCCAGCTTGGGGCTAGCAGTACTCTTGTCTGTCGTACTGCTTTACATGGTAATGGCTGCGCAGTTTGAATCCTTGTACAGTCCATTTATCATCATGTTCTCGGTTCCGCCGACCATTTCCGGCGTATTGCTTGGCTTGCTGGTGACGGGAACTCCAATCAGCGTGTCCGTCTTTATCGGATACATCCTCCTGATTGGTCTGGTTGTGAACAACGCCATCGTCATGATCGACTATGTCAATCAGCTGCGTGCAAAAGGCTGGGAGATGTCAGAAGCCTTGCTGCATGCTGCTCCGGTTCGTCTGCGTCCGATCCTGATGACGACACTGACGACGATTCTGGCAATCGGACCACTTGCTTTTGCTGGAGGTTCTGGTACAGAGACGCAGGCGCCGATGGCCATCACCGTTATTTTTGGTCTTAGCTTCTCGACCTTGATTACACTCGTGCTGGTCCCTGTAGTCGCTTCATGGTTCCATGACATGGGCAGAAAACGCAAGGAAAAACGCCTGAGAAAGCAACAAAAGAAACTGCAGAAAAAACAGCAGAAAACCGTTCCGGCTTTGGAATCGTAAGGTGCGCACGGAGAAGGAGGGACATTATGAATAGAAGTAAAAAACCTGTCATACTGGCCTTGTTGGCCATATCGCTGGTAGTGGGTGCTTGCTCGGCTCCAGAACCGGAAACGACGGCACCTGCCGAAGAAACAAAGGAGTCCGTCACCCCTGTACAAATCGACTCGGTTAAGACAGGTGCAGTAGAATCTGATTCCGGTATTACAGCAAAGCTGGCACCGGTCGAAGAAGTGCAAGTCATGCCAAAAGTGGGCGGTAAAATTACTTCCCTGCCAGTCAAACTGGGTCAGCATGTGACAAAGGGTCAAGTTCTGTTCAAATTGGATGAACAAGATTTGATCAATGGCGTACAGCAGGCAGAAGCTTCCTATGCTGTAGCCAAGGCAAACCTGAACCAGACCGGTAACAGTACAGATCAAGGCCTGACGCAAGCCCAAAACGGTTTGAAACAGGCAGAACTGAGCTTGAATGAGGCGAAACTCAATCAGCAACGGATGCAGAACCTCTTTACGCAAGGAGCGATCTCATCCCAACAAATGGAGCAAGCCAACAACCAACTGACAAATGCGCAAACCGCTTATGACAACGCGCAGCAAAATTTGCAAACGGCGCAGAAGAAGACGGGGCTTCAAGTCTCTGAGGCTTCTGTCCAGCAAGCGTCTGTCGCCTTGCAAAACGCCAAGGAACAGTTGGCGAATGCGACGGTCACGTCTCCGATCGACGGATTTATCTCCAGCGTCAACGGCGCAGTCGGTCAAATGGCCGGTCAACAGCCTGTTGTAGTAGTCGTGAATACCAGCTCGTTGATTGTAAAGGCAAATCTGTCCGAAGCTGATATTACAAAGGTAACAGTCGGTACACCGGTTAAGGTGCATGTGCAATCTACTGGACAAACGCTGGATGCAAAGGTATCTGCAGTCAGTCCTGTGATGGATCAGCAAATGAAGGCGTATCCGGTCGAAGTCACCATACCGAATCCGAAGAATGAACTGAAATCGGATATGGTCGTGACGGTTACCTTCCCATCCGCTGGTACGGAGGGTGCTTCCAGCCTGATCGTTTCTCGCGCAGCAGTTTTCGAGCGCAGCGGGAAGCAGTATGTATTCAAGCTCGAGGGCGATGTCGTGAAACAAATCGAAGTAACGACCGGAAAAGGTTCCAGTGACCAGATTGAGATCGTCTCTGGTTTGAGCGAAGGCGATCAAGTCGTGGTCAAAGGACAGACGCTTCTGCAAGATGGAAGCAAAGTCAGCATTCAGAACCAATAAAAACAGAATAGGACATGAAAAGAGACGGGTTGCTCCGTCTCTTTTTTTTGGTATTGAATTTTACTGAGTCAATGATCTGGGAGCTCGAAGCTGCTTGGTTAAAAATCTGAACGAGTTACCAAGTTAGTTTACATAACAAAAATTATGTTGTCTCAAATGTCACGTATTTAAGACAAAGTGTGAGGACTGCTTTTGGCTTCTGGAAAGATTCGTTACAATAGGTACAACAAGCAACTTTTAGTGGAGGTAACGATGAGTGGCGAAATCTCTATTCTGTTAGCCTTTGGAGCAGGCTTTCTCTCGTTTATATCGCCTTGCTGCCTGCCGCTTTACCCGTCCTTTCTCTCTTACATAACCGGAGTTACGATGGATGAAGTGAAGAAGGGCAAGGCTGTGTTCCAAAAACAGGCACTGCTCCATACCCTGTTCTTTATGGTGGGTTTCTCCATTATCTTTATCGCTTTGGGGTTGTCCACATCCTGGATTGGCAGTTTGTTCGTTGACAAACAGGATCTCATTCGGCAGCTTGGCGGCATTTTGCTTGTCATCATCGGATTGATCATGCTGCAGGTCTTTAAAATGGACTGGATGATGCGCACCTGGAAGGTCGATTTAAAAGCCCGGCCCTTGGGGTATACTGGATCTATACTGGTAGGCATGACGTATGCAGCCGGTTGGACACCATGTGTCGGCCCCATTCTTTCCGGAATCATCGTGATGGGTGTATCCGAACCGTCCCTTGCCTTGTCGTATACTTTGGCATATACATTGGGCTTCGCGATTCCCTTCTTCATCATGACTTTCTTTATCAGCAAAGTGAGCGCGATCGTCAAGTATTCGGATCGCTTCATGAAGGTTGGGGGAGTCATCATGATCGTTTTCGGTGTGCTCTTGTATACAGACAAGTTAACGGACATTACTCGCGTGTTGATTCAGCTTTACGGGGGCTTTACCGGATTCTAACCGAGAAAGCTGGGGGATCAGATGAAGAGACTGGTATTGGCCATGCTGCTGGCTGTTGGGCTTGGCTATGTCATTGTCGGGCAGCAGAGCGTACAAGTCATGGCACAGGAACAAAAACCGGAAGTGGGCTACCAGGCCCCTCATTTTACGCTGACGGGACTGAACAACCAGCAGTACCACGTAGCAGGAAAGCGCGAGAAGCCCGTGATTATCAACTTCTGGGCCTCCTGGTGCGGACCATGTAAAATGGAAGCGCCGGATTTGCAAAAAGTATACGAGATGTATGGGAAGAAAGTCGATCTGTACGGCGTCAATGTTACGAGCAATGATAATCCGGAAGCCGCTATGCAGTTTGTCCAATCCCATAAGCTGAGCTTTCCCATCCCCATGGACGTGACGGGAAGTGTATCTGATCGGTACAAAATCATGGCTTTTCCAACTACGTATCTCGTTGACCGCGAAGGAATTGTGCGCCAAAAGATCATTGGAATGATCGATGCCAAGACGCTAGAGAAAGAGCTGCAGAAGCTCTTGGCTGACTAACATGCCCAATTAGAGCCTCTTTGCTGTTTTTTGTATCTTTGCCTAAGGTACAGGGTCGATCTCCTACATAGACTGGATTGAGTTCAGGGCTATGGGGGGAATGACGGGTGGCCAAGGGAAAGAAGATCAAAAAGGATAAACGAAACCATCCCAATCAGGTAAATTTAAAAATCGTGACATCCCAAACCTGTCAGGTGTGCAAACAGCAGTGTTCACGCGGATTGGCTTATTTGGAAAAGATGTCAGAGCCCGGAATGATTGGGTTTGGCGTACCATGTATCCTCACTAACAAAACGACCGCTGCTAAATAATCGGATAGGTGCTTCGAATAATCCCTTCTATTGCGAAAGGGATTATTTTTTTGCAATCTGGATTGCCCATATACCATGTATTATACTGAAAGAATGAGAAAGGAGCTGTGATCGAATGCGACCCTTGCAAATATCGCCTGAGACCGCAATCAAGCTGGCGGAGGCTTTGAATGTGCCATTGGAGCGACTGATGCATATGCCTCAACATATATTGCTGCAAAAAATGATGGAATTAGCGAAAGAGGAAGATCAGCCAGGCAAAGAGGCTGAAAATAAGGAATAACCGCCTTGAAGTGCAGTAGAATAGAGGAGTATTGTCGTTTTACGTGGAAATGGATGAGAGAAAGAAGATACTGGAGGAGAAGCAGATGGCAGTCAATGTAGCTCACAAATTTCGTACTGGAATCAAGCCGCAAGCATTCGTAGAGGGAATGAACAAAAACAAAGAAGCCTTCGAGAATTGGTCACAGGCTTTTGCTTGGTCGAGTGAAGAAGATCAGTCGTTTTTTGCTTCCTTGCAGCACCGTGATGATTTGCGCTGCCTGATCCTGGCCGCTGAGTGGTGCGGAGATGTCGTGCGCAACGTCCCGGTTGTTTTGAAGGCGTTGGAGCCAACTATGATCCCGACTGAGATCATGATCATGGAAGATCATCTCGATCTCATGGATGAATTCCTGACGATGGGAGGACGTGCGATCCCAGTCGTTATTTTCGCAGATACAGGCGGGCATGTGCTCGGAACATGGGGACCTCGTCCCAAACATGTTCAAGAAGTGATGATTGCTTTCAAACAGCAAAATCCAGATCGAAATGCGCCAGACTATGACGAAAAGATCAAGGTTGCACGCGAACAGATGCTGCAACAATACGGAGATGGCACTTGCTATCAGGCAGTCATTGTTACAGAACTGAGAGAGCTGCTTTCTTCCTTCTAACATGCACATAAGTAGACAGGCGGGTTGTATGCCCGCCTGTTGTGTGATAAACGGTCATGCCGCTTGGTATAGAAAGGCTGAGATGTATGCATTATTACGGAAATGAAACAATCATGTCTCTTGAGCAAGTCCTTCGTTTGAAGCCGTCGGAGATACGGATTCTCGAATGGGTGAGAACGTACGAGTTTTTGGAGAACCGTTACGGAATCGATGAACCGGTTCCATTTTTCCTGGATATTTGCTGTGAGGAAGAGGGAGTGCGAATCCGCAAGAATCGTATCACCACTTTTCCAGACTTCGAGTGTGAAGAAGAGCGAATGTTTCCGGAGATAGAGGAAGCACTAGAGCTCTTTCGGCAATGGGCTGAAGAAATTTTAGCGAAGACAGAAAATGTGTAAAAAATGTATTGACGTTCTATTTTGTTCATGTTAAATTAATAAACGTCGCTCCTAGTTCACAAGCACGCGAAATGGACGACGTTATGATGCCGGTGTAGCTCAATTGGTAGAGCACCTGACTTGTAATCAGGGGGTTGTGGGTTCAAGTCCTATCGCCGGCACCATCTTTTCTAGATTGCTTTTTTTGCTAGGAAGATGCTATAATATCTTTACACTTTTTATGCCGGTGTGGCGGAATGGCAGACGCGCGCGACTCAAAATCGTGAGGGAAACCGTGGGGGTTCAAGTCCCTTCACCGGCACCATACTTACATACAAGACAAGCTGGTCATACCCGTCCATATGCGGGTGTAGTTCAATGGTAGAACTCCAGCTTCCCAAGCTGGCGGCGTGGGTTCGATTCCCATCACCCGCTCCATACGAAAACCCTTGAGAAATCAGGGGTTTTTTGTTATTTCTAAAAGTCCGAAGGAAGATGAGACATGGCTACTCAGCTTGCGATTCTTAAAAACGGCCTGTGAGCTGCAATTCAAGCAAGACATTTTGTGTCCTAAAATAAGCATTCGATCAGGGGACATGGCATTTCCATTGGAATAATCTAAAAGTATGAATTCTTCAATAAGGGGTGCCACCACTTACATGTATAAGCTTAAAAAACGAATCGGATCAGGAAAACATCGAATTGTTTATGATATAGTAAACGGCCATGTTTTAAAGGTTTCCAGGTCAAAGCGTGGTAGGAGAAGCAACAAAAAGGAAGTGTCCATATACTACTCATCACCTCGTTCGGTGAGAAAGCATCTTGGGAGAATCAAAAAATTTCATCGAAAATATTCCTGGATCAAAATGGTGAAGTATTGGCGGAGATTTCCCCGCTCAAAGAAATATAGGAGAAAACTGAAGAAAATGATAGCTTATTTTAGGAAGCGTGGAATTATGCCTGATGATGTATTAACTCGTAAGGGCAAACCAAAGCGCTGTAATTTACGGTTAAAGCGAAAAGGAAAGATCGTGTTCATTGATTATGCGAATTTTCGATTTAAGCGCAAATAGTACTTGTGAAAAGGCGGGAAGAGCTGACAAAAGCGGTGGGCCATCATCACAGCGGCCCCATAGCGATCCATGCTGCCAAGAAAGTGGACAAGGATATATGCCTGCGGGAGTCTTTCCGCCGCGTGCTTGCCGAGTACGGGTACACCTCAGAAAACCTGCCAACAGGTGCAGTCGTAGCTTCTCGCAGATTCTTAGAATAGAGAACGACCTCCAACGCTTGTTACAGTCAAACGTGGACGTGTTTCCCTCTTCCCCACATTGGCAATGATGTGGATAGGAGGGATTCAGAATGTGCGGGCGTTTTACATTGGCTACGAATCCAGATTCATTGATGCTGCGGTTTCAGATCGAGGTCATCCCTTTTGAATGGCAGGCACGATATAATATTGCACCGGGACAAAACATCCCGGCAATTATTGAAGACAGGGGCCAACGCAGAATCGGCCAGCTTCAATGGGGTCTCGTCCCATCTTGGGCGTCGGATGCAAAGGGCGGATCCAAAATGATCAATGCCCGTGCAGAAACACTCACGGACAAACCTGCATTCCGTCGGCTATTTGAGCGTAAACGCTGCTTGATACCCGCAGATGGCTTCTATGAGTGGCAGCAGGGTCCGAAAGGCAGACGGCCCATGCGAATCATGATGCGATCCGGGGAGCCTTTTGCTTTTGCCGGCCTGTATGATACCTGGACATGCGCTGACGGTCAGAAGCTGCATACATGTACCATCATTACCACCCAGCCCAATAGCGTGGTAGCTGACATTCACGATCGCATGCCTGTCATTCTGAATCAAGAAGATGAACCGTTCTGGCTGGATCGCGAACGATATGATGCAGCCCTGCTTCAATCGCTCCTCGTACCATTTGACTCTGCTCGCATGCGTGCGTATCCCGTATCAGCAATGGTCGGTAGCCCGAAAAATGATGTGCCGGAGTGTATAAAGGAAATAACCGAGCTAGCATGAGTGAAAAATAAAAGCCCCTCTAAGAAAAACGGACTTAGAGGGGGCGAGGAAACCTATCATTTATCCCGTGATGCGACTCTTAAGCGTGAACGGGTTCTGGTGTCCGCAAATGAAGCGGCGGCGGTACCAACCAGCCTTTTTCTTTATTGATACGTAACAATCTTGCACCAAACTGAGCTTTTGTGGTGTGGATCTGGCCAAACATCATCCCGATATCTTCCCGGATCGATTGTCCAATGATTTGGCTGCACGCGACTAAGCCGGTTGCAATTTCCTTCGACACGCCTGCAGCGATTTCCGGATCGTTAAATCGTGCGCCCACAGGGATGCTCTCAAGGGATGCGACTGGACGTTCAGATGCTGTTGGGGGAGGAGCAATCCCATTTGCCTTCAGCAGATTTTCGATCTGTTGGATTTCTTGTTTCATACCCTGGGTAAGGTCCTCAAGAAAGCTTTTTAGGTCCTTATCCCCTGTATGGTTGATAAACGTTTGATACGCCACAAGCAGACCTTTTGTTGTTGCAAGATAACTTCATACTCCAAAGACTTCACCATAGTGCATAGGCTCATTTTGCGGATTACCACTCAAGATTCCCATTAACATCCTCCCAGAATTCATTAAAGTTTTTATATCCATGTGGGTTCTCCTGACTGTTTTTTTAACCCGTTGATATGGTTTGCCTAGGGGCGAGGTGTTATGAAGGAATTTTTCGCCACTGCACGTATCCTGCTTGGCCCGAATAGCAGTAAGGACTACATATGACGGGCTAAGAAAAGCCCCCTCTAAAGATTGGTACATAGAGGGGGAGGCAAGATGTACATTTACTTATCAGCTTTTCGCATTTTCAACATCATTCAATCCTAAATAGCGGTGGTAGAAAAATTCGGCGACGCCAAGGATCGCAACCGTCACAATCAGTTCGCCAAAACTCAAATCCCAATTGAACACGCGCGAGACTGCCCAAAGATAAATAGCTGCGATTACGGCATCGGCAATCGTAGCCATGGTATTGTTGGTTGCTCGAAGGATTACCTGATCTCCCAGTAGGTAGGCGATTACGGTTAACCCAAGTGCAGCAAGGATGGCGGAACCCCAAGTTGCTTCAGTAAACCAGATTAAGCTTCCGACGAGGATAACACCATTAATGATTAATTTGATTAAAAATCGAGTCATTGAACGCAATCTCCTAACTATATGGGGTATATGCAAGTGTATTGGTATTACCTTGGGCGAAAAAGGATAACTTTATTCAGACTTGGAGGTGGTTTTCTGGATGAAGGAAGTAGGTATCAACAAAAAAGAGGGGATCAACCATGTGGCAAGTTCATCGATACGGAATGTTATACTAATACAGATAGATATGAAATCTACCAGGCAGCTTTTATCACTAAAAAAGAGGCAGGGTGATCATGGTGGCTGAAAAAATTCTAATTATTATTCTCTCTATTCCATTATACGCGGTGCTCATATGGACCTACTTCGAGCCTAGAGAAAGTCTTTTGTGGGGGAAAAGGTGGATGTACAAGGAAGAGCCGGAGCCCTCTGAGGGGGCAATTCGTTATACGAAAGTTGCATCGGCGATTAGCATTGTTGCCCTAACCATTTTCTTTGCTATGTCCCTATTTATTTGACAGGGGATTCACGGAGGGCTGGTGGTTGCTCAAGGTTGGATAATATCATCGCTGGACGGTAAAAGTAGAAAAGTGATGATTCCCATTTCCCTCTCCTTTTGAGGGTTGAGCGAGGTGCTAAGGATGGCGATAGAAGACAACATATGGGCAGCCTTAGAAGAAGTGATCGACCCTGAGATCGGGGTGAATATTGTAGACCTGGGGTTGGTCTATGAGGTTGAGGTCGACGAGGCAAAAGGACAAGCAAACATTGAAATGACCCTGACAATTCCACAATGCCCGTTGGCTGATCAAATTGTTCAGAATGTAGAAACTGCGACAAAAGGGGTGCCCGGGATTACGGATGTAAAAGTTTCCCTGGTGTGGGAACCAAAATGGAGTCCGGCAAGAATGAATGACCGCGCCAGGGAAGAAATCAGGTCGCGTCAAGCCATACCGTAATTCTCCCGGGAATCAAAGAACCCGCCTCAGTATGGGACAGAGGCGGGTTCTTCCTGTCTACTCTTCAGGTGTGCGATCCAGGAACAGTTTCGTCACCGATGTGTATTCACCGTTTTCGATTTCCGTTTCGCTTGCTTTGGCCTCTAGCGGGTCATGGCCGTATAATCCGGGAGCTACTGTTGGCTCCTGCTCTTGATCCCGTCGTTTTGAACGCATCCTGCACACCGCCTTTTTGAGTAGCTTGTGAACATTCAGTTGTTCTTATGCCAAAAAGACGGGGAATCAGCAGCGGCAGACCATCAGTACATTCCCATCCGGATCTGTAAAATTGAACCAATGACCGTTTTCTACGCCGGTGAGAAGCTCTACCCCTTTCTCCTGCAAGTGTTGATAGGCTAGCTCAATATCGTCGCAATTGAAATGAAAAAGGGGAGTGTTTCGCCGCGATTCCGGATCATAAATTTTGCTGTCCAAAACCAAACCCGTATCGCCTTCCATCGGGAGGCAATACAAATGTCCATATAAAATCTCACCCGTCTCTGGCAAATCCAAGAGCTTGCAGTACCAAGCCTTTGCTTTCTCAATATTGCTGACGGGAATAAAAACAGTCCCGATACGATTCATGATATTGCGCGACATGAACGCTTCCCCCTCTATATCGTATAAAGCGATTGTTATGAAATCTGTCCTTCCCATGAAGAATAACGTATACTTTCATCATACATATCGGGGAGGGAAAAGCATGAAGGATCTCGAACGCCAATTGGAACAGAGTTGGATCACCAATGCAGAGGCATGGACACAATCCGTGCGAGAAAAACAGATTGAGAGCCGAAAGCTGGTTACCGATCAGGCAGTGATTCAGGAGATTATGAGGCATCAGCCAGCCAAAGTCCTCGATGTCGGTTGCGGGGAAGGGTGGTTAGCCCGTACACTGGCTGAAAAGGGCATGGAGGTCGTCGGCATCGATGGGAGCAACGAGTTGATCAAACTGGCTCAACAGTCTGGTGGCGGCATTTTCTATACCGTCAACTATACGGATTTATGTGACAATCCCAAGCAAGTAGGGGAACAATTCGATGTGATCATCTGCAATTTCTCCATTCTTTCGGAAGTCATCGTGCCTTTGCTGCAGGCTCTTTCCGTACTTCTTTCTAAGCAAGGAGTGCTCATCATCCATACGCTGCACCCGTTCGCGGTGACGGAAAGAGAGCAGTACGAAGATGCTTGGAGAAAAGAGGATTTTCAGGGAATGGGAGAAGGGTATCAAGCGGAAATGCCTTGGTATTTTCGTACAATGAGCTCCTGGCTCAACGATCTGCATCAAGCCGGGCTCCGATTGATCCATTGCAAAGAGCCCATCCATCCGCTAACAGGCAAACCTCTTTCCTTGCTGATGACAGCACAAAAAGCTGATGATCGTGAGGACGAATAATTTGTTTAGACAGAATGCTACGACTTTTTTTGAAAGCCGTACAACAAAAAATAGCCAAAAGCGATTCCGCAGACGAAACGCAGATTCTGAACGAGAACAAAAAAGGAAAATATAGTGAGATACTGTCCGAAGGGTGAAAACAGTATGGGACCAGAAAAAGTGCCCAATAGAGTGGGTATGCCGACAGTGACGAACAGAATCCAGTCAAAAGTCCATCGACCATAGCTTCGGAATGTTCGGATAAACGACGGAAGAGCAAGGAAAGCTCCGATCAGGATCGGGTAAAGCGTGCTGTACCATAAGTAGGGCCAGTATTGATAGGTCGTATTCCGATGTTCCAGAAGGACTGCATCATAAGAAAAGAGAAGCCACAAACCGAATATCAGGAGCGCCGTATAGAGCAGATAACCTGCAACTCGGACACTTGTTTTCACGAACATCTCCTCCAGACTGCTGCCGTTCGCGTGTTGCTAGGGACGATCATTTATCTCCTGTTGTGAGTATTCATTACATAAGCAACTCATCTCGAACGGCTTTTTTTAGTCCTTTCACAACCAGTTGATAGGATAGATCGATCCAGCCCTTCACTTCCTCCTCGGGGAGACTTCCATCCATCTCGGCGGTATTCCAATGCCGTTTGTTCAGATGGTAGCCGGGCTTGACTGCGTCGTATTGGGCGCGCAGCAATTCGGAAAATTCCGGTTCGCCCTTCAAACTGATGTGCGGGATCTGCTCTTTTTCTGTCAGCAGGGCAAACATTTTGCCGCCAACCTTGATCACATGTGTGTCATCCCCAAAAGGGAAGTCCTCAATAGCTCCGGGCTTCGCTAAACAATATCGACGCAGCTGCTGAAAATCCATTCTTCTTCCCCCGTTTTCTGTAATGGACGCTTACTACATTGCCAAATGTTCCCTTCCATTCCTACTATGAAGGGCAAGCAGAAAATTTGCAATGCCATTTTCTGCAGGGGAGGCAGGAGCTGGACAAAGGTAGAGGTCACCTGAAGTACGTTCACAGGTGACCTCATTATTTGCTTATTCGTGGCGGTGCTCGGGATGCATGTCGATGGCCCGAAGTTCATCCTTGGCCTTTTCGACAAGCGTTTGGTAATCCCTCACAACCTCCGTAAGAGCTGTTACGGATTCCTGATAATCCGGTTCATTACATATCCCATCTATTGCGCGATGCAAGTGATACATCTTATTTTCTGTTCTACGAATAAACTCTGCCCATTCCATTCCGTTCATCTTCGCGCCTCCTTTCCAATCATAGCCTTTACCTGTTTAGAAAAAGTATGCAAGATGGCGTAGAGGTTTGAGATGCTGACTTACGCTGCGGGATAGCTTCAAGCTTGGTCATAGGGTATTGCGTCTCTTTGAAACAGCTTGCTCACCATCCCGTAGAGGCGTGCAGGCAGATCGGGAAACACGATTCGATACAGATCGGCCCCTTCTTGCAGCAAAGCGATGGGGGCTTCAATTTCGTAGGGGATCTTCATCAGGTCGAGCATGTTTTTATACTGATCTACATTTTGTTTGTCGACTGTATAGTAAAAAGCTTTCTCTGCTTTCATGGCGGCACACTCCTTTTCATGTAGTGTAGCATAAGAAAAGCTACGGTTCGAACGCACCATAACATTTATTATGTAAACAGTATGATCCCAAGGCTGCAAATGGGACTGGAAGAGCTAAGGACTTGGCATGATCAAAAAATGCTGGCAAAATAAGAACGGAAGTCGAAACAGGAAAGAGGAACGGAGGGTTCCTATGAAAATTGCCCTGCATCAGATCGCTTATCAGATCGGGATTCATCCTACAGAACTGGCGAAGCTCGTCTATGACGGGGAGATCACCGGCGAGGTGCCGGATCGCAACCCGCAGTCCAAGGACGCATGGGTGGATCTGCATTCGTTGCGGAATTTCATTCAGTGGCGCTATGACCAGGGACGGATGGAGGAATTGGTCTACGGAAAATCAATTCGTCACATTGATAAATGGTTGTCACGAAAATAGCTGATGGAGAAAATGGAGGGACGAAAATGAGTACGATCTATTGCTTGGTGCCAAGCGCTTACTGGCAGCAATGGGAAGGAAAAGCGGAGTATTTTCCACGTGATTACGAACAGGAAGGCTTTATTCATGCGACCAAGGGGGACGAACTGCTGGAAGTGGTGGCAAATCGCGTCTATCCCGATTTTGCGGACGAATTGCTGGTCCTCGTTGTCGACGAAAAAACGTGTACATCCCCTGTCAAATATGAACAGGCGAAAGACGGACTCCTGTATCCGCATATCTACGGCGGGTTGAATCAGGACGCGATTATCGACGTGAGAAAAATGGAGCGAGTGCAGGATGGCTGGAGATTGGGACAGTCCGTCCGCTGAGCTTCATTCAAAGTGGTACAAATTTAACAGGTCAAGTACCTCCTGACGCTTGGACGGAGGCAATTGATCCAGTCTTCGCAAAAGGTAGCCGATTCGGAGCCTTTGCTCTTCCTCTGATTCGGACTTTTTGTTGCCCTTGATCCATTGTCTTTTCAGTTTTACGGATTCTGTATCTGCGATGATGCGCAGCAGTTTTCGCTCGAGCAAATCCAGGGAAGCCATTGTGTTCTAACCTTCTTTACATCAAAAGTAAGGGGTGCCGGCACCGACAATTATAGCATGCTCGATACATAAAGGGACCTGTCTTGGCGCAAAATGGGAGAGGTATATCTCAAAACATGCGAATAGAAGGAGTGTACGACATGCCAAAACCGGACGATCGCTCGGACAACGTGGAAAAACTGCAGGACATGCTTCAGGACACAGAGCAGAACATTCGGGAATCACAGGACTATCTTCGCGCCCACGGCGATGAGATCTCTGCGAAGGAAAAGCAGGATATTGAGGAGAAAAACCAGCGCCGTGAAGAAAGCATCGATGGTTTTCGGGCCGAGATTCAGGACGAGGCTTCTCAATAATCAAACAGATTCGAAGCGCCTGTTGCAATCATGCGACGGGCGCTTTTTATACACTCGTTTTCTAATAAATATACTCCAAGACATGATTTGTTCCGCAAAACATGGTAATCTGTTAAAGGAACGAATCCAGAATAGAGGAGAAAGACCATGAAACGACCAGAAGATACACGCGTTGTAGTCGGCATGTCTGGTGGAGTCGACTCCTCCGTGACGGCTTACCTGCTCAAACAGCAGGGATATGACGTCATCGGCATCTTTATGAAAAACTGGGATGACACCGATGAATTCGGCCATTGCACGGCGGAAGATGACTTTCAGGATGTCCGGCGCGTCTGTGAACAAATTGATATTCCGTATTACACGGTTAATTTTGAAAAAGAGTACATGGATAAAGTATTCCAGTACTTTTTAGATGAATATAAGCGCGGGCGCACTCCCAACCCCGATGTCATGTGCAACCGCGAGATCAAATTTGGCGAGCTTCTGGCCAAAGTGATGGATCTCGGAGCTGATTATATCGCGACGGGACATTACGCCCAGGTGAAGTACATCGATGGCGAGTACAAGCTGTTGCGCGGCGTCGACAACAACAAGGACCAGACCTATTTTCTCAACGTTTTGGGCCAGGAGCAATTGTCCAAGACGATGTTTCCGATCGGGCATTTGCCCAAGCCGCAAGTGCGGGAGATCGCACAACAAGCAGGGCTGGCGACCGCGAAGAAAAAGGACAGCACCGGCATCTGCTTTATCGGGGAACGGAATTTCCGTGAATTCCTGCAAAATTACCTCCCGGCGAAAAAAGGAACCATCGAGACAGTCGATGGGATCGTGATCGGGGAACATGACGGCTTGATGTACTATACGCTGGGGCAGCGCCAGGGGCTGGGTATCGGCGGCGGACACGGCACCACCGGCGAGCCATGGTTTGTCGTCGACAAGGATCTGGAACGCAATGTCCTGATTGTGGGCGAAGGGGCGAACCATCCGCGGCTGTTTTCAACAAGTCTGATCGCGACGGATGTGAACTGGGTGAGCGACAACAAACCACGGGAATCCTTCACCTGCACAGCAAAATTCCGTTACCGCCAGCCTGATCAGCAAGTAACCGTGCACCTGCTGGGCGACGACCGCGTCGAGGTTGTCTTTGACCAACCGCAAAAAGCAGTGACGCCGGGACAGGCTGTGGTCTTCTACGACCAGGAGGTATGCCTGGGAGGCGGCACCATCGACAAGGTAACCTTGTTGGATAGATAGAAATAGCGTGTAGGGGGAGCTTTTCATGGAGGCAGCGAAAAAATCAAAAGTGGTCATCCTCTCTTTTTTGATCGGGTCTATCGTGATCGGGGTTCTTGCTTACGTCGGCATGGCGATAGGCGGAAATGAAGCGGTGGCCCTGATTCACAAGACCATTGAGGAACGAGGGGGAACCGTGGCACAAGGCGGCATCATGGCGGTTCCGTTGGATGAAAGTCCTTTTGAGAAGAGCGGCAAAGGCAATACGATTTTTAAAATCGATTACACCAAGGACGGCAAAACGTATACAGCTTTTTATCGCTCGAAAAATCAGTCCTCGATCATCTCCGAGCAAGAAGAATGGATTTTTGCCGAATAGACAAAAACGAATAGGGAGAGTGTGATTGCACATGAGCCAACTTTCTGGACTCCGTGAACTCGCGCAACTGATCGCACGGATCGAGCCTGCTTATTCAACCGGTGCCATCTCCATTCTGTCGCATGAGAACAAAGAGGAGATCGCTTCTTTGCTGCTTGAAGGATTGGGTGCCAAGGTGCCCGTCCAGCACAGTTCGGGAGAGTATGCGAATCATCTGGCGGTGTTCAAGGCTGGCGGCAACAAGTTTACTTTTGCCCAGGATTTTCGAGAGGTGTATATTAGCGAGATCAATTATTGTGCGTGCCGGATACCGCCGGGCGCCCATGGACTGCTGGTGCATCATATCGACTATCCCGGTGTGATCTACGACGTGTCGCAAATCCTGGCCAACCACCAGATCAACATTTCCAAGCTGAACGTGTCCCGGGAGCAGAAAGGAAAAAATGCCCTGCTCGTCTCTGTCACAGATGAAGGAATTACCTCCTCCGTCGTCCAGGAGATCGAGCACTTGCCGCAGATCACAAAGGTGATTTCGTTGCAGTAATAGAGAACCGTCCGTTCCTTGCGGGCGGTTTTTTTCTTGACTACCACGATATATTGATGTAAAGTAAATTCTACCAACTACATATTGATGCGTATAGGTGTCTAGCTGATTATTTCGGCTGACTTAATAGGGAAGCTCGGTGCAAATCCGGCGCGGTCCCGCCACTGTATACAGAGAGTGACGCTTGAACGACGCCACTGATTGTTTCGATTGGGAAGGCAAAGCGTCACGATGATCTGTGAGCCAGGAGACCTGCCTAGACGTGAACACGATCAACCTACGGGAGATAGGGAAGTGTTTGAAGCGCTCAGTCGCCCGTACCGGGGCAGTCCATTGGATTACTATGCGTATTCGACTCTTTCGACAAGTCGGATACGCTTTTTTCATGCCTCACAAAGATTTGGAAAGGAAGATGGAAAGATGATGATCGCCTATGATTCAAGAACAGGCAATGTCCAACGCTTTGTAGATAAGTTGAATGACCGCTTGCCGAGTGTGCAGATCCAGCCTGATCTGCGGGTGGACAAGCCTTTTGTGCTGATTACATATACGACGGGATTTGGGCAGGTGCCGGAAAAGGTTGAAGCGTTTCTAGCAGACAATCATGCCTACCTTCGCGGCGTAGCTGCGAGCGGCAATCGGAATTGGGGGGCAAACTTTGCCAAAAGCGCTGATTGGATCGCACAGCGGTATCGTGTCCCGGTCCTGGCCAAATTCGAGCTTTCCGGAACGACACGCGATCTCGAATCCTTTCAGAACGAGGTGACATCCATTGCGGCATATTGAACTAAACAACCAACTCATGCAGCGTGGCAGCGACGGCTTTTTCCAGCTGGAAAAAGATCTGGAGGCTGTCGAGGTATTTATGGAAGAGGTGGTGGCCAACACCCTGCACTTCAGAAGCGTCCGGGAAAGGCTGGCCTATCTCATCGAAAACGATTATTACGAGGATGTGTACGCCTCGTATACGAACGAGCAGGTGGAAGAGGTTTTCGCGATCGCGCACGGCTCCTCTTTCCGCTTCGCTTCGTATATGGCGATTTCCAAATTTTACAAGGATTACGCCTTGAAAACAGATGATAAAAAGTACTACCTGGAGCATTACCCGGATCGTGTGGCAATCGTGGCCTTGTCACTGGCGCGCGGGGATGCCGACCTGGCGAAGCGCTTGACAGTCTCGATGATGGAACAGCGATTGCAGCCCGCTACACCGACCTTTTTAAATGCGGGAAAAAGCCGCCGGGGTGAGATGGTCTCCTGCTTCTTGCTGGAGATGGACGACTCGCTCAACTCGATCAACTACATTCTGGGAACCTGCATGCAGCTCTCCAAAATCGGCGGGGGTGTGGCAGTCAACCTGTCCAAACTGCGCGGGCGCGGCGAACCGATCAAAGGCGTCGAGGGTGCCGCCAAAGGGATTATGCCGGTCTTGAAGCTGCTGGAGGATGCTTTCTCCTATGCCGACCAGATGGGACAACGCAAAGGATCGGGTGCCGCGTACTACAATATTTTCGGATGGGACATCAATGAATTCCTCGATAGCAAAAAAATCAACGCCGACGAAAAATCACGGATCAAGACGCTGTCAATCGGCCTGATCGTTCCGAATATCTTCTACAAGCTTGCAGAGGAGAACAGGCCTCTGACCGTTTTCGCGCCCTATTCGGTCTATAAGGAATACGGCGTTCACCTGGACGATCTGGATTTGGATGAGATGTATGAGGAACTGCTGGCCAATGAACGCGTGAAAAAGCAGACGGTCATGAGCGCACGCGAGATGCTGACCAAAATCGCCATGATTCAATTGGAATCAGGCTATCCCTACATCATGAACAAAACCAATGCCAATCGCGACCATGCCCTGCGGGATATCGGTTCCGTCAAAATGTCCAATCTCTGCACAGAAATCTTCCAGCTGCAGGAGACTTCCACGATCACAAACTACGGCGAGGAAGACATCATTCGCCGGGACATTAGCTGCAATCTGGCTTCCTTGAATATCGCCAATGTCATGGGGCACAAAAAAATTCGCGAATCGGTGCGCGAGGGGATGGAGGCCATCACGGCGGTAAGCGACTTGACACAGGTGGAAAATGCGCCAGGGGTGCAAAAGGCCAACCGTGAGCTGCACTCGGTGGGACTTGGCGCAATGAATCTGAACGGCTATCTGGCGAAAAACAAGATTGCTTATGAAAGTGAGGAAGCGAAGGATTTTGTCCGCACCTTCTTCATGATGATGAACTACTATTCGCTGGAGAAAAGCATGGAGATCGCGAAGGAGACGGGTACGACCTTCCTGGGATTCGAGCAATCCGATTATGCGAAGGGAACTTACTTTGACAAGTATCGGAGCGAATCGTACCATCCGCGTACAGAGAAAGGGAAGCAGCTGTTTGAAGGAATGTACCTGCCGACCGCGGAGGATTGGTCACAGCTGGAGCAAAAGGTAAAGGAGCACGGCTTGTACCATGCGTACAGATTGGCGATCGCACCGACGCAAAGCATCTCCTACATCCAGAACGCCACATCGAGCGTCATGCCGATTGTCGATCATATCGAGACGCGGACGTACGCCAATTCCACGACGTATTATCCGATGCCGTACCTGTCGCCAGAGAACTATTTTATCTATAAATCTGCGTATCATATCGATCCGTTCAAGGTAATCGACCTGATCGCTGAGATACAGGAGCATGTCGACCAGGGCATCTCGACGATTCTGCACGTCAATAGCAATATTTCAACGCGAGAACTGGCCCGCTACTACATCTATGCGGCGAAAAAGGGCTTGAAATCGCTCTACTATACACGCACCAAGCATTTGACAGTCGAGGAATGCATCAGTTGTGCGATCTGACGCCGATGGAGAAGAAGGAGGAGAGAGAATAGGTGAAAGCAGTCAACTGGAACAGACCCGACGATGATTTTACGATGACCTTTTGGAACCAGAATATCATGCAATTCTGGACAGACGACGAGATCCCGCTCTCGGACGATAAAATGGCTTGGCTCGAGCTGAGTGCAGCAGAACGGGAGACGTATAAAAGAGTACTCGGCGGGCTTACTTTGCTCGATACGGTACAGGGTGGAATCGGCATGCCCAAGATCCTGGAGCATGTCGACGGATTGCAGCGAAAAGCGGTGTTGGGCTTCATGGGCATGATGGAGCAGATCCATGCCAAATCCTACAGCAGTATTTTTACTACCTTGGCGACAACAGAGGAGATCGACAACATTTTCCGCTGGATTGAAAAAAATCCACGTCTGCAGAAAAAAGCATCGCTGATTTCCGAGTATTACCAAAATATCCACAGTCCCAAAGACTTGTATCTGGCAATGGTCGCCTCAGTCTTTCTGGAGAGCTATCTGTTTTACAGCGGCTTCTTCTATCCGTTGTTCCTGGCGGGTCAGGGCAAGATGACGAGCAGCGGCGAGATCATCGACCTGATCGTGCGAGACGAAAGCATCCACGGGCTGTATGTGGGTGTCTTGGCTCAGGAAGAATATCAAAAGCTGACTGTAGTGGAACAAGCGTCTGCCAAAGAGGAGCTGTACGCCTTGCTTGACAAGCTGCATGAAAACGAAATGGCTTATACGGCGGAGCTGTATTCCGAGATTGGTCTGGCAGAAGAGGTTCAGGCTTACGTACGCTACAATGCCAACAAGGCTTTGATGAATCTGGGGCTCGAGCCCTCGTTTCCGGAGGAGGAAGTAAACCCGATCGTGTTGAACGGGATTCGCACCCACACGAAGCAGCATGACTTTTTCTCCAAAAAAGGCAACGGCTATGTCCGGACGATCCATGTGGAGCCGTTGACAGATGAGGATTTTCGTTTTGACCTTTGAGGCTGAGGGCGGCCGCTATCGCGTATAATGGACGAAGTACGATTCGGATAGGAGAAAAATCAGATGGAAGAACTGCATTTGGATAAACTGAATGAACAGCTCGCTTCGAAGAAATCCTTTGTCCTTTTCGTCTATACGCCGATGTGCGGCACCTGCAAGATCACGGGGCAGATGCTGCGCGTCGTGGAAGCGGCTCTGCCTGATGTCTCGATATATCAGATCAACCTGAATACCTCTCCATCTCTGGCAGAAAAATGGAAGATATCCAGTGTTCCTGCCCTGTTGCTCATCAGGTCCGGTCAGGTACAGGAACGATACTATGCGCTTCATTCGGTAGCGCATCTATACGATCTGCTGAAATCCTTCTCCTAGACATACACCTACTGCCTTCTTCCCGAATACAAGGATAAGAGAGATTGTGCGAAGGAGGAGGAGCATGCAGATTTATGTGGTCGAAGAAGGACAGACCCTGCAGGATATTGCGAGAGAATTTGATACGTCAGTCGAGGAGATCGCAAGGGCAAACGAGCTTCCTGATCCAAACAAGCTCGTCGTCGGACAGGCGCTTGTGATTCCGATTGTGGGAAGCTTTTACGTGGTGCAACAGGGGGATACCCTGTATACCATCGGTCAGCGATACCAGATCAGTGCCGCAGAACTGGCGAGGGTAAACGGAATATCGATGTACCGTCCTTTGTCCATCGGTCAGCGTTTGTACATTCCGCCCCGCCCCCGCCGGGCAGCGGATTTCGCTGCGTATGCCGAACCGCGGAGGACCGTCAGTCCTGCATTGGAGGCAGATGTACGCAGAGCGGCACCTCATTTGACCTATCTGGCCCCGTTCAGTTTTCGGATCCAGCGGGATGGCACGCTCTCCCGGCCGCCTTTGAACGAATTTCCTGCCATTACTAGGGAAAATCAGGTCGTCATGATGTTTGTGGTGACCAATCTGGAGGGAGACCAATTTAGTTCAGAACTGGGCAGTCTCGTCCTGAACGATCAAGCCCTGCAGCAAAAGTTGCTGGACAATATCTTCACAACCGCTAGGGAGCTTGGCTTCGGAGACATCCATTTTGACATGGAGGCGTTGCCAGCTACTGATCGGAACGCGTACGCCCAGTTTCTCCGGCGTGCCAAAGAGCGCGCCCAGGCTGCGGGAATGATGATGTCTGTCGCCGTCGCGCCGAAAACGAGCGCCGAGCAGCAAGGAAAATGGTACGCAGCCCATGATTATCGCCAGATCGGAGAGATTGCCGATTTCGTCGTCATTATGACTTACGAGTGGGGGTACAGCGGCGGTCCGCCGATGGCTGTCTCGCCCATCGGTCCGGTGCGCCGGGTATTGCAGTATGCGAAGACGGAGATGCCAGCGGAGAAAATCATGATGGGGCAAAACCTTTACGGCTATGACTGGACGCTTCCTTTTGAGCCGGGAACGACTGCCAGGGCATTGAGCGCCCAAGGAGCAATCGCACTCGCCGCGAGGGAAAATGTGGCGATCCAGTATGACGCCAGGGCGCAGGCTCCCTTTTTCGAGTACACAGATGATGAAGGCCGCCGTCATCAGGTTTGGTTTGAGGACGCCCGTTCCATCCAGGCTAAGTTTAATCTGGTTAAACAGATGGGATTAAGAGGCGTCAGCTACTGGAAATTGGGTTTGCCATTTCCGCAAAACTGGCTGCTGATCGAGTCCAATTTTCGCGTCCGAAAGAGAGCATAAGCAAAAAGGCGTACAGCTCCAGGGGCTTGTACGCCTTTTTTTCACCTGACCACTCATGGTATGATGACAAAAAGTGCAGGTAACAGGAGGTATGATGCATGGGAGAGTGCAGATTGAACCACACGGTGGCTGATGTGCAAAAGAAACTGTCGGAGCAGGCCCCCTACCTGCCAGGAGAACGCGCCGATCAGCTTGAGGCTTTGCTCGCGACGGATTTGACGCAGGAGCAGTTGAATGAGCTTTTTCACCTGCTGAAAAAATACGATCTGGCTACACCGGAAGAACGTCTGCAACGAGACGAGAAAATGGCCGAGCTGCTCGTATAAAAGGCAATTCTTCTAGTCCAGCTTTTTTCGGCCGATAAAGCCGTCATAAAGCCCGTGATAGTGCTCGACAGCTTCTTCTCCTTCGCGCCAGCAGAGCAGGACTTCTTCACCGTTGAGCAGAGCGGGGAAATCCACCAGCCCCACGTCGATGTCCTTCACCTGGATTCCGCTGGCGGCCATGTGCTGAAGGCGCATCTGGGCTTCCATTTCCATGAATTCCAGCTTGCATTCCAACGTGAACAGGTCGTCGTCTGTCGCGGACTGCGATTTTTTCAAGTGCTCGCGTTCCCGATAGGCATCCTGAAATTGGCTTTTTAATCCTTGCAAAAAAGAGATTTCTTCTCGTACATATGGCAACAGTTGGTTCGCTTCTTCGGGCGTAAAATATTTTTTGCTCAACGAAATCGCCTCCCGCCCCTATTATACGGGTACGGGCCGGTAGAGAAAATGGCTGGAGCACATTCGGACGATGGCTGACTCCAGCGGCAAGGAGTAAGGATGAAAGACAGACTGTATTATCAAGACGTTTACCAGCAAACCTTCACGGCTGCGATCACGAAACGAGGAGCCGAAGCGGATGGCACACCGTACGTTGTGCTAAGCCAAACGGCCTTTTACCCGACCGGCGGCGGACAGCCTGCCGACCAAGGCTACCTGGGAGAGATTCGGGTCGTCGACGTAGAAGAAATCGATGGGGAGATTCGCCACCGACTGGAAGGGCAGCTCCCCGAATCTTGGGAACAAGTAAACGGACAGATCGATTGGGAGCGCCGATTTGACCATATGCAGCAACACGCCGGGCAGCATATTTTATCTGCCTCCTTCCGCGAGGTGGCTGGTGCCGAGACCGTAGCCTTCCATCTGGGAAGCGAGCGTGTCACGATTGATGTTCGATTGGATGAACTGACTCCGGACGTTTGGGAAAAAGTAGAGCGTCGAGCCAACCAGATCATCTTGGAAAATCACCCGATCATCGCCCGTTTTGTCGATGAGGACGAATGGAAGGCATTGCCGCTTCACAAGCTGCCGACCGTCACACAAGACATCCGCCTGGTGATCATCCCGGATTTTGATTACAACCCCTGCGGCGGAACGCATCCATCCCGTACCGGGGAAGTGGGGCTGATCAAGATGCTGGGTTGGGAACGCCATCGCGGCAATGTACGGCTGGAATTTCTCTGCGGCTGGCGCGCCATGCGCGAGTATACGGTCAAACAGCGAAGGATCAGCGACGCAGTCCGACTGCTGGGAACCAATGAAGCCGAACTCGGCACAGAGCTGGAGCGCTTGCTGGCGGAGCGTGACGCACTCAAGCAAGCTCTGCAAGAAAAAGAGCGGCTGATGCTGGCAGAAGAGGTTCGCCAAGCGCTGGCCGAAGCGACTCCTGTAGGGGGGTATCGTCTGCTGCAAAAAGGATTTGCCGACAGGACGATCCAGCAATTGCAACAATTTGCCCAACAGGTGAACGCGCAAGCCACGGATGTCATATCGTTGTTGGCGACGACCGGAGAGAAGCGGCAGCTTGTCTTTTCACGCGGTCAGAATGTGTCTGTCGCCATGAATCAACTGATGAAAGAGGTACTGCCAGCAATCGATGGCAAAGGCGGCGGGAGCCCGGCGATCGCACAAGGTGGCGGTCAGGCAAATCTTGCAGCGGAGGAAGTGCTTGCCTTGGCCCGCCAAAAATTGGAGGAGCTAATGGAATAGCACAATGCTTGTCAGGGCAGGGGGCTTTGGAGAAAGACATGAGAAGGAGGACTAGAATATGAACTGGAATACGGGTGATATTGTCCGCGTCCCTTATAAAACAGGTGAATATGTGGCAGAGGTGTTGGAGAATCACGATGGCAAGCTGCTGGTGAAGGTTCTGGCTGTCACCAAATACCCGACGCAAGGGGATTTGCATACTTCCTACGAGGTAGATGTTCCCCTGTTTCACCAGCGTACGGCCTTGTCTCATCTGGAGAAGTTTTATGTGCCTGGACAATCCGTAATTCGCTACAATGCTGCCATCCCCGATTACAAGGAATCGGTTCGGATCGCTCTGGAGCGAGAGATGGACAAGATGAAGAAAATGTCAGCGTGGGCGCAGCGTTGTCTCGTTGAATTGGAAAACATCCACAAGGAAGCCTTTACAAACAGCAAATAGCGTGGTACGGTATAGGCGTAGTACACAACCGCATAGTTCTTTACCAAACGGGGGCCGAGCATAGTCGGCTGAGATTGTAACGAATGCGTTACTGACCGTTGAACCTGACCTGGGTCATGCCAGCGGAGGAAGAGGTAGACGAAATCAATTCGGCTAGATGGAAGAGATCGCTTGATTTGAGCGTATCTGTTTCATATGGCACAGAGGATCGAATCCAACCATCCCGGCGGCGGATGGTTTTTTTCATTCGTCCGGATGTTTTGGATATACAGCTTCTTTCGCATGACTGGGTGGTCCCAGCGGCGGGGGAAGCTTTTTTTCGGTTGTACGGGAGAAGGAGGAGATGGGGACGTTATGCAGATCATTGTAAACGGAAAACAGGTCCCGCTGACGGATCAAGTGCGGACGATCCGTGATTTGCTCGATTCATACCAATTAATGGAAAAAATCGTGGTAGTCGAGCAGAACGGTACGATTATTGAACGTTCGCAGTACGAGAATCAGACGATTGCAGATGGCGATCGCATTGAGATTGTTCACTTCGTAGGGGGAGGATGACAGACATGGATGTACTGAAAATTGGAACATACGAATTTCGTTCCCGCTTGCTTTTGGGAACCGGGAAGTTTGCTGATCTGGATACACAAGGAAAGGCAGTGGAGGTATCCGGAGCGGAAATTCTTACCTTTGCCGTGCGTCGCCTGAATCTGGAAAATCCGCACGAGCCTCATTTTCTGGAAAGGCTCGATCTGAAGCGCTTTACCCTTTTGCCGAATACGGCAGGGGCATACACCGCAGAGGAAGCTGTACGCATCGCGCGTTTGGCGAAAGCTTCCGGATTGTGCGACATGATCAAGGTGGAGGTCATCGGAGACGAGCGAACCTTGCTGCCTGATCCGATCGGTACCCTGGAAGCATCGCGCATCCTGGTCGAGGAAGGCTTTACCGTGCTTACGTATACGAATGACGACCCGATCCTGGCAAGACGTCTGCAAGAGGTAGGCGTCCACGCCGTTATGCCGGGTGCCTCTCCAATTGGCTCAGGTCAAGGCATCATCAATGAGAACAACCTGCGTTTTATCATCGAGGAAGCAAAGGTCCCGGTCATCGTGGACGCGGGCATCGGATCTCCGGCAGATTGCGCAAAAGCGATGGAGCTGGGGGCGGATGGTGTATTGCTCAACACGGCAGTAGCTTTGGCCGATGACCCGGTGCTGATGGCAGAAGCGATGAAGCTGGGCGTGGAAGCAGGCCGCAAAGGATTCTTGGCGGGCCGCATTCCGAAAAAGCGCTACGCCTCCGCAAGCAGCCCGACAGAAGGGATGATTGAATAGCGATGGATCGATTGCGTGAAGCGGTGGCTGCCATCGCCCAGCGGCAGGAAGAAATGTTCGATCTGCTGCAGACGCTGGTCTCCCATCCGACGGTCAGCCCTCCAGCCCGAAACAGCGACACCGCGCAACAAGTGCTGACGGAAGAATTGCAGAAGCTGGGGTTTGAAGTGGATCGCTGGACGGTGTATCCAGGGGACGATAACATCGTGGGGCGGTTGACCGGCACAGCGCCGCAAAAAGCCAAGAGTCTGATCGTCAACGGCCACATCGATGTAGCGGAGGTCGGGGATGATGCAGCCTGGACGCATCCGCCATTCTCCTTGACTCGCGGTGAGGATGGCCGCCTGTACGGAAGAGGGGTAGCGGATATGAAGGGCGGACTCGCAGCCAGCCTGTTCGCGATCAAAATGCTGCGCGAGTACGGGGTAAGCTTGCAGGGCGATCTGATTTTTCAATCCGTGATTGGCGAAGAAGCGGGAGAAGCCGGGACGCTGGTTGCCATCGAGAGGGGCTATACCGCGGACTATGCGGTGGTTGTGGATTCGAGCGACCTGCACATTCAAGGCCAGGGCGGAGTGATCACCGGGTGGATCACGGTCGAAAGCCCGGAGACCCTGCACGATGGCATGCGCGCAAGGACGATTCATGCTGGAGGCCGGGTCCTCGGAGCATCAGCCATTGAAAAAATGGCGAAGATACTGGCGGCATTGCAGGATTTGGAACGGCATTGGGCGGTCATGAAGTCGTACCCGGGATTTCCTCCCGGCACCACTACCATTAATCCGGCGGTAATCGAGGGTGGGCGGCATGCTGCCTTTATCGCAGACCGCTGCTCCTTGTGGATCACGGTTCACTTCTACCCGAATGAATCGTATGAAGAGGTCGTCAAGGAGATCGAGGACCATGTCAATCGGGCGGCTGCTGCTGATGTTTGGCTCCGTGAGAATCCCCCGTCGTTTCGCTGGGGAGGGCGTTCCATGATTGAGGAGCGTGGTGAAATTTTCCCTTCGCTGGAGCTGGATTTGGAACATCCTGCCCTCGCCGTGCTGCAGGCAGCCTACGAGCAACAGCTCGGACATGCTCCCGCTGTGGATATGTCCCCATCCGTTACGGATGCAGGCTGGTTTGCTCACGCAGGCATCCCAGCTGCCTTGTTTGGCCCGGGCGAATTGTCCCAAGCACATTCCGTTGACGAGTCGATCGATCCGGTACAGCTTGTCCAGTTTGCCCAAATCATGGCTGTGTTTATCGCGACCTGGTGCAACCAGGAGAAAATAGAGGAGTGAGCGCATCGTGAAACCTTTTAGCCAAAGACTTTTGCAAAGCGTGGCACCGATCTGGGAGAGCAAATACAAACATCCGTTTGTTACCGGGCTCGGTGATGGAAGTCTTCCGGTGGAATCATTCAAATTTTACATGAAGCAGGACTATGTCTATTTGATCGAATACGCCAAAATGTTTGCGCTTGGGAGCACAAAGGCATATGACCTGACGACCAGTGCGCGGTTTGCCCAGCTGCAAGAAGCGACATTGAACGATGAAATGTCGTTGCATCGCCAATATGCAGAACGTTTTGGCATTACACGCGAGGAATTGGAAGCCACGCAGCCCTCCTTCGTCATGCTGGCGTATACCAGCTATATGCTGAAGGTTGCCCATGAAGGATCGTTGGCAGACCTGGTTAGCGCGCTATTGCCTTGCACCTGGAGCTACTGGGAGATCGGGAAGCGTCTTGCGAAGGTAGACGGGGCAATCGACCACCCGCTGTACGGAGATTGGGTGCGCATGTACAGCTCCGATGAGTTTGGCTCTCTGGCGATCTGGCTGATCGAGCTGATCGACCAGTTGGCAGACGGGAAGAACGAGCAGGAGCTGGCGAGACTGGAAGAGCATTTCCTCATCACGTCAAAGATGGAAGTCCTTTTCTGGGATATGGCGTACAGGCAGGAAATGTGGCCGTGAACGAAAAGCTCGCTTTCTCGCAGGTCGATTTTTCCTACGGGGAGAGAAAGCTCCTGTCGTCCTTTGACCTGGAAGTGAAAAAAGGCGACTTTGTCAGCTTGATCGGACCGAGTGGCATCGGCAAAAGCACTCTGTTTCAACTGGCAGCAGGACTTTTGCAGCCGCAGGCAGGAGAGATTCGCATCGACGGAGTCGCGACGAAGGAGCGATTGGGCAAAATCGGCTACATGCCGCAAAGTGATGCACTAATGCCATGGCGCACCGTAGTAGAAAATGCTGCTCTGCCGCTGGAAATTCAAGGCTGTTCCAAAAAAGAGGCGCAGCGGCGGGTGCGGGAAGAGCTGCCGCGATACGGCCTGTCTGAGTGGGCGGATGCCTATCCCCATGAATTGTCGGGAGGGATGAGACAGCGCGTCTCGTTCCTTAGGGCGCTGCTGTTCGGGTCGGATCTGATGCTGCTGGACGAGCCGTTCAGCGCATTGGACGGCATCACCCGTTTGGAGCTGCAGGAGTGGCTGCTGCAGATGTGGCGGCAGACTGGCAGCACGATGATTTTGATTACACACGATATGGATGAAGCCATACTGCTGGCAAATCGCGTCATTCTTCTATCGGGAGCGCCAATTACGGCGCCTGTGGAGCGCGAAGTTCCAATCGCGTATCCTCGCAGCACAGCAAGCCGCAATCTCCCGGCTTTTCTGGACTTGCGAGAAGAGATTTGGGGATTGTTGCGGCAAGCAGCAGGAGCGAAGGCACAGGGGGGCGTCGCATATGGATAAAGGCAAGCGCGGCTTATGGTTTGCGGCTTCGCTGATCCTGTTTCTAGGGGTCTGGGAAGCAGTGTGCCGCCTGCTGGCGATTCCACCTTTCATTCTTCCGCCGCCAAGCTCGGTCCTGTACGCTTTGTGGGAACTGCGCGAGCCGCTCTTCGGACAGCATCTGTGGGCGACGCTGAAGGAAGTGCTCATCGGCCTTAGCATTTCGATTGTATTTGGAAGCCTGCTCGCGTTTGTCATGAACCGAAGCCGTTTGGTCGAACGAATTGTCTATCCGTATATCGTGATCTCGCAGACCATTCCGATCATCGCTCTCTCGCCCGTGTTTATCCTCTGGTTTGGTTATGACATCTCGGGGAAAATCGCCGTCACGGTGCTGTTTACCTTCTTTCCGATCGTCGTCACCACCTACGATGGTTTGCGCGGGACCGACCGGGAAATGATCCGTTTGCTGCAGACGATGGGGGCTACTCCCTGGCAAATTTTCACGAAGCTGCAGCTGCCCTCCAGTCTTCCGGCTTTTTTCAGCGGGCTGAAGGTAGCGGCGACGTACAGCGTGTCTGGCGCAACGATCGGCGAATGGCTGGGAGCGAGTGAAGGGCTCGGCTATTTCGGGCGGCGGGCTTCCGGCAATTTTCAGGCACCTGCGCTATTTGCATCCGTTCTGTTGTTATCCCTCCTGGGCATGTTGTTGTTCTGGATCGTGGGATATATCGGGCAACGTTATATGCCACAGTCTCGAAAAAAATAAAAAAAATAGGTGAGAGAAACCATCATGAGAACGAAAAAGAATTGGATGAAGAGTGTTCTGGCATTTGGTTTGGCTGCAAGCTTGGCGGCTTGCGGAAGCAGCAATACCGCCGTTCCGGCTGCCCCGGATTCGAATCCGCAGGCAAATGGCAAAGGGGAACCGACAAAACTGACCGTCGCCTTGGACTGGTATCCGAATGCGGTCCACTCCTTTCTGTACGTAGCCCAGGAAAAGGGCTTTTTCCAGGAAGAAAATCTGGATGTTCACCTGCAAATGCCATCGGACAGCAATGATCCGCTGAAAATGGTAGCAGCGGGCAAAGTAGACCTGGCGATTAGCTATCAGACACAGGTGGTTCAGGCGAGAGCAGAGGGTATTCCAGTCGTTTCTGTAGCGGCTTTGGTCAGACATCCGCTGAACGCGATCATGACTAGGCAGGACAGCGGACTGGATTCTCCGGAAAAGCTCGCAGGCAAAGCCATCGGATTCCCATCGATCCCGTTTAACGAATCCATCGTTCGTACAGCGGTCAAACATGCTGGCGGAGACGACTCCGGGCTGTCCTTTATCGATATTGGGTTTGACATTGTGCCTGCCTTGACCGGCAAAAAGGTGGATGCCGTAGTCGGAGGCTACATCAACCATGAAGGGCCCATTTTGGAGAAGCACGGTGTACCGCTTAACATTTTCAAACCAACCGATTTCGGAGTGCCTGACTATTACGAACTGATCTTGACGACAAGCGATGATCAGTGGGAACAGAAAAAGCAAGCGTTCGAAGCATTTATGCGCGCGGCTGCAAAAGCACAGAAATACGTCGCCGAGAATCCGAAACCAGCTCTGGATCTGCTTTTGGCCAAGCAGGCGGAGGAATTCCCGCTCGAGGAGGACATCGAGACCAAGAGCCTGGAGATCCTGTTGCCGCTGATGGATGCAGGGGATAAGCCTTTTGGCTACCAGACCGAAGAATCCTGGCAAACGCTGATCAATTGGATGAAAAAGGAAAAACTGATCAGCGGAGATGTTCAAGCCAGTCAAATCGTTCGTCAATTCGCGAATTAAACGACTGTTTAAACTCCTGAAAGCAACATCTTTGTCATATTATCGGGTTTCTTTTCCATGAAAACGGTTTTATAATGATGATGAATGCTTGTATGAGGAGACTGCGTGATGAACGATAATCAGAATCGCAATGAAAATAAATGGGTCATGTGGGGCTTTATCGGCACTGTCCTCGCTTGTGCGATCGCGATGTTCCTTTTTATGTACGATATGAGCAAGTAGTGGCTCACCGAAAAAACCACTGTGAAGACAGTGGTTTTTCATATTTTCCCCAATATGGAAAGGAGAGGAACGGCTTGTTGACCAATTGGCAGACATTACAGGCTGGCAACCCCAAACAACAGCTGGCATATCGGGCTATATGTGAACTTCGCATTCCGGAGGAGCTAGAATCGTATTCGCCTGTCCTGTGCGGCACGATCCCCATTGAGATCGATACGGATCAATCCGACCTGGACGTGATCATGGAGGTTCATGATTTTGCCCGATTTCAACAGCAGGTGATCTCGTTATACGGGGGGGTGCAGGACTTTGTCATCACACAAAAAGAACGGAGCGGAATTCCGACGATCAAAGCCAATTTTTTCTACAGCGGGTTTGCCTTTGAGCTGTTCGGCCAGCCGAGACCGGTGATAGAGCAAAATGCCTACCTTCATATGATTGTGGAGCATGCGCTAATGGAGAGGGACCCCGGACTCAGGGAGACTATCCTGCGGCTCAGGGAGCAAGGCATCAAGACCGAGCCGGCTTTTGCCTACGCCCTGCAATTGCCGGGAGATCCCTATATGGCGCTTCTCGATCTGGGAAAGCAATTGGGGATTTTGCCAGACCGTTAACGTGCGGGTGCTTGTAATCGTTGCAATGTCAGGCCGATCTGGTCCAAAGCAAGTCCATTCAACTCTGCAAATCCGACTCCCCGCAATGCGATGGTTCGCCCGACCTGTACGGGATAAACTCCTTGCCAGACCCCGACGAGACGATAAAGATTGGTTCCGTGAACCCTTTTGAGAAAAAGCACATACTCTCCTTCGCTCAGGGGCCCTGGGTATGTTAGATTGAGGGGATCTCTGGCATCTGGCAGTGGCTCTATTCCCGTAGTTAGCAGTTTGATGACCTGCGGGGCAGAGCCTTTCCAGGTGCGCTGGACCCGAAAGGACTGTACGTAGTTGTGCACCTTTCCGTGGCCCAGGGAGACTCCCGTCGGAGCGGACTGGAAATGACTGTCGGTGCGGCCTGAGACAATGAGATCACAGGTTTGTACCAGATCGCGTACGTTTTTCACAGGGGTGGTATCGACGTGCAAGCGAGCCAGATTAGGGGGAGCAGCGAATGCCGGGCCAGCCAAAGTCAGACAAAGGACAGCCGTCCAGATGAAGCGAATCAGCACAGGTAATACCTCCGTTCGGTCATGTTTTCTCTAGTATGGACAGCAACAGGTACGTTAGTCGCAGGAAGTATCCAGATTATTGTGTTACTATTTAGAAAAATAGGACTCGTACTCAGGCTTTTTCTCTGATACTGGAGAGCCGCCCGTACGAAAATATGAGAAGGAGGAGACTATGAATCTGAAAGTCAAACAAGCCTGTATGTGGCTGATGGTGTTGGCTGTGATTCTGTCTGTCTCGGCGGCACCAGTCTATGCCGAGTCGGGGGCGGAAGCAGTGTCGCCCCTTCAGGCACAGATTGAAAAGCGCTTGTCCGATCTGAAAAAAGATGACAACAGCATCGGTCTTCATGCGGGAATTGCCGTCTATGATTTGACAGACAAGCGCTTCCTGTATCAGCATCAGGCGAAGAGAAGCTACATCCCGGCATCAACACTGAAGCTGTTCACAACAATCACGGGATTGGAACGCTTGGGACCGGATCATCGCTGGAAGACAGAAGTGCTCATCGACGGGTCTCTCGTCGGCAATGGTGTCGTCCAAGGGAACCTTATTCTAAAAGGCTATGGCGATCCGAGTCTGAAACAAAGCGATCTGCGCGACATCGCATTGGCCCTGAAGGAAAAGGGGATCCGACGAGTGACGGGGAAGCTGCTCGTCGATGAAAGCTATTTCGATACGCAGCGTCTGGGAATGGGCTGGATGTGGGATGACGAGCCTTACGGATACAGTGCTCAGCTCAGCGGCCTGGCGGCAGAGAAAAACAGCGTGACGGTGACGATTACGCCCGGGAAAGCCTCGGCTCCCGCTGTCACTTTACAGCCTGCGACTACATATCTGGCCATCACCAATCAGGTTCAGATTGTTGCGAACAACAGTTCGACATCCATTACAGTCGAACGTCCCCGAGGAAAAAACGAAATCATCCTGAAAGGGACGATCGGAGCACAAGCCAAGCCCTATCAAGAGGCCGTTACGATGGAAGACCCGGCACTCTATGTCGGAGAGCTGTGGCGAGACATTCTGCTTCAGGAAGGGATCATTACCCCGGCACAAAAGGGGATTGAAAAATCAGTGGTAACACACGGTACCCCACTCCACACGCACTACTCCAAACCGCTATCCGAGCTTGTGATCGAACTGAACAAGGAAAGCGACAACTTTTACGCCGACATGCTGCTGAAGACGTTGGGTGCCACGCAAAAAGGGGAAGGAAGCTTCGCAGCGGGAAGCGAGGCGGTCCGCGAGATGGTGAAGCGGGCTGGCATAGAATCCGGATTTCGTGTGGTGGATGGTTCCGGTCTTTCCCGCTTCAACTGGATCACGCCTGAGCAGATGGTGACGATGCTTGCTTTTGTCCAGGAGCAGAGCTATCGCGAGGCTCTGGAAGCATCACTTCCGATCGCTGGAGTGGACGGTACGCTCAAAAACCGCCTGAAAGGGACGATTGCCGAAAAGAAAGCGATCGCGAAGACGGGCTCGATGGGCGGAGTGAATGCCTTGGCGGGTTATGTGACAGCACAGAATGGGCATAAACTTGCCTACGTGATCATGACCAATGGAGTGTATAAATCCAAGTACGCAAGAGATCTGCAAGACCAGATCGTAGTACTGCTGACCTCGTACCCCCAACTCAGCATGCCGGATGGGTATGCAACAGATGACCAAAAAACATACAAGCTGTCTGCAACACTCGATCCCATCCTGGATCAGCCGCAGCTGGAGAATCTCGCCGTCGGACTGCTGGTCAAATCCGTAGACTCGACCGGTGATGAGGCGGTCTGGTACGAGCGGGATGCCGATACTCTCCTGACACCTGCAGCGAATGTCAAAATGCTGACAAGTGCAGCCGCCTTGTCGCAGCTTGGACCTGAATATGTATACAAGACGGAGCTGTACACAGATGCAGCCAAGGCTGATTCTCCTGTGATCCAGGGAAATCTGTATGTAAAAGGATACGGGGACCCTACGATCCACACAGACGATTCGTTAAAAGTGCAGAACGGCGTATCTGTGGAGCAGATCGTAGACGATCTCAAAAAACGGGGGATCAAGCAGATTACCGGAAATCTGATACTGGATGAAACCTATTTTGACCAAGAGCGTCTGGGTCTTGGATGGACATGGGACGATGAGGATGAAGCGTTCAATCCGCGCATCGGAGCCTTGTCGCTCAACAGGGGAACCATTGTACTGGCTTATGAGCCGGGAGAGCAGGAAGGGGATGCTGTACGGGTCAGCCTCTACCCGAATACTTCTTACCTGAGCCTCAAGAACGAAGCCGTCACGGCAGAAGGCGGGAAAGATTCTTTGGTTATCGAGCGTGAGCGAGGAACCAATCAGATTCGGGTTACGGGGACATTGCCACTCGATCATGACGGTGGCGCCAAACGAATCCCTGTCGAAGAGCCTGCGATGTATTTCGGTACAGTTCTAAAGGAGAAGATGGAAGAGGAAGGGATCCGTTTTTCCGGCAACAGCAAAATTGTCCTCGGTCCCGTACCCGCAGCGGCAGTCAAGCGAATGGAGTTTACATCCCAGCCGCTTCGCCAAATCGTAGATTATATGAGCAAACAAAGCGACAATGGATATGCCGAAATGATTTTGAAGAGCATCGGTGCGCACAAACAAGCGAACGGCAGCGCCGACTCCGGTGTCCAGTCGGTATTGGAGATGGTGCAGGCCATGGGCGGCAAAACCAATTTTGACATGATGGACGGATCGGGCCTCACTCGCTACAACCTGATTTCTCCAAGGCACTTCGTCTCTGTTTTGGAAGGCATGAGCAAGCAGCACGAGATTTCACCTGTTTTCGTAGAGGTGCTGTCATTGGCTGGAGTAGACGGAACACTGGAGGAGCGCTTTATCGGAACGGCTGCAGAAGAAAATCTGACTGGCGTGACAGGCTCCATGACCGATGTGCGAAGCCTGTCCGGTTACGTGACCACGAAAAGCGGTGAGAAGCTGGTGTTCTCGCTGATCATCAACGGGTATATGTCGAACGACCTGGATCTAAACCGTATCGAGGAGCAGATTGTCAACAGCCTGGCAAGCTACGATTAGCGGTGTCATACGACGAAGCGGGGGATCTTCCCCTGCTTTTTTTGTCTGGTAAAAACCGCTGCCTCAAACACGACTGGGTTCATGGACAGCCTGCTGCACATAGACTAGGAGCATCTGGAATAGGAAAGGGGTGCTTGCCTGGTGCAACGACATATGTGCAAGGGCAAAATTCATCGAGCGACCGTGACGCAAGCAGAGCTGGATTATGTGGGCAGTATTACCATCGATGCAGAGTTGATGAGAGCGGCAGAGATTCTTCCCTATGAAATCGTTCAGGTGACCAGTCTGCGAAATGCAACTCGCTGGAAGACATATGCATTGCCGGCTGAAGGGGGCAGTGGAAAAATTTGTTTGAATGGCCCTCCTGCTCATCTGTTTTCGCCTGGTGATCTGGTCATCATACTCAGCATGGGAATGTACGATGATCGGGAAGCAAGACAGTTGGTGCCAAAGGTTGTCTTTGTCGATGACAAAAATCAGATTACCAAAGTTGAGGAACATCATCTGATTATGAATGGGGAGATGAAGCAATAAAAGCGCCAAACGTAGGGAAATGGAGCAAACACCAGCATATCGCAAAGGATGCACGTTTACAGGCGTATTTGCCGCCGACGAAGCGTTTTTCCCCCGCAGCTCTGTGGGAGTATATGGAGAACTACGGAGATGTCATCCTGAAGCCGTCAGGCGGAGGTGGAGGAGCAGGAATCATCAAAATGAGCAGCCTGGACGGGGAGAGGTATCGGATCCATGCGGGATCGATTCGGCGGGTTGTCGAGGGAAAAGAGGCTGTTCTTCACGCGCTGAAATCTTTGTTTCGCCCGAAGATATACTTGTTGCAGCCTCATCTTTCTTTGGGTAGGATAAATGGACGGCCATTTGATGTGAGAGTGATGGTACAGAGGACAAGGAGCAATCAGCGTTGGCAGGTCACAGGATGGCTGGCAAAGCTGGCCGGTCCCGGTTATGTGGTGACGAATGTAGCCCGCAGTCGCGGCAGTGTACTTTCACTTCAAAATGCCATCCAGCGCTCTGGGATTCCAAAACGGCCTGATTTATTGTTCGACATCAAGAAAGTCTCTTTGGCAGTGGCTTCCTGCTTGGGGAAAGCCTATCCTCGCTTGCTGGAGATCGGATTGGACCTGGGATTGGATCAAGAGGGAAAGATCTGGGTTATCGAGGCCAATTTTCGGCCCGCGCTCTCCTTGTTTCAACGATTGCCTGAAAAAACCTTTTATCGCAGAATCAAAGCTTTTCGCATTCGGACTTGAATGAATTCATCGGACCGGTGAGTGAGTCGTGCGCATGCGGTTTCTCTTCGCACCTTGATCAGAATCAGAAAGGATGACATGTGTGAATCTATTTCCTGTCTCAGAGGGGGACCGTATCCATCAGTTGGATGTGATTCGAGGCTTTGCCCTTCTGGGAATCGTGCTGGTTAATATGCCAACTTTTCTGCACCCGATGCTGTTCCTTCCAGCAGATGCCCTCCCCATCCAGCACACACGAGCGGACGAATGGCTCCGGCTCCTTTTCAACATGTTTATCCAGACGAAATTTTATACGATTTTTTCCTTTTTGTTCGGTGCCGGGTTCTACCTATTCATGCATCGAGCCGAACAGAAGGGTCTCCCGATCAAACGACTATTTGCTAGACGCTTGTGGGTGCTCCTGGGGTTCGGCATGCTGCATCTCATCTTTCTGTGGTACGGCGATATCTTGCACACCTATGCAATTGCGGGATGTATTCTTTTATGGTTCTATTACAAAAGTCAAAAGACAGTGCACGCCTGGGCATGGTCATTGCTGATTTTCTACCAGGGCCTGATGACGCTGCTGCTCCTTCTCCCGTCCGATCCGGCGTCACAGCAAATGGAAGGCAAGGCAGGTCTCGTGGTTATGGCCCTGCAAGCCTACAACGAGGGGGCCTGGCCGCAATGGATGGGATTTCGGCTGGCTTATGAAATTCCATACGTAATCTCTAATGAATTCTTCGCTGTCATTCCGATCCTGCCGCTATTTTTATTGGGTTTTTCCTTAGCCAGACAAGGCTTGTTTCACCGTACCGCCGACTTTCTGCCAGCGATTCGACGCGTTTGGTGGACTTCACTCTTCCTTAGTCTTCCATTGGTTGCGATGATTCCGCTTTTACAGGAAAGCGTTTTGGTACTCCCGTCCTCTGCGGATACAGGGGTCCTAGTCTTTGTCGGGTTGAGCGGGCTGACGCTTTGTGGCTTTTACATCACTTCCTTGATGCTGCTGTGTGCAGATGAAGCCTGGAGGAAGACACTGATGCCCCTGGCCTTTGTGGGGAGGATGGCATTGAGTAATTACGTCTTGCAAACGTTTGTATTCACTGGAATGGTGCGCCTCTTTCACATATACGGAAAGATCAGTATGCTGACAGGCGCAATCATCTGCCTGATCCTGTTTGTTTTGCAAATCATCGGGAGCCGCTGGTGGCTCGCCCGTTACACCTACGGCCCGCTGGAGTGGGTGTGGCGTTGCCTGACCTATGGCTCGCGGATACCCCTCCGAAAGAAGCAAGTCTTGAAGTGAAATGAATAGGATCAAGCGCTGGAAACAAGTCCGTCCGTATACTATTACGGGCGGTTTTTCACGTTTTGGCCCATTACGCAAGAAGGATACAGCCGGTTAAAAACCGGGAAGGGGAGGGCAAAAATTCCACTGGCGGTTCCATTTTATAAAACTTGCGATCCTTGCTTCAAAAAAGTAGTATGGAAAATGAGTTTATTGTTTTGCAAATAATGGAAAGTGCTGGAAGGTGCGGATGAATGCGAAAAGAACGAATCGCGGAGCTTGAGCTAATTCGCTCCTTTGCGTTTTTAGCTGTAGTCTATCAACATGTCATAGGAGTCTACATGCGAGTCCCCGGGATTGATCCTGAGACGGCAATGGTTTATGGAATGTGGTTTCATTTACTGAAATTCGCTGTGCCTGCCTTCGTATTTATCACGGGACTGGTCCTGTTTTACAACTACTATGAGAAGATTACCTACCTGAGTTTTATGCGAAAAAGGATGACAGAAATCCTGCTTCCCTATCTCGTATGGTCCATCGTCTATCTCCTCCTGTCCCCAGATTTTCTGAAGGGGGGAGATGGTGGGGGTGTATGGAATCTTAGCAAGACGCTTCTGACAGGGACGGCTTCCTATCATCTCTGGTTCGTTGTGATGATTTTTCAGTTTTATCTGTTCTACCCCTTGTGGCAACAAGTGTTTCGTTTCATGCGGCGACAGGCACATACGCTTCTGCGCTTTTTGGTCATTGCAGCGGGGGTCAGTCTGGTCTATGGCGTGATGATGTGGTTTTCACACCGCTATATTCCCGCACATGGATTTTCCTTTCACAACGTCTGGCTGGATACCTATTTCGTCAAATACCGGGATCGCAACGCTTTTTATTACTTCTTCTACTTCCTGTTCGGGGGGATGGTTGCTGTCCTTCTTCCCGTATTTCGAGCGAAAATCAAGCAGTATTGGGCGTGGATCTGCATCTCCTTTGTCTTGCTTTACGGTTACGTAGGATATGAACTGATCCGTGATTCGGGAAGCGGTCTGATCAATCTGAACGTCGCCACTTCCTTGAAGCCGTCCATGTTCTTGTATACGGTAGCACAGCTATTGCTGGTCTATGGTCTGGCGCTTTGGCTGCTGGGACGTCAACGGCTGGCTGCCATGCTGACTCGAATCGGTCAGTATTCGTACGGTGCATATTTGATACACGCGCTGGTTTTGACTTATGTCATGCAAGGGTTGCGAGCTTTGCAATGGTTTCATGAGGGCATCCTCGGCAGTATCGTCGCGTTTGTGTTGTGCTCGTTGCTGTCCTTCGCGATTTCGTATGGACTGAGCAAATTGCCATTAGGCTGGCTATTGGTGGGGTCCGCGAAAAAGAAACGTGCGCTTCCTCCCGCAGCGAAACCGTCCAGAAAGGCAGCGGTGTAAACGTAAAAAAACGCTCTGGCGCAGAAGTGCTTCCACTTCCAGGCCAGAGCGTTTTGTATGGGTGGGGGAGAGACGAATTTAGCGCTTGTTCTCCAAATCCTTGACACCTTGATAGACCAATTCAAACAGCTCTTCCAGATCGGCTTCCTCGATGCACGAGAAGGCGATGCGCAGGTCAGTCTGGCCTAGCGCGATCGTGCCTACGCCATACTGTTCCAGCAGATGAGTGCGCAGGCTTTCCGCATCGACTGTAGAAAGCTTGAGGCACATGAAATAGCCGGAATTGAACGGATAGTAGCTCCAGGCATCATTGTATTTGCCGCTGTCGAGAATGGCCTTTACACGGTTGGCGCGGCCTTTCATGATCTCGAATTTCTCCTGTTTCTGCTGCAAGAAATCAGGGGAGTTCAGAGCGTTCAGGACAAAGGTCTGAGAAGGATGCGGGCCGCTGGATATGGTGGCTCGAATAATTCCAGTCGTTTTTTGTTCCAGGGCACTGAGCAGGTCTGCAGAGCCGCCGTATGTGATAAAGCCGACGCGGAAGCCCCAGACGTACTCTTCTTTTGTTGCACCGTCCACTTTGACTGGCAGAATGCGCGGATGCAGATCACACAGGCTGGCGAACAGGGATTCGTGCAAGGAATCCTCGAAGAACAGGCCAAAGTATGCGTCATCGGTGACGGCTACGATGTTGATGCCTTCGTCCGCACCAGCCTTGAGTGCAGCCAGGATCTGCTTGCCTTCTTCAGGGCCTGGAGTGTAGCCGGTTGGGTTGTTCGGGAAGTTGAGGACGACAATTGCTTTTCCTTTCCCTTTTTGCGCCAGGATGGCTTCGCGCAAACCATCTGCATTAAAGGACATTTCTTCATTGTACAGCGGGTAGTAGACCATTTCGGCACCGCGGCGAATGGAGAACGTCAGCTCATAGTTCTCCCAGTTTTTGTCTGGGATGATCACGCTGTCTCCCACGTCTGCAAACAAATCTGCAACGACACTCAAGCCATGCGTCAGAGCATTGGTAACGATGGGATTACCGAATGACTTTGCAGCAAGGGAGGGTTGCTCCTCAATCATTTTTTTACGCCATGCCGTACGCAACTCCGGTTTTCCGGCAGGAGGTGCGTATTCGTAGATATCCTTGGGGTTATAGGCACTCAGCGTATCCTGGATCACTTTGAGATGCATAGGTTGTCCTGCTTCCAGGGCAATACCGATGGTAGCATTATATTTTTTTGCTTTCGCCTTGGCTTCAGCAGATTGGCTGAGAATGCCTTCTTTCGGAAAATAGATCAGTCTGCCCAAATGGGACAGCATGTGAAAAACATGTGGATTTTCTCGTTGAATCGTTTGGTTCAATTGTGATGCCAGTGAATGCATGGTATCCTCCCTCTTGTGTTTACGACAGTTGTTTTATCATTAAAGATAGCGTATCTACAAGCATTTGTCATCTGAATCGACAGTGATTTTTCAAGCATTTTTACACAAATATCCGTGATTATGTAAAAGGGGAGCCTTGCCGTTCTGCCGTACGGAAAAAGCCGCGCCTCTCATCCGAGAAGTGCGGCTTTGCTATTCAACCTTATCCAGCAAAGGTTTGAACCCAGTATCCATTTACATATCCAACACCGATTTTGGTGAAGGAGCCATTCATAATATTTTGGCGATGACCTTCGCTGTTCATCCATTGGGTCATGACTTCTTGCGGTGTGCGTTGCCCCATTGCAATATTTTCTCCCGCTGTCATATAGGAGATCCCGAATTGCTTCATCATATCGAATGGGGAGCCGTAGGTTGGGCTAATGTGATCAAAGTAGTTGTTTTGCGCCATATCGGCCGCTTTTGCTGTCGCTACTTTGGAGAGTGCTGCATCGAATTGAAGTGGTGCGAGTCCTGCTTTTGCGCGTTCTTGGTTCACCAGATCAGCTACCTGCTTGGTAAAGGAAGCTGCTTGATCGCTGCCTGGCTGTACTTGATTCACAGGTGCTGCAGGCTGTTGGTTCTGGTTGGCTGCAGGTGTTGGTGCTTGAGCAGGTGCCTGTTGAACTGGTTTTTGTTGAACAGGTGCTTGTTGTACGGGTTTTTGCGGTACATAGGAGTAGTAGTTTGTGACTGGCTGCTGTTGTTGGTTAGGAAACTGAATTTGTGGCTGCATGTGCCATTGTTTCATAGAGGGGAGCAATTGGGATAATGCCGCTGGATACGGGCATGGTGCCTTTTGCGTGTAATTTGCAGATGTTGGGAATTGTGCTGCAGCAGATGCTGTATTTGCAAAGCCCGTAAGGCTGATTCCCAATCCCAATGCCAGTGCGATGGTAATAGTGCCGAATTGTTTCATTATTCACATCGTCTCCTTTTTTCTGCCTACGAGGTTAGTTGTCGGATTTGGGTTGAGGATACAACCCATCGCTGTAAGCGATTCACCCCAAGCGAAATTTCTTTCGCAATATCATCCCCCGCACTTCCAGCCAACTGGAAGTCTCGGCTTGTTTGTTTGGCATCAACCACTTTACCAAAGAACCCTGCATAAAGGGAACCTGTAAATAATGGGAGATGCCATAAACAGACGATGTCAGTCCTTCTCAACACCACTCTCAAACGCCTTCCATGCAGTAAGTCCTCCTTCGAGTGAAACCGCATGAAATCCGTGCTCCCGCAAAAGCGTGGCAGCTTTTCCTGCTTTGTTCCCGGAAGTGCAAAACGTAATGATCGGTTTGTCCTTCCATGATTGCGCTGTAGGTTCATCTACAGGTTCCTGGGTTTCTTTCATGATTAGATAAGGTCGATTGAGCGTCTTCACATGATTGGCCTGAAAGGTGCCCGCCAAAAATTTTTCCTCATCGCGCACATCAAGCAAGATCAAATCTTTGTTTTCTTCCAGCAATTTCTGAAGCTCTTGGCAATTGATCGTGTTCTTGTCCATCATCAATCCTCCCGAACGTTATTGTATCAAATGGTAAAGGATTCGTGGAAAAAACCGCATATATTGATTTTGTTGGACAAACGTGGTAGGATAGATATGCTACTTGAAAAATCCGATACGTAAGGCCATTCATTGGATTGCGTTTTTGATATCTGATTCACACTGGCGCGGTCATCGGAGCCGCAAGGATGGAAGAGAGGAAGGGCTTTCGTTGTTTTTGGTTTCAAAAAGGTAACTGGCAAGTCCGATTTTTGTTAGAAAGATAACCGCATATATTATGGGAGTAGGTATGTTTCACATATCATGAAGGGGTATCGTTGTTACAATCATGAGGGTACATCTTCATGATATGTGAGCTTTATTTGCTTCGGTAAATATGACTAGCATATTCAAATTGACTTTTGGAGGTTTTCTTCATGCAAACGAACGGAACAGTAAAATGGTTTAACGCAGAAAAAGGTTTCGGTTTCATTCAAGTAGAAGGCGGAGACGATGTATTCGTACACTTCAGCGCAATCCAAGGCGATGGTTTCAAAACCCTGGATGAAGGTCAACGCGTACAATTCAACATCGTTCAAGGCAACCGTGGTCCACAAGCTGAGAACGTAGTAAAACTGTAAGAGTCTCCTATGAAAAAACTGTCCGCTAGCGGGCAGTTTTTTTTGCCCTCTTCATTCCCTACCTGAAAAGAAAAAGGACTATGGCAGCACGCCATAATCCAGTTTCTCTCTCCTTCGTTCGGATGCCCGAATCGTTGTCGATTTTTTTAGAATCCTTACAGACAGTTTTCGATTTCGACTCTTTGGAACTGGCTGTCTAAAACAGTAAGACCATTAAGGATGCCACCGCCAACAGCAGTCCGTGCATAGGTGTTGATCAAGACAGTCTCTTCATTGTCTTCCACTGTCAAGCGAACTTCGTAGTGGCTTCCTGCAGGGATTGCGGCATTGAATGCAGTCCGGGTATTGCCCATTAAAATTTGTGTTACATCGAGCGCAGTAGATACGGGATTGGTCTGCGTAACTGCTGTACCCCAGTTCAATACCTGTACGCGGATCTCTACGTCATCCAGATTGAGATTCACGACTTCAGCATGGACGTTGATCGCCGCCCGTAGATTATTCTGCAGGATTCCAGTGGTGCGCACCAGACTTCTGCGGGGTCTTCTGCCGCGTTCTCTACGTTCTTCAAAGCCATCTTGTTCAAATTCTGCCATCCTCATTCACTCCATTCTCCATATTTGCTAGTGGGACAATAATACTGTATTTCTTCTTGTCTTATTCGGTAACGGCGAACGTAGCGGCACGGAAAACCATTTCTATACGGAAAGAGTGGAAGATCATACACGCAATGGGGGGTGCAAGACAAACATCCTTCCTCGCCTGTTTTGAATGGAGGATGAAAGGGGAAAACGCCCGAAATCGAGAATCACGAATATGTAAGGGATTCTGTCGAATATTTGTGAAATTTATCGATAAATGGAAGTACTCCAGCATGATACAATATTCCTAAACAATGGAAAATGCTCTAGAGGAGAGGAAGAGCAAGGAGAAGGAGCGGGAAGAATGAGCAACGACCATCATATATTTGCTCAGCAAGATGAACAGCGCAATGTCATCGAAAATAGCGGGTCTATCGCCATTGCAGGAAACGCGGAAATGATTCTGCAAATGAATATGATCCAATTAACGGAAGAAGATTTGTCTCTTATTTCAGCTTTCCGACCTATTATTATAACTCGTATTGAACAAATTACCTCCTCCTTCTATGAATCGATTCTTCGTGTCGACAAGCTCAAAGAGATCATCACAAAACACACGACGGTTGAGCGTTTGCGTCTCACCTTGTCAAACCATGTGATAGAGATGTTTTCAGGTAAAATAGATGAGGCATTTATCCAAAAGCGGTTGAAAATTGCCCTGGTGCATCAAAAAATTGGGTTGCCGCCAAAATGGTATATGGGAGCATTCCAGAATCTGCAGAGCACCTTGCTGAGAATTGCCCATGACATGCAAAATGAACTGCCTCACTATGACCGTTTCATCCAAGCCATTACCAAACTGCTTAGCTTCGAGCAGCAATTGGTATTGGAAGCATACGAGGAAAAGACGCGTGAAGTGGAGCAAAAAGCAAAAGAAATCGTTGAGTACCAAGCTCATCACGACGAACTGACTGGTCTGCCCAATCGCCGCATGTTCCAGAATGTCCTGCGGGAAGCGATTGCCCGAAATGAAAAGAAACAGACGAAGTTTGCCGTGCTCATGCTCGACATCGATCGCTTTAAATTGATTAACGACTCGTTAGGTCATACGTATGGGGATCAATTTTTACAAGAAGTAAGCCAACGGTTACTCGCTTGTACGGAAGGGTATCAAGCTTCAGTCGCGCGCATGGGGGGAGATGAGTTTACCCTTATCTGTGAAGAGTGTCCGAATAGGGGGGCTGTGACTCGTCTGGCAGAAAATCTGGTTGCGGCCATTGAAGTCCCATACCACTTGAAACAAAACGATTTCTATGTCTCGGCGAGTGTTGGAATTGCGGTGTATCCCGATCATGGAACCAATGAGGAGGAGCTGCTCCAAAAGGCAGATCAAGCGATGTATGAGGTGAAAAAGAACGGAAAGAACGGCTATCGCTTCTTCACCAGTGAATTGGACGAGCATTTACATACGAAGATTGAACTGGAAGCGGATTTGCGCAAAGCCATACAGCGGCAGGAATTGGTGCTCTATTACCAGCCACAAATACAAGCCGGGAGCAATAAGATGATTGGTGTGGAAGCGCTGGCACGTTGGAATCATCCTGTGAAAGGCATTCTGTCGCCTGGCGTTTTTATTCCGATCGCCGAAGAGACAGGGATGATCTACGAGATTGGCACTTGGACGTTGCGAGAGGCATGCCGTCAGATGCGAGAATGGCATTTGGCCGGAGGGCCCTTGATCCCCGTCTCGGTCAATCTCTCTTCGCAGCAGTTCCATCAGCCCAATCTGATCGATTACATCCGTGAAATCCTGGCGGAAACCGGACTGGAGCCCAAGTATCTGGAGCTGGAGATCACGGAGAGCATGATGATGGACGCGAAGGTATCGAAGAGCATTCTCCAAGAACTAGACGAGTTTGGTGTGAAAATTAGTTTGGATGACTTTGGCACAGGTTATAGCTCTCTTAGCTACCTCAAGCAGTTCCCGATCCACAAATTGAAAATTGACCGATCCTTCATTGCGGATATTACGAAAAACGTGAATGATCAGGCGATAGTAGCAACCATCATTTCGATGGCGAAAAACCTCAAAATGGACGTCATTGCGGAAGGGATTGAAACAAAGGACCAGCTCGAATTTCTGACCCGGAATTCCTGCGAGGAAATTCAAGGGTATTATTTCAGCCGCCCTTTGCCCGCACCACAAGTAGAAGCTGCATTTTTTATCCCGCAAAGAAAAGAAAAGAATAAGTAAACATTCTCTCTACTTGTACAGCATGTCTAAACAGTGCATAATAAAAGAGAGCAGCAGTGAGAAAACGACAGCTTGCATGTAAAAGAAAGACCCATTTGCTATTTTTAGCTGAATTTGACGAATTTTATGTCTGCTAGGATAGCTTTCTCACGATAACTTTTTTATAATACTTGTATTGGGTTATTGTACTCGAATCTTCCAACGCCCCAGCACGCTACCAAAAAAGGTTGGAATCAGTGCTGTGCGAGTTAGGTTGGGGCCATCTCTTTCATAAGATCACTTGTTTCACTGGGTCACATGTAGCAAGTGCCGTGGAGGAAGATGAGGTAGAACGAGATGAATGTGCTGTAAAATCCAGATAAAAAAGGCATTGTGGGCCCAGGGGTTTGCCGAGGATAGGAGTTGTGCAATGCTTCATAATCTAGTTGAGGTGCTCAAAGAATTAGGACCCTGGGGGTTGTTCATCCATTCGTTTATTGATGCGGTCATCTTCCCCATACCCGCTTTTGTATTGCAGGTATCACTCAGCATCCTTGATCCGTCAGCCGCTATTTGGTTGGCTACCGTCGGTTATATCGCCTGTCTTTTGGGCACGCCGTTTGGTTACATGATCGGGAAATTTGCCGGGGACAAATTCTTAAATAAAATCCTGAAAAAATCCTGGGTCGATTCCGCGACCAACATGTTTCAGAAGAACGGAGAAATGGCCATTCTGGTGGGTTCCTTTACACCTATTCCGTTTAAGGTATTTACCATTCTCTCCGGCTTCTTGCACTTTCCGTTATGGAGGCTGATTGCTTATGCTGCTATTGGGCGCGCAGTCAAATTCTATGCGGTCGGCATCCTGTTTTACCTGTATGGCAGAGCCGCAGCACATATGGCCAAGGACGTGTCCCTCTACATCTTCCTTGCTGCTATTCCTTTGCTGGCATTGGTGATCTGGTTTAAACGCAGAAAAGACAAAAAGCAAAAAGAAAATGAGACGGATTCCAGCAACGCGTAAGTTGTGTTGGAAGCGAGAAGCATCATTTCCACATCGAGATGGAGATGATGCTTCTTTTTTTTGTTTTATTCCGACATCTGGAAATTTGTCGCAGGAAAAATCTTGACAAATTTAGCCGGAGGAATATATTTTGTATATAGCAATAAAATTTGCCTTAGGGAAACATTTTTGTGAACGAGCATATTTTCAGGAGGAGAAGAGTGTGAGAAATCGAGGAATCAAAGCCGCCGTACAGAAGGTTGGCGTTTGCGTGTGCGCCTCTGTCTTGTTTTTGACAGGCTGCGGATCGACTGCTGCGCCAAACAGCACGGAGCCTTCACAGACGAAAGAGACGATTACCGTTGTTACGACCATTGGCCAGATTGCAGAGCCTGTCGCGTTCATCGGTGGCGACAAAGTACAGGTGACGAGTTTGATGGGTCCTGGGGTAGACCCGCATTTGTACAACGCCACGCAGGGGGATATCAAAAAACTGGAGAATGCTGATTTGGTGCTGTATAGCGGGATTCATTTGGAAGGAAATATGATAGACATTTTTGGCCAGATCGGCAAAACCAAAGCGGTATCAGCCATTGCGGAGTCGATTCCGAAAGAAAAACTGCTCAGCGATGAGGATGGCCAGCTAGATCCTCACGTATGGTTTGATATTGATCTGTGGAAGATCGCACTTGCGACAGCCACGGATGAATTGAAAAAGCTTGCCCCCGAGCATGCTGAATATTTTGAAGGCAATAAAGAGAAATACTTTTCGCAGCTGGATGCGCTCAAGCGCGAATCACAGGAAAAGCTCAAGCAAATCCCTCAGGAAAAACGCGTCCTCGTGACAGCGCACGATGCGTTTGGCTACTTCGGCAGGCTGCATGAGATGAAGGTGGTCGGTCTGCAAGGATTGAGCACGGAGGATGAGATTGGGATTTCCGACATCCAATCTACCATTGAGCTGTTGTTGGCGTACAAGATTCCTGCCGTTTTCGTGGAGAGCAGCATCAATCAAAATTCGATAAAAGCGGTGATCGAAGGGGCCGGAAGTGCAGGTCTGGAAGTCAAGCTCGGGGGAGAGCTATTCTCCGATGCGATGGGTGATGCCGGGACGCCGGAAGGCACCTATATCGGGATGTACCGCCATAATGTAGAGACGATTTTCCAGGCATTGAATCAATAGGAGGGCAGTTTTTGCAAGGAGAACGAGAGTACGTATCACACGAGCGCGAAGGATGAAAATGCTCGAATGGAGAGGACGAGTAGCATGAGTGTTCTGGAGGTAGCGGATTTAACTGCTTCATATCGTAAAAACAAGGTGTTGCATGATGTCAGCTTCCAGGTGCAGCCCGGCTCGCTGACAAGCATCGTCGGTCCCAATGGTGCGGGAAAGTCGACATTGTTGAAGGTGATGCTGGAGCTTCACCCGAAGCTGTCCGGTTCCGTCTCTTTCTTCGGATCGACACATGCCAAGATGAAAAAACGAATCGGGTATGTTCCTCAGCGCGGCTCTGTAGACTGGGATTTTCCGACCAACGCGCTTGATGTCGTCATGATGGGCTTGTATGGACAGGTTGGTTGGCTGAAATGGCCCACCCGAACTCATCGGGAAAAGGCACTTGCTTCGCTGGATCAGATGGGAATGGCCGATTATGCATCGAGACAGATCAGCCAGCTATCAGGTGGCCAGCAGCAGCGTGTGTTTCTCGCACGGGCATTGGTCCAGGACGCAGATCTGTACTTCATGGATGAGCCACTTGCAGGGGTTGATGCTGCCACCGAGCGGGCCATCATGACGACGCTGAAGGAATTGAAGAACAAAGGCAAAACGGTCATGGTTGTTCATCATGATTTGCAGACGGTAGAAGATTATTTCGATCATGTCTTGCTTTTGAATCGAACCGTTGTCGCACACGGCAGGACTAAAGAGGTCTTCACGAAGGACAATGTGTACCGTGCTTACGGCGGGACGCTACGCTGGATGAAGGAGGCGTAGTGATGGGAATGCTTCTATCTGCAAATGCGCAGTGGGTGTTATTCAGCACACTGATTCTGGGCATGGCATCCGGCATGATCGGATGTCTTGCCTACTGGAAGCGCCAAAGTCTGATGAGTGATGCTCTATCCCATGCAGCCCTGCCCGGTGTGGTCATAGGATTTTGGCTGATTGGCACAAAAAATATGCCGGTCATGATCGCCGGGGCAGCGATAAGCGCTCTGTTCGGGGCCCTGATGATCCAATGGATCCGCTCTTCCAGCCGAATCAAAGAAGATACGGCAATGGGCATGATTCTGTCTGTATTTTTTGGCTTTGGCATCATGATGCTGACCATCGTCAATCGTTTTGCAGGGGGAAACCAAAGCGGTCTGGACAGCTTTATCTTCGGGCAGGCAGCATCGATGGTACGAAAAGATGTATACATGATGATGGTGCTCGCAGCGATTGTCATCCTCGTTGTTTCGATCGCTTTCAAGGAATGGAAATTGTTTTTATTCGACCCCGACTTTGCACGCGGGCTTGGCCTATCACGTCGATTCATGGATGGGATCTATCTCGCTGTTCTTGTCATGGTGATCGTGATCGGCATCCAAGCAGTAGGTGTCATTCTGATGGCTGCCCTTCTGATTATCCCGGCAGTCAGCGCCCGGTATTGGACCCATTCCTTCAAATGGATGGTGATCCTATCGGCGATTTTTGGCGGCGGTTCGGGTGTGATCGGCACGTTGGTAAGCACGATGGGAGTCGGATGGCCCACCGGTCCGTTTATTGTACTCGCATCTTCGGTCTTGTTCGTCGTGTCACTCGTTTTTGGAATGGAGAAGGGCTTGTTGACAAAAGCCATGCAAATCCAGCTGCAAAAGAGAGAACTGCGGTATGCGTCGATTGAAGCTTCGGGTGCGAAAGGTCCGCAGAGAGGAGGAGAGGTCGGATGAGCTACACGGCCTGGATACTGCTCACCGCATCCCTGGTAGGCTTGTCCTGCGGGTTGATTGGTGTATTTTTGATCTTGCGGCGCATGGCGATGATGGCGGACGCGATCAGCCACACCGTGCTGCTCGGGATCGTAACGGCATATCTGGTTACACGGGAGCTAAGCGGCATTCATATGTTGATCGGCGCCGTACTGGCAGGTTTGTTGACGGCGGTTCTGGTACAGTGGTTTCACGCGAGAGGTGTTCAGCAGGAAGCTGCGATCGGCGTGGTTTTTACATCAATGTTTGCGATTGGTGTGATCCTGATCGCGACCAAGGTAGGGAATGCCCACTTGGATATTCAACATGCACTCATGGGAGAAATTACCTTCGTACCCTGGAATGTCATAGAGCTTCCTTGGATTGGCGAGTTTCCTGAAGCCACCTTTATTCTGCTTGTAGTGCTGGCTGTGGTGTTGCTGGTCCTCCTCCTCTTTTACAAGGAGTGGAAAATCACTTCGTTTGACCCCGGTTTGGCTGCGAGCATCGGGATACCCGTCGTGTTCATGCACTATTTGTTCATGTCTCTCGTGTCAGTCACTACAGTCGCGGCATTTGACGCAGTGGGAGCAATCATGGTTGTCGCGATGCTGATCACACCGGCAGCATCAGCGTACCTCTGGACCGATCGGCTGTCCCTCATGCTGGTTCTGAGCAGCTCCTTCGGCGTCGTCTCAGCCATTGTCGGCTATATGATCGCTGTCTGGCTGGATACTTCCATCTCAGGCTCCATGGCTTTCGCGACAGGGCTTGTATTTCTATTCAGCTTTCTTTGTTCGCCGAAGCACGGCATGTTGTCGCGTTATATCCGTCCCGTTTCCGCGTCGGATTCCCCATAAACAGGAGCAAGCCACTTGTCAACCATCTTCGCCAGGTTGTAGAACCTGGATCGGGGGTGGTTTTTTCTGTATAAAACCTGCGTAGTAGGCGGAATAGTAGGAGTGACGGGACCAGTGGCTCATTCAGACATGCGTCTTGACACGAAACCAAATGGTGTCGTAATATGAGGTTCGAACATGAAACGAAAAGGTTTCGTAATGGAGGATGATCGAGATGACAGAAAAAGAAAATCAGCAGGGGACATTGCCTGATATTCGCAGAACGATGCGTTTTCATGCGCCGATTCAAAAAGTTTGGGATGCCGTTGCGACGTCGGAAGGTCTGGCAGCATGGTTTATGCCCAATGATTTGGTACCCGAAGTCGGCCATTCCTTTCACCTGAATGCAGGCCAATTCGGGATGTCTCCCTGCGAAGTGACGGTAGTAGAAGCGCCTCGCCGTCTTGCTTTTCGTTGGGGAAAGGACTGGACGCTGACATTTGAACTGCAAGAAGAGGGAGAGTACACGAACTTTACTCTGATCCACTCCGGATGGAGCGCCGATCAGGTCACAGAATTTGGTGCGCCGCATACGCAAATTCGCAATAACATGGACAATGGCTGGGAAAAACTTATCCAAGTGCTCGGCACTTACGTGGAGAAATAAGAATGGCTTCATCTGCACCCAAGTACGATGTCTTTCAGGCCATCGCCGATCCGACTCGCCGCAGACTCCTGCAGCTATTGGTCGAGCAGGAAATGCCTGTTACGGTTATCAGCGGACATTTTCCGATCAGTCGTACTGCTGTCTCCAAGCATTTGCGAATTCTCGCAGAGGCTGGGCTGGTTCAGGAGAGGAAGGTCGGGAGGGAGACACGGTACCGTATGCAGCCGGAACCCCTGCGGGAATTAAAGCAGTGGCTCGCTTACTATGAACAGTTCTGGGACAACAAGCTGGCTGCCCTTGCTCATTACATCGAGCACCAGGACTCGGAAGGAATGGTAGATCGGGTGCCCAAAATCGTCAAGCAAGAGAGGGAGACCAAAGGGAAGTAGCAAGCTCCTCGCTTGTAACCAAATTACACAGCGTACGTAAAAGGAGTAGGGTATGTTTGGGGCCTGATAGAGGAGGAATTCATCTGGTTCTCGAACATATTACCATTCCACAAAGGATTTCTCGAGGAGCTTGTCCATGCAATTGATTGAGATTGTAGAACGCTTGTTTGCCCAGTACGGCTATCTTGTTCTGTTAATCGGATTGCCGCTAGATTTTATCGCTTTGCCCATCCCCCCGGGGAACAGTACCTTAACGTATACGGGTTTTCTTTCTTATAAAGGTGTCCTGCATGGCGGGAGCGCGATCCTGATGGCTTATATCGGGGCTACCGTCGGGTTTACCATCACCTATTTTCTGGGTTATCGATTGGGTCAACCGCTGATCTCCCGTTATGGAAAGTGGCTGTTTATCAAACCCGCTCATTTGGAGAATACTCGTCGCTATTATGACAAGTATGGAGACAAGCTTCTGTTCGTCGGTTTTTTTGTACCCGGCATCAGACAGTTCATCGGGTATTTCATGGGCATTATTCGCGTTCCTTTTCGCAATGTGTTGCTCTACGCCTATACAGGCTTGGCGATCTGGGTGGCTGTCTTTTTCGGGATCGGTTATTTTTTTGGCGACCAATGGCAATTTATGCTTGAATTGGTGGAACGCTATTTGAAGATAATCGGAATCGGGATTGGAATCTTGATTTTCGTCTTGCTGCTGATCAAGCTTTTGCGTTATTTCCGCAAAAAATAATGCTGTAAGCCGTGATAAAGAGCAATCTGAAAGAAATCTCCACTGTGTTCGAATCCTATAATAAGAGTGTGAGAGAGTAACAAATTCCAAATGAAGAAAGGGTTGTTTATACATGTCCTTGCGTTTGACACCTTACCTCATCATGGACGGGAATACCCGGGAAGCGATCGATTTCTATGAAAAAGCATTGGATGCCCAGGTTCTATTCTTGCAAGCATTTGGCGATATGCCGGAAAATCCGGAATATCCCTTGCCAGAAGAAGCCAAAAATCGCATCTCCCATGCCATGCTCAAAGTGGGCGAGTCGGAACTCATGTTTTCCGATACATTCCCAGGGCAGACCGTTCAAGTAGGGAAGAATGTAACCATTTGTATCCAGGTGAGTGATGTGGAACAGGCGAAGAAACTCTACGACGCCTTGCAACAAGACGGCAAGGTCAACATGCCGCTGCAGGAAACCTTTTTCAGCCCAGCTTTTGGAGATGTAACAGACAAGTTCGGTGTTACGTTTCAAATCTATACTGAAGGTAGAAAAGAAGAATAAACATCGTGAAAGCCGTATCAACCCATTGTGGGAAGATACGGCTTTTCTTCAAATCCCTTTGTTAGGAAGCGGGTTTTCCAACCCTAGCTTCATCGCCATACTGTAGCCAGACGGCCCAATGTTATACTTCTTCCGCAATTCGATCAGATCGGGGCCAAATGTATGTTCCAGTGTTTCACGGTGTGCCTGCATCATTTCGTAAATGTACAAGTCATGGATGATTACCTCGGTGATCGGCATGACGAGACCAGGGTGCATAGTCCAAGCGGCGCGGCTGTCCGCTCCGAGAGAAACGACGCCCGCTACCACTTCCCGGTCGTCGATGCTAGCCACAATCCAACGTCCGCCGTATTCCTGCGTAATCTCCTCACTTGAATCATGGGGGTACACTTGAGCAAAGTCAAACTGCAATTCACCATATACGACAATCAAAATCTCGACGCCTCGTTCGGCCGCCATCCTCAGTTCCGATTCTAGCAGTTTGGCTTCTTCCGTCCAGATCTCTAGTAAAATACGTCCGGTAGCTCGATTGATCGCTTCCGCGGTACGGCTCAAAATCGCTTCACAGCCGGTGATGTTCCAAATGTTTTCCCGATTTAAGGAGACATAAGAGTAGTGGGAAAGTGCAGTTTCGGCAGCCTCTAATGAAGATACGAGTTTCCTTTTTTTCAATTTGATGAGCTCTTGTGGCTGCAGTGGCGTATATAACGAAGGATCTTCGTGGCTGATCATGATGTCGCCGCGTTCCACCATTCCGTTTAACACTTCATAGATTTTAGAACGTGGTACACCTGAGTTCAAAGATATGGCATACCCCGTTAAAGGAGATTTATCCAGAAGAGCCAGGTATGCTTTGGCTTCGTATTCGGTAAAATTCAAATCCTGCAGAATTCGAATGACTTCTGATTTCATTTGTGAACCCCCTAGACGCCCTTCTTTAAAAAGTCCGATGTGCTCTCTTTCCCCATTATTACACTTGACAGGAAATAATGCCAATGTTATATCTGTAAATACGTTGCTACCAAAGTAGCAACTAAAATAATGGCGATATTCATACCTTGGAGGTACATCATGGATACTTCAAATGAGATCCAGAAAGCATTCCTGACAAAGGCTCAAAAAAATAGCAGCCTTTCCTTACTCGCTGTCATCATTGCGATCTTGCTTTGGAGCACCTCATTTGTAGGGACGAAGATTGCTTACAGTTCCTTTCCGCCTCTTACATTGGGAGCCGCACGGTTTGTCATTGCCTCGATGATTTTAGGAGCGATCATGCTAGCGAGAAAAGAATTCGCAAGACCCGCGCCGAAGGACATCGGATTAATGGGGCTGAGCGGAGTATTGGGAACCACTCTTTATTTTGCGCTTGAAAATATCGGACTTGAGCTGACAACAGCTTCGAGCGCCGCGCTGATTGTTGCTTCATATCCAGCGATAACAGCACTCTTGGAATTTATCTTTTTTCGTGTGAAAATTTCAATGGTTAAGTCACTAGGGATCGTAATGGCAGTATTTGGAGTGTATTTGATCTCAGGCAGCAGCACAGCGGAGAGCTCGGGGCAGCTGACAGGCAATGTAATCCTGATTCTAGCGGGTTTTGTGTTTGCAGGTTATAGCTTTATCACACGTAAAGTTGTCAAACATTACTCGATGGTCACGGTCTCGTTTTACCAAACGATTGCAGGGACGCTTGCATTTATTCCGCTTGCCTTCATTGAGCAATCCAGGTGGCAGATGCCGAGCACGGAGTCACTCTGGGTCCTGCTCTACCTTGGAATTTTCTGCTCTGTTGCAGCATTTATGTTGTATAACTATGGACTGCGCACCCTCAGTTCTAGTACTGCAGTGGCGCTGATGAACCTCGTTCCTATTTTCGGCGTTCTTTTCTCAATCGTAGTCCTTCATGAAGTTTTGCGCATATTCGATTTGCTCGGAGGAACCATCATCATTTTTGGAGTCATCTTAAGTGTGCGGGAAAAGCGTGCATGATAGGCTTTTCTAGAGGGTCGTTCTTGGAGAACGACTTTTTTTGTAGAAAAAAATGTTCCTAAGGGAGAATATGGTATAAAGAGAGAAAACGACGTTCGTAGAGGAGAGTTGGGAATGGGCAGAGTATTTGAATCCATCATGCCGGAGCATGAAGCGTTTATGAAAGGGCAGCCTCTTTTTTTCGTCGGTACGGCGGCTGCGACAGGTCATGTCAATCTGTCGCCAAAAGGGTATGATACCTTCCGCATCTTGTCCACAAATCGAGTGGCCTATCTTGATTTGACCGGGAGCGGCAATGAGACTAGCGCTCATCTGAATGAGAACAACCGCATTACATTCATGTTTGTTTCCTTTGGAGAAAAACCGTTGATTCTGCGGTTGTACGGTACAGCAGCTGTCTATTTGCCTGGCTCTGCGGAATGGGAGGAATTGGCCCCGCTATTTGATCTGGTGCCAGGAAGCAGACAAATCATCGTGGCTGATATTCACTCTGTCAAAACCTCCTGCGGCTTCAGTATGCCTTTATTGTCCTACGAGGGGGAACGGAACCAGTTAATCAAATGGGCCGAGAATAAAGGATCAACAGGCTTGGAAACCTATTGGAAGGAAAAAAATGCAGTGAGCATGGATGGGATTACGACCCCGCTTGGAAAGAGAATAGGGGAGGAAGCATAGACGGGAACGGCATGTATCAGTTCGAACGCTGCCGCTCCTGCTCCAGAATATTGCTTACGACGTCCGCTATTGTCACATTGCCCAGTGCTTTTTCCAACGCGAGCTGGGCAGTGACAAAAAGCGGTTCAATCGCCTGCTGGATGTTTCGACCGACTGTACAGGCTGGATTGGGTTGATCGTGAATCCCAAACAGTTCATTTTCGGGTACAGCCTGAACGGCTTTATAGACATCCAGCAAGGAGATATCAGATAAATCACGAGCTAGACTGGCGCCTGCGACGCCTGGTCGAACGTGGACCAAACCGGCATTCTTGAGGTATCCGGTGATTTTTCGGATCACGACAGGATTTGTGTTGACGCTGCCTGCAATCCATTCGGAAGTATTGATCTGATCCTTGTTGATTCCAAGGAGAGAGAGGATGTGGATGGCTACAGCAAACCGACTGCTGATCGACAACAATTTCGCCTTCTTTCTATGACATCTTTGTTCATTATAGCGAACATATCGGCGTTGACAAATAATTAACCTGTAACTTATTATATTACATGTAATCAATTTAGTTACAATTAAATGTAGATGGATACAGGAGGAACATGGAATGAAGATCGCGATCATTGGAGCCAGCGGTAAAGCAGGACGTCTCATCATGGAAGAAGCAGTAAGCCGAGGTCACAAGGTTACGGCGATTGTGCGTGACGCAGCAAAAGTACAGAATCCACAAGTCGAAGTCCTCGAAAAGGACATTTTTGACTTGAAAGCGGACGATCTGCGCGCTTTCGAAGCAGTAGTCAATGCATTTGGAGCGGCTCCTGGCCAAGAGACCTTGCATGTAAAGGCGGGGCGTATACTGATCGAGGCGCTCAGCGGTTTATCCACCAGACTGGTCGTCGTTGGCGGAGCCGGAAGTTTGTACGTCGATGAGGAGCAAGCCACCCGCGTCATGGACACACCGGATTTTCCCAAAGAGTATTATGCTACCGCCTTCAATCAGGGACAAAATCTCCAGGATCTGCAACAGTCTACCAGTGTGGAGTGGACCTTCATCAGTCCGGCAGCATTCTTTGACCCTCAGGGGAAACGGACAGGCACATACCAAAAAGGGAAAGATCGCCTGATCACGAACAAGAAAGGGCAAAGCTACATCAGTTATGCTGATTACGCCATTGCTGTCGTGGATGAGCTGGAGCATCCGGAACACCGAAATACCCGATTTACTGTAGTAGGGGAAGCCGAATAACAGCCCAATAAAACGATGAGAAGACACTACTAGCTGTAGTGTCTTTTTGGTCTTTGTCTCTCCGGTCGTCATTCTTCAACATCTTTCGTAGTTTTCTGTCAATGAATAATTGCCTTTTATTATACTTTACATTATCATTACTAAATATTAAGAAAGATAAAAGTAGGAGGCTTAATCATGAAGGGGATTACCAAATCATTACTGTCGGCGCTGTTGGGGACAAGCCTGTTGGTAGGCTGTTCGAGCGGAGCTTCGACTCCAAGCGGCACAGCAGAGACACCTGAGACAAATACTGCCGCTCCAGCCGAAAGCGCCGGAGAATTTACCGCGAAAATCGGCGGTGTCTTCATTCTTTCCGGTTCTAGCGCCGCTTATGGAGAAGCTCAAAAGAAAGGCCTGGATTTGGCTTTGGAAGAGCTGAACGAAGCGAATAAAGGGAAATTGAAGATTGAGATTCAATACGAAGATACAGGCGGTAAAAAAGAGAGCGCGATTAACGCGGTTAACAAGCTGATCAACCAAGACAATGTAGTGGCTATCATCGGTCCTACACTCTCCGGTGAAATGCTTGCAGCTGGTCCTGTTGCCAACGAGGCAGAAACTCCGATTTTCGGGATTTCCAATACCGTAGAAGGCATCAATGACATCGGGGAATATGTATTCCGCAACTCCTTGCCAGAATCGATCGCGGTACCTACTGCAATGAAGAAGGCGATTGAGAATAAAGGTTACAAAACAGCAGCTTTCATTTATGCAGAAAACGATGACTTTTCTGTATCTGGATTCCAAACCATGAAAGCGACAGCGGAAAAAATGGGATTGGAAAACCTGGGCGAGACTACTTTCTCCATCGGTGATGTTGATTTCTCCGCTCAATTGACAAAAATCAAACAATTGAACCCAGACGTATTGCTGGTATCCGCGCTGTACAAAGAAGGTTCCATGGTTGTGAAAAAAGCTAGAGAGTTGGGAATCAATTCTGTCATCGTAGGCGGAAATGGCTTCAATAATCCGAAAGTATTTGAAATTGCCGGTCCTGCTGCAGAAGGACTGATCGTTGCTACACCATTCAGCCCTGAGAAACAGGATGAAAAAGTGCAAAATTTCGTAAAAGCTTTTGAAGCAAAATATGGCTCCAAGCCTGACCAATTTGCGGCACAAGCGTACGACAGCCTGTATATCATGTCCCAGTCCTTACTGGGTGCTGGTAAAGCAGATCGCAACGCGTTGCGCGACGAGCTTGCAAAACTCAAGGACTTTGAAGGTGTATCCGGTAAGCTCTCCTTTGACGAAGGACGCAATCCGATCGGTGAAGCTGTTGTCGTTGAAGCGAAAGACGGAAAGTTTGTACCGTTTGAATAAGCGTAAAAAGTAGCTCTTATTTCAAACCAAGGGATTGCCTGATAGAATTCGGGCAATCCCTTTCCCCGCATTTTGAAGAAAGTAGGTGAAGGAGCTTGTTTTTGCAACAGCTTGTTAACGGTCTGACCGTTGGCAGTACGTATTCGTTGATTGCGATCGGGTACACGCTGATTTTCGGCGTGCTTGGCATTATCAACATGGCGCATGGGCAGGTATTTATCTTTGGTTCTTTCGTCGGTCTGATTTTGGTTACCAATTTTGATATGCCAATCGCGGTTGCTTTTCTCGCTTCCATTGTTGTATCAGGTATTCTTGGATTGATTCTTGAATTTACTGCCATGCGCCCTTTGCGCAAGAAAAACGTCCCTCACTTGGCGTCGCTGATCAGTACGATTGGTTTTGCCACCTTGCTTGAAGAGGGCATGCACAAACTCTTTGGTGCAGATTCCCGCGCAGTCCCGGATACGTTTGGAAGCCAAGCCTTTCAATTGGGATCTGTTCAGATTCGCGTCGTCGACTTGATTATTCTGGGGATTGCCGTTGTTCTCATGGTGGTCCTGCACTTCTGGATCAATAAGACCAAAGTGGGGAAAGCGATCCGTGCAACGGCAGAAAACACAGAGACAGCAAGCGTGCTGGGGATCAACACCAATATGGTGATTGTAACGACTGTCGTACTAGCCTCCAGTCTCGGCGGGATCGCAGGTATGCTGATCGGTATGACATATTCTGCTCTCATTCCGTCCATGGGGATGACACTTGGATTTAAAGGTCTCGCTGTTTTGATCCTTGGCGGGGTAGGGAGTATCCCCGGAGCGATGATTTGTGGTCTTATTTTGGGTGTCATTGAGGTGTTCACCGTTGCTTACGGGGCTTCTTCGTATCGTGACGCAGTAGCATTTGGTTTGATCATCCTCATTTTGCTGATTAGGCCGCAGGGCTTATTTGGCCGCAAAGCCTAGAAAGGAGTTGATTTGAGGATGGAATGGTTAAATCCTTATAACATACAGGTAGTCACCTTTATTATCCTGAACTGTATCCTGGCGATCAGTATCTTCATTACCTTGGCCACCGGTCAACTCTCGCTCGGCCATGCCGGCTTTATGAGCATCGGGGCTTATACAACCAGTATTTTAAGCAAAAACGCAGATCTCCCTATGTTCGTTGCAATTATTGCGGGCGCGCTGATGGCGGGACTGATCGCTCTTTTGATCGGGGCCCCTACATTGAAGCTGCACGGATTGTATCTGGCGATCGCGACACTTGGCTTTGGCGAGGTGGTTCGCGTCATTTTGCTGAACATGGAGATCACCAATGGCGCCTTGGGTATTACGGGATTGAAATCTTTGGGAACGTATATCTACGACGGGATGAAGGCGGTCGGGATCACTTCGCAGTCCCTGGGTCTTTCAGTTCCAGTAATAAAATCCCTGTCGACACTTGTCTTCCTATTCCTTTTATTCCTCGTTGTGCTGTTCTTGACGCTTCGTCTGAATTCATCCCGCTTGGGCCGCGCGTTTGAAGCGATTCGTGCAGATGAGACAGCGGCAAGAGCCATGGGGATTCAGGTAAATTACTACAAAATGCTCGCCTTTATCATCGGTTCTGTACTGGCAGGGCTTTGTGGCGGACTCTTTGCTCACATTACTACGGCGATCACACCAACCGACTTTAACTACCACAAAGTGGTGGAGATTCTTTCCTTTGCCGTTATCGGCGGTACAGAAGTGGTCTGGGGTGCCTTGTTCGGAGCAGTTGCTTTGACGGCGTTGCCAGAAGTATTGCGTGGATTGGCTGAGTACAAAATGATCTTTTACGGTGCCATCATGGTTCTCGTCATGGCGGTGCGCCCACGCGGACTGATTGGCTCCGATACCCTGCAAAAGCTGTTTCGCCGTGGTTCCAAGAAGCAAAATGAACAGCCGAAAGGGGTGGAATGATGTTGTTGCAGCTTACGAATGTCGGGAAAACCTTCGGCGGGATTAAAGCTTTAACCGATGTTAGCTTTACCGTGTCAGAAGGGGAAATCGTCGGCCTGATCGGGCCTAATGGGGCAGGCAAAACCACGATCTTCAACATGGCGACGGGCATCTTCCCACCGACTAACGGGACGATATCGTTTGCCGGACAAACGTTGAATCAGATGCCGCCGCATAAAATTACGGAGCTGGGCATTGCACGAACCTTTCAAAACATTCGCTTGTTTGGACATATGTCTGCCCTGGATAACGTAAGAGTGGGTTGTCATACCCGCTCGCAAGCAGGTTTCTGGTCCTCGCTGTTGCATACTCCCAAACAGAAAAAAGAAGAGCGGGCTGTCCTGGCCAAAGCAGAAGAACTGCTGGAATTCGTCGGGTTGACAAATGTGGCAGACGTTCGCTCCGATACCCTTGCATACGGCCAACAGCGCCGCCTGGAAATTGCCAGAGCACTGGCTGCTGAGCCGAAGCTGCTGCTGCTCGATGAGCCTGCAGCCGGGATGATTGAGAGCGAGACCAAGGATTTGACGAACCTGATCGAAAAAATCCGCGCCATGGGCATCACCATTCTATTGGTAGAGCACGACATGGGCTTGGTCATGAATCTGTGCGATAAAGTCGTTTGCATCAACTTCGGGGTCAAGATTGCGGACGGCAAGCCGGAAGAAGTCCAAAATCACCCTGATGTGATCGAGGCGTACCTGGGTAAGGAGGAGGAAGAGGATGCTTAGCATTCGCGATTTAAGCACGTCATACGGTCAGATCAAAGCGATACGCAACCTCTCTCTCGATGTAGAGGAAGGAAAAATTGTAGCTTTGATCGGGGCCAATGGCGCAGGAAAAACGACAACGATGAAAACCATTGCTGGCCTCTTGACCCCGGATCAAGGGACCATTACCTTCCTGGGGCAGCGCGTAGAAGGCTGGAAGCCTCACAAGCTGGTCAGTGCGGGACTCTCGCTTGTTCCTGAAGGACGGGCCATTCTTGGACAAATGACGGTACTGGAAAATCTGGAGATGGGCGCGTTCCAGCGCAATGACCAGGCTGGCATCAAGGATGACATGGAGAAAATGATGAACTGGTTCCCGATCCTGCGAGAGCGGTTGTCCCAGTTGGGCGGCACGATGTCCGGCGGCCAGCAGCAAATGCTGGCGATTGCCCGCGCCCTCATGTCGCGCCCCAAATTGCTTCTGTTGGACGAGCCGTCCATGGGCTTAGCTCCTATCGTGGTATCCGATATTTTTCGGGTGATCAAGCAGATCAACCAGGAAGGAACGACCGTTCTGATCGTCGAGCAAAACGTGAAGCAAGCGTTGAAAATCGCGGATTACGGCTACGTGCTGGAAGCAGGACAGATCGTCTACCAAGGCACAGGCGAATCCTTGCTCACCGATGAGAAGGTAAAAGAAGCGTATCTGGGTGGAAGAAAGCACGAATAATAAGAATAGATGGCATCTGGCGCTAACAGGTATTGACACTTGTTAGTGCCTTTTTTCAATCGAGGGGTGAGATCGTGAGCAATATACAGGTGAAGCGAATCTATGAAGAGCCAGAGAGTGCAGACGGGATGCGTATCCTTGTCGACCGCCTTTGGCCCAGAGGTATTGCGAAGGAAAAGGCAAAATTGACGCTTTGGATGAAAGAGGTGGCACCCAGTACGGAGTTGCGAAAGTGGTTCGGGCATAAACCGGAGAGATTTGCGGAATTTGAAGCGAAGTACCGGCAAGAGCTGTCAGAGGCCGCGGTGCAGCCTTATGTTGAGCAACTCAGGAAATGGGCCGAGCAGGGGAGAATCACGCTTTTGTATGCAAAGAAGGAAGAGGCTTACAATCATGCTTTGATTTTAAAGCGGTATTTGGAGGCAATGTAGAGTGTTGTAAACACACCTTTTTGTTTGGGATGGTTAACTTTGTAACTTTCCATTCTACCAACCCAGAAGGTTTTTTTGTTTTAAAGCTAGAGTAATAGTCGATATACCTTTATTTATCAACGGTAATTTAAGTTATTAAGCGCTAAAGATGAATATATAATTTTTGTAATAATAAACTTTTTCTGGAAAACATATTTACAAATCAAATAAAGTGATATATTGTATTAAATGTAAAATAATTGTAAATGGAGGTTATGTGTGTATGTCAAAGTGGAGGGTATTAATATCTTCATTTGTTTTGGTATTTCTCTTTAGTTCAGCAGTATATGCGTCAGATTTAATTGGAGCAAATGCATTTTGGTCGGGAGGTTTTAAAAAACAATCAAAGTACAGTGATTTAAAATATTACTATTTGAGAGATAATCCATATAGATCACAAATTCAGAATGCAATGTCGACTTTCTCTTCTATATCTGGTTTGAATTTTGGTTTTTCGGAGGCAGATTGGGCTCTTGATGCAGACGTTATTGTTGCGATAGATAAAGAAAATGCAAAATACCATGGAATGGGTGGTGTAATGGTTCCTTGTAATTGGAGTGAGTCTGATTGTAACGAAGTTAAAACTTCTGAAAAGTGGGACACTGCAGCTATTTTTTTATTTCAAGATTACATGGAAAGAGAAAGATATACCAGTACAGAAATTCAGAAAGTTGTATCACATGAATTCGGACATGTGTATTCTCTAGTGCATCAGTTGACCAATACAAAATCTTTAATGTATCCAGAAAGAACAACGATAACTAAGCCGTCTAGCTTGGATATTAGTAATCTTAAATGGAAGTATTAAAAAATGGGGTGATTAAATGAAAAACTTAAAAGTTTCAATATTATCGGCTTCTCTATTATTAATAATCTGTTTGGGTCTGTTCACCATAAATTCATTATCAGTACAAGCAAGTAGTAAGGAGAAAATTATTTCATTTCATGCACAGGTGAAGCCGTATGAAAAATTGGCTGAGCTAGAAAAGGAGGCAACTATTATTGTACAGGGAGTATTTACTGGTGAAAGAAAAAGTAATCCATTAGACTTAAGTAAAGGAAAACTATTCAGCTCTGATTCTATGGTAGAAGTAAAGAGAGTCATAAAAGGGGACCTTGAGGGAAAAGAGAATATTATTGTTTACGAGCCTGGTTATATTCGAGATGAAGATAGTACTTTTGTAACGATTGATGGCTATACTTTATTAAACGAGCGAGGAAAATACACTCTCTTCTTAAAGCCTGTAGATGGACTTGATGGATACGCGATAGTTGGTTTGTTTCAAGGAAAATACAATCATGATATTCAAAAAAGTGGAAATAAGGTAATGCCAAGTTTTGATCTTGACCAATTAGCTAAAGTTGATTATTTTGGTGAACATGTTCAGCAATTTAATCAACTTAAAGAAGAAGTATTGAATAAATATAGCTGGGAGTAATAAAAATCCGGAGGATATCATAGTCCTTCGGATTTTTATAGAATTCGACCGTGGTATTGCCAAAAGATAAAAAAGGAGACAGTGAATGAAAACTTGGATTATAATCGGTACGGTAATAACATTACTGGGGAGTTCTGGTAAGGGGTTTGAACAGGTTATGTTGCAATCGAAAGTCGATGATGGTGGCCCATGCATTAACAAAATTGATGAATATGCTCCTGCTTTGCTCTTAAATAACATCAAATATACCAAAGTATATAATTCAAATAATGCTCATATTTCCAAAGGTAAGAAAATAGGGGATGTAAAGTTCAAAATGAACGGGATGGTATGTCCTGGATATTTGATGAAAAACGGTGACGCAACACAGGCAGAGAAAGGTACAGGCATTTATCAAGCAAAAGGTTACTCGGAAAGCTTTCGACTATTTGTTGGGGAAGATTTATATGAAGTTTTCAAAAATCCAAGAGCCAAAACAATCGGAGAACTATTTGATATAAAGGGGAAAGTGGCGTACATTAGTATGCGAAGCATCGAAGATCATTCTCAAATTGGCCTGTTTTCAGATGATGCAACCATTCGATTTACAGAAGAATTTTTAAAATTAAGTGTTGCTGACTTCCGAAACATCTATAACGAAGGAAAAACGGAGGGCGAAAAGTATTTTTTCAGACTTCATCTGACCGATCAATCAAGTTTGGACATTTCCTATTGGCCAGAAGAGAATGTCATGACTCCCGGCGCCTATGGCAATGAAGAGATCAAAAGGATTGTGCTCAGTCAAATACAAAAGCTCACTTCGCGGCACTAACGACTCGTTAGTGCGCTTCTCATGAAACACGGGGTTATCAATTCTCGGTAGCGTTTTTTTGCACGAAGGTATACAATATTTGAGCGACGGGATAACTTTTGTTGTCTGATATTTTTGCTAACGAGTACGGTCCCGGTACCCAGGTAACACACTGGCTTTAGAGGCAGCGAAAATCTGGAAGAGGATCTTTTAGCGGCGTGAACAAAGTACGTAAGACGCATGCCTAATACTAGAAAAACTGCTTCTATCCGTAGAATGGATAAAAGCAGTTTTTTTGCTGTCCTTGTACTTTATTTCGCCGTTACCCCGCCATCGACGGGCAGCTCAATCCCCGTAATATGGCTCGCTTCGTCGGATGCGAGGAACAGAACGGCAGCGGCTACCTCTTCCGCTTGTCCCAGGTCAGGCAACGCGATTTGCGACAGGAAGTAATCCTTGTACGCCGCCATCGATGGCGCACTCATTGGTGTTTCGATATAACCAGGATGCACCGAGTTTACGCGGATATTTTTCTTGCCGTAATCGACGGCTGCCGCTTTCGTAATGGAGCGAACAGCTCCTTTTGAAGCGGTGTAAGCGCCGGCTCCTGCCATTCCGGTCAAAGCTGCGATGGAGGAGATGTTTACGATTGAACCGCCGTTGTTTTTTTCCATCAAGGGAATCGCTAGTTGCATACCGTGAAAGGAATCGTCTCAACCAACGGTTCTGCTTATGAGAGATTGGAACAGGTTTTGGACTATCTGATGGGACATCCTACGGAAAAGGAAGAGGTATGGAAATCAGCGAGATTTCGCGAAGCATTCGAAAGCTATGCCTCCTTCGCGAAAAAACCCCTCGACGGCATCGAGGAGTATATCGAGACCCAGAGGGTGATTGCACTCATCCTTATGAAAATCATTGAGGATGGAAAAGTGGACGGATCCATTCGCAAGGATATTCCAATCAAGGAAGCCATCATTACCATCATCAACGCCTATGGCACCTTCGGCAATAACATCAGCCTGAAATCGGCAATCTCCTATCTGGAGGAAGATATCGCGATCCACATCCAGCAGCGGATGCTGAAGGAGATGCTGCTATCGTATCTGCGTCCCTAGACAGCGGATTACCGCCTCAAAGCCCGACCCGGCCATGTGATTCGCAGCAAGGTGGCAAGCCCCAGGTAGCCAAACAAAGGGTACAGGAACATCAGCAGCTCAGAGTACCCGATCAGGCAGAGGACAAATGCCGTTCCAAACAGGAATAGGTACGACGTAGTTTCAGGCACCTGAAAAAGTTCGCGCATCTGCTGGCCAATTCCGAAAACATTGGAGATGAGGGTAGTGAAAATCTCGGAGAACAGAACGAAGACCAAGAACAATTGCAGCCATCTGTTCCAGCCGTCTGTGATGAACAGGATCGGAACATCCAGGTAGCGAACTTCCTGCCAGTTGGCGAGCATGGCGGTGTGGATGACGATCAGCATAAATCCGAGGCAGATGCCACCCACGATAGCTCCGCGCAGCAGTACGACCGGATCACGGACAGAGAAACCGATGGGAATGAGGACAGATTGCGCCATGGCGAGGTTGAAGGAGATATAGAGGATGCTTTTCCAGAGCAAACCTTCAAAATGAGGAAATTCCGTAGATAGCGGGAGAGTCGCGCTTCCGTCTATCAGAATCAGGAGTGTAAACAGAAGCATGGCTGGAACGACGATGGAATTGACGGCCATTAGCTGCTCCAGACCTTTTCGCAAGATGAGCAATGCGATCAGGACAGTCCCGGCACTCCCTACCAGGTAGGGAATCTGAAATTGCTCTTCCAGAATGGATCCCGCCCCTGCCAGCATAACGGTAGTGACGCCAAAGAGTGTCAAAAACACGAACAGGTTGATAGCCCGCCCTGCGATATTGCCAAACAAACGCTGGTTGAACGACTCATAGGACGGAGTGCGCAATTGATGAGCCAGCCACATCATTTTATAGCCCAACCACACAAAGAGGATTGTGGAGAGCAGGATCCCGAATGTCCCTGCGTGACCGTACAGGGTGAAAAAAGCGATGATCTCCTGCCCGCTGGCAAATCCGGCTCCTACCACGGTGCCGATGTATGTTGCTGCAATCTGAATGCTTTTTTTCCAAGAATTCATAACCAGGTCCGTTCCTTTCAGATGGTTTGTACTAGAAATTGTATGAAGCTTGTTCGAAAACAGACGAAAAAAGACGGATGAGATACGATTCCCATCCGCCTTTTTTCGTTGTTATAAGAGAAACATGGCAAAAATCGTGGTGACCAGAAGACCGATGACGACCGGGTAGAGATTTCGCCGTGCCAGCTCGAACGGGTCAACACCGCAAATCGCTGCTGCGGGGATCAATGCCCAGGGAACCAAGGTTCCGCCTCCGACCCAAATCGCAGCAATTTGACCCAGAGCTGTCAGTGTAGCAATTCCATTTCCGAGCGCAGTTGCAAATAATTGTGCGATCGAGCCTGCGAGCGTGATCCCAGAGAAGCCGGAACCATCCAGCCCAGTGATGACGCCGACAGAAGTCAGCGTGAGGGCAGCCACTTCTTTATTGACAGGAATCGTGTGCGCCAAGGCTACGCCCAGGTCATTGACAATGCCTTGTGAACCGGCAGGCAGTACTTCCCCGAAGACCGAGATGAAACCGCTGTCGCCCATATAAAAGAAAGCTGCGATCGGGATCACGGGGCCGAATACTTTGAAGCCGAATTGAAATCCCTGAATCAAATGGGTGGTGACCTGCTCCAGCCCTTTTTCCTTATGTGCCAGCATGGTAGAGACGATCAGGATCAACAAGGCAGTCCCGCCTACCAGGGCTGTCGCTTCGCCGCCGAGAAGGTCAAAAGCGAACATGGCGATCACGTCTAGGAGAAAGAGAAGCGGCACGAGGAAGGCCAACGTTTTTCTCACACCAGGGCGAAGTGGTGCTTTGACGGAGGAATCCGCGCTAAATATATGCTCGGATGCCGGGGCAACCAGACCCATTTTCATGTCTTTTCGCAAATACCAGAAGGCCGTAATAGTCGTGACGAGACCCATGACAATCACCAGCGGGATGCTCGCATGAAGCACGTCGGATACCGGAATGCCGGCAGCTTTGGCTGTCAATGATGGTGCGCCTTGGATGACGAAGTCGCCAGATAGCGCGATACCGTGTCCGAATAAGTTCATGGCGACGGCGACACCGATCGCCGGGAGTCCCGCGCGTATTGCGACAGGCAGCATGACGGCCCCGACCAGGGCAACTGCAGGAGACGGCCAGAAAAACCAGGAAATGATCATCATCACGATCCCAATCACCCAATACGCAAGCGTAGCGTTCCGAACAAGATGCGTCATGGGCCGGATCATTGTTTCATTCACGCCCGTATCTGTCAGCACATGGCTCATAGCCACAATGATGCAGATGACGAGGATCGTGGGCAAAAGCTCTGTGATCGCGTAGATGAAGCTACCGAAAATTCCACCGACCGATGCAATGACAGAGCCTGTGGCGGTAAAACCGAGGATGGCGATGCCGACGATGCTGATCAGGCTGGTGTCACGCCGCAAAACCATCATGAGAATAATCCCGAGCACGAACAACACATATACACCATGCAGCCAGGCAAGTTCAATCCCCATCTTGTGCCCTCCTTTGTCTGTCATCCGTTGCAGGTACTTGTGACAACAGGATATGCGAAAAATCAGACTTGGGTGAACGCACAAAAGCAGGAAACCGTTGATCCTGACGCGAAAACTGGCATTTTCATCCGCGTTATGCGACTATAAGAAAACAACCATCGATGCTCCTTATGGTGGAGCAGCCGCAATGAAACTGAATCACAACTGGAAATCAGAACGAGGGGGGAAGTGGCGTGTCGTTGTTTTCCTTGCGTTGCGACGACTTGCCAGCTGAGATGCACACACCAACACCTACACCCATTCTACGTAAAATGGATCAAGCCATCGAGCTGCTGGAACGCCGTTTTCTGGAACGGAGCGAATTGATCCGGCTGCTGCTGCTCGGCATGATGAGCGGCGAAAACGTTCTGTTGATCGGACCTCCTGGCACGGCAAAATCTCAGCTCGCCCGGGGCATCTCCCAGCTTTTTGGTTCCGAACACTGGTTTGAATATTTATTGACTCGCTTTACGACACCGGATGAGATATTCGGCCCGGTTTCCTTGCAGCAATTAAAACAGGATCAATACGTGCGCAAAACGTCCGGCTATTTGCCAGGGGCGCAATTTGTCTTCCTGGATGAAATCTTTAAAGCCAACAGCGCCATTCTCAATTCGTTGCTCTCGATCCTCAATGAGCGGATTTATTTCAACGGCCGGGAAAAGCAACCGGTCCCGCTCCAGTTTTTGATCGCTGCCTCCAATGAATTGCCTGAGGATGACGAACAACTGTCTGCGTTGTACGACCGTTTTTTGATCCGCTACGAGGTCGGATACCTGCAGCATGCTGCCAGCTACGAAAAAATGCTGACCATGCCGAATACCGCGATGCCTGTCGTCTTTTCGCTCTACGACGTGCGTGATATTCAGGAGGCAGCCGCAGACGTCAAAATTCCAGGAGCCTTGGTCTACTTCCTGTTCTCGATCAAACAAGGCCTGGAGGAAAAGGAATACCGCTTGTCAGACCGCCGCTTGAAAAAGATCGCCACGATCTGGAAAACCTCTGCCGCCCTGCATGGCCGTGAGGAAGTCACCATCTGGGATACTGTCTATACCCCGCATATGATGTGGGACGTGCCGGAAGATCTCCCGGTGATGCGAGAGCTGTATGAAAAGCAGTTCACAGAGATGTTGAAGGCAGAGCTGGAGGATGAGCTTCCCTTGCGCCATTATTCCCAGATCGCCGACAAGTGGAAGGAAAAGGAGTCTGAGCTGCATGCCTTCCAGTTTAAAAAAGAGGTAGGGGCCAAGCTGGGCAAAGAGGCCATGGAGAAGAGCCGGACACTACTGGAGGCAAGCAGGGAGCAATTGACCCAGACTGCTCAGGAATTGCGCAATCGCCTGCAGGAGTGGCAGAAACGAGAGAAAGACCTCCATGCCTTTATCCTGGAAAAGAACAGGCTGATTCACAACGTCGAGAAATACACGGTGAAATTTGCGTATTTGCGGATTGAGGGAGAACGGATTTTGCAGCAGTTGCAGCGTACCTACCGGACCATTTTTGACCAGGATATTCCGGGGACGGACTACGATTATACGCTGTAGGAGGTGTGGGGAATGATTGTTCGCACCAGCCAGGTAGATCGCTATCTCTTTGAGACGTATCTCTCTTCCTCCCGCACCGCGAAGGAATGGGTCGAACAGGCGGGTCAACAAGCGTCCTGGTTTGATTTGGAGCTGTTGGCAGATTTCTTTTTCGTCTTCTATCTCCCGAAACCGGTGATCGATCAGACACAGGAAGCGACTCCCTTTCACAAGTGGATGATCCGAACTCTGATGAAGCAGTATTTCACGAAAATGATACATCCGCGAACCGTTGGTCGAGACAGTGCTGCTTTTAAGACCGCGATAAAGGCTCTGCTTTGGCTGACCGAGACTTTCGCCGCGGAAGTAAAGCAGCGTGAAAAGGAGCAAACCGTCACGCCGATGCTCGCAGGATTAACCATGCTGCAGGGACAAGACGGTCAAGAGCAGGCACAAATCTCGGAACTGCTGTCGGAAAAGCAGGTAGCGCAGCTTCAATTGGTCGGCTATACCCTTCAGCTGGGAAAGCGGATCGTGGAGGAAAAACAAGAGGCAAGGGATACGAAGCCGCTCGTCCAGGCGGAAATCGATGCCTTGAAACAGCGGATCGAGGAGCTTCGCGAAGAGATGCGCGTTCAGTTTACACGCCGCAGCAAGCTGCTGCAAAAGGTGAAAAAGCTGGAGGAGGAGCTGGGACAGCGCGAAAAGCAGATGGATCGGCTGGACAGGCAGGAGAGAGAAACGATTCAGGCATTTGAACAGGAGCTGGGGCAATGGCTGGAGAAGGCCTTGAAAACCTCTTTGTCCCAGGAGGATGTCGACAGCCTGTTTGTCGAGGAATTGATTGCAGCAAGCCAGCAGTTCGCCAATCGAAGCTGGGGGCATGACTTGGGCAGGCTTCGCAGGCAAAGCTTCGAACAGTATCTGAAATGGGTGGAAAAACTCAAGCGCCACCCCGATCTGATTCAGTTCTTGCAGGAGGTTGGTCGCCAGGTCCATCACTTCCGTGTCAAAAGGCGAGAGATCCGCAAACGACAGATACCCGAGGAGTATTACGACCTGCGTCAATCCTCCGACATTGCCCGCATGCTCCCATCCGAAGCAGCCCTATTGGCTGACCCTGATTACGAGTCGTATTTTTTTCTGAAATGGATGGATCAAAAGCTGATGACCTATGATGCATCCGGTTGGGTGGAGGAACCCCCGAAAGGGCCTGTGATCTGCATGCTGGATACCTCGCATTCGATGCGCGGCGGCAAGCTTCGTCTTGCACAGCTTTTCGTCATGACTTTTGCCGCACTCTCCATGCTGGAAAAACGCGATTTTGTTCTCCTGTTGTTTGGAGCCAAGGGAGAGCTGCGCGAACAAATCCTCTACCACCGGAAACCGGACTGGACTGCCTTTTACGCTCTTGCACAGATGGCGTATGGCGGCGGTACCCATTTTGATGCACCGATAAAAAGGGGCATGGAACTGCTTGAGCAGAACAAGGCTTTTCGTGGTGCTGATTTCGTCATGGTTACGGATGGAATCGGGAGCATCTCGCCTTATGTTCTCGAGCGAATGGCGGAACTGGGCAAAAGCAGGCAGCTTCGTCTGCACAGCTTGATTGTGGGTTCAGCCCGCCAGCACCTGGTTCAGACATACGACATCCTGGCAGTATCCCACCAGGTTCGGTTCGCTGCCAATTGGGAGACGACTGATGAGGCTAGCACGGAGATGCTGCTGGATGTTTTTCATTAAGCGGACTGACACTTGCAACGGATGAGTGTCAGTTTGTTTCTTTTCTCGGGAAGCCGTGTTACAATGACGTGGCTTTGTTTTCCTTATTATAAAATAGACGAGAGGGATCAGTTATTTTGCGAGCGCCAGGACTTTTACGCATCTTTAACTTTTTATACTTCTCCTTGCTGGCGATGTTTGTCGCCTTTCTTCCTGTCTATTTGGATGATCAGGGCTTAAACCCTGCCCAGATCGGCTTTATTATTGGGACAGGCGGTTTTGTCACGCTGTTCACCCAGCCTTTATGGGGCATGATTAGCGACAAAACCAAAACCATCCGCAAGGTGATGCTCTTATTGCTGCTTTTTTCCAGTGCATTCGGTTTTTTGCTTTATGACTCCAGCAGCTATTTGCAGCTTGTCGTCTTCGCGATGCTGCTCTATTTCTTCCTCATGCCGATCGACCCGTTGACGGAGAGTCTCAATTTCACCATTTCGGAGACATCAGGCGTGAGCTATGGCTCGATTCGTACCTTCGGCGCTTCGGGATATGCGTTCTTTTCGTTAATAACGGGATACGTCATGTCCTATTTTGGGGCCAACAGCCTCGCCTTGCTCTTTGCGGGGATCGGGATCCTCGGTTTTGTGATCATCTGGCTGATGCCGGATGCCCCCGTTACCGGGAAGCCCGTAACCTGGAGCAGCCTCAAACAGTTTTTGGGCCATAAGGAGACCCTTCTGTTCCTCTTGCTGGTCTTTCTTTGTTCGGTCCCGACAAGGATGAATGATACGTTCCTCGGCGTCTACATCCGGGAGCTGGGCGGAAGTCCCGAATTGGTTGGACAGGCCTGGTTTTTGGCGGCAGGAAGCGAGATTCTGGTTTTTGCTGTCAGCTTCTGGTGGCAGCGCAAGGGGAAGGAAATGTTCTATATCACGTTTGCAGCTGTGTTTTTCTTCCTCCGATTTTTGATTTCCGCCTTTCTTACGGATCCGCATCTGCTGGCGTATTTGCAAATTCTGCAAATCGTAACCTTTCCCGTCTTCTACTCAGCGGCGATTCAATACTTGTATCGGATCGTACCTGCAGAGTGGCGGGCAACGGGTCAAACGGTGCTGGCGCTCTTGTTTTTCGGTGTTTCCGGGATTTTGGCGTCTTATGTAGGCGGCGTGATCTATAAATCCTTTGGCGGTCAGGTGCTGTTTCTGACAATGGCCTCTCTGTCATTTGCGGGCTTGCTTTTTGGTCTGGTCATGTTTCGGATGTATGGAAATAAAAGGGAGGGAGAGGAGCTGGGAAAATGATCGTGACTCATGTGGATGTGGTATATGTGCTTCTGTACGATCAGACTACGGAAAAAATACTCACTGTTCAGAATGAGAGATTCTGGAGTCTTCCTGGTGGGAAACGTGAACACGGAGAGATGTTAATTGATGCGGCCGTGCGTGAGGTAAAGGAAGAGACAGGGCTGGATGTCGAGATCGGCCCAGTCATTCACATAAGAGAGAAGGTGATTGGCGAGGAACACGCCACATTCATCACGTTTCGCGGGGAGATTTTAGGGGGCGCATTGGGAACAACAGACGCAGAAATACAAAGAATCGAATGGAAGCCCCTTTTGGAAGCCGAGGCACTTATGCCTTATTTAGGGAACATACGTGAACTGTTGGACAGGAACGCATCTTACGGGATTGAAGACAAAGAAGAAAACTAAATTTTATGTATCAAAAACCCCCTAGCGTAGCCAGAGATGGCGCTATGCCAGGGGGTTCGCTGTTAGCCGACCCGGGTGACGAGGGAGCGGCCAAACTCCAGTTGTTCAAACTTCTCTTTAACCACAGCAGAGTCGTACTCCCATCTGGCTGCTTCCAAGGTATACTCGATCGGTACATCGCGAATGATCGTCGCCAGTTTTTGGCTGAGGTACACCTGGTCGCGATGCTCTTCCAGCTTGCTTCGCATTTTCGGAGTGCAAGCAGTGAGGTTGCCATAGAGGCTGTCCAAGTTGCCATGCTCCGTAATCAATTTGGTCGCCGTCTTCTCACCAATGCCAGGACAGCCTGGAATACAATCCGAAGTGTCGCCCATCAGAGCTTTTACATCAACTACCTGCTCCGGCACGATTCCACGGACAGCCAAGAGGCTTTGCGGCGTGTAATGTTCATGCTTGCCGCCGTTTTTCAGTATTTTTACACTTACCTGTTCCGAGACGAGCTGCAGGCTGTCGTAATCGCCGGTTGCGATGACAATCTGATGCCCTTCCGAAGACAGCTGCTCGCTTAACGTCCCGAGAATATCGTCGCCTTCAAAGCCAGGGCAGCCGAGATTGGGAACAGCAAAAGCTTCGGTCACTTCTTTGACCAGATCAAATTGAGGAACCAATTCCTCAGGGGGCGCTTGTCGATTTGATTTGTACCCGTCATACCATTGACTGCGCACAAGTGATTCACGGGAAGCGACATCCCAGCCGACTACCAGATGTGTGGGCCGCACGAGGTCGGCATAATCGAGCATCATTTTGGTAAAGCCATACACGGCATTCGTGTAGATGCCATCTGAAGTTTGGCGATACCCGCCTGACCATGCGGAAGCGTAAAACGCGCGGAACAAAAAGCTCATGCCGTCGATGAGCAGGATTTTGGATTGATTCACAAACGTGACTCCTCTCGTACGAACTTGTCCCAAACATTATAGCACAATAGGGTCAATGCGAGGGTCAATGCGCTTTTACAGAAATTGCTATTGGAAAACACGTATGCTTGGCAGCGACGGAGGAATGATAGTACCACAAGAGGTGAGGACAACTCATCTCTTGTACAAAAAAATCTCCTGACCCTCACACAAAAAGCCTAGGCTGAAGGGTAACGTCACAGGAGAAAAAACGCTTAGGGAGGAATCAATCATGGCGAACAACAACAGCGGTAACAGCAACAACCTGTTAGTTCCTCAAGCGAACCAAGCTCTGGACCAACTCAAGTATGAGATCGCAGCAGAGTTTGGTGTAAATCTGGGACCAGACACTACTTCTCGTCAAAACGGTTCGGTTGGTGGAGAAATTACTAAGCGTCTGGTGAGCTTCGCAGAACAACAACTGGCCCGCTAAAAGCGGACAAAGAATTAGCAGCACCACGGTTTTCAACAGGTGCAAAACTGAATACGTGGATGCGCGAAGGGGCCTCAACGGGGGCCCCTTTTCCTATGAACGGACAGCCCAACCATACGCCTTTTTCAATAAGTACGGTGCAAACACACAAGCACATCCGCGGACTAGTCATATGGTGTAACGAACAGGAAACCATTCTTTGCACCTTTGAAAGGAGTGAGAGTCCCCGGATGAAACGAAAAGAAGTGAAGCGCCTGTTGCGCGAGCATCCGGAGTTTGAAGCCTGGCTTTCGGAAGATGCTTCCCGCGTTCAGTCTGTGCGAAGCAATCCTGCGGCAGCAGATGAGCTGTTTAAGCGCTGGTCAGACCGGAAAAAGGGGCGTTTGGATTTCGGCACGATTTCTCAAAAGACAAAGCGTGCAAGCGAGGTATTGAGCGGGGTTCAATCGATCATGGACATGATGGCCGACTACACGAAAAAACTGTAAGGGCATGGAGAAGGCTAGCAGTGCAGCCTTCTTTTTCTTTTTCAATTCCCTTCACTTTTGATATACTGGAAAATGGGAGGGAGCGCGTATGTTACAGTCTATGCTCAATTTTCTGTTGTTTGCCACGATGACCGTTAGCAATGGGACAGGCTCTGTGGCCCAGCATGTCATTGAGGAAACGGCTACACACTGGCAGCAACAGCAGGTTTCCATCGCAGTGAGCCCCGCTGTCACCTATCCTGGGGATGTCATCCTGGTGAGAAGCAAGCAATCGAAGTCGGTCACGCTCTTTTCTCAGACGTATCACTTAAAACCCTCCCAAGGAGAGTATGTCCGGTTTATTCCGATTCCGTTCAACGCAAAGCCGGGTTCCTATATGGTGGAAGCAGCGGATAAGCGGTATTCGGCACCACTTGAGATAAAGGCAAAAACATTTGCTATCGATTCGATAACCGTGAGCAAACAAATGAACAGCATGCGCCAAGACACCAATCGAATCAACGCCGACCAGAAGAAAATAGAAGCGGCTAGGTCCCAATCTTCTCCCGTTCCTTACTTTACCAAGCCGTTCATTCAACCGACGACAGGTCGTTTGACGACTCCGTTCGGCTACCAGCGGGTGGTGAATGGCGTACCTGCCAATCGACACGCCGCGATTGATATTGCCAATAAAGAAGGAACGCCGATCATGGCGAGCAATGACGGCAAGGTTGTGCTGTCAGAATCGATTTACTTGACAGGAAACACCATTATCATTGATCATGGGCTGAATGTGTTCTCCATTTATGCCCACATGTCCAAGCTGCAAGCGGAAGTAGGACAAGAAGTGAAGCAGGGACAGGTGATCGGTCTGATGGGGACGACAGGTTTTTCGACAGGACCCCATTTGCATTACGGTATGCTGATCGGTAATACCTACGTCAATCCGCAGCCGTTTTTTGAAGCTTCGCCCTTCCTCTGGAAGTAAGCAGGAGGTGCTTTTTTCATGAAAGGAACACATGTGCCGAGCAAGGTACTGAACAATTTAGTTCATTTTTTGGCACCGTACGAACAAGCCGTCGATGAGCTGAAGTTAAAGCTGAAAGGAATCAAGTATGGTTTTCAAAAGAGCGGCCGATACTCTCCTATCGAATTTGTAGTCGGGAGAGTCAAAAAAGTGGAGAGCCTGCTCAATAAAGCAAAGGAAAAAGGAATCGACTTCTCGGATGAACAGTGGCCGCAAAAGGTGGCTCAGGAAGTGAACGATATCGCCGGTCTGCGAGTTGTCTGCCGTTATGTGGATGACGTGCGTGAAGTACAGCAGCTTTTGCAGGAGAGGGAAGATATCGTCGTCCACGACATCAAGGACTATATCGCCACGCCGAAGCCATCCGGCTATCGAAGCATCCATATGATCGTATCGTATACGGTGTATCATGGCAGTGAGAAAATCACCTTGTTTTGTGAAATCCAAATCCGTACACTCGGAATGAACTTTTGGGCGACGAACGAGCATGAGCTTCGCTATAAGTACGCCGGGAATATCCCGAAGGATGTACTCCAGCAATTGAATGAGGCATCCGTGATCACGCATCAGCTCGACGTCCTCATGAACAGCCTGCGTCAGGAAATATTAACCCCGCCGCCGGTGGACCTGAGTTTGGAGGAACAATTAGAAGAGATTTTCTCGTTGTACGTGAAACAGGATTATGATGCGGCAGCCGCTTTGTACAAAGAGCATGTGCATGGTTTCGAAGAAGCATTCCAGGATAATCCAAAGTTTAAAATGATTTATGATCTGTTGGGCAAACGCCTGGGGTAAAAGGTACAAACAAAAACAAAATAGCAGGTGAGAAACGATAAAAAGTGACACGTAAGGAAAGGATATAAACAATCATGCGATTTCTACTGACGAACCTTTTTGTAGTGGTCATCCTTTTATGGAGCCAACCTCTTCCTGCAGCATTTGCAGAAGGGGATCTCGACACCGCTTCCTTGGCATTGAACGGGGAATCCGCTATTTTAATTGACGCCAAGACAGGACAAGTCCTGTATGAGAAAAACCCGCATGCCAAGCTGTACCCAGCGAGCATCACCAAAATTGCTACCGGGATCTATGCGATCGAAAAAGGGAACCCGGAAGACATCGTCACGGTATCCAAAAACGCCAGATACGAAGAAGGGACTCGCGTCTATCTGGGCGAAGGCGAACAAGTGAAGATGGAGAAGCTGGAATACGGACTTTTGATGCATTCCGGCAACGATGCGGCGACAGCGATTGCCGAGCATATGAGCGGTAGTACGGAGGCTTTTGCCGAGGAGCTCAACCATTTTTTACAAGAGACCGTCGGAGTCAGCGAAACGCATTTTACGAATGCGCACGGACTGCACAATCCCGAACATTATACTACCGCATCGGATATGTCCAAGATAGCGGCCTACGCGATGAAGAATCCGACCTTTCGCAAAATCGTCGGAACCAATCGCTTGCCATGGGATGGAGCGGAGTGGAAATCTGAGCTGATCAATCACAACAAGCTGATTCGCGATTATGAGGGCGCTACAGGGATTAAAAATGGGTTTACGGATCAAGCGATGCATACCCTGGTAGGTTCTGCAAAGCGGGGCGATACCGAATTCATCGCCGTCACGATGAAAACGTCAACCAGCAACCTTGCGTACAAAGACATCACGAAGATGCTGGATTATGGCTTTGAACATTTCGAGACCAGACAAATCGCGAAGTCAGGCAAAATCTATACGGTAACAGAGCAGACGGAAAACGGAGAAGCCCGCGTGCGCTATTCTCCCATGGAGGATGTATTTGCTACAGTACCTGTCGGGGAAGAGGCGCACGAACATGTCTCTGCTGATGACGTTCTGGAGATAGCAGCTGGTCCCTTGACTGTATCGTATCCGCTCCACCGCCTTGACCCACCTGCTGCGAAAAAAGGAAGACAGGTGCAGGCTGCAGGAGCCGAAAATCCAGATGAGCAGACGACACCGTCGATCGGCTGGTATTATGCGTTATTGTTCGTCTGGTTAGGCTTTAACCTGTTTTTAATCAGTTTTACGATTGTCAGAAGGAAACGAAAACGTCGTATGCGCAATCGCGACTTGCATCGCAAAGTATATGAGTAACGAAAAAAGTACAAACCGATGGTGTTGGCCGTCGCTTTGTACTTTTTTCTTTTTCCACCCGGACTCAGGTGAAAGACATGTGCCGTGTCCCTTTCACCCAATCTTGCGTACTGTACAAATAAGTAAGCCTGAGTAGAGTATGCGAGGAGGAATGCGGATGATCGCAGGAAACCAGAACGGTCCAGATGTGTCCGTCATCCTTCCCGTGTTCGCCGTGCATCGTAGGCTGTTCGCACTCATTCGGGCAGCGAGGCAGCTCGCCTTCTCAACCGAAGTGCTGATGATCTGCCCAGATTCACTGCTTTCTCCCGACGTACGTGCAAAAATAGAGAAGGCTGGGGGGAACGTGATTTCAGTCGACGAGAGCTTTTCCGTAGAAGAATGCCGCAGGATCGGCAGTAGGGAAGCTGCCGGGGAGGTTCTTCTGTTTCTCGATGACCGTCCATTGCTTTTACCCACGCAACTCGATGCTTATGTAGAGGTAATCAGGCGAGGCGGAGATGTCGTTATGACAGCTTGCCGTGACTCTCGCTTGCCAACGAGAACTTCATCGCGAAAAATGACCCAATCTTTGCTTAATCATGTCGCGGGGAGAGGTGAGCTGGGTTCGGCTTCTCTGTACGATGCCCCATTTGCACTGAGTCGGTATGCTATGGAAACCTTAGAATTTGCCAGTTCATCTCCGCCAGTGGTTCAGATAAAAGCGTTCCTTCAAAAGATGAAAGTCTCTGTTTTGCGCGGCCAATGCCGACCAGGAATGAAGGTCGCTTCTAAGCGATTTTTAACGGATCACACCTCGGCTTTGAATACCTGGATGGAGGTGCATGGGGACAGGGGCGGTTTATGGGACGGAGGACGCTTTCGCCCATTGCTTCAGGTACCCGGCCATCTTCATTTTCGCTCCGTCTATCGTTCTTCGGATTGGGAAAGCATGCGAGAGGGGGAGTGGGGTGAAACACACAAATCAAAAAAAGCAGACTCGTCCCCCAAAAAAAGGGGCTAAAAAGCAGCAAAAGCCTCACGTTCTCGACAATCTGGAACGGCTAAGCGTCATCGTCGAGGTGTGTCAGGACGAAAGAACGATTAAGCAGCAATTGGAGCAAATCGAGCGTTTGTACCCGAAAGAAATCCTTCTGATCGTCCATGGCAGCAACCCTTCGACGATCGACAGCATTTTGTCCCGTGAATCTGAGGTGACCACGGCGTTTGTCTATCCTTTTTTCCTCGGGCGGGATGTCTGGCGTTCTATTGGTGCCAGGGAGGCGAGAGGGGATGTCTGGCTGTTCCTGGATGGTGGGACCGTGATCCCAGCCGAGGAGCTTCAGCGCTTTGTATCGGCCTGCTATCACGGTCTGGATGTGGCCTTGCGGGAGAATCAGCATCCACCCGATCTTGCAAGAGCAGCAAGAAGCTATTTGAATTTGTTACTCGATCAGTCGAAATTGACGACCTCTATGATTGATCTGCCCTTTGCGATCACTCGAACAGCAGCAGAACGCATCGGTGTCCGTCATCTGCTCATTCCCCCATTGGCGCATGCCATCGCTGTTAAGAACCGACTGCGGGTCGAGTCGACCGGTCTACTGCAGTCCACCGACCAATTACTGAAGAAAAAAGGGCACAGTGGAAGAAAGAAACGGTTGGGGTCATTGCAGCAACAAAAGCTTTTGCTAGGCGATCATCTGGAGGCTGTACGCTATGTCGCCTCAATCGAAGAAGGAACAAAAGAACGGTAAACTTTCGCCCGTTGTCTCCTTTTGAGGCAACGGTTTTTCTGTGATACAGCCTGGCAATTGATTACCAGTTTCATTTTCCTTGACCCGTATTTTGTAGTACCATGTTAGTATGACTTATTTTTTCCAATAGAAAAGGGGCAGATCCACATGAGTGTACATATCGGAGCAAAGCCAGGAGAAATCGCAGAAACAATCCTGTTGCCAGGAGATCCATTGCGTGCCAAATACATAGCCGAAACCTTTTTCGAGGGAGCGACCTGCTACAATAACGTGCGTGGCATGCTCGGCTTTACCGGAACTTACAAGGGCCAACGCGTCTCCGTGCAAGGAACCGGGATGGGTGTTCCTTCTATTTCAATCTACATCAACGAACTGATGCAATCCTACGATGTGCAAAATCTCATCCGAGTCGGTACATGCGGTGCGATTCAAGAGGACATCAAGGTCCGAGATGTCATCCTCGCGATGAGCGCATCCACTGATTCGCAAACCAATCGCCTGTTGTTCAACCAAATTGACTTCGCCCCCACGGCCAATTTTGATCTTCTGCACAAAGCCTACATGGCGGCCACTTCCCGCAACCTCCCTGTGAAGGTCGGGAATATCTTCACAAGCGACAGCTTTTATCGCGAAAGCCTGGACCTGTACAAAAAGCTGGCTAGCTATCAAGTGCTGGCGGTCGAGATGGAATCTTCAGCGTTGTACACCTTGGCTGCAAAATACAAGCGCAATGCGCTCTCCGTCCTCACGGTAAGCGATCATATCCTGACTGGGGAAGAGACCTCCGCTGATGAGCGTCAAACAACATTTCATGAAATGATCGAGGTGGCCTTGGAAGCTGCTTTAAACCAATAGCATAGGATCAAATGATCATCTAGCCGACCCGCAGGAAAAATCCTACGGGTCGTTGCTTTTCCAAGCGCCACCAGAAGCCAGTCCGATTAGCGAGAAGATTTCCAGAACCTCCATGATTGTTGAACGACAAGCATGCTAAGACAAAAATAAACGAGCGCGACAACGGGGTGTATGGCAGAGATTGATGGAATATGTGCGGTTGCGTATTGTGCGAAAAGGAGCAGCAATAATGCACCACTGATCCATTTGAATCCTTTTGGCAGCTTTCCGCAAAAAGCAAAAATCAGCATGAAGAGGGGAACGAATTCGAAGAAATGCACAAAGTTGACATGGTAACGCCAAATGGACGGATCTGTAAAGATGGCCGCACCTGCCAAAAACGTTTGCAAAAGGATACAGATGGCCAAAACAAAGGACAAAAGAAGAAAAACAATTCTTGATACGCGGGTAAAACTACTGAGTGTTTCGGTCTCCATGAATCTCATCACACCTTTTATAGATTTAAGATTTTCAACGAGCCAACCGGTAAGCAAACCATGCGCCGGCTACCGGCAGCAATCATGGGAGAAACCTCGTTCTTGAGCTGATACTAACAGCAAAATGTTGTGAACTTATGACGAAGATATACGGTTTCCATGAAATGTGAAAAAGGTCATTTCCTGCGAAGATTCTTTTACGTATAATGTGGATTCATAGAGGAGCTAGGAAGAGGAGGAAGTATACCATGCCACATACTTTGCTGTTAGTGGATGACGAAGAGAAGGTGCTGGAGTTTATGGAGCCCTTCTTGCGTCAGGAAGGGTTTCAAATCATTACTGCGGCTAACGGGAGGGAAGCGCTGCAAAAAGCAAAGGAACAAAGGCCGTCTCTTGTGGTACTGGACTGGATGCTTCCGGAAATGAGCGGCATTGACGTGTGCCGCGAACTTCGCAAAACAGGCAATATGGGGATTATTATGGTGACAGCACGCACGGACGAAACCGATAAAATCATCGGTCTTGAGCTGGGGGCCGACGATTATCTCACCAAGCCGTTTTCGTTACGGGAATTGGTGGCACGTATTCGTTCTGTCCTGCGTAGACTCGAAGGACATGGCGAAGCCTCTGTCGAGATGATCCGCGGAGAGCTCACCATCTCGGAAGCTCAGCTTCGCGTGTGGAAACGAGGAGAAGAAATTACATTGACTCCGACAGAATATCGATTGTTGTTGACACTCGCTGCCAAGCCGGGCATAGTATACAGTCGACTGCAGCTGTTACAGGCCGCACTCGAGGATGATTATTTGAACGATGAACGAACAGTCGATGCGCATATCAGTCGCGTGCGCAAAAAGATCGAGGACGATCCGGCCAATCCGGTCTATATCCAAACCGTTTACGGCTTTGGTTATCGCTTCGGTGACCGAACATGAGTGTGAGGCGCAAGCTATTTTTTACCATTGCCTCCTTTATCGTCGGTATGGGCATTGTCTATGGGCTGATGACGCAGTTCGTGATAGCAGGTATTCTCAAAGGGGTATTGGATGATGATCGAAGTCCTCAAATCAATGCACTAAGCCAAATGTTTTTGGATTATTATGTTCAGCATGGGGAATCGTGGTCTGGAGTCGAGCAATTGGACGTCAAACTCCCGGGCGTGGAACAAATGGAAGATGTAGGCTATGCGCTTCTTGCGAAAGACACCGAGGGTACGTTGATCAAGACGGGATATGTGGACGTCGAGCAGATGCTGGGGTTAGGAATACGCAAAAAGCTGAGGTGGGAAGGCAATACAATTGCTATTCTCGTCTATTACGACGCTGAGGTGGCCAAGAGTGCGAAGCTGCACTACGGCATCAGAGGCTCGGGCATATTCGTTCTTTTGGTTGGGATGATCCTGTTTGTCATCCTGTCCCTATGGGTTGCCTTTCTCTTATCCAAACGTCTTACGGCTCCACTTCGCGCGTTAATTACCGGGATCGATCGATTGGGTCAGGGTGAATTGGGAGTTCAAGTGCCAGTTGTAACGAAGGATGAATACGCGACGGTGGCAAATGCCTTTAATCTGATGTCTACCCAGTTGGCGCAAGCCGAGAAGGTACGTAAAAATTTAACAGCGGACGTCGCCCATGAATTGCGCACGCCTCTGACGATCATTCGGGGAAAACTGGATCAGCTTCAGCAAGAAGGGCGTTTGATTGAGCCCGAGAGATTGTTGTCTTTGCAAGACGAATGTATCCGCTTGACGAAGCTAGTCGATGACCTGCATCAATTATCGTTGGCCGAAGCAAAGAAGCTTCATCTGGAGAAAAAATGGACCTCCATTCCGGACCTTTTGGAGCGATGTATCGAACGTGTGAAATTGGATGCAGAGCATAAGTTCATTCGTGTTACTCTACTTTCGGCACCAAATATACCACTCGTCGAGGTAGATCCCAATCGGATGATGCAAGTTTTTCTCAATCTGCTGGTGAATGCTGTGCGCTATACCCCAGTGGGCGGAAAGGTTCAAGTCAGAGTCGAGACTGGAGCGGGGGAGACAGATACAGGCAAGCTGCTGATACAGGTAAGCGACACCGGAGAAGGGATCGACGCGGATCAACTGCCGCTGCTTTTCAACCGCTTTTATCGCACAGATGAGGCTCGTACGCGCAATAAGGGCGGCATGGGTCTTGGACTAGCCATTTCGCAAGAGCTGGTTCGTTTGCATGAGGGGAGTATAGAGGCGAGCAGCGTGCGAGGGAAGGGGACTACCTTTACGGTGAAGTTGCCGATCTCCTGAATAGAAACCTAATTACCCCATTTCACCCAATGCGGATGAAATGGGGTAAGTGCAACCGGTGCAGCATGGAGGAGAATGAGATCCCAACGGTCAGATGAATTTGTAATCACCTTTTACGACGCAGAAACTGAGCTATGGAGCCAGTAATGAGTCCCCATATCGCGTTTGTCGCAAAGACGCTTATAAGAGCCAGCGGATTGGTCAAAGGACCTTGTAATTCCCCGTTGAGGATAGGAGATAAGATGCCGCTAAGTACAATGGCGAATAACGCATAACTTAAACCCGCGCCAACAAGGATAGCGATAGGATTGGGGACTCTTCTTACCAGGACGATTATCAGCCATGCCAAGGAAATGAGGAGCGTCATGAGTATGCTCCCGAATTGTTGGCCGATGAGGTCCATGACCCCGGTTATTTTCATAATCGGTCGAATAAGCGCTAGTGCACCTAGTCCAAGAATGAATGCGAAGTTCGATCGGATCGTATCCATGATTTTCATAGTAGGTCAGCTCCCAAGTTTATTTGACGTGTTTGCGGCTCGTCTTTTCTTGATCTTTCCGAAAGGTTTGTAATAAGTGATGAATACCATGAACAATAGACAAAATAAATTGAAACTAGATGTTGTAACCATATTCAACCATGTCGAATGAAATCCCCCATCCTGCAAGCTTGCAAATCCCAGATCCTCAACCCAATCCGCCAAAGAGGCGGTCCACTTATTCAGAAAGAAAATTCCAATCAAAATCGTAATCATGGTAAGTCCCAGTTTCACAAAGACCCAGTAATGCTTTACAAGTCCCCATTGTGTCCATAGGGAGAGTAGGATGCCTGTCAATAATGTCATCAGTGCTGGATACTTAAGCAAGTTTTCATCTATGATCTCCATGCTGGCAAGTGTATAGGTAAGCTGTGCTGCATTTTCCGCACTATACAAATAAATGCCCAGCAGCAGCATCCCCAATGTTCCGCCAATCCACGCTGCCAAGGCAATAACGTGTATAGCGATTAGCAAACTTTTTTTCTTCTGACTTAGTCTATAAGCCATAAAGTGAACCATCTCCTAACCCCTTACTAATAGTGATGCCGATGCTGATAACCTTTTCTCATACATTTTCCGGATGCTTGTTACTGTAACAAAAGAATGTTGTGAACTTATGACGAACCTTTGCGGTTAGCGTGATATTATCTGAGCCAGGAAGGGTTCCAACGCGCAGACCGAGCGGGGAAGGAAGCACTGCAATTCGTGGAAAAGTGAACGATACATGAGTGGTGTAGATTAGATGATGTCGAATGTGAGCGGACTCGATGTTTGCCGTGAAGGATAAAAAAGTGATGGGAGACTGCAAAAAAAGGTCGACGGGATAGGGCGGAATTCGAACCGATGAGATCGACAGAAGCGCGGTACCAGGCTTGTACACGGCAGGAGAGGCTGCTTGGACTTGGAGACTTTCGCTGCAATAATAGCCGCGGCTGGCATCAACGGGGAGTGAATAGAGGAGGTTTTTGAAAATTACTCGGTTACACGACGAAGCAGAGTGCCGCCTTTTGGCACTCTTTTCGTTTTACTTCTTTTTATTATTTTCCAGGTAGTGAGCCAGGTTATTGAGCGTGTCTTCGTAGGTTCGTCTTTTTTTGATCGTTAGGGTATTCGTGTTTGTTTTCGATTTTGCTTGTACGGTTGCCATAGGAACGACCTCCGGGATATTTTGAGTATAGTTATCTTAATTTTAGTATATATGAAAAATAGGATGTTGTAAACAGAAATTTCAAAATTATTAAAAATATTTTCTATGTAAGTAATAGTATGCATCTTGAAGGTCGCCACAAAGGAGTTTTACCCCCAATATCGAAACCAAGAGTATTACCAATGGAGGTTCGACAAGATGAATGACTATATTACGACCATGAGACGGCTGATTGGCCATGAAACCTTGCTTACTGTAGGCTGCGGCGCCATCATTGAAGATCAGGAAGGGCGTATTTTGTTGCAGCGAAAAGAAAATCCGGATATATGGGGTATTCCAGGTGGCATCATGGAAATCGGGGAAACCTTCGAGGAGACCGTAAAACGTGAAGTTTTTGAGGAAACCAATCTCCGCATCCAGCAGTTTGCGTTATTCGGGATTTATTCCGGGAAAAACGGATTTGCCCAATATGCAAACGGCGACAAGGTCTTCAGCGTCCAGATTATCTTTCACGTGAGCGCATATGAAGGATTGATTCAAACAAATGAAGAAGCTGTGCAGCTCGAGTTTCTAACAAAAACGCAAATTCCGTCCAATGTAAATCCGCACCAGGCTCCATTTATCCTGGATTGGATACAGGGTGTCAAAACACCAGTAATTCGTTAGCTGCAGGGGGTAATGCTCCCTGCTGGAATTGCCCGCTTTCGTTGAGTCCGATAATATATATTATGTAAACTTACAAAACGAAAAAGTAATGAACAGATATGAAACGTGTGCGTGTTGTCTGGCGACGCAAACATACTACCAATCAGCGACACAAACATATTACCAAATGATTTTGCGACACAAACATACTTCTAATCGGCTCTGATTTTAGCGTTTAGTAGTATGTTTGTGTCGTATTAATTGCGACACAAACATACTACTATAACATGTTAGATTATTATGTTGAAAACCTTATGTAAAATCATATGTCTAAACAGATCTACACATGTCGAGTAACACCAATGAATTTTCCCCTTCATTTAAAGTGGTTATTTGAGAATAGACCTATAGTATTTGTTCCTCTCCTAGAGTGGGATTTGATTTTCGTTTCAGTACATGAAATAGTATTTTCATGTACTGAAACTAGAGAATGACTTATTTGTTTACATCATAATTATTTTGGTCACCATTAGTGACATGTAACATCCTGTCCGGTTAATGAGTCATTAGGACCAATAAACAAAACACCGTCTTCGTTCGAAACGGTGTTTATTCAGAAAGTATGTTTTTTCCAGTTTCACATTCCTGGAGTTATTCACTAGCAATTACTCGCATATTAATTTTATACGTTTCTTGCAAGTAATTTTCTGTAGCGCTAAGTAGTTCCATTTGCTCTACACTCATTTTTGATTTAGATAAGCCTGGTTGTACGATTGTGATTTCGAGGTCATATGGATAGAATTTTGCCATTTTCCGAATCTCACTTACTTTTTTCAAGTCACCCTTTTCAAATCTTGTCGGCTTGTCATCCTTTATTCTTTTCGCCTCGCGTTTTTCCATATGTCGTAGTAAAGCGTAAATACTCTCTTTCCAGCGAATGCTTTTTTGTGTTTGTCCACAAACCGCATATAAGTCTGAAACTCTAGAACCAGCTCGCTCCTCACTCGAATATTTGCAATGATAAAATTCTACTTTAATCCTCTGGTCCTCTACTTTAATCGTGATGACGTCAGCTGCTTCACCGGCACTGTCATCATCAAAAATTACATCGTAATCTTTCGTTATCAAATCTTGGATTAGAAAATACTGGATGGAGTTTTTCCTTTTTTCTTCTTTCTGAGATTCCTTCGTTATGTCAACAGAATCCCACGACCAAGGAATAATCTTCTCCAAATGAAAAGGAGAACTGACGGTAGAATGTGGTGACACGTAAATGTTATTTTCCATATAGGAACCATCAATAAATCGAAAAATGGGAGGGTCTTCTAAAAACCATTCTGTTACTGGCATCTTTTTTGAACCTTTATGAATTTCGATAGGCAGAGAACCAAAATGGGAATATTGATAATTTTTGCCCTCAATATCAGGATGAAATACAAGCTCAAACTGACTTTCAAAGCTTTCGGTACAGACCTTAAATCTCAGGTTTCCTTCGCTTGAAGGAGTTTCAAGCTGTAATTCTACCAGGTACAAAGGATACTCTACCTCATTGATTACAATGAATATATTTGATTCGAGATCGATCGTAAATGACATTGGCCATTCAATAGATATTGGCATGAAATTTGGTCGGTCTTTAATTATTTTGGGCTTAAGTACTCCTTCTAACAGTGTGTCAACATTGATTGTATTGTTTAATAACTTTGAACCAATCTCATCACACCATTTGAACCATTCTGAAAGAGTCGTTATTTTTTTCGACCAAATTTTCCCCTTATAGGAACACCCCATGCTCGTTTTTTCTCCGTTTTCGTATCCAATACCAAAGATATTAGATTTAAAGGTATTTCTCTTTTGAGCCTCTGTTAAACCTTGCTCAATGTCCGTTCCGGCATACATGGTAAATCGAACAGGTCCCTGAAAAGCATCATTTAACCCAACATTTTGGAGAATCGTTCGGTTGATACCATAAAAGCATCGAAAGACCTCTTCACCACTAATTAACAAGGGGCTATCAATTATGCTTTCCGCAAGCTCGCGATGTATTCCACCCATCGTACTATTAATAAATAACAAGTTTGAAGACTGGTTCCAGTATGCAATATAAATATCCCAAGATACATTCGTGATCTCTTGAATATCGCCCCAACTCACAGGTGATATACTCTTTATAACCGCAACAAGGATGTTCTTTTCGGAATGTACAGTATAGAGCAACTCCTGATCTAATGGGAAGATTTCCTTTATCCTTTCTGGATACCATCTTGTTGCTTTAGTCTTATACACGACAGTACTCATTTTGGGATAAATGTTCTGTATAGGAATTTCTTCAATCAATCCTTCTGCGAAACCGTTCAAGAAATCGTTATTTTCCAGTTGAGAGTTAATGACCTCTGTACTTGCTTTTTTCAATAAAACATTCCACTCTGCATCCTCACTATACAAGTTGATCAGCTGATCGTTGACCTCTTGGTTCGCAATATTCGCGATAAGTGTCGCTTCTCCAATGGAGGTTTTCGTTCTCGTGAATCGACCAGTAAATTGTAGGGTGATACCCAAACTTTTATGAATATCGTGTAATGCTGCGATCTTTAATTCAGGTAAATCAAAGCCTTCCCCTAGCATGTCTACACAAATAATGATTCTTGATTCTTTTCTCTTTATTTTGTCAATGATTTGGGTTTTCTCACTTGGTTTGATTCGGCTATGAATGATAACAGGTTGAAACTCAGCATATTTAGAGTAAAAAGGGAAAATCTCTTCCGTTCTTTTTATGTTGTTTACTCTTGCCATTAATAAAGTAAGCGTCAAATAACTCGGTGGATAGAAAAAGAGCAGAAACTCGTGTAAACTGAGTTCTGCTCTCTGAGTTTTGCCCTATTTGCAGGCTTCTTGAACTTCTGGACTCCACGGAAGGTAATCCTCAAGAAATTCCGGATGCTGTCCGAACTGTACGCCCGGCAAGTTTTTAAAGATAAAATTTAGATATTTGTATGGATGTAGGCCATTTGCCTTGGCACTTTCGATGATGCTATAAACAGCTGCACTCGCCGAAGCTCCTTTCGGGCTTCCGCTAAAAAGCCAATTTTTGCGTCCGATGGTAAAGGGACGAATGCTATTTTCAGCAAGGTTGTTCGAAATGGAGCAGTTGCCATCCTCAAGATAATTCATAAACTCTTCCTTATGGTTCAGAGCATAAGTCAAAGCCTCGCTTAGTTTGGATTTGGGTAGTACCTTCCCTCTGGTAGAATCGATCCATGCCCAAAAAGCCTCTAAAACGGGTTTTTCCTGTTTCAGACGCTCCGATTTACGTTGTTCGCTAGAGAGATTCACGAGCTTCTTTTCAATCTCGAAGAGGTTGTTGCAGAATGTAATGCCTTGGCTTGGAAGGGTGGCTTCCGGCCGATGTATATCTTTCGGAAGAGCATCAACGAATTTCCTCCGAAGATGCGTCCAACAAAGGCACCTTTTGATACCTGTAATCTTTTTGTACCCCGCGTATGCATCCGAATGAAGGTACCCTTTGAACCCTTTTAGGAATTCCTGAGGGTATTTGCCACTTCTGCCAGGCTGATACTCGAAGATTCGAATAGGGTGTTTGCCATGCTGGCCGCTGCTATATACCCACATGTAGGAGTCAGTAGTATTTTTCCGTCCTTCTTCATTCATTACTTGGACGGTGGTTTCATCCGCATGCAAATAGTTTTCTTGCAAGAGCTTCTGATGCATGAGCTTCACCAATGGCATCAACCAGTCGCGGGATGCGGCCAGTATCCAGTTGGCCATGGTGGCACGACTTAGGTTCACACCTAGTGACTTCCACTCCTTTTCCTGACGGTAAAGGGGAAGGGCGTTGACAAACTTCTGATGCATCACCCATGCGACTGTGGAGGCGGATGCCATGGAATGCTGAATCACCGGATCAGGCATCGGTGATTTTTCCATGTAGGGTTTCCCATCCTTACGACAGGTGCGGCACTCAAAGGTTTCACGGTAATAGTCAATGACCCTAACCTGGGCTGGAATGAACTCGATTTCCGTGCGGACAAACTCTTCGCCAACCGACACAAGGTCGGTGTTGCATGTTTCACAAAAGCGGTCTTCTTTAACCAGGGTACAGAGGCGTTTGTCGTGTGGGATATCCTTCAGGAGTTCCTTCCGCTGACCTTTGAATTTCTTTCGTCGGTAATTCTCTACCTGCTTGAGATCGGGCTCTGCTGCTACCGGATCCGATTGGGTTTCTGCTTCATCAAAAAGAGACATCTGCCCCAAAGAAAGGGACGATGTCTTCTCCGTACTTCTGCCGAAGAGCTTTCGCGTCAGATATTCAACGGAATCATGGAGACGTTTGTTTTCCTGCTCCAAATCGGATATGCGTTTTTCGAGTGTTTTTATCTGATCTGCAGCGCTCATCATACCCGTTCCTTTAGCGTTTTCTACTTCTACCCATTATAGCATAAAAGTGTGAAAAAGCCCAGTAACCATGCGTATTTGCGGGATTTTTTGTTGTTACATACAGGCGGTAATATTGATCTTTTTCACGGCCTTCGGTTGGTCTATGGATAAGCCTTCGAGAAGCCAGCGAAATTCCTGGTAGGTGATAGAGCGAACGGCTTCGGCATTCATTGGCCATTGAAAACTTCCGTTTTCCAATCGCTTGTAAAGGAGAACAAATCCATCTCCCTCCCAACAGAGTGCTTTCAACCGATCACGTCGCCTACCACAAAAGAGAAACAGACTGTTCTGGAAAGGGTTCAACTGATAGTTCTGCTGGACAATGGCGGCGAGTCCATCAATGGACTTTCGCATGTCGGTATACCCACAAGCAATATAGATTTTATCTGCTTTCGAGATATCACCGAACATGTTGCAGTGCCCTCAGGGTGTTTTCGATCAATGTTGCTGATGCATGGTTGCGAATCTCCAGTGTTACAGCCCCAAAACGCAAGACAATATCCGATGATTCTTGATCCGAAGAGCAAGTTTCAACTGCGTGGTTTGGAATATGTACTGGAACGATTGGATTGTTTCCACTAAGTGACGGAAGCGCTTCGCAGGCGGCTTTACGGATCCTTCTTAACCAATAATAATAGCTTGATGGTTTGATGTTATTCTCAGCACACCACACAGCGACTGTCTGGCCACTACTGCGGCATTTACGGACGATCTCAGTCCACTGGTTGAAACGATATTGGGTAGTGACTTCCCTGGTATCCAACTCTAAACCCCTTTCAAGTTTTTCAACTTTACTTTAAAAACTTTACTTGAGAGGATTGTCCTATAGTTTTAGGGAGGTTTCTATCCACTGTCTTATTAGACGCTTACTTAATAAATGGTCATACCCGTTCTTTAAATCATTCCTTAATTGCTCAACTGCTCGTTCCGCAATTGTCTTATCAGACATTTCACTAGAAAATTCGAGAACTGGATAAAAATTAATCTTTCTAAAATAACCCTCCCTTTGTGCTTTTTCTAATGGATAGTTAAAGATAACCTTCCCATCGATATGCTTACCGTCATTTCTGAAGGGAGTAGCAGTAAATTGAACAATGTGCTTTTCCTTGAATTTCCCCCTAAAGTTCGCCCAAGTTGGAGCTGCAATGTGATGGGCCTCGTCGATAAATAAATGAGAACAGTGGGACGCCATCCTATCTTGAAGTTCAGTTGCGATACCTCCAGCTATACTCATCGTAGTGATCACTACATTGCAAAGAGAAAAGAGATCATCAACTTCGTGGAAAGTTTTAGGCTTATGCATTAACACCCCGACTACTGGATAATGAGCATGGTCGGAAATTACACCGAACTGTTTTAATACGCCGAAGCCGATAAATTTTTCAGCAATTTGGTTTCTTAATGGGTCAGTAGGGACCACGACGAGCAGTTTTCTGCACTTGTTAGCCACTAGTAAACCCAGCATGGTTTCAGTCTTTCCGGTTCCCGTTGGCATGACAATAGTTGCAGGCTTATCTGATACTATCCAGTGGGATAATGTAGCGTGAATTGCCCCTATTTGTGGTGGTCGAAGGCCCTCTTGATAAATGTATCCATTTTCTTTCAACTCACTCTTAAAAAGAAAACTCCCCACCCAAGAATTTCGGGCGTGTACCCAATTGTCAATACTACGATCGTTCATATCTTGATTGAGGCTGGGATGCTTGATCCATTTCAAATTACCTAGTGATGGTAAATTACCATTCAACTTAAGTGCTTTTTCGAAGGATTCAGGAGCTTGAGCAGAATTCGTTATTGCCAGTAATTTTTCCCCTGTTTCGTTCGTTAAAAGGTATCCCTTTACCCTATTTTCGTTGTAATTACTAACTAGAAATATTCCCTTTTCTTCTGGTACTAAAAGTTGTCTTATTTTGTTTTTATGAATTGTGACATCAATGGTGTAAATGGCTGGAAGAGTTAATTCGATCGTTTCCATTTCCGTACACCTCTTCTTTAATAAATGTAATATAAGATTTATTTCCCAGTCTTTATGAGGAATATAACATAATTCTATATATTTTGACATTATTCTATAATTTTTTACTATGTTTATGGTGATACGTCCGAAATAGATCGTCATCTCACTCCAATGGTTGCATTCTGTTTCAATGGGCAATTAGGTAGCCTTATTCCCTAATCGATTACTTCTAACTCATCTTGAGCTAAGTAAAGTACCCTCTCAATCGTTTTTAATCTCTTAAAATTCAACGGCCGATTCCCTGTAATGAACACTTGAGTATCGGCCATCGCTTGATTTTGTATTTTTAAATGTCCTACCTTGTCAAACAGTCTCTACTGCTTATTAAGAAAGTACTTTTGTGACGGGCTGTATCTTAATCGAAGTATATTTGTGTCGCATGCATAATAAGGAGGTATAATTTTGTCGTCCTTATTATGGTAAAACCATTGATATAATAACGTTTGCATAGGCAGTAGTTTTGTGACGTTGTACTTCAAAGCAGCTCCTGTTACCCCCAAAAAATCTAGGTTGTAATAAATAAAGGCATCTCATAATATCATCAAATAAATCATTAGAGAGGGTGAAAATATGTTTCAAATCTTGAGCAAAGAAAAGTTTGAACTACTACGAAAAGATGGGCGAATCCTGTTTATTTCCCTTTGGGATACTTTTGAAAAAGCAAAAAACTACTACAACGATATGCCTCATCTTTATTTGGCATATAAGCCAGACAAATTAGAAATAACACATGCGTTTTCCACACCAATCAAAGTATATAAGTTAATTTGAAAAATTATTGTAGTGCTTTGGAGATTCTAAAATAACGATTATTTAATGCTCTCTGCCCTCCCTCCATGACATCGCATACTGCTTCTCTAACCTCGTTTTTTTGAAGAGCTCCATGCGCCAATGTTCTAATTAAACCTCTTGCATAATTCATCTGAATAATATTTTCAGCACCTCCATTTACAGGGATATTAGGGTTGTGGGTGACAACAATTATCTGTTGCTTTGCTTTAAATGTTCTTAATCCACTAACCACTAAATCCGTTATCCTTTTTGTATCCAAATCATCTTCAGGTTGATCAATTATCAGCGGGCTATCGTCCAGCAAAAGAAGTAGCGAAAGCATCGCAGCGGTTCGTTGACCAGCAGATCCAGTTTCTATATCCTCTTCGCGTCCTTCCTTAAATAGCTTCAAAATGATCTTATCTTCAGGAAACCAAGTACATATTCGATCGATGTCTTCAGGTGTATTTGTTGAGATGTTTTGGATATGTTTCAAAAACGGTTTACTGAAATTTGATGTTGCGTCTTCTCCTTGTACAATCTGTCTGATAAACGTTTCCCTTAAGGTCCATCGTTCTTCAGCACGTTTTGATAGTAGATCATTAAAGAAGCCACCTTGGGGATTGTCATCCTTGTCACGATCACATAAATCTTTTGTAAATTCTTTACCAGGTCGTCGAATTAATTCCCTAAATGAAGCCTCACCATGGACGATGTCACCCAATTCATCAAGGTATAATCTAATATTTTCATTACTTGCATTCCAGCGTTCAATTATTTTTGACCTTTCTTCACGAAGCTTTTTTTGATGTTGGACAATCTCTTGGTACAATCTTTTAGATTCATGTTTCTGAGATTCGTATTCAGTTTCAATGGTGTCTATTTCCTTTATTTTTGCTTCTAAATCTTCTTTTAACGACACTAATTCACTGTATGCTTCGGGATTTTTTTCGCCTGCTTCCTGGAGTCTTTGAACTAATTCTTCATACTTGTGAATTGTTTCATTCCTTTTTACTGTAAAAGGAATTTGTTTAAGGTCTTCTTCAAATTGGTCAACATACGAACTTATTTCATGATTAATTGCTTCCATTTTCATTCTTATTTGGGCAAACTCATTTAACTTCTTTTTAATAATCATTAGAGAAGTTTGATCTAAGCTTTTACATAAAACTTCTGAGATATTAGGCAAGTCGAATGAAGGGACAATACTGGTTACAGAATCTCTAATTTCTTTTACGTTATTCAACATTTCATCGATTTCATGAGAGATATTTTGTACCTCTCTGTATCCTGTTAAGAGATCTTTGTGTCCAGAAGCTTCGAATATTTGAATCTTTGCATGCGTATCTTGAAGTTGTAATTTTATGTTTGATTTATTTTTTAATTTTGAATTGATTTCTCTTTCTTTTCTGCGTGATTCTAACCATTGATTAACCAATTCTTCTCTTTTCTCTTCCCAACTCAATTTGTCGAGTTTTCCATCGACAAGATGCATTAAACTCTTAGGTTCATGTGTAAGTTCAAATAACTGCTTTTGACTGAACATCCGGACAGGGAATCTTTTTCCGATAATATTACTCTGTTCTTGCTCCTCCCAATCTCCATGCATATTTTTGTGTTCTTCTTTAATTAAATTTTTTTTCCAAACAAGAGCAATATCCCGTCCATCTTTTTTCATTTCTACCCTTATTTCTGTGTCTTCCGTAAGCATACCCTGTTTTCCACGACCTTCAGATATCTGGGCAAATTTTTCAAAATCGTTTTTTAATTTATCTGGTAAAGTATCCTTTTGATCTAATACTAAACGCAAAAATTCGATAATACTTGATTTACCTGAACCTCTCCCCCCTATTATGGTATTTAGCCAGGGACTTAACGGGATTTTTAGTGGTCCTCCTCTTCCGGCTTTGGCTGCATTTTTTATTTCAATTGTTTTTATGAAAAATCGATTGTCTAAATCGTTAGGATTATGAGGACAATTATCAAACCTGATTACTCCGTCATCTCCGTCATGAAGGGCAAGTTTTAAAGCATTAATATCTGGTTTTTCCATCTTAACCCAGGTGTATGATGTACCAAGTTGATCTGGATGATGACTATCTGATCCTGCCACTTCTGATAAATTTAAATTTGATTCATGATAAATTTGTGGTTTCGTAAATGATTTATCACAGACTTGAAGAGCTAATAATCCATTTACTTGAAGACTACTACGTAAAGTATTCCCCTCATGTACAAGAAACAGACCGCTTGGCTGATCAACGTGTGCTGGTATTGCAATACCTTTTCTCTTGGTTATTTCTTCAACTACTTCATTGAAAGATTTTGTTGTGCATCCATCGGAATATCCTTTTTTTCCTTCATAATCACAAGCACCGAGTAGCTCTATAATTGTTTCACTTGTTTCAGATGGATCAAATATCGCCAATAAATGTATACCGGTATGTACTGTAATCTCTACCCCAGGAAAAATAGTTAATGGTCTATAGCCTTCAATATGGGATTGTTCCATTTCTTTTAGCACTGATTTTAGAATATCAATCCAGGCACCAGAATTATGGTCAGTCACAGCTACACAATCAATTTCTTTTTTCATAACCTCCAAAAGCCATTGCTTAGGAGTAAGGCTTGCTAAAGCGTGGTCACCTCTACCATAATCAAAGGACGCAGGGGTATGCGTATGAAAATCAAATTTCCACCATTTTGCTCCATTAATATCCATAAAGTTACCTCTTTCGTCAGTATTTCCTAAATCTTACACCTTTTTTTGTAATTATGTCTATTAATCAGAGGTTAAAGACCTATACAAAGAACAATCCTTTTCTTTTTCTTTGGTTTGTTTTGTACTGAGTATTAATTTAATGAAACAGCTATAACCAACAACAAAAATGTACTTATTCATTCTCTTAAAGTTAAAAAAGGCGATAGCCAATATAGGCCCGCCCTATTTGGTTATCCTTCCTAGTGCTAATTTTAAGAATCCGGATTCCCAACTAACTCATCAAAAGCTTTTGTAAAGTTTTCACGTGTTCCTCCACCAAAGGCATTCAAGTCCCCTCGAAAAAGGCGTTCCACTGTAATCCCCTTCGCCTCTTCCGTATTACATTGAAAAACACGCATAACGTGCGTTAGGTAGGCGAGAAAGTATTCCTTACTAAGCACACTCCCCCTATTTACTTTCATTACTTCTCCACCTCCTCAAAGTATTTTTTCCATAGCCATCACATCAACAAAGTTTCCATCCAAGATACCCTGATTGTGAAACACACCAACTTCCCGATACCCGCATTTCTTGTAAAGTCCTTGCCCCAAACCGTTAAATGGGAAAGTGAATAATAGGATTTTGTAAAATCGTTGGGATCGAGCAACCTCCTCGAGATTCTTTAAAAGAACCTTCCCAACTCCTTTTCCTCTGAAAGATCGTTCGATATAAATGGATAAGTCGGCAACACCATCATAGCTACTTCTGTTGGAGTAGCGATTAAGGGAAGCCCATCCGATAACGTGGTCTCCCAAAGATGCGACAAGTACCGCGTATCGTCCCTGATGCTCATCAAACCATTTTCGGATGTAGGTGTAATCCTTCTCCTCTGATTCCAGAGTGGCGATTCGATCTGCGATGCCTTGATTGTATATGGATAAGATGGTTTCAAGGTCTTCTTCGTTTGCTTTTCGAATAGAAAGGTTCATGAGCTGTTTCCCTCCAGGCTAGTCTACTATCGGTAAATTAATGCTCGTAATAATGACTTTCCTGTTTACATTCTTTGGGACCCGGTTTACTCCTTTTCCTTGCAGAAGTAATGAACCATGACTCTGTAATGTCTGATCCCTTTCGAATTTCTTCCTCCTGTGTCTCGCTTATAAAAGATCCCCCATCTGTAAAGACAGGGGAGTTATTTGACTTGGTTCCAATAAAGAGTGATCTGGCTTACTTATCCGCAGCAATTCGACGATTTGACTGGCTGCGGCGTGCAGCTAGATGCTATTTCCTGTGCGCTTTCTTTTTGGGGCTCCACACCGCAACAACTGTTCGATTTTACAGGTGTTGGTGCGCAACAAGACGAATCTTCCTGCAAAGTTAGCCCGGCATTGTTAATGCTACATACCCCTGTCTCTGGTAGTTGGAGTTCTACTCTTTTCGCAGCGTCCCAATCCCCGACAAGCGCTGCAACTACGGATCTCACTTGCTCATAGCCTGTAGAAAGGAGAAAGGTTGGAGCGCGCCCGTAACTCTTCATTCCCACAATATAGAAATCCTTCTCCGCTTGACGAAGCTCAGCTTCACCATGTGGTCTTACCGTTCCACAGCTATGAATATTAGGATCAATGAGGTCTGCTAATGCAGGAACGCATTCGATTGCAGGATCTACTTGGAATCTAATTTCTCGTAAGAATTGAGTATCAGGTCGAGAACCGGTATTTGTGATGATTTCATCGATGCCTTCCAATTGGAACAGTTCACCGTTCGTCATTCCCTTAATGTGAAGAACGTCACTTTGGATTGATATCTCCTGAATTTGAACCGGTGTATATACGGTTACGCGTCCGCTCTCCACTAATTTCTTAATGGCAGTTCCTAGAGCTCCACGTTCTGGCAATTGGTCAGCGTCGCCTCCACCGTACGTTTCCTGAATGCTTAATTTCCGCAGCGCCCACAAAATTTCAGTGGATGGCACTTCATTTTTCAAACGATTCAACTCGAGAATCGTATTGATAGCAGAATGGCCACTCCCTACCACTAAGACCTTCTTTCCTGCATATCGATCACGATGTTTTCCATATACGTCAGGAATTCCGTAAAAAATACGTTTTGATGCCCCTGCTTCACCCTTAGCGAGAATTCCTCCAGATCCAACGGGATTAGGATGTTTCCATGTTCCAGATGCATCGATGACAGCTCTAGCTTCAAGAGTATGCTGCTGACCATTTTGTTCATAATGTATTACGAAAGGTACCTGGTCTCTTCCCTTTGTTTTCATCTTATCGATGTCTTTTTTACCAACGGAAATGACTCTGCTGTTGAGATGAATGTATGGAGAAATTTCAGGAAGGGCCGCCAGTGGTTGCAAATACTTTTCTACAAGATCCTTCCCTGTTGGTATGTCATCTGGATTCGGTGCGTCCCATTTATGTTTTGAGAGCAGCGTAACAGCAGTTCTATCCATGTTATATTCCCAAGGCGAAAACATGCGGACATGTCCCCATTCCAAAACGCTGGCCCCTACTTGACTTCCTGCTTCCAGAATTACAAATGACTCTCCCCTATCAATAAGTTGTGTCGCAGCTGCTAACCCGACTGGGCCTCCACCGATAATCGCTACAGGTAATTTCATTTTGCATTAGTCCCCTTTTTAAATAATTGATATTTGCAACTATATCTGTTAAGTAAACTCCTCTAGGTTATAGAGGAGGGGTACAACAATCTGCGCTATTCCGCATTGCTTCATTTACCAATTGAAGACTTTCTAACACCTGATCGTGCTTTTCTGCAGGAATTTGATTAAAGACATTCAAGATGTACGTTTCCATGTACTCCGCAATTTCTTTGTGTTGCTCTTCACCTTTTTGCGTTAGCGAGAGTACAATATACCGCCTATCTTTCGGATCAGGCAACCGGTTTACCATCTCCATTTCTACAAGAAAATGAACCTGGCGACTTAGTGTACTGGTATCGATAGATAAGATGTCAGAGAGTTCGTTCAAGGAAATGTTGGGCCTCTTTTGGAGCTCGTATAGAATATGACTTTGGACAACGGAAATACCACAGCATTGTGCCCCATCCTTTTGTAAAACTCCAAAGCGCCTTACTAATACCTGAAATATTTCTCTAACGTTAACGTATTGAGCCAACTGTTTCATCATCATCACCTGAATTCATCTTACAAGACAATAATTGATAAATGCAACTATTGTCTTGTGAAATTTTTCGATTTCTTTTTCGTTAGAGAGCTCAAACGTGATTTGTTCATGTTTCGATGTTATTAATCATTTCATCTCCTTATCTGTCTGAAGGATGATTACATACTTTTTTTCAGATAATGATCTACATGTTATACAACGTATTTTGTATCTGGCTCCCCCTTAATGTAGCAGAAGTAACGGACCGCTGACCTTCCAATCCGGCGAAGTAAAGTCCAGAAACTAAAATGTTTTTTTATTTTGCCCATTGTATTTTGGAAAAACGAGGTGTATAGTATGACCATCAAGAAAAATTGATGAAGGTGACGAACATGATAAAAGAGCTGCCAATCCTACATACCAATAACGATGCCCTCTTCGAGAAGTACGAAGCAAAGTTCAAAGCTCTTGCAGATAAAAAGCGACTTCAGATTATGTATGAGCTAACTCAGAAAGGGAAAGTTTGCGTATGTGATTTGACGGAGATTGTCGAAATGGCCCAATCCAAACTTTCATACCACTTGAAGATCCTTTTGGATGCAAACCTGATTATCAAAGAGACAGAGGGTACCATGAATTACTACTCCTTGAATCCAGACGAAGTGAACCACCTTCTCTCTGAAGAACTTTGCTGCATCTTCCGTCGCAACAGCTGCTGCTAGTTCTTTTTTTCAACACATAATCAATTTTTTTTGATATATTCATCAAATATTATTGATATAGGAGCTGATTTGTATGATCTTGCATGATGTGCTGGCTCAGATGCTTTATGAAGAACAAAAAAGAAAACTGAATTTCATCTCTCTGAAGGCTTGGCAATTCCGTCGTGAAGAGGACGCAAAACAGGCGGCACCACGTCAACAAACAACGGGCATCAATGTTCAGCAGAATCAGTGCGCAACGTGCTAATGATGATGGCCCCATTAACAGAGCGGATATTACAAGATATATACATGCTAAGCAGCGTTGATTTTTCAGGTCGCCTCTCGGGAACGGACGGAGCTCGAAAGGCAGCAGTTTTCCTAGCGTCCTCGTTGAACCGAGCTGGCTTCTCCCCCGCAGGTGAATATGAATTTTTCACAAATGTAGATGTACCTGCTTCCAGACTTGTCTCTCCTGCTCGATTAGTCATTGTAGGTAACGAACTGCTGCATCGAATAGACTTTGCTGAATACGCTCCATTTTCATCTGGTGGATTTGTCACCGGGGATCTACTCACCATTCGCGATGGAGATGACGTATTACCAGAAGATCTGGCTGGAAAAGTTGTTTTAATCCCTGAACGTCCCAATGATTTCGATGTAAAAGGCACGATAGAATATGCCGCTAGTCTGGGCGTTGCTGCCCTCCTTATTGAAACCGGGGAACCAGAGTCGTTTCACAAAACAGTTTTTGGATCTGAGACAAGCAAACTGCCGGTACTTCGAATCCGGCGATCCCTTGCACATAAATTTGCGGACCAAAGGGGGCTTCCTGTTGCCATTGAACTCCCCTTAGAAATAAAGACGCGTCCTTGTCAAAATGTGCTTGGAATCCTTCCCGGCATTGATTCAAGGTATACGATTGCATTAACCGCCCATTACGATCACCTTGGTGATGATCCACAGGGAGTCCGATTCCCTGGAACCATTGATAATGCATCCGGTGTTGCCGTCATGCTAGAGGTTGCCAGAAAACTCGCTCAACGTGAACCCCCCCTTCCCTGCAACATCTTGGTCGCTTTTTTAACCGGAGAAGAGTCTGGGTTGTGGGGTGCAAAGAAGCTTGCCTTAACCCCACCCGTTCCGTTGTCAGCAGTCATAAATCTCGATTGTTTAGGCTTCGAGAAAGAACTTATTGCACTTCGAACCGGTCATAGCGCCTCGACCGACTGGTTAACCGAACTGGCTGCTGATGTTATCAAGAATCACGGGATTGAAGTTCGATGGATTGCCGGAGGAGATGACGCTGTTGCTTTTATACAAAAGGGGATACCCACGATCGGATTAGGTCAAAAACCAACATTACCTGATTCGACGAGTATTCACACCTTGAACGATAACCCAGATAATCTCCATCTCAAGCCCATTGAAAAAGGATTCGCTGTTACCTATGAGATTGTAAATAAACTCATTGATTCCCCCATACTTACGGGGATCAAATAAAAACACTAGGAGGAATGTAAGATGACAAACTTCATCAAAAAATTGGTAAACGATAGTTCCGCGAATGGAAATTGCTGTGGAGTTGAAATCAAGGAGGTTAGCGCTCAGAGTCAAGTAAAAGGTGCAGAATCATGCTGCAGTACTGAAGCACAAGAGAACAGCTCTTCGTGCTGCACTACAGATACTAAAGTTATAAGTACTTCTTGCTGCTGATGAGCTTAAGTTGAACTTAGCTTTTGTAGATCACCACAATCATTACAAAAGCAATGCAGGATTTCATTCCCGCATTTTATTACATTGAAACAGGCGGATATCCCACACAGTGAATCTTCAACGATGATTGGAATTGACAACAACTGAGATTAGGAATATTATATCGTTAAATGTCGATACAACGAACTGAAGGGATGTTCCGTCTTTGGTACAGTTTAGTGAAGTACAATCTTTTTTAAAGGCGCTTGCTAGTGAAAAAAGACAGGAGATCATGTTTCTGTTTTCGGATCGAAAAGAACTTACCGTTAACGAAGTTGCTCAATTGGTTGAGATTGGTCAATCAACTGCATCCGAACAGCTCGCTATTCTTAAAAGAGCCGGTATGCTTTATTCCCGGAAGGAAGGCAAAGAGGTTTATTATTCCCCGAATCGAGAGCAGATACTGGCAACCATGCAACAGCTCAACACCTATTTACTCAATTGTTGTAAGTGAATCCTTACAACAATCATTTTACGATACATATCGTTATATAACGATTTAACGAGAGGATTGATTAACTTGACCCATATTTTTGATTGTATTGTCGTGGGCGCTGGTCAGGCAGGTTTGGCGGCAGGTTACCACCTTCAACAAGAGCGGCTTGATTTTAGCATTCTCGAAGCTACCGATAAACCTGCTGGCTCATGGCCACAGTATTATGACAGCCTAACCTTGTTCTCACCTGCTCGCTTCTCATCCCTGCCTGGTCTCCCCTTTCCGGGAGATCCTAACCGGTACCCTAGCCGTGATGAGGTTGTATCGTATTTAGTTCATTACGCCCAACACTTCCACTTACCGATTCAAACCAATACCTTTGTAACAGAAATTCGAAAAGAAGACGATTTGTTTTTGGTTGCCACTGGATCAGGGGAGGTATTAAAAGCAAAAAACGTAATAGCTGCAACAGGTGGATTTAGCAGACCATTTATCCCTCTTATCCCTGGGATTGAACAATTTGAAGGTAACACTCTCCATTCGAAGGACTATAAAAACCCATATCCTTACCAAAATCAACGCGTTATAGTCGTTGGAGCTGGTAACTCTGCTGTCCAAATTGCAGTCGAGTTGGCAGGAGATGCGGACGTTACCATTGCCACACGCTCGCCCATTCTCTTTAAACCGCAAGTACTTCTCGGTAAGGATGTTCACTTCTGGGTCACAGTACTTGGGATCGACCAATCCGGTTTTGGAAAATGGCTGCTTCAGTCAAAACCTGAAGGTGTGCTTGATACAGGGAAATATCAGAAAGTCATTGAGCATCAAAAACCAAATCGAAAAGCAATGTTTACCCATTTTACGAAAGAAGGCGTTGTTTGGTCAGACGGTACGCAAGAACAAGTAGATACTGTTATCTTTGCCACTGGCTATCGTCCGAACGTCCATTACGTTTCCTCGCTTCATGCTTTAGACGAAAATGGATTTCCTCTTCATAAAAAGGGAATCAGTACAGTTGTAGACGGACTGTTTTATGTTGGTCTCCCCTGGCAGCGATCTCTGGCATCGGCTACACTCCGTGGGGTCGGGGGAGATGCGAAGTATGTAGTAAAGCAAATGAAGAATAGCTAACCGTTATGGTTTTTCTCAAGCAAAGCGACCATGCGAATGCATGGTCGCTTTCTTTTACGAGGGACATGATGAATTTACTTTTTCCAAGAGCCAAATTGGATTGTCAACACCAAACTAGACAGATTTCTTAAGTGCCACTTCTTTATACGCTAATGGGCTCAGATATCCTAATGTGGAATGAATCCTTGTTTCATTAAACCATCTGATGTATGTACCCAGTTCTTGCTTTAACTGAGCTAGCGATTCAAACTTGCGATTTCTTACGAACTCCGCTTTGACCAATTTAAATGTTGCTTCCGCAACTGCATTGTCATAAGGACAGCCTTTCATACTCAAAGAACGTCTGATCTTGAATGTTTTGATCACTTCATCAATCGTAAGATTTTTAAACTCACTGCCACGATCCGTGTGAAAAAGCTGGATTTGACGCAGATCTCCTTTTACGCTTGCAAATGCTTGGTAAACAAGGGCGGCATCTTTGAATTTTCCGCAGCTGTGACCGATAATCTCCCGATTAAACAAGTCGACGAGCAGGCAAATATAGTGCCATTTGTTTGCGACCCGAACGTAGGTCAAGTCACTCACAACGGCTTCCAGTGGTGCTTCTTTCGCAAACTCGCGATTCAGTTCGTTTTGGATCAGCGATTCGTTACATGAAGACACGTATGGTTTATACTGGGCAACTGTATAGACCGAGACCAGGCCGTTTTTCTTCATCAAACGCCCAATGCGTCGTCTGGAAACCGTCATTCCCTCTTCCTGAAGTTTTGCTTTGATCTTCCTTGCTCCATAAACGCGCTGATTCTCTTCAAAAATACGGATAATTGCTTGTTCCACCTCATCATCGACAGATGATTGCTCATTATTCTCGTAGTAATAGGTACTCCGATTGACCTGGAGGATCTTACACATGGCCGATATGGGATACTTATGAGCATTTTGCTGGATTACCATTATTTTCGTCCGAAGATCAGCGCCGCTTGCTTTAAAATATCGTTCTCCATCTTCAGCCGTTGATTTTCCTTACGAAGCTGAAGGAGCTCGTTTTGTTCATCCGTACGATTATCATTTTCTGTGAACGAACCGGTGGTTCTACTCTGTTTTACCCAACGATCAAATGCAGATGCACTCAGATCATACTCTCTTAAAATATCAGCACGTGATTTGCCGTTCTCATAAAGTTGAACCATTTGCTGCTTAAACTCATCTGTAAATGTTCGACGTTCACGTTTAGCCATGACATTCTCTCCGTCCTTTTTCGATTTGTTTCTAATCTACTAGACCTTAAGAGAACTGTCCAATTCAGTGTAGCCGATTCAAATGGATACAGGCCTAGTAGGCGATGCACTCATAAGGAGATATCGCGTTGTTCCCCCGCTGATTCAAACTCAGAATCGGCCTTTGTATAAAGATCTCCCACGCACTTCCGTCTGGATCGTATACCCACACTTTGTCTTGAACAGCGTAGCAGCAAGTGGTGCCTATCTCATCGATGGTCCGCAAATTGCCTGCCGCAGTCGCTCCTCATCACTAGCATAAGGACTTACATTCACCTACTTGCCTTCAGCAAGAAATTTTTCAATACGTTCTTTGATGGAATCACGAACGGCACGGAAACTAGTCATGATCTCTCCTTCGGTTCCCGTTGCTTTCGCAGGGTCGTCAAAGCCCCAATGCCACTTCACAACGTTTTTATTGGAAATCACAGGGCAATGTTCATCTGCATGCCCACAAAGCGTAATGACATAATCAGCACGATTTAATGTCTCAGCATCAATCACATCTGATGTATGAGTGCTGATGTCCACTCCAGCCTCCTTCATGACCTGAACGGCCCGAGGGTTCAGACCGTGAGCTTCTAAACCCGCGCTTTTCACCTCGTAACGATCGCCACCCAGCGCTTTCAAAAAACCATCGGCGATTTGGCTACGGCAAGAGTTCCCGGTGCAAAGAAAGTAGACAAGTGGTTTGTTCTCCATGTAATTCTGTCTCCTTTATGTTGAATGTGATTTTATGCGACGATTTGCAGCCACAGATACAAGCCAACTAGAGTAATAAGCAACGTAGGGACGGTCAGGATGATCCCTGTCTTGAAGTATTGTCCCCACGTAATAGTCACGTTTTTACGTGACAAGACATGCAGCCAGAGCAATGTTGCAAGTGAACCAATAGGTGTAATTTTTGGCCCCAAATCGCTTCCGATAACGTTTGCATAGACTAACGCCTCTCGGATGATTCCCGTGGTATCCGTTCCCTGGATGGCCAGAGCGTCAATCATTACGGTTGGCATGTTGTTCATGATCGAGGAAAGGATGGCAGCCAGGAATCCCATACCTACTGTTGCTACAAATAATCCCTGGTCGGCAAGTGTTTGAATCAATTGTCCAAGCATGTCGGTCAACCCAACATTTCGCAGACCGTAAACAACCACATACATGCCAATGGAAAAGACCACGACTGCCCATGGCGCCTCTTTTATGATTTTTCTTGTCTCAATACCTTTACTACTCCGTGCAGCTAGGATAAAGATAATGGCAGCAATCCCTGCTGTGACGGATACCGGAATGGCAATCACTTCATTCAGAAGATAACCTGTCAGCAGAACCCCCAAAATGACCCAGGAGAGTCGGAAAAGACGAACATCTTTTAGGGCTTCATGAGGCTGTTTTAACGAAGACAAATCATACTGTTTGGGAATATCATTTTTAAAATATAGATACAAAACGAGTAAGCTTGCACCTAGCGAGAAAAAGTTAGGTACAATCATTCTGGTCGCGTATTCAACAAATCCGATATCAAAAAAGTCTGCTGAGACTATGTTGACCAAGTTGCTCACGATCAATGGCAACGACGTGGTATCCGCGATAAAACCACTGGCCATGATAAAAGGCAAAATCATTTTGTCCGGGAACTTCAGTGCGCGCACTTGTGCAAGAACAATCGGTGTCAAAATGAGTGCCGCACCATCGTTTGCAAAGAAAGCAGCTACAGCTGCTCCCAGCAGGACCACATAGACGAACATCCGTCGGCCATTTCCTCTGGCTAACCTGGCCATGTGCAAGGCTGACCACTCAAAAAATCCGATTTCGTCCAAGATCAGCGAAATCAAAATAATGGCGACAAACGCCAGCGTTGCATTCCAAACGATTCCCGTTACGGTCACAACGTCGGCAAAGCTGACAACGCCAAAAACTAAGGCCAAAATGGCTCCACCTGTTGCCGACCAACCAATATTAAGTCCTTTTGGTTGCCAAATGACAAAAGTCAACGTCACGGCAAAGATCAGAAAGGCAATCCATACTGAAAACATGCTCTCTCTCCATTCCTTTGACTATTCACAGGTAACGAGAAGGCCCTGTTCCGCTAGCCTTTCAAACTCGTCTGAGTAATCGGGAAGACTTCCTAAAGCAAAGCGTACTTGTTCCAAACGCTCGTGATTCAGCGAGTAGATCACCCATTGTCCTCTTCTTGATTCAAGCACCAAGTCTGCACTTTTTAACTTGCTCATGTGCTTAGACACGGCGGGCTGCGATATCCCAAAGATGGGTACCAATTCGCAAACACAGCAGCTTCGGTGATTTAACAAGCTGACGATCTTTAATCGGGTGGGGTCAGCAAGTGCTTTTAATGTATTGACTAATTGCTTGGTGTCCATGTCACTTTTTTGCCTCCTTTTGAATAACCCCATGCTATTATAACCATATGGTTATTTCAAGTGATGGTTTGTAAAGTTTTTATTAACCTTACCTAAATGGACAATTCAATTGCGTTAGAGTATTCCTATTGTCCTCCTCTAGTGATTTCCACAGATGAAATCCAACTTGTTTATAACCATTTTCTGAATAAGAAATAGTAAAAAACGGCATGTTTTTATATGAATGCTCTCTTGTAAGTATGATACCTCTTTGGGGAGCAAACTTATTGGCAATTTTTAACCAAGTGTTAAAATGATGAGTGAGTAATTGTACGGCTACATGATTAACCCCCCATTTCATAGCTATTTTATTGTTAATAAAGGGAGGTGATTTTGTCCACTGCATGAACAGAGTAAATAACGATGTATTATCTGGTTTTGAATAGAAATGATCAAACATTGTGGAATTATTACATCTAAAACTGTTATCAACCTGCCAATAATTTGGGATACCTTCGATATTCATGCGCCAATGGACATATGCATAAGCGAAGGGGCATATCTGGTTATCTGGGTACATCTTTACTAAACGCTTGATACATTTCTTATGTTTAAATAAAATCGTGTTTCGATAGTACCTAGCGATAGATTTAAAAATTTGTCGTGTTTCTAAATATAGCTCATTCCCCAGAATATCTTTCGCTCCTATATCAGCCTTCTCCGATGAAATTAAGCGATGTGATAACACTTCGTGTCTCTCATCCAATCGTTGTGTTCTTTGATCCAATACTGATATAAATTTATTTAACACTTGATTGTCGGTTTTTAAAAAATTTGGCTCGAAAAAATAGAGGGTATACAAAAACTTTGAGCCTTCTTTATGTTCGATCCATTTTTTAAGATCAGGTAATGCGATTTTTCGTACAATATGAATGCTCCAGGGGAATCCCGTTTGTGTAGTATGCTTTAATAATGAGTAGCCGCAATTGCATTGAAACGGTCCCTCAGAGAAGGTTGAACGATAATATTCAAGTTTCTTGTTACATGAGGGACAATGGTATAATAGTTTGCAAAGATGAAAAGGACAAGTATCCAATAATATAAATTGATGAAACAAGCTATGATAACCATAACTTATGCAAATATTGCAAAAGGATAAATTCTCCCTCAAATATTGGTGTGCGAGATCCGGTAATACAGTAAATCCACGAGTCAAATTCAGAATTAGCCTCGAATAGTGTTTTATTAACGAAAAGCCAAAGACCTTTTCTAAAGCTATCTCATCTACGTACTTCCATGAAGATAAATCACTAAACATTAGTCGCTCACCTTTCGTAGTAACATCTTTTCTTTGAAAAAGTAAATTAAGTTCCTTCCATGTTACATTATTTGCGTATCGAAATTTTTCGATAATCCCCCACGGTGACTCATACTCATCTACCCAATTTTTGTTCCATGTATAGTGTCCACTGACTCTTCGCTCTGATAGTGACATCCCATTTCCCCCGATTAAAGATTTATTTAAGTTATTAACTCATTTTTGCCAAAAAAGAGTGTTCATTATACTTTGAAAATAATTAAAAGCCGGCTGCTTTTTGCAACCGGCTGTTCAGTGATAATAAAGTATTAGACCGGCACTCCTTATCTATCAAGGAATCCCGGTCATTTTAATTGCCAAGATATTTATAAATAGTTTTAGACTCGATGTCGTATTGTATTGTTTCATAAGTTAAATTCGAATAATAAAGTTGTAGACTACCTCATTGAACTAACGAACCCGTTAGCGGAATAATATTTTATTCTTAATTTTTATCCACTTATACCTGAACGCCACCATTCCTTCACATTAGTTGAATGGCTCTTTCCATTTAAATCAACAATCTCAACAAGGCAAGCATATCTTTCTAATTCATGACCTGTAACCCCAATCTTTGGGTTTAATAGGTCAAAATTAATTTCTGCTTTGACTGATTTTATATAATCAATTGTTAGCTTATCTGACTGAAGTAAACGATGGAAATCCCTTTCTAATACTATTAGTGATTGTTTAATGACATCAACACAAAAGAAGGTTGGTTCAATCCTTCTATTAAGTACATCAATTATGATTGTTGGATGGTTATGTTTCTTAGCAATTTGATATAAATGACTCACTATATAGTCACTTTCATATGAATTCATCAAACTCAAATAGCTGTGCATTAGATTATGACCAATACTACTTAGCACCTTTAATTTTGCCATTTAAACATCCTCATCTTTAGATAAATTCATACTTTGCCAGTCACACCTAAGTTTATTCAGCAAACAATAGTCAAACACCTTTTATTAAAGATTACTGCCCGTTAGCTTAACTCATCTGCCAATCTACAACATCTTCCCCTGTAAAACGGTCCTCCCCGCTCCCCTACTTGACCCCATGTTTTTTGCACAATAGAAATGACTAATATTGCAGCGTAAAAATGCTCAACACAAATACAAAAAAGGCACTTGTCAGCATCAATACTTCCTCCTACCGTTAGGTTTGGGACAACTTAGCGAAGGAGAATGGAAAGGATGCTGAAAATGCCT
>NZ_KI629784.1 GCF_000503775.1 Brevibacillus panacihumi W25 | reverse complement strand
TACCTCCCTTTTCCATATGGGGGGTTCATGCATCTGTCGCCGGAAGACCGGTTGTGTGGGGCAAACTCGTGATGCGTGTTTTGCCGGATCAACAAATTCAAGGCACCATCCGATTTCGCGGAACGCCGATTCCGATTGAAGGAAGCTGGAATGAAAGCGCGCAGCAGATCATGTTTCATTCCCCCTACGCCGCCTACTCCGGCCATTTATCCATCTACGACGATGTCCAGATTCAACTTCGGCATCTGGTTCTCACCGGACGCCTCCAGATGCTCCCCCCCTCTTTACAGGCAGGTGAGTATGGAACCTGGGTAGCGACAACAGATATAAGCTTGCCGGAGTATAGCGGCTATGTCCCACCGCAACCGCCTTCAACTTCGTTGCCGCCGGTTGGCGTATTTGTAACGTCGAATATACTGTATGGAAACTCGCGTATATAAAGCAGGCAAAGCAGGCACATATCGGATGAAAAATGATCGGTATCCGGATAACGGAAAGGGGTGGCATCGGTGGACGAAAATCAGATTCATCATGCAATCGAACAAGCCTATCAATTGATTGTTGAAGCACACCGCAACATGACT
>NZ_KI629783.1 GCF_000503775.1 Brevibacillus panacihumi W25 | reverse complement strand
GCAGAAAGCGGCAGGGATTGTCCATCCGAGTCATCCACTTCATCGGCAGGTAAAGATACCTCTGCTGGCTCCTGATCAACATCAAGAGTATCTTCATCGAGGTCTGAATCCTCGGTGACCTCTATATCCACTTCCATATCCACTTCCAGGTCAAACTCGGTGACTTCATTGGCACGGTTAATTTTTTGGCGGTTTGTTTTGGGAAATTGATCAAAGCTCATCTGGTAATCCTCCTCGTCTAATCGTCGGAAATTTTGTATAGAAGGGAGAGGGGAGCCCCCTCCCTTGGTATCCACTACTACTACTCCTTCACATGAATGAACGCGACCGTATTTTTCCCCTGCCCTTTGTATGTCACATCGGAGAAGGTAATGGACGTACGATTGCTAAAGTCCAGATCATAACGATCGGTAATTTGCTTAACCAGTTCGCTGCGGTAGATAATGCTTTTCGTACCGCTTTCTCTCATCGAGTAAGAGGTAAATTGATCCCCGAGATACGCTGAAACGGCAATCCGATCCTCACCATATCCGATCTGAACGGTTTTGGGATGATGAAGCCGCTCCATCAACTCCTGACTCAGCGCGACCCTCATGCCGTTTTTGGAATGTACAATCGACATAACCCCTGCTTTTCCGACCGATCTACCCTGCTGATGGCATACGGACGGTGTAATATCAGACAAATCTACGTCTTCATGATCGTCATCCGATTCATCCTGATCAAAATCATCGTCGGAATCAGCAACTTCTTCTACTTCTGCTACTTCTTCAACGTCTTCAACGTCTTCAATAGTTTCAATATCTTCGATGTCCATATCCAATTCAGTATTGATCATGTTTTCCATGTGTACATACTCCTTCACTTTGTATTTGTGCAGCTTGATTGAACGTGTTGACCCGCCATGATCTGATCGTAAATCACCAAATTCGCGCCCTTACGAGAGCGAT
>NZ_KI629782.1:2388578-2414831 GCF_000503775.1 Brevibacillus panacihumi W25 | reverse complement strand
ACAAGTTGATCATAGCGTTGGAGGGAACTTTCTACGCGAGTTCCCGGAGGGGACAACGTCTCTTCCCACGTGACAGGAATCGCGACTTCCGTATTTTACACCTAACACGGCCGTGATACGTGTAACCGGTGTGTTTTGACCTAGTAGAGCAATTATTTCCTGGATCTGTTCGATTGTGTAAATGTCACACCAGTGCGCCAATGCCTGAAGACGACCTTTTCGCTCTGTCAGATCCTTCACGGTTACATACTCTTGCAAGATCTCTGGTAGCATACGGAGAAACTGCGAGTGCGTCACACTACGTGGTTTTTTTAGCCATCCAGTGCATATTAGTGACCACGGAATATCCATACTTCGTCCCGTATAAGGTCTGGGTACTTCCCGGATTAGCTGGTGTTGGCCGTTTAGAATGACGAGACGATCCCAAAACGTTTGGATCAGTACCTCGCTGCCTGGAGTTGACATCCCCAGCAACGGAACCGTCATTTCATCCATCCGAATCTCTCCATACTTATTCACCACTGCAGTACCCAAGCGAAAAGCCTCAAATCCTTGCTCTGGCAGGGTAAGCAATTTACGACGATCATCCTCCCACAGATCTGCGATGCAACGATTTAGAGCATAATGCTGACGATCACGATCTCGTTTTGCTTGCTCGGCGAAGTAGGAGGCTAACTGTTGATGGGAATCGGCACAGCCCAATTGCGTTTGGAGGTGCCCCTTCTCATGACTGCTGTATGGGTTGCAAAAGACAGCTTCAAACCGGTAGGGAGCGCAAAATCGTTGGAAGCCTTCCGTTAATGCGTTCGCCCTGCTTCTCAATATGAACGACGGCAGCGGAAAGATTGTCAAACCAGATTCGCTGAGGAACTCCTCCCATTTGTTCAAAGCACAGCTTCATTGCCTCCAAAAAGCATTCCTGATTCTCCGCCGGTGTCGGATAAACGAAGGAGGCATTACTGTACGGAAAAGACATGACGAGCAGTATGTGAGTAATCGATGATCTTGGCATACCTCAATGGTTGTAAAGTCCACCTGTGCCTCACCCGGTGGATGTTCTAGCCGTTCGTACGTTTTGGCACGATCCAGTTCCATTTCATTCTTTCGTCGCTGCACGTAGGCCAATACTGTACGTTGCCCACCAGTAAATTGATGTTCGTCGCGCAAACGTTGGAAAATGCGCACACCTGTGTGTCGCTGCTTACGGGGGACCAAACGGTCCTCCTCCAACCACGTATCGATGATCTCCATAAACGGACCATGACAGGACTTCTACCCTTTCGTTTCTTCATCGAGGCATTCCAATCCGTTTGATCGGTATATTTTTTGGCAGTCCGCCAGTGAACACCCACACGTTCTGCAATCTCGTTTACCGAGCATTCTTCTACTTCGCGTAAAAACCTGATATAGTGTTGTTGAGGCATTTTCAGCATCCTTTCCATTCTCCTTCGCTAAGTTGTCCCAAACCTAACGGTAGGAGGAAGTATTGATGCTGACCAAGTGCCTTTTTTGTATTTGTATTGAGCATTTTTACGCTGCAATATTAGTCATTTCTATTGTGCAAAAAACAGAGGTGAGTAATATCTAACGAAAGTTTCATTTTAAAGAGAAGAATAATGTTCGGCGACGGCGATGAAATAGCGGAGTTGGCGTATGTCCATACAGACCTCCCGTGAGCTCTCTATTCTTGGTTTTATCATAACATGTCGGTGGACTGCGGGTGTATTGTAATAAGCTTTCCTTATTACAGATATAATCTCCCAATATTTCAAAATACTCTTGATTTCTGCTACCATACAAATAAGTCATCTCAAGCAGGGAGGATACTACGTTGTCTACCATCACGCATGATGAAGCCGTCGCTCGGGCGATCAGCATGATTCCGCGCATTCAATCCCGCGCTCAGCTATCCGAAGAACTTCGCCGCCAACCGCAGGAAAATATCGATGATTTTATCGCCTCCGGCCTGATCCGCGCCTTGATGCCCAAACGTTGGGGCGGGCATGAGCTGGGAGTGGAGACGATGTATAAAACGACCTTTGAAATTGCCAAGGCTGACCCATCAGCGGGCTGGTGCTTTGGACTTCTGGTCCTTCATTCCTGGATGCTCGCGTATTACCCCGAACAGGCACAGCAAGATGTCTGGGGGGAGAATCCCGACGCCTGCATCGCGTCGTCGTTCGGCTCTCCGCAGTCACAAGTGACCCGCGTAGAAGGCGGTTTTCGCGCCAGTGGGATCTGGGGCTTCTCATCGGGGATCGACCACAGTGACTGGGCGATGCTGTTTGGCAGCGTGCCGGCACAGGAGGAGGGGGCTCCGCCCTATGCCATGATGATGCTGGTGCCGAAAAAGGATTACACGATCCTCGATACCTGGCATACCGTCGCCCAGAGAGGGACAGGAAGTAAAAACCTGCAGCTGAACGATGTGTTCGTACCGGAGCATCGGACCTTCGACATGGTCGCCTGGTGTCAACGGGGAGTGGGGCCGGGGAACCTCATCAACGATCTTCCGCTCTACAAAAATCCTTTGTACGCGGTCATTCCGGTCAGTTTGACAGCGGCCCTCCTGGGGGCGAGTGTCGGCGCCTATGAATTGTGGCGGGAGGGAATCCGGACCAAATCCAGCGTACGCCAGGCAAAAATCGCGGACTTCACGCATCAGCAGATCCGGGTCGCAGAGGTATCCGCCACGCTGGATGCGGCCATCGCTCTCTTTGAAAAATCGCTGACCCGTCTGAGCACAGATACGCCTATCGATACGTATGAGCGTCTGCGACTGCGCCGAAACTATGGCTTCACAGCGAAATTGTGCAAAGAAGCTGTCAAGACCATCGTCGACTACAGCGGTGCGAGCAGCATGTATGAAACCCATCCGTTGCAGCGATACTGGAGGGATGTGCAAGCCTCGTCCATGCATATTACCTTCAATATGGATCATTTGGGGGAAATGTTTGGAAAAATAGAATTGGGAATATCTTTAAGCCCGAAAGATTCGCTGTTATCATAAGAAGCATGATAGAAAAAGGAGGGTTCCATACAAATGAGCAAACAAATTCCTCAAGAATTGTCGCAAGAACAGATCGACTTTATGAATGACAAGCCTTTGATTCTGCTGAGTACGATCGATGCGGAAAGCAATACGCCGAACACATCCGCCATCTCCTGGGTGAAGGCGCATACACCGACAACAATCCGCTTCGCCGTTACCAACAATTCTCGTACTGCGGCAAATGTGAAGGCAAATCCTCGCGTGTCGCTGACCATGATCGCGTTGGGCACCGTCTACTCGATTGTCGGAGAGGCGCACATCCTCGAGGACAAAATCGAAGGCATCGCCATGCCGCTGTCCAAAATCGAGGTTCGCATCGAAGGCGTATTTGAATCCATGTTCTGGGGGGCTGCGATCACACAAAACCCAGCCTACGAAAAAACCATGAACATCGATAAGGCGATTGCCTTGGATAATCAAGTGTTTGCCGCATTGCTGTCGTAATGCCGCTAGACTAGGAAGGCCGAGTGAAAGCAGGAGAAATCCCGCTGCCGCTCGGCTTTTTATGTGGAGAAGGAATTTGAGAGAAAAAGTATAGATCAAGGAATGGATGAGAATGCTAGAACTATCACCATCAATTGGAAAGGAGTTTTGGCCAATGGAAATAACCCTAGGAGCTGATGAGGTCATACACCGCATCCGTCAAAGGCAGTCCAATGGAGATTCACTCAGTAAAAAGCAGGTGAAGCAAAACGATCCTGAGTTGATGCGAAGCGCGTTGTTTTATTTTCCAAGCTGGGAGCATGCGTTGAAGAGTGCCGAAAATCTATAGTTAAAAGTATGGTAAGGAAGGGGCCAGTCGTGTCCCTTCCTATTATTTTTGGACTTAAACAGATGCTTAATAGGGTCTGAAAGTGGCGTTCTAGGTGCAAAAGAAGGCGAATGCAAGAATTTTCCCGGTAATCGTGCCCTTACAGAGAATAAGGAACGTGGCGCTTGACAGGTACATTCGAGCCATGTAATATACCTATAGGGGTATAAGTAAATGATGAAACAACCGCCAACAGACTTTCTAAGGAGAGCGAAATTTTTTTATCCGAAATAATACCCCCATAGGTATGCCGAACCCACTTTCAAAATACAGGAGTGAGATCATGGACTTTAAAGTAGATAAGGTTCTGGATTGCAAAGGGCTCGCTTGTCCAATGCCGATTGTCAAAACCAAAAAGACCATCGAACAAATGGAAGCAGGTCAGGTGCTGGAGATGCAGGCGACTGACAAGGGCTCTGTAGCCGATATTCAGGGCTGGGCAAAAACGACCGGTCACGAATACTTGGGTACGGAGACAGAAGGCGATGTGTTCAAGCATTATCTGCGAAAGGCTGGCCCGCAGGCAGCCAATGATCCGTCCACGTATCCACAGACCATCTCGAATGCCCTGCTACTGCAAAAGCTGGAAGCACGCGAAGCGATCATCGTTGTCGACGTGCGTGAGTCCGATGAATATGCAGATGGCCACATCCCGGGCGCAAAAGCGATTCCCTATGGCGAGCTGGAAGGCAGATGGGGTGAGCTGAACCCGGACCAAGAAATCATGGTCGTCTGCCGAACGGGCAACCGCAGTGATCTGGCATGCAGGTTCCTGGCCGAGAAGGGTTTTTCCAAGCTGAAAAACGTCCTGCCGGGCATGTCAGGCTGGAATGGCCCGGTCGAAACCGGAAAATAAGCGAAGCAAGCGAACCTTATATAAGGAGGAAACGAAAATGATCACCATGATGACGGCAAAAGATGTTGCCACAATGGTAAAGAACAAGGAAGAACTGTTTATTCTCGATGTTCGCAACCAGACTGACTATCAGGATTGGAGAATCGAAGGAGAGCAAGTAGAGAGCATCAATATTCCGTATTTTGACCTGATCGACGGCGTAGACGGGGTGCTTGACCAGATCCCAGCCCATAAAAAGCTCTTGGTCGTCTGTGCCAAGGAAGGCTCCTCCAAGTTCGTCGCAGAGCAGCTTGCAGAAGCAGGATTGGAGCAGGTAGCCTACCTGCAAGGCGGCATGAAGTCCTGGAGCGAGCATCTGGAACAAGTGCTGGTCTACGCGGATGAACGCATGAAAGTCTACCAATACCTGCGTATGGGTAAAGGCTGCCTTTCCTATATGGTGGTATCCGGTGGGGAAGCGCTGGTGATTGACCCATCCCGGTTCACAGATGTCTATCTGGATGCCGCGAAACATGAGGGTGCAAAAATCTCGCACATCGTCGATTCCCACTTGCACGCGGATCACATCTCAGGAGGAAAACAATTGGCGCAGATGACTGGAGCCGATTACTACATGATGAAAAGCGAGGGCGCTGTCTTTTCCTTCAAGCCCTTGGAGGAGTATGATCGCATCCGCTTTGCCCAGGTCGACCTGCGCGTATTGGCAGTGAAAACACCGGGACATACCCCTGGCAGTGTCTCTTTCTTTGTAAATGACAAGCTTTTGTTCTCCGGCGATACCCTTTTCGTAGGTGGATTGGGACGCCCGGACCTTGGAGGCAAGGCAGCCGAATGGGCGCAGGACCTGTATGACACGGTGTACGAAAAAATAGCTGCCATGGCGGATGATGTCATCGTTTTGCCCGGCCACTACGCCGAATTGGACAGAGAAGTGAATGAAGCAGGCTACGTAGGAGCACAGCTTGGTGTGATTCGCGCTGCCAATGAATTGATGAACCAGCAGGACAAGAAATCGTTCGTCGATCAGGTTGTCGCCCAGTCCAAGACGGAAACACCGCCCAACTTCGAGGAGATTATCGCGATCAATCGCGGGGTGGAGGAAGCGACCGCAGAGCGCCAGCAAGAGCTGGAGATCGGTCCGAACCGTTGTGCTCTGCACCACACTCATGAATAACCAGGCAAAACCAAACACCATACAAAAAACGGGAGGTAACGAATATGAACAGCACAAAAATCATTGACGCCAAAGGACTTGCTTGCCCGATGCCAATCGTACGTACCAAAAAAGCGATGGATGAGCTGGCACCAGGAGAGATTCTGGAAGTGCATGCGACAGATAAAGGCTCGAAAAACGACCTGACAGCGTGGGCTGGCTCCACGGGGCATGAACTGCTGAAAAGCGAAGAAGAAGCTGGCGTGTTCAAGTTCTGGATTAAAAAAGGCGAGTAATACAACATAAACGGTACCGGAGCGGCAAGAATAATTGCCGCTCCTACTAGTAAGAGAGGAGAGGATGGGCCTTATGGACTTGGGGTTGATCATCACGTTGTTTGCCATCGGCTTCGTAGGGTCCGCGATCTCTGGCATGGTAGGGATTGGCGGGTCGATTATCAAGTATCCGCTGCTCTTGTACATCCCGCCTGCTTTGGGATTTGTCGCCTTTACCGCACAAGAGGTATCGGCGATCAGTGCGGTGCAGGTCTTTTTTGCCACGCTGGCCGGGATGTTCGCTTACCGCAAAGGTGGATATATCAACAAATCATTGATTCTGACGATGGGGTTCGCCATCATCATCGGGAGCTTCGCCGGCGGTTTTGGTTCCAAGTTTCTGCCAGACCAGGTGATCAATCTGGTCTATGCCTTTCTCGCCCTGATCGCTGCGGTAATGATGTTTATGCCCAAAAAAGGGGATGAACTGGAGGATTACACCAAGCTTGCATTCAACAAGCCGCTGGCTGCCGTGCTGGCCGGTGTGATCGGGATTTTGTCAGGGATCGTAGGGGCAGCGGGTGCGTTTATTACCGTTCCTGTGATGCTTGTGATTCTTAAAATTCCGACTAGGGTCGCGATTGCTTCATCCCTCGCAATCACCTTTATCGCTTCCATAGGCTCCACAGTAGGGAAGCTGATGGGTGGGCATACGTTGCTGATTCCTTCGCTGGTCATGATTGTGGCCAGTATGATCGCATCGCCGATCGGAGCTGCCATCGGCAAAAGGATGAACACCAAGCTGTTGCAAGGAATTCTGGCGATCTTGATTACAGCCACAGTCGTCAAAATCTGGATGGACATTCTCATGTAGAGGCGACATGTACTATGAGACGTTACAAGCCTACTCATCTCTTGTATCATGGAGGTAACATGGAGATAAATACGAGAGCGGGGAGTTGACGGATTGCTAGATGTCATCCAATTGGGTCCATTTTTGATCAAAATGACAACCATCCTCTACATTGCGGCGGGTTTGCTTGGTTATCTGACGATCTTCTTTTCCCTGAAGAATGAAGCTGCCTTGAGAAAAGAGATCACGGAGATGGTCAGTACGGCAGTGATTGCGTCGCTGCTCATCTGGAAGTTCAGCTACGCCCTTTTTCATCCACAGAATGTTTGGGAAAATCCTGCCGCCCTGCTCTATTTTTCTGGAGGAGATGCCGGGGTTTGGCTGGCAGTTCTTGCAGCAGCTGCATATTTGGCTTTCCAGATCAGGAAGCGGCAAATCCCGGTGAAGCTGTTTGGAAAGACGCTTGTTCTGGGTCTGGTCACGGCCTGGGGAGCCGGTCATCTGCTCTGGGCTGTTGTTTTTCGGCAGGATTGGCTATATGACGCTGGACAGGCGGGAATTAGCCTGATTTTGTTCCTCTGGCTGACAGCAGGGACAGTACAGCGGAAGAGATGGGTAGCGATTGCAGGCATTATCGGCCTGATCGGCTGGGGGATGCTGAATACCGGAAGCTCTTCCCTCGTCCCAGGACAAGCGAGCGGAAACGAGACGCTCAAGGTCGGCTTGAACAAAGGGGAGCTTGCCCCCGACTTTGAATTGCGCACGCTGGAGAATGAGCGTATTCGGCTGTCGGAGCTGAAAGGTCAGAAGGTAATCCTCAACCTCTGGGCCACCTGGTGTCCGCCGTGTCGGGCCGAGATGCCGGATATGCAGGCATTTTACGAGCAGGAAAAAGACCAGGGCGTGACGATCCTAGCCGTAAACCTGTTTGATACGGAACAGGGTGAGGAGCAGGTAGCCGCTTTCCTCAAGGACTACGGCATCACGTTTCCGGTCGTTTTGGACGAGGGCAAGCAAATCTCGCGCCTGTATCGAGCAATCTCAATCCCGACCAGCTACATCATCGATTCTCAGGGCGTGATCCAGTACAAAATGATCGGACCGCTCACCAAGGAAATGATGGAAAAAATGCTGGCTTCTATCGAATAGGGGGAGTGGACCATGACACTTCAAGTCGCGGCGATCGTCTTGGCTGCTGGCATGTCGAGGCGCATGGGGGCCGCCAAGCCTTTTTTGGAGTTGAACGGAAAGCCTTTGTTTCGCTACGCCGTAGAGCGGGCAGTCGCTAGCGGCTTGCACCCCGTCGTGTTGATCACAGGGGAGCATAGCGCAAGAATGCGTCAGTTGACTGGCGATCTGCCGCAAGTCGAGGTCGTCGACAATCCGGAGTACCGGACGGGCATGGCTGCTTCCCTGCGTGTCGGGGTTGCGGCAGTACGGGGGCGCGCCGATGCGGCACTGGTGTTTTTGGCGGATCAGCCTCTCGTACCCGATGCGGTGGTGCAGGGATTGGTCGATGCCTATCGCAGCCGCCATGCAGAGGGAGTGCGGATCGTCCGTCCGTTGTATGCCGGGAGTGCTGGCCATCCGGTTTTGTTCGCTTCCTCTCTCTTTGACGAACTGTCCCAAGTGTCCGGGGATCAAGGAGGCAAGGAGGTAGTCAGCAGATACAAGCAGCAGATGGCAGCCGTTTCTTTTGAGCAAGCGGAATGGGGCCTGGATGTCGACACCCCTGAAGAGTACCAGGCGCTCCTCCGCAAGCAATCACAGCTATTTGACTAAAGGGTCGCTGACGTAAGCCGTTCTCCAAAAGGCAGGAAGGAAGATCGGATGGCCCAATAGGAAATCGCCATGAAACCGGAGCAAAAGGTGAGAATAAGCGAAAGAAAGGCTGCAGACTTCCATGCTGGAGCCTTTTTTCGATGCAAATAAATAGCGCCAAGCCCAGAAGCCGAGATCATCATATCCAAAGGAAAGAAGGACCAATTCCAGGCAACCAGAATGGGGTTCGTATAATCAGAGTAGGCGTACTCTACGGGAATCAGGCCCGCTGCGGTGAAACTGAAATACAGGATAAACGCCAAATCCGTGACAAGGAAAAACCAGCGCAAAATACGCATGTCAGGCTGTTTCGGGCTTGGTACAGTCATGAGGACGCACCTTCTCCACCCATATTCAATCCAATGACACCAAGAATGATCAGCAGAATAGAGACAGCTTTCCATACGTTCAACGATTCCTGGAATACCAGAAAACCGATTACCGCGATCGCCGCAGTCCCGATGCCGGACCAGATCGCATAGGCGACACTGACGGGAATTTGCTTCAAGGAAAGGTTCAGACTGGAAAACGCCAATAGATAAAAAACGACCATCAGTGTAGAGGGCCAAACTTTGGTAAACCCTTGTGAAAGCTTCATCGACACCGTCCCCGCCACTTCCAGCAGGATGGCAAACATCAAGTACAGCCACGCCATTGTTACTCGCTCCTTTCGTCTTCCCTTATCGTGATGCCATAGAGCAACGTATCCACCATCGTGTGTGTGGCACGGGTGAGCGACTCCGTGGAATGGATTAAGAATTCGGGGTCAAAGATCGCACCGGAGGCTCCGCGCATGATCTGAATGACAGTTGGCACATGGACAGGGCGCAGCTCGCCGCTGGCAATGCCTTCGTGGATAATGGCCGTTACCGTATCCCATTCCTCCTGCAGTAATTGATCGATCTTTTTCCATTCTTCCGGAGCAAATCGCTTCATTTCGTCCAGCAGACGGACATCGCCAATATGCAGTCCGCTGGGAAGAATGGAGAGAACCTCCTTTAATTTTCGCACCGAACTCCAGTCCTGATGGTCATAAATCGCTTTTTCCGCCTGCTTGACTTCCGCTATGGCCTCATCGACGATCACGCTGATCATCTGCTCCTTGGATTCAAAATGCTCATAGATGGTACGCTTGCTAATCCCCAACAGAGCAGCAAGATCGTTCATCGTAAATTTCAATCCTTTTTTCACGATCAGCTCCAATGCCGCTTGCTGCAGTCTTTTTTCCAAAGGAAATCGTCCCTCCCGTCGCGGTGGATTCGTTTTGGTAACAATGGTACTATATTATTATTTCCAGTACCGGAAGGGAAGGGGTAAAAAAAGCTTTGTCCCCACCGGAACTCCGATGGAGCAAAGCTTTTGAAAGCTCATGCTTTGGGGATCAATGCCTTTTGTTCTTTGGCATGCTCGACGCCGGCAAAGATCAGATGGCGCACATGGTCGTCATCCAGGGAGTAGAAGACCAGCTTGCCTTCTTTGCGGTATTTCGCCAATCCCATGTTGCGCAGCAGACGCAAATGATGAGAGGTGTTTGCAATGGAACTGCCGATGACGGCAGCGATGTCGCAGACGCACAGCTCCTCTTCCAAAGACAGGATATGAATGATCTTGGCGCGGGTATCGTCGGCCAATGCCTTGAAGATTTTCGCAACGCCTTCGGATTCGTGTGCCAAGGGGCGCAAACGATTTACTTTTTCATCATCGAAGCATTGAATTTCACAGACGTCGTCCTTTTGTTTGGACGCCATGAAAAATCACCTCTTATTCATTACACTCAATGTCCTCCTATTATAACACTCAAGCGATAAGTGAAAAGGCAAAAGGGACATTTCTGTGACGTGGTAGTGCATGCCTGCTTTTTCGTGTAAGATGGACATGTTTATACATCGGATCGGTGTTCGACACGGGAGGAGAAAGAGGATGGAAGTACACGGCAATTGTCCGAAATGCAAATCGCTGAAAATTGATTTTAAAGAATCGATCAATCGCGTCCTATACGTTGTCATTTACGCGTTTGTATTAATGGTGATCGCCTGGATCGGGATTCGCCTGAACGGGACTCCGGTGATTTTTTTGTTCCTCGGTCTGACCGGGGCGTTTTTGCTCTTCATCGTGAGGCTGATCCTGGAAAGACGAAAGGTGATTCACTGCACCTGTCTGGATTGTGGGACGAAGTGGCTGAAGGGGCCAAAGGAATAAAAAGAATATCGACAGGGCATGGTGTAGAGACTTCTCTTGTAGGGAAGTCTTTTTCTTTACAAAAAATAGGCGAAAAATTCAAATCTACACTTGAATGATGAGTTTGGTTTGACTATTATAATAATTAAATATCCATTTGAATGATTCGTGCATAGAAATGGAGCAAGGGAATGGGATCGAGGTGAGCGACGATGTCCAGTTCAGAACAACACGCCCATAAGCATGACCACGACCACGATCATGATCACTCTTCATGCGGGCTAGGCGATCACAAAGAGCAGGCCGTGCCGTTCGCGGCATCTGCGGCTGCGGCAGTATATCGCATACAGGGGATGGATTGCAGTTCTTGCGCCAAGTCGCTGGAGAAGCATATGCGGACCTTGGCGGCAGTCAAAGAGGTTAACGTCAATTTTTCTACAGGAAAGATGCATATCGTAGAGGAAGGGCTGGGGAAGGAAGCGGTCATGCAGGAGGTCTCCAAAGCGGGATACACGGCAAGCCCGCTCGCCAAGCGCATGGGTGCCAAGGAAGCCTCTGCTGATCGTACGGGAACGCAATTGACGATCCTCTCCGGTATTTTATTGTTGCTCGGCATTATCGGTTCTTTTACCAGTGTTCCCGAGGCTGTGACCATCAGCTTGTGGGCATTGGCGATCGTGACTGGGGGCTACAAACCTGCCCGAAGCGCTTTTTACGCGATCAAAAGCGGTTCGTTGGACATGAACGTCCTGATGAGCGCTGCTGCGATCGGGGCCGCTGCGATTGGAGAATGGCTGGAAGGGGCGACAGTCGTCTGGCTGTTTTCTGTCGGCAATATGCTGCAGGCACGCTCCATCGAAAAAACCAGGGATTCGATCCGCAATCTAATGGATCTGGCGCCGTCTGAAGCCTGGGTGAAAACAGGCGACTCCCTGACGCGCAAGCAAGTGGAGGAAATTCAGGTAGGCGAGATCATCGTCGTCAAGCCGGGGGAAAAAATCCCTCTGGACGGCGAGGTCCTCGTCGGGACTTCCAGCGTCAATCAAGCCCCGATTACAGGGGAATCGATTCCGGTCGACAAGACAGCTGGTGATGTGATCTTTGCCGGGACGGTCAACGAAAGCGGAGCATTGGAAGTGAAGGTGACGCATCTCGTCGAGGATACGGCGATTTCCCGCATCATTCACCTAGTCGAAGAAGCACAGGAGAAAAAGGCGCCGACACAAGCCTTTGTCGATAAATTTGCCGAGATTTACACCCCGATTGTTCTGGTGCTGGCAATGCTTGTCATCGTTTTTCCGCCGCTGTTTTCCTTTGGCACATGGGGAGAATGGTTTTACAAGGGATTGGAGCTGCTAGTTGTCGCGTGTCCATGCGCACTGGTCATCTCTACACCGGTAGCGATTGTATCTGCGATTGGCAATGCAGCGCGCCATGGGGTATTGATCAAGGGCGGTGCATTTTTGGAGAAAGCTGGTGCCATCCAGGCCATCGCATTTGACAAGACCGGGACATTGACAGAAGGAAAACCCGAGGTCAAAGAAGTGCTGACCACTGCAGGGGAGTCCGAGGAGCAAATGCTGCGGATCGCCCGAACTGTGGAAGAACAAGCGAAGCATCCGATCGCGCAGGCGATTGTCACCTATGCGCAGAAGCGCGGTTTTGCTCCGCTTGCCGGAAACGATTATCGGGCTATCGTCGGCAAAGGAGCGGAAGCCGTGATCGCAGGCGAGACCTACTACGTCGGAAAACCTGCGCTGTTTGCAGAGCTGGGGGTCTCGACTGCTGACTGGGAAGATTCGATCCAGAAGCTGCAGGAAGAAGGGCATTCCCTGATCGTCGTAGGCACGGCTAAGCGGATCATCGGGTTGATTGCAGTCGCCGATACGATCCGGGAGATTACGGTACGTGCGATCCAGCGGCTGAAAGCGGACGGGATTCGCGAGATTGTGATGCTGACCGGGGATAACGCTGGTACAGCGCGCAAGGTGGCGGATCAGACTGGGGTCAGCCGTTTCCAGGCCGAGCTGTTGCCCGAGCAGAAGGTGGAAGCTGTCAAATCGATGCAACAAAAAGGTCAGGTCGTTGCGATGGTAGGGGATGGCATGAACGATGCCCCTGCATTGGCGACGGCGGATCTGGGGATTGCGATGGGAGGAGCGGGGACCGATACGGCAATGGAGACGGCCGACATCGTGCTGATGGCGGACAATCTGGAAAAGCTGCCGCATACGGTGAAGCTGAGCCGAAAAGCACTGCGAATCATCAAGCAAAACATCTGGTTCTCGATCATCATCAAGCTGGCAGCGCTGATTCTGATCTTCCCTGGCTGGCTGACCCTGTGGCTGGCTGTCGTCAGTGACACCGGGGCTGCTCTCATCGTGATCTTGAACAGCATGAGGCTTTTGAGGTTCAAGGATTCCTGAGATTTTTTCCTTGTGCTCCTCTTACTTTTTATGGTATCCTATGTTCATTCTAATGCGAAGGGATGACCTAAAACGCCAATGATCATCTAATACCGATTCCAAGAAAGCAGTCGAATATATGACCTTGCGATTTTCTGGATAGGATTAGTATGCATATTGGCAAATAGAAGGTAGCTCCCACCCGTATTGGGGGATTTTTGTCTTCTTTTTTGTGAAAATATGTAAACCTCCTGTCCAGAAGCGTAGGGATGAGGAGGTTTTTTTTATGTCAGGTTTACTGCGAAATCGTTACGTGCGATCGATTTTGTTATCCGGTTTGTTTTTGCAAATCGGAATATGGGTGCGCAACTTTGCGATCCTGCTTTTTATTATGGAGCGCACCGGAGGCGACGCGTTTGCCGTCTCCATGATTTCGGTAGCAGAGTATGCCCCGATCTTTTTATTTTCTTTTTTGGCAGGGACTTTTGCCGACCGATGGCGGCCCAAGCGGACGATGGTCTGGTGTGATGTGCTGAGTGCTGCGTCCGTTCTTGCTGTACTGGTGACATTTGTTTTTGGGACGTGGAAGGCCGTCTTTTTTGCGACACTGATTTCCGCGATTCTCTCCCAATTTTCACAGCCGTCCGGCATGAAGCTGTTCAAGCTGCATGTGCCAGCCGAGCAGCTGCAAGCCGGAATGTCCGCCTATCAGACCTTGTTCGCGCTCTTTATGGTCCTGGGACCAATTATGGGGACGTTTGTGTTTCAGAGCTTCGGATTGGAAGTAGCGATGGGGATTACCGCAGTGGCTTTTCTCTGTTCAGCGGCGGTCCTGTATTCCTTGCCGCCTGATCCGATGCCGGAGAAAAACGCAGAGAAATCACAGCTTCTGCAAGAAATGGTCAGCGGTCTTCGCTACATGAAGACGAACCGGGTGCTGAGCATCCTCGGCTTCTGCTTTGCCGCGGCAGGTCTGGGCCTGGGAATGATTCAACCGCTGGGTATTTTTGTGGTTACCGAACGACTGGGTCTCCCGAAGGAAAGTCTGCAATGGCTGCTGACTGTCCAAGGTGTCGGGATGATTGTCGGCGGGGGGCTGGCGATGACCTTTGCTAAGAAAATCGCGCCACAAAGACTGTTGATGATCGGGTTGTTGGGCAATGCCGTTGCGTTCAGCGTGATGGGAATTTCCACGACGCAGTGGCTGACGCTGTCGATCTGTCTGCTCGGAGGACTTTTGCTGCCATGCATTCATATCGGGATCAACACGCTGATCATGAAGCATACGGAGAGCGCCTTTATCGGACGTGTAAACGGCATTTTGACACCGTTGTTCACCGGGTCGATGGTGATCACGATGAGTGCGGCAGGGGTATTGAAGGAGCATTTTTCCCTGCTGACGATTTATCAAGGATCTGCGATTCTGTTCGTCATCGGGATGTTGTTTATCCTGCCGTTGGTTCGGATGCCGCAAGAACCGCTGGTGCGAAGCCAGGAAGAAAGACAAGTTGCCCCGGAGTAATTTCCGGGGTTTTTTGTGCTTCAAAAAAAGACAAACCATAAAATTGAATATTGTGAAAATACCGTTAAATACTTAACGTTCTGATATATTCTGGTGTGAGATAATTCCCCTAAATATGTTGGAAGTGAAACCAGGAGGGGATTGTCATGGATTTTCGCTTTACAGAAGAGCAGCAAAGCGTGATTGATCTGTGCAAGGAACTGGCAAAAGACTTTCGTACAAGGGCTGCAGAGCATGATCGCGATCGCTCTGCACCAGAAGAGAATTACGCGATCCTGCGGGAGAAGGATTGTTCGGGATCGCGATTCCCAAAGAATACGGCGGGTTGGGCATCGGCTTTTTGGGGTATTCGGCAGCGATCGCAGAGCTGGCGCAAGGCTGTGCGGCTACGGCCAACTCTTTTAACATGCATGCCAATGCCACCGGGGCGATTCTCCAACACCCGGATATCTCCGAACAGGTCAAGCAGCGCGTAGTCGCCCTTGCCTTGCAAGAAGGGAAGCTGTTCTGTACTTCGGTATCCGAGCCATCCTCCTCCAGTTTGCTGTCAACCTCGTATACCCCGTCCCTTGCAGCCGTCAAGGTGGAGGGAGGCTACCGCTTGTATGGAAAAAAAGCGTTTTGTTCCATGGTGGAATCCAGCGATTACGTCTACCTGTATGCGCATCCCAAGGGAGATCCCAATCCGCAGGCGAGCATCGGCTTTTTGGTGCCGATCGATCGATGCACGGCAGAAGGCGTCACGGTTCACGACGTCTGGAACACATTGGGGATGCGGGCTACTCGCAGCAATACCGTAGAGTACAATGGAACTTTTGTGCCGGATGAACTTGTGCTGCATCAAACGGATGAATTCCTGAACGATTTTATCATTCGGGGGGCGAACTGGTCCTTCGGCGGGTTTGCCGCTGTCTACCTGGGCGTAGGGCTAGGGATCCTGAACTACGCAAGCGAGCTGCTGACCGCGAAAAAACCAAAGGGCTTTGCACAATCACAGGCCTTTCACCCGGATAGCCGCCGCAGGATCGGAGAAATGGCTGCCGAGCTGAACGGCGCGTACTGGGTGATGATGCACGCCGCTTGGCATAGCGATACGTATGGTCCGAGTGTCCAGACGTTCTTCCATCTGGTAAGGGCGAAGCATATGATCGCCGCGGCTACCTCCAATGCAGCCCGCTCGGCCTCCATCGCCAACGGTGCGCATGGGATGATGAAGGAATATCACCTGGAGCGGATGGTGCGCGATGTCGCGACAGCTCCAATCATGCCTCCGAATATCGATGCCTGCGCGGACCAGATCGGCTTGCTGACGATGGGGCTGAATCCGGCAGAGGCGTGTCCGCCCTTGCAGGTAAGCGAGCCGTTGTTCACGCCGGAAGTAAGGGAAGAGGTGCGATAAGATGGCACATACAGGACGTTTGCAGGGGAAAGTGGCGATCATCACGGGCGCAGGCAGTGGAATCGGTAGGGCGACGGCGGAGCGGTTCGCGCAGGAAGGAGCTTTGCTTGTCTTGAATGACCTCGATGAAGCAAGACTCCAGGCTGTCATCCAGTCAACCCCCAATCCCGATCAACATACGTATGTTATCGGAGATGTTTCCCTCGAGGAGACGGCGATCCGGCTATCGGAAGCCGCCATCCAACGCCATGACCGGATCGACGTGCTGGTCAACAACGCAGGAATTCACTATATCCAGGATATTACGGATATTTCCACCGAAGAGTTTGACCGGTGTATCGGCATCAATTTGAAAAGCATGTTCCTCTGCTGCAAAGCGGTCATTCCGCAGATGCAAAAACAGCGGAGCGGGTCGATCATCAACCTGGGCTCCATCTCCTCGTTTGTCGGACAGGAGATGCTGGGGCGAAGCACGGTTCTGTACAATATCACCAAAGCCGGTGCCTTGCAGCTGACCAAGTCCTTGGCGACACGCTACGCCGCAGAAGGCATCCGGGTCAATGCCATCTGTCCGGGTGGCACGCGTACCAACCAAATTACAGAGGAGCATACGCAAAACGCCGTGACCATGGACCAATTCTGGCAGTTCGCTGGTGACTCTCATCCGATGGGACGTTACGGGGAACCGGCTGAGATTGCCAATGGCATTCTGTTCCTTGCTTCGGATGAAGCTTCCTTTATGACTGGCGCGCCACTGATCATCGACGGCGGGTATTTGGCGAGGTAGATGAATAGGCAGATAAACGCATAACCCAGCGGATGTCGCTGGGTTTTTTTATGGTGTGCCCGGCATGGGCGTTGTCTCTAGGGTGAAAGTCCCGAATGGCGAAGGCAACAGTAGCCACTAGCTTACGACAAGGGTGTCCACCGCGAGGTGGAATCTGAAGGAAGTCTGCGGCAAACCTCCGGCCTGAGGAACACGAACTTCATATGAGGCTAACGATAGCTGGATGAGTCTGCCATACAAGACGAAGTCCATGTTGCCAAAGGCTATCGGGAGTAAATGAAGCAGGTGGATGGAGGGAAAGACAACGTTCTTACCCGGGGAGACCTGACTGGGACGCCATGCCCTCATGGTAACCTTCTCCGCTAGGAGAAACTGAACGGTCAGGAGTCAGCAGAGGCCATAGTACCGGAGTAGAGGACGCTTGAAACGGGAAGGGCCGAACATTTAGGAAGAACGGGACGCTAGGCGTTCACTCTTTATGATGATGCAGACAATCCGGATGGACTTACTTGAAGGAGGAAATGGTGAATCCATGGGGGACTTCAAGAGGGCGGAATAGAGAGTGGCACAAGTAGAAAGAACGTTCACGCGAAAGGATATCTGGTTTTATGATGGGACAACTGCTGTCACGGGAAAACCTCCTGTTGGCACTAAAGCGAGTAGAAAAGAACAAAGGAAGCCACGGTGTGGATGGTATGTCCGTAAAATCCCTACGTCAACATATCTTATCCAACTGGGACTCCCTACGAGCGTCATTGGAGAATGGAACCTATGTACCTTCGCCAGTCCGACGAGTCGAAATCCCGAAACTGAACGGTGGTGTTCGGCTATTAGGCATTCCTACCGTGACCGACCGTCTCATCCAACAAGCAATTGCACAGGTTCTTTCTCCGATATTTGATCCTATGTTCTCCGAACATAGTCATGGATTCCGTCCAAGAAGACGGGGACATGACGCAGTCAAGAAGGCACAGACATACATCGAGGAAGGATACCGTTGGGTCGTAGACATGGATCTTGAGAAGTTCTTCGATAAGGTAAACCACGATAAACTTATGGGGCTTATCGCAAAACATGTCAAAGACAGAACTATCCTAACCCTCATCCGACGCTATCTCGAATCAGGGATTATGGTTAATGGTATGGAAATTGAAAGCGATCAAGGGGTGCCGCAAGGTGGCCCGTTGAGTCCGCTCTTATCCAATATCATGTTGCACGAACTCGACAAGGAACTGGAAAAGCGGGGGCTTCGATTCCTTCGCTACGCAGATGACTGCAACATCTATGTGAAGTCAAAGAAGGCAGGAATCCGCGTGATGGATTCCGTGACCACGTTCATTGAGAGAAAGCTCAAGCTAAAAGTCAACATGGAGAAAAGCGCCGTTGATCGCCCATGGAATCGTAAATTTCTTGGTTTCAGTTTCACGGTGAACAAATCGCCCAAGATTCGAATAGCGAACGATAGTCTGAAGCGAGCAAAACAGAGGATTCGGGAGATCACCTCCCGCACTAAACCACTCCCAATGGAATACAGAATTGACGATCTCAATGAGTACCTTACAGGTTGGTGTGGCTATTTTGCCTTGGCTGATACCCCTTCGGTGTTCAGCCATCTTGACGAATGGATTCGAAGAAGACTCCGAATGTGTCTCTGGAAAGAGTGGAAGCGCCCGAAAACAAAAGTAAAAAGGCTTATCTCCTTAGGAGTTCCCAAGGAAAAAGCCTATGAATGGGGCAATTCACGAAAGAAACAATGGCGAATTGCATGTAGTCCAATTCTTCACCGAGCATTGAATAATGCTTACTGGCGTAATCAAGGTTTGAAGAGTTTGTCAGACAGATACTGCGTCATACCTAAATGAACCGCCGTATACCGAACGGTACGTACGGTGGTGTGAGAGGACGGGGGTTAGTCACCCTCTCCTACTCGATTAAAAGATAAGAATACGTTTTCGGAGTGTTGACATACATATCGTTCGATATATAATATATGATATAAAACAATTGATATGTAATGAATGTTCGATTAGAGGAGAGAGCAAATGGCACCAAAAACAAAGTTTACGAAAGAACAGATCATTGATGCGGCGTTCGAAATTGCGAGGACGGAAGGAGTCGATTCCATTACTATCCGCAAGGTAGCGGAGAAGCTAGGGAGCTCGATTGCCCCGATTTATGTGAATTTCAAGGAGGTTGGCGAGCTAGTCGAAGAGGTGTACAAGAAGACCTTCGAGGTCAGCAGACAGATTTTGATGGAGCAAAACTCGGGGCATCCGTTCCACGATATCGGGGTGGCCAGCATCCGGTTTGCAAGGGAGTATCCGGTTTTGTTTCGCGATCTTGTGATGAAGAAGAACGATCAAGCGAAGCACAATGAGGAAGAGACGCAAGGCTTCATCAAGATGATGAGAATGGACCCCGATCTGAACGGATTGACTGATGATGAATTGCTGGCAATTTTGCTAAAGATGAAGATTTTTCAGGTCGGGATGAGCGTGATGGTGGCAAATGAATTGCTGCCGGGAGATTTTTCGGAAGAACAGATGATTCAGGTGATGAGCAGCGCGGCTGAAGATGTAATCAGCGCAGCGAAGCGTCGTGCAGAACGACAATAATCAAGAGGAGAATGTAAAAATGTCAGCGGCAAGACGAAAGTCTAGTCTAATCTTGTTCATTGTGGTGGTGTTGGCGAGCGGTTGGATTGGCGTGTTGGTAGATTCGAAGCTTCCGGAGCAGCCGGCGGAGAATTCATTAGGAATGGGATTGTGGCTTATATTGCCGTTTATCGCAATGCTCGTTCTGCGGCTTGTGAATCGCGATTGGAAGGATATTGGCGTTCTGCCGAATTTCAGAGGGAATATGAAGTGGTATGGCGCAGCGATCGCGATCTATCCGGTTATGACTGTTATCACGTTCGGTCTTGCATGGCTGTTTCATAGCGCTAGTATTTCTGATGTGGAACGCAACTCAATCCTATCCCTTATTGGTGTTTCCATCGCAGGTAACTTTATGAAGAACATCTTTGAAGAGTTTGCCTGGCGCGGGTATTTGACTCCGAAACTGATTGAGCTGAAGCTGAATGACTGGATGCTCTATCTCGTATCCGGACTTGTGTGGGCGCTGTGGCATGCTGCGTATTATATGGTGTTCCTGCCTGACTCTTACTTCGAGACGACTCCGAGAATGGGCTTTCTCTTCATAGGCTGTGCATTAATGGTAGCATGGTCGGTGATGTACGTTGAAATGTATCGGCTGACGAAATCTGTATGGCCGTGCGTGTTGATGCATGCTTTGGAAGATGGAGTGCCTACCTTGTTGTTGTCTGTAGCCGGGGTTTTTTCATTCACGAAAACAGCCGAACTTTGGCTCAGCCCGACCACTGGCATCATTACGACGATTCTGTTCGTCGGATTTGGATTGTGGCTCAGGTCGATAAGAAAGAAGAAGGAGCAGAAAATTACAATGTAGAGGGGAACAAAAAAGTTCCCAATAAGGGAACCTTTTGACAGTGCGCTTGTTTCAGTTTTCGTAATAAACGGGTAATGAAATCGTAAAAGCAGTCCCTCTGTTTAGTTCAGATTCCACTTCGATTGAGCCTTTCATATTCCTTATGATGCTATAAGAGACGGATAGGCCCACTCCCGTACCCTTGTCTTTGGTTGAATAAAAGGGGGTGCCGATACGTTTAATCTGCTGTTGCGTCATTCCGACGCCATTATCAATGATTTCAATGACATGAATGGATTTCTTGTTAAAGGCGCGAATCGTGAGGATTCCCTTGGAACCCATAGCTTCGACGCCGTTTTTGATGATATTGAGAAGTACCTGCTTGATTTCGCCTCTTTTTCCTTGCGTATAAAGCGAATCTTCTATGTATGAATGGATCTCGATATTGTGGACATTCGTGAATGAGGTAATGAGGTCGATTGTACTTTTGATTTCATTCGATAAATTCACGGGCTCGTTTTGGGGGCTGACAGGTCGAGCCAGGGACAAATATTCATTGATGATCGCTTCTGTCCGATCTAATTCATCCAGGGATATTTTGATATAGTATTTTTGGGTAGGATTCAGGTTGCTGTCTTCTTTCAATAATTGCATGAACCCTTTGATGGAGGTCATCGGATTTCGAACCTCATGGGCAATCGAGGCAGCTAATTGGCTGACAACATTTAATCTTTCGGATCTTTCCAGCTCCTCTTTCAGAGCGAATTGCTTATTAATATTTTCAATCATAAATACAATAATAACGAGCGTAACAAAGGTAAGAATGGAGAAAGCAAGCATAAAAGGAAGTTGATCGGTTTGGTCCATGATGACGAGCGTGATCCCCCGTGTGCATGCAATCGCCCAGTAAAACCCACTGATCAATGCTACCTTTGTCTTTATTTGCAAGCTGTCAAATTTCCGCTGAATGAGAAGGAGGAGTCCTGTCGCGATGATGTAATTGACTAGCGTTACATAGAAGCCTCCCCCACCCGACACACATCGGTATAACAGCATCACGATTATGGTCAGCAAGCCCGGCTGTATACCTCCATATAAAAATGCGATGACAATAGGGATGACTCTGAAGTCGTAAATAAACCCATCATGATACTCGATCGGGTTCGACATGGTTAGGATTAACGTGATGAGGACGATGAACAAAAACTTTGAGCGGAGTAATCGACGAACCTGATTATCTTCCTTGAGAAAGTTTTGGTAAATGGTAATAGGGAAAAGCATCAGTAAAAAATGATAGAGAATGTCCTTGGAAAAATACAGCATAGTATGTTCCTTCCTTAAAAAAGTAAGAACCATTCTGTGTTTATTTTTCTGTATTATCATTATTTTCAAATAGCTCGTCTATTTTGTATTATAACACTTTCAAAGAGTAGTAGGAATAAGGATGGCCCTTCTTCCCATTTTTAGCGCCGCTTGGGGAATAGTAAGCAGCAGGGGGAGTCGCGGATTGCAGTGAGGATGACTGCCCGATATGTTTTGGATGAGGTGAAGCATAAGCATGACGCAGGATATGTGGTCGAAAGAACATCAATCAGTGGAAGCCTGTTTGACCGAAGCCGTAAATCACTGTCGTCCCTTTGCACAGGAAGGGAAACCCGCTTCCTATATTCCGGCGTTGGCGAATGCGAATGCTTCGGATCTAGGGATTTGTCTCATGGGATGCGATGGCAGAATCGTCCATGCAGGTCAGTGGGAGAAGCCTTTCACGATGCAAAGCGTTTCAAAAGTCATCAGCTTCATGCTTGCTTGCGTCTGCCAGGGTATTTCTCGCGTGATGGAAATGGTAGATGTCGAGCCAACGGGCGATGCCTTTAATTCCATCATCCGTTTGGAATCCAGCCAGCCGGGGAAACCCTTTAATCCCATGATCAATGCGGGAGCGATCAGCATCTCTTCCATGCTTCCCGGCAGGAGGCCGGAGGACAAAGTAGAGTCTCTTCTGCAGTTTTACGAAAGCTTGACCGGGAAGCGCCCGCGTATCAACGAAGAAGTTTTTTCCTCGGAATGGGAAACAGCGAATCGCAATCGGGCTATCGCTCATTATCTGAAGGATACGGGGTATTTGCAGACAGAAGTCGAGGAAGCGCTTGAGGTATACTTGAAGCAGTGTTCCATTGAGGTAAATACGGCTGACCTTGCTCGTATCGGGATCATTTTATCCCGGGACGGGTATGATCCGATTCAGAGGAAAGCTCTATTTTCCAAGCAAATCGCCAAAATCTCCAAGGCGCTGATGCTCACCTGTGGCATGTACAACGCTTCGGGGAAGATGGCTGCCTTCATCGGCATACCGGCAAAAAGCGGCGTTTCTGGCGGCATTCTCGCTACGGTCCCTCCGCGGGTGGGAAAAAACGCTTCTTTTCCGTTCTCAGACGGCTGCGGAATCGGGATTTTTGCTCCTGCCATCGATCAAGCGGGTAACAGCGTGGCGGGAATCAAGTTATTGGAATGGGTGGCCAATGAGTGGGATTTGAGTGTTTTTTAAGGCTGAAGGAAAAAGGTTTGCCTCGGCACCATTTCTAGGGCAAACTTTACTCTGTAGCAAATATGTTCCAAACGAGGAGGGAATCGTCCTGGACTTGAATCTGCAACAAATCAGCAAGCTGCTGGAGGTTGTTTTTGAGAACGCCCATGAGCCGATGGTTGTGACGGACAAGGAAGGGAACATTCTCTTGTTCAACCGCAGCTATCGGGAGTTCCTTGGCATTCAGGAAAATGTGATCGGAAAGCCTGTGACAGAGGTTATTGAAAATACTCGCATGCATATCGTCGGTCGGGAGGGCGTTCCAGAAATTGCGGATATCCAGCAGATCAAAGGACAAAAAATGATCGCCCATCGGATTCCGATCATGGATGAGGGGCAAGTCATTGCCGTTCTGGGGACGGTGCTGTTCCAGGATGTGAAGGAACTGGCTTCGTTGGCAGCGATGGTCGGACAGTTGAAGGATGAACTGACCTATTATTAAGAAAGAGCTGCGCCGCAGGCTGGGAGCGACGTATCATTTTGACCAGATCGTCGGCTATAGCCAGAAGATGAAAGAGCTGAAGAAATTTTCGCAAAAGGTGGCGAAAAGCGATTCCACGGTGCTGATCACAGGGGAGAGCGGGACGGGAAAAGAACTGTTTGCCCATGCGATTCACGCGGAGAGCAAGCGGAAGATGGGACCGTTTATCCGGGTCAACTGTGCGGCCATTCCTGATTCACTACTGGAGTCTGAATTATTTGGCTATGAGGAAGGCGCGTTTACAGGAGCAGCCCGGCGGGGGAAGAAGGGGAAGTTCGAACTGGCGGATCACGGCACGATTCTGCTCGATGAGATCGGGGACATGCCTCTGCCGCTGCAAGCCAAGCTGCTGCGTGTCCTGCAGGAAAAAGAAGTGGAGCGAGTCGGCGCTGTGCGTTCCACTCCCATCGATGTCCGTGTGATTGCGTCGACCAACCAAGATCTTCCGGCTCTCATCAAAGACGGAAGATTCCGAGCAGACCTCTATTATCGGCTCAACGTGGTTTCGCTTGAGATTCCTCCATTGCGGGAGAGACTGGAGGATCTGCCCGAACTGGTCTCCAATCTGCTCCAACGTCTGGTAGAATCGACAGGCATCAGCGTCAAATCGATTGATGATGAGGCATGGAGTGTCTTGCGCAGCTACTCCTGGCCCGGCAATGTGCGGGAGTTGAACAACGTTCTGGAGCGTGCGTTGCATCTGCTCGAAGGAGATCAACTGAAAAAAGAACATCTCTGGCTGCCAGCGTCCGTGGAGTCACGGCCGTCCCGACCCGTACAATCGTTAAAGGAAACCTTGGAGCGCGCAGAGAAAGAGGCGCTGCTGATGGCGATGCAAGAGGCGGAGTGCAACAAGCTGGAGGCGGCCAAACTGCTGAAAATCAGCAAGTCGTCCTTTTATGAGAAATGGGAAAAGCATGGCTTGGCTACCTGATGAGAAGAGAACCCTTTCTGAGTGTCAAAGCAGAAGGGGTTTTTTGCTTTCCAGATTCGTGGAATGTGGGGAGGGGTAGCGGTTACAAGGGAAGGTTCCGGTATTCCAGGATTGTGGAAGGAAAATTCCGGATTTCTGGAAAAACAAAAGGGATCTTAGGATAGGCAGGGCGTGTAAACGTGGAGAAATGCCTGATGAGCAGGGCTTTTCACAAACTTGGAGGCGATTGGCACGCTACTTGCTTTTATAAACGGGCATGAAAGCGGTTTCTTTAGATTGGGATGGAAGGGGGAAGGGCTAAAGGCTGTTTTGAATGGATGACATGTGATGGAAAAGACAAGCGGCCCTCCAGAGCTGGAGCGGGCCGAACGAAAGGGGCATTGTATGTTTATTGAGGTATTTTCTATTCTTCTTGCTCTGGGATTGTTGATGTTTTTTGCCTACAGGGGTTATCCGGTCATTATTTTTGCGCCGATTTTTACCTTGCTCGCAGTGGTGATGTCTGGCATTGCGCTGCTGCCTAGCTATACCGAGACCTTTATGGTGAATGCAGCCAATTATGTGAAGTCCTTTTTCCCTATCTTTCTATTAGGTGCGGTATTCGGAAAAGTGATGGAGATGAGTGGAGCCGCTTCGTCGATTGCTCACCATATCGTCAAAGCCTTGGGCTCCAATCGGGCGATTCTGGCTGTCGTGCTTGCCTGTTCGATTTTGACTTATGGCGGCGTTTCCTTGTTCGTCGTAGCTTTTGCCGTCTATCCGTTTGCGGCCGCCATTTTCCGCGAAGCCAATATTCCCAAGCGCTTGATCCCGGGAGCGATCGCGCTGGGTGCTTTTACGTATACCATGGATGCCTTGCCGGGGACTCCGCAGATTCAAAATATCATCCCAACTACCTACTTCGGCACCGATGCCTATGCGGCGCCATTGGTCGGGATTATTGGCGCGATCATGGTATTTGCAGCGGGGATGTACTGGCTGGAACGCCGGCGCAAACAAGCAGCTGCTGCTGGGGAAGGATATGGAGAAGGGCATATCAATGAACCGGAACTGCAATCGAATCAAAACCAATCCTATATGAACATTTGGCTGGCGATTCTGCCGCTGGCGATTGTATTGGCCGGAAACTTTTTGTTCAGCCGCAGCGGCCTCTCGGTGGAGGGCTGGTATGATGCGAAAATGCTGGAGGAGAGCTTCAAGATCGCCAATGTAAAAACGGTGTCTTCCTCCTGGGCCTTGATTCTTGCACTTGGCTTGGGGATTATCGCCGCCATGCTGATCAATGCACGGGAAGTAAAAAACAAATTGGCAGCGGGGTTGTCTACTGCGGCTGCAGGAGCATTGCTTGCCATCTTTAATACGGCTTCCGAGGTTGGATTTGGAAACGTTGTCAAAACGCTGCCTGGTTTTACGGTAATTAAGGAGTGGATTGTAGGGGCGAGCAACAATCCGCTGGTGTCAGAAGCGATCGCAGTGAACGTGCTTGCCGGGGTGACAGGTTCTGCTTCTGGCGGTCTGTCTATCGCACTGGAAGTGATGGGCAAGCAATACCTGGAGATGGCCAATGCTTTGGGGATCAGCCCCGAGCTCTTGCACCGGATTGCCTCAATGGCATCGGGCGGGATGGATACTTTGCCTCACAACGGTGCGGTGATCACCCTGTTGGCGATCACAGGCTTGACACATCGGACGTCG
>NZ_KI629782.1:2233578-2381078 GCF_000503775.1 Brevibacillus panacihumi W25 | reverse complement strand
CTGGTACACGACCCGTTTCCCCGGCTGCAAGGGAGGGACGAAGCACCTTTCCCCTACAATCGCCAAGAGCGCAAGAAATTCGCTGATTTAGACCGCAGATACGTGCTCCTGGTCTGGGGGAAAGACGGCACATTCATCGGAAACGCGTTCGGGGAAAGAATGGACCCTGATGATTTTATCCAGTTTCGGCCGACGGGGATCGAGAATCGAATCGAGACGATGACCGTCAATCAGCATACATTTCGCGTCTATACGGTCAATGTTCCCAAAAAGACGCTGGTGGATAACCGGATGCAGCTATCGCGGCAATTCCAGCTGATCTACGACCTCGCCCCGGAGCAAAACATGTTGAATAGCTTGTTGTACGTCGTACTGGTCGGCAATGTGATCAGTATTGTCATCGCGGTCGTGGCGGGCTGGTTCTTGGCAAAAAGAGCATTGGTGCCGATACAGAAATCTTGGGAGAAGCAACAGCAGTTTATCGCAGATGCTTCCCATGAGCTGCGCACGCCATTGACAGCCATCCTGGTCAATCTGGAGCGGTTGTTCCGGCATCCGGATCACACGATTGAGCAGGAGAGCGAAAAAATCATGATCGGCATGCAGGAAGCAAAGCGTCTGAGCCATCTCGTCTCCGACTTGTTGACTCTGGCCAGAAGCGATTCCAATGAGCTGCAGATTATGAAGAAAAAATTCAATATCGATGTAGTGGTGGAAACCTGCACACATGTGTTTACGCAAATGGCGATAGCCAAGGAAGTGAGCATGGAGACCAAAATTGAAAAGCCATTGGAAATGGTGGGCGATGAGGAACGCATCCATCAGTTGTTGGTGATATTGCTGGACAACGCGTTGAAATTCACGCCGGAAAAGGGGAGCATCTATGTCTCCAGCCAGCAGGAGGGACAACGGATCGTTATCATCGTCCAGGATACGGGCGTGGGTATTCCCAAGGAGGACATTCCATTCGTCTTTGACCGCTTCTACCGCGTGGACAAAATGCGAACCAAAGCGACAGAGGGGACCGGACTCGGTCTGTCTATTGCCAAGTGGATCGTAGATGCCCACGAGGGAAAAATTCAGGTAAGCAGCGAAGAAGGCGAGGGAACGACCTTCACTGTAACATTGCCAGTAAAATAAGGAAGTCGATCTCGAATCAGGGGTCGGCTTTATTTTGCACACTTAACAAACTTAAATATATGTTATATTATAAAAATAAGCATTTGGAAAAAGGAGGAACCCCCATGAGGATGTTGGATGATTATTTGGAGCTTGGTGTCGTAGCGATGGCAAGAGCTGCTGAAGACGGATGGTTTAGCGGTCACTACGGTGCAGCGCTTTTGGCCGGGTATTTCATGTCACGCGATTATGAGCTGCCGGAGCACGTCAAGGAGGGAATTGAGCGGACGTGTGAATCCTTTCGCCTATTGAAGCCGGCATGGTTTGTACCGCTGGAAAAGGAAGAGAAGGCAGACCCGACTCTGCCGGAAGCAGTAATAGCGGGTCTGGGCGAGAACGTTAAAAGGCTGCGCACTTCCGGACATGGCCTTGCTTTGGGGGTATTGGCGCTCAGAGCGCTGCGGGAGCGGCCGGATCTGATTCAGCCGCGGATTGTCACCGGTCTCGTCACGCTGCTGAAGGCGACGACTGAGGATCGTCCGAATCGCTACTGGGGAATATCGGACTACGGCATGGTTACTGAAGATGACATCTCGGGAATTCCTTCCTATCAGACGCCTGCAGCCATGGCAAAGCATACGTTCGCGGAATTGCAGACGGTCATTCCCAATCGCGTGATCGAGGGACAACGCTACTTTTTTGAGTGAGAAGTGACACATAGCATCACACATGCGGATGCTTTGGTGCATCTGGATCGCTTCGGGTATGCCGATTTGGCCCAGGCAGGCATCCGCAACCATCGTGTGCAGATGCACTTGAATCGGCAGCGCCCAGATTTTGTGCTGGATGACGAGGTAAAAGAACCGGCATTCACCTCCATATTCTCGCCTTTATACTGGGAAAAAACCTATCGTGATCCGCATGCGCTGAAACTTCCCTACGCAGCACTCGCCCTGCTCCAGCAGCTTCCGGAAGAGGAGCGTGCAGAGGCGGAGAAAAACGTCTGCAAGATCCTCACCATCACGGAGTAAGAAAACAGGGAGCCCAGCAGCATGGGTCTCCCTGTTTTGTTTGGATTACCAATTTGGAATCTGAGTCGTGGTCGATGCCCGGTCGGCAAAATAGCTCTTATGCTCCACGAGCGCGCTGCGAATGGCGGCTTCATTGATCGAAAAGCCGATCCCTGGAGCGGTCGGGACATCCAGCACGCCGGGTTTGGCAAAATCAATCATTGGCGTGACGATATCCTCTGCAAAATAGCGGTTGGATGGCGAAGTATCACCCGGAATCGAGAAGTTGGCCAATGACGCAATTGCGATATTGTGCGCGCGGCCTATTCCTGCCTCAAGCATCCCGCCGCACCAGACAGGAACACCATGAGCTTGGCACAAGTCATGGATTCGCTTGGCTTCGGTCAGTCCGCCTACGCGCCCAATCTTGATGTTGATGATCTGGCAGCTTCCAAGACCAATGGCTTTACGGGCGTCTTCTACCGTATGGATGCTCTCATCCAGACAGATCGGCGTTTTCAATTCGCGCTGTAAAGCAGTGTGGTCGATGATGTCGTCATGAGCGAGAGGCTGCTCGATCATGATCAGTCCAAATTCGTCCAGTTCCTTCAGCATCTCGAGGTCGTTCAGGGTATAGGCGGAATTGGCATCTGCCATCAGCGGCACGTCCGGTCCGAATTTCTGCCGAATGGCGCGCATCGGCTCAACGTCGAAGCCAGGTTTGATTTTTACCTTGATCTTTTTGTAGCCATCGCGGATAAAGCCCTCGACGCGTTGGAGCAGCTTATCAACTGTTGGCTCAATACCGATGCTCACTCCCACGTCAATCGCAGCTCGCGACCCACCCAGGGCTTGCGAGAGGGAAAGGCCTTGCTGTTTCGCGTAGAGATCCCAGACAGCGCCTTCCAGTGCGGCTTTTGCCATGTTGTTGCGCCGCATCCAGGAGAAGATGCGGGACACTTCATCGGGATGCTCAATCTCGCGCGTGAACAACTGTGGAATCAAATACTTCTCCAGCATGTACCAGACGGTGTCCACATCTTCCTCATTGTAGACGGGCACGTCCATCGCGACACTTTCGCCGAAGCCGACATGGGCGCCGCTGTATGTCCGGACGAGTATGCATTCCTTGTGTGTCTCCACGCCCATGCTGGTCTCAAAAGGCGAGCGCAACGGGATTTTAATGCGTTGCAGGTCGATCCGTTCCAGTTTCATGGTAATCAGTCCTCCTTGGCTCCATCACTTCATATACCAACAATTTCCTTCATAATAGCATACGTACCCATTCAAATCGTTCAAAAAGTTGGTAAGACAAGGTTGCGTTGCGAAGGCAAAATTATGGTTAAATGAAAGAAGAAGCAAGAGAGAAAATAGGAGGAGAGGAATCATCATGGACAACACCTTGGTGCCAGAAGTGTTGCAAATGGTAGGTCAAGTGATTCCTGAAGGCGTATCCATCGCTATCTCGGACGGGAACCAGTATGTCTACTACCAGCCGAGCAAAGCCATTGATCTGAAAATCGTACCGGGCGACCGGGTACGTGAGGGTTCAGCGACACATAAAGCGCTCGAAGTAAAAAGCAAAGTGGCTTATCACGTCGAAAGCCGCGTCTTTGGCGTCCCATACTACGGGATCTCGCTGCCTGTGATCTCGCAGGGGCATGTGGAGGGATGCATTACCGCGATCTATGCCCCGAGTGCCATGCCGATTGTTCCAGCCGGACCGCGCCTGTCCTTTTTGGTCGGAAGAGATGAGAATGGCTGGCTCCCGATCCCCGTCAATGAAATCATGTACATCAGCTCCAACGAAGGGAAAACACGGCTGCATACCGTGAATGGAGCCTATGTAAACAAATACAATATGGCTGAACTGGAGTGTATGCTGTCTCCAGGCCAGTTTGTTCGCTGTCACCGTTCTTATTTTGTCAATCTGGAAGCGATTCGCTTCATTCACCCGCATTTTCACTCCACGTTTATTTTGGAGATGAAGGATAAGGCCAAAAGCCGTGTTCCTGTAAGTCAATCGTATGCTAGTTCCTTCCGGCAATTACTCGGTTTTTAGGGCATGTTTTGCTGGCGTATTCATCTGCAAATTTTCTCGTTTATAGCCAGATTTTCTGCTTCGTTTGAAATTGAGTGCCCGCTCAGTCGTCCTGTGCTAGCTTAGTAACAACAAGATTATGTAGGAACAAGGGGGATCTCAATCATGTGGGAGCGCTTACGCGATAAACGATTGGCAGATAAAATCGTCACGGCTGATGAAGCAGCGAGTTGGATCGAAGATGGCATGACCCTCGGTTTGAGCGGATTTACACGTGCTGGAGATGCCAAGCAGGTCCCCATTGCTTTAGCAGAACGGGCAAAAAGAGAGAACAAACCTTTTGGGGTAAATGTATATACAGGAGCTTCTTTGGGAGCAAACGTCGATACGCTCATGGCAGAAGCAGGCATTGTCAAAAAACGTCTGCCTTTCCAAGCAGATGCTACCATGCGTAAAAAAATCAACGACGGCAGCATCATGTTCGTCGACCAGCATCTGTCGCACACGGCTGAGATGGTTCGCTCCGGAGTCATGGGCGAGATCGATTACGCCATTGTGGAAGCGGTTGCAATCACGGAAGACGGTATGATTATTCCGACGACTTCCGTGGGAAACTCGAATATTTTTGTGGAACAAGCAAAGCATGTCATCATTGAGCTGAACATGGCACAGCCGATGTCGATGGAAGGCATCCACGATATTTATACGCCTGAAGCGCAAGGGGAGCGCGGACCGATTCCGATCACATCTGTAGATCAACGCATTGGAACCATCGGGATTCCCGTCGATATGGACAAGATCAAAGGGATTGTCATCTCCGAGCAGATCGATTCGCCGTCCACCATCGTAGAACCGGACGCGGAGACAGCACAAATCGCAGCGCATCTGATTGCGTTCCTGCGTGAGGAAGTTGCACAAGGCCGCTTGCCGAAAAACCTGGCACCGCTGCAATCCGGGATCGGTTCGGTAGCCAACGCTGTGTTCAACGGATTTTTGGACTCCGAATTCACGGATTTGACCGTTTTCTCCGAGGTTTTGCAGGATGCGGTGTTCGATTTGTTGGATGCAGGAAAAATCGCATTTGCGTCCGGCTGTTCGATCACGCTGACGGAAGAGAAGATGAAGCATGTGACAGAGAACTTCTCCAAATATCGTGACAAGCTCGTCCTGCGTCCGCAGGAAATTACGAACCATCCGGAACTGATTCGCCGTCTCGGTCTGATCGCGATCAATACCGCTCTGGAAACCGATATTTACGGCAATGTCAATTCGACGAATGTCCTGGGCACGAAAATGATGAATGGCATCGGCGGTTCCGGCGATTTTGCCCGCAACGCTCGCCTCGGCATCTTCGTCACCAAGTCCATTGCCAAAGACGGCAAAATCTCCAGTATCGTTCCGTTCGTCTCCCATGTCGACCATACGGAGCATGACGTCGATGTCATCGTGACCGAGCAGGGTCTGGCAGATCTGCGTGGACTGGCGCCTCGTGAGCGGGCACTCAAGATCATCGACAACTGCGCCCACCCGATGTACCGCGATCAGCTTCGCGCCTACTACGAGGAAGCGCTGACGCGCGGAGGACATACGCCGCACGTATTGGAAAAGGCTTTTGCCATGCATACGCGTTTTGCACAGGAAGGCACCATGCTGGAAAGACAGCCGGTGCTTAGCCGATAAAGGAAAACCCGCCAGGCAGAGTTGCGATGGCGGGTTTTTGCATGGGAAGGACCATTAAGCTCAGTTTTAGAGCTGTTCCAGAAACGCCAGGATGTGGTGCCAGGAGTCTTTTGCAGCATGCGCATTGTTTTTGGCCGTACCGCCATTCATCCGTAGATTCGTTGTCGGGATGTAGGGGAAGCGAATCCCATGTCCGACATCTTGATAATCCAGATGGAGGCAGCTGTGGGGGAATTCATGCTCGGCTAGGCGTTGTACCATTCTTTTGCAATGAAGGGAGGAGGGCCACCAATGGTCATCATCGGAGGAAATCAACAGCAGGGGGCCGTTTATCTTTTCCACCGGGATCGAGGCATGTTCCAGCATGATTTGGTCTGAGAAGCATGCACCATGAATCGCATCAACTCGCTTGCCTTCTTCCAAATTTTTTCTAAATTCCATGCATTGCTCTTCCGTTAACGGAATAAAAGGCAATGGCTTGCCCTGATAGGACCAGGAGGATTGCGGACAGTATACGTCAGGGGCATCCTCAGCGGTAGAGGAGCCGATACAGACGGTTGAAGTAGGGCTGGATGCGATCACTCCGCCAATTTGGGGAAAGGTTGCGCCTAGCACGAGAGCCAGCTCAGCGCCCTTCGATCGACCGAATACTACGATCTTTCTGGAACGGAAAAAGGGCTGGCCTTTGATCCATTCCATAGCCTTATGAGCATACTCCAGCGGAATGTTTCGGATTTCTTGAGGGAGGTGCTCCAGATTGTAATAGGCCAAAGCCAAAGCGGGGTAACCATGGGAAGCATACAAGGCGGCAAATTGCGAGGAGGTATGAAGCCCGCCTTCACTGCCGCTGAGAGTGATGAGAATGGGGGAGTCTGATGATAAGCTCTGTGGCGAAGAAAAGAATCTGCCCACGATACCATTTTCCAGAACATCTCTGGTTTCAACATCAGGGGAAAGGAAGAGTCTGGTTAGTTCTGCGTGCGCCACTACCTCTCCGGCCACTTCTGCTGTAAAGGTCACCGCACCAGAACGGGGAGAGCAAGGCACCTGTTCCAGTTGATTGAAAAGATGAAAACGCAGCTTGCTCACCTTCATGGACCAAAACAGTCCCATTGGATCTGGATCACGGTATGTACCTTCAGTGGGTGCTTGCGTGGCCAGATCAACATTGCCGTCACTGTCGGCGAGGAACACGGCATAAGACGTCGCTTCGAGTTCTCCTCCCAACATGCCTGAGTTTGTGGCCCTGATCGTTACAGGCTCGCCGGGCTGAAAACCAGTAAGTCTAATGGATACATGTTGGTCTAATAAGATGGTTTCTGGGTGGATATGTATGGCTGGTTTCATAATATCCCTCTTCCTGAAAGTAAAAATTTACCTTAATTGTACAATGCCATCAGAAAAACAAATACGCCCTTAAGCCAAAAAGTCTGCTTAAGGGCGGTCGTTTTACCGTTTGTTCACTGCTTCTTCTTATTTGCGATACAAGGTATACTCCACTTCGGTAGGGACCTGAATCAGTACGATTCGCAGAGGACGGTCGTGATCAGCCTGGTAGACGACGTTGTTGTCCGCTTCGGCGGTGGAGACGACGAAATCTCCTTTCGCGGCTGTCGCTGAATGGACAGCTCCAGCACCTGCTTCCCGTATCTGACCCGCACCGTCTACCACTACAGCCGCATGCGCATATCCAGCTTGGAGAGGGCGTGCATAGGTGGCTCCGGCCGGGATCGTGACGTCCCACATTTGTGCATCCGTCACAAGCTGGATCGGAGCGTCAGTACCAATAATCCGTTTCACAAGCACACCATCTACCACCTGGCTCGGAAACTCATCATGATCGAACTGGTTGTAGGTAGGCGGCCTTTTCGTGGCCTGGGATAGATGCGGCTCAAACCAGATCTGAAACATCTCGGTATCCGTGCCTAATTCCTCTGCGTGGTAGGCGCCGGAGCCGGTTTGCATGATCTGCGCCCCGCCCGTCGTCACCTTTTGCATGTTTCCTAACGTATCTTTATGGCCAACACTTCCACTCAGCACATAGGACAAAATCTCAAAGCCGGAGTGAGGGTGAAACGGAATTTCAAAGGTCTTCAGTGATTTCGCCCAAGCCCAATAAAAGAGCGGGCCGACACGATCCACCACAGACCCTTCGCGAGGAAAGCCAATCGGTTTGTTTTCCACGATTTCACCGTCGCCAAAATGTCCTTTTGCTTGTTCGTTTTGTGTGTAGACGCGAATATCCATCAGCATATTCCTCCTTCAAATAAGCCTGTGGCGTACGTGAAATGATTAAAACAAGACGTAAGCACCAGGTCCGATCAAGGCAACCCCGATTACGACCGCAATCAGAGTCAGATTGAGTTCATAGCCGTTCTGCGTAGCCCAATATCCATTTTGACCGTGAACCTTCAGAATAGCAACCAGCATGGTGAAGGCGATCAGAATAGCTCCGATCCAGGTTCCGACACCACTTGCAAACAAGAGTCCGCCGACCAGCTCACCGAGTCCGGCCAAGAGGGCCATGAGGACACCAGGCTTCATCCCAAGCGATTCCATCCAGCCGCCTGTACCCTTCAATCCATAGCCGCCAAACCAGCCAAACAATTTTTGCGTACCGTGCGCTGCCATCGACAACCCAATCACCAAACGAATGATAAGCAATCCAAGATCCATCATGTTTCATCTCTCCTTAAGTTATTTTAAATTTGACTATCTTTAATTAGAGATATTTGTCCGAAAAGGCTGGCGGGCCTTAAAAGGACTCCGCCAGTTTTGCTGCTTTTACTACACCTTCGTGAACGATTTCTTCTGCTTTGTCAGGGTATTGATTGTGGCCCTCTACGATCACTTCGGCAATGTCTTTCACTCCCCAGAAACCAAGGAGGGTGTTCACGTAACGGTTAGCTAATTCTACTGTATTCATTGGCGCTTCGGAGTATACACCGCCGCGAGCGCTCAACAGGGCAACCTTTTTGCCGCCGAGCAAACCTTCTGGACCGTTAGCTGTATAACGGAATGTTTTACCGGCTTGGGACAGGTAGTCAAAATACGTGTGCAGGACAGCAGGCACTGTGAAGTTCCACATTGGGAAGGCAATCACTACCTTGTCAGCCTCGATGAATTGGTTCAGGTATTTCGTTACCAGCTCAGCGCCTTTTTGTTCTTCAGCTGTCAATTCCATACCTTTTCCAGCCTTGAACATAGCTGTCAGCAGGTCGTTTCCGTAGTAAGGAAGATTTTCAGCGAACAGGTCCAGTTCGGTGACATCGTCGTTCGGATGAGCTTCCTTATAAGAATCAGCGAAAGCATGGTACAGTTTCACGCTGACTGCTTGCTCGATTGGACGATCGTTTGCTTTGATGAGAAGTACTTTGCTCATGGTATAGTAAATCCCCTTCCAAAATGTAAGTTACTAATATTATTTTTGTATATCTTGATTTTGAGATTATTACAGAATCGATCTTTTGTCAAGCGTAAATCTAAAATTGTTCTTGCGCTGCTATTCCCAATTTCTTCAGCAAGGCGATGGCCTGTTGTTTCTCTTCAGGGCTCAAACCGCTGACAGCCTGTTCGACCGCTTTCGTATGAGCAGGGAAAATTTCGCTCAAGAACCGATGGCCTTTTTCCGTCAGTTCGGCAAAAATCACACGGCGATCTTCCGCACAGGGCTTGCGGACAAGCAGCTGCTTCTTCTCTAGTTTGTCCACTACGTAGGTTATATTGCCGCTGGATATCAGGATCTTCTCACCAATTTGCTGAAGCGGTTGTGGTCCTTTATGAAAAAGCACTTCCAGAACTCCAAACTCGGTGGGATTCAATCCGTGTCGGCGAATATCCCGATTCGTGCAGGCTGTTACCCAGTTATAGGAACGGGAAAGAACAACGAACAGATCGAGGGAATCATTTCGAAGTGGCTGTGGTTGATTGTTGGACATAGCCAGCCCTCCTAGTCTCCATGAGATAAAAATCTCTAATTTAAGATAATTTTATTAAAAAGATTCACGTTTGTCAAATCAGCGACCCTTCCAGGGCAATGCTGCGTCTTGTATCCGGCATGGGAATGGGATATATTCCATACTAGATCAATGATAGGGAGTTATGAAACATGTCGATGCGCGTGCGCGGTATGAGCATGGTGCTTGTGGCCGCCTTGTTGTGGGGTGTCTCGGGGACGGTAGCTCAATCCTTGCTTCAGCATTATCAATTCACAACAGATTGGCTTGTCGCCGTTCGCTTGCTTTTGTCAGGCATTTTGCTGCTGATACTATCTTTATTTGGCAAGAAGCGTCAGAATGTTTGGAGGATACTGGGCGCGGGAGCGGATTTCGGGCGGCTGGTGGTCTTTTCATTGCTCGGGCTGTTGGCTGTGCAGTATACGTATTTTGCTTCCATTGAGTTGGGCAATGCTGCGACGGCTACTCTTCTGCAGTACCTGGGGCCTGTCTTGCTGACGGGGTATCTTGTCCTGCGGAATCGACAATTGCCCAGTCTGGCACAGGTAGCAGCTCTGATTCTTGCCTTGGTCGGCACCTTTTTGCTGCTCACCAATGGGAATCCCGGTCAGCTTTCCATCTCTACCGGAGCGGTTTTATGGGGATTGGCATCAGCGGTCGCGCTGGCTTTTTATACCCTGTATCCGAAAAAGCTCCTGGAACGGTGGGGAGCTACGGTAGTACTGGGTTGGGGGATGCTCCTTGGGGGTATTGGCTTATGCATCCTGACGCAGCCCTGGCAGGCGACCGATCAAATCTGGAGCATTCAGTCGGTATTGGGAGTGGGCTTTCTCATCGTGTTTGGAACACTGATCGCCTTTTTTCTTTATTTAGACAGCATGCGTTTCATCCTGCCATCCGAGACAAGTATCCTGGCGTGCGCCGAACCGCTGTCTGCCGTGGTTGCGACTGTCATGTGGCTGCATGTTCCGTTTGGCCTGTTTGAGTGGATCGGTGCAGGCTGTATCGTGGGGACGGTCATGGCTTTAGCGAATCATAAAGAGAAAAAAGCAGAGGCTGTGAGCGAACAGCCTATGTAAAAACCTGGGGAACCGGGTTTTTCTTTTTCAAAAGCTTTGAAAACAATTGTTTGTATGATAAACTTTTGTTTGTAGGCATTAGAGGAAATCATAACACGGAAGGGAGGAAGACCGTGGACAAAGAAAAGCAGATTTTGCACCACATCCGGCACAATCCATTTATCAGCCAACAGGATTTGGCGGACTTGATCGGCATATCCCGTTCTGCTGTGGCGGGCTACATCGCCCAGTTGACCAGAAAGGGCGAGATCAAGGGGAGGGCCTATGTGTTGCGTGATGAAGGCTTGATCACCTGCATCGGCGGAGCCAATCTGGACCGGAAAGCGCGAGGCAAGCAGCAAATCCGGCTGCATTCCTCCAACCCTGTGACGATTACGGAGTCATGCGGGGGTGTCGCTCGCAATATCGCGGAAAATCTCGGTCGACTCGGCTGCCACACTTCCTTGGTCACTTGCATCGGAGAGGACAAGGAAGGGGAGTGGATCGTCCAGGAAACCAAAAAACATGGCGTTGATCTCAGTCCGATTTGGCGGCTTCCCACCCAAAGGACGGGAACGTATACGGCTTTGCTGGATATCGATGGCGAGATGGTGGTCTCCCTCGCCAACATGGACATTTACGATGCGCTGACACCGGAGATGTTTGCGGAAAGATGGCCGCATATCGCAGCAGCCCATGCCGTTTTTCTCGATACCAATGTACCGGCGGATTGCCTGGCGTACATCATAGAGCGTTGTCAGCAGGAGCAGATTTCACTGTTTATCGATCCGGTCTCCTCGGCCAAAGCGCAAAAGCTCCCAGCTCGACTGGATGGTGTCGAAGCGATCCTGCCCAATCGCGAAGAAGCGGAATTGCTGGCAGGAATGGAGATTCATTCCCTTGAAGACTGCGCCCGAGCTTGTGCCATCATTCGCGAGCGTGGCGTGAAGCACGTGATCGTTACGATGGGAGAACTAGGCATTTACTGCCAATCAGAAGAAATGTCCGAGCATGTGCTGCCGTATCCGACTGAAGTCGTGGATGTGACGGGAGCAGGCGATGCTTTCGTTGCGGGATTGCTGTATGGGGTTGTGAACGGAGAGCCGTTCCCCAAAGCGTTGCGTCTCGGGCTGGCAGCTTCGGCCCTCGCGCTGCAGACAGAGCAATCCGTCGCCGCCGCGCTCAAGCCGGAACAACTGGAAGAGATCGTCGAACAATACGAAAAGGAGCGATAAGGAATGAAAGCTTATCTGAGTTATACAGACGAAGTGCGTAACGCGTTGGAGAACAATCTGCCGGTGGTGGCTTTGGAAACGACGATTATCTCTCATGGGATGCCGTATCCGCAAAACATCGAAATGGCGAAGGAAGTAGAGCAAATCATTCGGGACAACGGCGCTGTTCCCGCAACAATCGGCATCATGAACGGTCAGATCAAAATCGGTCTGTCCGAGAGCGAATTGGAAGAGTTTGCAACCAATAAATCCGTGGAAAAAGTAAGCCGTCGCGACTTCCCGTATATTCTGGCGAGCGGAAAAATCGGAGCTACGACGGTCGCGGCTACGATGATTGCGGCCCAATTGGCAGGCATCCGCGTATTCGCTACCGGAGGAATCGGTGGAGTCCATCGCGAAGGGGAAGTGACCTGGGATGTATCCGCCGATTTGATGGAGCTGGCTGGGACCAATGTAGCGGTCGTCTGCGCAGGTGCCAAGTCGATCCTGGATCTGGGCCGCACGCTCGAATACCTGGAGACACATGGAGTGCCTGTCGTCGGGTACCGCACCGATGAGTTCCCGTCCTTCTTTGCCCGCGAGAGCGGCTTCGGCGTAGACTTCCGTCTGGATACACCGGAACAGGTCGGAACATTGCTGGATACCAAATGGAAGCTGGGCCTGAACGGCGGTGTCGTGATCGCCAATCCCGTGCCGGAATCCGACGCGCTTGAGCATGACAAGATCGAAGCAGTCATCCAGCAAGCCTTGGACGAAGCCAAGCAAAACAACATCGCTGGGAAAAAAGTGACGCCATTTTTGCTCGACAAGGTCAAGCAGCTGACAGCCGGAAAAAGCCTGCAAACCAATATTGCCCTGGTGCGGCACAATGCTGCGGTTGCCGCGCAAATTGCAGTGGCCTACAACGCGAAAAGCAAGTAGCAAGTATGGAGAAAGAACGCGGGTACAAGTTCCTGCGTTCTTTCTTTTTGTACACATTACTGGCCGGGAATTCTAGTCAGCTGTCCCCCAGTTTGAACAGGAAGGCGCCCATTACCGGCCCTGCAGCCTGCAAGGGCATGCAGATTCCCATTTATTTTTAAAAACCCCTTGATATACCTAAGGGGGGTACAGTAAAATGGGATCATGATAAGCAATCAGCTTTCGGGGAACAATAACTGAAAACATACCCCTGGAGGGTATGGATGATGGGGGAATACCTGATGAGTGCTAAAACTGCAGAAGCAACCCTTCCCATAGCGGGAATGACGTGTGCCGCATGCGCTCTTCGCATCGAGAAGGGATTAAAGAAGCTGGATGGCGTCGAGACGGCCAACGTGAATCTGGCGCTGGAGAAATCAGCAGTGGTCTACGACCCGACGAAAACCAGCGTGGATGAGATACGCGGGAAGATTGAATCGCTGGGCTACTCGGTCGCAGCGGATAAGGTGGAGCTGTCGATCACCGGAATGACCTGCGCTGCCTGTGCGACCCGAATCGAAAAAGGGCTGAACAAACTGCCGGGCGTGTTGAAAGCCAATGTGAACCTCGCCTTGGAGACCGCCTCCGTCGAGTATGACAGCAGCCATGTAGGGGTCTCTGACCTGATCCGCCAAGTGGAGAAATTGGGCTATCAGGCTGCACGGCGGGATGAAGGAGACTCGGGAGCCGAGCAGGATCGCCGGACGATCGAGATCAAGCGGCAGACGAGGAAGTTCTGGGTCTCGGCGATCTTGTCTCTGCCCCTTCTGTGGTCGATGGTTTCTCACTTTTCCTTCACGTCGTTCATCTGGCTGCCTGAGATCCTGATGAATCCCTGGGTGCAGCTCGCCTTGGCGACACCAGTCCAGTTCGTGATTGGCGCACAGTTTTACATCGGGGCGTACAAAGCGCTGCGCAACAAAAGTGCCAATATGGACGTTCTGGTAGCGCTTGGCACGTCGGCGGCCTACTTCTACAGCTTGTATGTGACAATCAGCTCGATTGGTTCTCATATGCAGATGCTGGATCTCTACTTCGAAACGAGTGCCGTACTGATCACCCTGATTCTGCTGGGGAAATTATTCGAGGCCAGAGCCAAGGGGCGCTCCTCGGAAGCGATTCGCAAGCTGATGGGACTGCAGGCCAAGACTGCCTCCGTCATCCGCGACGGTGTAGAGATCGTCATTCCTGTCGAGGAAGTACGACCTGGTGATCTGGTGCAGGTCAAACCCGGAGAAAAGATCCCGGTCGATGGCGTGGTACTGGAAGGGCAGTCCGCTGTAGATGAATCGATGCTGACGGGGGAAAGCATCCCGGTCGACAAAGCGGCTGGCGACAACGTGATTGGAGCCACGATCAACAAGAACGGCGTCTTGAAAATCAAGGCGACGAAAGTAGGCAAGGAGACGGCCTTGGCGCAGATCATCCGTGTAGTAGAGGAGGCGCAGGGCTCAAAAGCGCCGATCCAGCGCATGGCCGACAGTATTTCCGGCATTTTCGTTCCGATCGTCGTCGGGATCGCAGTTTTGACATTTCTCATCTGGTTCCTGCTGGTTATTCCCGGTAATTTCCCGGAAGCGCTGGAAAAAGCGATTGCCGTCCTCGTCATTGCGTGCCCGTGTGCACTTGGGCTGGCGACACCTACCTCGATCATGGCAGGCTCAGGGCGTGCAGCGGAATTGGGCATCCTGTTTAAAGGCGGCGAGCATTTGGAGACGGCCCATCATCTGGATACGATTGTACTGGATAAGACGGGTACCGTTACCAAGGGCGAGCCGGAGTTGACCGATGTCCTTCCTTACGCAGACTTCTCGAAACAAATATTTTTGGAGCTTGTTGGGGCAGCCGAGAAAAATTCGGAGCATCCCCTGGCGCAAGCAATCGTAAAGGGAATTACGGAGCAAGAAGGCGTGGCGCTGGAGAACACGACCTCCTTTGAAGCCATTCCTGGCTATGGAATCCGCGCTGTCGTAAAGGGGCATGAAGTGCTGGTCGGCACTCGCCGTCTGATGGAACGCGATCAGATTTCCTTCGAACCCGTGGCGGAGCAAATGCTGTCTTTGGAAAAGGCGGGCAAAACCGCAATGCTGGCCGCGGTAGACGGTCAACTGGCCGGATTGATTGCCGTGGCGGATACCATCAAGCCAAGCTCGCGCAAAGCCATCGAGCGCTTGAAGGAGATGGGCATGACTGTCATCATGATGACGGGAGACAATCGTCAGACGGCAGAAGCCATCGCCCGCGAGGCAGGAATCGATCATGTAATTGCCGAAGTGCTGCCGGAAGGAAAGGCGACGGAAGTAAAAAAATTGCAGGAGCAAGGGAAAAAAGTGGCGATGGTCGGAGACGGGATCAACGATGCGCCTGCTCTGGCTACGGCCGATATCGGGATGGCGATCGGGACAGGAACCGATGTGGCGATGGAAGCGGCCGATATTACCCTGATGCGCGGCGAGCTGACCAGCGTAGCCGACGCCATCGTGATGAGCAAGCGAACCATCCGCAACATCAAGCAAAACCTGTTCTGGGCATTGGCCTACAATACCTTGGGCATCCCGGTAGCGGCAATTGGCTTCCTCGCTCCGTGGCTGGCGGGTGCGGCGATGGCGTTCAGTTCCGTGTCCGTCGTTCTCAACGCCCTGCGTCTGCAGCGCGTGAAGCTGTAACTCTGCTATTCAAAACATCAACATATACAAATGAGGAGAGATGAAAAATGAAAACAATCACCCTGAATGTAGAAGGAATGTCCTGCAACCACTGCGTTATGACGATCGAGAAAACCTTGAAGGAAATCGGGGCCAGCGGAAAAGTAGACCTGGCTGGCCACAAAGTGGAGGTTTCCTACGAAGAAGGCGCAGTATCGCTGGAGAAAATCAAGGAAGCCATTGAAGACCAAGGCTACGATGTGAAGTAAGATGATGCAAAAAAATGCTCCAGTCCGATGATAAATGTCGGGCTGGAGCATTTTTTAGTAGGAACAAGAGTGAAATTGTAAAGACTTTGCAAATCCTTTACAGGGCATTAACATTCCGGCTCACCCGTCCGCTTGGGCCTGGGAAAATAGGCCGCCGGGCTTTCATCAAACCTTGTTTCCCCCTTCACATGCCGTTAAAAATCCCATTCTACAATAAAGGTAATCAATCAAGACGACGGTGGGAAAAGGGAGGACTTGGAGAAGAATGGATCTGCATATGCACACCACCGCTTCCGACGGAAAATTGACCCCGCGCGAGCTTTTGCTTGAAGCAAAGGCGAGGGGAGTAGAATACCTGGCGATCACGGACCACGATACGGTAGACGGTTATCTGCAAGCGCGGGAAGAGGCAAAAAGATTGGATCTGCACCTGATTCCGGGGATTGAGTGGAATACCGAAGGGCCCGAGGGAGAGCTGCACATCCTCGGCTACGGTATCGACATTGCTGATCCGCGTTTGCTCCACCTGATGGACAAGCGGCAGCAAGAGCGGATCGAATGGATTGGCGAGATCGTGGAGCGCTGCAATCGGCTTGGTTTGGAGATTACTCAGGAAGAATGTCTGGCTCGGGCCCAAGGCAGCGTGATCGTCCGTACCCATGTCGCCGAAGCCTTGGTCGAACGCGGTTATGGACGTTCCCCCCAGGCCATGTTCGATGCTTATCTGCGAAAAGGTTCGCCGGCCTATGTGCCGAGACCGTCCTTTTCAGCGCGTGAGGCGATCGAATCCACGCATGAGGTCGGGGGGATTGCGATCCTGGCTCACCCGGGCATATATCCGTTCGAGGTGCAGCTAGGCAATCTGCTGGACTATGGAATTGACGGCATTGAGGTGTACTATCCGCGCCATTCCTTGGCGGAGATGGCGTATTGGGAGCGCGAGGCCAAAAAGCATCATTTGGTCCGATCCGGCGGGAGCGACTTTCACGGTCATGGCACGCGCAACCCGAGTCCGATCGGGAGTGTTCCGATACCGGTAGAGGCAAGGGAGTGGTGGACATGTTGTTTGTTTCGTCAACTTTGATGTGGGCGTATCCCGTCGAAGCGGCGATTTTGATTGGTCGTCAGTACGGTTTTGCCGGAATGGAGGTATGGGCGGAGCACGTCTGGTTCCACCGCAGCAGCCCATTGGAGATTCGGGATGCCGCCAAGCGGACGGGATGCAAGCTGACTTTGCACGCCGCCAGTTGGGACTTGAATCTATGCTCGCTGAATAAGGGAATTCGCGAGCAATCGATCCAGGAGGTAAGGCGCTCACTGGATTTGGCGAAAGAGATCGGCGCAGCAAGTGTCACGATCCATCCGGGGCGGGTCACTCTATCGGCCAAGACCAGAGGCTGGCATGAACCCATCCTGATCGACAGTCTCAACAGGCTCGCTCGCGAAGCGATGGACAGAGGCTTGACGCTCTCCATCGAACATATTGAACCGCTTCCCAAGGAACTGGTGGTCACGCCGGAAGAACTGAATCGTCTGCGGGCTGCCCTGGATTATCCGACAACAGCCACGTTCGATATTGCGCACGTCCCGCTGAACTGTTCTTTGACGAGTTTTTACCATGAATTGGAAAACATCGACAAAATCCATATTAGTGATGCTACCGCCGAAAAGCTGCATGTGCCGCTTGGAACCGGGAGCATCGACCTGGAGGCAATCTGGCCGCTTATTTGGGAAAAAGAAAGACCCATCATCGTAGAAGGCTGGGATGATTCCCGCGAGCTTTCCGTACTCAAGCAAAATCTCTTGTATCTCGAACAAAGCCATTGTGTCTCTTTTTGAATAGGAGGAATCACTGTTTTGAACATTCTCATCACCAACGACGACGGCATATTCTCCAATGGCGTGCTTTGTCTGGCACAGGCACTCCAGTCTTTCGGAAATGTATCGATCGTCTGTCCCGATCAGGAAAGAAGCGCGATCAGCCATGCCATCACCCTCAAGTCGCCGGTGAAGGCGAATAAAGTGAATTTTTTCGATACGTCTCTGGAAGCCTGGGCGGTCAATGGCACCCCTGCCGACTGCGTCAAGATGGCGCTCGAAGTCATTCTCAAGGAGAAGCCGGACGTGATCGTGTCGGGGATCAATCGCGGTCCCAATCTGGGGCGGGATGTATTTTACTCCGGAACGATCTCGGCAGCCATTGAAGGGGCGATGTACCAGATTCCATCTATCGCCGTCTCGCTCGCTACCTTGAAGCCCAACGCTTCCTACAACCTGGTGGAAACCCTGGCGTACGACGTGTTTGAAACCTTGTTTCGCCACAAGCTCAGCGCGGACACGGTACTGAATATCAATCTGCCGTATCTGTCCAAAGAGATGGTCAAGGGAGTAGCTGTCACTCCTCTTGCCATGGACGTTCTGCGCTATCAGTACGTCGGTTTGAACGATCCGCAGGGGTATTTGTGCTATTGGCTCTCCGACACGCTGGGAGAGATTCATTTGGAAGAGGAAGAGTCGGATTATTACAAATTGCGGGATGGCTACATTACGATCACTCCTTTGCAGTTGAACATGACGAATATCGCGATGAAAAGCAAAATCAGCAAGTGGTTTCAATCGACCGTGCAACGCTCATAAACGCTCTAAACCAAGGAGGATAACCGAAAATGAACCGAATCGCTTTGCGCAAATGGACCTTGTCTTTGTTTGCAGCCGTCTCCGTAATCGGCTTGACTGCTTGCGGTACTTCATCGTCATCTCCTCAGGCGGCAACCCCTTCTCCTGAAGCTGCGCCGCAAACGAACAATCAAGCTGCTGAGCCTGTGCCGGCAAAAGTCGGGGGCACACTCAGCTTCTATACGTCCCAGCCCGATGCCGATGCAGCAGCACTGATTGACGGTTTTGCGAAAAAGCATCCGGAAGTGAAGGTAGAGCTGTTCCGTTCCGGCACAGAAGAAGTGATCAGCCGTCTGCAGGCGGAAGCCCAGGCGGGACAGGTGAAGGCAGACGTGCTGTTGGTAGCCGATGCCCCGACCTTTGCCAGTTTGAAAAAACAGGATTTGCTGATGCCGTACACCTCCCCCGAGGCAGAGCAGATTCCTGCCGAGCTCAAGGATGCAGACGGTTCCTACACCGGAACCAAGGTCATGGCGACCGTCTTGGGCGTGAATACCCAGAAGGTCAGCACATTGCCGGATAGCTGGAAGGTTCTGACCGCGCCGGAAGCAGCCGGAAAAGGCGTCATGCCAAGCCCGCTGTACTCTGGTGCAGCTGCTTACAATCTCGGGGTATTTACCCGGCAAAGCGAGTTTGGCTGGAATTATTTCGAGGGACTGAAAGCCAATCAAATGACGGTATCCAAGGGCAATGGAGCCGTACTGAAAAGCGTGGCTGGCGGTGAGAAGGAGTACGGAATCGTCGTAGACTACATGGTAGCCCGTGCGAAACAAGAGGGATCTCCAGTCGAATTGATCTATCCAAGTGAAGGCGTGCCCGTGATCACAGAGCCGATCGGCATCCTGAAAGGGGCGCAAAATCCCGATGCAGCAAAAGCCTTTGTGGATTACGTCTTGTCCGAGGAAGGGCAAAAGCTGGCAGCTGACCTCGGCTACACGCCGATTCGCAAAGGGGTAGAGGCGCCAGAGGGACTCAAGTCATTAGAGGAAATCAAGGTGCTGTCTGCAGATATCGCTGAGCTGGAGGCATCACGTGAAGCGGATAAAAAGAAATTTGGAGAGATGATGGGTGGCAACTAATTGGCAGACCACACTCACAAAACGACAGGCTGAGGGGCGGAGACGTCTATGGACTGCCCCCCTCCCGATGGAAAAGGCGGCTGGATGGCTGGTGCTCCTGCCAGTCGCCTTCTTTTTCGTCTATCCGTTGTGGAAGCTGGTCATCCTGAGCGTGAAAACAGAAGCGGGATTGGGTCTCGGCATCTTTTCCGAGTTGTTGGCGGATGCGCGGACGTGGTCAGCGGTCTACCACTCCTTGACTGCAGCCGTTCTGTCCACTGTCTTAGCGCTTGTAATCGGTGTCTCGCTCGCCTGGCTTTGCGCGTATACCGATATTCGCTTCAAGGGAGCGATTCACGTCATGGCGATGCTGCCGCTGTTGATTCCCTCCTACGTGATGACGTTGGCCTGGACGCAAATGGCGGGACCTGCCGGTGTTTTGAACCGATTCGCCAGTTGGCTGATGGGCTTTCCTGTGGAGCTGTGGAATGTATACGGACTGGACGGGATCATCGTCGTGATGGGCCTGAGCCACTATCCGCTGGTCTACATGCTGACGCTCTCGGTTCTCTATCGCATTCCCAAGGAGCTGGAATGGGCGGCTCGTTCGTGCGGCGCTTCCTCGCGCAGTGTTCTCGGGCAAGTGACCCTGCCGCTCGCATTGCCCGGGATCGCCAGTGGAGGCTTGCTCGCTTTTATTTCGGGATTGGACAACTTCGGCATCCCTGCATTATTGGGCATCCCAGCGGGCATTCCCGTTCTGAGCACGCTGATCTATGAGCAGGTGATCGGTTTTGGTCCCAGCGCCTTCGGTCGAGCTTCGGTCTTGTCCATTCTGCTCGGGATCATCGCTTTGGGCGGGACGGGTCTGCAATGGCTGCTGCTGCGCAAAAGCCGAGTCGATCAGACCAGTGCAGAGGATCGCTCTGTCCGCTACACGCTGGGAAAAAAACGGTTCCTGGCAGAGGGAGCAGTAGGACTCTTTTTATTGATAACCAGCTTCCTGCCGCTGCTCTCCATGGCGTCGACGGCGTTTATCAAAGCGTATGGTCTGCCGTTTCTCGCGGAGAATTTGACCTGGAAGCACTTTCTCTTTGTGCTGCGGGATCATGCCGGGACGCGGGAAGCGCTGGGCAACAGCCTCATGCTGGCTGGTTTGACAGGTGCTCTTTGTCTGATCGTGGGGACGTTGTTTGCCTACTGGCGCGTCCAGCGTCCCCATAAGCTGGGGAAAATGCTGGAGGGCGCTGTCTCGTTGCCGTATGCACTGCCGGGCATGGTGGTTGGCTTGGCGATGATCCTGACCTGGATGGAGCCAATTCCGGGCTGGCAGCCGGGTATCTACGGCACAGTTTGGATGATCCTGATTGCCTATGTGACGCGCTTTTTCATCCTGCAGGTGAAAAGCAGCACCGTCTCGATCCTGCAGGTCGGTCGGGAAGTGGAGGAAGCGGCGCGCATCAGCGGGGGCAAGCTGTGGACGCGATGGGGCCGCATTTTGTTGCCGCTGTATGCGCCGGGGATGCTGACGGGTCTATTCCTCGTCATGCTGACAGCCTTCACCGAGCTGACCATATCCTCTCTGCTCTGGTCTTCCGGGTCGCAGACGATCGGCGTCGTCATCTTCGGCTTTGAACAGGCGGGTTCTACTACATTGAGCACAGCCCTTTCCACGTTGATCGTGACAGCCATTTTGATTCTGTTGGCGATCGGAGGATTGTGGAAGCGATATTGGCAAAGGAGAGTAGAAGGATGAATGAAGCGAGGGTAATGGGTGTATCCAAACGGTTCGGCGAGGTGGTTGCCCTCCACAGGATCGATCTGCATATCGGAAAAGGCGAATTCGTCGCATTGCTGGGACCCAGCGGCTGCGGCAAGACGACTCTGCTGCGTCTGTTGGCCGGCTTCGAGTCTCCTTCGAGCGGGGAAATCTGGCTGAACCAGGAGCTTGTCGCAGACCAAGACAGGCGGATGCCGCCGGAGCAAAGGCGCATCGGCATGGTGTTCCAGTCGTTTGCCCTCTGGCCTCATCTGACCGTCTACGACAATGTGGCCTTTCCATTGCGGCATCAGCAGCATGTCCCGGAGGAGTACAAGCAAAATCCGCGTGCGCGAGTGGCGCAGATGCTGGAGATGGTGGGGCTCGGCGGGATGGAGAAGCGCTACCCGAGCCAGTTGTCGGGCGGGCAAAAACAGCGGGTGGCACTGGCGCGGGCGATCGTTTTCAACCCGACGCTGCTTCTGATGGATGAACCGCTCAGTAGCCTGGACGCCGAGTTGCGCATTCAGATGCGCAAGGAGATCCAGCATATTCACCGGGAGCTGGGCACTTCGATTGTCTACGTGACGCATGACCAATCCGAAGCCTTGGCGATGGCGGACAAAATCATCGTCATGCGGGGCGGCCGAATAGAGCAGGCGGGTACGCCGCACGAAATTTACTACGAGCCGCAGTCGCCCTTTGTCGCCAAATTCGTCGGCCGCGCCAACTTCGTCAAAGGGAGCTGGGCCGACTCCTCCACCTTCCTGCTGGAACGTAAGGGACAAACCTCGTTGCCTGTGCGAGTCTCGCAGGATCTCACTCCTTTTCAACGCGAGCAGGTGCTGCCAGTCAGACCGGACCAGATCCGGCTGCATCCATGGCACGATGGCCAGGACGGGGTGAAGGGGCGTGTGCAGCACGTGCAGTTTCAGGGTAGGGAGCTGCTCTATTCCATTCAGGTGGGTGAGGAAGAATGGGAGGTTTCGACTGATATCGCGACCCGCTTTGCGTATGGAGATCAGGTGGCGGTTGAATTGGTGGTGTAACCAGTACCCGGAAGCGCCATTGTTCAGAGACCTATTTTATGGTATTTTCTGAATAGTTCTTGGACAAAACGCAATGGAGGGAATCATTATTACCGTCAAAATAAAAGGAATACCCCATTTTGCAGGTGCTTTCGTCTCGGGTACTGAACTCTCCCCTGATGCCTTGCGCAAAGCAGGGCTAGTTGAGCATTTGCAGGGAAGAGGCCTGGCCGTGGAAGATTTGGGTGATTTGAAGCTGCCGGACTATATGCCGCGTCACAATATTCCTCCTGTTCGCAATTGGCCTGCTCCGCGCATGCTGTGGGATCTGCTGCAGAAGGAAGCTGCGGAGTGGATGGACCAAAGCGATTTTCTGCTCATGCTTGGAGGGGATTGCAGTCTGATCGTGGGAACCGCACTTGCCCACCAGCAAAGATACGGGGAACAGGCGTATCTGCTGGTCATCGATGGGCATCTCGATGCGGTGGCTCCTTCGGCGAACCGCTGTATCGGAGCAGCGGGGATGGGGCTTTGGTTTTTGCTGCAGGATCAGGGCATGTGGATCGAGCGTTCAGGCTGGACCGCGGATCGGGTCAAGCTGGTCGGCTGCCAGAAGCCGCCAAATGAGGCGTATGGAGTAGAAATCGTGTCACTGGAGAAGCTTCATGCAGGCGATATGGAGCAGGAAATGGCCCGTGTCATGCAGTCCATCCCCCCTGATGCCAAAATACTGGTGCACTTTGATGTCGATGTGATGAACAAGGAATCGATGCCTGCTGCATATGCGCCAAGCGAGACGGGACTCAGCCTGGAGGAAGCGCAGCGACTCCTCGTGCGAGTGCTGCAGGATCGGCGAGTCGTCGCGATGGAAGTCACCGAGTTTTCGGCCTTGCGCGACACGACGGGCGAGCAGGCGCAGAAGCTGGTGGGCTTGCTTGGAGAAGCGCTGGCGGTTCGAGGGTAGCGATATCATGTTCTGATGAAACCATACGGACAACGAAAAAGGTTGTCCGTATTTTTTTTATCCCTATTCCTGACAAACAGATGTCAACAAGCGTGGTTTATGATCATGCCATCAACATGCTTCATCACGCATGAAACCAGACGGAAAGGGATGAAAATCAAATGGCACCAACTCAGAACCAAAACAAAGTAGGAATTGTCATCGCAGGTCTTCTGCTCTCCATCTTGATGGCCTCGATGGATAACACGATTGTCGCGACAGCGATGGGCACGATTGTCGGAGAAATGGGCGGCCTTGACTCGTTTATCTGGGTCACATCCGCCTATATGGTAGCGGAGATGGCAGGAATGCCGATCTTCGGCAAGCTGTCGGATATGTATGGAAGAAAACGATTCTTTGTCTTCGGCATCATCGTGTTCATGGCAGGCTCGGCACTTTGCGGGACAGCAGAGTCGATCCTCCAGCTCAGCATCTACCGGGCGATTCAGGGAATTGGCGCAGGGGCGATGGTATCGATCGCCTTTACGATCATGTTCGATGTCGTGGCAGTGAAGGACCGCGGGAAAATGACCGGCATGTTTGGCGCTGTATTCGGCTTGTCGAGCATTCTGGCCCCGATGCTCGGCGGTCTGATTACGGATCAATTCCATTGGGCATGGATCTTCTACATTAATTTGCCGCTCGGCTTGCTGGCTTTTTTTCTGGTGCTGTTCTGCTACAAGGAATCGATGGAGCATTCCAAGCAAAAGATTGATCTTCTCGGGGCGGTTTTATTGGTAGGAGCGGTTGTATGCCTGATGCTAGGCCTGGAGCTGGGGGGAAAAGCGTATGCATGGAACTCTCCGCAGATCATGGGCATGTTTGCAGGCTTTGTGGCCCTTGCCGTATCCCTGGTATTCGTAGAAAGGCGTGCGGTTGAGCCGATACTTTCTTTTCGGATGTTTCGCAACCGGCTCTATACGACCAGCAATCTCATCGGGATGCTGAGCGGGGCGGCGTTTATGACGGCATCCGGCTACATTCCGATCTACGTTCAGGGCGTGCTGGGTGGCAGTGCGACTCATGCCGGTTTTGTCTTGTTGCCCATGATGATCGCCTCGGTCGTGACAGCGACGGTGGGGGGATACCTGATGGCAAAGCTCCCGTATCGGATGATTTTGATCCCGACGATGATCCTCTTTATCGTAGGTCTTGCTTTGCTCGCTACGATGACCAAAGATACTCCGCGCCTTCTCATCACGATGTATATGATTCTGATCGGGCTGGGCATTGGCTCCACCTTTTCTGTCCTCAGCAGTTCAGCGATACATTCGTTCCCTGCATCACAACGAGGAGCAGCCAGCTCGACGCTCAATTTCAACAGATCGCTTGGCATGGCGCTTGGCATCACGATTTTTGGCATTCTGCAAAGTCATTTCCTTACGGGCGGCCTGGCGAAGCTGTTGGGCGGCAACGCGACTGCATTGTCCACGGGTGTAGATTTCAAAGATGCGCATGTCCTGTTGAACCCGGCGATCAGGCAATCGATGGACGCTCGTTTGCTGGGCGTGATCCTGGATGCTCTGTCCGGTTCCATCGTGACGACTTTCATGTGGAGTCTGATACCGGCCTTTTTAGCGCTGGCGGCAGCTTTCATGATGAGCCAGGAGAAGTTAAATCCTGCTGAACAACAGGACGGCTACCCGGCAGCATCGCATTGATCAGGCCCTCAAGAAACATACCTTGATCCAGATGAAACTCGGTTTATGATTGGGGTATCAGGAATTGTACAGGAGGCACGGCCATGAAACTGGAGCGCCTTATGGCGATCACTATCATTCTTTTAAACCGGAAGAGAGTGCAGGCACAAGAGTTGGCAGAACGGATGGAAGTGTCGCTTCGCACCATCTACCGTGATATGGAGTCTTTGAGTCTGGCAGGTATACCGATTGTTTCCTATATGGGTACAGAAGGGGGCTATGAAATCATGGACAGCTTCCGATTGGATCGGCAGATGCTCTCTCATGACGAGTTGATCGCCATGCTGACTGCGCTGCGTGGTCTCCAATCTACCAAAGCACTGAGTGAATCGAGCATGGAGCGGTTGCTTGAAAAGGTTGGCGCCTTGGTCTCGCAGACAGAACAAGGGAGTTTGGCTGATCGCGACCAAATCCTGGTCGATTTTACGCCTTGGAGATCGAGTGAGGCAGAGCGGAAAAAATATGAGGTCTTGAACCATGCAGCAAAGGAAAAAAAGCTGGTTAGCTTCTCCTATACCGACCATCTAGGGCAAGAAACGATGCGGCGCGTGGAACCGATGGGCCTTGTCCTCAAAGGGTACAAGTGGTATTTGCACGGCTATTGTTTGGAACGTGAGGATTACCGGATTTTTCGGCTCTCACGAATCCGAGATCTGCAGACGCAAGCAGAAACGTTCCAACGACGGGATATGGAGCTAGAAAAACTGAATGAAAAATGGAGGCAGCTGCCGGACCGCCCCGGGCCTATGGTCGATGTCGTCCTGCACTTCTCCAGCGCGTTGAAAGCTGTGGTTGCGGATCGATTTGACGAGGATGACATTGAACGGCAGCCGGATGGCTCTCTCCTCGTCCGGACCACCATGCCTGACCAGGATTGGCTGATCAGTTTTTTGCTCTCCTTCCGAAATAAAGTGCGGGTTCTCGAACCGGCCCGTTTGGCTGCGGCAGTCAAGACGGCAGCGTTGGAGATAGCAGGACTGTACAGTGATGTGGAGTTTAATTAACTTGAGAAACTCGTTTACCACTCGATAGATAACGATCTTGCATGGTTAACCTTTAAAAATGCAGGTAGAGTGCTTCGAAATATTACCATTTGGGTTAAATGAGCTGAATCATGAGTATGTCCTACCTTTACTCAATTTCAGTTTACGGCAAAACACTCCTACTACTATTAAGAAATTAAGAATATCCCCCCAAGTAAGTGCAGACTTTTTGATGTATCTGACTATTAAGGGGGGATATGATAAAGAGTTCTTCAGTTAGTTTTCCGAAGAATTATCTGGTTTGTTGGTATACCGTGACAATTCCTTTCACATTTCCAACGACTCTAAGACGATAATCAACATCATCATCTAAGTCTTCAAAGTATTCGTATTGTTTTGAGCCAATACGCATTTCAACTTCCTGTACGACTGCCCATCCATTTGCCCAATCATTCCATTCCACCAACTCAATGTCATAAGTTGAGTTGCTCCCTGTATTTTTTTGCGCATCTGACAATATTCGTATGTTGTTATTAGTTGCCGAAGCTACATATACAGCTTTAGGAATTACATAGAAAGAATTTACCACATATTCAGCCGACCATAAGATTTTTCCATATGACGCTTGTATCTCTATGTCACCTTCTGTTTGTAGTCGCTCTTTAATCTCACTTTCCGATAAGAATCGATGGCTTCCACTTTCTGGGCCATAAAGCTTTTCATAGTCTTTGTTAGTTTTACCAACTTCGGCGGAGGCGATAGAGGGGGCAAGCATTGTTAAAACTAGACTGCCAATCATTAAAGCCTTTTTTGTTTTAGTCAAAGCAATCACTCCATTTCATATTTTTACTAAATATGGTAAAATGTTGAATGGTAACACAATTGCGAGAACTAATCTACCAAAAAATGGGAGGTTTTTATGAAAAAGAAATTAACAATGGTGCTTGTTTTCTTGTTGCTAACAATTTCGATAATGGGATGTTCAACTCAAGGTGAGTCACCGGAGGACACTGTCAGTCAATATCTTGCAGCCATCAAGAATAAAGAGGTAGATAAAGCGTATGAAATGCTTGGTGGGTCCAATGTGCCCGATAAGGATAGATTTAAAGCTTCTATTGAAAGACATCAACTCACAGAGTTTAAGATACTTGAGACACAAGAGGGGGAAAATGGGGTAGTATCTATCAAAGTTCAGTACAAAATTCAGGGAGCCAAAGGTGTGGAAATACCAAATGAATTAACCTTATCCCTAGAAAAAAAAGGTGATAAATGGAGAGCTCTGCAAAATCCCCTTGTTGGAGCTTGCAACTCGAGTAACCCCATTGAATTGTGTAAAAAAGAGGGCAATAACGAAAAAATGCAGTTCAATCTCCCTCAGGAGGCGGACTGCATTTTCTCTGTTAATTTTATCATCCGTTTTACATTTACGACGAAAGTCGTAAGTATGGCCTGTATTCGCATGCGAAAGAGACCACGGTACTTAGCCTTGGTCATCCCATGATACCTTTTTAGTTCCGCATTTTTATGTTCAATAATCGGTCTGCGACAAATACGTTCCTTGAACGTATCGTTGTTCTCAAACTCGATTTGCTCTTGGTAATGTTCCGCCACAATCCGAATGGAATAGGTTTTGCTCTTCGCTCCTGGCTTGAAGCATCCTTCCTTAAGCGGGCACGCCTTGCATTTCTCGGTATCGAAATAGAAAACAAGAGAACGACTATTGCCACTTTGCTTGCTTCCTTGGACAGCTTTTCGAATACTGTGTTGTCCTGCCGGACAAATAACAAAGTCTGCATCCTTGTTGTATTCAAAACCTTCTTGTCTAAGCCCTCCGTTATGTACGATCGGGTTAAGTGGTACGACGGGTTGAATCTGCTTACTTTTCATCTCTTCCAAATTATCTTTACCCGAATATGCAGTGTCAGCAATCACTTCATGTACTTCTATACCTGCGTCCAAGGTTTGATTCAAAAGTTCTTTGAATTGTTTGCCGTCATCCGAACTTCCTTCAGTAACTTCCACAGCCGTAATGATCTCTTCTTCTGTCATGGCGATATGTTCTTTGTAGCCAAAAAAGGATTTTGTATTGCTCTTCCATCCAAAGCGTGCATCCGGATCAATGGCCGACATAATGCCTTTATTGGCAAGGAGACGCTCGTCTTCCACGATGGCCTTGGCGATTCGAACTTTCTCCGAGATGGAACCTTCATGATCCGGCAACAACAACTCAACAGTTTCCCCAAGATTAGCCAGGTACTGAAGCATGATCTTCTCGGCATCCTCTTGATCTTCTTTCCTCAACCCCGGTAACTTCGGGAGTTTCTTCTCAAGCTTGGGATGCTTTTTCACCACAACACGGAACAGGCGCTTCGCCGCATCTCGAAGTACTTCAAGTGGCTTTTGTTTTTGCGAAGCTGCCAGTGTATGGGTGGAGTCCATGATGATCGTCTTTGACTTCACAAGACCTTTTTCGATGCACTGACGCACAACTGATATGAGCACCTCATCCACGGCTCCTGCTCCTAATCGATGATTACGAAAGCGAGACAGTTGGGAGGGGTCAGGAAGGTTATCCTCCGGATTTACACCTAAAAACCACTTGTAAGCGAGGTTTACCTGCGTTTCCTGAATGATGCGTTCATCCGAAAGATTGTAGAGAACTTGTAAAAACAGCAAACGAAACAGGAGTTCTGGTTCGTTAGCAGGTCTTCCGTAATGCTCACAATAAGAGGAACGAACTAAGTCATGAATAAACGTGAAATCTACGATTTCATTGATTTTTCGTAATGGGTGATCCTCGGGAATCAGTTTGTATAATTCGGCATGGAAAGATGCCGTCATTTGTTTAGAGGGCTGTAGCAATGGTTCCCACTCTTTCGTTTTCTTCTCATTGTACAACAAACATCAATGTCTAAGGGCACTGGGGTTCAGCCTTTGAAAACCTACTGTTTCGGAGGAGAAGCAGGTTTCCAGGCGGAGCGATTGGCGGAGTCCAGCCTAGCGGAACAGCGAAGCCCGGGGAAACAGAAGCGCAACCTATGAATAAACTCCGGAGCTGCGCGCCGTTTTGCGCTTCCCCCAGGATCGCTGTGGAGCGGACAGTTTAACTCCCTTGCGGGACGTAGACCGTAGCGCAGATCGGAAACATGCTTCTCCCCACTACAGCTACATTCACGACACATGAATCCCCAGTACCTAAAAGCACTGGGGATTCAGTTTACAGATAGTAGGTGGACTTTTGCAGGGCTCTCTAAATGGGGAATTATTTTTAGTAATGATAGTTCTTCTGACAACCAAATAACAATTAAATGAGTTTGAAATTCCCTTAAGAGCAGAAAGATCTTTTACATCCTTAACCAAGCGGACTACCACAGTGTTGTCCGCTTGGTTTTTACTTGTTCCGTTTTTTGGCAGTTGGAAAATTCCCGTTTCAGCATGCAGAACGCTTGGCGATTTACAAACCAGGATCCTCCCAGCAGCATCGCTTCAAACCACATAGCATGTTCATGCACAATGGATGGGCCCTCCGCGTATACCTAGTAGGCAACGGGAAAGAGGTGACCATATATGAGCGGATGGCTATCACTCCTGCTCGTTTCCCTGGCCATCAGCATGGACAGTGTCAGTGTTGGCTTGACGTATGGGCTGCGAAAGATGAAAATGCCATTTCTGTCTCTGATCGTGGTGTCTGGATGTTCGTTTGCTGTGGTGTACGGTGTCATGATGGTAGGCTCCTCGCTTACCTACTGGTTAACCCCCGAAGTCGGTCAGCGGGTAGGGGCTGCTGTCTTGATCGCGATGGGCTTGTTTACGTTTTGGCGGCTTGTCTCCTCCCCTCCACAAGCTGAATCAAGTCAGGAGGAGCTTCCCCCTCCTGTCGATGCTGCTGGACAGAGAGAGCCAGAACGTACGGTGTTGTCGCAGTTTCGCATGTTTGGCTTGATGATTCAGATCCTGCGCGATCCGTCCCAAGCGGATGCGGACCGCTCAGGGCATATTATGGGCTGGGAAGCCGTCATACTGGGGTTTGCCCTGTCCTTGGATGCCTTTGGAGCGGGGATTAGCTTGACGTTTTTGGGGTATTCGCCCCTGCTAGTCTCCCTTTGCATCGCGGTGATGAGCGCCTTGCTGCTGTGGACAGGATTGGCCTTGGGACGCGGGATTGGGCAGCATAAATGGCTGTCAGGACTCACCTGGCTTCCGCCGATCTTATTGATCTGCATTGGCGTGGCGAAAATCTTCTAAATCATATGCTTCCTGTCAGACCCGTCCATTCAAGAGGACGGGTTGTTTTATTTTCCAGCTCGTCTGCATAGACATGAGAAAGAGTGAGAAGTGGATGGAGGAGATGAAGGTGGAATCACAGCAACCCATTCGAAAATGGTACACGTTGGCAGCAACCGAAGTGATCGAAGCCCTTCAGAGCAATTCGTCGCAGGGACTGGCTCAACAGGAGGCTGAGCGGAGGCTGGCAAAACAAGGCGCCAACAAGTTGGCTGAGAGCAAGAAAAAGCCTCTCTATACGGTCTTTCTTGATCAGTTCAAGGATTTTATGGTGGTCATTCTGTTCATTGCCACGTTGATCTCGTACTTTCTCGGAGAGTATCTGGATGCGATCACCATTATCGCCATCATCATCATCAATGGCGTACTGGGCTTCATCCAGGAAGCGCGGGCGGAGCGATCCTTGCAAGCGTTGAAGGATCTAGCTTCCCCGATGGCGAGGGTAATGCGGGATGGACACCTCTCGATGATTCCCGCCTCCCAACTCGTGCCGGGAGATCTGGTCTTGCTGGAGGCAGGAGATCGCGTGCCAGCGGATCTGCGTCTCGTCTCGGCCAATCGACTGGAGATTGAGGAGTCGGCATTGACGGGAGAATCCTTGCCTGTCAGCAAGACCGCCCGCAAGCTGGAGCATACGAACGGAGCACAGGTTCCGCTCGGGGACCAGAAAAACCTCGGGTTCATGGGGACGATGGTCACCGGAGGGACAGGAAGCGGCATTGTCGTCGAGACAGGAATGAACACCGAGATTGGTAAAATCGCGCATCTGATGAACACAGCAGAGGAAGCCGAGACGCCATTGCAGGTCAGACTGGAGCAAATGGGTAAGATGCTGGTCGTAGTCGCCGTCTTGCTGACCATCGTAGTGATCGTGGCTGGGATTTGGCATGGCCATGAACTGTTTACCATGTTCCTGGCGGGTGTTAGCTTGGCAGTCGCAGCCATACCGGAAGGACTTCCTGCGATCGTGACGGTTGCGCTTGCCCTGGGCGTACAGCGCATGATTCGGCGCAACGCCATCGTTCGCAAGCTGCCGTCAGTGGAGACGTTGGGATGCGCCTCTGTCATTTGCTCAGACAAGACCGGAACTTTGACGCAGAACAAGATGACCGTCACCCATGTGTGGCACAGTGACACCATGTACGAGGTAAGCGGCAGAGGGTATGAGCCGCAGGGAGCGTTTCACCTCTATGGAAAAACGGTGTCGCCAGCCAGAGATGGCGCCTTGAACCAGATTCTGCGTATCGCGGATCGCTGCAACAATGCCACGTTGACCAGCGAGGAGCAGAGCGCTCGCAAGCTGCTGGGCATGGGCAAGACGACTCGGACCTGGCATGTCATGGGAGATCCGACAGAGGGAGCCTTGAAAGTCTTGGCGGCAAAAGGACAAGGCACAGGCTCTGAGCGCAGCAAAAACGGGCAGTCGGTTCGGGTAGAGGAGTACCCCTTTGACTCGGAGCGCAAAATGATGTCCGTGGTGGAAAAAGGAACAGACGGGACCTATACCTTGTTGACAAAAGGGGCGGCTGAGGCCATACTGGCCCGCTCTACGCATATTCTCTGGAAGGGAGAGCTGCAGCCGCTTTCCGCCACTCTGCGCCATCAGGTCCTGGATCAGACCGAAAAAATGGCGGCGCGCGCCCTTCGCGTTCTCGCCTTCGGCTATCGTCAACTGCAAGGGTATCGTTCCGGACAGCCCCACACTTCGATGGAAAACCATCTGGTGTTTGTCGGCCTTGTCGGGATGATCGATCCGCCGCGAGAAGAGGTACGACCTGCTATTGCCCTGTGTCATCAGGCTGGAATCAAGACAGTTATGATTACCGGGGATCACAAGGTGACGGCAGAAGCCATCGCCCGCCAGATCGGGATGACGCGCGGATACGGGGAAGTGCTGGAGGGCCGGGAGCTGGACAATATGTCGGATGATCAACTGGCGGAATACGCCGAGCGCGTCTCCGTCTACGCTCGCGTCTCGCCAGAGCATAAGCTGCGGATTGTACGGGCCCTGCAAAGCAGAGGACATGTCGTAGCGATGACGGGTGACGGAGTCAACGATGCTCCGGCGATCAAAACCTCCGATATTGGCATCGCGATGGGCATCACCGGGACGGATGTGACCAAGGAAGCCGCTGATCTCGTACTGCGTGACGACAACTTCGCCACCATCGTCGCCGCCGTGGAGGAAGGACGCAACATCTACGACAATATTCGCAAGTTTATCCGCTATCTGTTAGCCTCCAACGTCGGAGAAATCCTCGTCATGTTTTTCGCAATGCTGCTGGGTCTGCCGCTGCCTCTGGTGCCGATCCAGATTTTATGGGTGAACCTGGTGACTGATGGCCTGCCAGCGATGGCACTGGGTGTCGATCCAGCGGAGCGGGATACGATGTATCAAAAGCCGCGCAACAAGAACGAAAACATCTTCAGCCGCGGTCTCGGCTGGAAAATCATCAGCCGCGGATTTTTGATCGGAGCGATGACCTTGTTGGCATTCTGGCTCACACTCCACGAAAATCCGGACGATCTGGTGCATGCACAGACCGTCGCCTTCGTTACTCTCGTGATGGCGCAGCTGATCCACGTCTTTGACTGCCGCAGCCAATACAGCGTCTTTCACCGCAATATTTTTGAAAACAAATACCTGGTCTGGGCGGTCGTCTCCTCTCTGGTCCTGGTATTGGGCGTGGTATATATCGATGCCTTGCAGCCGATCTTCAAAACCACTGACCTGAACTTCCGGGATTGGGCCTTGATCCTTGTCACCTCGGGGATTCCAACCTTTGTAGCGGGGATTGGGGGCGTATTGTATGGCGGACGTTCTAAAGAAAAGAAAGCAGCACCCAAAAAGAAAAGCTCGTCCATGCGTACGGTTCGTCCATAGATAAACCAGGCCGATCGGCATCGTCAGGCAGGGAAGGGGATCACAAGTGCGCTTTCAGAGAAGACGGCGGGGCCGGCGGGGCAGACGAGGGAAACGGATCATAGCCGGTACCCTGATTACCATAGCCATTCTGATCTTGTTGTTCGTGATCGCGGAGCGCAGCCTGAAGCCCACGCTGATGCTGATCGCGCAAGCCAAGGCAGAGCAGATTGCCAAGCTTGCCATCATGGATGCAGTCACCAAGCGGATCAGCCAGCAAGGAGTGGACTTCAATCAGATCGTATTGATGGAAAAGGACCAGGACGGCGTGATTCGAGCCGTAAATTTCAACTTCAAGGAGTATTCCCGGATCGTAGGGGAGACGACCTCCCGCATTCAAAATCGCCTCCAGGAGTTCGAGCGGGAGGATGTGCAAACATCGATCCCGCTCGGGGTGGCGACCAAAAACGTCTTTCTCGAACATATCGGGCCGGATGTTCCGATCTCGTTTGCTCCCATCGGCGCAGTCAAGACACGTCTGGAAACAGACATGAAACAAGCGGGGATCAATATGGTGTTGGTGACGGTCTATATCCACGTGGATGTAACGTTGCGGATCATCATCCCGTTCGCGACCGATGAGCAATTGGTCACGACCAGAATCCCCATCACGGAAGCCTTGATCGTCGGCAAGGTTCCGCAGTATCTCTACAACAATCCGACAGGGAAACCGGACGTGCCGATGCCGCGAAATGCCTATTCGCCAGACAATCTGGAACAACCTTGAAACGTTTCATGAATGGCTTCGTCTCATTTGATGACAGACTAAGTACATGAACAGATGATAATGGAGGCGAAGCAACATGAAAAAAATTCGTACTGGTATGATGACATTAGCGGCAATGGCCGTTTTGGGAACGAACATGGTAACGGCAGCACCCTTGCAGGGCAAAGAGCTTTCCGTTCTGGTAAATGGGAATAAAATAGAGCAAATGGCGATTCAGAACCAGCAAACAGTGCTGGTGCCCCTGCGAACCGTAGCGGAATCGCTCGGATTCCAGGTAGCTTGGAATCCGCAAACAAAAGCTGCTGAAGTGAAGAAGGGCGAGATCTCGGGGCAGGTTGCACTGGATCAGGCCCAGAACACTCTTTACAACGGCACTACATATGTGCCAGTAGCCTTTGTCGAGAACGTTTTGCAGGCAGAAGTAAACGTAACAGAGGACACGGTCAAAGTGGAAGAAGAAAAAGAGGCGGCTCCTCCTGTCACCGGGAACGTCACCAAAGTAATGAAAAATGAAAAAGGCAATTACTCGATCCTGTTGAACGGATACGAGACCGGAATCATCCTGCACCTCAACGAGGACACCAAAATCACGTCCGCAGATGGCAAGGAATTGAAGCCTGAAGATTTGAAAATGGGTATGGAAGTAGAAGCGACGCATGCTAAGTTCATGGCGATGAGCATGCCGCCGCAGACCGGAGCCTACAGCATCGTGGTGAAAAGCAGTCTGGAGTCACCGGAAGTACTGGGCACAGGAGGCCGTCTGGTCAGCGTGGAGAAGGGGCAGGATGGCGCCTATCGCGTGAATGTAGAAGGCGAGCCCTTGTCTCAAGGATCTCAGGAGCAAGTCGTCCTGTTGATTACGGAAGATACCGTGATCGTCAATGCCCGCGACCAGAAGGCAATGAAGCCGGAAGATCTGAAACCGGAAATGAGAGTATATGCCTTCTATGGTCCAAAACTGACCCGCAGCCTGCCGCCGCAAGGAGTAGCGGAAAAGCTTGTTGTCGAAATTCCGGCAGAAAATTAATTACAAACGAAAGTGGTCCGGCTCAGGTCGGGCCGCTTCTTTTTTTATAGGGGCAGCGCGCAAACTGGAGAAGCCAGCAAGCAAGGCAATCACAGCGCTTAAAGAGACGATGCTGGCAAAACCGCCAAGCTCATAGAGCATGCCGCCCAGATAGGAACCCATCGTCATGCCCACATACATGCCGGTGATGTTCCAGGCCATGATCAACCCCAGATGAGAGGGGTATTCTGAGGCAAGTCTCGATTGGTAGGCAGGCACAAAAGCATAGCCTACAATCGACCAGGAAAAAAGCAGGAAGTACAGCCAGGGCATCTCCCGGTAAAAAAGTCCAACGGCAACCAGCATGAGAAAAAGACCAAACAAGCTGGTCGAAGAGATTGCTTTTGACCCCCAACGATCAGCCAGCTTTCCGCCAAAAAGACTGCCAAACATGGCGCCAAGTCCATAGGCAATCAGCGTGGAAGCAAGCTGGGAGGAGGATAATCCCGTCTCTTGGATAAAGGTTGTCCCGAGGTAGGTGTACACCGCGTAGATCGCAACAGCCCAATAGACGGTGACGAGGACAGATCGCAGCATGGAAACGACGGGTGCGGGTCCAGCGGTATTGGCTGGAGAGTGGCTTCTTTTGGTTTGGGGCCAGATGGCGAGGTTTATCCAAGCAAGAACGAAGCTGCATGCGGCGATGAGCCAAAAAGGAGAGCGCCAGCCGCCGTAGTCGGCCAGTAACGTGCCTAGCGGAGTTCCTATCCACAATCCTGTCAGATTGCCCGAAACAATAAAAGACAGCCAAGCGGCGCGTTTACCGGAGGGAGCGAGGTCGCTGACATAGGCGTATACACAAGGAGCGATGGCAGCGAGCGAAAGGCCTGCAACGGCACGGCTGCAAAGCAGCATCAGAAAAGAGGTGGACAAGCCCGTCCAGATATTTGCCAGGCAAAATCCAATTAATCCTCCCCATAAAATGAAACTGCGCTTGGTGTGCAGTTGGTCAAACAGGGACCCCATAAAGGGGGAGCCGCAGGCGTACATGATCGACATGATCGTAACGAGCCACCCTGCCTGCGCAGGAGTTAAGACAAATTCATCAGCGATAGAGGGCAGCAGCGGAGACATGATAAAGACATCAGTCCCTACGAGAAACAAGGTGGTTGCCCCGGTTAATAACCAGGCCCGTTCACTTTTCATCAAAATCCATCACTCCACTTTTCCGAATCAGGGCTCTCTACAGTTATATGGAGTCTGTATGAACCAGGCAACAAACCTAGTAAAAGAACATTGTTAAGGGAATTCCCTGATACACTTTCGCGCTTGTTCCCACTACAATAGCGTTAAGAATATAGGTGATCGAAGGAGGAGCGCATGGATACGTTGCCTACCGAGCAAATACAGTCAGGGGAAGATGTCTTTTTGCTGGAATCCATCTTTGCCAACGTAAGTGATGCGATCCTGGTTGTGGACGATGCAGGGTGGATCATAGCGGTAAACACAGCCCTGGAACAGATGACGGGCTGGACCAAAGAAGAGCTGATCGGGAAGAAGCATATCTGTGAATTGTGTCTGGGCATGGCGACATGCATGGAGGACTCTACATGTGCGGACTGCTTTTTCAAGCAAGTCCAGATGCCTTCCTTTGAAATGCGTTTGCGTACCAAGGACGGACGTGAACACCCGGTAGCCGCCAGCTCCACGCAGCTTCCGGTGGAATCAAAAGGCAAGCTGGTCATGATCATCCGCGACATGTCTGTCCAGCAAAAGACGGAGAAGGAGCGGCACCAGCACAAGCTGACCCATTTTGCCATTCAGGCGCAGGAGGAAGAACGCAAGCGGATTGCCCGCGAACTGCATGATGGAGTCGGGCAGGCGCTCTACAGCATTCTGGTTGGGCTCAATGTCATCGGGCAGGAGAATTTGAACGATCCGATCAAACAACACGTCAATGACCTGTTGCAGATGACAGCCAAAGCGATGGAGGAAGTAAAGCGCATGGCTCTAGAGCTGCGCCCCTCTGCGCTGGATGATCTGGGGCTGCTGCCTGCAGTGCGGTCGCTGATGAAGCGGGTAGAGAAAAGCTTCCACATCCAAGTGGAGCTGCATGTGCAAGGGGAGCGGCGCCGATACTCGACAGCGGTCGAGACAGCGCTGTACCGGATCCTGCAGGAGGCAATGACCAATACCGCCAAATATGCGCAGGCAACCAAGCTGGGGATTGTGTTTGAAGATCGGGAAAAAGAAATTGTGTTGACCATCGTGGATGACGGGATTGGCTTCGATGTCGGGCAAGCCATGAAAGAAGGGAAAGGACTGGGGCTGTTCGGCATGAAGGAGCGAGCTCAGCTGTTGGGAGGTACGGTCGACATTCGCTCTGCACCTGACGAAGGCGCCACGTTGATCGTTCGCATTCCACTGCCAAAGGAGGGGACAAAAGATGACGATTCGCGTGCTGATCGCTGACGACCATGCGATTGTTAGGTCGGGCCTGGGGATGCTGCTTGAAGCCCATGGGGATATGCAGGTAGTCGGCTACGCCGCTGACGGGAAGGAAGCCTGTGAAAAGGCGTTGGAGCTGAACCCCGATGTCGTGCTGATGGATTTGAGCATGCCGCCTGGAGAAAACGGGCTGACGGCTACCGCCAGATTGAAGGAAACCGCCCCGCACATTCAGGTGCTGGTGCTGACGATGCACGATGATGAGGAGTATTTGTTCCGGGTGCTGCAGGCAGGGGCTGCTGGGTACATTTTAAAAAGCGCCCCGGATCTGGATTTGATTCACGCCATTCGTACGGTGAATCAGGGATTGGCGTACCTCTATCCCTCGGCCACCAAATCGCTGATCGAAGAGTTTTTGCATATGGTAAAAAATGGGGAAGAACAAGCGAAGTATGAGATTCTGACGGATCGTGAAAAAGAAGTGCTTGTGCTGATCGCCAAAGGCTTCAGCAATAAGGAGATCGCAGAGCAATTGGTGGTTTCGGTCAAGACGGTGGAGTCGCACAAAGCGCATATCATGGAGAAGCTGCATCTTCGCACGCGCCCCGATCTGGTTCGCTATGCGATCAAAAAAGGGTGGCTTGATTTCGAATAAAAGGCAGTATATGCCATCGTATTTATGACGACCTGATCAGGGTCGTTTTTTCATTTTGACCAGATTGTGACAGAAATGAGGGAATATCAGGAGGATTCTGTCTCAGAATAGGGGATTTCCCTGAAATACTTCCGGCTCTTCGCAAAGGTAGAATGAAGGCGTAACAGGAACGACGCCATGTGACTGGTCAGGAAAGGAGCGTAAGAGCGATGGAGACACAAAGAAACACCCAGAGCGAGACGAAAAAGTCCCCACAGACACAGCCGCACCAGGAAAATCTCAAAGGGACGTTTGCTGCCGTAATCATAGTTGGACTCATTATTCTCTTAAGTTGGTTCGGCATCTTCGGACTTTTCCTGGAACGGGCGTAAGAGAGGATGTAAGGGAGGTTATGGATCATGCATTTACACCGTTATGAAAAAATTTGGCTGATTTTGGGTGCTGGCGGACTAGCGCTGTTCATCCTCTTGTTATGCATCAATGCCTTCGCGATGGGGATGGCGCCGCCTAGCAATATGACAATGATCGATCCGGCCAAGGTGACGGAAACACCGCCGTTTGACAATCCTGGTCTGACAAAGGTGGGCGAACAGGAGTATGACGCCTACATGACGGCTTTCGCTTTCGGGTTTGCTCCCAATAAAATGGAGGTGCCGCTTGGGGCCAAGGTTAATTTTCATGTGACCAGCCCGGACGTCATCCACGGCTTCCAGATTCCCGGGACCAACGTCAACTTCATGGTTTTGCCAGGCCATATCAGTTCTGCCACCTACACGTTTGACGAACCCGGTGAATATCTGATTCTTTGCAATGAATACTGCGGGGCCGGTCATCAGGTGATGGCGACTACGATTATTGTGAAATAAAGGCAGGTGACGAAGATGAATATCTTGCAAAAGAATCAAACCAAGGCGGCAGCCGTTGACAGACCCGCTGCCCGGCTCAGTCTGGCGTACGTCTGGGTGGCGTACATCGCGTTCGGCGTCGCAGCACTGGCGGGTATGCTGCAGGGCATGGTGCGCGGAGGAATCATCGAGCTGCCGAGCTGGATGAATTACTACCAGATTTTAACAACCCATGGCGTATTGATGGCCTTGATTTTTACCACGTTCTTCATCATCGGGTTCCTCTATTCCGGGGTAGCCAAGACGACAGGCGGGACCCTGCACGGCTCCGCGCTGGGCTGGGGATGGTCTGGCTGGATTCTGATGGTGATCGGTACCTTGATGGCGGGAACCATGATTATCCTCAATGAAGCTTCTGTCCTATATACGTTTTATGCACCGCTCAAGGCTTCGCCGATCTTTTATATCGGAACGGCTCTGGTTGTCGTCGGCAGCTGGCTGGCAGGTTTCGGGATTTTCTCGCGCTATCGCAAATGGAGACGCTTGAACAAAGGGCAAAATTCTCCGCTGTTCCTGTACATGTCCGTGACCACTTATGTCCTGTGGATGGTGGCAACGATCCCCGTGGCAGTCGAAGTCGTGTTCCAGCTGATTCCCTGGTCGCTCGGCTGGACGCCCACGATCAATATCATGCTCAGCCGCACCTTGTTCTGGTTCTTCGGACATCCATTGGTCTACTTCTGGCTCTTGCCGGCCTACATTGCCTGGTATGTCTGCGTGCCGCGCGTAATTGGCGGCCATATATTCAGTGACTCGCTGAGCCGATTGGCTTTCATCTGCCTCTTGCTCTTCTCGATCCCGGTCGGTTTTCACCACCAATTGATGGAGCCTGGGATCTCCGAAGGGTGGAAAATGATTCACGTCATCCTGACCCTGATTGTAGTGATTCCATCCTTGATGACGGCATTCTCCATGTTTGCCATCTTTGAGACGACGGGACGCAAAAAAGGCGGGGTTGGTCTCTTCGGATGGTTCAAAAAACTGCCTTGGACCGATGTGCGCTTCTTCGCACCGTTTATGGGGATGCTGTTCTTCATCCCTGGCGGTGCAGGAGGGATCATCAACGCAAGTAACCAGTTAAACGCAGTTGTCCACAATACCATTTGGGTTACTGGCCACTTCCATATCACGGTCGGAGCGGCTGTCGCTCTCACATTCTTCGGTGTCAGCTTCTGGCTCATTCCGGTATTGACCGGTCGTACGCTTACTCCGACTGCCAACCGGATGGGAATGGTGCAAACGGTCTTCTGGTCGGTCGGGATGTTCATCATGTCGGCTGCCATGCACACCATGGGGCTGGAAGGTGGACCTCGCCGTACGGATTTCACGACCTATATGGATCATCCATTAGCATTGGGCTGGATGGATTACCAGCGCGTGATGGCGTTTGGCGGCGGTCTGCTCTTCGTAGCAGCAGTCCTGTTGATCCTGATTCTGCTCTACCTCACCTTTATGGCGCCAAAAGGGCATACGGAATATCCGATCGCCGAGACGGAGGAAGCTCAGCCTGTACCGCGCATTTTGGAGCGTTGGACCGTCTGGGTTGGCGTTCTCGTAGTGCTGATCGTGCTGGCATACGGGTATCCAATCATGGAGCAAATCCAGCATCAGGCGCCTGGTTCGCCGCCGTTCCGTACTTGGTAGCGGAGGCGGGCAACATGAATAGTTAAAAAGAAACGAGGCTGTCCACATGGGCAGCCTCTGACAATCTAAAGCACCTATGCGGTGCTTATATTTTTTACCACCACAGCAATGGTGATGAATTGTAAACAATGCGAATCACTTTTCCAAATGGCATTTATACGGACCAATTGGAGCTGCATGTAACATACCAGACAGTACGAACGTCCTCTGGATTAAAAGTACTTTCTATCCTAGTCCAAGAAGTTCCTACTGGAATAGAATTGGTTACCTGATTTGAAAAGGGGGTGAATCAGTTGAATATTAAAGTGCTAAAGTTAGTTTTGGTGGTACTATTTACACTTGTTATCCACTTTATAACAAGTGCTTTTTCAATTGAAAACACATACACCAATCATACAGTTGAGTTAATTTTATCTTTAATCGCGGCTATTCTCTTAACGGAGATGCTTATTGATACAAATGACAAATAAAGGGTTCGGCCCCTATACCCCCGAATGTAACGTTTTTGTTCTGCTGACCAAGTTCAACAGAAAAAGGGAACGTTACCGCCCCCCTTGCTATAGAACCTTATACTTTTTAAAATTTCCGTTTGGTCAGCTTCTTTGTTTGGGTGTTGTTTTTTTTTCGTTAAGCATGCGTGGTATCCAGTATCATCACGACGAACACGATCATCAGGTAGTTAATCGAGATGATGAAATTAACCTTTGCCCATCTGTCATCATCCTTCGCGCGGAAGCCCTGCAGCGTGTGAACGAGCCAGATCAGCGCCAAAGCGAGGGAGAGGATGAGAAAATAAATGCCGACATAACCGTAGGTATACATCAGGATAGATGCGGGAAACAGCAGCAAAATATAAGGAAGCATCTGTTTTTTTGTACGGAGAATCCCTTTGACGACAGGAAGGAGCGGAAATCCTGCTGCCCGGTATTCTTCTACACGGCGTATAGCCAGAGACCAGAAGTGAGCGGGCTGCCAAAGGAACAGCAGGGCAAACAAGATCCATGCTCCTGCATCGATTTCGCCTGTCACCGCACAATAGCCGATAACAGGTGGCATCGCGCCGGAGATGCCGCCGACGGAGGTACTCCAGGTCGAATTTCGCTTCAACCACATGGTATAGATCACGACATAGACGAATATTCCCAACAGACCAAGCCATCCGGTCAAAGCATTGACAAGCCCGAACAACACGGCCAAACCGGCTATGCCAAGGATAATCGCGTAGATGAGCACGCTTTGCGGCTGCATCCTCCCTTGGGGCAGGGCTCGATCGCGGGTACGGGCCATTTTTTTATCGAAGTCCCGGTCCAGGAAGTTGTTGAACACACAGGCGGATGCCATCGTCAACGCGGAGCCGAGGAGCATCCACAAAAAGGTCCAACCATCAATATTCCATTTGGAAGCGACCCAATAACCGCCAAATGCTGCAATGGCATTCAATCGAATGATACGCGGCTTTGTCAGGGCCACAAGATCTTTTAGCACAGTGCACCTCCTAAGGTTTGTCTGAAGTTTGATTGCGGGCGCTCTCAGGCACGATATGTAGCTCGAGGGGAGCAGCTTCTAGCGTTGTTCCGTGCAAAAAAACCGCGACCGCCATACGATGAAGCTCGATGGGGGCGGCAAGGGGTTCATGGCGTGCAGTGTTCAAGCCCGCAAAGACGGCATAAAGAATCTGTGCGAGCTGGTCCGGGTCATGCCGAGGGTGAATCACGCCTTCGTCGATGGCCTCCTGCAGAACAGAGTGAAAAATCCTGCGCTGACGCTGGACAGCCAACATGATTTGCTCACTGACAGCGGGCGCAGCAGCCTCGCTGGCGCGGAATTCATCGGCTGCACGGATGAGCGGGTTCTGAAAATCTTCGGCGACGTGATCCGCAAGCCCGTATAATTTTTCTACCGCTGAACCGTATCGCAGCTCTTTGGCAGACCACTGCTCGATCCACTCATCTACCTGTTCCTCCAGCAAATAAAGGAACAATCCTTCCTTGCTCTTAAAGTGGTAGTAGAGGTTGCCTTTACTGCTTCCAGAGGCAGCGATAATATCCTCAATCGAAGTTCCGAGATAGCCCTTTAGTGAAAACAGATCTTTGGATACGAGTGCTATTCGTTGCTTTGTTTCTGTATTGCCACGCGAACGCGAACCTTTTGTACGAATAGACCATCATTTCCTTCCATTTCATATAAACAGAACGTTCGGTCTAGAATACGATACCATAACTTCCTAGTGGGGACAAGCATCGAAGACGTGACGAAATAGGGGAATCTAATGCCGATGAAAAGAAGAAGGGCGCCCCGAACCTGTTATGGTATTCGGGACTCCCTTGGTTCGCTATTGATTCAATACAAAAGCTCTTGCCAGGCGAGAATGGCGAGGATTAAAAAACCGATCGCAAGCAGCCACAGAGCGATCACCTTCAGGTCTTCTTCTTCAAACGGCATAGGACTCCTCCTTTATTCTGTATTACCCATAGGGTATTCATGGAGGAGGGGAATGGTTTGGCTGATTACGGAGCGTAGATCATCTTGCGTGTCATCCCGCCGTCGATGACGAGCTCTGTGCCTGTGATAAAGTCATTTTCCTTTTGTGTCAGGAACAGGCAGGCGCGGGCAATGTCATCCGGACGACCGACGCGGCCCGCAGGATGCTGGGCATGATCCTCATCTCGCAGCTCTGCGTAATCACCCGTTTCAATCCAGCCGGGAGAGATCGCGTTCACCGTGATGCGGTCGGGGGAAAGGGAAACCGCGAGCGCATGGGTCAGAGCGAGGATGCCGCCCTTGGATGCAGCGTAAGCCTCTGTGTTGGGTTCGGATTGATGGGCGCGCGTGGAAGCGAGATTGATGATCGCGCCGCCGCCGTTGTGTCGCATAATCCGTGCCGCTTCCCGCGAGGCTAGGAACACGCTGCGCAGATTAGTGTTGAGAATCCGATCCCAAGCTTCTACAGACAGGTCGTAGGGAGATTCCCAGGCGCTGATTCCAGCATTGTTCACCAATACATCCAGACGTCCCCATCGATCATCCACCATACGCATCAGGTCTTCGATTTGCTTCGGCTGGCTGACATCGACGGGGTGAAAAACGGCACTGCCCCCTGCGGCAGCATGCGTTTGCTGGATGGTATTGGCGGCCGCTTCTCCTGCTTGCGGGTCGCGCTCGGCAATGACGACATGCGCGCCGTGGGCAGCATACATCGCAGCGACAGCGCGCCCGATTCCTTGCCCGCTGCCAGTGACGATTACGACTTGATTGAGTAATTGCATCTATGTTCCTCCTAACTGATAAAATATAATAAAAATAGTTGCAAACAAAAAGTAAGTAAATTACAATTAGGAACTAGTTAGGGCAAACCATTAGGAGGCTGAATGTAATGTTGCAGACCGATTTGTTGACATTGGAACAAGTGATCGAAGCTCGTCATAGTGTGCGTAAATACGATCCTCAAGCCGTCATACCCAAGGAAGATTTGCAGGAGATCCTGCGCTTGGCAGCCCAGGCACCGTCTTCCTGGAACCTGCAGCACTGGCGTTTTCTCGTGGTGACGGATCAGGCTGTCAAAGAAAAACTGCTGCCGATTGCCAATGGACAGCAACAGGTGGTAGACGCTTATGCCACCATTATCATACTGGGAGATTTGGAGGCAGACAAGTCCGCTCGTCCTGTCTATGAAGGGGCTGTCGCCAAAGGTGCGATGAGCCAGCAGGTAGCAGATACCCTGATCGGGCAGATTGAGGGGGCCTATGCATCGAATCCCGCCCTGGCCCGTGATGAAGCGATCCGCAATGCGTCTTTTGCGGCGATGCAGCTCATGCTCGCGGCGAAAGCCAAAGGGTACGATACCTGCCCGATGGGGGGCTTTAACCGCGACGCTTTGATTGAAGCGCTGAATATCCCGGCTCGCTATTTGCCGACGTTGATGATTACGTTGGGCAAGGCCAGCGCGGCCGCTCATCCAAGCGATCGCTTCGATCTGACTCAATTGGTGATTGAAAACCAGTTTACATCCTAATGACAAAAAGGGCAGGGGACCTATGGGTTTCCTACCCTTTTTTCGTGGACGGGGCCAACGGAAGTTCGACCGTAATCGTCGTACCCTTGCCCAGTATGCTGGAGACAGCAAAACGTCCCGTATGCAACTGTACAATCTCCTTGCAAATCGCGAGTCCCAGACCGCTGCCGGAGAGCTTGGAACGGCCTTTGTAGAACTTCCCTGTGACATATGCAAGGTCCTCTGGGGCGATTCCCTCCCCCGTGTCAGAGACAAGGATGGTCAGACGTCCGTTTTGATCGGATGCAGACACAGAGATTTTCCCGCTTGGCGGCGTGAATTTCAGAGCATTGTCCAGCAGGTTGACGAATACCTGCTTGAGACGATTGGGATCGCCCATCACGGTCAAGGGATTATCCGGCAGCTCCAATCGCAGAGCGATCTGTTTTTCCTGGGCGGGAATCGTAAATTGCACGTACAAATCCTCCAGCAATTCGCGCATGTCCATTCGTTCTTGACACAGCTTTATCTCCGCAGACTGAAACTTGGAAAAGTCCAGCAAATCCTCCACGAGGCCGATCAGCCGATCGGTCTCTTTGGAGATGACCTCCAGACCGAGCATGGTTTCTTCCTGGTCTTTCAGCCCGCCTGAGATCAGAGTTTCCCCCCATCCCTTGATAGACGTCAAGGGAGTGCGCAGCTCATGGGAAACGGAGGAGATAAAGTCGTTTTTCAGTTTCTCGTTTTTTCCGATTTCTGCGGCCATGTAATTGAAGGTGTCTGCCAGCGTCCCGACCTCGTCGTCAAAGCGCTTGGCCGCCCGTACCGAGTAGTTCCCTTTTGCCATCTGGATCGCGGCTTTGGTCAGATCCTCGATCGGGTCTACGATGCGCTTGGCAATGATCAAGCTAAGCATCATCGCCAGCAGAATGACGACGATGCCTACTCCCGCGCCGTAGAGGGCAATCCGATTGACCGCGTGATAAAGCGGCTCAGCCGAGATGGAGTAGCGCAGCACGCCTACGTAGTCGCCTGCATGGGTGAGTGTATCGGATACGGCGATCACGCGCTCCCGGGATTGCGGAGTTTTCCCGATGTACAGGCCGGTTTTCCCCAGCAAAGCTTCCTCTACGTCAGGGGTCCTGATGATCTCGCCGGTCTGGAAGCCATACGAGTTGAGAATCAGCTTCCCGTTTACGTCCAGGACCTCGATCTTGGCGTATTCATCCGGTTGGATGCTCTCCAGGATGTAGCGGGTCTTTCGCTTGAGATTGTAATCTGCCGTGTACTTGTTGATAAAGGTGGTAAAGGTCTCCGTTCGGGTCACCAGAGCTTCCGTCGCTGTCCCGAAATAGTAGGTGTGAACCGCCCAGTAAAACAAGCCCTCGAGAAGCAGGACGATCAAGAGGAGGATCAGTCCGAAATGGATGATCATGCGGCTTCTAATTCCTCGCATCGGTGTGATCCTTTCGCCAAAGATAGCCATAGCCCCATACAGTTTCCAGGTAGACGGGGTGAGCAGGATCAAGCTCGATTTTTTGTCGGATGCGGCGGATATTGACATCGACTACCTTCAAGTCTCCGACGAAAAATTGCCCCCATACATTCGACAGAATCTCATCGCGACTGATCGCTTTGTTGGCATTTTCGCCGAGCAGCTTGATGATGGCGAATTCCTTGGGTGTCAGAATGAATTCCTGCTCCTTTTTGATCAGCCGGCGTTCGTCCAGCAGCAAGGTAAAGGGGCAGAGGTCGATCCTATTTTTCTCTTCTGGGGCCGGTGTTGCTGTGGGGGAGAGCCGGCGATGCAAAGCTTTGACGCGCGCGATCAACTCAGCAGGACTGAACGGCTTGCTCATATAGTCGTCTGCGCCGTATCCCAGCCCCAGGACCTTGTCGGCTTCCTGGCTCTTGGCCGTCAGCATGATAATGCCCATGCGCGGGTATTTTTCGCGCAATCGTCCGCATACCTCGAAGCCGTCGATGCCGGGCAGCATGACATCGAGGATCGCAATCTCAATGTCGGGTTGGCTGTCGGCCAGCTCAAGCGCTTCTTCACCGGTCGCAGCTTCTATGACATCGTAGTTTTCGCGACACAGATTGATCCTGACGAAATCGCGAATCGATTTTTCATCTTCCAGCAGTAAGACTTTCATCCGGTCATTCTCCTTGTCTATTGAATCTGTACTCGGCCTGACCGCTATAGAGGCATCTGCAATGGGCGGTAGAACTGGCGAATCTCTTCCGTTGACAGCAGCATGGAGGAATAGACCTCCCGGGTGGAAGCGCTCATCTTGGAAGGCATTTCTGGTTGAATCGCCACATGAACCGTTTTTCCGCCCTCTTTTAATATGACGTAGGAACGCTGCTGTTGTTCCCATTTCTCAGCTGCTTTACTCCATTCCTGCTGCGGTACAGCCTGCAAAGTAAGGAGTGGCAGCTTTTCGCCTGTCGCTTCCTGGTAATAGTAAAAAGTCGTCATCTGCGGTTCGTTTTGCGGCTCGTTCGCTACTGTGAATTTTCCAGCCCATTTGTCCGGAATGCGAAAATCCAGTCCGAAATCGTAATTCTGGTAATGGTCTTCTATATGTGCCAATCCGTCTTTTCCATCCCACTGAAAGTAGGAGGCGATCCAAGGGATGGCGTACATCGGCAAGTCTTCGGTTCCAGGAGGCTGGGTATGAATGCCGATCTCAATCAGACCGTCCTGGTTGATATCTTCGCTTAACAAGGGATAGGGCTTAAAAGTCATTTCCATCTCGCTGTTGTTCCTGGCGAGCGGATTGCGCAGCTTGCCGTCCTCCCAGATCCACAGGTCTGTCGAGGCGGAGTGGGCACCTAGCCCGGCTTCAATGAAAAGTCCGTTCTTATCGTGGGATGCTTTGCCGATCAAAGCCTGGTCGTAGCCGTTCACGTGTCCGTCCAATGTCTGCTCGGCCAGCTTGGTCATTTTTTGGTCGGTTACACCGTACAGATGTAGGGTGGAGACAAGCTTGTCGTGATCATGAACGATGACAGCCAATTCAGCTTTGCCATCCTGATCCAAATCACCGACTGCCAGGACCGAATAGGGCAGTTTTATCTGCTCTTGAAGTCGTCCTTGCTCCAGGGAGTAGATGGAGAGCTCCTTGTTGAGATCGTCGCCAGCCCCCAAGCCGATCAGGATCTCCGGCTGGTTGTCGCCGGTTAGGTCGTCGAATTGGACGAAATCCAGCCTGTTCCCGATGTTGCTGAATGAGGTCAGCTTCTCCCAGTGCCCCTTGTTCTGGGTCAGGATCAAAACCCCGATCTCGTAATCATTTTTTTCCGTTTTATAAAAGGCGACAGCCTCCGGGATGCCATCTGCGTCCAGATCTCTCAACGAGACCGCGCTTGACTCATCAGGGTTCAGGGGAACGGTCAGCTGCGAGCCCGCCGGCAAATACTGCATGATCGCCTGATTGATGCTCTTCTGGTCGCTATCCGAGGATGGAGCCCGCATCAATTCGTTGGGAGTCTCGACCAGTCCGCATCCGCTGGTCAAGAGAGCAAAGAGAATGGCCGATCTGAGCCAGGATTTGTTCATGTGTAAGGTTCCTTTCTGTGGCTGAATCCATTTGATTCTATTGTAGCTTGTCCTGATTCAAAAGTTGTTGCAAATCGGTAAAAATGAGACAAAGCGTAATTATTACGATTTGTATTGACGCGATCGGGAGGGATCGGGTAGGATGTTGTTAAATCGTATTCACTACGATTTATAAGAACAATATCGGGAGGGGCGTGCTTGCCATGCACGATACACGAATACCTGTCACCGTATTGAGCGGTTATCTGGGAGCGGGGAAAACCACTTTGCTCAATCATGTGCTGAACAATCGGGAAGGACTGCGCGTCGCGGTCATCGTCAACGATTTGAGCGAGCTTAATATTGATGCAGATTTGATTGCACAAGGCGGCGGGCTTTCCCGTGTCGAGGAAAAAGTCGTCGAGCTGTCCAATGGCTGCATCTGCTGCACGCTGCGGGAGGATTTGCTGACAGAAGTGGAGCGACTGGCGATGGAAGGCTGCTATGACTACATATTGATCGAGTCGACTGGCATCGGGGAGCCTGTTCCGGTCGCCCAGACCTTTACGTACGTCGATGAAGAGAATGGGATCAACCTCTCGGAGACTTGTCGCCTGGATACGATGGTCACGGTCGTGGATGCCTATCGCTTCTGGCATGATTTTTCCTCCGGGGAAAGTCTGTTGGAACGCAATCAGGCAGTAGGGGAGGAAGATACCCGGGAGGTCGTCGATCTGCTGATCAGCCAAATCGAGTTTTGTGACGTGCTGATTCTCAACAAGTGCGATCTGGTTGCCCCAGATGAACTGGCACAGTTGGAGAGCGTGCTACGCAAGCTGCAGCCGCAAGCGCGTCTGATCCGGGCCAGCAGAGGACAAGTGGAGCCGCATGAAATCTTGAATACGGGCCTGTTTGATTTCGAGCGGGCCAGTCAATCCGCGGGATGGATCTATGAATTGGAAAAAGAGGAGCATGTCCCCGAGACGGATGAGTACGGCATATCGTCGTTCGTCTACCGAGCCAGGAGGCCTTTCCATCCAGAAAGGCTGCAGCAATGGCTAATGGGGTGGCCAGAGGAGGTCGTGCGTGCCAAAGGCTTTTTCTGGCTGGCGACACGCAATGATTGGGCGATGACAGTAAGTCAAGCGGGTCCTTCGATCGAGATCGGCACGGCGGGATACTGGACGGCCGCTTTGCCCCCGGAAGAGCAGCAGGTCCTGCTGGCAGAGGATCCAGAGTGGGCTGCTTCCTGGGACCCTGTGCATGGGGACCGGGTGACGGAGCTTGTTTTCATTGGAATCGGGCTGGATCAGGAAGCGATTGTGAAGCAGCTCGACTCCTGCTTGTTGACGGATGAGGAATACGCGGAAGATTGGAGCCGTCTGCCAGATCCGCTGCCGACGTCGAATGTCGTGGTAGAAGCTGTCATGGAAGCATAAGGAGGGTCGCATCGTGAGAGTAATCGTAACCTTGCAATGTACGGAGTCGGGTGATCGCAACTACATCACCTCCAAGAACAAACGGAATCATCCCGAACGCCTGGAGCTGAAAAAATATTCACCGCGTCTAAAACGCCATACGTTGCATCGGGAAACCAAATAGCAACGAAAAAACAAGCTCTCCCTTCGCAGTTGGAAAGGAGAGCTTGTTTTCGTTTTATGTTCAAAGCCAATTATGCATTCTTTTTCAAAGCAACGCCATCTGCATCGTCTTTGAGTCGGGAGAAGAAGAATTTCATCAATGGCGGCGTCACGATGGTGGTCACGAGTACCACTACGATCAGTACCGCGAACAAGTCGGCGGAGAGCAGCTTGTTCTCCAGTCCGATAGCAGCGATGATCAAGGCCACCTCGCCGCGAGAAATCATGGCTGCTCCGACAGCCATCGAGTTCTTCCATTTGAAGCCGGAGATTCTTGCGCCGATTGCACCGCCGACCAGCTTGGTCGCAATGGCGATGAGGCTCAAGACTACAATCAGCCCCAGATTTTGCACAATGCCCGAGAACTCAGCGCTCACCCCGATCGAGGTGAAGAAGACAGGGACGAACAGGGAGTAGCTGATGGTTTCCGCTTTGTGTGAAACCTCGTCTCTGAACTTCGTCATGCTGATAGCAATACCCGCGATATACGCGCCGATGATGGCGGCTACACCTGTGTATTCAGCGAAGTAGGCAAACAGGAAGCAGATAATCAGACCAGCCGTAAAGATCGTCTCAGTAACTTGCAGCAGTGCGAAGCGCTTCAAGAACCAAGGAACGACTTTCCAGGAAATCAGAATGATTGCTCCGAAGAAGATCACTTTTTTCAGGACAACCATCCCGAGATTGACGTCTCCGCCGGCAAAGCTCATCAGGAATGCCAGGCCGAGAATGACCAGCACGTCATCGATGACAGCGGCTCCCATGATGGCAGAGCCTTCCTTGGACTTCAATTGATCCAGCTCTTTTAGGGTTTGTACAGAAATACTTACGCTTGTAGCAGACAGCAAGAGCCCCAGGAAGATGGATTCAAAAGCGTGCATGCCCATGAACATCCCTGCTACATAACCGAGACCAAGAGGTGCGAGAATACCGGCTACCCCTACGTTGGTAGCGGCCTTAGCCGAGCGTTTGAATTCGTTTACATCTGTTTCCAAGCCAGCGACAAACATCAGCAGGATAACCCCGATGTTACTGATCTCTTTCAGGATATCCGAGTTTGTTACAACCCCTAGAACAGTCGGACCTAAGATGACCCCAACAAGTAGTTTGCCCAACACGGACGGTTGCCCAAGCCTGACACTGAGGTCACCGGCAATCTTGGATGCAAACAAGATGATTGCCAACTGCAAAATAAGAAGCATATGGATCCCCCTTCACGAAAATGGATAAGAAAAAAGGAACCTGTCTGTAAGGTTCCTTGTATCCGCGAAAAAAGACAAAAAGAACCCTATGGTGACAGGCTCCTCCAGTAGTGAAAACAATATTCATTTCCTGCTACTTTTTTAATACTAACATGCCTATAACAGAATGTAAATAAAAAGTCGAAAAACAGCGAATCATTATTCTTTTAGACCCGCAACGAGTGGGTCATGAAACCAGGTCTGTGTTATTATGGGAGAAAAACATGGGGGACCATGGGATAGGAGGAGAGGCAGATGTACGAATTTGGTTATCCCGGGGGCTTCGGCTTTTCACTCTTTGGTTTGATGTCCACCGTCATTCCATTGGTTGTAATAGGGGGAATTCTATTTATTGTCATCCGAGGCTTGAGCACCTGGATGAGCAATAACGCTGCTGAGCTGCGTCAGGATGAAGTGACGGTCATCAGCAAGCGCATGGAGGTGTGGGGCGGCTCCAATAATTCGAGTGCTCACACTTCGTATTACATCACATTCGAACTGTCGTCAGGGGAACGGGTGGAGTTTGGTGTAAGCGGAACTCAATACGGGTCGTGCAGAGAAGGAGAGACGGGACTGCTGGCTTACCAGGGCAGCCGCTTTAAAGGCTTCCAGCCGCGGGCGACGGCAGCTGCTACCGCATCAGTTGCCGAGCGGTCGCAGGAGCAGCCCGCCCAGCCCGTACAGTCGAAACCGCGCCAGGAACCATTTCGCCCGCAAAAGATCAGCAATAGAAGTGCGGAGCATTACAATTGGGGCGCTTCGTGCGATGGATGGCATTTGGTCAAGGGCGACGATTTGAGCGTCATCCATGAGCGGATGCCAGGCAAAACGGAGGAAGTGCGCCATTACCATACACGGGCCCGGCAATTCTTTTTCGTCTTATCGGGTGAGGCAAGTCTGGAGGTCGACGGGACTCGTCTGGTCCTTCGCGAGCAGGAAGGCGCGGAGGTGCCACCAGGCGTCTGGCACCAGATGAAGAATGAACGTTTTGACGATGTGGAATTTCTCGTTATTTCGACTCCGCCTACGCGAGGGGACCGGATCGAGACCGAATAACAGACTGATAGTGGACACAGAAAAAGCCTGACCCCATGAGGTCAGGCTTTTGTAGTAGGCTGAAAATTTTATTTCCAGTTGATAAACTCGGACATTTGAACAAAAGCGTCAGCCAATGCGTGCAGTCCCTCTACTGTCTGATAAGCAAAAATGGGGAGCCCGACAAGATAAAGCAACGCTTCTCCGATATATGTGGCGATCATACAATCAACCTCCTTTTGGTTTTCCGTTCAGAGAATCAAGCCAAAAGGATCGCGTATGTATCAGAATCGCCGTCAAAACGCTGCGTGCGCCGGAACATTCGGAAGTGCAGCGCCTGCCTTGCCTCCATCGGATAGGCCTCCACCGTTTCGGGGTGGATGGATGGTTGATAATCAACTCTTGCGTTCGAGAAGCAGGCGGGATGTTTTCGCGGAGAGACATGTCGCTGCAAATAGAACGCAGATGCCAACCCTCCCACCAAAATGGCAAGCAAGGCGAAGAAATCGTCTACTGAAAACAAGAATAACAATTCTTCCATGACGATTATCTCACCTCCTCGGTATCCTACATTGTACTCCTGTTTTCCTCTGCGAGCAATTGAAAAAGTTTGGGCTCATCCATCATTTGACAAATGAAATCTCACGTAATAAACTGTTTTTACGTAAATGATTAATGTCATGAGGTGTTGATGTGGAGCAAGCTCAGCTGGAAACGTATGTAGTCGAGACGCCGGAGCAAGCGATGGCGCTGTTGAATCCGCTACGGGCGGAGATATTGAGCCGCCTCGCTGAACCAGCTTCTGCGTCAGAAGTGGCACGCAGCATCCAAGAGATCCCGCAGCGAATCAACTATCATCTGAAGGCCCTGGAAAAAGTGGGCTTGGTCCGCAGAGTCGGCAGCCGGCAGGTGCGCAATCTGGTCGAAGTGCTGTATATGGCAATCGCCCGGACGTACGTCTTGTCGGAAGGGCTGAATTGGGCAGGCAACACGGTACAGCAGATAAAGGATCAAGGCTCGTTGGCGCATCTGGTTCATACGGCTGAGCGGATCAAGCGGGATGCCCTCAAGCTGATGGAACGCTCGGATCAGGAAGAGGAGATACCGAGCGCTACCCTGGACGCGCAAATTCAGCTTGCCAGCGCCGAGGCGCGCAGCGCTTTTGTCGAAGAGTACATGCAATTGGTGAAGCAACTGGTAAGCAAATATCAGACAGCCGCAAAAGGACAGGAAACCTACCAGGTGATCCTGGCCGTGTACCCCAATGAAGGAGGCGAGGAAAAATGAAGGCAGAAGCACCAGCCCCAAGCAAGTCCCAACCCGTCATCGTCTGGGAGGGGAAAAACGAGCAAACAGGTCAAGTCATCCCTTTTCCCGCAGGCCGTGAACGGCACGGGCAGGCTGCGCAGGAAGCGACCGTGAGCAGATGGGAAATCGGCCCTGCACAAAATCCTGTCATTGTGACGCAAGTGTCCTCAGGCTTCACCCGGGCGACGCGTTCCGCCGCATCGCCTCAGGCTCTGTTCATGCGGATGGCCGCTTAATCGGAGTGGCAATGAAAAGATCCCAAAGGAGGATTGGCCAGTGAACCTTATCCCCATGGTCGTAGAGCAAACCAGTTATGGCGAGCGTTCGTACGATATTTACTCACGATTGCTCAAAGACAGAATCATTTTTGTCGGCAGTGCCATTGATGATCAGGTAGCCAACGCGGTAGTGGCGCAGCTTCTCTTTTTGACAGCGGAGGACCCCAAGAAGGATATACACCTCTATATCAATTCTCCGGGAGGGTCCATCACAGCGGGAATGGCGGTTATCGACACGATGAATTTCATTGGGCCAGACGTATCCACGATTTGCACCGGTATGGCTGCTTCGATGGGAGCGATGCTGTTGCTGTCAGGTGCGCCTGGAAAACGTTTTGCCCTCCCAAATGCCGAGGTGATGCTGCATCAGCCTTCGGGAGGCAGCCAGGGGCAGGCGAGCGATATGAAGATCGCTGCGGAGCGAATCATCAAAACGAGACAAATGATCAATCGGATCATTGCCGAGCGTACAGGAAAAAGCATCGAGCAGATCGAGCGCGACTCGGATCGGGACTTCTTCCTCTCTGCCGAAGAAGCGCTTGCCTATGGCTTGATCGACAAAATTATCGAGAAGCGATAAGCAATCCGGCGCTCCTTGCCCGTTTTTGGGTGGGGGGCGTTTTTTTGTACCCCTGGCGGCAACATTCTATAGATGAAGGTTTAAGGAAGAAAAGAACCGGGTAAAAGGGGGAAATGAGCAATGTATCCATAACGGTAGAAGGTTCAGACATCATGTGAGGGGGCTTCTTTGTGAAACTAAGGACCAAATTTTTGTTGGCATTTGGCGTGCTTTTACTTGTGGTAATCAGTTCTTCCGTGTACATCTTCATCCAAAATGACAAGGTCGCCAAATCGTATCAGCAGATGGTCGATAATGCGAAGGCATTGACAGATTTGCGCGAGATTCAATTTGTCATGACGGGGCGAAACAATGATGAGCGCGGCTACCTGCTGACGGGCGAATCTCAGTACATGGAAGGAATGGTAGCCAAGGAAGAACGTTTGGAGGCCTTGTTTCAAAAGCTGAAAGATTCAAAGCAGTTTAGCGCCAGTGAGAAAGAAGCCTTGCAGAACATCGAAAAATTGTACCTGACGTATATGGATCAAAGCGCGGTAATGATAAAACTCTGGGAGCGCGGTGAACAAATAGAAGCCCAAATGCTTCACTTTGGAGATGAGCGGTTGGCCAGACTGGAACTCGACGAGGGCGTAGCGGCGTTAATGGAGGAAGCCATGGCTGCCATGGATGCCAGTGAGATCGAGCAAGTGAAGCAAGTGGAGATGGCGAACCAAGTCCAACTCGTCACTGGAATTGTCAGTATCTTGTTTTCAATCATAATAGGCGTGTATTTGGTTCGCTCCATCGTCATACCGCTCCATCGGGTCAATAAGCAATTGCAAGACATTGCGGAGGGCGAAGGAGATCTAACCCGTGAGTTGAAGGTGTCCTCCAAGGATGAAATCGGAATGTTGGCTGCTTCCTTTAACCAGATGTTGCGCAATCTGCGGGAATTGATTCTGCAAATCAGGGGAAATGCCCAGCAGGTAGCCGCCGCAGCGGAACAACTCTCGGCCAGCTCAGAACAAACCAGCAGGGCGACCGAGCAAATTTCGGAGACGATGCAAAGCCTGGCGGAGGGTACGGAAATTCAAGCAGAAAATGTACAAATCAGTCACACTGAGGTCGACCAGATGACTTCGGGGATCAGCCAGATTGCGACACGGGCGGAGCAAGTGACCAGTACGGCGGTTCAGACATCGGAGTTGGCAGCTGACGGGAATTTAACGGTACAGCAAGCGGTCAGCCAGATGAGCCATATCGGAGAGACGATGACACATCTGTCAAAGTTGGTGGGAAAATTGGGTGATCGTTCCCAGCAAATCGGTCAAATCGTCCATGTCATCACGGAAATTGCCGCTCAAACCAATCTTTTGGCGTTAAATGCAGCGATTGAAGCTGCCCGAGCTGGAGAGCATGGCAGAGGATTTGCCGTCGTGGCGGATGAAGTCCGCAAGCTAGCGGAGCAATCCTCCGATTCGGCACGGGAAATCGCGCAGCTTGTCGAGATGATTCGGAATGAGACGGTAGAAGCAGTAGATTCCATGAATTCCGGGCAGGAAGAAGTGGCAGCTGGGATTCAGGGCGTGACACAGGCAGGGGAAGTGTTCTCGAACATCCGCGGGGCAGTCGATGGGGTCGCCGTACAGGTGCAGGATGTTTTTACAGCCTCACGATCCTTGACGGACAGTACGGACAAAGTAGCACAAGCCATGCACACAATGGCAGAGGTGACCCAAAACGCAGTCTCCCGGACCCTGGATGTCTCGGCCGCAGCCCAGGAGCAGCTTGCTTCAATGGAAGAGATCTCCACTTCAGCCGCTTCGCTTACCCGCCTGGCGGAAGAGCTTGAAAAAGGAATTGGGCGCTTCAAAGTCTAATAGGAAGTTAGAAATCCATTCGTATTAGAGGGGGAGGAGATCGCATATGAAAAGATTTCGTTTTGACCGACAGGTGGGACACGAGATCAAACAGTATGAGTCCATTAACGCCGCTATTTCCAGAATCGTTCGGACGCAGGGGCCTGTATCGATCGGCTGTATTCGCATCGGTCCGAAAGGCGTCCTGGGCTATCATCCGGCAGTGGTCGATCAGCTTTTCCTCGTCGTAGAGGGGGAGGGCTGGGTACGGGGAAAAGATGATTCTGAGCCTGTCCCCATCAGCGCAGGGCAAGCAGCCTTTTGGGAAGCGGGAGAAGGGCACGAGTCCGGCAGTGAGGAAGGTATGATCGCCATGGTGATCGAAGGAGAGAAGCTGAACCCGGAATCCTACATGCCGCTGCTAGGCTGAGATACGCAAAAAGGACACGGGAACAGATCCCCGCATCCTTTTTCCATCTAACATTGCTTATGGCATCATAAATTCTTGTACCAGCTCAGCGTTTTCCTGCATGAATTTTTGCAGGGAAACTTCTACTTCCTGCTGGATTTCCATCATTTGCATGTCGTTTATTGTTGCCAGGTTGATGCCGTTGCTCTCATTTACTTGAGGGATTTCCAACGGCTTCCCGTATTCCTCTGTCGCGTTCATCTTCATGCTGATGCTGCGCGGCATATCAGGCTCGGATTGGTCGAAGTTGATTTTGAGGTCAGCATTCGACTCACGACCTGTATCTGTCTTGGTCATGCTGGACGTGACTTTTCCAGACAGGGTGATATTTTCCATGATTTCTTCATCCAGGACGGTAATGTTGAAGTCATAGATGCCGTCTTCCTTCTTATCCTGCTGTGTGGTTTCGAAGGTTGTTTTTACATCCACGACAGGTGTGGCATCATCTTTGACAAAGAAGCTCACAGTACCGTTCGTTTTCCCTTTTTCTTCTTTTCCTTTGTAAGAGAAAGTCAATTCGGTCTCATCCGGATTTTCCGGATTGATCAGGCTGTACAAGTTGTAGGTATCTGCACCGTTCTGGTAAGAAATACTTTTCCAGAAGAGGTTTTCTTTTTGATCTTTCTCGTTGGCCACCAGGACCTTGCGAGAAATGATTTGATGGTCTGCGTCGATTTGGACGATCATTTTCAAGGTCTCATCCGTTTGTTTGCCGTCTACCTTGACTTCTTCGATCATGTCTGTGAAGGTTTGGTCAAACGATTTCTTGAATTCTTCGCGAGACAGCACGCCTTCCAGCTGGTAGCCGGAATCATTCAGCAAAGTCGTCACGTTATTGTAGCGGGAGTAGATCAGGTCGAACAGCTTTTCGTCCTTTTGTGCTTTTTCCGCAATTTGCGTCAGCAGGCTGGATGCTTCCTCCGGTGTGAAGGTAATGGTCACTTCACTTACATTTGTCTGAAAGCCTTCCTCGTTGAAAGCCACATCTTTCTTCAAGTTGATCTGGCTTTCCTTCAAGCTGTCAGCATACAGCAAGGCGTAAGGAGTAAGAATGCTTTTTACCTCATCTTCCTTTACTTGCACAGCTTGATACAGATCGCTATAAGTGAGGAAGCGCTTCGGCAGCTCTTCACCGAACTGCTGCTTGATCACATCGCGGTCCTTCAGATCCATATAGCCGTATTTGCTGTAAAACTCTGGAAGTCGGAAGCCGAACAGCGTATCATTCAGGAAGTACTCAAGCGTAGCCAGCTTTTTCGATTTCAGATGAACCTCGATATTGCCGGATTGCTGCTTTTTTTGCTCGTCAACATTGCTGTTAATGACGAATTTGGCGTTTTTGATCAGATCAAGAGCCTTGCCGGTCTCCGGGTCTGGAATGTCTGCGTCGATGGTGATGTCGCTGATCTCGGTTGTCGTATGAACAGGTTGTTCCATATATGGCTTCATGTAAGCTTCATACTCGGCATACTTCTGTGAAACCTCGCTGGAAAACTTGGCCATTGTTGTAGCCTCAGATTGCAAATAAATCGTCTTGGCGCTTTTGAAAAAATCGAATTTGGCGAAGGCAGTCCCTAATCCTCCGAGTACCACTACCACTGCGGCCCCGACAATCAGCATGGTTTTCTTAGAGCTTTTCCGCGGTGTTTGGACGTTTGGTGTCGTCTCCATCACTTTCTCCCCTTTTTGCTTTCTTTCTGCTGTAGAATAATCAGTGCGAGTCATCCCAGGATTTACGCACTCAGTTTTGTATTGTAACACATGGAAATGCGATGAAAATGATTTTCCAATCAATTCCTTACGAAAATAGGAAAAAAGTGCCTTTTTACCCGGTCGTGGAGTCCTGCTTTTGTCGAATGCGCTCGAATAGTGTCAAGAAGGCCTGGTTCTGCCGATATAGGAATGAGCCATTGTTGATTTGGAAAAAGCATCGCTTTGCATCTCATGGCAGGAGGAGGAGATAATATGGATTTCCGTGTGCTGCAGACGTTTCTGGTAGCGGCTACGACTGAAAATTTTCATCAGGCCGCGGAGGCTCTCTTTATCGCCCAGCCGACCGTCAGTCAGCATATTCGGCAGTTGGAAAAGGAATTGGGCATACCATTGTTTGAGCGGGTAGGAAAGCGCGTGCGATTGACGGCGGCTGGGAGACGATACTTGCCCCATGCCAAAGAATTGCTGGAGCAATGGCATCATAGCATGGAAGATTTGCAAGCATGGAGACAGGGATACCGGGAAAAGCTGCAAATCGCCGTCTCCCCGATCATCGCCAGGGCGCGATTGTCACATCTGTTGCATCGGTTCACCAAGCTGTATCCGGATGTAGATTTATCCATTCGGATCGCAGAATCTGTCGATATTGGCCCGTTGGTGCAGAGCGGACAAGCCGATCTGGGATTGAGCCGCATCGTGCCAGGGGAGTTTCATCTGTCTACCTATTTGTTGTACGAAGATCCGATCGTGTTTGCGGTCCCGCATAACGGAGGCGACATGGAAGCTCCGCTGCCCGATTGGGAGCAGGAATTGCAAACCAAGCGGCTTCTTACCCACAATCATCCGGGTTACTGGGATGACCTGCTGTTGCTGTTGCGCCAACGCGGATTTAGTCTGCGGACGATGACGGTGTCGCAAGTCGACATTACCAAGCGATTTATTGAGGATGGCTTGGGCGTCTCGTTTTTGCCTCGTTCGGCAGTGAGCCGGGAATTTTTTGAGAATCGCTTCATCGAATTGCCGACGCCGGGATTGACACTGCCCAAAGTAGCTTCCTACCTGGTGGTGCCCAAGGGAGGCGGAACTACTCCTGTACAAGATTTCAAGGAGATTTTGCAAGGGTTGTACCCCCCTATGCCGCCAGTCGTTCACGGAGGAAGGAATCTAACATGATTGCGAATTGTAATCAAAACTCAGCAATTATTCTATTTCATATCGTGAAACGTAATCGATATACTAAAGGAAAAGAGAAGATGCAGCGTAAAGGAGTGGCGATTCATGAGTAAACAATTCCAGTTGGCCATCGGGCTGGATGGCATCGCGGTGGCGGAATCAGACCTGAGTCTGGTAGACGGGTTAAACGGTTTATTGGTTTATCGAGGGTATTGGGCTCGTGATCTGGCGATTCATCATACCTTCGAGGAAGTTGCCCACTTGCTGTGGTACGGACATCTCCCCAACGAGCAGGAATTGTCTGCGCTCAAGAATCAGCTCAAACAGCATCGTGACCTGCCCGAGCACGTAAAAGGAATGCTTCGCTTGATTCCTGCAGATGTCGATATGATGAGTGTGCTGCGAACCGGAGTGTCAGCACTAGGAAATGACTCGTACGGCTGGCCGCCGACATTGGAGCAGGTTATCTCGGTAACAGCCAAAATGCCGACCATTGTAGCTTTCCGCTACGCCTGTCTGCAGGGGCGCGAACCGCTTGATCCCCATCCGGAGCTGGATCATACCGCCAATTACCTGTACATGCTGAAAGGAACGGAACCGAGCCATGCGCACGTTCGGGCGTTGGATGCCTACCTGATTCTGACACAGGAGCATGGGATGAATGCCTCTACCTTTTCTGGACGTGTGGTCACCTCTACGGAATCAGACCTGATCTCGGCGATTACCGGAGCGATCGGAACGTTGAAAGGGCCTTTGCATGGCGGCGCACCTTCCGAAGTGACGGAAATGATCGAAGCAATTGGCACCAAGGAAAATGCGGAGCCATGGCTGCGCAACAAGCTGGAAAATGGCGAGCGGCTGATGGGCTTTGGCCATCGTGTGTACAAGACGATTGACCCGCGGGCGACCGCTCTGCGCGTAGTAGCGGAACAACTGTCGGGGGACGATCCCTGGTTTGATCTGGCGACACATGTCGAGCAGGTGGGATTAAAGCTGCTGGCTGAGTACAAGCCTGGGCGCAAGCTGAATACCAATGTAGAATTTTTCGCTGCCGCTGTGATGCGCGCAGTGGGATTGGAAGACGATCTGTTCACACCTTCCTTTGCGGTCAGCCGTGTGGTCGGCTGGAGTGCGCACATTCTGGAGCAGGCAGGCAGCAACCGGATTATTCGTCCGCAGTTGAATTATACCGGGAAGATGCCGGAGTAAGACGAAAAAGGAAACGGGAGCCATCCTATTGGGTAGCTCCCGTTTGTTTTATCAAGATAGGGTTGTTGTGTATATGGGAATATTTGACAATCAATTAACGTCTTTGGTATCCTTGATTTGTCCTTGATTACGGTGAGATGATCGCAAATATGATGAGAAATTATAAACTGGGAGGCAACAAGCGATGAGTCTAATACTGGCTCATCGCTTGTTGCTGGTGTGCCCTTAATCGTTTATAGAGAAGATGAAAGGAAAGGATATAGGATGAGATCGATATTATACATGCTCGTCGTGGCTGTGCTTCTTGGGGGATGCAGTAATTCGGATTCGATGACAGAAGCGGCTCCTTGGGTTGATCCAGGCGAACATTCAGGTTTAACAAAGGAAGAGCAACTTGCTGCGATAGCGGAAAGGTACAAATTGGATAGGCCGGAGGAAGACACGATAATTAATGACTTCCCATTTGCGGCATCAGAAGTTCGATTCGACGGCAAATCGATCGAAGACCAATTGGAGGCAGTGGTGAACGAACTCTTTGGAGAGCCTGCAGAAACGAAAAGTGGGGAATGGTTACAGCTGTCAGGAACCAAAACCCCCTATATCCACAATGTATACGTAACGGATATAGGGCAGATTGATGTCATGTTTATCGACGGGAAGGCAACCAGGATTGCTTTGAAACCCAAGGAAGAATAGTACCGTCGCTACGATCAAGGCGATGCGAGCTATTGTCTGTCCTTTGACAAGTGTCGGGCAAGTGCAGCTTGAGATTGCGGAAGCACGGGAGTTTTGGCATGATAGGAAAAAAAGAAGGAGTGGGACAGATGGCGTTGTTAGCTTCAGCGTTTTCGTACAAAGGTCTTACGCTAAAAAATCGCGTGGTCATGCCGCCGATGTGCCAATACTCGGTGGATGCTCAGGATGGAACTCCAAATGACTGGCATTTTGTTCACTACGTCTCCCGGGCAGTAGGCGGGGCAGGTCTGATCATCATGGAAATGACCGATGTCGAGCCGGATGGCCGCATTTCCAACAGAGATTTGGGCTTATGGTCAGATGAGCAAATTCCTGCTTATGCCCGCATCGTGAATGAAGTACATAAGTACGGAGCCAAGATTGGCATCCAGATCGCACACGCCGGCCGCAAAGCCGAGGATGCGGAGGTTCCCGTATCTTCTTCGCCGATTCGGTTTCAAGGTGATGTGTATAAAACTCCGCGCGCTTTGACGACGGAAGAGGTTCAGCAGATGGTCGTCAAGTTTGCCGAATCTGCGCGGCGCGCGGTAGAAGCAGGGGTGGACACGATCGAGATTCATGGAGCTCACGGCTACCTGATCCACCAGTTCCAATCCCCATTGACCAACAAGCGCGACGATCAGTACGGGCAAGACTTGGCATTGTTCGGCGTTGAGGTCGTTTCGGCGATCAAAAAGGTCATTCCGGCAGATATGCCGCTGATCATGCGGATCTCTGCAGTAGAGTACGTCGATGGAGGCTACGGTCTGGAGCATAGCATCGAGCTTTGCCGACGCTACAAGGAAGCGGGAGTAGACATCTTCCACGTATCCAGTGGCGGAGAAGGGCCGATCGGCTCTCGCGGGCGTCCGGGCATTCACCCTGGTTATCAGGTTCCATTCGCCCGAGCGATCCGCCAGACTCTCGAGGTGCCTGTCATTGCCGTGGGCAAGCTGGATGATGCCCATGTGGCGGAAGCGACACTGGGGAATGGCGACGCTGACCTGATCGCAGTGGGCCGCGGAATGCTGCACGATCCGTATTGGGCGATTCATGCCATCCGCGAGCTGTCGGGTGAAGTCGAGATTCCCCAGCAGTATGGGCCTGGTTTTCCCAAACGATAAGTAGAACATAAGGGCGTTCCCGGAAGGTCATCTCTATGACCGAGGGATCGCCCTTTCTTTGCATATTTGCATGACCCGTCAGTCGGATGACGGGGCTTTTTATGATGAGCATCGACGGAACAATAGAAATTTTTGAAGGATTCCATAAATGTCTTCTATTTTACGAAAGGGGGGCAATCAAGTAGGTTTAACATAACCCCAAGGCAAACACACGAGTTGAAAACGTTTCCAACAAAAGGAAACCGAGTCGGAATCAGAAGACAGCGATGGAGGTATAACGTGAATCAAATGAAAGCAAACATCTACACGACAGTTGAGCAGAACCGGGACCTGATCATTGGAATCAATGACTTTATCCATGATAATCCTGAACTTGGGCATCAGGAATTTAAAGCGGCAGAGCTACTGACTCGCACATTGGCTGAACACGGCTTCCAAGTGGAGAAGGAAGTAGCGGGGTTGCCCACCGCTTTCAAGGCGACCTATACGAGCAAGCCGGGCGGTCCTGTCATTGGCTTGTTATGCGAATACGATGCGTTGGAAGGCCTGGGACATGGCTGTGGTCACAACCTGCAGGCTTCGTCCATCACTGGTGCGGCGATCGCGCTGCGCAACAATTTGGGTGATTTGCCAGCTACGATCATCGTGTTCGGGACTCCGGCAGAAGAGACGACCAGCGGCAAGGTGCCGATGGCAGAGGCCGGCCTATTCGACGGTCTGGATGCTGCCCTGATGATGCATGGCGGAGACCGAACCACTGTCGATGGCAAATCGCTCGCCATCAACTCGGTGGACTTTGTCTTCACAGGAAAGGCGGCTCATGCTGCCGTCTCGCCAGAGCAGGGAATTAGCGCCTTGGATGCGGTTCTTCTTACTTTTAATGGAATTGAATACTTGCGGGAGCATGTTCGATCCGATGTAAAAATCCATGGTACAATTACCGATGGAGGAACAGCGCCCAATATCGTGCCGGAGCGGGCCGCGGCTAAATTCCTCATCAGAGCCGCTGATCGCGAATATCTGAACACGGTAGTGGAGCGTGTATTCAACGTAGCTCGTGGAGCTGCTCTGGCTACGGGAGCGAAATTGACCATCCACGAAGGAAAGGCGCTGGACAACAAGCTGAATGTACAGCGTTTGAATGATCTGCTGCTGGAAAATGCCCGTCAGGTTGGGGCCAGGGAAATTACACCCCCGCGTCAAAGCACCGGCTCAACGGATTTCAGCACCGTTACGCACCGCGTCCCAGGCGCATGCCTGAGGGTCTCGTTTGTTCCGTTCGGCGTCTCCAATCATACGAGAGAATGGGTGGAGGCTGGCAAAAGCGCAGATGGCCATGCCGCAGTCATTACGGCAGCAAAAGCCATTGCCGGGACTGTCTATGATCTGATTACAATGCCTGACGTACTGCAGGAGATTCAAGAGGAGTTCAAGGCGGCCAAAAGCAACAAGCTGCCATAGACAAATATAAACAGGGGGAGATTTGTTTGAAAAAACTGATTTCACTTACTATTGCTTCACTCATGCTGCTTCTCTCAGCTTGTGGAAACAACGCTTCCAGCGGAGAGCAGCCTGCTGCGGAAGGTCCCAAGGATCTGGTAGTCGCATTAGGCTCTGAGCCGATCAGTCTGGATCCTCAAGACGCATCAGACGGAATTTCTCTGCATGCGACCGAACTGATCTACGACAAGCTCGTTACTTTTGACAAGGATATGAAGATCGTCCCGGAACTGGCCAAGGAATGGAGCATGTCGGAAGACGGGAAAAGCTGGACCTTTACCTTGCAGGAAGGAGCCAAGTTCCAAGACGGAGAGCCAGTAAACGCCGAAGCCGTCAAAGCGAGCTTCGATCGAATTCTGGATAAAAACAACAAACTGAAAAGACGCTCCCTTTTTGCTGACTTTATCGAATCCGTATCCGTAGAGAGCGAATATAAAGTGTCGTTTCAGTTGAAATTCCAGTACGCTCCGCTCTTGGCTACGCTGGCGCATCCGAACGGAGGAATCCACAGCCCGAAGAATACTGCAGAAAAAGGGAAGAGCGTAGGGAAGTCGCCAGTGGGTTCAGGGCCATATCAATTCAAGGAGTGGATTTCAGGCGAGAAGCTGGTTCTGGAAGCCAATCCGAATTACTGGGGCGAGAAGCCGAAAGTAAAATCGATTACGTTCAAGCCGGTAGTCGAGAATGCGGCGCGCAGCCTGATGCTGGAAACGGGCGAAGCTGATGTCATTCTTCCGATTCCCGCCACTGATATCGAACGTCTGAAAAGCAACGACCAGGTAAAAGTCGAACTGTACCCGAGCAACCGCAATCTGTACATGGGGATGAACACGCAAAAAGCTCCATTCGACAATGTGAAGGTTCGCCAAGCACTGAACTATGCCGTAGACAAAGAAACCATCGTAAACAAGATCATGATGGGCAACGCCAAGCCGGCAGAAGCAGCGATTTCAGGACTGACATGGGGCTATTCGCCAGTCGGAACGTATCCGTACGATCCGGAAAAGGCCAAGCAGCTGCTGGCGGAAGCAGGAGTCAAGCCAGGCACGACCATCAAGCTTTGGACGCCGGAAGGGCGCTATCTGATGGATCGCCAGCTGTCCGAGTTTGTCCAGGCCAATTTGCAGGCTGTCGGCTTTAACGTAGAGTTCCGCAAATGGGAGTGGGGCGCTTATCAGGAAGCCATTGACGATCCGAATTCCGGCTACGATCTCTTCCTCCTGAGCTGGGCTGTGCCGACGAATGATGCCGACTGGGGATTGCGTCCGAACTTCTCCACAGAAGGAAGCAATAACCGGACGCTCTTTTCCAACGCAGAGCTGGATGCCTTGATCGATCAAGGGATGAAGACAACGAATGAGGAGGAGCGCAAACAAATTTATGCAAAAGCGCTGCAAATCATCAAAGATGAAGCTCCATGGATCTTCCTGGTAGAAATGAAACAACCGATCGGTGTCCGCAAAAATGTAGAGGGTGTGTACGGTTCCAATACAGAGCGACTGATTCTGCGCGACGCCGATAAAAAATAACGAATGGATGAGGCGGGGGATGGATGACCATCCTCCTCCTCTTAAGTGAGGAGGCATCCAGTTGTTTGCATACATTGTGAAGCGACTGCTTCAAGTCATTCCAACCCTGATCGGGGTTTCCATCCTGACCTTTTTCTTGATCCATGCCGTACCTGGCGACCCTGCCCGCATGATTGCAGGTCCTGAAGCGTCTGCAGAGGAGGTAGCGGAAGTCCGGGAGCATCTGGGACTTGACCAACCCTTGTACGTGCAGTACGGAAAGTACGTCTCCAATCTGCTGAAGGGCGACCTCGGCGTGTCTTTGCGTTCAGAGCGGCCGGTCCTGGATGAGATCATGGGCCGCTTTCCCTCGACAATCACTCTGACCGTCATGGCAATTGCCGTTATGGTCGTGATAGGCCTTTTTGCCGGTATTTTTTCCGCGACGCGTCCCAACAGCTTGATCGACAATGTAACCATGATGGTGTCCTTGTTCGGAATCTCCTTACCGGTTTTTTGGCTGGGCCTAATGCTCATTCTTCTCTTTTCCTATTACTTGAACCTGCTTCCTTCCGGTGGCAATGACGGTTTCAGTCACTTTATTCTGCCGGCTTTGGCATTGGGATTGTCCTCTTCCGCCATCCTTGCGCGCTTGACGCGCTCCAGCATGCTGGAAGTCATCAACCAGGATTTTGTACGTACGGCGAGAGCCAAAGGAGTCAAAGAAAAGCTGGTCGTGTACAAGCACACCTTGAAAAATGCCCTGATTCCCATCGTTACGATCATCGGGCTGGAGTTCGGGACGCTCTTGGGTGGAGCGGTACTGACGGAGACAGTTTTTTCCATTAACGGACTCGGCCGCTTTATCATCCAGTCCATTCAGTTCCGAGACTATCCTTCCATTCAAGGTAGCATATTGTTTGTCGCTGCCATCTTCGTGATCGTCAATCTGCTTGTGGACTTGTGCTACGGATTGGTTGATCCGCGAGTGAAATACGAGTAGAAAGGAGCACACCATGAGTCAGATAGATTTGGCACTTCAACAGGACGAGAGCACGTCGGAGCATGCCTATGCCAGTCGGTCGCAATGGAAAATGATGGTCAGCCGCTTCAAGAAAAACAAGCGGGCGATGGTCGGCTTCTGGATGGTGGTATTCTGTGTAGCAGTCGCATTGTTGGCCCCATGGGTGGCCCCTTATGATCCGATCGAGCAAAACATGCAAATCATGCTGGAGGGACCGAGCCTGAACCACCCCTTCGGTACAGATGAATTTGGTCGGGACATTCTGTCTCGCATTATCCACGGAACACAAATCTCTTTGATGACAGGAATTGTCGGGGTGCTGATCGCCGTCATTTTGGGTGTGGCATTGGGTACCATCTCCGGTTATTTTGGAGGGCTTGCCGATACGCTGATCATGCGCATTATGGATATTTTTATGGCTTTTCCGAGCTTCTTGCTGGCGCTTGCCATTGTCAGTGTGCTGGGGCCGGGAATGATCAACGTCATGATCGCGATCGGGATTTTTTCCGTACCGACGTTTGCCCGGTTATCTCGCAGCTCCGTCATTTCCATCAAGGACAAAGAGTATATCGAAGCAGTAAAGGCGATGGGCGGAAGCCACTTGCACATCATCATCAAGCATGTGATTCCGAACAGCATCGCACCGATTATCGTCCTGTCTTCCATGCGGATCGCTACGGCGATCATTACGGCGGCAGGATTGAGCTTTCTCGGAATGGGAGCGCAGCCTCCTACGCCAGAATGGGGAGCTATGCTCAGTACAGGAAGAGAATACTTGAGGGTTGCCCCCCATGTCAGTACCATGCCAGGGTTGGCCATTATGTTTCTGGTCTTGGGCTTCAATATGCTGGGGGACGGATTACGTGATGCGCTCGACCCCAAAATGAAGCTGTAAAATCGCAGGAGCATCTGTGTATCCGTCTAGGGGGGAGAGCGTTGAAACCAAAATTATTGGAAATCAAAGGATTGAAGACTTATTTTCAAACAGAAGAAGGGGTTGTCCCGGCAGTCGACGGGGTAGACATCGTGGTATATGAGGGAGAGACGGTTGGCATCGTGGGGGAATCAGGCTGCGGAAAAAGCGTTACGTCCTTGACCACGATGCGATTGACGCCGGGTAAAGTAGTGGCAGGCTCAATCTCGTTTCAGGAGCGTGATCTGCTTGCCTTGTCTGATGAAGAGATGAGGAAAGTGCGCGGAAACGAAATGGCGATGATTTTTCAGGAGCCAATGACTTCTCTCAATCCCGTTTTTACCATTGGGCAGCAGATCGGTGAAGCGATCGAGATTCACATGCAATACAGCAAACAACAAGCCAGAGCCAGGGCCATCGATATGCTGAAGCTGGTCGGCATTCCTCGGGCTGAACAGATTGTGGACGAATATCCCCACCAGTTGTCAGGCGGGATGCGGCAGCGGGTCATGATTGCGATGGCCATGTCATGCAATCCCAAGCTGCTGATAGCGGACGAGCCGACAACAGCCTTGGATGTGACTATTCAAGCGCAGATTCTGGACCTGATGCGGGAATTGAAGGAGAAGCACAATACGGCAATCATGATGATTACCCATGATCTGGGTGTCGTGGCGGAGATGTGCGACCGGGTGATCGTCATGTATGCAGGGAAAGTAGTCGAAGAGGCTGATGTCGTCACCTTGTTCACCAATCCCAAGCATCCGTATACACAGGGTTTGATGAAATCAATTCCACGCTTGAACGGGACGGATGAGCGTCTGTATTCGATCAAAGGAAGCGTTCCGATACCGGGTACGCTGCGAAAAGGGTGTACGTTTGCTCCCCGTTGTGAATATGCGACAGACATCTGCAGGCAAGAGATTCCAGAACTAAATGAGATCGAAGACAATCACTCCTGCAGATGCTGGCTCTACGAGGCAAAGGGGGAACAGGCATGAGTATAAGAGAAACGCCGTTGGTCGAAATCAGAAACTTGAAAAAGTACTATCCGATCACGAAAGGGCTGCTCAAGCGGACAGTCAACCATGTAAAGGCCGTAGACGGATTGGATTTTACCATTTTTAAAGGGGAAACACTGGGGTTGGTAGGCGAGAGCGGCTGCGGGAAATCCACCACAGGGAGGACCATTCTGCAACTGCTGCAGCCAACCGAGGGAGAAGTCATCTACGAGGGAAAAAATCTGGTAGGCATGAATACAAGGGAACTGCGCAAATTGCGCAAGAACATGCAAATGGTCTTTCAGGATCCGTATGCCTCGCTGGACCCTCGTTTGACAGTGGGCGAGATCATTGCCGAACCGATGGAGATTCATCGGCTTTACACTGGCAAGGAAAAAGACAAGCGCGTGGATGAGTTGCTGGAAGTCGTCGGATTGAGCAGCTATCATGCCAAACGGCACCCGCATGAATTCAGCGGTGGACAGCGACAGCGGATCGGGATCGCCCGGGCATTGGCTTTGGAGCCGCAATTGATTGTCGCGGATGAACCTGTTTCCGCACTCGATGTCTCGATCCAGTCGCAAGTGATCAATCTTTTGCAGGATTTGCAGGGACAGTTTGGTTTGACCTACTTGTTTATCGCACATGACTTGAGCGTGGTGAAGCATATCAGCGACAGGGTCGGTGTAATGTATCTGGGACGAATGGTGGAGCTGGCGGACAAACATGATTTGTACGATAGGCCTCTGCACCCCTACACGCAGGCCCTTTTGTCTGCGGTTCCTGTGCCCGACCCGCTGGCCAAAAGAGAGCGTATTGTGCTTCAGGGAGATGTCCCCAGCCCGGCCAATCCGCCTCAGGGCTGTACGTTTCATCCCCGCTGCCACGCCTGCATGGAAATCTGCAAGACACAAAGACCGAAGTGGACAGAGGTAGACGGGAGATATGTCGCCTGTCACCTCTATGAATAGCGAGTAAACGGAGATAAGAAAAGATCGAGCAAGCCAAGAGTAGGGCTACTCGATCTTTTTTTCGTATTGGGTCTGCACGTAATGGACAAAACGATCGACAGCGGACAGTCCCAAAGAAGACTCCCGATACAGCATCCAGGTTCTACGCATGAGGGCTTCGCCGTTCGTATAATGCAGGTCGATGGAATAAAACGCATCCCGGTCACGGTCAACCAATGCCCCGCGGGGTATGATCGAATAGCCCAAACCGTTGAAAACCATTTCTTTGCAGGTCTCTACCTTGTCCACGTTCATGATGATCAGAGGGGGACCGTCGAACCGTTCGAGCCACCAATTATCAATGATTTTGGAGATCAACGGATTCGTAGGATTAAATCGGCTCTTTGCGGGAACATAATTGATCCGCGGCAGCTTTGGCAGGTCTTCCAAAGCGATGGGCTGTTTGGAAATGATACAGAGAGGCTCTTCCGTGATCACCGATTTTTTTTCGAGCCACTTGTAATCTCCCGTTACGATTCCGACATGAACATCCTCGTTCTGCAGCAATTTCATCACTTCGGAGCTCCAACCGGTATTCACATTCACTTCTACCTTTGGATATAAAACAAGAAACTGCTTGATCAAGGATGGCAGTTTATACAAGGCGAAGTTGCTTGAACAGCCGATCCGCAGCGAGCCTTGCACATGCTTGCTCATGCTGAGTACAGTATCCTTTGTTTTCCTGCGCTCCAACAGCATCCTTTTGGCGTATTTGACGAGGTATTCTCCCTCGGGGGTAAAGCTGATCTTTTTGTTGCTTCTATAAATGACCTTTACGCCAAATTCCTGCTCGATCTGCTGAATGCGGTACGTCAGCGCAGGTTGGGAAATATACAGTTTTTCGGCTGCTCTGGTCAGATTCTTTTCGTCGTAGATCGCTTCTAGCAAGGACCAGTCCTGGTCATTCACTGCTTGTCCCCCCCCTTACCCGTTAGGGCTATTCTACATGAGGGAGGCCAAGTTGAAAAGTTTACAGCCACCACTTTTCCTGCGGCAGCAAGACCACGCGCAGGGAGGTGCTCTGTTCAAACCAGCGCTTCATCTGCGTTTTCATCACCAGGTATTCCGATGCCGAATGAGAGACGCCGATCAAGGACATGGTCGTTTCCGCGACGTACTCCATCATCTGGGCGAAGCGTTGTTTGCCGTAGGGATTGTCAATGTGGCAATGGATTTCTCCTGTGATGTACGCCTGCGCCCCCAGCGCCTCGGCCTCCTGCATATAGCTTACGACATCGCCGCAGCCGGGGACGACGGCTATCGTATCGATGCGATCGAGTGTTTTCCCTTCGAAGTCGACATACGGGATGTCAAAAAGATGGCGTAACTGGCCGCTTAAACCGGAAGTGCTTGTCTCTTGAATCCGGCAAATCGCACCGATATGTCCGTTGCCAAACGGGAGGAATGGTCGGATCATTTCCGCTTCGAGTGCCTCCATGATCGCTCCCCCGGTGCCAATTGGCAGACTGGTATCCATAGGCAAGTGGCAGGTATAGACGGATAGCTCCTTTTCTTTCATCGCCTGCAGAAGCTCCGGTCGAATCGGCAGAAAGCCCTGTCCCCAGGTGCCGCGCGGATCTCCGCATTCCATAAAAAGAGGGTGGTGCATAAACAGCAGATCTCCGGGCTCTGATTGTTCGAGAAAAGATTGCAGAACCGCCTCAGTCGGAAAAACAGCAAGGAATACAGTGTGCATTTCTTCGCGTCCCGCCAGCATAAAGCCATTGAAGCGCTGCACGAAATCAGCTTCAAAAAAGTGAGCCCAATCGAAACGGAGCGGCTCATAAACCATGGGAATGAAGCGGCGAAATGCTGGGTCAGCTTCCCATTCGTCTAAGCAAAACAGTCGATCAAGCCTTGCTCCGATGGCACGGCGTGATTCCATGTCGGCATTCATCTCCTTGTTTATGCTTTATCGAAAAATGTGAGGAGGTACGAAATCACACCCGCAAAAAGAGGACCGATAATCAAGAAACCCAGGAAGATGGCGACCAGCTTCATCGGTGTGGACAGTCTCTTGTTTTCCTGCAGCCGATCCAGTTTTTCATTCATCTTTCTCAGTTCTTCGAGAATGTGCCGATTGATGTCATCTGACATTTTCTTTCCCCCAATAAAAAAGATCGCTTTCTGTCTGAAAAATCCACCACCCCATTACGAACGGGGTGGTGAGGTCTCCAGCAGCTTGCGCACCGCTGCCTGCATCGCCTCCAAATCCGGTTCAGACAAGGAGTGCTCCTGGTAGCGGTACTGCTCATAATAGCGAGTAATGCTCTCCACAAGCTGCATCTCTACGGTATCAGTAAGATGAGCCCGCAATCGCTGCAAGAATTCCTGTGTAGTCTCATAGCGATGGATCGGGATGCCTTGTGCCGACATGTGCTGCAAGAACTGGTAGTAAGCGTAGCGGACCGGTTCCTCTGATGGACCTTTTCGGTTTTTGAAAAAGGTATTCAGATCGAGCAGTGGTTGCCCCGGCTCTGACTCCGATGGCTCCAGGTCGGAGATCGTCGTTTGCAAGACAGGCAAGGATGGTGCTTCCTCGCCAGCCTTCGGTGCATGTCGGCGCTTCCAGATAAAGCGCGCCAGCAGGACGGCCGCCAGCAAGACTAGCCCTGCGATCAGGTAAGGCTCCAATGCCGTAAAGAGCGGTTCTCCGGCACCTTCCAGTTCTTCGTACGGCTGATCCTTGCCCATCTCTTGATTATTTTTGATTTCCTCCATCTGCCTGTTGGCGAATAGCCCAGCCGTCCAACTCGACAACATCTGAAGGAGCGGGTCGAACAAATTGTACAACAGTTCCCAGAATGGCTCTTTCAGCCAGGCCCAAAGAACGTGGAGGAGCCAAAGCAGGGAATAGCCGCCCAAGAGATACCCGCTCAGGAGCATAATTCGCGTCAACAGCCATTGGGCCGATAGGGTCAGCCGGATGCGGACAGGCGGACGACCATGCGGGATTTGCACATGTGACATGTACAGGCAGGCATTCAGCACCAGATAACTGGCGAGGATCACCGCGAGCATCCCGTAAAAGGCGTGCGGATCAAAAGGAGCCTTCGCATTAGCGGGAAGAAACAGGGCAGCCAAAGTCAGATGCGTCAGACAGATGGCATTGGCGAATATAAAACGTCTTAGCAAATTGTCAACGTGGAAGATGTCCTGGGACAGTTCATGGATGCGCCAATAAAGCCCGCCTGCCAGCAGCAACGCGATCAGCCAGGAATCAAACCAGTAGAAGCCAAGTAAGGCTGCACCCGCAAGCAACGGATAGAGCAAGAGATGCAGGAGGGTGTTTTGTCCGCCTGCCCGGTAGAGCCAGCCCCCGATGAGGAAGGGGAAGGATACTGCAATCGCGAAGACCAGCATTTCGGTCTCTCCTGCCGCGAGATAGCCGAAGAGCATCAAAGCGCTTGCTGCCAGCAATGCCTCCAGCCAAAAGCTTACTCCCAGTCGGCCCAAAAACGAGAAGCTCATCGTGCCACCACCTTTCTCCGGCGATCGGCTGCTGCCTCATACCGACGGAGGACAGGCTCTTCCTCCGAGACATCCAGTACGGCAACCTTGTGGCCACGCCGCTGCAGCCGTTCGATGGAAGCGGCGGTCTGTTCGTCCAGACGCGGCGTGATGAGCAGAATGGCTTCCTTCGAGGAGCTTTCCTCCAAGCGGCGCAGCAGAGAGGCCAATGGCGTCGTGAAAAAGTGGTGGAGCTGGGCGAGGTGGGTCATGATCTGGAGATGATGGGTTTTACCGCTCCCCGCAGGCACATGGTACATCTCCCGACCGCGCTGCTTGACAGTGAGAAACAGCTCGTAGCCGAGCGAGCGCTTGCGACAGTAGATGGATAGCGCCGCCAAAAAAGAGATGGTGCGCTCGTTTTCGGCATCATTATGCTTTTGCAGCTTCGGTTCGTACGATGGCAGAATATGACCTACGAGACGCCAGTTGGAACGGGCGGTATGCTCGAACAAGCGCGTTTGCAGCGCGTTCGTCTTGGCTGTGGCCTTCCAGTGGATCTGTTTCATCCGGTCGCCTGGGGAATAGGGTCTGACCCCGCGCAAAAATGTCGGATCTTCCTGCCGTCTTTGCCGGGAAAGGCTATTGCCGTCCGGCTCTGTCTCCTCAAAAGCGATGGGGGGCAGCGGCAATGGCGACGGGTAGACCAGCAGGGAAAAAGAGAGCGGCAACAGCACCGGAGTTGCTTCTCCGGCAAACAATGGCATCGTCTGCGTCTGCACATCTGTCAGCCAAATGGTGCCGCGCTTGTGAGGAGTCAGTACGAGCGCGCGTGCCGCACTTCTTCGGGCAGGCACATCCAGGCGCAGAAGGACGATCATCCGTTGGTTGTGAACACTGCTCTCATCCGCCCCGTCTACGGTGACGTGATCGGGCAAGGTGATCCGCAGCCAGGTAGCAGGGAGCGGAAGCCACGAACGATTATGAAGCTTGATCGTGACATGTACCGGTGTTCCCGGCATGACCCGGCTTTGGTCAGCGGACCACTCCATTCGCAGCCAGCGTCCAAGCCGTGCTTGCCACCAATCCTGTGCAGCCGGGAGGAAAAAGAACAGCCCGCCGAAAAGCCACAGGAACCAGCTTCCGGAGAAAAGCGCGCCGAACAGCAAGAGAAAGCCGATTAATTGAAAGGGCTGTTTCGCATTCATCGCCTACACACTTTCTTCGACCGGGGTCGGGACTGTTTTCAGAATTTCCGCGATGACTTCCTCCTCCGTGACATGAAGCTCTGCCTCCATCGAGAGACGGATGCGGTGCGTAGCCAGGCTCGGGAAGACGTGCTTCACATCATCGGGCAAAACAAAGCTCCGTCCATCCAGGAAAGCAGACGCCTGCGCGCAACGGACCAGCGCGAGCATGGCGCGGGGGCTGATGCCTACCTCGATCGAGCGATTGTCGCGCGTCGCTTCGGTCAGGTCGATCACATACTCTTCCACCGTAGAGCTGACGTGCACCTTGGTTACTTCCTGCTGCAAGGCGACGATCTCGTCGACCGAGATGACAGGCTGTATCGCCTCGAGCGGGGATTGACTGCGGAAGCGGCGCAAGATCTCGCGGGAATCCTCGCGATTGCCGTATCCCAGGGAGATTTTGAATAAAAACCGGTCCAGCTGCGCTTCAGGCAATGGGTAGGTGCCTTCTGATTCGATCGGGTTTTGTGTCGCGATGACCAGCATGGCAGGAGAGAGCGGCAGCGTCACGCCTTCGATGGACACCTGGCGTTCCTCCATGCATTCCAACAGGCCGGATTGTGTGCGCGGGGTCGCGCGGTTGATCTCGTCGGCCAGCAGAATGTCAGCGAACACGGGTCCTTTGCGCAATTCAAAGTCGTTGCTGCGCTGGTTGAACACATGCAGACCGACAATATCGGATGGCAGCAGGTCGGCAGTGAATTGTACGCGGTTGTACGTACCGCCGATGGACTGAGCCAATGTTTTCGCAAGCACCGTTTTCCCCATGCCGGGAAGATCCTCCAGCAAGACATGGCCGCGGGCGAGAAGGGCAGTAACCAGCAGTCGAATCTGTTTGTCTTTTCCGACAATGACGCGGTTAACGGTATCCAGCAGAGTGTGTAAAGAAGACTGGGGCATAAAAACGCTCCTTTTATTTTCAGAATCTAGGGGATCACCCGACCTTCATTATACAGTACGAGGGAATTCTTTTTGCCAAATTTTAGAATTTTTTATCAATGTGATAAGACTGTTGCATAGCGCGAAAATAAGGCAGGAACAAGCCGAGCAAGGCGATGGCGACAATCAATAGGCCCATGCCGATATACAGTGGGCGAATCCCGAGGGACTCTCCTAACTGACCGCCCAGCCAGACCCCTAGCGGCATGGTCAGGCGCATGATCAAAAGCCTGACGGATAAGACGCGCCCCATCAGATCAGGCGGGACTGAGCGCTGATACAGACTGGTGCTGTGTACGTGGAAAAAGGGGGCGGCAATCCCGGCGATAACCTCGATTGCGATGGCGACCCAGACGTGCTGGACGAGGCCAAGTGCGACAAAGGTTGCGCCTCCGATGGCGATAGAGCCCAGCATAAGGACATGCTTTTGCGCGTATCGGGCAGAGAATGGCGGTACGAGCAGAGCTCCGAGCAAATACCCAAGCGGAAAACCGGCCTGGAACAACCCTACATGCAGCGAAGTGCCGGACAGCTCGTCGACCACGTAGGGGATGGTCAAGACCAGAGTGATCCCCACAGCAAATTGGACGACAGCCAGAAAAACACCCAGCCACAGCAACAGCGGCTGTTCCCGAAACACGTGCAGGCCGGCGAGAAACATCGTGATCCACGGCTGCTTCTCCACCTTTTTCTCTCCTGATTGGATGGGGCTGTACAGCAAAAGAAGTCCGCTGATCCAAAAGCTCATCGCGACCAATGCCAATACCCAAGTGCCCTCCAAAGCGACGACAATCGCGCCTCCCAGTACCGGTCCGCCGATCATCGCCATGCGCAGCACACCATCAAGGGTGGCATTGGCACTGACCAGCTCCTCTTTTTTCACGATGGATGGCAGCAGGGACTGACTGGCCGGCACATAGAGAGGCTGGATCAGTCCATTGACCAGAGAAGTGAGATAAAAAGGCCATTGTACCTCAGGCCACAGAATCAGAACGGCGAAGGAGAGGCAAAAGGCCCCGCCGCGCATCCACTGGCAAAATACCAGGACGCGTTTTTTCTCCCAGCGATCCAGGTAAGGACCTGCGATCAATTGCAGCACCAAGGAAGGCAAAAAGTAGAGCAGCCAGAGTCCGCCTACCGCCGTGTAAGAGCCAGTCGCTTGAAAGATTAGCCAGCTAGTAGCCAAAGTCCCCAGTGCGGCACCCAGCTCGGAGACGAGTTGTCCCAGCAGGATCGATAGAAAAGGGCGTTGACGCAGAAGCGGCGGAGTCGTCAAGAGTGTTCCTCCCCCGATCCGGGGCTATCTATAAATTGTTCCATCAGCAGAGAAAGCCTGTCCAGGGTGGGTTTGCGCAATCTGTACTTTGTCCCGGCCGTTTCTACCAGATGTGCGGAGCGCAGCATGGACAGATGATGGTGTACCGTTGATTTGCCGAGCTGCAGCTGCTCCGTCAATTCCTGCAGGCTCTTTTCCTGCCCGGCCAGGATTTTGACCAGACGAAGCCGATGCTCGTCGCCCAGCGCCTTCATCATTTGTACGAGCGATTGCGGTGGACGATAGGGATCAGCCTGCTCGAACAGATGCTGCTCGGCTACCGGGTAATAGAAGATCTTTGTCGCTTCTTTGTCGGCTTGCACGGTCCAGGGGCGGTAGATGGCTTGAGGGATGAGCAATACGCGAGTCACGGCAGGCTCCGGAGGATAATCGCCGTCTGTAGCATAAGCGACAAGCTCTTCTGCCGACCATTTTCCCAACAAGGACTCTTTTTGTGCCCGGTCGCGCTCGAGCATGCGTGTGATCTCCGCCTCGCGCGGTTTTACATGAGTCAGATACCAGCCATTCATCAGCACGCTCAAATGCTTGCGCAGTTCTTCCGGATCTGCCGCGGTTACGTGCGAGATGTAGGCAGGGAAAAAGAGATGCCCCTGACAAGCCTGGATCAAGGCGAAGATATCCTCTTCGCTGCCTGCCGCTGCTCTGCGTCGAGCAGACTGAAGCTCGTCCCCGAGAAAAGGCAAGGCCAGGTAGCGCAACTCCTCTGCGCTTAGCTGTTGGAGAAAATCCAGAAACGCTTCCAGATCGGCAAAATGTTGCGCGTGCAGCAGTTGCAGCAGGGTTTTCCAAGTGTTGTACTCTTTTGCATAGGAAGCTTCCGACCTGACATCAGGGGGGAGATCGGCCAACATCTGCTGCCAGTAGGCAGGCGGCTGCTCCAAAGTGGGATGGATGTCGTCATAGGTTGCGGCTGCGATTCCCAGCGCTGCTTCAAAAAGTGGAGAATGATGCAGCTCTACTTGATACGTCGTACGGCTTCTGCCCATGTTCAAGCGTTTCATCGAATCACTCTTTTCGTAAGGATGAACTGGATAGTTCTAAAAAGATCGAATGTATAATTCTGTATTTATAGAACAAAATCCTCCTTTTGTTCCGTGCCTATTTCCTCTATGCGCAAATCCAAGTTGAAACATTTGAAACGGGGCATCCTATGAACAGATACAAAGTGCGGGAAATCCAGGGGGGGAGCTGCAACGGATGGAATCGAGAGAGACGTTGCTACAGGCATTGAAGGAAGTGGAGGCTTGGGAGCGCGATCAGAACGATTTGTGGTTCTGGGAGAAGCTCGGGAGGCTTCCATTTGTCCTTTTGGATCGCATCACGCCCGCTTTCGTGAGAGAAAAGCTAGGGACGGCAGTGGACGAAATGACCGCTTTTCTGGAAACGGGAGGAACCTACCTGGTACAGGCGGAGCCCATCTATCAAAGGTTTCGCCAGCGGCTGCATCCTAAGAAGCCCGCTGACATCGGGGGAGAGGAGATCGCGGCAGCACCGCTTGCGATGATGAACGAGGTGGCGATGGAGCTGCGAGAGTCGAGAGCAACCTTCGCAGCCGTGCAAGGAGCGACGACTGGGATTGGCGGTATTTTTACGCTGGCTCTGGACATCCCTTTGCTGCTCGGGACCTCGCTCAAAATCCTGCAAGAGATTGCGCTTTGCTACGGGTATCGTCCGCACGAGAAGAAGGAGCGGCTGTTTGTGGTGAAATGCTTGCAGTTTGCCTCGTCTGATATCGTAGGGAAGAAAGCCATTTTAGCGGAGCTGTCCCGCTTTGACGAGCCCAACGCGCAAAAAGACGTGATCGCGCAGTTGCAGGGCTGGCGGGAGGTTGTGGTGACGTACACGGAAAACTTCGGTTGGAAAAAACTGTTTCAGATGGTGCCGATAGCCGGAATCCTGTTCGGGGCCTATCTGAATCGTTCTACTGTGAAGGATGTGGCAGAGGCGGGGATGATGCTGTACCGCAAGCGTCGTATTCTGGAGCGGTTGAGGGAACAGAATCATTTCGCAGGGCAATGAAAAGGGGCTTTTCCGCAAGCAGAACACTTGCAGGAAAGCCCTATTTGTCTCGAAAGGATAGGATTCGAACCACATCGGGCGTTGATAAGAATCGTTTTCTGTATGTCAAACTCAAATCTCTCGAATAATGTCGAAGAACATCACCATCTTCCAGTCCATTTCGACATTATTATCGATTGTAATGATTTGCCAAAATACATTACGATAGAACTAAGTCTTTTTTCTTGATTTTGTACGATTTCTACAAGTGAGGTTTCATTTGTGAATCAATTACTGAAAGAAGTCCGATTTGTTGTCTATCTCATTCAGTGGATTTTGTTAGTCGCTTTTTTCTATTTCTACATGGAATCACCCGCGGGGAATCCCGATTTTGCCACTGGATACCTCACCTTCTGTGGGCTTTATATTGCCCTGCTTTGCTTTGCTCTTCCCAATCGGCTTTGGCTGCTGCTTGGCTTGGTCGATATGTGCTTTGCACTGTTCCTGATCGTTCAGACAGGCAATTGGCATAGCCCGTTGCTGCTTTACGCCTTCACTTCCCTTTTTATGCTGATGGTGGTTTTATCACTCAAACAGGTCATTCTGGTATCCCTTGTCTCCTCGTCTGTCATCTTTTTCTCCGCGATTTGGTTCCCAGGCAACATGGTACTTGAACAGTCACAGTTAGACCATTTGCATCTACTCCTCTCCATCCTGATCTGGACAAGCTTGGCGTTTTGGTGGCTGGTGCTTCTGCGGGCGATAAAAGCCGTGTATTCGCGAGGCTATCAGGTCTATCTTTTTATGAGGAATACTGCTTCCACTCCCATTCCTGACCTGTGCAGTTCTACGGAAAAATTGGTGCAGAAGGTGTTTCGCACGGAGCTAGCCTATCTCTGCTTGTATCAAGGGCATGAGGAGGAGGGCAACTGGAAAAGGGAATTTTTTCTGAATACCCTGCTGGATGTGGGAGCCCAGGAATGGAGAGGCTTCAGGATTGAAGAATGGGAGGATATGACGGGGCGGTCAGATACGTATGCGTGCATGCCGCTTCGGCTGGATCAGGAGGCGTGGGGGTGCCTGATTTTTTTGATTGCTCCCAATCGGACCTTTCATCAGCTCGATCAGCTGCTGCTGCGGATGATTGCCATCGTGGTCTGCCAACAAATCAAGCAAAATCGTGTCCACTATGAAATGGCCCAATCATTGCACGAGGAGATGCGGAAAAAACTGGCCCAGGACATGCATGACGGGTTGGCCCAGCAGTTGTTTTTTTTATCAGCCCAACTCTTTCAGCTAAAAAATGCTTTGCCTGATGAGGCTAAAGAATCTGTGGCGGAAAGGCTTGACCAAATCGAAGACCGGATCAAGTGGTGTCATGGTGAAGTGCGCCATACCATTACCCATCTGCGCGTGTTGCGGGATTCGGAGCCAATCGCGGAAGCTATCGAACAATTGGTAAGAAGGCTGACAGCGGGAACAGATCTGGAGGTTCGTTTCTCCTCAAAGGGAAGCGTGGCCGGTGAGGCCCTTCCTGTATTGGATGCAATATACCGCATGGTGGAGGAAGCCACGGCCAATGTCATCAAGCATGCCCGGGCCCGATCCTTGGCAGTTAGCGTGGAGGTGTCCTCGATACAATGGAAAGTCAAAGTGAGAGATGACGGGATCGGTTTTGTTCCGGAAGAAAAGTCGAGCGAACAAAATTACGGAGTCATCGGCATGAAAGAGAGGATTTCGCAGGTAGGCGGAACACTTTATATCACGGCGAATGTAGACGAAGGGACAGAGCTGCTGGCAATCATACCCAGGAAGGGCGTAGAAATGTATGGATAAAGTCAGAATGCTGATCGCAGATGATCATCGTATCGTTCGGGAAGGGCTCAAGATGATATTGGAAAGCAACCCTCGTTATACCGTAATTGGCGAAGCGAGTACGGGTGATGAGCTTTTGGCCAAAGCATTGACTATAAAGCCTGATTTGATTGTATCCGATTTGAAAATGCCCGGGATCTCGATCATCGACAGTTGCAAGATGCTGAAGGAACAGATTCCAGATCTCAAGGTACTGATCCTGACCGCATTTGATGAGAGCGAGGATGTGTTTCGCGCACTGGAATCCCATGTGGACGGATACATCATGAAAGACACCGTACCGGAGCAGATCCTGCACACCATGGATATGGTAATGATGGGCTACTCCTGCTTCCAGTCCAAACTGCAGCGCAGAAGGCGGGACGAGGAAACGATCGCCTTCACGGAGCGTGAGCAAGAGATTTTTCAACTGATCGTGGAAAATTTGAGCAACCAGGAGATTGCCGAGCGTCTCTACATTTCCGAAGCTACCGTGAAAACGCATGTCAGCAGCATTTTGCGCAAAACCGGACAGCCGAATCGCTCACAGGCTGTTCTGTATGCCTTGAAAAAAGGGATCGTAAAAGTACCCCGTTAAGATTCACAACGGAGGGAAAGGGGAATGTTCATGATCCTGAGGAAAAGAAAACGAAATCACATCAACCGATTGGCTGACGCCATGTTTTTCTGGACCTCTGTACTGGTAAGTGCGAATGCATGCCTGACAATCGTGTTTCAATTTGCCGGGATCCTGATCAAGCCGTGGGCTGGCATAGCGGGAGTGTTCGTCTGCACTGCAATCAGTTGGACGATGTTTGTCCTGCACAGACGGTATGTGTTGGATCATAGTAAGACCCATCACGTATCTGCTTTTCTTGGCTTGTCCTTGCTGCTGTTTTTTTGCTTGTACAATCCCCTGCAGGTTTCCCAAATCTGGACGTTATTATTGTTATACCAAATCTTTTTGAGCTTTTTTTTCAACAGAATTTTGCTTTTGATATGGGGGGCGACGAGTAGCGTCATCTATGTCTTTTTCCATGTCTTGGGGCAACGCGAAATGGTGGACTTGCTGTTTTCGGCCACACTACTTGCAGGTAGCGCGATCGGTTCCTGGGTGAGCTTGTTCACCCTGCAAAAGCTGTTGAATGAATCAGGGAAAAGCTTTGAAGAACGTAAGAGAGAGAATGCCATCTCGCTTCTGAATACACTGGTTCCGATTGTCGAGAGGAAGACGCAAAGGAGCAGCAAAGAAATTGAGCAGATGAGCAGGCTGATGCGGCGCATGGTCAGGGAATTTCCGCTGGAGCAGGTTTACGATTGGGAGATCAAGCTGCTTTCGCTCCTGCATTATGTAAGCCGGATCAAATGGCCGGATTATGTGTTTGAATCAGGGGAAAAGCTGACTGCCTACGAACATCGGATTATTCAGGAGCATTGCTACATCGGCAGGGAGGTGTTCGGCGACGACCAAAGCTTTGCCCGGGTCGTGCAGGCGTTGCAGGATCATCATGAGCGCTATGATGGCAAGGGATACCCGAATGAACACAAGGGTGAGGAAATCCCTTTGTTGGCGCAGATTTTGGGCATTATCGAATGCTATCTCGCCATGACGACTCCGCGCCCCTACCGGGAGACCGCTACCGTGGAAGATGCATTTCAGGAGATCTGGATGATGGCAGGCCGGGGTTTTGATGAGAGAGTCGTACGTGCCTTTGCACAAGCCGTACAGTTGCACTCTCCGACGAAAGTCTCCAACGCTCCAACAAAGGTCAGATAGACGAAAGCCGAGACAAAAGCTGTCCTTGTTACAAGGGCAGCTTTTGTCGTTCCCGCCCTCATCCTTGAGTATGATGAGCAGTCATCCTGGCCGCTGGAAATCTTCCGCCTTTTCAGCCGACGGAGTCCCTCCGGTGGCGGAAGATAAGCTGCTCTCTTCCGCCGTAAAATAGAACGAAGAGGTGAGCGGAGTGGCGAAGATCTGGGTAAAAAGGACTGGACTGGGACTGGTCGTGATGATGATTGTTCTGAATCTGTTTCTATACAGTACCAGCCGCTTGAACGAAGACCGCATCCCGGGATATGGAGATTGGCGCATGCTTTCTGTGTTGACCGGCAGCATGGCCCCGCAGATCGACGCGGGTGATATGGTCATCGTCACGCGATATGGGGCTGGTGAGGAGCCGCGTGTAGGTGATATCGTCACGTATTGGAGAGATGAGCAGACGCGTTCCCTGATTACCCATCGCGTCATCCAGAGTCTGGACAACGGCTACCTGCAAACCAAAGGTGACGCCAATATCGAGTTGGACGGAGGATGGACAGATCCGGACCGTCTCGTGGGCAAGGTGGTTTTCACCATCCCGTATGCAGCGGCACTTCAACAATTTAGTAAGGAGCCGCTGGTGATGGCGGGGTTGCTTGCTGCTTTCGCTGCCTGGCTCTTCTGTTCGCAACGAAAGCCCGTGACAAGGCAACAGAATAGTTCGGATACTACCGTGAAAATAAGGGAGGCATGTCATGAAGTGGGAACAGATTAAAAACTGGCCATGGAAGCGCATTGTATTGGGCACAGCCGTTCTTTCCTCGATTGCGGCTAGCACCAGTTTTGGGACTTATGCATACTTTACCAGCCAAGTGGATGACACGGCGGCTTTTGCTGCGGGAAAGCTGGAAATTCGGCTGGGGGAGACAAAAGCCCGCTTTGAAGCAGAGGATCAAACTCCCTTTATGCCTGGTGTGCGTTTTGAAAAGAGCCTTACCATTGAAAATGACAGCGACGTCCCGGTGAAATACGCGTTGCTCGCAGAAAAGGCGGATGGCGACGAGATTGTTTATGATCAATTGATGGTGGAGATTCGGCGGGAGGCTGAAGATACTCTGCTCTACCTGGGACGGGTCAAAAGCCTGACCCAAGCCAATATCGTGATACCGGAACTTCCCCAAGGAGGCCAGGACGAATTGCGTTTCACGGTCTACTTGCCGGAAAGCACGGGAAATGAAGTGCAGCAAAAATCGACTGAGGTCAACTTTGGCTTTCTCGCTACCCAGCAGGAGAATACGGAATATTTTGCCCAAAGAGGGCCTGTGATGACCTTCACACCGGAGGATTTAAGCGGGAGCCAACTGATCGAGACCATGAAGATGGCGAACAAGATTGCGGGAGAGGACGGCGCCTCGGCAAAAAGAATGACGTTTATTCTGGGGGCTGGAACCTATGATCTGAGCGGTATGGACTTGCCCGAACAGATTACGTGGCAGGCTGCACCCGGTCAGGAAGGTAAGGTCATCATCGAAGCCGGAGATCTGGAAGTGAGCGACTCCGCCTTTGAAGGGATCAGGTTTGAAGGAGCTGGGACAGGCTTGCTGGTGGGGTCCAATGTCAGTTTTTCGAGGTGTACGTTCATTGGATTTAACGAAGCAATCAAGACTGCGAAGGACGGGCACGAGGATGGAGATACAAGCACATATACAGGCTTAACCGTCAAGGACAGCCGTTTTGAAGGAGCTGAACAGGCGATCGTGCTGGATCAGACAATCAAGGCTGCGATGATCGTGAATAACCGGTTTGTCGGTGCAAATCACGCCGTTGTCATTGACAATGATCAAGAAACACAAGTGCAAATCGTCGACAACGATTTCGTCAAAGTGAACAAGTTCGCCGTGATGAGCGATGGAGTCCGGGTAGGTGATGGCATTGACGGCTTCAAGGAGATCGAGACAGAGAAGGACGGCAAGAGAAAATTGGCTCTTCATTTGCACAAGGCGGACATCTTCCTGGAAAACAATTCGTACGAGTAGGGAAGCCGGGCGATGCAGGGCCCGCAGGAAAAGAGAAATCACGCTATGGGATCAGGCGATGGTCGGGTTGTTTCTGATGGGCCTTACCTTTTCCCTGTATGTCCATCCATCGGCTACGTATAGCTGGATGTGGCATCAAGTGAGGGATTCGAGTCAGCAGTTTGTTGTGGGGTTGCTGGATATTACGAAAAGCCGCTTCGGAGATGAATGGAAGGTGCTTGAGGGGGGCAATCACACTGTGGATTTGGCACGGATGCTCCCGGGGGACGCCAGACAGTTGCAGGCAACTTTGTCGCGTGGAGATAGCGATCTGGACTTCTTCTATAAAATCGTAGCGAGTGTCACCAATCGCGAACAGCCTGAGGCAGCGCAAAAGCTGGAGGAAGTGCTGCGTATGAGGATTTTGCAGGGGAAAGAAGAGCTGTACGACGGACTGGTGCGTGATCTCAAGCCGGCCGAGTTCGGTCCCAATCTCAGGCATGAGACAGAAGGCTTGTTTTTGGCGGATGAGGGGGATAAAAGCTTTTTGATAACAGTGTATCTGCCGCGTGAGGGTGTGGATCATCAGTATCAATCCCTTCGCGGGGAAGTGGAAATCCGTTTTCTTGCAAAGCAAGCAACATCCGACGCGATCTACGCCGAATAGGGGTGAGAAAGTGAAAAAGCTGGCCATGGCATTGATCGCAGTCAGTCTTTTAGGCAACGCAGTCCCGTTAGACCAAACACTTTCTTTTTTAACCAGTGAGAAAAAACAGATGTATTCCCTTTCCACAGGATCCAATGAAGATGTTTTCATGACGGACACCTCCCAAATCCAGATGACATCGCGTGTGGTCAAGAAGGTACGTGTCGTGCGCAAGACACAAGCAGACGGCAGCGTTTCTGAGGATACAAGGGAAACGCTGACGATTGTGGAAGGGACAGCGGAACTGACGTTTATCCCGCAACGCCCCGATTTTGACCTGGACGTGGAGAACATTTCTGTGACGGGAGAGATCGCGGATGTGCTCAAGGTGGAGCGAACGGATGCGGAGGATGGAATTGTTTTCCGGATTGCCCACGATCGGCAGGAGATTGAGTTCGATAACAGGGTGGAAAAAGGCGAGATCCAGATTACTGCTCTCGGGGGATTTTACACCTGTACGATTCCAGTGACACTGGTGACAACCTATCGGAAGCCAACCGACATTACGGAACTGCCCGCAGAGACCCCATCCCAACAGCCGGGGGCACCGGATTCATCGTCCCCGTATCCTTCCCAACCAGCAGAGCCGACAGGGACGCCAGCTCCAGCGCCAGAAACACCAACGCCGCAGACAGAGGGATAACGTTCAGCCACATTGAAAAAGGAGGATGCCCGATGGCAATCGTCAAAAAAGTCTTGTCCGTTGCTGCCACCATTCTGTTTACCTTGATTATCGCATTGTGCGTATTTTTGTTTGTTGGCAAGATGAACGGCGGGAAAACGATGTTGTTTGACAACGAGCTGATGGTCGTCCTGAGCGGTTCGATGGCCCCGACATTCCAGACGGGAAGCATCGTAGCAGTCAAACCCGTTTCCTTCGAACAGATCAAACAAGGAGATATCATCACATTCAAGGATCTGGATGGAAGAACGGTCACACATCGTGTCGTGGAGATAAAAGATAGCCAATTGGTAACAAAAGGAGACGCCAACGACGGCAATGACTACAATCCGGTAAGCAAGGATCGGGTCATCGGGGAGGTACAATATTGGGTTCCTTTGCTTGGATATCTTGTGGAGTTTATCCGCTCACAGGTAGGAATGCTTGTTTTCTTGGTAGTACCGGGTGTCTATCTGATCGTCAGCCAGGTGTGGAAGCTATTCCGTATGTTAAAAGAAGCAGATGCGCCTGTTAACGAAAGCCGCTAATTCAAAGATCCTCAAAAATGGTCATGACCGTTTTCGCCTGTCATCGGGGGACAACGGTCATGACCGTTTTGTTTGCGAATCATCACATCACCGGGTTGAATCCCCTTCATCCTCTGGTATGAGGGGGGAGGACCACGCAGGGGGAGAGTCAATCAACCAGGCAGGCGTTCTTTTTCATTCCCATGCAGGAAGTCCGTTTTTCGCAAAAACAGTACGATTAGACCAAGAAAGAAAAGATCACATATACCTGGGAGGAATTGAACATGAACTTGAAAAAACAATTTGCGATGACGCTGGCATCTGTAGGGCTGGGTGCAGCTCTGATCGGCGGGGGAACATTCGCATACTTCAACGCTACGACATCCATCGATAACAACACGTTTGCCGCAGGTACTTTGAAGATTGGGGCGACACCGGCTTCCGCAGTGTTTGATGTGAACAACCTGAAACCTGGTGACTGGATGGAGAGAACGTTCAAGATCAAAAATGAAGGAACATTGGATGTTGACAAGCTCTTGATGGGTCTGGAGTACACCATTGTGGATGTGGGCGAAGATCAGCTCGACGATGATGATTTTGCAAAAAATCTGAAGGTATACTTCCTCTCTAGCGACAATAAATCGATTCCTTTCGATGATCGCGTCATCCTCAGCCCGCTGAACGGTAAAACACTCAAGCAATTGAAAGACGGCGGACAATTGGATATCTCAAGCTGGGGTACTAGATGGCAGCATCTGAAACCAGGTGTAAACGAAGAAATCTACATCGGTATTAAATTCGAGGATGACGGAAAAGATCAAAATCGCTTCCAAGGCGACAGCGTCAGCCTCAAATTCAACCTGGAAGGGAAGCAAACAGCAGGCCAAGGCCGATAAGGATCAGGAACGCAAAAAACCACTCGCTCAGAGTGGTTTTTGCTATGCAGCGATATGCTAGGCTTGGCTGACCGCAATAACTTTTTGCAAGGCTTGCTCCAAATCGCCGATGATATCCTCGATCGCTTCGGTTCCGACAGACAAGCGAACCATTCCCGGGGAGACGCCCGCTGCGATTTGCTCTGCTTCATTTAATTGCTGGTGCGTCGTGCTGGCAGGGTGAATGATCAGCGACTTGGAATCACCTACATTGGCGAGGTGGGAGAACAGCTTCACGGACTCAATCAGCTTCTGCCCTTCCTTCACGCCGCCGCGAATGCCGAAGGTGAGGATGGCGCCAGCACCTTTTGGCAGGTATTTTTTCGCCAACTGGTACTCGGTGTTGGTTTCCAGACCGGGGTAGTTGACCCACTCCACTTCTGGATGGTTTTCCAGGAAGCGGGCAACTGCCAGCGCGTTTTGGCTGTGTCGCTCCATGCGCAGATGCAGCGTCTCCAGGCCCTGCAAGAACAAAAAGGAGTTGAATGGGGCGACGGCCGCTCCGATATCGCGCTGCAGCTGCACGCGTGCTTTGAGGATATATGCGAGCGGTCCGAGCGCTTCGCTGTACACCACGCCATGATAGCTCGGATCTGGCGTCGTCAGTCCCGGGAATTTGCCGTTGTCCCAGTTGAATTTGCCGGAGTCGACGATAATGCCGCCGATCGCAGTCCCGTGTCCGCCGATGAATTTCGTCGTGGAGTGGACGACGATATCGGCTCCGTGGTCGAAGGGCCGGCAGAGAATCGGCGATGCGAACGTGTTGTCTACGATCAGCGGAATGCCGTTTTCATGCGCGACTGCGGAGATCGCTTCGAGATCTGCCACGTTGATGCGCGGATTGCCGATCGTCTCGACGAAGACGGCTTTGGTTTTGTCATTGATAAATTCGCGGAAGTTCTCGGGGTTGGATTGATCCACGAAGTGTACCTTGATCCCCAAACGAGGCAAGGTATGGGCGAACAGATTGTACGTCCCGCCGTACAGGCTGCTGGAGGCGACGATTTCATCCCCGGCCTGGGCGATATTGAGAATAGAGAAGGTGATCGCTGCCTGACCGGATGAGGTCGCCAGTGCCCCAACGCCGCCTTCCAACAGGGCGACACGCTTCTCGAAAGCATCTTGCGTCGGGTTCATGATCCGGGTGTAGATGTTCCCCAATTCCTTGAGTGCGAACAGGTTTGCCGCATGCTCCGTATCGCGGAATACATACGAGCTGGTCTGGTAGATCGGGACGGCTCTGGAGCCTGTGGTCGGGTCTACCTCCTGTCCTCCATGGATCGCGAGGGTTTCTGGTTTCCACTGTTGTTGATCGGACATGATTATCTCTCCTTTTTTCTGTGAGTAAATGAAATAAAAAACGGAGCCTTCTCCTGGGAAGAAGAAGGCTCCGGACATGCCGTATGCGTACATTCATCTCCCAGAATCAACAGATTGGATTCTGCAGGAATTGGCACCTCGCACTTGACATGCAGGTTGCCGGGTTTCATCGGGCCTGTCCCTCCACCACTCTTGATGAAAACAACTTTTTTCTGATTGTTATCACAATTGTATGGAATTGCTATTCTTCTGTCAATGGCGGAAATGTAAGTTATCAGAGTGGCTTTTGTGGGTTTAACAAAAGCAGAGAGAGCTCTGCCTTCAATTTGTAACTCTTTAGCCTACACTCGTTCACAAACGCTTTGATGATGTGAAGGGTTTCTCAGTATGCTTTGTGGTACGCTTCATAATAGGTAGATACTAGATGGGTCGTCCCGTTAGAAAATGAAGGGAGCTTATGATATGATGATGGGGAAAAAAAGACGATGAATCATCATATATAGGAGGGTCCCGATGAGCGACCAAGTAAAAGAGATTACACCTGAGGAATTGCTGCAAAAGCTGGAAGCAGAAGAACCTGTGCAAGTGATTGATGTGCGTGAAGTGGATGAGTGGAACGCAGGCCATATCAAACAGGCAAAACTGATCCCGCTCGGCTTCTTGCCGCAACGTGTCGATGAGCTGGACAAAAGCACACCAGTCGTGATGGTATGCCGCAGTGGCGCGCGCAGCCATCATGCGACGGAATACCTGCAGAATTTGGGTTTTGATGTGGCCAATATGGTCGGCGGGATGCTCGCTTGGCCAGGAGAAAAAGAGGAATCCTAGAACGGGCAGCCCGACGATTTCATGTTCGGGTAGAGAGAAGCCCGGGGAATAGCATGGGGAGGAAGTTCGTGTGAGTGAAGGAAAGCAACAGGAAGCATCGGTGAAAAAGCACTGGTTTCCCGTATTGGCAGGCATTTTGATTCTGGCGATCGTCGTGGTGATCGGGTATCCGTACATGCAAAAATCCCAGATCCCGGTCATCAAGGCTTTGAATGATTTTACCCTGGAAAATATCGACGGCACGAAATATACCTTCTCGGAAAGTACGGGAAAAGTGCGTCTGGTCGAGTTCATCTTTACCAATTGCCCGGATATTTGTCCGGCCACGACCTACAATATGTCCCAACTGCAAGAGCAGCTCAAGGAAAAGAATCTGTTCGGCGACAAGGTAGAGTTCGTCACCATCACGTTCGATCCGGAGTTCGATACTGCGGAAGTGCTGCAGGCGTACGCCGAGAAATTCCATGCAGACCAGAGCGGCTGGAAGTTCCTGCGCGGCGACGACAAGGCGATCGAGGCGGTCACCAAAGATTTCGGCATGGGTGTCATGAAGCTCCCGGACGAGAATTCACCGACTGGCTATTCGATTACCCATACAGCCCGCATGTTCCTCGTCGATGCAGACGGCAACATGCGCCAGGCATACGGCATGGCAGCGGATATGGATATGGATTTGATGATGAAAGAGATGGCCATCTTGGCAAAATAACAAAGCGCCCACTTGCGATTGCTTGGTGAAGCGAGAGCATGAGGGCGTTTTTTTAATCATTTTAAAGGTAAGGTTGGGGAGACGTGGAGCTGGCTGAGGAAAAAGAAGAAAAAAGCGCAAGGCTTTTGGGATCTTGACTCAGCCGGAACGGAAAAGGCGGAACACGCTTTTAGCGGACAACCTTGAAACCGCTTCTTCGAATCGGCTGCTTTTGGCCGCGGTTCCGCCTTTGGAGTGGGAGGCGGCCAGGAATGACCCCCAGCAAAGATCCCAACCGGCCTGGAGTGTTTTCTTCTTTTTCCTCCTCTCCACCACAGTTCGATCAACAACCACACAAAAAAAGCCCAAACCAAAGGTAGGGAATCGCCAACGATTGGCAAAGCTAGATGAAACGAATGACGTCCGTTGTGATACAATAGAAATGGCATGCTTGGTTCGGGTTCCCAAAATCATGCACGATGATGCTAGGAGGAAAGAGTTTGAGTGACGTTAAGATTTTTGCGATGGGCGGACTCGGCGAGATCGGAAAAAACATGTATTGCGTCGAGTACGAGGATGAAATCATCATCATTGATTGTGGAGTAAAATTTCCGGAGAACGAGATGTTCGGGATCGATCTGGTCATTCCTGACGTCTCCTATCTGGTCTCCAATCAGCATAAAATCAAAGCCTTGTTGCTGACGCACGGACATGAGGATCACATTGGGGCGATTCCTTATGTCATGAAGCAAATCAAGGTGCCGATCTACGGCGGTCGTCTTACCCTGGGCTTGGTCAAGGCGAAGCTGGAAGAGCACCGCATGCAAAACGACGTGACGCTGATTCCGATTTCGGAAGACACCGAGATTCCTTTTGGTAAGCTGAAGGCGTCTTTCTTCCGCACCAATCACAGCATCCCGGATTCGTTCGGTATTGTCGTGCATACGCCGGAGGGCATGGTCATCCATACGGGAGACTTCAAGTTCGACATGACGCCTGTGGGACATACGACCGAGTACGGGAAAATTGCCCGTATCGGTGCAAGCGGGGACGTATTGGCGCTGCTTTCGGATAGTACCAACAGCGAGCGGCCTGGTTTTACCGCATCTGAACGCACCGTAGGCGAAGGCATCCTGGATGTCGTGCAAAAAGCGCGCGGACGGATCATTTTGGCTACCTTTGCTTCCAACGTACATCGTCTGCAACAAGTCGTCGATGCTGCTCAGGAATGCAATCGCAAGGTAGCGGTGATCGGCCGCAGCATGGAAAAGGTTTTTTTGATTGGACAAGAGCTGGGCTATATCCAGATGCCGGAGGGCATGCTGATCGATATCAAGCATATCGACAATTACGCAGACAACCAGGTTCTGATTATCTGCACCGGCAGTCAGGGAGAGCCGATGGCAGCCCTCACGCGGATCGCTTCGGGCTCGCACCGGACGGTCTCCATCTATCCAGAGGATACAGTCATCATCTCCGCGTCTCCGATTCCGGGGAATACGGTCAATGTGAGCCGAACGATTGACAAGCTGTACCGTGCAGGAGCCAATGTTGTCTTGAGCCATGCTTTTGACATTCACGCTTCGGGCCACGGCAGCAGCGAAGAGCTGAAGCTGATGCTCAACTTCATCCGTCCGCGCTACTTCATCCCGATTCACGGGGAGTACAGAATGCTCAAGACCCACTCCAAGCTGGCGCAGCAGGTGGGTATCGAGGAGAGCAATATCTTCATCATGGACAATGGAGATGTCCTGAACTGCAGCCGGGAGAAGGCATGGCTCAGCAAGGTGTCGGCTGGCATCGTCCTGATTGACGGCAGCGGCATTGGGGACGTCGGGAACATTGTCCTGCGCGACCGCAAGCATTTGGCCGAGGATGGCCTGATGGTGGTCGTCGTCAGCCTCGACATGAAGAACTTCAAGATCCTGACGGGTCCCGATATCGTCAGCCGCGGCTTCGTTTACGTGCGCGGCTCCGAATCGCTGATCCAGGAAGCGACTGCTTTGGTTCGCCAACGCTTGCAGGAAGCATTGGAGAAGAAGATCAAGGAATGGTCCGAGCTGAAGTCGCAAATCAACGAAGTGATCAAGCCGTTCATCTATGAAAAAACGGGTCGCAACCCGATGATCCTTACCATTTTGATGGAAGTGTAGCGCAACACACTTCCTCATTCTCCTATGGGAATGAAGGGGTTATAATAAAGATAACGGAAATGAGAATAAAGGAGAGACTGCCCGATGATGTCTTATGAAGCATACATGAGCCAAGTAATCCAGCCGATGCGTGATGAACTGACTCACAACGGTTTTCAAGAGCTTCGCACCGCTGAAGAAGTAGAACAAACCTTGCCAAACCAAAAAGGTCTGACCCTGGTCGTCGTAAACTCCGTCTGTGGCTGTGCCGCAGGTTTGGCTCGACCAGCCGTGGTCCATTCGCTGAACCACCCGAAAAAACCAGATCACCTCTATACCGTTTTTGCAGGACAAGACAAGGAAGCGACAGCGAAAGCCCGCGAGTATTTTGAAGGCTATGCGCCGTCTTCCCCTTCCTTTGCCATCATGAAAGACGGCAAAATCATGACGATGATCGAACGTCATCAGATCGAAAACAATGATCTGCAATCGATCGCCAATTTGCTGACCAGCGCATACGACAAGTACAGCGAATAAGATCAGGTAAATAAGAAAAAGGCGCTCTTCCTAGGAAGGGCGCCTTTCACGTTGGATAAGGCCTTTACGGCAACGAGATCGAGAACAGCTTCTTTGCCAGCTCGGGGAATCTTTCGCTCTCGACGTCTTCTTTTGTCATATTCCCATTTTCCCATCGTGTAAACGAATGGTTGGTCAAGGTGAGGCTGCCTGTCTCAGTCAATTTAGTGATGAGCGGTGTTTTGTTAAAAGGGGATTCAGGATGCTCGGCAATGATCTGCTGAACCTGATCACAGGCTGACAAATCGGGCAGTTCAATCCGGGAATCAAATGCGTAGCCGATTCTCCAATCTGTATCCTTGTGCTTCAGCTTCAACTCAAGGACATGCTCGCCATGCTCGCTTTTCTCTTTTCTGACGCGGAATTCCCCATTGCCGGAGCGGATGATATCACCGGTTAAAGGGACAGGCTTTAATGGCAGATTTCCTCCGAAGCCCGTATCAAGCAAATACGTGTTTCCCGCGTGACGAAGCAGAATGGCGACATGGGTTCTTCCCAGCCTTTGATATTCCTGTGTTTCATTCTGGTACACAACTCCGTTTGTCAGGACAACATCGAGCCCGTTTTCCTTCAAGAACAGATACAGCAACGGATTTAACTCATAGCACAGCCCGCCTTGATTTTGCTGCAGGATCTTGGAGACGAGTCGATCTTCGGAGATGCCAGCGCCGTTTTGTTGGATGACGCTCAGGTTTTCAAAAGGGATGGCCATAGCTGTTCGTTCCAGGACTTCATCCAAATTTTCAAAAGTGACTGGGCTGTTCTCCGGCAGGCCAATTCGCTTGCGAAACAAGGCATTCAGTTCGCTCATTTTCATCCCTCCATTATTTTCTGCCGATCCCGCTGCAAAGACGCGTGAAGCACGCAGAGAAGAACGGCTGTAAACGATACGATGGTAGAGATCAACAAGCTTGACTCGACCCCGCCTTGATCGTATACATAACCCAAGGCAAGCGGCCCCAGCAAGCGCCCCACTGCCGTAATCGAGCCGACCACCCCGAGGTAAAAGGGAGCCATCTCTCCCGTCCGTTCGGAAATAAAAGTGGGGATGGTGGGGGCGATCAGCATTTCGCCGAAGGTCGTAATCACCATGCCCGTAATAAAGGCAGCATAGCTATCGTGCAAGCAGAGCATGAAGGCAAAGCCGCAACCGTACGCGACCGCGCTTGCGACGAGCTGTGTAGACAAATTTTGCCGCATTAGACGTTTGACCCAAGAAATCAGAGGTTGACCGGCAAAAATGATAATCCCGTTTACGGTCCACAGCCAGCTGTAAGCAGACAATGGCATGCCCTGGCTGGTCAGATAAGGCGCGACCCCTGTATTCCACACCGTTGTGGAAAAGAAAATAAATCCTCCGCCAAGCGCCATAAACAAATATACGCGGAAATTGAGCAGAAGCTGCAGGGTTTCAGCGCCGGTACGTTTGGCTGCTCGTTCATGATCCTTGCCAACGAGATCCTCATGGGATATATGCTTCATGATCAGGAAGAAGAACAGGCCGAACAGCAAGGTGCTCACGCCATTGATAAAAAAGGTCAGCTGAAACGAAAATGTCGCAATCAAGCCTGCCAACGCCGTTCCGATCGCCATGCCCATATTGTTTCCTACATAGACGATATTAAAGATCTCTCGTCGCTGTTCTTTCCAGCGGAAACCGATAAATGCCTGGATCGCGGGCGCAGACAAATTATACGTAAAGCCCAGGCACATCATGATTCCCAGATACACAGGCCAGCTCTGTGTCAGTGGGATGGAAAGCTGAAAAAGACCTTGCAGGAACAAGGCGCCGACGATCAGACGCTTGGCCCCCAGACGGTGAAAAAGCGAACCGCCAACGAACTGGCCGAAAATTCCGGCAATAGATTGGAGCATGAGTACAAAGCCTGCCTCTGTCATCGTGCGTCCGAGTATCGTATGTACGTACAAGGTAGTTAAAGGCCACATAAATGCACTGCCGGCCGCATTGATAAAGCTGGCGGTGAGAAACAGCATGGCTTCTCGAGGATAGCGTTGCAAAAGAGAAAATGGCGGAATCATCACAATTCACCTTCATTGGTAAGATAACATCAGTATAGAATATTTTACAAACTTTGTAAATCAAAAAGTTTATTAAATGCTTCTCCGTACCCAAATATAGGCTGCTCCACATCTTTCTGATTCGAGTATACTAAACAAAGTACGAAAGTGAGCAATCGAGCAAAGGTGGAATCTTTTTGAAACGAATGGGGAAACGAATACTTGTCCTGTTGTTGTTTTGTTTAGTAGCAGCGACCGGCTATTATGGATATGCCTTTTATCAATTTTCGCAGGGAATTCAGCAACCGAATCTGGTCGAGCCGAATCCTTCTGCAGGGAGCAGTGAGTGGACGAAAGCCGCAGAGCTTCCTCATTGGGACGGCAAAGATCGCGTCAATATTCTCCTTATGGGGGTAGACCGCAGGGGAAATCGAAACAGCGGATTGCCGCGTTCAGATTCGATGATGCTCGTCAGTCTGGACCCGGAACACAAGCGATTTGATCTCTTTTCTATTCTACGGGATACCTACGTGGAGATTCCCGGTTACGGCGAATCGCGAATCAATGCTGCCGTGGTGAATGGCGGACCGGAGCTGGCTATGAAAACGGTCAGCAAGTTTACCGGGTTGCCGGTCGATCGCTACGTCATAACCGACTTTGAAGGCTTCAAGGCGTTGATTGATACGATTGGCGGCGTTGAACTGGATGTGGAGAAGAACATGTACTATCACGATCCAACCGATAAAGGCCGTTACGATATCAATCTGAAAAAAGGACTGCAGAAGCTGGACGGCGACAAAGCCTTGCAATACGTCCGTTTCCGTCACGATGCAACCTCGGACTATACGAGGACCGAACGGCAGCGAAAACTTTTTGCTGCTGTTGCGAAACAGATGAGGCAGGGTACGACATTGATTCAATTGCCGACGATTCTGAAGGAAGTGACACCCTATATTCAGACCAATATCAGCTCGATGGATATGCTCAAGCTTTCCGCTCTCGGTCTGCAGCTTGATACAGACCATCCGGGCAATCATCAGCTTCCTCCCATGGGGATGTTCCGTGAGTCGCATCGTGCAGGTTCCGTGCTGGTTCCCGATGTTGCCAAGGTGCAGAACTATATAAAGGAAATACTGGAGTCACCAGAATCGCAGGAAAAAGGAACTACAAGCACAACATAGTGTAGAAGCTCTGGCTGTCGGGGAACGATCTCGGCAGCCTTTTTCTTTTTGCAATAAAATATAATTATTTATTATTTGTTTGACGATATAAAAGTAGGTTGTATATTGCATATAGTGGAGGGGACATCAATGAAAAAACTCATTTCAACCAGCTTGATTCTTGCTTTGTTGGCTGTTTCACCGATCGCAGGTGTACACGCGGCCGATAAAGGAAAAGAATCGGGACAAGCAAAGCAGGAAAGCAAGGCGAACGAAAAAGCGGAAAAAGAAAAGGAAAAGGCGAAAGAGAAGGAAGAGAAGGAAAAGGAAAAAGCCGAGAAGGAAAAGAAAGAGGCAGAAGAAAAGGCTGAGAAAGAGAAAGAAAAGGCTGAGAAAGAAGCCGAAAAAGCTAAAGAGAAGGCTGAAAAGGATATAGAAAAGGCGAAGGAAAAAGCCGAGAAGGAAGCAGAGAAAGCGAAAGAGAACGCCGAAAAAGAGGCCAAAAAAGCAAAAGAAGACATAGAAAAAGCGGCTAAAAAGGCGGAAGAAGATAAAAAGAAAGCTGAAGAAAAGGCTCAGAAAGAAATGGAAAAGCTTCAGGAAGAAGCCAAAGCCAATTCAAACTTTGACTACGAAGCCAAAAAAGCAGCCATTCAAGAAGCAGTGAAAGCGAAAAAAGAGCTGATTGACCTTCGTATTCAGTTGAAGAAAAACCCAGTGGTAACGGACGAACTGAAAGCAAAGTACGAAGATCTGACCAGCCGTTTGGAGCAATTGTCTGAGCTGCAGCAAGCGCTGGAGGTTCAAAAGGAACTGCTGGACCGTTTTTACAAGCCAGGTGACAAGCAAAGCTTTGAAAAACTGGGTGAATTGTACGAAAAAACAGGGGCAACCGGACTGAAAGCCTACGTGAATGGAAAAGAAGTGGTTATGGACGTAACTCCATTCCGTGACAAAGGCCGTGCTTTGGTTCCTGTTCGTGCAGTAAGTGCTTCCTTGAAAGCTGAAGTGGAATGGAAACCAGAGACCCGTGTCGTTGAAGTGGTGCGTGGTGACAAAAAGATCGTGCTTTACCTCGATTCTGGTGAAGCGGAAGTCAACGGTCAAAAAGTGGCGTTGGAGACAAAGCCAGTTCTGAAAAACGGACGTGTATTCCTGCCGCTTCGTTTTATTGGGGAAGCGCTGAACACCAAAGTCGACTATCAGGAAAAAGGTGAAATCATCATCATTGAAGATGAAGAAGCCGTTGATCCAGTTGTAGAAGAAGAAGTGGAAGCAGATGTGGATGCGGAAGCAGATGCAGAAGTAGATGCAGATGCAGATGCTGTTACTGAAGAAGAAGAGACCACCACTGAGCCAGCAACAGCGGTTGGGGAATAATAGGTAAGATACAGTACGAGAGGCCCGGGTGTTTCCTGGGTCTTTTCTTTTCCTCCTGTAAATCCTTTGCGCATAAATAATATAATCCCGAAAAATTCCTCTATTGTGGACAACATCCCCGCCAAAACATTCATCTGATCAAGCCAATCTTTATATTTATTCACAGTTATATTAATATTCATAAAATTTAATGAAATCTATCCTAAACCCATTCCCAAAGGAATCCTGCTCAAGTATATTTTGGTGGAAAAAGTTTTTCAGATAAAGGGGGATCTTGGGAATGAAGAAAAAGATATCCATTCTGGCGGGCCTTGTACTGCTGGTGGGAACCATCCTGGCGGGCTGCTCGGGAGGCGGGGGCCAAACGACTGCACCTGTCCAGCCGGGAGAGAGCAAACAAGAAACGCCGGGGGCTTCGAGCGGTGCAGAACAGCTTTTCCGTGCCAATCTGACGAGTGAACCATCCACGGCTGATCCTGGCTTGGCGAAGGATGCGACATCCGGTGCGGTTGTACGCGCTACATTTGACGGCTTGACCCGTCTGGATGCCAACTCCAAGCCGATGAACTCCGTAGCCTCGGATGTGAAGCTGTCCGATGACAATCTCGTATACACCTTCACGCTTCGTGAATCCAAATGGAGCAATGGAGACCCAGTGACCGCTCACGACTTTGAATACGCCTGGAAGCGCGTGCTGGATGCTCAGCTTGGCGCCGAGTATGCGTATCAGCTGTACTACATCAAAAACGCCGAGAAGGTCCATAAAGGCGAGGTTTCTGCTGACGAGCTGGGCGTAAAAGCGCTCGACGACCATACTCTGGAAGTCACGTTGGAGAACCCGACACCCTTTTTCCTTCAGTTGACAGCTTTCTATACGTACTTCCCTGTGAACAAAAAGGTAGTGGAAGCCGATCCAAAATGGGCGATGGAAGCAGCTACCCATGTCAGCAATGGTCCATTCAAGATGACGACTTGGGAGCACAAAAGCAAAATTATCCTGGAAAAGAACGAGCATTATTGGGATAAAGACGTTGTAAAGCTGGATAAAATTGAATTCGCCATGATCGAAGACGACAATACCGCTTTGTCGATGTTTGAAAACGGCGAGCTGGATTGGGCCGGTCAACCGCTTGGTGGACTGCCAGTCGATGCGGTGCCTGCACTGAAAGAGTCCGGCAAGCTGGTCATCCATCCGAAAGCAACGATGTACTGGTACAAAATGAACACTACCAAAGGTCCTTTGGCGAATGTGAAAATCCGGAAAGCACTCTCTCTCGCTGTAAATCGCCAAGAGATTGTAGACAACATCACGCAGGTTGGGCAGGTTCCAACCATGGGGATGCTGCCGCAAGCCATGATTATCAAAAAAGAAGGCTATTTCAAGGACAATGACGTGGAAACAGCGAAGCAATTGCTTGCCGAGGGCCTGCAAGAGCTGAATTTGAAGCAGCTGCCAACCATCACACTGTCCTACAATACGACAGATCGCCACAAGAAGATTGCAGAAGCGATTCAAGACCAGTGGAAAAAATCGCTGGGGATCGACGTCAAATTGATGAACAAAGAGTTCAAGGTACATCTGGACGACATGCACCAGCTGAACTATGAAATTGCCCGGATCGGCTGGAACGCTGACTTTAATGATCCGATCAACTATCTGGAGATGTTCCGCGACCAGAATACAGGCAACAACGACACAGGCTGGGAAAACGAGCGCTACAAAGAATTGCTGAAGCAATCCGCTTTGGAGAACGATCCGGAAAAACGCAATCAGATCCTGGCGGAAGCAGAAGCCATTTTCATGGAAGATATGCCGCTCATTCCTCTCTTCACCGACGTAGACATCTGGGTCCAAAACGACAAGGTAAAAGGCGTTCAAGTAGACGGTCTCGGCTTCATCGACCTGAAGTGGGCAGAAATCACACAATAAAAACATCCGAAAAATACATGAAACGCAAATAAATAGCAGAAGCTGTAGGAGATATCCTGCAGCTTCTTTTTTTATTGGTTGTTAGTGGAGTAATAATTTTTTACAATTGCGCAATAAATCTTAATGAATAAATAAAAATTTATTAAATCACTCTAAAACATGTTTAAAAATAATATAAATGGATGTATATTGATAAAAGATTTAGAAAAGGGGGATTTAGTTGAATGAAAAAGAATGTCTTCTTGGCAATGAGTTCGATCCTCGTATTGGGCGCAGCACTTGCAGGCTGTGGTGGCGGCAATCAAGCAGCGGCACCAGCAGATAATCAAGGCAGCAACGCTGAAGCGCCAGCATCTACTGACCCTAAAGTATTGAAAGTGAATTTGCATTCGGAACCACCTACAGCTGACCCAGGCATCGCAGAGGATTCTACGTCCGGTACGATCATTCGCGCTACCTTTGAAGGTCTGACTCGTACAGGTGAAGATGGAAAAGTACATGAAGCTGCTGCGGAAAGCTATGAAGTATCCGAAGACGGCACAAAATATACATTTAAACTGCGCGACGCAAAATGGAGCAACGGCGATCCTGTAACCGCGCACGATTTTGAATTCGCTTGGAAACGCGCGTTGGATCCAAAAACGGCTTCCAACTATGCATACCAGCTCTACTACATCAAAAACGGTGAAGCGTTCAACAAAGGCGAAGCCAAAATGGACGATGTCGGCGTAAAAGCACTCGACGACAAGACCCTGGAAGTTACTCTGCAAAACCCAACGCCATTCTTTACAGAGCTGACAGCGTTCTATACCTACTACCCAGTAAACAAAAAAGTAGTAGAAGCCAATGAAAAATGGGCTGCGGATGCTGCTACTCACGTAGGGAACGGTCCGTTCAAATTGACCACTTGGGAACATAAAAACAAACTGGTTGTAGAGAAAAACGACAACTACTGGGATAAAGACTCCGTAAAACTGGACAAGATCGAATTCTCCATGGTAGAGGACGAGAATACAGAGCTGTCCATGTTTGACAACGGTGAACTCGACTGGGCAGGTGCTCCAACCAGCGCACTTCCAACAGATGCGATTCCGGCTTTGAAAGATTCCGGAAAAATGAAAACCCAGCCTACTGCAGGTACGTACTGGTACAAATTCAATACGGAAAAACCACCGTTTAACAACGTGAAAATCCGTAAAGCATTTGCTTACTCGATCGATCGTCAATCCCTGATTGACAACGTACTGCAAGCAGGTCAATTGCCAGCGACAGGTGCGGTGCCACCATCCATGGCGCTGAACAAAGATGGCTACTTCAAGGACAATGATATTGAAACAGCGAAAAAACTGCTGGAAGAGGGTTTGAAGGAAGAGGGACTCACTTCTCTGCCGACTGTCACACTCTCCTACAATACATCCGAAGGTCACAAAAAGATTGCCGAGGCAATCCAAGACCAATGGAAGAAAAACCTGGGCGTCGATGTAAAACTGGAAAACAAAGAGTGGAAAGTGTACATCGAAGACCTGCATCAAGGAAACTACCAAATCGGTCGTATGGGCTGGTTGGGTGACTTCAACGATCCAATCAACTTCCTGGAGTTGTACAAGGATAAAAAAGGTGGCAACAACGACACCAACTGGGAAAATCCACAGTACAAAGAACTGCTGAACCAATCTTCTCTGGAAATGGATCCGGCAAAACGCGCAGCGATTCTGGCTGACGCTGAAAAAATCCTGATGGAAGATATGCCAATCATGCCAATCTACTTCTACACGCAATCTTGGGTTCAAAATGACAAGGTTACCGGTGTAATCGTAGACGGTTTGGGTAACGTTGACTACAAACTGGCTGATAAAGCGCAATAAGATTTACGGAACAGACGAGGGCTGCGAGAAGCAGCCCTCGTTTTTTTGCGTGTTTATGGACAGATGACCAATCCATTCCGCTGCTCCTGACATAAAGTGAAAGGAACATACTGGACCAGGGGGGATCGCTGTGGATTTGGGCAAGTTGCTCAGTATCATAAAGTCGATACCGAAAGAGAAATTGAAGACAGATGCCGGGTTGAAGGAAGTCATCCGTGATCTCGGGAAAAAGTCGGGAAAGAATTTTACAGATCAGGAATTAAACCGCTATGTTGCCCAGTTCCGGACCATGTACAAGAATGAAGATGTAGGAAGTCTGTTGAACAAGCTCGCGAAAAAAGGAATCACTCCCAACGACGTGCAGGCCTTTAAAAAGAAATTTAAATAGTTGGTTTGGAAAAGAGAAGGGGGGAGGTGGGCATTATCGCTGCAAGGACAAAAGCCAAGCCAAAGCAAAAAACGAAGAGCAGCTCTTCTCAGGCGAAAATGGCCGAAGCGATCGAGCGAATCGCAGAGGTGCATTCATCGGGGAATGAGCAAGTGATGCGCGAAATGCATCAAATGCGTCAGGAAATTCAGATGATGAAGGAAAAGTTGAACCGTATGAAAACGAGTCAACCTCCTCAAAGGCGAAGGGGAGGGCTTCTGTTTGGGAGACGGCGTCCTGACCCTGTTGAAGTAGAACCCCCCAAACCAAAGCTCGCACTGCCGCTGGAGGAGCTGCTTCCGCTGTTGCCTCAATTGGGCAGCGTGATTCCCCAGTTGAACAATCCCAAGGTGGCAGATTCAATCAAGGTTCTGTCCAATCCGGCAGTCATCGGAATGATTCAACAGTTTTTGACAAGCGGTGGGTTAAAAGGAGGAGCGTCAGCATCCGAAACTCGTCGGGAAAGGAGAGATTGGAGATAAGAAAAGAGGCGTTCGGCCTAAGAACGCCTTCTTTTTTTCGGGAAACAGGCTTGTTCATCTGTCGGACGTTGCCTGAAATTGTATGACGATTCTGACTATTCATTTCCGATATATGCCTTGATAATGAATATGATTCCTTTTTTTCACATGACAGGAGGAGAATTATGTTGAAACGTAAGATGAAACTGATTCCCATTGCTTTAATCGCGAGTTTGGCATTCAGTCTTCCCGTTTACGCAAAACCGCATCCGTCTGACAGTGCGTTTGACAACAAGATTGTAAAGCGAATCAAGGTGGACAATATTTATGACACGATTGATTACCTCTCGCAGGAGCCACGGGTAGCCGGAACCAAAGCGGAGCATGATGCCGCCAAATACCTGGAGAAGCAATTCAAATCTTACGGTTATGACACAGAACTGCAATCTTTTGAGTTTACCAGCTACAAGGCGCCAGATTACATGTCATTGTCTGTCAGCGGCATGGAAGATGTAGATTGGGATCTGGGCAATTTTTCGTACGGTGTCAGTGGACAAGCCTCCGGGGAATTGGTATATGTCGGTTTGGGCCGTGAGAGCGATTTGGAAGACGTCGATTTGACAGGTAAAATCGCCCTCGTCAAGCGCGGCGAGATCAGTTTTGGAGAAAAGGTGCTAAATGCGGCGAGAGCTGGGGCAGAGGCTGTGCTCCTGTTTAACAATGCCTCCGGCGTGATTAACGGTACGCTGGGAGAGCCGAATGATGACTACGTTCCTGCATTGGCGCTGACAAGAGATCAGGGTGAGGAACTCTTGGCCTTGCTGGAGGCAGGGGAAACCCTGATCGCCGACGTAGAGATTGAAGGTTCAGAAATGAAGGAGAGCACCTCCTATAATGTAATTGCTACGAAGAAGCCGGATAAGAAGAAAAGCACGGGTCAAATCGTCATCGTTGGAGCGCATCACGACTCCGTGGCGGGGGCGCCTGGGGCAAATGATGATGCCTCCGGTACAGCAACCGTATTGGAGCTGGCACGTGTCATGTCGAATATGCCGATCGACACGGAACTTCGCTTTGTCACATTTGGGGCAGAAGAGAACGGGCTGCTCGGTTCTTACGCCTACGTAGATTCCTTGTCTGAAGAAGAGATTGAAAACACCGTGGGCATGTTCCAGATGGATATGGTCGGCAGCCGCGATGCTGGCAAGCTGATCATGTATACCGTCGATGGGGAGAAAAATATCGTGACTGATTTGGGAGCGGCAGCGGGATCGCGTCTGTCAGAGACCGTCAATTACGGCCGTGAAGGACGCAGCGACCATGTGCCTTTTGCGGAAGCAGGCATTCCGGCAGCTCTCTTTATCCATGCGCCTGTTGAGCCATGGTACCATTCGCCGGAAGACACGATCGACAAAATCAGCAAGGACAAGCTCCAGGAAGTGGCGGAAATTGTAGGGGCAGCGGTTTACCAGATTGCCCGCCCGGACACGCCAGCCCTCGAGAATGCCAAGGTGGCTCCGAAGAAGGTAGAGTATGAATACGAGGAAAGAGAGCTGGAGTAAGAGGAGCTTCATAGTTCTCTCATTGGAGAAAGTGCCGATTTTCGGCACTTTCTTTATTTTTCCAGTGAATTTGGTTCCATTATACTACAAACTTTGCAGATGGTTATGCGTCTAACTTTACGGGACAATTCATTCGCTCGGCTTCTTCGCCAGACGAAAAAACAACATGAAGGAGGTCAGGATGAAAAGACGTTTGTTACCGTTGTTTGTACTATTGTTATTGCTCAGCCTCCCAGGTTGGGCAGCAGCTGCCGACCAATCCGTCCATCTCATGATCGGGGGACAAGCCGTGCAGCCGGAAGTACCGCCTATTATTGAGAAAGGGCGTACGCTGGTTCCGGTCCGGGTCATCGCAGAAGGTCTCGGGGCTTCAGTAGATTGGGATCAGCCGACACGAACAGCTGTGATTGCGCGAGGCCAACAAACATTGCAACTGACGGTCGGATCCAAACAGGCTCTGCTCAACGGAAAAAAGGTGCAACTGGATGCGCCGCCAACCATGAAAAACCAGAGAATGCTTTTGCCGCTTCGCTTTGTCGGTGAATCACTCGGAGTGACGGTGGGCTGGGAAGAAAGCACCCGTACCGTGATCGCCAACGAGACGCCGCAAGCCGAGTTGAATGGTCAAAAAGCGCCGGATGGCTGGAAGTTTTATCAGGCGGACGATACGTATTACGTATCCGCGCAGGCAGTAGCGGATCAGTTCGGGCTCAAGAATCATGCTTGGAAACGGCCGGAGCGAGGACGCACCATTGATGGCCAGCTGACTTTGCCGCTCACGCAGTTGGAAACGGAGCTCGGCGGTACATTTGCCTGGAATCAAAAGAAGAATCAGGTAGAGATCGAACGTCTCAGCTATATGGAGGAAGTAGAAGCGGACGGGGAGTACGTACATATTAAGACAACACTGCCAGTCGGTGCGGAGGCAATCGTGTTAAACGGACCGCATCGCATCGTGCTCGACCTGCCGCATACGGTTCTGGATGAGGATTTGATACCGCAAAGCTACGGCTATAAAGGCCCGACTGAACAAAAAGAAAAGGCGAATTCCGACGCGGATTCGAAAGCAGAAGACGATGAAAGCGACAAGTCGGACGAGCCTGCTGACGATGACGTCTCAGATGATGAAGCAGACGAAATGGCAGAGGCGGCCAAAGCAGAGGATGCGTTGATAGCCGATTTGCGCTTCAGCCAGTTCCAAAGCTCGCCGAACACCGTCCGCGTCGTCATTGAATTGAATCAAAAGAGTAAGTACACCCTGTCCTATTCAGAGGACGGAATTGAGGTAAAGCTGATCCCGCAACCTCGCAAAACCGGCTATCTGATCGTAGTCGACGCCGGACATGGCGGCAAGGATCCGGGTGCATTAGGTGTAACTGGCAATCACGAGAAGGATTACACCCTCGCGGTAGCCAATAAAGTAGTAGAGCTCTTGAAGCAGTATCCAGAGTTCCAGGTCGTGCCGACTCGCAGTACAGACGTATTTTTAGAGCTGTCCGAGCGAGTTGCCATCGCCAACGACTGGGATGCAGACCTGTTTCTGTCCATCCATGCCAATTCCTTCTCCAACCCGAACAGTGGCGGAACGGAAAGCTTCTATTACAATGCCAACAGCAAGGAGTTTGCGCAGCTTGTCCACAAGCATCTCCAGGGGGCTACGCAATTCCAGAATCGCGGTGTGAAGGCATCGGGCTTTTACGTCATCAAGCATACGAAAATGCCGGCTGTTCTGACAGAGACAGGGTTCCTCAGCAACCCCAAGGAAAACAGCAAGCTGACTTCTCCTGATTTCCAGGAGAAAATTGCGAAAGCACTTGTAGCTGCCATACGGGAGTACTACCAATCCTATCAATAAGGCAGCTCGCAGTAAGGAGGATAAGATGAACTACAGACGACGCCTGGTTGGACTCGGTCTATTTGCGCTGCTGCTTTTGGCTGCTGGCTGCGGTCAACAAAATGCTGCCCCTGCTCCCGTTCCAGCGCCGGAGCCTGCGCCACAGACGGGGGCGCCAACAGAAGAGCCGTCCGGTTCCAGCTTGACCAAACAAACCATTTCCGTATTCTATTCCGACAACGACTTGCTTGCTTTGCAGGAGGAGAAACAGGAGATTGCCTTTGCGGATGATCTGGAGAAGTATAAGAAGGCGGTCGCACTTCTGGAGGCTCCGCAGGAAAAGGAGAAGCATTTTCCCTTGTGGGTCGATTTCAAGTACCACTCGCTAACCTTTGAGGAAGGCAAGTTGACCATTGACGCAGACAGCCATAACGTTTACAACCTTGGCTCCAGTGGTGAAATCATGGCCCTGGATGCGTTGAAGAAGACCCTGTTCCAATTTCCAGAGGTAAAAAGCATCGTGATTTTGGAGGATGGGAAACCTGCAGAATCGCTAATGGGGCACGTTGATATTGTAGAGCCACTGACGCGTGATGAGGTTGCGCAATAACCGATACCACAAAAAGCACGTCCCGGTTTCGTCTGGGACGTGCTTTTTCATTGAGGCACTACGAACCGTTCTCCGGGTTTGGCTGCTCGCGGAGGCCGAAGAGAAATTTGATGGAGTAGACGCCGGCCAAGCCAACGGCTGTATAGACAATCCGAGCAACAATGGATTCTTCCTCACCGAAAAGAGTCGAGATCAGGTCAAACTGAAAGAAGCCGATCAATCCCCAGTTTAAGGCTCCGACAATAATAAGAAACAAGGCCAATTGATCCACGTTTGGTCAACCCTCCCTGACAAAAGAATGATCATCAGTATTCCCCACTCTCCCATGAGGCATCCCGATTCGCGGCGATCTTTAAGAAAGCTTTACAATCCCAACACAATAGAACAACATTCCCCCTGTAAACTTTGTAAGTGAAAAGACCAAAAATAATGACCTTACAAAACGGGGAGGATTTTCATCCAATGAAAAAACTCAGCAAAATGTTTATGGCTTTGACAGTTGTGGGGGCTTTGCTCGCAGGTTGTGGAAGCAATGCGGCAACTCCATCTCAACCGCAACAACAATCCGGCGGGACACAGACACCAGCACCGGAATCCAATTCTGGCAATGCAGGCGCTGAGACAACAAGCAACGAACCGATCACAGCAGTAGGCTCTACAGCGATGCAGCCTCTGGTCGAACAAGTAGCCAAGGATTTCATGGCGAAAAACCCAGGCTTGCAAATTCAAGTGCAAGGCGGAGGTAGCGGAACAGGCTTGAGCCAGGTATCCAGCGGAGCAGCTACGATCGGGAACTCTGATATTTTCGCAGAAGAGAAAAAAGACATCCCCGCAAGTGAATTGGTAGACCACAAAGTCGCAGTAGTTGGCATGGCAGCTGTCGTGAATCCGCAAATCGGCATCGACAATCTGAGCAAGCAACAACTGATTGATATTTTCAGTGGCAAAATCACCAACTGGAAAGAGGTTGGCGGTCCTGACACAAAAGTAACCTTGGTTAACCGTCCGAAATCTTCCGGTACTCGCGCAACCTTCAGCAAATTCGCTCTGGATGGCACTGAGGAAGCAGAAGGCATCACAGAGGATTCCTCGGGTACTGTTCGCAAAATCATCGCAGAAACACCTGGAGCAATCGGTTATCTGGCTCTGTCCTACATCAATGATTCTGTCAAAGCATTGAAACTGGACGGCGTGGAAGCGAACGGCGAGAACATCGCGACCAATCAATATCCAGTGTGGGCGTATCAGCACATGTATACAAAAGGCGAGCCGACTGGCAGCGCCAAAGCGTTCCTCGAATATATCGTGACTGACGAAGTGCAGAAAGCAGCCGTGAAGGATTTGGGCTTCCTGCCGATTACAGAGATGAAAGTAGATCGTGCAGCAGACGGAACCATCAAACAAAAATAATCAAGCATATAGACAGTTTTGGCAAAATGAGGGGTGAGGGGGCGCTTCCCCCTTATTTTGCTTGCTGTCCCTTTTCCAAGGAGGGGAATCATGACCCATCGTACTGACACTCCATCACAATCAGGGATTGCACGGAAAATGTTGACCAGCAACAAACGCCAATGGACGGAGAATGTGACCGGCAGGGTGATCGCTACCGTTTGTGCGGCATTGTTGATCATCGTAGTCTTGTCGATTACGTACTTTATCGCTTCCAAAGGGTTGTCTACTTTTTTCGTGAACGGAATCAGCATCACGGAATTTTTGAGCCAGGTCAAATGGGACCCTGAAGGCGAACCTGCCGTATACGGCGTCTTTCCCTTCATTCTCGGCTCCTTTCTGGTTACGACATTGGCGGCTTTGATCGCAGCTCCTCTCGGCATTGGCGCTGCCATTTTCATGATTGAGCTGTACCCGAACTTCGGCAAGAAGGTCTTGAAACCTGTCATTGAACTGCTGGTGGGAATCCCGTCAGTTGTCTACGGGTATGTCGGGCTTACCTTGCTTGTGCCGTTTATACGTGAACAGTTTGATGTTCTGGGCTTCAGTCTGTTGGCGGGCGGACTGGTTCTCGCCTTGATGATTCTGCCGACAATTACCAGCGTGGCCGCTGATGCGATCTCGGCAGTGCCGCAGGATTTGCGCAATGCGTCCTTGGCTTTGGGGGCGACGCGTTGGCAAACTATTTGGAATGTCGTGCTGCATTCTTCCTTGCCGGGATGCCTCACTGCCATTGTCCTAGGGATGGCGCGTGCATTCGGGGAGGCGCTGGCGGTCCAGATGGTAATTGGTAACACCACCAAGCTCCCGGGCAGCTTGCTCGATCCAATCAGCACGTTGACCAGCGGAATCACCCTGAACATGGGGAACACGATTCAGGGAACTCCTTACAATAATGCGCTGTGGTCGATGGCCTTGCTGCTTTTGTTGATGTCCTTCGTCTTTATCATGATCTTGCGCATCATCGGTAGAAAAGGACGGGTGAACAAATGAGAGCAAAAATCATGGACCGCGCCGCGACTATCATTTTGACCCTGATTGCAGTGCTGATCATTGGCACCTTGCTCGGATTGCTCGGTTTCATCCTGACGCAGGGCTGGCATAAGCTGAATCTGGATTTTCTCACCTCACCTCCTGATATTGTGAAGGCAGGCGGCGGGATTGGACCGCAATTGTTCAACTCCCTGTACCTGCTCGTATTGACGATGCTGATCGCCTTGCCGCTTGGACTTGGCGCAGGCATCTACATGGCGGAATACGCGCCGGACAACAAATTTACGCAGTTTATCCGCATGAGCATCGAGGTGTTGTCCTCGCTGCCGTCTATCGTCGTTGGTCTGTTCGGACTCCTGGTCTTCGTTAACATGACGGGATGGGGATACACCCTGTTTTCCGGGGCATTGGCCCTGACCGTCTTCAATCTGCCTCTCCTGGTGCGTGTCACGGAAGATGCGATTCGCAACGTACCGCGCAGTCAAAAAGAGGCGAGTCTTGCTTTGGGCATCACCAAATGGCGGACGATTGTCTCTGTGATTTTGCCTGCTGCCTTGCCAGGGATTCTGACTGGAACGATTCTGGCCTCGGGCCGTGTCTTCGGGGAAGCCGCCGCGCTTTTGTTTACTGCGGGAATGTCGTCGCCTGACCTCGATTTTAGCCAATTTTCTCTGAGTGGTCCGACCTCTCCGCTCAACCCGTTCCGACCGGCGGAGACGCTGGCGGTACACATCTGGAAGGTAAACAGCGAAGGCTTGGCTCCGGATGCGCGAGATGTGGCAGATGGCGCCGCAGCGGTCCTGATTATTGCCGTCCTGCTGTTTAATCTCTCGGCGCGCTGGTTTGGCGCATGGATCTACAAAAAGATGACATCAGGGGCCAATTAGGAAAGGGTGGAAGCGATGAGTGTGAAGACCTTGGAAAAGACGATCATTCGGACGCGCGATGTGTCGGTTTACTATGGGGAAAAACGGGCAGTATCCAATATTCGCATGGATATTGATCGCAATTCTGTCACTGCCTTTATCGGTCCTTCCGGCTGCGGCAAGTCCACGCTCTTGCGCAGCATGAACCGGATGAATGATCTGGTGCCCTCTTGCCGGGTGACGGGTTCGATCGAGGTGGACGGGACGGATATCAACAGTGCGGATGTAAATATTGAAGGATTGCGCCAGGTTATCGGAATGGTCTTTCAGCGGGCCAACCCGTTTTTTAAATCGATCTATGAAAACATAGCTTTCGCCCCGCGTTTTCACGGCCTGACCGATAAGCGAAAGCTGGACGAGGTTGTAGAAGAAAGTCTGCGCAAGGCCGCGCTCTGGGATGAAGTGAAGGACCGCTTGCGGGAGTCGGCGCTCTCGCTCTCTGGCGGCCAGCAACAGCGCCTTTGCATCGCGAGGGCGATCGCCATGCAGCCGACCATTCTGCTTTTGGATGAACCGGCTTCGGCTCTCGATCCCATCTCGACAATGAAAATCGAAGAATTGGTGATGAGCTTGAAGGAGGAGTACACGATTGTGATCGTGACCCACAATTTGCATCAGGCAGCCCGCATCTCGGACAAAACCGCCTTCTTTTTGATGGGTGAGCTGATTGAATACAACGATACCTCCACACTCTTCACTACACCTGAAAACGAAAAAACGGAAGCCTACATCAGCGGCCGATTCGGCTGATGACGGAACACAAACAAGAAGAAGCCCTCTACGCGGAGGGCTTCTCTGTTGTTGTCTGGAAAAAGCGGATTTCCTGTTCCAAATCTTCGACGACATCGGTCAGTTTGGCAGAGTCGTTCAGGAATTGCTGGGAGTAGCTCAGGCTTTCCTGATTGGAAGCTACAGCCTGCTGCATGCCGTCCAATACCTCGACTGCGGAAGCAGAAAGCGTATTTACGCGCTCGAGAATGAGTTGACTATGCTGTCGTATTGAAGCGGAGAGCTGCTGGATCGCTGCGAACTGAGCGGTAAACGTATCGCTGAGCTGGACCGTTTGGGCAAACGTGTCGGTTGCCTGGCTGAGGGTATGAATCGCTTCCAGAGTGGCAGAATCTGTTGTTTGCATGCAGCGGGAGACGTGTTCCATGCGTTGTTCCCCTGCAGCAATCACTTGCTGGATCCGAGAGGTAGCTGTCTCGGTCTGCGCGCTGAGCTGCCCGATCTCGTCAGCCACGACGCCAAAACCAAGGCCGGCCTCTCCGGCGCGGGACGCTTCGATACGAGCGTTCAAGGACAAGAGTTTGGTGCGCTTGGAAATATCCATGATCATGCCGGAGATGTCGTGGATGTCAATCATGCTTTTCCTCATGGCGGATACCGCTTGCAGCGAAGTGCGCATATCTTCGGAGATCCTCTTCATTTCCGTTTGCAGCTGCTCGATGGAATAGGAAGTGCTCGCAGTTTGCTGGCTTGATATCTGATTCTGTTCGAGGGCATTTTGCAGCAAGGTAGTGATCCGGTTCATTTCCTGCGCGATGCTGTCCACATGGTCGTGAATGTCCGCTATCTGCTGGTGCTGGGCATCCATTTCGTGCGACAGCCTTTCCGTGACGTTTGTGACTCCGCTTTGAACGGCATGGGAGCGTCTGGAGCCGTCTTCGACATGAAGGGCAATCTGCTTCACATCGGATATGGCATGCTGGATCTTGCGTATGATCCCGTTGAGTTGTCCGCTCATGCGATTGAAACCATCCGCCAGCTGCCGAAGCTCGTCTTGGGTTTTCACGTGCATCACCAGGCTGAGATTGCCCTCGCTGAAGGCGGTCATTTTTTGCTGCGCTTCCTTGATGGGCGCGACAATTTTGCGGACGTATCCGTACAGCAGCACGGACAAAGCCCCCAAACCGATCAGCGAGATGGCGAGGATGGTCCATTGCAGGCGTTGAACCTCCTGTTCCAGCTCGGCTACTCCCTGCAAAACGATGATTCCCCAGCGAAGCCAGGGATCGTATTGAAAGGCAGCCAGATAGTCTGCCTGGTCGAGATGGACGGTCTGGACACCTGCGTTGCCCGCCATAACCTCATTCACGACGGGAAGCTGCTCCAAGGATGGGCGAGTCAATGCGTAATTCGCATCGGGATGGGCGACCAGCTTGCCATGTTGATCTACAATCATGGCATAACCGGAGCGGCCGATCTGAATGCCGCCGATAAACTCGCTCAGCTTGGGGACGGAAACAAAGGCAACGACAACCCCGGCGGTCTGTCCGTCATCCTTTTGGAGAGGAAGCGAGACAGCGATCTTGGGAAACTCGGTTTGGGAAAATTGAAAGACATCCGATATGTATGCCGGTTGATCTTGCAAGCGGAGTGCCTGGCTGTACCAGTCTGTCGTCCTCGGATCGTACGCATCGACCGGTGAACCGGGAAACGTAAGATACTTCCCGTCCGAGGTTGCCAGCTGTATCTCTGATATCGTCGGGTGTTGCGCTGCCAGATCGGAAAAGATGTCGAACACCTGGCTGTTGGTCACTTTACCCGTTTCGTAAGCGGATGCAAAAGATTGCAGAGTGGCTACGATCGCCTTCACGCAATGGCTCGCCTCCGTCAAGGTGGTGAGCGAGACCTGCGTCAATTGTTGCCGGGTCTTCTCCTCAAGCATCGATTCTGTCTGGTAGCTGATAAAAAACCCTGCCGTAACCATCATGGCGACGACCATTGCCAAAATTCCGAAGAACAGCCTGGTGAAAATTGTCCGAGAATGAATGGATGAAATGCGAAAATGTAAGAATGATGGGGACATCATCAGCTCTCCCTTTTGCGTGGCAATGTTCTCAGCCCTAATTGTAGGAGCCGCTTGGTGGATCGTCGATAGATCGGGAAAAATCTTTACCTGATCTTTACCTTCCTTCAAAAATTAATGAAAACTTCATCTTATCTATACGGAAACACCATAATTGACCGGTATAGTGAGAGAGCGAGAATAAAACTGTGCAACAATGAAGGAGCGAGAACCGTATGCGTGTCATTTCGGTGCGAGAGCTGAATCTCTTTTACGGTAAGCAACAGGCTCTCCATGACATCAACCTGGATGTCGACTCCCATGCCATTACTGCCTTGATCGGTCCGTCTGGATGTGGGAAATCAACATTTTTACGGACGTTGAATCGAATGAACGACTCGATTGCCCATACAAAAATTACTGGCTCGGTGAAAGTATTTGACGAGGACATCTACAGTCCGCAAGTGGATGTGGAAGGTCTGCGCAAAAGGATCGGGATGGTGTTTCAGCATCCAAATCCGTTTCCCAAGAGCATTTATGACAATATCACCTACGGCCCCAAGCTGCATGGCTTGACCGATCGCGACCAGCTGGACGAGATCGTGGAGAACAGCCTGAAGGCAGCAGCGCTTTGGGAGGAAGTGAAGGATGTTCTGAAAAAGCCGGCGACAGGGCTTTCTGGTGGACAGCAGCAGCGGCTCTGCATCGCTCGCGCCCTCGCCGTCCAGCCGCAGATCCTGCTGATGGACGAGCCGACTTCCGCACTCGACCCGATCTCTACGGCAAAAATCGAGGAATTGCTCGAGAACTTGAAAGCTACGTATACGATCGTAATCGTCACGCACAATATGCAGCAAGCAGCCCGCATCTCGGATAAGACGGCGTTTTTCCTCAATGGCGTGCTGGTTGAGGTAGATGAGACGTCGACCATTTTTCAAAATCCTGCTGACAAGCGAACAGAAGATTATATTACGGGCCGTTTTGGGTAAAGCCAAAGAACCTGCGAGGGAATTCCTCGCAGGTTCTTTTTTGACAGACAGGAATTTATAAGTTTTGGGATAGCCGAAAGGCTGTCCTGTTTTCTTTGTTTTAGGATAGGATTAGAAGATGGATACAAACATACTTAGGTGGATTTTCTTTGATGATAATCAGAATTGGGATGTTTTTGCGTATCCAGAGTATTATAAGGGCTTTGCGAGGGAATGAATATAAACTTTTGGATGTTCTCTAACGTAAAAAGGCTCGGAGCTTCGCTCCGAGTTTATATATAGAAAATCGGTTTTGAATTCCTCCGAAGATCAAGATGCTCCATGAGAAGCCCGCAAAAGGTGAGGGAGCAGGAAAAGCTGGTCGAGGAAAAAGGAGAGAAGAGCGAAGGCATTTGGGATCTTGACCCAGGCGTAACGGAAAAGGCGGAACAAGCATTCAGCGGCCAACCCTGTACAACTTCTTCGAACTGGCTGCTTTTGGCCGCGGTTCCGCCTTTGGAGTGGAGACGGACAAGTCGGCCCCCAGCGAAGATCCCAACCCGCCTAAGCGTTCTCTCCTTTTTCCTCCGCCTCACTACAGCTGGAGGACCATAAAAACAAAAGGACGCGGGTGATCTTCCCGCGTTTTTCTTATGTAAGTATAGGACTCCTGACACGCGGAGAAAATAGGCGCATCGCACCATAAAAGGAGGATGTTTCCATGTGGCATGGCTGGCCGATTGAACGCGTGCTGATCCTGTTTGTCGGGCTTGCTTTTGTTTTGCTTGCTGTTCAGGTCACCCTATTTCATTCCAGACAAAATTTTCGGCACTGGGCGATGTGGGTTCCCGTCATAGAGCTGCCTTTGTTTGCCGTTACGGCAATCGTCTTGTCTTTTTATAACGCAGCATGGCTGCGCTGGGTATTTACCGTCTGGATGGTGTTGGGGCTGTTTGGCGGCGTCTTTGGCGCTTATCTTCATACGGCTGGCATCGGACAGCGAGTAGGTGGATATGGGGAGAGCCAGAATTTTCTCGTTGGTCCCCCGATTATCCTTCCCTTGTTCATGACGGCACTCTCGGGGCTGGGGCTTATCGCCCTGTTTTGGGGGTGACGTGAGATGAGCAGACACAGCCGCTATCCCGGTTACGATGTATGGGAGGAGCATCAGCATTGGGATGATCATACGAAAAAGATCGTGGGTTCACGGCGAACTCCGCAGGTATCGTACGCTTTTTTCTCCCAAGGTGAAGCATTGCTGATGCAGACCATTGTCAGAGTTCTGGTGAATGACCATCGTCTGGAGGTGCTCACCTATGTAATTCAGCATCTGGATGACTCATTGGCTAGCCCGATCGGAGAGGCGCAGCGCAAAGTAGGAGTGCTTCCGAAAAAGCAATTGTACAGAAAGGGCTTGGCCGGGGTGGATGCGGAGAGCCATGCCCGGTATGGAGTCGATTACGTCGTGTTGAAAAAAGAGGAGCAGCAGGCAGTGTTGCGGGCAATCTCAGAGGGGGAGACGAAAGCGGCAGATGCCTGGTCAGAGGTGGATTCCGTTACCTTTTTCAAGCGTATCTTGCGCGACGCTGTCGATGCTTGTTACTCCCATCCTTTGGTTTGGTCGGATATTGGCTACGGCGGCCCTGCCTATCCGCGCGGGTACGTGCGCGTGGAAAAAGGACTGACGGATCCCTGGGAGGCGAAAGCGAGTGAAACATGAAGGCGGAGTAACTCATCACAGTGTTCATTATGCAGGACATCGCTCCAATGACATGAATCAGCGCAAGTACGCGGACGAGGCGGATGTTTGCATTGTCGGCGCCGGTGCGGCCGGGGGGGTGCTCGCGTACGACCTGGCGAAAGCAGGTCTGAAGGTCGTCGTGATTGAAGCGGGGCCATTCTGGGATCCGCAGCATGACTTTGCCAGCGATGAGTTGTCCATGCGCAGGCTGGGCTGGCAAGAGACCCGTCTGGTAGATGGTCAGGATCCCCTGCGATTGGGTCACAATAACTCGGGGCGAGGCGTGGGAGGAGGCACCGTTCACTTCACCGGCGTTTTCCTGCGTTTTCACGAGAGTGACTTTATGACCCGGACGCTGGATGGCGTCGGGGAGGATTGGCCGATCCGCTATCAGGATTTGGCTCCCTATTATGACCGGATTGAGCGGGAAATTGCCGTCTCCGGCCCGGACCACTTTCCCTGGGGGGCTTTTCACGGCCCGTACCCGTACCCGGTACGGGAACCGATCAGCGCCAATGCCCAGCTTTTCCGCGAGGCGTGCGCCAAATTGGGGATGGAGAGCGTCGTCGCTCCCTTGGCCATCCTTTCAGGACCTTTTGATGGTCGTCCGCCCTGCATCAACCGGGGCTTCTGCAACCAGGGATGCATGCCGAACGCCAAATACAGCGGGCTGATCCACCACATTCCGAAAGCGATCCAGGAAGGGGCAGAAGTGCTGTCGGATTGCATGGTGACCGAGATTTTATCAGAGGGCAACAGGGTGACAGGGGTCGTTTTTTCACACGATGGGCAGTCATACCGGCAGCGGGCCCGCGTCGTGATCCTGGCTGGATTCGTCGTGGAGACGCCGCGCTTGCTCCTCCATTCCGCAACTCCGCATTTTCCCGATGGGCTTGCCAACTCCAGCGGTTGGGTAGGGAAGGCGATCATGCCTCATTCCAGCCATGATGTCTATGGTAGATTGCCGGAAGAGGTGCGTTTGTACAAAGGCACTCCAGTCCTTTCGTTGTCTCAGCATTTTTATGAGACAGATCTGGACCGTGGTTTTGCCAGGGGCTATACGCTCATCGCCCATGGATCAAGGCCAGTGGCGATGGCAGGGGCGATTGCAGCGGAACGGGAGGATGGCTCCTTTTTATGGGGGCAAAAGCTCCGCGAGACGATGCTGGATTACAATCTGTATGCACGAATCACCTTGGTCGGGGAGGTATTGCCCCATCCGGACAACGCGGTGACACTGAGCGGATTGACGGATGAATACGGCATGCCTGTCCCCAAAGTAACCTTCAGCTACCAGGAGAATGACAAAAAATTGTACAAGCATGCCATCGGACAAATGAATCGGCTGATTGAAGCGATGGGAGGAATTCCAGAGCATGTCGTGTCGGACACGGCCCACTTGATGGGGGGCTGCCGCATGGGATCCGATCCACAGACCTCTGTCGTGAACGAGTACGGGCAGTCGCACGATATACCAAATCTTTTCATAGCAGGGGCTTCCACGTTCGTCACTTCCGGCGGTGCAAATCCGACAAATACAGTAATGGCGCTGGCTGCGCGCACTGCAGACAAGCTGATTGAGGCGATGAAGCAAAGAAGTGTATGACTCGCAAAAAGGAAGTTTTCGTGAACCCATCTTCCCCAACTTATAGGGCGTATAGTATACTGATGTTCAGGATTATGTTATGCGAGGCAAAGGTGGGTTCATATGGAAACGGATTTCATGCAGGTATTGCTTTTGGCGGAGATATACAAGCTGCTTGGCGACAAGACTCGCTTGACGATCATGGCTCTCTTGCAAGGACAGTCACTCTGTGTCCGTGATCTTGTGGAGATTCTGCAGACGTCCCAGCCATCTGTCTCCCAGCACCTGGCTAAATTAAAGACACATGGATTGGTGAAAGAGCGGCGGAAAGGACCCTGGGTGTATTACTCCGTCAATTCCGAGTGCTCTCCACAAGTAAAACAAATTTTATCAAACTTGCCCGATATGTCGACGGTCGTCAAACCAAACTCAGCCGAAAGAACACCGTCTTTCGGCTGAGTCAGGGCGCTGGATTATAGATCCAGCGCTTTTTTTATTTGTTCTTTGTCAAAACCGTGGATGACGATTTGTTCCCCATCTTCTTTTTCGATCAGGGTTACCGGCGTCATGCTTGCCCCGATGTTGATCGCCTCTTGGAAGTAGGTTTCGTTCTTGCGGATGTCCCTGTCTTCAAACGGGATGTTTTGCTGGGTCAACCACATTTTTTCCTCTTGGCAAGGACCACAGGTGGTTTGGGTATAGACAATCACTTTCGTGGACATGTTCATTCTCCTTTCAGATGCCATCTACAGAGGTATTCGGTTTCCTCCCGTCAAAATCCTTTGGCTTTCCCACATTAGGATGCCCTCCGTACAAGCTCTCTCTTATGAAAAGGGGTTCCAATAAATGGCGGCATACGAAACTCGGCTCGAGTGCAAATTATATGCAGTGACGTCGAGGAGGTGAATCGAGACAATGGCTAAGCAAAACAAACAAGCGATGAAACAGGCACAGCAACAAGCTCAGAACGCTGCTGCTACTGAATTTGCAAGTGAAACCAATGTGTCGGAAGTTCGTCGTCAAAACCAGCAATCTGCTGCGAAGTCTGCACAACAATCCGGACAGCCTACTGAATAGTGATGGAAGACAAGCCCCCGATTTTGCGGGGGTTTTTTCGTTTATAGCTTGTCAATCCTGCATGAGGATGATACGTTGACACCATAGCTGGACGAGACAGGAGCGTTGCAATCATGATCGTGGGAATCGGACTGGATTTAGTCGAAATCGAGCGGATCGCCAAATGGCTTGAGCGGCAGCCGCATGCCGTTGACCGTTTTTTGACCGAAAAAGAGAAAAACCTGTATGCGTCCAAATCCGCACAGCGGCAAGCGGAATTCGCAGCAGGTCGTTTTGCCGCCAAAGAGGCAGGAGCAAAAGCCCTGGGGACAGGGATCGGTGCGACGATAGGCTTTCTGGATATGGAGGTTCTGCCAGACACACTGGGAAAGCCAGAGATGTACATCTCAGCAGGGGTGTTTGAAAAACTGGGGCTGGATCATAGCCGTATTCGTATACATAGCAGCATTTCTCATAGCCGGACACATGCGATGGCACAGGTAATTGTAGAAAGTCTGTAAACTTGTCTGCATAACGGGACGAGGATGGACATAGATTTATATCGCGTAGATCAGGAGGGACTACCTGCTCTGGTGACAGAGAAAGTCTTTTGCCGATTGATGCGATATCGCGTCCTCCAAGGCCGGATAAAAACAGACACGATGTTCGTCTTCGTCGAGAAAGGACTGACAGATTTCCCAGGAAATAGACAGGGGTGCCCTTCTTTGTCGAAAAATTTGACAAGGAGGAATTCATTCAATGAAACGAGCAGCTTTACCACTGGTGTTATTGATGATCTTCACTCTGCTGCTCGGCGGCTGCTTTGGTCAAAAGACACCAGAAGATGTGGTGGGTGACTTGAGTGGTACGCTGGACAAGATGGAAGGCTACAAGTCACAAGCGGTATTGACCATGGAAACCGGGACCACCCCGATGGAGTATGATGTACAGGTTTGGTACGAAAAACCGACCAATTATCGAGTGGCCCTCACTTCCAAGCAGCGCGGCATTACCCAGATCATCCTGCGAAATGACGAAGGAGTTTTCGTCCTTACACCACATTTGAAAAAAAGCTTCCGATTCCAGAGCGGTTGGCCGGAAAACAATGGCCCACTTTACCTGTATGAGACATTGGCTCGCAGCATCATTGATGATTCGGAGCGTCAAATGAAGATGGATGACAAGCAGTATTTGTTTGAGGTAAAGGCGAATTACAGCGGCAATCGGTCTTTGACCAAGCAAAAAATTTGGTTGACAGAAGATTTTAAACCGACGCACGCGGAAATCATGGATTCCAGCATGAATCCGCTGGTGAAGATTAATTTTACAGAGTTCGTCTTCAATCCGACGTTTGAAAAGAACGCATTCGACAAAGACCACAATATGAGCACGTCCTCCTTGCCGTCCGTTCCTACAATGGGCAAAGCAACGGGCGAAGGCGTGCAGGAACAGCCATCCAGCCAATTCGGCGTGATTGTTCCGACTTATATGCCAGAAGGCGTACAGCAAGGCGACATCGAGCCGGTGACGCGCGATGGGGAACGCGTGGTAGTCCTGAAATACAAGGGTGCCTACAACTACAATTTGCTCGAATCCCGTCCGACTGCTGCCAGTGTTTCCTATGAACAGGGCATGCCGGTGAACCTCGGCTTTACGATCGGTGTCCTGGCTCAGACAGGTGATAATCAAAGACATCTGACTTGGGAACTGGATGGCGTGGAGTTTACGCTGACAGGAGACCTGCCGGAGGAAGAAATGGTGAATGTCGCACAGTCCACCTATGGAGTAGGCGGTAAATAAGAAGCGAGAGAGGACGGTCCAGCGCCGTCCTTTTTCTTTTTCCCACAACGGTTCCGCATGATTCCCTCCAGATTTCCATCTTTCTCAAACGTGAATCTAAGAATCGTCCACTACACTAAGACTTGTACCGAAGAGGTGCGAGACTGGAATGGAAAGGATGATGGCAACATGTTGAGCAAAGCAAAAATGGGAATGCTGTTTGGATCGATGGCTGCGGTGCTGAGTTTGGGGATGCTGGGAAGTGCGTATGCGGCTGACGCGGACCAAGCAAAAACCAACTATACAGTGGAAGGAAAACAAAACTTTGGCAAGGTGAAAATGGGAGGACATGCGGGTGTTTTCGGCGGCGTTGCGTTCAAAGAAAACAAAGCACTGCTGGAACTTCTCGGACTGGAAGCAGAAGAGCTGAAAGAAGCGCAAAAAGCAGGCAAGTCCCTGGCTGAGATCGCAGAAGCGCAAGGCGTCGACAAGCAAGCTGTGATCGACCTGTTGGTCCAAGAGCAGGCAGATAGGCTGGCGGAAGCCGTGACTGCCGGGAAACTGACGCAGGAGCAGGCAGACAAAATGAGTGAAAATGCCGGTGAGCGCATTGCCCAGCTGGTGGAAAACGGTCATCCAGGTAAGATGGGAATGGGTAGAGGCTTCGGCGTTTTCGGACAAAGCGAGGCATTGCTAAAGCTCCTCGGACTGGAAGCAGAAGAGCTGAAAGAAGCGCAAAAAGCAGGCAAGTCCCTGGCTGAGATCGCAGAAGTGCAAGGTGTCGACAAGCAAGCTGTGATCGACCTGTTGGTCAAAGAGCAGGCAGAGAAGCTGGCGGAAGCCGTAACTGCCGGGAAACTGACGCAGGAGCAGGCCGACAAGATGAGCGAAAATGCCCGCGAACGGGTTGAAGGACAGGTAACAAATCCGCATCCAGGCAAAGCAAGAGGAATGGGCAAAGGATTCTTCGGTTTTGGGCAAAACGAGGAATTGCTGGCTTTGCTCAAACTGGACGCTGCCCAACTGCAGGAGGCGCTGAAGGCAGGCAAGTCGCTGGCTGAAGTGGCGAAAGAGCAAGGTGTAGACCAAGAAGAGGTCATTGCGCTGCTGCAAAAAGCGCATGAGGATATGCTGGCCAAGGCTGTGGAGGAAGGCAAACTGACACAGGAGCAAGCAGACCAGCAATTGGACAAGGCAAAAGAACAGGTTACCAAAATGGTAGAAGGGACTTTCAAGAAGGTCCGTTCGTCTGAGGCGGCAAAGGAATAACCATACATGTATCAAAAGGAGATCCCTGATCGGTTTTGGGCCGATAGGGATCTTTTTGTTCAACATTCCCTTCATTGACACCAGACAGGGAAAAGCGATACATTCAAGATAACTTATTTGATGAGGTGGCATGCGTTTCATGAAAAAACCGATGTCAGATGTATTGTACCAAGAGGAATCATCCTACAAGGACATGCTTCTGCGAAAAAGCATGAAAATGCGAATCATGGAAACAGTGGCATTTGTCTTTGGAATGATGATCCTGGCACAGTTTTTTCCCAGTGATGCGACGGCGTTCAAGGTGCTCGCTTTTGCGATCGCGATTGCCGTAGTAGGCTTATCCCCGTTTTTGTACAAAGCCATCCTGCGTCCGATGTACAAACTGACAAAAACACATCTGATCATCTCGTTGTCTGGCGAGGAAAAGAGCTATCCACTGAACGAGGTGGAGCCGATTTACGAAGGACGCCATGTCTATCGCTTGAGTGGCAAAAGGGAATCGCTGATGGTTTCCCGGCAGTTTTTGTCCCACTTGAACGAGCGACTGTTTTACTACCAAAAAGGAAATAAGAAGAGGAGATAAGGATGAAACCGTTTTGTCGTGACACCTGGGTTGAAGTAGATTTGGATGCCATACGCGCCAATGTCGAGACATTCCGGCGGCATATTCCCGAGAAGACGGAGATCATGGCAGTGGTCAAAGCGGATGGTTACGGTCACGGAGCTGTACAAGTAGGCAGGGAAGCCCTGGACGCAGGTGCGGATTCGTTGGCGGTAGCAATGCTTGACGAGGCAGTCGTCCTGCGTGATGCGGGGATCACAGCGCCGATTCTGGTACTCGGGTATACCCCGCCTGAATCGGTGGGAATCGCCAGCAAACGGCAAGTCGAGCTGACCGCCTACAGCGAAGCATGGATACGGGAAGCAGACAGACTTCTGCGGCAAGATCAGCTTGAGCCCGTCGGCATTCATGTCAAAGCGGATACGGGGATGGGCCGTCTTGGCGTGCGCACAACAGATGAACTGTTGGGGGTCGTCGGGGCGTTGGAAGAGAGCGATAAGCTCCGTTGGTCTGGCCTGTTTACCCATTATGCCTGCGCGGATGAGCCGGACGATACCCATGTGCGACGACAACACGAGATGTTTCAAGCCTTTTTGCAAGCCCTGCTGGCCTCGGGCAGAAAACTGCCCAAGGTTCATTGCTGCAATACGGCTGCCGCCATTGCCCATCCGGAATGGGGGTATGATACGATTCGTTTAGGCATAGGTTTATACGGACTATATCCTTCACCGTACATGAAAGAGCGTGCGGATGTCTCACTGATTCCCGCTCTTTCGCTGAAAACGCGAATTGCCCATGTCAAAGTGGCGGAGCAACCCATCACCGTAAGCTATGGCGCCACGTACACGACAGAACCCAATGAACAGGTGGCGACGCTGCCAATCGGCTACGCTGACGGATATTCCAGGCTCCTGTCCAATCGCGGCACGGTGCTGTTCGAGGGTTCCCGTGCTTCGATCATCGGCCGAGTCTGCATGGATCAGACGATGGTGCGGATCGAGAGCGGCGAGGCTGAGGTCGGGGACGAGGTGGTCCTGTACGGCAGACAGGGAGAAGAAGAGATCTCTCTGGATGAAGTGGCTGCTTTGATCGGCACGATCAATTACGAGGTGCCCTGCATGTTGAATTACCGAATTCCCAAGGTATACATGCGCCAAGGAAAGGAATGCGGAGTTTTTCATCCCCTTTTCAAATAACAGCATGATCGTTGTCTGGGAAAAACTGACTGTCTACATGCGGCAGGATTTTATCGGCATAACGCGAATTATAGCTAAGCGCAAAGAATGCGCGAACGCAATATTTGCGCCACCCAGATGGGCAACAGGTATATTTTTGCAATGGTTTCGACATAATGGTATTGTTCATACTGGCACAAGTCAGTATCTAACAAGCATAACGGATGGAAGTTACGGTCATGGTTGGAGGTGGATTTGTCTTGTCGAAGTCTAACACGAAACGCATCATGATCAGTTTGCCACGTCACTTGCTCCAGGAAGTGGATGGCGTTATTGAAAAGGAAAATTCCAATCGCAGCGAGTTTATTCGCCAGGCGATGCACCTTTATCTGAAGGAGCGCAAAAAACGCACAATCCGTGAAACGATGCAAAAAGGGTATATGGAGATGGCGAAGATCAATCTAAAAATGGCATCGGAGGCATTTGGCGCTGAAGAAGAGGCTGACCATACTCTTGTCCGCTTAGTTAGCGGGGTGTGACCAGTGATTGTCAAACGTGGCGATGTGTTTTTCGCGGACCTGTCACCGGTCGTTGGCTCTGAGCAAGGAGGCGTGCGGCCTGTTTTAGTCATTCAGAACGACATTGGAAATCGATTCAGTCCGACGGTCATCGTCGCCGCCATCACGGCGCAGATTCAAAAGGCAAAATTGCCGACGCATGTAGAGATTGACGCAAAATTATATGGATTTGATCGTGACTCCGTCATTCTGTTGGAACAAATTCGAACCATTGACAAACAACGACTGACCGACAAGATTACCCATCTTGATGATGAGATGATGGATCGAGTCAATGAATCCCTGCAAATCAGTCTGGGACTCATTGATTTTTAAGGATAAATCAGTCGCGCGTGTAGAAAAACCACTTGGATGCGTGCGGATCGAGTGGTTTTTTGGCGTGCCTGTCGAATGCATGGTATTTCAGGAAGAGATGATTTCCTCATTGGGGAGGAAAATTCCCCTTCTGTAGCGAATCTGTCTGATAGTGAATATTAGACAAAAAGTGACATGATTTGCTAATCATTCCGCGAATCAGAAAAGAAATCGGGAAGAAGCGGAAGGGGTTCGTGGTTGTGGCAGCGTCTAATCCTGAAACAATCCGTATTGAGAGAGAGAACGATATTGTAACAGCCAGACACATCGGACGAAATATGTCAAAAGAGCTGGGATTTGGCGCGATTATGCAATCCCGTATCGCTACATCCATTTCGGAACTGGCGCGCAACATCTTCTTGTATGCAGGATCAGGCACCATCACGATTGCGATAGTCGAGCGAGAAGGAAAAAAGGGCTTGCAAATCACAGCAATCGATGAAGGGCCGGGCATTCCTGACATACGAAAAGCTTTGGAAGACGGCTATACCACATCGGGCGCGCTTGGAGCCGGCTTGCCAGGTGTGCAGCGCATGATGGACTGCTTTGATATAGAGAGCGCTCCCGGAAAAGGGACTCGCGTAGACGTGATCAAGTGGTTTGAGCAGTAGCAAGAGAGGTGGAACGCAGGTATGACCCGGAGGCTGGAAGAAGAATATGTTCAAATCCTCCGGGATTACTTGAACAGCCAAGAAGAAGACGAGCTGTACGGAGCGCAGAAACTGGGGAAGTGGCTGTTGCTCAAGGATATATCCCCTGAGGAACTGGTAGATTTGCATAGCAGGGCTTTGGAGAGCGTCGAAGAAGTGCCGGAATTTGTTCGTGCATCTTTTCGCATGTTGACAGAAGTGATGATCGAATACGGGAATGCGCATCGTTCCCTGCAAAGCTGGAGAAACAAGCATGCACAGCTGCAGTCGGAAGTGGAAATCGCATCCGCCATGCAGCAAAGCCTGTTGCCCCAGACCATACCGACGTACCCCGGCGTGGAGATTGGCGTCGTCAGCATCGCAGCGAATGGGATGTCGGGTGACTACTATGATTTCATGCACTTCAGCGGACATCGCTTCAGCCTGACCATCGGGGATATTACGGGAAAAGGGATTCCAGCTGCCATGTGCATGTCCATGCTGAAATACGCAGTCGACAGTTTGGGGGAAATCCAGCTTGGACCGAACCAAATGCTTCGCCACCTCAATCGGGTCGTAGAGCGAAACATCGATCCCAGCATGTTTGTAACGATGCTGTTTGGCTGCTACGATACGAACCATCACTGCTTCCGCTATGCCGTAGCTGGACACGAACCAGGCTTTCTTTACCGAGCGCGGGAGGGGAAATTTTACGATCTGGAGGGAAGAGGCATCGCGCTGGGGATTTCTGCTGACAGCACCTATGTAGAGCATGAAGTTGCCCTGCAGACCGGGGACGTCTTGATTCTTTTGACAGATGGCGTGACGGAGAGCAAAAAAGGACGCTCCTACCTGGTGCGTGAAGATTTGGTCGGCTTTTTGCAAAACGAAGTGGACAAGCCGGCTCAACTCATGGCGGATGAGATCTACCGCAGGCTCATGATGCTTGCTCAGTTTGAGCAGCGTGACGACTACACCATGATCGTGCTGCGCAGAACCTGAGTACAGACAGGGAGGAATTTCAGATGGATCTGACTATCCAGACAATCAGCGAAGAGACGGAGCATCAGGTAATTCTGGGGGGAGAGATCGACGCCTACACCTGCCCCAAGGTAAAAGAGAGATTGCTATCTCTGCTTGAGGCGGGAGCGACGAGGCTTACGGTCGATTTGAAAGCAGTCGAATATATGGACAGCACAGGGATTGGCATGTTTGTCGCCTTAATGAAGGCATGCAAGCGTTCGGGTTGCTCCTTTTTTGTGGAAAACCTGTCCGAACGGGTGGAACGACTGTTCCGGATTACAGGTTTCTATGACCTCATTGCCATTCGCAAAGGAGAGGAAGCGTAATGGCATCCAATCAACCTGCTGTTGACGTGATTTCATTAACCTTGCCCAATCGGGTTGAGTATTTGGGGGTAGCCCGCTTGCTCGTGTCGGGTGTGGCGAATCGGATGGGCTTCTCCTACGAGGAGATCGAGGATATTAAATTGGCAGTAGGAGAGGCGTGCACGAATGCAGTAGAGCACGCGTACGAGTCCGAGGACGGGACCTACTCGCTGCACCTGGTCTGTCATGTCTATGAGGATCGGCTCTTGATTGAAGTATCGGACCAGGGGAAGGGCTTTTCCATCGAAGATGCACAGCAGCAGCGGACGACGCCCCTTATGGAAGTTATGGAAGAGGATGAGCTCGAAGAGGGGGGACTGGGCTTGTTCTTGATACAGGCTTTGATGGACGAGGTTGTTTTCCATACGGGCGCAGGCGTCTCGGTCTCCATGACGAAGTATCTACGGCGAGATGGGGTGGCTGGTGATGACCGGACAATCTCGAAAAATCAAATATAGCCGCGAGGAAGGGAAGGAACTCCTGCTGCGGTATCAAGAGACGGGAGAGCCTGATTTGCAGGAACAGCTTGTCGAGATCTATACGCCGATGGTCGAGACACTCGCAAAAAAGTTTCTGCGCAGTCAAATCATGTACGAGGATCTGGTGCAGGTAGGCATGATTGGTTTGCTCTCCTCTTTTCGCCGTTATGATTCCTCCTTTGAGAGAAGCTTTGAGAGTTTCGCAATCCCCACCATTGTAGGAGAGATCAAACGATTCATCCGGGACAAGACCTGGAGTGTGCATGTGCCTCGAAGAGTAAAGGAGTTAAGCCCCAAGATCAAACGAGTGGTAGACGAGCTGACGGTCCAGATGCAATGCTCCCCACAGATCGCGGATATTGCCCGGTATCTGGGTGTGACCGAGGAAGATGTGCTGGAAACCTTGGAGATGGGCCGCAGTTACCACGCGCTTTCTATGGACAGCGAGCTTGAGGCGGACAGCGAAGGGAATACCATTTCTCTGTTTGACCTGGTCGGGGAGCAGGAAGAGGGGTATGGGCGCGTTGAGCGGCACTTGACGATTGATCATGCTCTGTATGTATTGGATCCCCGAGAAAGAGAAATCATTCAGTTAACTTTTTATCAAAATCTCAGCCAGAAACAAGCGGGAGATCTGCTAGGCATGTCACAGATGCACGTCTCACGGCTGCAGCGCAGAGCATTAAGCAAGCTGCGGGAAGCATTGAAATGGGATCAGACACAGCCAATATCAGCGAGAACCAGGTAGGGTGTCAGCAGGCACCTTTTTTGTTTTTGACCCATTTTCTGGAGAGATGGGCAAGTATGGTACAATAACGTAAAAAGAGTGACAAAACGGTCATGTTTGCAGGAGGAATGTATGGAGCTAACGTTGCTGATTCAGACAATTGCCCAGGATACGGGTGTCAAACCTCATCAGGCAGAGCGCACCATCGCTTTGCTGGACGAGGGCAATACGGTGCCGTTTATCGCTCGTTACCGCAAAGAGATGACGGGCCAATTGGATGAAACGCAGATTCGGGCGATTGAAGAGCGGCTTCGCTATTTGCGCAATTTGTCTGTACGCAAGGAAGAGGTCCTGCGGCTGATCGAGGAGCAGGGAAAACTGACGGATGAGCTGAAGACAGCGATCGAACGAGCGGTGAAGCTGCAGGAGGTAGAGGATCTGTACCGCCCCTACAAGCAAAAGCGCCGCACCCGTGCGACGATGGCCAAGGAAAAAGGGCTGGAGCCGCTCGCCCAGTATTTGTTGGCATTGCCAAAGTCGGGGGAGCTTGAGCAGGAAGCGTCTGCATATATCGATCCCGAAAAAGGCGTCCAGTCGGCAGAGGAGGCGCTCCAAGGCGCGATGGACATTGTGGCTGAGCACATTGCTGACGACCCTGAGATCAGGCAGTGGATTCGCAAACAGACCCTGCAAAAAGGCCAGCTGCTGTCTGAGCAAAAGGCCGAGGAGGCCGACGAGAAAAACGTCTATCAAATGTACTATGCCTATAGCGAGCCTGTGAAAAAAGTGGTGCCGCATCGTGTGCTGGCGATCAACCGCGGGGAGAGCGAAGGCATTTTAAAGGTGACGGTGGAAGCGCCGGTGGCGGATATTCTGGCTTGGGTGGAGCGAAGGGTCATTCGGCAGGAGACCATCGCCCGCGCTCTGCTGCAGCGTACGATCGAGGATGCATACAAACGGCTGATCGCCCCTTCCGTGGAGCGGGAAGTGCGCACAGAACTGACCGAGGCGGCAGAAGAGCAGGCGATTCACATATTTTCCGAAAATCTGCGCAATCTGCTGCTGCAGCCGCCTGTTAAGGGAAAAGTGGTCCTGGGAGTCGACCCGGCCTATCGTACGGGCTGCAAGCTGGCCGTCGTGGATGAGACAGGCAAGCTGTTGGAGGTGGCGGTCATCTACCCGACACCGCCAGCGAACAAGGTGGCGGAAGCCTCTGCCAAAGTGAAGCAGCTCATCGCAGCATATGGTGTGACATTGATCGCGATTGGCAATGGAACCGCGTCGCGCGAGACCGAGCAGTTTATCGCTTCCGTGCTCAAGGAATTGAAGCAGCCAATCCATTACTTGATCGTCAACGAAGCGGGGGCTTCTGTCTATTCGGCCTCCCAACTGGCGAAGGAGGAATTCCCTGATCTGGACGTGGCAGAGCGCAGTGCCGCCTCGATTGCGCGCAGATTGCAGGATCCTTTGGCAGAGTTGGTAAAAATCGACCCTAAATCCGTAGGCGTCGGTCAATACCAACACGATGTCTCCCAATCCCGACTGGAGGATAGCCTCCAATTCGTCGTAGAATCGGCGGTTAACCACGTCGGGGTGGATGTCAATACGGCTTCCGCATCGCTTCTCCAGTATGTCTCCGGCATCAGCCGCCAGGTAGCCGGAAACATCGTCAAGAAGCGGGAGGAAATCGGCAAATTCACTTCGCGCGCACAACTGAAGGAAGTACCGCGTCTGGGTGCCAAAACGTATGAGCAATGTATCGGATTTTTGCGGATCGCGGATGGCAGCAATCCTTTGGACAAGACACCGATTCACCCAGAGTCCTACGATGCTACGTACAAGCTGCTCGACATGCTGGGGATCTCTCCGCAGGATATCGGTAGCGAAGCGTGCCGGGAGCGGCTGCAATCCCTTGATATAGCTAAGACCGCCGAAAATCTGGGCATCGGGGAGCCGACCTTGCAAGACATGGTGGAGAGCTTGCTGCGTCCCGGACGAGATCCACGCGACGAACTGCCTAAACCGCTGTTGCGCAGCGATGTCTTGCAGTTGTCTGACTTGAGTGCCGGGCTGAAGCTGCAAGGGACGGTACGCAATGTCGTGGACTTCGGAGCCTTTGTCGACATCGGGTTGAAAAATGACGGGCTGGTGCACATCTCGCGGTTGAAAAAAGGGTTCGTCAAGCATCCGCTGGACGTCGTCACAGTCGGGGATATTGTGGATGTCTGGGTCGTGGAGATCGACGAGAAGCGGCAGCGTGTGGGCCTGACCATGATTGCACCGGATGAGGCAGGCAAATAAAAAAGGCGGCGTCCTGTTATTGCGGACGACCACCATGTTTTTCCCAGTATAAGAACCAACAGCTGTTCAGCAGGCGAATCTGGCGAATGTCCTTCCCGATGAAGGCACGCTGCAGCTGCCTGCGCATCCATTGTGGCATGAAGGTACCTCCTGGAGTTATTCGTCTATTGGCAATGTATGCGCCGGACGAACAGGAGGTACCTATTATTTCGTAAAAGCGTAATCTTCGTTCAAAAACGATTCGGGCAGCAACGATCTTGCAGCCCAGGGCAGGAAGGCTGGGACGGGAGATGACCGATCAGGAATTGCAAAAATTGGTGGAGGAGATCTCAAGCCGTTTTTTCGGTGTGGCTTTTCGCCATCAGGCTCGCTTCAATGGACGCTTGCGCACGACGGGGGGACGTTACCTGCTTCGCACCCATGACATCGAAATCAATCCGCGGCATCTGCAGGAGCATGGGGAAGAAGAATTGGTGGGAATCATCAAGCACGAGCTTTGTCATTACCACCTGCATCTTGCCAAGAGAGGCTATCGCCATGCAGATCGGGATTTTCAGCTATTGCTGCAGCAAGTGGGAGGAAGCAGGTATTGTCAGCAGGTGGGGAATGGCAGAACGCAGCTCCCGTATCGCTACGAGCTTCTTTGCCAATCCTGCGGCATGAGCTACAAGCGCAAAAGAAAGATGAATCCCAACCGCTATCGCTGCGGGCGCTGCAGCGGGAAGCTGACCCTTCGCGAGCTGCAGCCGGCCAAGCTGGATTAGGGTTTCTTGCGTCTCTTTGGAAGGCAACGTTATAATGAACTGACTATGCAGCAAAGGAGAGCTGAAAGGTGGCTCATGATGAATTTTCCTTGATCCGGCAATGGACGAGCCGTTCGAACGGACAAGAAGGTGACGGCCTGACTGTCGGGATTGGAGATGATGCTGCCGTTTTTAGCCCCACACCAGAGACGGAAGTCGTGGCATGCTGTGATGCGATGGTAGAGACGGTCCATTTCTTAAGAGAGACGATGAAACCAGCTGACATCGGTTACAAGGCGGTGATTAGCAACATCAGCGACATTGCTGCCATGGGCGGGATCGCTCGTTACGCCCTGGTCAGCATTGCGGTTTCGCCTAGTTATACGGATGAAGAGTACAGCCAACTATACGATGGCATCTACGAGGCATGCGAGCAGTATGGCGTTCGCGTAATCGGCGGAGATACGGTCTCTTCTCCCAAGTCGCTGCATTTAGCTGTAACGGTACTGGGCGAGGTGGAAAAAGGGCGCGCGATTTGTCGTTCCCAAGCCTTGCCGGGGCAGCTTGTGTTTGTGACCGGGCATGTCGGCAGTTCTGCTGCCGGTCTGCACTTGCTGCTGGCGAAAAAGGAGCCGGAAGAGAAGTGGCTGCCTTTGGCGGAGGCGCATCAACGCCCCTCAGCCCAAATTCAGGCAGGGCGATTGCTCCAGGCTTCAGGCGCGTGCGGAGCATTGAACGATGTCAGCGACGGGTTGGCATCCGAGTTGTGGGAAATCGCCGAGGCAAGTGACGTGACGATCCACATCGATGCTGAATGCATCCCGATCCGGGAGGAAGTTCTCGCCTATGCCCGAATTGCTAGCAAGGAGCCGCTGGACTGGGCATTGTACGGCGGGGAAGACTATCAGTTGGTCGGCACCGTGTCTCGAGACGGTCTTGCTGCCCTTTCACAGCAGTTTGCCGAACTAAGCATTCCGTTTACGGTGATTGGCTGTGTGGAAGGAATTGGTAAAAGTGTTCTGATCACACGTGATGGCCAGCAGATGACGCTGAACAAGGCGGGCTTCAATCACTTTGTCCATGTGGAAGAGAAGAAAGGATGACGGCGATGGCGTACAAGTGGACGCTCGCAGGAGTAGAGCAGACCCAGAATTTTGCCGAACGGCTTGCTGCTTTTTTGCAGCCTGGTGACCTGTTGGCGCTGGAAGGTGATCTGGGAGCGGGCAAAACAACGTTTACGCAAGGGCTGGCACGAGGTTTGGGAGTGCGGAATGTGGTGAACAGTCCGACCTTTACGATCATAAAAGAGTATCAGGGGCGCTTGCCGTTGTATCATATGGATGTGTACCGGGTGGGCGACGATGTCGATTCACTCGGCTTGGACGATTATTTTTTTGGAGAAGGCGTTTGCGTGGTGGAGTGGGCATCCTTGATCGAGGATGTCTTGCCGCAGGAGCGTTTGACGATATTCCTGCGCACGGCTGGCGACGAGCAGCGATTGATCGAGCTGGTGCCGCAAGGAGATCGCTACGTGAGATTGTGTGAGGAGATTGATTTTGATGCGCGTACTGGCGATTGATACATCCAATCTGGTATTAAGTGTGGCCGTCGTGGAGGAAGAACGCGTCCTGGCAGAGACGACGACCAATCAGCAGAAAAACCATTCCGTTCGGATGATGGATGCGATCAGCGAGCTGTTGGACGCTACCAACACCTCTCCGGAGGAACTGAGCGGCATCGGCGTCGCAATTGGTCCCGGATCGTATACGGGCGTGCGGATCGGGGTAGCTTCTGCGAAGAGCATCGCCTGGTCCTTGAACTTGCCGGTCGTAGGCGTCAGCAGTCTCCAGGCAGTCGCCATGAATGCGCTTGGCTTCGCGGATTTGATCGTTCCCTTGTTTGATGCCAGACGCGGGCAGGTCTACACGGGCTGCTATGCCTCGCGAGGGCTGGATAGCCTCGACATGCTGGAAAAAGAGCGGATTATCCTTTTGCAAGAGTGGTTGCCGCTCCTGCGTGATCGTGCTGGCGGCAGGTCGATTCTCTTTCTGGGCGAAGATGTGCGGATGCACCGGCAGACTATCGAGCAGGTCTTGGGGGAGCAGGCCCTGTTTGCCTCCCCGGCGTTCAACCATCCTCGTGCAGCGCATATTGGCTACCTGGCGATGCAAAGGCTGCAGGAGGGCACAGATGCCCATGCACTGGTACCGGAATATCTCCAGTTGGCAGAGGCAGAAGCGAAATGGCTGGCACAAAAGCAGGAGGGTTCGGTAAAGGAGTGATCGCATGGATCAACCGATAGAGTTGGGATTCCGTTTTATGACACTGGCGGACGTCGGAGCCGTCACCGAGCTGGAACGCTTGGCGTTTACCACTCCCTGGCCGCATGATGCCTTTGTCAATGAATTGACGAAAAATCCGAATGCGCGATATGTCGTAGCGCTGCATCAGAACAAGGTCATTGCCTACTGCGGGATGTGGATTATCATCGATGAGGCTCATATCACGAATGTAGCCGTCCACCCCTCGTATCGGGGCAAGAAGATCGGGCTTCGGCTGATGCAAAAAATGATGGGCGTCGCGATGATGTTTGGAGCGAAAAGCATGACGCTGGAGGTGCGGCCTTCGAATACGGTCGCTCGCAATATGTACGTCAAGCTGGGTTTTACGGAACAAGGGATTAGAAAACGATATTATTCGGATAACAATGAGGACGCAATCATTATGTGGGTGACATTGCAATGAACAGGACAAACCAATCGCGCTACGAACAGCGCGTCATGCAGGCCTATCAGGCACACAAACAGTCGGGAGGCCCGACTTATATTCTGGGAATTGAGACGAGCTGCGATGAAACGTCGGCTTCGGTCGTCCGGGACGGTCGCGAAGTTTTGTCCAATGTGATTGCCTCCCAGGCGGATATTCACAAGCGCTTCGGCGGCGTCGTGCCAGAAGTGGCTTCCAGACGCCACGTGGAGAATATTACGCTGACGATCGAGGAAGCTCTGCGCGATGCCAACAAGACGCTCGATGAGATCCACGCTATCGCCGTTACCTATGGACCGGGCCTGGTAGGAGCCCTGCTTGTAGGTGTGGCGGCTGCCAAAGCAATCTCTCTGGCGCGCGGCATTCCGTTGATCGGGGTTCATCATATCGCTGGACATATTTACGCGAATCGTTTGGTCGAAGAGATGGATTTCCCGCTGATCGCCCTCGTCGTTTCCGGCGGCCATACGGAATTGGTGTGGATGAAGGGACACGGTCAGTTTGAAATTCTGGGCGAGACGAGAGACGATGCCGCTGGCGAGGCTTACGACAAGGTGGCTCGTGCGCTCAACATGCCGTATCCCGGCGGCCCGCACATCGATCGGCTCGCCCACGAGGGAGAAGCGAATGTCCCGCTCCCTCGCTCCTGGCTGGAACCGGATTCCTATGATTTCAGCTTCAGCGGCTTGAAGTCCGCTGTTCTCAATACCCTGCATAATGCGGCGCAGCGCGGGGAGACGATCCAACCTGCCAATCTGGCTGCAAGCTTCCAGGACTCGGTGACAGAGGTTCTGGTCGAAAAAACACTGCGCGCAGTTCGGGAGTTCGGGGCGAAGCAGGTGTTGCTGGCAGGTGGCGTGGCGGCAAATAGGGGTTTGCGGGAAAGACTGCAAGGCCGCTGTCAGCAGGAAGGCATTCCGCTTGTCATTCCGCCGCTCTCGCTTTGTACGGACAATGCCGCCATGATCGCGGCGGCAGGATATATCCGTTATGAAAAAGGTGAATTTGCCGGGCTTGATCTGAACGGAGTTCCGGGTTTATCGCTTTCGGAGCAGTAAGCAAACGAGTCAACAAGTTCCAATCAGCAAGCAGGTCTTTTTCCATGATGGGTTCTCATGGAGAAGGACCTTTTCTTTTATCCACAGAAGTTGAATAACTTATGCGTCTGTCTCGAGCTCCCCCTGTGAATACTGGTGATAACTATAAAAAATGACCGGGAAAATAGCCCGGTCCCTGTGGATTATTCTGTGGAATATGTGGATAAGACAGGCAGTGTTATCAACAGGAGGGAGCAAAGTGAAAAGAAAATGCCTCATTTTTCTGTCAGTATTGTTGCTGTTGACCATGGTCCCAAAATCAGAAGCGCGTCAAACAGCACAAGGTCCGCAGGTGATACTCCTGTTTTTCGAAGGGATGTCTTTTGCCGATCTGGAAAGATGGCGCACCTATCCACATGTGGACAGGTGGCTGGAACAGGCAGGGATCGGGGCATTGTCGGTCCGACCACCAGGTGCGCGTACGGCGGCCAATACGTATCTTTTGATGGGGAGCGGCTCGCAAGCGCTGTACACGGAGCGCAGCGGTACCGCCTATGAGCGGGAGGAAATCATGCAAGGCAATCAGACGGCGGGTGCATGGGCGGCAAAGCTTGGGCTTGATCCGGCAGGCGCCCAAATTGTCTTTCCGGGTATTTTCCGGCTTCATGCGGAGAATCGGGACAAGCCGTACACGTCGCAAATCGGTCTTTTGGGCAGTACGCTTGCAGCCCATCAGATCCCGGTGACAGCATACGGGTCCGGAGATTACGAGGACGTCCGGCAGCGGCATGCCATTCTTTTTGCCATGGATGAGCTTGGACGCGTGCCCCATGGCGACCTGCAAGTACGGACAACCTCATCCACCGAGGGCTACCCCGATGGAATCCGAACCCATTACGAGAAACTGTTAAAGAGTATCACGGCGAATGCAAATCATAGCGCCGGGTTGATCACAGTACAACTGGCAGATCTGGCCCGCCTGTATCAGCTGGCTGATGATATGGAACCGGATCAGTTTGAACGCTCCTACGATCGCATCATGCGGGATTGGTCGGCCTTCTTGGATCAACTCTTGTCAGCGCGAACGGAAAATCAGACTGTCATGGTGGTCACGCCAGCGGTACATGCCCAGGCCTCTCAGGAAAAAAAGCTGTTGCCGCCCATTCTGGTGTGGCGAAATACAGAAAGCGGCCTGCTCACCTCGGCGACCACCAGACAGCCGGGGCTGGTGAGCGGACTCGATATTCTGCCAACGCTGATGACTTGGCTGCAAGTGCCGCAGCCAAAGGGGCTGGCTGGACACACGCTGCGCATCCAGGATAGTGGAACAGATATTGCTTCGTTCATTCAGAAGGTGGACGGAATTCACCATACCTATGCGACGCGTTCCTCTGTGCTGTACACCTACGTGATGCTGCAGATGATCACGCTCGCTGGCGCGGTCGTACTCTGGCTGTGGGGAAGGAAACGTGGCGTGGGAGAGGGGGGAGAGAAGCTTCGACGTGGGATGCGTCTCGCTCTCTTGGCTATGCTCTGGTTCCCCTTTTTGCTGCTGGTCGAGGCGGCTTTGACCTGGCAGGCAGCGGGAGTCGTCGCATTGGGAGCTTTGATTATGACCTCCTTGCTGCTCGCTTTTCTGATGGAGGCTCTTCCGTTGTCTCGAACAGTAGCCATCGTTTGCGGTTTAACGGTGGGCAGTCTGCTGTTGGACGGATGGGCGGGGGCAACGTTGATGCGTCAGTCCTACCTTGGATATGACCCGGTCATTGGTGCCCGCTTCTACGGATTAGGGAATGAGTACGAAGGAGTATTGATCGGCAGCACGATACTTCTGGTCGCGGCTTTGTACCAAATCGACCGTCGACGGGAAAAGCGGCAGGGTTGGAGCCGTCAGGTGATCCCGATGTTTTCGGCGCTGCTGTTCGCGATTGTGCTGTATTATATGGTGGCTCCTCATTTGGGGACGGACGCGGGCGGCTTTTTAGCCGGACTGATCGGATTTTTTGTTGCCGGGTCACGGCTCTCGGGATGGAAGCTGGGAAAAAAAGGCCTCCTGCTTCTGGCAGGCGGCCTCGTGAGTGGTGTGCTGGTATTGATAGTGGGCAGTCTGTTGACGGATCAGCCCCTGACGCATGTGGGGCGAGTATCGCAGCAGATCGTCTCTGGCGATTGGGCACAGGTGGCCCAGATGCTGGAACGAAAGCTGGAGATGAATATCCGCTTGATTCGCGTCTCGATCTGGAGCAAGGTGTTCGTCGTCTCGCTCCTCGTGCTCGGCGTGCTGTCCTTGCGAAATGATCGCTTTTTGGGGCATTTGGCACAAGACTACCCGCATCTGGTCAAAGGCTTTGCTGGGGTGATCGCCGGCTCGCTCGCAGGCTTGGTCTTGAATGATTCCGGCATCGTGACGGCTGCGACCTGCATCATGTTTATGGTCGTCCCGGCGCTCTACGCTGCGCTGGGAGCTCCAGACGAGTCAGCCATGCAGACGGAGGGGGCGAATAGCCGGGAGGTCGGCGACTGAACGCTAATCACCGGAAAGCTGGCTCCACTCGTTATATAGCAGCTCCAGCTCTTCCTTCGCCGCTTGGATCTGATCATTGCGTTCCTTGGCGAGAAGATGGTCGCTGTAGACTTCCGGTAGACACAGCTCTTCTTCCCATTTGCTGATGTCATTTTCCCGCTTCTGGATCGTCTCTTCGAGTTCTTCCAGGCGGCGCTGACGCTGACGCTCGCGCCGCTTGGCCTCTTTATCAAGCTCATAGGATGATTTTTCCGCCTGGACGGGAGCCGCTCCCGTCTTTTTGTTTGGCTGTGCCATCTGCTCTGCCGCCAGCTCGGCTAGTTCCTGTTTCTTTTCCACGAAGTAGTCGTAATTGCCGAGATAGCTCGTCACGCCAGTTGGCGCCAGCTCCAGCACGCGGCTGGCTATCTTGTTCAGAAAGTAGCGGTCATGGGAGACGAACAGGATCGTGCCCGGATATTCGTCCAGGGCATTTTCCAGGACCTCCTTGCTGTAGATGTCCAGGTGGTTGGTCGGCTCGTCAAAGATCAGGAAATTGGCTTGCTTGAGCATCAGCTTGGCCAATGAGACGCGTGCCCGCTCGCCGCCGGACAAGTCAGAGATCTTCTTCTGCACATCGTCGCCACTGAACAGGAAATTGCCCAAAAGAGTGCGGACGTCTTTCTCCAGCATTTGCGGATATTCATCCCAGATTTCCCCGAGTACGGTACTGCGCTCATTGAGGTTGCGATGCTCCTGGTCGTAGTACCCGATGGTGACATTGCTTCCGAAGGAGATTTCGCCCCTCAAGGCAGGCAGCTGGGAGACGATGGTTTTGAGCAGCGTGGATTTGCCGATTCCATTGGGACCCACCAGTGCGACCCGCTCTTCCCGCTCGAGCTCAAAGGTAAGGCCTTGCGAAAGGATCGCGTCAGGATAGCCGATCGCGACATTGCTTGCCTTCATGACGACATTTCCGCTCATTTTGGCAACTTCGAAGGAGAAATTGACCGCCTTGTTTTTGGTGATGGGCTTGTCCAATCTCTCCATCTTCTCCAAAGTCTTGCGGCGGCTCTGCGCCCGCTTGGTTGTCGTAGCCCGGGCGATGTTGCGCGCGATGAAGTCCTCCAGCTTGGCGATCTCCTCCTGCTGTTTGTCGAAGCGCTTCAGATCCTGCTCCAGTCGCGCTGCCTTCTGGTCGAGAAACTGGCTGTAGTTGCCGACGTACCGGGTAGCCCGCGTCCGTTCGATTTCATAGACGACAGTCACCAGCTTATCCAGGAAGTAGCGGTCATGGGAGACGACGAGAATCGCGCCCTGGTAGTTTTGCAAGTAGCTCTCCAGCCAGGTCAGGGTCTCAATGTCCAGGTAGTTGGTAGGCTCGTCTAGCAGAAGGATCGTAGGGGATTGCAGAAGCAGCTTCGCCAGGGCCAAACGCGTCTTTTGACCGCCGCTAAGCGTTCGGATCGGCGTCTGGTAATCCATGTCGGCAAAGCGCAAGCCGTGCAGCACACCACGGATGGAACCCTCGTAGCTGTACCCGCCTCTTTCCTTGAAAGCCTCTGCACGATGGGCGTAATCTTCCATGATTTGCTGGTATCTTTTGGCGTCAGCGATCACGTTTGGATCGCCCATTTTAGCCTCCAGCTCGCGCAATTCCCGCTCTTCTTTTTGCAGATGGGTAAATACGCTGAGCATCTCATCCCAGATCGAACGCTCCGATTCCAGGCCGCCATTTTGCGCTAGGTAGCCGATGGAGACGTCCTTGGGGATGCGGACGGTTCCGCTGTCGTAGCTCAACTCACCCGCCAGAATTTTCATCAAGGTCGATTTGCCCGCGCCGTTGACACCGACCAATCCGACGCGTTCTCCTGTTTGAACTTGCAGGGATATGTCTTGTAAAATGGTTTCGACCCCATAGGTTTTTTCTATATGTTCTGCTTGCAGCAAGATCATTTCATTCACCTCTTTGTCAACTATGTTCAAGTGTAGCCCAGAGAGCGCTAACTGGACAACCCTGTGGGGCATGGGGAGGAAGAGACATGGAGAAAAAAGAGCTTCGTCACCACGTATTGCAGAAAAGAAACGCGCTATCCCAAGAACAGCGTGAACGTTTTTCCAGGCAAGCCTGCCATGAGCTGCTCCAATGTGACCGGCTGTCGCAAGCGAAGGTCGTGATGGCATTTCATCCCTTTGGAGAGGAACTGGATATTTTGCCTTTTCTGGAGGAGGCCAGGGAGCGAGGCGTGGAAATCTGGCTGCCGTTGACGGTTCCGTCCCAAAGGCGCTTGGTTCCCTATCGCTACGATGGACCTCAGATGTTGAAGCAAGGGGTATACGGGATATGGGAGCCCAATCCCGATCTGGCAGAAGAGGGAGATTGCAGCAGACTGGACGCGATTCTGGTACCGGGGGTTGCCTTTGACAGACGTGGGGGAAGAATGGGGTATGGAGGCGGCTATTACGATCGCTTTCTGGCAGCCTTGCAGCACCGTCCTTTTTTGGTTGGTATATGCTTCTCGATACAGGTCGTCGATCAGGTGCCGATGGAGCCCCATGACATCCGGCTGGATGCGCTTGTCACGGAAAAGGGTTTTTATCATTCGTGAAGGTTTTGTGTCAGGCTTGCTCTTTTCGGGCCTTGCTATCTACAGCGGGAACAAAAAAGTGTACAATACTAACATTGAAGAAACGAAAGGTTGGTAGCTGTGGGGAAATGGAAGGTAGGCGTAATTTCGGCTAGTGACTCTATTGCGACTGGTGAACGGGAGGATGATCGCATCCCGATCATTCGCCAATTGACACGTGAATGGTTACAGGTGGACGTAGCGGTATACCGCGCAGTTTCTGACGATATGGAAGACTTGAAGGAAAATATGATTGAGCTGGTCGACAGGGAAAAATGCGACTTGCTGATTGTCACGGGAGGAACAGGTCTGAGTCCCCGTGATGTGACCCCGGAAGTGACGGCATGGGTGATTGACAGACCTGTACCGGGTCTGGCGGAGGAGATGCGCCGGGCTGGACTGCAACAATCCCGCCGTGCTATGCTGACACGTGCCGTTGCAGGCACGCGCGGCAACTCGCTGATTGTAAATCTTCCAGGAAATCCCAAGGGTGTAGGGATTTGCTTTAATGCCATTGGAGACATGCTTTCCGATGCTTTGCATATTCTGCAAGGGACGGGTGAAGCCAATGAGGATTGGGGAGGATTGGGTTGGTAGAAAAACCTAAGATGAGGGAAGTGCCTGTACGTGAGGCCATCGGCATGATGCTTCCTCACGATATGACGCAAATTCTCCCTGGAGAGTTTAAAGGGCGCTTGTTCAAAAAAGGGCATATCGTCACAGCAGAAGACATCGAACCATTGCTGTCCATCGGAAAAGAACACATCTACGTGCTGGACATGCCGGAAGGATTCATTCACGAGGAAGAAGCAGGGGTGCGCATCGCCCAGGCTGTATCGGGGCAAGGCTTGACACTGACGGAGCCGTACGAAGGCAAGGTGTCCATGAAAGCGGTCTGGCAGGGACTGGCGAAAATCAACGAACAAGCGGTTCATGCGTTGAATGCGCTCGAGGGCATCGCCTTTTCCACCATCTACGGCGATCAGGTAGTGAAGCAGGGAGATACTTTGGCAGCGACCCGAATCATTCCGTTGATCATCGAAGAAGCGAGAATCGCGGAATTGGAGAAGCTCGCCAGCTCGTTTGAGCATCCGATCGTAGAAGTGAAGCCGTTCCAGAAAAAACGCATTGGACTGGTTACGACAGGCGGCGAGGTATTTTCCGGCAGGATTGCCGACAAGTTCGGTCCGGTCATCCGCTCCAAGGTAGAAGCTCTAGGTTCGGAAGTGGTCGAGCAACGTTTTGCACCAGACGACAAAGAAGCCATTGAGCGGGAGATCAAGTGGTTTTTGGAGCAGGGAGTCGATCTCGTACTGGCGACAGGCGGCATGTCCGTCGATCCGGACGACCGGACTCCTGGCGCGATAGCAGGTGTCGGCGCACAAATCGTTCGCTATGGCACTCCGATGCTGCCTGGCTCGATGCTCTTAGTGGCATATCATGGCGAGATTCCGATCCTGGGACTTCCCGGAGCGGTCATGCATGAGCCTTTTACATCCTTTGATGTATTCTTGCCGCGCATCCTGGCAGGCGAAAAAATTGAGCAACCAGATATGACCCGCTTGGGATACGGCGGTTTACGCAAGTGTTAGCTGGTTAGACTGGCATATAAGAGGAAAAGGAGTGAAACGCGATGAGTACGATTGGAATTCCTGGTTTAATTCTTATTTTGGTATTAGCACTCGTATTATTTGGCCCCAAAAAGCTTCCTGAGTTGGGCCGGGCAGTAGGTCATACCTTGAAAGAGTTCAAGAACGCGACTCGCAGCCTGACCAGCGACGATGAGGAAGAGGAAGACAAGGAAAAGGGAAAAACAAAGGAGCTGTCTGCCAAGACGACAACGGCTGCCTCCGCTCCGTCTGCGGATAAGACAACGGCTGCTGCTGCAGATCAGGAAGCCATAGACCGCGAACGAATTGAGCGTGAAGTGCGCGAGCGTATCGAGCGTGAACGCATCGAGAAGGAGATTCGCGAAAAGCTGGAGCAGGAACGACTGCAACTTGAAAAAGAACAGCACAAAGCGTAATTGGGTAAGGTGGTTGCCATGACCGATCAGGAAATGACAGTGGTTGAACATCTGACAGAGTTGCGCAAGCGAATCATCTGGGTGTTGGCCGTATTTGTAGTGGCGTTGATCGTGGGCTTCTTTTTGGCAGGACCGCTTATCGAATACCTGAAGCAGCAGCCAATAGCCGACGGTGTTCCGATTATTTCCCTGCATCCCTCGGACGCGCTGCGTGTATACATGCAGGTGGCGGTGCTGGTGGGGATTGTCGTGGTTTTGCCGGTTGCCCTGTATCATATCTGGCGTTTTGTCTCTCCGGGTCTGCGGGAGACCGAGCGGCGTGGAACGCTGTATTTTATCCCTGCTGCTTTTTTCCTCTTTGTCGCAGGAATCTTGTTTGGCTACTATGTTGTGTTTCCGATGCTGATGCAGTTCATGTCCAATTTGACAGGCAGCATGGGGGTAAATCCCAACTACGGCATCGGGGAATTTTTCAGCTTTATGTTCAATATGGTCTTGCCGTTCGGGGTTTTGTTCCAGCTGCCGATCATCGTGATGTTCCTCACGCGGCTGCGAATTCTCAACCCAGCGAGGTTGTCCAAGCTGCGGCGGTACGCTTATTTTCTCCTGACAGTCATCGGTGTTACGCTGTCTCCGCCTGATATTATGAGCGATGTATTGGTGACGGTTCCTTTGATTGTGCTGTATGAGATCAGCACCTGGCTGTCACGAATCGTCTACCGCAAGCAGCTGAAGAAGGATGAAGAGTGGGAAAAGGAATACCGCGCCCAAACAGATGAAGTCAGCAGTCAAGGTGAAGCTTAAGTCCTCCGAGAGTGGGGACTTTTTTTATTGGCCACGTTTTACCTTTTCGCACCCGGATATACTAATACGGTATGAAAAGGGAGGTGCGCAATGATTCGGTGGATTCTTTGTGCGGCCCTGCTCCTCTTTCCTTTTCCGGCTGAGGCAGCAGCGGCACAACCGACAGAACAGAGTGTTCAGGCTGAGCGAGTAGAATTGTTTGATACAGACAAACAGCAAGTCGTCAGGACCTTCCCCAATTCTTCGGCTTTTCAGCAGCAGGCGCAGCGCATCCTCGATAGTGTGAGCGGTCGTGTATTGGACCTGAACCCTTCGCTGGAGAATGCCATGATCGTGAAAATTCCCTTGGCTCCCCCCAAGCGCTTGGTGCATCAGGCATCCAATCTGGATACTCAGATTACCGCCATGTTCGTCATCATGCCGAAGTCGGGTGGACGCCAGCCGTGGCTGATTTTGCATACCAAACAAGAGGAGACGGTCGTGGTCGAGTTTTCCGCAAAGGTGGATGCAATACGTGAACAGCTTCATTTGCCAAAGGTAGAAAAAGGACCCCGGCGTCCTTGAGAGGGAAGCCGGGTTCGTGGTTGTGGCGGCTTATTTCGGCAACGTGAGAAAGGCTTGCGTGAAATAATCCGTGACGACGCCTACACCGAGCTGCATAAAGCCTTTTTCCAGCACGTTCTTGCGGTGGCCGGGACTGTTCATCCAGCTCTCATGCGCTTCGATGGCATCCGGGTAGCCAGCCGCTATGTTTTCCCCGGCCATGGTGTAGCGGATGTTTGCCTGCTTCAAACGGGCAAAGGGGTCCAGGCCGGTCGTAGCAGAAATATGGTCGAAAAAGTCATTTGCCATCATATCCTGACTATGTTGGCGTGCGACTTCTGCGGCGCCTTCATGCCAGGAAAGCGCAGGAAGCTTGTATCGATAACGGACGACGTTGACCAGGTCGAGCAATTGGCGTTCATTGGCGGCGTTGACCAGTTCCCGTTGCTTGATTGTCAGGGGAGGAGGATCGAAGTTGGGAGCTTTGCCTGTGTAGGTCCATTTGGTTTCATAAAAGCCGCCGCGCAGCAGCATTTGGGTGTTGATCATCCGCAAAGCCGTCACTTTGTCGCTGTTTTGCTTGTCGAGGTAGAAGATCAAGGGTGTTCCGTCTTTAAGAATCAGCGGACGCTGCTGCTTCTGATTGGTGATCTGGATGTTTGCCCCCATGTAGGAAAAGGTGACGACATTTTGCAGGGAATGCTTGCTCGTAAGCGATTTTAGACTGGCTCCGATGCCGGTGCCGCCAAGTTTTGCCGTCGGTGCATTCGAGTAGAGATCGACGACCTGATCCCCGGCGATGCCGATCTGCAGATATTTCGACAAATCCTTGTTGTAGACCCACCATTGATAGCCCAAGCTGCTAGGTTCTGTACGATTGGGTTCACCGAGTATGCTTTTTACCTGTTGGGCTGACATGCCAAGTTTGATTCCGAAGAGGTGATAATCTGTGTCTGCTTCAGCAGGAGCTGCGGCTTTGGGTGCGGCAGGGAGATTGCTTGTGCTTGCACTTGCGGCAACGGCAACAGGCTCTGATGGAGCCGTTTGAGGCGGGACCGCAGGCTTGATCGCCACGGCGCCTGCCTCCGCAGCTGGCGCGGCAGGAGCTGCCGGTGCTTGTCCGACCCAGGCCATCGATGTATGCGGGTCCCAGCCGACGGGCTTGTCCAGCCATTCCCCTACCATGGAGAGCGGAACGTAAAGATTTCCTTGATATTCAATGGTAGCGGGCGGGGCATTATCGCCTTTTGACGGATGTTTGGCTTCTGGAATCGCAAGCGGCTGACCATCCCAGTAGACGGCTTTGGCTGAATTGACATTTACCTGGATCGGGGAAGGAGTGTCTGCTGAAAAGAGACGGCTGATTCCGAAGAACACAAGCGCTATCACACCAAGTAAAAACCAATTTCGCATGTTTTGGGTCCCTCCTTGGACGTCTTGACTACACTCTATGCTTGATTATATGAGCCGGAATGTTTGCTAGAACCTCTTTGCTAGAAAATCGCTTCCTGCTAGAGAGAGTTGAGAGATCAGATAGATGGAAAAATGTGAGGGAAACCACTTGCAAAGTAAAAGGTGATTCATTATTATAGGAATTGGGTGTTAGCACTCGATCAAGTTGAGTGCTAACAACAAACTTTCTTAACCTACATTTTTTGAGGAGGGTGTTTTTAGTGCTGAAGCCATTGGGTGACCGTGTGGTAATCGAAGCTATCTCCAAAGACGAAACGACCGCTAGCGGGATCGTTCTGCCTGACACGGCAAAGGAAAAACCGCAAGAAGGCCGCGTTATCGCTGTAGGCTCCGGTCGTGTTGCTGACAACGGCGAGCGTATCGCGTTGGAAGTAAAAGAAGGCGATAAGGTGATTTTCTCCAAGTATGCCGGCACTGAAGTGAAAGTGGATAACAAAGAATATCTGGTGCTTCGCGAATCCGATATCCTCGCGATCGTCGGCTAATTCGTTCCTTCACATAGGATACCGTTAGGAAAACACATAAAGCAGGAGGTAGAGAATCGATGGCAAAACAAATCAAGTTCTCTGAAGACGCTCGCCGCTCAATGCTCCGCGGTGTGGAAACATTGGCAAACGCGGTAAAAGTAACACTTGGTCCAAAAGGACGCAACGTGGTACTGGAGAAAAAATTCGGCTCCCCGCTGATCACCAATGACGGTGTGACCATCGCGAAGGAAATCGAGCTGGAAGATGCTTACGAAAACATGGGTGCGCAACTCGTAAAAGAAGTAGCCACCAAAACAAACGACATCGCGGGTGACGGTACAACCACTGCAACTGTTCTGGCTGCTGCCATGATCCGTGAAGGTCTGAAAAACGTAACAGCTGGTGCTAACCCGATGGTAATCCGTCGCGGTATGGAAAAAGCTGTTCGTGCTGCAGTAGAAGAAATCAAATCCATCGCGAAGCCGGTTGAGAACAAATCCTCGATCGCTCAAGTTGCGGCTATCTCCGCTGACGATCAAGAGGTTGGAAACCTGATCGCTGAAGCAATGGAAAAAGTGGGCAAAGACGGCGTTATCACCGTTGAAGAGTCCAAAGGTTTCGCAACTGAGTTGGAAGTTGTAGAAGGTATGCAGTTTGACCGCGGCTACGCTTCCCCTTACATGATCACTGACACTGACAAGATGGAAGCGGTTCTGAACAACCCTTACATCCTGATCACCGATAAAAAAATCTCCAACATCCAGGAAGTTCTGCCTGTACTGGAGCAAGTGGTACAAAGCGGCAAACCTCTCCTGATCATCGCGGAAGACGTAGAAGGCGAAGCGCTGGCTACTCTCGTGGTGAACAAACTGCGCGGTACCTTCACAGCGGTAGCTGTTAAAGCTCCTGGCTTTGGCGACCGCCGCAAAGCAATGCTGCAAGACATCGCTGCACTGACTGGCGGCGAAGTGATCACAGAAGAGCTGGGTCTGGATCTGAAATCCACCAAGCTGGAACAATTGGGCCGCGCTGGCAAAGTCGTGGTTACCAAAGAAAACACCACTGTTGTGGAAGGTGCTGGCGACAAGGCTGCGATCGAAAGCCGCGTAGCACAAATCCGTCAACAAATCGAAGACACCACTTCCGAATTCGACCGCGAAAAACTGCAAGAGCGTCTGGCTAAACTGGCTGGCGGCGTAGCGGTTGTAAAAGTGGGTGCTGCAACTGAAACCGAACTGAAAGAGAAAAAACTCCGCATCGAAGACGCACTCAACTCTACTCGTGCAGCAGTAGAAGAGGGTATCGTACCTGGCGGTGGTACTACATTGATCAACGTGATCAAAGCAGTAGCCGCTCTGGACGTAGATGGCGAAGAGGCAGTAGGGGCACAAATCGTCCTCCGCGCTCTGGAAGAGCCAGTACGTCAAATCGCTGCGAACGCAGGGCTGGAAGGCTCTGTTATCGTAGAGCGTCTGAAAAACGAACCAGTAGGCATCGGCTTCAACGCTGCTACCGAAGAGTATGTGAACATGCTCGAGGCTGGTATCGTGGATGCTGCGAAAGTAACTCGTTCCGCACTCTCCAACGCAGCATCTGTAGCGGCTATGTTCCTGACTACAGAAGCGGTGATCGCGGACAAACCAGAAGAAAACAAAGCGCCTATGGGCATGCCAGACATGGGTGGCATGGGCGGCATGGGCATGATGTAAGAAACGGTGCCAAAACCGTTTCACGAAGAGGCAGACGAAGAGTCTGTCTCTTTTTTTCTATTAATGATCTGAAAATTTTGAACAAATTAGTTGAAAAAATATTTCCTGAATTATTATAATATTATAAAATATTGCTACATGAAGCGTTACACAGATGAGCAAGCAACAAATAGCGAAGGTGGAGGCGATTGTAACGGTGAGACGTATGGGGGTTTGGTTGTTTAGCGCTGTACTGATGCTGGTTTTATCAGCATGCAGCAGCGGCACTTCGACATCTGCTCCAGGGGAACAGAATGCTGCACAGCCACAGCAGCAGCCCGCAGCAGAAGAGGCCAAGAAGGATCCAGTGGAGCTGGTGATGTATAGCTGGCGTCCAGAGGACAAGGAGGCTTATGGGAAATTCATCAGCGAATTTGAAAAGCAGCACGAACACATCAAAGTAAAGTTTCGTTCCTTTAAATCCACGGAGTACAATACGATCCTGACCAACTCGCTTACCTCCGGGACTGGTGTGGACATCGTCCAGCTTCGGCCGTATTCAGGAGCCACTTCCGTCGCCGACGCCGGCTATCTGCTGCCGATCGACGATGCCAAAGGGGTCAAAGACATTCCGCAATCCTATCTGGATGCAGCGCGTGGCTCGGACAACAAGGTATACGGTGTACCACTATCCATTAATTCTGCAGTCATTTTCTACAACAAGCAGCTTTTTGAAGAGAACAACTTGCAGCCGCCGACGACATGGGATGAGCTGTTGCAGGTTTCCCAGGCTTTGCAGCAAAAGGGAATCGTTCCGATCGCTCAAGCAGGCAAGGCTGCGTACCTGCTCTCCATTGCTCACAGTGTTCTCGGGCCAAGCGCTTATGGCGGCGAAGAATACGTGCAAAAGCTTCTTACCGGCGAGATCAATCTGACGGATGCAGCCTTCAAGGAGTCCATCAAGCGGATGAAGGACCTCGAACCGTATTTCCCGCCTGACTTCATTGCGATTGATGACAAGGATGCCCAGGCCCTGTTCTATACCGGCAAAGCCGCGATGTACATCAATGGCAGCTACCGTTTGGAGACGTTTGAGAAGCAGAACCCGGGCATGCCGATCGACATCCTCCCTGCTCTGGCAAAAGAGAAGGGCGGAGAAACCCCGATGATCAACTGGGTGGACGGCTCCTACGGCATTGCCAAGGCGACCAAGCATCCGGAAGAGGCGAAGCTGTTCATCGAGTTTTTGGCATCCAAGGAGTTTGGGCAGATGTTTAGTGATGATTTAAACCGACTGAGTGCGATTCCCGGCGTAACGCCTAAGCATCCGCTGGTGCAAAAAATGACCCAGCTCAGCGAGAAGAGCATGACCAGTTATATGATGCTGGTTCACTTCGGAGAAGGTACTCCAACCACTAAAACGACCTTTGAGGACTCGCTGCAGGGCTTGTATATCAATAAGCTGACGGTTGATCAAGTGGCCGAAGCGGCCCAGGCCTCCGCGGACAAGTGGTTTAAGCCCAAGAAGTAGCAAGGAAGAGCAAGTGACAGCAAGTGGAGCGATACAGTCAGGCTTCATCGCTTGACTGTATCTGCTCGTATAAGGAGGGATTGAGCCGAATGCCTGTACTGGAGAAAACGACGGAGATTCAGCCAAAGACGTCCAAGCGAAAAAGAACCAATTGGAAAAAGCATCTGGTGCACTTGTTTTTGCTTCCCGCGCTTCTCTTTTATGTGTGGTTTCAGGTCTATCCGATATTTTCAGCGTTTTTAAACAGTTTTTTTGAGTGGAACGGGTTGCGCCGAGGCGAGTTCATCGGGCTCGGGAATTTTGTCCGGCTTTTTACGGAAGCGCCGTTTGAGGAGACGTTTTATCGCGCCCTTGGCCACAACGTCATCTTCTTCATAGGGACGGTGTTGGCAAAATTGATTGTCGCCTTTCTGCTCGCTTTATTGATCAACAGCAAAATTCGCGGCAAAGAGTTTTTCAAAACGGTTCTCTTTTTACCGAAGCTGCTCTCCGTCATTGTAGTCGGTTTCCTGTTCAGCTTGATCTTGAACCCGACTTACGGAGCATTGAATACATTTTTGCGTTTTATCGGACTGGAGGAGTTGGCGCGCCCCTGGCTGGGTGACCCCAATACGGCGCTGTATACCATTATCCTCGTAAATGGCTGGTATGGGCTGGGCTTTGCGGTGCTTATTTTCCTCGCTGGTCTGCAGGCGATTCCGTCGGAGATTT
>NZ_KI629782.1:1748578-2221078 GCF_000503775.1 Brevibacillus panacihumi W25 | reverse complement strand
TAGGAAGTTTGAGGAGAGCTGTCCTTAGTACGAGAGGACCGGGATGGACGCACCGCTGGTGCACCAGTTGTCACGCCAGTGGCACAGCTGGGTAGCTATGTGCGGAAGGGATAAGCGCTGAAAGCATCTAAGCGTGAAGCCCCCTCCAAGATGAGACTTCCCACAGCGCAAGCTGGTAAGACCCCTCATAGACGATGAGGTTGATAGGTTCGGTGTGGAAGCGTGGCAACACGTGGAGCTGACGAATACTAATCGGTCGAGGACTTATCCACACACATCCATAAGCATTCATGCAGATTCAGTTTTGAAGGAATAAATTCCTTCCATGTTCCTCGGTAGCTCAGTCGGTAGAGCAATCGGCTGTTAACCGATCGGTCGGCGGTTCGAGTCCGTCCCGAGGAGCCATATATACGGAGAGTTACCCAAGAGGCCGAAGGGGACGGTTTGCTAAACCGTTAGTATGCGCAAGCGTAGCGAGGGTTCGAATCCCTCACTCTCCGCCATATTTTTACAATCTTATAGTGTATTGTGGCGGTGTAGCTCAGCTGGTTAGAGCGTTCGGTTCATACCCGAAAGGTCGGGGGTTCGATTCCCTCCGCCGCTACCATCCTAAGCTGCGGTCGTGGTGGAATTGGCAGACACACCATCTTGAGGGGGTGGCGGGGCGACCCGTGCGAGTTCGAGTCTCGCCGACCGCACCATATTGAATACTTGGCCCGTTGGTGAAGCGGTTTAACACAGCAGCCTTTCACGCTGTCATACAGGGGTTCGAATCCCCTACGGGTCACCATACATACTTCTTACCAAGTTGGGAAATCCTCTCGGAAACAGAGAGTGATGGGGAGGCTTAGCTCAGCTGGGAGAGCATCTGCCTTACAAGCAGAGGGTCGGCGGTTCGATCCCGTCAGCCTCCACCACTTTTAAGGATAAGGAAGGTCAGCTAAAAGCGCCACGTCCTGTGGCAACGCTGACACTCAATCGTCCTGATTATCGCGGGATGGAGCAGCTCGGTAGCTCGTCGGGCTCATAACCCGAAGGTCGCAGGTTCAAATCCTGCTCCCGCAACCAATTTCTTCACTTGAACGACGTTGAATCTTCTTCTTGCTCAAGTGAGTGATTTCTTTTCCTTTTTGTAAACATGGAGCTGTGGTGAAGTTGGAGTTCACGCCGGTCTGTCACACCGGAGGTCGCGGGTTCGAGTCCCGTCAGCTCCGCCATTCTTTTCAAATGGCGATGAAAAAGAAATTATGGCTCGGTAGCTCAGTCGGTAGAGCAGAGGACTGAAAATCCTCGTGTCGGCGGTTCGATTCCGTCCCGAGCCACCATTATTGAATAGCTTGAATGTGCCGGTGTAGCTCAATTGGTAGAGCACCTGACTTGTAATCAGGGGGTTGTGGGTTCGATTCCTATCGCCGGCACCATTTTTATTGGGGTATAGCCAAGCGGTAAGGCAACGGACTTTGACTCCGTCATTCCTAGGTTCAAATCCTAGTACCCCAGCCATTTGCACGAGCCATTAGCTCAGTTGGTAGAGCATCTGACTTTTAATCAGAGGGTCGAAGGTTCGAGTCCTTCATGGCTCACCAGTTTTTACGAATACAATGCGGGTGTGGCGGAATGGCAGACGCACCAGATTTAGGTTCTGGCGGGAGACCGTGGGGGTTCAAGTCCCTTCACCCGCACCATACGGTAAAACCCTTGGTAAAACAAGGGTTTTTTTATTTTGTCTGTGTACCTCCTACATTGTATACAAGTCCGCCATGCAGATGTGGGGTGCCAACTAGGAAAAGATGAACACCTCCACTATCAAGTGAAGGTGTCTAAGTGAAATCAATCCTCCAGTTCGGTTATTACCTTTGAAGCGAACTTTTCGTCCGGTGTAGGAAACATCTGAAATTGATGACGTTTTTCAATTTCGCTTTCGTCCAGAGAAGAATTTGAAGATGTTACGTTCTCTGTGCTGGTAGATTGATCCTTCTGTTCATCCTGATTTTTCAAGAAAGTCTCACCTCCTCAACATAGTAATGTGCTCGAAAGCGCCATTGCTTATCCAGGAAACGGTACATATATTCGGCGCTAGAAGGGTTTTGCAGGCATGGAAAGGGTGTTACGATAAGAAGGGAGACTTGTAAAAACGGAGGAATCGATTTGCAAAGAGACGGATTGCTTCAACAAATCACATACATTGACGGCATTACCATTATCGATACTTCCGGAACGATCCTCTTTTCAGTAAAATTCAACCCGCGTTTTGCCTCTGCAGATGAGAAGACGGATGAAATAGTCGGGGAAAATCTGTTTACGTCCTTCCCGATGCTAAATGAACAAACAAGCACACTCTACCACGCATTGAAGACGGGGCGCCCTATTTTTCGCAATCGTCAGGAGATCATCGATTTTTCCGGTAAAAAAATAGAGACGACCAATGTGACCCTACCTATTAAGACAAACGGAAAAGTGATTGGGGCCATCGAACTGTCAAAAGATATCAGTGAGGATAAACAGGCAGTAGATGAGTTTATTGAACTGGACGCAAGCCTGTTCTTGCCAGACAGGCAGAGCGAGGGAAATATTCAGCCCGAGGCAGCAAGATACACATTGGATGATATTGTGACAGCCAACGAACAGATGCTGGAGTTGAAGAGACAAGCAGAAAAAATGGCGCGGGGGCGTTCACCTGTCTGCTTGTTTGGAGAGACCGGAACAGGGAAGGAGCTGTTTGCGCAAGCGCTCCACAATGCCAGTGAACGGGCAGATAAACCATTTATTGCGCAAAACTGTGCGGCGATACCGGAAAGCTTGATGGAGAGTCTTTTGTTTGGCACAAAAAAAGGCAGCTTCACAGGAGCGGAGGATCGCCCAGGTCTATTTGAACTGGCAGATGGCGGGACGGTATTTCTGGACGAACTCAACTCCATGCCGCATCATCTTCAGGCAAAATTGCTGAGGGTACTCGAGGACGGGATGATTCGCAGATTGGGGGACAAGCATACTCGCAAAGTAAATGTGCGAGTGATCGCAGCTTTGAACAAGCATCCGCGCCTCTGTGTAAAAGACGGAGAGCTTCGTCCAGACCTTTACTATCGGATTTGTGTAATGGCTTTGCATTTGCCTCCATTGCGAGAGAGAAGAGAGGACATTGAACTGCTATTGCCTTACTTCATTACGAAATATAACAAGCTATTGCAGAAAAACGTCCGACATATCGTAAAAGGGGTACATGAGTGTTTGCTGTCACATGATTGGCCCGGCAATATTCGGGAATTTGAGAGTGTAGTGGAATTCGCGCTCCTGCTCAAAGAGGAGAAAGAGGAGACCCTTCAGCGCAGCGATCTGGAGAAAGTCATTCGTCACCTGGTAGACGAGGAAGCGGAGCCCAATGGAGCGAGCCAGGATGGGGGAGAAGAGGATTTCATGCCGTTAAAAGAAGCGGTAGCTGCACTTGAAAGAAAAATGATTCAGAGGGCGATCCATAAAACGCAAGGGAATGTAACTCGAGCAGCACAATTACTGAGCATACCGCGGCAGTCGCTCCAAAATAAGTTGAGAGAATACGGGATCAAATAGCGGCAGAGAAGCAAGCTTTCTACTTGAACAACTGCCTAAAAACAACCGATCATTGCCCAAAAACGAGCAAATAGGATGAAATGCTTCAGATTAAGGCATGGAAAAGATGGTGAATCTCCCAAGAAACAGGGAGACAGCCGTCTTTTTTTACTGATTTTTTATGAACTCATTGGCATGCTCCTTGCTAAGAAGGGTAGGTATCCGGAAAGCCTTTTTTCTTTTCAAAAAGGCATGCATACGTAAGGGAGGATGTCCATCATGATTATCGGGACGTTTAAAGAATGTAAACAGGGTGAATCTCGCGTCGTGTTAACACCAAATGAGGTGTCCGAGCTGACAGCGGGAGGACATACCGTTCTTGTCGGAAAAGGAACAGGAGAAAATGCGGGATTTCCCGATGAGTCTTATCTGGAGGCGGGAGCGGTATTGAAGGAGGGCATGGAGGAAATCTATGCCGATGCCGAGTTGATTGTAAAGGTAAAAGAGATATTGCCGGAAGAGTACGATTTGCTGCGAGAGGGACAAATACTTTTCACCTGCCTTCACCCAGCTGCTAATCGCGAAGAGGTAGATGTGTTGTTGGACAAAAAGGTGGTCGCATTCACAGCAGAGGATACCCACCAATACGGCTCTCCAAATGGAGAAGTAGCAGGAAAATTGGGGGCGCTTTGGGGCGCGCACTATCTGCTTAGCGTGAATGGCGGTATGGGCAAGCTCGTGGGTGGCATCGGAGGAGCACCGGGGATTCAGGCTCTCGTGATTGGTGCAGGAATCGTGGGGCGCAGCGCAACCAACGTGCTTTCCTCACTGGGAGCAAGAGTGACGATGATGGACGTCAACATCGGTGTATTGCGGGATGCGCAGTACCTTTTGCCAAAAGGGATCGACACGATGTTCTCCAATCAGAGCAACATCCGGCAATTGCTGCCCCACGTCGACCTGGTGATCAACTGCGTCAAGTGGCCCAAACAACGGAAGGACCACCTGATTACTCGCGACATGCTGAAGCTGATGCGGAAAAAAGCCGTCATTATCGATATTAGCGCGGATGTGGGAGGAGCAATCGAGACTTACAGACCGACAACGTATGAGGATCCCGTCTATGAAGTAGACGGCATTATTCACTTTGGGGTAGACAACATCCCGGGGGCTGCCCCGCATACGACTTCGATTGCCTATGCGGCTTCTGTCTTTGCTCACATTCAATCAATTGCAGACCACGGACCGGAAGAAGCAGCACGCCGCAATCCGTATTTGCGTCGTGGATTAACAGCGTACAAGGGGATTCTGACCCACGAAGAAACAGCTTTGATTCAGCAGCGGGAGCGAGTCAGCGCAGAAAAGCTCCTGGGAGTGTAGAAGATAGAAGAGGGAAAAAGGGGGTAAAAAGATGGAAGCAGCAGAAGCAGTTCATATGGGAATCATCTCACTGGTTCCTGCCGTAGTCTCCGTGATTCTGGCATTTTGGACGCGGAATACTGTCTTCTCATTAGCAGTTGCTTGTTTCTTGGGAATTTTATTATCTGGCGGGGGCTTGCTCGGCTTTCCCGCTTTGATGAAAACAGCGCTCGGTACAACCAGCTTTTCGGGACTTCTCCTTCTGGAATTATTCATTGGCGTCATGATTGCCTTTTTTCAACGAACGGGTGCGATTCAGAATGTAACGCTGATGCTGGAACGCCGTAAGTTCACTCGCGTCAAAACACAGCTAATGGCATGGTTCCTTGGAATGTTTGTGTTCTTCAGCGATTATTTCAGCCCGCTGTTCGTAGGCTCGACCATGCGCAATCTCGCGGACAAAGCAAGAATCTCGCGTGAAAAGCTCGCCTATATCGCGGACTCCACCTCCGCTCCGGTGAGCGTGCTGGTTCCCATTACGGGATGGGCAGCTTATTTTACGGGCTTGTTAATCGGGGTTGGAACCATTACGAATGAAGCGGAAGCGATGTCTTTGTTCCTGCAAACGATTCCGTTCAATTTCTACGCGATCTTGTCTGTTCTGTTTGTAGGCTTGCTGGCGATGCGCGTCATTCCGGATTTCGGTCCGATGAAAAAAGCGGAGCGCCGAGCCATCGAAGAGGGGAAAGTGCTTCGCGACGGTGCTGATCCTCTAATGGGATCAGAGTTGACGGATACTCCGCCGTACGAGGGAATCAAGACCAACGTCTTTCTCAACTTTTTCCTGCCGGTGCTGATTGTCGTTGCCATTGCAGTGGGTACCTTCATGACCTTGAAATCCGCGAAAACCATGGAAGCCTTTTTGGCCGCCGCGGTCATTCTCGGAATCATCATGCGTTTTCAGGGAATTCCGTTTTCAGACATTATGAAAACAGCCACTGCGGGGATGAAAGGGGTCATGCCAGCGATCCTGGTATTGGCTTTCGCGTTTTCGCTCAACCAGCTAAGCAAGGATATGGGAACCGCTCACTACATTATTTCCGTCACGGAGAGCTGGTTGACTCCGCAGTTGCTGCCGTTTTTGATCTTTATCGTCTGTGGGGTCATCTCCTTTGCTACAGGCACCTCATGGGGAACGTTCGCGATCGTCATGCCATTGGCAGCACCATTAGCGTTTACCTTTTCGGGAGGAGAAGTCTCTCTCCTGGTCGTAGCGACAATTGCTGCTGTTGCCGGCGGTGGAGTCATGGGTGACCATTGTTCGCCTTTGTCTGATACGACAGTGCTTGCTTCCACAGGAGCAGCGTCTGACCACATCGACCACGTTAAAACGCAGCTTCCATATGCGCTGACTGTAGCGAGTATTTCTGCTGCGTTGTACCTGTTGATCGGCATGGTGTTTGTCTAGATGTAGAAAATTCAGGAGCACGGAAAGCCGGAGGAGTTTCTCCGGCTTTTTTTGAATGGAGGTGAAAAGCTTGACTCCTGATAAAACAACATGCTAAAATAAACGTGTTCAAAACGAGTAGGACATACATACTCCTAATATGCGGATGTAGCTCAATTGGTAGAGCGTCGCCTTGCCAAGGCGAAGGTCGCGGGTTCGAGACCCGTCGTCCGCTCCATTTTTATAACAGCGGAAGAGTAGGAGACAGTCCTACTCTTTTTTGTACTATAGGGCGTGTTTTTGTATAAAAGCCCTATAAAAGTGTTTGTTCTCTTTATACAAATTTTGTAATCTTCATTAATTTTTCCTTGTGTCTCCTTATTTCATCCAGTACCTTAGGTATAGGATTCTGCTCTTTGCTCTTGGGTCTGATGCGTGATCACAGGCATGATAGAAGACGAAATGGAACAGGAGTTGTTATCGATATGAACCCGATTAAAGTGGAACAGGTACATCCTGCAGTGACAAACTTAATTGCAAATATAGAAAAAGTATTGATTGGCAAACGTTCTGTCATTGAATTGACGATTGCTGCGATTCTCGCGAAGGGACATGTCTTGCTGGAAGACGTACCGGGCGTGGGAAAAACCATGCTCGTTCGCGCGCTGGCCAAGTCGATTGGAGGAGAATTCAAACGGATTCAGTTCACCCCTGACCTGCTGCCGACCGATGTAACGGGGGTTGCGATATTTAATCAAAAAAGTCTGGAATTTGAGTTCCGTCAGGGTCCTTTATTTGCCCATGTAGTACTTGCAGACGAAATCAATCGGACATCGCCCAAAACCCAGTCGGCTTTGCTGGAGGCATTGGAGGAAAGGTCCATTACGGTAGATGGAACAACGTATCCTCTGGCGAAACCATTTTTCGTCATGGCGACGCAAAATCCGCTGGAGTACGAAGGGACGTTCCCGCTGCCGGAAGCGCAGTTGGACCGCTTCCTGATGCAATTGCGACTGGGATACCCGAGCATGGAGGAAGAGACCCGCATGCTCACACGTTTTTCCGACAGCAATCCATTGGACAGTTTGGAGCCTGTCATGACGGCGGATGAGCTGGGGCAATTGCAGGACCAAAGCGCAGAGGTGAAGGTGTCAGAGGGCATCAAGGAATACATCGTCCGGCTCTGCCACAAAACCCGCGACCATCACCATGTCTATCTAGGAGTGAGTCCGCGCGGTTCCCTGGCCTTGTATCGGGCGGCACAAGCATTGGCGTTCGTACGCGGCCGTGATTATGTCATTCCCGATGATGTCAAAGAGCTCGTCCCGGTTACGTTCTCGCATCGAATCATTGTGAAGCCGGAAGCACGTTTGGAAGGGGCGAATGTCGATCGGATTCTGACGGTAATCTTGGCAGAGACCCGCGTTCCGATGGGATGAGGTGACCACAGATCATGAGACAACAAAAATGGGGCAAATTCAATGTAATCGCACTGGTGCTGGTGACCTATATATTCGCCATGTTCCAGGGGGGATTCGCCAGTTGGTTTTTGTTCTACAGCAGCCTCGTCTTTTTCGTCTATGAGTGTTTGGCTTATTTCTTGATGTTTGCCACCTTGGAAGTCGTTCGTCAGCTGGATCGAAATCGTCTGCAGGAAGGGGAAGACGTCGTCGTCACGATTCTTCTGCGCCGGCGGATCTGGTTTCCATTAGGGTGGAACATGGTGATCGAAGCGCTCCCGGAGAGGCTGGTTGGCTTTTACGAGCCGCATAAGCAACTGATTTTTCCCTGGTTTAAGCGGGAGGTCGAGTTTCGCTATGTCATTCCGCAACTGCCTCGTGGATACTACCGTTTGCAGGAAACGGTCATCTGTGGAGGAGATTTCTTCGGTTTCATTGAGAGAAGAAAGGTCATCTCTCTTGCAGATGATATACTTGTCTATCCATCCTACCAGCACGTGAATCATTGGCCGCTTGGAGACGGCAGCTTCAGCGGCACCATTCACGTGTCTCATCGCCGCTCGGATGACGTGGCGGCCGTTCGCGGGGTGCGAGAGTACCAGCGCGGCGATCGTCTCAGTCAGATCCACTGGAGGGCCTCAGCGCGCGGGACTGGATTGAAGACGAAGGAATTTGAGCATCAGGCGATGAACCAGGCAGCTTTTTTCCTGGATGTGGAGAAAAGCAGTTATCCTACATCCGAAGTATTTGAATTGGCTGTCAAAGTAACGGCAAGCCTCATCGCCTACGCCAACCGCAATCAGTATCATTACGGTCTGGTTTTCAGGCAAAAGGAGCGCATGTCGATCGATCCGGGCTTGTCTCACGCCCATTTTTTGCGGGTCTTTGATCAGCTGGCGAGAGTCATGCCAGAGGGGAGCGACTCGTTTTCCCGGGTGATCGGGCGTGAAGCACTGGAGCAATCGCAAGGCGTGACGCTCATGATGGTGACACCCCGGCTGGATAAGGAACTGGTAGCCCGTCTGGTATCTCTCGTACAAAAGGGAAGGCGGGTGCAGCTCTTCCACATCAGTCGAACCGGAGCTTACACCGCCGAGCAAATGCAAGTAATGCGGCTCTTGGCAGCGAATAAGGTGGTTTGCACGTCGATCCATACGCAGGATTACCACCAGTGGAAACAGATGGGGGGTGCTTAGGCGATGTACGAATGGAGACGCCCGACCATATTGGATATGATCTCTGCGCTGTTCCTTTTTTTGCTTCTACGAGAATGGCTTCTCCCTTTACAAGAATTGACGGATACGGGAGCGCTTTGGCCTTTTTACACCATCGCAGGTACAGTGATTCTCATGGATCTGTTTCTGCCGTATCGGTGGCTTACGTTTCCGTTCAAGCTGCTCGGGGTTCTCTGGCTGCTCCATGCTGCCTTTTTTGATACCTCATTCTGGGAAAAGGAATGGCTGATCGATTTATACGCGCAAATCGTACTGGACATGCCGCTTGTCTTATCGCAGGATTGGGGAGCGATGTCAGTGATCTCCCGCAATGGCATGTTTGATCTGATGCTGCTCGTCATGATTTCGATGATTACGTACCTGGTGCTGGAGCAGCGGCAAGTGCTGTGGTTTGTCGTGATGACCGAGGCGTATTTGGCCCTGTTGGATACATTCATGCCATATGAAGCGGATGGGGGCATTGTACGGTCGCTTCTCTATGGGTTCCTGCTGCTGGCGATTTCGCATCTGACGAAGGTGACCAGCATCGCGACACTGAACGGGAAACGGGGATGGATGGTTGCCAATGCCATCATGGCCCCATTGCTGGTTCTCGGGGTTAGCATCGGGATTGCCTACACGGCGCCCAAAAAAGAGGCGAGCTGGCCAGATCCCATCTCGTATCTGATGGGGAGCGATCAGGCGACGACTGCTGTCGGCATGAAAAAAGTAGGCTATGACAATAACGATAGCCAGCTAGGCGGCCCTTTTGTTTCCGACAATACGCTGGTGTTTACGGGTCTCACCAATGAACGAAGCTACTGGCGTGGAGACTCCAAGGACATCTATACGGGAGCAGGCTGGGAAAAGGGCAAGCGAGATTATGAGTCAATCCTGGACTTGAAAAACTACGAGTGGAAAAACGCGTTGTTTCATGGGACCGAAACCAAAGAAGTGAAAGCTTCGCTTTATTTTAGCGGGCCCCTGCAGTATGCGACTGTCTTTTATCCGGGACAGCTGAAAAAGGTAACGGACTATACACCCGAAAATGCTACAGTCGTGTATGACACCTGGAACCAGCAGTTGGAAATCCGGGCAGGAAAGATCAATCTCATCCCGCCATCTGGTGCGGCTCATTCACAGCCCGTCGTAGGACCTAATACGCTGCTGATGAAGCTGAAGCAATACAATGTCGAGGCGGAGGTCCCGATCATTAGTGAAAAGGCCATCACGCAAGCCGGGTCGCAGTACCCGATCGAGATAAGGACCCATTATCTCCAACTGCCTGAACAACTGCCGCCTCGTGTCAAAGAACTGGCTGAGGAAATTACCAAAGATGCTCCGACACCATATCAAAAAGTAAGGGCGATCGAGAATTACCTGCGCTCCAGTGGAAAATATAAGTATGAAACCACAGATGTCCCAGTTCCTGCACAAGGTCAAGATTTTGTCGATCAGTTCTTGTTCGAGAGCTTCCGGGGGTATTGCGATCACTTTTCCACTTCCATGGCCGTTATGCTGCGAACCCTTGACATTCCCACTCGTTGGGTAAAAGGCTTCGCGCCTGGACAACGAGTAGGAGCGGATGATGCAGGCAACGACATCATGGAAGTACGAAGCAAGGACGCCCATTCCTGGGTAGAGGTCTACTTCCCGAACATGGGATGGGTACCTTTTGAGGCGACCAGCTCCTTTACTTCTCCTGTTCGGATTAAATACGATTTGCATACCGAGGAGGCGCAGTCTCCCATTCCTCTGCCAGATCTGGGGAATCAGGGTGCATTGAATCGCGGAGATGGGCGCTTTGATGAATTGGAGGGCGCTGATGCAATCTCCAATCGTGGATTCCAGATTCCTTGGCAGGTAAACGCGCTTTTCGTTGGGGCATTGGCAGCAGCCGGCTTCGTGGCTTGGCGGCGCAGACAGAAGATTACGATCTGGTGGCTGCGGCGTAAGTGGAGTCAACTGGAGAAGGATCAGTACGCAGATCGCTATCATTTGCTGATGCGGATGATGGAGAGTGTCCATTCACGGCGACAAGCGGGTGAAACGATGCGCGAATATGTCAACCGATTGCATATATCGGGAGACAAACGGCAGGATCTGCGTTTTCTGACCGAAATCTACGAACGAATGATTTATGGCATGAAAGGAATCGAACAAAAAGCTCGCTCGATCGTCGAAGAATTAATGGAAAGATTGACCCGTCAATTGAAGCCTTGAACAATGACTTTTCATCTGCTAGAATGACGATCAATGAGTCTCGTATAATCCTCAGGAATATGGCCTGAAAGTTTCTACCACCTGACCGTAAATTGGGTGACTACGAGGAGAGCACATCGGATTTTTGTACATGCAACTGCACATGTGTACACAAGCTGGGACTCTGCCGCCGTAATCAAATTTTCGGAGGCGACAGTCCCGGTTTTTTTCGGGTACAGTGCTTGTACGGGTTACGTCCTGCTCAAGGGAATCAACAAAACGGATGGAGTCGGAATGATCGTTTTCAGGCTCTGGTGCCGTCCTGTGTGTACAGGAGAAAGGAGAAATCATGGACAAGTCGATGGAAATGGTTGTCGTACTGGATTTCGGAGGGCAATACAATCAACTGATCGCACGTCGTGTACGCGATCTGGGGGTATACAGTGAACTGCTGCCATACAATACTCCCGTAGAGAAAATCAAGGAAATGAATCCAAAGGGGATTATTTTCTCCGGCGGTCCTGCCAGTGTCTATGAAGAAGGGGCACCGACAGTTGACCCTGCCATCTTTGAACTGGGTCTGCCTGTATTGGGGATTTGCTATGGCATGCAGCTGATGAGCCATATGCTGAAAGGAAAAGTGGAACGGGCAGGCAAACGTGAATACGGAAAAGCGGAATTGCGTCTGCAAGAAAAGCATGGCTTGTACGATAAATGGGAGCCAAATGAAATCGTTTGGATGAGCCACTCGGATAAAGTCGTGGAGCTTCCAGAGGGCTTCCGCATCGATGCGATCAGCGACAGCTGTCCGGTTGCAGCAATCAGCCATCCGGAACGCAATCTCTACGGCGTGCAATTCCATCCGGAAGTGCGCCATACGGTAAAAGGCTCGGAGTTTATCTCCAACTTCCTGTTCAACATCTGCGGCTGTGAAGGAAACTGGAGCATGACCTCCTTCATCGAAGACGAAATCGTCCGCATCCGTCAAACGGTAGGGAACAAGCAGGTGTTGTGCGCGCTGAGCGGCGGCGTAGATTCCTCGGTTGTAGCTGCCCTGATTCACAAAGCGATTGGCGATCAGCTCACCTGCATGTTCGTCGATCACGGTCTTCTGCGCAAAGGGGAAGCCGAAAGCGTCATGGAAACATTTGGCGAAAAGTTTTCCATGAAGGTAATCAAAATCGATGCTCGTGAACGCTTCCTGAACAAGCTGAAGGGTGTCAGCGACCCAGAGCAAAAACGGAAAATTATCGGAAACGAGTTCATTTACGTATTTGATGAAGAAGCGGCGAAATTAACGGACATGGATTTTCTGGCACAGGGCACACTATATACCGATATCGTGGAGAGCGGAACAGCGACTGCTCACACCATCAAATCTCACCATAACGTAGGCGGCCTGCCGGAAGATATGAAATTCGAGCTGATCGAGCCGTTGAAAACCTTGTTCAAGGACGAGGTTCGCAGGCTGGGTTCGGAATTGGGCTTGCCAGACGAGATCGTATGGCGCCAGCCGTTCCCGGGACCGGGCTTGGGCATTCGCGTTTTGGGCGAAGTGACAGAAGAGAAGCTTCACATCGTTCGGGAATCTGATGCGATTCTGCGCGAAGAGATTGCCAAGGCAGGTCTGGACCGTGACATTTGGCAGTACTTCACGGCATTGCCGAATATGAGCACAGTTGGCGTTATGGGAGATGTTCGTACGTATTCGTATACCGTGGGGATTCGAGCTGTGACGTCCATTGATGGAATGACGGCTGACTGGGCGCGTATTCCGTGGGATGTGCTCGAAAAAATTTCCACGCGTATCGTCAATGAAGTCGATCATGTAAACCGCATCGTCTACGATGTAACTTCCAAACCGCCAGCCACCATTGAGTGGGAATAATCTCGTCGCGTACCACCCAGTGGGGGCAAAAGACGATAATAAAACAAAGCTGCGAGATCAATTTTGTAAAACCGGATGATTATTCACGACAGAATAATAACGTTCGTATTTTTCGTTGACAGCACAAAATCTACCTGATACACTGTTCGATGTACGCAGGTAAATAAGAAAGTTCGTATATTCCTGAGGATATGGCTTAGGAGTTTCTACCAGGTCGCCGTTAACGACCAGACTACGAACAAAATGTCGACGGGATAGGTTTTTGTTATTATTTTTTCGTGATTGGTCCCGCATCGTTTTGTTTGCAGTCGAGGCGTTAATTCATGCGTCTCGACTTTTTTGTTTACCGCCAACCTACAAAACTCTGGGGGGACACTTCGGTGCGCAAGTATTTCGAGTTTGACAAACTAGGCACCAATTACCGCCGCGAGATTATCGCGGGTATCACTACCTTTTTAGCGATGGCTTACATTCTGGCAGTAAACCCGTACGTTCTCAGCGGCGCAGATTTGCCGCCTGAACTGAAGGCGAACTATCCGGAGTTCGATGCCGTGTTCACAGCAACCGCATTGGCTGCGGCGATCGGGACCCTGCTGATGGCGTTCATCGGTCGTCTGCCGATCGGACAAGCACCGGGGATGGGCTTGAATGCGTTTTTCACGTATACGGTCGTATTGACCATGCAAATTCCTTGGCAACAAGCACTGGCAGGGGTCTTCCTCTCGTGTACGATCTTCCTGATCTTGTCGCTGACCGGGGTTCGTGAAGCGATTATCAATGCGATACCGCAAAGCTTGAAATTTGCCGTATCTGCGGGGATCGGTCTGTTTATCGCCTTTATCGGTTTGAAAAACGCGGGGATTGTCGTGGCGAATGAAGCCACATTCGTCGCTTTGGGCCACCTCACCTGGTTCCATGAAAATATGACTCCTGAACAGGTGCTGTCGGCGAAGAATGCCGTGCTTGCAATTTTTGGATTGATTGTGACCGTGATTTTGATGACACGCAAGGTAAATGCGGCAATCTTTATTGGTATGTTAATCACTTCCGTTGCGGGGATGATCGTTGGTTTGGTCGATGTGCCAACGAAAGTATTTGCTGCTCCGCCAAGTCTGGCTCCCACGTTTGGTGCAGCTTTTCAATACTTGGGTGATGCATCTTCCCTGTTCACGGTAAACATGCTGATTGTTGTTTTGACCTTTTTGTTCGTAGACTTTTTCGATGCGACAGGCACGCTCTTGGGCGTAGCGAATCAAGCTGGTCTGCTCAAAGACGGCAAGCTGCCTCGCTCTGGACGCGCGTTTTCTTCTGACGCAATCGCGGGCATGGCTGGTGCCGTGCTGGGGACTTCCACGACGACAGCTTACATCGAATCTACTGCGGGTGTGGCTGCGGGCGGCCGTTCCGGTTTTACCGCTGTGGTAACAGGCTTGCTGTTCATTTTGGCCCTGTTCTTCTATCCGCTGATGTCTGTCGTTACTTCGGCTGTTACCGCACCTGCCTTGATCATTGTAGGTGTACTGATGGCGTCCAGCATCGTAAAGATTGCCTGGGACGAAATGGAGGAAGCATTCCCTGCCTTCCTGACCATCCTGATGATGCCGCTCACGTACAGCATCGCGACAGGTCTGGCTTCCGGCTTCATCGTGTACCCTGTCCTGAAAGTGATGAAAGGCAAGGCGCGCGAGGTTCATCCCGCGATGTACGTCCTGTTCTTCGTCTTCCTGGCGTACTTCATCTGGTTGCGGGAATAGATTTCATACTACCAAAGGCTTCTCTCTATCATTGGAGGGAAGCTTTTTTATGGGGATAAAATGAAAAGAATCAGGCATAGACTGGATACAAGGAAGACAAGCAGATGAAAGCAGGGGATCGCGATGGGGAAAAAAGGGGGGGCTTTGGCTCTCTTCTTGCTAGCAGGCATTGTTTTGGGTGTCTATCATGGGGCAGAAGCGTGGAAAGCTCCAGTCGCCGTAGAAGGGGCGCAGATGGCGCTATCCGAGCCGACACATGAGACAAACTACTTCGCTGATTTGCAAATCGATCCTGCCGCGCACCGTGTGACAGGCACCCTGACCGTCCGTTTTCAGCCACAAGATGACCGGGCGTATTTTCATCTGTATCCCAACGTCTTTCAATCGCAAGCGGATATGGGGGACCCGAACTGGGAGAGAATCCTCGGAAAGCAAAGAGAGCCTGGCGGAATGGAAATCAAGCAGGTGCGGGTAAACGGAAAAGAAGCTCCTGTGCAGGTGGAGGGCAAGACGAAAACACTTTTGCACGTTCCCATTCCGGCAGAGAAAAACGCTAAGCCGCCCCATGCGGAGGTGGAAATGCGTTTTAAGCTGCAGGTTCCCTATAATAAAGGAAGATTGTCGTATAACGATCATGCCATGTGGCTGGGCAACTGGCTCCCGATTCTGGCCGTAAAGGAGAAGGACGGTTGGCGGCTCGACCCCTATGCGTCCATCGGCGATCCTTTTTACAGCCAAGTAGCCAACTATCATCTGCGGGTCATGCTGGAGGAAAAATATCAGCTTGCGACCAGCGGTGTCGAGAGCGTGGCGGTGGTGACACAGTCCCGACCGCAGCGGGTAACCACCTATGAAATCGATGCCTGGAATGTACGGGACCTCGCTATGGTCGTGATGGATGAAAGTTACCGCAAAATGTCTGGAAAGGTCGGAGATACCGTCGTGCATACCTGGTCGCAGGAGGGTGACGATGCAGGTACGGCAGAACGCCTGCACGAGGTGGGGCAAGAATCGCTGCGGTACTTCAGCGAGCAGTTTGGAACCTATCCGTACAAGGAGTACGATGTTGTAAAGACAGGTGGATTTTTTGGAGGAATGGAGTATCCAGGCATCGTTTTTATCCAGGAGGATCTGTTCGAGCGGTCTGATCCGAGCGGCGAAGCAGTGGTGGCGCATGAGACGGCCCATCAGTGGTTTTACGCGTTGGTCGGCAATGACGAGGTACGCGAGGCATGGCTGGACGAGAGCCTGAGCGATTATGCCACGATGGCCTACCTGACTGCAGCCAAACGGCCCGGTGCCAGCTTTTATATCCAGATGCGCAAGGCTCAGTCTCAAGAGTCGCTTTCCTATGCGGGGAGGGGACTGACGGTCTGGCAGAGTGTCGAACAGTTCCCAGACTGGAACAGCTATGTGAATCTGGTATACGGTAGGGGTTCCACGATGCTTTGGGAGCTTCGCGAAGCCTGGGGTGAGGAAAGGCTTCACACTCTGTTACGCCAGTACGTCAAGGAGCATCAATACGGTCTGGCTACGGGGGAGAGGTTTGTGTCGATGCTGAGCCAGGAAGCCGGAACTGACGCTGCGCCGTTCATTGATTATTGGCTGCATCTGAAACAAGAGAAGCAAGAAGAGGCGGCTGCCTGGTTGGAAAAGAGTAAACACGAATGATAAGGAAGCTACTATCTATAATGTTCGGAATTGCGGTTGACAGGCTTCCATTCTCCCTGCTAAACTGAAGAAGTCGAAAGCAAACAAGTACGTATAGCCCAGGCGATAAGTACGGCACAGACGCCGTTAGTCGGTTGGGTTTTCTTCTGATGATAGGACAAGGGGCGATCGTTCATGACTAAAGCATGGGTAGGCGTCATCATGGGAAGCACATCAGACTGGGAGACGATGAAGGAAGCATGCGCTATACTGGATGAGTTGCAGGTTCCCTATGAAAAGAAGGTAGTATCTGCACATCGCACACCAGACCTGATGTTCGACTATGCGCAAACGGCAAAAAGCCGTGGACTGGAGGTCATCATTGCAGGAGCTGGCGGAGCAGCACATCTGCCCGGGATGGTTGCTTCCAAGACGGAGCTGCCTGTGATCGGCGTGCCCGTCAAATCCTCCAATCTGAACGGACTGGACTCTCTTCTCTCTATCGTGCAGATGCCGGGCGGTGTCCCTGTGGCGACTGTAGCCATCGGCAAGGCTGGCGCGATCAATGCGGGACTTCTCGCTGCTCAAATTCTCGGGATCAAATACCCGGAGGTTCAACAACGTTTTATGGATAGACGGGATGCCGTACGTCGTAAAGTGCTGGAGGACAGTGAACTGGGATGAGACACAACCAAAGCAAGCTAATCAAACCGGGAGCTACGATTGGCATACTTGGCGGCGGTCAGCTGGGACGGATGATTGCGCTCGCAGGACGAGCCATGGGCTACCGCTTTGTCACCATGGACCCGACGCCGGATGCTCCATGCGGACAGACGGCAGACGAGCAGATCGTCGCCCGTTACGATGATGTAGAAGCGGCGATGAGACTGGCAGCCGCAAGCGATGTCATTTCCTATGAGTTCGAAAATGTAGATGCTCAGGTGGCAGAGGTGCTGGAGAGCAAGTCCTATGTGCCGCAGGGAAGCCGGTTGCTTCGCATTACCCAGAACCGGATCCGTGAAAAAACGGCCATTCAGGAGATGGGGATACCCGTCGCACCATTTCGCGTAGTAGCCAGTCTGGCTGATTTGCAGCAAGCTGTGCGCGAACTGGGGCTTCCGGCCGTCATGAAGACAGCGACCGGGGGTTATGACGGCAAGGGACAGTGGGTATTGAAGCGCGAAGAAGAGCTTGCGGAAGCATATGAAACACTGGCAAAAGCGGGAACCGAACTGATCGTCGAGCAATTTGTTCCTTTCGAGCTTGAACTGTCCGTCATCGCAGCACGCAATCCGGATGGAGATCTGGCTGTTTTTCCGACGGCAGAAAACGTCCATCAGGACAATATTCTTCATTTGTCGATTGTGCCTGCACGGGTATCCGCGGAAATCAGGGAGCGGGCGGAGCGCATCGCTTTGACAATCGTCGAGAAGCTGGATGTAGTTGGGCTGCTCGCCATTGAGATGTTCCTTACCCGTGATGGTCAGCTGTACGTCAATGAATTGGCTCCACGTCCGCATAATTCGGGGCATTATACGATGGAAGCCTGTGCGACTTCACAATTCGAACAGCATGTACGTGCCGTCTGCAACCTGCCGCTGGGTTCAACAGAGTTGCTTACGCCCGTCGTAATGGTTAATATTTTGGGTGAGCATTTGCAGCCTATTTTGGATCGGATCGATGCCTTGCCAAGGAGTGCCAAGCTGCATCTCTACGGCAAAGCGGAAAGCAAGGAAAAACGGAAAATGGGCCATCTCAACGTACTGGCCCCTACGGTTGAAGAAGCGCTCGGCTTGATCGAGAAGCTGGAAATCTGGAGTACAAAAACGGAGGTACAATCATGATCGAACGTTACTCGCGCCCGGAAATGCGTGCCATCTGGACAGAGGAAAACAAGTTTCAGGCATGGCTGAAAGTCGAAATTCTCGCGTGTGAAGCATGGTCCAAGCTGGGCGTTATCCCGGAGGAAGACGTAAAAAAGCTTTGGGAGCATGCGAGTTTCAATATTGACCGGATCTATGAGATCGAGCAGGAGACGCGCCATGACGTGGTTGCTTTTACCCGTGCAGTATCGGAGACGCCAGCGCTGGGCGAGGAGAAAAAATGGGTGCATTACGGACTGACGTCCACGGACGTTGTCGATACCGCGCTCTCTTACCTGCTGCTGCAAGCCAATGAAATCCTGGAAAAGGACATTGAGGACTTCATCGCGATCCTGGCCGACAAAGCGCGTGAGCACAAAGATACGGTCTGCATGGGCAGAACGCACGGCGTGCATGCGGAGCCGACTACCTTCGGCCTGAAGCTGGCCCTCTGGCATGAAGAAATGAAGCGCAACCTCGCCCGTTTCCGCGCCGCCAAGAAAGAAGTAGCCTACGGCAAAATCTCTGGTGCGGTGGGAACCTACGCCAACATCGATCCGTTTGTAGAAGCGTATGTATGTGAAAAGCTGGGTCTGTCCGCAGCGCCGATCTCCACTCAGACGCTGCAGCGTGACCGCCATGCAGAGTACATGGCGACACTGGCGCTGATCGCGACATCCTTGGAGAAATTCGCCACAGAAATCCGCGGTCTGCAAAAAAGCGAATTGCGCGAGGTCGAAGAGGCATTTGCCAAGGGACAAAAAGGCTCCTCGGCCATGCCGCACAAGCGCAACCCGATCGGCAGCGAAAATATCTGCGGTCTGTCCCGCGTCATCCGCGGGCACATGCTGTCCGCTTACGAGAATGTTCCGCTCTGGCATGAACGCGACATCTCCCACTCTTCTGTCGAGCGCGTGATTCTGCCTGACGCGACACAGCTTCTCAACTACATGCTGCGCCGTTTCATGAACATCGTGAAGAACCTGACGGTGTTCCCCGAAAATATGAAGCGCAACATGGATCGCACCTTTGGCCTGATCTACTCGCAGCAGGTCATGCTGAAGCTGATCGAAAAAGGCCTGACCCGCGAGCAGGCTTACGACATCGTCCAGCCGCGCGCCATGCAAGCCTGGGAAGAGCAGCGCTCCTTCCGCGCCATTGTGGAGGAGGATGCGACAGTTGCTTCCACACTGACCAAGGAAGAGCTGGATTCCTGCTTTGACTACCGCTATCATCTCAAGCATGTGGATACGATTTTTCAGCGGCTTGGGTTGCTGTAATATTAGTGGTCCACCGGCTTTAGTGGAGCGGAGGAAAAAGGGAAAAACACTCCAGGCGGGTTGGGATCTTTGCTGAGGGTTGGCCAGGGCCGGCTCCACTCCAAAGGCGGAACCGCGGCCAAAAGCAGCCGATTCCAGGAAGGGATTCAGGGTTGGCCGCTGAAACCGTGTTCCGCCTTTTCCGTTGCGCCTGGGTCAAGATCCCAAATGCCTTCCGTTCTTTTTCCCTTTTTCCTCTACCAGCTTTGCCTGGTCCCCCTTTAACTTCAAAACTTAAAAATTTCTATGTATGGACAAAGACGCCCTCGATTCCGTTGGGGGCATTTTGCCATTTATCGCATCAAAACAGCTATGAAGAATGGGGAAAGCCACCCTCTTATCGCATGCAGCATTGACAAGTCATACAGCGATGAATCGGGTGAGTACCATATCACAATGAACCCTCCACTATGGATGACAGTTGGGGAAAATGCATCGTCTGCATGCATCTCCGCTTGATTGATATCCTCCCGATCTCCCTCTGCCAATTGTGAGAGTTCTTCACTTGCTTTCTGAAAGATGATTTTGGATTTCATGTTGTCTGAGTCCAGGTTATTTGCTTCAGCGGGGGATACGTATAATCCGAGTGATAATATGACACTGGCTGAGATCATAAAAAAACGTACACTTTTCTTAACCTTGCTCATAGGAATTCTCCTCTCATCACCACAAAAAATGGAAATAAAACCCATACTCTATCATAGCTGGAAGTCAATGCAGAAGTCATCATCCAAAAGGTACAAGCAATGTCTCCTCATGCGACTAGATCGTACAGCCAGGATTCCGCAATACACGCTATACCGAACAGGTGTTTGTGTTATTGTGGAATCTATGTTACACTACTCCTACCACAAATTGGGAGGATGGGTGTAAGTAGAGTGAATACAAATGCAGATATCGCAACGTATAAAGAGTTCGTTTCCTTCATAGCTGCATTGCATCATGTCAACGACACGGTGTGGACGAATCCGATCGCCAACGGCAAATGGTCAATCAGCGAGATTGTTTCCCACATTAAGAATTGGGATCGCTATCTGCTGGCGGAAACACTTCCAGCAGTAAGAAAGGGGGAAGATATCGAATTTCCCGACTTTGATACGTACAACCAGATCGCATCCGATTATGTGAAATCAGGCATTATGCATGCAGAATTGATCAAGGAAACGATCCTTACAAGAGAACAGTTAGTAATGGAGCTTTTCGAGATGCCAGTGGACGCCCTGCATCGACATGTGACAGTAAACGGCGCATCGCACTGCCCTCATACCGGAACACCCTATTCGCTGGCATACATCATCAAAGAATTTATTGAACACGACAATCTTCATAAACAGCAAATCGTGGAGTTCCTGAGTGAATCCAAATCCACAACAAAGTAACGCCTGAACCGTTTGCTTACGTAAAGCAAAAAACTTCCTTGCAAAAGTGTAAGGTTCCTGAAAGTTAACTCGATGGTTCCCTCACCCATTCTCTTTGCCCCTGAATCCTTTGGGGGCATTTTCCATTTTACCGCATCAAAACAGCTATGAAGAATGGGGAAAGCCACCCTCTTATCGCATGCCGCAGCGACAAGTCAAACAGCGATGAATCGGGTAAGTGCCATATCTGTCATGTTATCTGAGTCCAGGTTATGTATCTTCCTTTTTTCCTCCACATATTCTAGAGCTTTTTTCATTTCTTCCTCAGTTCCTTGAAAACCAACCAATCGAATTTTCATGCTCTCCTTTACTATGGTTGTATGGAGTTGATCGCCAGTTAATCGCTCATGTTCAGAAATTGCCATTTCTATTTTTTTCTCGAGGGCTGATGTGTGAAGGTTGCTAGTACCAAAAGTGATCTCTGTTCCATCTGCTTCAAATGTTACTTCCCGAACAGGAGAGGCCATGTCTTCCACCAGCAGAGAATAGTCATTCAACGTAATTCCATCGGGAAAGGAAAACTCAAGCAAATAGTCCCCTATTTTCACTACTTACAATAATGGAAGTAGTACCATTAAAGGCTATACAAAAGAACGAAGGCATTGTTTCGACAGATATCGGGAATTGTGTCGAACAATTGATATTCAAAAATTTGGGAAAAGCTGATATGATAGCAAATGTCATAATATGGTGTAAAATCAATTAAATACCTTATTAAATTTAAATAAGATTGCGGTCTTCTAACATACTTAAACCAAAATGGTTAATTACTTTGAGTTCATGAAGGTTACCTCATATAAATACAAAATCTTAGGATAGATGATGTCCATTCATAAACCCAATTACTGGAATAACCTTTGATAACTGCGCTTACGACTGTGGAAAGGGGATTGAAATGAGGAAAACTAGAAAACTGCTCTTATTGGTTAGCTACATTATAGTTTTTGTAATCGGAGGATATTCTTATAGTTTTATTTCTCATGTAGAAAACAAGGAAAATACGTATTTATCGGAATCTGAGATGAAGGATTTTAATGATTTTTCCAAAAAAATAAATGAAAATTTTAAACCGATGGGTTTTGAAGAATTGTTAAATGGTAATGAGAATCTATTAACAACTCCTGACAGTATCTTGGGACCCCAACAAAATGATATTAATGCTTCAATATTTGGAAGGCAAAAAAACTTCATCTATAAAAACAAATCAAACGGTACAGTAATTCTTATGAGTGTCAGTAAAAGACTCGGTACTCCGAGTGAACAATGGCAGCACAGTATTTATTATAGCAATGCAAGATATAATTCACCGGATAATGATCTGAATGCTTATTATGCAAATGTATATCCGTCCATTAATGCATATCATTATAGCTTTGAAAGAAACGGATACAGTATAAGTTGTATTTTAATTTCAAATTCTGAATATGAAGAAGGTGCGAATAATTTGGCGGATTTTATTAAACAAGTAGATAGTTTCCTTCGAGGAAATTTCTAAATACAAGAAGAAAGAAGGGTTTATTATGTTTAGGAATGGAAAGAGAGTTATCTTTAACGTTTTATCAGGTTCTCTAATCTGGAGTGTATTAGTCTCAGGAACAATTGTTTATGCAAAGGATGATAATGATAGTGATGCCAATCGAGAAGTAGGTTCCTATTCGGTCGGTAAATTGTATCGCGATTCCGATAGTAAATTCCCGAAATTCCAAAAGGAGCAAACAATAGAACCATTTTCCTCTAGTGTCGTGTACAAACAAGATGGGTTTGTTAGGCGATCTTTAACAGCCGAAAAGAATGGAACTGACCGTGACTACTTTCTAGTACACAGAGCAGATGTAGAAGTAATTGATGGCACCGAGATAACCTATAAATTCATGAAAAGTATAAAGAAAACAAGTGAAACTTCTCATTCACTTGAAACGGGTGTGAGGGCACAAGGAGGTAATAAATTCATTACCGAGTTAGAAGGGCATATCGATTATAGCTATGTTGCAAAGGAAGTAATTGAATATTCAAGGGGTACTGAAACAAATATCAGTGTAAATAAACCGGGGGACTATACAATATATTTCTATTCGGGGGCAAATCGTTATAATCTATATGCAGATTGGTATGGATATACAAGAGATAATCCAAAAGAAAGAAAATTAAAGCGATATGTTGGTGATGTATTTGAAGCAAATACTGACGAATATATTAAACCAAAGAGAAATAGGTAAAATTACGGATAGATCGTCATATGTAAGTGGTTATTTATAATGCGCCCATAGGTTGAGACACCGGAGAGTGGTGAAAAAGGCACAACGTAGGGGGGCATTAGAGGACTGCCAAAAAAAAAGCAGATCAAACGGCAACCCAGAAATGGTGTAACACCCGAACTGTTTACTTACACCCACAAAAAACTTCCTTACAAAAGTGTAAGGTTCCTGAAAGTTAACTCGATGGTTCCCTCACCCAATCTCTTTTAGAATGAAGTCAAGAATGAGGAAACAGGAGATCGAGGGTGAAAACCATGAATGCCATGAGTACAGCAAGAGTATATCCGCAATTAGATCATCAGCAAATCTACGAAGAGTACGCTGAAAAAATACATCGCTATTTTCGTTACCGCGTGAAAAACGTATGGGACGTGGAGGATTTGACCACGACCGTTTTTATCAAGGTCTATTCCAAGCTGGAGCAGTATGATCGCCGTCATCCATTTGGCGCCTGGATCTTTCGGATTGCTCACAACACATTGATCGATTACTTGCGCAAGAAGCGGGAGTGTCCAGTGGATCAGGAGATGTTCAGCTCCATCAAGGCGACGGATGAAGACGAATTGCCGGAAGCAAGTCTGCTGACCCAGGAGACGACGGAAGGTCTCTGGAAGCAGGTACATAACCTGACAGTGGACCAGCGCAATGTCATCAGCCTGCGGTATCTGGCAGACCTGCGGATGAATGAAATCGCTCAGATTCTGGGCAAGTCGGAGGCATCTGTAAAAATATTGCACTTCCGTGGCATTCGGAAGCTGCAGCAAATCATGAAAGCAGAAGCGTAGGATGGAGGGTGCTCCATCCTATTTGATTTGCCCGACACTTGGGACAGGTTGGCGTCGACCGTGATTCGCAGTATCATTAAGGGATGAGGAAAGTTGAGGGGAGAGAAGTCGCTGTCATGTCAACGATCATGATTGTAGAAGATGATCCGAAAATCAATCAGCTGCTGCAAAGTCAATTGGAGAAGTACGGCTATCGCATCGTGAACATCGAACAATTCGATCGCGTTATGGAGCTATTTACTGCCGAACGGCCCGACCTGGTCCTGCTGGACGTCAACCTGCCCAAGTTCGATGGTTTCTACTGGTGCAGGCAAATGCGTCAGGTCTCCAACTGCCCGATCCTGTTCATCTCTGCTCGGGAAAGCAAAATGGATCAGGTGATGGCTTTGGAGAATGGGGCCGATGACTATATCACCAAACCGTTTGACTATGATGTGGTTCTTGCGAAGATTCGCAGCCAATTGCGCCGCGCTTATGGGATGTACGCGCCGCAGGAAGGAGAGCGGACGGTGGAGGTCGCTGGCCTCAAACTGTATATCGAGCGGATGGAGCTGGCGATCCATGACCAGCGCATCGAGCTCAGCAAAAAGGAAGCGCTCTTGCTGGAGGCGTTGATGAATCAGCATCCGCGGGTCGTAAGCCGGGAGCGTTTGCTGGAAAAGCTGTGGGACGAGCAATTCGTGGATGAAAATACGCTAAACGTCTATATTACCCGCGTGCGGGCCAAATTGAAGGATATGGGGCTGGAAGGAGCGGTCGAGACCGTGCGTGGCTCCGGCTATCGGTTGAAGGCGACTTGGGAGGACCAGGCATGAAATTGTTTTTACGGGATCAATGGGCATTTGCCGTCTTCTTCCTCGTTCAGCTAATATTGCTGTTGCTGATATTTGCGCTGGACGGATACTGGAATCCCTCCTTGATGATTTATGCGATGTTCCTGTCTATCTTTTTTGCAGGAGGATTTTTGCTGAGCCGGTATTTGACGCATCGGGCGATCTACCAGCGCCTCAGCAACCCGGTCCTCTCGCTTGAGGAGCTGACCCAGACGAATGGGAACGCCCCCTTGTGTCGGGCAATGGACGAGAATTGCCTCGGGCAGTACCGGCTGTACAAAGCGGAGCTGCACGCCTATGAGAACAAGCAAAGAGACCATATCACCTTCATTCAGCAGTGGGTGCACCAGATGAAAACGCCCTTGTCCGTCATTCATCTGCTGATGCAGGATGACGACAGCGCCAAGGCGGAGAGCGTACGAGAAGAGCTGGATCGGCTCAAGCGCGGTTTGGAAACCGTCCTGTATCTCGCCCGCCTGGATCGGTTCGAGCAGGACTTTTTGATTGAGCCGGTGACGCTGCGCACCTTGGTATCGCAGGCTGTGGGAGAAAACAAGCGGCTATTTATCCGTAATCAGGTATATCCGGAATTGCAAGTAGATGAGAAGTGGCGAGCGGAATCCGATGAGAAGTGGCTCTCCTTTGTACTGAATCAATTGATGGTGAATGCCGTCCGCTATTCTGCAGGAAAAAGCAGCAAGGTCACCATCCGCGCCTATAAGCGGGGCTCGCAGGTGGTGCTGGAGGTCCAGGATTACGGCATCGGCATTCCGCGCGAAGACATCCGCCGTGTCTTCCAGCCGTATTTCACGGGGGAAAATGGGCGCAAATATGCCGAGTCTACCGGGATGGGGCTCTATCTGGTCAAGGAAATCTGCAATCGGCTCAATCATGGGGTCGAGCTGGAATCGACCGTCGACATGGGGACGACCGTCCGGATTGTCCTGTCAGCCGTTGTGCCGAACCTTACAAGATCGTAAGCTGGTTGAAAGTTAATTCGATGGCTTGAAAGGCATTGCCTTCTTATAGTAGAGGCAGGATGACGAAGGAGGCAAAATCGGATGGAGATGCTGCAAGTAAAAAGCTTGAGCAAAATATACGGCGGGAAAGTAACCTACCGCGCATTGACAGATATAGAGTTTTCGATCAATAAAGGCGAGTTCGTGGGAATCATGGGGCCTTCGGGCAGCGGAAAAACCACGTTGTTAAATATGATCTCGACGATTGATATTCCTACCTCGGGTGAAGTGCTGCTCAACGGCACCAATCCCCATCTCTTGAAAAAAGCGAAGCTGGCTTTGTTTCGTCGCAGAGAGCTGGGTTTTGTCTTTCAGGACTTCAACCTGCTGGATACGCTGACGCTGGGTGAAAATATTGTTCTCCCCTTGACTCTGGACGGCGAGAGCGTGCATGTGATGGAGGAAAAGCTTCATGCGGTGGCGACGAAGCTGGGGATTCAGGACATTTTGGAAAAATTCACGTACGAGGTGTCAGGGGGACAGCGGCAGCGTGCAGCCATCGCCCGGGCGATTATCCACTCGCCCTCCCTGCTGCTGGCGGATGAGCCGACTGGAAACCTCGACTCCAAATCCTCGCGCAAGGTGATGGAGACGCTGGAGGCGATCAACAAAGCGGATCAGGTGACGACCATGATGGTGACGCATGATGCCATGGCTGCCAGCTACTGTCACCGCGTGATCTTTATCAAGGACGGACAGTTCCACAATGAATTGTATCGCGGAGAGAGCAGGCAGGCCTTTTTCCAGAAGATCATTGACGCGTTGTCGTTTTTGGGAGGGAACACCTATGACCTTTCGACAATTCGCGTTTAACAACGTCACCCGCAACAAGCGCACCTATGCCGCGTTTTTCTTGAGCAGCGTGTTTTCCGTGATGATTTTCTTCGTCTACGCGATGTTTATTTTCCACCCGGGTATTGTGGATGAGGAGATTAACGCATCCGTAGCGACCGGAATGATGGTCGCGGAATACGTCATCTTCCTGTTCGCCTTTTTCTTCCTGCTCTACTGTGTCGGGGCTTTTTTAAAGAAGCGGGAGAAGGAGTTCGGGATTTTGTTCATGCACGGGATGACGCCCTTGCAGCGCAACCTGCTCATATTCATGGAAAATATGCTCATCGGCGTAGTTTCCATCCTGTTTGGAATCATCCTGGGGATGGTGCTTGGGAAGCTTTTCTTTCAATTCGCCGGGTTTTTGCTCGACGTGCAGGCTTTGCCCTTTTATTGGCCATGGAAAGCGATCGTGCTGACGGCAGTCGCCTTTTTGGTCCTGTTTGCGGCGATCTCGATCTTTACTGTCTTGTTTTTGCGCAAACGCAGCTTGCTGGAATTGCTGCAAGGCAGCCAGCGTCCAAAAACAGAGCCGAAAGCGTCGATCACACCGTCGGTGTTGTCCGCAGGTCTGTTGGGCGTCAGTTATCTGCTGGCGCTGCTGGCAGATGGCATGTATGTGCCCCTCTTGCTTCTGCCTGTCACGGCGATGACAATTGGCGGAACATACCTGTTGTTCACCCAGTTGAGCGTCTTTTTGATTGGTATTATGAAGAAAAACCGCTCCTTTTTCTGGAAAAGAACCAATTTGTTGACGCTGTCTGACATGGGCTACCGGATGAAAGACAATGCACGCATGTTCTTTCTTGTTTGTATTGTCTCGACTGTCGCTTTTTGTGCGGTGGGAACCTTGGCTGCACTGGCCGGATCGATCCAGGAAACCTCAGTCCGGATGCATCCATTTGCTTTTGAATACCACACCAAAAGGGACAATCCGGATGAGCAAAAGCATTTGTCCATGCTGGAGAGCGAGCTGCAGAAGGCGGGTTTTTCTTATGAAAAGCATTCATTGCACATGCGGGTCTTGCCGGACAAGGTAGACGGTGAGCATATCGGTGTAGCGAGGCTGACAGACTACAACACATTCGCGGATGCAGCAGATTCCGCGGACAAGATTGCGCTGGGAGAGCAGGAAATCTTCCCGTTCGTACGCTGGGTTGGAGATAGCGTAGATCGTCCAACCATTCAGGTGGGAGACAGCAGCTTGACTGTCAAGACAGATCCATCCGTCGTTCCGCTGACGAGAGGTTTGAGCTTTGAGCGACTGGCAGTGGTGCCGGATGCGGTATACGACCGTCTTCATGGCTTGGAGGAAGAAATTCTGTTTGGCTACAACGTGCCGAAATGGAAGGAAACGAAGGCGATCAGCATCAGCCTGGAGGAAGAAATCGGTCGATTCGGTGATGGAGAACAATACTACTTCACTACGCGAGCTCCTGCCTACCATTCCATGAAGCAGATGGCAAATACCGCGCTGTTCATCGGGTTGTTCGTCGGTGTTCTGTTCTTTGTGGCAGCAGCCAGCTTCCTCTACTTCCGCTTGTATACAGACCTGGAAAATGACAAGCGTCGGTACAGCGCCATATCCAAAATCGGCATGACCGAGGGGGAGCTGACCCGAATCGTGACCATTCAGATTGCGATGCTGTTCTTCGTGCCGATCCTGGTGGCAATTGCGCATAGCATCGTGGCATTCGTCTCGCTGCAAAGCCTGTTGAAGCTTATGCTGATCGCGTCTGTCGTCAAGCCGACTGCCATCGTGCTGATTAGTTTCGTCGTCGTCCAGACGATCTATTTCTGGATTATCCGCAACCGTTACCTGTTCCATATCAAACGGGCTTTGTCCTGATTCTTGCCCTCGCAGGTTTGTTCTTTTATCCGGATGGAGAAACATAAGATGATAGAGGAATCTGCGAGGAGGAGATCAGATGTCGCAGCATGCATGGATGGACAGGGCGATTGCGCTTGCCTTGGAAAACGTATTAAGCAGTCACGGAGGGCCTTTTGGAGCGGTCGTTGTGCGGGATGGGCAAATCGTCGGCACAGGGCGAAATGAAGTAACGGCCACCAATGATCCGACAGCCCATGCAGAGGTACAAGCGATCCGCGATGCTTGTAAAAATCTGGGGAGCTTTCAACTGACAGGCTGCGAGCTGTATACCAGCTGCGAACCTTGCCCGATGTGCCTCGGTGCCATTTACTGGGCGAGGCCAAGCAAGGTCTACTTTTCAGGAACGAAGGAAGACGCAGCGCAAGTAGGATTCGACGATCATTTTATCTATCGGGAGATCGAGCTTCCCTATGAAAATCGCTCGATTCCATTCGAACAATTGCAGCCATTAAAAGGAAAAACGCCGTTCGAGGCGTGGTCAGCATCAAGAGACCGGATCGAATACTAGACGTATGACAAGAGAAGGTTCCTTGCGAGCGGAGTGAGTTGCTCGCAGGGAATCTTTCCTTTTTTCACACCGAGCATAAAATTGAAAATGCTTTCAAACTCAAATTTTCAGAATAAGGGTTGCGATTTGTCGGAATTCGTATTATAGTATCTAACAAATGACGTAATTCGACTCAAAACTGTTTTTCTAGGACTGATCTCACGCATTTTCAATGGCATTTAAAGACGAACTAGGGTAGGTGCGTAGATGGAGGAAACATTTCGCAGATCGCTTTACTCGGAACTAGATGATATCGACTATGGCATTGTCCGAGCCTTGCAGGAAAATGCACGCCTTCCCTTTACGACGATCGCCAAGGAATTGGGCGTGACGGAGAAAACCGTCCGCATGCGCGTTCAGCAAATGCAGGATGAAGGTGTCCTGAGTCTGGTAGGCATCGTGAATCCTGTCAAAGCAGGGTTGAATGTTCAGTCGTTCATCCAGGTTGCAGTAGAAGCAAACAAGCTAGACGATGTGGTGGCGACCTTGAATGAGATCGTGGAGGTCAGACTGATTGTCTTGACGACAGGAGATTATCAGCTCATTATTCAGATCCTGGTCAGAAATTACGAAGAACTGGCACAGTTTCTCATGAACAAGCTGAACAAGGTTCCCGGTGTCACCCGCGTGAATGTGATTAATGAACTGAAAATTCTCAAGTCAAAGTACAAATTCATCCGCTGACCGGATACAGGAATGAAGGGGGGAATGCCTTTCGGGAGGGGAGAAGACAAGCTGAATTTTTTTATGTTCAAAATTGTCGGACTATAGAGACAAATAGAGAGAAGGGGAAGAATATGTTTTCTAAAAAGATGAACAAAGCTTTGTTAAGTGCCGTACTGGGTACAGTTCTGTTGGTGACAGGTTGCGGCGGAAACAGCGCTCCTAGCGACAACAATAATGGCGGTGCAGCTGCTCCGGCGCCATCCGATGAGAAGAAAGTCCTGAATATCGGACTGAAGGCAGATCCGCCTTCGATGGACCCGACGATCTCCACATCGCTGTATGATCGCCAGGTATATGCAAGCCTGTATGACAAGCTGTTCGATATTTCTCCAGATGGAAAAATCGTGCCGATGCTGGTTGATACCTATGAAGTATCCCCAGATGGCAAGACCTATACATTCAAGCTGAAAACAGGCATCAAGTTCCACGATGGCACCGATTTTAATGCAGAAGCCGTCAAATTCAACTTCGATCGCAACATGACAACGGAGAAATCCAAGCGCAAAGGCGATCTGAAATTCGTGGAATCAGTCAGCGTGGTGGACAATGACACCGTGACTGTTCAGTTGACAGAGCCGTTCGCGCCATTCCTCTCCGTTCTGACAGACCGCGCGGGTATGATGGTCTCTCCTACAGCAGCAAAAGAAAAAGGGGACGACTTCCTCAACGCGCCAGTAGGGACAGGCCCATTCGTTTTCGTCAAACAGGTAAAAGGCGACAGCGTCAGCCTGAAAAAGAACGAAAACTACTGGAACGGCGAAGTGAAGCTGGATGAAGTAAACTACAAGGTATTTACAAATGGAACGGCGAAAGTGCAAAATCTGCGTTCCGGCATGCTGGACATCATTGATGACACGCCAACGAAGGAAATCCCGGCGGTCGAAGGCGATTCCAACCTGCAGCTGATCGCAGAATCCGGTATGGGTCACCAAGGCTTGCACCTGAACAATTCCGCTGCTCCATTCGACAACAAATACTTGCGTGCGGCTGTGGATCGCGCCATCGACCGCGAAGCGCTGGTAAAAGTTTTGTTTAACGGCTACGCTGCTCCAGCCCGCACTGCTTTTGCCAAAGGCAACCTGGCCTACAACGAAGAGTTGAACAAGCCTGTAGCCCCAAATGCGGATGAAATCAAAGAGTTGCTTGCCAAAGGCGGAAAGCCGAACGGTTTTGAGTTCAAATTGCTGATCTCCACTTCTCCGGAGAATGAGCAATTGGGTGCAGTTCTGCAAAACATGCTGAAACAACACAACATCAATGTTGTGCTGGAAAAAGTAGAGTATGGTCAAATGCTGGAAGCAGGCAGCAAGGGTGACTTCCAGGCGATGCAACTGGGCTGGTCCGGTCGTCAGGACCCGGATGGCAACGTCCACGATTTCGTCGTGACGGGCAATGGCAACAACTATGGACGCATCAGTGTACCGCAACTGGATGAACTGATTCTGAAAGCTCGCTCAGAGCAGGATGAAAGCAAGCGCAAAGCTCTCTACGATGAAGTCATCAAAGTATCGCAGGACGAAGCTGTCTATGCGTATCTGTACCACCAATACGTATTGATCGGCATGAACAAGAAGGTAACAGGCTTTACGTATGTGCCAGATGGTCTGATCCGCACTGCAACACTGGACAAGCAATAAGCAAGATAAAGTTAACAGCTAGAGCGAGGGGGAATTGTCATGATGTTCATACTTAGACGTCTGTTGTTGACAATCCCGATTCTCCTGCTGGTGTCGATCATGACATTTTCCTTGATCCACATGATCCCGGGCGACCCTGCCCGGGTCATTTTAGGCCAAGAAGCGACACCGGAAGCGTATCAGGCACTGCGTACAGAACTTGGACTGGAAAAGCCGATCGTGGAGCAGTATTTTTCCTGGTTGGGAAAAGTAGTGACGGGAGATTTGGGGATGTCGATCACGGACAGAGTACCGGTCATCGATTTGATCATACAGCGGCTTCCCGCAACGGTGGAATTGACGATCGGGACCTTTCTCGTAGCGATCCTGATTGCCTTTCCCGCGGGAATTCTGGCTGCGGTTCGACGCGGAACCTGGGTTGATTATACGAGTACCTTTGCCGCTTTGGGCGGGATGAGTATCCCCAGCTTCTGGCTGGCGATGATGATGATTATTTTCTTCGCAGTAGAAAATCAATGGCTGCCTTCTTCCGGTTATGTGCCTTTTTCGGAAAATCCGGCGCAAAACCTGATGGCGATGATTCTGCCTTGTGTGGCCACGGGCCTTCGTGAATCTGCTGTACTGATGCGGATGCTGCGTTCCTCCCTGCTGGATGTCGTCAATATGGACTTTATTCGTACCGCAAAAGCAAAGGGCCTGAACGAGGCTCGCACGATTCTGGGGCACGCACTCCGCAATGCAATGGTTCCGGTCATCACGACGTCCGGTCTGATGATTGCTGGTCTCTTGGGCGGTCTGGTCATCACGGAATCGATTTTCTCCATTCCTGGCTTCGGACGTTTGATCGTCGAATCTGTTTTCAAACGTGACTATGTCACCGTGCAGGGAGCGATCCTCGTCTCGGCGATGCTGGTCGTGCTTGTCAATCTGGTCGTCGACATCCTGTACGCAGTCATCGACCCACGGATCAAGTCCGGGAAAGGAGCGGGCGAATAATGAAAACCTTTCGCAAATTTCTTCGCAACGGATTGGGTCTGATCGGAGCTTTGATCATTTTGACACTGATTGTTGTCGCCATCTTCGCTCCACAAATCGCCCCGTTCGATCCGAATGAACAAGATTACAGCAAGATTTTACTGCCTCCTGGCGATGAGCACTGGTTTGGTACGGATGATCTAGGACGGGATATTTTCTCACGCGTTGTATACGGTGCACGCATTTCGATTCAGGCGGCACTCATTTCTGTCGGAATCGCCATGCTGATCGGCGTGCCGATCGGCCTGTTATCCGGCTATTATCGAGGATTCTGGGACGAGTGGATCGTCATGCGTTCGGTGGATGCGATGCAGGCGTTTCCGTTTTTGATCCTGGCTTTGGCCATCTCCGCTGTGCTGGGCTCCGGCTTCGGGAATGCGATGCTGGCGATCGGGATCGGCTTTTCGCCGGCGTTTGTCCGTATCACACGCGGTCAAGTATTGTCCTTGCGCAACATGGAGTACATCCAGGCAGCGCGCTCCGTCGGGGTGAAAGACGCACGCATCATTTTTCGTCACATCCTGCCGAACGCGATGAATCCGATCATGATTCAGGCGACTTTGGCGATGGCTTCGGGGATTATCGCGGAAGCTTCCCTCTCTTATCTGGGTCTGGGGGTACAGCCGCCGACGCCTTCTTGGGGCAGTATGCTGAACCATGCGCAAAGCTTGATGTCGATTGCGCCTTACGCGACTTTTTACCCAGGTATTGCCATCTTCCTGGTGGTTTTGGGCTTCAACTTATTAGGTGATGGACTTCAGCAGGTATTGGACCCGCGGTCGCGTAAATAGAATAAGGGAGTGGAGCAGATGACGACGATCTTGGAAGTTGAACAACTGAGAACCCGGTTTCGCACGGACAATGGTGTCGTCAGTGTCGTTGACGGCGTCGACTTCTCCATCCGTGCCGGCGAAACGCTAGGCGTCGTGGGCGAATCAGGCTGCGGAAAAAGCGTCACTAGCCTTTCGATCATGCGACTATTGCCCCCCAACGGAAGTTCGGGAGGCAGCATTCGTTTCAACGGCAAGAATGTGTTGGAGCTGTCGGAAAAAGAAATGCAAACCGTGCGTGGAAATGAAATCGCGATGATTTTTCAGGAACCGATGACATCGCTCAATCCACTGCATACGGTAGGCAAACAAATCGAAGAAGCGGTCATGCTGCATACCAAGGTAAGCCGCGCACAGGCGAAAGAACGCGCGATTGCCATGTTGAAAGCAGTAGGAATGCCGCGTGCTGAGGAAATTTACGGAGAATTCCCGCATCAGTTGTCAGGCGGTATGCGTCAGCGTGTGATGATTGCCATGGCGATGTCTTGTGATCCCAAGCTGATCATCGCGGATGAGCCTACTACAGCGCTGGATGTAACGATTCAGGCGCAAATTCTTGATTTGATGCGTAATCTGAAAGAAAAAACAGGTACTTCCATCATGCTGATCACGCATGACCTGGGTGTAGTAGCCGAGATGTGCGACCGGGTCATTGTCATGTACGCCGGTCAGGTGGTGGAAGAGACGGATGTCGAGACCTTGTTTGAAGATCCCAAGCATCCGTACACGATCGGATTGATGAATTCGATCCCGGATCTGGAGAACGAACGTGAGTATCTGGAGACGATCCCTGGTTCCGTGCCATTGGCTCACCAGATGCCCACAGGCTGCCGCTTTGCTCCCCGCTGCACCAAGGCCATGCCGATCTGTGAGGAAAAAGCGCCGGACTTGTTGCAACTGGAAGGGCATAAATGCCGCTGCTGGTTGTACGCAGAGGAGGGGGAACAGGCATGACGACACCTCTATTGGAAGTGAAGGGGTTGCAGCAGCATTTTCCGATCAAGGGCGGATTCCTGAAGAAGACGACCGGGTATGTAAAAGCGGTGGACGGGATTGACCTGCAGGTATTCCCAGGTGAAACACTGGGGATTGTAGGGGAATCTGGTTGTGGAAAATCGACGACAGGACGTACCATTCTCCGTCTGCTGGAGCCGACTTCAGGGGAAGTATGGTTTGATGGTAAAGACCTGGCGAAACTGCCTAAAGAAGATATGCGCCGTATGCGCAAGGACTTGCAGATGATCTTCCAAGATCCTTACGCGTCACTGAATCCACGAATGACCATCAAGCAGATTTTGATGGAATCGCTGATGGTCCACAATATCGGCACACCTGCGGAACGATTGAAAACGATCGAGGAAATCATCGAGATCGTAGGACTCAGAAAAGAGCATTTGAACCGTCACCCGCATGATTTCTCCGGGGGACAACGCCAGCGGATCGGGATTGCCCGCGCGCTGGTCGTCAAGCCGAAGCTGATCATCGCGGATGAACCTGTATCTGCGCTTGACGTATCGATTCAATCGCAAGTACTGAATTTGCTCAAAGATCTGCGAAAAGAGTTTAATCTGACTCTCATGTTTATTTCGCATGATCTCTCCGTTGTCAAACATCTCTGCGATCGCATCGCCGTTATGTATTTGGGACGTATTGTAGAAATTGCCGACAAGCGCACTTTGTTTGAAAATCCGAGCCATCCGTATACGCGGGCATTGCTGTCTGCAGTACCGGTGGCCAAACCAAGACAAAAGCGGGAGCGGATCCTACTGACGGGCGATTTGCCAAGCCCTGCTAACCCGCCCAGTGGTTGTACCTTTCACCCGCGTTGTCCATACGCAACGGATATTTGCAAATCGAAGGTACCGAGCCTGTCTGACATCGGAGCTGGCCAGTTAGTCTCTTGTCACCTGGTTCAATCGGGAGAGCTGCTTAGCAAGTAGGGTCAGGATGGAGGTACAGTATGGTTTATTGGCAGTTGTTTGTCGCTTTTTTTCGTATCGGAATTTTTGGTTTTGGAGGGGGACCAACGATGGTTCCTCTGTTTCATACAGAATGCGTGAAGAAATACAAATGGGTTACGGATGACGATTTTGCGGACAATCTGGCTCTGGGTAATGCCTTGCCCGGTCCGATTGCGACCAAGCTTGCCGCGTACATCGGTTACCGGGTAAAAGGCTGGAAGGGCGCGCTCGTAGCGAATATCGCAGTGGTCATGCCTGTGGTGTTGCTGATGATCGGGCTTCTGCAGGTCATCTATCGCTATAAAGACGCCCCAGGTGTGTACGGCATGATTCAGGCAATCGGTCCAGTGATTGCGGTCATGACCGGGGTTATGACCTGGGAGTTCCTGCAAAAGGGCTGGCAGGGAGCATCTACGAAAACTGGTGCCAGCATCAGTCTTGCCCTGTCGGTCCTGGCGTTGATCATCCTGGATCTGCATCCGGGACTCGTCGTCGGAATCGCGCTTCTCTTCTCGTTTGCTTATACAACCTGGTCTATCCGGAAACGGAAGAAAAAGGACAGCGAGGAGGGGGCGGCATGATTTATCTGCAATTGTTTTGGGCCTTCTTTATCGCCAATACACTCGGGTACGGCGGTGGTCCTCCGAGTATTCCGCTTATTCAGAATGAAGTAGTCGATGTATACGGGTGGATGTCCGTTCAGGAATTCGGGGAAGTGCTGGCTGTTGCCAACGCGTTGCCGAGCCCGATCGGAACGAAGCTGGCTGGTTATATCGGCTATCAAGTAGCGGGAGTGCCGGGCGCTGCGGTCGCTTTGATCGCTACGGTCGCTCCAACGGCTATTGCGATGATTTTGCTGCTTCAATTTATTCATCTTTTCCGCAAGGCGCCACAAGTAAAAGCGATGACCCAATCTGTTCGTCCGGTAGTAACCGTGCTGTTGGGAACCCTGACATATCAGTTCCTGCTGGGGGCCGTCGAAGGCATCGGCTGGATGCAGACAGGGATTTTGAGCGTAGCTTCTTTTTTACTTTTGGAGACGTGGAAGGTGCATCCTGCACTGGTCATCATCGTTTCGATGGCGTACGGCTTCTTTTTTATTGGATAGGATCTCACTAGAAAACTGGGGGTACACAAGATGACGCAATTCGATGCACACGAATACCCGTACGCATCCCGGCGTATGACGACTTTTGCAAAGAATGGCATGGTTGCCACTTCTCAACCGCTGGCTGCACAGGCAGGTTTGGATATATTGAAGAAAGGCGGAAATGCCGTTGACGCAGCGATCGCGACCGCTGCTTGCCTGACGGTCGTGGAGCCGACATCCAACGGAATTGGCGGAGATGCTTTTGCACTGGTTTGGATAAAAGACGAGTTGTATGGTCTCAATGCAAGCGGTCCTTCTCCGCAAAGCATTTCCATCGACGCTGTGAAAGCCAAAGGGCATGAAGAAATGCCAGTGCTGGGATGGACTCCGGTAACGGTACCGGGTGCGCCGGGCGCTTGGGCGGCATTGTCGAAGCGCTTTGGCCGCTTGCCTTTGACCGAAGTGCTCAAACCAGCTATCGAATATGCGGAGAATGGCTACCCGCTCTCCCCGACGCTGGCTTTCTACTGGAACCAGGCCTATAAAAAATTTAAAAAATCATGCACGGGTGCAGAATTTGAGCATTGGTTCAAGACCTTTGCCCCTGACGGACATGTCCCCAAGGCGGGCGAGATCTGGAAATCGCCTGCACATGCCCAAACCTTGCGCCTCATCGCTGAGACGAATGCAGAGAGCTTCTATCGCGGTGAATTGGCTGAAAAAATCGACGCATTCTCCCGCGAGTGCGGCGGCTTCCTGACCAAAGAGGATTTGGCTGCTTACCAGCCGGAGTGGGTGGAGCCAATCAGCGTCAACTACCGCGGCTATGACGTGTGGGAAATCCCGCCGAACGGTCAAGGTATGGTCGCGCTGATGGCATTGAACATCATGAAAGGGTTCGACGTCACTGCGAAGGATTCGATCGATACGTATCACAAGCAGATTGAAGCGATGAAGCTTGCCTTTACGGATGGCATGCATTACATTACCGAGCCGAAACAAATGGGTGTAACGGTTGAGGAGCTGCTCTCCGACGAGTATGCTGCCGCCAGACGTTCCCTGATTGGAGACGAGGCCTTGACACCAGAGCCGGGCAAACCGAACGGAAGCGGTACCGTCTACCTGTCCACGGCAGACAATGAAGGCAACATGGTATCCTTCATCCAGAGCAACTACATGGGCTTCGGCTCCGGTGTCGTGATTCCGGATACAGGTATTGCGATGCAGAACCGTGGTCACAACTTCTCGCTGAATCCTGAGCACTATAATCGTTTGGAGCCGGGCAAACGGACGTATCATACCATTATTCCAGGCTTCCTGACGAAGGATGGAAAAGCTGTAGGACCATTCGGGGTGATGGGCGGGTTCATGCAGCCGCAAGGACATATGCAGGTCGTCATGAACACGGTAGACTTCCATCTCAATCCGCAATCGGCTCTTGATGCGCCGCGCTGGCAGTGGCTCGAGGGCAAGACCGTAGAACTGGAGCGCCACTTCCCTGAGCATTTGGCTCTGGCGCTGCAGCGAAAAGGTCATGACATTAAATGGGCCCAGCCGGGAAATTACTTTGGCCGTGGTCAGATCATCTGGCGAAACGAGCATGGGGTACTGGTTGGAGGTACCGATATGCGTACGGACGGTTGCATCGCAGCCTGGTAATGTTCTTGATGAAAAGTGAAAAGGTGTCCACCTGAGTAGGTTCCCTACTCGGTGGACACCTTTTTTGCTCTGTGCAAGGCATTTTCCAACTCGCCAAACACGACAATTCGCGATTGGCGATGTACCTCTTTTCCCTCCATGAACAGCAGGATGGTGGGGGCGGTAAAGACAAGCCATTCTCCCGCGAGTGAAGGCGTATCTTCGATAGAGACCACCCCGGCCGGTATTTCCGGGTAGGATTGCAGCAGTTGGACGGTTTTCTCCAAGGTTGCGTCGCATACCCCGCAGTTCGCCATTTTTATGAACAAAAGGCTTACTGGATTTGTTTCGACATGATCCTTGACTTCGGACAACAGTGTTAGCTTTTTCATGAGTGTGAATGCCTCCTGGTGCACTTTGCAAAAGGGAGTCGAGTGCGCTGCTATAAGCGGGTGTCGCTCTGCTTTTTACGAATCAAGATAAATCCTCCGCAAACGATGAGAATCATCCCCAAGATTCCTCCGAATTGGGTCGACAAGAGGTTTGACGCCAGAAAGATGAACGCGACGACGGTCAATAGGGAGATGGGAATCAACAAGGCGTGTTTGCGTCCGCCGAAGATGTACAGCTCAAAAAGACCCACGGCAGGGCCCAAGAGGAATACGGGCCAGGTCTTGCTCATGTCTCCGTCCAGCAACAGGGCGCTGAAAAAGAACAGGGGCGCGTAGACCAGCAGGATGCCGCCGGGTACGAGAAGGCCTGCTCGCTTGGGCTGCGGATTCATGAAAAACATCAGATGAAAACCAATCCCCGGAATCAACAGAAACGCGGGCCAGAGGACGTCCATCTTCATTTCCAGGCCACTGTAGGTCGCCAATACAAAGAGTGTGCCTATTCCAATCAAAACATAACCCATCATATCCTTCATCCAAAAGAATCCCTTTACCTCAATCTTCCATTCCATATTCTCCAGTCTAACACAGTCCAGAGTTCAGGTGATCCGTCTGGGGACGGACCATATAGCGCAAAGTGCTCGGATAAGGCGTTACTCCCAGCCAGACGGACAGGCTGCCTGTGAAAAGTCCTTGTTCCTGAGAAAAAAATCCAATATTTTTTGTCCCATTGCAACAAAATATGCCAATTGTCCGTCTGTGAGTTTGACGTCATAACCCAAATGTAGGAAGGAGGATGTGTTTGCTGACAGCCTACGTCTTCATTCCCATGCTGATCATCATGGGGGTTGCCGTCTACACCGATTTGCGCAGCAAGATGATTTACGACTGGGTTACCTTGCCTGGAATTGCTTACTTTTTGCTTTACCATGCGTTTGTCCATACCGACCGATGGTTTTCGTTCGTACTAGGCGTCGTCGTACTTGGAGGAATCACGCTCGTCATGGCTGTCATAAGCAGAGGGCAATTAGGCGGAGGAGATATCAAGCTGTTTGCGGTCGTGGGAGCGGCACTGGGGTGGCAGGCTGGCCTGCTCGTCATGGGACTAACTTACCTCCTCGCGGGACTCTGCGTGATCCCGATCTGGATTGCGGCCAAAGTCATGAAGAGGAGCAACAAACAGGAGATCCCCATGGCCCCGTATATCGCTTCTGGAACGATGTTTTTGATGATGGTTTCCTTCTATTACTAAGCACATAGAACGGGCATCCAGTAGGAAAACTGGAGGATCTGTAGGGGTTTCGTTTGGGACTTTTACCTTATTTTACCATCTTAACTAAAAATTTACGGTAAATGTGGCGATTTTTGCAGGTTAATCATGTAAAATTTCTTGTGGCTCCACCCTATAAACAAAAGCGTTTACCTAAGGAGAGGGAATCATCGCATGCTTGAATCCAAGCGTAGAGCCATTATTTTTCTGGCGCTATCCATATTGCTGGCGGCAGGAGCAGGCTTTTTGTTTTTAAAGAAAATCAAGGATCTGAATGCACAACTGGGTGAAATGGTGGAAATCTACGTGGCGAATACGGATATTGCATCCCGCGCCTTGATTCAACCGGACCAGATCACCACAAGAGAAATTCCGAAGAAGTTTGCAGATGATTCGTATATTACGGATAAAGCAAGCTTGAAAAACCAAGTTACCGTCGTTCCTTTGTCAAAAGGCAACATCATCACGAAAAACATCATCAAGCCGGCTACAACGGTACGAGATCAGAACAATCGTCTCGTCACGGTATACGCCTCGGGAAAAATCGTTTTCGATCAGCAGCTGGAGGCCTTGGACCGGGTGGATATCATCGTCTCTCATAATGACAATGGCAAACCTGCCACAGAGGTGTTCATGAAGGATGTGCCCGTCGCTATGGTCGCCAAATCGGATGATCAATTTCGCGGCGTCGCGCTGGAGATGCCATTTGAGCAAGTACCGATCTTTATCCATCAGCAGCACTATGCACAGGTCATGAGGATTCTGAAATCGAACGTCGGGAAGGGAGAATTGGGCATACCCGAGCCGTTCTCCGAGAAGCCGTCCGGGGAAGGGGCTCCACCGACAGAAGGGTCTCCTGAAAGCCAGCAGCCTGCGACGCCTCCTGCTGCACCAGCAACACCGGCAACACCTGGAACGCAGACACCTCCTACAGCGCCTGTCCCTGGTCAGCAACCACCGCCGGCACAGACCCCCGCGGCAGGGACTCCATCACCACCAGTTTCAAATCCAGGAGGCTAATGTATGAACACCGATATGAAGATACTCGTGGTCGCCGATTATGATTCCATTCAGAATCTGCTGCGCGAATCGCTTGCGCAGCGAAACGTCCACTATACGACTTCGCATGAAGTGAAGAAGGAGATCGACAGGATCGCGCCTGATGTCGTGTTGCTCGTCCAACCCGAGGATGGCACAGGGGTGGAGCTGGTTCAGTATATCCAGGGAGAACTCCCGGAAGGCATTATCATCTTTTTGACAGAGAAGCAGGACTTTGCCCTGGTGCGCGATGTCATCCGAGCAGGGGCCATCGAATACATCCTGATGCCGGACGAACTGACGCTGTTGACGGATCGCTTGGAGAAAATCGCAGAGCTGGAGCAGCATCAGCAGCGCAAAAAAGGGACTGTAGCTACCGGAAAGGCATTCGTCAGAGGACGGGGAAAGGTCTATTCCTTTTACAGCGGAAAGGGAGGGAGCGGCCGTACCCAGATGGCCACCGGTTTTGCGCAATCACTCAAGCTGGAATCGACCGCACGAGTACTGCTGATCGATCTGAACCTGCAATACGGTGGAGTAGAGACCTTCTTCTCGCTCGACAGCACGAGGACTTTGGCTGATCTGGTTCCTGTGATAAACGAGATGAATGAAAACCATATACGCAATGTGTCGCAGCGTGAGACCCATTCCAAGCTGGAAGTGCTGGTTAGCCCGCGCGATGCGGAAACGGCAGAAAATATATCTGAGGAATTCATTACGCGGCTGATCCGCGCCAGTCGTCGCAGCTATGATTTTGTCATCCTGGATCTGCCTTCCTACATGAACGAACTTACGTATTCGGCGCTTGAGGAGTCGGATATCATCTATTACGTCATGAATTTGGATACGCCGTCGGTGCAGACGTACAGACTGGTGGAAGATCTGTTCAGAAGATTGCGAATCGACACACAAGGAAGGCTTGAAATCGTCGTCAACAAGGTCGGCAGGGACAATGAACTGAACGTCTCCGATCTGAAAGGACTGATTCAAACCCCGATCACAGCCGAAATTTGCCGCGATCATCGCGGCGTACAGGCAGCAGTCAATCAAGGACAGCCGTTGCAACGAGAAGCCAATGAAAAAAAGCTTTCCGCCGCTGCCAAAGATATTCGCAAATGGGTACTTTCCAAGCTGTCATAGGAGGCGAAGGACATGGCATTATTTCGACGCAAAGAAGAACAGCCCGCAAAGCCTGACAACGACGCCCGTCCACTCGCAGCTCCTGCTTACCATAATCCGTACATCGACGAACTGGCGGATCACTATAAAGCGAGACTGTTGCGCGAGACCAATCTGGATCGTCTGACCAGCTTGTCTCCGGGAGAAATGCGACTGGCGATTGAACGCATGGTGTCCCAGTACATGTCAGAAGAAAAGGTCGTCATTCCCCGCACGGAAAAGGAATTGCTGCTGACCAGACTGATCAATGAGTCCGTCGGCTTGGGACCTTTGGAGCCATTGTTGGCAGATCCTGAGATTACGGAGATTTCCATCAACGGGCACAAGGAAGTGTATATCGAGAAAAAGGGACGACTGGAGCTGACGGATTTGAAATTCCGGGACGAGGAGCATCTTCGCCATATCGTCGACCGGATCGTAGCCCCGCTCGGGCGAAGAATCGACGAAAGCTCGCCGATGGTGGATGCCCGTCTCAAGGACGGCAGCCGTGTAAACGCCGTAATTCCTCCTGTCAGCCTGAACGGAACGCTCGTCTCGATCCGGAAATTCCGCAAAGAACCTTACTCGATGCAGGACTTGATGAATTTTAATGCCTTTGACAACAGAATGGCGTTTTTCCTCGAATCAGTCGTCAAGGCGAAGATGAACGTGCTGATCTCGGGAGGGACGGGAAGCGGGAAGACGACCCTGCTCAACGCCGCCTCCAAAGCCATTCCGTTGTTCGAACGCGTCATCACCATTGAGGACTCGGCGGAGCTGAAGCTGGATCGACCCAATTGCGTGGGACTGGAAGCGCGTCCCCCCAACATGGAGGGCAAGGGAGAGATCACGATTCGCCACCTGGTCCGCAACTCTCTGCGGATGCGTCCCGACCGTATCATCGTCGGGGAGGTTCGCGGCGCTGAGGCATTCGACATGCTGCAAGCCATGAACACGGGTCACGAAGGCTCCTTGACTACGGTGCATGCCAACACCCCGCAAGATGCATTCAACCGCTTGGAGGGGATGGTCATCATGGCCGGGATGGAATTGCCTTCTTCGGTCATACGCGAATACATCGTCAGTGCTCTCGACATCATCGTCCAGGTAACGCGCCTCTCGGACGGGACGAGGAAGATGGTCTCGATCTCGGAGGTTTACACAGGGCCTGACAAACAGATTGAGGTCAATGAGATTTTCCGTTTTCAACGCATTGGAATGGGCAAGACCGGAGAGGTGCTCGGCTATTTTACGCCGACAGGCATGATCCCGCGCTGCCTGGACCGATTGCGGACCTTCGGCATCGAAATCGACGAATCCCTGTTCAAGTCTGCGGAGGTGAAAAGGCGTGAGCATCTCCATCCTATTTAGTCTATCCGTCCTGCTCGGCATCTGGGGCATCTATGAATACCTGGGGTACCGGGCGAAGAAGACGGAGTGGAAGAAGCGTGCGGAGGAATGGTACGACGTCAAAGCGCAGCGCCGAAGCTTTCTGTCCGACTGGGGGGATCGCTTCGACCGCACGCCTCATGCCCAAGAGATTCATGGCAAGCTGATTAAGGCCAATATTTCTCTGGCTCCCTCGGAGTATTACGGAATCATGCTGATTGGTTCGTTTGGATTGGCATTCTTCCTAAACAATGTTGTCGGATTGAAATTTCCTTACAACCTGCTCATTGGTGCAGCCAGTATGTACATGATCCAAAACCTGCTGTTCATCATCCGTCGCAACAAATATCAGGAGCGGATGAACGATCAGCTCTCAGATGTATGCCGACTGCTCGCCAACTCGCTGCGTGCCGGGCTTACCCTCACACAGGGGATTGAGCTGGTGGCGCGAGAAATCCCCCAACCGGCCGGCATGGAATTCAAACGCATGGCGCGGGAACTGCAATTGGGCGTCGGTTTTGACAAAGCGCTGATGGATATGGAAAAGCGCATTCCGACGAGAGATTTTCGCATATTTGCAGCGACCCTGTACATTCAGCGGAGGGCAGGAGGAAATCTCAGCGAGGTCTTGCAGGAGATGGCTGAGACGCTGGAGGATCGGCGCATCGTCAATCAGGAGATCAAGACGATGACGGCCGAGCAGCGCTACGTCTCCATCCTGGTGCCGATCATGCCGATCGCTTTGGTGCTGATGATGAACACAATCAACAAAGGTTTTATCGACCCGTTGTTCTCCGGTTTTGGCCTGGTTTTGCTAGGGGTATTTATCGTCGGGACGATCCTGTCCTACGTCCTGGTCAAAAAAGTGACCAACATAAAGGTGTGAGAAGATGGACGCTTGGATCCTTACCTGTCTGTTTTTGTTCCTGTTATTTTTTATCATTTTCCTGAAGGAATTTTATCGCTATTCAATCGAGAAGGAAAAACTGATCAACCACGTGCATGAAACAACCGGCACGCGAGGCTATAAAGTACGCAAGCGGGAGACAGCATCCGAGAAGTGGATCAAAAAGCTGCTTGCCTACAGTGACGACTACTCCGCGCTCGGTCAACGCATCAATTTTTTCAGTGAGTCGCATGAGGTGGAGGAATGGCTGCTGAAGGCAGGGCGTCCGTACGATTTGAGTGTCGAGCGGTTTCAGGGCACGAAGATCTTCCTCGCTTTGCTTGGAGGGATTGTCGGGATTGTCTTGTTTATCCTGGGCTTCCCCTTTGCCACCTACGGACTGATTGTCTGGCCATTGGTCGGTTATTTCCTGCCGATTGTCCTGTTGAAAAATCGGGCGAAGGAACGGCAAAACCAGATTCGCTACGATCTGCCGGAATTTCTGGATACCGTGAGTGTTACCTTGCAGGCTGGGGTCAGCCTGGATCAATCACTGCGCGCGGTCATGCAGTTTTTCCAGGGGCCTATCCAAGAGGAATTCTCTCGGTTCAATCAAGAGCTGGATTTGGGAGTCCCCCGCGAAAAGGCGTATGAGCAGCTGCTGCGCCGCAATGACAACCCTGAGTTTCAGATGCTGATCAAGGCGTTGATTCAGGGCATGCGTTTGGGAGTTCCGATTGCCGTCACGTTCAAGATTCAGTCCGAAAACATGCGCCGCATTCGCAAAGAGCTGATCAAGGAAAAGGCGGCAAAGGCTTCTCCTAAAGTAACGCTGATCACGACGTTTGTTGTAGCGCCCACAGCTATTGCCTTGATTGGCGGGCTGATGGTTCTCAATATTTTGGAGAACACGTCGATGCTGTCTGACATGGTCTCTAAATAAGATTTTAAGTGGAGAGGAGGTGATGCCCCTCATCAGGATGAGCAATAGTGGATAACAGCAATTCGTATATTTTTCATTTTTAAAACCATGAGGGGAGTAATGAAATATGATGACAAACGCTATTCAAAAAATCTATGCAAAAACAATGGTTTCCTTGAACAACGAGAGAGGTGCGCAAGCGATCGAGTGGATCGCCCTGGCAGGGGTTATCCTGGCCATTTTTGCCGCGATTCAAGGGTTCTTTAAAGACGATGAAGTCGTGGGTGGTGCAGTTTCCCAGACTCTGTCCAACATCATCAAAGGCATCAGCAAGGGAGAATAAGGCCGGGTGCGCTGGCATGCAGGCATCTGTAATGCCAGCTTTTTTACATAATAAGAGCTTTTAAAAGAGGGGGAGGTACGGATACCGTCATGAAAACAACGAAATCATTCTTTATCGCCATCCTCTTGGTTTGTTTTGTTGGGTTGTACGCCTGTTCTGCGCCAGAATCAGAGCCAGTGGATGCACCCCCTGCCGATAATCCCCCTGTGAAGGTCGAGCCGCAACCGAATGGCAGCGAGCAAGGAAAAAAAGAGACACCTGAACCAGAGCCTAGCGCAAGCGAGCGAGAAGAGCAAGTAAAGGCGCTCAAGGCGATGATTCCTGCGGAACTAAGCAAACTGCCAAAAACCGCAGAGGATTTTTATAACATGCCGCCTGGCCTATTTTCTGGTACGACTTACGGCAAGCAGAAGGAAGAAATCCGCAAAGTGATAAGTCAAATCCCCAATATCAAAGACCCTGATCAGGAAACCATTGAATTGTATTATCTGGCCTTGCTTGGGCTTTTAGCCGAGGACTACCCGGAACCGCTGGAAATCATCAACCAAATCAAATTGAACGATTTCGGCAATCCCGAGGTAGATGATCCGCGTTTTCAGTTCAAAGAGCAGTACAATGTGATGATTGTCCTGGATGCAAGCGGCAGTATGGGGCATATGGCAGGAAATAAAACGCGGATGGAAGCAGCGAAAGAGGCGATTCGTTCCTTCGCTGCATCGCTTCCACCAGAGGCGCGGGTGGGCCTGCGGGTTTACGGACACGAAGGGAGCGGGGCGGAATCGCAGAAGGAGCTCTCCTGCAGCAAAAGCGACGTCATGTACCCGCTGCAAGGGTATGATTCGCAAAAGATGAATGAAGCCCTCGCGCAATTCAAACCGGCTGGCTGGACTCCGATCGCTTTGGCCCTGCAGCAGGCACAAGAGGATCTGCGTTCCTACAAAGGGGAAAACAGCACGAACATCATCTATCTTGTCAGTGACGGGATAGAGACATGCGGCGGTGATCCGGTGGCGGTGGCAAAACAGTTGGGCGATTCGGATATTACACCAATCGTCAATGTGGTCGGCTTTGGAGTAGATGGGGAAGGGCAGCGACAACTCAAACAGGTAGCGGAAGCGGCAGGCGGCCGCTACGTATTGATTCAGGATCAAAAAGAGTTGCAAAGTGAATTTCAGAAGGCGAATGAAATCGCTCGGAAATGGATCCAGTGGAGAAACGGCGCTACCTATGATGCTTTGTCGGCGAACCTGTCCCAAGCAGCATCTATCCATGTCTATGGATCGAACTGGTACAGCAATTCTGTAAGGGAAAGCTATAATTTTCTTTCTCTCTTTACCGATCTAAACAGATTGAAGATCCTGGACAAAGGAACCATCTCGGCCCTGGAAAAGATTGAAAAGCAGCAAGACCAGATTATCGTGAAGCATGGCAGGGAAATGGAAGCTTTTCTAAGAGATCTCAATGAAAAGTCATATAAGGAAGCAGTGGCAGCCATCGAACAAACATACGAAATGAGAAAAAACTAGCGTGACACAGGAGGGGTGGCTAGTGGATAAAAGACGAGGAAGACCTTGGATAGCCGGTATCTTCGCTTTTATTATTCTTTTGATGAATGCCTTCCCCGTGATCGTGCTGGCAGAGGGAGCGACGTTACAGCCACCGCAGCTTCAGGTGCCTAACTACGAGGCTCCTAATCTGCAAGCACCGGATTGGGAAATACCAAAACTGGATGGCGTTCAATGGGATATGCCTCAATTGGAGCCTCCGCCGGGAATTGTCCCACAGTTGGAAGAACCCGAATGGGATACACCTCAGCTTCAGGCTCCCAACGGGAATATGCCTCAAATGCAAGCACCGAACGGAAGCATGCCCCAGCTTCAGGCACCAGACGGTCGGGCACCTGCTCTGACGACACCGGATGGCAGCGGAGCTGCAGGAGGACGGGTCGGCAGTGAAGTACCGCAACTCACACCGCCTGGTCAGGGGCCGGGTCCCCAGGCAAATCCTCCGCCGTTTGGCGAGACCATGGCTTACAAGATGATGCAATTTTCCATCAAGGATATTATGGGGGACACCCTTAGTTACAGTGCAGATATGTTGCAGCATGGTCAAGTTTCTGTAGGAACGGGGGCAGGCGGATACTCCAAAGTCTTGCTGACACTTGGGCTGAAGGGTCTGGATATTGGCCTAGATGGTTCTCCTTACCAGAATTATACAAGTGGCGCTCTCGATATCATGGGGGCAAAGGGAGCGTACGACTCTTACAAACTCGTATTGCAGCAGAATGCGAACGCAGCGGCAAGAGCCGCCGAATACCAACGTTCATTCTCCAATGCGACTTCAGGAGCGAACGCTGCACGGGTACCCGGTCTGATAACAGGGTTGAATGTCGGGATTGCAGCAATCAGCCTTCCCTTTGACGCCTTTAATACCTACACATCATTTAGCCAAATTGATGACCCAAACTTGACTCCGGAGCAACAAGGGGAGAAATTCCTCAACGGTGTAGGCAGCTTAGGAAGTACTTTGATGGACGCAGGCGTGATCGCTTCCGTGATTCCAGGTGGGCAAACAGTTGCTGTTGTGCTTGTCACGGCAGGAGGAGTCTTGTGGCTGGGCAGTACAGCACTCAAGTGGATTGACAAGTTGGCCGACGGGAAAATAGGTAAGTGGCTCAAAGAGAAAACAACAGATGCGATTGATTGGGTCAAGGACACAGCAAAAGATACATGGGGCTTTGTAAAATCTATTTTTTCCTAGTCCATAGGAAACTGATCCCACCGCATCGTATACCAACAGCATGAACGACATAATGGTCTGGAGGGAGCTAAGATGGTCTCACGCATTATCGTAAAAGAAACACCACACATCCGAGAACAAATTAACAAACACAAAAAGTTCTTGGAAAAGCCAGACCTGTTTAATCATGCGGCAATGCTTGACGGTCAAGTCTATTACAATGTTCAGTACTGGAGATGGGGGAAGAGCAAGGCTGCTGGATATCTGATCCTGCGCAGTGATGGGAGTGTGCCTCCTCTTGCAGAAGCTAGACCGGTCGTTCGTTTATTCATGTCCCATAACAATGCTGTCATTAGTTTTACACAAGATTTTGCGAGGGATAAAGAAAAGCCGGTATGGATGTATCAGCAAAAGAGGGATTGTCTGCTGGAGTTACTCCCGTTCTGTGAACATGTAATGGATGCACAGACTCGCCAGGATGCAGAGGATTTGATCGAGATGTGCCAGTTGATGGTCAACAGTGTGGAGGAATTGCGGGCAATCTACGAACGGGGCATGCATTACCACGAAGAGATGCTTGCACGGAATTATACGACGATTGATGACGAGAAACAGATGCGGGATGCCTTGCTTGACTCTGATTATATTTTGTACCGGCGATTGCGCAAACAATGCGAAGTACAAAGCGCAGTCGATCGGATCTATCATTTTTTTGCTTCTTCTCGCCTTGAATTGGCTGGGAAACAAAGTGACATGGCAAAAAAGTTGGTCAGTCTGCTGCGTGATTACAGAAGGGAAGAGCTCTGGCGGATCATGAAACAATCCATTAAAGACATGGAAGTACAAGGAGTCCCTTATCAGGATGTCCTGGAAATGAGACAGGCAGTGAGTGAATTTAATGAAAAAATATTTCATTCAATCATGTCTAGCCTGCGAAATCCTTAGGAGAAGAGCACTGAGCAAAGGAAGTGCCAACATGATCTCCCGAATAAATGTAAAGGGAACAGCACAAGTACGAGAACAGATCAACAAATATAAACGCTTCCTTGAAAAGCCGGATTTGTTTAATCATGCGGCATTGTTAGACGATCAAGTCTACTACAACGTGCAGTACTGGAGATGGGGGAAAAATGAGGCGGTCGGATATCTGATCCTTCGAAGCGATGGAAGTGTTCCCCCTCGGGCAGAGGCGATCCGCGCTGTCCGCCTGTTTATGTCCCATAACAACGCTGCCATTAATTTTACAAAAGATTTCGCAGTGGATAAGGAGAAGCCTGTATGGATGTATGAGCAAAAGCGCGATTATCTGCGGGCGCTCCTTCCGTTTTGTGAACAAGCGATGGATGGTCAGCTTCGCCAGGACACAGCGGATGTGATCGAGATGTGTGACATCATGGTCAACAGTGTGAATGAATTGCAGGCGATCTACGAGCGGGGCATGCGTTATCACAACGAGATGCTTGCGCGGAATTATACGACGGTTGACGACGAGAAACATATGCGAGATGCTCTGCTGGATTCTGATTATATATTGTACCGACGCTTGCGCAGACAATTCGAACTGCAAGATGCTGTCGACCGTGTATATCATTTTTTTGATTCCTCTCGTCTGAATTTGGCCAAGGAGCAAAGGGAGATTGCCAAGAAGTTGGTCGCGCTGCTGCGTGACTACAGGCGGGGAGAAATCAGGAGAATCATGAGAAAATCCCTTCAGGACATGGAAGTAAAAGGGGTTCCTTACCAGGATGCAGCAGATATGAGACATGCACTGTTAGAAAAAAATGAAGAGATTTATCGAAACCAGCTCTTCACCATCCTGCGCAATCCTTAGCTGAGGAAGAAGGAGCGAACAAAGGGGGCCGACTTGGTGAATCCATTGAAAGAGAGCATTCACTTTTACGCGCGTCATATCGAATCGCTTTTGTTGATTTCGGCCGTTATTGTTTTGCCATTGCTGCTGGTACACAATGTGGCGATTAACTACGTGAATTTTCTGGCTGCCTTGACAGGGGCACCTGTCGTCGCCAGTTTTTATAATCTGTTCTTGCTTCTGCTGTTCCTGACATTAGTTCAGATTGTGTTCGCAAAATTCGTCATCAGCGAGATGGAGGGAGAAGAGAAGCCGCTGCGCAAGGCCTTCCGCACATTTTGGGAGTCCGGTTTCTCCGTTTTCCTGTATGGGATCGTCTACGTACTGGCGGTGTGTATTGGTTTGCTTCTGTTCGTCGTGCCGGGGGTCATCCTGCTAGTGCTGTTTTATCTGACCCCATATCTGACCGTCATGAAACAAGCATCTCCCTGGAAATGCTTGCGGTCTGCCTTCGAAATGGGGAAAAAGCATTTTGTCCCGATTCTGGGCCTGATCCTGTTGACGAGTGCGATCCAATGGGTGATTGGTCTGGTCGGGCTGGCATCGGTGACGTTTATTACGACCAGCTTCGGCGCGGTTTTCTTTACGCAAATGATTTTGACAGTGCTGATCTTCCCCTTCATCGCGGTGATGTTTACGATGTACACCGTCAAATGGCGCACAGAGCTGATGAAGGCGATCGAGGCAGAAAAAATGGAAGCAGAGAGAGTTGAAGCAGAAAGATTGGTAGTAGAGGGGTAGGCAGGGTTTTCTGCGGAGGTGACTGTCTTATGAAAAGATGGAGTCGGGCGTTACAAAATAAAAAAGGCTCTGTGACAGTGGAGTTTATTGGAATTCTGCCATTCGTCTTTTTGATTCTCTTGATTTTATGGCAATTTTTAACAGGTGTTTATGCCGTCATCATTGCCCAGTCCGCTGCTAACGAAGCGGCGAAGGTCTATTCGATTACCGGTAATTCCTCGGAAGCTAGAAAAGCTGCACGCGAAATCGTCAACTCCGCTGGGGGAGGCATTTCTTACAACGATTCGAATTCGTTGATTTCCCATGAAGGGGATAACCTGTTTGTTGCGCGTATTGGCGTGAATCTGGATCTATTTTTTATCCCGGATTTTATCAAGCAAAACATGGAGGAAAAAGACAGAGTCATCTCGCTGAGCCGCGAGCTGCGGGGGCGGGTGGTTCATTAGATGAGACAAATAGCGAATAGCTTACGTGATCAACGCGGCAATATGACGGTGTTTGTCCTGACGATCTTTTTCTTCTTTTCACTCGTTATGTTCACATTGCTGTTCAACATGTCGACCGTCTTTGTCGACAAGGAAGTGGCGGCGAATAGTGCTCAGCAGGCCAGCCTTGGTGCCACGCAGATTGTCTACGAAGAAGCGGAGAGGGCGATCGAAGTTTATGATGCAAACCTTCCGTTCAACATGGTCCCGATCTCGCCGCAGGTAAAGGCGGCCAAAATCTCCTTGCGCAGTGCCCATCCGAGCTGGTCGGATAGTGAGATACTGTACAACGCGATCGACCAGGTGCTCTTGGTTAATCTACCGACCAATTCTGTACTGGAAGGATACGTATGGCAACATATGGCAGTTGCAGAAAGAAAAATTCAAAGTACAGTTGGCAGCATCTTGTCTTCAAACGGTGCCATCAGAAGCGGGTCGCGTGTGAAGATGTTCAACAGCGAGCAGCGGATCGAAGTAAGGACGTCCGTCCGGTATGAGAGTGAAAATTTTGGCCTTGATTTCTTGTCCAATCATCGCGATGAGATCGAACAGACAGCGGAAGGCAGACGGATTCGCTTCGCGGAGGTGCTTCAATGGACAGACGTCCATCTTTCCTTATAGAGAAACAGGCAGATTAGCAGAAAGGAGGCGATGAGTGAGATGGCATGTAGATCCAGATGGCGTCATATCGTAAGCGGCTTGGTGTTGACCTTGTCGCTTGTCGGCTGTTCTTTCGGATCAGCCGTAACCGGAACTGCAGGCGTACCACGCATGCCTGAGACGACCCAAGAATTGATCGGCTCCCAGCCGGGTCCGCTGGCTGGCACTCAATTTTATCTGGCGAATTATCCGCATCGGGCACAGATTGTCAAAGTTCTGGACCGTCTGCCGCCCTTGATCGACGGGATGGATCAATCTCTGATCGATGTTTACTGGGGGCAGCTGCTCACGTTGTTTACAGAGGATTACCTGAGCCCGCAAATGGTCGTGGATCGTTGGCGGATGGCTTCATTCGGGAGTCCGGATGTGGGAGATGCCCGTTTTTTGTTTCGCGAAAATTTCAACGTGCAGATTATCCTTGATGCGAGCGGCAGCATGAAGGAGAAAATCGGCGACAAGACCAAGATGGAGCTGGCCAAAGAGGCGATCAAGGAGTTCGCGGAGTCTCTGCCTGAGGAAGCAAAAATCTCACTGAGGGTTTACGGGCATAAGGGGAGCGGTTCGGATGCCCACAAACAGCTTTCCTGCTCCAGCAGCGATCTCGTCTATCAGCTCCAATCGTATGATGCGAAGAAGCTGGACGATGCCTTGAAGCAATTTGAACCGAACGGCTGGACCTCGATTGCGCATTCTCTGCAAATGGCGCAGCAGGACATGGCCCAGTTCTCGGCAGACAAGAATACCAACGTCATTTACCTGGTGAGTGACGGGATCGAGACCTGTGACGGCGATCCGGTCGCGGTCGCCAGAGAGCTTTCCCAGTCCGAAATCATGCCGCTCCTGAATGTGATCGGCTTTGACGTCAACGCAGAGGGCCAGAAGCAACTGAAAGAGATCGCGGCCGCATCGGAAGGGCTGTACGCCAACGTCACCAATCGCGAGCAGTTCAAGCAAGAGCTGGAGCGAGCCAAAGAGATCGCGCAAAAATGGGAACAGTGGAAGCGCGATGCCTTGTCCGAAGTCGATGCGGTATTGATCGACCGGAAAAAATGGATCGATGCCTACGATCGGGATTGGTACGAGAAAAATTGGCGGGAAAGCCTCAATGTAGGCGCAGCCATCGATTATCTGACTGCGACAGGCAAGCTGGGCAATCAGCCGCGAGAATATCTGTTGCAGAAACGACTGGAAAGAGAGGCGCTGGTCACGCAATCCAAGGAGGAGTTGATCGACTACCTGGTCGGCTTGACGACGCAGACCTATAGTGAGATGCGTTCGGAGATTGAGGAGAAGTACAGCGGAGGGTAGGTCGAGGTATTCGTAAAAGATCACGGCGTGGGAACGGCATCGCTCAACCACGCCGTTTTTTTGTATAGGAAAAATAACTTCTTGAGAAACACGAAGAAGAAAGTGCGGGGACAAACTGAAGCTGGACGAGGAAAAAGGGGAGATAAGCGAAGATATTTGGGATCTTGACCGAGGCGCAGCGGAAAAGGCGGAACACTCTTTCAGCGGCAGAAAATAGAATTTTCCGAAAAAAGTTGTTAGACTTGTTGTATAAGTTTTTCCATGCAAAAAGGGGGAGGATGGAAGATGAACACGAAGGAACTCAACCAGGCCCTGCAGACGTATATCCGCACTGATACATTCCCGGTCGGAATCAAGATTGTGAAAGCGGAAGACGACCTGCCAGAGAAAACCAAGCGGCCCATGCGCGATTTCGGCTACCAGATCACGATTTGTCAGGCAGTCGGATTTTCCCGGCGCTACGGCTGGAGCGTCGCTATGAACGGATCAGACCTCTCCTGTCCCATCGCGCAGGTGGCGTTTGGCTACGAGCCGCAGCTGCCCTTTTACACAGAGGGAAATCTGGCTTGCGGCATGTACACCGATAGTCTGGAAGCTGGGGCCGCAAGCGAGCAGGATGTGCCGAAGCTGTCGGCGGAGGAAAGCGGGTATTACGTTTCCTATCCACTGGATCGTGCAACCGTCGAGCCGGATGTAGTCGTAATCTACGGCAATTCGGCGCAGGTGATGCGTCTCGTGGCGGGGATGCTGTACAAGCGGGGCGGTTCTATTCCTTCTACTTTTTCCAGCCGTGCCGACTGTGCGGATATTGCGATCAAGCCGTTGCAGACCGGCGAGCCCCAAGTCATCGTGCCGTGTTATGGAGACAGACTGTTTGCCCAGACGCAAGATCATGAGATGGCCTTCAGCTTTCACTACCGGGATGCCGAGGAATTGGTAGAAGGTCTGGCTGGTACGCAAAAAGGCGGCATTCGTTACCCAATCCCGACGTACCTTCGCTATCAGGCGGAGTTTCCTCCGACCTATCAAAAGTTGAATCATCTGTTCGCCGAAAAAGAGGAGAAGGCCTGACGCTTTGTGCGTCAGGTTTTATTGTTGGATGTCAGCCGTTCCATACATATCTACAGTCCAGATGTTCTGAAATTCCTCCCACTGCTTCAGATCCACTCGATAGGCAACCTTATCTTTGGTTATCACGAGAATATGGCGTAGATTATTGGTAGTGCTCATTGTTTGAAATGACTCCATTTCCTGTTTCAGGACATTTGTAAAGTAATCAGTAAGAACGATTTTGTAATCTTTTCGCCCAGGATCATGTTGAAGCCCCATCAACTCGGTTGTATCGAACTCCTCAGCGGAATTAAAGTCGTGAATGTAATTGATCCTGTCTACTATCGCGTCACGATCAACGACGGGCTGATAGGTATCCTTTTCCACGCATCCTATTACTAAGAGGAAAAAGAGGCAAAATGGCAAGTACTTCATAATTATACCTCCATTTTATAAGACGAAATTCCATACTACAGGTATTTTTGGTTGAATAGATTGAATTATGAAATAATATCAGCTATGATGATCAGAGATCGATAAAAAAATTCTTATCGAAAGAGGGATCATCATGAAAAAAGCATTGGTGATTGGCGGGACTCAGTTTTTTGGAAAGCGCTTGGTACGCAATCTCGTCGACAGCGGCTGGGATGTGACCATTGCGACGAGGGGAAGAACGCCAGATCCGTTTGGCGACAGCGTACAGCGTCTGATCATTGACAGGGAGGACAGGAAGACGTTGGAGGAAGCCTTTGGCAGCACAGATACCTTTTATGACTGTGTATTCGATCAATCCTGTTATTCTCCAATCGAGGTTAAAGATGCTTTAGAAGTTTTAAAAGGTAGAGTCGGTCATTATTTGTTTACGTCTACCATGTCTGTCTACGATTATGGCACATCCAAACAAGAATCGGAATACGACCCTTATGCCTACCCGATCGAGTTGAAATCCCGCAGAGAATACATAGGAGTTTCAGGGTACAAAGAGACGAAGAGACAGGCAGAAGCTGTCTTGTTCCAGACAGGCGATGTACCAGCAACTGCATTTCGCTTTCCGCTAGTCATCGGGGAAGACGACTACACGGGACGCTTGCAGTTTCATGTCGATCGAGTGAAGGCGGGTCTGCCGATCGGAATCGACAATCCCGAAAGCAGACTTGGCTATATCGACTCCGAGGATGCTGCCCGTTTTATCCAGTTCGCTGCTGATCAAAAGCTTCAGGGTCCCTACAATCCCGGCTCTCCCGGAGATCTCTCGCTGCAGGAATTGCTCGATCGCATCGCACATGCCGCAAACACAGAAGCAATCATTGTTCCATCGACGGAGAAGGAATCGACCTCCCCGTATAACTTCGAGGCATCCTTGTCTCCTGATGTAAGCAAGGCTGTTGCGACGGGCTTCGAGTTCCGCAAGCTGGATGATGTGATGGATGGATTGATCCAGTATTATTTGCAAACGGAATAGAGCTTTCTGCTCCAAATGCAGGTGTGCTTGCGATAAAAAAGCTGAGCCCTACCGGATTTAGGCAGGGCTCGAGCCGTTTCATTTTGAGGGAGGCGCTTATTGCAGCTTTTGAGACATGGTGTCAGTGGCAGCTGTACTGACGGAAGCTTTCATTTTGTGATAATACACATACGATCCGGCCAACAGCAGGAAGTATATGAGCATCGGCCAGCCTGCAATAATTGAATCGCCGACGGCAATGCTCGAATAAACGACGCTGATCAAGTCAAACGCCAATCCCGCGTAAGCCCATTCTTTCACTCGGGGGTAGCCGGGAATCAGGATCGCCGCAATGCCGAGTACTTTCACGATTCCGCTGTAAAAGACGAAATAGGCCGGGTACCCGAAGTGCTCCGTTATGAACTTCACTGTTTCCTTCTCTCCCAGAACGGCTGAAATAGTGGGGAATAACATCCCCAGCGAGAATAGGATGGTGCATATCCAGAAAGCGATACGGATCTTTCTCATGATACATTCTCCCCTTACATTTTCGTTTGTTTTCCACGATTCTGTGTGCTTGATACAATGCTCGTGCCTGCAGCTTCGTGTACTCAGGAAAAGGTGTATTTGCAGAATAGCATAGCTTCGCAGTTCAGATTTCTTATGAATTGCGCAAATATACAACAGAGATACGAAAGATCGTGAGAGCCGCGGCATCGACACCGTCAGGGGTGATTTTTGCTTCATTTCCTGCGGGTCCTTCATCCTCATGCCATCAAATGTAATGATGTCGACATGCAGAGTAGAATGATCAAGTAGAAAACTTTGAGCCGCACTCTAAGGAGAGGCGGCTCTATTTACGTTTTCTTTACCAGATGATTCAGGGCATTGGATTAGCACAGATCCTAGTGGACGGAGGAACGGTTACCGTTGTCCGTCACATTGTACCGCGTTGCCAAGTTGGTGATGTAACATATTTCCAAATGGAGGCGTCTTTACAAACGGGGGTTAACAGAAGAAAGGAGAAATGATGAATGCTGAAATTCAGAACGATTGCCAGTATGCTGCTTTTATGTGGGGGGTTGTCCCTTACCGGCTGCAGCAATGAGCCTGCGTCTGCTCCGGCCCCGACAGAAAAGCAAGTGATAAACGTTGATCTGACTGCTACAGTTGTAAAGGAAAAATTGAAGCTGGGAATGTCCAAAGAGGAAGTAAAAAACCTGCTTGAAGTCGACTATGATGCCGAGGTAACGAGCTCCATGAACGATACCAAGATGTGGCGATATGATTTTGGAAAAAAGGAAGGCTACACGTATACAGCACCGGATAACATGGATGACGTCGACATGCAGGGATTGGGGGACGGCTCCCTAAAATCACAATTATTTATCGAGTTTGATAAAGAGGAAAAAGTGCTGAGCTTTACTTTTTACAGCAAGAATGAAAAAGGAGAGCTTGTGGAATCCCGCCTGATGCAAGATGGTACGGTGAAAGAAAGCACGATAGAATGAATAATCAGCAGTATTGTACATTTTAGACGGGAGGAGCTTGCAGCTATTGAGTGACTTGAATAACGAAAAAATACCTAAGCAAGCGATCCAAGCATGTGAAGTTGTAAAGGAATTGCTTGGCGGTGCAATAGTCGGGGTATATTTATTTGGTTCTGCAGTAACTAGTGGCTTACGCATGAATAGTGATGTAGATGTCCTAGTGGTTGTAAATCAAAGCTTGAGTGAAGAAATTCGCAGAAAACTAACAGACAGACTCATGCATATATCCGGAAAGATAGGAAATACAGATTCTGTGCGACCATTTGAAGTTACGGTAATAAACCATGGAGATGTTGTCCCTTGGCGATTTCCGCCAAAAAATGAATATCTCTACGGTGAGTGGCTCAGGGATGAGTTTGAGAATGGGAAAATTCCGGAACCAACGTATGACCCTGATTTGGCTATTGTTTTAGCACAAGTAATAAAGAATAGCGTTCCTCTGTTTGGTTCTGATGCTTCCGATGTACTTGATCCCGTGCCAATGGCAGATATTCGAAGAGCGATTATGGAGTCTTTGCCAGGATTAATGGAGGGCATCAAGGGCGACGAACGAAACGTATTGTTAACCCTTGCACGGATGTGGCTGACAGTGGCTGTTGGTGAAATCGCATCAAAAGATACAGCTGCGCAATGGGCTATACCTCAGTTGCCTACAGAGCATGCGACTTTACTCAACTTAGCAAGAAAAGCCTATCGCGGAGAGTATGTGGATAAGTGGGAGGGACTGGACAGAGAGGTAATAGCACTCGTTAATCATATGAAAAATTCTATAGAGTCTTATCTTCGTATCTGAACCTAAAACATAGAGCCGTACTCAGAGAAGAGGCGGCTCTATCTACGTTTTCTTTACCTGATGATCCCTATAAATTACACGAGATTCTCCGGATTCAAGCCTTCCAGCTCCGGCAGGACAAACCGTCCGTCTTTGCGGATCAGCACATCGTCGAACCAGATCTCCCCGCCGCCGTACTCAGGGCGCTGGATTTGCACCAGATCCCAGTGGACGGAGGAGCGGTTGCCGTTGTCCGCCACATTGTACGCGTTGCCCGGTGTGAAGTGGAAGCTGCCGGCAATCTTCTCGTCGAACAAGATATCCAGCATCGGGTGGAGGATATGCGGATTGAAGCCGATCGCAAACTCGCCGATATAGCGCGAGCCTTCGTCCGTATCCAGGATGTCGTTCAAGGCCTTGGTGTTGGAGCTGGTCGCTTCGACGATTTTTCCTTCTTTAAAAGTAAACTGCACGTCGGTGAAGGTCGTGCCGTTGTAGTTGGTCGCGGCGTTATAGTAGATCGTTCCTTCGACCGAATCACGTACAGGAGCCGTATACACCTCGCCATCCGGGATGTTGCGCTTGCCGTCGCACTTGATCGCGCCGATTCCTTTGATGGAAAAGCGCAGATCCGTTTTCGGCCCGACGATGCGAACGCGGTCGGTGCGGTCCATCAGTTCCTTGAGCGGTGTCATGGCGCGGGACATTTTGGCGTAGTCCAGATTGCAGACGTCGAAGTAGAAGTTTTCAAAGCGCTCCAGGCTCATGTTGGACAGCTGCGCCATCGATTTGTTCGGGTAGCGCAGGACCACCCAGCGTTTGTTGGCAATGCGTTCATTCGTATGTACCTTTTGGTAGAGAACGCGGGCGTAAATGCCCATCTTGTCTTCGGGTACATCCGACAGCTCGTTGATATTTTCGTAGGCGCGGATGGCGATGTAGGCGTCCATATCTTTCATCCGCTCATATTCGTACTTCGCCATCAAAGCCATATGTTCTTCGCTTGTTCCTTCATATAAAGCACGCAGCACTTCCTGGTCCTTGAGCGTTACCAGAGGGAGCGCACCGACGGCAAAAGCTTCTCGGACCAGCGCACGCACCAGCTCCGGCTGAAGCCCCGTATTTTCGATCAGCAGCTTTTCCCCTTTTTGCAGGTTCAGCGAGTAACGAATAAGCCGGCTCGCAAGTTCGTTAATCCGTGGATCTGCCATAGCAAGACAACCCCTTAGATAAAAAATATTTTACTAATTTCTATTATGGCACAACTCGCCCAAATGATGCCAGAGTCAAGATGAGAGTCTGTTACAGGCAAGCCTCGTAGATCGACACTATGTCTTCTGCATTCAGATTGCGGGAGCTGGGCAGGTATCCGTATCCGCGTCCGCCGATATGTACCGCATCCTCTGCCAAGCGAGGGAGAGCGTCGCGGTTCACACCAAAATCAGACAGGCGTTCTGTGATTCCCATACGTTCGTACCATTGGCGTATGGCTTCAATCGTAGCGCGGGCGCAAGCATGGTCGTCAGCCTCCGTTATGCCAAAGCAGCTGCGTCCCATGCGAGCCAGCCGATCCGGGCGATCAGGCAGAATCACTTGTTCAAAATAAGGAAGGGACAGAATCGCCAGTCCGCGCCCATGCGCCATGTCGTAGAAGCCGCTCAACGGATGTTCGATGCCGTGCAAAGGCATGCCGACCCGAAGTCCGCGTCCAGCGAGGGCAAAGGGACTGATCCCGAGGGTGCTGGCCCACAGGAGTGTCCCGCGAGCTTCAGCGTCATCGGGCTGTTGGATCGCTCTGACGGAATGCTCCACGACCAGGCGGATCAGATTTTCGGAGATGCCGTCCTGAACATGCGTTCCAGGGGCGCTGATCAGATAGCTTTCAAAAATGTGGGAAAAAATATCCGCGCTCGCTTCTGCCGTAACCCGAGCGGGGACGGTAAAGGTGAGAGACGGGTCAAGGATCGCGATTTTCGGAAAGAGGGCCGGGCCGTTGAAGGACGATTTTTCATGGGTTTCCCAATGGGTCAGTACGGTGACGGAGTTGGCTTCTGATCCGGTCGCAGCTACTGTCGGGATGGTCAATATCGGCAAGGCCTCGACTACAGGAACGAGTGTTTTGGCGGACCCGCTCGGATTGCCGCGCATGTAGTCGTAGATCGGACGGCCGGATTTCGCTGCAGCAGCGATCGCCTTGGAAGCGTCCATGACGGAGCCGCCCCCTACAGCCAGTACAAAATCACAGCCCTGCTCACGCGCCAGTGCAGCCCCGGCATCTACAGTTGCTGTGCGTGGATTGGGTTCCACTTTATCAAAAAGAACAGCCGCGATATTGGCCTCTTCCAGGAGAGTCTGGACGCGTGCCAAAAGGCCGGTGCGCTTGGCAGAATTTCCTCCGGTGACAAGCAAGGCCTTTTTGCCAAGGGTTTTTGCCCTTTCTCCCAACAGATTGATTTCCCCCATGCCGAAAAAAATCTGCGTCGGAAAGGAGACCTCGAAAGACAACATCTGGATTCCTTCTTTCCCTAGTAGGTTTACTTCCTTAGTGTATCACAAGACAGGAAAGGAGCGCAGAAGCGAAGGGGGAATGGAGCGAGAACGGTTCATATGACGAATGATAAACAAATATATAAAGAAAATACCCAGTAAAAACCGAACGTTTGTCGAAGGTGTTTCTGGGAGTTTTCGTTGATAAATGCGTATGTTTATGTTTTAATGTATTTGAATCGTTCGTAAATTAATCGCAATACAACCCTTTTATCTGGGAAGGTGACTTCTACGGTGGAAAAACAAGAACAACTTTACGAAGGAAAGGCAAAACGGATTTATCGGACTTCTGTGCCCGGGCAGTACTGGGTGGAGTACAAGGATGACGCTACGGCATTCAACGGTGAAAAACGGGCTCAAATCACGGGAAAAGGTGAGCTGAACAACCGGATTACCGCCATCTTTTTCACGATGCTCAAAGAGCGCGGCATCGACAATCATTTTATCCGCCTCCTGTCCGCGACCGAGCAAGTGGTTCGTCAGGTTGAGATTATCCCGCTGGAGGTCGTCGTTCGCAATATCGCTGCCGGTTCGCTGGCGAAGCGATTGGGCATGGCAGAAGGCACCGTCTTGCCTGAACCTGTCGTCGAATTCTACTACAAGGATGACGCCTTGGGAGATCCGTTGGTCAATGCTTCCCATATCAAGGTCTTGGGGATTGCGAGCGAAGAGGACCAGGCGGCATTGGAACGCATGGGCCTCGCAGTGAATGAAGTGTTGCGTCCTTATCTGCGCGAACGCAAGATTACACTGGTTGATTTTAAATTGGAATTTGGAAGAACGCCGGAGGGAGACATTCTCCTCGCCGATGAAATATCGCCGGATACATGCCGGTTCTGGGATTCAGAAACAAATGAAAAATTGGATAAAGACCGTTTTCGCCGCGATCTGGGAAATGTGGAGGAAGCGTATCAGGAAATGCTGAGAAGATTGGGAGGGGATGTCCATGTTTAAGGCAATTGTGTATGTGACATTGCGTGAAAGTGTATTGGACCCGCAGGGGAATGCAGTAAAGGGAGCGTTGAACACCTTGGGCTTCGACGAGGTGGCGAACGTGCGCATCGGCAAGTACATGGAGCTGGAGCTGGGGACAAATGATCGTGCCCAGGCGGAAGAACGTGTCCGTGAAATGTGTGAAAAGCTGCTGGCCAATACGGTGGTTGAAGACTATCGCTTTGAGATCGTGGAGGGCTGAGTGATGCGAGTAGCCGTTATTGTCTTTCCCGGCTCCAATGCCGACATCGATTTGTACAACGCGGTGGAAGACGTCATGGGCGTGCCGGTGGATTACGTCTGGCACTCCGACACCGATCTTTCCGCGTATGACGTGATTCTTTTGCCCGGTGGCTTCTCGTACGGAGACTACCTGCGCTGCGGTGCTGTCGCCCAATTCTCGCCCGTCATGGAGCAAGTGGTGAAGGCGGCCGAGGAAGGCAAGCTGGTCATGGGGATTTGCAACGGGTTTCAGATCCTCACGGAAGCTGGACTGCTCCCAGGCGTCCTGCTGCGCAACCGCTCCCTCAAATTCCGCTGCAAGCTGTCCGCTTTGCGCGTAGAGAACAACGATACAGCCTTTACTAAGGATTACGACCAGGGCGAGGTCATCCACATCCCGATCGCGCATGGAGAAGGCAACTACTACTGTGACGAAGAAACGCTGGCCCAATTGAAAAGGGGCAATCAGATCGTGTTCCGCTATCATGGGGAAAACCCCAACGGCTCGCTTGAGGATATTGCCGGGATTATCAATGAAAAAGGCAACGTACTCGGTATGATGCCTCACCCGGAGCGCGCTGTCCATGCCTGGATGACATCCGATGACGGACGCCGCATGTTTACTTCAATCCTGAAGACCTGGAGGGAACGGAACCGTGCCACAACTCACGCATAATGAACCGACAGCTGAACAAATTGCCGAGCAGAAGCTGTATCGCGAAATCGGCCTGACTGATGACGAGTACCAACGCGTGGTCGACATCATCGGACGCAAACCGAACTGGACAGAGACCGGACTCTACAGTGTCATGTGGTCCGAGCATTGCTCCTATAAAAACTCCAAGCCTGTCCTGCGCCGTTTTCCGACGAAGGGTCCTCGCGTCCTGCAAGGCCCAGGCGAAGGAGCGGGTATCGTAGACATCGGCGACCAACAAGCCGTCGTCTTTAAGATCGAAAGCCATAACCATCCATCCGCCATTGAACCGTATCAAGGCGCGGCAACGGGTGTCGGCGGGATCATCCGCGATGTATTTTCGATGGGTGCCCGTCCGATCGCGGTTCTCAATTCCCTTCGTTTTGGCGAATTGACCAACCCGCGCGTGAAGTATCTGTTTGAGCATGTCGTGGAAGGGATTGCAGGCTACGGCAACTGCATCGGGATTCCGACCGTCGGGGGAGAGGTCAACTTCGATCCGACGTATGAAGGAAATCCATTGGTCAACGCCATGTGCGTCGGTCTGATCGATCACGAAAAAATCCAAAAAGGCGTCGCCTCCGGCATCGGCAACCCGGTCATCTACGTGGGAGCCAGCACGGGCCGCGACGGCATTCACGGCGCTACTTTCGCGTCGGAGGAGCTGAATGAAGACTCCGAGAAAAAACGTCCTGCCGTACAGGTGGGAGATCCGTTCATGGAAAAGCTGCTCCTGGAAGCATGCCTGGAGCTGATTGATACAGGGATTGTCGTCGGGATTCAGGACATGGGCGCGGCTGGCTTGACCAGCTCCAGCTCCGAGATGGCGTCCAAAGCAGGGAACGGGATCGAGATGAACCTCGACCTGGTGCCGCAGCGTGAAGCCGGCATGTCCGCCTACGAAATGATGCTCTCCGAGTCCCAGGAGCGCATGCTCGTAGTAGTAGAAAGCGGCAAAGAAGCCGAGGCCATCGCGATTTTTGACAAATGGGGCTTGGCTTCTGCGGTCGTCGGGAAAGTAACCGATGACAGCATGCTGCGTCTGCTGCACAAAGGGGAAGTCGTAGCGGAAGTGCCTGTAGACAGCTTGGCGGAAGATGCGCCCGTCTACCATCGTCCATCCGCTGTCCCTGCTTATTACGAAGCGAATGCAAAGGTAGATGTGCTGGCTGCGATTCCCGAGCCTGCTGACCTGAATGAAACGCTGAAAAGCATCCTGGCACAGCCGACTGTCGCCAGCAAAGCGTGGGTATACGAGCAATACGACCATATCGTCCGCGCCAACACCGCTGTAAAGCCTGGCTCTGACGCAGCCGTCGTCATGGTGCGCGGCACTCGCAAGGCTTTGGCGATGAGCACCGATTGCAACGGACGCTACGTCTACCTCGATCCAAAAGTAGGCGGCGCAATTGCCGTAGCCGAGTCGGCCCGCAACGTCGTCTGCTCCGGCGCAGAGCCATTGGCGATCACCGACTGCCTCAACTTCGGCAGCCCGGAGAAGCCTGAAGTGTTCTGGCAGTTCGAAAAGGCCTGCGAGGGCATGAGCGAGGCATGTGTGGCGCTGGACTCGCCGGTTATCGGCGGAAACGTCTCTTTCTACAATGAACGCAGCGGCGAGCCGATCTATCCGACTCCGACTGTCGGCATGGTAGGTCTGATCACCGATGTAGACCATATTACAACACAAGACTTCAAGCACGAAGGCGACGCCATCATCTTGCTGGGCGAGACATTCGCCGAGCTGGGCGGAAGCGAGTATCAGAAGCTGGTTACCGGCTCCATCTCCGGTCGTCCGCCGCAAATCGATCTGACCAAGGAAGCGGCTGTACAAAAGCTGGTTCTGACTGCTATCCGCAAAGGATTGGTCAAATCTGCACACGATCTGTCCGAGGGCGGTCTGGGCGCAGCCCTGGCTGAATCCTGCTTTGGGAAAGAATTCGGTGCGCAGGTAGAGCTTGAATCTTCCTTGCGTCCAGATGTTCTGCTGTTCAGCGAATCACAGTCCCGCATTCTGCTCAGCACTTCGCAGGAGCAGGCAGCGGCAGTGCTGGCGCTGGCTCAGGAACACGGTGTGCCTGCACAAGTGATCGGAAAAACCGGAGGCGACAGCCTCGTGGTAAACGTGAACGGAACAGAAGCCATCCGTGCTTCGATTCAAGAGGTGAAAGCAGCCTGGAAGGATGCGATTCCATGTTTGATAAGTTGATCTGGGACAAATTGAATGAAGAATGCGGCGTATTTGGCATCTACAACCACGAGGAAGCGTCTCAATTGACTTATCTGGGGCTTCACGCCCTGCAGCATCGCGGTCAGGAGAGCGCAGGGATCTGCGCCTCCGACGGCGAGAAGTGGTATAAGCATCGCGGAATGGGGCTCGTCTCGGAAGCGTTTGGCAAAGGAGATCTGGAAAAATTCCGCGGTCATATCGCCATCGGACACACCCGCTATACGACAGCAGGTTCCAGCAAGATTGAGAATGCCCAGCCGCTCTTTTTCCGCTATGCACAGGGCAGTATGGCAGTTGCCCACAACGGGAACCTGGTGAATGCAGCTGTTCTGCGCAAGGAATTGGAGGCAAAAGGCTCTATTTTTCAAACGACAAGCGATACCGAAGTCATCGCGCATCTGATCGCTCGTTCCGAGAGCAGCGATCTGCCCGGAGCGGTGAAGGATGCCCTGCAGCATATCAAGGGTGCTTATGCCCTCGTCGTCATGAACAATCACCAGCTCATCATCGCGCTCGATCCCAATGGACTGCGCCCCTTGTCGCTGGGACGCCTTGGAGATGCGATCTGCGTCGCTTCGGAGACATGCGCTTTTGATATCATCGGAGCGGAGTACTGGCGGGATGTGCAGCCGGGCGAGCTGATCATCATTGATGAGAATGGCTTGACCGAGACCAAGTTTACCCCGCATACACAACGTTCAATCTGCACGTTCGAATACATTTACTTCGCGCGTCCAGACAGCGACATCGACGGAATCAACGTCCACATGGCCCGCAAACGCCTGGGCAAGCAGCTTGCGCTGGAATCGCCCATAGAAGCGGATGTCGTGACAGGGGTGCCGGACTCCAGCATCTCCGCAGCGATCGGATACGCGGAAGCGACTGGGATCCCCTACGAGATCGGCTTGATCAAAAACCGCTACGTCGGCCGCACCTTTATCCAGCCGAGCCAGGAACTGCGTGAGCGAGCGGTCTACCTGAAGCTGTCTGCCGTGCGCAAAGTGGTGGAAGGCAAGCGTGTGGTCATGATCGACGATTCCATCGTGCGCGGCACGACCAGCAACCGAATCGTGCGCATGCTGCGCGAGGCAGGAGCCAGGGAAGTGCATGTGCAAATCAGTTCGCCGCCCGTCATGAATCCCTGCTTCTATGGAATCGATACCTCGACCCGCGACGAGCTGATCGCGGCGACCAAATCGGTGGAAGAAATCCGTCAGATCATCGAAGCCGACAGCCTCTCTTTCTTGTCGGTAGAGGGAATGCTGGCTGCGATCGGACGCAAGGATACAGCGCCCAACAACGGACATTGTCTCGCCTGCTTTACCGGTCAGTATCCGACGGAGATCCATTTCGAAGAGGCTTTGCCTGCTCTCAAATGCTAGACAGGAATTGTGATCCGAAAGAAACACCTCTTAGGGGGAGAAACGATGAGTGAAGCATACAAGCAAGCAGGGGTAGACATCGACGCCGGGAATGAAGCCGTCGAACGAATGAAAAAGCACGTCAAGCGGACATTTCGCCCGGAAGTGATGACCGATCTGGGGGGATTCGGCGCCTTATTTCGCCTGGACACGAAGAAATATGAAAAGCCGGTGCTGGTATCGGGGACCGATGGAGTTGGAACCAAGCTCAAGCTTGCTTTCGCGATGGAAAAGCATGATACCATCGGGATCGACGCTGTAGCGATGTGTGTCAATGACGTCGTCGTGCAAGGTGCGGAGCCGCTCTTTTTCCTCGATTATCTGGCGGTAGACAAAGTCATCCCGGAAAAAATCGAAGCGATCGTCAAAGGAATCGCCGAAGGCTGCTCCCAGGCAGGCTGCTCCCTGATCGGCGGGGAGACGGCTGAGATGCCTGGCATGTACGCGGAGGGCGAGTACGATATCGCAGGCTTTACAGTCGGTGTCGTCGACGAGCCCAAGATGATTACCGGAGCAGGTGTCGCTGCCGGAGATGTGCTGATCGGGCTTGCTTCCAGCGGTGTGCACAGCAACGGCTTCTCGCTTGTGCGCAAAGTCCTGCTCGCCGATAAAGGCATGTCTTTGCATGAGCATGTAGACGCTCTCGGCAAAAAGCTGGGTGAGGAACTGCTGACTCCTACCCGCATCTATGTGAAGCAGGTTCTCTCCGTTCTGGAAAAGCATCCGGTCAAGGCTTTGGCCCACATCACTGGCGGTGGCTTTACCGAAAACATTCCGCGCGTCCTTCCCGAAGGTACGCAAGCGGTGATCGAAGTCGGCTCCTGGCCTGTCCTGCCGATTTTCCAACTGGTCCAGGAGGCAGGCGACATTTCCTATCCCGATATGTACAAAACCTTCAACATGGGGATCGGCATGATGCTCGTCGTCAAGGCAGAGGATGCAGACGCTGTGATGGCGCACCTGCAGCAATTGGGTGAGCAGCCATATCGGATCGGACATATCGCCGCCGGGGAGCGAAAAGTCGTGTACAACGGGGTGGAATGGTGAGAAGAGTAGCCATTTTTGCCTCAGGCAGCGGCTCCAACTTCGAGGCCATCGTACAGGCCGTGCAGGCAGGAAGGCTGAGCGGAGCTGAAATTGCCCTCCTCGTCTGCGACAAGCCGGGTGCCAAGGTATTGGAGCGTGCGGCACGTCTGGGTGTAGAAACCTTCGTGTTTGACCCCAAAGCCTATGCGGGAAAAGCTGCTTTCGAAGCCGAAATCGTGGCAGAACTGCAAAAACGCGACATTACCCTGATCGTTCTGGCCGGCTACATGCGTCTGATCGGCGAGACGCTGCTCAAGGACTATGAAGGCAGCATCATCAATCTGCACCCGTCACTTTTGCCCGCTTTCCCAGGCAAGGACGCCGTCGGTCAGGCACTCGCCTGCGGGGTAAAGGTTACTGGGGTAACGGTTCATTTCGTAGATGCCGGACTCGACACCGGACCGATCATCGCCCAGCTTCCTGTACCAGTGGAGGAAGGCGATACGCCAGATACGCTCGCAGCTCGCATTCATCAGGTCGAGCACGGCCTCTTGGTCGAGGTCATCGGCTGGCTTTTGGCTGATAGAGTAAGACGGGATGGTCGTTTTGTACAAATTACACAGTAAAACGAACAGAGGGAGGCATAAGTGCCGTACCCTCTTTTTTTATGATCCAAATGTTCATTGAAAATATTGTTTTAGACTGAAAAAGTAAATAATTGATCCGGTTTAAAGCCAACGGGCAAAATATTGAGAAATGAACTTTTTTAACACAAGCTCAATTATGTAAAGGAGCTTAGAAATTTCCGGTACCAATTATCTTTTAATCTTTTGAACCACAAAAAGTAGAATAAAATAGGCAACTAAACCAAGAAAAAAAGGAACTAACATTTCGGCATTACCCGGTCTCTGAACGAAACCAAAACTTACTTCGTTTTGCAAATATTCAACGTCGTTATACGCATCAATGACATCAGGTGTATAGAAGTAGGTAAGAAGTAGTCCCGACAACACTGGGACGATAAAGAAACACACAAGATTTATGAGGGAGGAAAAGGCAACAGCTTTTACAACATACTTATATTTTTTCTTCTCAGGCGAAAAGAACCACCTCAATTAAAGCACCTCATTTTCAGAAGTTAACATATGTATTTCCTGATAATACCAAACTATTATGGAAATTTACCACAGTGCTTAGTATGTTCAGTGGGTCAACAAGATTTATCTCTCGCTCGTTTGAACATAGTAATACCGGAAAGAGAAAAACCGATAGCTCCGATGAACCATGCTACAAGTTCAATACTGGAGGAGTTACCGCTGAATATTTTCCAAAAAGCATTGATTGTCCATAGAACACCGACTGTTAAGAGGAAGTATTTACGCAATGAACCACCTAATTTCCATTTTCTAAATCATCGAACATTTAACAAGTACGCAAATTCTTCAGTTGCTTTTTACTAAATGTGTTGTGTACTAAGGAAACATATTGCCAAATATTGGCAAGTACTGAAAGAACAACATACCGATTATTACAAGTACGATCGTTTTAAGTACTGCAGTTACAAGGAAACTCTTGATTTTTAGACTGCGTTCAATTAATCGTTCTACCGCGAGATAACAAATAACTGCAATAAGTAGTAATATTGCAAATCCTATGATTGGACCCATTCCAAGAATCACCTCTAATTGATTAGAGTTGACCGCAAGTAGTTAAAATTTGCAGCCTATAGATCATGATATCAAAAAATGGGTTAAATTGGGAAATTATGCATTTAACACAGTACTTATGTTGTTAAGCGCCTACAGTAGGTAACCGATAGCAACGTGCCTGCTACCCTCATATAAATTGAATTTGCTTCCTGGGGCTAATAATTCAAAAGGTGCTTCCTCAGAAAAGAATGAGAAATCTGCAATGGTAGTTAGATCAGTACCAATCTCGGAATGCCAGATGATATCAGCGCTCCAAGTATCACCAGTTTTATCTTTAGTTTCAAACTCGACAATTGGACAGTAACGAAAACCGAAGCCCAGAGGAGTAGTACGTCCACCTTGTTCAGCAGTTAGCCATTTAATTTTTGCTTTAACAACCTTCTTCATATGGATCACCCCAAGCTCAAAGTATTTCCAGATAGAGGAAGGCTAACTTAACAAAACGGTAATTCTGGTAAGTTACCCAGTAATGTGTTCATCTTCAACATCGACAATTGGGTTGCCTGAAACTTCGTAAACCGCCAAAAAATCTATCAGTAGGAGCTTGATCTCGTCAAGGTTTCGGTTTTTACGAACAATCTCATACTCTACATATACTGTCTGTAACCCTAAATCACATTTTAAGAGTTTAAATGGTTTAATAAACCGATTCTCGCCATATGTCCAGTTGGACAGAAAAGAAGGCAAGACCAACTCGTCTTCTTTCTTAAGTGGGTTTTGGAAAGTCAGTAGTAGTGAATATCTAGTTCCCTTTTTAAGCTCAAATAGGGTAGCAGGATAGTACTGTTCAACACCTATCCAATTCGTATCTTGATTTTGGCCAGACATTCGGATCAACTCCAGTAAAGGTATATATTTTGGCCTAAGGTGGCAATTACGTAAAGGCAATATGAAGTGGCAGAATGGAACGAAATTACCATGTTCCAAACTGCCATTTGATTTGTCTTCCAATATGATTTGTTATCACACGATAAATCAAGGAGAAGCCTACAAAAAACAGCTTGTCGACCGATCAAAAGTGGTAGAGGAAAAAGGAGAAAAAAGCGAAGGCATTTGGGATCTCAACCAAGCCGGGAACGGAAAAGGCGGAACACGTATTTAGCGGACAACCCTGATTTTTCATCCCCGAGACGGCTGCTTTTGGCCGCGGTTCCGCCTTTGGAGTGGGAGGCGGCCAGGGATGGCCCCCAGCAAAGATCCCAACCCGCCTGAGCGTTTTCTCCTTTTTCCTCATCTCCACTACAGATCGATGACAGCAAAATGAAAAGGCACCTTACGGCATCTTTTTAAGCTCATACCAAGCAATACCGGGCCTAGAAGCAGGATACCCGTGCTCAGCCCGATACCGCTTGCGCTCCGCAGTAAAGTCAAACCAATTCTTCTCAGATTCCGGATGATTGGCGTGATGAACGATACAGCGAAAGCAGTCCTCCAGACAAGGGTCCTCCCAATAGCCCAGCATCAACTCATAGCGATTGATCAAATCGGCGCCATCCTCATTTTTAATTTCCTCCAGCGAATAGAAACCGAGGGAGACTACCCCTTCAGCCACTCTGGGACCAATCGAGGGGATGGTTTGAAATTCCGCCAGCGCCCGCAAGTATCTCGCTCTTTCTTGCGATACCTGCAGGGTTTTCGCAAGCTCCTCCGCTTCTAGTGCAGGAATCTGTCTCAAGGTAAGCTTGGCCGCCCGCAATTGCTTTCTTTCTTCGGGAGTCAATGGGAGTTTGGGTGAAGTCGTTGCCATGAAGGAATTCCCCTTTGCATTTAGTACAAGTCAAACATATTGATCTCATATCCAAGCGTTTTCAGATAGGTAAAAAGCTGTCCGCGATGATGCTGGGCATGGGTGGTGATCTCGATCAGCCACTTCGCCTGGGCAACGCCGTGGTCAGGAAGGTAAAAGGGAGTGGTTTTCTTGTGCAAAAAATCTTCCTCGCTCAAGTTTTCCATATACGCCCTCAAAGCCAGCAATCCCTGCTGCATGCGATCGAGCAAAACTTCCGGATCATGTTCCTGGTCAAAAGTCGCTTCAAGAGCCCGAACGTCGTCCTGATTTGTCTCTTGAAGGATCAGCAGATCTACAGCCGGAATGGCGACGAGGTGGGAAACGAGCTCGCGTATCGTGCGCATGTTTTCACGCGGCTTGAATTCCCAATCCTGCGGAGAAATCTTCCGGACCAAACCTGCGGTAGTACGAACGATCAGCTCCAATTCCTCAAACAGCAAATCTTTCAGTTCCTTCGTTGCTTCCATGAACAATCACTCCATTTCGTTTGATTAGGGGCTTTGCCTGTCTTAACTCTAGCGTATAATAGTGACAGCTATTGTCATAATCACGATGAAAAAGGTGCGGATGCTTGCCATGTCCAAGTCCAAACGACTGATGGAGCTGATGATGACCGTCAATCGGATGCGCAAATTTACGGTCAAAGAGCTTGCCAATCAATTCGATGTCTCGCCCCGGACGATCCTGCGGGATTTGCAGGAGCTAAGCGAACTGGGGGTCCCCTTGTATTCGGAGGTAGGGCCTCACGGGGGCTATCAGGTGTTGAAGGAAAGAATTCTTCCCCCCATCGCGTTCACGGAGGAAGAGGCAGTCGCCATGTTTTTTGCCAGCCATTCCTTGCGCCACTACCCATCGCTTCCATTTGAGACAGAATCCAGCTCTGCGCTGAATAAATTTTACTACTACATGCCGGGCGACGTCAGAGACCGCATCGATCAGATGAAGAACCGCGTGGACTTTTTCGCCCCGACCCGACAGAAGGAATCACAGCACCTGTCCCTGCTTCTCGAAGCGGCTATTTTCCAGCAAGTAATCCGTATGCAGTACCCCGCGATGGGGAGTCCTGCCGCCTGATCCAGCCGGTCGGCATCTACGCCAGCAACGGGTTTTGGTACTGTCCCGCCTATTGCTTTTTGCGCGAGGACTTTCGATTGTTTCGCTGTGATCGCATGGATGCGGTCGAGATCGCAGAAGACGCGAGTCCATTGGACCATCGGCATATTCATTTGGGGAACTGGGAATCGTTTAGCAAACGGCAGCGAAAGGATGTCCTCTTTTACGTGGAGCTGACCAAAATCGGCGTCCAGCGCTGCGAAGCCGAACTATGGCCCGCCCACGCCCCCCGTGTTCATCTTCATCCTGATGGCAGCGGCTGGATGGAGCAGGAAGTTCCGGAAAGTGAGATCTCGTATTTTGCCCACTTTTTTCTCAGCTTGGGAAAAGAAGCGACTGTAATAAAGCCGCAGGCGCTGATAGACGAGATGAAGCAGATCCTCCGGGAGGTCTTGGCTAAATACGAATAATCGAATCCCGTAGCGCAGAATTGGGTGGACAGCGGGAAAACCAAACAGCCCCTTCCGACATAGAGTAGAGGGAAGCCAATGAAGAGGAGGGGCCCAATGAGCGGGGATATTATTGGTGATCTGCTGGGCAAGCTAAGCCAGCGGACCGGGCGGGAATGGACGCTTTCCGACATCATGAAGCTTGCCGAAAAGATGCCGAAGGACGGAAAAAATATCGATTCGGTTCTCAGCGAATTGTCAAATATGGGGCTGGATGTACCGGAGGAAACCAAGGAAAGAGTAAAGAACCAAATGCAAAGCGGCAAGAAACTCTCACTGGATGAACTGGGCAAAATGCTTCCAAGAGACGTAAAAGGAAAGAGCGGCAAAAAAAGCAGTGTATCGCGAGCGAACGGGAAAAGCAGCCATTTGTCGCTGGCCCAGAGGGTGAAAAAGCTCTCGAGTGGAAGAAAGAAAAAACGGTAAAACCTGATTTCGATAGGCATGGATTCAGTCGCGATTTGCTGCCAGGCAATCGCGGCTTTGTCTGTTTTTGCCTCCTTGACGTTTCTGAGGAGATTCTTGATAAAAGCGTACAATTATGATTTAATAATAGAGGAATGTTCGTGTTTTATTCGGTTCACCATTTCTTTTTATAAATGTCAGGAGGTCCTAACTGTGAGTGTCAAAAAAGCGTTAATCAGCGTATCGGACAAAACTGGATTGATTCCATTCGCCCGTCGTCTGGCTGCTGCCGGAGTGGAAATCATCTCCACGGGAGGTACGGCTGCACTCCTGAAAGAAGCGGGTGTGCCCGTAATCGGAATATCCGAAGTGACCGGCTTTCCGGAAATCCTGGACGGACGCGTCAAAACGCTTCATCCCAACATCCACAGCGGTCTTCTGGCCGTGCGCGACAACGAAGCTCATCAAAAGCAACTGGAAGAGCTGAACATCGAAACCATCGATCTGGTCGTCGTCAATCTCTATCCATTCAAACAGACAATTGCCAAGCCGGACGTAACCTTCGCTGAAGCAATCGAAAATATCGATATCGGCGGACCGACGATGCTGCGCTCTGCGGCGAAAAATCATGCCTTCGTGACCGTTGTTGTCGATACCGATGATTACGAACAGGTTATGGCAGAGATTGAGGCAGGGCAGGATACTACGCTGGAGACGCGCCGTCGTTTGGCAGCCAAGGTATTCCGTCATACCGCAGCTTATGACGCCCTAATCTCCCGCTATCTGAGCGAGCAGGTGGGAGAACTGCTTCCCGAAAGCTATACCGTCACCTATGAAAAAGCACAAGATTTGCGTTACGGGGAGAATCCGCATCAGCGCGCAGCTTTTTACCGCACTCCGCTGGCTGCAGGGGCAAGCATCGCCTATGCCGAGCAATTGCACGGAAAAGAGCTCTCCTACAACAATATCAATGACGCTGACGCTGCCTTGGCCATCGTGCGTGAATTCGATCAGCCAGCTGTCGTCGCCATCAAACACTCCAATCCATGCGGTGTCGGGATTGGCGCGGATATTCGGGAAGCCTATCAAAAGGCATACGAAGCAGATCCAGTCTCTATTTTCGGAGGCATCGTCGCGGCGAATCGCAGCATTGACCGCGATACAGCCCTGATGTTGAAAGAGACCTTCCTCGAAATTATTCTCGCTCCTGATTTTACCGAAGAGGCTTTGGCGGTGCTGATGGAGAAGAAGAACTTACGTCTGTTGCGCATTCCGACTCTGAACCAGCCGGAACCAAATACAGACAACCTGTTCCGCATCGCTCCAGTGGCAGGAGGTGCCCTGGTGCAGGATTACGATTTGAAGCAATTGCAGGATGAGGAAATTCGCGTAGTCACGGAGCGTCAACCGACTGCGGAGGAATTGGCGCAGTTGAAATTTGCCTGGAAGGTCGTCAAGCATGTGAAGTCCAATGCGATCGTGCTGGCAAAAGGAAACATGACCATCGGCGTAGGTGCGGGTCAAATGAACCGCGTCGGGGCCGCCAAAATCGCCATTGAGCAGGCAGGAGCGAACGCTCAGGGATCTGTTCTCGCATCGGATGCGTTCTTCCCAATGCCTGATACAGTAGAGGCAGCCGCACAGGCAGGAGTAAAAGCCATCATTCAGCCGGGCGGATCGGTTCGTGACCAGGAATCCATCGATGCCTGCAATCGTTTCGGCATTACCATGATTTTTACCGGCACACGCCATTTCAAACACTAGAAGAGAGCGCGGAACCTCTAACACAGGAGGAAAGAACATGAATGTTTTGATCGTCGGCAGTGGAGGACGCGAGCACACCATTGCCTGGAAGCTGCTGCAAAGCCCTCGGGTGGAAAAGGTGTACTGCGCACCGGGGAATGGAGGAACGGCCCAGATCGCAACCAATGCGCCCATCGACGTCCATGACTTTGCCGCTCTGGCCCAGTTTGTCAAAGACGAAGGCATCGATCTGACTGTTGTCGGCCCGGAGGATCCTCTGCTCGGCGGCATCGTCGATTTTTTCCAGGAGCGCAATCTGCCCATCTTCGGACCAAGCTCCCATGCGGCCAAGATTGAAGGCAGCAAATCCTTTGCCAAAAGCCTGATGAAACGCTACAACATCCCGACAGCTGCTTATGAATCCTTCCTGGACTACGAATCGGCCATTGCCTACGTTCGCGAGCAAGGCGCTCCGATTGTCGTCAAGGCAGATGGCTTGGCGGCGGGAAAAGGCGTCGTTGTAGCCGAGACGTTGGAAGAAGCGGAAGAGGCTCTGCACCAGATCATGCAGGAGAACATCTTCGGCCACGCCGGAGCCCGCGTAGTCATCGAGGAATGCATGCGCGGAGAGGAATTGTCTCTGCTGTCTTTCGTAGATGGGGAGACTGTCAAGCCAATGATCACCTCCCAGGATCACAAGCGTGTCTTCAATGATGATCAGGGGCCCAATACGGGCGGCATGGGGACGTATGCACCGGTCCCGCAGATGTCTGCCGAGCTCGTGAACGAGATCGTGGAGACGGTTGTGAAGCCGATGGCAAAAGGAATGGCGGCAGACGGCATTCCGTTCAAGGGAGTTCTGTATACCGGCCTGATGATTACTTCCGAGGGACCGAAAGTCGTCGAGTTCAACGCCCGTTTTGGCGACCCGGAAACACAGGTCATCCTGCCCTTGCTGGAGACCGACCTGCTGGAGATTTTCCTCGCGACGGTCAGCGGAGAGCTGGCTTCGCTCGATGTCACCTGGAAAAAGGAAAGCGCAGTCTGCGTCGTCATGGCTGCTCCCGGCTATCCTGGCGAATATCCGAAGGGTGCGCCGATCCATGGCCTGGAGCAGGTCGAGGAGCCTGTCACGGTGTTCCACGCAGGCACCAAGGCTGTGCCTGAGGGCATCGTCACCAGCGGCGGCCGCGTACTTGGCGTCACCAGCACCGGAGAGAATTTGGAAAAGGCACGTGAAGCAGCATACGCAGTTGCCCGCAAGATTTCATTCGAGGGAGCCCACTATCGTACGGACATCGCAGCCCGTGCCATACGCAACGGGGAATAATCCGCATAATAGCCCTGACAGCCAGTCGTCGGTTGTCAGGGTTTTTGCATTCCTTTTTCCCTTGCAAACAGCGTGTGGATGGAGTATATTCAAAATAAATTGGTCAACCAACCAAAAAAGAAGGGATCAACTGTGAAGCAGGATAAAAAGCAAAAAATCGTCGAAGCGGCCTCCAAATTGTTTGCCGAGAAGGGATATGAAAAAGCCTCTATCAAGGAGATCGCCAAAGAAGCTGGCATTACGTCCGGACTGGTCCATTATTACTTCCAAAACAAGGAGGAGGTTTTGTCCGATGTGGTGCTGGAAGCCTCTCATCAATACACCCGCGATATGCAAGCCTTGAAGCAAGCCGTTCCCGAGGGACAGCTCGCCGAGTCAGCCATGCAAGCAACGAAAGAACGGGTACAGAAGCATCCAGACTGGTATCGGCTTCGCTATGAGCTATTTGCCATCGGCCTGCGCAACCCTCATTTTGCTGAGAAAGTAAATCAGATTATCGACAACGGACAAAGCGGCATTTCCCACTTATTGACACCGATGATGCCGAATGCCGAGGAGGAGGATGTCGCTGCCGTCGCTGCCATTCTGCTCGCTTGCTTTGACGGGTTGGCCTTGCAGAAGATGTTGAATCCAGACTTTGATATCGATCGGGCCTACCTCGTTTTGGAAAAGATGGCCAGCTCCCTTCAAGAATCAGAGTGACACGAAAAAATGGTCCTTCCAGAGAAGAAAAGGGAGGCTATTTTTTCAATAGAAATTGGTTGGTTGACCAACTTAGGAAATTAAGGAGGAAGATGGATGCTTTCGATCATCGGACTTGCGCTTGATAGCTTATGTCTGGCACTCATTTTAGGGGGAGGAATCATCTTGGCGGCGTGTGTTCGCCCAGTCTTGCTGCGGATCTCGACGGCAAGCGGCAATCCGGAACTGATCACCACCGTGGAACATCTGTCGATCCAGTCCTGGAATCGCTACAATCTGTATGCTATGGGAGGAAGCGTCGGTCTCTTTCTGCTGGATATGGTTCGCCTCTTGGCAGGCTTGCCCCTCTCCTACTGGCATTTTGCCGCGAGCCTTCTCATGATTCTGGCCTTCACGAGGAAATTGGTTATGGACAGGCAATTGAGCAAGCGTCTGCAAAGCGGCGCAGAAGCGGCAGTCAAGAGTGCACAGCAGCGGGCCGGTCATCGGGAGGTTGAATGGCTCACCAAAATCATTCTGCTGCTCGCTCTCTTGGCTCTGTTCGTCTCTCATATGCCTGAAAACAAAGAAGCCTTGCACCTGACTGAGTTTCAGGTGACAAGGCTTCTGTTCATCAAGCTGCCACTTGCTGTTCTTTGGCGGCTTTTTTTCCTTTTACATAAGAAATGAAGTAAATGACTAAAAATAACAGCATGAACACGGCTGACCAACGATACATGGCGCTGTAACTGGAGTAGGTTACGATAGCGCCCAGCAGCAGGGAACCGATCCCGATCCCAAGGTCGATCGTGCTCAAAAAGACTGCATTGGCCATTCCGCGTTGTTCGGGCTCCACGACCTTCACCATCCAGGCCTGGATCGCGGGTTGGAGAAATCCGTATCCCATCCCATAAAAAGCGGCTGAGGTGAAGAGAAGAAAGTTATTATTCGTGAAGGAGAGAATCATCAGGCCGATGAACACAAACAAGGCTCCCAGCGGCAGGACGGCCATATGCCCCTTCCGGTCGAACAGCTTGCCAGACAGCGGCCGAACCAGAACGATGGCGATTGCGTTGCAGAAAAAGTACCAGCTGACGTTGGCGAGATTTGCCTCTCTTCCATACAAAACCAAAAAGCTCATCAATCCGCCGTAAGTGATGGCTACGATGGTGTTCAAAATCGTTGGAAGCAAAATCTTGCGGTCAAAATAGCGTCTCATCCCACGTATCTGCTGATCCGGACTGGCGGGAGCAGGTTTCGGCTGTGTTTTGGTGCCAAACAGCAGCGGGAGGGAGATGACAACCATCCCGATCGCAGCAAATACCATGGTGGAAAAACCGAATTCGCCGAGCAGGGTAATTCCCGCGATGGGCCCAAGGGCCAAAGCAAGACTGACAGACAACCCGAAATACCCCATTCCTTCGCCGATTCGTTTGGGGGGAACCGCATTGGATACCAAGGTGGCAAAAGTCGTGCTGCCCAATCCAAACCCGATTCCGAACAGGGCCCGCAGGAAGATCAACAGGGCGATGGTGGCGCTGAAATAGTAGCCGAGCATCGCGAGGCTGGCGATGAGAAGCCCTATTGCGGCGAGCAGCTTGCTGCTTTTGGTTTTGATCGCTTCCCCGGTGTACATGCGGGACAGAATCGCACAAATATTAAACAGGGTAATCACGAGAGAAGCTACGAAATCATTGGCATGATAGGCCTCCTTGACGTAAGCAGGCAAGGTGGTCGCCTGCATTTGCACTGTCGAGAACAGGAGCAAATTGCTTATCGTGATCAGGATAAAATCCTTCGTCCACAGCTGTTCTTGTTTTTCTTCATTCAAAATGGTCACTCCTATTCGATTGTATGTCTATCGATGTTGGCGATACAGTGCATCGCTATTTGCTTCAGCCATTCCAGCTGCTCGGGCTCGATTCCCTCAAATACCTGCTCAAGGGCTTTATTTTCTACGGGGATGGCCTGCTCCATCAACTCGCGTCCTTTGGCTGTAACGCTGATCAAAAAGGCCCGGCGGTCATTTTGACACATCTTTTTTTCGACCAACCCCTTGCGGCCGAGGACGTCCAGAATGCGGGTAATGGTAGGCTGGTCCTTGGAGGTGCGCAGGGCGAGCTCCTTTTGGTTGATGCCGTCGCTTTTGCACAATTGAAACAGAATGGCATATTGCTCGATCGTGATGTCAAAAGGACGAAGCTGGACAGAGGTGTGCTGCACCATTCTGCGGTACATGTTGCCAATGTAAAAGCCCATGGACTCGTCACGGGTTTTATCCGTCAATTCAAGTTCTCCTTTGCCTGTATATTTACTTGCTATGACAATTATATGTGGAGCAATTAAATTTGAAAAGAAAAAAACCACCAGCTTCTACTGGCGGTATCTGCCTTTTTTGCGGCTGATGGTAAAACCAGCGTAGATCAAGGCAATAATGACGGCTGCGATCATCGCGATATCAAAAAGATTGTGTGACAACCATTCATACAGAGCTGGTCCAACTAACAAAGGTATCGCCCCCTAAGAGTAGGTAGGGTATCGATGTTCATCATGGCTGTAATGGTCAGAGCGATTTTTTCGATCAGTCCCGGCTACGGCCGACTTCGCATCCGACGATTCATTGACGAAGTCACGAACCGCTTCTTCTATTTTTCGGTCTTCAGCAGTGAGTTCCGGTTCACGATGCGTCATTTGGGCAGCCGTCGTTTCATTTACATTGCTCTCTGTGCGGTTCGAGCCGCCTGTCACCTGATTCATGACAGCCTGAATACTTGATTTCTTAATTCTGTCCATCAAATTGCCGCTTTCGCCTTTTTCTCCAGTGGAGTTCATCCCTATCGCTGCGTACATAGGGCAAAAGCGGGTTACACCCTCTGCCACCTTCATCGCGGACAAGGACATCAAGAGCCAGGGAGTACGGTGAGGTCGTTTGCTCATTCTGCCCACACCATAGGCAAGCCCCAGTAATCCAGCCGTTATACGAATCATCGCGTCTGTAGTACCCACGTTTCTGCGCATGTTTGGTCTGCCTCCTGTAATATGCCTGTTATATAGCCTAGTCTTTGTTGGGACCAAGGGATGCAGACATGGTAATTGTTTCAAGGGAAGGAAGTTGTGGAAAGGGATTGTCCTATTTGTGGCGAAAGCAATAGGAGATGAACGACTATTCAGAACATACAGATGACAGCGGAGGAGTGATCGGGCATGCGTGTAAGAAAGATTACAGATGAGGCGCATCTTCAATTGATACGAGTCTCGCGAAGGAAAGTGCCCGCCACCATGTGGATCAGGGGAGCGCAAGTCCTGAACGTATATACAAAAGAATGGCTGGCTCTGCATGTCTGTCTCGCGGGGGAGCGGATCGCTTACGTCGGGGAGCAGGAGCCACTTGCAGATGAACATACGGAGATAATCGAGGCGCAAGGGAAATTCCTGGTTCCAGGCTATATCGAACCGCATGCACATCCTTTTCAGTGGTACAATCCGTACACCTTGGCTGATTTTGCCTTGCAGCGCGGAACGACGATGCTGGTCTCAGACACGATGATGCTGATGAATTTGCCGATGGAGCAGGTGGATCACATGCTGTCCTCCCTCTCCGCGCACCCGGTGAAATCGTTTTTCTGGGCGCGACTGGACCCGCAGACGGGAAAACCTCACCCGCATTATACAAAGCAAGGCTTGGCGCGCATGCTGGAGCATCCTCTGGTGATCCAGGGAGGAGAACTGACGGACTGGCATGGCGTGCTGGCCGAATCGGAAGAGATCCTGTTTGGCTTGAAGCATGCGGGTGATCTGGGAAAACGAATGGAAGGCCACCATCCCGGGGCGTCGGTCGAGACGTTGAACACGGCTGCCGCCGCGGGAGTTACCGCATGCCATGAAGGGATTCGTGCTCAAGACCTGTTGCATCGCTTGCGCTTGGGCATGTATGCGACGCTCCGTCATTCCTCCATTCGCCCTGATTTGCCGGATTTGGTCCGCGGGTGGAAGGAACTGGGGCTGCCGTGGTCGCCGCGAATGATGCTGACCTCGGACGGAAGCACACCGCCGCTGTATCGTCACGGGTTGATGGATTATACCATTCGTCTTGCCATCGAAGCGGGGATGCCGCCAATCGAAGCCTATGTAATGGCGACGCTGAATCCTGCTGTTTACTACGGTATCGATGGGGAAGTAGGAGGGATTGCTCCAGGCAGGATCGCCGATCTGCTGCTGCTCTCTGCAGAGGATGAGCCGACACCAGAGCTGGTGATCGCGAATGGCCGACGCGCAGCGGAGAACGGCACTTTGTTGATCCCGACTGTAACGCCTGACTGGGAAATGTATACCTTTCCGCCAGTGGACATTCTTGATCAGCAAACAAAGGCAGAGTGGTTTTCGATCCGGCAGGAAGCGAAAGAGACACCTGTCATCGAGATGCCAAGCGCGGTGATTACCCGATTGCGGATGCAGTCATTTCCGACCGATGAAAAGGGCATGATCTCGCTTGGGCATGATCCGAGTCTCGCTATGATCGTGGCGATCGATCCTGTCGGGAAACGGAAGACACAGGCGGTTCTGTCGGGCTTCGGTCATCATCTGGAGGGCTTGGCCAGCACGTACACGGCTTCCGGAGAGTGGCTCGTGATCGGGCGGGACCAGCAGGCAATGGTCAAAGCGTTGGACAGGGTTCGGGAGATGGGCGGGGGCGTTGTGCTCATCGATAAGGGAAAAATCGTCTGGGAATGCCCCTTGCCGCTTGCAGGCAAATTCTCACCTGCTCCGATGGAAGAAATCATCTGTCGGGCGGAGGAGCTGATCGATCTGCTGCGCGAGAAAGGGCATGAGCATCTCGATCCGATCTATTCGATGCTGTTCTTCTCCTCTACGCATCTTCCCTACGCCAGATTGACAGCAGAGGGGATCGTAGACGTAAAGACAGGCAGAATCGTACATTCCTCTCTTCCTCTTGAATAGGGATTGTGACGCTTTAGTATTGCAAAGCATTGATATATTCATTTGAGTTCAATTGATCATTTTAGGAGAGTTGATGTATCGAACGAATATGTGATTGGAAAATATATTTTTTCTCTTGTAAATTTTCTAATTTATTTTACAATAAAGAATAACCAAGCTATATCTACCTTAAGTCCTATTAAAGAAGATAGAAAAAAACCCGCAACTTGATTTGCAGAGGAGATCGTTGAGAGTTTTTAGGTGAACAAAAGGGGGATTCAATTTCACAAGAAAACACTCACAGCTCAGACGTTTATCTGCGGCTAGGCAGCGAATCTTGCCTATTCAGGTTACGCCGGGAAAAAGCCGAATCATTCACATGATGGACCCATTCACCCCAGAATTCACGTAGCGACAGGCCTCATCCAGCTAGGGGCGGCACGAGAGTGTTCGCCCCTCCTTCATGGAGCTTCAGAGTCTGGGCCGGGAATTGTCGGGCAGTTCTGAAATGTGGCCATCGGAGCAGCAGAATCGAACGACAAGTTTACAAAGGAATGAGGGATGGGAAAGCATGCTGCTTAGCATTTTGCCTCAAGTGTTGGTAGACGGTTTGACACTCGGTTTTATGTACGCTGTCGTTGCGCTAGGCTATACGATGGTGTACGGGATTTTGGAATTTATCAACTTTGCTCATGGAGAAATTTTCATGGTTGGTGCCTTTGTGGGGACAGAGGTGCTGTTGATTACAGACGCGATCGGTGCGTTGGAGGGCATGAATCCATACGTTGCCCTATTCATGACGCTCATCATCACGATGATATTGACCGGAGCGTTGGGTGTGGGGATAGAACGGCTTGCCTATCGGCCGCTTCGAGGGGCTCCGCGACTGGTCCCTTTGATTTCAGCCATTGGGGTCTCCTTTTTGCTGCAGGACGTTGTGCGTTTTACCGAAGCGATTGCACGTAATGAATTTTACCTGAATACGCCCGTATTGTTTTCGGGAACCGTTTCTGTTTTTGGCATCGCGACCATTCCGATTAAAGGCTTGGTAGTCATCATTCTGGCCATTGTTTTGATGATTGCATTGACGCTGTTTATTGGCAAGACAAAATGGGGAATCGCCATGCGTGCTGTAGCCCTGGATCCAAGTACGGCCTCGCTGATGACCATAAACGTTGACAAGGTAATTATGCTTACATTTTTGATCGGCTCCAGCCTTGGTGGGGCTACCGGGGTATTGTTTGCCCAGAATTACGGAACCATTGATCCGTACATCGGTTTTATTCTCGGCATGAAGGCATTTACTGCTGCAGTATTGGGCGGAATCGGCAACCTGCGCGGCGCGATGGTAGGCGGCGTCTTGCTCGGGATGCTGGAGTCCCTCGCAGGAGCGTATATGGGACCTTTGACCAACCAGGCGTTTGGCGCCGAGTACAAAGACGTGTTTGCGTTCAGTATTCTAATCCTCGTGCTTCTCTTCAAGCCGGAAGGGCTGTTTGGCGAAGCTGTGAAAGAGAAAGTGTAGGTGAATCTCATGGCAAACCTGGTCTGGAAATCATTCAAAGGAATTCCGCTCTATGTAACGTTGATCTGGATCGCGGTATTTTCCCTATTATTGCACTTTTTGGATAAATCAGTTCTCTCGTTTCTCGGTATTCTTTCATCGATTGTCCTGCTGTATTTTACGAATACGAGCAACAAGATCAAACTTGCCATCGGGGCCTTGGTGCTGATCGTGATCATCCCGCTGGTGGCTGGAGAAAACCGCTATTATATGGAAGTGGCATCACAGGTTGGGATTTACGTAGCGATGGCGCTGGGACTGAACATCGTCGTCGGATTCGCGGGATTGCTGGACCTGGGCTACGTAGCCTTCTTTGCGGCAGGGGCGTATGCGTACGCAATTTTCTCGACATCGCAGGCGAACGAATTTATCGCCGGCAATCTGTTTCCCTTGTCCGGGGACTGGTTCTGGCCTTTCCTCATCGTGGGACTGATCGTCGCCGCCATATTCGGCATCTTATTGGGGCTTCCGGTCTTGCGGGTAAAGGGAGACTACCTGGCAATCGTAACACTTGGGTTTGGCGAAATCATCCGCATTGTCTTCAACAACCTGGATAAGCCGATCAACATTACCAACGGGCCGCAGGGCATCACGCCGATCCCGGCACCGGAGCTGTTTGGCATCAAGATGGGGACGCCGTTTTACTTTTATTTTATAGTGCTGTTTATCATCGCCTTCATCGTCCTGGCGAACATCCGCTTTGAACATTCCCGGCTGGGCAGAGCTTGGATCGCGATCCGCGAAGACGAGTTGGCAGCGCAGTCGATGGGAATCTCGCTTTTGAATACCAAGCTGGCTGCTTTCGCGACCGGAGCATCCTTCGCAGGGGTAGTCGGAGTCATTTTTGCAGCCAAGCAAACCTTTATTGACCCTACTTCGTTTACGCTGATGGAGTCGATCGGGATTCTCGTCATGGTCATTCTCGGTGGAAGCGGTAGCATACCTGGAGTAATCCTCGGCGCTGCTTTTGTCACACTCTTGCAGGTACAGCTTTTGAAGGAATTCTCCAACTTCCTGCATTCCTTGCAGCAATCCGGCATCATCAACCTGCCCAACCAGTTGGACCCTTCCAAATTCCAGCGTCTGGTGTTCGGGATCATGCTGATCTTCGTGGCCTTGTATCGTCCCAACGGCTTGATTCCGGCAAAAAGGAAAACCAACGATCTCGGTGCGATCAAATCAAGTCCGTTTAGCAGTGGCAAATTGGGAATTTTGAGCAAGCTTTCTCAATCGTCATCTACTAAACAATCGTAGCGAAGAGGGAGGGAGCCAACATGGCAATATTGGAAGCAGTGGGATTGACCAAGCGTTTTGGCGGTCTCGTCGCCAATCAGGACGTGACGATCAAGATTGAAAAAGGAAGCATCACAGCCGTGATCGGTCCAAATGGGGCGGGCAAGACTACCTTTTTTAATATGATTACGGGTTTTTACGAGCCGGACGAAGGGGAAATTTTGCTGGCAGGCAAGAGCATCAAGGGACTTCGCCCTGATCAGATCGCGACGAGGGGAATTACCCGGACCTTTCAAAATATTCGTCTGTTCAAACAGATGACTGCTTTGGAAAATGTCATGGTCGGGACGCATAGCCGTTTGTCGGCAGGGCTTCTCGGGATTCTGTTCAACACCAAGCGCATTCGCGAAGAAGAAGAGAAGGCACGTGTCGAGGCCTATCAGCTGCTGGAATATGTAGGAATTGAGCATATCGCCAACGAAGCGGCGGGCAGCCTGCCGTACGGATTGCAGCGCAGGCTGGAAATCGCTCGTGCGCTGGCAACCAATCCGCAGATTATCCTGCTCGATGAGCCCGCAGCGGGAATGAACCCGCGGGAAACGGTAGAGATGACCGAGTTTATCCGCCTCCTGAAAAAAGAATTGGATCTGACCATCATCCTGATCGAGCATGACATGAAGCTGGTCATGGGCTTGAGTGAATACATTCACGTGCTGGACTACGGACGCAAGATCGCCGAGGGGACACCAGAGCAAATCCGCAACAACCCCAGCGTCATCGAGGCGTACCTTGGAAAAAGCGCTACGGAAGTGTCCTAGGAGGAGGCAAGGATATGGCATTGTTGGAACTGCAAAACGTTCATACCTTTTACGGCGGTATCCACGCGCTCAAAGGCCTGTCGATCAGCGTCAATCCAGGCGAGGTCGTCACCCTGATCGGTTCGAATGGGGCGGGCAAGTCTACCACGCTGAAGACGATTTGCGGACAGACGCGGGCGCGTGAAGGAAAGATCATTTTTGACGGAAAAGACATCACCCAGATGAAAACGCATGACATTGCTATGTTGGGGATCGCTCACGTTCCAGAAGGACGACGCATTTTTCCCAAGCTGACGGTGCAGGAAAATCTCGAAATGGGCGCTTTCTTTACGAAGGATAAACATTTGATTCAGGAAGGGATCGAACGCGCCTTCCAATACTTCCCGCGGCTCAAAGAGCGGATCAGCCAAAAAGGCGGAACGATGTCCGGCGGGGAGCAGCAGATGCTGGCGATCGCCCGCGGTCTGATGATGAAGCCCAAAATCCTCATGCTGGATGAACCGTCGATGGGGCTGGCGCCGATTCTGGTAGAACAGATTTTTGAAATCGTCACGGAGCTGAATCGTGAAGGAACGACTATTCTCCTGGTGGAGCAAAACGCCAACCAGGCCCTGTCCGTAGCCCATCGCGGCTACGTCATCCAGACGGGGGAGATCATTCTCAAGGACGATGCGAAGACCTTGCTCGCCAACCCGCAGGTGCGGGAAGCGTATCTGGCGTAACGCCAAACCCAGTGCCCTTAGGTACTGGGTTTTGTCGTGTCGGAATGTAACTGTAGTGGGGAGAAGCATGTTTCCGATCTACGCTCAATCCGGACTAAAACACGGATTCAAGGTAATTTTCAATGATTCAGGAAACGGGGCAGATTTGCGCAACTTTCCATTACATGGTGGTGTATAAGAAGTAAAGGACGGTTAGAGTGAAGAGTGAGAAACTTTTAAGGAGTGCACAATTGTGAGGTTGTATTCTAAAGGGATTAAAATGATGATTGGTGTGATTTTTATCGTTTGTGTAGTGGGAGGTACACTGGCATTCCAAAGCACATTTGCTAAAAGCTCGAATAATCAAAGCCCCAAGAATCCTCCTCATTATCCAGAAAATGAAATTGGACAGACTTACGGTTCTGCTGAAGAAACAACTTCTGTTGAAATGCTACCTGACTTAATCCATGTAGGAAGTGTGAATGGCATTGCAGGATATTTGCTGAAAAAAGATTATCTTAGTGAACTTGTACATGACGCACCACTGTATGATGTTAATGGGAAAACCATAATTGGTTCTTTTCATATTGGCGCTAAGAATATGAGCTATCCTAAAAATAAAAACGGACAGACATACGGTTCTGCCACAGATGCTCCTTCTCCGGATACGGAACCTGAATTAATCCGTGCAATAGGTGTGGATGGTACTACAGGATACGTGCTGAAAAAAGACTTAGACGGTGAGCGTCCAAAATCACCCGAGGAAGCCATTGCGATACAGAACAGTAGATCACCAGGAGGTCGTGATATTCCGCTATATGACGTTGATGGTGAAACCGTAATTGGTGTGTTTCATGTTGGAGAAGGAAAATAATATAAAATGTGATTGAGTGTTATGCTCCCTAAACGCGAAACGAGCCTTAAAAGCGATGCTAGAGGCTCGTTTTTCTTTTACAGGGCTCTCCACTTTCTGGAGGGCATATACTAATTAGTATCAATGTGGTATCCAATGTTTGTTACCAACTCGAATTCACCGAGAACAGTTTCTAGCCGAGGAAAAGGGGAAAAAAGCGAAAGGTATTTGGGATCTTGACCCAGTCGCAATGGAAAAGGCGGAACCCGCATTTAGCGGACAACCCTGAATCACTTCTTGAAGACGGCTGCTTTTGGCCGCGGTTCCGCCTTTGGAATGGAGACGGCCAGCGCCAGCCCCCAGCGAAGATTCCAACCCACCTGTAGCGTTTTCCTCTTTTCCTCTCCTCCACTGCAGCTGGTGGACTACCGTAAAAAAGGACGGGGGTTCCCGCATTTTCTAATTGCAGTCGTGCAAGCCTTCTTCTGCTATCATAGGAATCATAAAAAGACGAGTCGGAGGGGAGGAGAGAGGATGCCGGACATTAGCCCCTATCTGGTGGACGGGAGTGAGCCGCTTTATTTGCAATTGTATCGTTATTTTTGCCTGGAGATCCGGGAACAGCGATTGCCTTCGGGGACGCGGCTTCCGTCTGTACGTACGTTGAGCGGCTTTTTGCAGGTAAGCAAAACGACAGTGGAGAGCGCCTATCATCAATTGCTTGCGGAAGGATACATCGAGAGCAGGGAGCGAAGCGGCTTTTATGTCGTAGATGCCGCCTGGGACGGGCCAATGCTTCAGAAAAGAAGAAGTGAGCCGGATCATCCCCTTCCTGCAGTTGTCCCGGTCCAGTACAATTTTCACCAGGCAAGCATTGATCCTGACCATTTTCCGTTTGCTTTGTGGAAAAAGTATAGCAACCAGTGCATGCGGGAGCAGAACAAGGAGCTTCTGCGATACGGGGACAGGCAAGGCGAGCCTGAATTGCGCCTGGAGCTGGCCCGGTACTTGCGTCAGGCGCGGGGAGTGCAGGCCTCCCCGGAGCAAATCGTCATCGGTGCGGGTACGCAGGTGATGATCACCTTGCTGGGGTGTCTGTTTGGTCTGAGCGGACAGGCTGTCGCGATGGAGGAGCCTGGCTATCAGGGGGTGCGAAAGGTATTTCTCAACCTGGGGTTTGACGTGAAGCCGATCCCATTGGAAGCAGAGGGCATCCACATAGAAAAGCTGCGGGAAAGCGGAGCGGGACTGGTCTACATCACGCCATCCCATCAGGACCCGACCGGCATCGTGATGCCTTACGCCAAGCGGCTCAGGCTGCTGCAATGGGCGGCACAGACAGAGGGCTACATCATCGAGGACGATTATGACGGGGAGTTTCGCTATCACGGCAGACCCATCCCATCTCTTAAAGGGCTGGATGCTGCCGGGCGGGTGATTTATATGGGGACATTCTCCAAGTCACTCCTTCCGGCGATACGGATCAGCTACATGGTGCTGCCTCCCAGCCTGTTGGCTCTCTACCACGAGCATTTGGCGGAATACGACCAGACTGCATCGCGTATTCATCAGCAGACGCTGGCCTTATTTATGAAAACGGGGGATTGGGAGCGGCATATTCGCAAAATGAGGACATTGTACAAGAAAAAGCACGATGCTCTTCTTCGCTTGCTGCAGGAGGAGATGGGAGAGGCGATCCGCATCACGGGACAGGATGCAGGCATCTCTGTCATGGTAGAGGTGCGCAGCCGTTGTGATGCGCAAACCTTGACGGAACTGGCTGCCGCGGCGGGGATCCGCGTCTATCCTACCGATCACAAGTGGATGAGGCCAAAAGATGATTACTTTCCCAGCTTTCAGTTCGGCTTCGGCGGGCAGACGATCGAAGAGATGGAGGCGGGAATTCGATTGCTGGGTGAGGTGTGGCGTCCAACTTTGTTATCAGCGGATAAGGGGAAAGGAAGACAGAGATGAGCAACATGAGTGGGTCTTTTGCATTGTTTGTTTCAGGCATGCGTCAGATTATTCCGGTAGCTGCGGCCGGCATCATTGATGGGATTGTATTCGGATTATTGGCGAGGCAGGCGGGACTGGGGGTGACGGAAGCGGTCCTCTTTTCCTTGCTGGTCAATGCGGGCTCCTCCCAGTTCGCAGCGGTCGGTTTGATCTCGCAGGGGATCGTTGGCTGGCCGATCCTGCTTTCGACCGCTTTGTTAAACGCGCGCCAGCTATTATACGGACTGTCGCTCGGACCGCGTTTTCAGGGAACACCTGCCTGGAAGCTGTCGCTTATGGCAGGAACGCTCAATGATGAGACATTTGCCTTGAAGGCCACGTATTTGGATGCGGGGGGAAAGCCCAGCTTGTCGTTTTTCGCAGGGGCAAGCGTCGTGGACTATGTCATCTGGAACGCAAGCACATTCGCAGGCGCGTGGTTCGGTGCGGCGTTTACCCAGACGGAGGCTTACGGGCTTGATTTTGCTTTTATCGCGACGTTTTTGGGCTTTCTCGCCGTCAATCTGCTCACCTCCTTCCATGTGAAGGTAGCTGCGTGCACGGCTGCCGCGGCGTGCATTGGGTATGCGCTGGGCGGGGGTACCGCAGCTGTGATTGTCGGGACCTTGACGGCGATTGTGATGGGAGCGGTGAGCGATGAACGATAACATCATTTGGATTATTTTGCTAATGGCGCTGATCACGTACCTGACGCGGTTCCCGATGCTCTTGATCAGCTCGCGCTGGGAGATTCCGGACTGGTTGCGGAGGGGCTTGGCGATGGTGCCGGTAGGTGTCTTCAGCTCCATGACAATTCCGCCGATTCTCTTTCACATGCGCGAGGGAGCATGGAGCCCGGAATACATCGTCGCAGGTACGGTGTCGCTTGCGGTCGGTCTGTGGAGAAAGCAGATCGTATGGGCATTGGTGGCCGGGGTTGTCGTCATTGCCTTGTATCGGCATGCCGTCGGAATGATATGATGGATGTGGATAAATTTTCCGTTTGAGAGGAGACATGGGGATGATGTCGAGCATTTTTCTCATCACGGGCATTATGGCTTCAGGAAAGTCAACGATTGCCCAGCTGCTTGCTGAACGCATGGAGAAGAGCGTCCATGTTCGCGGTGATGTTTTCCGCAAGATGATTGTCCATGGCGAGGAAGCCATGTCAGCCAACCCTACCGAAGAAGCTATCCAACAACTTCGGCTGCGATACAAACTGGCTGCCCAAGCGTCAGATGCGTACGCAAAACAGGGCTTTCAGGTAGTGCTGCAGGATGTCATCATCGGCCCGATGCTGCAGGATGTAATAGAGATGATTGAACATCGCCCGCTTTACGTCATTGTTCTTTCTCCTCGGGCCGACGTAGTGGCCAAAAGGGAGGCTGCCCGACAGAAAAAAGGGTACGGCGCGATTGATATTGCGATGCTCGAAGCGGTTTTGCATAATGAGACGCCACGAATCGGCATGTGGCTGGATACATCGGAGCTTACTCCAGAGGAGACGGTGGATGAAATCTTGCGAAGAGCGAGTGACGAAGCACGCATATGGTGATGAGCCAGCGGGAAAAGGAGGGGTGTTTTCGCAGATGCGAGCAACCCCTCCTTCTGTTTTGGCGTCCAATCAAGCCCGATGTCCCAACTCCATAGACATCTCCCGCACTGTTTCCAGCACCTCTTGCAGGATGTTATCGAGCTGGGGCTCGACGCGGTCAGACGGTCCGACGACACTGATCGAGGCGGCGACCTGATCAGACGAGTCGAAGATCGGTGCTGCCACGCCGGTTACCCCGACATTGCGGCGATTGGAACTGATTTCGTAGCCGCGCTCCCGGATCATCTGCAGATTTTGCTTGATCTCTTCTGCGGATTGATAGGAATGCGGCGTATATGTTTTCAACCTCTCAGACAAAATCTCATCCTGAAACGGCTCTGGTTGATAAGCTAGCAAGACACGTGCTGCCGAAGTGGAGTAGAGGGGAAAACGACGGAATGACTCGACGGTAAAACGGATGGGATGGGGCGAATCTACTTTTGCTACATAGATCGCATCCCTGCCGTCCCGCACACAGAGCACCACCAACTCGCTGGTCCGCGATAAAAGCCGATTGATATACGGCATGGAAAAATCCACAATATCATGGTTTTTCAGCACTTTTGTGCCAAGTTCCAGGAGGGTGTAGCCAAGCGTGTACTGCTTGGTTTTTTCATTTTTCCGGATAAAACCTTCTGATTCCAGGGTGGTGAGCAGCTTGTGCACCGCTCCCTTGGACAGTTCAAGCTTTTTGCTTAACTCGGTCACGCCCAGCTCCTTGGGAGAATCCAGAAAGATTTTCAATAGTTTGCATCCATTTCGGACAGAGGAGAGAACTTCCATGCACACGTCTCCTTCTTAAGTACATTGACCTCATCGTATCACATTCAGGGAAGTCGTACTTTACGTTTTTTTCTAAACAATCTTGAATTGTCAGTCTACTTATGGTAGTGTAACACTATCGTTCTCGAATAGCAAACATCGTTCTCTATTCGTGAACAAATAAAGAATATCGGGGGTTGAACTCAGATGAAGAAGAAGGCTTTAACCGTACTATCAATTTTTGCTTTGACAGGTTCCTTATTGGCGGGATGTGGATCGTCCACGACACAGCCGCAAACTTCCGAGCCTGCTCCGACACCAGCGCCGGCCGAGACGCCTGCTGCCGAAAAACAGGTGGAATTGGAAGACAGCCTGATTGTGTCCGGGAATGGCGCAACGGTAGAAAAGCTGATGAAAGACGAGATCTTCAAGAAGTTTAACGAGAAGTACCCGAATGTAAAATTGACTTATGTATCCGGTGTTTCTACTGAAATCGTAGCAAAAGTGAAAGCGCAACAAAACGCACCACAAATTGATATCGCTATCATTGAGGGCGGAGAGCAAGAAAAAGGACGCCTCGAAGGACTGTGGGAGCCGCTCAAAGAAGAAGAGATCCCGAACATGAAAAACATTTCCCAGGACCTAGCAGTGAAAGACAACAGCGGTGCGACCGTCAACTTCACTCCGATGGGAATCTCCTATAATACCGAAATCGTGAAAGAGAAAAATCTGCCGGTGCCAACTTCCTGGAATGACCTGGCGAAACCAGAGATGAAAGGCAACATCACCATGACAGACGTAGCGAGCAATTTCGGCCGCTCTGCGATGATCATGATGGCGTATGCCAACGGCGGTTCCGAGAAGGATATCGAAGCAGGATTTGAAAAAATGGGCACCATCGCGGGCTACATGCCGACATTTGCCAAGAGTGCGGCACAGCTGCAGCAAAACCTGCAAAATAAAACAGCTGCATACACCACATGGACCATGGCGCGCAGCTTGACGCAAAAAGACGCAGGTCTGCCGATCGAATTCGTATTCCCGCAAGAAGGCGGAAACCTGGTACCGACCATCGCTTCCCTGGTGAAAAACGCGAAGCATCCAGAAGCAGCAAAAGCTTTCATCGACTTCTTGCTGACAGACGAAGTGCAAACCATGTATGCGACCAAGCTCTACTACAATCCGTCCACAAACGTAGCGCTGCCTGAAGAAGTAGCGAAATCCCTGGAATTTGACCGCTCCAAAGTCGTTGCCTTTGACTATCAAGTGATCAGCGACCAAATGGCAGCATGGCTGGATCGCTTTAACCGGGAAATCGCACCAAAAACAGGAAAGTAGGTGTCCTTTTTGGCAAAGGTATATGACGTCGAACTACGCAACATCATGAAAAAATTCCAAAACAATGTCGTGGTTCAGGACTTCAACCTGCAGGTAGAGCAAGGTGAGTTCGTCTCTTTTCTCGGCCCGTCTGGCTGTGGAAAAACAACGACGCTAAACATGATCGCTGGTTTTCTGGAACCGGACGGCGGTGATTTGTTGATCAAGGGACAGCGGATGAACGGTGTCCCCCCTTACAAACGGGAGTTGGGGATGGTTTTCCAGACCTACTCCCTGTTCCCCCACATGACTGTCGCGGAAAACATCGCGTACGGCTTGAAGCTGAGAAAAGTAAACAAAGCGGAGATGAAGGAGCGGGTCGACCGCGTCCTTTCTCTCGTCAAGCTGCCGAATGTAGCCGACCGCTATCCGAAGCAGCTCTCCGGCGGACAACGCCAGCGGATTGCGATCGCCCGCGCTCTGGTGATCGAGCCTTCCCTCCTGCTTTTGGATGAGCCGCTGAGCAACCTGGATGCCAAATTGCGCGAAGAGCTGCGTGATGAGCTGAAGCGTCTCCACCATGAGATCGGGGTCACGACCATCTTCGTCACGCATGACCAGGAAGAAGCGTTGTCTTTGTCTGATCGCATCGTCGTGCTGAACCACGGTTTTGTCGAGCAGATCGGGACACCGCTGGAAATCTACAATGAACCTGCATCTGAATTCGTGCATACCTTCATCGGCAAAACGAACCGTCTGGAAGGGGAGGTCGTCGAGGTGAACGGCGATCGCCTGACTGTACGGACAAATGAAGGGCTGCTGATTCACGCAGCGAAGCAAACTCGCAAATTTGCACCGAATCAAAAAGTCATCGCATTCGTGCGGCCGGAGAAAATCCAATTGTCCGCGACGGAGTCCAACGAAGCAGAAAACAATGTGAAGGGCGAGCTGCAAATCGCGTCCTTCCTGGGCTCTTATACCGAATGCGAGGTAAAAGTGGGCGGAAACACCTTGTCCGTGAAAGTGCAAAAGCTGATCGACAAAGCTACAGAGCAAGAAGCAGCAAAAGGCATTGTCTGCTATTGGAAAGCAGAAGATGTGCTGATCATGCCGACGGAGAGGGGATGACGTATGAGCAGACGTCTTTCCGTTACGCTGTTGACGGCACCTGCTTTGATCGTACTTCTGGGAGTGTTTGTGATTCCCATGCTGTTGATGCTGCTGCTTAGCTTTCAGGATGCGCAGCAAGCCTTTTCGCTGGAGAATTACGCGCTCTTTTTCCAGGATACCTTCTATCTGGAAATTCTCTGGCGGACGATTCGCGTGAGTCTGTGGACTGTACTCGCCACCTTGCTGCTGGGATATCCGGTAGCGATGTTCATGGCGCAGGCGACTGGCAAAATGCGCGGGATTGTCACGATGTGCATCCTGGCACCGCACCTGATCAGTGTAGTCATCCGCAACTTCGGCTGGGTGGTCGTTCTCGGGGAGAAGGGCTGGATCAACGAAACGCTGATCGCGCTGGGAATGATCGAGACGCCTTTGCGCCTGTTGTACAACGAATTGGGAGTAGTCATCGGTCTTACAGACTCTTTTATCGCCTATATGGTACTGGCTTTGGCTACCAGCCTGTACTCGATCGATCCTTCTTTGAACAAAGCAGCATCGATTCTGGGTGCCTCGCGTGCCCGCACCTTCTTTTCGGTGACGCTGCCGCTTAGTCTTCCTGGCATCGTGGCTGGGACGACCTTGGTGTTCAGCTTGTCGATGAGTGCGTTTGTGACGCCTGCCCTGATGGGGGGAACCTCTGTCAAAGTGATTCCGGTTCTGGCGTATGAGCAAATCATGTCGACCCTGAACTGGCCGCTGGGTGCAGCCTTGGCCTTCCTGCTTTTGGGAAGCACCATTGTCTTGGTGAGCCTGTATACGAAGCTGATCGAAAACAAGAGGTACAAAGAGGTGTTTGCGTCATGAAAAAGATCAATGTGCTCGGGCTCATCACCTTCATTATCATCATTTTGGTCAACCTGCCGTTTTTGGTCATTATTCCAAGCTCGTTTACAGCCGCCGGGTATCTGGCTTTTCCTCCGGAAGGATTTTCCTGGAAATGGTATTCGATGATTCTGGACAGACCGGAATTTATTGATTCCTTCTGGACGAGCATCAAGCTGGCGACCTTGTCTGCCATATTGGCGACCGTATTGGGTACCTTGGCAGCGTTCGCCTTGTCCAAATACAAGTTTCGCGGGAGCGGGTTTATCAACGCGCTGATGCTGTCGCCGTTGACCGTCCCCTCGCTGATTATCGGGATTTCCGCATTGCTGTTCTTTACGCGCATCGGGATAGCCGGGACGTTCACGGGTCTTTTGCTCGCACATATCCTGATTTCGATTCCGTACGTGGTTCGTCTGGTCTTGACCGGGCTGAGCTCGTTTGACTACACGCTGGAGAAGGCCGGGTATATGCTCGGTGCCCATCCGTTCCGCGTGTTCTGGGACATTACGCTGCCGCTCGTGCGTCCGGCGATTGCCTCGGGGATGATCTTCTCCTTCCTGACTTCGTTTGACAATGTGACCGTTTCGTTGTTCCTGGTGGCACCGGATACGACGACATTGCCATTGGCGATCTTTAGTTACATGCAGGAGACACTTGACCCGCTGGTTGCATCGATCTCATCGGTCGTTATTCTGCTAAGTCTCGTGTTCATCATCTTGTTGGAAAAAGTGTACGGACTGGAGCGCCTGTTCGGACTTAATTCTCAATCACATTAAGGAAGAGGCAATATGTCAATGCACACGTATATGGAAACAAACATGCAACACTTTCTCCAACTACTGGAAACCTCGGTGAACATGGATTCCCCGTCCAAGAACAAGCGACTGGGAGATGTGATGGCGCAGTGGTTTGCACAGCAGTTCGAAGCACTGACCGGGGGCAAGGCAGAATTGGTGGCCAATCCCACCTATGGCGATCAGGTTCGCTGCACCGTGGGAGACGGCGACAAGCAGATTCTCATCATCGGTCATTACGATACGGTGTGGCCGGAAGGAGAAGCTGCTCGCCGCCCATTCAGCGTGCAAGATGGCAAGGCGTACGGTCCTGGTGTGTACGATATGAAGGCGGGTGTCTTGCAGGCGATGTTTGCGCTGCGGGGATTGGTGCAGCTCAACCGCTTGCCTGCAGACAAGAAAATCGTCTTGATCCTCAGCAGTGATGAGGAGATCGGCAGCCCGACATCACGCGAACTGGTGGAGCAGGAAGCGAGGCGTTCGATGGCGAGCTTCGTATTGGAGCCGCCGAGTGAACCGCTTGGCGCCCTGAAGACCTGGCGCAAGGGGAGCGGACATTTTACCCTGCGCGCACATGGGGTCTCCTCCCATGCCGGTGTAGATCATCAGAATGGCGTCTCAGCTATTGAAGAGCTGTCGCGGCAGATCCAATTCGTGCATTCCTTGACGGACTACGAAAAAGGAACGACGCTCAACGTGGGTCTGGTCAAAGGCGGGATCGGCTCCAATGTGGTGGCGGATTATGCGGAGGCTGAGGTGGACGTGCGCTTCATGACCATCGCAGAGGCCAACCGCATCGAGCAAGTTGTCCGCGCGCTACAACCGCAGCTCGCCGGAGCGAACATCCAGGTATCGGGCGGCATTCGCCGTCCGCCGATGGAGCGGACAGAGGAGACCGACCGACTGTTTTCACTCGCACAGGCCATCAGCCGCGACGAACTGGGCTTTCCCCTGAAAGAGTCGGGAACCGGCGGTGTAAGCGACGGGAATTTTGCCGCTGCATGCGGCAGCCCGACTTTGGATGGCTTGGGAGCGAGAGGCGGCTTCGCCCACTCCCCGGACGAGTTCGTGGAGTTGTCGGAAGTGCCGATCCGCACAGCACTGCTGGCGCGATTGATCGAGGAAGTATAGGAGTTAGCAGTACATCGAAATACGAGAACCGCGCCTGTCTGATGATGAGCAGTCACATCGGGCGGGTGCTTTTTTTATGGGGCATGGCCAAGGCGACTTGCGAAATGAGCAAGAGTTATACCTTGCATTGCAAGACTAATGGCGTTATACTGGATGAAGTATCATGTAATGCAAGGGAATGCTTGTCATCGTTACCCTTGTAATGCAAGGTATTGGGGAGGTGAAAGAGAATTTGTCGACAACACAGATGCTGAAAGGAATTCTCGATGGTTGTTTACTGGCGATTATCAAGGATAAAGAAGTATACGGTTACGAGTTGGCAGAAAAACTGGAAAGCTACGGATTTCATTCTTTCAGCGAGGGGACGATTTATCCATTGCTGATGCGAATGCAAAAAGAAGAATTGGTTACGACAACTCTGAAAAAATCAACGGCGGGGCCAAGAAGGAAGTACTATTCCCTTACACCGAAGGGCGAGGCAGAGTTAGAAATGTTTATCGAGAGATGGAATTATTTGCAGACCAATGTAAACAGGGTGTTGCGCCATGAATCGGATTCAGAACACCTAAAAGGAGATGAGACGGATGAATAGTGAGTTGAAGCTGTCGGATAAAAGCAGGGAATTCCTGGACCATTTGCGCGTATACTTATTCTCCAGCGGAAAACATTCGGATGAAATCGAAGAAATCGTGGAGGAATTGGAAGTTCATTTATTCGAAGCAGAAAAAAACGGCAAGCCGATTGAAAAAATCATTGGAAAATCACCGAAGGAATATATGGAGATGGTCTCCAATGAAATGGCCACCGACTATCGATCATGGATCAAAACAATTAGCCTCATCGTTTTCGGGTCATTTTCATTTACGATTTTCTCGGACTTAATGAAGGGAAATCTCTCCTATTCTGTCCTGGAAATCGTCGGACATCTTGTTATCGGCGCTGTATTTATTGCTGCTATTGCAACGGGGTTCAAATATATATCTGCAACGAATCTATCGATCAAAAAACAAGGATTGCTCGTAACAGCGATCATGATCCTGCCCATCGCTTTGTTTGTAGGGCTGATCTACGCTAATCGAGCCATCGATACTCCCGTGATTCATTTTGGCACTACGGCAAGTATGATCATCGGAGGAATTACGGCACTCTTTATCATCGGCGCGTCCTTTTGGGCAAAAACATGGATTCTGCTCATCGTCGTAGCATTGTTGACACTGCCCGATTTTCTTCTGGGTCTGACTCCATTGACACACGAAGCTCAGCTGATGATAAGTCCGTGGATTACCTTCGGGGGAATTGGCCTTTACCTCTGGTTATCGCTAAGCTGGTCGAGGAAAAACGGGAAATAAGCAAATAGATTGGAAACGGGGGACTACCGTATTGAGAAGTGAACAAGAAATGATGAATATCCTGCTTGATGTTGCGAGGAATGACGATAGAATCCGATTGGTAACGTTGGAAGGGTCGCGTACAAACAAACATATTCCCCCAGATACCTTCCAGGACTATGACATTTCATACTTTGTAACAGATATGGATTCTTTCAAGGAGAATGATCAATGGCTTGACATCTTTGGGAATCGTGTGATGATGCAAAAACCCGAGGATATGGAGCTTTTTCCGTCCGAGCTAGGGAATTGGTTTTCCTATTTAATGCTATTTGAGGATGGAAGTAAAGTAGATCTAACCCTGATTCCAATTCGTGAAGTAGAGGATTACTTTACCAAGAGCGACGGCTTAGTTAAGGTCTTGCTCGATAAGGATGCTCTCATGAAAGAGGAAGTGATAGCGGATGATCGTCAATATTGGATCAAAAAGCCAACTGCAAGAGAATTCGATGATTGTTGCAATGAATTCTGGATGGTTTCCACGTACGTAGTAAAAGGGCTAGCCAGAAAAGAAATCCTTTTTGCGATTGATCATTTACACGAGATTGCGAGACCGAATGTATTGAGAATGATGACTTGGCAAATTGGATCCGAGCAAGGCTTCACTTTTAGTGTGGGGAAAAACTATAAATTTATCGATCGGTACCTACCAAAGGAAGATTGGGAGAAACTCCTCTCAACGTATTCTTAGAGTGGGTATGAGGAAATGTGGCAGTCTTTATTCACCTGTTATGAGTTATTTAGAAAATACTCTAAAGCTGTGTCAACAAGTCTCGGATTTAAGTACCCGGATTACGATGAAGCCATTACGAAGTATACAGAAAATATTTACAGCTCATTGTGAAACGACCAGAGCTGGTCGAGGAAAAAGGAGAAAAAAGCGAGGGCATTTGGGATCTTCACCAAGCCGGGAACGGAAAAGGCGGAACACTCTCTTAGCGGCCAACCTTGAATAACTTCTTCGAAGCGGCTGCTTTTGGCCGCGGTTCCGCCTTTGAAGTGGGAGGCGGCCAGTGAAGGCCCCCCTGCAAAGATCCCAACCCGCCTGAGCGTTTTCTCCTTTTTCCTCCCCACCACTGCAGCCTGAACCACACCCATCCAAAAAGCAGACAGTTTCACAATCGGAAACTCCGATGGAAAATGCTACAATTCCTATGTGGACAAAACCAAGAAACAGGAAAGGACGGAGACGACATGAAATATCATCGTTTGGGAAACAGCGGCCTGCATGTGTCCGCTTTGGGAATCGGGACCAACTCATTCGGAGGACGTGCGGATGAGGCCACCTCGACGGCAATCATTGACGCAGCATTGGACGGCGGCATCAACTTTATCGACACCGCCAATATTTATACAGGCACAGAATCCGAGCGCATCATCGGAAAAGCGCTGGAAGGACGCAGACATGACGTCGTGCTGGCTACCAAAGCTGGCCTGGTAAAGGGAGAGGGAGTCAATGAGCGCGGCTCCTCCCGCTATCATCTGCAAAAGGAACTGGAAGGAAGCCTGAAACGTCTGCGGACCGACTATGTCGACCTCTACCAGATCCATACCTTTGATCCAAACACCCCGCTGGAAGAGACATTGCGAGCATTGGATGACATGGTACGCTCGGGGAAGGTACGTTATATCGGAGCCTCCAACTACTTCGCCTGGGAAGTGATGAAGGCGCTCGGAATCAGCGAACTGAAAGGCCTGAACCGCTTCGTCTCCCTGCAGGTCAGCTACTCTTTGGCCGACCGTACGCCGGAGCGTGAGATGATTCCGCTCTGCCTCGATCAAGGACTGGGTATTATCCCTTACTATCCATTGGCAGGAGGTATTTTGACAGGCAAGTACACCTCAGCGGATCAAGGCCCGGCAGGCTCCAGGCTGGAGAAAGAGCCGCGCTTTGCGAGATTCCTGGGCCAAGACAAGATTCAGCTGGGTCAACAGGTTGCCGAGCTGGCAAAAGAGCTGGGGATGGCGCCGAGCGTGCTCTCCATCGCCTGGCTGATGAACAAGCCTGCCGTCTCCACTGTCATCGTCGGGGCTTCACGCGTTGAGCAGCTTGCTGCCAACCTGGAGAGTGCATCTGTGGAGCTGGACAGCGCTACCATGAATCGCTTGGACGAGTGGGGGGAGCCGTATCGCCTGGGTGAACCGTTCGGGTTTTTCCGCCTGAGCTGATTCTTGCCACGAAAAAGACCCTCACCAGCACGGAAACGATGACTCACTTGCCGGTCACTGTTCCGTGGGGAGGGTCCTTTTTTTTCAGGCTTTACTCAGCAGCCATGCTGCTTTCCTTGAGGATGACGTCATGCGCGCCGCCTTCGACCAGGCTGGTCGCGGAGATGACCGTAATTCTCGCTTTTTGCTGCAATTCCGGAATGGAGAGCGAGCCGCAGTTGCACATGGTCGATTTCACTTTGTTCAGCGTACGATCCAGGTTTTCGCGCAGAGAACCTGCGTAAGGCACGTAGGAGTCGACCCCTTCTTCAAAGACAAGGCTTTGCTTGCCGCCGGTGTCATAACGCTGCCAGTTGCGCGCGCGGTTGGAGCCTTCACCCCAGTATTCTTTCACGAAGTTGTTTCCGATCTTCACTTTTTTAGTCGGGCTCTCATCGAAGCGGGCGAAGTAACGGCCCAGCATGACGAAATCCGCGCCCATCGCCAGAGCGAGCGTCACGTGATAATCATGCACGATTCCGCCGTCGGAGCAGATCGGGATGTAGATGCCAGTCTCTTTGAAATACTCGTCGCGAGCCTGCGCCACTTCGATGACAGCAGAGGCTTGTCCGCGTCCGATTCCTTTTTGCTCGCGCGTGATGCAGATCGAACCGCCGCCGATCCCTACTTTGATGAAATCTGCGCCAGCATCTACGAGGTAGCGGAAGCCTTCCTTGTCTACTACGTTTCCTGCACCGATCGGCACATTGAAATTGGCTTTTACGTATTCAACCGTTTCTTTTTGCCACTCGCTGAAGCCGTCTGAAGAGTCGATGACGAGGATGTCGACACCTGCTTCGACCAGCGCGGGAACGCGTTCCTTGTAGTCCTTGGTGTTGATCCCTGCTCCGACGATGTAGCTCTTGTTGGCGTCCAAAAGAGAGAGCGGATTGTTTTTGCGAGAGTCATAGTCTTTGCGGAAGACCAGGAACTCGAGATTTTGATTTTCGTCAACGATCGGCAGACAATTCAATTTGTGCTCCCAGATGAGGTCGTTGGCTTCCGACAGAGTCGTGCCGGACTTGGCATAGATCAGGGAGGAGAATGGTGTCATGATGTCGCTCACTTTTTTATCCAGCGAGTCGCGGCTGATGCGGTAGTCGCGACCTGTCACGATGCCGAGAAGCTTGCCCTTGGCGGTGCCGTCTTCGGTGACTGCACAGGTGGAGTGGCCGGTCTGTTCTTTCAATGCCAGAATATCTTTGAGAGTTTGGTCCGGGGTCAGATTGGATTTGCTGACGACGAAGCCTGCTTTGTACGCTTTGACCTTGCGCACCATGGTTGCCTGGCTCTCTACGGATTGGGAACCAAAAATAAAGGAAATACCGCCACATCGAGCCAGAGCTACCGCCATATGATGGTCGGATACTGCTTGCATGACTGCTGATGAGAACGGTATGTTGAGGGAGATCGCCGGTTTTTCCCCTTTTTTAAACTTAGTAATCGGGGTGGACAAATCTACATTTGCCGGATTGCATTCCTTGGTTGTCAGATTGGGCAGCAGCAAATACTCATTAAAGGTGCGGGATGGTTCAGTGTAAAAAGTAGCCAAAATTCTCTCCTCCTGATAAGTGTAAGTTACCATTTTCTCTACGAATCGGGTTGTCCAAGCTGCGCCAAAAAGCATGGCCCAGCCAAGTGTTCTCATCATGGTAACGTTGATGGGGAGAGACGTCAATAGGGAAATACAGAATGGAGTGATTTTCATGATGGTTTGGGAAAAAGGGGGCGGACTGGATGGATGGCTTGGCAAAATTTCACGGGAAGAGGCTTACATTTTGCATGGGAATCTATGTGTTCGACCTGACCGTTCGTTGACACTTGTAGATCGCGCTGAAGGTGAAAGCGGTTTGGTGATCGGTTCCTATCTAAAGGGAATGCCGTTTCACGCGTTTACCATTCATGTAGACGAGGAGATAGAATGCTATGAAGTTCGGGAGATGCTGGAGCGTGTGCGTGTCGAAGTAGGCATCTCTTCGCCTCCGCACTCAACGAAAGCGGTCTTTACTGTAGCCGAGCGCCATCTGCCAAAGCTGCTCATCCCGCATGTCCAGTCGAAGCGGACAATGCTTTTGAAAAAATGGACGCAGAAGGACCAACTTCTCCCACAAGGAAACTCTCGTCCGGTCACGAGAGACGACATAGAAGCGATGAGAGGCCTGGCGAGGCAAATCGGGATGGTCAGTTTTCGCGCCGATGAGCTGCTCGGCATGCCGCATCTCGGGATCTTTGACGGCGCGGAGCCGATTGCACTGGCGGGATTCCATATCTATTCAGAAGATTACGTGGAGATTGGAAACATCGGCGTAGCTCCAGCCTGTCAAGGAAGGGGCCTGGGGGCGCAGATTACCTCTGATATTTGCCGGATCGCAGCCGCGAAATCTGCCAATGTCTACTTATGTGTGTTTGCCGACAATCTGCCAGCGAGACGAATCTATGAAAAGCTCGGCTTTCAGACGGTCGAGCGGTATACGTTTGTCGATTTTCTCTTTTAAGAGAAGGGCTTGCGCCTAGCCAGAAGAAAGAACGAAATTCGCAATTCCGATACATACAAGAAGTCCGAGAAAAAAGATAAATCCATATCCGATCAGCAACAGCAATTTTTCAAAATCTTGATTCATGCCTGTTCCTCCCTGACCTTTTGGATCGATAAGGCTTGGGAATAGAATACCAAAAAATGGATGCTGCAACAATAGGAGCAAAGTCATGCTGGCTGCCCGGTAACGCTAGACGCGAACGCCGTTTTCTGCTGCTCGTTGAACCAAAACGTGCGCAGGTTGTCGTGTCTTGACCGTGATCTGGAGGTGAAGATCAGCCCGGTGTCCGTTGATCTCTACTCTGTTGCCGAAGGTGTTGTTTAATAGGGAGAGGATGTGCTGATGCTTTTTACGGTATGTGTTGCGCAAACTCCGGATATGGCGATACCAATGTCCCTGTTCGATAAAGTGCTGCATCGCCCACTGTTCAATGCGGGATGGAGCGTGAAGGAAATGCGGCATGGATCTCTCTGGTCGTGACGCTTGGGCTGTATCCTTTCTAAACAAAGAAGCCCTTTTTCCTGCTATGGAAAAGAGGCTTCTTTCGTGAATCAAAATATATCCGCTATTCACTTGGCTTGACCGGAATCGTCATCGTAAAGCAAGGCCCCTCCGCCGCATTTGCGGCAACAATCGTGCCGTCATGCGCCTCGAAGACCGCTCTGGCAATGGCAAGACCCAGGCCGTGCTTGCCCGATTTGCCTTTGCGGAACCGCTGGAACAACTGCGGCAGAAGCGCTTCTTCGATCGGCGGCCCGTCATTGCAGATGGAGATGATCACCTGCTGGCCTTCTTGCTTGCCAGTGATGACCAATCGGCTCTTGGCGTAGCGAAGCTGATTTTCCAGAAGGTTGACGAAAGCGGTGCTCAACTGCTCGCCGTCCCCCTCGATGACCAGGGAGGCGGGGAGGTCCAGCTTCCATTCGATCTGCGGGTTCAGGACGGACAAGCGCAGCTTCAAGAGCTGGAACATCTCGCTCAGATCAACCCGTCCCAGCTGCATCATCTGAGCGACGGACTCGATCTTGGTCAGGTAGAGAAGCTGTCCGACGACTTTTTCCAGCCGTTTGCTCTCCTCCATGATGATCGTCAGCCCTTTTTCCGCCTGCGGTCCCTGGAAGACGCCTTCGATCAGTCCCTGCGTGTAGCCCTGGATCGCCATGATCGGCGTCTTTAGCTCATGAGAGATGTTCTGGATAAAGTGGCGCTGCGATTCATCGTACTCTTTCAACTGGTTTTTCATCGAGTCAAAGGAACGGGCCAATTGTCCGATCTCGTCGCCGCGGTCCATCGTCAGCGGAATATCAAACTGGCGGCGGGCGATCTTTTTGCACAGCTCTTCCAGACTACGCAGCGGCTTGCTCAAATACCCGCTGAACCAGATGGCCAAGACCCAGCTAAACACCAGCAGCAGGCTGAATACCAGCAGGAACTGGCGGGTCAGGATGGCGTTGATCTGGTTGAGCTCCTGCTCTTTGGAGAAAAGCACTATATAATAAGGAAAACCGTGGTAGTCCATTTTTTTGCTGACGAAAAGGTAGCTTTCGTCCCGGCGCTCCAACGACCCGTGCCGTATCTTGCCGGATGGGTGCGATGCGGCCTCGCGAAACAGATCCATGCTGTCCTCATAGGAGATGCGGCCGCTAGTCCGACTGCCGAGGTGACGGCCGTCCGTAGAATAGACGATCATGTCGAACGAATACTCATAGCGCGAAAGCAGAAGCTGCAAAAAGTAGGGAGCCGTCGCGGGCACGGTGAGCAGTTCGTTCTTTTCATTGAACGTAATATGCTCGGACAAAGTGTACAGTTCATCCTCCAGGAGCGCGTAGGTGTTGTTCACCAGGTATTGCTTCACAGCCAAGGGATAGCCAAAACCAAGCCCCAGCCCCAAAATCGAGGTCAGCGCCATAAACAGGATCAGGATTTGCCGGGAGATCGGCAGGTTTTTTAGACGAAATCTACTCATGCGCGCGTCAGGCGATAGCCGAAGCCATAGACGGTCTCCAGCGGGAACTTGCTCATTTTCTTGCGGATTCGTTTGACCAGATCATCGACCGCCCGATCCGAACCGATATAGTCATCTCCCCAGATGGAGGTGAGAATCTGCTCGCGATTTAGGGCCAAGCCCAGATTGTGCAAAAAGTAGATGATCAGCTCAAATTCCTTCGTAGTCAAGTCGATCAGTTCCTCGCCTTCCTTCACCTGCCGTCCTTTTTCGGAAATCAGATAAGGACCGATCTGCACCCAATCCTGAAACGTCTGCGACGGAGCGGGGACATGAACGGCCTTTTCATAGGTGCGCTGCAGCAGCTTTTTCGCCCGGATCACCAGCTCCCGTGGGAGAAAAGGCTTCGCCAGGTAGTCATCGCTGCCCAGCTCCAAACCAATGATTTTATCTACATCTTGATCGCGTGCCGAAATAAAAATGATCGGGACGTCTGATTTTTGACGGATCAACCGCAGCAGCTCGTAGCCGTCGATGTCCGGCATCATGATGTCCAGAATCCAGAGATGCGGCTGCTGTTCGCCTTCCAATACAGAGACGACTTCAGTCCCGTTCGAAAAAGCCCTCACCTGCAACCCCGCGCTCTCCAGGTAGGATTGCAAGAGCTCCAGGAGGTTGGTCTCATCGTCCACGAGATAGACGAGGTAGGGAGTTTCCATGATGTATCCCTCGCTTTGCATCACTCTTTTCTTCCATTGTAGCATAGCAAAAAATGCGATGTGTGAAAGAGCCGTATGAGAATCGTGGAAAACATGTGGAAGGCAGGATTCGCTTTTGCAAAAAGCGAAAAGAAAAGAGAACTCAGGAAGGAGCGATTCCATGCAACGAAACATCAAAACCTCTCTCGTACTACTTTCGCTGCTGCTGCTCTCAGCTTGCAACTCACAGCCGGTGGTAGAACCAAAGCCGGCACCCGAGCAGCCGCCCGCTCCGATCGTAGAAGCACCTGCCAAGCAAGAACCGACCTATCCCTATACGTCTCCATTGACCGGACTCGGCACCAATCAGCCGCCAGAACAGCGCCCGATCATGGTGATGATCAACAATGCGCCCCCGGCCCGGCCCCAAACGGGCTTGAACCAGGCGGACATCATTTACGAGGTATTGGCAGAGGGAGAGATGACCCGTTTCCTAAGCATTTTCCAAAGCCAAAAACCGGATGTCATCGGTCCTGTACGCAGCATCCGCCCGTATTTTATCCAATTGGGTGTCGGCTACGATGCCATGCTGGTCCATGCGGGAGGCAGTCCAGATGCCTTGAAAACCTTGACCAGATCGGATTACAGCCACCTCGACGAAATTCCCAACGGCAGGTATTTCTGGCGGGAGCAATTCCGCAAAGCGCCGCATAATCTGTACACCAACACGGAATTGCTCGAGCAAGCGATGATCGACAAGGGGATGCGGACGACGGCAGAACCGATCCATTTCTCCTTCCTGCCCGAGGATGCCGTCATAGCAGACGGAGAGCCTGCTTCGACGATCGAGATCGAGTTTCACTCGCTGAACAAGGCAAGCTTTCAATACGATGCAGATCAGAAGAAGTACCTGCGCTTCACGGACGGCAAGGAGCATATCGACCTTAGCGACAACAAGCAGCTGACGGCGACCAATGTGCTGGTCATCTCTACCCGCCATAGGGTCTTGGATAATGAGGGCAGACGGGATGTGGACGTGGTAGGTCCGGGAGACGGCTACCTGTTCCAGCAAGGCAAGGCCAAGAAGGTGAAATGGAAGCGCAGCAACGGGGTAATCAAGGCGTATGCAGATGACGCGATGACACAGGAAATGCCGTTGTTGCCTGGCCAGACCTGGGTCGAAATCGTACCGAATGCACCAGGGCTTGCCCAGCACCTCAAATTTCAGTAAGTGCTTGCAGCCTACCCCCGTTTCTTTTATGATATGTATGGGACTTTAGCGCTTAAAAATTTCACAGTGGGAAATCAGAAGCGTAACCATAAACGGGGTGAATGGCATGCAATTGGAGAAATTGAAGGGAAAAGGCATCGAGCAGCTTTTTGAAGCTGTCCTGTCATTGGAAACCATCGAGGAATGCTATCAATTTTTTGATGATCTGTGCACAGTAAACGAAATGCAGTCCCTGGCACAGCGTCTGGAAGTAGCGCGCATGCTGCGCAAAGGGTTTACGTACAATCAGATCGAAGCAGAGACCGGTGCGAGCACCGCGACCATATCGCGTGTCAAACGCTGCCTGAACTACGGCAATGACGGCTATCAGATGGCGCTGGAGCGGATCGGCAAATAGGGAGGCAACAACGGGTGATTGATTATCGTGGCTGGCGCCATACGTTTAAGCTGGACCCGGACAAGACAATCGGGGACGCGGAGCTGGAAGCCATTTGCGAATCAGGGACTGACGCAATCATCGTTGGCGGCACGTACGGCGTGACGTATGACAACACGCTCGAGCTGATGTCGCGAATTCGCCGCTACGCCGTGCCGACCATCCTGGAGATTTCCTCGCTGGAGGCGGTCGTGCCTGGCTTTGATTCGTATTTTGTTCCCCTTGTCATAAACGCAGGGGACCCGGACATGATCTTTGCGCCGCATGTATCGGGTCTGCTGGCATACGGGTCCTATATACACTGGGATGAAATTATTGCCGAGGGCTATCTGATCGCCAACCCGGAAGCGGGAGCGGCGAAGCGGACCCAGGCTCGTCCGATCGCCGACGGTGCGACGGCCAAAGCGTACGCGCAGGTAGCGACGCAGATATGCCGTTTGCCCATTGTCTATCTAGAATACAGCGGACAGTACGGCGACCCTGAGGTGGTTAGTGGCTGCAAGGCAGGCGTACATGAGGCCCACTTCTTTTACGGCGGGGGCATCCGTACGCCGCAGCAGGCTGCCGAGATGGCGGCGATTGCCGACACCATCGTCGTCGGCAATCTGGTCTATGAGGATCTGGAAGCGGCATTGGCTACGGTCGCTGCTGTGAAGGGCTCGTAGCAATCAGGCCACCTTTGAAGAAGTAAGGCCAAATTTGAAAAAAATCGGTAAAAAGTCGAGTTCCCTAAGGGATTTTTCCTGTGGGGGACTCGACTTTTTCTATTCGGAGCAATATCGAGCCCCCGGCGTATATCCAATTCAAGAAGTGGATATAGACTTAACTTTTTATTATGACTATTCTTTCAATTATAAATGGGAATAGCGCTTACAAGGCGCGAGGGGGGACTTATGAAGAAACTTTTCGGCATAGGCTTGTCCATTTTTTTGACAATTGCACTGGCAGCATGTGGATCGCAAAATGCGGCAGCACCGCAAGAGTCTGGATCGTCAAGCACAACCGCCCCGGCCAAGGAATTGAATTTAAAGATAAGCGTCACCGTTTCAGAAAAAGACTCCTGGGCCATCGCTACGAAACAGTGGATCGAGGAAGTGGAAAAAAGGACAAATGGCAAAATCAAAATGAAAATGTACGCGAACGAGTCTCTTTCGAATGGAAACCAGCCAAAAGGGATCGAAGCGGTGCAGAACGGCTCTACAGACATCTCCCTCCACTCTACGATTATTTACAGCGTACTGGATCCCAAATTCTCAGCTCCTTCACTCCCCTGGCTCATCCCCAGCTATGAACAAGCAGATAAAGCCATGAACGGAAAGGCAGGCGAAATGCTGAAGGAAGTGATTCGCAGCAAGGGAATTGAACCGCTGGCTTACGGTGAGAGCGGGTACCGCCAGATTACCAACAGCAAGAGGCCGATTGAGAAGCCGGAAGATCTGAAAGGACTAAAAATCAGAACCCCATCCATGGAAATGATGGTCAGTACCTATAAAGAGTTCGGCGGAGACCCGACCGTCATGAACTTTGCCGAGGTGTTTACTTCCCTCCAGCAGGGCGTGATCGACGGACAGGAAAATCCGCTCCCGATTATTTTGAATTCCAAGCTGTACGAGGTGCAGGATCATCTCACCGTTTGGAACTACATGTACGATCCGATTGTGTTCGGCATGAACAAAAAGCTATTCGACAGTCTCGATCCGCAAACACAGGAGATGTTCAGGGAGACGGCACAAGCTGCCGCCAAGCATCAAATCCAATTGAACCGCGAGGCGGATGCCAAGGTGTTGGCGGAATTGAAAGAAAAAGGCATGCAGGTAGTAGAACTGACACCTGAGCAGACCAAGGCATTCCAGGAACAGGTCGCTCCTGTCATCGACAAGTACGAGGAGATTATTGGCAAGGAAATGCTGGATGCATTCCGCAATTAGTCGTTTCAATCCGAGGCTCCGCCAAAAACGTTTGGCGGAGCGATGTTTTCTTCACGACTCCTTTTCGCTTGGAGGAATCTCACATGAAAAAATGGGTTCGGCTGGAAGAGTGGATTCTTGTCATTTTCATGATTGTCATTTGTGTCATCACCATGGCAAATGTGCTTTCACGCTATTTGCTAAGCAGCTCGTTTTCCATGACCGAAGAGCTGACGACCAATCTGTTTGCGTTCATTATCTTTATCGGGGCGGCCTTGCTTGCCAGGGAAAACGGTCATTTGGGCTTTGCCCTGCTCACAGACCTTTGTCCGCCCAGTGTCCGTAAGATATTGGTGCTGCTCGTGAGCTGTCTGATAAGTGTCTTTTTTTTGATCCTGCTTTGGTATGGAGTGGAAATGGTCATCCAGCAGTACACCTACCAGCAAAAGACACCTGCTATGGGATTGCCGGAATGGATCATGGGCCTGTCTGTGCCGCTTGGTGCGTTATTGTGCATCATCCGGTTCTGGGAAGGGGCTCTGCTGGAATGGAAAAAAATCAGTCAGGAGGGGGTGGAGAAATGAGTGACGTGGCGCTATTTTTGTTTGGTTCGTTTTTCCTTTTGCTGTTTTTGAATATGCCGATTGCGATAGCGCTAGGCCTGTCTACTGCCGCCACATTGCTGGTTTTTGATTTGCCGCTCCAAGCTCTTCCTTCAACGCTTTACTCTGCGATGGCCAAATTTACACTGCTTGCCATTCCTTTCTTTTTCCTTGCTGGACTGATTTTGGAGCGGGCAGGCATCTCCAGAAGGTTGATCCATTTGGCGCAGACCTTAACAGGCCACTATACCGGCGGGATGGCGATCGTTGCCGTCGTCGCAGCGTGTTTTTTTGCCGCCATCTCCGGTTCAGGGCCTGCGACGATGGCTGCAGTGGGAGCGATCATCATCCCAGCCATGGTCAAGCAGGGATACCGCAAGGACATGTCGGCAGGGTTATTGGCTACGGCAGGAGGCATCGGGATCATCATCCCGCCCAGCATTGCCTACATCGTGTACGGTGTCATCTCCGAGGTATCGATCGGGAAGATCTTCGTGGCCGGAATCATTCCCGGCTTGGTCATGGGATTGATTCTTGCTTTGACCAGTTACTTTATCGCAAAAAGAGAGCGAATTCCGACTCTTCCAAAGGCAAGCAAAAAGGAGATCTTTCTGGCCTTGAAGGATGCAATCTGGGGATTGATGGCTCCAGTCATCATATTAGGGGGGATCTATTCCGGGATCTTTACCACGACGGAATCGGCAGTAGTCGCTGTTTTCTATGGACTGATCGTTGGTGTGTTTGTTTATAAAGAAATCAGTTTCAAGCAAATTCCGGCGATTCTGCTGGATTCGGCAAAAACAACTGCGATGGTGATGCTGATCGTGGCTGCGGCTTCTTCATTTGCCTGGTTGATTACCGTGGAGGGGATTGCGGAAGATCTGGCTCATTCGCTCATGAGTATCGCGCCGGGGCCGATTCTCATGCTGCTTATGATTAACGTGATTCTACTGATCGCGGGAATGTTCGTCGATGCCATCTCAGCCTATTACATCTTTCTGCCCATCTTCCTCCCCATTATCGCCGCTATGAACATCGATCCGATTCATTTTGGGGTGATGATGACGATGAATCTGGCGATTGGTCTGGTGACTCCACCCGTCGGATTGGATCTGTACGTGGCTTGTGGACTGGCTAAGATATCGTTGAAGGAAATTTCCATTGGTGTGATTCCCTTTATCGTCGCCTCTCTGATCGCGCTTATGCTCATTACGTATATTCCGTCTATCACGCTATGGTTGCCGCAGCTCTTACAGATGAAATAAGGAGGGAGCCATGTGTCATTGGCCCAATGGGACCAACTTGTACTGGATGGAACAGAGAAAACACCTCTTTACAAGCAAATATCTGAAAGAATTGAACAATGGGTACAAGAAGGAAGGTTGAAGCCGGGAACGCGCCTGCCCTCAGAAAGACGTTTGGCTGAAATCCTCAAGGTCAGCCGAATGACGATCACACTTGCCAATGAGGACATGAAGGCAAAAGGAATTGTTCGCTCTCAGCAGGGGAGCGGGACCTACATCATGCGCAGTGCAAGGAGCGAAAGGGTCGAGGGGTCAACGGTTTGGCAGCATCATTTTACGTATCAATTGGGGTCCATGAGCGATGAGATGGAGGAAATCATGCGATACGGGCTGGATCCTCATCTGATCCATTTGGCTGGAGTCGGTACCGCGCCCGAAGTGCACCCCGGTATCGAGCTCAGCCAATGCTTCTCGGAGCATCTGCGGAAAAACCCCATTCTTTTACAACTGCCGGCACCGACACAAGGATATGAGCCGTTGATTATGGATGTGCGAAAATGGCTTTATGATAGGGAGATTGAGGCCAACCCGCGGGAGATCATGATTGTTTCAGGAGCCATGCAAGGGCTGGATCTGATTAGCCGCTTGTTCCTGGGACCGGGAGATTACGTGATCATGGAGGATCCCGGCTTCCTCGCCGCATCAGATGCATTCACGGCGACAGGAGCCAAAATCTTGCGTATCACACTGGATCAAGAAGGGATTCGCATCGACAGCCTGGAGAATCTGCTCATGCAATTTCCGGTCAAGTTTATTTATCTCAATCCCACTTTTCACAATCCTACGGGCATCACCATGTCATTAAAAAGGAGAAAGAGGCTCCTGGAGCTGGCAAAGAAATACAAGGTTTTGATCGTGGAGGACGACCCGTCCAGCTTGCTGTATTACGGAAAAAAGCCGGTTCCCTCTTTGAAATCGTTGGACGAAGACAATAATGTCATCTACCTTCAATCCTTTTCCAAATATCTTTTTCCCAGTCTGCGCGTGGCAGTGCTGGTAGCCCCTGAGGGTATCGTATCCCATCTGGTTAAAATCAAGCAGCGAATCGATTTGCACAGTCATAACCTGACACAGATTGCTGTCCATGCTTATTTGTCAGAAGGGAGGCTGGAGGACCACATAGAAAAGTTGCGTCAAGCGTACCGGGGCAGGCTGGATCTGGTTCACGATGTCATAAGCAGGAACGCGAATCTTCGATGCCATATTCCCGAGGGCGGTGTTTTTCTGTGGTGCAAGCTTCCATGCTCCCTGTCAGCCGAACGACTGCTCGACCTGGCGATTCAAAAAGGGGTATCCTTTGTTCCGGGAAATTGGCTAAGCGGAGTTGGTCTCTATGAGAATCGCATGCGGCTGGCTTTTACCCATCCCTCTGTCGATTTGCTGAAAAGAGGGTTGGAAGTCATGAATGAGATCATTGCCGAGCACCATGCAGGCCAATCATGCTAATGGATATATGAAAACGCTTTACCGCCCTTTATGCTGAGGATGGAAGCAAGACCATCTGAACGTAAGGGGTGTTTTTTCGTGGTGAATACAAATCTTCCAGCAGACCTCTTGAAAGAATGGTATTATCGCATGCTGATGATTCGACGTTTTGAAGAGAAGATTAACGAGAAGTTTCTCGCGGGCGAGATCCCGGGCTTTGTTCATTTGTACATCGGGGAAGAAGCGACCGGTGTCGGGGTCTGCTCCGCTTTGCGAAAAACGGATTACATCACAAGTACACACCGCGGGCATGGACATACGCTGGCCAAAGGGGCGGATGTAAAACGCTGCATGGCTGAGCTGTATGGCCGAAAAACAGGCTACTGCAAAGGGAAGGGCGGCTCCATGCACATCGCAGACTTCAGCATCGGGATGCTGGGAGCAAATGGCGTCGTCGGGGGAGGATTCAATCTGGCGGTGGGAGCAGCCTTGGCTGTCCAGCTGCGAAAAGGAGATCAGGTTGCCGTCTGTTTTTTTGGAGACGGGGCCAGCAATCGCGGCACTTTTCATGAAGCTCTCAACATGGCGGCGGTATGGAAGCTTCCCGCGGTTTTTGTCTGCGAAAACAATCAATGGGCCTCTACTACTCCTTTGCATGAAGCTACAGCGGTGACAGATATTGCTGTGCGTGCGTCTTCTTATGCCATGCCAAGTACAATCGTAGACGGCAACGATGTATTCGCGGTATACGAGGCGGCTGTTGAGGCTATCGAACGGGCGCGGCAAGGCGGAGGTCCCACACTCGTGGAATGCAAGACCTATCGGATCAAAGGGCATTTTGTCGGTGATCCGGAGCAGTACCGGACGCGCGAGGAAGTAATCAGTCAGCTTGAGGAGAATGACCCGCTCAAGAACTTTTTCCTCAGGGTGCAAAACGAGCAATTGCTAGGTGAGCAAGAGCTTGTTGCAATCGAGGAGCAGGTGGCTGCTGAGATCGAGGAAGCTGTCCGGTTTGCGGAGACGAGCCCGTATCCCGATCCAGAGGAAGCTTTCGATGATGTGTACGTAGAGGAGGTATCGTAAGAATGCGCAACCTGAGCTTTTCACAAGCCACATTGGAAGCCATGCTGGAGGAGATGCGCAGGGATGAACGCGTCTTCATCATGGGGGAAGACATCGCAAAACAAGGCGGAATATTCGGTCAGTTCCAAGGACTTCCCAAGGAATTCGGCTATGAGAGGGTGCGCGATACCCCGATTTCGGAAACGGCGCTTGTCGGCGCAGGGATCGGAGCGGCATTGGCAGGGGCAGTGCCTGTCATAGATATGCATTTTGCAGATTTTATCGGAGTGACAATGGATGAGGTTCTGAATCAAATGGCCAAGATGCGCTATATGTTTGGCGGACAAGCGACACTCCCCCTGGTCTTGCGAGCGCCCGACGGTGTCACCCAGTCAGCCGCTGCCCAACACTCTCAATCGCTCGAAGCCTGGTTTTTGCATATCCCGGGGATCAAGGTGGTCATCCCCTCCAATCCCGCAGATGCCAAGGGATTGTTGAAAGCAGCGATTCGAGACCCCAATCCGGTCATCTATTTTGAACATAAAAACCTGTTTCGAAAATCAGGTCCGGTGCCTGACGGAGACTATCTCACCCCAATCGGCAAGGCCGCGGTCGTAAGGGAGGGACAAGATGTCACGATTGTGTCGTATTCGTCGATGCTCGGGACTTGTCTGGAGGCTGCTGATCAGTTGAGTCAGCACCATGGCATTGAGGCAGAGGTCATCGATTTGCGGACCATCGTACCCATGGACATGGAGACGATCTATACATCCGTGAAGAAAACACACAGGCTCGTCATCGCACATGAAGCGGTGAAAACAGGCGGCGTCGGCGGCGAGATCGCGGCGTCTGTGAGCGAAAACATCATCGAATACCTGGATGCCCCCATCATTCGCGTCGGTGCGGCCTTTACACCGGTTCCTTTTAGTCCGCCACTAGAAAAACGGGTGATTCCGCAGGTGGAGCAGGTTGTGGAAGCGGTCAGGAAAGCTCGATGGTAAGAACGTGGATAGACGAGGGGAGGGATTGAGATGGCGCACGTCATTACCATGCCAAAGTTCGGCCTGACGATGACGGAGGGAACTGTCACGAACTGGTTCAAGTCTGTCGGGGATTGGGTGGAGCAAGGCGAGGTGCTTTTTGAGGTACAGACAGACAAGATCACCAATGAAGTGCAAGCGGCTCAGTCAGGAGTGCTGCGGCATATCTTCGTAGCGGCAGACGAGACGGCACAGGTGGGAGGCAGCCTGGCGATACTGGCGGATTTGCAGGAGGATATCTCCTCTTTTCTGGAGGGCGAGGAAGCAAGTCCGCAGGATGTACAGCCCCCCTCTGGTTTCATCCGGGCGACACCTTTGGCCCGCAAGCTAGCCCGCGAGCAGGGTCTGGATTTGGCAGATCTGACACCATCGGAAGAACATGGGATTCTGCTGGCTCGCGATCTGTCCAGCGCTGCGATCCAAAAGCCGAAGATTTCTCCGCTTGCGAAAAAATACGCTGAAGAGAATGGGATCGGGTGGGAGACGATTGAGACACAGGAGCGGATCCTGCTCCCTGATGTTATCGCCGAGCAATTAAGGGCTTCTGGCGACAGAGGATCGAGTGGGCAAGACAACGGTGGAGTCGACGAAAGGGTGACGAAACCGCTGACTGCTACCCGCAAAGTGATCGCTGAGCGAATGACGCAGAGCTGGCGGGACATCCCACAGGTTACCTTGACTCGCGAAGTGGATGTGACGCAGTTGCGCAAGGCATTCGAGGTGCTGGCGGCAGATGCGGCCGAGCAAGGCATCCGGGTGAGCATGACCCATTTTCTGATCTTGCTCGTCGCCCAGGCTTTGAAGCGGCATCCGGTCGTGAATGCTTGGTACCAAAACCAGGAGCTGACGTATCATTCCCACGTCCATATGGGGGTAGCAGCGGCAGTTCCGCATGGCTTGCTCGTGCCGGTCATCCGTCAAGCATGCCGGCTTTCTCTAGTGGAAATCGCTTCGGCTCTGCAGGAGTTGACTGCGAAGGCCAAGGAACAGCGATTGGACGCGACAGAGATGCAAGGTGGTACGTTTACGATCAGCAATCTGGGCATGATGCAGGTGGATGGGTTTACGCCGATTCTCAATTCGCCGCAAACAGGTATTCTAGGCATCGGCAGAGTCACGGATAAACCTGTATTCATAGGGGATGATCTGGTCAATCGCTCGATGATCACCTTCTCCCTCACCTTTGATCATCGGGCTATGGATGGGGCGGACGCAGCGCAATTTTTGCAGACGCTTGCTTCCTTCTGTGAGGAGCCGCTCCGCTTGCTGGCGGGAGGGAGAGCAAGATGAAAAAGCGTGTACTGGTCATCGGCGGAGGACCTGGCGGATATACGGCAGCGATACGAGCAAGCCAGTTAGGCGGCAAGGTAACTTTGATCGAGAAGGATTTTTTAGGCGGTACTTGCCTGAACGCGGGTTGCATCCCGACCAAAAGCTTGCTCGATTCATCGGGTACTTGGGCGAAAAGCAGAACGCTCTTTCCCCAGCATCTGCAGGGTGAAGTGCCCTGGAAGGAAATCATGGCCCGCAAGAACCAGGCCGTGCAGCATTTGCGAATGGGTGTTGAAGGGTTATTGCGGGAAGGGCAAATCGACGTCATTTCCGGGACGGCTTCGTTTACATCCGAGAGAAAAGTCATCGTCGACGGGGACAAGAGTAAGATGTTTGACGCAGATGCAATCATCATAGCTGCCGGTAGTCGTCCCGTACGTCCGGCGGCTCCCTGGTCTCATATTCCCGGAGTCATTACGAGCGACGAATTATTGACGATCGACCGCTTGCCCGGGAGTCTAGCGATCATAGGAGGCGGTGTGATCGGGATTGAATTTGCCACGATCTTTGCCGAGCTCGGTGTGCAGGTGCATGTGGTCGAGGCAGCCCAAAGAATTGTGCCGACGATTGATGTAAGCATATCTTCGGGGATACAGGCGAATCTAAAAAGCCTTGGGGTGCAGTTCACGATTGGAAGCACAGTGGAAACGATTGCGAAGGAGGGTGATGGCACCTTTACTGTCTCCTTATCTCAAGGAGAAACGTTTGCTGCTGAACTGGTGCTTCTTGCGATGGGACGGAAAGCCAATCTGCAGCCGTTGCGGCTAGATGATGCAGATATTCAGGTGGAGGGCGGAAAAATCAAGGTAAACGCCTGGCAGCAGACGAATCATCGGGACATCTATGCGGTCGGTGATTGCGCAAGTCCTGTGATGCTGGCACATGTCGCGATGATGGAAGGAAAGCTAGCGGCGGAGCGCGCCATGGGAAATCCTGTCAAGCCTATTGCGTACGATCTGGTGCCGCATTGCCTCTATTCACACCCGGAAGCCGCGATCGTCGGATTGACGTTCGAAGAGGCGACAAAAAGGGGCTTTGAGGCAGAAGAGGCCATATTTCCTCTATCCGCCAGTGGGCGAGCTCTGGTCGAAGGAGAAAGCCAGGGCATGATCAAAGTAGTGGCGAATAAAAAATACGGCCAGATTCTGGGCCTTCACCTGCTCGCTCCACACGCGACGGAATTCATCTCGCAGGCGGCTCTTGCCTTGTCTCTGGAAGCTACGGCAGATGAGGTGCTAGCGATGATCTTTCCACATCCGACGATCTCCGAAGGGATACAGGAAGCGGTGGCGGCTATCGGCGGCACGGCGATTCATCTTCCAGGCAAGCTCGGCCGGGGAACGTAAAATATGCAAGGCCCTGTCTGTGAAAGACAGGGCTTCTCATTTATCATCATGATTTGGTTGAGTAGGTGCTGCCCTCCCTTGACGTCAACAGCCGCTTGCGAAGCGGTTCCCAGGATACAGCGATCAATGCTCCCACGGAGATATTCGTGATCATGTTCGCTACAGCAGGGACAGCAGCAATCGGACTGATATGATCCATCGCCAGCAGGGCGGCCAGAGCGGTATTGCAGATGCCGAATTCATAGACGACAGCGCGCCTGTCCGGCTCCGGCATACCGAGTCTGGCGGCATAGCCGTATCCGACAGCCATCGGAATGGTAATCTGCAAAAATAGACAAAGGAACAGCAGCGGGAGGATGTCCAGATTCTCTTGCAGGGATTTTTGTGCAGAAGAAACCACGGCAAGGTCGACGATAATCAGTGCGACGGAAGAAAGGATGGGAATAACCCGGCGAATGTTCCCGAGTTTTTGCTCCCATTTCCATTGCACCCACAGTCCGAGCGCGATCGGAAGCAGGACGACGTAAACCATCTGTAAGAAGACAGGAAGGAATGCGACGGGAACGACGCTGCCAACCGAAAACTTCATGATGAGCGGAGTCAGAAACGGGCCTATCAGGGTGTCTACAGCAGACATCATGACGCTGAGCGCGAGTGTGCCTCCTGCCATGAAGGTGTACAGATTGGCAGAGGTGCCGCTTGGTACAGAACTGGCGAGAATGATGCCAGCCTGTATGTCCGCGTGACCATCAAAAAAGAGAAAAGCCAGCACAAGCGCAATTCCCAATGTGATGGTCCATTTGCCCAAAACACCGAGCAAGGCGTTGCGGGGGCGGGAAATCACCTGTTTGAGACTCTCTCTGGAAAGGGTAATCCCCATGCAAAAAAGAATAAAAGCAAGCGATGGAGAGGTCCAGTTTTTCAAAAAAAGAAGCTGCTCTGGAAAGAGATACGCCAGGTACGCAGCAATCAGAATCCAGAGGGCCAGAAATCTGGTCAGGATGACCTGCAAGATCGACAGCATATGGCTTTGTCCCTCCCTGTTTGCACTACTGGACTGTCACGCCCCCGCAGACATTCAGGGATTGACCGGTCACGTAAGATGCGGCATCGGAGGCGAGAAAGCTGACTGCTTTCGCGACGTCGGTGGGTTCGCTGATTCTCCCCAGCGGAATTGGGCCCAGGTAGTTTTGCAGCGATTGTTCGGGGGTGGAATGGGAAAGCGAGCTCATTTCCTCTGCCATTTTGGATAACAGCTCTGTATCCATCGCTCCGGGGCAGATCGCGTTGACTCGGATACGACGGGGAGCGAGAACGATGGAAATGGTTTTCGTCAGGCTGAGGACTCCTGCCTTGGAGGCGGCATAGGCTACTGACAAAGGGCGTGGACTATTTGCGGCTATGGAAGCGATGTTGATAATGGAGCCACCCTCTCGCATCTGGGGTGCTGCTGCCTGAATCATGAAGAAGACAGCCTTTAGATTAATATCCAGCACGAAGTCCCAATCGGTGCTTGTCACTTGATCGATTGGTTTGACAAAATTAACCCCCGCATTATTGACGAGGACATCGATGTTACCGGTCATTTCGACGATGTTCATGATGACTTCCGGAATCAGGTCAGGGTCGGCGAGGTCGATGGACCATCCGTATGCCTCATATCCACTTGCCCGAAGCTTGTCTACGGATGCTTGAAGCTGCTCCTGGTCTCGATCCAGCAAATGGACGATATGACCACTCGACGCCAGCTCTTCGGCGATGCTATAGCCCAGCCCCCGAGCAGCTCCTGTAATCACGCCAACCTTCTTCTCTAGACTCATCGGATCTCCCCCTCTCAGTTACCCAAAAGTATGGCTGGATCCACTTGTACCGTCTAGAGCCATTCAAGAAAGTGGACTTATTGCAAATCCGCCTCTTTTCGTTGTGTCAGCTTCTCTTTCGGCTCTAGCGAAAGAATGAAAATCGCACCGAAGACAAACCCCATGCCGAGCAAATGATACAGCGTGATCGTCTCCTGCAGGATCACAGCAGACAAGATCAGGGAGCTGACGGGAAGCACGCTGGTCAGTACCCCGGCGGAGCTGGCTGAGACCTTGGACAGACCTTGGTACATGAGCAAAAAGGCGATTACGGTCACAACGACTCCGAAATAAAGGATATTGAGCCAATCCAGGACCCCGACGCTGTGGAAATCAAAATATAGGGCTTCATAGATGGCAAACGGCAAAAAGAGCAGGACGCCAAAGAGGCTCATCAACGTGGAGATCATCAACGGACTCACAACTGTAGAAATTTTTTTGCCCAGCGTGATGAAGAGGGCTTCTCCCACCACGGCAGCAAAAATCAATAGATTACCAATGATAGATGATGGGCTCCCGGCACCTTCTCCTACAAAATTGATCAATAGCACACCGCAGACAGCCAAAAGAATCCCCAGCCCTTTTTTTGCCGTGAGGTGTTCCTTGAGAAAAAGAAACGCAATGATGCCGACGACGGCAGGCAGGGTACTGGTGATGATCCCGGCTTCGATAGCGGTGGTGTAGCGCAGGCCATACAACATGCAGATATTGAACAGAAATACTCCCGTCAGAGCCTGTAGAAAGAGTGAAAGCATGTGACGGGGAGCCGGGGCAGGGAGAGTTTTCTCCCGACGATAAAAGAGTGCCAGCAAAATAGCTGAGGCGATGATGAATCGCAGCTCTGATGCCAAAAAGACGGGAAAGCGCGAGGCGATGATTTTTCCAAAAACAACAGAGCTTCCTACAATGGCCATAGCCATCATGATTTTTACATGGGCAAATTGCATGGCAACCTCTCCTTTTTTCCATTCTTTTACTATAGCACATGCGCGGTGCAACAATCACCGCCTTTATTCGTTTTATATAGATAGAGGAAAGTACGACTAAAGAACGGAGTGCCACGGAATGAAACCGATCCAACGAAGCAGATGGCGCCTGGCAGCAGGAATCTGCTACTACCGTCTCAAGCGTTATGGGGACTGGCTGTTTGACCAAAAACAGTACGCCCGGAAAAGGGAAAAGGAGCTTTTTGAGCATGTCCATTTTCGCCATCAGACACCGCTCTTGCGAAGGTTGAAAAACGTAGAGATGTGGATGCAGCACAACAAGGTGACCAATCTGCGGCTCGCTGTGCAAAGACTGGACGGAATCGTGATCCAGCCGAAAGAGACCTTCTCCTACTGGAAGCTGATCGGAAAACCGACAAAGAGCAAGGGCTATCTCCCCGGCATGCTCTTGTCGCACGGGCGTGTGACGGCTGGCATCGGCGGGGGGCTTTGCCAGCTTTCCAATCTGCTGTTCTGGATGACAATCCATACGCCGCTGACGATCACTGAGCGGCACCGACACAGCTACGACGTTTTTCCCGATGCCAATCGCACCCAGCCCTTTGGCAGCGGCGCGACTTGCTTTTACAATTACATGGACCTGCAGATCACAAATGAGACCAAGCAAACCTACCAGCTCCATCTTTACGTGACGCAGACGCATTTGGTCGGGGAGTGGCGCTCGTCGATGCCTGCTACACGCCGCTATGAAATTGTGGAAAAGGATCACGCCATCCAACCGTCACTGTGGGGTGGATACGAACGCAAGAACCGTCTGTACCGGAACGTGTACAGCATAGACGGGGAATGGCAACAGGAGGAATGGGTGACGGACAACCACGCGCTGCTGATGTATGAGCCCTTGTTGCCGGATGGCAAAGAGGGGTAAGGTGGATTTTTCCATTTCCCACATCCCAGCTGGAACTGAACCTCGATCTGTGCGAAAATAGGAACATATGCTTTCGTTGATGGACGGGAAAGGTGGATTCATACATATGTCATACGTGGAACGAATCACAGCAGGGTTAAATCCGGAGCAAAAGGAGGCAGTTCTTACCACGGATGGGCCAGTTCTGATCCTGGCCGGAGCGGGCAGTGGCAAGACCAAAGTCCTTACGCAGCGGATTGCTTACCTCATCAGTGCCAAACAGGTAGCGCCGTGGAGCATTCTGGCGATTACCTTTACCAATAAAGCGGCCCGGGAGATGCAAAACCGTGTCGCGGCGATCATTGGAGGCGTGGCAGCACAAGAAACGTGGATTTCTACGTTCCACTCCTTGTGCGTGCGGATCTTGCGCCGGGATATCGACCGATTGGGCATCAACCGCAATTTTTCGATTCTGGATGCCGGGGATCAGTTGTCCGTCGTCAAACAGTGCTTGAAGGAGCTGAACATCGATCCGAAGCAGTACGAACCACGCGGGATCTTGTCCGCAATCAGCACGGCGAAGAATGAGCTGACGGATGTGGCGACTTTTGCGCGCTTGGCCGGGGACCCTTTTTCACAGGTGGCCGCCAAGGTGTACGAACTGTATCAAAAGAAGCTGAAAAACAACCAGTCGCTTGATTTCGACGATCTGATCATGACGACGGTGCGTCTGTTTAAAGAAGTGCCGGAAGTGCTGGAATTTTATCAGAAAAAATTCCGCTATATCCACGTGGACGAGTACCAGGATACGAACCGCGCGCAGTACCTCCTGATCTCCATGCTGGCTGATAAATACCGCAATCTCTGCTGCGTGGGGGATGCCGACCAGAGCATATACAAGTGGCGCGGTGCGGATATTTCCATCATCCTGAACTTTGAAAAAGACTATCCGGAAGCAAAAATGATCAAACTGGAGCAAAATTACCGCTCTACGAAAACGATCCTGCAGGCGGCCAACCAGGTCATCGCCAACAACAAGCTGCGCAAGGAGAAAAAACTCTGGACACAGAAGCAGGAAGGGAATAAAATCACCTGCTATCAGGGCGATTCTGAGCATGAGGAAGCCTATTTCATCGTCGATACGATCCGCAAGCTGATGGCGGATTACAAGCGCTATGACAAGTTTGCGGTCCTGTACCGGACGAACGCGCAGTCCCGTGTGGTGGAGGATGTGTTCATGAAGTCGAACATTCCGTACACCATCGTCGGCGGCACGAAGTTCTATGATCGCAAAGAGATCAAGGACATCCTCGCTTACCTGCGCCTGATCTCCAATCCGGATGACGATATCAGCCTGACGCGGATCATCAATGTGCCGAAGCGCAACATCGGCGATACGACGGTAGAGAAGCTGCAGGCGTATGCCAACGCGCACGGACAGTCGCTCTACCAGGCGATTCAGGAGGCTGGCTTCATGGGGCTGCCTGCGCGCACGACCAATGCGATTCTCGCCTTTAACGACCTGATCACGAATCTGATGCAGATGACGGACTATTTGAGCGTGACAGAGCTGGTGGAGGAAGTGTTGAAGCGTACCGGCTACCGCGAATCCCTACAGGTGGAAAAGACGCTGGAAGCGCAGGCCCGCCTGGAGAACATCGACGAGTTTCTCTCCGTCACCCAGGAGTTTGAGCGCAAAAACGAAGACAAGAGCCTCTTGGCTTTCCTGACGGATCTGGCTCTGGTGGCGGATATCGATTCCCTCGGCGAAGAGGATGCTCCAGAAGAAGTCTCTACTGAGGGACAGGTGGTGCTGATGACCTTGCACAGCGCCAAAGGGCTGGAGTTTCCGGTCGTCTTTCTCATCGGAATGGAGGAGGGAGTCTTCCCGCACAGCCGTTCCCTGTTCGACGAGACAGAGATGGAGGAAGAGCGGCGTCTGGCCTACGTAGGGATTACCCGGGCGGAGGAGCAATTGTATCTGAGCTGTGCCCGCATGCGGACACTGTTCGGGCGCACGAACGCGAGCGCTCCGTCCCGATTCCTCCAGGAGATCCCGTCTGAGCTGATGGAAAGCAATCTGGTGTCAGAACGCGGATACGGGCAAGGCGGTTTTTCCAGCCAGCGCGAGTCTGCCTTCCGCTCATCCAGCTTTGCCACACCGGCAGGCGGATTTTCGAGGAGCGCTGCCCCATCAAGACCTGCGGGAACAGCACAATCGCCCTTTTCACGGCCGCAAGCCTTCCAGGCGGGAGATAAATTGCCTGGACATGGCGGTGGAGCAGGGATAAATTGGAAGGTCGGCGAAAAGGTGAAGCATGGCAAGTGGGGTGTTGGAACCGTGGTGAAGGTAAAGGGAGAAGGCGACAATATGGAGTTGGACATCGCCTTTGCCAGCCCGGTCGGGATTAAAAAACTGTTGGCCAAATTTGCTCCGATTGAACGCGGATAAGCAGGATACTGTCGAGTAAAGGATGAACGGATGATATGGATCGATTGACAGCGGAAAAGCGTATGGAAGAATTAACGAAACTAATCGAGCGGCATAACCGTCTGTATCATGAAGAGGATCGACCGGAAATTAGCGATCAGGAGTACGACCAATTGGTACGGGAGCTGATTGCGCTCGAAGAGAATTTCCCGGAGCTTGCCCAACCGGATTCTCCGACGAAACGGGTAGGAGGGGCGCCGCTGCCTTTCTTTGAAAAGGTGGTACACAAGACCCCGATGCTCAGCCTGGGCAACGCGTTTAGCGAGGAAGATCTGCGAGATTTTGACAGACGTGTTCGCCAGGCGGTGGGCAATCAGGCGGTGCGCTATGTATGCGAGCTGAAAATTGACGGACTTGCTGTATCGCTGCTATACGAGAACGGTCTGTTCGTCAAGGGAGCGACGCGTGGAGACGGGACTACAGGGGAGGACATCACCCAAAACCTGAGGACCATTCGTTCGATCCCGCTGCGTCTTCGCCGGCCGTTGTCGCTGGAGGCTCGTGGGGAAGCCTACATGCCCAAGCCAGCATTTGAAAAGCTGAATAAAGAAAGGGAAGAGCGCGGCGAGCCGTTGTTTGCCAATCCTCGGAATTCGGCTGCAGGTTCACTGCGCCAGCTTGACCCCAAAATTGCCGCGTCCAGGCAGCTGGATACGTTCATCTACTCGATCGGCGATTTGCAGGGGGAGAGTGTCGAGTCTCACAGCGAAGGGCTTGATTTGCTGGAATCGCTGGGCTTCAAAGTCAATCCGGAGCGGCGCACGTATTCGGACATCGAAGAAGTGATTGCGTTCATTAACAGCTGGACGCAAAAACGTCCTTCCCTCCCGTATGAAATCGACGGCATGGTGATCAAGGTAGACAGTTATGCGCAGCAAGAGGAGCTGGGCTTCACGGCCAAGAGCCCGCGCTGGGCCATAGCATACAAATTCCCCGCGGAGGAAGCCGTGACGATTCTGGAGGGAATCGAGGTGTCTGTCGGGCGCACCGGAACGGTAACCCCGACCGCACTGCTCAAGCCGGTCAGTCTCGCAGGAACGACGGTAAAGCGCGCCTCCCTGCATAATGAAGACATCATCCGCGAAAAAGGCCTGTTGATCGGCGACCATGTCGTGGTCAAAAAGGCGGGCGACATCATCCCGGAGATCGTCGCGGTTCTACCAGAGCGGCGGACGGGAGACGAGACCCCCTTTTCCATGCCGACGCACTGCCCGGAATGCGGCAGCGAGCTGGTTCGCTTGGAGGATGAGGTGGCTCTGCGCTGCATCAACCCGATGTGTCCGGCATTGATTCGCGAAGGCATCATCCACTTCGTCTCACGCACGGCGATGAATATCGACGGCCTAGGGGAAAAGGTAGTGGCGCAACTGTACAACGACGGGATCATTCACAGTGTCGCTGACCTCTACTACCTGCATCAGCAGCGCGATGTTCTGCTCGGGATGGAACGGATGGGCGAAAAATCGGTAGACAATCTGCTGGCCGCGATCGAGGCGAGCAAGGAAAACTCCCTGGAGCGCCTCCTGTTTGGGCTCGGAATTCGCCTGGTGGGAGCCAAGGCAGCCAAGGTGCTGGCCGAGCATTTTGGGCATATGGATGGCATTGCACAAGCGCAGGAAGAGGAATTCACCCTTATCGATGAAATCGGTCCAAAAATGGCTGCCAGCCTGTATCAGTACTTCCGCCAGCCACAGGCTGAGGCTGTAATCGAGCGGCTGAAGGCTGCAGGAGTGAACATGGCCTACAAGGGTGTGCGCGTTGAAGGCGGAGAAAACCTCCCGTTCAGCGGCAAAACGATCGTGGTCACGGGAACCTTGTCAGCGATGTCACGTCAGGAAGCAGAGGAAACGATTGCCCGCCTGGGAGGCAAGGTGACCGGCAGCGTGAGCAAAAAGACGGATCTGGTGATCGTAGGGGAGAAAGCGGGTTCCAAGCTGGAAAAGGCGGAAAAGTTGGGTGTAGCAGTCATGGACGAGGCAGGATTTTTACAGATATTAGAAAACAACGGGTAATCCTCGCAGACAGCTGCGCTACAGCAAAGGGAAGGAATGGTGATGGAGCTTGAGAAGATTCTGGCGATGGGGAGTAGTCTTGATCGTGCTGGCAAGCATGACGGGCTGCAGCGATAGCGGACAGAAAAAGCCACCTTCTTCACCCGTAACAGCAGCAGCACTGCCAGGAGAGCTGACCTATCAGGAAGTGTTGGAAAAAGGGGGAACGGTCCACAATCTGTCGATGCGAGACGACAATCAGGTGTGGGTCGGCACGAACGCCGGCCTCTACCATTCGGTTGATCGAGGCAACTGGGGACTGCTTTCCTCTCAATTGGAGTATAAAGACATCGTTGGCTGGTATGTGTATCCGGGTGATCCCAATCACATCCTGATCGCAGGGGATGCGGGCGTCATGCATTCGTGGGATGGAGGAGAGAACTGGAGCACAATCGGTGCGGGATTGCCGACGCCAGCCAACATTCGCAGCTTCGTCGGGATTGAGGAAGACGATCAAATCCGGCTGTGCGCTTTCGTCTCCGGCGAGGGGATCTACCAATCGCTGGACGGAGGAGAGACATGGCAAATGTGGCTGCCGATGGATCAGGAGGTCTACGCGATGGACTTCAATCCCGTAGAAAACCGTCTGTATGTGGCAGCGCAGTTCAGCTTGTTTTACCATGAAGACGGTCAATGGAAGTCTGAGCTGTTGCCGCAGGCGGAGCAGACGTATTCGCTAGCTGTTGATCGGCGCACAGGCGTGTTGGCCGTTGCGACGGAGCAAGGCGTTTTTGAAAAAGAAAATGGCGAGTGGCGCATGCTGAATGCCAAGGCGCCAGAAAAACTGATCGTGGTCGCCCCTGGAGAAGGGAAGACGAAGTGGGTCGGCATCGGTGAATCCGCCTTGATCTACTCGCTTACCAATGACAGGTGGATAAAATGGAATTGACATGCTCATTTCGGATAAGGAGTAACGTATGAAAGCGAAGTTTTGGGCACGATGCAAGCTAGTGGCTGCCGGCCTATTCACGGTAGCGGCGACGGGATGTTCATTCCTTCCTTCAGGCCAGGAACGGGTCGTCGAGCCAAGCACCCCCTCCCTGTCTCCGGTCATTGAAGTATCGGAGGATTACTACGGCAGTATCATGCCTTATAAGCCCAACCAGACACGGGGCATGCTCTTGGAAAACAAGTTCCGCATCGATTTTAGCCATCTGGAGCTGGGAATGATGGAATTTGCCAGGGACACGTTTCCGACGTCTTCCTTTTTCTTTCAGGAAGGGCAGTACATCAAGAAGGAACAGGTGCGGGCATGGATCGCGGAGGAAAAGGCCGGAGAGCAGACTGGACAGCGAAAAAGCGGGCTCCTCGTCCATGTCCTGGAGCATGATTATCTCAACAAGGATACGCAGCAGCTGGCCGGGATGGCTCTGGGTCTCTCGCTTTCGCCTGTGTACAAGGATGCTACAGGGCAGGATAAACGCTATACCGTTGAAGAGCTTCAGGAGCGCGGCAAACAATTGGCCGCCAAAATGGTCCAGTCCGTGCGGTCCAACGAACTGCAGGTACCCATCCTGATCATGCTCTATCAGGTTCCGGAAATGAATTCTTCTCTGGTGCCAGGGAATTTTATCATGTCGGGGACGGTCAATGCCAATGAGTCGGCGATCTCCAAATGGCAGCCGATCGACGAGGAGTTCTTCCTCTTCCCCAGTCCCGAGGTAGGGAAAAAATACCCCCAGCAGTCTCTGCAGTATGACAAATTCATGCGCGAATCGCAGACGTTCTTCCGCGACTTTATCGGCATGACGGGCGTCGGCCGCTTCATGGGCGGCAATCTAACCGAGCTGACCATCACGGCGACAGCGGAGTATGACTCCCGGACTGAGGTATTGCAGTTCACGCAGTTTGCTGCGAATAACATCAATCAGCTGTTTGATAAAAACGTGCACGTAAACCTGTATGTCCAAGCCATGAACAAGCCGCTTGCGATCTACATCCGCCCCGTAAAAGGCGAGCCGTACATGCATATTTACCGTTGATGGTATAAAACAATCCGTTCCTTTTGTCCAAATAATGGCGATGGGAACGGATTTTTTGTCATTCTGTACTAACGATCCCCGTTAGCGTAATAATGTTTTATTCAAAATTCTCATCCACTTATACCTGAACGCCACCATTCCTTTACATTAGTTGAATGGTTCTTTCCATTTAAATCAACAATCTCAATAAGGCAAGCATATCTTTCTAATTCATGATCTGTAACTCCAATCTTTGGGTTTAATAGATCAAAATTAATTTCTGCTTTGACTGATTTTATATAATCAATTGTTAGCTTATCTGACTGAAGCAAACGATGGAAATCGCTTTCTAATACTATTAGTGATTGTTTAATGACATCAACACAAAAGAAGGTTGGTTCAATCCTTTTATTAAGTACATCAATTATGATTGTTGGATGGTTATTTTTCTTAGCAATTTGATATAAATGACTAACTATATAGGCACCATCATATGAATTCATCAAACTCAAATAGCTGTGCATTAGATTATGACCAATACTTTTTAGCACCTTTAATTTTGCCATTATAACATCCTTATCTTTAGATAAATTCATGCTTTGCTAGTCACACCTAAATTATTTCAGCAAACAATAGTCAAAAACCCTTTTATTAAAAGACTACTGCCCGTTGAATAATGATTCGCATTCAGTCTTAAACATTTTGCATCGAACATCAAGTGAAGCTGTCCGAGGAAAAAGGGGAAGAAAGCGCAAGGTATTTGGGATCTCAACCCAGGCGCAACGGAAAAGGCGGAACACGCTTTTAGCAGTCAACCCTGAACCGCTTCTTCGAAGCGGCTGCTTTTGACTGCGGTTCCGCCTTTGGAGTGGAGCCGACCAGGAATGACCCCATGGAAAGATCCCAACCGACCTCAAGCGTCTTCCCCTTTTTCGTATTATGAGGTCAGCCAGAAAAAACTGGCTGGCCATTTTTCATGGAAATGGCTTTACTCTATTGGTAGCCGGGTAGAACGATCCCCTTTTTGGGAAAAACCCGTGGAGGAAACTGTTCACCCCCTACTTGTACAACTATGTTTGGGCTGGTTGGGACAAGATCCCGTATCACATGCGAAGCTATGGCATACAAGTGCTAAAGGGGCTGCCGGTAAAAGAAGTGAGGGGAAGGAAGAACGTGAATCCAGTTGTAGGAATCGATGTGGCAAAAGGAGAAAGCCAAGCACAGATCTTTCTGGATCGGAACAAATTATACGGAAAAGGATTTCGTTTTTCGCATACCATAACAGATTTGGAATGGCTTCATGGAAGGCTAAAGGAAGTAGAAAAGGACAGCGGTTGTCGTCCAGCAATTATTCTTGAGGCTACAGGTCACTACCACCTTCCCATTGTAGAGTGGGCAGAGGAGAAAAATTATGACCTGTATATCCTTAATCCCTTATTAGCCCAGCGGGCTAAGAAAACGCACCTAAGAAAAGTGAAGACCGATAAATTGGACGCGGTTCATTTAGGAGAACTTTATTACAAAGAGGAGTTTGAACCGTACCAAAAGCAGGAAACGCACTGGCTTCATTTACGTCATCTCACGAGACAACATGAGGCAATGACGGATATGTATGTTCAGACAAAATTGCAATTTCGGGCTGTCCTAGACCAGGTCTTTCCCACGTATGAAGGTGTGTTTGGGGATTTGTATTCAACGGTATCATTGGGAGTGTTGGAAATGTATTCAACACCAGGGGCGGTAAAAACGGCAGGAGTGGACAAGCTAGCGGAGTGTATGAACACAAAGCTTGTTCGTGGACGGTCACCGAAGTGGGCAAAGGAAAAGGCAATAGATATGATGGCAGCGGCAGAAAAAAGCCCCTTTCAAGAAGGGGTCCATGAGAGTTATGTGCTTAGTTTACGTATGTTCATCACGTTGCTACTTCAATACCAGGAGCATCTATCCAAGCTTGAAAAACAAATAGATGCCCTGGCTGAAGAAAAAAAAGAATATGATCTACTCCGTTCGATTCCCGGCGTGGGAAACAAGATTGCTGCCACAATCCTGGCCGAAATTGGGGAAATCGAACGGTTTGACCACGCAAAGAAATTGGTCGCATTCGCTGGGGTTGACCCAAGTGTCACATCCTCCGGAAAGTTCACAGCAAGCACAAACCGAATTACCAAACGGGGTTCCAAACGCTTGCGAAGAGCGCTGTACCAAGCTGTACAATGCGGAGTAAGAAGACGAAAGGGGTGTCTCTTACAAAGCTCAGTAAATCAGCGATTACGTGAGTATTATGACGTGAAAAAGGGGGAAGGAAAGCCCCACAAACAGGTTGTGATTGCTTGTGTGAATAAGCTAATTCGCTGGATATACTGCATTTTAACGAGAAGCGAACCTTATAAGGCTGACTTTCAGTCAGCGTAATGGAATGAATTTCCATAACCTCTCCCTTTAGAGAGGTTATTTTGCATGCTTTTCAACAATATAGCACAACTTCAAAGAAAATAATAAGGATACTCTTGACAAAATATTAGCTGGTTTCCTCCCTGCCACTACAGCCTGACCAAAACATATCACCACTTCCTGAATTAACTTACACACGTGTAAACAAAAGTGTATATAATACTGAACAAAAGTGTTAACAAGAAAGTACCCCTCGAATTGTTGTTTTTACGCAAAAAGGCAAACACTAGCGTGGTAGACGACAATTGTGCTGATTGGTATGAACTTTGCATAAGTAAGTACAGGAATGGTTTGCAAGAATGGAAATGGAAAAGGAGGCGTCACATATGCAAGTAGAATTCAAAAACGAGGCGTTTACCAATTTTGGATTACCGGAAAATAAACAGGCATTCGAGAAGGCACTGGCCAAAGTGGAAAGTGAGCTCGGACGCGAATACGACCTGATTATTGGCGGAGAGCGTATTTCTACCGAACGGAAAGTCCCCTCCATCAACCCTTCTGATACAAAGCAAGTCGTAGGGATCGTCTCGCAAGCGAACCAGGAGCTCGCAGAAAAAGCGATGCAGGCAGCCGTAAGCACTTTTGAAACCTGGAAAAAGGTTCCTGGCACCGAGCGTTCCCGCTATCTCTATAAAGCAGCCGCGATCCTGCGTCGGCGCAAGCATGAATTCTCTGCATGGCTGGTAAAAGAAGCAGGGAAAAGCTGGGCAGAAGCAGATGCGGATACCGCAGAAGCGATTGACTTCATGGAGTACTACGGCCGCCAGATGGATAAGCTGTCCCAACGTCACGACTTGACCCGCATCGCGGATGAGGACAACGAATTGTACTACGTGCCATTGGGCGTAGGTGTCGTAATTCCGCCGTGGAACTTCCCGTTGGCGATTATGGTGGGAATGACCACAGCTGCTTTGGTGGCAGGAAATACTGTCGTGCTGAAGCCTGCTTCTACTACACCAGTGATCGCTGCCAAATTCATGGAGATTCTCGAAGACGCTGGCGTACCAGCAGGGGTTGTCAACTTCGTACCAGGCTCTGGTAGCGAGATTGGCGATTATCTCGTCGAGCATACGTCGACGCGCTTTATCAGCTTTACAGGTTCGCGTGATGTCGGCCTCCGCATCAACGAACTGGCTGCCAAGCATCGCCCAGGCCAAAAATGGATGAAGCGCCTGATCGCCGAGATGGGTGGCAAGGACTCCATCGTGGTCGATAGCGATTGCGACATCGAATTGGCTGCGCAGTCCATCGTGGCATCTGCTTTCGGATTCTCCGGACAAAAATGCTCTGCATGCTCGCGTGCAATCGTGCATCAGGATGTGTACGACCAGGTGCTGGGACGCGTCGTCGAGCTGACCAAGCAACTGACAGTAGGCGACGTGGCTTCCAACGACTACTACACAGGTCCAGTCGTAGATGACAAAGCCTATCAAAAAATCCTGGAGTACATCGAGATCGGCAAGAAGGAAGGCAAATTGATGGCAGGCGGCGAGAAGGGACCAGAAGGCGGTTACTTCATCATGCCGACCGTATTCGCGGATGTAGACCCGCAAGCACGGATCATGCAGGAGGAAATTTTCGGACCGGTAGTTGCTTTCACCAAAGCGAAAGACTTCGATCACGCGATGGAAATTGCGAACAATACCGAGTACGGACTGACTGGCTCTATCATCAGCCGCAATCGTGCCCATCTGGAGCGCGCCCGCGAAGAATTCCATGTCGGCAATCTGTACTTCAATCGCAAGTGCACAGGGGCATTGGTTGGCGTCCATCCATTCGGCGGATTCAACATGTCGGGTACCGATTCAAAAGCAGGTGGACCAGACTATCTGCTGCTCTTTACACAAGCGAAGCTGGTTTCGGAAAAATTGTAATGGCAAGGAGCTGTCCCAAATGGGATGGCTCTTTTTTTAGCGAGAATCCGTTTCGGACTCCCGTGAGTAGATGACGTACTGATTGCGTCCCTTTGCCTTCGCGCGATAAAGCGCTTCGTCTGCACAGTTGAGCAATTCGTCGGCATGCAGGGAATGGAGCGGATAGAGGGAGATCCCGATGCTGGTGGTCACGGTGAAAGTGGCATCGTGTACCTGCCACGGCTGCTGGATGGAGTGCAAAATGCGTGCGGCCACCTCTGCTGCCTGGTCTGGACGACTCACCCGGCGAAGTACGATGACAAACTCATCCCCGCCCAGACGCGACAAAGTATCCTCTTCTCGCACACAAGACTTGAGGCGCTCCGCCAGCAGTTGGAGAAACACATCTCCAGCCTGATGGCCCCAGGTGTCGTTGATCTGCTTGAAATAATCACAGTCCAAGAACAGGATGGCGACCATCTCCTGGGTGCTATTGGCATCTTCCAAAGCCCGCTGCAAGTCCAGCTCCAGCAGACGGCGATTCGGAAGACCTGTCAGCATATCGTGGTAGGCCATGAATTCCAGCGTTAACTCCCGCTTCTTGTGTTGGGTAATATCTCGTGTGACGGCGAATACATGCGTGCAGATCCCTTCTTTGTTGATCACGGGAGTCAGGATGGTTTCGCCAATGATTTCGTCCTCAGACGTAAAGCGTGTGGCTTTCCGGCAGGTGACGGCTTCGGTGTACATGCGGTTTAACTGGTCTGCTTTCTCCGCTGGAAATACATCCTCGAAACGCTTTCCGTACGCGCTCTCATCCAATTCGGATATGCGCATGGCCGAGGGATTCATCAGTTCATAACGGAACTGGTATTCACCGTTTGACAGCTCTTCAACGGACATCATAAAGAGCATGTCGGAAATATGTTCAAATAAGTCAGATAAAACATCCCCATACTGATGGAGAAGGGTTGCAATGTCATGCTTGGCACTGTCTTGTTGTTTTTCTCTCCAAGTGTGGTCTTCGCTGCTCTGGTTGCGCATATCTGCTTATCTCCTGTGTAGGCTTATTCTATATATTATAGTACAGGCTGGAATCGAATGAAAATGATCTCAAAGGCGGAGGTGCAGGGGTTTACTGGAAGGAAGCGGAAGTGGTAAAGTAGGGTTATCCATTTTTCCAACCTGTAAAACGCGGATGAACCTTGTCCAAGTGGCCGCGATAGAGGTTTTCTTACCGGATCAAATGAGGAGTTGTACTATGCGAAATAAGTTGTTACCAGGCTTGATTCATCGTCTGCCGCAAAATGCGATGTCACGGACGATGGGAAAAATTACCGCATCGAAATTTAGCCGTTTGGCGATCCAACGATACATCCGGCACTACAAGATCGATACCTCAATCGTCGAAAAGCCTGTAAAAGAATACCATACACTGAAAGAGTTTTTTACGCGCCGTCTGAAACCGGGCACACGTCCCATCGCGCAGGGGGCCGATGTAGTGGCAAGTCCAGTGGACGGGACCATTTCCCATCTGGGGGACATCTGCGAAGGAACGCTGATCCAGGCAAAAGGCAAGAGCTACAGCGTCGCTGAATTGCTGGGAGGATGCGCGCATGAGGCGGAGCGGTATTACGGAGGCAAGTTTATCACCATCTATTTGAGTCCGCGGGATTACCACCGGATTCACATGCCAGTCACCGGAGATCTGATGGGCTACAGCTATCTGCCCGGCAGACTCTATCCCGTGAATCAATTGGGCGTCGAACATGTGGATCGGCTCTTTGCCCGCAACGAACGTCTTGTGACCTACATCCGCACCGATCATCAGGGGGCTGTGGCAGTGGTCAAGGTAGGGGCGCTGTTTGTCGGCAGCGTCAAGGTCGTCTACAATACAGCCACGACCAACATCAAGCATGCGCAGCAGATGGAAGGGCCGATCAAAGGTACGCCGCGCTATGAAAAAGGAGCGGAGCTGGGCTGGTTTGAGTTTGGCTCTACGGTAATCCTTTTGTTTGAATCCGGTCAGGTGGAATGGGCACCGGGAGTCGAGGCAGGAGCCAGCCTGCTGATGGGTCAAAAACTAGCCACCATTCCGGCAACATCCTAATAAGCACAAAACGGTCATGACCGTTTTGTTTGACCGCAAGCGGTCACATCCACTTTGATGAAAAACGTCGAGACGTTTTTCACAGAAAAAGATGCCCAGACTCATTTGGTCTTGGGCTTTTTTCGCTTTCTTTGGAGTGGGAAAATTGACTCAACGGGCATCTTTCAAGTAAGATCAAAGTTATGTGATATGATTCGGAGGTGGAGAACATGAGTGCCATTACCCGCAAAGAAGTGGAGCACGTAGCCAACCTGGCCCGCTTGCAGTTGACAGAAGAAGAGGCAGAGCGATACACCAAGGATCTGAACGCGATTCTTGATTTTGCCGCCAAATTGAACGAGCTGGATACGTCCCAGGTACAGCCGACCAGCCATGCGACGGATGTGAAGAACGTCATGAGAGAAGACGTGAACAGACCGTCCCTGCCGATCGCGGAAGTGCTGAAAAACGCTCCTGATCACGAAGACGATCAGTTTAAAGTACCTGCTGTATTTGAATAACGATCCAGGAGAAAGAGAAGGGAGGAACTTGCTGTGTCGCTGTTTGACAAGCGATTGTCGGAGATACATAGCGCCTTGCGCGCGAAGGAATTGTCTGTGACTGATTTGGTACAAGCTTCCGTAGCGAGTATCAAGGAGCATGATGATCAGATCAAATCCGTTCTGGAAGTGGATGAGGAGGGTGCCCTTGCTCATGCCCGCAAGCTGGATGAACAGCTCGTCAAAGGGGAAGAGCTTGGGCTTTTGTACGGTCTGCCTGCCGGATTGAAGGACAATATGGTAACAAAAGGCATCCGCACCACGTGTGCCAGCAAATTTTTGTCCAACTACGACCCCGTCTACGATGGAACGGTATCGCAGAAGGTGAAGGAAGCCGGCTCGGTTATCGTCGCCAAGCTGAACATGGACGAGTTCGCCATGGGCGGCTCCAATGAAAATTCCGGCTTTTTCCCGACGAAAAATCCGTGGAATACCGACTACGTGCCAGGCGGTTCCAGCGGCGGTTCTGCTGCAGCGATGGCAGCGCGCCACTTTTACTACACACTCGGCTCTGACACGGGCGGATCGATTCGCCAGCCAGCCGCTTTTTGCGGTGTCGTCGGCTTGAAGCCTACCTATGGACGCGTCTCCCGCTTTGGACTGGTAGCCTTCGCCTCGTCATTGGATCAGATCGGACCGATTACGAAAAACGTGGAGGACGCAGCTTATGTCCTGCAGGCAATCGCCGGACATGACGCGTATGACTCCACCTCTGCCAATGTAGAGGTGCCTGACTTCCTGTCTTCTTTGACAGGTGACGTCAAAGGTCTGCGCATCGGCGTGCCGAAAGAGCTGATCGGAGAAGGCATCGATTCTGAGGTGCGGGATGCTGTTCTGGCAGCCCTGAAGCAGTTGGAGAGCCTGGGCGCGACGTGGAGCGAGGTGTCCATGCCGCATACCGAATACGCTGTGCCTGCTTATTATCTCTTGGCTTCCTCGGAGGCATCGTCCAACCTGGCCCGTTTTGACGGCGTGCGCTACGGCGTGCGTGCCGACAATGCGGACAACCTGATCGAGCTGTACAAGGAATCCCGCAGCCAAGGCTTCGGACCAGAGGTAAAACGCCGGATCATGCTTGGCACCTACGCCTTGTCTTCCGGTTATTATGATGCGTATTACAAAAAAGCGCAGCAAGTCCGTACCCTGATCATTCAGGATTTCAACAACATCTTTGCTGACTTTGACGTCATTTTGCACCCGACGACGCCGACTACCGCATTCAAGATCGGCGAGAAGGTGGATGATCCGGTCAAGATGTACCTGGAGGACATCTGTACCGTTCCGGTCAACCTGGCGGGTCTGCCAGCGATCAGCGTGCCGTGCGGCTTTGCGAAAAGCGGTCTGCCGATCGGTCTGCAAATCGTCGGCAAGGCGTTTGACGAATCCACCGTGCTGCGTGTGGCGCATGCCTATGAGCAATCTGTCGGCCATCACCTGCGCAAGCCGGAATGGGTGAGGGGGTAAGAGACATGAGCAAGTACGAAACCGTCATCGGCCTGGAGGTCCATGCCGAGCTTTCTACGAACAGTAAAATCTTCTGCGGCTGCCCGACCGAATTCGGAGCGCCGCCGAATACCCATACTTGCCCGATCTGTCTGGGGCATCCTGGCGTATTGCCAGTAACGAACAAGCAAGCGGTCGAGTTTGCGATGAAAGCGGCGCTCGCCCTCAACTGCGAGATTTCCCGCGAGACCAAATTTGATCGTAAAAACTACTTTTATCCGGATTCGCCGAAAGCGTATCAAATCTCCCAATTCGATCAGCCAATCGGCTACAACGGCTGGATTGACATCGAGGTAAACGGCGAGACCAAACGCATCGGGATCACCCGCCTGCACCTGGAAGAGGATGCCGGAAAGCTGACGCACAGCGACTTCGGCGGCGAGTCTTTGGTAGACTTCAACCGTGTCGGTGTTCCGCTGGTAGAAATCGTCTCCGAGCCTGACCTCCGCTCTCCCGAAGAAGCACGTGCGTACCTGGAAAAGCTCAAGGCGATCATCCAGTACACCGAGGTTTCCGACGTTCGCATGGAGCAGGGCTCGCTGCGCTGCGACGCGAACGTTTCGATCCGCCCGTATGGTCAGGAAGAATTCGGCACCAAGGCTGAGCTGAAAAACATGAACTCGTTCCGCAACGTCCAGATGGGTCTGGAATACGAGGTGGAACGTCAAGCAGAGGTGCTCGATTCGGGCGGCAAGGTTGTACAGGAGACCCGCCGTTGGGATGAAGCCAACCGCAAGACCGTTTCCATGCGCTCCAAGGAAGAGGCGCATGACTACCGTTACTTCCCGGACCCTGACCTGGTGCGCATGCAGATCTCCGAAGAGTGGATCGAGGCTGTGCGTGCTTCCATTCCGGAGCTGCCGGATGCCCGCAAAGCACGCTACGTGAACGAGTTCGGCCTGTCGCAAGCCGATGCCGAGGTGCTCACGATTTCCAAGGAGACGGCTGATTTCTTCGACGAGACCGTGAAGACCGGAGCGGAGCCGAAAGCGGTCGCCAACTGGCTGATGGTAGATCTGCTGGCCCATCTGAATGCCAATGACATGGAATTCGCTGACGTGAAAATGACGCCGCATGGCTTGGGCGAGATGATCAAGCTGATCGCAGACGGCACGATTTCCTCGAAAATCGCCAAGACCGTCTTCAAAGAGATGATCGAGACAGGCAAGGAGCCGAAGCAGATCGTCGAGGAAAAAGGTCTCGTGCAGATCAGCGATGAGGGCGCTCTGCGTCAAATCGTCATCGATGCGGTCAATTCCAATCCGCAGGCTGTCGCTGACTACAAGGCGGGGAACCAAAAGGCTGCTGCCTTCTTCGTCGGACAAGTCATGAAGCAGACCAAAGGCAAAGCCAACCCGCCGATGGTCAACAAGCTGATTGCGGAAGTTTTGAAAGAGATGTAGAGATGTTTCAAAAACAAAACCTGCCAACATCCCTTTATTAGGGGCATGCTGGCAGGTTTCTTTTTGCTGTATCCATTACTCCGATAATGCGTTACGCATCTGCTCAAGCAAAACAACAGCTTCCTGTTCCCGCTGTTCGATCGTTTGTAGGATAGCAATCGCTTGCTGGCTGTTTTCGGGATTGTTGGGTTCTCCACCGGCTGGAAAGGGGAAGAGACGGCATAGCTGGGCGAATTGTTCCGCTATTTTTGCGTATAGCTCTGAAGCCTCGCGCATGGTTGGACGAATCGCATCGAAGGCCGGGTCTGTCCAGGTATCGGCAAGCTCTGTCCAGAACAAGGCAGCATTCTTCCGCGCATCATGGGCAATTGCTGTCGTGTAGGCATTCCCGTTGGGCTCGATGCTTCCTTGCTGATAGGCCTCCTGCCAGGTCGCATACGCCGCGAGTCCATTGACGGCATTGCCGTGACTGTGCTTCTGCACGCGGTAATGGTTCAGGACAGATTCGAGGGCTTGCGTGAGCATCGCGCGCTGGTCGATGTGGCTGGCTTCTCCCACAGACAATACGAACAGCTCTTCTACGATGCCGCGTCCCAAATCCTCGTAGGATACGGTCGCATCATGGCCGCAGTTGTCGGCGGCATAAAGCGTCCTTTGCTCATCGTCATAGCCGTAAATCAGCCCAAACTCGGGGATGAAGAGATCCCATGCCAGGACGGGATGACCGCGATCGATGGAGCGGTGGATGAGTTCGAGTGCTTCCGGGAGTGTTTGAGCGAGCTCCCGTTTTTTCCGGGCATTCGGGCTGATGAGTGCAGGATCGGCGAGATTGGTGTTGGGAGCGGGATACTCGGTTCCTTTGCTCTCGTTGATCACATGGGACGCAAACCCCATATTGCGCAGCCCCTGCTGCAGCACCTCTGTAAAATCAAACATGGTCGGTCCCGCGATGTGAAGGTTGCCAGGGACGACTGTAAGACGAAACGCGTGTCCGCTCAAGCCCATTACCATCGGGAAGGACATTTTCTTGCCCGTATTTTCAATGACTCCGGACAAAGCCATCGCGCCAGTAATCCATGTATGCAATTGTGTAGCCTGCGGTTTTTCCAACACTGCTTTTTTCATCGTACCCGCTTCCTTTCGAGAGTTCACGTATTGGTCAACCACGATGCGAGTTTTTTCCTGGATCAGTTTTTTGCGTGAGCGGGACAGGATCTGGTAGACATTCGCTTGGGACATCTGAAAAAGCCCGGCAATCTCCTGCGGCGAAAGATGGTCGAAGAAGTGGGATTCGACGATGCGTCGCTCGCGCTGGCTGAGGCATCCCAAGAGACCGACAATCGTCTGCAGCAGTTCCCGGCGCATCAGGACTTCTTCGGGATTGGAGTCCGTATCGCTTCCTTGAAGCTTGCTTCTGCCCAGTCGGCGTAAAATGCTGTCCAAATCTCCCCAATCCGTCTCATCCATCTCCATAGTCTGGTGCTGCAGACCGGAAAAGACCTGCTCTCTTTTCTGTGGGCCCTTGGACAAACGGGTATACGCCTGATTGCGAACGATTCGGTGCAGCCAAGGCAGAAAGCGGCGGCTGTCTGTCAGCGTCCCCAGATGCAGGAAAGCGCGAATCAGGGCGTCCTGGACAATATCCTCCGCGAGAAAGGACTCCTGCGTATAGCTGCGCGCATACCCGTACATCTTCGCCCGATGCCGTCGCACCAGCTCGCCAAATGCCTCACGGTCCCCGCCTTTGGCCTGTTCTACCAACTCTTCGTCCGGCTGAACTTCCTGATTTTCCTGCCACATATCTCTGTCGATTGTTTTATCCATCATGAAAACTCCTCGTGGTTAGTTGACCTGTACCATAGACTCTCGTTGGGCTGCTTTTCTGACAAAATTGTAAAAGAAATGATCCTCACCTATAATAAAATGAGTTGAACCTAAGGAGGAAGGTAGTATGAAACTCATTTCGGTGACCGGTGAAGCCGTTCCTGCAAGCAAGGGAGGTTCGCCAGCAGATACATTCGACCGTTCCATTGCTACTTGGGAAGCAGACGGCAAGCAACAGACCTTCACCGTTACATATGTCCGCTATTTTTCCAAGTTTTTGGCTGAGCAGGGTGTCTACGATCAAGAGGCGGAAGGCGTTCCGGTCAGTCATTTGGTCGCAGTCCTGTATAAAGAAAAGCATCCACAGGCAAAAGAAAGCCGCCATTACATCAATAACACGGATGACTTCATGGCTTTGTTCGCCGATTTTTCGCTGGCAGCATTCAAGGAGCGGTACCCAGGTGTAGTCGGATTGACTCACGCGTGAAGGGCGGATTGCTGTCTTTAGGGACCCTCGCGCTTTGATGTCCAAACATTCTGACAGGATAGGCGGATGATGTCTTTCTGATGGGATGATGCTGACGAAGGAAGAGGGGAAACAGCTTGATCGAGGTACAGCAGGTAACGAAACAGTTTGGCGCATTTACGGCATTAGAGGATGTCTCCTTTCGCGTGGAAGCGGGGGAGGTATATGGACTTCTCGGTGAGAATGGCGCTGGCAAGACCACGATGATGCGGATGATGGCGACGATCTTGCGTCCGACGGCGGGGAACATCGAGGTCGCAGGCTTTTCCGTGATCAAAGAGCCGAATGAGGTGCGCCGCCGGATTGGCATTCTCTTCGGCGGGGATGTCGGGTTGTACAGCCGTTTGACTGCAAGGGAAAATATCGCGTATTTCGGCAGCATGTACGGCATGGACCGGACCGCTATCGAGCACAGAATCAAGCGTTTGAGCCAGATGCTGGAGATGGATTCCTTTCTTGATCGGCGGGTCGGTCCTTTTTCCCGAGGAATGAAGCAAAAGGTGGCCATCGCCAGAACCTTGGTTCATGATCCTCAGGTGATTCTGCTGGATGAACCAACGACAGGCCTGGATGTGACGGCAGCCAATATGTTTCGCCAGATGATCGGCACCTTGCAGGCGGAGGGAAAGACGATTCTATTTTCCAGCCATAACATGGGCGAGATCGACAAGCTGTGCAAGCGAATCGCCTTGATCCACCAAGGACGACTGCAGTATGCCGGGACGTTGCAAAAGCTGCGTGAGCAATACGGCATGCAGGACCTGGATGACCTGTTCATGACGGTCGTGGAAGGGAGCGGTAGGTGATGCGCGGCACGATCATTTGGACGGTTTTTCAAAAAGAGATGCGGGATTTGTTCCGAGACACCAAGACATGGGTAGGGACGTTTGTCATTCCGCTGGTAATTGTTCCTTTCGTGTTTTTTCTCATGGGTTCCTCGTACAGCAGTCTGGAAGAGGAAGCGCGAGCGCATGTCCCGCTTTACGTCACGGGGACATCCGGCTTGGTGGCGCAGCTTGAAGCCATTCCCGGGGTGAAATTTGAACAGCCTGCCGATCCCGAGCAGGCGCTAATAGGGGGGAAGCTGCGGGCGATTGTCACGATTCCGGACGGTTTTGACGAACGGCTGAAGGCGGGAGGAACAGCCAATCTGCGGGTCGAGTACGACAGCAGCAATCAAAAGTCGGTCTATGCCCGCGATGTGATCGAAGAAAAGGTGGCAGCTTACAGCAAAGAGATTGTCGCCAAGCGTCTGCGGGCTGCAGGGCTGTCCGAGAAGGCGACACAGCCGATCCATGCTGTGTACGAGCAAGTCGCGTCAGAGGAAAAATCCTCAGGCGGGATGCTGGCGGGAGTGATTCCGCTTATGCTGGTGGTCTCGCTTGCTTCCGGGGGCATCGCTGTAGCCAATGACCTGATCTCCGGGGAGCGGGAGCGGGGGACGCTGGAGTCGCTGATGAGCGCGCCGATCGCGGCCAATCAGTTGCTGACAGCCAAGCTGATGACGGTGATGGTGATGAGCTGCATGAGTGCGGCGGCGTCACTGGTCTCCCTGACTTTGATTCTTCGGTTTGGACCGTTCGGTGGGGAAGAGCTGGGGCTGAGTTCGTTGAGTCCCGCTACTGTACTGGTCTTGTTGTTGACTATCCTGCTGCAGGCTGCCTTTTTTGCTGGGCTGGAATTGATGCTCAGCACCATCGCCAAGTCGATAAAGGAAGGGCAGACCTATATGAGCGGTGTCATGTTTTTGGCGATGGTTCCTTCGTACATGCTGATGCCGCTTCATCCTGTGGACATCCCCGAGCATTACTATCTGCTGCCGGTCTTCAGCGGTGTCTCCCTGATCAAGGAGGTCTTTTACGGGATGGTGGATCCGATGCATGCCTTGGTCGGGTTGGGCACGTCGCTGCTTTATGTAGCTCTGGTGGTTGCCTTGTCAGCGCGCTTTTTCCGGCGGGAAGGAGCCGTCGTCAAGCATTGATGTACCGTTGTGTATGATGAGGAAAGCTGGTGAGTGGTCGTGAATCCGCTCTATGTGGGTGTTCTGTATATCATCGTCTCTGCTGTTGGCTTCGGAGTCATGTCAATTTTCGCGGTCTACGCATATGGAGCGGGAGCGTCTGTCTCTACTTTGGTCTTCCTGCGCTTTTTATTCGCAGCCATGCTCTTTTTCGCCTTGATCCGCATTCGCAGGGAGTCCTTTCGCATCGATAAAAAGCAAGTGATGTACTTGATTTTGCTGGGTGGAGTCCTGTATACCCTGCAATCGCTCAGCTTCTTTTCCTCCGTCCAGTACATTCCCACATCACTGGCGGCCCTGATCCTGTATACCTTTCCCGTCTTCGTTGCGATATTGAGCTACTTTGTCGACAAGGAAGTGCTGCGGTTGAAGACCGTGGCGGCGATGCTGCTCTCCTTATTGGGGCTGGGGCTGGTATTGGGGTTGAGCTTTGGAGGGATTCAACCGCTCGGTGTTATGCTGGCGTTCGCGGCTGCCTTGTTCTATTCCGTCTACATCGTAGTGGGCAACCGCGTAGGCAAAGGGCTCTCGTCGTCGTATGTCACCTCCGGGTATATCACGTTGTTCGCTTCCGGTTCTATGTTCGTCGTAGTGCAGCTGGATGGCGGCTTTTCCTTTGCCTTTGACACGGCGGGTTGGTGGGCTTTAGCAGGAATCGTCGTATTTTCTACTGTACTTGCGATCAGTTGTTTTTTCAGTGGATTGAAATTAATCGGCTCGACCAAAGCATCGGTCATCAGCATGGTGGAGCCAGTGGTTACGATCCTGTTTTCTGCGATGCTGTTCGGGGAGAGGCTGAGCGGGATTCAGTGGATTGGCGCTTGTGCCGTAATAGCGGGCGCAGTCCTGATCGTCATGGGCAAGCAGGAAGTGGCGCAGGGCAAAGCGCAAGATCAGCCGCCTGTTTCGCATACGCCCTCTTCGTAATCGTTGTTGCTGAAAAAAAGCGCTTCTGCCACGCACGGGTTGCCTGGCAAAAGCGCTTTGTCTTTTATTCGTTCATTCGGGAGCGGATCAGCCAGCCTGCGCCGTATACGCCAGCGTCATTTCCCAGATTGGCAGGCAGGATCTCGGTGGATTCGATCACGTAGGAAAAGGGGATGAAGCGGTTGTAGGCTTCCCGAATCCGGGAGAACAGGAAGTCGCCAGCGTACGAGACACCTCCGCCGATGACGAAGCGAGCCGGATTGAGCACCATGCCGAGGTGGGAGAGTGCCAACCCGAGGTACATCGCAGCCTGGTCGATGATGGCGAGCGCGGCGGTATCTCCTGATTTGGCTGCGTCGAGGACGTCTTTTGCTTGCAGTTCGCCTTGCTTTTCAAGAATCTGGGCCAACAGGGGACTCGTGCCGTTCGAGGCAGCAAGCCGCCCTTCGCGAGCCAGAGCAGTAGCCGAGGCGTACGATTCCAAACAGCCCTTTTTTCCGCAATTGCACAACGGACCGCTGTCTGGCGTCAGCGTGATATGCCCGATCTCACCGCCTACGCCATTGATGCCATGCACCACCTGCCCATGCAGGATGACTCCCCCGCCGATCCCCGTCCCCAAGGTGATGAAGATCAGGTCCTTGGCGCCTTGGCCGGAACCGCGCCACATTTCGCCCAGCGCAGCCGTGTTGGCGTCGTTGTCTACCTCGACAGGCAGTGCGCTGATCGCTTGCAGCTTGGATTTCAGCGGAACGGGCTTGTGCCAATGCAGATTGACGGCTTGCTGCACGATACCTTCCTGGGGATCGACGGGTCCCGGTACACCCACCCCGATGCCTCCCACCTGATCCAGCGTGTATCCTTGCTGCTGCAAAAGTCTGCGGGTCATCTCGAAGGTGTGCTGCAAAATACCGTCTTCACCAGACGCGAGCGGTGTCGGCTCCTGTGTCTTGGCGACCAACTCCCCGTCACGGGTAATCAAGGCCATCTTGATAGCAGTTCCCCCTATGTCTACACCGACGATGATTGGCTTCATGGCTTCCCCTCCCAGCTTTTGGAATCCTCTTTTCATCTTAACACGCCCGATTCAGCATAGCGATTCCCAAAAATGGCTATACAGGATATGATGAGTAGAGAGAATACCCGTAAGCGTCGGGGAAAGGGAAGAAGGGATCTGCCTTGAAAAAAGCCAGATTAATCTATAATCCAAGCTCCGGCCGGGAGATCGTACGTCGGCGATTGCCAGATATCCTCGATTTGATGGAATCTGCCGGATACGAGACGTCTTGCCACGCGACCAAAGGTCCAGAGGATGCGACGAAGGAAGCGGCCCGTGCCGTATCTCGCGGCTATGACCTGATCGTCGCTGCAGGGGGAGACGGCACCATCTATGAAGTCGTCAATGGAATGGCAGGGCAAAAGGCACGTCCGGCACTGGGGATTATCCCGTGCGGCACGACGAATGATCTGGCGCGAGCGATTGGAATTCCCAAGTCGATCAGCCGCTCCTGCGATGTAATCAAGAGAGGCAAGAAAAAGCGCATCGATCTGGGAAAGATCAACAACCGCTATTTTATTAATATCGCTGGGGGAGGCTACCTCACCAATCTGACGTATGAGGTTCCAAGCAAGCTCAAAACCATGATGGGACAGCTCGCCTATTACATGAAAGGGCTGGAAAAGCTGCCTTCCCTGCATCCGATCCGGGTCAAGATGGAGAATCGCAAGGAAGTGCTGCTCGACGAGGAGATCATGATCTTCCTCATCGCCAACAGCCGCTCGGTAGGCGGTTTTGAAAAGCTGGCGCCACAGGCCGATTTGTCAGACGGCAAGCTGGATGTTATCGTGGTAAAAAAGGCGAATATCGCAGAAATCATTCGCCTCGCTACACTGGCCATGCGCGGAGACCACATCAAGGACCCGCTCATCGCCTATTTCCAGACCGACTATCTGAAGGCAACGACGTCCAGCGGAGAGCAGGTCCAGTTGAACCTGGACGGTGAATTGGGTGGCCAGCTTCCTTGCGTCGTGGAAGCACTGCCCGGGCATATTGAGCTGTTCGTGCCGTAATGAGCGAAGAGGATGCGACTTGGAGCATCCTCTTGTACATAGGAAACAAAACGGTAATGACCGTTTTGTTTTGACCGCAAGCGGTCACATTCACTTTTATGAAAAACGGCAAGTCGTTTTTCACTCAAAAAGGAGAAAAGAACGTGGGAAAGACAACAAAGAAGAGGCGCGGTCCACACCCGTCAGCAAAAGCAGAGCTGGATGTGCCTGTACGGGTCGGACAAACCGTGGAAGTGGAGATCACCGGACTCAATCACGAGGGAGCTGGCGTGGGCCGCATCGAAGGCTACACGCTCTTCGTGACGGGAGCCTTGGCACAAGAGCGCGTGCGGGCACGCGTGGAGCATGTGAAAAAGAATTTTGGCTTTGCCAAGATGGTGGAGGTCGTGGAGGCAAGCACCTATCGTGCGCTGCCGCCCTGCCCGCTGTACGATCGCTGCGGGGGCTGCTCGCTGCAGCATCTGGATTACGCGGAGCAATTGCGCCACAAGCAGCAGATCGTGCGGGACAACCTCCGGCGTATTGGCGGCTTTCAGGTGGAGGGAGAAGGGGCCATCACGGTTCACCCGACGCTTGGGATGAGCGACCCTTGGCGCTACCGCAACAAGGCACAGGTACCGATCGGGGAGGAGAACGGGGCATTGGTCGGCGGCTTTTATGCGGAGAAATCCCACTCTATCATCGACATGGAAGCCTGTATGATCCAGCACCAGGCCAACGACGATGCGGTGGCCGTCGTGAAGAAGCTCGCGGCGCAGCTGCAGATCCGCGCCTATGACGAGCAGCGCCACACCGGGCTTTTGCGGCATGTGGTCGTCAAGGTGGGCGTGAAAACAGGTGAGGTCATGGTCGTGCTGGTGACTACCGAGGAGGAGATTCCGCAGCGGGAGCGTCTTGTGGAAGCCATTCGCGAGCAGGTCGCGGGTGTGACCAGTATCGTGCAGAACGTCAATGCGGAGCGGACCAATGTCATTTTCGGTAAAAAGACGGTGACGCTCTGGGGCAGTGATGTGATCTATGACTACATCGGGCCGATCAAGTTTGCGATCTCGGCGCGTTCGTTTTATCAGGTGAATCCGGCGCAGACGGAGGTTTTGTACAACAAGACGCTGGAGTATGCGGGTGCGACCGGGACGGAGACGGTCATCGATGCGTACTGCGGCATCGGGACGATTTCGCTCTTTTTGGCGCAGAAATCTCGTCATGTGTATGGGGTGGAGATCGTGCCGGAAGCGATTGCGGATGCGAATCGCAATGCAGAGCTGAATGGCGTGGAGAATGTTACGTTTGAGGCTGGGCCTGCTGAGGTCGTGATTCCCGCGTGGAAGGAGAAAGGGATTCGTGCGGATGTGATTGTGGTCGATCCGCCGCGCAAGGGCTGTGATGAGGCGTTGCTCGCGACGATATTGGAGATGCAGCCGGAGCGTGTGGTGTATGTGTCGTGCAATCCATCCACGCTGGCGCGGGATTTGAAGGTTTTGGCGGAGCGGTATGAGGTCAGGGAAGTGCAGCCGGTGGATATGTTTCCGCATACGGGGCATGTTGAGAGTGTGGCGTTGTTGGTGAAGGACGATATAAAGAATTAAAACCCTTATGTTTACTGACTTTTCCAATGTGGTTGGTACGGTTTGAAATCAGATAGGATCTTACTGCGTAAAACCAGGAGTGATAGGCAGAGGTGGTTAATAAAATTGCTGAATCACTAGGGAACGATAATGTCTGAGAGAATGAAATGAGGAATGCGTACTAATTTGGCGGTATGTAAAGAGCCAGGTTAATACGCGTTTTTCATTTTAGAACATACGTTCGGTGACAAGCTAGCGTCAAAAAGTAAGGTTACAATTATTATTAAGTACTATAGAGGAGTGTGCCATATTGAATAAAATTCAAAACATGCTCTATTACATTATCGTCGGGTTACAAAAATGGCCAAATAACTATGCGCAAATCCCGGATGAGCTTCACAAGGGAATGCTAATGTTTATACAAGAAGCTGCAAGATCAGGAGGTGAGGTTCCTGCTGATTTACATAGGCTACTTCAAATTTTACATAAGCCATCAAAGGAATGGGGGATTCAGGGGTTAATAGAGTATTACCCAAGTGAAGCACCATTGATTGAGGAATTCATCGGGATCACTCCTGATGCAGATGATTTTATAAATACATATATATCTCCTGAAGAAGCACAACAGAAGAATATGTTTGCAATCCTACAATTCTGTAGAGATAAAAATCGGAAACTGCAGACAGAGTATACACAAATCCGAACTTTTTTGTCGATGCCTCAAAATGCTGTACTATCCTCATTCCAACTTGCTCAATTCGCTGAATCCTTTCGTGACCGTGAATTGAGTACGCTTGTTCGACAATGTTATGAAGAGGTAACTACACTCTTGGCTAATTATCGTAAATGCCCGTATTGTGGATGGACACTTGAATATAAGCATGATCGCTGGCGCTGCAATAAAGAAAATATTTGTAAATCATTGGCTGAGTGGAAAATTGTAGACCAATTCGACTTCAAAAATGAACGTGTCTATCGATTGCTTCCTGGCATACAGAGATACGTCTTGTTACCTGGGATTTCTGAAATCAAGCTTGCTGATTTCTTAAAAAGGAAGGGATTTGTAGTAGAATTGTTCCCCAATGTGGATGAATATGACATTGCAGTCTCACTAAACAACAACAAGATATTTCTTGATGTAAAAGATTTCAAAAATCCGAGAACACTAGCAAATTTCTTCAACCAAAAACCACTAGAATATTTAGAGAAATATGGTCACCAAGTATTCGTTGTCATCCCTAAATATCGAAATGATTTATTCCCCTTCTATGGCAAGAGGGCGTCGGTACTTCTAAAAGAAGACACGAAAAAATTCATAAAGATAATTATGGAAAACGAAGTGGAAAAAATGTTAAAGGAGCCATTCCTGTAATGAATGAATTTGGGGTTTGAATAAAAAAAGCACCTTCTGTAAACTGGGAAACGTTCCGTCCAAAGAACAATTACCCGTACAGGAGGTACTCCACAATGAAGTATAAGCAATCGAAAAAGCAGAATCAACGTATTCAACAAATTACCGAATTAACCCTTGTTGTCGGTGCAGATATTGCCAAGAAAACGCATGTTGCCAGAGCTGTCGATTTCCGCGGAATCGAGATTGGTAAGGACTGTGTGTTCGGCAATGACCATTCTGGCCTGACGAAACTCGTTTCGTGGATGAAGGAGCTTCAGCGGCAATACGCCAAGACGGATATCATCTTGGGCATTGAGCCAACCGGACACTACTGGTTTCCACTGGCCGAATTTCTGCATCGAGAAAACATCAAAGTCGTTATCGTGAATCCTCATCACGTCAATAAAAGCAAAGAACTTGAAGACAATTCACCGACGAAGAATGATTACAAGGATGCTAGGTTAATCGCTGATTTAGTTCGCAATGGCAAGTACAGCGAGCCCAAATTGCCTACGAGCGTTTATGCCGATCTTCGTATTCTCATGAACCTTCGAGAGAAGGTGATGGTGAACTTCGGTCAAGTCCAACGGCGTATCCAGAACTGGCTTGATCGCTTCTTTCCGGAGTACAGCCTTGTGTTTAAAGATTGGGAAGGAAAGGCCTCGCTCATCACGCTTCGTGAATTTCCGACGCCACAGGAGATTGTATCGCTTGGCGCGAGTACAATCGTGAACCGATGGAAGGAAGACGTGAAGCGAGCGGTTGGCTCCAAACGTGCAGCGCAACTCCTACAAGCTGCCACAAACTCAATTGGACTTACCGAAGGGCTGACGGCGGCGAAAATCGAGCTCAAGGCCTTACTGGAACAATATGAACTATTCTCAAGGCAACTTGAAGAAATCATGGCGCAAGTGGAAGCATTGCTTGCACAAATTCCAGGTACAAATGAAATGCTGACAGTACCAGGAATCGGCGTTGTTACGCTGGCGGGCTTCTTGGCTGAAGTTGGTGATCTTAGCGGTTATGACCATGGGCAGCAGATCATCCGTCTTGCTGGATTTAACCTCAAAGAGAACAGTTCCGGCAAGAAGAAGGGCAAGTCCACGATTACCAAGCGTGGACGATCCCGACTAAGAGCCTTGCTATTTCGGGCGATGATGCCGATGGTCGCCAAAAACGCCGAATTCAAGGCGTTGCACCATTACTTTACGAAGCGAAGTCATAATCCGCTCAAGAAGAAGCAGTCTATAGTGGCACTCTGCGGGAAGCTCATTCGCGTACTGTACACACTAGGCACGAAGTGCATTCCGTACAATGCGTCCGACGTATTAGGACCTGTACGCCAGTCCCAAATACAGATGGTAGCTTAAATTCAAACGATATTCTCGTTTCTCACAAGAGCTTGGAAGTAAACCAATGACAACAGAAGCACGGAGCAGCCGCAGGATCTATTCCGTAAGGGCAACGACCCAGTAAAGGAGCAAGAAGCGGCGTCCACACCTTGAGAGGCAGAACGAAGGAATGTAAGGGCGAAGACCCAGCGTGACATGGGAGGGTAAGCCGTCAGGGGAATGGAGTGGATATCCAAATGTGCGGTCATACGATTTACCAATAGATTGGAAAAAAGATTCGAATCTTTATTCCCGCCACCGGCTCATCCAGAAAAATATTCCATAATTACATGCTTCGCCCACTTCTCTGGAATGTTGATGGTTGAAAATCTAAGAATGAGTGAGCAAACGCGAGAAAACATTAATTTATAGTGGGAGGTGCTCCTATGAGAAAAACGTTTTGGGAATTATCTGAAGAAATAAGCGAAGAGTTTTTCTCACTAGAGCTTCCAAAAGCCGATATATCAACAATAATAAGCATGGAAATATTCATTACGGGCTGCAATTTGATTGACCCGCTACTTGATATTGATCGGGCCTGGTCTGTTTTAGTTGGTTATGATGAACCGATCTTAAAGAACATCGAGCGTAAGGACATCGTAGCTCGTCTTAGAATATTATTTCCTGAGTTAAGAAGTAAGAAGATACTAGCTCGTCGGACTGAAGCTTATCGAGTTATTGATAAGAAATATCGTATGTTTGATTTCAATGAAGACGGAAAGATAAACAACCAGGTTCCGCGATTTTTGATTAATAGGGATAACATTTACAAACAAATACTAAATAACCCAATTCCAAGACAAAACAATGACGTGCCTTTTGCAAAGCAAGGGAAATACGAATATGTAAGAATTGTAAGAGGTGGGATCACTCAAAACTTCCATGGAAGTATTCCGGAAGCTTTAATTAATAGCGATAAGCGTTTATTGCCTTCCTATCGTGAAAAAAAGAAACTTAAGCTAGAGTTACCTTTTAACGGACTTTCATTAGCCAAGGAAATGGATGAAATAGTGGGTGAATCGTCAGCTTGGGAGAAAAGAGCAAGTTCAGTTTTTCTGGAGCCTATAGATTGGGCTAATGAATTTGTATACAAAGGAAACCAGCATATTGGTGGTGCATTAGGAGCAGGAAAGTCAACATTTATGCTCATGGAGACGTACCGCCTAGTAAAGCGAGAAGGCGCCCGAATAGGATTTATAGAAGGCAGCGTTTCCCAAGTGATTGAGCGTGTTAAAATTCTCAGTGAGTTAGGTATCAATGCCGTACCGATCATTGGCAAATCATTAAGGAAGTTGCATCAAGAAAACTTTTTATTTGCGAATTCTAACGAGATTTTTGAAATTAGTGACTGGTCTAAGAACCCATTTCAGGCTTTAAAACATCTATCAGACACTTGTGTAATTAAGGCACTCTCTGAAGATTACGAGCGAAACAATAATTATCCCTGCACTCAGCTTAAACAAGACAATAAATCAGTGAAGTGCCCATTGGCTAATCATTGCGGAGTTTATAACGATCTCTCTCTACTTGCTGAGGCCGATGTATGGGTGGCTACGTCTGCAAGTGTTCTCAAAACAAGAATACCGGCCATGATAGATCCGTTCGAACGAACTATTTATGAAGCCATGTACGACTTGATGGATATCGTATTTGTAGATGAAGCGGATGAAGTTCAAAAGCAATTCGATGAAACGTTTTTATCGGAATATAATGTTTTTGGAAATATAGAGGATATCTTCGAACGGTTGTTGAACGAGTCCAATCAGTTGACTAGTGGACGGTATGGTCAATTTGCCGGTGATCCAGTAGTTAATGAGTGGAAGGATAAACTTCGTCAATTGGATCAAATGATTTGGAGAATCTATAACAAACTTGATCACTCTCAGATGCTTCGCAAAAATATAAGCCGTAATCTTATTAGGGTAGCTGCTCTTGCAGATTCATTAAGCGAGAAGATCTCTGATAATGCGGATGCGCAAAAGAAAATACGCAAATCTCTAATGAATTATGCAAATGAACCGTATCAAGATCCTACCCTAGCCAGCATTGTTGACAAGTTAATTGAAACGGAAAATATCGAAGCTAAACAAAAGCTACTTACTAAAATTACATCGAAGCTGCTAAAAGGAACAATTCAGCCGCGGGTAAACCGGGATTTATTTTATGCCCAGTTGGAGTTCTTTATCTATTTAAGTAGGGCGGAAGAATGTATTAAATTCATTCTGACTTCATTTGCTATGATTCAAGCAAAGCTTGGGATGTCTGCAGATTTTTCACCGTTGTTTACTATGCAAAAAGATTACCAACCATTCATGAAAGAAGCCATGACAGGCACAATGATAGGATATAAATATGACATGAAAGACGGGGATGTAACAGGATCATTTAAATTAGTTGAATATGCGGGAGTAGGCAGATTGTTGTTGCATGATTGGCACCGAGTTTATGAAGACTCTGATCAAAAACGAGGGCCAGCGCTTATCTTTTTATCCGGTACTAGTTATGCTCCTGACTCTGCACATTATCACTTAAACACTGGTTCAAAATGGATACTCAAAGCAGATAGAATACCCCCCGAAATTAAAATGACTTTCAAGCCGACACTTAATGCTCGTCATGACGGATTCTTGGAAATCTCAGGTGTTCGAAATGAAGAGACTAGAAGCGAAAATCTTTTTGAAATGGTCCAGCAACTTAAAACTGATATTCAATACGAAATAAATCATTGGAAAAGCATGGGGGCTGCAAGAAGAGTCCTCTTAGTAACAAACTCTTACGACGATGTTGCAACTGTCGGGAGGGCATTTCGTGGTGATCATAATTGGGAAGGTAGGTATAAAATTCTATCCAGGGAAAGAAACCGTGATAGTGATGATTTCCCAAGATCAATGATTGAATCATTTCGTAAAGAAAAGGCAGAAGTTTTGGTAGTTCCACTTTTGTCAGTAGGTAGAGGTTATAACATATTGGATCAAAATGGGGACGCGCTATTCGGGTCTGTCTTTTTTCTGGTGCGCCCATATCCTATTCCTAACGACATGAATTACATGGTTCAAACTCTACACGCTTATTTACCAAACTATTTGAAACGTCTAACGGGACAAAGCATCCACTACGATAAGGCCATGTCGAAATTACGTCAAATTAGTAGTGCCAAGTTCGAAACGATGTATAAAAAACCTGATTTTTGGTCGATCTTGAGTGATTCTGAAAGACAAATAATGGCATGGTTTACTTTTGTACCGATATGGCAAATGATCGGACGGTTATTGCGCGGCGGCAGGGATGCCAGAGTATTCTTTTGCGATTCGAAATTTAATGCCAAACCTGAAGGAAAACCAGAAGGAATGTCCATGTTGGATAGCTGGGCTGCGATTATGAAGAAGTATAAAAAAGATCCTTTGTTTGAGAGCTTGTATGGTCCCTTTATTCAGGGAATAAATAGTTTGAATCGGGAGGTACATGGTGATGAAGAAGATGGAGCTGTTTGCGCTGGAAATTGATGAATCATTGTTTTATAACGAAACCATTTATTATATGAAAATGCCGGAAAGCTGGCGTAACTTTTTTAATAGAGAAAGAACAGATCGATTTAAGCTTGCCTATAAAGTAGAGCCTTTAGGAAAAAAGCTTAGAAGCATGTTTCCTGAAATAATCAGCGTTCATTCTGATAATAAAGTGCTGCTTCATGATTGTCCGTGGCTGATATCAACAAAACCTATTCCTGAGTTGCATATTAGACAACTGACTCTTGGATGGTTGGCTCATTTAAAGGGATATTCGATTCCTGAATTACCGCAAGATATAATAGATTCGGATCCTGCTTGGGTATCATGCACTTTCGGTGATATCCATGAAATTGTTGATAGCTATCAATGGGTTCCCGGTATGGCTGCAATAAAGTTTTGCCAAGATCCAAAGTTCCTTGATCTAGGGAAGGATCTGCGTGAAGAGCTGAAATTCTATCATGTTATTTTTAATGGTAAGCATGAGTGCATTTCCAATCCGCTTCAAAAGTCCAATCGTCATGATCCTTTTTCTTATGTGATTCGGCTTGAATTAAAGACCCGTGGAGGAGATACTGGTCGAACTATATTAACCGTGTCTATGGGGACAAGAAGGTATTTGAGCAAAGAACAAATTAAAGATGGAATATGTTTCATGAGATTCGGCCATTCTTGTTCGGTTCTTGTAGCCGTTAAAAATCCGTATGTAACGGATATGGACAAATCTTTTTCCCAATTGAAATTCGAGAGGTGCACTAGAAGTAAATCTTCGTTTACGGCCTGGGAAAGTGCTTTAGACGGATTGTATTGGGACGTATTAAATGGAGAGTCATTTGAGTCGGATTCGTTGCTAGTAAATCCAAGTGTCTATTCTGATGAGAATGGAGAAGTTACTGCTTACGTCGTAAATAACAATCTTTTTAACGGAAACAGTGTAAAGGCTGGAATTGGCCTTTCTGAAAAAAGTGGCCTGTTTCATTTGTTCAAGAACTTTTTAGTAGACTTTGGTGCAAAAGAACTCCAGCTTATCCCTGATATTACTCGTCGGGAGATGAATGACAGTCGCTTTCCAATGGTTGCTTCTAATGTAGAAAGACTAACCATCGAAATCTATAGTTCGGTACAGATGTTTGAAAAGGTCACAGAAGTATTAACTACAGCGCAAAAATCAATTGATATTGATCCGGTTGTTATCCTTGATAAACGTTCAGATTTCCTCTTTAGGCTCAATTGTGATAAAGAGGTTATTGTTGAACTTGTTCATTGTAATCCTGAAGGCATTGTTGCCGAACTAGAGATAGATAATTACAAGGATAAATCACTTGCACAGAGCAAACGTATCAATCAGATTTCCAAGCAGTTATCCAATGCCGAACGACGTGACAATCCGGTCGTAGCACTCGTAGAAATCGATGAAAAGGTTAAATGGAGAGAGGGCACCGATCCAAAGAAGGCCATCAGGGAAGGAATGAAAAAAACGGGACGTCTCACTCAATTCATCTATCCATTAACAGATGATGAGACTGGGGATGTTTCCCGAATTATTAATGCTACATTGGACCTCTTCAATGACTACGGTCTGCTCAGTGATAATGTCAATAAAATCAATATTCCTGGAACATTGTTATCTATCACTGTCTTGAAAGCAGACAATAAATATTTACCTGTAATGTCAAGATTAATCGGTACTAATCTAAGTATAAAGATGTTAGGCCTCGATTCATGGATGTCCTTACAGGATGCAGCACTGAAAATGGATGAAGCCAAATTCCTCGATAATCCACGTAAAGAAAATCGAAGCAGTGAAGTATTTGATGCATTTATCACAAAAGTGATCGAAAATGAATTAGATCAGTGTGAGGGACAACTTATTGTATTGGTGAATGCTACCTTAAGGAACAATTGGATGCGGTCTATCGGTAATACCAAAATACAATGGGATCGAACTCCTGTTATCAATGAACGCCTGACTAATGAATCTCGTTTAAAGTTTATTCGCATCAATGCAACAGACGATGTCCCCCAATATCGGATCATTATTAATGATGCATGGAATAAATTTAATAAGGCATCAGGAATTTTTAAAGATGCTATCGGTGCTTACTATGGTGTAGGTGGAAGGCCAAGTGCATGGAAAGGGATCATTATTGATACAACTAAGTTTTCATCGCCGTCGAAGCTATTGCTTCAGCAAAGGGCTGTTGAATACATTCCCTTAGGAGCAAAGGACAAAAACGAAATGGATGACCTAGCAATTCTAGCGGATCATTTAAGACGATTAGGATTGACTTATGATAAGCACACTATTCTTCCGTATACGATGCGTGTCCTGAACTCATTAACAAAATACATAACTGGTAATGAAGACGATTATGATTACGATGCAGAGTTTGACGAAGAAGTGGAAGTGGAGTCAGGGGAAGGCATGGTAGAGGCAAAATAGAAATTGTGACCGCATCAAAAGTGAACTAGAGACATGGTTAGCGAGCAGAGAGGAAAAGACTGGATATTGTCGAAATATAAACTTTATTGAATTGGCTATTAATAATGAGGGGAATTACCATGATCGATAAAGTTATCCGTATCTTTAACATAATAAACGCTATTCAAGCGAATCCCGGAATTTCCGCAACTGACCTAGCTCAGAAATGCGACGTGAATATCCGAACCATTTACAGGGATCTGGATATTCTCAGCCTTATTGCACCTGTCACCAACGAAGGTAGAGGCACCGGTTATCGTTTCTTAGGAAAATTTTTCCTGTACCCTCTTAACTTCACTGAACAGGAAGCTCTAGCATTTTCATTGTTACCTTCCGTATTAGATATCGATAATTTACCGCCTGGCTTTGAAACTGCGTATGATAAAGTGATGGGAACGCATCGTAAGGAAAAATCACAGCAAAACAGAATTATTGAGGATATAGCCGGCATTATTCAGATGGGGACACCCGCTTATCGCCAAGAAAGCCCAAATTTCCTGCAGCCAATCATACAAGCGATCTTGGAAGAAAGAACAATCGACACTGTTTATCATACTCAATACCGTAATAAAACCACTGAGCGTAAAATTGATCCCTATTACCTCGTGCCACGTGATCAACGGTTCTACTTGATTGGTTATTGCCATTTGAAAAAGGAAATTCGTACGTTTCGAATCAGCCGCTTTCAGAAGATTGATCTTACAACCCAGTCATTTGACAAGGGAGACTTCAACATAAAGAAGCATCTGAAAAACACATGGTCGATCGAACAGGGAGATAAGAATATTACTTTCAAAGTGCGTTTTAATGCCGAAGTTGCTCGCTATATTAAAGAAGAGGAACTGTTTGTCCATCCACGTATGAAAGATCAGAAAGACGGTAGTATGATTTTCGAAGTCACGGTAAATAACGAAAAAGAGTTCATCAGATGGATTTTGCAATATGGACCTGCAGCAGAAATCCTAGAACCTCAGTCCGTGCGCTCTTCATTGAAAGAACAATTAAATGAGTGGAAACAAATGTATCAATAAATATCGTGCGAAGGCTCTTTGAAAAGGGTCTTCTTTTTTTATTTTTTGAAACGAACAAACATTCGCTGACAGGCTCATGTCATGGTCACAGATGCATGATGTAGTTAGATGAATTGGACGATCAAGTGAGAATGCTACACATGAATCAAGTCATATCTAAACGAGGTGAATGATGAATCTGACTCTGATTCTAACGAAACATGCCTACGAACGTTATTACGAAAGAGGAAGTAACGACCACATGGCTTATTACGATTTCCAACAACTTTTACGCAGAGAAGCTAGTATAGAGATGAGCTTTTTGGAGTGGAATGGCGGCCCAGCAGTTTATTTGTACCAAGCCTATTGGCGATACGAACTCGATAACGTAAGAGGGCAGATGATATTAATCACATGCTTAGGAATTCTGGAGTTCATAAGCTTGAGTAAATGGGTGACGTACGAAAAAAGGAAAACCAATCGAATGAAAAGTAGGTCTCTCAAATACAAGAAAAAAGTTATCAGTAAATAAAATGTCAATTAGGGAGGATATGGATAGACTTCCTCGAAATACAGAGAGAGTCGGAAGGAGTGGGTCCAATGAACCATAGATGGCTGGTAGATCTGTATGAAATTTGTCAAAGAGATCCTTTTCAAAGAAAGATTCTTCTCGCAGATAGTCACAATCAGGCAGAACAATGGTTAGCTCGAGTAACAAGAGAATGCGGCCCACTGCTAGGAGCAGAAACGGAGACATTACAGTCACTTGTTGTAAAACGCACCAAGTTGGAGCTAATAAATCGAGGATTTCAACTGTTGAATAGCGAGCAAACGTTTTGGATCGTGCAAAACTTGATGCTCAGTCTATCTAATCGAATGGAGGACTATATTCCTTGTGAAATGGTGACTCCGGGTATCGTAAAAAGCTTTCATCAGGCAATAGGGGATCTTCGATTAGCGGGTATTCACTCATACGATCTTTCCCATAATCATTTTGATACCGTCAAAAAAGGAATCTATATCATTGAACTGCTTAAAATGTATGAAGAATGGCTGGAGCAAAATCGTTGCACAGATTTTGCGGGATTGCTGAACTATCTGCCGGAATCAAAGGATGCTGTCCACCATGATCTCTTCATCTTGCGGGATGTTGATGGGCTACCTCCAGTAAAGTTGGAAATGGTAAAGCGTATTGCAGGAAGCGAGTTAGTTGTGCTGAGACCGGCACCTCCTTTCCCAAGCTCTTTGGAAGACATGGACAGTCATCATATCCATTTATTTCGAGCTGCAGGTAACCTTGCCGAAGTTCGTGAAGTATTCCGACGTATCTGTCATCAGCAAATTCCCTTTGACCAGACGGAGATCATTGTTTCCGATTATGCAGCTTATAATACAGCGATTTATACGTTAAGCCAGGTACTTGATATTCCCTGTACATTTTCCAAAGGGCTGCCTGTCTCTAGTACGAAGGCCGGGAAAGCGGCACTCGTGTATCTCGAATGGCTGGAATCCAACTATGACGTGGATTTTCTTCTCAAGGGACTGCGACATGGTTATCTGTCCTTCCGTCATTTCGGTGAATCAATTACAACGTCTGATCTCATTCGTGCATTGGAGAAAAGCGGAATCGGTTGGGGAAGAGAGCGGTATTCCGTACTGAAAAACTCAACAGCACACACAGACGACGAGTTAACCGATGAAATGGATGAGTTATTGGGAAAAATATTTACGGCTCTCTTTGAAAAACTTCCAGATTCACAGGATGAATCGTGGACTCCATTGACGATTCTTCATGCTTTGATTGATTTTCTCAAAAGGTGTAGCAATCTATTCAGTGAGATAGACAATAAAGTTCTTCATGCACTCCATGATCACGCACAACAACTAGAAATCGTATCTCCTCATTCTCTTTCAAATGAAAGTTCGCTGCGGTATGTGAAAGAAATGGTGGAGAACATCCGTATCAATCATGAAGGACCTAGCTCCGGAAAGCTACATATTTCTTCTCTTGAGGATGGTGGCCAATCGGGCAGGACTCACACTTTCATAATGGGCATGAGTAATAATGCATGTTCCACACAGTCTCGACAAGACCCTGTGCTATTAGATGAGGAACGCCGCCGTATTGGTGGCCTGTCGCTTTCTACTGAGCAAGCGGAGCATATCTATCGTGAACGTGCCGCGCGCCTTGGTATGCTCTCGGGAACAGTGACAATTAGCTATACCAGCTATGATCCAACAGACCAAAAGGAAATGAGTCCAGCTTACGAACTCCTACAGGTCGCCAGGATTGTATCGGGCGATTCGCATATGGATATGACAGGACTCGAGAACGTCCTAGGAAAAACGATAGGCTACCTCTCGAGTTGCAAACAAGGGGAATATCTTTTGGATGGGACGGACCGTTGGCTGGATCGATTGACAGATAACGGGATTGTACAAAATGGTTATCCTTCTCTGCAACAGGCTTTTCGCTCTGTAGTTCGTTTAGAACGATCTAAATCACTGGTAGACAACAATGTATTATCTGAATACGAGGGAATAATTCAAACAGATGTCTTCTCTGTCTGTTATCGCAATAATCCGGAGGTGCATCTCAGTGTCACACAGTTAGAGAGATACGCCGAATGTCCCAAGAAGTTTTTCTTCTCTACCGTATTGAATGTCCGAATGAAAGATACTACGAGTTTCGACCGTACCCGTTGGTTGGATGCTGCTAGCAGGGGGGGCTTGCTTCATCGCATCTTTTATCTCTATTTGAATGAGATGTCCCAGTCTATTCCTAGTGGCGTTTCACTTATCCATCATGAACACAGACTCCAGGAAATCACCGAGCAGACAATTAGTGAATACCAAGCTCTCGTGCCGCCACCTAGCCCCCATATTTTTCAGAAGGAATGTGAATCAATCCGCAGAGATGTAGCGATATTCTACCAGATGGAACAACAGCGCAATGGACGGCCACGTTATTTTGAGCTGGAGCTAGCAAGAGAGGGCGAACCGATGGAGGTCAACTTAGGTAACGATCTTGTGATCAGGATGAAGGGATTCGTTGATAGGGTGGATGAGCTCGGTCCACACACATACAAAATATACGATTACAAGACTGGAAGTCCTTCCAAGTTTGACGTGAATGAGTACTTCTCGCAGGGTACGCAGCTCCAGCATGCGATCTATGCAGTAGCGGTTGAGCAGTGGCTTCGAGAAACGGGAATCGACACAGAGGCAAATGTGGTAGAGGCAGCGTATTACTTTCCAACTGAGCGAGGGAAGGCAGAAGAAGTCTCTCGCATTCAAAACCGGAGAACAGAGCTATCTGAGTTGGTCAAGCATCTGTTGACTTCCATAGAAACAGGATCGTATGTAGCAACAAAAGAGACAAAAAGGTGCACCTACTGTGATTACCGAAGCGTTTGTGGCAATGAATCGGAGCGAGCTAAGGAAAAATGGGATTTAGCAGAGAATGCCCCGCGACTTCAAAGTTTGAAGGAGGTTGAGCGTTTTGCATGACGATCAGATAGCAAGAGAACGTATAGCAAATGCCCTAGACCAGACGTTTTTAGTAGAAGCGGGAGCGGGCTCCGGAAAGACGACATCACTGGTCGGAAGAATGATCGCTTTGATTGAGACTGGAAGTGCAGTGGCTGAGCAAATCGCAGCTATTACTTTTACAAGAAAAGCAGCAGACGAACTGAAGAGTAGATTTAGATTAGAGCTGGAGCGAAAGATTCGTACTGCGCAAGAATCGCAACGCCAATTGCTGCAACAAGCGTTACAGGATATAGACCGTTGTTACATCGGAACGATTCATTCCTTTTGTGGCAGATTGTTGAGAGAAAGACCGATTGAAGCCAGACTCGATCCCATGTTCCGCGAGCTAGAAGAAGAGGAAGTCACAACGTTGCGTGATCAGTGTTGGGATGAATACTTGATGGGATTGATCGAAAGTGGTCAGGAGGCAGGAATGGCGGAGCTGTTGTCCTTTCAGGTAAACGTGGAAGATTTGCGCCAGGTTTACAAACGGATGTGTGAGTACACGGATGTAAAGATTGAGACGACCCCTGCTCCTAGACCAGATTTTGACCTGATCCGTCTATCGCTACCACCAATGATGGAAAAAGCAAGTCGTTACATTCCAACAACGAAGCCGGCTCAGGGATGGGATGCCTTGCAATCGCTGGTACGAGACGGGGCTAGGATGGTTGCTTTACACGGACTTCAAGACGATATGCGGGTTTTGCAGCTGGCTCTGTTATATGATCGGAAAATCGATGCAACCTTAAACAGGTGGACAGACAAGGATATGGCTAAAGCGTTTAAAGTACAGTTTCAAGAGTGGCAAAGCCGCGTTCTGTACCCGTTTCTACGCGCGTGGCGAGAATATTTGTATCCACAGTTAATCGATTTCGTACGACCAGCAGTTGAGTACGGTGCACGCAGGCGCAGAGAAATGGGTTTGCTTGATTTCCAGGATTTATTGATGCGAGCAACAGCTTTACTACGCGAACATACAGACGTGAGGCGATACTTCGCTGAAAGATATACGCGCTTGTTTGTCGATGAGTTCCAGGATACCGATCCGATACAGGCTGAGCTTATGTTTCTGCTGACAGGTGAGGATCCGAATGAATCAGACTGGCGACGTACCACGCCGAAACCAGGCTCTCTTTTTGTCGTAGGCGATCCCAAGCAGTCTATTTACCGGTTCCGCCGTGCAGATATTTCCACCTACAATTGGGTAAAAAACAAGATCAGGTCATGCGGTGAAGTTCTTCAGCTTACGACAAACTTCCGCTCCGTTCATGCAATCGGTCAATTTGTGAACGATGAATTTGCCATTCGTTTTCCCGAAAGTGAGACGGAGCATCAAGCAGGATTTGTAAGAATGGAGACGAAAATCGATAACCCGAAGAGCGAGGTCTTACATGGGGTTTACACGATCACTCATGAGAAGATGTCTGGGGGTAAGGCGGTAATTGCAGAGACAGATGCGGACCGAATAGCGCGATATATTGCTTGGGCATGTAAGGGTCAACTCAAAATCCAGGAAAAGCAACCTGGAGATGCCGGAAACTATGTCCTGCGAGACGCATCTCCAGGTGATTTTCTGGTTCTTTTGAAACGTAGAGAGTTTCTCCACCTTTATGCGGAAAAATTGGAGGAGTATGGTATCCCCTCTATTGCTACGGGGAGCACCACGATGTATGAGGAAATAGGTGCTCTTTCTTTACTAGCATGTAGTTTGAACGACTCAGGAGATCGAATAGCCCTGCTTGCTGTACTGAAGGGAATGTTTATTTCCGTCAGCGATAATGCGCTATTCCACTACAAGATGGAGGGGTTTCCGATATCTTATACCTATCTGCCGGATCCGGACGAGGTATCAGAGGTGGCATCGCCAGTATACGAGGCACTGGAAAAAATCCGGGAATATGCGCGTATTATCCGGGAGCTACCAGCGATCTCTGCTTTGATTCACATCATGGAAGATCTGGGAATGATTCCACTAGCTGCCGTTCGACCGACCGGTAGGGCACGTGCAGGAACGCTAATCAAGCTCTTGCATGTGTTGCAAAAAGACAACCGAATCGTGACAAGTTGGCCAGAACTTTGTTCACGTTTGCTGCAGATGGCGGAGGAAGCGAAGATCGAAGGCGGGGATTTGTTTGCTGGTCAACAGGACGCTGTCCGTATTATGAACCTGCATAAAGCCAAAGGGCTTGAAGCACCTGTGGTCCTTTTGGCTTGTCCTTGTGGGGAATCCGACCATGATGCTACGGAGCACGTAGATCGATCAGTTGATCCTGCTCGAGGCTATTTTAGTATTACGCGAAGAAAGCTATTTCAGGAAGAAATGATTGCTCATCCGCCCGGCTGGATAGAGCTCACAGAAAGAGAGCGGCAGTACTTGAATGCGGAGAAGGAACGGTTGCTGTACGTTGCGGCTACCCGTGCGAAGCAACTTATGATTATCAGTAGATACCCAGATCGACCAGCGATTGATTCCTGGAGTAGTTTTGAGATCGGTATCCGGGAAGGGATTGAGTTAGAGGTTCCCGAGATGTCTCCAGTGCTGCGTTCTGATTACGATGTGGTTCATGACGAGGCAGCAGATGAAGCGGTGAGCCGTGAATGGAGAAACCGACTAGCACAGCCGACGTACAAGACGTCTTCCGTGACAGAGCTAGCAAAAACCGGAGCGCAACAACCACCTAGACCAGTTAAAGGTAGGGGAATGGCGTTCGGAAGCACTGTGCATCGTTGTGTTGAATTGCTTGGTTCGGGTAAAAAGCTAGATGAGCTAGAGTCGCAAATTCGGATGATTGGTGAAGAAGAGGGCATGGATGCCGATTTGATTCCAGATGTTCGGGAAATGCTGCAAGCGGTAGTGGAGCATCCTCTATGGAAACGTTCACTAATGGCAAAACGTAGAATTCATGAGTTACCCTTGAGGACGGTTCGTACGGATGTAGGCGTAGAAGGTACGACAGAGAAAATAGTATTGCTAAAGGGTGTTATCGACTTCTTGTTTGAGGAAGAGGACGGATGGGTGATTGTCGATTTTAAGACGGATGTGTACGAGGATGGTCAACAGCAGGCATTTGTTGATTTCTATCGGCCACAGGTTGCGATGTATGCGGAAGAGCTAGAGCGGGCATTTGGTTTACGGGTGAAGGAGATGGGACTGTATTTTTTAGATGGGAATGAGTATGTAGTATTGTAATGACAAGGAGGTTCTGTTAAGGATTTCTCTTGTAAAGAGAGCTCATTTTTGCTCTGCAGAAGTTGAACTAATATATAATGGACTTGGGAGATTTTATGGGAAAGGATAGGAGAGAAACGATCCTATGGAAATAATAAACAACATCGATAAACTTCTAGGTGATGACCTGAAACTCACAATCCACAAAGGAACGAAGTTATCGATCGCAGCATCATGTTTCTCTATATACGCATTTGAAGCCTTAATGAAGGAATTAAACCAGGTGGAAGAAGTCCAATTCATTTTCACTTCTCCTACCTTCGTTGCCGACAGTTTCACGAAAGAAAAACGAGAGTTCTACATCCCTAAACTGAATCGTGAAAAAAGCTTATACGGTACAGAGTTTGAAATACGCCTAAAGAACGAGATGACACTAAAAGCAATTGCCAAAGAATGCAGTGAATGGATTCGAAAAAAAGTCACCTTCAAAACGAACCTTACTTCTGGAAAAATGCAAGGAATGGTGAATTTGCAATCTACAGATGAATCGGTTACCTATATGCCTATTGATGGATTTACGACCGTTGATCTAGGCTATGAGAAGGGCAATGCACTTTCCAAATTAGTGAACAAGTTTAATGAAGCTCCAATTACAAAAACGTATTTTGATCTGTTTAATGAACTATGGAACGACAAAAGCAAGCTGGAGGATGTGACAAATCAAGTTGAAGAACACATCACATCAGTTTATAAAGAGAACTCACCGGAATTTATTTATTATGTCATTTTGTATAACATTTTTAACGAGTTCCTCTCAGATATTACCGAGGATATTTTACCCAATGAAGCAACGGGATTTAAGGAAACGGAAATCTGGAAGCGGCTGTATCACTTTCAGAAAGATGCGGTGCTTGGTGCCATTAACAAGCTAGAAAAATTTAATGGCTGTATTCTTGCAGACAGCGTCGGCCTCGGGAAAACATTCACCGCTCTTGGTATTATCAAGTATTACGAGCTTCGCAACAAGTCGGTCTTGTTGCTATGTCCAAAGAAGCTTGGTGATAACTGGCTCACATACAAACAAAACGTGACCAACAACATCTTATACGCCGACCGTCTGCGATACGATGTACTCTACCATACGGACATTTCTCGTGAGAGAGGCAAGTCCAATGACATTCCGCTTGACAGATTGAACTGGGGCAACTACGATCTTCTCGTCATCGACGAATCGCACAACTTCCGCAATAACGAAGCGAAGAAAGATAAAGAGACCAGGTATCAGAAGTTGATGCGGAAAGTGTTGAAGAGCGGTGTTAAAACGAAAGTGCTGATGCTGTCGGCAACTCCGGTGAACAACAGGTTCATGGATCTTCGCAATCAGCTTGCTTTAGCTTACGAAGGAAATCCTGAAGAGATCAACAACAAGCTGGGCACGGAGCGGGGCATCAATGATATCTTCAAACGGGCCCAGTCTGCCTTCAATCAGTGGTCTAAGCTGGATGCCGCTGAACGGACGACGGAGACGCTGCTGGGTATGCTTGACTTTGATTTCTTCGAGCTGCTGGATAGTCTGACCATCGCTCGCTCCCGCAAGCATATTCAGAAGTATTACAAAGCAGAGGAGATCGGCGAATTCCCTAAACGATTGCCGCCTTTATCCAAGTTCTGCAATCTGACAGACAGAACGGATGTCATCGGCTATAATGATATCTTTATGGAGTTGTCCAGAATCAACCTTGGTATTTATGCTCCGTTCAAGTACATTCAACCGAGTCGCTTGCGATTATATGAAGAGATGTACGATACGAGTGTAAAGGGCGGAAGCGGGAGCTTCAAACAATTGGACCGGGAAGGCAGCTTGCAGCTCCTGATGCGGATCAACTTGCTCAAACGGTTGGAGAGTTCCGTGGAATCTTTCCGGTTGACGCTGTCTAAGATTATATCCAAGCTTGGTCAGACAATGGAGAGAATAGAGGCTTATCAGCGAAGCGGAAAGTCAGACGCGGTTGGATACACCGAATTTGAAGATGCCAGTCTCGATGATGACGATTGGTTAGATGATGACTTTACCATCGGGGATACCATAAAGATCAACCTATCCGATATGGACGTGCTTCGATGGAAAGAAGATTTGAAGAGCGATTACCAAATTCTATCTGCACTTCACGAAGAGATGCAGAAAGTAACGCCCGAGTATGACGAAAAGCTGAATGCCTTGAAACAGGTCATCGATGATAAAATCAGACAGCCAATCAATCCGGGCAATCGTAAAGTGATCATCTTTAGTGCATTTACGGATACCGCGGCGTATTTGTACAACCATCTATCTGCATACATGAAGTCGAAATATAACATCGATACCGCCAAAATTGTCGGCAGCGATGAGAACAAGAATACCGCCGGACTTCGGAATGACATCAGTACATTGCTCACCTGCTTCTCGCCTCGTTCCAAGGAGAAGAAATTGACTATGCCGGATGTGGATGGCGAAATCGATTTGCTCATAGCGTCCGATTGCATCTCCGAGGGGCAAAACTTGCAGGATTGCGATTTTCTCATCAATTATGATATTCACTGGAATCCGGTACGAATCATCCAGCGGTTTGGACGAGTTGATCGAATCGGCTCCCAAAACAAATCCATTCAGCTCGTGAACTTCTGGCCCAACATGACGCTGGACGAGTACATTCAATTGAAAGAACGGGTCGAGAATCGCATGGTCATCATGGATATGACAGCAACTGGCGACGACAATGTTCTGTTTAATCAGTCCAGCGATCTGGAATACCGGAAACAGCAGCTTAATCGCTTGCAGAAAGAAGTCGTCGATCTGGATGACATGAATACCGGAGTATCTATAACGGATTTAGGTCTTAATGATTTCCGAATGGATTTGGTGAATTACGTCAAAGAGAATGGCGAACTGGATACCGTTCCAAGCGGACTGCATGCAGTTGTTTCTGCTGATGAAGAGGAGGGAGTGCAGCCAGGCGTCATATTCGTTCTTCGCAATGTGAATGAAGAACTGAACCCGGACAAGCAGAATCGCTTGCATCCTTTCTACCTGGTCTACCTGAGTGAAGATGGTGAAGTCATAACCAATCATATGGATGTCAAGAAGACACTCGATGTTCTGCGTGCCCTGTGCAGAGGACAATCTGAACCTGTCTTGGAGGCCTGTCGCAGCTTCAATCAAGCGACGAAAGACGGTAGGAGGATGGATGCCTATTCCATGCTACTTGAGGAAGCGATCCGCTCCATTGTTCAGGTGAAGGAAGAAGGCGATCTGGATAGCTTGTTCAGTTCGGGAGGCACAACGGCTTTAATCGATTCCGTCAAAGGTCTTGAAGATTTTGAACTCATTACCTTTGTTGTCATCAGGCAGGTGAGTGCATGATGTTCCAGCTACCATCAAGCACACTTGTGAATCGCAAAATACCGAAAAATAAGTTCTATGAGAAGCTTCACGCCAATCAACATCTAAAGGAACTGTTTACCGAGCAAGTCGAATCGATCATCTGGAAGCACAAATTATCCAAAGAGACGATTCGCCTTGAACCGAAAGATGACATTGAGGAAGTTCAGGTGTTTGAGGTTCACTTGAAAGAGCAAACCTACTCACTTGATTTGTTGCGGAGCATCGACAAGGCGATTCCTTACCCCATATTGCACGTCATTATATACGAAGATCAGGCAAAACACGCAATCGCCTACAAGGAGCGAAATCAGACCGATGATAACCGCTCCGTTGTACGTTCCTATCACGAATCGGAATGGCAGCCTGTAGAAGAATTGAAGCTGGACATCATTCAAGGGCTTGATTTAAAGGCCGTATACGAGAACATCATCCGTCAACTGCTACCGATTAGCTCGAAGCCGGAAATGGAACTTACAGCCGTTCTGGAGCGGCAAGCAAGTATAGATAAGCTGACGCAGGAATGCCAGCGACTAGAGTCCAGGATTCGCGGTGAAAAGCAGTTCAATCGTAAGGTCGAATTGAACATGGAACTGCAACGTAAACGTATAGAACTGAATCAACTTCTCAACTAAGTAACTGGAGGTCTAGCCAAAATATGAACCATCTGACAATGAAATCCACCGATCTGACTCAGCTCAATATCGACAAGATCGCGGAACTGTTTCCTAACGTAATTACGGAAGCACGGGATGAACAAGGAAAGATCAAACGTGCTGTTGATTTTGATTTGTTTAAGCAAGAGCTATCCGACTACCTTGTTGAAGGGGAAAAAGAACGCTATCAATTGACTTGGCCAGGTAAAAAAGAGGCCATCCTAAATGCTAATACTCCTATAGATAAAACGTTAAGACCAATCAAAGAAGACAGCATTGATTGGGATGGTACACAGAACATGTACATTGAGGGAGACAACCTTGAAGTCCTAAAGCTTTTACAAGAGTCATATCTAAATAAGGTTAAGTTGATATATATTGACCCACCTTATAACACGGGGAAAGATTTCATTTATAAGGATGATTTCAAAGAACCTGTAGATGAGTATCTTGAGGAGTCTGGTCAAGTCGATGAGGGAGGGAATCGTCTCTTCCAAAATACAGAATCTAATGGTAGGTTTCATAGTGATTGGTTGACAATGACGTATTCGAGGTTGAAAGTAGCAAGAAATTTATTAAGAGATGACGGTGTCATATTCATAAGTATTGATGATAAAGAATTGGATAATATGAAGAAGATTTGCGACGAATTATTTGGCGTGGACAACTTTATTGCTAATGTAATTTGGCAACACAGTATTCAACCTAAGGGGTATTTGGGGAAATTTTCAGTTCATCATAATTTTATTTTAATATATGCTAAATCGATGGATTATTCCTTGGAGTCGTTAGAAAGAACGGAAGAACATAATAAAGCTTATTCCAACCCTGATAATGATCCAAAGGGATCATGGAGATCTGGAGATGTTAGAAACGCATTGTACAGACCGAATTTAATCTATGATATTATCACGCCGTCTGGAAAAGTTATTAGTCCTCCGTCTAATGGGTGGAGATGGAGTAAGGAAACCGTGCAGAAAAAAATTAGTACAGGTGAAATTATCTTCAATCAAGATGAAACGAGAATAATTCGCAAAATTTACTTAAATGATTTGGAAGGTAGGGCACCCGAAACTATCTGGTTCGGTAAAGAGGTTGGAACAACTAGGGATGGGAACAAAACCCTCAAAGAATTATTTGGAAACACCGTTCCCTTTGATACTCCAAAACCTGTAGGTGTTATTCAGAGAATACTGGAATTGTCGACCAATGGGAAAAGCAATGAAATCGTTCTTGATTTTTTCTCGGGCTCAGCAACAACCGCTCATGCTGTTTTGCAAGCCAATGCAGAAGACGGTGGAAACAGAAGATTTATCATGGTCCAATTGCCAGAAAAGACGGATGAAAAGACAGATGCTTTTAGAGAAGGTTATCATAATATCTGCGAAATCGGCAAAGAACGCATCCGCCGTGCTGCCAAAAAGATCAAAGAAGAAACAGGAGCAGACATTGACTACGGCTTCCGTGTATACCGAGTAGATTCCAGCAACATGAAAGACGTCTATTACACGCCGGACAAGCTAGGCCAGATGAATCTGGACGATATGGCGTCGAACATCAAGGAAGATCGCACTGGCGAGGACTTGCTAATTCAAGTGATGCTGGAGTGTGGACTAGAGCTTTCATTGCCTATGGAGTCTAGAGAAATTGAAGGAAAAACCGTCCACTACGTTGCAGGCAACTCCTTAATCGCTTGCTTTGATGACGAGGTGTCCGAGTCGGTTATCAAGAAGATCGCAGAGGATCAACCTCTTCGCGTTGTATTCCGTGACAGCTCCTTCCGGGATGATTCTGCTCGCATCAATGTTGAAGAGCTGTTCAAGCTACTCTCCCCAAGCACTGAAATTCAAGTGCTGTAAGGAAGGTGAGCAGCGATGAAGATTAAATTCAAACACCAGCAGTTCCAACTGGATGCAGTAAAGAGCATTGTTGACGTATTTCAAGGACAGCCCAACGAATCCTCTCGCTTCACGCTTGATAAAGGTCGGCGACAAAAGAGTGTGGAAATCGGTGATCTCTTTCAGCAAACAAGCGGCAATGATTCGGAATATGGGTTCAAGAACAATCCTATCAAGCTAGTCGATCAGGAAGTTCTGAGCAATATTCAAGCGGTGCAACGCCAGAATGGATTGAAACTATCGGAACGGCTTGAGGGCAAGTACAACCTCACGGTTGAAATGGAAACCGGTACGGGTAAAACCTACACGTACATTCGGACGATGTTCGAATTGTACAAAAAGTACGGCTGGGGCAAATTCATTATCGTTGTTCCGTCGATTGCGATTCGGGAAGGTGTGCTGAAGACATTTCAGATTACCGAAGACCACTTCATGGCGGAGTATGGATCAAAGGCACGTTACTTCGTTTATAATTCCAAGCAACTGCATCATATCGAGAAGTTCGCAAGTGACGCTGGTATTAACGTGATGATTATTAACGCTCAAGCGTTTAATGCGAGAGGTAAGGATGCAAGAAGAATTACGATGGAGCTGGATGATTTTGCATCTCGTAAGCCAATCGATGTAATCGCAAGCACCAATCCCATACTCATCATCGATGAGCCACAATCCGTTGAGGGGAAGAAGACGAAAGAGGCATTAAAGGATTTTAAAGCGTTGTTTACGCTGCGATATTCGGCGACTCACCGGGAAGACTACAACAAAGTCTATCGCCTCGATGCTCTGGATGCCTACAACATGAAACTGGTCAAGAAGATTAGTGTGAAAGGTATCTCGGTCAAAGGATCAAGTGGAACGAACAGCTACGTGTACCTCGAAGGCATTGATGTCAGCGACAAGCATGCTCCCGTTGCTAGACTTGAGTATGAAAAACGAACCAAAACCGGATTAACCAAAGTATCCAAGAAGATCGTCACAGGCGATGACCTCTATCAATTGTCCGAGAATTTGGAGCAGTATAAAGGTTACAAGGTATCCGAGATCAACGGTCAGAATAACAGCATCAGCTTTATTAATGGAGTCACGCTGTTCGCCGGAGACGTGCAAGGTGATGTCAGCGAGCTTCATTTCCGGCGAATCCAGATTCGGGAGACGCTGAAATCACACTTCGAGAAGGAGCGGGTGCTGTTTCATAAAGGAATTAAAGTGCTCTCACTCTTCTTCATCGACGAAGTTGCTAAGTATCGACAATACGATAAAGACGGCAACGAACGGAACGGCGATTATGCTGATATCTTTGTAGAAGAATACATGGCACTCCTAAACGAACAACTGTCCTTGTTCGCAGATGACCCATATGTTCAATATTTGAATACTATTCGCGTAAAGGATACGCATAAAGGGTATTTCTCCATCGATAAAAAGAGCAATCGGTTTGTTGATTCCAAAGTGTCTGCCAGAGAAACCGACTCCGATGACGCGGATGCATATGACCTGATTATGCGACAGAAGGAACAACTTCTCAGCTTTGAGGAACCAACGCGGTTCATTTTCTCCCACTCGGCGTTGAAGGAAGGCTGGGATAACCCGAACGTATTCCAGATTTGCACGCTCAAGCACAGTGATTCTACGATCAAGAAGCGGCAGGAAGTTGGGCGTGGATTGCGTCTCTGCGTGAACAAGTATGGCGAACGGATCGACTCCAGTATTCCTGGTATTGACGTTCACGAGATTAATGCACTGACCGTTGTTGCAAGTGAATCCTATGAGCAATTTGCCAAGCAGCTCCAGAGCGAGATTGCAGCGACATTGTCGGATCGCCCACGCAAGGCAGACAATAGCTTCTTCTTGCAAAAAGTACTTGTAAATGCCCGCGGCGAACAATTAAAGATCGATGAGAGACTCGCAAACAAGCTGCAAAATGCGTTCATTCGTAATGGCTATACCGACGATGACTACAATCTAACGGATGCATACTTTGCTGCCGTAGAAGAACAAACCATTAAACTACCAGATGAGCTGCACGCACATCAAGAGCAACTTATTGAATTGGTTAAAACGATCTACGTTGAAGGCAGGTCGGATATGGCGAACGATGATCGGAAGAATACAGTTCCGAATATCACGGTGAACAGCAACTTCCATAAGAAAGAATTCAAGGAATTGTGGAGCCGGATCAATAAGAGATCGGTTTACACGGTTCAGTTCGACTCGGAAGAATTGGTGCGGAAGAGCATCATGGCGATTAATATGAGCTTGGACGTGCCTTCAATTCGTTATTCCATCAAGCATGGGGAAATGAATGAGATCGAATCCCGTGAACAATTGAAGCAGGGAGAAGCGTTCAAAATTCGAGAGACGGACGCGGATTATGTTCATCAAGCTGCGGCATCGAAGATCAAATACGACTTGATCGGCAAACTGATGGATGAAACAAAGCTCACCAGAAAAACGATTGTGGCCATTATGAAAGGTATCAAACAAGCGAAGTTTATGCTATTCCAGAAGAATCCCGAGGAGTTTATTATCCGGGCATCTAGACTGATTAATGAGCAGAAGGCGACGACGATTATTGAATCCATTACGTATGATGTGATCAATGATACGTTCGATACCGATGTGTTCACGAAGAACACGCTGAAGGGACAGCTTGGACAAAATGCGATAGCGGTTGAGAAGCACATATACGACTATGTGGTGACGGATTCCAAGATCGAGCAGACTTTCGCGAAAGAGCTAGACACGAGCAAGGAAGTAAACATTTATGCCAAGCTGCCGCGAGGCTTTTATATCCCAACCCCAGTTGGCGACTACAATCCGGACTGGGCGATTGTATTCAAAGAAGGTGACATCAAGCACATTTATTTTATTGCCGAGACGAAAGGCTCTTTGAATTCGATGGAGCTGCGTGAAGTCGAGAAGGCAAAGATTGAATGTGCACGGCGACACTTTGCTAAATTGAACTCTGATCAACTGAAGTACGATGTGGTTAACGATTATGAGAAGTTAATGGAGATCGTGAAGGGATGAAATTAGGAAGATGGGTACTCTCCCCATCTTCTTTTTTTATATCCAATTGTTGCATCGTCCACCCTGTTTGAGTATTTTCAGTGACTTCTAGGTATTGATACGCACAATTGACACTCTAAGTAACAAGGAGCCGAGCAAGCATCAAAAGACATTCCGGAATCTTGGATAGACTTGATATCTTGTAAGTGTCAGGTTTCAATTCTATTTTAAACAAAAAATGCGAACAAAAGTTCTCTGGCAACCTGTTGTCAGAGAACTTTTGTCATAATAGGACTAACAAAACAGAAGACACTGGTGACAGGGGTAAATACGGTAAAAAACGAACAGAAAGGAAAGAGTGATGCAATGAAAATATTCCACACAGCCGACTGGCATCTAGGCAAATTAGTTCAAGGTGTTTACATGACGGAGGATCAGCAATATATCCTTGATCAATTTATCAAGGACGTAGAAGCTAAAAGACCAGATGTCATCGTTATTGCGGGTGATTTGTACGATCGTGCCGTTCCTCCAACTGAAGCTGTGCAATTGCTAGATCGTGTGCTGGAGACGCTTGTTCTTCATTTGGAAATTCCTGTTCTAGCAGTCGCAGGTAATCACGATAGTCCGAGCCGTCTGGATTTTGGCAGTAGCATGTTGAAAGCTTCGGGGTTGCATATCGCTGGTGAACTGATTTATCCATTTGAACCTGTCGTATTGCACGACGAGCATGGAGAAGTTCATTTTCATCTCATCCCTTATGCAGAGCCCGGAAAAGTACGCTATTTGCTCCGCGATGACACGATCAAAACACATAATGACGCGATGTGCAAAATCACCGAAACGATCAAAGCATCCATGAACCCAAATGCCCGGCATGTGTTCGTAGGCCACGCTTTCGTTACGCCTGGTGGTGAAGCTCAGAATAATACCAGCGATTCGGAACGACCACTATCCATCGGTGGGGCTGAGCATGTGAGTGCCAAGCATTTTAATGGATTCCATTACACGGCTCTTGGACATTTGCATCAGGCACACCATGTTGGAAACGAAACGATCCGCTATGCCGGCTCGCCTCTCAAGTATTCCATTTCGGAAGAACATCACAACAAAGGTTATCTTGTCGTTGAACTGAATGGGGACGGTAATGTAACGATTGAGAAAAGAGACCTTACGCCGAGACGTGACATGCGGACGGTAGAAGGCCTGATTGCAGATATTGAGAAGCATCCAATCAATGAGGACTATGTGTTTGTTCGCTTGCTGGACGAGGTGTTAGTATTGTCTGCGATGGAACGGGTTCGCTCCGTTTATCCAAATGCAATGCACGTAGAACGAAAAATGGCTGTTGCAGGACTACTCGGAGAAACGCTGGCAGTAGACGGACGAGCCCAGATGGACGAGCTGTCGTTGTTCAAAGCGTTTTATAAAGAAGTGAAAGGTACGGAGCTATCACCAGAGACAGAGAAGCTATTTATTGAAACGATAGAAGAAATCTTCAAGAAAGCGGGTGAGCGCGATGAGACCGTTGAAGCTTACGATGACTGCGTTCGGGCCGTATAAGAATGAAGAAGTGATCGATTTCTCTGAACTGAAAGACAATCGCTTGTTTGTCGTATCGGGGAATACGGGAGCTGGAAAAACATCTATCTTTGACGCGATCTGCTTTGCCTTATATGGAGATGCAAGCGGGGAAGACAGGAACGACAGTAAAATGCTTCGCAGTCATTTTGCTGATGATCAGGTGCATACTTCCGTGGATTTTGTATTTGAACTGAAAGGTCGCGCGTACCGTGTGTTCCGGCAGTTGGCTCATGTGAAATCAGGCAATAAAGGAGCGACGGGTGACAGATATGAATTGTATGAAATCATAGGTGGGGAAGAGATACCCATAACGGATCGCTTTATCGTGTCTCAAGTGGACGAAAAGATTCGTGAAATCATTGGTCTCACGAAGGATCAGTTCAGTCAAATCGTCATGCTACCGCAGGGGGAGTTCCGCAAACTGCTTACATCCGAAACGGAAAACAAGGAGGAGATACTGCGCCGTATATTCAAGACCAATTTGTATAAGGTTGTCGCAGACCAATTGAATGAGAAGCGTAAGGAAATGCAGCAAATTTGCGCGGAGTTGGCCAAAATACGGGAGTATCACATTAACAATGTGAAGGGCTCTCTGGCAGGACGAGAAGGTTCTGATCTGTATAAAGTCTTTCAACAACAGCATTACAATACGCATCAAGTAGTGGAAGCGTTAGATAAAGAGATCGATTACTATGTTGGACAAATGGAAGAAAAGAAGTTGTTGTTGCAGGTTGAGACAGCAAAACACCAAGAAAAAACCGCGGCATATCATCAAGCTCAAAGTGTGAATGAGCAATTTAACCTTTTGGATCAGAAGATTGCTACAAGACAAGAACTTGCCTCGCAAGCGCTGGATATTCAACAAAAAGCGATGGAGCTTTCGCTTGCAGAGCAGGCCGTTCACCTGCACGTATACGAGCGGCATTACGTGGAGATGACGGAAGAACTCACCCGCAAAAACAAACTTCTAGAAGATGCACTGATCGAATGCGAACAAGCGGAGTCAAGCTTCCGATCGGCCGAAGCAAATTATAAGCAGGAAGAGGGCAAAGAAAAGTTAAGAGAACAAGCTTTGCGTGAGTTGGAACGCCTTCAGGGATATTTGCCAACAGTAAAGGATATTGATGAAAAACAGCAGAAGGTACTGCAGCTTGAAATAGAGGTAGAATCCTTAACAAAGCAAGTAGCTAATGCACAGAGTGAACTGGAAGCCTTACAGTCCAAGCGATCTGAAAAATTAGTTCAGGTAAAGGAATTGGAGGATAAAGTTGCCTATCTGCCGGAAATGACTGAGCGGCTAAATCTTCTGAGACAACATGCAACAATGATTCAAGAATACCTTAACCTCGTACAAAGATCTTCAGAAGAACATGAAGAAGAAAGAGAATTATCGGATACATTCGAGCAAGCGAATCAAGCCTATTCTGTAGTAGAGGATCTCTGGATCGAAGGTCAAGCTGGTTTATTAGCGAGCCATCTTCATGATGGTGATACTTGTCCGGTTTGTGGCAGTATAGAGCACCCGAAAAAGGCTGCTATGATCGGTGAAATCCCTACGAAAGAAGAACTAGAACAGTTGCGTAAAGATAAATCTGTGGCAGAGAAAAAACATCTTGAAGCGAAAGCGAAGTACAATGCCACTATACGCCAGATCCAGGAGAAACAGCAGCAAGTGCTTGAACAGGGTTTCAATATAGAAGGAATTCAAGAGTCCATTGCAGAGTTGGTGAAAGAAGGAAAAGCTCTGGCGAATGAGGAGAAGGAGTTAAAGGAGAATCATGCCAAGCACACTCCACTCAAGCAAGCACTTGAAACGTTGGATCAAACTTTAGAAGAGAAAAGCAAACAGAAAGAACATACTTCCACCTTATTCAATGATAAGAAGACTGCGTTTGTAACGGAGCAGGCAGTTTATGAACAATTGCTAGCAGCGTTGCCTGAAGAGGTGCGAAGTCTTGAGAAGCTTGAACAACAAATCCGAGATACAGAAGAGAACAAGAAGAATATGGATGACGCCTGGAAGCAGGCACAAATGAAATTCCAGGAAGCGAGTAAACGAAACATTGAGGTGGTCGCGAGCCGTACAAATGCAGATAACTTAAAGAACGAAGCAGTAGCAAAAAAAGAAAAAGCGCACCGAAGTTACTTCGAAGCGCTGAAACAGGCAGGGTTTGAGACCGAAGAAGCCTACAAATCAGCAAAGATGAAAGATGATGCCCGATCTGCATTGAAACAACAAATTGAAGCGTATCATACAGCTACAAAAACTATAGAGCAACAAATTGAGGAATTATCAGAAGCAACAGCTGGCAAAGAACGTCAAGATGTTGTGATGCTGCAGCAACATCTGCAGGAACTGGAACAACGTCTGGAAATCATCCGCAATGAAAATATTCAAGCGGAACTTAACTATGGGAAAGGAACCGAAGGCAGGGTCAATATTCTCGAAGCTGAGAAGGCTTGGCAGGACGCAGAACGTGAGTACCAACTCGTGAAAGATTTGTATGATGTCGTTCGAGGAGAAAATACGAAAAAGATCTCGTTTGAATCAATTTCATAATTGCTCATCTTAAAAATATACAGACTGCCCCAATCTCTTCTTTATCCTTTTTTAAAAACTAAGCCGCGACTGGCTTCTTGTTTTCCAGTGCGTTACGAATCCGATCAGTGGCTAATTTAGCGGCATTATAAACAAGAGTTACCAAATCAAAATGAACTTTGGCCCTCTTCCCTGTGCGATAGCGTACGTTGTTCAGTTGGAAAAATTCTTTCAAATAGGCATTCACCCGCTCGACAGCTGTTCTTTGGTCATAGAGTTCTTCCCACGTTTTTGTTCCTCTGGCCGGAGCCGTATACTTCCGAAGATCCGTTTCGACCTTAATTTTATACACCTTCTGACAGAGGGAATCTTGAGCCAGTGGACAGTCTTTGCACTCCTTGGGACGTACAAATTTCAGTGTTTTGTACTTTTTATCATAACTGTCGTAACGATAGGAGTGCTCTCGGACACATGTGGGAGCAAAGTGCTGGTCGAACCCAACCATTTCTCCTTCATTCCGCTTGTTGTAAGCAATAATAGCGTGAGCATCCATTCGACTGATTTGCTGATAAATGGGTTTGTAGTCATACCCTGCATCCATGATTCCATAATGTATACGATCCGGCAGGATCGTCTGAACTCCTTTGAGCAAAGGAATCGCCGCTTTCCCATCATTCATACTTCCAGAGGACATAAGGGAACGAAGAATGTATTGACTTTTCGTGCCGACAGCAAGATGTGCTTTGTATCCGTACCAAAACACGTTTTTCCCTTCACTATTTTTCTTGATTCCCCAGTCAGGCTGTAAAGGGACATGGGTTAAGAGCTCTTCCAATGGGGCATCCAGTTGGGCTGCAATAGATTTCTCGTATAAGGACTTTTGGGCTTCTTCTTCTTGCTTTTTCTTGTCGTATATTTCTTTTTCTGCTTTCGTTTTACGTCCGCGTTTCTTCGGTTCCGGCTTTGGCTTTTTTTCCTTTGCTACTCCACGGTCACGAGATTCAAAATGGGTCGCATCGAAAGCAACCGCTTCATCATTCACGAACCCTTCTTGAATCGCTTGGAGCAATAACGTATCTTGAACCTTCTCGAGAAGTGTTGTTTCAGATAGCTTCTGAACCAGACGTGAGTACGATGCCTCAGAAGGAAGGCTGTCTGAAACCAAAAAACCGCATTCCAACCGAAAGATAAAGTCATGTTTAAGCCGTTTCCGTAAATCTTTCACGGTTGGAATCCGTTCTACGATTCGAGCGACCAAAGAATACAGCATAGCAGCATAATTCAACTCAGTAGGAGCTCCATAGATCGACTTTTTGGAGATAACACAAAGAATCGGATCGATGTCAAGGGTGGAAAAAATCGCTTCAAATCGTTGGGGAGGTTCTAAGTCGAATAATTCTTGTATATCAAACAGGCTTCCTTGTCTTATAATGGACATTGGGAGTCATCCTCCATTCTCTTAAGTTTGGGTCGCACTTAACTTATTAGAGATTTGGGGAGGTACTCCTTTTTCTATGCTCAAAAACCCTTGAGCCCGTAGGGCTTAGATTTATGAAATTGATTCGTTTGAGAGATATTTACAAATTGAATTTCTGGAAAAGATTATTTTCAACGCGAACCAACGCTTACAGAAGATTTCGGGTGGGCAATTTTATCTGGTTCGTAGTGACAGAATGGAAAAACGCGGTAGACAAAGCGGACTCGGTTTTGATGTCTATGATCATTACACGGGTCAGCTGCGGGACGTGAAAACATTGTCTGGTGGAGAAAAGTTCAATGCTTCACTATGTTTAGCACTTGGAATGGCTGATGTTATTCAATCCTATGAAGGTGGCATTTCGTTGGAAACCATGTTTATAGACGAGGGTTTCGGCTCTCTCGATGAAGAGTCTTTGCACAAGGCCATTGATACCTTGATCGATTTGCAGCAATCCGGGCGAATGATAGGTGTCATCTCACATGTTCAGGAGCTGAAACAAGCCATACCTGCTATCTTGGAAGTGAAGAAAACAAGAGAAGGATACAGTTACACTAACTTTTGCGTTAGTTAAGTTCGATATCCTTATTGTCGTGAATTTGCTCCTGTAGCATAAACTTGCTCATGTTACCGTTTAATCTGATTGTTAATTTCAATGAGCAGAAGACGACGTTCAATAGGTAGTCGTCTTCTGTTGGCACTTAATACTTGCATGCATTCGTGAGGAGTATGAGATGTCATGTAGGCTGCAGGAGATAGAGTGAAAAATTAGTTTTATACTATTGTGATTGGGGTAAATCTATTAAGAATTAATGTAGGTATATAGTGTAACTGCTAAACTAAATTCAACAGTATCCGCCAAATAGAAATGAACACTTTTTTCTTTCACTTGGTAACCCAGTTAAGCTATGATTACTTGTTCAACATAGCTTGGCTGGGGGATGGGAAAGGTGGAAAAATTACTGTTGTATCTTCAGGTTCATCAATTAAAAGAGCAAGGATTTAAGGTGGCAGCCATCGCAAGGAAATTGGATCTGTCGAGGAACACGGTCTATAAATATCTAGATATGACTTTTGAGGAGGCATCAGATTGGGTCAATTCCCTTGGTAACAGAAGCAAAAAGTTGAATCCCTACCGGGATAGGATTCTCAGTTGGTTACATGAACATCCAGATCTGTCTTCTTCTCAGGTCGAGGACTGGTTAAAGGAGAAATATCCTTCCATTAAGATTGGAGGAAGCACAGTTCGATCCTATGTTAGTGAGCTAAGGGAAATATACCATATTCCGAAAATTGTACATATTCGTGATCACGAAGCAGTGGACGAGTTGCCAATGGGCCAACAGGCTCAAGTGGATTGGGGAGAAGTCACGGTTAAAAATATGGAAAAAAAGGACGTGAGATTATACTTCATCACTTTTGTTCTCTCCCACTCCCGTTTCAAGTATGTAGAGTGGCAAAGCAGACCCTTTACCACAAGGGATGCAATCAGATGCCATGAAAACGCATTCGTATTTTTCGGAGGAATGCCAGAGGAATTGGTTTATGACCAAGATCACCTGATCACCGTAAGTGAAAATGCAGGAGACATTATCCTGACGAGTGAATTTCAGTCTTATAAGCAAGAACGTGGATTTCGCCTTTATTTATGCCGCAAGGCAGATCCGCAAAGTAAGGGCAAGATAGAAAACGTAGTGAAATTCGTGAAAAGAAACTTTGCCAAACACAGGGTTTTCTCCAATATCGATGCATGGAACGAACGGTCTCTGGCCTGGCTATCACGGACAGGCAATTACAATGTGCACCATACAACAAAAAAGAGACCGGTTGAAGTGCACGCCCTCGAAAAGCAACACTTGAAGCCAGTCTCTCCCCTGCTCTCTTTCGAGAGCAACCGTGGATCCAGTATAACAAGAACTGTCCATAAGGACAATGTGATTAAATATAAATCCAATCGGTACTCCCTTCCTTTAGGGACATACCGTCCAAGGGGAGAGAATCAAGTATTTATCGAGATTCATGAAGAGGAACTGATTGTCAGAGCAACTCCGCAAGGAGAAGTTCTTGCACGACATCGGCTTTGCCACGGAAAAGGAGAGCTTATAAAAAGTAGACAGCACTCACGTGATCGATCTAAAGGGATTCATGCTTATAAGGAGACCATTATCCGCCAATTTCACGATCAAGAAAAAGCAATGCTGTTTATTCATGAGATAAGCGTTCGGTATCCGAGGTATGTACGTGATCATTTGCAAATCGTTCAATATGCCATCACCCATTTCCAACCTGATATTGAGGAAGCCTTGGATGTATGTGTAAAAGACCATTTATGGAGTGCAAATGACCTCCGGGATGTTGCACAGCACCTTTCCCGACTAAAAGATACCAAGCCCTCCTCAGAACCTCGTTTCGATCAAGCAATACCAAGCAACTTCCGCAACCTCTCCGCATTACAAGCCACTTCACCAACGAGGGAAATGGATAAATATTTAAAAATACTAGGGGGCATTTGACGTTGAACAGCACCGTACAGACCATGCAAAATTACTTCCGCCATCTTCGGATGGCGGAGACAGCCAATGAACTGCCTGAATTCCTTCGTAAAGCTGAAAAATTCTCTTGGACCTATCAGGAATTTCTAGAAGAACTCTTAACCTATGAATTGAAACGGAGAGAAGCAAAAAATGCGGAGAGGAGATTGAAATGGGCCAAGTTTCCCTATCAAAAGACCTTGGATGAATTTCAGATCGATGAGCAAAAGTCAATCAGTTCCCGCCAAATCAAACAGTTGAAGGAACTGAATTGGCTAGAACAACAGTACAATCTGATCCTTCTTGGTCCTCCAGGAGTGGGCAAAACCCACATTGCAATTGGACTTGGGTTAGAAGCGATACAAAAGGGTTTTCAAGTTACCTTTTCAACCATGGGAGAGTTGATCCATCTATTGAAAACCCAAGAGTACCTCACAAAATCACAAACGCAGCTTAAAAGAATAAACGAATCCGATTTGGTCATTATTGATGATCTCATGTATATGGCAATGGATCAAAGGGAGGCAAACCTATTTTTCCACCTCATAAACAACCTGTATGAACGAAGTTCAATCATATTAACATCCAACAAAGGACCCGAACAGTGGGGAGAATTAATAGGTGATCAAGGAATTACGACGGCTATATTAGATCGATTGCTTCACAGAGTGGAAGTGATCCAACTAAACGAAGACAGCTACAGAATCAAATACAGGAGCTCTATTTTCGGAGAAAAAAGTGTTCAATCTTAATGAGCAAAAAGTGTTCAAAACTACTTGACGGTTACATATAGACCCTCGTAATCTTACGTTAAATCGATTCGATGTTATATTCTCATGTCTTTATGGAAGAAAAACAGTAAATATGGTAGGGTGTGATTAGGTAAATTTTACTATAAATATTTACGTGAGAATATTAACCTATTTCGTTTGTTGAAAGGAGGGTGAAACATGACAATACTTTCAGAAGTTGTTGAAAAAGCAATTTATCTTGAAAATCGCGGGTATTTTGATCAAGCAGGAGATTGTTTCAACTATTTGCAACAGTTTGCAGACGAATTGGATGCCACGGTTCTTACCCGAATCGCTCAGTTTTATTTAAATTGTGATCGGAATATCGATTCTCTCCAAATGGCCAAAAAAGCCATAGAAAAAGGGGCAAGCCTCGCTATTACTGGGAAAGCCTATCTTAAAGCATGGGAAAAGGGTAACTTATCCATCGAATGGCTCGAGTGGTTACAAAATCAGCCTGGTATGGAAAACTTCCCAGAACATCAGCTGTACATAGCGGAAAAATTATTTCATGGTGGCAGGCATGATTTGGGTTACCGCCTGGCAATTCAAACAGGAGAACAGATTGAAAAACGGGTCAGGGAGCATCTGGGTGATTTCGATCTTTTTATCGATTCCAATCTGTTGTTGACAGAGTTGGAATTTTTGTTGGGTAATCCTATTCAGGCACGATTCCACCTCCGCAAGACCTTGTATTTGGAGCGAGAGCGGCTTTGTCGCCATCAGGAAATCTCTTATTGGAGCATTGTCCTCGATGAAATTACTAGCTGGGTAAGCCGGGAAGATTGGCACGAACTGGAGGAACGGATTAACGGGGAGGTTCTGATGGTATGCCAGATGTATCGGCACCTATTGTCTGGTAAAAGAAGCAAGCGAATGATGGAGACTTTGCATTCCACTCCTTTTATAGATGAATATCTGGAAAAAAAACGCTTGACGTACTTGGCACTAGTGGACAGAGATTGGACCGGGCAACTTTCATTGACAGCGCTGGAAGAACAGCATGCCAGACTTCCTGACGATCTCTTGACTACCCTGCTCTACACACAAAGGCTGGAATCAGTGGATAGGGAAGCGGCAAAAAGTGTATGGAAGCGGGAGTTTGTCAAACATGCTGACCACCCCCTAGCCATCAGAGCCTACCACGCCCTGCTTCGATCCGAAGAGGGCAAGAGTAGAGACCCAATTTTAGACGGTTGTCGCGTGACTTTTTTGGGAGGCGGGGAAAAGATCGGTGGAACTTCCATTTTGATCAGTATCCATGATCGCCATATCCTGCTGGATGCTGGCATGCATTTGCATGAGGAATCATATCACCCTGACTACCAACCCATGTTTGATCTGGGTGTTCAATATGAGGATCTGGACGCTCTACTCATCACCCATGCCCACCTCGATCATGTGGGAGCTGTTCCTTACCTTCTTGCTCAACGCCCTGATCTGCCAGTGTATGCCACAGAAGCTACAAAGTCACTGATGAAAGTGTTACTTACAGACACTGTTAAATCGAGTCGTCAACAAGAACTTGTAAATGATATGTATGATGAAGAGCAGGTGAAAAAAACACTTCTTAGTGTACAAGCAGTCGACTTTGCCAAGACATTCATCATTCCTTCAAGTGGTAAAGAGTGGAGGATCACGTATTATCCCGCCGGACATATTTTAGGGGCTGCTTCCATTTATATGGAATTGGAAGGAATATCAGTTTTGTTCACCGGGGACTATTCGATCGAAGACCAGCGAACCGTAAAAGGTATGGAACTACCGGATAATCTAAAGGTGGATATTCTCATTACGGAGAGCACATACGGCTATCTCCCTACGAACGCCAGCATGAAGCGCTCCGTCCAAGAAAACATGTTCGTAGCAACTGTAGATGAGATGATTCAGTCGAATGGCTCAGTGCTGATCCCTGCATTCGCACTAGGTAGAGCCCAGGAGATCGTACTGATCCTAAAAGAAGCGTATAAAAATGAGGACTTTCTTCCATTCTCGTTGTTTCTCGATGGACGGGTAACAGAGGTATGCCGCATTTACCAGGACTATGCGGAGCTAGGGAAGTTTGTAAATCCTGCTGTCATTCCCGAAACCTTTGAAAAGCCATTGATATTTGGCGATGGTGTCCAGGCTGCACAGGATCTGTATTCAAACCGCAAAGGAAGCTCCTACATCTTTGACAGCTTTTTTGAGGACTTCATTGCTCCTGGAAAAACCTGCGTGGTAGCCAGTTCCGGCATGTTGATTCCGCAAAGTGCTTCCTCCCGTTACGCGGAAAAAATGATTGACAGTAAGAACTGCCTGATTGCTTTTTCCGGCTATCTGGATGAGGAAAGTGCAGGCTCACACATTCTGAAAAAGAGTCAATCGCAATCGCTGTCAGGTGGCAAATTGCAAGTAAATGGAGTAGAAAAAGAGATTCGAGCCCGAATTGAAGCGTTCCGCCTGTCTGCTCACGTCAGCAGAGAGGAAATCGTCCAATTGGTAATGGAATTGCGCCCTTCCTTTGTTTTTTTAATGCATGGGGAGCATCAGAAGCGTTATAAACCGGTGGGAACAAAAGCGAGGGGGGAAGTTATTTACCCTTCTTTGGTCGAATTGCTCAGACAAATCGAGGGCCTTGAGGTAATTCCAGCCTGGAATGGAACCAGCTACGAGGTACAAAGTCAAGGAGGAGAACATGCTAACACACAGCAGTACGCTTGAATTGATCATGGAACATGCGGGAAAGACGAATGGTGAACTGAAACAGATTGCACAAAACAAGGGGATGAATCCCGCAAGCTTTATCAACGTGGTAAAGGAACTAAGGTTGCATGAAATGAGTGAACGAAACCTCATTTTTTGGGGGATGCAGGCTCTGGCGGAACGAGAGTTGTACGAGAACCCAGGGAAAAGTATTCGCGAGATCGCTGAAATCGTATGCGAGAAATGGAATGAAGAGCATGAGCTGCAGCTCACCAGTAATCACGTCTCCGCTTATTTACTGACGCTTCCTTACAAATACCCCAACTGTCAAAAAGCGTTTGTGGCGATCTGTGAAGGAGATCTCGATTCATTTTATGCTTATCAAAAGGATACCAGACAGCTGATTGAGCTGATCCTGCGTTTTTTGATGTTCTGTTATGGCAAAAAATTCGACCTGAAACTTGCTAATAAATTGATCAATCTGGTGATTGGCCAAGATGCGGACATGGAAATCATGGACGCGATCAAGCGGATGGATTTCTTTCATCGGAAAGACAACAAAGTATTTGTATCAAAAATGGGTGCGTATCGAAGAGTGATGGGAGGATATCCGGTCATTTTTGCGGAGGGATTAAAAACCATTCTCGCGAGTTATTTAGAAGGACAAACGGATCAACAGTTGGTCAACTTCTGGGAACAGCTGGAAGGAAACTCGACGGATGATTTTGGGGAAAGTGCTGAGGATGACTTTTGGGATATGGATACGCTGTTCACGGACAAGGTACTTACAGCACCGACGCCCATCGCTGTGGAAAACCTGCAAGCTGATTTGTCCGCGCCCAAGCATCTACAGGATTTCCCGACCGCTCACGATGTCTTGGGTGAGCATACTGAACCAGTTGATCAGCCGACCTCTTCACAATTGATTGACACGATATTGGATAGCGCTGAACGGCTGAAGCAGATGTTGATCCATCAAGCATCGCCCGATTCGGGCAACCAGTCATATATCAAGACGCTGGAAGAAGAGAATGAGAGATTGAAAGCGGCGTTGTCCCAGGAAATGGAGAAGGCCGCAGAAGCAGAGAAAAAGGCGGTTACAGAAATTTTACAAACGATTGCCGGCGAAAACAGTCATTACTTGCTTTCAGATCTATATGAAGAATCCCAGGGAAAACAGCCCGAAAATCGTGTGATCAGCCAAGGCAGACTCGTCAACCTGTTTTCTGCATTATCACGTCTTGGAGTGGAGAAAGAATCCGGCTTGCATGAAAACGGGGACACATTCCTGATCAACAAAGATGAGTTGATCCGCAAATACATGACGGATGGGCCAATTGTTCATGAAGGGGATGTCGTTCGTGTAAGGCTGGTCAAATACGGATGGTCCCTCAATGGGGAGACTGTGGTAAGTCCGTTGGCGGCTATTGTGAAGGAGGAAGAAAAATGAAACGCTATGTAGGAATAGACTTGGGCACCACCAATTCGACAATTTCCGTCGCTCATCTGACAGTGAGAGGTGACATCGATTCGAAAACGCTGGAAGTAAAACAGGTTGACGAGAAGGGAAACAATTTAACACAAGATAGGACCCTTCCATCGGTTCTGTATATCGACGAGCAAAACAACCCATATGTAGGCAAGTTCGCAAAAAGGATGGCAGGTGTCTATCCCAAACGTGTCATCCGGGAAGTAAAGCGGTATATGGGTGAATCCGTCAGTTGGACGATGAATGGCACAGACATTCGTCCTGAGATCGTCTCTTCATACGTGCTAAAGCTGCTGCGTGCGCAAGTCGAGGAATATTACTCCGGAGAAAAAATCAAACGTGTGGTCATTACGGTTCCGGCTAATTTTAACTTTCAGCAGGAACAGGCTACCCGGACAGCAGCGGTATTGGCTGGATTTGATAAGGAACAGATCCATACGATACCGGAGCCGACCGCAGCATTGATTGACTTTTTGAACGAAGAAAAAAAACTGGACGCCACTGCCAGAAGGCTACGTTTTGACGGAAAAAAGAAAAATCTGCTTGTTTTTGACCTGGGTGGAGGAACCTGTGATGTATCTATTCTTCAAGTAGAGGAAAGACCTGACGGAGGTATTGATATTCAAGAGTTGTCGATATCCCAATATACCGAGTTGGGAGGCATTGATTTTGATAAAAGAGTGACCCAATATTTGCTCCAAACGAAGTTGCTAAAAAATCATTTAAAGTTGAAGACACAGGAATTCATGGCCAGGTATGATGATAATGTCAAGTTGAGGCTGCAAGAAAATTTGCTCGACTTCGCGGAAAAGGCAAAAACCTTCTTTTCGACACGGATCGAAAACCAGCTGCGAATCTCCAATCGTGAATATTTTGATTGCAAAGATGAATTCAATCATTTGGTTTACAAGGAGATGCTCAATGACCAACTGCCAGAAGAACTTGTAACCCTGTTAAGTATCACCAAGGAAGAGTATGACAAAGTAATCGAGCCGTTGATGTACCAGGAGAAGGCAAAAGCTGGTCATTCCAATATTGAGGGACCAATCCTCAATGCGTTGAAATCGGCCAAGCTGGGCGAGATGAAGAGAGAGGACATCGATGCGGTTTTCCTTGTTGGAGGAATGACTTTCTATCCTACCATTCAAGAACGTCTGTTTGATATTTTTGACCGCAGGATCAAACCGATTCGAACGATTAACCCAATGCATTCAGTAAGTCGCGGTGCGGCTGTGTACCACCATATGCTGGACAAGATTCAAATTCGCTCAAGTGACCAACTTACGAAAGCAGAAGACAGCTTTATCATTCCAGAAGTAGTTGTCAGCAACATTGTTCCGAACCATATCTTCATAGATGTAGTCGGAAGTGATCCTGTTGCCCTTTTGGAAAAGGGGACAAAACTCCCTTTCGAACGCTTGATTGAAGACAAGTTCTTCGTGACAGGGCCAAGTGACAGGGAAGATGTAAATGCGATGCAGTTGGATCTCTTTACGGCTGAAAGCGCCAAGTCCTTGAATATGAAAAAACTGAAGTCCGCAGTGATTAACTTCAAGAAGCCGGTCAAGAAGAACTCCAAGCTGGTTCTGAAGGTGGTTTGCAATCAGGAGCGGGAAGTAAGTGTGAAGGCATGGCTGAAAGAGGATGAAACAGAGGTAATCGATGTTAACATTGGCGCACATGAGTTTACAGATGAGGAAAAGGATTCAATCAGAAATCAATTGGAGAAGATCAATCAAATTAAGAGGTGATGATTTATGGCTATACATGAAAGGATATCGTCAGATCTGCTTCATCAGATGAGCAAGCTGAAGGATGAGTTAGCAACCCTTCCTCAAGCAGTTCAAGAGAAGCATCTATCCGATGACGAACAATTGTCTATTAGGGAAGAGTTGTTGAAGCAGGCAGAAATGGAAGAAGAAAGCGACGATTTTGATGAAGATATACTGGGTGGAATCGGCAGTCCCAAATATATAGATGGAATCGAAAAAAAGGTGGAAGTGGAGTATCTCGGGCGCGTTGGCTATATAGACATTTCCTTCGAGACTTTGCAGACCAATCTGACGGAGGAAGAGTACGGCAAAATCGTCCGATGGCTGGAGGAAATGGCGTATGACGACAACCCACAGACAAGTGCCAATGCAGCCAAGGAAATAGAGAAATATGGTGACGAAGTAATTGAGGTTGTTTTTCGGGAGTGCCGGAAATTCGATCTTTCTCATCAACAAAAGCGGCAACAGTTGGTCCAACTGCTGGCACGTTTGACAAACCGAAGTTTAAAAGGCCGAAGAATCATCAAAGGGATCCTGCAAAAAGCGACGACTCCCCAGCACATTAATGTCGCACTTATGGTTTCCGGAGCTATCTATGATAAGGAAGTGGCGGATGAAATCTTACGGCACGCCAAGAATCCTGACCATTTTGGGATTAGTGTGGATGCCCTGCTAAAAATCCGAGCTAAAGAAACAGTGAAACCGCTGCTGCAGATCATTCATGACATTGACACCGAGAAAAAGGAGCTTCTCGACGAAGCGATACAATATGCTCATCGGTTCGGAGAGTTCGGTCCTTTTGCAGTCAAGGATGTTTGCGAGGCGCTGATCAATTGCAGCAAATTCAGAATCCGTCCCATTTTCACTGTTGCTGTTCGCTCGTTCCGGGATGATGCCGTGCCCCATCTGCTGGAAATGCTTGAAAAGGAACATGACGATCTGAAAATTGACCGCATTTCCAAAGCGTTGGGCGGACTGGGAAGCCCCTATGTAACCAATATGCTGATGGAGGCTTACGACAAATTTCCGGGGAAACGAGTCCACCTGATCGACGGGTTAAGCCATACAAAAGACCCTCAGGTTTTGCCGCTTTTATTAAGAGAATTACAACAAACAGAAAGCTGGAAGCTTCGTCAAAAATGCTTGTTGGCGATGGCCTTTTTAGGAAATCAGGAGCACATCCCGCTTCTTCGCCAATACACATCTTATAAGAAGGACAAGATTTATCTGTATGCTTTGTTCGCATTGGTTTGCTTACATGATGACGCAGCGTTTGACCAGTACATGAAGCTGCTTGTACATGGGGATCAGGAAGAGCAATACGAGTTGGAGAAATTAACAGCCAAGATGCCGATGAATGCACTGGTGAAAATCTCCAGAGGGTTGTCAGCGTATAACGATTCCGAGTTGCTTTCCATTATCACTGCGCTCCAACGTCCGAATGTTTTGCCGCGTGAACTGGCAAATACCCTGAAAGAAATCCTTTCCCGTACCACGAATGCAACGTTGCGACTGGAGATCTACCGATTGATCGGATTGCATGTCAATACGAAAAAGGAGATTCTTCCGCAACACATCCTTTATAACGCCAGACAAAACGAGGAAAATCCCCGAGTTAGGCGTGAGTTGGAACAAATTATGAAGAATATGAAGCAGGAAAAAGGACATGTGGCCGTGAGCCGGGAAAATGGGGGGCTTTTTGAATGAGCAAGAAAAGCGGGAAGTCACGGAACAAAAATTATCCATATACGGTTGTGGAGGGAATTGATAAGTATGTGGATGCGGCATTGCTTGCCGAAATGCCAGACTTGACTTTATATACGGGATTAAAATTAGAGACCAAGTTATTGAAGAAGGTGGGAATTACCACATCGGAAATAACCCGTAAATCCATGACAAGGAAAGAAATTGTCCAAAGGGTATATCCACACTTGTTTGAAGGCTATAATTTTTACAATTTATGCGTCTCTTTTTGGATGGATTTTGTGGCATCAGATATCATTGAGCGCATCGAAAAGGAACAAAATTGCGCCATCAAGGAAATAGCATTGGAAGACTGGGAAGAAATCATGGATTGGGCGATCCAAGAAAAAATGAAAGTATCGTCCATGATCACACTGTTCCGTTTCGTTGATTCCCCTGTGCTCCACCCGCTTATTCCGGCATTGATTGAAAAATACCCAAAAAAATATTATCAGGAGACTGGCGTAAAACCAGGGGAAGAGTTTCAGTTAGGAGAGCTAGAATTGAAAACCCTTGACGAAACGGAAGAGGCATTGAGCGAAGGAAGAACTGAAGAGAGCGCCTCAGATCAGGAGCTGCTTTCTGGGTTGGATGAAGCAGTTAAAGTGATGGGCCTGTTGAAGCAGCGCTTGTCTTCCGTCGGGGAGGATTATCGCAGCAAATATGAGGCGGCTCATGAACAGATAAATAACCTGACAAACCAAGTAACTAATCTTAGCAAAGAACTAAAAGAGAAAGAACAACAAAACGAAATGCTGCAGAAACATAATGAGGCATTACAAAAGCAAAACAGAGATGCTAAGAAAAATGTGGAGGGATTGGAATCCCAGCTACAAACACAAAAGAAGGAATCAGGTCGCTTAGGGACATTGGTAGGGGAGATCAGAAAAGAAAAAGACGATCTTCAACAGGAAAATAGACAACTTCAGAGTAAGGTTTCTACCTTAGAACAAGAGAAATCCGTTCTCACGAAGCAGATCGAGCAGCAGCTAGAGGGGGAATGGAGTAAGAAAATGCTCGTCTTGAGAATGGAGAAGGAAAATGAAGCACAGCAGTTTGAGAGAGAAATAAATAGTCTGAGTAGACAGGTGGAAGAACTGGAAGCACAACTGCAGCCGCAACGAACCAGAATTCTCTGCTTGGAGGAGGAACTTCAGGAACTGAGGCAAAAATACGACCAACTGTTCCAACAGCCTGTTCATGTTCCTGAGCCTATCCAAGATGATGGAGAGGACCTGGAGGATTTTTCATTGGACATTTTTATCGATAATAAACCAATGCAAATCAAATAATGGATTCGATTTTGGGCTCCCCTCAGGGTCATCTCTTAGGGAGCCCGTTTTTCTTGTGTTTTGCCATAAGATTTTATTGGGGTGATTGGAATGTTTGAAAGAAAAGGGGTAACTGTTGTTGAGAATCCCAATACGAGAGAACCTATCACAGAGGGAGAACAATATTTCAAAGATAGAATATGCTCAACCCCTTTATTTGACGGCTGGACGCTATATGAGCAGCCAATCGTGAACTCGATGCATCCAGATTTCATCTTATCTCACCGAGAAAAAGGTATATTTATTATCGAGGTGAAGGATTGGCATTTGGATATTCCTAGATACGGAAGCGATGGACTGATTCGTGGAGAAAATGGCCGTGATATAAAGAAAAATCCCGTATTTCAGGTAAAATCATACAAAGAATTAATCCTGAGGTATGAGATCCATGAGTTTGTAAATGCAACTGAAAATTATCAACAGCAAGCCCAAGCAATGGTTACACCAATTATTTATTTCCATGTTGCTAAAAGAGATAGAGCACTAGACTTCTGCGGATATCCCAATCCAAAAGAATGTCTCATATGGACAAGATCAGACCTCGATTACTTATGTCAAACATCTCACAGAAATGATGATATGTATCCACCCTGTTTATTCTATCAGCGTTCTACTTTTGCAAAAGGACCAGATCAATCCATGCAAAAGCTTGTAGATGGTCTGGATCATATATTACGGCCCAGTGACTATGCTCGCGAAAGATCAAATCTGATTGTATTAACAAGAGAACAGAGAAACTTGGTACCAATCAGGAAAGGCAGTATTCGTCGCTGGGGCGGAGTAGCCGGGTCTGGAAAAACGTTGATTCTAGCATCAAAGGCAGTAGAAGCAATAAAATCAGGTCATAATGTTCTGCTTTTAACTTTTAATATCACGTTGAGACATTACATTCGAGATTTATGCAGTCAACAGTTTGGTGAAGGTGACAGAAGATTATTGAAGTCACACCTTACCATCTCACATTTTCATGGATTCTTAAAAATTTTGAGTGCGGAATTGGGTATTCAACCATCAGGCGGTACAGTTGAAGAGTATACAAAAGAAGCTATGAACCACATCGTTGAAGGTATTACATCTAATCATCCCTGGTATTTAAAGTATGATTGTATTTTGATAGATGAGGGCCAAGATTTCACTGGTCAATGGATTATCTTCTTGAAGAACTTTTTCACCGCTCAGGGTGAGCTGCTGGTTATGTATGATCGGGCTCAAAGCATATACGAGGATAGGGGGATGTGGATTACTGACGCTAACCAAATCACTGGAATAGGTTTTAGGGGGCAAGTTGGTTATTTGAATGTGACACAGCGTCTGCCTGAAAATATAGTCTATCAGATTAAAAGGTTGGAATATGTGTTGGGATTGGAAGGTCAAGAACAGTTTCAGTTGCCGAATGCCCAGATCGACTTATTTACTCGGCTGCAATGGATAAATGTGCCGTTATATGAAAATCGCTTTCCCATTATTCAGAACCAGATAAATCAAGTACTCTCAGATAGAATTAGTACCATAGATGATATTACGATCATAACGATGAAAGAGGAAACGGGAATTGAAATTGTTAATCAATATAGAAAGAGTTTTTATGCGGTTTCACATGTTTTTGACATAAGTGGTCAAAGAGATAATAAAAATCGCAGAAACGAGAAGTGGAAATTCCAGCCTGGTAAGGACCGTTTGAAAATTTGCAGTTACCATAGCTATAAAGGTTGGGAGAGCTCTCATATTATTTTGTTGCTAGAAGGGATCGGTGAAGGGGACAAACGAATAAAAGAAATGACAAATGCATTATTCATTTCTCTTACACGTGTCAACGCGTTTTCTAATTCTAGAAGTTTCACATGTATTAATAATTGTATCGACTTTCAATATTTATCGGATTACTTTTAAAAAAAGTCTGTTCAAATCTTGGTAGAATGGAGTCGAAAAATGTATTACAAACGGATTAAGCTGATTTTAATTCCACTCATGTTTCTCATATTCATAAAAGTTCTACACGGATAACATATTGTAATAAATGTGCTGCAAAATTAACAACAAGGAGCCATTCCTGTAATGAATGAATTTGGGGTTTGAATAAAAAAAGCACCTTCTGTAAACTGGGAAACGTTCCGTCCAAAGAACAATTACCCGTACAGGAGGTACTCCACAATGAAGTATAAGCAATCGAAAAAGCAGAATCAACGTATTCAACAAATTACCGAATTAACCCTTGTTGTCGGTGCAGATATTGCCAAGAAAACGCATGTTGCCAGAGCTGTCGATTTCCGCGGAATCGAGATTGGTAAGGACTGTGTGTTCGGCAATGACCATTCTGGCCTGACGAAACTCGTTTCGTGGATGAAGGAGCTTCAGCGGCAATACGCCAAGACGGATATCATCTTGGGCATTGAGCCAACCGGACACTACTGGTTTCCACTGGCCGAATTTCTGCATCGAGAAAACATCAAAGTCGTTATCGTGAATCCTCATCACGTCAATAAAAGCAAAGAACTTGAAGACAATTCACCGACGAAGAATGATTACAAGGATGCTAGGTTAATCGCTGATTTAGTTCGCAATGGCAAGTACAGCGAGCCCAAATTGCCTACGAGCGTTTATGCCGATCTTCGTATTCTCATGAACCTTCGAGAGAAGGTGATGGTGAACTTCGGTCAAGTCCAACGGCGTATCCAGAACTGGCTTGATCGCTTCTTTCCGGAGTACAGCCTTGTGTTTAAAGATTGGGAAGGAAAGGCCTCGCTCATCACGCTTCGTGAATTTCCGACGCCACAGGAGATTGTATCGCTTGGCGCGAGTACAATCGTGAACCGATGGAAGGAAGACGTGAAGCGAGCGGTTGGCTCCAAACGTGCAGCGCAACTCCTACAAGCTGCCACAAACTCAATTGGACTTACCGAAGGGCTGACGGCGGCGAAAATCGAGCTCAAGGCCTTACTGGAACAATATGAACTATTCTCAAGGCAACTTGAAGAAATCATGGCGCAAGTGGAAGCATTGCTTGCACAAATTCCAGGTACAAATGAAATGCTGACAGTACCAGGAATCGGCGTTGTTACGCTGGCGGGCTTCTTGGCTGAAGTTGGTGATCTTAGCGGTTATGACCATGGGCAGCAGATCATCCGTCTTGCTGGATTTAACCTCAAAGAGAACAGTTCCGGCAAGAAGAAGGGCAAGTCCACGATTACCAAGCGTGGACGATCCCGACTAAGAGCCTTGCTATTTCGGGCGATGATGCCGATGGTCGCCAAAAACGCCGAATTCAAGGCGTTGCACCATTACTTTACGAAGCGAAGTCATAATCCGCTCAAGAAGAAGCAGTCTATAGTGGCACTCTGCGGGAAGCTCATTCGCGTACTGTACACACTAGGCACGAAGTGCATTCCGTACAATGCGTCCGACGTATTAGGACCTGTACGCCAGTCCCAAATACAGATGGTAGCTTAAATTCAAACGATATTCTCGTTTCTCACAAGAGCTTGGAAGTAAACCAATGACAACAGAAGCACGGAGCAGCCGCAGGATCTATTCCGTAAGGGCAACGACCCAGTAAAGGAGCAAGAAGCGGCGTCCACACCTTGAGAGGCAGAACGAAGGAATGTAAGGGCGAAGACCCAGCGTGACATGGGAGGGTAAGCCGTCAGGGGAATGGAGTGGATATCCAAATGTGCGGTCATACGATTTACCAATAGATTGGAAAAAAGATTCGAATCTTTATTCCCGCCACCGGCTCATCCAGAAAAATATTCCATAATTACATGCTTCGCCCACTTCTCTGGAATGTTGATGGTTGAAAATCTAAGAATGAGTGAGCAAACGCGAGAAAACATTAATTTATAGTGGGAGGAATTGCAATGCTGAACACTCCATTAATAGACTGGGCAAATGAGTTACACACAGTAGGTTTAACAGGATGCTTAACTAATAAGTATAGTTCCGCTTCGATTAAAAAGTATTTATCAGGCCAAACTTTTATCGCACCTGAGATTATGATCAACAATAATGACGTATCCATTTCAAATGCCCAGCAAACCCATGTTGCTACGATTCAGATGATTGAGCGATTAAATGTGTCTAAATTTCGGTCAAAGGGCCGGCTTCCGTATAATGTAATCGATTTTCGTCAGGTGAATTTGATTTGGGGGAAGAATGGAAGTGGAAAAACTTCCATTTTGGAAGCGATTGAGCTTGCATTAACGAATCAAATTCGCAGTCTGCAAGATGTAAAAGATAAAACTTTTCAATCTATGCAGACTGAAGTTAAATGCAGAACACAAGATCAAAAGTCAGGTGTATCCTTCATATCCGGTCAAAAACCTGCCTTCTATAAACAGCTAGAAACCTCATGGTATGGTACTTCAACAGGCTCATCTAAATCGACAATTAATGATCAATTCTTTCGTTTTAATTATTTTGATGTCAATTCGGCTTACAAGTTTGTCATGGAGGAAAGTCTGGATCCGGGTAAGAAGAAGGATCCTGATTTGTTAGATAAGTTCTCCCGGCTTCTTTTTGACGAATCATTAATAAGCATGGAAAAAAATTGGACAAGGTATGCCCAAGAGTTTCGAGAACTCCTCGAGGAGAAAACGGCAAGGATTTCAGACATAGAACAAAATATTGAGTGGTATCTACAATCTCTGGAGGATGCGGAAAAGCAAAGGGAACAAAAGGTTGACGATCGTCAATTTAAGGATATTTTACGTAGAACTAATTGTAAAACTACTTATCACGGTACAAATCATATGGTCTCTGTTGCACAGAGTGTTGAGAACGTAGTTGAATGTGTAGAACGTATAAAGCAGAGCCTACATGAACCGTATTTAGAGACCATTGGAGGAATTATAGAGGAGAAGGAGCGGATAATAAAGCAATATGCCCTAGAAGATAGTAAAATCAAATCTCTTACGACTGAGAAGGACTCTTTGTTTGATAATTTGACTCAGCTCAACACAATGAAGCATCGTGCAAAATTGCAAGTGAAAACGATTGAAAAGGAGACTGAAGACTGGTTAAACACAAAAGAAGTTTGGAAACAAGTTCAACATATTGTAGAGAACCCCGATTTGGTTATCAAGTTTCGGGAAACTACGGACATAATTAATGGTTTGCAGGCACTTAGGCTCTTTAGTGAGACACTTCCTAATTTTGAACTGATTAATCATGTTCCTCTAATTACCCTGGAAGAAGAGCGCAAAATCGAGTTGAAAGATCAGTATAGTTTAATGGTACTAGAGTTACAACAGGCAAATGGCAAAGAGCAGGAACTGACTGCGATATCAGCACAATTAGATGAGATTCGGGCGAAGCTAAATGCACTGGGCATCCAATACTTGAATCATACGAAAGATGAACAGTGTCCACTATGTGGTGTTATTCATGATTCACCACAGTTACTTATGAATAGAATTGAACAACAGAATCAGAGTATTTCCCAGGACTTACTGCAACAAGTTTTCACGGAAAAGGAGAAAATTAAGCGAAGAATTTCTGAGGTACAGGTTCTGTTGCAAGCAGATGAATTAGCTCGAATGATTAACGGATTTCTGATAAAGAACCCGGCCCTCCTTTATTTGATCGATCCACAATCGACATCGGGCAACGGAAATAATCTTGAAGCACTATTTCAGCAGTGGTACCTGAATATTGATACCATGCAAATGCTGGAAGAGTATCGATCCATACTAGAGAATATGGAGTCAAAAGGATTTTATGAGGCAGTAATCGAACAAGCAGATCTCTTCGCTCGTTCTAACTCTTTGTATATGGCATTTTTTCAAGAAAGCAACACTCAAACATTCGGTACTTTCATTGAGGAGAAGTTAATCATTTTGACGAAACGACTTCAATTCGAGATGAATGCTGTTGATCAGAATAACGAATCTTTAAATCAGAAAAATGTTAGAATAAGCCAACTGATCGAGGATATACAAAGATCAGAGAGCACTCTTTCACAGATTGAATTACGAAAAAACAAGATCGAACAACAATACATCGCGATACAGGTGATTCTTAACCATTTTCAGTTATCTCAAGTCACACCATTAGCCAAGTGGTTGGTAAGCTTCGAGGAATTGAGAGTGATGACAGAACGCTATCAGAAACAGTTTTCCCACCAGTATGATGATGTTAATTATTACAAACAGCGTATAGCTGACAGGAAAGAGGTACTGGAACAACTTCGAGCGGAGAGTGAGCGGGTTAAATCAGCTGTGGGAGCTTTTGAAAAGATGAAGCCGCTATCCACGTACACTTTTGATGTTGTTGGACGCCACGTAGCAGAAATAAATCGATACTACAAGCGGTTAGTTCAACCTTCCGAAGAAATAATGATTATAGTTCAAGGGAATGGTATTCATTGTAAAAGAGATCAGGAAAGCGATGTTCTTCTTCCCTATGAACTAAGCACCGGACAACGCATTGCTCTGACATTATCCGTTTTGTTTGCTCTGCATTTTGCTTCACCGCAGGCACCACGATTTTTGATGTTCGACGAGGCTGCAGCTCACTTAGATGTTGAACACACTGGTCGCTTGCTAGATTTACTAGAGGAGTTTGCAAAGGAAGGTGAGCAGATTCTGTTCACTACATCTAATTCAGATGTAGCTAGCGCCTTTAGAACGAAATTTGTTAATTATCATGATGAAGCATTTATCGAGATTGCATTATAGTGAACTTGTGTAAATAACAATTAAGAAAAATCGATATTAAAGTTGTTGACGGATTGTTGAAGAACTCCGTCATCAACGAACAAATCAAAACCAAACAGATAAATATCAGAGCATTAATATCCCCTATATATCAAGGTTTTGGCTATCTATGACAGATTGAATCAAAACCACTCAGGTTCCCGCATACGGGGAATGTGGAGAGTGTGGCTCTGCTTGCAAAGCAAGATGTAACCACAAAATAAACCTTTCCCAGAACGCCAGAGCAAAAAATCGGGGGAAAAGCGGAATCCAATCGGATCAAGCCTCTCCCCTGTTTTTGTATCAAGATTTTATTCTCACAAGCATAATGTTTTGGTTGAAAAACTGGAGTCAAAAATGGAGAAAATGCGGGAGTTGGAACAAGACTTTATTTTGACGGAACAAAGGAATAGATGAGATGTGACCGTAGCTCAGAATACAGCGTGGTGAGTCTAAGGAAGAAGATCAAATACTGAAATAGACAGGAGGTCAATATGATAATCGGAAAGCACGGAAGTGACAGAGAGCTTTTTCTAAAAGATCTAATGAATTTGATGGTACCAATAGAAGGTGGAACCGTTGAATTACGCGATTATATTAATATGAATAAATGGCTTAGCTCTGATTACACGTTATCAGATCCTGGAAGAGGAAGTGATAAAAAAGTTATTACATGGACTGAAACGATCGAACCATTCTATGTAATGAAGTATCCGGTAACACAGCAGTTGTATCATTTTGTCATGCATGAAGAAGAAGTAGAACCGAATGTGAATAACCTGCCAATTACGGAGGTTTCGTGGTTAGATTCGCTTGAATTTTGTAACGCATTGTCCAGAATACTTGGCAGGACTGAATGCTACACAATCACAAATGAAAGTGAGAACACGATATATAACAAAAACGCCAATGGCTTTCGACTGCTATCAGACGCTGAATGGCAGTATGCGTGCAAAGCGGGAACCAAGGGATATCGGTATGAAAGAATTGATAAGATTGCATGGTATCAAGAAAACTCCAATGGATTAGCTCAACAAGTTGGAAAACTGCTTCCTAATCCATGGGGGCTTTACGATATGATTGGCAATGTTTGGGAATGGTGCTGGGATCTATATGATACTGAACGATATGGGAATTATAGAGTCTTCCGGGGAGGCAGCTGGGCTGAAGTTGAAAACAATTGTGGTTCTACGATTAGAAGGAAAAGCATGCCTGATTTCAAGGTAGATGACCTTGGCTTTAGAATCGCACTTACAAAACGATGAGAACACGACATCGAGCATGCAGGGAAGAGATGAGACAGTATCGCTCTAAAAATAATCGAGTTGACATTACTACGAAAACGTACTAAATTGGATTCAAACACTTACTACGAATTCGTACTAAAAAGGAGCTGCCGGTATGCATCAGTTATATGATCTGTTTCTCAAGACCGGTTTGCGCCCATTCGCATTTATGACCGACATGTTGCAGCTTGAACAGAAAGTGACGCGTTCGGATCTGGCGACGCTGCTTATTCTGCTCTTTCGAGGGGACCTGACGATGACGGAATTGGCGGCCGAGATGGGGGCGCCGCTGAGTTCGATGACAAGTATTGCGAAGCGGCTAGAGCGAAAAGGCTATATCGCCCGAGCGACATCTCCAAAAGACCAACGGGTCAAGCTCGTGATGCTCACACAAGAGGGTCTTCGACTTGCGAAAGAATGGGAGCGCATCATGCTGGCGATGCTGGGCAAGCTGGAGGCGGCGTTTACGCCGGAAGAGATGGAGCAATTTACGCTACTTTCGTTTAAGGCCATCAAAGTATTCCAGGACGAAGAACCTGTAAAGCTTCAGGAGATAAAGAACCGTCCGGTAAAGATCAATATCGACGAGTGACCGATCCAAACGGTCTCTTCATTTCCGTATTTACTACGAAATCGTACTAAAAGGAGCAATGGTTATGAGAATCATCATCTACACGGGTAAAGGCGGCGTCGGCAAGACGAGTATAGCCGCAGCGACAGCGGTGAAAATGGCAAAGCAGGGGAAACGAACGCTCATTCTTAGCACTGACGCAGCACATAGTTTAGCGGATTCACTGGACATGCGGATCGGGCCGGAGCCAGTCTCCATCAGTGAAAACTTATGGGGGCAGGAAGTGAACAGCCTGCGGGAGACGGAGAAAAATTGGGGAATTGTCCAAGGTTGGCTAACCGCATTGCTCGACAAAGCACAGCTTACCGATATTGCCACGGAGGAAATGCTCGTGTTTCCAGGCATGGAAGAGCTGTTCAGCTTATTGCAAATCAAGGAACACACGCAAAGCGGAAACTATGATGTGATCGTCGTTGATTGCGCCCCGACCGGAGAGACGCTGCGGTTGCTCAGCTATCCAAATGTATTGAACTGGTGGCTTGAAAAAATGTTTCCGAACGAACGCAGGCTGATCAAGCTCGTTCGGCCGGTCGCCAAGTTCATCAACAACGTAGATCTTCCCTCAGATGATGTGCTTGACAGCGTTGAGCAATTGGCACGCAGCTTGGAGGAACTGCAACGGATCGTTCTGGACCCGGAGATGACATCGGTGAGACTGGTGCTGAACCCCGAGAAGATGGTGCTTGCCGAAGCGAAACGATCCTTCACGTACTTGAATTTATTCGGATTCAATACGGATGCGGTCATCGTGAATCGGGTGCTGCCGAATGAGGCGGGAGAAGGATTTTTCGCATACTGGCGGGACATTCAAAAGAAATATGAAGAGGAAATTATCATGAACTTCCAGCCGCTGCCGATTCTCAAAGCGCCCATGATGCCAAAGGAAGTCATCGGATTGCCTGTTCTCGAAGAATTGGCGGATATCGTTTTTAAAGATCAGAATCCTTCCACTATTCTTTATCGAGGCAGAACAGAAAAGATCCGAGAAGAGGATGGCGGAATGGTTCTGGAACTGTCGATTCCCTTTGTGGAGAAGTCGGATTTGGATTTAACGCAGACGGGCGACGAACTGACGGTAAACGCAGGTGCCTACAAGCGGAAGGTGATTTTGCCAAGACCGCTTATAGGCCGGCAGGTTACAGGTGCGAAGTTTTCAGAGGACCGGCTTCTCATCCGTTTTGGGGAGCGAAATCTGGCAGAAGGGAATGAAGAGCAATGAGAAGCGATGAGCTTCGAATAGAACGGCTGTTGGAACATTTGAAGCAACACCAGGCGGGGAAGCATGCAAGAAACACCGTTAAGGAAGGGCTGCTGGCTTCTCGTGCGGTCATCGACAGCCTCATTGACTTGTTAGAGGAACCAAGCAGCACGCCATGCGCACGCAAAATTGATATTTCATAAATCGAGAGAGGATGAGGAATAGATGGTGAGTGGGATCAAACGTCATGTCGGGCTGACGCTTATGCTGACCGGATTGTTTCATAATATCTTGGGGCTGGTTGGATTCATGACACAACTGCAGCCAATGGTTGCTGAGGGTCTATGGGATACGGTGGGGAATGGGCAATGGGATCGCGCAACCGCATTCTGGTTCTTGATGCTCGGCTTCATGCTGATTCTTTTCGGCTATACGGTGGATTGGCTCATGAAAAAGAAAGGGATTGCCCCGCCTGTTTCTCTCGGCTGGATGCTATTTGCCTTCTGCTTGATCGGGGTTATCGTGATGCCGACTTCGGGTTTTTGGCTTGGCTTGCCTCAGGCGTGGCTCTTATTGCGAAAGTGAATGGGACAGTCGATTGCCAAATCAAATAAGAGGGTGCTATGTGGTGAATCACAATCTCGATTCGTCGTTACCTAGTGGGTGGAAAGCCTACGCCCACTTTACAAAGACGTCAGGATGGGCGGCTTATGCGGGTTGCGTCTGGGCCCTCCTGTATGCGGTCTTTGTCCGATTCTATCAGGCCGCAGGAGGAACAATCGGTCTTTCGGCTCCGATTGTTGATACCACTGGCGGTATCTATATAGCAAGCTATGTCGTGGGTGTAATCATCATGTTGTGCGGATTTGTCTTATTAGGACTCGTTAAACCTTGGGGGAAGGTTGTCCCTTCATGGATACCATGGCTCGGCGGAGTCAGTATCTACCGGGGATTTCTGTTATTCCCCACCCTTCTCTGCTCTGTCTTTTTACTCGCTCATGGAGCAGCCGGAATCATTACAAGAGTCCTCTTTTTGGCTGGCTTCATAAATTTGAAAATGCCGACATTTAGCGGCGAAGTGGATATGCGTATCGATGCATTATGGGACTTGTTCGTGTACCAACCATGGTTTTTCATCATGGGAGTATTGGCTGGCTTGTCGGCAGCGCATTATGCACAAGCGAGAGACGTTTCGCTTTCTGCTTTGAAATGCGGCACACTCCTTTTCTTGTTTTTAACAATCCTCGTTACTGCGATTTTTGTAGCAGCCATCGTGTTTGACTTTGTCGAAAAATTAAGCTTTTTTTAAGGCGTTCCTTCCTAAGATGTTACGTAATGGTCTTTGCTTGTTCAGACGGTGACATCTTAGTTGATCGGGAACACAAATCTAGGGAGGTGCATGGACATGAATGGGCATGATGTAGCCTTAGTAGTGGCTGGAATCATCGGAAGCGGCGTGGCGCTGGTACACGGCATTCTGATCCAGCGGCTCATGGTCAGGCCGTTGGCGAGTGCGGAGTCTTTATTTGCCGAGGCAAGAGTCAGATGGATCGTGTCATGGCTCTTGCAATTCAGCACGTTCAACTGGTTTCTTGGCGGGCTCGCTTTGATTGCTTCCATCTGGTTCGGGCCTGACGCAAGGCTTGTGACGGGCCTGCTCGTTGGCAGCTCGTATCTGTATGGCGCTTTCATCAACTTTAAGGCAACGCGCGGTCGTCATCCCGCCTGGATGCTCTACACGGTTGCGCTCGGTTTGATTGCCTTCGGCGTCAACGGATCGGGCGGTTGAGCCCACGACCAGATACCGTAAGTCGCCAACCAACACGATTTTGTCACAAAACCCTCCCTCCCTTTCGTCTTTCTTATAAAAAGGAAAAGGGGAGAATGGCATGAGAACATATGATGCAGCGGTAATCGGCGGAGGGCTTTCCGGATTAACAAGTGCGATTTATTTGGCAAAAGCCGGTTTATCCATAGTTTTGTTGGAAAAGTCAAATCAGTTGGGCGGTCGTTCCGTTACGGTAAAAAAGAATGGTGCCATGCTGAATTTGGGTCTTCATGCGCTCTATAAAGGGGGGGCTGCTGAGGAGGTATTAACTGAACTGGGAATCCCGGTCAAAGGAGCGACAGTCCCCGCAAAAGGCGGCATCGTGTGGAATAACAAACTTTTCCAACTACCTGGAAATCCTTTCGCGATTCTCACATCCAACTTGTTATCTGCTTCTGCTAAGTTGGAAATCGTTCAATTTGTGACACGACTAGCGAAAATCGATACAAGGGCTTTACCACCGATCAGTTTTCGGGAATGGGCGGAAAAGGAAATCCGCGATCCCATGATACGACACCTCATTTACGCTGTATGCAGAACCAATACGTTTGTACCTTATCCTGAGCTTCTATTAGCTGCTCCTGGGATCAGAAGGTTGCAACTGGTATTTAAAGGAAACCAAGTAGTATATGTAGATAGAGGTTGGGGCCAACTGGTTGAAAGTCTTCGGCAGGAGGCGATCCGAGCAGGTGTTGCCATTCTGTGCGGAAAACATGTATCTGAGATTGAGCATGATGGTAGAGTAAGGAAAATCCGTTTTCATGATGGCGAAACACTGGAAATCCCATATGTCCTCGTCGCGGCAGGGCCGGGCGAAACCTTCAAGCTCGTGAAAAACGCGGAGCATACATCGCTCAAGGAGTGGCGGGATCGGGCGAAGCCAATCTATGCTGCATGTCTAGATGTCGCGCTCCGCAAGCTGCCCTACTCTGATGATCCAAAGCGTCATTTCACCTTCTTCTTGGATCAACCGATCTTTATTAGCACTCCATCAGTCATTTCCGATGCAAGTGAAGATGGTTCCGCCATTATTCATGTCTGCAAGGACATCGGCTTTGGCTCTGACAATCCCAAAGACGACGAAAGTCATTTGGAGCGGGCTTTAGACTTCATTCAACCGGGATGGCAAAAAGAACTTGTGGCAAGGCAGTTCTTGCCAAAAATTACGGTTGCCCATGATTTTGATTCCATGGATCGAATTGGGAAACGCTACGGACCATCTGTCCCGGAAGTGCACGGATTGTACGTTTCCGGGGATTGGACGGGTCGATGTGAAGTATTAGTGGATGCGGTTTTTGCCAGCGCGAAGCGGGCTTCCGAGGAGATCCTTCGAGAATATAACAACATGGGAGGGCGTGCATACCGTGGAAGTGGAAGAGTTGTATAAAAGTCTGCGGCCTTCGCTCATTTCTCTTGCTTATCGCATGATGGGCAGTATGATGGATGCTGAAGATATCGTTCAAGAAACGTTCCTTTCGATAGAAAAGGTTCCATCCGAGATGGTGAGGAATCCCAAGTCTTATTTGTTCCGGAGTGTGAGCAACCGGTGCATAGATCGGTTACGGGCGCAAAGCAAGCATCGTGAAGCGTATGTAGGACCTTGGCTTCCGGAACCGATTATGAGTGAGGGGAACGGACCAATCGACCCTTTGGAAGGATATATACGGAAAGAAACGATTTCGATGGCGTACTTGCTCTTGATTCAGCAGCTTTCATGGACCGAGCGGGTTGTCTTTCTGTTGCGAGAGGTACTTCAATACGAATATGAGGAAATAGCGGAGATAGTCGACAAAAGCCCTACAAACTGCAGGCAAATCTTCCGTCGTGCCAAAAGGAGCTTGGGCGAAATTCCTCAAGTGAATGTCGGCATGGAGCGGGAGACAACCCATGTGATTGAACAGTTCGCGCAAGCCCTTTTGAGTGGGGATATGAAAATACTGCTCGAAACGCTGACTTCGGACACGATCCTATATATGGATGGTGGAGGCAAAGTGAAAGCCCCTTTGCGTCCGCTGTATGGCCATGATCGAATCGCTCGTTTCTTTATCGGTATTTTCCCGGAGTTCCCTGCTGATTTCACTTTTCAGCTTTGCGAGATGAATGCCCAGCCCGGATTGGTGTTTTATGCAGGTGAGCAACTCTTTGCTACGATTTCCTTCGATATTCAAAATAATCGGATCGTGAACATGTATGCTGTTTTGAATCCTGATAAGCTAAAAAGTGTCTTACGCTCTGGGGTTCCATTGATTTCTTCGCTTTATGAAATAATCCCGCATAACCAAAAACTTTAAGATGACAGCCAAACATTTTTATGCAATAATTTAACCTAATTAAATACTGGTACCTTTAATTCAGTCCAGAGAGGCTGACAAGGACAGCGGAAAAAATGATCATTGCTTTGGGTAGCCTGTGCGAAGGATATCCCATGTTCATTTATGTAGAAAAAGCTTCTTGTCAGGTAATTGGCAAGAAGCTTTTTCATTTCCTGACGTCTTCATCGAAGTTCTCTTCGGTACCAGTTCTTAATCAACTAACCTAATGGGGGAATTGGTATGTCAAACGTTGATAAGGAATTCTCGTTTCAGGCAGTGCCTCAGGCAAATCGGAATGGGTTTTGGAAGATTCTTGCGGTCATGCTCTCCTTCACTTTCTTTTCAGCAAGCATGTGGTCTGGAGGGACATTGGGTAACGGGTTGACACTTGTCCAGTTTATTGGGATTGTAGTAACAGGTAATCTCATCCTGGGTCTATACACCGGTTCCTTGGCTTATATTGCAGCCAAAACGGGGTTATCCACCCATCTGTTGACGAAGTATGCATTTGGCGATAAAGGCTCCTATCTATCTTCCTTTTTATTAGCGACAACCCAAGTAGGGTGGTTTGGTGTCGGTCTTGCGATGTTTGCGGTTCCCGTTGAAAAGGCGACGGGGATCAATGTCTATGTATTAATTGCGATTTTGGGCTTAATGATGACGGCATCGGCTATTTTTGGAATGAAGGCTTTGACCGTATTGGGATTTGTCGCCGTTCCCGCGATTGCGATCTTCGGGAGTTATTCCATGTTCAATGCAGCTGAAAAAATCGGGGGACTTCAAGGCTTGCTCGCCTATGAACCAACAGAGACAATGGGCATTGCAGCAGCATTGACGATTTGTATCGGCTCTTTCATTAGCGGTGGTACGCTTACGCCTGACTTTGCCCGTTTTGCCAAGACATCCCGTTCGGCAGTGACGGCGATTGTGATTGCTTTCTTTCTTGGAAACTCTCTGATGTTTTTGTTTGGTGCGGTAGGGGCTATTGCTTACGGGATAGCGGATGTCTCGGATGTTATGTTTCTACAGGGGCTCATTATCCCTGCCATCATTGTCCTGGGCTTAAATATTTGGACGACAAATGACAGCGCGTTGTACGCTTCCGGGTTAGGCTATGCCAATATTACGAAGATCTCGAAGCATAAAGTGGTAGTCTTCAACGGAATTGTCGGTACGATCGCAGCGATGTGGCTTTATAATAACTTTGTTGGGTTTTTGACGGTTCTGGGCTCCACGCTGCCATCGATTGGAGCGATTATCTTAGCAGACTACTTTATTTTAAAACGTGGGAAATACGAACCATTTGAAAAGATGACATTTAAAGCTGTGAATTGGGTTGCGATCCTCGCGTGGGTAGGTGGAGTTGGGATTGCCCAATTTGCGCCAGGCATTCCTCCCATCAATGCATTAGTAGGGACTGCGATTATTTATATCATCGTGATGAAATGTCTGCCTCAGAAAAAAGCATCCATGAGTCAAATAAATGAAAAGGGCGGGGTAATCAGTGATCATTAAAAACGCAAAGCTTAGAGGGAAAGATGGACTTTGGCACTTGCTAGTGGAAGAAGGCAAGTTCGTTAAAGTGACGCAAACACTTGGAGATGTGGAAGGAAAAGAAGTTATTGATGTGAACGGTTCTCTCGTCCTTCCTCCGTTTATTGAGCCGCATATCCATTTGGATACAACGTTAACAGCCGGCGAACCGGAGTGGAATATCAGCGGGACCTTGTTTGAAGGGATTCAAAGATGGGCGCAACGCAAAGAAACATTAACCAGGGATGATGTGAAAACAAGAGCGAAAACGGCCTTAAAATGGCAAATTGCGCAAGGGATTCAGCACGTCCGTACACATGTAGACGTAACAGATCCTGAGCTCACAGCTTTACAAGCCATGCTGGAAGTAAAGGAAGAATTGGCACCCTACGTAGATATTCAGCTTGTTGCTTTTCCACAAGAAGGCATCCTTTCCTATCCGAACGGGGTCGAATTGCTTGAGGAATCTTTGAAGATGGGCGCAGATGCAGTAGGCGGTATTCCGCATTTTGAATTTACGAGAGAGTATGGCGTAGATTCATTAAAAATCGCCTTTGACCTCGCTGAAAAGTATAATCGATTGGTTGACATTCATTGCGATGAAATCGATGATGAGCAATCCCGCTTTGTTGAGGTTGTGGCAAAAGAGGCATACGAACGTGGAATCGGCACGCGCACAACAGCGAGCCATACAACGGCAATGGGCTCCTATAATGATGCCTATACGTATAAATTATTCCGCCTGTTAAAGCTTTCTTCCATCAATTTTGTCTCGAATCCACTTGTGAATATTCACCTTCAAGGCAGATTTGATACGTATCCAAAACGCAGAGGCCTTACAAGAGTAAAAGAGTTGACGGAAGCGGGACTCAACGTTTGCTTTGGCCACGATGACATCTTTGACCCTTGGTATCCACTGGGAACAGGAAACATGCTTCAGGTCTTGCATATGGGCATCCACGCTTCGCAATTAATGGGCTATGAGCAAATTGTGAATTCCATTGATTTCATCACGAAAAACAGTGCCAAAACACTGCACATTGAAGAGAAGTACGGCATTGAGGAAGGCAAACCAGCTAGTTTCATCGTCTTGTCTGCTGAAAATGAATATGAAGCGATTCGCAAGCAAGCGGTCGTTACGTACTCCTTTAGAAATGGAAAGCTGATTGCCAAAACAAATCCAAGTGAAACAACCATCACGTTGGATCAAATGGAAGAGAAAGTTCAGTTTAAGAGATAGGGAAGGGAATGGGACTCAAGCGCAGCATATGCTTGAGTCTTTTTTTTATTTCAAGGTGATCATAAGTCGTAAAATTTTGTCGAGAAAAAGGTACAAAAAAATGTAAATCCGCAATTTACATTAAACCCAGCGGTATGGTAGGATTAACGCATGCCATTGAGTTGGTGCAATAACGCATTTCTTTTGAAAGGGGACGAATTCACTGGATGCATCTGAAAGACAAGAACTCCTAGCCCATCTTGAGAAAATGCTGGAAACGTTGAAATTTGGCTCTGTCACATTAGTCATTCAAGACGGAAAGATTGTGTTAATCGAAAGAAATGAAAAGGTTCGTCTACAATCAAATAAGCATCGCTGACTAGATAAACTAGAGGCGGTCTCCCACGAATCATTGTAGGAGGCTGCCTTATTTTGTTGTCAAAAGAGGGAGGGCTTTATCATGACAGTCCAGATTACCTATGGGAATTGGCATCAAATTTCGGAGACGTTCCATCATGGCGATTCCACCAAAGGGGCAAGTTCTGTTATGAACTGGGCTTACAGTACTTATTCAATGGATGAGATTGTGTATGCATCCAGCTTTGGTGCTGAAGCCATTGTTTTACTTGACCTCATACAGCAAGTAAAGCCTGATGCACACATTGTTTTTTTGGATACGGGATTACACTTTCCTGAAACGTATGCGGTGATTGACCGGATTGAAGCCCGTTTCCCAACACTAAGAATCGAGCGGAAACAGCCGGCGTTAAGTCTTGATGAACAAGCAGCACAGTTTGGATCTGACCTATGGCTACATAACCCCAACCAATGCTGCAACATACGAAAAGTCATTCCATTACAGGAAGCGTTAGCACTGAAAAAAGCGTGGATTTCTGGTCTTCGCAGAGAACAGTCACCAACAAGGGCAAACACAGAATTCATCAATCAAGATCACAAATTTAGGAACGTCAAAATCTGTCCGCTTATTCACTGGACGTGGGAAGATGTCTGGACGTATATCAGGGAACGAGGTCTCCCGTATAACACCTTACATGACCACCATTATCCGAGCATTGGCTGCGGTCCCTGTACACAGCCTGTCGGAACTGGCGGTGACTCTCGCGAAGGGCGCTGGATGGGGAGCGGCAAGACGGAGTGTGGTCTCCACATTCGGTAAAAGGAGGGAATTCTTGTGCTCACGATGATTGCGATTACAATCGGATTATTTTTTGCCATGAACATCGGTGCTAGCGGTGCGGCGGCTTCTATGGGCATTTCATATGGAGCAGGTGTTGTCAAAAAAAGAATGTCCCTGCTGTTATGTAGTGTCGCTGTTTTTTTAGGAGCCTGGCTTGGAGGAGGTGAAGTAGTGAAAACCATGGGCAGCGGGATTGTTCCAAACGGCATTTTTTCGGTGCCTATTGCTCTCATTGTTTTAGCTTCTTCCGCTTTGTCCTTATTTATCGCCAATATCTTGGGCATCCCCTTATCTACAAGTGAAGTAGCTGTCGGATCCGTTGTTGGCGCGGGAATGGTTTATCAGTCGATATACGTTGGAAATCTCGTCTGGATTATGTCCTTTTGGCTGCTAACACCGATTGTTTCATTTTTGATCGGTATTTTTGCTTCCTTATTGTTAAAAAACAAAAGGCTGCAAAGGTGGATGAGAGCGCCGAAATCGGTTCCGATTTTGTCAGTTCTTGTGGTGTTTATGGGGTTCTTTGAAGCCTTCTCTGCAGGAATGAACAATGTAGCAAATGCGGTTGGGCCGCTTGTTGGTGCGAATATTTTATCTACTGAAAAAGGAATTTTCTGGGGAGGATTATTCGTTGCTATCGGTGTCCTCTTGCTTGGTCATCGAGTCCTCGAAACAAATGGGAAAAAGATAACGGCGATTAGGCTGGAAGAGGGGTGCATCATTTCAGGTACGGGTGCAGGGCTTGTGACGGCTGCATCCATTTTTGGAATTCCCGTTCCGCTCACGCAAATTACGACTTCATCCATTATAGGTATTGGATTTGGCAAGCACGGAAAGGCCGTGTTGAAAAAAAGCATTATCGTTCAGATGCTAACCGTTTGGATTGTTTCACCCATTGTATCGATGATACTGGCCTACACCTTCATCCAATTGCTGATCGAACATGATGTGTACCCGATTATCGTGATGGCTGGCGTTTTCATATCTGTTCTCGGTGTCCTGTCGTTAATCAAAAGGCAAAGTCATTCGATGATCGTACCGCAAGAGGCAGCAAAAGAGTAAAAAATATCCAGAAAAGGGTTTGATTTACCATGTCATTATTACCGAAACCGCATGGAGGAGAACTTGTCCAGGCATTTGATCCATTTTTTGATGCATCTCAGATTCAAAAAGAACTAGAAATAGATGCGATCGCATTAAGTGATCTTGAGTTGATTGCCGTTGGGCTATTCAGTCCGCTAAAAGGATTCCTCGGAAAAGCTGACTATGAATCTGTTGTTGCCAATATGCGTCTTGCAGACAACACAGTTTGGCCTATTCCGGTGACACTTCCGGTTCGCTATGAATCAGCAGAATCACTTCAAGCGGGAGAACAGGTAAAACTCGTTTTTAATCAAGAGGTTTATGGAGTGATTACGGTATCTGAATGGTTTGAACCGGATTTAGATAAAGAAGCACTCCATGTTTATAAAACGAAGGAGCTGGCTCACCCGGGTGTGAAACGCCTATATGAAAGAGGACCGGTTTATGTAGCTGGCCCAATAAAGCTCGTTAAAAAACCGGAAAAAGGAATTTTTCGTGATGTATGGCTGGAACCAAGCGAAACAAGGGCGCTGTTTGGAGAAAAGGGATGGCGAACAGTGGTTGGATTCCAAACGAGAAATCCGATACACCGGGCCCACGAGTATATCCAGCAGGCTGCTCTTGAGACAGTCGATGGCTTGTTCGTCAACCCGCTTATTGGGGAGACAAAGTCAGATGATATTCCTGCTGATGTTCGCTTAAAAAGCTATCGAGTGCTATTGGAAAATTACTATCCTGCAGATCGGGTACAACTCGGTGTTTATCCTGCGGCCATGCGATATGCCGGGCCAAGAGAGGCCATTTTTCATGCAATTGCGCGTAAAAACTTCGGCTGCACTCATTTCATCGTCGGACGCGACCATGCGGGAGTAGGTAATTACTACGGAACCTATGATGCTCAGCACATTTTTCATGAGTTTACGGAAGAGGAATTGGGAATCAAGCCATTGTTCTTTGAACACAGCTTCTATTGCAATAAATGCCAAGGGATGGCTTCCGATAAAACTTGCCCTCATGACAAGGAGGACAGAATGATTCTATCGGGAACAAAAGTGCGGGAAATGCTCCTCTCCGGAACGCTTCCGCCACCTACTTTCAGCAGAAAAGAAGTCATTGAGGTACTGATTGAAGGGATGAAAGAGTTAAAGACGGTGTGAGGAGGCAAAGAAATGTCGATAGCAACAAATGTAACATGGCATGCGGCTGCTGTTACCAAGCATGATCGGCGTACAAAAAATAAGCATAAGAGTTGTGCGGTATGGTTTACTGGCCTGTCAGGGTCGGGGAAATCCTCCATTGCCAATGCTTTATCCAGTGAATTGCACCAGATGGGGGTTCGAGAGTACGTCCTGGACGGAGATAACATCCGTCATGGACTAAACCGTGACCTTGGCTTTTCAAATCATGACCGAACTGAAAACATTAGAAGAATTGGCGAAGTGGCAAAATTGTTCGTGGATAGCGGGGCAATCGTTACCACTGCGTTCATCTCCCCATTCCGCTCAGATCGCAATCAGGCCCGTAACTTATTTGACGAAGGAGAGTTTATTGAAGTCTTTGTCGATTGCCCGTTAGAAGAATGTGAGCGGCGTGACCCGAAGCGGCTTTATGCGAAGGCTCGGAGCGGTGAGATTAAGGATTTCACAGGAATCCATTCCCCGTACGAGGCGCCGGAACAACCGGAAATTACGATTCATTCTCAGTTCGTAACAGTGAATGAAGCTGTGGAGGAGATAGTAACATATCTTCGGGCAAAGGACATTCTCTAATCAAGTAGACAGAAAAGGATGATTGTACCATGGCCGGCAAAGTTTATTTAGTAGGAGCGGGTCCAGGAGATCCCGATTTAATAACGGTAAAGGGGTTGCAATGCCTGCAAAAAGCTGATGTCATCCTTTACGATCGGCTTGTAAATCCTGAGCTTTTAAAGCACGCGAAAGACGGAGCCAAACTCGTTTATTGCGGCAAACTTCCAAATTATCACACGATGACACAAGAAACCATTAATCATTTTATATTGAAATACGCGAAAAAGGGCAATCGGGTCGTTCGCTTAAAAGGGGGAGATCCCTTTGTATTTGGGCGTGGAGGTGAAGAAGCGGAGGAATGCATGAAGAATGACATTCCGTTTGAAATTGTGCCTGGCATCACGGCGGGAATGGGTGCTTCGGCGTATGCAGGAATACCTGTAACACATCGATCGTTAAGCAAAAGCTTTGCCATTATCACAGGACATCAAGCTGGCGACATATCGGACGAACACCAATGGCATCATCTTGCAAGGGGCGTAGACACGCTTTGTATCTATATGGGTGTAGCCCAGCTGCCAACGATTACGAAACAATTAATGTTTCATGGCAAATCACCGCAGACACCGATTGCCCTTATCCATTGGGGGACTTTAAGCGTCCAGAAAACGGTAATCGGCACGCTTGAGTCAATAGAAGAAAAGGTGAAAGAAGCAAAGATTGAAAATCCAAGCATGATCATAATCGGCGAGGTCGTTCGTCTTCACCATAAACTGAACTGGTTTAAGGATGAAATGATTCCCAATTTGCCTGTCGTACATGGATGAGCGCAAAAGGGGTCCCGAGCTATGAAATCGATTCTGTACATTGGCCATGGAACTCGATCGCAAAAAGGATCTGAAGAAGTAAGAAACTTTATCCAAAGGGTAATGGGAAAGATTAACATTCCCATACAGGAAATCTCATTCCTAGAGCTTACCCAGCCACTCATTGTGGAAGGCTTTGAAAAGTGTGTAAGTAGAGGGGCAACTCAAATCACAGTGATACCACTATTTCTTTTAGCAGCAGGCCATATAAAAAAAGATATTCCGCAAACAATTGCGTCTTTGCAAGCAAGATATCCTGATGTAGTGGTGGAGGTCAAGGAGCCTTTCGGTGTACAAGAGGCCCTATTTGATGTAATGGCAGAACTCGTTTCGGACGCTGCGGGTGATATTGTTTCACGGGATCAGTTATTAATTGTGGGTAGAGGAAGCAGTGACCCTAGCATTCACGTTGACTTTATGAACATTGCCAATGGAATAAAGAAGCGGCTCGGAATGGAACACGTATCAGTCTGTTATCTAGCCGCTGCAGATCCTATGTTTCGCGAGAGGTTGGAAGAAATAATCAACATAGCTGACGGTAAAATCATCGTCCTGCCTTATTTGTTATTTTCAGGTCTTCTTTTAGCTGAAGTCAACCAAAGGGTTCTCCAATGGAAAAAACGAGGGAAAAATATTTTCCATACGGGTCCATTAAGCAATCATGAATTAATGGAAGAGATCGTCGTTGCCCGTGCAACTGGCAGAATGAAATAGTTCTTTGTGAGGTGAAAATCGTTGCAGCTTAAGGTTATGAACAGTCCGTTCAATCAGGAGCAAGCCGATATTCTTAATGGGCTTTTGCCAACTTTATCAGTGGGGCAAAAAATTTGGTTGAGCGGTTATCTTGCTGCGGGCCAATCTGCTTCTGTTTTAGAAATACAGGAAGTACAGAAAGCGGGTCCAAAAGAGATCACTATTTTATACGGATCTCAGACGGGTAATGCCCATGGTCTTGCAAAAAAGTTCGGGAAGGTACTGGAGGAAAACAGGTATCACGTTACCATTTTATCAATGAACGATGTGAAACCAAATAACATGAAGAAAATTCAGTACTTGCTAATAATTACAAGTACCCATGGTGAAGGGGAGCCGCCAGATAATGCCCTTTCCTTTCATGAATTTCTGCATGGAAAGCGTGCGCCGAGGCTTGATGATTTGCATTTCTCTGTTTTATCGCTTGGAGACAGTTCGTATGAGTTCTTCTGCCAGACGGGAAAGGAATTTGATGTAAGGCTTGCAGAGCTGGGCGGGAAACGGCTTTATCCTCGGGTTGATTGTGATGTCGATTATGATGAAACTGCCGCGGATTGGATGGAAGGTGTTCTTCTTAGCTTAAAAGAGGATGACAGGGAATATGCTGTGCACACTGCTGCAGCTACAGCAGAAGCTATCGATTCAGCCTATTCTAGAACAAATCCATATAAAGCAGAAGTGCTTGAAAATATAAATCTAAATGGACGCGGCTCGAATAAAGAAACCCGCCATGTGGAATTGTCATTGGAAGGTTCCGGCCTCATTTATGAACCGGGAGATTGCGTTGGAATCTATCCTGAAAACAATCCCGTCCTTGTCGACCGACTAATAGAAGAATTGATTTGGGATCCTGAAGATCCAGTAACGGTTAACAAGGATGGGAATGTTCTTTCGTTTCGAGAGGCGCTCCTCTCGTATTATGAAATAACAGTGTTAACAAAACAGCTTGTTGAAAAGATCGCGCAACTTTCAGCGAATGATCATTTGCGAGAGCTTTTATCCCCCAACAATAGCGTGAAATTAAAAGAATATCTGGAAGGCCGTGATTTACTAGATTTCATTCGTGATTATGGTTCATGGGGCGAATCGGCTCAAGAGTTCGTCTCTGTTCTTCGAAAGATACCTGCACGTCTTTACTCCATCTCGAGTAGTCTGCTTGCTAATCCAGATGAGGTTCATGTAACGATTGGGACTGTTCGATATAAGGCGCATGGAAGGGAGCGGGAAGGTGTCTGCTCTACATTTTGTGCGGATCGTGTGCAACCGGGAGACTTGCTGAATGTTTATATACAGCATAATGAAAACTTTAAGCTTCCGGCGAATCCGAATACACCGATTATTATGATTGGTCCGGGTACAGGTGTTGCTCCATTTCGTGCCTTTATGCAAGAGCGCGAGGAATTAGGTGCGAAAGGAAAGTCATGGCTCTTCTTCGGTGAGCAGCATTTTGTCACGGATTTTCTCTATCAGACAGAATGGCAGAAGCTGTTGAACAAGGGGGTCCTTACGAAAATGGATGTAGCCTTTTCACGGGACACAGAGAAGAAGATATATGTACAGCACCGCATGCTTGAACATAGCAAAGAATTATTCAGATGGCTGGAAGAAGGGGCAGCCGTATACATTTGCGGTGATGAAAAAAACATGGCACGTGATGTTCATTCTGCCTTTATTGAAATTATTGAGCGGGAAGGCGGCATGAGCCGGGAAGAAGCGGAAGGTTATCTTACCAGTATGCAGCAGCAAAAACGTTACCAGCGTGATGTGTATTAAGCAAGGATGGAGAGGAGTGTTCCAAAATGGCGAAACAAATCATAAAGGCCCCTGAGGGTAAACCTAGCGATGTTGAACGGATTAAAGACGAAAGCAACTATTTGCGCGGTACGCTTAAGGAAACGATGACCGAACCAATCAGTGCTGGTATCCCAGATGACGATAACCGTTTATTAAAATTTCATGGCAGCTACCTGCAGGATGACCGGGATTTGCGAAATGAGCGGCAAAAGCAAAAGCTGGAACCAGCCTATCAATTTATGCTGCGCATTCGTTTACCAGGTGGGGTTGCGACGCCGGAACAGTGGCTCGTTCTTGATGAACTGGCCCAAAAACACGGGAATGGCACTTTAAAATTAACAACACGCCAGACATTTCAAATGCACGGTATTTTAAAATGGAACATGAAAAAGACGATCCAAGAGATTCACCATTCCCTTTTAGATACCATTGCGGCGTGTGGCGATGTAAACAGAAACGTCATGTGTGATCCGAATCCTTATCAGTCTGAAATTCATTCTGAAGTATATGAATGGTCGAAGCAAGTAAGCAATCATTTATTGCCCCGAACTACTGCCTATCATGAAATATGGCTTGATGATGAAAAAGTAGCTGGTACGCCAGGTAGCGAAGAAACAGAGCCAATGTATGGAAAGCATTATCTCCCGCGGAAGTTCAAAATCGGCATAGCTGTCCCGCCTTCCAATACGATCGATGTTTTTTCACAGGATCTTGGCTTTATTGCGATTGTGGAAGAGGGGAAGCTAACAGGTTTTAACGTGGCAATCGGCGGTGGAATGGGCATGACGCATGGGGACAAAGAGACGTATCCCCAGCTTGCGAAAGTAATCGGCTCCTGTAAACCTGAGCAAATATGCGATGTATCTGAAAGGATCATTACCATTCAAAGAGACTACGGCAACCGTTCTGAACGGAAAAAAGCACGGTTTAAATATACGGTCGATCGGTTAGGTGTAGAAACGATGAAAGGAGAATTGGAAAAACGCCTTGGATGGAGATTGGACGAAGCAAAATCTTATCATTTCACTCACAATGGCGACCGTTACGGCTGGGTAGAAGATTTTCAGGGAAAATGGCATTTTACGATGTTTATAGAAGGTGGCCGGGTAGCGGATTTTGATCATTTCAAGCTGAAAACTGGATTGCGTGAGATTGCCAAAGTCCACACTGGCGAGTTTCGACTAACAGCGAATCAAAACCTGATTATTGCCAATGTATCGGGCCGAGAAAAGGATAGAATAACAACGCTTATTGAACAATATGGTTTAACGGATGGTAAACATTTTAGTGCGCTTCGCCGTAATTCAATGGCTTGCGTGGCGCTACCGACATGCGGTTTGGCGATGGCGGAGGCCGAACGCTATTTGCCTGTACTTATTGATAAAATCGAGGAAATTGTCGATCAAAATGGCCTGAGGGATGAAGAAATCACGATCCGCATGACAGGATGCCCGAATGGCTGTGCCCGCCATGCCCTTGGTGAAATTGGCTTTATTGGTAAAGCGCCTGGCAAATACAATATGTATATTGGAGCAGCTTTTGACGGCAGCCGTTTAAGTAAAATATACCGGGAAAACATCGGCGAAGTAGAAATATTGAATGAACTAAGGATGCTCCTTTCCCAATATGCGAAAGAACGGCATGAAGGAGAACATTTTGGTGACTTCGTGATCCGTACCGGTATCATAAAAGAAGTGACAGACGGTACGAATTTTCATGATTGATTGATCAGCAACTATCGATTATTCGGTGGGATAACGCCGACATACTTGTATTAGGCAGTGGTCGGTCACTCTGTATTTGCCGAACAACCCCCCCTTGATTGTAAAAATCACATTAATCAACTATATCAATGATACTCCACTTTTTGGAAAAATCATGCCATAATTAAATAAAAGTGGGGTGAACGATCGTGAACAACGAAAATGCTATAGCCGTCATTTCTGATATTCATAGCAATGTCTATGCGTTGGAAGCTGTACTCCGTGATATTGATATACGTGGAATAAAAACCATTGTCAATCTAGGAGATACCTTGTTTGGCCCGATCGATCCGATTCAAACAGCTGAAATTCTCATGAATCGTCCCAATCTGATTCACATCATGGGAAACTGTGATCGATATTTGTTACAAGATGAGATGAATTCCATTACGTTTCACTATGTAAAGCCGCTACTCACACAGGAAATACTTGCATGGATTCAGTCCTTTCATAGAACCTGGGCTGACGAGGAGCTGTTCTTCTGCCATGGAACCCCTTTCTCAGATGATAAGAGTCTCATCGAGGAGGTTACACCGCATGGAGTCGTGGCAAAGAGTGTCGACATCCTCATGTCTGAACTTGCTCCTGTCCCGCAAAAGCTCATTTTTTGCGGACATACGCATGTTGCCAAATCAGTCTGGTTGCCAGACGGAAAGTTCATTGTGAATCCTGGAAGTGTCGGCCTTCCCGCATACTACGAGGAACAACCCTACCCCCACTCTATGGAAGCCATGACACCTCATGCTCGATATGCGATTGCAAGCAAACATCATGGATCATGGCAAATGGAACATATTTTGCTCCCTTACGATTATGAGTTAGCCGCCCAAAGAGCAGAGCGTAATGGACGAGAAGACTATGCCTATGCCATCAGATCCGGTAGAGCGCTAATCATCTGATGAGCGAATGCCTGCATTCAAGTTTGGCAGTGTTTACTCGCTCATAACATCCTGGTGGGCAAATAATTTGCCTGTAGCCAAAGTTCCGAAGAGGAACGAGGTCTACAGGCTTTTTTCGTTACCTATGTTCCACCAGGCTGCTCACAGGAACGCTTTGCTCACGTTCTGGTTCATCCAGGGGAAAGACTCTGGCCATTTCCGTCTCTTCATCGACATGCTGAATATAGACAGGGACTTCGTTCAAGGTGACCTGGGTCATGACGGGAGAGTTGACGATCTCTTTGGCGCGTTGGGTATTCATGGGGAAGACCTCCTGGGAATAATGTTGTCCCAAGTATTATTTGCCAGGTACGGGCAAGTATTCCTATGCCGAGCATGGCCGATCCACATAAACACGACTCCCCTTACTCGAAACGATTCCACACGACTGTCTCCTCGATTGGCAGCCTGACTGCGAGCGGGCCGGCTCTGCTGCCTTGCCGACCAAAAGCCATCATTGAAGAAATAAAACGAGGAGTGAGTCTGTAGTTCAGCTTAAAACACAAAATAAAAAAAGAACCTGATACCGTGTCAGGTTCTTTCGCATTGCATATCAAACGGATGCGATGATATAATCATACCACGGCTCCGAATTACTTGTGTGTGCATAAATATCCTATCTTACAACTTAATAGTACCATGGCCGGTGAACTCTTGTCAAATGTTTTTTCCAAATTGGCTGGTTAGGGGAGATAGTGAATGAGTTCTTTGGTTCTCGGTTTCGAGGAAATGAAAAAAGCGCAGCTTTTGCTCGTTGGCGGAAAAGGACTGCATCTAGGGGAATTATCAAATCTGAAGGGAATACAAGTCCCGGATGGATTTTGTGTGACAACGGCAGGATATCAAAAAGCCGTCGAGCAAAACGAAGCTCTATACGTATTGTTGGATCAACTGTCCATGCTTACAATGGAAGATCGGGAACAACTTATTGAAATCAGCAGACAGCTTCGACAAACCATAATGGAAGTTGAAATTCCTTGCGATGTTGTGAACGAAGTATCGGACTTTCTTTCCAGGCTTGGCGAAGAACACGCTTATGCAGTGCGTTCCAGCGCCACCGCTGAGGATTTGCCGCATGCCTCCTTTGCAGGTCAACACGACACCTATTTGCATATCATCGGCAAGGAAGCGATTTTGCAGCATATCAGCAAATGCTGGGCTTCCCTATTTACGGATCCCGCGGTGACCTACCGCATGCAAAATGGAATGGACCACAGACAAGTATCTATGGCTGTTATGATTCAAAGAATGGTTTTTCCTCAGGCTTCTGGGATTTTGTTTACCGCTGATCCGGTTTCTTCCAATCGAAAGCTGCTATCCATCGATGCCAGCTATGGACTAGGAGAAGCGCTGGTCTCTGGCTTGGTATCTGCCGATTGTTATCAAGTGCGAGATGGAGAAATCATCGATAAGAGGAGAGCAACCAAAAAACTGGCGATCTACGGGCAAAAGGAAGGCGGAACGATGACCCGGCAGATCGATCCCGATCAGCAAAAGGCTCAAACGCTTACTGACCCACAAATTTTGCAGCTGGCACGCATCGGAAGAGAGATCGAAGCTCATTTTGGCTGCCCGCAAGATATCGAATGGTGTTTGGCTGACGATACATTTTCTATTGTGCAGAGTCGGCCAATCACGACACTTTACCCGATTCCCGAAGCGAACGATCAAGAAAATCACGTGTATGTATCAGTCGGCCATCAACAGATGATGACCGACGCCATGAAGCCATTGGGATTATCCTTTTACCTGTTGACAACCCCAGCGCCCATGCGCATAGCTGGCGGAAGGCTGTTTGTTGATGTTACCCCTATGCTTGCCTCGCCTGTCAGTAGAGAAACCTTGTTACATTCTCTGGGCAAATCCGATCCGCTCATAAAAGACGCGCTCATGACCATCGTAGAGCGTGGAGATTTTATAAAACCATTACCAAATGATAAGAAAGCTCCGAGTCCCAGTAAACGCAATACAGATATGTCGTCTCCGGGTTCTCACACACAAATCGAATCCGATCCGGCAATCGTTTCAGATTTGATCGCACGCGGTCACACATCGATAGAAGAGTTAAAACAGACCATCCAAACAAAATCAGGACCAGAATTGTTTGATTTTATTCGGGAAGATATCCAGCAATTAAAGAAGATTTTATTTGACCCGCACAGTTTGGGTGTCATTATGGCTGCGATGGATGCTTCATCATGGATCAACGAAAACATGAACAAGTGGTTAGGTGAAAAAAACGTTGCAGATACGCTTTCTCAATCTGTGCCAAACAATTTTACCTCGCAAATGGGTCTGGCTCTCTTGGATGTCGCAGATGTAATTCGTCCTTATCCAGAAGTCATTGAATATTTACGACATGTAAAGGATGATCGCTTTTTGGATGAACTGGTTACGTTTGATGGCGGACAGGAAATTCAAGACGCAATCTATGCTTATCTCAGCAAATACGGAATGCGATGTGCCGGAGAAATTGATATAACGAAAACGCGTTGGATCGAAAAACCAAGTACACTTGTCCCCATGATTCTTAGTAACATCAAAAACCTCGAGCCGAATGCCAGCCATCGGAAATTTGAGCAAGGACGGCAGGAAGCTTTGAATAAAGAACAAGAACTAATAGAACGATTGAAGCAATTGCCGGATGGTGAGCAAAAAGCGAAGGAAACAAAACGAATGATCGATCTCATTCGAAATTTCAGCGGGTATCGGGAATATCCAAAATACGTGATGGTGAATCGCTATTTTTTATATAAGCAGGCTTTGCTGAAAGAAGCCGAACAACTCGTAAAAGCCAATGTGATTCATGAAAAAGAAGATATCTACTATCTCACTTTTGAAGAACTTAGCGAGGTCGTACGCACCAAGCAACTGGATTACCAGATCATCAGCAAACGAAAAAACGAGTACCAATACAATGAAAAACTGAATCCGCCGCGTGTGATCACGTCTGATGGTGAGATCATCGCAGGCAAGTACAGACGGGGAAATCTCCCGGACGGAGCGATTGCAGGTCTGCCTGTTTCTTCAGGAGTGATAGAAGGCAGGGCACGTGTCATCCTGCACATGGAAGATGCTGATCTGGAAGAAGGAGATATATTGGTCACCTCCTTTACAGACCCTAGCTGGACACCGTTGTTTGTGGCCATAAAAGGCCTCGTCACCGAGGTTGGTGGGCTGATGACCCATGGAGCGGTGATCGCGCGTGAATATGGTTTGCCAGCTATTGTAGGAGTGGAGAATGCGACCAGACGGATACAGAATGGTCAGCGAATTCGCGTGCATGGAACAGAAGGCTATATCGAAATATTGTAAGAGCTGAATCCATCAAATAGAGCCCGAGCGATTGGCAACGTCAATCGCCCGGGTTCCTCACCTTTATTGAAAGGAAACCGAATTCAAGATATAATCCCGAAAAGCAATCACGGCAGGGGGATGGTACGTATGCTTCAGCAAGGCGAGGACGGTTGGCTTTTTAATCGATTTCGTCAATCGGATGGTAGAAACCTTATCGTTGTCGCTCGATTTTACCCCTTTGGAGGAAACAAGGGAAACGCCCATATCTTTGCTCACAAGGTCAAAACGGGCATACAAACTGCTGCTTTCGCAAACGATATCCGGTTCAAAATTGGCGTCTCGACATGCTTGCAGAGCCAAATTGTATGCACTATGCATGCGGCTCGGGAAAATAAATTTTTCTTGGGCTGCTTCAGCCAAGTCGATTTTGTCTCTCTCGGCAAATGGGTGATTTTTGGGGGTCACCAGGACGAGTTCATCATCGATCAGCTCGTATATTTCGGTAATATTTTGCAGGTTCATCTCTAAAGGAGGAGTAATGATCGCGATATCGATTTGGAACGTTTGCAGCATTTCCAACAGCTTATAGCTTCCCTCTTCCACGATCATAATGTTCAAGCCAGGATGATCTTTCTGAAAGTTACCAATGATACTCGCGAGATTGCCCATGGAGTTAATCGCACCAATTTTGATCTTCCCTTTTGCCAGCCCGGCGTATTCTTGCATGCGATTCTTTGCCCTCTCGATATCGGACAAGATTCGTTTGGCATAGAAGATAAACTCTTCTCCGGCAGGTGTGGGCCTGACGGTTCGGGTCGTGCGATCAAACAGTTTCACCCCGAGTTCTTCCTCCAATTTCGTCACTTGTTGGGAGAGTGTTGACTGGGAAACACAGATCTCCTCTGCCGCCCGCGTAAAATGATTGTGCTTGGCTATTTCAATGACGTATTGCAACTGATGCAGCTCCATCAACACACCAGCTTTCTATTAATCGATATTACTTATGAATACTTTGATTATACAGATTGATCTTTATAAATAATAGCGTAATATTATTCTTAATTGATGGAAATTTTAAATAAGATTGAATACTAAGGATGATAAGCGAACATTCATCACAAAAATGAAAACGCTTCATAAGAGCTGACAGGATCGCGGCAAACGGACAATTTTGCTTTCAATCAGGAGGTGGCTTTACAAAATTCAGGCAAGGGATAGGGAGCGTGAATGATCCCTGAAAATGACTACAAAAGGTAGAGACATGAGGTGGCACACAGAATGTTTGAATCGGCGGTAACAGAGTTGGGTTTCAAATTCGGCGGCGATCTGCATACGGAGATCCTGGTGATGGGTGGCGGTTTCGCCGGGATAGGGGCAGCCGTAGGAGCAGCAAAATGCGGAGCAGAGGTGCTTCTCATCGAGAAATACGGTTTTCTCGGCGGAATGGCTACTACCGCCGCAGTGAGCACGATTTGCGGCGCTTATTCGGCAGATAAAGAGAGCAAGATTATCGGCGGGGTAAGAGACGAGCTGTTCCTGGAGCTGGGCAAGCTGGGCGGAGCGAAAGAAGGGCTGGATTTCGGACAGCATCGGGCGGATACGTGCGACCACCACTTGCTGAAAGTTGCCATTGACCGCTTGCTGGCTCATTACGAAAACATCCAGCTCCTGCTGCATACACAAGTCATTGGTGTAAAAAAGGAAAGCGGCAGCATCCAATACGCCATTATTACGAACAAAGAGGGAGTCTTCCGCGTATTTGCCAAAACATTCGTGGATTGTACGGGAGATGCGGATGTAGTGCCAATGGTGGACGCTCCTTATGTTATCGGCAATGAAAAGGGGCAGGTTCAAGCAGCGACGACCATTTTTAAAATGGGGGATGTCGATCTGAAGGAAGCAACGGCATTCACCCGTCAGCAGTACAAGGATCTGGCGCAGGCAAGCATTGACAAAGGCGAGTATGCGTTTACCCGAACGTCAGGGGTGTATATGGAATCCGCGGTGGGAAATTCGATCATTGCCAACTTGAATTGGATCTCTTTTTCTGCCATCGATGCCAAACAAATGACAGAAGCCGAAATAGAGGGCAGAAGGTCCAGCATCGAGTACAGTCAATTTTTACGAGATAAGATTCCGGGCTTCAAGGATTCTCATTTGAGTGAAATTGCTACTCAAATCGGCGTCCGGGAATCGAGGAGAATCGTTGCCGAATTTGTCCTGACAGAGGAGCATGTGATGCAGGGAGCGACGTTCGAGGACGGGATTTGCTGGGGGGCTTGGCCAGTCGAATATCATGATGCGGTCGAGAACAAAACCATCAAAACCTATTTGAAGCAAAACTACCAGATTCCCTATCGGACGATGATTCCCGGAAACGTCGATAACCTGCTAGTGGCAGGGAGATCGATTTCGACCACGCATTTTGCCAATGCCTCTACCAGAGTGATGTCCATCTGCATGGCAATCGGACAAGCGGCAGGCGTTGCGTGTGTGATAAGCATGCAGGATCAGGTACTATTAAAAAATATCGATACAAACAAATTAAAGAAACAATTACGCGAGCAGGGTGCAATTATTTAGATAATCTTGAGGGGGAGAATTTTCATGTTCAAACAAAAAAAGAGTTCTTTATGGAAAAAGGGAGCAGCCTTTTGTCTAGTAGCGAGCATGCTTCTCGTGTCCGCATGCAGCAGCGGTCAGGGACAGAGCGGCCAGGGGCAAAGCGAACAGCCGCAATATCCGACGAGACAAATCGAGGGTATCGTACCTTTCGGTGCAGGAGGCGGGACCGATCTCGTGGCGCGTGCGATTGCCACTGTCGCCGAAAAACAGCTGGGTCAACCGGTTAATATCACGAACAAACCGGGAGCTACAGGTACAGTTGGAACCAAGTACGTCTATGACAAAGATGCAGATGGCCATACGTTGCTGTTCTCTGCAGAAAATCCGACTGTCTATGGTGTTCTGAAGCTTTCGGAACGCAGCTTTGAGGAATTCTATCCGGTTCATATCATGGGACGCGGTTTGGCTGCCATCACCGTACACGAAAATTCCAAGTACAAGACGATGACAGACCTGATGAATGATGTAAAGGCTAATCCAGGCGACATCAAAATGGGAACCACTGGTCCAGGCGGACTTTCCTATATGGTAACAGCGATGATCAGCCAGAGTGAGAACGCCGAATTTAACATGGTTCCTTATGATGGTGAAGGCCCGATCGTGACAGCGCTGCTCGGCAACCATATCGACGTATCGATCGTCAGCCTGTCAAAAGCGATTGAAAATGCAAAAGGCGGGAAAGTCCGCGTCCTGGCTGTCGTCAACAATGAGAAGGCAGAGGAGCTGCCAGACGTACCGGCTATTACCGAGGAATTGCCGGATATGGCGAAATTCCTGCCGTGGGGACCGTTCTACGGCGTGTGGGTGAAAAAAGAAGCTCCTGATCACGTCAAGCAATCGTTGGAAAAAGCATTTGCAGAAGCGTCCAAGGATGCAGATTACCAAGCATTGTTGAAAAACTTGGCGATCATTCCGATGGGCATCAGCGGTGCGGAAGCCGAGAAGTTCTGGCGCGACCAGCAATCGATCTCAGCTTGGCTGCTGCAAGATACAGGCGCAGCGAAAGTAAGCCCTGAAACCTTGAATATCCCAAGAAAACAATAGTTGTCCAGAAGCCTCTGGCTCCCAAGCCATTATGCAAAGAGGGGTACACGCTATCCCTCTTTGCATATGTGGCGGTGATCGGGAATCAGGCTGGCAGCGGGACGATTGGAAAGGAGCACGCTTATGTTGGCCGATCGTGTCGGAGGATTGATAAGTATCATCTTTGGTGGGCTTTCCCTTTACGAAGCTCTACGATTGTACCCGACTAGCTTGAGTTTTTATGTCGGGGATCATATCATGCCGGGCGTGATTGGCATAGGCTTGATCGTTCTCGGATTACTCGCAGTCTTTGTAAAAGGGCAAAGTTTCAAGGTAGAATATCCTGACCGTCAAATGATGCTGAAAATAGCGGGCATCTTTGGCGTTTTATTGGGTTATTGTGTGCTGCTCTATTATCTAGGCTTTGCCATCGCCACTTTTCTCATTTCCATCGCATTATTTCGAATTATCGGTTCCTACAATTATCGTAAATCGGTGCTCTTCTCCGCAATTCAGACGGTGTGTGTTTACGCTATATTCGTTTACTGGCTGAATATGCCGTTCCCTGGTGGGATATTCAACTTTTAATGTAAGGGGGTGACTCACAAATGGAAACATTAAGCTTACTTCTAGACGGATTTTCGGTTGCCCTCTCACCCACGAATATCATGATGGCGCTGTGGGGAGCATTGATTGGCACATTGGTCGGCATGCTGCCGGGCCTTGGACCGACTTCCACCATCGCGATCCTCTTGCCGGTCACTACGGTACTGGGGCCAACAGAGGGGATCATCATGCTGGCCGGGATCTATTACGGCTCGATGTACGGGGGATCGACCACTGCCATATTGCTCAATATTCCAGGTGAAGTATCCGCTGTTCCCACATCGCTGGATGGGTATCCCTTAGCCAAACAAGGCAGGGGTGGACCGGCGCTTGGCATTGCCGCGATCGGCTCCTTTGTTGCCGGTACGATGGGTGTGATTGGCCTTGTTTTTTTCGCTCCCCTGCTTGCCGATCAAGCGTTGAAATTCGGCTCGCCCGAGTATTTTGCACTGATGTTCCTGGCGTTAACGGTTATCGTCAATCTGGCCGGCGCTTCTTTGATCAAAGGCTTGATCATGGGGCTCTTTGGCTACCTGCTGTCCATGACAGGGATCGGACTTACCGGTGGCCAGGTGCGCTTCAGCTTCGGGATAGAGCCGTTAGAGGCAGGCATTGATATCATTAGTGTCGTGATCGGTCTCTTCGCTATCTCGGAAGTCATCAAAGGAATGGAAGAGAACACGAAATCGATTGCTGTGGGAAAAATTACCAATATCTACCCGAAGTTCAAGGAAATACGCGAAAATTCCGGGGCGATGTTCCGTGGAGGATTAGTCGGTTTTTTCCTGGGGCTTTTGCCGGGATGCTCTGCCGCCGTCACCACTTTTTTGGCCTATGACCTGGAGAAAAAAGTGTCAAAAAACCCGGAAAGATTCGGACATGGCGAAATGAAAGGGGTCGCGGCACCTGAAGCGGCCAATAATGCAACCAGCTCTTCGGGATTCATTCCCCTGTTAGCATTGGGGATTCCCAGCTCAACCACGCTGGCTGTTTTGTTGGCTGGCTTCATGTTAAACGGACTGACGCCGGGACCTACTTTGTTTGAAGAGCATAGCGAATTTGTATGGGCGGTTATTGCCAGCATGTTCGTCGGCAACGTCATGCTGCTGGTCTTGAACCTGCCGCTGATCGGGCTGTGGGCCAAATTGACAAAAATCCCTTATGGCATTATGGGACCTGTGATTTTGATCCTCAGCTTTGTCGGGGCTTATTCGATCAATAACAGCTTGTTCGATGTATTTGTCGCCATCATCTTCGGTGTGATCGGCTACTTTTTGCAAAAATATCGTTGGCCGGTCGTTCCATTGCTTTTGGCCTTTGTGCTGGGACCGATGTTTGAAAAGTCGTTTATCCAGTCTATGGCGATGTCGAAAGGAAGCTTTGCGATTTTCTTCACAAGACCTATTTCGCTGACGATTCTGTTGTTGGCCCTCGTGCTGTTCGTCGTATCCATTGTGATGATGAAGCGGACAAAATCGAGGGTGAAGGATGCAGTGGGATCAGATGTGGAGATCACGGAGTAATAAATAGATTGAGGCTTGGTACAATGGGGATGCGACGATTCGCGTCCCCGTTTTTGTCAACCGGGAAGTTCTAATCGGCACGGCTTATGGGCAGAATAATCGTAATCTCTCTTGCAGACCCTCCAACACTTCTTTTGGCACTTCTCTGACCTTGATATCTTCTCCCAGGAATAGGAGCCAATTTGTGATTTCTGTCACTTCTTCGGAATTCGCAACATTGATAAAAGTCTTTAGAATGGCTGTGGTTTGGTAAGGATTCGTATAGGAAAGGGAAGCTTTTAAAGGATGGTATTTTTTAAACTGTGCAATCGCCTGTGGACCAAGCTCCAGGACAAGGTTCATTTCTTCTTCCTGCTTGCTTAGCTTTTCGACTATCTTTTTTCTGCTTACTCTTTTTTTCGCAGGGTATGGTTTGACATCGGTGAGATTGTCGACAGGGAAAATCCGCCTTTTCTCATCCTGTAAGACAAAGCCTTCGATCAGCCAAACACCTTTTTCATGATAGAGATGCAAGAGATATATGGGATAGGACATGATGTCCTTCTCTTCTTTGACGGAAATGAGCAAATAGCGATCCGACAGAAGGATTTGGATGAGTTTAACCCCCAACCCTCCCCACTTCGGCGACAAGCGGCATCCCCATGGCTTCAATTTCCCGGATATCTCGAATCGCTGTCGAACGAGAGATGTTAAATTCTCGCATGATTTCAGATATGGTAAAGTGGGCCCGGTTGTTGATATACCGCATGATAATATTAATCCGTTCAACTTTTTTCATCGGGACCTCCTAAACAGTATCATTTTTTGACATGATTCAAGACTATTATAAACTCATCAAGAGAAAAAGACATACGATTTCATCCATTTACGAAAGAGGAGGGCTTTAAACATGGCAGATTTTACTTTGGAAGAAAAAGATGGCTTTACGGTTTTAGGGATTGGAATGGAGCTTCAGAGCGATTACAGAGACTTTGCTGGAATAACCAAGGAGAAAGCAGACTTTTGGTCGGCTATCAAGCAAGATGGAAGGCTAGACACGTTAAAGACCGTCGCCACAAACGACTATATCTTTGCCGTAAACGAAGCGGTAAATAGCAAGATGATGCATTATGCTGGCGTCATGACAGAGGCAACGCTGCCAGAAGCAACCAGAGTGATCCAATTCCCCAAAGGAGAATATCTGGTGGTGAAAGGGGAAGGGAAGACGTTTGATGAGTTGAGCAATATGCTTACGGGCATTGCCTTTGGTCAAGTTTTGCCAGAAGCAAAAGATTTTGCCTATGTCGGCGGACCAAATACAACGGTCGACATGGGGATGCGGGACGGCTTGGTAGTCGGTGAAATCTGGATTCCGGTTGTTAGGAAATAAAGAGGGAAAGCGAATGCTTTCGATGCGAGTTTTCCCCGAAGTAGGTTCTAAGAAGTAATTCTCGAAAACTTTTAGGAGGGTTGGAGTTGTCCTATATCGTTGATTTTAAAAATGTGTCTACGGTTGGTTTGGAGTCTTCCCCTGTAGCAGAAGCGCTTGCTGGGTTGCGTGCGAATGAAGCCCGTTACTTTATGAACAAATACAAGCATGAATTTACGGTTGTACCAGCCAGCGAAAGCCAGGAGACCCTTGATTATGTGAATCGGGTTTTGAAAGAAGAACGCGGTATTGAGTTTTCGGCCAAACCTTTGGAGACCTCGCGCTTTCAAGTGGAAAATATCCAATTTGCCTACGTCTTTTATGAGGATGGTCTGGGACTCAATGTCATGTATACGGTTGATGACCCGAAGAAGCGGGCTGTTGGCTTTAAGCTTTCCGAGGGGATGGAGGTACCGAAGGAGCTGGAAGAGAAATTTAAGTTTGCCAGGCAGAAGTCGAAGCTGGCTGGAACCATTCGAGGTTCGTTTTTTGTCATCAAAGGAGAATACTAAAGGACTCCAATCTTGACGCCCCCCTCAAAAAATAGTATACTGATAAACAAATTTAATAAGACCTCACTTTTTACAGTGAGGTAGAGGCGCGATATTTAACAGTCCTTGGTGGAGTGCGAGAAAACGATGAGGCCAGGGAGAAGGAAATGTCGCCGAAGCTTGTAATATGCTCGGTATTACATGCTGGGTCTGCAGTTAATAGCTGCAGGACTGTCTCAATAAATTCCCCGATTTATTGAGTTGAGCTATCTCATTTGGGTTAAAAGGGAGGTTTATGGAAGAACTATGGAAATAGTGCGGCCTGAGACTTTCTCAGGTCGCTTTTTGTTTTTCTACAAAGTCCCTGTCACCGTTCGGGGGCGACGAAGTTTTCCTACTATCATCAGAAAAATCAAAAGGAGAGAACAATCTTGAAAAAACAGTCATCATTTCTCGCTATCTTTCTATCAGCTATGATCCTCTTAACCGGGTGCGGGACAAGCACCAGCAGCAGCCCGGCAGCAGATCCAGCACAAGCACCTGCTGGAGATTCTACTTTTAAAGTCGGTCTGGAAGCGGGTTATGCGCCATTCAACTGGACGCAAATGGACGATTCCAATGGCGCCGTCAAAATCGATGGAAGCTCCGAATTCGCGGGTGGCTACGATGTAGAAATCGCCAAGAAAATCGCGCAAAGCCTAGGAAAAGAATTGGTCGTCGTGAAAACAGAATGGGACGGTCTGGTTCCCGCTTTAACCTCTGGCAAAATCGATGCGATCATCGCGGGTATGTCTCCAACTGCTGAGCGCAAAGAAACCATCGACTTCTCCGACAACTACTACAAATCCAACCTGGTGATGGTTGTGAAAAAAGGCAGCAAATACGAAGGTGCGACTTCGATCCAAGACTTCAAAGGAGCGAAGGTAACGGCACAATTGAATACCTTCCACTACTCCGTGATTCCGCAAATCGAAGGAGTGGAACAGCAGCCGGCGTTGGACAACTTCCCTGCGATGCGCGTAGCTCTGGAATCCGGCGTGATCGATGGTTACGTGTCTGAGCGTCCGGAAGCGGTGAGTGCAGCAGCGGCGAATCCGAACTATGTGATGGTAGAATTCAAAGACGGCTTCCAAACCTCCGAAGATGATACGGCTATCGCGGTAGGTGTAAAAAAAGATAGTGAATTGACTCAAAAAATCAATGAAGCATTGGCTGGTATCTCAGAGGAAGAACGCACCCAAATCATGGATGCCGCTATCAAGAATCAGCCAGCAGCACAATAACAGAATCGAGAAACCGGCTGCATCACGATGCAGTCGGTTTTAACTGCTAAGAGACGAGATTCCCTCCCAAGCCTGACGTTAGCAAAAAAAGGACGATGAAATGGAGGACAAACATGAGTTTTGATTGGATGATCAGAATACTTTCCGAGAACTGGCCCATGTTCCTGCGGGGAGCGGGGACCACACTGTATATCGCCTTGATCGGTACCATATTGGGGGCAGTGATCGGGCTATTGGCTGGGGTGATCCGCACGATTCCACTTCCGGAACGTGGAGCCAAACGAATCGGTCTGAAAGTGATTAATGCTCTTTTCTCCACGTATATTGAATTCTTCCGGGGAACACCGATGATCGTGCAAGCGATGGTGATCTATTACGGTTCTGCTTTAGCCTTTGGTATGGATATCGATCGGTTGTTTGCCGCCGTCTTTATCGTGTCTATCAATACAGGCGCGTATATGGCAGAGATCGTTCGCGGCGGCATTGTTTCCGTAGATAAAGGCCAATACGAAGCCGCGCAAGCGATTGGGATGAACCATCTGCAAACGATGTTTCACGTTGTCTTGCCACAGGTTATTCGCAATATTTTGCCGGCAACGGGGAATCAATTCGTCATCAACATTAAAGATACGTCTGTACTGAACGTGATTTCCGTAACGGAGCTGTATTTCACGACAAAATCGATCTCGGGGAACAACTTCCGGTATTTTGAAACGTTCTTTGTGGCTTGCGCGATTTACTTAATCATGACGGTGATCGTCTCCAGAGTACTCCGTTACCTCGAGCGCAAACTGGATGGCCCAGAGAATTACTCGATGACGCAAACGCATCTGGAAGCGCGATAATGAGGGAAGGAGGAGTGACAATGGACACCATCATTGATATTCAGCATTTGAACAAGTCTTTTGGAACCCATCAGGTACTCCGGGACATTAATTTTTCCGTGCACAAAGGGGAAGTCGTCTCGATTATCGGGTCCTCGGGATCTGGGAAATCCACCCTTCTTCGCTGCATCAATCTCTTGGAAAAGCCAAGCGGCGGTCAAATCATCTATCGCGGTGAAAACATCCTGGACGAGAAGCATGATATTTTCGCTTACCGCAGACATCTCGGGATGGTGTTCCAGCAGTTTAACCTGTTCAATAACCACAATGTATTGAACAACTGCGTGGTGGGACAAGTAAAAGTGCTGAAGCGCTCCAGGGAAGAGGCGGAGAAGGTAGCGATGAAGTATTTGCAGGTCGTCGGGATGGACAAATACATCAACGCAAAACCAAAGCAGCTGTCTGGCGGACAAAAGCAGCGGGTGGCCATCGCCAGGGCGCTGTCCATGGACCCGGATGTGATGCTGTTTGACGAGCCAACTTCTGCTCTTGACCCGGAGATGGTCGGCGAAGTGCTGAAGGTCATGAAGGAGCTCGCCGGATCTGGTCTCACCATGCTGATCGTGACGCATGAGATGGAGTTTGCGAAGGATGTCTCTGATCGTGTGGTGTTTATGGACAAGGGCGTCATTGCAGAAGAAGGAAGTCCAGACCAGATCTTCAATCATCCGACGCAGGAGCGGACGAAGGAGTTCTTGGCGCGTACGATGAAACAGGCGTAGGGTTGTGAAGCGCAGGATTTTGCGGGTGTCCGGATAGTGCTGCATACATGAGAAAATGGGGCTAGCCGATTTTTTGGCGCAGCCCCTTTTTTGAAATCAGGGAACTCAAAACCTGGATATGGACATCAGAAGCACTTATTCTTTCGCCAAGACCTCCTTAAGCGGCGTGCATTCTTCCCTTAACAAAGACAAAAAATCCAAATCATGATACTTCCCCCGTGCAAAAAAAGCTCGTCTCATGGTTCCCTCAAAGACAAACCCGCATTTTTCAGCAAGTCTCCTGGCGCCTGCATTTTCTTTTGCTGTACAGACCTGAAGGCGCTGTATGGGCTTTAAGTCAAATAAATAAGAACAAAACAACTGTAGCGCCTCCGCAGCATACCCTTTCCCTCGATCTTCTTTTTTGTATATCTGGAGGCCTACTTCATAGCCTTCGCTGTCACCGATTCCCTTGAAAAATGTTGTACTTCCCAATAATCGGTCAGATTTATCTACGATGAGCATTCTACCAAAATCCTTTTCCCAAAATCCTGCATCCGCGTAATATTTTTGAATCTTGGTTTCATGATGCAACTCGACTCCCAGATAGTCGCCTCTATGTTGCAAGTCATTCATCAAATGAAGCATCTCTGGCAAATCCTCATCATGGATCATTCTCAGATTTACGTTTTTTCCCGCCAGCATCGATATGCCCCCTTATTATCAATTGCCTTTTTTTTTGACGCATACTAATTATTCGGCGACAAGATCCAGGAACATTTTTTAAATTTTCATAAAAAAATTCACGGTGTTACACGCTACCGACCGTTTCTCTATGGTAACTTATAGGTAGCTACCCTCTTACATATCTTGGTATGTCAGGGCTTGCAATTTCATGAAGAGAGGGGCGATTCTTGGCGAATGATTCGCTAAATAGACCACATGAAAAAAAGCCAAATTCTATTATTGCTAGTGGCAATCGTCATCATTTTATCCAGCTCGCGCATGCTGTGGATGGAAATTTTCCACCATGAAAAACAGTCTGCCATTCAGAATGGTCAACTCGATTTGCGTGATTGGAATGCAGAAGAAGGTGACATTCTCATGCTTGATGGTGAATGGGAGTTTTATCCCTCCCAATGGTTGATGGACGGTGGTCGGCAACCAGTATCAGGCGGGGATGTGCCAACGCTTATTCAGGTTCCGGGAGGATGGAATGAAGCTCTTGATGCGGAAAAGCCAACTCCATACGGATATGCTTCCTATCGCTTGCGTCTTTATGTAAATCCGGAGAAGGACCTTAACTATAGTATTCGGGTACCCAGCGTGCGATCTTCCTCAGAATTGTATGTAAATGGGCGACTGCTTGCCAAATCCGGGCGAGTAGCAACCGCAAAAGAGGAATATATAGCGAAGAACCTGCCTTATTCGACAACCTTCACGGTGGATGAGAACGGAGTAATCGAACTGGTGATTCAGGCGGCAAATTATAGGGATAGTCGAGGCAGCGGCATTATTCGTTCCATCAAATTTGGTTCTGAAGAAGCGATTGCCAAGGAAATGAAAGTCTCCATTTCGATGCAGCTTCTTGCGGTCGTGATCTTTCTTGTGCATGCTGGCTATTCGCTGATTTTGTTTTTACTGGGAAATCGGGAAAAGAAGCTGCTTTATTTTTCATTGCTGACACTATGTACTGCACTTTCTAATGTATTTAGTAATGATGAGAAGCTGTTTCATCTATTGTTTTACATCGGCTACGATTGGGATTTTCGGATATCAAATGCTGCTCTCTTAATTAGTTTCTATGCGCTGCTGGAGTGTACCGATCATCGTGAACTGCCTTATTGGAGGAGGGTCTATCCTTTTTATGCGGCAATGAGTGTGGGGACTGCGGGCATTACGTTGTTTTTGGCTCCTGATCAGATCATCATGCTCTTCCCGGTGTATTTTCTATTGGTCAGTATTGCAACAATGATCACGATTATTGCCATCTTGAAAAGAGTCATGAAGGATATCAAGAGCCATCTCCTGCTGCTCATCTCCATTCTGGCGCTGATACACCATTTAGTTTGGATTTTGATCTGGCGGGAAAGTGGCTTGAGTGTGATCAACTATCCGTTTGATCTGATTATTTCGATGGGATGTTTTGCTTCTGTATGGTTTCACGATTATTTTCACATGCATGCGAACACGAAGATGCTTGCTGCTACTTTGCAAAGAATGAATGACCATAAGGATCAGTTTTTGGCAAACACGTCCCATGAGTTTAAAAATCCGCTTCACGGCATTTTGAACATGTCCCAATCGGTATTAAAAAGGGAGCGACATTTGCTGCAGGAGAGGAGTATCAAAGAGCTTGAAACGGTTTTAGCGGTCGGACGTCGGATGACATTGATATTAAATGATTTGATAGATGTGATGAGCTTGCGGGAAGGCAACCCGCGTATACAGAAAAAAGTCATTTTGATTCAGCCAATCGTGACCGGAGTTCTCGATATGCTGCAATATGATACGGAAGTAAAGCCTGTAAAAATGGTGAATCAAATTCCTGATGATTTTCCCCCCGTGCTTGCAGATGAAAATCGGGTGATTCAGATCATCTTCAATTTGCTGCATAATGCCGTGAAATTTACGAATGAAGGGGAAATTTCGATTCAAGCTTTTGCAAAGGACGGAAGAGCGTATATTGTGGTTACCGATACCGGGGTTGGGATGGATGAGGAGATGCAAAAGCGCCTCTTCCGTCCGTATGAGCAAGCCAGCTACAGTGAGACCATGATTGAAGGAGGATTTGGGCTAGGGTTAAGCATTAGCAAGCAACTGGTTGAGCTTCATGGGGGGACGTTGGAAGTATCCTCTGTTTTGGGAGAAGGCTCAGAATTCAGATTTTCATTACAGCTGGCAGATGTGAAAGCGGAGGAAGAAAAAGATGTTCTGAAGACAATCGAACAAGCAGCATTGCCATCTATGCCACTTCAGCTTGATCGGGAAGAAGTGGAAAGCCCGCCAGCTGAAACGCAAACAACCTTCCCAGAACTGAACCGTCATCGTCCGCGAATATTAATCGTTGATGATGATCCCGTCAACCTTCAAGTGCTTGAAGCGATAATGCCGCCAGAGGAATACGAGATCTCGATGGTTACGAGCGGGAAGGAAGCGTTGGCGATCCTGGATACGCAGGAATGGGATCTCGTCATCTCTGACATTATGATGCCGCAGATGTCTGGTTATGAGCTGACACGAATCATTCGCAAACGGTTTGCACATACAGAGCTCCCTGTTTTGCTCCTTACTGCGAGAAGCCAACCGAAGGATATTCAAAGCGGCTTTTTAGCGGGTGCAAATGATTATGTGACAAAGCCCGTGGAAGCATTGGAAATACGATCGCGAATTGATTCGCTGACAGCGATCAGACAGATGGTTCGGGAACAAGTGCGATTAGAAGCCGCATGGCTGCAAGCGCAAATCCAGCCACATTTTATATTCAATGCATTAAATGCGGTAACCGCTTTAAGCGACATTGATTTGAATAAGATGCGTAGCTTGCTGGATGAGTTCAGCAATTATTTGAGGAATAAATTCGAATTCCAAAATATGGATGAAGCAGTTCCGATCGAGAATGAACTGGGTCTAGTGCGCTCTTATCTATACATTGAAAAGGTTCGATTCGAAGAAAGGCTGCAGGTTGTGTGGGAGATCGATGACTGCGAGGATTTGCACATCCCATTTCTTACGATCCAGCCTTTAGTGGAAAATGCGATTCGACACGGCATTATGAAGCGAGCGCGAGGAGGCAAAATTCTGATTCGGATTTCCGTCCATGCAACGCATGCAGAGATATCAGTAGAAGACGACGGGATCGGAATGGACGACGTTCAATTGCAGCGAATATTGGAGAGAAAAGCAGATGGAAGGGCCGGAGTAGGATTGATTAATACGGATCAACGATTAAAACGCCACTTCGGAACAGGACTTCGTATCCAAAGTACACCAGGTGCGGGGACAAAGGTTTCTTTTCATGTTTGCAAACGCTCTCCCTAAATTTCATATAGCGTTAACACGGCCTTAACAGAGCTATGGGACCATCGTATATGTACATATTTTTACCTACAAGGAGCTGCTGTGATTACCATGAAAAAGAAACTAGTCGGCAGTATTGCTGGATTGGCGCTCACTGTATCGTTGGGCGCATCCGTATACGCTGCACCTGCAAACGTATTTCAAGATATTCAGGCATCCCCCTATCAAGAAGCGATCCGGTTCCTGCACGAGAAGGGGATAGTAGTCTCCAACGACAAGTTCCATCCGCAGCGGAATATAACCAAGGCCGAAGCGGCCGCCATGCTGGTTCGCGCTTTTAAGCTGCCGCGCATTCATTCTCAGCCGGCTGATAACCCGAGCCTTAAGAAATCGTTCCGTTACGAAGATCCGCTGGGGGTTATTGACGAGTCGTTCACGATGCCGTCAGCAAGCGATATTCAACATCACTGGGGCTCCGAATATATCGAAGGCGTACTGAAAATTCGCGCAGACGATATGAACGGCGATTTGTACATGCCGAATCAGGCCATATCCAAATCCAAATGGATCGAGATGATCGTCCGTACGGTCTATGGCGTCGAGCAAAATGTGAATCTCTCGGATAAGGCGCTCGAGCTTGGCATCGCTACGAAAGAAGATGCAAAGAGCGAGGAACTGATCACGAGAGAAGAAGCAGCGGACATACTGGCCAAGCTGATCGCAAACCCGGACTTTACGGTAATAACCGTATTCGCCACTTCAGACATTCATGCCCATCTCGAGCCTTACAAGCCGGGAGAAGCGAAGCGCGAAATCGGCGGACTGGCTCATATGAGCAAAATCATTAACGACACGCGTGCGATCCAGCCGAACACGCTTCTCGTCGACGGTGGAGATGCTCCTTACAATACCAATATCGGCAATCTGTTCGAGGGCAAGTCCACGATCGATGTCATGAACGCGATGAAATACGATGCGATGGTTCTGGGCAACCATGACTTCGACTTTCCGTTTACCGTCCTTGAGAGCAATGCCAAGCGTGCGACCTTCCCGTTTTTGTCGGCGAATACACGTTACAATCAAGCGAATCCCGATTTTTTAAAGCCCTATGTGATCAAAGAGGTCGACGGTGTAAAAATCGGGATTATCGGTGTAACCGATGACGAAAGCCATTTCTACACACATCCGAAAAACGTCGAGGGGATCAGCTTTCAAAATGAATTTGAAGCTGCCGAGCAAGCGGTGGATGCCGTGAAGGACCAGACGGATGTCGTGATAGCGCTGGCGCATTTGCACGGCGACAACCCGATTCTGCCGACAAAAGTAAGCGGGATTGACGTGGAGATCGGCGGCGGACAGGATGTAGTCGAGTTTCCGCAAATCATTGGAGAGACGTGGTTGATTTCTCCCGGCAAACACGCCGAGGTGTTGAACCAGATCAACCTGAATATGATGAACGGCAAGATGCTCGGCTTGAACTTCGCCCATATTTTCATCACGGAAAATTTGGAGGAAGATGCAGCAGTTGCAGCTATTATCGATGATTATCGCGGGAAACTGGATGACAAGATGAAGGAGGTCGTGGGCAAGACGAGTGTCTCCCTGGATGGCGAGCGCCAAACCGTACGCCTCAAGGAATCGAACCTAGGCAATGCGGTAGCTGACAGCTTGCGGGAGATGACGGGAGCGGACATCGCTTTGCAAAATGGCGGGGGTATCAGGGCCAGCATAAACGCAGGCGACATCACGCTTGAGGAAGTGTACGCGACTCTGCCGTTTGACAACACCGTCGTTATGGTAGAGGCTAGCGGACAGACCGTGTGGAACGCTCTGGAGCACAGTCTTTCCTGGTATCCGAACGCAGCCGGCGGGTTTTTGCAGGTATCCGGACTGACCTATACGTTCGACGCCTCCAAGGAAGCGGGCTCGCGTCTCGTTGACGTGACGGTCGACGGCAAGCCGATCGACAAGACGAAGATGTACAAGGTTGTAGCCAACGACTTCCTGACCGGCGGCGGCGACAAATTCACGATGCTGAAGGACGAGACGAAGCTGCTCTCGAAAACAAAAAGCTACTTGCGAGACGCTTTCTACGAGTATTTGCAAAAGCATCCGACCATCTCTCCGGAGCTTGAGGGACGGATTACCATCTTGAACGCCCCCAAGGCGGAATAACGGGACTGTCCCCCTAATCCGAGACAAATGAAAACACCTTCAAGAGAATGCAGCCATGTCGTACGATATGGAGGCAGCTTGGAGGTGTTTTTTCTGCATCGATCAATTGGCGATCGTGACGCTCCCCGGGCGGGATTTGCATATTTTTTTCATTCGAGTCGCCTCTTCGACGATTTGCTCGATGCTCTGAAAAGGGCGGTTGCGGTTTGTCACTACCGCGATGGATATCGATACGAGCGGAATAGGGCCGAAATGGCCGGAGCGCGACTCACCGATCACGTAATTGTTTGTCATGTCTTCGGTGTTGTAAAATTCCTGTTTCAATTTTTCGAATCCTTCGATGACCTTGCTGCAAGGCACCTGATAATTGTGGTGGTTTAATATGGCGATAAAATCGTCTCCGCCGATATGTCCGAGAAAGGTGTCATGACCTGAAAACTGCTCACGAAGCAAGTCCGCGGTCGCTTGAATAAGAGAGTCGCCGCTTTTAAAACCGTAGCTGTCATTGAATGACTTGAAATGATCCAGATCGATGTACAGCACGCTGCACTCCTTCAACCGGGTCGATTGCTGAAGCCTGTCCTCGATGATCCGGTTTCCGGGCAGGCCAGTGAGCGGATTGAGGAAAATCGCCATTTCCGCCCGGATATTGGCCACCTCCAGCAGAACACGGCGGATGCTGACGAACCCGTACAGGCGGCTGTCGTGAATGACCAGCATGCCGTCGTACAGTTCCTCCTCGACGCGGTTCATCGCCCGGATGCTGACATCCGTAATCGGCTCATCGAAATCGACAACGAGCGGACTGCTGTTCATCACGAGTGTGACTGGGCGGCCCATATACAAATTATAGCCGTATTCTGTGCCAAGCAACTGATAAAAACGGGTCCTCATCAGCAGCGCAGGCTTTTTGTCTTCCCCCACCACCGCGATTCCTTCCAGCTTGGGATTATGCTTAAACAGATTGTTGACTATGCCGCAGGTTGTCTCGGGTGAGACGGTCGGAATCATTTCCGCAATATCGCCGATTTTCGTCAACAAAACGTCTGTCTCCTCTCCTCAAAACATTCACGGAAACCTTGATCACGAAAACAGTAAAGAAACGTCTGCCAATTCCGTGGCTGGTTTTTTGATTGCGTATCCCTGACCGTATTGGATGCCTTCTTCGCGCAGAAACGCTATTTCTTCCATCTCCTCGATTCCTTCGGCAATGATGTAAGTGCCGGAGTCTGCTGCAAATTCCTGAAGCAATTTCACGACATGCTGCTGATTGGGATAGAGGTGAATGTGTCTGACCAGGGATTTGTCGAGCTTGATGAATTCCGGCTTCAGACTGACGATTGCCTTGAGGCTGTTGTAGCCAGAGCCAGCGTCGTCAATGGCGATGCGAAATCCCTGAGAGCGGTAGTGGGATAGAATGCGTTCAAATGCTACGTAATCATGGACGGCCTGTTTTTCAGTCAACTCGAATACGACCTGCTGGGGAGACAAGCCATACCGTGCCAACAGTTGGATCGTTTCTCCGCTCCGATAGTTCGAGTCAGACAGCACCTGCGGGTGAATATTGACGAACACCACTGTGTCCTTCGGCTTTTCCGCTTCATTCAAGGCCGCACTCAAGCGTTTGAAGGAGAGATCCCGGCAAAAACATTCAAACGCAAAAACCTGATCCGTATAGCCGATAAATTCGTAGAAAGATTCGGTATCGGGAAACAAAGAAGAAATCGGGGGACGGTTTAGCACCTCATATCCGAGACAGCTTCCTTCCTGCAAATTCAAAATCGGTTGAAAAAAAGTGGTCAATGTTTGGGTGCGAATGATTTTCTGCAGCTCGTAGTATCTTCTGCAGGAAAGGAGGTATTGCTGGGTTGCATGATAGAAGTAGGTCGTGTAGTGATACAGACCGCTTTTATCCGAAGCGGGTAATAGCGGTGTTTTCATTGAATCCCATCCTTTGTGCCTATGAAATCGAGACCGGGATTACGTGGGGTTCGGCTCTATAGTCCAATCGTACCATTTCCGTCATACTACCAACGTTAACGGAATGTAAAATACAAGTTAAAACGTTGTTAGGATTCTGAAACGGTCGCGGCAGCAACTCGTAACGGACAGGAAAAAATTGACATCCAATAGATGCGTAATTATAATGAAGGGGTACAAACGTTCGCTTAAAACGTGTGAGGAGGAACCAAATCGATGGATATAACGAAAGGAAGAGCTTGATTGGGAAGCCCTATAAGAAATGTAGATTGGGTAGAAAAAAATGAAATGATGGATTGTTTGCTCAATCAAGAAGACAACATAACCACGCATCCAATGGATCAAGGATTTGAAGCTGAAGTCAAACATTTTGGAGAACCATGGCCGATATACGGTAATTGATTGGACGAACGGACAATTAGGCGACCCCAGATATGATTTTGCGTGGTCACTTACCCTGATAAAAATATACGCCTCGGATCGATATGCGCGCTTGTTTCGCTCCGCCTATTTCCTGGAAAACGACATTCAGCAAGAGGAACTGGAAGTATTCGAAGCGTTGGCATGCATGAGATGGATGTTGCTGAATCGGAACGGCGGTACACCCAAAGGTCCTGCTACCATGGAGAGGGTAAAAAATCTAATGGCAAGCAATCGATTCCTGCATGAGTGGGAGTTTCAATAAAGGAGGTTGCAACGATGAATAGCGTACTTCCCCGGTTGGGAGTCGGAGCAGTGATTAGAAACGATCAAAACGAGATTTTATTGGTATTGCGAAACCGGAATCCAGAAAAAGGAACGTGGAGCATTCCCGGAGGCAAGGTAGACCCTTACGAAAATCTCGAGGATTGCGTCATTCGAGAGATTAAAGAAGAGGTGAATCTGGACGTTGAGGTAAAGGGGTTGCTTTGTATGGCACAGACCATTCGACCTGAAAATGAGGAACATTGGGTGTCAGCCATCTATGAAGTAGCCGTAAAGAGCGGGGAAGCCCGGAATATGGAGCCAGATGGGGCAATTGCAGACCTGAAATGGTTTCGCATGGACCAACTCCCTGCTAATTTAGCTTGCTTCACGGTACCTGCGATCGAACATTTGGTCAACCGAAGAATTCAGTGACACGAAAACAGCAAACCTCTCTAGGGGGGTTGCTGTTTTCGTTTTTTTAAGGTTTTGTTAAGGTTGCGATTAAAACAGTGTAAGGTGCAGGGGTCTATAATACCTCATATCAGAGGTAGCAAACGAAAGAAAAAGGAGCATAAGCAAATGAACCCATCTATCCCTCAAAAAGAGAGGATCACTGCATTAGACATCATTCGAGGTCTAGCGCTGTTCGGAATCCTGTTTATCAATATTAAAGGCTATATCATCCTGATGGAAGGAACTGAGATTCCTGTTTATACAGGAATCAATGAAGTGATCGACACCTTGATCCTCATATTCGTGGAAAAGAAGTTTTTCTCTATTTTCTCTTTCCTGTTTGGGGTTGGCTTTACTATCTTCGCCTCACGTGCCGAGAAACGCGGGGATAAGCCGTTGCGGCGCTTTGCCCGTCGCTTGCTGGCTATGTTGCTCATCGGGATTGTTCATTTTCTGTTCTTTTGGGGAACAATCCTGCCATTTTACGCGTTGCTGGGCTTTTTCCTCCTGCCTTTTTACCGAGCGAGGGTCGCGACAGTCAGTAGGTGGCTCGCGGGGATTACCGGTGTATACTTGCTCGCGCTTATTGTCAAACTCACTGGGGGATTAAGCTCCTTCTCCAATGTGCTGGACAACATTGGCGCAGATTCTACCTTGATCTTCATTATGTTTCTGGCCGGTTTCCTTGTAGCAAAAGCAGACCTGATCAGGCGAGTCAGTGAATGGAAAAAGCAGATCAGATCGGTCGTCATGGGAGTGGTTCCAATCGTCGCGGGCTTTTCCATCTGGATCTGGTATGCATCTCAGAGTGGAGCAGAAAATGTGAAGCTGATCGTTTCTTTGAGCACCATTCCGGCAGTCTTGTTTTATGTAAGCTCCCTGTTTTTGCTAATGGAGCATGAACGTATTCGGTCCTTTTTCCAACCCGTTGCGAGAGTGGGACAGATGGCTCTTACCAATTATGTGGCGCAAAGCTTTCTAGGATCGCTGATCATCTCGCTCATGGGGCTTGAGACCGTCTCTCCTGTCAATGTTGTGTTGATCGCCTGCCTGATTTTTTTCGTACAGATCATCTACAGCAATCTCTGGTTCAAGTTCTTTGCGATGGGGCCATTGGAAAAAGTCTGGCGCTTTATGACCTATGGCAAACAAAAGGCGAAAAAAACCAACTCCCTGCAAACTTGATAATGGGGGAAAGGTCATGCATACTCTCACATAGAGCATTGGAGGAGGCAAGATTGCATGTCTGGCAAAAAAGTTTTGATTATAGACGATGAAGCTGATATTTTAAAGCTCATTCAAACAGTTCTCATCAAAGAAGGAATTGAGCATGTCCTGACGTCTACGACAGCGGAAGACGGATGGATGCAATTTCAAGAAACGAAGCCAGACCTTGTTTTATTGGACATTATGCTGCCGGATGGAGAGGGCTATGAGGTTTGCAAGAAAATGAGGAGTATCTCCAAAGTACCCATTTTATTCATTTCGGCCAAAACGGAGGAGATTGATAAGATAGTAGGCTTTGCCATAGGCGGGGATGACTATATTACAAAGCCGTTCAGCCCTAAAGAACTGGCTTATCGGGTGAAAGCACAATTGCGCAGAGCCGATTATGCGGTGACTGACGCCATAGAAGAACCAATCCTAAAAGCGGGTCCTTTTGAATTGGATCCCCAAAAAGCAGAGTTGCGAAAGAATGGGCAGCTCATTGATGTAAAGCCGAAAGAACTCGGAGTAATGAAGTTTTTCCTCCAGAACGTCAATAAAGTGATCAGTAAGGAAAAGCTGTATGATACGGTCTGGGGGGAGGATTTTACGGGCATTGATAATACCGTCATGGTGCACATTCGAAGATTGCGGGAAAAAATCGAAGACCAGCCCTCTTCGCCCACGTATTTGAAAACCGTAAAAGGCTTGGGGTATAAATTGACTGTAGAGGATTAGGAACCATGAAATGGAAATTGACCGGACAATATTTGCTGTCGGTTGTTTTGGTTGTCATACTCGTCATTTTGATCAATGTTTTCCTCACGCTCGCTTTGGTGCTCGTGCAGATAGGTTTCGATATCCCGATTATTTTAGAGAAGGAAACATCTCCCGAGCAATTTACCAGGGAGTTTCAGGATCGGATCCACATCGTAGATGATGGTGTAACCATTACTGAAGAAGGAAAAAACGAGCTGCTTGCAAAGCATGCATGGATCCAGATACTGGATGAAAATGGAAGGGAAATAGCGGGCTATCGAGTGCCTGAAGGGGTAACGAAAAAATATACGCCAACAGATATCATCCAAATGTACAAGTATCAGGAAGTGAATGCAGATACGACCATTTTTATTGGGGAAAAAGATGGCGGAGACAGACGCTACAGCTATTTCATCGGGATCGAGAACCCGAATTTAAATCGATACGTCATCTCCTATGACAACCAGGTTTTTTTCCGGATTTCGAAAGTCGGAACCGTAATATTCATCATTGATATTCTCGTTGCTCTGTGGATTGGCTATCTCTTTAGCAAGCGTCTGACACAGCCCCTGTACACACTTATTGAAGGGATCAAAAACTTGGCACACCAAAAATTCCATCATCTGCATAAACCACAAGGAATCTACGAGCATGTTTTTGATCATGTAAATCAACTATCCCATCAGCTGCAGGCAAACGAGAAGGAAAGAAAGAAACTGGATCAATTAAAAGAGGAATGGATCGCCAACATTTCCCATGATTTGAAAACACCCCTGGCTTCCATCCAAGGTTTCTCCGAAATGATCAAGGATCCGGATTATCAGTTTACGATAGACGAGATCAGGGAATATGCTGGGATAATCGAAAAAAAATCTCTCTATATAAAAGAGGTCATCGATGATTTGCATTTATCGACGCGATTAAAAAACAAAGAGCTATCCATCCGCAAGAAAACGGTAAACATGGTAGCGCTCATGAGAAATATGGTCATCGATATATTGAATGACCCGGAATACGCTGATCGACAAATCGAATTCCATGCAAAACAAGAGAATGTACCCGCAGAGGTGGATGAAATCCTGATCAGGCGAGCGATCACGAATTTGATTTACAATGCGATCGTTCACAACGATAAGGATGTAAAAATCGATGTAAGCGTCGAAAAGAAAGAACGAACGCATATCACGATTCAAGACAATGGAAAAGGAATTAAAAAGGAAGAGCTGGACAGAATTTTTGACCGCTATTATCGCGGAACCAACACAGGAGATGCGCATAAAGGTTCCGGCCTTGGAATGGCCATTGCGAATGATATTATTCAGGCACATGGTGGAGAGATTGCCATTCATAGTGTAGAGAAGCATGGGACCACAATTGAGATTCAATTGTTATCTCCCATGCTTTTTTTTGTGGGAAAATGAAAGATTATCGGAAGCTGCTCCGTCTATACAGTGTCAAGGAGGTGGGACATACATGGACGACAATGCCGGCGCCGGCGTGCGTATCGAACAATGGTTTCACGCTTACAGCAATGATATTTATCGCTTTCTGGTCTATTATACGGGACGAACGGATATTGACGATCTTGTGCAGGAAACCTTTATTCGTGCTCTCAAGGCTCTAGAGAAGACAGAGGTTAAAAACCCCAAAACGTGGCTGTTTGCCATTGCCAGACATGCGGCCATTGATGAAAAGCGCAGGTCAAAATTGATGAACTGGCTACCCGATCTATTCCTGCAGCAGCTTGTTTCGCACGATAAAACCCCCGAAGAGTCTTTGGAATTAAGTGAGACCAACCGGATGATCTACGACATGATTAATCAGTTGAAACAATCCTACAGGGACGTATTGATCCTGCGCGGGATCAAGGGATTGTCCAGCAAGGAAACGGGCGAGGTTTTGGGGTGGAGCGAAGCAAAAGTCAATATCACGTTTCACAGGGCGCTGAAAGCTGTCCAAAACAATAAGAATGTTCCTGTTTCGGAGGTGATGAGCAATGCCGTCTCAAGATAAACAGAATATCTTAGAAGAATTGCAGAGTTTCCCTGACCAGAGCCTTGCCTGGGAACGAAGCCAAGTAATCCTCGAGAACATACGAGAGGAGCGAAGACGTATGCTAAAACAAAAAAGGCGGAGAAAACATCTGGCTTGGGTGACCAACGGACTGATCACGTGTGCTGCGTTGTTTGCGATTATCTGGATGAACCCGTTCTCTTCTCCAGCAAAAACAACAGGCAGTGAGTCTGTACTAGAGCAAACATATTTCGCGGCAGCGCAAGAAGCAATCAAAGCAATTGGCATGAACAAGAATTTTCTTTTTGACGAGATGGAGCAGGACACAGAGTATTGGATTGTACGGACGACAGACCGCCAAGCCATTGTGACTTTTAAGCCGAATACGACAGAGGTGCGAAGTGTCTCGGCAACGTATAAGAGCGATGAGTTGACGCCAGTGTATCAAAAGTATGTAGAGACTGCACAGAATGCAATGAAGGAAGCAAATCAACCGGTTGATTTTCAGGAAGCTCATTTTTTCCAAATGGATGGAGAAACGACCTTTACCTTGTGGTTTGGGGATAACCAGTTCGTGCGTGTCGATCTGAAAACCAATCAAGTAACCGACTTCTCCATTTTTTACAACCTGGCGGATGTGGACGAAAAGGTTGTATCCAGTGCGAAAAATGCGTTGATGGTGCTAGCAAAGCACGATCGTTTCGCCTTTACTCAGGTAAAAAAATCAACAACCAAGAATGAAGAAGTGTGGACGTTCTCTAATGAACAAGAGAAGTATTCGGTTGAAGTGGGGGCAAAAACGGGCCAGATATATCGGGTGAAATATGTAACAGACCACTATCGCATATCATCCATAGATGAGGCCGTTACTGTGACCAAGCCGCTGGTACAAAGCCTGTTTGGTGTGGATATTACGGGGTACCAGGCTTATGGCGGCAGGGATTGGGGAGGCTATTTGCTAAAAAGTGAGGGAAAACCAACAATACGTATCAATATTGCTGATTTGAGCATCGGGAATATTGCTGCAATCGGCATGGAAAGATAGAAACATACGGATCGATGGAAAGAGCCTGGAGCGAATCTTCAGGCTTTTTTTCATAAGTGCATTTCGCACTTGACCAGTAGGTATTATCGGTAATATAGTAAGCATATTCTCATTTTATAAACGTAAATTCCGAGTGGAATGGAGGGGAATTGATTGTCTACTTTATGGACGATTGTGAACATCGTTATTTTGCTTGCCATCATTTTAGGATTGTACGCCATGCAGAAGAAACACATTTCATTTTCCAAGCGGGTGTTTGTCGGTTTAGGCGTAGGGATATTGTTTGGACTCATCCTGCAATTTGTGTATGGAGCAAAATCCGACATCCTGCAGACGACCTTGGATTGGTACAACGTCGTTGGAAAAGGATACGTGAAGCTGCTGCAAATGATTGTCATGCCGCTCGTTTTCATTTCCATCGTCGCGGCATTTACCAAAATGAAACTATCCCATAACATCGGAAAAATCAGCACCCTGATCATCGGCTTGCTGGTCGGGACGACTGCTGTAGCGGCAGCGATCGGGATTGCTTCCACACTGGCGTTCAATCTGGATGGCGCCCAGTTCCAGCAAGGTGATGCAGAAACCGCACGAATCGGACAGGTGGAGCAGCGTCTGGGCGAGATCCAGAACATGACTTTGCCGCAAAAGGTACTGGAGCTTTTGCCAGCCAATCCGTTCCTGGACTTGACGGGTGATCGTCCGACCTCTACCATTGCTGTCGTCATTTTTGCCGCGTTTATCGGAATCGCCTACTTGGGAATCAGAAAGAAAAATCAGGAGCAAGCCGAGCTGTTTGCCAAAATCGTGGATACCTTCCATGCGGTGATCATGCGGATTGTGACATTGATTCTGCGTCTGACTCCATACGGGGTACTGGCGATCATGACCAGAGTGACAGCAACCAGTGATTACAATGCGATTTGGCAGCTGGGGAAATTCGTCGTTGCCTCGTATGTGGCGCTGGCCCTCATGTTCATCGTTCATTTGCTGCTGTTGGCCTTCGCAGGTTTGAATCCGATCACGTATATCAAAAAGGCATTTCCGGTCCTCACCTTCGCCTTTACATCGCGTACGAGCGCAGGAGCTTTGCCGCTGAATGTCAAAACACAGACGCAGGATCTGGGAGTTCCTGAGGGAATTGCCAACTTTGCAGGCTCATTCGGTCTCTCCATCGGGCAGAATGGTTGCGCGGGGACTTACCCGGCCATGCTCGCCGTGATGGTTGCGCCGCTGGCAGGGATCGATCCGCTGACGCCTTCCTTTATTCTCACGCTGATCGTGGTTGTTGCCCTCAGTTCTTTTGGGGTAGCAGGTGTAGGTGGAGGAGCCACCTTTGCAGCGCTGCTGGTATTGTCTACGATGAATCTGCCAGTCGCGATCGTCGGTTTGCTGATTTCCGTAGAGCCGCTGATTGACATGGGACGTACTGCTCTGAATGTGAGCGGAAGCATGACGGCAGGCGTGCTGACGAGCAAAGCAACGAAAGAGCTGGATACCCATGTGTACAATGAAACGAGCTCGCAATCTGTAACGGCATAAATACATGCGGCTGCACGACTGATCCAAGGCAGGTTCAGCTCTACATCTAACAAGCAACGGGGATGCTCCGAGTCCTTTACGACTCTGGATGCATCCCCGTTTTCGCTAGTCATTTATCAACCCGGCAGTACTGCGTTACTTTTCAAGCTGGATGGGAACCTCCCAATTGCCGTCGCGGTACTGATGCTGCTGAATGCCATAGGTAATCGTCAGTTCCTTCGGCTGCCTCTCCAGGCCGTCTATGAATAGAGCGCTCTTGATCTGCACGCGTCCGTCTTTGCCGCGGGTGTACTCAGCGTCGCCATTGTTCATAGAAACACGGTATACCTTACCCGTTTCGTCTTTTGCTTTCCAATCGGTGATGTACACGATGTCCTTCGGCAGGGTCGCTTCAAACTCGATGATCCCGCCTTTGTCGTCCCACTTGTACCCTCCGATCATCTCCTCTTCATCGCTTTTCTTCAAATGGAATTTGCTGAACGTAAAGGTGCTTCCACTGTTTTCGACCACAACCGGCTGTTTGCTCCATTCATCGAGGGCAATCTTGGCTTCGAAGGACGCCGGTTCATTCAGATAGATGGAGTGTAGCTTGAAGATCACCTTTTCATGGCCTGTAAACGGAGTGAATCCGTCCCACCACACCATTCCACGGCCTTCGCTATCTCCTTTGCCTTGTCTTGTGTTTTCTACCCCATTTTTTCTAATGCCATTCAAGGCGTGGAACATGGTATCATCCCGACCTGCGATCAGATTCCCTTTTTCGTCAAGAATTTCATAGGCCAGATCGTAGCTGGTCAAGTAGTGCTGCATCCGCTCTCCATCAGTTAATCCTATTTCCTTCCTTTGACCATCAGGTGCATCGTTCCAGCCTTTCTCCTCGATCAGCTTCCTATACTCCTCGTTTCTCTGTTCATTCCAATCTGTCTGTAAGGTGAGAAGACTGGAGCTGGGAACGGTTATGATGTTGTCCAGCTTGATGACAACCCCCTGTGGTGATGTGTACTCCTGATTGATCACTACTGTTTTCGCCACTTCTTTTGCCTTTTTCATATCGATGGGAATTTCGAGCTTCCATGAGCCATCCGTCTGCATGATTTTACTGAACTCGAAGATGACGGTAATCTCATCAGGCACTTCTTCTGCTCCTGTGAAAAGGTGGTACAAGTCCTTTTTGACAAGCATGTAATCTCCGTATTTCTTCCGTGCCCAGCCATCTCCCTCGGGATTCAGGTCCTTCCCGTCCTTGTCGGTAAGCGTAAAGCTCGTTTCATACTCCCCAGCTTTGTAATCCAATTTCTTCCCGTCCTGGTCGACGATCTCCAAGATCAGGGCAATTCGCGTCGGATCGGCCAACACTTCCTTGACTGTTACGGTGATCCCTTTGTCTGACACCTTCTTGTTGACTTCCTGGACGTAGCCTTCGACCGCCGCGTTTTTCATGCCGCCGTCCGCTTGATTTATGGTATGGAATAAACTGTTTACGTAATTGGCAAACGTAGGTGATACCATCGTCCCGAATGTAACGGCAGCCGCAAGCCCTGCTACGGCAATCGCTGTTTTCTTCATGATATCAAGGCTCCTTTTCCTCCATGTATTTTTCCTGTTCATGCTTTTCGCTTGCCGCGCAATATCCCCCATGACCAGCTCCGTAAAATGAGGAGCGAGCAGCTCTTCTGCCAGCCATTCTTCCGCGTCAGGAGTCCCTTCCATGAGGCGAACCAGTTCTTCTTGGCAAGAGATGCATGAATCGACATGCTGTTCCAGCTCTGCTGATTCCAGCGAAGAGAGCTTCCCGTCGAAATACGGCTTCAACTGGTCAGATTTGTGGCATTTCATATATGGAAGCCCCCCCTTTTTCCAAGCCTTCTCGCAGCTTTTTTCTCGCTCGATGGAGCCTCATCTGGACAGTCGTCGTGGGCAGCTCCAGCGCCTTACTGATTTCTTTGTAACTGAGCTGGTCGATGTACCGAAGGACAAGCACCGACCGATATTCCTCTTCCAGGCCTTTCATCTGGCGGAGAAGCAATTGCTGCTGTTCTTTTTGCAAAAGTTCGTCCTCTGGTGTCTTTGCATCGATCAGTTCGACTTCTTCGCCAAGCGTTTTGACGGTCTGCTTTCTCCGTCTTAGCTCATCCAGACAGTGGTTGGCAGCTACCCGATAGAGCCAGGCTGAAAAATTGCCGTCCAGATGAAATGTATCCAGCTTGAAATACGCTTTTGTAAAAACCTCCTGGGCCAAATCTTGAGCATCCTGCCTCTGACCAATCATCCGGTAGAGGTGGGCAAATATTCTCCCTTTATACTTGTCGACAAGTCGTGCATAGGCTTGCTGGTTTCCTCCTAGCACCAGGCGAACGAGCTCGTTATCGTCCTGCATGTTTTCTCTACCTCCCATGCAAAAGGCTTGCTGCGCAGCGATTGCCTTTTTGACCATGTTCATCAAGTAAAACGGATATTTTTCCATTTCCTTTCACATTTTTGCAAAATTGTTTTTAAGAGGTGTAAAGCAGACCGCATGGAAAACGGGGATGTGCGAGTCCAGAACGACTCTGCTACATCCCCGTTTGTGCTAGTCAATCCATATCATGATGCAATCATTCGTGTACACGGCTGCACCCGGCTTGACGTGCTGATCATTCAGCCGAATGTGTCCTGCCTTGATGCGTTGGGCAATTTGCGTACGGCTCCAGCCGACAAGCTGTTCGGCAAGCAGTTTATCGAGACGAAGGCGGCTATCCGCACGGTCGATGATGATCTTCACTACCTTGCACCCGTTCCCCTGATAGTCCAGGATGTTGAGTTGCTCGGGCTCCATGATGTCGATGGAAAACTCCTCTTCGAGAACCTCGACATGCTCCGTGAACGACTTGTAAATAGCCAGCTTTTTGTTCCACGTATGCCCTTTTTCGCATTTGTAGATGGAAAAGCGGTAGATGTTTTTTCCGTTGGCGTTGTGACGGCGTACGGCGGTATCGGTAAAGCGGACGGTTTTTCCGCAGTTTTTGCAATGGCGTTCGATGCTGCTGGTAGCATTCGATGAAGCTTCCAGCGTCCAGTAAAGCTCGATGGTATGCATATCCTTCACCTCGCGAGTAGATAAAGGAACGCGATGGCCTATTTGAATGTCTTGCAGGGTGAACAGGTGAGGCATGTAAAAAGAATGCCGCAAACCAAAAAGGAGACTCACCCAAAGGGCGAATCTCCGTAAGCGTCAACTCTACAGATATCGTCACGTTCCTTTGTAATGGGAAAATGGGCAGACTACCCCCTTGAGAAAAACAAGGCTGTTTTTCGAGGGTAATGCTATCCAGTTGCGATCCATTACAAAGTAGTTGTTGGCATACGTGCGATAGCTCCTTTCCATTCAAACAGATTATAGGAATCATAACATGTGTGGGTAATTTTCCCAATAGGCAACATGAACCAACAGACGCCTCAGCATGTACTTTTTGGGCTTCTTCCGCGTATCACGGTTGTAAGAGACACCTTTTTGAGTCTGCTTGACCAGTATAAGTATCTGAAAATTAGAATAATATTTCATTGGCATCGTAACAAATAAGGCCAAGGAGGGACTCTATGAACAAGTGGAAGTCGTTGGCTGTGCTGGCTGCGGCTCTGTGTGTCTTCACCGCGCCTGTACAGGCGGCAGTACCGGGAGTACCGGCATCGACAGAAGGAGCCACGCAAGGAATTGTGGCGGTTTCCCATCCTGCCGCAGCGCAGGTCGGCAAAGAGATTTTGGCACGAGGCGGCAATGCTGTTGATGCAGCAGCAGGCATTCAGTTTGCACTGAACGTCGTGGAGCCGATGATGTCGGGGATCGGCGGCGGCGGGTTTATGATGATCTACCTGAAGGACCAAGACAAGTTCACCGTAATTGACAGCAGGGAAATGGCGCCGGGACATGCGGATCCGAACATGTTTCTGGACGAGAGCGGCAAACCGGTTCCTTTCGATGAGAGGCACACCAACGGCAAGGCGGTGGGAGTGCCCGGCACGCTGCTCGGGGTGGACACCGCACTGAAAAAGTACGGAACGATGAAGCTGTCTGAGGTCATCGATCCGGCCATTGATCTCGCAGAAAAAGGCGTTCCGGTCAACTGGATCACAAGCGAGTACATCCATGATGCGGAATGGAAGCTGCAAAAGCATGATACAGCCGGAAAAGTATTCGTGCCAGAGGGCAAGTCTTTGGAAGAGGGAGATCTGCTTGTACAGAAAGACCTGGCGAAGACGCTGAAGCTGATTAAGGAAAAAGGAACCGACGTCTTTTACAAAGGAGAAATCGGGGAAGCGCTGGTGAAGGAAGTGCAGCGTACCGGCGGCCGCATGACGATGGAAGACCTGCGGAATTACGTCGTCAAGGAGCGGGAGCCTGTGAGAGGGAGCTTCCGCGGCTATGATATTGTCTCGATGCCGCCGCCAAGCTCAGGTGGATTGACCGTGATCCAAATCCTCAAGCTGATGGAGGGATTTGACAACAAAAAGGCGGGGGCCAACTCTGCGGAATACTTGCATTACCTCATCGAAGCCAATCACCTGGCTTATGCCGACCGCGCCAAATACATGGCGGACGAGGATTTTTACCCCGTGCCGAAAAAAGGGCTGATCCATGATGATTACATCAAAGAGCGCAGAAAGCTGATTCTTCCAGACCGAGCAAACGCCGAAGTAACGGCTGGCGACCCGTGGATGTATGAGGAAAAAGCGGCTGCTGCTCCACTCCCGCAAAGCGAGGCAAGCGAGCATGTGTATACCACACATTTCTCCGTGATGGACAAGTGGGGAAATTTGGTCTCCTATACGACGACAATTGAAGACGTGTTTGGATCGGGGATCATGGTTCCCGGGTATGGCTTCATGCTGAACAATGAGTTGACCGACTTCGACGCTGTGCCGGGAGGAGCCAATGAGGTGGAGCCGGGCAAGCGTCCGCGCAGCAGCATGACGCCCACGATTGTGCTGAAGGACGGGAAACCCTTCATGGCAGTAGGCTCGCCAGGCGGTTCCACGATCATCGCATCCGTGTCCCAGACGATTTTAAACGTGATTGAACACGACATGCCTATTCAGGAGGCGATCCTGTCGCCGCGCATTTTCTCCAGCAGCTATCCGAATGTCAGCTGGGAGGCAGGGATTGATCAGGATGTGGTCCTGGCCCTGATGGCGAAAGGGCATGTGTTTGCGGAGCAGCCAGGCAACATCGGCAACGTGCAAGCCGTCATCTACGATTTCGAGACAGGCAAGATGTACGGTGGAGCGGACGATACGCGGGAAGGCACGGTATTGGGGGGGGACGCAGTCTCCTACAAGTCTTCCAAACCGGAAGCGGCTCGGTTGACGACGAATCGCCCGTTTACGCTGAAAGTAAACGGCCACACGTATCCGTACACAGCTGAGCAAAAAGTTCTGAGAAAGGGGACAGCATACATCCAGGCGGATAAGCTGCTGCTCGGTTTGAACGGCGGGGCACAAGCATTCAAGAGCGACGCAGTGCAAATCGACGGGAAGGAGTTCCTGCCAGTGAAAAAGGTAGCGGAAAAGCTGGGTTATTCCGTCACATGGGACGCAAAGGAACGGACGATTCATCTGGAGAAAAAGTAAGAAGAATGTAGAACAGGGCCCCTTCAAATAGGAGAGCCCTGCAAAATCCCCTTGTTGGAGCTTGCAACTCGAGTAACCCCATTGAATTGTGTAAAAAAGAGGGCAATAACGAAAAAATGCAGTTCAATCTCCCTCAGGAGGCGGACTGCATTTTCTCTGTTAATTTTATCATCCGTTTTACATTTACGACGAAAGTCGTAAGTATTGCCTGTATTCGCATGCGAAAGAGACCACGGTACTTAGCCTTGGTCATCCCATGATACCTTTTTAGTTCCGCATTTTTATGTTCAATAATCGGTCTGCGACAAATACGTTCCTTGAACGTATCGCTTTTCTCAAACTCGATTTGCTCTTGGTAATGTTCCGCCACAATCCGAATGGAATAGGTTTTGCTCTTCGCTCCTGGCTTGAAGCATCCTTCCTTAAGCGGGCACGCCTTGCATTTCTCGGTATCGAAATAGAAAACAAGAGAACGACTATTGCCACTTTGCTTGCTTCCTTGGACAGCTTTTCGAATACTGTGTTGTCCTGCCGGACAAATAACAAAGTCTGCATCCTTGTTGTATTCAAAACCTTCTTGTCTAAGCCCTCCGTTATGTACGATCGGGTTAAGTGGTACGACGGGTTGAATCTGCTTACTTTTCATCTCTTCCAAATTATCTTTACCCGAATATGCAGTGTCAGCAATCACTTCATGTACTTCTATACCTGCGTCCAAGGTTTGATTCAAAAGTTCTTTGAATTGTTTGCCGTCATCCGAACTTCCTTCAGTAACTTCCACAGCCGTAATGATCTCTTCTTCTGTCATGGCGATATGTTCTTTGTAGCCAAAAAAGGATTTTGTATTGCTCTTCCATCCAAAGCGTGCATCCGGATCAATGGCCGACATAATGCCTTTATTGGCAAGGAGACGCTCGTCTTCCACGATGGCCTTGGCGATTCGAACTTTCTCCGAGATGGAACCTTCATGATCCGGCAACAACAACTCAACAGTTTCCCCAAGATTAGCCAGGTACTGAAGCATGATCTTCTCGGCATCCTCTTGATCTTCTTTCCTCAACCCCGGTAACTTCGGGAGTTTCTTCTCAAGCTTGGGATGCTTTTTCACCACAACACGGAACAGGCGCTTCGCCGCATCTCGAAGTACTTCAAGTGGCTTTTGTTTTTGCGAAGCTGCCAGTGTATGGGTGGAGTCCATGATGATCGTCTTTGACTTCACAAGACCTTTTTCGATGCACTGACGCACAACTGATTTGAGCACCTCATCCACGGCTCCTGCTCCTAATCGATGATTACGAAAGCGAGACAGTTGGGAGGGGTCAGGAAGGTTATCCTCCGGATTTACACCTAAAAACCACTTGTAAGCGAGGTTTACCTGCGTTTCCTGAATGATGCGTTCATCCGAAAGATTGTAGAGAACTTGTAAAAACAGCAAACGAAACAGGAGTTCTGGTTCGTTAGCAGGTCTTCCGTAATGCTCACAATAAGAGGAACGAACTAAGTCATGAATAAACGTGAAATCTACGATTTCATTGATTTTTCGTAATGGGTGATCCTCGGGAATCAGTTTGTATAATTCGGCATGGAAAGATGCCGTCATTTGTTTAGAGGGCTGTAGCAATGGTTCCAACTCTTTCGTTTTCTTTTCATTGTACAACAAAACCCAGTGCCAAAGGGGGTACTGGTTGAAAACTCTACGGTTGGGGAGGAGAAGCATGTTTCCAGGCGGAGCGATTGGCGGAGTCCAGCCTAGCGGAACAGCGAAGCCCGGGGAAACGAAAGCGCAACCTATGAATAAACTCCGGAGCTGCGCGCCGTTTTGCGCTTCCCCCGGGATCGCTGTGGAGCGGACAGTTTAACTCCCTTGCGGGACGTAGACCGTAGCGCAGATCGGAAACATGCTTCTCCCCACTACAGCTACATTCACGACACATGAATCCCCAGTACCTAAAAGCACTGGGGATTCAGTTTACAGATAGTAGGTGGACTTTTGCAGGGCTCTCAAATAGGGGGCCTTGTTTTTCGTTTCATGCTTATCTCGGGCCGTATGATCGGAAGCGATTTCCTGTATGTTGCCGATTTCGATATAATGCAATCAAGAAGGTATAAGCGTCATTGCTGTTTGGAAGAAATAAAAGTGAAAACACGCTAGACAAGATGTGCAACGTATTTAGAAATAAACAAACTAGCAGATGTATAAGCAAAAATAATAAGTACGACATAAATCCCAAGTTCCAGTACCAATTCCATACTTGATTTAGTTTGTCGCTGTCTGAAGATGAACCTTAACGTCAACATGACCATCAGCATGCCACATATATAATAGGCAGCCAACGTCACATAATAAGAAGGAGAATTACCAAGTGCGTGTTGATCGCCCAGCATGAATACGAATACTTTTCCGGAGAAAATAAAAGCGAATGACAAAAGGTAGGTTAATAGAAATTTTCCTAGCATTATTTATAGCCTCCCACATGAATGGGTAGATACCCACCCAAATACGGGTGGGCATTCATTCAATTATTTCGATCCAACAATAGTTGTAATACCAGCTTGCGACTTGATGTTTCCAATATAAGATAAGTATGCTACGTTTTGTCCTTTTGTACCAGCGGAAACGATTCCATAGATGTTTAGATTACTTGTAACTTTACTGTCGGGTGCACCTACAGGAGATCCACTATCTCCATTTACGACGGGGATATTTACCTTTTTCTGTCCCGTCAAATAGCCTCCCCAGGCTAAAACACTCGCATTGGTTTCTTGTACCCATCCACACATCTGTGTATCTGTTTCGCCAAGGGATGTACAAACACCCATTCCTTCCCAGTCACTGGTTTGTTCACCGATGATTTTATAGCCAGATGCATTCCAGTTGTTACCGGATGTTGTTAGGATATTGGGGGTTGTAAGGCTGGAGGTGACCTTAACCAAGGAAACATCTACAGTTCCTCCCCAGTTAAAAATCTTCTTTTGAACGGTCCCAATGTAATTATCATTTTGATAACTTTGATTTACATTTTGCCCAACTTCAGAAGCACAATGTCCTGCTGATACTAGATAATAGTCGTTTTGGCTATCCTTGGCAGAAAAGCCGTTTGTACAAAATCCTGATCCTTCAAAGTTCATTTGAACGGCACCTGAAACGGGTCTTACCTTAATAGAGGCTCGATCGATCATTGAGTCTGGGCGTTTTGTTTTCACAAACTTAAATACGTTATCGTCAAATTCATTCGCGTTTAATCTACTGAGAGAATTTTTGTGAATATTATCAGAAATCTTTTTTCTCGCAGATTTTTCATCGGTTGCATAACCTACAATCACTTGTTGATCAGCAAAACTAGATGATATGGTGACAATATCGTCTTCATTTTTTTCAATAGTTTCAGAAATTAAATTCACAACATTTTCCAAATCGTTCCTTGAATAGTTCACTTCACTATATTTTACAATCGCCTCTTTACCAAGTATCTTTGAAACCTTAGACAATTTATTCTTATCAGGGATCGAGTAGAATCCAATGTTGACTATTCCGCCATTCTCTTGATCAACATATAAACCCGCATAATTTTCATCAAAATCACTCTCAAGATACTCTATCACTTTTGGAATATTCTTTTGAGTTTCTATCCGCTCCCAAAATTCATCGTGATCGATTGGGGTAACGAAATGATTTTGATAGTTCACGTTGTTTGGTTGAGCTTGAATTTGTCCTGGTAATTGCGTAAATGTTAAAGTACCCGAAACTAACAAACTTACAATCTTTCTACTTAACTTCATTCAATCTACCTCCTTGAAATATTTTATTGTATCACAGTAATTGGAAATAATTTTACAAAAATACATTTTTTGTAAAATTGGGTCGGATTTCATATTATTATAGGAATTTAATGGGGAAAATAGACTACTATTTAAGTTGCATTATAATAAGTCTCTATATTCTTTTGGGAACCATATACAGGTAGATAAATCGAGTTACACTTGAATGGAATGGGAAAAGTCGAAGCTGTCTAGAAAAGCATTGAGTACGGAAAGGGGATATTATGGAAGCCTTGCTGGAAGTAAAAGAGGTAACAGGCGGATACATGTCGAGCCGAGCGGTCATTGAAGAAGTCTCCTTTCATATCCGGGAAGGAGAGATCGTCGCGCTCATCGGCTTGAACGGGGCTGGAAAAAGCACAACGATCAAACATATTTTAGGTCTGCTGGAGCCGCGAAAAGGAGAGATCCGGATCGCCGGGAAGACGTTTTTAGACGATCCGGATTCATATCGGCACACCTACGGCTATATTCCGGAATCTCCTATTTACTACGAGGAACTGACCTTGTGGGAGCATTTGGAGCTTGCGGCGATGAGCTATGGCCTGGATAAAGAGCAGTTTGCGGAGCGTGTGAATCCGTTGCTTTCAGAATTTCACATGGAAGAGGCCAAAGACCGATTCCCCCAGCAGTTTTCAAAAGGGATGAGACAAAAGCTGATGATCATGATGGCCTTGCTGGTGCAGCCGTCTTTGTATATTGTGGACGAGCCTATTTTGGGGTTGGATCCGCTGGGAATCCGCAGCCTGTTGACCTGGCTTGAACGCTGCAAGGAGCAAGGAGCGGGTATCCTGATGTCGACGCATATCTTGGCGACAGCGGAAAAATACTGCGACCGATTTATCATCATGCATAAAGGCAGGATCAAAGCACAAGGGACGCTGGAAGAGCTGCGTAGCCTCACGGGATTGGCGCATCACTCGTTAGACGACATTTACCTGCGGCTGGTGGAGGAAGAATGAGGATGGATGTGGATGCACTATTTCGCAAACGTCTCAAGCGGTTTTTCAAGGAGGTAGTCCTTTACGGGCAGTACATGGCAAATGGAGGCGTGCTCATGGTCGCCATTTTTCTATGTGGACTGCTGGCTTATTACTACCCGCTTCTCATCCAAGCGATCCCCGAGTGGTTTCCTGTTGCAGTCGCGATTGCTTTCCTGCTTGCCCTCGTAGTTACGAGGAGTCCCCATCGAACCTTTTTGCTGGAAGCGGACCTGCTTTTCCTGACGCCCGCCGAGACCAAGATGGCTCGCTATTTTCAAAAGGCTCAGATCTACAATTTCGCGGTACAGAGCATCGGGCTTTTTCTCGTCCTGCTGTTATTGCTGCCTTTGTACCAGGTCAAGATTGGGGCCGCTGGTGTCCAGTTGTGGCTGTATTGGGGAATCCCCTTTGTCTTGAAGGGCTGGAATGTGTATACCAGTTGGATTACGATGCGTTTGACAGACAAAAGCCAGTATGTAGTGTCCACGCTAGTCAGATTCTTTCTTACGTTTTTGGTGCTTGCTTGGATGCTTAGCGAGGGCAGCTTCCTGGCATACCAGGGCGTGCCATATGGCATTGTGATCGGGATGGTGGTATTGGTCTGGTTCCATATGCGTCTGCAGCGAATTTTGAAAAAGCATGCTTACCAATGGTACCGATTGCTTGAAATGGAGAATGGACTGCGCTTGCGATTTTATCAGATCGCCAACCAATTTCGCGACGTACCGTTCTTGCAGCAGCAAGTGAAGCAGCGCAAATGGCTTGTTTGGGCCGCAGACCTGATTCGGTATCAAAAATCCAATGCGGGACGGGTCCTGATTTTGAAGTCGTTTCTGCGCTCTGGTGACCAGGCAGGCATGTATATCAGGCTCGTCGTCATCAGCTCGTTTCTTATCTTGATCCTGCCGGGGATCCTTCCCAAGGCGGCTGTCGCTGTGCTCTTTTTCTTTATGTCGGCGATCCAGTTGAAGGGAATCGGGAGCTCTGCTCGGCACCAAAGCCGCTTATCGCTCCTTCCGATCAATGAGCAACAGCAAAAAAGTGCTGTCATCTGGGTGCGACGGGTGCTTTTAGGCGTTCAAGGAATCGTGCATGTGTTGGTTGTATGGCTGTGGCTGTGAATCCTTTGCCTCGCCCGAATAGGGGGATATGATAGAGAAGGGGTAGACAGATATGGAGATTAGAAAACCCAACCTGGCGGAGCTTGAAAGCATTTTGCAGCTCTCGCCACAAGCCTTGTTTGAAGGGACATTGGGAAGTGTTAGACCAACCGGCGAAAAAGTGAAGCAACTGGTCGAGCCGCTCTTGAGGAAAGGCTGCTGCTACTTGATTGCTACTGAAGAAGAGAAGCTGATGGGGTGGATTCTGATCGGGACAAGCAGAGATCAATTTTCCGATGAGATCATTGGCTTTATATACGAACTATATGTCATGCAAGAGTTCAGAGGAAAAGGCATCTCCAAGCACCTCATGAAAAATGCCATTGAGCAGTTGAAGTCTGAGGGATATCCCGAGATTCGGCTGGGAGTTTTCGCAGGAAATCAGGCGATGAAGCTCTATAAGCAAATGGGATTCTCTGAAAGAAACGTTACGATGAGTCTCAGGTTCTAACAGCGTTGTGTCATAACATCATTGACAGGGATTATTTGGAAGTCATATACTGTGTGAAAATAATATCGCGAAACGCAATGATCGGGAGTAGTAAGGATACCTATCGTCCAGAGAACTGTCGGTTCGGTGCGAGACAGTCGATAGCTTCCCCAACTCACCCATGAGCGGTAAGACTGAATCCAGTAGGTCTTAACGGATCACCCCCGTAATCAGGTAAAAGAAGGTTCGTTTATTTTCTCAAACCAACGAACGAAAAAGAGTGGTACCGCGAAGGCAAAACCTATCGCCTCTTTGTAGGCAATAGGTTTTTTTATTTTCCTATGAAGGAAGGTGTTCCCTGATGGAAAACGTCATTGATTATTATTCGCGCTTCGATGAGTGGGGAAGGTTGGATCGAGAACCACTGGAATTTATCATCAACTGGCATTATATGAGACAATATTTACCCCCTCATGGTCATGTATTCGACAATGGTGCAGGACCCGGAAAATATGCGATGGAGTTGGCGAAACTAGGATATCAGGTAACCCTTTCTGATATCACACCTAGACTCGTGGAACTGGCGAAGGAGAAAGCAACCGAACTAGGGGTAATGGAACGCTTCGGTGGCTTCCATGTATGTAATGCTACACATCTAGCTGGAATACCGAATGAGTTTTTTGCTGCTTCTCTCATGTTGGGGCCACTCTACCATTTACAAAAGGAAGAAGAACGTATACATGCTGTTCGAGAATTATTCCGTGTCACAAAGAAGGACGGCATCGTTTTTGTTGCCTTTCAAAGTCGGATGAGAATGACCATTACATCACTGCAGTTCCCGCAGTACTGGAAGCCACATGACACGATCGATTCCATAAAAGAGTTCGGCAACACCGGGATATTTAATCACGAAGACAAAGGGCGGTTTACAGGAGCCTACTACTTCAACATAGATGATATCAAGCCTTTTATGGAAAGCCATGGATTTGAAACAATTGATTTGATCGGTTCATCGAGTATTGGTGGGTTGCTGAGCAAGGAACAAAAGCAGTCTTGGGAAGAAAAAGGGGAGTCGCACAAGCTGGTGAAAATGCTGATTGAAATGGCTAAGGACCGATCCGTCCTGGGGATTTCCTCTCATTTGCTGTATATCGGAAGAAGGAAATAGTGATCATACACATAGACCATTCCTACGAGGGATGGTCTGTTTTTTCATGTACAGATGGTTAATCATTCCAGTGTACAATCAATATTATTTTACCTATAAATTATTTGTTGTTAAATTCATGGGAAAGATGTGGTTTCATTGCGTATATTTTTTCAAAATTTTAAGGTCAGGCTAGCTCTTGCTTTTGTTGGATTATTGTTGATACCCGCACTGATTGTAGCCATACTGGCTTATCATTCTGCCAAGGATTCGATTAAGAATGAAATCATCAATGCTGCGGTTGAAAACACAAAACTATTGGATGGAATTATTGATTCGACTATTCAACCGAAAATAAATGATATGAACTATTTTGCAGAGACCATTACGGCGCAATCGAATGAAGATCAAAGCATGCTAAGAAAAAGCTTCACTCAATACGTGAAGCTGCACCCTGAAGTCGTAAGCGTTTATATCGGTACAATAGATGGGGAAACTATTCAGGAACCCAATCTGCTAGAAGGGGTAGTACCAGCGAAGCTGACACCACCCGCAAAGTAAATCACTCAAACATCAAGGTGAAAGTTTATACCTGCCAGAGTACACGATTTGTACATTAACATTGATATTTCGTAAGGAATCTTTGTTTAGCACAGTCCCGGATGCAATCCGTTTCCATTCATAAGGATTCTTGCGAAAAAGAGATTCCCCTAGATTATAAATATCTATTCTCTTTTCAAACGCGGTTTGAAAGGTCTGCCTAATTTGATGCTCAATTTCTTTTTGAGCCAGTTGCGTGAGTTCTTGCTCCGTAACGTCTGCATGTAGCTCATTTACTCCGGCCTTCACCTTAACGGAAATATCGAAATATGCTTTGTCATATTTAACCCTTGGTTTGACGTCATATTCGGGTTTTTCTGCGACGAGAACTGCAACAAGCTTGTTATCGGAAAACAAGTCAACGGGCAGTCGGATTGTGTGTTTATTCAGCCATGGCAATCCTTTTATTTCTTCGAGGCTCATGCGTGCGTAATATTTGTCCTTATCGTATATTTGTATGCCAGAATATCTAAGCAGCTCATGCGGTTTTTGACTTTCCTTCCATTGATCCTTTCGAACAGATAATTCTGGTATATAGCTTGTCCTCGCCTTTTCGTTTGAATCCATTACAAATTTTTGCAGGCGGATCGGAGCGAGGATAGAACGCTGCCGATAATTCTGTTCGGGGTTATGTAGAATCGATCCTATTGGCGATAATCTGAAAAATGGAGTCGCAATTAAGACCTCGTCAAGGGGATCGCGCGTACTGAACACCCAAGCTAAGTACCTTATCTCACGATATCGGTCGATCAGTTCCAACACTTCACCGACTTTTCGTTCCTTCAATAACCTTTCGCTAAACAAGATTGCAGAGATTTGTCCCCAGTTTAACCTTTGTTGCGAAGTGCTGTATAAATCATTCGCTGCTTCTGAAAATGAGATACCTTTTCCTCTACCGATCCAGACCGGAGGCTGTTCCGCTTTCTGTTGTCCTTCCAGTTTTGCCACTGTCGAGAAATCGAGCAACTGCGCATAAATGATGTATTGACCTTCCGCATAGTCAATTCCAACAGCCGTTGCATAATTCATGTTTTGCACTTCGTATTTGCTCCAACATCCGGTGAGAAGGAAGGGAAGCAGAAGAACTGCGGTAAATTTATATGTGTTCATTTCTGCTTATCCCCTTGGCTTGTAGAATCTTGAGTATTTAGCATGTCTGGCCGAGTTTTCCGCCATCTCCATGGTAATCGGAACAAGGCATTGGCGAAGTCTTCATATAGAGGCGAAATCGGAGCCAGGTAAGGCAAACCGCATGAACGCAAAGAGGCTAAATGAGTTGTCACGATAAACAAAGCAAGTAAATAGCCATAGATCCCCAAGATGGCAGACAAAGCGAACAGGAAGAAGCGCAAAATGCTCATTGTCCCAGCCAGTGACTGGTTGGATAAAGTCGAACCGAACACTTGCGTAAGTGCTCCTATGACAACAATGCTAGGGGATAAAAATCCTGCGCGTATGGCCGCATCCCCTAAGATGAGCCCTCCCACTACCGTAACTGTAGATCCTACCGCTGAAGGCAACCGAATACCGGCTTCCCGCAATATTTCCAAAAAGATGAGCGCGAGAAACATTTCCTCTGCCAGTCCAAGAGGAATGCCTAATCGGTTGATGCCAATTGTTGCAAGAAGGTAATAGGGCAACTGATCCTGATGAAACGAAAGAATGGCAACCCAAAAACCGGGCAGCATGAGTGATACGGACAATCCGAGCAAACGAAGCGATTGTCCAAACGTAGCCGATAAAGCAGTAAAGTGGATGTCCTCTGGCGTTTTCAGGAGCAGGTACAAATTTGCTGGTGCGATCAATGCAGCCGGTGTACCATCCACAATCAGCGCTACACGTCCATTCATCATGCAGTTAACGGTAAAGTCTGGTCTTCCCGTATAGCCCATCAACGGAAACAAAGCTTTGGTCGGTTCCATAAACTCTTCCAGTTGAGTGGCGCTGAATGCTCCGTCAATGTGTAGGCGATCCAATTTAGTCTTGATATCTTGGACGATTTTCGGATCAACAATGTCTTGCATATAGAGAATTGCAATGGTTGTTTTTGTCCGGACACCTACTGTTTTCGTTTCGTATACCATGCTTGTTGACTTGATTCGTTTCCGAATTAACGCAACATTGACACCGAGTTCCTCAACAAAACCGTCTTTCGGCCCGCGAATAGAGACTTCGATATTGGATTCTTCGGGCTGGCGTGCCGGTTTTTTTGATATGTCGAGGGAGAACAAAGCGGTTAGTGTCGGAATAAACAAAAGCAGTTTTCCCTCAAAAATGTCCGTTTCGGATTTCTGCCACCACTCCTCGAAGGAAATGCTCTCAAGCTGTAATTGACACGACTCAAGAACTTCCTGATTCTTTTGAAAACCGTGATTTTCGTAAAACCGAGTCAAGTGAGGAAGCACCACATCCTGAATGAGTTGTTGGTTGTCACATAACCCATCGCAATACAGTAAAACGATCCTTGATTGTTCGTCACCAGCTACTAATTTATAAACATGATGCTTAACATCACGACACATCTGGAAACGTTGAAGAAGTGTTTGTTCATTAAGCGGTTGTGTATCAGGCGCCCCTTGTTGTGTCGACGATTTTGTTTCTCTTATCCATTTATTCTTGAAAAGATTTATCATCTTCACCTGCTCCTTTTACCCCATGTTGAAATAAATATTCGCGCGACGTATACGAGCATGACCCCAAGGGTAAAGACACAAAACGAAGGGAAGTAATATCGGCTGAGCAGATCTTGAAAAAGCATATCGCTGATTGGCAATAATGTAACAACAAACATGAGTAAAGCGCCCAGAATCATAGGCAACCACTTATACTTTTGCAATTTCCACAATTCGCTTAAGAGAAACAGCGAAAGCGAAACTCGAATGTACATACCGGATAACCATTGGTAAATCGAGAAAAAATCAACATGCTCCACATACTCGCCCAGTCGAACCATTCTCCATTGTTCGTAAGCGGGGTATCGTTGGTGTGCCGCTTCATCAGGGCCGTACATGGCAATTGAGCCCATCAAAGGGCCGAGTGTTAGCCCAGATAATATGATGCAAATAAGCATTAAGCTTTTGAAGCTCGGCCTCTTTGTTAACTGGTGCTGAAACAAGATCAGCACCATCAACTCCAACAATCCCCCAGCTGCGTAGGGAATACCTTTCCAAAGTGGAGGTGTCCCATTTTCGAGTAACGGAAAAAGCATGGTGTAGTCTTTAAACTGAAAGTTTGCAGCCATGACTAGGTCACCTAGAATAACAACAAAAGGTAACAATATCCCGCTTAAAATCGCAATGGTGCGAAGCCCTTGAAATGCCGCGAAGAAACATCCGACAAGCGTTGTTCCTGCGAGAACAAGCATTGGAGATTGAGGCATATAAGTTGCAATTGTCCATGTTATAGTGTCCTTAAAGGAAATGAGCCCCATAAACCATACAAGTACACTGTATAGGACAATCAAGGTTGCCGAGAGAAATCTTCCGAAATGTTGCTTTAACCAATCCCTAACATGCATTCCGTTCATGTTATTTAGAATATAGCTTAAAATGCCAACCCAAATTGGCGAAGCGATTAACACAAGAAGTACTACAAACCAGGCATCTCGCCCTGATGCACCGAGCAGTAACGGTATGATGATGACGTGGTTCAGTAAACCGACAGAAAGTATTATGATCATGTATGACTGTAAAACTGAAATTTTCGGCATCAACTCACCTTACCCTGTAAAACACTAAATGGAAGCAGTACCTTTACTTTTCCCATCTTCATCATCTTTATCCCAAATTTAAATAGAACTTCACAGCAATCACTCCCATATTGTCTAATTAAGTATGCATCGGTATACTAAATTTTTTGATTAAAATTCCGATTCTGACCATTTTAAGAACTTTACTCGGAGAGGATCAAGTGAAGCGAAATTGGGAACTGGAAGAGTTAATTGAGCATTTTACGTTTCTTCCTAACGAAATGCAGCAAATCGGCAATAAGTCAGGGGAGACTCGGTTGCGCGATTCCCCTTCCATAAATTCGAAGTGCCCAAAGCAGTCATTCAATACTACTGGCGATTCCGGGAGATGAAAGTTGTACCGCCTACGCCTGATCGCATTGAGCGACTTATCAGAACCGCAATCCGTACATTTGAGGAACAATTTTTCCAGGACACACTGGAAAAGTTGCCTACGGCATCTTTGTCCAAATTGGATTCACTCGTAGATCGTATTGCATTTCTGGATGAACACCAGGACGGCCCAAGCAGCGACAAGGTACTTCTTTCTTTTCATGAGCTAAAGGCGGATCCGGGCAAACCAGGTGTCGAAAGTGTGTTAAGAGAAGTAAGCAAGCTGCGAACGATTCGAAAACTGGAACTTCCGGATGATGATGGCTGCCTTCTTCTGGCTAAGGAGTATGGAGATAACGGACAATTTGATCGAACTGCTTATTCAAATCGTCCATCGGATAGGTGTGCGGGCAGAACGCAAAGTCGAAAAGGAAATCCTGAATGATTTACGCAAGCTAAGCAATAAGTATGGCATTTTATTCAACATGGCGCAGTCTGCCGTCAGTAATCCAGAAGGAGTACTTCGTGATGTCATTATCCCGGTCGTTAATGAGCAAACATTACGGGATTTGATAAAAGAAATCAAACACACCGGACCGGCTTACCGGGAGAAAATCAATACCATTATTCGGGCTTCCTATGGGAGTCACTACCGCCGTATGGTTCCCGAAATATTAGGAATCCTGGAATTCCGATCAAACAATGAAGTGCATCGGCCAGTGATTCGTGCATTGGAGCTGGTAAAGAAATTTTCAGATACTGGCTATCATTATTTGCCAATGTCTGAAGAAATCCCGATAGATGGTATAATCCTGACTGTTAATAAAGAAATCATTGTAGAGAAGGACGAGAAAGGCCAAGAGCGAATTAATCGGATGAATTATGAGATAAGCGTCCTGCAAGCTTTACGGGAAAAGCTTCGTTGCACGAAAATATGGGTTGCCGGAGCGAACCGGTACCGGAACCCGGATCATGACCTGCCAACAGACTTCGAAGAACGGCGGGAAGAAAATTATAAGGCTCTAAAGCAACCGCTGGATCGGAAGCATTCATTGCAACATTGAAGCAGGCCATGAAAGATGGATTAGAAAAGCTTGATGCCGGACTCCAGAAAAACCTAATGTCAGGATCACAGAGAAGGGTAACGGTTGGATCAGAGCAAGATCAACCTATCGCCGATAAAATCAGAAATACTTCGGCGCTGGCCTATGACGAGCCTCTTGGACATTTTCAAAGAGACCGATCTCCGCGTGGGATTTACAGAAAAATTGCTGTACGCGAACCGTTAGGCCGGGACATTCTTCAAAAGCGACTCATCCTATCACTTTATGGCCTTGGGACAATACCGGCTTGAAACGTGTGAGTGCCGGTGAGCATGGAGAGAGTTACAAAGACTTGCTGTACGTTCGTAGGAAATTCATTCACAAGGACAATCTTCGAAATGCGATATCCGAAGTGGTGAACGCGATTTTTCGCGTTCGGATGCAAGAGATTTGGGGCAATACCACGTCATCCTATGCATTCTGGTATGACTTTTTGGCCAGGCACATGCTATCCGACTGTGGCGTAGAGCAAGTATATGAGGACTTCTGCAACAACTGGGAGTGATTCGTTTCTGGACAACTTAAATGCTGTTTGCATAAATTTGGAAAGGCGGATGCCTGCATGTTACCAACATTCAGTACAAGCATTAAAAACTGGACTACCTCTGCCCCAAGACAACCAAATCGATGTAAAAATTACATCTGGGGCAACTGGGATGGGTTGAAACAATTTTGTTCGAAACCTGTCTGCATTAAGAAACAACCAGTATAAGAGAATGTCCATCTTCTTTTACTTGATCATGTTCGGTTATCTGCAAAGAATTCTTGCCCAGTGACTGGCATTTTTTCCGAGGACGCATATAATGACGTGATCTAACTTTGAGGAGTGATGAATCATGTCCGTTGCGGCTCAAACAAGTACAAAGAGTTTACCTCCCTTTTCCATATGGGGAGTTCATGCATCTGTCGCCGGAAGACCGGTTGTGTGGGGCAAACTAGTAATGCGTGTTTTGCAGGACCAGCAAATTCAAGGCACCATCCAATTTCGCGGAACGCCGATTCCGATTGAAGGAAGTTGGAATGAAAGCACGCAGCAGATCATGTTTCATTCCCCCTACGCCGCCTACTCCGGCCAATTAACCATCTATGACGATGTCAAGATTCAACTTCGGCATTTGGTTCTCACCGGACGTCTGCGGATGCTGCCCTCTTCTTTACAGGCGGGCGAATATGGAACCTGGGTAGCGACAACTGATATAAGCTTGGCGGGGTATAGCGGCTATATCCCACCGCAACCGCCTTCAACTTCGCTGCCGCCGGTCGGCGTATTTGTAACGTCGAATATACTGTATGGAAACTCGCGTATATAAAACAGGCACGTATTGGATGAAAAATGATCGGTATCCGGATAACGGAAAGGGGTGGATCGGTGGACGAAAATCAGATTCATCATGCAATCGAACAAGCCTATCAATTGATTGTTGAAGCACACCGCAACATGACTGACATTTGGCGCACTCACGTACTGTTTACGCGGCAATGGTGGTTTGGAGTAGGTTTATCGATATGCCCCTGGCTATTTGGATCGGATTTCGGGATAAGAGAGCTACGGGACAGTTTCTCCTATCCGGGTTTACAATGATTATCGTGTCATCGTGGCTGGACCAGCTTGGGATTGCCATGGGACTCTGGCATTATCACTGGGAAGTCATACCGTTCATGCCGGCCAATTTCCCATGGAATTTTTCACTTCTTCCCGTCTCGGTTATGTTCTTACACCAGTACAAGTCTGGCATCCATCCGTTGTTCAAAGCTCTCCTATTTGGGGATTTTCCGCTTTTGTGGCCGAGCCGGTTTCACAAATGGCCGATTTATACCACCCCGTTCACTGGAAACATACCTATTCTTTTCCTATCTATGTTGGGCTGTACTTGCTGGCTTCAAGCATTGCCAAGAAGGGCATAGATTGCGGTAAGTCTTTTCAGAAAGACTCTAACCCCTGACAATAGCCAATCATCAAATTTTACCATTCATTATTTTTCTGACGGGTTGACATATTACATATGGATGCCATTTCAGGAGGTGATTCAACATGACGGTAGCTTCTCAAGTGAAAACAGCTGTAGCTTCATTAAAAAGCGCACAGGCCAGCTTTGAACAGTTTGCGTTAAATACACAAAACCAGCAGGCCAAAACCACGTTCACAAATGCAGCGCAACAGACACAAAACATCATTGACCAGGTCACTCCACGGATACAACAAATTGAACAGGAAGAACCGCAGTATAAAGGGTTCTAAAAAAGGCCATGCCGATCTTTTCTCGGCATGGCTGCCACCTTTATCTTTATTCCCTCGTAGACGACAGGATTGGGAGGCTGATTTTCTTGGCATGGATAGCAGGATTATGGCTAGTAAATACGGCACTATTGATCATTATTGCGGTTCGGGAGGTGCGCCGCCCCGCCAAAGCGTTGACTTGGATATCAGTCGGACTTGTATTACCGATTATCGGATTCGTTTGTTACCTGTTCGTAACGAATCCTGTGCAAATGCGGCGGGACAAGCTCGTTTCTTCGCACAATAACCCGATAGCGTTGCCTTCAGCATGTGGTGACTCCGCTTTTGTTATCGCTCGGGCTTTGCAACCTTTGTCTGTCAGTGGCCTTCGAACCGGTTACGTCCAAATCCTCACGAACGGGATGGAAACCTACGGAAAACTCCTTCAATCAATTCAGGCCGCACAAAAGACAATCGATCTGGAATATTACATATACCGGAATGACCATATCGGTAAACGTATCACAGATGTGCTGATTGACCGCGCTTTATCCGGTGTGAACATTCGTTTTATAAGGGATGGCTGGGGAAGCCGGTCGTTTCCCAAACATGCGGTTCGCCGGATGATGGAAGCAGGCATTGAATGCAGGACCATCTTTCCCTTGCGATTCCCCTGGGTACTATCCAACTTGACATACCGGGATCATTGCAAGATCGTCATCGTCGACGGAAAGGAAGCCTTCATGGGAGGAATCAACGTTGGGGACGAGTATACCGGAATGAAGCCGGATGTCGATTTTTGGCGCGACACTCATATGCGGTTAACCGGCGAAACAGCGGATGATGTGAAAGCCGTTTTTGAGGCTCACTGGAAAATGGCGTCACCGGACATGCTCCATTTAACGAGAAAGGCAAAATTTCTCCCTGAATCCGCTCAACTTTCTGACGATAAAGCCATTCATCCATTTCCATCCGGCAAAACAGAACGAGGATACGGATGGGAATGGGGATCGGAGCTGGGAACGATGGAAGGCACCCACATGGGAAAAGCTTCCCCATCCAAGGATTCGCATAACGTCTATATACAGATATTCGAAGGCAATCCCGGGCTGCCTACTCCGGTCATTCGGGAAATGCATTTCATCTGCCTGACGCAGGCGACCCGAACCATCGACGTGACCAACCCTTATTTTATACCCGATGCGGATATCATGATGGCCATCAAAACAGCCGCGGCGCGTGGCGTTCGAGTGCGATTACTGGTGCCGCGCCAAGTGATTCCTAAAGTTGCAGGAGCTGCAAGCCGTACGTATTATGGCGAACTCGTGGAAGCAGGGATCAATGTGTTTCAGTACAACAAAGGGGTATTGCACGCCAAAGTCATGATTATCGATGGCGAGATTGCCGAAGTGGGTTCTTCCAACTACGATCTCCGTAGTTACCGTTTAAACTACGAAGTGTGTGCAGTGATGTATCATTCTGATGTGGCCCGGGAGCTTACGGAACAATTCGAACGGGATCTCGCCGAGGCTACTCCATATCGTTTGGAAGATCATATGCATCGTACTTCTTCCGAGCGCATGCTTGATCAAGCGGCGCGTTTGTTGTCTCCTTTGTTATAAATCTCGAAAGTTACATGGAATTGAATCGAAGTCCAGTTTCCACTGGCGAAAGGGGAGAAGGCTTCCAACGAAGACAAGTAATATCGGATTTGGGCTACCGTCTATGGTGCAAATATCACGCCCGGCATATAGTGTAGAAAAAAAGGAGCTGCATCATAGATGATCATGATGAAACCGATTGAAGTGGAAGGTCATCAGGTTATAAGTATCGAGGTCGCCCTGCCCAAAACAACACTTCTGGCCATCACAACCGATCACGGATATATCATGTGCGGAGCGCTTGATATTCGTTTGTTAAATGAGAAATTAAACGATCGCCGCATTGTGGCAGGACGCGCAACCGGGGTACGAACAATAGAGCAATTGCTGGATGCCCCACTCGATATGGAGACCACAGAGACGGAATTACGCGGAATTTGCCCTGGGATGAAAGGAGCAGATGCGCTTTTAAAGATGGTAAACGAGGTTAGTTAATTTTAAATCCATACTTAAGGAAAGTAGGGGGATTTTTTGTTAACGGGTCTGCATATTGTTTTCCTTGGAGGCGATGCCCGACATCTTGAAATCATTCGGTCATTCACAGACCTGGATGCAAATGTTGTGGTAATCGGTTATGAAGATTTGCACGAACAACTTCTTGAAGTTCAGCATTCCAAGCTTACGAGGGAGGTGCTTCGCAATGCTGATGTATTGATATTACCGGTTGTCGGTACAGACGACCATGGCAGAGTAGAGTCTTCATTTTCATCTGAAACGTTATTGCTGAACAAGGAATATATGTCTTCCTTGCCGAAACACGCAAAAGTCTGTACTGGCATAGCCAAGTCTTACTTGAGGAACCTTTGCGTGGAACTAGGAATAGATCTGATTGAATTATTCAGCAGGGACGATGTTGCCATATACAATTCCATTCCCACTGCGGAAGGCGCCTTATTGATGGCCATTCAACATACGGACATTACCATACATGGTTCGCGTTGTATGGTGCTGGGTTTGGGGAGAATCGGTCTTACGTTAGCCGGAATGCTTCAGCGCCTGGGTGCACACGTCAAAGCGGGGGTGCAGAAACCGGAGCAGTTTGCACGTGCATGGGAGATGGGGATTGAGCCGTTTTATACGAAAGATTTGTACGATGAAGGCGTAAATGTGGATATTATTTTTAACACGGTTCCGGAGCAAATCCTTACTTCTCGTGTGTTGACCCGTATTCCGCATCACGCTATTATTATTGATTTGGCTTCCAAACCAGGTGGAACCGATTTTCGTTTTGCCGAAAAACGTGGAATCAAGGCCTTGTTGGCACCAAGTTTACCGGGATTGGTCGCGCCAAGAACGGCTGGACGTATATTGGCGAGAACGTTATGTCAATTGATCCAGGACGAACGGAGTCAAAATCGAGAGCAAATGGATATACTTGCTTGTCCTTCCGGGTTATGAGATCGCGAACGATGGAACCGATCCATCGTTTTTTTTGAGTTTCAGCGTGCATCACTGAATAAACGGGGCAGGATTGTTCAGTCATTTACTCGAATACTTTGAAGAAAAAACATGCGGTCTATTTATTTGAATCATCGTGGAAGAAAATGTACACGGATCGGGGAATACGGAAGATTTTGGCCAAATATTTGGAGGAAGCTAAACTTGCTCAAAACCTGTCGCCACACAAGCTGCGTCATTTTCTGTTGACCTGGCTCAATAAACAGGGCATCGATGACGCACTCATACAGCCGTATTCCGGTCATGAAAGCCGGAAGTCATTGGAAATCTATTCGAAGCTTGCAATCACCGATGCCCAGCAGGAATATAACGAGGTTATCAATAAATTTCCCATTTAATTTACATCTACTTTGCCCTTGGTGACAGCTACGCTGGTACTACCCCCTTTCGTGAGGATACCATCCAAGATGCTGAAGAGGTAATCGATTGGCCATGCAAAAATGTGTTATTCCAGGATCACGACTTCGAACATTTGGTTGAGATTGTATACCGGCGATTTCGGGAGATAAAAGTTGTACCGCCTACGCCCGATCGCATCGAGCGACTTATTAGAGCGGCAATCCGTACATATGAAGAGCAATTTTTCCAAGCCACACTGGGCAAGATGCCCACGTCGTCTTTGTCTAAATTGGATTCACTTGTAGAGCGCATCGCATTTCTGGATGAAGAACAGGGCGGTTCAAGCAGCGACGGGGGACTTCTTTCTTTTCAAGAGCTGAAGTCCGATCCAGGCAAACCAGGTGTTGAAAGTGTGTTAAGAGAAGTAAGCAAGCTACGAACGATTCGAAATCTGGAACTTCCGGATGATCTGTTTCGTGATATCCCTCTTAAAGTATTGACCAAGTACCAACAGCGGACCGCAACAGAGGATCTCAGGGAACTTCGCCGGCATCCTGATCCGATCCGTTATACACTGTTGGCCGCCTTCTTCCGGCTAAGAAGTATGGAAATAACGGACAATTTGATCGAGCTGCTTATTCAGATCGTCCATCGGATAGGAGTAAGAGCAGAACGTAAAGTCGAAAAGGAAATTCTGAATGACTTACGCAAGGTAAGCAATAAGTATGGAATTTTATTCAACATGGCGCAGTCCGCAATCAATAATCCAGATGGAGTAATTCGTGATGTCATTTTCCCGGTTGTTAATGAACAAACATTACGGGATTTGATAAAAGAAATCAAACACACCGGACCGGCTTACCGGGAGAAAATTCATACCATTATTCGGGCTTCCTATGGGAGTCACTACCGCCGTATGGTTCCCGAAATATTAGGCATCCTGGAATTTCGATCAAACAATGAAGTACATCGTCCGGTGATTCGTGCGTTGGAGCTGGTCAAGAAATATTCGGATACTGGTCATCATTATTTGCCAATGTCCGAAGAAATTCCGGTAGATGGTGTGATCCGTACTGTTAATAAAGAAATCATTGTTGAGAAGGACGAGAAAGGACAAGAGCGGATTAATCGGATGAATTATGAGATAAGCGTCCTGCAAGCTTTACGGGAAAAGCTTCGTTGCAAGGAGATATGGGTGGTCGGAGCGAAGCGGTACCGTAATCCGGACGATGACTTGCCAACAGACTTCGAAGATCGGCGAGAAGAAAATTACAAAGCTCTAAAGCAGCCGTTGGACGCGGAAGCATTCATTGCAACGTTGAAGCAAGCCATGAAAGAAGGATTGGAAAAACTCGATACCGGACTCCAGAAGAACCCCAAGGTTCGGATCACGGAGAAAGGGAATGGATGGATCAGCTTGTCTCCGTTAGAACCACAAGCAGAACCGGTCAATTTATCACGTATAAAAGCAGAGATGCTTCGGCGTTGGCCGATGACGAGCCTATTGGATATTTTGAAAGAAGCCGATCTTCGAGTTGGATTTACGGAAAAATTCAAGACCGTTGCTGTTCGTGAAGCGTTAGGACGGGATACGCTGCAAAAAAGACTTATCCTATCCCTATATGGCCTCGGAACGAACACCGGCCTAAAACGTGTGAGTGCCGGTGAGCATGGAGAAAGCTACAAGGATTTGTTGTACGTCCGGAGGAAATTCATTCATAAGGACAATCTTCGAAACGCGATATCCGAAGTGGTGAACGCGATTTTCCGTGTTTGGATGCAAGAAATTTGGGGCGATGCCACGACATCCTGTGCCTCGGATTCGAAAAAGTTTGGCGCATGGGATCAAAACCTTATGACGGAATGGCATATTCGTTACCGCGGCCGTGGCGTTATGATTTATTGGCACGTTGAGAAGAACTCGACATGCATCTACTCGCAGCTCAAATCGTGCTCCTCCTCCGAAGTTGCAGCCATGATGGAAGGATTGCTTCGTCACTGTACCGAAATGAAAGTCGAGAAGAATTATGTGGACTCGCACGGCCAGAGCGAGGTTGCGTTTGCATTTTGTTATCTTTTGGGTTATCAGCTCATGCCTCGACTCAAGGCGATTCATTCGCAAAAGTTGTACAGGCCCGAGCCAGGCATGACGGATGCCTATCCTAATTTACAACCGGTACTGACCCGTCCAATCAATTGGGAACTGATTCGGCAGCAGTACGATCAAATGATGAAGTACGCAACGGCCCTGCGCCTTGGAACCGCCGAAACGGAAGCAATCCTGAAACGATTTACCCTTAATAACCTAAAGCATCCGACCTATCAAGCATTGGGGGAACTCGGCAAAGCGGTCAAGACGATATTCCTGTGCGACTACCTTCACTCTGAAGAGCTGCGTCGCGAGATCAATGAAGGTTTGAATGTTGTGGAAAACTGGAATTCGGCCAACAGCTTTATTTTTTACGGCAAAGACGGAGAAATTTCCACCAACCGGTTAGAGGATCAAGAGATGGCCGTATTATCACTTCACCTTCTGCAAAACTGTCTGGTGTACATTAATACCATTATGTTGCAAAGCGTCCTATCCGACCGTAAATGGTACGATATGATGACTCCGGAAGACTTACGGGCGCTTACCCCGCTGATATACACGCATGTAAACCCTTATGGTACATTCAGACTGAACATGAACGAACGCCTTCCGTTGGAAGAAGGTGTTATCGCGTGAGTGAGAGACGAAATCGCCGAAACGTAAAGCGAAGGAACTGTCCAAATATCTTCGTGGAGAAAGGCCAGATTATACCTATCTCAAAAGCTTGTTCCAGCATCTTAGAGCGGAACTGGAGATTGAGGTTCCAAAAGTAGCAAAGAAGCTTCCTTATGTACCTACAGAAGAGGAGCTTAAACGCTACTACGACGTGGTTTGGAAAGCGAAGAACTTTCAAGATATGATGATCGTCAAGACGCTTCTATATACCGGCGTTCGAGTAAGCGAGCTGATCAATATCAAGTTGTCCGATGTTGATTTCCACTACTGCCAAATCCGGATTAACAAAGGCAAAGGCAGCAAAGATCGCATTGTCCCCTTCCCTCAATCGTTCAAAGAAATGCTGGCTATGCACGCCGATTCGATGAAAAAGAAGCAGGGGGTTTACCTGTTCGAATCATCTTGGAAGAAAAAATATACGGATCGGGGGATACGAAAGATTCTGGCCAAATATTCGGAGGAAGCCTGCCTTGTGCAAAATCTGTCGCCGCACAAGCTACGACATTTCCTGTTGACTTGGCTCAAAAAGCAGGGCATCGATGACGCGCTCATACAACCGTACTCCGGCCACGAAAGCCGCAAGTCGTTGGAAGTCTATTCTAAGCTTGCAATCACAGATGCCCAACAAGAGTACAACGAGGTTATCAATAAATTTCCTATTTAATTACATTCACTTTGCGGGTGGTGTCAGCTTCGCTGGTACTACCCCTAGAAAAATAGATTTTGATCCGCGGCAACGGAACTGGTATAAAGACGCGGATGAACGCAACGGGGATGTCGTGATTACCACCCCTTATGTGGATCGGGCTACGAAAAAAGTGATTCTTACCGTCGCCAAGAAACTAAAGGATGGTTCCGGAGTGGTGGCTGCAGATTTATACATAAGTGATATTCAAAAACTTACGGAACAAGTCAAAATCGGGAAAAAGGGGTACGCTGCTCTTCTTGATAAAGACAGGAACTACATTGTTCACCCGACTGCGGAGAGCGGTTCAAAGGCTACAGAGAGCATCATCGATTTGATCTATCAAGTGGAGGTTGGTCATTTTCCCTATGAACTGAATGGTGAAAGCAAGGAAATGACCTTTGCCTCCAATGAATTGACCGGTTGGAAGATTGTTGGCGTAATGTTTTCATCTGAGGTAGATGATGCTGCCTCCAAGATCCTTCACGCAACCTTGTTTGTTTTGCTTGGAGCACTCCTGGCTGGAGCTGTGGTCATTTACTTTGTGACCAAAGCAATCATGAAACCAATTCGGGAATTAAAATAGGGAAGCTAGCCGAACAATCCCAAACATCGGCGAAGCAAATTTTTGAAATCCTGAAAGGGATTCAACATGATACCGAAAACACGGTACAAATCATGGAACAGGTTACCGACGAGGTCCAAAACGGCATCAACGTGTCGGAGGAGGCAATCGAGAAATTCCAGACGATTGTAACGAGCATGAGGGAAATCTCTCCCCAAATCGAGGCGATTTCAGTGACGGCCCATCAGATGTCCGACGAGGTCCAAGAGGTTTCAGCCGCAGCGGATCAGCTTGCCCTCTTTGCGAAAGAAAATGCCGCAACGTCAGAAGAAGTAGCGGCATCTACGGAAGAACAGCTCGCTTCCATGGAAGAGATCTCCGCATCGGCCAGATCCCTTGCTAACATGGCAGAGGAGTTGAAAGAGTTGATATCGACCTTTACCTACTAAGCAGGGGGAAATAGCTTTTCCGATAGTAAAATACGAAAAAGAATAAGGAAATAGACTCTTGACTAAAAATAAATTATGTGTTATGATTAAATATTTTATATTGATTATTATTGCGCGGCTGGTATACTACCTTTTAGAACAAAACGTTCGAAAAAGGAGGCTGCGCGCTTGAAGGAAAACCAGGTTAGTCTAACCTCAATCATGACGGCTTATATCCGGGCCTATCACTCCAGGAATGATACCCCAAAAATCTTTGATGACTTTCTGGCCTACGACATGATCCCGCAAGAAAGACGTACACTCATTGAACAGGGTTTGGCTGGTGCGCTTCAGTTGAAGCCGAATACTGACCAAGAGAATTCCTGGCGATTCTTCTTGCAATCCATGGGGCTGCCTCAAGTAATTAGCCGTTCAAGATATGCGGAAGATCATCTTGAAGTGGCTTACCAGCAAGGGGTGCAGCAGTATGTGATACTCGGAGCCGGGATGGACACCATTGCCTTTCGTCGACCGGAATTGCTGGAGAAGCTTCGGGTGTTCGAGATCGACCACCCAGCTACACAAGCCTTTAAACGTGAGCGTCTGGCTGAGTTGGGATGGGAGATACCTGCAAATCTGTCTTTCGTTCCGGTGGACTTCTCGAGAGAAAGCTTGTCAAAAGCACTCATGGGATACCGCTTCGATCCTCAGGCGAAAAGCTTTTTTAGCTGGCTCGGTGTCACTATGTATCTGACACAAGACGAGGTGTTCGAGACGCTACGTTCCATCACCGAGGTAGCCCCTGCGGGTAGCACGGTTCTTTTCGATTATTTTGGACCAGACGAAAATGCTTCACATTCCCAAGAGACGCGAGAAAATTTACAAAAGATCGGGGAACCGATAAAAACGTATTTCGACCCTTCGGAGCTGGCAACACAACTTTCTCATTTGGGATTGCGCCTCATGGAGAACCTCAGCCCCGCTGAGATCCAAAGCCGCTATTTTCAAGGGCGTACGGACGGTTATGTTGCATCCAAGAATGTATACTTTGCTAGGGCAATGATTGAACCCTCTACTCATGGAGCAAAACCATAGAACATGAGCACAAAGACGAACAGTAAGACGTATCCAATCACTGCTGCGAATAAGATGTACATCACGCTTAATAGGATGCTGAGAAACCAAGAAAGTCCTTTCCGTCTGAAAAAGCGGATAAACCCGAGCAATCCCGCGAGTAACAGCGGTACGATATAAAAATAAGCGAACAGGCTGACCCAGTTGAATAATGCTTGAAACGCTTCTTGGGGGACTGGACCTTCTGTCATATGATAGGTATTCATGATATACAGTCGGCCGCTAAAAAAGACGAGCGAAAGGATGCAATAGTAGACGAGAAGAGGTTTTACTCTAATCATGTCATTCACCTCGAGCGTAAGGATATAAGTATAGTAAAAGTGAACATGGAAAAAACAAAAAGTACCAACTTTCTTTGGTACCCAAGGGAACAGGTACAGGAGAAGGAGCCATGTGATATTGACTGCTTTTTCGAAAAATTGTATGCTCTATGTTAGACTGTGAAAAAATGCCAAGTGAGGGTATCCAGATGAAAAAAGCATCCTTGAAATCGTTGTCTGCTGGAGTTGGATACTCGACGGCTGTTTTCTTTGTTTTTGCTAACGACGGGAGAAGTATGTCCAAAATTGGATGTCAGCGACTTTTATCCTTTCGTTAGCGGGTAGTAAAGGATATACCGTGGAAAATTCACCACAGGTCGCTCGCCTGTGGTTTCTTCTTTTCAAGGTGCGCCACAGGTTTGCTTTCCTGTGGTGTTTTTTATACCCAAAAAAGGAGAGAGAAAGATGCAGATCACTGGTGAAAACATTGTCGTCAAACTGGCGGAGGAGTCGGATGCTCAATCCCTTCTGGCTCTGGAAGTGAAAAACAGGGATTTTTTTCAACAGTTCACAGGACGAAGAGACGAAGCCTTCTATACCTATGAAGGGCAGCTGGGTCGCATCCAAGACGCTTTGAAGATGCAGCAGGAAGACAGGGGATACCTCTTTTTCATCTTTTTACGCCGTACAGGGCAATTGATTGGAGAGGTGATCCTATCCGAGGTAGTCCGTTACAATCTGCAAGGCTGCTGGATTGGCTATTTTTTGGATAAGGACTTCAATGGCAAAGGGTACATGACGGAGGCGGTGAAGCTGGTCGTCAGCTATGCGTTTACGGAATTGGATCTCCACCGGATCGAAGCAGGAGTCATGCCGCATAATACGGGTTCGATGAAAGTGCTGTTGAAAGCTGGTTTTACAAAGGAAGGCATTGCCCGAAAAAACGTGAAGATCAACGGTCATTGGGAAGATCATCAGACGTTGGCGATGATTAAGGAGGATTGGCTGGCAAGGGCAGGGAAGAAGGTCCATAGGAAAAATCCCGGCAGTGTCGCCCCTCCGATCGGCTCCTATACGCATCTGACCACGGTACCGAATGGAGCGGGTTTACTCGTGCTGTCCGGGCAGGTTGGAAATGATGAAAACGGTGAAATGCCGGTCGAGTTGAATCAGCAGCTGTACAACGCACTGCAAAATATCAAGCATATTTTGGCAGAAGAATCTGTATCCGTAGATCAAATCATCAAAATCAACATCTGGGCGACCGAGGAAATGGATTGGCGCTATTTCAATCAAGTGTGGCAGGAGTTTCACGGTGGGACTCCGCCCGCTATGACCATGGCTTATGTCCCGGCATTAGCGGTTTCTTCTTTAAAGGTGGAGATCGAAGCCTGGGCGGCCAAGTGGTGATTGCACAAAAGGACGGCTAAGACGGCCGTCTTTTTTTGCTATAATGAATTTGCTAAAAGTGGAAATTGTCGTGAGTCACATAAACAATGGACCGGAAGACAGGAGGGCAGGGGCATTGAAGATCAAGGTATTGATTGCAGATGATAATTCGTTTATTCGGGAAGGCATGAAAATCATCCTGACCACCTTCGAGGAGTTTGAAGTGGTCGGGACGGTGATGGACGGGGCCGAAGCAGTTGCATTTTGCCGGAACCATGAGGTGGATGTGGCGCTATTGGACGTGCGAATGCCGAACATAAACGGCGTCGAGGCGACACGTATCCTGACGGAAGAGTCGACCGTCAAACCGCTGATTCTGACGACATTTGATGATGACGAATTCATTCTAGAAGCTGTCAAGGCGGGGGCTCGGGGGTATTTGCTGAAAAACAACGACCCGGAACGCATTCGCGACGCCATCAAAAGTGTTTATCACAACCATCACGTATTGCAAGATGTCGTCCTCAACAAGATCAAACGAAACCTTACTTCAGACCAGGATGCAGTCGAAGCACCAGCCGATCCTTCGTCAGTGTCATCTGCCCCAGCTCCACTCGGCAGCAAAATCGACCGGAGTTTGTTTACAGAACGGGAACTTGATGTGATGGAGCATATCGCCAAGGGATTATCCAACAAGGAAATTGCCAGGAAGCTTTTTATCTCTGAAGGAACGGTTGCGAATTACATCACTTCCATTTTCAATAAAACTGGACTTGAACATCGCACGCAGATTGCCATTTATTATTTAACAGGGGAAGCGAGGAAGTCTGACGCATGAGAACCGCTCTGGAAAATTGGATGATTTGGAATAAAGCGACGGTGTTCGGATATATCATGACTGCTTCCTTCCTAGCTCATTTCGCGTCTGAGATAAATCCTTGGCTCATTCTCGGATACCTGCTTTACTTGGCCGTAAACATTGCGATTCCTATCGTGAAAACATCCAAGCCAAAGCGAGTGCTTACTGTCGTATCCGCTGGATTTGTCGTCGCTTACGGGCTGTATGTGGAACCGTTGTTTCTCCTACTTCTACCGATTAACGGATATGAACTGATCATTTTGTCCAACACGAGAGCCATCTTCGCTATTCTTTTCCTCATCCTGTCGCTTATCATGGTACCTTATGAGTTGATTCCGCAGTACCTGTTGAGCGCTCTACTCAGTTTTTTGCTTATCACGTATATCCATTCGTCGAGCGAAAAGCTCAAAAGATTGGAGGAGGAACGCGAGAACCTGCGGGCGGATTTGCAAAAAATGACCCGAGCTTTGAGCGAAAACAACGAGTACATCCGGCAGTCCGCCTATACCATCAAACTGGAGGAGCGCAACCGCCTATCCCAGCAGATTCACGATGATGTCGGGCATGCGATGGCAGGAGCGCTGATTCAGATGGAAGCGGCGAGACGGTTGTTTTCGGTAGATCAGGACAAGGCGGTAGAGCTGCTGGGCAATGCAATCTCTATTTCCAAAGAGGGCTTGGAGCGAATCCGACTGACGCTCAAGGATGTGAAGCCACGGCCAGAGGAGTTGGGCATCAATCGGCTTCGACTGTTTGTAGATGAGGTGTCTGCCAAGGAGACAGTGACAGCTACGTTAACCTTTGGCGGGGACATCGATGTCATTGCGCCGATTCACTGGAAAATTATTCAGCAGAACGCGACCGAAGCGGTAACGAATTCACTCAAGTATGCCAAGGCTACGGTTATCTCCATTGAGGTACGAGTGCTGAACAAGCTCATCAAAGCGGTTGTTTCGGATAACGGAATCGGAGTGGACAAGGTGGTCAAAGGTCTGGGCATTCTCGGCATGGAAGAGAGAGCCGCTTCTGTAGGCGGGACTGTTATCGTTGACGGGACCAAGGGCTTTCGCGTGACGACACTTTTGCCTTACGAGCACCAATGAAGTTTTATAGGAAGCGACATGAGGATTCTCATAGATAAAGGATGAACTTATGCACTGACATAGGGACATCCTTTTTTATTAGAATACAGATACATTGTGAAGGGGGGAGACTCGGGTGAGCCATGTGTTGGAAATCCGCAACTTGACCAAAAAATTCGGTGATTTCATCGCTGTTGATAATATGACGTTGAACGTGAGTGAAGGAGAAATATTTGGGTTTCTGGGTGCCAATGGAGCGGGCAAGAGCACCACAATTAATATGATCGCGTCTCTTTTGCGCTGTACCAAGGGCGAGATCTTTCTGATGGGCAAAAATATTGTGAAGGAAGCCAAGTTTGCGAAAATGAATACGGGCATCGTACCACAGGAACTTGCCATTTATGAGGATTTGACCGCCTATGAAAATGTGAGCTTCTTCGCTGGCTTGTACGGATTGCGAGGGACGCTGCTTCGGGAACGAACCGAAGAGGCTCTAGAATTCGTAGGCCTGGGCGACAAGAGCAAGAGCTTTCCCAAGAACTTTTCGGGCGGAATGAAACGCAGGCTGAACATCGCCTGTGCGATCGCGCATCGACCCAAGCTGATCATTATGGATGAACCAACGGTCGGAATTGACCCGCAGTCGCGGAACTATATCTTGCACTCCGTGCGCAAGCTGAACGAGATGGGATGCACGATCATTTATACGAGTCACTATATGGAGGAAGTCGAGGAAATCTGCACGCGGATTGCTATCATGGATCACGGCAAAATTATCGCGGAAGGAACCAAGGAGCAGCTCGAGTCGACCATTACCGATTCGAAGGAAATCTGGATTGGTATCAAAGAGGATGACTCGTTGTCGTTCGATTCACTCAGAGCGATCCAGGGAGTGACCTCCGTACGTCAAGAAGAGGGCATGATCAAGATCGTCTCGAAAGCAGAAGTCAATAATCTAAATCGGATCATTCAGCTTTTGATCAAGGATCAGGTGGAGATCCGATCAGTCAAAGAACAAGCACCAAATCTGGAGTCGGTGTTCCTGACCTTAACGGGCCGGAACCTCCGGGATTGAGGGAGGCTTCACCATGAACCTTTGGAATATAGTCATAAAAGAAATCAGGTCTGACCTGCGAGACAGGCGGACTTTCCTGTTTATGCTCGCACTTCCGATCACCCTGATGCTGATTCTCGGGGCGGCTCTTTCCAATGCTTTCACACCTGGTCATTCCATAGAAAATATGCAATTCCTTTATAAAACGAATACGACAGATCCAAATATGTTGATCTATTGGGAGTATTTTACAGAAGCGATCAAACAGGAAGGAGTTACAGCTGTGCCAGTGGATGCTGGGATGGACGGCGTGGAGGAGGTGCGTGCCAACCGTTTTACGGCTTATGCGATTCTTGAAGACGACGGCATCACGTTTTATGGAAGCAATAAATATCCGCTTGAGAGTAATATCGTCCAGGGCATGCTGACGGCGTTTGCAGATCGTTTCTCGCTCGCTACAGCAGTATTTCAGGTTGACCCTTCAGCGGCAAAATCAATTCTGGTCCGCGCTGGACAAAGTAGTGATTTTATCCGGGAAATGTCACTTCAAGCCGATAAAAAACCGGGTTCTTTTGACTATTACGCGATTGCGATGACAACGATGATGGCGTTTTACTCGGCTATTTCGGCACTCTACCTATTCCGGTCAGAACGAATTCGCAATACAGCTGTTCGGCTGATGGCTGCTCCCGTCAGCAAGTCAGTCATTTTCGTCGGCAAGATCATCGGCTGCACGTTTGTCAATTTTCTCTGCGTGTTGATCGTCATCTTGTTCAGCAAATTCGTTTACCATGCGGATTGGGGCAATCATTACGGGATGGTGGTACTTGTCCTTTTGACAGAGTTGCTGCTCGCTGTCAGCGTGGGTCTTGGCGTCAGTTTTCTTATCCAAGGGGAGGGAGCGAGGGCGGTTGTGTTGATTTTCACACAGATCTCGTCTTTCCTCGGGGGAGCCTATTTTCCGATTGGCGATGTGGAAGGCGTGTTGGACATCTTGACGAACTTGTCACCGATACGCTGGGCTAATCTAGCATTGATGCAAATCATCTATGCCGATAATCCTTCAGCGGCATGGCCAGCAATCGGATTGAATACGAGCATCGCCTTGGTCTTTTTGTTCTTTGCCAGCATTTCTATACGCAAACGGGGTGCGTTTTAAGATGAGTGAATTGATGTGGCTCATTCGCAAGACATTGAAGGATACGTTTCGGAAAAAAAGCAGTTGGTTTGGCTACTTCGGACTGCCGATCGCGGGCATTTTGATCACCATGTTTCTTTACGGCTATAACAACACTGGGATCATTCGCGTAGGTATCCTCAATCAGGACGGCAATCAGGCGATTACACAGAATGTGATTCGATTTATGGAAGGATTGAATCAAGTCAAAGTCACGATATTGGACGAACAAACGCTTCATGCCGACATCGCATCTGGCAAGCTAGACAGTGGCATTATTTTCGAGCAGGGGTTTGCTTCCAGTGTCCGGGATGGAGATCCGGAACATCTGAGCATCATCTCGGTAAAAGGGACGCAGGTTACCGCCTACATCAAAGCGATGCTCCAAAACTATATTGGAAATATAGCGGCGATCGGCAAGGAATCCCACGGAGATGATGCCATGTTTGTCCGGCTGTATGAGGCGTATAGCCAGCAAGATTTTATGCTGAAGGCAGAAACGATACAGGATACGTCGAACATGAAGATGATGACCTATCAATCGATTGGCTTCCTGATCGCTTTCATGATGTTTTCCGCCGTCAATATGTCTGAGATCATACTCAAAGAAAAGGAGAATCGCACCTTCCTGCGCTTGCTCTCATCGCCGATGTCGGCAAGGACGTATGTACTCTCCAACGTAGTGGCCAACTTGATTATGATGCTGCTACAAATTGTGGTTGCCTTGGTTGTGATGAAAAATGTCCTTCATATTGATTCCGGCGTAACATATAGCGAATTGATTCCAGCTCTTCTCCTTTTTGGGCTTGCAACCATTTGTTTATCGCTCTTGATCGTCGCATTTGCCAAAAGCACGACCGGAGTAGACGCGATGCAGAATCTGATTATCACGCCGAGCTGTCTGCTCGCCGGTTGCTTTTTTCCGATGGAGATCATGCCGGATACCGTACGTAAAATTTCAAGCTTTTTGCCGCAGCATTGGCTGCTGGACATGATCAATAAACTGCAAGAGGGTCAAACCCTTGGAAGTTTGTATGTGAACATGGCGATTCTGTTGGCGTTCGCCGTAGTCTTTGCCTTGATCGCGATTTTCCGGTTTGGCCGCAACAATGACGTCAGACAGTTTGTGTAGGATGGAATCTTGCAGGAATCAGAAGGCTCTTCAAAGAATTGGAAAATGGGGACAGCCCCAGAGAGGAGCGGGTACATGAACTTCACGATGAAAGAAGCCATTGAGGTTCTGGAGCGCACACCGAAGACGCTGGAGCATTTTTTATCCGGCATTTCGGACGAATGGTTGCATTGCAGGGAAGGCGAAGGAACCTGGACTGTCTCAGAAGTGATTGAGCACCTCATCGAGGGAGAAAGGCAGAATTGGATTCCCAGATTGACATGGATTCTCCAAGAAGGCGATACGAAACCCTTTCCCCCTTTTGACCGCTATTCACACTTGCAGAAAAAGCATGAGAGCTCCATCGAAGAGAAGCTGCATGAATTGAACAAGATCCGAACAGAGAGTATAACCAGGCTAAAAGAGCTGATTGATCCAGAACGGCATCTTGAGTCTACGGGCTTGCATCCTGAATTCGGCTCGGTAAAGGCAAGAGAATTGATCTCTACGTGGGTTGTTCATGATCTCACGCATATTGCTCAAATCGTTCGGGTCATGGCGAAGCGATACAGTACGGACGTTGGGCCTTGGAAAGCCTATTTAGGGATATTGAAAGCAAAAGATGGCGCAAGTTAACGTGTCTGTCTAAGCATCTCGCAGGTTACGTCCCCGAAGAGAGCGGCGGGTGATTCTCGTATCCCGCAAGCATCGCGTGTATTTCAGCGAGCACCTTGATGCGAAGCTCCTCCGGGGACAAGACCTGTGCCAACGATCCAAAGCCGAGAATCATTTCACAAGCATGCTCCAGCGTCGCAAATTGGATGGTCGCTTCCAACCATCCGTTTTCTCCAGGTGCTTTTTCCAATATGGTGATGTAATTCTCCTGCTCCAAGCGTCCAAGCAGCTGCTCGCTGACTTTCAGTTTGGCCGGAAAGCGAGGGAGCCTTTGCTTGAATTCGGCTGTTGATGCCTCCCAGTAGTTCGCCAAATGAAATTCCTGCGGGTAGGGAAACGATTCCTGCAGCACCTCTGCGTGGGCGATCCGCGAGACGCGATAGGTCCGAAGCGCTCCATCGCAATCGGCAACGAAGTACCATACCGAGCGTTTTGCTACCAGCCCAAGGGGACAGACAGTTCGGACCAAGGTTTCTTGGTCCCGTTTATAGTGGATGCATAGTTTGAGGTTCGCCCATACCGCTTCTTGAACAGTGGACAAGTATGGATAGCTTTCTTTTGCTTGATGCCAGCCGGCGCCGTCAATATGGAACTTTTTCTGGATCAGCTCGATGTTGTTCTTGATCGAAGCGGGAGAAGAAGCGAGCAATTTCTGATAAGTGGCATCAAAATGCTTCTTGATGCCCAGATCCGTCAATAATCCAGGATGCGCCGAGACGATCAGGGAGAGAAACTCCTCCGCCTTAATCCCCGTCAAACTCGTTCGATAGCCGTCTGCGAGAAGCCAGCCTCCGCCGCTTCCGCGTTCAGAATAGACGGGCACTCCAGACATGCTCAATGCCTCCATGTCGCGCAGAATCGTCCTCTCCGATACCTCCAGTCTTTCCGCCAATTCTTTTGCGGTCTTTTTCCCCTCATTTTGCAGCAATAATAAAATCGAAAGCATGCGATCGGCTCTCAGCTGTCTGCACCTCCAGTGAAGTCTCCTTGTTAAAAATAGTACCACACAAATATGACAAAGGGTGTCATCTATCACCCTTTACAATAAAGAGGATCAAAGTTGGAGGAGGAGTTGCATGATGAAGAAGCCTTTGGAGGGAAAGATAGCAGTGGTCGCTGGGGCTACGCGGGGTGCGGGCAGAGGAATTGCCGTCATGCTTGGGGAGGCAGGCGCAACGGTTTACTGTACGGGGCGGAGCGTGCGTGGCAATCCGTCTGATTTGAATCGATCCGAGACCATCGAAGAAACGGCAGAGATGGTGTGCGCCCGGGGCGGCATCGGAATCCCCGTCCAGGTCGATCATACGGACCCGGAACAAGTGAGAACGCTGTTTGAGCGTATCCAGGCAGAACAGAATGGGGTCCTCGATATTTTAGTGAACGACATCTGGGGCGGGGAGAAGCTGACCAAGTGGGATACGCCCTTTTGGGAACATTCCTTGCCTGATGGGCTGCTCATGCAGGAGCGCGTACTGAAGACGCATTTGATTACGAGCTATTACGGCGCTCCCTTGATGATTGCCCGCAAATCAGGTCTGATCATCGAAATCACGGATGGAACGGATTACAGGTATCGGGGACATCTCTATTACAGCTTGGCAAAAATTGCACCGATCCACATGGCGGCTGCGATGGCGCAAGAGCTGGCTCCGCATCAGGTTGCGGCTGTTTCTGTGACGCCAGGCTTTTTGCGCTCTGAGGAAATGCTGGATTACTTTGGGGTGAAGGAGGAGAATTGGCAGGACGCTGTAAAAAGCGATGTGCAGCACGCGGAGCATTTCGGAGAATCCGAGACGCCGTTTTTTATTGGCAGAGCGATCGCGGCGTTGGCAGCAGACCCGCACATCATGCAAAAAACAGGGCAGGCGCTGTCCAGCTGGTCTCTTTCCGACGAATATGATTTTTGTGATGTAGATGGAAGAAGACCGCATTGGGGGAATTATGCGAAACGGCATGGATTTCTATAGGGTTTTTGTGGATGAACGAAAAGCTCTCAGCACACTGGGAGCTTTTCGTTTGGACAACATCCGGTATACTTTTTCCTAGAGGAGGTGAAATGTCTGAAGTGAGTAGTTCATCAAACATCGTGTTGGATTCCATAACGGTAAGGTGGGGAGAGTGGACATGAACAGGACTCGCAGCTCCATTGAAAGAGAAGTATCCAATTTTATCGGTGCCTATATCAAGGATACGTTAGGAAGAGGACCAAGAGATACGGAAATCAAAATCGTCGATAACGTGTTGATATTTTTTATAAAAGGGATTCTCACTCCGATGGAAAAATACATTTTAAAAACCCCAGAAGGAAAGAGTGTGGTATTAAAGTCCCGACAACTCTTTGTGGAAAGTACCAATGAAGAGTACATGAAGTTTTTTGAGAAGACAGTAGGGGCCAAAGTTCTGCAAAATTATGAGTCATGGGATCTCGAAAATGACTCGGCCGTCGGTGTGCTGGTCTTCGAAAGAAAAGTATTGCAAAATTAACGAAATAGGGTTGATTTTTTGGATGAGGTCCGTATAATGATTAATAACAGAAAATTCAATATTATCCGAAAGCAAGGGTGAGGAACCTTTGTTTCTGTAAGAGCAGTGGAAGGGCCTCTTGACTCGTTCAATCAAGGGCAGACCATGGCTTATCAAAACTAATTTCGATTAGTTTTATAAGTTGTGGTCTGCCCTTTTTTGTCATTTTCCAAAAAGGGGGGATCTGTGGCGGAGGGTGTCATGAGTTTCCATGCTTGAAAACAAATCTATGAGAAATGGGGATGATTCCATGAATAAGCAAGAAAATAGCCAACTCAGCTCGATTGTCATCAATGGTCACGAGTTTACCTACGATATCCACGGTGAAGGCGATGGCCCGGTATTGCTGCTGCTCACCGGCTGGTGTCAAGATCACAGGCTGTTCAATTACATCGTCCAGCCGTTGGCCCAACAGCATAAGGTTCTTCGTTTGAACTGGCGCGGCCATTCGTACCCGCAGCAGTTGCCTGGGGACTTCGGTGTCAACGAACAGGCTGAGGATGTAATCGGAGTGTTGAATGCGCTTGACATCGAAAAAGTGATTCCCGTATCTACCTCGCATGGCGGCTGGGCGAATATCGAGATTACCGATCGGCTTGGCACCGCAAGAGCGCCTCAAACGGTGGTGATTGACTGGATTATGGGGGAAGCCGGGGAAGCGTTGCTGCGAGACTTGCGGGATATCCAAAATCCGGAGAAATGGGTATCTGGCCGGCAAAGCTTGTTCGACCACTGGCTGGGCGTCAGCAGCAATCGAGCGATCATGGATCACCTGAACAAAGAGATGGCCAGCTTTGGTTATGACATGTGGGAGAGATCGTGCCGCGTGATCGAGCAGGCTTACGAAAAATGGGGGGCGCCATTGCAGCGGATGTCTGCGCTGAAGGAGAAACGTCCGATCGTACACATCTACTCGCAAGCTCCAGGGCCAGGATACGAGGAGATGCAGCAAAGCTTTAAAGAGAAGCATTCCTGGTTTGATTATAAATGTATTAAAGCGCAAACGCATTTTCCTACTCTAGAGTCTCCGGAAGCAGTAGCGAATCACATCCATGATTTTGTCTCCCAACTTCGTTGACTTGTACATTCACGCCCCCATACATTCATTGCTTGATCAACCGAAAATATGGGGGCATTTTTTCTAGGTTATCTATCGAATTCAGCTCAGAACGGGAGGACGAGATCAAATGGGAACAAAACAAGTCATCATTGCTGGTGCCGGATTATCGGGTCTGACATTGGGAACCGCACTTGCCCAACGTGGATGGAAGGTTCAGGTCTTGGAAAGAGCGGCTGAGCTGAGGGAAATTGGTGCAGGCCTCTATACGTGGGAAAATGGATTGAAGGTACTGGAAGAGACAGACGTATATGAGGAAGCTTCGAAACAGATCGAGTTCATTTCGGAATTAAAGATGGTCGATGAAAAGAAACAAGTGATCCACTCAACCAAGTTTTCCGATCAAAACCGTTTTTGTGTCATTCCGCGAAAACAAGTATATGGGTCTTTGCTTCGGGCTGCGGAGAAAGCAGGGGTCCAGATTGAAACAAGCGCATGTGCGGTGTCTGCAGATCCATCAGGTGGGATCACCCTGGAAAATGGACACACGCTTCGGGCTGATCTGGTGGTGGGGGCTGACGGAATCAATTCTTCGATACGAACATCCCTGAACATGGCACATACCGTTGAGAAGATGAACAATGGGGCATTGCGAGCGCTGATTCCCAGAGTGGAAGCGGACGAAACAGGGATAGCCGCGGAGCATTGGTCTGGTTATCGCCGCATTGGCATTGCGCCTGCGACCGACGATTTCCGCTATATCTATTTGACAGCTCCTTCTTCAGACGCGGAGGGACTTTCCGACCCGATCAACAAAGAGGCATGGCTGACTTCGTTCCCTCACCTGGAATCTGTTATCGAACGGATAGATTCTTCGCGATTAGACCGCCACTTTGCTTATATCTACGCGAGCACTTGGTCCGTAAACCGGGCCGCGATCATTGGAGATGCAGCACATGGCATGGAACCGAATCTAGGGCAAGGGGCTGGGGTAAGCTTAACCAGTGCTCTGGAATTAGCCAAACAACTGGAACGACATGATATAGACACAGCCCTGCAACAGTGGGAGCGCATCATGAGGCCGACTGTAGAAAACACGCAGATCTGGTCAAGGATCTATGGATCGGCAGCATCGAACTGGCCTCGAGAATTATGGCATCTGCGTTCAGAAGTAATCAAAAAGGCGATGGATTCGGAAAACATCGACCTGATGATGAGTACTGCAGCAAGACATGTGACGGGAGCAGCGGAGCAATTGCAGGTATAATTTATCGTCAAAAAGGGGCGAGGAACTGTGGGGAATGATCAAAGGAAAGAGTATCAAATCGCTTCAAACCCAGGCAAATCCCAGCTTATGGGTATCGGAATTGTTCTCTTTGCATCCGCCCTCTTTTCAAGTTTGGGGGTCCTGACGAATCTGGCCTATGAAGCCGGGATGAGCCCGGTTGCCTTTGCCACTTGGCGTGAAACAATCGGTGCCCTTGCCATGGTGGTTCTCCTTCTGTTTGGTGTTGGACGCCCTTCACGTGCGCAACGTATCTCACTGTCGCAGATTCCTGGATGGCAGTGGAGGAATCTGACGATCGCGGCTGTTGCCTTTATGTCGTACAGCCTGGCCATCTTCTATGCGTTTGTTCACTTGACCGTTTCGTTGGCCCTGTTATTGTTCTATATCTATCCTGCATTAGTGACGTTGATCAGTATTGCGACAAGACGTGAGCCGTTTACGATGCCAAAGCTGATCGCATTGTTGCTCGCATTGGGTGGGAGCACGATGGCTATTAGCGGACAAATGTCGCAAGAGGGCGCCGTTCGTTTCGATACCATCGGGATTTTGCTCGCATTGGGCGCTGCTATTGGCATGTCGATCTATTTCCTGGTAGGTCGCGGCGGCTATCCGAGCATTCCCTCGTCGTACGCCACTACGATTTTTTTAACGGCGGGTGCTGTCGCCTTTGCTCTCATTGGCATTGCGATGGGGGAGAGCGCTTCGCTCCTGCAGCCTTTTCAAGCCGCTTCCATCTGGCCCATGCTGTTATTTGCCGGCATTGGCGGAGCAGCCATTCCGACCATGATGCTGCTAACGGGCATCCGCATGATCGGTGCGTCCAGAGCCTCCATTTTGGCCATTTTTGAACCGATTTCCGGTTCTGTGCTGGCAGCGGTGATCTTGGGTCAAATGCTTTCACTGATTCAAATCGTTGCAGGTGCGCTCATCCTGGGTGCGGCAGTTATTTTGCAGCGGAGCCCCGAAACCATAGAACCCGTAACACCAAGTCCAAGAAGCAACATCGATATTGCCTGAAAAGGGCCACTTGCCTGCCATGATTTAGGTGCAAACCGAGCAGGAATCAGACGACCTTTCAAAGAATTGGAGAAAGGGAAGGTTGCTTTCCGAAAACAAGTCATGAGGAGGCTGTCTGATGAGTAAAAAAGTCTTGATCGTAACAGGAGATGCTGTGGAGGCCCTGGAGGTATTTTATCCGTACTATCGTTGTTTGGAAGAAGGGTTTGAGACGGTCATTGCAGCGCCTACGGTGAAAACACTGCACACGGTTTGCCACGATTTTGAAGCTCACAGCGAAACGTATACCGAAAAGCCTGCCTACCAGCTTCCTGCCCATGTTTCCTTTGCAGAGATCAATCCAGAGGGATTCGACGCCCTGATTATCCCGGGTGGACGCGCCCCAGAACATATCCGGCTGAATGAACATCTGAAGCCGATTGTAGCCCATTTCTTTGAGGCGAATAAACCAGTAGCCGCCATTTGCCACGGCTCGCAGGTATTGACGATTGTCCGGGAGCACCTGGCTGGCAGGGAGATGACTGCTTACCAGGCATGCAGGCCTGATGTGGAGGCTTGCGGAGCAATCTATCAGACAGAGACGCTGCATGTAGACGGCAATCTGGTGTCTGGGCATGCATGGCCGGATCTGCCTGGCTTCATGCGCGAGTTTATTAAGCTGCTTCGTTAATGAATTATCAGTTCGTATTGTAAATAGCGACAACCTCCCGTCGAGGCTTGATGATTTCGTTCAAGTTTGACGGGGGGGTTGTTTTTTGTGAGATTTTAGCGGCAGCATATCGTCCTGATGTGGGGTATGATGGAGAAAGCGCCATATAACCATAGAGGACGGGGAGAAATCTTGAAAATCTTTAAAAAAGTATATATCGAAATTACCAGCATCTGCAATCTCGCCTGTACCTTTTGCCCGCCGACGGAGCGCAAGGCCAACTTCATTTCCGTAGATGATTTTGCGAAAAGACTGGATGAGATCAAACCGCACACCAAATACATTTATCTGCATGTCAAAGGGGAGCCGCTGCTCCACCCGAAGATCGATGAGCTGCTCGATCTGAGCCACGAGAAGGGGTTCAAGGTCAATATCACAACAAACGGTACGCTGATCGCAAAAAATCGGCATAAATTGCTCGGAAAGCCTGCGCTTAGACAGATGAACTTCTCGTTGCACAGCTTTGACGGACATGTGGGTTCGACCGACCGGGAAGGATATTTGCGGGACATCCTCTCCTTTGTTCGGGAGGCGCAAAAGCATCGCGTCCTCTTTTCCTTCCGTCTGTGGAATTTGACGCAGGACAATCAAACCAATATTCAAAAGAAAAGGAACCGCCAGACACTGGAGATTGTAGAGAAGGAATTTGGTCTGGATTACAGGATCGAAGAAAAGGTTGTGCCAGGCGGGGGGGTGAAGATCGCGGAGCGCGTCTATTTGAATCAGGACCATGAATTTCAGTGGCCCAGTCTGACAGCGCCGGAGGACGAGGGTAAAGGCTTTTGCTATGCGCTTCGCAGCCAGGCGGCGATTCTTGTGGACGGGACAGTAGTGCCATGCTGTCTGGACGGGGAAGGCGTAATCAACCTCGGAAACATCAATCAGGCATCGTTTTCTGACATCGTGAACGGCGAGCGGGCGAATCAACTCGTCGAAGGCTTTTCCCGCAGGGAGGCTGTCGAGGAGCTGTGCAGAAGATGTGGGTATCGGCAGCGCTTTGGGGCGTAACAGCCGCCTTGCCTAGTGCCGGGCTCAGTGCCTTATGGGAAATGCGAAATAGACCGTATCCTTCGTCAGGGAGCGGTCTATTTCTTTTCGGCAAGGCAAGAACGAACATCACACGATATCCAAAAGAAACGAGCAACCGTTCCTTAACAGATCTTCCACCTGTTCAGGCGGAACAGGCTTGCTGAAGAAATAGCCCTGCATATCTTGGCAGCCCATTTTTTGCAAAAACAGATACTGCTCCACTGCCTCTACACCCTCCGCAACCACATGAATCCCCAAGCTGTCGGCCAGAGCCACAATGGCCTGAATGATTGCTTCCTGATTTTTGTCCTTGCTGATGTCGCGTACAAAGGATTGGTCTACTTTCAATGTATTGATTGGAAATTTCTTCAAATAGCTGAGCGAGGAATAGCCCGTACCGAAATCATCGATCGAGATGTTTACCCCCAAACGACTCAATTCAGTCAGTTTGCTGATCATTTCCATCACATTTGTCATGGCAGTGCTTTCCGTGATTTCGATCCGGAGACAATGCGGAGGAAGTCCCGTCTCATCAAGGATTTGCTCTATTGTTTTCACAAAATCGTCGTTATCAAATTGGCGCGCCGAGGCATTAATAGAGACGTATGTGGAGGCGAGGCCCTCCTTTTGCCAACTTTTGCTTTGCAGGCAAGCAGTCTTGAGGATCCAGATGCCGATCGAATGGATCAGTCCCGCCTCTTCTGCCAAAGGGATAAATTCGGATGGGGAGATCATTCCCAATAGCGGATGATGCCAGCGAATCAATGCTTCAAATCCCACGATTATCCCTGTCGGGGCATGAATAATCGGTTGATAAACCAGAAAAAACTCATTGTTTCCAAGTGCTTTATGGAGGCTCTGCTCGATCAATACCTTTCTCGACAGATCTTTGGCCATTCCGGGCCGATAGATCTGATACTGATTTCCCCCTCTCCCTTTTGCAAAATACATAGCCTGGTCAGCCCGTTTTAACAAGGCATCAGGATCGTGGCCGTGATCCGGGTACATGCTGATCCCAACACTCGTCGTGATGACATACTCCTGACCATTGAGCCAGATCGGGCTCGATATCATCCAGAGGGCTTTTTCGACAGCAGACAAAACAGTTTCTATCCTTGTAAAATCCTCCAATACAATGGCGAATTCATCGCCGCCCTGACGAGAGATGGTACCCCATTCAAGCTGGCGGCTAGTCAATCGATTGGAAACGATTTGCAGAAGCTCATCGCCCACGTTATGGCCAAGAGAATCATTGATGCACGTAAAGCGGTCCAGGTCAAGAAAGAGCAGGGCGACCTTTGTTTTGTTTGCTGCGGCCTTGGTTAATGCTTGCTGGAGCCGATCGGTAAGTAACCGGCGATTGGGCAAGCCTGTCAAGGTATCATGGTAAGCCATGAAATGAAGCTGCTCTTCATAGACTTTTTGCTGGGTAATGTCATTGCAGACTCCATCCAAACGGACGAGTTGATTGAATTCATCCAAGATCGGAATGGTATAGTCGGAAATCCATTTGCATTTCCCGTTCTTGTCCACGATGCGATAATCATGCTTCAACGCTTTTCCTTCCAAAAGAAGCGGTTGTCGAGCCTCCACCTGTTTTCTGTCCAGAGGATGAATGACTCTTCTCCAGAGAGAGGGGTCTTCTGCAAATTCTTGTTGGGTATAGCCGTAAATTTTTTGACAGGCAGGCGATATATGCAGCAGGGAATTGGTTTGCATATCCATCGACCATAGACAAACGTCAATACTGTCGAAAATATGCTGCAGTTGGTTGCGGGATTGGATGAGTTCATTTTGTGTCGCATGCAAATCGCTCAAATTTTTCGCAATTCCCACAATTCCTTTGGTAGAACCGTTCAAAATAATTGGTACTGCAGTTACATAAAGATCCACGTCTTCCCCATTTTTTGGCGTAATGGTTGTTACAAATTTCTCCACATTTCCATTCAAGGCACTGACGAAATGCTGGACAACCCGATCCCTGTCTTCCTCTTTAATGAAGGGAAGAAAATTCATCTGATGCAATTCCGCTCTTGTATAACCGGTTAATTGGAGAGTTGATTCATTTGTAAAGAAAAAGTAGCCCTCGGAATCAATGGCATAACCTGCGTCCGGGTTGTTTTCGAAGAGCGTTTTGTAGATTTCGAGCTGCAATCGTTGGGGTACCTTGTTCGACATGGAAAGTCACCTTCACTCAAGATGTTATTCGTGTGCAAGTGGAAAAATGGGTACTTGGATCTAATTTTATATACCCGACCTTCAAGGGAAATAAACGCTAGTTTTTGAGTATTCCTTGCTTTAAAAATAATTCTTGGAAGTTGTTGCACTTTACTATAATATTTACCTCGAACTATTTTCCAAGGTAAAAACATACATAAAATCCAAACAGATGAGGCAGGGGAGAAAAACATGCTATCAGCTTGGTTTCGCAACATGAAAATCAGGACCAAAATCATAGTAATGGTTGCGATTTCGACAATAGCTCTTTTATTTGTTGGAGTCACAGGCTTTTTGAATATTTTGGCCCTTAAGCAAGCAAGCGCAACGGTGATTAATGAAGGGGTCGTCCCCATGAACACCATTCATGAACTGGAAAGCCATCATCGGGCTATTGAAGGATATGTCCTGGAACTGAATCTGACGATGAATGAGCAGAAAAACAAAGAACTGCTTGCCAGCATTTATGATACAAGGGAATCAGCAAACCAACTTCTGGCCGAATTGCAAGGCATGAATCTCTATCCCGAGGAAGTAGAGGTTCTTGCCAAATACAACGAAGTCCTGATCGAATACCGGGATACGCAGAACTATATCATCGAACTGGCGAAAGAAAATCGAAATACGGAGGCGTATTCGATCTATTCCAAAACGGGAACGGTGCTGAAAGAGGAATTGATGGGGCATCTCAGCCAATTGAAAGAGCACCTTACCCAAAGTGCGCAGAACATCTATCAAGACAATGAAGCCAAAGCAAATCAAGCGGTGTTTATTGTCCTCGTTTGTATCGTCGCTGCAGTCGTCCTCTTGTTGGCTTGTGGAATTGCGATTGTCCGAATGATTACAAAACCGATTAGACATATGCAAGAGATGATGGTACAGGTAAAAAACGGGGATCTGACTGTCCAGGCTGATTATCAGTCAAAAGATGAGATCGGACTGGTCATGAGGGATTTCAACGACACGATCACCGGATTAAATACGTTGATTGCCAGTGTGAAAATGAGTGTAGCTCAAATCTCGTCAAGCTCGGAGGAGCTCTCCAAAAGTGCCCAACAAACGGTTCAGGCCACGAACCAGGTAGCTGCATCCGTCTCGGAGATCTCCACCGGGGCAGAAGCGCAGCAAAAAGGAATAGAAGAAGTGTCCAGTGCCATGGAAGAGGTAACCATTGGGGTTCAGCGAATCGCCGAATCTTCATCAACGCTTTCCCAATTTTCTACGGATACGCTGAACCAGGCGGAAAAGGGACAGCAGGTCATCGCACAGACGCTGGACCAATTCCAAACCATTTATCAGACTACGGAAGAATCCGCAGCAGTCATTCACCAGTTGAACAAGCGTTCCCAAGAGATTGGACGCATTGTCGAGGTGATCTCGGAAATTACCGGCCAAACCAATCTGCTGGCGCTGAATGCTGCTATCGAGGCCTCGCGTGCGGGGGAACATGGCAGAGGATTCGCCGTTGTAGCAGATGAGGTAAGGAAGCTGGCAGAGGAATCCAAGAATTCGGCAGATCAAATCTCGAAAATTATCGCCCTGATTCAGGAAGAGACAGAGCGTGCGGTCCAAACCATCGAAGGCGGCAAAGAAACAGTCGAGAAGGGCAAGGTCTTTGTCCAACACACAGATGAAGTGTTTACGACCATTAGCCAGATGGTTCAGCGAGTGAATGAACAGGTGTATGAGATTTCTGCTTCGACTGAACAAATGTCAGCAAGCACAGAAGAGATAAGCGCCTCCATGAAACAATTGGAGAGAATCGCACGAGACGCTTCCCAATATGCGCAAGCCTCCGCAGCTTCTTCCCAGGAGCAGCTGGCGGAGATGGAGGAAGTCAATACAGCAAGTCAATCGCTGCAAGAGATGGCGACAGAATTGCAAAAGGCCGCGAGCCTGTTCAAGGTCTAGCGGTGTTGTTCAAACAAAAAGGGAGGCTGTCATCAGCCCCCCTTTTTTCTATTTATCCCTGTGCTTTTTGTGCTTTGATCCGCTCAGCATGCTCCTCCGTCATTTCCATTCTCTGCCCCTTGTCCTTGCCGGAACGCAAAGGAATCTCTTTTAGGAACAGGGCGAATACAACGGCAAATGCAGCGACGATCGCACCTGTTAAAAACGTCGTAGTAATCGCATAGCTCATTGCTTCCCGAATCTGATCGAGCATTTGTGCAAACAAGCCTTGTGCTTGCGGTGGCAAGCTTTGAAGCGCAGCTTCGATCTTCGGCTGATCCAACAGATTTTGCGGGTTTGAAAAAAGAGCCAGCTTTTCTGCCAAGGCCGGATCAGCTGGAGCAGACGCAGCACCTTGGCCCAATGTCCCGGACAGATCGGTCATTTTTTTCGCCATAGCAGAGCTCATGACGCTCCCCATGACAGCGATACCGATCGTACCGCCCAGGTTGCGGAAGAGCTGGGAGGTTGCTGTCGCCACGCCCAATTGCTGCGGTGCCACTGCGTTTTGTACGGTCAAGGAGAAGACCGGCATCGCGATCCCCATGCCCAGACCCAGGATGATCATGTACGCGACGAGCACATAGATCGGGGTGCTTGGAACCATGAAGTACATCATGACCATGCCGAATGTCATCAGCAGCAAGCCGCCAATCGCCATCTTCTTATATTTGCCTGTCTTGGTGATGAGTTGGCCGGACAGCGCCGAGGTGGCGAGCATCGCGATGGACATCGGCATCGCTACATAACCTGCCATCGTCGGGGAGATTCCTTTCACCCCTTGGACAAAGAACGGTACGTAAATGATCGCTCCCATCATCCCGGCGTTGAGGAAGAAACCTACCAGATTGGATACCGTGAAAATGCTGTTTTTAAACAGGCCAAGCGGCAATACCGGAGTTTTGACCTTCATTTCAACCAAGACAAAAATGAGCAAAGACACAACGCTTACAGACAATAGACCGATGATTTGCCATGAGCTCCAGGCGTACTTGCCCGCTCCGTCTCCTGCCCAGGAAAAGGCAAGAAGCATCGGCACGATGGTAGTCGTCAAAAAGAGGGAACCAAAATAGTCGACGGATTCCCCCTTGCGTTTTTCAACCTGCGGGAAATTGAGCAGAATCAAGGCAAAGGCAAGAAAGCCGATCGGCAGGAAGATCCAGAAGACCCAATGCCAGTCCAGATGGTCGACGATATAGCCGCCCAAAAGAGGACCGGCTACGCTGGAGACCCCGAAGACCGCGCTCATGACCCCGGTCCACTTTGCCCGTTCACGAGGTTCGTACAGATCGCCCATCGCTGTGAAGGCAGTGGACATGATAATCCCTGCACCTGCACCTTGAATCGCACGATACGTGATTAATTGAAAAATATCCGTAGAAAAACCGGATAGCAATGCACCAAGGCTAAACAAGCCGATCCCTGTCAGGATAAATGGTTTCCGTCCATAAATATCGGAAAGCTTCCCGACCAATACGGATGCGACGGTTGAAGTCAGCAAATAGATCGTGATCGCCCACGAATAGTAGTCCATACCGCCCAGTTTTGCGATGATTCGCGGCATGGCAACCCCGATGATGGTCTGGTTGATGGAGGAAAAAAACATCGAGGTGATAATCGCGATCATGATCGTGATTTTCTTTTTATCTGTAAGCTGTGTCATCTAGATGTTCTCCTCTCTTCGCTGTTCGATGTTTCGCAGTACCTGCTGGTAGATCCGGATCAGGTGATCGAGGTCCTCCTCAGACAATCCCACAAAAAATTCCTCTACCGTGCGCTTGAGCTCCGCTTTATAACGCGCCAGCATTTCGCGTCCCTGATCTGTGATCTCCAGATAGACCACGCGCCGGTCAGTCGTGTCACGTTTCCTGTCGACATACCCGCAAGCCATTAATTTATCAGCAAGACTGGTCACAGCCCCCGGAGTGATGTCCAAAAACTCCGCAATGGCCGAAACCTTTTGCGGCCCCTTCTTTTCAAGAAATTTGAGGATAAAGGATTGGGATCCGGAAATGAGCGGGTCCAGGCGCTTGTGCCATTCATTTGCAATTTTTCTTTGCAATTGGAGATACAGTTCTTCAAAACTCAAAAGATGGTGTTGATCTGGCATGGTCCTCGCTCCTATTTCGCCTGCGAATAATATATACAGTATATTATTTACCCACTAAAACATTTTCAAGTATACAATTTGCCTCCGAACGCTGTCAAACGCAATGGTCGTCCAAATATTGGGACTTGAGAATTTGGACAGAAGACCCAGGTCTTGGTAGAATAAATAGAAATAGAGATCGGATCGACCGAGGGGAGATAGATGTGAAAGCGATCATCGTGGATGATGAGCGTCTTGCTTTGAAAAAATTGGAGAATTTGTTGGCTGAAGCCATTGAGAAGGACATTCAATTTGAGGAGATTCGCACGTTTCAGGACCCACAGGCAGCGATAGAAGCAGTGCGCAACGAGACATTTCATCTGGCTTTTCTGGATATCGAAATGCCTGAAATCAACGGGTTTGAACTGGCTGAAAAATTAATGATGCTCCAACCGCATCTGCATATTATCTTCGTCACTGCGTATCAGGAGTATGCGGTCAAAGCGTTTGAAATGAATGCGCTGGACTATTTATTAAAACCTGTTCACGTACGCAGATTGACTATGACTATGCAGCGGGTCGCAAAAACAATGGTGTCGGCTCCGGTAGGCGACAGCGCGACCAACCAGGAGATGATCTGTTGCTTGCAAAATCTGCACTATATCGATCAGCAGGGAGAGGTGCAGTTTTTTCCCTGGAAGACGCTGAAAGCCCAGGAGCTGTTTGCTTACCTGGTGATGAATCGGAATAAAACCGTGAGCAAGCAAACCTTGATTGATTTGCTCTGGCCGGAATATGATACCGTTCGGTCGACCACGCAATTGCATACGGCCATCTATCAGATTCGCAAAATCATCAAGAACCTCGGCCTGGATCTGGAGATCAAATACAAGGATGAACGGTACCGCCTGGTCTGGGGAGACATCAAACTGGATGTCGAGGAGTGGGAAAATGCCGTTCGCGATGCTCCTCCTATTGATTCCCATACACTGAGGACACATTTGTCGATCATGGCCAAGTACCCGGGCGGTTTTTTGGAAGAGCATTCTTATCTATGGGCGGAATACGAGCAGGAGCGCCTGCAGATGATTTGGTTGAGTCATGCCAGTGAAATAGCGGAATGGTATCAGTCGACGGAACAATTTACGGAGGCGATCTTGCTGTACCAACAGATTCGGGAAAAATTGCCCGGCATGGAGGACGGCTATTTTGGTTTGATGAAGCTGTACGCGATGACGAATCATCCGAGGGAGGTCACGAAGCAATATCAGATTCTCACGGAAAAATTAAAGGAAGAATTCGATGTTGCGCCAAGCAAGGAATTGGAGCAGTGGTATCAACAGTGGAAACAAGGTAGGGATGCCAGATGACAAGAAAGATCATAGCCATGCTGCTGATGTTCACGGGAATCGTCGTTCTTAGCTACCCTACGCTTGCGGAGGAGTACTATGATTATCAGCAGCAAAAACTCGTCCAAGAGTGGCAGCAAAGCCTGCAAAGCATACATAACGGAGACGATGATGTTCTCCCCGCGGAGGAAGAGCCTGTGGCAGCCGTTCAACCAGCAGAAGCTGCTCACCCCGAAGAGACAGACGAGACCGGCTTCGCTGAATCGGAGACTAAGCAAAAGGAACTGCCTGATTTCAAGAGCTATCCGAATATGGAAGGAATCTTGATGATTGACAAGATCGACCTGGTATTGCCAATCCTGCATGGTGCCACAGACAAGAATATGAAAACGACAGTGGCGAGTATCGAACATACAGGAAAAGCCGGAGAGATTGGGAATTATGCCATCGCGGGACATCGCAACCTCACCTATGGAAGAAATTTCAATCGACTTGATGAAATCCAAACCGGGGACAAGATCGAGGTCGATGACGGCGAACGCGTATACAACTATACGGTGACAGAGAAATTGATCGTCAAACCAGAAGAAGTATGGGTGTTGGAAGGAAATGGCAGTGACGGAGAGATTACGTTGGTCACTTGTCACCCGATGGAAAACCCTACGCATCGCTTGATTGTGAAAGGAAAGATGCTTCGCGAGTAGGGAATTTTTTAGTGGAAATTTACCGAATGATTCCCCTTTTTGAAAATGTATGGTATTCTTTTCACAAAATCATAACTTTCAAACGATAATGGCAAATCTAATGAAAATTAGAGACGCAAAGCTAGAGGGCCTTCCTTCTCCATGAAGATGGCAGCCAGCTTCCGAAAGGGGAGTTACCTATGTTCAAAAGCCGATTGACGTTGGCTTTAGTAAGTATTTTCTGTTTGACGGTTCCCGTCACTGCTTGGGCGAATTCATCTGCTTCTCGCATCGATGTAAGCGAGTTGAGCCAAGGTGTCGTGTCCATCCAGAAGGACCCTGCTAGAGGCAGCGAAAAGGTGAAAATCACCAAAGGGAATCAACATTTTTTTACAGTGTCGCGGCGAATAATCGCTTTCCCTTGCAATTGGGAGATGGCACGTATACGATCTCTGTGTTGGAAAATGTCATGGGGAATCAGTATCGAATGGTTGAAAACAGAGAGGTAGTCCTGACCGCATCTAGTCAGGAAGCTGTCTTTTTACAGCCGATCCAGATGATCTACTGGAATGAGCAAACAAAGGCGATTGCCCAAGCCCGCGAATTGACCAAGGATAGGAAGACCGACAGGGAAAAAGTCGCTGCGATTTACAACTATATCATTCAAAACGTTCAGTACGACTATGAGAAAGCAAAGGTCGTCACTAGCGAATATATCCCTTCGGTAGATGCGACTCTGCAAGTCGGACAAGGCATCTGTTATGATTATGCAGCTCTGTTTGCGGCCATGCTCCGCAGCGAGGGCATCCCGACCAAGCTGGTCATGGGAAAAAAGAATGATATTCAGCAGTATCATGCCTGGAACGAGATTTATTTCAAGGATACCAATGAATGGGTCACCATCGATACGACATATGATTCGATCATGTCGAAAGGCACGAAAAAACCGACCATGATCAAAAATAAAAGCGAGTATATTACGGAAAAACAATTCTAAAGCATCAGCAGGCCAAATAGCCGCTCCATCTCTGGAAAGAGAGGGGGCGGTTTTTTCATTCTCAGTTATTCGGAAAATATTCAGTTTGTATTTGTAAGCTATCAGTTGGAATAAAATTGGGGACAAGGGCCTAATACATTCGAGGTAGATCTGCATGAAATATTACCTTGTCATCTAAAATGCGAGGTGAACATGATTAGAATGTGGGAGAGAAGGAGAGTCCTGTCTGTCTATCTCGTATTCGCTTTACTGTTGAATCTATTCATGCCAACTGCATTTGTCAGCGCGAATGAAGGATTGCTAGATGCAGGGGTTAGCGTGGAAGACACTCAGCAGCAAGACGAGTCAGGGGCTGGGACAGAGTTGGACACAGAACCGGGAGAAGAACCAGGGACAGAGCCTGGAACAGAACCAGGAACAGAGCCAGGAACAGAACCAGGAACAGAACCGGGGACAGAGCCAGGAACAGAACCGGGGACAGAACCAGGTGCAGAAGTGCCAGTTCCACAACCAGGCACGGACCCTGGGGCGCCACCAGTGCCTGATCTAGAGTCACCCCCTGTTCAAATTTCCAATCCATCATCGGATCAGGGTGGAAATGAAATAACAGAGGACGATTTCATTACGGATGTTGTCATGAAAGATGAGGATGGCAACGATATTGAAACCGTCCGGCCAGATGTAGGTTCGGAAGTAAGTATCGAGTATACCTGGGAACTGCCGGCAGGACATGAATATCGAAATGGTGCCACGTATACGTTTTCTCTCCCAGAAGCGTTTCAATGGGTTGAGGCCGAAGGAACAGTTCCTGGTGACGATGTAACGTTATCGTATGAGGTAACTTCAGGTGGCCAGGTAATCTTAACGTTGAATGGGGACTTTGAAGGAGCAAAAGTTTCTGGTAAGTTCGGGGTTTGGAGATCATTTGACGAGAGAAAACTTGATGATGGAACGAAGCAAACGATCGAGTTTACCACTCCCAAGAAAACGATCAGCGTTCATTTCAACAGTGACATCACAGCGGAAATGGACAAGCAAGGGGAAGCAGACAAAGATTTCAATCCGAGCGAGATCGATTGGGTCGTCAATTTTAACAAAGGCCAAAAAAATATTACCAATGCTATCTTTGAAGATTCCATCCCAGCCGGACTGGAACTTGATGAAACTTCCATCAAGGTATACAAGCTAAAGGTCAAGTTGGACGGAAGTGTAATTGAGGATGGTGAGTTTACAGGATTTACTCAACTACCGACAGACAACAAGCTAGTACTTGACTTTGGTGATATTCAAGATGCCTACCGTGTGAAGTACAAAACCAAAATCATCGAGGGAAAATCTTCGTACAAGAACGACGCGAAGATCCAGAGTGACAACTACACGAATGGCGCTTCAGCTACAGTCACGGCAAAGTTCAGCCAGCCACTCGCGAAAAATTCCAAATACGACTCTGCTTCCCAAACCATTACTTGGTCCATTGAGTACAATTACGATTTGCGTGATATCAAAACGGAGCTCGCATGGATCAAGGATACGATAACCACAACCAAAGCGGAATTTGCCCATGAGTTTGTCGGGGAATCGTTGAAAGTGTATGAAGTGTCAATAGACGACAACGGCAAGGATACACGCGGAAGCGAAGTGGAAGGTATTTATTCCGTTGATGGAACTGCAGATGGCTTTGAACTTCGTTTTAACCAGGATATTCAATCTGCCTATGAAATCGTCTATGTCACAAAACCGAAGGAACGTGTTCGCGATAGTGCCACAGTGATGAATGAGGTAGAGATGTACGGCGACAGGAAAGTATCGAAATCCGAACGTATTAACCATGTAATCTTTTGGAAGAGCGCCGATAACAAACAGATTAATTACAATGAAAAAACGATTACGTGGAAACTGTATCTAAACTATGATAAGCAAAAAATGAACGAAGTTGTCGTTACAGACAGCTATGCGAATCAGGGTTTAGAGTTGATCGAGGAAAGCTTGAAAATTACTGTACCTGGATCAAACAAGGTTCCAGCGTACACGTTAGAGCCAGATCCGAATTATCGTGAAGGGTTTAAAATAACCTTTGATAATGAGATCGAGGATCATTACGTAATCGAGTACAAAACAAGGTTTGACACCAACTATTTCAATAGCAACGACATTACGAACCACGGAAAAGTAGAATGGCTTGAGGGCACGACTTCTTACTCAAAAGAAGATTCAAGGACCGTTTCTTCAGACCGTTACACCAAGAAAAACGGGGAAAAAACGGGCGATTATGACGCGAGAACCAAGCGTATCACCTGGACTATCGATGTGAACTATAATCTGCGGACCATCACGAATCCAGTCCTTACCGATTTCTATCAAGGTGATCAGAAAATCGATCAAGGATCCTTAAAGGTCTATAACTTGATTCTAACTGGTGGTGCAGATGACGTAGATGTGGGTGCAGAAGTACCGGCAGAGGATTATACGGTTGAATGGGTGACAGACACCGAGGGAGACAACGGTTTTCGATTAAAGTTTGTTAATAACCTGCAGCAAATTAACAAGGCCTATCGCATCGTGTACGATACGAGTCTTGAGGATCTCGAAGTGTTAACCGAGTATTCAAACGAGGCTGTCTTAAGTGGCGATGAAGGTTCCGATTTATTTAAAGATTCGTTTACCGTACGTCCCGAGTATGGTGGCGAGTATATCTATAAAGAGGGCAGACAAGGCACTGGTGCCGATTCCGAGACTGCATTCTGGACCGTCTATCTGAATCGCAATCAGTCTTGGATCGCTGCGGGAACTACTCTGAAAGATGCATTGTCCGATAATCAAATGCTTATCCCGGGTTCCTTCAAGCTCTACAAGACATCAGTAGATAAGAAAGGAAACGTGAGCATTGGAGATCAAGAAGATCTGAATGACTATTTCCATCCGCCAATACTTGGAGAGCACAGCTTCGAACTGACACTGAAAAAGGACATTGAGAGCGCCTATATATTGAAATACGAGTCGTTCATCAATGCTGGTTCTGGAGAGCAAATCTTTAACAAAGCGGAATTTCATGATAAGGATTCCAGGGTTATCGGTGAGGATGGCAACGAGGGCATTAAGGTCAAATTCTCTGGTGCTTGGGGAAGCGTGTCTACCGAGAAGGACCATCTGAAAATTGTAAAGGTGGACAAGGATGGTAAACCGCTGACAGGGGCAAAATTCGGGTTGTATAACCAAGCAGGGACGATGCTTCTTGAAGAGATTGTAATTGAAGATGAGAGTGGCGAGGCGACAACAGAGAAGAAGTATAACTTCAGAAAATACCTGCTCAAAGAAATCACTCCCCCATCTGGTTATGTCATCGATGAAGCATTCAGAAACGGCGAGATTATCGATTTTAACAAAGACAACCCTACATTCACAATTGTGAATCACAAAGGCAACTGGAGTTTTGAACTGACCAAAGTTGATTCTCAGGATGCAGAGAAGTTTCTTCCAGGAGCCGAATTCAAACTCCAGAAGAAAGTCAACGGGACAGTCGACACGTATGAAGATGTTGTCGGTCTGACTTTGCAACCGACCAACACAGCCGGGAAGCTCTACCTACCGGAATTGGATGCTGGGGACTATCAGTTAGTGGAAATTGTTGCCCCAAGAGGATACAAGCTGGATGCAACTCCCGTAAAGTTCACAATTGATGCAAACCAGACAGAAATGAAGACTGGCACGAAAACGAATGAAGCAAATGTCGGCTCTGTTAAAATCGTAAAAGTCGACGAGTATGACCAGCAGCCATTGACAGGTGCTGAATTTGACCTTCTAGATGAAAAAGGTCAAGTGCTAAAAAGCAAGCTGACGACGAATGCAGATGGTGAGTTGGTTATTACAGATTTAAAAGCAGGGAAATACCAAATCAAGGAAGTCACAGCTCCAACAGACTACCTGTTGAGCAAGGACCCACTGGAATTCGAAATCGTAGACGATGGTGTAGAGGTACAAAAAACGTTTACAAACAAATTGATCCCAGGGGAAGTCATCCTGACAAAGATCGAAAAAGGTCGTCCGGATGTCACATTGAAAGGTGCTCAGTTCCGAATTTTGGACAAGGACAAAAAGCCGTTCCTGAGCGGACTTGCGCCTACAGATGACAACGGTGAATTGCATGTTGACGATCTAAGACCAGGCACATACTACTTCGAGGAAACCAAGGCACCAAGTGGTTACGTCATCAAGGATAGACTGACTGAGTTTATCATTGAAAAAGGGAAAGTCACGCTTATTACCGTCGAAAACAATCGCTTCTCCGGTGGAGGCGGCGGAGGTGGCGGAGGCGGAAATCCTGATCCGGAACCGCCAGTAGATCCGGAACCGCCAGTAGATCCAGAACCGCCAGTAGATCCGGAACCGCCAGTAGATCCGGAACCGCCAGTAGATCCAGAACCGCCAGTAGATCCAAAGCCGGATCCGGAAAAACCCGAGAAGCCGGACAAGGACAAACCGGATAGAGAAAAGCCGGATCGTCCAGGTTCATCGGGTGGGACTGATAAGAAACCCGAACAACCAGGCGTACCGACCCAACCTACTCAACCAGTAGAACCAACAACACCAATAGAGCCGCCAGTACCGGGCGAACCGACGGAAACGACTCCGAATCCGGTAGATCCTGCTCCGACAGCCCCGACTCCTGCTACGGAAGGACCTGGAAGTCAAGGGCCAGGAAAGGGAACGCCAGGGACAGACGAGCCTCTCTATGAAATAGACGGGAATGTTCCTGCTGGAGGTCTGTATCCTGACAAGGAAGCTTCAGGCAAAGCAAAAGTGTTGCCGAAGACAGGGGAAGAAAGTCATCTGCCGCTGCAATTGCTGGGGGCTGCCCTGATTGCGCTGGGAGCATGGCTCTATAACAGGAAGCACATTAGCCGCAACCACTAACCTTTTCTCGTAACGAGGTTTAGCCTGCTGACAGATGTCAGCAGGCTTCTTATTACCCTTCTTTTGCAGGTATCGAAAGACTGCGCCATCCCGTGATTCAGAAAATATTCAGAGTGAATTTATAGGCTAAGACGGAAAGACGCAACGTATTTTCCTTCTGAAGTGTCTTGAACAATGGGAGGAATTGAATTGGTATTACAAACAACACAAGTGCTCAATGAAAAAGCGATCCTTGCCGCACTCGAAAAATCTTTTGCCATGATTGAATTTAATATCCACGGAGAGGTGCTTTGGGCAAACGAAAATTTTGCTCAAGCGATGGGCTACCGGCTGCCAGAGTTGGTTGGGGCGCATCATCGGCAATTTTGCACTGCTGAATTCGCCAATAGTTCCGCTTACCTGTCTTTGTGGAATAACCTGAGAAACGGGAAGATGTTTCAAGAGAAAATCGTCCGTGTGGCGAAGGATGGGCGAATGCTTAATCTGGAAGCGACGTATATGCCCATACATGACGAACATGATCGAGTCGTTGCTGTGCTCAAGGTAGCGACAGACATAACAGAACGAGAAGCTGCCAAAGCTCAAATAACTAGCGAACTGAGAAGTATGTCAGAAGAGCTGTTGTCCCGTACAGAGGAAGGCATAACCCGCAACCAACAAGTATCTTCGGCAATTCTTCGTTTGACAGAAGATACGAAAAGAAATTTGGGGGTATCTGGATGACTTGGAACAGCAGAACATTGCCGTTCAACAAATTGTGAAGACAATTCGGCAATTTGCCTCGCAAACGAATCTGCTTGCGTTGAATGCAGCGATTGAAGCGGTACATGCCGGGGAACATGGGCGAGGCTTTCATGTCGTAGCTACTGAAGTGCGAAAGTTAGCGGAGAAAGTACAACAAGCTACACAAGAAATTCAAGCTACCATAGAGGGGATTTCCCAGCACGTCGAAAGAGTTAGTGAAGGAATGAAAACCTCTCAAAAGGTCATTGCTGACAGTCAACAGCAAATACAGCATGTAGTAGAAGAGTTTGCAGGGATCGGCGAGGCTGTTGGCAAGTTGGATGATCAGGCAAAAACTTTGAGTCGGATGGTATAACGGAATAGGAATCATTGCAACGAAATGACCAAGCTTGCTGGCTGCCATCAGCAGGCTTTTTTTCTTTGTACTCGTCCCGGTGACATATTCCAAACAAAGGGTAATCATCCAATTCGCGGGGCATACTTAACCCATGAATTTATTCACCGTCGGGAGATGACGACAGCATGGGTCAGACGTTTCAACAATGGGCATCCAGAACGGGCGACCTAGAGGTGGAGCATGTAGACGGGGAAGGCGGTCGTCTCCGCCTCTATTACCTAAGCACCATGGCGGACAAAAAAGCGGTATATCACCACGTGTTGCCTCGACTGCAGGAACTGGATTTATCCACTGTCACATTGCCGCAAATCGAGAGCAAAATCGGCGTAACCGTAGATCAACGCCTGTACAGCAAAAACCAGGTCATTGACCGACTGCTTCAAGGCGATATTTATATTCATCTGGATCAAGCAGAGTACGGAGTGTATTTCCCTTCAGACGGCACCCAAGACCGGCAAATCAGTTCACCGGAAAATGAAACGAACATTTTAGGTCCCAAAAACTCGTTTGTAGAGACTTTAGAAGTCAATCTCTCTTTGATCCGGAAGTACATCAGGTCTCCAAAATTATCGTATGAGCGGCTTCAGGTCGGGGAAACTGCGCCAATGGATGTCGCCCTTCTCTATATGGAAGGGATCACGAACCCAATCAATGTTCAAACGATGCGCCAACGAATACAGAATTTGATCATACCTGGAATTCCCGATGCCAGTACCTTGGCGCAATACATTAAAGACAACGAGTTTTCCATGTTTCCACAACTGCTTCTTTCCGAGAGGCCAGACCGAACAGTAGCTGGGTTGATACAAGGTCAGGTAGCTGTACTGGTAGATGGCAGCCCCAGTGCGTTAATGGGGCCGACTACGTTTACTCAGCTGTTTCATGCGGTGGAGGATTCCTATTTTCGCTGGATGATCTCCAGTTTTTTGCGGATTCTCCGATCAGGCGCGATTCTGTTGGCTCTGATCTTTACCCCCGTCTATGTCGCGATTTTGACCTTCCATTATGAGATGGTACCCGTGGATTTGTTGATTTCATTGGCTCAATCTCGTTCGCGAGTCCCCTTTCCACCACTGATGGAGGCGATTTTGCTGGAAGGCGTAATTGAGCTTTTGCGTGAGGCAGGTGCCCGGCTTCCGACGAAGATTGGGCAAACCATCGGTATCGTGGGCGGTATCGTGATTGGACAGGCCATCGTACAGGCGGGCTTTACGAGCAATATCTTGATTATCATTGTCGCACTCGGGGCACTGTCATCGTTTAGTTCACCCAGCTATTCACTTGGCGCTGCCGTTCGGGTACTGCGATTTCCCATCATTTTGCTGGCGGGGATATGGGGTGGATTCGGGATTGTCGTCGGCTTGAGCTTTTTACTGTCACATTTGTTGCGGCTGACCAGTCTGGGCAGCCCTTACCTCGAACCGCTGTATCCGCTGCGATTGTCGGATATGAAAGACAGTATTATTCGGATGCCGATTTCCTTTTTTTCTTTGCGCCCCCAAATTTTCCGACCTTTAGACGAAAGGCGATTTGATCCCAAAAAAGGCAGGCAACAGGAAGATATCGATGAGTAGGTGAGAAGTTCGTGCAAATCAACGTATATCCCAAGGCATCTAATCAAATTCCTGCCTATCTCTTCTTATTTTTGATCTATTCGAATCAGGTCGGGGTTGGCGTATTAGGCTTTCAGCGAATCATTGTAAAAGAAACCGGATATGACGCATGGATATCAGTCATTCTCGGAGGGCTGGCTGCCCATTTCGTCATGTGGATAATCGGCAGAACTCTTGGCAGGTATCCATCCTCCGATTTATTTGGAATCAACATAGATGTATTTGGCAAGGGGATCGGCAGTCTGCTGAATTATGGCTATATGCTGTATTACGTAATGGTAACGGTCAGGATCCTGCGGGATTACATTGAAGTCCTGCAGACGTGGATGTTTACCGAAATGGCTACGTGGATTGCCTCAGCTACGATCTTGGGACTGGCCCTCTACACGATCCTTGGGGGCATCAGGGTTATCACAGGGTATACCTTTATTAGTTTCCTTCTCACCATAGGGCTGATCAGTTTTCTGTATTTTCCTTTCGAGCACTCCAGGTGGTCCTACCTATTTCCGATTGCGAATTCCACAATCCCGGAACTGCTCGAAGGAGCGAGACGCATGTCCTTGTCGCTGACTGGCTTTGAAATCCTCTACATGCTTTACCCGTACGCCCAAAATAAGGAGAAATCACGTGTTTTCTCACAGTATGGTGCGCTGCTTACGAATGTGATCTACCTTATATTGATTGTTTTGGCTCAGACATTCTTCAGCAGGTTACAGTTGGAGAAAACCACCTGGGCTACATTGACCATTCAGCAGATGATCCATTTGCCTTTTATTGAACGCTTCGAGATGATCATCGTGTCGATCTGGTTATTTGTGATTATGCCGAACCTGATGCTGTTCACCTGGAGTGTTGCGCGAGGCTTCAAGAGGATGCATCAATGGTCCCATTTAAAGTCTACACTGATCGTTTTATTTGTTGTCTTCCTGGGCACGCTGCCACTTATCACCCGGGAGCAGGCAAGCGCTTATAGTTCATTTACTTCGCAAGTCAGCTTCTATTGTTCCTTTATATACCCGATTTTTCTCTATCTTTGTGTCGTGATCAAGAATTCCCGGCGCAAGCGAGGGGTGGAGGGGGTGCCGCATGAGACAGGGTAAAATCCGACGTGTTCCAAAACGAGAAATACTCCTGCTGCTTTTGTCGATGCTGCCTGTTCTTCTCATCAGCGGCTGTGAGCCGACTCATGTGCTGGACGAAACGACGTTGATTACAGGAATGGGATTTGATCTGATCAAAAATGATCTCTACCGCGCGACGATTACGGCTCCTGTTGTCAGTTCAATGGTCAGTCATAAGGATCAGATTGTATCCGCGACCGGATCGTCGCTGTACGGGATCATGAATTCATTGGATCTGCAGCTCGATCGTAGACCTCGGCTGGGACAATTGCGGATCGTCCTTTTTAGTGAGGATATTGCAAGAAAGGGAATCTACCCGATTGCAGGAGCTCTCGATCTCGTAGAAGTGGGAATCCGCCCCTACATCGTGATTGTTTCTGGAAATGCCTATGATCTCGTAAACGCCGCTTACCCGGCGCAAGGGAATTTAGGTGTGTATCTGTACTATACGATTTATAAAAACGTACGGGGAGAGCAGCTTCCTTCCCCTACCCTTCACGAGTTCATTCGCGATTATTATGGGGAGGGAAGCGATGCGATTCTTCCATATATCGAGAAAAAAGGGGACGGCATTAAAATCAAAGGGGTTGCCTTGCTAAAAGATGACAAATTCGTTGGCTGGGTGAAACCTGATAAGGCTTTTTTTATCAAGCTGATGCGCGATCAATTTCGCACGGGCTTGTTTCAATTGTCGATTCCGACAAAGGATCTGAAATCAGTTAAAAACAAAGGAAAAATGACTCCCATTGTTCTCGATACCATTCGCAGCAATCAAACAGTTAAACTGGTCTCAACGAATCCGCCGACATTTGACGTCCAGATTGAAATGAGCGCGCGTCTGGCGGAGATGAGGTATAAAGTAAATTTCGAGAGCAAGAAAGTCATGCGCACGATTGAGCGAGAAGTAGAAAAGAATATGGAAAAAAAGATGGCGGAGGTTGTCAAACTGCTTCAGAAATTGGATGTAGATCCAATCGGCTTCGGAGAAAAATATCGGTCGCTGTCCCATGCCAAGAATTTGAAAAAAGAGGATTGGCGGAAGCAATTCAAGCAGGCCAAATTTACGTACAAGGTGAAAATGAACATTATCCGGTTGAGTGTGACCAACTAAAAGATAGCGGCCTGGGAGAAATCCCGGGATGCGCTATCTTTTTCAAATATTTCCTTCGGTCAGGTTTAGTAAGTCGAGGAATGGGGAATGGGAACAGGAGGAGGTATTTTCAAACCAGGAATTATCTGATTTTTCTACGTTGCACTAATTTTACATACAAGAAGGTGAATCTAACGATGAAATGGTTTTATCACATCTCGATCTCAAAGAAGCTGATTATTGTCTTTACAGCAGTTTGCCTGTTTATGGTGGGCATTGGCTTTCTCGGCTATGTCTCACTCAACCGAATCAATGAAGATATGAAAGCCATGTACCAGGATCGATTTTTGCCGGTTATCCAACTGATGTCTGTAAACAAGGCTCTCTCAGAAAATACGGTGCTGCTGATGAATGCCGCTTCACTCGATCAAGACTATGACAAGCTGGAGCAAGCGGTCATAGCCAATCAATCCAAGATGAACACAGGCTTGTCCGATTACGGTCAATTGCCGCTCTCCGAGGAAGAACGGGAAATACTTGACGGGGCGCAAACCTTAACCAATGCTTACCAAAACAGCATTAATGAGTCGCTGAAACTGCTGAAAAACAACGATCGGATGGGTCTGATCCTGAAGCTGAACAGCAGCGCAACACAGAAGGCAGCGATTGAAGACCGGATTACCTCGCTCGTAGAGATGCAGGATAGACAGTCACAGGAGCTGTATCTGCAGTCTCTTAGCCGCTTTGAGCAGTCAAGGAATTTGACGATCATTTTGATTGGCGCGGGGATCTTACTTTCCCTGATTTTTGGCATTGTACTGACGCGAATGATTGCCAGACCAATCAATGAAGTAAAAGGGCGTCTGGTCGAGATGGCCCATGCAGGCGGTGATCTCACGCAGCGCCTCCAGGTGAAATCGCGTGATGAGGTTGGTCAGCTAGCCCGAGAGTTCAACTCTATGCTTGACAGCATCCAGGGCATCATCAAAGAAGTATTGCATGATTCCCAACTCGTATCTGAGACGGCAAACGCACTGGCTGAGCAGGCGAAAAAGTCCAGTCAAGCAAGTGAAAATATCGTATTGACCGTTAAGCAGATTGCGGCTGGAGCAGAAACACAGGTAGAGAGCATTTCTGAGACCTCCGCCTCGATGACGCAAATGTCATCAGGAATTCAGCAAATTTCCGCGAGCACGCAGGAAGTCACCTCTTCTGCCAACCTGGCAAGGGAAATGGCGGAAAACGGCAAACAAACGATCGATCAATCCATCGGAAAAATGGAAACGGTCACAACGAATGTTCTGCAGGCATCAGAAATGATCAAGCATTTGAATCAAAGCTCACAAGCCATCGGGACCGTTATCAATGTCATCAGCGGTATCGCAGCGCAAACGAATCTGCTCTCCCTGAACGCAGGAATCGAAGCAGCCCGGGCATCGGAGCATGGGCGTGGATTTGCGGTTGTCGCCAATGAGATTCGCAAACTGGCGGAGGAATCCCATCAGGCAGCGGAACAAATCGCAGTGATGATCAAGCAAATCCAGAATGAAACGACCAAAGTCTCTGCCTTCATGATCGCCGAAACGCAAAATGTAAAAGAGGGACTGGAAGCGGCAGAGGAAGCACGTGATGCGTTTCAGCAAATCCATTCAGCTATTGAAACGGTGAGCAGACAAATGTCGGAAGTGTCGACGGCGACTGTCCAGATGTCCGCAGGTACAGAGGAAGTCCTGCAATCCGTGGGAACTGTCGTACAGGTGGCAGAAGCAGCTTCGGATATGACGCACAAAGCACAGCAAGACGCTGAAGATACGCAAGAAGTGATGAATCAGATGGTTTCCTCGATTTCGTCGATGACCGAAATATCAGAGCGGCTGCAAAACCTGGTGGTACAGTTCAAAGTGTAGCTTCATATAGAAAAGCGCAGGGTGGAATCTCCTGCGTTTTTCTTTTCGCATAAATCTGACAGAATGTAATGGAGTTTTCAGACTTGCGATGCTACAATCAGATTTGTCGATTTCCCCTCGTCTTGATTGAGGAGGGATGGACAAGCTCTTATTCATTTCATCGTTCGCAGATAGGTGGAGATCAAGATGTTTCTGAAAAAATGGACCAGCGTCCTATTGGCGACCGTGCTGTTGAGCCCGGTATCGGCATTCGCCCAAGGGACAAATCAAGCTGCGGGACAAGCTCCGCAAGGGATCGCAGCCAGCGTCAAACAAGTGATGCCAGCAGATATGGTATTCACGAATGCCGTCGTGTACACCGTGGACCGGAACCGCAATGTCGCCCAGGCGGTAGCGATTCGCGGAGACAAGATTGTCTATGTCGGTACCGACGAGGGCGCGAAAAAGTACATAGGAAGCAAAACAAAAGTAACGGATTTGCAAGGAAAAATGATCTTGCCCGGCTTTATCGACAGCCACACGCACGCAAGCAAAACCACCGGGTTGATCTATTCCATCGACCTGTATGACGGAGGTTCCATCGAGGAATACCTCACGATCATCGAAGCCTTTGTGAAGGATCATCCGCACGAAAAGACATTGCAAGGACGCGGCTGGAGCAATCCCGTAGCGCCGGGCATCGGTCCGAAAAAGGAAGCGCTGGACAAGGTGGTTCCAGATGTCCCTCTCGCTTTGACGTCTGATGACGGCCATTCTCTCTGGGTGAACTCGGCAGCATTGAAGCTGGCAGGCATCACCAAAGATACGCCTAACCCAGAGGGCGGCATTATCGAGCGCGATCCAAAGACAGGGGAACCATCGGGAACGCTGCGCGAAAAGGCCATGGATCTGGTACTGGCCAAAATCGGCGGTTACACCGTCGAGCAGTATAAGAGCGGCATCGAGGAATACCAGCTCAAAGCGGTCGAACGCGGCGTGACTACTGTTCGCGACCCCGACATGCTGCGTTATCCGAACGTATTGGAAGCTTACGAAGAGCTGGCGAAAGAAAACAAGCTGACGATTCGCTACCGCAACGCGATTACAGCCAATCCGGACAAGGGACCTGAGCAGATCGCCGAGTTCGTCAAAATCAGAGAGCGGAATCAAAACCCGCTGTTCCAGGTCAATGCAGTCAAAATCTTCATGGACGGGGTAGTCGAGGGTGCTACGGCATACCTGGAAAAACCGTATGAGCATAAGCATACCAATGGAGAACTGATCTGGAATCCGGAGATTTACAAAAAAACAGCTGCTGAGGCAGACAAAGCCGGCTTCCAGCTTCATGTCCACTCCATCGGGGATGCATCGACCCGCATCGCGCTCGACGGTATGGAATATGCTGAAAAGCAGAATGGCGCCCATGATTCACGCCACTCGCTGGTTCACCTGCAATTGGTGAATCCGCAGGACATTGCCCGGTTTAAAAAGCTGGGTGCAGTCGGAATTGTACAGCCGTTCTGGTTCATGCAGGAAGAGGGCTATTACGATGAGATTGAGGTTCCGTACCTGGGACATGAGCGCGCGCAGCAAGAATACCCGATGAAAAGCTTTATCAATCAAGGCGTCCATATCGCTTCATCGAGCGATTACATCGTGACGCCGGAATTCAATCCGCTGCATGGCATTCAACAAGGGATTACCCGCATTGAAGAGGGAGAAACCGACCCAAGCAAAATCGCCAATCCTGATGAACGTGCCACATTGCCAGACATGATCGCCAGCTTCACCATTGACGGCGCGTACGCGAATCACGTGGATGACGTGACTGGATCGATTGAAGTGGGCAAAAAGGCTGACATCATCGTCCTGGACAAAAACCTGTTTGCCATCCCAGTGACGCAAATCAAGGATGTGCAAGTCTTGCTTACTTTGGTAGAGGGAAGAGAAGTGTACCGCCGTCAGGATAAAAAGTAGTCAACAGAATGAGGCCGGACCCGATCAGCAAATTTCCTGATTGAGGTCCGGCCTCTTTTTTTCGTGTACTACCGTCTGTATTTTTTCGAAAAGGAGGGAAACTATTCAGTCTGAATGGCTCTGCTGCGAAACCCGCTGATCAGCACATCACAAGCTTCCCGAAAGCTGGGAGCTAGTTGATCGATCCTCTCTAAGGCGCTTTCGTCAGGCAAGGAATGCGTGACGATGATGCCATGCAGCGTATAGAAAAGGATGTGGACATTTGTCAAAAGTCGCTCATCATTCTCTATGAAGGGCAACGAATCCTGAATGGCCTGCTTGAATTTCGCGAAGATTTCCTGACGTACATGCTTGATATCCAGCAATGGCTTAGTCGCTTCATCGACGGGGGAGGATTTGACCGTAAAGATAAAGGGATACATGTTGCGATGGGTCAAACCAAAGCGAATCAACGCGAGACTGAGAGTGGTCAGCTTCTCATGGGGAAGCCCTATTTGTTTCATGATATCGTCCAACTGCTTTGTCAGGGCGTTCAGGATAGGGAGGGAGAGTTCGAGAAGGAGTGCTTCCTTTTCTCTGAAGTAAATGTGAATGGCGGTATGCGAGCATCCCGCTTTTTTGGCAATTTCGCGCATGGTCACAGCGTCGTATCCGCGGGTCATAAACAGCTCTTCCGCAGCGGAGAGGATATTTCGTCTGGTTTCCTCGGCCTTTTTTCCTTGATTTGTCGACATGTCCCGATCACCTCACTGTAACCTTCCAATGATGTTTAATTCCATCAACATACTAAAATCAAGATTGAAAATCCTGATTCGAAAGGTTCATTCTGGGTCAGAAAACGGAAGGGATCTGCCGCTGTCGCTGGCAGATCCCATAGTAAGTCCTATTTCCATAAGGAGATGCCTACGCTTTCTTCTTCCCGAGTGGCAATCTCGTTCATTTTATCTATTTCTACAATGCGTATTGCCCCTCTATGGGAAAGTTCGATGATTCCCATTTCCTTCCATTTGTGCAGGATTTTGTTGACCGTGATGCGGGAGGCATCGATATAGCGGGCAAAGGAGGTCTGGTCGATCGGGACGTTTTCATTTTGATGGATCGAGTGCAGACGGATCAGATAATGCGCCATTTGCTGCTCCACCGGACTGTCCTGAAAAGCAATCACCTCGGCCAAAAGGCGAACTTTAAAGATTTGCGAATTGGTGAACAACACGGCTGCCTGGGGATGATCCATGCAGATATTGTTCAATGCTTCATCGGAAAAGTAGTACAAAATAGAGGGATTCGTCGTAATGGCAGAGGTCAAGTAGGAGCCCTTGTAAGCGCCATGCTCGCCTGACAGCATCCCGACAGGCACGTAGTCTATCGTTCGTTCATGTCCGTTGGCAGAAAGGAGAATGATTTTAAGTCCGCCGCGATCCAGGTAATAGAAGCCTTTTCCCTGCTCTCCCTGGCGATACACGACTACATTTTTCTTCACCTCCATCTTCTGTCCGTACATCAGGTAAGGAGACCACTGGTAGCGAAGATTCGTCATGAATTCACTCCTTTTCCAAGGATCAACGCGCGCAGATCGACGGGATTACCGGTGCTGTGTCAGGGTACACTGTCGCACGCAGCAGGTCGGGGTCCTTGATGGTAAACATCCGGTTTTGGAATTCCACCATGCCTTGTTCTTTCCACTGTCTTAAAATTTTATAGACTGTGATTCGAGTCAGCCCTGCACAGTCAGCCAAATCCTGCTGGGTGAGAGGAACCTCGTAGTTTTTGTATTCCTCGCAGATATTCAGTAAAAGAGTAGCAATATGCTCTTCAGATGTAAGCGCCTTCATATTTATCGCGGATACGAGAGTCCGCATCTTTTGGTGGATTGTTTGTGTTAAAAGGGTTAATAGCTCCGGCTGCACTTTCAGCATCTCTTGAAACTGACAACAGGAAAAATGGTAGACGACCGAGTTTTTGGCGGCAATGGCAGAAGTGAAATGCGTTTGCTGGTCCATGGATTGTATCCCCAGAATTTGTCCGGGAACGACAATATTGAGCAAGCGGTCGTTTCCCTTTACGGTAGTGGATACAATCTTGACCAAGCCCTTATGGAGATAGTAAAAACCTTCTCCCATTGTGCCTTGCTTGTAAATGACCGTTTTTCGTTTCCAAAATTGCCTGGTTCCGTATTTCAGGAATGATTCCCACTTCGCGTCTGTTTCATAAGGAATTACCATAGAGAACACTCCTTCCACTTGGATTGAAGCCTCAAAAAAGGTTATTCAAATGTGCAGCAGACTACTTCCCTTGAATTTGTGACATTTGCTGCAGGTGCAGCGCCTCTTCCGTAACCTCATGAATCGAGGAAGCCAGTTCGACAATGCCCTGTGCCTGCTGATTGGAGAGATTTTTGGAATCCAGGACCATGTTGGACAAAGAGGCCATCTCATTTTGCAAAAAAGAAAGCTTGTCGGAAATATCCCTTGCCAAATCACTTGAGTGCAACGCAAGCCGCCGCATTTCTCCAGCTACGATGGAAAAGCCTTTTCCATGTTCTCCGGCGCGTGCCGCTTCGATCGAGGCGTTAAGTCCCAGGACTTCTGATTGCCTGGCGATCTGCGAGATGGATTTCAGAACCGTAAATGTAGCATGCAAATGCTCTTGCATCAGCGTCATGGTTTGATACAGGCGCTCACTGTGGGAGGACAAGGATTCCGCACCGTTCTGCATAGCGCGGGATTGCGCGGAGACCTCCTCTACAATATCTGATAGATGCTGGGCAATCTGAGCCAGCTTGTTCTGGCGGTCAAGGCTGACCCCAAAGACAAGGGCGCCACAGACGGCACCGTCTTCCTCGATGGGAATTGCCCCAGCAACATACGCGACTCCGTACACAGATGAGTCCATCACTTTGCTGATTGGTTTTTGATTTTTCAAGATGAAATTGGCGAGACTTCCTTCACGGATCGGATCGTCGACGGATAAGCCAAAACGCAAGGATTGTCCTGCGATATAAGTCAGGAATCTCTCTCGATTGGTCACTCCCATGGTAAAATCCTCCTCGAAGCACAGAACCATTTTATGCATGAGGGGAGAGACGCGAACAACTTGCTCGAGCAGGCTCATCACTTTCAAACTCCTTCACAAACAGTGTTTTTTGTTCCAGGAGCATGGTAGAATGCGAATTGTAGGAATTGTCTATGATCTCATTATAAATAAAAAATTTAGAAACTTACAGTCCATTGGGAGTACAGTAGGAAAAAAAGCGGAGAAAAAGGTTAAACAGGTTACAAATGATGCCGAAGAGTAGCACTTTTTGTCCAAAAAACTGGGATAATACGTTAAGCAATTTACATAGACACTTCTGATATTTCAGTAAAATCGGATTAGTGGCAATTTCATGGCACCGCCGGAATCTTGCATTTTTCCGACATTTATCATCAAAAATTTAAACATTTGGGGGTAAACAATGAAGAGGTTCAAAAAATGGGGCGCTTCCCTGATTAGCGTTTCTCTGCTGGTGCTGATGACAACTGCCTGTGGCGGGGGAGCAACGAATACGTCTTCACAGCCAGCGCCTTCACAGCCTGGTGATGCTGCGCCTTCCACGGACGCTGCCAAGCCTACCTACAACTTTAAACTGGCTCATATCACGCCGCCGACACATATGTGGCATCTGGCAGCTGAGAAGTTCCGAGATGAGCTGGATCAACGTTCCGGCGGCCGCATGAAGCTGGAAATCTATCCGTCCAGCCAATTGGGGACAGAAGCCGACATGGTGCAGCAAATCGCTTCCGGCTCTGTAGATTTCGGTTTCATCACCGCAGCGTATCTGAGTTCCCGTGCGCCTTCCTATGCAGCATGGCTGGCTCCTTATGCCTTTAAAGACCTGGATGAGGCCAATAAAGCACGCAAAGAGGAAGTTTCCAAAAAAATCCTCGGCACACTCGAAGAGCAAGGGCTTATCGGCCTGGACTACTTCTTCGCGGGACAGCGCGTGATGCTGTTTAAAGACAAGGAAGTTCTCAAACCGGAAGATATGGTCGGTCTCAAGCTTCGCGTCCCCCCGAGCCCGCCGCTGACTGATTTCTACAAGTCTGCAGGGGCTGCTACGGAAGGCTTGCCGCTGCCAGAAGTATACTCTGCTGTACAGACAGGCGTAATCGACGGCATGGACATGGACCTGGATGCAGCGATCTCCAACAAATACTATGAGGTCGTAAAATACGGCGCAGTCACCAACCACATGGTGTGGCCGGCAGTCGCAATGGCGAGCAAGGTAAACTTCGACAAGATGCCAGAAGAAGACAAGCAGATTATCCGCGAAGCAATCGACGCAGCGGCTAATTTCTCTGCAACGACGAGAGCAGGGCAGGAAGAAGAGTTTAAGAAAACCCTGAGTGACAACGGCATGAAAATTTATGAAATCGATTCCAAGCTGTTTGAACCATACATGAAGCAGTTCGATGAAAAATATGGTCCAACAGACCCTCTCATCAAAGAGTTCCTGGATACATTCCGCAAATAGCCAGCTAGGGGGAAAGCATGATGAAAGCATTGAGCGATGGCATATCCAGAATTGAAAAACTCCTAGGCATTGTGCTGATGTTGGCAATGGCCGTCGTCGTTACGTTAGCAGTCGTCTTTCGCTATTTGCTTAATGCGCCCTTTTCGTGGGCGGGAGAAGTATCTGTCTACCTGCTGATATGGGTCAGCTTTATCGGCGGCAGCCTGGGACTGAAGTACAAGTCCCAGGCCGCTGTTACCATTCTGCTGGATTACTTGCCTGCGAGAGTACAAAAAATCCTGTTGATCATTGGTCATATCCTGATTCTGCTGTTTTTTGCACTCATGCTCTACTACAGCTATCAATGGGTCTTGTCTCCCGGGGTCGCGTTCCAAAAGTCCAGCGCCCTGCTCATGCCGATGTGGATTCCGTTTAGCGCTGTACCGGTCGGACTTACTTGTGCTGCGGTTCACGTATTGTCCAATTTGATCGAGATGTTCCGAAAGGAGGAAGTCCAATGACCGTCCTGGTAATACTGCTCTTCCTTCTTTTTCTGGTGATCGGGATTCCGATTTCTCTCGTCTTGGGCATGATCACGATCTGTTATTTCTTCCTCATGGGCAATACGACGCTGCTTACGTCTACTCCGATGCGCCTTTTCTCCGGCTTGGAAAACTTCGGGCTGCTGGCGATTCCGCTGTTCATGCTTGCGGGTGAGCTTATGAACGGAGGGGGCATTACGACGCGCCTGGTCAAGTTTGCCCGCGTGTTCGTGGGGCATGTGCGGGGAGGATTGGCGTATGTAACGGTCATCTCCAACATGTTCCTCGCTTCCATATTGGGCTCTGCCAATGCACAAGCTGCGATGATGAGCAAGGTCATGGTTCCGGAGATGGAGAAGGAAGGCTACACGAGGGACTTTGGATCAGCTCTGACGCTTGCCTCCTCCATCGTGGCGCCGATCATTCCGCCAAGCATGATTTTTATCATTTATGGTACTTTATCCGGCTCCTCTATTGGTGGCCTTTTCATGGCGGGGATCATCCCGGGAATCATCTATGGCATCGGGTTTATTGGATTGATCGCTTATATGGGGTACAAGCACAACTTCCCCAAAAGCGATCGCGCAACGGCAAATGAGATGGTCAAAAGTACGGTCAGCGTGCTGCCGGCCCTGCTGGTTCCGGTCGTAATCATTTTCGGTATCTTGAGCGGCGCCTTTACGGCGACAGAATCAGCGGCGATTGCCTGTGTGATTGCTTTTATCGTAGGGGCCTTCCTGTATCGGGAGCTCGATCTGAAGCAGCTGCCGCAAATTTTCATCAATACGGTAATCAGCACGGCGACTGTTACGTTCCTGATCGCGATGGCCAATATCTTTGGCTGGATGATTGCGTTTGAACAAATTCCGCAGTTGATCGCGAACACGATGCTGTCCATATCGGATAATCCATTTGTCTTCTTGCTGCTGGTCAACCTGCTTCTGTTATTGCTCGGGATGATTTTGGACGGGATCGCCGCCCTGATTATCCTGGTCCCTGTCTTGATGCCGCTGGTGACAGCATTCCAGATCGACCCGATCCATTTTGGGGTGATCATCTGTATTAACCTGACGATTGGATTGCTGACGCCGCCAGTCGGTACCGGCCTGTTTATCGTCTCCTCCATCGCAGAGGTGAAGTTCGAGAGACTGGTCAAGGCGACCATGCCGTTCTTAATCGTAGCGATTATCATCCTATTCATCATTACGTACTGGTCAGATGCCGTCCTCTTGGTGCCGCGAATGCTGGGACTGACGACGTAGTCTAAAACAAATAGCCAAACACATATACATGGCAGGGAAAAGGAGGTTGTCAACGTGAAATTACTGGGGATATCAGGAACGATCATCGGAGCCAAAACAAGTATCCTGGTGCAAAAGGTACTGGATGAGGCAAAGAAGCTTGCTCCGGAGATCGACGTGGAGATGCTGGACCTACGGGATTATCAGATGTCATTGTGTGACGGAAGAGATCCGGCCGCCTACCCGGACGATACCAAAAAGGTAATCGATCTTGTGTCATCGGCGGATTTCTATCTGATTGGTACACCGATTTTCCAAGGCTCCATGACCGGGGCATTGAAAAATCTGTTCGACCATATACCTCCACAGGCGATGCGCAACAAGGTGATGGGCTTCGTAGCGAATGGCGGCACCTATCAGCATTATCTCGTTATCGAAAATCAGTTGAAGCCAATCGCGGGATATTTCCGTGCGTACGTCGCACCGGGCTTCGTCTACGCTCATGCGGACCACTTCAACAAGCAAAATGAGATTATCGATGAAGATGTCTTAAGCAGAATCAGCAACCTGGCGCAAGAACTGGTGCATATGCAGACCGCGCTGAAAGGTGCTTCAAGTGTATCAAACCAATAGAGTCTAAAAACCAAACCTTCACTGACTAATCCTGTCAGTGAAGGTTTTTTATACTGGAGAATGTACGAGTTCATTTGAGGGAGGAATGGATGATGTTTACGAAAGTAGCCGATTTTGCCGCAGAGTGGGAGCAGGAGTCAGCCATAACCGTCAAACTGCTGGAGGCTTTGACGGATGAGGCATTGAATCAGCGGGTTGCAGAAGGACACTGGACATTGGGAGAGATCGCCTGGCATCTGGTCCAATCGATTAACTACATGAGCAGCATGGGGCTTAGCTTTCCTGCACCGCAGGCCGAGCAACCGACGAGTGCAGCTGCGATTGCGGCAGAATACCGCGCCATCAGCAGGGAGATGCTGAACGCCGTCATGACACAATGGGATGATGCCAGTCTTCTGGAGGTGAAGGAGATCGCCGGAGGACAGTGGAGAAACGGAGATTCACTCCGACTGACGATCACACACCAGGCCCATCATCGTGGTCAAATGACAGTGTTGATGCGGCAGGCAGGCATGAAGGAGATCCCGAGTATTTTCGGTTAACATAAGCTGCTATACCAGAAAATGGCCGTATGGTAGAATGGGCAAAACGAGTTCGCGATGAAAACGAGGTGATAGGGACATGTCCAAGGCAGACAACATGCTGTCCATTCTCTGGCTGCTCAGATCAGGGAGGAGAATGACAGCGCAGCAGTTGGCGGACGAGTTGGAAATTCATATCCGCACAGTCTACCGCTGCATTGATTCGTTGTGTGCCAGCGGCGTTCCGATCATTGCGGAAGCAGGACATCACGGCGGGTACCGGATTATGGATCACTTTTCCAAGGCTCCGCTCTTGTTCAATCAGGACGAACAAAAAGCGCTCATGCATGCTTCTATATTTGCCAGAGAAACGGGGTATCCGTTCACAGAAGACCTCAATCGGGCTATGAAAAAGTTGAAGCAATACACCACCCAGGATCAACAGGAGCGCATGGACCAACATGCGGAAGGGTTGGCAGTGATTCATCATCCTCCTGATAGCAAGCAGATTATTTTCCTGCAGACGTTGGAGGAAGCACTGTCGCAAAAAGTGTCCGTAGATCTGACATATAGGAAGGAACGAGATACGGAGTCCGTCACCCGCCGCTTTGACCCGTACGGAATCGTATATTGGAAGGGAAGCTGGTACACAGTAGGCTTCTGCCATTTGCGAAAAGCGCTGCGCAGCTTTCGGGCTGACCGGATTGTCGCGGTCAACCGGACTGACGAAGTCTTCGAGCGCCCTGCTGATTTTTCTGCCAAGGAGTATTTGCTCTCATCCCTGCTTCCTGGCTCCAAGGCAGACGAATCGCTGGTGACAGTTCGAATACAAGGACATGAGCATGCCCTCGACGAGCTTTGCAAGCATTGGCTGTTTGGTCACACCCTTGCACAGAGGATGGCGGGGGAGGCAGTCTTCGAGCTGGGGGCTGATTCGTTCCTAAGCTATGTGCCGTATTTTTTGCTCCCTTATGGAAGGGCCATTCGCATCGTGGAGCCGACAGTCCTGATCAGGAAAATGGTAGAGGTCTCACTGGAAATGGCAGCTCATTATCAGCAGTTGCTGCCTTCGCCGGCAGCGGATGTGGAGTAGCGAATAGCGAAGAATGAATAGGAACTCGCTCAGGCCATGTATAGCCTGGGCATTTTTTTTGAAAAGATTGTTTGAAAAGCGATCCATTTGGTGACAAATAAAGAACAATCCCTGAAAATGCATGTACTTGACTTGAAACAATCGCAACATTCATATAAACTAAAATTAATATGCATGCGAATTGTTTTGTGTGTAAAGGAAATAAGTGCTTGTACTCGTGTTTCACAGGGCGTTTTACGGGAAAGTGGCATGATTGCTTTCCCCCTGAATATGTTTGGAGGCGCTTTTCTTTTTGAGTAAAGGCACCAAGTGAATGGGGGGCATTCTATGGATCATATGATTTTTGAAGTAGGGACAGCACTAATCTTAGTTGCCATTGCTTCGTTATTGGCAAGCAAGCTGAAGTTTTCCATCATTCCCTTTTTAATCGTACTGGGCATGCTGGTGGGGCCTCATGCACCTACCATCGGGATCTTGGATTTTACCTTTATTGAAAGCCAAGAAATCATTGAATTTATGGGTCGAATCGGGGTTCTCTTCCTCTTGTTCTACCTCGGACTGGAATTCTCTGTCCCCAAGCTGATCAAATCGGGCCGAAATATTGTGTTCGGCGGCACCATCTACGTTATCCTCAATTTTTCCTTAGGTCTAGCCTACGGGTTCTTCCTCCAATATCCTATCTACGAAACATTAATCATTGCTGGAATGCTTTCCGTCTCGTCTACGGCGATTGTTGCCAAAGTCCTCGTCGACTTGAAGCGAACCGGGAACTCCGAGACGGAATTGATTCTAGGAATGATTTTATTTGACGACATATTCCTGGCTGTTTTCCTCTCCGTGATGTCCGGGCTTCTGCTTGGAGGCGCGACTTCTGTAGGAGGCATGGTCCTTTCCGTCGCGATATCGATCGGCTATATGCTGTTGTTCTTCGTCATTGCGCGAAAAGGAACCAAGATCTTAAACAAAATTCTCAACATCGCTTCCAATGAAATTTTCATCATTGTGGTGTTCTCTGCCCTGTTCTTCGTAGCCGGATTTTCGGAAACACTGCATGTGGCAGAAGCAATTGGCGCATTGTTGTTCGGTCTGGCCTTGTCGGAGACTGACCATAGCAAACGAATCGAAAAGCTGGTGGTTCCTTTCCGGGATTTCTTTGGAGCCGTGTTCTTTTTCAGCTTCGGACTGGGAATCGATCCATTGTCGTTAGGAAACGCAATCTGGCCGGCTTTGGGAGCCGTAATATTGACTATCCTAGGTAATGTCATTTCTGGTATGATAGCGGGACGTAAGGCTGGTCTCTCCCACAAAGCATCTACCAATATCGGTTTGACGATCATGGCACGCGGTGAGTTTACGATTATCGTGGCCAACCTGGGGATCGCGGCAGGCCTGATGCCTATATTGAAGCCTTTTTCCGCCATGTATGTGCTGATACTGGCCATCTTGGGGCCGTTGTTTGCAAAAGAATCGAAGTACATCTATAAAGGCTTTGACAAGATTTTCAAATGGAGCAAGCCGCAAGAAAAAGTGAAAAACCAAGCGTAACGGAACGGAGGATGGACAAGATGGATCATATTCGTGAATCAGATTTGCTAGGAATTGGGAAGAAATTTCAGGTGGAAACAAGGGCAGGAGATAAAATGGTGATCGTCATCCATGATGACGGAAGACGTGAGCTGTATCATTTCAATGAGGATGATCCAGACGAGAGCATTTCGATGGTGACTCTCGAGGATGAAGAGGCAAGACAGGTGGCTGCGATTATCGGCGGGATGACATACAAGCCGAAAGCGCTGGAGACGATAGAAGTCTCCCTGGATGAATTGATCATTGAGTGGTACAAAATCGAATCGCATTTCAAATGTATCGATAAAACCATCGCGGAGCTGCAAGTGCGTCAACGCACAGGTGCAACCATCCTGGCGACGGTCGAAAAAAACAAACAAAAGATCAATCCCGGACCCAATGATGTGCTCCAGGCAGAAATGACGCTTGTCATGGCGGGAGAGCGAAAACAGATCAAGCAACTAAAAGAACTATTGGTACACGGGTAGCAAAGCGGGAAAAGGAAACGTGCATCTGGCTGTAAAGCAAGGGGGTCATACCCATGGCTTACAGGGACAGATGCACGTTTTTTTACAGGCGTTTACTTGGAGAGGTCGAGAAGATTTTGCGACAACGAGGTAAGCTCTTGGACACTGGCTGTGATTTCTTCGGTGGCTGCGGCCTGGGAGTGAACCATCTGAGCACTTTCATTTATTCTTTCGGATACCTCGTTGATAGCATGATTGATTTCCTGAAGGCTCTTCTCAATGTTCTTTACGGCGTCACGGCTGTGCTGGGCAAGCTTGCGAATCTCGTTGGCTACGACATCAAAGCCTCTGCCGTGTTCGCCAGCTCGCGCAGCTTCAATCGCTGCGTTCAGACCCAGCAAGTGGGATTGATCGGAGATTTCGTCGATCAGGCGGCTGATTTCAGATGTTTTTTTCGCATATTCTTTCATGTTGGTCATTAATCCTACAATGAACTCCTGAGTAGAGGAGATAGACTGTGCTTTATCTGCAATATCGGAAATCGACGCGGCAATTTGTTCCAGAGATGCGGCGAGATGCTCTGCAGAGGAAGCAATCTTTTCCTGTTGCTCCAAAGACCAGCCGACACCGAATGCACCGACGACTGCTCCGTTCTCGTCTTTGATTGGCATTGTCACACAACGGAAGGGCACACCGCGGACTTCTTTGGGAACATACACACGCAAGACTTGATTGGCTTCAATCGCATCGTACAAGCCATCGCCCTTAACGATGGGACAACCCAAATATACGACGTCCAACGTTTTGCCAGGGTGGTAAAAGGTGACCTTTTCCAGATCTGTAATGCAGACCATGACATCATCATCTTTGTACACTTCGGACAGCAACGGAGATACCTGCAATAATGAATCGTACATGCTCATGTTTTCGTCAATCCTTCTTTCTTGGTAGTAGTCAGCGATACATGAAAAAGCTTCCCTAAATTTGGTATCGGCAATGAGTGTGTCGACAAATAGGGATTAAACGCAAAATAGTACGAAAAATGGCGAATTTTTAAAGGGATTGGATATATTTACTATAGCATATGACAAATGTCATATCCTTCACTTGACGTTTATGACTACAGCTAACATGTCTGATTCTTTACAATAAAGACACAACACTTCGGCTGGCGTGTGGCGAGAGGACGTCAGCGAGAGGAGACATGTCATGCATCAATCGAACATTGCTCACTTGAAAAAAGAGGTTGCTCCCTTTGAGCAGACGAATCTTAAGCTGAGCATCAGACAGATCATCAACACGTTGGTTCCTTATATTCTGCTCTGGTACGCAGCCTATCTCAGCCTTTCCGTTTCCTACTGGCTCACCCTGCCAATCCTCGTTGTTGCGAGCGGTTTTTTGATTCGTACCTTCATCATTTTTCATGACTGCTGCCATCAATCCTTTTTCCAAAACCGCTTGGCAAATGATATCGTAGGCACAATCACGGGTGTGCTGACACATGTACCTTATGAGCAATGGAAAAATTCCCATTCGATCCATCATGCCACCAGCAGCAACCTTGACAAGAGAGGCGTTGGTGACATCTGGATTCTGACTGTAAAAGAATATGAGGCAGCACCACTGTGGCTCCGCCTCGCTTATCGGATCTATCGAAATCCTATCGTCATGTTTGGCCTTGGCCCGATCTATGTATTTTTGCTGCAATACCGCTTCAATCGCAAAGGGGCAAGACGAAAAGAACGCCTCAATACGTATTTGACCAACCTGTTGATCGCTGGTTTTTATGCCGTCATGGTTTGGGCGGTCGGGTGGGAGACCTTCCTGCTGATTCAAGGCCCGATTTTTTATCTCTCCGGATTGTTCGGCATCTGGCTGTTTTATGTACAGCATCAGTTCGAGGATTCGTATTTCGAGAATGAAGAGGAATGGAGCTACGTCAAGGCGGCAGTAGAGGGAAGCTCATTCTATCAGCTGCCCAAGCCGCTGCAATGGATTACTGGCAATATTGGCTTCCACCATGTGCACCATCTCAGCCCGAAGGTTCCCAACTACCATCTGGAAAAAGCGCATGAGTCCACGCCGCCGCTCCAGCATGCTACAACGATTACGCTGAAGACAAGTTTGAAGTCGCTGCAATTTCGCCTGTGGGATGAAGAAAACAAAACGTTTGTCGGTTTTCGTTCGCGAAAGCGTCATCCTCGCCGTGTCGACCATGCGAAGGAAGTCATTCGCACAGGTCAGGCGTATATGGAAGGAAAATAACCCCCCACGAGCAGTCCGATTCGTATACACTTACCTTATCGGCATGTAAAGGTGGAATCGTATGCAAAAGTGGTACCAGATCTTTCATAAAAGCACTGGGCTAAGTCCGTATGTGTGGGTTGTCTTCCTGATCCTGCCTTTCTACTTTATTTTTCGCTCTTCCTCCACGTATGAAGTGGTGTTTGGGATCTGCATGATTCTGGGGTTTTTCATCTGCTACGTTTTCTCTTTTTTATCCAAGGGATGGCAGATGTACTTCTGGACGAGTCTGCAGATCATTATCTCGATCACGATGACGTTACTGTTCGGCTATGTATACTTTGCCTTGTTTCTTGCGTTTTTTATCGGCAATATTCAGAATAAAGTCGGCTTCTTTACGCTCTACACGATCCATCTGATCAGCTCTGTCGTATCGATCAACATGGGCTTCATCACCAAGAATCCCGATATTATCACCCAGTTGCCATTTGTCCTGGTCAATCTGATTGCGGTCATCCTCTTGCCCGTCACCACGTACAATCGAAACAAGCGAGAGCAGTTGGAAGGGCAGCTGGAACATGCGAACAAGCGAATCTCGGAGCTGGTCAAGCTAGAGGAGAGACAGCGCATTGCCCGCGATCTGCATGACACGCTTGGGCAGAAGCTTTCCCTGATCGGTCTGAAAAGCGATCTGGCTGCCAAGCTGATCAGCAAAAACCCGCAGCAGGCTCAGACGGAGCTGAAGGAAATCCGGCAGACAGCCCGAATTGCCTTGAAAGAGGTGCGGGAGATGGTGACGGAAATGCGCGGAACTCGCTTGGAGGATGAAATTCTCCGAATCAGACAGATCTTCCATGCTGCGCAAATTTCTTTTAAGCTGGCAGGGGAGACCAATCGGACGAACATCTCCCTGATTACCGAGAATGTTGTCAGCATGTGCCTGAAGGAAGCTGTGACCAATATCATCAAGCACAGCCAGGCTACGGAGTGCTGTATCGAGATCCAGCCCTCACGTACAGAACTGACGGTAAGGGTACAGGATAATGGTGTGGGCTTGACAGAGGAGACGGTGTACGGAAAAGGGAATGGCCTGCGTGGCATGCGGGAGCGGCTGGAGTTCGTAAATGGTACGATGGAGATAATAGCGGATGAGGGTACGACTCTAGTCATCAAGGTGCCAAGCGTTCTCAAACAACCGGAGAAGGAGGTGGGAGGATGATACGAATCGTCATTGCAGAGGATCAGCGTATGCTATTGGGCGCATTGGCTTCCCTGATCGATTTGGAGGAAGATATGCAGGTGGTCGGCAAGGCAAGCAATGGAGAGGATGCAGTCAAGCTGGTGCAGCTCCACCAGCCCGATATCTGCATTATGGATATTGAAATGCCGGTCAAAAGCGGATTGGAAGCCGCCGAAGAATTGCGCGGATCCGGCTGCAAAGTGATGATCCTGACCACTTTTGCCCGTCCGGGGTACTTTGATCGCGCCCTCAAGGCAGGCGCGCACGGCTATCTCTTGAAGGACAGCCCCAGCGAGGAGCTGGCCAGCTCGATCCGCAGCATCATGGCAGGGCGGCGCATCTATGCACCCGAGCTGATCGATGAAGCCTACGGCCAGGAAAATCCGCTGACTGAGCGGGAGAAAGAGGTCCTCCTTCTGATGGCGGACGGCAAGAACACCAAGGAGATCGCCAGCGAGCTATTCCTGACGACGGGCACAGTGCGGAATTACATCTCTGTCATCCTCGACAAGCTCGATGTAAGCAACCGAATTGAAGCAATCATGCGATTCAAGGAAAAAGGCTGGTTTAAATAGCCTTTTTTTTCTTTTCCTGTTGCTCATTCTTATTCCGGCGTACGGATGAAAAATCATGTATACTACATACAAGAAACCTGATAAGCGAATGATGAGGAGAAAGGCGGAGAAGAAATGAAGGTAGCGATCGCACAGCTCACTTCCACTTTAGATAAAGAGCAGAATTTGCAAAAGGCACTCGCGTATGTAGCCAAGGCGAAAGCAGCAGGAGCGGATATGGTGCTGTTTCCCGAGATGTACAGCGCCGCAGCTACACCGAAGTCAGGTGTTCGTCCGTCAGACGTGGCGGAACCATTGGACGGACCTTTTGTTTCGGCACTGGGTGAAGCAGCCCGTGAGCACGCCATCTATGTGATCTGTGGTGTGTTTGAGACAATCGCGGGAGATCAGGACCGCGCGTACAATACGACTGTCTTTTTCAATCGATCCGGAGAATTGATCCATACGTACCGCAAGACACATCTCTATGATGCGTTTTCGTATATCGAGTCTGACTTCATAGCGGCGGGAGAGTCGCCGTATCAGGTCGTGGATACAGAATTTGGAAAAATCGGGCTAATCGTCTGCTACGAGGTGCGTTTTCCGGAAATCGCCCGCCAATTCGCCTTGCAGGGCGCTGATGTCCTGTTGGTTCCGGCTGGCTGGGTAGCAGGGGCGATGAAAGAGGATCATTGGGAGACATTGGTTCGCACTCGTGCAATCGAAAACACCATGTTCGTCTGTGCAGCGGATCAGGTGGGCAATATTTTTGCCGGGCGCAGCATGATCGTGGACCCGATGGGGGTAGTTGTGGCGAGCGCAGGAGAAGAAGAGACCCTCCTGGTGGCGGAGATTGATCTTGAACGCATCCAGCGAGTACGCCAGAAGCTGCCAAGTGTAGCGAACAGAAGACCCGAACTGTATACGCGCTAGTTGAAAAATAGGCATCAGGCGACGGTTATTATCCCATTCTTGTGGGAACCGTCGCCTTTTTGCAGCTCGGATTTTTAGGCGGCCAGGCATGAACGTTTTTCCCGCTATACCATATGATGCTAGCAAAACAGGATTCCAATCTTATTTATGCAATCGCTATCATCATACGTGAAGGGAAGGATGATCGTATGTATTGGATCGTTGGCGGACTGGTAGGTCTGGTTGTCTGGTGGGGCATGAACATGCTGATGACGGGAAAAGCGGGAGGAACAGGATGGCTGGCGACCTTGATCGTCGCCTTGCTGGGAAGCTGGCTGGGAGATCTGATCCTGGGCGATTGGCTGTGGATGCTGGCCGGATTCAATGTGATTGCCGGTGCGATCGGCGCGGTCGTGTTGACATGGCTGTGGAATATGATCGCCAAACAGTTGAAGTGATGAGAAAAAGGTATGGATGAAAACAGGCTGCATCCGCGTGGATGCAGCCTGTTTTTTGGTTTGGTTGTCCTTTAGGAAATAAGGATGACCACGAACAGCTGGTCGAGGAAAAAGGGAAAAAAGCTGAAGGCATTTGGGATCTTGACCAAGCTGGAGCGGAAAAGGCGGAACACGAATTCAGCGGCCAACCCTGAATCACTTCTTCGAAGTGGCTGCTTTTGGCCGCGGTTCCGCCTTTGGAGTGAAGCGGCCAGGGATGACCCCAGCAAAGATCCCAACCCGCCTGAAGCGTTTTCCCTTTTTCCTCCCCTACACTACAGATGGTCGACCACTATCTCATAACCGATGCATACTTGAAGTAAGCACCACCGAGCGGAAAGATGATGAAATCTTTCACATGGTCATTTTTCACATAAGGATTGCCGCGGAAGTTGATCGGTGCCAAAGGCATTTCCTCCATCAGGATTGTTTCAGCCTCGAGCAGGATTTGCTTGCGTTTTTCGAGGTCAGGCTCGGTATAGCTTTGGTCGATCAATTCCTTGAACTTCGGATTCTCCCAATCCGGGTGGTTGTTGCCGCCCGTTTTTTCACGGAACATCTCCAGGAAGTTGATCGGGTCGTTGAAGTCCGCGCCCCATTGGAAACGGATCATGTCGAAATTGCCTTGCGAGCGCATATCCCGGTACACTTTCAATTCTGCCGTGTACAGCTTCACGTCAATGCCCAGGTTGCGTTTCCATTGGTCTTGCAAGGCTTCCGCCACTTTTTTGTTCATATCCGTCGAATCGAAGGTATACGTAACGCTCGGGAAGCTGGTCAAACCCAGCTCCTTCATTCCTTCTTCGAGCAGTTGTTTGGCTTTTGCCGGGTCTTCTTTAAAATAGCCTTCTGGTTTCAGGCCCATCGAATCGGGAACCCATCCATACGCTGCTGGTACGCCAGTCTGCAGGATGTTGTCGATGATCGCTTGGCGATCAATCGCGTAGGCGAAGGCTTGTCTGATCTTTTGGTTGTTGAAAGGCGGTTTCTGCGTATTGAAAACCACAGATTGCGTCCCCGGATTGCTGGCAACCATCAGTTTTCCTTCGTTTTTCAGATATGGGATGGCATCTGGCGGCAGAGTGGAGGCAGGATAGCCGCCCCAGTCGATGTCGCCGTTTTCAAACATGGAAAACGCGGTGTTGTTGTCATCGATCATGGCGACTTCCAGGCGGTCCAGTTTGACGTTGTCCTTGTCCCAGTAGTTGTCATTCTTCTCGAAGACAATTTTTTGCTTATGCTCCCATTCTTTCATGATGAACGGGCCGTTTCCCACGATTGTCGCAGCCTCATCCGCCCATTTCGGGTTGGATTCGACTGTTTTTTGATGCAGGGGGAAGAGGGTCGGGAAGAAGGTCAACTCCCGGAAAAACGGCGTAGGGGCCTTCAGCGTGAATTCCAGCGTGTAGTCATCCAAGGCTTTTACGCCGACATCATCAGCACTGCCTATTCCCGTATTGTATTCCTCTCCTCCTTTAATGTAGTAAAGCTGATAGGCATACTCGGAGGCCGTTTTCGGGTCCAGGTTGCGTTTGATCGCGTATACGAAGTCATGAGCCGTGAGCGGATCGCCATTGCTCCATTTGGCATCTTTGCGGATTTTAAAAGTAAACTGCGTGTAATCAGGCGAGTTGGTAAAGCTTTCGGCCGTTGCATTGACCAGTTCTCCGTTCACATCGTAGCTCGTCAACCCTTCAAAGGCTGCGTAAATCATGTCGAACGAGTCAGCGTCTACGGCGATCCCGGGATCAAGGGACGGCGGTTCACTGTTGATGCTCCAGCGCAGAACCATAGGCTCGCCATTGGTGCTGGCTTGTTCTGCTTGCGGTGATTCATTTGATTGCGTGCTGCACCCGGTCAATACCCCAAACAGCAAAGTCAGACCGGTGAGTAAGGCAAATGCTTTTTTCATGATGTTCTCCCCCCTATAAAATCTCTCGTCTATACATGTAAGGATATTTCTTTTAGTTTAGTAAAGTCAAACAAAATTATGTTAGATGGTTAACAATGAAAGAAGCTCCCTTTGAAAGGGAGCCTTCTGAAAGACAAAGCGTCTCATTGTCCGATGATGATGCGTTCTTTGGGATGGTGATAACGTACGATCCGCTCGTTCCGTTTGAGGAAGAGCAGGACGTTGATAATCCCGATCCGCCCGATCATCATGGTAATGATGAGGATCAGCTTGCCCGGGGTACTCAGCTCCGAAGTGATGCCTGTAGACAAGCCTGTCGTCCCGAAGGCGGAGCAGACCTCGAACAAGACGTGCTGGAATGGCATATCCTCGAGCCAGACCATCAGGATCACAGACGTGAAGACCAGGAATATGGCGACGAAGAACACGAGAAACGAGCGCATGATATCCTCTTCTACCAATTCCCTGCCGAACACCTTCACGTCCTTGTAGCCGCGCATATGGTTGATTACCGCCGCGACCATGACAAAAAAGGTCGTCGTCCGGATGCCGCCCCCGACACTGCTTGGAGAGGCGCCGATGAACATCAGACCAGCCAGCATCAGGAGGGCAGGACTGGAGAGATGGCTGATCTCCAGTGTGGACAGGCCTCCGCTGCGTGACGAGATGGAATGAAAGAGCGAATAAAACAAGGTCTCATGCCAGCTCATGCCCGCAAACAGCTGGGTTCGTTCAAATAGGTATAGAAAAAGGGCTCCGACGGCGACAAGGGAGAAGAAAGTAACCGTCGTGACTTTGGTAAAGAGGGAGAAGGTAAATCGCATTTTTGCCCGCCGATAGGAAAAGTAATTGCGGACCTCCATCAAGACCGGAAAGCCGATTGCACCGCAAATAATCAAAATCATAACAATGGATTGGTAAATATAGTCATGTGAAAAGTCGAGCATGGAGTTTCCATGAAGATCAAAGCCAGCGTTGGTAAAGGCGCTGACCGAAGCGAAGAAGCCATGGTAATACGCGGAGTACCAATTGCTGTAGTATCCGCTGAGCAAAAAGTGACTGCCCAAAAGAATGGTTCCCACCAACTCGATCAACAGGGCCAGGACGAGAATATTGCGCATCAGATTGACGAGGCCAGATAATGTCGAACGGTTGTGGTCCGTCGCGATCCAGATTCGTTGCTCCAGTCCGATCCTATGCCCCATCAGCAGCCAAAAGAAGGTGCCCAGTGTCATAATCCCGATCCCGCCCACTTGGAAGAGCAGCGTCAGATACAGAATGCCCCAATCGTTGAAAATCTCGTGGATGGTGATGACGGATAGACCAGTCACACTAATCGCGCTGGTTGCTGTAAACATGGCGTCGATAAAGGAAATGGAGGCGCCAGTGTTATGGAAGATGGGGAGGTATAAGAGAACGCTGGACAAAAGGATCAATCCGACGTAGAAAAAGACGATGATCTGAACCGACGTCAGCCGACGTTTTTGGTAGGAAGAAGATAACAAGGACAAGCCCCCCGAACACGTTTACTCATAACGGTAATCATACCGAAAAAGAAGGTTGCAAGCAAAACTTTTCCGTCAGGGGCTGTCCGAATGTTACAGAATCCAGAAAAAAATCACGGCTGCGAGCACAATTCGATAAAGGGCAAAGGGTACAAGCTTGATTCGATTGATCAGGCGCAGGAAGAATCGGATCGCGAGCCAAGCGAAGAGAAAGGCGCTGATAAAACCGACCACAAAAAACGGCAGAGCTTCGATCGTGATGTACTGCCAGTTCTTCAACAGGGACAAGAAGCTCGCGCCGGCCATGATCGGAACGGCCATAATAAACGTAAAGTCGGACGCGGAGCGGTGATTCAGGCCCAGCAGCACGCCGCCGGAGATCGTGGAACCAGAGCGGGAAAAACCCGGCCACAAGGCGATACATTGGAACAACCCGATAATCAGCGCTTGCTTGTGGGTGATCTGGTCTACAGAAACCACTTTGGGCTTGGCAGGACGAAACCAGTCTGCAGCGATCATCAAGAGTGCGCCTGCCACAAGGCCGATCAAGACGGTATGTACGGAAAAGAGATACTCGTCGATATAGTCGTTAAACAATACGCCTAAGATACCGGCGGGAATAAGGCCGACCAGGACTTGGGACAGACGAAGCTTTTCCCTGGGGTTGCCGTTGTCGGAGGGAAGCCTTTTTAACCCAAGCAGACTCAAGAAGCGATCTTTGAAGATGATGACTGCGGCTATGATGGAGCCGAGTTGGATAACTACTTTGAACGTGTTGGCGACATGTGGCGAAAACAAAGCACTGGAGTGAAGCAGCGTGTCGTCGACAATAATCATGTGTCCTGTAGATGAAACGGGGGCAAATTCGGTAAGTCCTTCTACAAGACCCAACACGAATGCCACGAAAATCTCCCAAAGATTCATGAACTCTCACCTTTCTGCGTAAATCGCAGGTTGATTTTGATAGGTAGACTTTTGTCCTTATTCACTTTAATACAAATAAACGTAAATAGGTACCCTTTCTCCATGTCGATTTCCCGGGAAAAGTACGATCGATTTGACAGAAAAAAAGACAGAATGGTGGAGAAAGAGCTCCATCCTGTCTTTTGTCTGCGAATCAGCATGCTACGGGGAGGGTGAAAACATGCGGGGCTGATACTCCAGGTTCTTCTGCAGCTCATCTAACTCCTTGGCAGTCAGATTTCGCCAATGCCCCAGCTTTAACCCGTTTAAGTGAATGTTCATGATGCGAATGCGCTCCAATTTGCGAACTTGATAGCCAAAGGCGGCACACATCCGTCTGATCTGCCGGTTCAGCCCCTGGGTCAGGATGATGCGGAAGACGCGTTCGCTCATTTTCGTCACGGTGCAAGGCTTTGTGATGGTGCCGAGGATGCGCACGCCGCTGGACATTCCTTGCAAAAAAGCGGGGGTAATCGGCTTGTCCACTGTGACGATGTACTCTTTATCATGGTTGTTTTCCGCACGCAGGATTTTATTGACAATATCGCCATCGTTCGTCAAAAGGATCAAGCCTTGGGAATCCTTGTCCAGCCTGCCGATCGGGAAGATGCGCTCGGGATGATTGACAAAATCGATGATGTTTCCTTTTACATGGAGCTCTGTCGTACAGGTGATGCCGACAGGCTTGTTCAAGGCGATGTAGACTGCCTTTTTTTTCGTGCCGATGGGCTTTCCATCGACCCTGACGTCATCACCCTCGGAGACGGTGCTCCCCAGTTGGGCGATGACGCCATTGATCGTCACTCGCTTGGCTTCGATCCATTTATCCGATTCACGTCTCGAACAAATGCCAGATTCACTGATGTATTTGTTAATTCGCATGCGCAAAATCCTTTCTTTACGATTGCAGCTTATCGAGAAGTTTCTTCCGCCATGGTTCTGCCAGTTCCGCCACTCCCAGCATTCGTTCGATGGTGGAGCGAGGGGGATTTTTCTCATGAAAGTAGAGGTGGTGAATGGAGGCGACAGTCACTTTGGCAGGATGGGCAGACAAAAGGGTGATTGTCGAGGACGGAACGATTGTCCCAGGCTGCAGCACGCGGAAAAAATACCCCGTATAGCCGGTCTCCACTACTTTTTTCAGCAATTGATTGTTGTTGTTGCGCTTGTTGATCGTGGCGCAAGGATAACGTCCCTGTGAAACCTGGAGGACAGCGTCCCCGATTTGAAAGATGTCTCCGATGCACACCTGTTCTTCCGTCATATTGCTTGCACTAATATTTTCGCCAAAAGCAGAAATCGGCAACGGGTATCCAAAAACTTTCTCCCAGTGGGCATAATGTTCAAAAGGATACAGGCAGACAACGCGGTCCGGACCGCCGTGATATGCGGGATTTGCCACTTGATCCGCTTCGATTTGCTGTTCTTGGACAAGCAATTCATCAGCTTGTGTCTTCCAAATGCCAGATCGAAATACGGCCCCGTTATATAGGTTGTCCTTCGGGGTGCCTTTACAGATAAACATGAGTTGTCGATCCATCTCCATCATTTCGCAATCTCCCGTCTCGTTTATTGATTTCATTACTATATCACAGGAGTGTGGGTGTCGAGAATCAGGGTTTTGCGATGATTTCTTCCGACAAAAAAGACACCTGTGGGAGGTTCTGGTATGATAATGGAAAGAAAGCTACAGGAGGCTTACTCACATGCAATCATCAGGCGTGGTATTGCACACCGATAAATATCAAATCAACATGATGTACGCGCACTGGATCAATGGAACGCATAATCGCAAGGCTGTGTTTGAGGCGTTTTTTCGCAAACTTCCCTTTGGCAACGGATATGCCGTCTACGCTGGTCTGGAGCGAATTGTGGCTTATATCCAGAATCTGCGCTTTGAAGAGAGCGATCTGGTTTACCTGAGCGAACAGGAGGAGAATTACGATCCTGCGTTTTTGGAGGAACTGCGTCAATTCCGCTTCACAGGCTCGCTCTATTCGGTCAAGGAAGGGACGCTGGTTTTTCCGAACGAACCGCTGATCCGCGTGGAAGGGCGCATGCTGGAAGCGCAGTTAGTGGAGACAGCGTTGCTCAACTACATGAATTACCAGACGCTGATCGCCACGAAGGCATCGCGGATCAAGCAGATCGCAGGAAATGACATCCTGATGGAGTTCGGGACGCGGCGGGCACAGGAGGCGGATGCAGCGCTTTGGGGAACACGCGCCGCTTATCTGGCAGGATTTGATGCGACCTCCAATATGCTGGCTGGGAAAATGTTTGGCATTCCGACAAAAGGGACGCATGCGCATTCGTGGGTTCAAAGCCATGACAGCGAGGAGCTTGCGTTCGAGCGTTTTGCAGAGGCCTTGCCGGGACAAGTGACCTTGCTGGTGGATACGTATGATACCTTGAAAAGCGGTGTCCCTCATGCCATCGAGCTGGGCAAAAAACTGCAGCAGCAGGGTAAGAAATTGGCTGCGGTCCGGCTGGACAGCGGAGATTTGGCTTATCTGTCGATCAAGACGCGCGAAATGCTGGATAAAGCGGGACTGGAGGACGTGCAAATCGTCGCATCCAATGATCTGGATGAGCATACGATTCTCAACCTGAAGGTACAGGGAGCGCGGATCGACAGCTGGGGGGTCGGCACGCAGCTGATCACCGCCGCAGACCAGCCGACGCTGGGCGGCGTCTACAAGCTCGTCGCGCGCGAAGGGGAAGACGGGAGCTATTTGCCGACGATCAAAATATCGGGGAATCCGGAAAAGGTAACCACACCGGGGATCAAGGAAATGTATCGGCTGATCGATCCGGCTACAGGAAAAGCTGTCGCCGACTATCTGTGCTACCCGGAAGAGCAGCAGGTTCTCAAAGGCGAGCCGATCGAGCTGATCAACCCAAGCCACCCCTATCTGAACAAAAAAGTAACGAACTATCGGGCGGAGCCGCTGTTGACTCCCGTCTTTGTGGAAGGCGAGCTGGTGTATGAACTGCCGACTCTTGAGGAAATCCGCGCTTATCATCGCGAGCAATTGGGCTTGTTCTGGCCCGAATACCTGCGCATGCTCAACCCTGAGCACTACCGTCTGCACATCAGCGAGCTGATGTGGACGACCAAGACCCAGTTAATGAAAGCGTACTTGTATAAATAAGGAAGCTTCGCCTTTCGGTCAACCATATAATCGTTGAACGAAAGGCGATTTTTTGGGGAAAAGATAAATAAATGTTAAATTAGGTCTTGAAAGTAAGCTAATTTTTTGAAAAAATGAATAATTATTAATTGTAGACTTCTCTTTTCTCGTCTATAATTATTGACGTTTCTATCGTCTCTTTACTTCGGTACAAAGGTGATGTGGTAAAATTTTACAGACAAAAAAGAGAGAGTCGGGAAGGGTGGAGAGTACATGCAAACAACAGAGAGAGAAATCGTAGGAAAAGAAAACCTGAATCCATTTGAGATCGTACAAAAGCAAATTGATGCGGCTGCATCCTTGCTGGGATTGCCTAGCACTGCTGTAGAAATACTGAAGCATCCCAAGCGGGTAGTCTGTGTCAGCTTCCCCGTCAAAATGGATGATGGCAGTGTTCGCGTATTCGAAGGCTATCGTTCGCAACATAATGACGCGATTGGTCCTACGAAGGGTGGAATCCGTTTCCATCCAGACGTTACATTAGATGAAGTAAAGGCGCTCTCCATGTGGATGACCTTTAAATGCGGCGTTGTCGGTCTGCCTTATGGCGGCGGAAAAGGCGGGGTCATCTGTGATCCGCATGATTTCAGCAAAGGTGAGCTGGAACGCATCAGCCGCGGCTTCATGGAAGCAATCGCGGATATTGTCGGACCGGATAAGGATATTCCAGCGCCGGATGTTTATACAACGCCACAGATCATGGGTTGGATGATGGATACCTTCAGCCGTTTGAAAGGCGCATACTCGCCAGGCGTCATTACGGGAAAACCGTTGATCATCGGCGGCTCCAAAGGACGCAGCGAAGCGACTGCACAAGGCTGTGTATTTACGATCCTGGAAGCGTTGAAAGAATTGGGCCGCAAGCCGGAGGAGACGACAGTCGCCATCCAAGGCTTTGGAAATGCCGGCCGCATCTCGGCCAAACTGCTTGCTGAGCTCGGTTTTGCCATCGTAGCAGTGAGCGACTCGCGCGGAGGCATCTACGATCCGAACGGTTTGGACGTGGAAAAGGTTGGTCAATTGAAGGACACCGGCTCGATCCAGGATTATGAAAACGGCAAAAAGATCTCCAACGCAGAGCTGTTGGAGCTTGATGTAGATATTTTGATTCCAGCGGCATTGGAAAATGTCATTACGGCCGCAAACGCCGAACGGGTGCGGGCCAAGGTGATTGCCGAGGCTGCCAACGGCCCAACAACACCGGATGCAGATGTCATCCTGCGTAAAAACGGTGTCTTGGTGATCCCGGACATCCTGGCGAATGCTGGAGGTGTGACCGTCTCTTACTTCGAGTGGGTACAGAACCTGATGCATCACTACTGGTCGGAAGCAGAGGTAAATGAGAAGCTGCAAACGGCGATGGTGGAAGCCTACGCTGCGGTTCGGACTCTGGCTGAGAAATACGGAGTAGATATGCGCACAGGTGCGTATATGGTCTCCTTGCTGCGGATTACGCAAGCCATGGAGGCGCGTGGCTGGATTTAAGTAAGCAAGCTTGACCTCTTGTCCCCTTTTTGGGAGGCAGGGGTCTTTTTCATACCAAGATTGAATATTTTGGCAGGAAGTTGAGTATAGTTGTCGAATTTCTCGGAATTACGATTTTTTCCCTGCTCGATGCAGATGGAAAGGGGGATTTTACATCATGCCTATCAAAGTGCCAGATGGTTTGCCAGCTACGGAAGTGTTAGCCAACGAGAATATTTTTGTGATGCCAGAAAGTCGTGCCTTTACCCAGGATATACGACCTTTGCGCATCGTTATCCTAAATCTGATGCCTGTCAAGGAAACGACGGAGACCCAACTGCTTCGATTGCTGGGGAATACGCCGCTGCAGGTCGAGATCGTTTTGCTGCACATGTCGAGCCACACCTCGAAAAATACGTCGGAGGAGCATCTTTCTTCGTTCTATCATACGTTTGAAGATATTCGCCACCAACGATTCGACGGGATGATCATTACAGGAGCGCCCGTGGAGCAGCTTGATTTCGAGGAAGTCACCTACTGGAAGGAATTGCAGGCGATCCTGGACTGGAAGATGGAAAATGTCACTTCCACCCTGCACATCTGCTGGGGAGCGCAAGCAGGGCTGTACCATCATTACGGAGTTCCGAAGCATCCGCTGCCGGATAAAATGTTCGGGATATTCCCTCATACGGTAAACCAGCAAAATATCAAATTGTTCCGTGGCTTCGACTCGTATTTCTACGTTCCGCATTCGCGGCACACCGAGAACCGCAGAGAGGACATCGAGAAGGTAACGGAGCTGGAGATTCTCTCCGAGTCGGAGGAATCGGGCGTATATATCGTCGCGAGCCGGGATGGACGCCAGATCTTTGTGACGGGCCATTCCGAATATGATCCGCATACCCTGCAGGATGAGTACCAGCGCGATGTCAGCAAGGGACTGGATATTGCGGTGCCGCGACACTATTACCCCAAGGACGATCCAACCAAAGCCCCGATCGTCACCTGGCGCTCCCATGCCAATTTGTTGTTCTCCAATTGGCTCAACTACTATGTCTATCAGGAAACACCATACGATTTGAACAATCCCAAGTAAGGACTATGCCATCCGCCTCGTGCGGGTGGTTTTTTAATTTTTCACTAAAAAAAGCAGGAGGACCATGGAAAGCTGGCTGAGGAAAAAGGGGAGATAAGCGAAGGCATTTGGGATCTTGACTAAGCCGGGAACGGAAAAGGCGGAACACGTATTCAGCGGCCAACCTTGAATGACTTCTTCGAAGTCGGCTGCTTTTGGCCGCGGTTCCGCCTTTGGAGTGGGAGGCGGCCAGGGATGACCCCCAGTAAAGATCCCACCCCGCCTGAGCGTTCTCTCCTTTTTCCTCTCCTCCACTGGAGCCCGTGGACCACCAGATACAAAGCAGTGGTGGCTGGATCGGGGAACCTCATGCACCTGGCGGTAGGCATGCGCATATAGATACTCATGATGGGAACGAAGACGAAGGAGGCAGCTTATGATCTGGATTGCTGGACGACAGGTAAATCCCTTGATGCTGCAGGCTGAATGGGGATTGAACGATGTGCAGCAGGAAATTGTCCATAGGATGGCCGCTAGCCGCGTAGTGTTTGAATATGCTTCGGCGGACGTCTTGCGCTTTGAGCTGAAGCTGCGGGATCATCTGGTCAAATCAGCACGAGCGCTGTACATGAGTGGAATTGCTTTTTCCGACTTTGAACATTCGCGAAGCAACCCGGAATTCTGGGAGCAGACCGAGCTGGGGGGCTTTCGCTTGCGACCGGGTATCCCTCCTTCTCGCGGGATTATTGATATCTTTCAAAATGGCAGGCTTTACGCCACTGAGTGTGCGACGGCGATGGTCATCATCTTGTACCATGCAGTGCTGAAGTCGATCCGGGAGGCAGATTTTGAGCGATTGTTCGCAGACATGATTCTGTACGATTGGCGTTACGATCAAGATTTGGACTTGCAGACCCTGCCGACAAACACGTTCTTGCCTGGTGACATCCTCTACTTCGCCAATCCGGATTACGATCCGAGCAAACCGCAATGGCAAGGGGAAAACGCTGTCTTCCTGGGGGGAGGCTTGTACTACGGGCACGGGGCAGGCATTCGGACAGCCCCTTCCATGATCGCGTTTTTGAACGAAAACAGAAAGCCGGGAGCCATGCGTTCTGCCTATTTGGTATCACAGGCGACGCGTCCGGGATTCGCTTACCTGGCCCCCTTTGACAATATGAGGGGAAACATTTCCTATGTCGACCACAGGGGCGCATTCCCCGACATCCTGGAGGCAGGAGTGCGGATCAAGGCAGAGATCGGCTCCTTTTATTGGGAAGGATGAGCTATACAAGGAAAACGCCTCGCAATCCACACAGGATGCGGGGCGTTTTTATACGGATGGTTACAGGCGATTCAGCGCAAATAAGGAAAGATCGTGCGTAGACTTGCCATCAGTCAGAAGCTGGCTGGCCGCTTCTCCGATCGCACTGGCGAATTTAAAGCCGTGCCCGGAGAAGCCTGCCGTAATGATGAAGTGTTTATGCTCGGGATGATGGTCAATGACGAAATGCTCATCCGGAGTCAGGGTGTAGATGCAGACGCGCCCCTGCTGCAGAGGGCCAGCGGCTTGCGGCATATAGGTTTCAAGAAAGGAACGGACATCTCCTTCGTCGGATGGATACGTGCCAAAGGTGCGGTCCAGTTGGTCGGGATCGATGGGGTGGCCTCCGTCGTGGCGGCCGATTTTTACTCCGGTCTGATCGATGCTGGGAAAACCGTAGTAGATGGAGTCCTCCAACTCAAAGACAAAGGCGGGAAACTTCTCCGAGCTGTACAGCTGCTCATCTGCTGCAAACCAGGCTACGGTCTTGCGAGTAGGCACCAGAGGAAGCTGGAGGCCCAAAGACTTCAGCAAAGCAGGATTCCAGGCTCCCGCACTCAACAACAGTTTCTCGCTTCGATAACTCCCCTGATCGGTGGTCACCGTGACGTGATCGGTTTCGACCTGCACGTCTGTCACTCGCGTGTGAGTCAGGAGGACGGCACCAAGACTCGTAGCCAGCTCACGGTAAGCTGTGATGCAGCGTTCGGAATAAAGGACACCAGCGTTCGTCTCGTAGCAGCCGTAGAAGTTGTCGGGCAGATTCATCCCTTCCCAGCGACGGTTGATCTCCTCAGCACTCATGACCTCCAATGGCAGCGAGAATTGTTTGGCTGATACCTGCATTTCTGCTAAAAAAGGGCTTCCCAGCGGTCCTGCACCCAATACGCCTGTACGTGCAAAAAGCGTCTTGCCCGAAAGCCCGGATAGCTCCTCCCACAATTCCTGCGCCCGCAGCGCGAGCGGTACATACTGTACGCCCTCCCCGTAGGCGTGCCGAATAATTCGCGTGTCGCCATGGTGGCTGCCCATCGTGTGCGGAGGATCAAAAGCGTCAAGCAGCAGTGTGCGAACCCCCTTTTTTGCCAGTTCATATCCGGCTGCCATCCCGACAGATCCTGCTCCTACCACGATTACATCAAACTTCTCCATCCCTTTTCTCCCCTTTATTACCGTATGGCTGGTTGCGTTCAAATCGTGCATGTTTTCTGATCTTACGCACTATGATAGTGATAATGACAGCGTTGTACAAGAAGTCAAACAAAACGGTCATGACCGTTTTGTTTGACCGCAAGCGGTCACATCCACTTTTATGAAAAACGTCGAGACGTTTTTCACAGAAAAAGGGACGGCCTTGACAACGGTACGAATGGCAGATCCGTAGCGGGGGTACTTGCATGGAAGACCTATTGATGGGAAGCATTTTATCGGCGATGGCGACCGGGGTGGGAGCACTGCCGATTCTCTTTTTCAGGACCGTCACGCATCGCTGGCGGGATATTCTGCTCGCCTTTACGGCGGGGATCATGATGGCGGCCGCGACTTTCAGCCTGATTCCCCAAGCGCTGAGCAAAGACAGCTTTCTGATCGTCTGCTTGGGCGTGCTGACCGGCATGCTGGTGCTGACTCTGCTGGAGAGCATCATTCCGCACATTGACCTGGAGCACTCGCGCATGAATCTCTCGATGGATACCCAGGCGATATTGGTTCTTTCCGCGATCACCCTGCACAATATTCCCGAAGGCTTGTCCGTCGGCGTCAGCTACTCCGGCGATCAGAATGAGCTTGGCGGACTGATTGCCTTTGCGATCGGACTTCAAAACGCGCCTGAGGGGTTCCTGGTGGCGCTTTTTTTGATCAATCAACGCGTGAGCAGACTCAAGGCCTTTTTTCTGGCGACGATGACGGGCTCGGTGGAAGTCGTGTCAGCCATCAGCGGGTACTATCTGACGAATGTGGTAGATGGATTGGTGCCGTACGGCTTGTCCTTCGCCGCTGGAGCTATGCTGTTTATTGTCTACAAGGAATTGATTCCGGAGAGTCACGGCGACGGTCACGCCGGAGCGGCAACTCTCTCTTTTATTACGGGTTTGCTGGTCATGATCGGTCTTACGGAATGGTTGAAATAGGGATGTATCGTGAAACGTTCAAAAAGAGTTCCGATTTTTACGCAACTTCCTCTCACAAATCGACACCAAATTACCGAAACCATATATAGATAGATTTGATTACGGAAGTTAGGGAGTGTCACAATGGAAAAATCGACCGTAATAGGTGTCGTACTAGGAGTCGTAGCCGTAGTTGTCGGGATGATCTTGAAACACGCCAGCCCGGCGGCATTGCTGAACGCTGCAGCCTTCATGATTATTATCGTGGGTACAATCGCCGCTATTTTAAATGCGTTTCCCTTCTCAGAAGTCAAGCGGGTACCTGCTTTGTTCAAAATTCTTTTTACCGAACGGAAACTCCCTGAAAAACGTGAACTGATTGGTCAATTCATGAACTGGGCTTCCATTGCCCGCCGCGAAGGCTTGCTTGCTCTGGAAAACACTTCGGATGAGATTGAGGACCCATTCCTGCGCAATGGAATGAAGATGATCATCGACGGCGGAGAGCCTGATTTCGTGAGAGATGTACTGAATGAAGAGATCCATGCGATTGAAGAGCGACATCATGCCAACGCCTTGATTTTCTCACAGGCAGGTTCCTATGCACCGACGCTTGGGGTATTGGGCGCGGTAGTAGGTCTCATCTCGGCACTCGGAAACCTGAGCGATATTGACGCGCTCGGCCTCTCCATTTCGGCCGCGTTCGTCGCGACGCTGCTCGGGATTTTTACCGGTTATGTACTCTGGCATCCATTCGCCAATAAATTGAAACGCAAGTCCAAGCAGGAAATTGAAATCAAAAAAATTATGGTAGAGGGGCTTCTCTCCATTCAAGCCGGGGTCTCTCCAGCCGCGATCGAGCAAAAGCTGCTTGTCTACATTCCGTTCAAGGAGCGCGCTGATGTCAAGGAGGAGACAAAGGAGGAAGGAGCTGCGGTAAATGGCTAAACGACCGAAGAAAAGTCCTCCGCATGAAGAACATGTGGACGAGTCTTGGCTGATTCCGTACGCTGATATTCTCACTCTTCTACTGGCCCTGTTCATCGTATTGTTTGCGTCCAGCGAGATGGATGCGAAGAAATTCGACCAGATGGTGAAGTCCTTCAATGTCGCCTTAAATGGCGGGGTGGGCGTCTTGAATCAACCAAGTCCAGTCCCGCTTGATCCGCTGATGGCCCAACAGACCTTGCACAAGGGGGCGCAGGAAGCAGAGAAGACAGAAGAAGAGAAGAAGCTGGAGGAAGCCATCCGCAAAGAAACAGAGGATCTGAAACAGCTGCAAACGCAGTTGGAGGGTTACATCAAGACCAATCAACTGGAGGACAAGCTCCAAACCAAGATGACGGAAGAGGGATTGCTGATCACGATCCTGGACAATGCGCTGTTTGACTCGGGGAAGGCAGACCTGAAGCCGGAAGCGCGTAAACTGGCGACAGAGATGGCGACCATGCTCGTTCCCCATCCGAAGAAAGTAACGGTTACGGGACATACGGACAATGTGCCGATCAACCGTGTTGAGTTTCCATCCAACTGGGATTTGAGCGTCAAGCGCTCCGTCAACTTCTTGAAGGTTCTTCTGGAAAATCCGAATCTGGATCCGTCAAAATTTAGCGCAACCGGAATGGGAGAGTATCATCCGGTCGCTCCGAATACCTCGGCAGAAGGAAGAGCCAAGAACCGTCGGGTAGAAGTAGCCATTCTGCGTGATTTGGCATCTACTCCCAAAAACAGCATCAACCCATAAGATCATTTGCGGAAAGGATAGTGCTTTTACGGGCGCTATCCTTTTTTCGTTGTGTGCAATCTTGACAAGGAAGGGGAGATAGAGGGATAATACTCTTATAACATAGTAAACAAATCGGAATTAATGAAAATAAATGAGGTGAGCGGAATGGAACGGACATTTCACATCAAGAGTGGCAGTATTTCCTTGGCAGCGACGCTTCACGAACCGGCATCCCTCTCAGGCAAAGCACCAGCGAAATATCCGCTTGTCGTGATCTGCCACGGATTTGTTGGCAGCCGGGTCGGCGTGAACCGTTTGTTTGTCAAGGCAGCCCGTGATTTAGCTGACCAGGACTGGGCTGTGCTTCGCTTTGACTACGGGGGCTGCGGTGAGAGCGAAGGAGAATACGGAGCCGGGGGGATCGACGTGCTGCTGCAACAGACACGCGACATTCTCCGCTACGCGTTTCAACTGGAGCGTGTGGACACGAGCCGAGTCGTACTGCTGGGACACAGCCTGGGCGGAGCAGTAGCGATGATTGCGGCCAGTCAGGAGCCGCGGATTCGTTCGCTGGTGCTGTGGGCTGCAGCAGCACGTCCGTATGAGGATATTACCCGCATCGTGGGCGCACAGAGGTATCAGGAAGCTTTGGCAACAGGTCACACCGATTATCTGGGCTACCAGCTCGAGAAGGGCTTTTTCCAATCCCTTCAGGCTGCCCAACCTTTGTCTGAGGCTGCGAATTTTACCGGGGACATCCTGCTGCTGCATGGCAATCGGGACGATGTAATCCCGCTGGATGCGATGTTTCACTATGAACGGGAGCTGCGCTTGCGCCAGAAGGGCAGCTCAGAGACGGAGATTGTGCTAGGAGCCGACCATACCTTTTCGTCTGTAGAAGGCTACCAAAAGCTGATCGCCAGTACGGCGAGCTGGATCAAGAGACAGACTGCCATTCCGTCCAATCTTGCCGTCTGAGGAGTATAAATATTGAATCGCTTGTTCTCGAAAGGAAGGGGATAACTCCTTCTTTTACCGGGAATAAGCGATTTTTTTGTCTGTGTGATAAAATAACAACATCACGTACACTCAGGCAGAAAAGCGAGGTGGATGGAAGTGAAAGCGTATTTGTACCGCCTCCGCTTTGTGGTATCCGTCATAGCAGCGACGGTTCTCCCAATTCTCATCACCGGTGTCGTCCTGCAAAAAGCAGCGGAACAAGCGTTGTTGGATGAGAAAAAGCAGAAGCTGATTGCGATTACAGAGCAGATGGATTTTGCTTTGACGAAAACCTATGAAGAAATGCTCGCGGATATGGGGGGAACGAACGCCTCCCGTGAAGAGAAAATCCGCTTGTTGAACAGCAAGCTGGAACCGCTTACAAATAAAATTGCGGCCGCTCATCCCGGAATCGGGGTAGGGTATTACGCAAAAGAACTGGATGCGATCCTGACGTATGGTCCTGTCACAGAGAGCTCCCATGTCGGCAAATCAATCTCCGCCGATCACCCGGGGCGAGAGGTATTAAGGACTCGGCAGCCAGATGTGGTCATCGGTGAGCAGGTGCGGGGCAATATTATGAATGCCATGATTCCGCTCATACGGGAGGGGGACATCATCGGCTATGTTTGGGCCAATGAATTGATGTCCAGCATCGACGTTCAATTGACCGGGATGAGGCAGAGTATCTACATTATTTTGGGGATTGGCTGTGTCGTTGCTGCTGTCGTCAGCGGACTTTTGGTACATCGGCTGGAAGTAATCCTGGCGGAGATCAAAAGCGGGCTGAGACGGCTTAGCTTTGATTTGTCCTTTCGAATGAAGCGTCTCGAAGGAGAGCCGGGTGAAATCACAAGCGCGATCAACAAACTGGCGAGTGATCTCCAGGCAAGCCGCAGCCATACGGAAACAATGATGGACAGTATGGAAAATGGCGTGATCGCTCTGGATCAGGATGGACGACTGACAGCCTGGAATGAGTCTGCTGCCAGTCTGACCGGATTGCAGAACGAGGCGAGAGGAGAGCGGTACGAGCAGATTTTCGCAAATAGTCCGGTGCTGCTCGATATGATTACACAGGCGCTGCAAAACGCTGAAACGAATCAGGAGCTGGAGTGGCGACATCCGCACACGGAGCGCGGGCTGCTGTGTATCAAGGTGAGCACATCGACGTGGAAAGGAACGCTGGACGAGGTTCTTGGAGTGATCGTCGTCCTGGAGGATCGCACAGAGTGGAAGCAGATGGAGGCGCGATTGGCTCAGGCGGAGCGGCTGGCGGTAATCGGCGAATGGGCGACAAGCATCGCTCATGAGGTGCGCAACCCGTTGACTTCGATCAAAGCATTTACGCAGATTATCGAGGAAGAATTGCCTGACAAGCATGACAGTCGCGAATATACCAGCATCATTATGGAGGAGGTCGAACGGCTCAATCGTTTTGCGGACGATCTTTTGCTCTTTTCCCGACCTTCTGAGGAAAACCATGCCTGGGTCAACCTCGAACAGGTCATCAGCCGCTCCCTCAAGCTGGTTCAGCGCAACGCAGCTCAAAAAGGGATATCTATTCAAACGGAAATCCCGGAGAATCTGCCGCTGGTGCTTGCTTCACCAGAGTTATTGACACAGGTGTTCCTCAATATTTTGCTCAATGCGCTGCAAGCCGCTCCGACGGGCAAGAGGGTCTGGCTGGAGACAGAACGGCTGGCTGATCATGTCTGCATCCATGTGTACAATGAAGGCTCTGCGATAGCCAAGGAAAATCTGTATACGATCTTTGAACCATTTTTCACGACAAAGCCTGCCGGAACAGGGCTGGGACTTGCGATTTCGCAACGCATCGTGCAGGCATACGGGGGTCATATTTACGCCGAAAACATCGCGGAAGGGGTCCGCTTTACCGTAGAATTGCCAACGAGAAGAGAGGAGGATGACTTATGAAACGACGGGTTTTGGTAGTCGATGATGAAGCGAATGTACGCAAAGCCTTGTCGACGACACTTGGCAAAGTCGGATATGACATCAAGGAAGCGGCAAGCGGCGATGAAGCGTTGATGCAGGTGGAGAGCTTTCGTCCGGAAGTGGTCCTGCTGGATCTGCGAATGCCTGTGATGGATGGGATGGAAACCTTGCGACGGATGAAGCAGCTGGACGGAAACCATTCGAGAGTTGTCATGATGACTGCCTATGGTTCCGCCAGCGATGTGATGGAAGCGATGAGGCTTGGCGCATTTGATTACATTCAAAAGCCGTTTGATCTGGCTGCTGTCAAACAAGTGGTAGCCAACGCCGTCCAGCATCCGGAAAACGAGGAAGAACCACTGCCAGGACATGATTCTGGCGATGAGGGGCAAGAGAGATCAGGGCTGATCGGGCTTAGTCCCGCCATGCAAAATGTCTACAAGCTGGTCGGCAGGGTGAGCATGTCGAAAGCAAATGTCCTGATCCAGGGAGAAAGCGGAACGGGAAAGGAACTGATTGCCCGTGCGATTCACGCCAATAGCCCAAGGGCCAGTCAACCGCTCATTCCGGTCAATTGTGGAGCCATTCCGGAAAATCTGCTGGAGAGTGAATTGTTCGGATACGAACGGGGGGCGTTTACAGGTGCAGTAGGACGAAAGCAGGGGATGTTTGAGCTGGCAGATGGGGGAACCCTTTTCCTGGACGAAGTAGGCGAGCTAAGTCCTGCTTTGCAAGTCAAACTGCTGCGTGTCTTGCAGGACCGCAAGCTGATCCGGCTCGGCGGTGTAGAGCCGATCTCCATCGATGTTCGCGTGATTGCGGCAACCAATCGCAATCTGCAAGAACGGATAAGGCAGGAGCTGTTTCGCGAGGATCTGTATTACCGGCTGAATGTCGTACCGATCCACATGCCCCCGCTGCGTGAACGAAAGGAGGACATTCCACTCCTGATTCGCCACTTCCTGGCCAAGTACAGCAGAGAGGCGGGAAAGGAAGGACTGTATCTGTCTCAGGCCACGATGGATCTACTGCTGGGATATCACTGGCCCGGCAACGTCCGCCAGCTGGAAAACACCATCGAAAGGGCGGTTATACTCGCAAGCGGACCATCCATACTCCCGGAGCATGTACGAGGACATCTGCAGGAAGTTGGTACAGCGGATCAGCCAGCGCCCGTTCCAGGCATCCGTTATGAGGGACGGACAATGCGCGAGATTCTCCAAGAGGTGGAGCGGGAAGCAATCGCCCGCGCTTTGCGCAAGGAGCGTGGCAACAAGCTGCAAACGGCGAAGCGGCTGGGTATTTCTCGTCGCGCTTTGCTGTACAAAATCGAAATGTACGGCTTGAAGATCAGCGAGGAAGAACAAGTGTAAGTGCGCAAGTTGATTACAAAGTGTGTAAAAAGTAGTCAGTTCCTTACATGCCGCAGATGTAAACGCATTCATTTTTGACGATTTGAATAACTTTTTGTCGTTGGCATACCTCTTGCAATACCTAAAACACGAAATGATATGTTTTTAGGAAGGGGTATGCATGTGTTTCGAGTCCTAACCAACGCATCGGTCAAAATGGTGCAGCGCTATTTGCCGGATGCCTTCTTGTTTGCTGTCATTCTTACCTTTATCGTTTTCTTGGGAGGCATTTTCATCAACGGCAAGTCGCCGATGGAGATGATCGGCTTTTGGGGAGGCGGGTTCTGGTCTCTCCTCGGCTTTACGATGCAGATGGTACTGATCCTGATTACCGGACATACCTTGGCCAGTACGGATATCTGTAAAAAAGGACTGCGCTCTCTGGCTAGCCTCGCCAAATCGCCAGGCCAGGCGATTATTCTCGTCACACTGGTCTCCTGTGTGGCCAACTGGATCAACTGGGGCTTCGGGCTTGTGATCAGCGCATTGCTTGCTCGTGAATTGGCGAATCAGGTAGCAAAGGTAGACTATCGTCTGCTGGTAGCCAGCGCGTACAGCGGATTCGTTGTCTGGCACGGCGGCTTGGCTGGCTCTGTGCCGTTGACCATTGCGACTGAAAATCACAGCATGCAGGACATCATTGGGATTATTCCGACCAGTGAAACCATGTTCTCTGCGATGAACCTGACGATTGTGATCGCAATCATGATTGTGCTGCCGATGGTAAACCGTCTGATGATGCCTGCGGAAAAAGACCGCATTGTCTTCAAAGGGGAAGGTGCCGCGGTAGAAGAGACAGCAGCAGGTGCAGAGGCAATGGACGCCAACAGCCCGGCTGCGAAGATGGAAAACAGCAAGCTTCTTTCGATCCTGGTTTCGTTAATGGGAATTGTATATCTCGTTTCCTATTTTGCTGAAAAAGGATTCGCGCTGAATCTGGATGTCGTCATCATGGCCTTTTTGTTCCTGGGGATTTTGCTGCACGGTACACCGCGCAAATTTTTGGATGCGATGAACGATGCGGTCAAGACGACGAGCGGAATCGTTGTGCAGTTTCCGTTTTACGCCGGGATCATCGGCATGATTACGGCATCAGGGCTGGCTGCTACCATGTCCCAATGGTTCATCAGCATCTCCACGCCGACTACGTTCCCGCTTTTCACATTCTGGAGCGCAGGTTTGCTCAACATCTTTATTCCATCTGGCGGCGGACAGTGGGCTGTACAAGCGCCAATCATGCTGCCAGTAGCGTCCGAGCTCGGCGTTTCCCATGCCAAGGTCGCGATGGCGATTGCCTGGGGCGATGCCTGGACCAACCTGATCCAGCCATTCTGGGCCTTGCCAGTACTGGCTCTGGCAGGACTGGGCGCGCGTGACATCATGGGATACTGTCTGATGCTGTTGCTGGTTACAGGTACCATTATCAGTCTTGGCTTCCTGATTTTTTAGATCTTTTCAAAGAAGAACTGTTCGTGTACAATGTAAGGAAGTGTTTTCTAGGGTTCCGCGGAATTCGTCCGGTCTGGTCCGAGAGAAAACCCACGGCGAAGAGCCGTGCACACGGAGGGATAAAAGCCCGGGAGAGTATCTAAGAGATATTCTTTCGGGCTTTTTTGTCTTTTCGTCAGGGAATGATACAGGCAGAGAGGGGAGAACATCGAAATGAACAAGACGTGGATGCTGGTTGTTCTGGCAGGTTTTTTTGAAGTCATGTGGGTTGCAGGTCTGAAGCACGCGGACAGCGTTCTGACATGGGGATTGACGGTAATCGCGATTATTGTAAGCTTTGGCGTACTGATCTACGCAAGTAAAAAGCTCCCGACCAGTACGGTGTACGCAGTCTTTGTCGGGCTGGGAACGGCAGGAACCGTCATCAGCGAGATGCTTTTTTTTGACGAGCCGTTTCGCTTGAGCAAGCTGATTCTTATTGCTTTGCTATTGGCAGGAATCATCGGACTGAAGCTGGCTACTCCTGAGCAGGCAGACTCCGTACGAGAGGAGGAGAGGGCGTCATGACATGGATTTCCTTGATTTTTGCCGGATTGTTTGAAGTTGTGGGTGTCACGGGGATGTCGATGGTAAACCGGGAGCGTACTGTCCGCTCGTACCTTATCCTTGTAGCAGGATTTGGCTTGAGCTTTGCCCTGCTTTCTTATGCCATGACAGGTATTGCAATGGGGACAGCATACGCAGTTTGGACGGGAATCGGCACGGTGGGCAGCACAGTAGTTGGCATGTTTTTGTACGGAGAGTCAAAAGATAGAATGAGGCTCTTTTGCATCGCATTGATTGTCTGCTCGGTCATCGGATTGAAACTGCTCGGATAAGGAAGGCAAGGAGGAGAGAAAAAGGATGGCTTCGTTGTGGGAAACCCTGAAAAAAGGAAACACGTCTTCAGCGACGGCAGCTCTGGGAAATACAGGCTTGGCGCTAGTCAAAGGCTTTGCTGCTGCATACAGCGGCAGTGGAGCGATGTTTGCGTCCGCGATGCATTCTGTTGCGGATGCGGTCAATCAGGGCTTCGTTTTTTTCGGGAGCGTGTTGGGCGAAAAAAAGCCGACTCGCCGGTTTCCCACGGGCTTTGGAAGGGTCATCAACCTGTTTTGCATGGTTGCGGTAATCGTGGTGACCATCATGGCTTACGAGACCATCAAGGAGGGGTTCCATCTTCTGAAGGTCCCCGCTGTCTCCACGCATTTTTGGCTGAATGCGGCGATTCTGACCCTGGCCATTGTCGTAGACGGTTTCGTTCTGATCAAAGCGATGAAGGAAATAGCGCATGAAGCGCGCGTAGAGGCAAAGGGCTGGGGTGTCGTGCCGCTCGCCTTTCGCAATGTAGGACGTGCAGCCCCACCCACGCGTCTGGTTTTTTATGAAGATCTGGTCGCGACACTGGGGGCTCTTCTGGCTTTGCTTGCTGTAGTCATGACACAGTTTACGACGTTCACCTGGCTGGATGGAATAGCGACGATTCTGATCGGCTTTTTGATGATCGGGGTTGGCTTTCGGGTAGGCTATGACAATATGGTTGGTTTGATTGGGGTCGCGGCTCCCAAGGAAATAGAGGAACGAGTGGCCAAGATCATTCTGCAGGACCCGGATGTGACCGATATCAATCGGCTGCGGATCGTCCAGGAGGGGCGCTTTTACCATGTCGAGAGCTATTTGGAGCTGCGGCCGGGTCTTATGCTATCTGTGGCTGACGATATCAAGTTCAGGGTGCGTGACAGTCTGCTGGCCGACCCGGATATTAGCGATGTCACCTTGGGGATTCTGGAGGACAATGGCATTACGGATTGGAAGCCCGAAACAAGCTCGGATTCATCAGATGGCGTGAGACAAACAAACAGATAGCGAATAGCTGGTAAAAAGAAAACTCCCGCAGTCCAGGAATGGCTGCGGGAGCTCTGCTTTTTCGTTTATGGTCAGGATACAGTGAGCAGTTGTTCTGACAGATCGGGATCGGTTTCATCCGAATTCATGCGTGTAATCAGAACGCGAGTCACACGATGATTATCCATTTCTTTTACGGTGAACAGATAGTTCTGCACTTCGACAAAAGCGTCTACAGCAATCTCTTCTTCCAATTGACTGTATAACCAGCCGCCGATGGTATCCACATCTTCGGATTCCAAATCAAACGGAAGGTAATCGTTCAAATGGGTCAGCATCATCATGCCGGAAACGGAGAAGCCGTTTTCCAGAATCTCGATGTCGGGCTGTTCATCGTCGTCGAATTCGTCCTGAATATCACCGACGATCTCTTCCAAAATATCCTCCATCGTCACGAGACCGGCAGTACCGCCGTATTCATCGATGACAATCGCCATTTGGGAGCGTTTCTTCTGCAACAGACGCAAGACGGCGCTGATTTCCATTGACTCCGGTACGGTTGTGACCGGACGCAGCAGAGATTCCAGCTCCACGTGTCCGTTTTCCAGAGCCGCCAGGTAAAAGTCAGTGGCGTGGACAAAACCGATGATATTGTCCTTGTCTTCATCTGCTACAGGCAGACGCGAGTGGCGCTGAGTTCGGATGATTTCGAGATTTTCTTCAAAGGTATTCGTGGTGTACAAGCAAATCATATCGATACGCGGAACCATCGTCTCCCGAACCAGCGTCTCGGAGAAGTCAAAGACCTGCTCGACCAGGGTGAGTTCGGTCTGGTCAATATGCCCGCTTTGGTGGCTTTGATTGACCAACAGACGAATTTCTTCCTCCGTATGGGCGGCTTCGTGCTCTGTGAGGACCTCCAAGCCCAAGCGTTTCATCATGGCATTGGCTGTCCCGTTCAGGAACCAGATAGCCGGGTAAAGCAATTTATGGAAGAACATCAAAGGCGCTGCAACCCACAGAGAAGTTTCTTCCGCTTTCTGAATCGCCAAAGATTTTGGTGCCAGCTCGCCAAGTACGATATGCAGGAACGTGATAATGGCGAACGCAATCCCGATCGAGATCGCCGAAATCAAGTAATCAGGAACACCCGCAAACCCCAGCAACGGCTCCACAATCATGTGGGAAATGGCTGGTTCACCGACCCAACCGAGAGCAAGCGAGGATAACGTGATCCCGACCTGACAAGCGGAAAGGTAAGCGTCAAGCTGCTGTGTAACCTTTTGGGCGTATTTGGCCCGTTTGTTCCCATCGTTGACCAACTGCGTGAGGCGAGTTTGCCGCACCTTGACGAGAGAAAACTCCGCGGCAACGAAAAAGCCGTTCAGAAATACAAGCAGAATAACTACTAGCAGGTTGAGCACTATCGGAACGGTGTCCAATGTGAAGGTTCATCCTCTCTTAAAATCTTTTTTCTTGTAAATATGTTTTTGTGTGGTACATGGTGGAAAATTTTGAATGTACACCTTCCTATCATACATTGTTTTTGGTCAACAGACAAAACCGATAAATCCCGATTCAGGGCATTGGCGCCCTTTTATCCGAGAAAATAGAGAATCTGATACCCTTTTCTCAGGTTTTTGCGCTCTAAGGCGGTGAATCAAAACCCTTGATGCAGCCATTGTTGGCCGATAACGAAGAAAATAGACAAGACCGCCGCCAGTCCCAGATAAGCAGCCAGCACTTTCCACTTGGTCGAAGCTGGTGCGACGTAATAGGTTGACAGACGATGCATCTGTTCTTCGACTTCTGTCAGCCTTTGACGTGCCACGCGCTCTCCTTCTTCCAGGGTAGGGGAGGGAGCAGGACGATTCGGGTCGCTGTCGATGAACAGCACTGGCTCACGTTCCCATTCGCGGAAAAGGTCGAGAAGACGGTTCGTGTAGACTTTGTCAAGCCGTTCACGGTCGCGCTTTAAACGCTGCTCGTCATGCAAAAAGGGAATGAGAAAGCCTTTTTGCGGGGGCAGCTGGGCCAATCGGCTTGCCCGTTCATTCAAGCTCATGCGCTTATACCAGGAAGACTCCAGCGTGGGCCATTGGGCGATCTCATGCAGGAATTCGTGCACCATTTCTTTTTCTGTTTGCAGCACTTGGTGCTGGTAGCTTTCACGCAGACGGTTCCACCAGGTAATGAGACCAATGATGAAGATGAACACCATGATGGGTCCCGGGGAGAAGAACAACATTACCCCTACTCCGATTAACCCAATGAACCAGATCTTGGTGGACAAGACAGAGACGATGCGTCCCCCGTCCAGCGGCGAGATTGGCATCAGATTGAACAGATTGAGCAGAGCTCCTAGATAGATGACTAAAGCCCAGAAAGGGTCTTGGGTATACCAATAGAGCGGCAAGGCAGGCAAAAACGACACAAGGCCTGCGAGCGGCCCGCCATAGGCCAGATAAGCCTCCGTTCCGGCATCCCGGGGGTGATCCTTCATGGAGATCATGGCCCCTGCAAAAGGGATGAAAATGGCTGGAGACGTGGCGATCCCTTTGCGTTTGGCCGCGACGAGATGCCCCATTTCATGGACGAAGATCAAATAGACGATGGCGACGGCAAATTTCCAGCCGTAAAACATCGCATATGCCCCCAGGCTGATCGCCATGGAAAGCAGGGTCGTGCCAAATTTCGAAAACTTCAGTAACCCCAAAATCCACTTGAGATTGGCTAATAAAAACGCGCCAATGGCCAAAAGGACGGAGCCTCGTTTTTTCATTGATTGTTCCTCCTACTGTTGTCATGGGGGAATCCCTATTCCTCCAGCCGCGGATTAAAGAATGAAAAACCGTATTCCCCATATAACGGATTGTAGCGAAGCGTACCCCCATCGAAAAACCAGAAGTCGGATGGCCGGATGACGAATCGCAATCCTTCTACTTCAAAGATGGCATCCTCTGCCATGTATTCGTCTTTTTCGATCGCATAAAAAAGTCCGCCTGTACCCGGTCCGCTCGTTCTCGCATACAAGCGAAGGGTCTCGCCCGGCTCAAAACCGGCATAGCGTTGATAAGCGAGTGAGAACGCGGGCTCGATGACAAGCCTGATGCTCATGGACAAACCCCTCTCGTTGTTTTCATTCTCTATTGTACCATAAATGGAACGACGCCCATTCGCATGGAGCCGAATGGGCGCAAGGGGGGATGTTTCCTAATCTTTTCCTTTGCTGACATCCAAGGTCGGGTGCATGAATCTCGCTCCCTTGAATTGCTTGTTTTCCAGCAGTTCACGGTTCTCGCGCGTGTTCCAGCCGATGTCATTGGTCGGGTGGACCCACCGGTCGCCTGCCATGACGGAGGGATCCGTATCAGTGCTCCACTGATTCAGCGGAGAGTTTTTTGAATCGTAAAAGCTGTCGCCGATGATGACCCCGAATTCGTTGACGAATGGTTCTTGAATCGAGAGGGGGGATGTCTTGTAGTCAGGTGCGCTGATTTGGTGTGGGAACGTGCCATCAATGGATTGCTTCTTCTTCTCGTCCATGAGATCAGGCCTCCTTTTCCGCAGCTTTCTGATCGTAGGATGTGTAAAGCAGACCCGTGTTATACCATGTCTGGCTCTGCTGCGCCCAGCCCAATATGCTGATTTGCGCATAAGATGCAGATAGATGTACGTAATCAAGAAAAGGGGAGATCAGATGCTTACCAGCGTCGTGATACCAACGAGAGATGTAGCTGATCAGCTCCTGTATACCTTGTTTTGCCTCAATCTGCAATTAACGTCATTCGATCATTTTGAAGTGATTGTGATAGACAATGGCTCTACAGACGATACGCAGCAAAAGGTCGCCCAGTTTGCAGCCAATTTCTCCCTGCGCTACGTCCGTTTTCAACGGAGATTGCCTTTTTATCGGTTAGTTAATGAAGGGGTTGTGCAGAGCCGTGGCAGCCTGGTCGTTTTTCTTGCCAGCAATATGATGGTACCGCGGGAGTTCATCGGCACACATATGCAGGCCCATCTGCACGATCCCAGGCTGGTGCTGCTCGGTCTGGACGCCAAGCGGATCTATTCGGTCTACGATCCGCGCTTTTCGGCAAAACAGCACGAGGAGTGCAGCAGCTGGCTGGAGCAATATCCGCAGATCAAACGGCCCCACACGCCTGCACGCATCCTGCCGCTACTGGAGGAGAATCAGATCGCAAGCGGTCTTCCATTCCATCTCGGCCTGCCGTGCCCCGAAGCGCAGCGCAGGCTTGCCATCCAGCGTGCCTACGGGTCTAAAATGGAGGATCATCATGCACCCTGGACATTGTTTACGACAGAGCACGTCTCCGTCCCCCGGGAAACCTTGCTGCGTACAGGTCTTTTCCAGGCTTTGATTCGTACGGCGATGGAGCGGGATATGGGGCGCAAGCTATGGAAAAACGGGCTTCATTTCCAGTTTGTTGATAAGCTGACCGTTCTGAAGCAAGAGCGTGTATTGTATCCAGCGACTCTCCGTCCAGAGGGTCGTAAAAAGCGCCGATCCTCGTAATCTGTCGGATCGGCGTTTTCCTGTCTATCAGCGGTTTTCTTTTAAGCGTTCTTGTGGTTCACTATTGATGGAGCCGTCTGAACGGACAGCTTCCGATTGAGCTTTGGGTCCGCGGATTTCCGCCGTTTTTCCAAAGTCTTTTTCCTTGTTGCGCACCATGTCTTCTCCTCCTCTACTCAATCAGGCTCGCGGCGCGACCACAAAGAGGTCAGAACCGTTTGCATGACCGTAGTATGACCCAAATGAAACAATTGAATGAGGAAATCTATACAGGAAAGGTTTGATCCAATATGGCGAAAAAACAAAAACGTCACCCGCAGCAGCGTTCTCACAACCAACAAACGGAACTGACAGATGCGAAGAATGGATTGAATGTCAAAGAAATTCTCAACGCAGATGCATTGGGCAAGTTGAAGCAGTTGGAAAAAGAGATTAAGGAGCAAAATGAGCGGCAAGCCCGGGAAGCTGCCGAGCAAAAGCGGCGCGAACAGGAGGAGCGTGAGCGCAACAAGAGCTTTGGGGAGCTGCTTGCCGAGTACGACAAAAAAGGCGGGGGCAAGTATAGCTGATGCGAGCAGATCAACGCCCTGACACTTCGAAGAACGGGATGATGAAAAAGCGTCCCTTGCAGGTCCATGACGACAAGGTGAAGGAGCGCGGGCGCGAAGTCCTGAGCCGCTTGGGGAAAAAGAGAGAGAAGAAGTGATTTTTCCCGCCCTATTCCCATATAGGTTAATGAAGGGAAGGAGGGAGGTCATGGGGATACTTCTGCTCCTGATCAGCCTCCTTTGTGTCTCGGTCGGTACGTGGAGGTTGATTGGCATTTACAAGACGGGCAAGAGTTATAGCAAACTGCTTTGGTGGACCGTCGCAAGCGTTGGAATTGCGCTTTTTTTTCTTTTAAAGCTGATGACAGATACCTATGCCTGAAAAAACATGCACCTGCAGCCAAGCCGCAGGTGCATGTTTTGTAGATGCCGATTATTCGTAACGCAGCGCTTCGATCGGGTCCAGCTTGGCAGCTTTGTTGGCTGGATAAAGACCGAAGAATATCCCGATTGCACTGGAGAAGGCAAAGGCTATGATGACGCTGTTCCAGGAGAGCATTGGTGGGAGGTTGGCAAAATAGGCGATCAGTGAAGCGATCCCCAGACCGGACAAGACGCCGATCAACCCCCCGATCAGGCAGACGATCACCGATTCGATCAGAAATTGTATCAGGATGTCGCTCCTTCGCGCACCTAAAGCTTTGCGAATCCCGATTTCTCTCGTCCGCTCCGTAACGGAGACAAGCATAATATTCATCACGCCTACCCCGCCGACCACCAGCGAGATTCCGGCGATGACACTGAAGATGATCGTCAGTGTACCTGTCACCTGATTGAACTGATTGACGGATTCCTGCATGGAGCGGGCCATGTAGTGGTCTTTCTTTTGATGCTTGCGGCTGAGGTATTGCTTGGCCTGCTGCATCGCCGGCTCGATGGAAGCCTTATCGACTGCTGTGCCCATCAGCATCTGGACATAAGGCTCTTCCTGCAGGCTTTGGGAATAGCGGATCGGCACGAAGGCGCCATAACTTTCGGCACCCATGTCAAACTTGAATTTTTCTTCTGTATATGTTCCGATCACGACAAGTGAGTTGTTCCCCATGCGGACCCGCTGCCCAATCGGATTTACCTGGCCGAACAGCTTTGTGCCCAGCGCTTCCTCCAATACGACGACAGCCCGTTGCTCCTTGTCATCCGTATGATTGAAAAAACGGCCTTTCGACAGCTTGGTTGTCGTCTTGAGCATCGGAAAATAATCCGCTGTAGTAGCGACCAGGTTGACTCTTTCTTCTTTTTTCGGGCCTTTCATTTCGACCGTACCTGGATTGTACGGAACGATATATTCGATGGCGGGACTGATCTTTGCGAGAACCTCAGCATCCTCGACGGTCAGATCGTCATTGGAATGCTCTTCTTTGGTGTCCCAATTGATGAAGACGTTGAAGTTGTTTCGCCCGAATTTCTCCATCTCCTCGTTGATCGCCCTTTGGCCGCCTTCACCGAGGGTCGTAACGGCGATGACGGAGGTAATTCCGATGATAATGCCCAGCATGGTCAGACTGGAGCGCATTTTATTCGCCCAAATCCCTTCTACTGCTGTTTGAAAGCTCTCGAAAAAGTTCATGTGACAATCACCTCGCCCGTCGGAGCAGCAAAAAGCCGTTCCGCAACCCGTTCATCGCGGATAATCACGCCATCCTTGAAGGTAACAATCCGTTCAGCGTGCTGCGCGATATCCAATTCGTGCGTAACCAGGATAATCGTGACTCCTTGCGCGTGCAATTCCTGAAACATGGCCATGATTTCGATACCGGAACGACTGTCGAGATTTCCGGTTGGTTCGTCAGCCAGTAATATCGAAGGGCGGTTCACTAGTGCCCGGGCGATGGCTACCCGTTGTTTTTGACCACCGGAGAGCTGTGTCGGCTTATGCAGCATGCGTTCAGCCAGCCCAACGCGCTTCAGCGCTTCAGTAGCACGGTTGCGGCGTTCCGTCTTGCTGATTTTGGCGTACATCATCGGAAGCTCCACATTGTGCAAGGAAGTAGAGCGCGCCAAGAGATTAAAGGATTGGAAGACGAAGCCGATTTTTTGATTGCGGACATGAGCCAGTTGCCTGTCCTTCAGGCTGCTTACTTCAATTCCGTCCAGCATATATGTACCCGTATCAGGACGATCCAGGCAGCCCAGCATGTTCATAAAGGTGGACTTACCTGAACCGGATGGCCCCATGATGGCTACGAACTCGCCTTTCTCCACCAGCAGGGAGACCCCTTTTAAGATCGGCAACTCAGAATCGCCTGTCTTGTATGATTTCGTCAAGCCTTCGACGTGAAGCATCGCGGCAGACCTCCTTTCTGGCTGCGTAATTAGATGCCGACCGGCGCAGCGCTGCCATTCATCGGCAGGATCGGTGTACCCTCACTCAGGCCATCGATGGGACTCAATATGATTTGCTCCTCGCCTTCGAGTCCGGTCTTGATGTGGGAGAAGAGTTCATTTTCAACTCCTGTATCCACTGGTTGCTTTTTCGCGACTCCATCAGATGCGATCCAGACATATGTGCTTCCGTTCTCGTCCTGTTGAATGGCTTCAATCGGAACTTGCAGGGCGGTGTCGATTTTTTCGACAGAAATATTGATGTCTACATGGAAGCCGGGTTTTAGAGCGGAAAGCTCGCCTCTAGGTTTGAGCATCACTTTGACGCGGGTTTTTTCACCCTGACCGGAACTGCTTTGGGTCGTCGTAGCAATGGGGGAAATACGAGTTACCTCGGCGTCCAGCTTTTCTTTTCCCAAGGTGACACCTTCAATCGTTGCGCTTTGGCCGAGCTTCAGCTTGTTGACATCCGATTCGTTGATGTCTGCCTGGATCAGCAGATTGTCGAGGTTGGCGAGCGTAAGTAGCTCGGTGCCTTTGTTGACATACTGTCCGTTCTCGGCGGCTACTGCGATGACCGTTCCGTCAGCAGGAGCGATGACGATGCTCTGCACCCGTTCCTTCTCCAGTTGTTGTCTTTCTACCTGAAGCTTGTTGATTTGCGCTTGATGAGAAGCGATTTCTTCCTTGCGAGGCCCTTTTTGCTTGAGCGCAAGCTGCTGTTTGGCTACCTCTAGAGAGGAGAGAGTGGAATCCAGCTGCGACTTCGCTTTATCCGCTTCCTGCTGCGTGGAGGCACCCGAGACAAACAATTGATGAATCCGGTCGTACTCCTTTTTAGCCGTGTCGTAATCGCGCTGTGCTTGCGCAAGGCGTTCCTGCTCCTGCGCTAATTCTTCCGGTTCCATCCCCGCCTGTGCTTTGGCCAAATTGGCTTGGGACAAACTCATTTGCGCTTCCAGGTCGAGAATTCTGCTATCGACGTCAGAGGTATCGATTTTGGCGATAATCTGCCCTTTTTTTACCTTGTCGCCTTCTTTGACGGCAAACTCGCGCAAGATTCCGGTAACAGTGGCATACTGCTTCTGCTTGTCCTCCACGATGACGGTTCCGGAGGTGAGGATTTTGCTTTCCAAAGCGGATTTGCTAGGAGTTGCAATCTGAACGGGCATGCCCATGGCTTGTTGTGATCCCATCATGCTTACTCCGATTGTCCCGACTCCTAAGAGGACGACCACGGACCCGATAATCCACCAGCGTTTTTTCATATTCATTCTCCTTGCTTCATAGTAAAAAGTAACAGCTGTCAAAAGCTAAAGGTTTCTACGAAATACCTGTCAATTCGTTACACTTTTTGGGATTGATTGCTTTTTGTCTTGTTTTGGCGGATGGTACTTTACAGTGATTTTGCGTGATAAGATAGGAAATAGAAGACGTTCGTTGGAGGGGGAGCCATGAGCCAGGCAATTCGATTTGATTACTCCCACGCTCGCGCCTTTGTCCAATCAGATGAATGGGAGAAGCTTGCGAAACCCATTTTTCAGGCACATGAAATGCTTCATAAAAGAACGGGACCAGGGAGTAACTATTTGGGTTGGATCGATTGGCCCGTACAATACGATCGTGCGGAATACACCCGAATCAAACGGATAGCGGCTCGGATTCAAGCGGACTCTGACGTGCTGCTGATCATAGGGATCGGCGGCTCTTGCCTTGGAGCCAAGGCAGCACTTGATTTTTTGAACCACAGCTTTTACAATTTGTTGCCTGCCTCCAAGCGAAGCACCCCGGAAATTCATTTCGTGGGCAATAATATCAGCCCTGTATACCTGGCTCATCTGATGGAGGTTCTGGAAGGAAAGCGTGTGTCCATCAATGTAATCTCGAAATCGGGTACGACCTTGGAGCCAGCCATTGCCTTCCGACTTTTTCGGGATTGGCTGGAAAAAAGGCTTGGCCGCGAAGAGGCGCGCAAACGCATCTATGTCACGACAGACAAAGCGAGAGGTGCTTTGCGCAAGCTGGCTGAGTGTGAAGGATACGAGACCTTTGTAATTCCCGAGGACATAGGCGGACGCTTCTCTGTGCTGACGCCTGTGGGATTGCTGCCCATTGCCGTAAGCGGGGTAGATATCGATGCCTTGCTGCAAGGAGCCGCTGACGCCCGAATGAATTATCTGGTGCCAGATATTGAGGAGAACCCCTGCTATCAATACGCCGGGATTCGCAACATCCTCTATGGCAAAGGAAAGCAAGTGGAAGTAGTGGTCAATTATGAACCGCGCTTTCGTTCGTTTGCCGAATGGTGGAAGCAGCTATTTGGCGAATCAGAGGGCAAGGATGGAAAAGGACTGTTCCCTGCCTCGGCCGAATTTTCCGCTGATTTGCATTCGCTGGGACAATACATACAGGACGGAGTGCGCCTGTTGTTCGAGACGGTTATCTCGGTGAAGCGTCCAGCGATAGACGTCCGGATCCAGCCGGAAGGGGAAGAGGTTGACGGCCTTCATTTTTTGTCAGGAAAGACGATGAATGACGTAAATCAGAAGGCTTTCGCGGGAACGATGCTGGCTCATGTGGATGGCGGCGTGCCCAATCTCGTGGTGGAGATCCCGGAAGCAACAGCCTACTATCTCGGGGGCCTGTTCTACTTTTTCCAAAAGGCGTGCGGCATCAGCGGCTATCTTTTGGGCATCAACCCGTTTGACCAGCCGGGTGTGGAGGCTTACAAAGCGAATATGCTGGCGCTCTTGGGCAAACCTGGATACGAGCTTCAAAAAGCAGAACTGGAAGTGAGATTGCGTGGAAAATAAGACGTACCTGACGATTGGCGAGACAGCCGTCTATCTGGAATTGCCGGAATCCTACATTATGGAAAAAATCCGCGAAGGAAAAATCCGTGCTGTACACGACGGCAGAGAATACCTGATCAACAAGGATCAATTCCAGCATCATCTGGAGGAAATTCGCAAGCTGCGGGAATGGGAAGAAATCCAGCGCTATGAGCCGATTCCGGAGAGCTACGACTACAAGGATGAGGATTGACGCTGCAGATGGCACTTGTCAGCCAGTCGGCCAGAGGTCTATACTGATGAAAATGGCATAAGAACACAGCAACTTGGGGAGTCCCGCAGGCGGGGCTGAGAGGACGGTAGCCATGACCGTCGACCCATTGCACCTGATCCGGATCATGCCGGCGCAGGGATATGGTTGCGAGCGAACAGCGTATAAAAGCGATTGTATATGCGTGGGAGCCCACCTTTTTCCTGTCGGGGAGAAGGTGGGCTTTTTGCTATGAACAAGGTGCAGGCAAAGGAGAGTTTCGTCATGGGAAAGGTATTGATTGTAGGCGGGGGAATCATCGGACTGAGTCTGGCGTATGAATTGGCTGCAAGAGGCAAGACCGTCACGATTGTCGAGCAGGGGGATTGGGGAGGACAAGCATCGTCTGCTGCTGCGGGCATGCTGGCTCCTCTGAAGGAATTCCAGTCTGTAGGGCCGTTGCTTGATTTGGGGATGGAGTCCTTGCAGAGCTATCCGCGTTGGGTGGAGGAGCTGCAGGCAATAGCGGGCGGAGATGTCCAGCTAAGCCTGGAGGGTCTGCTTACGGTCGCGCTGGATGAGGAGGAGGAAGAAGCGTTTTACAACAAATACCTCTGGCAAAAGAAAGCGGGACATGACGTGCACTGGCTGCAGGGAAAAGAACTGCAAGAAGTGGAGCCGCTTCTTACGGATCAAGCCGTCGCGGCGATTTATTCCCCGGGGGAAGGGCATATCAACAATCGCTTCCTGCTGCGGGCCTTGGTGACAGCCTGCCGCAAGCTGGGAGTCGATCTGCGAAGCGGCTGTGTCGTCAGCAAACTGCTGCACCATGCAGGCTGTGTGGAGGGCGTGGAGACATCCTCTGGGCGGATCTATGCGGATCACACCGTCATATGCTCGGGGGCTTGGGCAGGGATCATGATGCAGATGCTCGATGTGTCCATTCCCGTGCGTCCCGTTCGCGGCCAGATTGCTGCCGTATCCTCGATCGGGATTCCGTTGCGTACGGTCATTTTCGGTTCTTCCGGCTACTTGACGCCCAAAAAGGACGGAAGAATCGTGATCGGGGCCACGGAGGACGAAAGCGGCTTTCAACGTGAAGTGACGCTTTCGGGTCTTGCCCATGTCCTGCAGGGGGCCTTGCCTTATGTGCCTGCACTGCATGCGGCTGCATTTTTGGAGGCGTGGGGCGGGCTTCGGCCAGCGACGGCTGATGGCAAGCCGATTATGGGAGAAATACCTGGCTTACGCTGCATTTCGCTTGCCGGCGGCCATTTTCGCAATGGGATTCTGCTGTCTGTGGTTACGGCGAAAAGAATGGCAGATTGGCTGGAGACCGGGAATCAAGAACGGCTGATGCCTTTTTCGCCCGGCAGATTTCTGACGGACACTGCTGTGCCGGTACCCAGCAAAATGGGCTAGGATCACTGGGAAAAGAGCACACCTCCCCTTGGGCACCTGTATATGGTAATAAAGAAACACCAGAAGGGGAGGAGTTTCCATGCAGTCTGATAAAAGCCTGTTCCAGGCAGATGTCCAGTTGGTCAGCATGATCAAGGATATGCGGCAGTCGGTGCATGAAATCTGCCAGGAGCATGCTGAGAAAAAAGTGCGCATCGAGGCCATTGATGGACAGGTATTTGAAGGGGTGATCGTCGATTATGACGAGCACAACGTATACATTGAGGTCGAGGAAGAGGAGGAAGAGGACGACTACGACTACGAGGAGCAACTGCCGACGCGGCACGTAGCCAGTCGTACTTCTTTTGGAGAGTGGGGAAGTCCGTTTCAGCCATACGGCGGCGGATATCCCTATGGAGGATACGGAGGATTTGGGGGGTATGGAGATCCAGGCGGTTTTGGTGGATATGGAGGATATGGCGGTTACCCCAACTATCCTGGCTACAATCCCTATCCTGGATTTCCGCCATATTCCGGAATTTCTCCGTATGGCGATGAAAATCCATACGGTTATACGCCAACCTATCCCTATACAGGAGGATATCCGCAAGGCAGCAGCAATCGGCCTGCACCGCCGAATACGATGCTGAGTCCCTTCAGCGGAAAAAATGCGCCGCAAAGCTCGGTCAGCCCTTTTGGAGGGAAAAACGCGCCTTCTTCAAAAGTAAGCCCTTTTTCTGGGAAGGAAAGTGTAAGTCCCTTCGCCGGCAAAAACGTACCACAAGCAGTCAGTCCAAGCACGGAATCGAAGCCTTTTCAAGCCGTAAGTCCTTATCAAACCTTCCCCGCACCGTTCCCGGGACCATTTCCACCGCCGCCGAACTGCTACTACGTTTGCCCGCCGCCACCGCCGCCACCACCGCCGCCACCGTTTCCTCCGCATGCCGGCCCTGTCTTGATCGCTCCTGAGGTTCGGCGCAAACGGCGTCGTCGTCGCGGACGCAAGATTATTCCGCTTGCCTTGTTTACGCTCCTATCCATCGTTCTGATTTAAAAACAGACCTTTCGGGAAGCCTTGACCAGAACTTGTTTTGGCAGGGCTTTTTCCTATGGAGCCAAGGAAGGAGTACAACAAGGCTTGACGGCACACACTACCAGGAGGAAACAGGGAAAGGCAGGGATCCATGATGAGAGAAATTCACAACAGCAGCTTGCCAGGCACAAGAGGAACGTATGGCTATATTCAAGGAGCGCTCCAACCAGACTTTACACTGGCGAACTGGGATTATGAGCATGGCTACTTCGACTGCATGCTGGACGAGCAGGGAATGGTCTATCTTCGTCTGCCGGTCAAAGTCCTGCAAGGCGAACTGGACAGTCCGGATGCGTGGCTGGAAATGGGTACTCCCTTTGTGATTAAACATGTGTACCAGACAGGGGTGGAGCAGGATCTTGTGAATGCGTCGGTGGCTTCTGCGATGGTCAACCAATTTCAGGAGCCTGTCGACAAGGATGCAGAAGTCGAGGACAGGTGGATGAAGCAAGCAGAGCAGGTTGTCAAGCATGTAGAAGCAATTCTGGAGTAGTGGCGGGCCTGTCTTGGCTCGCTTTTTTGTTCGCTGCCATGCATCCTTCTTTTTCCTGTGGTATATTGAGAAAAACGATAGAGCGATTGCGGATAAAAGAGAGGGCCGATCAGCATGAAAATTGCAACTGTACTGCGAAATGACGACTATACGCGGGAAGTTGAACTGCGATTAAAGGATAAACTGAAGGAAGCAGGAAGCATGTACACCTTCGTTACGGGGCCGGATGAACATCCGGATATGGTACTTTCCATCGGCGGAGATGGAACTTTGCTGGAGGCGGTCCATCAATACGGCATGCAGCCGACCTACGTAGGCATACATACGGGTCATCTCGGCTTTTATGCGGATTGGCGGCCGGATGAGCTGGACGACTTCGTCACCATGCTGCTGGAACAAAAAGAGCCGTTCATCGCCGAATACCCGACCGTCCAATGTCAAATTACGACTGGTGACGGACAGGTGTATCATAAATGGGCTTTGAATGAGCTGGTTGTACGCAATGCTTCCTTGTCCACCCTCGTGGCCTGCGTCAACATCAACGGGGATGAGCTGGAGACCTTTCGCGGCGACGGGCTGATCGTCTCCTCGCCGTCAGGAAGCACAGCTTACAACAAGGCAGTAGATGGGGCCATCGTTCACCCTTCCATCGAAGCGATACAGCTATCCGAGATCGCATCCATCAACAACCAGGCGTACCGCACGATCAACAGCTCGCTGGTGCTGCCCAAGCATCACACAGTTGAATTGATCGTGATGAATCCGGAGATCATGATCGGTCTCGACCGCGAGCAGGGTGTATGGAAAAATGTGCGATCCATCATTTGCAGAGTGGGGCAGGAGAAGGTCAAATTTGCCCGCTACAAGAAGTTGACGTTCTGGAGCCGGGTCCGCAATTCGTTTATTACGGGCAGCCGTTAGAGGGGGAGAGAGGAAAGATGAAGAGAGTAGGGAGTCTGCAAAGCATTTTTCGCCATCCGGTGAAGGCGATGCGTGGAGAGCAGCTGACAGAATGCCAGGTAGACAGCTTCGGATTGTACGGGGATCGCAGCTACTATTTTCTCGATGAGTCTCGCAACGGCAAGTATTTGAGTGCAGACGTGGTACCGGCACTTCTGGGGTATGAGGCGGTCCTGGAGGAGAAGGCCAAGGAAGATGATCAATACCCGCAAGTCTATGTGACAGCTCGGGACGGAAACTCGTTCGTCTGGGAGGATGCCTTGTTTGAGCATGTGGCACAGACGGCGAAGCGGTCGATTGCGCCTAAGCGAAGCGTTCCTCAGGAAGGAGGGAAAAACTGGGAGGATCACATCCTGCTGGTGACGGATGCCTCCCTGCGGGAAATCGCGCGCCTGGCAGAGGTCGATGAGCTGGACCCAAGGCGTTTTCGCGGCAATCTGGTTATTGTGCTGGATGATGATGAACCGTTTGCCGAGGATAAATGGATCGGCAAGCAGATCCAGGTCAACGATGTCCTGCTCCAGGTGAACAAGCACTGCGACCGCTGCATGTACGTCAACATTGACCCGGATAGCCTCATGATGAATGCTGCGATTTTAAAGACCTGCGCCAAGCGGCATGACAATCACTTTGGCGTATATGCCTCCGTCATTCGCCCAGGTCGCGTTGCCGTGGGAGAATCCGTGTATGTGTTGGGAACATAGTAAAAAAAGGGCTGACCCGATGATGATGTGGGTCAGCTTTTATATAAAAATATAGGAGGATGGCATGAAGATCATCACGCTATGCGGATCGACAAAGTTCAAGAAGCAATTCGAACAAGTCAATGCACACCTAACCCTTCAAGGAAACATCGTGATTAGTTTAGCGTTTTTTGAACAAAGCGAAGGCTTTGATTTGACAGAAGAGCAAGCCGAATTATTGGGTGACTTGCATCTGAAGAAAATCGATCTCTCCGATGAAATATTTGTGATCGATGTCGATGGTTATATCGGCAGCAGCACGAGAAGAGAGATCGAGTATGCACAAAGGAAGGGAATAACAGTTCGTTATTTTTCGAAAGAAGCAATTCCCGCTGATTTTCCCTTGATGGGACGATCATAGCGCTTGGAAATCGTTAGTTTGAGACTTGCGCGATGCTTTTTGGGCTTGCAGCCGGTTGTTGTACACGTCCGGGCTGCAGAAGCTCGGGATAGCCATAGATTCCGTGTTCGCTGACGTCGAGGCCTACGAGCTCTTCTTCGCGAGATACACGAAGTCCCATGATGGCTTTCAATGCAGCCAGCACAATGTATGACACGGCGAAGACATAGGCGATCGAGCCTGCCAGTCCGAGTGCCTGAATCCCCAATTGATGAAAACCCCCGCCGTAGAACAAGCCTGCACCGCCGACTCCCACTTTTTCTGCGAGGGCAGGTGTGGCAAACAGCCCCGTGGACAAGGTTCCCCATATGCCTGCCACCCCGTGAACGGAGAAGGCGAAGATCGGATCATCGATACCCATGCGATCAAACCAAACAGAAGTATAGAAGGTCAGAATACCTGACACAGCTCCGATTACGACTGCTGCCCAGGGATCGACGAAGGCGCAGGAGGCTGTGATAGCGACCAGGGCTGAGAGGACGCCGTTCAGCATGCTGGGAATATCCGCCTTGCCCATGACGATCCAGGAGATGGCGAGAGCAGCGATGGCTCCGGCAGCTGTAGCGAGATTGGTGGTGACGGCGACATAGCCAAAGAAACCGTCTGAGGCACCCAGTGTAGAACCGCCATTGAACCCGAACCAACCGATCCACAGGAAAAGCACGCCAAGCACGGAGTATACCTGATTGTGACCCGGAATCAGATTGGAGCTGCCGTCGCGATTGTACTTGCCGATCCGGGGTTTCAAAAGGAGTGTGGCTACCAAGGCTACGATAGCGCCTTGTAAATGAACGACAGTAGAACCTGCGAAGTCCTGCATCCCCAGTTCTGCCAGCCACCCGCCGCCCCATACCCAGTGACCAACCACGGGATAGATCAACACAGTGAACAATATACTGAAAATGAAGTAGACCGAAAGCTTCGCCCGTTCGGCAAACCCGCCCCAGGCGATTGCTAGCGAAACAGCGGCGAATGCCAGCTGGAACAAAAAGAGGATCGTGATCGGGACAGAAGCTCCGGAGAAGTTGGAGAAAGATGCGGCTGCTTGTTCCGCAGAACCGTCGAAGAAAAATCCGGTAAGACCGATGAGGGAGTTGCCATCGCCAAAGGTAAGCCCGAATCCGAGAGACCAGAAGGCGATGGAGCAGATACCGAAAGTAAGGACGGTCTTGCCGGCGATGTGGCCGGCATTTTTCATCCGGGTTGAGCCTGCCTCCAGCAGAGCGAATCCAATCTGCATCATGATCACCAGGATGGCAGATACCATGACCCATGTAGAATCGATGGCGGAAGATACATCTTCTAAAGTCGGTTCCATTCAATCCACTCCTTTTTCATGTCAGAATATCTAACACTTATTTTCTATACGTCAGATTATATGACATGAATAAGCGGATTGCAATTCCTTTTTCCGAAAAAAAACCAATCTTTCTCCTTCAAGAAGAGGATTGGTCTGCTTGCTGTTGGTAGGAGTGTTGTTCAATGCTTCGTTCCCAGGCAAATCCGATGGCAGCTAAACTTACAAGGAAAAGTCCACTAACGAGAAATAGCTGTTCGACGGGCCATTTACCCAGCCAGATCGCTCCTAACATGCTGGACAGCATGCTGAAGAACGTAAACATGAGCATGTTGATGGAAAATATTTTGCCTGTGTTGCTGCCGGAGGCTTTCGTCTGGATCGCAGTAACCGTAGGAATTCCGATTAATGGTCCTCCTATTCCAGCGACCGCAGCAGCCAGATAGGCCAGCCAGTGGTACTCCGTTCCAAGTGCCAACAACAGAAAACCGCCCGCCTGAACCGCCCATCCGATCAAAATGACCAAGAGGTGACGATGATAAACAGCCCTTGCCATGTAGAGACTGCCGAACAGGTTGCCGATGCCGTAGCTGCCGATCAGCACAGCTAGCTGACTGCCATCGCCTTGTGCCATGCCTTCCGCCAAAAAAGGAAAGCCAACATTCCAACACACGATCCAAACGAGAAAACCCACATTGCTGAACACAAGAATCAAAAAGAGCAAATGATTACGCTTTAGCTCCGTCATGCCCATACCTATATCCTTGATGTACTGGGAAGGGGTCATTTTGACAGGAGCGCCGTTTTCCTGGATGGGTTGTAGAGCTGCGCTAATGGAATAGACGAAGAAGACGGAGAGCAGGTAGCTGACGGCATTGACGAAAAAAAGCGCAGACAAGGGCAAAAGAGAAGAGAGCAAGCCGATGCTCATGGGAGCAAGAATACGAATGGTCCGAAATGTCGTGTCCAGGATCGCGTTGGCACGACTGAGCTGTTCCAGAGGGACAATGGCTTTGAGAGCGACAGTACGTGCAGGTTGGAACAAGCTGGAGAATAGTCCAAGCAGGAACTGCGCTATCAGAAAAAAAGAAAACTGCTCAATCCCCAGAGCCGCCATAATGCCTACGGCGATTGCGACGAGAATACGGGCCAAATCTGATCCGACCATGAGCAATCGAGGATTGTAGCGATCGGCAAGAACCCCTCCAACGAGAAAAAAGAGCAGACCTGCCACCATTTCCGGGATGACGAGCAGACTTAACGCTGTTCCGGATTTCGTTGCTTGCAACAGGTACCAAAGCAAAGCGAAGCTGTAAAATTGATCGCCGATATTGGCGGTCATCTGCGCGAACCATAGCTTTACAAATGAACGATTTCTCCATAGAGATAGCTCCATGCCGATTTTCTCTCCGTCTCTTGGCAATATTCAGAAAAATATTTTTTACTAGCGTATCAGGAACGGTGCCCGAAGTAAAGAAAAGAAGCACTGCTGTGCAGGCTTCTTTTCACACACAAATCATGATTGGCGAGGCTGTTGCTGATTCTGATGCTGCTTCGCGTTTCCTTGATTGTCTGCGGTATGGGTGTCATCGGCTACCGTACTGCTGGTCAGACCGGTTACAGCCAATCCTTTTTGATTTAGATTCTTTGCGCTTTTCCATTTGGCCATGGTCGGAGATCTCCTTTACTTATCGGCTTCCTTATTACCATGCCAATTCGGGAGCTTGCCTACACATCCACATGTTTCCCGCATCGCGTGCTTGAGGAGGGGACAACAGGTATACTGAAAGAGAGAGTTTATGGCGAAAAGGGGAAATACAGATGGCAGCAGACTGCGTCTTAATCGTGGAGGGAAAAACGGACCGGGAGCGATTGCTCAAAGTCCTCGCAGAACCCGTTACGATTTATTGCACCTATGGCTCTTACAGTACGGAAAAGGCGGAACAGCTCGCCCTTTTGACGGAAGAAGCAGATGAGGTCTACCTGCTTACGGATGAAGATGAAAGCGGAATAAAATTGCGAAAGCAGCTGGCAGCAGATCTTCCTGACGCGATGCATCTCCATACGCAAAAGGTATACGGAGAAGTAGCCCGGACACCATTGGATGTTCTGGCTGAGATTTTGGAGCGGGCGGGCTTTGCTGTCGAATACCCTTGAATGGTACATGGAGCGGGGGATAAAATGACCTCCCTTCGGCTATAACAAGAAGTAGAGATAGCTGGAGGTGCAGTCGAATGCGTGGTTTTGTGTCCTTTTTCAACCGCATGAACATCTGGTGGTGGCTGCTCGGGATCTTTGTGGCGCATGCCTTGCTTTATTTGGTGCTAGGCACGGCCACTTGGCTTGCGACATCTTTATTGGCCACCGCATTTTACGGCATTATCCTACTGGTCGGAAAACTCATTGCGAGCCGATACCCAGACAAGGAAGAAAGCAGGTAAGTCGGCTGTATGCCGACTTTCTTATATGTTTAGAGCCTCTAAGCAAAGATCCCAACCCGCCTGGAGCGTTTTCTCCTTTTTCCTCCCCACCACTACAGCTGGATCAACGTTATTATCCCAGGTATTGCAATCCAAGAATGATCCCGCCAAGAATCCAGACGTAGACCGCAAACCCCTTCATAGAGCCGGTGCTGATAATTCTCAGCATCCAGCGAATCGCGAAGTAACCCGCGACTGCAGCAAAAAAAGTGCCTACAATCATGGGGATCAGTGAAGCGGTGTCGAGTGGATTTTGCGTCAGTTTGACGGTTTGCAGGGTACACGCGCCCAGGATGGCTGGCAAGGAGAGCAAAAAGGAAAAACGAGCCGCATCTGCCCGGTCGATTCCACGCAATAGGGAACCGGCAATGGTAAGTCCGGAGCGTGAGATAGCGGGAAGGATGGCCGCTCCTTGCAGGGTGCCGATGATCAAGGCATCGGTGTAGTTGATTTGTTCAAAACGGCGATGTCCCTTGCGCATGGATTCCACTGTCCATAGAATGACCCCAGTCGCAAGAAATTCCCAGCCGATCGTGACGCCAGTACGGGAGATTTCCTCGAAGTAATCCTCGAAGGCGAGTCCGATCACGGCTGTAGGGATGGTTCCTACGACAAGCAGACGGGCTAATTTGCTGGTAGGATTGGCGATTAGCTGTCTAATCTCGGGCCAGAATACGACAATGACAGCGATCAACGTCCCGAAGTGAAGCATCGTATCAAACAACAATCCGATCTCGTCCAGGCCAAAAAGCTTGCGGAATAAAACGAGATGGCCGGTGCTGGAGATGGGCAAAAATTCGGTTAAGCCCTGTACGATGCCAAGGAAGATGTATTCCAGTAAAAGCAACATAATGCGACGTCACTCCTATCGTTAAAAAGGGTCCGATATTGTCATATGTATGTCCCATTGTGCAAGACTTGCCTACTTTACGGGACAGCCGCCTTGGTCGCAGGAAAAAGTTGTGGTATTTTAATGGAATAGAGACGAGAGTGAGGAAGCGAAACGATGGATAGAGACAGAAGACAGGTACGAACCAAGGCTCCCAATCGAAATTTGCAGGCAGGCATGATTCTGAGGATGCGGGTAGCCCGCAAGAAGGAGATCGGATACTTTCTGACCGACGGCAGAGAGGAGGTCTTTCTCCACCGCAACGAAGCAGATGGCCCCCTCGAAAGCGGGGAAGAAGTCGAAGTGTTTTTGTACCATGACCACGAAGATCGATTGGCAGCAACGATGGCCATGCCATACGTGGGCCTTGATGAATACGGGTGGTTGGAAGTAGTGGATCTCTCCTCGCGTATGGGGATTTTTCTGGACAATGGGATCAACAAGCACTTGCTTGTTTTTATAGACGACCTCCCAAAGCTGCGGGATGAATGGCCCCGACCGGGAGACCGCTTGCTGGTGGCGATCAAGCGAGATCCGAAGGGACGGATGTTGGCAAAGCCGGTGACGGAGGCGGAAGTCGGACAGATTGCAGTGCCTGCCGACCATACGATGAAGAACAAGCAGGTGGTGGGTACGGTCTACAAGGTGATTCAAGCCGGTGCCTTTCTGTTGACGGATGAGGATCACATCCTGTTTATCCATCGGGATGAGATGACAGAACGGCTGCGTCTTGGGCAATCGGTTCGCTGCCGGGTTAGTTTTGTGCGGGAAGACGGCAGGCTCAATGGTTCTATGCGAGAGCGCAAGGAGGTCCAGTACGGGGAGGACGCGGAAAAGCTGCTGCGTTATCTGATCAATCGGGACGGGGCGATGCCGTATACGGACGATACGCCTGCCGATGTGGTCCGCGAGAAATTCGACATGAGCAAATCGAGCTTCAAGCGCGCACTGGGCAAGCTGATGAAGGAAAGACGAGTTGAGCAGGTGGATGGCTGGACGAAATTGATTGACAATCAGGTGGAATAACAAGAAACTCCCAAGCAGTCAGATGAACTGACGCATGGGAGTTTTCTTTTTGGCTATTAAGAAGGCAATTGGCCGAGTTGATTCTCTTTACGATTCTTGTAGTAAGAGAAAGCGAAAACCAAGGCCAGAAGGGCAAGTCCAATCGCATCTGTCATCGTGCCTGGAATGACTGCGAGCAGACCTCCGGCAACAGAAAGGATGCGCTCCAATGGATTGAGCTTTGCCATCCAGTAACCGATCAAGCCTGCACCTACACCGATCATCCCCATGACCGAGGTGAACATCACCCAGATCGATCCGAAGAGGGTCGTATCAATCAGCAGCAAGGCTGGCGAGACGACGAAGATGTAGGGAGCCATAAAGGCGGCGATAGCTAACCGGGTAGACTCCACACCCGTTCGCATCGGTTTTGATTTGGCTATACCTGACGCGGCGAAGGCGGCAAGTGCGACCGGTGGCGTGATGTCAGCCACGATACCGAAGTAGAACGTAAACATATGAGCAGCGACTACTGGCACACCAAGCTGTACGAGTGCAGGTGCAGCAATGGTGGAAGTGATGATGTAGTTGGCTGTCGTCGGTGTTCCCATCCCCAGAATAAGGGAGGCGATCATGGTAAAGAACAGTGTGAGGAACAACTGGCCGCCTGCCAAATCGATCAAACCATTGGCAAGCTTCAAGCCGATTCCCGTCAGGGTAACAGTTCCGACGATAATCCCAGCACAAGCAGTAGCGGCTACAACACCCAGTGCAATCTTGGAGCCAGAGGCGAACGCTTCCAGAATATCGGTTACAGACATGCGAGTTTCTTTGCGGAAGGCGCCGACAATGACGCAAGAGATAATCCCGATGATGGCAGCTCGCTCAGGAGTGAAGTTTAGCATCAAGGCTCCGATGATCACCAGGATCGGGAGCAATAAATAGCTTTTCTTCAGGACTTCCTTTTTGTCTGGCATTTCTTCTTTTTTCAGTCCGCGCAGCCCAAGGCGCTTCGCTTCAAAATGAGTCATGATCCAGATGCCTGTGAAATAGAGCAGAGCAGGCAAAGCCGCTGCTTTGACGATTTCCAAGTAAGGCACCCCAACAAACTCGGCCATGAGGAAGGCGGCAGCCCCCATGATTGGCGGCATGATTTGTCCACCAGTAGAAGCGGCGGCTTCTACCGCTCCAGCGAATTCCGGGCGGTATCCCAGACGTTTCATCATCGGGATGGTAAAGGAGCCGGATGTGACGACGTTGGCTACCGAGCTGCCGCTGATCGTTCCTTGCAAAGCACTGGAAAAAACAGCTACCTTTGCAGGACCGCCTATGCGACGACCGGCGATAACGAGTGAAAGATCGTTAAAGTACTGTCCGACACCTGTCTTCTCCAAAAACGCGCCAAACAGGACAAACAGAAAAATAAACGTCGAGGATACGGCGAGGGGCGTTCCCAAAATCCCCTCAAGGGTGAAGTATGTGTGTCCGATAATCCGCGGCACGGTGCTGCCGCGATGCTCCAGAAAGCCGGGCATGTACGGACCGAAATACGTATATAGAAGAAAGAGCGATGCGATAATCGTGATCGGCCAACCGACGACACGACGTGCAGCCTCCAGCACCAGCAGGATGGCAGCTCCGCCCACGAACATGTCCAAGGTAGTGTAGTTCCCTGTGCGCAAGACGAGATTTTCGTAATCAATAACCCAGTACAGCGAGACAAAGACGCTGAGAAGGGCAAGGATGATATTGATGATCCCGACTTTTTGCTCAGAGCCTTTCTTGCTTCTTCCTGCATAGAGCAGATAAATGAGACCCAAGCCAAACGCCAAGTGAATTGGACGGTGAATTTGCGGCGGCAGGGTCAGAAAGAGTGTATAGGATAGCTGATAAACAGCGAAAAGAACCAGCAGGCAAAACGTAATCCACTTCATCGGACCCACGTATTGTCGTACTGCGGATTCCTTGTCGTACTTGGCAATGAGATCTTCCATCTCTTTCTGGCTCATGTTGTTGGATGTGCTCATCTAGTATCCCCCTATCTCACGTAAGATGGATCGCTTTTCTACCTGAATCGTGATCGCTGTTCCGGGTTTGACGAGGGAACTCAGCGGAATATCGGTTCCTGCGAAAAGCAATGTATGGTTAGCTCGTACCTGTCCGGTGAACAGATGTAGAGCGGGAAAGATGCGATTCATATGGAGGATGCGAAACAAACCGTCCCGGACGACCAATTCTTCACCCGGGGCCAAGTCGTTCTCCATGCCGATTCCATAATCATGAAAACTCATCTCGGTTAGTATGATTTGTTCGTCTTCGATGCGGTAAAGCTCTTCGATGGCTGAACGATGGATGGAATGAGTCCAGCGTAAACCGAATGTTTGTTCCGAAGTGATCCTGCTGTTCCAAACCAGATGATTGGAAGCGGATTCACGTATGACCAGAGAAGGGTATAGAGGAAGGTTCAACAGGATGATGCAGGACAGAAGCAATGTTAAGGAGAAAAGGCGGAGCCGTGTCCGCCTTTTCCGACTTCCTTCTCGCTTTTGGGCAATCATGAAGCCTTTATTTCACGCCTTTTTCATCAAAGTATTTCTTCGCGCCAGGGTGTACAGGAATGCTTACGCCGGCAAGCGCATTTTCCACCTTGATCTCTTTTGCTTTTGCGTGGCCGAGTTTGTCTGTGTTTTCGTAGATTGCTTTGGTTACTTTGTACACGAGGTCCTCGCTCAGATCTGTACGGATGACCAGCATGGATTTTACAGAAACAGTAGTCGTTTCATCTGGTACTGTGCTGTAGGTGTTGCCTGGGATTACTGTTTTTACATAGAAAGGATATTTGGCAATGATCGCGTCAATTTTGTCCGCATCGATCGGAATGATTTTTACGCCAGTAGTTGCCGCCAGCTCAGTGATCGCAGCAGTTGGTGTTCCCGCTGTTTGGAAGGCTGCATCCAGTTGACCGTCTTGAATCGCTTTTGCGGAGTCAGCAAAAGAGAGACGTTGCAATTGCGTGTCTTCAAATTTCAGGCCATACGCTTCCAGGATTTGTTGAGCGTTCATTTCTGTACCGCTTCCTGGGGCGCCAACGGAGACGCGTTTGCCTTTCAGATCGGCTACACTGTTGATGTTGCTGTTCGCAGCTACTACGATCTGAATGGTTTCGTCATAGAGAGAACCCAATGCTTGGAAGGCATCGATTTTGCCATCTTGCTCAAACATGGCGGTTCCGTTTGCGGCATATTCCGCGATGTCGTTTTGAATAAAGGCGATATCTGCTTGCTTGTCGCGCAGAAGGCGAACGTTCTCAGCAGAAGCTCCGGTCGATTGAGCCGTTGCGGTTACGCCTGCATTTTTTGTGATGTGGTCAGCCATACCGCCACCCAGTGGGTAGTAGGTTCCGCCAGTACCGCCAGTTGCGACGATCAGTTGGCTAGGATCGTTGGCGCTGCCGCCACAGGCAGTGACCAAGGAAACAGTAAGGAGTAACGTTAATGAGAGAAGCATACTGCGTTTTTTCAAGTGAATTCCCCCTGTCTATATCATTCGTTGAACATGCGTTCACCGACTATTGTATGTTTCTGCCTATAAAAAACTACAAAAATCTATAAAAAAATATAGTAAAATGGATAAGATCCTAGTAGAAGGAACGGATGAAATTGTACATGCGCTATAGAGAGAGCTTCTTCATTTTGTTCATCATGCTGATTGCGGTGCCAATCGCAGGAGAGCTGAAGTTTCATCCGTTTCAGGATGATTTTCGAGTCAGCTTTGGCACCACGGCCTTTTTCTTCTTTATGTTGTGGCTGCGGCCTTCCTTGCTCGCTGGATGCTTGACAGGAGCCGTAGTAGTCCTGTTTCGGGTTTTCCTGGATGGGATCAATCAGGAAGACTTTTTGTGGAGCGCATCCCTTCACCAGCATATGCCTGCCTTCTTTTTCTATGCGGCTTTTGCAGGCTTGTTCTCTCTCTTCCGTGTCAATGACCTGCACCATCGTCCCTTATGGGTAGGCTTGCTTGGCACGTTGGCGGAAATTCTCGCCAATCTGGTGGAACTTTCTTTTCGGGCACCTTCGCTCTTGTCTGTGGTCCAGCCATCTGTCATCGGACCGATTGCTGTGATCGCCTTGATCCGATGCTTTTTTGTTCTGAGTTTTTTTAACATGATTAAACTGCGCCAGGCGATCTGGACCAAGGAGGAGCAGCGGCATCGCAATGAACGGATGCTCATGCTGATCTCCAATCTGTACGAAGAATCGATTCATTTAAAAAAGACCTTGCAGCAGGTAGAAGACATCACACGTGATTGCTATGAGCTGTATCGCGATATGAAAGAGCTTCCGGGGGAGCTGCAAAAAGATCGGTTTGCCCGTCAAATGCTGATGATTGCCGGCCAGGTGCATGAGGTGAAGAAGGATAACCAGCGGATCTATGCCGGGCTGTCCAAGCTGATTTCGGATGAAAACGAGCGGGATTACATGCCGCTTGGCGAATTGATCTCGATCATCGTGCGAGGACAGGAAAAATACGCGCGCATGCTGGGGAAAGACATCCGTTTTGAGGTGAATGTGGACATTCCCTATCTGGCTTGTCACATCTACACGACACTGTCGTTGGTCAACAACCTCGTCGCCAATGCGGTGGAGGCGATAGAAAACAAAGGCATGGTCTCCCTCGTGGCTACCTTGGACGAGACGCTTGGATGGATCCAGTTTTCCATCGGCGATGATGGTCCGGGAATTTCGATCAAGGAAAAAGAGCTGCTCTTCATGCCGGGATATACGACCAAATACGATGTGTCAGGGAAGCCCTCTACAGGAATCGGTCTTTGCTATGTAAAGGAAGTCGTGAACAATTTGAATGGACAAATCGAGATTTCAGAGCAGGCAGAACATTTCGCCACTGTGTTTACGATCCGCCTGCCCCACGTCAGTCTCGTTCAAAAAGGGTGATGGAAGATGCGTTTTTTCATTGTTGATGACGATCCGGCCATTCGTTCCATGCTGGCGCAAATCATTGAAGACGCGGATCTGGGAGAGATCTGCGGCGAAGCGGAGGATGGCTCGACCATCGATCTCGATTTTCTGGAATGGAAGCGGGTCGATATTCTCCTGATTGATCTGCTGATGCCGAATCGGGATGGCCTGGAGACGGTTCGCCATCTGAGAGGGTACCAGGGCAAGATCGTGATGCTCTCACAGATCGAGACGAAGGAAATGATCGCCGAGGCGTATTCCCACGGGATCGAATATTATGTGACCAAGCCGATCAATCGGCTGGAGGTGATCAACGTCCTGCAAAGAGTAAAGGAACGCTTGCTTCTGCAACAGTCGATCGAGGGAATTCAGCGTTCGTTAAGCGTGTTGTCCGGACATGCACAGCCTGCAAAAAAAGAGCCCGAATCAAATTCCAGCTTTATTGCCTCCGCCAAGTTTTTGCTTACGGAGCTGGGCATGATCAGCGAAAACGGGAGCAAAGACCTTTTGGCGATGATGGACTATTTGCATCATTGGGAAAAAAGCAACTCGGGCCATAACCGTTTTCCTTCATTAAAAGAGATTTTCATGAGTGTCGCTACCGAGAAGCTGAACACCACGAATACGGCTGCGGTCAACAAAGAGGTGAAGGCTGCCGAACAGCGCGTGCGCAGGGCCATCTATCAGGCGTTGACCCACTTGGCATCCCTGGGACTTACTGATTACAGCAATCCGAAGTTTGAGAGCTATGCCGCTACGTTCTTTGATTTCGTGGAGGTCCGCAAGCGGATGATGGAGCTGGAGAGCAAGCAAGACAACGGGATGTCAAACGCGAAAATCAACACCAAAAAGTTCATTTTCGTGCTCTACATCGAAGCGAAAAGGCGCATGGAGAACTAACGGGGGTTCCTTTGGTACGAGGCAACAAATGTGATAAGATAACACTATTGTTGTGTTGGGGGGGAACTTTCGTGAGTGAACTGCGGAATCCGTGGCAGTTACTATACCGCGTCTATCGATATGTACAGCCTGTTTTGGAGCGGGAGTTCGCTGCCTGGTACAAAAAGGCCGAGGCAATTCCCAACTTGGAATTGAGAAAACAAGCTTTGGCTAGTATGTATTCCAAAAAATTCCATTGTCAAGGAGGATGCGTGTACGCCACGCAGGTGGTCGATCAGGTCGAAACCATCGTCCCGCTGATCGTCGCGTATCAAACCATCAGCGATTACCTGGATAATCTGTGCGACCGCAGTACCTCACTGGACCCTGCTGATTTCCGGCAGCTGCACGTGTCGATGCAGGACGCCTTGACGCCTGGCGCTCCATTGCGCAATTACTATCAGTATCGCGAGGATCAGGAGGATGGCGGCTTTCTGGCGGGACTGGTGCAAACCTGTCAGCATTACGCCGCGCAATTGCCAGCCTATGAGAAAATCCAGCCGCAGGTGTTGTTGTTTTCCCGGCTGTACAGTGATCTGCAAGTGTACAAGCATATCGACCCGGCCTTGCGGGAGGCGAAGCTCCTGGACTGGTGGGATCAGCATAAAGAGCAGCATAGTCATTTGCAATGGCAGGAGTTCGCTGCCGTGACAGGCTCGACGATTGGCATATTCGCCTTGTTCTGCCTCGCGACGCAGTCAGATCTGGAGCAGGATGTGATCGACGAAGTGTGCAGGGCGTATTTTCCCTGGCTTTGCGGGTTGCATATCTTGCTGGATTACCTGATTGATCTGGAGGAGGACCGTCTCGGGGGGGATCTCAATTTTGTCTCTTATTACGAATCGGAGCAAGAGGCGACGGAGCGCTTGCAATATTTCATACAACAAGCGAAGGCAAGCGTCAGACGCTTGCCAAATCCTGCGTTTCACCGTATGATTGCGGACGGGCTGGTGGCCTTTTATCTCGCGGATCGCAAAGTAAATCGAACACAGCCGCGCAGTTACTCGATCGCCAAAAAACTGCTCAAACAGGCAAAAGGTCTGCCTGCCGTCCTCTTTTACGTGAACAGCCTTCTTGTCCGTCGTTAACGCAAAAAGGGATCAACGCAAGTGCTTGCGTTTGTACGAAAAGCCGAATCCCATCAGCGCAAAGGCAGCAACAAGGCAGCCGATGATGCCCAAGGTGCTTTGTTCTCCAATGGAAATGCCCACTCCGATGAGACAGGCGGTTACGCAAATGGCTAAGGCGAGTGTAACCAATTGATATCGGTTCATCGGTCTGCAACCTCCTATCTGTCAATGCTATCATTATACCTAATTTCCGAGAAAAACGTCCAAGTAAGTTTCCGGAAAACCCGGTACATTATTGAGTGAATTGGTGGAGACCTTCATATGGAAAGTATGATTCAAATCAAAAGAGGAAGTCGCATGGTAGAAGGAATCGTTACCTATGAAGAGGGAGATTTGATCGAAGCCCTCTTTTCCGACGAAACCGAGGTAACGGTAGGCGATCAGATCCGGTGTTTGCTCACCCCTGATTATGAGACGATTTCTACCTTTGAAGCGGTCGTGGTAGCCAGGGAGAAAAACAAGCTCTTTTTGTTCCATTCTCCGACAGCTACGGAGTTTCGCGAACAGCGCCGACGTTATCCGCGATTTGACATGGAGATAAAAGGGTGGCTCCAGTACCGTACACAGGAGCCCTCCTCCTTGTTGTCGCTGAGCAATCAGATGGTAGATCTGCTGAATTTGAGCTTGGGAGGATTGGCATTTCGCACCGAAAAGGAATTGCCGATCGACCAACCGTTTTTTTTCTCAGCGGAATTGTATGGCCGCAATCGTCCGGATGGGGTAATCAAGGTGGAGCTGCAGGCCATCCACACCCGTCTTGTCGGTACGCATCATCATTATGGATGTACGATCAAAGGGATTAGTGCCCGTCATTTTCACAACCTTCGCAAATACATTTTGCATCGGCAATTGCAGGAGCGCCGCGGCATTCCCATCGAATAAGAGAAGTCATTACTCCAATCTGCCCTTGCCAAAGGATGCAGCAGGGAGTTTTTTCTTTTTATACACCCTCTGCTAATCTCAAACTTAATGCAGGTTTGACAGTTGAGCATAGATCTCTTTTTTCAGGGAATCGAAGTGATATTCCTCAGACAGCTCCCGCCATACGCCTTCGTATTTGCCTTTCCACTCGGGGTCGCAGCCGAAATGCCGATAAAATAACAGCAGTTTGCGCACCACATGGATCAGATGGGGGATGAACTGGGTCGACCGTGTCACTTCGAGAGCCTGATCGACAGTGATGCGGGCAGCTGCCTTTTGTTCGCGGCGATACTGGCATAAACCGCGAAGGAGCGTAAAGGTACCTAATTCGCGCTGCATCGGGATGGATTGCAGGATCTCCAATGCGTGATCCGTGATTGCTTCAGCCGCATCCAGCTTATCTGACATCAGGTCGAGCAAGGCTTCCTGGGCGTGCAGATACAGGGTAAAGCCGGTGGATTGCAGCGGTTCCACTATGTTGCGCGCTTCCTGAAGTGCTGCTCGGGCCCGTTCCCAATCCCCCGTCTGTGTGTAGATTCCGATGGTAGCGATCTGCAGCTCGTCGCGGTAGATGGCACGCATTTGGCTCAGATAAGGCTGGATGTTTGCAAACAGGGATGCACAGGATGCCGTGTCCGTCTCGATCATGTAGTAAATATGAAGAAGATAAAAGCATTTTTCGGGCATGGGAAAAGCCTGATCGTGAAGAAACCAGAAAAAATCGCCGCGAATGAACGGCAGGTAGATCTCGTAGTATGGATCGAGTCGAATGCCCAGAACGTCCTGATGGGAGGCAAGCGTATGCATGGCTGCCCCCATGCCCATCCCGTGATAGGTTTCCAGCATGCCCCGTACATGATCCGCGAAGCTTTGGTTCAAAGCCTGGGGTTGAGGCGCATGCATGATTTTGCCGTTCAGACGATAACCGACACCGCGAACCGTTTCGATGGTGAAGAGATGCGACCATTTGGCCAGCTTGCGGCGCAGGCGGTAAATATGATCATCGACCGTCCGATCGGTAGGTGTCTCCATTGCCCATACGCTGTCGAGCAGCTGCTCCCGGGTAAAGGTGCGGTTTTTCCAGGTGTATAGATGCCGAAGAAGAGCATATTCTTTGGGCAATAAGGCAATCGTCTGGCCGGCGTAGCGCACTTGACAGGTATCCTCGAGCCATTCGATGTGCTCCATGGATCAGCTCTCCCCGTCCAGCTTGTATTTTCGCAGCTTGTTGTACAACGTGCCGCGAGAGATCCCCAGCAGATCCGCCGCTGCTTTTTTATTGCCGTAGGTACGCACCAGCGCTGCCTGGATTCGCTCGCGTTCATGATCGGCAGATGTAAAACGGTATGCAGCAGGAGCGGGCAGAGAAAAGTCCGGCTGCGCCTGTGTCGGACCGGAAGAGTGGGACACGAGCCGAATGGCCGACGGCAGATGATCCGGAAGAATAACCCCATTTTCCTGCAAGATGGAGAGGCGTTCGATGACGTTGCGCACCTGGCGGATATTGCCCGGCCAATGGTAGTCGATCAGGGCCTGCATCACCTCTGAGGAGATGCGCGGCACGGGCTGCTCCTGTGCGATCGAGTATTCCTGCAAGAAAAGCTGAACCAGCTCGGGCAGATCCTCGCGACGCTCTCGCAGGGGCGGAATATCCAAAGAAAATACATTCAATCGATAAAATAAATCCTCTCTAAATTGCCCCTCTGCCATCATTTTCTCCAGATTCCGGTTGGTCGCTGCGATGATGCGGGTGTTGACTGTGATCGGCTCTGTTCCCCCGACACGATAAAATTGCTTTTCCTGCAGGGCGCGCAGCAGCTTCACCTGCAATTCCAGCGGCAATTCCCCGATCTCATCGAGAAACAGCGTCCCCTCATGGGCCAGTTCCAGCTTTCCCGGCTTGCCTTTTTTCTCTGCGCCGGTAAATGCGCCGCTGTGGTACCCGAACAATTCGCTCTCAAACAAAGCGGCTGGTATCGCCCCGCAGTTGATGGCGATAAAGGGCTTTTCCCGACGCCGGCTGGCTTGGTGGATCGCTTTGGCAAACAGCTCTTTGCCGACGCCGCTCTCTCCGTAGATCAGGACGGTAGCGTCTGTCTGGGCGACTTTTTTTGCGGAGTGGATCGCGGCCTGTATCGAAGCCGAATGCCCTTTAATGGAAAAGAAAGGATCATCCCCTCGCTGTACCCGGCTCATCTCCTGCTGCAAGCTGTGCAGATGCTCAGTCGTGTGCGTCAATTCTTCGTTCAAGCGGACCATTTCGGTAATATCCTGCTCGATGGAGATGGCCCCGATGATGGCGCCGTTTTGCCGGATCGGAGCAGCGTTGATCAATACATGCCTGTCGGGGCGGGGGATGTGATAGACCCGTTCGACTGTTGTGCCGTGATGCAGCGCGTCCAGCAGACGGATCGACTCGCTCGAAAAGTGGTCGGCCAGAGAGGTTCCAATCACCTGTTCATGATCGATTTCATAAATCGTTTCGGCTGAACGATTCCAGAACCGCACGATATTTTCAATATCTACGACAGTAATGGCTTCGCTCATGCTATCCATCAAGGTTTCGAGCAAGGAAGACTGATTTTGCGCGATCGTCAAAAAGGCAGCGAGAAGCTGATGCGGCCAAATCACCCCTGTGGGCCGGTTGTTCTCATCAACAGTGACCAAAGGACGCAGGTTCTCCCCATTTTCCGGATCGATCCACTGCAGCAAAAGCTCCTTCAGCGTGACCGTTTCCTTGAGGAGGGTAACGGGGATCTGTTCCTGTCCGCGATGCCATACACCTTCCATTTGTTCAGCGCGTAAGCTGATCGCAGCAGGATCGAGGGGAGAGACCAGTGATTTGACAGACAAATCGAGCGAGAACAAGGGTTTCAAGTGATCACTTCCTATGGAAATTACGAATATACATACATGGGGATTACTCATAAGTGTACAGCAATAGACAGAGTATGTACATATGTGTATACAGAGTGCTTGGCATAATCAAATGGAAGGGCGGAACAACACCCGCGGAAGAATTGGCATAATTCATGCTTGTGTAAAGAAACAGAGTACCGTTGAGGGGGAGACATCCGAAATGGAGCAAGCAATGAAGAACTTTTTTCTGTATTTATCCAAAAATAAAACCTTGAATGCGGCAGCGAAAAAATGGGGCCTCCGCTTTGGTGCAAGCCGCTTTGTGTCGGGGGAGACGATCAACGAAGCCATTCAGGCGGTCCGGCAATTGAACGCCAAGGGTCTCGTCTGCACATTGGACCATCTGGGCGAGTTTGTTTTCAGTGTAGAAGAGGCGAATGTATCGGCCGATTACTGTATCAAGACGCTGGAAGCGATTCATCAATCCGGGGTGGACTGCAATCTCTCGCTGAAGATGACTTCACTGGGCTTGGACATCAGCCGTGAGCTGTGCATGAACAACATGCGCCGGATCCTGGATGCTGCCAAAACATGCGGCAATATCTTCGTGCGGATCGACATGGAGGATTATGCCCACAACCAGGTCACGATGGATATTTTGGAGGAGCTTTTGGCTGAATATGACAATGTAGGAACGGTCATTCAGGCATACTTGTACAAGGCAGCGGACGACATCGAGAAATTGAAGGAGAAAAAGGTCAACTTCCGTCTGGTAAAAGGGGCGTACAAAGAGTCCCCCGAGGTGGCCTATCCGAACAAACCCGATGTAGACGAAAACTACAAAAAAATCATCAAGCAGCATTTGCTGGGCGGCGGGTATGCGGCTGTCGCCACTCATGATGATGCGATCATCGACTATGTAAAAAAACTTGCGGTCGAGCACCAGATTCCACGGACGCAATTTGAATTCCAGATGCTCTACGGAATTCGCACGCAATCTCAGATTGACCTGGCGAATGAGGGCTACAAGATGCGTGTATATGTACCCTACGGCAATGACTGGTACGGCTACTTCATGCGCCGCCTGGCTGAAAGTCCTGCCAACGTGAAGTTCGTCCTGAAAGGAATGTTCACCAAATAAAAATAAATCTCTTACACCCTCGGAATTGTTTTCCGGGGGTCTTTTGTGGTGCGCCCAGCATGAACGGTAGCTATAGGGTGCAAGTCCCGAACGGGGGGTGGCTGTCCCAACCGTTAGCTTAAGGCAAGGGTGTCGACCGTGAGGTCGAATCTGAAGGAAGCCAGCGGCAAAGTCCCGACCTGAGGTACACGAACCCAATTTGAGGCTGTTGTATTCGGGCGAGTCTGCCATACAAGACAAAGCCCCATACAGCCAAGGGATGCAGCAGTAAACTTGGGCAGGTACATGGGATGAAAGTTATCGTTCTTACCTGGGGAGGTCTGCATGAAATGCCTTCAACCGTTGGTAACCGCCTCCGAAAGGAGGCGCTGAACATGCAGAAGTCAGCAGAGGCCATATTACCTGAGTAGAGGACGCTCGAATAGGGAAGGGCTGAACATCAAGTCAGCATGCAATCCATGTATTTTGTCACGATACGCCGAAGCAGAATTCCATCAAGGAACTACTTTTGAAGAGCAGGGGTGAAGCCCCGAGGGTACAAAAGAGGGCTGAGTATCGTACAGCAAACACGGAACCCGCATGTGCGAAGAAAGGAATATCGTCATGGATTTGCTGGAGAAAGTTTTATCACGGGAAAACTTACGGATGGCACTCCAAAGAGTGGAGGCAAACAAAGGTGTCGGTGGAGTCGATGGTGTTTCAACCGAACAACTACGCGACTATCTACGTGAACACTGGCAAACAATCCGTGAGAAATTGGAAAGAGGAACCTATCGACCTTCACCTGTCCGCAGAGTCGAAATCCCGAAACCTGACGGAGGCGTAAGGTTATTAGGTATTCCCACCGTGGTGGACCGTTTCATTCAGCAGGCCATCCTCCAAGTATTAACACCGATCTTTGACCCCACCTTCTCGGAATCCAGTTACGGGTTCCGTCCAAGACGTAGCGCCCACATGGCGGTAAGGAAAGCGCAAGCGTATATCTCCGAAGGATACCGATTTGTGGTAGACATCGATCTGGAGAAATTCTTTGATCGAGTCAACCATGATATCCTGATGAGCCGCGTGGCTCGTAAAGTCCAAGATAAGCGCATTCTAAAGCTGATTCGATCTTATCTAAACGCAGGTGTCATGATAAATGGAATCTGCACATCCTCAAGTGAAGGAACACCGCAAGGTGGGCCGCTAAGCCCACTATTAGCAAACATCCTGCTTGATGATCTGGATAAGGTACTAGAAAAGAGGGGACACCGCTTCTGCCGTTATGCAGACGATTGCAACGTTTACGTGAAAACAAAACGAGCAGGGGAACGAGTTAAGGAAAGCATGAAAAACTACTTGGAGAAGGTGCTTAGGCTAAAAGTAAATGAGGAGAAAAGTGCGGTAGAACGACCGTGGAAACGTAAATTCCTTGGTTTCAGTTTTACTTTCGTAAAACAGACAAGGGTTCGTATCCATCCAAAATCCCTTCTTAAGTTAAAAGAGAAAATCCGTACGATCACAAATCCTGTGTGGAGCATCTCGATTGAGGAACGGATTGAAAGGTTGAACCAGTATCTTATGGGTTGGATTGGATATTTTGCCCTTGCAGACGCAAAGGGAATCTTACAATCCATTGAGGAATGGACAAGACGCAGGCTCCGCCTTTGCTTGTGGACGCAGTGGAAACGAGTGAGAACCAGATATCGAGCACTCCGTTCCCTTGGCATTTCACATATAAAAGCAATCGAAATTGCAAACACCCGTAAGGGTGCATGGCGTACCACAAAGACCCCTCATATGCATAAAGCCCTCGGTATTGCCTATTGGCAACAACAAGGGCTGAAGAGCCTAGTACAACGATACTTTGAAACTCGTCAAGCTTGATGAACCGCCGTATACCGAACGGTACGTACGGTGGTGTGAGAGGACGGGGGTTAGTCACCCCCTCCTACTCGATTTAACAATATACTGGTGGAATATTCCCTTCCAAGAATCGAAGCTTGAATGTAGTATTGAAATTTAGTTATACTATAAAAAATTTAATTTATTAAAAAATTAAGGAGACATCATGAGAGAACTAACCAAGAGAGAAACCCTTACTGTAGGTTTGATGTTATTCGCTCTATTCTTTGGAGCCGGCAATATGATTTTTCCGCCTGCATTGGGACAGGCTTCAGGTACAAGCTTTTGGATTGCGATCATCGGTTTTATTATTACGGGTGTAGGGCTTCCTTTGCTGGGCGTGATCGCAGTCGGTCTTGGCGGCGGGAACCTGCAGACGCTGGCCGGTAGAGTGCATCCGGTGTTTGCCATCATTTTTACCTTTATCGTCTACCTGGCGATTGGACCGTTTTTGGCTATCCCCCGTACGGCGACGGTAACGTATGAGATGGGTGTCCTGCCGTTTTTGTCCGAGAGCGCAAAAGCAAGCTGGGTTCCCTTGCTGCTGACAACCGTGATCTATTTTGCCATCACCTTCTGGCTTTCCCTGAATCCGTCCAAGCTGGTTGATCGGATCGGAAAAATCCTTACGCCTGCGCTGCTTGTCATCATTGCCTTCATGTTTATCGGATCGCTGGTCAAACCCGTGGGAGAAATCGGGCAGCCGACAGGAGCATACCTGGAATCCTCGCCATTTGTGAAAGGATTTCTGGAAGGATATCTGACGCTGGATGCCCTGGCAGCGATGGTCTTCGGGATTGTCGTTACGGTGGCCGTACAGGCGAGCGGAGTTACAAATCCGCGAAAAATTACGATTTCTACGATCAAGGCTGCTATCATTGCCGCGATTGGTTTAGGATTGGTCTATCTGGCACTGGGATATATGGGTGCGACGAGCATCGGGCTTGGTCAATCTGAAAATGGCGGGCAAATCTTGACAGGCATGGTGCATCATCTGTTCGGCGGCGGTGGAACGGTCGTACTGGGCTTGGCTGTGATGCTGGCCTGCTTGACGACATCGGTCGGATTGGTGACGGCATGCGGACGCTTTTTCTCCAGCCAAATTCCAGGCATCTCCTACCGTGCCATGATCCTGATTCTTAGCGTGTTCAGTGCAGCGATAGCCAACGTGGGCCTGACGCAATTAATTGCCTATTCCGTACCTGTTCTGATGGCTATCTATCCGATCGCGATTGTTCTGATGCTGGTCTCTTTTTTTGACAAGCTCTTCCGTGGGTACAGGTCCGTCTATATCGGGGCCATTTTCCTTACAGCCCTGATCAGTCTCGTGGAGGGAGCGTCGATGCTGGGCTTGCCGGTAGAGGGCATCACCTCTGTCTACAAGAATTTGCCGCTGTTCAATCAGGGAGTGGGGTGGATTGTCCCTGCTGTTGTAGGTGCAGTACTTGGTTGGATCTGGGGGGCTATCCGAGAGGTTCCTCGTGTGAAATAACTGGAAATGTCGACAAAGCAAAGGTTGGTCTATTCAGCCTTTGCTTTGTTTTTCTTTTTCTATAGAACAAAATCTTCAGGACTTCTACCCGTCCACAAGTACGGCTATCTATGTTAACATAGAAAAGTTAGAACCTCTGGACAAAGTCGCGGAAATAAACGATGGCTATCACGAGAGACTGCATAAGAACTGGGCGCGAGCCTGGTTTTTTGGATAAAGGAGGTTGTGGACAGTGAGCCAAACAAAGGTACTGGTCATCGATGACGATCCAAATGTGTGTGAGATCATCCGCTTGTACTTCACCAAGCAACAGATTGACCTCGTCGTTGCCCACAACGGCAAGCAGGGGATCGAGATGATGGAGGTCGAAAATCCGGACGTGATTGTCCTGGATGTGATGATGCCGGAGATGGATGGCTTTGAAACCTGTCGGGAGATTCGCAAAAAGTGGGATACTCCCATTATCATGCTGACAGCAAAAGATGAAGAATTTGACCGGGTCCTGGGGCTGGAGCTGGGAGCGGACGACTATGTGACGAAGCCGTTTAGTCCGCGCGAGCTGGTCGCTCGGATTCGTGCCATATTGCGGCGCATGCAGCCAAAAGCCAAAGTGGAGGAAGATGCTGCGACGGTGATGTCATTTGACCAGTTGACGATCGATATTGACAAGCGCGAAGTCATCGCGGCAGGAGAGAAGATCAACTTCCGCCCGAAGGAATTTGACTTGCTCGTCCAACTTGCGAAGTCGCCTGGAAGTGTCCTTTCACGAGAGCAATTGCTCGAACAGGTATGGGGTTTTGACTATTTTGGCGATGTTCGCACCATTGACGTGCATATTAAGAAAATACGCCAGCGTCTGGAGAAGCTCCCGTACGAGTGCATCCACACGGTCTGGGGAATTGGCTATAAATTCGGGGTGGAAGATTGATGCTGGGGATGTCGAAAAGTATTTTCCGCCGTTTGTTGTTTAGTTTTCTCGCCACGGTCCTGCTCGGATTGGGCGTATCTGGAATCATGATCTCTATGTCAGCGCGAGAATACTTCTATGACGCCAAAAAAGAAGAATTGCTGCGTATGGCAAAAAATGTAAATGCTGCAATTCTGGAGCGCCCCCGTGTGGACAAAAAGCTGTTGGATATTTTGGAGGAGAAGGACAAGACCTACGACACGCGCATCTGGCTGTTCAACCAGGAAGGAAAGATTGTCGCCACGTCGATGAAGGATGAAGTGTTCACAGGCAAGTCCGTAGCGGTCTCCATCGCAGATAATGTGCTGCATGGGAAAAATGCCGTAACAGAGCTGCAGATCGAAGGATTGGACGATCCGATGCTCTCGGTCTCTGTCCCTTGGGGAGAAGGGGAGAAGATCTACGGCGGCATCATTTTGCACGCCCCGTTGGAAGGAATCGAGCGCACCTTCGCCCAGATGCGCGAGACGATTCTGTGGGCGACGCTTTTCGGGGTATTGCTGTCGACAGCAATGGTCTCCTATCTCTCCTGGTCGATTTCCCGGCCCCTGCGGACGATTGAAAGGACTGCTGCCGAGATCGGGCGGGGCAACTATGCGGAGCGGGTGCAAGTCCACACCTCGGATGAGATCAATGATTTGGCGCAGACGATCAATACCATGGCTGAAAAGCTGGAGAAGGTGGAGCAGGAGCGCCATCATCTGGAGCAGGTGCGAAATGATTTTCTCGCCAATGTATCGCATGAGCTGCGTACGCCTTTGACTGCCGTGCAGGGCTTTTTGGAAGCCTTGCAGGACGGTTTGGTAGAAGAGGAGGAAGCACGCCAGAAATATTATGCGGTGATGTATTCCGAGACCATGCAGATCAATCGCCTGGTCGATGATCTGATGGATTTGATGAAGCTGGAGAACAATGAAGTTACGCTTGCCAAGTTCCCTGTGGATGTCAAGGAGCTGTTGGGCAAGATCGCGTTTTCGTTCCATCCTGAGGCGGAAGAGAAGGGAATACGTATGGAGGTCGACGTGCCGGATGAATTGCCGAAAATCTATGCGGATCGGGATCGGGTGGCGCAGATTATCAAAAATCTGGTCAAAAACGCGTTGAAGTTCACCGAGGAAGGTGAGATCCGCCTGTCGGCGACCGCTGAGGAGCAGTATGTGCGGATTCGTGTGACAGATACCGGGGTCGGAATATCAGCTGATGATCTGAACCGGATATGGGAGCGGTTTTTCAAAGTGGATCGCGGCCGTTCCAAGAAGAACAAGGGAACAGGACTGGGGCTGGCAATCGTCAAGGAATTGGTCGAGCTGCATGACGGAAAATGCAGTGTAGAAAGCGTTCCGGGCGAGGGCAGCACCTTTACCGTCTGGCTTCCGACTGTCGCGTTTTACCGGCCGATGACCTGACCCATTGGGGAAGGTCATCATTTTTTCATATTTTGATCATGCTTTTTTCCAATTTGGCACACAGATTGGTTACCTTTACCCTTTACTATGGTAGTTGTGACGGTGAGACGGTCACTATGCTAAAGATTGAAAGGGGTAAATAAAGATGAATAAAAAATGGTTTTCACTCGCAGCGGTTGCACTGTTGTTGTCCGGTAGCTTGGTAGCTTGCTCCAGCGGAGAAACTCCAGAGCCAGCAACTCAACAAGAACAAGGTACTACCGAATCCACTCCTTCTGATGCACCAGCTTCTACTGAAGCACCTGCATCCACAGATGCTTCTACTGATGCTCCTGCATCCGCAGATGCTCCTACTGAAGCACCTGCAGCTGATGCACCAGCGGCTGACGCACCTGCTACAGATTCTGCTGACGCACCAGCATCCAGCGATGCACCTGCAGCAGATTCCGCTGAAACACCTGCTTCTAACTAATCCGTAATACGTCCATTACGGTGTAGTCGAGTTGAACGTTTGTACTCCTCTACTTCCCTCCCGGGTTCACATAGATCAGGGTTGCCCTATTGTAAGCGTAGGGCAACCCCTCTTTTTTTTCTTAGGAAGACCGCAGATTGGACAACAAGACCCCGAGAAATATGAAGAATGCCCCTGCGAAAAATCCCACACCGAGATATTCACCTAGCAGCAGCCAGCCCAGGAAAGCTCCGACGATGGGCTGGACAAAGAAAAATCCGGCTCCGCTCCCCGCTCGCATCCATTCGAACCCTTTGTTCCACAGATAAAAGGCTCCGGCAGTCGAGATGATGCCGATATACAGCACTCCCATCCAGATTTGCCAGCTCCACTCCCAGGATACCGGAGTGACGGCCAGCTCCCAGACAGACAGCGGCCAGGAAAAAATCAGGCCAAAAAAGGCGGCATAGGTCGTGACAGTGAGTGAAGAGTATTTCTGTGTCGCCTTTTTGCTCAGCACCGTATACAGACCCCAGCTCAGCGCTGCGACGAGCAGGATCAGATTGCCGATCCAGGACGTATGCGTATCCGTTTCACTCGGGACGCCGATGACGATCATCACCCCGACTGTAGCCAGCAGGATGCCAGCCGTCTGCTGCCATCTGATCCGCTCCTTCAGGATCCAGATGGCAAAAAGGGCGATGAAGGCAGGGGAAGCAGAGGTAATCAACGCCCCCATATGGGCCGATGACAGCTTGGTCCCTAGAAACTGCGCGGCGATGGAGATTGTCACGCCGACAAACGCGATGGCCATCAGCAGCGGAGCATCCTTTTTGGCGATGTATTCCCTGCGAGCGACGACAAAAGCGCCCAGTACGATCAAGGCGATGCCGAAGCGAATGATCAGCAGAGTAAAAGGCGGGATGACATCCAGGACGACTTTGCTTACGACGTAGACACCGCCCCAGATCGCCGCTGCGAGAGTAAGACAGATTGCGCCAAACAACTGCTTTTTCCAATGTACATTCTTCATAGGTAAGACCCCTCCCGGAAATCGATTGAACATGCGATTTCACAGCCGGGGGGATCGTCATGCCAACGCTCCCTCACCGGCTAGGCGAGAGCGGGCACATCACATTCAAAGCGTGGAGCGCACATCGTGGTTCACCTCCCTGCGTATTTGCGAATCAGTCCGATCTGACCTGTGTGGTATCCCATATGATAAGTCAAGCGTCCCAACGCTTCTCGCGGGGTCAGCTTGCCGATCGGCGCTTCACAGGGAATGTCCCAATCCTTTTCCGGCAGGGACTGGAGCGCATGCAACAAGTGCTGGTAGGCTTGATCCCGAAAGCGAAGCAACGGCTCAAGCTCTGTGTAGATGCCCTCATCCTTGACCGGACCGATGGTGGCAAGGGTTACGTCTTCAGGGAGAGGGGTTTGGAAGAACATCTGGCTGAAGCGGTACTCCACCTCTGCTAGATGTCGAATGAGAAAACCGATAGAGTTGGAGCCAGGGGCCAATTTCCAGGAAAGCTGATTTTCCTCCAGGCCACTCATCGTGTCCATATAACGGGAACGGGCTGTCTGAAAAGCGGGCAGCAGCATTTGCTCGAACATTATGATCCCTTCTTTCTGCTTTCTTCCATTCAAAATGCGGTTCTATCTCCTATTATACGGAAAATTGGCAAAATAGGCAGTCTCAGAAGTGCGAATATTGCGAATGAGCATTCACTCAGTCGTGGTTACACGGTATACTAGGGAGAAAGACGAGGAGGGATGGAGATGGTACATACATTCGACTTGACGGTCCGTTCCACGGATATTGATGTGATCGGGCATGTCAATAATGCCAAATACCTGGAGTACATGGAGTGGGCGAGGTTCGACTGGATCTGGAAGCTGGGCTTTACTTTCGATGAGATGAAGCGGCGTGGGGTCATGCCGGTTGTGGTGAATATCAACATCAATTATCGAAAAGAGCTGCGGCTGCTGGAAGAAGTGCAGGTGCGTACGACCGTTCTCAAGCAAGGAACGAAAAGCTTCGTCATCCGGCATGAACTATACAATCAAAAGGAAGAGCTGGTATCAGACGCCGATATCACGATGGTGATGATCGATGCACAGACCAGAAGCTCCATTCCACTTCCCCCGGAAATGACCGCCGCTTTGAAGGCGAGTCTAGCTTGACATTATTCTGACTGTATCGGAAAACGATCCGCAATTGCTTCCCGATACAGCAAGAATAAACGCTTCGGCTATACAATTGCCTTTCCTGTCGCGCGATCCGTTTAGTGGATGGCGCTCTTTTTAAACTGTCCGCCGCGCACATCGTGAATATTGCCGACAGCCAGGAAAGCAGAAGGGTCCAGCTCTTCTACAATCAGCTTCAGCTTTGCTTCCTCCAGACGAGTGATGACGCAAAACACGACTTTTTTGTCATCGCCGGAGTATCCGCCTTCGCCCTTCAGATAGGTGATTCCGCGACCCAAGCGTGCAGAGATGGCATCGCCGATCTCTTTGTAGTTGTCGCTGATGATCCAGACGGATTTGGATTCCTGAAAGCCATCAATGGTCAGGTCGATCATCTTGAACGCAATGTAGTAGGCGATCAGCGAGTACATCGCGTGATTCCAGCCAAAGACGAAGCCGGCGCTGCTCAGGATAAACAGATTCATGAACATCACGATTTCCCCGACGGAGAAGGGGGACTTTTTGTTCATCAGGACAGCGACGATCTCTGTACCGTCAAGTGAACCTCCGTAGCGCAGGACGAGCCCGACACCGATACCCAGGATGATTCCGCCAAATACAGCAGCGAGGAGTGGATCATCGGTCAAGCTGGATACGGGATGAAGCAGAGAGGTTCCAATAGACATGACCGTGACGCCAAAAAGTGTGGAGATGGCAAAGGTTTTGCCCATGTGCTTATAGCCGATCAGCAGAAAGGGGAGATTCAGTACAAATAAAAATACGCCCAGCTTGATTCCTGTTAAATGCGAGGCGATAATCGAGATTCCCACAATTCCACCGTCAATAATCTGATTTGGAACCAAAAAAATTTCCAGCCCGACCGACACCAGTGTAGCCCCGATCAGGATAAAAAGAGCTCTTCTCAATAGTTTTGAAATAGGCAGCTTTTGATGACTGGTTTTGGATGTTGCTTGGTCCATTCGTAACCTCCTTAATATTTGAACTACTTCCATTATACCATTTCATGGTGGAAATTTAGCGCAGGAATCGCAACCAAAAGTGCGGGCAAGCATATTGACTGGAAATACCAGGATTGGTATGTTCGATCTGACGGAATAGTCAGAGGAGGAAGAAAAGGATGAACTCATTTCAGGCAGAGATCGAAATCACGGCGCCTCGGGACTGGGTATGGTGGGCTTGGACGCATAGCGAACGCATCACCAAATGGTTTGCCCCGCAAGCGAATCTGGAACCGCGGCTAGGCGGCGCTTTTGAATTGTTTTTCACCCCAGGCAATCACGATCAGATGGGGACCAAGGGTTGCATCATTACACTTTGGGAGCCGCAGGAACGTCTGGGCTTTACCTGGAAGGGGCCGGATGATTTCGCATCTGTGATGAATCATGAAAAAGCACTCACGTATGTCCTTGTCACGCTCTCGGAAAAAGAAGAAGGGACTCATGTCTTGGTGGAGCATTTTGGATGGGGCGAGACGGAAGAGTGGGAAAAGGCGAAGGCGTGGCACCAGATGGCTTGGCCCCAGGTACTCTCTAGCCTGAAAAAAGAGCTGGAATCCGGAAAAGGAGAGCTTTGCTGCGCTCCCTAGAATATTCATTACAAAATGAAGAGCCGTCCCTCGTGAGGACAGCTCTTTTTTATGTTGTCTATTCTTTTGTGGCGGCCACTTCGGAATCGCCTGCAGCCGGCTTCTCATCCATGTATTCGTCGGGCCCGATGATTCCGGCAGCGCGGTCCTGCTTTTCCAGCTCAAGCGCTTTGGGGACGGAAAGCCAGTAGGCGAGGGCGATGGCAATCGCACCAGCGCCGAATTTGCCGACGATGACTGGCAAGATAATATTCGGTTGGAAGTTCGCGGAGAAGGAGAGATGATCGCCCAGCAAAAACGCAGCACAGACGCCAAACGAGATGTTGATCACCTTATCCTTTGGCGGCATGAAGCGCACCAGACGGAACATGGCTAAAATATTGGCGATGGTTGCCAGCAGCCCGGCGCTGCCCGTGGGACTCAAGCCCAAGCGCTTGCCTACGGCTTCGAGCGGTTTGGATGCGTATTTGCGCAAGAGATAGACCATCGGGAAGGCCCCAGCGAGCATAATACCGATGTAGCCAGCCGTCTCCAGCGCGCGGTACTGATCCTGCGGGTCTGCGATGATCGGGTCGAAACCCCATGCGCCGAACATGGTGGTGAAAATCCCGGTAAAGTATTCAACGATCGAAAAGACGAGGACAAGCTTGATCCCAGCATCCATCGTCCTGCCGAAAATCATGAAGCCGCGAATCATCATATCAGGCAGAAAGCGAAGGCCCAATGCAATGGCAACGACAAACACCAGGATGGGAGACAGGTTCAGCAAAACTTGCCCGATTCCGATGGCGAAGGCGTAGGTCGACTCGCCGTTTGCGGTGATCTCGGTGCGTACATTCATCTGGGTCGCAACGAGAATGGCGCTCGTGATAAACGCGCCAATCGGCACAGTCAAAATACCCGACATGATGCCCAAGGCCATGTACTTGTGATCGCGTTTGTCCAGCATCGCCAAGCCCATCGGTATCGAAAAGACGATGGTAGCACCCGCCATGAATCCGACAATCATGGCCATGACCCAGCCTTCGATGGTGCTTTTCAAAATGCCGGCCAGTTGATACCCGCCCATGTCAGAAGCGAGGATGGCTGTGGCGGCGATAGCGGGGTCAGCCCCGATCTGATGAAAAAGAGGGGAGACCGCTTTTTCGACAAACCAGGAGATATAGGGAAGAGATGCCATAATTCCTGCGGCAGGAACAAAAATATATCCAGTAGAATGAATGCCCTCCATAAATTCCTTGCCGAGTCCTGTATCACTGTTGCGGATGGCAGCGACAGCGCCGATGACGGCACAGATCATGATAATGTAAATGATAACGCTTCCAATATACTCCACGTTCCAATCCCACCTTTGTGCAAGTTTTCCCCTGTATCGAGCTCCTGGACTACAAGTGATTTTGCAATGGCATGGTTTGCGTTCGGTCGTCCCCCTTTTGGTCAGGTAAACAAGGAAAGCGCTTAGGAGTCTCGCAAACGAGAGATACCTAAGCGCCTTTGCTTACTTGTATGTACTTGTGTCAGACAGGCGGTCGAAAGATAGACCTGGAATGATCCTTAAGCGCCATTGCTTAAGATTTATTATAAAGTGATTATATGGGGAGGACTTCCTAAAGTCAATGAATATTTCAGAATCTTCCTACAACCAAGGACGAGGGACAAATATAGAAAAAGCCCTGCCGAAGCAGGGCGTTTACTGTTATTTACAGTTTTACTACGTTCTCAGCTTGTGGGCCGCGGTTGCCTTCTACCACGTTGAATTCAACGCGTTGGCCTTCTTCCAGGGATTTGAAACCTTCGCCTTGAATTGCGCTGAAGTGAACGAATACATCGTTTCCGCCTTCAACTGCGATGAAGCCATAACCTTTTTCAGCGTTGAACCATTTTACTGTACCTGTTTGCATGGGTGTACCTCCAAAAAGATAAAATGAATATGCAACTTTTATTTGTTGAAAATAAAAATTCACACATTGGTAAAGGTTCGAACATACGTGTAAACCCTTACCAATATGTGAACGCTCGCAAACTCTTTAGTTGAGATCATCATATCACAGGCAAAAAGCAAATGCAATTAGAGAAAATGGAAATCCCAGTCCTCATCCTTCAGCACCCATTCGAATGGAGAGGGCGCATGAATAAAGGCGGACTGGGAAAGAGATCAGGAATAAACCTTGACGCGCTCATCCAGCGGCTGGAAGGATTTTTCACCCGGCTGCGCAGTCGGCTTGCCAAAAGGCATCTGTGCAATCAGCTTCCATGTCGACGGGACGTTCCAGGTCTGGGCCACTTCTGCATCGATCAGCGGATTGTAGTGCTGCAGCGAAGCCCCTAAGCCGGCATCTTCCAGCGCGGTCCAGACGACGAATTGCAGCATGCCTGAGGATTGCTGGGACCAGATCGGGAAATTTTCCTTGTAGAGTGCGAATTGGTTTTGCATATTTTCGATCACGCTTTGGTCTTCATAAAACAGGACGGTCCCGTAGCCGCTGCGAAACGAGTTCATTTTTTCCTCTGTGGGGCCAAATTTATCAGCATCCACAATTTTGCGCAGGGTTTCCTTGGTGATGTCCCACAGCTTGTCATGCTGTTGTCCCAACAAGAGAACGACTCGGGCGCTTTGCGAATTGAACGCGGAGGGAGTGTGCTGTACGGCGTGGTTGATCACTTCTTGGATTTGCTGGTCGGAGATCGGGCTTTCCTTGCTGATGGCGTAATAGCTGCGCCGGTTTTTGACGGCTGACAGAAAATCGCTTCCCATAAATGGCTGCCTCCTAGACGTAATTTCTTCCACTATCAGGATGGGTGTTTGTTCGTGGATTTATGCACGACAGTCAGGGAGATTGCTAAGGTTGTCAAACACTTTACAGAGTGCGAAAGTAGCGTTAACGTGGTAAGTGGAGTTTGCGGGAGAAGGGGAGTTTGCACAATGAATGCTGCACGAGGAGAAAAGCGTGTGCTGGTTGTCACATCTGTCGAAGCAGAGCGTGATGCCGTGTGGCGCGGACTGGGGGAGGACAGCCGTTTTGAAGTCATCATCGGCGGAGTTGGTCCGATGTCAGCGGCGGCACGGACAGCGCGCAAATTGGCAGAAAAGCCGTATGATGCGGTCGTATGCGCAGGGATCTGCGGCGGCTTTGTCCAGCGGGCAGGGATCGGATCAATCGTCGTTGCCAAGGAAATCATCTGTGCGGATCTGGGAGCAGAGACGGCGGAAGGATTCGTCAGCGTGGACAAGCTGGGGTTTGGCACAGCCCGCATCGAGGTGAACGCCGAATGGGCCATCGCCTTGACGGAGGCGGTGCAGCGCAGAGGGGTTTCGGCGATCTGTGCCCCCATTTTGACACTGTCGACGGTGACAGGTACTGCGCAAACGGCCGAGGAGCTGATTGCACGCGTGCCGGAGGCGGCTGCAGAAGCGATGGAGGGCTTCGGGGTCGCTACGGCAGCCGTAGACTTCGGCTTGCCCGTCATGGAATTGCGGGCTGTCTCCAACGCCATCGGACCGCGTGACAAGTCGGCTTGGCGAATCAAGGAAGCACTGGAAGCATTGGAGCGCGCAAGCTCCGGATTACGGGAGGTACTATCATGAAAATTGCTTTTTCACCATGTCCCAATGACACATTTGTCTTCCACGCCTGGGCGCACGGGTTGATCCCGGGAGCGCCGGAGCTGGACATTATGTATGCGGATATTGACATCACCAATACACTGGCAGCTCGCGTCGAGGGACCGGAAGTGATGAAAATTTCCTACGCGGCACTGCCCTATGTCTTGAAGGATTACGCGCTGATTCCGTGCGGAGGAGCGTTGGGGAGAGGCTGCGGGCCGCTGGGGCTGACACTCGGCGGCGGTCAGGACCCGTCTGCATTGGCAGGCAAGCGGGTGGCGGTGCCGAGTGAACGTTCCACGGCTTATCTCTTGTTCCGTTTGTGGGCGGCAAGACATGTGCCGGGCGGCTTTGGCGAGATTGTCGTCATGCCATTCCACGAGATCATGCCTGCTGCGCGAGACGGACGGATCGACGCAGGACTGGTCATCCACGAAGCGAGATTCACGTATCAAAATTACGGTCTGTCCCTGATGCAGGACTTGGGAAGCTGGTGGGAGAGCGACACGAACCTGCCGATTCCGCTCGGAGCGATCATCGCCCGCAGGCATATGGATCTCGAGGCGCTGACCCGTTGGACACGCGCTTCCGTGGAATATGCCTGGGCGCATCCTGACGCTTCCACCGACTATGTGATGCGCCACGCGCAGGAGCTGTCGCCGGAAGTGGCAAAAGCGCATATTGATCTGTATGTCAATGAATTCACCCGCAATCTCGGCGAGGAAGGCTTCGCAGCTATCACGGCTCTGCTGGGAAGAGCTGCCGATGAGGGGCTTGTACCCAAAATCGATCCGGCTGCACTGAGAATCGAATAGCAAAAATGAAAAAGGGGCGATGGATTCGCCCCTTTTTGATCTTATTTTTTATAGAACTTTTTAAGGACGGAGGATCAGGCAAAGCTGGTCGAGGAAAAAGGGAAAAAAAGCGCAAGGCATTTGGGATCTTGACCAAGCTGGAGCGGAAAAGGCGGAACACGCTTTCAGCGGACAACCCTGAAATACTTCTTCGAAGTCGGCTGCTTTTGGCCGCGGTTCCGCCTTTGGAGTGTAGCCGGCCAGGGATGACCCCCAGCAAAGATCCCAACCCGCCTAAAGCGTTTTTCCCTTTTTCCTCCGCTCCACCACAGCTGGACCACTACTCAATAAAAGCGAGCTTAGTTGCTGATAACGACGGAGTTGGAATAGCCATCCCAGCTTACTTTTGCTCCCAACGCTTCACTGACAAAACGGATGGGAACCATGGTTGTCTCATTGTTGTACAGAATGGCGGGCACGTCCATGAGAATGGGCTGCCCATTTTTATATGCCGTTTTGGAACCGATGGTCAGCTTGATGACGTCGTTGCCTCGAGTGGCTGTGACGCTTTGCGTCGCTTCATCCCAATCTACCTTCGCGCCAAACGCTTCAAAGACAGCGCGCATAGGAACGAGAACCCGCGAGTTGATTTTGACAGGCGGCTTGCTGTAATTCTGCAATTCTCCGTCGATGAAGACGATGATCTGTCCCGATGTATTCACCGTATAGAAGGTAGACAGTGATTGTGCATACTCTTGGCTTGCTGAATCGATGACTTCGATGTAGAGCGTGTAGCCCCCGGTAGTCAGATTGAGGTTGGAAATGAGCTGATTGACATTGGACGGATCGATGGACACGCGACGCACTTCGTTGCCCCAGGCATCCACTACCACCAGATAATATTCGTAAACTTGATAGGAACTGGACACTTTAAGTGTCACTTTAATCGTTCCGTTGCTGTTGATCGTGACATTCCCGGGAAATTGTGCTCCGCTTGGAATGGAGAACTCTACTTTTGGCGCAGAAATGACCCACTTGACACTTTCGGAATAAGTTTTGCTGCCGCCGTTTGTCATCTCGAGCTGGACGGTGTACGTACCCGCTGACAGAGACAAGCTTTTGGAGGATAGCGTCGGGTTCTTGGTTTGTACAGGAATCCGCTTGACGACTTGTCCATTTTCATTGAGTACGACGAGCGTAAACTTTGCCTTCTCGTATCCAGTGGTCAGGTTGATGACGATCTGGATCGAACCCTCAGAGATTTTCACATACCCGGGAAAAGCGCTCTCTTTGCTCTTGGTAAAATAGATGGATTCTTCTTCCGATTGCAGGGTGAATTTGCCGCATGCCTCTTCTGAGACGATAGGATCGATAAAATATTCGCCTGTGGTTTTCTTTTCTTTTGGTTGATAGTTTCGTACTTCCAGATACACTTTTGCATCGACTGACAGCTCGTCCAGCTCTTTATGGGAGATGCGGATTTCACCTGTCTTGACTTTGACTTGAATTTCTTGGCCTTGCAGATCGCTGGCTGTGACGGTTTCGGTTCTCTGCTTTGCTACGGTATTCACCGGGATGCGCCACTGCTCTCTTCCCCGCTTGTCCATAAAGACCAGTTGCATGTGTTCGAGATATTCCGGTTCAACCCGAACATAGGCGGACAGATTGCCGTCCGCATCGATAATGACTTCCTTCAACACGGGAGCTAAAGGATTGCGGGTGGCATAGCAAGAGGCCTTGGCACTGCTGATGCCGAGAGTGGACACAAAAAGTAGAATGATGCTTGCGAGGCTGATCCATTTTTGCAATCGGTTCATGGGTGTATGACTCCTTTATTAGATGAATTACTTGTTGTATCGGAATAAATACCTATGACGATTAGTAGAAAGTACCTAAAAAGAGAAGAACATTTCAGTGCCAGGAAATATTCTTCTCTTTTATTTGCTAACCAGCTACGATCAGTCCGCATGCCAGGCGTTTTCCGGAGTTTCCGGCCGGCTGGGTGCGGTAATCGTCGGGGTTTTGGTGGATAACGACTGTTTTTCCGATCACATCTGCCGCCCGGAAGCGATTGGTGAAGAAATTCATCCGAGCGTATCCGCTATTGGACAGGAGGACAGGCAGATCTCCTGCGTGATGAGGGTGGGGCTGGTTGGTAGGATTCCAGTGCTCGCCCGAGGCCTGAAAGGGATTGGTCGGATCGCCGATGGCGCAAGAGCCTTTGTCATGCACATGGAAGCCAAAAAAGGGGCCGACCGGCTGGTGGCCTTCATGGGAAGGAAGACCGCTCACTTCTACAAATACATCCGTGCCATAAGGGACGTCGGTAAACACCACAAAGCCTTGCAGATCGGGAGCCAGAGGACCGCCCTGAATCTCAGCGTAGGATTGGGTCGGTGCATAAGCATACGAGGAGGACACGAATCGCGGATCGTATCCATAAGCAGCAGGTACATACCAATTCATTCTTGTATTCACCCTTGTCATGAACATTTGATGGTACATCGTATGACATGGGTGGGCGCAGCGTGCTTGCCTACGTTTGGGAGGGTTTTGTGTCTCGTGCACAGAAAAGGAAGAGTCGAATGGAAGAGAGAGGCGGTTAGGGGGGCTGGGGATGAATTATCACGGATCGGATTTTTATGACAGGGATGAGAATTTTGCCAGGTATATGGAGCGCAGACAAGCTGAGGAAAACGCCAATGACACGCTGGAGAAGCCTGTCTTCCAAGAACTGCTGGGGAGCGTAGCAGGATTACGCATACTTGATGTCGGCTGTGGAGACGCGAGCTACGGGAGAGAGTTACTGGACCGAGGCTGTACGGCTTATCTGGGCTTGGAGGGATCTGGCAACATGGTGACGGCCGCACAAAAGTCGCTGGAGGGGGCCAACGGGAACGTCGTTCGAACCTGGATGGAGGAGTGGGATTATCCGCATGAAGCCTTTGACCGGGTGATCTCCCGTCTGGCGATTCATTATGTAGCGGATCTGGACCGTTTGCTGCACAACTTTTTCCAGACTTTGACGCCCGACGGCAAACTCATATTTTCTGTCGAGCATCCCGTCATTACGTCTACATTGCAGCCCTCAGGCATACGTACAAGCTGGGTAGTGGACCATTATTTCACAGAAGGCTACCGGGAGCAGCAATGGATGGGTGGGACTGTCTACAAGTACCACCGTTCCATTGAGACGTATTTCCTTGCATTGCAAAAAGCTGGTTTTGTCGTGGAGCACGTAAGAGAATCCAAGCCGCTACGCACGAATTTTCGCCAGGAGGAAACCTATCAACGCAGGATGAGGATTCCGCTGTTTCTCTTTTTTTCGGCTAAGAAAAGAAGGGAGAGGGATTAATCCCAGATGCGCACCGGCCTGACGGGAGCCTTCGAAAAGGAGAGTTCGTAGACGTCGGGATTGGTCAGCCGCTCCCATTCGGCATATCCTGTACGCTCGTCATAATGCTTGAGCAGCAAGGAGAGCAGATTGCCATGGGTAGCCAGGACGATGTTTCCGCTGCCGCTAGCGGTAACTTCTCCGATCACGCCGAGGGCGCGGTTCATCGCCATTCTGCTGGATTCACCACCTGCGAAGATCAGGTCCAGGTCGTCAAAGGTGCGCTGGAGCATGGAGCGCCAATCGGGATGGTTTTCGCCGCAAAGCACCCGCTCCGCCAGCCGCTCATCTGCATCGATCGGAAGACCAAGACGGTCCGCTAAAGGCTGTACGGATTGACGGGTGCGAAGAAATGGACTTGAGATGATTCTTGCAATCTCTTTTCCCTGCAAAAAGTCGGCGAGACGCTGGGCTTGTTCCTGTCCCGCCGTGGTCAAAGGGGCCGCAGCCTCCTGACCTTCGGCGCTGCAATGCCTGACCAAAAACAGCTTCATCCGATCACCTCATTTTTTCTTTCTCTTATTTGTTGACGATGTCGCCCCATTTGAGCTCGAGATTGCCCATTCCGTCAATAAAGACACCTTTGACACGATCATGCTTTACCCAGGAATTGGTATAGTAGAAGAGGGGAGCGATCGGCATTTCGTCCATCAGGATTTGCTCTGCCTGTGCGAGCAATTGATTCCGCTTCTGCGTGTTCATCTCCAGGGCCGATTGTTTTAACAGCGCTTGATAACGTTTATTTTCCCACCCGGTATCGTTGTTCCCGCCTGCACGGTCCCGGAAGATGCCCAAGAAGCTGATCGGATCGTTAAAATCCCCGAGCCATCCAGACCTGGAGATCTGATAGTCTCCCTTGTGCTGGTCTTTCAAAAATTGGGTCCACTCTTTGTCTTCTACCTTCACATCGATGTGAAACGCTTGTCGCCATTGTCCTGCGACTGCCTCTGCCAATTGCTTGTGTGATTCAGAGGTATTGTACGTGAGCGTGATAGGAGGCAGGGTAGCTAGGCCCAGCTCGTTCAAGCCTTCCTGCAGCAGTTTTTTGGCAGTCTCGGTATCGTTGTCCAAAAAATATGGTTCGGTGTGAACGGCCATCGATGGGGGAACGAAACCCAGTGCCGGCTCCTGATGACCTTGCCTGACCTGATCAATAATAAGCTGTCGATTGATGGCGTAAGAGAACGCCTTGCGAATCTTGACATTGTTGAAAGGAACCTGTTGAGTATTGAATTTGTACATATAGACTGCCGCAATCGTCCGGGTTCTGATCTTCCCCGCATCGGTCAAGCCGGGTATCGCTTGAGCGGGCAAGGTGCTGAGCGGGGCGCCTGCCCAGTCCAGTTCATCTTTTTCATAGAGAAACAACTCAGTATTCTCATCCGAGATCATGGAAAATTCCACGCGATCAAGCTTGACGGCATCCTTGTCCCAATACTGGTTGTTTTTTGCCAGAACCAGCTTTGTATAATGGTCCCATTGCTCGATTTTGAACGGACCGTTGCCCACATGGGTATCCGCGTTTGACGCCCAGCGGGAATTGGCCTCGATCTGCGGCCGATAGACGGGATAATAGGTAGCAAAGGCAGTCAGCTCCGGGAAGTAGGAAGTCGGATGCTCAAGCTGCACGACAAGTGTTTTGTCATTGAGTGCCTTGACTCCGACCTCGTCTGCTGAGGCAAGGCCATTGTTGAATTTTTCGCCGTTTTTGAGATAGTACATCTGATAGGCATAGATGGATGCGGTCCTGGGATCGAGGACGCGTTTCCAGGCGTACTCAAAATCATGGGCCGTCACAGGCTCGCCATTGCTCCATTGGCTATCGCGCAAGTGGAAGGTATACGTGAGCCTGTCCGCTGAGACTTCCATTTTGTTCGCAACAGCCAACTGAGGCGTCCCATCGGTTCCGATGCGCGTCAAACCATCGAAGGTCGCACGAATGACGGCGGCCGACGTAGAATCCTCCGCGAAAGCAGGATCTGCTGTAGGCGGTTCAATCGACAGGTTCATTCGCAGCACTTTTTGTGCGGGTGGTTGTTCTGGTGGCGGTTCGGGTATCCTTCCCTGGTTGGATTGGCTGGAGGCGTTTTTCTCACAGCCCGTTATCGCTGCACTCATGCAGAGTACTATACACATCGCTATGAAAATCACTTTTCTCACGATGGGGTTCCCCCCTTTCGTAACTACTCTTACTATACCCATGTAAATATGTAGTGAAAATAATTGTCGTGAAGATTTAATTTTTGTTGATAATGTTTTAGATAAGGAGAGAGAAACGAATGAATATTCGAAGACTACAAGCAGCCGAATGTCCTCCGATGGAGCTGCTGTTATTGGCAGACCCATCCCGTACGCTGGTGGAAGAATATCTGAAAAGGGGAGAGTGCTATGTGGCGGAGCTAGAGGAGAGCATCGTGGGCACCTATGTGCTGCTGCCGACTCGTCCGGCGACGGTGGAGCTCGTCAATATCGCCGTGGCAGAACAGCATCAAGGAAGAGGGATTGGCAAGAAACTGGTGGAGCATGCGATCCAGCAGGGGAGAGAGGCCGGTTATCAAACGATGGAAATCGGCACTGGCAACTCCAGTGTGGGTCAGCTTGCTTTGTATCAAAAATGCGGTTTTCGCATGACGGGGGTCGACCGAGACTTCTTCCTGCGGCACTACGATGAGGCCATCTTCGAGAACGGAATTCAGGTGACAGACATGATCAGGCTTTCCCAGGACTTGTAATAGTCTTCAAGGCTAAGAGTGGAAATGAGAACAAGCATTCACTCCCACTCAGCATTTTACAGGGCTTTCCATGGTAAAAGCAACCTCTGCAATGACAGCCTGGACAACCGTTCTACGTCGTCACAGGCTGTATTCAACTGTAGAATTTGTATTGGTTTTTGCCTTTTTTCTTGGAATCGTACAAGGCTTGATCTGCCCGCTTGTACAGCATGTCAGGGTTCAGGCCGTGCTCAGGAAACAGCGCAATGCCGATGCTGACCGTTACTTTTTCACCGTCTAACTGAAATTCCTCCGCCGTCGACACCAGAATGGAATCAATCAGTTGTTGGGCTGTCTCTTCTGCTTCTGCCCGATCTGCTGAGGGCATGATCAGGACGAATTCGTCACCGCCAAGCCGGATCGGCGTATCCATGGGGCGAGCCACCTTGCGCAGGACAAGGGCTACACACTGCAATAAGTGATCGCCCATGTCATGGCCCAAATGGTCATTGACCAGCTTGAAATTGTCCAGATCGATCATCAACAGCGCTGATTGCTCATGCTTCTTGGAGATCGCCGCCTTCAGTCGTTCGTCAAAAGCCGCTCTGTTGTTCAGTCCAGTGAGGCTGTCGTGAAAGGCCAGGTACATCGGCCTTGCAACCCAACGCGATATAAGCGAGGAGAGAATGATTGTGATAATCAGAATAATCAAGAGCTGAATGATAAACTGGTTTCTGTGATCGTTCTGGATCTCTTGCAAATCCATGTCATGGTAGACGATTTCCAGTACCTTGTTCTTCGTAGTACCGTCATCATACTCCGATGTATAGTGGACGTATCTGTAGATGGCGGGTTCATTGTTCCACAAATCCTCGCATTCGATTGTCGTGCCTGTCTCCAGTGTTTTCTCGAACGCTTTTCTGCGTTCCGGGGGAAGCTTTCGTTGTATGGCCGAAGGATCTCCCAGTTTGTATCCGCCAATATTCAGGACATTGATTGCATAGATGGACTGTGATCTTTCAACGAGCTGGTCGATCGTGGAGAGAAAATTAAACTTGTGAAAGATATCCCCCTCTTGCAGAGAGTAGCCAAGCTGGATGATGTACTTTTTATCTGGTGTTGGCATGTAGCTGTATTTTTTGATGATGCCAGTCTTTTGTTCGAGATCCATCCCATCGTGGAAAAACTCGCCGTTGTTTCGGTATTCATCCAGCACCTTGGCCAATTTCCCGCAACAAGCATTGAAATCCATACCGATATCTTGCCTGAACGAGCTGTAGAGAATGACATTGTTGCTGTCGATGACGTAAACATCGAGTGAAAACCGGCGTTTGAGAGCGTCGAAGTCCCAGGTTTCAAAGGAGGGATTTTCCTCATACATGTCCAGGAGCTGGAGCGAGGTGTCTTTCATTTTGTGCGCAATGCTATCTCCAAACACATAGTAGGCTTTTTCGACGGTCTCCAATGCGTACTTGGCCAATTGTTCGTCCTGCTTAACCTGATTTTGCTTGTTCTCAATGGCGCGATCGCGCATCCGCAGGTAGTCGCTGGTCGTGATGGAGAAGGAAATCGTGAGGGCAAAGACAATCATGGTCATCGTCAATTTAAGTCGAAAACGGGCGTTCAACTGTTACACCTCGCTGCTTTAGGAAAAGGGGTAGGATGAATAAAGTCGAATAGAACTATTCCACGTTCGGACTAGTAATCCTTTTATTTCGACAAAAGTGTTGAAAGATGACGAAAAATGGAAAACCGACCCGTTTGCAGAAGCAAACAGATCGGTTTGAAAGGAAACGAATGTGTGCATCTCAGGTCCTCATTAAGGTTGGAAGCCAGGTGGCGATCGGCGGAAAGATCATGATGATGGCGACTAACAGCAGGTCCAGGCAGATAAATGGGAAGGCTGCCGCGTAGACTTGCCCCATTTTGACCCCTTTGGGTGCGACGGCTTTCATCACGAACAGTCCGGTTCCAAACGGTGGAGAGATCGTTCCGATTTCAATCGTGATCAACAGCATGGCGGCGAACCAAAGCAAATCGATGCCCAGCGTATTGGCGATCGGGATAAAGATCGGCAGGCACACCATGAGTATGGAAAGAGATTCCATGAAGGAGCCGAGCAAAAGCACGATCAAAAGCATGCCGATCACGAGCAATGTCACTGATACATCGAGGCTGGCAATCATGCGAACCAGTTCACTGGTCGCCCCGGAAAAGGACAGGATTTGGCTAAAACCCGTCGATCCGGCAATAATCATCAGCATCATGGCGGAAATCTTGAGTGTGCCGATCAACGCCAGCTTCAGCGTATGGAAATTCAACTGCTTGTAGTAGGCAGCGAGCAGCAGACTGCCGATCGAGCCCATCGCAGCTGCTTCGGTCGGAGTAGCAACGCCTAAGAACATCAATCCCACGACGAGGAAGATAATCAGGGATAAAGGAAAGATGTAGACGACGGTTGCCTTGATTTTTTCCGAGAGTGGAATGGACGCGACATCATAGTTCGGTGCCAGCTCGGGTTGAAGCTTGGCCCGGATGATAATATACAGTCCGAACAATATCGCCATCAGGACACCGGGCAAGATGATCGCGATCATAAACGCGCCGATGGAGATTTGTCCCATCGAAGCGAGCAGAACGCCCAAAGCGCTTGGCGGGATCAAGGCAGCCAAGGTTCCGCTGCCGAGAATCGGCCCGATCGACATCTGGTTTTTGTACTGACGCCGCTCCATCTCCGGGACGAGCGTGGAGCCGAGCATCGAGGTGCTCGCCATCGTCGAACCTGTCAGGGTAGAGATCAGGGTTCCTCCCGTCACAGCGAGCAAACTCAATCGCCCCGGAACTTTTCCAAACCACTTGTCGAGGGTATCGATCATCCTCGGGGCGATGCCCGTATGGAACATGATTTCGCCCATCAGGATAAAAAGCGGAATCGGGGCCAGCGCAAAGGTGGCGAGAGAGCTTTCGATGCTTCCCATCAATTGTCGAAGTCCCACTTCTCCGCCCCAGAGAAAAATGGCTGCTACGATATTGATCGCGAGGAAAGAAAAGGCCACTGGTACGCGCAGAATCATCAAAGCAAGCAAACTGAAAAAGATCAGTAAGAGAATGTGCCACCAGTCCACGATCATCCCTCCTTTATTCCTTGTTCTTTGGTGAACAGAGATGGTGAATCCGGGGTTATGACGATATCCTCATCCTGTTTTTTGCGGGCGAGGGTTGCCAGGTACAGCTTGCGTGCGAATTCCAGAGCAAGCAGCAGCGAGCCGATCGGAATGATCACGATTACGTACAGCTTGGGTATCGCGATCACCGACATGCTGCGAATATCGCGGACGTAGTGATCAATCGAGACCAGCGTGCCGTACCAGAACAGCACTGCGCTCACTGCAATGCCGATCAGCGCGACCAGCATGTCATTGTAGGCGCGCAATCGCGGGGACAGCATGCCCTCGATGATATCGACTGCGATGTGGCCGCTGCTGCGCGCCAGCCAAGCCCCCGCCAAAAAGGGCAGGTAGACCAGGATATAGGCATTCACCTCATCGACCCAAAGCAGCGGATAGTCGAAAAAGGTGCGGGAAATGACCTGGGCCCCGATGGAGAAGGTGGCAAACAGAAGCAGGATACAGGCGAGGACGGCAAACGCATTTTCGATGTTGTCGAGCCATCTGAAAAGGGTGTTCTTCACATTTTGTCACTCCTCTATGCGTCGGCTGGGCTCACGGATTGTATTTCAGCAGCTTCTTCAGCTCATTGACCTGATCGGGAACAGCTTTCTCCAGTACGCCCCATTTCTCTCTTTTTACGATTTCCTGGAACTTTTGGCTGTCCTCCGGGCTGAGCTTGATCAGCTCCACGCCTTTTTCTTGCAGGGTTTGTTTTTCTTTTTCGTTTTCCTTTTTGAAGTACTCGACCATTTCTGTTTCAAAATCCTTGGTCAGGGCGAGAAGCTTTTGTTGATTCTCTGACGAAAGCGACTCGAAAGCCTTGACGTTCATCAGGATGGTCGCGTTCTGGTTTAAAAAAGGCTCGTCGATCAGGTATTTGGTTACCTCTGTCCAGCCGTTCAGACGCGGTCCGAGGAGCGGAAAACCAAAGCCGTCTACCATTTTGCGTTCGAGAGACGTATAGACGTCGCCCGGGTTCACCTCCATCGGGACCATCTCCAGAGCCAGCATGACTTCGTGGTAAGTAGAGTTGGAGCGGAATTTGCTGCCTTTCAGCTCGTCCAGCGCCTGGATTTTCTTGTTGGTCCAGAAGTAGTAAGGAGACTCGCTCAGCCAGCGGCCCAGGTAGACCAGATTGTTTTGCTTGAAGCGATCAGACATGTAGTCAAAATAGCCGTTCTCCCGCTCTTCCGCCGGCGTGAAGGGAGAGAGGTTCAAAGAGTGCGATTCCGGCATGAGATGGCCGTAGTAGGAACTGACGTTGAAGCCGATATCGACAACCCCATTGCGCACGGCATCAAACTGATCGCCGACCGGCAGCGATTCGGGTCCGCCTACTACCCGTATGGTCACGGCGCCGTTCAATTCTTTTTCCACCTTTTCCTTCCACAGCGGAATCATGTCTTTGGGGAAGGGGTGATCCAGAGCCAAAAAGCTGACCAATTTCAGTTCCACGGGACCCGAGGACGAGCCTGCGGAACCTGCGGAGCTGGCGGGGCCGCTTGCAGAGTTCGAGCCACACCCGGCGAGGAGCAGCAAACAGCAGAGGAGGGACAGAAAAATACGTGGTCGCACAAATTTGAACATTCAGTCAATTCTCCCTTCGAAGTAAGTAGAAGTATAAAATGTTACATTTATTATCTATAACTTGAGGGTGAATAACTATTAAGGAGTTAACGTTTCTGGGGAGGGAAGGGGAGGTTTGGGAGATTCAAAGAAAAGGAGCAAGCCTGAGTAAGCAAAGCTGCTCCTTTCTGCCTTTTCATTTATCCTTTCTTACCGTACAGGATCGAAAAATCAACGGTGACTTCTGCTTGTTCCTGATTCGTCCATCGCTGAAGGAGGGCGTCCGATGTGCCCCATGACAGCGGAGTCATCCGTGCCAGGGAATGCAGTTCCTCCTTTTGCAAAAGGATGCTGTAGGTTACACGCTCCATCCCTATGAGTGAAAAATGGCGCTTGAACAGCTCTTGTATCCTTTTGTTGGAATACGTATCACGAAGTGTATGTTGGTGCAAGGCCTCTCGTAATTCTTGCAGGTAATGGCTCTCCGGAATTACTTTGATCACGATGCCGTCATCAGCCAGTATGCGGTGAAACTCGTCATAGTTGGAGGGCGACAAAAGATTCAATATCACGGAAAAGGAACGATCCATGACCGGGCATCTGGCCAGATCCGCCACGCACCAGATAGTGTTGGAACTTCTCTTCGCAGCGATTTTGATCCCCTCCTTGGAGATATCAAGCCCGACTCCCAGGGGAGCGATTTTGGTGCGTTCCAGGATATTCTGTTGTATGGAGACAAGATGCGATCCTTCTCCGCACCCTGCATCCAGGAGACGCAAAGGCTCGAGATGTGGCGGCATGTTTTGGTGGATGCCCTGACTGATTCGGGAAATCAAAGGTTCAAAAAATCCACTGGCATTCATGTGCTGTCGAGCGGCAAACAAGGACGTGTCATACTTGGTTTTGGGAGGACGCGTCAGCAAGTTGACGTAACCATGTTTGGCAAAATCAAAGCAATGTCCGCTCGAGCAAACAAAGCTCGTATTGGGAATAGCTTTCATCGGTTTGGAACATAGCGGACAAGCGAATACATGCTCATGTTGAGCGAGCAGATGGAAACGCTCCAGTTTCTTTTCGTTTTTGGACACAAAAAAGCACCCCATTCATTCGTTTTCGAGAATGAAAAAGGCACAGTGAAAGAAACCCAGGTCATTTTCCAAAAAAAAAATGACGTGAGCCTGCCTTCCTGCACCTCTCATTAACGGTAACGAATGAATTGGATGATCATGAGAAAAGCAACTCCTTTAAAACAGATCAAGGGGAAAAAGACCCCCAGGCAAATATAACATGAGCAAGGATGGTTTGAAAAATGGCAATGCAAAGAGTATCTTGAAAATAATGATGAGGGTTGAATCCATGAACGAAATGTTGGGAGTGGAGTTTCATGTACTTACGAAGCCTTGAGATTATGAGAAGTGGAGATTCGGATCCCAATCGCTATCCCTTTTCCATACCAGCAATAAAAAGTTTAACCTCGCTTTCTTTTCGAACCAACGTTACATTTTTTGTCGGAGAAAATGGTTCCGGAAAATCGACGATTCTTGAGGGGATTGCGTATCAATGTGGCTTTCATACGGCAGGTGGAGGAAAAAATAACTACTATGAGGTAGACTCTTCTGATTCTGCTTTGGGCGAGAACATTCGCCTCTCGTGGATGCCCAAAATGACGAACGGCTTTTTTCTAAGGGCAGAGACGTTTTATCACTTTGCCTCTCATATGGACACGATGCCGGCAAGCCTGCAATCCTACGGGGGACGTTCCTTGCATCAGCAATCACATGGAGAAGCATTTCTGTCTCTTTTTACCCATCGTTTTGGGGAAAAGGCGATATACCTGTTGGACGAGCCTGAAGCGGCCCTTTCACCTGCGCGGCAACTGGCTCTGTTACGCATCATAAAGGATCTGGAGAATAGCGCCCAATTCATCATTGCTACCCATTCCCCGATCTTGCTTGGCTATCCCAATGCACAAATCTTGAATTTTGATGAACAACCGATTGAAGAGATTCAGTATGAGGATACGTTGCATTACATCATTACCAGACGCTTTCTCGAAAACAGAAAAACAGTATTGGATGAATTGTTCCATGAGTAAGAAGCGCATGCATAACAAAGTGAAGAAAAAACTGTTCGGACTGTTCACCGGTGAGTGGTTTGCGGCATTGATGTTTGCCGTGCTTTGGGTCCTGTACTTGTATTTGCTCGAGGGATTCGAGGTTTATTTGACTTCCGCTCCGTCTCTCTACGCGTTTGTTATGTTGGAGTGGATCTTGCTTCAGGGAGGCTTTTACTGGTTTTTAAAATGGAGGCAGGTGCGAAACAAGTCATCCTCCAACCTTCCTGATCATCAATTGAGGCTGTTTGCGTTTTTTAAAAAGAGCAATATGTTCCTGATCGCTATCGGGATGTTGGTTCTGATCTACCAATGCTACGTGTTTGCCGCGGATTTCTATTGGTTTTTATTTTTGTTTTCTTTCGCCGTGATTGAACATATCAACTATTACCATATCCGCCTGTCCTACATGAGTGTAGAAGAGATCAAGGAGCTTTTGGGGCAAAAAGGGCTTCGGCGCTCGCTGCTGGCAAAGGAATTGAAGAAGTATCATGGGCGGTTGAAAGGAAAGCGCGGAGCGTCATAAAAGCAGCACTAGAAAAAGAACGGGCGGCCCCAAGAGGCACGCCCGTTTACCATTCTTCCTGCAAGATTCCCATGTGAAGGATGTCATGCCATTTTCCTTCCCTGAAGATCGCTTGACGCGATCTTCCCTCGTGTTTGAAACCCAATTTTTCATACAGCGATGTCGCGTTTTCGTTGAAAGAAAACACACGAAGCGACACCCGATGCAGATTCATTTCTAGAAAGGCGTAGTCCAGCAACAGCTTCAGTGCCTCCTTGCCGAACCCTTTGCCCCAGTACGCTTTCTCTCCAATATCGATGATGCATTCGGCATTGCGGTTCTTGGGATCGATGTGGACCAGGGAAGTGATGCCGATTGGCTTCTGTGTTTCTTTTTCGAGAATGAGATAGCTCTTGGACGTGGGCGATCCGAGAATCACCTGTGTGACGAAATCCGTGGTACTCTCGAAGGTATGCAGATCCAACATTGGAAGGGTCGTTCGCATGACCTCCAGATCATTTCTCCAGGAATGGTAGATCGGGATATCCTCCAAGGTCATTTTGCGAAAAGATATCCGTGCCGATTCAAACAACATCTGGATTCAGCTCCTCTGAGATTAGTGTTTCTCTTCTGCTGAGACGGGACGCAGCATTTCTTTTAAGGAAAACAAAAGCAGGTCACACTGCTCATCCACGTTGGTTTTGTCTTGACCCAAGTGAGCGGTGTCCAGCATCAGGCCATCGATGAAGGAAATAAGGTAACGGGCAATCGAGTCCCGTGGAAAGCGGGGGGCGAGATCTCCCCGTTCGGCACCTGCTTGAATAAAGGCAATGAGCACCTCTACTAATCGTTGGTAGCGATCGCTGATGTAGGGGTAGCCCGCTTTGTTTTCCCTGACGGACAAGAAAAACTCGGAATTGGCCACGAGCAGGGATTGGTCAATCTGCTTGATTTGCATTCGCTGTTTGTCGAGCCAGGAGATGATTTGCTGCCAGGAGGTCCGTTCGTCATCCGGAGTGAAACAAAGGATGTCTTGCTGGTCTTCGTACCGGAGAAGCTCGATATAGACGTGCTCCAGATTATCGAAGTAGGCGTACAACGCACCGCGAGATACACCTGCTTCGTCGAGGATGTCTTGCATCGTGGCGTTGGTGTAGCCCTTTTTGATAAAAACCTGCTTTGCGGCTTGCAACAACTCTGTTTTCTTTTGCTGCTTATACTCCTCGCTTACTTTTGGCGCCATGTTCTCACCTTCTTTATTAAAACGACATGACTGTCGTTATTTCTTGACTGTTAGTATAAACGACACCGATGTCGATTTTCAAGCAAAAAAATACCTTTCGCTTGAGCGGAAGGTAATTGGCTTGATATAGTACATTTGGTTCGTTATTTGAAACCATCACCTGCGTCTTTCATCCGGTAATTTCATGTATTGTGTCAGTGTTTTTAATTCCGCCAAATCGTCGATAACAAAATCAGCATGCTCGGGCGGGGACCAATGTTGGCTCTTCTTCCAAACGCCAATCATACCTATCTGTCTGGACGCCTGTACATCGTTGATCGGATGATCGCCAACGTACATGCTCTCTTGCGGAGAGACGCCTAGTAAATCCAGCGCATGGTGAAATATGCCCGGATCCGGTTTCTTGCGCCCCACTTGCTCCGATACTAAAATCTCAGAAAAGCAGTGTTCGATCCCCAATGCGCGAATATTTCTCATTTGAAATCCTGTGAAGCCATTGGTGATTACGGCCAACTTAAACTGGTGTTGTTTCAGATGCTCAACTGTCTCCATCAGGTGGGGAACCGGCACACAGTGAAAATGAAATCGCGTGATGTAGTCCTCAAGCAGCGCTTCTGCGGATACCCCCTGAATTCTAAACTCCTCAATCAATTTCTGGTAGACGACGTCTTTCCATACATATCCGTGCGCATCCAGCTCGACAAATCTTTTTACATAATCGGCTTGTAAAATATGTCCAAAGAAGGGTTGAAGCCGATCATGCTGATCGTGAAGGAAACGCAGCAGAGAAGCATCCCTGTCAAGCATCGTGTCATCCAGATCGAAAAGAACCGCACTTACCATTTCAGAAGATTCCCCCCTCTCACCATAAACTATGCGTACGACTTGCCGGATTAGCTGTAGAGAGGCGGAAAGCCGGCGCGACTCCACAGCCATAAAGGAGTATGTACGTCGATAGGTGCCAAGCCACTGCCCTTCAATGCTGTCTCCCAGGCAGACGCTACTGCCTGGCGGTCGCTGGTGCTGCCCTGCAAAACCTTTTCAGAACAAAGCCCAAGTTGGACACTTCCTTGCAAAATATGCGTATCCGGCGCGATTGTAATCAGTTCGCGGGATTTCCAGGCAATACCTGCATACGACTCTAGGACGTACAGCCAGTAATGAAAGATTTTGGGTCCGGACAAATAGGGAAAAGAGGATTTGCGCCGGACTTGCATCAGGTCGATCAGGGAGGCAACGTCGTAGTTACATGACTGAAGCATTCCGGCAACGCTGCCATCGGGGGAGGAATCTACAATGCCCTGCGCAACCCTTTGCCAGATCTCAGGATGCCGATTGGGCTGAAGCGCGACACGATGATGAATCAGGACATTGCGCAGCTCCTCTCTTTCACATGTGACCGCTGCAAAAGGACGAAAGATCCAGCGAGTGCCTTCATCCTGATAAGCATGTGCTACGGATTGCCAGAGCGTGTAGGCATTCCGTTGGTAATTCAGAGACATCGCCAGCGTCAACACATTCGGCAAATCCTCGTCCGGAACGATCCCGATAAGGGCATCCTCGGGCATCACTTCTCCGCCCAAAAGGCCACTTTGATGCATATGCACAAGTTGTTTCACGTTTTGTAAAAAGGTTTCGTGTGTCATTTTGCTACCTTCCGATTTCATATTGATATAACCTATTTCCCTTTGCTAGAGAATGAATTTTCTGGTAATCCATGATACAATACGTCCAGCACTCGTGCAAACGGATACGAAAAATGTTTCGCAATGGTATTTGAGGAGGAGCGAGCATGCAAGAATTGATCGTGGCCAAGGATTACAAACATAACGATGCCCTTCGAAAAAGCTTCTCCGAACTCGCATCCCAGACCTTCGGCATCCATTTTGAAGAATGGTACCAAAAGGGCTTTTGGGATGAGCGATATATCCCTTATTCCCTGGTTCAGGGCGATCAAGTCATAGCCAATGTCTCCGTAAACCTTCTATCATTTCTAATAAACGGCGAGAAGAAAAAAGCAATTCAGATCGGTACGGTCATGACGCACCCGGATTTCCGAAAACGGGGATTGTCGGCAAAATTGATGAATCTCGTCTTGGCAGAGTATGAAAATCAGTATGATTTCATGTACCTGTTTGCCAACGACACGGTATTGAATTTTTATCCCAAATTCGGTTTCCAACCTGTGGAGGAGCATCAATTTTCGATGCCCTTTACGCCTGGTCCTATTAAAAATCATACAAGAATACGGAAGCTGGACATCAATCAAGCAGAAGACCTGGATCTGATTGCCCAATACGCAGCGCAGAGGGTGCCTGTTTCCGAGTGTTTTGGAACAGACAACTGCCCTGGCATTTTCATGTTTTATGCTTTGTATGTCTTCTCTCAAGAGCTGTATTACCTGGAGGAAGAAAACGTGATCGCGATCTATAAGCAGGAGGGCGACTGCTTGCATCTCTATGATTGGCTCAGCAAGCAGAAGATCAGCATCCATGCGCTTTTGCGAAAATTGGCAGGGCCCGAGACGAAAAAAATCGTGTTTCACTTTACACCGGATGAGGAAGGGATCGAGACAGAGAGTGAAAGCCTGAATACGGGCTTATTTGTAAAGACGAATGGGGAGATTCCGTATCCGGTGCATGTAAAGCATCCGATGACCTCCATTGCGTAAGGGATAAATTACGCTTAGGAATCACCATGAAATGCGAAAGGAGTCTGCAGCATGTCAGCGAACCAGGATAACCACCATATATACTCATCCTTGCAAGGGGACTGCGAGAACTGCTTCGGTTTGTGCTGTGTCGCGCTCCCCTTTGCAGCCTCTTCCGACTTCGCGATGAACAAGGAAGCCGGGAAGCCTTGCCAAAACCTGCGGGAGGACTTCCGCTGCGGCGTTCACAGCAGCTTGAGGGAGCGGGGCTTTCGTGGATGTACGGTTTACGACTGCTTCGGTGCCGGGCAGAAGGTGTCGCAAATGACGTTTGGCGGTCGTGACTGGCGGCAAGAGCCAGGTGCGGCGAAGCAAATGTTCGAGGTATTCCCGATCATGTGGCAGCTTCATGAGTTGCTGTGGTACCTAAGAGAAGCGCTGAAGCTCCAGCCAGCCGCGGAGATTCATGAAGAACTCCAGAAGGCCTTCGATGAAACGATGCGCCTTACCCAGCTCGAGCCGGAAGCTCTCGGGAAACTGGACGTAGCGGCACACCGGGCTGATGTGAATGTTCTGCTGCTGCGGACAAGCGAGCTCGTACGAGAGGAGGCCCAGCGTCAATACAAGGGAGTTAAAGGCCGTCAGCAGAAATACGGCCGAGGTGTTGACCTCATCGGCGCCAAGCTCAAGGGGGCCGATCTGCGCTGTGCCAATCTTCGCGGAGCATATCTGATTGCTGCGGACCTTCGTGGTGCAGATCTTCGTGCTGCTGACCTCATTGGCGCCGATTTTCGAGATGCAGACCTGCGCGGAGCTGATCTGACCGGGAGTATCTTCCTCACGCAACCTCAGCTGAATGCAGCGAAAGGTGACTCCCACACGAAAATTCCGCTGTCACTCGAAAGACCGTCACACTGGTCTGCCTAAGAGTGATGGCAAAAAGAGGGACGTGTGACAGGAAAGGAACTGGCAGAGCTGCGCGTTCTTTTTGGGAAAAACCAGATAAGCAGGAAGTGGGGATCAATGTGAGTGATGCGACAAACGAAGCAGGAGGGCTCCTCGATGGGATTCCCATGCTGCGAAACCGTTACAGGCTGGAACGAATACACAGGGGGTACTCAAGCGATCACAAATACATGGTAAACGATCATGAGGGAAATCCCCAATACGTACTGCGAACCTACAGCATACAGAAGGAAAAAGACAAAGAGAACGAATTTAAGATGCTCCAGCGTATGGAGGAAATCGGCGTAAGATGCACCAAGCCGATTGAGAGCGGCGTCCTGCCAAGTCTGGGGCTCGGATACATGATTGTTTCCTACATCGAGGGGGAGGAAGCTTCTGAAGCACTGCCATTCCTTGCCGAAAAGGAGCAGTATGACATTGGCGTACAAGCTGGCCTGGAGCTGAGAAAGATGCATCAGATTCCTTGCACAGATGATGATGTGGGGGCCTGGCATGAAAGAATGACTGCCAAATATGACCGCAACCGGGCCGAATATGCCAAATGCGGGATTGCGATCGAGGAGGAGAGCAGGCTGTTGTCCTTTATCGACGGGAATTTGCACCTGATGAAGAATAGGCCGAACCTTTTTCAACACGACGATTACCATGTCGGAAACCTGATTGTGAAGGATGGCGCATTCTCAGGTGTGATTGATTTCAACCGGTACGACTGGGGAGATCCGATACACGAATTTGTAAAGGCAGGCATGTTTAGCGCGGAGGTTAGCGTTCCGTTCTGTATGGGGCAAATCCGGGGATACCATGATTGCAACGAGCCTGGGGATGAATTTTGGCGGTTGTATTCACTCTATCTGGCTATGACATTGGTCTCATCCGTGGTCTGGATTTTGAGAGTGAGGCCAGAGGAGCTGGACTCCATGATGGGGAAGATACGCAAGGTGCTGGATGATCACGACCACTTTGAACGGATCGTGCCCAAGTGGTATCGGAAGTAAGGCAAAAAACAGAGTCCGCCTCATCTTGACGATGCGGCGGACTCTTTCGATCAAAGCTTGAATGCCTTTCCGACCTGGTTCACCGATTTCCCCGATTGCTCTGCCAGCTTCTTCACTTCGTCCGCGACGACAGCGAATTCCCTGCCGTGCTCGCCAGCTCGAGCAGCTTCGATTGCAGCATTCAGCGCGAGCAATTGGGTTTGTTCCGCTACTTCGGTTATCATCGATAAAATGGTGGTGATTTCCGTTGTTTTTTTGCCAGATTGATCAATTCGGCAGTTTCCGCAGTCGCTTTGGAGGACTGATCGGCCATTTCCATGGAACGTCATTATTTCATGCTCCGACCTGTCACAGTCTCATCTCAAGAACAGTATGTAGACGGCCATAATTCCAGCATCTGCGAGGATGTGGCTCACAATCGAGCCTACCAGGGAACTGCTTTTATACCGCATGTATCCCCATATCATGCCGGCGATAAAAACAGGAACGACCATCATGATATTATACGGCCAGCTAAACAAAGGGATGATGGAAAGGAAATGATAAAGACTGTAAAACAGGGAAGTAAGCAGAATCATTGCCCGCACAGACCGTTTTCCTTCCAGCTTTTTAAAAAAATAGCCTCTCCAGTAGATTTCCTCGAGAAATGGATTGATTACGAGTAAAACCAGGATCAGCCAAATGACGAGATCGCCGGAGAATTGCCAGTCTGCCAACAAGGCTTGCAGATCGTCGCGATCAAAAAGAAAGCTGTGGAAGAAATAACCCGCGAGAAGTATCGTCAAAAAGAAAAGAAGTCCCGTGGCAACGCCGTGATAGACATTTTTACGATTGAAGACGAGACCCATTTGTCTGAACGTTTCTTTTCTCGTTTTTCTTCTGATGACGAACCATTCCACAGCGGGAACAGCAAACAGCCAGCCATAAAAAAGCAGGAATGTTAAAGGTACGCTGCTCATTACTTGCAAACCCAAAAAGATCATCAAGGTTGGTCCAAGAAATAATAGAACGAGATTCATCAGATCCCCACCAAATCATAGTATGTTCCTATCTAGTAAGATTGTAGTGGGGAGTAGAGGAAGCGTGTAGTACCAACTTCAAGTGGTACCTAGAAGGATGGGATCTAAAAAAAGGTTGTGGTTGCCAATAAATGACAGCGAGTGTAAAATCACTGTTATCAATCCATGGAGGTTCCTCATGAAAAAGGTGGTAATTCCTTTTATGGCAATGATCCTGGTATTTTCCCTAAGCAGTTGCCAAACAGGAAGTGATGAGAAGAGGTCTTTTACAGAAGAAACGAATCGCTCAGAAAGTTATAACAATGTCTCTGCTTTTATGGAAGAAGAAAGCAGAAAGGTTTTTTCGCCTTACTATGAGTTGTTGGACTTTGCCATCTCAGATTATCAGGAAGAAATCGTTGAGGGAAATGTAGAAGCGAGCTTTTGGTATAAGGTGATCTATAAAAATTTTGATAAGGACCCCGACACGGTGGGCTATATTCAAGAAGCAAAAGAAAAGGGCGACCCTCATTACCAACAACTATATGATGAATATCTACAGCCGAAAGAGATGAATTTTGAATGGAAGGCTGTGATCGATGCCGCCGATTCGATAACGCTTTATGCAAATGTGAATCCAAAAGGTACAACATGGGAAAAAGCAGAGATGTCTGATTTTATCCTGACGAAAGAATGAACCCGTGATTTGGGTGGTTTTCTACTTCACGAGTCCTGCCCTCAATGTCGTAATGCCAAATTCCAAATAGCCTTTTAAGCAGGTTAGCATATAAACCCAACCCTCTTTGTTGTCTACGAGTTCAGTAAGCAACGCATCATCCGTCTCTTGAAAACTGTAATGCCCCCCTTTGTCAAGACACTTTGAGAACGAAAATAAGTTATGTCCTCCCATCTTTTTGAATGGTGGTACAGTTCCGAAGGCCGCTTGACATGGAGCCTCTGCGGGCATGACTGCTCGCGATCGGGCGATGGCTAGTAAGCTAGCATCGCGAGGCTAACTAGCCTATCATGCCCGCCCCTCCATGTAAAGCTGCCTATGCTACCGATGTTACATGCTCGTAGTAAATCCTGTCTGGTGTTGCATAGTCCAAAGATTGATGAGGACGGTCCGTATTGTAGAACGTGACGTACCGTTTGATGCCTTTCCGTAATTCTCGTGGATTTTCAAATTCATTCAGATAGATACATTCATACTTTAAAGCTCGAAAGAATCGTTCTGTACGACTATTGTCCGTCGCACGTCCCTTGCCATCCATCGATACCTGGATTTCATGTTCTGCCAACAGATTGAGATAATCTGCATTCGTAAAATGGCTGCCTTGATCACTGTTGATGATTTCTGGCTTACAGCGACGAAATGCTCGTTTCAGACAGGTCATGACAAACCCTTTCTCTAGCGTGCTCGACAACTCGTAATCAACCACCTTGCGACTGAACCAGTCTATGATGGTGAACAGGTACATAAATCCTTTCCCCATGCGAAGGTATGTGATATCTACTCCCCAAACGTGATTGGGGCGATGGATGTCCAGTCCCCGTAACAAGTAAGGGCGAACGTACTTTGCATGCAGTCGCTTGCTCAAATTGGGCTGTGGATGGATTCCGTGAATCCCCATGAGTCTCATCAGACGCCGTACACGTTTGCGATTGACGTTGAAACCCATTTCCCGCAGTTTGACGGTGATCCGCCTGTACCCGAAGAAGGGCTTGTCGGTGTAGATGGCATCAATCACGTGCATGATTTGAATGTTTTCAGCGCTCTCCTCCGTTCCTGCGGGCTTGCGGTACACACTTGTACGATTAACACCTAACAAAGAAGCTTGGCGCTTAATGTTAATTGTGGGATGATCGCGCTCAATCATGGCTTGGCGCTCTTTGACGGATTTATTTAAGGCCAGATTTTTTTTTGAGCCAGTCGATCTCCACGGTTAGTTGACCGACCAGCTTTTCCAGATGTTCTTGTTTGCTCTCGTACTCCTTTCTCAGTTTGTCCGCTTCACTGGTTCCCTTCTCGAACACCATCGAGGCTCGCTCAAGAAACTCGGCTTTCCACCGGCTGATCATCACCGGATTCAGCTCATATTTGGCGGCAATTTGATTCACGGTCTGCTCTTCCTGAAGAACCTCAAGCACGACCTTCGTTTTAAATTCTGGGGTATATCGGTTCCGTTTTTCCATGGCTTCATTATAACTTATTTATCACGCTCCCGTGTCTCAGCCTATGGGAGCATTGTAAACCTTCTTCGTTCACTTCAATGATCGTAGTAGAAGGCTCCAGCTCTAAAAGAGTCATCGTAACGATATGACCTTCCCACCCTACCCATTCGAACACGATTTTTTTATCGATCTCGATTTCCAGGATCTTTATATCTCCTTCAGCATTGTATTCATCATATCTCAGGGTAACGATCTTCCCTTGTTCCCATCTTGCAGAACTGGATGAAAACCAAAAGTTTCCGATTTTTGCCGGGTCAACAAACGCCTCAAATACTTCATGAGCCGGTTTTTCGATCTTCATTTTCGTAAGGTTGTTCATACTGGATCAACTCTCTTTCGTTATAGGGATATGGGAGGTAAGGTTCTTCCCGTCTCGAGCAAGCTCTTCAAATTGCTTAGAATGGCGGGCCATCCATTGTTTAGACCTTCGAAGGTATCTTCTTGATCTACCAGGTCGGCAGGCACGAGATTTTCATGTTTCAGGGTTAGTTTCACTGTTGTGGAATCCATTGGTTTTAGCTCAAATGTAACCAGGGACGGTCGCTCGCGGGAGGCCTGATCCGCCACATACGTCCATGTAAAAGAAAGCAGGCGATATGGCTCACACTTCTGGATGGTCCCGTAATCGCTAACCTGTCCGTTCCTTGAATAAGTAATAGTGGAGCCTTCATGCCAATCGGATTCGATCTTGCTGCCGAAGAAGTATTTTTCCGTAAAATCGCTGCTTGTCAAAGCCTCCCACAGCTTTTCAGGCGTCGTTGCCATGTAAATCACATATACAAACGTGGTGTCAGTCATCACGATCCTCCTCAAGCTTACATGCGATGATTTACTGGTTATTTTTCCCTGTCAGGTTTGTTTGTATAAGGAAGGGGCGTAATCTTTTGCCCCTTTCCATGGCGTATTCTTTCTCAACAAAAACACTCGGGCCCATATTGAGCTCCATGCGGAGGCGTACTTGCCTCTTCTTTTTCATAGGATAGCAGCGCGTTGACACCGTGGCTGAGGATTGCTCCGGCCCGGGTTGTTGCCGCAACGAGAATTGACTCCACGATTTCCTCCATGGTCCCTCCGAGAGCCTTGTATTTCTTTACATGTACATCAATGCAATAGGGGCATCCCGTTACATGGGCCGTGGCGATCGCGATCAATTCTTTTGTCTTTTGCGGCAATGCATTTGCTGTTTGATAGACTTGCTTCTCAAAATGCAGATAAGATGCAGCTGTCTCGGGGCTTGCTTTCATTAAATCGGGAATCCGTCGTAAATGATCCGGGGAATAGTAGGGTTTCATTTCATTCATCTCCTCTGGCTATGCTTTGGCGGAGCATGTGCGCACGCCCAGTATTCGATAGACCAAACACATGCCTAGCACTCCGGTCAGGATCAGTGGAATCCCGAGGAACCCTACGTATTTCCAGGTGCCATTGACAAACACAAGCATAGACAAGAGAGCCATTCCCGATATGAGCCGTATGATACGATCCCATACACCAACGTTTTTCATCGTTTTCATCCCTCCTGTGTTTAGTGTAAGAGATGAAAACAATCCACTTCTGTGACATCGTCACTTTACTTGAGACAGTTTTTCCAGTTCGCTGCGTTTCAGCATCGAAATTTTGCCTCGCCCCAATCGAATCCAGCCACGCCGCTCGAATTCCTTCAGCACTCTGCTGACTACTTCTCTTGCTGTCCCCAATTCCAGGGACAATGACTCATGGGTGATATAAAGAGGTGCTCCGGAATGGGGATTCGTCTTGCGCAGCAGCAGTTCCGCTACTCTGCGATCCATCGGCAGGAATGTCATATCTTCAATAAGACTGGTAACGGAAATCATTCTCTTGATGAAAAGACGATAAATGAATTGATTGAGCTCTTTGTATGTATCCATCCATTGCTTAAACAAGGCGACGGGAAGTACGAGCAATTCCGTTTCCTCTTCCGTCTCCGCAATAGCCTCGTAGCCTGTTTCCCCGAGAATGCTTGCCATCATAATGACGCATACTTCCCCTCTTTTTACCCGATACAGCGTCAATTCTTTCCCAGTTGGGCTTAGTTTGTAGATTCGCACACTTCCGCTTAAAACGAAGGAGGCATGTTGAAAAATATGTCCTTCCTCGATAACCGGACGGGCGGGCAGCGTGATCACGGCTGCCTCTGTATTCTGCCATTGTTCAAGAGGAATAGCGGCAAAGCAGGGGAAGGTGGAGACAATGCTGGCTATCTTCTCGTTCTGCATGCAAAGCAAAACCTCCCAGTTTGGTTTATCTGTTAAAGCACTCCACATGCGCGGGAAGTTCACTGGTTGACGTGCTACAATTGATTCCCGATGTCAATCTCTAGCAAGGGCAATGTTCGACCTTGGAAAACCGTCGACTCTATTTCTCCAACCCGCTTTGCCCCCATTAAAAGGTAAAAATTTTCTGCATGGGGTTCACTATGGATCGTAATTTTATGAACACCCAAATCGTTTGCGACCACGAGCATATATCTCCATAACGCTCTGCCATATCCCTTGCCGATCGCTTCCGGTTCGATAAACAAATCTTTCAGCAAGCATGAATCGCCTTCTCGTTCCAGACCCAGAAAACCTTTTATAGTTTCTCTATCTTCTAAAACATAGACGAGAGAAGATGCGATATATTCTGGAGAAACGGTTAAATCGTCCCGACAAGCTTCCATAAACTCGTCGCTGTAACCCCAGTAGGCTTTTGAACGAAAGGAAAGATCGCTTAAATAACTAGCCTCATGAGCTTCTGCTTTTCGGATATTCAATTTGATTCTCTCCTTTCAAATGCCGTCACAGCTTCGATATCCGGCGAATCGCTTCTTTATGATGATTTCCGTGCTAATGCGGCTCTTCTAATGCTCTCTTTTGTCCAGGGAGGAGCTTTAGGATGATTCATGATTTCGTCGTAGGTCATCCAATGTACGGCATCAACCTCATCGGGACTTTTGCAATGTGCGGTACCGTTGTCATATTCACAGAGGAAGACGATGTTGATCACGTTGCATCCATCATCTGTCACAAACGAGGAGCTATACACAAAAGTGACAGCATCTTTTATATTGATGCCAACTTCTTCATACAGCTCTCTTTTTACGGTTCGTTCCAGGATGTCGAGCGTGTTCCCTTCCACGTCTGCTTTTCCTCCGACAAGAGATAGAGTCCCGCCTGCATGTTCTTCTTTACTGCTTCGAGTAATCACAAGCCATTTCTCATCCTGACAGATCGCACCTTCTACGTTTACGATGAACATGCTGTCATCCCCCCTCAAATGATTCGTCTAGCATTATTTTAACATTTTTTTCAAGAATCCTTCGCTCTGAGAAGTGGAATAGAAAATGATAAAAAGAAAAAAGAGGGGTGATAACCCCTCATAGAGAACAATGAAAACACTTTCATCTTTGTACAATACTTTAACATTACCCTAAGAAAGCAATAGAACGTTTCACTTTCCTTGCAAATGCAATGGGATTATCGATAGATTCCCAGTGTATATACATCAGACGCGGGTTATCAAACAGCCAGTGATTATGGACTGCTGTTACTTTGACCCCGTTTTTGCGAAGGTTTGACAGTAATCGATTTACTTGGTTTTGGAAGAGGGCCGTTTCTCCTAAACAGAGTGCGCGACCTGAACTGTCCAATGATTCAAAGGAGAACAGTTGATACCGGACCAATGGTGATGTTGTACGTCTTCCTAAAATGGCGGCGTTAATTCTCCTGTTTCTGGTGACAAAACAAACCGGACCCTTTGTTATTTCATGCTCAGTTCCGCCTAAAATGGCTGAAAATTGGTTGCATAGTCTTCTAAAACGGGGACTTGCTTTCACTTGTGCCGCCATACGAAATCATCCTTTCGCATTATGATAGTCATACCGCTTCCTTAACCCAAGAATGCGATGGATTCTTTGGTTTTCCTAGCAAATACAATCGGATTCTCAACGGCTTCCCAATGCATATACATCAGACGAGGAGTTTCTTTTAGCCAGTGATTGTGAACCGCAGTGACTTTTATCCCGCGTTTACGGAGGTTTGACATCAATCGATTTACCTGATTTTGATGGACGGCAGTCTCACCCAAACAAAGAGCGCGCCCCGTACTATCAAGAGATTCAAACGAGAACATTTGCATTTGAACCAAAGGGGAGCGCGTTCTTCTACCCAGGATCGTCGCCCGCAAGTTCGTCATTCGCGTGACAAAACAAACAGGACCTGCCTCAATTTCCGATTCACCGCCAAGGATTCTTCCAAATTGGGCACAGAGTCTTCTGAATCGTGGGCTAACACTCATTTTTTGGGCCATATTAATCCTCCTTTGATCATGATCGCAATATCGTATGAAGAATGCAGGAAATTGCATTGGACGATACACCAAGTTTCAAGAATAAAAAATGAATGTTGTCCTCAGGCGAATCACGGCATCCTGGATGAAAAAGAAAAGCCGAGCGAAAATCAGGGCAGATACCTGAATGTCGTCGGCCGAGTCGAAAATAATCAGAGAATACTTATCTTTCCTGACCATGATTGTCAGTGAAGGTGGTTTATGATTCACATATACAAATACTCTACTAGGGGGGACTCACTTTGAAAGAAGTGTTACTTTTTATAACGGATGGTTTTGCTGATTGGGAGGCAAGTTACGTCAGTTCAGAGCTAAACAAGCCAGGAACAGGATATCGTGTAAAGACAATCGCGATTGACCAGGAACCCAAGGTTTCGATGGGGGGTCTAACGGTCCTTCCAGATTACACCGTAAAAGAATTCAATCCTGACTCCGATATCGCCATGCTCATCATACCTGGTGGAACGGGATGGAGAGAAGAAAAGAATCAGCAAGCGAAAGTCATTGTCGACTATTGTGTTGGCAAGGAAATTCCTGTCGCAGCGATCTGTGATGCTACCACATTTTTAGGAAGCCATGGATATTTGGATCATCATAGACATACAGGCAATACGTTGCCTTATTTGCAGCAAGGAGCACCGAATTACAGTGGAGATCAACATTATGTAGATGGTCAGTCGGTCCTTGACGGGAATCTGATTACCGCGAATGGAAGCGGCGCACTGGAGTTTTCAAGACATATCTTGGAGAGATTGGGTGTATTAGAAGGCGACGAATTGAATGAATGGTACGAAATATTTAAAAAGGGCTACTTTCCCGCGTAGCCCGCACATGTGCAACGTAACATTTCCGCTTCACCTACAATATGATGGCCTAGAACAATCTAAAGAGGTGAGCCAATGGCAGTCGTAAAAGCCAGGAAAAATGATATTGACATGTTGGCCAGATTGCTTCGAGCCGAAGCTGAAGGTGAAGGCGAAATGGGTATGCTCCTTGTAGGAAACGTTGGGATTAACCGAATAAGAGCGAATTGCTCTGACTTTAAAGGGATCCGGACGATTCCCCAAATGATCAACCAGCCGCATGCGTTTGAGGCTCTGCAACATGGCATGTACTACCAAAGGGCCAGAGACAAAGAACGCCGTCTGGCGCGACGGGTTGTGAATGGCGAGCGGTTTTGGCCGGCCAAATACGCCCTCTGGTATTTTCGTCCGGGAACAGCTGCTGCTCCTCAGCCGTGTCCGCCGACCTGGTATAATCAGCCGCACGTAGGACGATACAAGCTTCATTGTTTTTATCAGCCGACCGGAGAAGAATGTGAAAATGTATATAATATCTATTAATTTCTACAAGGGGCTACATCGTTAGCCCCTTTCATTTTCTCCGTTATTCTACACTCTTTAATGATTCAATCATATTTATTTTCGTGACTTTTTTTCTAAGAAGAAAGTTAGATAGGATGGTGAGCAAAAAGGCCAGAATTACGGATACCAACATAACGGAAATGGTAAGCTTATCCGGAATTTGTTGATGGGCGCTAGATAGTGCCTTTACGACATTTGCATACAGATAGCCGCTAATCGGTAAAGCTGCGATTACCGCAAATGCGGTTAGGATGATGTTTTCAAAAAATATCAGCCTGTTTATTTTATATTTTTGATAGCCTAATACTTTAAGGGTTGCAAGCTCACGATTCCTTTCATAAATGTTGATGGACGAAATCGTATAGATGGCTCCAAAGGAGAGGATGACAGCACAAATGATAAACATGATAAAGATAAAACTGTTTTGCTTCAAAATATACTGAGCTGATTTCTTTAGATCCGTCTTACCAGCAATGGCCTCTACTTGAGGATCTTGTTCAAAGAAGTTGCGGATGCTGCTAAGATCTGTCGAGCTATTTGCTTCCACTACAAGCGTGGTTGGACGGTAATCTAGGCCAAGGCTTTGTAAATAATCAGCTGTGATCGTAAACGATGGATTCGAATACTGAGTAGATATCTGTACGACCTTCATCGTAACAGTTTTCCTTTTCAGCGCCGGTTCAGTAAACGTAATGGTGAGGAGATCCCCTTGCGCAATCTGATACTTATCGGCGTAGGATTTGGGTACCAGGGCTCCGTTATTTTGCAGATGGATTTTATTGTCGTTTTCGTCAAAGAAATGAATGAGAGAGGTATTTCTTTCCGTCACCACTACATCTGCCTTTACGGCTTCATTACCTTTTATGAATTCAATAGGTAAGGTGGATAAAAAATAGCTGTTTTTCATACCGGAGGGCAGCTGATAAGGATTCGGGGATGCTCCTATTTTATAATCCACTCTTAGATCATAGGTATAAACAGCTTCAATTTGGTCCGCTACTTTTTGCAAGGCAGATTGAGTCCCAAAAGCTGTTATCAATAAAACCGTGCTTACGACAACGCCTACGGAGCTCGCCAGCGCTTTTTGTTTATGTAGGAATAGGTTTCTTAGAATGAGCTTGTAGCTGTAAGGAATATGACCCCAGATACCCGGAATTTTTTCGAGGAGTATCTTTTTCGTCGTTTTTGGCGGTTTAGGACGGAGCGCTTGAGCCGCACGTTCTTTCAATATGGTTCTGCCACTAAGATAACAGGCTAGCATCCCAAACGCGCTAGAGATTAGGATGGGAGGAATGATTGAAAAAAGAGAAAGTGAGAATTGAATGCCTGGCAGAGAGTAGGCCTTTGCATTCGACGCAGTTACGAAGGGAACAAAAACGAATGCGGCAATGGCACAGCCCAGGATTGAGCCTAGGATACCGACCAGTACCGGGTATCCCATGTAGTGAAGCATGATGCTTCTGTTTTTCACCCCCAAAGCCTTCATAATGCCCACTTGATTTCTTTGAGAATCGATCATTCTCGACATGGTCAGAAATAAGATCATCGCTTCGATCAAAAAGAAAACCAAAGGGATAACCTTACTCATCAAATGATTATTATGGATCGTGGCAGTGAGCATGGAGTAGCTGAAAGTCCGTTCTTTGCTGACTTGGTGTAACTGCTAAACTAAATTCAACAGTATCCGCCAAATAGAAATGAACACTTTTTTCTTTCACTTGGTAACCCAGTTAAGCTATGATTACTTGTTCAACATAGCTTGGCTGGGGGATGGGAAAGGTGGAAAAATTACTGTTGTATCTTCAGGTTCATCAATTAAAAGAGCAAGGATTTAAGGTGGCAGCCATCGCAAGGAAATTGGATCTGTCGAGGAACACGGTCTATAAATATCTAGATATGACTTTTGAGGAGGCATCAGATTGGGTCAATTCCCTTGGTAACAGAAGCAAAAAGTTGAATCCCTACCGGGATAGGATTCTCAGTTGGTTACATGAACATCCAGATCTGTCTTCTTCTCAGGTCGAGGACTGGTTAAAGGAGAAATATCCTTCCATTAAGATTGGAGGAAGCACAGTTCGATCCTATGTTAGTGAGCTAAGGGAAATATACCATATTCCGAAAATTGTACATATTCGTGATCACGAAGCAGTGGACGAGTTGCCAATGGGCCAACAGGCTCAAGTGGATTGGGGAGAAGTCACGGTTAAAAATATGGAAAAAAAGGACGTGAGATTATACTTCATCACTTTTGTTCTCTCCCACTCCCGTTTCAAGTATGTAGAGTGGCAAAGCAGACCCTTTACCACAAGGGATGCAATCAGATGCCATGAAAACGCATTCGTATTTTTCGGAGGAATGCCAGAGGAATTGGTTTATGACCAAGATCACCTGATCACCGTAAGTGAAAATGCAGGAGACATTATCCTGACGAGTGAATTTCAGTCTTATAAGCAAGAACGTGGATTTCGCCTTTATTTATGCCGCAAGGCAGATCCGCAAAGTAAGGGCAAGATAGAAAACGTAGTGAAATTCGTGAAAAGAAACTTTGCCAAACACAGGGTTTTCTCCAATATCGATGCATGGAACGAACGGTCTCTGGCCTGGCTATCACGGACAGGCAATTACAATGTGCACCATACAACAAAAAAGAGACCGGTTGAAGTGCACGCCCTCGAAAAGCAACACTTGAAGCCAGTCTCTCCCCTGCTCTCTTTCGAGAGCAACCGTGGATCCAGTATAACAAGAACTGTCCATAAGGACAATGTGATTAAATATAAATCCAATCGGTACTCCCTTCCTTTAGGGACATACCGTCCAAGGGGAGAGAATCAAGTATTTATCGAGATTCATGAAGAGGAACTGATTGTCAGAGCAACTCCGCAAGGAGAAGTTCTTGCACGACATCGGCTTTGCCACGGAAAAGGAGAGCTTATAAAAAGTAGACAGCACTCACGTGATCGATCTAAAGGGATTCATGCTTATAAGGAGACCATTATCCGCCAATTTCACGATCAAGAAAAAGCAATGCTGTTTATTCATGAGATAAGCGTTCGGTATCCGAGGTATGTACGTGATCATTTGCAAATCGTTCAATATGCCATCACCCATTTCCAACCTGATATTGAGGAAGCCTTGGATGTATGTGTAAAAGACCATTTATGGAGTGCAAATGACCTCCGGGATGTTGCACAGCACCTTTCCCGACTAAAAGATACCAAGCCCTCCTCAGAACCTCGTTTCGATCAAGCAATACCAAGCAACTTCCGCAACCTCTCCGCATTACAAGCCACTTCACCAACGAGGGAAATGGATAAATATTTAAAAATACTAGGGGGCATTTGACGTTGAACAGCACCGTACAGACCATGCAAAATTACTTCCGCCATCTTCGGATGGCGGAGACAGCCAATGAACTGCCTGAATTCCTTCGTAAAGCTGAAAAATTCTCTTGGACCTATCAGGAATTTCTAGAAGAACTCTTAACCTATGAATTGAAACGGAGAGAAGCAAAAAATGCGGAGAGGAGATTGAAATGGGCCAAGTTTCCCTATCAAAAGACCTTGGATGAATTTCAGATCGATGAGCAAAAGTCAATCAGTTCCCGCCAAATCAAACAGTTGAAGGAACTGAATTGGCTAGAACAACAGTACAATCTGATCCTTCTTGGTCCTCCAGGAGTGGGCAAAACCCACATTGCAATTGGACTTGGGTTAGAAGCGATACAAAAGGGTTTTCAAGTTACCTTTTCAACCATGGGAGAGTTGATCCATCTATTGAAAACCCAAGAGTACCTCACAAAATCACAAACGCAGCTTAAAAGAATAAACGAATCCGATTTGGTCATTATTGATGATCTCATGTATATGGCAATGGATCAAAGGGAGGCAAACCTATTTTTCCACCTCATAAACAACCTGTATGAACGAAGTTCAATCATATTAACATCCAACAAAGGACCCGAACAGTGGGGAGAATTAATAGGTGATCAAGGAATTACGACGGCTATATTAGATCGATTGCTTCACAGAGTGGAAGTGATCCAACTAAACGAAGACAGCTACAGAATCAAATACAGGAGCTCTATTTTCGGAGAAAAAAGTGTTCAAACTTAATGAGCAAAAAGTGTTCAAAACTACTTGACGGTTACATGCTTCCCATATAGTAATTCGATCTCCCATAACGCCTCAACAGGATTTACCATTTCACTAACCTGAACAACCGCATTCTTCCGTTCCTTCACAACATGCAACATCGAGATCGCTCCTCTCCGCGATAATATTACCCCTTTGAAGGGAGTCGACAACATCTGACAATCTCTAAATTCATTCTATCAAATAACGAGAGATCTGAACATCCCGCAGACCAACCCTTACCAAAGAAAAAAGACGACTCGTCAATCAGAGTCGCCATCACGCCATCTGTACACCAATTTAAAAATCACAAAAGGAGTCGTACAACTCCGTCAAAATATACCCTTTAAATAAAGCGTATATGGAAGGGCAGAGCAGCATCTGGAACGTGCCAATTCCATGATAACGAGATAAACTGCAGTAAAAAGAGCGTTTTTTTAATGTAAAGCGAAACACAAGATAAAGTATACTAACATAAAGAAATTAAGTCGGCAAATTTTGCTCAACTAATAAATTGTAAATATTTTACATTTTATTAGAGTTAACCTTGGAGCCTTATCAAACATGAAGGGAGACGATGCCCTTTGAGGCACTTTCTCGTTCTAAGATTGCTAATATTCCATATATCAAATTGACTACCACGGGACTATTGAAGGATGAAGAAACATGTGGTCAAGTTGATTTAACCTATACATATCTAGTAACAACCGTAACGGAAACTTCCCATAATATTCTTCCGCCTCACATTTAAACTCGATTTCTGTTCCCACAACATTAATCTCATAATGCACTAACCATTTCTTCAAATAATCAATTAATAAGTCAACGTCGTAATCTGGCTTTACTTTCCTTGCTACCAAAGTGGCGAATTGCTCCGGGGAATACTTATTCAAATCCAAGTACCCTGTTGTCTGTCTAATCCCAGGAATTTCAGTATTATCAAATCTAACTGGTAATATATACTCTGATTTTTCAATAAATGCTCTAGCCTGAGCACTAGCTCTTTCATGGTTTGTCCAGAGTTTTTCTTTATAATACTTAGAGATAAACATTATACAGTGCCTCGATTTAACACGGTAGATATCATCTAAGTGTGTGTATAAGTCTTTCCCCCATAAATCCACTTCTTCATAAACATCGTAAAATACTCTAATACCGATTTCATGCAATATATCAGCTACTTGTTGAACATACTCTCTATCTTCCCCCGCAAAAGATAGAGCAACGTCGTACATATAAAGACTCATATTCAGCTCACGAAAGATGCAACATTTTTCTCAATTTCACGTTTCCAAGCTGGAGCATGTGCATTACGAGGTATTAAACAACCATCTAATAGACTTCTGAAATGTCGATTTTCAAATCTACTTGACTCAAACTTTTCCATAATCAAAATAAAATGAGCTAAAGTAAGAGGTACAATATTGATGAAGTCTGGCTCATCACCACGATACCAAACTCCTATTCTGAACGTTTCAGCAGTATTGTTGTCTATACTTCTAGCTAGGAATAAACCATATACAGGTTTATCTTGTGCTTGGTATTTCAGTTTTTCTTTCGCTACATGCCTTCTAACCGGCTCTCCTTCGGCTGCCTCTTGTCTCGAAGAAGTAGTTAAGGTTACTTCGACAACAAGTACAAAATCCTCGAACTCGAAGATCATATCCGCACCACCGCCCGATGCGCATGAAATCGGAAAGAAGTCCTGATCGACCTTAAACCTTCGGGCTTCGTGTGGTTTGTTTACTAAATTATTAACTGCTAAGAAAGCTCTCCAGACTGCCCATTCAAAGAATGATGGAGCATCATCGATCTCAATATCAAACTCGTCACCTATAGCCTGATTATCGAGCTTCCTCAGATATGCAATAATCTCTTTCACCTGACTAGCAGTTGATTGATCAGCTGCGAAGCGCTCTTCCAAGTGTAACTGGTATATCTCCTCATATTTCATCCGGATAAGGTTTATTTCAGCTACCTGCATATCAGTTGATACCGTAGGCAAGGAATCAACCTGAAAGCCTGCATCCAACAATATATATTTATACCGCTCTATCTCTTCAAGCGCATTCGCTTCATTATCGGTAGGTAATTCTGCACCTTTCCAAAGCCTCGTCAGATAAGCATTTTGATTGTCGATGTCAATCAAGCGGTGACTTCTTAATATTGCATTTACTACTGGTAGTTTAGTTGGATTAATAACCAACCGTTTACCTTGCAAAGAAACCAGACCTGTTAACCGTGGATATCGAAAGTTAACATCAGCGTAATCGCGTAGCGATTCCCAACTAACCCCCGCACTCGACGCGATATGTTCCAAAAGAAGTCTTTCCTGTTGCCTTTTACCGACACGTCCGACTGCCTGATCATAATTGTCACGGAAGTTGTATATTTGAGTGATAACCTGCTCTACCTCATTGTGGTATCTACACACCTGGACTAAAGCCATTTCAGTCTTCGACAATCCACGAGAATCCTGCAGGGTGGATAACTTTACTAGCACTTGCAGAATAAATACAAGTGGACTAAAAGGAGAATCCCCGTTCCTCGGCTCAATTGCTGACGGTATCTGATATGCTAAGAGCGCCCTTAGCATGCACTCATTTTGCTGTTGAACACTCTCTGCATTAATCATTCTTCGACCACTTGCAGTGATTTCGTATGGCTTACCTGACAAGCCTGAAGTGTTGTAGTCCGCTTGGACTTCTCTAATTACACCATCAACTTCATTAGTACCCACATTTCTTGAAAATTTATGAGTTATAAAGCCAAGCTGCGAAAAACACGCCCTCCATTTACGACCAAGATCGCTGTAATCCCTGTCCTTGTTTGCGATTACTACAACCCCTGCATTATCTAAGGCTTCTGCAAACAAAAGCTCTTGCGGTTTACCTATTAAATTACCATTTAATGTAGAGTTCTGTAATACAATCAAACCATCACGAATCCTCTGTGGATTCCTAACCGTAGTATTCCCAAAGTGCCACGCAGTTCCCACGATAAACCACCCCTTAATAACCTACGAAGATATACTCAAGCACTTGATTTCGATTATCATTTACTTTATGAGCCTGATTTCCGAACGAGTATCGATGCTCGATCTGATGTACATCAACATTCCTTTTATACTTCTTCATAAGGTGAACCATTTCATCCATTGTCGGAAAAGCATTTGAGGAATACGAAACCATCAAAATGCTATTTTGGTACTTTTTGAACAACTGATCGAAAGCATCGTAAGCTCCATCTTTGTTTCCAAAAGGGGTTGAATACTTCTTGAATTTCTTGGTTTTTGTTTCCCACTGAATCTCTAAACCTTCCCACATCGTTGATACCCCTTCAAGAAAATGGTATCTTCTTGTATATTCATTATCACTTAATGGGCTGTAATATGGTGGGTCAATATAGATAAGGTCACAGTCAGCCGATAGCTCCATAGTATCAACATTTAAGGATTTATTAAGTTGACCGTTATCAAAAACTGCTTCATTATATAACTTGACTGATTCTAAGAAATGCTGATGAACACTCTTTTGTAAATCTTTTCTACCATCGTTATAGCGGTTTCCAACATACGTGAAAATTCCTCTTGGGCGTCTTTTTAAGCATGCTCTGCATATAGCCGCAATCGCAATAGCTTTCTTATAAGGACAATCCAGCATCTCAATCCTTGCTCTTAGATCGTCAATAAAGATATTCTCGTCATCCGAAAAGTACAATCCTTTGAAAGTCTTAGGGATGAAACCTGAACCATTTCCTTTAATCAAAAGAGAATCGACATCTTCAACGGTTAACTGGACGTTATTATTCTCAATAATCGATTTTGCTACATTCGATGAAAAACTCATAAAGTCATTTGTTATGACCTTTTTACCTTTGGTTTTAAACATATATCCAACCACACTGCTACCGCTAAAGGCATCAAGTACGGACTCAAACTTAAACTGCTTAGCAATGTCCCAGATGGAACCAATTAGATTTTGTTTGCTGCCCATATAACGAGTCCCAGGGAATTTCTCCATTTGATTTTCAGGTACTTTTGGCTTAATAACACGAATACTTTTCCTATTTGGTTGTGCAAGCACGATAACATCTTCACCTACACGATTGTTGCCTTTTGAATTAATAAATCTCTTTGTCTGATGAATCTCAATTTTATAGTCACTATATAACTCATGAACAAGAGGATGGTTGGAGTTGGTCAATATAACTGTACAACCCATCTCATACAGACGCTTTACTTCTTCAGCTAAGTCCCTATGATCATCGTTGTCAAAGAAATGTTTCGTGTACCTTTTGAAATCTGCATACTGTGATACGGGAATATAAGGTGGATCAAGAAAAATGACGTCACCCTCTGATGCATACTGATTAAGTACCTCAAGGTAATCATCACAAACGAGTATCTGACCTTTAAGAGCGTTACTTGCATTTATTAAGGTAGCTTCATCGCATATTTTTGGATTCTTATACTTACCAAAAGGCACATTAAACTCACCTTTTTTATTAACGCGGTATAATCCATTATAACAAGTACGGTTGAGAAACATTGTTCTCGCTGCGCGTTCCAACTTACTTAACTTTTCAGGGTTTTGAGAACGAATAAAATAATAGAACTCTTCATCATTATGATAATTACCAAGAATATCGATCAGGTTTGAAACATTATCTCTGACTACCTCATAAAGATTGATCAGATCTGGGTTAGTATCTGACAGTACTGCTTTTTCAGGAGATAGACCAAAAAAAATAGCTCCTCCTCCGACAAACGGTTCGATATACTTGTTATAATTTGAAGGTATATATTTTTCAATCTCAAACCAGAGCTGCTGCTTACCCCCAGCCCACTTTAATATTGGTTTGTTAACTGGTAAATTCCTGTTAGTATTTAAGTTAATTATCTTCGAACTCATAAAAGCACCACCAATTCAATTCTATTGACACAAGACATACCTTTCTATATTTTAATATACTCTTGGGTTATTCACCACATAAAATAAAGAGTGGAGCGACACTAAGGATATCGCCTCACCCTTTAGAAAATCACGAAAATATGAATTCTATCTGATATATAGCGATTCTCCTGTTAGTCTTATAATATTCAAATCAACCATCCAGCTAACAATTGTGCTAGTTCTACGGTCTCCGGTTGATATAGTTATACCTTCGTCAATCAACATTTGTTCAATATCTTCTTCGCTGCATCCTGGATTGGAACGAATTAATTGCTCTGCCAATTCAAACACCTTGATGCCCTGTACGCGTTGCCGCAAATAGTCCATTTGTTCTTGAGGGTTCAAACCTAGGAAATGTTCACCATCAGGGAGGATCCAAGCATAATTCTGATGATTATTAATAAGACCTAATAATTCAGCTGCGTGTCTGTAATATCTCCCTTGTCTTTCCCCTTTACCAATATGCCTTGCAATCATGGCATAATTTGCACCTCGATGTTGTTGCACAAAGCTTACAGTTCTGATAACATCCGACAAAATGTCGGCTTGTGGCACTTCACTTGAATGTAGCATCTCCGGGTTTCCTCCCAACATCTATAATAACCTTAGTCATATTTTACTATTGTATCATATTTCCAATAGATAACATCGATAGAGCCCATACTATCTCGGCATGGGCTCTTAGAAATACTAAATCACACAAAAACATGGGCATTTTATGGAACAGAGGTATCACACTAACAACTCACGTATCTTTTCTGCAAGTATTGATTTTCTTGCTTCATAAAACTTTTCGAAGTCTTCTATTTCAAGTGAAACATCTCGAGGAATCATAGCCTGTTTATAAAATTCAGCCTTTTGTTCATCGTTCATATCGTTATAATAATCAACGAGTCGCATATCATTTTTGCTACCATTACTTCTGCCTTCAAGCAAATGTAGATTAGGTAGTCGATTACGATTTCCACGCCACCTTTTCCAATCTTCCATAGAAACAGACACAGGCTTGTTACCTTCAAATCTGTCATATGGATGCAGATGGTCTTGCTCATACTTATAGTTCCTGTTCATCCAGTCAAGGGACAGATAATATAGTGCCTCTCCAGCAACTCTACTGCCTTTTTCTGCATTGAGTATATCTTCAATTTTTCCGTCAGTTACTCTGAGTTCATTCATCTGGTTGAGCATATCCACATTGATTTCATAATCATAGCTGTTGATGTTACTCTTCATCTGTTGAAGTTTGCTAGTTGTGCCAGATTGGAAATACGTGAACAGAACCGCTCTAATCAAATAAGCACGAATGCCATCAAGGTTTTTATTATATTCCGGGTTATAATAAATAAAGTAGATTATTGGTAACAGTACGTTCCAACTGCTTGAAAAACGGCTGACCTCGATTTTCATGCCTTTCAGCACGGTTTCCAGATCCTTTAGTGCCTTTCTGAAAGCACTCCAGTTATTCTTCAGTTCCTCTGCAATCTGCTTGTTAATATTTGACTTTACAACATCACCGTAAAGCATAAGTGCAGAACGGATGATAAAATCCGAACCGAATCCAGCATAAGAGTCCACAAGTAGTTTTCCGAACTCTGTCTTTGCACTTGGCCAATATGCCTCAAGGATGGACATCGTTATTTCCGATTTGCGGAGTGCCTTGCCACCGCTGTTAAATCTTACGAACATCTCAAGGGCATCATCCTGTTTCATGTCCTGGATTTCTGTAAAACGAATCAGCTTTTCTACAAAGATCTTATTATACAGCTTATTCAGTATATCCCTTGCATACTGTTTACTGTCTGCCGGAACATTGGCAATGGCTTCATCGATAGCTTGGTCTCTGGTTGATCCATCCTGAAATTTCTCGTCTAGAATACTCTTAATTTCAAACTGTGTCGGACTCAGCTTGCCTACCTTTTCACTGAACTTGATGTCATACTTTTTACTATTATATTCCTCTTCATCAACTGTCAGCTTATTCTTATTCAATTCAATCAATAGCTTTGTGACCAATCCACCACCATTTTGCTTCCTTGCATGTTTTTGCCGAATATAGGCACCTCCTAACAAGGACAGAAACAGAGAAGTCAATCTCTGCTGTCCGTCCAATACCGCAGTATCAGTAATCTTCACATCTATGCTGGTCAATTCATAATTTACGCTGTCTGCCTGTTTTCTGCTATCAAACGTTACCTCAGACAGGAAGTTACAGAAGTATGTATCCCAGGTCACATTGTCATCGTTCACGTGCCAAAACAGGAATGTGGCAATTGGGTAATCAAGCAGAATGGAGTCCCACAACTTTTCAATTTGCTCCATGCTCCAAACATACTGTCTTTGAAATGCAGGCATAACAAACTTGCCGTTTTTAATGTTTTGCAATGCCTCATATATAGTTATACTGCTATCTATTAATCTACTCATTCTAGCACCTCTCAATCTTTAATCATTATAAACCAGTTAATGACTCGGTACGGTAGATCACATTTCCTTTATTTCCACTTCAATTTTATCGAATCACTAAATCATAGTTCGACAAATCCCCTCAATTCCCTTCCATTTCCTGAACACCTTTCATTTTGCCTCTATAATATCTGATAATAAAAGCCCAAGCGGTGACCCCACTTAGGCTCTATCAGTTTTAATGAAAGGTAAATGCGGCTCCTAATCATTACTTCCTTACGAGCGACACACAGCACTCCACATGCGCCGTATGCGGAAACATATCCACCGGCTGCACACTCACCAGCTCATACTGCCCAAGCATCTTCCCGATATCCTTCGCCAGCGTAGACGGATTGCACGAAACATACACGATCCGCTTCGGCTGCACCTCCAACAGCGACCGAATCAACGCATCATCCAACCCCGTCCTTGGCGGATCCACCACGACGACATCAGGACGGATTCCCTGCTGCTTGGCCCATTTGGGCATCAGCACTTCTGCTTTACCGACATGGAAGCTGGCATTGTCCGCGCCGTTGCGCTCAGCATTGCGGCGAGCATCCTCGACAGCCTCGGGGATCATCTCGATCCCGCGTACCTCACGCGCCAAAGGAGCAAGCCACAGCCCGATAGTTCCGGTCCCGCAGTACAAATCCAGCACGAGCTCCGTTCCTGTCAACCCAGCCGCTGCCTTCACCTGTTCGTACAGCTTCTTCGTCTGCTCGGGATTCAATTGAAAAAAGGCGCGGGCGGACAGGTCGAACGACAGATCTCCCAGCTTTTCCGCGATGGAGGGCTTGCCCCAAAGCGTGATTGTTTTCTCGCCAAAGACGAGCGAGGTTTTTTGCGGATTTACGTTTTGCGTAATCCCGATCAGTTGGGGGAGACGAGTGCGCAGCTCCAGCACGAGTTCCTTCACGCGCGGGATTTCCGGTGTCGCCGTGACCAGCGTCAGCTGGGTCTCGCCTGTCGCAAACGCCACACGGGCAACGATGGTCCGAATGACCCCTTTGCGCTTTTTCTCGTCGTACGAGGAGATGCCGAGCTCCTCGATAATCTGTTTGGCTGCTTGCACGATTTGGGTCGTCGCCTCATGCTGCACCTGACAGCTTTCGAGATTGACCAGCTTGTGGCTGCCTGCCTGGTAGAGTCCGGCTACCAGCTTGCCATCCTGTCTGCCTACCTGGAATTGCGCCTTGTTGCGGTACGACCAGGGATTGTCCATGCCGATGATAGGAGCTACCGGGGGATCGGGGAGCTTGGCGTATTTGCGCAGCGATTCGATCACGATCTCGCGCTTGCTGGCAAGCTGCGCCTGGTAATCCATATGCTGCAGACTGCATCCGCCGCATTCCTCGTAGACAGGGCAGGGAGGCGTTACGCGGGAGGGGGATTTCTCGACCACTCGCAAAAGGCGGGCCATTGCGTACTTTTCCCGCACCTCTGTCACTTCTGCATGCACGACCTCGCCGGGCAATGCTTTCTCTACAAAGACGATCTTGCGTTTAAAATAGCCGATGCCTTCGCCGTTGATGCCCAGGCTTTTGATCGTCAGAGTCATTTGCTGGCCGACACGGATTTGCGTCTCTTGTTCTTTTTGCTGCGGTTTCATCGGTCCGTTCACCTCTAGCTTCGATATCCTACTATTATAACGATATTTCCGATTTTCAAAAGAAAAAGGGCTGCATCCGGAAAATCCGAATGTGCAGCCCTTTCTGCAATTCTAAATATGGTTACCTGGAGGTATGCTTCGCTATTGCTGCGATGATCGCATCCCAATCGTCTGGATGAACCTCGTGGCCTGTGCCTTCCAGCGTGAGCAGTGTAGCGTCTTTTAACTCACGGGCGAGGGCAACTCCATGGGGGTAGGGGAGGATGGTGTCCTCTGTGCCGTGAATGACCAGGGCAGGCATGCGGATCTCCTCCACCTTGACGACGTAGGAATGGTCCTCTTGCAGCAGGGCGTGGTTGAACATGCTCAACAGATTGTTCGCCCGCTTGATTTCCGCTCTTACCTGCTTGTAGGCGCGTTCTTCATCTAACGTATGCTTGGAGCCGCACAGCAAACGCGATCCCGATACGAGATAATCTGCGACAGCTTCCTCGTCTGACCAGTCCAGTGCAGCGCCTTTCGCATGGTATGCGAGGATACGCTCATCCATGGGAGGCACATCTTCTTGAGGCAATGTAAGATCTGATCCGTAAAAGCTGGATGCAACAAAAGTGATGCTGCGAACCCTTTGCGGATGCTTGACTGCTATGATTTGCGCGATCATTCCGCCGAGGGACATGCCGACAAGATGTGCCTGCTCGATCCCGTATGCGTCCAGCACGCCAACTGCATCGTCAGCCATGTCGGCCACGGTATACGTTGCTGTTCCAGGCGCATAGGTCGTGGAGCGGCCCGTATCCCGATTGTCGTAGCGGATGACAAAACGCCCGGTGTCGGCAAGGCGCTGGCAAAATTCCTCATCCCAGTAGACCATGGAGCAAGTGGCTCCCATGAGCAGCAAGACCGCTGGATGTGCGGGATTGCCGAAGCTCTCTGAACATATCTGAATTCCATTGATGGTGTGGATGTTTTCTCTCATTGCGGATCTCCTCGTTTCATTCGTTTGTTTGATTAAAAAAGGCATGAACAAATAAACCCATACATCCTTTTGAAAAAAAGATGGGCTTATACAACACAGCTATTATTATCGCAAGCGAATGAACTGGATGATCATGGCAAACTCTCCCTAGTAAAGGATAGGGGCTTAAGCGCCCACTATTATATTGTAGCAAATTAAGATGCCTTTCGGATACGATTATGAGCAAAGCCGCAAAATAATGGCAACTTCCTGTGCAGACTCCTTTTTGATATAATAGTCCGGAAGAAATGGATGAGGGAGTTGTGACACTAGATGCAAGAGCTATTTGACAAAATGAAAGAATATCTCAATATGGATACAGAGATTTCCTTCGACGAGTTTGACGGTTATTATAAAAAAGTGGTTGCGTTCCTGAACGACAACTGGCAAGAGCTGAACGAAGAGGACACCATGCACATGCTGTTCATCCTCGACAACCTCAAGTCCAACGGTGAAGACCGTGCCAAGCGCAAGGAAAAAGAGGCGAAAAAATACGCGAAAATGGCGCAACGCACCGAGATCTGGGCAAACGCGCTGATCAAGCGCCTGCGTGACGCTGGGCTGACCGACGAAGAAATCGGCAAGCGCTACGAAGCGATCTACGAGACAGTATAGGGTATTGCTGTGTAAATAATGGGTCATGCCTCAAAGTGATTTCACTCGAGGTATGGCCCATTTTTACGTGTCTTGCTCTTTTTTACGGTTTGCTGCTGCAATTTCGTAAAAATCTCTTCCATGATTTGTTGAATATGTTTCTGCCGTTTCAGCAACATGTTTCGGATGAAGGCTTTCTCTGCCCTTTTCAGATAGCCTTTTGGCACTTTCTTGATCGCATTGTCAATCTCCCGCTTGGATAGACTGGAAATTTTTTGGACCATCGCCTCCGTGTAGGACCGATGCTGGAGTGTATACCTTTTCAAGCCTTTAGGGAACCGAAGCGTAAGAGACCTGCGCGCTTTTTTGGAATGCAGGGTCGTTTCATACGCACGCGGCTTTTTGTATGTTTTTCTGGACCAGCGTTTTTTCCATTTGCTTGGCGATCCAAATAACGCGATGCCGTGATCGATCAGGTACCAATTGTAGCGTCGTCTCGGGTGATTGCGATGCAGAATCAGGTTGTGATTGGTGCGGTCAAGGTTTAGAATCCAGGCATCGAAAGCGATCAATTGGGCCAAAAGCTCCGCCTTTTTTACTTTTCTCTCGATCTGGGCAGAGTTGTGGAATTGGGCTTTTTTCCATGGAATCACTTCTTTGGCCTTTGCTTTGATGGATAGAAGTCCGCGTTTTTTTATCCGACCGGGACCTTTTACGGAAATCTCCTTCAACTTGGAGACGGGGAGTCCAAGCTTGCGTGCAAGATAGGCAGCGATGTATTCATTTGCTACTAAGAGACGATACTTGTTTTTATTGGAAATAAAAGGTATTTTCAGGTACCCTTTTGTCCCGTCCCGTCTTTTGACGATCCAGATTTCTCTTCCATAACGTTTGCGAAGCAATTTCTTGAACTTCCATTTCCTGTTCGACACATGATCACCTTGGTGTTTGCAAACATTGTATGGAAATGAAGGAGCGCTCGTTCAACAAATAGGTTCCAGGAAGCCGCGATATTGCAAGGACAGGTCATTGACAACGAGTCCGTTTGCCCGTAGAATGGTTAACTAATTCGAATAGTTCGTCTTTCATTGCGAAGAAAAGGAAGAGTAGAAACAGATACAGCGTGCAGAGAGCCTTCCAGATGCTGAAAGGAGGGCCGCCAGCCTGTTTTGAAAATCACCTTGGAGCAGTGCCCTCGAAAACCGGGTGAAGCATGATGCCGGAAAAGTAAAGGGCAACGGATTCGTCCCCGTTACCGGACGGGAGTTCCCCAGTTGAACTTCTCAAGTCTGTTTTTCGTGAGAGAAGCAGAGAAGCTGAGTGGTACCGCGATGCTCTCGCCTCAGCCAGCCATGCGCATACAAGCGCGGCTGGCGGGGCGGGAGCTTTTTGTTTTTGGTTTGGTAGAGAGAAACAGGATAGACAGGAAGGGGAAATACCCATCATGAACCCAGTGAGAGTTGAGGAAATTGTCGTCGCCAACCACGCCCTGAAGGACGTAGTGGAAAAGACGCCATTGCAAAAAAACAAGCTGTTATCCGAACGCTACGGCTGCAATGTCTACCTGAAGCGAGAGGACTTGCAGGTGGTCCGTTCATTTAAAATCCGGGGGGCGTATCACTTTATCCGCAGCCTGGACCAGGAGCAGAGGGACAGAGGTGTTGTCTGTGCCAGCGCAGGCAATCACGCACAGGGAGTCGCGTATTCCTGCAACCATCTGCAAATCCAGGGCACGATCTTCATGCCGACCACAACACCGCGCCAAAAAGTATCACAGGTAAAATTGTTTGGCGGCTCCTTCGTCGAGGTCGTGCTGGTCGGTGACACCTTCGACGATTCGTTTGCCGAAGCGATGAAGTACTGTGTGCGGGAGGATCGCACCTTTGTCCATCCTTTTGACGATCCGCTGGTGGTAGCCGGACAGGGAACAGTCGGTCTGGAGATCATGAACGACATGGAGGAGCCTGCCGACTTTGTCTTTATGAGCATTGGCGGCGGCGGTTTGGCTGCCGGCATCGGGACGTATGTAAAAGGGATCAGTCCTGCGACAAAAATCATTGGAGTGGAGCCAGCGGGGGCGTCCTCCATGCAGGCGGCGCTGGAAAAAAACGATGTGGTAACACTTGATGAGATCGACAAGTTTGTGGACGGGGCCGCTGTCAAGCAGGTCGGACAGTTGACGATGGAGATTTGCAAGGAGGTACTGGATGACATCGTGCCGGTGCCGGAGGGCAAGGTATGCACCACGATTTTGGAGTTGTACAACAGCAGCGCCATCGTCGTGGAGCCTGCAGGTGCGCTCTCGATTGCTGCCCTGGATTTTTACCGCGAACAGATCGTCGGCAAGAATGTCGTCTGCGTGATCAGCGGGGGCAACAACGACATCGACCGGATGCAGGAGATCAAGGAGAGATCGTTGTTATATGAAGGACTGAAACACTATTTTATCCTGAACTTTCCGCAGCGGGCGGGGGCATTGCGCGAATTCATGGAAAAGGTGCTCGGTCCGCATGATGACATCACCCGCTTTGAGTACACAAAAAAGACCAACAAGGAGAACGGTCCGGCACTGGTAGGAATCGAGCTGAAATGCAAGGATGATTACGAGCCGTTGATTGGCCGGATGAAGCAGCATGGAGTGGGCTACGTGGAGATCACGCATGATCCCTACCTGTTTAACCTGTTGATTTAAGATGCGTGTGTTACAACAGAGATTCTTTTTCGAAAATGTATGAATACAGCGAAAAAAGGAGTAATCGGCAGAGAAACGGCGAGAGAGAATGATAATGCGTCGTCATGTGTTATAACAAACTTTTATAAAACAGATGCTGTTGTATTACAATACAGCTAACAACAGCTCTGGAGGGAAAATACCATGACACCGATCACTACCTTTTTTCGCAACCTGGAAGCAAAATGCTGTGCGTCCTGCGGCCAAGTGATTTCGGAGCAAGCCGAATCCTATGCCACCGAGTGCTACACATGCCAGGATCAAGCTTCTACCGACGCATACAAGCACTACTATAAAAAGAACTGAGTCGTTTCGAATGAGAATAGTCGATCCATAACAGGCATACCGCAGAGGAGAATTCCGGCGAGTATGTTTTTTTTTGCTTTTGTTCCGTGCAGGAAAAGGATGGAGGACGCCAGAAGTAAGGGGGAGAAAAACAGGGAGGTTCGAAACGATGAACGATCCGCGGATGATTCAGGCCCTATTTCAAGCGGCGGAGTCCGGAGATGAAGAGCAGCTTGCTTCCTTGTTGCAGGAGCATCCAGCGCTCGTGAATGCAGAAAATGAAAACGGGCTGACCCTACTGGGGTACGCGGCCCATTTTGGACATCCTGACCTCGTCAAGCTTTTGCTAGAACAGGGGGCAGACGTAAACGCGCTGTCGCATTCCCAAATCTCCTTCATCCCCTCCAACACCGCCCTGCATGCGGCGATAGCAGGGGAGCGCAATCTTGATGTCATCCGGCTTTTGCTAGAGCATGGGGCAAAGACCGACATCTTCGACAGCAATGGCCACACCTGCTTGCATACGGCCGCTTTCCATGATGACAATGAAGCTTTGATCGAGCTGTTGCTTGTACATGGCGCACAGCTAAATGCCAGACAGGAGGGCAAAGAATCGCCGCTTGATCTGGCCATCGCCCAAGGAAATGCGCGGGTAGAAGCCTTGTTGCGCCGAGCTGGAGCAAAGGCAGAGCAGGTCGAGCAGCTTCCAACAAAGCTGGAATCCGAGCATTAGCAGCGGTATTTCATTTTTTTCCTGCCTGCTCTTTCACGTAGTCAATAAGCCCAAGCTGAAAGCCTTCTTGCGTCAGCAGGCGTTGGGCCTCGTAGGTCCCGGAGTAGTAAGCGGCGACGTGCGGATCGTTCTCCAGCACTTGTCGGCACGCTTCGTCTGCAGCGAGCTCCTGGTACCAGGCTGCCTGCTTGATCTGGGAAACCAGGTCTTCATAGGCTGGCTCCGGTTTTTTCCAGGGATTGAGCCGATGAAGGATTTCGCCGGCAATCGCGACGAGGACGAGTATGGCAATCAAAAACATGGTGTTCACCTCAATCTTCATGGTACCACTGCCGGGGACGAATATGCCATGGCGAACTGGCGACAGCTTGCAAATCGCTAAAAAAGCGGGCATCCTAAACTAGAGCAAGCAAGGGATGTGAAGGGAGAAGAGATGATGTTTCACCCGCTGGTTTTTGACAATATCCGGGTCGTGCTGGAGGGCGGAGTGTACGACCGCGATTTTGAAGGAGCGATAACGATCACCGATCGATCGGATGTCATGGATATGGCAACCTTTCAGCGCCTGTTCCAGATCGATTTTGAACTGGCTGCGGCTACGAATCGGGAGAGGGCAGTCAAGGCGCGGATGCAGCTTCGAACCGGGCTTGCTGACATTGCTGCCGAGCAGCTGGAGCAGCCGCTGACCGATCACATTGGCTGCACGATTTGCATCCATTTTTTTACAGTCATCCAAGAGGTGACGGACGAGGTCCAGAGGATTGCGGTGCTTTTGAATGATATCTGGGGGCAGCGGCCTTATATCACCCAGACCGTATCGGTCCGTCTGGAGGAAAAACGCATAGAGTGGCCGCCGCAAAGCTATCTCAATCAGATCACGCTCGACTTCCATCGTAAAATCGACGAGGGGAACATCGACGATTTGCGCGATCTGATCGATCATACGGTGCAATCACTTGCTTCCCTGCAGGCGATTCGGGACTTGCAAAAATAAATGGACAGAAGGCATTTACATTTCCTCTGATGCGTATTATCATTTTGTTAACTCGTTTTATAATTTGGTTAACAAATAATTGGAGGAAGAATGCATGAGAAATGAACGACTTCGCTGGCTGCTTTTATCTGCGATTTTTGCCGGGGTGACGGCCGTCTTGTCGCAGCTTACCATCCCGCTTCCGCTGGTCCCGATTACAGGGCAGACGCTTGCAGTCGGCTTGACAGCGACAATCCTGGGCAGCCGTTACGGTACCTTGTCGATCCTGATTTACATATTGCTCGGAGCGGTCGGCATGCCTGTCTTTGCCGAGGCAAATGGGGGCTTGCATATTCTCATCGGCAAAACAGGCGGATACATCACCGGATTTATTTTGACCGCATATGTGACCGGACTCATTTTGGAAAAGACACGCTTTACCCTGACCAATGCCATTATCGCCAATATTGTCGGAATGATTATCACACTGGCCTTCGGGACCGTTCAACTGAAGTACGTACTGGATGTTCCATGGACAGATGCGATTGCCTGGGGTGTGACGCCGTTTTTGGTCGTCGGCGTGATCAAAGCGGTGCTCGCTTCCATCATCGGGATCAAAGTGCGGGAGCGGCTATTGGCGAGCAGGCTCTTGCGCCACAGCGATACACCGAGTGTCACTTCCTGAAAAGCATGCAATACCGTTTTACCAAAGTCGTCCTTTCCGGGCGGCTTTTTCCGTATAAATGGCTTCTTCTGCCGGATACTATGGGGAAACCACCCAAAGATGGGCTTAAAGGAGGACAAGATGGAGCAAATTACTGCCGGTCCCAAGGGACTTCCCATTTCCGGCAATGTACTCGCCTTTCGCCGGGATACACTGAAATTTATCCGCGATGCGGCAAAAGAATACGGAGATGTCGTTCATTTCCGATTTGGACCCAAACGCCATGTCTACATGCTGAACAATCCCGATATGATCAAGGAAGTGCTCGTTACCAAGCAAGCGCATTTTCGCAAGGGAAAGGGCTTGCAGGTGGCACGGGCCGTTGTCGGTGACGGCATTCTGACGAGTGAAGGCAAAAAACACATCCGCCAGCGCAGGTTGATGCAGCCGGCCTTTCACCGCGACCGGATCGCAGGGTACGCGGATGCTATGGTCCGTCAGGGTGTCGAGCTGATGGAGGACTGGAAGGATGGCGAGGTGCGGGACATTCATCAGGACATGATGAAGGTGACGCTGGCGATCATCACAGAGACAATGTTCGGCAAAACCGTCAAGGAGGGCGCAGACAAGATCGGTCATGCCATCGACGTCGGATTGAAATACGTGTCGACAAAAGCCACTTCCTTCATCGACATCCCGCTGTCTGTGCCGACACGCAGCAATCGGGAATTCGTCGAATCGAGCGAAGTGCTGGACAAGACCATTTATGGCTTGATCGAGGAGCGGCGCAAAAGCACGGGCAGCCATACCGATCTGTTGGCGATGCTTTTGTCTGCGCGAGACGAGGACGATGGGCAGGGCATGACGGATGAGCAGGTTCGCGACGAGGTCATGACCATTTTTGTGGCGGGTCACGAGACGACTGCCAATACGATGTCCTGGATCTTTTATTTGCTGGCGACCCATCCAGAGGCGGAACAAAAGCTGCATGACGAGTTGAAGTCCGTCCTCGGAGGAAGGCTGCCAACAGTCGAGGATATCCCCAATCTGACCTATGTCAACCTGATCATCTCCGAGACGCTTCGTCTCTCCCCGGCTGCTTGGACGATCAATCGCGAGGTGGTGGAACCAGTCGAGATCGGCGGCCATACGTATGAGCCGGGAGATACGCTGATGATGAGCCAGTATGTCATGCACCGCCAGGAAAAGTACTTCGAAGATCCGGATGAATTTCGTCCCGAGCGCTTTGCGGGGGATTTGCTGAAGCGGATTCCCGCCTACGCCTACTTTCCCTTCGGGGGAGGACCGCGTATTTGCATCGGCAACAACTTCGCATTGATGGAAGCGGCCTTGCTTCTGGCGACAATTGCCCAACGCTACCGACTGCGTCTGGCGCAGCCCGATCAGAAAGTAGAGCTGGAACCAGTCGTCACCCTCCGCCCGAAAAACGGTTTGCCGATGCGTCTGGAAAAAAGGGAACAAAACGAATAACGATTTGCCAAACCCGTGCAGTGAAAATGCTGTATGGGTTTTTTTGTGAATGGATTATGCAGGAAAGCTGGCCGAGGAAAAAGGGGAAAAAAGCGAGGGCATTTGGGATCTTGACCCAGACGCAATGGAAAAGGGGGAACACGCTTTCAGCAGCCAACCCTGAAATACTCCCAGGAGTCGGCTGCTTTTGGCTGCAGTTCCCCCTTTGGAATGGAGTCGGCCAGGGATGCCCCCCATCAAAGATCCCAACCCGCCCGAGCGTTTTCCCCTTTTTCCTCCCCCGCAGCTGGCGTACCACGAAAAGCATAAAAAAAAGGCATCTATCACGAGGCGGAAAGCCGCTGGTGTCAGATACCGAACTGGGGGTTATTTATCACTGAAAGCACATGCTTACTTTTCTAAATATAGCAGGTAAAAATAAAGAATCCGTAAAATAAACATAAAGTGAAATAAAATTAAGTTGTATAGAACGGAATGGTGAAAGAAAAACTGCTACCCACACCCAATTCACTCGTCACCATGATTTCCCCGCCATGGCGACGGACGATGCTTTGGCAGATATTCAGGCCAAGACCGGTGCCGCCGTTGTTCCGGTTGCGCGACTTTTCCACCCGATAAAATTTGGTGAAGATCTTCGTCTGATCCTCCGGGGATATACCTTCTCCCTTGTCGATGATGGAAAAAAGGACATGCCCTTCACGCTGATCGCAAGTAATCAGGATGGAACCCCCTGGTTTGTTGTAGACGATGGCGTTGTTGATCAAATTTTCCATCACCCGGCGAAGCTTGGCTTCGTCGGCCTCGATGTACAGCTCGTTGGAGACGCGCAGCTTCCATTGGAAGGAAAGCCCTGCCTCCTTGATGCGAACCAGGTAATCTTCGATGATTCCCTTCATGAATTGCTTGACGTGGATACGGCTTATATTCAAGCGCACCTCTGTGCTTTGGGTGCTGTAATCCTGCAATTCATCCAGAAGCTTCTCCAGATCGGATGTCTTTTGCTCGATTTTGCCCATCTGTTTCTGAATTCGTTCGAGATCAGTCACACGCCCGGAACCGATATAGGAGGCGTAGCCCTTGATCGTGGTGAGCGGTGTGCGAAAATCATGGGCGATGGCCGAAATCAGCTCCGACTGACGTTCCTCGGATACGCGCAATTCGTCCACCATGTCGCCGAAATACTGGAATAGCTGGCCGAATTCGTCATGCGTGCGATAAGAGAAGGAGACAAGCCGTTTGCCATCGCGAATCTCCTGCGTGACCCGGGTCAGCTCGTTGACTGGACGCAAGATCCAGCGGACATACAGGGCCATCAAAACCAGTCCGACCAGCGTAATGCTGCCGTAAATAAACCAGAGCATCATCGAGACGCCTTTGGAAGCCATGATGTCGTATTCGTCCGTGTAAAAGTAAATGACGGTCTCGCCTTCCTTGGGAGGCTCCTGCTGGAAATGATATTCGCCTACGACCTTCAGACTGCCGTTCGTCTCAGAATTTCTCGGGAGCATTTTCAAGTCATAGGCTTGTGAGGTTTTGGAGTAGATGACATTCCCCCGTGCATCCTGCACAACGATGCGATACATCAGATCCTCGGGAAGATTCTTGTTCATGTCCAGCTCCAGCCGCTCGGTCGGGTCTTTGAAATTGAGCGTGCGGAGCAATTGCATGAGCCGTACTTTTTCGGCCGTATCCTTTTCGTACTGGTATTGATTGTGCCGGTCGTTCTTCAATTGTTCGACGATTATATCCTCAAAGACAAATTTGAACAGCAGGATGTTGAGAACCATCAGGGCGATAAAGGAAAGAAAGAGTTTGTTGCGCAAGCTCATCTAGAGCTTCTCCCCGATAAAGACATAACCCGTCCCCCACTGTGTTTTGATGAACTGGCGATCTGCTTCCAATTTTTCGCGCAGGTTCTTAATATGGACAGTGACGGTGTTGAGTGAGCCGTACCCATACCCCCAGACACGATCGTAGATTTGCTCGCGGGTAAAGACAATGCCTGCATTCTCAGCCAGGAAGGTGAGCAGCTGGAACTCCTTGGTGGAAAGCTCGATTTTTTGCTCATTTACATAGACGGAGTACGTCTCCTTGTGAATTTCCAGGCCCTTGAATTTCAGGATGGTGATGGACGAGGAAGCCGCATCTTTATCCGGCTGTTCTTCCGAGTGCTTGCGGATTCGTTCGTATCTGCGAAGATGGGCCCGGATGCGCGCGAGCAGCTCTTCGGTATCAAAAGGCTTGGTAATGTAATCGTCTGCGCCGATCTCGAAGCCGACTACCTTGTCTACCGCTTTGCCCTTTGCGCTTAAGAATAAAATCGGCAGGTCCCACTCCCGGCGAATCTGGGAGCAAAGCTCGTAACCGCTCATATTGGGCATCATGATGTCGAGCAGGATCAAGCTGGGAACCTCGCCGCGTTTTAGTTTCATCAAGGCCTCCGCGCCATTTTCCGCAGAGGAGACCTGAAATCCCTCATTTTCCAGAATGTCTTCCAACAACTCTATGATTTCAAGATTGTCGTCGACGATCAGAATATGGTCATGCACCAACATTACCCCCAGTACCTTCTATCTTCCTCTTTGAACCAATGATACTTATGCATATCCTTGTCTACCTATCATACCATGCCCGGAACCATGGGAGGGAAAAAGAAAGCATCTTCTGACAAATAGGATAAGACTGTAGTCTCGTCCTGACACCTGGTCCTAAATTTCGTCAGAAAAAGCCAGAGATTCGATATCCCTGGCTTCCATGTTGCAAATGAATGTTTACTTTTGTGGCAGTGATGCAGCTTGCACCGCCTGTTCCTTGTCTGGAGCGGCAGGTGCTTCCTGTACCGTTTCCACTGGTGCAGCTGGCGCTTCTTCTGCTGCCTTCTCTTCCAGAGCTGGTACATGGATACGTTTGGCGCCTACGTAGCGCTTGCTCCAGTAGTACGGATCGTTCAACTTGGTGTTGACGACGCCGCGGCCTGACTCGGAGTGGACGAAGGTTCCGTCTCCGATGTAGATGCCGACATGCGAGATGCTGCGTCCGTTGGTTTGGAAGAAGACCAGATCACCTGGCTGCAGATCCTTCTTGTCCACGGCGGTGCCCACTTTGTATTGGGCGGCAGAACTCGCTGGCAATTCTACACCTAGTTCTTCAAAGACGTAGTGTGTGAAACCGGAGCAGTCAAATCCTTTTTTGGTCTTGCCTGCAGTTTTGTATGGGACGCCATAAAGATCGCTGACAACATCGTGAAGCTTTGTTGCCTTTTCTTCTGCATGTGCAGCGCCAGCTCCCATCGCAAGCATACCTACAATCAGTAATGAAGCGAACACCTTACGCAAAAGAACTGCTCCTCTCGTGAGCCTACGAGGTTAGCTGAAGGGTTCGGTCGAAAGGACGCCCTAGACTGCCACATGGACAGCCATTCACCCCAAAAACTTGGTTCCCCCGTTTCCGATCTGCGGAACTCGGCTTTTTCGATCTTTTTTTACAAGAACACCTCCTACGTATTCCATCTCGATCCGAGATTTCCTTTATTTCGCCTATTTGTTCACAATTTGTTCACATTTTTCTGTCAAAACGTGTAACGAAATCGGATCGACGGCGTCGGCCTGTATTCGTCACGGCTGTTTGTGGGACTCGACATTAGATTCGTCCGATTGCGGCAGGAAGCCGTATCCGTCCAAGGGCGGAGGCAAAAACCAACCGCTCGCCCGTTATGGAGGATTGGGTGCGGAGGCTAGAATAAAGCCATGAGATTCACATCTGCATCACGGGGTGTAGAGAGGAGGGAAGGACTAGATGGGTGAACGGTCAGGAAAGATTCTGCTCGGGCTGGTTCTGCTGCTCGTTGGTGGGCTGGTTTTGCTCGATCTGATCGGCATCGACAGCGGAGATTTGATTGGAGTGCTGATTCCGGGTGTGTTGATGTTTTACGGGGCACGCAAGATCCTGGGGCCGTCCGGGTCTCGTTTCTGGGGCATTCTGATTTTTCTGTTCGGCTTCCTGATGCTGATCGGCAAATTGAATCTGCTGTTTACCAGTCTCTTGGCGATCGGGATCATCTACCTGGGGTACCGACTGATTCGCCGTCAGGATGCCCCCAAGGAAGCGCCGCCCGAATGGGAGCGTCAATGGGCTCGCAAGGTACTCCAAGAAGACTCTTTGGATCGCTGGGAAAAAAGGTAAGCAGGATTGAACGAACTATTTTGGATGGACAATCTGATGTGATATGATGAGGAGGATATGAAAATGAGTATTTTTAAACGATTGCGTGATCTGACAGTAGCTTCGGTGAATGATGCCCTGGATTCGATGGAAGATCCGGTTGTGATGCTGAATCAATACATGAGAGATATGGAAGTGGAGATCGGCCAGGTCGAGGTAGCCGTAGCCCGTCAAGTAGCGCTGGAAAAGAAATTCAGACAGCAATGGGAAGAAGCTACTGCTCTGGTAGAGAAGAGGGATCGCCAGGTCAAGCTGGCACTCGTGGAGCAAGAGGATGAGCTGGCCCGCCGCGCGCTGATGGACAAGAAGCAGTTTGAAGCTCGTGCGCAGGAATACGAAGAGCTGTACCGTACTGCTTCGGAAGCCGCTGCCCAAATGCGGGAAAAGCTGACAGAACTGAAGGAAGAATTCTATAAAATGCGTGCAAAACGCTTTACGCTGATGGCGCGTGCTCAGGTTGCCCGTACGCAAAAGCAGGTTAATCAAGCGGTGACTGGTATTGGGACTCAGACAGCCGGGCGCGGATTTGCGCGCATGGAAGAAAAGGTAATCCGCATGGAAGCGGAAGCCCAATTGAGTGGAAAATGGCGTCAACCAAGCGTAGGGCTGGAAGATGCGCTCCTCGCCTTGGAAAAAGATGAACTCGATGCGGAATTGGCTGCATTGAAGGCAGCAATCGAGCAAAAGGCAGACAAGGTAGAAAAGCCAGGCGAGACAGCGAAGGCTGAAAAAGCCTGATCGAGCTTGATACTTGAATAGATCGTGGTAGTAAGGCAGCCTGTCCTACAGGCTGCTTTTCCCCTAGGAGGTACAGTTACTTGGCAGACTTTTTGGCCTTTTTACGACGTTTTATAGCAGAGCCCGGACAGGTTGGGAGCGTCATTCCCAGTTCCCGTTTTCTTTGTCAAAACATGCTCAGTTCGATCAATTGGGCGAAGACAGATGTGATTTTTGAGCTTGGACCCGGTACGGGAGTATTTACCCAGGCCATCTCTAAATATAAAAAACCGGATGCCTACTATTTATTGGTGGAACGAGACCCGCAGTTTCGTTCCATGCTTCATTCCCGCTTTCCTGACTTGACGATTCGGGAGGAAGCGACACAGCTTCGCACCTACCTGGATGAATTGCGTCTGGACAAGGTGGATGTCATCGTATCGGGGTTGCCCTTCGCCAACTTCCCGGCACAGCAGCGAGCAGCTATTTTGGATCAGGTTCAATCCGTTTTGGCGCCGGATGGCATATTTGTCACGTTTCAATATTCCTTGCAGCTTAAAGCTGAACTCCAAGCGCGGTTTTCCTGGGTCGAGACTGATTTCACCCTGTTCAATATTCCCCCTGCATTTATCTATACCTGTCGCAATCAAAAACGTGAAGACAACCTGCATGGGGCGTAAGAGAGGAGACTTCCGTGAAATTGTCCCGCTTGCACAAAATGATGGCTGGTGTCCTGATTTTGTTGACGGGCATCGGGCTGTTGTTAGACAGCTTTGGTATCATCCAATTCGGCCTGTTTGATCTGTGGCCGCTGGCGCTCATCTACTTCGGCGTCCGCCTCTGGAGCGATAATAAAAAAATTAGCGGCGGTATCCTGGCTTCACTGGGCATTGTAATCGCATTGGAGATGTGGCTCGGTATCGGGATCGAAGACCTGTTCAAAATCGGTGTGCCCCTGCTGTTTATCTACTTTGGTTACCGGTTGATTCGCGGCAAGAGTGTACGAACCATCAAGAAAAAAGAGTCCCCTCCGCTGGACGATGATTTTTTTGCGTCAGAGGAGACGGCTTCTCCACGGCAGGAAAGTGCGCCTATGGAAGAAAAGCGCTACCGCTGGAGGGGAAGACGTTATACGGGTCCTGCTCCGGAATACGCGCAGGCGCAAACCGGCGGGATCTTGCTGCCGATGGAATCACGCAGCTCCTTGATCGGTGATTTTCATTTGACCTCGGGTCGCTTTGAGCTGAACCACTTGCATGTCTGGCATGGAATTGGTGATGTGGTGATTGATTTGTCCAGGGCGGTGCTGATGCATGAGGAAGCCATCTTGTCTGTCGACGGCTGGATCGGAGACGTTACGATTTATGTCCCGATCGATTTGGCGGTGTCCGTATCTGCTGAGGTGAGTGTCGGCGATCTGGAGGTTTTTGGCCATCGACAAGGTGGCATCAGCCGCTGCATCGTGTTGCGTTCCGATCACTATGACACGGCTGCCAACAAGGTACATCTACGAATCTCGCTGCTCGTCGGCGATATTAAAGTCAAGTACATCTAGGGGGTACTGGCGAATGCGGCGACAGCGATTAGCGAGTTTGCAATGGCAAAGTGTCCGACACGGTCTCATGATGACAGTGAGTGTTATCATAGTTTCATTTGCGTGTTTTTTCTGCTTGTACTTTGTGGGGATGAATGACCCGCAGATCCAACAATGGTACGTTGCCTGGGTCCATGATCCGACGGTGACGGAAGTTATGGAGAATTACATGCCGTTCCAATTGCCACAGGAACCGGATTGGCTGGTGATGCTCGTTGCTTTTGCGGTCTCCCTGCCTGCGGGTGCTGTGATCGGTCTGTTCGGTTCCTATATCTACGGCAATCTGTTGAAAAAGCGGATGAACGTGCTTTGGGAAGCGGCAATGAATCTGGGACGGGGCATCTTGTCCTACCGCGTACCGGAGCTTGGGACGGATGAAGTCGGCGAGTTAGGGTGGCAATTGAACCGGCTGGCGTCCCAGTGGGAGGAGCAGGTTGCTTCCTTGCAACGTTTGTCCAACCACAACGCTGCTTTGGCCGAGCAGTTGAAGCACACAGCTGTTACAGAAGAGCGGCAGCGTTTGGCCAGAGAACTGCACGATGCGGTCAGTCAGCAGTTGTTTGCGATTGCGATGACGACCGCTGCCCTCAAGCGGATCGTGGAAAAAAATCCGCAGCGGGCCGCCCAGCAAATTGAGCTTGTGGAGGAAATGGCTGCTGCTGCACAGGCCGAGATGAGGGCTTTATTGCTTCATCTGCGGCCGGCGACACTGCAAAACAAAAGCCTTAAAGAGGCGATGCTGGATCTTTTGGAGGAACTGACCCGAAAGAACAGCATGGGCATCCATTGGGAAATCGAGGATGTCGATGGTCTGCCCAGCGGCATAGAGGACCACCTCTTCCGAATTCTTCAGGAGTCGCTGTCCAATACCCTGCGGCATGCCAAAGCAAACCAAATCGTCATCAAGCTGTTTACCCTGCAGGGACAAGTCCGGATGCGCATTGTCGATGACGGGGTAGGCTTTGATCCCGATGGTGAAAAGCTGACCTCGTACGGTTTGCAAAGCATGCGGGAGCGGGTGGCAGAGGTAGGCGGTTCGATGGAGATCTATTCGGCGATAGGAAAGGGAACCCAAATCGAAGTGCGGATTCCCTTGGTTTCACAAACGGAACGTGAAGGAGTTGAGGGTAATTCGTGATTCGGGTGTTACTGGTAGATGACCATGAGATGGTGAGAATGGGCTTGGCTGCCTATCTGTCGACAGAGGATGATATTGAGGTGGTGGCAGAGGCGGGAAGCGGGGAAGAAGGAGTGCGGCTGACTGTCGAGCTGAAGCCGGATGTCGTCCTGATGGATCTGGTCATGGAAGGCATAGGCGGGGTTGAGGCGACGCGGCGGATTCGTGAAAAATGCCCTGCGAGCAAGGTGATCGTGCTGACCAGCTTTATAGACGATGAAAAGGTGTATCCTGTGATCGAGGCGGGTGCATTCAGCTATTTGCTCAAGACATCGCGCGCTTCGGAAATCGCCAAAGCGATTCGCTCTGCCGCCGCTGGAGAGCCTGTCCTGGAATCCAGGGTCGCAGGCAAGATTATGGCTCGTTTTCGCCACGGACAGGAAGCCAAGCCGCATGAGCAGCTTACGCCACGCGAGTTGGAAGTGCTCAAGCTGATTGGAAAAGGAAAATCCAATCAAGAGATAGCCGACGAATTGATTATTGGAATCAAAACGGTCAAAACGCATGTGAGCAATATTTTGGCGAAGCTGGATGTAGAGGACCGGACACAGGCCGCGATCTATGTCCATACTCACAACCTTGGTTGACAGCACTGCCGGACTCACCCGAGAATAGAGGGGTGAGTTTTTTTTGCAGATGTGGTAAAGATAGTAAGTAATCGTATTGGAAGGGAGGAGCGGATCGTGAGACATAAACCACAGACGCGTTCCAAGATCCTCAATGCAGATCATGGTGTGGATTTCGTAGGCGATGTGCATGGTTGTCACGAGGAGTTTCTCGAGCTTCTGGGCCTCCTGGGATATGAGCGCGGACGAGACGGGACTTACCGCCATCCCGAGGGGCGCAAGCTCTTGTCGCTTGGCGATATTACAAGTCGAGGGCCGGCATCGATCGCGATGCTGCAATTTTTTATCCGTCATATCAACGCAGGCTTGGCCGAGATGGTAGATAGCAATCACGGGTGGAAAATCGCGCGCTGGCTCGATGGCAGACCCGTCACGTTGGCGCACGGAGACGAAAAGGTCGATGAGGAGTTTCGGATGTTCCAGCAGGAGTTCGGGCCGAAAAAAACGTCTTTGCTCAAGGAGCAGAGCCGTCGGATGCTGTTTTCATCCCCCTCGCACATGATGATTCGGCAAAAGGACAAGCTGGTCGCCGTCGCTGTCCACGCCGGAATTCGGGACGATTATATCGGCATGGAATCGCCTGCCGTACATACATTTTGCCGTTATGGCGACGTCGCCGGGATCGGGCCGGATGGACGGCCGATACGCAAGGACTGGGCGCAGGAACGAAAAACGAACCAGCCTTTGATCGTCTGGGGCCACGATCCGCGTCCGAAGCCGGAACGGTTGAACGGCACACTCAACATCGACCAGGGTTGCGTATTTGGCGGCATGTTGACCGCATATCGCTTTCCCGAGGACGAACTTTTAAGTGTGCCGGCCAAGAAAAACTACTCTGGATTAGAGGAGACGCCCCTCACTCGCTATCGGAGGGAGCATCAGGACTGATGCCTACTTTTCTTGCTGGCTCAGTTTCTCGTACAAGCGTTTGATGATCAGGGCTTCAGCCCAGAGAGGCAATGGCTGGTCCATTTGCTGGCGCCAGATTTCATCAGTCAAGAAACCTTGCTCATACAGCCAGTTGATCGCTTCATGCTTCCATTCAGGCACTGGTTGGCCACCTCCGTTTTCAGGTTTCGTTGGACCGGGTGTCGGCTTCGGTTCTGGCGGCGGGGGAGAAGGCGGTCGATAATTTTGCTTGGCGTAGATGCAGAAGGCGCGAACGACTGCTTCCGCAAGTCTCTCCCAGTCGGAGGCGAGTTTATTGGCATCCTGCGCGTTATCCGCGAAGCCGTATTCCACGATGACAGTCTCTACACTTCCCGTCTCGCGATGCATGTAGTAGTAGTCGAGCTTGGGATTGTTGGGCAAGGTGCGAGTAAAGATGCGGCGATTGGGCATGCCCGCTGCTTTCAGCTCTTCTGCGATAATGCGCGAAAAGGTAGGCGTGCTGTAGATCGAGTAGATCGCTTCAGAACCGCGACCTCCCCCGGAATTGATGTGATTGGAAATGCAGTAGCGTGCCCCACTTTCGCGCACTTTTGCCGTTCGAGCTTCTGCCGTCAAGGTAATATCTGTGGTTCGTGTAATCGCAACGGGTATATTCAATTCCTGGAATCGCCGATATTGGTAAAGGGAGATCTTCAGGTTCATATCCTTTTCTGTAAATTGCGCATTGTTTCCTCCGCCAGGGTCAATCCCGCCATGCCCGGCGTCAATGATCAGGATAGGAGACATGGATTTCATCACCTCTATTCATAGCATATGAAAAAAAAGAAGAACATGCGTGAGGCAGGAACACCATTTTCGTTCCCGTCATGTACAGGGAATCGAACTATGGTACAATAAAAGGGTTCATTATTTTATTTAAGAGGATGGTAATGCATAGATGGCATGGTACAACTGGGTAATCCCCATCGTTACACTGCTCGTTGGCCTCGCAGGAGGTTTTTACGGAGCCACCTATTACTTGAAAAAGCAAATGGCAAACATGCAGATGGATGACAAGCAACTGCAAGCGATGGCTCGTTCAATGGGAATGAATTTAAATCAAAAACAATTAAAGCAAATGAGCCGTACGATGAAAAATATGAAAATGCCCAACAAATTCGGCAAGTAGGATGACTGGAGGGATGTCGGAATGGGCCCGACCCGTCTTCGTTTCACGATGCTCGGCTTTATACTCGGCGTCTTTGTCGTGTACTTGAAAGAGTTGCCTTTGTCAGAGGGAATTCGGTTCGCAGCACCTTTTTACGGAGCGGGCATCGGCCTGCTGCTTGACGGCATCATACTTCGGCTCAAACAGCAAAAGGGAAGCAAGGAGTAGAGAAAAAGCTTGGCATATGCCAGGCTTTTTTTCGTGGACGATTTGCACGATTTGGAAGGATAGCCGGGGCGCCTTATCGAAAAAGGGAAGGATGACCAGTATTGGAAATCATGTGAAGGGAGCCAGTATGCGATATAGAACCATTCTCCTGATCGGATTCTCCACGATGATGGTGCTGTTGTTTACGCTCTTGGCGATTTTGACGAGCATCCATTCCAGCTTGATCGCAAACGTCACGGAAATTGTGGACGATCGTTACAACAAGGTAAAAGTGGCGACTGATGTGGAAAACCAGGTGAACCGCATGAGCGGCTTGTTGACCAATATCGTTCTTGAACAATCCTATGAAAGGATTCTCAAAGACAGGGAGAAGCTTACCGAATCTGCCAACAAGGCGAATCACGCCTTGAACTCCCTGCAAAATATGGTCACCTCGGAAGAAGCGCAAAAATACTTGAACGATACGATCGATCTCTTCTCTTCCTACGAGAGCAAGGCACAAAGCGTCATGGAAAGTGCGGAGGCAGGACAAAAAGCGGAAGCGAAGCAAATGATCGTACAGGAAGCGAGTACGATTCGCGATCAATTGCTGGAAAGCATCGACAAATTGAAAAACCTGCAGGAAAACCTGCTGGCAGAGGCCTACACAAGATCCAATGAGCAATATGTGTACATGAACAATATCAGTAGAGTTTTCATCGTGATCGGACTCGTCGTCGGGGGCATGGTAGCCGGCTGGACGATCCGCAACATTGCGAATAACCTGAGGCGCATCAGCTCTGTGATCACCATGGCGACGTATCGTTCCGAGGAAAACTATCCCCGTATTCAAATTGACACACGAGATGAAATTGGCGATATCGCGCGTGCATACAATATGATGGCAGAGACTTTGGAATTGCACGCCCAGCAAGAAAAAGAGTACAAGCAGGCCATCATGGATTACAGCTGGCTGAAGACGCAGGTCCTGGAGGTCACCTCCAACAGCCAAGGAATTCAGGATGTTACGAAGCTGGCCCAATCCATCGTAAACAAGATTACGCCGATCGTCGAAGCTTCATACGCGGTTCTTTTTGTTCGCGACGGGCACGTAGACGCTCAGAGGCTCGTCAAGGCAGGGACATACGGCTTTGATACCCTGGATTTGGAGGTTAAGTCCATCGAGTTCGGGGAAGGGCTCGCGGGTCAAGCCGCCTTGGAGAACAAGATAATCGAACGAGAGGACCTGCCGGAGGACTACATACGGATAGGGTCCGGTCTTGGCAGCACGAGCCCGGTTGCGATCATGATTTTGCCGATTTCGTATGAGGGGCATGTGCTGGGTGTGCTGGAACTCGCTTCGTTGCAGCGCTTTACACCGCTGCAAAAGGATTTTCTGCAGGAGATCATCCGCGACATCGGGACTATCATGAACAGCATTTACATCCATATGCAGGTACGCAATCTGCTGAAGGAATCCCAGACCTTGACCGAGGAGCTGCAAAGCCAATCCGAAGAACTTCAACTCCAACAGGAGGAGTTGCGAAGCATCAATGAAAAGCTGGAGGAACAGTATAAAAATGCCGAACAGAAAGCGAGAGAACTGGAGAAGGCAAAGGAAGAGCTGGAGAGAACTGCAGTCGAAATCGAGCTGGCTTCCCGCTATAAATCCGAATTTCTTGCCAACATGTCCCATGAGCTGCGGACTCCGTTGAACAGCCTTTTGATCCTGGCACAAATCCTCGCTGACAACAAGGAGCGCAATCTCACACCGCGCCAGGTGGAGTTCGCCGCGACGATTCATAAATCGGGTCATAATCTGCTCCATCTGATCAACGACATTCTGGACCTCTCAAAAATCGAATCAGGCAAGATGGATATTCTCATCTCCAAGGTTTCCATAAGCGAGATCGTCTCCTTTACCGAACAGAACATTCAACCGCTTGCCGCACAAAAGGGACTGCATTTTACGATTTCCATGGGGCCTGGTTTGCCTGAGAACATTGAGACTGACCAACAGCGCGTCCAGCAAATTATTACCAACTTGCTCTCCAATGCATGCAAGTTTACCACCAGAGGGAGCGTCAGCCTGGACATTTCCTTGGTTCCATCCGAATTTGGCGCAAGAATTGCGTTTGCTGTGAGAGATACGGGGATTGGCATACCGTCCGCAAAACAACAGATTGTCTTCGATGCATTCCAGCAGGCTGACGGGACGACGAGCCGCAAGTACGGCGGGACGGGCTTGGGTCTGTCGATCAGCAGAGAGCTTGCGAACCTCTTGGGAGGCTTCATTCAAGTAGAGAGTGAGGAAGGGAGAGGCAGTACCTTTACCCTCTTCCTGCCACTGGAGCAAGAAAGAATCGCTCATCCGGAAGTGCTGGCATTGCAGGAAGCGGCGGTATCCTTGGCCACAGGTGCAGAGCCATCTGAAACAACAGACTGGGATGAGGGATTGAAAGGGAAGAAAGTGCTGATCGTCGATGATGATATGCGCAACATCTTTGCCTTGACAGCCGCCATGGAAGAACGGCATATGCAGGTCATTTTTGCCGAGAATGGCAGAGAGGGAGTGCAGATGCTGGAGGAGCATCGGGATGTCGACATTGTGCTGATGGACATCATGATGCCGGAGATGGATGGGTACGAGGCGATTGAAAAAATACGCAGTGATCCGGAATTCCATAAATTGCCGATCATTGCTTTAACGGCGAAGGCCATGAAGCATGATAGAGAAAAATGTATCGAAGCGGGGGCTTCGGATTACATTAGCAAACCGGTAAACATGGAGCAGCTCATCTCGCTGATGCGCGTGTGGCTGTACGGATAGGAGTGAGGATATATTTACGAGAACCACGAAGATGCAGGAGAGCGCGAGGAACAGCAAGAGCATGATCTGGAGCGAATTGAGATCGCTCTTCTGCTTGAGGGCATCTATAACCAATACGGCCATGACTTTCGCAACTACACCTACTCTTCCATTCGACGCAGAATCTGGCATCGAATCAGAATCGAAAAGCTGCAAACGATTTCTGGCCTGCAAGAAAAAGTTTTGCATGACCCCAAGATGATGGAAAAGCTTTTTTCCGACTTTTCCATTAATGTAACCGAGATGTTTCGGGACCCGCATTTCTTTTTGACGTTTCGCAGGTCCATCGTCCCCCATCTGCGTAAGGCACCGTTCATCCGCATCTGGCACGCGGGCTGCTCTACCGGGCAGGAGGTTTTTTCAATGGCCATCCTGCTTCATGAGGAAGGACTTCTGCACAAGAGCAGGCTCTACGGGACGGATATGAATGAGCATGTCCTCAAGAAAGCGAAGATGGGCAGCTTTCCGATCGAAAAAATGCAGCTGTACACCAAAAACTACATGCAGGCTGGCGGTACGCGAGCCTTTTCCGAATACTACACGGTCAAAAATGGAGTGGTCCAGTTCGAGCCTTTTTTAAAGGACAATATGGTTTTTGCGCAGCACAATCTGGTTACAGACGGCTCCTTTAACGAATTTCAGGTCATCATTTGCCGCAATGTCATGATTTATTTCAACGAACCACTGCAGAATCACGTGCACGGGTTGATTTATGAAAGCCTGTGCACGGACGGTTATCTTGGACTCGGCAACAAGGAAGGAGTTGTATTCACAACCCATGCAAGCTGCTATGAAGAAGTGGACGGAACCGAAACATTCTACCGAAAAGTCAAATGATACGGGGCTGAATTGGGTGAAGGACTCTGAACATCAGGAGAATTGGGGATGGAATAAAAAGGTGAATATTCTTCTGGTAGATGATCGTGAGGAAAATCTGCTTTCTTTGCAGGCCGTGCTGGATTCCCCGCGTTATCGGCTCGTCTCCGTACAGTCGGGTGAGGAAGCCTTGCGCCAGGTCTTGAAAGAAGAATTTGCCCTGATTCTCTTGGACGTCCAGATGCCCGGCCTCAATGGATTCGAAACAGCCAAGCTCATCAAGCAGCGCGAGAAATCAAGAAACATTCCGATCATTTTCGTGACGGCAATCAGCAAAGCGACCGAACACGTCCTGGAAGGCTACAAATCCGGTGCTATAGATTATATCTTCAAGCCCTTTCATCCCGATACGCTGGTGATGAAGGTGGAAGGCTTCGTGCAGCTCTATCTGCAACAGCAGCAGATCGAAATCCAAAGGGAGATGCTTCATTCCCGCACCCTGGATCTGGAGGAAGCCAATAGCCGGTATTTGCGGACGTTGCAGGAATTGATCAAAAGCGAAGCTCTGTCGCGAACGATCGTAGACACTTCCGTCGATACCATTATCACGTTTGATGAAAACCGTCTGATACTTTCTCTGAATCCTGTGGTGTGGTCCATGTTTGGCTACAGGCCCCATGAGGTGTTGAACAAGCCGATCAATCAACTGCTTGCCTTGCCGTTTCGCTCGGATGATTACGTCCTGGACAAAATTGTGGAAACGGTAGCGGTGCGCAAGGATCAAAGCAGCTTTCCGGTCGAGATCCAGATTGGCAAAACGACGATCGAGCAGCGGGATATCTACGTGTGTTCGATACGCGATATAAGCGAAAGAAAGCAATTGGAGATTGAACGTAAGCATCAATACGACCGATTGGAGGTGCTGGTGAGGGAACGCACGAAAGAGTTGGCTGCATCGCAGGAGCAATTTCAGAAGATTTTCCAATCCAGCCCGTGCATGATCGCGATCCGTTCCTGTGAGGACGGTTCCTATATCGACGTCAACCAAAGCTGGATCGACATCATGCAATATACATACGAGGAAGTGAAGGACTCTACAGAGGACAAGCTGATCCTGGCCAGGGAATACAGCTGGCAAAAGCGCCCCCTCGATCTGGAGGAAGCGGTGCGCAATGAAAAGATTCAATACTTGACCAAATCCAACGAGCTGCGCGAAGGCTTGCTGTCTACGGAAATCATCTACATCCAAGACAAGCGAAGCATTCTAAGCGTCATCACGGATATTACCGAACGAGTCTATCTGGAGAAAGAAATGGCTCGCCTGGACCGTTTACACCTGATTGGGGAGATGGCAGCGGGAATTGCTCACGAGATCCGCAATCCGATGACGACGGTACGAGGCTTTTTGCAGTTAGCCAAAAATTCCAGGGATAGCTCTGCGCTTCAGTTCGTCGATCTGATGCTGGCAGAGCTGGATCGGGCCAATGTCATCATCACCGAATTTTTGACCTTGGCGAAGAATAAGACAAATGAAATGACAAGGCAGCATCTGGAGGACGCTCTGGCAACACTCCTGCCATTGATTCAGGCAGAGGCTGTATTAAGCGGAAAAAATGTGCAGATCGACTGGGCAAAATGTCCGGAAGTGTACCTGGACGGCAAAGAAATTCGCCAGTTGTTTTTGAATCTCGCATTGAATGGTCTAGAAGCCATGCCGCCAGGGAAGACCTTGACCATCAAGATCTATGAGCAGGATGAGGAGGTAGTCCTCGAGGTGACTGATGAAGGACCGGGCATCGAAGAGGAGCTGCTGGAAAAGATATGGACGCCGTTTTTCACGACCAAAGAAAAAGGGACAGGCCTGGGATTGGCTGTCTGCTACAGTGTCGCCAATCGCCATCGAGCCAAAATCGAAGTGAAAAGCAGCGGTTCAGGCACCTCATTTTTTGTACGCTTCAAGAGCTGCGATACCATTAGCGAAATCAATTGACAAGAGAGAATAGCAGATGGTAAAGTATTCCTGTCGTTCCATAAAATGAGACATGATACAGCAGGCGACGGGCTGCGTTCAACGGGCCTTTTCGCTTTTCTATATCGAACATGTGAACAGGCATATTGCTTACAAGCGGTATGCCTTTTTCGCTTCGCAAACCGGGGAGGACAGCGCTTCACGTTGGGAACGAGAGAGGAGTGAGTGGATGTTTTCGATTTTTCTGAAAATGGGTTGGTTTTTTAAAGAAAATTGGCAGCGATATACCTTGGCGATACTCCTGCTGATGGTCGGCAGCCTCCTGGAAATACTGCCGCCCAAGATCATCGGGATGTCCATCGACGAGATGTATCTGGGTACCTTGACAACGGATAGACTTATCGGCATATTGCTCTTCTTTACCGCACTTTCCTTCGCGATCTATGCGATCACCTACGTTTGGGTATCCAGGCTGTTCGGGGGAGCCTATCTGGCGGAGCGTACGCTGCGTGCCAAGCTGATGAGCCATTTTCTGCGTATGACCCCCACCTTTTTTCAACGAAATCGCACGGGGGATTTGATGGCACGCGCGACCAATGATTTGAAAGCCGTCTCCATGACCACAGGCTTCGGGGTCATGACGATCGTGGAGACCATCAGCTATACGGCGATGATCCTGCTGACGATGTTTGTCTTCATCAGTTGGGAGCTTACTCTGATGGCTATACTGCCGCTGCCAATCATGGCCTACGCGATCAACCGCTATGGCCGCAAAATCCACGCGCGCTTCTCTCTTGCACAGAATGCCTTCGGAGCGTTGAATGATCAAGTCCTGGAATCGGTCTCGGGTGTTCGCGTGATTCGCGCCTATGTGCAGGAAACAGCTGATCAACAACGCTTTCAGGAAATGACGGATGACGTCTATCAGAAAAATATTGCGGTAGCGAGGGTTGATTCCTTGATCGAACCGACTGTGAAGCTTTTGATCGGGATCAGCTATATGATCGGAATCCTGTACGGTGGTTATCTGGTTTTTCAGCAAAAGCTGACCTTGGGAGAGCTGGTTTCCTTCAATGTCTACCTGGGGATGCTGATCTGGCCGATGTTCGGCATTGGCGAATTGATCAACGTCTTGCAGCGAGGCAACGCTTCGCTGGACCGCGTCAATGAAACCCTCGGCTATCAACCAGATGTGCAGGACGCACAGGAAACGATTGCTGTCGAGGTGCCGACTGAGATCTGTTATGACCGTGTGACCTTTCGCTATCCTGCGGCACGCGGCGAACAGTTGAAAGACGTATCCTTCACCTTGCAGCGCGGACAGACGCTGGGGATCGTAGGGCGCACGGGCAGCGGCAAGACTACCTTGCTCCGACAGCTATTGCGGGAGTTTCCTCTGGGAGAAGGAAGGATTACCATCTCCGGCCAGCCGCTGGAGAAAATCGCGCTGGACAACGTCAAACGCTGGATCGGGTATGTGCCGCAGGAACAGATTCTCTTTTCGAAAACGGTCCGCGAGAATGTGTTGTTTGGACGACGGGACGGGACACAGGAAGAATTGCTGCATACCCTGCAGCTCGCCTCCTTTGACCAGGATGTGCAGAGGCTTCCTGATGGGCTGGAGACCTTGGTGGGGGAAAAGGGAGTGGCCTTATCCGGAGGACAAAAACAACGGGTCTCGATTGCGCGCGCGTTGATGATCGATCCGGAGATCCTGATCCTAGACGATGCGATGTCTGCGGTAGATGGGAAGACAGAAGCAGAGATGCTCACAAGCATCCGGCGGGAGCGGGCAGGAAAGACGACGCTGATCGCCACACATCGGATGTTTGCCGTCCAGCATGCTGACTGGATTCTGGTACTGGATGAAGGGCGAGTCGTGCAGGAAGGAGCACATGAGCAGCTTATGGTGCAGGGCGGCTGGTACAAAGAGCAATATGAACGGCAGCAGGCAGAAGAACGGTTGAATGAAGGGCAGGTGAAGCCATGAATACAGGCAAGAGATTGTTCCATATCGCGCTCCAGTTTAAAAAGACGATCCTGTTGGCGCTGCTGATGCTTTCTGTCGCGGTGGCTGCGGAACTGACGGGACCCTTTTTGGCGAAGAAGATGATTGACACCCACATCATGGGGATTGAGCTGCCTTGGTATGAGACGGCAGAACAGCCATTTGCGGTGGCGTATCAGGATCGGTGGTATACGCGTCAGGATCATGTACAGGAGGGGGACGGCGAGACAGGAAAAGAAGTGCGCATCCTGCAGGTGGGGCGTTCCTACTATTTTGTCGATCAGCCGATCACCTTTGACGGCGAGCGGACAGCCACGGATACGGAGCTGACAATTGTCAAAGGCAGCGAACAGGCAGTCTATCCGGCTGTGAAGCTGAGCGTCTCGGAGCTGTTCGCCTTCTTTCGCCCGGAGACGAAGGGCTTGCTGGTCTTGGCTGCATTCTACGGAGGCTTGCTGGTGATAGCGTCTGTGCTGCATTACGGGCAAAAATTCACGTTGCAAAAAGCGGCCAACCTGGTGATCCGCAAGCTGCGCATCGATGTCTTCGCCCATATCCAGCGACTGCCCGTCACCTATTTTGACCACTTGCCGGCGGGGAAGGTGGTGGCCCGCGTCACCAATGACACGGAAGCGATCCGCGAACTGTTTGCGAATGTGCTGGCTTCTTTTTTTACCAGCGCGATCTACCTGATCGGGATCTTTACGGCGTTGTTCCTGCTGGACACGCGGCTTGCGCTGGTCTGCCTGCTCATCCTGCCGATGATGTTCGTCTGGATCGCGGTGTACCGCAAATTTGCCACCCGCTTTAACTTTGTGATCCGCACACTCATCAGCGACATCAACGGCATGATCAACGAATCGATCCAGGGGATTCCGATCATTCAGGCGTTTCGCAAAGAAAAGGAGGCCATGCGCGAGTTCGCGGGGCTTAACGATGATCTGTTCGCCTATCAGAATAAAATGCTGCGGCTCAATGCGACAGTCTCGTTCAATCTGGTCATGCTGCTCAGCAATCTGAGCTTTGTCTGTTTCATTTGGTACACGGGCTGGGCTTCCTTGACTGGGGGCAATCTGTTCACGCTCGGGGTCATGTACGCATTCGTCGATTACCTGACCCGCTTGTTTCAGCCGATCAGACAGATCATGAATCAGTTGGCCAATTTTGAGCAGGCGCGCGTGGCTGCCCATCGGGTCTTTGAGCTGCTGAATGAACCGGGGACGGACGTGGAGACGGGGAGCGTGCCGCGTTTTACGGGGAAGGTCAGCTTTGAAAACGTCACCTTTGCCTATCAAAAGGACCAGGCCGTGCTGAAGGACATCTCGTTTGAAGCCATGCCGGGCGAGACGGTGGCGCTGGTGGGGCATACGGGATCCGGCAAAAGCTCGATTATCAATCTGCTGTTCCGCTTTTACGAGATCGAGCAGGGAACGATTCGCATAGACGGTCAGGACATCAGCCGGCTGCCCAAACAGCATTTGCGCCAGCATATGGCGATTGTGCTGCAGGACCCGTTTCTTTTTACCGGCACGATTGCGACCAATGTAAGCCTGAATCATCCCGACATCTCCCGGGAGCGAGTAGAGCAAGCCTTGCAGGCCGTCGGAGCGGATCAGCTTTTGCATACTCTTCCCAAAGGCTTTGACGAGCCCGTGCTGGAAAAGGGAAGCACTTTGTCAGCAGGACAACGCCAGCTTATCTCCTTTGCCAGAGCCCTCGCCTTCGATCCCGCGATCCTGATCCTGGATGAGGCGACAGCGAGCATCGATACGCAGACGGAGAGCGTCATCCAGCAGGCCTTGGAGGTGCTGAAAAAAGGGAGAACCACCTTCATCATCGCGCATCGGCTGTCGACGATCAAAAACGCCGACCGCATCCTCGTCCTCGACCGAGGAAGGATTGTGGAGCGTGGGCGCCACGAGGAACTGATGGAATTGGGGGGCAGGTATTATCAGATGTACCAATTGCAGCAGCGTAAGTCATCTGTTGCTTCGATCGGCTGAGCGCAGCCCTCAAAAGAAGGTTGGGAGACCAGGGACAGCTGGTTGAGGAAAAAGGGGGAAAAAGCGAAGGCATTTGGGATCTTGACCCAGTCGAAATGGAAAAGGTGGAACCCGAACTTAGCGGCCAGCGCGCCCAGCAAGCCGTTAATTGCTAGTTGGTGAAAGTCCAACCGAGGTAAGAGCCAAGTCGCCTCGTAGCTGACAGGCAACTGGTGGAGAGATCCTAAGGTTGAAGCCCTGTGACAAAGTATCCCGTAAGGGAGCGAGCAAATCAGCGGACCGTAACATAAAGTGAATCCTGCCGCTTCGTTAAAGGGACCATCAGTGGATGGACAAGGAGGAGACGAGCCCGGTGGCCGCAGGCGAAGTCCATGGACGATGTGTAGAACTTGGAGACAGCATCAAGGAACCTCCCGGAGTATGGGGAGCGGTTGGATTGTCAACACCTGACTAGACAGATTTCTTAAGTGCCTTCTCTTTGTACGCTAATGGGCTTAGATATCCTAGTGTGGAATGAATCCTTGCTTCGTTAAACCATTTGACGTATGTTCCTAGCTCTTGCTTTAACTGAGATAGCGATTCAAATTTGCGATTTCTCACGAACTCGGCTTTGATCAGCTTAAAGGTTGCCTCCGCAACTGCATTGTCATAGGGACAGCCTTTCATACTCAATGAACGCTTGATCTTGAACGTGTTGATCACTTCATCAATCGTGAGATTTCTAAACTCACTGCCACGATCTGTGTGAAAAAGCTGGATTTGGCGTAGATCTCCTTTTACGCTTGCAAATGCTTGATAGACTAGTGCGGCATCTTTAAATTTTCCGCAGCTGTAACCGATGATCTCCCGATTAAATAAGTCCACGAGCAAACAAATATAGTGCCATTTATTTGCGACCCGAACGTATGTCAAGTCACTCACAACGGCTTCCAGTGGTGCTTCTTTCGCAAACTCGCGATTCAGTTCGTTCTGGATCGGCGATTCGTTACATGACGACATATGCGGTTTATACTGCGCCACTGTGTAGACCGAGACCAGGCCGTTTTTCTTCATCAGACGTCCAATGCGCCGTCTGGAAACCGTCATTCCCTCTTCTTGAAGTTTTGCTTTGATTTTCCTTGCTCCATACACGCGCTGATTCTCTTCAAAAATACGGATAATTGCTTGTTCTACTTCATCATTGACAGATGATTGCTCATTACTCTCGTAGTAGTAGGTACTCCTATTGACCTGAAGGATCTTGCACATGGCCGATATGGGATACTTATGAGCGTTTTGCTGGATTACCGTTAATTTCGTCCGAAGATCAGCGCTGCTTGCTTTAAAATATCGTTTTCCATCTTCAACCGTTGGATTTCCTTACGCAGCGCTCTGAGTTCCTTTTCTTCCTCGGTTCGGTTGTCTTTTTCTTTGAAAGAACCTGTTGTTCTACTCTGTTTGACCCAACGGTCAAACGCAGATGCACTCAGATCATATTCTCTCAAAATATCTGCACGCGGTTTCCCATTCTCGTAAAGTTGAACCATCTGCTGCTTGAACTCGTCTGTAAATGACCGACGCTCACGTTTCTGCATGACATTCTCTCCGTTCCTTGTCGATTTGATTTCAATCTACTAGACCTTAAGAGAATTGTCCAATTCAGTGTAGCCGATCCA
>NZ_KI629782.1:1662044-1748495 GCF_000503775.1 Brevibacillus panacihumi W25 | reverse complement strand
GAGAAAAGGATTTCTGATCGCAGGATACTAAAGCTGATTCGGAACTGGCTCCGTGCGGGCGTCATGGAAGATGTACAGTTTCATGAAACCGAATGGGGCACTCCGCAAGGAGGGGTAATCTCTCCACTGTTGGCAAATATTTATTTGGACTACATGGACACGATTTGGGAGAAGCAATTCACTCATCTTGGGAAGCTGATCCGATATGCGGATGATTTTGTAATCATGTGTAGATCGAAACAAGACGCTTTGGAAAGTATACAAGTCATAAAAGCGGTACTAAACAAACTGGACCTTACACTTAGTAAAGAAAAGTCTCGACTGGTTAATATCTGGGACAATACGACGGGCTTTGACTTCCTTGGTTTACACCATCGAAAATTTCCCATTCTTCTCAAGGGTGGAAAGAAAATGTACGTCATGTCACACATTCCGAGCAAGAAGGCTATGAAGGAAATGAGAAGGAAAATCAAAGAGTATACCAAACCGCGCAACAAGTTGTACTGGTCACTAGACGAGCTGATACAAGGGCTGAATCGAAAACTTCAAGGTTTCAAGAATTATTATTCACTTTCACCCATAGGAGCTAAGTGGTTATGTCGCATCGACTGGTATGTTCTGACAAGACTTGTGCTCTTTAACAACAAGAAAAGGAATAAACAAGCGAGACATGCGCGGATGAGAGAGATAGCAAAAGCTACAAGAGGAATTCTTGTGAAGCTTGCCGTACGCGATAACCGAATGCCAAGGAAAGAAGAACATCGGAAAGCCGTATGAGGGAGAACCTCACGTACGGTTTGATGAGGGGGAACTGAAAGGAGTAAGGCGACCAAACGGTCGCCAGAAAACGTCAGTTCTCTACTCTACACCCTGAAACACCTCTTCGAGGTGGCTGCTTTTGGCCGCGGTTCCGCCTTTGGAATGGAGACGACCAGGAATGACTCCCAGCAAAGATCCCAACCCGCTGGAGCGTTTCCCTCTTTTTTCTCTCCACCGCTAAAGCTGGAGCACAACCAACCAAAAAATGCGGGATCACTTCATTCAAATGGAAGTGACCCCGCGTCTTTCTGACCAACTAAGGCATGAGAACCAATTCATACACCATTTTGCTGATCAGTGCAACGGAAACGATTAAAAAGAGCGGGCGGACAAAGCGGACACCTGTTTTGATCGCCACCCGAGCCCCGAGGGATGCACCGAGTAGCATCGCAACACCCATCACGAGACCAGTCAGGAAGATAACCTTCCCTTCGACGATAAAAACGGTAAGTGCTGCTATATTGCTCGCCAGATTCAGTATCCGTCCATTGCCTGCCGCGATGACAAAATCATAGCCGAACAACAACACCATCAGGAAAACGAAGAACGAGCCCGTACCAGGGCCAAAAAAGCCGTCATAGAAGCCGATGAGAAAAGTAAGAGGAATCCCCAGACCGAGAGTAAAACGAGTCAGCCCCTTGAATTGGGTGTCCTGGCCAAACCGTTTGTTGAACAGGGTGTAGACAAAAATCAGGCCCATCATTACGATGACCAGAACTTTTAGCAGCTCCTGCGGGACGAAGAGGACGACCTTTGCTCCTATAAAGGCACCGACCAGGGAGACGGGAAAGAGGATCAGCATCAGCTTTTTGTCAAACTTGCCGCTGCGGATAAAAGTGACGGAGCTGGTCGCGGAAGAGATCGTGCCCGCCAGCTTATTCGTTCCCAACGCCAGATAAGGCGGCATGCCCAAGCCGAGCAAGGCCGGCAGGGAGATCAGTCCGCCGCCTCCGACCGTGCTGTCGATAAAGGCGGCGATAAACCCAAAAATTGCGAGAATGAGAACCGTAGATAAGTCCATTTCCATTGTTTTATCACCTGATTTTCTGAGGAGTAAAAGGAATACTCCAAGTCTAGCACTCTCATTTCTGATTGCAAGATGGAAAATACTCATCGAACTTGCTAGATTACGATACTTTGCATACCGATTTGTTGTAAAAGTGTATCTCTTGAACTATAATAAGGGTGTGGCTTGAACCATACATAATTTGAAGGAGGAATGTTACAATGGCACATCAACTTCCTGCATTGCCATACGCGCACGACGCGCTGGAACCACACATCGACAAGCAAACTATGGAGATCCACCACGGACGTCACCATGCGACATACGTGAACAATCTCAACGCAGCTCTGGAAGGACATGCAGACCTGCAAGGCAAAAGCGTAGAAGAGCTGATCAGCAACCTCGACGCATTGCCAGAAGGCATCCGCACAGCAGTTCGCAACAACGGCGGCGGACATGCCAACCACACTCTGTTCTGGGAAGTTATGTCTCCAAATGGCGGCGGCGCGCCAACTGGCGAACTGGCTGACGCGATCAACGCAGCATTCGGCAGCTTCGACAACTTCAAGGCTGAATTCGCGAAAGCAGCGACTGGCCGCTTCGGTTCCGGTTGGGCTTGGCTGATCGCAGATGGCGGCAAAGTAGCCATCACCTCCACACCAAACCAAGACAGCCCAATCATGGAAGGCAAAACGCCAATCCTGGGTCTGGACGTATGGGAGCATGCCTACTACCTGAACTATCAAAACAAACGCCCTGATTACATCGCTGCTTTCTGGAACGTTGTAAACTGGGATGAAGTAAGCAAGCGTTTCGCTGCTGCGAAATAATAGCTTTCTTCTCATAGAAAAGGCTTGTCGCTTTTTGAGGCGACAAGCCTTTTTTTTTGGCTATGCCAGTTCCTTGGATCGATATTGACATATCGAAAATTAACGATATAATAATGCGTATGAAACCAATGGATATTTTTAAAGCACTGTCCAACGAATCTAGATTGCAAATCCTGCAATGGCTGAAAGAACCAGAACGTCACTTTATTCCTCACGAAGGAATAGATATGAACGAAATTGGGGTATGTGTGAGCCAAATCACAGACAAGTTGAACATGACGCAATCAACGGCTTCACAATACCTCTCCATCCTTCAACGAGCCGGACTAATCAAAACGAAGCGTATCGGCAAATTTACTTATTATCAAAGAGATGAGGAGGCTATTCGCGCCATAGCTCATTTTTTTCAGGAAGAGCTGTAAGGAGAGGAAACTGAATTCCTGTATAGGGGTTCGGTTTCGTTTTCACCAAACGAATCGACAATTTGCGAATTGTTTTTTCGTTTATCATATCGACATATCGCGATATGTATTTATATAAAAGCAAGAGTAGGAGAGATGAATATGGAGAACACATGGAAAGTATACCTTTTGGCCATCGTCAGCTTTTTAGTCGGAACATCAGAGTACATCATATCCGGGATTTTGGATAAGATTGCTCATTCGTTTGGAATTACGTTGGCTGCAGCAGGTCAGCTCATTACTATTTTTTCGCTTGTATATGCGATTGGAACCCCCATTCTGATGACTCTCACGGCAAGTATGGATAGACGCAAATTGATGGTTTACGCTCTTGGTTTGTTTGTTCTGGGAAACATTCTTTCGTTTGCACTTCCCGGGTATGGATGGTTTGTTTTTGCTCGCATGATCATGGCGCTAGGCGCTGGTATGGTTGTTGTTTCCGCACTGAACATTGCGGCAAAAATCGCTCCTTCCGGCAAGCAGGCTAGTCGGTTCCCTTGGGAAGAATGATGGCAGAAGCGTTTGGGTGGAAATCTGTCTTTGGTGGAATCGCTTTGTTCGGAATCATTGCCATGATTGTCATCTTTATGACTATACCTCGTACAAAAGGGGAAGAGTCCGTACCTTTGCTTCAACAACTTGCCCTTCTGAAAAAGAAAAAAGTAGCTATTGGATTATCCATTACCTTCTTCTGGTTAGGCGGGTATTCGATTGCATATACGTATTTGACTCCTTATCTGCTCACCGTTTCCGGGATCAGCAGTGATCTCCTCAGCACAGCTTTGCTGATTTTTGGGATCGCCAGCCTCGTCGGTTCAAAGTTTGGTGGCTATAGCACGGATCGGTGGGGAGTAGCTGCTACATTGATCGGGGGAATGGCGCTTCATATCCTGATGCTGATTTTACTGTCTGTGGTATCGAATTCTACAGCCGCAGTATTCGCTATTCTTATCCTATGGTCATTCTCTGCTTGGTCATCCGGACCAACGCAACAATATCATTTGGCGACGCTCGAACCGAAATCATCAGGGGTTTTGCTTGGCCTTAATCAGTCCATGATGCAATTGTCCATGGCAGCTGGTGCAGGAATTGGGGGCATTGCCGTAGAAAAAGTATCTCTCGCTTCGGTGACCTGGATAGGAGCAGTGGGGGTTGCAGTGGCAATTGTAGCAATCCTGGCACTTCCCCATTCAAGGTCAAATCAGAAGGAAGTAAACGCTGTTCACAGTTAAATTATCTATTTGTACAAAGACGGTTCTTCTGACATACAACATGCGGATTACATCGCTGCTTTCTGGAACGTTGTAAACAGGGATGAAGTAAGCAAGCGTTTCGCTGCAGCGAAATAATAGCTTTCTTCTAATAGAAAAGGCTTGTCGCTTCTTGAGGCGACAAGCCTTTTTTCTCTATAGGAACTGGCTAGAATTTGCCCCCAGAGATCCTTCCCACACTTATTTTACATATTTGAATTGAGGTTCTTTCACCTGCACGTCATTGCCGATGTGGAAAGACATCAAATCCTCGCCGACTACCACATTGCCGTCGAATACCTTGCTCGTTCTCACAGCGAGGTTGGCATTTGCATCTGTCAAGCCGCCGAGCAGGACGATATGCGAGTAGACGGCGAGCTTCGGTTGTACCTGGCTGAATACTTTTCCTGCTTCCTCAGGGGTGGTATGAATGTCCAAGATCTTTTGGATCGCCGGCGATTTCTCATCCGGTTTGGCCGCCGCTACCTCGTGGATGATCAAATCCGTTCCTTTCGCGTATTGAATCAAATTCTCGTTGTAGCGCGTATCACCGGAGATGACAACGGAGTGCCCTTTGTAATTCACCCGGTAGCCATAGCTTGGCTCCATGGGGCCGTGATCGACGAGAAAAGCAACAACTTGAACGCCGTTGTGCTCATAGACGACCCCTTCCTCGATATCGTGTCCGATTGCATCCAAACCTTTCAGAACTTCATTTTGGTTTTCCTTTCTGACGGCTACATCTTCCTCATAGGCTTTTGCCAAGTTGACCATCATCTCTTTGGTGCCCTGGGGACCCCATACCTGGAATTCAGTAGCCCTTTTTCCTGCTGTAGGCAGAGAACCTGTCAGCCAGACATCGGGGATGCCAATCGTATGGTCGGAATGCAAGTGAGTGAGGAACAGCTTGTCTATTTCCCCCGGCATGATGGAAAGTTGGCTTAGTCGAAGTGCAGCACCGCGCCCTGCGTCGAACAGCAAACGTTCCCCACCAGCCTCCACGAGGGTAGAAGGACCGAAACGCTCCATGCTGAGAAGTGGAGAGCCAGTTCCCAAAAGAGTAACAGTGATAGCAGGTACTTGATTGGCTTGCGCCGCAGTTGCTTGAGCGTATGCTTTGCCGTCTCCGAAAGACGGCATCGGCAAGAATAAAGAACAGGCGACGAGTGCAGCAGACATCGGGATCGCCAGCAAACAGGTGAAATGGTTGGTTTTCATAGAAGCAACTCCTCACTTTGTTTTCAACTAGAAAACATTGTTTTGCAAATTATACAGCCCCTTGTCCAAGACGGTCAATGAATTGATAGAATTTAGTGTATGTTTTCTATTTTCAGATAAGCAAATACGCATATCCCAAATCATTTTTTCTGGAAAGGATAGTAATGGTACTCGTTTTCCGTTATAATAATACTTACTAAAAGTAACTAAGTTAACAAAAGAAAGGGTTGTTGAAACATGATGCCATCCTTTTTCATCGCACACGGTGCGCCGTTGCTTGCGATTGAAGATAACAGCTATACGCAAGCCTTGAATCAGCTCTCAGACAGGTTGCCGCGTCGCCCTCGGGCCATTGTCATTTTCTCTGCCCACTGGGAGTCGCCGCTGCAGGAGGTAGGCTCGATGGATGTCTACCCGACGATTCACGACTTTGGCGGTTTTCCCCGCGAACTCTATGAGATTCAGTATCCAGCCAAGGGAGATCGGGAAATCGCAGAGGAGACGTATCAACTGCTGCAGAATGCAGGTGTGCCGGTCCGAATGAACGAACAGCGAGGCCTGGACCACGGTCACTGGGTCGTGCTCCGCATGATCTATCCCGATGCTGATGTGCCCGTTATCTCTTTGTCGGTAAATCCGCAGCTGACCGTGGAGCAGCAATATGCGATCGGTCGTGCTCTGGTTCCTCTGCGTGCCAAGGATGTGTTGATTCTGGGTAGCGGCGGCACCATCCACAATTTTTCCTTCATCAACATGCGGGAGACCTCAGGTGCTGCCTACGATTGGGCTGTGGAGTTCGAGAACTGGCTCCAAAATACGCTGACAGCGTGGAACGTGGAAGACCTTGCGAACTACCGCTCCTTGGCGCCACACGCGGAGAAGGCGGTTCCCGTATATGGAAGCGAGCATTTTGTTCCGCTCATCTATGCGATGGGAGCTGCAGATGATGTGCGTACGGCGGAGCGATTGCACATCAGTTTTCGCTACAACAGCCTGAGCCATACGATCTGGCAGTTTGGTTCCGCGAAATGATTAGCATGCAGATGGAGGATGTGTACCGCGAGTACAAACCATTGTTGTTTTCCATCGCCTATCGCATGCTGGGAACCGTAAGCGAAGCGGAGGATATTGTGCAGGAGACTTTTCTCACCTTGGCACGAGACGACATCGGAGACATTCACCATATGAAAAGCTATCTGTGCAAGGTGCTGACCAATCGCTGCCTGGATTTCTTGAAATCGGCGCGCAGAAAACGGGAGCATTACGTCGGCGAGTGGCTGCCGGAGCCGTTGCCTGATGTGGACGGCAACGGCGATCCCTTGCATGCGTTGATCCAAGAGGAGGCCATCTCGTATGGGCTCCTCGTTTTGATGGAAAACCTGTCGCCGTCCGAGCGTGCCGTCTATGTGCTGAGATCGGCGCTGGGGTATGAATATCGTGAGATCGCTCAAATGCTGGAACGGGCAGAACCGGCTTGCCGCAAGCTGTACAACCGTGCGCAGCAGAAGATTCAAGCCGCTCAGATGCGGGTAGACGTCCAGCCCGAGCACGCCCAAAGGCTGGTGGAGCAGTTTGTCGATGCGATTCAAAAAGAGGATGCTGCAGCCTTGATCCGCTTGTTGAGCCAGGACGCTGTTCTCATTTCGGATGGCGGCGGCAAGACCCGGGCAGCTATTCGCCCGATCAGTCCCGACAAGCATGTCGTGGCATTTTTGCTGGGGGTTTCCCGAAACTGGAGCGGTATCCAGCAAATTTGCTCGCTCAATGGCCAGCCGGGGATTCTGATGTATGGAGCGGAGATGCGGCCGACAGCGATCAGTTTCGTCCTGGACGAAGACCTGGAGCGAATCAAACGAATCTACATTTTGCTCAATCCCGATAAAGTGAAACATCTTTTCTAAATGCGGTCACAAAACCGCGGGGCTTCTCGTCTATGAGTACGGCAACACATTTTTAGAGGGGAAGGGATGGATTTTCATGAAAGCCAGAATGAATCACAGAGTAGCAAATCCGGAAGCATATCAAACCATGCGCCAGCTGGAGAAGTTTGTGAGCGAGAGCGGTCTTGAGCCCAAGTGGCTCGAATTGATCAAAATACGAGCCTCCCAGATCAACGGATGCGCCTTTTGTTTGGATATGCATACGAAGGACGCAAGAAAGCTCGGGGAAACCGAGCAGCGTATCTATTTGCTGAACGCGTGGCGGGAAGCAGATGTATACAGCGAGGAGGAGCGGGCCATCCTCGCTTTGACAGAGGCTGTGACTCTCATCGCAGAACGCGGCGTCTCCGAGGACGTATATGCGCAAGTGAGGGAACATTTTGAAGAGAAGCAGATCGTCTCGCTAATTATGGCGATAAACGTCATCAACTGCTGGAACAGACTGGCCATTACGACGGGGATGACAGCTCCGGCAAATTTGTAATGTTTCTCGAAAAAGGAAAAAGACACGCCTGTTCATCACGGAATAGGCGTGTCTTTTCATGCTTTTACGCGAGCTACACATCCTGCTCTACTTTCCGGCCGTGAAAAAACTTCTTTTCGTCGCCAGCCAGATTTCCTTTGGCACTGATGGTATCGGGTGTGATCCGAAACACGGCGGTGACGCTCCCCATGCTGGAGCGATACTTCAACACATGCTGCAATGGCAAAGGCTCTGAGAAATAGCCGGGCACGTATTTGTCCAGCATCGCTTGCATGGCTTCGCGCATTTCCTCCGGTTCTACCACGCGCTCGATCGTGCCAGACAAGAAAACGCTCATATAAGCGGTATCGACATGGGCAGGGACGGGATCGGCGATGGTCCCGTATTCTTCACAAACACTGAAGCAGACCCGGTTGTTGGCTTGAATCATCTCGATTTTGCGTCCGGAATCCGCTCCGTGAAAGTAGAGCTTGCCCGCCAGCCAGCAGAAGTTCAATGGGATGATGTACGGTTCGATGCCGTTCGTCATGCCCAGATGTCCGGTTTTGGCCTGTGACAGGAACTGATCGATTTGTTCTTTGTCAGTAATCGTTCGTTTGGCGTAGCGAATGGGAATCATGGGATCATTCTCCTTCATGCAAAAGATGGGATAGCAACATCGTATCTCCTGCCTGACTTGGTTAAAAGGTGCAAATCTTATCAGTTGATGCAGGTCAGATACCACAAGAAAAAACCCGCATGTATAGAAACTGCGGGCATCACATTCATGTTTAGTTGAGTTGTTTGTCAGGATCGAGCTTTTTGTTCAATTGCTCTTCGCCGCGATGAATCCAGCCGACGAATGAATCGAGAATATTCAATTCATAGTCGAGGTAGACAACCGCTACGAACATGTAATGGCTTTTACCCTGGTAGCGGGAGCGATAGCGCAGATCGATCCACTTCACCTCGTAGCCGAAGGGACGCTCTTTGGTCTCCACGTGGACGTGATGAGTAAATGCAAGGAAGGATTTGACGCGAAACGATTCCTTGGCTGCGGCGATGATTTCATTTTCCGATTTGATTTTGAAGGTGTCCAGCACGATGACTTCACCGGCGTTGACTTCTCCGACATACCAGATCTGCTCGGTGCGTGCGACGAAGGTCCAGTGTGTCCAGGACAACGTCGGAATGATGGTGTACGTCCCGGAGCGTCCGATTTTTTGCCGAACCAGTTCAGTGGTGCGCTTCTGCACCTGAAAGCGCCAATAGTAATAGCAGGCGATCAGCAGGTAGATCGCGAGAAACACCTTTCCGGGATGCATGCCTGACGCCCAGAGCATAAAACCCAACAAATGAGCGGAAAAAATCAAAGGGTCAAAGATAAAGATGGTGTTGAATGCGATCCACTTGTCTCGAAACGGATACAAGCCCTTGGTGCCGTAAGAGTTGAACAGGTCTACGAAAACATGGAGACAGACAGCGAAAAAGATCCAGCCGAGCAGATGAAGCCAATTCGCTTGGGGCATGAACAACTGAATGAAGGCAAATATGGCTCCTGTCCACAGAAAGATTGCGGGCACAGAGTGGGAGATGCCCCGGTGGTTGCGTATATAAGCAGCGCTGCCGCGGATGCGGACCAGGCCGTCCAGATCGGGTGCCTGTGAACCGATGACCGTGCCAAGCATGACAGCTTCCATCAGTCCTGGTGTCGATGCCACGATTGGGTCCAGATGCGCGAGTCCCGCGAGTCCAAAACCCATGGCAAAGTGAGTAGCCGTGTCCATGAACCTCTTGTCTCCCTCCTTCCAGGCCTTGGCCTCCTGTTTGTATTTATTATAACGTTCCGGCGATAAGATTTTCCTTACGAAATTGAAAAAAATTGTCCGCTTGTTACCTATTAACCTGGATTGTATGATGAAGTGGAGTTGTCTTGCAAGGGAGGAATCGACCAGATGATCACGGTATTTATCGAATACAAGCTCATTTTGGAAAAGCGCGAGGAGGCAATTGCCCTCCTGGCTGAAAGGGAGTCCGTGTCTTGCAGGCTGGGGGCGCGTCAGTACCGCTGTCTGGAAGGATGCGATCAGCCAGGCCTGTTCGTGGAAACCTTCGAGGTGGACAGTATGGAGCAGTATGAACAGATCAAGCAGACGCGGTTGCAGGATGAAGCATTCTGTGCCTGTATCGCAGGCGGGGCCAATAAATTGAACATCTGGGCATTTGCTCCTGTTCGATCGTAAACAAAGGAGATCAGCATGCGTTATACATTACCGGAAGAATTTCATGTATTTGGTTTTTCCAGCGATTTGCTCGCCTGGTACGATTCCCAAAAGAGGGACTTGCCCTGGCGAATCAATCGGGATCCTTACCGGGTCTGGGTGTCGGAGATTATGCTGCAGCAGACGCGTGTCGAGACCGTAAAGCCGTACTACATGAACTTTATGGAGAAGTTTCCGACGGTTCAGGCACTGGCGGAAGCACCCGAGGACGAAGTGCTGAAGGCGTGGGAGGGCTTGGGCTATTATTCGCGGGTGCGCAATTTGCAGACAGCCGCACGGGAAGTGCAGGCGAACTACGGCGGAATCGTGCCTGACACCCCGGAAGAAATTCGCACGCTAAAAGGCGTGGGCCCCTATACAGCCGGGGCGATTCTGAGTATCGCCTACGAAAAGCCGGAGCCTGCGGTAGACGGCAATGTCATGCGCGTCTTTTCCAGACTTCTCTACCTGACCGATGACATCGCCAAGCCAGCCACCCGGATCAAAATCGAGCATCTGGTCCGCCAGGTGATTCCCGAAGGCAGAGCTGGAGACTTCAATCAGGCGTTGATGGAGCTTGGCGCGATAGTCTGCACCCCGCGTTCTCCGCAATGCCTCACCTGTCCGGTCTTCGATTACTGCATCGCCCGCCGGGAAGGTGTCCAGGAAGAGCTGCCGAACAAGGGCAAGGCGAAACCGCCGCGTCCCGTTCATATGCAGGTAGCCTTGATCGTGCGCGACGGAGCCGTCCTGATCAACAAGCGCCCGGAACAGGGACTGCTGGCGGGCATGTGGGAATTCCCTATGGTGGAGACGGAAGTGGATCGAGAGGCAGCCAAAAAAGACCTGCTGACCCAGCAAATGCAGGAGCGATTTGGCGTAGAGGTGGAGGTTCGCGAGATGCAGGGAGAAGTGCAGCATACCTTTTCCCATCTGCAATGGAATATGCAAGTATGGCTCTGCGACTGGATCGAGGGAGAGGAGCTTCCTCCGACAGCTCGCTTTGCCGCCGTCGAGGAATTGGATGCCTACACCTTCCCGGTAGCGCATCACAAAATCAAGGCGATGCTTCACAGATAAACAAATAACTACACGAAAAGGCATGGTATCGGCAGCGATCGAGCATGTCTTTTTGTTTTGAATCAACGAAATCGGGTGGAATATATGTTAAAATATGGGATGAGGGGGTGGGGGCATGTATAAACAAATGATCCTGTTGTGCATGGCGGCACTGGCGCTGTTTGGCTGTTCAAGTCCTGATGCAGATGAGGAAGCCCGTCAGTTGGCAGATGCATTTAAAAAAAGTTCAGTACCAGATCGAGATCAAGGAAGCCGGGACAGAAGCAGATATCGACCAGGTATTGGAGGATTTTATCAACCAGAGACATCAGCAGATAAAGGAATACGCGACAGATAAGGTATACCAGGATTATACGAACAATCGCGAGGCTTCTTTTGCTTACCAAATCGCTGTCCAAGAGAAGGCAAATATGCATGTGGCGATCACGGAATTTAGCAAGATCCGGGATAATGAGGACAGCTCGGTCACGTATCATTACAAAATGGAGATTCGTCTGGAATACTGGGATGGCGCTCCCGCACTGATCATTCCCGCCGATGGGCAAATGGATGTGATCCGAGTCGATGGAGCGTTGAAAGTAGCGCGGGATTGGGATGGCTGGCCGATCATTCATCTGTGGAAGCCGCAGCCAATAAACAAAGCAAACTAATAAGGAAAAGGAGGCTATCCCGATGCCAACAGACGATGGGATAGCCTCCTTCGATTACCGTGCCTTATTCAAGCCGTTTCCTTAGCGAATACAGTATTCAGGAAACTGCGTGTAGATCTGGTGCTTCTGATCTTCCCACTGAGCAATGGCTTGTTCTTGCTGGTATCTGGCCCATTTTTGCTCAGGAGTCACTTTCCGCCGTTCGATCGTAATGGTGAAAAAAATCATGGGAATGTACATCCTATATACGCCTCCCTTCCGTATAATTCCGGTGCAGTCAGAGCCCCTCTATCGATTTGACTCCTGTCAATCTCATCATCTGACGTCTATGTTTGTTGTTCATACAAAATCCCTCCTCATGAATTCAAAAATGATTTAGATGCGCGCATTCAAATGAGCCGCTTCCAGAGCGTATGCTTCTGCGCGTTTTTCCAGGTAGCTTTCTTGTTGAACCTTTGCGAGTCGCTGTTCGACGCTTTCCTTTTTGCGCTCGATCTTGACCTGGAAATAGAGAAAGTTCAGTACCATACCGATCACCTCCTTTCAAAAATTTGGAAACCAAAAAAACCGCGGGCAAAGCTCTGCGGTCTTTTCATCACGAAAAAGGGAACGAAAAGACCACAAGCACACGCCTGCGGTCTGGTATCTGACGAGTAAGGAATAAGGAAGACACGTATTGTGTCTATACTACAATTCGTCGGTCCAGGAGGCGCTGCCATATGAAGTTGGAGCAACAAGAAGATTCCATGCACGATCATTCAAAGTAAGCATTGTGGTCATCATGTTGTCGCAGCCTCCTTTCCTTCGTTGTAGTGTGTGAATCTTACAAATAGGATATGGTATTTTTTTCATGATGTAAAGCAATTTTTGCCTGTTTTAAAAAAGAAAGTTTATTCTGATAATGATGCGCGACAGCAGGCGGGCAAACCGCCAGCTTCCTAAAAGAACATGTAGACCAAGCCAATCATAGCCAGAACGCTGAATGCGACAAGGCCGACAATGGTCCAGACTTGGCTGGAATTGGATTTCGTCTTCATTTGTTCGCCTCCTTTGCGGAAGAATCAGGTTAATCATAGATGGGGGCAGAGGAGTGATCCCATCCGCCGCTGTCTCCGCCTACCGGACCTCGATCTTCCAGCTCCCGGATCATTTTCGTGTGCAGGGAGGCCCCTTCCGCACTGAGATAGGGAGCCAATTGGGAACACACATGATGAAAGTACAACAGCTCTGTCGTCTCCCAGTCCTCCATGGACATCATCGTTAATTCTGCCAAATCCCTTCCTATGTACATGCCATGAGTCCCCTTTCCATGCGGCAGTGACGCCTTATCTGTTTGGGTCTGCGACCATTTGCATGTTTAGTATGGCTTGGAATTTGAATTGCAGTCATCCTGCCCGCATGCATCTGGTGGCAAAACGGAATAGAGAGAGGTATAATAATGAAGTGATTTTCAGAATTTAGTACCAGATACTAATAGTTGGTGTGATAGGAGGCATTTCATTTGAGTACGGGGAAAAAAGTAGCACTGGTAACAGGTGGAACACGCGGGATCGGCAGAGCAATCGCCCTGCAACTGGCAGAGCAAGGCTATGATCTCGTGTTGAATTATTTGCGCAACAGAAGCGCTGCGAGAGAGACAGCAGCTGAGCTGGAGGCAAAAGGCGCCCGTGTGCATCTCGTCAAAGCAAATGTCGGCGATGTAGCCAAAATCAAGGAATTGTTTGCGGAGATCGACCGGGAGTTTGGCCGGCTTGATGTATTGGTAAATAATGCGGCGTCCGGCGTTTTGCGTCCTTTGATGGAGCTGGAAGAGAGCCATTGGGACTGGACCATGGAAATTAACAGCAAGGCTTTGTTGTTTTGTGCGCAAGAAGCGGCAAAACTAATGATCAAGGGCGGAAACGGCGGGAAGATCGTCTCTTTGTCCAGTCTGGGTTCCATCCGTGTATTGGAAAACTATACAGCAGTCGGGGTGTCCAAAGCTGCGGTAGAAGCAATCACTCGCTATCTGGCAGTCGAATTGGCCCAGCATAATATCGTGGTCAACGCAGTTTCCGGCGGAGCAGTGGATACGGATGCGCTGCGTCATTTTCCCAACCGCGAAGAATTATTGGGCAGCTCGGCAGCACGTACGCCAGCAGGCCGCATCGTCGAGCCGGAGGATTTGGCAAACGCAGTCATGTTTCTGCTTTCGGACAAGGCATGGATGGTTCGCGGACAAACACTGATTGTCGACGGGGGCATCTCTTTGTTAACCTAAGTGGTACCAGGTAGGGGATCGAAGCAGATTTTGGGTCGTTCACAGGCAAGACAAAGTTGTCCATCTGGTGTACAATAGGTGAAGAAGGCTACGAAGGAGGCATAACATGCTGATTCGTCCGTTTCGACTCGGTGATTACTCGGCGATTACAAGTATCTGGCAAGAAACCGGCTTGGACCAAACGGAAACGGAGTCGTTAAACGATTTGGCTCAACAGCTAGCGTGGGACAGCGATTTGGTGATGGTAGCAGAACAGGAAGGCAAGGTTGTCGGCGTGGTAGTAGGGACGATTGATGGTGCTCGTGCCTATTTCCACCGCCTGGCTGTATTACCCAGCATGCAGGGGAGCGGGATTGGCCGCAAACTGGTGGAAGCGATTGAAAAGCGTTTTAAACAAAGAGGCGTCAATCGCGTTCTGATCATGGTCAACCAGAACAATCCCGGAGTGCTTCCTTTTTACCACTCGCTTGGTTATGAAGTGCAAAAATATGTTACACTTTCCAAAAAGCTCTCTTCTTGAAGGAGGCTTGTCCCCAATCAGATAGAGAAGAGAAGAAAGGGGAGAGTCAATGTCGCCAACTCCAGGCTCCAATATCCGCATTGAAAGTTATAAACATGACCATTCGTTGCACCGCATATGGGACAAAACGACGTTGATTCATACCAGTGACGCGGTAGTGATTGGAGGCAACGATCGGGTCAAGGTGACAGAGGCAGACGGGCGGGAGTGGCGTACGCGCGAGCCGGCCATTTGTACATTCGGTCGCGGTCAGTGGTTTAACACGATCGCGATGATCCGCGACGACGGAATTTACTATTACTGTAATATTGGTTCGCCATTCAGCATGAAAGGTCAACTTCTCAGCTACATAGACTATGATCTGGATGTGAAGGTATATCCAGATATGACGTATTCCATCCTGGATGAAGAGGAATTCCTTTTGCACAGCAAACAGATGAATTACCCTCCATTTGTGGTGGAGCGCGTACAGTCTGCGTTGCGTGAGGTTGTAGAATGGGTGCGTGCCCGACGCGGACCGTTTCAAAGTGGCTTTGTTCAGCGTTGGTACGACCGTTACCAATTGGTACGAGATGATGAGGAATAATCCCTTTCCCGAGGTACGGGGGAGGGATTTCCTTGTTTGCGAAGGAGGGACTTTTGCTTGAGCATCCGGCGTTATATGAGCTATGTGAAGCCGTACTGGAAGCAGATCGCCGGCACCATTTTGATTGGCATTATCAAATTTACGATCCCTCTCTTGCTTCCGCTTTTAATCAAATACGTGATTGACGATCTTTTACCCAGTCCGCTGCCGCAAGGGGAGAAGCTGCGTCAATTATTCTGGCTGATGCTCGGGGCATTTTTGCTGTTTACGGTGGTTCGCGCCCCTGTGGAATACATCCGCCAGTATTACGCCCAGTGGGTCTCCAGCCGCATTTTATACGACATCCGCAATCAGCTTTTTGGCCATCTGCAACGCCTCTCCATGCGCTATTACAACAACCACAAGACAGGCGAAGTGATTTCACGGGTCATCAATGACGTGGAGTCGACCAAAAACTTTATCGAGACCGGACTGATGAATCTCTGGCTCGACTTAATCACCATTGCTCTTACGCTCGGCGTCATGTTTTACATGGATGTGGAGCTGACGATTGTGGCCATTATCGTTTTTCCGTTATACAGTTTTGCAGTCAAATATTTTTACAAGCGGCTGCGTCAATTGACCAAGGACCGTTCGGCAGCGCTGGCCCATCTGCAAGGGCATTTGCATGAGCGGGTCGGCGGCATGTCCCTGATTCGCAGCTTTGCACTGGAAAAGCACGAGAGCAAGATTTTTGCCAAGGAGAACAATCACTTTTTGCAAAAGGCCTTGGCGCATACCCGCTGGAATGCGAAAACCTTTTCCGTGATCAATACCGTGACGGACATCGCGCCGTTGCTCGTCATCGCCTATGCGGGCTACCAGGTGGTAACCGGCGGGCTGAGCGTAGGGACATTGGTCGCCTTCTACGTGTATTTGGACCGTTTGTATACGCCGTTGCGCCGGTTGGTCAACTCGTCTACCGTCTTGACCCAATCGATCGCCTCGATGGACCGGATGTTTGAGTTCCTTGACGAAGCGTATGATATTACCGACAAGCCGAATGCGAAGGAAATGCCGCTCGATCCCGATACAGGACGCATTCGCGGAGAGATCCGGTTTGAAAATGTCTCGTTTCGCTACCGGGAGGAAGGACCTCTCGTGCTGGACGGCATCAATCTGACGATCAACCCGGGAGAAACTGTGGCGGTGGTCGGGATGTCGGGGGGAGGAAAATCTTCGCTGATCAGTCTGCTGCCTCGCTTTTGGGACGTGACAGAGGGAAGAATCACGATCGACGGCATCGACATTCGCGATGTGAAGCAGCGCAATCTGCGCCATCATATCGGGATGGTGCTGCAGGATAATATTTTGTTCAGTGAATCGGCAAAAATGAACATCATGATGGGTGATCCGGATGCGGACCAGGAAGCAGTCGAACGTGCCGCTGTAGCCGCCAATGCACATGATTTCATCATGGAGCTGCCGGAAGGGTACGAGACGGAGCTGGGCGAGCGTGGCGTAAAGCTGTCTGGCGGACAGAAACAGCGCATCGCCATAGCACGTGTCTTTTTGCGTGATCCCGGCATTCTGATCCTGGACGAAGCGACTTCAGCCCTCGATCTGGAATCGGAGCATATGATCCAGGAGTCTTTGGCTCGTCTCACCAAAGGAAGAACCACCATCATCGTCGCGCATCGCCTGTCGACCATCACCCACGCGGACAAAATCGTCGTGATGAAGGAAGGCAAGATTGTCGAACAGGGCAGTCATGAAGAACTGCTTGCGCAAAAAGGCGTGTATCACACCTTGTGGCATGTACAAGATCTGGGGGCTGCGCCCGAACCGCAGTAGGAGGCAAGCGGGAACTTCTAGGTCAGGCAGTGGAACGGAGGAGATATGGGTGGAAACATGGCGGCGGAATTTATACGTTTTATGTGGATGCCTGTTTTTCGTCATGGTCGCAATGAGCATGGTCATGCCTTTTTTGCCCCTTTATATCCAGCAGGATTTTGGGATTGAGGACCCGCATGAGGTCACGATGTGGGCAGGTATTATTTTTGGAGCGAACTTTTTAACGGCGGGTCTCGTCTCTCCGATTTGGGGAAACCTGGCTGACAAACACGGGCGCAAGATCATGATCCTGCGCTCCGGTTATTTTATGTCCATTACTGTAGCCTTGACGGGCTTTGCAGGAAGTTTATGGCAATTATTGGCTTTGCGTCTGGTCAACGGGCTGGTGGGCGGCATCACCCCTGCCAGTACGGCACTGGTGGCTTCTTCCGTGCCGAAAGAGAAAATCGGTTGGGCACAAGGGCTGCTCCAATCATTCATCACAGCCGGTACGATTATGGGGCCGCTATTTGGCGGACTTTTGGCTGATTATATCGGCTTTCGGATGATCTTCGTCTTTACCGGCTGTATTTTGTTTCTCGCTACTTTGGTTATTACGTTTACCGTTCATGAGAAGTTTACGCCGCCGGAAAAACGCAACCAGTCGAGTTTGCGCCAGGATTTTGACATGATTTTTTCCTCGAAAAAACTGCCTGCACTCTTTTTCGTGACGGTGATGATCCAGTTCGCACTGTTCAGCATTGTTCCGGTATTGCCGATCTACATATCCCAATTGCTTGGGCCCGAGGGAACGAAGGTGGCATTGTGGGCAGGGATTGTGCAGGCTGCGATGGGAATTGCCAACGTAGCAGCGTCCCCGCGTCTAGGCCAGCTCGGTGACCGCTACGGCTCGCAAAAGGTTCTTTTGGGATCGCTGATTATGGCAGGCGTGCTGTTTATCCCGCAAGGCTTCGTCAATGCTGTATGGCAATTGGTGCTGCTGCGCTTTCTCTTGGGCCTGTCGCTCGGTGGCTTGCTGCCTTCTGTGAATGCCTTGCTGCGCAGGGCTACGCCTACGCATATGATCAGCCGCGTCTACGGGTACAACAACAGTTTCGTCAGCATCGGCAGCATGCTGGGACCGATGATCGGGGGATTCGTAGCGGGGTATATCAGCATCAGCGGCGTATTCTGGATGACCAGCGCTTTCTTGCTGATCAATGCAGGCTGGGTGTACTACAGCTTTTTTGGCAAACGCGCTGTACAGGAATCGGAACCTGGAATATAATGGGGCTACTTGAAAGAAAATGAGGTGCATCTCCATTGTAAGAAGATGTCGGTCAGGAAATGAGATTTCCTTTGCAACAGAACAAAAATGGAGTTCTGAACCGACAGGGGGTTGCATGGCATGTGGAATAAACGTTTTCTATTCCTCTGGGCGGGTCAGTCATTGGCCAATCTGGGGGATGTTTTTTATATTGTGGCAGTGATTACCGTCATCTACACGGCGACGGATTCGATCTTTTTTACCTCGATGGTGCCGGTAGTGAATGTTACGATGAGATCGGCTGGGAGTTTGACAGCACCCTTGTTGTTTCGCCGTTTTTCCCTGCAGCGCATCCTGTTTGCTTCGCAGGCTGTAAAAACTGCATTGCTTGTCATCGCTGCTGCAGCGGCTGAGGAAGGGAGATTGCTGTTATTCGTTCTGATAGCCTTGATAGCGTATCTGGACGGCTGGGCTACACCAGCACGAAATGCGTTGGTACCACGGCTGGTCCCCCGCGATGTTCTGCTTCGGGCTAACGGATTGCTTGCGGCTTCTGATCAGACGGTCTACTTCGCTGGATGGGCAGCTGGCGGCATAGCGGTTGTCATGCTCGGTGCTGACAACGTGCTGTGGGGAACGGTTGGCGCATATGGTCTGGCTGCATGGGCCATGCTGGGAATCGGGTATGTCCCGCGTTCTGAGATGGAAGAGCAGACGGAAAAAACAGACTGGATGACGGGCTGGAAGTGGATACGTAGGGAAAGCAGGCTGCGCCTGATCGTCGTGATGGATGTATTGATTGGCTTGTCGAGCGGAGTGTGGATCGCTGCCATCATCCTGCCGTTTGTTCTGAAGGTTCTGGGACAAGGCGAGGAGTGGTGGGGGTATATCAATGCGGGGTACATGCTTGGCTCGATTATCGGCGTTTCCGTTTTGATGGCGGCTGCCCAGCGGTTGCAGCAGCATTTGACCCGCTGGATTCTTTTGGGTACGATCGGCGCAAGCATCCTTACCTTTTTATTTGCTGGCAGCAGCGACCAGTTTGCAGCTTTGCTGTTCTCCCTTTTGCTCGGACCGGTTTTTCAAATGCAGCTGATCGCGAAGCAGACGGTGCTGCAACAAGCGGCACCGGAATCGACACTACCGTACGTCATGTCGGCCAAAGACACGATTGATTCGCTCAGCTTTGGTCTGTCTGCGCTCTTGATGGGGGCTTTTGCAGAGTGGCAGGGACCGCGGGCAGTCTATTATTTGTCTGCCGTATTGCTGGCAGGAGCTGTTTTCCTTTCGCTGCGCATTCATCAGGCTCGTTCTGCAAAATCTGTTAACGTATCGAGTTGAGAAACAGGGGGAGTGCAGGATGAACATTCTGGTTTTGCAAGGAAGCTCTCGCGACCATGGCAATACAGAGGAATTGACCAACCTGGCTTTGGTCGGGATTCCGCATACGTCGATTCGTCTTCGGGAAAAGCACATCAGGCCCATTTTGGATCAAAGGCACGAACCAGGGGGCTTCGTGGATGTGGAAGATGAGTACGATGCGGTGATCGAAGCAGTTCTTGCTCATGATTTCCTCCTGTTTGCCACACCGATCTACTGGTACGGCATGTCGGGCCATATGAAAAACTTCGTCGATCGCTGGTCCCAGAGCTTGCGAGACAAGCGTTATGCCTTCAAGGAAGCGCTTGGGCAAAAACAAGCGTATGTGATCGCGACAGGCGGGGATCAGCCCCATATCAAAGGCTTGCCCCTCATTTTGCAGTTCCAGTACATTTTTGAGTTCGTCGGGATGCCCTTCGCGGGCTACATCATCGGGGAAGGGAACAAGCCCGGGGATATTTTGCAGGATCAGCGGGCATTGTCCGCCGCCAAGCTGCTCAATGAACGGCTGAAAGCACCTCTCGCGTAAAAAAGCAGGAGAGCATGCCAGAGGATACACTGGATGCTCTCCTTTTTTTCTACTTGCTGCTATCCAAATGCCGCAGGATCGCCATCAGATCAAGATCTCCCAAACCTTCCTCCAAGGCGTGGCGGTAAGTGGCGGCTGCCGATTCCGCCAAAGGAGTGGAAACACCTGCTTCGCGCGCGAGGCGCAAATCCTTCGTCATATGCTTCAAGGCGAAAGCGGCAGGATAGTCGTCAGCCAAAATCGATGCGGCTTTTCCGCGGATCAAGGGAGTGCCGACAGCGCTTTCCGAGATGATTTGCAGCATCTGCTCCGTGCCGATCCCGAGCGAGCGGGCAAAGAGCAGGGTTTCGGAAACGCCCTGAACCGTAATGCCCAGCAAGAGATTAATCGCCAGCTTGGCGGATGTTCCAGCCCCGTTCGGACCCATATGCAAAGCGATTTTGCCCAGCTTGTCCAGCATCGGCTTGGCTTCTTCATAGTCCGTTTGTTCACCGCCAACCATGATGACGAGAGTCGCCTCTCTGGCAGGCCCGACGCTTCCCGAGACCGGCGCGTCGAGGAAGCGCAGACCGGCTTGTTTGGCTTGCTCTGCAATAGTCCGGGAGGTATCCGGTGAGATGGTGCTCATATCGACAGCCAGTTTGCCGCGAACAGCAGAAGAAGCGAGGATCCCGTCCGTACCGGTGTAGATTTCCTTTACGGCTGCATCATCACTTACCATCGTAAACAGTACATCGCAAGTCTCTACCAATTGCTCCAGCGAGTCAGCGCGTTTGGCCCTGTTTTCGCACAACACCGCCGTTTTTTCCGGAGTGCGGTTCCAGACATACAATTCGTAGCCTGCTTGCAGCAGATTGCTTGCCATCGGTACTCCCATGTTTCCCAAACCTATCCAACCGATTTTCATATCATCTAGTCTCCTTTTTCTTGATTGTTTGCAGCCTGCTGTTTAACCCGCTCTTTGAGCAGCGCATGCTTGGACTCGGTCATGTCAAACAGCTCGTCGAATCCGGCAGGCAGTCTTTTTTCCAGCACGCGAAGTCCTTCTTCGGTGATGCCCCCCTTGGTGGCCACCCGCTCGATCAGCTGGTCAAAGCCAAGCTGTTCGGATTGCAGCAGCTGGGCAGTACCCAGCATCGTTTCCACCAACATCTTTCTCGCCGTATCGAGGGAAAGTCCCGGCGACTTGCGTACAGCAGCCTGGGCAAAGGACTCCATGATTCCTGCCAACAGTCCCGGTCCGCTGCTGGTCAGAATCGTCGCCGTCTCGATTTCCTGCTCGGAAACCTCTTGCGCTGTCCCAATCGATGAGAGCAGGGAGGCGAACTGTTTTTGCTGTTCTCCAGTCAGTCTGCTGCTGCATGTATACAAAGAAACTCCCCGCAATTCCTGTGATGTGATGGTGGGAATGACTTTGCTCACGGGGCCTGTATGTACGGCTTCAAGATCTTCTATGCTGACACCAGCCGCTACGGATACGAGATGAACCTGAGAGGGGAGGGACAGCTCTTTCACGAGCGGGAGCAGATCCAATGGCTTGGTGCAGACAAAGAGCAAGTCAGCGCTATGTCCGACTTCCTCAGCGGAAGAAGCGACTGTCACGCCATAGGTCTCTTGCATTCTGTCCGCTTTTTCACGCGTTCGGTTGTACACGAGCAGATCCTTAGGGGACACTGCTTTGCTTTTGCAAAAGGCCGTGACCAGCATCTGGCCCATGCTGCCAAGTCCGATTATTCCGATTTTCATAGTCACACCTCCAGGAATATTGTAGCGCAGCACAAGAAAAAAAGGTACAGTCCCCCAACAGGAGGAATCTGTACCTTGTTCGTCATTCTATCGATTAATCGTCTGAGCTGCGGAAGATCATGATGTACTTCACCAATTCCAGGACGGAGATCAAAGCAGCGGCTACGTACGTGAGTGCTGCGGCACCGAGTACCTTGCTTGCGCCGCCTTCCTCCGTATTGCGGATGAAGCCCATTTTGACCATCTGTTGTTTCGCACGGCTGCTGGCGTCGAATTCGACTGGCAAAGTTACCAGCTGGAAAGCGACCGCAGCGGAGAAGAAGATGATCCCCAGGAGCAGCAGTCCCGACATTTTAAAGAAGAATCCGGCCAGCAAGAGCAGAGGAGCAGAGCCAGACACCAGGTTGACTACAGGGAACATCTTGTGACGCGCGACCAGCATTGGATAGGATACCTTGTGCTGGATGGCGTGGCCGACCTCGTGGCAAGCGACAGAGAGCGCTGCGATCGAATTGCCGAAGTAGACCGGGTCAGACAGGCGAATCACGCGTGAAGTCGGATCGTAGTGGTCAGTCAGTGTGCCAGGGATGTGCTCGACGGCGACATTGGTCAGTCCGTTGGCATCCAGCATGCGGCGGGCGGCTTCAACACCGGTCATGCCGGAGGAAGCAGGGACTTCCGCAAATTTGTTAAAGGTCCCTTTGACGCGGAACTGGGCCCATAAAGACAGACCAAAAGCGATAAAGATCAGAAAGTCCATCGGGTGAAACAGGATCACGCAAAATCACTCCTTCGTGTATGTCAACTTCATGAATGCATCGATATAGATGGTCTTGCTAATCAAGTTTACGAAAAAACAGCATATCAGTTTCATCTTTTATTGTACAATCCCTGACCAACTTTGACAATATAAACGGTGGCTTATATGTAAAAAACCTTTTTGGGGTTGGTGGTCCACCGACTATGGTGGAGGGGAGGAAAAAAGGAAGAACGCTCAGGTGGGGTGGGATCTTCTCTGTAGGTCAATCCGGGCCGCCTCCATTCCAAAGGCGGAACCGCGGCCAAAAGCAGCCGATTCCAGGGAGTGATTCAGGGTTGGCCGCTGAAAGCGTGTTCCGCCTTTTCCATTGCGGCTGGGTCAAGATCCAAATACCTTCGCTTTTCTTCCTTTTTTCCTCGGCCAGCTTTTTGGTGGGTGTCAGGGAATTTTTGTCCTGTATGTTAGTTCACAGAAGAGGATAAAAAGTCTTGAATGGTTTTTTCAAATTTGAAGGTCTCTAGGATGTCATCATTTTTAATCGAGATGTTAATTCCGTATTCGGGTTTGCTTGTTTGTCCGGGCTTGTCATAATTGCGGTCTACAAAAACCTCGTTAGGGGCTTCCCACGCTTGGGAAGGGATTAAGAAGAATTCTGGCAATTGCCCGTCTTTGAAAATCAGTAGAGCCATGTACAGGTTGGGGTTGCTAATATCGAATTTACTCTTTTGAGCAAAAACGTAGCCAGTCCCCCTTAAGGATTTGACTTGGATTTCAGAGAAACGTCCTTTTGTATCTTTTACAATGAAATCAATTCCCCGGTCATCGACCTCCGATGAAAATACTTCTAGTCCATAAGAGGCGAATTCCATCTTGGCGAAATATTCAGCGTATTTACCGAGTTGCAATGAGTTAAGCACAGCCCAATTCATATTTGGCATTCGTATCACCTTTTTCGTTAATGTTAGAAATTTTTTACTGTGATGCCGATAGCTTTCGCAATATTGTACCATCATCCGTGACTAACTTCCTTAGTCAGTCATATTTCTCGACGAAAAGACGGCATTTCATATTCGTATTCACTGCAAATAACTGGTAATCTAAAAAAGTGGGGCTGAAAGGTAGCTGTCAAGTCGGATCAACAGGAGGCATTCATGATTCTAAAAAAATTAGCAGCGGTAGGAGTCTGCTTTTTTGTGACCATGATTTGCTTCGCTTTGTTCAAATGGATTGCACATGCGGAAACTGATATGAAAAAGATTTACTATGGATTGGGCATGATCATGACCACGTACGCGTTGCCGTTTATGATTTTCGGAGCGCTTTTAACCTGTCTGGTGGATGCATTCCGATTCTCGCGCAACCTGCATAGATTTTTCGGCTACTTACTGGCTGCTACGATTACTGCAGGGGTCGTCATTTCAGGACTTCTCCGGTTTCCGGATTTGGCGATTTTCGTAGCAATTACTTGTCTCGTAAATACTTTTGTGTTTTTCTTTGTCCACACTCTGGTAATCCGCAGATCAATCCAGATTTTGCTTGCGGCCATTCCCTTGATCTATCTGATAGCACTTGACATGACCACATAGAAGGAGGATGCAATAACAAGTAGCAGTTTGGGAACATGGAACATCCATTCGAAGCTGCCACTTTTTATAACCTATTCATCCCCGCAAGCTTGCAAAGCTTTACCATAATCAGATTTGACCATTCCATAAAGCTCTATATCCTCAAAGCTTCCCCACTTCCATACATGCTGGGGAAAAGTGCCCTCGTGTTTCATCCCGATTTTCTTCATCACCTTGCAAGAGCCAGGGTTTTTGGTCATCGCAGCTGCGAAAATGCGGTTTAGTCCCAAATCTTCAAATCCAAATGCAACCATTTTCTTGGCAGCTTCTGTTGCAAAGCCTTGTCCCCAAAAAGGATGACCCAGCCAATAGCCCAGCTCGGCACGCAGATGATTTTTTGTAACATCCAGGAGCATACATCCAATTAACTCTTGGTCTTCTTTTTTTACTAAAGCAAAAGTATAGCTATCTCCTTTTTCGACGGATTGATGAGTGCTCTCAATCCATTTCTCTGCCGCTCCATCGGGGTAAGGATGCGGAATGGAGAGGGTTGTGCGTGCTACTTTTTCGTCCCCAGCTAACACTTGAACCACTTTGGCATCGGATTGTTCGAAGAGTCGAATCAATAATCGATCTGTTTCAAATCTCAGGACCATCTCTGTCCTCCTTTTGAATCTATGCGACTTTATATGAATATATGGAGATGCCTTTTCTACATGATAATCAACAAAGAAAGGTATTTGACTTCGAGTATAAAATCTATTGCCATTCCTTATAGTAAGCGGGGAAAGGAATGGTGAAAATGCACGCGGTAGCGCAAAAAGAAGCGAAAACAAGCGAGGTTCGGCACGATGCCATGACACGGAATGTCGCCCAGCATTTCGTACAACAGCTTACACTCTGGGGAGTGGAGCGGGTGTACGGTGTGATTGGAGATGCGAATCTGTACTTGCTCGATGAATTGGGAAAACAAAAAAAGATTACATATATCGCATGCCGTCATGAGACGAACGCAGCGCTGATGGCGTCCGCAGAAGCGAAGCTGACCGGAAAGCTGGCGGTCTGTACCTGCACGAGCGGACCCGGTTTGGCCTCGATCATCAATGGATTGGGTGATGCCTGGGCGGATCGCGTACCTGTATTGGTGGTTAGCGGACAAGTACAAAGCACAGAAATCGGCTTGGGTGGCGTGCAAGATATTGACCAGCAGCTATTCATTCAACCGCTTGCTGATTTCAGTTCATTGGTCGCCGATAGTCATGGTTTTCCAAAGCTGCTGAACAAAGCAGTGAAGACAGCGCTGAATAAAGGCGGTGTAGCCCATCTTTCCATACCAAAGGAGATTTGGCAGCTTCCGGTTTCAGGGGGCTTCTTTCCTTTGCCGGTAAAAGCAGGGCCACAGATGCCCAGCCCTGAACAAATACAAAAGGCGGCACAACTGATAGACAAGGCGAAGCGTCCGGTGATTTTAGCAGGTCGCGGCATCGAAAACGCGCAGTACTACGCCCTTCAATTTGCGGAGAAGATTCAGGCGCCGCTGATGGCAACCATGCCGGCGAAAAGCTTTGTTCCCAATGATCATTCGTTGTTTGTGGGTGGTCTCGGTCATGCGGGTACGGAAATATCGCGGGAGCTATTGGAAAAGGCAGATCTTTGCATTGTGCTCGGGGCAACCTGGTGGCCTGCGGATTATGTGCCACAGACGATTCAAATGGTTCAAATCGACGCTAAGGCCGAAAATATCGGTGCCAGCTGCCCGGTAGCAGCACCTGTGGTCGGAGAGATGTCAAAGGCTTTATCTCAGCTCATCCCGATCGTGCAGCAAAAGCAAAACGAACAGTATCTGTCTGAGATCGCGGAGAAAAAAATGGAGTGGAACAAAAGAATCCAGCAAGAGTCGAAGGTGGAGTCCCCGACTGATGCCATCTCTCCCGCTTACGCTGTCTCTGTCCTGCAAAAATGCGTCGCCGAAGATGCGATCATCTCCATTGATGTAGGGGACCACACTGTCTGGTTTGAACGGATTTTTCAGTATAAGCACCAGAAGCTGATCATCTCTGGGACGTGGCGGACACTTGGCTTTGGCTTGCCAGCGGGAATCGCTTGCCAGCTGGCTAAGCCGGACCGTCAGGTGGTAAGCGTAGCTGGTGATGGCGGGGTGGCATACTCCATCATCGAGCTGATCACCGCAGTTGCCTATAATCTGCCGCTCACATTGATCATCATGAATAACCAGTCCTATGCGATGGAAAAAAACAGAATGATGGTAGAAGGATTACACACGCTTGGTTCCCAAATTCCCAATCCGGATTATACGGCTCTAGCGAAAGCGTGTGGGGCACAATCCGTTCGGGTGAGCAAGCCTGAAGAACTGGAACAAAGCATTCGCGACGCTCTGTCTTCGCGAACAACCTCGGTGGTGGAAATCATGTGCACGGCTCCCATTTTGCCTCACACCAAAATTCTTAAAGGCATGGACACATTCAACTCCTAGGAATCGGTAAAACCCTTGATTCCAGGAGAGAGCAAGCAAAAACAGCGGCAGTCCAGGACACTTTCACGTCCTAGTCCGCCGCTGTTTTCTTTTATCCTATTCTTACTCAGTCGACACAGACGGATCAGCCTGTTCTTTCTTCGGCGTGATCATGATGAAGTGGGACGCAGCATCGTCAATCCATTGCTGGACGCGGCTTGCAGTCTCGTACTGTTCTGTGGCGAGGAGCTCTTCCTTGTAAGCGCCGAGCAGCTCTGCTACATCGTTTTGACCCTGCTCATCCAGCTGGTAGAGGAATACCTTTGCGCCTTTTGCGATGCGGCGCTCCAAAGCAGCCTTATCAAAGCCCATTTCCGGGTTCAGCTTGACGTAGACCACTCCGCCGGTCATCCCTGCACAAATCCAAGGGCCTGGATCGCCCAGCACGACAGCCCGGCCATTAGTCATGTACTCGAAGGCAAAGCCTTTCAGGTTGGCGCGAGCCCCGATGCCGCCTAGCTCGTCACGAATCGGCTGGGTGATTTCGCCGCCGAATACCACATCGGCGCCGGAGAGACGGATGCAGGCGCGGGAATCGGCATTTCCCTGTACGATGAACAAGCCTTTTTGCGCACCGTAGCAGAAGCTTTTCCCGACGGACCCGTTGACGTAGGTTCCGTTTAAGCCTTTCGCTTTCAGGATGGAGACCCGACCGCCGAAGCTGGTTTTGCCGACGCCATCCTGCGCTCCGCCTTCGACGCGGATATTGACGCCTGCGACGTTATAGGCTGCCAGCCCATTGCCTGGGACACTTCCTGCCACGAAGTCTAGGGATACCTCCGGCAAGCTGGAATAGCTGCCGTCCAGGTGATTTTCCACTCGTGCCCCAGCCCAGCGGCTGCCGAGTACACGCTCTCCCGACAGGATGCTGGTAAAGGTCTGCTTGATCGGGCGATCTGGACTGAAGTAGCGGGAATCGCTTACGGCGGTTGCCGAACCGGCGGCTACCAGAACACGCTCCTCTGCTGCTTCTGTCGCTGTGGAGACGCTGCCTGCCTTGTACAGCGGGTGTACGGCCAGCAGGGAAGTCAGATCGATTTTTTCCTGCAAACGGGTCTGCACCAAAAGATCGGAGCGTCCGACCAGATCCTGCGTGCGGGTAAAGCCCAGCTCTGCCGTGATGCGGCGCACCTCTTCGCCAAACAGGGTGAAGAAGGTTTTCAGGCCGGATACAGCCAGGTCCGTCTGGCGAGGGACAAATCGGCGCAAGCCTTTTTCATGCGCTTCCTCCAGCGAATCGATCTGGGTGGCGATCCCTACATGGCAGGTGTCCAGATGGCAGCCGCGGCAGGTCGTACAACCTACGGCGATCATCGCCAGGGTGCCGAAACCGATTCGGTTGGCTCCTAACAGCATCAATTTCACCACATCAGCAGCACTTCTCACGCCGCCGTCTGCCCACAGCTCCACCTTGTCGCGCAAGCCTGCTTCCAGGAGGGCGTTATGAGCCGCTTTCACTCCGATCTCCGCAGGCAAACCGACGTGCTGCAAGGCATGGACACGGGCGGCACCCGTACCGCCGTCAAAGCCGGATAGCGTGATGAAGTCAGCGCCTGCCTTGGCGACACCGACTGCGATGGTTCCGATGTTGGGCACGATTGGCACCTTGACGCAGATTTTCGCCTTATCATTCGCGGTCTTGAGCTCGGTAATCATCTGAGCCAAGTCTTCAATCGAGTAAATGTCGTGGTTGTTGGATGGCGAAATCAAGTCTGAGCCGACTGTTGCATTACGGGCAGCCGCAATTTTGGCTGTTACCTTGGAGCCTGGGAGGTGACCGCCTTCGCCCGGCTTCGCGCCTTGCCCGATCTTGATCTCCAGAAGATAGGCGGCGTTGGCCAGCTCTACATTGATCCCAAAACGTCCTGACGCGACCTGGATTCCGCGCGTATGGCGGTAACGGCCCAGCATATCCTTGATCTCTCCGCCTTCACCGTTCATGCAGATCATGTTGAGTTGATCTGCCGCTTCCGGATAGGCGCGGAATGCCGTCTCGTTCTGCGAGCCAAACGACATCGAGGAGATGAGGAACGGCAAGGAGTGATTGCCTACGCTCAAATCTACCTGCTGCGGGTCGGCTTTTTTCTGCGCTTGATCAAAAGCAAAATCGGCGACGTGGCGAATCGAGATCGGATTCTCACGCTCGTTCTCCTCTACCTTCAGCGCGTAGTCGGAGTACGGAATATCTCCTGCCGCCATCTGCCCGATTGCTTTCCACAGGCGCGGGAAGATGTGGAAGGTCTTGGACTCGCGTGCCGAATCGTCGGCGTAGTCTTGATAGCGTTGCCAACTGTCCGCCTCAAGATCCGCGAAGGAAAGTCCTGCGTCCTCAGAGCCGCAGAAGTTGACGATTCCCAAAGATTGAGCGACATTCTGGCGCAGTCCGATCGAGGAGAACAGCTTGCCGTACCCGCGCAGCTCGTGAATGCCGATGGTCGAGGTCACTTTTTCCAGCCCTTTGTTCAGGGCGGAGTAGAGATTGACAGCCGATACTTCTCCGTCCTTGGCGAATGCGGTCGCAAACATCAGATAAGGGGATACCGCGTCCGCACCAGAACCAATGGAGAGAGCCAGATCGTGCAAGGAGCGAATGGCACCACTGCGCAACAGAATGCTTGCCCTGCGTCTTAGGCTGCTGCCTTGCTCGTCAAATGCCGCTTTCAACGCTTGATCTACGGTGCTTATGGCAAGCAACGGGTCGAACCAGTATTTCCCTTCGCGATGGGTGTCCGTATCATCCAAAATCAGCAGAATGGCTCCGTTTTTCACTGCATGCAAAGCCGATTCGCGCAGCCTGTCCAAACCTGCCTGAAGGCCGTCTTCCTTTGTGAAATACGTGGACAGAATCGCGATGCTTTGCGGATGGTTATGGAAATAGTGAATGACTTGCTCCAGCGAGTAGGTTCCCTGTTTTTTCGCGGCTTCCTGCAAGGATTTGCCCTCCATGAGCAGCGGGGAAGGAAGCTCCATCCGCATTCCGCTCCCGTCACGGCTGGACAAAGGCACGCGAGAACCGATCACGACGCGAGTAGAGAAATGCTCCATCTCACGGTCCCGGTCGATGGCCGGATTGGTTACGACGGCAACACTTTCTTTCATGTAGTCAGCCAAGTTTTGCCGCTCTTTGGAAAGAGCGCCAAGCGGTCCGTCATGACCCAGTGAGCGGATTGGCTCGGCTCCGTTGGAAGCCATCTGTTCTACCAATTGCACCTGCTCGCGATCCCAGCCGAATGCACTGTAGATGGAGGAAGTAGGAGCTGCCGCATCAGGCTCGGGAGCCAGAGATTCCAGTTTGTAGGAATAATGCAGATGCTGACTGGCTCCTTCTGCCTGGATTTTCTGTGTAAAACGCTCGTAAACCGTCTCTTGAAGCTGATGATGCAGGATGATTTCGACATCCTTGCCCTTATGCAGCCGCACGCCTACTTTTTCTCCCGGCGCCAGCGATTTGGGCTCACTTGCCATCTCGTTCGCCAGGATGACGCCTTGCTCAGAAGAGAAGTACAGGGAGGTCGGCCCTTCCACCATCCAGAGCGGACGCAGACCGAGCGCATCGACGCTGAAGACGCACTCGTCAGCATGACGGGAGACGATACCCGCAGGACCCTGGGCAAAATGACCCCAAGCCTGACGCAGATAGACATAGAGATCCTGCAGATGTGCAGGGAGATGCTTCATTTCATGATGAATCGGCGGGAACACCACTTCCATCGCTTCAAACAGGCTGAGGCCATAACGGTGGATAAAGGTTTCGATCGTCCGGTTCAGGTTCTGCGAATCACTCCCGCCATCGACGAGCGGCACGCCCAGCATCTGGGCTTCTTCCTCCAGCTTGCTGATCGTATTGATCTCTCCATTGTGTCCGAGCAATGAAAACGGTTGAACGCGGAAAAAGTTGGACAAGGTATTGGTGGAGTAGCGGTTGTGGCCAATCGTTACTGCGGAGAGGAAGCGTTCATCTGCCAAATCACGGAAGTAAAGAGGCAATATATTGGCTGCACCCATCACTTTGTAGGCGCTTGTATACGGACTCAAGGAAGCCACGTGGACATGATAAGCCGATTCGATCGACGTATGAACCTCAAACAGGCGGCTGGCATAGTCGGCATCCGTCAATCCCTCTGGAGCCAAAAGGGCAAGCTGCCAGAAGATCGGCTCATCTCGTTTGCCGTTATTGCCCAATACCTGCGAATCTACACAATTTTCACGCTCCAGCAGGATGGCAATGTCGTTTTGGGCAAAAAGAGTGCGTATCTGCTGCTGCACCTGCTGGGGATCGTGTCCGTTGCGAGGGACGAACAAATGGGCAACCGCAAAGCGCGGATCCACGCTCAAGGCGCTGTCCAGACCTGCTTCTTGCAAATAGTCGGCCCAGAGTGCACGAGGGATGTCGGTCAAGATACCGCATCCGTCACCTTCGCCATCGATAAAACCAGAGCGGTGTTCCATCTGGATCAAAGAGCGAATAGTCTCGTTGAGGTTGTGGCGCGTCGGCGTACCGCTTTTTTCGACGATACAGATGATGCCGCAGCTATCGTGTTCAATATGGTGGAAATTGCGAAAGGTTTCCATGGTTTCTTTTTTTTCTCTGTTTAGCATGATTTCGGTCAGTCGAAGCTGACCATCCACCTCCTACAAAAAGAATTCTGAAACTTCTAAATAATGTAGGAATCCAGAATAACACGAACAAGGAATCTGCACAAGAAAGTGAAACGGCAATTTTGTGACTGAAAGCGCTTCCCTTTTAATAAAATGTTTTTTGTCGATCAGGACACTTGAATAATCAATAAAAAAAGAGGACGTATCCCACCATTTACCAGATGGTGAGTACGTCCGTCTTTGCGGTTTAGCGGTCGTGATTTTGTGTTTTGTGATGTTCGGTTTTTCGCGGATTCTGGAAGCCCACGACCTCCATCATTTTGGAACTCATCTTGGGATCCATCGTTTTTTCAGGTGCTTTTGGATAGGTGTTTTCGCCTTTAGACATAAAGCTCCCCCTCGGAACCGCAATTATGGAAAACGAACATTCCTAGTATGTCCGCAACAGCAGCTCTCCGACCGGCGAAATCTTTTCCAGATGACTACAAGGCAGCAAAGCAGCGTTCGACTGCCGCAATCGTGTCTGCGATGTCCTGTTCGGTATGAGCGGTCGTGATAAACCATGCTTCATACTTCGATGGTGCAATGCAGATGCCTTCGTCGAGCAGAAGGCGGAAGAAGCGGGCGAATACTTCGCTGTCCGCTTTTTGAGCGGTGTCGTAGTCGTAGACTGGCTGATCCGTAAAGTATACAGCCATAGCGCCTTTGACGCGGTTGAGCTGAATCTGCGCGCCGTGTTTTTCGGCTGCGGCGCGGATGCCTTGTTCCAGCATGGCTCCGAGGCGTTCAAACTCCTCGTAGACGCCAGGCTGCGCCAGAACCTCCAGGCAAGCGATTCCCGCACGGATCGAGGCTGGATTGCCTGCCATGGTCCCGGCCTGGTAAGCAGGGCCGAGTGGGGCTACCTGCTCCATGATCTCCCGGCGTCCGCCGTAGGCACCGATCGGCAGACCGCCGCCAATGATTTTTCCCAAAGCTGTCAAATCCGGCTCGACGCCAAGCAGGTTTTGTGCGCCGCCGTAGCAGAAGCGGAAAGCGGTAATGACTTCGTCGTACACAACCAATGCCCCGGCTTGATGGGTAAGGCGGTTTACTTCCTCCAGAAAACCGGGATTTGGCTCAACAATCCCGAAATTGCCGACGATAGGCTCCACGAGGACGCATGCTGTCTCGCTGCCCCATTTTTCGATCGCTGCTGCGAAGGCGTCGATATCATTGAACGGAACGGTAATCACTTCATTGGCGATGCTTTGCGGGATGCCGGCACTGTCCGGGATACCCAGCGTGGACGGACCAGAGCCCGCCGCTACCAGAACCAGATCAGAGTGACCGTGGTAGCAGCCCGCGAATTTGATGACTTTTACGCGATTGGTATAGGCACGAGCGACGCGAATGCAGGTCATTACGGCCTCGGTTCCTGAGTTGTTGAAGCGGATGCGCTCCATCGAGGGAATCGCTTCGCGGATCATCGTCGCGAACTTGATTTCCCAAGGGGTAGGCGTGCCGTACAGCGTGCCGTTCGCCGCGGCTTCGGTAATGGCCTGGGTCACATGCGGATGTGCGTGACCCGTGATGATCGGTCCGTATGCCGCCAAATAGTCTATGTATCGATTGCCGTCTACATCCCAGAAGTAAGCGCCCTGTGCACGCTCCATGGAGACCGGAGCGCCGCCGCCGACAGCCTTGAAGGAACGGGACGGGCTGTTGACGCCGCCCAGAATGACTTCCATGGCCTGTTCATGCAGTTGTGCAGATCGTTCACGATTTTTCATCGTTTTCCCTCTTTTCTGTTCCCAAAAGTCAACCCTATCTTACCACAACTGTGAAAAGTCATGCCCTGTCAATGTCTCGATAAGGGGGAGGTTGACATCAGTTGACTACACATGTAATACTGTACTACGAACGTAATCAAATAGAATGGGAAGGTGATGACGAAAGCTGTTTCCTGTAAGTACAACATCAAAGAAAGAGGTTATCCAACATGAAAATTTTTACACAAAAAATAAAATTAGCGATGCCATTGCTGTTACTCTCCCTGTATCCGCCAGCGGGGTGCTCGGGTTCTCCGGATACAAATGCCCAGTCCGCAGCCACGGTGGTGCAGGAGGCTTCAGAAGTGGATGCAGACCAACAGTTGGGCCAATTGGAAAAGGAGTATGACGCCCGACTAGGTATTTACGCCATCGATACGGAGACAGGGCGAACCGTTTCCTATCGACCAGACGAGAGGTTCGCCTACACGTCTACATTCAAGCCTTTAGCCGCAGGTGCGTTGCTTCTTAAAAAGCCGCTCGACGAACTGGATAAAGTGATCACATACAAGAAGGAAGATCTGGTCACCTATTCCCCGGTAACCGAAAAACATGTGGAAAAAGGAATGACCCTTCGGGAAATCAGCGATGCTGCGATCCGCTACAGCGATAACACGGCCGGGAATCTCTTGCTGAAGGAATTAGGCGGCCCCGCTGGCTTGGAGACGGTACTGCAAGAGGTTGGGGATCACATTACAAAGCCGGAGCGATACGAGACCGATCTCAACGAAGCTGTCCCTGGAGATATCCGTGACACCAGCACGCCAAAAGCACTGGCTACAACACTCAAGGCTTTTACCGTGGATGGGGTGCTCCCTGCAGAGAAGCAAGACGTTCTCATCGATTGGCTGAAACGGAATACGACGGGTGATGAGCTGATTCGAGCAGCCGTCCCAGAAGGCTGGACAGTCGGCGACAAGACTGGAGCTGGAAGCTACGGGACGAGGAACGATATCGCCGTTATTTGGCCGCCAAATCAGGCTCCGATTGTCATGGCTGTGTTGTCCAGCCGAACGGAGCAGGATGCAACCTACGATAATGCGTTGATTGCCAAGGCCGCCAAGGTTGTGCTCGACTCACTCGAGCTGCAGGAGGAAAAATAGTCGGCATTAGGAGAGGAATAGATGCAAAAAACAGTTTGGTTCGGACTATGCATGCTACTCTCACTTTTGACAGGATGTATGGGACAGTCAAGTAATCCTGAAGACACTATGAATCGCTATCTGGATGCCTGGCGCAAGGCACAGTACGAAGAAATGTACGATATGCTGCTGGTTTCCACCGCAAAGGAAGTGACTAAAGAGGATTTTGTGAATCGTTTTCGCAAAATTTATGAAGGAATAGAGGCCCGCAATATCGTGATTACTCCTTTATCCGTACCGGAGGAAAGCGACGACAAAAAGACGGATAGCACCAGGCTCTACCCATACGAGATCAAGATGGATACGATTGCCGGAATGATTCAGGCAAAAGGAAAGATTCAGCTGGAAAAGGATGAAGGCGGGGAGTGGAGAGTACATCTGACTCCATCCTATATCTTTCCCGGCATGCAAGATGGCGACACGGTAAGGGTGCAAACCTTGCAAGCGTCCCGCGGTGAGATCAAAGACCGCAATGGTCAGGGAATTGCGATTAACGGCTTCGTGGAAATGATCGGAATAGTCCCAGGCAAGCTCGGGGAGGATGCTGAGAAAACAAAAGCAGCTCTTGCCGAGCGGCTGGGGATTACCCAGGAAGCGATAAACCGAAAATTGCAGGCTTCCTGGGTCAAAGATGATCTTTTCGTTCCCATTGCTTACTTGAGTAAAAATCAAGCGAGCATCGACTATAGCGATTTGCCGGGTGTCCTGAGAAAGCAGGAAAAAGCCCGTGTCTATCCTTTGGGTGAGGCAGCAGCCCATCTTAGCGGGTACATCCGGGAAGCAACTGCGGAGGAAATAGCGGGCAGATCGGACCACCTGTACGGACCAGGCGACTTGATCGGCAGAGCGGGATCGGAACAGGTATATGAGGATATACTCCGGGGGCGGGACGGCAAACGGATCTCGATCGTTGATGCGACGGGCAAGACAAGGGAAGTGTTGGCCGAAACCGCAGCGGTCAACGGGCGTGACGTTCGCTTGACTATAGACGCGGATTTGCAAATATCGTTATACGAAGCGATCCGTGAAGATGCCGGCACAGCAGTTGCGCTTCATCCGAAGACAGGGGAAATTTTGGCGTTGGTGAGCAGTCCGGCATACGATCCGAATGCATTCATCACGGGAATGTCTGACGAACAGTGGGATGCATGGAATTTGAATCCCGATAAGCCTTTTCTGAATCGGTTCACCAAGCTGTACTCTCCCGGCTCTACTTTTAAACCGATTACAGCAGCAGCCGGTCTGGAGCTGGGTGTCAGCTATGTTGAAAAAGCCCGGGAAATCAAAGGCTTGCGATGGAGCAAAGACAGCAGCTGGGGGAGCTATTATGTAACACGCGTGAAGGACAGTCCCAAGGTCAATCTGAGGGAAGCCCTTCTCTATTCGGACAATATCTACTTCGCCCAGGAAGCGCTGGAAATCGGCGCCGATGCTTTTTTGAAAGAAACGGGAAAGTTTCTCAGCAACGTGAATCCGAATATGACATACCCTTTTCCCAAAGCAAGCTTGAGCAATCACGGCATCAAGAATGAGATCCAGCTGGCTGACTCCGGATATGGACAAGGCGAGGTCGTCATGACCCCCCTGCATCTTGCTCTGGCATACACCCCATTCCTCAATGATGGGGTTCTGATCCCTCCCGTATTGGACTATCAAGAGGGGGACGCTGTCGGGTCTTCTGGAATCAGCGTCATTTCAGCAGACACTGCCAAGCTCATCCAAAGCATGCTGGCAGATGTCGTAAACCATCCGGGTGGTACTGGTTACGGAGCAAAAATAAAAGGCATCGAACTAGCAGGCAAGACAGGGACAGCAGAACTAAAAAACAAAAAAGAGCAGAAGGGGCAAGAAAATGGCTGGTTGGTCACTTTCGATACCGCGGAGTCAAAGCTCTTGCTTGCCATGATGGTGGAAGGTGTAGAAGGACGCGGGGGCAGCGGTTACGTAGTGAAAAAAGCCAGACCCGTATTGGAAGAGTATTACAGGAAATAGAATCAATTCAGATCATGGCGAGAAGGAAAGGGAGTTCTTCCTGGTACACCCGACTGTTGGAGTTGTCGTGCAATTGCTTGAAGATTTGAAGGCTAGTCACGCGTCCGAGGATTCAAAAAATGAGGACGATGCGGCTAATTTGGCCACAGAAAAAATAGCCAATCTCATAAAACAGGGGTTACGGAGGTGGGGGGAGCCGCGCTGTGCCCTGATTTTGCTATCGGTACTTCCAAAACGATCCCCAAAAAAGTGATGAATTTACGGGCTATTACACCGTAGAAAATGAACTGGAAGCGATGGAAAGCGATTTAAATTCTAAACTTATATGAAAGCGAATGGGCAATTCGTTGACCTTATCAATCAAATGGACTCTTCATATTCGCCTAGTGAAAGTCGTAAATTTGATATTGACGAACTTGATGCTTAATCACAAAAAGGAGCCTATATTTCAAGGTTCCTTTTTTCCTTTGTACAACAACAGTCTAATGGTTTATTTTCCCTTAACAACAGAGGAAGTTTGGGTCCCGAAAATTGGAAAGCGTGTAGATTGAAAAGCTCTCCGATCGTGCATCCAGGAGGGCTTTTTTTGCGTGGGCGTTGCGGTAACCGATGGCCACCGCCGGGGGTCAGGGGCATCGCCCGATAACCAGAGACGCAAGCGCCCGACAAAGCCCTCGAGGTTCCCGTGCGCTTCTGAATCCCTCCGGCCCCTAACGCAACGTTTCGCTCTGTTTGCAGCGATGTTCAATATAATTTTTCATATAGGACTCTAGTAGCAAAAGTAAGAAAAACAATATCTATCTGAAAATAAAATGATATACTGGAAAAAAAAGGAGGTATGTACATGAAAAGAAAAGTACTTTCTATCTTGTCAATCCTGTCCTTGGTAGCAGCCTTTTCTGCAGGTAGTTCGTTTGCAAAAACAAATAACATCCAGGAACGTAACCTAGAAGGATATAATATTGTTCAGAAGAATCAAGAAGTAACTGATCTGAATACACTATACGAACTGGCTAAAAAGAACTCAAAAGCGAAAAGCAAACATACATTAGTTGACCCAAAAACAGGAGAGCAACTCGCTGTTGAAGAGTTTGTAACTTCGCAAACTTTGCAAATTGCGAAAAATGATAAGGGAGAACAAATAGAAACCGTTGCTGTTACAAAGCTTGTTGTCCTTGCTGATACCTCTAAGACTGACTCTGATTGGGACTCGACCTTGGGGGTGAAAGCTACTTCCACAATTTATTTAGACAAAGTAAAAGACCCACGGGGGGCTTTGCATTACAAGCTTATAAGCGTGAATGGGAACTGGAAAAAAGACGATTCCACATATAGCTTAACAAATCGCGTAGTAGAATATGGTGCGGCAGGGTGGAGTTATTTCGGCAACACATTTGGCCAGAATGAAACCAAAAAGCCTACCTCCGATACATTTAACTATACAGCCCCTTCTTCATGGTACCCTTCAACTACCGATAACGGAGCCGTGGGAGTAACGATGACAGTCAAGCTGAGTAAAGGCGGCAGCAGTTGGAACTTCGAGTTCGTAAATAACATGTAAAACAAATCATGGCAGATATTTAATCTGCCATGACTTAATTTCAGGAGGAATATTATGAAAGGTTCTTTAATAATCGGTTTGGGATTACTGATTATTTCCACGATATGGTCTCTGATTGCTAATGATTTATCACTTATAGTTAAACTCTCAGGGAGCTTCGGTGTGATTTGTCTCCTTCTCTCTGCAATTTTTGTTGGCGCAATGAATGATGGAGATAGAATAAGATCCTACGATAATTTAGAAACAAAAGACGATAGACGAACCAGAAGAAAATGGGCAATAAATTTAGCCATAGTCGGATTGCCAAATTTAATAACAGCAATACTGATCTTAATATTCAAATTCGCTAAGTAAACAAAGCATATCGTGGGTCCCGTGGAGGCCAATAATCAGCAGACCAGGCGATCAACTCGATCTGCCGAATTCAGTGGACAATGAAGTTTAGTTCCAAAAAGGATACATGCTGCAAAATACAAGCTCTCTGATAGCATTATTCGGGGGGCTTTTTTTTATCGACGTTACGGCAGCCGATGGCCGCTGCCGGGGGTCGAGGAATCACGCGATAACCAGAGGCCCTAGCCGGCCGCAAGACGCCTGACAAAGCCCTTTAGGTTCCTGTGGGCTTCTCCCTCAGGCCCCTAACGCATGAGGGAGAAGCCAAGAAGGAATGTATATGGCTGCGTCATACTCCCTAAGGCTACGCCGTGTCGCCCTACGGGTACGGTGAGCCTCGCGCCTCGTGGTCGTTCTGAGCCACGGCGATGGCCCGCCGGGGCCGCCCATCATTTTAACCCTAAAGGATTCGATCGCATGTCCGGATGCAGGTAGACTTCCTTTCTTTAGCAGGTGTGCCATTGCGTTGCTAAACGGCAATGCAGTCGCTATAATAGGTTATTACAATTGTAATTCATATAGATATCAATCAACGAAGGTACTGCCTTTGTGTTTTTGGCTAAGCTTGAGCGAAGGGGGAAGAATAACATGTTTCATCAATTTCTTATAAGCATGCTGGTGTCTTCTCTCACGATAGCCGTGATCATGCTGATCAAAAAGGTGTTTCGCAAACAGCTTTCGGCAAAATGGCAGTATCACATATGGTTATTTTTACCAATATCACTTTTGCTTCCTTTCATACCCCGCCAGTTAGTTGATTTCGATATCCCCTACCATTTGTCCAGCAACCAGCTCGTGGAAAATGTCAATTCGTCTATGGAAACCCGATCACGCATGAGTGAAAATAACAATTGGCTGCAGGACCTGACTATTTCCATTCAAGACTCTACGCCGCCCTATCTGGATACGATCGTCGGCAGTATTTGGATTGCCGGGATGGCCGTGCTGACGATTTTCATGATCATGGCTTGGTATCGGACAAAACGCTTGCAAAACAATATGCGAAAGCTGAAAAATCAAGAGGTTCTCCAATTATTTGAACAGTGTAAACAAAAATTGCATATATCGAGAAAGATTCACGTAGGGGAGTCCCCGCGGATTGCTACCCCCATGATGTGCGGCCTGTTTAAGCCTTGCGTCGTGCTTCCGCCGCGGCTTGACGCATGGCTGTCACTGAAGGAAATCCAATTTATCTTCCTGCACGAGCTGTATCACTTCAAAAATAAAGACAATTGGACCAACTATCTGATGGCGTTTTTCCAGGTATTGTACTGGTTTAATCCCCTGATCTGGATCGCCGTTCGAGAAATGCGGCTTGATCGGGAGATAGCCTGCGACCATGCGGTTCTGCAATGTCTGGATGAGCAGAGCCAGACGGAGTACGGGAATACCATTATTCATTTTGTTGAAAGGGAGATGCGAATAAGGAACTTCCGGTTTTCCAGCCAACTCAATGGTTCCAAGGCTCACATCAAAAAACGAATTGAAAAAATTGCCTCCTTTCCAACAGATGCCCGGATGTCCAAATGGAATCAAATGGTTATTATGATGCTTGTGGGCATGCTTGTTGTTTGTCAGCTGCCACTCGTATCCGTGCTGGCTGATGACAATCAGCGCTATCATTTTCAAGCTGAAAGGGCCCTGTACGAGGATTTCAGTGATTATTTTGCGGGATATGAAGGAAGCTTTGTCCTCTACGACATGAAGGCAGATCAATATCAGATCTATAATAAAGAAAAAAGCATCCAAAGGGTTTCGCCAGACTCTACGTTCAAGATCTTTTTATCATTGTTCGCGTTGAATGCGAATGCGATTGACCTGAACCATTCCACGATCAAATGGGATGGAATTCGCTACCCGTATGAATCCTGGAATATGGATCAGAATTTGAAAACGGCAATGAAAAGTTCAGTGAATTGGTACTTTCAGGAGCTTGATCGCAGAATCCCTCCTGACCAACGGCAAGCCTATCTGAAGCAGATCGGGTACGGGAACGCCAAGCTGACGGCTGGAACAACCCCTTATTGGCTGGAATCATCCTTGAAAATCTCTCCCGTAGAACAAGTCCAATTGTTAAAAGCCATGTATACAAATGAATGGGGATTTGAAGAAACTCATGTTCAAGCAGTCAAAGATGCGATTCAAGTAGGCGAGAACAATGGCAACCTGCTTTTCGGGAAGACAGGTACTGGCACAGTGAACAACGAAAATCAAAACGGCTGGTTCATCGGATATGTCGAACACAAGGAAAACACGTATTTCTTTGCAACCAATATTCAAGAGGGAGATAACAGCAATGGCAGTACGGCTGCCAAAATCACGCTGGCTATCTTGAAGGAGAAAGGAATCTATTAAGGATGTATCCACGTCATTTCGGAAGGAGGATAAAATGTCGATGATGATGCCAAATATCTCGGAAGCAGAATGGGAAGTCATGAATGTTCTGTGGGAAACATCTCCGATTACCGCCAACGAGGTGATTGCCGCCCTGCAGGAGCAAACGGAATGGAAGCCCAAAACCATTCGCACTCTGCTGGATCGTTTGGTCCAGAAAAAAGCAGTCGGTGTTCATCAAAATCAGCGGGTGTATACGTTTTATCCGCTGTATTCGCGGGAGGAGTGCCGACGCGCCGAAACAGAGTCCTTTTTGAAGCGGATTTACGGCGGAGCCTTGAAGACGATGCTGGTCCAATTCATTCAGGAGGAATCATTGTCCGAGGACGATATTAAGGAACTGCGCTCGATATTGGACAAGAAGCCGAAATCCCGCTAAAAGCGGGCGCATAGAAAGCTGATACAGTTTCCAGCACATTGAGTTTTGCACAAATGGTGAGCCTCGTATACACTTACAGTTGGAATCCAACGATGACGAAAAAAGGAAGGTATTTGATGATAGAAGTTAACCATTTGCAAAAGGAATTTCGCATCCACCAGGCTAGAGCGGGTCTTGGTGGTGCTTTTCGTGATTTGTTCAGCCGGGAGTACAAGACGGTGAAAGCAGTGGATGATCTTTCGTTCCAGGTCGAAGAGGGTGAGATGTTCGCTCTGATCGGGGAGAATGGCGCGGGCAAGTCGACCACGATCAAGATGCTGACGGGCATTTTGACGCCGAGTGACGGGGATATTCGCATTAACGGCTATGTCCCTTTCAAGCAGCGGGAAGAGTACGTCCGGTCGATCGGAGTCGTCTTTGGTCAGCGTTCGCAGCTTTGGTGGGACTTGTCCCCGCTGGAGTCGTTTCGCCTGCTGAAAAGCGTCTACAAGGTGGATGAAGTCGAGGGTGAGAAATGGCTGCAGCGATTGATCGAGGAGCTGGATATCACTTCTTTCGTCAGCCAGCCTGTACGCAAGCTGAGTCTTGGCCAACGGATGCGATGTGAGATCGCGGCGTCGCTGATCCACAAGCCGCGCCTCTTGTTCCTCGATGAGCCGACAGTCGGACTGGATGTTCTGGTGAAGCAGAAGATTCGCGAATTTCTGCTCCATCTCAATGAAACGGAAAATACGACGATTCTCTTGACCACGCATGACGTGACGGATATCGAAGCACTTTGCAAGCGTGTGCTGGTCATGGACAAAGGCAAGCTGATTTTTGACGGGCTGCTCAGCGATTTGAAGGACAGATGGGGCAACGGGACAGAGATCTCTTTCCAAATGAAAAAGCGCACCCGTGCCGAAGAGCTTCGTCAGGCATTGGGCGAGATGCCCTGTGAGATCGAGCAGGTCAATGACTACATGCTGCGCGTCAAGGTGGCGCACAGCGAAGAAATGCTGCCATTTGTCCTGTCCACGGTGATGTCTACGTTTGAAGTAAGCGATGTGAAAATTCTCGAGGCGAGTACCGAGGACATCGTACGCAACATTTATTCGACGGACAGAGAGGTAGTCAGCCATGCGTAAGCTGTACATGGAATTGATCCGCATGCGGTTTTTGACCATGCTGGCTTATCGGGTCAACTACTACAGCGGCATCATTATTTACGGGATCAACATCGGGGCGTACTTTTTCCTGTGGTCCGCAATCTACGGCAGCGAGCAGCAGTTGGGTGGGCTAACCGTCGAGCAGATGACGTCCTATGTGGCGATTGCCTGGATGTCGCGAGCGTTTTACTTCAATAACATCGACATGGAGATCGCCCAGGATGTGCGGGACGGGAAGGTCGCCATTGAAATGATTCGCCCCTACAACTACCTGTCGGTCAAAACAGCACAGGCTTTTGGGGAAGGCATTTTCCGTTTTCTCTTTTTCGCAGGTCCGGGTATATTCCTGATCAGCCTAGTCATTCCGTTTCATTTTCCGTCGAGCGGGGAGGCTTGGGGCCTGTATCTGATCAGTTTGATGTTTGCTTTCCTGATCAATACGCAGATCAATCTGGTGACGGGCTTGCTCACGTTCTTCTTGCTGCGCAACGACGGGATGATGCGGGCGAAGCGGGTCGTGGTCGATCTTTTGTCCGGTCTCGTGCTGCCGATTAGCTTCTTCCCGGGCTGGGCGCAGACTGCAATGGGGTTTTTGCCGTTCCAGGCAGTGAACTATTATCCCAGCCTGATCTTCACGGGAGCGATTACGACAGGCCGCGCCTGGGAGCTGATTGGATTTCAGGTCGCGTGGATGCTGATACTTTTGATGCCAATCCTGTTTATGTGGAAAAAGGCCCGAAACAGGCTGGTCGTACAGGGAGGGTAGGACATGCAAAGCATACAAAACGCCAAACATATCTTCGGAATCTTTGCTGACTACCTGAGTCAGTACTTCAAGACTCGGCTGGCCTATCGGGCTGACTTTCTGGGGGATCTCGTCTCCAATCTCATCTCGGAATTGATCAACCTGGTCTTCATCGTGGTTGTGTTTTCCCACGTGCCGCTGATGAAGGACTGGACGCGCGACGAGATTATTTTCATCTACGGATTTTTCCTGGTCCCCTATGCGTTGTTCTCGATGTTTTTCGGCTTTTGGGACTTTAACGAACGCTACATCATTCGCGGCGAGATGGACCGCATCCTGACCCGGCCGATTCACAATCTGGCGCAGGTCTGCCTGGAGTCCATCGCTCCCGACCGCATTTTCGGTGTGATTTCCGGCTTGATCATCATGGGCTATGCCGCGTATCAACTGGACCTGAGCTTTACCTGGTACGATCCGTTCCTGTTCGTCGGGCTGTCGATCAGCGCTGCGCTCATCTACGGCGGCGTCTACACGGCAATCTCGGCTATCAGCTTTTTCTCCGATTCGCGGACAGGGATTACGCCGATGATCTACAACATCCAGCAGTACGGCCGCTATCCGGTCGACGTCTACAACAAAGTCATTCGCTTTGTCCTCACCTACATCTTGCCATTCGCCTTCGTAGGGGTCTATCCGGCAGCGTATTTCCTGCGCAAGGAGACCTGGTACGGCTACGCGGCGATGACACCAGTCATGGGTGTGATTTTCTTCACAATCGGTGTGTTGGTATGGAACTTCGGAGTCAGCAAATACAGAGGAGCGGGATCATGATGATCCCGCTCTTTTTGCTTTCCATATGTTCCAAAACAGATTGAGCAAGAAAACGACAATCAGTTGGACGATGAAGACTGCATCATCATTTGTTCCGTCGTAGAAGAAGCGGAAAACCAGGATACTCGATAAGGCAAAAGTAGCCAGGAAGACAAGCGCAGTTCGCAGGAAGCCATAGAGGTCTTGGAATAGGTTCCACATATGGTACACACTCCTGTCTTAATATTGAAACGGTTAGCTTTGCTTATTATAACAGACATGGAAAATGTAATTATGACAAACATGATGTCATAATTACTGCGGTATCTTTCTCCTATACCCAATCGAAAGGAGAATTAATGATGATTACCGATGAAGAAATTCGCCCCTTCCGCATCCAGGTGTCGCAGGGGGAGCTCGAAGATCTGAAGGAACGACTGGACCGCAGCCGCTTTCCTGTATTACCGGATACCGGGTGGGATCGCGGCGTGCCGTTGTCGTACCTGAAGGAATTGAAGGAGTACTGGCAGCACGAATACGATTGGCGCAGACATGAGAGTGACTTAAACAATATTCCGCAATCTATCACAACGATCAGCGGGCAGAACATTCATTTTCTCCACATCCGGTCTGCCGAGCCGGACGCCAGGCCATTGATGCTTATTCACGGCTGGCCGGGATCGTTTGTGGAATTCCTAGATGTCATCGGGCCGCTATCGGATCCTCGCGCTCACGGAGGCGATCCGCATCACGCGTATCACCTGGTCATCCCATCCATTCCTGGGTTTGGCTACTCCGTCCCTTTGAATGAAACGGGCTGGACTCCTGCTCGGATTGCCGAGGCCTTTCTTGAACTCATGGATCGGCTGGGGTATGCACGCTTTTGCGTACAAGGCGGCGATACCGGTGCTTTCATCGCTCCGGAGATAGGGAGGCAAGCACCGGAACGCGTGATCGGCATTCACATGAACGCACTGCTTACCTTTCCATCAGGCGAGGAAGGAGAACGGGAAGCTTTGACAGAGGAAGAACAGAAGCGCTTGGAGCGGATGGAGAATTTCAATGATGGGTATTTGCAAATTCAATCCAAGAGCCCTTATACCCTCGCATACAGCTTGCATGATTCGCCTGTCGGCCAGTTGGCATGGATCGTTGAACACTTCAAGAAGCTGACTGATCCAGAGGAAGCCTTGCCCGAAGCCGCGATTGATCGAGACCGTATGCTGACGAATATCAGCTTGTACTGGTTTAGTGGAACCGCAGGATCATCGGCACAAATTTATTACGAAGCCATGAACGATCCGATGGCGTGGATGCCGAAAGATCGAGGGACAGTTCCGACCGGTGTGCTGGTATCCTGCAGTCATGACACGTCGGTCAGACGCATAGCTGAAAGGGAGCATCATATCACGCACTGGACGGAAGCATGGGAGGGGGGCCATTTTTTCGCGATGGAACAGCCGTCGCGTTTCGTGGAGGATGTTCGTCAATTTTTCAGCCGTCTAACCTGATTATGCCGATTGAATTTGCTGATTCAGGCGCCTCTCCTATTTCGTCGTAGTGACTCACGACGCGCGGTTTCGACGCATTCGACAGCATCTGATATGCTGATGGGAGACTGTCTGAATGTTTCGTAGTGGGGTGAGAGAATGAAACTGGACCGCATGCTGGCGATAACCTTGGAGCTTATGGCGAAAAAACGCGTACGGGCTTCCGATCTGGCAGCACGCTTTGAGGTTTCCACCCGAACCATCTATCGGGAGATCGAGCTAATCAACCAGGCTGGGATACCGGTCGTTTCATTTACCGGCGCAGATGGCGGGTTTGAGCTTATGGATGGCTTTTTTCTGACCAAGCAGCACTTTACGGTCAGTGATTTTTCCGCCATTTATCAGCTGCTTCGAGGTGTAGAGGGAGCAGTCGGTGACAGATTCACCCTCTTGAAGGATAAGCTCGAAACCCTGCATCCGAAGCTGTCCAATCATGACTCGGAAGACCTTCTGTTGGATCTCGGTTCGTCGACGCGGGAAGAAAAGGAGATCGTTCGGGTCGTCTATCGCGCGATCCAACAGAAACAGGTCATTGCGTTCACCTATCGAAGCGCGTCCGGCACGGTGACAGACAGGAGAGTGGAGCCGAATCGGCTGTTATGGGAACGCGGCGTCTGGTATCTGGAAGGATATTGCTTGTCCCGCCTTGCGATTCGCTTGTTCTGCGTTTCACGGATGACTTCCCTTCACTTGTCGGGGGAGAAGTTTCAGCCGAGGGAGCTTGTACCCACACCTCCTGAAGATGACCCCATCGGGATTCATGCCCATCTGCGTTTCGACAAGACTGCAGAACCGCGCGTCTCCGAGCAGTTTGCAGGCCAGTGCCGCTATGCGGGCGAACACATCGAAGTGGAGACAGTGTTTTATACCAAGGATTACGCCCTGTCCGTCGTTCTCAGCTACGGAGCGAAAGTCGTCGTCGTATCGCCGCCAGAGCTTAAGGAAGCGGTAATTGAGGCGATCGAGGAGATCCGGAGGCGGTATCCGGAGTTGGGTAAGAAAAACAGGTGATTCATAAGGGGAATTTCATTAACTTGTCTCAAGATGAAAGTAAGGAAAAATACAGAAGGGTTCTAATAGGATCATTTCATGAATGAACCGGACTATCGTTGATCGCGATATTCCGGTTATTTGCTTACTATTTATTCTTCATCCAAACGGAAAAGCGGGCTGAGGAAAAAGAGGAGAAAAGCGAAGGCATTTGGGATCTTGACCAAGCCGCAATGGAAAAGGCGGAACACGCATTCAGCGGCCAACCCTGAATCGCTTCTTCGAAGTGGGCTGCTTTTGGCCGCGGTTCCGCCTTTGCAATGAAGGCGGCCAGGAATAACCCCCAGCAAAGATCCCAACCCGCCTGAGCTTTCTCCTCTTTTTCCTCCCCTCCACTAAAGCTGGTAGACCACTATCCAAAAAAGCATCGTATTTCCAATCACACTTTATAAATGAAACCAGATTTGAATGGTGCTATACTTAAGCAAAAAGTACCAATTCCAGCATCAAACGCATCGACAAAAAGAGCGTAAAGTCGCAGATAATCTCAAATAAAGACAGGTGCCACGATGGAAAAAACAGACAAGCACTCATTTGAAGCAAACAAACATTTTGCGGAAGAAAAGCTGAAAGAAATCTCCGCCATTCTAGCCGATTACGGATTTCAGGAACGAATCGAGGCGGCTCAAAGCAGACTCCAGCACGAGAAAATGCACCTTCTCGTCGTCGGCGAATTCAGCCGCGGAAAATCGACTTTTATCAATGCCATCCTGGGAAAACCCGTTTTGCCATCCAAAGTAAACCCGACGACAGCAACCATCAGCATCATTGAAGGCAGCGATCAACCGCAGATGAACATCTTGTACCGCAGCGGCGAAAGAATGAACCGACCCTTGCCGGATGAAAAAGTGAATAAATTTCTAGAAGAATTTATTACGACAAGCAACCAAGAAGCCAATGCCATCCAGGAGGTGCGGATCGGATACCCGGGAGTCCTGCAAATCATGCAATGCGATATCGTGGATACCCCCGGCGTCAACGACCTGGATGATTTGCGCGAGGAAGTCACCTTCCACTACTTGTCCAAGGCGGATTCCTGCATCGTGCTGCTCGACAGCCAGCAGCCACTATCGGAGAGTGAGCGGCGATTCTTGCAGGAAAAGGTATTGGCCAATGATATCAACCGTTTTCTGTTTGTCATCAACCGAATCGATGAGGTAGAAAACATCCCTCAGGGTGAAGTGAGCGCGAGACTGAAGGCATATGTCCGCAAATTATTGCAAGAGCATCTTCCGCAAATTGCGGACCCAACCATACATACTGTTTCCGCGAAAGAAGCGCTTCGTGCGAGGTTTAAGCAAGAAGCAAGCATATGGGAATCTGATTTTTCAAACTTCGAGGCCAGCCTGATGGATTTCGTCTCCAGGCAGGCTGTGAGAGATCGGCTACCCATGCATTACGACCGGATCGCTGCGATCGTCAAAGACGGCATCCAGACGGTAGAAGAACGGTTCAGCCTGCTGTCAGTGCAACGAGATGAAATGCTTCTGGAACTGCAAAGAATGGAGCAGGAAGAACGTACCATGCAGCTGGAATTGGGAACATTCGAATCCTTCATGCAGGTCGAGTCCGTGAATCTCGCCCGTTGGATGACAGCCTTTGTACGCGAGGAATTCACAAAGCTGCAAGCCGAGTTGGTCGGGCAAGCCGCGCAAATCACGACAGATGAGGACGTTTTACGAATCAAATCCATGGCGGGTATTGGCATTCGCAGCATCATGGAAGCCCTGCAGGAGCAAATGCTGGATTATCGGCGCGGACTGCACGAGAAATTGCAGGCAAAATGGGGGCATTACTTCAGCCACACGAGTGACGGGAGAAAAGCATCGAGAGGAATTTTTTCAGATGCCGACACGGAGCATCTCAAGAATCTTATCACGATGGAACCAACTGGCGAGCAGACCTCTTCCTTCGCTGAAGTCGCTGCCGGTATGGCCCTGGGCGGAACCCTGGGATTCATCGGTGCCGCCCTGTTTGGTCCCATCGGGATTGGAGCGGCAATCGTCGGCACCATCTTCCTGGGAGGCAAGCTGCAAGAGGAGAAGGAAGCAAAGGAAAGAGAAGCGCTGCGGACAAAGGTGACGCAAATCCTGCAAACCCAGATTCAAGGGATCATCCAAAACGTAGAGGAAAAAGTGAAGGAGATGGCGGGCAAAGAACTGGAGCCTATCCAGGAGCATTACGCCACGCGCCTGCACAATCGAATGAACGCGCTCAGGCTTACCCTTCAGGAGCAGCAAGGCATCATGCAGGGAAAAAACAGCGACATCAATACGCAGAAAAAGCGCTTGGATGAGCATCTTGCCCAATTGCGTCAGCTTCAAGAAGAATTGCTCAACAGAAAGGAACGTTTATTGGCATGAATATCGAGCAGATCACGGACAAGCTGGTGGAGATCAGCGAACGCATGCAGCACCGCGCTGCCATCAACCTCTTAGCTTCCATAGAGGATGCCAGAAAACGAAATACGTTTCATGTGGCGGTTTTGGGAGAATTCAATCGGGGAAAATCATCCCTGATCAATGCCATTCTGGGAAAGACTCTCTTGCCTACGGATGTGCTGCCGATGACCGCTTGTCTTCATGTTTTGGAATACGGACATGAAGAAACCTGCACGATTGTTTGGAAAAATCGCCCGGCCGAGACGATTCCGCTGACGCAGGAAGCTCTCAAATCCGTAGGGGCAGACGGCGAGGAAGATGTATCGCAAATTCAATTTATCGTCATTCGCTTGAATCACCCGCTGCTGTATAACGGTTTAACTTTGCTCGATACGCCAGGGGTCAATGACGTCGAAGCATCCCGGGTGGAGATGACCTATCAAGTATTGCCGCACTGTGATGCAGCCATTTTCCTGCTGGATGCCGCAGCTCCTTTGACCAAAAGTGAAGCAGATTTCCTGCAAAACAAAGTCCTGCACTATCAGATCGAGTCCCTCCTGTTTGTCTTGTCAAAGGCAGATCGTTTGGACGAAGAGGAATTGGAGGAGGCCATGGAAGGCGCAAGCGAGCGTATCCATCAGCTGCTTGGGCAAGAGGCGCATCTCGTTCCCTTTTCTGCGAATCGCGTATGGCAGGAGCGAGCCAATTATGCGGAATCGGCAGAGGTCAACCGCTTGTTTGACCGCATTCAGGTTCTGCGCGAGCAAGCACGCCAAAGCTTTGCAAAACGCCAGGTATCCAACCTGCAGCTGGTTTGCCAGATGATCGATGAACAGTTGGCAGTCGAGCAGACTGTCCTCCAGCTCAACCACACGAAGCTGGTCGAATATGAAAGAGCGCTGCACAGCAGACGAGTGGAGCTGGAATCCGCGTTCACTCTGCTGCTGGCGAGCATGGATAAAGTCGGCAGGGAGACGCTGGAGCAGATGTTTCGGGCTTCCTGCGCGAGACTTGAGGAAAAGCTGGTGGAGGATATTTCCTATCAGCTGCAGATCATGGAGGGCGACCTCGAAAAGTTTTGGAACAAAAATCTTCCCCTGCAAATCGAACGGGCGATCAAGCAGTTTGCGGAAGAAAAGGCGGTCGAGATCAAAACCTATCTGGACCGTTTTTGCCAGCATGTCTCCAGCGAATACCATCGCCACTTCCGAACAGAGCTCTTGCTGACGCTTGGAGCGGATTCGCTGCAAATGCCGCAATGGGCTTCTGCCTCGAAGGGAAGAGGGCAGCATGCCGTTCATCAAGTGATGGAACAAGTCCTTCCGGTAACCATCGGAATGGTGGCGGGCAATCTGATTTTACCAGGCATCGGAACGATCGTCGGCGGAGCGTTGGCCAGTGTGATCACTACCGTCGTGCGCGGGAACCAAAAGGAGCAGATGCGCGAAGCTCTCATGGAACAAGTGCCTGACCTGGTCCAAGGCGTGATCACGCATTACCGGCGAGAGGTAGAAAAAACAATCGAGCACTGGTTTGTCCAAATGACAGCGACACTGGAGAGCTATCATCGCGAGCAGGAGGAGCAGCTTCTGGCTACGGTGCAGCAGCATAAAGACGCCGCTTCCGCTCCAGTCCCGGCATTTGAGCAAAGTGAACTGGACAGATACAGGCAAACAATTGAGGAATGTGAACAAATGTTGATGAGGGGTGTCCAGCATGTCTGATTTCTTGCATCACATGTTTTCGCAAAATCTACACGTCCAACCGAATGCGATGGGAGGTCACGACTTCGTGAACAGTCAGTTCCAGACGGTTGGGCATAGCGAGCCAAATGTATTTGGTGGCGAGACATTCTACAACAATAACAACCAAACGATTGGCTATACACAGCCCAACGTGCTGGGCGGGAATGATCATTTCAATGCCAGCCATGAAAAGATGGGTCACACCCAGCCGAATGTCTTTGGGGGCGATACCACCTACGACACGAACTTTCAGACTGTCTCCCACAGCCAGCCTAATATGTTTGGCGGCCATAACTATTATGATACCAACTTCCAGGAATTTGCTCATTCCACCTCTGCGGGCGGCGAGACAAAAACAATCCACTTTCATCCGCAGGAGCTGCAACAGCTTCATACGGATTGGCAAAAGCAAGTGACGCAGCTTGTGCCAGGTGATCCATTAAGACACGCTTCCCAGATTCATTTTCCGCCATTGGTGTAACAACTTGAAAGAACGGTGAATGTCATGCAGCCTTCCGAACGGCATAGCGGGATTCAAAATCCGCAGATCGCAAACATAGTCCGCCTGAACCCGGAGGAAGAAACTCTCCAATATGAAGCGGCAGCTACGTTTTACAACCAGGATTTCTGGCCTGACAGCGAGCAAGTGAGTGGGACTGTCGTGGTTACGGATCGACGAATTGCCTTTTTTGATGAGTCCGTCGACGGGTATTACATAAACACTTTCTTATGGGTAAAAGAGAGCTTCATCGATTTGGACGAGAAGCGGCTCTATCTCGCATGGAGAACGGAAAATGAAGAACAGGATGAACGGTTTTGGCTGAGTCTGGAGGATGAACAGATTCTCTTGGATATTCATGAGCAGATCCTCAATCTGCGACAGCAAATTCCGCTGCCATCCGTCATCAGCAAGCTGGAGGAAGCCCTCAGGCTGATCCAGAAGCGCGAGCTGGACAAGGCCATCTCTTTTCTGAAGGAAATCGGGAAAGAAGACCCGCTTTGCCTCATCGTAGACTTGATGCTCGTACGAACCTTGAATGAGCAAGGAAAATCCAATCAGGCCGTGATGTACCTGGCCAAGCAGATGCCCTATTTATTGCGCTATCTGCCAGAGGTCGTCTTCCACGAATACGTCTGGTACAACTGGCACGAGCAGTCCTTGCGCTATCTGCCCAGCCTCGAGGAAGCGAAAGGAGACCAATCGGTGGGCGCGCTCCTGCTGCGAGCCATTTACGCGAGGGCAAACCAGCAGTCCGGTGAACTCGTGGAGCTGCTTTGCTCCATTTTCCATGCCTTGGCCGAGGAAAATCCGTATATCTACATACAGGGCTACGAAATCTTTTTGCATACCATTGCGTTGGCCGAGGAGCAGAACCGGGACAGTATCGAAAAGCTGATCAGCGTGTTTCTGAAGTCCATCGATGAGTTGTTCGAAAACCCAATTGAGGCGAGCGGTCAGAAAAAATTCGTCGAAGCAGTGGCCCAGGTCGTACGAAATCCGGAATCATTCCAGATTGTCCATCTGATGGATCTCATGAATGAACTGCTCCAGCCAGAAGAACGGGAGGAGGCTGATTTTTACTCGTCCCGTTTGCTCCATCATGAAAATTTCAGTACGCTGGGCAAGCTCTCCGCGGCTACGATGAAGCCTCAAACAGCATCAGTGCCAGCAGAATGGACGCTGTTTGAAATCTACAACATGCAGGATGTCTGGTCTTCTATTTCTCCAGTCAAGGAAGCGGAGATTCAAATCAAAATCCTTTTTGCGAAGTTTCGCAATCGGCAGGTAACCTACGACCAGGTCTTGCATCAGATCTCAAAATGGAAAGAGAACCGGATGACGGTAAGCCTGCGCAATCACGAGATTATCATCCCCGACGCCTATTCCTTGCTGCAGCTCATGGAGATCGAATGCCTGTACGCGACAGGGAAAAGGGAAGAAGCTCTGCAGGTGACGGAGCGCTGGCGGGAAGATGACGGTTATCAGGTCGGAATCTGCTTGAATCCATTCGGAAAACATCTAGGATCCATCTGCGATCTCTGGGAAGCGATTATTTTGGGCGATGCATCCGGTATTATGGAAAGCCTGCAGGCCATACCGGAAGAAAAACCGTTTTTATGGCTGCGTCAATTTGGCACGATCATGGGAACCGCTCTGTTGAAAAGGCAAGAGGACCTCTCGCACGACTCTGCCTTTGTCATCGAGGAGCTGAAGGCGTCCCTGGCTGAGTTCCAGCAAGTCAGCCGAAACGGGGATACCCATGCGCAGCTCAAAGAGAAAATGCAGGGGTATCAGGATTTCATCCAGGATCAGTTGGCAGCATTGGAAAGCCTCAAGTCAGGAGCGGCAGAAGTAGCCGTTACCGTCACGGAGCCAGAGCCGCAACTCCAGGACGAAGCACCAGCGTCTAGCGGGGGGATGTTTCAGAAATTCCTGCAAATGTTCCAAAAACGGGAGTCCGATAAGAGCAAGCAAGAGGAAGATGACCGTTTCCCGGAAGCAGAGGAATGGAACGACTCTACGAGAAGGTACTTGAAAATCGCTTTGGTGGGCGAGACAAGTGCCGGGAAAACCACCTTGTTAAATCAACTTTTCGCCACCAATATCTTTTTCGTCACGCAAGAAGAAGCGACAGGTGTCCCTACCGAGATTATCAAGGACGTGAACGCCAGGGTAGAAGTATGGGACAAGCAGGGGCAGCGCAAGAAGACGCTTCCCATCGAGCCCGAGTGGACGCTGGCAGACGGCACGACGATCAAGGAAGAGCACGTAGGGCAAATCCGCGATTTTATTATGTCGTATACACGAGTGGGATCTCCCGAGCTGCAATGGGTCGAACGGGTAAAAGTTTTCCTGCCGCTCAAGGAGCTGCCCGATGACATCATGCTGATCGACTCCCCCGGCTTTAACGCCAATGAGGCCCGCAGCGCCATCGCCAATCGCGTCGTGGAGAGCAGTCATATATCACTTTTCATCATGGATGCGCGCAACGCCTTGAAAGGCAAGGAGCTTCATGTCCTGCGGATGGTCCGGGAAGAAGTGGGGAAAATGTTCGTAGTTCTGAACAAAATGGACCTTGTCTTTGGCGATGACGAGCTGGATTGTGACGGCGAAAGTGCAGCGGAAGAGACCATCGAACGAGTACGCCGTGATTTGGCGCGTTCCCTTGAGGTAGAGCAGGTCATCGTCTATCCGGTATGCTCCCTTGCTCCTTCCGAGGTGCAGGCAGACGCCAGGCGCTACGTAGAGAATTTGGGACTCTTGCGCGATAAGATTTTCGCGGAAGCCAAAGATCAGCAGGTAGACTTGTTCGTAGACGCTATAGCCAAGGAATCGATCACTCTCAGCCACGAATTGACGGAGATCATCCGAGAAAAGATCAGTGAACATCGAAAGCAGCTTGCCATCGTGCAAGGAAGTACACCTGCCAGCTTTGACATGTTTGAGGAAGAGATCCAGGAAAGAATGATGAACAGCTATCATCGCAGCAGAAGTCAATATATTCAAAGCATGAACCAGATTCTTGACCAAAGCATGCAGGAAGGCGTCACGTTTTTTCATGACTGGCTGGTGGAAGTGGATTCAGCTGACAAGTTAAAAAAAGGAGTCGCCGCACAAGCTGAGGCTGCGACGAATCATATCGTTTCACAGATCGAGCAGGCCAGAAAAAGAGAGCTGGATCGGATGGTGAAACGGATCCATGACGAGATGGTAGGTATGATCGAGGAATTGTATGCCAATCTGCCTTTTGCGAGCCCGGTTCAACAAAGGGATCTGTTGCGATCTCTTCCCAGCTTGCACCAAGCGACGGGTAGTTCCTTGGACAATCATTTCCGTTCAATTGATTACGGAGATGGTCTGAATCTCGGCTCCGCGATTGGTGCCACGATTGGAGCGGCTCTTTTAGGCCCGCTCGGTGCTTTTGTCGGAGGCTTCCTGGGGACGTTGTTTGGCGGGAAATCGCTGGGAGATGTGAAGCAGGAAGTGTATGACACCTTCATTGATTCGATCACAGAGGTGGAAAATCGCATCATTGCGTTTTGCAATCAGGACTTGAATACCTCTGACATGTCCTCCTTTGTCAGCAGCCTGCAAAAAGTGACACAGGAACAGCTTCGTCTGTACAAAGCGACGATCGAAAAAGAAACGGATCGACAGAAACAGAAGATCGCGGCAGTCGAGCTGGATATCGTGAACATGAAAATGTTTTTCGCCAAAACAAAGCTCACGATCCAGACGCTGAAAAAATGGCGACACTTCCGAAAGCAAAATCTCGTTTAATCCTTCGCCGCAAACTGCTATCCTGAGAAAAAGAAAAGGAAACTGGAGAGGAGCGCGGTTATGAAATCATACGTGGACCAGCCCGATGGCGTATTTCCAGCCGTTTGTTCTCTGGATTGCCCGGATCAATGCGGCTTGCTTTTGCACAAGCAGGATGGGCGTGTGGTCAAGGTGGAGGGGGACCCCGAGCATCCGGTAACAAAAGGGAATATTTGCAATAAGGTGCGCAATATGACTGAACGCCTGTATGATCCCAAGCGCCTGCAGCAGCCGCTCAAGCGGACCGGTCTCAAAGGGAGTGGCCAGTTCGAGCCGATCAGCTGGGAGGAAGCGATCGAAACCGTTACGTACAAGTGGAAGACGCTCATCTCCGAGCATGGTGCAGAAAGTATTTTGCCATACAGCTTCTACGGCAATATGGGCAGACTCAATGCGGAGAGCATGGACCTGCGCTTTTTCCATCGGCTTGGAGCCAGCCGCCTGGAGCGGACGATCTGCAATTCCGCAGGTGCAGTCGGTTACAGCTACACGATGGGAGGCGCTTTCGGGACAGACCCGGAAGATACGATTCATACGAAGCTTTTTATCATGTGGGGCATCAATGCGATTAGTACGAATATGCACCAGGTGGTCCTGGCAGAGCAAGCGCGCAAGAACGGCGCGAAAATCGTGGTCATCGACGTCCATAAAAATCGGACGGGACAGTGGGCCGACTGGTTTATCCCGATCCTGCCGGGCACGGACACTGCTCTGGCGCTTGGCTTGATGCATATTCTTTTCGCAGAAAACTGGGTGGATCAGCACTTCCTGGAGCAGTATACAGTCGGACACGAGGAATTGCGGGAGCATGTTCGCGCGTATGATCCGGCCTCCGTCTCCGCCATTACAGGTGTCCCGGTTGAGGATATTTACAAGCTGGCGAGGATGTACGCGCAGACCTCTCCGTCTTTTATCCGCATCGGGAACGGCTTGCAGCACCACGACAACGGCGGCATGTGCATTCGCACCATCGCTTGCCTGCCCGCGCTTACCGGTCAATGGCTGGTGAAAGGCGGCGGGGCGATGAAGGGCAACGGCGGATTTCTAGGGTTTAACAGAACCGCTTTGCAACGTCCAGATGTACTTGAGAAAAAAGAAACGCGCAGCATCAACATGAACCGGCTCGGGCATGCGCTGTTGGAGATTGATCCGCCTGTTCACTCTCTCTACGTCTACAACAGCAATCCGGCTCTCGTCGCACCGGAAGGAAATAAAGTGAGACAGGGCCTGGAGCGCGAGGATTTGTTTACGGTTGTGCATGATCTGTTTCTGACGGAGACGGCGCTGTATGCAGATATTGTTTTGCCAGCGACCGCCTCCTATGAAAATACCGATTTCTACACGTCGTATTGGCATCACTATATCCACCTGCAGAAGCCAGTTATCGCTCCATATGGACAGAGCAAATCCAACGTCGAAGTGTTCCGCTTGCTCGCCAAAGGGATGGGTTTTGCCGATGCCATGTTCGATGATACCGAGGAAGACCTGATTCGACAGGCACTCAATTTTCCGCAAAATCCGTATTTGTACGGCATCGAGTACGAAGAGTTGCTCGAACAAAACTACGTGAAAGCCCGGATACATGCTCCTTTCATCGAGAATTTGCCGACACCGAGCGGAAGGATCGAGCTGTACTCTAGCCAGATGGAAAATGTGGGGCTTCCGCCTCTGCCGACCTATGCGCCACTACCGGTGGAAAGCTCGTATCCGTACTGGTTTATTCCAGGACCGAACCACAATTTTCTCAACTCCACGTTCTCCAATAACGCGAAGCATGCCAGGATGGAAAAGCAGCCTCGTTTGTATATGAACACGGATGATGCGAAAGCGAATGGCATTGAGGAAGGCGATTGGGTAGAGGTAAGGAATGATCGCGGCGTTTGTGAGCTGGTCGTATCCGTAGGAGATACCGTTTTGCCTGGTGTCGTCGTCAGCCAGGGCTTATGGGCGGATTCGCCGGATTCCAAGCACTTCGTCAATGCCTTGACGCCGGATCGCATCGCAGATATGGGAGGCGGCGCGACGTTTTTCTCCGGCCGTGTCGCAGTAGAGAAGAAAAGCCGGTAAACTTTCGCTATTGTCAAAAGAAAAAGGAACGCTATATAATAGCATTTGTATAAACAACTACACATTCCTTCGGGGCAGGGTGAAATTCCCGACCGGCGGTGACCATGCCTTAGCGCATGGCAAGCCCGCGAGCCTCCCGAGCTGTCACAAGCGACGGAGTGCAGGATCTGGTGAGAATCCAGAGCCGACAGTACAGTCTGGATGGGAGAAGGATGACGACAGTGCGTATTCACACGTGCTTGTTTGCCTGTGCAAACGGGAGAAGCAACAGGGGAGCTTCGTCTGCAATAGACCCTTTTGTTTCTTGTACCCTTTTTTGTGCATGCCTTGGTCATACGCCTGCAATGAAGCCCTGGGGACGATGTTCCTCAGGGCTTTTGATGTTCTTTTTCTGTTGCCGGGCGATCAAATACGTGAAGGAAAGACGACTGTTGCCATTCCTCAAGAAGGAGTAGAAAACTGAGGAGATGGTACACATGAAAGAAACAGCTTTGCACTCATCACGGACAGCAACCAAACGGCTGGTGACGATTCCTATGCTGGCTGCGGTTGCGTTTATCCTGCAGTATCTGGAGTTCCCGATTCCCTTTACGCCTTCGTTTTTGAAGCTGGACTTCAGCACCTTGCCGGCTTTGATCGGCGGGCTTATGTACGGACCAGTCGCAGGTGTTGTCATCGAGGTTATGAAGAATGTTTTGCACATGCTGTTTAAAAATACAGATGGCCTGATCATCGGGGAAGTAGCCAATATCTTGGCAGGTTCAATCTTCGTCGTTTCTGCTGTGCTGATGCAGCGATTGGCAAAAGGCAAACAAGGCTTCCTCACCGGTCTGGCGATCGGAGCCTTGCTGATGACCGTTGTCATGGCATTTATGAACGCTTGGTTCCTGCTGCCTGCGTATGCGGCGCTCTACCAGATGCCGATGGAGCAGCTTCTGTCCAGCTTCGGCGCCGACAGCGTCTGGTCCCTGATCTTGTACGGAATCGTTCCGTTCAATATCTTCAAGGGAGTCGTCCTCGCTTTGGTAGCGTATCCGGTATACGTGAAGCTGGCGCCTAGATTGCAAGTGAGAACGGCGAATTAACCAACGATAGACGTTTTTTAAGAGGTCACGAAAAATCCTCCGTCCCCTGTGGGATAGAGGATTTTTTGTTTTTTCTATCACCTGCGAGAAGCCCACAAAAAAGCAGGAGGACAAGCAAAGGCTGGTCGAGGAAAAAGGGGAGATAAGCGAAGGCCTTTGGAATGGAGACGACCAGGGATGACCCCCAGCAAAGATTTCAATCCGCCTGGAGCGTTCTCGCCTTTTTCCTCCCCTCCACTACTGTTTGACCAACCACCAAATTAGTAGGGGTCGGGGACTCGGGTGATCTCCCCGTATTTTTCTTGCGAAAAATTACACCGTTATCAGCTTCCCTCTGAAATACGCCATTTCTTGCCCCGCAACACCATCATCCTGATTCGTAATCACGGTTGTAATCTCATCCATCTCGCAGACCTTCACCAACGAGGATTTGCCGAACTTCGTTTTATCCACCAGCGCGATCACTTCCTTGGACTTGGAGATAAAACAGCGCTTGACCTCGGCGTCCTCCAGGCTGTAATCGGTAGGTCCCGCACTGTGGCTGATTCCAGCCAGCCCCATGTAAAAGCGGTCGTAGTTGAATTTCAGCACGGTGTCCTTGGCAATGGACCCAACCATCGACATTTCTGATTTTCGCAGCATGCCGCCGACAAAATAGACCTGATGCTGGCTTTTCGCCAGGATGGAGGCAGCTTGGAAGGAATTCGTAAACACCGTCAAATTATTCTTTTTCAAAAGCTCTTTGGCAAATTCAGCTGCTGTCGTGCCGACGTCGATGGCGATCACTTCGCCTTCTTCGACTTGCTCCGCAGCGTACTTGGCGATTTGCTTCTTCAGCTCAAGGTGCTGCTTATGCCGCTGGTAAAACATCGGCTCGATCGAATTGCTGGGAAGGGCGGCCCCGCCTCTTTGCCGGATGATCAAGCCTTCGTTTTCCAGTTCGGCCAGGTCGCGGCGTACAGTAACGGTGGAGACAGCCAACAAGGTGGCAAGCTCATCTATCGATAGGGGAGATCTGCGATTCAAATGTTCCAATATCTCTTTTGCGCGTGGATTTTCCATCATCGTATAACCTCTCTCATTTTTAATGATTGAATAAGGTAATGGATGAACATTTTTGATCTATATGATTAGTTTTGATCATAAAATGATAATACCATGTTTCGAATGATAAACAAATCAGGACTTTTTCGAAATCATTCGCCATAATTTTACAAATCCCTGCAACCATAGCTGCAATTATTGTCTTATAGGGAAAGAAACGCGGATATGACGCGAATGATTTCACAAGAAGAAGGTGCATAATTTTGTTGACATGGATTGGAAAAGGGAATATTCTGAAAACTATAGTACAGAAAGTAACATAATTTAAACAAATTGATCATGATTGTATCATGAAAAGCAGTTTTTCCTCTATTACATTCGATCACGAGAGGAAGGGAGTGCTCACATGCGCTGCAAAATCAAGAAAGGCATTAACATATGGTCATTTCCTGAACAAATGAACATCGCGGACTGTATGAAGTTGGCAAAGGAAGCAGGTTTTGAGGGAATTGAACTGGCGTTGAGCATGAAAGGTGAGCTAAGCCTGACGAGCAGCGACGAAGAAATTCTTCGCTTGAAGCAGGCGGCGGATGACATCGGGATCGTGATCAACAGTCTGGCCACAGGACTGTACTGGCAATTCTCCCTGACCAGCAATCGGGAAGATATTCGCCAAAAGGCAAAGGAGACGGTGAGACGGCAGCTGGACATCGGGGCCTTGCTGGGAGTCGATTGTATTCTCGTTTGCCCGGGGACGGTCGGAGTGGATTTCACCCCTGATGAGGTCGTGCCGGATGCCAAGGAGATCGAGTTTTTTGCCGGCTCTGAGGTGATCGATTACGATGTCGCCTATGAGCGAGCGCTGTCTGCTTTCCTCGAGCTTGCGCCATACGCGGAAGAAAAACAGGTTGTGATCGGAGTAGAGAACATTTGGAACAAGTTTTTGCTCTCTCCCCTGGAAATGCGTGATTTCATCGACAAGATCGGCTCGCCTTGGGTTCGCGTCTTTTTCGATGTCGGCAATGTGGTCGCGCACGGCTATCCGGAGCAGTGGATTCGCATCTTGGGCAAGAGGATCGCGAAAGTGCATTTCAAAGATTATCGCCGGGATGCAAAAGGCTTGGCCGGTTTTGTCGATCTGCTCGCAGGTGACGTGGACTATGTGCGGGTAGTGGATGAGCTCGTCGCTCTGGATTACGACGGATGGGCAAACGCCGAGATGTGTCCGGTGTACAAATGCTATTCCGACCAGATCGTCTACAACACTTCGGCTGCAATGGACAGAATATTGCGAATTAAGTAAGCGAAGGATGGAGGTGCAGAGCTTGTCAAAGGTGATCATGCGTGTGAATGCGCTCTCAAAATCATTTTCGCAAAAGGCCGCGGAACTGCGTGTTCTAAACCAGATCAGCATGGACATACACGAGTCGGAATTTATTTGTGTGATTGGCCCAAGCGGTTGCGGCAAATCTACTTTTTTGAAATGCGTGGGCGGGATTCAGCCTCCTACGACAGGGACGATAGAGCTGGACGGAGTGACGCATGAGCGGGGCATTCCATCCCACGTCCTCGGAAAGTTCGGCTTCGTTTTTCAAAGCAACAACTTGCTTCCCTGGCGCACAGCGGAGAAAAATCTCAGACTCATGCTGGAGGTGTTGAAGGTCAAGGAATTTGACTGGGACCAAAGAATTGACGAAATGCTTCAGATCGTGGGCCTGGCCCAATACAAGGATGTATACCCGCATGAACTGTCCGGGGGGATGAGGCAGCGGGTCGGGATCGCGAGGGCTCTGGTTCATAACCCGGAGATTCTGCTGATGGATCAGCCGTTTGGCGCTTTGGACGCGATCACCAGAAAAATGCTGTCCTATGAAATGCTGAGCATTTGGAAGCAGACGAAAAAGACGATCATCATGGTGACAAACAATGTGGAGGAAGCTCTCTTGCTGGCCAATCGCATCTTTATTTTCTCGCCGTTGCCCGGAGAAATCATCTCCGAGATCGAGGTAGACATCCCCCTGGAAGAGCGGGGGCAGGACATCGCGGGCCACAAGCGCTATATCGAGCTGCGCACCTTGATCAACCAGGTGATTCGCCAGGGACATGCTGCCGAAGCAAGACGTCAGGCAACCTAGCCGAGGAGGAATGGACAGTGGAACTCATACGCACGAAAAGCAAGCCAGTCCAAGCAGACCGTGCATCGATCATGCACTCATTGTCTCCGATTCTCTTGTTTGTGGCCCTGTACGTGCTGCTCGAAGTCATCATCCGTGCGGCAGGCATTTCCAGAACGGTATTGCCCACGCCTACAGGGATTCTGTCGGAGACGATCCGAAATTTCGGTTCCGATCTCTGGCCCCATTTTGTTTTTACCTTAAAGGTGGTGGTGATCGGCTTCGTCGTCGCGACGATTCTCGGGATGACGCTGGCAGCCCTCTTTTCCCAGTACGATCTGATCGTCAAAGCGGTCTCGCCGTTTATTATCCTGCTGGTCGTGACGCCGATGATTACAATTGTTCCGCTCTTCATGCTGTGGCTGGGGTTTGACCCGAACATACGCATCCTGGTGGTGATATTGCAGGCGGCCCCGATCATCATGCTGAATACGCTGTCCGGGTTCACCTCGGTCGAAACGGAGAAGCTGGAGCTGATGAGATCGATGGGTGCAAGCAGGCTGCAGACGTTTTTCAAGCTGATTCTGCCCAATGCGATGCCCCAGGTGTTTACGGGAATCAAGCTGGGCTGCATCTTTTCCACGATCGGTGCGATCAGCGCAGATTTTGTAGGAGGTTCGGTCGGACTCGGATTTCGCATTCTGCAGTATTCCGGCCTGGTGATGACAGAGATGACGTATGGAACGATTCTCATCGTCGCCTTGATCGGGATCATGCTGTATCAATTGGTCAGTTTCGTGGAGGGCAGGGTCATCGTGTGGCGCAAAAAATGAGTCAGCTTATCGGATCGGGGGGAGATCACGTGCAAGATCCCAAAATCAAACTGGTCGATGTCACGAAGGTGTTCAAGACACGCAGCAAAGACATCGTGGCCGTGCGAGACGTCAATATGGAAGTGCATCCTGGAGACTTTGTCGCGATTCTGGGGCCCAGCGGCTGCGGCAAATCGACGATCATCCGGATGCTCAACGACATCATCCAACCCTCGTCGGGAGAGATGTACATCGACGGGCAGGAAATCGTCGGCGGGAAGACGAGCAAGGAACTGATGAAAAAAATGGGCTTCATTTTTCAACAGCCCAATCTGTTCCCCTGGCTGACCGTACGCCAAAACGTCTCCCTTCCACTCAAGGTATTCGGTCTGCAAGGGAAGGAGTGGGAGCAAAACGTCGACAGGCTGATCGAAATGGCAGGCTTGAAGGAGTATGAGCATGCCTACCCTGCTGAGATTTCCGGCGGCATGATGCAGAAGGCGGGGGTAATCCGGGCGATGGTTCACGAACCGGAAATCCTGCTCATGGATGAACCGTTCGGGGCATTGGACGAAATCACTCGAGAGCAGTTGGATCTGGAGCTGTTGGCGATTTGGGAGCAAACCAGAAAAACGATTATATTTATCACCCATGAAGTGGAAGAGGCGGTATTGCTCGCTTCCAGAGTGTATGTAATGGCGACCAATCCGGGACGAATCGTGGCGGAGGTAGAGATTGACCTGCCGAGACCGCGAACGCTGGAGATGATTGAGCACGAGAGGTTCATTACATATGAGATGGAACTGACGAGCATGATCGGAAAAGTGGAATTGAGGCACATCAAGTAATGCGGAAGGGAGGAACATGCGTTGAAACAAGCGGCCCCATCGAATGCAACAAGCGTGCTCGCGCCTGTCATCATGTTTTTTATCCTGTTCGGAACCTGGCAATTCGCCACCGTCGGCTTTGATATTCCGCGCTGGATCTTGCCGAATCCCGTGTCGATCATCGAGACGATGTTTGTTTCGTTCAGCGAATTCGCACCGCATATCGGGATCAGCATTGTGACGATTATCTGTGGTTTTCTGGTTGCCGTGCCGATTGGGATTATGCTGGCTGCGCTGATCACCAATTTCAAAATCATCGATACAACGCTGTCGCCATTCGTGATCTTCCTCGTGATTACGCCATTGATTACGCTCGTCCCCTTGCTGATGATCTGGTTCGGCTTTGGCATCGAGGTGAAAATGCTGGCGGTCGTCATCCAGAGCTTCCCGATCGTCATGATGAATTCGGCGACAGGCTTCAACAATGTGGAAAACATCCGGCTGGAGCTGATGAAATCACTGTGTGCGAGCCGCTGGCAGACGTTTACGATGGCGATATTGCCCTCCGCTCTCCCCAATGTGTTTACGGGCATTAAACTGGCCAGCATCTTCGCCACCATCGCAGCGGTAACCTCCGAGCTGATCGGCGGCAATATCGGGATCGGCAGCCAAATCATCAAGTATTCCCAGTACATGCAGACCGAGAAAGCATTTGCCTGCATTTTCTTCACGGCGATCATCGGTACGACCTTTTACGGCTTGATCAATCTCGTGGAGCGAAAAATCGTCCGTTGGAAAATCTGACGGCCTCGATGGAAATGGGGTGAGCAGTGCATGAGCAGCAAGCAAAAGGTGTTTGAATATTTGGATAATAATAAGGGTGAGCTTGTCGAATTCATGAAATCGCTCGTACGGATTCCGTCAATCAACCATACGTTTGGCGGCGATGAGAAAACGGTTCAGGATCGGCTGGCGAACAGTCTGCGTTCTCTAGATTTCGCAGAAGTGGAGCAATTCACCGTGGACGCGGAGCAGGTCCGCCCCAATGTCGTAGCGGTGATGAGAGGCGAGGGCGGCGGCAAAAGTCTGCTGTTCAACGGACATATGGATGTCGTCCCCATTGCCGAGCCGCAAAAATGGCATAGTGATCCATTCGAGCCCACCCAAGAGGGAAACAAAATCTACGGGCGCGGCACGAGTGATATGAAAGGCGGCGTATCTGCCGCAATCTGGGCAATGAAATGCGGGATATCCTTGCGCGGCGATGTCCTTCTGCAAGCCGTCACAGGCGAAGAGTCGAACGAGGCAGAGGAAATCGGGACGGTGCAATGCCTGAAACGAGGCTACACGGCAGATTTTGCAGTCGTCTGCGAGCCTTCTGATCTGGAGCTGCACACCGCCTCTGTCGGACTGTTTTTCTTCGAATTGATCGTTGAAGGCAAGGCCGTACATATTTCCGCGAGAAACCAGGTCTTGTTTCCGCAGCCGGCAGGCGTTCCGAGCGGACCCGAGGTGGGGGTGGACGCATTCAAGAAATCGCTCCCGTTCGTGAACTACTTCTATTCACTCGAGGAACAGTGGAATCATCGCTGGCGGGACGCGGTGCTGGGCGCTGGCGGCAGTCCCGGACATGATGTGCAGGGAGTAGGCTTGTTTACGATCAACCCTTCGTTTATCGATGGCGGCGAATATCTGGGCTCTGTCCCTGCAAAGGTCAAGCTCACGTACGGCGTCTGGTACCCGGATCAGCTGGTGAAAAAAGAAGAGCTGTGGGAGGAGATCAGAAGGGGCGTCGAAGCGCTCGCCTCGACGGATGATTTTCTGCGCAAGAATCCCCCTAAGCTGACAGTGCCGGTGCTGCAGGAATGGCAAGGCTTTCATGTCCCTGCGGATCACGCAGGCGTGCGCACAATGATGGGGGCGATCGCGGATGTGAAGGAATGCCGAGCCGTCTTGTCCGGCTTTCGAGCCGTTTGTGATGCCGCCTATTTGAACAAACACGGCGTGCCTGCTGTCGTGTTCGGGCCGGGCTCGCTGAGCTGGTCGGTTCACGGCGAGAACGAGTACATCACGGTAGACAGCCTAGTGGCAGCGGCCAAGGTATACGCCAGCATGATGATGGATTGGTGTCAATGATTCAAGACATAAATGATCCAAGGAGGGTTACAGGATGAGAAAGGTGCAAATCACGCTGTTGATCGCTGTGCTTTGGTTGGTCGCGGTGCTTGCCGGGTGTGCGCAAAGCAGCACGCAGCCGGGGGGAAGCAATCCTTCAGGAGGAACGAACACGTCAGGCGGAGGTCAAGCTGCTGGCACGACGCCGCAGCCCAATACCGCAGCCCCTGCATCGGGTTCGGGCAATTTGCAGCAGGTGACGGTCGTCGTGCCGCGCACGGTGGAAGTGTTGGATGACGCGCATATCTGGTCAGCCATCAAGATGGGCTATTTTGCCGAAGAAGGCTTGGAAGTAAAAATCGAACAGTCCTTTGGTACGACAGATACGAAAATGGTAGCGCTCAAGAATGCCCAATTCGCTTTGCCTTCTCCCAATTTCCTTTTTATGGGCATTGAAAACGGATTGCCCCTCAAAGCCGTGTTCCAAAACGATTCGATCAATATTTTTGGCATGGCCGTCCGATCAGACAGCGGCATCAAAACCTGGGAGGACATGAAAGGAAAGAAGGTGGCGCTTGGGGATGCGGCATGGGCCAATATCATCAACCCGACGTTGATCGCCGCCGGTCTGGATCCGGAAAAAGACGTAGAGTATGTGGTCGCTGGGGAAAACCGCTTCCAGATGGTGCAGGAAGGCAAGCTGGACATTTTGTTCACCTGGGTGGCGGAGTATTCGCAATTGAAGGGCCAGGGATTTGATTTCGAGTACATCGACGGCAACGAGATTCTGCCGTATACCTCGAATCCGCTCGTAACCAACGCGGAGTACCTCACCGAAGATCCGGAAATGGTGCGCAAATTCGTGCGCGCGCTGGCAAAAGGGATGTACTTCGTGAAAATGAATCCCGAAGCGGCAGCCGACCTGACGCTGGAACAGTTCCCGTCGATCAAAATTCCTTGGGACGGTGCTGTCGGCGCGATGATGGGCCGGGTGTATCAAGGCTTCGGGCTAAACGAAGCCGATCAAAAGAAGATTGTTGACGGAGGCATCGGCATCGCAGACATGGATAAATGGAAGCTGAACATGGATTGGGCCGTGAAAACCGGCATTATTAAAAAAGAGATTCCGCTCGACCAAGTAGTGACCAATGATTTTGTCGATACGACATGGGATAAGGCCAAGGTGGAAGCGGATGCGAAGAACTACGTGTTCAAGGTAAAAGACAAGTACCAGTAAGCCCTTCTCGCCAGTCAGCTTACAGGAAGGGGGAGTAATAGATGCACAAGATCGGAATTTTGGGAGCCGGCCTGATTTCAAGAAGTCACGCCGAATCCATTCGTTCGCTGGACAACGCCGTACTGACGGCGGTCGCCGACATTCGCGAAGAGGCTGGGCAGCGTTTTGCCGATGAATACGGCTGCGCTTACTACCAGGACGCCGATGAGCTGCTGAAGCAGGCAGACGTGGAGGTAGTGATCATCGCCTTGCCAACCTTTCTGCATGGCAAGTATGTGGAATTATGCGCGCAATACGGCAAGCATGTGCTCTGCGAAAAGCCGGTCGAAATGACGGTGGAGGCTACACAACGCATGCTGGATCAGGTGAAGGAAGCCGGGATCATTTTTATGGTCGGGCAGGTCGTCCGCTTTTGGAGCGGCTATACCGAGATCAAGGAGCTTTATGAAAGCGGCGAGCTGGGGCAGGTGCACATGGCTTTTGCCAGCAGATGCTCCACCTTGCCGGATTGGGGAAATGAATGGCTGCTCCATCCGGAAAAAGGAGCCGGTGCGATCTGCGACATGCATGTGCATGATGTCGACTTCCTGCGCGATCTGTTTGGCGAGATCGATTCCGTGTATTGCCTCGCCAACAAAGACCATACCGGCTGCTGGAATCACGCCATGTCCTCCATTTCCTTCAAGAGCGGCGAAAAGGCGGTTGCCGAGGCGGCGTTTACGATGTCCGACGGTTATCCGTTCACCATGTTTTTTAAAGCGGCCGGAACGAAAGGGACCGTGGAATTTACCTACAAGGCAGGCTACAACATCGGGGAGCGGGATGCTTCCACTTCCGAGCTGCGCCTCTATCAGAAAAATCGGCAGCCCGTCATCCGCAAGCTGGAACAGCATGATCCTTACGCGAACCAGCTTCGGTACTTTCTATCCTGTGTGGACGCAGGAGAGCAGCCAGCCCGCGTGCCGCATCAGGAGAATCTGGAAGTGATCCGGGCCATTGCCGCGATACGCGAGTCAGCCGAAACAGGTGAAATTCTCACCCTTACCAGCTAAACCTTGTGGATACGGCAGGTGGTCAAGATGTCTTACGTAATGGGAATTGATATTGGAACCTATGAGTCCAAAGGCGTTCTGGTTGACAGGGAGGGTAAGATGGTCGCGTACCAGTCTTTGCCCCATACCTTGGAGATCCCGCAGCACGGCTGGGCAGAGCACGATGCCGAGGAGACATGGTGGCACGCCGTGAAGACCTTGTCCAAAGCGTTGATCGCCGAGGGAGAAAAGACAGCCGGCTTTCGTGCTTCCCACATCGAAGCAATCGGAATCAGTACGATTGGGCCAGCTGTGGTGCCGATTGATCAGGACGGCAACGCGCTTCGCAAAGCCATACTCTACGGAATCGATACGCGGGCAAGCGCAGAAATTGACGAGCTGAACCAAAAAATCGGCCCCGCCAACATTTTGCGTAAGGGCGGTCACTATTTGTCCTCGCAATCTGCGGGAGCCAAAATTCTCTGGATTCGCAACCAAGAGCCCGGAGTATACGAGAAAACGGCGACTTTTCTCTCAGGAAACGGCTATCTGGTATATAAGCTGACCGGAGAACGCGTCATCGATGCCTACACGGCATGCGCCTTCTCTCCCTTGTTCGACCTGCAAAAGCAAGACTGGAATGAGGAGCATTGCGCCTATGTGGCTGAGCGGGAAAAGCTGCCGAGAATCGTATGGAGCCACGAAATAGTCGGCTGTGTCACCCCGGAAGCCGCCGAAGCGACAGGATTGCCAGCGGGAGCGAAGGTGATTGCCGGGACTGCCGACGCGATGTCGGAATCGATCAGCATCGGGGCGGTCAACCAGGGCGACATGATGATCATGTACGGCAGCTCAACGTTTTTCATCCAGGTGATCGATGCCCCGACCCAGACCGCAAAGTTTTGGCCCTCTGTACACGCAGTGCCGCAGCTTCATACGCTCACCGGGGGGACTTCCACCGCAGGCTCCATCACCAGATGGTTCGTCGACCAGTGGCTCCAGCCGGGAGAAACCAGGGATGAAGCCTACACCCGCTTGACGCATTTGGCGGAACAGAGCAATCCGGGAGCAAACGGACTGCTCATGCTGCCGTATTTCAGCGGAGAGCGCACGCCAATTCACCATCTGCAAGCCCGCGGGACGTGGTTTGGTCTGACCTTGAAGCATACGACCGGAGATTTGTACCGGGCGATTCTGGAAGGGATCGGCTATTCGATCCGCCACAACATCGAAGAGATGAGGCTTGCGGGATATCCGCCGCGCAAGCTGGTAGCGATCGGCGGAGGGACGAAAAATCGGCTCTGGCTGCAGGCGGTCAGCAGCATTTGCCGTGTGGAGCAGTACATTCCCAAGGTAACCTATGGAGCGGCGTACGGAGATGCTTTTCTAGCCGCGCTGGGTCTGGGATGGTACGACAAGCTGGAAGAGATCGATTCGTGGGTCGACTATACCGAAATCATTGAGCCGCAAACCGAAGACGCGGAAATCTATGAAACATACTATCAGCTGTACCGCGAGATTTACGAACAGACCAAAAACAGCATGGATGTCTTGTCATCCATATCAAGGAACTAGGAGGGTCAGCGATGACTTGGTTAAAAGAAGTGATCGGGACAGAGAAAGCGATTATTGCCATGTGCCACTTTTTGCCGCTGCCGGGTGATCCTTATTTTGATCAGGAAAAAGGAATGGAGTACGTCATTGAAATGGCGCGCAGGGATTTCCTCGCCCTGCAATCCGGCGGGGTAGACGCGGTACTGTTCTCCAATGAATTCAGCCTGCCGTACCTGACAGATGTCAAAACGGAGACAGTCGCTGCTATGGCCCGGATTATCGGGGAACTGATGACGGATATCAAGATTCCGTTCGGGGTAAACGTCCTTTGGGATGCTAAAAAGTCGCTCGACCTGGCTGCCGCGACAGGCGCCAAATTCGTCAGGGAAATTTTTACAGGCGTATATGCGAGTGATTTCGGCATGTGGAATACAAATGTCGGCGAGACGATCCGCCATCAGCATCGCATCGGCGCCAAGGATGTCAAGCTGCTGTTCAACATCGTGCCGGAAGCGGCCAAATACATGGCGGAGCGCGAGATTGAGAGCATCGCCAAGTCGACGGTGTTCAACAATCGGCCGGACGCTCTCTGCGTATCGGGTCTGACAGCGGGAGCGGAGACGGACTCCGCCATCCTGAAGCGCGTCAAGGACACGGTTCCTGGTACGGTCGTTCTGGCTAATACCGGGATGAGGATGGAGAATCTGGAGCAGCAGCTGTCGATTGCGGATGGCGCGGTGGTGGGGACTACGTTCAAGCATGACGGAAAATTTGAAAATCACGTAGATCCGGCGCGGGTCAAATCCTTTATGGATAAGGTAAAAGCGTTCCGAAGCCAGATCGTCTATTCGTAAGCAACGATGCAGAGTGAAAGCCGGAGGTTTCGCCGTTTTCACTCTGTGTTCGATTTTTAAGTGTGGGAGCGGTGAGAGAGATGAGAGCAGATGAATGGACGCATTTTGCCCAGCGGCTGCAAGGATTGACAGAAGTCGTATCCCCGGCCGGTTACGAGGACGCGATGATTCGCAAGGTGCAAAGCGAATTGCCGCATGGCATACATGAGGTCAGGGTGGACAATCTCGGCAATGTCATTGTTCAGGTCAATAAAATCGATGAGCCGAACCCCTTCAAGGTGATGGTTTTCGCCCATATGGATGAGGTCGGATTCATCATCAAAAAAATCGAAGAGGACGGATTTATCCGCGTAGAGCGATTGGGAGGCATTCCGGAAAAAAGCATGCTGGGTCAAACCGTGATCGCTGAGACGCCAAGTGGCCGCATCACGGGCATGATCGGCACGAAATCGCATCATTTGACCAAGCCGGAGGAGAAGTTCAAGCTGCCGCAGGTGCAGGAGGCTTATCTCGATTTTGGCTTTCGCAGCAAGCATGAAGCGCTGGAAGCCGGCGTCCATGTCGGAATGCCGGTGGTCTACGCCAGGCAATTTTTCCGCCGCCAATCCCTTGCCTTCAGCAATGCCATCGACAACAGAGCGGGATGCTTGATTTTGCTGGAACTGATCGACCGGCTTGTCGGCAAAACGCTGCCATGCGAAGTGGTCATTGTCTTTTCCGTACAGGAGGAGTTCAATCTGCGCGGTGTGATCCCGGCTGTGAGGGCGGTCAATCCCGATGTTTCGATCACCTTGGATCTGGTCGTGGCTGCCGATACGCCAGATCTCAAGGGAACCGCTGATATCCGTTTGGGAGAAGGGCCTTGCCTGAATCTGTACAGCTTCCACGGACGGGGAACGCTCGGGGGATTGATCCCCAATCCAAAGCTGGTCAGCTTTGTGAAGAAAGTGGCGGATGAGGAGGATGTCAGCCTCCAATACTCTACCTTCATGGGCGGGCTGACGGACGCTTCGTTCAGCCAGCTGGAGAACGCCGGGATTCCGATGATCGATTTGGCCTTCCCTACACGGTATACACATGCGCCTGTGGAAGCGGTCGATCTTAACGATTTGTCCGAACTGATCAGGCTGCTGGAAAAGCTGGTTCCCGCTTTTCATACCGGGGTGGATTTGAAGAGGGGCTAAACGGGGAGGTGGCCATAGAGATGACCGAAGAAGCACGCGTTGTTTTGATTACTGGAGCCAATAGAGGGATTGGTTTGGCGATAGCCCGCAGATTTCGCCAGGCAGGGGATCGCATCGTCATCCTGGATGTGGCGAATGAGCCTAGCCCGGAAGCGGCAGAAGTGACCTCGGACGGAAGCTATTTTGCCTGCGACGTGACGAACAAAGCTGCGGTAGACGCGATGATGGAAAGCGTTTTTGCGGAATACGGCTTCGTGGACGTGCTGGTGAACAATGCCGGGGTACAGCGGAGAAAAGAGTTTTTGGAGACGACGGAAGAAGATTTTGATTTGATTTTCAATGTGAATGTCAAATCCATTTACTTGGTGTCGCAGCCGGTCGTCCGGCGCATGATCGCCAGGGAGCGCGGCTGTATCTTGAATATGGCCTCGATGGGCGGCAAATGGGGAGGAGCGGACGAGTCTGCCTACTGCGCGAGCAAGGCGGCCGTCATCGAATTGACCAAAACGATGGCGATGGCGCTCGGTCCACATAATATCCACGTCAACAGCGTATGTCCGGGAATCATCATGACCGATATGGCGAAGACGCTTTCCGCAGAGGTACTGGAGGCCTGGCGGGAAAAATCGCCTCTGGGTCGTCTCGGTTCGCCTGAGGAAGTGGCGGATGTGTTTTATTTCCTGAGCTCGCCTGCTGCTCGCTATATGACCGGACAGGCGATAAATGTGACAGGCGGCATGATCATGTACTGATCGCTGCTGACTGATAGGGGGAAAAAGGATGGGACAGCCGTATGATCTGCCTTTGGAGCAATTGCGGGAATACAAACCAGCCCTGACTCTACGCGACGACTTCTCAGACTTTTGGGAGGAAAGCAAGCAGCTGCTGGCGCAGGTGCCGAGCGAACCACAGCTTACCGCCATCGAATATCCGGTCGATGGCGTACGGCTCTATGAACTAAGCTTTGCTGGATTTGGGGATGCGCGAATTTGCGGGTACTACGCGGTCCCTGACCGGGCGGGACAGCATCCGGGACTGGTCCTGTACCACGGCTACAACTGGAGCCATGACGGGCAGATCCATGATGTGGTCAACTGGGCATTGCACGGCTATGCCGCATTCGGGATGCTGGTGCGCGGTCAGCAGTTGAGCGAGGACAATAGTGTCGCGCCTCACGGAAACGCGGTTGGCTGGATGACCAAAGGCATTCTTTCCAAGGAGACGTATTATTACCGCGGGGTATACATGGATGCCGTACGTGCGCTTGAGGTGCTGGCGGAACGTGAGGAAGTGGACACTTCCCGCATCGGGGTGACAGGAGGAAGTCAGGGAGGGGCCTTGAGCCTAGTCGCTGCTGCCTTGTCTGCCATCCCGCGCGTCGTGGTTGCGGAATACCCGTATTTAAGCCATTTCCGGCGGGCGATCGACACAGCGCTAGCCGGGCCATATCTGGAGATCAATGAGTATTTTCGCCGCAACAGCGCGCCCGAAATCGAGGAAAAAGCGATGGAGACGCTCTCCTATTATGACGTAATGAACCTGGCACCTTGGGTCACATGCCCCGTGCTGGTCTCGATTGGCTTGATCGATGAGATCACGCCTCCGTCGACGGTGTTTGCGGCATACAATCATTTGCAAGCCAGCGATAAGCAAATCCGCGTCTACCGCTACTTCGGCCATGAACCGATGTCGGCTTTTCATATGGAAAAGCTGAAATGTCTGCGCGAGCATTTGGCCCCAAATACCACGAATTGACAATATGGCACTGGCTTGCTAATATACTTTCTTAAATACACCGTTTAAAGCTTAAAAGGCAATGAAAGGACTCGCAGTTTTTTGCCTGGTCCCAGAGAGTCGGCCCTCGTCTGCAAGGCTGATACATAGGCATAGCTGCACCCCATCCTGAAGCCGCTGGTGATGAACTGTGCCGGTTCCCCGCCGTTATCGGGTTTGTTGAGTGAACGGCAGCCTGTGTCTGCTGTTAATCAGGGTGGTACCGCGGAAGTTGATCCTCCGTCCCTATGTGGGATGGGGGTTTTTTATTTTGAAAAAAGGAGTGAGGTCACATGAAGCAGGACAAAGCGTTTGTGAAAGAAATCACCCCGCAGTCCGAGGATTTTTCCCGCTGGTATATTGACGCGATCAAAAAAGCCGAGCTGATGGACTACACCCCGGTGCGCGGATGTATCGTGTTCAAGCCGGACGGGTTTGAGCTATGGGAGCGCATCCAGGCGGCAATGGACAAGCGATTCAAGGAGACGGGACATCGCAATGCCTATTTTCCGATGCTGATCCCCGAGTCCTTTTTCCAGAAGGAGAAGGAGCATATCGAGGGCTTCAATCCCGAGCTTCCTTGGGTGACAGAGGCCGGAGGAGAGCCGCTGGAGGAAAAGCTGGCCTTGCGTCCGACCTCGGAGACCATTATCGGACATATGTACAGCCAGTGGATTCAAAGCTACCGCGATCTGCCTGTGCTGATCAACCAGTGGGCCAACGTGTTCCGCTGGGAGAAGCGGACGATGCCGTTCCTGCGTACCTCCGAATTCCTCTGGCAGGAGGGACATACCGCACACGCCACCGAGGAGGAGGCGCGGGAAGAAACCATGCAGATGCTGGAGATTTACCGTGAAGTCGTGGAGCAGGAGCTGGCGATCCCGGTCTGGAAGGGGCAGAAGACGCCAAGCGAGCGGTTTGCCGGCGCGATCGATACGTATTCCATCGAGGCGATGATGAAGGACGGCAAGGCGGTGCAGGCGGGCACTTCCCACTACCTGGGCGAAAACTTCGCGCGCGGCTTCGAGATTAAATTCCTCGATCGCGACAACCAGTTCAAATACGTTCACACCACGTCTTGGGGCTCCTCTACCCGTCTGATCGGAGCGATGATCATGGTGCATGGAGATGACAGAGGGCTTGCCTTCCCGCCGCGCATGGCTCCTACACAGGTAGTCATGATTCCTGTCGGTCCGATGAAGCTGCGCGAACAGGTCATGACGGCTTTTGATCCTTTGTTTGACGCCTTGAAAGCGGCAGGAGTCCGCGTGCGTGCCGACCTGCGCGAAGAGACGCCGGGCTGGAAGTTCAATGAGTGGGAGATGCGCGGCGTGCCGATTCGCCTGGAGATCGGTCCGCGCGATGTGGAGAACGGACAGGTGATTCTGGCGCGGCGCGATACGGGCGAAAAGGTGACCGTGCCGATCGCGGGTGCGGCCGAAGCCGTCACCAAGCTGTTGGAGGAGATCCAACAAAATATGTATGACAAGGCTGTCGCCTTCCGCGATGAGCATTCCCATCTGGAGATCGACACGCTGGAGCAGCTGCATGCCCATATCGCTGCATGCGAGAGCGACAAAAAGCCGAGTGGCTGGGTTCTTGCTGGCTGGTGCGGTGAGGATGAGTGCGAGGCGAAGGTCAAGGAAGAGACCAAATTCACATCTCGCAATATTCCGTTTGACCCGCCTGTGGAGAAAAAGACCTGCATCACCTGCGGGGCAGAGGCGAAGCATACCGTCTGGTTTGCAAGGGCTTATTGATGCCGTAACACTAAAAGAGAGACCACCTGTTCAGATGCGATCAGGTGGCCTTTTGCTGTTACGAGGATCTCTGTTTGGATTTCCCAGGCTTTTGCTTGTGCTCGACGGGTGCCCATATCTTGCGTTCATTGTCCCATTTTAATCGGACGAGATGATGTATACCGTCTGAAGTCATATGGATGCTAATTGCCTCGTCATAGGTTCCGTTTTTCACAAATACTCCGGGGATACGATCTCCCACTTTCGGTACGTATGGCATTTCTTTGTATCCTGGTCTTGCCCACCAGAAGGAGCTCAGCTTATGAATCGCGAGTGCCGGATTCTGATCGATGTCTTCGAATGAGACGTTGATTTTTTCCTTTTTGGACTCATTCAGATAGGTATACTCGTCAAAGTTAAGTCCAAAGTTTGCGAAGATGATTTTATAGATGTCAAAATCCTTGAAAGCATTACGAAAGGTCAGCACGAATTCGCTATTGGACGACAGAAACAACAGATTGTCGTAGCTGTATTGATAGGTAGGACCGGTCGCGTGAAGAGTAGTCACACCTTCCTTCAGCTTGGCACCGGTAAACGTAAACGTAATTTGTCCGCGCACCGTAAAATCCTCGTCAATTTCCACCTTCTCCGCCTCTCCCGGATTGGGGAAAAAGACGACATGCAGCTTTCCTTTATTCGTCTCCAGCATAACAGCCTGATCCGTTGCCTCGAAAACATCTGCAAAAGGGGAGGCCGTCACCTGCTTGATCTCGTAGTCCGTGTACCTTTGCATCCAGTTTACAAAATCAGCCGCAAAGGCGAGCTGATCCTCCAGCACAAGGGGCTTTTCACTCTCCTTCTTTGGTGATTCCGAAGCTGGGGGTGCCTGCGTATCCGGTGGCACGTTGGGCAGGGATGAAGGCATTCGACTCTGTTCCAAGTGGTCCCAGGGAGGATACACCCATAGGCCGATGCAGATGAGCAGCAGACTGAGTGCGATTGGGACTGGCATCCAGCGCCTGTGTGTTGAAGGACGTTGAATGTTTTGCCGAATCACCCGTTTCAAGCGCTCCATCTGTTGTTGCTCAGTCAGGATTTCCTCGCGTTTTGTCCTGCCAAGTTCGATTAGTCGTTGGTCCAGATCCATTCCGTTCCCTCCTCCAGAGCCTTTTTTTTCAGCGCTTCCCTGGCCCGATGCAGGCGGGTGTACACCGCCCCGACCTTCATGTCCAGGATTTCGGCTATCCGTTCGGCAGACAGTTCTTCATAGTAGTACAAGACGATAATCTGCTTATGCCGAAAGGGGAGGGAGTGAACGAGCCTCTCCAATTGCTTCAAGGCAGAACCATTCTCTTCATCCGACAAGGCTGGGCCGCTTGCTGTCTCAAACGTTGTATGGGAGGGGGAAAAGTAGAGAAGCTTCCGTACCGACCAGGAGCGCAGGTAGCGTTTTGATTCATTGACTGCGATCCGGTACAGCCATGTGCCCAGCTGGCTTTCTCCCCGAAACGAGCCGAGATGTCTGTAGGCCTGCAAAAAAACTTCCTGTGTCAGGTCTTCGGCAGCTACCGGGTCTTTAACCAGCCAACAGCAAAGCCGGTATACGCCGGACAGATGAGTATTCATCAATTCCTCAAAGGCGTAGGAGTCGGTTTGCGCCAGTAGGGTGACAGGCGAATACATCGATTTTTCTTCCAACCTTCGTTCCTCCCTTCCCCCCTTTAGATACAGCAATCGGCAAAACCTTACATTCTGCAGAAAAAAATAATGGATTCGTTTCTACTCATGTGCATGCGCATGGTTATGGTCATGGTCATGATGCTTTTCGTGATGGTCATGCCCCGGTCCTACCTGGCAGAGCAATTCGTCGTGACGAACCGCAGCGTTCTCGATCTGAACCGTAGCATGAGTAATTCCGTACTGATCTCGCAAAAGGTGTAGCGCCTCTTGCAGCACCGGATAGCTCGGCAGCTGGTCTTCCACCTGCAGATGGACGGTCAGAGCATCGAAGCCCGAGGTAACGGTCCAGATATGCAGGTCGTGCACGTCAGTCACTCCCGCGATTCTTCTTAACGATGCCTCCACCTCTTGCACATTGATGGAGGATGGCGTCCCTTCCATCAGGACATGGATAGAATCTTTGGTTACTCGCCACGCGCTGATGATGATCAGGACACCTACCACGATGCTGATGATCGGATCGGCAATATACCAGCCAAACATCCACATCAAGAGTCCGGCCACAATCGCACCGAAAGAGCCGAGCATGTCACCGAGGACATGGAGAAAGGCGCTCCTCATGTTGAGGTTGTTTTTGTAATCACCACGCATCAGGACAAAAGCGGAGGCGATATTGGCCAACAGCCCGATGAAGGCGATTCCCATCATGGAAAGGCTGGAAACCTCAGGGGGAGCGGCCAGGCGTTCAATAGCCTCCCAAAAAATGTAGACAGAAATCAGGACAAGGGTTACGCCATTGATCAGAGCAGCGAGAATTTCAAAGCGGAATAAGCCATACGTTCGTGCAGCAGACGGAGGCCGGGCAGCGAAGTACATGGCGATCAGGCTGAGAAAAAGAGCAGAAGAATCGCTTAGCATGTGTCCCGCGTCCGACAAAAGGGCAAGACTGTTGGTGAGAAAGCCACCGATGACTTCAATGATGAGAAAAGTGGTAGTAATGATCAGGGAAGTCAGCAGCGCTTTTTTATTCGCACCCTTCCCGTGTTTATGTCCGTGATCATGGGAATGTCCGTGATGGAGCCCCATAGCAAGACCTCCTTCAAAATTGGCAACATTTGTTTTCTGTACCATCATTATATGAGGTTACAAACAAACATTCAAGTAATTATTTGAATGTTTGTTAATGGCGAAATCAAAAAAAAGAAAACCACCTCGCTAGATGGTTTTCGTGTTGAACTCGCTTTTACTCTTGCGTATCCTCAAAGTTGTCATCCTGGTCATCGGCAGGATCGGCAGGCGTGAGAGGGAAGAGGATGTTAAAGTACTTCAGCTTTCTTCTGCCGGGTTCGTTCTTGTATGCCTTGTACTTCTGGATCAGTGCGCTGATCTCTTCGACCATTTGGTTGCGTTCCTCTTGACTCAAGTAAAACTCAGCCAAATTGAATGCAAACGTGTTTTTGTACTCCTTGCGAACATCGTGATCGCTCGCTACCAGACGATTCAACGTACGCAACAAATCCTTCTCCGTCGTGCGGAAAGGGGTAAACATAATGTCGCTTAGCTGTTGCGCGTTTTCCTCGATCATAAGCTGAAGCTTTACTTGAATCACCTTGGCTACAGGTTCGTAATATTTTTCCACGATAGAGCCTTTTACACGCGTATCTACCTGTTCCAACAATCCGACTCGTACCAGTTCTTTCACATGGTAGTGAAGACGGGCTGCGTTTTCGCCCAATTCTGTGGCGATTTGTTTGGCAGTACGTGGCTCTAGATCTTCGAAGAGTTCCAAAATCTTTACGCGTTCCGGTATGGCAAGGGATTTTAGCGCTTCTGGGTCGGTTACTTCAAAAAACTCTTTCATGCCATCATTCACCATCCAACTGACTAGGCCAAATTTTAAATTTATTTTTCTTTATCAAACCTATCAATCAATTCTATCGTTTTCTGACAAAAAGCGCAATGCGTATACAAGATGAAGTGAGGTACAGCTTGTGATAAAATGGAATTTATCAAGCTGCGAAAATCGAGCAGAAAGAAGGGATATCCATGATAGCAGTCGGTCAAGCTGCGCCTGATTTTACCTTGCAAGCCAACAACAACCAGACGATCTCGCTATCCCAGTATCACGGCAAAAATGTGGTGCTTTATTTTTATCCGAAAGACATGACGCCTGGCTGCACTACGGAAGCATGTGATTTTCGCGACTTCCATCCGAAATTTGCCGAATTGAATACGGTTGTGCTCGGAATCAGTCCGGATGAAGTCAAGTCACATGACAAGTTTATCGCCAAACACGATTTGCCATTTCCCCTGCTTGCGGACCCGGATCATCAGGTGGCAGAGGCATATGGTGTCTGGGTGCTGAAAAAAATGTACGGCCGAGAATACATGGGGATTGAGCGGTCGACTTTTGTCATCGATGCGGAAGGAAGAATCGCGAAGGAATACCGTAAAGTGAAGGTAAAAGGACATGTGCAGGAAGTCCTCCAGTTCATTTCCGAGGAACTCTCGGTCAAATAAGCGAGATTTGGGGAGGTTACAGACGATGAGCGTATCAGTGAAATACATGGTGGATGCGTTTTGCCAGCTTGCCAATATTCCAAGCCCGTCAGGCAATACCGCGAAAGTGATGGAATGGGTGGAGCAGGAGCTGAAAACACTTGGCGTCGCCTGCAAGCGGACGAATAAAGGAGCCGTCATCGCTACGATTCCGGGACAAGAGCAGGAAAAAGCGCGCCTGCTGACCGCACACGTGGATACCCTGGGAGCGATGGTAAAGGAGATCAAGGCGAACGGAAGACTAAAGCTGACGTTGATCGGAGGCTTTACGTTTCATGCGATCGAGGGCGAGCATTGTGCTATAGAAACATCCAGCGGCCGCATCGTGACGGGAACGATTCTTTCCACGAAGGCTTCGGTCCACGTCTATCGTGATTCGGGAAAAATGGAACGAAGCGAAGAGAACATGGAAGTGCGTCTTGACGAAAAAGTGAAAAGCAAGCAGGATGTGCTCGATCTGGGCATTCGCGTAGGGGATTTTGTTTCCTTTGATCCTCGTGTGACGGTTACCGAGAGCGGATTTATCAAATCCCGTCACATCGATGACAAAGCGAGTGTCGCGATTTTGCTCGGCGTCATCAAGCATTTGCAGGAGACGAAAACGCTCTTGCCGTACACGACACATTTTTTCATCAGCAATAATGAAGAGATTGGATATGGCGGCAACTCCAGCGTCCCCGCAGAGGTGATCGAATACCTGGCAGTAGATATGGGAGCGATCGGAGACGGGCAGACGACCGATGAGTACTGTGTCTCCATCTGTGCCAAGGATGCTTCCGGCCCTTACCACTATGGTCTGCGCCGCCATCTGACAGAATTGGCAGAGAAGCAGGGACTCAACTATCAGGTAGACATCTATCCGTATTACAACTCGGATGCGAGTGCAGCATTGCGCGCCGGTTATGATATCGTGCACGGGTTGATCGGTCCTGGCGTGGACGCCTCGCACTCCCATGAGCGCACGCATGAGGAAGCGTTGGACAACACTGCCAAGCTGGTACTGGCCTATCTGCAATCCGATGCCTTGCAAGCATAGGGGGAGAACTGCATGAGTGACATGTATCAATGGGCGGATTACTACGATCTGACACAACAAGGCGTAGCGGGCGATGTGGACTTTTTCCGCGATATGGCGAAACAGGCAGACGGCAAGGTGCTCGACTTGGCTTGCGGCACCGGCAGGATCAGCATTCCGATGGCACAAGATGGCCTCGACGTGACCGGGATTGACCTGTCTTCGGAGATGCTGGAGCGGGCGAAGGCCAAAGCAGAGGAGAGCGGCGTTGCTGACAAGCTCAAGCTGCTGCAGGGAGACATGCGCAATTTTTCGCTGGATGAGACATTTTCCCTGATCATGATTCCATTTCGCTCGTTTCTTCATTTGATGCATATTCATGAACAGATGAAAGCGTTGACCGCCATCCGCAAGCACCTGGCCCCAGGCGGCAAGTTCGTGATGAACGTGTTTGTGCCCAAGATCAGCCATTTCGCTGAGGAGAGCGAGAAGATGTCCCTGCGCGGCACCTATCGGCTCGAAAATGGAGACGAACTGGCGATGTGGGACTACACGCGCTACGATCATTTCCAGCAATGGTCAGAGGTGACCCGGATATACGAACGCACCAATCCCGCGGGATTGGTGACGGAGCGGCTGAAGGGACGTTTTACCCTGCGCTACATCTTCCCGGCAGAACTGCATCATCTGCTTCGACTCAATGGCTTGAAGGTGGTGGAGCGGTACGGCAATTTTGCCAGGGCTCCTTTTGATGCCAGCAGCACCGAGCTGATTATCGTTGCGCAAGCGGTGTAGGTTTCCTTATCATTGCGAGTCGGAAAGGGAGGGATCGGGATGAAAATCTATACGAAAACAGGCGACAAGGGAGAGACTTCCCTGGTTCACGGTGTACGGGTGCCCAAGTTCGCCGATCGGGTGGAAGCGTACGGCACATGCGATGAGGCCAATTCGCAGATCGGAATGGCGTTGTCGCTGTTGCCCATGACAGAAGAATGGACGCAGCTTCGTGCTGTTTTTCACATGATTCAGACCAAGCTGTTCCACGTCGGAGCGGAGTTGGCGACGCCGGAAGGGAAGAACGTCGGCTGGCCGATCACGGATGAAGACGTCGCCTTTCTGGAAGAGGAGATCGACAAGCTGTCAGCGGATCAGCCTGCGTTGACCAATTTTATCCTGCCGGGAGGCCATCCTGCTTCCGCTGCGTTTCACGTAGCACGCACCGTAGTGAGACGGGCAGAGAGAAAAGCAGTCCATGTAGCGACACAGGAACAGGTCAACAAAGCTGTCGTCAAATACCTCAATCGCTTGTCAGATTATCTGTTTGTCGTGGCTCGCCATGTGAATCTTCAGATGGGGACAGCCGAGCAGTATTTGCATGAATAGAAACATAACAGGGACAGGAAAGCCCTGCTTGCATGAGCGCGAGCAGGGCTTCTTTGACGTTCATTTGGTGAGATAGGAAGAGATGCCTTCGCGAAAAGGTATCCGCGTCGTCGTGAAGGTGTCGTACAGGAGCTGCCCATCTTGACAAGCATTGCCTTCCAGCAGCATGGTCAACTGCGTGTTGGTGATAGGAAAGAACGAGAATCCCTCCATCAGGTTGACGACTGGCTTCATGAGGGCAAGCGGGATATGCGCCTTGCGCACACGGGATTTTCCGATGACCGCGCCGATCTCATCCAGAATCTGACCATAGCTGATGGGGGCTGGTCCCCCGGTTTCATAGATGCGGTTGACAGCTGCGTCCAGCGTCAGGGCTTGGACAAAAACATCCGCTACTGTCTCTCGTGCCACGGGCTGCAAGGGATAGGAGCCGTCCCCGATGACGGGTGTGACTGGCATCCGGACAAGGTCAGCAAGCATGTTGACGAATTCGTCTCCGGGCCCGAAGATGACGGAGGGACGAAAGATGACATGCGGGATGCCGCTGTTCTGGACCAGTTGCTCTGCTTCGTATTTGGTGCGGTGGTAAGCGCTCGTTGCGTTTTCGCGGGCACCCAGCGCACTCATGTGGACAAAGCGCTTGATCCCGGCTTGCTTGGCAGCCTCCAGCACATTCCGCGTCCCTTCCGCATGCACTCTTGAAAAGGTAACTCCTTTTCCCGGCTGTTCGCGAATAATGCCGACCAGGTGAATCACGGCATCACAATCCTGCATGGCAGCAGCCAGGGATGACGGGTCGAACAGGTCTCCTGCGGTCCAAGTGACTCCATTCCGCTCATCCACTTTCATAGTTTTGTATTTCTGCGACCCCGGACGTACCAGACAGACACACGGATAGCCTTCTTGCTGCAACCGAGCCAGAATGCCTTTTCCGACAAAGCCGGTAGCCCCGGTCAGGAAGACTTTCATCTGAATCCCTCCTGTCAATCTGCACCATTTCTTCCTTCCATTCTACCTTACTTTCCATCCGGGATACCATTCGAAAAAAGCGGCGAAGGATTGCCCGTCCGCGATCTGCCTGTATAATGGATGAGGAAGGGGGTTATACCAATGGCACAACGGAAAGTACCTGTCGAAGAGATTCTGGATACGCTGCAGCAGCTTTATCCGGATGCGCATTGCGAGTTGAACTATCGAACACCATTCGAGCTTTTGATCGCTACGATTCTGTCCGCTCAATGCACCGACAAACGAGTCAATGAAATCACAGCCCCCATGTTCGAGAAATTGAATGAACCTGAACACTACCTTCATTTGACACAGGAAGAAATGGAGGAGCATATAAAAGGGCTGGGGCTGTATAAAAATAAAAGTAAGAACATCCTGGAGACCTGTAGAATCCTGTTTGAGAAGTACAATAGCGAGGTCCCGCAAACTCATAAGGAACTGGAGGCATTGCCAGGCGTAGGCAGAAAGACGGCGAATGTGGTCTTGTCCAATGCCTATGGAATACCTGCCATTGCGGTCGATACGCATGTCTTCCGGGTGGCGAACCGCTTGGGTTTGGCGAAAAGCGAAAATGTCGATGAAGTAGAGCGTCAATTGATGAAGAGAATCCCACGGGAGAAGTGGTCGGACGCGCATCATTGGCTGATCTGGCACGGCCGCAGGATCTGCTCGGCTCGCAACCCGCAGTGTGCGGTATGTCCGTTGCAATCCATGTGCCGCTACGCGCAGGCGGAGGCGAAGAAAGCTGCCTCTAAAAAGAAGGCATAACACGTTTTTTTCTGCCACTTTCTCCAAATAAATCGAATGCATATTGACAGTTTTCGCTGAGTAGACGTACACTTATTTAAAGTAATTCTAATCAATGACACGAGGAACCTTGTTCTTTTGTCTTGCGAAAGACTGTGAGGTGTAACAAAATGACACAGCGCGTAGAAAAAGCTGTTGAAATTCTTAAAAACACCGGGGTTCGTATGACACCTCAGCGTCATGCCATCTTGACCTATCTGCTTGAAACGATGACCCACCCAACTGCTGATGAAATATACAAAGCGCTTGAGGGTAAATTCCCCAACATGAGTGTGGCCACCATTTACAACAACCTGCGGGTATTCAAGGACGCAGGGCTGGTGCGGGAGCTGACCTATGGCGATGCTTCCAGCCGCTTCGATGCGAATGTGGAAGAAGATCATTACCATGCCATCTGCATTCACTGCGGCTCCATCAGCGATTTTCACTTCCCTTATTTGAGGGATGCAGAAGAATCGGCAGCCAGGGATATCGGATTCCAGGTAACCGGTCATCGGATGGAAGTATATGGCGTTTGTGATTCCTGTCAAAAGACCACCCACTAAACAACAGCTTTGCACCCGGACACCTTCTGAATCAACGAGAAGCTTGCGTTGATGCGGAAGGTGTTTTTCTGTCGAATGCTGTAACGTTTTTGGGGCTGGTTCGTCTTTTTAGGATGGGGATCATTCAAGAATTGCCAAGATACAAAAGGTTGTGAACCACTGCAATTGTCGATATGATCGTAGAAATGACTGTACGCCGACGAGGAGGTCCAAATACATGAGCTTGGAGAGGGGACTTGCTACTCGCCCAAAGCGAAGACGCAAGAATCTTGCCCGTTTTTTTCTAATGACGATGCTGTTCATCGTCGCAATATTCGGTGTGATCGGCTGGTACTTCTTTCTTAGGCCTTCCACTGAGCATGTCGAACCATACGATGGCGACAAGCATGTGATTGTCTTCCAGGGCGAGCGGGCAACGATGCCGTATATGCTCGATTCAGAGCAGGTGCTGCTCCCCTTTGATTTTGTAAAAGAGCAGATCGACCCAGACCTGTTTTGGGATGAACCCACCCAATCCGTCATCGTCACGACCAAGGACAAGGTGCTGCGGATGCAAAGCGATCAGGTGGTGGCGTATCTGAACAAGAAGCCGATCAACCTGCAGGTCCCCGTCCAGGAAGTGGAGGGCGTGCGCTACATTCCCTTGGAGCCGGTAGAAAAGCTCTATCCGTACGCATTCGAGCGTATTGAGGAAACAGGTGTGCTACTGGTTGAGAAGAGTGGATATGCTGTCCAGCAAGCTACGATTGTCTCTGAAGAGAAGGCTGGTAGGGTGAGGCTGGGCGCATCTCATCGCGAGCCGATTGTTGCCGAACTGGCAGCAGGGGCCTCGGTCGACTTACTGGGCGAGCAAGAAGGCTGGTATCGGGTATTGACGGCTGGTGGTTTTTCCGGTTTCCTCCCCAAGGAAGCTATTGCTTTGACACAGGTTCGCAAGGTGGAGTTGGAGCAGTCCACTCCATCCCGACAACCTGGTGCCTGGAAGCCGCTAGGGCAGAAAATCAACCTGGTCTGGGAGCAGGTCGTGAACAAAAATCCGGATACGGCAGAAATCGGGGCAATGCCTGGGGTAAATGTAGTATCCCCTACCTGGTTTGAACTAAAGGACGCTGAGGGGAATCTGCTGAACAAGGCCGACCCTGCGTACGTCAAATGGGCGCATCAGCGAGGCTACAAGGTGTGGGGGCTGGTGACGAACGGCTTTAACCCTGACTGGACGACCGCTGTTCTCAGCAACTTTGACAAACGGGAAAAAGTAATCGCCCAACTGCTTCACTATGCCCATCTCTATGACCTGGATGGCATCAACATCGATTTTGAAAATGTCTACCTGAAGGACAAGGAGCGTCTCGTGCAATTTATGCGGGAGTTGACCCCGTACTTGCACGAGCAAGGCCTTACAGTCAGCATTGATGTAACGATTAAATCCACTGCGGAGACGTGGTCGATGTTTCTGGATCGGGCAGCCCTTGCCAAGGTCGTGGATTACGTCGCCGTCATGACATATGACGAACACTGGGCAGCCAGTCCGAAAGCCGGTTCAGTCGCATCTCTTCCCTGGACCGAGAATGGATTGAAAGGCGTGTTGGAGGAAGTGCCGGCAGAAAAGCTGCTGCTGGGCGTTCCCTTCTATACTAGACTGTGGACGGAAGCGAAGCAGCCTGACGGCAAAATCAAGGTAAGCTCCCGGGCATTGTTCATGACCGGGGCGCAAAAATGGATCGCGGAACGAAATCTAACACCTAAGCTGGATGAGGCATCTGGTCAGCTCTACGTGGAGTACAAGGACCCGAAAGACGGAAACACGTACAAGATGTGGCTGGAAGACGCAACCTCGATGCAAAAACGGGTAGCTCTTGTCGAGAAGTACAATCTGGCTGGAGTGGCTGCTTGGCGCAGAGGATACGAAGTGCCGGAGATCTGGAACGTCATCAATGAAGGGTTGAATAAAAAGTAACATGAGAAAAGCCGCCTGCCTTGCCGTGTAAGCGACGGGGGAGGTGGCTTTGTATGTGTAAGAGATAGTCAGGTCTGATTCTGTGGTTGCTGCTGCGGCTGCTCGTCGTCGAGACGAAGGGGTTGTCCGCAAAACATACAGGCGTCCTCTTTGCCGAGCATCTTGGTTACTTTTTGACAAGAAGGACAAGACACCTGAGGAGCTGATGTAGACACCATTCCCGAAATCATAAACAGGACGGTACTTGCCATGGTAAGCAAGAAACCGAGAATGAGCAGACAGGTCATAAAAATGTAAGAGCCTTTAAGCATCGTCCCAAGCAGGGGTATAAAGTCCAGGTATCCAGCAAAAAACGCGTATCCGGTGTACATGAGGAGAAGGCCGATGACCATGCTCCAGTTGCCCCAGGTACGCATGCGTTTAATTTTACTCAGGCGTTCGGTTTTTTTCATTCATCATTCCTCCTGTTCATTAGTATAGCATACCAAGGATTCATCTGTAGACAAGCAGGAAACCTTGTCTGTTTGTAGAATCCATATTTTCAACCTTTGATTGGGAAGGAAGGAGGGCATGCCTCATGCGACCGGATGACTGCATTCAATCCTATTTGCAGACGCTCCAGAAGCGTATGGATGTAGTGGCTGTATTGATGTTGCCTGATCCGGACATGCTTATTCCGTCTCGAGAAGGGCTATTCATGTTGGCTGTGGTCAATCATCCGCAGGCTGAGTGTGTTACGAGGCGATTGAGAGTTGCGGGCCGGATGATTGTAGAGCAGCAGATCAGCAACTGGAAGCTGGAGCAAGGAATCTTGCGTGGATTGGACGAGCGTCTTGTTACAATCATTCAGAAGGCTGATGTGATATGGGAGAAGAGAGCAGGCTATGTGACCCAGATCAAACAACGTCTGAGCCGGCTGCCGGAGGAGTTGCAAAAAAAGTTCATTTGCATAGAGTATTCCCGGTTGCTCCGTTATTTTTGCGAGACCAAGGAGTGTTTGCAACGGGGAATAAAACTGGACGCCTACCATGCGATGATTATGTCCCTGCATTCCTGGGCCAGGTGCATCGTATATGAGGCAGGAAGACAGCCGGAAGCTGCGCT
>NZ_KI629782.1:1232044-1654544 GCF_000503775.1 Brevibacillus panacihumi W25 | reverse complement strand
ATGATCAGAATTTTTTTGTTTTGGATCAAAAACACATGAAAATCTAGAATAGAAACCGAGTTTCGTGCATAGTAAGTACGTAGGTCGAATAAAGGAGTTAGCCCAAGCCCAAACGAAATGCTGAAAGAAAAAAGAGGTGGTTGAGATGAGATACGGCATATATGACAAGCCGCCTATGGGCACAACGCTGCTGTCAGCCCTGCAATGGATGATTGTGACAGTATCAAGCAGTGTGGCAGTTCCCTTGATGATTGGAGATATATATGGACTCCAGCCCGATGAGATTGGAAAACTGATGCAGCAGACCATGTTCTACATTGGTTTGGCCTCATTTCTGCAAATCTGGATGGGGCACCGCTACCCGATGATGGAAGGGCCCGCGGGACTTTGGTGGGGAATTTTTATCATTTTGGCGCAGATTGGAACCAGCGTGGGCTTGCATCCGCAAGAAATAGGACAATCCTTCCAGCTTGGTCTGATCATAGCGGGGATTCTCTTTCTGATCTTTGGTGGATTAGGCTGGGTCGGGAAGCTGCAAAAATGGTTTACCCCGATTGTTTCAGGCACATATATGATTTTGCTTGCGATCTCGCTCTGCAGCAACATCCTGACAGGTATGATGGGGATTGGATTTCAGCACTCCCATGAGGTACAGCCAGGAGTCGCAATAACTTCTGTTGGGATCGTCGCATTGGTCATCTGGTTGACAAGGTTGGAGCGTTTCTCCAGTTTTGCTGTCTTGTTCGGAATGGTAGCGGGCTGGCTCCTGTATGCTGTCATGGGCTGGACGGAACCGGTGCGCCCTTCGCATCAAGTGTTTGAATGGCCCTCGCTGTTTTTCTGGGGAGCTCCCCGGTGGGATTGGGGAATCGTCCTGACAAGCGTGTTGACGGGATTTGTGCTTTTGACCAATCTGGTGACCAGTATCGTTGTAATGGGAAAAGCGACAGAGACAGAACCGACTGAGAAACAGTACAATCGCGGTGGCGTCTTTACAGGGGTATCCCATATTCTCTCCGGACTGGCAGGTGTGGTGGGGATGATCCCGCTTTCCCTGGCGGCTGCAGTAATTCAGACAACCCGCATGGCTTCGCGCTTGCCGTTCTTGCTGGCGATGGTGGGGATCATGATTATTGGTCTATTCCCTGCAATCTCCCATTTCCTGGCGGCATTGCCTACTCCCGTCGCCTATGCGGCCATGTTCATCACCTACACGAAGCTGCTAGGTTTTGGCTTGAAGGATTATGTCAGTTTGAAAATGGACGAACGGACGATAACAGTTGGAGGCAGCTCCTTGCTTGTCGGGATTGGCATTATGTTCGTTCCTGCCAGCGCTTGGCAGCAGATGCCGCCGATGATCAGCTTCCTGTTTGGCAATGGGCTATTGCTCGGTGTCTTGGTCTGTTTGGTTCTCGAGCACATTGTTTTTCGCAAACCAAAGGAATCGAATGAACAAAAAGACGGTCAAGCTGCATGACGGCCGTCTTTTGTGTTGAGGCCACAGATTTACTCCAGTCCGGCAGCAGTCATCAGTCCTTCGAGATCGGTAATGTGGATTTGCCGATTCACGATCCGAATATACCCTTTGCTCTGCATGTCAGACAAAACTTTGGTTACGGTCTCACGGGCAGTAGCCGTCATGTCGGCCATTTGGTGATGAGTCAGCTTTAATCCGAGGACGCGGTCCGCTTCAGGGGACTGCGTCAGACGGACCAACAGCCGTGCAATACGCGCGTAGGCGGAAGTCATGGAGAGGTTGGCGATTTGTTCATTCGCTTGGCGGAGGCGTTCCAGTGCCGTATTGAGGATCTTGATGAAGATGTTCGGGTTCTTGTTGAGAAGCTGCAGGAAGTGTTCCTTTTTCAGGATGTAGACGGTTGTCTTTTCCAACGTGTTGGCGGAAGCAGAGCGTACCTTCTCGTCGCCAAACAGGACCATTTCGCCAAAAAAGTCTCCTTGGCGAAACAATGCCAATATAATTTCTCGCCCTTCCTGATGCCGAAAGATTTTAACTGCCCCTGACTGGATGATGAACAACTCATTGCCTACTTCATTCTCCCAGAAAAGGTTGACCCCTTTGTTATACACCTTCGTCGTAATGACGGCAGCAATATCTTCGAGTTCTTGCTCGTTCAAATGTTCAAAGAAAGGGAAATTTTTTAAAAACTCCATATCTGCCATGAAAGTGACTCCTTCCCAACATTCCTACAAATTCTTTGCCCGAAAAGAAGGACAGCCGAAGTTGGGCTATCCTTCTTACGTGGATATAATACTGGAATACACCAGCTCTCCGCCGTTGATCTCTGTAAACATCCGTCCGACAGAGCCGAGGATTTCATCTTTTTGGGCGGAATCAATCTGGTCGTGGAAATAGATGACGTGCAGCAAATCACGGCTTTGCTCAGTGACGCAGGTACGTTTGGAGTCTACGATTGGGCTGCCAAAAGCGCCGAGACCATCTGCCAGCAGTGGTTTGTTTTCCATGCTCACTTCGCGGCCGTTCAAGCCCTCGTAGCGATCGTCGGCAGTTCCGAGCCGGAAAGACACATCGCCTTCTATCTGTGCGGCATCATATATACCGAGAGGCAGGGCGTGCAGCACGGAGAAAAAATTATTGACGTCTACAGCGCTGTTTACCCAAAAGAACGGGTTGCCCTGTAGCAATCGGCGCAGCAAGGCTTCCGCTGACGGTCGATAGCGCGAAGGATCGGTGCCCGCTTGCTTCAAGCAAGAACGCCATTCGCGGATACCGGGAATCTCTGTCAAACGGGCAAGGTCATGCTCAAGGCGCAGATTTTCCACAAAGAAATTGATGCGTCCCTGCAGCATTTTGGGCGAGTCACTGACAGTCACGCCGCGATATTGCAAAACACCAAGGGATATCTGAGGCAGACGTTCCGTAATGGATGCATCCATATGTACTTGTACCAACATTCATTCCTCCGAACCTATTTTTGGTAGTATACCAAATTTTTTTTGTGGAAGCGACTAACCTTCGTTACAATAGAAGAGAACAGGAGGGATTCCCTGGAGATGACGATGCGTGAAGTTACGATTTATACAGACGGAGCTTGTTCCGGCAATCCAGGACCTGGTGGTTGGGGCGCAGTCCTCATGTACGGACAGCACATCAAGGAAATGTCCGGAGCAGAGCCAGACACGACGAATAATCGCATGGAGCTGCAAGCTGCGATCGAGGCCCTGTCTCAATTAAAAGAGCCCTGCAAGGTTACGCTATACAGTGACAGCGCCTATCTGGTCAATTGTTTTAAGCAGGGCTGGTATAAAGGCTGGCTGAAGAACGGTTGGAAGAACAGCAAGGGACAGCCGGTGGAGAACCAGGATTTATGGAAGGAACTGCTTCGTTTGATGGATATTCACAAGGTAGAATATGTCAAGGTAAAAGGCCATGCCGACAACAAGTGGAACAACCGTTGTGACGAGCTGGCGACAGGAGCGATCAGACAGCTGTGAGCGACCGGCAATACTGGGAACAGACGAAGCAGGCCATCAAGGAGTATGCCAGTAAGATCGGAATAGACAAGATTGGCTTTGCCAGCGCGGACCCGTTCGTGGAGCTTCGCGAGCGGCTGGTTGAGCATCGGGAGAAGGGATATGAATCTGGTTTTGAGGAGCCGGATCTTGAGAAAAGGACGCAGCCACAGCGCATTATGGAGGGGGCAAGATCGCTCATCTCTATTGCTTTGGCATATCCATCCAAGCTGGAGAACCCGCCAAAATCGGAGCCAGGTGCTTACCGCGGCATTCTGTGCCGAGCGGCATGGGGCACGGATTACCACCATGTTCTGCGCGACCGGATGGACAAGCTGAGCCGTTTTATTCAGGAGCTGGAGCCAGGAGCGAAAATCGAGTCCATGGTCGATACAGGTGCGCTCTCTGATCGGGCCGTAGCCGAGAGAGCCGGATTGGGCTGGGTAGGGAAGAACTGCGCGCTGATTACACCTGAATTCGGCTCTTGGGTCTATCTGGGGGAATTGGTGACCAATCTGCCGCTGCCCCCCGATCAACCTGTAGAGGAAGGATGCGGAGACTGCAACATCTGCGTAGACGCTTGTCCTACAGGCGCTTTGGTGCAGGGCGGGCAATTAAACGCGCAGCGCTGTGTCGCATACCTGACACAGGTAAAGGACTTCATCCCGGACGAATTTCGGGCCAAGATCGGCAATCGGCTCTACGGATGTGACACATGCCAGACCGTATGCCCGAAAAACCGCGGCATTCACTTCCAGAATCATGCAGAGTTTACGCCTGATCCGGAGGTAGCCAAGCCTCTGCTCATCCCGCTTCTCGAGATGAGCAACAAGGAATTCAAAGAGAAGTTCGGGATCTCTTCTTCGTCGTGGCGGGGGAAAAAGCCGATTCAGCGCAATGCGATCCTGGCACTTGCCCACTTCCAGGACCGCTCGGCTGTGCCGCACCTCGTCCGATTGTTGGAAAACGACCCGCGACCTGTTATCCGCGGGACGGCTGCCTGGGCTTTGGGCAAAATCGGCGGAGAGGATGCCCATGCCGCACTTCTTCAGGCGAAAGATCGGGATGACTCCCCTGAAGTCTTGCAGGAGATCGACAAGGGATTGGACATCCTGACAGCAGCGCGCTGACTGTACGGGAAGTGTACGAGAAGGAGAAGGAATCTTTGGGAGCAGGAGGTAGGTTGGATGACGAATACATTGCGTTATACCATGATGGACTCGCCCATTGGACCGTTGTTGCTGGCTTCTACGGCAGAGGGATTATGCTTTATCGAGTTTGGTGAAGAGCCGGACAGTCTGCCGTCCCTGCAGCGTTGGAGCAAAAAGCACTTTCTCGGCATGCCAATCACGCGTGACGATGAATCCAACGGGCAGGTAAAACAACAACTGCAGGAGTACTTTGCAGGAGAGCGGGAAACGTTTGACTTGCCTTATGTCTTGCATGGAACGCCGTTTCAAAAAGCGGTCTGGACGGAGTTGAGTCGCATCCCGTATGGAGAGACGCGCTCCTACAAAGATATTGCCTTGGCGATCGGTGCCTCGAAAGCGGTCAGAGCAATTGGCGGTGCGAACAACCGCAACCCGATACCTGTCATTATTCCGTGCCATCGCGTGATTGGGTCCAACGGCGCTTTGGTCGGGTATGGAGGCGGCCTGTCGATCAAGGAACATCTGCTCGCTTTGGAAAAGGTACTGCTTACTTTGCCCCATACTTCCAATCAAGCCACTCGTTAATTCGGGTGGCTTTTTCTTCTGAAAGGCTTTTCCCTTACATATTCTGCTATATGAAAGCTGACAGCAGCCAGGCGGAAATGTGAATCGGAAAGGAGAGGGGAAGTAGCAGATGGACTGGAAGGGATTTATCCAAAAGTATTTCGATGCTGTTCATTGGTCGTGGATGGACGGCAAGATTGAACGATTAGCCTCTTTTTTTAGCAAGGAGGGGAAAGACAAGACAGGAGAGTGGGAACGTCTGACGCGAGAATACAGTCAGACAGTGAGCAGAGGGGCACAAATCTATGCGGTGAGCGGACGGGTCATACCATTGTACTGGATGGAGACGGAAAAAACGTTGGAAGTGAGCTTGGTCTGGCGTGGAGCGCGCCATTACCGGATCGGAAATCAGCGGCATGAAGAGGCTAGCACGCGTGTAATGACGCTGCGCTTGAACAAGGTAGCAGATGGTTCGTGGGTCATCGCGGAGACTCGCGAATGGGAGGGAGATCTAAAGGCAGCGAATGTGGAGGCCAATAAAAAGGAACGGGAAGCAGATGTTCAGGAAAGGGATACGGACGCCAAACCGCTCATGGTGGTGTACGGTGCCAAAGGGTACAATGCACGTAAGGCTGTGGAGTACGCCGAGCGATACTGGGACACGACCAATCCGGTCTACCCCCGTTTCAATGACGACTGCACCAATTTTATCTCGCAATGCCTGCACGCTGGGGGAATCCCGATGCTTTTTTCCAAAGAGAAGACCAAGGGCTGGTGGATTCGGACAGGAAAAGGCAGCGAGTGGAGCTATAGCTGGTCGGTAGCGCACAGCCTGTATCTGCTGCTCAAATCAGGCAGAGAGCCGATGCGGGCAATTACAGTCGACTCGCCCGAAGAACTAGTGCCAGGTGATATTATTTGCTATGACTTCAACGGAGACGGACGCTTCCAGCATAATACGATTGTCGTCGCCAAGGATTGGGACAACATGCCGCTGGTCAATGCCCATACGACGGACAGCAGGTTGCGTTACTGGGCGTATGAGGATTCGACCGCCTACACCCCTCAGATTCGCTATGCGTTTTTTCATATCCAAGGGGTATAGGTAGTGCAGCGATGTCAGCGTCGACGGTGCCGGACCGTGCGCCAAAATGTCATGACACGGACGATCCAGACGGCGAACGCAAAAAGCAGGATGTCGGATAGGGTGTGTGGCTCGCCTTTGACGGATTGGATATAGATCAATCCATGCAGGACAACGAGAATGAAGACGAACGGATTTGCCAGATGGAGCCGTTTCCACGCGGAGCCACCCAACCATTTTTTTGCTCCATCCGAAGAGGTGAAGAGCAAGCTTGTGACGTATAAAATCGAAATCAGTCCCAGATAGTTCGCAATCCCAATCAGCGACAAGCGAGGCATCGGCCATCCGTAGAAGGATTCGTAATTTTGGAAAAAGAGACCGAGCCAGCCTGACCGGGGGTTATCCGCGTTGCTTTGCAGGATCATCAGCCGCGGTACTCCCGAGAAAAGAATCAAGACCAGTACGACATGCGATATCGCGGTGATCCCGGCCCAGATTCCCAGGTCGCGGCGAATGGACAAGCAAGCAGCGCCAAAGCGGGACGGCAGCCATGCCGACAAGGGGCCGATCAAGAGCGTCAAGCCGATTAGGAGAAAGGAGATGTACCCCAGGATCATGCTGGCGGCTTCCATGGGGGGAAATGATAAGTAGTCGCTCCTCATCCAACGCATGGCCAAAGCCACAAAGATCAGACTGACCAGATGCGTAATCAGACGAAAGGTAAGCGTTCGCGCCATCTGTCATTCAACTCCTTTTTTAACCCGAAGGCATTTTACCTTAGATGCAGCAGGGGACCCTTTCGTTACACAACAAATGGGTACAATAAAAAACCTGCCGTTTCCTTTTGCATGACAGAAGGACGACAGGTTTTTTAGGTTTATTTACGCGAAGTTTGACTGCAGGGCATCCAAAATTTCATCGGCAGAAGACGACCCTAGGACCTTGTGCAATAGCTCGGTATCACTCAAGATTCCCATGAGATGTTTGAGCAAAACCAAATGTTCGCGAGGGTCCGCAACGGCGAGCAAGAAGACCAGGGAAACGTCGACCTGTTCGGCAGGGTCACTCATCAAGCCGAATCGCACAGGCGTCTGCAGGGTTGCAACGGCAATGCCAGATTCGATCACATGACTGCTGTCTGTATGGGGAATAGCTACGTAGAATCCTTTGCCAGGCAAGGCCGTAGGATATTCGCGTTCGCGTTCCAATACGGCTGCAGGATAGCTGTCTTTTACGATCTGATGGCGGATAAAAAGCTCGCTCAACTCGCGAATGACTTCTTCCGCACTGTTTGCTGGCGATTGAAGTACGACAAATTCAGGACGAATCATGAATACGCTCCTTTTTCCGTATTCTCTTCTTTTGGCAAGCGGTTGCCATCCAGTAAAGCGCTGCGCTCGATGTAGTCAGTGATGGCGCCCTTATTTTTCTTGAACAGGATGTAAGCCGCAAAATAAATCACCAATACCAGTCCGATCCACAGCCAGGACTGGGAAAGGAACGCCAGGAAGATCAAGGCGGATACGGGAGAGGTCAAAATGCCAAAGCTCGTGATCAACAAGGTCTCAGCGGGGATCGTCACTCCGACGCCCTTCGCCACTTCAGTAAAGAGCGGGGCGGTGAAGGTAATCACATACAGTCCAATGCTGAACCAAACTGCGCCAATAATGACCGATTTGAAAATATTTCCGTTTGTAATCGCCACGGTAGCTTGAATCATGAACGGCAGGGCAATCAAGTCGACCAGCGGCAATGCTTCGTTGCCGGGGAGGATGAGCGCCAGTACAACCATGATGGGAATCAGCAAAATTCCTGTTGTAAGCGTCGCGGTTTCCCCATACCCCATCGCGTCATTGACACCCAGGTACCATTCCCGGGATTTGTCCTTTGACGCAGAATTGGATTTCTTCAGACTTTTCTTGGCGGTCTCGGTCAGCGGCAGAAACGCTTGGGCAAAGATGCCGGACACCTTGGGGAAGATCACCATAACGGCACTCGTGGCGATCCCTACGGTGGCAATTTGCCCCCAGGCGGCCATCGTTTGGAGATTGTTCAGGTTCCCCAGCAGGCCGAGCAAGAGGCCCAGGATCAGGCCCAGAGAGATAGGCTCCCCGAAGATTCCCAATCTTTTTTGCAATGCTTCCGGGCTGAGGTTGATTTTATTGCCAACCAGCTTGTTCAGCACCCAGTTTCCCGCAATGGCAAAAGGAACGCTTCCCACATGGTGAAGCTGGACAATCGTCACGCGTGGATATTGGAAATAGGTAGACCATCTTTTTGCAAACAGCTCTGAAAACAAAAGGCTGTAGAGATTCAGTACGATCATGCAGGAGATTGCCAGGAACATGCTGTCTGTAATCAGATAGACCATCGAACCCCATACCATGTACGAGTAGTTATTCCACAAATCCCCGGGTTGGAAGATGTTCGTCCATTTGACGACGAACAGAAAAATTTGCAGGACCAGCGCCAGTCCGAGAAAAATCATACCGACTTTGGTGGAGTAGGCGACGATTGCCGTAGCTTGCCACCCTATGTCAAAGACCGGCAGGCTGACTCCCGTGCTCTTCACCATATTTTCGACGACAGGCATAATGATCGGGATAAAGGCATTAATCAACAGGTTGAATCCGAATAAACCAATACCGGCATACAGCGCGGAGTACAAGGCTTTTTTGATCTCAACTTTCAACGCCAGGGAGATGATGAAGATGACGACCGGAACAAATATAGGGGCGCCAAACGTATCAAAAATCTCCTTCAAGGTTTGAAGAAACATGAGGTCTGCTCCTCTCGAGAGAAAAATTAGTTCGCTTCGTTGTTCAGAATCTGGGAGATGACCTGGCGCACCTCTTCCAAAAATTCTTCCTCTTCCAAACCAGTCAGAAAACCTACGCCATTAATCACCGGGATCGAAATATTGCCGGGAACGGGCGTAGTATTGACCACAAAGTCGTAGTTTCCTTGCTCCACATGCCCCAACACTTGCGTCGGCTTTACTTCTGTGGTGGTGATGCTGATTCCGTCCGCTGCCAGAGCCTCCTTTAATTTTTGCGCCACCATGGTGGAGCTGATCGTGCCTGAACCGCAAACCGTCAAGATATTCAGTGTTCTCACAGGTATCATCCTTTCTTTTGACTGTGTACATATTAAAACAAATTAATCCGATCAGTCAAATATGAATTATATGATTTACAGGATAAAGGATTTGTGGTTACAATGTGTGAACAGATTTGGTTTGCAAAAGGAGAGGAGTTTTTCACATGTTGGAGAGAAAAGTAGTTGTTGCCTTGCAGCAAGGTCTTCACGCGAGACCAGCTAGCCAATTTGCAAAGACGGCGTCTTCCTTTGAGAGCGATATCCGGATTGGGAAGGGCGAAAACCTGGTAAACGCCAAAAGCATTATCGGCGTACTGACCCTGGCAGTAGAAGAAGGCGAAGAAATTACGTTGACTGCAGAGGGGCCGGATGAGCAGCAAGGGATCGAAACATTAGAACGTTATTTGGTCGGACAGGAGTGAGCACAGCATGCGAATTCTTGTCACAGCCCCGTATCCCGTTGCCCGGTTGACTGAGCTGGAAAGCTGGTTCGGAACGCTCATCTATCAACCTTGGATCGACCGAGGTGCTGCTTATTCAGCTGCCGAACTGACAGCATTGATCAAAGAAACACAGGCAGATGCGCTCATCACCGAATTGGATGAATTAACTCAGGATGTAATCAATGCCTGGGAACCCAAGCCGCGATTTGTGGCCATCTGCCGGGCGACTCCCTCGAATATTGATGTCCAGGCGTTGCGCGATCAGGGCATCCCGCTTATTACCGCACCGACACGCAATATTCAGGCAGTCGCTGAGCTATTGATCGGGAATGTCATCAGCTTTTACCGACATGCAAGCAGAAGTGAGAAATGGCTGAAGGAAGGAAATTGGACGGACTGGCTCTACCCGTACAAGGAATTCCGCGGTCAGCAGCTCTCTGAAAAGAAGGTCGGGATTGTCGGCTTGGGGGCAGTAGGCAGGCGTGCAGCTAGACTTTTTGAGGCATTCTCCTGCGATATTTCGTATTATGACCCGTATGTATCGGCTGAGGATTTTCCGCAATACAAGCCCGCATCTTTGCAAGAGATCTTTGCGGCAAACGAGATCGTGTCGATCCATTTGCCTTCCACGCCCGAGACGAAACGCTTGATCAGCAGGGAGTTGCTTGAGCTGCTTCCACAGGATTCACTATTTGTGAACACATCTCGGGCATCTGTCGTCGACACTGAAGCGCTGATTGACATCCTCGAACGTAAAAAAATCCGCGGTGCTGTACTCGATGTATTTGATCACGAGCCGCCAGAAGAACAAGACATGCGCCTGATCCGCCTGGAAAATGTCTTGGCTACCCCTCATATCGCAGGCTCCACGGAGGAAGTAGTCCATAATCATGCCGCCTTGATCAACAATGCCTTGGCGGAGTGGAAAGCGACTTGGACATCTGTATGAATGGAGATTTGAGATGTTTCCCCGTATGAGTACGGGGCTTTTTATTTGAAAACTCCCAGAACGAAGTCATTTTTTATAAAAACTTCTCGAGAAGCCCGCAAATAAAGCGGGAGGACCAGTAGTAGCTGGCTGAGGAAAAAGGGGACAAAGCGCAAGGTATTTGGGATCTTGACCCAGGCGCAACGGAAAAGGCGGAACACGTTTTTAGCGGGCAACCTTGAACTACTTCCTCGAAGTCGACTGCTTTTGGCCGCGGTTCCGCCTTTGGAGTGGAGACGGACAGTGCTCCCCACAGCGAAGATTCCAACGATCCTGAAGCGTGTCCCCTTTTTCCTCTCCTCCACTACAGCTGGTGGACCACCAAACATTCCTGAACGCTCGACAGTGGCTTTTCAAAGCTGCGTTTAGGTATAATAGAGGTTGTTTACCAGCTCGGATACCAAGGAGATAGTGCTGACATGCCGCTACATATTGTTTTGCATGAGCCGCTCATCCCTGCCAATACGGGAAATATCGCTCGTTCCTGCGCAGCGACAGGGGCTCACCTACACTTGATTCATCCGTTGGGCTTTTCGACGGAAGACCGTTATCTGAAACGGGCAGGCCTGGATTATTGGCACGCCGTGCAGGTTCACCATTACGATTCTTTTGAGCATTTTGCCGAGGTGCAGGGAAGCGAAGCGGGGACATTTTACTTCGTGGAGACCTGGGGAGAGAAGCTGTATACAGAAGTCGCATTTCAGGACGGCGACTACATCATCCTGGGCAAAGAGACGACAGGCTTGCCCGAGGAATTGACGAACCGTTATCGGGAGCAGACTATTCGCATCCCGATGAGCGGCGCCACTCGCTCTGTCAATTTATCGAACTGTGCGGCGATTGTATTGTTCGAGGGCTTGCGGCAACTGGGATTTCCCGGGTTATCGTAGCAAAGGATCGAACACGAGAAAGGGGAAACGAACATGAGCGTCAATACGATTTTGTTTGACTTGGACGGCACCTTGCTGGAGATGCAGACGGAGCCTTTTATTGAACAGTATTTGAGAGCATTGGGCCGTTACGTAGGAGATGCCTGTGACACGAAAAAGCTGATTGCCTTGATCTGGGATGCGACCAAAGCGATGATCACAAGCCAAGAAGCAGACAAGACAAATGAGCAGGTATTCATCGAGTATTTCCGGGAGCATGGCGAATGGAAAGTCGAGGAGATCTGGCCTGTTTTTGAGGCCTTTTATCGCGACGAGTTCCCCAAACTGGTCGAGCATACGCATCCGTCGCCATGGGCGAAGCAAATCATCGCGGGAGCCAAGGCACAAGGCTTCCGAGTCGCGGTCGCCACCAATCCGGTTTTCCCGCGCGACGCCATCCATCATCGACTGGCCTGGATCGGAATGAACCCTGAGGAATTTGAACTGGTAACGGTGTATGAGGAATCGCATTTCACCAAACCAAATCCAGGCTACTATCTGGAAATATGTAAAAAACTGGGCGTTGAACCGTCCGACTGTGTCATGGTCGGCAATCATATGCAGGAGGACATGGTAGCGTCGAAGGTAGGCATGAAAACCTTCCTCGTCACCAACTGGATGGAGGATCGCGGAGAACCTTCTTACCCGGTGGATCAAAAGGGAACGCTGGAGGAGCTGCATCAGGCGATCAGTGGAAGAAGCGGGGTTTTTGCCAGCTGAACCGACACCAAAAATTAAATGAAAAAAGCAGGTTGCCCGATGAGGCAGCCTGCTTTTTTACTGGAGCGATGCAAGCCGGTTGTGCTTGCACCCGTCTTACAGGTTCCAGGTTTTGTCTTTGTTATAACCTGCTGTAAGAATGAAGAACAAAAACGCGGCAAAGACCAACCCTACGATAAACGTACCCATGTTGGACTGCTCCTTTCGTAAAAACTCCCTCCCATTATAGCGTAGCTTGCCCTGTTTGCAAACGGGCTAACAAGGTGTCCCGAGCAAAGTTCGACAAAACTCCATACAAGATACAAAGAAGTTATCCGAAACTTGCGACGACGGCTTGCATACACATATGAAAAGGCTAGATGGCCTGAAGCGTGCAAGAAAACAGGTGTAAGTGAATGTGCAACCGCCAGCGGACATATACATGAAAGTACATTGTCGTTTGGGGGAAGAGAGAGGGGCTTATGAGGGAGGAGTGACGAGCATGGACATTTTAAAACGTATAGCGCAACACCGGGCCCGAGAAGAGAAGCTCATGTGGAGAGGGACATTTGCCGAATATCTGGAATTGGTGCGACAGAATCCACAAATAGCCCAGACTGCTCACTCACGCGTCTACAACATGATTAAAAGCGCCGGCGTCGAGGAAAATGAAGACGGCTCTCGTTCGTACCAGTTCTTCAGTCGAGAAATTTATGGATTGGATCGCTCTATTGAACGACTGGTGGAGGAGTATTTTCACTCTGCTGCCCGCCGGCTCGATGTGCGCAAGCGAATTCTGCTTTTGATGGGACCCGTAAGCGGCGGTAAATCGACGCTGGTGACCATGCTGAAGCGGGGGTTGGAGGAATACTCGCGGACAGATGAGGGAGCGATCTATGCGCTGGACGGCTGCCCGATGCAGGAAGAACCGCTGCATTTGATCCCTCATGATCTGAGGCCGGAGATAGAGGAAGAGCTGGGTGTCAAAATCGAGGGTGAGCTGACGCCTTACAACCGGATGAGATTGGAGCAGGAGTTCGGCGGCTGCATTGAGAATTTCCCTGTTCGCCGCATCTTGTTCTCCGAGTCCCAGCGTGTCGGGATCGGGACGTTCAGTCCATCCGATCCGAAGTCGCAGGACATCGCCGATCTGACGGGAAGCATCGACTTTTCTACCATTACCAAGTACGGATCCGAATCCGACCCGCGTGCCTACCGCTTCGATGGTGAGTTGAACAAGGCAAACCGCGGGTTGATGGAGTTCCAGGAGATGCTGAAGTGCGACGAGAAGTTCCTCTGGCATCTCTTGTCGCTCACCCAGGAGGGAAATTTCAAGGCGGGCCGTTTTGCCTTGATCTCCGCAGATGAATTGATCGTCGCCCATACGAACGAATCGGAGTACAAAGCCTTTATCGCCAATAAAAAGAACGAGGCCCTGCAGTCGCGGATTATCGTCATGCCGATTCCTTACAACCTGCGGGTCAGCGACGAGGAAAAAATCTACTCCAAGCTGATCAAGCAATCCGATCTGGGACATGTGCATATCGCACCTCACGCGCTTCGCTCCGCAGCCATTTTCTCCATCCTGACGCGGCTGAAGGAGTCGAAGAAGCAGGGGGCGGATCTGCTGAAAAAGATGCGCCTCTACGATGGCGAATCGGTAGAGGGCTTCAAAGGTTCAGATCTGGAAGAGCTGCGCAACGAGCACGCGGATGAGGGCATGTCGGGAATCGACCCGCGCTACGTGATCAACCGCATCTCCAGTGCCTTGATTCGCAGGGATACGGAGTGCATCAATGCGCTGGATATCTTGCGCGCGCTCAAGGAAGGCTTCGACCAGCATCCGTCGATCACCAAGGAACAGCGCGAGCGCTACATGAATTTCATCTCCATCGCGCGCAAGGAGTACGACGAGCTGGCCAAGAAGGAAGTGCAGAAGGCATTTGTCTACAGCTATGAGGAATCCGCCAAGACACTCATGGATAACTACCTGGACAACGTCGAGGCGTACTGCAATATGAACAAACTTCGCGATCCGGTGACTGGCGAGGAGATGGACCCTGACGAGCGCCTGATGAGATCCATCGAGGAACAGATCGGCATCTCGGAAAACGCCAAGCGCGCCTTCCGCGAAGAAATCCTCATCCGCATCTCGGCCTATGCGCGCAAAGGCAAGCGTTTTGATTACAGCACGCACGACCGTCTAAGGGAAGCGATCGAGAAAAAGCTGTTCGCCGATCTCAAGGACGTGGTCAAAATCACGACCTCCAACAAAACGCCGGATGAGCATCAGCTGAAGAAAATCAACGAGGTGACCAAACGCCTCATGGAAGAGCATCATTATTGCCCAGTCTGCGCCAACGAGCTGCTTCGCTACGTCGGCAGTCTGCTGAACCGTTAAACATATTCGGCGCAGGTTGCGCCAGTTACTAGGAGGAGACGCCATGAAAGATGAGACATCATTCATTGTCTCCCGGGAAGACTGGTCGCTGCACCGCAAAGGGTACCAGGACCAAACGCGGCACCAGGAAAAAGTAAAGGAAGCAATCAAAAAGAACCTGCCAGATCTGGTAAGTGAAGAAAACATCATCATGTCGAACGGTCGGGAAGTCATCAAAATCCCGATTCGTTCGCTGGATGAGTATCGCCTTCGCTTCAATTTTTCCAAAGGGAAGCACGGCGGCCAGGGCAAAGGCAACAGCAAAGTGGGGGATGTCATCGCCCAGGACGGCGAACCGGCGCAGGGAGCAGGCAAAGGTCAGGGAGCCGGGGATCAGCCGGGGGTCGATTACTACGAGGCTGAGATCAGTGTCGAGGAATTGCAGGAGATGCTGTTCGCCGAGCTCGAGCTGCCCAATCTGCAGCAGAAGGATGAACAGCAGATCATCGTCGAGGAAACGCGTTTCAACGATATTCGCAAAAAAGGTCTGATGGGCAACATCGACAAGAAGCGTACCCTGATCGCTGCGATCCGCCGCAATGGCTTGGCCGGCTACAGCGATCTGGAGCTGGGTATCAGCGAAGACGATTTGCGCTTCAAGACCTGGGAAGAGATCATCAAGCCGCATTCCAATGCCGTCATTATCGCGATGATGGACACTTCAGGGTCAATGGGCGTTTTTGAGAAGTACATCGCCCGCAGCTTTTTCTTCTGGATGGTCCGCTTCTTGCGCACCAAGTACGAGAAGGTGGAGATCGTCTTCATCGCCCACCATACGGATGCCAAGGAAGTGAATGAAGAGACCTTTTTCTCCAAGGGAGAGAGCGGGGGGACGATCTGCTCGTCTGCATACAAAAAAGCGCTGGAGATCATCGACAGCCGCTACCCGACCTCGCAGTACAATATTTACCCGTTCCATTTTTCAGACGGCGACAACCTCACTTCCGACAACGAGCGCTGCGTCAAGCTAGTGAGGGAATTGATGGAGCGTTGCAATATGTTCGGATATGGAGAGGTTAATCAATATAATCGCCATTCGACTCTCATGTCCGCCTACCGCCATATCCGGGAGCCCAAATTCATGCATTGCGTGATTCGGGAGAAGGGTGAGGTGTATAAGGCGTTGAAGACGTTTTTTGGGAAGAAGGAAGAGAGTTTGGTGTGAAGATGGCTGAACACTTGGGCGCGTCCATGTCACAAAATAGCGACATGGACGCGCCTTTTTTGTTGAAGATTTATCTGCATACATTGCTACTTTTCGGATCAAGTTGGAGATGGGATCGATGTCTTTTCAGATATGACTATTCGGTGCAATTCTCAAGTTGTTGGTTTTCACTTCCGACTTGACTAGGCTGACTCGCACCAATTGGCGGTACGTACCGAAGTCGAGTCACGGTAAGAATGATCACAGCAAGCATCATTGTTCCGCTTGCTACAGCAACAGCGTGCATCCCATTGGTAAAAGCTTCGCGAGCCCCAATAAGTAGCGCAGTACTTGCCTCATCTGGTAGACCTTTCGCCACATCAATGGCTCCGGCTAAACTGTCTCTGGCAGCTTGTATGTCGGAGTCTGGCAATCCGGCAGGGATAGACTTCTCGATCTGCCCTCGGTATACAACAGTGCCGATACTGCCCTCTCTAGTGGGACTGAACTGATAACTAGGTCGCTGGAAAGGCTCGGTAACGGGGCTGCCCCTATGCTGAAGAAAATATACCCGATGACGAGTAGCGTGAGACCGGATTCAACACCCACCTGGGTGAGCAGCATACAGCCACTAGCCGAAATCAACAGACCCGTTCCGATCAGGAGGGCTGGACGAATTCGGCGTGCTATAAGAGGAGAGAGGAACATACCGGCCATTGAAGCAATTACCCCGGGCAGCATATACATCCCTGCCTGGAGAGGGGACATCCCCTGCACAAGTTGAAGGTGCTGAGCGATGAAAAGCATGGTAGCGCCGGTTAGCGTAATGCCGAACATTCCTCCCAGCGCCGTACCGAAGCCATGGTTTGCAAATAGACGCAAATCAAGTAAAGGGTTCGTCAGCATTCGTTGTCGTGTCACGAAAACCGCGCCAAGTACTGCACCAGTCAACACAAACAGCAAAGGAGTGATATGTAAGCCGTGTGTGGCAATCTCCTTGAGTCCGTAGATGAACGGTAATATGGCAAGCAGTGATAATAAGACGCTGAATAAATCGATTCGGCCTGATTCGAGTTGACGGTACTCGGGTAGCAGAATCGGTCCGGTTAAAAGCAGGATCAACATAACAGGTACGCCCAGGAGGAATACCGATCCCCACCAAAAGCGCTCCAACATGATACCACCAACAACCGGTCCGAGAGCCATACCGCCCATGGAGCACATTAACCATATCCCGATAGCGAGCGAGCGCTGCTTGTGGTCGCGAAACATGTTGCCAATTAAAGCCAAGGTGGATGGTGAGACGGTAGCACCTGCGATCCCCAGTAATGCGCGTGCGACAATCAGCATTTCAGCGCTTTGGGAGAATGCAGCTAATAGGGATGCTACTGCAAAAGCTGTCCCACCCAGCAACAGCAGCTTGCGTCGGCCGATCCGATCACCTAGCGTTCCCATTGTGATTAAAAAACCGGAAAGCATGAATCCGTAGATGTCTACGATCCACAATTGCTGAGAGCTATCTGCACCGAGACTAGAACTAATATGTGGAAGTGCGAGAATCATTACAGAGAGATCGATTGATATAAGCAGGGCAGGAAGGGCTAGTACTGCAAGCCCTGTCCATTCCCGTACTCCAGCAAGATCTTCATATCCGTGTAATGCTCTCTTCATTCGCTCTGTAGCACATCACCCAGTGTATCCAGCATAATTTTTGTTCCGTGCTCACGCTGTTCTGGAGTATCGTAGCCATCAAGGAAGGCGCCTTGTTCAGTGTAGATAAGCTGTGTACCGTTGTTTGTCCGCTTTATTTCCACCGTCGAGACGGAGACCGAGATTCGTGTCTCTCCCTGGTCTAAGGTATACGTATAAACGATGCGACGATTTGGTACGATTTCTTGATAGCAGGCATCGAAAGTGTATATTGGACCGTTAGGGGGGCCTCCCTGATTGACTTCACGACCGCCGACCCGAAAGTCAAACATATCTGCTTTCGGAAACCACCGAGCTTTCGCTGACGATTCCGACCATGCGGAGAATACCCGCTCGGGCGCAGCGTTATAATATCTCTCAATCACAAAAGTAGAATGTTTTACAGAATGTTCGCTCATGGTATAGTTTGTCCTCCCTTAAGTAGCTTCATCAGGGTTCTCGCTCAGAAAATCGCCAAGCCGGTCGAGGTGGGATTCCCAGCGAGCTTGCCGCTCGGCGAAAAAATTCCTATTCGTCATCCTCATGAAGCCCATTATATTGGTGAATTCTTGAACGGTTAATGGTTCATCTTTTTTAATAAGGCTTGTGACATGTTCTAATTCCTTTAACAGTTTTTGTTGTACCTTGATGCTTTCCTTTAAACGCTCCATTTGAAGGGAAACGATGTCGAACAGGCTGAAATGGTGGCCAGAAATAACGGATTTCACCTGATCCAACGGCAAGCCGAGTTCCTTCAATGACAGGATTTGTTGGAGGCGTGCAATATCGGATTCTGTATAGATCCTGTGTCCGGATTCGGTATGACCGGATGGCGAGAATAAACCGATTTGGTCGTAGTATCGTAATGTCCGTACCGTTAATCCTGCTAATTTCGCAAGTTCTCCTACTTTCCATTCCCGCTTCATGATCATCCCCTTTTTTCCGCGCGACTTGTTTACCGGTATCTATAAATATAAATCATTACGTTACGTAAGCTTCAATTGTTTTTGGAAAAATTTCACATCTTTTTCTTCTGAGGTTCTTTGGGAAGAAGGAACTAGTTACTTGATAAGTTCGAATCAACCGGACGAGCCAATCGTCCAGTTGATTTATGGAACGAAAGGCCTTGTTGTGTAAAAAATGGGAAAATATTAAAATGTAGGAATATGCACTTTGCGTTTCATAATAGAAATAAACCAAAAGGAGGTTTACGATGTATCCACAAAAGCATCGCAAGCGCAACACCGCAGCCTTCACCTTCTTGGCCTATTTTACTTTAGGTGCAGGCGTACTTCTGTTTTCGATCGGTCTTTACAATGCAAGCACGCTTGAATTGAATGAGAAGGGGTACTATATCGCATGCATGCTGCTTGTTGCAGTCGGGGCGATTCTGACGCAAAAGGTAGTGAGGGATAACGAAGAAGATAAAGCCATCATTGAGGAGCAGGAAAGAGAATTCAACTTGAAGGTATCGAAAGTGGAGAAGGAGACTTCTTCGAAATAGCAATCATTCGGTTTTACTAATGGAAAGATATATGGGAGTATTTATGATGGGAACACCAGACAAATGCGGTTATGAAAGATACCTGGTGAAGACGTTTCGATTTCTTTCACCATGGAATGATGATCATGTGCAAGATTTTGAATGGCAAACGGAGTCTTTAGAGGAAGCTATGCAAGCGGCCCATCAACAAGCTGAATTACATAAAGGTGACAAAGATAAATATGTAGTTTGTATTCATGCTTATGTAGCTGATGAGCGGTGTGGATATGTACATGTTGACGGCCAGCGAAAGAAGGAAATTCAAAACTGGGTAGAAGTGTTATAAAAAACGCCTGAAACCGCTTGGCTGCCTCAAAGCCCAAGCGGTTTCTCTGTCATTCCACCAGTCCAAACTCCCGGTACATCCTCAGTGATACCACGCCATTCTCCGGAAGGCCGCGGTCACGTTGAAATTTTTTGAGGGCGGCCGTGGTGCTGGAACGAAATTTTCCATCGCAATCTCCGTGGAAATATCCTGCACTTTTCAAACGAGATTGGATCAACTGCACATCTCCACCGACGTCGCCCTCTGCTAAATTCCTCGGGTGATGGCTGGGATGCCCCAAAATATGCCCATAGATCGTGACTATTGTTTCGACCGGAATCATATCGAATAGCTCCATCACATCCCGGTTGTGCATGCGTATACAGCCATGGCTGAGGTGTTGTCCGATGGAATAGGGCTTGTTCGTTCCATGTATGCCGTAAATACCCCAAGGAACGTTTAATCCTAACCACCGCGGGCCAAAGGAAGGACCCCAATCTTTCCCTTTGTAGATGATTTTGTATTCCCCTACAGGTGTTGGTGTGGACGGGTTGCCGACCGCGACTGTATACGTTTTTACTTTTTGACCATGTTTTAGCACGATTAATTGGTGTTTTAAAGGATAAATCTCTATCGAGAAGATCCCCTGCTCATCGACAATAGGCAGCGACGTATCCGCATAAGCGAGTCCCGGCCTTATGCTAAATAGGAGCAAAAAAATGGTGGCAGCCCAAAAGGTAAGGAAATGCAGCCTGCGATTTGGATTCATTTTTCATACCCGATCCTCTATTTTTCCTTTAGTGTGCGCTGGCAAGGGTATCTTATTCCTTACTAGCGGCAGTAGGTGGGAGGACTTAGGAAGTGGGAAACTGCGGGCGCAGCCATTGTGAGCTTATTGGGAGGGCATGTGGGTAAGAATGTTGACGAGTTTGCCGAATGGATCGCGAACGAAGAATCGTCGAACTTCCCAAGGTTCGTCGGCTGGTCCGTATTCGATCGGATATCCGGCATTTTTCACGCGTTTGAGGGCAGTATCGACATCATCCACTTCTATGGATAAATCAGGAGTGGGGGTATCAGACCCTCCTTGTGAAGCGAAGCTGATCTGGACCGTCATTTTTTCATTCGTGCCATAGGTAGTAAGCCAGGCATGATCCATGATGGGGTGCATACCTAGCACATCCTGATAAAAGTGCTTTGCTTCGTCGATTTTATGTGTCTCGATATTGGCGACGATTCGTTTGACTTTCATAGAAATCCTCCATTTTTTGGGATTTCCCTTCATTATATGGTTGCTTTGCTAAAGGCGTCAATCAGCCCGCTGCAAGAGGGAGTATCTTTTTCGAGTTAAATCTATCATTGGTGAACCGGGCTGTATTTGCCGTAATCGGGAACGGCGACCTGATCAAAATGCTCGGTAAGCCAACGAAGGCCTGAAGAGAGCTGCTCACCAGACAGAGAAAGCCCATGGCCAGTCACGGCAACCGCCGGGTGCAAGGCTTCCAGTTTTTGTACCGACTCTCTGGCCGCCTGCCAATCAGTTGTGAAGTATCGAGGCGGGCCATTGATCTCCTGGGCCTGCAAGAGAACGTTGAACAAGGAATCTTGCTTGACATTGATGAACGCATCTCCAGCGATGAGAGAACGATCAGCATCGCGGAAGAAAGAGACATGTCCGGGGGAGTGCCCCGGTGTATGGATCCAGCGCCATCCGGGCATGTCTGGAATGCTGCCGTCGGAGGGCAATGCTTTGACACGATCCCCCAGATTGATCGCTTCATTCGGGAACATGCGGGACATTTTGGCGACAAGACCACCTTCTACCGTAGGGTCGGGTTCGGGGTATGGGGATTTTCCCGTCAAATAGGGAAGTTCCCTTTCGTGCGCATAAACGGGTACATCCCAGTGCTTTGACAGCTCGAGGACGGCTCCTACATGGTCAAAATGCCCGTGAGTCAAAAGGATGGCGGCGGGGGGATGGTCTTGACCGAATCGCTGTTCTGCTTCCGACAAAATGACATCCGCAGATTTCGGCATTCCGGTGTCCACGAGGAACCACCCCGTCTTTTCTCCCGGTTTGCCTGCAAAACAGACGTTGACGACCTGAATGCAAAAGCAGTAGATGTCGGGCCTGACCTCCTGCCCAACGCCACTGTCGATTGAAGTGACGGGAATAAAATCCTGATGCTCCATTGGGGGTCCTCCAGTCCAATCAAAAATTTGGTGAGAGCAGCTAGAATACGAATCTCTCTTTTGGGCAAAACTGACAGATGTACACTGTTCATAACCTTTTTCAACCCTCGCAGCCACGAGGGCTTTTTTTTCTGTACGGGACCAATCTGAAAATGGTAGACTCGATGGATACTACCATTTCTCAAAAATGTGGAGGAAAACATGAGAGCAGCGATTCCCTTGATTGTATTCTTCCTTGTCTTTTTCACGATAGGTTGTGTAAAGCAAGGGGAGGATATGCAAGAAACAGCGGCTTCCCCCAGTCCCGCAGCAGAAGAGAGGCCCGCAGCTGTCCCGGTACATGAGGAAAAAAGCGTGGAGTGGGCAGCCAACCGATTGCTTGAGATCTCGAACCGCTATTTTGAACGATTAGAAGCGGCTCAAGCTGCCGATCTCCCTTTTGAAAAATTTCGCATTCAAATATCCGGCGACATGACAGACCATTTTATTTCTGAGGAAAAAATGGAGGAATTTTATCAGGTGCGGGTCGGATTGACAGCCTTGTACCTGTTTCACTATGAGCCTGGTGCGCTGGCTGCGCGTACGACCATCCTGGAGCAGAATGCAGAGCGGATCGTGGTGAAAACGATGTGGTTCGCCAATGAATTAAACAGCGGCTATTATGAAATCAGCACGCTCATCAATCAAGAGGGAAAATGGCTGCTGGATGAAAGGCAGCGTGAAGAATTGACGGAGAAAGGCTTCCAGCTCTCCATCGAGGAAGCGACGATCTATATGAAGGCCTTTCCGTTTTATGAAAAGCCGGTAACCACTGTAGACACCATTCAATTGGAGGATGTTCCAGGAGAGTATGGGCGTTTTTATCAGTTCATGTGTGACGGTAACCCCTACTACATCTCTCCGGTCGATGGATATGTGTTGCATAAAAAAATGGAAAATGTCAGGTGAACGAAACCAGCCAAAGCATGGCTGGTTTTTTCATTAAGGGGCGAACCCTTTCTGGCTGACGAGCACTTGCCCTGGGGCAAAAACCTCTGTCAGTCTGTCGTACACGAGCTGATAGGCTGACGGATCATACCATTCGGGCAGGCCCAATTTCTCATAAAGAGAGGAAATGCCGAGCTTCTTGGTTCTTTTGCCGCCGCTGCCGTCACCCATAAAAAAATCATCGATGCACACCCGGTCTGCCACAGCACGCAGCTTGTGAGCAAAAGCCTCACTGCTAGGCAAGACGGGGGCAATGGTGGCTTGTGTCGGAATGTCCGCGGCTGCCAGAAGTTCAAGGGTCTTGAGGCGAGCGGCAATCGGAGGGGCATTTGGGGTAAACGCTCTCTTGATCTCCTCCAGATCCGTCTCTACGGTCATGCTGACGCGCACGCGGTCCTTCAACTCCTGCAGCAAGTCTATATCGCGACGGACGAGCGGACTGCGGGTTTGGACGAGGAGAAAATCAGGCGGGTCTTCTGCTATGACTGTCAAGAGAGACCGCGTCACCTGTTCGGAGTATTCAACTGGCTGGTAGGGGTCCGTGCTGGAAGACATAAATATCGTGACGGGTCCCTTTGCCTTGGCCCGCGCAAGTTCCTTTCGCAGCAAGGCGGCGGCCTCCTGTTTGATGTTGACCCAGGTTCCCCATTCTTTTTTATGAAAAAGCGATACGGGCATTTGGCGCACATAACAATAAGTACAGCCAAATGAGCAACCGGAATAAGGATTCAGGGAGTGGGTATAATCGGTCAGAAATCCCGTACCTTTATTCAGAAGGGACTTCGGGTATGTGGCGAAGCATTCATAACCCATCTTCTTGACCTCGCTAGCTTCCATGATTTGTAGAGACAGCAGGCTGCTCCCGATGGTTTTGACGAAACGCGGTAGGAGTTAGCCCGGTGCTTTTGCGAAACAGGGTGATGAAATACGGAGTGTTGGCGATGCCGACAGAACGGGCGATTTCCGCGACAGATGTATCAGTATGGGCTAAACATGCCATGGCTTTGTTTATTCTCTTCTGCTGGATGTAGGCCACCGGAGTCATCCCCGTGATTCGTTTGAATGTGCGATGCAGGTGATACATGCTGCCATGGCACATCTCTGCCAGCTTATCCAGAGTCAGCCTCTCGGAGTAGTGGGCATCGATGAAACGAGTGATCTGCTCAACCCAGTCGCTGTCCGGCAATAGCTGACCAGTCGGCTTGCAGCGCTTGCAAGGGCGAAAGCCGGAAGCCGATGCTTCATTTGCATCCGAAAAGATCCGCACATTTTCGATGTTGGGCGGTTTGGATTTGCATGAGGGTTTGCAAAAAATACGTGTCGTTTTAACAGCGTAAATAAACTGATTGTCATAGCTGGAATCATTGTGAATGATTGCCTGCCATTTTTCATTCGTCATTTCCATTGGCCTCACCTCTACAAACAGTATACCTCGCAGGGCGCCCCACTGTACGGAAGGGAGAATAAAAAAGCAAGATTGCGAAAAAATCTGTGTTTTTTCAATCCTATCGACTCTTTTGAAATCATGTGCTATCATGATACCTTGTTAACGTACTACCACTTTAATAAGATAAAAAGAAGATTTGAGGGGGATATTCATGAAAAAACTGGCAGCATTCTGTCTGATGGTAGGAACCGTATTTTCACTTGTAGTCGGCTGTTCCAGCGCGCCGTCTGCTTCCGGGGGTTCTGAAGCAAATGCGCCTGCAGATGCCGGGAAGAGCCAGGAAGCAGCAAAACTGGTGATTGGAATTGATGACAAATTTGCGCCGATGGGATTCCGCGATGACAACAACGAATTGGTCGGCTTCGATATTGATTACGCCAAAGCGGCTGGCGAGAAAATGGGACGCGAAATCGTCTTCCAGCCCATCGATTGGAGCTCCAAGGAGTCCGAGTTGAACAGCGGACGCATCGACTTGATCTGGAATGGCTACACGATTACGGATGAACGCAAAGAAAAAGTCTTGTTCACCAAGCCATACCTAGAAAACGCACAGGTAATTGTGACAGTGGCGAACTCCGATCTGCACAAAATCGACGATCTGGCTGACAAGACAGTAGGTCTGCAAAAGCTGTCTTCCGCCTTGGATGCTTTGAACGCACATCCGATCAAAGACAAGGTAAAAACCGTCTCTGAATTCGCTGACAACGTGCTTGCTTTGAATGACCTGAAAATTGGCCGCGTCGATGCTGTTGTCATTGACAAAGTCGTAGCAGACTATTACATGGCAAAAGATGAGGGCACCTTCAAGTTCCTCGAAGATTCGCTTGCGCCAGAACAGTACGGCATTGGCGTGAAAAAAGGCAATGAAGCGCTGCTGGAAGAATTGCAAAAAGCGCTGGATGAGTTGAGCGCTGACGGCACAGCCGCGAAAATCTCGGAAAAATGGTTTGGCGAAGATCGTGTGTTAAAATAAGACAATCAGTACATCGTAAGCAAAACCGGATCGTGGGCAAAGCCGGTTTTGCTTTCGGCTTTTAGAAGAGGGCTTCCGGCTGTTGCAAGAGCTGTTAAGCTCATATGCAAGCTCAAGTTTTTGAAATAGGAGATGCGAGGATGAGCATTGATTATCTGATCAAAATAACCATACCCATGCTGCAAGGGGCGCAGATGACCGTTCTTCTGTTTTTCATCGCGATCATCGCCTCGATTCCCCTGGGCTTTCTGATAACGCTGATGGCAAAAAGCAGCAATAGGGGACTGGCTGCAATCGCCCACACCTACATCTATGTGATGCGCGGCACGCCTTTGCTGCTGCAATTGCTGTTCATCTGTTTTGGTCTGCCGCTGCTGCCTGTCGTCGGGGAGTACCTGGTCATGGATCGCTTCGTCGCTGCCTGTGTCGGATTTATCCTCAACTATGCGGCTTACTTCGCAGAAATCTTCCGCGGGGGGCTGCTGGCGATCGACAAGGGTCAGTATGAAGCAGCACAGGTATTGGGCTTTAGCAAATGGCAGACGACTCGCAAGATCATCTTGCCGCAGATGTTTCGCGTAGCTCTTCCGGCTGTCGCGAACGAATCGATTACTCTTGTGAAGGATACCGCCTTGCTGTATGCCGTAGCGGTGCCCGAGCTGTTGCACTTCGCCCAGACGGCCGTGAATCGTGATTTTACGATCATGCCTTTCTTTGTGGCGGGGGTCATCTACTTGCTGATGACGCTATTGTTGACGCTCTTCTTTAAGTGGTTGGAGAGAAGATCCAAATTCGAATAGAGGGAATGGCAAATATGGCGATCATGCGTGTTTCAAATCTGAAAAAGTCCTATGGCAATCTGGAAGTTTTGAAAAAAGTGACCTTTGAGATCGAGAAAAACGATGTGGTTGCGGTCATTGGCCCCTCTGGCTCGGGTAAAAGCACCATGCTGCGAAGTCTCGTCCACCTGGAGCAGATCGACGCAGGGAGCATCCAAATCGGCGACGAGTTTTTGGTGAAGGACGGCAAGTATGCCAGCGTGCAGGAGATCAAACAGATTACAGCCCGGATGGGAATGGTTTTTCAGCACTTCAATCTCTTTCCTCATCTCACGGTAAAAGAAAATCTCGAACTGGCGCCGCGGATCGTCAAAGGAGAAGCGGAAGCTGAGGTAGACAAAAGGAGCAAAGAGCTTTTGGCGAAAGTCGGGTTGTCGGACAAAGCGGACGCGTATCCGTCCAAACTGTCCGGCGGTCAAAAACAACGCGTGGCGATCGCGCGTGCCCTGATGATGAAGCCGGACATCTTGCTGTTTGACGAGCCTACCTCCGCTCTCGATCCGGAATTGACCGGCGAGGTGCTGCAGGTGATCAAGCAATTGGCGGAGGAGCATATGACCATGATCGTGGTTACGCACGAGATGGGCTTTGCTCGAGAGGTCGCCAATCAGGTGATGTTTATGGACAATGGAGAGTTCATTGAGTCTGGCGAGCCAGAGTCCTTTTTCCGCAACCCGCAATCGGATCGGGCCAAGGCGTTCCTGCAGCGGGTCTTGTCTTGATTCACGTTCGTATGAAAAAGCAACCAACTTCTGCTGCGTAGCTGAGGCTGGTTGCTTTTTTTAGCCCCGTTTGGTCATCCAAACAGGGCTTGTGTGTTCATTGTCTTATTGAATCCATTTATGGAACAGCTCTTCGAATTTTCCTTGCAGCTTCATTTCATCCATCCATACATCCAGGTAGCTTGCGAAAATGAAATCTCCGCGCGGAATCATATAAGCTTTTTCACTCTTGGTAAACGGATTGTCTGTCAGAGCCGCATACAGGCGGGAATCTGCCTTGGAGTACACCATAGCTTCGATCGTATCGGTAATCATGACGTCATAGGTACCGTTTGCGACCAGCCCTGGAATGTCGAGATTGTTTTCGACGACCGTGACAGTAGCGTTGGTCAGATGCTCACGCACGAACTTTTCGTTGGTTCCGCCCGGATTTACTCCAATGCGAACGGATGGCTTGTTGATATCCTCGACGCTTTTGTACTTGTCCTTGTCTACCGCACGGATCAGCGGCGCTTTTCCGAATTGGATGTAAGGATCGCCCATGTGAGCTGTTTTTTCGCGGTCGGTGTTGCGGGTCACGCCGCCGACGGCAATATCAAACTTGTCTGCCAAGAGATCGTTCATCATCGTCGACCACGAGGTTTGCACAAAGCGCACTTCGACACCCAGGCTTTTCGCAAATTCCTTCATGGCATCGATATCGTACCCTTCATATTCGTTCGTTTTCGGATTCAAATATGTGAACGGTTTATAGTCCCCGGTCGTACCCACGAGAATGTACCCCCGCGCGATGATGGCGTCCAAACGGGACTCAAACTTTTTGTTTTCCTGTTTTTTGGCGGCTTCTGCGGCCGCGGTTGGAGCTGCCTGGCTCGTTGCGGCAAACGCTCCTGTTCCTGTCATCAGCATAGTAGCAGCGAGCCCCCCCGCCATGATAGTTTTTACGTACTTTTTCATAAGTTTCTCCTCCTGGTTGTAGATATGAACTCAATTCAGACAAGCAAACTGCCTCATCCCTTGCATCGCATCCCCCCTTTCAAAAGGGAATGGTCTTACAGTGTGAACTTGCCTACTCCGTGCCGCAGCTCTTCCGCCACCGCATTCAACCGTTCGGCCGATGCAGCGATGTCCTGAATCGCCTGGAGCTGCTCTGCTGCAGCTTCTACTACGGTCTGGGAATCCTCGGAAGCACGCTTGGCAATCTGGTGCATTTCATCTACAGAAGCGCTGACTTGCTGGGAGCCTGCAGACATCTGTTCGGATGCTGCCGACACCTCCAAGATGTGTCCGGCGACGTTGCGGGACGACTCGAGGATATGGTCAAAAATGTTCCGCACTTCCTGGATCAGTTGAATGCCATCCTGCGCATTTTGATTGCTCTCGTTCATCACGTCGACTGCATGTCGGGTATCCTGCTGGATTTCTCCGATCAACTGCGCGATTTTGGATGCCGACTCTTCTGACTGGTTCGCCAATTTTTTTACTTCTCCAGCCACTACGGCGAATCCGCGCCCGTGCTCGCCCGCTCGTGCGGCCTCAATCGAGGCGTTCAATGCAAGCAAATTGATTTGCGAAGTCAACTGACTGATGGTATCGAGAATGCCCTCAATTTCTTTGGAGCGGCCGTTCAGCCGTTCGATTGCTTCTGCCGCTTTGCTCGTCCCATCGCCGATGCTGCCCATTTGATGGACGGCTTGCTCTACAACAGCTGTTCCTTGCTCGGCCTGTTGGGCTGCCTCACGAGCCGATTCAGAGACATGAGACGAGGTTTCTGCGATTTTTACGATTCCGGAAGCCATTTCGTTCATGGACATAGCCACTTCCTGGGAGCTGTTCGATTGTGCCTGTGCCCCATTGGAAATCTGGGCAATGGAAGCGCCGATCCGGTTTACGTGTTCGGTCGCATGCTCAATCCCGGCTGAGACTTCCCGCGTAAACAGCAGCACTTGCTCAGACGACAGAGAGACTCCCTCGATCAGGTTCTTCAAGTGGGACACGGTCTGGTTGAAGTCCCGAGATAAAACGGCAATCTCGTCTTTTCCTTCCACGGTCACCGTCTCTGTCAGATTGCCTTGTGCCACGACGTTGACTGCTTGATTCAGACACTGGATTGGTTTGACCAGACGGACTGCCAGGAAGTACACCAGCAAGATCCCGACGATCAATACAGCCAGCGAGATGACAATCAGTTTGATCGACAGCTCATTGACAGGCGCATGCAGCTCTGTGGTCGGAGCCGTAATGAATACGCCCCAGTTCAGCTTGGTGCTGGCAAACGAGGCAAAGTGGGCTGTTTGGTCCTGCTGGTATTGGATGATGCCGTGGCCGCCCACTTGGATCGCTTCAAACGCTTTTTGCAGCTCGGCAATATTTGCATCCATCACCGACTCCTTCAGGATCAGCTCTTCGTTCGGATGCCAGATATACGTCCCTTTTTTACTGACCAGCAGGGCGTATCCGCTTTGGCCGAATGTTTCTTCAGAAACGGTTTTTTGGATTTCATTGATGGGAATGGTGGAACCAATATAGCCGTACTGGCGATTGTCCTTCATCAACGGTACGATGACGGTCACGATGTTGTTGCCCGTCCGCTGGGAAACAACGGGCTCGGAGACGATGATTTTCCCTTCTCCCTTTCCGGCTTCCTGAAAATGAGGACGGTCAGACGGATTGGTCACCTCTCCTTTGAAGTTAATGACCTTTGTGCCGCTTAAATCATAGGAAAAAAAGAATGTTTCAAATTGCGGATTTTTCTTCTGTGCCTCCTGGATCAACCTCAGGTCATGGTCGAAGTTGTTATCCGCCGACATGATTTTTCCTATGGTTTCAACGACCCCGATTTTTTCCTGAAAGAAACTGTCGATGCGGATGGAAAGATTGTTCGCTGCCAATTCCGCTTCTTTGTCCAAGCTGGAAGCCAACAGCCTCGAAGAGCTCCAGTAGCTGGCACTGCAAACAATAGCCAAACTGAAAACCAGGAGCAGGCACATGACGACAATCAACTTTCTTCGCAAGCTAGCTTTCATCGATAATTCGTTCCTCCTATCCTTTTGGTGCAACAAAAACAACTGCCATCCGACAGCCTTCTGAGCTTGCGGTATGGCAACCCGGCTATCTTAGCAGCAGTCTTGCACGTCTGCGCTGCCTTAGACCCGTGGCTTTGCGTCCCTGTTTTTCAACAGGTTTGCCTTTGTCATTTTTTGTCGTTCTCAATGTGCAGTATGAAATGTGATAGCCATGAACCTGATCGGCTTGTCCACCGTTTTTTTTTGTACCCCCAATTCTATGGATGTAAACATTTTTCACGAAAATGAAAAATTCCGTTTTTTCAAGCAATACGGTGTCTTGAAAGAAAGCAGGCAGAGGAATCTTTTGGCAGCGAAGTATAAAAAAGATTGGTGCAATTCCAACAGAGAGGTGTAACATGAAGTGGATAAGGAATGTAACATCGAAGAGGAAGAAAAGGAGTTGTCACATATGTCTTTTGTTGAGAATAAGGAATCCTTCTTGTTTACCAAGGTAGATAAATCGACGGAGTCCCTTCCCATCTCATTTGAAGACTGGGAAAGACTGGCGCGTGAACGGGTTCCTGCTGGACCGTTTGATTACACGGCAGGAGGGTCTGTGGAGGAGCAGACGCTGGCTGCCAATCGCGCAGCTTTTTCCCGCTGGGCGATTGTACCTCGGATGCTGCGTGACGTAACGAATCGGTCAATGGCGATCACGCTGTTTAACCAGCAGCTGAAAACCCCTGTCCTGCTGGCGCCAGTAGGCATGCAGGCCATCTCTCACCCTGAAGGAGAGCTGGCGACAGCACGTGCTGCGGCGCAAGCAGGTGTACCGCTTGTGGTGAGCACGGTCTCCTCCCACTCGATGGAGCAGATCGCAGAGGTAATGGGGGACGCCCCCCGCTGGTATCAGCTCTACTGGTCGACAGATCGTGAAGTGAGTGCAAGCATGGTCAGAAGAGCTGAAGCGGCTGGATATTCCGCCATCGTCTTGACCGTCGACACCATCATGCTGGGCTGGAAGCGGCGCGATTTTAAAAACGGCTATTCCCCGCTGCGGGAAGGCAAGGGAATGGCGAACTACATCAGCGATCCCGTTTTCTGCTCCCGCCTGTCGGAAGTGACGCCTGAGAATGCGGTAGAGGAAATCCTCCGCACGATCTACACCCCGGCTTTGACCTGGAGCGATATCGATTATTTGCGCGAGCATACCTCCCTGCCGATTCTGGTCAAGGGCATCCTGCATCCTGACGATGCCAAACTGGCGGTGGAGCACGGGGTGGACGGCATTATTGTCTCCAATCACGGCGGACGTCAAGTGGACGGAGCGATTGCTACCCTCGATGCCCTGCCAACGATCGCTGAAGTGGTGCAGGGGCGGATTCCGGTATTGCTGGACAGCGGTGTTCGGACGGGCCCAGATGTAGTGAAGGCTATTGCGCTCGGTGCGAATGCTGTCCTGATTGGGCGTCCGTTTGTCTATGGGCTGGCAGTAGCCGGGGAAAAGGGCGTGGCAAGTGTAGTGGATACGCTGCTTCATGAACTGGATGTTACGTTGGCTTTGTCAGGCTGCGCTTCCCTTGCCGATGTGAACCGAAGCATCCTGACACGTCAATAATTATGGATCATGGCTCAGTTGCATGAAGTCAGCGGAAGGGCGGTATATGATGGATATTCGATTCATGCCGGTGACAAGGGGCAATTGGGAAGAGGCGCTGCTGCTTCGGGTGACGGAGGAGCAGGCGAAGTTTGTGCCGACAGTTGCGATTTCGCTGGCGAAAGTGTCTATCAAGCCGGACGGGGATCAGGTCGAGTATCTGCCGTTTGCCATTTATGACGGAGAACGCATGGTTGGGTTTATCATGCATGCTTTTGAAGCGGATACACGCGACAGCTTTTGGATCAACGGTTTTCTAATAGATGCTCGTTTTCAAGGGAGGGGTTATGGAAAGGCTGCTTTTGCCGCCATGCTCCGGGATATTCAAAAGCGGTCGCCTCACTGCGAGGAAATTCGTTTGACGGTGCATCCAGCCAATGGAACAGCGAGAAGACTCTATGAAGGCTTTGGCTTTCGGGATACGGGCAAGCTTTTCGGGGATGAGATGCTGTATCGGCATCCACTGAAAAAAGAGCAGCCATTCTGCTTGGAGCGTGTAAGTGAGCTGTTCACGACTGAAATCCAGCATCTTGTGACGGAAGCAACGGCCGAAGGGCATTTGTTCATGCAGCGGCTTATCGAAGAATATGAAAGCGGGCAAAATCGTTTTGACAAGGCTGGCGAGGCGCTATTTGTCGCACGCTTGGATGAGCGGATCGTGGGGGTCTGCGGGCTCAATCTCGATCCGTACGAGAGAGATCCGGATGTAGGGCGCGTTCGCCATCTATTTGTAGAACAGTCTGTTCGGAAGATGGGAATTGCCCGAACCTTGGTCTCAGAGGTGGTCAGGGAGGCAGCCAATCACTATCGAATACTTTTGCTGCGCACGAGAAACCCTGCAGCCGACCAGTTGTACCGTTCGCTTGGCTTCTCTACCCCAACCGTTTATCACCATGCAACTCACCAGATGCGATTCACAAGATAGAAAAGCACCAGGTGATCCGACGAGATGCTCCATGAGAAGCCCAAAAAAGTGAGGGAGCAGGAAAAGCTGGTCGAGGAAAAAGGAGAGAAAAGCGAAGGCATTTGGGATCTTGACCCAGGCGTAACGGAAAAGGCGGAACACGCATTCAGCGGCCAACCTTGTACAACATCTTCGAACTGGCTGCTTTTGGCCGCGGTTCCGCCTTTGGAGTGGAGACGGACAGGTCGACCCCCAGCGAAGATCCCACCCCGCCTAAGCGTTCTCTCCTTTTTCCTCTGCTTGACTACAGCTGGAGGACCACAAAAACAAAAGGATGCGGGTGATCTTCCCGTGTCTTTTTTACTTCCAGGGAACTGGTAAAATGAAAAGGGATAAAGCCCAAGAGCAAGGAGTATCTCATGAAAACCGGAAAAACAAATGCCATGCGGATTTTGGACAAGGAAAAAATCACATATACCATGCTGACCTACAGCGCCGATGACGGTGAAAAAATCGGCAGAGAGCCGGGAGTCGTGTACAAAACCCTGATCGCCCAAGGTACCGGAAAGGGATATTACGTCTTTGTCATCCCTGTCGAAGCAGAACTGGACCTGAAGAAGGCTGCCAAGGCTGTCAGCGAGAAAAAGATCGAAATGATTCCGGTCAAAGATATCACAGCAGTCACGGGATATATACGCGGCGGCTGCTCGCCGATCGGGATGAAAAAGCAGTTTCCCACGATTATCGATCAGCATGCGCAAGCGCTGGATGTGATGATTGTCAGCGGAGGACAAATCGGTGTCCAGATCGAAATTCACCCAGAAGCGCTCAGGAAAATGACCAAAGCAGTTTGGGCAGATGTTATATTGGGGTGAAAAAATGAAATATTTGGTTGCATGTCTAGCCATTTCGTTATCCCTATTTGGAGTTACATCGAGTCATGAGGATAACTCAGCAACAGCTGATTCAGCTAACCAAGATCAAGCAAGAATCATCTCGCTTCAATTCGAACCGATAGTCAACGAGAACGAAAAAATCACATTCGTACAGGGACAGGACAAGGGAGAAGTCATAGAAAGGAGGAAGATTGCTGACGATGAGTTTTTCCTCTATAAAAAAGCGAATGATCTGTACGAAGAATTGTACGGCGGGCTCCGAATCGGCGAGAAGGACTATCACTTCGGTCAAATCGGCTACGGAAACGACACAAGCGCAATCACGATTGAGTCCGTAGAAGCCCTGGGAAGGAAGCTCCTAAAAGTAAATGGATTCAGGGGAGCCAATTATCGGGTGACGTATTATCTTCACTTGCAAAATCAAGTCCCAAGCGTGTTTCTTTACGTTGACGGGGGTGCCCATTATGAAGGAGAGTTGGACGGGGATCCCGTAATCATCGGCTCACACGCGGCGAGTACTTCTTTTCAGACGATCCTGTACAGGATGGAAGGCGAGAAGCTGGTTTTCGCCGATCTTAACAAACAACTGCATGAGGCAGACAGCGTGCGTGTTACGGACAACCTGCTTTTTGAAGTACGCCATCAAGCTGACTCCATTCCCCAATTGTACACGTATCAGAATAAAAGACTCCTCCCGTTGACCCGTACAGCACCAGTATCCGAATAATAGCTTTGCTCTGCCTGTTTTTCCAAAGTTTACAAAACTGTCAGCAATTTTCGGAGGGTTCGCGTTCCACCTCTCCTTTTCCGTGATACAATCGAATCGATAGTTCTTTCGGATCATACATAAAGAGAAATGCAATTACATGCGTATTTTCGAAGAAAGGATCTCAACATGGCTAATGATATGATCGTTCAACTTTCTGACCAGGACTGGGAAGAATTGCTGCACGAAAAAGATGAAAAGCTGAAACGGGCATTGCGGGAGTTGGCTGATGTCAGGTACGCGCTGGATCAATCCACCATCGTCGCGATCACCGATCAACGAGGCAAGATCCTCTTTGCCAATGACCAGTTTTGCCGAATTTCCGGGTACGAGCGTAATGAATTGATCGGACAAGACCATCGGCTGCTTAACTCCGGGACGCATCCGAAAAGTTTTTTCAAACAAATGTGGGCGACCATTGGCGCGGGGCAAATCTGGCGCGGAGAAGTTCGCAATCGCGCTAAAGACGGAAAATTTTACTGGGTGGATACCACAATCGTCCCATTCGTCAACCAGCAGGGAAATATCTATCAGTACGTCTCCATCCGCAGTGACATCACGGACCGCAAGCTGATGGAAGAAGAAGTAAGAAAAAGCGAGGAGCAGTACCGCATCATCGCCGAAAATACGTCCGATATCATTTCCATGATCGATAAAGCCGGAAATTGCCTGTATCTTTCTCCGTCTCATCGGACTGTTCTCGACCATGATGTGCCGGAAGAGAAAATCCAGAATCTGTTGGATTGGGTGACCAAAGAGGACCGCGGCATCATGGAGTACGCGATCGAGCATGTATGCAGCACCCGTAAGGAATATACGGCAGAGTGCAGGCTCACATCCGGCGGCAAACAAATCTGGACAGAGACCAAGCTCAATCCCATTCTCGATGAGAGCGGGGAAGTTCATACTCTCCTCCTGGTCACGCGTGATATCACCGAGCGCAAACATTCGGAAGAGACGATCCATCATCTGGCCTACCATGACGCTTTGACGGATTTGCCGAATCGGCGCATGTACATTCAACATCTGGGGCGGGAGATCATTTCGGCCAAGCGCTTTCAGTCCAATCTGGCTGTTTTATTCCTCGATCTGGATCGGTTCAAGGATGTCAACGATTCCTTCGGCCACGATGTCGGGGACCTGCTTTTGATCGAAACAGCCAGGCGTTTGAAAACCTGCGTCAAACAAGGCGATATCGTCGCCAGACTAGGCGGAGATGAGTTTACGATTCTGGTGAGCCAGTTATCGGGAAGGAAGCATGCGGAAGAGATTGCCAACCGCATCATCCAGGAGTTGGAAAAGCCTTTTGTGTGGAATGGTCATGAATTCAATATTTCCTGCAGCATCGGCATCTCGCTATTCCCTGATGACGGGGAGCAGGCGGAGGATTTGTTGAAGCGGGCCGATACGGCATTGTATACTGTCAAGTCGCGCGGACGCAACGGCTACGATTTCTTCGATCCGACCATGGAAACCAAGTCGCTTGAGCGGATTCTGATGGAAAACGAGCTGCGCAAAGCGATCGAGCAGAAGCATTTTGAAATCTACTACCAACCGAAGATGGATATCGGTTCGAAGCAGCTTGTGGGCATGGAGGCTCTCGTCCGCTGGATTCACCCCGAGCTGGGCATGATCCCGCCGAATCGCTTCATTCCGATCGCAGAGGAGACTGGGATGATCCTGCCGCTTGGCGAGTGGATTTTGCGGGAGGCTTGCAGGCAGAACAAGGAGTGGCATGAGCAGGGGTATGAGCTGAAGGTGTCCGTCAATCTGTCGGCAAGACAAATCTATCAAAAGGATCTGGTAGAGAACATCCGGCAGATTCTAAACGATACGAAATTGGATCCAAAATGGCTGGAGCTGGAAATTACCGAAAGCATTTTCGTGAAAATGGAGGAAGCAACGCCCGTTCTGCAAGAAATCAGGGAAGAGGGCATTCAGATCTCTATTGACGACTTCGGTACAGGATACAGCTCCTTTAGCTACATCAAGAGCCTACCCGTCGATACGATCAAAATCGACGCCTCGTTCATTCGCGATGTACACCACAATCAGGAGAGCCAGGCAATCGTGAAGGCGATCGTGACGATTGCGGAAAGCCTCAATATGAACGTCGTCGCCGAGGGGATCGAGTTGACGGATCAGGCAGAGGCTTTGCAGTTGAACGGCTGTGATCAGGGACAGGGATATTTGTTCAGCAAGCCGTTGGCAAAGCAAGATTTTGACCATTACTTAAAAGCAAAATAATCATGAAAAAACAGAGTGCTCCAGAGGTAGCGTCGCTACATGGGGCACTCTGATCCTTTTCAACCATCTACAATGCTTTGATACAGCCCGTGTTCATAAATGTATTGCAGGCAGGCATCCGGCAGCAAAAAGCTGGGATCTCCTCCTTTGCGAATCTCATCCCGAATGTAAGTGGAGCTGATCCCCATATTGATGCCCTTGCTCATGATGAGAAAATGCTCGTCGTTGTTGCGCAAAAGCGGATCATCTGCGATCAGGTCGGCAGAAGGATAGCCTTCCCGCGACATGACGATGAAGTTGAACTGTGAGATCAGCTTCTGGGCATTCCCCCAGTTGGACATTCCTCGCAACAAGTCCGATCCCATAATGAAGAACAGTTCGTCGTCCGGGTATTTTTTGCGCATGTGGACCATTGTGTCGTAGGTATACGTCTCGCCAGGCAACGCATCCATCTCGACAGTCGAGATCTCGAACAGCGGTTCGCCGAAGCGATTTTTTTTGTGTGTGGACGTCGATAGCGCAATACGCAGCATTTCCAGGCGATGATGATCCTGGGTTTGCAGCTTTTTGTCGTGACGCAAGGAGGAGCAAGGAACAAAGATCACCTTGTCGAGACGCTTGCGATGCGCCACCGTAGCTGCTGTAAACAGATGGCTGTATGTGATTGGGTCGAAGCTGCTCCCGTAGATGCCAATCCGCATGAGATTCATTCCTTTCGAGTTACCATCTGTAGTCCGTGCTTCGCGTCACAGTAATTTCATAGGCGTCCTGCCAGGCAGCGAAGGTTTCTTCCGTCGAAGCCTCGAAGCCGGGAATGCTGCTCATGCAATCCGCAAGAACCACGATCCGCGAGGTCATGTCTTTATCTTCGCCAAAATAGTCCAGGATCTGTCGCAGAGATTCCAGCACGCAATGGGATTTTGCTTCGCCTGCGATAAAGATTCTTTCATACGCTCTGAGGCTTTCCAGGAAAGCGTGCGAAGCTTCGTCGCCGGGACCGAATTCCGGTTTGATGATGCCGTACATTTCCGTGAGCGGGTCCTTGCCCTTGACGATTCGGATGGGCGCTGATTGACGCACGACAGAATGGAAGTAGACCATATTGGCGAATTGTCCTTCCAAAGCAGCGCCGAAGCTTCCCTCCAGGCAATGGTACGGCCAGATGCAAAGCTCCTTTTTGCTGTGCTGCGCCAGGTGGCTTACGTAAGCCAGACTTTCTTCCGGATGGCGAACCGCCCGCCATTTTCCGCTCCGCACATCTTCCTCCGTAATGATGGTGAAGGGAGCGGGATGCTGCCCTGCCTCGTCAATCCACCAACTAGGATGGAAGATCTGTTGCGGTTGGTGAGTGTCCAAGGAGACGGCGACCTGCGTGATTTTTTCCATATGATCATACAAAAAACGGGCCGCGCGCAGGACGTCCTGATGAGAACCCGGGACACCCAGCTCCCCATGCTCCATGAAATCATTTTGCATATCGATGGCGAGGAACAAGGTTTTGCCCTTATCGCGTTCGGCGGCAGGGATGTTCTCCTCTGCGGCAAGCGCCAACAACTGGTTGAGACGAATCTGCGACACCTGCCCGATCGCTGATTCCGCACATAGCTCATGAAAAAGCGTCTTCATGCTCGTGCACTCCTTTCGATGAAGCTGCTCTTACTAAGTATTTAAGCCAAAATGGGCGAAACATTCAATACACTGTCCCCTAAGTTCTCCAGAAGTTCCAAATTAGTAACAGAAAAAACCATTGTAATGACCAATAGTTATGTTAGATTGATACAATGAAAGAAAGTGAAAAGGCGTGAACAAGGTGAAATCAATTCGCATGCTGACTATCGTATTCGGTCTGCTTGTCCTGCTGATAACGGGGTGGATGTGGCCCGGACTGCCATTTGCCCAAAACGGCAAGGAGCTGGCTGGCGGCGCAACGGGCTACGCCAGATTTTTGCCAGGAGAGCTTTTTATCCGGGAGCATCTGACGAATACGGACCATACACTGAAAACCAATCTGCAGCCTGCTGAACCAGACGACGCCAATATTGCGCAAGGCGAGGAATCCCTCTCGGAGTCGCTCGGCTTGTGGATGCTGTATGCCTTGGAAAAAGGGGACTCTGGTTTGTTTGCACAAAATGTGAAAGTCCTTCAGAAGCATTTTTACCAGAATGGCTGGATCGTCTGGAAAACGGGCGGCGATCAACCCCAGGTTACAACGAACGCTTTGGTAGATGATCTGCGGATCGCCGAAGCTTTGTATCTCGCCGGAGAAAAATGGAATGAGAAGTCGTATATCCAGATGGCGAATGAAATTGCAGACAGTATCGGAAAGCATCAGATCCGCGACGGGATGCCGGTTGATTTTTACGATCGGCAGCACGGCGTGAACAGTGATACATTGACACTTTCTTACCTGAATGCTGCGACTCTTCACAAGATGCGTGAGCAAGGAAGGATTGAGGAAGTGCTGGATGGGCAGGCATCTGCCTTTTTGCAGAATCTCCCGACGGACAACGGCTTTTTCCCCTTTTCCTATCATCTTCCCAGCAAGCATTTCACGTACCAGCGTGAGGTGAATCTGATCGACCAATTGTATGTCGCCCTGCATCGTGCACAGGCAGGCATTGCCTCACCGGAACTGTGGGCGTTTTTAAAGGAGGAATTCGCTCGCCGGCAGCTTTTGTTCGGCAGGTATGACGCTGTTACGAAGCAGCCCCTGGTCCAGTACGAATCTCCTGCTGTGTACGGCTTGGCAATCGAAACCGCAATCGAGCTAGGCGATGCGGATTTCGCTGTGGAATTGTATGAGCGGATGATTCGCAAGCAGATTCGCCGTCCCGAGAGCCAGCTTTATGGCGGGTACATCGATATGAGCAGGATGGATACCCACTCCTTTGACAACCTGATTCCGCTTTTGGCTGAAAGGAGGCTCTTCAATGAGGGGATTCTCCAATAAAAAGGGAAGATTCATTGCATATCAGACGGTCTTCCTGTTCTTTCTACTGTTTCTGTCTTGGTATGCTTTAGGTTTGCCAGCCATTCCTCTCGTACAAGCCGTGCTGTTGGGCGTTGCCCTTATCATCGGTTTGGTCGGCATTTTCTTCGGACTGTTGGCCAGCTTGGGTCTCAGTCTGTTGGCTTTGTTTCTGTTTGGCAGCTTGTTGATTTGGGGGATGGTAGCCAACTGGACCTTCCCATTGTCTGTCCTGGAGATCGCCGTATGGATGTTGATCTTTCTGGCGGCGGCCATCATCACGGGATTGATTCAAAGGCTGGTCGCCCAGACCGTCGAGGAGCATCAGGAGATGGTAGGGAAATTCGATGAGCTGGTCACTATCGATGAGGTGACGGGATTTTCCAATGAAAAAAGGCTGCTGTTTGATTTGGAAGAAGAGCTTAGTCGGTCACGACGGACAGGGGTTCCTTTTTCCCTGATGCTGATCGAGGTCAAATATCTGGACTCCTTCTCTCAGCTGTATGGCCGCAATGAGACGGATTACCTGCTCAGCTCGCTCGCAGCCATCCTGCGGGAACACACCAGGCTGACCGACCGCAAATTTCGCTTGGATCAGGGAGACCAGGGCTCTGGCACCTTCGCTGTGATTCTCAACAACAGCCTGGAAGAAGGAGCGGAAGTCGTGCATGCGAAGCTGGAAAAACTGATGCAGACTCATATCCTGGAAAACAAGAAAAAACAGGTCACCCTGACGATCGCTTTTGGAATCAGTCAGTATGCTGATGATGTAAGTGACCATATGGAGCTGGTGAAACGTGCCAAGCAAGAGCTCGATCAGTACATACAATAAATGGGTGCGAACCGCCGTATCGCTGATCATGCTGCTGACTCTGCTGACCGGAACGGCGGACAAGCTCCTTGCAGCCGGGGGAGATGGCGCAGAGGAGCCGAACATCCTGGTGGTCTACACGACCGAGACAGGTACAATCAACGAGGATGTTCGCATGCTGGACCTGGTGCTGGGTCATTTCAGCACTCGTCTTCATTATGTAGCGGACGCGGAATTGACAGCCCGTGATCTGAATGGAGTCGACTATCTGGTCTATTACGGGGATTTTTCCCAACATTTACCCTCCCATACAAAAGAAGTCATGCGCAGCTTTACAGGCACGCTGCTGGCGATGGGCAAGAATGCCGAGCAGTTGGGTGAGCGTTTTTCATTTTTGACCTGGAATGAACAAGTTAGCATCCAGATGGTTTCGAAACCACAAGGAGTCGATCCGGTGCAGCTCGACATCAATATGCCGATCGAGGGCGTATCGATGGAGCAAGGAGAGGTGCTGCTGGAAGGATGGAAGGGAATCTACGCGTATCCTCTGATGATGAAGCATGGGAATACGGCGTATTTTGCCAGTACCAGCTTCTCTTCTCCGCTCTCTCTGTTTGCAGCGGAGGCTTTTCATGACGTATTCGGAATCCCTCACCAGCCAGGGCATTTGGCGTTGCTTCGACTGGAGGATGTGCATCCGCAGTCAGACCCCAAGCTGGTGCTGGAAGCAGGAAGCTATCTGGCTGACAAGGGAATACCTTATGTGATCGCGCTGATTCCCGTCTACACCAATTCGGAGACCAAGGAATTGGTTCACCTGAAGGACCGTCCGGAGCTGGTCGAGGTTTTGCGTACCCTGCAGCGAAGAGGGGCAAGCATTACCCTGCACGGGTACATGCATTACTATCGGGATTCCGAGACAGGCGAAGGTTCGGAGTTTTGGGATATGGAGAACAATACACCGATTTCAAAACCGCCAGAGGATACGACTCCTATAAAAGAGCGCTATGAATGGCCTTCACAAGAAGAGTATGAGCAGTACCAGGCGTCGCTTGCGCAGTATGAAGAGACGTATATCAAATCGCGCATCGAGAGCGGAATCAAGGAATTGACGGAGCTGGGATTGGTTCCTGTTGCCTTTGAAGCGCCGCACTACAACATGAGCCAGTCAGGGTACCAGATTACGTCCCGTTACTTTTCTTACCTGTTGGGGCAAGTGCAGTTCAACCAGACAGACTGGCACCAGATGGGGGCACCTCCGTTTATTTCCAAGCCGGCGTTTCTTCACGGCATGACCCTTTTGCCGGAGACGGTCGGCTACTATGATCCCCATTCCCCTACGCCGATGCAGGACATTCGGGAAAATGCCCAGCAGGTCCGCTTTGTCCGCGACGGTGTGATCGGCATGTTCTTTCACCCTTATCTGGGCGTAGAGCCGTTGAAGGAACTGATCGCTTACGTGGAAACACTGCCAGACGTGACGTGGATCGATGTTCGCAAAATGGCCGGGTACCATGTCGAAGAAGAAGCCCCTGATACGGCAATCGCACAACCAGAAACAGAACCCGCCCAATCGATCGAAGCTGAACTCATCGAGAAGATCGCCACCTTCCTGCGCGAAGACAGCTGGACCCAGCGCATTCTGTGGGGCATCGTGGCCCTTGTGACGTGCATGGTGCTGCTTTTTACCCTCTATACCTGGCGAAACCGTGCCAATTTGCGAAAACAACTTTTCTTGGAGCGTGATCTCGATGGCTAATCTGTTGTTCTATTTATCCTTGACCGTCATTTGGATCATGCTTCTGTACCATATGTTCTTGATGCAAGGCGGCTATTTTCATTACCTGCGCTATGCCAGATCCATCCCCGACTGGGAAAAAAACGAGCTGCCCAAGCCCATGGTGAGCATTCTGATCCCTGCCCACAACGAAGAAGTGGTGATTGAACGGACGATCAAGGCGATGCTGCGGCTGGAGTACCCTAAGGAAAAACTGGAAATTATTGTCATCAACGACAATTCCAGCGACAGGACGGGGGAAATCTGTGACTCCTATGCAGCCAAATATCCGTATGTGAAGGTCGTGCATACCAAGCCGCCCCATGCCGGAAAAGGAAAATCGGGCGCGCTGAACCAGGGCTTGGCCCACTCAACAGGGGAGATCATCGTGGTCTATGACGCAGACAACACTCCGGAGCGCAAAGCCGTCCATTATCTCGTTCTGGCCTTGCAAAACGATCCCCAGGCTGGTGTGGCAGTAGGCAAATTTCGAGTCGTGAACGCGGCCAAAAATCTGTTGACGCATTTTATCAATATCGAAACGATCTGTTTTCAGTGGATGGCGCAGGCCGGCAGGTTCTTCTGGTTTCGGGTGACGACGATTCCCGGCACGAACTTTGCCATCCGCCGCTCGATCATTGAGAAGCTGGGAGGCTGGGATGAAAAAGCGTTGGCAGAAGATACGGAATTGACGATTCGCGTCTACAATGCAGGCCATTACATTCGTTTTTTTCCGGCTGCGATTACCTGGGAGCAGGAGCCGGAGAACTGGAAGGTATGGTGGAAGCAGCGGACACGGTGGGCGAGGGGCAATCAGTACGTCGTCCTCAAATTTATGGGGCGGTTGTTTTCCTTGCGCAAGAAAAGCATCATGTTTGATCTCGTCTACTTTTTCTTCACGTACTTCCTGTTTTTTCTGGGCGTGATCGTGTCGGATGCTTTGTTCGTCACCAATCTGTTCGTTGATCTGCATCTCGAGGTAGGCATTGTCGCCATGATTTTATGGATTCTTGCCTACTTTTTGTACGTGACTGAAGTGATGATTGCCTTGAGTATTGAGCGAACAGAACTGAACGCCAAAAATTTCTGGATCGTTCTGCTGATGTATTTTACCTACTCGCAGCTGTGGATCGTCCTCGTGCTCTATGCATTGTATCTGGAGATCAAGCGAGTTGTTTTTCGACAAGAATTGAAATGGTATAAGACCGAGCGTTTTGCAGCAGAAAAAAAGTCGGTCCCGCCAACAGAAAGACAGGTGTAGAAAACCATGAACAAAAACTGGAAACCAGCCTTCGCGGTCCTGACGATCACGGCTCTGCTTTTTGGTGAAGGAATCGGACATGCGTATGCCCAAGGTGCAATGGCAGCGCCAGCCAGCCAAACCCAAACAGCGGCAGCAAGTGCGCCAGTCTACAGCTTTGCGAGCCTGGCAAAGCAGAAAAATGCGATCTACACATCGAATGGATTGGGGCAGACTCCGGGGACAGTCGTCCGGTTTATCAATGAATCCATCACGCTTGGCGGCGTACAGGGAGCGGCGGATTATTATTACAGTGTGCCTCGGACATCGATTGGGGCCAACAGCTATCTGGAGATCAATTTTAGCCACTCAGAGCTGCTGCTGGCTGCACGGTCCACCCTAACGATCAGTGTGGATGACAAGCCGCTCAAGAGTATTTTTTTGACCAAGGAGACGGCGGCGGCAGGCAGTATCCGGATTCCGCTTGGAGCAGAAGAGACGTCCTCGGGCTTCCATAAACTGACGATTTCCAAACAGAGCGAGCTGACGGACGATCTCTGTGATGACCAGTCCAATCCTGCCAACTGGGTGAAGATCGGGAGAAGCTCGCATGTATTTATTGACTCGCATGCAACCGCCTCTTCTGCCGATCTTTTGCAGGACTTTCCATTGCCATTCGTAGAGCCGGGCAATCTGACCGAGGTCTACAGCACGATTGTCGTCCCCGACGCAGCTGATGCGGATGTCGTGGCGGCAGCTTTGCGAGTCGCCACTTCCCTGTCCGCACAAACAGCGACACATGCTTCGATCCCCATCCTGACGGAAAGCGAATGGAGTTCAAAAGGCACCCTGACACACGTGATTGCGATCGGCGGCCCGGAGGCATGGAACGGCCCGCTCAAGACATTGGTCGCAGAACAGGGAATCGCCGCCCGTGATCAAAAGCTTGGCATCGACACCTTCCAGATGCGGATCAACCAGTCCGCGACGGCCAAACTGCTGATGCTCGTCAGCCGGGGGAAGGATGCCAATCTGGAGCAATCCATCCACGTACTGACCGATCCTGCTTTGAACAAGCAATTGGCAGGCAATCAGATCGTCTTGCAAAACGTGCCTGCACTTCCCGGACATCAGAACAAAGTAGGCGGGCAAAAGCTTACACTGGAGTCTGCGGGCTATTCGGATATCTTGCTGAAGCAGGGGGAGGACAGCGAGCAGCAGGTCGTAATGAGCCTGCCATCCCACTGGAAAGTGACGGGAGACGTCACCCTGGATCTGAAGCTGAGAGTCTCGCCATTGCTCATGCAGACGGAGGGAAGCGAAAAAGAGAAGAAACCGCAGCAGCATTTGACCGTCATGATCAATGGCGTCCCGCATACCGTTCTCCTACAGGAGTTAAAGGCAATAGACAAGAACGACGGCTACCTGCTTCGCCTACCGATCGACCCCTCCTTGCTGGAGGAAGGAAATCGTACGCTGAATCTCGCCTTTTCGGCTTCGCTTGAAGGGAAGGAAGCAGCGTGCTTGCCTGTGAGAGATTCGGGCAAATGGGTGTTTGTAGATAAAGCGAGCGCCTTGAACGTGCCGCATGAAACGCCGTCGCTGCGCAGCTTCCAGTACTGGCCCTCCCCCTTGGTGCAGGAGCAAGGGCTGTCACAGACGGCATTCCTGCTCCCGGAGAAGCTGACTGGAACCTATCTATCCCATCTTTCCCTTTTGCTCAATGAAATGGTAGACGGGAAAGAACTGCAAGCCAATGCGTTCACGATCTTCCGAGAGCCCTTGCAGCCGCAGGATCTGCAAAAAATGGCGGCATATCATGTGGTCGCAATGGGAGATTTGCAGCAGTATCCGACCTTGAAAGCGGCCCAGGGGCAACTGCTCATCCATCAGCCCAAGACGTTGGAACGCTACCATGTCATCAACGAAACGACCCGATTCGTCGCCTGGATTCAGCCTTCGCTGTGGAATCAGCAGCGGACATTGACCGTCTTTCAATCGGCCGAGGAAGGGGAGGCCGCTTTCGTTCATCCCACCTTGTTGTCCCACCTCAAAAGCGCACATGACGACGGTCAAATCGTCGTGATGAGCAAATCGAACGAGGTATTCACGATCCGAGTGGACGACGAGGAGGAAGAAACAGGCTTGGACAAGGCTGTCGGCAATATTCCCGTGTGGCTGATTGGAGTCGTACTGCTCGTTTTCTTGATCCTTCTCGGCATTTATATCCGGATGTTGAAAATCGAGAAGAAGAAGGCCAAAAGAAGAGGATAAGATGTGAAAGGCGTCAGACTGTCGAGTTGATCTTGACAGTCTGATTTGCCATAGAAAAAAAGATCGCCTACAATAGGTCAAATACAGATAGAGGTTAGTAGGAGAGGAGCTTGGAAAAACCATGTATGCAGAAGGAATCAGTCTCGAGAAAGAGGCAGATGCGGCGAACAGAAACGAGGAAATCAGAACGGTTCCGATTTTGATTTCGTTTTTGATCGCCGGTTTTGTCGGTTTGTTTGGTGAAACAGCGCTCAATATGGCTTTGAGCGACCTGATTCAAATCTTTGCCGTATCCCCGTCGACCATTCAGTGGCTGACAACCGGATTTTTATTGACACTAGGCATTTTGGTACCCGTTTCCGGGTTTTTGCTGCAATGGTTTACCACCCGGCAGCTGTTTGTAGGTGCGCTTTTATTCTCCATCGTCGGGACGTTTATTGCAGCCATCGCCCCATCCTTTAGCGTATTATTGCTGGCTCGCTGTATTCAGGCCATGGGGACTGCGCTGCTTCTTCCCTTGATGTTCAACACGATTCTCGTCATTATTCCTCCGAGCAGACGGGGAGCGACGATGGGACTGATTGGGCTCGTCATCATGTTTGCTCCGGCAGTAGGTCCGACCTTGTCCGGGCTCATTATCCAATCGCTGTCCTGGCACTGGATCTTTTGGATCTCCCTGCCGTTTTTCATTCTTGCACTGGTGTACGGCATGGTGTACATGCAAAACGTCACCACGCCGACCAGACCGAAAATCGACTTGCTTTCTGTCCTGCTGTCCACGCTCGGCTTTGGCGGAATCGTCTTTGGATTCAGCAATGCCGGCGAAGAGGGCGGCTGGGGCAATCCGGTGGTACTGACATCGCTGGTGATTGGCGGGATCGGTCTGCTCCTGTTTGTTCTTCGCCAGTTGAAGATGGAGCAGCCGATGCTGAACATGCGGGCATTTACCTATCCGATGTTTGTCATTGGCCTGCTGTTGGTTTTCGTCGGCTTCATGGTGATCCTCTCTTCGGTGATCCTGCTGCCGCTGTACTTGCAAAACTCGCTGCTGCTGACGACGTTCGCCGCCGGACTGATCCTGCTTCCGGGCGGGTTGATCAACGGGCTTTTATCCCCGCTGATGGGACGCCTGTTTGACAAATACGGTCCCAAGTGGCTGGTGATCCCTGGCCTGGTCGTAGCGGTTATTACGATGTTTTTCTTCCACGGCTTGTCTACCGAGACTCCGATCTGGCTGATTGTGGCTTTGCATATCGCGCTGATGGTCGGAATCGCGATGGTGATGATGCCGGGACAGACGAACGGTCTCAACCAATTGCCGCCGGAGCTGTACCCGGATGGTACCGCGATCATGAACACCCTGCAGCAGGTGGCAGGCGCGATCGGAACGGCAGTCGCAATTTCGATCATGGCTGCCGGACAAAATCACTACCTGTCTGCGGTTGCGGATCCGCAGAACCCGGTGCATACGCCTTTTGCCTATGCCGCAGGTGTGCAGGAAGCCTTTCTGTTCGGTTTGGCCGCAGCGATTTTTGGCCTGATTATCTCGCTTTTTATCAAAAGAGTGAGGGTGTAGCCAGAAGGTTTCAGATGACAAGCGGGCAAAAGCAACCGTGACTGCGATCGATCGCCTCGGCGATCGGAACTGGGAGTATGCCCGGTCCGATTGCCGGGGCGATTTTCCTTGGAATCTTTGCTATGATAGGATTATCATTTATAATCCCATCAGATCAGGAGCTTCGAACTATGTATAAAATAGGTGTCGTTGGACCGCCGCCTTCCGTAGAGCGGATACTGGAAGTTGCAGATGAATTTGAGCACGAAATCGAATTTGTTCCGATTCCGTACGATGATGCCAAGTCTGTAAGCAGCATCGTCCTTGAATACAGCCGGGAATGTGACGGGTGGTTTTTTTCTGGGCCGATCCCGTACACGATTGCGAAAAGCGTACTGAGTCCCGATGCGAATATTGTCTATTGTCCGCCAACGGGATCCAATTTGTATCGGTGCTTTATCCGGATGTCCATCGATTGCGGCGAGGTTGTAAAGTGCGTTTCTGTCGACATGATCGACTCCGAGCGAAAATACTTGCACGAATCCTTGCATGAGCTCGATATTCCTTTAGAGGATCATCACATCCTGACGTATGATGAAAATTACGATGCCCAGAAAATTACACAGTATCATCTCGACCTATGGAAAGCCGGGAAAACACAAGGAGTATTTACAACCCTTTCTTCTGTAGAACGCGCACTGAAAGCCGAAGGTATCCCTGTCTATCGCGTCTTGATGACGAAAATGGAAATCAAGCAAGTGATGAAGATTGTGATAGAGAAGGCGAAAAGCTCTTATTTCAAGGATACGCAGATCGGTGTGGAAATCATCGAGCTTGAGGAAATGGACAAGATCGCGGAGAGGTCGAAAACACGGTTTCATCTGCAGCATCTCGAATTGAAAATCAGGCAGACTTTGCTGCTTTTGTGCGAAAAGCTGGATGGATCGCTTCTGGCCAACGGGAACGGACGGTACCAGATCTTCAGCACGCGCGGCGCGATTCAACGAGAAATCGAGATGCTTCGTAACACGGTCCGGCAGCTGTCACTCGATGCGGATGTACCCGTGGCAGTCGGGGTCGGATTCGGGGAAACGGCGTTCTCTGCTGAAAACAACGCACGAAAAGCGATCCAGCACGCGAAGGAGAGGCCAGAATTCGGGATCGTCATCGTCCAGGATGACGGGGTCATTTTGGAAGCAGTCGGGGAAGCGGACCAGCTGTCGTATTCTTTCCGTTCCAATGACAAAGAGTTGTTGGAAAAACTGAACAAGGCCAATGTTAGCATCAAAACGTACAATAAGATCGAGGCGTTGGTTCAGCGAATGGGCTGGGGTGCGTTTACGACGACAGACATCGCGGAGTATTTGTCCATGACTGTACGGAATGCCCAGCGAATCATGGGCAGCTTGTGCGAATACGGCCTGGCCGAATTAATTGGCGAAGAACAGCAGGGAGTTCGAGGCAGGCCGAAAAAAATGTATATGCTAAAGAATTGAGGAGCACCCGAAATTATTCGGGTGTTTTTTCTATTTCATAAAGTCGAAGACGAATGAAGCATTTGTATTTTGCAAGAAGTCTAACAATTGTATTGAAATGTTTTTAACTATACTATATAATCCAATTAAACGAAATTGTCTTTTTATGTTCGTAAAATGACGAACGAACTTTACGGGAGGAAAGGGGAGCGTTTTTCAGTCAAAACTGAAACAGAAATGAAAGGGCTTTCAATTTGTGATTGAAAAAGACTGATCACTCACTCAGCGCTGTATTATTTCCCGAAAGAATAATACGACGGCATGAGGAAAAGAGGTATAAAACGACGCTAAGGGGGGTTCTCATATGAGTGCACATCCAATCCGAACAGACCAAATCGATCAGCAGTCAGAAGGAAGGGGCCTTTTGAAGTGGGTCGAGAGAATCGGGAACAAGCTGCCCAACCCATTCATGCTTTTCCTTTACCTGATCGCCATTTTGATGGTCGCCACCGCTCTCTTGTCCTGGTTCCACGTAACAGCGATGGATCCGATCAAAAATGAACAAGTAGCGGTGAAAAATCTGCTTAGCCAAGAGGGCCTCCAATGGCTGCTGCCCAACATTATCAAAAACTTCTCCGGATTCCTGCCGCTCGGGGCGATTCTGACCTTGATGCTTGGGGTCGGGTTGGCTGAAAAGGTAGGGCTTTTGGAAGCGGTTATCCGCAAAATGTCCCTGAAAGTAAGCGCCCGCTACGCCAGTTATCTGGTAGCATTTATCGCCTTTTTCAGTCATGTGTCTTCTGACGCAGCTTTCGTGATTATGCCTCCACTGGGAGCCATGATCTTCATGGCAGTAGGGCGTAACCCGATCGCCGGTCTTTTGGCTGCGATCGCGGGTGTTGGGTCCGGTTTTACCGCGAATATCCTGATCGTGACGACAGACGTCTTGCTTTCCGGTATCAGCTCGGAGATTTCAAAAGGCGTTGATCCGAACGTAACGGTCAGCGTTTTGGACAACTGGTTCTTCATGGCGGCTTCCGTATTCTTGCTGTCCGCAATCATCGGCTTTATCACCGATAAATACATCGAACCGAGGCTGGGTGTCTACAAAGGGGATAAGGTCGGCAAACTGGAAGATCTAAGCGATATCCAAAAGAAAGGTCTTCGCGCTGCAGGTGTGGCGGCATTGGTGTTCATCGCTGTCATCGCAGCATTAGTGGTTCCTGCCAACGGTATTCTTCGCGATCCGAAACTGGGTACTGTCGTTCCATCTCCTTTCATTTCGGGAATTGTACCTGTTATTTTGCTGTTCTTCTTCACGGTTGCGATTACGTACGGCTTGAAAGTCGGGGTAATCAAAAAGCAAAATGACATTCCTGCCTTGCTGACTGATCCGATCAAAGGAATGGCTGGTTTTATCGTCATGGTGTTCCCGCTGTCGCAATTCGTCGCGATGTTCAACTGGAGCAACATGGGCAGCTTCCTCGCCCTGTCTATTACAGACGTGCTGGAAAAAATGAACATGACAGGCGCTCCAGTCTTCATCGGCTTGATGTTTTTGTCCGCGTTCCTCTGTATGTTTATCGCCAGTGGTTCTGCGATCTGGTCGCTTTTGGCACCGGTGTTCATTCCGATGTTCATGGCGTTGGGCTTCCACCCCGCATTCGCGCAAATTGCATTCCGGATTGCCGACTCGTCCGTCATTCCGTTCGCGATTGTGTCGCCGTTCATCCCGTTGTTCCTGGGCTTCCTGCAGGAATACAATAAGGATGCCAAGCTGGGAACTTACTATTCCTTGATTCTGCCTTACCCGATCGCGATTTTCATCATTTGGACGCTGTTCTTTATCGCCTGGTATTTCCTAGGTTTGCCAATTGGGCCTGGGGTATACCCTCACCTGTAAGCATAAAGATGCTCCAAAGAGAATTAGGAGGTATAACTGATGATGGATTTGGTTTCTATACGAAGAGATTTTCATATGCATCCGGAAGTAGGCTTCACTGAATTTCGCACCGCTGCCAAAGTGGTGGAATTGCTGACTTCTCTCGGATACGACGTGATATACGGACAAGATGCAATGGACGGCCCCTCACGCAGGGGCCTGCCATCACAGCAAGTACTGGACCAAGCATACGAACGGGCGCTGCGTGACGGCGCCAATCCTGCCATTGCAGCAAAAATGCGCGGCGGCTACACAGCTGTAATCGGTGTGAAAAAAGGAAAGGCGGACGGACCTACGGTGGCGTTTCGCTTCGATATGGATGCCCTGCCCGTGCTGGAGAGCAAAGAAGAAGATCATTTCCCCAAGGCAAATGGCTTTCGCTCCCGCTATGAAGGCAACATGCACGCATGTGCCCATGATGGACATACCACCATCGGTCTGGGGCTGGCGGAAAAGCTTGCAGACGGAGACTTTTCCGGCACCGTCAAACTGATATTCCAACCCGCAGAGGAAGGTGTGCGTGGCGCTTATTCGATCGTGCAAAAAGGACTTTTGGACGATGTTGATTACATTTTCTGCCATCATCTCGGAGTCAATGTCCCGCTGGGTGAAATTCATGGCGGTTCCCACGGGTTTCTCGCGACGACGAAAATGCTGGCTCATTTCCACGGTGTCTCCTCCCATGCCGGCGCATCGCCTGAGGTAGGGAAAAATGCTTTGCTGGGGGCAGCTACCGCTTTGCTTAACATTCATGCGATTACCCGATTTAGCTCCGCCGATACCCGCATCAACGTCGGCGTGCTGGAAGGCGGAACGGCAGCCAACATCATCCCTGCCTATGCGAAAATGATTGTGGAGACCCGCTCTGAGACAGAAGAGGTCAATGCCGAGCTCGAAAAGCGGGTGCGCAACATTATCGCCAGCAGCGCTGCCATGCACGATCTCAACTATGAAATTGAAGTCATCGGAGGAGCCATTCCGATTGATTATGACGATGAGATGGCCGAACTGGCTTTGGAAGAGGCAAAAAAGGTAGAAGGCTTTCACTCTTTTAAAAAGGGCGAACACAACTCAATGGGCAGCGAGGATGCCAGCTTTATGATCAAGCGCGTGCAGGATCGCGGGGGCAAAGGGACGTACATGTCGATTGGAACCGATATTCCGGCACCTCACCACCATCCGAAGTTCGATATTCAGGAGGAAATTCTTCCGCGCAGCGTCGAGTTGCTGAATCGAATTGCGAGACGAATTCTTGCCTAAGGGACTCTTCGATTGATCACAAGAGGTGTCAAACTGCAAAATAGAGAGGATGTTTCTATATGCATACACAACGGATTGCAGAAATGATCGAAAGCAAAAGAGAGTCGTTTATCAAAGTGAGCGACCGCATCTGGGAGTTTGCAGAGACTCGTTTCGAAGAATTCCAGTCGGCCGAACTGCTCGCGAGCACCCTGGAGAGCGAAGGGTTTACGGTAGAGAAAGGCGTCGGCGGAATCAAGACGGCTTTTATCGGAAGTTTTGGAAGCGGCGGTCCGGTTGTCGCGATCTTGGGAGAATATGACGCCCTCTCCGGCATGAGTCAAAAGAAAGGTCAGGCGAAACAGGAAGCCGAGGTGCCAGGCGCAAACGGACATGGCTGCGGCCACAATCTGCTCGGCACCGCCTCCCTGGCAGCAGCCGTCGCGGTCAAACAATACATGGAAGAAAACAATCTGCCCGGTACGGTTCGCTACTACGGCTGCCCTGGGGAAGAAGGCGGCTCCGGTAAGACCTTCATGGCACGTGCGGGATTGTTCGATGACGTCGATTTTGCTCTGTGCTGGCACCCGATGGGCTACAACAGCATCATGGCGATGAATTCGCTTGCCAACTACCAAGTGTATTTCAAATTCCACGGGAAAAGCTCCCACGCCGCTGCCAGCCCACATCTCGGACGCAGTGCCCTGGATGCTGTCGAGCTGATGAATGTCGGCGTGAACTACCTGCGTGAGCACATCATCCCGGAAGCTCGTGTACACTACGCAGTTACCAACACAGGCGGCTTTTCGCCGAACGTTGTGCAGTCGTTCGCAGAAGTACTGTACCTCGTGCGCGCTCCAAAAGTGGAACTCGTACAGGAAATTTACGAACGTGTCTGCAAAATCGCCCAAGGTGCTGCGCTCATGACCGAAACCGAAGTGGAGATCGTCTTTGACAAAGCATGCTCCAACCTGGTGCAAAATCAAACGCTGGAAGAGGTTATGTACCGCAATTTCCAACAACTGGGTGTTCCGGTCCACGACGAGGCAGAGCTGGCTTTGGCCAAAGAGGTACGTGCCACTTTGACTGAGTCAGAACTGCGCACCTCGGAAAAAGAGACGCCAGACGGCCCGGATGTAGATATGGTTACCTGGCTTAATTCGTATAACGGCGAGCAAAGACCGCTCAACGGCTCCTCTGATGTAGGGGACGTAAGCTGGATCACACCAACTGCCCAATGCACGACGGCCTGCTTCATCAATGGCTCGACGCTGCACTCCTGGCAGTGGGTCACGCTCGGTGCAACTTCCATTGGTCATAAAGGAATGCTGCATGCTGGTAAAGTCATGGCTGCAACAGCCGTGGATATGCTGAAAAACCCAGAGCTGATCGAAAAAGCCAAAGTCGAATTGAAACAACGTCTGGGCAAAGAGAAGTATGTATGCCCGATTCCGGATGATGTCATGCCATCCGTGAAAAAATAGAAGAGTGTGACCAGCAGGTTTCAGTTGACAAGCGGGCAAAAGCTTTCTATAATCTGAGTCATTCAAGCAAAGCCATACTGAACAACGCTGTGAAAAGGAAAGTAGAAGAGAGCTTTGACGCAAAGAGAGCGGCCTGCATGCTGAAAGGGCCGTCGCAAACTCTTTTTGAACGCCACCTTGGAGCACTGCCTTTGAACCTGTTGCGCATTTCGTAGAAGGCAGCGGCTGGCCCACGTTATCGGGCGCACGTCTTAGTTGACTGCATGAGTTTGTCTTTTGTGAGAGGGACAAAAAAGCTGAGTGGTACCGCGATCGTTCGCCTCAGCAATCGGAACCAGGTGTATGCCCGAGTCCGGTTGCTGGGGCGTTTTTGATTTGACAAGGAGAATGGAGTGGTGAGAATGAACCGTCAAAAACAGATGGAGCTGCTGCGTCTTTTGGAAGAGGACAGCAGACAGGATGTCGAACAGCTGGCGAAGATGCTGGCGGAGCCAAAAGAAGAGATAGAGAAGGCGATCGCCGCTCTGGAAGAGGAAAACATCATTGTGAAATATCCCGCCCTGATCAACTGGGAGCGGGTTGATGATCATCCGTATGTCACGGCCATGATCGATGTAAAAGTAACGCCCAAGCGCGATGTGGGCTTTGATGAGGTAGCCAAGCGCATCTGCCGTTTTCCCGAAGTGCAGGCAGTCTATCTGATGTCGGGAGCCAGCTACGATCTCTCGGTGGTGCTGGAAGGAAAAACGATGCGTGAGGTGGCGTCGTTCGTCTCGCAAAAGCTGGCGACGATCGACTCTGTCGTATCGACAGCTACGCACTTTATCCTGCAGCGCTACAAGCATGACGGCATCGAGCTGGAGGATCGCGATGAAGATCGCAGGATGGTGGTAACCCCATGAGTACACAATCAACCTTGACTGCAAAACGTCGTCTGTCTGCTACTGTAGAATCCTTGAAGCCATCGGGAATCCGCCGCTTTTTTGATCTGGCGGCATCCATGGAGGGTGTCATCTCGCTCGGGGTAGGGGAGCCGGATTTCGTCACTCCATGGCGGATGCGGGAAGCGTCGATCTCGTCGCTGGAGCGCGGCTATACCGCCTACACCTCCAATGCCGGGATGCTGGAGCTGCGCGTGGAGATTCAGAAATATCTGGAGGAGCGCTTTGCCGTCAGCTATCATCCCGAAAAGGAAATCCTCGTGACAGTCGGGGCCAGTGAAGCGATTGACATTGCCTTGCGAGCGATCCTCGATCCGGGCGATGAGGTATTGGTCGTCGAGCCTTGCTACGTCTCCTACGAGCCGGTAATCCGTCTGGCTGGCGGGGTGCCCGTCTTTTTGAAAACGACGATGGAGAACCAGTTCAAGCTGACACCGGAGGAACTGGAATCGCATATTACTGCTCGGACCAAAGCCATTATCTTCTGCTATCCGAACAACCCGACGGGAAGCACGATGAGCGCTGCGGAATGGCAAGCCTTGCTGCCGATCTTGGAAAAGCATGATCTGCTGGTCATCTCCGACGAAATTTACGGGGAGCTGACATACGGACGCATGCACGACAGCATCGCCGCATTGCCAGGCATGAAGGAGCGGACGATCCTCATCTCTGGCTTCTCCAAAGCTTTTGCCATGACAGGCTGGCGCCTCGGCTACGTCTGTGCAGAGCCAGAGCTGCTGGCCGGGATGCTGAAAATTCATCAGTACACGATGCTGTGCGCCCCGACGATGGCACAGATGGCGGCGCTGGAAGCCCTGCGCCATGGACAGGGCGACATGGAGCGGATGGTGGAGAGCTATCGGCAGCGGCGCAATTACGTCGTAGACGGCTTCCGTCAGATCGGTCTTGCTTGCCATGAGCCCGAGGGTGCTTTTTATGCCTTCCCGTCCATTGCTTCTACGGGATTGTCCGCTGCGGATTTTGCTGAAAAGCTGTTGATGGAGGAGAAAGTAGCGGTGGTTCCAGGGGACGTGTTTGGGGAAAGTGGGAATGGTCATATCCGCTGCTCCTATGCCACCTCTATGGAGCAGTTGAAAAAGGCGCTGGATCGGATGGAGCGTTTTGTAAGCCGTTTGTCTTAGGCGTTGCCAAGGGGGCGTTAAGACGATCAGCGGCGCTCAGGGGCGATGGGACGGCAATGGCTTGGAGCCGACTCCGTAATTCGCTCAGCAACAACTGCGTCACCCCGGTGAGGCTTCAGGATGGCAGAGAAGCCGTCCTGAAGCTGGGGGTGCCCCGAGTATGAATTCAGCTTACACAATATCGTTGTATAGAGAACTTGCCGACAGGGCAAGTTTTTTCTTTTTGCAAAAATGTAAGAGCCTGATGGAGGGATAATTTATCCTACATATCGAAAGAACCTTATAGATTGCAATTGCAGTAAGGGCATTTGTGACCTCTTTGTACAATGTGGGGGACGGCTGTACGATCGCTAATCCTGACATGCCACATCGTGCCCTTTTGATAGAAAGTTAGAGTCATCAAACAAAGGAGGTTGCAAGTGAGAACAGAGTCTGAAGTTATCGATCAACTATTACAATTCGCTCATGCTGACGAGAAGGTAAGGGCCGTTATCCTGAATGGATCACGAGTTAACCCGAATGTGACGAAGGACATCTTTTGCGATTATGATCTACTATTTGTTGTCACCGAGCCTAGACATTATGTGGATCATCAGGATTGGATTAGAACGTTTGGCGAACTGATTATGATGCAGCTAAATGATAGTAAGACGGATGGCGAGGATGAATACATTTTTCTTATGCAGTTTACGGATGGGGTAAGAATCGATCTTTCATTCCGCCGAGCTAAGACCGTCAACGAGCACATGGAAGATAGTCTGACCAAAGTGCTTCTGGACAAAGATAATGTTCTAAAAGAGTTTCCTCCTCCCTCAGAAGCCTCCTATATAACCGTTAAACCTTCGGCTGATGAGTTCTACAAGAACGTGAATAATCTCTTATGGTGCTCGACGAATGTGGCCAAGGGTTTGTGGAGAGACCAGCTGCCATACGCAAAGTTTATGTTGGATATCGTTGTAAAACAGGATTTGATGCAACTGTTAACCTGGTATGTTGGAGTGGAGAATAATTGGGAAGTAAATCTGGGATTTGCCTCGAAATGGCTAAAAAACTATCTTCCTGAAGAACTATGGCACTTATTCGAGCAGACATACAGCGGTCCAGCTTACTCGGAAGTATGGGAATCCCTTTTTGCGACGCTGCAACTTGCCAAAGAAGCAGGGCAACTGCTTGCGGACAAGCTGAAATATGAATATCCTGCTCGCGACCATAGCAATGTGATAGCCTATTTGGAGAGAGTACGGGGGCTTCCGATAGACGCGACAGAGATCTAGAGAACAACAGCTTAACAACATGGGAGGGAAGTTATTGAAATTTGAAAAGGAAATTGAAAATGCCATAATTTGGGCAAGAAATCACTTGAATTCTAAGGATTATCGCCTGAGATGCCTTGCATTTGTTGAAGACGCTTATGAAAGAAGCAACGAAATTGAAATGTGGGGCGGCGCCGATGCCCAAGAGTCAGCAGAACTGTATGAGGCTCACAACCATATAGGGTTTCCGCCAAAAGGAACTTTTGTTTTTTATTCATGTTCTGGTATGGTCGAAGGCGAAATAAAAAATTGGGGACATGTAGGTTTATCTCTTGGGAATGGAGATGTAATACATGCCTGGGATAAAGTTAGAATAGATAACTACTTAGAAATTGAGAGTCTCACACCAGCTCCGGGATGGAGCCAACCCAAATTAATTGGATGGGCTCCTGTTGAAAGGATATTAAAAGGAATACAAAAAAAGCATTGGGATTAGAATTTGCCAGTGGAGCTAATGGATTCGGTAGTTCAAATAAAAAGGGAGGTAGCTGAGTATCGTTTCTCGGCTGCCTTTTTTCAACTTATATTTAGTTATAAATGATGAAAGTGATTTAATTATAACAATATGAGAACCGAACCGCTCTATCATTGTGTCTATCATAGAGAGACTTCAAACAGGATGTGAAGAATTGAATGAGAGAACCAATGAATAACTGCGACGAAGAGCTTGCTTGTTCAGGAGATGTGGAAGCTTTTACGAGGTTGATCAAGAAAAACGAGCGAAGCATGTATCGAGTAGCCCGTACCATATTACAATCCGAAAACGAGTGCCTGGACGCTGCGCAGGAAGCAATTTTAAAAGCGTATCATTCATTGTCTACATTACGTGAGCCCCGTTTGTTCCATTCATGGCTGATGCGGATCCTTGTGAATGAATGCCACCGTCTGGCCCGCAAAACCAGCAAACTTATGTTACTAGACGATTGGCAAGAGCCAGCATCACCCTATCGTTTTGAAGAGAATATCGAGCTGCAAGAAGCGGTTCAGTTCTTGGAGAAAGAACTTCGACTCTGTATCGTTCTTTACTACTTTGAAGATATGGCGATTAAAGATATGGCGGTCATTCTGAGGCAACCAGAGGGAACCATCAAATCTCGATTGAGTCGCGCTAGAAAAAAGTTGGCTGCCTATTTCACTTCGGAGTCTACGGAATGGAGGAAAGGTTATGAATGAACAACAAGTGGATCAAGAGCTTCGACAAATTGCCAAGAGAGCGACTGGGGATGTTCCGGCACAATTCTCCGCTGGAATTGATCAAGTCCTAGAATCGCTCCCACTTCCCAGTCGCCATGTACAAAAAAAGTCACACGTACGAAAGAACAATTGGCTGATCCCAGTTGCTTGCCTCATAGCAGGTATGTTTTTGTTGATCGGTACGGGGTTCGTTTCCCCAACCATGGCCCATATGCTCAAAACATTGCCGTATGTGGGCTCAATCTTCGGATTTATAGGGGATTCGGGGGTAAAAGAAGCGAATCAGCAAGGGTTGACTCAACCACTGGATCAAACGGAGACAGACCAGGGGATCACAGTCGCACTCAAAGAAGCCTATTACGATCGTCTGAACCTCTCTATCGGCTTTACAGTTACATTCCCACCGAATGGGAGCGGGTTTCAACATATAGAAAAATTAAGCTACAACTGGGGAGGTCAGTCAATCACAAGAACGTTTACGGCAGAGGAAGCCAAAAAGAACTACCTACTGCATTGGCGTCACGTTGGTGGAAATACGTACTACGGAACATTCCAGCCGTTTTTCATGGAGGAATTGCCTCAAGAATTCACGCTGCAATTGGGGCTGCAGAAAATGGGGGGCGTAGAAGGCAACTGGTCATTTGAGATTCCGCTTTCCCGAATGTCGGCAGATGAGGTTACAAAAGTAATGCAGCCAAACGTCTCAGGTCAATCTAGAGGTTACACACTAACGGTTGAACAAATTGTTCGGACCCCTAGTGCAACTAGAATTGTTTTTGGGGTACAGGGTGAAGGCGAGTCTCCCAACTTGAGCGATGACGAAAAGTGGAATCAGATCATGCTTTTGTCGAATGCGATTCGCGTTTTCGATTCAAATGGTGTTCCTCTTTCCAGCATTACTGACGAAAAGGGAAATAGACGAGGCGGCATTGTCGGGGAATCCCGGTTTACGAAGGATTTCCATCCCATTTCGGCGAACTCAAGCTCCATTACGATCGCTGTTGACCAACAATTGCGGTTTGAAATCCCCCTCGACTGACTAGGACATAATATCTGGAGTACAGATTTAAATTTGACAGGTATCTTTCATTCAAGATCGGTTTGAATGGAAATAATAGTAAGGATCATTCATAGAAAGAGTAAGTCTATGCCTGATATTGAAGCCACAATTACTTTTCTTTCACCCGAAGCATATCCTCGAACTTTATGGATCGGAAAAAAGATCAGAATTCAGGAAGGATCAAGAATTGTCGGCTATGCTGAAGTAACACAGATTTTCTATGAGTTAGTAAGAAAACAAGATTAAGTTAACGGGTTCGCTAGTAAACGGGTCAATTATTATTGGCTAAAACCATGCAGGTATTTGTTCCATAATCAAGAAAATATGTATGTATTGAATGCTCCCTGCCACACAACCAATGATAGAGGAGGGAATCGAATGGAAAAGTTGATCGAGGAGTACAGCCAAGACTATTCGCTGCTGCGAGAAGCCATCGAAGGGTTGTCTGAGGAAGAGCTGCGTTTCCAACCTGGACCAGACAAATGGAGTATCCATCAGATTGTGATTCACGTGACGGATGATGAAATCCTGGCGACACACCGGCTGAGAAAAGTCTTGGCGGAGGAAGAACCGCTTCTGCTGTCATTTGATCAGGAAGCTTGGACGGATAACCTGGGATATGAACGGTTGAACCGCGAGCAGCATCTGCTCCTGTTCCAAATGCTGCGGGCCAGCATGCTTCCGATTCTGGAAAATCTGACTCCCGAGCAGCTTGAGCGGATCGGGAAATATCCCGATGGAGTGCGGTACACGTTCAAAGAGCTGCTGGAACTGCGCGTTCGGCATGTCCGTGACCATCTTGCCCAGATCGAGCGGGTAAAGCAGGCACTTCGCTAGTTGAATCAATCAGAATTGAAAGAAAAACGCATGTATGATAAAGCCCCCCAAATCGAGGGGGGCTCTAAAGCAATCTTATGAATCTGGGAGCTTACCTTCCACTTTCCAGCCGTTTGAAGATAAATGGAAAAGGTATTTTATCAGCTTGCCATCGGGATTCTCGATGGCAACCAATAAACCATCTGGCCTAGGCAGTATATGAAGGATTTCGCTATCTGGGACGAGGCTGGTGGCTATAGGGGTTAATATCGGTACTAACATATTTTCCAACCATATTCTCTCACGATACCAAAGTGGGGCAGGAATGGGCGGAGGATACCCAGTGAGAGATACTCCGAGGTCATTTGCCATTTGTTTGGGATCACATGAAAGCTTGCGTCTTGCACCAACGGCTGCAACGAAGCGAAGGCAAAATTCGACGGTAGTGATTACTTCATCGTATTTCAAAGTGCCGTTAGCATAACGAATTTCTACTGTCCTGTTATCGAACCATGCAGCAATGTTGATGCCACACCGATGGGATTGAGGACGCCCTCTATGTCGAAGAGCCGCATCCCCTGGGTCGGAAACAAACTGATCCCGCATTTCCACGGTGACAGGAGGGCAGTATACCAGCCGATCTTCACTAGTATGAAATACGTATTTCACTGATTCCTGATATTGCAACGCAGCATCGATAAAATCGGGAATTGCTTCTTCCCCCCAAGGCTCCATGCTAACGTGGACGTGAAGTCCGCAATTCCAATTTACCCTCGCTCCTGTCGCAATGAGCCTTTGCAACATCTCGTTGATTTTTTCCCGATCTTTCCACTGAATGGGGGGACTTTGAAGCTCGCTGCCGGACTCTTCGCCAGTATCATCAATTTGCCGTTCATCCAACGCCATTGTCCAGCCTGGCAAAAGCTCGACATCTTCTGGTTTTCCCCCAACAAATTCAATCTCGACGCCAAAATAAAGGTCTTTCCAATCCCGAATAATAATGGGCTTCATCATTCGCCATCCTCCCTCGTTGTGATAGTCACATCATGTAGGGAAGAAGGCGGCGGAGCACGGGATTAACGAGGGACTTTTTTTCTTGTCAAGAAAAACGCCTCCTGAATAACAGTTTATAAAGTATAGATATTATAATCCGAAAAGAATCGGAATCACAAACCTGATCACAGAACACTTGCAATTAGAAAAACGTCATTCTCACTGAAAGCTTGCAATCATGCCTTTTGCCATCTCCCTATCGGATTCCTTCCCTGTGACAAGGGCGAATTTGGCGACAAGGGCCGGATAGGCAACCCACTGCTCGACGATATGCTCATGCATGCGAGGCCATACTTTGCCGCCGAACTTCTCATAACGGCCCAGCAAATCGCGAAGTCTCTCCTCGCCGAAGAGAGCAAAAAGAATCACAAAATCCTTGCCGTGATCCGCACATTCGGCTTCCGTCCAATCGATCAGACCCGTTACTTTCTGTGAACCATTCACAAGGATGTGGGGAGGGTGGAGATCGCCGTGATTCAATGTCGAATGTTCAGGCCAATAGGAGTCTTCAGAAAGCCATGTCTGCCACCGTGTGTAGAGCTTCTCGGGAATCTCGAAGCTTTGCCTGATCTCTTCGATATTATTTGAGAAGGCTTCACGCGCTTCCTGCGGGCTTTTGACCCGCACCCCAGCCGCAGCCGCTTCTTTCAAGTCTGCCTGGTGAAGGGTAGCGAGAGCCTGGGCAAGTGAGTCAAAAAAGGTGTCGGTCAACGAAGCTTGCTCGAACTGCCAAACATAGCCTGCTCCTCCTGGATCGACAGTCGCGACCGGATTTCCGTCAAGCAATGGATAGGCAATCAGTTCGGATGTGAAAATACGCCAATCTGGCACCTCAACGGACAATCTGTCACGTACAAATGCCAAAACGTTTTGTTCGTTACACGCGCGCTCCCAGACGTCGGGACGTCTCGGCTTACGCAAGATCCATGCCCCTTCGTTGTCGTCTGTGGCCATGGCCACGAGAAAATCCATGCCGGATTCGTTGATTGTTATCCCCTCAGGGTTTAAGCGAATACCGTGCTGTCGAGTAATGGCAAGCATCTCTTCGATCACTGCTTGATAGTCATGAGAAGGTTGGATCGTCATACGTACAAGCACTCCTTTTTCGAGAAAATAAAAAAACACAGGCATATCAGGCCTGTGTAAAACGCATCGAGAAAGGAATGCAGGACGGCTATTTTTGGAGAACACCAAAAATAGCACCATTTGACTTCATGGGCATCCGTGTATAGGCAGACCAATCCCGATTACGCTGCACACAGGCAGAAAAGAACGCGCATTATGCAAATTGCATTGCTGTCTTTTTATCGGGAAAAATTTGCCACACGTAACCCTCCGATCATCTTAGATGAATACAGCGTAACATGGTTGCCCCTCTTTGTAAAGAAGACATGGAATGCAATTGCACCCCATGTCTTTGTCTATTCCTGACGCAAGTCTACTTGCTCCAATGCCACCACTTTCGTCTTCCTGCTCCATTTATACCCCAGCCAGACGATCAGGAAGAGCGGCAGGCCGATGTAGGAGACAGCCACGTCGTACCAGTCGATGGTGTCGCCGAGGAATGCCCCGTAGTTCTGACCGATAATGACGATCAGACAGATGATGAAGGCAAAGATCGGGCCAAACGGAAACCACTTCGCCTTGTAAGGCAATTCCCGCAGGTCGCGTCCTTGCACCAGAAAAGCCTTGCGGAAACGGTAGTGGCTGATGGCGATTCCCAGCCAGGCGATGAAGCCGGACATCCCGGAAGCGTTTAGCAGCCAGACGTAGACGACGCCATCTCCGAACAAGGAGGACAAGAAAGCAAATGCGCCGATCAGGGCCGTCAAGATCAAAGCGTTGATCGGTACGCCGTGGCGTGTCAGCTTGGCAAAAATCTTCGGTGCTTTGCCTTCCTTCGCGAGATTCCAGAGCATCCGTGTAGAAGCGTACATCCCCGAGTTCCCCGCAGACAGGACGGAGGTGAGAATGACTGCGTTCATGACGGAAGCAGCGAAGGCAAAACCTGCTTTTTCAAAGACGATGGTAAACGGACTGATGGCGATGTCGGTCAGATCCCCGCTGATCAGATTCGGATTGTCGTATGGGACGAGCAGTCCGATAATGAAAATCGCCAAAATGTAGAAGAGCAGGATGCGCCAAAAAATCTGGCGGATGGCGCGTGGAATGTTGCGGGCAGGATCTTCGCTCTCCCCGGCTGCGATCCCCACCAGCTCGGTCCCCTGGAAGGAGAAGCCGGCGATCATGAAGACGCCAAGCATCGCCATGAAACCGCCGCTGAAAGGAGCATCACCCTTGGTGAAATTTTGGAACCCGACCGATTCACCGCCCATGATGCCAAAAATCATCAGAATCCCAAAGATAATGAAGAGAATGACTGTCACTACTTTAATCAGGGAAAACCAGTATTCTGATTCACCGTAACCTTTTACGGATAATAGATTTAGTCCGAACATGAGCAGCAGGAACAAGGCGCTCCAGATCATCGACGGCACATCTGGCAGCCAGTATTTCATGATCAGCGCGGCGGCGGATAGCTCTACCGCAATCGTGATGGCCCAGTTGTACCAGTAATTCCAGCCCAATGCAAAGCCGAGAGATGGATCGACGAACCGGGTGGCATAGGTGCTGAAGGAGCCGGAAACCGGCATAAAGGCAGCCATTTCCCCCAGGCTTGTCATCAAAAAGTACACCATGATGCTGATCGCGATGTAAGCGACCAAGGCACCGCCCGGACCTGCGGAATGAATCGAGCCGCCACTGGCGAGAAACAATCCTGTACCGATCGATCCGCCGATGGCAATCATCGTCAGGTGGCGGGCTTTCAGACCGCGCTTGAGTTGCTGTTGGTTAGACATGATGCGTAAGCACGACCTTTCATAAGAGATATTTTTGGTGAAAGGAAGGTCGGAGAAACGAAAAAACCGCCCTTAGCCCAAATATAGGCCAAGAGCGGTATATTCAATCCCCACCAAGCCTTCACGGAAGATAGCACAACACGTCAGCGCAGGCTCGCCAACGTGACAGTTCTGTCCCTTTCGAGTACAGCCCCAGCCCGTTTGCACAAAAGATGCAGTGCGGGCTTCGGCAGCTTTTCCCTCTTCTGTAGTCCTCGATATCTTTTGTATCTCGTACAGATTCCTATAAAAGCCGCGACCTCTATCCTCATCGTGAAAGATGAGGATAACATGTATGAGATTATGTTACTCATCAAGTATAGTAAAAATTTGATCGAAATCAAGTATTTTGTCCTATTTATGTTGGATCAAACCGATGCCAAGTCCTACCGGATCGACGAGATACGCGAGATAGAAGGCATCGAACTCCATTTTATCGCGTACGATTTGCGCGCCGTTTTCAACCGCTGCCTTGATGGTTTCATCAATCGATTCCACTTCAATCACGACCCGCGTGCCATGGGGATAATCAGCTGGCCCCAGCGAAATCCCGCCATTGATTCCCGGCTGGTTGTCAGAGCCTGTCGCCACCTCCCGATAGCCCCAATTCGGCGCTGCCACCTGCCAGCCAAAGACAGAAGAATAAAAAGATGATGCCCGCTCCGGGTCCTGGCTGTTCATTTCAAATAGTACCACCCTCGACATACGATCGCCTCCTAGAAAAATTTGGATCCGAATTGATAGGAATATTCGTGAGAGTGGGATTCATGTCCTGCAAAAAAATCAGGAACGTTGAGCGGGCCAGGTTCCCCGCAGCTTGCGCAATTGCACGATTTGACCGGTGTGAAAAGCGTCGTGCATCACCAGGCTCATGGCGCTTTGCTGTACCGAGACCTGAGGCAAGGGCTGCTGAAGCTCCTCCATGGTCAGGGAGCCCAGTTTTTCATAGAGGAGATGATGAACTTCTTCCAGACGCTGGACGGTTCGTTTCCAAGCTTCTTCGTCGTCACTGCTTCCCTGCGGGATAAAGGTATCTTCATTGCTCTGCGCATCGGAGACAAATTCTGTGCCCGATAGACGATGGAGGAAGCGTTCTTTGTAGTACAGCAAATGGCTGACGGTCTCCCAGATGGTATTGGCTGCTGCTCCGTCTGCCCTCCAGCTTGCTTCCTTCGCATCTACGCCAGATAAGGCAGCACGCAAAGGCGGATACCAGTCTTCCTCGTCATACGTCCATCTCCACTCCTGCAACAACAACTCTTTCACATCCATACGAATCCTCCTCGTCCGTTCAAGCGTTATTTGAATTGGGTTTGTAACCATCAAAATATACTTCGTTGGTTACAGTTGGAATGTACCATATGTTGGTATATCATGCAAGGTACAGATTAGTTTTTTGCTTTAATAAATGGAGGAATGTAAGTGGAGTGGCTCTGTGTAGACTTTTTAAATAGTGATTGGAGAGATTGGCGCGGTTCCGGTCGTCGGGAAAATCGCTTGGAGAAGGCCGAATGGATGGAAGCTTTTCTGCATAAATGGAATCTGACCGCACCACAGCCTGCCCCGCAATCGGAGCTTGCATCGTTGCTCTCCTTGCGCCATTTGCTGCGGCAGATGGTCGAAGCTGTGGTCGAGGGCAAGGCCATCTCTGTAAAGGATTTGGATGCGCTGAATCAAGTCCTGGCTTTGTCGCCGTCACATCTGCGCCTGTCCCTAGCAGAACAGGATTATCGGCTGGAGCAGGTAAGTGCGTCAGGGGGCTGGGACAACGTCATGGGAAGGATTGCGGAGTCTTTTGCCGATCTGCTGGTTCATCAGGATCGTCGGAGGCTGAAAATATGCGACAACCGGGATTGTCAGTGGGTCTTTTTTGATGAGAGCCGCAACCGGGTGCGCCGCTGGTGTGATGACAAAGCGTGCGGGAATCTCATGAAAGTTCGTCGGTTTCGAGAGCGGCAAAAAGAGAAGGGAGAAGCGTAGAAAAAGCGCTCCTCCCTTTTTTGCAAGGGGGAATGATTAGCCTCAAGCAGCAATCAGCTGGAGCAACTGGGGATGAAGGGATGTCCCGGAAGCCAGAATTCCTCCTGTCAAGAACCGTTAAACTTCCTGAAAGGACGAGGAAAATAGAGGCATACTAAGAAAACGTGCAACAGGATAAAGGGAGGGTTGACGATGAGTGACAGAAGGCGCAGATTCAAAAGAGGGCTTCTCCTGTTGTTGTTGATTGCTGCCTGTACGGCGATCTGGTTCCTGCGTCCGTTTCCGCCAAATGAGACGGCATTGAAGGCGATGCAGGGAGGAGAAGGCATCACTGTGACGGACTACGGAGAGTGGGTTGTTTTTGAAGGGGGCCGATCCTTCGATCCTTCTGTGATTTTGTACCCGGGAGCGAGAGTCACGCCTGAGAGTTATGCGCCGCTTGCCCGCCTGCTCGCGGGATATGGTCATCGCGTCTATATCGCCCGAATGCCGTTCAATCTGGCTATCGCTGACATACAGCGTGCGGATGAATTGCTGAAAAACTTTCCTGACCAGCCCTTTGTCATTGGAGGGCATTCGATGGGGGGCGCGATGGCTGCTCGCTATGCCGCTTTCCACCCGGACCGGTTTAGCGGTGTGTTTTTTCTCGCTGCTTATCCAGACAAGCGCGGCGATCTCAGCCAGACACAGCTCCCGGTCCTTTCCTTGCTTGGCACGCGGGATGGCATCGTCAATTCGCAGAAATTCGAAGCTGGTAAAAGCTTTCTGCCCACCCAGGCGGTCTATATGAGTATAGAGGGGGGAAACCACTCCCAGTTCGGCAGTTACGGGATGCAAGAAGGGGATTACCCGGCGATTATTTCCGCTCAGGACCAGTGGCAGCAGACAGCCGCTGCACTGGAGCAGTGGATGCTGCAGACCATGTTGCGTTGAGGTGCGAACTTTCATCTCCTTACGAAGCTACTTTCTTGAAAAAAACTGAACCGATCTTGTTTCGCATGCCTCTATACTGGTAAGAAAGTCAGAAGAAAGGAAGTTGATCGTGGACGATGCCGGATTGGTAATGCGCTGTCAGCAGGGAGATATTACCGCTTTTGAAATCATTGTGAAACGATATGAAGCAAAAGCCAAACAAACAGCATTTTTGATTATGCGGGACAGACAGTTGGCTGAAGATCTTGTTCAGGAAGCGTTTTTGCAGAGCTACTATCAAATTCAGACGATTAAAGAGCCCCAGTTTTTTTCTTCCTGGTTTTACCGTACTTTGGTCAGGCGATGCTTGCGTGCTCGTTGGAAAGAGAAGTGGAAATCTATGTTTCTCTCTACCAAGGAAGTGACTGAGTATGCAGACGAAACGGATATTTACAAGGATATGGAACAAAGCGAGGTCCATCAGGCACTGCATCATACAGTTAACAGGCTAAGCGACAAATTACGAACGGTCATTATTCTTTATTATTTCAACGAGTGGAGTGTAAAGGAAATTTCCCGCATATTGGATATCTCCGAAGGGACCGTAAAGTCTCGCCTCCACCATGCGAGAGAACGTATCGAAAGGTCGATGACAGCTAAGGGATATGCTCCTCAAAACAAAGAAATGGAGGGTCCAGACCATGTGGGAAAGACTATTGAAAACCACTTTGAGAAAACAAGCTGAGCGGATGGAAAGTAGCGTTGATTCCTGGGAACGATTGCATGATCAGATAAAAGAGCGAGCGAGAGGGAGAAGACAAATCATGAGAAAACCAGCTTTTGTCGTAGGGATCATTTTTTCCATGCTATTAGTAGGCGCGGGAGGCGTATATGGCACGCAGACATACATTTTTTTCAAGGAACCACGAAATGAAAGAGAGGAAAAAATCAGTCAGGAGATTGACCAGATGCTAATTGAACAGAGAAAGAGGATTGATTCTACGATTGAGGAAGCATTCGGTTTGGACCTGGAGGAATACGAGCGTAAAGACGTTACCGAAATGTGGATAAAAAAAGAGCCAAGACCATTGCTTACTTTAGTAAATAGCATAATGGATAAACAACAAAATGGCGACATGAAGCCAAGTGTATACATCAGTAAGCTCGATGACACAAAGGGGTATATATTGGAAAATAAGGTGGAATCGTATGTACTTTACATTATTGAACTGAACAAAGAAGGGGATTGGAATATAACAAAGACAGAACAATTACAAAAGAACTAATTAAGGTATCAATAAGCCCATTATCAAAGTACGACTGATAATGGGCCATTCGTTATTTGTGAATATTGTGTGAAATAAATAATGGATTAATTGTAATATAAGTAATATTTTGGTAATGTCGTGATTGTAAATAAATCTATTAAAGGGATGTGTGTGGATTGATTAAACTCAGTAAATCACTCATTATGTCCGTATCAAGTCTTGCATTGGTAGCAGGTCTATTTACATCTAGTGCATACGCAAGTATAAAAACCGCTACAGCCTATATTGACATTGGTACCATTGGGTCGAGCTCTTACAATGTAATTTGGGAGGCAGAAACAAAAACAGATGCTATCTATCCCCAAGTGGGTGTTTCAGCAAATGTGTATTTTAACGATATAAGAAAAGATAATGATAGTAGCTATCCAAGAAATTCTAGAATTGCTGAAATTGCTGGAGTAGTTTCAGGAAGTAAAAGTATTAGGGGATTATGGGAGATAAATTCAATTCATACTCAATACAATTCTAGTGGTAAAGTGACTGATCAATTGGAGGATTATGATAAGGTGAGATGGGACCCAGCGGCATTTACCACATCTACTTCCGAAGATATAGAGGAAACACTTTCTACTTTTCAAAAGGATGTAGTTGAAGATATTTTAATCAGTTTTGATTTAGAAATAGAGGACTATGACTTCTTTAAGGCCGTAAAGGTAAGCGAAACAAATTATTCAGATTCTTTAAAGCAAATCGTAGTTGACGTTATGGAGAAGCAGCAAGAGAATGACATAATGCCGTATGTTTATATCCACCAGTCTAATCAGAATGGATATATTCTCGAAAAAAAGAAAAATGGAACAAATGTTGTTCATACCCTAGTAGCTGACAATGATGGGAAATGGACCGTTGATGAAGTGAACGAGAAAAAGGGGAAGAAAGTAAAACTGTTAGAAGAGGATAAATAAGTGAAGTAAAATTAAGAAGTCGATTATCGGCTTAGAACCCTAGTTCAAGACGAATTATGTTATATGGTGGCATTAGCCAGTTACATTTCAGCCCATTTGACTATCATTTTGGATAACCAGTATCGAAAAAAATCATTCTACGAATAAGAATTGTTTATTCACTGGTTACATTTAACAGGTCTATCATGGTCAAATCCCACGATACACCTGTTTTTTTATTTTCTTCTTTACTTTTTTAAAAACATCCAAAATAAGCAAGAAAATTACCGGGAGAAAGTGGAAACAAAGCCGTCTTATGTATTATGATGAAAGAAGTATTCTGAATAATAAAGGGGAACAACGCAATGTTTAATGAGCGAAAAGCGTTGCAGATGACATTACAGGCTTTATTGGAACAAAGAATGGCGTTGCGCAGGCAATATGTAGACCAGGACAAGCAGCTTGGCGGGGAGATCAAGCAGGTATTGTCACGGATTCGGGAATTGGATGCGGAGGGTGGAGAAGATCCGGGCCAGTTTTTCCAGGAGGCTGCCGCATCCTCCGCGGAGGAGATTCCAACCGAGATGCTGCAAAGGGTAAAAGTGCGTAAGACGCACATCCGTCATGATTACCAGCAGGTCGCAGATCAAATCAGGGAAATATTGCGCGAGCGCATGTCGCCGACGTCACTGGCGGAATTGTGCGAAGAGTTGAAAGAGCGGCATGGTGTTGAATTTTCAAGTGAGTACATCGGCATTCAAAAAGCGCTGAAGCTGCTCCCAGAGGTGAAGGTGGGGAAAACGGGAAGAAAGCTGACTTTTTCCTTGTAGAGAATAGAAAAAAAGGGCAAAGTGGTTTCCCGCTTCGCCCTTTCTTTTTTGGCCTGTTATTGCAGAAATGCTTTCAGCATCCAGTTGTGTTTTTCCAGTTGTGCCCGAATCGCCAAGAGGATATCATAGGTTTCTTCATCACCGGCTTGTTCGGCGATCTCCATCGCCAGCTTCAGCTCGTCCACCATGATGCCGAAATCGCGTACAATAGATTCAACCATTTGCTCGGCTGTTTCCTTGCCAGATGCCTCCTGGATGCTGGCAGCCTGCAAAGAGCCGGATAAAGTAGCGACAGGTTGCCCTCCCAAAGTCAAGACGCGCTCGGCCAGTTCGTCGATATGCGCGGCGGCTTCTGTGTAGAATTCCTCGAATTTCGGATGCAAGGTAAAGAAGTGAGGACCTTTCACATACCAGTGATAGTTGTGCAGTTTGGTGTAGAGGACGGTCCAGTTGGCTACTTGTTTATTTAAGGCTTCAAAAAGTTGTTTTTCCATGTGGGTTTCTCTCCTTATTTAGAATTATTATTTGTTTATACTTATTATAAACTGTACACAGAAAATGTCAACCATTCTGGAGGAAAAGATGAGCATTTTTTCGATTGGCGGTGTCATTCTTGCAGGAGGAAGCAGCCGTCGCATGGGTTCGCCCAAGGAACTGCTCCCCTGGAGAGGAGGAACCATGCTCTCTGAACTGGTGGAAGCGATAACCGCAACGCAGTTGCCCTGTCTGATCGTGTCCAATCATGGGGAGAGGCTGCCGGAGGAAGTGAGGCGAAAAGGCGACGTGACCATTATTCCCGACGCTGTTCTCTCTGCCGGTCCTGTCAGCGGCCTGGTCACTGCTTTTCGCATGCGCCAAGAGGAAGTGCTGCTTGTCCTGTCCTGCGACCTTCCCTTTATGGACCGGGAACAGATCGAAAGGCTGATCCGGTACGCACAGGGAGTCGAGGATTGGGATGTGATCGCGGCTCATGAGCAAGGCAGGCTTCATCCGCTCGTGGCCCTCTATCATCGGCGCACACAAAGCCGCTGGGAGAAAGCTTTGGAGCGAGGAGAGCTGCGCCTGATGCAGACGCTCGCAGAGTTGCGTGTCCATCCGACGCCTGAAGGTCTGCTGGACCCGTGGGCGGTATTCAATGCCAATACGCCAGAGGAGTATCAGGCAGCAGTGGAAGAGGAGCAGCGGCGAAGAAAGGGACAACTGTAAACAAAGAAAAAGGCGCTCAGATCATCCTCGATCCGAGCGCCATGTTTTTTAAGCACCATATGCTTATTGCACTGTTTTCACAAATAAGACTCTGTCCTGATTGGGTCCGTCGTAGTCAGCAAAGACAGAAATCCCGTCCACTTCTTTGTTGCCTTTTTCGATTTCAAATCCCATCTTCGTATGATACGCAATGGATCCCTTATTGACGGGTGAAGTAACCGCACGCGCGATACTCCTGCCATTCTCTCGCATGACAGCAAAAAAACGATGATACAGCTCCCGGCCAACATGATGCTTGCGATAATCAGGATGAACCCCGACAAAATGGATGTACCCTTCATCCTGATACGCGGGAGATAAAAAACCGATTAAAAAACCGACCATTTTGCCATCCAGCTCGGCAATAAAGCTGGTCGTGGTGAAATGAACAAAGAACAGCTTCGGCAGCTTGTCCGCCATTGGCCTGCCTCCCCACCACTCATTGATGATGGGGGAGATGACATCATAGTCTGAAACTTGGACAGAGCGAATTTTCACTTGGCAAGCACCCCCTGTGGCTAATCGGCTGTTTCACGCTCATCCAGCTGAATCCGCTGCGCGTGCGTATAGACATTCATTTTGCCGTTGCGGACGAAGCCAACAGCCGTAATGTTCAGCTCTTCGGCCAACTGCAAGGCAAGCTCCGTAGGCGCGGATTTGGAGAGAATGATGCCCGCACCGATCTTCGCCGCCTTTAACAGGACTTCCGAGGAAATGCGGCCGCTAAACACGAGAATTTTATCCTGCGTGGAGATGCCTTTTCGCAGACATTCTCCGTAGATTTTATCCAGCGCGTTATGGCGTCCGATATCCGAGTATTGCAGCACAGGGCCGTCCGGTGTGCAAAGCGCCGCGTTATGGACACCTCCCGTCTGGCGATGAATCTCAGATGTGGATTGCAGCTCCTGCATCAGGCGTATGCCTTGGGCAGGGGTGATCGTAGTGGTCCCTTCCACGGGCTTGGCTGTGCGCGCATCGCTGAAAAAGTAAAAAGACTGCCTGCTTTTGCCGCAGCAGGAGGTGATGCGCCGCTTGGAAAAAAAGCTCTGCGACAATTGGGTTTTCTGATGCAGGTCCACATAGGCGAAGCCCTGCGCTTCATCGATGGTGAGCTGCTTGATCTCGTCGTATTGCTTGATCGCGCCTTCCGCAGCCAAAAAACCGATTACCATCTCTTCCAAATCCGCCGGTGTACAGACGATGGTGGCGAACTCTTCGTCGTTCAAGAAGATGGTCAGGGGATATTCCGTGACGATTTCATCCTCTTCCCAGGCGTGCTGGTCAGTCGATATTTTGAGAACGGGTCTGCTGATTGTATGGGTCAGGTCTGCCATGTCTTCCTCCTTGCTCACAGAAAAGCACTGTATTGAGTGGGTTCTTCTTAATTTTGATCCAACATTTTTTAGTAAGAAATATTGTCGAGTGAACGCTTACATGGTAGTATACTATGTAAGGTTGGGGTTGTCACAATACTTTCATGATTTCCCCACTTATTGGACACAAATTGACGCGGGATAGCGTTCCTGTCGCCGGTTCTTTTGTGGCCAATCTGAATTGAATAGGCAACATAACACTTGTCTGTTGATGCTGAGGTAGCGTTCCTGCTGATGATTAACTGCTGTGTTTCACCCATTTTCCCTTTTTTCCTTTGCTTTTGGAAAAAAGATGGGTGAACTCAGCAGTTTTTCTTTTTGCAAGAGAGCCGTATAGGCTTCTCTTAGAACTTATACGAAGGAGATGAATGTTTATGGAGCAAAAAGTGAAAAACCGTTGGCTGATTGCCTTGGCTGCGGTAGGAATTCACCTCTCCATCGGTTCGGTATACGCCTGGAGCGTATTCACCAAACCCATCCAGCAGCAATTTGGCTGGGAATTGCCAGACATCCAGTTTACGTTTAGTATCGCAATTCTGTTCCTGGGATTGTCTGCAGCGTTCCTGGGTCATTACGTAGAAAAACACGGCCCGAGAAAAGCGGGTATTCTGGCTTCGATTTTCTTCGGTACCGGGATTGTGGGTGCCGGGCTGGCAACCAGCATGGGAAGCCTGCCGTTTCTGTACATCACGTACGGGGTCCTTGGCGGGATCGGGCTTGGTGTCGGCTACATCACACCTGTATCGACACTGGTAAAATGGTTCCCTGACCGCCGCGGTTTGGCGACTGGGCTTGCGATCATGGGCTTCGGGTTCGCGTCGATGATTGCCAGTCCGATTATGAATATGCTGATCGATAGCGTAGGGATTGCGAATACATTCTACATTTTGGGTATCATCTATTTTGTTGTGATGTTCGCTTCTGCGCAATACCTCGCTCCGCCTCCAAAAGATTGGGTTCCGGCAGGCTTTTCTGCCGATGCGAACGCGGGCAAAAAGCAAATCAAGAAAGATCTGTGCCAACTGACTGCCAACGAAGCAGTGAAAACACGCCGCTTTTATCTCTTGTGGCTGATGCTGTTCATCAACGTAACCTGTGGGATTGCCGTCATTTCCGTAGCGTCGCCAATGGCGCAGGAGATGGTCGGGATGTCTGTCGCGACTGCAGCTCTCATGGTTGGTCTGAATGGATTGTTCAACGGTGCTGGCCGCATCGGCTGGGCTTCCTTCTCTGACTATATCGGCCGTCCTAATACGTATACGGCATTCTTTATCATCCAGGCAGTTCTGTTCTTCCTGCTTCCTGCGTTGACCAATCCGATCCTGTTCATGGTGGCGATGTTCATCATCATGACTTGCTACGGCGGGGGCTTCTCTTCGATCCCGGCGTACATCGGCGACTTGTTTGGCACGAAGCAATTGGGTGCCATTCATGGGTACATCCTGACGGCTTGGGCTGCGGCTGGTCTGGCAGGTCCGATCTTTGCCGCTTGGGTACACAAAACGACTAGCAGCTACACAGGCACATTGTCGATCTTCGCAGCGATGTTCGTGGTAGCGCTTGTGATCTCGTTGATCATCCGACTGGATATCAAAAAACTGCAAGAGGAAGCGAAACGAAACGAAAACGCTGTTGAACTCGCGAGTTGATCAATGGTAAAGTCATAGTAAGAATGAAAATATAAAGGTGACTTGCCGCGATGAATAAATACGAAGCAGAATTTAGCAATCTGGTCAGAGCGTACCGAAAGCGTCATATGGGAAAGGGACCAAGCAAGATCAATACCACCTTTTGCAAAAACTGGGCTATTTGCGAAATGGAGGGCAACCTCTCGCCGGTGGAAAAGTTCATTGCTACTTGGGAAGACGGAAAGCAGACCCTGCGAGCGGCACGGACTGAGATGGTCAAGGAAATGTACCGCAATAATCAGCCAGTAGACATGGAAGAATTCCTTGGAGCAAAATTCGTCGAACTATTCCTCGATATTGACATTGAACGCGACTTTGGGATGTCTATCTTCGTGTTTGATCGGGACATTGAAAAGAAATTTAAAAATGAGCCCTAGAATCTACACGAAGCAGCGGTCCTGTTCACCGGTTAGACAATGGGGCTTCGCAACAGACAGACACGCTGAGGAGACTAGGTAGCGAACCTGCCGTAGCAACCACCGTGAACGCACTCTTATCCTTTGGACAAGGGACGTCTCATGGTGGTTTTTTCGCGCCTCAGGAATTAGGAGAAGAAGGGTGGAAGAGAAGCCAGGGGAGAGGAGCGTTGCGTTATGGGAAAGACGAGACATCAGGGACCGATCAAACTGGACACTTCATGGAAGCCATCGCTATGGGCGTCGTGGATGCCGATGGGAATGGGCAAAATCAAGCCCCACCATATCCGCGACACGATGAAGGTCGTGTATGAGAACCGGGATAATCTCGGATATGCCTATCGGATTTTGACGCAAGGGGTCTGCGATGGTTGCGCACTCGGCGTATCGGGCTTGTACGACCAGACTTTGACAGGACCACATCTGTGTTCCACGCGGCTCAATGTCCTGCGGCTCAACACCATGCCCGCCATCGAGCCGAAATGGCTGGAGGACGTTGATGTGCTGCGCGAGATGTCCAGCGTGGAGCTTCGCCAGCTGGGACGGATCCCGTATCCGCTGTCGCGCAAGCCGGGTGAAAAGAAGTTTACGCGTCTTGGCTGGAATGAGGCGCTGGACCGCATCGCCAGCAAAATCAAAGGAATCAACCCCAAACAGCTCGCTTTTTTCCTTACTTCTCGGGGAATCACCAATGAAGTCTACTATACAGCGGCGAAAATGGCCCGTTTTCTGGGCACGAACAACATCGACAACGCTTCCCGCATCTGCCATTCGCCGAGCAAGACAGCTTTGAAGCGCTCGCTGGGGATTGGGGCGTCCAGCTGCAATTATCAGGACTGGATCGGGACCGACGTCCTCGTCTTCTGGGGATCGGTGCCTGCCAATAACCAGCCTGTCTCCACCAAGTACATGTATGCCGCCAAAAAGGCCGGGACGAAAATCATCCTGATCAATCCCTACAGGGAGCCTGCGATGGAGAAGTACTGGATCCCGTCCATCTCGGAAAGCGCCATGTTTGGAACCAAGATCGTAGACGAGTTTTACCAGGTGAACATCGGCGGAGACATCGCTTTTATGAACGGTGTCATGAAGATCTGGTTCGAGATGGAGGACGAGAAGCCGGGATCGGCGATTGATCGCGATTTTGTCAGTCAGCATGCCAATGGGCTGAAAGAATTGAGAGCGCATGTCAAAAGCCTGGAATGGAAGGTACTGGAGGAATCCTCCGGTCTCAGCCGGGAGCGGATGAAGGACTTTGCCCTGCTGCTGGCCCGCTCCAAGTCGGGTGTGTTCGTCTGGAGCATGGGACTGACCCAGCATCGCTTTGGTACGGACAACATCTCACAGGTAGCCAACCTGGCGATTCTGCGCGGTTTTATCGGCCGGAAGCACTGCGGCGTCATGCCGATTCGCGGACACTCCGGGGTGCAAGGCTCCGGCGAGATGGGAGCAGATCCGTTCAGCTTGCCTGGCGGTGATTTTGAAGAGAAAAGCTGGAATCGAATCGAGAAGCTGTGGGGCTTTTCGATTCCGAAATGGCAGGGAGATATTGTCGGTGTCAGCATCGAAAATGCTTTGCTGCCGGAGGGACACGAACGCAAGACGAGGCTTTTCTACACCAGCGGGGGCAATTTCCTGGAGACGATGCCCAATCCCGATTTTATCAAGACATGTCTGGAGAGCGTCGAACTGCGCGTGCACCAGGATATTATCTTCAATACCTCTACGCTGGTTGATGCCCGGGAGGAAGTCATCATTCTTCCCGCGATGACACGCTACGAGCAGCCGGGTGGAGGCACTTCTACCAGCACGGAGCGGATGGTTTACTTCAGCGCTGAGGTGGAAGGGCCGCGGATTGAGGAGGCGCGTGCGGAGTGGCAGATCTATGTCGACCTCGCAGCGCGCGTCTACCCGCAGAAAAAGCATCTGATGCATTTTGACAATGCGCAACAGATTCGCGAAGAAATTGCCAAGGCAAATCCCAACTACGACGGCATCCAGCATTTGAAAAATCGCGGCGATGTCTTCCAATGGGGAGGAGCCTGGCTTTGTGAAGGCGGGATCTGCCCGACAGCGGACGGCCGCGCCAATCTGCTGGCGATCGAAGTACCGGACCTGAAAAAGCCGCAGGGCCACTTCTATGTGACGACGCGTCGCGGCAAGCAGTTCAACTCGATGGTGTACGGCAAGACAGACCCGTTCAACAATGCGGACCGCTACGATGTGCTGATCCACCCGGACGATGCGCGCGAGCTGCGCATTGCGGATGGGGAAAATGTGGTCGTCTACAACGCCCATGGAACCTTCCAGGGACGGGCCAAGTATGAGGCAACAAAACGCGGGAATATCCAGGTATACTGGCCGGAGGGCAACGTGCTGATTCCCAAGGGCGTGTACGAGAAGTACGCTGGAATTCCGGAATACAATACAGCGGTTAAAATAGAGAAGGCCGACAGGTTTCACGCCAACAAAGACCTCCAATACGTCGAAAAACGGATTGAAGATCTGGATGTGAACGTAGGCTGACAGTTGAAATGGACGGACGACCTGGTGACAGACAGAAGGAGGAGCAGCAGATGCGTTTTTCACGACAGATGAAGACGGTGGAGGAAGCCTTGCAGGAGCTATTGGCAAGACTGCAAAAGCTGGATGAGGAGCAGGTAGAGCTCGGGGAGGCGTACGGAAGGATCTTGGCGCATGATGTGATCGCCACCTGCGACATGCCGCCTTTTGACCGCTCCCCACTGGACGGGTTTGCCGTGAAAGCCGCAGACACTGTTCATGCCGCTGTCGATCAGCCCGTATACTTGCGGGTGGTAGAGACGGTCGCCGCCGGTCAAGTACCGCGCATCCCGGTCGACCCTGGGTGCGCCACGCGAATCATGACCGGGGCGATGATGCCGGCTGGAGCAGACGCGGTCATCATGTTCGAACAGACGGAAAATCCGGGAGTCCACTCCGAGGTCGTCGGGATCAAACGCGCCCTGCGTCCCGGAGAAAATCTCTCCCGGCGCGGAGAGGAGATCGCGCAGGGTACTGTCGTGGCTCATGCGGGTGAACGGGTCAATGCAGGGACGATCGCCGTACTGGCGACGTTTGGCTATTCGCAGGTGAGTGTCATCCGCAAGCCGCGTGTCGGGCTGCTCTCCACCGGGATCGAGCTCGTCGCTGTCGATGAACCGCTTGCACCGGGAAAAATCCGCAACAGCAATACAGCGATGCTGGCCGCACTGATCACCGAGGCAGGAGGCATTCCCGTGCTGTTTCCGGTTCTTCCCGATGAGTTGGCGGAAGCGAAGCAAAAAATGACGGGCTACGTCCGGGAAGTGGATCTGCTGATCAGCAGCGGGGGAGTATCGGTAGGGGATTACGATGTCATTGCGTCTCTGGCAGATGAACCGGAGGTAACGCTCTTGTTCAACCGGATCGCTATGCGCCCGGGAAGCCCGACGACTGGCTTGCTGATGTCGGGCAAACCGGTCCTCGCCTTGTCCGGCAATCCTGGAGCCTGTTTTGTCGGGTATGAATTGTTCGCACGCCCCGCTCTGCAATGCCTGGCAGGAAAAAAGCAGGTTTCACTAGAACCGATCAAGGCACAGCTAGGCAGCCCCTACGAGAAGCCTTGTCCACATCCTCGCTATTTGCGCGGCAGACTGCTGCAAAAAGACGGGGTCTTGATCGCACAGCCTGACTTCAACGATAAAGCAGGCAATCTGGGGACACTTAAAAACAGCGAATGCCTGATCGTCATTCCAGCCGGGGGGCGTGGCAAGCAGGCTGGAGAGCTGGTCGATGTGATCGTACATGCTCAGCCAAGCTGGCGGGAAGAGGTGTAGGACTTGACCGACGAACACAAGAAACCGCTTGTGATGCAAGTGGTGGGATACGCCAACACGGGCAAAACGACTTTGTTGGCCAAGCTCATTCCGCTGCTTGAGCAGGAGGGCATGCGAGTCGGGGTGATCAAACATGATGGCGGGCATGATTTTGAGATTGACCAGCCGGGAAAAGACACCTGGCGTTATCGCGAGGCAGGCGCTTCGCTAGTCGCCATCACGTCACAGACGAAGACAGCCTGGATCGAACAACGTCCCGTGCCGCTGGCTGCGCTCATCGATCGAATGGGTCAGGCAGGTGTCGAACTGGTGCTGGTAGAAGGATTCAAACGGGAGGCTTATCCGAAGCTCTTGCTCATCCGGGAAGCGGAACACCGGGAGCTGCTGCCGGAGCTGACCAACGTGGCAGGCATTGTCCATTGGCGTGACGAGGTATATGCGGATCTGCCGCATTTTTTCATCGATGACGCAAGCGGGCTTGCCGCTTTTATACGAAAGCTGCGTTAAAGAGAACCGCCTTCTAAGGAAGGCGGTTTATTACGCTGACAAAGCGCAACGGCTGATCCGAGACCCTTCCTTTCCAGATCATATGATCAGTCCCATTCCCCCAATAATTGGGAAACAGATAAGTCGGTTCGCCAAATTTTTTTCTCCATACTTGTTGTGCTCTCGTATATCCGTTTCCCAATAAGGTAAGAAAAATCGCATTGAGAAGCACATTGGCAACTCCCTGCCCTTGAAAATCCGGATGAACGAAAACCGTCCCGATCCCCCTCCTTCGCTTCATTTCCACCGATGGGTCTGCTTAACCATCATTTTCCTTGTTATAATAATGAACATTGAGACTGAAATAAAGGAGTTTCTCCATGCTGATGACATTCTTAATCTGGGCCGGAGCAGTAATCGGGCTCCTTGCTTTGTTGTTTGTGGTGTATGTTCTCTACATGTATAGACGGCATATGGCGCATCGGCCGAAAGCCACTCCTCAGCAACTGAAGCACAGACCAAGACCTGCCGAATGGCGGGATACGGAGGTTACGTTTGCCTGGATCGGACATTCCACCATCCTGCTCAATCTGTTCGGGGTCAAAATCATCACCGATCCGGTTCTTTGTGAAGGAATCGGGGTCAACATCCCGGGCTTCGGGCAGATTGGTCCCAAGCGCTTTACGCCGCCAGCTCTGACGGTGGAGGAGATGCAAGAAGTAGATATCGATCTGATTCTGCTGTCGCATGCGCATCTGGATCATGTGGATTTGCCCACCTTGCGCATGCTGGCACGCCGCGAGACACAAGTCATTACGGCAAAAAATACGGCAAGGCTGGTCAACACGCTGCCATTCGGATTGATCGAAGAGCTGGAGCCGGGACAAAGCACGCGTACAGCGAAGGATGTCACGATTCATGCCATTCCCGTACGTCATTGGGGCAATCGATTTCCATGGAATACGGATTATGGCTACAACGGATACGTGATCGAGAAAAACGGAGTACGCATCCTGTATCCGGGCGATACCGCCTACGTTCGGATGACGGACCTGCCAAAGACATTTGGCAAATTTGATCTGGTCTTTATGCCGATCGGCGCGTACAGTCCGGATTCTTACCAGCAAGCCCATTGTACACCGGAGCAGGCGTGGCAGATGTTTGAGGAGACCGGAGCTGACTGGCTGGTGCCGATTCATTGGAATACATTCGTTCTGTCCAGAGAACCGATCCATGAGCCGATCCAGCGCTTGCGGGAAGCGGCGGGAGAGAGGAGAGAGCGAATCCTGATGGATGAAATCGGGGATACCAAGACAATACCCGAGTAAATTTCAGGCAGGAATTGGCTTGCTTGCAAAGAATTATTTGAACGTACAAGAAAATTTCGTAGATTTGAAGTGGAATGAACTGGGGGGATTGACATGACGCAACAACTCGCACAGCGTTGGGATCTGGAAGTGCTGTTTCCCGGAGGAAGTGAATCGCAAGCTTTTGCTGCTTTTCTTGACCGCTTGGAAGCTGACATCTCGGAATGGAAGCGAGAGCTGGATCGCACAGATCTCGTTTTTGAAGAAAAGGAGACATTTTTGGCGGCTGTCTCTTCTGTGCAGAGCTTGTCTGTGCGCATCAGGGAAGCGGGAGCGTTTATCTCCTGCCTGACCGCACAAAATGTAAAGGATGAGGCAGCGAAGCAGCTGGGCGGACGGGTTAAAAGCATTTCGGCAGCCTTATCTGCTGGATTAAGCGCTTGGGAACAGCGGCTGCTGGCGATTGAAGAAGATGCTTGGCGCCAATTGCTCGCAGAGGAGGAGCTGTCACCGCTCGCCTTTTCGCTCGATGAACGCCGTCGCCGCGCGAAAGATAAGCTGCCGACCGATCAGGAAGTGCTGGCAAGCGATCTGGCTGTAGACGGCTATCACGCCTGGCAAGAGCTGTACAATACGGTGGTCGGGCGCATTACGATTGAAGTAGAGCTGGATGGTGAGACGAAGCAGTTGTCGGTCGGGCAAGCAGCCAATCTGATCGGACATCCGGATCGTCAAGTCCGGGAAAAGGTATACGCCAAGTGGCTGGAGGCATGGGGACGGGAAACGGATCTGTGCGCATTGGCTCTCAACCATTTGGGCGGATTCCGCCTGGCTTTGTACCGTAATCGCGGCTGGGATCAGATTTTGCGGGAGCCGCTCGAAATCGGCCGGATGCAGGAAAGCACATTGGATGCGATGTGGCAGGCCATTAACAACCGTCGTGACAAGCTCGTCGCCTATTTGCAGCGAAAAGCCAAGCTGCTCGGCCTGGAGAAGCTGAGCTGGTTCGATGTCGGGGCACCTGTCGGCAGCCAGACGAAAAAAGTGCCGTATGACGATGCAGCAGCGATGATCGTCGAGCACTTCGGACGATTCAATCCCAATATGGCGGAGTTTGCTCAAAAAGCATTCGATGAAGCATGGATCGAGGCAGAGGATCGCCCTGGCAAGCGTCCTGGCGGATTTTGCACCAGCTTCCCGGTGTCCAGGCAATCCCGGATTTTCATGACCTATGCAGGCAACGCAAGCAACGTATCTACACTGGCACATGAGCTGGGCCACGCCTATCACCAGCATGTCATGTGGGGTCTGCCGCCGCTCGCGCAAAATTACGCGATGAATGTAGCGGAGACAGCGTCGACGTTTGCCGAGATGATCTTGGCGGATGCCGGGGTCAAGCAGGCAGCAAATGACGAGGAGCGCCTGGTGCTTCTGGAAGACAAGCTGCAGTCCGTGGTTGCGTTCTTTATGAACATCCAGGCGCGGTTCCTGTTTGAGAAAAACTTCTATGAAAAACGCAAGCAAGGGGTGGTACGTGCTGTCGATCTGGATCAGATGATGCTGGAAGCCCAGCGGGAAGCATACGGCGATGCTCTCGCGGATTATGAGCCGCATTTCTGGGCATCCAAGCTGCACTTCTACATCACCTCGTACCCGTTCTATAATTTCCCGTACACGTTCGGCTATTTGTTCAGCATGAGCGTCTACGCCCGGGCCTTGCAGGAAGGCGAAAGCTTTGCCGCGAAATACGATGCCTTGCTCCAGGACACGGGGCGGATGCGAGTCGAGGATTTGGCGCAGAAGCACCTCGGCGAGGATATGACCAAAGTGGACTTCTGGCAGGCAGCTGTCGATCTGGCTGTTGCGGACATCGACGAATTCCTGCGTCTCACCGAAAATCAGTAACACAAGAGCAGTACTCGAATTCTGGGGATTACTCAATCACTGACAAGAGGGCAGCCGGTCGAAATGATCGGCTGCCTTTGTTTTGGTGACGGGCAGTTGGGGTTCGCCGGGTTCCCACAAACGCTTGTTCAATTTGTAGCCTCCCGGAGTTGTTATGTTTTATGTACAGGACGGATGTCCTATGCAAGTTTTAACTTATGTGGTATTTGTTTTAAAGATACTGCTTAACATGACGGGTGTTTATTTACACTACAGTAGTCAGGTTGCTTGCAGGCCAGTACATTCCAAAAGACTGTTTAATAGCAAAATTCTTCATAGGGGGAAAGACATGGTCTTTTTAAAAAAACTAGGACATCAGGTGTTTTTAGTACTTCTAGCTCTAATGCTTATTTTTCATGCAGACTCATCATTGGTGAATGCAAATTCTAACGAACAGAAAGTTGATTTTCATGAAGAGACCATTACTTTTGAAAGCGGGACCGGGGAATACAAGGAAACATTACATGGAACGGTACTCATTCCTAATCAAGTTGGACGAAAGGCTGGAATTGTTCTTGCGCATGGTTCTGGAGTTGGCGATCCTGGGAAGGGTGGAAATCAAAAAGACATTCGTAAAGAAGCAGAGGTTTTTGCCCGAGCTGGTATCGTAGCATTGATTTATAACAAGAGAAGTAAAGGATATTCTAAGACAAATCGTTCCTATGAATTGTTGGCCCAAGATCTTATTGCAGGGGTGAAATTTCTCCAAACCCGATCAGATATTGATAATAAGAAGGTAGGAGTTTGGGGCTTAAGTGAAGGCGGTTGGGTTGCACCACTAGCAGCTTCACAAACAGATGATATTGCATTTGTTATCACAAGTGGTGCGCCGGGCATTTCTCCAGCCCAACAACAAACTTGGAATGTAGAAAATCGGTTGCGTCATCAAGGCGTCCAATCCAAATCTGCTATTCATTCTCTTGTATACAATGGAGCAGGCGTCGTGTTTTCACTACCTGGGTCAGGAGCGGTCTATAATCCTGTTCCCCCATTACAAAAAATTCATCAACCTTTCTTAGCTATCTAGGGTAGCAAAGACCGACAAGTGCCACCTGCAGAGAGTGCAGAGATTTTCAAAAATGCTTTAGACAAAGCCGGTAATCGAAACTATGTTTTACAGTATATTGAGGGTGCAGATCATTCCATTTACAACAACACGGATGACGGCTTTGTCTCCCTGAAGACACTCTATCCAGGTTATGCGGAAGCGATGACCTCATGGTTATTTCATGTTATTAATGGCCAACCGCCGGTAGCCCAAACGGTTGGACAAACACCTGTACAAATGAGTAAGAGTCTGACCGATCTTACCACCGTACATTGGTATGATTACTATTGGTTTCAACTAGGTATATCAGTACTTTTTCTGTTGATTTTTATAGGGTGTTATTTCGTTTCCATAAAGGATCGATTGAAAAAGAAAACAAAGGCTCCTTCCATTCAAAGATTGGCTGGCTGGACTGCTTTAACTGGGATGATCTCCATTCTTAGTTTCTGGATGTATCTCATTTCCCTGTGGACGAATGAGGGAGAGATATAGGATGGGTCATTGCCGGTATTCCATTTTTATGGATTGTTATTCAGCTATTGGCTACAATTACGGCAGTATTAATCATCCTGCTCATCATTTCTTGTTTGAAAAATCAAAGGAAACAACAAACGAGTGCGCGTGTAAAATGGATACTTTATGGAGGGATTCCTTTTATTCCTTGGGCAATTTACTGGCACTTATTGTTTTTTTGAATAGCATAAATATAGCTGAAAGCTAACTTTCATGCGTAAAGCGCAGAAGGACAAAATAGCGTCGACTCTGCGCAATTCGATCGGACATAAAATAAAACAGCAGCGAGTCTAAGACTTTATTTTCAGGTCTTAGGTCGCTGCTGTTTCAATTATCCGTGTTCAGTCTAAAACATTTTTTTCAACGAGCACATAAAGTTAAAAATTACGTTGTAAAAACTCATGTTCGTAAATTGTATGAATCCTTTCCAAAACGTGTCGTGCTTGATCTGTAAATTTTAATTCTGCAACCTGGCCTTTCAGCAAAAACACGCCGGTCTCATTACGATGATCCCCGAGAGCACCTTCATACAGCTTGTTGGCGCCGTGAGTAGGCGGAGAGAAAAACAGCTTCATCAACGGTTTAACCAATAGGGGCAGTCCGGGATTCTTCCCTTTTCTTAGCGTATTGTTGCTACCCGGGTCAACACTGCGGATCTTGATGTTTTCCTTGGCAAGCTGCGGACCGATGGCCTGCGTCCACAGCGAAAGCGCTAGCTTTGAGGTGGCGTAAGGACCAATCAGCTTACGGAAGGTTTCGGGGCGCTCCAGGCTTTCGATAGTAAACTCTTTCGTAAATTTTAGCGCTGAAGATGAGGTATTGATCACTGTTTTTAATTCACTATTTTTGATGAGTTCTTTTAATTCCATCAGAATGATATATGGAACGACTGTCAACAGCTCATAATGCTGTTCACGTCCTTGTTTCGAATAGCTCAGCTCGGGAAAGGACCCGCCAGCGTTGTTGAACAAAATATCGATCCACTGCTCCTTGCTTTTTATTTCTTCCAAAGATCGTCTCAAGCTGGCATAATCGGCAAGATCAGCTATTTTATAAATTCGAAGCCATCCACTCTTGACTGCTTTTTGAATTCTCATATCGTCCGCTGGAAAATCAGAACGGTTCAAAGCAACTACCTGCCAGTCCTCCGATAACAATTTCCGAGTTAACTCCAACCCGATCCCGGCGCTTGCACCCGTAATCAATGCGATATTTTTATGTTGGTTCATGTTCATTGCAAGTCTCCCCCCCCTGATAGTAGGGCATTTGCCCTGATAGCGCACATTCTATTACTTGGAGTCGACTCCAAGTCAAGACGTGAGTGCAAAGGTTTTCCTAAGGGAAGGAGACTTGACTTGGAGCCAGCTCCAATATTTATAATGTACAAAATAATAATTTCCGGGAGGGGATAGGATGAAGGAAGAGCAAACTTTTACAATAAAGCAAGCCGCAATGCAAACCGGAATTTCTGAAGATACGATCCGTTATTACGAAAAGATCGCTTTGTTGCCCTTGGCAGACCGAAAGAGTAACGGACACCGCGTCTACCGGCAGGAGGACATCAATACGATCCGGCTGATATCGTGTCTGAAAAAAACCGGGATGTCGCTAGAAGAAATGCGGCCTTTTTTGACAGTCTCCACCGATGCTGACCCTGCGGAATATCCCGAACTTGTGGAACACTTAAGGAGCCACCGGGAAACGATTGTCAACCAAATCGCCTCTTTGCAGCAGGTTATCGATTTTATCGATATGAAGTTGGAGGAGGGAAGATTACGATGGGACAACTCGAATGATATTCAGGAGGAAGCTTCAGAAAAAATGAAGGGAAAAACGAAAACAAAGCGAGTTTCACCTGTTCAGATGAATTATTTTTCAGTATCGGCCAAAACGGACATGTCATCGACCTCCGTAAGAAAAACTTGATGCTTCGTGGTTCGTGGTACCGCTGAAAGGAGCCTGTCCACACGTGGAATAGGCTCCTTTTTTGTTATTCATGACTCTGCTGCAATTGATCTGCCTGCTACACGGCCCGTAAAAAGGCAGCCTCCGACAAATGTTCCTTCGAGAGCACGATACCCGTGGACACCGCCGCCGCCAAATCCGCAAACCTCTCCGGCAGCATACAGCCCCGGAACCGGATCGCCAGCGGAATTTAATACTCGTCCCGATAAATCCGTCTGCAAACCGCCCAGGGTTTTCCGGCTCAGGATATTCAGGCGAACCGCGATGAGAGGTCCGTTTTTCGGATCGAGGATTTTATGCGGCTGAGCAACACGGATGAGTCGATCACCCAGGTAATGGCGCGCGCCCCGAATCGCCGTGATCTGATGATCCTTCGTAAACTTGTTGTCGATTTCGCGATCCCTGGCTTTGATTTGCCGTTCTACGTCAGACAGGTTCAATAAATGGTCGCCAGTATGTTCATTCATGCCGGATACCAGATCTGCCAAATGATCTGCAATAATGAAATCTTCACCCTTGTCCATAAAGGCTTTGACAGGATCGGGAATGCTTTTTAAAGCTCTGCCGATTACCTTGCGAATACTTTTTCCCGTCAGATCCGGATTTTGTTCAGAACCGGAGAGGGCAAATTCCTTTTCAATGATTTTTCGCGTCAAAATAAACCAGGAGTAGTCGTAACCCGTCTTCTGGATGGCTTCGAGGGTAGCCAATGTATCAAAGCCGGGGAAGTTCGGGGGTGGTAAACGCTGCCCGCGCGCATCCAACCAAAGGGAAGAGGGACCAGGCAGGATTCGGATGCCGTGTTTGTTCCAGATGGGAGCCCAATTCTTGATTCCTTCTGTGTAATGCCACATCCGATCGCGATTCACAATTCGACCTCCCGCTTCCTCTGTGATGCCAAGCATCCTTCCATCTACATGGGCGGGGACACCTGACAGCATGCGTTTGGGAGGCTGACCGAGCCGGCTGGGCCAATTTTGGCGAATGAGGTCGTGGTTGCCGCCAATTCCGCCGCTTGCTACGAGCACTGCTGTCGCATGATAGTCGAAGCTTCCCGTCACCTCGCGGCTGCTCTCTTCCCCGCGTGCTGCAGAACTGGGGGCAAGGATCGATCCACTTACGCCAAAGACGGCGCCATTCCTCGTAATCAACTGGTCGACCCGATGCCGTGGACGAAACTCGACCAACCCATTTCGCATATGCTCACGGACACGCCGTTCGAATGGCTCTACAATGCCGGGACCAGTACCCCAGACAATATGGAATCGGGGGACGGAATTCCCGTGACCCAGGGCCAGACCGCCGCCGCGCTCTGCCCATCCGACTACGGGGAAAAAGCGGACGCCCATGCCGGTTAACCAGGCGCGTTTCTCCCCTGCGGCAAAATCGACATAGGCCTCCGCCCATTTTTTGCCCCAGTAATCCTCATCATCCCGGTCAAAGCCAGCTGCGCCTAACCAGTCCTGCCATGCCAGCTCCTTGGAATACCGAATCCCCATTCGCCTTTGCTCGGGTGAATCGACGAGGAACAACCCCCCGAAGGACCACCAGGCCTGACCACCCATGGAGGCTTCCGGTTCTTGATCCAACAGCAATACTTTTTTTCCGGCATCCGCAATTTCTGCTGTCGCCACGAGACCAGCAAGCCCGGCTCCTACCACGATTGCATCGAATTCCATGACCTTCCCCCCGCCCATTTTATTTTCAATCTTTTGACAATTATATCACTTGTTCATCAAATTGATCCTCTGTACAGTGCAGGAAGCTTTGTGATACACTTGAAAAAAATATATGTTCGATGGTGATCGAATGAATAACAATTATTCAATTTGTATCGAATGGTTTCCTGCCTATGAATGTGTGATGAGTCTTTATGCGTATTTGAATGAAGCGGAAAGAAAGCATCTGCACATGGGGAGTGATTGGAAGGCGAAAACGCAGATGATGCTGCCTGCGGATTTTGCCGAGGAACTGGAAGATGAACGCTGGGAAGTGCTGCATCGGATCGTCTTGTTGGTCGCGCAGTCTCCCGAGAAAGAAAGTGTCGATGCGTTTCTGGACTGGCTAAAGAATATTCCGCCCGGGGAGATTTACGAGCGTCTGGCGCCGTGGGTGGACAGCATCCCGCTCAATCTGGGAGAAATTCGCGATCGCAGCCTGTCTTTGCTGCGGCGCTGGAATGAGCATTATTTTTCCAAGCTGGAGCCGCTCATTTTGGCCAATCTGCAAAAAAGCGCAGAAGAGCTGAAAGGCCTTGTGTCCACGCTGGAACCGCCCGCACTGATCGACCATGCGACTCGCGGGATCTGGATCGAACCGATGGACGATTTGCAACAGGTTGTACTCGTGCCGCAGTATCATTGCGCATTTTCGTCAGTTCTGGACTTTCATCGCGGAATTGCTACCTGCTTGTATCCTGTGCCGGATGCTGCTGTGGAGCAGTCTGAGCCGCTGCGCGAACTCCTGCCGATGACGCAATGCCTGGCGGATGAAAAGCGCCTGCAGATTCTGCGTTGTCTCGCCATCAGGCCCTGCACGCTCGGGGAGCTGCAGCAGCAGGTATCCTTGGCAAAAAGCACCGTGCATCACCACGTCACGGCACTGCGGCGCGCTGGATTGATCCGGGCACATTATGTCGGCTATTCGACGGTTTCGTACTACAGCCTGCGTGAATCGTTTGTCGATCGTCTGCCCTTGCTCTTGCGCAACTTTTTGGAGAGGGAAGGGGACTAAGTTCCGTATGCAAAAGCTGCAACAAGCTTGGCAGGCGTATCATCCTGTCGTCCACCTCTTGATGGGGGGAACGGTCTTCGTCATGCTCACACAGATGATGAGCATGCCCTTTTTGGCGATTTACTTGAGTGAAACGACGACACTCGGCCCGGCAGCCATCGGATTGATCATCGGAGCCGGGCCATTGGCGGGGACGTTCGGCGGATTTTTTGGCGGCGTCTTGTCGGATTTGTTCGGCCGAAAAAGGCTGATGATTCTCTCCATGCTGGCGATGGCGATCTCGTACATGGTTTTTGTCATGGTAAGCGATCCGCTGGCATTACTGCTTATCAGCCTGTTGAAAGGACTGGCAAGTTCGATTTACGGTACGGTCTCCAAGGCCTTGATGGGAGATGTAACGCCGGAGGATAAAAGATTTCGGGTATTTTCCAACCGCTATATGGCGGTGAATCTAGGAGTAACCATTGGGCCGGTATTTGGAGCCTTTCTCGGGATTGCGGGCAGTGGGATTGCGTTCTGGCTGACCGCTTTCTCCTATCTGCTGTTTGCTTTCGTGCTGCATGTGGCTTGCCGCAAGTATGGCGTGGGAGATGGCGTGGCGAATGAAGGAATGGACGACGCCGAGGAAAAGCCCAGTCTCCGGCAAATGGGGCAGGTTTTGTTTCGAGACGCGGCTCTGCTTTGCTTCGTCATCGGAGGGATTCTCTTGGTAACGGTTCACGGTCAAATGTCTGTTACACTGTCCCAGTATTTGCGTGACAACTTTGCAGATGGGGTAGCGTTGTTCGGGGTGATGATGAGTGTCAACGGAATAACCGTCCTGCTCCTGCAAATTCCGCTGACTCGTCTGGTGGAACGCTACTCGCTACTGTCCCGGATCGTGGCAGGAGCCTTGCTGATGGCGATCGGGGAGATAGGATTTGCTACTTCTGTCGGGTGGAGCTGGTTTGTAGCGTCGATGGTCGTCTTTACACTTGGCGAGATCCTGATCATCCCTGCCGAATACGCACAGATCGACCAGATCACGCCTGCCCGAATGCGCGGCACGTATTACGGCGCGCAGAGCATCAGCGAGCTGGGAAGCTTTCTGGGCCCGTGGGTGGGTGGCATGATCCTGTTCGCTTACGGTGGCCCGGTCATGTTTTCGTTCATGGCGTTTTTAGCGGTATTCAGTCTGCTCTTTTACTGGCTGGGAAGGAAAATGTATGTGAAACGGCAGGCACAGGCATTCGTGGTCGTGAAAGAGTCAGTTGATGCATAAGAGGATCAAGAAGGGAGTCTGGTGCCAGGCAAGCAAGCACTCAGACTCCCTTTTTGTTATCCTGCCATATCTTTTGCAATGCGCTGCAGCCGGTTCGCTACCCATTCTACATCATAACCTGCTTCCTGCAGGATCACCGTATTATACAGTTCTTCGAGACCGATCCGAAGCATGTAGCAATGGAGCGTATTCTCGGTTTCGGGTGAATGCGAATACATGGCTTTCAGGTGAGTAAGTAGCGGTTGAAGCTTATCTTCGTTCCAGAACAGTAGATTGGCTATATCATAGAGGTGGTCCCCGTACATGGACAGGCTCCAATCGATCATTCCGGAGATGTGTCCCCGGTCGGCAATGACATTAAATGAACCTAGATCACCATGGATCAACTGCTTTTTGCTTATCGTTACGCTACTTACACCACTTTTCAATTTCCTTATGGCGGTATCGATGATCTCAGCGTCCAGGCCTTTTTTCTCCGCCGCGGACCAGTTGTAGATCTTATCGTTATAAATGGCTTCTACAAAATCGAGCCATGTAGGGTAAGGTGCCTTTCCTGTTTCGTCAAAACGGCCATATCCATCCGAATTGGATACCTCGAGAGATCGAAGGGTAGACAGGATCTGTAGGAAGGAGGGAACGACTTCGGACAGTTCCTGTCTATTCAGGTCAAACACTTTCACTCCCTCGATGAAATCGTATATGGCATAGGGTGGTTGCCGTTCTGGCTCGTAAATCTGGATGACTCGGCGGATGGGGAGTACATGTTGATAGTGGTCATACACCCATTGTTCTTTTCCGAACGCTTCTTTGCGAGGTCCCGTCTTGAACACGTACCGGTTCCCGTTCGCTTCGAAAAAGACGGTCTGAGAGGCTAAACCTCCCGTCAATTCTTTGATTTCGGATGCCGCAGGATAATGGTTGCGAATGATGGCTTCCATCTCATCTCTCGTACGTCTTGGAAACATAGTGAGCTCTCCTTTGAAATAGATTTTTCCTAGCAACAATTCATCCAAGGAGAGACCGTAAATGTGAGCGAGTGCGATGACAGAGTTGATGTCTGGAATATTTTTACCGACTTCCCAATTGGAAAGCGTTTGCCTCGTAATGTTCATTCTGGCGGCGATTTGTTCCTGGGTGAATCCGGCTTTTTGTCTTCTTAGCTTGAGCTTCTCGCCAATGTTCATGTTCATCCTCTCCTTACTGCCATTTTCTCATGTTGTGTGGGGAAATCTAGCAAGGATCTCTTGCTTTCGTTGTATAGAAAAACAGCAGCAGTCTGGGAATTTTCTCTTACCAGACTGCTGCTGTTGTTATGACCCAATCCACTCACAAGCATCAGGCGAAACATCTGCCAAAAACGGACTTACTTCCCCTGAATAAAGAAGATGCAATTCATGCATTGCGCGGGTGCAGGCCGTATAAAACAACTTTCGCTCTCTCTCATGACCGTAGCTCTCACGCGAAGCATCATGGAGAATCACGGCATCGAATTCTACGCCTTTGGCCAGATAGGCGGGGATGACCAGGATCCCGCTCTCGAATGTAATTGTACCGCTGCCGATCAGACGAAGCGCAAGCGAATCGCGAAGCTGCTCGTATGCGGCCTTGGCTTCGGCTGCTGTTTTGGTAATGATGGCAATGGTCTGATGTCCGTTCTCCTGCAGGCTGTGGACCCGGGAGCAGATCCAGTCCTTGCGAGCGGCTTCATCCTGCACGCGAGTGATGCTTGGCTTCAGCCCGTCCCGATTGAACGGCTCAATCCGCTCACCACCGGGGATCAACTGCCGCGTAAACTCCACGATGGGCCGCGTCGAACGGTAGCTTTTGGTCAGCAAGAAGGTCTCCGTCTCTGCGGGCTCGTACAGGGAAGCGACTGCCTCAAAGCTGTCCTGGTCAAACGCGTGGGCATAAATGGCTTGATTCCAGTCGCCCAGCACCGTCATTTTGGCACGGGGGAACAGGCGCTGGATGAGAGCGAATTGAAAAGGAGAGTAGTCCTGCGCCTCGTCGATGAAGACATGGCGGACAAGGTTGTTCGTCTGAAAGCCTTCCAGCCGCTCCTGCAGATAGAGAAAAGCAGGCGTATCCTCATAGGATAGCTGGTTTTGTTCCAGGCGAAGCAGAGTCTGCTCACAGATGGCAGGCCAGTTCCCGCTCCGTTTTCCATCTGGCAAAAGAATCTCGATTTGTTCAGGCTGACTGAACAACTGACGATAGATCCCTGGTGTGTCGATAAACCCTAGCTCGCGGACCATCAAGCGCAACGGTTTGAAAGCGCGTTTGACCAGCTTGGCGGCAAGCAGGTCGCGTTCCCGGTCAAAGTCATCAAATGATTCTTCGTGGAACTGGTTTTTGCGCCGCAGTTGCTGGTATGCCTTGGCGAATTCTTCCTTGTCCAGCAGCTCCAGCTCGTCATCCACCCAGGGCTTTCTGCGCTCGGAACGCTCGCGTTTTTTCAATTCGGTGAGCAGCCATCTGGCGACGAGAACCATCCGATTGGGAATCGGCAGGGAGGTATCCAAGGAATAGAAAAACTCATGAATCTGCCGGGCGTCAATGAGCTTGCGATCCTGGAAAGCGATGTCGCGAAAAATGAGGCCGGACTGCTTGAGGCGTTCTGCGTATTGGTCAATGATGTGCATAAACGCTGCCGATGACTTCCAGCGGATCGCTTCCAGTCTCGTCTCGTATCCCGGCTCCTCCATTGCGCGCAGGACGTACTCCATCTGTTCCAACGGATGCTCCAGGTCAAATTGGGAGCCGAGCCGATGCTCTGCATATTCCTGGAACGTGGTCTGCTGCATGTTTTCCTCGCCCAGCTCGGGGAGGACGGTGGAGACGTAGCTGTTAAAAAGGGCGTTGGGGGAGAACAAGACCACCTGCTCCGCTTGCAGCGTTTTGCGATACCGGTAAAGCAGATAAGCGATGCGCTGCATGGCGGCGGAGGTCTTGCCGCTTCCTGCCGCACCGGAAACTACGACCAGCCTGCTTTTTTCGTTGCGGATGATGCGATTCTGGTCCTTCTGGATCGTCGCGACGATACTCTTCATTTGGGTGTCGGCCTGTTTGCCCAAAACTTCTTGAAGCAGTTCATCCCCGATGGTTACTCCTGTATCGAAGAGATGGAGCAGACGGCCGTCTCGGATTTTGTATTGACGCTTGCAGGTGATTTCTCCGTCCACGCGCCCTGCCGGCGTATCGTAGCTGGCTGGACCTGGCGTATAGTCGTAATAGAGACTGGAGATGGGAGCTCGCCAATCATAGATGAGAAAAGCTTCGTCCTGTTCGTCCAGCAGGGAGGCAATCCCCAGGTAGACAGGTTCTGCTTGCCTTTCACCCTCTTCTAGAAAATCGATGCGGCCAAAGTATGGGTTTTGCTCCAGCCGTCTCAAGATTTTCAATTGCTTCACGGCATGCCGATGAGCACGTTCCCGCTCGGAGAGAACTTCTGCTTGCTGCTTGATGCTGGCATACGTCTCGACAGCTTCTATCGCATCCTCGAAGTTGACGGTCACATCATCCCAAAAATGCTTGCGGATACTGACGATGTCCGTCGTGACATCACTCACCTGCTCCGTCAAATCATGGATTCGCTTGTGGATCACGTCCACGACCTGCTCAACGCGCTGTGCTTCCTCACGCCACTCTTGGTCAGATACGCTCATCGAACCGCTCCTTTATGATTATTTTGGTTCCGCTTGTTTTGTTGACAACCAAATGATTCTGTGCTAAGATAGATAGTGGAAAGACATACTCGAAAATAGAGTGACGAATCTAAAGACCAATTCCCATTGTAACACGGGAGAATTGGCTTTTCAACGTGGGAATATATTCTTTATAAATGAAAGCAGCGGAGTGCGAGGGCACTCCGTTTTTTTTGTGTTTTCGAGCGGACCACCGCATTCACCGAAACAAAGGCTGCTCCCACCAGCCGATCGCAGACAGGACCTGTCCTCCTTCCCGCTCAGCCTGAGGAAATTGGAACATCAGTGCTGTGCCGGGAGCAAGAATCCAGTGGCCGTTTTTCTCCGCGTTGACTGTGGTCATCGGAGGGAGAATGCGTGTAGAGGCGATCACGCCGTCAGCCGGAGGGAAGGCACCACCGGAAGAGTAGAGGATCTGTCCTTGCGAGGTGGGACAGGGGGAGGGCTGCACATAGCCGGACGTAATCTGGGAGGAGGTTTTGGCCCCGGTCACGGCACGCGCCTGTCCGAACCATAGCTGCATTTCCACTGGATGATCCGTGAAGTTGCTGACATACCAATCATTGATATAAAGCTGCATCGTGGAGCGGACGGGATTGACCAATGCGGCATAGCCCTGCGTGCCGCTGATGTCGATCTTCTCCGTCTGCCCCAGATAATATCGGCACTGCATGGACATTGACATGGCATAAGGAACCAGCACGTTGCCCGTGACAGCTTCGGGTGCAGCCTGGGTGGGAAAAGGGAAATATCCCATCTGCATGTACATGTCCGGCATTCCGTAATAGTAGGAGGTATGGGTGTAGGAGGACTTTGCCATCGGTTCCTCTCCTTTAAGGAAATGGTAACTCTACACCATATGGCAAATGTCCCGGGGAGGTGATTCGCCGGGATGACTCAATCCCCAGGGGCGAACACGTCGATCCCTTTATTTTGCAAAATGGCGATTGCCTCCCGCACAGGCAGACGCGGCAAGGCGAATTCCTCTGCGACCATTGTCTCCATTTCGTCAAGAGAGCGGAGCAGGATTTTTTCTTCTGCTCCGTTTTCCTTCATGATTTGCAGCGAGTTGTTCAACAGGGAGAGACTGCGCCCACGATCCAATTGATAGAGCTGGACGCGCAGGCAGCCCATATAGGTAGCATCCGGTTGAAAGGTAAGCGCCACGGATTCAGAAAAGTCTTGAATTTCCTTCGCCTCAGAAGGATCAAAATTCCAGCGGTCGCTGACCAGTTCACCGCGGCGAAAGCGCAGAAAACGAAAACGCTCTGGTTGAACGGGGTCCCGTACGATCCGGACAGACTCGAATCCAAAAGCGATTTCCTGCTCGGCTGCAGAGTGAAGGGCGACAGGTACAAAGATCGGAGCGGCAGCCCCCATGTCGACGTAGACGGGTTCATCATTCGGGAGCAGTCCTCGGATAAGAATCGCCATATGGGTTGGCGACAACGGCATAAGGTGGCCCTGGTAGCCCAAGGCACGCAGCAGAGCAAGCAGACTGCCATTGTTGGCGAAGCAGGTTCCGCCCATGTCGTAACGAACCGCGTTGGCGACGTACTCCTCCGGGGTAGGCACGAGCTTGTCGCTGGATTTTTGCTCAAAAAAAGCAGCTTGCTCACATTTTCATAGGGAAATACCTGCATGTGCGCCCGACAAATCGCTTGCAAGAAAGGAAAATCCGGGTCTTGCGGCTTCAGGCGCATTCGATGCAGATAGGTGATGGCCCATTCAGGCAGTTTTTTCATGGGGATCCTCCTTGTATGTAGGATGAAAAACGCCCGCATCAGCAGTAGCTTTGGACTGATCGCGGGCGTCTCTTAGATGGAGTTAGGAAGCTATTTTCCAGGCGTGGATCACGAGCAAGGCCCAACCGACGATGAACAAGACTCCGCCAATCGGGGTGATGGCACCCAGCACTTTGATGCCTGACATCGCCAATGCATACAGGCTGCCAGAGAAGATCAAGGTACCGACGAGGAAGCTCCAGCCGGCCCATTGGAGGCCACTGGAATCAGGATACCATTTGATCAAAAGCGCGACAATGATCATGGCCAACGCGTGAGTGGTCTGGTAGGTAACACCCGTGTGGAAGATTCCGAGCGAATACTCGTCCAATCGCTCCTTCAACGCATGGGCACCGAACGCTCCCAACGCGACCGATAATAGTCCACTGATACTGCCCAGCATCAGAAACAGTTTCATGAAAGGGACACTCCTTTGAATAAAGCAGGCATTTGTGCCAGCTTGTGAATAGGTCACTGAACTGTTTTCATTGTACCCCAAGATGGAAGCCCTTGCCCAATTGCAAATTCATGAACAACTGTATGTACAACGGTACAAACCCCGTCATCGACCAGTTCATAGTATGAAGCAACGCAGGGAGCATAAATAGCCCTGCTGGCAAGGGAGGTGACAGGAATTATGAACAAACTTCTTTCTCTCGCAGGTGGTCTCTTGGGCGGCTATGGCCTGCTGAAAACGCCGCTGGAAGGTTCCTTCCTCTCCGGGCTCGATCCGGTAGTGGATGCGGTTGGGATCGTCGCAATGCTTGTCTTCTCCGTTGGGCTGATCTACACCGGTGTACGGGATTGGATTCAACGCTGACGGCAGGAGGAATATTTGGTGTCTCCTCGTGAGACGCCTTTTTCTTAGGGGAACAGCCAAGTAACGAGATCTTGTCGTTTTTTGACGGAATGTTAATGTTGAAACAGACAGGCTTATAGGATAATTTGGCGAATGACTCCATGGTATAATCTTTCGGATTCTCACCAAGAGAGGAGTTCATCATGTCTACCTACAGTGTTATCGAGCATCTGCTGTTTCCGCCGACATTTTTCCATAGCCAAAAGCTGCGGCTCGCGCTGGAAGGAAAGACAGTACTCATTACGGGGGCGAGCTCGGGAATTGGTGAGCAGCTATCGTATCTGTTGGCTGATCAGAGGGTTCATCTCATTCTGGTCGCCAGAAGAGAGGACAAGCTCCAGGCCATGAAAAAAGAACTCGAAGCGAGGGGAGCGACCATCAGTCTGTTTGCTGCCGACCTTCGCCAAGATCAGGAGATGGAGGGCTTGCTAGCGTTTCTCCATCAGCTTCCCGATGGTCTTGATCTGGTCGTCAGCAACGCCGGTCACTCCATCAGACGCTCAATCTATGACTCTCTGGACCGCCTGCATGACTTTACCCGGACGATGGCAATCCATTATTTTGCCCCGGTCCGACTGCTTATGTCCGTGCTTCCCCTGCTGGAAAAAAAGCAAGGCCAGATTATCAACATCTCGACCGTCAATGCTTTGCTGCTCCCCTTTCCCCAATGGGCTGCCTATCAAGCATCGAAGGCTGCTTTTGACACCTGGTTTCGCTCAGCTCAGCCGGAGATGAACAACAGGGGGATTGCCACGACCTCGATCTATTTTCCCCTGGTCCGAACGCCCATGATCGAGCCGACGGAAGCGTATCGGACGTTTCCAGCCATGTCTTCTATGCACGCCGCAAGGATTATCGGAAAGGCCATCTACAGCAAAAGGAAACAGTACAAGCCATGGTGGCTGATTTTCGGCCAATTGGCCTCCGTCGTTTTCAGAAGGTGGTTGGAGAAGGGAATTTCAAGGTCTTTACAGAGAGGCAAGGGAAAATAGACGTGCTGAAACTACTCTATATCTTCTATAAAATGAAGCTGCTTTCTCCTTTGACGTTGCTTCGTTTAACGGCCGCCGTCTACCGCTATGGAATCAATTTGATGACGCTGCTGAATTTTTCAGCGAGAACGTACGGGGAAAAGCTGGCGTTAGTGGATGAAGGGGAGAGCCTAACCTATCATCAATTGTATGCGCAAGCCGAACAGCTTTGTGCCGTTTTGCAAACGAGGTATCAGCTTACCCGTGGCAAAAAAGCGGGACTAGCTTGCAGCAACCTGGTCGTAGCCCCGTCAAGTAGACAACTAAAAAAGAGTGATTAACTTAGGCGGCGATCGCTTCTCGATATTCTATCGGGGAGAGGTCGCCAAGTTTTTTCTGAAAGCGTTCATGGTTATAGTAATTGATGTATTCGGCAATCATTTTACGTGCTGCAACTTCGCTATTTGGCTTCTCAAGGTAAAGCTTTTCTGTTTTCAGGTGGGAAAAGAACGACTCTATACAGGCGTTATCAAAGCAGTTCCCACGTCTTGAATGGCTTCCAATGAGTTTTTTCTCCTCGAGAAGATTACTGTACGATTTGGTTGTGTATTGAAATCCTTGATCTGAGTGAAGAATGGCGTCTTTGGCGTCCAACTGCTTTACGGTATCCAATACGAGCTGTAAATCGTTTCGCGTAGATATTTCCCAGGCTACGACTTCGTTGTTACAAAGATCTAAAATAACTGACAAATAGACAAAATCATGTTCAACTCGGACATAAGTAATGTCCGTCACAAATTTCTTCAAAATAGTATCTGCTGTAAATTCACGGTTGAGAACATTCGGGAAGACAACAGATGGTTTCCGCCCCGCAAAGGGGCGTTTCTTACGGATAACCGAGCGAATACCCAGTTCTCGCATGAGCCTACGTACCTTTTTATGGTTAATGTGAAGCCCTTCTTTGCGTAGAGCCGTACGCATACGTTTGTATCCAAAATAAGGTCTCAGCCGATTAATCGCGAGAATGTGTTCTTTTAGATCGGTATCTTGCTCAATCCGAGCTTCACGGTTTCCAACGGTTGTTTTCCACTTGTAGTAACCAGCCCGCGATATTTCGGCGATCTTGCAAAGCATGACGATGGGATACTTCTTCTTCATTTTTTCGATGGTCCTAAACCGGGCTTGCTTATCCAACTTCCCTCCCCATGTAGATTCGGATTGAGCTTTTTTAGGTATTCGACCTGCGCTTTCAAGTAGGTATTTTCCTCTTCTACACTACTAAAATGCTTCTTTGTCCAACGCCCACGATAATCCTCAAACGATTCTCCACTCTGGTACTTACGTACCCAACTGATGATCTGCGCATCGCTTTTAATTCCGAGTTTTTCCCTTATCATTGGGTAGCTCCACTGTTCTTCAACACGTAAGCGAACAGCCTCTTTCTTCGTATCCTCGTCATAGCGATTAAAGGCTTGTCCCTTCTTTGGCGGCATAAAAAATCCCCTCCGGTCAACAATGATGAGTCCATGATACCATGAACTCTTTTTTCACTGTCTACCATGAGGGGATAATACCAACCATGCGTCTTTGATTAAAGCGATCTTTGCTGTTTCGTCGTCGGGAGCGGATGTCTATCTACTTCCTGCAAAGACAAGCGAGGGGCAGTTTCAACGCCTGTTGCAGCAGCATGATTTCGATCTGTTGGTCTGCGATGAGGAACAAAGCCACTGGCTGGGCGAATTTCCGTCTGCGAAGGTGCTGTTAAGCTATCATGAGACATTGCCAGCGATCAACAGTCTTTGCTTTGGAAGTGAGAACGAGAAAACAATATCGCGACGGATGTCAGCGGGAAAGCTGGTTCTATTAACCGGAGGAACGACTGGAAAAGCCAAGGAAGCCAGGCACAAACCTTCGCTCTTTCATTATTTGGACCCGTTTTTCGCTTTTATGACCCGCTTGAACATTTTGCCTTGTCATACGGCGTATATTGCAACGCCGATTTATCACGGGTACGGGGTAGCGGTCTTGCTCCTATTCATGGCCCTGGGGAAAAAGGTCGTTCTTTCGCAGGGGTTCGATCCCGGAAAAGCATGCCGTTTGATTCGCGAACACCAGGTGGAGGTCGTCACTGTCGTACCGCTGATGCTGCATAAAATGCTGAGAACCAATGCGGCCGATTTAAAGTCCCTTGTATGTATTGCCTCGGGAGGAGCGGAGCTGAACCCCAAGCTGGTGAAAGAGACGGCTGAGCAGTTGGGAGCGGTCTTGTACAATCTGTACGGCACGTCGGAAGCGGGCTTGAATATCATCGCGACACCACAGGATCTCTGCTATTCCGCCCGGACAATCGGGCGAAAGATTGAGGGTGTGCGCATCAAAATCGTGGATGAACACAACAAAGAAGTGGCAGTCGGTCAACCCGGCCAATTATGCATCCAAAACAAATGGTCGATGAAGAATCGCTCCAAGGCCTGGATCGAGACCGGGGATGTCGGCTACCGGGATGAAAAGGGCTACTATTTTTTGTGCGGCAGAACGGATAGCATGATTGTTTCAGCAGGTGTGAATCTGTATCCGCTTGAAGTGGAGCAGCTTCTGCTCACTCATCCGCATGTAGAGGATGCCGCCGTGATCGGAGTCCCGGACGATTTGTACGGGCATCGATTGCAAGCCTATATTCTTCTCGAACCGCAAGCAGCAATGACAGCGGAGGAGATGTTCGCTTGGCTGCGTCCAAGGCTGGCACGCTATCAACAGCCAAGAGAGATTCTTATTGTAGATCGTCTGCCTTATACCCATTTGGGGAAGGTAGACAGGAAATTGCTGTTACGAGATGGAATCAAATAGGAAAAAGGAAAGTAGCGGAACGTTCTGGAGGTGTTGATTTGTCTTCATTTGGTATACCGGGTCTGATACTGATCGGTACCCTCATCTTATTGGTTGTGGTCGTCGTGATCATCGTTCAGGCATTATCCAGGAGACTCTAGAAGCTAAATCCGGTTAGATTACCCGCCTTTCGCTTACACTACTTTGTAAAAGGCGGGATTTTCATGCATTCTCTCATGCGTTTGTTTCTGCTTTTTTCCTTGATTTCATTCTCTGCATCCGCATATGCGATAGCTCCAGAGACTCCTCCCTATGCGAAATGGGGAAGAATGGCCGTTCAAGAAACCCAAAAACGCTATCCCAAGGCCGCAATCATTGATTACCTCCACGTTGGGCGGGAGAACTTGCAGACTGATCGGGCGCGGGAGACCTTCAGGCTATGGCTGCGCCAGGACCGTAGAGAGTTCGGCGTAACGGTCATCATCACGTTTGACCCTCGGACAGAGAAAGTGGTTTCGATACAATTCAGAGATGGTCAGGCGCCATAAATCCAAACTCTACTGCAATAATTCCCAGAAGGATAAAAAAAGCGCTTCGCAAATCAGATAGGAGGTATAGCATGCATACCATCGCCAAAGCAAATCACATCTTCTCATTTGCACCCGACCTCAAACCCGTGATGACAGTGGAATCAGGGGCTGAGATCGTGTTTGAGACCTATGACTGCTACCGGGAGCAGTTGACAGAATCATCCAAAAACAAGGTACATGCTCTGCAGGGGTTAAATCCCGCGACGGGGCCAGTTGCCGTCATAGGGGCAATGCCGGGGGATACCTTGAAAATCACTGTGATATCCATTGACCTCGAGGAGACGGGAATCATGTACCTGCGACCAGGGGCAGGAGCGCTGCATAAATATGTGCAGGAGCCTGAGGTGAAAACTTTTCGCGTAGTTGATGGTTTGATTCAGTTTAACGAACGGCATGTTTTTCCGATCAGGAAGATGATCGGCGTCATCGGTGTCGCGCCAAAAACCGAAGATATCCCCACCTATTCCCCTGGTAATCACGGAGGAAATATGGATACGAAGGAAATTACGGAGGGGGCAATCGTCTATCTTCCGGTTTCTGTTGCGGGCGCACAATTGGCCATTGGCGATGTCCATGCATTGATGGGCGACGGAGAAGTAGCTGTTTGTGGACTGGAGATCGGCAGTCGTGTGCGGGTAAAGGTGGAGGTGCTGAAACAGCAGCATTTTCACACCCCGGTTGTGGAGGATTCAACGAATTTCTATGTGATTGCTTCTGCTGCTACTCTCGATGAAGCCTGTCAGTCTGCTGTCGAGAGTATGTTTACCTTTTTACAGGAGCGTTTGCCCGAATACGAGGCCAACGAGATTGTCTGCATCATGGGGCTTCGTGGAGATTTGCGCGTATCACAGATCGTCAACCCGTTGCGGACGGCTAAATTTGTGATGCCAAAGGAAGGGTTTGAAGTTACCTTTGCCAAGTAAGCTTTGAAATCACTGTTTCAAGGCTCAAAAAACATGCAGATGGACCGCACACTTCCCCTAAAACATAGCGTCTTTTGCCGACAACCTCATATACATATAGCAGGTGCCGGAAAGAGGAGGGGACGTCATGACAAATGAAGAACGCAAAGAGCTGGAGCGGTCCATCGACGAGATCACCGAAATTGCCAAAGGATTTGGTCTCGATTTTTACCCGATGCGCTATGAGATTTGCCCGGCTGACATTATTTATACATTCGGGGCGTACGGGATGCCGACCCGATTTTCGCATTGGAGTTTTGGTAAATCCTTCCATCGGATGAAATTGCAATACGACTTGAATTTGAGCAAAATTTACGAACTGGTGATCAACTCCAATCCCTGCTACGCCTTCCTGTTGGACGGCAATACGCTGATCCAGAACAAGCTGATCGTCGCACACGTCCTGGCCCACTGCGACTTTTTCAAGAACAATGTACGCTTCTCCAACACGAACCGCGAAATGGTGGAGAGCATGGCTGCGAGCAGTGAGCGGATTCGTCAGTACGAAATTCAATACGGCAAGGAAGCGGTGGAAAATCTGCTGGATGCTGCCTTGGCGATCCAGGAGCATATCGATCCCAGCTTGTTGCGCCCCAAGCTTCGCTGGAAGCGGGAGTCAGAGGAGCCGGTGAACACCAGCAAGGAACGGCTTAGCCCCTACGATGATCTATGGAATCTGGATCGCAAGGAGAAAAAGGAGCAGGACTCCGCCGCCAAGCCTGCTGCCCGCAAGTTCCCGCCGCAGCCGGAAAAAGACCTCCTGCTGTTCATTATGGAATACAGCACGGTGCTGGAAGACTGGCAGCGCGATGTCCTGACGATTATCCGCGATGAGATGCTGTATTTCTGGCCGCAGCTGGAGACGAAGATCATGAATGAAGGCTGGGCGACTTACTGGCATATGCGCATCCTGCGCGAGATGGACCTGACCGAAGCGGAGACCATTGATTTCGCCAAGCTGCATTCCTCGGTCATCCAACCGTCCACCACGAGCATCAACCCGTATCACCTCGGCCTGAAAATTTTCGAGGATATTGAGGAACGCTGGAACAATCCGACGCAGGAAGAGCAGGAGCGCTTTGGCCGCAAACCGGGAGAGGGACGCGCCAAAATTTTTGAGGTGCGGGAGCTGGAGTCGGACATCAGCTTCATCCGCAACTTCCTGACGCAGGATCTGGTCAACAAACTCGATCTCTACATGTTTGGCAAACAGGGCAACGAGTGGGTCGTGACCGACAAGCAATGGGAGCAGGTGCGCGATGGTTTGGCCGCTACACGCGTCAATGGCGGCTTCCCGTACGTCATGGTGCATGATGGCGACCACCTCCGCTCCGGGGATTTGTATCTGAAGCATCACTACGAGGGGCTGGAGCTGGACGTCAAATACGTGGAAAAAACCTTGCCATATGTGTACGACCTCTGGGGCAGGGGTGTTCATCTCGAGACCGTGATGGAGGATCGGCAGGCGCTGTTCAGTTATGAGGGAAAAAAGGTGAATCGCCGCTTTTTGTAAGCAAACGAGAATCAGGAAGCGTAGAAGGAGAAGCCGCAAGCCCGGTCCGTGTTGAGGATCGAGCTTGCGGCTTTTTAATATTTCCTGAAGAATCGTCTGTCGATAAAGAAAGCGATGAACAAGGCAAGGAAAGCAGTCAAAAGCAGGTTGCCGTAAGTTTCGAGGGGAAATGGCTTGCCTTCCAGCTGGATATCACTCGCACGATACTCAAGCCGCTTGACCGCGTGTTTAGCCGTAAGAAGGTCCTCTTGCTTGGCTAAATCTTCGAGTTGAACTTCGAATAGAAAGCGATCCGGTGAATGGCTGTGTACAAATTGCAGCTCCTTGTTGTTCCCCTGTTCGTTCCAGTTTTTGATCTCCTCTGCGGCCAATGATGTAGCCGTTGTACCCGGAACGATCATCTTATGGATTGTGGGTATTTTCGCTATTGGGTGTCGCGCAATCAGGTTTAAACCGTGCTTCGTTACGATGGGTTCAACCGAATTCGATATGGAATAGACTCGGGTCGTTCCAGAGGAAGAATAGATATCGAATACGGAAGCCAGAGCCATCTCCTCTACGCCATCATAGAGCAGCACTCCTGCCTTTTCCTTATTCCATTGAAAAGCAAGGTTCAGGACATACGTAGAATAGTGCCTATCGATATAGAAGGGATCTACCTTTGGATTGTGTACGAAGTGGTAAGCAGGATAATTCATTTCTTTGGCTACCTTGGCCGCCATCGGTTCACCAAGTTTTTGTGAAATCACATAAAGGACTGCATCGATTCCAGATGTAATACCGGCAGAGGACACTATGTTTTGATCAGCAAGAACATATCGCAGATCTCTCTTCCAGTCCACCTGCGGATAGTTTATTTTTCTAGACCAAATCGTTTGCCAATGCGAGGTGGACGATTTTCCATTCAACAAGCCAGTAGAGGCTAGATTGCCCGCGCCACCGCAAATGCTTACTAGCGTAGTTTCTTGGTGTTTTAGAATCCATTCTTTTGCTGGTTCAAACGTCTCTTCCTGATCGGTCAAGAAAGGAATGGCGATAATATCCGGGCTTTTCCCTAGCATTTCATCCATTTCCTGAAACGAGTAGTGCGGCACGACATCCAATCCGCCTGACAGCGTCTTGATGCCGGTGTCTGCAGCAACGGCATATACGTTGTAGGCACCTGTCCTCGCGAAAATTTCGTAGGGAATCATGAAGTCCAGTCCCTCAGTAGCTTCGCTTCCCAACATAACCGCTACAGTAGGCTTAGCCGGATCGTGCTTCGGTATCTTTACACTTTGCAAGGAAGGGAGCGGCTCTTGACGAACCGCACCGTAAAAATCTTTTTGCGAATGAACAACCCCGAGAGTTGCAACCCCTCCAACTAGCAGGGTGAATATACAGACAAAAACAATCAAACGCAGGAATAGCCTTTTCATGTCGTTTTCCTCCTGAGGATGGTACATCTCATACAATACCTGTGTAAGGTATTCATTTGAAAAAAGGGTTTCTTGATGATCAATCTTCTATCAATACAGAAAGCGATGAATAGGGCAAGGAAAGCAGTCAAAAGGAGATTGCTGTAAGTTTCGAGGGGAAACGGTTTGCCTTCCAGCTGTATATCATTCGAACGAAATTCGAGTCGTTTCAGCGCATGCTTGGCGGTGAGCAGGTCCTCTTGCTTGGCTAAATCCTCAAGCTGCACTTCAAATAAGAATCGATCTGGAGAATCACTGTGCACGAACTGGGGGTTCGTGTCGTTCCGCGCCTCGTTCCATTGCCTGATTTCCGCAGCAGCCAACGATTTCGCATCTCTTCCCGGAATCATCAATTTATCCAATTGTGGGGCGTTTGCTATCACGTGTCTGGAAATCAGGTTCAGGCCGTGTTTTGTCACTATGGGTTGCTCCGAGCTGGAAATGGATAAAACCCTAGTCGTTCCAGTGTCAGAATAAATATCGAATACGGAAGCCAGCGCCATTTCCTCCACGCCGTTATACAACAGGACGCCTGCCTGTTTCTTGTTCCACTGAAACGCATTATTCAATACATAGGTAGAAAAGCGAAAATCCATATAAAACGGGTCTACCTTCGGATTTTTAACGAAGTGATAAGAAGGGTACTTCATTTCTTTTGCTATTTTTTCGGCTACGGGTTCCCCAACCTTTTGCGAAATCACATAGAGAACGGCATCGATTCCTGATGAGACACCGGCTGAGGATATCACGTTTCCGTTATGAAAATACCGCTGATCTGCTAACCAGTTCGTCTCAGGAAATTGCTTTGGGAAAACGACAAGATTCTGCCAGTGTGTTGCCGCTGACTTTCCTTTCAATAGACCGGTAGCTGCTAGGTTTCCCGATCCCCCGCAAATGCTTACGAACGTGGTGTTGGCATGCTGTTGTATCCATTTTCGGATAGGAGCAAATTTCTCAGCGTCATTCGTTACCATAAATGGGATGGTGATGATGTCAGGGCTTTTCCCCAATAATTGAACCAACTCTGTAAAAGAATAGTGCGGTACCAGATCAAGACCTCCGGTTAATGACTTCACCTGATTGTCTGAAGCAACGGCAAAGACATTGAATGCCTCTGTCCTGGAGAACAATTCATAGGGAATCATAAAATCTGATCCCTCGGTCGTCTCGTTCCCCAACAAGACGGCTACAGTAGGTTTATTCGGATCGTATTCGGGCTTCTTCACGCCTTGCAGAGCTGGAACGGGTTCTTGGCGAAGCGCACCGTAAAAGTCCTGAAATGAACGATTATATCCGAGCAACCCTACCCCGCCTACAAACACAGCCAAAATCAACACATAAGTAGCCAAGCGCAAGAATATCTTCTTCATCTTATTTTCCTCCAGTTATTGGCAGCTCTGCCTGAACCTAAAATTTTCTTTGTAATGAACCGTCTGTCGATAAAGAATGCTGTCAGCAATGCGACTACGGTAAGCAAAAGCGGAACACCGAAAGATTCGATAGAGAACGGGTTACCCTCGAATTTCAAGTAGTCAGCGCGATACTCCAACCGTTTTGCTCCGTATATCGCTGTCAGAACATCCTCTTGTTTGGACAAATCTTCAAGCGGCGCATCGAACATAAATCTGTCTGCTGAATCGTGATGCAAGAATTCAGGTACTACGCCATTGCCCTTTTCGGTCCACTCTTGGACAACCTTTTCCGCCAAGGATTTTGCATCGGTGCCGGGAACGATCACACGATCAAGCTCTGGAGCATTCCCCACTGGATATTTGGCAATGAGGTTGAGATGATGTTTTGTCACGATCGGCTGTTCCGTATGGGAAAGGGAAATGACCTTGGTCGTTCCGGAAGCGGCATACGTATCGTAAATCGATGACAGCTCCCCTTCGTCCATGCCATCATACAGTAGCACGCCTGTCTGTTTCTGGTTCCATTGGAAGGCTTGATTGAACAGATAAACGTTTTCGCTCAGATCAATATAATAAGGATCAACCTTTGGATTTTTGACAAAATGGTATGAAGGGTAATTCAATTCGTTGGCGATTTTTGCCGCCATAGCTTCGCCCAGTTGCTGTGAAATCACATAAAGGGTTGCGTCGATTCCGGATGTGAGTCCGGCCGAAGAAACCATATTCTCGCCGCCAACAACAAACCGCTGGTCCCGGATCCAGTTCGTTTCAGGAAATGACCTTCTTGTCTGATCAAAGAATTGCCAATGGATGGTTGATGATTTTCCTTGCAATAATCCAGTATCCGCAAGATTAATCGCTCCGCCACAAATGCTCAGGAGGAACGTTTCGGAATGCTTTTGGATCCATTCACGCACTGGTTTGTACTTTTCCTGGTCGCCTAAAGGCATGTATGGGATTACGATCAGGTCAGGACTTGCTCCCAATAATTGATCCATTTCCTCAAATGAATAGTGAGGCACCAGATCCAGACCGCCAGTCAGTGACGTCATGTTTTTGGTCGGAGCAACAGCATAAACATTGTAAGCTTCAGTCATTGCCAGCATTTGGTAAGGTACGACAAAATCAAATACCTCCGTAGTGGGACTGCCCAAAACAACCGCTGCAGTTGGCTTATTCGGATCATGTTCCGGTATTTCAATATTTTGTATCGCGGAAATCGGTTCATTGCGTATGGCGTACCAGTATGCTTTTTGTTCGCTGATAAATCCGAGCAATCCGCTTCCACCGACCACTAATAAGAAAATACCTACATAAACAGCCATGCGTACTAACAAACTCTTCAATCGAATCTCCTCCTGTTACCTTCCTGATTACCTTGCTTGCGTCTGACTATATTCCACTTTTGTGAACTGAATATGAATGAAAAGGCAATTGCTCTTGTGCGGTCGTTTTTTTGTTCATATAGAGTTCACACAACCGGTTTACTGTCTCTACAGGGTCAGTCCGCATAGGGCTGCACTCCAGATTGAATGATGAGGAGAAATGAATATGAAGAAATCAATCATGACTGCCGTTCTATATGTAGCCGTAGTGCTGGGCGGGTTTGCCGCCTATGATGAATGGGTAGTGGAAAAACAACAGGTTGCCGTGGGGAATCAGCATGGGATGAATGAGCATGGCGCACAAACCCACGAGAGCAGCCATGAGCATGGAAGCGATCCTTTGCACGATGTTCAAAGCGAGGTAAACGTGTCGGTCCGAGCGGAACAAGAGGAGGTAGTCATTAATTTAGAAGACAAGGCGGGAAATCCGGTCACAGAACTCGAAATAAACCACGAAAAGATCCTGCATTTGATTATGGTAGATGAAAGCTTGCAGAAGTATGATCACGTTCACCCTGAGCAGACGGGGAAAGGAGAATTTCGAGTCCCCCATTCTTTAAAGGAAGGGTCCTATAAGGCGTTTGTTGACATAAAGCCAAAGCATCTCGCCTACCATGTGACTCCCGTTCCATTTACAGTGGGAAATCCTGAAGCAGCCGAGGATCATGATCATGGGCTATTGCCGGACAGCACGTTGACGCGACAGGTTGACGGGGAGACCGTGACGCTCTTGATGAGTTCATTGCAAGCAAACGAACCCGTGATGCTGAATTTTGAGTTGGATCAAACCAATCTGACTCCTTACTTGGGAGCGATGGGGCATGTCGTCATTCTGGATGAAAAGGCGCAACATTTTCTCCATGTTCATCCTTCCAATGAGAAGCAGCCGATTTTCGAGACCAGGTTCAGCCAACCCGGCATCTATAAAATATGGGCGGAATTCAAGCAAAATGGAAAGGTTCGGGCATTTCCATTTGTTGTAGAAATCAAAGGGGAGAAATAAGTTGCCAAAAGTCGTCGTAGTAGATGATGATGCAAATATTCGTGAGCTGGTCAGACTGTATCTGGAAGATGAAGGCTATGAAATCATTCAAAAAACAAACGGTGAGGAAGCGCTCGAATACGTAGAGAATCATGTCGTGGATCTGGTTATCATGGACATCATGATGCCCAAAATGGACGGGTGGGATTTGTGTGCGAATCTTCGCGAGTTCAAAGAGATGCCGATCTTGATGATCACAGCGAAAGGTGAGACCACCGACCGGATCAAAGGCTTTAAGCTGGGAACGGACGATTATCTGGTAAAGCCTTTCGATCCAGTGGAGCTGGTGCTGCGGGTAAAAGCACTGCTCAAGCGATATCGCATCGCTACTTCCAGCACGATCAAGCTGGGGAGCATCACCTTGGACCAAAAAAGCTATCACGTGATTTACAAGGACGGAAAAACAGTCACCCTTCCCATGAAAGAATTCGACTTGCTGTACAAATTGGGAAGCTATTCCGGGCAGCTATTTACACGCGAAAATTTGATTGAGCAGATCTGGGGCATGGATTATGAGGGAGACGAGCGGACCGTGGATGTGCACATCAAGCGGTTGAGAGAACGGTTTGCCGAATTCGAAGCCGATTTCCGCATTGTGACGATTCGCGGTCTTGGGTACCGATTGGAGGTGAACCGCGATTAAATCTCTCTATTTCCGCGTAGTCCTTATCTTCATCGGCATCGTGATGGTTAGCCTGTTCACCGCGTTTTCAATCAGCAACTGGATGTTTCAAACGCGAATCCACGATATTGTATACGACGGCTTGCTTACAGACGGCCAAAAGATCATTCAAGCCTATCAGTCGACTCCTTCTGCCGAGCTGGTACCGTTTATGCAACACTTCTCCGGTTATTCGGGTAACCTTCTCCAACTCTACAAGAAAGACAGGGAGCCCTTGCTTCAAGAAATAGAGCCTATTCATGTGGATCCTCGTGATATAGAGCTCGTGCTTGCGAATAACATTACACGCACATTAGATGCAAATATTCATAGCATTCCGATGGTTGGGATCCCCCTTCAGATCAATGGTGAGCCTTACGCCATGTTTATTTCCCTGCAACATAATCGGGTAGAGGAAGAGCTCATGCACTCGATCCACGTCTTATACATGTTGATTCTGTTTTTTGGCAGCTTCCTCATTCTGATTGCCGCCCGGTATGTGGTGAATCCGATTCGACGTTTGACGGAAGCGACAAAAAAGATGGCAAAAGGGACATTTGATCGCGAAGGCCTCTCTACGAAGCGCAAGGATGAAATTGGCCAATTAAGCATCAGTTTTCATGAAATGGCCGAAGAGCTTACGAAACTTGATCAAATGAGGAATGAATTCGTTTCCAGTGTTTCCCACGAGATTCAGTCGCCGCTGACTTCCATCACAGGGTTCACGAAGGCTTTGAAGCAGAAGAAATTGAGCGAAGAGGTCCGGTTGAAGTATTTGACGATTATTGAAGAAGAAAGTGAGCGATTATCCCGGTTAGGTCAAAATCTGCTCCAACTCTCCTATTTGCAGCAGGATCACCATCCACTGAAGGTACGTGCATACCGGCTGGATGAGCAGCTGCGAAGGATTGTCATCACGTTGGAACCCCTATGGAAGGCCAAGGAAATCGAAATGGATGTTGAGATGGAGGGCATCGCGATTGAAGCGGATCAAGATCAGCTGGATCAAGTGTGGATTAACTTATTGAGCAATGCCATCAAATTCACTCCGCCCCAAGGCATGATTCGTATCCGATCCACAGAAAACGCTCATCACGTCGTCGTATCCATAACCGATAATGGGATCGGGATCCCTGAAGAAGAGCGTGCTTATATTTTTAAACCGTTTCATAAAGTAGACAAAGCCCGTAATAGTTCTGTAAAAGGGAATGGGCTTGGATTATCCATCGTCAAGCAAATCATAGATTTACATCATGGTGATATCCACGTATCCAGTAGTCTGGGGACAGGGACAACTTTTTCCGTCACATTGAATAAAAAAAATGTTCTTTCCCGTCAGGAGGATGAAAAATGACAACAAGGGCAGCAGTGATCGGTTCCGGCGTCATGGGGCATGGAATCGCCCAGGTATATGCAATGGCAGGTTATTCGGTCTCATTGTACGATCTAAAGGATGAATTGCTGGGCAAAGCCAGACAAGCCATTGAGCGAAGCCTCTCCCTGCAGGTGCGGGAGGACGTGCTGACAGAGCAGGCGAAGCAGGAAGCTTTGGCGCGAATCACGTTGACCACCAACTTGCAGGAAGCGGTAGCGGATGCTGATCTGATCACGGAGGCAATCCCCGAAGTAATCGACCTGAAATGGACCTTGTTTGAACAGTTGGAAGCGTACGCCAAGCCAGATGCAATCATTGCGTCCAATACCTCTACGTTTTCCATCGGGCGACTGATTGAAAAAGCGAAGACACCACAGCGTTTTATCATTACTCACTTTTTCAATCCTGCCCAGCTTGTTCCGCTTGTCGAGATCGTGCGCCACGAAAAAACCTCGGAGGATGTCGTTCAAAAAACAGTGGAATGGATCAAGCAGATCGGCAAATCTCCTGTTCTGCTGAAAAAGGACGTGCCGGGCTTCATCGCCAATCGCCTGCAGACTGCATTGATGCGGGAAGCCTTTTCCCTTCTGGCAAGCGGTGTAGCGGATGCACATGAAATCGATACGGTGATGAAAGACGGTATTGGATTCCGCTGGGCATTTGTCGGTCCGATCGAAACCGCTGACTTCGGCGGGCTGGACACCTGGCAGCGCGTGATGGACAACCTCGCACCGGAGCTGGACAAGTCCGAAGCAGCGCCCGCCATCATCCGAAAGCTGGTGGAAAAGGGCGATCTCGGCACCAAGACTGGAGCGGGCATCTATTCCTATGCGGATACCTCTGTCGATGATCGCTTGCAAAAACGCGATGAGCAGTTCCTGCGTCTAGCAAAACAAAAACGGGAGCCCTGACGCCTGTTTCTGTTCAAAAAAGCTTGCATCACACCCCGCGCAGCCGTATGATAACACCATGAAATGATCGATGGGAGTGAATTCATATGGCGAAAAGCAATGCCCGCAAGCAGCGCGAAAAAATGGCTCGTGAAGGCAAACGCAATCCGGATCAAAACAGAAGCATCTTCGCCTTTGCAGACATGAGACAGCGTGTAACCAAAACGAAAGCAGAAAAACTGCATCAGCGAAAGCATAGAAGGTCGTTATCCTGGAACAGTGATGATGACCTTTTTCTATTTGTTGCATAGGGAAATGTTTGGAAATAGTAGTGCGCACAAAGAAGGACAACATGATGAAGAGATCAACCTTATGGGGGAGCAACCATGACATCTGATTTTCTGCTTAGCATCCTGCAATTAATTATGGTAGACCTGGTGTTGAGCGGCGACAATGCCGTGGTCATCGCGCTTGCCTGCCGCAATTTGAGTCCGCACCTGCAAAAGAAGGCGATATTTTGGGGAACCTTTGGGGCTGTCGGGATGCGTATCCTGCTGACCTTTATCGCGATCTGGCTGTTGAAAATTCCCCTGGTACAAGTGATCGGGGGACTGCTGCTGCTCTGGATTGCGATCAAGCTGTTGAAGGGTGAGGAAGAAGACAGCGAGATCGAGAGCAGCTCGTCCATGATGGGCGCGTTGAAAACCATTATCTTCGCAGATATGATTATGAGTCTAGACAATGTGATCGCGGTAGCGGGAGCGGCAAAAGGCAGCATTCTGCTCGTCGTGATCGGACTGGCGATCAGCATCCCGCTGATTATCTGGGGGAGCCGCTTGCTGATGAAGCTGATGAAGCGTTTTCCCGTCATTGTGTTGCTCGGGGCAGGCATACTGGGCTTCACGGCAGGGCAAATGATCATGGAGGACAAGCTGGTCGGCGTTTGGGTCGAGCGGTATCTTCCCCTCTCGCCTGTCCTAGTACCTGTTGCTCTTGCTCTTGTGATCATTGCACTTGGTACTTACATGAAACGTCGTGGATCTTCCAAGCCTGATCCGCTACAGCCCAAAAAGACAGGAGAAGAGCTGCACTAATAAAAGCCTGTGGGACTTCCAGTAGGGGGGACCGCAGGCTTTTCACGTTTTTGTCACAGAGGAAACATATGACAACCTCATCTCCAATAGGATTGCGGAAAAAACTTTGACAATTTTTCAATAAAAATTTGAACAAAACATGAACAACAAGTGAATTTTATGTTACAATCAAAGTATCAATAAGGAAAACGCAATCATACTCGGATGATAAGGGGTTATGCAACATGAATCATGACTATAAAGCTGCCAACACATTAAAATGGATGGCTTGGACCGCTACAATTGTGGGAATGCTTTTGCTGGTGCTCAATGTAAGCGATCTCAGAGCGGAAAACTTTCCACTCATGGTCTCCATTGGCTGTCTGATTGCAGGAATGAACATTTTCCTGTTAAGCGCTGTATTCCGTTTGATGAGCATGAAAACACAAAAATTGTAACCAAATAAATCAACAACTCGCCCTCTTTGCAGGGCGATTTTTTTGTTGCTACATAACTCTTCCTGCCTAAGAAAAAACTAAACATGGGCAGACAACATCAGGAAAAGGTGGATGGGATGACAACAGGAACTCTTTATGACAAGCTGGGCGGAGAAGACGTGATTCGCAAGGTTGTGGATACCTTTTACGAGCTTGTCCTTAAGGACGAGACCGTGAATCACTTTTTTGCCAACACGGATATGGAAAAGCAACGCCTTCACCAAACCAAATTCATCAGCTTTGCTTTAGGTGGTCCGGGTCGATACACGGGACAATCCATGGAAAAGGTTCATACCGGAATGAATCTGCAGCCCGAGCATTTCGATGCCATTGTCAAACACCTGCATGATGCCTTGGCCCATTTTCAGGTGGACGAAGCGGATATTTCCCAGGCTTTGCAAACGGTGGAGACATTGCGAGACGATATTTTGTATAAATAAACTTCTACAAGCATACATCGATCTCCAAGATTTACAGATTGTGTATTGGTTCGTTCGCTTGTTACAGTGGTTATGGGATGATGCTGGATCCATGCGCGGATACAATCCCAAATCATTGAATTCGAGGGAGAAACCATGTTGAATCGATCTCGTTACTGGATATTGACTTCTTTGGCAGGACTCATGCTGACTGTGATCAACGCACCGCTTGCAAGTGCTGCTCAACCAAATGCAGCTGTACAAAGCTTTGATCGGCAGGAGCTGATCGAGAAGCTGGACGTCAAGGAAAAAGACGTCATCGGGCTCTATTACACCTCCATGGAGGGAAGCTCTGAGAATCGCATTCACAACATCAAGAAAGCGGTAAAAAAGATAAATGGCGAAAAGGTAAAACCGGGTGAATTTTTTTCCTTCAATCAGGAGGTAGGCAACTCCAATCTGGCTGAAGATGGTTGGAAGAAAGCGAATGTCATCGCGGACGGCCAGCTCACGGACGGCTATGGCGGAGGAATCTGCCAGGTGTCTTCCACGCTGTTCAACGCCGTTCAGGAAGCGCAGCTGCCGATCCAGGAGCGTCACAGTCACAGCAAGACAGTAGGCTACGTCCCTGTAGGACAGGATGCGACGATTGCGTATGGCTTGCTTGATTTCCGGTTTTCCAACCCGTACGATCATTCGCTAAAAATCAAGGCCAAGACTTATGACGATTCTGATGTCGTGATTGCTATTCTGAAAAAATGAAGCTAGGAAAGACGTGCTGAGCGCGTCTTTTTTTATGGTGTGCCCGGCATGGGCGTTGTCTCTAGGGTGAAAGTCCCGAATGGCGAAGGCAACAGTAGCCACTAGCTTACGACAAGGGTGTCCACCGCGAGGTGGAATCTGAAGGAAGTCTGCGGCAAACCTCCGGCCTGAGGAACACGAACTTCATATGAGGCTAACGATAGCTGGATGAGTCTGCCATACAAGACGAAGTCCATGTTGCCAAAGGCTATCGGGAGTAAATGAAGCAGGTGGATGGAGGGAAAGACAACGTTCTTACCCGGGGAGACCTGACTGGGACGCCATGCCCTCATGGTAACCTTCTCCGCTAGGAGAAACTGAACGGTCAGGAGTCAGCAGAGGCCATAGTACCGGAGTAGAGGACGCTTGAAACGGGAAGGGCCGAACATTTAGGAAGAACGGGACGCTAGGCGTTCACTCTTTATGATGATGCAGACAATCCAGATGGACTTACTTGAAGGAGGAAATGGTGAATCCATGGGGGACTTCAAGAGGGCGGAATAGAGAGTGGCACAAGTAGAAAGAACGTTCACGCGAAAGGATATCTGGTTTTATGATGGGACAACTGCTGTCACGGGAAAACCTCCTGTTGGCACTAAAGCGAGTAGAAAAGAACAAAGGAAGCCACGGTGTGGATGGTATGTCCGTAAAATCCCTACGTCAACATATCTTATCCAACTGGGACTCCCTACGAGCGTCATTGGAGAATGGAACCTATGTACCTTCGCCAGTCCGACGAGTCGAAATCCCGAAACTGAACGGTGGTGTTCGGCTATTAGGCATTCCTACCGTGACCGACCGTCTCATCCAACAAGCAATTGCACAGGTTCTTTCTCCGATATTTGATCCTATGTTCTCCGAACATAGTCATGGATTCCGTCCAAGAAGACGGGGACATGACGCAGTCAAGAAGGCACAGACATACATCGAGGAAGGATACCGTTGGGTCGTAGACATGGATCTTGAGAAGTTCTTCGATAAGGTAAACCACGATAAACTTATGGGGCTTATCGCAAAACATGTCAAAGACAGAACTATCCTAACCCTCATCCGACGCTATCTCGAATCAGGGATTATGGTTAATGGTATGGAAATTGAAAGCGATCAAGGGGTGCCGCAAGGTGGCCCGTTGAGTCCGCTCTTATCCAATATCATGTTGCACGAACTCGACAAGGAACTGGAAAAGCGGGGGCTTCGATTCCTTCGCTACGCAGATGACTGCAACATCTATGTGAAGTCAAAGAAGGCAGGAATCCGCGTGATGGATTCCGTGACCACGTTCATTGAGAGAAAGCTCAAGCTAAAAGTCAACATGGAGAAAAGCGCCGTTGATCGCCCATGGAATCGTAAATTTCTTGGTTTCAGTTTCACGGTGAACAAATCGCCCAAGATTCGAATAGCGAACGATAGTCTGAAGCGAGCAAAACAGAGGATTCGGGAGATCACCTCCCGCACGAAACCACTCCCAATGGAATACAGAATTGACGATCTCAATGAGTACCTTACAGGTTGGTGTGGCTATTTTGCCTTGGCTGATACCCCTTCGGTGTTCAGCCATCTTGACGAATGGATTCGAAGAAGACTCCGAATGTGTCTCTGGAAAGAGTGGAAGCGCCCGAAAACAAAAGTAAAAAGGCTTATCTCCTTAGGAGTTCCCAAGGAAAAAGCCTATGAATGGGGCAATTCACGAAAGAAACAATGGCGAATTGCATGTAGTCCAATTCTTCACCGAGCATTGAATAATGCTTACTGGCGTAATCAAGGTTTGAAGAGTTTGTCAGACAGATACACCTATTTGCGTCATACCTAAATGAACCGCCGTATACCGAACGGTACGTACGGTGGTGTGAGAGGACGGGGGTTAGTCACCCCCTCCTACTCGATTCTGCTATATCCCTCGCTGGAACAATTTCTCCAACGCAGGGGATTCGTAACAATAATATGATCAACTCGTGAATTCGACGTGAACACTTTGTAACAGAAAAGATACGAAAATATGAACGTCCCCAAAAACCAGTACCAATTCTTTTGCGTTCTGATAACATGATAGTGCGCAGATGAGATGTGTTCACATTTACTAAAAATGAGCTTCCAATTAGGTAGGTCTGGTTTGTCAACGAGGAGGGATTGGGAGAATGAGTGGAGGAAAATGGCCGAGACGACTTCAATTGGCTGTCTTGGCGGCGCTGGCGAGTATCATGCTGGCCGGTTGCGGCAGCGATTATGTAGTCTTGAACCCCAAGGGGCCGGTAGCACAGACGCAATATGATCTCATTATGATTTCCATTATATTGTGCTCGATTATCATTATCCCGGTTATTGCGCTCACCGCGTTTATCGTCTATCGATATCGGGATACACCGAACAACAAAGCGACGTACAAGCCAAATTGGGCGCACAGTACCAAGCTGGAGGTAATCTGGTGGTCGATTCCGATCGTGATTATCGCCATTCTGGGTTACTTCACCGTGCGCGATACTTATGCATTAAAAGAAAATCCGAATAAAGAAGTACAACCGATGGTCATTCAGGTAACCTCTCTGGACTGGAAATGGTTGTTCACTTACCCTGAACAAAACATTGCAACGGTCAACTATTTGCAGATCCCTGCAGGCGTGCCTGTCCAGTTCCAAATCTCTGCTGAGGCACCGATGAACTCCTTCTGGGTACCGGAGCTTGGCGGACAAATCTACGCCATGGCGGGTATGACGACGGAGTTGTATCTGCAGGCTGACCATCCGGGCGAGTTCCAGGGCAGAGGAGCGAACTTCACGGGTGAAGGCTTTGCTCACATGCAATTCAATGTGAAAGCTACTTCGCAGGACGAGTTTGACCAGTGGGTGAAAGAGGTAAAAGGAACCACACCTGCGATGAGCAAGGAAGATTATGAACAGTTGAGAAAGCCGGGTCTGTCGGATGTACTGACATACTCGTCGTTCCCGGAAGGCTTGTTTGAAGAGATCGTATCCAAATACAGTCACGGCCATCCGATGGAGACAGGCGGCAGCATGCATGACTCGATGCATATGGACGGAGACAAAAAAGAGTCTGCACCTGGTTCAGAAGCCGGGGAGAAAAAAGATGAATCCGCACACTCCACTCATCACATGCCCAACACGGCAATGACACCTGTGATGAGTCACTAACGGAAAGGGAGGAGGAATACCTGATGTGGGAGAGCTTAAAAGAGTTTGCATCTTGGTTCTTTGTTACGGGCGATCCGCTGATCTACGGTGCCATGGTCTCCATTGCTTTGACCATGGTGGCGATCGTCTTCGTTTTGACCAAATATAAAAAATGGGGCTGGCTGTGGCGCGAATGGCTGACGACAGTCGACCACAAGCGAATCGGGATCATGTACCTGATCGCATCCCTGCTGATGCTGTTCCGCGGAGGCGTGGATGCCTTGCTGATGCGTGTGCAGCTGGCATTCCCGAACCTGGAGTTTTTGCACTCCGATCACTACAACGCGATCTTTACGACACATGGTACGATCATGATCTTGTTCATGGCGATGCCAATGATGTTCGGTTTGTTCAATATGGTCGTTCCGCTCCAGCTCGGGGCGCGAGATGTAGCGTATCCTTTCCTGAACGCAGTCAGCTTCTGGCTGTTCATGTTTGGTGCGATGCTGTTCAACCTGTCGTTCGTCATCGGGGGTTCTCCTGATGCCGGTTGGTTGTCGTATCCGCCGCTTTCGCAAAATGATTTCAGCCCTGGTCCAGGGCAAAACTTCTGGATCTGGGGGATTCAGATTTCCGGTATCGGTAGCTTGGCGACCGGGATCAACTTCATCGTCACCATTTTGAAAATGCGTGCGCCTGGCATGAAGCTGATGAAAATGCCAATGTTTAGCTGGTCTGTTCTGTCCAGCTGTATCATGATTATCTTTGCTTTCCCAATCTTGACTGTTACCATTGCACTCTTGTATCTTGACCGCTTTGCCGGTGCCCACTTCTTCACGATGGACGGCGGCGGCAACCCGATGATGTATCTCAACCTCATCTGGATGTGGGGTCACCCGGAAGTATATATCGTAGTCGTGCCAGCCTTCGGTATTTTCTCTGAAGTGGTAGCGACTTTTGCGAAGAAAAAACTGTTCGGTTATACATCCATGGTCATAGCCGTTATGGGGATTAGTATTCTCTCCTTCTTTACCTGGGCTCACCACTTCTTCACCATGGGTACGAGTGCCAACGTGATTGCGTTCTTTGCGATTACGACGATGCTGATCGCGATACCGACCGGGGTCAAGATCTTCAACTGGCTGTTTACGATGTATCGAGGGAAGATCTCCTTCAAGCAGCCGATGATGTGGACGATTGCCTTTATCCCGTGCTTTGTCGTCGGGGGAGCGACAGGGGTCATGCTGGCGGTAGCTCCCGCAGACTATCAGTATCACAACAGCTACTTCCTGATTGCCCACTTCCACCAAGTATTGATCGGTGGCGTCGTGTTTGGATATCTTGCAGGGATATACTATTGGTGGCCAAAACTGTTCGGCTTCAAGCTGGATGAAAAACTGGGAGCATGGGGCTTCTGGCTCTGGAACATCGGTTTCTACGTCTGCTTTATGCCGCAGTACGCGCTGGGCTTCATGGGTATGACCCGTCGTTACTACACATATGGCTGGGATCTCGGCTGGGAGCCGCTCAACCTGGTCTCGACCGTAGGTGCGTTCCTGATGGGGGCAGGCTTTGTCTTCCAAGTATGGCAAATCACGTACAGCATCAAGCACGGCGAGCGCGACACCACAGGGGACCCATGGAATGGCCGCACGCTCGAATGGTCGATTCCGTCGCCTGCGCCGTTCTATAACTTCGCTGTCGTACCGCAGGTAAAAGAGCTGGACGACTTCTGGAGAGTGAAAGAGGAGAAGGCGAACGGCACGTACAAGGAAGAGCCTGTACACCTGGAGCCGATTCACATGCCGAAAAACTCCGGTCTTCCGTTCATCATGTCTTTCTGCTGGTTTATCGCGGGCTTCGGGTTCGTCTGGGAATGGACCTGGATGGCTGCCATCGGTATGGTCGGTGTGGCTTTGGTCATGTGGGCCCGTTCGTTCCAATACGATACCGATTACTATGTACCAGTGGATGAAGTGCGTCGTACGGAAGCCTCACTGGGGAGGGTATATTAATGCAACAAGTGGCGAACAACCATGAGCATGGACATGCGCACGATCACGAGCATGGCCATGAAGATCATGAGCAGCTAAAGGTACTTGGTTTTTGGATCTTCCTGGTGACAGACTGTATCTTGTTCGGCTCCCTTTTTGCGACTTATGCGGTTTTGATGCACAGTTATGCAGGGGGACCTACCGGGAAGGAATTGTTTGAGCTCCCGGGTGTCATCGCCTCCACCTTCATCCTGTTGACCAGCAGCTTTACCAGCGGTCTTGCGATTTTGGCGATGAACAAGGGAAAAGTGAAAGAGCTGATCGGATGGCTCGTAGTAACGGCTCTGCTCGGTCTCTCTTTTATCGGACTGGAGATCAGCGAGTTTACCCATCTGGTGCATGAAGGCGCGACGATGTCTACCAGTGCGTTCTGGTCCGCATTCTTCACGCTGGTCGGAACACATGGTGTGCACGTGTCGGTCGGTCTGTTCTGGATGGTTGCGATCATGATGCAGCTTCGTCGCCGCGGACTCACTCCGGTGACACGCCGCAAGGTAACGACACTCAGTCTGTACTGGCACTTCCTGGACGTCGTATGGATCTTCCTCTTTACGGTCGTCTACCTGATGGGGGTGATGTAGGATGGCGAACCACACAAACCATAACAGCCATGCAGAGAGTCATGGTTCACTCAAATCCTATGTGATCGGTTTTATTCTGTCGATCGTGCTGACGATCATCCCGCTCGTGCTGGTGATGAATCCACTGTTCAGCAAGGTAGGGACCATCGTCGCCATCATGATCATGGCAGTCCTGCAGTTTGTGATTCAGCTGTTCTTCTTCATGCATATCCGCGAAGGAGAAAAACCGCGCTGGAACGTGCAGACACTGGTTCTCGGTCTGGTGATTGTATTGACGATCGTGGCCGGTTCGATCTGGATTATGGCGTTTAACGTATAAGAGATGGAAATGAAAGAGGCATGACCCGGGTAGGATGGGGTCATGCCTTTTGATTTTTAGCAGTGTGCTTCAAGAAGAACATCCACCATACCAGTAGATACAAGTAGCCGAGCATCGTCAGAATCGGCCAGATGAATCCTTGTTGTAACTGGACTACAAAATGTTCAAATTCATTCAAACCTTCTAATCTTCCAATGCTATTGATTATACCAGTAATTGGAATTATCACAGAAAGAACGATGGCGATGATGGACAGACCTCTTAATGTATGTTGGACGAAACAATAAAAAGCAGTTCCGATTGTTGCTAACAAAAAAAGATAATACATGATCCAAAACCAATTTGGGAGGGTTTCCCAATACATTTGTTCACCTCCTTGCTAGTTCGCATTTTACATGAAATGGTTAAAACTCACAAATCATATCATTGGCCTTGCAAGGATACACTCACTATAAAACCGAAGGATAGCAAAAAATAACACCAGGAATGACAGAAGTGCAAGCTAGGACTTTCCCTTTAACTATACTAAGTATATAATTATGTTGTTAAAGATGAAGGGAGCGATTTCCATGTATGATATTGTCATTATCGGAGCAGGACCTGCAGGAGGAAGCGCAGCTTTGCTTGCTGCCAAAGCGGGGAAGAAAACACTTCTCATCGACAACGACAAAGGGATGACCAAACGAGCATGGTTGGAAAATCATTACGGGATCATGGAAATCACGGGCCCGGATCTGATTGAGATCGGGAAAAAGCAAGCGGCCAAATTCGGTGCTGAGCTGCTCGACGCGCAAGTTACCAACGTAACCAAAACAGATCAGGGCTTGAGCGTGGAAACAGAAGGACACGGCAGCTTTGAAGCCAAGCATGTCATTCTGGCAACAGGCGCAGTTGTCGAACTGGCAACCAAGATTGGCGTAAACATCAAGGATGGTACAGAACCAAGAATCAAGAATGTTGTTGACGTTGACGCGCAAGGAAAAACCAATGTGGCGGGCATCTGGGCTGCAGGTACCTGCGCAGGAGTAAGCGTCCACACCATCATTACAGCAGGCGATGGGGCGAAGGTAGCGATCAACGTCATCAGCGAACTGAATGGCGAGCGCTACGTCGATCACGATGTTTTGAAAACTACGTAACGATAGCTTTAGAGGGCAGATCTGAGACACCTCCCTAAATCAGCAGTAGATGATTTGGAGGAGGTGTCGTGCCTATTGTTGGGGAGGAAATGATGTGAGTGTCAAAGAAAGCAGAGTCAATTTCGTCGTAGCGGGGCTATTACTGGGCTTGCTGATGGCATCGATGGACAATACCATCGTTGCGACGGCGATGGGAACCATTGTGGGGGAAATGGGCGGGATGGACAAATTCGTCTGGGTAACCTCCGCCTATATGGTCACCACAATGGCAGGCATGCCGATCTTTGGAAAGCTGTCGGACATGTACGGACGCAAGCGATTTTACATATTCGGACTCGTCGTATTTCTGCTTGGCTCGATCCTTTGCGGTACTGCGAACAGCATTGTGCAGTTGAGCATCTACCGCGCGATTCAGGGAATTGGCGGCGGGGCGCTGATGCCGATTGCCTTTACGATTATTTTTGACTTGTTCCCTCCGGAGAAACGAGGGAAGATGACGGGATTGTTCGGGGCGGTCTTTGGCACATCAAGCGTCTTCGGACCGCTTTTGGGCGCATACATTACCGAATACATCAGTTGGCAGTGGATCTTTTACATCAATGTGCCGATCGGAATTTTGTCGCTGTGGTTTATCGTGTTCAACTACCGAGAATCTCTGCAGCACCGGAAGCAAAGCATCGACTGGTGGGGGGCGATCACGCTGGTTGGAGCGGTTGTCAGCCTGATGTTTGCGCTGGAGCTGGGCGGAAACCAATACGCCTGGGGATCCGTGCAAATCATGAGTCTGCTGATTGCCTTCGCTGTCCTGTTCATTGTGTTTTTGCTGGTGGAGCGAAAGGCGGCAGAGCCGATCATTTCGTTCGCCATGTTCCGCAAAAGGCTTTTTGCCGCTTCCAATGCGGTGTCCCTCATGTATGGCGCATCTTTTATCATCGCGACAGTTTACCTGCCGATTTTTATCCAGGGTGTATTCGGCGGCTCCGCGACGAATAGCGGCTTGATTCTCATGCCGATGATGCTGGGGTCCGTCTTCGGCAGCCAGATCGGCGGTTTGTTGACGACAAGAACCAGCTTTCGCAATATCATGCTGCTCTCCGCCGTCTTTTTCATCCCGGGCGTCTATCTGCTGGGGACGATTTCGACGGACCTGCCGCGTTGGCTTTTGACGACGTACATGATCATTACCGGGTTCGGAGTCGGGTTTTCCTTCTCGGTCCTGGGGATGTCTGTGATTCATGGATTCGACATGCGGCAGCGCGGTTCCGCCAGCTCGACTGGCTCTTTCTTCCGTTCGCTGGGCATGACGCTGGGGATTACGGTCTTCGGCATTTTGCAGCGCAATTTGTTTGAGGGCGGCATGACCTCATCATTTGCAGGGCAAAAGAGCATGGCAGGACTGGTCAGTGATCCGCGTGCCATCCTGTCGCCGGAATTGCGGGCCTCTATACCGGAGCCTGTCCTTGAGCAGATCACGACGATCCTCGCGAACTCCATCGCCCAGACATTCCAGTGGGCTTTGGTTCCTGCGGGCCTCGCGCTTTTGTTCATCTGTTTGATGGGCAAGGAACGAGTGCAGATCAAGCGTCCTGATCCTACTGCCGGGCAGGAAGGCTCCAAAGCGTAATGGAGATCGATTTCTCGCAGTGGTTGATCTTTGAACGTATTATGAACATTGGGGATTTTTCCTTCTTTTGATAGTTTTTCATCTTATAATAGTGGAAAATGGACTCGCAAGGAGGAGCCCCTCTCATGTTGAAAACTGCTCTCGGGCGATTTCGCGCCGTTGGCTTGCTTGAGGGAATCTCGTATCTGGTGTTGCTCGGGATTGCCATGCCGCTCAAATATTACTTTGATGTGCCGGAAGCTGTGAAAATCGCAGGTTCACTCCACGGCTTGCTTTTTGTCCTGTATGTCCTGGCTTTGGCTCAGGTGCATTTCAAGAACAAGTGGTCTTTTCTTTTTTCGATAGGAGCGTTTATCGCTTCGCTGATTCCTTTCGGCAATTTCGTGCTTGAGGCGAAGTTGCGCAAGATGAGGGGTGCCCATTGAAAAAAATAAGGTATTCAGGAGCAAGCATCATGCATTCCTGAATACCTCTTTTTTTAACCATTTCCTCCGCTATTTCCGCATATCCTTGATCCCCATCCGTTCTTTCAGATGAAAAAATAACGGCGTAATAAGGTGGTTGAGGAGTCTTCTCGCAGCAGCGCATAGTCTTGGCTGTACTCCTCGATCAACTTTTCCATTCGATTCCCTCCTGTATCATTGCTTGTGTGGCAGGGAGCATTCAATCATAACTATTTTCTTTGTTATGGAACAAATAGATTCGTGGTTTTTGCCAATAATAAGTCACTCAAGAGTGGAATTCTTCGGAAAGTCCCGAAATGGTTGGGAATATTGTATAATTTGGAAGTGACTATGACGTGAGAGGATTATACGATGAAAAGAATCATAACATGGTTGTTTATGTTGGCAGTGATGCTTGTTTCGATGACATCATCGGCTTATGCTGCTTCTCTGCCGGAGAGGACAGGCGACATTACCGACTCAGCCGGGCTTTTCTCACCGGAGGAACAAGCGAGAATACATGACGGCATTGCGAATAAGACATATGAGCTTCTGCTCCTCACTGCGAGTGGCTTGGATGAGCAGGAAGGAGAACGCCTCGCCAATCAAGCGTACGATACCTGGCAGCTGGGACCCAATCAAATGATCCTGGTTGTGACGGTAAATCCCAATCACGTGCATCTCGTTTTCGAAAACCAGCAGTTGGCTGATTTGGTCTCACGCAGTGAAGCGGGGGATGTAAAAGGAGTTCTGGACCTGCAGTTCGTCCCCTATGCGCGTGATGGAAATGTAGCGGATGGCGTAGTAGCGGTCAGTGACTTTCTGAACTCATTGCCCGCAGCGGCCTCGGAGCCTCCTGAGCAGACAGGGGCGGCAGCGGTACAGCAGCCTGCCGGATCAAGCCACACTTCTTCGGGCGACGAGTCGGCCGCATCTCCCCGAACACCGGCAACTGCAACACCAGTTGGCGGAAGAGAGGGCATGAGTATGATGACGGTGCTGCTGGTGCTGTTGATCGCAGTGCTGGTGTTCATCGTTGTCAAACAGCTTGTCTTTGGATCAAGATTGAAAAAGCTTCTGGCAGAAGCAAAAGAAAAGCATGCAGAAGTGACTCCAATGATCGACCGGATGATCGTGTCAGAGCTTTTTCGTGAACTGGAAATTGGTTTGATCGCAGGAGAGACGAAAAGGCAGGTAAACGAGATGGAGCAGGAGGCACTCAGGCTTCATCAGGAATCCAAGCTTCTTCGTGAGCGGCTGGATGCACAGAAGGTCGCTTTTTTCGCTGCAGCAAAGACAGAAGCGGCAGTGAAAGAACTGCTGGCGGACGTGCAAATATACGCGGATGCGATTGCACAGACACAGTCCCGCATGACTGAGATGGAGCGACTGTCGCGGGAAGTGAGGGAAGCCGTGGAAAATGCCAAGGAGCGAGCAACGCAGATAGATTCTCAGATTGAGGCATTGGCAGGCGAAACTTCCTTCTCCCTCGTTGTCATGCGACGTGATATGGAGCAGACAATGTCAGTATTGAAAAAAGCGGATCAATTGGATGAGTTTGATTATGTGCAGGCGGAGGGACTAGCCAAGCAAGTCCACGAAGAGTTTGACGGCTTGCAGCTTGCTGTGGAAGAGTTGCGGCGACAGATTGAGCTGCTTCGGACGTATTTGCCTCGGATCAAGGAAAGGGAAGAGGAGCTGCGCTTGATCGTCGGTCGCGAGCAGCTGCTCCTGGTCGATGCCGATCCGTTTGCGATGCTGAGGTCAGCGGAAGCAGAGATACCGCGTCTTCGGACATTGATTGAAGAAGGCCATGCAAAAGCAGCCAGGGAATGTGCGGATCGAATTGAAAATGGGCTGCAAGAGGCGAGCGATGCGGTGGCAACGATGATTCAACATCGCGACTTTTCCTCAAATACCGTGAAGGAAGTCAATCAATTATTGACTGAATTCGGAGATTTTCAATCCCGGTATACACGAGATCTGGAGAGTTTGCGGCAGCAATACGCTGAGGTTCACCTCCAAAAACAGAATGAACGATACCGCCAGATCAGGGAGGACAAGGCTGAGCTGGAGCGGCTTTTGATAGAAATCAGAGCAGCAATTGATGAGCGCGCTCAGAACTACAAAGCTGGTTTTGAAAAAAGTGAAACTGCCCAGCATTTCCTGTCGCGCGTCCGAAATATTCGTGAGCAACTCTTTGGCTATCGCAGAAGCCTGGAGGAGAAGGTGTGGGCTGCAAAGGACGGTTTTGGACAGCAAAAGAGCCGCTTCTATCAAGCTGTTTCCCTCTTTGAGCAGCTTCGTGTACGAGTCGCACAGATCGAAAGAATGATCACGCAAAGCAAGGGCGAGGCAGAGAAGATCGAAGCTATAGCAAGCAGTGCTCGACTGGATGTGTATCGCCTGGAGGAGGCCATTGATTCCTTTGTCGTGCATGTCGACGAACTGGTATATCGCGTAGAACAAATCAAGCGTGAGAAGGAAGAGACGCTTCTGGCTTGGAACAGGCTGCAGGATGAATTTACGAGCAGGAGCCATCATTACGGCAGAAAAATCAGGATTTCATCCTATTCCGCCCGGATGAATCTATTGCGTGAGCAGGTAGAGGGAGCAATAGCCGAAGGACTTTTTGCAGAAGCGATGCGGGCAATCTCCAGCGGAAATGATATAGTAGAGCAAATGCATCGTGATTATCTTAGAAAACTGGAAGAAGAACGGCGCCGCAATCATTCAGGAGGCTCTGGCGGCGGGTTTGGCGGAGGACGTTCCTCCGGAAGCAGTGGCTGGGGTGGTGGAGGACGCTCCTCGGGCAGCACTGGCTGGGGCGGTGGAGGTCGATCCTCAGGCAGTTCCAGTTGGGGCGGCTCATCTGGTGGCGGCAGGTCCTCCGGTTCATCCAGTTGGTAGTTGCCAATAAGGATCTGAAGGGGAGTGAACAGCAAGAATGGAGTTCGTGCTGATTATTATCGGCATCAACATTTTGTATGTATCGTTTTTCACGCTGCGGATGCTGATGGTGATCAAAGGCTATCGCGTCATGGCATCCTTGTTGGCAATGGTGGAAGTATTCGTCTATTTGAAAGGACTGGGTCTGGTCCTGAACAATCTGGACAATCCAATCAATCTGGCGGCGTACTGTATTGGTTGGGGGATGGGCGTCTTCATCGGCAGCAAAATCGAGGAAAAACTTGCGCTGGGGTATGTGACGGTGCAGGTGGTGGTCGATTCGCTGGAGATGGATCTGACAGCAAAGCTGCGTGAGCATGGGTACGGCGTGACCTCCTGGGTAGCGGAGGGAAGGGATGGCCCACGTCTTATGATGCAGGTGTTGGCGAAGAGGAGCAATGAGCAGAAGCTGTGGAAGCTGATCTCCAGCTTCTCACCGAAAGCGTTTATCGTATCGTTCGAGCCAAAGCATCTCAAAGGCGGGTTCTGGGTGAACCGCCTTCGCGGGTAAAAATGGCTGCAGCCGCTCCTTTCCCATAAGCGGGGAGGAGCGGCTGCTTTTTTGCATTAATCTTCTGCGCGTCCCTTGATCTTGACGGACACCTTCCCCGGCTTATCCGAGGCTGGGGAAGACAAGGGGCTGCCTTGATCCGGTGCCGAGACGGGCCGAGTAGGATGTGAAGACAGCTCCGAGAAAGCGCCATGCAATCCCAATACGCCATAGCGAGTTCGAAATTCCTCGATGGTGCCGGATTCGACAATCTGTCCGTTCATCAGGAAGATGGCCCGGTCGGAGGCGGCATCGGCGACCTGCAGCTGGTGCGTCGTAAAGATGACGGATTGACCGGCAGTCTTCAAGTCCTTGACCAGCTCGACGAAAGCGTCCATCCAGTAGGGGTCGAGTCCATTGGTAGGTTCGTCCAGAACGACGAGGGACGGATGGGCGATGATGGCTTGGGCGAACAACAGTCGTTGCTGCATCCCTTTGGAAAACTGCGTCATTCTTTTGTCTCTCGCATCGTACAAGCCGACGGAATGCAGGGCGTCGTCCACCTTGGCTTTCGGTACACCTCGCAAGGAAGCGTAGAAGGAAAGAGTCTCACGTGCCGTCAATCCTGCTGTAAACTGGAAGTGGTCCGGCATGTAGCCGATTTGCTCCAAGTATTCGACGCGTTGTTCCCTCCAATTCAACCCATTCAGCTCGATGCTGCCTGCACTCGGCTGCAAAATCCCCACGATCATCCGCAGAATCGTGCTTTTTCCAGCTCCGTTTCCACCACAAAGAGCCACGACCTCCCCAGGCTCGATATGCAGGTCGAAGGGATGGACGATCTGTTTCTTGTCGATCTTTTTTTCTGCTTGCTTGATGCGCAATCCCAGCTCAGTCATGCCTTCTCCCCCTTTCCCACACAAAGGCAGCCAGCAAGAGCATCAGGCTGATCCAGATAAAGCACAAGGTGATGAAACCGACGACACCGAATGGGGAGTCAAACCAATTGACCCACTTGTAGTATTCCGGGCCGAAAATCGAGCCCCCGCCAAGTGAAATCACGGAGAAAAGACGCACCAGCTCGGCGGGATTCAGGATCGTGGCGAACTGCAGGACGGGCTTGATCCACGTGTAGGGGACGAAGCTGAGCGCCGAGATCAGCAGCGTGGGCCATGCGAGAATCAGGAAAAACCAGATACTGACGCCCCAAGTGAGGGCTTGCCAGCGATTTTTGCTCAACGCTCCGATCAGCATGGCGATCCCGAGAAACATCAGGATGAGGCAGATGGAAAAGCTCAAGAGAAAGAGGAGCGTCGAAAAGGAAAAACCCGCTCCGAGCAAAGCACCAATCACGCCGGAGAGCCCGTACCCAAAACAGACGATGGCGATCAGCACCAGCGCTTGACCGAAGTATTTTCCCAGCAAAAAGGACGACGTCGTCAACGCGTAGGTGGAAAGCAATTGCCAGCTGCCCTCCTCTTTTTCCGCCGTCAGGGAAAAGGAGGAAAGCAGGATCGTCATCAGCGGCAGGAGGTAGAGGACCAAAGTCAGCATGGTTCCTGTCGTGTACGTATACCCTTCCAGATAGGAGCGGGATTGAATCACCATCAAGGCGAGAGTAAAGAGGGTAAACAGGGCCAAAAAGGAGTAGGACCAGGGATTGCGAAAGCCCATTTTCAACTCCCGTCTGGCGATGTGATACATGTGCACGTTTGCCCACTTCCTTAAGTTAGTGTTTTGTATGCTGGCTATCAGTGCCGCCGTGCGTAGAAGAACTAGAACCCCCATCATGACTGCCGTGACTTTGATCATGGCTCATGTTGCGCTCCCAGCTGTGTTTGGCCAGATCGTCATATTTCATCAGGGTGCCTGTTCCTCGATCCTGGATAAACTTCTCGGCGGCAGTGGCTTCCTTGAAGGAGTAGATCCCGTAGCCCATAGGCGTCGTCAGAGTGGAATCGTAAACGAAGGCTCCTTGCTCGGCATTGAACCATTCTTCCGTATTGTGGTCGCGCACAAATTGGACGTTGATGTTATCGACGCCATTTTGGGTGACCCATTCGTTCATGCAGCCGATATCGTCGAATTTGAGCGTGCGTCCATCCTTTAACAAAATTTGTGTCGCATTGAAGTCATCCGGAACATGCATATGGCAGATTTCGCATTTGTCTACGCCCTCCTGGATTGCGACGGCTTGCGGTTCTTCTTTTCCGCATCCGACCAACAAGAGTCCCATGCCTACTACAACAGAGAGAATGGCCATTTTCAACGTTTTCATTTTCGTTTCACTCCTATATAGATAAAAGTTAAGCTGATGAGCAGAAGCAGGGCTCCGAGAAGTCCGGTTTGTGTCCGCGAAGATTCGAGTGGACCACCCTGATCAACAGTGGAAATCGGCGTCATCAAGGGGCTTGCATCCCGGACCTGCACGCTTCCTGTCGAAAACAGACTTTCCAAAAAGACAAAACCCGGAGATTGAAAAAATAGCTGATAGGGAGGGACGGCATCAGTCAAGGCCAGAAAGAACGGATTCATCTCATAGGAAAGATCGCTTCTCTCGTCACCGTTGACGTCAAGGCCCTGCAAATTGTCCCAGTAGTTGCCGTCAAAGGAATCTGCTTCGCTGTCCTGCGCTTGGGCTTGAATCACGTTGGAGACAAATTGGTTAAAGACAAGCTGGTTGTCTGCCGAATCCTTGACCTGCATCCCGATGAAGTTGAGCATCAATTCATTGTTGGTGATGTCATTCCCGCTGGAATTCTCTACATACAGTCCGACCCGATTCCCTTCGATGCGATTGCCTTCGAGCAGCGAGTCGGTTACCGAATAGAGCAGGATGCCTTGCGAGTTGGGATTGTCTTTTTGCTTGAGAAAACGATTGTTGCGAACGGTAGCGGTGGCGGTATCCATTAGCATCGCACCTGTGACATTGCCGTTTCCTGTATTTTCCAAAACCTGGGTTTTGGAGGTGCCCATAAGATGGATGCCGTAGCGGGATTTTTCTACCTGATTTTGTTCAAGCAGGTTCTCGTGGCTGTTCTCCAGATACAAGCCGTCAAACGCATTGATAATCTGGTTGCCGAAAAGGCGATTTTGGTGGGATTGCCGCAGATCGATGCCATTCCCTTTTTTCGCTTTGGTATTCGCATCTTGCTGTTTTTGCGTGAGCAGCATATGGGCGCTGTGGTCATGCCCGATGTCAGCCGCGGATTCAGTGGGATCGAGGACATGCCCTGTCACGCGAATCTGGCGCAGTTCATTGAAGCTTGCGTCGCGAAGCTGAATGCCTGTCCCCATCGTATCGATCTCCACCTGCTCCACCAGGTTCTGGTTGCCGCGGATGACCAATGTGGCGAGCGGCTGATTGATCCGCTTGTCCTGCAGCTTCAGCCCGCGCAAGATCACCTGGTTGCTGTCGATGGTGAGGACGGGATCATCTGTCGCAGTACGAAGTATGACTTCGCCTGATGCTTGCAGCGTGAGAGGCTTCGTCACGCGAAAGGGACCATCATACTCTCCGGCTGGTATGGTGATGACATCTCCCGGGGCTGCCTGGTCAAGCTTTGCCTGCAAGGAATCCGTTGCCGCCAGCAATGACTTTACCGGCAAGAATGACCACTGGCATAGCAAGACAAGGCTGAGCAAAAGCATCGCACGTGGAATGCATGGGCTTCTCCATCGTCTTTTCAGGGTTCTCCCCCCTTCCGTTACGCGATGAGAATCAATGTGATACGATAATCATAACAGTGATGGCTTTTTTTAAAATGACTCATCCGGGCTATGAAAAGTGGCAAAAAACCGAACTTCGTGTTGGCAGAGGAGGTGTGAATACCGTGATGGATAAAGCCTTGAGGACGATGCTCGACAATTGGGAGAAGATGAAGCGCAGCGAAGAAGATGAGGCCGAGGAGGATGCCAACCAGTTCGAGGCTTCCTTCTATGCATTGATGCAAGAGGTGCGCAACTGGGTTGAGGGATTGGAGCAGCCGCCGAAGACGCTGGAGGAGGCCATGCAGCTGGCAAAGATCGAGGAGTTGGTCGAGCAGTTGCCGATTGAGATCATGCTGAATTTTGAGACGGAGCTGGAGTTGATCGTAGACGGCGAGGTAAGGGAAGAGGATGAGCGGTATGATTAAGGAATGATCATGGCAACTGACTAACAAGTGAAAGGGCTTGGTCTTTGATCACAGGGAAGATCATCAGTAATCTTCTCTAGTGTGGGGTGAAGTTGGAAGATGAGGATTCTTAAGAAAATGCTATACGGCCTCCTCGTTTATATAATTGGGTGGGTAGTAGTTTCGCTATCTGTCTCCATTTACAATAACGATTCAGCCGACAACTCATTTTTGAGGGCTATCGTTTTCTCGATCTTGTATTTAGCAGCAGTTGTAAGTGTTACGATTCGTAAGACATAATCAAAAAAGGAAGGAAGGCTCTACGTTTTTAGAGACTGTAGACTCTACGCGCTCCAATCCATCGACACAGGCCGCCTAATTGCAGGGCTTCGATAACGCGCAGCGTTTCGTCCCCCTTGGTATTGAAGATATCGGAATATTGGGCGATGCCTTACCGGTCGATGATGAAGGTAGCGCGAAGAGGACCAGTAATTGATTTCTGAAAACCCAATCGTGTAAGGAATCTGTCGAGTGCGTGGGCTTAAATTATTATTACAAGAAAGAAGCTGGTGTAAAATGATACGTTCATCGCCAGCTTCTTTCCTACATTAGGGACTTTTTAGCCACCGCCATTTTGTATCTTACAACAGGTCGGGTTTCTGGATCCGCTCACAAATGCTTCGACCAATTGCGATCGATGCCGTAGCAGCCGGGGAAGGAGCATTCAGAATATGAGTGGACCGTTTGTCATTGACGATGAAGAAATCATCCACCATTTTTCCATCCCGGGTAAGAGCTTGCGCCCGCACGCCATTTTCCGATACCACCAGATCGTCTGCGGTGATTTCCGGGATCAAGCGTTGGAGACTTTGGACGAACACTTTTTTGCTTAATGAACGAACGATTTCCTTCAAGCCCTCTCCGAGGTTTTGGGAAGCGACCTTCCACAAGCCCGGATAGGTGACCGCTTCTGCGAAGTCTCTCAGATGGAAATCGGTTTTGCGATAGCCCTCCCGTTTGAAGCTCAACACCGCATTGGGACCAGCGTGAACATGTCCATCCATCATGCGCGTGAAGTGAACACCGAGAAATGGAAAGTTGGGATTGGGTACAGGGTAAATCAAATGCTTCACCAGATGGTGCTTCTCAGGCTTTAATTCGTAATACTCACCGCGGAAAGGAACGATTTTCATATTCGTTTTCAGTCCCTGAAGGGAAGCGATACGGTCGGAGTGCAAACCGGCGCAGTTGATCAAGTATTTGCTGCGGATCGTGTTGTTGTTGCACACGATTTCGAGGCCGGCACTTCCTTCCACGATCTTTTCAACCTTCGTGCGCAAGAGAATCGTGCCGCCCTTCTCTTGGATGATTTTGGCCATCGCTTCTGCGACACGCTTGTATTGCACGATTCCCGCATCCATCACCTGGATCGCTTGAAGGCCATAAGCATGCGGCTCGATCTCTGCGAGCTGGCTTGAATCGATCAAGGAGATATTCAGCTGATGCTCCAGGCCGCGCTTATACAAATTTTCCAGCAGGGGCAATTCCTGCTTTTCAGTAGCGACAATGACTTTCCCGCACATTTCGTACGGGATCTCATTCTCGTTGCAAAAGGCGCGCAATAAGTCGCCGCCTTCTTTAGACAGTTTTGCCTTCAGACTTCCCGGCTTATAGTAGATACCGGAATGAATCACCCCGCTATTATGACCTGTTTGGTGAAATGCGAGGGTGTTTTCTTTTTCGATGACGGCGATTTTTGCTTGCGGATATTTTTGAATGAGGGCATAACCGGTAGAAAGACCCACAATGCCACCACCAATAATGACATAGTCGTACATAGGATCACCTTTCTAATTTGGACATAACTTGTATTACAATTATAAATCACATGTAATACAAATCAATCAAAATTATTGAATAATTTCTTGTTTAAAAATATAGACAAATGAAAATTAATGCGATATTGTTGATAACACCTAAAAAAACATACGATTTCATTCGTGGGAAAGAGAGTGATGAGGAAATATCTTGTTATTTGTAGTACAACTTGTTCATACAAGTTGATGAGGTTGTAAGATAACCTTGTGGATTTTTCTCGTTTTTTCAAACAAAAGGTGGGTTTGAGCATGGAGATTACCCTCTTGTTTCAAGGCTTTCCAGGAAGAGCGAGCCGTGGTTTTCTTGGTTGGAGCAGCTGCGTACTGATTCGCCAGGTGGGCAAACCACCCATTCTATTTGATACGGTAGGCTTTAACGAGCGTTATACCCTCTTGTCGAGGCTGGAAGAATGCGGGGTAAAGCCAGAGGAGATTGGCACGGTGCTGATCAGCCATTTTCATTTTGATCATGCGGTCAATTATCCGTTGTTTCCAAATGCTACCTTCTACCTGCATGAAGCGGAAGTGGCACATATCGAAGAGAATGGCGAAGTGGATCTCGCAGTTCCCGCACAGATGTATCCGGCATTAAGAGATTCCGGGAGACTGGAAATCCTGTCTGGAGAATCAGGGATGGTGGAAGGGCTGCCATGGCGGCTTACTCCCGGCCATACACCTGGCCTGTACTCACTCCTTCTCGAATACCAGGGGAAGAAATGGGCGCTTGCTTCGGATGCAGTAAAAAACATCTCGGAATTGACTAGCGGGGATGTGGCCGATACGTGGGACGATGAAAAGAGCAGGGAGAGCATTCGCTTCATCAAGCAATGGGCGGATATTGTCGTTCCCGGGCATGATAGGGTGTTGGAAATCAAAAGAACGGACGAAGAAACGAAGATCATTCCAACCCAGGACAGTGAGATAGAGATAAGCATTCCGTGGGTGGAAGAGAAATTCCGGCTAAAAGTGTAAAAGAGAAAGATGGTGAGATGTTCATGAAAGGTTTACAAGGAGCAATCGACATTCACGTTCACTCCAGTCCAAGTATCTTTCCACGATCTGTCAATGATTTTGAATTGGCGAAACAGGCAAAAGAAGCAGGGATGCGGGCCATTGTCCTAAAGGCACATGAGGAGTCTACGGTTTCACGCGCACAGCTTGTCAGCAAAGTGGTGGAGGGAATCGAGGTATACGGTTCGCTTGTTCTGAATGAATACGTGGGCGGTCTGAATCCATATGCCGTGGATATGGCGATTCAACAAGGGGCGAAATTGATCTGGATGCCGACGGGATCAGCCAAGCATCATCTGGATCACTACGGAGGAAAAAGCGACTACAAAGAGCAAAAATCCACCATCCGTCTGTTGCCGCAGAAGGGCATTACGATTCTCTCCGAAGACGGGAAGCTATTGCCGGTAGTCTATGACATCATTGACTTGATCAAGGGATCAGGAGCTGTGCTGGCTACGGGACATCTATCCCCTCTGGAAACGAAAATTCTCACGCAGACAGCGATTTCGCGAGGCGTGGAGAAAGTGCTCGTCGCACATCCGGATCTCAAAATCAATAAAATGGATCTTTCCCTCCAGATCGAACTGGTCCGCATGGGAGCCTATGTAGAAAAATCGATGTTGACCCTGATGCCGCTGTGGAAATCGATCGAACCGGATGAACTGGTAGCAGGCATGCGCCAGATTGGCATTGAGAAATGCATCCTGCAAACCGATTTTGGACAGGCCAATCACCCGTCACCAACGGAAGGGTACGGTCATTTTGTCCAGATCTTGCTGGAGCAGGGAATGGATGAGAAAGAGATTGAACAAATGGCTTGTGTCAACCCGGCAGAATTGCTTGGATTAACATAGGAAAACAAGGAGAGGAGCTGTTGCAAATGTCTCAACTTCAAGTATCGAACAAGCCCTGGTATAAAGAAGTGACGAAAACACAGTGGCGCGCATTGATCGCAGCCGGCTCAGGTTGGGCGCTGGATTCGATGGACGTCATGCTGTACTCGATGATTTTGGTTCATGTGATGAGCGATCTGCAAATGGACCAAACAATGGGCGGCTTTTTGGCAACGCTTACTTTGCTTAGCTCAGCCATTGGCGGAATTCTTTTTGGTATGGTAGCGGACCGGTATGGCCGCACGAAATCATTGATGCTCAGTATTTTGATTTATTCCTTGTTTACCTTTCTATGCGGCTTCTCGCAAACGATTACACATCTGGCTATCTTCCGCTTCTTGCTGGGGATTGGTATGGGCGGAGAGTGGGTTGCGGGCGCGGCTTTGATCACCGAGACATGGGATGCGAAACACCGCGGTAAAGCGATGGGCTTGGTGCAAAGTGCGTGGGCAGTCGGCTATGCGTTGGCTGCTATTGTCGCTGGCGTTATTTCTCCGATTTGGGGCTGGAGAGGTGTTTTCTTCTTCGGGATTGTACCAGCTCTCGTCGCCATCTGGATCAGAAAAGGAACGAAAGAACCCGAGATCTGGGAGAAAATGAAGGCAGAGGAATCGAAACAGAAAACGAAGAGCAAACCAAAACTTGCTGAGCTGTTTTCCGGCAAAGTTCTTCGTTGGACCATTCTTGGAGCTCTGTTGAGCGTTTGTGCCCAGTTTGGTTACTGGGGCTTGTTTACCTGGATTCCTTCTTTTTTAGGCACGCCGATTGAGCAAGGCGGAGCAGGGCTGGATATCATGAAATCCACGACCTGGATTGTCATCATGCAGACGGGAGCCTGGTTTGGATACGTGTTGTTTGGCTTTATGGCGGACAAGTTTGGAAGAAGGAAAGCCTTTATCCTGTTCTTCGTCATGGCGGCTATCCTTGTCCCGATTTATGGCATGACGAGTGATGCGACTCGCCTGCTGATTCTGGGTCCATTCGTCGCCTTCTTCGGTTCCGGATACTTCAGCGGATTTGGCGCCGTTCTGGCCGAGCTGTTCCCGACAGAGATCCGCGCCACTGGACAAGGCTTCTGCTATAACTTTGGACGCGGGGTTGCGGCAACTGCGCCTACAGTCATTGGATTTATGGCCACAAGCATCGGTTTGGGAGCGGCATTTGGTTTCCTCGCGATTGCCTTTGGGCTGGCTGCCCTTCTCGTTCTCCTGTTCTTGCCGGAAACCTTGGGCAAGCAGCTAAGCTAAGACAGGGCAAATCCTTTCAATTGCATATTATAAATAAAAGTTCATTATGGATGATCGCCATCATGAGCTTTTATTTATATCAACCCGCTTGATATTTGTAATACAATGTTCAATTTTTAGCGGAAAAATTGACTTTTTCCTCAAAAACCCTTAATATTTGTATTACAAATACAAAGATCGGAGAATGGTTATGTCGAAAGAAAAGCTGTCGCAGATGATTTCGCGAGAATTGTTACAGATGATTGAATCAGGCAAATACCCTCCCGGTTCAAAACTGCCGACGGAGATGGAGTTGGCCAATCAGTTTGGTGTAAGCAGAATCCCGATCCGGGAAGCCCTCAGCGTCCTTCGGGCAGCAGGGGTGATCAACTCGCGTCAAGGCGGAGGAAGCTTCGTCGAGGAGAATAACGGTCCCAACATCTTTGGCAATATCCACATTGAAAAAGACGATGCGGAAATTATCAGTCATCTTTTTGAGATGAGAAAAATCATGGAGCCTGAGGCTGCTTATCTGGCAGCCCTCAGGAGGACACCTGAGCATCTGGAACGCATGCGGGAAGCACTGCGCTGGTTGGAAGAAGAGATGGCGGATGACAGTAAAATCGGAATGGAAGCCGACATGGAATTCCACCGGTCCATGATCCAGGCAACACTCAACCCGATCATGATCCAGGCGATGGAAAGTCTGTCCTCCTTGTACGAAAGAGCTTTGCAAATCACGCTGTTGCCCAACCTGGGATTAAAGCAGAAACGAAAAGCAGTCTATCAAGAGCATCAGAACATCTTGCACGCAATCGAGATGGAGGAACCGGAACTGGCAAAAATTCAATGTATCATTCACCTCAAGAACGCGGAGAAGAAACTGGATCTGTTTTTCTAGACAAACAACATGAGGAGAAAAAATGGAAAAGATGACAGAAGGACATATCAAAGAGATTCGCGATATCGTAAAAACCGGTCAGGTACTGACGAAGGAAAGTGATCGTTTCAGCTATTCGTTTGACGCATCATTTGGAACCTATCTTCCCGATGTGGTCATCCAGACCAAGAGCGTGGAGGAGTTGGCTGCTCTGGTCAAGTTTGCGAACCGCGAGAAAATTCCCGTGTATCCCCGAGGGCAGGGAACCAGTCTAAGCGGAGGCCCGCTCCCGGTCAAAGGCGGAATGGTCATCGATCTGTCTGTCATGGACGACCTGCTGGAAGTGGATGAAGAAGATCTGGTTGCCATTGTCTCACCAGGGGTCTTGACCGCTGATATTCATAAAGCAGCAGAGAAAAAGGGCCTGATGTATCCACCTGACCCCAGCAGCTCGCATGTATCCACAATCGGGGGAAATCTCGCCGAGAATTCCGGGGGGCCGCGCGGCTTGAAGTACGGGGTGACGAAGGATTATGTGATCGGGCTGGAGTTGATCACACCTGAAGGAGAAATCATTCGCACCGGGGGAAAAACGGTCAAAAACGTCACCGGTTATGACTTGACCAAATTGGTCGTCGGGTCGGAAGGGACTCTGGGGATTATTACCAAAGCAATATTGCGTCTGATTCCCAAGCCACCTGCTTCTGAGACGGTGATGGCGATTTTCGACAGCCTGGTTGACGCGGGACGAGCGATTTCTATGATCTTAACTTCTGGAATCCTGCCATCCAAAATGGAGCTGATGGATCAAGCCTCGATGACAGCTGTCGAGAATTACAAACCGTCGGGATTGCCCACGGATGCAGAAGCCTTGATTTTGATTGAATTGGACGGACATCCGGCGGCGATTCGCGACGAAGCGGAACAGGTACGTCATGTCTGCCAGAAAATTGGAGCAAGAGAAGTTCGCGTCCCGCAAACAAAGGAAGAAAAAGAAGAGGTATGGAAGGCGAGAAAGCTAGTTTCTCCTGCGATTGTGAGGGTGAAGCCGACGAAGATTTCCGAAGATGCTACGGTTCCGCGCAGCAAAATCCCGGAAATGTGCCGCCGTCTGCAAGAAATCAAGGAAAAATACCAAATCCACCTCGTCGTTTTTGGTCATGTGGGAGACGGAAATCTTCACCCTAATATTATCGCGGACAAGTCTGACAAAGAAGAGATGGCGCGTGTGGAAAAAGCCGTTGCTGAGATTTTTGAAGCGGCCGTCCAGCTCGGCGGAACGTTGTCGGGTGAGCACGGGATCGGCGTGATGAAGGCGCCGTTTATGGAAATGGAGTTAGGTGCGGCTGGTCTCGATATGATGAAGCGTATCAAACAGGCTTGGGACCCGAACAACATTATGAACCCTGGCAAAATTTTTCCTGAACCGGGACAAAAGTTGGTGTTGAGCGAATGAAACCAGAGGAACAACAGCTTGCCGCTTTGCGCAGCGAATTGAATTACGACAAGACGAATAAATGTGTGCAGTGCGGGTATTGCTTGCCAGCGTGTCCGACTTACTTGACGATGGGAGTGGAAACCCATTCCCCCCGCGGTCGCATCAACCTGGTCAAGATGGCGGGAGAAGGCAAAATCAAGGATTTGTCCGTTCTGGAAGAGCCGCTGGATCTGTGTCTGGGGTGCCGGGCTTGCGAAACCGTTTGTCCGACTGGTGTAGAATACGGCGCCATTCTGGAATCAGCCCGGGCTGCCATCACGCGGAGAAAAACGTTCACAGTCCCGCAAAAGGCGATGCGCAATCTTTTGTTCAAAAAGGTATTCCCCAGCCGTAAAGCCATGAATCTGATCGGCAATGCGATGTGGGTCTACGAAAAAAGCGGTGTCCAAAAGCTGGCGAGAAAGAGCGGTTTGATGAAAAAGCTGCCGGCGCATCTAGGCGAATTCGAGAAGATCCCCCCGCCAGCCGTAGCGCCTGCGCAGCGTGCCAGTCTTCCTGCCTTTACGCCGGCTAAAGGAGAGCGCAAATACACGGTCGCAATGTTTGTCGGCTGTGTCATGGACGCCATGTTTCGCCGGATCAATCAGTTGTCTGTACAGCTTTTGGCGGAGGTCGGCTGTGATGTGATCGTCGTGGAAAACCAGACCTGCTGCGGCGCCCTGCATGCCCACACAGGAGAGCTTGATGAGAGCAAGAATTTGGCGAAGAAAAATATCCTTGCTTTTGCGCGAAACGATGTAGATTTCATCGTAAACAATGCAGGTGGATGCGGTGCGATGATGGTCGAATACGATCATCTATTGGCCGACGAACCGGAGTGGGCAGAACGTGCAGAGCAATTTGTGAAGAAAACGAAGGATATCTCCCAGGTTCTTGTCTTGTGCGGAGGAATTCAGGGTGAAAAAAGATCGGCTGAGAGAGTCACGTATCAACGCTCTTGCCATATGACAAATGTGCAAAAAGTTACCGAAGAGCCTGTCTCATTGTTGAAGAACTTGTCTAACGTGGATCTGATCGAGATGAATAATGCCAATATGTGCTGTGGCTCAGCAGGTATTTACAACATCGTGAACTACGATGCCTCGATGGAGATCCTGGATCATAAAATGAAGGATGTCAAAGAGACAGAGACGACGACGATTGTCACGACCAATCCAGGCTGTCTGTTGCAAATGAAGCTGGGAATCGAACGTGAAAAAATGGGGGATCGGGTACGAGCCGTTCATTTGATAGAATATCTGGCAGAACGATCTGGCATGATCAACGCTGCGGACCAAAGCCTTTCCTAGATAGGAAGGGCTTTTTTGGTGCTCTTTCTTAACTTCTAGTTCGTAGATGGATGATCGTATATGTAGGACGGGATGCTAAATGATAGAATATCCATATAAGACAACACGTGGATGATTCGTAGTGATCTGGGTATTTGCATTGGCTCCACCCATGCATTGGGCGGACTAGATACTACCCTGCAAGCGATGAAACGCCTTGTAAACAAAAATGGTTATATTCTAATTGGTGAGGGCTACTGGAAACAGCGTCCTTGTTCGGAATATTTGCAGGCGCTTGGAGGAGCTGCAGAGTCTGATTTAAAAAGCCATGCCGAGAATGTGATCGTTGCAGAGGAATTAGGTATGATTCCGCTCTGGTCTTATGTGGCAAATGAAGATGACTGGGATGATTACGAATGGCTTTATTCTTCATCGATCGAAAATTATTGTCACGAAAATCCCGACGATCCAGATTGCGATGCCATGCTCGCACGAATCAGGTCTTGGAGAAGGACCTATTTGCGTTGGGGGCGGGATACCCTGGGATTTGGATTGTATTTATTCCGTAATTCGTAACTGTCGTTTACTAGCACAGTGCTTTTAGCTCTTTAATTTGCTCAATATGCCGTTGCTCGTGTAAATACAAGAGTTCCACCCATTGATCTAATGGCAGGTTGCCAAAAGCAGGATTCTTTACTGCTATTGTCTTCAAGACCGATTTGTCGTCGATTTGAGTAAGAACATTCATGAATGTATTTCGTGAATCGCTTAATAGTTGAATGATTTGCGGAACTTGGAAAGGTTCTGAACTTGGTTCTGAAATTTCAGGGGCTTGAATCTTTTTAGTCCTGTCTGATACAAGCTGAATTGGTATGTGTTCCCCGCCGACTGGCTTCTTCTTTTCCAGCCCATAGAGAATCGATTTTCCAAATAAAGTTTCCGTAATAAACAAATGATGACAAACCTGGGCGATACTCCATTTCTCCGCCTCAAATCGTCGATTGAAATCGTCAAAACTCAGAGAAGAAACCTCATGAAACAACTGCTCTCTGGTCTTACCGAGCTGGTCTATTACTTTTTCCATACTACTCTTCTCCTTTCGATTGGCGGGAGTTAGCGACTTTCTATTATTATAAAATGCAAGTGATAGAGGATTTATGCCTAGAAAGCGAGGGTGTCCCAAAAGTCATCATAAATGACTGAGGGACGGCCCTCTTTTCATTAAGTTAAACAAAAAGAAACCGCTTTTTGTTAAAATGGAAGTTCCACCCACCATTTACAAAAAGGAGCCGGTTTCTTTGTACATTCAATATACCATGGATCAACTCTGCTTACCAATGGATTTAGAAGAAGACATTCCCGCAAATCACCTCGTTCGTGTGGTCAACGCCGCTGTCAATCGTCTTGACGACGCCATCTTCGATGCGGCTTACCCCGGAGGCGGACGAGACAGCTATCACCCCAAGATGCTCACCAAAATCATTATTTACGCCTACACTCAGCGTATCTACTCTTCTCGTCAGATCGCCAAGGCCGTCCGTGAAAACATCATGTTTATGTGGATCGCAGGCAGGCAGCGCCCAGACTTTCGTACTATCAACCGTTTTCGATCAGAGCGCATGAAAGCCGTACTGGAGACCGTGTTTACCGCGGTGCTTCAATTTCTGGTTGAGGAGAACTACGTGCAACTGGAGCATTATTTTGTCGACGGCACCAAGATCGAAGCCAATGCCAATCGGTATACATTTGTTTGGGGAAAAGCTGTCGTGAAGCACAAGGCCAAACTTCAGGAGAAAGTCCAGACTTTGTTCGCCACTATTGAAGAAGCTGAGAAGTATGAAGAAAGAATCCACGAGGGCAAGGATCTTCTTGAAATAGGCGAATCTTCTACCATCACCAGTGAAAAGTTGGAGCATGCTGTCAAGCAATTGGAAGAGCGTCTGCAGGAGAAACCAAAAGACAAACCACTAAAGAAAGCGGTACGCACAATCCGCAAGGATCTGCTTCCTCGCCTCCAAAAGTATGAGACGCATGAGACAATTTTAGGCACGCGAAACAGCTACAGCAAAACGGACCATGATGCCACGTTTATGCGGATGAAAGAGGACCACATGCGAAACGGCCAGCTCAAGCCGGGTTACAATGTTCAGATCGGCACCGAAAATCAGTTCATTCTCGGCTACAGCGTCCACCAGCGACCAACCGATACTCGCTGTCTCATCCCTCATCTGGAGAAAATAAAATCACAGTTCGGCAAACTGCCAAACACCGTCATTGCCGATGCGGGCTATGGCGGCGAGGAGAATTATGACTACTTGGAGCAGAACGAAGTTGAAGCCATCGTCAAATACAGTACGTACCACCGCGAAAAAAGTAAGGCATGGCAAAAGGACATCAGCAAAATTGACAATTGGACCTACAACAGCGAACTGGATACGTGGACATGTGCAGCGGGTCAAACGCTCCATTTCCGCCGAGTAAGTAAGGAGAAAACAGAAAGTGGGTATGAAATCGAATACCGTCATTACCGCAGCGCCGGTTGTGAGGAGTGCCCGCTAAAGCCTCAGTGTACGAAAGCCCAAGGAGATCGAGAGATCAAAGTCAGCATGAAGTATTGGCGGCTAAAGAACCAAGCAAGGCAAAAACTCCGCAGCGAAGAAGGCTATGCTCTGGCCGTGAGGCGCATGATCGAGCCGGAGCCCGTATTTGGCGATATGAAGAACAATCGAGGCTTTAAAAGGTTCCTGCTTCGAGGCTTACCAAAAGTAAGTCTGGAGGTCGGGTGGCTTTCCCTTGCCCACAATCTGCTCAAGAAAGCAGCGGTAGACGCTAAAAACCAAGAAGCTAAGCGAGAACGGACCGCTTAGCCTCTTAGTTTCTTCCGAAACTCATCTAATTTTTCTGATGAGGGTGTTCCAGAGTTTACTTTTGGGACACCCTCACTCTTTTTTTGTGGATCAATCTCTCTTTTACTTGATCAGACTCTCAGTCCGGATTTCGATAGGGATTGTCTCCCCGTGCAATAATTTGATAATCTCTTCGTTTGGAAGCGTCAGACCGAACGTTTTGTTGATCAATTTCAGACTGGCTTGATGGCTCTCGAGGGTCAAGCCGGCAACCGCATCTTCGGCAACGATCACATCGTAATCACGCTGATACGCATCTCGGACACTAGTCTCCACACAGTGGGTTGTAGCCACACCACAAACCACTAACGTCGTAATGCCTTTCATGCGAAGCAGCGTATCCAGCGTGGTATCAAAAAAGGCGCTAAAACGGTGCTTGATCAGAAGTTCGGCAGGCTCCTTTGCCAAGTCTTTCAGTTCATCTACAATTTCTGCATCCCAGGTGCCTTTGAGAGCGGGCGGACCTGCCTGCCAGCGATGGGTATGCGGCTTGATGCGATGGGTTTTTCGAGTGATATCGTCCGGGTAATGGTTCTGGATCGTCCATATATCAACAATACCTGCTTGGCGGCATGCTTCGACCAGCTCTTTTACCTTCGGGATGGTGGCATTCATCATCGTATAATCGTACCCATTCCGACCGATGCTCCCCTGCGGGTGGCAATAACTGTTTTGCATGTCAATCACCAGGAGGGCAGTCTCCTTGGGAATAATAGAAAACGAATCGCTCATTGCACTCAGCTCCCTTGTTGTAGACTAAATATTATGAACATTACATCATTATAATCGACAAAAATGAGAGCTGATGTTAAACAGTTAACAATCAAAGAAAGACATTCGTGTATAATACTCTATATTCTAAATAGTCAAACAATACGGAGGTGCTCTTTTTGTGAGGAAATTCATCCTAAGCATTCTAGCCTGTGTTCTTGTTACAGTTCTGTCAGCCTGTTCTTCGTCGTCTTCACCTGGCGCCTCAGGATCTGTAAAAATCGACATCGCCCTGTTTCATACCGAGAATGATGCGTTTGCCCAGGTTTTTAAGGATTGGTCGGCAAAGGTGAAAGAGAAAACAGAAGGCCGAGTTGTATTTAATCCTCACTATTCCGCATCCCTGGTCTCCTTGTTTGATACGCTGGATTCTGTCAGCAATGGGGCAGTTGATGCAGGCATCCTGTCCGCTGGCGCTATTTCCGGTCACATTCCTGCCATGGGTCTCGTGGAGACTTTTGGTGTATTCAAGGATGAAGCCGCTTACAAATCAATCTACCAGGAAGCGACTCCCTTGTTAAGCGAAATTTTGGAAAAACGCAAGGTGAAGCTCTTGTTCTGGTCACCGGGCGGTATTGATACGTTGGCATTTCACCGATCAAAGACGCTGCAAGCACCCGATGCTTTCAAGGATTTGAAAATGCGGACCGCGGGCCGTTGGCAAGCTGAGCAGGTAAAGCTTCTCGGAGCGACACCTGTAACAATGGACCCGAGTGAACTCTATCTTGCCTTGCAAAACGGAACAGTGGACTCTACCTTGCAAACAGTAGGGCTGGCGAATGCCGGAAAGCTGGTAGAGGTAGCCAATAAAGTGACCTCGCTGAAAATCCCGTTGAACACCGTGCAATGGGTGATTAATCCGGATGTTTGGGCGAAGATTTCTCCGGAGGACCAAAAGATCATTATGGAGCTGTCGAATGAAGCCGGCTTGAATGCCTACAAAGCTGTTGAGACCAAAGAGGTAACCGATCTGGAAAGCATCAAATCCAGCGGCGGAGAGGTCTATCAGGTAACGGATGCCGAACGGGCGGCCCTGTTGGACGTGCTCAATCAGGTAAATGACAAGATCGTGGCAGAGGCTGGCGAGGAAGGCCAACAACTGAATGAAATTCTGAAAAAATACAGATAAACGTCATACCTGAGGGTGAATGTGAACATGAAGACCTACGTGAACATGATTAGCCGAGTGAATAGATGGTTTACCATGACAGCAGGGATTCTCGTACTCGCGATGGTCATTATTTTGATCCAGGATGTCCTGAGGCGGTATCTCCTGAATGACCCCACATCATGGGCGTTAGATGTTTCCCGATTTTTGCTGGTCTATATTTTTTTCCTGGGGCTTGGTCCCGCTCTCGAAACAGGTCATCACGTTTCCACGGATTTGATCTCATCCAAATTCAATGAGGCGACGAGCAAGATCATGGTAAAGGTCGTTTATGTTCTGACCGTACTGTTTGGGATCATCATGCTGTGGCAGCTTGCGGGGTCTACCATAGAAGTTTTCAAGGATGGCCGATTGTTTCCGACTGTTGTTCAGATTCCCATGAAGTACGTGTATATGATTACGCCAATTGGCACACTTCAGTTTATTTTGACGGCAATCGCCGGGCTGATCCAATCCCTTTCCACCTTCGAGAAAGAGAACGCAGATGAGGAGAAGGCAGCCGAAGTACAGGCATAACCTTCTTATGGGAGGATACTATGGAATCGTATCTTTACTTTGGGGCTTTTATTATCGCACTCTTGGCGTTTTTAGCCACGGGAATCTCTGTAGCAGTCGCGATGGGCATCATTGGCGTCTTGGGCACCCTCATTTTTATCTCTCCCAATGCGCTGAGCCAGCTTGGCAGCATTGCCTTGAATCAGTCCAGCAGCATGGTCTTGATCGTAGTACCGCTTTTTGTTCTGATGAGTGAAGCTTTGGCCGCGTCGCCCATTGGTTCCAATCTGTTTCGCACCGCCCAGCTTTGGTTGGGCAGGATACCAGGGGCACTCGGAATGAGCACGATTCTGACGAGTGCAGGCTTCTCCGCGGTATGCGGGTCGAGTCCGGTTACGGCTGCTACGATCGGCTCTGTGGCAGTTCCTGAGATGGTGAAAAATGGCTACGACCGCAAGTTGGCACTCGGTCTTACTGCGGCAGGGGGAACGCTCGGAATCCTGATTCCTCCCAGCGTGGCAATGATTTTATACGGCGTGATTACGGAGACGTCGATTGGCGCGCTCTTTATCGCCGGGATTGTCCCCGGACTCATAATTGCTGGTCTGCTTTGCCTCACCGTATGGATCAAGGTCATGCTCAACCCGCAGCTGGCGCCGCCTGTAAAAACCAGTGTAACCTGGGGCGAGCGCATGAGGTCCCTGAAATCGGTACTTCCCGTATTGCTTCTGGGGGTTGCCGTCATGGGGGCGATCTATTCCGGGATTGCTACGCCTACTGAATCTGGCGCAGTCGGCGCGGCAGTAGCCTTGATTATCGTCGGAGTCAGCGGCTACCTCGCGATTCATTCACTGAAACGCATTTTGGAAAATACGGTCAAAACGACTGCCATGTTTCTATTCCTTGTCATCGGCGGGATGTTTAGCTCCTTTGTACTGAACCGGATCGGGATACCACAAGGGATGGCGGAAATCCTTACCTCGATGGATATGCCGGGGTGGGTCATCATCGTCGGAATCAATCTGTTGCTACTGATTCTCGGCATGTTTTTGGACCCGATGAGCATTTTGGTCATCATGGTACCGATCTTTTTTCCGACTGTCATCAGCCTCGGCTATGATCCTGTATGGTTCGGCATTCTAGTGACGATTAATACGGAGATTGCCGCGATCACACCGCCCGTTGGCTTTAATCTGTTTGTGTTAAAAAACGTCATTCCGAAAGTAACCATCGCAGAGGTGACCAAGGGAGCCTTGATCTTTATCCTGCCTCTGGCCGTTGGGCTGCTGCTGTTGATTTTTCTTCCAGAGATTGCGCTCTTTTTGCCATCGATGATGAAATGACGACTCTACGAAAATGAGGTGAAGACAATGGGTACAATCACTTATACAAAAGAGACGGTTTGCTATACCCGGACGGATCGAGAAGAGCTGTATGCAGATCTCTACATCCCGGAAAAGGGAGCAGGCACTACTCCTCTGCTGGTGATGATTCACGGAGGTGCTTGGAAAGCAGGCTCCAAAGAAATGAATCAGGAATGGGGGCCGTTCTTGGCACAGCAGGGCTATTGTGTGATGTCGATTGACTATCGGCTGGCAACGCCTGAGTATGCGACTTGGCCTGGCGTTACAGAAGATGTTCGCGCTGCGCTCGCCTATATGGGAGAGCGTGCTGCCGAGTATCATGTGGATCCGAAGCGCGTTGGTCTGATCGGGGATTCCTGCGGGGCGCATCTCTCTATTCTATTGGGACTGGAAGAGGATTTCTCCCAATCGGTGCGAGCGATCGTCGGCGTATATGGCGTATACGATGTCAAGCAATGGTGGGAGCACACGCAAACCAGTCGTACAGATGATCCGGTGCGATTATTCATGGGAGGCACGCCAAGCGATATGCCGGACGCCTATCTGGAAGCATCGCCGATGTATCGTCTGGAACAGGCGCTTCAAAAAGGACAGATGAAAGAGACGCCTTTTCTCGTCGTCTGGGGAGATGAAGACGAGGTCGTATCTTGTCAGCAGTCGAAGGATTTTGTTCAATTGCTTGAACGATATCAGGTCCCTCATCGAGCGATTGAATATCCTGGTCACAAGCACTTCTGGTTCTCGATTCTTCCATGGCTGGAGGGCGGAGGAATCGGAGATGAGCCGAATACGCAACTCATCCCGGAGCTGCTTGATTTTTTGCAGGATTCACTGAAATAGCACAAACCGACTGGTGAATATGGAAAAGGCCGCCTGGCTTGAGAGCTGGGGGCCTTTTTTCGTTGTGCGCTACATTTTAAAAGTGTTCAGCATTTGTTTTAGTTCATTGGTTTTTTCCAACAGCTGATTCATCGATTTCGACATGTGATCCATATTTTCCAGCTGCTCACTAGCTGCTTTCGTCATAGTGGAGGCGGCAACTTCTGCTTGTCTGGCGATGGAGATATTCTCCTGGAAAGCAGCCGTAATTTCTTCAGAGCCTGCAGACAGCTGTTCCGAAACGGCTGATACCTCATGAATTTGCTCTGTCACATGCTTAATCTCTTTTAAGATACCATTGAATAGCGTTCCTGTTTCTTTTACAATCTGTACGCCTAAATCCACATCATTCGTTACGATACCCATGGTATCAATGACTTCTTTCGTATCATCCTTTGTTTCCTGGATGATGTGAATGATTTGCTGAGCTGACAATGTGGATTGCTCTGCCAGCTTCCGTACCTCATCCGCAACGACGGCAAAACCTCTTCCATGCTCGCCTGCTCGTGCTGCTTCAATGGCTGCATTTAACGCCAACAGATTGGTTTGATCTGCAATCGCTGTAATGGCGGAGACAATTGTCTCAATCTCCTTCGACTTCTCATCCAAATTTTTCACCGATAAAGCGGAGTTTGCGACAGAATTCTGGATCAAGGCCATTTGCTCCAGTGCCTTGTGGATATAACCTGCACCTGTTTCCGATTCCGTAAAGGTTCTCGTAGCCGAGTCGGAAACCTCGGAAGCGGATTCCGCGATCCGTTGAATGCCGATTGCCATTTCTTCAATCGCTGTTCCGCTTTCCTCAGAACGCGCTACTTGTGTTTGGGCCCCACTCGCCACTTCATTCATGGAGAGCGTCGTCTCATTTGTCGTAGCATGGGTTGCCTCAATGATTTGCAGCAGCTCTTTTGAGGCAAGGGCAGTGTCGTCAGAGGTTTGTTTCACCTTCGACATGATCTCGCGAACATCCGTCACCATTTTATTGAAATCGTTGGCTAACATCCCGAGTTCATCTTTCTTTCGAATTTGTAAGGAAACGCTAAAGTCTCCATTACTGAGCTTTGCAAAAGCTTGTTGGATGTCTTGGATGGGAGCCAGCATGCGTTTTGTCGTGATAAATTGGACCATAAACACGAGCAAGATTACGATAATCAATACAATGGAACTGCTTTTCAACAGTTCGAACTGTGCCGTCGAAATAATCGAGGCATCGATATCGATCCCAAAATATTTTTGAATGGAACCATCCGGCTCTTTCAGCGGAATGAGTACAGAGACCCAAGTCCCGATGTCATCGGTGTACGTTTCTGTTGCCACCGCTTCACCGGTTTCCAGCATCTCTCTTACTTTGTTGGCGAGGATTTCAGGCTGTGCGTAAAAGTCCCCTGGTCCCAGCTGTAATTCCTGTTTCAACATTTCGACAATATGCGTTGGCGATAAGATGATGGAGGTTTCATTTCCATTCTGCAGCTCGGTTCCAAAGAAATAAGCTTGGGCGATCTGCGGGTACCGCTCGGAAATCAGGTCAAGCTGTTTAACCAGCTCCGCATCGCTTTGAGTCAAATCTTTGCCCTTAAAAGACTCAAGCGCATAATTACCAAAACCAATGGCTTGTTGCTGAAACGATTCCAAAAATACCTTTCCCTGGATGTAGGAGCTGGCAATGGTAATGATGATTCCCGTAATTAAAATATATATGGTTGAAGAAAGAATACTTTTCCCAAAAATGGATTGCAGTCTCAGTCTCAAAATATGTCCTCCTCTAGTACAAAATGTCATGATAAAGCCATGGAACGCTGTCTATGTTTCCCTATCATTCCCTCCCACTATAAATTAATGTTTTCTCGCGTTTGCTCACTCATTCTTAGATTTTCAACCATCAACATTCCAGAGAAGTGGGCGAAGCATGTAATTATGGAATATTTTTCTGGATGAGCCGGTGGCGGGAATAAAGATTCGAATCTTTTTTCCAATCTATTGGTAAATCGTATGACCGCACATTTGGATATCCACTCCATTCCCCTGACGGCTTACCCTCCCATGTCACGCTGGGTCTTCGCCCTTACATTCCTTCGTTCTGCCTCTCAAGGTGTGGACGCCGCTTCTTGCTCCTTTACTGGGTCGTTGCCCTTACGGAATAGATCCTGCGGCTGCTCCGTGCTTCTGTTGTCATTGGTTTACTTCCAAGCTCTTGTGAGAAACGAGAATATCGTTTGAATTTAAGCTACCATCTGTATTTGGGACTGGCGTACAGGTCCTAATACGTCGGACGCATTGTACGGAATGCACTTCGTGCCTAGTGTGTACAGTACGCGAATGAGCTTCCCGCAGAGTGCCACTATAGACTGCTTCTTCTTGAGCGGATTATGACTTCGCTTCGTAAAGTAATGGTGCAACGCCTTGAATTCGGCGTTTTTGGCGACCATCGGCATCATCGCCCGAAATAGCAAGGCTCTTAGTCGGGATCGTCCACGCTTGGTAATCGTGGACTTGCCCTTCTTCTTGCCGGAACTGTTCTCTTTGAGGTTAAATCCAGCAAGACGGATGATCTGCTGCCCATGGTCATAACCGCTAAGATCACCAACTTCAGCCAAGAAGCCCGCCAGCGTAACAACGCCGATTCCTGGTACTGTCAGCATTTCATTTGTACCTGGAATTTGTGCAAGCAATGCTTCCACTTGCGCCATGATTTCTTCAAGTTGCCTTGAGAATAGTTCATATTGTTCCAGTAAGGCCTTGAGCTCGATTTTCGCCGCCGTCAGCCCTTCGGTAAGTCCAATTGAGTTTGTGGCAGCTTGTAGGAGTTGCGCTGCACGTTTGGAGCCAACCGCTCGCTTCACGTCTTCCTTCCATCGGTTCACGATTGTACTCGCGCCAAGCGATACAATCTCCTGTGGCGTCGGAAATTCACGAAGCGTGATGAGCGAGGCCTTTCCTTCCCAATCTTTAAACACAAGGCTGTACTCCGGAAAGAAGCGATCAAGCCAGTTCTGGATACGCCGTTGGACTTGACCGAAGTTCACCATCACCTTCTCTCGAAGGTTCATGAGAATACGAAGATCGGCATAAACGCTCGTAGGCAATTTGGGCTCGCTGTACTTGCCATTGCGAACTAAATCAGCGATTAACCTAGCATCCTTGTAATCATTCTTCGTCGGTGAATTGTCTTCAAGTTCTTTGCTTTTATTGACGTGATGAGGATTCACGATAACGACTTTGATGTTTTCTCGATGCAGAAATTCGGCCAGTGGAAACCAGTAGTGTCCGGTTGGCTCAATGCCCAAGATGATATCCGTCTTGGCGTATTGCCGCTGAAGCTCCTTCATCCACGAAACGAGTTTCGTCAGGCCAGAATGGTCATTGCCGAACACACAGTCCTTACCAATCTCGATTCCGCGGAAATCGACAGCTCTGGCAACATGCGTTTTCTTGGCAATATCTGCACCGACAACAAGGGTTAATTCGGTAATTTGTTGAATACGTTGATTCTGCTTTTTCGATTGCTTATACTTCATTGTGGAGTACCTCCTGTACGGGTAATTGTTCTTTGGACGGAACGTTTCCCAGTTTACAGAAGGTGCTTTTTTTATTCAAACCCCAAATTCATTCATTACAGGAATGGCTCCTATTTTTTCTACCTGCTATTACGGAAATCAATGACAGATCTATATCTAATTTCCATTACCCTTTGCAGATGGAGTATAAACTGTCTTCGTGGATTATTTTACAGTATGTTCTATTAATTTTGAAAATTTTAATTACCACTAAATTCCTAATCTCATTCCATGCTTTCCTCGACTGCTTTGCTCGAGTGACGGATTGCATCCAGACAACTTCTCCATTCAGCATCGCGCTGGCACGACGCAAGCATTTACCGTTCTTTTGCTTGATCAGCAAATAACCGAATATCTGGAGGCTGTAAAAAACGACCCAAACAAGCCCAAAAAAGAAATCTTTGAAGAGAAGGTCTTCCAGCCGGTTTGGGAGGAATGTTTTCAAGGCGGTGAGTATCTTCATTTGCTTGCCGAAGTTAGAAAAACACCCCCTGAGGAATTGGTTTATTTGGAAAAAATCACAAATGACCAGCAAAGCCTTATCAAGGTCAAAGCTACCGTGCAAGAAGCGCTGATTCAATCTGCGCACTATCTTCCGGGTCAAGAAACCACCGTCTGTATCATGCCGGCCACATCTCGGAATAGCAGTGCCTTGACCATTGGCTCCGGCAAGATTTTGCTGTTCTACAATCCGTATTTATTTCGATCCGATCATGAGCTGGCAGGTACCGTCGCCCATGAATACCATCACAGCGTGTGGACTGCGAAGCATTTTGATCCCTACCAGCCGTTTACGCTGCTCGATGCATTGCTTTTCGAAGGCAAAGCCATGCATTTTCAGGAACTTGTCTATCCGGGGTCATCTTACATCCCGAATTACGATAATCGCTATGAAGAGGCAAGGGAAGAGTTGATGAAACGTCTTGGTTCTGTAGATAGAAATCTTCGAAATGAAATGATGTTTGGAAGTGATCGGATTCCCTATGCGTTTGGATACGCTGAAGGGTATAGACTGGTCAAGCAATATCTGCAAGAAAATCCTCAAGTAAAAATCGAGCAATGGACATCCATGGAGCCGGAGGAATTTTTGTAAAAATGCCCGCAGCCGTTTGTCAGCTGCGGGCATTCTCTATGCTCCTGGTTGTGCTGTCTACGTCGCCCGCGCCCAAATCGCCAGCGAGACGGCATTGCCAGGATTGATGAAGCGATGGGGGGACGTGCTGTTGAAGCCGATGCTGTCTCCCTCAAAGAGATGGTACTCGCGGTCTTCCAGCAGGACCTTCAGCTCGCCGCGCAGGATGTAGCCGCACTCTTCCCCGGAATGCGAGATTTGCTCCTGCTCCAGCGCTTCCCCAGGCTCAATTTCGATCAGCAGAAACTCGATCTTTCCTTCCTGCAAGGGGGTCAGCACATGGTATTTGGTATTGGTGTTTTTCAAATGAATGATTTTGTGCATGCCTTTGCGGATGAGCGGATCATGATCGTCCTTCAGCCGGAAGAAGTGGTTGATGGGAACATCGAGAGCGGAGCAGATTTTCCAAAAGGTTCCTACCGTCGGGTCTACCAGACCGCGTTCGATCTGAGAGAGCAGGCTCATGCTGAGGCCGGTTTTGTCAGCGAGATTTTGCAGCGTCAATTGTTTTTGTTTGCGGATCTCTCTCAGTTCTGCGCCGTTAAACATGAATATCCTCCTTTTTTTCATGGAGCTGTGGCAGGGAGGACAACAAGGTTTTCGTGTAGCTGTCCACAGGATTGACGAAAATATCGTTTACATGGCCGATCTCCACGATGCGGCCTTTTTGCATCACAGCCATGCGATCGCACATGTAGCGGATGACGGCCATGTTGTGGGAGATGAACAGATAGGTCAGATTTCGCTCGCGTTTTAGCTCCTGCAAGAGATTCAGCACATTCGCCTGTACGGAGACATCCAGCGCGGAGGTAGGCTCATCCAGCACGACGAAGCTGGGGTCGGTGATCAGGGCTCGGGCGATGGCGATCCGTTGGCGCTGTCCGCCGCTGAACTCGTGCGGATAGCGGTTCAGATGATCCGGCTTCAAGCCGACGCGGGTGATCAGGGCTAGGAGGCGTTCCCTGCTGCCCTTCTCTTTTCGCTCAGCCGCAGGCAAAGCGAGCAGCGGCTCTGTAATGATGGCCTGTACGCGCATGCGCGGGTCCAGAGACGACTGCGGGTCTTGAAAGACGATCTGCATCTCGCCCGGCTTCAAGCGGTTAAATCGGTTGCCATTCCACAGTGAATTCCCTTCATAGGTGATCGTTCCGGACGTCGGTGGCTCCAACCCGGTAATCATTTTCCCCAGGGTGCTTTTCCCGGAGCCTGACTCTCCGATCAAGCCGAATGTCTCTCCGCGGGTGATGGCAAAATCCACCCCGGACACGGCCTGGAAGCGGTGATTGCCTTTCGTGTATTCCTTGGATACGCCGTTTACGGCAAGCAACGGGTTCATTTATTGGTTCCTCCCCCAGCACGATACTTGATGGGTCAGCGAGCCAGAGACGGCAGGCTCCAGGACGGGATGGTCCTCCCTGCAGATGGGCAGCGAACAAGAACAACGGGGCGCAAAAACACATCCATCAGGGCGGTTGCGCAGGTCGGGCGACTCTCCCGGGATCGCCAAGAGAGGCTGGCCTTGCTCCGCCAGATCGGGCAGGGCGCCAATCAAGGCTTTGGTATAAGGATGGCAAGGAGAGTGCAAGACCTCTTCCGTCGTCCCTGTCTCGACGACCTCGCCTGCGTACATCACGACGACGCGCTGGCATACCTGTGCCACGACCCCCAGGTCATGGGTGATCAGCATAATGGAGGTGCCTCGCTTTTGCGCCAGTTCCTGCATCAGCTTGAGCACCTCATGCTGAATGGTTACGTCGAGTGCAGTGGTCGGCTCGTCCGCGATCAAGAGGTCGGGCGGGGCAGACATCGCCAGGGCAATGACGACGCGCTGGCGCATTCCGCCACTCAGCTCAAACGGGTATTTGCGCGCCACCAGCTCCGGATCGTTGATCTGCACCTCGGCCAGGCTCGCGATCGCCTGTCTGTACGCTTCTTTATAGGAAATGCTCCGGTGCCGATGAATCACCTCTGCGAGCTGATCGCCGATGCGCATGGTGGGATGCAAGGCGGTCATCGGCTCTTGGAACACCATGCCGATCTCCTTGCCGCGCAAGCTTTGCCACTCCTTTTTCGGGAGGGAAAGCAGGTTCTTTCCTTTATAAGAGATCGAACCTGTGGAGATGTGGGCGTTCTTTTCCAAAAGGCCCAGGATACTCAGCGCTGTTACCGATTTTCCCGAGCCGGATTCGCCGACAATGCCGACGATTTCGCCCTCGTCGATGGAGAAGGATACAGCTTGCAGCGCTTTGACCCTGTCCTGCATGGATTCAAACTCCACCGAGAGATTATGGATTTCCAGCAGCAATGTACATCACCCCTAAGAACGGTTTGCTTTCGGATCGAGGATATCCCGGATGCCGTCACCGATTAGATTAAAGCCGCAAGAAGCCAGGAAAAGGGCAAGTCCCGGAAAAGTCGGGTACCACCAGTAATCCAACAGGTATTTCCAGCCGATGCTGATCATCGCCCCCCACTCAGGAGTAGGCGGCTGTGCGCCCAGGCCGAGAAAGCCCAAGGTAGCTACTAGCAGAATCGCGTCCCCGATGTCGAGAGTGACCTGGATGATGACGGGGGACAGGGCGTTCGGGATGATATGACGGACGATGATGAACCAGGAAGGAATGCCGAAAGTAACGGCTGCCTTGACAAAAAGCTTTTCCCGCAGTGCCAGAGTCTCCGCGCGTGCCAACCGGACATAGACCGGAATCTTGATGATGGCGATGGCGAGCATCGCATTTTGCAGGTTGGGACCAAGCGTTGCTGCGATGGCCATCGCCAGGACGAGAGCAGGAAAAGCGAGAATGATGTCCATGAGCCGCATGATGAGCTGATCAATCCTGCCGCCGAAATAGCCGGAGACGGCTCCGATGATGGTGCCGATCACGCCAGCGCCGACGACGACCGCGACCCCGACGCCGAGAGAAAGACGAGCGCCGTACAGAATGCGTGTGAAAATATCCCGGCCGACCTCATCTGTGCCAAACCAATGATCGGCGCTCGGCGGGGCAAAGCGCTCGGGAATATTGATTTTGGTCGGCTCATATGGACTGATCAGCGGCGCGAAAATCGACAGCAGCAGGATCAGCAGGAGCAAAAACAGGCCCAAAAGAGTGAGCGGATTGCGGCGGATCTTGTACCAAAAGGGGTTGACCGTCTTGGTTGATCTAGCTGCGGCGATCGATTCGGTTTTCAACGTTGTACCAGACACCAGCTTTTCCCCCTATTCCTTGATTTGCGGATCTAGCGCGTAGTAGGTCAGGTCGACCAGAAGATTGATGATGACGTAGCCAAGCGAGATCACAAAGGTAAAGCCCATGATCGCCGGGAAATCAAGGAAGGCGATCGATTCGACGACGTATTTGCCCATGCCCGGCCAGCCGAAGATCGTCTCGGTCACAACAGCCCCGCCGAGCAGCGAGCCGAAGCTGAGTCCCACTACCGTAATCGTCGGGATCAAGGCATTGCGCAAGGCGTAGCGGAACAGCAGGACCGGACCGTGGATGCCGTTGGCAAGCGCTGTGCGGATGTAGTCCTGACCGAGCACCTCCAGCATGCTGGCACGCACCTGGCGGGTGACAGTAGCCAACTGGGCGAAAGCGAGCGTGCAAGCGGGCAGGATGAGATGCCAGAGACTGTTGGAAAAGGCTGCCCAGTTCCCGGTCAGCAGACTGTCCACCAGGAAGAGTCCGGTGATCGTCGGCGGAGGAGTGACCATCAGGTCGATCCGTCCGCTGGAGGGCAGAAGATTAAACACTTTGTAAAACAGCAGGATGCCGACCAGGCCGCTCCAGAAGACCGGAGTCGAGATGCCTGCAATGGAAAAGAAGCGTCCCGCATGGTCCCAGCCGGTATCTTTTTTGACGGCTGAAAGAATGCCGATGGGAATGCCAATGACAATCGCGATGACAAACGCAGTCAGGGCAAGCTCAATCGTGGCGGGGAAAAAGGTAATCAGATCATTGATGACAGGTTGCTGCGTACGGATCGAGTCGCCAAAATCACCTGCAAGAAGCCCCTTCATATAGGTAAAATATTGGACCCAGACTGGTTGGTCTAGGCCCAATTGACGACGAACTTCCTGCAGTGTTTCCTCACTGGCGCGCTGCCCGACCATCATTCGTGCCGGGTCGCCCGGAATGACGTGGGAGAGAAAAAAGGTGATCAGCGTCACTCCGAACAAGACCAGCACGAGCATGGCAAGGCGTTTGGTGATGATTTGTCTCACGAGGAAAACACTCCTTCAAACGGCTTTATTTGGACATGTCGGCGAGGTTGTAGATCCCCTCCAGCATCGGGTTGAACACAAAGCCTTTGACCTGCTTGCTGATCGGGAGCTGGAAATCCATCTGATAGAGATAGAGGTACGGCGCTTCGTCGATGACGATGTTCTGCGCTTCCTTGTAGAGCTTTTCACGTTCTGCCTTGTCGTTGATCTGGGCTGCCTTGCGCACGAGCTCGTCCACCTTGTCATTTTTGTAGAACGCGCGGTTGCCGGCGAGGCCGAAGTTGTTGGAATCAAACCAGTAGTTCATGAACATGTACGGATCCCCGAAGTCCGGGCTCCAGACGCCGAGTGCCAGGTCGAATTCGCCTTTGTCCATCATTTCGCGAGAGGTGGCGTAGGCGATTTTTTTCAGATTGAGCGTTACACCCACATCTGCGAAAAAGGATTGCAGAGCCAGTGCTTCGGTCTCCCACCATGCTTTGTTGTCCGAGTACAGAAGATCGAGCTTCAGATTGCTGACCCCTGCTTCAGCCAGCAGGGCTTTTGCTTTTTCCACATCGCGCTTGTATTGGTGTGCGGATTCGTCATGACCCCAGAGACCTTTGGGAATCGGACCGCGCATTTGGGTCGCGAAGCCTTCCTGGACAGAGGAGGTCAGGGCATCGTAGTCGACGGCGTAGCTCAAAGCCTGCCGAACCTTTGGATTTTGCAGAGCCGGATTGCCTTTGGTGGAATTGACGTAGACGTAGTCCACAGCAAGGCTTGGCTCTTGCAGAACTTCGACGTTCGGGAAGGCCATGACGGCTTTCAGCTGTTCTTTTGGAATTCCTTCGGCGATGTCGATCTCGCCTTGTTCGAGCTGCAGTCGTTGGGATGTAGCGTCAGGCACGATCTTGAAGAAGACGTTCTGGATTGCGGGTTTGACTGAGGAGTGAGGATTCAACGTCAGCTTGATGTATTCGCCTTTGCGCCATTCACTGAGTTGGTAGGGGCCGCTGCCCATGGTGTTGTTTGCGAGGTAGTTTTGGCCGAGGTCGCCGTCTTTTTCTTGTTCCATGACCTTCGGATTGACGATTCCGCCGTAGTTGGCTGCCAGAGTAGAGAGGAATGGCGGGAAGTTCTGGTTGAGAACAAAGGTCACGCTGGTCGGCGAATCTACTTTTACTTCCTTGATGACATTGTAGACATCGGCAGGACCTTTCTGGATTTTCAGGGTGCGGTCGAAAGTAAATTTGACCGCTTCCGCCGTGACGGGAGTTCCGTCTGCGAACTTGTTTCCTTCTGCCAGGGTGAAGGTCCAGGTAAGTCCGTCGTCGCTCACCTTCCACTCCTTGGCGAGTCCGGGTTTCACTTCGGTAGTGGCACCGTCATACTCGACCAGGCGCTGATAGGTAGGATAAGTGATTTTCCATGCGCCGTTGTCAAAGGTGACGGCTGGGTCCAAGGTGCCTTGGTCTGCGTTGATGGCGACGAAAAGTGTGTCGGTGGGCGTTGCTGACTGGGCTTGCTGTGCTGGGGCGTTCTGTGCTGGGGTATTCTCGGGTGGTTTTGTTTCTCCCTGTGACTGATTTGCGGGCGTGCTGCTGCATGCGGCTGCCAGTAAGGACAGGCTGAGCAGAAGACTGGTAAAGAGATGAGACCTAGACCATCTGCGCTTCAATCAAATCGACCCCCAAGTGGTAAATATATTTAATTAATTTTTAATATATTGCAAATATTATGTGTATTCAACTCTTTTTTGCTTGCATCGACAAAATTCCTCCGTATCGAGGCTCCTCACCGGTACGCACAGCCCAGCTTCTGGTACCGTACTCGTAATGCCACCACTCTTTCGGATAGTTGACGAAACCAGCTTCGATCATGAGGTGGTAGAGGAGGCGGCGGTTGTCGCGGATCAGGATGTCGCGTTCGCTAGGTTCAGAGATTTCCTCGTAATGACGGGTCGTCGCCAGATCGCTAAAATCGTCGAAGGCCGTCCCCATTTCCAGCCAGCCGCCGGGTCCTGCGATGGTCAGGTCGATCGCGCCGCCGGAGAGATGAGGCGAGGGCTTTTGGATATCTGTGGTGGGCAAGGCGACGAATTTGCCGAGTTCGGCTTTCAACTCGTCTCCGTCCTGCCATCCTTGCCGCAGGAGGGATTGGCGGAATTCTTCATAAAGAGAGGCTTGTACCTGTGTCGAGCGCCAGCCGTCCAACGCGACGAAGGAATAGTCTGTCGGAAGCTTTTCGGCGGCGGCAGCCAAGCGTTCGGCCGCGCCTTCTCGCAAATAGATTTCAGGCTGCGTGCCGTCATAGCCCTGGTGGTAATAGGCGGAGTAGACGGTGATTTTGGGCGAAAGCGTCGAGAGTGGAACCAAGGCCTCGCCGCAATCATGCCATACAGACAGGTTCGCGGTTGACACTTCCGGAATCACAGGGATGGGAGGGTACAACAAGTCTCTCACCTCGTATACATGTTTTGGAAATATGGTAACGGATATTTGAATTCTAGTAAACTACAATTTTTTTTCATATGTTGTATACCGTTGCATGTTCACAGTCGTCAAAATCCTTTACACTCAGAGGGTCAGGCGGACGCAAGCCAGAAGCATGCCGCGATGTCAGATAATGGGAGGAGGAAGCAAAACAGGTTCAAAAATCGAAAAAATAATGCGATTATTTCGAATTAATCAACGAGTATTCATTGCTATGATGTGATGTACCAGCATCATAGGCGAAAAGAGGAGGACATGAAAGCAGTGCGTGTCAAGGTAACAGCCTGTCTCGTGATCATCCTGCTGGCAAGCATGAGCGTTGCAGCTTGTTCGGGAAATCACCTGTCATCACTTTCTTCGGGGAACGCTGGGAATCTGTTTTCAGGCAAAAGCGGGGGAACCCTTACGATCGCGCTGCAAACAGATATTGTTTCCCTTGACCCGGCCTTTGCTTATGACTACTCCACCATGCCGGTGGTTTGCCAGATTACAGAGGGTCTGCTGCGGTTTGACGAGCAATCCCGCCTGGCGCCCAATCTGGCGGAAAAGTGGGAGATGAAAGATCCGCTCACGTATGAGTACACGATTCGCAAAGACGTCCATTTCCATGACGGAACACCGATGACGAGCGATGACGTGGTTTTCTCCCTGCGCAGAATCAGGGATCAGCAGACCGGATCGTATCTCTCCTGGATGTATCGCAATGTCGAGAGCATTGAAAAAACCGCAGAGTGGACCGTTCAAATCAAGTTGAAACAGCCTGATGCCCTCTGGCGATACGTACCCGCAACCACCGCTGGGCACATCGTCAGCAAAGCCTCTGTCAGCAAGCATCAAACGAGCTTCGGCAGCGCTGAAGCGGGTCTCGTCGGGACTGGCCCATTTCGCTTCGAGAAATGGGATACAGGCTCACAGGTGGTGTTAAAGCGTAATGCTGACTATTGGAACAAAGAGGGAGGCCCCTATCTGGACGAAGTGATTTTTCGCGTCGTTCCTGACAAACAAACACATGTCACAGGCCTCAAGTCCGGAATGGTGACCGCCTCGTTCTCTCTACCCGTTGATGTCATTCCCGACGTGGAGCGGCTGGACAATGTCCAGATTCAACAGACGGAGGGCTATGTAAGCGACTTTATTGCGTTCAACACCAAGCGAAAGCCGTTTGATGAAATCCAGGTGCGCAAAGCGTTCAGCTACGCATTTGACCATGACAGATACCTGAAAGAAATTGTGAAAACCTACGGCTTGTCCGCGAAGAGCGTCCCGATTCACAGCAAGATGTGGACGTACGAAAAGCATAGCTGGGATTCCTACTACAAGAATCTCCCAAGATACGTAAATGATTTCGAGCGTGCCAAGGAATATCTGGCGCACTCCTCCGTACCAGACGGCTTCAGCGCGAAGATCCTCACCGACAACACGCCGATCAATCTCAATGCGGCACTTGCACTGCGGACCGCGGTCAAGCCTTTGGGAATTGAATTGAAAATTGAAATGGTAACCAGAAAAGAACTGACTGCCCGATCTCTGGGGGGCACACGCGATTATGACCTCATCGTCTACCAATGGGGCTCTGACATGCCGGACCCGCTGGGAAATCTACTTCCGCTGTTTCACTCCGACTATCTCGGGAGCGGGGGAGCGAATTATGCCAATTACCAGAATCCCAATGTAGATTGGCTCATCACCGAGGCAGCCACACAGATGGATGAGAAAAAACGGGCCAAGCACATGATCTATGCGCTCACGATCATTGCACTGGACAGCCCTTGGATCGTACTGGATCATCCCAAGCAAATTCTCGTGATGAACAAGGCCTTGACGGGATACACCTTATCTCCGCTGTGGTATTGGGACAGCTTCACCAAAAATATCAAATACATGCATGCGCCGTTATAAGAGGGATGGCTATGATCGTATCACAATCCGCGTTTACGTTTCTGATCGTATACGGCATCGTTGGCGGTGTAGTCGGCCTGACGACATTGGTCCTGGTCCTCTTTTGGGATAAGGAATTGGAGTACCTGAAGGTGGAAAAGCGGAAAAAAGATCTGGAGGTGCTGTTGATTGAATCTCAGCTATCCAATCTGACTTCGCAAATTCAGCCCCATTTTTTATTCAATGGTCTCAATACCGTGACATCCTTGATTCGAATCGGGAAGTACGAAGAAGCAACCGAAGCGATCCATGGCATATCCTCGTTGCTCCGGTATACCCTTCGCGCGGACAGCGATTTGATCAGCATCGATGAAGAAGTGAATACCGTCATGATGTACCTGAAAATCCAAAAGCTTCGCTTCGGTCCCAGGTTGCAGTGGCATGTGGACATTGAGGAGCGTTTGCGTTCTTTCAAAATACCCATCTTTCTCATTCAGGCATTGGTCGAAAATGCTTGCAAGTATGGAATCGAGCCATTGGCAGAGGACGGCGAGATATCCATTCGCATCTGGCACACCGCCGGCAGCCTGCAAATCGAAATCTACAACAACGGACCTGGCATTGACCAAGAGATCGTCGAGCACTTCAACCTATGGAAGGAACAAGGCACATCTGCAGAGCGAATCGGGATTGGATTCAAGAACACCCAGAAGCGTTTGCAGCATTACTTCCCGAATCGGGGAGATTTGCAGGTGGTTCCCAGTGTAGAAGGGTCCAGATTCGTAATCACCATAAAGGAGGTCGTGCTATGAAGGTGCTTTTGGTGGACGACGAGCCTTTTGAGCTTCTCAATTTGCAGGTGCTGTTGGAAAAAAGCAGCCCTGATTACGGGATAACATCTGCCCACCATGGGGGAGAAGCGTTGAAAATCCTGGAATCGGAGCCCATGGACCTGATCTTCCTGGATATTCGCATGCCTGTCCTGGATGGCATCGCGGTATTGGAACGGGTCAAGACGAGCTGGCCGGATACCGAGATCGTCATGGTTTCCGCCTACGACGAGTTTTCTTATGCCAAACAGGCGCTGGAGCTGGGCGCGTCAGCCTATTTGCTGAAGCCTTTTAGCACCACTGAATTTTACGAAACCCTGCAAAAAGTGGAGCGAAAGTACCACGAAAAATCGAAGGCGAAACCATTGCTGCAGCAATCCTTATTGGAAAAAACCATTCGCTCCGGAGATGCCATCGATGAGCATGTGTGGGGGCAGCAATTTGGTTTCGTACCCGATGCGGTGGCAGCGGTGCATGCGGCTTCTCCCGGTTGGCGAAACCTTTTGCTGGAGGAGCTCAAAGCCTCCCAGATCGTGATCGCTCCTGAGCCCATAGACGGTGCCGAGCTGGTGCTCTCTGCGACGCGGCATATGCAGCCTTTGCGAGAAGCACTGCTGCGGTGCAAACTGCTTTCGCCCGACGAATTGTTCAGGTTCGGGCTGGGAGAGTCCCTCAATCTTCGGACTGCGTGGGAAGAAGCAATGCGGCAGCTCCAGGATGCCGAGGACTCGATAACGGCCCGCTGTCTTCGTTTTATCCAAGAGTATTACCAGGAGGCCTTGACCTTGGCGGATGTCGCAAAAGCGGTACATGTCAGCCCGACGCATCTCAACCGGCTGCTGAAAAAAGTAACAGGCTGCACCTTTATCGAGGTGCTGACGGCAATCCGGATCGAGCGAGCCAAAGAACTGCTCAAAAAACCGGTCAGCATCGAGTATATCGCCATGGTCACCGGGTTCAAAAGCGCTGCTTATTTCTCTTCCACGTTTAAAAAAGTGACCGGTCTCTCGCCGAGAAGCTTTAGAAGGGGGTAATCGATGATGGCGCAAGGATTGGCAAAAAAGATTGTCTTTTTATTAATCGCCAATGTACCCCCCATGCTTTTTCTGCTGGCGCCGCAAATTGCCTACGATTACGGTGTTGTGGGTATCGTCGGCTTTACGGCAGCGGGGATGCTTTCCTTTTTATTCACGCGATTGATGTATCAAAGGACGCGGGAGCAGGAAGGAGGTGGCTTGCAGACCGCCATGCTCTTCTTCTCGATCGCACAGTTTGGCTGCTACCTGCTGTTGACGGCAAAAATTATTATTCTGCGCACCTATCTGAATGATTCCGTCTGGTATCTCCTGGCACTGGCTGGTGTGATAACGGCCATCATTCTTCTGGCGAGCAGGCGGGGATACGGCAGGTGGATTCCGGTCAGCGTGATCATGATGGGAATGATCGCGTCGGTCATCATACCTACTCTCGTCTATCTGCACGTCAGCATCCCAACGGTCTATTCCGGCGTTCACTTTTTGTCAATCGATACCCTTTCTGCGAACAGGGCAGAGATGTGGTGGGTCATGGCAGTCTTTTTTATGGGGATGATGGCGCAGCAGTTGCTGCCGGTCTTCTTCGGCAATGGCAAGCAGAAGGGCTTGTCCCAGCAAGCTTATCCCCACACCTTAAGCGCATTTCTGTGGTCCTGCCTCCCAATATCGCTCGGCTCCCTGGCGTTTGTGGCAAAAGCCCAAGCCATCTGGCCCAAGCAAACGGATCAGGTCGGGGTGTTTGTCATCGAACAATTCGGCGGGGAGGTCGGGCACACGCTTTTTCTTGTTTCCATCCTATCCATGCTGATTTACTCGCTTGCCAGCACGGTGCGAAAGGTGAAGCAATCCGTACTCGGAGCGAGGGGATTGATTGGCGCGTTCCTGTTGGCTGTATGCATCAGCCTTTGGCCAAGCATCACGATACTGGATATTTTCGTTGGATTTTGTCTGGTGTGGGGGCCCTTATTGTCGGTGATCGCTGTCGGGACGAAGTCGAAGGCGAATTTGCTTCTCGTTTTCTTCGGGTCGGCAGCAGCCGTCATCATGTCCTTGCAAACCGGAATGATTCCGGGAATTTTAGGGGGAAGCTTGCTCAGCGCCTTACTCGCGTTAGCATACAAATTCGTTGGCAAGAAAACAGAGCAATCGGCAAATGAAGCAGCTTGAATCACCGAGCCAAGCGATTTGAAAGGGGGGATTTCTGGGCAGGATCAGAACTTTTGAAAGTTGCTTTTTGCTAGGAAGGATACATCAGAAGGAGGTAGAGTGGATCATGAAAAAACGTCTCGGCCTGGCACTTGTAAGTGTATGGACCATGATCAGTTTAGTAGCCTGTTCCGCGTCACCAGCCAATCAAACCGCGCAAACGCCGCAGCAGCCGGCTCCGCAGCCTGGAGCGGAACAGACAGCAGAGCAGGACAACACCCCGCAGACGGGAGGGGTTCTGCGTTTTGCCCGCAATCATGATATTACCAGCTTCGATCCGATCATTCCCGCAACGAATTTGGCGATCTGGACCGTGCTGAACATGTATGATCAGCTGGTTCGCCTGTCCCCGAACGGAGACGGGATCGAACCGGGTGTAGCGACGGACTGGACCATCTCGGAGGATGGCAAAACCTATGTCTTCAACCTGCGGGATGATGTGAAATTCCATAATGGCATGCCGCTCACGCCAGAGGATGTGAAATATTCCCTGGATCGTGCGCGGGGCGGGGACTCCAACTGGGATTGGATCTATCCGGCGATCAAATCGATTGATGTAACAGGCGAGCATCAGGTGACGATCAACCTGGAGGCTCCTTATCTTCCTTTGCTGTCTACTTTGGCATTATCCAGTTCTTCCATTGTTCCCAAGCAGGTCGTCGAGGAGAAAGGAAAAGAATTTTTTGCGAATAATCCCGTTGGCTCCGGGCCGTTTCAATTGGAGAGCTGGCAGCGGGGGCAAAAAATCGTGTTGAAGAAAAATCCAGACTATTGGCAAAAAGGCAAGCCGTATCTGGACGGAGTCGAATTTGTCCAGGTTCCCGAGGATACAGCGAAAATCTTCATGCTGCAAGCCAAGGAACTGGAGATTTCCTCCAATGTTCCTTTCAGCTCCCTGCAGCAATTGGAGGCCGACCCGTCCCTACACGTACTCGTCGCTCCCTTCGCCCGTCTGGATATGATCCCGATCAACTCGACGGTAGAGCCATATAACGACCTGAAAATCCGTCAGGCTATGAACTATGCCATCAATAAGCAGGAAATTATTGATGCGGTGCTGATGGGGCATGGAGAGGTCGCGACCTCTTACCTGCCTAAGGTGTTGTACTATAACGATCAGCTAGAGGGCTATCCCTACAATCTGGAAAAGGCCAAGCAACTGATGGCTGAATCCTCGCGGCCAGACGGCTTTAAAGCGACGCTGACCATTAATTCCGGAAGCGATATCAACAGCCAGATGGCGGTCATCATGAAAGAACAATTGAAAGCGATTGGCATTGAGCTGGAAATCCAGCAGCTGGAGCCAGGGGTCGTAGACGAAATGCACTCCAGCATGAAGTACGAGATGATTACCACCTACTACTCCAGCGATATCATCGATCCGGACGAAATCACGATGTTCGGCGCTGCCCCGAGCGGCGGAACCAACGCGTATTATACCGGCTACAACAATGAAGCACTCGATAAAATGGCGCTCCAGGCGCAGCAGGAACAGGACGAGACAAAGCGCAAGGAGATGTACTACGAGCTGCAGCGCATCTTTAGCGAGGATGCTCCGTTTATCTTCCTGTTCCACACGCCGAATTCTTATGTGACGCAGAAAAATGTCCACGGATTCCAAGTATCCAACATGGGCAGCTACCGGCTAGAAGACGTTTGGCTCAGTAAGCAGTAAAGAAGGTGATGGACATCGGACGCCTGCAATATGCTGTCAAACACATCGTTTCGCTTGTTCCCGTTTTGCTGGGAATATCCATCATTACGTTTTTTATGATCCGTCTGATTCCCGGAGACCCGGCACAGATCCTGCTGGGCCCCCGGGCCAATCCGGAGACCGTGCAGCGGGTGACAGAACGAATGGGACTGGATCAGCCGCTGCTCAATCAGTACCTCATTTACATGCAAAACCTGTTTCAAGGGAACATGGGTGACTCGATCATCATCCAGCAGCCCGTTCTCACGCTGATTGGCGAACGGCTGGATGTCACGCTGTTTCTCGTCATCTACACCACCATTCTCAGCGTGCTGATCAGTGTACCGATCGCGATGTGGTCCGCAGTGCGAAAAGACAGTCTGCTGGACAACGGCTTTCGCGCCGCCTCGATCACGGGCCTTTCCATGCCCTCTTTCTGGATCGGGATTCTGCTGATGCTGCTCTTGAGCATCAAGGTAAAGCTGTTTCCCGTATCGGGTTACGGCAATACGTTCACCGAGCATCTGCGACACCTGTTTCTCCCTGCCTTGACGATTTCCTTTTCCCTGACCCCGGTGCTAATTCGCCCGCTGCGCACGAAAATCATCACCATCCTGTCCGCAGAATTCGTGGAAGCGGCGCGGGCGCGGGGAATCAAGGAAAGCCAGGTCATGATCAAGCATGTCCTGCGCAACGCTGTATTGGGGACGGTCACGATCCTGGGGGTAAATGTCGGCTGGCTTTTGGGAGGATCCGTCATTGTGGAAACCGTTTTTTCCGTACCGGGATTAGGCCAGCTTTTAATCAGCTCGATTTTGACCAGGGATTATCCGGTGATACAAGGACTGGTTCTTGTGTTTGCCGCACTCGTGATTGTCGTAAACCTGCTTACGGACATTCTCTATACAATCCTTGATCCCAGAGTGAAATTGGAGTGATGAAAAGCGATGTCCCACATACAAACAACTGTTACGAAACCCTACCCCAGAAGGGTTCTGCCTGATTTCGTCCGAAGACTGCCCGTCAATGCCAAGATTACGCTCGGGCTGCTGATCATTCTTTTGGTCCTGCTGGCATCCATCTGCGCACCCCTTCTGACACCCTATGATCCGGTGAAAAATGACTTGTCCCAGGCCTTTCAACCGCCTGGAAGCGAGTATTGGTTCGGCACAGATAATTTTGGGAGAGATATTTTTACAAGGATGCTGTACGCAGCCCGTATCGATTTGCAGATCGGCGTTTTTTCGGTGATCACGCCTTTGCTGCTGGGGTCGCTGATCGGCCTGCTGTCCGGATATTTTGGCGGCTGGTTTGATTCCGTCATGATGCGGCTGGTCGATATCGTGATCAGCTTTCCTTTTATCGTCCTGATTATCGCAATCATTTCCATTCTGGGAACGGGCTTGTTCAATCTGTACCTGGCGATTGCCCTGGTAGGGTGGAGCGCCTATGCACGCATCGTCAGAGCAGAGGTCCTGGTCATCAAGCAGCAGGAGTATATCCTGGCCGCGAGAGGGATGGGGTATGGGCACGGGCGCATTTTATTCCGGCATATTTTGCCCAACGTCATCTCATCCGCTTTGGTGTTCGCCATGTCGGATGTGGTGCTGTGCATCTTGCTCGGGGCTTCGCTGAGCTTTTTGGGCTTGGGCGTTCAGCCGCCTACCCCCGAATGGGGAGCCATGATTGCGGAGGGAAGAAATTTCATTATCAATGCCTGGTGGATTGCGACGATTCCCGGTCTGGGCATCATCGTCACGGGCTTGGGCTTTAGCCTTTTGGGTGATGGCCTCGCGGAAAAAATTGAAAGCCAATAAAAATGGGGGAAAAACAGATGAAATTGTTTATTTCCGTGGATATGGAAGGCATCTCCGGCGTTACGGACTGGGATGATGTCGATAAGGGAACCAGCGACTATGACTATTTTCGCACCTTGATGACTGACGATGTGAACGCTGCGATCGAAGGGGCGCTGGAGGCGGGAGTCACAGAGGTCGTCGTCAACGATTCCCATGACACCATGCGCAATCTGATCGTAGACCGCCTGCATCCCAAAGCGGAAGTGATCCGCGGCTTTGTGAAGCCTCTGTTGATGATGGAAGGGATCGACGAGTCGTTCGACATGGCCTTTTTCATTGGCTACCACTGCATGGCAGGGACCAATCAAGCCATTCTCAACCACACGCTGAACAATAAAGCCGTGCAGCGCATCACGATCAACGGCCGGGAAATTGGCGAAGCCGGAATCAATGCCGCGATTGCCGGAGCATTCGGAGTCCCAGTGGTGCTGGTTACGGGCGACAGTCAAACAGCGTTGGAGGTAAAACAGGAGATAGAGGGCGTCCACACCGTAGCGGTCAAGCAGGCCATCGGCATGTTCACGGCGCGCTGCCTGCATCCTGCGGTCAGCCAGCAGATGATTCGGGAAAAAGCCATCGAAGCTGTGCGCAACAGGCAGCAGGTCAAGCCCGTCAAAGCGCTGGATCATTATGAAATCGACATGGAATTCAAATACACCAGTTCTGCCCATCTGGTCAGCTTTCTGCCGGGGATGACGCTGGTCGGGGGGAGAACCATCCGCTTCCACACGGATGATATCCGCAAGGCGATGCCCGTCCTGCTAGCCATTCTTCTTTTGGGAGATGTGAAGGAGCTGTCCTAGAACGTGGAGTACAGGAGTGATGAAGATGGATCCACTTTTGGAAGTCAAAGATCTGGAGATCGTCCTGGAGCTGAAAGAACGATCCGTCTATGCCGTCAACAGTGTTTCGTTTGACGTCAGACAAGGGGAAACTATCGGACTCGTCGGAGAGAGCGGAAGCGGCAAGAGCATGACATGCCGCTCCATTCTGAATTTGCTGCCTGGGACCAAAAGCAAGACGGTGAAGGGAAGCGTTCAGTTTGAAGGACGAGATCTGCTCACTTTGCCGAAGCAAGAATGGCAGCAGGTGCGCGGCAAGCAAATCGGGATGATCTTGCAAGACCCGACGAGCTCGCTGGATCCGGTCTATCGGGTGGGAGATCAGATCGTGGATACCCTGCGAACCCACCAAAAGATGAGCAAAAAAGAAGCGTGGGAGAGAGCGATCAAGCTTTTGCAGCAGGTAGGAATTCCATCTCCTGAAAAACGCGTCTCTCAATATCCGCATGAATTGAGCGGAGGCATGAGACAAAGGGTGATGATTGCGCTGGCGATCTCCTGCAACCCCAAGCTGCTGCTGGCAGATGAACCGACCACGGCCCTCGACGTGACGGTACAGGATCAGGTGCTCCGCTTGTTGAAGCAGCTTCAGCGAGAGCTAGGCATGGGGATCTTGCTGGTCACGCATAATCTGGGCATAGTGGCGGAGATGTGCGATCGCGTCGTCGTCCTGTACGCGGGCAAGGTAATGGAAATCGCGAGCGTGGAACAACTGTTTGCCGCACCGAAAAACATGTACACAAAAGGGCTGATCCGCTCCGTTCCGCAGCTTGATTCGACGGGTCGGCTGGAAGGAATCCCGGGCTCGCTGCCGAGGATGAATCAGCCCCTCGCAGGCTGTCCTTTTCGGGAGCGCTGTTCGCTTGCAACCGAGGAATGCGCCGATGCCGAAAAAACCCGACTGCAAGAGGTTAGTCCAGGCCATTGGTCAGCCTGTGTCCATCATGAAAGGATGTGTGGCTTTTGACTTCGATCTTGAAGGTAGAGGGGCTGCATAAAATCTATCAGCGCAAAGAGACATGGCTGGATCGCGTTTTTCGCAAAAACAATCCGAAGCTGTACGCCGTGAACGATGTCTCGCTGGAGGTAAAGGAAGGCGAAACACTAGGGCTGGTAGGGGAGAGCGGCTGCGGAAAAACGACGCTTTGCCGCACCCTGATGAGACTTTATGAACCCACAGAAGGCACCATCTCTTTTTTGGGCCATGACATTACGCATGAAAGCCCAGGAAAGCTGCGGCATCTGTACAAGGATATGCAGATGGTTTTTCAGGACCCCTATTCATCCCTGAATCCAAAAATGACGGTGAAGGAGATGCTGAGCGAAGCGATTCGTTTTCACGGCATCTGCACGTCGGAGAAAGAGACGGACGAGTATATCGACTACTTGCTCGTGAAGGTCGGTCTCTTGCCCAGCGACGCGAACAAATACCCCAAAGCATTCAGCGGAGGTCAACGGCAGCGCATCGCCATTGCCAGAGCCATCGCCGTCAAGCCCAAGCTGCTGATCGCAGATGAACCCGTTAGCGCGCTGGATGTGTCGGTTCAGGCGCAAATCCTGAATCTGCTGGAGGATTTGCAAAACGAGCTGCAACTGACCATGATCTTTATTTCTCATGATTTGTCCGTCGTGAAGTACATCTCGGATCGAGTGGCTGTGATGTACCTGGGGCGCATCGTCGAGATCGGACGGACGGAGGAAGTATTCGAACAGCCTGCCCATCCGTATACCCAAGCCTTGCTGTCCGCCGTCCCGAGAATTCAGCCGGGAACAAAGCAGGAGCGCACGCCATTGGAGGGCGATCCGCCGAATCCGTTTGAATCAAAGGAAGGGTGCCACTTTTACGCACGCTGCTCCCAGCGCATGGAGAAATGCAGATCTGCCACACCCGACGCCTATCCGCTATCTGCTACCCACCAATCCCGCTGTCATCTGGCTGTCGAGTAAAAAGCTGAGCATTCCATTGACCCGTTTGCAGCTTTTGCTTGAATCCCCACCAGCATTTGCTATGATTAGTACAAGTACTTGTCAGCTGGAAAAATGAATACGATTGACAAACAGGTCCTTGTTTATGCGAGCGAGACATTCGGATAAGCAAGGTTAAAAGGGAAGTTTGGTGAAAAGCCAACGCGGTCCCGCCACTGTATGAGAGGAGCTTTTTCTTCACGGCGCGATGCCATCCACTGCCCGGTCAGGGTGGGAAGGAGAAGAAAGGCGATGATTCTTGAGCCAGGAGACCTGCCTGTTTTTGTGTTGCACTGATTTCCTTCGGGTCAAAGGAAGAGGTGAGGATTGTGATGGTATGCTATCCGCGCTTTGTTTTCCTTTTTCTATAGAAGGAGAACAAAGCGTTTTTCTATTTCAGGAGGGATGATGATGAACCAGCAAGCCAGCAAACGCGGGTTGCTTTTGGTCTATACGGGTGACGGCAAGGGAAAAACGACAGCAGCTTTGGGGCTTGCGGTACGGGCGACCGGAAGGGGCAAAAAGGTATTGATGATCCAATTTATCAAATCGCCGGAGCGGACCTATGGCGAAAAGATCGTCTTTGACCGCCTGGGGATCGAGATCGTGCAAAAAGGGATCGGCTTTACCTGGACGAAAACACCCGAGGAGCATCGGGTAGCGCTGGCTGAAGCGTGGCGCTTTGCCAAAGAAAAGCTCTTGTCAGATGCCTACGACATGGTGATCCTCGATGAATTAAACAACGCGCTTGCCATCGAAAAATTCCCGATTGACGATGTGCTCCCGCTGGATGATGTGATGGACACCTTGCAAAAGCGGCCCGAGCGCATGCATGTCGTGATCACCGGGCGCAGCGCCAAGCAGGAAATCATGGATCTGGCTGATCTGGTGACAGAGATGAAGCCGATCAAGCACTACTACGAGGAAGGCATCCCTGCTGTGCTGGGGGTTGAGTTCTGATGGAGGTACTGGAAAAATATGGACACGGCGGCGACTGGGTATCGGCAGCCAAGCGTTACGGCATGCCCGAAAACGGCTTTCTCGACTACAGCGCCAATATCAATCCGCTTGGACCGCCTCCCTCCGTCATCACAGCGCTGCAAAACCATCTGCATGAAATGACGCGCTACCCTGATCCCGCCCATCGCTCGTTTCGTCAAGCCTTGGGGAAAAGATTGAAGCAGGATGAGGAGTGGCTTTTGCCTGCGAACGGCGCGGCGGAAGCAATGGCGCTAGCGCTGTTGGCGCTCGCTCCTGAAAAAGTCGGGGTGGTCTATCCCTGCTTTTCCGAATACGCACAACTTTCGGAGCAGTTTGGCGCCCAGGTGATCGGCTGCTTCGGTCGCGAAGAGAACGGCTACAAGGCGGAAGAGTCTCAGCTGCGGCAGCTTTTTGAGCAGACGGATTTGGTGTTTGTCGGGTCCCCGAACAATCCGACCGGCATCCTCTATACGGCGGACGAATTGAAGCGTATGGCTGGCTGGACAGCCGAGACGAACACCTGGCTGGTTGTGGATGAGGCTTTTCTCGATTTTGTAGATGAGAAAAAGGCGTTTTCGCTGGAGGATTCATTGGGTGATTACCCTCGAGTGATTCTGATGCGCTCGATGACCAAAATGTACGCGATTCCGGGGCTGAGGCTGGGATATGCCATCGCGCATCCGGATGTCATCGCACGGATGAAGGCGAAGCAGGTGAGCTGGAGCGTCAATGCCTTGGCTTTACTTGCCGGGGAGCATTGTCTGGAGGAAATCGCCTACGAGAAGGAGACGCGCAAGCTGATTGCAGAAGAGCGCGAATATCTGCGTGCCTTTTTGCATAAGGAATTGGGCTGGCAGGCTTGGCCGGGCGAAGCGAACTTTCTGCTCGTACGCACCTCGAAAGACTGGACAGCACAGGAGCTGCAGACAGGGCTCGGGAAAAAAGGCATCCTGATCCGCAGCTGCGCCATGTATCCGGGCTTGACCCCGCGAGACTTCCGCATCGCCGTGCGCAAGCGGGAAGAGAACGAACAGTTGATGGACGCCTTGCGCGAGGTTTGCGAGGAGAGGGGGAGGAAGCGATGAGTCTGATTCTGGTCACGGGGGGAGTCCGTTCGGGAAAAAGCGGTTTCGCCGAAGAACTGGCGGCTGAGACGGGCAAGCGAGTCCTCTATGTCGCGACCGGAGAGGCGAAGGACGAGGAGATGCGCAGCCGGATAGCGCTGCACCGATCCCGCCGCCCTGCTGATTGGGGATGTGTGGAGATTCCTCTGCGCTTGTCAGAATCGATCCAGGCAGCGCGGGAATACGAGGTCGTCCTGATCGACTGCCTCTCTACCTGGGTCAGCAATCGGCTGATGGCGGTTCCCGAGCCGGAGTGGAGAAGCGAGGCCATCACCCGGGAGGTCTATGAAGAAGCGACTTCGTGGCTGGACGGAGTGGCAGCATCATCACGGACCGTCATCGCGGTCACCAGTGAGGTCGGACTTGGCGGGGTGGCGATGAGCAGGCTGGGACGCTGGTTTGCCGATGTGCTCGGTGATGTCAATCAGATGACGGCCCGCCGTGCGGATACGGTCTACGCGGTCTGGTCAGGAATACCTTGGAGGATCAAAGGATGAACGCATTTTGGCATGCCCTTTCTTTTTTCACGCGCATTCCGGTCCCTTGGCTGCGTCCCAGCGAGGAAGCGTGGAAAAAAAGCGTCGCCTGGTATCCGGCAGTTGGTCTGGTCATCGGGGTGATTTTGTGGGGCGTACATCAAGCGGGACTGTGGCTGTTCAGCCCTTTGCTCGCAGCCGTGTTGACGCTGATCGTCTGGGTGTACATCACCGGCGGCCTGCATCTCGACGGGTGGATGGATCTGGCGGATGGCCTCGGAAGCAGCCGCTCCCGAGAAAAAATGCTTGCGATCATGAAGGACAGCCGGGTTGGAGCGATGGGCGTTTTGGCGGCTCTCTTGCTCTTGCTGCTGAAAATGGCGGCGTTGGCTGAGCTGACGCATCCGTGGTGGGGGATGATGCTTCTGTTCGTTCCGATGGCAGCTCGCACGCATGTCCTGCTGGCGATTCGGTACTGGCCCTATCTGTCTGCGGATGAGGGGATTGGCAAGGGAATCAGTGAAGGTCTTTCTTCAGTGCATATTGTGGTTGCCTACTTGTTATTGCTTGGGGCCGGCTGGTGGCTGGGTGGCTGGCAGACAGTTGGCGCGATCCTGGCATCTCTACTGTTTGCCCTCGCCTTTTCCCGAGGAGTGGCGCGCAAGCTGGGAGGCTTGAACGGAGACTGCTATGGAGCGGTGATTGAGAGCAGCGAGGCTGCGATGCTTCTGGCCTTGCTCCTATTTTCCAGATAAGTGCGAAAGGAGCTGTTCGCCGATGAAGTGCCTATGGGTACGGCATGGAGAGACAGAGATGAACAGGCAGGCGAGATACCTGGGACATACCGATGTAGGCCTGCATGAAAACGGGAGGAAGCAGGTCGCCGCGCTGGCAGAACAGTTGCAGTCTTTGGAACTGAACCCGGCGAAAATCTATGCCAGCGATTTGCAGCGTTGCGTGCAAACAGCCGAATTGCTGACAGCGCGCTTTCCTTGCTCGGTGCAGACGACCGCTGCTTTGCGGGAGCTTTCCTTCGGGGAGTGGGAATTGCTTACATACGACGAAATCGTGCAGAAGAATGAAGAAGAGGTCAAGAAGTGGCACAAAGATCCCCTGCTCGTCAGCCCGCCCGGCGGAGAGAGCCTTCAGCAGCTGGGGGAGCGCGTCGATGCCTGGCTGCAAGAGATTGTGGAAATGCATGCGGGCGAAGAAGCGCTGGTGATCGTGACGCATGGCGGAGTGATTCGCTGGTTTCAGTCTGCCTGGCTGGCGCAGGACAAGAGCCATTACTGGCAGGTGGAAGGATTGCGTCACGGTACGGCCATGCTGACGGAGTGGGATGGACAGCGCTGGACCTATCAGCCCCTTCTGTAAAAGAGAGGGAGAATGACAGATGAATGAAGCGGCGTGGGTGCTCGTGACCGCCTATTTGATCGACAGGGTCGTGGGCGATCCGCGAAGTCTCCCGCATCCGGTGGTAATCATCGGCTGGTGGATCTCACGGCTGGAATGGTTGATCCGGACTTGTGTCAAACAAGAAAAGCATCTCAAAGCGGGAGGCGTGTTGTTTCCGCTGCTGATCGTAGCCGGGAGCTACGCAGTTGTCTGGCTGATCATCTGGGCAGGGGCGCTGGTATCGCCATGGCTGTCCTTCGCTTTGTCAGCCTGGCTGATTTCCACCACGATCGCGACCAAAGGACTGGCGGATGCGGGTCTGGAGATCATGCGCCATTTGCAGGCAGGCGACATCCCAGCAGCTCGGCGCTCGCTCTCGATGGTGGTCGGGAGGGATACCGAGCATCTGGATGAGGCGGAGATTTGCCGCGGCGCAGTGGAGACCGTCGCGGAAAACATCGTGGACGCCATCGTCTCTCCGCTCATCTACGCGGCGATCGGCGGCGCGCCGCTCGCGATGGCCTATCGGGCGACGAACACGCTGGACTCGATGCTGGGCTACAAGAACGAAAAATACCGAAATCTGGGCTGGGCGTCCGCTCGTTTCGACGACGTCGCCAATTATATCCCGGCGAGGTTGACCGCCCTTTTGCTGCTCGCGGCAAGCTGGCTTTTGCGCCTGGATGTCCGGCAGAGCTGGCAGATCATCCGCAGGGATGCGCACTTGCATCCCAGCCCCAACAGCGGATTGCCGGAAGCGGCTGTCGCCGGAGCCTTGGGCGTCCAGTTGGGCGGATTGAATACATACCAGGGCGTCCCGTCGGAGCGTGCCAGACTGGGGGATGCGCGTCGCCCGCTGCGCCCCGAAGACATACGCATGACGGTGCGCTTGATGTACGGCGCATCCCTGCTGTGCCTTCTGGTATGTCTGGGAATCGCCGCATGGCTTGGTTGAGTTCGTGCTAAGAAAAAGCACCTTTGGAAAAGAGGAGGTTCATCCGTATGAAAGGCAAGTTGTTTGTGATCGGGTTTGGTCCGGGCAGTTTTGAGCATATCACCAAACGGGCGCGGGAAGCGATCGAGGAGAGCGATGTGATCATCGGCTACTCCACCTATGTGGATCTGATCCGGGATTTGCTCACGGATCAGGAGATCGTCAGTACCGGGATGACGGAGGAAGTGACGCGTGCGCGGGAAGCCGTCCGCCAGGCGGAAGAGGAAGGCAAAAAGGTGGCTGTCATCTCCAGCGGGGACGCGGGCGTATACGGCATGGCCGGTCTGGTCTACGAGGTGCTGGTGGAGAAAGGCTGGAAACAGGCGACTGGCGTCGAGCTGGAAGTGATTCCGGGAATTTCGGCGATCAACTCCTGCGGAGCGATTCTTGGCGCACCGATCATGCACGATGCCTGCACGATCAGTCTGAGCGACCATTTGACGCCATGGGATCTGATCGCGAGACGCATCGATGCGGCTGGCATGGCGGACTTTGTCATCGCCCTGTACAACCCGCGCAGCGGACGGCGCACGAGGCAGATCGTCGAAGCGCAGCGGATTCTTTTGCAGTACCGCTCGCCAGATACCCCTGTCGGGATCGTAAAGAGCGCCTATCGTGATCGGGAGCATGTCGTCGTCACTACCCTGGCGCAGATGCTGGAGCATGACATCGGCATGCTGACGACGGTGATCATCGGGAACTCCTCTACATTTGTCTACGATGGCAAAATGATTACGCCGCGCGGCTATCAGCGCAAATATACCTTGTCCTCGGACGAACAGCCATTGAAGCCGCATCAGCGTCTTCGGGTGGAAAACGAGCCATGGTCTTTGGAAGCGGCAGAATCGGGAGAAAAGGCTGAGATTCAGCAGGCACCGCGAGCGATGTATTCTACGCCTGCACCTGCCGCGAAGGAACCAGCCACCGCTCAGCCAGTGCCGACTTCTGCAGCGGGTACGGCTGTCGCCACGCTGGCTATGCCGACTGCCGAGGCGCAAACCCCGACCGTTCAAGAGCATTCGCCAACACCGCTCGATTGGGCGACGCAGGCACTGCGTATGGTGGATGAAGCCAATGGGGTGGTTGTCGATACGACAGCTTCTTCAGGCGCAGCCATCCGATCCGTAGAATCCTTCGTTCCGGAGATGATATTCGAGTGCGCGGTCAGCCCCGGTGTCGCCAATAAAAAGATTACTCCCCAGCAGATGATGGTCCTTGCAGAAGTGGCGGGGGAGAAGGGCGAAATCGAGTATACACCGCATCATCAGATGATTTTGCGAGTCTCGACAGCGGACCCGGAAAGCGTGACAGGACGCCTGCGTGAGGCGGGGCTTACGCTCAGCCCGACAGGTGATGTGCTGCAGGTAAAGGCTTGCGATTTTTGCGACGGCGAGAAAAAAGACGGCATCCCGTATGCGGAGGAGCTACAACGTATCCTCGGCGGCAAGCAGATGCCGAAAGAGACGCGCATCGGCTTCAACGGATGCGGCATGGCCTGCTACCAGGCAGTGACGGAGGACATCGGAATCGTTTTCCGCAAAGGCAAATTCGACCTTTTCCTGGGAGCCAAAACGGTGGGAAGAAACGCCCACTCCGGCATTCCGGTCGCAGAGGGCATCCCCAAAGAAGAGATCGTGCCGCTTGTCGAGCGAATCGTGACGCGATTTGCAAAAGAAGCCTTCCCGAATGAACGTTTTCACAAGTTTTTCCAACGAGTCGGGGAGCTGGAAGGCTTCACATGGCGCGAGCCGGCCAAGTTTGAGATCGAAAATGCCGCATGCGGCGATTAAAAGAAAGCAGGGGGAATGGAAATGGATGCAGTCCTATTCGTTGGTCACGGAAGTAAAGATCCAGAAGGAAATGAAGAAATTCGTCAGTTTGTAAACGGATTGGCGCCAGAAATCGATGTTCCGATTATCGAGACATGCTTTTTGGAATTTGAACGCCCGGATATGCTGCAGGGACTCAGCGCTTGTGTCAAACGAGGAGCGACCCGCGTAGCCGTCATCCCGATCATTTTGTTCTCGGCGGGACACGCCAAAATCCACATTCCAGCCGCGATTGATGAAGCCAAAGAGCTGTATCCGCATGTACAGTTCATCTACGGTCGCCCCATCGGCATTCATGAGGAAGTGCTGAACATCCTGGCGACGCGCATGGAGGAAGCGGGCTTCGCTTCTGGCGAGGAGCACGAGGATCTGGCGGTGTTGGTCATCGGACGCGGCAGCAGCGACGCGGACGCCAACAGCGATATTTACAAAATGTCCCGACTCTTCTGGGAGCGCTGGAAGGCGAAATGGGTGGAAACGGCTTTTATGGGCGTGACGTTCCCGCTGTACCAGGAAGGGATCGAGCGTTGCCTCAAGCTGGGAGCCAAGCATGTGGTGGTTCTGCCGTATTTCCTGTTCACCGGGGTGTTGATCAAGCGCATGGCGGATCAATTAGAGCAGTTCCGTGCGCAATACCCGGAAGCGCAATTCACCCTGGCGGAGTATTTCGGCTTCCATCCGCTTTTGAAAGAAGTCTTGAAGGATCGCGTGGAGGAAGCGCTGCACGGCGAGGTCAAGCTGAACTGCGACACCTGTCAGTACAGACTGGCCGCGATGGAGCATATCGATCACCATCATCATGGGCATCACCATGACCACGACCACGACCACGACCATCACCACCACGACCATGACCACAAGCATGTGACCAAGTAGGAGGGACCTGAAATGATTCTGGTACTGGCCGGGACGAGCGACGCCCGCGAGTTGGCGGTTCGCATCAAGGAGACGGGGTATGAACTGTTGAGTACCGTTGTGACCGACAGCGCCGCGAAGAGTATGGAGGAAGCAGGCCTTCCCGTCCAAGTGGGAAGATTGACCGCGCAGGATCTCATCAGTCTGATCGCCGAAAAAGGCATTCGCTGCGTGGTAGACGCTACCCATCCATTCGCAGAGGAAGCCTCGAAAAATGCCATGGCAGCGGCACAGGAGGCGGGAGTTCCGTATATCCGCTACGAGCGGGAAAGCCTGTCCGCCCCAGGGAGCGAGAAGCTGATCGTCGTGGAGGATTACGTGCAGGCGGCAGAGCTCGCGGCAGAGAAAAAAGGCGTGATCATGCTGACGACCGGAAGCAAGACGCTGAAGATTTTTACAGACCGCCTGCTGGGGCTGCCGGATACGACCTTGGTCGCCCGGATGCTCCCGCGCCTCGACAATATGCAAAAATGCGAGGAGCTGGGGCTTGCGCAGAAGAACATCGTCGCGATGCAAGGTCCATTTTCCAAGGAGCTCAACAAGGCGCTCTATGACCACTACAAAGTCACGCTGATGATCACCAAGGAGAGCGGCAAGGTCGGCGCTTTCGATGAGAAGGTGGAAGCCGCGCTGGAAATGGGCATCGAGACGATTGTCATCGGCCGCCCTAAGATCGAATACGGAGAAAAGTTTTCGGATTATGACAGCGTATTGAACCAACTCAACCAAGTGACAGGAGGAAAATGACAATGGATTTTCGCACGGATTTCAAACCCCTAACGGTGCAGCCGCAGGAAATCGAAGACATGAGCTTTCAGATCATTACGGACGAGCTAGGGGAGCATCCGTTTTCCGAGGAGCAGTACAAGGTCGTGCAGCGTGTGATTCACGCCTCGGCGGACTTCGATCTGGGACGCAGCCTCGTGTTTCACCCGGATGCGGTACAGGCAGGGATCAGCGCGATCCGCAGCGGCAAAATCGTCGTGGCAGACGTGCAGATGGTGCAGGTCGGCATCAGCAAAAACCGGATCGAGAAATACGGCGGAGAGGTGAAAGTATATATCTCCGACCGCGACGTGATGGAAGAAGCAAAACGCCTCAACACGACGCGCGCCATTATCTCCATGCGCAAGGCGATCAAGGAAGCAGAGGGCGGCATCTTCTGCATCGGCAATGCGCCCACTGCCCTCCTGGAGCTGATTCGTCTGGTGAAAGAAGGAGAAGCCAAGCCGGGATTGATTATCGGGATGCCTGTCGGTTTTGTTTCGGCAGCTGAGTCCAAGGAAGAGCTGGCGAAGCTGGATATACCATTTATTACCAATATCGGGCGCAAAGGCGGCAGTCCGGTGACGGTGGCTGCCCTGAATGCGATCTCGCTGCTGGCGGAACGGTTGGGGTAAGGATGGCGGCGATGGCAGCGAAGGATGAAAAAGAAGCTAAACCGCTCCGTCACGGCTATACGACAGGGGCTTGCGCCACGGCAGCGACGAAAGCTGCCCTGGTCGCCCTGATTACGCAGGAGCCGCAACAGCAAGCCACGATCCGTTTGCCGATTGGCGAGGACGTGACCTTCCAGATGGAGCGTTGCGAGTTCGACGAGCGCAAGGCTGTGACCGGAACGATCAAAGACGGCGGAGACGACCCAGATGCGACCCATGGCGCTTTGATCGAAAGCCGCGTGGAATGGCTGGACGAGCCGGGCATTGTGCTGGATGGCGGTATCGGAGTAGGACGCGTGACCAAGCCGGGGCTTCCGGTGCCGATCGGCGAAGCAGCGATCAATCCGGTCCCGCGCAAAATGATTCGGGAGACCGCACAGGCCATCCTCGACCAGTATGAGATCGAGCGGGGCATCAAGATCGTCATCTCGGTCCCGGCAGGCGAGGAGATCGCCAAGAAAACCTTGAACGGCAGACTCGGGATTCTCGGCGGCATCTCGATTCTCGGGACGCGCGGCATCGTGGTGCCGTTTTCCACTTCTGCCTATAAAGCGAGCGTGGCGCAGGCCATCAATGTAGCCAAGGAAGCGGGCTGCGACCACATCGTTTTGTCGACGGGAGGAAAATCCGAGTCCTTCGGAATGGAGATGTATCCCGAGCTGTCGGAGGAAGCCTTCGTCGAGATGGGCGATTTTGTCGGCTTCGCCCTGCAGCAGTGCAAGCGCAAGCAGATGAAAAAAGTGACGCTGGTTGGGATGATGGGCAAGTTCTCCAAAGTGGCGCAGGGCGTCATGATGGTCCACTCCAAGAGCGCCCCAGTCGATTTCGACTTTCTCGCGCAGATGGCCGAGGAGGCAGGAGCCGGCGACGAGCTCGTGGAGCAAATCAAAGGGGCCAACACTGCCTCACAGGTGGGAGATCTGATGGCAGATACCCCGGCCTTTTTTGAAAAAATGGGCGAGAATTGCTGCCGGGCCGCCCTGAAGGAAGTCGGCGGCGGCATGGAGATCGAGACGATGATCATTACGATGAAAGGGTCCCTGTTGGGAAGGGTGACGTTGCATGACACAGACGATGAAGGTGATCGGCATCGGGGATGACGGGCAAACGAGCTTGTTGCCCTTGTATCGGACATGGATTGAGGAATGCGAGCTTTTGATTGGAGGGGAACGGCATCTCTCCTTTTTTCCCGAGCATACCGGGGAGAAGAGAGTGCTGAAGGGCGGGCTATCCGCTATGGTGGAGGAGCTTCGCACCGAGACGCGCAAGACCGTTATCCTTGCCTCGGGCGATCCGCTTTTTTACGGAATCGGCAGCTTGCTTGCGAAGAAGCTGCAAAACGTGGAGATTTACCCGAATCTGAGTTCGATCCAGCTCGCCTTTGCCAAGATGGGCGAGGCGTGGCAGGACGCGGCATTTGCCAGCGTGCACGGACGCAGCATCAAAGGGTTGGCGCAGCGCATCGACGGCAAGGAAAAGGTGGCCTTGCTGACCGATCAGGAAAATACGCCAGCCGCCATTGCCAAGTATCTGCTTGCTTTCGGGATGACGGAGTACGACGCCTTTGTCGGGGAAAATCTCGGCAGTCCCGAGGAGAGCACGGGCTGGTACACCCTGGAGGAGATGGCGGACCAGCGCTTTTCCGACCTGAATGTCGTCATCTTGAAAAAGCGGCGTCCAAGCCCGGTCTGGCCGTTGGGCATCGCGGACGAGGAGTTTTCCCAGCGCAAACCGGACAAGGGCTTGATCACGAAGCGGGAAGTGCGCATCCTCAGCATCGCACAGCTTCAATTACATACGAAAAGCATCGTCTGGGACATCGGCACCTGCACAGGCTCTGTGGCGATCGAAGCAGCGCGCATCGCCCGAGACGGAGAAGTGTACGGCGTGGAAAAGAATGCGGACGATCTGGAGAATTGCCGCCAGAACATGGCGAAGTTTCGCACGGATCTGACGGTGGTTCATGCGCGGGCCCCGCAAGGCTTGGAGCAGTTCCCCGACCCGGATGCGGTGTTCATCGGCGGAAGCGGCGGCGAACTAAGAGAGCTTTTGCACATCTGCTGCACCCGACTGCGTGCGGGAGGCCGAATCGTAGTGAATGCAGCGACTATCGAGACGCTGTACGACGCGACACAGGCACTGGCGGCGGAAGGCTTTGAAACATCGGTCACGCTAGCGCAGCTGTCGCGCAGCAAGCCGATCCTGTCGCTGACCCGTTTTGAAGCATTGAACCCGATCTACATCATTACCGCATGGGCCAAAGAGCCGACGACAGAAGGAGGCAAGTCAGATGAGTAAGATCGGAACTCTATACGGACTGGGAGTAGGTCCCGGCGATCCCGAGCTGATCACGGTCAAGGCGTTTCGCCTGCTCCAGCAATCGCCGGTCATCGCCTACCCGAAAAAACGGATGGGCAGCAAAAGCTACGCGCACCAGATCGCGGAAATGTACGTGAAGCCCGCGCCGGACAAGGAAATGCTCGGGCTGGTGTTCCCGATGACGCGCGATCCGGAGATTTTGGAGCGCGAGTGGACGAATACGGTGGAAATCGTCTGGGAACGGCTTTCCGCCGGGAAGGACGTCGCGTTCGTCACTGAGGGCGACCCCTTGTTTTACAGCACGTTCATCCATATGATGCGCGGCATGCAGGCGGCACATCCTGAAGTGTCGATCGTCACGATTCCCGGTGTCTCTTCCTTTCTCGGTGCTGCAGCCCGCTTTAATCTGCCCTTGGCAGACGGGGATGAGCAGATCGGAATCATTCCGGCTACTGAGGATCGGGAAGCCATGCGTCAAGCGATTGAGAGTCACGATACCGTCATCTTCCTGAAGGTCGCCAAGGTCTTGCCGATGATCATCGGCCTGCTGAAGGAGCTGGGACTCGCAGACAAAGCGGCCGTGGCGACCAAGGTGACTTCGTCCGAGGAAATGGTCTGGACAGATATGCGCGAGCTGGAGCGCGCGGAGCTTGGCTATCTTACGCTGATGGTGGTGAAAAAGGGATGAAGCTGTACATCGTAGGAGCGGGTCCGGGCGACCCCGATTTGATTACAGTAAAAGGCTTGAAGCTGCTGCAAAAGGCAGATGTCATCATGTACACAGATTCGTTGGTCAATGAAGAACTGGTGGCGCTGGGCAATCCCGACGCAGAGGTGCTGCAAAGCTCCGGCATGGCCCTCGAAGAGATGGTCGAGCTGATGCTGACCCATCTGCGTGCAGGGAAAACAGTCGTCCGTTTACATACAGGTGATCCATCTGTCTATGGGGCCATTATGGAACAAATCGCGCTGCTGAAAGCAGAAGGCGTCGAGGTGGAAATCGTGCCGGGAGTAAGCTCTGTTTTTGCAGCAGCAGCCGCTGTCGGGGCTGAACTGACGATCCCTGAGCTGACCCAGACGCTGATCCTGACGCGTGCGGAGGGGCGCACCCCCGTGCCGGAGCGGGAAAATCTGCGAGCACTGGCGGAGCATCACTGCACACTCGCGCTCTATTTAAGCGCCACCCTGACGAAAAAAGTGGTCCGCGAGCTGATCGAGGCAGGCTGGCGCGAGGATACACCGGTCGCGGTAGTCCAGCGGGCAAGCTGGCCGGATCAGCTCATCGTCCGCACGACACTGGAGAATCTGGATGCAGACATGGGCAAGCACGGCATCCGCAAGCATGCGATGATTCTGGCAGGCTGGGCATTGGACCCGGATATTCATGAGAAGAGCGAGCAGTATCGCTCCAAGCTGTACGACAAAACCTTCACGCACGGGTATAGAAAAGGTGTGAAAGAAGGATGATCATCGAGCTGAAAGAGGGGGAAATCCCCAAGATCCAGCAACGCGGCGATTACGCCGTCGTCGCCATTACAAAGCATGGCGTAGAGATGGCGCGTGATCTGGTGCAGAAATTCCCGGGTGCGGATCTCTACTATATGAGCAAATTTGCGCGCGGGGACGAGGAAGCGCGCGGAATCCAGCTTTTTACCAACAGTGTACGCATGCTGTTTCCTGCTCTCTGGCCCGTATACAAGGGATTGATCATCATTATCTCGCTTGGCGCGGTGGTGCGGATGATCGCTCCTTTGCTCGAAGATAAAAAGAAAGATCCCGGAATCGTCGTCATCGATGATCGTGGAGAAAATGTGATCAGCGTCTTGTCCGGCCACCTCGGCGGGGCGAACGAGCTGGCGCATGAGGTAGCCGCAGTAATGGGCGCACGTCCGATTATTACCACGGCTTCCGATGTGCAGAAGACCATCCCTGTCGACCTGTTCGGACGCCGCTTCGGCTGGGAATGGGAATCCGACGAAAAGCTGACCCCGGTAAGCGCCTCGGTCGTGAATGAGGAGCGGGTCGCCGTCATCAATGAATCGGGAGAGCGGGACTGGTGGATGCATGAGACACCGATTCCTCCTTCGATCAAAGAGTACGCAACGATCTCGGAAGCCCTGGCTGACGAGCCGCAAGCCGCACTCGTCGTGACACACCGCATCTTGACTCCGGAAGAGCAGCCGATCCTGCAAAACGGCGTGATTTACCGTCCCAAGGTGATTGTGCTCGGAATGGGCTGCAACCGGGGGACCTCTGCCGAAGAGATCGAAGCGGTGATCAAGGAAACCTTGGACGAGCTGCAATTCTCGATCAAAAGCGTCAAAGCCCTGGCGACGATCGCCCTGAAAAAGGATGAAGCGGGACTGATCGCCGTCTGCGAAAAATACGGCTGGCCGTTCGTCTGGTATGAGCCGGAGGAATTGAATCAGGTGGAAATCAGCGATCCTTCCGAGACGGTGTACAAATTTACCGGAGCCTATGGCGTCAGCGAGCCTGCAGCCAAGCTGTACGCCGGGGTCGACAAGCTGGTTCTGACCAAGAAAAAGTCGGGCAATACCACGATCTCGGTTGGTCTGATGCCCTACCACGAGGAGGGGCGCGGATGAGTAGAAGTGGAAACCGCCGATTGGTCATTGCCGGGACTGGCAGCGGAGCGGGAAAGACAACCGTCACCATCGGACTGATGGCCGCACTGAAGCAAAAAGGCTATACGGTCCAAGGCTTCAAATGCGGACCTGACTACATCGATCCCACCTATCACACTGCCGTCACCAGAAGACCCTCACGCAATCTGGACAGCTTCATGCTTGCCCACGAGGCAGTGAAGGAGATTTTTGTCCGGGGGAGCCAGGGAGCAGATATCTCCGTCATCGAGGGCGTCATGGGGATGTACGACGGCAAGGAAGCAACCAGCGACAAGGGCAGTACGGCAGAAATCAGCATCCTCACCGAATCGCCTGTGCTGCTGGTCGTCAACTGCCAGAGCATGGCCCGCAGCGCGGCTGCCATCGTCAAAGGCTTTCAATTGCTCAACCCTGCTGCACGGATCGTCGGCGTTATCGCGAACAAGGTGGGCAGCGAGGGCCATCACAAGATCGTCAAGGCTGCGATCGAGCAGGAGTGCGGAATCCCGGTCGTTGGCTATCTCAAGCGGGAGGGCGATGTGGAAATCCCCGAGCGCCATCTGGGATTGGTGCCGTCCGTGGAGCGCGGCGAACTGAATCCCCTGTTTGACCGCTTGGCGGAGATCATCGCCCAAACTGTCGATCTCGAGCAGATTTGGGAGCTGGCAAAGGCGGAGCCGCTTCATGCCGAGCCTGTTTTGTTCGCGAAGAAGGCGGTTCCTGACCGAGTGACCATTGCTGTGGCGAAAGACCCGGCCTTTCATTTTTACTATCCGGAGAATCTGGAGCTGTTGGAAGCCTACGGAGCCAAGCTGCACTTCTTTTCGCCGCTGGCGGGTGAGTGCGTGCCGCAAGAAGCAGACGGCTTGTACATCGGCGGCGGCTTTCCCGAAGAATTCGCCGCGGAACTCTCGCAACAGACTGAGGTGCTGGCATCCTTTCGTCGGGCGATTGGCGCTGGTCTGCCGACGCTGGCGGAGTGCGGCGGCTTCATGTATCTGACGGAAGCGATCGTCACGACGGAGGGCAAAAGCTACCCCATGGTCGGACTGATCCCGGGCACCGTAACCATGCAGAAAAAGCTGGCGGCGCTCGGCTATCGGGAAGTGCGCGGTACAAAAGAAAACTTCCTGCTCGGCACGGAGGAGCAGGCGAAGGGGCATGAGTTCCATTACTCTACCCTCGCCAGCTCGCAGGAAGAAGAGCTTCCATACGCCTACGAAACCAAGGGCTTGCGCGGCACGAAGCCGGAGGGCTTTGCGCAGGACAATCTGGTCGCAGGCTATACGCATCTGCATTTTGGCTCCAATCCGGCTGTCGTCGAGCGCTGGATCACGCGTTGTCTGGAGGTGGCAGGACGTGCCTAAGACCTTGCCGCTGATGATTCAGGGAACAAGCTCGGATGCGGGGAAAAGCGCCATCGCGACGGCTTTTTGCCGGATTTTTGCCCAGGACGGCTACAAGACAGCTCCCTTCAAATCGCAGAACATGGCCTTGAATTCCTATGTCACCCTCGATGGCAAAGAGATCGGGCGAGCGCAAGGCGTGCAGGCGGAGGCGGCAGGAATTGTAGCCACGACAGACATGAACCCGATCCTGATCAAACCGACGCGGGATGCCGAGTCGCAGATCGTGGTGAACGGCGAGCCCTACGCCAATATGAAGGCTCTTGCCTATCGGAGCGATTTTTTTGACGAGGGGCTGCGAATCATCCAGGAGTCCTACCAGCGTCTGGTTGATTCCTACGAGCGGATCGTCATCGAAGGGGCGGGGAGTCCAGCAGAAGTGAACCTGAACGACCGCGAGCTGGTCAACATGCGGGTCGCCCGTCTGACCAATGCCCCTGTCATCCTGGTTGCGGACATCGAGCGCGGAGGGGTTTTTGCCAGCCTTGTAGGCACCTTGCAGCTGCTGGAGCCAGAGGATCGCAAGCGGGTCATCGGGGTGATCATCAACCGTTTTCGCGGCGATCTCAGTCTCTTGCAGCCGGGACTGGACTGGTTCGAATCGTATACTGGGGTTCCGGTGCTCGGGGTGGTTCCGTTCATCCCCGATTTGTGGATCGATGCCGAGGACTCGCTGATTCTGCATCGCTATCAGGGACGGCAGGAGACAGCCAAGGAGCTGGATATCGCGGTGATCCGCTATCCCCGAATCGCGAATTTCACGGATGTCGATCCGTTTTTCGTGGAGCCGGATTGCCGCGTCCGCTATGTGTCGCGTCCGGAGGAGCTGGGAGAGCCGGATCTGATCGTGCTGCCCGGGAGCAAAAACACGCTGGAGGATCTGCAATTTTTGCGCGAAACAGGTCTTGCCGGGCGAATCCTGCAATTGCACCGCGAGCGGGCTTGCATGCTGGTCGGCATCTGCGGCGGCTACCAAATGCTCGGAGAGTTGATTCACGACCCGGCAGGCGTGGAATCTCCGCTGCAATCCCTCGAAGGGCTGGGCTTGATCCCGATGGTGACGACGCTGGAGCAGCGAAAAACGACCGTTCTGTCCCGTGGCACCGCCCGCTTTTCCGGCAAGAATATCGAGCTGGAAGGCTACGAGATTCATATGGGACGCTCCGTTTTTCAACAGAATGACGCGGCTTTTATCCAGTTGGAAAATGGGACGGACGGCTACTGTGATGCGGAAAAAAAACGAATCGGCACGTATTTCCACGGACTTTTCCACAATGATGAATTTCGGACATTATTGTTGAACAAGCTCCGCGTGGAAAAAGGGCTTGCGCCGATTCACGAGCGTCCATCTTTCGTCGCTTTGCGCGAACAGGGCTACGATTTGCTGGCGGATACGGTCAGACGCCATGTCCGACTTGACGCAATCGAGGAAAAAATGAAGGAATTTCAGCAAAGCGAGGTGCCGAAAAAATGACGAAACTACAAGATTTCCTGCCTGCTATCGGATCTCGTAATCCAGAAGCAGCAGCGCAGGCGAGACTTCATATTGACCAATTGACCAAGCCGCTCGGGAGCCTGGGACGACTGGAGGAAGTGGCGGTAGAGCTGGCTGCGATTACAGGCGAGAGCTTTCCTGTCGTAACGCCTCCTGGCGTGATCGTGTTTGCAGCTGATCACGGTGTCGCGGTCGAAGGTGTTTCGGCCTATCCGCAGGAGGTCACCGTCCAGATGGTCGCCAACATGGCGAACGGAGGAGCGGGGATCAACGTATTCGCACGGCAGATTGACGCGCTGGAGCGAATTGTCGATGTCGGAGTGGCGAACGAGATGGCAGCACCTGGCGTCATCGGGCGCCGCATCAAGGCAGGAACCGCCAACATGCTGCGTGAGCCCGCTATGTCGAGGGAAGAGGCAGCGCGTACACTGCAGGTCGGCAGCGAAGCGGCGTTGGAAATCATCGAAGCGGGTGCCAAGGTATTGATCGTAGGCGAGGTGGGGATTGCCAATACGACGGCAAGCAGCGCCATTCTGGCTGCCTTGACCGGGGCTGATCCCGATGAGATCGTCGGACGCGGGACAGGACTCGACGACGCAGGCTGGGCACGGAAAAAGCAGGTGGTGCGAGAAGCAATTGCCTTGCATCGTCCGGACGCAGCGGAGCCAATCGACGTGCTGGCCAAGGTAGGAGGTTTGGAAATCGGCGCGATGGCAGGAGCGATCCTTGGCGCTGCTTCCAAGCGTATCCCTGTCTTGCTTGACGGCTTCATTGCTACAGTGGCGGCTTTGCTGGCTGTGCGTCTGTGCCCAAGTAGCGCTGATTTCCTGATCGCCGGACATCGCTCCCAGGAGCCGGGGCACGCCTATGTGCTGAACGTGCTCGGGAAGGAACCCCTCCTGGATCTGCAATTGCGGCTGGGAGAGGGAACAGGGGCTGCCTTGGCCTATCCTGTGCTGGAGGCGGCCTGCCGCATGGTTCATGAAATGGCTACCTTCGCATCGGCGGGAGTGAGTGGAAAATGAGCCAAACAGGAAAAGTATACCTCGTCGGGGCGGGTCCCGGCGACCCGAAGCTGATCACTGTAAAAGGAATGGAATGTCTGCAGCAAGCAGATGTCGTCGTGTATGACCGCCTGGCAAACCCGGCTCTGCTGGAGTACGCGCCGACCCATGCAGAACGGATTTACTGCGGCAAGTATCCCGACAACCACACGATGCGGCAGGAAGCGATCAACCAGCTGCTGGCGGAAAAAGCTTTGGGCGGCCTGACCGTCGTACGGCTGAAAGGCGGAGATCCCAGCGTGTTTGGACGGGTCGGGGAGGAAGCCGAGCACCTCGCGCAGTTCGGCATCCCTTTTGAGATCGTTCCGGGTGTGACCGCTGGCATCGCCGCTCCTGCTTACGCCGGGATTCCCGTCACGCACAGGGAATACGGCTCCTCATTTGCCGTCGTGACTGGACATCTGCGGGAGGAGAAGCCGGAGCAGGCGGTGGAAAAGTGGCGCGCATTAGCGCAAGGAATCGATACGGTCGCGTTTTACATGGGTATTGGCAATCTGCCGATGATTCGCAAACAACTGATCGAGCATGGCAAAGATCCCAAGACACCTGTAGCGGTGATTGCCTGGGGGACGCTCCCGGAGCAAGCGACCGTGACGGGGACGCTGGCTGACATCGAGCAGCGCCTGGCGGATAACCCGCAGATCACCAATCCGGCGATTATTCTTGTTGGTGAGGTCGTACAATTGCGTGAAAAGATCCGATGGTTTGAAGCCGCACAGGTTGAGGTGTAAGGCATGAGCTTGTATCCCATGTACGTCAATCTGACAGACAAGCGCTGCCTCGTCGTAGGAGCGGGCAAGGTGGCAGAGCGGAAAATCGCCAGCCTGATCAAAGCTGCGGCAAGGGTGACGGTCGTCAGCCCGACTTCTACTCCGGGTATCCAAAAATGGAGCGACGAGGGCAGTGTGACGCTGCATCTGCGCACGTTCAACCCGGAAGATGTGCATAAGATGACGATCATCATCGCTGCTACGGATGATCCGGCCGTCAATCTGGCCGTGCATCGGGCGTGCCAGCCGCATCAGTGGGTCAATATTGCCGACCGGCCCGACCTGTGCAGCTTCATCGTCCCGGCTATGGTCGAGCGCGGCGATCTGCAGGTAGCGATCTCTACGGGCGGAGCCAATCCCGGGCTGGCGAAAAAGCTGCGCCGCCAGGCAGAGCAATGGATTGGCCCGGAATACGAGTCCTACACGCAGTTTCTCGGGGAGATGAGGCAGCAGGTCCTCTCCCTTGGACTAGGGGAAGAAGAGAAGCGGATCATCCTGCGCGAATTGCTGGATGATCGCTTTTTTCAGTGGACACGGACCGGGGAAGTCGAGCGAAGGGATCGAGAGGCAAAGGAGCTATTTCATCGCCACTCGGAAGACTAGGCTACATTTCGAATCATCACCCATACGGAAAGAATCAGGCAGATGCTAGCTGGAATGGCCATGGCAAAAGGCTGCTCAGCGCGGAAGAGATGGGCGTGGATAGCTCCCAGCATCAAAAAGACAAACAAGATCGCCGATCCTGCAGCCAGATGCCGATTCCACAAGCCCGCAATCATGGCGATGGCCCCGAGGATTTCCAGTGCTCCCGTTACAGACATGAACCACAGGGGGTAGTGATAGTGCTGCCAATGCTCCACTTGAAAGGGAACACGAAAGACCTTGATGAAGCCTCCGATCAGAAGAAAAACCGCCAAGACCACTTGCAGGACAGGGGCAAGCATCTGCTGTCACTCCTTTTGTGAATGCTATTTTTCTCTCAAGGCTGCTCATTGGTCAGCATCCCGCGAAGCAAGAGGCTGACTACCTGCTGCGCCAGAACTCTCGGAGCTTGCAGTCCCGGCAGCAGGCAGGAGACGGTCAGACGCTCCATGATTCCGATCAGGCACTCCGCTACGGTCTGCATCTCCAGCTCGGCGCGGAAATAACCGGCTTGTTGCTCCCCTTGCAAATTCTCCTGGATCATCGCGGCAAGCTCTGCTTTGATCTGACTGGACTCAGGGGCCAGAAAAAAACCGACGCGCGTCAAAGCGGGATCCTCCGCCAGAAAGCGAAATACGGCTTCCACTGCGAGATAAATCCGTTCTGAAACTTCCTTGGCTTCGATCCCGGCCTCCAAGCGGGCGTCTTGTGTCAGTTCGCGCAGACGGGAGCGAAAATGGTCCACGATCTCAGCGAAAATCGCTTCTTTGCTGGGGAAGTACAGATAAAAGGAAGGCTGCGTCAAACCCGCCCTTTTCACGATATCGCTTACTTTTGCATCATGAAATCCCCGCTCGGCAAACTCAGCCGTGGCTGCATCCAGCAATCGTTTCCGGCTTTCTTTTCCTTTCCGGCCTATTTCTTTCGTCATACCAGATTCAACTCCAAAAAGATACTAATGAGTAATGTTACTTGTGAGTATTATTTCACAGCGATCAAGCAACAGTCAAGACACGCAAAAAAACGTGCAGACAAAATACCCGACAGGTACGATGCTTGCACGTTCAACTCTCATGTATTCCTGATGACTATATTTTTTGTAAATGCGTTTCTTTAAAGCTGTGCGAATATTTTAGTCCATATCCGATTGCGCGATCCATGAAGATATGTGCGTACCAAATCAACGCAATGATGAATAGGAAATCTGATTGAATCAAGAAATAAGAGAGTAGAATGATGGTTGGCAGAATTAAACTATGTCCCATATTGTAGATTTGGGCGCCGGTTTTTGCATTTGCAAGATAGCCAAGCATTGTAATATCTGGGACCAGGAGCAACCCAAAGAACAGGAGAAGGGAAAAATCAAAGTGACTGTAAATCATGAACGTTAATGCGAAAAAAACAGCATTTTCCGTTTGAATAATCCACCTATTCTTCATGAGCCATGCCCCCATTTTGGATATCTGCATACATATCGGTAATAAGCTGCTGAATAACCTCTTTATTTTCTTCATATTTGTTTTCGTTCATCAATTGTTGTACTTGTGTCAATGCTTGATAGGCTTGCTGATAAAAGAGTATATGCTGTGAGATCTCATGTATTTTTTGCTGCATGAATGCATTCGAAACGATATTGCATTCAGATGATACGGGCTTTTCTTGCAGCTGCAGCAAGCTTTCTATTTCCTGCAAGGTAAAGCCCAGCCGTTTCAAAACCAGAACGAATTGAAGGGCTTCCTCACACTTTTTATCGTATTGCCGGTAGCCATTTTCCATTCTAGTCGGCTTTAGCAATCCCATTTTTTCATAGTAGCGTATACTGTCTGTTGATACATGAAACTTTTGGGCAAATTCTTTTATTCGCATCCAGTCACTCTCCTTGCCTAGAACTATAACATTGGAGTAAACTCCAAGGTCAAGCGAATATCAAAAAAACGTGCAAACCAGGCACCTGACAGGTACGAGGCTTGCACGTTTTTGGGCATGTCATGCGATCTGATTTTTATTCAGCAGCGGCCTGTTTCACGGACTTCACGTAGTAGACGCCGCCTTCGGAGTTGAGCAGATACTCGGGCTTCGGCTTGCCAAGATTGGCTTTATGCCCAGCAATATGCGCATCGCTTTTCTCCCATTGCTTCCAATGCGCCTCAGATTCCCAACGCACCTGGACGATGACTTCTTCCTCTCCGCGCGGAACCTTCTTGACCATGACGGTAGAATCGATAAAGCCTTCTTGCTTTTCGATCAAGCCTTCGCCGCTGAAGCGATTGACCACTTGGTCCGAGAAGCCTTCCTTTACTGTGATTTTTCGCATTTGAACGAACATGTGACCCGCTCCCATTCTCACAAAATATCTTCCTGAGACCAGTGTAACTGATAATGATTCTTATTTCCAGTGTTGACCGCTGGTGGAAGCACATCGGCAGTCCAGCCAATGCAAGAGGTCTGCGAGAAAGAGCGAATTCCCCTCCTCGTCAAAAGGGCGATGACGCATATGCTCATAGGCGATTTGCTGCTTGTCGCGGGAGCCGACAGATTCAAAGAACTGGCGCAGCTTTTCCGGCGGGGTCAGGCTGTCGTCTGTACCGTATTGCAGCAAAAACGGTACCCGCAGAGCAGGCGAACGCTTTTGCAGCAGTCTTTGTGCCGTGATGATCCCGCGACCCAAGCCTGGCGTGACGGTCTGGTGACGTAGCGGATCGCCCTTCGTCCAGCCGTTTCGATTGGGTTCTCTCGCATTTCGCGAATGGAGGGATTTTTCGACGGTGTAATCCGGCTTGAGATAGCTCATCAGGAAAATGAGCCATTTTTCCATGGGTCTGATGGTGTAGGAAAAAGCGGGTGCGATGGCGGCAAGTCCGGCAATTCCCGTCTCATTATGCAAGCAATAGTCGAGGCAGATCAGACCGCCAAGACTATGTCCAAGCAAGAAAAGCGGCAATTCAGGATGCAAACTGCCGACCATTTGGTGAAAAGCGTGCAAATCCCCGCGATACTCGTCCCAGCGGCGCACATATCCCCGCGTGCCGCTGCTTCTGCCATGGCCGCGCAGGTCAAATGAATAGGCGGCGTATTGGTGCTCGGCCAAATGCTGGCTGATCCTGTCCATCCTGCCGCTGTGGTCGCCGAATCCATGCACGACAATCACCGCCGCTTTGGGGGATGTCGCTCGGCAGAGGCTGCGGTAGTATAATTCTGCGCCGCGCACCCCTTCAAACGTTCCTTCTGTTGTCAGCAATTTGCGGCTATACCTCCTTGCCTGGCAGCTTTTCTGGGCGTAAGGCGTAGTGAGCCATATAGAACCCTCCAGAACAAATTTTACAGTAATTGCCGACTGAAAGCCCATGGTTTAAATCGTGGGATGAAAGAAGTCGGCAAGAACAAGCCGTAAAAACGCAAAGAATCTGCATCGTTGGACTTTCTATCAGCTTCAACAATTCATCTCCCACAAAGCAAGCCTTGTCTGCATAAAGGTTGTGGAGGTTAATCCTGCCTACACTTCTCAATCATGTCCTGTCTGCGGGGAGAGAAACCAAGCAAGAGACAGAAAGTACGAATGTTCATGTGGATTCAACACTCATCGTGATCGGGTTGGAGCCATCAATATCATGCGCCAACCTGTGGCAGATGGTAACAGTCTGCCAGCCTAAGATGCTATACGCACTGTCTTAGGACGGGCTGATAAGACAGCCCTGAACCTGGGGGAACTACGGTTAGCAGAAATGCACTACCGACTACCACCCAAGAATCCCACTGATACTAAAGGTGTCAGCTTGCCCCTGTAGGGGTGGGAGTCTCAATTGATTATAGCATGGGTTGAAAAAGAGGATCTCTCGTCACTTTTCTGACGATCAAGATCCTCTTTCTGTTCAGCTAGAGCCAATTTTTACGCTGTCATAGGTGCGGAGGAATTCTCCTCCTGCACGGGGTTTGGATTGAATTCGCCTTCTGTCTTGGCGATCACGACGGTTGCGACTCCATTTCCGATCAGGTTGGTGATCGCGCGAGCCTCAGACATGAAACGGTCCACCCCAAGCAGCAGTGCCATCCCTTCGACCGGAATCATCGGGAAGGCAGCCAGGGTTGCGGCCAAGGTAATAAAACCGGAACCGGTCACACCCGCAGCTCCTTTGGAGGTAATCATCAAAATTCCGAGAAGCGTCAACTGCTCCCAGACGCTCAGGTCGACACCGTAGGCTTGCGCGATGAAAAGGGCAGCCATCGACAGGTAGATGGAGGTGCCGTCCAGATTGAAGGAATACCCGGTCGGAATGACCAGTCCGACAACCGATTTGGAACAGCCGTACTTTTCGAGACGATCCATCATGCGCGGCAGGGCTGATTCGGAAGAGGAGGTGCCCAGTACCAGCAAAACCTCTTCACGGATGTATTTGATGAACGTAAAAATGTTGAACTGGTAGTAGCGAGCGATTGCACCCAAAATGAGAACGATAAACAGAAACATGGTGATATAGACGGCTGACATCAGAAGGCCCAGCTTGGTCAAGGAGCCGAGGCCGAATTTTCCGATCGTATACGACATGGCCCCGAAAGCTGCGATCGGAGACACTTTCATGATCATGTTGACGACGCCGAAGAATCCGTGAGAAAGCTTATCGAACAAATCAATAACCGGTTTCGCTTTTGAGCCCATGGCTGCCAGAGAAATACCGAAGAGTACAGCAAAGAACAAAATGGGGAGCAGGTCTCCGCCAGCCATCGCTCCGACTACGTTTTCCGGAATGATCCCCATCAAAAAGTCGATGACGCCTTGGCTTTCAGCGGCTGCCTTGGTGTAGTTCGAAACATCGCCTTCCAAGCCGGATTTGTCAAAACCAACTCCTGGCTTGATCAGATTGACGACCAAAAGACCGATGGCCAGCGCAATGGTGGTAACGATTTCAAAATAAAGCAAAGCCTTTCCGCCGATCTTGCCGACCTTTTTCATGTCTCCCATACTGGCAATTCCGTTTACCACCGTAAAGAAAATGATAGGAGGGATCACCATTTTGATCAGCTTGATGAAAACATCAGCCAGCACCTTGAGCTGTGCCCCGAACGCAGGCGCGTAATGCCCGACAAGAATACCGATGATGATAGCGATAACGACTTGTACAGTCAGATTTCGAAAATTGATTCTCATGCCATTCTTCCTTTCTTTTGTTGTTGTGAAAGCGCTTTTTTATTTTCTTGCATTGTAAGGAATGGCAGGAGTGATTTGAATAATATGGTCATATTGTTTGTTTTGGTCTTTTTGGTCTTTTTCTACATCAAAGAGAATTGCGATTTGACATCCTCTCGACATGTTCAATCTGTAATGTAGATGATGTACATAGCATCGCGTCAGAAAAACATCGGGAGAAATGGAGGAGTTTGTTATGTTTAAGAAACATTATCTCGCTACAGCGGCTGCTGGTTTGCTTCTGGCGACAACGCTGATTCCATCTGGAGCGAGCGCAGAGGTAGCGACCAAGAATCTGCAAGCAAAATACAACAATATCAAAGTATTGAATAACGGCTATCAAATTTCCACACCTATTGAGCCATTCATCGTCAATGGCACCACGTACATCCCCTTGCGCATGATGGCTGACGTATTCAAAAAGGACGTCACTTGGGATGGAAAAACCTATACGATCAACGTTATCGATAAGCCTGATGCGAGCGTACAATCACAACTTGCAATCAAAGACGCGGAAATTGCAAGATTGAAAAATCAAATCACTTCGTTGAATGATGAAATCGATAATCTGGAAAGTAAATTGAACAAAAAGAGCAGCAAAGATGACGATTTCGATGACGATCTGGCAGACTTGGAAGACTATTTAAATGATGAGTTTGAGGATTGGGAAGGTCTTGAATGGGTTATCACACTGGACGGCGACGACGAAGATGAGATCGAAGTAGAAATCGAAATCGATCTGGACGAATACGGCGATGATTATGATGAACTGACGAAGAGCGAACTGAAAGCATTTGTCCAAGACATCATCGATGAGATCTGGGAAGAGTTTGAAGCGGACATCACAGGCTACATCATCGACAGTGATGAAGATGAAAGGCTGTATGAATTCGATGCCGAGTATGATGATGATCTTAACTTCAGCAAATACTAATATTCTCTAAATACCAACACCAAGCCTTGCTTCTCTCACACCGAGAAAAAGCAAGGCTTTTTTCCTATTTCCATAATGAAGGAATCCCAATATAAAGAAAAAAGAGGTAGACTGGAAGAGATGTGAGGAAACCATCTATTATGTCTTTGAAATCAGGAGCGGCTTTTCATGAAACAAATTCTATTGGTGGAAGATGAGTTGGTTATCTCCCGCGTGCTGAAAGCGTATCTGCAAAAAGAAGACTATCAGGTTTGGCAAGCTGAAAACGGCAATGACGCCGTTCGCCTTTTTGAAGAACAAAAACCGGATCTCGTCCTGCTGGATGTCATGCTTCCGGAAATGAACGGTTGGGAAGTCCTGAAGTACATAAGGGAAAGAAGTGCCTGTCCTGTCATCATGATGACGGCCTTGGGACAAACCGATCAGAAATTGAAGGGATTCAATCAGGGAGCGGACGACTACATTACCAAGCCGTTTGTGGCCGAGGAGGTCGTAGCGCGGGTAAACGCCGTCCTGCGCCGTTCCGCGATTCTTGTCAAGGATCAGGAGACGCGCTTTTTTGGCGGTCTCAAAATCAATTTCAAATCGCATAGCGTGACCCTGCATGGCATCGATTTGCAGTTTCATCCGAAAGATTTGTCATTGCTGCTGTTCCTGGCGCAAAATCCCAACCGGACATTTTCCCGCGAGCAATTGATCGAGCATCTGTGGGGGATGGACTATGAGGGAAGTGATCGGGCTGTAGACCTGGCTATCAAACGGATTCGCAAAACCTTGCAAAACTGGCCTGCCTCCGAGGGGGAAATCAAAACGCTCAGAGGGGTGGGGTATCAGTTCAGTGTATTTGATAAATCATAAACCAACCTCTCTTTTGCGCTATTGGACGACCCGGTATCTGCTCACACTCTGTGTAGGCTTACTTATTATTGGCATTGTCTCCGCGATTTGGATCAAGGAGGCTGCCACGGAGAAGCAGCTCGAAGTCACCAGTTTATTCGTAGAAGAAGTAGCGGATCGGGTCGTGGACAATGAAGGTAAGCTGTATGTCGGCGAAACCTTGCACCAGATATTGGAAAACAGGCGCCGATTTATGGGCGTAGACCGCAATCTGCTGCTGTTCATCAAGGATGTGCACGGACGGATCATCTACAGCAAATCGGGCTTGCCTTCTTCCTTTCAGGAGGATGTCCCCCGCTTGCTTCTGATCGCGGAACAATCCAGCAAGGTCAAGTCGTTTCAGGGTGATACTCTCTATGTCGTAAAAAAAGATCTGGACAATGACCGCGAAAAGCTCGGGACAATCCTGTTGTTGTTCCCGGAGACGGATGTTCGCGTCAGTCCGGAACAGCTTCAATACCTGGTTATCATGCTGGGCAGCTTGGGCGTGTTGGGCTGGGCCGTGATCTATTTTCACTCCCGCAAACTTGCCAAGCCGATCGAGGATGTAGTCGCGGCCGCGAAGCGAATCGTGGAGGGCGATTACGAGGTAACGATCACCAAGCAGATCAAGGAAAAGGAAATTCACGAGCTGGTCTCGACGTTCAAGGAGATGGCGGATCGGCTGAGGCAATTGGAGAGCATGCGCACGGAGCTTTTGGCTGGCGTCACGCATGAATTGAAGACTCCGGTCACTTCTATCAGCGGCTTGATTCAGGCGATCAATGACAAGGTGGTCTCAGGAGAAGAAGAGCGGGAGTTTTTGGTGATCTGTCTGCGAGAGACCAAGCGCCTGGAGAAAATGGTGGAGGATTTGCTCGATTTCAACTCTTTTGCTGTCGGCGAAATCACGGTCAACCGAGAGTTGCAAAATGTGAACAAACTCATTTACGAGATTGCCTCCCAGTGGCAGATCGGACAGGATGCTGAAATCCTTAGACTCCATGCGACTATTCCGGAGCAGCAGTGGGTCGTGCCTGTCGATCCTGGGCGGGTGCAGCAGATCCTGATCAATCTGCTGAACAACGCGCGGCAAGCGATCGATGCGGATGGCAGGATCGAGCTGCGTCTCTATGAGACGGAGGGTGATCTGCGCTTAGATGTGACGGACAATGGCAAGGGCATCCCAGAAAACGAACAACCCTTAATTTTCGAGCGATTTTTCCGGGGCAGCAATAAAAAGGACAAGGTCCGTGGATTGGGTCTGGGGCTGTCGTTTTCCAGAATCATGGCGAGAGCCTTGGGAGGAGACCTCATTTTGACGAAAAGTGATGAGCATGGGTCTACATTCACGCTGATCCTTCCCAAAAACAGGGAATGACGAAGAAGCTTCACCTCGCAAGGTGAAGCTTCTCGATTTCCTGCATCAGCTCAGGGCCGATTTGAGGGGCAAACGAGTCATAGACTGGCTGCAACGCCTGACGCCAAGCCGCCCGCTCCTCCTCCGTCTGGATGTGCGTTTGCATCAATTCCTTCGTGAGCACCTCGTCCAACTGCTGCGCATTCATTTCCACAGACAGTTGATTGTTGAAGGCCGTCGCTTCCTGCAGCGCTTCTTCGATGGCCTGCTTCAGGTCGTCAGGAAGCTCCTTCCAAAACGGTTCGTTTACGATCACCGCATATCCCAAAAAATTGTGGTTGCTGACCGTCAGATGCTTTTGGACTTCGTACAGGCGTTTGGTATACAGATTGGAGATGGTGTTCTCCTCGCCATCTACCTTGCCAGTGGCCAGCAAGCTGTAGAGGTCGCCGAACGAAGAACCGACGGGAATCGCCCCGAGAGTCCGGTAATGGGTGTCCAGCACCTTGCTGGGAATAATGCGGATGCGTTGCCCCTGAAAATCCGTCGGCAGGATGAGTGGCTGATTCGCTGTCACCTGCTTGAAACCGCTGCTCCAGAAGGCCAGCCCCTTCATGCCGGACTTTTCCAAGGTTGAAAAGAGGATTTCTCCGATCTTTCCCTGAAAGGCGGTCTCCACTTCTTGATAATTGAGAAAGACATAGGGCAGCTCCAGGACGGACCACTGCGGAATCGTGCCGGAGAGGTGGGAGTATGCGGGGGCGATCATCTGGATCTCGCCGCTGATCAAGGCAGGAATCTCGGTTTGCTCGGAATGCAGGATGCTATTGGGAAAAACCTGGACTTCCACCTTGCCGTTCGTTTTTTCCTTCACCAGCTGCGCAAAGCGATCCACCGCCAGACCTTTTGGCGTGTACTCTGCTACGACATGACTGAATTTAATGATAATTTGTTCTGAGAGCCCTTCCTGTTCCCCATCCATATCCGATTCCCCGATGGAAAAATAATCAGGGCCGAAACCGATGAGCAGAGCGCTCGCCAGTCCAAGCAGGATGATCAGGGAAATGCTGATCCAGGACTTCATCGTCGATCACCTCCATGATCTTGCGTTGATTTGCCGGACAAGCTGTAACAAAATATATGGTAGCAGGCAACACTCGCGGAAAGGAAGAGCTTTTTGTTCAAACATCTGAAAATAAAGTGGAAGATCACCCTGCTCTCCATTGGGATTGTCCTGTTTTCTCTCATCATCAGCAGTCTGATCATGGTGGGCGGTATTATTCGCATGACGGAAACGCAGCTTGGACAACGGCTGATGACGATAGCCCGGACAGTGGCGGAGATTCCATTGGTTCAGCAGGGGGTCCAGGAGCCGAACGGGTGGGTAGCGATCAGCGAGTCGGTTCACAGAATGAGAATTGTCAATGATGTAACGTATATCGTCGTTTTAAACAAGGATCGCGTGCGCTACTCGGATCCCCTGGACAAGCGCATCGGAACAGTATTCCAGGATAAAGGGGTCGAAGCAGCCTTTGCAGAGCATTCCTATCTGCATAAGGTAAGGGGGGAGTTAGGCACCGCCCTGCGCGCGTATGTACCGATCATGGACGGGCTGCATCAGCAGGTGGGCGTCGTAGTCGTCGGAAGAGTGATGCCGAGTGTCTGGGAGATTGTGCAGGAGGAGAAGCATAATATCGCGGCGACCTTCCTGTTGTCGCTTCTTTTCGGAGTATGGGGCTCCTACTTGCTGGCACGCCATATGAAAAAACAGATGCTTGATCTGGAGCCGGAGGAAATAGCGCGGATTCTGGTGGAGCGCACAGCTACCTTTCACGCCATGCATGAAGGCGTCATTGCGATCGACACGCAGGAGAGAATCACCATTTTCAACGACAGGGCCAAAAAAATCTTTGGGATTGAGGGAGAGGTATTGGGCAAACCGATCCGCTCTGTTTTGCACGATACCCGCCTGCCCGAGGTGCTGGAGTTGCGTGAAAATTTCCTGAATACGGAAATTCATGTCGGGAATGCCCTGCTGTGGTCCAATCGCTTTTTGATCCGGGTAGACGAAAAAATAGTGGGGGCCCTCGCCATTTTTCAGGACCGGACCGAGGTTTCCCGGATCGCCGAAGAGCTGACGGGTGTGAAAGAATTCGTCAGCGCGTTGCGTGTGCAAAATCATGAACATATGAACAAGCTTCATACGATTGCCGGGCTGCTCCAGCTCAACCAGAATGAAAAAGCCCTTGCTTATCTCTTGGAGGTGAACGAACAGCAAGAAGAGCTGACCTCCTTTGTCACGGCTGCGATCGAGGACGAGAGTGTAGCCGGCCTCTTGATGGGGAAAGTAAGCCGCGGCAAAGAGCTTGGCATACGCGTGGTCATTGACCGGATGAGCTGCTTGAAGCGTTTCCCGCCGTGGATGGACCATCACAACTTCGTGCTGATCCTGGGCAACTTGATTGAAAATGCGTTTGACTCTCTGGAGAGTTCTACGCGTACGGACAAGGAAGTAACAATCAGTATCGAGCAGGATGACGAAATCTGCTCCATATTGGTGGAGGACAATGGCATCGGCATGGATGAAACGACGCGCAGGAACATGCTGGAGCGGGGCTACTCCACCAAGGATGGAGAGCATCTCGGACTTGGCCTGCATCTCGTCAATCAGCTGATTCACAAAGGAGGAGGCGAACTTGTCTGCACGTCGTCTCCTGGCGAAGGTGCGAGCTTTCTGATCACATTTCCAATGAAGGAGGTGAATGCATGAATCTTGAATCTATTCGTGTAGTAGTCATTGAAGACGACCCGATGGTCCAGGAAATCAACCGCTCGTTTATCGAGCGCGTCTCTCCTTTCCGGGTGGTCGGGGTGGCGAATAATGGCGTGGAAGGGGTGGAGATGGTCCGCGAACTTCAGCCTGATCTGGTTGTTATCGATGTGTTTATGCCCGTGCAAGACGGGATCAAGACCTTGACGCAGCTTCGCGCCGGTACGGAGACGGTGGATGTGATCGTCATAACAGCGGCCAATGACAAGCAGACGATCCAGACGATGCTTCGTTATGGTGCCATGGATTTTATAATCAAGCCCTTTCAATTTGAGCGTATCCGACAGGCATTGGAAAACTACCGGGAGTTTCGGAGTCAGCTAAGACGGGAAGGCATGGTATCGCAGTCAGAAGTGGATCAACTGTTGTTTCGCAAATGGACGGAACAGTCAAAAGACCAAACGATCGCGTTGGATAGCCTGCCGAAAGGACTTCATGCTGTCACACTGGCACAAATCGTGCGACAATTGGGCGCAACGGCAGAAGCCCTTTCGGCAGAGGAAGTGGCGGAGCGAGTGGGAATCGCCCGGGTAACAGCCAGACGGTATCTCGACTACCTGGTCAAGGCAGAGCATGTAAAGCTTGCCGTCATGTACGGTGGAGTAGGAAGGCCGACGAATCGCTATGTACTCGCACCCAGGAAGGGGTAGAACAATCGGCATCTGATCTTGAATAGAAGGCGGGAGGAAGAGGAACTCTTTTAGACTGGCAGCTTGATTTGACCAAGACTAAAAGGAGTGCGAGCAAAGTCGTGACAAAATTCCTTCTCTCTTATGTAAGCGCCTTCCTGCTGGCAGGCAGCGTACTGTCCGCCGTTGGCAGCGCAGGGAGTGCCTTCGCCTCGCAACCAGCTCTCTCAATCGCACAGGAAAAGCCCACTGCAGCCTCTCATTCCCGGGAGCAAATCCTGCGGCTTAATATGGAGGAGCCGGCGACGCTCAATCCGATATTCGCCGAGGATACAGTCTCGGGTGCCTTGATCCGCCAGCTCTACGACAGCCTGACTCGTCTGGATGAAGACGGAAATCCCGTCCTGTCTCTTGCCTCCGACATGAAGCTGTCACCTGACAAGCGGACCTATACCTTTACCTTGAGGGACGCCAAATGGTCCAACGGCGACCCGGTTACGGCCCATGATTTCGAATATACCTGGAAGCATGCGCTCGATCCGAAAACAGGCTCCCCGGCTGCCTACAACTACAACAGCATCAAAAACGCCCAAGCCTTTTCGGCAGGCAAAGCCCGAAGCGAAGACGTCGGCGTGAAGGCTCTCGATGACAAGACCCTCCAGGTTGTTTTGGAAAGCCCGATTCCCTTTTTCCCGACAATGGTCTCCTTTCTTCCTGCGGTGAATAAAGATGTGGCGCAGGCCAATCCACAGTGGGCGACGGACCCGAAGACCCTCGTCAGCAATGGTCCGTTCCGGTTGGATCAGTGGGAACACAGAAACAAAATCGTGCTGGTGAAAAACAGTTCGTATTGGGAGCAGGAAGCGGTCAAGCTGGAGCGGGTGGAGATTTTCATGATCGCAGATGCCAGCACCGAGCTTTCCATGTTTGACAAAGGCGAACTTGATTGGGCCGGCAATCCGATCAGCGGGCTCCCGATTGACGCGATCGAGCCGCTCATGAAGGAAGGCAAGCTGCGGACAAAGCCCAAGGCGACCTCGTATTACATCCGCTTCAACACGGAGCGGGAGCCGTTTACGAACGCCAAGATTCGCAAATCGTTCGCCTACGCGATCAACCGCCAGGAAATTGCCCGGCATATCGGACAGGCGGGACAAACACCCTTGATGGGCATTACACCGATCACCGCCAGCTTGCGGCCGGAAGGATTTTTTGCCGACAATCAGCCAGAGGAAGCGAAGAAGCTCCTGGAAGAAGGCATGAAAGAGCTGGGGATCGCCAAGCTACCGGAGATTACCTATTTGTACAACATCTCCGACCGCAACAAAGCGATTGCGCTTACCCTGCAGGCTACCTGGAAAAAGGTGCTGGGCGTCGAGGTAAAGCTGCAGAGCAAGGAGACAAAAGTCGTTCTGGACGATCAGGAGCGAGGCAAGTTCGCGATCACCCGCTCAAGCTGGACGGCAGATACCAACGATCCGGTCGACTTCCTGCAAAAATTCGTCGAGAAGTACAGCTCGTCCAATATTACGCGATGGCACAATCCAGTGTATGCGGAACTGATCCGCAAGTCGTACGTAGAGACAGACAAGGAAAAACGCAAGCAAATCCTGCTGGATGCGGAGGCTTTGCTAATGGAAGAAATGCCGCTGACGGGGATATTCAGTGATGTCAATGCCTGGGTACAAAGTGATAAGCTAAAAGGAGTGCGAATCGATCCGCTCAGCAAAATGGATCTGAAGTGGGCCTATCTGGAGGAAAAAGGGGAATGAGAGAGATGAACAAGGGAAGAGCATGGCGAGCAGGAGATACCATCGGGATCATCGCGACATCCAGCCCTGTCGATCAGGAGCTGTTGCCGAAGGCGATCGCCGAGGTGGAGGCGCTGGGATACAAGGTAAAAGTCGGGGAGACCTGCAAGCAAAGCTACGGGGGGTATCTGGCAGGTACCCCCGAGCAGCGGGCGGATGGACTGAATGCCATGTTCGCTGACGATGAAGTTGACGGAATTTTGTGTCTGCGCGGAGGATACGGCGCGCCGCAAATCCTGCCGTTGCTCGATTACGACTGCATCGCGCAAAATCCGAAGCTGTTCGTCGGCTACAGCGACATCACGGCTTTACATACGGTATTTGGGCAAAACGCCAATCTGGCGACCCTGCATGGACCGATGGCAGCCTCTGATCTGGCCCACGGCTTGGACGACTGGTCCAAATCGTATCTGATACGTGCGCTGTCCGAGCCAGAACCTTTGGGCGATCTGATCAATCCGCCAGGCGAAGAGATTGTTTGCATGGTGGAGGGCTGTGCCAGCGGTCCCGTAGTTGGCGGCAATCTGACGTTAGTCGCCGCTTTGATGGGGACGCCTTACCAATTGGACACCCGCGGCAAGCTGTTGTTCCTCGAAGAAATTGACGAGGAGCCGTACCGCGTAGACCGCATGCTGACGCAACTGGCTCTGGGAGGTGTGTTCGAGGATTGCGCCGGAGTGATTCTCGGGACCTGGACCAATTGCGAGTCGAAAAAGCGGGAAGGCTTCTCGGTCTGGGATGTGGTTCAAAATATTGTCGTTCCTTACGAGAAGCCGACGATTTGGAACATTCAGATCGGACACGGCGCTGTAAACATGGCGTTGCCGTTTGGAGTAGAAGCGACGCTGGATGCCACAGCCGGAAAACTTACCATAGAGGAGAGTGTAACGAGATGAGTCAAGTAGGAAAAGAGCAGGTTTGGCAGCAAGCACAGGAGATTTTGCCGTGGCTGATTGAGGTGCGCCGGGATTTTCACCAGTATCCGGAGATCGGGCTGGAGGAATTCCGCACACAGGAGCAAGTCATGCGATACTTGGATGAAATGGGCATTCCCTACACCAAGTCGGCAGGTACAGGCATCGTCGGTTTGATCCAGGGCGCACGCCCGGGAGCGACGGTCGCCCTGCGCGGAGATATGGATGCGCTGCCGATCCTGGAAGCAGAGGACCGGGAATACCGCTCGAAAATCCCCGGAAAAATGCACGCTTGCGGGCATGACGCGCATATGACCTGTTTGCTCGGGGCTGCGCGCATCTTGAACCATTACAAAGCGGAGCTGGCGGGAAATGTAAAGCTCTTTTTCCAACCGGCAGAGGAGACGGTCGGTGGCGCTTTGCCGATGATCAAGGAAGGCGTGCTGGAGAATCCCAAAGTGGATGCTGTCTTTGGCTTGCATGTATCAAGCGAGATTCCGGCGGGACATATCGGAGTCAAATACGGTCAGATGAACGCCTCCTCTGATGATTTGAGCATCATCGTACGCGGTGAAAACGGTCATGGCGCCTATCCGCACAGCGGGCGCGACGCCATCGTCATCGCGGCGCATGTCATCACCGCCCTGCAGACAATCGTCAGCCGCAACGTCGATCCGCGCAGAGCGGCGGTCATCACGATCGGGATGATTTCCGGAGGCACAGCGAACAATATCCTGGCACAGGAGGTCAAGCTTACCGGAACGATCCGGACGCTAGAGCCAAGCGTGCGTGAACAGGTGAAGGAAAGAATTCAAGAAGTGGCCGCATTGACTGCCCGCGCTCTCGGCGGCGAAGCGGAAGTCACCTATGAGGAAGGCTATACGTCCCTGATCAATCATGATGCATTGGTGGATCTGGTAAAACGAAACGGCGAGGAGCTGCTTGGCGAACAGCATGTGCGGATCAATGAACTGCCCAACATGGGGGTAGAGGATTTTGCCTACTTCGCCGAGAATGTCCCCGGTGCCTTTTTCCACCTGGGTGTACGAAACGAAGAGACGGGGTGCGTCTATCCGGTCCATCATCCAAATTTTGATCTCGATGAACGCAGTCTGGCGGTAGGTGCTGCGATGCAGGCTTTAAATACACTGGTTTACCTGAAGGAGAATGAGCAGCGATAGAGAAGGTGACGGCAAAGCGTGATCGCGAATAGGATGCGGCTCCCAGCGGGAACACTACAGACGCCATGAGATTTTTCCATGAAAGGAAGAGAGCCGTAGTATGAGCATCACGATGAGCCGTCCTGTCACCGAGGTCTTGAACAAGCAGGTTGCGAACTGGTCTGTGCTGTTTATCAAGCTGCACCACTATCACTGGTATGTGAAAGGCTCCAACTTTTTCACCCTGCACGCCAAGTACGAAGAACTGTACAACGAAGCCGCGAAATATGTGGATGAACTGGCTGAGCGTATGCTGGCCAAGGGAGGAAAACCTGTCTCGACCATGAAGGCCTGTCTGGAGCAGTCCTCCATCAAGGAGGCAGCGGGCGGAGAGTCTGCGGAACAGATGGTGCAGGCGACGATTAGCGATTTCCAAACCTTGATCAAAGAACTGAATGAAGGAATTGCCGCAGCGGAGGCGGAGGACGACGAAGCTACCGCAGACATGCTGACCGGGATGATCGGCAGTCTGGAGAAGCATGTCTGGATGCTGCAGGCTTTTGCGGGGAAATAGGCAGTAACGGAAGAGGAGCTGATCCGTCATTCGGGCGTGGTCAGCTCCTCTCAATTTGATTGACTAATTTATGTTTTTTTACCTTTTGCGAAATATTCATCAGATCCTTGTTCCCGCCGACAGCTTATTTCGATACGGGGCGCTGACCTCAAATGACAAACTATTGGTTTCATTTGGTTGTTCTAAAACAGTAGGAGTATTTCATCAAAATGCGATACCTTTGGGATGGTATTTATTTTTCTCAAATTCTTTCATCTACCTCTCCCAACGGTATTCTCACCATCATTTCTTTATCTACTGAATAATAATACAACAAAGTTATATCTTTCTTTTGTTCACTTTTCGACTTTGAAGCTACGTTAACTAAATATGCCCCCTGCGGTTTTCCATCCTTATAAATTGTTGCTGGCTGAGGAAGCGATACCATTATTACTTCATAACCATTATCTTCAGAATCTTTTTTCGCAGTCTGAGTAATATCACGTAGTTTTTCGAATGTTTTTTCATCAAGTTGTAAGGCATCTATCGCGGCTTTTTCAGGCACTTCTTCATTTGCAGAGCAAGCGGTCAAAAGAATACAGTTCAAAGCAATTTTTAAAATGTTATGCCGTTTCAAATTTATCAACACCTATCTTTTCACGGATCGCAAGTAATATTTTACCAAATGATCCTAAGATCTTGGCCGGCTTGAAGCGTTGCTCAATTGCAATGATAATCACCTTGTGCGGGATTTTTTTCGTGGAATAGCTAAATTGCCCAAAATGGATTGCACCAACATTATTCCCAAGCGGGGGCTACTGGTGTAAACTAGCTGTGTGACCGGAGGAAAGCACTTTCAAGATGGAAAGGATGTACACTTTCATGGCATCACCATACGTAACCTTTAACCGCGAGCAATGGAAGTCTCTGCGAGCTTCTACGCCGCTGACCATATCGGATGATGAGCTGGCCTGTTTACAGGGCGTCAACGAGAAGATCTCGATGGACGAGGTCTCAGAAGTTTATTTGCCACTCTCCCGATTATTGAATCTGCACGTAGGGGCGACACAGGAGCTGCATCAGGGTACGCATACGTTTTTGGGAATTCAGGATGCCAAGGTTCCTTTCATCATTGGAATTGCCGGAAGTGTAGCCGTCGGAAAAAGCACGACGGCGCGGATTCTGCAAACGCTGCTCTCCCGCTGGCCGAACCACCCCAAGGTGGAGCTGGTGACGACGGACGGTTTTCTCTATCCCAATCGCGTGTTGGAAGAGCGAGGGATCATGAAGCGCAAAGGCTTTCCCGAAAGCTACGATTTGCGCCGCTTCCTGCATTTTTTATCGGAAATCAAATCAGGAGAGCCGGAAGTATCCGCTCCTGTCTACTCTCACCTGGTCTATGACATCGTTCCGGACCAGTGGCAGACGGTAAGACAGCCGGATATTTTGATTGTAGAGGGATTGAACGTCTTGCAGCCCCCAAGGGATAAGAGTCTGTCAGAGCTGTTCGTGTCTGATTTCTTCGATTTCTCCATCTATGTGGATGCGAAGGAACAGGATATTTTCCAATGGTACGTGGAGCGGTTCAAGGTGCTGCGCCAGACGGCCTTCTCCAATCCGGCGTCGTATTTCCGCCGCTACGCAAGCCTTTCAGATGAGGAAGCGGTCGAGGTCGCGACAGGCATCTGGAAGGAAATTAATGAAATCAACCTGAGAAAAAACATCCTGCCGACTCGCGTGCGTGCGCGTCTGATTCTCGAAAAGGGACAAGACCACAGCGTGCAGCGCGTGAAGCTGCGCAGGCTGTAAAATAGAAGAAGACGACGAAGCAGGGGGCGACTCCTGCTTTTGTTGTACAAGGAGGATCAACATGAAATTGATTAGTGCCTGTTTGATCGGCTGTGAATGCCGCTACGATCAGAAATCCTGCCGTACGGATCTAGGAGAGCAGCTGCTGAGCCAGGGAAAAGCCATTCCTGTTTGTCCCGAGCAGCTGGGCGGTCTGCCACCCCCGCGCCCGCCAGCCGAGATTGTCGGAGGCGATGGCTTTGATGTCCTGGATGGAAGGGCCAAAATCGTGGACAACCAGGGCAATGATGTAACCGATATTTTTTTGGCTGGCGCTCATCAAGCATTAAAAATCGCTCAGACAGCCGGTGTGACATCCGCCATTTTAAAAGAAAACAGTCCCTCCTGTGGAAGCTCATTCATCTACGACGGCACCTTTACGGGTAAAAAAGTGCAGGGTGTAGGGCTCACTGCCGCACTCTTCCTGCGAAACGGGATTGAAGTGAGCTCGGAGCGGAGGGAGTAGTCTACGAAAACATCCCGATAAAGCGCTTGGCTGCCTTGGACAAATGGCGTCCCGACTGCCAGACGACAGCGGCAGCGGACTGAATTGAGGTTCCGGTAATCTCGATCCCGCGTATCTGTTCGCTGCGGTGGGTCTCCCAGGCCGAGCGCGGGACGATGGAGCAGCCGACTTGTGCCGCCACCAGATTGACTGTCAGGGAGATGTCGGGGCACTCGCAGATGACGTGCGGAGCTGCTCCCAGCCGCTCGAACTCCTTGACGAGCAGATCGTAAATGCCCAAGCCCGGCGTGCTCGGCATGATCAAGGGCAGCGCGGCGATTTCGCTCATGTGGATCTGGTCAGCCGTTGCATAGGAGGAGGCGGTCGGAACGATCAAGACAAAGGGTTCTTCCTCCATGGGAATTGTCGTGCAGTTCGGCAGGGAGTGAGGCAGCCTGACGACAGCGACCTCAATCACTCTTCGCTCCAGCCACTGTGTCAGAAGCTGGGTATCCCCCTTCCACACCTTGTAGGTGATCAACGGGTATTTTTGCTGAAACAGCCGGATTTGTTCAGGCAGGAAATAGGCAGACAGGGCGCTCACACCGATGGAGAGGGTGCCGCGGATGCCTTCGCCTGTCTCTTTCACTTCCGCGATGGCTTCCTCCATCTGATGGACGATGTTGACCGCCTGCTTGTACAAGGAGTGGCCGGCTTCGGTCAGCTCGATGCGTTTTCCCGAGCGCTCCACGAGAGGAGTCCCCAGTTCTTCCTCCATCTGCTTCAGCTGTTGGCTGAGCGGCGGTTGAGCCATGTTCAAGCGCTTGGCGGCTGCCGTGATCTGTCCTTCCTCGGCGATGGCAATAAAATAGCGCAGTTGGCGAATATCCACGATGCAGTTCTCCTTTCCAATAACCATATGAAAATGATATGAAAGATAGATGTAACGGATATTTTTCATATTGATAAGGCTATGATAGCATAGTTCCGTAGCTTCATATGGAAAAGAAAGAAGGGAACAACCTGTGCGTACGTGGCTAGAAAAAGTCTTTCACTTACGCGCTTGCGACACGACGTTTCGACGGGAGCTCATGGCCGGAGGAGTCGGCTTTATCACCGTTGTCTACATCATTGCCGTAAACGCATCGATTCTTGAGGACGCTGGAATACCGCTTGCTGCGGGGATTCTGGCAACAGTTCTGACTGCCTTTGCGGGCGCGATCCTGATGGCATTCTGGGCCAATGCCCCAATTATTTTGGTTCCTGGAATGGGGATTAACGCGCTCTTTACCTATACGTTATGTCATTCGATGGGGCTCAGCTGGCAAGAGGCGCTGGCGGCTGTTCTCGTCTCGGGTCTGATCTTTAGCGCCTCTGCCTTTACACGAGCAGCACAGCTCATCTCCAATGCGATACCGGCTTCGCTGAAGGAAGCCATAACGGTCGGGATCGGATTGTTCCTGACGTTCATCGGGCTGCAAAAAGGCGGATTGATTGTCACCAATCCTACAACTATCGTGGCGTTGGGAGACTTGTCCAGCCCGGCTGTAATCGTGACGATTGTGACGTTGATTATTACGCTGATCCTGTTTGTCCGCAATGTTCCGGGCAATTTGCTAATCGGGATTGCGGCAGGGACAGGTCTGGGGATCCTGCTCGGGGTAGTGGAGCCGGGATCAGGAGGCTCGTTTTCCCTGGCGGAGTACGGCGAGGTATTCGCTGGCTTCTCCTTCGCCGGGATCGGAAAGCTGACGTTCTGGATCGCGACTTTTTCACTGGCGATGGTGATCGTGTTTGAAAATATCGGCTTGATTCACGGCTATACCACCATGATTGAAAAGCCCCAGAAATTTCGCCGCTCATTGCAAGCGAACGCTGTATCTGCTGCTCTCTCCGGTGTGATGGGAACCAGCCCGACGGTCGCGACCGCTGAGAGCGCTGCGCTGATTGCCGCAGGCGGGAGGACAGGCATGGCGCCACTGGTGACGGGAGCCTTACTGCTGCTGTCGCTTGGGCTCTTGCCGGTGGTTCAACTGATTCCTGACGGAGCGATCGCGCCTGTACTGATTATTATCGGGGCCCTGATGCTGCAAAACGTAGAGAAGATCAATCTGAAGGATTTCAGCGAGGGCTTCCCGGCGTTTTTGATCATTGCGATCATTCCTTTGTCTTACAGCATTGTGGATGGCATCGCGTTCGGCTTCGTTGCGTATCCGCTGCTGAAGATGGCTTTGGGGAAAAGACGGGAAGTGCCAGCCCTGCTGTACGTGATTGCCGGATTGTTTTTATTGAATTTGATCCTGCCTGTGTTGGCTTGATGGGAGGACTTTGCGGTACGGGAGTTGATTCCAGGATGATGGCTGGAAGTGGCAAAAGGGCAGCCGGAAGCGGTCCGTTGCGCCCGGGCTTGATGAAGCTCGAACAGAAGAGAGAACGCTCGTCAAGCTGCTGTGAGTCGACGATTTGTCGTCTCTGTATGTACATTTCGTAGTAATTGCCAGAGCGATAATCGCCCGAATAATGAGGATTCGGACGTCACGTAACAGTGGTTTTTATCAAATCGGTTTTCAATGCTTTAATAGACAGCCGGATCAGAAGCATTGTGACAAGTAAATAGACACGGCTCTCAAGGTTTGGTCGTCTCATCTCCCGCATGTAAGAAACGGAGGGGGAGAGGTATGGCAATTACACACGAGATGTTATCTCCCTTAGCGTTGAAAGCCACAATTTGTTGACGGAAACCCTAATACAAAAATAAAGGAGCTTTAAGCTCCTTTTTATTTTTGTAAATCAAAACGATTATTTAACTGTATAGCCTCGTGTGCCTTGATTATTTTCCTGAATTTCCTTCAATACATCAACAACTTTAGAAGATGATGTAAATTCTTGGTTAGACAGTGTGCCTTGAAAAAGTGGATTGTTAATCGAAACTACAGGTAGGACAAGCTCCTCTTTGCTATTTTTATCGACCAAATAGAAGGTAGGACCCGCCTTTACAAGTTTTGGTTTTTTATTTTTGGCTTTTTTGAACTTTTCGACGGAGACTTGGTATACTTCTGGGTTACCCCCAAATCGAACTACTTGATACTCTCCGTCTTCAAGGGCAATTGTCAGGAATGATTTAGATTGACCATTCAGATCATCTACTGTAAACTGCCATACGTCGGATTCCTCCGATATATCAAGCAGACTCCCCTTTTTATCTGCTTTTAATTTATCTCCGTTGACATAATGAATTTGATAACCTTCACCCAGAGTAACATCTTTAACTTCATCAGCGTCTTTATATCCGTATAATTCCGGCTTTAGGGATACCTTTGATTTAAATAAGTCTATCCCTTCTTCTGCTGCTTTCTGAACATCATCAGGTACCTCTGATTTAGCTCCAGTAGCAGGAACTACCAATAGAGACAAAATCAACAATGTAACTGGAATTATTTTTGAAAATAAAGATTTTTTGTTCATAATCAAAAACCTCCTCCGTTTAGTTCATTTTGTACAAGGTTCCATCCCAAACATGATCAGAAGAGGATCCTCCCTTAAACCATGTATATGTTTCTGTGTAATGTGATCCATCCAAAGGGTCCATATATTCTACATAATTTTTTGATCCCTCATCATATCCATCAATGACTACAGCATGTCCGCCGCCGGAATTCCAAGACCATCCTGAGTAAATTGGTCGCTCGTGGACATATATTTCATTTTTAATTGATGAAAACGATAAAGATGATGCTGTTCTAGTACTGGTTACGCCCCAATTATCTAGTCCATCTTGTGCCTCTGCATCCGTCCCGCCTTGATTTACAACACTCCCTTTAACAGCAATGACGACTTCGCGCTGGGTAACAGTTTCCCCAAAGTAATCCAGAATTGAAACATCTGAAGCTGCCCAACACCAATTACTTCGCTGTTGAGCTTCGCCAGCAACACCTATCGAGTAGAAGTCAGGTGCTGCCAAAACTTGAGGCGAATATGAAAATAATGCTGCTAAAGACATGATTGTAATAGGTATGCTTTTAATTCTCATGAAATGCTTGCCTCCTTATATTTCCTAAATAACCTTAACAAGTAAGTATTATATATGGTAATTTTAGGAAAGTAAACAGAAGAGAGTATATTTTTGGAATATAAACAAATATATGGATGATAATTGTAATAAAAGGTCGATCTTACCTTAGAGCACAGGAAATCGGCCTTATTCTTGCAAAAAGTGATCAGTATAAAGTTAATCCAAACGCAACCTAACGACAGGTTGTTGGAATATTGGGTCTTGATAAAACGAACGGCCTTTTAGGCACGAATTTTACAGGAGATGGTGAAGTCTTCTTGTATCCAGGTACGAAAAAGCATGTGATGAAACATCACCAGGGTATATTGGAAGCCTTTTCTGTGCAAGGAACCGAAAACCTTGTACAGACAGTCTTTTTCATGAGTGAAGGGAGGAATGTACATCCTGGAGAATGGACAAGCTGCTTTGCTCTAGGACCATCGGATACTGCCTTGTTTTTTCAGGTGACAATTGTTGTACTTGCTCATAGACCGCGGCAGAGGCGTAAAAGTTAATCAGCAGAATGGACGAGCTGTTGCAGTAAGTCGGTTTGCTCGATACCGACGGGAATGCTGTTCATATGATCGATGCCGACCTCGGCGACTTTTCGCAACCCTAAGCCAATTGGCTAAGGAAAAACTGCTTCGTGTCTCTCGCCTATGCATTCACTCGCATGGCGCTGTCCTTGCACTGAACGCCGTGCCTGAATTTTCCACGGAAAGGCTCCATTCGAAAGAAGTGCGCATATCCTGAAACGAAAATGGGCAAAGGAGAATGTCAGTATGTCTATGAATCCTGTATGGTACCCCCCTTTCGTATATGCAGGCTACGATCCGTATTCCTATCCTGCTCCCTTTCCGTATCTGCCTGTAGCTGAGACACAAAATGATGGGCTCCAGCTCGTCTTGCGTTTGATCCAGGAATCAATCGCGGATGAGCGGCATGACGAAATGTTTTATGATTATCTGCTGAGTGTCGCTCCAAGCGAGAAGGATAAGCAAATCATCACAGGCATCCGAAATGACGAGCGAAAGCATAATCGATGGTTCCGTCAAATATACACCGAATTGACCGGCCAACCTCCGCAGGAGATGCCGGAGAGGGAAGAGTTCCAAAAACCGGAGAGCTATTTGGACGGAATTGAAAAAGCTCTAATGGGCGAATTGAAGGCGTTTGAAAAGTATCGGGTCATTTATCAAAACATTCCGGAGCAATTCCGCGACACGATTTTTGTCATCATGACAGATGAGATGAAGCATGCCAGCTACTATAATTTTTTGTACGCGAAAAACAAATAACGGCGATTTGACAGCCCGTTGTAAAGGAACGGTATTATCCCGGTGCCTGTGCGCCGGGTTTTTCATTTGCCAAAGAAAATGAAAAACCGTAGAATGACAGCATGCCCGCATCAGGGGTGCAGATTCTACAGCTTTTGCGAGCTAAGCCAGGAGGCCGTTTTACCCGATGTACAATCTAACTCTCGGAGTGCTGTTTGCGCTCGTCAACTTTGGACTATTTCTTCTTTGTTACCGCATGTTTGGCCGAATGGGTCTTTATGCGTGGGTTGGGGTAGCTACCGTTCTCGCCAACATCCAGGTCGTGAAGACCATTGAAATGTTTGGACTCGTGATGACGCTTGGCAATACGATCTATGCGTCGATTTATCTGACAAGCGATCTTCTCAATGAGAAATACGGTGAAAAGGCGGCGAAAAAAGCCGTCTGGTTCGGTTTTTTCACCCTGATCGCGACGACGATCATCATGCAGTTGGTTATTCTTTTTGACCCTACGGAGACAGATATAGCCCAGCCGTCGCTGGAAGCCTTGTTCGGATTGATGCCGCAGCTGGCCTTGGGCAGCTTGTGCGCCTATCTGCTCAGCCAATTCGTCGACGTGAAAATCTACACCTGGCTGAAGAAAAAATGCCCGCACCCCAATCAATTGTGGATTCGCAACAACGGCAGCACCATGATCAGCCAGTTGCTCGACTCCTTGACGTTTTGTACCATCGCCTTTTGGGGACTCTATCCCTTCGGCGTCTGGGCCGAGATTCTTTTGACCACCTACCTGATCAAATTCGTCGTCTCTGCTGCGTCGACGCCAGTGCTGTATATTGCAAGGAATATGAAAGTTCCAGAGGAATGAAAAAGAGGGGAGTTCCTAGGTAGTTTTTATTAGCTGCCTGGGGAACTCCATTTTTACTAATAATTGTTACAATAAAACTCACTTCAAGTTGTCATCTAAAAATTTTACGTAATATTCGGGGCATTTTGAGGATTTTTTTGCAGAGTAAAAGTCTCTAATTTTACAAATACAGAGGTGATGACCTATTTTTTGATCCGGTATTAAAGGTTAACAGTAACTTGATTAAGGTAGATTATTTTCGTTTCCTTCTATAAACTAGACGTAGAATCTTCTTTGTGACAAGAACAAAAAAGAACGCGTCGATTCGGTATTTTTATGATCGTTCTGTTCCCGAGGGTAGCCCTATTAAACTACCTTTTGGCTGGTGATCCGTTTTTAGCTATTTGAAAATCGAATCACATTCAGAAAAAACTAATTATTATACCCAGGATTTTTTTATGCAACGCTAGCTGACAAATAAATCTATATCCTCGTCTAAGAGTGACAAATCGGCCCAAGTAAAGTTGGGGCAATGAGATTATTATCCAACTTTTTTCTTTCTGTTATTTCACTCATGAAGCATAAATTTGTACGACTGGCGGCAACGTCTCCATTGATAACCATATTTCACTTTATAAAGATTATTGCTACTTAGGCAACATATCATTAAGACATAAAAAAATGACTCCTGATCGTTACAGAAGCCATTTTTTTATAAGTCTGGATCACATTGAATGAAAATCTTGATTTTAGTAACAACTAAGGTACAGTATTATCAAAGCCACTTTGAATAGCCTGTTAATTATTCAAACTATTTTCGAGTGTACTTTCAAGTTCATCAAGACTTTCAATTTCTTTATATTTCTCATTTACAACTTTAATTTCTTGACTACTAATGTTATTTTTATTCGACTTATTTTTTATTTCAAAGATTCCCTGGGCTCCACCCTCGATTGCATATGCACCATCTTTCTTAGGATAAACACTTGGCTTTAAAAATAAGACATACGACTCTCCTTCACTTACAGTAAATTCAGAATGCTGAACAACATCATCGATTTCTCCTTCTAGTATACGAACTAATATCTCATCACCTGATTTTACATCTGATCCTTTGTAGACTTTCTCTACCTTGAATACCTTATTTGTATAAATTATTTCGTCAAAATCTTCATCTTCTCCTTTTGCATTGTCATATACTACCTTTTCAACTTCTTTTATATCAACAACCTTCCCTTTAATAACCAATGGTGCTTTAGTAGCTAAGTCTTCAACATTTTTGTAATTAATCTCAACAGTACTTACTGTTGCGACAACTTTGTTATTCCCATAACTATATAAGGAAAATATTGTGGCCATAATTATGTTAGCCAGTATACCAAAGCCTAACATTTTTTTTAATTTCATTTCGGTTACCCCTTTCTTTTTATGGATACATTGTTTGAGCCGCATCTATATCTTCATAAGACAATTTGACTTTTTTTTCACCATAGTCTATATATCCATACATCATAGCATCAGAATACATATCATCGTATGTGTCCCTCAATCTAAACCAATGCCCAAATTCATGAATCGCCACGGTAAGAGCATCCAATTCATCTGGATCAGGGTCTGCTAGGATAGCGGTGTTCCATTGTTCTAGTTCATTAAAGTAGGTATTAACTTCTATAATCTTATTGTCTGTACTATATATTTGTGTAACCGCTGGATTATCTAGTTCCCTCATACCCCAATCATTAAATGATGTGCCAGAATATTCAAATTCTAAACTTGATACACCATTCCAAACCATAACCCCAGCATGATCAACGGCATTTTTAAATCCTCTGCTAAGATCACTTCCAAGATCATACGTAACTTTTGTATTGCTCCATTTTGTAACTGCTAAACTAAATTCAACAGTATCCGCCAAATAGAAATGAACACTTTTTTCTTTCACTTGGTAACCCAGTTAAGCTATGATTACTTGTTCAACATAGCTTGGCTGGGGGATGGGAAAGGTGGAAAAATTACTGTTGTATCTTCAGGTTCATCAATTAAAAGAGCAAGGATTTAAGGTGGCAGCCATCGCAAGGAAATTGGATCTGTCGAGGAACACGGTCTATAAATATCTAGATATGACTTTTGAGGAGGCATCAGATTGGGTCAATTCCCTTGGTAACAGAAGCAAAAAGTTGAATCCCTACCGGGATAGGATTCTCAGTTGGTTACATGAACATCCAGATCTGTCTTCTTCTCAGGTCGAGGACTGGTTAAAGGAGAAATATCCTTCCATTAAGATTGGAGGAAGCACAGTTCGATCCTATGTTAGTGAGCTAAGGGAAATATACCATATTCCGAAAATTGTACATATTCGTGATCACGAAGCAGTGGACGAGTTGCCAATGGGCCAACAGGCTCAAGTGGATTGGGGAGAAGTCACGGTTAAAAATATGGAAAAAAAGGACGTGAGATTATACTTCATCACTTTTGTTCTCTCCCACTCCCGTTTCAAGTATGTAGAGTGGCAAAGCAGACCCTTTACCACAAGGGATGCAATCAGATGCCATGAAAACGCATTCGTATTTTTCGGAGGAATGCCAGAGGAATTGGTTTATGACCAAGATCACCTGATCACCGTAAGTGAAAATGCAGGAGACATTATCCTGACGAGTGAATTTCAGTCTTATAAGCAAGAACGTGGATTTCGCCTTTATTTATGCCGCAAGGCAGATCCGCAAAGTAAGGGCAAGATAGAAAACGTAGTGAAATTCGTGAAAAGAAACTTTGCCAAACACAGGGTTTTCTCCAATATCGATGCATGGAACGAACGGTCTCTGGCCTGGCTATCACGGACAGGCAATTACAATGTGCACCATACAACAAAAAAGAGACCGGTTGAAGTGCACGCCCTCGAAAAGCAACACTTGAAGCCAGTCTCTCCCCTGCTCTCTTTCGAGAGCAACCGTGGATCCAGTATAACAAGAACTGTCCATAAGGACAATGTGATTAAATATAAATCCAATCGGTACTCCCTTCCTTTAGGGACATACCGTCCAAGGGGAGAGAATCAAGTATTTATCGAGATTCATGAAGAGGAACTGATTGTCAGAGCAACTCCGCAAGGAGAAGTTCTTGCACGACATCGGCTTTGCCACGGAAAAGGAGAGCTTATAAAAAGTAGACAGCACTCACGTGATCGATCTAAAGGGATTCATGCTTATAAGGAGACCATTATCCGCCAATTTCACGATCAAGAAAAAGCAATGCTGTTTATTCATGAGATAAGCGTTCGGTATCCGAGGTATGTACGTGATCATTTGCAAATCGTTCAATATGCCATCACCCATTTCCAACCTGATATTGAGGAAGCCTTGGATGTATGTGTAAAAGACCATTTATGGAGTGCAAATGACCTCCGGGATGTTGCACAGCACCTTTCCCGACTAAAAGATACCATGGATTGTCAACACCTGACTAGACAGATTTCTTAAGTGCCTTCTCTTTGTACGCTAATGGGCTTAGATATCCTAGTGTGGAATGAATCCTTGCTTCGTTAAACCATTTGACGTATGTTCCTAGCTCTTGCTTTAACTGAGATAGCGATTCAAATTTGCGATTTCTCACGAACTCGGCTTTGATCAGCTTAAAGGTTGCCTCCGCAACTGCATTGTCATAGGGACAGCCTTTCATACTCAATGAACGCTTGATCTTGAACGTGTTGATCACTTCATCAATCGTGAGATTTCTAAACTCACTGCCACGATCTGTGTGAAAAAGCTGGATTTGGCGTAGATCTCCTTTTACGCTTGCAAATGCTTGATAGACTAGTGCGGCATCTTTAAATTTTCCGCAGCTGTAACCGATGATCTCCCGATTAAATAAGTCCACGAGCAAACAAATATAGTGCCATTTATTTGCGACCCGAACGTATGTCAAGTCACTCACAACGGCTTCCAGTGGTGCTTCTTTCGCAAACTCGCGATTCAGTTCGTTCTGGATCGGCGATTCGTTACATGACGACATATGCGGTTTATACTGCGCCACTGTGTAGACCGAGACCAGGCCGTTTTTCTTCATCAGACGTCCAATGCGCCGTCTGGAAACCGTCATTCCCTCTTCTTGAAGTTTTGCTTTGATTTTCCTTGCTCCATACACGCGCTGATTCTCTTCAAAAATACGGATAATTGCTTGTTCTACTTCATCATTGACAGATGATTGCTCATTACTCTCGTAGTAGTAGGTACTCCTATTGACCTGAAGGATCTTGCACATGGCCGATATGGGATACTTATGAGCGTTTTGCTGGATTACCGTTAATTTCGTCCGAAGATCAGCGCTGCTTGCTTTAAAATATCGTTTTCCATCTTCAACCGTTGGATTTCCTTACGCAGCGCTCTGAGTTCCTTTTCTTCCTCGGTTCGGTTGTCTTTTTCTTTGAAAGAACCTGTTGTTCTACTCTGTTTGACCCAACGGTCAAACGCAGATGCACTCAGATCATATTCTCTCAAAATATCTGCACGCGGTTTCCCATTCTCGTAAAGTTGAACCATCTGCTGCTTGAACTCGTCTGTAAATGACCGACGCTCACGTTTCTGCATGACATTCTCTCCGTTCCTTGTCGATTTGATTTCAATCTACTAGACCTTAAGAGAATTGTCCAATTCAGTGTAGCCGATCCACCAAGCCCTCCTCAGAACCTCGTTTCGATCAAGCAATACCAAGCAACTTCCGCAACCTCTCCGCATTACAAGCCACTTCACCAACGAGGGAAATGGATAAATATTTAAAAATACTAGGGGGCATTTGACGTTGAACAGCACCGTACAGACCATGCAAAATTACTTCCGCCATCTTCGGATGGCGGAGACAGCCAATGAACTGCCTGAATTCCTTCGTAAAGCTGAAAAATTCTCTTGGACCTATCAGGAATTTCTAGAAGAACTCTTAACCTATGAATTGAAACGGAGAGAAGCAAAAAATGCGGAGAGGAGATTGAAATGGGCCAAGTTTCCCTATCAAAAGACCTTGGATGAATTTCAGATCGATGAGCAAAAGTCAATCAGTTCCCGCCAAATCAAACAGTTGAAGGAACTGAATTGGCTAGAACAACAGTACAATCTGATCCTTCTTGGTCCTCCAGGAGTGGGCAAAACCCACATTGCAATTGGACTTGGGTTAGAAGCGATACAAAAGGGTTTTCAAGTTACCTTTTCAACCATGGGAGAGTTGATCCATCTATTGAAAACCCAAGAGTACCTCACAAAATCACAAACGCAGCTTAAAAGAATAAACGAATCCGATTTGGTCATTATTGATGATCTCATGTATATGGCAATGGATCAAAGGGAGGCAAACCTATTTTTCCACCTCATAAACAACCTGTATGAACGAAGTTCAATCATATTAACATCCAACAAAGGACCCGAACAGTGGGGAGAATTAATAGGTGATCAAGGAATTACGACGGCTATATTAGATCGATTGCTTCACAGAGTGGAAGTGATCCAACTAAACGAAGACAGCTACAGAATCAAATACAGGAGCTCTATTTTCGGAGAAAAAAGTGTTCAAACTTAATGAGCAAAAAGTGTTCAAAACTACTTGACGGTTACACATTTCTGTTTTGTTACCAAAGGACTATCTCCTACGCCAGCTAAAGCATCCTTAATGATAAATCCATTGGTAACCAAGGTTGCAATAAATACAATACTCATTAACCTAATAGAATTGAATGATTTTAGCATTGGTAACCTCATAAATAGATACACCCCTTTTTTAACTTTTTTCCATTTTAATACAATAAAAATCATTATTCAACATATTTTGGTATTTTCCCACCATTTTGTAAAAACTCTCAGATTAGATTAATCGAGTTAATTAAGTTTTGTAGAGTATTCATTCATTCCTTATCACTAGCGTTGCATTAATCTAGTCAAAATACACAAAAGACTCGGTCTTGTTCTCACTGAAAATAAAAATATCCTTTACAATGGAATGGTCAGGTAGTTTCTGTCCAAATCCACTGAAAGGATAAGCGCATGGACAAGAATACCTTACTCTCGTCATTTGGTAAATGGGTTTCTCCCATTTTTCGAAAAAGTTTTATCAAGATCTAGCTTTGAGTGATCAGGACAAGTACGTAAAAAAGCTGACTACTCCGGCTTATCTGCTGTTATTCTTGCATGCCCAATTGCAACAACGAAAAGGATTACGGGCGATTGCTGACGATACATTAGGGAAAAAATTTCAGCGAGAGCTAGGCTTTGCGTCGATCAGTCCTTCGCAGCTTTCACGCAAACATCAACAGACCCATTCTGAACTGCTTCAACGTGTTTTTACGGATTTGGTTCAACGGATTCGATTATGTTCGGTACCTCCTACTATGAAGCGAGATTTCCGTATTGTGGACTCGACCACAATTCCACTGTGCCTCGAAAGGTATAAATGGGCGACGTTTCGTGAGACAAAAGCTGGGGTGAAACTCCACTTTCGGTTGGCATTTTCTTCTCCGGAAGACGTCTATCCAGAAGCTGTTCAGATGACCTCAGCCCGCTCTCATGACCGGACTCAACTAGATGCTCTTGTAAACAAATCCGGCACCACGTATGTATTCGATCGGGGATTTATTGACTATACCAAGTTTGATGAGTATTGTGACCGTAGAATCTTCTTTGTGACAAGAACAAAAAAGAACGCGTCGATTCGGTATTTTTATGATCGTTCTGTTCCCGAGGGTAGCCTTATTACAAGGGATTGTATCGTAGAGTTGGGAAAACAACAGAAACGAATGAAGCATCTTCTACGCCTTGTGGAGACAACGGATTCACAAGGAAATCCCATCATGTTAATCACAAATCGGCTGGAGTTGTCAGCACAAGAAATAAGTGAGATGCATCGTAGTCGCTGGGACATCGAAATCTTTTTCAAATGGTTGAAGCAGCATGTGAAGATCACTTCATTTTATGGAAAGAGCCAAGAGGCACGGAACTACCTTTTGGCTGGTGATCAGTTTTTAGCTATTTGAAAATCGAATCACATTCAGAAAAAAATAATTATTATACCCAGGATTTTTTATGCAACGCTAGTGACATTATTTATATTACAGAACTATTTCTATTAATGCCCGGAAGCAATAAAAATCCCCACCTTATGTAAAGATGAGGACTCGTAATCAATATTTAAACATGTTACGATTCAACGAACGTGCGAGTTCAATAGACGTAATTCATACAAATTATGCTGATTCTTATCCTTGTAGGTAGATTTTGTAACGTCACTGTTGAAAGCTAGATTACACCCGCGCCATTCCCATCGCTTGCTCTACTTTATGCAGCATCCGGTTAGCCGCTTCATTGGCTTTCCGGGCACCATCCGACAGAATATCATCCAGCTCCGAAGTATGGAAAAGCTGCTCGTATCGCTCCTGAATCGGACGCAGAGTCTCGACCACGACTTCCGCCAGATCCGTTTTAAACGCGCCGTAGCCTTTTCCTTCGTACATGGCCTGGATCTCTTCCAGCGATTTGCCGGAGCAAAGCGAGTAGATGGTCATCAGGTTGGACACGGCAGGCTTCTCGTCTTTATCATAGCGCACCTGGCTGTCAGAGTCCGTCTGCGCCCGTTTGATCTTTTTCGTAATCGTATCCGGATCATCCAGCATGGAGATGAATCCGCCCTGGTTGGCATCCGATTTGCTCATTTTCTTGGTGCCGTCTTGCAGGGACATGATGCGTGCGCCTGTCTCCGGCAAGCGAATATCAGGAACCTTGAAGATCTCGCCGTAGCGGCTGTTGAAGCGGTTGGCCAGATCGCGCGTCAATTCCAGGTGCTGCTTCTGGTCTTCGCCGACAGGCACGAAGTCGGTGTCATACAGCAGGATGTCGGCTGCCATCAGCGGCGGATACGCCAGCAGTCCGCCAGGGATGGATTCGCCGCGTCCATCCGATTTGTCTTTGAACTGCGTCATCCGCTCCAGCTCGCCGAGGTAGGAGGTGCAAAGCATGATCCAGCCCAGCTTGGCGTGAGCGGGCACCTCGGATTGGATGAACAGCGTCACCTTGTTCGGATCGAGACCGACAGCCAGGTACAAAGCTGCCAGACGGCGGATGTTTTGTTTCAGGACAGCAGGGTCTTGCGGTACGGTGATCGCATGCTGGTCGACGATGCAGTAGTAGCAGTTGAATTCTTCCTGCAGCGGGACAAAATGCTTCATCGCCCCCAAATAGTTGCCCAAAGTGAGGATGCCGCTTGGTTGAATCCCGGAAAAAATGGTTTTCATTTTCATCATACTCCTTTCATTTTTCCATCTTGATCGCTTGCAAATGAACGCAAAAAAGGTCCATCCGCCCTGGACAGGGACGAATGAACCGTGGTGCCACCCTTTTTATTCTGCACATGCCAAAAACATGCACAAAATCACTTTGCTCCGTACCCGAGATCGATACGGTGTCCGCTGGTAACGTACGGACGCTACGCCAAAGCCTACGCGCCGCTTTTTGCAAAAGGCGGGTTCGGTCTGGAGCTCGGAAGCCCATTCAACATTCACTCGACGCTGATTCGCACCACCCATCAGCTCTCTGAAGCCTCGTTAAATGCCTACTCTTCTTCCTCATCGCTGTGCAATCTTCCTTTGATCGATTATTCTACAGAGTCATTCTCAAAAAAGCAAGTGCCACTTGTGTAAAAGCATGGGAGGCTGTTAAACTAACTATTGAGTTATATAACTAGTGAGTTAGTTTTGGGGTGACGCAATGAACAGATCGAGAACGGAAAAAGGGGAGAAAAGCCGCAAACGTCTGCTGGAAGCGGCGGCAGAGGAGTTCGCAAGCAATGGTTACGACCGTACGCGGGTCAGCGATATTGTGAAGCGTGCTGGCCTGACCCAAGCGGCCTTTTATCTCTACTTTCCCAGCAAGGAAGCCGTCTACGGGGAGCTTCGGGATGCATTTTTCACGCAACTGAGTGAGCTGGCGGATGCCGGCAAGCAGGTGACGCCGCTCCCCAAGGAGATGACCGTGCCGAAGATCAGGGAGAATCTGCTTGGACTCTTCCAGTTTTTTCGTGCAAGACCCAGACTGACGCAGGTGTTTCTGGCTGCTGCACAGGAAGGGGAGCGATTGCATCAGCAAATGGCGAAGCTCGTAGCGGAAAATCTGCGCACCAACCAGAATGCCGGACATGTGCGCCCGGAGCTTTCGCCTGAAGTCGCGGCTGAAGCCATGGTCGCGGTCTTGTATCGGCTGACAGAGCGTTTTTTGCTGACGGAAGTGATGACGGCAGAGGAATTGGCAGACCATGCCACTGAATTGCTGGCACGCGGCATCGTTGCACCGTAACGTTCCATAAATCCCAAGAACCGATAGAAAGGGGAAAGCAAGCATGGAATTGACGCATGTGATCTGGATGTTCCTGATCGTGTTTGTCCTGCATGACCTGGAAGAGATCATCGTCGTGGAAAATTGGCTGATTCGCCATCGCGAACGGCTTGCTCGAAGCATACCCGCTTTTGCGCAAAAGACGTTCCAGCCGATGCTGTCCATGAGCACCGCCCAGTTCTCGGTGGCGGTCACCTGCATCTTTGCGGTATTGTCTGCCGCTGTCCTCCTGACGGTTCTGACCTGGCCTGCTGGCACGTACTTGCCTTTCTTCCTGGTCTGCCTGCACGTTCTTTTTCTGCATGTCTTTACCCATATCGGACAAAGCCTGCTGTTTCGCACCTACACCCCTGGCGTCGTCACAGCAGTGGTACTGGTACTTCCCTACAGCGTGTACACCTATTACCGCTTGCTTGCGGAAGGATGGATCAGCTGGTCGTTGATCGGAGAGACGCTACCTTTTTCGCTGCTGGTGATTCCGGTTCTGTATGTGGCCCTGACACTGGGAGAAAAAGCGATCAAGCCGCTGAAAGGGTAGTTGGCAAAAGGAAAACTGGACTGGCGACCTTTCCAAAATTGACAGACTATTCTACAATGGGGAGGACAAACAAAGCGTGGCAACACAACAAGAACAGGCAGATACAGGAGGTGCGCATACGTGATTGATGCAGAACGTCTGTGGGAACGGCTGATGCAGCTTGGCACGATTGGCAGACAAGCAGAAGGAGGGGTAACCAGACTTTCCTTTACCCCGGAGGAACGGGCGGCCAAAGATTTGGTAACACGCTTTATGCAGGAGGCCGGATTAGCCGTAAGAGAGGACGAGATCGGCAATCTGATTGGCCGTAAAGAGGGGAAGAATCCTGCGGCACCGGTAGTGCTGGTCGGCTCCCATATCGATTCGGTGCCGAATGGCGGTGATTTTGATGGACCGCTTGGCGTCCTTGCCGGAGTAGAGATCCTGCAAGCGATGAACGAGAGCGGCGTGGAGACAGAGCACCCCATCGAGGTCATTGCTTTTACCGACGAAGAAGGAACGCGCTTCGGCTATGGCATGCTCGGGAGCCGGGCGCTTGGAGGCCGGCTGCAGATCGAGGAGCTGGAAGCCCAAGACGAGGAAGGGATCTCGATCGCGGAAGCCATGCGGCAAAACGGACTCGATCCCGCACAGATCGACCGCGCGAAGCGGGAGCCTGGCAGCGTCAAGGCGTACGTGGAATTGCACATCGAGCAGGGAAAAGTCCTCGAGAGCCGCGGCTTGTCTGTGGGCGTCGTCAAGGGGATCGCAGGACCGATCTGGGTCAAATTCACGCTCGACGGTGAAGCAGGCCACGCTGGTACGACACCGATGACGATGCGCCGCGATCCGCTGGCAGCGGCATCAGAGATCATGCTGGTCATCGAAAGGGAAGCGGCTCGGACAAATAGCACAGTCGGAACGGTCGGCAAGCTGCAAGTATTTCCCGGCGGGGCGAATGTCATCCCGGGGCGCGTCGAGTTTACGCTTGACCTGCGTGACGTCGATGAAGCAGTGCGTACCCGTGTAGAAGAGAGCATTTTGCGGGAGGCCAAGGAAATCTGCGAGCGCCGCGGGGTCAAGCTGCTGGTAGAAGACCTGCAGCGCATGGCTCCCGTGATCTGCTCCCAGGAGGTGCAGCAGGCAGCTTTGGCAGCATGCGAGGCAGAAGAGCTGGAGACCATGATCCTGCCAAGCGGCGCCGGACATGACGGCATGCAGTTGGTAGACTTTTGTCCTGTCGGCATGATTTTCGCCCGTTCCCGGGATGGCATCAGCCACAACCCGGCGGAATATACGTCCAAAGAGGATTGTGCGAAGAGTGCCGCGGTTTTGTATCGGACGGTACTCGCATTGGCGTCACCATCACCCCGATAAAAGTTCCTATTTGAGGAGGAGAACAGGATGACAACGACCGTCGCAACGCTGAATCAAGCTGTAGAGGAGATCAAGGAGCAGGTCATTGCGTGGAGGAGGTATCTGCATCAGCACCCGGAGCTGTCTTTCCACGAAGAAAAAACGGCACAGTTCGTCTATGATACGCTGCAATCCTTTGGCAATCTGGAGATTAGCCGTCCGACCCAGACGAGTGTCATGGCTCGCCTGATCGGCCCGGAGCCGGGAACTGTGCTGGCGATGCGCGCTGATATGGATGCGTTGCCGATAACCGAAGAGAACACATTCGAGTTCGCCTCCCAAAATCCCGGTGTGATGCACGCCTGCGGTCATGACGGGCATACCGCCATGCTGCTTGGGGCGGCTAAGCTGCTCGCGGGGATGAAGGATCAGGTAAAAGGAGAAATCCGCTTTTTATTCCAGCACGCAGAAGAACTGCATCCCGGCGGAGCAGAAGAGATGGTCCAGGCTGGCGTCATGGAAGGCGTCGACCTGGTGATCGGGACGCATCTGTGGGCTCAGATGGAGTACGGCAAGGTTGGCATTAGTTCGGGTCCTGTGATGGCGGCTCCCGACACCTTCTGGGTTACGGTGCAGGGAAAAGGCGGCCATGCCGCAATTCCGCACCAGACGATCGACAGCATTGCCGTCGCGGCTCAGGTCGTGACCAATCTGCAGCATATCGTTTCCCGCAATACCGATCCTTTGGACAGTCTCGTGATTTCCGTCACACAATTTGTTGCCGGGACCACACATAATGTCATTCCGGGTTCGGTCGAGCTATGCGGTACGGTGCGCAGCTTCGACCCAGCCTTGCGCGAAAGCGTCCCCGGCTTGATGGAGCGCGTGATCAAAGGGATTACAGAGGCGCATGGAGCTTCCTATACCTTCAAGTACGTAAATGGCTACCGTCCCGTCATCAATGACGAGGAGGTCAGCCGTCTGATGGAAGAAGTCGTCGTCGAAACACTGGGTCCGGAGTGGGTTGTAAAAAGCCGCCCGACGATGGGCGGGGAGGATTTTTCCGCCTTCCAGCAAAAAGCGCCTGGCTGCTTCTTTTATATCGGGGCCGGCAATCAGGAGAAGGGCATCGTTTATCCGCATCACCACGCTCGTTTCACGGTGGACGAGGACGCGCTCGAGATCGGCGTGAAGACTTTCGTCAATGCGGCCAGAAAGATTGTGATGGGGTAAAGTCAAATTTCGTACAGATATACGTCAGTCGCCAAAGTGCGGCTGACTTTTTTTGGTGTGCCACGCATGGCGATTAACTAGGTGGTGAAAGTCCACTGTGGGGGTTTGTAGTTACCAACCACTAGCCAAGAGCAAGGGTGTCCACCGCGAGGTGGAATCCAAAGGAAGCTGGAGGCAAACTTCCGGCCCAAGGAACACGAACATCATCAGGCATAGGATACGGGATGAGTCTGCCAAACAAGACGAAGTCCAATTAACTACACGGACGTACCAATGTAAATGATGTGGGTATATGGAAGGAAAGTGAATCGTCTTACCGTGGGAGGTCTCATGGACGTGAGGAGATGCACTTCGAATCACGGTTGAAACAAGATTTATCATGAGAAGTCAGCAGACGCCATAGTACCGCATGCAGTCGACAACATGCGGGAAGGGCCGAACCTAAGGAGGTGTGAGTCAATGAAAGTTACCAAAACAGGAGCAAAGGGCAGCCAACTTCCAACGGAAGGCTTCACGCAGAAAGATAGTGCGGAACACGAAGGATATGCGGGAGCGCACATTCCTGCGAGGATAACTGAAACGGATAACACCAACACAGACTTGCCGAAGGATGGATTGCTCGAGAAAATTGTGAGCAGGAACAATCTGAACGAAGCGTTCAAGAGAGTCAAAGCGAACAAAGGCTCCCACGGAATTGATGGGATGGGAGTGGATGAACTTCTACAACATCTCAAAGAGAATGGGGAGACACTCAGGCAATCAATCCTGGACGGGAAATACCGTCCGAACCCCGTTCGGAGGGTAGAAATCCCCAAAGAGAATGGAAAGAAAAGAAACCTGGGAATCCCGACGGTTGTTGATCGAGTCATCCAACAAGCCATAGCGCAAGTGCTTACGCCGATCTATGAGAAAGAGTTCTCCGAGAATAGTTTCGGCTTCCGCCCCAAACGAAGCGCACATGATGCAATCAGAAGAAGTCAGGCGAACATACAAGAAGGGTACAAATACGTGGTGGATATGGACTTGGAGAAATACTTCGACACCGTGAATCAAAGTAAACTCGTCGAGGTATTATCGAGAACCATCAAGGACGGGCGGGTCATCTCACTCATACACAAGTACCTAAAAGCTGGCGTCATCGTGAAGCATAAGTTTGAAGAAACGGAAGTCGGTGTACCGCAAGGGGGCAATCTGAGTCCAATACTTAGCAATATCATGCTGAACGAATTGGACACAGAACTGGAAAACAGAGGTCATAGGTTCGTCCGCTATGCGGACGATCTGCTCATCTTCTGCAAGAGCAGAAAAAGTGCTGAGCGAGCGCTGAGGAACATCCTCCCCTTTATCGAGAAGAAACTCTTCCTCAAAGTAAATCGGGAGAAGACGGTCGTGGATGAGGCGAGGAAGGTCAAATTTCTTGGTTTCTCATTTTACTCCCTCAAGGGGCAGACGAGAGTCAGAATCCATCCGAAATCCATCGTGAAGATGAAAACCAAGGTTAAGGAGTTGACCGCAAGAAGCAACGGAATAGGAAACGAAGACAGAGCCGTGAAGCTCAGACGATATATCATGGGCTGGGTGAACTATTTCAAAATTGCCGACATGAAGAAACTGCTCCAAACCACGGATGAATGGATGCGAAGGCGAATTCGCATGATCTACTGGAAGCAATGGAAACGGATAAGGACAAGGTTTAAAATGCTGAAATTATTCGGAGTCCAAGACCAGAAGGCATGGGAATACGCAAACACAAGAAAGAGCTACTGGAGAACCTCCAATAGTCCCATCCTCGCCCAATCCCTCGGAAACAACACGATCAAAGGACTCGGTTTCATATTCTTTTCAGATTATTATCGACAAGTCACTGCGTAAACTTAGGAACCGCCGTATACCGAACGGTACGTACGGTGGTGTGGGAGGTCGGCTGCCCAAATAATGGGTAGCCTCCTACCCGATTTCGCCAAAAAAGTTTATTTCTCTTTATTTTCAGTTAATTCCAACTTAAGGCAATTATGCTATAATTTATTCTTCGAAAAGTCTATCTATTTCGAGTGATTATGCAAAAAGCGGGGGGTTTTCATGCCGTTTATCACGGAGACAAAAGATCTGGGCCGCATTTTTGGAAGCGGTTCTGCTGCGGTTCACGCCTTGCAAGGAATTGATCTGCAGGTCGAAAAAGGGAAGCTGCTCGTGCTGAGAGGCCGTTCCGGTTCCGGAAAAACGACCTTGCTCAATCTGCTTGGCGGATTGGACCGACCGACCAGCGGGGAGGTTTACTTCCAGGGAACAGAGATTGGGAGACTGCCAAATCGAAATCGCACAAAAATCAGAAGACAAGGCATGGGATTTATTTTTCAATCGTTTGGCTTGTTTCCCTTGATGTCAGCGGCGGAGAATGTAGAATTCGGCCTGCGTCTGTCAAAGGTCGCCGCGCGAGAATGGAAGACGAGAATCAACGAATCGCTGGAGTTGGTCGGGTTGAGCAAAAGAGCTCACCATCGGCCTTATGAGATGTCGGGCGGAGAACAGCAGCGCTGCGCGATTGCCCGGGCAGTGGCTCATCGACCGCAGCTGCTGTTGGCCGATGAACCAACGGCAGAATTGGACAGCAAAACGGGCAGAAAAATCAGTCGCGTTTTTCGCAAGCTGGTGGAAGAGGAAGGGATGAGCATTATCATGACTACGCATGATCCGAGTGTGATGGAGGTGGCCGATATTGTATACGAATTGGAAGACGGAACCATCCGTCAAAGCATGCTTGCCTAGCCTGATGAGGCATGCAGCGATCGTATCCGCCTTCGCAACGCTGCTGTCAGGCTGCTCCCTGTTGCCCAAGGAAGAGCCAATCCTCGCTCCTCCCCTGGTGGAACCTGTCCAGGTCACGTATGACGTAGCAGAAGTCACGCTCGGAACGATCAAGAGGAGTATCAGAGGAACAAGCACCTTTACCACTGTCGACAAAAAGGAGCTCTCTTTTCCCGAGAGCAAGGGCTTGCGACTGAAGACGCTCAATGTCAACAGCGGAGATATGGTGAAGGCGGGGCAGGTTCTGGCCGAACTGGATGCAACCGAGCTGGAGCGAAGCATCGAGATGGCGAAGTATGAAGTAGACAAAGCGAAGCTGGAGCTTTTGGAGGCGCAGCAGGATAACCAATACGAGGTGGAAGAGGCCAGGTTGAATGTCCTCAAGGCAGAGATGAACGCCAAGGTCAGCGAGACCAAACTCGCTCAGATTGAACTGGATCAAGCCAAGTTGAAGCTGGCGGAGCTGGAAGATCCCAAACGGCGGGAATACAAGATCGAGCGTGCGAAGCTGAATGTCAAGCAACGGGAGATGGATCTGTCCAGTCTGCAAAAAAGATTGGCGGATACCAAACTGGTCGCCCCGATGGACGGATTGGTTCTTTTCGTCAGCAATGAGCAGGTCGGGGACGAGATAGATGCCTATCAAACGCTGGTGACCATCGGTGATCCAAACAAGCTGCATGTCCTCTATACGGCTCCGGAACGAGATGCGATCAAGGACGTGAAGGACGGGGTAAAAGCGCTCATCAAGCTGCCGGATGGGACGGATGTTGAAGGAATTGTCGTACAGACTCCCTTGAATGTACCCGATGATGTGCCTGAGGAACTGAAGCGCTTGTACCACCGCAGCCTGCTCATCGCGCCAGTCAAACCGCTGCTGGGAATCGAAGTGGGCACTTCCGTGTTCTTCGAGATCGTCGTGGAGCAGCAAGAAAATGCGGTGATTATCCCGATGAAAGCATTGCGCGGATTCAATGAGAGAATGTATGTCCATGTACTGGAAGAGGACGTGAAAAAGGAAGTTGATGTCACAGTGGGCATCAAGACCGAGGCCGAAGTAGAAATCATTAGCGGTCTGCAGCCAGGCCAGTTGGTTATTTTGGAATAAGGGGGGGAAGCATCGTGGCTATGCTGCAGATGATTCTGCGAAAAATGCTGAATAACCGCTGGCTGGTCGGCAGCCTCCTGCTCGGGCTTGTCGTCGCGGTCGGGCTGATGTCCAGCATCCCCGCGTTCACGAATGGCGTACTGCAACGTTTATTCGTCAAAGACATGGAAGAGTATCAGCGGGTAGTGAAAAATTTCCCTGGCGGCCTTTTGGTCTCCATCAACCAGGACATTGGCGCCCAAAATGGAGCCAAAGTGCTTGCTCACTTGACGAATACCCTCCAAAACGACGTCATACCGTCCTTATCCGCACCATTGCTCGATCAAGTGACTGTCATGCGGTCGATTCCCTTCAAGGCGATATTGCTGGATCAGAAGGAAGAGTCTCCAGAGACAGGGATTTTGTATTCGATGAGCAATCTGGATCAGCACATCACCATGATAGACGGCCGTCTTCCCGCGGCAGAACCTGTTGACGGGATCTATGAAGCGCTCGTGACCGAAAAAGGGATGATGGACCGCAAGATGGTGCTCGGCCATCTATACGAGCTGACAGCGAGCAGCGCGGAGGACGCGACCTTTCGCGTCAAACCGGTAGGAGTCTTCAAGGAAAAGGAGGGCAATGATCCGTACTGGTTCGCCAAATCCTCCGAGTACAACAAAGGGTTTATCTTGAATGAGGATCTGTTTCGCAAAACGATATTGGAAGAGAAAAATCTGGTCACCGCAATCCGCTATTACGCGGCCTTTCAGTATCAGGCTTTCCAATTCACTGACAAAGAAAAACTGGTGTCAGTCGTGCCTGATTTGGAAGCAAATCTGATGCAGTTCGGTCTGAAAAAATCGGATCTGAGCTTTCAGTTTCCCGTCGGCTCGATCACGACAAAATACGATGAGCAGAATCAGCATTTTCGGACGATTTTGTGGTCCATGTACGTTCCTATTTTTGTCATGCTCATCATTTATCTGGTCATGGTCTCAGGGCTGATCATAGAGAGACAGCGAACCGAGATCGCCGTTCTCGGGAGTCGAGGAGCGGGGAGAGCACAGATTTTTGGCATCTATTTTGTAGAAATTCTGATTTTGGGGCTTCTCGCGCTGCTGATCGGACCATATGTCGGCATCCAGCTGAGCAAGATTCTGGGAATCTCCAACGGATTTTTGGAATTCGTCGATCGGACAGGGATTCAGGTCAAAATGAACGGCGAGGTATTGGCCTACGCGGTTTGGACGGTTCTCGCTTGCATGTTCCTCTTGCTTATCTCTATCTTTTTCGCGACACGGCAAAACATCGTGACCCATAAGCAAAATGCCGCCAGAATGACAGGGCAGGCCATGTGGCATCGGCTTTTTCTGGATGTACTGCTCTTGCTGATTGCCGCGTACGGCTGGTATTCCTATCAAAATATACTCGAAAATGTCGAAAAGACGACAGAAGGCTCGATGGTCATGTCTGTGGACGTCCTGCTGTTTTTTGTACCTGTCTTGTTCTCTCTCGGATTTGGTCTGTTCTGCCTGCGCATCTACCCTTTGTTTTTGCGGGGAATCTACTGGCTGGGACGAAGGATTTGGCCGATTTCGGTACATACCACTCTGGTACAGGTAGGACGCGCTTCGCGGCAATACCAGTTTTTGATGGTGTTTGTGACCATCACTGTGGCAGTCGGGATGTTTAGTGCGAGTACGGCGCGCACAATCAATCTCAATGCTGAGGAGCAAGTTTTTTACCAAAATGGTACAGACGTGCGTCTTATGGTGAACTGGGCAAGCGACAAACCGTTTGTGTTTATCCATCGGAACCCCAACATGCAGTTCGAGGGAGCCAAGATCGCGCCGGAGCCCGTCAGGCCACCGATTCAGTACGAGGAGCCCGATTTTGAACAGTTTCAACGGCTTCCTGGTGTCGAGCACGCAACCCGGGTCTTTATTCACGACATGGCAGAAATAAGCGAAGGGCAAAAAAGCGTCAGGGAAGTAAGACTGATGGGCATCGACCCGAAGGAGTTCGCCCAGACGATCTGGTGGAAGCAGGGGCTGCTGCCCCATCACATCAATGACTATCTCAATGTATTGGGGAAAAAACCGAATGCCGTGTTGATTTCCCGCACCTTGGCCAACAAGATGAATGTAAAAGAAGGAGACACCGTCATGGTCGGGTGGAAGCGGATTCGCCCGGTAGAAATGATCGTTTACGCCATCGTTGACTATTGGCCGGGGTGGAGTCCGGTCGGTCCGCGTTCCTCCTCCTCTTCCGCGATGGAGGAAAAGTATCTCATGGTGGCCAACCTTCCTTTCATCCATACCAAATTGCATCTGGAGCCTTATCAGGTCTGGCTGAACATGCAGCCGGGAGCCACGTCTGAAGCGCTGTACAACGGGCTGGTGCAAAATGATGCCAAGCCCATCTTTATCAGCAATGCCCGCCAGCAGTTGATCGAGATCAAGAACAGTGCGTTCTATCTGGGGGTAAATGGATCATTGACGCTCGGTTTTTTGTTGTCGATGCTGATTACTTTCATTGGATACGTGATGTACTGGGTGCTCACGCTGGGGGCGCGCAAACTGCAATACGGGGTTTTTCGCGCGATGGGCATGTCATTTGGCAGTCTCTTACGCATCATTGCCTGGGAGCAGTTTTTTACCTTCGGCGTTGCTTTCGCGATGGGTATGGCAGCGGGCAAGCTGGCGAACATGCTGTTTCTTCCGGCGCTCAGTCTGTATCTGCATGCAGAAAAACAGGTTCCCCCCTTTACGATCACTTCCGCTGCGGAGGACGAGTGGATGATCTATTCCTTCGTCGCCATTACGTTGGTAGTTGGTATCGGAATCGTCGGGGCCATCCTGTCACGCATGCAGATCCATCAAGCCGTGAAGCTGGGGGAGGATTAGGAGCATGATCGTATGTGAAAACCTGGTGAAAATCTACAAGGCTGCTGATTTGGAGGTCGTGGCCTTGCAGGGCTTGGATCTGATCGTGGAAGACGGCGAGCTGATGGGCATCATCGGCAACAGCGGCAGCGGGAAATCCACCTTGTTAAACATGCTGGGCGGATTGGATCGTCCCTCTGCAGGGAAGCTGTTCGTGGCAGGGAAAAACCTTTTTCAGTTAAACCAAGCGGAGTTGATCCAGTATCGCCTGCGCACGGTGGGCTTCGTCTGGCAGAATAATGCGCGCAACCTGATTCCCTACCTTTCAGCCCAGCAAAACGTGGAGCTGCCGATGCTGATCGCGGGACAGCGAAAGAGGGATCGCGCCCGTGAACTGCTGGAGATCGTCGGTTTGGGACATCGGAAAAGAAACAAGCTGAGTGAGCTGTCGGGCGGGGAACAGCAGCGTGTAGCCATTGCGATTGCCCTCGCCAACGAGCCGAAGCTGCTGTTGGCCGATGAACCTACCGGCAGCGTGGACAGCAAAACGGCTGCGATGATCCTGGACCTTTTTAAAGAATTGAATCGGACAATGGGACTTACGGTTGTGATCGTGACCCATGATCCCGAGATCGCCAAGAAGGTAGATCGCGTCGTAGCGATTCGCGATGGAAAAACCTCCAGTGAAATTCTGCGTAGAGAGGCTTCCGGGGCGCAGGACGAAGGGGAGTCCGAGAATACGCATGAGGAGTGGGCAGTGCTCGATCAGGCTGGCCGTCTGCAAATTCCGCAGGAGTACCTGCAAGCGATCGGGGCAGAAGGGAAGATCAAGATCGAGTTGGAAGAAGGACGGATCGTCCTGTATCCGCCCCCTCCCAAACGCACTTAGTCCAAGCGAAACAAGCGGTGCCAGATGGAGCTTTTCCGTTGCTCGCGCTGGATCTTGGCCAGTTCCGCCTTGACAGCCAGAATATCATTCATCGTTTTGGTCAAACGCCAGTCCCGTTCCTTCAGACTGGTACGGATATAGGCTTCCTGCTTCTCCACGCGCTCGGTCAAGGCGTGGTGGGCGAGTTCTTGCTGCTGGACGTGGCAAGCCAGGGCATGCAGTCTCGCTTCCCATTCATTCGGGCGCAGATCGAGCTGCTGGGGCACTTGCGCGGATGGGGGGGCAGGTACAGGTGCGGGTGACAAAGAGGCGGCGCTTTCAGAACGGGCGGATTCAGGAGAATGTTGACTGGCGATCATGAGGGCGGCTTCCTCCTGGGGAAAAAGCTGGTCCTTGGTCAAGCGGTAAAAGCGCTCCAGCGCGGCCACGTCAACCTGACGATATTCCCGGCGGTTCTGGCTGTCGCGTACGAACCAGTACCCTTGTTGCTCCAATAAAAGGCTCCATTTGCGCAAGGTGCTCGCACCGATTCCCAGCTTTCGGGCTACCTCTTTGCCCGTGTAGGTTCTCTCCCTGGCGACCAATTCAATAACGTTTCCCATCGATCATCCCTCCTGTCTCAACGATTCCTTCTTCTTAATTAGGCTTTTCGTTGCGAAACGGGCATATCCTGTTGCCAATCGTGCGACAATTTCTAGCAGCCTTCGTACGGGACGCAACGGTTGTGTCGACTGGCGTCAATCCCTGATTTCGTAGGGCAGCCGCACGCATGCAGAGGACATTGGACTAGGGGGTACACGTACATTTTCGGTCAATCTCCGCTTTTGCTCTAGGTAGGCACTGCCAAACGTACATAGGATGCAGAAGAAGGAGGGATTGATGACATGGCATTTAAAGACCAGGTAAGAAAATTTGAAGGGCGACAGGTCAGAGTAGAAACGGTCGATGGAACCTTCACCGGCAGACTGGTTGAGGTCAAATCCAATACGATTACTCTGCGCGAAAGTGACAATCGTCGTACTATTATTCGTAATTCCAAGATTGTTGGCGTTACTGAGCAAGACGACTGCTAAAGCTTGATGGCTCATGACTACATTATCAGGAAGTCCTAGTACCTAAAGGCTGTCGAGAAATCGGCAGCCTGTTTGCTCGTTGCCGCATGATTGTGGGAGGGAGTAGGAAAGATGAGGTTGCCACGGGAGTTTGTAATGATTGATAATATAAGAGTTAGGCATATAATTCCAAAAAATCGTTCGCTGTGAGGAGGGATTTGATTGCGGATTATTGATTTGTCGCAAACGATGGAAACGGGCATGCCGCAGTATCCAGGACAGCCAGATGCCAGCTTTGTTCAGGTGAGTCGCGTGGAAACAGACGGGTTTCAGGTAACAGATGTTCATTCTGTCGTCCACGTTGGTACGCATTGCGACGCGCCTGCTCATTTTATTTTGCATGGCGAGACGATTGAAACAAACCCGCTGGACCGGTTCGTCGGCGAGGCGGTAATCGTCGATGTTCCTCCATCGTCAGAGCGCGAATTACAGCCGAATGTGCTGGATGGCGTCGCCTTTTCACCGGGAGACATCCTGTTGTTTCGCACAGGCACCAGCGCCAAATGGGGAACGGAGGCCTACAAAAGCCAAGCGCCGTACTTCGGCGAAGAGCTGGCTTTGGAGTTGGTCAGGCGTGGTGTCAAAACGATCGGGCTTGATTTTATCTCGCCGGACCCCGTGGAGACAGAGACCTTCCCAGCCCATCATATTTTTCTCGAGGCTCGACTCGGCATTGTCGAGAATCTGATCAACCTGGAACAACTGGATCGCCCCCGGGTATTCTTCTCGGCAGCTCCGATCAAGATCAAGGGAAGCGACGGGGCCTTTGCCCGCGCATACGCCGTCTTGTTTGACTAAGGGATGCGAGGAGGTGGGCCTTCGTGGTAACATGGAAATGTTGGGCCAACATTCCAGGAAGGCAGGAGAACCTATGTTAGAGATCAGATTTCACGGACATTCTACCGTACAACTGTCGAGCGAAGGACACTCAATCATCATCGACCCGTTTATCACCGGGAATGGGCAAGCGACGACGAAACTGGCAGACATCCAGGTTTCCTACATATTATTGACTCACGGACATCAAGACCACATCCTGGACGCCGTAGAATTGGCGAAACAGAACGAAGCGACGATTGTCACGACTCACGAGCTGGCGACGTATCTGGGCTGGCAAGGAGTACAGACGATCGGAATGAACCTGGGCGGATCGCTTGAGCTGCCGTTTGGAAAAGTAAAAATGACGCAGGCTTTCCATAGCTCCGGTGTGATCTTGGACGATCAAAAACAAATCGTCTACATGGGGATGCCAGGCGGATTTATCATTGAGATGGGCGGAAAAACCGTCTATCACGCAGGGGATACAGGTTTGTTCGGCGACATGAAGATGCTGGGTGAATTGCATAAAATTGATCTGGCCTTCCTCCCGATCGGAGATTTGTTTACGATGGGACCCGAGGATGCCGCTCTGGCTGCACAGTGGGTCAGAGCCGACTATGTCGTGCCGATTCACTACAATACGTTTCCGCCGATCGTACAAGACGGGGATGCGTTCGTCGCGGGACTGGCGAAGAAGGACATCCAGGGCAAGGCATTAAAGCCGGGAGAAGAGCTGCGCCTGCCATAAAAGAAAATCGAATCGATGCAAAAGCGAGAGCCGCGATCCCGAACGGATGGCGGCTCCCTTTCTGCACAGCCTTGTTACAGCCCCTCGACCAGACGTGCTGCACGTTCTGCAGCTTCCCGGCGCAGCTCCTCCCAGGAAAAGCGCGTAAACTGGCGACCTCGCATCAGAACCTGACCGTTGACGATCGTCGTGTCTACATCTGCTCCGGTGGCGCTGTAGGCGATCAGGGCGCTAAGATCGTGAACGGGCTGCAAATGCGGCTTATTCAAATTCAACAGGATCAAATCCGCCTTTTTGCCTGGCTCGAGCGTCCCGACCTCGTCTTCGATTTGCAGCAGCTTGGCGCTTTCGATCGTAGCCATCCGCAGCACCTGCCAGGCTGGCAGCAAGGTTGGGTCTCCGTGCTGCAGCTTTTGCAGCCAGGTAGCGGCCTTGATTTCGGCAAACATGTCCAGCGTCGTGGCACTTCCGGCTCCATCCGTTCCAAGACCTACTGTGATGTTCTGCTCCAGCATCTCTTTTACAGGAGCGATCCCGCAGCCCAGCTTCAGGTTGCTGACCGGATTGTGGGCGACACCGCCGCGCATGCCGGACAGCAGCCGCACGTCCGCGGCATCCAGATGGACAGCGTGGGCGAGCAGGACGTGATTATCCTCGAACATGCCGAGCTCATGCAGGTATTCGGTGGGAGTCTGATTGTACCGTTCGCGAATTTTCACCACTTCCTCACGAGTCTCTGCCAGATGGATGTGCAGCGGTATCTGTCGGCTGCGGGCGATCTGGATAATCTCGCTCAACGGCTGCGGGGGGCAGGTATAAGGAGCATGCGGGCCGAGCATGGTGGTGATCCGTCCTTCTCCCGCACCAGTCCAGGTGTCGATGAGATGAAGCGCCTCCGTCATCCGCTTTCCTCCGTCATCCTGCAAAAAGACGACGCCGCGTGTCAGCGATGCTCGCATGCCGCTGTCCACGACAGCTTGTGCCACCTGATCCATGTGGACGTACATGTCGGCGAAGCTGGTCGTTCCGGATGCAATCATCTCAGCCGTACCGAGCATTGTCCCCCAGTAGACATCCTCGGGAGTCATCCGCGCCTCGGCAGGCAGCATTTTTTTGTCCAGCCAATCCATCAGCTTGAGATCGTCGGAGAAGGCGCGAAGCAATGACATGCTGGCATGGTTGTGGGCATTGATCAACCCGGGCATCGCCACCAGATCTTTGCCAGCGATCACCTCGTCCGCTGGTTGCTCCAGCTTCAGTTCAGGCCCGATCGCAGCGATCCGCTCGCCTTCGATGAGCAGATCTCCGACGAAGGGAGCATCTCCTTCGCACATGGTGAGAATGGTACAGCCTGTGATCAAGGTTCGTTTCATGGTTCTTCCCTCCTGAGATTCGTTCGCTATTACGGTAAAGCTTGACGTGGCGGGAAGGTCAAGAGATGAAATTCTATGAAATTTTGTTTAATATTTGGCGATTGACGAAAGAAATATTACTTCCTAAAATAGAAGGTAAGATTTGGGTGAAAGTGACGGTGGCAACATGCTAAATGGGGGACTTGTCAGTTTGCAGGCGATATTGGAAGAATTGAAGCCATCTGAGCAAAAAGTCGCCCAGTATATTTTGGCGCATCCGGAAGAGGTCGTGAAGCTCTCCGTGCAAAAGCTGGCTGAGCTGAGCGGCGTATCGGAAGCGACGATTATTCGCTTGGCCCGTTCACTCAATATGAAAGGGTATCAGGAGCTCAAGCTGCGGATCGCAGGCGATTTGAACAAACAAGTCACGAACAATCTCGGCAGCTACCAGGAAATCATGATGGAGGGCTCGATCGAGTCCATCATGCAAGCGGTGAGCTGGAACAATATCCAGTCCATTCAGGATACGCTGTCTGTTCTGTCCAGCGATGAAGTAAAACGGGCAGCAGATGCACTTTCCAGGGCGCGCAAAATCGATGTATATGGCGTTGGCGCTTCCGCGGTGATTGCCGCTGACATCAAACAGAAATTTTCGCGGATCAATCTCTGGTGCGAAGCCTACGCGGATTTTCATGCTCAGTTGACTTCTGCTGTCAATCTGACAGAGCAAGACGTCGTGATCGGCATTTCATACTCCGGACAGACGGAAGATATCATCCAGTCCTTGACGGAAGCCAGACAGCAGGGAGCGACGATTATTACCTTGACCAAATTCGGCCCTTCTCCCGTCGCGGAGCTGGCTGACATACGCTTGTTCACGAGTTCTGTGGAAAAAAGCATTCGCAGCGGTGCCATGGCATCGCGCATCGCCCAGTTGAACGTCATCGACATTTTGTTCATTACCATGGTGAGCAGGCAGCAGGAGGAGGTCATCCCTCTGCTGGAAAAAACGCGGGTGGCGGTAAGCAGGACAAAGCGCTCATCCGGATGAGGAATGGAGGAGGGGCATGGACAAGGTAAATGATTTATTGCAGGAATGGGTCCGTGAAGGATTGCTGCCGGGAGCAGCATTGCGGGTTGTGCATAAACGCAAGGTCTGGTTCGCCTGCGAGGCAGGGACGACTTCTGTCAGCAAGGAGCAGCCTGTCACGTCCGAGACATTATATGATCTGGCTTCCTTGACCAAAGTGACGGCGACGTTGCCCGCGATCTTGTGGCTGATGCAGGAGAAACAGCTTGCGCCAGAGGATCCGCTCGGCCGGTTTTTTCCGGATTGCCCGGCTGACAAGAAAGGGATTACCGTCGCGCATCTTCTTACACATACATCCGGCTTGCCGGCAGATTTGGAACAGCGGAATCGCGATGATACCTTGGCCTTTCCGGAGTTGATCTATCAGCAGACGTTGCAAAGCGAACCAGGCACGAATGTTGTCTACAGCGATCTCGGGATGATCTGGCTGGGTTTGTTGATCGAGAGGCTTAGCGGCGAATCGCTGGATGCATTTGTGCAAAAGCGTATCTTCCGTCCTTTGCAGATGAATCACACCCTTTATTGTCCGAATAAAAACCATTTTCAAAATATTGCATCTACAGAGTATTCTCCCTTGATCGGTGGCTATATCCGCGGAGAGGTTCATGACGAAAAGGCGTACGCGATGGGGGGAGTAGCCGGTCATGCGGGTCTGTTTGCGACTGCTGACGATATGGCCGTCTATGCGCTCAGCTGGCTGGATGAGGAGCGGGCGATCCTGGAATCGAAATGGCGGTCCATCGCGATCCGCTGCCATACCTTGGGTCGCGGCGGAACGCGCGGCTTCGGCTGGGATTTGAAAGGACCAGACCGTAAGAGCAGCTGCGGAGTGCGTTTCCATCCGACCAGCTTTGGTCATACAGGCTTTACCGGAACGAGCCTTTGGATGGATCCGGTACAAGAGATCGCGGTTGTGTTCCTGACAAATGCGGTTCATCTCGGACGAGACCATCAGCTTCGCCGTTTGCGGCCGCTTCTTCACGACGCTGTCACGGCCCATCTTCGCAAGGGCCTGACCGAATAAACCTGCGAGTCCATCAGGGATGGCAGGAAAAGACCAGTTTTATCATTCAGGGGGAGGGTTTGGCATGAAGCAATTCCGTTCTCGCGTGGCGGCATCTTTTTTTCTGGCTGCTGTCATGACACTGGTTGGATGTAGTGGAGGAGGCAGTAGTACTGCCGATCCCGGCGGAGGTACTACAGCGCCGGGAGGTCAAACGGCTGAAGGCTCGAGTGGCGGCAGCCAAGGCGGGGGTGAACAAGTCACCGTCTCCATGCATAGCTGGCGGGTAGAGGATACAGCAGGCTACGCCAAGCTGATCGAGGCATTTGAAGCGGAGAACCCCGGCATCAAGATTGACTTCAAGCCGTTCAAGGCGACCGAGTACAACACGATTCTCAATACTGCCCTGCAAAGCGACAGCGGACCGGACATATTGCAGCTTCGTCCCTACGCTCCGGGAATCTCGTTGGCAACAGCAGGGTATCTGGAGCCGCTAGACAATTTGCCTGGCATCGCTCAATTCCCCAAAGATGTCCTGGCTGCTGCTACCGGCAAGGATGGCAAGGTATACGGAGTGCCGTTGTCACTGAACTCCACGCAATTTTACTACAACAAAAAAATCTTCGAGGACAATGGCCTGCAGGAGCCCAAAAGCTGGGATGAGTTGATTGCCATTTCCAAAACACTCAAGGAAAAAGGCATCACGCCGATTTCTTTCGGCGCCAAGGAGGGCTGGCTGCTTTCGCTCAGCCACGGTGTCATCGCTCCTGGTACCTACAATGGCAATCCATTCGTAGAGAAGCTGGTCAAAGGAGAGGTTGACCTGACCAGTCCAGAGTTCTTGAAGTCCATCGAACGAATGAAGGAACTGGTGCCTTATTTCCCGGAAAATTATGTGGGGTTGGAATTAAATGATATGCGCACCTTGTTTGCGACCGGAAAAGCAGCCATGTTTATCAATGGAAGCTTTGAACTCGAAGGGATTCAGAAGCTCAATCCGGATCTGCAGCTCGACTTCTTCCCAATGCCGACAGAGGATGGAAAAGCGGTGCTGACTACGTGGGTAGACGGCTCCTATGCGGTGAACGCCAAGGCGAAGCACAAAGCCGAAGCGCTGAAATTCCTGGAGTTCATGACCACACAAAAATTTGGCGAGCTGTTTGCCAATGAGTTCAAGCGGATCAGCGCGGTTCCCGGCGTCAAGACAACCGACCCGCTCGTCAACAAGATGGCGGAGCTGTCGCAGTCCAGCTCTACTCCGTACATCATGGTGGTTCATTTTGCAGAGGGGAACCCGACGACGAAGCAGACACTCGAAAATGCTTTGCAAGGGATGTACCTCGACAAGATGACGCCGGAGCAGGTTGTGCAGGAAGTGCAAAAATCGGCTGCTTCCTGGTTTGAGCCGTTCAAGAAATAGGCATTTGCGAGGGCAATGACAGGGGTGAATGGCATGATGCCCTTCGCCCCTGTGACTCTGTGATAGGAGGTGGCGAACATCGGTGTTCCCAAAAGACAAACGATTACGCCAAAGGGACGGCTGCGCTGGATCGTCCATCTTTTTCCTTTGCCGGCCCTTATCATCTACGCCATGTTTGTCGTCTATCCCATTTTCTCCGCCTTTACCTACAGCTTGTATGAATGGAATGGCATCAAACAGGGAGTGTTCGTCGGTCTTAAAAACTTTCTTACGCTGTTTTCCGTTGAGCCGTTCAATACGATGTTCTGGAACGCCTTTGGCCATAATGTGATCTATTTTCTGGTGGAAATGATCGTCCAGAACGGCATTGCGTTTACACTTGCCTTCTTTATCTATCGCAAGCTGCGCGGTTCGGGCTTTTTAAAGGTGGCGTACTTCATGCCACGCCTGCTCTCGGTGATTGTAGTTGGGTTTTTATGGAAATTGATTCTGAACCCGAATTACGGGGCTCTCAATACTCTATTGACCAATCTCGGGCTGGGCTCTTGGGCAAAGCCGTGGCTGGGTGATCCCGATACCGCCTTGCTGGCGATCATTCTGGTCAATTGCTGGTTTGGCATCGGATTTGCCATGCTGATTTTCCTGGCTGGCCTTCAGTCGATCCCGGAGGAGCTGATCGAAGCAGCACGTCTGGATGGGGCCAAAGGGATCAGCATGCTGGTAAAGATCATTTTGCCGCTTTGCATGCCCGCTATCACGATTATGACCATTTTTACCTTTATTCAGGCATTTGAAGCCTTTGAGCTGGTGTATGCCATGCAGGGGTCGATGGGAGAGCCGTTTCGCTCTACCGATACCCTGGCAGTCTATTTCTACCGGCTGGCGTTCAGCAGTGCCGGAGGCGGGGACGTGGCGATTGGGTTGGGCTCAGCTTTGGCAGTCGTACTATTTGCGATTGTCGCCTCGGTGTCGGCCTTGTCCTTGTATTTGATGCGAAAACGGGAAGTGCAGCATTGACCGGGTGAACACCATCATCGGCAGTCTGAATAAAAGGGGGAATTGGACCTGAAAACGAGTGTGAGTACCCGGGCGATCCAGTACGCGCTTGCCTATCTGTTTGTCCTGGTGGCGCTATATCCCATCGTGCTGATGGTCGCTTCTTCATTCAAGACGAACATGGAGATCTTTGCGAATCCGCTCTCCTTGCCCCAGTCCTTCAGCCTGGATATATACCGGAAGCTGTGGGAGGTTGTGCCTTTTGGAGATTTTCTGCTCAACAGTGTCATCGTTAGTGTCACATCGGTGGTTCTGATCGCGGTCTTTTCGGCGATGGCAGCCTTTTACGTCGCACGATTTTCCTATCGCTGGACGGGAGTGCTCTACTTCTTCTTCCTTGTGGGCTTGATGATTCCGATCAAGCTGGGGATCGTGCCATTGTTTCTGCTGATGAAAGATCTCGGCCTGCTCAATTCGCTTTGGTCGTTGATCTTGATCTACACAGCGAGCGGCATTCCGATTTCGGTCTTTATCCTGACCGGCTTTTTCCGCACTCTTCCAGTCGAACTGGAGGAGGCGGCGCGAATCGATGGCTGCAATCATTTTCAGGTGTTTTGGCGGGTGCTGCTGCCGCTGATTCGCCCAGCCCTGGGCACCGTGGTCATCATTAATTTCATCAGTGCCTGGAATGATTTTTTCTTTCCGCTCATCTTCATTCAGGAGGATGCGCTCAAGACGATACCAGTCGGGATGATGGTCTTGTTCGGCGAGTACGAGACGGACTGGAGCCTGTTGTTTGCCGGTCTTACCTTGTCCGCTCTGCCGATGATCGTGGTCTTTTTGCTGGCGTCCAGGCAATTTATGGAGGGGTTGACAGCTGGTGCAGTCAAATAAGCAACGGAAACGCTGGGTGATCGGGATCGATGGAGGCGGGACCAAGACCAGAGCGGCGATCGCGGATACGAGGGGACAGGTGGCCGCAATCATGACAGGTGATGCTTCCAATCCGCTGTCGCGGCCTTGGACGGATGTGGAGCAGACGCTGCGAGAATTGATAGAGGCGTTGCTCCGCAGTGTTGAAGCGGGAAGTGAGGACGTAGCCGCACTCTATCTCGGCTTGGCAGGGGCGGACCGCGCTTTGGTAGCGAATCAGATCGCGTCAGCCTTTGGGCAGGAGTGGCAGGGGCGTCTGTTCGTCGACAACGACGCCACAGCCGCCCTCTACGCAGGGACATGGGGGGAGCCCGGCATCGTTCTGATCGCGGGGACGGGGTCGATCGCCTATGCGATTGATCGACACGAGCAGCGGCACCGCGCCGGAGGCTGGGGCTATTTGCTGGGGGACGAAGGCAGCGGATTTGACCTTGGCAAGCAGGCGGTCGTGGCTGTCCTGCGGGCATTCGATGGCAGAGGGGAAGCAACTTCTTTGACAGAGGCGCTGCTCGCCCATTTTGCCATTCGCTCACCTGTGGACGCTATCGCTCTGATTTATGGGAGTCCCAATCCGCGCAAGGAATTGGCCGATTGCAGCCGCCTGGTTGAGCAGGCTGCGCAGGAGGGCGATGCTGTTGCGAAGCGCATTATCCAGCACGCGGCAGCCTCGTTGGTGGAATTGGTTCTCGCCTGTCAGCGGCAACTGGACGAACCGCTGCCTGTCGTTCTTGCCGGAGGTTTACTGTCGGCCGATACGAGTTTGAAGCGGGAGCTGGAGAAGAAAGCGTCCTTTGAGCTGTGTCCGCCTGTTGTAACGCCCGTAGTCGGCGCGCTGGTTGCGGGAATGAGGAAAATAGGGCTTCTGCCAGACGGAGAAGTGATCGAACAGCTTCGGAAAACGCAGGCGGTTCAGGAGGGGAGCGATGTTGATGAGTGAAAATCTGCAAGAGCTTCAGACCGAGATGCGCAATCAGGCGAGTGAACGGCTCGATCAGATGTCCGCACTGGAAACGGTAATGCTGATGAACGAAGAGGACCAAAAGGTGGCGCTGGCGGTCAAGGCGGCGCTTGGCGATGTGGCAAAAGCGGTGGAGGTGATCGCCGCTGCTCTGCAGCGAGGGGGGCGGCTGCTCTACTTCGGTGCAGGAACGAGCGGACGACTCGGGGTGTTGGACGCGTCGGAGTGTCCACCTACGTTTGGCACTCCTCCCGGTATGGTGCAAGGAGTTATAGCAGGCGGGCCTGCCGCCTTGGTGGAAGCGATTGAAGGAGCCGAAGACTCGATGGAGCTGGGGCGCGAGGACGTCCAGCGGATCGGCGTGACGAGCCAGGATGTCGTAGTCGGGATCGCAGCAAGCGGCCGTACGCCATACGTGATCGGCGTACTGGAGGAGGCGAGGCACAGGCAGGCCAAAACGATCGCTCTCTCCTGCAATCCTGAGCCTGATATCAGTCAGGGGGTGGATATCGCCATCAACCTGATTGTGGGTCCCGAGGTCGTGACGGGCTCGACCAGACTGAAAGCCGGTACGGCCACCAAAATGGTGCTGAACATGCTTACGACAGCGAGCATGGTTCAGCTTGGCAAAGTATACGGCAATCTCATGGTTCATTTGCAGGCGACCAACCAGAAGCTGCGTGTGCGGGCGAAGCAGATGGTCATGCAAGCGACCGGAGCTGGCAGCGAAGAGGCAGAGCAGCTCATCGCCGAGGCTTCTGGCGATGTGCGGGTAGCCATCGTAATGAAGCTGGCGGGTTTGACGAAGGAGCAAGCAGCACAACGTTTACATAGAGCAGCTGGTAGAGTTCGGCAGGCGATCGAACAGGAATAGAAAAGCCAAGAGACCTTTGCGACACGGCTCAGGTCTCTTTTTCATCCAGCACATTCCCTATTAGAAAAAGATGGAAAAGGGGAATAGAATAAAGTAAAATAAAATTTGAATGGAAATGGATCACGGCTGAGGCTATTTCTTCTAATAGGAGTAGCCATTTTCCTATACATTTTTGGGGAAATGGCGTTCATTGTGGAGGGACGCAGTGGATGGGGAATCACACGATTTTAACAGCAGGTTTTGCGCAAATTCCCAAAGGGACAACGCTTTACGAGGTCTCTCCGATCGTAGGTTGTGTCCTGATTATCGATAAGGAACATGATGTCATATGCGATGCGAGCTTTACTTTTGTCATGGAGAAGACAAACGAGTTTCTGGCAAGTTTGCTTCTGGGAAAATCAGTTGCGCAAGGGATGAAAGAGATTACCCCGGTCGTTTCGGAACGCTTTCTGGGTCCAGGTCAGGGGGCAGTTCTCCAGGCCATTCGCGCTGCGGTGGATCGTTACCTCGAATCAAAAACATGATAGCCTATAGCCGGAGGGTTGCACATGCGTGAGGACCTTACAGAAAAAGACGTATACACTCGCCAATTGTTGGAAAAATACTGTCAATGGATCAGCAGAATCGAACAAGTGGATCAGATAGAGGTAGAATCGACGGCTAACGAAATGAAAACGAAATTGCCAGAGGCGGACAGCGCTCTGCACGGCCGTGTATTGCAAGAGATCGGAAACTTGCATGAAAAGGTAACCGAGATGCAACGAATGTCAGAACATATGAAAATTTTGCATGATTTAAGCCATACCTTTGCCATGACATTCGATGTCAATCAGATATTGTGGAAGGCATTCGAGCTGGTCTCGCGGGTAATGCGGGCAGATGCATTTTTCATCGCTTTTCTCAACGAAGGGGACAGTGAATTTCAGATCCCGATCAGCGTCGAGAGCGGGGTCAATTATGGCCCCTACACCATACCCTACGGACAGGGGTTGGTGACCAAGGTCATAGAGAGCGGAGAGACGATTCACCTTCGCACGATGAGCGACGAGCCCAGCGAGATCGAGATTGTTCGATGGGGCAGAGAGGAAATCGATACCAATACATGCCTGTTCGTCCCGTTGATGCTGGGCAAGCAGGTGATTGGCGTCATTTCCGTGCAATCGTATAAGGAGTTTGCTTACAAGCAGGATGATGAAGAACTGCTGAAAATCATCGGCTTCCAGGTGGCGAGCGCCGTAGAGAATGCGAGATTGTATGAACGGCTGTACCAGATGTCCTTCCAGGACGAGCTTACGGGTTTGGCCAACTATCGGGCCTTCCATCGGGATCTCGAACAGCTTTTGACCGAAGGCCGCCCGGTCGCTTTGATCATGCTGGATTCAGACAGTCTCAAAGCCGTCAACGACCGTTATGGCCATCATCTGGGTGACGAACTGATCAGGCGGGTTGCGGATGCGATGCGGGCCGTCGCCGAAGATGGCGATACTACCTACCGGTACGCCGGAGACGAGTTCATGCTGCTTTCCCCTGATGCGACGTTGGAGGAGGCAGAGGAGAAGGCATGCGCGATTCGCCACTATCTCGAGCAGTCTCCGCTGATTCAGGAAGATGCCTGTATTCCCATTACTGTCAGCGTAGGGATAGCCTGTTATCCATCCGATGCGAATACGGGGGACGGACTGAAACGGGCAGCAGACGAGGCATTATACAGATCCAAGCGCAAAGGAAAGAACTGTACGACTGTCTACGCGGTAGGGTGAGAGCTATGCAAAAACTAGCGGTAGGCTTGGCAATGATGACGTTTTTATATTTTGTTGTGCTTTGGACAGCGTTTGCCATGTACCATGTCATGTTTCAAACGCCATTCGATCATAATTGGGATCAATCCGGGATGTTTATCGGAATCTGGATGGTGACCATTCCTTATCTCATTCTTGGTTTCATTCTGCGATACTTCAGTGAAAGACCGGTCATGGAAGCTTTTCAAATCAGTCTTTTGACGGTTGTATGCGAGCGTGTCTCGATCTATGTGATCGGGTATGCCTATGCTTCCCATGGCTACGGCAACCCCGAACCGCTGCAATTCATCCGCGGCGAGGCGGCTCCGTACTATACCCCCGCCTATATCTTTGCGGGAGGGATCATCAGCGTATTGCTGGCTATGGTGGTTGCGAGGATTCGGGTGAATAGGGCGAATAGAGTCTGAGTTTTCAGGACGTTCATATAACGCGAGCGGCAGTCGGGATTGACCGGCTGCTTTTTTATTTGCGGATCGCTCCTGACAGGTAATGAAAAAAGAAATTTGGCAATAGATTTTCGCACACACATTATTTGTATACAAATAATGTGTGTGCATGGTATGCTTTGTCTACATGACTTTCTAATTGGAGTAAGGAGGTTCACATGGATCGGATTGAAGATTGCTATGGATTTCTGTTGGGAAAAGCGTATCAAAAGGTCTGGCAAATGGAAAAGGCAGCACTAGCTCAATACGGAATCACTCCTGTCCAGTTTGTCCTCTTACATGTTCTGTGGGAAAAAGACGGGCAAAAAGGAGTGGAATTAGGAGGTAGGCTGCGCCTAGACGGAGCAACCATTACAGGTGTCCTCGATCGATTGGAAAAAATGGGTCTCATTGAGAGGCGTCCCGATCTCAATGACCGTCGAACAAACCTGATTTTTCTGACTCCAAAAGGGAAGGAACTGGAAAAGCCGATGAATCAGGTAACCGATGTTGTGAATAAAGAGGTAATCTCGATGTTCAGTGAGGAAGAAGCGAACTTACTCAAAAGCATGCTGACCAAATTGGGTTTAGGTCAGAAAGGTGATCGTTGATATCAATGGTGAAGAAACTGCACTATGCTTGGATCATTTTGTTCGTAACCTTTTTCGCTTTATTGGCCGTACAGGGGATAAGGCTTTCTTTTGGTGCCTTTATTGAATCATGGGAGAACGAATTCTCTCTGGATCGTGGCACCATTTCACTTGTCTCCACGCTAAGCTTTATCATTTATGGAATCTCCCAACCGATTGCGGGCAGGCTGATCGATCGCTTCGGAGCTCGAACCATACTGCTATACAGTACTCTCCTGGTTGGTCTCAGCATGCTGTTCACACAATGGATCACATCAGCTTGGCAATTGTTTTTCCTCTACGGCGTAGTTGCGTCCATCGGTGTAGGGGGAGCCTCCAATGTAGCGGCGACTGTTCTTGTCTCCAATTGGTTTAACGAAAAGCGAGGCGTAGCGTTCGGAGTGCTGGAAGCCGGCTTTAGCGTCGGGCAAATGGTGGTGGTTCCTGCTGCCCTTTTCTTCATTCAGTGGTACGATTGGAAAATGGCCGTTGCCATTTTTGGGTTCTTCCTGCTTGTCGTCATCTTCCCGGTTCTGCTGTTCCTTTTGCGGAATCATCCTGCCGAAAAGAACCTGCAGCCGATCGGGGGCGCAAGAGAGGAAGCTGAACCAAGCAACCGAGTCCCTAATGACGGAGCTCCTTCGCTCGGGAGCATTTTTCGATCCAGGAATTTCTGGTACTTGATTTTACCCTTTTTTATCTGCGGATTTACTACCACTGGCTTGATGGATACTCATCTGATCCCATTTGCCCAACTTTGCGGGTTTACAACAACCGTGACAGGCTTGGCTGTAGGTCTGCTGGCTGCTTTTAACACGATGGGGACATTAATGTCTGGTTTTATTGCGGATCGCTGGAGCAGCAGAAAATTTTTGGCGACCTTGTACATATTGCGCGCTCTTTCAATCTGTTTCTTGATTGTGTTTGTAAGTGATCCCGATCTTCTGCTGTTTTTTGTTGGACATCCATCGTTGCTGCTTCTGTTCGCAATCTCGTTTGGTCTTGTGGATTTTGCCACGGTAGCGCCTACCCAACTTCTTGCAACGCAGCTTTTCAAACAATACTCCATGGGACAAGTCATGGGTTGGCTTTTTCTAAGCCATCAGGCTGGTTCAGCGTTGGGAGCATACTTGCCCGGGATGTTTTATGAACACACGGGTGATTATACGCTCGCTTTTTATGTCTCGGTCCTATTGCTTGTCGGAGCTGCTGCTTTGAATCTCTTGATGCCTGAGCCAGATAAGATTATGAATCGTAAGGCATGATTCAAGGTAAGATGACCAGGAAAAGCTGGCCCGAGGAAAAAGGAGAAAAAAGCGAAGGCATTTGGGATCTTGACCAAGCCGGAACGGAAAAGACGGAACACGCTTTTAGCGGCCAGCGCGCCCAGCAAGCCGTTAATTGCTAGTTGGTGAAAGTCCAACCGAGGTAAGAGCCAAGTCGCCTCGTAGCTGACAGGCAACTGGTGGAGAGATCCTAAGGTTGAAGCCCTGTGACAAAGTATCCCGTAAGGGAGCGAGCAAATCAGCGGACCGTAACATAAAGTGAATCCTGCCGCTTCGTTAAAGGGACCATCAGTGGATGGACAAGGAGGAGACGAGCCCGGTGGCCGCAGGCGAAGTCCATGGACGATGTGTAGAACTTGGAGACAGCATCAAGGAACCTCCCGGAGTATGGGGAGCGGTACGCTGAGAAAGTAGTTAACGGAACTGGGGAGACCCTACTCTGCACACCCCGTTGGGGTGTAAAGCGAAAGCCTATAAGCACATGCGAAAGGGTGGACGGCAGAGAGGGAGTCGGAGGGGTTTATAGTACCGTTGAACATAAGGACAACACAACCTTGTGGAGGGAAGGAACCCTGCTTTGTTCTTGGGTTGAAAGGAGGTAAGAGTGAGTGAATGCAAGTAAACTTGCTAACTACACCAATGTAAAAGCTCGACAACTTTGGACAACCCTATATCTTTGTGCCAAGGAAAATCCAAAACGGCGATTTCATGCTCTGTATGACAAAGTGTACCGGCCAGATATTCTTGCGGAAGCGTGGCGTAGAGTTCGAGCCAATAAAGGTAGCGGCGGGATAGATGGACAGACAATTGAAAGAATCGTTCAGGAGTATGGGGAAAGTAAATTTCTCAACGAAATTTATCTCGACCTGAAGGGTAAGCAATATCATCCATCTCCTGTGCGGCGCACGTACATCCCGAAAGCGGATGGGAAACAAAGACCGCTTGGTATCCCGACCATCCGAGATCGTGTTGTTCAGATGGCAACCAAGATGGTTATTGAGCCTATCTTTGAAGCCGATTTCAAAGATTGCTCATACGGATTCCGTCCCAAACGAAATGCCCACCAGGCGATTACACAAATCAAGAAAACCAGCAGGACGGCCTCCTGGGTAGTCGATGTAGACATCAAAGGATACTTTGACAACATTAATCAGGAAAAGCTCATGAAGCTAGTAGAGAAAAGGATTTCTGATCGCAGGATACTAAAGCTGATTCGGAACTGGCTCCGTGCGGGCGTCATGGAAGATGTACAGTTTCATGAAACCGAATGGGGCACTCCGCAAGGAGGGGTAATCTCTCCACTGTTGGCAAATATTTATTTGGACTACATGGACACGATTTGGGAGAAGCAATTCACTCATCTTGGGAAGCTGATCCGATATGCGGATGATTTTGTAATCATGTGTAGATCGAAACAAGACGCTTTGGAAAGTATACAAGTCATAAAAGCGGTACTAAACAAACTGGACCTTACACTTAGTAAAGAAAAGTCTCGACTGGTTAATATCTGGGACAATACGACGGGCTTTGACTTCCTTGGTTTACACCATCGAAAATTTCCCATTCTTCTCAAGGGTGGAAAGAAAATGTACGTCATGTCACACATTCCGAGCAAGAAGGCTATGAAGGAAATGAGAAGGAAAATCAAAGAGTATACCAAACCGCGCAACAAGTTGTACTGGTCACTAGACGAGCTGATACATGGGCTGAATCGAAAACTTCAAGGTTTCAAGAATTATTATTCACTTTCACCCATAGGAGCTAAGTGGTTATGTCGCATCGACTGGTATGTTCTGACAAGACTTGTGCTCTTTAACAACAAGAAAAGGAATAAACAAGCGAGACATGCGCGGATGAGAGAGATAGCAAAAGCTACAAGAGGAATTCTTGTGAAGCTTGCCGTACGCGATAACCGAATGCCAAGGAAAGAAGAACATCGGAAAGCCGTATGAGGGAGAACCTCACGTACGGTTTGATGAGGGGGAACTGAAAGGAGTAAGGCGACCAAACGGTCGCCAGAAAACGTCAGTTCTCTACTCTACACTCTGAATCACTTCCTCGAAGCGGGCTGCTTTTGGCCGCGGTTCCGCCTTTGGAGTGGGAGGCGGCCAGGAATGATCCCCCTCCCCGTAAAGATCCCAACCCGCCTGAGTGTTTTCTCCTTTTTCCGCACCTCCACTGCAGCTGGAACACCACCAACTCCTATTTAAAATCATTATAAAAAGATATTGACTTTATTCGTCGATCTAGTAAAATGAGAAATGTTCCTAGTTAATAATAATTTTAATCTGATAGAGAGAAAGGGGAGGCCTTCATGTATGACGTCATCATCATCGGCGGCGGTCCGGCAGGGGCATCGGCTGCGATCTATACAGCGCGCGGAAATCTGAAGACCTTGGTCATTGATAAGGCGCCTGGTACGGGTGCATTGGCCCTGACGCATAAAATAGCCAACTACCCGGGTGTAGAGGGTGAGTTGTCCGGTAAAGAACTGCTCGATAAAATGCGTCGCCAGGCGGAGAGCTTCGGCGCAGAATTTATCCAAACGACCATCACAGCCGTCGACGTGGAGGATGAAGAAAAAAGCGTCTTCACTGCCCACGGGACATTTGAGGCAAAAGCGATCATCGTCGCGACAGGGTCCAAAGGACGCAACCGGATGCTTCCGGGTGAAGAAGACTTGTTGGGTCGCGGGGTAAGTACATGTGCCACTTGCGACGGCGCCTTCTATGAAGGCAAACACGTAGCCGTCATTGGAGACAGCGAGGAAGCGCTGGAAGAGGCGCATGCACTGACCAAGTTTGCGGATCGCATTACCTTCCTGGTACCGCGCGCTGACCTTCAGGGGATCGAGGAAGTACCGGAGTTGCCCAAAACAGAGCTTCTGTTCCGCACGCGCCCACTGGAAATTCTCGGTGAAAAGAAAGTGGAAGGTGTCCGCATTCGCACCGCAGAGGGCCAGGAAGAAGTCCTGGATGTTGATGGCGTCTTTGTTTTCCTCTCAGGCAGCAAGCCTGGCACTGATTTCCTGGATGGACAAGTTCCACTCGATGACGAGGGCTTCATGATTCTGGATGAATTCATGCAATCCTCCGTTCCGGGTGTATTCGGCGCCGGAGAAGTACGCAAAACTCCTGTCAAACAGGCGGTCGTAGCCGCGGCAGACGGCGCGATTGCAGCGATGGCTGTCGACAAATACATCAACAAGCGTTCCAAAGTAGTTCCACAATACAAATAATCAGGCAGATAAAAGGAGAGAGACATGATGGCACAAGCAATCGTATATTCCAGCACCAACTGCAATTTTTGCAAGCAACTGAAAACCTATCTGGACGAGCAAAACATCTCCTATGAGGAGCGCAACATCGACGAGTCCGATGAATTCGCACAAGAACTGCACAATCTGGGCATCATGTCCGTGCCTTTGACTGTGATTGGCGAAAAGCAAATCCTGGGCTTCAACCCGAACCGAATCAAAAAAGCGCTGGCTGCTTTGGAAGAAAGCGCACAGTAATTCTTGCACGACTGAAGAACGAGTCCTGACGCAACCAGACCAGACAACATGAATAGGGAGAGAGTTCATATGATGACAGAGCAAGTGCAATTGCAAGTTGGGAAAAAGGCGCCCGATTTCAACCTGCTTTCCACGAAAAACATGGAGACTCTGGAAGAACGGGTGAAGCTGGACGACTACAAAGGAAAATGGCTGATTTTGTTCTTCTGGCCATTCGACTTCACCTTCGTCTGCCCGACAGAGGTCACCTCTTTTAGCGACAGCATCGAAGTGTTCCGCGATCTGGATTGCGAAGTATTGGGTGTCTCCACCGACAGTGTGCATACACACCGCGCCTGGATCAAAACTCCGCGCGACCAGAACGGAATCGGAGAGGTCAACTTCCCGCTGGCGAGCGACTTCAACAAGGAAACAGCCCGTGCCTACGGGATTCTGGATGAGACAGCAGGGGCGGCGTATCGCGGTTTGTTCATCATTGACCCGGAAGGAATGTTGCGTTACCAGGTCGTGACTGATATGAACGTAGGACGCAGTGTAGAAGAAACCTCCCGCGTGTTGCAAGCGTTGCAGGCAGGCGGACTGTGCCCTGCGAACTGGAAGCCAGGCATGAAAACATTGTAATTCCTAAAAAAAGCGATTCCGCACCTTCGATGGCTGCGGGATCGCTTTTTTGCGTGTGGGAACCACTCTGGGCGCATATGCATAGCCTGCTGATAGAACAGGGAGGGGAATCACATGCAATTTTATTATGGAGAGCAAATGCCGCTGCGCATTTTGGATGAAGGCGAATTCTGGAAGCATCAGGAAGCCGAGCATACAGAGGTGATTCGCGCACTCGTTCCCAATCTGGAGCAGCGGTTTGTGCAGGCGCTGCAAGAATGGGAGCAGGAGCTGTCACGTACGCAAGCGACATTTGTACAATATATTGAAACAGCAGTAAGGGGCGGAGCGTATCTTCAACCCGCCTTTTATGAACAGGTGCTGGAGCTGGTACAGTTTGCCTTGCAAGAAAGTGAACAATTTATCATGCTGCTAAATCAATTAGGGACGGAAAGCGAAGCATTAAAGCATAATCCAACTGCGATTACCGTACTAAACCACATCCGCCGGGAGTCGGAGTATTTTATCGGCATTGCCCGGGCCCTTTTATACAGTCAATAGCGGTCAGACATGCAAAAAAAGAAGAAAGAGGCAATTTCGAGATGTTCATATTTCGGAATCGCCTCTTTTTTGCTCCTTTTTCAATTGTGAGCAACCTACCAATTTTCCGAAGCTGTCAGAAAATACAGGATGCAACAGATGGACCTGCCGGCTTCTTGGCATTAGGGCCATTGTCCGAGAAGGTTGCAGGACTTCGTACCAAAAAAAGTAGGGCGTTCTAATCATTATCTATCAAATATTAAAATTCGATTACAAATATGAATTAAGTATGAATGGTGATTTCAGGCTATGGGAGGGTGGATTCTCTACGTATACAATTTGGGCAGAAACGGGCAACAGCACAACGGAGGTTGAAGAGGATTGGGACAGCACAGGAGACGTCGGGGGCAATGGGCCGCTTTGGCCGTCATGATCGCGGCTGTTTTCACCTCTCTCTGGTGGAATGGCAGTGGCAATCGTGTAGAAAGCATGGAAATATCGAAAGGCGTGCAGACGAAATTCCGCACGAATGGCGAGTATATCGAAGTCTACCAGAATCAAGCCTGGAAGCCCTTTTTTACCAAAGGAATCAATCTGGGCGCATCGCTGCCTGGACACTTCCCGGGGGAACTCCCCATCACCAAGGAAGATTATTTGCGCTGGTTCTCCATGATCGATGAGATGGGGGCGAATGTCATCCGGATCTATACGATCCATCCACCCGCCTTTTACGAGGCCTTGGTCGCGTTTAATCAACGCAAGGAGGGGGAGCCGCTCTATCTGATGCAGGGAATCTGGAGCCCGGAGGAATTGCTGATCGAAAAGCAGGACGCGTTCCTGCCGGAGATTCATGAACAGTTTCAACAAGAGATCCGGGATGCAGTCGGAGCCGTATACGGGGCTGTCACCCTTCCGGAAAAAATGGGGAAGGCGAGCGGAAAGTATCGGGCCAATGCAGGTCCTTACCTCATTGGCTGGCACATCGGTACAGAATGGGACCCTGTCATGGTCCAGAAAACCAACAAGCTTCATCAGGCGACGGAACCTTATCAGGGGAAGCATTTTCGCGCCACGCCGCAGGCATCGCCCTTCGAGTCCTGGTTGGCGGAGATGGTGGATCTGGTCGCGGAGGAAGAAAGCCAATATGGATGGCAGCATCCGATGACGTTTACCAACTGGGTGACGACAGATCCCATCCAACATCCAGGCGAGCCGATTTATCACGAGGACATGGTGAGTGTCGATCCGACGCATATCGAGCCGATCCAGTGGAAGGCAGGGTATTTCGCGTCCTATCACGTCTACCCCTACTATCCGGACCTGTTTCGCTATGATTCCGATTTGAAGCAGGTCAAGAACGACCAGGGTGAAATCGATACGTACAAGGCGTATTTGCGGAAATTGAAAGCCCATCACGACGGACTGCCGATCATGGTGACGGAATTCGGTGTCCCGGCTTCCTGGGGCAATGCGCATCTGGGGGAGCTGGGAAGAGACCAGGGCGGACATACCGAGGAGCGACAGGGTGAGATCGACGCCCAATTGATGCGAGAGATTCATGCGGAGGGATACGCCGGAGGCATTCTCTTCGTGTGGCAGGACGAGTGGTTCAAGAAGACCTGGAATACGATGAAATTCGAGCTTCCCGAGGACAGGCGCTCACTCTGGCTGAATGTCCTGACCAACGAGTCCTTGTTCGGCGTCCTCGGCATGCATCCGGGCAAGGAGGATTTGCTGACAATCGACGGCGACAAGGCAGATTGGGAAAAGCTGGACGAGGGTCAAAAGCAAAGGCTGGAGATGTCTAGGCCCGGCCTGTCAGAGCTCTGGGTGACGCATGATGAAGCCTATCTTTACGTCATGGCCGAGCTTTCAGAGGAATTTGATCCTAAGAAACAAACGCTCTACCTGGGCTTCGATACGCTTCCGGGAGGGAATCGGAAAGCGCCCGAGCTTTCCGGACAGACCTTGGATGAAGGACTGGAAACGCTGGTTCGTCTCGGCGATGCGCAGGAAAGCGAGATTCTCATCGCTGCGAACTATGATTTTCATACCCGTTTGTACGGCAAAAGGTATCGGATGCTGCCGGTCAAGGAGGAATCGCTGCAGGACAATTCCGGTGTTTTCGTCCCTTGGAAGCTGGCAGTGGGAATGGAGATGGAGCCGCCTGACAGCAAAGCGTACTATCCGATGGAAGAGGTCGTCGCAGGCAAGCTGCGCAGAGGGACTACGGACTCTGACAGTCCTGACTACAACTCATTGACAGCCTGGGAGGCGAAAGGAAAGATCGTGGAGCTGCGCATTCCGTGGATGCTGCTCGGCTTTACCGACCCCAGTTCCCTTCAGGTGATGAGTTATCGGGATGAGGGGGCTGCCTTTGTCACCGAGACGACGAAGGGCATTCGGATTTTCCCTTGGACCGTGGAAAGACAAGCAGCTTCCCAGGCACCGATTGCGGTAGAGTCGGACAAGCCGTATCCGTTGACGAAGCTGCCGCGCTACAAGTGGGAGCCATGGGAAGAAGTACATTATCACGAACGAAAAAAACAGAGCTACACCCGGATTCAACAGGTGTTTCAAGAATTGACCGAACCAAATCGAAAAGAGACCAAACCATGAGGGGATGGGGGTGGGGATGTGGAGACACCACTGACGATAGCCGTGTACATGCTGTACGGCCTCAGCGGAGCAGCTGTTCTGGGACTGCTCGTACTGTTTGTCCTGAAACTGCGTCATCTCGCTGCTGAGAAACGCGAGCGGGTTTGTCTGGAAAAATACCAAGACTATTTTTTCTACATCCAGGCGTACGGGGAAGAAGAGGGACGGCTGAAGCCGCCAGCAGGAGTCCTGACGCGCAGCGAAAAAAGGATCATCCAAAAAAAGCTGATTTCCCTACTGGAGCGCTTTACCGGCGTTCATCGCCAAAAACTGCTTGATCTCTGCGATGACCTGGGGTTAGTCGAAATGGATCTGAAGCGGCTGAACTCTTGGTGGAAATGGTCGCGGGTGGACGCCGCCTACAATCTCGGGATGATGCATGCGGAGCAAGCAGTCCCGGGAATTATCCGGCTCATGAAAAAAGACGATAACGATGCCAGCATGTTCATCTTCGCGCGCGCTCTGGCCAAATGCGCGCGTAAGGAAAAAGATCTGCGCGAGATGGTCGAGCTGCTGGTGGGGTACCGCCAAAACTGCCAGCCGCTGATCGTCGATATACTCAGCGACAGCCAGATCGATACCGGCCCCTTGTTTGCCTCTTTGGTGCGCGAGGAGGATGCCGATCTGGTCAAAGTCGGGCTGATTGGACTGACATCGCATGTCCAGCCCGGCATGGACTCGATCCTGGACCAACTCGTGAATTCGGCAGACAAGGAGGTCCGGATCAAGGTAGTAAAGCTGCTGTGCCGGGATATTCGTTATCTGACGAAGCGAAATGTCAGCCTGTTCTTATCGCATCCTGACTGGGAGATCCGCTCTGTGATGGCGAAGGCGATCGGTGAACTGGGATTGTCCACCTACATTCCACTTTTGAAGCGTGCGGTGAAGGATCCGCATTGGTGGGTCGCCCGCAACAGCATGAACAGCCTGGCCCAATTGCAGGTGGATGGCTTCCGGGCGCTTTGCTCGATCATGGAGGAAGAGAGGGACATCCGCATTCGCGAGATGGCCAATCAGGTCATCCAAAAGGAACTGGAGAAGGGCAGATTTCCCACCATCGATCTGGAGCAGCAGATCACGCACCAACAAAAGCTGCTTTTTTACCAAGAATGGAGCAGGAAAACACTCAGTACCGCCCATGCATTGGAAAAGTAGGCAGGAGGGAGGAAGCGATGAGAGATTTCTTGCTATACTACGGGACGTTTGCCATCTATTACGTCTTCGTCATCAACTCGCTGTATTTAATCATCATGATGTTCTCCTTCAAGAACATCATGGGTATTCTCAAAAGTTCCCTGTACTCCAGGTATCAGGCCTTGTCCGGTTCGCCGCATGTGCCGCCGATCTCAATCCTGGTTCCCGCGTACAACGAGGAGCTGACGATTATCGAGAACGTCCGGTCGCTGTTGTCGCTCAACTACCCGGAATATGAAGTGATCGTCATCAATGACGGGTCTGGCGACGAGACGCTCAACGTGCTGATCAATGAGTTCAACCTGCAGCTCTCCCATCACGCCGCTGTCTGGCCAGTGCTGAAAACGGAGAAGGTTCGCGGTGTCTACTACAATCCGGCCTTCCCCCATCTGTATCTGATCGACAAGGACAACGGAGGTAAGGCGGATTCGCTCAACGCGGGAATCAACCTGTCCCACTACCCGCTGATCGCTTCGATCGACGCCGATTCATTGCTGGAAAAGGACGCCTTGATTCGCATTGCTCGCGTCTACATGGAGAATCCGGAGGAAACCGTGGCGATTGGCGGCGATATCCGCATCGCTAACGGCTGCAAGATCGAGGATGGCATCGTCAGCGAGATTCGCCTGCCGAAAAAGCTTTTGCCCATGCTTCAGTCGATCGAATACCTCAAGGCCTTCCTGGGAGGGCGAATCGGCTGGAGTGCGATCAACGGCTTGATTATCGTCTCCGGCGCCTTCGGTGTCTTTCGCAAGGATTATGTGATCAAAGTGGGCGGTTATCGCGGCGGCTATCCCGGAGAGGATATGAACATCATCATCAAACTGCACAAATACATGCTCGAGAACAAGCTTCCGTATCGCGTCGCTTTCTGTCCCGACGCCGTCTGCTGGACGCAAGCGCCTGACACGTGGAAAATCCTGGGGAGCCAGCGCCGCAGATGGGGACGCGGAAACTTGAAAAACATGATCGAATACGGCCAGCACATGGTCTTTCGTCCCAAGTACAAAATATTCGGTCTGGTCACCCTGCCGTACAACATTTTGTTTGAGACCTTGAATCCTTATTTTCGAATCACAGGACTGTTGGCATTGATCGGCTACGTGCTGATGGACATGACGCAAGCGAATATCCTGCTGATCTATGGCGCCCTCAACATTCTCTATGGCTTTCTCTTGGGGATTGGCGCGCTGCTGCTGGAGGAAATCGCATTTCGCCGCTATCCGCGTTTTCAGGATATCGTCAAAATGCTTTTCTATACCATTCTGATGTTTTTCGGCTACCGACAAATCGGTGTCATCTGGCGGTTTTTGGGTCACATCGAATATTTGCGCAACAACAACTCGTGGGGCACGATGACCCGAACGAGCTGGAAAGCTGAGGAAAAGAAAACGATTTCCAGTCTGGAGGTAAGAGGATGAACAGTCTAATACCTGCATTTCATCAATTTCTGCGAGCGTACAGGTTAGAACACAATTCTTGCGGCATCATACTCGCTGCTTGCAAGCAGCTGAGCCCGGCATCGGTCAGCGACATCGAGGAAGCTCTCCAGCAAAAAGGCATGGGCTTGCACATGCAACTCGCCTATGACAAAAACACCCGTCTGCTGGCCGTCTATCTGGAGGGGCAAAACCGCAGCGAAACCCACTTTTTTTCCCTGCAGGTTAAGGACATCCTGCAGGAACGCGGGCTTCTGGCAGGCAGTCTCTTAATCGCCAGCTTTACTGAATCCAAACAGGCGACAAGCTACGTCCTGCAACGAATGATTCAGGAGGTCCTGAAGCTGGCCGGCTACGGGGAGATCAAGCTGTTTTTCCATCACCTCGATGGCCGGGAGGAAACGGCTGGAAGCATCCTGTTGGTCAACCACGACGAGACAGTCAATGAGTTCCTGCAAATATTTCTGCAGCAAAAGGGCTACCAGGTGACGATCGCCCAGGATGGCATGGATGGGGTGCAAAAATACCAGGAGCTGTTCCCGGATTTGGTCATCACCGATCTCAACCTGCCGATCATGGACGGCTATCAATTGATGGAGAGAATCAGGCAACAGCAGACAGGACCCGCGAGCAAAATCGTGGTTCTGACGGACAAGAAGCTGGAGGAAGATGTAAAAAAATCATTCGCTCTCGGTGCTTCCGACTACATTACCAAGCCATTTTCGCCTGTAGAGCTGGCAGCACGCGTGAAGCGACTCATTTCATAAAGAGACCATGAAGGGGAGAGACGAGTATGGGGAGATTCGAGGAACTGCAGCAAAAATTGGCGGATAAGACGGCAAGAGTAGGGGTGATCGGGCTTGGCTATGTCGGTCTGCCCCTTGCCGTGGAAACGATAAAAGGCGGATACACCGTCGTCGGGATCGACTTGGACCCAAGAAAAGTCGAGAGCCTAAAGGCGGGCGTCTCCTATGTCCAGGATATTTCGGATGAGACCTTGCGGGAATGTCTGGCAACAGATCGTTTTTTTCCGACGACAGACTACGCTGCCATTGCGGAGCTGGATGCGATCAGCATCTGCGTCCCTACACCGCTGAGTCCCAATCAAGACCCGGACACCTCCTACATTACGCATGTCGTAAACCAATTGAAGATCCATATGAAGCAGGGGATGCTGATTACGCTGGAAAGCACCACCTATCCGGGCACGACTGAAGAGCTGATTCAGTGGGAGATCGAAAAATTGGGCTTTCAGGCAGGGGTGGATTTCTTCCTCTGCTATTCTCCGGAGCGGGTAGACCCAGGCAACCGGAAATTCAACACTCACAATACGCCCAAGGTGATCGGGGGAACCACACAAAGATGCATCGATCTGGGGATGGCACTATACGGAAATCTCGTACAAGCGGTCATACCGGTCTCTTCGCCGAAAGTGGCAGAAATGTCGAAGCTGCTGGAGAATACCTTCCGCAGCGTCAATATCGCCTTTATGAATGAGATGGCGCTGATGTGCGACAAGATGGGCATCAATGTCTGGGAAGTAATCAAGGCGGCTTCGACCAAGCCTTTTGGCTACATGCCGTTTTATCCGGGGCCCGGCATCGGAGGTCATTGCATTCCGCTCGACCCGATGTATCTGTCGTGGAAGGCAAAAGGCTTTCGGTTTCACAGCAAGTTTATTGATATTGCGCAATCCATCAATGACAGCATGCCGGACTACGTTCTTCACAAGACGGTACAGGTCTTGAATCTCTATGCCAAATCGATCAACAGCTCCAAAATCCTCATTCTCGGCATGGCGTACAAGCCGGATGTGGACGATCTGCGAGAATCGCCAGGCCTGGAGATCTACGAGCTGTATAAAAAGAACGGGGCAAGCGTGGACTACTACGATCCGTACGCCAAACATTTTGTCAATAAAGCGGGGGAATCGGTTCATTCCATCGCTTACGATCTGGAGCGGTTCCGCACTTACGACTGCATGGTGCTGATCACCAATCACGGCAGCTTCGACTACCGGGAGCTGGCTGATCTGGGCGTCGCCGTCATCGATACGCGCAATGCCTTCGAAGGTGTGGAGGGTTCCCATATCTACAAGATCGGGATGGCTGTCTCGATCCCGCAGAAAAAGGAAGTCGTCAGCCTGCTCGCGTAAGGCGAGCCGGCTGCCCTACATCCATGAATGACGCGAAGGAGGAACGACTATGTGTGGAATCATGGGATATATCGGCAACAGAGAAGCGCAGCCTATCTTGATCGACGGACTGCGAAAGCTGGAATACCGCGGCTATGATTCGGCCGGAATCGCCGTGAACGATGGCACAAAGATTGCGATTCGCAAAGCGAAAGGGCGAATCGACATCCTGGAAGGACTGGTGCAGCATGCCCGTCTGCACGGCTCGATCGGCATCGGTCACACGAGATGGGCGACACACGGCCGCCCTTCGGATGCCAACTCGCATCCTCATACGGATGAGCGCGGCAAGTTCGCAATTGTTCACAACGGAATTATCGAAAACGAACAGGAAATCAGGCAGGAGCTCATACAGGAAGGGGTCACCTTCACTTCCGAGACGGATACAGAAGTCATCGCTCACCTCCTTGCGAAGCATGATCAAGGGGATCTCATTCAAACCGTTCAGCAGGTCGCGGCTCGGTTGCGCGGAGCCTACGCGCTGGCGGTTATGAGTGAAGGGGAGCCGGACAAACTGATTGCTGTCCGCTTCGCCAGTCCTTTAATTATTGGCGTGGGCGAGGGTGAGAAGTTTATTGGCTCCGACATCCCTGCGATACTCGAGCACACGCGGGATGTCTATGTCATGGAGGACGGCGATCTGGCCGTATTGACCCCAGATTCACTAGAGCTGTACGATCTCGAGACCCTGCAGCCAATCGAACGAGAGCAGGTGCGGATCACATGGGACAAGGAGCAGGCGGAAAAAGACGGTTTTGACCACTACATGCTCAAGGAAATCCACGAACAGCCGCGTTCCCTGCGCCATACGATGGCAGGCCGTATCGACGAAGCCAAGCAGATGGTCAAGCTTCCGGAACTGGACTTATCCCCGGAGACCGTGAAAGGGATTGAAAAAATCTATATCGTGGCGTGCGGCACCGCTTATCATGCTGGAATGATCGGAAAGCACGTGATCGAAAATCTCGCAAAGATCCCGGTAGAGATCGACGTCGCCTCGGAGTTTCGCTACCGCAATCCGCTTTTTGGCCAGAAGACTTTGACAGTTGTAGTCAGTCAATCCGGCGAGACAGCAGATACCTTGGCCGCTTTGCGCGAAGCCAAACGCAACGGCAGCAGCGTGCTGGCGATCACCAATGTTGTCGGAAGCTCCATCGCACGCGAGGCTGACCACGTGATGACGACCAAGGCAGGACCGGAGATTGCGGTCGCCTCCACCAAAGCCTACACGTCTCAGCTCATCGCCTTTTATCTGTTGGGCATCTATTTCGCCCAGGAGAAGAAAAGCATGGAGGCATCGGATTGTGCGGCGCTGGTGCAGGAGCTCCAGAAGCTGCCAGATCAGGTAGAAAAGATTCTCGGCCATGCCGAAGAAATCCGGCAATTCGCCATCTCCATCAAGGAAGAGAGACAGATGTTCTTTCTCGGCCGCGGGCTCGATTACGCCGTCTCTCTGGAGGGTTCTCTGAAGCTCAAGGAGATTTCCTACATCCATTCGGAGGCGTACCCGGCAGGAGAGCTGAAGCATGGGACACTGGCGCTGATCGAGGAGGGAACACGCGTGATCGCGCTGTCCACCCAGCCGCATCTGCATGAAAAGATGGTCAGCAATATTACGGAGGTAAAGGCACGCGGAGCCGTCGTGCTGGGTGTCGCATTGGAAGACAATGTGGAATTGCACCGTTCGGTAGACGAGGTGTGTCTCATCCCCGCGACCCATCCGCTGCTCGCACCGGTGCTTTGCGTCATTCCCTTGCAGTTGATTGCGTATTACACGTCGGTATCACTCGGCAATGACGTCGATCGGCCGCGGAACCTGGCCAAAAGCGTCACGGTTGAGTAAGCATCTGACTTTTGCAAGCATACCTGTGAAAAGCGAGGAGGGACACCGTATGAGCAGTTTGGAACCAAATCTGAATCAGGATACCCTGCTGCGCATCATGCTGCAGGCTTGCAAGCTTGGCAATCAGACGAAAGAGATCAACTCTCGCATGATTATAGACAGATTGACAGATGATCTGAAACCGTATTTCCAGACAAGAGAGAATACGGGTCCGGTCACACACAGCAATCGAACACAACAGGAGGCGATCGGATGAGTGTCCATGCTGTCGTATTGGCTGCCGGCAAAGGAACGCGGATGAAATCCAAACGGCACAAGGTCGTACACCCTATATGCGGCAAACCGATGATCGAGCATATCGTAGATCAATTGGAGGGTCTTTCCCTGAAGCATCTGGTCGTTGTCGTCGGTCACGGCGCAGACGATGTGAAAAAGCAGCTGGGGGAGCGCGTCGAATTCGTATATCAAGAAGCTCAGCTTGGCACGGCCCACGCGGTGCTGATGAGCGCGCCGATCCTGCAAGAGCAGGATGGCGTGACGATTGTACTAAACGGAGATACACCGCTTGTACGCAAGGAAACGTTGGAAAAACTGATTGAGCATCACCTGGGGAAGCAATCGGCTGCCACCGTGTTGACCACCATCGTCGACAATCCGACCGGTTATGGCCGGATCATCCGCGATGAAGACGGCGATGTGAGAAGAATCGTCGAGGAAAAGGACGCTACACTGGGGCAGAAAAAGGTATGTGAAATCAGCACGGGTATTTTTTGCTTTGACAACCGGAAGCTGTACCAAAGTTTGCAAAAGGTAGAAAATGGGAATGCCCAAGGGGAGTATTATCTCCCGGACGTGATTGCCATCCTGCAAGAGCAGGGAAACACGGTGTCTGCGTATGTGTGCGAAGATCCCGAAGAAGGCGCAGGAGTGAACGACCGCATACAGCTTGCCCATATCGAAAGCCTGCTGCGCAAAAGAATTCATGAGCGCCACATGCGAAACGGTGTCACGATCATCGACCCGGCCAACACCTACATTGAAGCAGACGTGGAAATTGGACAAGACACGGTGATATACCCCGGCAGTTTTTTGTGCGGCAAAACATTCATTGGTGAGGGCAGTCGCATCGGCCCCCACACCCAGGTGCATGATTGCCTGATAGAGGATGAGGTAAGTCTGTCGTTTTCTACCGTATCGGGCAGTGTCATCCGCGCCAAGGCTGTGATCGGCCCGTATGCGTACATTCGCCCGGGCTCCGAGGTTGGAAGAGGGGCGAAGGTGGGCGACTTCGTCGAGTTGAAAAAAACCAAGCTCGGTGACCACTCCAAGGTCTCCCATCTCTCCTATTTGGGAGACAGTGAGATCGGGAGCCACGTCAATATCGGCTGCGGGACGATTTCTGTAAACTATGACGGTGCGACCAAGCAGAAGACGACGATCGAGGATCATTCTTTCATCGGCTGCAATGTCAATTTGATCGCGCCAGTAACGATTGGGGCAGGCGCTTACGTGGCGGCAGGATCGACGATTACCGATCACGTACCGAGCGAGGCATTGGCGATCGCCAGGGAGCGGCAGGTGAACAAGGAAAACTACCAACAGAAAAGGAAGCAGATCCAGCTCCCATGATCCTCACTTGGCTGGGAAAATGGTTTCAGCACAAAAAAAGGATCTGGCTGCCGCTGCTGCTTTGCTTGCTGTCACTGACCCTATTGATGATGAACCAGAGCCCTCCTTTGACCAGAGCGACTTGGATCTGGGATGCCAAACAGATCATTGCACAGCCGGAAGAGATCGTTGCATTTGCGAAAGAGCACCAAATCAATCGGATTTACCTGCAGATCAAACCAACTGACATTTCTCCACAGGCTTACCGCAGCTTTATCGGCATGGCAAGCCGTGCCGGGATCGACGTCGAGGCGCTCAGTGGAGATCCCCATTGGGTCTTCACCCGCAACCGGGATAGCATCGCCAACCTCATCGCATGGGTCAAGGCGTTCAACAATCGAGCTCCAGAAAACGAACGTTTTCAGGGAATCCATGTGGATATCGAGCCGTATTTGTTGCCGGATTGGGAGAAGGACCGAGAGAACATCGTCCGGCAATGGATGGAGAACATCGAGTACCTGGTAGCCGAGACCAAGAAGGATACGGATCTGCTCGTCAGCGCCGACCTTCCGTTCTGGATCGATTCAGTGCAGGTCCCAGGGGATACCGAAAAGCTGAGCAACTGGATGCTGCAGCGCTTGGACAGCATAACGCTGATGGCCTATCGCAACTATGCGGACGGTCCCAACGGCATCCTGAGCATCGTACAGCGGATCGTGGATGACGCGAATGAGCAAAAGCAGCGGTCTGTCATCGTCGGAGTCAATATCCTGAATTCCGGAGAAGGTCCGCATGTCAGCTTTCATGAAAGGGGAACCGAGGAAATGGCGAATCAACTAGCGATCTTGCACCGGGCTTTGTCCCGGCATCCAGCCTTCGGAGGAAGCGCTGTCCACGACTACGAAAGCTGGAAGAAGGTCAGTCAGAGAGAGGAGTAACTGAACTGAATGAAAGCCAAGAGATTTACATGTAGCATCCTTTGCCTCACGATCGGCTTTTTATTCGGTTTTTCCTCTGCGGAGCAGAAAAGCAAAGCCACCTGGATCTGGCAAGCGGATAAGATCGGGGAGGAAAAGCGGGAGATTCTTGCCTTTTCCATGCAGAACCATATCGACATTCTCTATGTACGGATGGATATGAACAGACCATTCGATTATTACCGCTCCTTTATTCGCGAGGCCTCTGCACATGGGATCAAGGTGCACGCGGTTGCCGGACATCCTGCCTGGGCATTGAAAAGCCATCAGGATCGTATGCTGAAAATCGTGAATTGGGTCAAGCAGTACAATCGGGAAGCGCAGGAGGATGAGCGCATACAAGGGATTCAGCTCGATATTGAGCCGTATTTGCTGCCTGAATGGCAACAGGATCAAGAGCGGGTCATCCGCGAGTGGAAAGCCAATATCCAGGTGTTTGTAGAAGCTGCCAAAGCAGATTCGGAACTGGAGACAAGCGCAGCTATCGCCTTCTGGCTCGATGAGATCAAGGCAGAAGCAGGGAGCGATATGCCGCTGTCCGCCTGGATGATCAGCCGCTTCGATACGCTTGTTCTCATGGCTTATCGCGACAAGGTGACGGGTCCCAACGGCATCCTGGAGCAGATTGACTCCGAGATGAAGGATGGCGATCGCATGGGAAAAAATCTGTTAGTCGCCGTCAATCTGAAAAAAGGTGACGAGGACCACACGACTTTTGCGGAAGAGGGAACGGCTGAGATGCAAAAGCAGCTGGACCTGCTGTCGCAAAATCTGAACCAGCATCCATCCTTCAAGGGAGCGGCGATACACGACTACCGCTACTGGAAGGAGCTTTCCTCAGAACAGACAACGCCTGCGAAAAAGCCTTCTCCCTATATCGGCACCTATATCTGGCGAGCGGAAACCCTGCTGACAGAGAGAGAGGAAATTCTCGCATTTGCACAGGAAAAAGGTGTGAATCTTTTGTACATTCGCATCGATATGAATCTACCTTTTCAGGAGTACCAGCGATTCAATCGGGAAGCACATGCTGCGGGTATCGAGGTGCACGCGATGGGCGGCCATCCGATCTGGGCGCTGGAGGAGAGCCGAGGCAAGATTCTCAAGCTGGTGCAGTGGGTCAAGCGCTACAATGAGGCTGCATCTGAGGAAGAAAAGTGGGCGGGCATTCACCTGGACATCGAGCCGTATGTCATGCCCATCTGGCAGATGGATAAGGAAGGATTGCTTCGCCAATGGATGGAAAATATACAGGCGTTCGTCGCTGAGGCCGGGAAAAGTCCAGGTTTGAAAACCAGCGTAGATCTGGCCGCCTGGCTGGACAATTCGCCTACTCCCGGTCAGCCGGAGCTGCCGTTCAGCCACTGGATGATCAGCCAGCTGGATCATACGACGATGATGGCCTTTCGCGATCAAGCCGAAGGGGAAGGAGGCATCCTGAGCCTGGTCGACAGCGAGATCCGATATGCGGAAAGCATTGGCAAAGATCTCATCGTCGCCGTTGAAATGAAGGAAAGCCGTGAAGCAAATTACGTCACCTTTTATGAAGAAGGTAAGGCGGAGATGATGCGGCAGCTCGATCTGGTGACGCGCTCTCTGGGGGTGTACTCCTCCTTTAAGGGGATTGCGGTGCACGCGTACGAGTATTGGAAGAATGCCAAAGACTGATTTCATCCTCCCTCCTGTTGTACAATTAGGGAAACAGACAGGACAGGAGCGAGAAATCATGAGGGATGTGCCGAATCGCTATCAAGGATTGCCTCCCCGGTCGGCAGAGATGCTGTACCAGATTGTGCGGAAATTTTACCGAGGCGCCGTCAGCCATTTTGACGTGATTCAAGAAAAGAAGGCGGAGGTGCGGGCTGCCGCCAAGCTATTCCAAGAAAGTCAGGATGAAGTCCCGCTGCGCCAGACAATAAAAACCCTTTTTCTGGAATTTCACTTCTATACGACTTGCTGGCTGCAAATGGAGCTTGCTTTGTACAGGCTTGCCCGTAAAGACGAAAGGCTGGCACGGGTCCACGAAGCTTTTCAGCCTGAATGGAAGAAGCATCTGGATGTACGGGAGCGCCTGGAAGAGACCGATGCCTGTGTAAACGAGCAGTTCCAGCAGGAAGAGTCGGCCTGGATGATTGCAGAGCAGGATGCCTACCGCTTTGGAGAAATTGCCTTCACGGTTGACGAACAAGGATTGCAGGCACTCCATGACTTTTATCAAGCTATCGAGACGGTGAGAAAGTCGGGATGATGCAGGAAAAAGAGGCCGCTCCGGGTCATAGGACCGCGGAATGGCCTCTTTGTTTTTGTGCCAAACGGGTGCAGAGTGATTAGAAGCTGCCCGGGAAGATCGATCCGGTATGTGGAGCAGCTTGTCCCGCATTCAAAGCGCGTACTTCTTGAACATTGGTTCCGGCAAAGTTCGGCGAGAAGACAGCTTGTGCGCCGAATCCCAGCTGACCAGCAGTTGCTTGTGTTTGCTGCGGGTAACCGCTGAAGTAGGATTGTTGCTGCATCTGAGCCTGTGGTTGTTGGTAAAAGCTGTTGGCAAAAGCAGCACTGTTTTGGTTTTGCTGACGTACTTCCTGTGTATTGGTTCCTGCGAAACCAGGAGAGAATACGCTGTTTGCGCCGCCGCCGAAGAATTGCCCTTGTGAGGACATGCTTGCTTGCGGGAAAGAACCCAGGTTATTGCTGAGCGCATTGTAGGCGCCGCTATTGCGGGACTGTACTTCACTCACATTGGTACCTGCAAAACCAGGGGAGAAAATCGATGCGCCAAAAGCTGGCTGAGAGGATGCTTGCGACTGCATATAGCCGCCATAAGGCTGTTGGGAATAGCCATGATTAAGCTGTCTTACCTCTTGGGTGTTGGTTCCCGCAAAGCCTGGTTGGAACATGGCTTGAGCCGAAGCGTTGCCTGTGATTCCGCCAGAGGAGAAAGCGCCAAACGCGGGTGCGGCAGAAGCCTGGGAAAACCCGGTTTGATTTTGGTACTGCACCTCTTGTGCATTGGTTCCCGCAAAGCCTGGTTGGAACATCGACTGAGCCGAAGCGTTGCCTGTGTTCCCGCCATAGGAAAAAGCACCGTATGTAGGTGCGGCAGAAGCCTGGGAAAACCCGCTTTGGTTTTGGTAGCGCACCTCCTGGGAATTGGTTCCCGCAAAACCAGGTTGGAACATGGATTGAGCGGATTGTGGAAAGCTGGATTGCATCATGTTGTTAGATTGAAAGGTCATGATTGACCACCTCCTGCCATTACTTTTTACCAAGGATTGCAAGCTAATGCATGGAGGAAGGATAGAAAGAAAATTCCGACAGGTAAAAGGGAATAAACATGCCGGTTCCATCAGCCGGCATGTTTTTGCAAATCATCAGGTGTCCACTTTCCAAATGCGAGCCAGAGCGTTGGTTTGCCTGTCGGTCCAATCGAGGCTTTCACGAGTTCAAAACCAAGTCCCTGAAACAGGGCAAGACTCGCCTCATTATCCAGAGCAATGCGCACATACAGCTTGGGAAAAAGGGCACATGCATATTGGGTCAAGCCTTTGCCTATACCGCGATGCCGGTATCTTTTGTCGACGACCAGTAAGGAATGGTGTAGTCCGTATCGACTGATGGCAAACAGGCCAATCACCTGCTTGCCCCGCATCGCCAGCACAACACGGGTCTCCTGTGACTGCAAGAGCTTGGGGGTCAGCTTCTCGAGCCATTCCATTGCTTGCTTCGTAATACGGCGATCTCCTTCTTGTCGGACAAAACGGACCAGCGTTTCTTGTGATTCTGCCAAGAGCTGCGGGGGGAGGAGTCTGTATGTTGGTTTCATCAGCTTCACCCCCTAACCCGCTTGCGCCCCGTGACCGCCCTGCAAGCGGGAGACATATTGGGCATAGTGAATGAGATTGGACAGCGAATGGCGTCGAATCGTCGGCTCATCGAATTTTTCCGGCTTGGCATTGGCTTCGAAAAACCAGATATTCCCTTCCTTCGTAAGTCCCAGATCCATTGACATTTCCGCCAGATCTTTGTTCTTCTGATGCAGGGCGCGTGCTATGGAAAGTGCTGTATGATGGATCGTCGCCTCCATTTTTTTCGGATCGTCCGGGAACAGAGATTGCAGGACGCTTGCCAGCGAGTGGATGGATCCCCCGCGCGGCACATGTGTGGTAATGCTCTGAGCGCCGGCCCTGCGGATCCCCACACCGGTCACTCCCCACTCACCTTCGCCGTTTTTCTGCACAAGGACACGCAGATCAAAAGGTTTGCCCTGATAGCGGGCACGCCTGATTCCTTTCTGCATGATGTATCGCTTTTGCCGCACATGCCCCCTGACGTAGCGCCAGAGATCGTCAAGATTGGAGAAGCGGCGCGTGATGGCTTTTTGCTCCTTCAGACGCTGTACCCGCCATGCCTTGTCTTTATATTCAATCCGCATGATTCCCTCTCCCGCCTTGCCGCGCACAGGTTTGAGATAGACAAACTGATGCTCGGAGCAGAAGTGGCGGAATCGGGCGGGGGAGTCCAGCTTCTTCGTCTCAGGCAAATAGGGACAGATGTCTGGAAATTCCTCCAAAATCGCGAAAAGCTCCTGTTTGTCAAAAAAACGACGGTTAAACAGGGTGACATTGGAGAGTTGCGCGATTTTTTCCAATGTATTCCTCACCTTGGGCTGCTGTTCTGCCTTTCGTGTCGGGATGCGGTTGTAAACCACGTGGGGAAAGGGCATCGTCATCGGCTGCCAGCTTTGCTCCCGATCGTTGTACAGAAAGCCGCGGACTCTCTTTTTTTCCCAATTGATGCCATGAGGGGTGAAGACATATACGAGGGCGCCCCATTTCTTTCCGGACAGACAGATGTCCCTGAAGTTATCCCGGTTCCCGACGAAGGAGACGCTATCACCGACTGTCAGAATGCCCAGGATCGGCCCGATACGCAATGTGTTGCTGTTCATCTTCCAATTGATCCGCGTGCGGAAGCGCCCAGGCTGTTGACTGGGAAGGCCCGAGTAGAGCCGTTTGAGCTGCGAGAAGGGTCCCAGACTGGCAGTCAGCGGTTTTCGTCCATATTTGAGCTTAGCTTGTCGCGGAAGCTGGATGTACCATTTGCCGCTGGGGAGGACGGTCAGCCACCCGGAGCGCAATTGAGGCATGGGTGTTCCTCCTTCCTGAGAAAAAACGATGTCTGACATCGATCAAAAATTCGCCAGATAGCAGCTGTAGTCGACGAGAAGTTTGCGCGATTCCTGATCGGCATGCTTCAGCCGGGCATGCTTGAAGATGGAACGGCCCGGTTTGGAATTGGCCTCAAACATCCAGACATGACCGCGTGTATCAATTCCCATATCCAGGCCCAGCTCGCCCAGGTCGGTTCCTTTTGCTTGTTCGATCGCGGTAGCCAAGCGAATCGAGGCTTCCTTGATCCGCTCCGTGACGATGGCCTTCTGTCTGCCAAAGAGATGAGAGAGCAATTCATCGCCCGGGATGACCGTTCCACCTGTTCTCACATGCGTAGTGACGCTGCCCGATCCCGCCACTTTCGCCGCCGTGCAGGATACGACCCATTCGTTCAACTGGTTTTTGTGCAGATGCACCCGAAAATCAAATGGCCGTCCGTGGAAGGTCATCAGCGGTATCCCTTGCTGTGCGAGGTAATTGCGGATGCGCCGCGTACGAAACACGTGCTGGTAGAGGGAAGCCAGCTTGGTGAAGTGGCGTTTTACATTTCCGTTTCCCGTGTGATAGGAAGCTTCATAACCTTTTCCTGGTTGCTTCACCACTTTGACAATGCCGTATCCGAGACTCCCATTTTTTGGTTTCAAATAGACGATCGGGTACTTCCTCAACAGATTCCGTACTGTTTGAAGCGATGGTGCTGTATACGTCTCTGGTATGTGTTCGTTTACATCCGGATTGGGGTACAACAATTGGTGGACGCTCCATTTATTGAAAAAGCCTTGGTTGAATACCGGCAAATGCGGGTAATTCGCTAGTTTATATTTAAACTCCTGTACAGCTTCGTGCTTTTCCGCAGATCGGGACGGGATTCTGTCGTAGACTACATCCGGCATAGCCGTTGTTAATCTCCGCCAGACATACCCTCCTTTGCTGCTTTTGCGCAGGAACCAGGCAGAGACGGTGTGGTTGTGCCAGTCGACATCGTGCGGCGAGAAGATGTAGTAGAAGACCCCCTTGCCTTCTTGGGCCAGCAGGAGCTTGTGAAAAAACGAGGTACGCGGTCCAATAGGTTGACGGGGATCGCGGCGTATTCCGGTAGTGACAATGCCGATGGCGGGACCAAGGCGCAGAACCTCGCCTTCGCGCTTCAGATTGATCAATCCCCCATGGGGAATGCCCAGCTCGGATCGCAGCAGGCTGGTGACCTTGACGATGGTGCTGTCAGGATTTCTCCTGTCTTGCAGGACTGTGGCTACGACTTCCTTTTTCCCCAGCATGACCGTAATTTTTTGACGGGGCCGAAGCTGGAGCTTTTGGCAGAGATGAATCGGCAGGATGATCCCGCAGACATGAGGATGGGTAAGGAAGCGTAGCCGCACTCTGGTTATTTCCATGCTTTGTTACCTCCTACACGCTCTTCATGAGATAGTTGGCGTATCGTACCGGTTGGGTGATCGAGTGCCGCTTGGCGACCGGATCGTTTATCAGGTTGAATACATTGCGCCCTGGTCTGCTGTTGACTTCAATGACCCAGACATGGCCAGAAGTATCGATGCCGATATCAATTCCCAGTTCTACGAGTCTGCCATGGGACTGCTCCAGAAAAATGGGCAGCTCGACTGCCAACTGGTTTACCTGCTGTTCGATACGTTCCTGCATGGCCGGTTTGTAGGTACGAGCGAGAAAGGGAGAGAGCGAGACGGCCTTTCCTCCACCGTGAAGGTTCGAAGTGATGCTGCGCGGATCTCCCAGCCGCACAGCCTTGCCCGTTACCTCCCATTCGCCAAGGCCGTTTTTTTGGACGAGGACGCGAACGTCGAATGGGATACCCTCTGGCGTATGCAGCTTCAGGTACGGCTGGACGAGGAATTTACGTCCTGCTGTAAAAGAGGAGAGGAAGAGCTTCACCCCTCCCCAGTGCTTGAAAAGGCGGCTAATGGGCTGATTCTCCCGGTTCCTGCCTTTCAGTTCAAAACCGTTGTCTTTTTCGCTGATTCGCACGACGCCGATCCCGTGAGTGCCGGCGGCTGGCTTAATGATCGCGGAGCCGTGCGCGCTCAGCGTATCCTGCAGATTGGCCAGCGTAAAAATCTGCGTCGGAGGGAGGTAGGGTGCGATCTTGGGCGATTTTGCGAGGATCTGCTGCACCTGCCATTTGCCAGACAGACCGTACCCCAAAAACGTAATGGCAGGGTCGTTTTGCAACTTTTCGACAAATGGTTTATAGTGGCGGTAAGATGGGCCGATGAAGCATCGGTCATAGATGAACGCAGGCAAGGGAAAGGTGCCGCCTTGCCAGACCCCTCCCCGATATTCAAAGCCTCTGACCGTTCGAGTGGCAAAATCGACTCTGCGTGGAGAAAAAACAAAGACGCGTATGCCGTGCTTTCGTCCAAAAAGAGTCAGTTTTCTATAATAGCCCTTATCGACAAAATGGGAGCCTTGACAACGGGTCATGATGCCCAAGCTTTTGTTTGCTGCCATGGGTGTCACCTTCGTCTTGTTTTCTTTCTCGCGGTTTTTCTGTTGGGGCTAGGACGTGGAAAGCCGCTGATATACGAGGCGTATTCAAACATCCGCACGGCGGAAGGCCTAGCCCGACGCGGCGGTGCTTCAGCGCCTTCTGGGATCGGGATGGAATTGACCGTCTTGGAGGGCTTGCTGTTGACCTCGAGCAGCCATACCTGTCCGCGCACATCTACGCCGAGGTCGACACCGAATTCGGCATAGTGGCCAGGAAGAGCTTCCTCCAGCAAACGGGAGAGCTTCAATGCGACATGCTTCAACGTTTGCGGCGTGGGGCGCTGCGAACACGCCCAAGGTCCACACAGACGCAACGCATGGGCTGGCGACATCATCGACCCGCCCCGCGAGACGTTGGAGACAATGCGGTTTTGTCCGAGGCGGGCGACTAGCGAGGTGATGGACCATTCTCCTTTGCGGTCTTTTTGCACCAGAACGCGAAAATCAGCCGGTCGGTTCTGAACGCCGATTAGGGGTAAACCTTGCTGCAGCAAATAAGGTTTGCCTTTTGTTCGTTTGCTGAGATATTTGTGCAGTCCAGAAATACTGGAAAAATGTTTGTTCAATCCGCCGGGACTGGCTGCTTGATAGCCATTTTGCTTGCGGCGAAGACGGATGATGCCGCGGCCCATGCTGCCATTGGCCGGTTTGGCATAGACGGTGTGGTAGCGGGTGATCATTTCTTGTAGATCATCCTGATTCTCATAGCGGAGCATGCCTGGCAGGTGAGGTACGGCTGCTTCTTGCTTTTCCAAAGCGGTGTGGACGTGCCATTTGTTCAAAAATCTTTCATTGAAGAATGGAATGTTAGCTTCCTTGCAGCGCTGGACCCAGGCGCTCATCGCTTCGCTTCGTTCCCGTTGGCGCGAGACGAGACGATTGTAGATGCATTGGGGAAGAGGCAGCACCTGCTGTCTCCAGGAGCCGCCTTTGCGAACCAGTCCGCGGACAATGCCCGCATCCCAGTTGACGTCCTGCGGTCGAAACGCACAAATCACGCCCCCACGCTTGCGGCAGCTGTCTGCCACTTCGTTGAAAAAATGCGAGAGCGGACCGAAAGGCGCGAGCGGGTATTGGAGATTGTACGCGGAAACCAGGATTCCCATATAGGGGCCAAAAACTAGAGATTGTTGGTTCGCCTGGTAATCCACCAGCAACGGGACTCCCGTAGGCAGATGCAACGATTGGGCCATGGATGTTCGGATCCATATTCGGCTTTTGCGTTCCATGCGGCTTACGCGGGCGCGAACCGTTTTGTTCCCGAATTGGACGGTTAGTGTGGAAGGTTGCAGGTTCCATTTGCGCATATGCGCCTGGGGCAGGTAAAGGTCAACTTCTGATTTTGGCTCGATTGCTTGCACGACGGTTGGTAGGTACGACATGATTATCCCCTTCCCATCAGGCATGAAGTTAGTCTATGGTATGAGCAGCCAAATGGTTTGGTGCCATGCAGAGAAGAGAGGTTATTAGTATTTATGAACAGTTGGTTATTACTAGTGAACATTGCAGTTGGATCCGCGATTGGCGGAGTGACGAATGAGCTGGCGATTCGCATGCTTTTCCGCCCCTTGAGGCCTTGGTATATCGGGCGTTGGCGCGTTCCCTTCACGCCTGGACTCATCCCCAGTAGAAGAGACGATATTGCCATACAAATGGGCAGATTAGTAGAGGATCATCTTTTGACGACAGAAGGGATCAAACGGGCGATTGCCCAGGGAGACCTGGAGAACAACCTCAGGAGCTGGCTAGAGAGATTCGCTGCGGAGTGGATGTCCGAAGAGCGAAATCTGCGTCAAATCCTGCAGGCTACTATGCCTCAGGTTTTTGATGAAGAAGGGAAGTGGAGCGATACCGTGCGAACGCCGGTCCTGCTGCACTGGAACAGTTTCATAGAGAGGACGCTGCACCACTATGAAGATCGAGCCTTGCGAGAGCTTCTGTCCCCCGCTGGAGTGGAGCGCTTGGAAGCAGCGACGACGGCTGTGAGCCAATTGCTTTTGTCGCGTCTGCGCGGCTATCTTCACACATCTGAGGGACAACAGACCTTGCAGGAGATGATTCGCGGTCTGTTGGGTGGTGGAGGCGGCATGTTCGGCGGTCTGGTCGGGATGTTTCTTGGAGATGACAAGGTCGTCGGCAAAATTTTGCCCCGCTTGGATGAATGGCTGCAAAGCCCGGAGCTTTCCCAGCGCGTGCAGCTATTTTTGAAGCTGGAAGCGGACAAGCTCCTGGAGAAAAAGGTCGGGGAGCTGATGGAATGGATCGGACGGGATCAAGTCGATGACTGGGCGCATGCCCTTTTTGCCAGAATGGAAGCCCACAGCCTGCGTTTTATCGACGAACCGCTTTCCCGGGTGACAGCCCCGTTTCGCGAGACTATTTTGACCAAAACGATTCCGAGTCTGTCCGGCTGGATGGTGCAAAAGCTGGAGAGCAACGTGGAGCGGATCGTCAGCAAAATTTCTGTCCGTGATATTGTCACACGGCAGGTAGAAGGATTTCCGATGGAGCGGATCGAAGAGATGGTTATCGGGATTTCCGGAAAAGAGTTTCGTATGATTACGCTGCTAGGTTTTATCCTGGGTGGCGTGATCGGATTGGTGCAGGGTCTTCTCGCACTATGGCTGGGTTGAAAAACTGAAATGATAATGTAACTCCACTGTAATCTTCCTGTAATATTTCGGGGGTATGATAAAAGCACGATGAAAACCCCCTTAATGATATACTTTCTGTCGGAGTAGCTGAAAAAGCTACCCTTTTTTTTTGCTCCGCCTTCGGGTATATTGATCGAAGGAGAGCATCGACCGGATGCATGAAGAGGGGGGATGGAGGCGAAAATGGCAACCAAGCATGAACAAATTTTGCAGCATATTGATCGCCTTCCGATCGGTTCGAAGATTTCCGTGCGGCAAATCGCCAAGGACCTGGATGTAAGCGAGGGAACGGCGTACCGCGCGATCAAGGAAGCGGAAACGCAAGGATACGTAAGCACAATCGAGCGTGTAGGAACGGTCCGCATTGAGAAGAAACAAAAAGAAAACATAGAGCGGCTTACCTTCGCCGAAGTGGTCAACATCGTCGATGGCCACGTGTTGGGGGGAAGGGAAGGATTACATAAGACATTGAACAAGTTCGTCATCGGTGCCATGCAATTGGAAGCGATGATGCGCTACATCGACGCCGGGAGCCTGCTGATCGTGGGGAACCGCTACCAGGCTCACAAGATCGCCTTGCAGCAGGGCGCTGCAGTTCTGATCACAGGGGGATTTGACACCAGTGACGAGATGAAGCAGCTGGCGGATCGCCTCGCGCTCCCGATCATCTCTTCCAGCTACGACTCCTTTACCGTGGCTTCGATGATCAACCGAGCGATCTATGACCGACTGATCAAAAAGGAAATCGTGATGGTCGAGGACGTGTTGAAGCCGCTGGCGGAGACACCGGTGCTGCTGACGTCCGACACTGTTGCCAAATGGCATCAATACACCGAGCTGTATCAGGATACCCGGTTTCCCGTCGTAGACGAGCAGATGCGTCTGATCGGGATCGTCACCTCGAAGGATATCATCGGCCACGATGAAACTGCCACCATCGACAAGGTGATGACCAAAAATCCGATTACGACCTCACCGCGGGTATCGGTAGCATCCTCCGCCCACATGATGGTTTGGGAGGGCATCGAGCTTTTGCCCGTCGTGGACAATTACCGCAAGCTCGTCGGTGTACTGAGTCGCAACGACGTCCTGAAGGCTCTGCAATTTACAGCCAAACAGCCACAGATGAGCGAAACCTTTCCCAATCTGATCATGTCGCACTTCCGGGAAGAACGGCAGGCTGACGAACTGACCTATGTCGGCGAAGTGACTCCGCAAATGACCAATCACCTTGGAACCATTGCCAGCGGCATCATGACCACTGTGATGGTGGAAGCGGCATGCAATCTCCTACGTCACCATCGCCGCGGCGACATGGTGCCGGAGAACGTCACCGTCTACTTCCTCAAGCCCGTTCAGATGGAGAGCCAGATCCAGATCAAACCACGCCTTCTGGATATCGGTCGCCGCTATGGCAAGGCAGAGGTCTCTGTCTACCAGGGTGATCAGATTGTAGGGCAAGCCATGATTGCCGCACAGATTATCGAGCGCTAATAAAGAAGGTCAACCCTACTCACGGAATCAACAAGCCGTGAGGGGATTGACCTTTTTATATTTTCTTCTAGAGATGCCTTCAAGAAAACGAACTACAAAGCTGGCCGAGGAAAAAGGGGGAATAAGCGAAGGCATTTGGGATCTTAACCCAGTCGGAACGGAAAAGCGGAACACGCTCTCAGCGGCCAACCCTGATCCGCTTCTTCGAACCGGCTGCTTTTGGCCGCGGTTCCGCCTTTGGAGTGGAGACGTCCAGGAATGACCCCCAGTAAAGATCCCAACCCGCCTTGAGCGTTTCCCCCTTTTTCCTCTCCTCCACTATAGTCCGAAGACCACCAATTGACAAAGCATGTAAAGTCATCTACTTTATAATTAGATATATATCGAATTAGGTAAGCAAACAAACCGATATAGGAGGACACCGAACGTGCAACTCGATCAACTCGTTACGTTCTACAAAGCCATGGGCGACACGACGCGTATCCGCATCCTGGCCATACTGGCGAATGGTCCCTTGCATGGGCAGGCCCTGGCAGGAAAACTGGGCGTCACTCCGCCGACGATTACGCATCACATGGCGAAGCTGCGCGAAGCCGCACTCGTCTATGAGCGACGGGATAAAAACACGATCTACTTCTACCTGCATGAAGCCAACGTAAAGAGGCTGTCACAGGCGATCGTAGACGTGCTCAAGCATGCGAAAAAAGGAACGGAAGAAAGTCTTTGGGAAGAGGAAGGAAAAGAAGCGAAGGAAGGAGGAGGGAAGCCCGTGGTAGAAAGCTTACAGGTATTGCGCACGTTTTATACCGCTGACGGACGCTTGAAGCAGATCCCCGCCCAGCGCAAGAAAAAGCTGATCGTCTTTGAACACATGGTGCGTGGTTTGGAAAAAGGGCGCAAGTATACCGAAGCACAGATCAACGAATACATCCGTCAGTTTCACGAGGATTATGCGACCATCCGCAGGGAATTTGTCATGAATCATTATATGTACCGTGAAGACGGGATCTACGAGCTGAATCCGGAAGAGCTGTGGGCCAAGCCGTAGCACAAACGTGAATCCCCGGAACATAAAAAAGGACAACCGTCGGCACTGCACTCGGGTTGTCTGAAGCATTAGGATGTCACACAGGTTCATTATAGCGTAGGAAAAAGGGATTTAGCCAGAATAAACAGATGGTAAAACAGGAAAAAGCCATCCAGTCCCTTATCTCTCGCTTTTTATTTCCTTGCGCCATGCGTCGCGATAGCGAAAGTAGTTGCGAGAGCCCAAAAAAAGATTTACTGCTGCGACAAAAATCAACATCAAAGCGATTACGATGCGGATCGTATCCAGCTCTTCAAAGGTAAATTGATTGAAACCAAGCAAAGCCACGAGAATCCCCATGGAAATGTTCATCTTTCCCAGTGTCATGCGGGATTCCAACGGATGGATTCCTCGTCTGCGGGCAGTCATGCTGTAATACACGCTGGATACCAGCGTAGCGAGAACCCCGGTCATGAAAAAGGCGTTCCACATGCGAAAACGTCATCCTCTCTAGCAATCTTGTTCTATCCTATCAGATGACGGTCGGGAAGGCAATGAATCAGAAGAGAACATTCGTTCTTGTTTTGTGTCGGAAAATCTGATCAAATAAGAGTAGGCAAGATTATGAGGGAAATACGAAGGGGGCGGGAAATTGGCTTACCTGCAATTGACGAAAGACAATATCGATCGTGAACATCTGTGCTGCGCTTTGGGTGCAAAGCAATACGAGCAGGCAGTGCAAGAAAAGAAGCGTTGGCTGTCGGAGCGGATGGATGAGGGATTAGTATTTTACCGCTTGAACGAACGGGCAAAAGTCTTCATCGAGTATTTGCCGGCTGAGATGGCTTGGGTTCCTATACATGCCCCCAACTATATGTACGTGAACTGTCTATGGGTCTCCGGCAAATATAAAGACTCCGGCTACGCAAAAGCTTTGCTGCAAAAATGCAAGGAAGATGCCATCTCACGTGGAATGGATGGTCTTGTACATATCGTAGGAGCAAAAAAACTTCCCTTTTTGAGTGAGAAACGTTTCTTTGAACATATGGGATTCAGCATCGTGGATGAAGCTCGGCCTTACTTTCAATTAGCGGCTTTGCCCTTGAATGACCGTGCCGTGCTGCCTTCATTTACACGTCAGGTGCAACAAGGCACCAGCAAGGAAAAGGGCGTTGCGATTTATTATACGGCCCAATGTCCATTCGCGGTCGGCGTTTTGGAAGATTTGCGGGAAGTAGCTGACAGGCGAGGGGTCAGCTTTCGGACCGTTCGGTTGACAACCAGAGAAGAGGCTCAGCAAGCCCCAACCGTCTGGACTACTTTTGGACTTTTTTATGATGGAGAATTTATCACGCACGAAATCATGAGTGCAAACAAGTTTGAAAAATGGCTGACGTCGACATTGGAAGAATCATGAGGAGCAAGTGATTGTGCGACTCGACGTTTTCGTAACGGTATAATAGAAGAACAAATAGCAAGAGAGGAAGAGGAGACGATGAGCGCCTTTGTTCATTTGCACGTGCATACAGAATATAGCCTGCTTGATGGGGCAGCGCGAATCGATCAGTTGGTAGCGCGAGCAGCGGAATTGGGCATGCCAGCTTTGGCGATTACCGATCATGCCAACCTGTACGGGGCAATCCCGTTCTATCAAGCATGCAAGCATGCGGGGATCAAGCCGATCATCGGCATGGAAATCTACCTGATTGACGGAAACCTTCAGGATCGGGTGAGAAATGCTCCTGCGCCAAGCCACCTCGTTTTGCTCGCCGAAAACGAAGAGGGGTACCGCAACCTGCTGCAGTTGGCGACGATTGCCCATACAGAAGGAGATTACATCCTGCCGCGCGTCAACAAAGAGGTGCTGGCTCGACACAGCAAAGGCTTGATTGCACTCAGTGCATGCAGGCACGGAGAGGTGTCAAGGCTTTTGCTTGAGGGAGATGCGGGCGGTGCAAGAGAAGCGGCGCTATGGTACGCGCAGCTTTTTGGACCCGATCATTTCTATCTGGAGCTTGAGGATCACGGACTGGAAATCGAGCGAAGACTGAATACCCGTCTCGTCAAGCTAAGCGAGGAAACCGGCATTCCTTTGGTAGTGACTAACAATGTCCATTACGTCCGCCAGCAGGATCACATCGTCCACGATACTCTGCTCGCGATCGGAGAGGGCAAAACCGTCGGGGAAGAGAATCGCATGCGCTACGAGACGGATCAATACTACCTGAAAAGCGCGGAGGAGATGGCAGCATCGTTTGCCTATGCGCCTGATGCTTTTTCCCGTACAGTCGAGATCGCCGAGCGCTGCTCGCTGGAGCTTGTCTTCGGGGAGCATATTTTACCGGAATATCCGTTGCCGCATGGGGAGGATCCGACACAATTTTTGCGTCAGCTTTGTGAAAAGGGCTGTTTGGCGCGTTATGGAGAGATCAGCCCGCAAGTCAGAGAGCGCCTGGAGCATGAGCTGTCGATCATCACGCGAACAGGTTTTACCCACTATTTTCTCATCGTCTGGGATTTTATGCGCTACGCCCATGAGAAAGGGATTGCGACAGGACCTGGACGCGGCTCTGCAGCAGGCAGTCTCGTCGCTTATGTCTTGAACATTACCAATGTCGATCCGCTGCGCTACAATCTGCTTTTTGAACGCTTCCTCAATCCTGAGCGGGTGACGATGCCGGATATCGATATTGATTTTTCCGTTGAACGAAGAGATGAAGTCATTCATTATGTCGCGAACAAATACGGCCATGATCGTGTCGCGCAGATTATTACGTTCGGGACCATGGCTGCCCGGGCTGCGGTGCGCGATGTCGGGCGAGCATTGGGTCTTTCCTTGGGGCTGGTCGATCGGGTAGCAAAAATGATCCCGCAGTCGCCCGGCATGACCATCGACAAGGCCATGCAGATCAATCCCGATATCGGCAAACTTTGTGCCGAAAACAAGCAAGCAGCCCAGCTCATCGAAGCTGCCAAGGGCGTGGAAGGACTGCCGCGCCACGCCTCCACCCATGCTGCGGGGGTTGTGATCTCGCGCGATCCGCTGACACACTATGTCCCACTCCAGACCGGACACGAGGGTCTTGCCCTGACGCAGTATCCGATGGAGATCCTGGAAGAAGTCGGCCTGTTGAAAATGGATTTTCTCGGCTTGCGCAACCTGACCATTATCCAAGAAACGCTGCGGCATATCGAGCAGCAAGGGAAGCGGCTCGACCTGGACAAGATCCCGACCGACGACGCTAAGACCTTCCAGATGATCTCGCAGGGAGAGACGACAGGCATCTTTCAGCTTGAGTCTGCCGGTATGCGCAATGTCCTGCGCGAACTGAAGCCAACTGACCTGGACGACATTATCGCCGTTCTGGCCTTGTACCGTCCGGGTCCGATGGAGATCATCCCGCAATACATTGCCGCCAAGTACGGGGAGAGCAAAGTCTCGTACGCCCATCCGGTGCTGGAGCCGATTCTCAAGGAAACACATGGTTTCATGATCTACCAGGAGCAAATTATGCAGATATCCTCTACGCTTGCGGGCTTCAGTCTGGGCGAGGCAGATATTTTGCGCCGTGCCGTCGGCAAGAAAAAACGCGAGCTGCTGGCGGAGCAAAGGGAGAAATTCGTTGCCGGCTGCGTCAGACAGGGATATGGAGCAGAGCTGGGCCACGAGATCTACGATTTAATCGTTCGCTTTGCCGACTATGGCTTCAACAAGGCGCACTCTGTCGCCTATGCCATCATCTCCTATCAGATGGCGTATCTGAAGGCCAACTATCCGCTTGCGTTCATGGCGGCGCTGCTATCTCTGTCGATCGGCAACCAGAACCGCATCGCCGAATATACGGAGGAAGCGAGACGTTTGCATCTGGCTGTCCTCACTCCGGATGTGAACAAAAGCGAGGCGTTTTTTACGGTGGAGCAGGAAGCCATCCGTTTTGGACTGGCTGCCGTGAAAAACGTCGGCTACGGCGCGATTGAATCCATCGTCAAGGAGCGGGCGCATCGACCGTACCGGGACGTCTTTGATTTTTGTGCCCGTGTGGACGGCAGGCTTGTCAACCGCCGCGTAGTGGAGTCGCTGACGCTGTGCGGGGCCCTGGATTCCTTGCCGGGACACCGCAGCCAACTGCTGGTCCTGCTCGATGAAGCGGTCGGCAAGGCCAACAGCAAGCGGATTGAGCGGGATGCAGACCAGATGAATCTCTTCGCTGGAGACGAGAGCGGGGCGACAGTGCGGAAGCCGTCTGAATATCCCGAGGTGCCTCCATTTTCCCGTTCCCAGCAGCTTCAGGAGGAGCGTGATTTGCTCGGTGTCTACCTCTCGGGTCACCCCTTGGATCAGTATGCGCATCTGTTTAATCGGCCAGAGGTGACGGCGTTGGCTTCCCTGGCAGAATTGCCCCGTGACAAGACGGTCAAGGTGTTTGGCATGATTGCGCATGAACGGCGCATCCAGACGAAAAAAGGCGATCCCATGGCCTTTGTCACCCTGGAGGACAAAACGGCACAGGTAGAATTGGTCGTGTTTCCGCAGGTCTACGCCAAATACGCGGAGTTGCTGGTCAAGGAACGCATGCTGATCGCCGAGGCTCGCATCGATCATCAGGACGATACGGTCAAGCTGCTTGCTTCCCGTTTTTGGGATGCGGATGCGCTCCCCAAAGAATTGTCCCAGCCTTCGACAGAGCCTGTCCTTTTTGTCAAAATCGCTCCCGAACAGGAGCAGGATTCGACGTTGCAGCAGCTTCATCGGTTGTTTGTCGAAAAAAAAGGAACGATTCCTGTGATACTCTACTACGAGGGAAAAAAACAGACGATTCGCTTGCCGGATGCCAACCGCGTTGACGTAGATGCGTCATTTTTGGAGAAAGCGAGAGAAATTTTGGGTCCTGACAGCGTAATTCAGAAAGAATTGCCCATAAATCAGGGAGGATGAACCATGTCCTCCCTTTTTTGCTCTTTTCAGCAGGTTTACAGGACAACGGGTTTTGCTATAATGGGAGCATAATCAAAAAAGTGGTCAGACCACTTCTGATGGTGAATATGGATAAGCGGTTTTTTCACACCGAACGAAATGACAAAAAGAAAAACACGAAATGGAGTGGTTTTGATGTCTAATCTCAGAGAGGAAGCATTGGAGCTTCACAGAATGAATCAAGGGAAGCTGGAGGCAGTAACGAAGGTTCCCGTACGCAACGCACGCGATCTCAGCCTGGCGTATTCTCCAGGTGTAGCTGAGCCGTGCAAAGATATTTTTGACGACAAATCCAAAGTGTACGAATACACCATGAAGGGTAATCTGGTCGCAGTAGTCAGTGACGGTACAGCAGTACTTGGCCTCGGCAACATCGGTCCGGAAGCAGCGATGCCAGTCATGGAAGGGAAAGCGGTATTGTTCAAGTCTTTTGCCGGCGTAGATGCTTTCCCGATCTGCCTGAACACGACAGACGTGGACAAAATCGTAGAAACAGTCAAACTATTGGAGCCTACTTTTGGCGGGGTCAATCTGGAGGATATCGCAGCTCCAGCCTGCTTTGAAATCGAAGATCGCTTGAAAAAAGAGACCAACATCCCAGTATTCCACGACGATCAGCACGGTACGGCTATCGTAACTGCAGCAGGACTGATCAACGCCCTGCGCGTGGTTGACAAAAAGCTGGAGGATATTCGCGTCGTAGCCAATGGCGCAGGTGCTGCTGGTATCGCAATCATCAAGCTGCTTGTATCGATGGGCGTGAAGGATGTCATCATGTGCGACACGAAAGGTATCGTATACGAAGGCCGTCCATTCGGGATGAATCCGGTCAAGGAAGAAATGGCAAAAATCACGAACCGCAGCAAGCTGGAAGGCGACCTGGCAGATGCGCTGAAGGGCGCAGACGTGTTTATTGGCGTATCCGTAGCGGGCGCTGTTACGCAAGAGATGGTGCGTTCGATGAACCGCGATCCGATCATCTTCGCGATGGCAAACCCAAATCCAGAAATCATGCCGGACGATGCAAAAGCGGCTGGAGCCGTTGTCGTCGGTACAGGACGCTCCGACTTCCCGAACCAGGTCAACAACGTCCTCGCGTTCCCGGGAATCTTCCGCGGTGCATTGGATACGCGTGCGACCATGATCAACGAAGAGATGAAACGCGCCGCTGTGTACGCGATTGCCGATCTGATCTCTCCAGAAGAGCTGTCGGCTGATAAAGTTATTCCAGGACCATTCGATCCGCGCGTCGCGCCAAATGTGGCGGCAGCTGTCGCAAAAGCGGCGATGGAGAGCGGAGTAGCACGGATCACTGTCGATCCAGAGGCTGTCAAAGAAAAAACCAAAAAACTGACTGCGATTTCCTATCAGGAAGTGTAAAAGCCAGTCAGACTCCTGATGCTTGCCATGCGAGCTGTATGCAGCTCGCCTAGGTGCAGGCGACAGAAGTTCCAGTGAGGAGGATTCAGGGTGCTCGACTCTTCCCAAGAGCGAAAGGTGTACGAGGAGATTCTCCTGCACATCCATCAGATTGTACAGGAGCGCAACTTGCGGGTTGGCGACAAGCTTCCGTCTGAACGGGAGCTGTCGGAACTACTAGGTGCAGGTCGTTCTTCCGTAAGAGAGGCGTTGCGCGCCCTGGAGCTGCTCGGATTGATCGAGACGCGCCGGGGGGAAGGCACATTTCTCAAGCATTATCGGCATAATCGTTTGATCGATATCCTCGGTTTTTTCATTCTGCAGGATGGCAAGTCCAAGAAGGATTTGATCGAGATGCGCAGAATGTTGGAGTTGGACGCAGTTCGTCTGGCGTGCCGTCGTGCGACGGATAAGCATTTTGAGGAAATGGAGCGGATCCTGGCTGCTGCCGAGGAGCGGGTAGCGCGTGGAGAGGTTCCCGCGGAGGAAGATTACCAGTTTCATCGTGTAATCTGCCGTTCGAGCCGCAACTCGATCCTTCACCGCATCTGGGCGCCGCTGGTCGAATACAGCAACAGCGTACGCGTCGAATCTCTGTCTCGCGAAGGCAGGGCGAAGGCTGCGCTGCAGGAGCATCGGGAGATCATGGCTGCAATCCGAGCGGGGGATGTCCAGGTAGCTGTAGAGAAAATGAGGCATCATTTGGAGAACAGCAAGCTATGATTTCCCCCATTTGCGACTTGCGTTTGGGCTGTGATATGATGATCCAGACCTGTATTGGAGGATGAAGGAGGAAGCCAGCATGTGGACGGTCATCTACATCGCTCCTAGCGCAAAAATAGCAGAACGGATACAGCAACGTTTGACAGATGAAGGATTCCTGGTCAAGGTTCGGGAGGCGAAGGTTTCCAAGCAATTCGAGATTCTCGTCCCCGAAAGCGAGCTTCAAGAGGTCCAGGATGTACTTGGCACGATCCTTCACTGAAGAGAAAGGTGGGGTGCAAAGGTGCTGAAAGACCTTTTCGGCAAAAAGCGAAAATTTGCTACCGTCCCATCGGAAAACCTCACACGTGTCCCCGCTTCTGGCGATCAAGCCAAAGAAGCGGGCGTACGTGAGAAGGAAGTTCCGGAAGGACTGATGAATAAATGCCCGCACTGCGGGACGATTCACTACTCCAAAGACTTGGAGAAGAACCTGCGCGTATGCAAGGGCTGTCAGTATCACTATTCCATCTCTGCTCCGGAGCGTTTGGCCTTGCTGCTGGATGACGGTGTACTGACGGAAGAATTTGACACGGATTTGATTACCTCCAATCCCCTCGGCTTCCCGGGCTATCTGGAGAAGCTGGAGCAGGACATGGCGAACACCAATCTGAACGAAGCGGTCGTGACCGGAGAAGGCTTGCTCGAAGGCAACCGCATTGTCGTCGGAGTGATGGATTCCCGCTTCCGCATGGCGAGCATGGGTTCGGTCGTGGGAGAAAAAATTACGCGTGCAATTGAGCGGGCGATCGACCGTCGACTGCCCTTTATTTTGTTCTCTGCTTCAGGCGGAGCGCGGATGCAGGAAGGTGTCCTCAGTCTGATGCAGATGGCCAAGACGAGTGCGGCATTGGCCAAGCTGGACCGGGAGCGGTTGTTGTACATCTCCGTTCTGACCAACCCTACTTTTGGCGGTGTGTCGGCGAGCTTTTCTTCACTGGGCGATTACAATATCGCTGAGCCGGGCGCGATGATCGGGTTTGCTGGCCGGCGTGTAATCGAGCAGACAATTCGCCAGGAGTTGCCAAAAGACTTCCAAACCGCGGAATTCTTGCTGCAAAACGGACAACTGGACATGGTTGTTCACCGCAAGGAAATGCGCAGTACGCTGGCGAAGCTGGTTGAAATGCACACGTCAACGCCACGGGAAGGAGTGGAAACATGGCAGGAGAGCTCCCCTTTGAAAAGCCTCTCGTAGAATTGCACGACAAGATTAAGGAATTGCGCCGCTTCACCGAGGAGAAGGGCATCGACTTCTCCGATGAAGTAAAGCGTCTGGAACAAAAAGCGAAGGAATTGGCCGATCAGATTTACGGCAATCTCACGCCTTGGCAGCGTGTGCAGCTTGCCCGCCATCCCGAGCGGCCGACAACCCTGGACTATATTCAGCTTCTCTTTACGGATTTCATGGAAATTCATGGCGATCGCCTTTTCGGTGATGATCAGGCCATCGTCGGCGGAATTGCCAGACTGGATGGCCGTCCGGTGACGATCATCGGGAACCAGAAGGGGAAGGACACGAAAGACAATATCCGCAGAAACTTCGGAATGGCTCATCCGGAAGGCTATCGCAAGGCCTTGCGGATCATGGAGCAGGCAAACAAGTTTGGCCGTCCTATCATCTGCTTTATCAATACGTCCGGCGCGTATCCGGGCAAAGCGGCAGAAGAGCGGGGGCAAAGCGAAGCGATCGCACGCAATCTGCGTCAGATGGCTACTTTTGGCGTGCCGATTATCTGTGTGGTCATCGGGGAAGGCGGCAGTGGCGGTGCATTGGCGATCGGTGTCGGCAATCGAGTCTTCATGCTGGAGAATTCCTATTACTCCGTGATCGCGCCTGAGAGTGCGGCAGCGATTCTCTGGAGAGATTCCAGCTTGGGCATGCGCGCAGCAGAAACCATGAAGATCACGGCCCCTGATTTGCTACAGCTGGGTGTCATCGACGGGATTATCCCGGAGCCTTTTGGCGGCGCTCATCGCGATGTAGCCAAGCAGGCTGAATCGGTGAAAAACGTCCTGGTAGAGCAACTGGAACAGCTCAGCCAATTGTCTCCAGATGAATTAGTACAGGATCGTTATGAAAAGTTCAAACAGATTGGTGAGTACGCCTCCCTGTAATCGGCAGGGGGCGTTTTTTTGCTTTTTTCTATAAGGATTATCTGCTACAATCGTAATCGGATAAAGCTTTTGCCAGTTCTTTGAAAAAGTATGGCACAAAGGAAAAAAGAGTATAACAGATATCGAAATGCAACTGATACAGCATGTTTCATAGCCGCTTTGGTACATACTGAAGCCAGTTGGAAGACATGCTAGATGGATGGAGGGGATGATTCCATGCAAAAGATTGCTGTACTGACCAGCGGTGGGGATGCGCCGGGCATGAATGCTGCAGTGCGGGCCGCTGTTCGCCGGGCTGCCTATCACAATGTGCAGATGCATGGGGTGTATCACGGGTATGAAGGCTTGATGAACGGTCATATTGAAGAAATGAGTCTCGGCTCGGTCGGCGACATTATCCATCGCGGCGGCACCATTCTCTACTCGGCGCGCAGTGAGGCCTTCAAGACCGAGGAAGGCCAGCAAAAAGCCGTCGAGCAATTACGAAACAAAGGCATAGAAGGTCTGATCGTAATCGGCGGAGACGGTTCGTTTCGCGGTGCACAGAAGTTGACGGAAAAAGGAATTCCCACGATCGGAGTACCAGGGACCATCGATAATGACATCCCCTGCACGGATTTTACCATCGGGTTCGATACCGCCCTCAACACCATCGTGGATGCGATTGATAAAATACGTGATACCGCGACCTCCCATGAGCGTACGTACATCATTGAGGTCATGGGACGAGACGCCGGAGATCTTGCTTTGTGGGCAGGGCTTGCGGCGGGAGCGGAATCCATTATCATTCCGGAAGCAGAGCAGAGCATGGATGACATCCTGGAACGGCTTCACGCGGGACAGCGGCGCGGGAAAAAGCACTCCATCATCATCGTGGCAGAAGGCGTCGGGAGCGCGACATCCTATGCCGAAGCGATCACCAAAGCTACGGGCTGGGAGACGCGAGTGACAGTTCTCGGACACATCCAGCGCGGAGGTTCCCCTACTGCGATGGACCGCATGCTGGCAAGCCGGATGGGCGCAGCGGCTGTCGATCTGCTGCTGGAAGGCAAGCGGGATCGCATGGTCGGCATTCAGAACAACCAGATTGTAGACGTGGATTTCAAGGAAGCGCTGGCGAAAAAGCATCGCCTGGATTTATCCATTTACCAGTTGGCCAGAACACTGTCCATTTAGGTTTGGATGACAGGCAGGGAGCACAGAGGAGGCAGAAAGTATGTTGAGAAAGGCAAAAATCGTATGCACCATCGGACCTGCAAGCGAGTCCGTAGAAACCCTGAAAAAACTCATTGACGCGGGCATGAATGTAGCTCGGCTCAATTTTTCCCATGGCTCGCATGAAGAGCACGCTGCTCGTATCGAAAATATCCGCGAGGCTTCCAGACAGACAGGCAAGGCTGTGGCGATTCTGCTCGATACCAAAGGACCCGAAATCCGTACAGGCTCCCTCGAAGTCGATGCGGTTGAATTGATCGAAGGAAACCGGATTGTATTGACGACCGAAGATGTGGCGGGGAATGCGGAGCGCGTCTCCATTACGTATCAAGAGCTGCCAGCCGATGTGGCGGCAGGCGATACCATTTTGATCGATGACGGACTGATCGGTCTGACAGTCGAGGAAGTACGTCCTACTGAGATTGTCTGCTTGATTAAAAACGGCGGCACCTTAAAAAGCAAAAAAGGCGTCAACGTCCCAGGCGTCAGCATCAATCTGCCAGGGATCACAGAAAAGGACGCACAAGATATAGAGTTCGGGATCAAGCAGGGCGTCGATTTCATCGCGGCCTCCTTCGTGCGCAAAGCCGCAGACATCCTGGAGATCCGGCAGATTCTGGAGCAGCACGGCGCATCGATTGATATTATCGCCAAAATCGAAAATCAGGAGGGCGTGGACAATGTCGACGAAATCCTGGTCGTATCCGACGGTATCATGGTGGCGCGTGGCGACCTAGGAGTAGAGATTCCCGCTGAGGAAGTGCCCCTCGTCCAGAAGCAGCTGATTAAAAAGTGCAATGAGCTGGCAAAACCGGTCATCACGGCGACTCAAATGCTGGATTCGATGCAGCGCAATCCTCGTCCGACGAGAGCGGAGGCAAGCGATGTTGCCAATGCGATCTTCGACGGCACAGACGCAATCATGCTCTCCGGTGAGACGGCGGCAGGCAAGTATCCGGTGGAATCCGTCGAGACCATGGATCGGATCGCATTACGTGCCGAGCAGGAGCTCAATTATCGGGAAATCCTGCACAAGCAAATGATCATGAAGCATGTCACGATCACAGATGCGATCAGCCAAGCAGTGGCAAGCTCCGCACTGGACCTGAACGCAGCCGCGATCATCACCGCGACAGAGAGCGGCCATACCGCGCGAATGGTCTCCAAGTTTCGTCCGAAGGCACCGATTGTTGCCGTCACCCCGCATGCCGGCGTCATCCGCCGCCTGGCGCTCGTCAACGGCGTCTACCCTGTTCTGGGTGAGATCGCCCATACGACTGACGAGATGTTGGACAGGTCTGTCCAGGAGTCGTTGCAGAGCGGCTACGTCCGCCATGGGGATCTGGTTGTCATTACGGCAGGCGTGCCTGTGCGTGAAGTAGGGACGACCAATCTGATGAAAATTCACGTGATTGGAGATATCGTGGCAAAAGGACAAGGCATCGGACGCAAAGTCGTCTCCGGCAAGGTTGTCGTCGCCCGTTCCGCCCAGGAAGCACTGGAAAAGACTGAAGAAGGCTCGATCCTGGTTACGATTGGCACTGATTCCGATATGATCGAGGCATTCCAGAAGGCTGCAGCCGTCATTACCGAGGAAGGCGGGCTTACTTCGCATGCCGCGATTGTGGGACTCAATCTGAATGTTCCTGTCATCTTGGGAGTCCAAGCAGCTACCGATCTATTGAAAGAAGGAACAGTCGTCACCGTCGATTCAGGTCGCGGACACATCTATTCAGGGCATGCCCGGGTTCTCTAGGTAAAAAGTATTATTTTTCATCCGGAAGACAAGGAGGATGACATTGGTTCATCCTCTTTTTTATGCGTTGTGAAGACTGATTCGACAGAAAACGCCATTACTTTCCAGGGTCTAACGAGGTGTTTTAGCCGATGCTTTCAGGAGAGCGATCTGGTAAAATCGTTCGGTAACTCTTCGCTTGTCCAAAAACGAAACTAGGCATAAATGCCTGAATTCTTGTCAAGCACTTTTTTGTTTGATACACAACATATAGTGTTGTCGAAAATTATTTCGCACTATATATGGGGAAAGCTATTGAGTTTTTCGGGGAAAAAGGGTTAACTAGAGTAGATAGATTTGAAGGAGGAACCGATATGCTAGCCACTGAGACGATTACCCCAACTCGTTTTCTAGGGGATGATTTTTTAGCGAAATACCCAGATTTTCCCTCTCATATGAGCCCGTTGGGACAATTTGTTTACTACCGCACTTATTCTCGCTTTATTCCGGAAAAGGGCAGAAGAGAGACTTGGAAGGAAACTTGTCGTCGTTCGGTGGATTACAATATCAAGCTTGCCTATCAACACCTGAAGAAGATCGGATTGTATCCAGATATTCGCAAGCTGGAGGAAGAAGCAGAAGGACTGTTCGACAACATGTTCAATCTGCGCCAGTTCCTGTCTGGCCGCACACTGTGGGTAGGCGGAGCGGAGAATGGCGTCGCCGATCTGTATCCGTTGGCGAACTTCAACTGCTCATTTTTGAACATCAAATCCTGGGATGACCTGGGAGACCTGTTTTATTTGCTGTTGGTAGGAACAGGCGTCGGCTTCAAATGCACCAAGGAAATGGCTCGGGGCCTTGACCCGATCCGCACCAATGTCACCCTGCTTTCCTCCGAGTACAAGCCTTTGCCGAAGCATCAGCGCCTTGAGCGTTCCGAGCTGAATGTGCTGGACAATGGCTTTGCCAAAATTTACGTCGGAGACAGCAAGGAAGGTTGGGTAGAATCACTGCGTCTGTATTTGCAAATCCTGACCGAGAAACAGTACGAGCACATCCATACCGTAAAGATTTCCTATAATAGCGTGCGTCCAAAAGGAGAGCGTTTGATGCGCTTCGGCGGCACAGCGAGTGGGCATGAGCCGCTGCGCGAGATGTTTGAAGGCATTGACAAAGTGCTCAAAAACCAGATTGATCCGCATCTGGCCCCGATCGCATGCGACGAGAAGGGGTATGGCAAAGTCCGTCCGATACATATCCTGGACATCGGCAATCTGATCGGAGCCAACGTCGTGGTAGGCGGTGTTCGCCGGACTGCGGAGATTTTCCTGTTTGACCATGACGACTATGAGTGCATGATGGCGAAATACGGAATCAACGGCTTCTGGACGGACGAGCAGATCGCCCACCACCGTCGTGTAGGAGAGTTGCTGGGAGAAAACAAGCCGGTCTGGTTTGACAGCATTCAAAAAGTAGGCGATGGCCGTTTCGGTCTGGACCACCGCCGCATGTCCAACAACTCCATCGCTTTCATGAAGCAGCCGACTAGAGAGTTCCTGCATCTGGTATTTACCTTGATGCAATTGGAGGGCGAGCCTGGTTTCATCAATCTCGAAGAGGCCAACCGCCGCCGTCCCAATGCGGAAGGCTTGAACCCTTGCGCAGAGATCCTGCTCGACTCTTATGGCGTCTGCAACCTGACTACCGTCAACCTGGTGGAATTCGTCAAGAAAAGCCCGGACGGCTCTCACTACCTGGATCTGGACGGTCTGCTTGAAGCACAGCGCAAATCGGCGCGTGCCGGACTGCGGATGACACTGGTGACACTGGAATTGCCGCACTGGGATACCGTGCAACAGCGCGACCGTCTGCTCGGCACTTCGTTGACAGGGGTGAAGGATGCCCTCGCTACATTGGGCTATTCCGAAGCACAAGAGCTGGAGCTTTTGCGCCTGCTGGGCGATGCAGCCCGCGACGAAGCAGACCGCTACGCGTACGAGCTGCGCGTCAATTCTCCACTGCTGGTAACGACTGTGAAGCCGGAAGGGACGCTTTCCCAGGTTGCTGGAGGAGTATCCAGCGGACTGCACTGGTCCCATTCGCCATACTACATCCGCCGCATTCGCATCAACGCGCAGGATCCGTTGGCTAAAGCGGTACAAGCTCTGGGCTGGACAATTAACCCAGAGGTCGGGACTCCAGGCGACACCTTCGAGGAGCGGATGGCCAACGCGAGAACGCTGGTGATTGACTTCCCGGTAGCGTCCGGAGCCAAAGAAACCAAAAACGAGGTAAGCGCAAAGCGCCAGTTTGATACCTACTTCCGCTTCCAACAGGAGTATACGGAGCACAACTCTTCCAACACCATTACCGTGCGCAACGAAGAATGGGGCGAAGTCGAGGAAATCGTATACGCCAACTGGGATCAATTTGTAGGGGTTTCCTTCCTGCAGCTGGATGGCGGAAACTATCAGCTCGCTCCGTACGAAGAATGCACGAAGGAGCAGTACGAGCAGTTGAAAGCTTCCATGAAGCCTTTTGATCCTGCGATCCTGCAACAGTACGAAAACGGCGGAGAGGCTGATCTGTCTACGGCAGAATCCTGCGAAGGCGGAGCTTGCCCGATTCGTTAATAATAGCTAGTCCATCCATATTATATATCTGTAGATCGTAAACCCAGTGCCAATAGGTACTGGGTTTATGTGTGTCTAGAATGTAGCTGTAGTGGGGAGAAGCATGTTTCCGATCTACGCTCCGGTCTGCGTCCTGCAAGGATGTGAGACTGTCCGCTCCACAGCGATCCCTGGGGAAGCGCAAAACGGCGCGCAGCTCTGGGGTTACCTCATAGGTTGCGCTTCTGTTTCCCCGGGCTTCGCTGTTCCGCTAGGCTGGACTCCGCTAGTCGCTCGTCTGGAAACATGCTTCTCCTCCGAAACAGTAGGGTTTCAACAAGCTGAAAACCCAGAGCGATATCCTCGAACTTATCTCCAAACGCTTGAACGCACCACCGAAGCCCAAAAGAAAAGCAGGGGGACCAGTGAAAGCTGGTGAGGAAAATGGGGAAATAAGCGCCAGGCATTTGGGATCTTAACCCAGGCGCAACGGAAAAGGCGGAACCCGCCCTCAGCGTCCAACCCTGAATCCGCTTCTTCGAATCGGCTGCTTTTGGACGCGGTTCCGCCTTTGGAGTGGAGCCGGCCAGTGCTGCACCCGGCAAAGATCCCAACCCGCGTGGAGCGTTTTCCCCATTTTCCTCCCCACCACTACAGTCCGTGGACCTCCAATAAAAAGGACACAGGTGATTGAGAATAGGACGCTATGGTAAAATGAAGATATAGAGAGAAAGGGGCGAATCAGATGAGTCCAATCATCCATACCCATTCGTTGCGTGTGCGCTACGGAGAGACTGATCAGATGAGTGTCGTCTACCATACCAATTACTTGAACTGGTTTGAAGTAGGGCGTACCGAATTGATTCGAGCGGCAGGACTTAGCTATCGGCAGCTTGAAGAGAAAGGCGTGCTGCTGCCATTGACGGACGCCAGCATTTCCTATAAAAAGCCTGCAAAGTACGATGACGTTGTCGAGATTCGTACACATGTAGAACTGATTAGTCCGCTTCGGCTTACATTTGCTTATGAAATCGTTCGGTTGCCTGACGAAGAATTGCTGGTCACAGGCAAAACCATGCACGTCTTCACTACGACCGACTTGAGACCGATCCGACTCTCCAAAACCGAGCCGGAGGTATACGCTTGGCTGGAAGCTCAGCATAAGGGAGAGCAACTCTAAGGAAAAGGAGGGGATGTCGATGATGTTTCGCATCCTCATCGTCCTGTTCATCGTGGTACCCGCTATTGAATTATGGGGATTGATTGCAGTAGGGAAGGTCATCGGGGGCTGGACTACCGTAGCGCTGGTTATTTTGACAGGCGTAGTGGGAGCATGGCTCGCCAAACAGCAGGGATTGCAGGTATTTCGGCTTGTACAGCTTCAGCTCTCCCGCGGTCAAATGCCGACGGAGACGCTGATCGACGGGTTTTTGGTCCTTGTGGGCGGCATCCTGCTGATGGCACCAGGCTTTTTCAGCGACGTCATCGGACTGATCCTGCTCATCCCCTATACGCGCATGATCGTGCGCCATCTGTTGAAGCTGTGGCTGTGGAGATTGGTATCCTCTGGCCGCATCCAGCTTTTCTTTCGCCGATAATAAAGGAAAAAACCGTTAGCCTTCGCCTGGAATCAAGCGTTGGACCAGCGGTTTTTTACATAAAACGGCCTATCTTGATGTATTGCCATACATCTGAAAAAACATCTGCTTTGATCAAGGCATTGATCAGAACCAGCGCGACGGGGCCGATGATCAATCCCAGGAATCCGAACAGCTGCAGCCCGACGAACAGTGCGACAAGCGTCAAGAGAGGATCGAGACCGACGTTTTCTGCGACGACCTTTGGCTCGATCACCTGACGGAAAATAAGGACGACCCCGTACAAAATCGACAATCCAATGACGAGACTGTAGTTGCCCTTGAAGAACAAGTAGATGATCCAAGGGACAAAGACGGTTCCGGTCCCCAGGTATGGCAAGAGGTCAACCAGCCCTGTGAGCAAGCCGATGGTAATCGCGTAGTCAACGCCCAGGACCAACAGACCGATGATGACGATCGCTGCCGTGAGCGAGATCAAGGTTAGCTGAGCTTTGATAAACCCGACCAAGGCTCCCTTCAGATCGTTCAACACCTGATCGACACGGCTGTTTACGCCATTGGGCAGCAACCGGCGAAAACGTATCTTCCAAAGATAGAAGTCTTTGGAGATAAAGAAGGCGCCGATCAATGAGATGACAGACACGGTTGCCATATTGGGCAGCGAGAGCAAGAAGTTCTTCAGACCGTTGAGGAAGCGAATCATCAGATCCTGCCCGGTTTGGGTGATGGATGTAATCCCGCTTTGAACAGTACTGTCGATTTTATCCTTGGATTCCGGGTCCAAGTGGGCGTACATCCATTGTATCTGATCGTATAAGCCCATCAGAAAGTCTTGTGAAATCGTGCGTTGCAAGTAGGTTCCCAATTCTGTTGCGAAGCCGGGCAGCATTTTTGAGAGATCGTTGATTTCGGAGACCGTCTGCGTGATGATCACCGTCGCGACCCCCGCCACCACAAGCACCAGTACCAGCAAGGCGAGAAGAACGGACAGCCACCGGGGAAAGCGAAACTTGGTGCTCATGAATGTAACGGGCCGATTAATCAGGAGGGCAATGATTAAGGCAATGAGAAATGGGTAAAGTAAGGGTGTTCCGAACGAAATAATCCAATATGTTGCATAGACAAGCAAGCAAACCCATAAGAAACGAATGATCTGAAACAAGCGTTCCACCCAGTTTTCCCGATTCAAATGAGCTCTCCTCTCTGACCGAAATGTTGAAAGTATGTACGTCTTTCTATTATGCAACATGCGGATAGGCCGAGCAAGATACGCAGAAAAACAAAACCAAGTTTCATCCTTTGAAACATTTTTTCGCTTACCTTATTCACAAAATCGCAATAATCTTTTATAATTGGGTCGAATTAAGGTGGATTCTTTACCCCGCCATGCGAAAGTGGAACGTTGCCATCTGGTCATCTTTTCCCTTGCCAGCAGACACACAGCGAGAGGCAAGGATTTGCGTGGAATACATTCCCAGACAAGAGTGGTGGGTGAAAGAAACCGCTGCTTACAATTTCATAGAACTGTTTCAGGCTGTTTTACCGGTCATCGGGACAAGCGAGGCCTGAAGAGATCAACTACTCGAGTGGAAAAGGAGAGGGAATTCTATGACAGCTACCCGTGGACTGGAAGGCGTCGTTGCCGCACAATCTTCTATCTGTTCCATCGTTGATGGCGTTCTCTGCTACGGCGGGATCAACATCGACGAATTGGCGGAGCACGCAACTTTTGAAGAGGTTGTCTACCTACTCTGGCATGGAGCGCTACCGAAGCGTGATCAGCTGGAAACGTTGAAAAAGCAATTGGGTGAAAATGCGGCTGTACCTGCGCAAGTTCTGGACAGCATCCGCAACTATCCAAAAGGCGTTCACCCGATGGCCGCATTGCGCACAGCTGTCTCTTCGCTAGCTCTCTACGACCAAGAAGCGCAAGATATGACTCCTGAAGCCAACTATCGCAAGGCGATTCGCCTGATGGCGCAAACGCCTACTCTGATCGCGGCATTCGCTCGTCTGCGCAAAGGCCTGGAACCAGTCGCACCAAAAACGAATTACACCATCGCTGAGAATTTCCTCTACATGCTCAATGGGGAAGAGCCTACCGAGACAGCCGTCAAGGCGTTCAACGTAGCTTTGATCCTGCATGCAGACCATGAGTTCAACGCATCTACCTTCGCTGCCCGTGTAACCGTTGCCACGCTGACAGATATCTACTCCGGTATCGTATCTGCCATCGGCACGCTGAAAGGCCCGCTGCATGGAGGAGCCAACGAAGCGGTTGCCGCTATGCTGACTGAAATCGGTTCTATGGACAAAGTAGAAGGCTATGTACGCAACAAACTGGACAACAAAGAAAAAATCATGGGCTTCGGCCACCGCGTCTACAAAGATGGCGACCCGCGTGCAAAATGGCTCAAACAAATGTCCAAAGCGCTGACTGCACAAATCGGCCGTCCTGAGCTGTACGAGATGTCCGTAAAAATCGATGACATGGTGACAGGCGAAAAAGGCTTGAAGCCAAACGTCGACTTCTACTCCGCATCCGTCTACATCTCTCTGGGACTGGAAATCGATCTGTTTACACCTATTTTCGCGATCAGCCGTATGTCTGGTTGGACTGCGCACATCATGGAACAGTATGAAAATAATCGCCTGATCCGTCCACGTGCGGACTACATCGGTCCGGTCAACCAGCATTACGTGCCAATCGACCAACGCTAATTGATGCTATTCTTAAGCGTGGTGACAGGTGTACAGCTTTCTGTTGCACCTGATGGCGAAAGCTTGAGAACTACCACAACCAAGTGGTAGTTCTCCTACGTCTGGAAATATTTCCATTTATACTTACCATTGGAGGGATTCAATTGTTTAAAAACCTGTCTCAACCAACTGCTGGTGAAAAAATTACCGTAGACAACGGGAAATTGGTAGTTCCAAACAATCCGATCATTCCTTTTATCGAGGGTGACGGTACTGGTCCTGACATCTGGAAAGCGTCTGTTCGCGTTCTCGATGCGGCTGTAGAAAAAGCGTACAAAGGCGAGAAAAAAATCGCTTGGTTCGAAGTATTCGCCGGCGAAAAATCCTTCAACCAATTCAATGAGTGGCTGCCAGAAGACACACTGACTGCCGTTCGTGAATACCTGATTGCGATCAAAGGTCCTCTGACTACACCTGTTGGCGGTGGGATCCGCTCCATCAACGTAGCGCTGCGCCAAGAGCTGGACCTGTATGCTTGCGTACGTCCTGTTCAATACTTCGATGGCGTGCCATCCCCTGTAAAACACCCAGAACTGACTGACATGGTAATCTTCCGTGAGAACACAGAAGACATCTACGCAGGTGTAGAGTGGGCAGAAGGCACTCCAGAAGTGAAAAAAGTAATCGACTTCCTGCAAAACGAAATGGGCGTAAAGAAAATCCGCTTCCCGGAAACATCCGGTATCGGGATCAAGCCTGTTTCCAAAGACGGTACAGAGCGTCTGGTTCGCGCGGCGATCAACTACGCGATCGACAACAACCGCAAATCCGTTACCCTGGTACACAAGGGCAACATCATGAAGTTCACCGAGGGTGCGTTCAAAAGCTGGGGCTATGCAGTGGCTGAAGCTGAATTCGGCGACAAAGTATTTACCTGGGCACAATACGATCGTATCAAGGCTGAAGGCGGCGACGCTGACAAAGCGCAAAAAGAAGCAGAAGCAGCAGGCAAAATCATCGTAAAAGACGTGATTGCGGACGCGTTCCTGCAACAAATCCTGACTCGTCCGGCTGAATACGATGTCGTTGCAACCCTCAACCTGAACGGCGACTACGTATCTGACGCACTGGCTGCCCAAGTAGGCGGTATCGGTATCGCTCCAGGTGCCAACATCAACTACCTGACTGGTCACGCGATTTTCGAAGCAACACATGGTACCGCTCCGAAATACGCAGGCCTCGACAAAGTAAACCCATCCTCCGTGATTCTTTCCGGAGAAATGATGCTCCGTCACCTTGGATGGAACGAGGCGGCTGATTTGATCATAAACTCCATGGAAAAAACCATTTCCGCGAAAACCGTTACTTACGATTTCGCACGTCTGATGGAAGGCGCAACCGAGCTGAAATGCTCCGAGTTCGCGGATGCTCTGATCAACAACATGTAAGATCCGTTTCAAACATAACGGTTCGATACTCAACCAATCTGGAGGGGATTGAAAATGGCATTCCAGCGCAAAAAGATCGCAGTCATCGGTAGTGGTTTTACAGGAGCAACAACTGCTTTCATCCTGGGTCAAAAAGAACTGGGTGACGTCGTACTGGTTGACATCCCACAATTGGAAAACCCAACGAAAGGGAAAGCCCTCGATATGATGGAGTCCTCGCCTGTACTGGGCTTTGATGCCAAGATTACAGGTACATCGGACTACGCGCAGATCAAGGATGCAGACCTGGTGATCATCACCGCAGGTATCGCCCGCAAGCCTGGCATGTCCCGCGATGATCTGGTCAACACCAATGCCGGCATCATGCGCTCTGTCGCAGAGCAGGTAAAAACGCATGCGCCGAACTCCATCGTAATCGTACTCTCCAACCCTGTTGATGCGATGACGTACACCTTCTACCAAACCTCAGGCTTCCCGAAAGAACGCGTAATCGGTCAATCCGGCGTTCTCGATACGGCCCGCTTCCGCACCTTTGTGGCGATGGAGCTGAACGTATCCGTAGAAGACGTAACAGGCTTTGTATTAGGCGGGCACGGGGATGACATGGTTCCATTGGTGCGCTACTCCTATGCTGGCGGCATTCCATTGGAAAAACTGATCCCGCAAGAACGTCTGGATGCCATCGTAGAGCGTACCCGCAAAGGCGGAGGCGAGATTGTAGGCTTGCTGGGCAACGGTTCTGCTTACTATGCGCCGGCAGCTTCCCTGGTACAAATGGCGGAAGCGATCCTGAAAGACAAAAAGCGCATCTTGCCATCCATCGCTCTCTTGCAAGGCGAGTACGGCTACCAAGACCTTTACATGGGGGTACCAACCCTGCTCGGGGGCAATGGTATCGAGAAAATCTTCGAACTGGAACTGACTGCAGAAGAAAAAGCAGCCCTCGACAAATCTGCTGATTCTGTACGCAACGTCATTGCTGTATTGAAATAAGCAAAAGTACCAAACCTAAGGACGTCCTTCACGTGAGGGGCGTCCTTTTTACATCTTTACAAAAAAATTACTTGTCTTCCTCCCCCCCAATTGGCAGACTGGAGAGGAAACATTGGCATTCTAGGGGGAAAATACGAAAATGACAAAAATCTTGGTCGTGGATGACGAAGTGTCCATTGTGAAGCTGTTACAATTCAATTTGGAAAAATCAGGATACGAAGTGGTGACTGCTTTTGATGGAATGCAAGCGCTGGACATGGTGAAAAGTGAACAGCCGGATTTTATCATTCTCGATCTGATGCTGCCAAAGATGGATGGAATGGATGTATGCAAGACACTGCGACAAGAGAAAATTCTCACGCCAATTCTCATGCTGACGGCCAAAGATGACGAATTGGATAAAATAATCGGCTTGGAGCTGGGGGCGGATGACTACCTGACGAAGCCGTTCAGCCCGCGTGAGGTGATCGCCCGCGTGAAGGCGATCCTGCGCCGGATCCAGGTGACCCCTGAAGCAGCTCCATCTCCGGAGCATCTGGTGATCGCGATGGGAGAAATCCGCATCTATCCGGAAAAGTACGAGGTATATCGCCAAGACACCAAAGTGGAGCTGACACCGAAGGAATTCGAGCTGCTGCTTTACCTGGCCAATCACCAGGGACGGGTCTTGACTCGCGACCAGTTGCTCAATGCTGTCTGGAACTACGATTTTATCGGCGATTCGCGTATTGTGGACGTCCACGTGAGCCATCTTCGGGAAAAGCTGGAAGACGATACGAAAAACCCACGCTATATCAAAACCGTACGCGGGCTTGGCTATAAATTGGAAGGGTAAACGGGAGGCCGGACATTGACTCGTTTTCGCATCAAACTCACCTTGACGATCCTCGGCTTGATTTCGTTGGTTTTGCTATTGATGGGCCTCTATTTTGCCAAGGTATTGGAGAATGCCTATCTCCAGTCCCTGCACCAGCTCTTGTTACGGGAGTCGAGGCTGGTCGCACAGGTGGTGCGTTTTCCCGAAGTTTTCTTTCATCAGGGAAATCTGGCCGAGCAGGTGGAGCAGATCGCGCCTGCGGAAGAAGTACGGGTCACTGTCATCAATCGCGACGGCAGCGTGCTATACGACAACTACTCCCGGTTTCAAAAAATGGAGAATCATCTGGACCGACCGGAGTTCCAATCGGCCTTGGCGGGAGAGACGGGGATCTCGCGCCGCTACAGCGAGACGCTTGAAGAAGAGATGATCTATGTGGCAGTGCCAGTGCAGCAAGGAGACAAGACGATCGGAGCGGTGCGCTCCGCGATGTCCATCCGCGATATCACGGATACGGTGCACAACATGTGGTACAGCTTGTTTACGGGGCTGCTGGTGACACTCATCATCGGCTCGCTGGTTGTTTCCCGCATCTCCTTTTCGATTATTCGGCCGATTGAGGAGATTACCCGGGTAGCCGGGAACATCACACAGCGCCAGTTTGAAAGCAGAGTGCGCATCAAAGCCAAGGACGAGATCGGCCAGCTGGCGGGAGCAATCAACTTTATGGCTTCCAGCCTGGAGCAGCAAATGTACGAGATCTCGGAAAATCAGCAGCGCCTGTCCGGGGTGCTGAACAACATGACGAGCGGGGTTATTTTCATCTCGGAGCATCGCCGGATCATGCTCGTAAACCCAGCCGTTGAGAAAATGCTGGGGACCCCCGGGCATGATGTCGTGGGCAAGCTGCACATCGAGGCAGGAAAAAGCTTCGGGCTAAGCCAGTACATCGACCGTTGTCTGGACAAAAAGGAGAAGTTTCGCCAGGAGGTCCACATCTACTACCCGCATGAGCGCATCCTGGACGTCAACTTTGCTCCGTATATCAACTTCAAAGGGGAGTCCAAAGGGGTCGTGGTCGTGCTGCACGACATCACAGAGATCCGCCGCCTGGAGAAGATGCGCAGTGACTTCGTCGCCAACGTCTCCCATGAGTTGCGCACGCCGATTACCTCGATCAAGGGCTTTACGGAAACGCTGCTGGACGGAGCGATGCAGGATGAGGAAACATGCCGCAACTTTTTACAGATCATTTCCGATGAGAGCGAACGGCTCTACCGGATGATTCGCGACATTCTCGATCTGTCCAAGATCGAGCAGAAGCGGATTCCTCTGCAAATGGAGAGTGTCCATGTCCAGGAGGTGATTTCCTCGGCTGTGACCATCGTTCAGGAGTCCGCCCAACGCAAGCATCTGACCATTACCTGTCCGGACGAGACGCCCGAGATCTGGATGATGACCGATAAAGACTGCCTGCAGCAGATCATCCTCAATTTGCTGGCGAATGCGGTTGCGTACACGCCGGAGAACGGCAGGATTACGATCAAGACCGAGGTCACGCAGCAGCAGCTGAAATTGCAAGTAATCGATACGGGAATCGGCATTCCGGAGAAGGATATTCCGCGGATCTTTGAGCGCTTTTACCGAGTGGACAAAGCGCGAAGCCGGGATTCCGGCGGAACGGGTCTGGGTCTGGCCATCGTCAAGCACCTGATCGACAATTTGAACGGACAGATTTTTGTCGACAGCGTAGAAGGAAAAGGGACGACATTTACCATTCTTCTGCCAGGCGTTAAAAAATTTACGTAAAGAACACAATCCCTTCATGCTGGCTAGACAATTGCCATATACAGTGGTAATGAGATCCGTTTTGGAGGGGGAAACCGCATGACGCGTCATGCCTTTGAAGAACAACTTGATGTGCTTCATCGCAAGTTGATGACGATGGGGACACTGGTAGAAGAAGCCATACACAAATCCATTAAGAGCCTGGTAGAAAGAGATAGTACCTTGGCGGATGAAGTGGTAGCCAACGATCGGCTGATCAACGAGCTTGAACACGAGATTGAGGGCGGCTGCTTCCAATTGATTGCTTTGCAGCAGCCGGTCGGTCATGATTTGCGCCGTCTGGGGACGATGCTCAAGCTGGTAACGGATCTGGAGCGGATGGGCGACCACGCGGTGTCGATCGCCAAGACCACACGTCGTCTGAAGAATGAGGAGTACATTAAGCCCCTGATCGATATTCCCTTGATGGGTGATCACGTCAAGCAGATGGTCCGCGACTCCCTGAACGCCTACATCGCCCGTGACAAGGAAGAGGCTGAAAAGATTGCGGCCCGCGATGACGTCGTCGACAAGCTGTACTCGACGATCTTCCGCGATCTGATTGCGCTCATGACGAGGAACAGCGATTCGATCTCGCAAGCCACTCATCTTTTGCTGGTAGCGCAATACCTGGAGCGGATCGCCGACCATGTGACCAATATTTGCGAGTGGATCATCTACATGAAGACTGGGAAAATGACCGACTTGAATCAGTAAATAAGCAAAGAAGGAAGCCGTTGGGTACGCCAGCGGCTTTTTTTCCTCTTCTCCGCCACAGCTTGATGACCTCGCAACAAGATATTTGATACGAGACAGACGCCCATCGCGGCATGCCTGCATAGGATAGAGCGTACAAGAAATGTTTGACGAAGCAGCAGGAGGGATCAGGATGACAGCAGCAGAACGCCATATTTACGCGGCGGGCAACACAGCCAGAGGGTATCGCACCTTGTACGAATCCGTACTGGCGGACATGGACCGCGTCTACTTGCTGACAGGTGTCGTGGAGGGCATCACGTCTGCCTTGATTGAGAAGATGGGAAAAGAACTGCAAACACAGACAGATCAGGTGGAATGGATTCATTCCCCTTTTATGAACGGACAGTTTGACGGGATCGTACTGCCCAAACAGAGAGTCGCGATCATGGACCACAGCTACCCGCGCGTGTGGAGGCCGAAGGGACCGGGTCTGACGGAGATCCACGTCAATTTGCAGACCGCACTGATCCCTGACCGCCTTGCTCCGCACAAGGAACAGATCGCTCGGTGGTACGAGGAGATCTTTCGTTACAACCAGCAGGCATATGAGGCATATGGAGAGGCGCTGCGCATCCATGACGACTGGGAGGGCATCTACATCGGCAACCTGGACCGGGAGAAGGTGAATCAGATCACAGAAGAGTTGAAACAGCAATTTTTCGGGTCAGACAGCTTGAGCAAAACCTCCCGTGTCCGCCGCATGTACCTCGGGGCAGCGACACCGGCAGGGCCTGTCGACCACATCATGAAGCTGACCGATCATCTGGAGAAACGGTATTTTATCAAAGGACGGCCGGGTTCAGGGAAGTCGACGATGCTGAAAAAACTGGTCAGCGAGGCGGAGAGAAAGGGCTTCGATGTCGAGGTATACCACTGCGGTCTTGACCCGAACAGCCTGGATATGGTGATCTTCCCGGAAAAAAGCGTAGCGATTTTCGATAGCACGGCGCCGCATGAGTATTTTCCCAATAAAGAGACTGACGAGGTCATCGACATGTACACCCTGGCCATTACACCAGGAACAGATGAACGTTTCAGCGAAGAAATCGAAAAAATCAAGACTCGCTATACGAAAAAGGTAAAAGAAGCGACTGGTTATCTCGTAGAGGCGAAAAACAGGCGTGAACAGCTGAATGCCGTCTACTTGCAAGCGGTCGATCAGACACGATTGCATGCGGTAGGTCAGGCGATCACAAGTGTATTGATACGCGATCATTGAGAATGAAACCCGTTCGACTGCTCATACTACGGGAAGGAGGTGAGCAGCCGGATGGGTTTTTCATTGACTCTGGCGATGCTGCTGTTAGCCGCTCCCCTGGACCCAACGGATCTATTTGAGGTAGAGCTGGAAGGCAAAACGGTAGCGGTGTTGAATCGAGACGATGTTACGCTGCCATTTTCCGGTGTTCCGCTCGTGGATGTCAATCAACTGGAATCCGTCGTCGACGAGTTGGACAAGCTCAGCTACCGGGAGCCGATCAATGCGACCGTCTCTGACAGCGGCAGAATTGTGCCAGAGCAAAAGGGTCGCCGGCTGGATCGACGGGAGTTCCTCTCGCAGGTCTACCATTACTACTATGGTGCGGGATCAAAAGGGCTTCACATTCCTTTTCAGGTTATTCATCCAAAAGTAGACCGGGCATTGCTCAAACAGGTGCAAAAGAAAACGATCGGAAGGTATATCACGTACTTTAACAGTGGGAACAAGAACCGCTCCCATAACATCATGCTTGCTTCAAAGGCAATCCATAACTACGTGCTGCTGCCTGGAGAAATTTTCTCTTTCAATAAAGTAGTCGGCAAACGAACGCCAGCAAAAGGCTATTTGCAAGCTCCGGTCATCGTGCGCGGTGAGCTATCTGAAGGGATAGGCGGGGGGATTTGCCAAGTGTCCTCCACGCTGTTCAATGCGGTAGACAAGGCAGGGCTGCACATCCTGCAACGATACTCGCACAGCCGCCACGTCGCATATGTCCCTCCCGGGCGTGACGCAACCGTCAGCTGGAATGGCCCCGACTTTGTTTTCCAGAACAAATACGCTTATCCAATCCTGATCAAGGCAAGGTCCGCTAACGGACAGATGTACGTATCCATCCACTCCTTCCCGGAATTGGAGTATGACCCGCGCGATGTGCCAAGCGTACAGGAGCATCTCCCCGAGGAAGAGCCAATCAATCCCTCCTTAACGGATCAACCAGCACCCTGAAAGAAAAGAGGTGCTGTTTTTTGTACTTTTTTACACTTTTGAAGAAAAGAAATAGTTGCCATCCAGCCAAAATAGGCGTATAGTGTTGGCTGTGATTCATTTCGCGTACGAAATATTTGAGCAGAAAGGAGAGTCAAATGAACAGGCCTTTGCATATCCGCGACTTGCTCAAGCGCTTGAATAAAACGCTGGGAGCTATGGCCACCAAAGAGTTGGCCAAATATGGTCTTACCGTCCCGCAACTGGTCGTGATCCGTCAGATCATTGAGGAACCGAAAACCATCGGGCAAATCAGTAAGGCAGTTGACTTATCCTATAGTACAACATCGGGGATCATTGATCGGCTGGAAAGGGAACAATTCGTGGCGAGAGTCCGGGATGAGAATGACCGTAGAGTCGTCTGGATATCGAAAACGGAGAAATTGAAAAATTTGTTTGCAGAAGTGGATCTATTTACAGGGGAATTTTACAAACGTAGTTTTCAAGGCTTTTCGGATGAAGAACTGAATAATATTATCCAATCATTGGAGACGTTGCTCGAGAAAATCGAAGAGAGAGAAAGCTGAGGAGAAAAGATGAAGCGAAAACTGGTATTGTACATCATTTTACTCCTACTCGTCGGAGGCGGCGGAGGGATCGGATACTATTACTGGTATCAAGGTGCGAATTATGTCACAACTCAGGATGCGCGTGTATCTGGAGATATCTATCGGGTAATGCCCAAATTGACAGGGAAACTGTCAAGCCTGGATGTCAAAGAGGGAGATACCGTTATCGCAGATCAGGCAGTGGGACAACAGGATACTGCTAATCTGGCTGCCAACATGCTGGAAAACAGCGTTCTGCGGGCACCTATCACGGGAACCGTAATCAAAACCCAGGCAAAAGTCGGGGAGGTGGTCTCGACTGGTCAAACGGTTGCACTGGTTATCGATGAAAGCCAGCTGTACATCTCGGCCAACCTGGAGGAGACAGAGATCGGCCGCGTCAAATTGGGACAAAAAGTGGAAATCAAAGTGGACGCTTATCCTGGGAAGACACTGATCGGTCACTTGTCCGAAATCGGTCAGGCGACGAACTCGATGTTTTCTTTGATGCCGGCAGTCAATACAAGCGGCAACTTTACAAAAGTAACCCAGCGCATTCCGGTAAAAATCGCCTTGGATGATACGGCAGGAATTCAACTGTCAGCTGGTTTGAATGCAGAAATCAAAGTGCATGTGAAGGAGAGGTAAGCAGGATGAAAAAAACGGCAAAAACACTCGGGCTCCTCATAGCGGCGGTATCGTTATTCGCTGCGGGCTGCAGCGAGTCATCCACCTCTTCGGCTGAGACCTTCCCGGCGGTAAAAACTTGGAAAGTAGCCTCTGTTCAGACAGGTCTGACAGCGAACGGCAAGGTCGTGGCTGCGGAAGAGGTGCAGGTGGTCTCCAAAGTATCGGGGAAGGTGGCGACCGTTCCCGTACAGGAAGGCTCTGTAGTCAAGCAGGGAGATACACTGGTCACGCTTGAAGCGAGCGATTTTCAGGAGCAGATCAACCAGGCGCAAGCGGCGATTGCAGGAGCGGAAGCCAGACTGCGCGATACAAAGGCTGGCGCCCGGACCCAACAGCTTCAACAACTGGCCAGTACCGTAGAGCAGGCACAGGCAACCTTGAAAGTGGCAGAAAACAACTACACACGGATGAAGGCTTTGTTTGATTCCGGTGCCCTGTCTCAGGCGGAGCTGGAACGCGTCACTCTCGATACGGAAAAAGCCCGCACAGGTCTCGAACAGGCGCAAGCGGCGTACGATTTGGCGAAGGCTGGTCCGACCGCTGATTCAGTAGCGGCTCTGGAAGCAGAGGTTGCCCGCTTGAGATCAAGCCTGGATATGGCGAAAAACGGGTATGACAATACCATTATCCATGCACCGATCTCGGGGATTGTCGCGAAGAAAAACGTGAATCCGGGCGAGATGGCCGGAGCAGGTGCGCCTCTATTGGTTCTGGTGAAAATGGACCAGGTGAAGGTAGAGGCAAGCGTGCCGCAAGCCATGATCAACAACGTAAAAGTCGGCAGTACTGTCGACGTGAAAGTGGCAGGGATGGCTGAGAAGGTGTGGAGTGGAGAGGTAGAATTTGTTTCCCCTGTCTCTGATGCCAACAGCAGCTCCTTCCCGATCAAGGTAAGACTGGATAATCAGGATGGCCTGCTGCGCGCCGGGATGGTAGCAGAGGTATACCTGCAAGGGGAAGCGCAAAAGGGAACGAAAGTACCTGCTTCCGCAGTCGTGGAAAAAGAAAACAAGAATTACATCTACACAGTAGATCAAGGTGTGGTCCACCAGGTAGAGGTATCTGTGAGTGAATCCGGAGCCGACTGGGCCGTGGTCGCATCAGGGGTAAAGGAAAACGATCAGATCGTGATTCATCCGACTGACGAGTTATCAGATGGCAGCATGGTGAGCGCAAACTAGCGGGGGTGAGAAATATGGCAGAAGCGGTAGCACAGCAGGAAGAGAAAAGCGGAAGCGGCGGCATGTGGCTGTCTCTTCTCGCTATTCTCTCCGGCACCTTCGTAGCGATCCTGAACAACAGTTTGATTAACGTCGCCCTTCCATCGATGGTCAACATCTTCGGATCGACGACAGACACCATGCAATGGGTATTGACGGGATACATGCTGGCCAATGCGGTAATGATTCCGATGAGCGGTTCCTTGTCCGCAAAATTCGGCTCCAAACGTATCTTCATTCTCTCACTAGCTTCCTTTACCTTATCCTCGGTGTTATGCGCCCTGGCATGGAGCGATACCTCATTGATCGCGTTTCGCGTCATTCAGGGCGTCAGCGGCGGCATGATCATGCCTATTGGGATGTCCATGATCTACATGATCGTGCCACGAGAAAAAATCGGGATGGCCTTAGGTATTTTCGGGATTGCTTCCATGACAGCGCCTGCCTTGGGACCTACGCTGGGTGGATACTTGATTGAGTTTTTAAGCTGGCAATTCCTTTTTTTGGTGGGTGTTCCATTTGGGATTTTTGCTGTCTTGATGAGCAGCATTCTCTTGAAGGAGACGCCGAAAAAACCGGAACTATCGTTTGATTATCTGGGAGCCTTTCTGGCAGTTGTAGGGTTTGGATCTCTCCTGCTTGCTTTCAGTAAAGGGCAGGCAGAGGGCTGGGATTCGTTTTTTATCGTCAGCTTGTTCTTTGTGGCGATCATGAGCCTGGCTTTGTTTGTCTGGGTAGAGCTCGGGAAGGAACAGCCTCTCCTGGACCTGCGCTTGCTGAAAATTCCTGTCTTCTCCCTCAGTATTTTGACATCAGGTTTTGTCATGATGGGGATGATGGGCGGGATCTTCCTGATGCCGATCTTTTTGCAAAACGTCCAGGGCCTGACTGCCATGGAGTCGGGGATTCTGTTGATGCCGCAATCCATTGCGATGGCCATCATGATGCCGATCAGCGGAAAGCTGATGGATAAATACGGCATTGGTCCGATCGGCTTGGTTGGTCTCGTTACGATGAGTGTCACCACGTTTGAATTGCACAATCTGGCTGCCGACAGCATGCATGAATGGATTGACATGATCTTGACCATACGGGGGATCGGAATCGGTCTTTGCATGATGACGCTGTCTACAGTCGGGATGAACGCCGTCCCGCGCCAGAATGTAGGGGATGCATCACCGCTCTCCAACGTCTTGCGTCAGGTGATGAGCTCGTTTGCCATTGCGCTGTTGACCGTATGCATGCAAACAAGACAAACGTTCCATATGTCCTCCATCGCTGAGAATTTGAACAGTGATATGGCGACACAGCTATTAACTGGCCTTGGTGGCATGTACGCGCAAGCTGGGGTGGATACGGCTTACGGAACAGCAGGGGCGACCAGTATCCTGTACGGAATGATGGCAAAAGAAGCCTTGGTTCGCGGGATTGGAGACACTTTCCTGATCTCGGCGATCCCGATCGTCATCTCCATTCCGTTCCTGTATTTCCTGCACAAAAAACCAAAGCCGCCAGCCGACCAAGCGTCGGAAAAACAAAAGACAGCAGCCTGATGAGGTTGCTGTCTTTTGTCCTGTTCAAGAGGAGAGCAGCTTGGTGATCCAGTAAATGATTCGTCCCACGATGTACCCGAGAAAAATCACCCAGCCGATCTTGGCCCAGACACTAAGCCCTTTGATATAATCACGTAAGCTTTTTCGTTGTCGCGGTTGCCGATGCTGGTTCACCCGGGCTCACTCCTTTCGCGGATGGTTGATTGAAGCGGATAAAGAGATAAATGCCTCCAAGAATGATCAACCCGCCAATCCATTGCGGCAGGGTTACCGTTTCTCCAAGGATGATATAGGCGAGAATGGCGGTCCCGACCGGTTCGCCAAGGATCCCCATGGAGATTGTCGTCGTATTCAGCCACTTGATCACCCAGTTGAGCAAGGAATGGCCAAGCAAGGTCGGAAACAATGCGAGGCAGAAAAACCAGCCCCAATTCTCCGCAGAATAACCCACCAACGGGTATCCCAGAACCAGATCATAGCCGATCAATAGTAGGCTCGTCATGGTGTAGACGACAAGGGTATACGTGAAGGATGAGAGATGCTGGCGAAGAAACTGCCCGACCAGCCAGTAGCCGGTAACGGTGACAGCCCCAAGCAAGGCGAGTATGTCTCCAAGCAGGGCCATTCCGCCAATCTGGAAATCACCCCAGGCGATAACGAAGCTGCCCGCGATGGCAGAGATTCCACCCAGCAGCGCGAGCGGACGAATTCGCTCCTGGAAGAAGAAATACCCTCCGATAAAGGCAAAGAGCGGCTGCAGAGTCACGAGCACGGTAGAGCTTGCCACAGATGTGTAGTTGAGGGATTCAAACCAGAGCAGGAAGTGGCTGGCCAGAAAAGCGCCAGACAGGATGCACAATCCCCATGCCTTCTTGGACATCCGGCCGATTTCCTTCCACGCGCCGCGATTCCAAAACAGCAGCGGGAGTGTAAGAACGGCTGAAAAGACCAGCCGATACGTGGCAATAATCGGTGCAGGGGCATCCGAGAGTTTGACAAAAATAGCGGAAGTGGAGATGGCTAGAACAGAAAAGATAAGGACGAGATAAGGTGATACTACAGGTTTGTCCGAGGATTGTTGCACAAGAAAGCACCCTCTTACCGAGAATTGAGAATCTGGATCGTCTCTATTGTATCGTTGGCGGGTGCAATTCACAATGTTAATGCTTTTACTGGCCGTTGAGAGGTTTTCTTTTCAACTGGAAATCCTACAAGCATGCGAAACAAAATCCTTGTTCTCATCACGGTTGCACTGTTGGCGATTTCGAGTTACCCGAGCCGAACCTCGGCTCTCCCGTTCACCCCCATACAAATTCTCATAGACGTCGGACACGGAGGTGTGGATTCAGGTACGACGTACGGATCCCTGTACGAAAAGGACATCAATCTCCAGGTAGCAAAGGAATTGTACCGCCAATTGACAGAGGCTGGCTTCAAGACCGCACTGAATCGCAGCGAAGATATTGCGCTAAGCGATGACAACCGTTGGCTGAAAATCCGCTCCCGCCATCTGCGTGATCTCGCCCAGCGACGAAATCTCGCTCAAGTGATCGATCCTCAGATGATGCTCAGCCTGCATGTCAACTGGTCAGCGGATTCCAAACGACGCGGGCCGTTGGTATTGTACCAAAGCAACGAGCAAAGCTACATGCTTGCCCAGCTGCTGCAAAACTCCCTGAATCGCTATGCCGGAACGAAGCAAAAGCCGGTAAAAGGAAAGACGTATTACATGCTTCGCCACAACTACTGTCCGTCTGTCATCATCGAGATGGGCTTTATCAGCAATGCGCAGGATCGCGCGGAGATGACCAGTCCTGCAGGCCAAAAAAAGATCGCTCAGGCCATTCGAGAGGCCGTGAGCGAATACGTAACCCTGACGGGAGAGATAGCAGTTGAGCAGCAGGTGGAGGAAAGCTTATGGCAGGACTTAGTTGACCGTTTGGAAAATCAGTTTTGAGATCGTGACGAATTCAGCCTCCTTCTGGATCCGCGGGATGTACTGCCGCAGAAGGGAGGCTGTTTTCTTGCCAGCCGGCCCGACATGGCCGATGACGACGCAGCGTTGCTCTTTGTCAAGGCGATGACAGGCTATTTCCAGCTGCTTGGTAATGTGTTCCGTGGTGTGGGAATCATCGAGAAACATCTGATTCTCCGTGTAGGGAACGCCGATCTCCTGCGCAATTTTTCCTGCTATACTGCGATGGTTGGTCTTGCTGTCCAGATAAAAAAGCCCTCGCTCCTTCAGAACACTCATCACGATTCGCATGACACGCTCGTCGGCAGTCGCTTTGGAACCCATGTGGTTGTTCATGCCGATTGCGTGAGGGACCTCATCGATGGCTTTGTGCAGCCGACTGCGGATCTCCTCGTCGGACAAATCCGTTGTGATGGCCCCTGGTCCCAGCCACGAGGCCCTTCCCTTGAAGGGCTCCATCGGCATGTGCACGATGACGTCATGCCCGTTTTTATAGGCGAGCTCAGCATCCTTCTTCGTGCTGGGCAAGAAAGGCATGACCGCAATCGTCATCGGAACGGGCATGGAGAGCATTTCCTCCGTGCCTTTCATGTTGTTGCCGAAATCATCAATTACAAATGCGACCTGCTTGGGTTTGGCTGGAAGCGGAGCGGGTGAGAGACCGGGGCTAGCAGCTGTCGCTTGAAAGCCGTTTGTACATGTGAAAAGGAAGCATGCAAGCACATAAGGAAAGAATTTTTTCAACTGCATAGGATCGCCTGCCTTGTGGTTTTCGTTTAGTTTGTTCAAGCCTGGTTCTCTTTACCCATTCGCCCTTACAGGCTTGGCTTGGATGTTTCCCCTATGTTACGATTAAGGATAGTACGTTTTGTCACGAGAGGGGTCGGGATCGTTGGGTCATTTTGTCTTGATAGACGGGAATAGTATTGCCAACCGCGCCTTTTATGCACTGCCGTTGCTGTCCACGTCAGCGGGACTGCATACGAATGCTGTGCTCGGTTTTACGACCATGCTGTTGAAGGTATTGGAAGAGCTCCAGCCGACACATATCATGGTCGCATTTGACGCTGGCAAAGTCGTGTTTCGCCACAGTGAATTTGCGGAGTACAAGGGTGGACGGAAAAAGACGCCGCCCGAGCTTTCCGAGCAGTTCCCGCTCATGCGTGAATTATTGGACGCCTTCTCCATCAAGCGATTTGAGCTGGAAGGCTATGAAGCGGACGACATCATCGGCACCCTGACGAAACAGGCTGACGAACAGAATTGGAAAACGACTGTAATCACCGGGGACAAGGATATGCTGCAGCTCGTCTCGGACCATGTAAGCGTAGCTTTGACGCGTAAGGGCGTCAGCGAGATCGAGCTGTACACGCCACAGGAGATCACGGATAAATACGGCCTTGAGCCGCTGCAAATCATTGATTTAAAAGGGTTGATGGGCGATACCTCCGACAATATTCCAGGGGTCCCTGGGGTAGGAGAAAAAACAGCCCTGAAGCTGCTGCATGAGTACGGCTCCGTGGAACAGGTGCTGGAAAACGTCGATCGCGTATCCGGCAAAAAACTTCAGGAGAACCTGCGGGAAAATGTGGACAAGGCCAAGCTGAGCAAAGCTTTGGCGACGATTATGCGAGATGCGCCCGTAGAGCTCAATCTTGGCGATACAGCCTACGATGGCTACGACGGGGCTTCCGTCACGGAATTCTTTAAAAAGATGGAATTCAAATCTCTGCTGTCCAAAGTGAAGGGTACAGCCCCAACTGCGCAGAGTGAAGAAAAACAGGCATTTTCCTTTGAGGTCGTGACGTCTGCAAATGCGGACGCCTTCGCAGCCAATCTGACTTCCCCGATGGCGATCTACGTGGAGATGGACGGAGAGAATTACCACCATGCGCCGATTCTGGGATTTGGCTTGGCGAACGAAGACATCGCGCTTTATGTTTCCTGGGACGAAGCCAAGGAATGGGAAGCTTTCCGCAACTGGCTGGGGGACGCAGGCCAGGAGAAATGGACGTTTGACGGCAAGCGCGACACAGTGGGACTCGCTTGGCACGGTCTGGACATCAAAGGCATCAACTTTGATGTATACCTTGCCTCCTACCTGCTCAATGCAGCGGAGAGCAATCCGACTGTGGACAGCATCGCGGCCCAATACGCACAGATACGTGTCCTTCCCGACGAGGAGTTGTACGGAAAGGGCGCCAAGCGGTTGATCCCCGAGACGGATGAGTTGAGCGAGCATGTCGCGAAAAAGGCGAAGGCCATCTGGCAATCGGTCCCTGTTCTGCGCGAGCAACTGGAGGAAAATGACTTATCCGGATTGCTCAACGATCTGGAAGGACCACTTAGTCTGGTTCTTGCAGAGATGGAGAAGCACGGGGTACGCGTGAATGCCGAACGATTGGCTCAAATGGGGGACGAACTCGATCGCAAGCTGGAGGAGTTGACCGCGAAGATCTATGATTTGGCCGGCATGTCCTTTAATATCAATTCGCCCAAACAGCTCGGGGAGGTCTTGTACGAAAAGCTGGATTTGCCTGTTTTGAAAAAGACCAAAACGGGACCTTCGACGAGCGCAGATGTGCTGGAAAAGCTGGCGCCTTATCATCCGATCATCGACACCATCCTCACCTTCCGTCAGTTGGGCAAGCTGCGCTCTACCTATATTGAGGGTTTGACCAAGGAAATTCACGGGAATACAAGCAAGGTACACACCATCTTCAATCAGGCCACGACGGCGACCGGGAGATTGTCCAGCACAGATCCCAACCTGCAGAACATCCCGATCCGTATGGAAGAGGGACGGAAGATCAGGGAAGCATTCATCCCTTCCGAGGCAGATTGCTATATCCTGGCTGCTGACTACTCGCAGATCGAGCTGCGCATCCTGGCCCATATCTCCGGGGATGAGAATCTGATTGATGCGTTCCGCAAGAATATGGATATTCACACGCGCACGGCAATGGATGTGTTTGGTGTGGCCGAACAGGATGTAACCTCCCTGATGCGGCGTCAGGCCAAAGCAGTTAATTTCGGGATTGTGTACGGCATCAGCGATTATGGCTTGTCGCAAAACCTGAATATCACCCGCAAAGAAGCAGGCGACTTTATTGAACGCTATTTCTCCGTCTTCTCAGGCGTGAAACGCTGGATGGAAGAGATTGTCCAGCAGGCCAAGCAGGACGGCTACGTCACGACTCTGCTTCAGCGCCGCAGATACCTGCCGGATATTCGCAGCAGCAACTTCAACCTGCGCTCCTTCGCCGAGCGTACGGCGATGAATACGCCGATCCAGGGAACAGCTGCAGATGTCATCAAGCTGGCGATGATCCGCATGCAGAAGTCCTTGGAGGAAAAAGGACTGAAAAGCCGCATGCTGCTGCAGGTGCATGACGAATTGGTTTTTGAAGTGCCGCAGGATGAATTGGAGCTCATGCAGGAGCTGGTGCCTGAGGTCATGGAAAACGCACTCGAACTGGATGTTCCGCTCAAGGTGGACGTGAATTACGGACGCAGTTGGTATGACGCCAAGTAGGCGAGCCGATTGACAGATAAGAGAAATGAGACAGCGAGAGGAGGAGGCATATGCCGGAATTGCCAGAGGTGGAGACAGTCGTACGTACTCTGCAGACGCTTGTAAAGGGAAAGAAAATCGAGCGGGTGAGTGTGAGCTTGCCGCGAATCGTTCGTCAACCCGATGATGTAGAAGCGTTCAAGGCGCAATTGTGCGGACAGACGATTCATGAGATCAAAAGGCGGGCCAAGTTTATCCAGTTCATTCTCGACCAGGATGTGCTGATTTCCCATTTGCGGATGGAAGGCAGATATGGACTGTATACATCCGTGGAACCGGTGGAAAAGCATACACACGTCATTTTTCACTTTACGGACGGAACCGAGCTGCGCTATCGAGACGTGCGCCAGTTTGGCACGATGGATGTCTATCCCAAGGGACTCGAAACAACCGTCGGTCCATTGGCGAAGCTCGGCGTAGAGCCGCTGGACGAGGGATTTACTGCGGAGCTTCTGCGTGGATTATTGAAAAACCGCACGACAAAAATCAAGCCGCTGCTGTTGAACCAGGAATGTCTGGTGGGGCTGGGGAATATTTATGTGGACGAGTCGTTGTTCAAGGCGGGGATTCACCCGGAGACTCCGGCGGGAAAATTGACAAACAAGCAGGTCGCGCGTCTGCACGAGAGCATCGTGTCGACGTTGCAGGAAGCCGTCGAGCAAGGCGGCAGTTCGATCAAATCCTACGTAAACGGTCAGGGCGAAATGGGGATGTTCCAGCAGTCGCTTACGGTTTACGGACGCAAGGATGAACCGTGCGTGAACTGCGGAACGCCGATTGTCCGCTTTGTTGTTGGCGGCCGAGGGACGCATGTCTGCCCGAAATGTCAGAAGCGGAAGTCATAAGGATAAGCAGGGGAGGAGGATGGAGATGATTCTGGGTTTGACAGGCGGCATTGCCACCGGAAAAAGCACCGTCACCGGGATGCTTCGGGAACGAGGGATCCCAGTGATCGATGCAGATCAGATTGCCCGGGATGTAGTAGAGCCGGGAAAGCCGGCGTATGAAGCAATCGTGGCGCATTTTGGCCGCGAGATTCTGCTCTCTGACGGTCAGATTGACAGGAAAAAACTGGGTGAGATCGTATTTTCGGATGAAACAGAGCGACAAAAACTGAATGCCATCGTCCATCCAGAGGTACGTCGTGTCATGCGCGAAGAAGCAGAAGCGGCTGAAAAGAACGGAGCAAGCATCGTTTTTATGGATATTCCCCTGCTGTTTGAAAGCAAGCTGCAACACATGGTGGACAAAGTTGTCGTAGTCTACGCACCCGCACACATGCAGTTGGCACGCATGATGGAGCGTGATGAGCTGCAGGAAGAGCAGGCACAAAAACGGCTGCGCGCGCAATTCCCCATCGATCAGAAAAAAGCCGATGCTGATTTTTTGATCGACAATTCGGGCTCACGGGAAGAAGCGGAGCGGCAAGTGGAAGAGATGCTGTCAGCGATCCGTTCGGAGATCGGTTTATGACGCTTGGCAAACGAAGGGCATGGTTAGGAATTGCCTTGATCGCGTTCTTCTTCTTGCTCAATACCTCCTTTGTCTGGAAGTGGATGTACCCCATCAAGTATCGGGAGGAAATCATGAATGCCTCCCGTCAATATCAGGTGGATCCACATCTCATCCTGGCTGTGATCCGTTCGGAGAGCAGCTTCCAAGCTGATCGGGTCTCCAAAAAAGGGGCCATCGGATTGATGCAAATCATGCCGGACACGGCGGAATGGATTGTCCAGCAGGGTGGATTTAAGCCTGCGAGTCAGGATTATCTATATGATCCGGTCATGAATATCAAGATCGGCACCTGGTACCTCCAGTTTTTAGGGAATCGCTATGAGGGAGATATCGCCAAAGTGATTGCCGCCTACAATGCCGGTCCCGGCAAAGTGAACGGATGGTTGAATGACGGACAGTGGAATGGGCGAAGAGAGTCGTTGGAGGACATTCCTTACCCGGAGACGCGCATGTACGTACAGCGGGTGTTGTATTATCAGGATCGTTACCAGCGGGTATACGACCAGGAATTGCATTGAAAAGTCGCTTTCTCGATACAAAGAGAGAGCGACTTTTTGCTTTTTAGGTCAAAAATAATGCGAAAAATCGTCCAAATATTTATTTTTCAGTAAAACACATTGATAATTGTGTCATACTTATTATAATAAAGATAACAAATCAGCGTAACTTAATTGAGGAAGGGGTTTCTTTTATGACTATCAAAATTGGTATTAATGGTTTCGGCCGTATTGGGCGCATGGTTTTTCGCCGCGCTATTCAGGACCCCAACATCGAAATCGTCGCTATCAACGCCAGTTATCCAGCAGAGACACTTGCTCACCTGTTGAAATACGACACCATTCATGGACGTCTTCCAAATAAAGTTGAAGTAAAAGATCAAACCATCATCGTAGATGGAAAGCCGACAAAAGTACTGTCCGACCGCGACCCGCTCAAGCTGCCTTGGGGAGAGCTTGGCGTGGAAATCGTCGTGGAAGCCACGGGCAAATTTACGAACCGTGATGGTGCTGGCAAGCATCTGCAAAGCGGCGCGAAAAAAGTCGTCATTACCGCTCCGGCAAAAGAAGAGGACGCTACGATCGTAATGGGTGTCAACGATACCATTTATGATCATGCGAACCATCATATCGTCTCCAATGCTTCCTGCACGACAAACTGCCTGGCTCCAGTAGCCAAAGTGCTGCATGAGGCATTCGGCATCGAGCAAGGCTTGATGACTACCATTCACTCGATCACCAATGACCAGGTGAATATTGACAACCCGCACAAGGACTTGCGTCGCGCCCGTGCGGCAGGGGAATCGATTATTCCGACCACCACAGGAGCTGCCCGTGCGGTAGGGATCGTATTGCCAGAATTGAACGGCAAGCTGAACGGCTTTGCCCTTCGTGTTCCAACTCCCAACGTCTCCGTAGTCGACCTGGTGATCAACACAAAAAAACCAGTGACTGTAGAAGAAGTGAACCGCGTCCTGCGAGAAGCGAGCGAGGGCAGCATGAAAGGATACCTGGAATTCTGCGACGAGCCGCTGGTATCCAGCGACTTCAACGGCAATGAAAACTCTTCGATCGTCGATGGTCTTTCGACGATGGTCATGGGCACGAATCAAGTGAAAGTAATCGCCTGGTACGACAACGAGTGGGGCTACTCCTGCCGCGTCGTGGATCTGGTGCGCCACGTATCCGAACAGTACAATGCCAGTCCAGTGAAAGAGACGGCGGCTGCAGGGGCCCGTTAACCGCAACTGGAACTGGAACAAAAAAGAGGGATTGTCCCGGGAAGTCAAATAGACTTCGGGACAGTCCCTCTTCAGCGTCTTGCCCTATTCGCTTGTAGGTGCTGATTCGGCAGGCGGGGTCAAGGCGCTCATCTCAAACAGCTGCTCGTCTTCAAATCCGACGATAAAAATCTTGATAAGTGTTTTCAGATCAAGATCGTAGGGGGTATGCACATCATTGCCGCGTCCATCCTTGAGAATACGGACAGTCGGACGGTGGCAGTAGTCTGGGTCGACCTTGCTGACGACGCCGACCTCTCCTGTATTGAGAACGACGCTGCTTCCGATCGGAAAAACGGCGATGTGCTTGATAAAGGCATTGATGAGGTGATGCTCGAACAAGTGGCCGCCTGCGCCGAGCAGGTATTCCATGGCGTCCTGCGGCATGTAGCGCCCGCGCCAGGGGCGAGGTGAGGTGAGGGAATCATAGACGTCGCAGATCCCGACGATCTGGGCGTATTCATGCACCTGTTTTCCTTTCAAGCCCTGGGGGTAGCCGCTGCCATTGATGCGTTCATGATGCTGCAGACAGACATGTGCAGACAAGAGCGAAATATCATGCTGCTTGCGCAATAGATTAAACCCGTTCATCGTGTGCTGCTTGGCGATCTCCTGCTGCTCGGGAGTCCAACGCTCGTTGGTATTCAGGAGTTCCTCTGGAAGCTGCAGCTTTCCGATATCGTGAAGCATCGCGCCAATCCCCAATTCCATCAGTTGGCTTTGGTTGTAGCCAAGCGACATTCCGACTGCCGTCGAAAGCACGGCCACGTTAACCGAGTGATGGTACAGGGAAGGGGAATGAGTAGAGATCGTCGTCAGATGTCCGACCATTTGCTCGTTGTGCATCAGATCTTCCAGGATCGCGCTAAAAGCCCGCTGAAAATGGAGGCCCATCTCGAGCAAGGAAATTTTGCGCGCCAATTTGTTCGAATTGGTGATCTGCTTCACTGTTTTTTCAATCGCTTCTACAGCGATCTGCCTCGTTTGCGGGCGAATGACATCCTCGACAACGATGTCGGAAGTGCGAGGATCGTCAATGTAGATGGCATCTACTTCTGAACGGTGCAGTCCTTGGATGAGCCTTTCGGTGAGGTTCATGCCTTTTCCTAAAAGCACCTTGCCATCCTGGGTAAACACGGTTCTTGCCAGCTTCATGCCCGGCCGAACTTGTTTCAAAGATACTAGGCGCATTGATATCCCTCCAACAGTCCATATTGTAATGTATTCAAAAGAGGCTTGAAATAGGTAGAAGGATTGACTTGACTTCTTGTATGCACATGAGGGACACTGTTTACAACGAATGTTCGCAAGGGAGTTGATTCCACGATGCGCTGTCCATTCTGTGAATACAACGGGACCAGGGTCCTGGATTCGCGTCCTTTCAATAACTATAAATCGATTCGCCGCCGTCGTGAGTGCGAAAAATGTGAACGCAGGTTCACCACATTTGAAATGGTAGAAGAATCTCCTTTAATTATCGTCAAAAAAGACGGAACTCGTGAGGAATTTAGTAGAGAAAAAGTATTGCGCGGACTGGTGCGTGCTTGTGAAAAACGACCCGTTCCATTGGAAACCCTGGAAGATGTAGTGAGTGACATCGAAAAGGAATTGCGCAATTGCGGCCAAGCGGAAGTGCCGAGCGATGATGTCGGAGAAAAAGTAATGGAGCGCCTGTACCATGTCGATGAGGTGGCCTATGTCCGGTTCGCTTCGGTTTATCGCCAGTTCAAGGATATATCCGTGTTCATGAAAGAGCTGGAGGAGCTGTTGTCGCAAGCCAGAAACAGCCAATCCCCTATCTCCAAAGAGTAGCGCCTTTCTCTACGTTACAGGACAAGCCAGTCACGGCTCTCGCGATCTGACAGCGGGGGTCTTTTTCGCTTTCCATCGGTTTTCCCCACTTTGCTTTCATAGCCATGCTATAATAGAGGAATGAGATTTCACAGGAAGGAAAGAGTCACATGCGCCGACTGGTATGGAACGAAATGACGCCGAAGGATCGCTATCTGGTGCGGATGATCAGGCCGCTCAGCTTTGCCGAGATGGGCTTTATCGCCCAGCTTTACTTGCCGATCATGGGTGTCGAATCCTTCGCCCTCTATCAATTGCTGGCCCATGAGGTTCAGCCTGTCAGCGGCGGGGCAGCCGAAAACACCCATCGAAGTCTGATGCTCATTACCTCGATGTCGCTGGACCGTTTGCTCAGCGCGCGGGAGCGGCTGGAAGCATTGGGGCTTCTGGAGGTGCGTCGAAGGGAAAATGGCCAGCGTGACTTTTTTTATGAATACATGGTCAAACCGCCTTTGAGTCCAAACGAGTTTTTTGCGGACTATGTGCTGTCGCTGATGCTGTTGAACAAAATCGAAAACATTCGCTATCAACAGCTGCGGCAGCAGTATGCGGATCCGCTCGCCAATCAGTTGACGAAGGAATACACGGCAGTGGAAAACATGACCAAGGACTTCCACGAAGTGTTTCAATCCTTGAAGCCATCTGAGCTGGAAGTCGAGAAAGGCTCGGAGCGGGAGCAGTTTTTGATGCAGATGGAGTCTGACTATCCAGCAGCGGAGATGAAATCGTGGTATGAGCCGGAAGTGCAGCACCCGCTCAGTGTCTCTTCCCTTCGCTTATACTTGCCGGATAATGCGGACGCAGACAAGGTGCTGGTCGGTGACAGCATGGAATTTTTGTACCGATTGTGCCACTTCTATCAATTGGATAGCTGGGGATTGGGACAAGAGCTTCGCGATTGGACGCTGTACAAGCCGGACCGCAGTCTGGACAAGGAAGTGCTGCGCAAGCGATTGGTGCAACGGTATACGGATGACAAGCTGTACCGCACCGAGCCGGTCACCCTCCCTGCAGGAGAGAGCTTTGGACCGGGCAATTTGCCGCCTGCAGGCAGTGAAGCGTTCGTACGGGCATGCCGTCTGCTCTCGCCGCTTGCCTTATTGGAGCAGGTAGTGGGGGGCCGGGTCAGCAAAGTATTTCTGGAACGGGCTGAGACGCTGGTCTTCACGGATGGAATGCAGGCGGAGGTCGTGAATGCACTGCTGCTGCATACCCTCGCAAGCATGCAAATGGAACTGCCGAAGTCATATATGGAGACGATTCGCGATAGCTGGAAAGCGAAGCGGATCGCGACAGTGGACGAGGCTGTGAAGCAGATCCTGGAACGGGCGGAACAACGTGAGCAGGTCGCGGAAAAGGAGAAGCAGCCAAGAAAAACGTCTGCACCTGCACGCCGCAACAATCGCGCAGTCCTCGAAGACAAGCTGCCAGCCTCCGTGGAATGGCAGATGGCGCAGGAAAAGCAAGCGGCCGAAGGAAAAAAAGGTCAGTCGATTCAGGATTTTCCGGAATTGCAAGAAATGCTGCAAAACCTGCGCAGCAAGCAGAAGGGAGAGTGATGGTAGATGGAGTCTATCGGTCAATTCATGCAAGAGCTTTCCAAACGTACACCGCGTCAGCTGCTGACCCCCGAGCAACAGTTGGACAAAATGCTGGGCTCGTCGTCCTATTTAAAAGGCTTTGCCCAACACCATCATGAACTCAGCAGAGAGGACTACCTGCGTTCACTCTCCACCGTCTACACCGCCGTCAAGGAACAGTACTGGTGCGAGCATTGCCCGGGGCTCGGCGATTGCCCCAATCTGGTGAAGGGACATCGGACCCAGCTAGACGTGGTAAACGGAACGATCATTAGCGCGATTTCCCCTTGCAGCAAGCAGCTTTCCCATGAGGAAGAGCTAAGACGCCGCCGCCTCATGCGCAGTTACTACGTCTCCGAGGAAACGATGAATGCTACCTTTGAAGGGCTTGTCATCGACGAAGGCAATAAAGAAACGGTAGGGGCAGCGCTCCAGTTCTGCAATAAAGTGGGGACTGGAGAGAGAGTCAAGGGACTCTACCTGCACGGGCCTTTCGGAGTGGGAAAAAGCTATATCATGGGCGCAATTGGTCGTGAATTGTCCGAGCGCAATGTAGCTTCGCTGCTTGTCTACGTCCCAGATTTTATCCGCGAGATGAAGGATTCCATCTCCGATCAGTCCTACGCAAGCAAGCTGGAGCTGCTAAAAGAAGTGCCTGTGCTCATCCTCGACGACATCGGCGCGGAAAACCTGACTCCCTGGGTTCGGGACGAGATCCTGGGAGTCATCCTGAACCAGCGCGCCAACAACCATCTGCCCACCCTCTTCACTTCCAATTATTCCCTGGAGGAACTGGAGGAGCATCTGTCCATCTCCAACGGCAATCGCATTGAACGAACCAAGGCAGCGCGAATCATGGAGCGAATCCGTCATTTCGTCGATGTGTACGAAATCCTGCGTAAAAATCATCGCGTGTAGGACCAGATCTGTTCCAACTCCCATACGGTGAGGGCGAGCACCTCACGCATTTTATGATAGGGCGCGTACAGAACCTGAGACTGGACGCCTGCGACGGTGGCTGGCAGCTGCAGACTGTCAGCCATCTTATTGGCTCGTGCCAAATGATAGTCATGACTGATAATCAGGGCATTTTTTAAATGGGCCCTTTCCATGACCTGCTGGCTGAACAGCAGGTTTTCGTATGTGCTGCGCGCTTTGTCCTCGATCAGAATCGCATCGGCGGGGACGCCCTTTTCCAGCAGGTAGGTGCGCATGGCCTCGGCTTCGGTCACTTTTTTTCCTTCGCCTAATCCCCCCGATACCAATAGAACTTTTACATAGCCCTGGTTATAGAGCCATAGCGCGTAATTCAGGCGTTCACTCAAGCCGGGACTGGGGCGATCCCCCCAGACTGCCGCACCGAGAACAATTCCCACGTCAGCTTGACGAGGGGCTGCTTCGTCGATCGTACGCTGGATCAGATAGAAATTGTAGCCGCACCAGATGGATGCCATGGCGAACAGGATCACGCTGACGAGAAGGAGCTTTCTGCGCCAGGTCTTTTTTCGTTTTTCTTTCACGATGAGTTCTCCTTTGCATGATACTGCACGAGTGGTTCTGTCCTTCTTTTCATTCTATTTGACGTATGCAATTTCCTAGCAGTTACAAGATTCGACGCATTTCTGACATGAAGAACTAGTAAATTTATTCAGGGAGAAGCCGATATAGTTAGAGAGGCAATATTTTAGTAGTGGAATACACACACGTGGGGGAGGCTGACAATGTTCTGGAAGAAAACGATGCTCATGTTCCTGGCCGTCTTGCTGTTGAGCGGATTGGGAACAACCCAAGTCGGATTGGCTGCGGATGAAATCAGCAAATTGGTGTTGACGACCAATAAAGTGACTCTGGAGACAGGGGACACGACACAATTGACAGCCAATGCGATCTATCAATCTGGCAAAGTTGAAGATGTGACCATACATACTACGTGGTCGAGTGCAGATGCGAGCATTGCCTCGGTCTATGCAGGGAAGATTGCAGCAAACGGCGTAGGAAACACCACTTTGACCGCCAATTACAAAGGCTTTCCGGCAATCGTGGATGTTACCGTAACGAAGAAAGTGAAAGCTTTGACCTCCGAGACGCAATCTGTCAATCTGCGGATCGGCAAGGATGTGCTGGTGAATCTGACTGCCGTGTACAGCGACAATTTGCAGGAAGATGTGACCGAACTGGCAGACTGGTCTGTCGATAAACCCTCGATTGCCTCTGTACTCAACGGTAAAATCAAGGGCTTGAGCTCGGGTACGGCTACGGTCACTGCCAAATACGGCAGTCAGTCGTTCAGCCTGCCAATCAGCGTCGAGATTGCCCATCGACTGGAGCCTGAAAAAAGCAAAGTTTCTCTGTTGCTCGGCGAAGAGGATGAAATCGGGCTGAAGGCGATCTTTCCAGATGGTTCGGAAATTCCGAACGTAGCAGACAAGGCGGAGTGGTCGACGAGCAACGCGGATGTAGCGGATGTCATCAAAGGAAAGATCAAGGGTTACGGGGCAGGTACAGCCGTAATTACCGCTGCTTACGGCACGAAGACCGCAACAATCCAGGTGGAAGTCGACATGGCGCAAAAGCTGGAAGCAAGTCATCAAGACATCTTCCTAAAAGTCGGCGATGAAAAAGATATCACCCTGACCGCAACCTACGCCAACAAGGACAAGGTTGAGGTCGGAGACAAGGCTGTATGGACGTCGAACAAGGAAGATGTCGCGTATTACAGCAAGGGCAAGATTCACGCGGTGTCTACTGGTGAGGCGATCATTACCGCTTCATACGGCAGCAAAACCGTTCAGGTGAAAGTAGACGTCGAAGTGCCGCGATCCCTGGATGTTGTACCTGCTTTCCTCATGATGAAGAGCGGGACTAAGGAAAAGGTCATCGTGCAGGCTTCGTTTGCCAACGGATCGAAAGAACAGGTCACAGGGAAAGTAACCTGGACTTCGGACAACGAGGACGTCGTTTTTGCCAAGGAAGGCGAAATCTCCGCCTACAAGCCGGGTACGGCAAATCTGAAGGCGGCATATGGCGGGAAGACGGCTACTCTGGTAGTGGATGTGGATGTACCGCAAAATCTGGTCGCCAATATGACCCAGCTCGCCATGCAAGTCGGTGAAGCGAAGCAAATTGAGGTCACTGCGAGCTTTCCAAATGGCGGAGGTCAAAGTGAGAACGTCACGAAGAAAATGACTTGGTCTTCGACTTCGCCAGCGGTTGCGACCGTACGTGAAGGTCTGGTGACAGGTGTAGGAACCGGCTCCACGACGATCACGGCTACGCTCGGCACGCGGACCATTACGATTCCAGTCGCGGTCGGCGTCATGCAGACCCTGACGGTCGATAAGAAGAAGCTCGTTCTCAACAAGGACGAGAGCGATACAGTGAAGCTGACAGCTAGCTATGCGGATGGGACGACCAAAGACGTAACTGAGCAAGCAGCATGGACGACTTCCTCGGCAGCGATCGCCGAAGTAAATCAGGGAAAAATCACGGCGGTAGGCTCAGGTTCGACGACAATCAGCGCCACTTTTGATGGCAAGACAATCACCGTCACGGTTGAAGTGGGTCAAGCCCAATCCCTGTCGGTTGATCCGCGCTTGCTGATTCTAAACGTCAACGAGTCTGCTGAGCTGGTCCTGACAGCGACCGATTCGACAGGCAACACGAAGAAGGTAACGGCAGATGCGGAGTGGAGTTCTTCCGCAATCAAGATCGCAGATGTCTCGCAAGGACGCGTGACAGGACTCTCCAACGGACGAGCCACCATCACAGCGAAGTACGGCGGCAAGTCAATCAGTGTCCCGGTAGAAGTCGGAATCGTGACCAAGCTGGAGGCAGACAAGCGATTTGTTTCCCTGAAATCGAAAAAATCCGCCCAGGTTACGCTTACCGCTACCTTCTCGGACGGACGCCAATTGGATGTCACTTCGGCTGCTGAATGGAAGACCAGCAATTACAAAGCTGCTGATGTCTCGCAAGGACTGATTACGGGAATTGCGTTTGGCAAATCGACAGTGACGGCCCGTTACGGCGGCAAGAGCTTGTCCATTCCTGTGGATGTGGATACGCTCAAGTACCTGAAAACGGATGTCGTACAGATTGTCATGAACAAAGGCGAGGTCAGACAGGTTACGGCCACTGCTACGTACATGGATGGATCTGAAGAGAATGTAACGATACCGGGTCTCTGGACTACCAACCGTCTGCTGGTGGCAGATGTGAAGGATGGCCTGATTAAAGCCACCGGTTCAGGAAAAGCAACCATTTATGTCACATATGGCGGGAAGAAAACGCCGATTGTGGTGACAGTGAGATAAGCATTACGAGAAGAAAGCCAACCGACTGCATCGGTTGGCTTTTTTCTACGCCTTTGCCCGCTTGGGCCAGATAAAATGGGAGAGGGCGATGAGCAGGTCGGCTCCGAGAACCAGCGTCCAAAGCTTGAGCATGCCTGACAAGGCCTCCGTGCGGGCAGGGTCCTGGACGAGATAGATCAGGATGACCAAAAATCCTGCACCGATAAGATAGGCCAGCACGTGACGAACCCAGCTTTTGAAATAGTGCTTCGCGTGGTCCAGACCGTATCGCTTGACTGGCTGGGGCCCTTGTTTGACGATGTAATATTGGAATCGTTCATCTGCCCAGGCGATCATGCTTTTTCCGAAGGCAATCGAGACGCCGATATAGACGGCTGCGATAGCATGGGCTTGCGTAGCGGTAGCGCCGCGATAGAGATCCACACTGGTCGTAAGCAGCAGAATCAGGTCAATGACGGGAGTGAGCGCGAGCAAGACTAGACCGAGTCGCTGCTTTTTCAGAAGGTACCGAAAGACGAAACCAGCGACAATCACAACCCAAAAGGCGATCTCACTGGCGACGATCATCCAGGCGACAAATGACAAAGTATCTCCCCACCTTTTTGTACTTTCAGAACATGCAACTTCGCTGAACGATTTAGACAAAAAGATTGTAACATGATGTTTTTATATAATACAACTGTATTATTTAAATTGTCGCCCGATTTGTTCTCTGCTACAATAAAGACATGCCAAAAATCGTTGATCATGAAGAAAGAAGGAAACAAATCGCTGAGGCAACATGGAGAGTGATCCTGCGGTGGGGCATGAAGGGGGCGACTGTGAGAAAGATTGCCCAGGAAGCAGGAGTGTCGTTGGGTGCGCTGCGCCATTACTTTACTACGCAGGATGAATTGCTGCTGTTTGCCATGAAGCTGGTAAAGGAAAGGGCGGCACAGCGAATTCGCGAGGTCCAGATGCGTGACCTATGTCCGAAAGAGATGGTGATCCAAATTCTGTTGGAGATTCTTCCCGTCGACGAGCAGAGGATGGCCGAGATGGAGGTTTGGTTCGCCTTTGTTTTTCATCAAAAATACAGGGAGAGCGAATCGGAGGAGTTACAGGTTGGATTTTTCCCTCAGATACGGAGCATCCTCTCGAAACTGCAGCAGCAAGATTTGCTGAAAAAAGGGCTGGATCTGGAGACAGAGGCGGAGAAGTTGTACGCCATCATCGACGGTATTGCGGTGCATGCAATGCTGGAGTCGCAGAGGCTGCTTCCGGAACGCATTGAGCGGGTTTTGCGCCATCATTTGGATTCGATCTTCAAAGCGGACTAGCGTGAAAATAAAGGAGGTATGTAGGAGAAAAAAACATTCCTGAATACCTCTTTTTATGCGGATGTATGACAGACTGTTGTCATACATCTTTTTTTACAATAAGGACATGAACAAAAACAACACACAAAATGTTTAAAGGAGACGATCCAAATGAATCATCCGGTGCAAATGTTCGACTACCATTCGTGGGCTACTCAAACTCTTTTGGGGCGAATCAAAGAGCTCCCGTCCTCCGTGCTGCAACAAGAAGTAAACACCTCGTTTCCCACCATAGGCGAGGCGTTCGCGCACATTTATACAGTAGACAAGTGTTGGCTTCAGGTTCTGAGAGGTGTCAGCATGCCTCAGGCCTTGGAAGAGTGCCTTCCACTTCAACAAGAAACACTTCATTACTCTGTCGAGGAATTCGCGAAAGTCTTTGCTGAACTAGCGGAAGAATACAGAGCATGGTTCCGAAGCCAGGACGACTTGGAGCAAACCATTGTGCTCGAGAATCCGTACGCCGGAACGCGCAGCACTCGATTATCGGAAATTGTGCTGCAAACGGTCAATCACGGTACTTATCACCGCGGGAATATTTCGACCATGCTACGCCAGCTCGGTTACGCATCCACGATGACGGAATATGCACTATTTTGGTATCACACACCGATTGCCACGGACCATAATAGTCGGATTTAACGCTAGCAGACGTAAAAAGCACGATTCTTTTCGCGAACGGTTATGCGAAAAGAATCGTGCTTTTATTTGAAAACGACGCGAGATTCCAACATATGATTGACCAGTACATCAGCAAATGCCTCTGCTGTGTTGTAGCATTCCTCCAACGTATTGTTGGTGCCGCCAAATTCCAGGAGCAGGCTCCCTTGTGACAAGGACTGGTTATACTCGCCATTTCCCTCATTCTTGCCCTTGAGAATCACGCCGCGAGACAACCCGGGATATGCCGCTTCCAGACGGGCATGCAGACTGTCCGCCAGTTTTTTGTTCTCGTGGTAGTTCGGGTTGGCTGTCCCGATTACAAACAACGTACGTGCATACGTCTTGCCATTCAAGGTAAGCGCTACCTTGCTTCGGGGCTCGTCGCTATCCCGATGAATATCGAAAATGTACTGCAGATTCGGATTTGTGGCCACTGCTGCCACAACCGCATTATACGATTCCGCATAGGACATTGCGAAGCTCTTTTTTTGCTCCGCAAGCCTTTTGGCAAAGTCATCCTGATTCACCATGGTTTGGATGCCTCTTTGCTGCAACAGCTCGCCTAATCGCTTGCCGACCAACGTAATGTTGATCTCTGGATCATCTACGGAACTGCCCTGTGTTTGCCTTGCGACATTTCGCCAGGACTCGCGATTATGGGTGTGATAGATGTAGACCGTTTCGTTCCCGATCATACCTGCGTTATACCCGACTCCGGGACTGCCAGTGCCATTCGTCGGGTGCAGCTGGTCTACGATCCAGCCTGCGATGTAGGCGGTGGATTGGTCAGGCAGCCGGATCATATACCAGTCGCCTTCCGTCTGCACAATCGGGAAGGTTTGCCCGGGTTGAGCCGTTCCTACGACCGCATAGTGTGTTCCGGGACCGCTCCGCAGATTGGTGTCCGCATTTTTTACCCGAATGGAGGCTTCTGCCTGAGCGGGAGGGGGAGTGTTCGGCGTCCACGGATTGACCGGTTGTTGTGGTGCTGCGGCTTCCGGCTTGTATAAGTAGGCATCTGCACCGTTGAAGCGAATCTTGTACCAGCCGTTGGCGTATCCGAAATGCTCCAAGACCATTCCGCCGTATAGCTCACCGATGACAGCACTCAAAAAATCAGGAGCGGCAAATATCGCATAGCCCTCCTGCAAGGTGAGCGTACCTGCGGCCTGCCCGTCAATCGGGAAAGGCGCTGGAGTCGGTGCTGGCAGAGACGGAGTTGGAACAGGCGCTGGAGTCGGTGCTGGCAGGGACGGAGTTGGGACAGGCACTGGGTTCGGTGCCGGCAGGGACGGAGTTGGGACAGGCACTGGGTTCGGTGCCGGCAGGGACGGAGTTGGGACAGGCGCCGGAGCCGGAGCAGGCGCTGCCGTTTCAGTCATATAACGTGAATTGACCCAGCCGTTGACTTCATTCGAGAGCTTGATCTGAACCCAATTCCCTTGTTTTTTTACTTGCAGGTAGGTGCCGTTTGGCGTGATGGTTTGCAAGATTTGCGAGGTGGCATTCGGTTCAGCCCGTACATTCAGCAGTTCTACCGTGCTTTTCAGATAGATCGTACGCGGTATATCGATCATCTTGACATATTTGTTGTTGACCCAGCCAGTCGTGCCGTTGGCGAGCTTCACTTGCGACCAGCCGCTTTTCTGAGTGACGATGGGCAGGCGCGTTGCTTTGTTGAGCGTTGCGACGATCTGTGTGGTTGTATCGGGGGCACTGCGAATATTCAATTGATCAACGGCCACCTCGACATGGGTGGCTGCATGAGAGATCGGAAGCGGCAGCAGCCAAACCAAGAAAAAAGCGACAACCAAGATAGTAGGGGTATGGTAACGCATGGACTCGTTCCTCTCTTTTCGACTCTTTCTACCAAAATTTTCTTACCTACCATAAGCCTTTCTCGATAGAGCGACAGATTCCTTCAAGCAATGACATCTTTTTCTAATAAAGATGAAAAGCCGCACAATTCCAGTCAAAAAAAAAGAATACGGCATTTCTGCCGCATTCTGACTCACACCATGATCTTGCAGATCTCATTTGTAAATTCTACAGGGTCCTGGATCGGCAATCCTTCAATCAACAGCGCCTGGTTGTACAGCAGGGACGTATACAGGGCCAGCTTTTCCTTGTCGTTGGCATAAGCGTCCTTCAGGGCTTGGAAAACCTCATGGTGTACATTGATTTCAAGCACCTTGTCTGCCTTTACTTGCGGATTGTTCGGCATGGCATTGAGGATTTTTTCCATCTCCAGGGAGATTTCGCCGTCGCTGGTCAGGCAGACCGGGTGGGATTTCAGGCGCTTGGAGGCGCGCACCTTGGTTACCTTTCCGGACAGCTGGCTGGTCATATAGTCGAACAGCTCCTGATTTTCGCTGTTTTCATTGGCTTCCTTGTCCGTATCATCAGCTTCGATGCCCAGATCACTGCTGGATACAGAACGGAATTCCTTCTCTTTATACGTCTGGAGCATCTTGACTGCGAACTCGTCAATATCTTCGGTGAGGTACAGGATTTCATAGCCTTTATCCGCCACCAGTTCGGTCTGTGGAAGCTTTTCGATGCGTTCGACGGATTCGCCGGTCGCGTAGTAGATGTACTTTTGCTCTTCGGGCATCCGCGAGACGTATTCATCGAGCGAGACGAGCTTCTTCTCTTTGGAGGACGTGAACAGGATGAGATCCTGCAGGGTGTCCTTGTGCATCCCGAAATCGTTGTAGATGCCGAATTTCAACTGTCTGCCAAACGCTTTGAAGAATTGCTCATACTTCTCACGCTCGGTTTTGAGCATGGTTTGCAATTGTCCTTTGATCTTGCTGTTGATATTTTTGGCGATCAGCTTCAATTGACGGTCATGCTGCAGCATCTCGCGGGAGATGTTCAGGGACAAGCTCTCCGAATCGACCATCCCTTTCACAAAGCTGAAATAGTCAGGGAGCAGATCGGCGCATTTGTTCATGATCAGCACGCCATTGGCATACAGCTCAAGGCCTTTTTCGTACTCCTTGGAGTAGTAGTCAAACGGAATGCTCTCCGGGATGTAGAGGATGGCCTGGTAGATGACGGCGCCATCAGCGCTGATATGGATATGCTTGAGCGGCTTGTCAAATCCGTAGCGCTTTTCATTGTAGAACTGCACGTAATCCTCGTCGGTCAGCTCGTTTTTGTTCTTGCGCCAGATCGGGACCATGCTGTTGATGCGCTGTTCTTCCTTGTACTCCTCGTACTCGCTGTCGCTGCCTTCCTTCAGGCGCTGTCCGCTGACGTCCATTTTGATCGGATAGCGGATAAAGTCGGAGTATTTTTTAATGATCGCTTTCAGGCGATACTGGTCCAAATATTCGTCGTAGCTTTCTTCTTCTGTATTTTCCTTGATTTTGAGGATGATGTCCGTACCGTGGCTTTCCTTCTCGCAAGGCTCGATGGTGTAACCGTCGGCTCCGGTCGATTCCCATTTATAGGCTTGGGTGGAATCGACGGATTTGCTGATGACAGTAACCACGTCAGCCACCATGAAGGCAGAGTAGAAGCCGACGCCGAATTGTCCGATGATGGCATGGCCGTCTTTGGTTTCGTTCTCATTCTTGAAGGCGAGGGAGCCGCTTTTGGCGATGATGCCCAGATGGCTTTCCAGTTCTTCCTGGGTCATCCCGATCCCTGTATCCCGAATCGTCAGGGTGCGATTCTCCTTGTCGGCGATGACCTTGATATAGTAGTTGTCTTTGTCAAAAACCAGATTTTGATCGGTCAAAGCCTTGTAGTAGATCTTGTCGATGGCATCGCTGGCATTGGAGATCAACTCCCGCAGGAAAATCTCCTTTTGCGTGTAAATCGAGTTGATCATCATTTCCAAAAGCCGTTTGGATTCAGCCTGAAACTGCTTTTTTTCCATGGAAATAGCTCCTTTCCATCCACATGACGTCAAGTTTTAGCACTCTCGGTCTTCGAGTGCTACCCAATATTTTTATAGCAGTACCCTATTTTAAAGTCAATACGGGATTGCCTGATGGTTCCAGCAAATCGCTTTCTGGCAGCTCTATGATCCCGTGAGCGGGGTGTATCCCGTCTTCTCCACGAGAGATTGGCCTTGCGGGGACAAGATCCATTCGATGAGTTTGGGCACATTCGGGTTTTCGCTGCCCGCCGTGATGGCATAAAACTCTGCGGCGAGCGGGTAGGTCTTGTTCGCGATTGTTTCCTTGCTGGGCATAACCCCATCTACCTCAAGAAGGCGGATGTTTCCGTTTTGGACCATCTCAGTGGCGAAGAAGCGGAACGAATATCCGATGGCATTAGGATAATTTTTGTAATCGAATCAATTTCATAATTGCTCATCTTAAAAATATACAGACTGCCCCAATCTCTTCTTTATCCTTTTTTAAAAACTAAGCCGCGACTGGCTTCTTGTTTTCCAGTGCGTTACGAATCCGATCAGTGGCTAATTTAGCGGCATTATAAACAAGAGTTACCAAATCAAAATGAACTTTGGCCCTCTTCCCTGTGCGATAGCGTACGTTGTTCAGTTGGAAAAATTCTTTCAAATAGGCATTCACCCGCTCGACAGCTGTTCTTTGGTCATAGAGTTCTTCCCACGTTTTTGTTCCTCTGGCCGGAGCCGTATACTTCCGAAGATCCGTTTCGACCTTAATTTTATACACCTTCTGACAGAGGGAATCTTGAGCCAGTGGACAGTCTTTGCACTCCTTGGGACGTACAAATTTCAGTGTTTTGTACTTTTTATCATAACTGTCGTAACGATAGGAGTGCTCTCGGACACATGTGGGAGCAAAGTGCTGGTCGAACCCAACCATTTCTCCTTCATTCCGCTTGTTGTAAGCAATAATAGCGTGAGCATCCATTCGACTGATTTGCTGATAAATGGGTTTGTAGTCATACCCTGCATCCATGATTCCATAATGTATACGATCCGGCAGGATCGTCTGAACTCCTTTGAGCAAAGGAATCGCCGCTTTCCCATCATTCATACTTCCAGAGGACATAAGGGAACGAAGAATGTATTGACTTTTCGTGCCGACAGCAAGATGTGCTTTGTATCCGTACCAAAACACGTTTTTCCCTTCACTATTTTTCTTGATTCCCCAGTCAGGCTGTAAAGGGACATGGGTTAAGAGCTCTTCCAATGGGGCATCCAGTTGGGCTGCAATAGATTTCTCGTATAAGGACTTTTGGGCTTCTTCTTCTTGCTTTTTCTTGTCGTATATTTCTTTTTCTGCTTTCGTTTTACGTCCGCGTTTCTTCGGTTCCGGCTTTGGCTTTTTTTCCTTTGCTACTCCACGGTCACGAGATTCAAAATGGGTCGCATCGAAAGCAACCGCTTCATCATTCACGAACCCTTCTTGAATCGCTTGGAGCAATAACGTATCTTGAACCTTCTCGAGAAGTGTTGTTTCAGATAGCTTCTGAACCAGACGTGAGTACGATGCCTCAGAAGGAAGGCTGTCTGAAACCAAAAAACCGCATTCCAACCGAAAGATAAAGTCATGTTTAAGCCGTTTCCGTAAATCTTTCACGGTTGGAATCCGTTCTACGATTCGAGCGACCAAAGAATACAGCATAGCAGCATAATTCAACTCAGTAGGAGCTCCATAGATCGACTTTTTGGAGATAACACAAAGAATCGGATCGATGTCAAGGGTGGAAAAAATCGCTTCAAATCGTTGGGGAGGTTCTAAGTCGAATAATTCTTGTATATCAAACAGGCTTCCTTGTCTTATAATGGACATTGGGAGTCATCCTCCATTCTCTTAAGTTTGGGTCGCACTTAACTTATTAGAGATTTGGGGAGGTACTCCTTTTTCTATGCTCAAAAACCCTTGAGCCCGTAGGGCTTAGATTTATGAAATTGATTCAATCAGATGTTTTTTCGATGATGCCTCCCATGCCGCTGATCCGATCTTCGTTGGGCGGCTTCATCAGCTTGTGGTTGCCCATGATTTTTTGCAGCATGGTTTGGCTGCCGCTGTTCTCCGGTCTTTGAAAAGCGCGGATCGGTTCATTTTTCCCGCCTACCTCTTGCCAGTTGGTTATGGCACCGGAGTAGATTCCTTGGATTTGCTCCGTCGTCAGTCCTTTGACCGGGTTGTCGGCATGGACGAAAAAGACAAAGGCTTCCCGACCGATCGGGGTGAGCTTAAGCTCGACTCCGTTTTCTTTGGCGATAGCCAATTGCTGCGTGGAAGGACCTGCGACGAAAATCAAGTCAGCACTGCCATTGATCAAGTTCGTGTAAGCTTTTGGCGTCGTATTGACACTTATCTCGCTGTCGTAGAGATCGTATTCCTTCTTTGGATAGACAGCCTGGGCGAAGGCGGAATAGAGCGGGTAGAGCGCGGTCGCCCCATCCAATCGGGGCAACGGGGACTCCAGCCTCAGCGTAGCAGGCTGATCAAGCGTCACTGCTTTGGTATTCTCCTGGAATGGCTTGTAAGCGGACAAGTCAAAATCCTGTTCGCTGACGGTTGGAATGCTGTTGTGATAGGCTTGATTTGCTTCATATGCGGCGGTCGCCAATGCGCATACAACGAAAAATCCAAGCAGGGAGTGATTGGCGATCCGTATTTTGCCGGGGGCGAAGAAGAGCATGATGATATACAGAATCAGTGCAGCCGTGATCGCGATGACAAGAGGCATGTAAAAGGTTTGTCCGCCAGACAAGACGGAAATGAACGTAGCAGCGAATCCGAATACCGCAATGATGATAATGGTTACCAGGCAAAAAAAGATTTTTCCTATCCATTCTCTCACGATTGTATCCTCCTACCCTTTATATGCCTTTTCATTATACCGAATTGGAAGGAATTGGACAGCGGAAGAATGAAAAAAGCACGAGAAAATCTCCCCGTGCTTCGTGCTATTTAATCGACATGACTTGACCTTGTGTCATCGCAATCAATTGGTCTGGCGTTAGTTGAAACACTGCTTTGGGATGGCCTGCCGCTGCCCAAATGGTCGAGTATTGCAGGAGACCCTCATCCAGGATGGTCGTGATGGCCTCCTTATGTCCGATCGGGGCGACACCGCCGATGACAAATCCTGTTTTTTCACGTACGAAGTCAGCATCAGCCTTGCCCAGCTTTTCAGACAAAAGGGAGGCAATATGCTTTTCGTTCACGCGATTCACTCCGCTCGCCACTACCAACAGCGGCCTGTCGGAAAGAGAGAGGCGGAAGATGATCGACTTGGCTATTTGCGCGACTTCGCAGCCAATTGCATCTGCGGCTTCCTGAGCAGTACGCGCACTGTCCGGAAGTTCCACGACCTGGTTCGAGTATCCCATCTCCTGCAAAAGATCTTGGAATCGTTGTGCGCTCTCTTTCAACGGAATCATATGACAACCCTCCAACTACAGAGAATTTTAGGTGTAGCTGCGCTCTGGTGTCAGGCTTTCCTGGGATGCGGTGTCGAGCAGCGCGGCATTGATTCCGTTCAGGAACGCCAGGGCGCTTGCTTTGATAATGTCGGTATCCATCGCACGGCCCGAGTAAATATTGCCCTGGTATTCGATGCGGATGTTGACCCGCCCGATGGCTTCTTTCCCACGGGACAGACTGTTGATCTTGTAATCCTTCAGTTGCACATCATGCCCGACCAAGGTCTTGATGACGCTGTAGAGAGCATCGATCGGTCCATCTCCCACGGCACTTCCGACGAAGGTCTCCGAGCCTTTTTTCAAGGAGACGGTAGCTGTAGGGGACTGGTTGTTGGTGATGACCTGGAAGGAATCCAGCTCGAACAGATGGCTGTCTTTGACGTCGAGCGTGCGGTGATTGGTCACCAGGTAAAACACGTCGTGGTCGTATACTTCCTTCTTGCCGTCGGCCAAGGTGAGAAATTTTTCGAACAAGACCTCGAATTCGGCAACATCGCTGGTGTCGAAGCCCAGCTTTTCTACGGCATTCTTGAAAGCGTGGCGGCCGGAGCGGGCTGTCAGGATCAATTCCATGCTTTCTGCGCCAACTTCCTCTGGCGACATGATTTCATACACTTGCTTATCCTTGAGCAAACCGTCCTGATGGATGCCGGAGGAGTGGGCAAAAGCGTTGTCTCCCGTGATCGCTTTGTTGACCTGTACATCCAGACCTGTCAAATAGGTGAGCAGACGGGAGGTTCTGAGCAGCTCGGTTGTCTTGATGTTGGTGTGGCACTGGAAGCTGTTTTCCCGCACTTTGAGAGCCATGACCACTTCTTCCAGGGATGTATTGCCCGCGCGTTCCCCCAAGCCGTTTATCGTCACCTCGACTTTGTCGGCTCCATTTTTGATAGCGGCCAAGGTATTGGCTGTCGCCAGTCCGAGGTCGTTGTGGCAGTGTACGCTGAGAATCACGCTGTCATCGAGGTTTTTCAGGCGTTCATTCAGCTTGCGGATCATCTCGCCGAATTCATCCGGGACAGCGTAACCGACGGTGTCCGGCACGTTGATCATTGTGGCGCCTGCCTTCACGACGGCCTCAATCGTTTTCCAGAGATATTCGAATTCGGAGCGGGACGCGTCCTCGGTCGAATACTGGACATGCGGGAGCAAGGTTTTGGCGTATTTGACCGCTTCTACGCCCATTTCCAGAACAGCGTCCTTGGAGCGGTTGAATTTTTTATCTACATGGATGTCAGAGGTGCCCAAGACGATGTGAATCAAGGGATTCTGCGCCAGCTTGATGCTGTTGTAGACTGCGTCGATATCGCTTTTGACGGCGCGTGCCAAGGCGGTAATGGATACGGTGTCGCCGACGCTGCGGGCGATTTCTTGCACAGCTTGGAAATCACCGGCGGAGGAGGCGGGAAAGCCTGCCTCGATAATATCCACTTGCAGACGCTTCAGCTGTTGGGCAAACTCCACCTTTTGCTGCACATTCAATTTGGCGCCGGGAACCTGTTCACCGTCACGCAGGGTAGTGTCCAATACGATGATTTTACGACTCATGATCATGTCCTCCTTCAAGTGTGGGGTATTTTTGCAATAAAAAAACCCCGTCTCTACGTATAGAGACGAGGTTGAACTCGCGGTACCACTCTAATTCATTTCAGCAATGCTGAAATGCTCTTCTTCGATGGCCATCACCATCTATCCTTGTAACGGTGGAATTCCGGCAAACCCTACATATCAGGCCGCAGTTCATAGACGAGTTCAAAGTGAGCCACGCTGCCGTTTCGCACCACCCAACGGCTCTCTGAAAGGTTTCTTCACTTCTACTATTTCTAATCGCAACATTTAGATGTGAAATTTTTGTTAGTATATCCGGTTGTGGAGCAATTTGTCAATACGTAGCCAAAACATTTTTTTATAGTTTAAACGTCTGGACGGATTGCTGCAAGTCTTCTGCCATTCTCGCCAGCGTGAGGGAAGTAGCGGCGATTTGCTCCATGGACGCACTCTGCTCCTCCGCTGCAGCGGCCACCTGCTGTGTGGTTCCGGCGAATTCCTGGGAGATGCCCTGGACGGATTCAATGGAGGAGACCATTTGGTTGGAGCCAGTCTGCAACTCCTGGATGGCTTGTGTGACCTTTTGTATATGCAGATACACTTCTCCAGCAGAGTGGGAAATGGCGTGAAAGGAGTTCCCGGCTTTTTCTGTCAGTTGCGTTCCTGCTGGGACGGCAGCAATGCCCTCGTTCATTTCCGTCATGGATGCCTGGATGTCGGTTTGGATCTGTTGGACAATCCCGCCGATTTGCTCGGCAGCCAGAGCCGATTGCTCCGCCAATTTTCTTACCTCATCGGCAACGACCGCAAAACCCCGACCATGTTCACCTGCCCGCGCCGCTTCGATCGCTGCATTGAGGGCGAGCAGGTTGGTTTGACTGGCGATGCCGCTTATGACGGAGATGATATTCTCGATTTCCGCAGATTTGCTGCCTAGTTCATGGACAGTTTGGGCGATGCGGTTTGTCTTGTCTTCAATCTGCTTCATCTGGTTCATCGATTCCGTCACAGCCTGATTCCCTTGGCTGGAGGTTTGTACTGCCTCATCGGAAAGCTCGGTCACATTTTGGCTGAGTTCGGAGATGTGGACAATCTCACTGGACATTTTCGTTACGATCTCGAGGGAGCGGTCGGTATTGGTTACTTGCTGTCCCGCCCCTGATGCGATGTCCTGAGCGGACGCAGAGATCTGTTCGATCACACGGCTTGTTTCTTCTGCGCTCGCCGTCAATTCCTGAGAGGAAGCGGCAACCTGTTCGGATGTCGAGGCGACTTTTCCAATCAGCTCGCGCAGCTGCTTGGTCATTTCCTGGACATGCTGACCCAATTGGGCAATCTCGTCCGTGCCTTTTATCCGTACGGACGCGATGGTCAAATCTCCTTGTGCAATTCTGGTTACCTGATGAATCACCTTCGTAATCGGCTTGGCAATCGTACCGCTGATGTAGATCGCCAGGATGACAACCAGCAGGGCTGCAATCGTCATCACAAGTAGCATATCCATTTGAATGGCGTTCGCGCTGGCTAATACGGTATCCAGGTTGATTGTGTAAAAGATGTTGTAATCCGTTTCCGTGATCGGAGCGAAGGCGATCAGGAACTCGACCCCATTCTCCGTGTTCAGGGTGATGCCCGTTTCATTTCTGTTATTTTTCAAAATGGCTTTCAAATCTTCGCTGAAGTCCGTCCGTCTCATCCACCGTCTTGGCAATCAGATCTTGATTAGCGGCGTACTGTACACGTTCATTCCCATCCACGAGAAGGATGTCCGCTTCGTCATCTGTGTCTTCCATAAAGGTTTTGATAAACAGTTCAAAGTTGACAGTTCCATACATGACGCCAAGTACCCGCCCCTGCTTGTCTTCAATGGGGGAGGAGACGATCAGGATTCGGTTCCCCGTCGATTTGGAGACGATGATGTCAGAGAAATAGGAATCTCCCTTGATCCCTTTTTGAAAATAATCCGTGTCATGGATATTCAACTCGACAATACTCGGTGTGGAATTGGCGATGACAATCCCTTCTGGCCCTGCTACGCCTACAGATTCATAGACTTTGGAGTGGTTATGTATTACTTCGAGGTAAGGTGTGATTCCGGAGGGGTCCAGGGATTGAACCGTGTCCGTCTTGGCCGACAGCTCGATTTCAGACATATGGCGATCCAGCCATTGGTCCATGGCTGCAGCTTTCGTCTCGACAATGCTGCGGAAGGAGTTTTTTTGATTCTGAATCAATTCTTCTGAGGTTTGCTGATAGGTGATAATGGATGAGGTGAGGAGTGGCAAGAGTGCGATAAGCAGAAACCAAATGATTAATTTTGCCCGAATACTTTTCCGTATGTTCCCCATGATGTCAAGCCTCCACAAGTTCAAGTTCGCGATCAATAGCTGTCTTAGGGCAAAGGTTCATTCCATTGCAGTTTGTCGGTTTTTCGCTTACCTCAACTCCTTCATACATGCTAGGGGAGAATGTAAAACACCCTTGGCTCGAACCCCCAAGGAAACGAGCAAACTATTATCATATTTTCTTGAATTGCGCAACGATTTTCACCTATAGGAAAAACCCATGCTGAACATGCAGCATGGGCTACTGACCATTCTTTTTACATCATCATAGCGGGCTGTTTCACAGGTTGGTACAGGGCACCCAGCGTTTGCAATGTAGATGCAGCTGCGGGCTCAACAGGATAGTATCCTTTTTTTACCATCCATTGCCATACCTCATGCGCTTGATGGGAACACATCCGAAAAGCGTCCTCCAGGAACGTCCTGACCTCCGGATTGCCCATTTCCATCGCGGCCCAGGCATATTCTCTGCCTGCTCTTTTCAGAGTCAGCAGGTAGGCTGTCGCGATTTCACGGTCATTAAAATCCTGCGCATCTGTGCGCGGTGTCACCGGAGTAGTTGTATTCGCTTGTGTGTAAGATTGCAGGGTTTGCTGAATGTCTGGCACGGGCAAAGGGGACTTGGCGCCTTCCGGGAGACTCAGGTACTCGACTTTGTTGTTATAGTCCTTCAGATGCAGGGGGAAATGTCTTTGCAACATGGCTTTGAATTCTGGGTCTTGGATATGGTTCATAAAGTAGCCCATGTTCGTGATCGAGTTGACACAGCTCATCGTCAGTTCATGTATATCCATTGCTTCATGTGTGGTTAATTGCAATGTGGTTCCACTCCTTTGGGTCATATACCAGCAGTTGTATTAATTCCCGTAGGAGGAGAAGTTATTCGGTATTACCAAGCAAAGGGAAGGAGGTCCTACCCCTGCGGTATCTTCCCTGGATCCATGTACAGCACATTCCAGCGATGACCATCTACATCAGCAAAACCGGCCCCGTACATCCAGCCGTCTTCTTTCGGCTCGCTATAGATGGTCCCGCCTGCCTGCATGACCTTCTTTACCAGTTCGTCTACTTCGTCTTTGCTGTTTGCTCCGATAGAGAGCAATACTTCCATGGATTTGCTTGTATCGGTGAGGTCACTTCCCGCGAAAGAGCGGAGAGTTGCTTCAGGAAAGAGCATGACGGCGACGTTCTGTTCACCGATCAGCAAGCTTACGACTTCATCGTCATTGGGACAATTCGGGTTGAGCGGAAAGCCAATTTCAGTGAAAAAAGCTTTGGATTTGCGGATGTCCTTGACGGGGAGGTTGATCCACAGATCCTTGGGCATTTTGGACATAATGATTCTCCTTTCAGGAGCAGGATTGTTGATGCAAGCATATCATAAGGGGAGCACGGGGGATTCTTATGGATTGCGGTCTCTGCTACATTCTTGCCTTGATGAAGGAGTCATATGGGGCAACAGGGAAATGTCGGATGTTGCGGAAAAATGGTATGTATTTTTTGTTGACATTGAAATTTGTCCATGCTAAGATAAATCTTGTCCATGGGGCATTAGCTCAGCTGGGAGAGCGCTACACTGGCAGTGTAGAGGTCAGCGGTTCGATCCCGCTATGCTCCACCATACTTAACCTTAAAAACGGCAGAGATGCCGTTTTTTTGTTTACACCCCGATGGTAATGGGCAGGCATGTATGTAGCATGTTGGTAAGTATAGTAATGTTGTAAAGTGTAGAAAAATTCATTATAATAGTATTTGTTTAAAGAAATTAAACTTTATCGCAGGGTTATTAGAAATGATTAATTTTATCTTCAACTACTGGGGGAACATCTATGAAAAGTATACTGAAAAAGTGGAATCAATTGAGCCTGGTAAAACAAATCATTGTAGGTTTGATTATCGGTATTATCCTAGCTGTTACGATCCCCGAAGCAGCAAAGCCTGTTTTAGTTTTAGGCACTTTATTTGTAGGTGCTTTGAAAGCGGTTGCACCTGTGTTGGTACTCTTCTTGGTTATGTCAGCCATCGCTCAACACAAGAGTGGTCACCAAACGAATATGAAATCCATTATCGTCCTATATCTTTTAGGAACCTTTTTAGCCGGATTAACCGCAGTAATTGTAAGTTTTATTTTTCCTGTAAGCTTAACACTTGCAAATGGCGCTGAGGGTGTGACGGCTCCTAGCGGTGTTGTAGAGGTTCTCAAATCATTACTGCTAAACGTTGTCGATAACCCAATTAAGGCAATTTATAATGCGAACTATATCGGTATCTTAGCTTGGGCGGTACTCCTTGGTTTGGCTTTAAGAAATGCCCCTGATACGACAAAAACGATGATTTCTAATTTTTCAGATGCTATATCCAAAGTGGTTACATGGGTGATTAAGTTTGCCCCACTAGGAATTATGGGTCTCGTATTTGATTCTATTACTACAAATGGAATTGAGTCGTTACTAAGTTATGGAAAATTACTTGCTGTTTTACTTGGTTGTATGGTCTTTGTGGCGCTAGTTGTCAATCCAATCATTGTGTTCATGGTTATACGTCAAAACCCTTTCCCGCTTGTTTTTAAATGTTTGGCTGTGTTAAAATTTAATGTTGATAATTGAGTAAAATAGGGAAAACCAACAAAATGGGTTTCCAACCACTTTGTTCTCTTATTATACAATCACCAAATATTAAGGTCTAAAGTTAAATGATGTTAAAAAACTTTAAACTTTGCCAAATGGCAAGACCTAAAAAGAATACAGCAATTATCAAGAAAAACCAAGAGTAATAGTTCTTTTTGCCTCGTAGAATTTTGTAAACCAGAAAAAACAAAATAGTAATCAACATTGCCATTCCGACTATTACCAATAGAATATTAATCATAAACGTAACAATCCTCCTTGCTCTAATAATAATTATGCATTGAATTTTGATTTACGCAAACTGACATATGTCTCCGTCATCTCAAATACAAATGACAACGATAGCGTTGGCGACCGTTGTATTCCCCGAACCTTACAACGTGAACATAGCGTTTAACCCAATGATAAACTTGTTCTGTTTGTGTAAGTGGTAGTTTGTCTATGTGTTTTAACAAGTTACTAAACGCTTTGCTCATACTTTTAACCTCCGAATATTTGTTCTTATTATTGTGCTTAGATTTCGGATAGATATCAAATATCAACATTTATCTTTAACAGAGCCAAATGTTTAAAGGAAAGTGGTCTTACAGCATTCTTTACACGTAGCTCAGCTGCGAATATTCCTGTAAATATGAGATTATGTGAAAATCTAGGTTTAAATAAAGATAGTTATTCAGTATCCATTCCATTAGGTGCAACCATTAATATGGCTGGTGCCGCTGTTACCATTTCTATTTTAACCCTTGCGGCGGTTCACACACTTGGTATTCAGGTGGACATCCCTACAGCAATCATCCTAAGCGTACTATCAGCTATATGTGCTTGTGGCGCTTCAGGGGTTGCTGGTGGATCCTTGTTACTGATTCCTCTAGCATGCAGCTTATTTGGAATCTCTGCTGATGTTGCTATGCAGGTTGTTGGAGTAGGCTTTATCATAGGTGTTTTACAAGATTCTTGTGAAACAGCACTTAACTCATCTACAGACGTACTTTTCACAGCAGCTGCTGAATTTAAAGAGTGGCGTAAAGAAGGCAAAAAAATAAATATCAACAAAGCAGTGTAAAGAAGATAGCTTCTTAGCGGTAATTGAACTGCACCCCAATTGTTAGATTCTACTGGCAATTTGAGGTGTAGTTTTTTTAATGAGCCAAGAAATCAAACATCTTCATCATATCGGACATGTGGTGTCCCGAATATGTGTTCCTTCAAAGCGTAATAACGCAATGGAAATCCTACTCACAGTACGTTCCATGCTGGCCTGGATTACCGGAAGCTTATCGGGGATGCTTGCATTCGACTGATCTGGAAGCATCGGCAGCCCGGTTGGATCAAGCGAGCATTGGGAACAGTGGAGCTGTGGGAAATTTATCTTTGTGTGGAAGATGCCCGAATGGAGGAATTCGAACACGACTCTGGGCCAAGTAGACCGCAGATATTTACTAGGTGATCTTTTTCTGGATTCATATGTTTTTTCGGTAATTTTTGTTAACATTGATATTCAAGGATAATTAACTTCCTTCTGAAACTCTACCAATCCAGGAGGTAATGATGGTCTATACTGCTCTGCTCCGCGGAATCAATGTCGGCGGAAAAAACAAAGTAGATATGAAAATGCTGAAACAATCATTCGAGCAAGCCGGAATGAAAAACGTCGTAACATATATCAATTCGGGCAATATCATTTTTACAACCATCGACCACTCCAAGAATGATATAGCGCAAATTCTCGAAAAAGCGATTCTGAATACCTTCGGATTGGATATCAAGGTGCTGGTGCTTAGTTTAGAAGACATGAAGAAAGTAATGTCCTCGCTTCCCGAATCATGGACAAACGATGATAAAATGAGGAGCGACGTCCTTTTTTTATGGGAAGATATCAATGACGAATCCATTCTCGATCAGCTGACCTTCAAACCGGAGATCGAAACGGTGAAGTACGCTCCAGGTGCGATTCTGTGGGCGATTGACAAAATAAACGTGACGAAAGGCAGCATGACAAAGTTGATTGGTACGAAATTGTATAAACAGATGACGATCAGGAATGTAAATACGACACGTAAAATATATGAGCTGATGCTGGCAGCAGAAAACAATGGGTAGGATGAATGCGGACAAAAGTGGTTCGCTTTCTGTAAAACCGGCTTCCTCTGCAAGCTGCTGAATCAGCACCCACCTTGGCATTCATAAAGCAGTCAATCATGACTGCTTTTTTGTATTTTTATCCTTAAATTCTTGACCTTCACACTAACGTAAAAGTTTATTATATGGTTAGCAATCCTAATCAGGAGGTGATCGCTTTGAGAATAGGCAAGGTAAGTAAATTAACCGGCGTCAGTGCTCGTTCGATTCGACATTATGAGGAGAAAGGATTAATCAATACCTCTCGTCAAGAAAATAATTACAGGGAATTTGATGAAAAGGTAATCGAATCCATAAATACCATTCAACTTTATCTAGGTTTAGGCCTAACAACTGATCAAATCAAAGAGATTATGTTTTGCCAATATCCTGAGCGTCAGGAACATAAGGAGAAGAACGTGTATTGCGAGGAATTACTCCTTATGTATAAGTCGAAAATGCATGAGATCAACAAACAATTAGCTGCTTTAACGGAAGCAAAGATACATTTGTCTGAGAAAATCAAGCTGATGGAACAAAAACGGGAGGAGAAAAACGAATGACCATATTGGTAACAGGAGCGACGGGGACAGTAGGGCGGCACGTCGTCGACCAACTGATTCGAAGGGGGCAGAAGGTGCGAGCATTGACGCGTAATCCGCTGCAAGCGAATTTTCCTGCTGATGTGGAGGTTGTCGCGGGAGATTTAAGTGACCCGAGTACGCTTGATTCTGCATTGGTTGGTGTAAGTGGCATGCATTTGATTACAACAGGGGCAGAATATACCCCGTTACAAACGGGACCGGAACTGGTAGAACTTGCTGTGAAGGCAGGAGTACGCAGAGTTACGGTTTTATGGAACGGCGAGAAGGGTCCTTTTGAGAGGGCAGTGGAAGCAAGCGAACTGGAGTGGACTCAACTTCAAGCTTTTGAGTTTATGGCAAATGCGCGGAAATGGGCAGATTCCATACGCTCCGAGGGGCTAGTCCGGGATTTATTTGGGGGAGCACGAATTGCTCCTGTGCATGAAGCCGATATTGGAAGAGTCGCGGCAGTCGCACTGACTACGGACGGCCATGCAGGTAAAATATTTACATTAACAGGGCCTGAGAGTTTGTCCGTTCAGGATAAAGTTCGGATCATTGGTGAGGTCATCGGACGTGATATTCGATTTGTTGAGAGCTCTGAAGAAGAAGAACGTGAGCAAATGAGGAGGATGGGTGTCCAGGAGGATGCTATTGATTACGTAATTCGCTGGCACCTCAATCCCCCTAAATCCGCGCATACGGTATTGTCGACTGTCGAGGAAGTAACAGGACACAAGCCGTATACTTTTGCAGAGTGGGTTAAAATGAATGCCGGATACTTTATGTAATTCGAAATTCAGGCACTTGTTAGGGGAGTGGAACCGACAACGGGGGTAGAGCAGCTACACTGGCAGGGTAGAGGTTACGATCCCGCTATGCTCCACCATACAAAAAATAGGAAACACGCCAACATCGGGCGTGTTTTTTTGCGTCGACGTTGCCGTATTGGCTTTCATTCCTCTTTCAGCTTGTTCATCTCGGCTAACGTCATGTCGTTGCACTGCCTGATGAAATTCAGGATCAACTGCAACTCCTCGTCCGTATATTGCGAGATGATCTGGAGCGTGGATTGCGCAACCGATTGAAACAAGGGCGAAATGCGAGCCGCCCCCTCTGGCACGGACTTGACGACGACGCGTCTCCGATCGTTCGGATCCTTGTCTCTGATTACATAACCTGCCTGTTCCAGCCGATCGATGACGCTCGTAATAGCCCCCGTCGTAAGGCCGGTCAATTGAGCCAACTGGCCGGCGGTAACGGGACCGGTGCGATTCAGGAAATCCAGACATTTGTGATCGGTCGCGTTCAGCCCCATTTTTTCCGAGATGAGTTGATGAAACATGACCGCTCGTGCGCTATTCTGCCGCAATTCATGCAGCAATTTTTGCTGCAATGAAGAAAGATTGGCAAAATCAGATGGGAAATTTTCTGTTGACATTTGGAAACGATCTCCTTATGATGATATTATCTTAATCGATTAAGATGTTTAGTGTTATAAGATAATTGCTGAATCAAGATTTAATTTATTTGCTCCCAAGTATAGCACAAGAGGTCATCTCCGAAATACAAATTTCATTCATGAGAGGAATGATTCAAATGTCCAACCAAGAAGACTTGAAGGCAATCGGTACACTGTTCGCGAGATTGAACGACGCGTGGAACAAAGGGGATGGGGAAGCCTACGGCAATTGCTTTACGGAAGACGCCGATTATGTCACTTTTTTGGGTCAACACCTGAAGGGAAGAAAGCAAATAGCCGACGTCCACCAGATGCTGTTTAACGGTCCACTGAAAGGCTCTGTCCTGGAATACAGCTCATTATCCGATTTGCAGCCCCGATTCATCGCACCGGACGCAGCCATCGTGCATGCAATCGGAGAGGTTCGCCTCGCTGAGCAGGCCTATGATCCGAATGATCGGGGTTCGATTAATACGAACGTGGTCGTCAAGCAGAAAGGTGAATGGAAGTTGACTGCTTTCCATAATTGCCGCATTCAACCGATGCCTCAAGGCAAGCGATAATCTGCATGAATGGAGGATCTCCCCCATAGCTTCAACCTACAACGCAGCCGAAAAACAGGCTGTGTTTTTGTTTTGTGAAATATCTGAAATTTAGGAACCGGATTCCCGTATACATAAATGAATGATAAACGGCTGTTCAAACAGTGATCTGAAGGAGCAGCACGTGCCGAAATCAAATAGGAGGAAACCTATGAGGGCAATTGTGTACACAAAATACGGACCACCGGATGTTCTTCAGCTTAAAGAGGTAGAAAAACCTACCCCAAGGGACAATGAAATACTGGTGAAAATTTATGCGACAACCGTTACAGCAGGGGATTGTCGCATCCGAAAGGCTGATCCGTTCGCTGCAAGATTTTTCAATGGTCTTCTACGACCAAAAAAAGTAACGATATTAGGGTTTGAGTTAGCGGGGGTAGTAGAAGAAGCAGGCAAAGATGTGAAGCGATTCAAGAAAGGCGATCAAGTATTTGCAGCTTGCGGAATTGGTTTTGGTGCTTACGCCGAGTACCGGTGCCTGTCTGAAGATGGAGCAGTGGCGATAAAACCTGCCAATGTGACCTATGAGGACTCCGCCGCCGTTCCTGTAGGGGGAATGACAGCATTGCATTTTCTTAGAAAAGGAAACATCCGGAGCGGACAAAAAGTTCTTATCTATGGGGCTTCCGGAAGCGTAGGTACTTTTGCGGTACAGCTTGCCAAAAACTTTGGTGCAGAAGTTACGGGTGTATGCAGTACCACGAATCTGGAATTGGTGAAATCTCTTGGAGCCGATAAGGTCATTGACTACACAAAAGAAGATTTTACCCAAAGCAGTGAGACATTTGATATTATTTTTGACACGGTTGGAAAGAGTTCGTTTTCAGGTTGTTTGAAAACACTCAAGCAAAATGGATACTATCTTCGAGCTGTCCACATGGAGCTGTTACCGATCATGCGAGGGCTATGGACTTCCATGACAAGCAGCAAGAAAGTAATAGGTGGGGTGGCAAGCAGCGATAAATCTGAAGACTTATATTTCCTCAAAGAGCTTATGGAGGCAGGGAAGGTAAAAGCGGTCATTGATAGACGCTATCGGTTGGAACAGATTCCAGAGGCCCATAGCTATGTTGAAAATGGCCACAAAAAGGGCAATGTCGTTATCATTGTGGAGCACGATAATAAACTCTAATAAAAGAGAGCACTCGATTTAAAGGATCTTGTAACGTAAAAGCGGATATGTTAAAATTTTACTGACACTTAACGATTGGAGTTGAAGAGGATAATGTAATATTTCTTGCCACTTTTTTAAAGAATGAAGCAGGATTTGTTTTATTCTTTATTGGCAAGAAAGTTACCTTATTCTTTTCACTCATAAAATATACCCTTTTCATCCCCTGCACGGGGATGAATGTGCCGTATTTTTTGAGCTGCAAGAAAGGTAACTTTCTTGTAGCTCTTTCTTATTTGCCAAAGGAGGTTGCCGACACAGTTTCTGGAACAGAAGGAATTAACCATTTCTAGGAGGATGAAAGCGATGGAGATTGAGGTTGTAGATGATACGGTGAACCGGTTCTTGTTAGATGAAGCGGTTCACAAAAAAACAAATCGGTTGCCGGAGGTTTACCAATCTATCGACAGGTGCACGTAGTCGAACTGTCTGCATACGTATGCGCGTTATCTGTATAGTTGGTTCATGACGTGTCAAAGCGCCAACTGACGGTTGCTTTTTTACGTTTTCTCCGGCGGTAAGGAGAAGACATGAGACTAACCTCGAAATATGAAACGATTCGGCGAATATTGTCCGATTTCAAGCAGCCTGAGTATCGGTATGCTCAGATCATGGATGCGATTTTCAAGCAAAATATCAGTCAATACGAACGGATGACCATACTGCCCAAATTTTTGCGCGACGAACTGACCCGGATGCTTGGTCCGAACGTCTGCAGCATCGTTCCGGTAAAGGAACTCACGTCGAAACAGGTCAGCAAGGTGCTGTTTGCCATTGCAGGCGACGAACGCGTGGAGGCCGTACGACTTACGTATGAGCGGGGGTGGAAATCGTATTGTATTTCCACGCAGTGCGGCTGCGGATTCGGGTGCAGATTTTGCGCCACCGGTACCATCGGCTTGAAACGAAATTTGACCGCAGACGAGATTACCGACCAATTGCTGCACTTTCGATTGAATGGCCACGCCTTGGACAGCGTCTCATTCATGGGCATGGGGGAGGCGCTCGCCAACCCGCATATTTTTGATGCAGTAAGGATTTTGACAGACCCGCATCTCTTTGGTTTAGGACACCGACGAATTACGATTTCCACCATTGGCCTGTTGCCGGGGATCGACAAGCTGACACGGGAGTTTCCACAGGTCAATCTAACCTTCTCGCTGCATTCGCCGTTCGACGATCAGCGAAGCGAGCTGATGCCGATCAACGACCGATTCCCCATCCCAGACGTGCTGGAGGCGTTGGATCGTCACATCAGGCAAACAGGGAGAAAGGTGTATATTGCGTATATTCTTCTTCGAGGGGTAAACGACTCGGCGGCGCATGCGGAAGCAGTTGCCGAGCTGTTAAGGGGAAGGGGACCTGGGGAACATCTCTACCACGTTAACCTGATTCCATTCAATTCGACTGAGGTTACGCCAGACAGCTATCGGCAATCTGATCCCGATCGGATTAAAGCGTTTGTTCGGATTTTGAAGTCAAAGGGCATCAAAATCACCGTCCGAACGCAATTCGGATCGGACATTAACGCAGCATGTGGCCAGCTATACCGCTCTGAATAATCGATATGTTTTACGCCGGACGCAGTAGGCTGCGACTGGAAATTAAAACGGTTGCCATGAACAGGGCAGCCGTTTTGATTTGCGGCATAGGCTTGCAAGAACATAAAATGACGGTCCTGCCTGAGTGGGGAGTTATCGAATATTCCTTGATGAATAAAGATCGCTCCGACCTGCTCATAGACCGTTAGTTCACGTGTCCACACTTCAGATAACCCTTGAACTGATGGTAAAGCGCAGCACTGGAAGTGGAGAGGTAAGTTACATATATTTACATATCGATTTCCCGAATGATAAAATAATCAACAAACCAAGGCGGAGGGAGACACGCGACACGACGTTTTATTCGATGTAAAAAGCAACTCGTCGCGTATGATCTATGATACTGCACACATATGTACCGCAAATGCCGTTATCGATGTTTATTGAGAGTTTTTGGTATATGAAAGGGTATCATCCTTCACATTCCAGGGAGTTGGCATTACCAGACGGCTCTGTTGAAGTTGTCATCAATCTCGGGGAGGAGCAGAACCGACTCTTCAATCGGGAAAACAAAGAGCTGTTGCTCGGTCATACCATTATTTGTGGTCCGCATGTAGATTGCTTTGTCATAGACACTGCCAAAGAGGCGACTATCTTGGGCATCCATTTTAAACCGGGGGGCATTCGCATGTTTATGAAGGAACCCCTGTTTGAGCTCCTTAATACACATATTTCGCTGGATACTTTTTGGGGAGCAAGAGCAAATGAACTTCGTGACGAACTGCTGGCTGCGCGAACGCCGGAAGTGATGTTCCGAGTACTTGAACGAAGATTGCTGTCATTTGCGTCGCTGCCGATGGAACGAAATCCCTCAGTTGACTATGCGCTGAAAGAACTGCGTCAATCCCGGGTGTCCAAAGTAATGGAACACATCGGTATGAGTCATAGGAGATTCAATCAATTGTTCAAAGCAGAGATCGGCATGACGCCGAAGCAATTCCATCGCATTTATCGTTTCCAGGAAGCAATGCGCATGATAGGGAATAGCGATACGATCATATGGACGGATATTGCGCTCGCTTGCGGTTATTACGATCAAGCTCATTTCATCAAAGATTTTCAAGCCTTTTCCGGCATCAACCCAAGTGATTACCGTTCCATATCAGGAAGACACCATAATCACGCTGCGCTTCCCAGCTAAGTTCAGAAATTTACAATACAGGATTTTGCTTGCAGGCTAGAATGAACATAGTAGCCTGTTTTTTTATTCCATCAGAAAAAGGAGGACGTATTGTGAGTGACACGTTTACGCCGAAAGGATACCAACATGTTACGCCGTACTTCACGGTAAAAGATGCGAATCAGCTGATTGACTTTTTGAAAATCGTATTCGATGCCCAGGTGTTGAATCGGGGGATGAATGAGCATGGCTTGATCACACATGCGGAAGTTCGAATCGGAGACACGATCGTTGAATTGTCTAATGGAAATGACAGGTTTCCGCCAAGAACGAATACCTTGCATATTTTTGTACCCGATACGGATGAGTGTTACAGGCGGGCACTTGATTTGGGCGCAACCTCCCTCTATGAACCGGCGGATATGCCTTATGGAGAGCGCAGCGGCGGCATCGAGGATCCGTTCGGCAACCACTGGTATATCGCGACTTTTACGGGAGGCGAGGGGAGTGGTTACTACGGATGAGGTTTCACGCTTTCCCTGCCGGAAACAGAAGAACACGAGTAGTGGGGGAAGTTATCGTTTCGGGTGAAATAGGAAACACACCAACATCGGTGTGTTTTTTGCGTCCTACGACACGTCTTCGATGGTTCAGATCCTTGCTGCTTGTTCCAGCCGATCGATCACGCTCGTAATGGCCCCCGTCGTAAGGCCGGTCAATTGAGCTACTGGCCGGCCGCGACGGGACCGGTGCGATTCAGGAAATCCAGACTTTTGCTTTTGTCATTTTCTTACAAGTGAGAACCTCCACTCGCATCAATGGATTGTCCTGTCACCCAGCGGCTGTCTGGGGAGGCTAAGAACGCTGCGATATCAGCAATATCATCGGGCTGCCCCCACCTGCCAAAGGCAGAAAATGAAGCGCCGAATTTGTACGAGTCCGGATCATTCAACATACCGGCATTCATATCTGTTGCTACGAATCCAGGCTGGATTGCATTAATTGTAATGTTGCGTGTAGCGACTTGAGTGGATAAAGCCAAGGTCAACGAATCGATTGCTGCCTTGCTCATACTGTACGCAGGGATCGCGGGCAGAGATATGCGGGTTACAGCAGAAGAAATATTGATGATACGACCTTCATCCCGTAATCGAGGCAATGCTTGTTGAAGGAGAAAAAAGGGTGCCTTAACGTTGATTTTCATGATTTCATCAAATGATTCTTCCGTTGTTTCTTCTATGGGAGCACTGAGAGAGGTTCCTGCATTGTTAACCAAAATATCGAAGCGGCTGCTGCCAGTACGCTGCATTAACAAATGATCCAATGTTTGAAAAAATGTCACGACACTTTCGTAAGAATCAAATTTCGTTCCAATGGCAAAGGCACTTCCTTCATGACTCTCGATTTCACGAACGACAGATTCAGCCCCTTCCTCGTTAGATCCATAATGCGCGACTACTAATGCTCCTTCTTTTGCTAACCGCAAGGCAATAGAACGACCAATACCTCTGCTTGCTCCAGTTACGAGAGCGATTTTTCCATGTAAACGTTTCATGGCTTCATCTCCTTGTGTTGTTCTTAGCTTCTTTTTTAACACAAGGATCATTTCAAAATGTTGCCTTCCCATTCGTGCGAAACAGTCGGATAGACGAGAAGTGTAAAATACTGAGTAAATTGGAAGTGAGGGGAAGTTTGTATTATGATAATTGGATGGAAGGCGCTATCTGTGCCTTTCATACTCAAAAAGTTCTACTTATTTAGGAGAAGGTTATGAATATTTCTGCACAAGCTATCACACAATATTTTAGGAGTATCGTAGCGGCCAATTCTCATTCCGGCATCGATTTTAAGACCGATGCTTTTTACATACTGAATCCAGAAGAAATCATCAGGGGACAAATTGATCAAGAGGTCAGTACGAAAATTTTTATAGAAGCGAATAAATCCGATGATGAGCGATACAAGGTGCAAAAAAACGCACTGAGTGTCCTTATTTGCATGAAAACGGTAAAAACCATTTTTGAGGCATACGAGAAGACGCAAGATGAGATTGATGAATTAACGGGAATATACTTTATTCCAGCGATTCTATATCGAGATGGTAAGCTTGCGTATAACAGCAGCGACAAGAAAGTTCCATGGTTTCCACGTGAATACTTGCAACCTATGGTAGAACCTAAGCTTTCTGTTGGCCATGTGGATGACGTCGATCGATTTATCAGCAACCATGTAGATCGGATGGAACAAATGAAGACTTGGGGAGATTACGTCACATACTTCAAAGAGTTTTATGAGCATGTCACAAAAGCGAAATTTGAACAACACGAAATTCCAAGTCAAGAAGATGAGGATTCACCAATAGAGTTAGAGAATCATGCGTACCTTTTTATTGATCAAACAGTAAACTCTTCATTCCATATCATGAATTTGTATAATCATCTGTTGAAGGTAGACAAGCCCTTGCGTTTATATGAACAATTTGTCTCGCGGGAGCCGGCCAAATTAGTTCCATTACTTGAAAGCGATCTGGCGAATATGAAGCTTCATACAGGTCAGATGGGTGGAGAATATCCTTTATCGCCTTCACAAAGAGAAGCGATCAATCATTTCAATCACATGCAGGACGGCGAAATCTTGGCCGTAAATGGGCCGCCAGGTACCGGGAAAACAACTCTTCTACAGTCGGTCGTTGCCGATTTATATGTAGATAGAGCGTTAAAGCAAGAAAAAGCGCCACTCATCGTGGCTGCTTCTACGAATAATCAAGCTGTTACAAATATAATTACATCTTTTGGAAACCTCAACAAAGTCGGCATTTCCAATCTAGAGGAAAGATGGATTGAAGGGGTGAAAAGCTTTGCTACTTATTTCCCCTCGACGCAAAAGATCAAAGAAGCCCAACAAAGGGGATACCAGTATACGAATTCCACAGGGGAGTATTTTATTGCAAATCTAGAAGCAAAGGAAAATATTGAAAAGTCAAAGATCAAATTGTTACATAACTGTAATCGATATTTTGGAACAGACTATACGGAACTACGCGACTGTCAAAAAAAGCTGCACGATGAATTGTTGTTTATGGAAGCAAAAAAGCAAGCATTGCTCATTTTGAGTAGTGATGCCAAGCGATTTTTAGGTAGCGGGACTCGAATCGATACGTGCCTACAGACGCTAGAAATAGAGATGGAACACCTAGAAAAATCGCTTCAAAACATTCACGCAAGGCTGAGAGAATGGGAGAATTGTTATAAAAATATCCCCTTTTTCTTAAGGTGGTTTTCAAAGCGAGTTCGAACCGAATTTAGGTTGTTTATGAACGAAGAAGAGTTGTCTTTCTTAAAGGAAACAATGAAACTCAATGAGATTAAGGAAGCATATAGCCTTCGTTTTACCGATCTCCAGAAGAAACTGGTCGAGCTCAAGAAAAAGCGTGACGCTATAAAGGAATGGGTAGAGTTATACGATAACGAATTGGAGGAATTAAGAGAACACGGTGTTGTATTGCATGATAAAGAAGAAGATAAATATGAGGTTGCCATCGATAAGGTAAATGAACTTCTGGATAAAAAGATACGTTATGTGGAGTTCTGGCTCGCAGTCCATTATTTTGAATGCAGATGGGCAAATGGGGAAGATGCATTGACCGAAAAACAAGTAGGAACTACATTTCAGAATGTGCTAGAGAAGTTCTATAGCAGGCTTGCAATGATCACTCCTTGTTTGGTGATGACTTTTTTCGTTCTTCCTAAGCAATTTCTAGCGTATGGTGATCAAAGTAAATTTTATCTTTACAACTTCATTGATTTGCTCATTGTGGATGAAGCAGGTCAAGTATCTCCGGAAACAGCAGCTGGGGCCTTTTCACTTGCCAAAAAAGCGATCGTTGTTGGGGATGTTTATCAGATCGAACCTGTCTGGAGTATTAATCGAGCCCTGGATAAGGCGCTAGCACTTTCAGCCGGGGCCATTAAAAATCTGGAGCAATATGAGAAACTCGAAAGCTGTGGACTGCATGGATACGGCTCAAGCGTAATGAAGGTAGCTGCCAAAAGTTGTAAATATAAAAAATATGAGGAAAGAGGATTATTTTTATCAGAGCATCGCCGCTGTTACGACGAAATCATTGACTATTGCAATAAGTTGGTATACAAAGGGAATTTAAAACCAATGCGAGGAAGAGGGCAAACAGATCCAAAGCAAGCCGTTGCGAAATGGCCACAATTAGGGTATCGGCAGATCGATTCAGAGACGTCGAATAGGAAGGGAACAAGTAGATACAATCGTAGAGAGGCGATCCAGATCGCTGAATGGCTGGACGAGCATTTCGCATACATCCTGGATTCCTACCCCAAAGAAGCAGAAAAGAATCTTATCGGGATCATTACTCCATTTAAGGCTCAGGTCAGCTGCATCCAAGCGGAAATTAGAAAGCGGGCCCCTCATCTACGTTCGAAGATAAGTGTTGGTACCGTTCATACATTTCAGGGTGGGGAACGAAATATCATAGTACTATCTACTGTGTACGGAAAACACGAAGGATGTTTTTTTATAGATACGAACAAAAGCTTGATGAATGTTGCTGTGTCCAGGGCAAAAGATCACTTTTTTGTATTCGGCGATATTCAATGCTTGAAAGATACTGCGAGTAGCGCTAGCGGATTACTAAAGGCAAGCATAATTGAGAACCAAATATAAATATGGACCACCATGGCAAAATGATTAACGGGAATAAATTACATAACGCCGTCCAACAAGTGGGCGGCGTTACTCATTGTTACTGATTATTCCCCTCGAAACGCTTTTTCCAATTGTGCAATGTTAAACTTTTTCATCTTCAAAAAGGCCTGCGTAACGCGCTCGCGTTGTTCCGGCGTGCCCTTGGCCATCATCTCGTCCATTGCGGCGGGGGAGATCTGCCACGAAACGCCGAATTTGTCCTTCAGCCAGCCGCACTGCTCAGCTTCGGGCGAGGCGGATAGATGTTCCCAGTAGTAGTCGATTTCATCCTGCGTCTGACAATTGACCAACAGGGAAATCGCCTCGTTGAAATGGAACTTGTGTTCTTGCGCGCTGTCCATTGCTACAAACCAGGTGTTTTCCAGCATGAAGTCGCTGAACATCACCATCCCTTCTTTGTCCAGCTCCATGCCGGGGCCATACCGGAAGAGGGAGCCAGGTTTGGCATTTCGGAAGATGGAAAGGTAGAACTCGCGTGCCTCTTCCGCCTTGCGGCAGTTGTCGCCCGCGAACAAGAGAGAAGGGATAATCGAGGGCCTAGGCTCCCCATCCGGATTCGTCAGAATGAGCTGCCATGTTACACCGTACTTGTCCTGAATCCAGCCATACCGTTCACTGAATGGGTACTTATCAAGCGCCATAAGCGGAGTGCCGCCTTCAGACAACTTGTTCCACGCCTCGTCGAGCTTTTCTCTAGCGTTTACAATCCGGGATGGATCGAAATTAACCATAAACGAGATAGAAGGATTGAATGGAAAGAAAGGCCCCGCAGAGATAGCCATAAACGGATGCCCGCAAACAAGGAATGATACGAGATCGCAATCACCCGAGGGCGTATCGTGCAAGGTCGTCGTGCTAGTGATTTGGGAATCCGGGAAAATGGAGCAATAAAACTCCGCAGCTTCTTTTGCTTCCTTGTCGAACCACAAATGCGGGGTAATGGGTTGCATAAGACCTGTTTTGGCATCACTCATGATTTATAATAATAAGGTGCATATTGCTTTTGATTTTACTATAAGGCTCGATTTACCGTTTCTTCTCGATTGCTTTTTGAGGGAATAAAACTTATCAAAGGACGTAAGGAAGAGGTAGGAATACTATGAGATGGTGGACAACATGGTTCATCTATGCCGGTATGGTATGGACCTTGCTTTTTGCCTTCATGAGTTTTTACTGGGCTGCTGGCGGAATGATGGGTGTAAAATCATTGGGCGGGCAAATTTACCAAATGGCAATGGACCGGGACCCGGAGTTTATCCCGGTAGTTTGGGCTACAGGGGTTGTCAAATTAGGGGGCCTGCTTCTTTTATTCTGTTTGATGAGAAGCGGCAACCCGCGCACAAAGCTAAGCAGATGGTTAGCGTATAGTAGTATGTCAGCCGGAATCTTGATGATTTTATATGGAGTGGGAAACTTCATTACCATTTCCCTCGCAGCAATACACGTGCTGGATTTTGATCTGGAGCCTTATGCGATAAGATGGAGGCTCCTATTCTGGGAGCCGTTCTGGATCGTTGGTGGTATCTTTTATGTATTTGCTGGATATGGTAAAAATCAACTTAAGAATTGAACCCATGATATTACCCGGGGCAAATGGAAGCCGATGATTCTTTGGCAGCTTGGCAAAGGAAGCGCCTCCCTCTCCCAGCTTGAAGATGCTATTGAGGGAATTACGCAAAAAATGCTGCTGGAGCATTTGAAAGATTTAATGGAATTCAACGTTGTCGACAAAACAACGTACGAGGGATTCCCGTTGAAGGTGGAATACCATTTGACGGAAAGAGGCCGAAAGCTCTTGGAAGCGGTTGTGATTATGCAGGAAATCGGTGTGCAATTGATGTAGGAAAACGGGATGGAGGAATTCCTGCGCTCAAAGGGATTCATCGAGTAATTCGGATACTTACAAAAAAGTGGGTACTGTTCGAATAGGTCGTAAGCTTTGTATACTGCTCCTGTAAGAAAGACGAAGAAGGAGTGGTACCCGCTATGAACGACCTCGGTAAAAAGGTGGACGGGCTCTTTCGGAACGGGAACGGCAGAGATGCCGTTTTTTTGTTTCGTTGATACTAATCTTCACGTCATTTGGATAGAATACGGTCTGAGCTAATCTCAATAATAATGGGGTTGAATACGATGAAACAATTATCGGAACAACAAATCATGTTACACGGTTTTAACAACTTAACGAAAACCTTGAGCTTCAACATGTTTGACATCTGTTATACGAAAACCCGAAAAGAAAGGGAAGCGTACCTAGTTTATATCGATGAACAATACAATGCGGATCGCTTAACGCATATTTTAACGAATGTATCCGATATCATTGGAGCGCATGTCATTAATATTGCCAAGCAAGACTACGTGCCTCAAGGCGCTAGCGTAACCATGCTGGTATCGGAGGGCCCGATTGACGAGGACTCTCCAAAGAGTATAAACGAATCACTCCCGAATTCTGTCGTCATACAGATGGATAAAAGTCATATCACCGTTCACACGTATCCCGAATATCATCCTGATGACGGAATCTGTACCTTTCGGGCGGATATAGACGTGTCTACGTGCGGAGAGATTTCACCGCTAAAAGCACTGGATTATTTAATTAGCTCGTTCGATACCGATATCATGACGATCGACTATCGAGTAAGAGGCTTCACTAGGGCCATTGATGGACGAAAACTGTTTATTGACCATGAAATCAGTTCGATCCAGGACTACATTCCCGATGATGTTAGGGAACAATATGACATGATTGATGTCAACGTCTATCAAGAGAACATTTTTCATACGAAATGCAAGTTGCGAGCATTCGATTTGGACAACTATTTATTTGGATATACCACGAAAGAGTTAAGCGGGGAGGAGGAGAAGAGGATCACGGACGCTTTGAAAAAGGAAATGGACGAGATATTTTATGGCAAAAATATAGATGGTAGTCGGTCTTGAGCCCTTGAGAAATCAGGGGTTTTTTGCTGTACATTTCACATTACATTAAGGTTGCATAAAAACGGAATTAAGCTTGCTCGTATACGCTGATGATTATAACCAATGAAGTCAAAGGAGTGAGCAAGATATGAAGAGATTTGGAAGGATAGGCTGTTTCAACGTGATTGCACTGGTTATAGCTCTGCTAACCGGGTCATCATGTGTGGCTATCTCCCCACCCCAAGCATCAGCGGCATCCGAGATGGCAGGTCCGCAGGATCCAAAAGAAGTGGAGCAGTTCGCGGATGACTTTTTTAACAGGCCGGAAATAAAGGAGCATTCGGGGCATATGTGCAGGATCACATCTACATTTCGGGTAGTTTTTTTTCAAACTGTAATTTTCTCCTCCCAGTCTGTCTTGTAATCATACATCCACTCGAGCTAGTCCTTATTACGTTTGCCCGCAAAAGGATAGCCCCCATTTGCGGCAGGACTTGGCCCATTTGGCGCCCGGGGGAGTGTTAAATCGTTTAACAGAACTGTTCACCGTTATTGAGTAAGACGTTAAGAAGAAAACTTCAAAAATGAATGGAGTCCCCGTATTTTGGAAGGGTGGATTTCGTCGCTGATGGGCAGAGCAGAAGCGATTCTCAGATGAAGTCTCCCAAAAGGAGCTCAGTCAGACATCGGACGAGGCTGGAGAGGAATGTATTGCCATCCAAGTCGATGTGACGAAGAAAGATCTAAAACCTCGAGAAATCAAGGTTTTTTGCTGTAGATAGATTTGAAAGAAAAATTTCATTTGAGCAATGTAAGAATAGACTCTACGGAATTATTCACAAATGATCGATCCGGGCGAGATTTCATGAGTACCGTTAGACCAATTAATGAAACAACCAATGTCTGCGCCAAAGCTTTGGGATTCATGCTGGTTGTAAGTTCCCCTGAACGTATGCCGCGTTCAAGTGCTTCCTGAAAGATAGCAGAAAGATACATCTGATGTTCTCTTGTCAGGATTTCGAACTTTGCATCGTGAGGGGCAAGTTCCACCATCGTATTGATGCAAAAACATCCTTTATTCAGGCTTTGATTGTATTCAGCATCGACCAAGCCCGTAAAAATTGACCGAAACGCTTCCTTTACGGATTCGTTGTGTTGGAGCTTATTTCGGATTTGTGAAGCATGAATTCTTGTATATTTGCGAAGGGCGGTTTCAAATAATTGTTTTTTGTCACCAAAGGCGGAGTAAATACTTGGACGCTGTATTCCCATTCCGGACGTCAAATCACTTAATGATGTAGCCTCATATCCCTTCTCCCAAAATAGCCGCATGGCTGCATCCAATGCTTGTTCTTCATCGAATTCACGTGGTCGCACCATCATAAATGCCCTCTTTCACAGTCATTATTTTATAACGATCAGTACAAAAAACATTCTAAGCGTTGAATAAAGTAATGTCAATGAGAGCTTAGCTTTAAAGCCTATTTGGATAATTAATTTTCTAGTTGTTTTATTTACTAATCATTTATTGACAGGAAGGGTAAAGATGAGTTACTTTTTAAACCAGATTCATTTCGTACTGTTCGGTATGTTATGGTGGAGGTTTTTTAAAACAAAAGGAGATGTTGGAAAAATGATGAAAAGAGATGAAACATCATCCGCCATAGCTATGTCTCGCTTTTTGGCGCTGTTGTTTGCAGTTGCAAGTGGGGTGGCGGTTGCCAACATCTATTATGCCCAACCTCTACTCGATGCTATGGCAAGTGAGTTGGCGATTGACCATTCGACGATCGGGATCGTCATTACCGTTACACAGATCTGTTATGCGCTGGGATTGTTCTTGTTGGTGCCACTCGGTGATTTGATGAATCAACGAAAACTGATCGTGAGTCACATGCTGTTATCAGTACTAGCACTTGTTGTAGTTAGCAATGCCCCGACTATCTGGGTGTTGCTTGCGGGCATTGCTGGGGTTGGACTGCTAGCTGTCGTGACACAAACTCTCGTTGCATTTGCTGCGACGTTGGCTGCTCCGACAGAGCGTGGACGTGTAATTGGCTTAGTCACGAGTGGTATTGTTATCGGGATTCTACTTGCGCGGACCTTTGCAGGCATCATTACAGACTTTTCCAGTTGGCGTGCAGTCTATATTGTTTCCGCTGGGATAACGCTTCTTCTGGCAGGTATCTTATTTCGAGTGTTGCCGAATATAGAGCGTGAAAGGACATCATTGTCTTACTTGCAGCTGCTTCGCTCTATGCTTGATTTGTTTGTACAAGAACGGATGCTTCGCGTCCGCGGGATATTGGCTCTACTTATTTTTGCAGCTTTCAGCATCCTGTGGACATCGCTGGTGCTGCCACTGAGCGCGCCGCCGTTTTCTCTTTCGCATAGCGAGATTGGGGCTTTCGGTTTGATTGGAGTTGCCGGAGCATTAGCGGCTGCGAAGGCAGGGCGTCTCGCAGATCGAGGCTTGGGACAGCGAACTACCGGTGTAGCGTTAACTTTGCTGCTTATCTCCTGGCTGCCGATCAGCTTCATCCACTACTCGTTGTGGGGATTGATAGTTGGGATTATAGTACTGGACTTCGCGGTTCAGGCAGTTCACGTTACGAACCAGGGCATGATTTTACGAAAGCATCCGGATTCACGCAGCCGTCTAACTGCCAGCTATATGATCTTCTATTCCATCGGTAGTGCTGCTGGTTCGATCGCTTCAACCACAATTTACGCTTACGCGGGCTGGAACGGAGTATGCTTGCTGGGGGCCTCGGTGAGCGCCTAAGCCTTGCTCTTTTGGGCATTTACTCGCCGTTAACAGGTGAAAGAGTCGTAGCTGAGGATGAATAGGGGCAGTTGCGCAAAAAAACCAAGTCCTAAAGCTTAGGAACTTGGTTTTAACTGTTTATCGTTACTATGTAAGTAAGGCGCTTTTGTACGTGGTTTTTTGGACCCACGATAAAAATATAATACTACAAAGAAAAGGTTAAGTCTATATTTTTTTTGCCAGCTCTCTATACTTAAGAGTATTCTCAAAAGGAAAGAGGGCGTATCATGATCGTAAATCAGACGGAAAGGGAAGAAAGAGAGTATTTGGCGAATCTGATGTCCAGGCTGCGAGAAGCACTTCGCAAGATAGACACTACGATCGATTCGATGCATCATGAAATTATCGATGCCAAAACATATCTCTGGGAGAACAGGTCTGAGCTTGACCCGGCTGAGACAGCAGCAAATAAAGTGGACATCATGCTCAGGATTGATCAAGGGGAGAAGGCGGTCGACAAAAGAAGAAAACTTCAAAAGCTAGTGGAATCCCCGTACTTTGGCAGGGTGGATTTCGTCGCTGATGGACAAAGTAGACGAGATTCTCATTATATAGGGGTACATGCTTTTAGCGAGGATGACAGTCAAAAGAATTTCATCTATGATTGGCGTTCCCCTGTAGCAAGCATGTTTTATGACTTTGAGGTAGGCAAAGCTTCCTATTCCTCACCTGCAGGGCGGGTTGGAGGGGAAATCTGTTTGAAGAGGCAGTATAAGATCAAAGATGGTGTCATGCACTATATGATTGAAAGCTCGATGAACATCAATGACGAAGTTCTCCAAAAAGAGCTCAGTCAGACATCGAACGAGAAGATGAAAAATATCGTCGCTACCATTCAAAAGGAACAAAACGCCATTATTCGAAATGAGCATTCTCATGAGCTGATCATTCAAGGGGTTGCCGGATCAGGTAAAACCTCTGTCGCGCTTCATCGGGTCGCCTTTTTATTGTACAGAAATAAAGGTACATTAACTTCCCAGAATATATGGATCATCTCCCCGAATAAAGTGTTTTCCGACTACATTTCCAATATCCTGCCGGAGCTGGGCGAAGAGAAGATTATGGAGATGGGTATCGAGGAAATTGCGGCCAGAGAACTCGAAGGAGTATGCAAATTCCAGACCTTTAGCCAGCAGGTGTCGGAGCTTGCAGCTTCACACGACCCATCGCTGATCGAGCGTATCCAATGGAAATCAGGCAACGACATGGTAGAACGTTTGGACCGATTTTTGGCTGATAGGTGCGAATCTTACTTTGTACCTACCGATGTAACAATCGATGGCGTGCATATCGCAAAAGAGGAGATCTTGCAGGCTTATCAAAAAGCCGCGAATCTGCCCATCAGGAAAAGACTCGAGAAAGCAGCGTCAGTCTTGGCGGCAAACACAAGGGATCAAGATGGAGACAAATTGTCGGCAGCCACAGCAAAAAAAGTGAAAACGGCTATCAAAAAGATGTTTGCATCTCTCAATTTGCTGGTGATCTACAAGGATTTCTATGAAACGATGGGAAGACCGGAATTGTTCACATATAAAAAAACAAAGCTGCTGGAGTTCTCCGATGTTTTTCCTCTGGTTTACCTAAAAATACATGTGGAAGGAACAACGGGTTTTGATGAAGTGAAGCATGTATTGGTGGATGAAATGCAGGACTATACGCCCGTCCAATACGCGGTGTTGTCCCGGTTGTTCACATGCAAGAAGACCATTCTGGGGGACTGCAATCAATCTGTGAATCCTTACTCATCTTCTTCGATCACAGAGATAAAAAAGATTTTTCCAGAAGCGGATACTGTTGAATTGTTGAAGAGCTATCGCTCGACAATGGAAATTATCAGGTTTGCTCAGCAAATAAACCGGAACAGTCGAATCATCCCCATTGAACGCCATGGTCCTTGCCCTGAGATCAAAACGGGGAATGATAGAAGCGATGAGATTGCAGCGATCAAAAAAATCATCACAAGTTTCCAGAAATCAGAGAATCGCACATTAGGCATCATCTGCAAATCGCAAATCCAGGCAGAAACACTGTATCAAGAGATCATGAATAGCTGCAAAGGAGTCTATTTATTGGATTTCAGCAGCGACCAATTTCATGAGGGGATTATTGTCACGTCGTCCCATTTAGCAAAAGGGCTTGAATTTGATCAAGTCATCGTGCCCTTCGTTGATGCGGAGAATTATAAGACAGACATGGACCGAAGCTTGCTGTATATCGCATGCACAAGGGCCATGCATATGCTGACGCTTACTTATTCAGGAGAAGTGTCACCGTTTTTGTTAAGGGTGGAGGAATCGTGCCAAAACAAATAGATGGAAAAATCAGAATCATGTTAATCGGATTACATCTAGACAGATCTATTTTTGATAGATTGATTCCAACAGATTGACAAGCTGGTGCTGCAGAGGTGGACGTTTCGAAAGCACCGGATAAAAGATGGGGAGGCGATTGTTCATGGGTATGCGGTTGAAGCAGATTGATCCGAAAAAGACGGCAATTCTTGTCATTGATATGCAAAACGATTTTATTGCACAAGGTGCGCCGCTTGAGACACCGATGGGACGCCGCATCTTGCCGACCTTGCAGCGCCTGCTGTCCTTTGGCCGGGAAAAAGGGATGTCGGTGATCTATACGGCGCATGTTCACCGCGAGGATGGTTCGGACCTTGGCCGGTTTGGCGATATTTATCCCGCGATTGCTGAAGGGGCCGCTCTCATAGATGACACACCTGGTACAGAAATGTATCCGGATGTGGCTCCTCTGCCACATGAGCCGGTCATTAAAAAGCATCGCTACAGCGCGTTCTTCGGCACCGATCTGGACATCATTCTGAGAAGCAAGGGGATTGAGACCGTCGTCATAACCGGAGTAACCACGGAAAATTGCTGCCATGCCGCCGCCCGGGATGCCATGTACCTGGGGTATCGGGTCGCATTTCTCTCTGATGCGACCGGGACGTATGACTATCCGGATACAGGATATGGTCCGGTCCCGGCCGAAGAAGTACACCGAGTCACGCTTGCGCTGCTGAATGTGTCAACGGCTCATGTGATGACTACGGAGGATTTTATGAAGCTTGTTTAGCATCTGGGACGACCAATCTTCTCGCATTACAAAGGATAGAAACGGAAAGGAGAAGGGGAAATTCCCTTCTCCTTTGTCATTGATACTCTCGGGATTGGCCAGCAAAGCTTATCTATACTTCTCAATCCCCAGGAATTTTTCATAATCATGGATTTTCAACATCTGTTCCTGGAAGCTTTCTGTCGACCCTGTTTCCTTTAGCGTCCTCATCAAATCCATCATGGTTTTTGCGTAGTAGAACGTAGAGGACAGCGGATAAGCCAACAGTTTAAAGCCAAGATCCTGAAATTGCTGAATGGTCAGATTGGGGATTTTCGTGTGCTCTACATAGTTGAACATCAATGGCGCATCGATTTTTCTGGCGACTTCTTTCATTTCATCCACCGATTCCAGCATTTCGATGAGAATGAGATCTGCTCCAGCGGCAGCATAAGCTTTTCCCCGTTCGATGGCTTCCGCGAGACCTTTTGTTCCTCTTGCATCGCTTCGCCCAATGATGAGGAAGTTTTCATCCTTGCGTGCTTGAATCGCTGCTTGTATCTTATCGACATGCTCCTCTATGGAGATAAGCTCGATCCCGCTCATGGCGCCGCATTTTTTCGGGGTAACCTGGTCTTCCAAGTGAATCGCCGAAACGCCGCTGGCCTCATACTCTTGAACTGTACGAATGACATTATTACGGTTCCCATATCCCGTATCTGCATCGGAAATAACGGGGATATCAACGGCTGAAACAATGCCTCTAGCCCTGGAAACCATTTCTGTCATGGTAAGGAAACCCAAATCCGGTTTTCCAATCGCACTAGCTGAGGTTCCGTTCCCTGTCATATATACGGCATCAAACCCGGCACTTTCAATGATTTTGGCTCCCAATGCATCATGACAGCCTGGTGCGACAACGATTCCTTCTCGTTGAAGCAATTGCTTTAAAGGTACTCTATTGCCCATTTTCGTTCCCCCTCTGCTTTCTATGAAAAATCTAGCTCATGATCATACCGCCGCAAATGTTAATAGACTGCCCGGTGATATACTCTGCTTCTGGTGAACTCAGATAGGCTACCAATCCGGAAATCTCATCCAATTCCGCTAATCTGCCCAATGGAATCAAGCCGGTAATATTTTCAATGGCTTTCCCGATCGGCTGATTGTAGATTCGGGCACGATCGCTGTCGATCTGATCCCACATGGCCGTGTGCACGACTCCCGGGCAGATCGCGTTGATCGAAATTTTAGAAGCAGCGAAGTTTGCTGCTGCCGTTTTCGTAATACTCAAGACAGCGGCTTTGGATGCCCCATACACGGAAAGGTCGGGTTTCGTAGGTTGCTTCCCTGCGATTGAGGCGAAATTGATGATTCTTCCACCACCTGTTGCCATCATCTGTTTCGCAGCTTGTTGTACACAGAAGAATAGGGCTTTGGCATTGACATCCATGACGAAATCCCAGTCACTTCCTGTTATTTCCATAAAATCTTTTGTCAAGGCTACGCCAGCTGCGTGTACCGCAATATCGATTCGACCAAAATCTTTGGCAATTGTTTCATATAAGGGGGCAATCGCTTCCGTATGTTTCAAATCCAGCACATACCCTTTGCAATCCTTATCCAGCTCCTTGATTTCGTTAGCCGTTTGGATAATCTTTTCTTCATTTCGATCGACGACGGCTACATTTGCTCCTTCTTTGGCAAGTCTCAGCGCAATCGCCTTTCCGATCCCTTGGGCCGCTCCTGTTACGACTGCTGTTTTTCCTGATAGTTTTGTCATTTTTTTCACCTTTATCTCGTTTTATTTCGCTGCGCCGACTACTTGAAGGAACTCGTTCACGATATCTTGATCCAGTTCTTTCGTATGCTTCTCGATCACTGGCTTGATAATCTCTTTGGCCTTTGTGATTTCTTCTTCGCTAAATTCGTTTACTTCCATCCCTGCGTTTTGCAAGTTTGTAATGGATTGTTGAGCTTGCGCGCGGACATTTTTCTTCTCGTTTTCTCCGGCTTGAATCGCTGCATCCTGGATGAGCTTCTTCTCTTCATCAGACAATTGATCCCAGAATTTTTTGCTCATCAAAAGAGCGATAGGGGAGTAGATATGGTTCGTCAGTGAAAGATATTTTTGTACCTCGTTGTACTTGTTATCTTCAATAGCTCCGACAGGATTTTCTTGTCCGTCAATAGCCCCGCTTTCAAGTCCGGAGAAAACCTCACTGTATGCCATGGGAGTGGCATTGGCGCCTAACGCGTTGAATACATCGATGTGAATGTTATTTTGCTGTGTACGAATTTTTAGGCCTGCAAAATCTTCTACTTTCACTACCGGTCTCTTTTTGTTGGTGAGATTCCGGAATCCATACTCCCAATACGTAAGACCAATCAAACCGTGGTCAGGCAGTTTGTCCAAAAGTTTTTGGCCAACGGGACTGGAAAGAACTTTGTCCGCTTGTTCCGCGTTGCTAATGGTAAATGGCAAATCGAAAATCCCGAAATCTTTCACTGTACCGACTAATGGAGCGGTTGTTGGCGTAGACATTTCCAGGGTGCCGGCTTTCAGAGCGTCGATCATTTGTTTATCATCACCCAGCTGGCTGCTAGGGAAGGTTTGTACCTTGATTTTTCCACCGCTCTTTTCCTCGACTATTTTTTTGAACTCAACCATGGCTTGTCCTACTGGGGAATTATCCGTTGCACCTGATCCGATTTTAATCGTCCGTTCACTAATTCCACTTGCAGCTGGTGGTGCTGATTGCGTTTGTCCTGTTGTTGTTCCCCCACATGCTGCCAGACTCATGACTAGACTGCTTGCCAAAAGAGCACTCATCGTTTTTTTGATCATTTTTTTCATGTTTACCATCCCCTTATTTATTGGTGAAATTGGCTGCCTTCATTTTCTGTAAGATCGCGTCTCTGTCAAAGTTGTAGCGTTCATGCGGAAGATATGCTTGGAGGTTTGTCTTCCCGATAACTTGTCGATTGGCAAGGTATTTCGGATATTCCCCATAAACGAGTACATCCATCACCCCCAAGGCTGTTTTGGATCGAACTTCCACAGCGGCCTCTTCCGAATACCAAGCGGAGTGGGGCGTCAAGACGACATTGTTCATGGAAAGGAAAGGGTGATCGGTAGCAATCGGCTCTTGATCCACCACATCCAGCCCGGCTCCCGCGACTATTCCATCCTGTAATGCTTCAATGAATGCCGTTTCATCAATAACAGGACCTCGTGAAGTATTGATGATCGATACCCCTTTTTTCATCAGTTGGAATTGTTCTTTTCCAATCATCCCCTTTGTAGACGAGAGAAGGGGGGCGTGAACAGAGATTAGGTCTGAATTCTGACAAAGCTCATTCAAAGAGACTAAAGCGACATTCCGGCTTTTTGCCACCTCCTCGGGAATATAGGGGTCGTAAGCGATTACGTGAAGTCCTAATGGCATGACTTTTTCTGCTAATCTTTGTGCGATATTTCCAAACCCAACCAAGCCAAGCGTTAAGCCGGTCAGTCGGTAGATGGGCTGAAGCGGTTTGAAATCCCACTTTCCTTGTTTGACATCCTGGTTCGCGAATGTGATTTTTCTCGCTACATTCATGAGTAATGCCAGAGCATGGTTGGATACTTCATCGATGCCATAATCGGGCGCATTCGCGACACATATTCCCTTTTCTGTTGCTGCATCCAGGTCAATGGTGTTCAAGCCAATCCCGTAACGGGTAATCACCTTGCATTTTTCCAAAGATTCAATAACTTTCCGTGTGATGGGAGCGTATTGATTAATAATCGCATCTGCGCCCTGACAAGCTTTGATGACCTCTTCTTCTGTACGGCATTGAAAGGCTGCTATTTCTACGTCCGGATGGTGTAATACTTGTTCTTCATAACGGAGATCCTCAAATTCCCAATCTGTGATTACGACTTTGTATGTAGCCATATATACCTCCTTTTTCTAGTATTAGCGGCTTAAAAACGCGATAGGTGCGGTGATGATGGATGGAAATACAATTAAGAGCAAGAGAATAACGAGGTGGACGATTAGATAGGGCCAAACCCCTTTCAAAATTCCCTGCATGTCCGTTTTTCCTACACTGCAGGCCACATTTAGAACCGTTCCCACAGGAGGAGTCAACAATCCAATACAGTTCGTGAAGATAAACAAGATTCCAAAATAGACAGGATCGATGCCAGCTTGCAGAACGATCGGCATGATGACTGGCGTGAGGATGAGAAGAGTCGGCGTTAAATCCATCGCTGTTCCGATAAGAAGCACCAGTGCCATGATCACCAAAAGCAACAGGGTTTGATTCTCCATAAACGGACTGAGTAGATGCACCAGATCTGCTGGAATGTTGGCGATCGTGATCAGCCAAGCGGACACCATCGCGGCAGCGGCCAGAAACATAACGGTGCTCGTGGTTTTCGCCGATGCAACCAAAACCTCTATCAAAGCCGAAATGGTCAACTCCCGGTAAATGACAAAACCAACAAACAGCGCATAAAAAACAGCGACAACAGCAGCTTCAGTCGGAGTAAAAATCCCGCCTCTCATCCCTACGATAATAATCACAGGCAATAGAAGCGCCCAAAAAGCTTGCAGGGTTGTTTTGAAAATCTCTTTCATCGATTTACGAGGAAGAACTTCAACCTTCGTCTTTCTACTGAGCATCCACCAGGCAATTGCGATCCCGATCCCCATTAATAAACCAGGAACAATGCCTCCCATAAATAATTTGGTAATGGAAACGTTGGCCGTTACTCCAAAAATAATCATCGGGATGCTAGGCGGGATGACGGGTGCGATGATGCCGCTGCCTGCTATCAAACCGCTGGAAGAATTTCTGTCGTACCCGGCTTTTACCATCATCGGGATCAAAATGGCGCCTAATGCAGCAGTATCAGCGACAGCAGAACCGGAAAGCCCAGCAAATAAAACGCTGCCAATAACAGCTACGTATCCCAGTCCGCCGCGAAGATGACCGACGAGAGCTAAGGCAAAAGCGACGATTCGGTTTGAAATTCCACCTCGATTCATCAACTCTCCAGCCAGAATGAAAAAGGGGATGGCCATAAGCGGAAAGTTATCTGCTCCACTGATCAGATTTTGAGCAATAATTTGCGTATCAAAAACATCGAGATAGAACATCAAGGCAATTCCGCTAAGCAGGAGAGCAAAGGCAATCGGTACACCAATCGCCATCGCTGCGAGCAGGGAGCCCACGAAAATGGTTAAGGTCATTTTCCCTCCTCCTTTGCTAAAGGCTCCGTCAGCTCCTCAGAATCTTTCGTCATGACGAAATGATCTGTATCTTTTTTAAAAAGACCGTTATACAGGTTTCTGAAAATGACGATTCCCATTCCGATACTCGCAATGATGCCTATGCCATAAAAATAGGAGTAGGGCAAGCCTGTTGCGGGTGCGACTGAATCGACGCTGAGCAGGGTTAATTTCCAGCTTCCGTTCAATAGCAAGATCAGACTGTACAGGATTAACAAGTTACAAATGACATAGAGAATCTTTTTGAATCTTCGGGATACTTTCTTTACCAGCATATCGACGCCCAAATGTTCATTGTCTTTCAACCCGAGGATGGCTCCTAAGAAAATCAACCAAACAAACATGAACCTTGCCATTTCCTCTGACCAGGTAATCCCCGAGTTGAAAAAATAGCGCAACACGACATTTCCAAATACGAGAATACACATCACAGCCAGGAGAAGGGAGATCAGGAGAACGGAAAGTCGGTTTGCAAAATGTATGAATTTCTGCATGACAACACTCCTCACTTTCTTTGAATAAGGACAAAGGTAAGCGATTTCAAAAAACGAATAGACTCAGCTCTCCTTTCTTAGTATATTCTTATGGTCAGACCATGGAAAAAAATCAGATCAAAACCTATCTTATCTAGTTAATTAATGATGGTCAGACCAATGTGGAGAGAAAGCTACCAAATTGGATAAAGTCAGTATATGGTAGAGTGTTTTATTAGTCAATACCTTTAGATATTTCTAATAATTTTAATTTGCCTTAAAATAACATACTTCGATCCATGTATTTTGGAGGTTTTGTTGATCAATTTTCTTTTTACGAACGTATTTGTTAAAATCATAGGGAACCCTTTTCGGGAGGAGAATCCGTGGTGAACACCAATAAACATATTAAATCGATTCCCAGAATGTTTGAACAGGTGACGCAACAAATCGTCGATCACATCGACAGCACTCCGCTAGAACCTGGTCAAAAACTGCCAACAGAAAGACAACTGAGTGAGCTACTGCAAGTAAGCCGTTCTTCTGTACGGGAAGGAATTAAAGTATTAGAGCTACTGCGCTTCCTCGAATCCAAACAAGGAGAAGGAACCTTTGTCGCCAGCCCGCAGCCTTATATCATTCCTAGTCGCGTCATCAACAAAAGAATCCCTACGCTAGAGCTGGATCACTATTTTCAGGTTGCTGTGATGTGTGCAAAAACCATCGTCATTTCCTTTCTGAAATCAGAGGAATTCTTGCCTGATCACCAGGAGCGCGATTCATTTTGGGAAAACTTTTGTCAATTGGTTTCGTCATTGGGAAAGGAGATTCCAAACCCGTATTTTCATTCTCTGTGGGAAGAATCGTATCAGCTCTTACTGGCAAACCATTTCTTTGAAGGGAAGCAACAGCCTTTTGAGTGGAGTGAGTTGGATACAGCCATTCAAAAAAGAGATTTACAAGAAACCATTTATTTGCTAGATTTATTGGGAATTGAAGGAGCATAAATCGTATCTACTTATTCATTTTCACTATATAAAATTGGTCTAACCATAAGAAAACCATATGACTAAAAAACGTTTATCCATCGTGCTATTTGGGTCGAAATATTGGTCAGACCACCATATTTATAAAGGAGTTGATTCTATGGCTTTAAAGCCAATCAAAAAGAAACGATTATTTGAAGAAATTATATTTGCGATAGAACAATATATTCAGGAAGAAAAAATCCAGCCTGGAGAAAGGCTGCCTTCAGAAAATGAATTGTCTTCGATTTTTAATGTAAGTAAAACAGCCGTGAGAGAAGCGATGAGCGTCTTAAGTGCTAATGGCATTATTGAAACCCGTCCTGGATCGGGAATTTTTCTTAAAGATATTCATGGCGATTCGATCATCCTGCGTGTTACCTCCAACTTGATGGAAAAAAGAGAGCTAAATGAAGTCCTTGAATTTCGTCGTGGATTTGAAGTAGAAGCAGCTGGTTTGGCTGCTGAAAAAGGAATGAAGAAGGATCTATTAAAAATCAAGGATTGCAATGAGGAATTATTGAAAGCGGTCCAAAATGGCTCCACTGGATTGGAAGAGGATTATTTATTTCATTACTCGATTATTTTAGCTTCACAAAACTCAATCTATATAGACTTTTTCAAAGCTGTTTCAACAAAAATTAAAGAAGTCATCCGAATCAGCAAAATGCACTCCATGAAAGAACCGAATCGCTTTATGCAAGCCTATGATGAGCATCAATCTATTGTAGATGCCATTTTGCAAGGGGATTCAGAGGCAGCTTCGAGGAGCATGAGGGAGCATTTGCTTTGGAATGAGAGAAAGATCTGGGAGATATTTGAGTCGACGAAAAACGCATAATCCCAGCTTGCTTCCTATATGAAATACGTGAAAACACTTGGAAGTGACCCCAAAAAGGTAGACAGTTTTTATTAAGCAGCGCGTAAGGTTTGAGTTCGGTATTGCACCGGACGGGTATTATCCCCTCATGGTGGACAATGAAAAAAGTCTGTCTGATAAGATAGGCTTACCATTGTTGACCGGAGGGGATTTTCGTGTCTGAGGCGAGACGTATCAATAAAAGGTATTCGGATGAATTTAAAGCTGAAGCAGTTAGACTGTACCTAGAGGAGGGATGGAGTCCGTATCGGATTGCAGCACAGTTAGGGGTACGTAGTCTACTAGGCAGCCATTGAATCGTTCTTTTCCCATTTAAAAACGGAAAAAACTTCTGCAAGCTATATCTGAGTACATTTTCTATTATAACCATGATCGTTTCCAGAAAAAATTTAGCGACCGCTCTCCGATTGAATACCGGAAAGCAGTCGCTGCATAAACAGACATTTTATTGTTGTCTACTTGACGGGGTTATGACCAGTCGGCCCCGTATTTTGTTCAACTAACGCACCATTTAATTGAACAGACCAATGGGTATTGTATAAGCGACAGTTAAATAACTGACTACCGAACTGAGCCTGAAAATTCAACCTGCTTACTATTTAACTTCTTTACCCATTCACTATCATTCCATCTATTAGGGTTGTCAATCGTTAGATTTTCTCCACGCACTATGAAATCATAACTATCTTTTCCACCATCATACCAATCAACAATGACTAACTTGCCGTTTACATTACGTACAAGAAATTCAGTAACTTCACCACGACTACCTTCAGCCATTTTTATTTCCGCAGGTAATTTTAAATAGAGAAAACCCCCATCTGCGTCATCAGTATACTCCACTTCCCAATCCACTCCTTGAGTGCCAATATTAACACTCTTCACCACATTATCAGTAAGATTGTGCCTTGAATGCAAGTCAAATTGGTATTGAATCTTCTTTTGCGTATACCGTTTAAGGTTTTCGTTATCGATAAATACACCCAATTCAATATCCGTGCCGTTCCAGACCGCTTTATAATAGTCAGTCAGCACTCTCACACACATTTCATAAGCCGTTTCAGCATCCTGAATAGATATTTCCCTTTCATTTTTAGCTACATATTCGGGAGAATCTTGTAATACATTCCCTTCAGTGTTGGGCGTAATTTCAATGTTTATAGCATGATCTTCGCTGCTATCTCCAGGGACTACAGGCGTATTTTTTTCGTTACTACCATTTGTTTTATCTGCACTACACCCAACTAATATAAGTCCAATTGCTATAAAAAGCATAATAAATCTTGTCAAAACATCAGCTCCTTCCTTTCCTATAAGACGATAATTACTTTACGGAGGTTACAATGCCTTTCAAAATTATTCAAATAATCCATAATGTGAATGCTAATCTAATTATTGACCACCTAGTGGTACATCGCTCATAAAAAAGTTGACCACCTGAGCACCTCTTTCCTGTATCTTGAAGTTGTCGAGACACCAAGATATAGGAGGAAAGGAAATGCTTCAGATGGCTAATTATGAGTTTATCAGGAAACAACACGTTCTGCTAGGAAAGCCAATTCGTCAAATTTCTCGCGAAACCGGCTATTCCCGCCAAGTGATACGAAAAGCCTTGAAATCCTCTGAGATCCCTATGTATCAACTCTCAAAACCGAAGCCAAAGCCAGTCATTGATTCTGTCCAGCCCATCATCTTGGAATGGCTACGCCAAGATGAACAAGCACCCCCAAAGCAGCGACATACTGCCAAACGAATCTACCAGAGACTCGTCGATGAATACGGATTTACCGGAGGTGAATCAACGGTACGCCGTTATGTCAGGCAATTGCGGGTTTCTCCTCCCAAAGCATTTGTCCCCCTCGATTTCCCGCCAGGGCGATTTGCTCAATTTGACTGGGGTGAGGTTACAGTTCTTTTACAGGGTAAACAGGTGAAAATTCAAGTCTTTTGTATGCGTTGCACCTACAGCAGAAAGATCTTTATCAAAACATTCGCTCATCAAAAGCAAGAAGCACTTCTCCAAGGTCATGTAGATGCTTTTGGTTTTTTCGGTGCTGTTCCCCAGATCATTACGTACGACAACCTGACGACCGCCGTAAAAAAGGTTTTGGAGGGCAAAAACCGTGAGGAGCAAGAACGGTTTGTTCAGCTACGTGCCCATTATCTGTTCGAAAGCTATTTCTGTGATCCGGGAAAAGGGCATCAAAAAGGCCAAGTGGAAAATCTCGTGCAGTTTGTTCAGAAGCAATTCTTTACCCCTGTACCAAGTGTTTCTTCTTTAGATGAATTGAATCAAATTCTCCTCGAAAAATGTATCTCTTACGAGAAAACAACCGTTCCGAGGTCTTCCCTAACCGTTGGAGAAGCATTTGCTCAAGAGCAGCTTATCATGCTCTCATTGCCCCCACGACCATTGGAATGTTGTCGTATCGTATCCGTGAAAAGTAATACGCTGTCCATGATTCACTTCGAGAAAAATGCTTATTCTGTCCCAGTTTCTCATGCGTCAACTGAGCTTATTTGTCGTGTGTTTGCCGAAAGAATCGAGGTCTACCACGGCAAAAACCTGATTGCTACGCATGAGCGATGCTTAGATAAGGGAAAAGAGCTTTTGCAGTACGATCATTATCTGGATTTGCTTCTTACTCGCCCAGGAGCCGTTTTATATGCGAGGCCAATACATCAGGCGGGATTGCCTGCCATTTACCAAAAGTTCTTGGACAAGTGCCGTTATCGGCCTGGGGGAATGAAGGAATTCGTTCGACTCTTGCTATTACACCGAGAATTCGATGCATCCCTTGTGGAAGAAGCACTTAATGAAGCTTGTCAAAAGGGTATGTTCCAGTACGATGCCGTAAGGCAATTGTTGTTTCAGCGTACATTGCCAGAACATCGTGTCCCCCAACTCGCGTTGGCCGAGGATAGCTCTATTCCGCGTATTCAAGTAAAATCGCCTGATCTTAGCCAGTACAATCGTTTGTTACATAAAGGGAGTGTGGTTCATTGAGTACAACCTTTTTGCTCGAAAACTATGCGAAACGTCTACGACTACCCGCGATCAAGCGTGTCTATAAGGAAATGGCCCATGATGCTGCTGAACGACAAATTCCCTACGAGGAGTTCCTGTTAGCTCTTTTGGAGCAAGAAGTTCAGCAAAGAGATGCCAATCAAATCGCAAGTCGAATAAAGCACGCCAAGTTTCCGTCCGTTAAAACTCTCGATCAATATGAATTTTCAGCGATTCCATCCCTCAATAAACCCAAATTACTTCAACTGGCTCGTTGTGAATACATTGAAAAAGCTGAGAACATCATGTTTATTGGAAACTCCGGCACTGGCAAGACTCATCTCTCCATAGCACTCGGGAAAGAAGCATGCCATCATGGCTATTCCGTACAGTTTTGGACAGCGGCTAAGATATGCAACGAGCTGATGGAAGCTCAGTCCCAAAAGCGAATCCTCCAGCTAGAGAAACAGTGGCTGAAAACTGATTTGATCATCTTGGATGAAGTAGGATTTGTCCCTCTCAGCAGAACAGGGGCGGAGCTATTGTTTCAATTTTGTGCAGTTCGTTATGAGAAAGGAAGCATGATCATTACGAGTAATCTGGAATTTGCTGATTGGACCCAGATATTTAAAGATGAGCAGATGACGTCAGCCCTGGTTGATCGGCTAACGCACCGAGCCCATATCTTTGCTATGAATGGAGACAGTTATCGCTTTAAGCAGAGCATTCAAAGATCGTGATCATGAAAAAGTTACCCACCCAACGGGTGGATTCATTTTGTCATGGTGGTCAATTTTTTGATGAGCACGGTGGTCAACTTTTTAATTGACATTCACACCATAACCCTCTATTTTTGGCCTTTCCGCCACGTTTTGGTGGTTTATGTTTCGCAATGCCCCGTTGTTCTTTTTGAGAATACAGGAAATAGTCTCGTCAATTTCAAGTTGCCGACCTTTATATTTTCCGAATCGAACAACGTGTTCTGATGAACAATGCGGAAATATGTCTATAAACTTTAACAAGTTGTTAAACGCTTTGCTCACCTTGACAGGGAAAGGGATGGTCCCTAAGCGATTTATTGTTGTGGTGCATATCCGCGGCTATTGTGAGATGATGGATCGAAGATGAAGAGTATTCGTCAGACGAGGAGGGTAAATATGAAGATAGAAAAAGTGGAAGCAGCCGGAGGCAATATCGCCATCGTGAGCAGCAACGAAATCCTGATCGAGGACGTCCAGTCAGCATTGGATCTGATGGCCACGGTACAATATGAAGCTGACTGCGATCGGATCATCATAAACAAATCCCTGATCAGCGAGCGCTTTTTCGATTTGAAAACACGTCTGGCAGGCGAAATCCTTCAGAAGTTCATCAATTATCGCAAGAAGCTTGCCATTGTTGGAGATTTCTCCGTGTATTCCAGTCAAAGCCTAAAAGATTTCATCTATGAATCGAATAAGGGCAACGCTATTTTTTTCTTGCCGTCCGAAGAACAAGCGATTGAGAAGTTAAGCATATAGCACTAACCCATGCCCATATGACATACCTGTCACCAATCTGCGAATTGTCTACGATCCCTGAAAATTTCGCAGATTGGTGGCAAGAGAAAGGGTTTGATTGCGATGAGAGTATGTTCATTCCTCTTATTCATCGTTTTGCTGATGAGTTCGGTCTTTACCGGGAGTGCGCTGGCGAAGGAGAATTCGAAACAAGCGGCTGATTTGATCTTTGAAAATGGTAGCGTTTACACGGTTGACAAGGATCGCAGCAGGGCTGAAGCTGTTGCGGTGAAGGATGGCAAGATACTCTATGTTGGTGATAGCAAAGGAGCCGCCGCTTTCAAAGATTCCAACACCAGAGTGATTGATCTGAAGGGAAAAATGCTTTTGCCCGGATTTATCGACAGCCATGCCCATGCTTACCTGATGGCGGAAAGTCTTTTTTGGTTGGATATTACAAATTATTCGACCTTGGAAGAATACGCACAGGCCATCAAGGATTACTTGAAGGAGCATCCCGATAGTAAGCAACTGCGCGGCGTAGGCTGGAAACGAGATTTAATCGAATCCAGCGGGCTCGCTCCGAATGAATGGCTCGACCAGGTATTTCCTGATATTCCTGCTGTCTTTATCTCGAGCAGCCATCACGATTTATGGGTAAACTCAAAGGCCCTTGCGAATGCAGGGATAGACAAAAACACCCCTGATCCAAAAGGAGGAATGATTGAACGCGATCCGAAAACAGGAGAGCCGACAGGAATTTTACAAGAATTTTCCGCCCATAATCTTGTGATTAACGCTCTTCCCCAATCGGACTTTACGGTGCAGGAATATAAAGAGACGATTATAGCGTGGCAGGAATATTCAGCTAAAAATGGTGTTACCGGCGTATTCGTGCCTATTCACTACCCAACCGAAAACCTGTTGAAAGCATTTGAAGAAATGGACAATGCAGGCAAATTGACTATGCGATACGATTTAGCATTGTGGGCTGATGAAAATAGAGGGACAGAGCAGATCAGTATGTTTAAGGAACTGCGCGACAAATATCAAGGAGAGCTGTACAAGGTAGATTCCATTAAAATATTTGCAGACGGTGTCGGCGACGATCTGCTGGTTTGGGATCAGGATGTATTAGAGGAAACTGTGGCTGCTTTAGATAAAGAAGGGTTCCGCGTCTATGTCCATGCGATTGGCATTCAAGGATTTTACCCTAGTGGCAATGCTTTAGACGCTTTTGAATATGCTGCTAAAGTAAATGGAAGAAGAGATTCCCGGCATGCCATTACCCATATAAGCTGGGTTCGGGAAGATGATGTTGCTCGGTTTAAGAACCTGGATGTAATTCCTGTTCCACAGCCTGCCTGGTTTGCCAGCAGGAAGAGTGATTATGATTTAAGTGAGGAAAATTTGAGGGATCTTCGTCGGATGAACAGCTATTTTGAAGCTGGAATTCCTGTTGCTTCATCAAGTGATTATCCTTCAACAGCTCAATTTCTTAGCGACTTCATACCCTTTACAGGGCTAGAGGTAGGGGTGACCAGATTGGATCGGGATAAAGCCGTCGAAGCTGATCTGGGCAAGGCAGCATGGCCGAAGGAAAGAGCTTCCCTCGAGGATATGATTGCCAGCTATACAATCAACGGAGCCCATTTGATTTTCGCGGAGGATGAAAGAGGTTCTATCGAGGTTGGCAAAAAAGCGGACCTGGTCGTTGTGGATAAAAATCTTTTCGAGCTTCCTGTAACACAGATTAATCAAGCGAAGGTCTTGTTGACTTTGTTTGAGGGCAAGGAAGTATTCCGTGATCGTACATTTATTGACGCATCCTATCTGCAAGCACTTGTCGAGCAATTCGAAAAGGCTGGGGAATTTTCCAACCATGGGGCGGCTCGTTCCTTGCAAGCCCATTTGGACACAGCGGCACGTTTTGAACAACAGGAGGCAGCCGAACAGGTTGTGAAGTACATGCAAAGCTTTAACCAGTTGCTCGATCAACATAAAAAAGCGGGGTCAGTATCCGAGGATGCGTATCAATCCCTGAAAACCCATGCTGAAGCTTTGCTGAAGAAGTGGCAAGAGAGCAGGAAGTAAAACGAAAGTGAATCCCCCCTCTATTCTTCTTACCAAGATAAAGGGGGATTCGTCCCGTGGATTAACCAAAAATTTTCTTCAAGCGTCCTGCAAGAGGGATGACAATGATAGCGGCGATTACGATCTGTAGAACGTTTCCTGGGATGGACCCGAATGGCTGAATCCAGTTGCTGTAAAGGATGACTTCGACAAAGTAGTAGCCCACGACTTTGATAATCAGTGCTGCTGCAACTGCCAGCGTGTATACAAGTGCTCTCTTGCCGGGAACCTTTTCAGAGATGAGTCCGGCTGCATAGCCCATAGCCCCTACGATGACAAAAGTAAACGGAGCCCATGCCATCCAACCGGAGATCACATCGAATAAGCCCATTCCGAAGGCGCCTGCTACGGCTCCCGTTCTTCTGCCGAAAACAAAGGCAGCTATCAAAAGAGGCACGTTGCCCAGATGAATGAGGCCTCCATTTCCCATGATCGGCAGCCTTAGGTTGACGAACATGGTAGCAGCAAGGGTAAAAGCGATGAAAAGTGCATTGATGACCAAGGTTTGTGTTTTCGTCCTGTTTCTTGGTGAAAATGAATCCATGATGACAGCCTCTTTCTTTTTTAGCTATTATCATACTCGTAATTGGAGCATTAATAAATATCCTTCATGCGAGAATCGTAACCACGCTACTTCAGGCGTGGTTTTTTTCGTCTGCCATTTTGTGAACCCACCACAAAGTTATGACAATATATAGGTGAAGGATCCTTCAGAAAGGAGTGCCTACTTGGATATCGACGAGCTAACCAATCTAATCAACATACACGGCAAAGCGGTCTACGGATTTTGCTACAGGCTTGCGGGAAACAAGGAAGATGCAGATGACCTGTATCAAGAAACCTTCCTGAAAGCAATCGAAGTCATCCATAAAATGGACAAGAACCAAAATCCCAAGAGCTTTCTCATCGCCATTGCCATCCGCGTGCGCAAAAACAATCGCCGCAAGTTCGCCTGGAGGCAGCGAATTGCGCCTATAGCAGGGCTCAGCGAGGATGTAGATCATGCTTTTGTGTCAGAAAGTGAAGCGACTCCCGAGGACGCTGTGCTGTCCCATGAGCTTCGCGGCATGATACAAGCTGCTGCGGACAGGCTGGATGACAAGCTGAAAATTCCGCTCTACATGCACTATACCGCTGAAATGTCCATTGAAGAGATCGCACAAGCATTGCGAATTCCGCCGGGTACCGTCAAAAGCAGGCTTTTCAAGGCCAGGAGAAACATGAAAAAGCTGTTGGAGGTGGAGTCCTCATGAATGATTCCGAAAAGTGGGAACGAATGCTCAAGCAAGCACTTGCTGCTCCAGGTGAACCGGAAGAGAAACTGAATCAAAGCATACTCAATCGGGCAGAGGAGAGAAATTCGATGAATCGTGTGTATAGAAAAAGGATATCCGCAGGAGTGATGGTTGCCGCCCTGACGCTTGTCATGTCTGTAACGGCGATTGCGGCCACACAGTTTTTCAGTTCCGACCAGGTTGCTGTTCAACTGGGTGAGAAAATGTTGGCGAAGGCGTTTGAAAGCAAAGACGCTATCGAAATCAATCAATCGGCCGTTTCCGGGGATTACAAATTTACATTGCACGGGATCGTCTCAGGAGCGGGACTGAAAGAACTGAACGACTCCAACTCGACGAATGAGATCCATCCGGAAAGAACCTATGCGGTCGTATCCATCGCCAGACAGGATGGCCGCCCGATGCCGAGAACGAGCGATCCGGAATACGGAGAAGAATCATTCTTCATCTCACCTCTCATAAAAGGCCTGAAACCGTGGCAGGTAAATATTGCTTCGATGAAAGGCGGTTACAGCGAGGTTGTATTGGACGGCATTCAGTACAGACTGATCGAATGCGACGGCGTGGAAATGTTTGCCGACAGAGGGGTGTATCTCGCAATCAGCAGCGGAAGCCCCTTCTATAACAGTGAAGCGTTCGCTTTCAATGAAAGTACAGGCGAGGTAACGACCAAATCCGATTATAAAGGTGTATCGTTGCTGATGGATCTGCCTTTGAACAAAGCTAAGGCCGATCCCGCCAAGGCAGAGACTTACTTAAAAGAACTGTTGAAAGAGCCGGAATCCGGTACCAAGGCTGATCCAGCTGAAGAGGAGCTAGTAAACCAGATCGAAGACCTGAAGAAAAGACTTGCGGATGGCAAGGTCATACCGGAATCCGTCAAGGAAGTAACCTATGACAAACAAGGCAGGATCAACTATGAGTATGACGGCTGGAATGTTAAGCTCTCCCCTGAAACGTTGTTCGCAGAGGGCCAAACCGGTTTCTCGGACTCGGTACAATTCAGCGAGGCTGATGGTCATTATCTGGGGCTTCAATTCCACAAGGATGAGAAAGGTGTCATTACCGGCATGGTAATTGATCTGAAATAAGCGGAAATCCGGCAAGAGCGAAGCTGCTCTTGCCGGATTTTTTTATGCAAAAACCGGGAGCGAAGAGATCGCGTCCCGGTTTTATCTCAATGAGCAGCCCCTGCCTCATCCACATGCCCCACATGGGTACGATTGGCCAGTACGAAAAGAACGGATAGGAGAACAAAACCTGCACCAACGATAAAAGGAACATGAGGGTTGTATATCTCCGCCAGTTTACCAGCCATGAATGGTGCCACCGCACCTCCCAAGAAACGGAGGAAACTGTACGTTGCAGACGCAGTAGCCCGCTCTACAGGAGCTGCGTTCATGACAGCCGTCGTAATCAAGGTGTTGTTATTCCCTAACAAGGCACCCGCAAAAATGACGGCTGCGATGACAACCCATTGCGTCGATGTCCAAATCCCGATGGCGAGCAGATCCAGCGCAAACAAGAACAGCATGATGCACATGGATGTAACGGTTCCGAACCTTTGTTGAAATTTGGGCGCCGTAAAAACGGAGGTAATCGCCAGCAGTACACCCCAGCCCAGAAAGACATAGCCCAAGCCATGCTCATCCAAGCCCATGACGAACGGAGCATACGCCAACAGGGTGAAAAATCCGAAATTGTACAGACAAGCTGTAATGCCAAAGACGAGCAGCGAACGGTGTTTCATAGCTCGGAATGGATCGAGCAACGATGTTTTGGCTTTCGCAGCATGCGACGTTTGCTTGTTTGGCATCATAACGAACAGGCCAACAAACGCTACCGCCATCAGGACAGCAACCCCTAAAAAAGGCCCGCGCCATGAGATGGCACCCAGCTCTCCGCCCAGGAGGGGACCCACAGAGATCCCAAGTCCGATTGCTGCTTCATATAAAATAATGGCCTGCGCAGTACCCGATGATGATAGGGATACAATGGCAGTCAGAGCGGTTGCCACAAATAAGGCATTCCCGAAGCCCCAGCCACCGCGTAATCCGATCAGCTCCCAGATTCCATTGGATAAACCGCCAAGAGCAGAAAAAACAGCTATAATGACAATACCGGCAAGCAAGGTCCGCTTGATTCCCAGCCTGGACGAAACGGTACCGGTAATCAGCATCGCCACCGCCATTACGGCATTGTAGCTGGTGAACAGAAGGGTAACTTCACTCTGAGATGCGTGAAGCTGTTTGGCGATTGCGGGCAAAATCGGGTCTACAAGCCCAATTCCCATAAACGCGATGATACAGGCAAAAAATACAGCCCAAACCGAGCGAGGCTGCTGTAAAAGACTCTGCCCCTCTCGAGGTGAATGCAAGTGATTTTGAGAAGACATGAAGTTTGACACCTTTCTGAGTAAAATGTAATCTAAAAATATGATTGCATTATACAACTATTTTTTTGAATGTCAAATTGATTTCGGGGGATAAAGATGGACGAAAAAGCATTGGAAATCATAGAACTAGAATTAGCAGTATTGGTCCGACATATTACTTCCATTACAACGGAAAAATCGATTGGTAAACTGGAACGATCTGCTTATCTCTTTCTTCACCACATAGCGACCCATGATGCAGTAGGAGTCAAAGCGTTGGCAGAGGAATTTGGCCTGGATGTATCCACGGCAAGCAGACAAATGGCCGCCTTGGAGAAAAAAGGATATGTGCTGCGCATGTCCGATCCATTGGACGGGAGGGCGAGTTCCTTTGAGATAACCGATTTAGGCAAACAGGAATTGGCTGATACGAAAGAGGCGAGATTGGAGAGAGTCACGAAAAAATTGAGGAACTGGTCTTCTGAGGAGCGCCAGCAGTTCGCGCAATTACTGCAGAAATTCAACAGCAAATAGACTGAAGCAAATGAGTGTCTTCCTGGGCATCCGCACAGTCATCTGGTTATGAACCCACATATGGTACCTCATATAGTCAAAAGGTATCCAGCATATAACCGATGAATAGGGGATGCTTCCTTTGCACAGACCAATTCGAGGGCAAGTGTATCAAAACGATGCCTCTCCTCTTACTTTGCTTGATTGGATGCAAGGGGATGTGACGGGGGACGGCGTGGCGGACAACATCTATTTGTACGGCGATACATCGGCAGGAACCGGAAACTTCGCGGATCATATCACGCTGGTGATCCAAGATGGAGTCTCCCAACGCTCTACAAGAGTAGAGTTTCCCAACGATGCAGGCTATAACGCGAGGCTGTTCCTTGGGGATTTTTCAAAGGATCACGTACCAGACATCTTGGTCAGTATCGATTCGGGAGGCAGCGGCGGATACGGATTCTTTTACATGTATTCCTTCAAAAATCATGTGCTCCGCGAGATGTTCGACGTTGATAAATACAATCAAGCATACCAATTCCAGGTGAATTACGAGGACTACTACAAGGTTAGTGTCGGGAGTCGTCGGTTGAACGTGTTCTTCACGATTGATATCAGCCAGAAAGGACGGGACTATTTATCGCAGTATTACTACGATAATGGCAAGCTGAAACAACCTGCGACAGGAGAAGTGCTTGCTCTAGGAGCGCTGTATCCCATCGTGACAAATGAAAACAGGATGGGATACGATCTCTTGGCTCTTCAGCGGATTATTGGAACGATCAATGCTGATACGCTCGGCTATGTCGAAAACCTGATGACGTGGAATGGCGATCAATTTCAATCCGTCCGATTGTCCGTATCCATACCAGGTGCGTCATTTCCCTCAGCCAGATGAACAGAGAAACGCAGCCGATAAGGGCTGCGTTTTTTATGCCAGCCTGGACCCCAAAACCTTCACCTTTTCCAGCCATTTGGCGCGTTTTGCCTCTGTGGATGTGTTGACCGGACTGATCTCGGTGATTCGCACAGGCTTGATTCCGCAAAAATGCAGGATGTTCCGCTTCATGACTTGATGTCCGGCTTGTCTGTATATCCATCTGTTGTACCAGGCTGGCGTATCCATCGTGACGATCAGATGGGCGGTTTTCCCGGTTAAAAGCTTATCCCACAACGAAGAATTTTCACGATATTGATACGCGAAGCCGGGCAAGAAGACGCGATCGAAAAATCCCTTCAGGACAGCGGGCATCGTCCCCCACCAGGTCGGGTAGACAAAGACAAGGTGATCAGCCCAACGGATCAATTCCTGCGCTTCTATCAGATCATCCTCAAGCTCTGTTCTTTTCCGGTACCCGTATTTTAAATTTGGCTCAAACGAGATCTGGCTCAAGTCAATCGTTCGAACATTTGCGGATCCCATCGCTGCTCCTTCCATATAAGCGCGAGCCAAGGACGAGCAAAAGCTCTCCGGGTCAGGATGGCCGTTGATAACGAGAATTTTCAAATTTGTATCCTCCTTTTAGAATGCTTGGATCGTTCAGATCCCTTTGCATTGATCTGTGATATGATGGGAATCGAGATATTTTCAGCATACCTTGATAATTGCGACAGATGTATGCGCCAACACGTAAAAATCATGCTGAATGGCGCATAAGGAGAAGGAGGCTTGGGCGGTGAGCAGTGTCCAGGAATTTGCTATTTCCATGGTGTACCCGATCATGAAAACGATCGTTCAAAAAGGGTATGATTTTGAGCATTTTTGCCGCCAGGTTTCCTTTGACAGCAACCTGCTGCAGGATGTGGAGGCTCGCATTGAGGAGCAGGAACTTGTCCGTCTGATGCAAGAGGCCGCGACCTACACGAAGGATGATCACTTCGGCTTGCATCAGGGGCAGCTAACGGACGTAGCGGACATGGGCATCCTGGGTTATGTGATGATGCATTCCGAAAAGATCGTCGATGCATTGACAGCCTATCAGCGGTATAACGTGATCTTATGCAGCGGCTATCAGGTGAAATGGGAGGAGCGGGGCAACGATGTCTACCTTCATTTTTTGAAACAGACCCCGACGCAAATGTCCCGTCATTGCTTGGAAGATATGGTCAGCTCCTTGTATCATTTGATCGTTCGCATGAGCAATCGCGTCATTCACGTAAAAGAACTGCAATTCGCCCATGCCGCTCCCGCTGATACCAGGCCGTATTTGTCCCTGTTTGGGGTAGAGCCCCGCTTTGGCGGCACAGATACCTGGTTGCGGCTTAGCAGAGATGTGCTGCAATATCCGATCTTGTATGCAGATCCCAGGCTGCGCAGAGCTTTTGAACCCGTTGCTGAGGAGATCAGGGAAAAGCTGATCCGGGGAAGGGAATTTTCAGACAGGGTCTTTCAATGGATGCTGTCATGCATGCCGGTGTTTTTTCCTACCCTGCAGCAGACGGCTGATTCCTTTTATATGAGTACGAGATCGCTTCAAGCCAGGCTGAAGGAAGAGAACACGTCTTACAATGAACTGTCTGCCAATGCTCGCAAGGAAATAGCATTGGGGTATTTGAACAAAAAGGAATATCCCATTACCGAGATTGCCTACCTGCTTCATTTTTCCGATCCAAGCGCCTTTCAAAATGCTTTCAAAAAGTGGACGGGACTAACACCAGGGCAATACAGGGCCAATGCGATGCAGAGGGCCTGAATCAAGAAAACTGCTCAGGCTTTTCATTGCCTGAGCAGTTTCCCATTCCAGCTGCTACCTCATCTATTTACTCCACCAACGGCTTGATCTTGGGGAACACCTTCAATGCGGTCTTGTAAAACACATCCTCGTGATGCTCCACCGGGATCAGCTCTTTCACGAACTCGATGTACGGCTTCACCGGAGCCAAGGGCCAATCCGTTCCAAACAAAAATTTGTCGTAATGATCACAATAGGTGATGGCGTGGCGCAGATGGGCGAAAAAGAGCGGTGAGTCCTTCAGCCGCTGGCAATTGGCCGCATCGCCTACCATCAAGCCGGATAGATCGGCAAACATATTGCGGTTTTTATAGACCACTTCCGCACCATCCAGCACCCACGGGTCGCCAAAATGGGCCATCATGAAGGTAACGTCCCGATGCTTCACGGCCACCTCGTCCAGTGTGAGCGGATGGGAGTATTTCAACAGCCCTCGCTCCGAATACGTATCACCGGTGTGGAAGACTACCGGCACCTGGTATTTTGCGGCCAGCTTATAGACCGGATCATAGACGCTGTCATAGGCGTAGAAGGGATAGTAGCCCAGGTAGATTTTTAATCCGACCGCATTGGGCTTTTGCAGGTCTTCTTCGAGTCTTGCCATCGCCGCTTCATCCAGCTTGAACGGATTGATTCCCAGGCAGTAGACGAGCTGTGGGGGAAGCTCGTCGGTCAAGTCGAGTCCCATCGGAGTGACAGCCTCCGCGTCGGGAAAGCCGTCCTGCTGCGTCTCCGTCAACCCCATGCCGATGCCGAGCACCACCCCGTTTTCGGCATATTCCTGCAGGATGCCTGCGACCGAGTAATCGACAAACGACTTTTCTGCTGCTGTCCGTTTAAACTCCTCGATATGTGACAAATGCATGTGCGCATCAATAATCTTCAATCTGTACCCTCCTTCGATGGATTGGTGAATCGAATCGCCCGCAAGGCAGACAAGGATTCAGAAGGAATCATCTTGTCCGCGAACAGGAAAAAGACGGGCGGGGTAAAGGAGATGCCTTTGTCTGCAAGATTCAGATTGCGCACGATCGAGGCGACAGCCACTTCCTTGTTGGAGTAGGTATGCATCTGAGCTGAATCCAGGTCCGTCACGATCTGCATCCGGTCTTTTCGAGAAGCCGAACCAATCAGATAATCGGAGGTTTCGCTAATGCTCAACTCTCCCTGCGCCAGTTGGTAAGTCAACTCCTCGCTGTTCGCTCCGGTGGTTTTCAACCAGACGTTCTCGCCCGACTCCCCTGTATGCAAAAAGATGTCAGTCGTCCAGCCCTTGTCAGCAAAATACGTTCCGGTATTTTGCACGATCTCTACCGTATGGCAAAGGACTGGCACTCCGGGCAGCAGCAGGTAATACTGATGGCATGTCAACCCGCGATATTTTTCCTGTTTTTTCACATCGTAGCTCAGCTTGATTCCCCGCCATGTATTTTGCCTGTTATCGGTCAGCTCGACGAAGGAGGCTGTTCGCTCTTCTTTGACCAGTGAAAACCCGCTCAGTTCTTCAATATGGTTGCTGATTCCCCCTGTCCACGGATTCCACCATGATTGGGGCCTCCGCTCAGGAAAGGAGCTGGCTAGCCATTCCTGTCCATTGCTGGCAAGGGAGTAGAGCGTAGGGAAAAAGTCCGGCGCTGCTTTGATGCGCAACGGTCCATTGTCGGCAAGGTAGACCGTTTGTCCCTCTTCCTCGGTTACTTCCAGCGTCATCTTGTCTTGTCCAACTGGAAAAACGGTGCTGCGCAAGGAGGTTTCATGTGTAGCAAAATGCCCCTCTACCTGTACGATTTCATACGGAATTCTTGGGGCAGCAAAGGAGAAGCTGGATTCCGTCGCCTCCTCGTCCTCGGTATAGCGCTGAGTGTGTTCAGCAAGAGATTCACTCGACAGGCGAGCTGTCAATTCTCCCTCCAGATACTGCTGCTTGTACTCCTTGACGAGCACGCCAAATTCTTCGCCCGCGACAAACGGGTTGTGTTCATTGGCTGCAAGCTCCAGATGGGCGGTCAAGGACAATTCTGCAGGAAGTGCTTCTTGTCGGGCGAACGCACGGAACTCCTTCCAGTCGGTAAAGCCTCCATGTGCAAGGTAAACAGGACCGAACGATTTTTTCTCTTGCGGCTGCAGAATGCCGAGGTTGTCTTCCAGCGTGATGTACCAGCCTTGGAAATCGAGGCGGTACTCCTCAGGCCAGCACATTCCCCAAGGCGCGGGTTCGTCCCTCGAAAACAGCCAGTTTTCCGTGATGGATTCGCCATCCCAATAATCGGTATCGCTCCCGTAGGAGGATGGTGTCTCGACATAGCGGCCTTGATAGGGCAGAATGGGGCGTTGAAGCTGATGCGAAATGCCCTGATTCAGCCAAAGCTCCGGCGATGTCCGCTCTGCTGAAAGATTTTCCAGCTCTACGTTGTATACGACCGTACCGTCTCCATACAGCAGTGTTTTTCCAATCAGCGCGATTTGAGGATAAGCGCCGGAGTGATAGGTGGCGCGAATGCCAATGGCTCCCTTTTCCTGGATGAATTCTACTCGTTCGGCACGCTTTTTGGAAAACTCGCTGGAATACGGTCTGCCGATCTTGGGGTAGTTGAAATAGGTCGGCTCCTGGCAGGAATCGCTGGCAACGGTAATCTCGTTATCGTCCTTGTTCAAATAGAGGGAGTGTCGCCCATGGTGAATCTCCCAGGCTTGTTCCGTTTCCCCCGACAGCATGGCTCCCAGTCCCGTAAAGGCGGCACCGATTTTTTTGACAAAAGAGACAGAGGTGCCATTTTGCAGCTTTGCCTCCACACGAAGATCCGTCTCGTAGAAGCCATGTTCATAGAGCTCAGCGACTAGAGGGTAGGAGATGCGTTCTTTGCCGAGCAATCGGAGTGTGCGGGGCTGCTCTTTCATGTGGAGAAAGGAACGTGAGGGCAAATCGAATGAAAATGCTGCTTCTTCGGTGAAGTTGTTCTCCACATCCAGATAAAAACGCACCTGCTGTCCCGGGTAGGTCAGGCCAGGTACATGCAAGGAAAGGGAAGCGGGGAACTTGGGAAGAATCCCCACCTGAAACAGCGCGCTTTTTCCATTAATGAGAATCTGTGTGCTGACACGGGGATGGGTGCGCCAGACGCTCTGCTCTTCGCTGATCTCACCGACGAAAAAACTGGCTGACAGCGTCGTTTCCCCCGTAACCTCCAGCTCCTGCTGATAGTCAAAGCGGATTGTTTCGTTGGATTCCCCTTTCAAAGAGAGGTGCAACGGCTTGCCTGATTTGTTGACAATCCGGTAGTGTATCTGGTATTCCCGGCCGAACACCAGGTCCAGCTTCTCTACCTCGACAGACAACAGGTAATTCTCCGTCTCGATGAGGCGCATGCCTCGGCCTCTGCGCTCAAACTCCACGCGCAGGCTCCTATCTCCTTTTTCCCACGAGTAGGTGAAGTAATCAAATCCGTTTTCCTTGCGTCCGTCCGGTTCCACCACAATCTCCCGCGTCGAGTCCCGATACCAGTCAAGCTCCTCAAAATAGGAAGCGATCGCTTCCGTACGCAAAACCGTGGGAATCATGTTCATCAGATGGGTGGAATCGTCCCGGTCTTCCCAGAAAAAGCCGAATTTCTTATAGAGCGGTACAGCCTTCGTGTTCCCGGCCCAGGTGTAGAGGTCAAGCCGCGGCCAGCCAAGCTGAACCGTTTGCTCCAGCACGCGCCCGAGCAGCATGCGTCCCACCTTTTTGCCGTGGTATTCTGGCCGTACATTCAGGAGCGGGATGTATAAGGCCCCGGTGTCCTCCCTGTACTCTGCCAGGCTGCAATAGCCAACCACTGCTTCGCCGTCCATCGCCAGATAGACAGCGAGGGCATCGGAGCTTGCTTCTTCCTGTCGGATCTGTTCGGCTGTCGTAATCGAATTGCCGCCTCCCCAGCTATCCCGGCTGGCATTCCACATATCGGCTACTGCGGCGGCGAGTTCGGGACGGTAGGGGACAATAGAGATGCTTTCCATCTTTTCTTGCACCTCGATTCCATTGTAAAATTTTGTATCCTACTAGAGTGAATACGATGGAGAGATAGGTTTTGTTTCGGGTTTATCCCGTTTTTATTGCTATTTCCATAGAAACTCCAGGAAAAGCATATTGACTTGCCTGGTAAATAACGGTATTCTCTTAGCAAGGAATGTTAGTGTGTACTAACTAACGTCATGGTTTGTAGAAGGGAAGGCGAGGATGTGGACAATAAAAACAAATTGATGCTGGCAGCAATCGATTTGATGGCGGAAAAAGGATACAAAGGTGTTTCCACAAAGGAGATCGCAGCAGCGGCAGGCGTCAGTGAGATGACCTTATTCCGCAATTTTGGGAGCAAGCAGAATCTGCTGGAAAAGGCAGTAGACCACTATCATTATTCGATAGAAATGACCAATGTGTTTCAAGAGAAAATCATCTGGGATTTACGTACGGATTTACTGATGATAAGCCACATGTATTTTGAAATCATGGAGCGTAATCGAAAATTGTTCCTCATCGTATTGAAGGATGATGAATTGTTTGAGATCCGCGAAAAAGCACAGAAGCATCCCCGAATCCTGCTGGATCTGCTGACGAATTATTTCACTGAGATGCAGAAAAAGAAGAAAATGGTTGCAACCGCTGCAGAGACGCAAGCGATTACTTTCATGTGGATGAATTACGGTGCGTTCATGTCGCAGTTGTTTGGTGCGTCAACGATTACCAAAATACCGATGCATGATTTTATCAAGTCGAGTGTTGAATTATTCGTTAGAGCTTTAACCCCAGCATTTTTAGAATGATCAGGTAGTGAGTGCTAACAAACGTCTAGAGGCGAGGTGTGGACGATGAACCAAAAACAGCATTTTGAATCAGGCAAGATCGTTGGCAAGACAGCCGCGGCGGGCTTCCAGGCCGGTGTTCGCAGGACGCTTCCGATCACTCCTGAACGGGCGTGGGCATTTCTCACGTCTTACGAAGGGGTAAAATTATGGATCGGAAGCGTACCGTCCCTTGCCATTTCGGAGGGGGAAACCTTTACATGCGTGGAGGGAATCACGGGGGAATTCAGGGTAGTAAAACCGTACCGCCAACTTCGCTTGAGGTGGGGAAAGAAGGAATGGGAGAAACCTTCCACGCTGCAAATCCGCCTGTTATCCGACAAGCCGGACCGAACCACGATCAGCTTTCATCAGGAGAATCTGGACAACCAGGATACACGGGAACAAATGAAGCAGCATTGGGAGACGGTATTGAATACGATGCGGCAAAAAACAAGTGATGCTGGCAATGAAGAAGAGGAGGGAAGATGACATATGAATAAGTTCAGCCATATTGATCTTCGCGTACATGATTTGCAGCGTGTAATGCCTTTTTATGAAAAGCTTCTGCCCGAATTGGGATTTACTCAAACGTTTCACAGCGCCAATTGGAGGGTGTTCGCCGCGGAAGGAAAACTGCCTGACGTGCCTTATTTTGCAATCACGGAAGACAAGGAGCATCAACCTAATTCCAATTTGATCGGCTTTTGGGCGAAGGATCAGGCTGAAGTGGATCAGATTGCGAAGCTGGTCCAGGAATGCGGCGGAACCATTAACGACGGTCCACGGTTATTTCCGATAAGTCCGACCTATTATGCGGTTTATTTTGAAGATCCTTGCGGGAATAAGTATGAGATGGTGCATCGATTGAATTAGACGGCCGAATCGTTTGGCCGTTTTTTATTTTTCCAACAAAATCCTTTACTATCGAAAAGATACTTAGTATAATTTCGATATAAATATCTGGGGGTGCGCTATGTATAAGTCCGGAGTTACTGTTTGGTACAACGTTTCCAGGTTGGATGCTACAATTGCGTTCTACACGGAGAAGCTTGGTTTTGAGACGATTTTTCACGATGTCGCATCCGGTATGGCGATGGTTAGTACAAATACCCCTGATTGTGTGATCGGGTTTTCCGAAGCCGAAGCGGTTATTCCTTCCACATCCTCGACTGTCTTTGAAGTCATCAACATTGAGGAAGCGATGCAGCATTTGCAGCAGCAAGGCGTCCCGTTTGTCGGTGGAGTCGAAACGATCCCAGACATGGTTAAATTGGCCACATTCACTGATCCTGATGGGCATAACCTGATGCTTGCGGAGACACTGGCCCCGCTTTGATTGCAGTAGATCGCGTCCTGCGGTTATCCCAAGAAATATCCGGTCAGTGGACCGTGCCTGTGCTGCTCACTCTGGAATCCTGCGGCGGCCGCTTTACGCCGCTCCAGAAGAATCTTGGCATCACACCGGCTCGTCTGAGCGATAACTTGAAACGGATGGTCGAAGCAGGCTTGATCCAGCATCTATCTCCTTTCGAGCGCCGCCATCCTTTGCTTCCGGAATATGTGCTGACGGAGAAAGGCAGATTGTATCGCGAGGCGGCCAAAGTGGTTCAAGCAGCGGAAGAGGAGATCGGATTTGGCCGTTTGTCCGCGAAAGCCTGGAATATTCCGATCCTGCTCGCACTCGATTTTGAGTACGAACGGTTTCAAGAGATTCGCCTTGCTCTGCAACAGGTGACGCCGCGCATGCTGTCCACAAGATTGGACGAGCTGAACGGCAACGGATTGGTCCACAAGCTCGTAACGGAACAGCCGCGGCCTTCTTTTTTGTACCACCTCGATCGATCAGTGAAAAAACCCGTTCATCAAATGGCAGCCGATCTAGGTTCTTTGGTGTAGGCTGCCAACCTGACATAAATACGGCATTCAAATTCGTTGGGGGGTTGAATGCCCTCCGCCAACATTTTTCGAGAGAGGTTGACATTGGGGAGGGAATTCACTATCCTATCTCTAAGAATCTGAAATCGAATATGCGACATACGTTGAAAGAGACCAGTAGCCGCTTCGTCCCTGTTCTAGAAAGCCGGGGGTTGATGGAACCCGGTACACACGCAAGCTGGCGAATTACACTCTGGAGTATCTCGGGTAATGCTGAGCGGAATGGCGAACGATACCTCGCTTAAGAGCGGCATCATGGCGTGCAATTGCACAACGGCCATTGGTGCAATCTGGGTGGTAACGCGGTTATGCAATCGTCCCTATGTCTAAGACAAGGGGCGATTTTTTATTTTTTCAACGCGCAATCATGATTCTACTAGCACAACTTTTGAATTGAGGGAGTGGTTTGGCAATGAACATTATCGACGAATTGGAGTGGCGCGACGCCATCAATCAACAGACAGATGCGGAAGGCCTTCGCGAATTGACGGAGCAGAAATCGATTTCGGTATACTGTGGGGTGGACCCAACCGGTGACAGCATGCATATTGGTCACCTGATTCCATTCATGGTGCTCAAGCGCTTCCAGCTTGCCGGACATCGGCCCGTCATTCTGATCGGAGGAGCAACGGGGACCATTGGCGATCCGAGCGGCCGTCAAACCGAGCGTTCCTTGCAAACGCTGGAACAAGTCCAGGCGAACGTGGATGCGCTGACCGCGCAGATGAAAAAGCTGTTCGTGACGGAAGGCGACAACCAGATCCGCTTGGTCAACAATTACGATTGGACCCATAAAATCAATGTTATCGAATTTTTACGTGATTACGGCAAGAACTTCAGCATTAATGCGATGCTTGCCAAGGATGTTGTCGCAAGCAGGCTGGAGAGCGGCATTTCCTTTACCGAGTTCTCGTATCAAATCCTGCAGTCCCTGGATTACCTGCATCTGTACAGAAATGAAGACGTACAACTGCAGATCGGCGGCTCCGACCAATGGGGCAATATTACAAGCGGCCTCGATCTGATCCGCAAAAAAGAAGGACCGGAGGCAAAAGCGTTCGGGCTGACCATTCCGCTGATGCTCAAAGCGGACGGGACGAAATTCGGGAAAACGGCCGGTGGAGCGATCTGGCTCGACCCGAACAAAACAACGCCATTCGAGTTCTACCAGTTCTGGGCGAACACCGACGACCGCGATGTGGTGAAATACCTGAAATACTTCACGTTCCTGAGCAAAGAGGAAATTGACGAGCTGGCACAAAAAGTGGAGACAGAGCCGCATAAACGCGAAGCGCAGAAAAAGCTGGCTGAGGAAATGACCCGATTCGTACACGGCGAGGAGATGCTGGAGCAGGCGCAACGGATTACGGCTGCTTTGTTCAGCGGCGACATCAAATCGCTGACTGCCGATGAGATCGAACAAGGCTTTAAAGACATGCCGACATTCGAGGCTTCCAAGGAATCCAAAAATATCGTCGACTGGCTGGTAGAGGTCGGAATCGAGCCATCCAAGCGACAAGCGCGCGAGGATCTGACCAAAGGCGCGATCTATGTGAATGGAGAGCGCATCAGCGACCTGGAGCTGGAAGTGACGGCGGACCTGGCTATTGGCGGACGGTTTATCATCATCCGCAAAGGAAAGAAAAACTACAGCTTGGTGAAAATTTCCTAACATAAGAAAAGCTCCCCTTCAACCATGAGGGGGAGCTTTTCATTTATTTTACCCCTGTTGCCCATTGCCTTCTGTGCTGATTTGCCACTTGATCCCGAACTTGTCCTCCAAGCGGCCAAACAGGCTGCCCCAGAATTGCTTTTCCAGCGGCATGATCACGTTGCCGCCTTCTGCAAGCCTGGTGAATGCCTGCCTGGCATCTTCCTCTGCTGCGAATTCGAGGTTGAGATCATATCCGCTGCTGTGTCCCAAAGACTCGTGCATGGTATCCGCGATATAGAAATTCACTCCTGCCGCAGTAAAAACCATGTGAATGATTTTGTCCTTCATGGCTTCATCGGTACCGGGGGCTTGACCATATGTCATGTAGTGGCCGATTTCCCCACCCAATGCATCCACATAGAATTGTGCCTGTGCTTTTGCGTCCTGCGAATAAAAATACGGGGTCAGCTTTGCCAAGCTTATCACTTCTTTCCGCTAAAGGTTTATCATCTGGCACTCCTATTAAGATTCCCCAAAAAATGCTCGAGCACCTGTCCAGGGCTTTTCGAATACACTTAAAAGGTTGACGCCTTCCTTGGTTTCCAGTAAGCTACGAGTTATTTACAACTACGTAAACGCAGCGATCTGCGAATCCATATATGCGAATAGGGTGATTGGTTTGAAAATCAAGAAAAAATACGAACATGTGCTGTTTACTTTTTTTATGGCTTTGGGGATGTCATGCTTCATTTCTTTCGTCATGATGCTCATCAACTTCGGGTTCAGCTCCCTCCTTCTAACGAAATGGCTGACAGCATGGCCGATTGCATTTGCGCTGGCCTTTCCTTCCGCCTATTTTTTGCCGCGAGGAATCAGAAAATTGATGAAAAAAATCACGTTTGTGGAAGGCGAATAATCAACGCGGAAACGGCAGAAATGTCGTTTTTTTATTTAGACAATTTTCGACAATAAAATTAAAATAGAAAATGCAGGAAAAATACGTTTCTAGAGGAGGTAATCATGAAGCAAGGAAAGCACTTGAGACTCTTCGTTGCGTTTGTGCTGCTTTTCACCACCATGCTGGCGAGTACTGCCGCTGCCCAAACGTATACGGTAAAGAAAGGCGACAACCTGTGGCGGATCTCTCGAAACCATGGAACAACCGTCGCTGAAATGCAAAAACTCAATAAGCTGCCAGATGTAAATTTCTTGAGAATCGGTCAAAAGCTGCAATTGCCTGAGGGCGCAGCAGCGGTTGCATCCGAGAAGCCTGTCCAGGCAGCCCAACCCGTAAAACCAGCAATACCGGCTCCATCTGCTGCAGCGAAGCCAGTTGAGAACCCAGCCCCAGCCCCTGTACCTGCTGCTACTCCAGCGCCAGCTGAAAAACCGGAAGCCGCAAGCACAACGATCACAATCCTCGGAACCTCGGATGTTCATGGAAATCTCTGGGGCTATACATACGAGGACAGCAAAGAGACAGCCAACAACGGCTTGGCGAGAATTTCCACCTATGTCAAAGAAGTGAAGGAATCCTCTCCCCATGTGCTGCTCATCGATAACGGCGATACCTATCAAGGGAATATTTTGACGGATGACATTTACAGAAAAAAACCGGAAGTGACTCATCCTGTATCGGTTGCGATGAATGCGATGAACTACAATGCCATGGTTTTGGGCAATCATGAATTTAATTTTGGACTTGATTTGATTGATCGCATGCAAAAGGAACTGACATTCCCTGTTCTGAGTGCCAACACGACCACGAAGCAAGGCGAACAGTTCGTCAAGCCGTATACAATCGTCGATGTAGACGGAATCAAGGTGGGCATCATCGGCGTTACCACTCCGAACATTCCGCGCTGGGATGGCGAGAAGGTAGACAGCCTCTCTTTCCAACACATGGGCGAAACCGTTAAGAAATATGCAAAAGAGCTGAGAGAGGTAGAAAAAGTCGATGTCCTCATCGCCAGCGCTCATTCAGGTTTGGTTGCAGAATTTGATGAAGATGGCGGATCGGATGCGGCTTCCAAAATCGTGGAGATGGTTCCCGAGCTGGATGCTCTTCTCGTCGGTCATATGCATATTATTGTGAACGAGAAAATCGGCCAAACTGTTGTCGGCGGCCCGCGCAACCTCGGCCGCGATGTGGTTCGCTTTGATCTTGAAGTGAAACAAGAAGCGGGTCAAGCGAAGGTAGTGGATCGCAAGGTAGAAGTGGTAGACATGGCAAGCTACGAGCCAGACCCAGCCATACGCGATCTGATTAAAGAAGCGCATGAAGCGACAATTCAATTCATCGCTGGCGGCGGTGGCGCTGGCGAAGCAGGTGCTTCGGGCGGTCTCTTCGGAATCGCGACAGCCGACTTCCAGCCTGTCAACGAAATCAACGGCATTCCGGAAGGCAAACTGCGGGATACAGCAGTCGTAGATTTGATCAACAAAGTTCAGTTGAAAGCGACTGGCGCAGATGTATCCGCAGCGGCTCTCTTTAAAGACACCTCTGATCTGAAGCAAGGCAATATTACTTATGCGAACATCTTTGACATCTACAAATTCGACAACACGCTCTATACCGTCAAGGTCACTGGAGCTGAGTTGAAGAACTACATGGAATGGTCCGCCAAGCACTACAATCAGTGGAAAGAAGGAGACATCTCGATCAGCTTCGATCCGGAAGTGCCGGGATACCTGTATGATATGTTTGCCGGTGTGGATTACAAAATCGATTTGTCCAAACCAGCAGGTGAGCGAATCGTAGACGTGATGTATAAAGGCAAGCCATTGTCTGATACCGAGGAACTCACTCTGGCAGTCAATAACTATCGCTACAGCAGTGCATTGAAGGCTTTCAAAATGGTAAGCGCGAACCGCGATTGGGAATCTCCGCGCAGCATTCGCGATTATCTGGTAGAATATATCCAGGAGCAAAAAGAGATTTCTCCTGAAGTAGACAACAACTGGGAAATTATCGGCATCGATCTCGAGAGCCCGTACCGTGATGAAGTGATCAAAATGGTCAACGAAGGCAAGCTCGAGGTACCGTACGAAAAATCGTTGAATGTCAACGAGCTGCTTGAAGCAGGTGTGATTCAAGCGAAATAATAGAATGATTGGCATGGACATCCCGTTTTCACAAACAAATGTGAGGGCGGGATGTTTTCTTGCCTGCAACAGAAAGGAGTCATTATGGACAAGATGAAGGTTTATCTCTTGATTGGTGCTGTGCTGATAATCATCGTCCTGGCCATTGCCATCAAACAGTGGATTCAGGGCAGTCCATCACCCTCGTCCCTTGCTCCTCACTCTGTCGTGACGAATTTTAAAGGCAATCCGCAGACGAGCCGTGCTTTTACCTGGCATACAAAGAGCCCCGATGCGGCTACTGTACTCCAGCTTGCTCCAGGGTCCGGGGTTACGAGCTTTGACGGGAAGGATGTCATGACTTTTTACGGGAAGACTTCTCAGATCCGATTAAAGGATGGGGTCCTGCAAGGGGTTCACAAGGTGGAGGCTACCGATCTGGCACCGGGCACCCGCTATTCTTATCGGGTGGGAAACGGGGAGAAGAACGGCTGGAGCCAGCCAGCAGAATTCGAGACTGAGGCAAGGGGAACGAAGGAGTTTACCTTCATCAATGTCACCGATTCGCAAGGCATCACCGATGATGATTTCAAGCTTTGGGGACAAACGCTTGGCAAGGCATTTGATACCTTCCCGGATGCGAAGTTTATCATCCATAACGGCGATTTGACAGAAGATCCCGAGGACGAAAGCGCCTGGTATTCCTTCTTTCGTCATGCCGAGCCGTGGTTGCGCAGCTCCGCCCTCATGCCTGTTACCGGCAACCACGATGAAATAGACGGCAAGGCAGAACTGTTTCTTTCCCATTTCAACCTGCCCGAGAATGGAGAAAAAAGCGCAAATCCCGGTACGAGCTATTCGTTCGATTACGGACCGGTTCACTTTGTTTTCCTCAACACTGAGTCAAAAGTGAAAAAACAAGCGGAATGGCTGAGAGCGGATTTGGCTGCTACGAATCAGCCATGGATCATTGTCGCCTTGCATCAAGGGCCATACGGAGGCAAGCAGAAAAAATCCATCGTGGAGCATTGGGTCCCGCTTTTCGATGAATTTGGCGTCGACCTCGTGCTGCAAGGACATAATCATGAATATTCCCGTTCGCATCCATTGAAAGGCAATCAAATCACAGAAGAGGGAACAGGGACGGTATACGTCGTTACGAATGCATCAGGCAGGAAATTAAATAAGAAAAAAGACGATCAGTTCTATCATCGCGTTCATCTGCAAAACGGCAAGCCCATGTTTGCCGGCATTCGGATCCAAGAGAATGCATTAGCGTATGAAGCATATGACATCGACGGGGGGCGTATTGATGGTTTTGTTCTTCGGAAATAACGCGGTCTGAAAAAGGGAGAGGGATTGACCGAACCTTCTATATAATGGAAAATGGAGCGAGACCTACGGCAAGATTGGAGGCGTTCCCATGTCCAAACCCCATAACCTCTGGCTCTTCTTATGCATCTCGTTCCTTCTCACGGCATGCTCGATGCAGACCTGGTCGCATAAATACGAAGGTAATTCCGCCAACTGGCAGATCGTCCTGGATGTCGTGCCGGATAAAGACGTGGGGGCCATTTTTATCGGGAAGCTGGACCAGCGATCCACGCATCAGATCCAGCATGTGAATTATGAGATCGAGTTAAAAAACGGGGGCCGCGGAGGCAACCTGAAAAACCCCGAATTCGACCATGGTCCGATCAAGATTTTTGAGGATATCCCCCATTCGGATACTTATCAGCAAGAGTTCAAGGACGGCTTGTACGATGCTGATATCCAGCAATTTTTCACTAGCAACCCCGTCCTGACGATTACCTGGACGGATGATCAAGGGAAGAGTCATAAGGAAGTCATCGAGCTGATCCTCGTCGAATCCAAATAATCAAGCTTGCAAAAAAAGCACTGCCTTCATGCATGAAAGGTGGTGCTTTTTTCAATATTTTCAACGATTTCCAATCGTTCCTGTTTCCCAGGCTACGCTCGCGCTCTTTTCATTTCCCATGCGAAAGGATAAAATTTGAAGAATAATCATCGGTTTCTGGCATCTTGAATGGGGTGAGTGTATGCGTTTTACCTTGACATACCTGAAAAAATACGGCGTGGCGATCGGGGTCTCCTTCTTTTTCCTCGCCGTGGAAGCCATAAGCGACCTGCTGCAGCCGACCATTATGGCGATGATGATCGACCGGGGCGTGGCGAATCGCGACATGGATTACGTCTTGCAGATGGGCGGGCTGATGCTTTTGATTACCGCATTGGGAGCGGTCGCTGCGACGATGCGAAATCTCTTGTCCAGCTACGTGTCCCAGAATTTCGGGGCTTTGCTGCGCTCCGATCTGTTCCGCAAAATCCAGTCCTTGTCCTTCGCCAATGTCGACAAGTTCGACCGGGCATCGCTGGTCACGCGGCTCACAAACGACGTCAACCAGGTGCAAGTCTTCGTCAACGGGATGATGCGGATTTTCGTCAAAGCGCCCTTGCTGTGCATCGGCGGGCTGATCATGGCCGCACAGCTGAATCTGCAATTGTCCGTCGTGCTGGCAGTAGTCGTGCCGATTGTCGGTTTGTTTATTGTGTTGAATATGAAGATTGGTTTCCCTTTTTTTGGAAAGGTACAAGCTGCCCTGGACCGCGTGAACGGGACCATGCGGGAATACCTCTCCGGCGTGCGGGTTGTCAAAGCGTTTCACCGGTACGCATTTGAAAGTGAAAAATTCAATGCAGCCAATGAAGAGCTGCAAGCGAAGACGATCTCTGCTACCCGCATCATGTCCGTGTTCGGTCCGGCGATCATGCTGGTGGTCAATCTCGGGATTGTGGCGGGTCTGTGGATCGGAGGGGACGGCGTCGAAGAGGGAAGCATCGAGGTGGGGCATATCATCGCCTTTACCAACTACATGACCCAGATCCTGTTCGCCTTGATGATGATCTCGATGGTGTTCAATCTGTTCGTGCGCGCCAAGGCATCCGCGCAGCGAATCGGGGAAGTGTTTGCGGAGGAGAATCAGATGACCTGGGATGATTCGCTGCAGGAGACAACCGCCCAGAAAGGCCGAATCGACTTCGAGGAGGTCAGCTTCTCTTACGAGGGGACGGGAGGGGAGCTGGTTCTGAAGAAAATCAGCTTTACGTGTCTGCCGGGTGAGACAGTAGGGATTATCGGTTCGACTGGATCGGGAAAAAGCAGTCTGGTAGGGCTGATTCCGCGTTATTACGATGTGACCTCCGGTACGCTGCGGGTCGATGGGGTAGATGTGCGCCAGGTCGATCCGAAAAAGCTGCGGAAGACAATGGCGATCGTACCGCAAAAGACGGTCTTGTTTACGGGAACTGTCCTGGAAAATATCCGCTGGGGGAAAGAGGATGCAACTCCTGAAGAGGTGGAGCAGGCAGCAAGGATGGCAGAAGCTCATGACTTCGTCGCGGCCACCGAGAACGGTTATGAGGCTCGCGTCGGTCAAGGCGGCGTCAATTTTTCCGGAGGGCAAAAGCAACGGTTGTCCATCGCCCGCGCCCTGGTGCGAAAGCCGCAGATCCTGATTCTGGACGACAGCACCAGCGCCGTGGATGTAGCGACAGAGGGAAGAATCAAGGAGTCCCTGCGCAAGTACGCAAAAGGCCTGACCTGCATTCTGATTGCGCAACGCATCACCTCCGTGATGGACGCTGACAAGATCGTCGTGCTGGACAAAGGTGAGGTCGTCGGCATCGGGACGCATGAGGAATTGCTGCAAAGCTGCGGAGTGTACCAGGAAATCTACCACTCCCAGTTCGGACGGGAGGTGAGCTAATATGGCACTGCAGCAACAACAGCCTAGAGAACAGCCAGTCATGGCGCCGCGGCACGGCAACCGCTTCGGGATGGCAGCCAGAGGAGCGCAAAGCAAACCGAAAAACTTCAAGGCGACGATAAAGCGGCTTTGGCAGTCCTTTGGCAAGGAGAAGAAAGTGCTGCCGCTCGTGTTTGTCATCGTCCTTATCGATGCCCTGCTGATGCTTTCGGCGCCTTATCTGATCGGGGAGTCCATTGATGCGATGACGCGTGGGGAAGCGTTGACAGGCATGCTCGGCGTGATCATTCTCGTCCTGCTCATCGCCTATATTGCGGATGGAATCCTTACCTTTTTGCAGGGCTGGATCATCGCGGGAATCTCGCAGCGGGTTGTGAAAAATCTGCGCCAAGCCCTGTTTGATAAGCTGCAAAAGCTGCCGGTTTCTTTTTTCGACTCCCGTACGCACGGGGAGCTGATGAGTCGGTTGACCAATGACATCGACAACGTCAGCAACTCGATTTCCCAGTCTACGACGCAATTGATGTCCGGTGCATTGATGATTGTCGGGTCGTTGGCCATGATGCTGGTGCTAAGCCCCATTCTCACGTTGACCTGCCTGGTCACGGTTCCACTCGTCTATCTGCTCACACGGACAATTGCGCGCAGAACCAGTGTTCTGTTCAAGGACCAGCAGAAGCAGCTCGGCAAGCTGAATGGACATATCGAAGAGACGATCTCCGGGATATTGGTAGTCAAGGCGTTCAATCACGAGCAAAAGGCGATTCAGGAATTCGATGAGATCAACGACTCGCTGCGCAAGGTAGGCTTGCGGGCACAAATCTGGTCGGGCTTTCTGATGCCGATCATGAACGTGATCAACAATCTCGGATTTGCGTTGGTCGCTATCGTCGGAGGAGTGCTGGCGATTGACGAGATGATTACCGTCGGGGTGATCGCCAGCTTTCTGACCTACTCGCGGCAATTCGTCCGGCCGCTCAATGATCTGGCGAATATTTTCAACGTGCTGCAGTCAGGTGTGGCAGGGGCAGAGCGGGTTTTTGAAGTGTTGGATGAAAAAGACGAGCCAGCCGATGTGGATGGGGCGGTCGAGCTGACCAATCCGAAGGGGCATGTGGTCTTTGAAAATGTCAGCTTCGGCTATCGGCCCGATCAGCTCATCCTGAAAAATGTCAGCTTTGAATCGCAAGCTGGCAGCATCACGGCTCTGGTCGGCCCTACCGGAGCGGGCAAGACGACGATCGTCAATCTGCTGACCCGCTTTTACGATGTGACGAGCGGGACGATTTATCTGGATGGACGCGACATCCGGGAGTACACCCGGGACAGCCTGCGCAGCAGCTTTGGTTTCGTCTTGCAGGATACCTATCTGTTTTCCGGCACGATCAAGGAAAATATCAAATACGGCAAGCCGGACGCGACCGACGCCGAGGTAGAGGCGGCGGCCGCCATGGCCAATGCGGACGTGTTCATCAACCGTCTGCCGAAGCGCTACGATACGATGCTCAACGAAAACGGCGGCAATCTCAGCCAGGGACAACGGCAGCTGCTGGCGATCGCGCGGGTGATCCTGGCGAAGCCATCTCTCCTGATTCTCGACGAGGCGACGAGCAGCATCGATACCCGGACGGAAATTCACATTCAGGAAGCCTTGCTGAAGCTGATGGAGGGCCGCACGAGCTTCGTCATCGCCCACAGGCTGAATACGATTCGCGATGCCGATACGATCATGGTGGTGGAGGGCGGGCAGATCGCCGAGCAGGGAAGCCACGAAGAGCTGATGAATAAGCGCGGTAGCTACCAGAAGCTGTTTTCCAACCAGTTTAAAAACGTGGAAGTGGCCTATTAATCCACAGCCAGCAGAAAACTGTCTTTTGTCCGTAAGGGATGAGGGACAGTTTTTTTGTGGAGCAGGAAGGAAATGGTTGAATGATAGAGAATGTATGTTCTTATCTTGGATGTGGAGGAATCAGGTATGAAATCAGACGTGCTACTGGCAAACCAAAAAAGCTGGAATCAAGCAGCATCCCGTTTTTACGGGCGCAATCCGCTGCCCGAATACGGCCCGCTGGCGCCGAAGGAAGACGAGCTGAATCTGCTGGGAGATGTCGCCGGTCGAAAGGTGCTGGAGATCGGCTGCGGGAGCGGGCATTCGCTTTTGTATATGGACCAACGTCAGGCAGCGGAGCTTTGGGGGCTGGATTTGTCTTCTGCCCAGATTGAAAGCGCGACGAAGCTGCTTGCGAACTGCCAGGCTCCGGTCCATCTGTTTGAATCTCCGATGGAACACGATCCCGGCTTGCCGCATGGCTATTTTGATCTGGTCTATTCTATCTTTGCACTCGGCTGGACGGTCGACCTGCATCAGACGCTGTCTCAGGTTCACCGCTATTTGAAGCCCGGGGGAGTCTTCGTCTTTAGCTGGGAGCATCCGCTGCACAACCGCTTCACCCAACAGGAAGGAAATCTGGTGCTGACCAAATCCTATCTCGAAGAGGGGGCGTACAAGCACGAAGCGTGGCCGGAGACGGCGATCATGCAGCAGTTTCGCGTAAGCACCTATCTCAATGCCTGCATCCAGTCGGGCTTTGTCATCGAGCAGGTGGTGGAGGATGTATCCCTCTCGGACGAGGATATAGAGAAGCATGCAAAGGGCTGGTACAACGCCGAGAAAGCTGCTGCCGTCCCCACGACGCTCATCATCAAATGTCGGAAGGCGCAGGCGTAGAAGTAGACACCCCGAAGTAGCGCAGCACAAATTCCTGAAACCGCTGTGCCGCAGGCGACATGTATCTGCCTTCCACCAATGCCATGCCGATTACCCTGTAACAAGCGGGTTCGCGGATCTGGAGCTGGACGATTTTGCTCGTGTCGATCCCGCGAAGCTCAGGCAAGAGGGAGACGCCAAGCCCGGCACCGACGAGTCCGGCAGCAGTAGCGGCTTCTTCTCCTTCAAACATCACAGGAGGGGTCATATCGATCTGCTGGAATAACGAGTCGGTCGTTCTGCGCAGCGCATACCCCTTTTTCAAGAAAATCATGGGTTCACCCGCCAAGTCCTCCAGGAGAATGCTTTTTTGTCCAGCCAGTCGATGCCCCAGCGGCACATAAGCAAAAATCTCTTCACTCCACAGCGGAGTCCACTGAATCGGCAGTTTGGTTTCGGTAGGCTCCGCGATGATGCATAAATCCAGCACGCCTGCATCGAGATGTTCCAGCAGAGAGTAGCTGTGGTTTTGGATCAGCTGAAACCGGGCAGAGGGGGAATCCAGCCGGAACGTGCCGATCAAGTCAGGGATCAGGCTCATGCCCAAGGTATGCAAAAAGCCGAGGGCGATCTCTCCGTTTTCAGGATGAACCAAGTCCAGCAGCTCCTGCTTACCGCTCTCATATTCGGCAAGGATGCGCTGCACACGGTGCAAAAAAAGCTGGCCGTAGCGATTCAAGGAAATGCTGCGCCCCTGACGGGAGAAAAGCGGGACGCCCAATTCTTCTTCCAATCGGGCAATGGAACGGCTCAGTGCAGGCTGTGACAGGGATAAAAGCTCTGCCGCCTGCGTCACATGCTGGACGCGTGCGAGTGTCTGAAAATACTCGAGTTGCTGCCACTCCATAGAAATACCTCCCGTTCAATCATTACTGTCATGCATCGTTTTGATACTAATAATAAATTATACATTATAAATGATGGGTGATACGATACAAACAAGAGAGTGTGGAGCTGGGGAGGTAGCATCCAAGTGGAACACATCAAGAAAGGGACCAAGGCCTTTCGCAAAACAAATATCGCTTTTTTTGCCGCTGGCTTTAATACATTTGCCATTCTGTACAGTACACAGCCCCTGATGCCGGAGTTTACCAAAGATTTTGGCGTCTCTCCGACGATGGCGAGTCTTTCGCTGTCAGTGACGACGATTTCGCTTGCAGTCAGCATGCTGTTTTTTGGTGTTTTGTCAGAGGTGTGGGGACGTAAGCCTGTCATGATGGCATCCTTGCTGGCTGCGTCTGCCATGTCTGTCCTGACTGCCTGCAGCCCGAGCTTTGAGACGCTCTTGTTGCTGCGGATGATTCAGGGCATTGCCCTAGGAGGCTTGCCCTCGATTGCCATGGCCTATCTGGGGGAAGAAATGGACGGCGGTAGCCTGGGGGTCGCGATGGGACTCTATATTAGCGGCAACTCGTTGGGGGCCGTCTTCGGGCGGATTCTCACGGGAATGATGACGGACTTCTTTAGCTGGCATGTGGCATTGGGGACGATCAGCTTCATCAGCTTTTTGGCTTGCCTGATCTTTTGGCTGAGCTTGCCGCCATCCCGCCATTTTCACCCGCGTTCTCCAGAGCCGCGAAAACTGCTGCTCTCGTTCGGGCACCATCTGAGAGACCGGGGGATGCTTTGCCTGTACGGGATTGGCTTTCTCATTCTGGGGAGCAATGTCGCGCTGTTCAATTACTTAGGCTATGTGCTGACGGCACCGCCCTATCATCTCAGCCAGACACTGGTCGGCTGGATTTTCATCATCTATCTCGTCGGGACGGTCAGCTCAGTATGGATGGCGAAGCTGGCGGACACCTACGGACGGCAAAAAATCCTGATCGTCGCACTGGGACTGACCTTGATCGGCGTACTCATCACATTGGAGTCGAACCTGTGGGTGAAAATGCTCGGATTGCCGATCCTCGTCTTTGGCTTTTTTGGCAGCCATTCCATCGCCAGCGCTTGGGTGGGCAGACGTGCTTTGCAGGATAAAGCGCAGGCCTCCTCGCTCTACCTGTTTTTCTACTATGCCGGTTCGAGTGTAGCGGGTACGGCCGGAGGGGTCTTCTGGTCTGAATATGGTTGGGCTGGCGTAGTAGGTCTGATCACAGGCTTTTTGCTTCTCGCTCTTCTGTTGGCAGTCAGCCTGGCGAAAGCAGCCAAACCAGTCGCAGTCGCGATGCATCACGAACGTTAGAATGACATCGGTTAAACGAAACAACGGCAGCTTTGGACAAACAAAAAGGTCCGAAACTGCCGTTGTTTCAATAATCAATCAAACTCATTTTACTTATTGCATGAATTTTTCGAAGCCCTAGAGCTTCTGCCTCCTCCAAATATTCCCTAACTCCTTCGCCGATGTCCAGTAGCCTCGATCTTATCGGTATCTACCTTTTCTTCAATAAATGCTTTTAACGTAGAATGATCCGTGCCAATCCATTTCGTTTAGCAGCATTGATACGAAAACAACGCATTCTCAAAGCGCTTCGCTTTCAAATCTTCCAAAGAGAGGACGAAGTAGATCGTACCGACATCCCCCCACATAATCCCGAGGTTATCCACATCGGTATCGACCTGCAGCAAAAGGGTGTAAGGGCCGCCATTTTCCTTGCCCTGGAGGTAGTCTACTTCCTCAAAGACATCGCCCTGGATGTTGTTCGGGCGGCCCAGCACCTGGTGGTTCCATGTATGCGAGCCGTTGATCTCGGCAAAGGCGGGCAAAAACTCGTCGTAATACGTGTCCCACAAGGCGTCAGGAACCTTGATCCCGTCCCCGTGAAGCGACAGTCCCTTATTCATCTGCAGATGGTTGGCGTAAAGTACCCCGTATTCCTGGTCGGTACCGGGATAAGGCACGGACTGTACGGCGGAGAGATCGCCATCGTAATACAAGACGCGCCAACCGTCCCTGTTTTCGAGTTCGCCAAATACCGACTGCTCCCTGGCTTCGTAGAAAAAGTAGAGAATGCCGCGCGCAGGCAGTTCGTTGGCTATGCCTAGGCTTTGGATTTCCCCCAGGTTGAGCTGACCGATGAAGACAAGCGGTTCGCCATTGTACAACGGGTAGCTCCAGCCAGGAGGAAAATCGGGATATCCGCCTAATCGGCTCTTGGCTAACTCAGGAAATTCGGTTCGCTGCGGCAGCAGATAGATGCAGGGATGAAGATGAGCGAGGATAGTTTCTTTCATCTCTTCCAAACCATATTTCTCAATGAGGGAAATTACCTTTTCATTCATCGACATTCTCCTTTTCACATTGCCAAATAATAGGTAAGATAGACGCAATCCAATCTGCTCACGATGATGCCAGTAAGAGAGAAGGGTTCGTTTTGAAAATTGAATTCCTTACCCTGTCAGAGGGAACCAGACTTCAATATTCTATTCGGGGAGAAGGGCAGCCAATCCTCGTGCTGCATGGCGGTCATTCCAATTGCACAGAAGAGTTTGGCTATCAGGCGCTGTTGGATGCAGGCTACTCCCTGATCACGCCGTCACGTCCAGGGTATGGCGAGACTTCCCGCGAGCTCGGAGAAAGCCTCAGGACAGCCTGTCAGGCGTATGAAGAATTGCTTCGCCATTTGCAAATCAAAAAGCTCCATGTCATCGCGGTCTCTGCCGGCGGACCAAGCGGCATATTCTTTGCCTCCCAATACCCGCAGCGAATATGTACACTGACACTGCAATCAGCGGTGACAGGCCCATGGCTGACTTCAAAAGACAAGGAGTACAAGGCGGCAAAAATTCTGTTTCGACCCGGAGTGGAGGCCTATGTCTGGAAGCTGCTTGCATCCGTGACCGACCGCTTCCCACGTTACATGTTCAAACAGATGGCCTCGTCCTTTACGAAGCTGCCCTGGAGAGAAGTCGAATCTTATCTCCTGCCCGAAGATTTGGAGGCATTTCGTGCAATGAATCGTCGTCAGCGGTCGGGGCATGGCTTCATAATTGACCTTGTACACCCCGGACAGATTGAGATTCAGCATCTGCAGAACGTGACGTGTCCCGTACTGATCATGCATAGTCGGCAGGATGGGACGGTTCCGCTCGAACACGCCCATCGCGCATCGAAACACATGCCGAACGCACAGCTATGTCTCCTCGATACCTGGGGGCATCTGATATGGCTGGGCAAAGGTTCTGAGCAGGTAAATCAGGAGCTGCTTTCTTTCCTCAGTCAATGGGACAAAAATACGAATGAATCTGAAACTTCAGTCCCCCTTTCACGTATAGACTAGAGATACAGAAATAGAGAAGGGGAGGCGGAATATGAGCGACGATAATGTAGTGAACATGAATTCCTTCAAACAGGGAGGAAGATGGCTTGTTACCATTTTAGTAATTGCTGTCATCGCATTGTTGGGAACACAGTCCTTTGCGATTATTTCGGCAGGTCATAGTGGTATCGTGCTGCAATTGGGAGCCGTCCAGCCGAAAGTGCTGCAAGAAGGTCTTCATTTCAAGATTCCGTTTATTCAAACAGTAATTCCGATCGAGGTCCGTGTGCAAAAGTCAGAGACGAGTCAGACATCTGCATCACGCGATCTGCAAACCGTATCGACAACGATAGCGGTCAACCACCACCTGGATGCCAACAGCGTCAACAAATTGTATCAGCAGGTCGGCCTGGATTATAATACCCGCATTGTAGACCCGGCCATAGCCGAGGCGCTCAAAGCGGTGACGGCTCAGTATACAGCCGAGGAACTGATCTCCAAACGCTCGGAAGTGAGCGCTAAAGTGAAGGAACTGCTGACCACGAAGCTCTCGACCTATTACATTGTGCTGGATGAAATCAACATCCGTGAATTTACCTTCAGCGAAGAGTTTAACCGTGCGATTGAATCCAAGCAGATCGCCGAGCAGCAAGCGCTCAAATCCAAGCTGGATCTCGAGCGCATCAAGATCGAGAAAGAGCAGGAAATTACCAAAGCTCAAGCGCAGGCGGAAGCACTCCGCTTGCAAAAGCAGGAAGTAACGCCGGAGCTGATCCAGCTCAGACAGATCGAAGCGCAGCTGGAAGCGATCCGCAAATGGGACGGCAAAATGCCGAATGTCACTGGCGGCGCCATGCCATTCATCGATGTGAACAAGCAGTAAATAAAAGACGGGTGCTCGGCAGAAGATCAGCTTCTGATGAGCACCCGTTTTTCGTTTCTAGCAGGATATACCTGTCACTTCGCCCCAGCGTTTGTCAGAAGCTCGATCATTTCCTGATACCCGCGCTTCTTCGCGTGCTGCAAGGGAGTCACGCCATCGTGATCAGCCAGGTTAACGTCAGCATCGTGATCGATCAACAGCTTCACAATCTCCTGATGATTTTTCCCGCCGTCGCCCAAAATCACGGCTTCCAGCAGGGCGGTCCAGCCCAGATTGTTGACGTGGTTCACATTGACATCGGAGTTGGCGAGCAGCTCGCGAACGACCTCCACATGGCCGCGGTCGGCAGCAGGAATCAGGGCCGTGCCGCCAAAACGGTTGGTGACCGTCGTATCGGCGCCAGCTGCGATCGCTGCTTTTACGAAATCGAGCTTTCCTTCCGCGCCAGTGTAAAGCAAAGGATTGTCCAGACGCTGATCCCGGATGTTGATGTTCGCTCCTTGTGACGCCAGGAACTGGAAAACATCGAGCTGGTCGGTATGAACCGCGATCATGGCAGAGGTTCTGCCTCTTTCGTCCGTGGCATCAATATCTGCCCCATCTGCCAGGAGCCGTTTGATCTCAGCTTGATCGCCGTGGTTAACAGCCTGTAGCAAAGACTCATTCAACTGCCCCATCTCCTTGTTCACCGCTTCGATTGTTTGCTGCTCTTCACTTTTGAGCAAGTCGTTCGTGTCCCCGCCGCATCCAGACAACGTGATGGCGAGTAAAAGAAGACCGACGCGCAGCATCACTTACCAGCACCTTTCCCGAATTTTACTCATTGCACCGCCAATTCGACCTGGGAGTTGCCTGCCCAGTCGCCAACAGGTGTTACGGTATAGGTAGTCCCTGCTTTCAATGTATCATTTTGCTGGAGATCAAACACGCCTGTAGCGCCTTTGCGGCTGGAATACTTATAGGTAGCCACGAGTTTTTCTCCGGCAGGGCTGGTCAGCTCTACTCTGCGCCCAGAAAATAGCTCGTCGCCTGGGTCTGAGCTCAATGTGACCGTAATCGAGTTATCACTGACGGCTTCTGCTTGGCTCAATTGCAGTGGCGCGATTTCTTCAGCCACAAAGTTGGGATTCGCAATCTCAGCCCACTCCGAGGTTACTGTGTATCGGACGCCTGGTTCCAGTGTCTGTCCTTCTGGAAGACGGAATTTCGGTTCTTGTTTGCCGTCCGTCGATTTTGTGAATGGTACGTAATTGGCTACGATGGGTTGACCGCCTTCAGGAGTGATCGTTACCTGACGAGCCTGCATGGAGGAGATGATCTGATAGGTTTTACCATCCGCGGCATCGTTTTCATCCAGCACGAATGCGTTTGCCCCACGGCCAGCACTGTAAGCGGAGATGACATACCCGTAATCTGTCACACCTGCCGATTTCAGCGCTTCGAGCTCGAAAGTACCGTTCGTCACCTGTCTGGCCTCGGTCATGTTTAGTTTAGTTCCTTGGCCCGCGAATGTGCCCGCTTGTTTCCCTTTATAGGTCAGCGTGTAGATGGTACCGGGTTTTTGTGGTGATGTAGGTACGATATACGTAGAGACAGAACCTGTTTTCAGACGAGGCATGTTGGTCAACGCTAGCCCGTCGCTAAATGCGAATTGTTCTTTTGATACAGCAAAAGCCTCGTCCTCCGCTGTCAAAGGAGCATCAAAGGTGATGATCAGCGTGATTGTATTCAGAGGACGTATGTCGGTGATGGTGGCAGTGGCAGAAGGAATCGCTTGATACGCCGTATTCAACAGATACGCGACTTCTCCGCGTGAAAGCGGGCCATTGGTGGCAGAAACGCGTTCCATCCAGTATTGGACGGATTTTAGGTCGCGTTTGAGAGCTTTGGCAATGATCTGCTCTAATTCTCTAGCTGTTACCGTGCCTTCTGGATCAAAGCGTCCCTTGTCAGCCTGGATAATGTCTTGTCCTACCGCACTTGTGACAAAATCGTAGTACCAAGCATCTTTTTTGACATCGTCAAAGCTTGGCAATTGGGTTCGTTTTTCTTTCCAAACCAAATGTCCGTACCACCATTTTTGCCAGCTCCGCACGTGTGACGGGTTGGTGCACGCCCATCGAGTGATCGGGATAGCCTTGCAAGACCCGCAGTTGAGTCAGTTCATTTACGGCTTGCTGAATTTCTTGCGAGGTTAATGGCGAAGCAGCTTGCGCGTTCAACGCTGCGAAGGGAAGCGTTCCTGCACTGACAGCAGTCGCAAGCAACATGGTAGCTAATTTCTTGGAAAAGGGATTCATCAGTAGATCCTCCTTTTGCATATCAAGGTAAGGTGCCTATACCTGTATCCTAGAGGAGAGACCTAAATTCCCAAGAAACCAGAGATTAATAAATTCTAAAATCCTTCTTAAATAACTCTAAATATTACACAGTAAAACGGTACCCGGCACCCCAGACGGTTTCGATATACTGTGGATTGGATGGATCAACCTCGATTTTTTCCCTCAGCTTGCGTATATGGACGGTGACCGTCGCGATGTCTCCGCTGGAATCCATTCCCCAGATTCGTTCGAACAGTTCATTTTTGCTAAATACGCGATTAGGATGAGTCGCTAAAAATTCGAGCAAGTTAAATTCCCGAGTCGTAAAGACAACCTCCTGGTTACGTACATAGACTCTGCGCGACTCTTTGTCGATGGTGAGACCGCGAATATGAATTTCCGCTTTTGAAACGGGCTCCTGCCTGGAGAGGAGCCGTTCATATCTCGTCAGATGGGCTTTGGCTCTGGCGACGAGCTCGCTCGGGCTAAAGGGCTTGGTGATATAATCATCTGCGCCGAGGTTAAAGGCGCGTATCTTATCGATTTCTTCTTTTTTTGCCGAGACGATCAGAATCGGAACTTCCTTGGACTGCCTGATTTGACTGCATAACGCGAAGCCGTCCATTCCGGGAAGCTGGAGGTCCACGATGATCAGATTGTAATCGCCATTCAAGGCCAGTTGAAGTCCTTCTGTACCCGTATGACATAAATCCACGTCATAGCCATTCAGTTCAAAATAATCCCGTTCCAGTTGGGCGATGGTGGTTTCGTCCTCAATGATGAGAATGGTTGGCGGCATGGGAATCTGGTCCTCCTTGTTCATTTGCGCGTTTGAGGGTAAAGAACAGGCTGGTTCCTACTCCCAGTTCACTTTTTACCCAAATGGAGCCGCCATGTCCTTCGATGATCTGGCGGGCGATGGCAAGACCGAGTCCGCTGCCGCCAGTCGAAGAATTGCGAGACTGCTCCGCGCGGTAAAAGCGTTCAAAAATATGCGGGACAGCCTCAGGCGGGATCCCCGTCCCGTTATCCCTGATTTCAACCGTCACCCATTGCGGATCGCTTTGAAGCGACAGTTGAATCGTTTTGTTCTCTTTGTCCATGAATTTTTGCGCATTTTCCACGATGTTGAGCAGGGTCCGTTTGATTTTCTCCACATCGGCGATCACCTTAGTGTCCGCATCGATCCGCTCCCCCCAGCCGATCTCGATCCCCTTTTTCTCCAGCGCATAGTGCAGCTCGTCGATGCAATCATCCAAGAACGGAACAATTTCCACGTGTTCAAACGTAAACGGCACCTGCTTCAAATCGAGCTTCGAGTAGAGGAACAGCTCGTCTACCAGCCTGTCCAGATCCACGGCCTTGGAGTAGATGATGTTGACGTACTTGTCCATTTTCTCCGGCGTATCCGCGACACCGTCTCGAATTCCTTCGATGTAGCCTTTGATATTGGTAATCGGCGTTCGCAAGTCATGAGAGATATTGGAGATCAGTTCCTTGCGATTTTCTTCATCCTGCAGACGAAGGGCGACAGATTCCTGCAATCGCTTGCGCATGTTCTCGAACGCTGCGTTGAGCTGTCCGATTTCGTCCTTGGAGGAAAGATCGAGAGAGAAATCCAGATTGCCCTCCTTGATCTGTTCCGCAGAGTGGCGCATGGAGTCGAGCGGTTTGATCACACTGCGGGTAATCCAGCGGTACAGCAGGATGTTGGCGATGACGATAAACCCGATAAGCAGAATCAGGAGAATCGGGAGGAGCCTGCGGGTCACTTCGGCAAACGGACTGCGCTCGCGAATGACAAACACACTTCCTTTGGCGCCGTCCGTATAGTGGAAATCGAATTTGGCATAAGCGTAGAAGCGTTCCCCGATGTTGAAGGTATTGCGGATCTGATTGTTGTTCAAATCATAGCCGGGCAGATGCTTGGCCAAATCAGGCTGATGAAACGTCTCGGATGCAAAGACCTGATTGCTCTCCCGGCGGATAAAAAGACCGGCGCGTACGGTTCTGAGCTGAAAATCATAGTCCTTCAGAAGCTGTTCGTCCTGCAGCTCATCCGGAGAGTTTTTGGCCAGGTATTTCAACTCGAGGAAAATGGATTCCTCCTCTTCCGTCTATGGATTGAGCTGATAATGGACTTTATAGAAATCCCGAAAGCTGTGCAGATCGCCAGTCGTTGCGATCGTGATTAATACGGCAGTCAGGAAAAACATAAGCAGGCTGATGACGAGCATGCCTGTATAGGAAAGCAAAAGCTTGAGCCGAATGGACACGGTATTCACCTCTCAGGGTCAAAGAAACATGGGGATGATGTCACATTCATTATATAGGAGACATTGCTGCAGTAAAGGGAATTCAATGGGAGAAGACGAGCTGCCACCCTAAAAAAGGAAAATAAGCAGTTGACTGGCAATGAAAGAGGTGGTAATGTTTTAGAAAATAATTCCGAGTAAACAGGTTTGAATAGTGTAATTTGAAATTGCGGAGAAAGAGAGGATAACCGTATGACCAGTAGACAGATCAAATTGGCAGCCTATCTGGTGGGGACGGGAATGCACGTCGCATCCTGGCGCCATCCAGCGGCTCAAGCAGATGCCAGCATTGATATTGATTTCTACAAAAGCCTGGCGCAGTTGGCTGAACGCGGCAAATTCGACATGGTGTTTATCGCGGACAGCCTGGGGATTAACGAAGCGTCCCATCCCAATATCCTCAACCGATTTGAACCGATTACACTGATTACGGCTCTGGCAGGGGCAACCGCAAAGATCGGGGTGGTGGCGACGGCATCCACCTCCTATATCGAGCCGTACAATTTGGCCCGTCTTCTGCTGTCCGCAGACCAGATCAGCAAGGGCAGAGTGGGTTGGAACATCGTCACGACGAGGGATTTGTCAGGAAATACGGCACGCAATTTCGGCCGGGAGGAGCATTTTGACCATACCCTGCGCTACAAGCGTGCGGAGGAATTCGTCGAGGTGATCAGAGGCCTGTGGGACTCGTGGGAGGAAGACGCCTTTATCCGGGACAAAGCAAGCGGCAGGTTTTTTGACCGGAGCAAGCTGCATCGCTTGGATCATCAAGGGACATTTTTCTCCGTCCAGGGCCCCCTGAATATCGGCCGCTCGCCGCAAGGATATCCGGTCCTGGTCCAAGCGGGCTCCTCTGAATCAGGACAGAATTTTGCGGCGAGTACAGCAGAGGTAATCTTTTCGATCAAATACAACCTCGAGGACGCCCAAGCGTTTTACCGCTCCTTTAAAGGAAAAGCAGCCGCAGCCGGACGCTCCCCAGACGATGTATACATCCTGCAAGGCATCTCGCCCATCATCGGCGGGACGGAGGAGGAAGCGCGACAGATCCAGCAGCAGCTCGACTCCTTGATTACGGACGAAACAGCGTTTGGCTTTTTGACGGACTATTTCAAAGGCATCGACTTTAGCCAGGCAACCCTGGAGACGAAATCGGCGGAGCTGGGGCTGGACCGCCTGCCGGAGACCAAAGCGGATTACCGGAAGCATCAGCCGGTTATTGCCAGGGAAAATCCAACCTTGCGTGAGCTGTACTCGCTGCTGACCGGTTCTCGCACCCACGATGGCTTCGTGGGACCGCCGGAAAAAATTGCCGCTACACTGGAAACGTGGTTTACGCAGAAGGCTGCTGACGGATTCATGCTGATGGCGCCTTTGCTTCCCGATGTTCTCGAGAGGTTCGTCGAGCATGTCGTGCCCATCCTGCAGCGCAAGGGACTCTTCCGCATCGATTATGAACGGGACACCTTGCGCGGACATTTTGGACTGCCAATTCCGAAGAATCGCTATATGGCTTCACCTGCCTTCCCGTTGAAAGGGCGGTGACAGCATGATCGCGATACGCAATCTCAGCAAGTCATACAAGACCCCATAGGGAGCAGTCACAGCCCTTGACAATATCAACCTGGAGATTCAAAAAGGCGATATTTTCGGGATTATCGGATTTAGCGGTGCGGGAAAGTCGACATTGATCCGTTGTCTCAATCGTCTGGAGGAGCCTGATCAGGGGGACATTGAGATCGAAGGCAGGCTGATCACACAATGCACGCCAGCAGAGTTGCAGCAAGCGAGACAAAAAATAGGGATGATATTCCAACACTTCAATCTCTTCGACTCCAAAACAGTCTTTCAAAACGTGGCCTTTCCGCTGAAAGTGGCGGGGCATCCCGAAGCACATATCCAACGCCGGGTGAGAGAAATCCTCGAGCTGGTTCAGCTCCAAGACAAGGAAAAGGCGTATCCCTTTCAGCTTAGCGGAGGCCAAAAGCAGCGGGTGGGCATCGCCAGGGCATTGGTCAACGAGCCAGACGTCTTGCTCAGCGACGAGGCCACCTCTGCATTGGATCCGCAAACGACCTACTCCATCCTGGAGCTATTGAAGGAGATCAACCGGGAGTTGAACCTGACGATCGTCCTGATCACGCATGAGTTGGATGTCCTGCAGCACATCTGCCGCAATATGGCAGTCATCGAACACGGCCGCATCGTGGAGACGGGGCCAGTCGACAAGTTTTTCCTGAATCCCGAGAGCGACACAGCCAGACGCTTTGTCAAAATCATCGAGTATTACCGTGAGCAAAGGATCGTGATGGAAGGAGTGGGGGCCGGCATATGAAGGATGATTTGCTCGAACTGCTGTGGCGAGGACTGCTGGAGACTCTCTATATGGTGCTCTGGTCCTCTTTGTTCGCGCTCTTGCTCGGGATGGCACTGGGAGTGGTCCTGGTTGTCACAGAAAAAGGCGGGCTTCTGCAAGCCCAAAGGCTGCACAAGGTGATCAGCACGGTGATCAACAGTGTACGTTCGCTTCCTTTTATTATCCTGATCGTCCTGCTGCTGCCGCTCGCCCGTTTTGTCGTGGGGACGACACTGGGTCCGACTGCCGCCATAGTGGCGCTGTCGATCGGAGCGGCTCCGTTTCTTGGTCGCATCATCGAGAACTCGCTGAAGGAGGTCAGTGTCGGGAAAATCGAAGCGGCGAGAGCGATGGGGGCGAATGCATCCACGATTATTTTCCGCGTGATGATTCCGGAAGCCCTGCCTGCCTTAATTCGCAGTATGACTATCGGTATTATTGGTATAGTCGAGTTCACTGCCATCGCCGGGGCCATTGGCGCAGGAGGGCTCGGCAGTTTGGCCATCCGCTTCGGCTATCAGCGGTTTCGGGAGGATGTCTTGCTTTCCACCGTCATCCTGATCATCGTGCTGGTTCAAGTTATCCAGTGGACAGGTGATACGGTCGCGGGACGGATCGAGAGAAAGCGCACCAGATTTGAATAATGGCAACCAAATAAGGAGTGGAGAGTTCATGTTCAAGAAAAAAGGCTTGTTCAGTGTTTCCGTAGTATCCGTAATCCTCGCTTCGCTGCTTGCCGGCTGCGGCTCGGGTACCAGTGCCTCAGAAAGCTCTTCCCAGCCGCCAAAGGAGGTAACGCTCAAAGTAGGGGCGGCTCCCGTTCCGCACGCGGAAATCCTGGAATTTATCAAGCCGAAGCTGAAGGAGAACGGGGTCCAGCTCGAAGTGATTGTGCTGGATGACGAGGGTCAGCTCAACCCATCCCTGAAAGACGGGCAAATTGACGCGAACTTTTTCCAGCACGTACCCTATCTGGATTCGGTCAGTGCGGAAAAAGGCTTCGACTTTGCCGTTACAACCAAGGTTCATGTCGAGCCGATCGGCTTCTATTCGCAGAAGCTGGGCTCTAAGGATGAACTGAAGGAGGGAGCCAAAATCGGGATTCCCAACAACCCCTCCAACGAGTACAGAGCATTGGTCTTGCTGCAGCAGCAGGGATTGATCAAGCTCAAGGACGGTATTAACAACTATGAGGCGACACCTAAGGATATAGCGGAAAATCCAAAAAAGCTGGAATTCATTGAGACGGAAGCAGCGACACTGCCGAGAGTTTTGCCCGACCTGGACGGTGCAGTGATCAACACCAATGTGGTATTGGAAGCCAAACTCGATCCCAACTCCGCGCTGTTCCGGGAAGACAAGGATTCTCCCTATGCCAACGTAATCGCGGTTCGCAAAGGTGACGAAAACCGCGAAGAGATCAAAAAGCTTGATGCCGCTCTGCAAAGTGCCGAAGTGAAAAAATTCATCGAAGAAAAATACGGTGTCGCAGTCGTGCCAGCTTTTTAACAGATTTTCTGATGAAAGGGGAGGGATTCAGATGACGATCCAATTGAGCTTGCTAGATCAAAGCCCGATTTTCCCGGGGGAGACTGCGGCTGAGGCTTTGCATCGCACCGTACAACTCGCCAAATTTGCCGAAGAGCACGGCTTTCATCGCTTTTGGGTGTCAGAGCACCATGATTCAGACTTGGTGGCTGGTTCATCGCCAGAGATTCTGATCGCGTATCTTCTTGCCCATACCGAGCGCATTCGGATCGGTTCGGGCGGGGTGATGCTGCAGCATTACAGCCCGTATAAAGTGGCGGAAAACTTCAATGTCCTCGCTTCCCTGGCACCGGGCCGCATCGATCTGGGAATAGGCCGGTCGCCTGGGGGATTGCCTCTCTCCACGCGGGCATTGCGGCAGGGAGCGGGCCCAGAAGGAACTGATCTCAAGGAAAAAATCAAAGAGGTGGAAAAATTCCTCACGAATTCGCTGGAGGAGGAGCATCCGCTCTACGGCCTTCGCGCCACGCCGGTTCCTGAGAAAGCAGCAGACCTGTTCATGCTGGGCACCAGCATCGCCAGTGCAGAAATCGCCGCTGAGCTGGGCTTGCCCTACGTTTTTTCCCTTTTTATCAATGGTGATGAGGATACGGCAAAGATCGCGATCGACACGTACCGCAACCAATTTCGCACGTTTCGCGGGACGAAGCGGCAGCCGATCCTGGCGATTTCCGTCATCGCGGCTGAAACGGACGAAGAGGCGGAGAACCTTGCCAGGGACATCCTGCTCACCAAGGTTCACCTGGCAAGCGGAAAAAGCTTTATCTTGAACACGGTGGAACAGGCGGAGGAATTCGGCAAGCAATCCGGGCAGGCATACACGATCGAGGTGCTGGAAGCAAAGATTTTGAAGGGCTCGAAGGAAACCGTGCGAGCGGGCCTGCTGGCTGCCAAGGAGAAATTCGGCGTGAACGAATTCATCGTGACATCGGCGGTCAAGGATTTTCAGAAACGGCTGGATTCATTTGCTTTCTTGCAGGCGGCCATTGCGGATTTGCAGCAGCAGACTGCCGTGTAAAGGGCTTGGAATAAGGAGGAAAATGGTCCATGGGACATCTGGCTCATACACGTATCGGTGCGGAGGAATTGGCGAACAGATTGGTGGAATATCGCCGCCACCTGCACCAGTATCCCGAATTGTCGGGAGAGGAAAGAAAGACCACAGCAAAGCTTCTAGAATGGCTCTCGGAAGCAGGGATACAGACCGTGGATTACGGGCTGGCCACGGGAGTGATAGCGGAAATCGGAAAAGGGAACAGCGGCCCGATCATCGCGCTGCGAGCCGATATTGACGCGCTGCCGATCCAGGAGGAAACAGGGTTTCCCTACGCGTCGCGCAATCAAGGGAAAATGCATGCGTGCGGGCATGATTTTCACACGGCGGCCTTGCTGGGTGCAGCGATCTTGCTGAAAAACAAGGAAAGCGAGCTTCAGGGCAAAGTGAGATTGATTTTTCAACCGACGGAAGAAAAGGCTGTCGGCGCGCTGCAGGTGATCGAGAGCGGGGCACTGGAAGGTGTGAAGGCTATTTTGGGCCTGCACAATAAACCGGATTTGCCGGTCGGCGCCATCGGCATCAAAGAGGGGCCATTGATGGCGGCAGCAGACGGTTTTGTACTGGAGGTAAAGGGACAGGGGACACACGCGGCTGTACCGGAAGTCGGAGTCGATCCCATCGTAGCCGCCTCGCAGATCGTTACGTCCCTGCAATCGATCGTAAGCCGCAATCTCAGTTCGCTGCAGCAAGCAGTGGTAAGCGTCACGCGTTTTCACAGCGGGACCTCCTGGAACGTGATCCCGGAGAACGCCGTCCTGGATGGGACAATCCGCACGTTTGAGGAGAATGCGAGAGCGACGGTGCGGGAGCGGTTTGCGCAAATTGTGGAGGGGGTTGCGGCGGCGTATCAGGTGAAGACACAGTTGCGCTGGATACAGGGTCCGCCGGCTGTTCGCAACGATAACCGGCTGGCTGAATTGGCGCGGGAGACAACTGCCGCTTTAGGCCTGACAGCGGTTGAGCCTGCGCAGTCCTTGGCCGGGGAGGATTTTGCCTATTATCAACAAAAGGTACCCGGACTGTTTCTTTTCGTAGGAACATCAGGCTCACGGGAGTGGCATCACCCAGCTTTTGATCTCGATGAACGGGCACTGCCCATTACTGCCGAATTTTTGGCGGAACTGGCTGAGCTTGCTTTACGTGCTTTGTCGGAGTAGCCGGGTCAGGAGAGGTGAGAGAATGAACAATTTCCGAGAATCCATAACAATCCGGGAAGCCGATGAAGCGGAGCAGGAAGCCGTGCGCAGCGTTATGTTGGAAGCATACGGTCAGTATGCGGATTTGTTTCCAGCCGAAGTGTGGAAGAAATACCAGCATGAGATCGGAAGCTCCGTCAGCGGGGAGGGGACAATCGCCCGGCTTGTAGCCGAAATCGATGGGGACATCATCGGAAGCGTCCAGTTGTATCCGTCATCGGAAGCAGCGTATCGGGGGACCGATATGGGTATCAACAGTCCTGTCATTCGTTTCCTATGTGTATCGCGAAGGGCGAGAGGAAAGGGCGTAGCGACTGCATTGATCGAGGAGGTAGTGAAGAGGTCTTTGGCGATTGGGGCTTCTTATCTCTACCTGCATACCATAGATATGATGGCATCGGCGATCCGCCTGTACAAAAGGATGGGCTTCGAACGAGCCTATGAGAAGGAGTATCACAACGGCCTGCACCTGGTGAAGTGCTATCGGCTCTCCTTGTCACAGGCGAAGAGAGTTGATGCAGCCGAGCTTATGGTTCTTATCCGCCCAGAGATTGGGATATAATGGATGAAACACAAGCCAATAGAGGAGGGGTAAACCATGGAGGAACTGCGCTATCCGATCGGATCGTTCCAAAGGCAGGACTCGCTGGATGTGGAGACAAGGGCGGAATTCATTGCCGTAATTGAAGATGCGCCCGTCAAGCTGTCGGAGGCGGTCTTGGACCTGACGAACGAACAACTCGATACACCTTACCGACCAGACGGGTGGACGGTGAGGCAGGTCGTACATCATTTGGCAGATGCGAATCTGAATTTCTTTTTCCGTACGAAGCTGGCGTTGACAGAAACCGAGCCGGTGGTCAAAACTTTCGATGAAGAGGGATGGGCGGAGCTGCCGGACAGCAAAGTGTTGCCGATTGAATTATCGCTTGCACTGATCGAGCAATTGAACCGCAGATTGGTGTTCCTGCTGCGCTCAACTCCTGTGGCTGATTTCGCCCGAACTTTCCGTCACCCGGTGAATGGCGTTTGGACGCTGGACGCAGCTCTTTCGTTTTCTGTATGGCATAATCTGCACCATACAGCGCATATTACGAAGCTTCGTGAGCGGAAGAATTGGTAGAGGGGAATCGGTAAAAGCGGGATTACGCAACGTCGCTCGACGAGATCTTCTTTTGAAGGAAAACCAGGGTGGGGAAATTCTCCATTCTGGTTTTTTATGGTGTGCCCGGCATGGGCGTTGTCTCTAGGGTGAAAGTCCCGAATGGCGAAGGCAACAGTAGCCACTAGCTTACGACAAGGGTGTCCACCGCGAGGTGGAATCTGAAGGAAGTCTGCGGCAAACCTCCGGCCTGAGGAACACGAACTTCATATGAGGCTAACGATAGCTGGATGAGTCTGCCATACAAGACGAAGTCCATGTTGCCAAAGGCTATCGGGAGTAAATGAAGCAGGTCGATGGAGGGAAAGACAACGTTCTTACCCGGGGAGACCTGACTGGGACGCCATGCCCTCATGGTAACCTTCTCCGCTAGGAGAAACTGAACGGTCAGGAGTCAGCAGAGGCCATAGTACCGGAGTAGAGGACGCTTGAAACGGGAAGGGCCGAACATTTAGGAAGAACGGGACGCTAGGCGTTCACTCTTTATGATGATGCAGACAATCCAGATGGACTTACTTGAAGGAGGAAATGGTGAATCCATGGGGGACTTCAAGAGGGCGGAATAGAGAGTGGCACAAGTAGAAAGAACGTTCACGCGAAAGGATATCTGGTTTTATGATGGGACAACTGCTGTCACGGGAAAACCTCCTGTTGGCACTAAAGCGAGTAGAAAAGAACAAAGGAAGCCACGGTGTGGATGGTATGTCCGTAAAATCCCTACGTCAACATATCTTATCCAACTGGGACTCCCTACGAGCGTCATTGGAGAATGGAACCTATGTACCTTCGCCAGTCCGACGAGTCGAAATCCCGAAACTGAACGGTGGTGTTCGGCTATTAGGCATTCCTACCGTGACCGACCGTCTCATCCAACAAGCAATTGCACAGGTTCTTTCTCCGATATTTGATCCTATGTTCTCCGAACATAGTCATGGATTCCGTCCAAGAAGACGGGGACATGACGCAGTCAAGAAGGCACAGACATACATCGAGGAAGGATACCGTTGGGTCGTAGACATGGATCTTGAGAAGTTCTTCGATAAGGTAAACCACGATAAACTTATGGGGCTTATCGCAAAACATGTCAAAGACAGAACTATCCTAACCCTCATCCGACGCTATCTCGAATCAGGGATTATGGTTAATGGTATGGAAATTGAAAGCGATCAAGGGGTGCCGCAAGGTGGCCCGTTGAGTCCGCTCTTATCCAATATCATGTTGCACGAACTCGACAAGGAACTGGAAAAGCGGGGGCTTCGATTCCTTCGCTACGCAGATGACTGCAACATCTATGTGAAGTCAAAGAAGGCAGGAATCCGCGTGATGGATTCCGTGACCACGTTCATTGAGAGAAAGCTCAAGCTAAAAGTCAACATGGAGAAAAGCGCCGTTGATCGCCCATGGAATCGTAAATTTCTTGGTTTCAGTTTCACGGTGAACAAATCGCCCAAGATTCGAATAGCGAACGATAGTCTGAAGCGAGCAAAACAGAGGATTCGGGAGATCACCTCCCGCACTAAACCACTCCCAATGGAATACAGAATTGACGATCTCAATGAGTACCTTACAGGTTGGTGTGGCTATTTTGCCTTGGCTGATACCCCTTCGGTGTTCAGCCATCTTGACGAATGGATTCGAAGAAGACTCCGAATGTGTCTCTGGAAAGAGTGGAAGCGCCCGAAAACAAAAGTAAAAAGGCTTATCTCCTTAGGAGTTCCCAAGGAAAAAGCCTATGAATGGGGCAATTCACGAAAGAAACAATGGCGAATTGCATGTAGTCCAATTCTTCACCGAGCATTGAATAATGCTTACTGGCGTAATCAAGGTTTGAAGAGTTTGTCAGACAGATACACCTATTTGCGTCATACCTAAATGAACCGCCGTATACCGAACGGTACGTACGGTGGTGTGAGAGGACGGGGGTTAGTCACCCCCTCCTACTCGATT
>NZ_KI629782.1:1187181-1231887 GCF_000503775.1 Brevibacillus panacihumi W25 | reverse complement strand
ATTAAGGCGGTACAAACTCTCTCCAGGCTGAACCGAACATGCAAAGGTAAAAACGATACCTTTGTCCTTGATTTCGTTAATGAAGCCGAAGATATTAAAGAGGCATTCCAACCGTACTATGAAGTTACAGGGCTTGAGGAAGTAACCAATCCGAATCTGCTATATGATTTACAGCGGGAATTGGATGTTTGTCAGGTATATACAGAAGAAGAGATCATGGAAGTATGTAAGCTGGAGTTTAGCGGAAAGAAGAAAACGCCGAAAACTCAAGAAAAGCTAAACGCAATTCTTGATAAGGCAGTGGAACGCTATAAGCATGAATTGCCTAAAGAACGGCAAGAAGATTTTAAGAGTACAGCAGGAAAATTTATCCGCACGTATTCATTTATTCTACAGATTGGTCCATTTGTCGATGTTGATCTACATAAATTATATGTTTATCTGAATTATCTTTTGAAGAAGTTGCCCAAGCATGGTTCTGAATCGGTTTATTTGGCAGACGAGGTAGCTTTGGAATATTACCGAAATACGATGGTTTTCGAAGGCAGTATTTCACTTGTAGTACAGGGCGGTGCTGACTTGAAACCAACCTCCCATGGTGGCGGAGGTGGAAAAGAGGAACCAAAGGATAAACTCTCTTCGATTATCAACCGACTCAATGAACGCTTTGGAACCGATTTTACCGAGACGGATCGCTTGTCGTATGAACAGATTATGGAAGACATTATTAATAACGAAGATCTGGCTCAGAAAGCGAAGAACAACACCAAAGAAAACTTCAAATTCAGCTATGAGAAAGCGTTTCTGGACATCGTGATTGGCAGAATGGGTCAAAATGAGAAGTTCTTCATGAAAATATTGGAAGATAGCGATTTTAAGGCAACAGTTATGGAATACATGTTTGAGGAAATATACAAAGGGTTACAGGATCGGATATCGTAAGAGGGAAAAGTAAGGTGTTGGAAAAATAACCTCCAACACCTTACTGTATATTTGTAATTACTCAGGCATTGAAAAATAGTCGTTCTAATTCTTTTCTTCGGCACACCTCGTCTTTAATTTCATTCACCTGATTAACTGATGTTAGAATTTTCTGTATATAATCTTTGAGCAAAGTTTCAGATTTGAAGTGAACTCTGTAGTCTAATTCAATCAAAGGCACTTGTAGTATATCACGACAGAATGCAACTTTTTGTTTATAGTATGTTTTCAAATTGCCTTGATTGCTCCAAGTAAAATGATGATAGTCATTAATTTCAAAGACGCAATATGGCACTATATCCATTTCATTTTCAAATAGTGCTGCATCAAATCGTAAAGGTCTATTAAGGTGACTTCGCAATCTCTGATCTGTGTACTGTGGCATAACATATTTAAGGTCAAGAGTGTTCAGAGTTTCAAAGAATATGCTTTCATAAGCTCTCCACCAAGAATTGCAACCTGGACAAGCATTGAACGGTGCATTTTTTAATTTTGACTTGAAAACGGATGGTATTCTGTCAAAAATCATTCTACATTTATAACAATAAAATCGAACCTTGTTTGGATCTTTTGAGGAGACCCCGATTGCTTCAAATTTCCCAGACAGTAATTTTTCAAAGTCATTATTGAGCACTATCATGGCTTCCACCTCTCAGTAGTTGTTGATCATAGTTGTACTGGATGACATGATCGATCATGGTTAGGCTGTTCTGTCGACAAAAGTTATTATATAAAACAAGCAGCTGTTGATAAATGTTGAAAATATGGAAGATAAATACAGTCAACAAATGATAAATGGTTGTTTATTGTCAACGTTATATATACAAAGAAACCTATAACATCATACCAATACAATGTTATAGGTTTCCAGGTTTATCAATTAGTTCGAGTGCTTCTTTGATTCAAGCCTTTGTAAAAGAATCGACGTTTTGATGCCTAACCCTTGTAATAAGCATTCAATAACTGAAAATGAAGGTTTTTTGATTTGCCCATTCTCAATTCGTACAATATAAGATGAACTTATACCTGTTTTCTCAGAGAGGTCATGCAAGCTCATTCCACTCTTTATTCTCAACGCTCGAATGGATTCACCAAAACCATTATGTTTTTGGCAAGTAAGAAATGTATCAAATGGCAATTAAAAATGTACCACTTGCCAACCCCTAAATTATTTACCGTGTAATAACGATTCTTTGTACCGATGGCTTTCGCCATTAAAGACGATCAGGTGAGAGTGATGAATCAAGCGATCAATCACTGCCTCTGTCAAAATTGGATCACCAAATATATGATTCCATTGGCCAAATTGTAGATTGGTCGTTATGATAATACTTTTTCTTTCGTAGCACATGGAAATAATCTGAAATAGCAGTTCTGCTCCTTGTTTATGCAGGGGAATATACCCTAGCTCATCGAGTATTAATAGATCTAACTTCTCAATATGGTTAAAGAATCGGCTCAACGAGCCGGTCTCGTGAGCATCTAGCAGCCGATTGACTAATCCAGCGACAGTAAAGAACTTTATCTTTTTTCCTTGCTGTTGAATGGCATTTAATCCAATCAGCGTTGATAAGTACGTTTTCCCCGTCCCCACTCCACCATAAAAGATTAGATTTTCTTTCTCCTCTATAAATCCACCATGAAGGATATGGTCCTGTGTGAGACCTTGTCCCATCTGAATATGGCCCCACTCAAATGGCTTTCCTGTTATTCTTGGCAAGGAAGATTGCTTAAAGAGCAGATTGATTTTTCGTGCTTCTCGTTGTTGTATCTCACTTTCTAATATTTTGAGTAAGTATTCTTCATTTGTAGTAGCTTCAACTTCATGGAAATGTTGCCGAACCCAACTCAATTTGAGGCGCTTTGAATACTCCTTTATCAATGCTTCCACTAGCGATGACCTCCCGTTCCCTTAAAGAATTCATTGTAATGGGCTAATCCTCTAGTGGCTGTTGGAACGGCAGGAACAAAACCTTTCGGTTGGATGGTATCCCTTTGACCACGACCATTGATGAGTTGGTAATAGATCTGTTTAATAGAATCAACGGATGGGTGGCCATTCTCAGAGGCAAGCTGCAAAGCTTGCGTGGGTATTTTCATATCATCGTCTTTTAGAATGACGGATAGTAGCTGGAGAGCTTCTTGTTTTTCTGGGACCGTGCAATTCGAGAGATAGACTTGCCATTCGATTGGCAATTGTTCATAAAAACTTGTGTATTTAAGGGCAGTTGGCCGTTTTGCCATCAATGTCAAATAGGGCTGCCAAATCACTGATTTTGGCTCTTTGCCATATAATCTGGCATGCTGCACAATCACCTCATACTCTTCTGTTAAAATATCCACTCGATCAAATGAGATCTTTGCCAAAACCGTACATTTGGCAAAACGGGGAGACGTTGAGTAGAGTTTATTTTCGACTCGGATATATCCGTATTTATCAGCTTTTACTCGTTCGTATCGGATACAATCAAATTCTTTGGCAGGTAATTGAAGAAGATGTTCCTTGTCTGCCAAATATAATTCGGAGAGCATCGTTTCTTTTACATAATGAGGTCGCTCCCGATCTCTCTCGGCTTTTTTCCACAGGGTTTCGTTTAGCTGATCAAGACTGTGTATCTGTAGCTCTGGCAGAAGAAAGTTGTTGCGAATGTACTTTACCATCGCCTCCACATGACCTTTTTCATTACCACTACCGGGATTACAAAACTCGTATTCAAAATCATAGTGAAAAACGAAGTTTTGGAATTCCTCTGTTAGTTCTCGCTGACCGTTCGGCATGATCCTTTTCACCGCTGGTGATAAGTTATCAAATCGAATCACCTTAGGCACGCCACCTATGTAGTGAAAGATACGCTTCAATCCCTCCAGAAAACATTCTCGGTTCTGAGACTGAAAAACTTGGAAGTAAAACGTATTGCTATGAGGAAATGAGAGAACGAGAAATGGCAAGGTAACACTTTCTCCCAGATATTTAAATGGTGCTTCTCCGAAATCAACCTGTGCCGATCCAGGTTTCGTCTCCAATGGCAATGCCGCAGCATCACTTGTCTCTGCTAACTGGTGTTTTCGTTGAGAAACATACTGTCTGACAGAGCGAGATGATCCTGTAAATTGGTGTTCTTCCACTAATTGTGTAAACAAGCGTTGTGCGGTTCTTCGGAACTTCTTTTTCTTGTTCAAATCCTCTTTGATCCATTGATCAAGAATGGGTTTTACAGGCTCCATGACTCTAGCTTTTCGAATTTGCTTGGGCTTTTCTTGTAGATTGAAGTCATCCATTTCTGCATACTTCTGAACTGTTCTCGAATCACGATTCATTTGTTTGGCAATCTTGCTATAAGCTCGCCCTTTCTTGTTTGCCTCGTGCCTGATATAATGAATTTCTGCCACTGCTAACATCTCCTAACTTTATACCTCCCGTCGTTCTGTAGTGCCCAACAGGGAGTGTATTTTGATAAGGGGATGTTGGCAAGTGGTTTTTTAATTTATGCAGCCCCTACGGGTCTGCATAAATTAACTGCCATAACCTACATTTTTAGTCTGCCATAAACAGGCACTCGAAAGAGTGGAAAGAAACAAAGGGTCAGCGGGAATCGACGGTGTTTCAACCGAACAACTGCGCGATTATATCCGTGAACACTGGTTAACCATTAAAGAACAGATTATGAAAGGAGTCTATAAGCCTTCTCCTGTCCGCAGAGTCGAAATCCCGAAAACTGACGGAGGAGTAAGGTTATTAGGTATTCCTACCGTGATAGATCGCTTCATCCAACAAGCCATTCTCCAAGTTCTTACCCCTATATTTGATCCCCACTTCTCAGAATCCAGCTTTCGATTCCGGCCGAATCAGTGCGTACGACGCTATGAGACAAGCACAATCTTATATCTCCGAAGGATATCGCTTTGTCGTGGATATGGACTTAGAGAAATTCTTCGATCGGGTAAATCACGATATTTTAATGAGTCGGGTTGCTCGAAAAGTAAAAGATAAAGCTCTGTTGAAACTTATCCGCGCATACTTGAAAGCTGGTGTCATGGTCAATGGAATCTGCCTCTCGGCAGTAGAGGGCACACCACAAGGTGGCCGGCTTAGTCCGTTATTGGCGAACATCCTGCTTGACGACTTGGATAAAGAACTGGAAGAGAGAGGACATCGCTTCTGTAGATACGCAGACGATAGCAATATCTACGTGAAAACAAAGCGGGCGGGAGAACGGGTAAAGAAGAGCATCTAAAGCTACTTGGAGAAGGTACTTAAGCTAAAAGTAAATGAGCAGAAAAGCGCAGTGGATCGACCATGGAAACGCAAGTTCCTCGGTTTCAGTTTCACTAATGCAAAACAAGCAAGGATTCGGCTTCATACAAAATCACTGTGAATGTCAATTAAAAAGTTGACCACCGTGCTCATCAAAAAATTGACCACCATGACAAAATGAATCCACCCGTTGGGTGGGTAACTTTTTCATGATCACGATCTTTGAATGCTCTGCTTAAAGCGATAACTGTCTCCATTCATAGCAAAGATATGGGCTCGGTGCGTTAGCCGATCAACCAGGGCTGACGTCATCTGCTCATCTTTAAATATCTGGGTCCAATCAGCAAATTTCAGATTACTCCGTAATGATCATGCTTCCTTTCTCATAACGAACTGCACAAAATTGAAACAATAGCTCCGCCCCTGTTCTGCTGAGAGGGACAAATCCTACTTCATCCAAGATGATCAAATCAGTTTTCAGCCACTGTTTCTCTAGCTGGAGGATTCGCTTTTGGGACTGAGCTTCCATCAGCTCGTTGCATATCTTAGCCGCTGTCCAAAACTGTACGGAATAGCCATGATGGCATGCTTCTTTCCCGAGTGCTATGGAGAGATGAGTCTTGCCAGTGCCGGAGTTTCCAATAAACATGATGTTCTCAGCTTTTTCAATGTATTCACAACGAGCCAGTTGAAGTAATTTGGGTTTATTGAGGGATGGAATCGCTGAAAATTCATATTGATCGAGAGTTTTAACGGACGGAAACTTGGCGTGCTTTATTCGACTTGCGATTTGATTGGCATCTCTTTGCTGAACTTCTTGCTCCAAAAGAGCTAACAGGAACTCCTCGTAGGGAATTTGTCGTTCAGCAGCATCATGGGCCATTTCCTTATAGACACGCTTGATCGCGGGTAGTCGTAGACGTTTCGCATAGTTTTCGAGCAAAAAGGTTGTACTCAATGAACCACACTCCCTTTATGTAACAAACGATTGTACTGGCTAAGATCAGGCGATTTTACTTGAATACGCGGAATAGAGCTATCCTCGGCCAACGCGAGTTGGGGGACACGATGTTCTGGCAATGTACGCTGAAACAACAATTGCCTTACGGCATCGTACTGGAACATACCCTTTTGACAAGCTTCATTAAGTGCTTCTTCCACAAGGGATGCATCGAATTCTCGGTGTAATAGCAAGAGTCGAACGAATTCCTTCATTCCCCCAGGCCGATAACGGCACTTGTCCAAGAACTTTTGGTAAATGGCAGGCAATCCCGCCTGATGTATTGGCCTCGCATATAAAACGGCTCCTGGGCGAGTAAGAAGCAAATCCAGATAATGATCGTACTGCAAAAGCTCTTTTCCCTTATCTAAGCATCGCTCATGCGTAGCAATCAGGTTTTTGCCGTGGTAGACCTCGATTCTTTCGGCAAACACACGACAAATAAGCTCAGTTGACGCATGAGAAACTGGGACAGAATAAGCATTTTTCTCGAAGTGAATCATGGACAGCGTATTACTTTTCACGGATACGATACGACAACATTCCAATGGTCGTGGGGGCAATGAGAGCATGATAAGCTGCTCTTGAGCAAATGCTTCTCCAACGGTTAGGGAAGACCTCGGAACGGTTGTTTTCTCGTAAGAGATACATTTTTCGAGGAGAATTTGATTCAATTCATCTAAAGAAGAAACACTTGGTACAGGGGTAAAGAATTGCTTCTGAACAAACTGCACGAGATTTTCCACTTGGCCTTTTTGATGCCCTTTTCCCGGATCACAGAAATAGCTTTCGAACAGATAATGGGCACGTAGCTGAACAAACCGTTCTTGCTCCTCACGGTTTTTGCCCTCCAAAACCTTTTTTACGGCGGTCGTCAGGTTGTCGTACGTAATGATCTGGGGAACAGCACCGAAAAAACCAAAAGCATCTACATGACCTTGGAGAAGTGCTTCTTGCTTTTGATGAGCGAATGTTTTGATAAAGATCTTTCTGCTGTAGGTGCAACGCATACAAAAGACTTGAATTTTCACCTGTTTACCCTGTAAAAGAACTGTAACCTCACCCCAGTCAAATTGAGCAAATCGCCCTGGCGGGAAATCGAGGGGGACAAATGCTTTGGGAGGAGAAACCCGCAATTGCCTGACATAACGGCGTACCGTTGATTCACCTCCGGTAAATCCGTATTCATCGACGAGTCTCTGGTAGATTCGTTTGGCAGTATGTCGCTGCTTTGGGGGTGCTTGTTCATCTTGGCGTAGCCATTCCAAGATGATGGGCTGGACAGAATCAATGACTGGCTTTGGCTTCGGTTTTGAGAGTTGATACATAGGGATCTCAGAGGATTTCAAGGCTTTTCGTATCACTTGGCGGGAATAGCCGGTTTCGCGAGAAATTTGACGAATTGGCTTTCCTAGCAGAACGTGTTGTTTCCTGATAAACTCATAATTAGCCATCTGAAGCATTTCCTTTCCTCCTATATCTTGGTGTCTCGACAACTTCAAGATACAGGAAAGAGGTGCTCAGGTGGTCAACTTTTTTATGAGCGATGTACCACTAGGTGGTCAATAATTAGATTAGCATTCACATTATGGATTATTTGAATAATTTTGAAAGGCATTGTAACCTCCGTAAAGTAATTATCGTCTTATAGGAAAGGAAGGAGCTGATGTTTTGACAAGATTTATTATGCTTTTTATAGCAATTGGACTTATATTAGTTGGGTGTAGTGCAGATAAAACAAATGGTAGTAACGAAAAAAATACGCCTGTAGTCCCTGGAGATAGCAGCGAAGATCATGCTATAAACATTGAAATTACGCCCAACACTGAAGGGAATGTATTACAAGATTCTCCCGAATATGTAGCTAAAAATGAAAGGGAAATATCTATTCAGGATGCTGAAACGGCTTATGAAATGTGTGTGAGAGTGCTGACTGACTATTATAAAGCGGTCTGGAACGGCACGGATATTGAATTGGGTGTATTTATCGATAACGAAAACCTTAAACGGTATACGCAAAAGAAGATTCAATACCAATTTGACTTGCATTCAAGGCACAATCTTACTGATAATGTGGTGAAGAGTGTTAATATTGGCACTCAAGGAGTGGATTGGGAAGTGGAGTATACTGATGACGCAGATGGGGGTTTTCTCTATTTAAAATTACCTGCGGAAATAAAAATGGCTGAAGGTAGTCGTGGTGAAGTTACTGAATTTCTTGTACGTAATGTAAACGGCAAGTTAGTCATTGTTGATTGGTATGATGGTGGAAAAGATAGTTATGATTTCATAGTGCGTGGAGAAAATCTAACGATTGACAACCCTAATAGATGGAATGATAGTGAATGGGTAAAGAAGTTAAATAGTAAGCAGGTTGAATTTTCAGGCTCAGTTCGGTAGTCAGTTATTTAACTGTCGCTTATACAATACCCATTGGTCTGTTCAATTAAATGGTGCGTTAGTTGAACAAAATACGGGGCCGACTGGTCATAACCCCGTCAAGTAGACAACAATAAAATGTCTGTTTATGCAGCGACTGCTTTCCGGTATTCAATCGGAGAGCGGTCGCTAAATTTTTTCTGGAAACGATCATGGTTATAATAGAAAATGTACTCAGATATAGCTTGCAGAAGTTTTTTCCGTTTTTAAATGGGAAAAGAACGATTCAATGGCTGCCTAGTAGACTACGTACCCCTAACTGTGCTGCAATCCGATACGGACTCCATCCCTCCTCTAGGTACAGTCTAACTGCTTCAGCTTTAAATTCATNCGTAATGATCATGCTTCCTTTCTCATAACGAACTGCACAAAATTGAAACAATAGCTCCGCCCCTGTTCTGCTGAGAGGGACAAATCCTACTTCATCCAAGATGATCAAATCAGTTTTCAGCCACTGTTTCTCTAGCTGGAGGATTCGCTTTTGGGACTGAGCTTCCATCAGCTCGTTGCATATCTTAGCCGCTGTCCAAAACTGTACGGAATAGCCATGATGGCATGCTTCTTTCCCGAGTGCTATGGAGAGATGAGTCTTGCCAGTGCCGGAGTTTCCAATAAACATGATGTTCTCAGCTTTTTCAATGTATTCACAACGAGCCAGTTGAAGTAATTTGGGTTTATTGAGGGATGGAATCGCTGAAAATTCATATTGATCGAGAGTTTTAACGGACGGAAACTTGGCGTGCTTTATTCGACTTGCGATTTGATTGGCATCTCTTTGCTGAACTTCTTGCTCCAAAAGAGCTAACAGGAACTCCTCGTAGGGAATTTGTCGTTCAGCAGCATCATGGGCCATTTCCTTATAGACACGCTTGATCGCGGGTAGTCGTAGACGTTTCGCATAGTTTTCGAGCAAAAAGGTTGTACTCAATGAACCACACTCCCTTTATGTAACAAACGATTGTACTGGCTAAGATCAGGCGATTTTACTTGAATACGCGGAATAGAGCTATCCTCGGCCAACGCGAGTTGGGGGACACGATGTTCTGGCAATGTACGCTGAAACAACAATTGCCTTACGGCATCGTACTGGAACATACCCTTTTGACAAGCTTCATTAAGTGCTTCTTCCACAAGGGATGCATCGAATTCTCGGTGTAATAGCAAGAGTCGAACGAATTCCTTCATTCCCCCAGGCCGATAACGGCACTTGTCCAAGAACTTTTGGTAAATGGCAGGCAATCCCGCCTGATGTATTGGCCTCGCATATAAAACGGCTCCTGGGCGAGTAAGAAGCAAATCCAGATAATGATCGTACTGCAAAAGCTCTTTTCCCTTATCTAAGCATCGCTCATGCGTAGCAATCAGGTTTTTGCCGTGGTAGACCTCGATTCTTTCGGCAAACACACGACAAATAAGCTCAGTTGACGCATGAGAAACTGGGACAGAATAAGCATTTTTCTCGAAGTGAATCATGGACAGCGTATTACTTTTCACGGATACGATACGACAACATTCCAATGGTCGTGGGGGCAATGAGAGCATGATAAGCTGCTCTTGAGCAAATGCTTCTCCAACGGTTAGGGAAGACCTCGGAACGGTTGTTTTCTCGTAAGAGATACATTTTTCGAGGAGAATTTGATTCAATTCATCTAAAGAAGAAACACTTGGTACAGGGGTAAAGAATTGCTTCTGAACAAACTGCACGAGATTTTCCACTTGGCCTTTTTGATGCCCTTTTCCCGGATCACAGAAATAGCTTTCGAACAGATAATGGGCACGTAGCTGAACAAACCGTTCTTGCTCCTCACGGTTTTTGCCCTCCAAAACCTTTTTTACGGCGGTCGTCAGGTTGTCGTACGTAATGATCTGGGGAACAGCACCGAAAAAACCAAAAGCATCTACATGACCTTGGAGAAGTGCTTCTTGCTTTTGATGAGCGAATGTTTTGATAAAGATCTTTCTGCTGTAGGTGCAACGCATACAAAAGACTTGAATTTTCACCTGTTTACCCTGTAAAAGAACTGTAACCTCACCCCAGTCAAATTGAGCAAATCGCCCTGGCGGGAAATCGAGGGGGACAAATGCTTTGGGAGGAGAAACCCGCAATTGCCTGACATAACGGCGTACCGTTGATTCACCTCCGGTAAATCCGTATTCATCGACGAGTCTCTGGTAGATTCGTTTGGCAGTATGTCGCTGCTTTGGGGGTGCTTGTTCATCTTGGCGTAGCCATTCCAAGATGATGGGCTGGACAGAATCAATGACTGGCTTTGGCTTCGGTTTTGAGAGTTGATACATAGGGATCTCAGAGGATTTCAAGGCTTTTCGTATCACTTGGCGGGAATAGCCGGTTTCGCGAGAAATTTGACGAATTGGCTTTCCTAGCAGAACGTGTTGTTTCCTGATAAACTCATAATTAGCCATCTGAAGCATTTCCTTTCCTCCTATATCTTGGTGTCTCGACAACTTCAAGATACAGGAAAGAGGTGCTCAGGTGGTCAACTTTTTTATGAGCGATGTACCACTAGGTGGTCAATAATTAGATTAGCATTCACAATCACTCCAGAAGTTGAAGGAGAAAATTCGCTTCATTACAAATCCTGTATGGAGCCTCTCTATGGATGAAAGGATTCGGAAATTAAACCAGTATCTTATGGGATGGATCGGATACTTCGCCCTTGCGGATGCAAAGAAAATCCTACAATTCACCGAAGAATGGATACGGCGTAGACTTCGACTGTGCTTGTGGTCTCAGTGGAAGCGAGTAAGAACCGGATATCGAGAACTTCGCTCTCTGGGTCTATCGCACGTTCATGCAATAGAAACTGCAAACACCCGAAAGGGTGCATGGCGTACCACGAAGACTCCTCAAATACACAAAGCCCTCGGAGTCGCATATTGGCAACAACAAGGGCTAAAAAGCTTAGTACAACGGTATTCTGTCATTCGTCAAGCTTGATGAACCGCCGTATACCGGACGGTACGTACGGTGGTGTGAGAGGATGGGAGTTAGTCACTCCCTCCTACTCGATCAACTGACAATCCATATCTATTACAATTCTACTTAATCTGTAATAGAAGTTGCAGATACCCTAACTGACTTAGGTAATAAATGCAGATCCTTCATTTCATTATTATTCGTGAGCAATATTTCCAACCCTTCTATATTAACTAGGGGCTTAACAGTCGAGATTGGTGTATCCCGAATATCTAAATAACGTAAATGCTTTAGATTAGATAATACATCTAGATTCTGGACAGAAGTATCCATAATTTGAAGGCGCTCCAATGAAGATAAATTGGAGACGGCCGCAATATCATTAATAGGATTGCTGGATATGTCGAGGAAAACCAATTTTTTCATTTCCTTAATAGGAGAAAGATCTGTAATTTGATTATGATCCAACGAGAGTGTTTCTAAGTTTGTTAACGGTACTATGAAATCAAGTGATTCGATATCTCCATCTGTTAACATAAGGTTCTTCAACTCTTGTAATTGTTTTAAAGAAGGCAATTGACTCATCTGAAAACCTGATATCGAGAGGGATTTTAATTCATTTAAATTAGATATAAAATAGAAATCCTTCACTTTGATGTCATACAAACTGAAATGTTTAAGATTTTTCATTGATGAGATAAAGGAGAGATCAAGAGGTTCACTTTCTAATTCATCTGAAGCCAAGTATAACTCTTCTAACTGAACCAGGTCTTCTGTATTTAGTTCATTTACTGACTTACCTAGTTTTTTACTTGCATATTGTAATACTGCACTTGGAATGCTGGCGATGTTTATCTCTTGACTGGTGGGGGGGGAGAGTTCGGAAGATTGCTGTACACATCCAAATAAGACAAAAGTTGAAAGTGTAGCAACAAGGACTACTTTTTTCAAATGACTCACTCCCACTATAAATTAATGTTTTCTCGCGTTTGCTCACTCATTCTTAGATTTTCAACCATCAACATTCCAGAGAAGTGGGCGAAGCATGTAATTATGGAATATTTTTCTGGATGAGCCGGTGGCGGGAATAAAGATTCGAATCTTTTTTCCAATCTATTGGTAAATCGTATGACCGCACATTTGGATATCCACTCCATTCCCCTGACGGCTTACCCTCCCATGTCACGCTGGGTCTTCGCCCTTACATTCCTTCGTTCTGCCTCTCAAGGTGTGGACGCCGCTTCTTGCTCCTTTACTGGGTCGTTGCCCTTACGGAATAGATCCTGCGGCTGCTCCGTGCTTCTGTTGTCATTGGTTTACTTCCAAGCTCTTGTGAGAAACGAGAATATCGTTTGAATTTAAGCTACCATCTGTATTTGGGACTGGCGTACAGGTCCTAATACGTCGGACGCATTGTACGGAATGCACTTCGTGCCTAGTGTGTACAGTACGCGAATGAGCTTCCCGCAGAGTGCCACTATAGACTGCTTCTTCTTGAGCGGATTATGACTTCGCTTCGTAAAGTAATGGTGCAACGCCTTGAATTCGGCGTTTTTGGCGACCATCGGCATCATCGCCCGAAATAGCAAGGCTCTTAGTCGGGATCGTCCACGCTTGGTAATCGTGGACTTGCCCTTCTTCTTGCCGGAACTGTTCTCTTTGAGGTTAAATCCAGCAAGACGGATGATCTGCTGCCCATGGTCATAACCGCTAAGATCACCAACTTCAGCCAAGAAGCCCGCCAGCGTAACAACGCCGATTCCTGGTACTGTCAGCATTTCATTTGTACCTGGAATTTGTGCAAGCAATGCTTCCACTTGCGCCATGATTTCTTCAAGTTGCCTTGAGAATAGTTCATATTGTTCCAGTAAGGCCTTGAGCTCGATTTTCGCCGCCGTCAGCCCTTCGGTAAGTCCAATTGAGTTTGTGGCAGCTTGTAGGAGTTGCGCTGCACGTTTGGAGCCAACCGCTCGCTTCACGTCTTCCTTCCATCGGTTCACGATTGTACTCGCGCCAAGCGATACAATCTCCTGTGGCGTCGGAAATTCACGAAGCGTGATGAGCGAGGCCTTTCCTTCCCAATCTTTAAACACAAGGCTGTACTCCGGAAAGAAGCGATCAAGCCAGTTCTGGATACGCCGTTGGACTTGACCGAAGTTCACCATCACCTTCTCTCGAAGGTTCATGAGAATACGAAGATCGGCATAAACGCTCGTAGGCAATTTGGGCTCGCTGTACTTGCCATTGCGAACTAAATCAGCGATTAACCTAGCATCCTTGTAATCATTCTTCGTCGGTGAATTGTCTTCAAGTTCTTTGCTTTTATTGACGTGATGAGGATTCACGATAACGACTTTGATGTTTTCTCGATGCAGAAATTCGGCCAGTGGAAACCAGTAGTGTCCGGTTGGCTCAATGCCCAAGATGATATCCGTCTTGGCGTATTGCCGCTGAAGCTCCTTCATCCACGAAACGAGTTTCGTCAGGCCAGAATGGTCATTGCCGAACACACAGTCCTTACCAATCTCGATTCCGCGGAAATCGACAGCTCTGGCAACATGCGTTTTCTTGGCAATATCTGCACCGACAACAAGGGTTAATTCGGTAATTTGTTGAATACGTTGATTCTGCTTTTTCGATTGCTTATACTTCATTGTGGAGTACCTCCTGTACGGGTAATTGTTCTTTGGACGGAACGTTTCCCAGTTTACAGAAGGTGCTTTTTTTATTCAAACCCCAAATTCATTCATTACAGGAATGGCTCCTATCTGATAGTTAGAAGGGGTAATTACACCATAACAAAAAAATACAAATTAGGCAATAATTGCAATTTATATAATCCGCTTGACATTAATGAAGTGTTTGGTATTGAGAATAAATATCGATGACTCATTTGATATCAAATTTTTAACCATTTTAAAAGTTAAGCACAAGTACAACTGTAAGCATTGTTAAAAGTGAATAAAAAAGGTCGACGGGATGGCGGTTAAGTGGAAGACTACACTGATAACGAAACAGAATCCTCATCTTCGAGTAGTGATTCTATCAGTGATTATATTATCATTTGATATAGGCTCCAAATATATATCCAAAATTTGTTTATTAAGAAAGTTCTCTTAAAATAAAAAGAGAAAGAGCGTATAACTCCCCCATGAAAGCGATAAATCGTTCTTCATGGAGGAGTTTGTCGAAATGCATTTTCTTTTAATATCTTTACTTTCATCCGCCTGTTTATTTGTCAACAAGGTTATTTTTTAATCGAATGAGATAATTGGTAATCATTTGTTGGCTTCCAAAAATGATTAAAAGAGTTCCACTGCTTACCAATAGTAGTATTTCCGCCATGAATTTATCAACTCCTCTCATATTAATTTTCATGCTAGACGTTAATACTTGACCCTCGCAAAAAAAGTTCTTTCCGTACCTTGATTATTCAAGTGCATCGATGACACGTTTTCAATAAAATTAACATAAAATATTTTACAGACTTAGAGCCAAAGATTCAGTAGCATCCTCAACTACTGGATATGGATTAGTACCGATTATTTTTGTTCAAAGGTAAATCAGTTTTAGTTAAGCTGTACGCGTAATCGACTTCAACGTCCAAACTACCGTTCGTCCCTTTGTTTTCAACACTTAATTTGCAAAAATCACATTAAATACCGTTTTTTCATCCATATTTTCCATCTGTGTCTTGTTTTGATTTCGTTTCTTCACTTTGTTTGCCGATTTTTCTGGCTTTCAAGTGTACGTTTATAATGTTTCTTATCTTGATGGTTAGATCAATACTTTTGTATAAAACTAGTAAGACGAGGACTGCAAGCAATATAGCGATAACGGTTAGGATATCTAAATCCATATACCCCCCTGGTTTTTTTATACTTTTCCACTCATTATCTCCTCAATGAAATCGACTTTTATTTGCTGCAGGCTCTCTTCGCGTGGCATTCTTATAAAGCTTGCTAACTGCTCCATATCACTTTCAAATATCTTAAGAATTTGTTCCATTGCATGTTGGTCACCCATTTCTGCAAGCTTCAGTAGTTTACCGAATGGATACTTTTTTGGTTGGGTGTGAGTACGACTCATAATTTCTCCTCCCAGTGTTGATTATCAATTTTTCTTTGAGCATTTTTAAGGTCTTTTGTTTATAAGCGTTAACTCGTTGTTGTGAGAGGTTTAGTTGTTTGGCCACCTCTTTTTCAGGTATTCCCTCAATTACAACCTTTTGAATAATGAAGCGTGCTTTATCTGGAAGACTCTGAAGAAGTTCCTCCACAAATAATTCTGAATCTACTGCAACCATAACATCCTTTCCCCATACATCTTCATTTAATGGCATTTCTCGATTTGAGATTTTTTAACCTGATACTGTAACCGCCATGCAATTCTTTTTAAAACTATTCTGCAAGCTTCCTTTTTTAATTCGTCGCTCATAATTATCACCCCAATAACTAGGTAAAGTTAAAGAGGAAAGTACAACATATTAATGGTAAAATTCGTTATATTTTACCTGAATTTGTCGTTATAAACAAACGAATTACTATTCTTGCTTTGATAAAATATTTTAGTCCCAAGCACTACTGGCCAGATGATCCACTCCAAGCGATCCCTACCCGCCACACCCGTCCAAAAGCCTAACGGTCCCAGGAATGGAGCGGAGATATTTCTCGCCATTCTTAGGCGAACGTTCCTAATTTGCTAGTACGATATTCGCGAGTCCGGTGATCTGTGAAACCTTGGACAAGCATTCTGACGTCTGGAGAGTATTGCTTCTTCACGTACTCCCCCCTGGATGATGGCTGCTTGATTTTTCAGGCAGCCTTCCTTTTTAGACATCTGGTTGACATCATTTTCCCATACCCTAGAGAGTAGAGATCAGAGGCGTCAGAAGGGAATGAGAGGGATGAAAAACATCCTGGTAGTGGAAGACGAATTGCCGATCTCCCGGGTGTTGAAGGCGTATCTGGAAAAGCATCATTTTCAGGTCGTACAAGCCTTCACGGGGGATGAAGCACAACAAAAATTCGATACGTGCAATCCAGCACTGGTTCTATTAGATGTCATGCTCCCTGGCCGCAGCGGATGGAGCATTCTGGAGTATATTCGGGCGAAAAGCTCATGTCCCGTGATCATGCTGACCGCTTTGGGGCAGATCGACAACAAGCTGGCAGGGCTGCACCAAGGGGCGGATGATTACATCACGAAGCCGTTTATCGCAGACGAGGTAGTCGCGCGCGTACAGGCTGTCCTTCGCCGATCCACTCAGATTATGGAGGGGGAGCATGTCACGCAGTTTGGCAGTCTGAAGGTAGACTTCAAAGCGCGTACGGTCATGCTGCACGGCATCGAGATCTCGTTTACCCCGAAGGATTTGTCGCTGTTTTTATTTCTCGCCCAGTACAGAAATCAGGCATTTACACGTGAGCAGTTGCTCGATCAGGTATGGGGCATGGATTACGAGGGGAGCGATCGGGCTGTCGACCTGGCGATCAAGCGGATCAGACGGGCGCTGGAGCACTGGCCGGCAGCAGAAGGGGAGATCCGTACCTATCGGGGACTGGGGTACAAGTTAAGTGTCTATGAATAAGAAGAATAGAAGAACATCGCTGTTTCGCTATTGGACGACGCGCTATCTGCTCACATTATGTGTCGGTCTGCTGGTGGTAGGGGTGACTTCCAGTTATTGGATACAACATAGCGAGACGACGAAGCGTTTGGACATTATGAAGCTGATGGCGGCGGAAATTGCCGAGCGGGTGGTGGACGTCAATGGACAGATCCGGATGGCTCCGTTTCTCTTTCGCATCCTGGACAGCAGGCAGAAATCCCTGCACCTGGACTACAAGCCCATTCTGCTGGTGGTTGATGCGAAGAAAAAGCCGCTGCTTGACGGACCAGGCCCTTTTTCGGCAGAGCTGAGACAATTGCTTCCCGCCCTGCTGGAAGAGAATCAGGATACGAAGAAGATTACCTTGTCACGCGGGGAGCAAGTCCTCTTTGTCAAACATACGATTCAGGTCAACCAGCAGGTCGCAGGCTGGGTTCTTTTGTTCACGGCAGACAAGGATATCATGCGCAGCAGCACGCAGTTCCAGCTCCTTTTTATCATGCTGATCAGTCTGGGCTTGCTGGGGTGGCTGGTCATCTATTTGCTGACCAAAAAACTGTCTCAGCCGATCAAGGACGTAGCAGTCGCGGCCAATCAAATCGTTACAGGCAATTATGAGATCCATCTCGACAAGGAACGGCCCGAGCAGGAGATCTACGAATTGAATCATTCCTTTAAAGAAATGGCGGATCGCCTGCGCCAATTGGAGATGATGCGAACCGAGCTGCTTGCAGGGGTGACGCATGAGCTGAAAACCCCCGTGACATCCATCAGCGGATTGATCCAGGCGGTGAAGGACGACATCGTGAGCGGAGAGGAGGCCAAGGAGTTCCTCGAAATTTGCTCCAAAGAGACCTCGCGCCTGCAGAAAATGGTAGAGGACCTGCTGGATTTCAACTCTTTTGCAGTCGGCGATATTCGGATTCGCAAAGAACAGCAAAACATGAATGAGCTCATCGTGGAAATCTCCCATCAGTGGCACATTGCGATGGAAAGAGAGGATCTGACTGTCGAGATCGAGAAGCCGGACCATGATGTCATGGCACTGACCGATCCGCTGCGGGTACAGCAGATCCTCTACAATCTGCTGAACAATGCTGCCCAGGCAATCCCGGCAGCAGGTCGCATCGTCCTGCGCCTGTCCGAGACCGAAGACGAGATCTGCATCGAAGTGCAGGACAACGGCTGCGGAATCCCGGCGGAAGAGCAATCGCTGATCTTTGAACGCTATTATCGCGGAGAGGAAAAGAAGCAGATGCTCCGAGGCCTGGGATTGGGCTTATCGTTCAGCCGGATGATCGCCCAGGCTTTGGGCGGTTATTTGTCGCTGAAGGAAAGCTCGCAGGCGGGCAGTACATTCCTGTTGGTATTGCGAAAATAAGTGAGTAAAAGACGACTATTGCCTACGGGCAAGGTCGTCTTTTTCTTTGCCTTCATCTGACATAATGCTGACTCATTAGCGCCTTATAGTGGGGCAAAGGCAGGAGTAGACTTGCAAGATTTTGTACATAGCGGGGGGAGTCTCCAAGTGAATGAGACAAGCAAGAAACGAAGCTTCTTCTCCAAGGCAGGGAAGAACAGAAAACGAATCGTGGTTACAGGTCTGGCCGTCCTGCTGCTGGGCGGCGGAGGAATAGTCGGCTACCAGATGCTCATGGCACCCGTCCAGGCAGAAGCAGCCTACGCGGTCGTCAATGTGGGGAGGGGGGATATTACCGAGACGGTCATGGCGTCGGGTACGGTCCAGGCCTCCAAGAGATCCACGTTGTCCTTCGCGGATGCGGAAAATGCCAAGGACGTCATCTCCTCGATCAATGTCCAGGTAGGAGATGTGGTGAAAAAAGGCGATGTTCTGGCTACCATGGATGATTCCGTCGCGCGGATGCAGCTGATCAATGCCGAAGCCAACCTGCTGTCAGCCCAGGCGAAGCTGGAAGAAGCGCTGAAGAGCAGAACCGAGGGCGAGATGCGGACGCTGCAGGCAAACGTCAACCAGGCGAAAACAGAGCTCGAGATGGCGACCAAAACGATTGATTTGGAAAAGGCGCGCAATGAAGAGGCCAAGGCCAAGGAAAATCTGGACAAAGCCAACAAGAATTTTTCATCGCAAAAGGCGCTGTTTGATGCGGGAGCGATTTCTCGCACAGAGTATGAAACGGCGCAGACAGAGCTGGAACAGGCGAAGCGCGACTACCAGACCGCCACACTGGCATTGGAGCAGGCTGAAGGACAGTCGGCGTACAAGATCGAGCAAGCGCAAGCCGCGTATCAAACCGCTCTGGAAAATCTGGAAGAAGCTCAGAAGGGTCCAGATTCTGCCAGCATCCTGTCGGCCAGGGCAGCAGTAGAGCAGGCAAAAGCCCAGTTGCAGACAAGCCAATCCGCGCTCAATGCCGTCACCTTGAAAGCGCCAATGGACGGCGTGATTGTGGCGGTAAATGGAAACGTCGGAGAAATCCCATCCAACCAGGTCATCGTGATGGACAACTCCAATTCGGGCAATCTGGAAGTGCTCGCACAAATCAGCGAGAGCGACATCGGAAAAGTGAAAGAAGGGCTTTCTGTAACGTTCAGCACGAATACCTATCCGGACAAGACGTTTCATGGCTCCGTCAAGCTGGTGTACCCGGAGGCGACCACCAATTCAGGGGTGACGACCTACGATGTCCTGCTCTCAGTGGATAACAAGGAAGGCTTGCTGAAAATCGGGATGACGATGAATGTGACCATCGAGATCGGCAGCCATACCAATGTGCTTGTGATTCCAGCATCTGCCCTGCAAAGCCGCAATGGAACAGACGGGGTCCTTCTGATGAATACCAGCGGCTCTGCTGAGAACAGAAGCGGCGCAGCCGAAAGCAGAACGGGCAATGGCGAACAAAAGCAAGCAGAGCGGCAAGGCAAGCAGTCGTCATCTACCCAACCAAACAGCCAGCAACAACAGCAGGAGGGCAGACAGGCAAGCAACGCAGATAACCGTAGCAACCTGCCGTATCGCTTCCAGCCGGTCAAAATCGGTTACTTTGCTTCCGGCCGCGTCGAAATCGTCGAGGGCTTGTCTGAAGGCGACCAAATCGTCATCCTTCCGACAGCAGGCGGCAGCTCCGGTTCTACTCAGGGCAATATGCGCATGGGCAGCGTTCCAATGGGCGGATTCCCAGCAGGTGGCGGCATGAGGACGATGATCCGATGAGACCAGTCATTCAGATGGAAGATTTGCGCAAACGGTATCAGATCGGCGACCAGGAGATTCAAGCGCTGCGCGGGGTGAGCCTGTCCATCGAGACGGGGGACTTCGTCGCGATCATGGGACCTTCTGGCTCCGGCAAGTCCTCGATGATGAATGTGATCGGGTGCCTCGACAAGCCCACCTCGGGCGAGTTTTATTTGGACGGTTATCCCGTATCACAGGCCCATGACGATGAGCTTGCAGAGATTCGCAACCAGAAAATCGGTTTTGTCTTTCAAAATTTCAACCTCTTGCCACGGACGACAGCCGTCGAAAATGTGGAGCTGCCCATGCTGTATGCGGGAAAATCTGCCAAGGAGCGTCGCGAGCGTGCCATCCGCGCCCTCGTTGAGGTGGGATTGGAACAGCGGCTGTACAACAAGCCCAACGAATTGTCTGGCGGACAGCAGCAGCGCGTCTCGATCGCCCGAGCCCTGGTGAATGATCCGGTCATTCTGCTGGCAGACGAGCCGACTGGAGCCTTGGATACGAAGACCAGTGAAGAGATCATGGGAATCTTCCAACAGCTTAACGATGCAGGAAAAACCGTTATCCTGGTCACGCACGAGCCGGATATCGCGGAATACGCCAAGCGCATTGTTCGGTTCCGGGACGGACAGATTGTCTCCAATGAAGTGGTGGAAGAACGCAGAAGAGTGTTGCCGGAGGTAGGAAGAAGATGAGCTTTATAGAGAGTTTGCGCGTCTCATTTCGCAGCATCAAAGCCAATGGCCTGCGCTCCGTGTTGACGATGCTCGGGATCATTATCGGGGTCGCCGCGGTGATCGCGATGGTCGCAATCGGGGAAGGAACCTCTGCCAGTGTGGCATCCCAGATCAATGGGCTTGGCAGCAATCTGCTTATCGTCTCTCCCGGGCAAGCTACGCAAGGCAGGATCAGTCTTGGGGCGGGATCGCTCAACACGCTAACCCTCGCTGATGCCGAGGAGATCGCCCAGAAGGAGTCGGTGTCCGGGGTAGCTCCCAGCGTCAACGGCAGGGCACAGCTCGTCTGGGGCAGCAACAACTATTCGACGTCATTGGAAGGGACGACAGAGTCCTTTCCGGAGGTGCGCAACGTACAGGTGGCACAGGGACGCTTTTTTTCCAACTTCGAGGTGAAAAAGCAGTTCAATGTGGCAGTCGTCGGGACAGAAATCGTCACCAACCTGTTTGGAGGAAGCAACCCAATCGGAGAAACCATTCAGATCAACCGGATTCCCTTTACGGTGATTGGCGTGCTGAAGAGCCAGGGAAGCTCGGGAATGACCAATAATGACGACAGGGTCTTGATCCCCGTAACCACTGCGATGAGCCGTTTGACCGGAGGCAAATACGTCAATTCCATCTATGTCTCGGCAGCATCGGCAGAGCAGATGACACAGGCGCAGGCAGACACTGCAGAGACGCTGCGCGCCCAGCACAATTTGCGGCCCAGTGAGTCCGACGATTTTCGCATCACTTCGCAGTCGGATATTCTCAGTACGGCCCAGGCTGTGTCCGGGTCGATGACAGCCCTGCTATCCGGCATTGCGGCTATTTCCCTGATCGTCGGGGGGATCGGCGTGATGAACATCATGCTGGTCTCGGTTACGGAGCGTACACGTGAGATCGGCATCCGCAAAGCAATCGGAGCCAAAAAACGCGATATACTGCGTCAATTCTTGATCGAAGCGGTCACCCTCAGCCTGCTTGGCGGCATCATCGGCATTCTTCTCGGTATTGGCGCTGCCTTGGCTGTGAGCAAGCTGGCCGGGATGGAAACGGCAATCACGATCTCGCCTGTCCTGTATGCATTCCTTACGTCAACCGCTGTAGGTGTCATATTCGGCGTCTATCCAGCACGAAAAGCAGCTCAGCTCAAGCCAATCGATGCCTTGCGCTATGAATAATACAGGAAGCTAGCGCCGAGAGCGGAATATTACAGGCTAGAAATAGTATATATTTGGCTAACGCAATCACAGGTAAAAGGACGCGAAAATGAAGTATTTTTCGCTATTGAACTTGGGCGTTAGCCCTTTTTCTATGGATATCAAGATTAAATCAGTTCAGTTGGGAAAAAAACCACCAAGAGTAGATGGAGGACCAGGATTAGCTGGTCGAGGAAAAAGGGAAAAAAGCGCAAGGCATTTGGGATCTTAACCAAGGCGCAACGGAAAAGGCGGAACACGCTCTTAGCGGACAACCCTGAATCACTTCTTCGAAGTGGCTACTTTTGGCCGCGGTTCCGCCTTTGAAGTGGAGACGGCCAGGGCTAGCCCTCAGCAAAGACCCCACCCCGCCTGGAGCGTTTTCCCTTTTCCTCCTCTGCACTACAGCTGGATAGCCACCAAACCAAAAGACCGCGACCTCCCGCGATTTTTCTAATCGTTAATGGCATGAAATGGTACAAAAATCGGGCATACTAGCGGCATTGAGGTGATGCCGATATGGAACAGTATGCAGAATTTTTTACAACCTGGAGGGAAGCGGCAAGTATCCGCAAGAAGATGAACAGCAGCAATATCCCGTATTCTCTTCGGCAATTGCCGGGGAAATCCAATCTTCTCTTTGTGTTTCCGAAGGTAAGCATCAGCCAATATGTCTATTTGCATATCGTGTTTGGGACCAAAGCGGGGGGAGCAAAACGGTGATACGGGCAGAAAAAAGGGGAAAATCGAGCTATATTTCAAATATTTCGTTAAAAAACAAAAGCTGACACTTTTCGATAGAAGAGTTTCATAGTACAATGCCTGTATGAACGAACTTGGGGAAGTTCGGGATGGCGGCTCAAAACTGTGCAGCAGAGCCGCCTCTTTTTTTTCGCCAAATTCCTTCCCCACTATCCAAAGGCAGAGGATAAATTAGGTTGCAATACCTAAATGTACTTCTAGAAATAATGGGTCAAAGGATATATGATTACCTTATTCACGTGAATACTTCCGTACTACCCTCTCCCAGGTTTGAAAACCTGGGACTTTTTTTCTTCCGTTTCTAACAGGATTCCGGTAGGCGAGGGGCGAAACTTCCTTGCAGCAGTGCGTCGATTAATTGTTCCTGCGTCAACGAGATCGTGATGCCCGGTTCCGGCAAATCCGCAAGATAATGCTTCTCCCGAAATACATACCACAACGTGCCGGAGGGGTGTACGGAATAGATCCGAATATTTTCCTGTTTGCGTTCTCCCAGTTTGGCGATTTCCCGCAATGCGGAAAAAAGTTCACCCCAGATCGGCAGATACGGCTTTTGCTTGTATTGGACGAGTGCCTGGATGAGCTGATTTCTTGCTAGGTCCAACCAGGGATCAGACTGTTGCTCGAGGGAAATCATCGTAGATCGAACTCCTTAGTAAGAACAGTGCTGTGGGGAATGAAAGCTTTACAGAATTTGTCGAATTCAAAAATAAGTGTAGAATAGAAGAGGATTGGATGCAAGACGCAGAAATTGTGAGACTGTCCCGTCCTTTGTATGTATGAGGAGGAGAAGAAATTGCTGAAAGAGTTTAAAGAATTTGCCCTGAAAGGAAATGTGATCGATCTTGCCGTCGGTGTCGTGATCGGGGCGGCCTTTGGAAAGATTGTTTCATCGCTCGTCAATGATTTGATTACGCCAACGATTGGGCTCCTACTGGGAAAGGTGGACTTTTCCAATCTTTTCATTGCTCTCGGGGATGGCACCTTCAAAACGATTGAGGAAGCGAATAAAGCAGGTGTCGCTACGATCAATTACGGTTTATTCCTTAATTCTGTGATTGATTTCTTGATTATTGCCTTTGCGATCTTTATCTTCATCAAGCAATTGAATCGGTTCAAGAAAAAGCAGGAAGAGGCCAAGCCGCCTGTCACCACCAAGGAATGTCCGTTCTGCATCACACAGATTTCATTGCAGGCGACGCGTTGTCCCAACTGCACCTCTGTGCTGGATGCAAAAGAGAAGGAGCTTGCCTAAGATTTTTCCCGAAAAAAAGGATAGACCAGGGTACCGATATACGGACCTTGATCTATCCTTTTTCTTTTACATCTCTTTTGCCTTGTCTTTTCCCGGTAAAACAGCTTGTTCGGCCTTGTTGTAGATGGCCAGGAGTTTTTGCGTCAGGAGAGCTCCAGGAACAAATTTGTAGGCAAAAATAGCCGAAATCATGCCGAACAGGGCACCTGTCAAGACATCGAACGGGTAGTGGACTCCGACCCCGATCCGGGAAATCGCCACACAGCAGGCCAGGAGCAGCCAAACCAGGCGAAATCTCTTGCCAAACAGCCAAAAGGTAAAGCAAAAGGTGAAAAAGAGGATGGTGTGGTCGCTTGGAAAAGAATTGTTGACCGCCTTCTGAACCAGCTGATGGACGTCGGGCAGTTCGGCAAATGGCTGGCTGTTATAGTGGATCATGCCGGCGATTTTCGCCAAGATTTCCGCCAAAATAAAGGAAATTCCAGCACTGATGACCATCATCCTGTTTTCGTTACGCCTCGTAAACCAGTAGCAAAGAACGGCGAAAGCCAGCAGAAAAACGCTGTGCTCGGCTAGCGTGTAAAAAACGGGATCGAGGAAGCTGTACGTTTTTCCAAGATCATTAATGCTGCGAAAAGCAGAGGTATTGATATCCCAAAGTTCCATTCAAACTGCCCCCTTGATTTTTCCAGGTTGCGGATAATAAAGAAAATACCCTATATGGACTGCCAGTTCAAATCGAACTATCTTACGTCTTCCTTACAAATCTGTAAGGAAGCGAAAAATTTTCTTTTCTATTGGAAATATTGTTTACTACTATCTGATTGACCGGTGTAATTTTATTTCATATAATGTAAACGTAATCATTGAGAAAATCGTAGAATCTTGGTAAAGAATCCCGTACAGGGGGGAGTAGGATGAATCAACCTGCGAGTTTGCTAGACTACCGTAGGAAGAGTGATCATTTGCTCATCGGTCTGATGTCAGGAACATCACTGGATGGGATTGACGCCGCACTGGTAGCGATTCGCACGAATGCGAGTGGGGAGATCGAGCAGGCAGAATTGCGAGAGTTTACGTCCCTGCCGTATTCCGATGAAGTGCGCGATTACGTACTGAATCTGTGCAGCGTCGAGTCGGCACGCATCGATCAGCTTACGACTGCGCACTACGGCTTATCCGAGTGGTATGCGTGCGTCGTCGAGCAATTGATCCAGAAGGCGGCGATCCATGCTTCCGATGTAGATGCGATTTGCATGCACGGACAGACTGTCTGGCATATCGCTGGCCGTACTCCTTTTCCGGGACCGACTGGCCCGACAGAAGTGAGGGCATCGCTGCAAATCGGGGATTTGTCCCTTTTGGCTGAGCGCACAGGCACCCCGGTGGTCGGGAATTTTCGCGCCAGAGATCTGGCTGCTGACGGTGAAGGCGCACCGCTCGTCCCGTATGCAGACTACATTCTTTTCCGCGATCCGCAGAAGGGAAGGCTTTTGCAAAACATTGGCGGAATTGCCAATGTAACCATTCTTCCGGCAGGAGCAGACATCGAAAAGGTCGTCGCTTTCGACACGGGACCGGGCAATATGATTATCGATCAGATTGTTCACCTGGTTACAGATGGAAGAATGCGGTATGACGAAGGGGGCAAATGGGCTGCAACAGGCCAGGTCTGCAAGGAAATGCTTGACCGCTTGCTCCAAGACCCGTACTATCAACTCCAGCCGCCAAAAAGCACCGGGCGGGAAGTGTACGGCAAAGCATTTGCACAGGAGCTCATGGCGCAGGCGAAGCAGCAGGGGATCAGTGACGCAGATTTGATCGCCACGGTGACTGCCCTGACGGCGTCGACCATCGCCCAAGCGTATATCCAGCATGTGCTGCCGCATACGAAAGTAGAAGAAGTGATCGTCTCAGGCGGAGGGGCTCACAACCAAACCCTTCTGCGCATGCTTCAGGAGCAATTGCCTGCGGGCATGAAGGTGATGACGACGCAGCAGTTCGGGATGCCGGATGATGCGAAGGAAGCGGTCGCTTTTGCCATTCTGGGCCACGAGACACTAATGGGCCGGCCTTCCAATGTTCCATCTGTTACGGGAGCAAAAAGAGCCGTGCCGTTAGGAAATATTTGCTTTTAAAAGAAAACGTAGGGGGTAACATCGTGAAAAAACGCGTGTTGGCAGGAATTTTCCTATCTATGTCCCTTGCTCTTTCGGCTTGCTCCGGGGGAGGAACCGCTCCGTCTGAACAGGCGAAGCCGCAAGAACAACAAGGTCAAACGCAAGAACAGCCGCAAGCTTCTGGAAAAACAGAGCTGATCGTAGCAGCCGAGCAGGAACCGGTTGGCTTTGACCCGCACAAGGTGCCGGCGGCTTCCAGTGTGCGCATCTATTCCCTGATTTACGACAGCTTGACCAAGCTGGATGAAAACATGGAGATCATCCCGAATCTTGCAGAAAAATGGGAAACGTCTGAGGATGGCAAAACCATTACTGTCTTCCTGCAAAAAGGCGTGAAGTTCCACGACGGCAAGGATTTGACTGCAGAAGACGTGAAATTTACGTTTGAGCGCATTCTGAATCCGGATACAGGCTCGATCTCCAAATCGTATTTCTCCAGCCTGGAGTCCATCGAAGTGAAAGACCCGACTACTGTCGTGTTTCATCTGAAAAACCCGGATGCTGCTTTCATGGCAAATACAAGCAGCGCTTCCACCTCGATCGTGCCTGTTGGCTCCGAGGATCTGACCAAGGATACGGCGGGAAGCGGACCGTACATGCTGGAGAAATATGAGCCAGGCCAATACGTTCTGCTGAAGAAAAATCCGAACTACTTCCGCAGCGATCTCGCGAAGGTAGAAACAATCAAGTTCCAGATCATGAAAGACGAAGCGGAGCGTCTGGCTGCGATTCGCGCCGGTAAAATCGACGTCTCCATGGTTTCCGCTGATTCGGCGACTCTCTTGAATGGCAAGCCGGGTGTGGAAGTAAAAGGCTATCAGTCGCTGGAATACAGCTACCTGGGCATCAACGTGAAGAAAAAACCGTTTGACGATCCGAAAGTGCGTCAAGCGATCAGCTATGCAGTAGACCGCAACCAAATCGTGCAAACAGTCTGGAAAGGCGAAGCCGCTCTGACTGGTCCAATCGCTCCTGCTGTAAAAGGATGGGCGCTGGATACCAACAGCTATGACTCTTACAAGCTCAACGTAGAAAAGGCAAAAGCTTTGCTGGCTGAAGCAGGCTATCCAAATGGCTTCGAGACGCAAATCGATACAGCCGCGACGTACCCGGATATGGTCGAGACTGCGCAAGTTTTGCAGCAGCAGTTGAAAGCAATCGGCATCAACGCTAAAATCAACCAGCTTGAGTGGGGCAACTACATCGATGTCTGGAAATCCAAAGACGGCAATCTGATGGTAGGACGCAACACTTCTGGTGTGGACGCTGACCGCTCCATGCGCTTCTTCTTCCATACGGAAGGCTCCGCAAACGTATGGAACTACTCCAACCCTGCTTATGACGAGCTGGTACAAAACGCTCTGATGGCTGTCGATCAGACAGAACGCAAAGCCATGTATGAAAAAGCTCAAAAAATGCTTGTAGAGGAAGATGTTCCAAACCTGTTCCTGGCATCGCCGAAGAATTTCTACGCTGTACGCGACAACATCGAGTTTTCACCATCTGCAGCGGGAGAGAGCTTCGCGCTGGTCAGAGCCTCAATCAAGTAGCATAAATCATTGTGGCTCCGCCTTTTGATCTGGCGGAGCCATGTTTCTAACTGCCTGCCTCCACGCGAGGTTTGAAAAGAGGGAGGGACCTTAGTGGGAGCCTATCTGTTCAAACGACTTGTCAGCTTGATCCCGATCTTGTTTGGAATCTCTGTATTGGTTTTTACCATCCTGCATCTGGTGCCGGGTGACCCTGCCTCGATCATGCTTGGGACCAACGCGACGGAAGAGTCGATCGCGGCTTTGCGCAAAAGCATGGGACTGGATGAACCGCTTATCACGCAATACCTGACCTGGGTGGGTGGACTCCTGCAGGGGGACTTCGGCGTATCTGTCCACTCCGGCGAGGAAATTCTGCCGCAGATCATCAAACGCTTTGGCATCACGCTGCAATTGACGGTATTTGCTGTCGTGATCGGGTGGCTGGTCGCCATTCCTTTTGGGATTATTTCCGCAATTCGCGCGCATTCCAAGACGGACATTGCCGTACGAGTCGCGACCCTGTTGGGAATTTCCGTACCGAACTTTGCGATTGGTACACTCTTGCTGCTGGTAACGTCCTTGTATTTCAACTGGTTCCCGCCGATTGACGTGGTCAGCTTCTGGGAGAATCCGCTCGAGGCATTCAAGGTGTTTGTCCTGCCCGCTGCGACGATGGGGATTGTTGTCGCTGCAGGGGTCATGCGGATGACCCGCTCTGCCTTTTTGGAAACCATGGACAAGGATTTCATCCGTACGGCAAGAGCCAAAGGGAACAGCAAATGGACCGTCGTCATGGGTCATGCTTTCCGCAATTCATCCATTCCGATCGTGACGATCGCCGGCATGCAGATTGGGTATCTGCTCGGAGGGTCCGTCATCGTCGAGCAGCTTTTTTCGATTCCTGGCCTGGGCCAGTACGTACTTGAAGCGATTTACCAGCGTGATTATCCGGTCGTGCAGGGAGGCGTGCTCTTTGTCGCCCTGGTCTTTGTTCTGGTCAATCTGCTCATCGACCTGATCTACACCTGGATTGATCCACGAATCAAGTACTGACACGGGGGGATAAGACATGAGCACTTTTCGTAAACGATTTTGGGCCAATAAAACGGCCGTTATCTGTTCCATATTGCTCGCCTTGCTTTGTTTGATTGCGGCTCTGGCCCCGGTACTGGCTCCCCATGATCCGACCGAGATGTTTCAGAACAACCGGATGGAAGGCAGCTCCGACACGTTTTTGCTGGGAACGGATCAGTTCGGGCGCGATTTGTTGAGCCGGGTCATCTACGGCGCACGGGTTTCTTTGGTCGTCGGGATCTCCGCCGTCATGGTGAGCGTTATTTTCGGGACCATTTTTGGTTTGATTGCCGGGTACTTCGGCCGTTGGATTGACGGCTTTATCATGCGGGTCATGGATGTCCTGTTCGCGTTTCCCGAAATTTTGCTCGCGCTGGCGATCGTAGCCGCACTGGGGCCCGGGACGTTCAATACGATTATGGCGATCGGAATCGTAAACATTCCGATTTTTACGAGAACGGTGAGGGGGGCGGTCCTCTCGATCAAAAACCTCGAATTCGTGGAGAGCGCCCGCGCCATCGGAGCCAGCACACCGCGTATTCTGTTTAAAGAGATTTTCCCCAACGTGACGGCACCGCTGTTGGTGCAGTCTTCTCTAGCCATCTCAGGTGCGATTCTGACGGAATCAGCGCTCAGCTTCTTGGGACTGGGGATTCAACCGCCTGATCCGTCGTGGGGCGGCATGATTTCGGAAGCGCGCCGCTATATGGAACTGGCTCCCGGCATGATTATTTGGCCATGTGTTGCCATGACGGTCACCATTTTGTCTTGCAATATGTTCGGGGATGCTGTTCGCGATATTCTGGATCCGCGTCATCGCGGCAAATAAGCAGGAGGGAAGCGAATGGACGAGTTGGCGATCGTCGAGCAAATCGAAAAGAGCCTGGATCTAGGCATCAGCCAAGGAATTTTTCCCGGTGGAGCGGTATGGCTGCATCGTGAAAATAAGCCGGCGATTACGGTCTGCCGAGGCAAGGCAGGGAGCGGTGAGCAGGAACCTCTGGTTACAGAGCAGACCCTGTACGATCTGGCTTCCTTGACCAAGGTAGTGGTGACACTGCCAATGATCCTCTTGAGTGTGCAGCATGGCAAGCTGTCATTGACTGACAGCGTCGTGACGCATCTGCCGCAGTTGGGAGAAGGACAAGGAAGGGCGGAGAAGGAAAAAATCAAGATCATCCACCTCTTGACCCATTCTTCCGGTCTGCCCGCATGGAGACCCTTTTTCCTAAAAGGCTCCGGAAAGCAGGAATATCTGCGCATGATCGCGGAGGAGCAGATGATCTACAAGCCTGGCGAACAGGTCGTGTACAGCGATCTTGGGTTTATGCTGCTGGGCTTCATTTTAGAGGAGGTCTGGCAGGCAGAGCTGAGCGCTTTGGCAAAGCAATGGATCTTCGAGCCGAGCGGAATGACGCATACCGGTTATCGGCCGCAGTCGCATTCCGTCTTGCGTGATTGTGTCATCGCTCCTGCGGAGGAAGGCACTCCATTCGAACGGAATATGGCCGAGCAGTATATCTGGCAGCTGGAAGCGGCAGAGGACCCGCGAGCAGCAGGATGGCGAGCGGCATGCGAAGGGTTTGCCTGGAGGCAGGACGTCATTCGCGGCGATGTGCATGATTGCAATGCCTACCATGGACTTGAAGGCGTGAGCGGTCATGCAGGCTTGTTTTCCACCCTGACCGATGTGGCGCGCTACATGCGCATCTGGACAGCGGAGGATGCACCTGTGCGCATCGACCCCCTTCTGCTCTCCTTTGCTGCCCGTGCCCAGACTGGGGCAGCCGTACCGCGAAGAGCGGTAGGCTGGGAGGCGTCGGCGACAGGCGGGACACTGGATCAGATCGCGCACGGTTGTACAGGCGGAGACCTTTTATCGGAAAAGGCCTTCGGGCACACCGGCTTTACGGGTACCTCCATCTGGTCTGACCCGGTGCGAGGAGCGACCCTGATTACCTTGACCAACCGCGTTCACCCGATCGTGCATACAGCGATGAACGCCTGGCGTCGCGCGCATCACAACCAGATCTTCAGCAGTATCAAGCCTGTCGGCACATCCTGAGTAAAGGGGGAGCACCCATGACAGCCATGCTACAAATCAGCGATTTACGCACTTCTTTTTTGCAAGCGAAAGAAAAGCTTACCGTCATCGAGGGGGTCAGTCTGACTGTTGAGCCAGGCGAGACTGTCGGCGTCGTAGGCGAGTCAGGCTGCGGGAAAAGCGTCACCAGCCTTTCTGTGATGCAGCTATTGGGACGAAATGTACAGCTGGAGGGGAGCATCCGCTTTCAGGGGAAAGAACTCCTCTCCTTGACAGATAAACAGATGGAAGCCATTCGCGGCAATCAGATCGCGATGATTTTTCAGGAACCGATGACCTCGCTCAATCCGCTCCATACGATCGGCAAGCAAATCGGGGAACCGCTCCGCCGCCACCTGGGATTGAACCGGCAGCAAGCGAAGGAACGGACGATCCAGCTTTTGAAAGAGGTCGGCATCCCGCGTGCAGAGGAGATCATCAACGACTATCCGCATCAATTATCCGGCGGGATGAGGCAGCGCGTCATGATTGCGATGGCGATGGCCTGCACGCCCAAGCTGTTGATCGCCGACGAACCGACGACCGCTCTGGACGTCACGATACAGGCGCAAATCCTGGAACTGATGAAAAAGGTGAGGGATGAGCATGGAACCTCCATTCTGCTGATCACCCACGACCTGGGGGTCGTCGCAGAGATGTGCCATCGCGTGATTGTCATGTACGCCGGACAGATCGTCGAAGAGGCAGACGTCAAACAGCTTTTCGACGAGCCCAAACATCCCTACACACGCGGACTTTTGGGCTCAATGCCAAGTCTGAACACCAATCAGGAGAGATTGGATGCGATCCCGGGAGCCGTGCCGCTGCTGCAGGAAATGCCTGCGGGATGCCGTTTTGCACCGCGCTGCCCGGAGGCGATGGAGATCTGCCGGAACAAAAATCCGGAGTTGTTGACCATCTCGGATACGCAAAAATGCCGCTGCTGGCTGTACGGTGAGGAGGAAGCGCAATGACCCAACCACTGCTGGAAGTGAAGGCATTGACCAAGCATTTCACGAGCAAGCAAGGATTTTTCAACAAAGAAAAAGTAGTCCGGGCAGTCGACGGGGTCAACCTGACCGTCTATCCGGGCGAAACCGTCAGTATTGTTGGCGAATCCGGCTGCGGCAAGTCGACGACCGGCCGCTGCATCCTCCGCCTGATCGAGCCAACGGACGGTGAGATCTGGTTCGAGGGGGAAAATATCCGCAATTTGAACGAGGCCGAGCTGCGCAAGGCGCGCCGCAACATGCAGCTGGTCTTTCAAGACCCGTTCGCCTCGTTGAATCCACGCAAGACGATCGGTCAGATCCTGGAGGACCCGTTGATCGTTCACGGGATCGGTTCGGCAGCCGAAAGACGCAAGCAAGTGGAGGAAATGATCGGAATCGTCGGATTGTCCAAGCAGCAGTTGAACCGGTTTCCGCACGAATTTTCAGGTGGACAGCGTCAGCGGATCGGAATCGCGCGTGCGTTGATCCTGCGTCCTAAGCTGATTATTGCGGATGAGCCGGTCTCCGCCCTGGACGTATCCATCCAGGCGCAAATTTTGAATCTCATGCAGGATCTGCAAAAAGAGTTCAAGCTGACCTATCTGTTTATTTCCCATGATTTGAGCGTAGTACGCCATATATCGGACCGGGTAGCCGTCATGTACCTGGGGAAAGTGGTGGAGGTAGCCGACAAGAAATCCTTGTATGAAAAACCGACCCATCCTTACACGCAGGCACTGCTCTCGGCAGTTCCCGTACCCGATCCACACCAGACGACACAGCGCATTATTTTGGAGGGAGACATGCCGAGTCCGGCGAATCCTCCTGCTGGCTGCACGTTTCACCCGCGCTGCCGTCATTGCATGGAGATCTGCAAAACAACAGTCCCTCCGCTCAAAGAACAAACAGCCAGCCACTGGGTCTCTTGTCATCTGGAGTAACGAGAGCTTGCCGCGAGTATGAGAACAGAGGAGGTTGGAGCGAAGATGATGGAGAACTTGCAAGGTTTGATGACTGAGGAAAAAAATAGCAATACCACGGATCTGGATTGTTTAAGCTCCAGAGAAATCGTACAACGGATGAACGACGAGGATAAAAAGGTTCCCTACGCGGTGGAAAATGTACTCGATGAAGTGGCCAAAGCGGTCGACATGATCGTGGCTTCTCTAGAAAATGAGGGACGGCTCTTTTACTTCGGGGCAGGAACGAGCGGCAGGCTGGGCATTCTGGATGCCTCGGAGTGTCCGCCGACCTTTGGGACACCTCCAGAGCTGGTGCAGGGTGTGATCGCCGGGGGACAGAAAGCCATGGTCCGCGCCGTAGAAGGAGCAGAGGATTCCGCAGAACTGGGACGAGATGATGTGCGCATTCACGGGGTAACGGAGCGGGATGTCGTCGTGGGCATCGCCGCCAGCGGTCGGACGCCGTACGTGCTGGGTGCGCTCAAGGAAGCCCAGGCGATCGGGGCCAAGACCATCTCTGTCTCCTGCAATGAAACAGCGATCATCAACGAAGGTGTCGATGTCGCGATTGGAGTGGTGGTCGGTCCAGAAGTATTGACCGGTTCCACTCGCTTGAAAGCAGGAACAGCGCAGAAGCTGGTGCTGAACATGCTGACTACTGCGAGCATGATTCGCTTGGGAAAAGTGTACGGCAATCTGATGGTCAACGTACAGGCGACCAATCAGAAGCTGCGGGAGCGGGTAAAAAGAATCATCATGGAAGTGACCGGAGTCAGCTACATGGAGGCGGAAAAGCTCTCCACACTGGCAGACGGGGATGCCAAAACAGCGATTTTGATGCGTTTGACCGGGACGAGCAGGGAAGAGGCCATGCGTCTGTTGAAACTAACCAAGGGAAGAATCCGGGAAGCGATCCAGCAGTACAGTTAGAAAAAGGAGAGGAGGATTCCCATGCTGTCAGATGCGATAAAAGCTGAGCTTCGCGCTATCGTCGGGGAGAAGAACTGCCTGGACCGACAGGAAGCGCTGGTCGCCTATTCGTATGATGCGACACCGATGCAGCAGGCTTTGCCTGACGCCGTGGTGATGCCCGCAAGCACAGCGGAGGTGCAAAAGGTCGTGCAGGTGGCAGCCCGCCATCAGATTCCGATCGTGACGCGCGGAGCCGGCTCCAACCTGTGCGGTGGGACCGTCCCAGTCGGCGGCGGAATCGTCATGAGCTTGCATCGGATGAATCAAATCGTCGAAATCGACGAGCAAAACCTGACCATCACCGTACAGCCGGGTGTTCGCACCGTGGATATTCATCAGGCGGTCGAAGCAAAAGGCTTGTTTTATCCGCCTGACCCGGGAAGCATGGTCATCTCCACGATCGGCGGCAACATCGCGCTCAACTCTGGAGGGCTGCGCGGCTTGAAATACGGGACGACAAAGGATTATGTACTCGGTCTGGAAGCCGTATTGCCGAATGGAGAAGTGATTCGCACCGGGGGCAAGCTGATGAAGGACGTAGCGGGATACGATCTGACCAAGCTTTGGGTCGGGAGCGAAGGGACATTGGCAATCATCACGGAAGCGATTCTCAAGCTGATTCCCAAGCCGACTACCCAGCGCGTCATGCTGGCGATGTACGCGGACATGGAGCAGGCCGCCCGCTCTGTGTCTGACATCATCGCCAACCGGATCATCCCCGGGACACTCGAGTTTTTGGATCAGGGAACGATACGCGTCGTCGAGGATTTCAAGCAGATCGGTCTGCCGACGGATGTAGCCGCGATTCTTTTGATCGGGCAGGACGGAGAAGCCCAGATTGTAGATCGGGACATGGAGCGCATAGCTGAGATCTGCCAAAAGAATCAGGCTGTTCAAATCAAGGTAGCGAAGACAGACGAAGAAGCCGACGAAGTCATGACAGCGAGAAGAAGCGCTTTGGCAGCCCTGTCGCGGATGCGCCCGACGACGATTCTGGAGGATGCGACAGTGCCGCGTGCCCAGATTGCGCCGATGGTCGCTGCCATTCAGGAAATTACGGATCGTTTTGGTCTCAACATCTGCACGTTTGGACATGCGGGGGATGGCAATCTGCATCCGACCTGCATGACGGATGCCCGCGATCATGAAGAGATCGAGCGGGTGGAGCAGGCGTTTGAAGAGATTTTCGCTGCCGCGATCGACTTGGGCGGCACCATCACGGGAGAACACGGGGTGGGCATCGTCAAGGCGCCGTACCTGGAATGGAAGGTCGGGGCTGCCGGGATGGAAGTGATGAAGGGCATCAAGCGCGCCTTTGATCCGCATAATCTGCTTAATCCCGGCAAGATGTTTGCCAAGGAATCCCGGAACAGAGTGGTGGTCAACCGTGCTTAAAGAAGCCTTGCAGAAAAATCTCGACTATGAAGAACTGGCCAACTGTATGCGTTGCGGCTTTTGTCAGCCCGCTTGTCCGACCTTTCGCGAGACTGGCTATGAGGCAGCTTCCCCACGCGGTCGGATCGCCTTGATGAAAGCCGTGGCAGACGGCGTCATGGAGCCGGATCAGGACTTTGTCGACCAGATGAATCTCTGTCTGGGCTGCCGTGCCTGCGAACCTGTTTGTCCGGCAGGCGTCCCATACGGACAATTGATCGAACAGACTCGGGAAGCGATCGAACAGGTGCAGGAGCACCCCTGGTATGTTCGCCTGGTGCGCAAGACGGCGTTTACCCATCTGTTTCCGCATCAACGCAGGCTGAACCTGCTTGGGGGACTGCTTGGCTTTTACCAGCGTTCCGGTTTGCAGACCGCTGTGCGCAAGCTCGGTGTCTTGAATATCCTCCCGAAACAGATGCGAGAGATGGAAGCCATCATGCCGGATGCTTCAGCAAAAAGCCTGACGGACCGCCTGGGAGCGACGGTCATCCCTGCCGTCGGGGAGCGCAAGCGGCGTGTCGGCATGTTTCACGGCTGCATCATGGACGTCCTGTTTCAGGATACGAACATCAATACAGTCCGCCTTTTGGCCGAAGCAGGCTGCGAAGTGGTGATTGCGCCAGATCAGGTGTGCTGCGGCGCCCTCCATGCCCACAGCGGAGAGCGTGAAGCAGCGAAAAGCCTGGCCCGCAAAAACATCGCGGCTTTCCAGGAGGCCGAGGTGGATCTCATCATCTCCAATGCCGGAGGATGCGGAGCGTTGCTGCAGGAATACGACCACCTCCTCCACGACGATCCGGAGTGGCAGGAGCAGGCCAAATGGTTCGCGGCACGGGTCAAGGACGTAAGCGAGGTCTTGACGATGTCCGCAGAGCCCCAAGCGTGGGATCCCCTGCCGCAGCGCGTCACCTACCAAAGCTCCTGTCATCTGCGCAATGGCATGAAGGTGACAAAAGAGCCTGTGAACCTTTTGCAATCCATTCCGGGCGCAACTTATGTGCCGTTGAAAGAAGGCGACCGCTGCTGCGGCTCGGCCGGCATCTACAATCTGGTGCAGCCGGAGATGGCAGGCAGCCTGCTGGATGAAAAAATGGGTCATGTGGCAGCGACCCAGGCTGACATTCTCGTTACCTCCAATCCCGGCTGTCTCTTGCAGATGAAAGCAGGCATCAAGCGAGCAGGACTGGAGGACCGGATGGAAGCCGTTCATCTGGTCGACCTGTTGGCGCGTGTGCAGAAAAAAGAGGCGAACTGAATACAGCCCTGATCGAATTCCCGTTCATTGCCGGGATCAGATCGGGGCTGTTTTTTGTGGTCGTGCTCAGTGGAATCAGATATTTTGCTTGGTCTCGTGATAGACGTCAAGCGCAGCCTGGACTGCTCTCCCCAAGGGGATCTTGGCTCCATGGCGCTGCAGTACGGCTTCCAATGCTCCCAGTAGATGCAGGATGTTTTTCTTGCGGCAGCTGTAGCCCATGGTGCCGATCCGCCAAATTTTCCCCTTGAGCGGACCGAAGGAGCTGGCGATCTCGATGTGAAAATCATCGAGCAGCATGGCGCGGACCGATTCGCCGTCCACTTCATCGGGAATCGTGATGCAGGTTACGACGGGAAGTTTGCAGGCTGGATTTCCGTAGAGCGTCAACCCCATGGCGTCAAGCCCGCGTACCAAGGCTTTTTCATGCAGCCGATGGCGGGCAAATCGCTCCTCAAGCCCTTCCTCCAGTACAATCCGCACTCCTTCTTACAGAGCGTACAGCATGGTTGTCGCTTCCGTGTGATGATTGAGCCGCGTCGGACTCCAGTAATCCATCAGCTGGCTCAGATCAAAGTAGTTGCTGCGGATCATCCGCTCTTGTCCGAGCGAAGCAGCTTGCGGCTCTGCCAATCCCCGCTCGATCTTTTTTCGTTGGCGCAAGACCGTCTCTACCCGTTCATTGAAGGTAATCGGGGCCATTCCTGAGGGGATCGACAAGCATTTTTGCGTCCCGCCGATGCACGCATCGATTTTCCACTCATCCACCTTGACCTGCGTTCCTCCGATGGTAGCGACGGCATCGACGACAAACAGAACATCCTGCATGCGGCAGGCTTCCCCGATTTCTTGCAAGGGCTGGATGCGTCCTGTCGAGGTTTCTCCATGCACCATAGCTACGATTTTCGGCCGGATGCGTTTGATCTCTGCAATCACCTGCTCTGGTGCAAAAACTTCTCCCCAATCCGTCTCCATCGTTGCCACCTGGGCACCGTACCTCTCCGCAATTTCTACCAGCAGATGTCCGAAGCGCCCATAGATCGGCACCAGCACCAGGTCGCCAGGTTCGATCAGACTGCACAAAACCGCTTCGATGCCTGCCCGCGAGGTCCCATCGATGGGGTAGCACCACTCGTTCTCCGTCTGAAAAAGCTTCCTCAGCATCTGCATCGTTTGATTCATGATGTGAGTAAATTCTGGATCGAATTGACCCAGTATCGGAGTGCTCATCGCACGCAAAACTCTTGGATCTGCCTCGACTGGACCCGGTGTCAGGATTGTCCGCAGGGAAGGAGAGAGCTCTTTGAACATACGTACCGCCTCCTCGATCGATTATCCTTGCCAGAAACGTTGTAAAAGACTTACACATTGCGGACCAAAGTCCTTTAAAAACGATAAAAATTTCAGTATATTTTTAATTTATACATTTAATTTTAATGTAGTTTAAAAATTCTAAAACCACGGTTTTGTTACAAATTCGTGATATATTAAAGACCTCCCTAATTCGTCACTAGTGTCAGCGGCCTTCTTGCAGATTTACATCATGGATAGTGAGGTGTCAGGATGAAACGATTTGGTTTAGCGATTCAAATTGTCGTTGGTCTCATTCTGGGTATTCTCGTGGGTGCTATTTTCTATGGCAACCCGGCCGTGTCTACCTACTTGCAGCCGATCGGCGATATTTTTCTTCGCCTGATTAAAATGATTGTCGTTCCCATCGTTATCTCCACGTTGATCGTGGGCGTAGCCGGTGTGGGGGATATTAAAAAGCTGGGGAAAATTGGCGGTAAAACCATTCTCTATTTTGAAATCGTTACCACGATTGCGATTGTGATTGGTTTGCTCGCAGCCAATGTGTTCCAGCCTGGTGTAGGCGTAGATATGTCTACCCTGCAAAAAACAGATATCCATACTTACGTGGAGACAGCCGAGACAACGCAGAGCCACGGATTTGTAGAGACGTTCGTCAACATCGTTCCGAAAAACGTGTTTGATGCCATTGTGCGTGGTGACATGCTGGCGATCATTTTCTTCTCGGTTCTGTTTGGATTGGGTATTGCGGCTGTAGGAGAGAGGGGCAAACCAGTGCTTGCCTTCTTCCAGGGTGTGGCGGATGCCATGTTCTGGGTCGTGAATACGATCATGAAATTTGCTCCATTCGGGGTATTCGCGCTAATTGGGGTAACCGTTTCCAAATTTGGACTGAGTTCACTGATTCCACTAGGCAAACTGGTTCTGCTGGTTCATTTTGCGATGATCTTCTTTATTCTCGTGGTTTTGGGCATCATCGCCCGGATCAGCGGAATTCGCATCACGCAGATCATTCGCATTTTGAAGGACGAGCTGCTGCTTGCCTACTCGACCTCCAGCTCTGAGACCGTTTTGCCAAAAATCATGGAAAAAATGGAGAAGCTGGGATGTCCGAAGGCGATTGCCTCGTTCGTCATCCCGACTGGGTACTCGTTTAATCTGGACGGTTCCACGCTGTATCAAGCACTGGCCGCATTGTTCATCGCCCAAATGTACGGGATTCACATGCCGATCAGCGCTCAGATCACGTTGATGCTCGTCTTGATGGTGACATCCAAAGGGATTGCCGGTGTACCGGGCGTATCGTTCGTCGTACTTTTGGCTACACTCGGTTCGGTAGGTATCCCACTCGAAGGACTGGCCTTTATCGCGGGTGTTGACCGTCTGATGGATATGGCTCGCACCGTGGTAAACGTAGTCGGAAACTCTCTGGCTGCCGTTGTCATCTCCCGCTGGGAAGGACAGTTCGACACAGCCAAGGCCAAGAAGTACCTTAGTGAGATTTCAGGGAAAGCCGCTTAACACTATGTTGATTATATAAGAAGAAAAGGCGTGTTTGGGCCATGAAAAGCTCAAACGCGCCTTTTTTGTCGTTCATTCATTTCTTCGGATCATAATAAATCCCCAGCTCCTGCCAGGATTCTTCCATCTCATTCAGCAGATTCGTCGCCACATCTGCATCCTTGAGCGACATCGAGCGCAGGATGGCGGTCAGCAAAGAGATGGGCGCAACGAAGGAATCCATATGCGACGCGATGCCTGTGGGGGTAAACAACACCTCATCGGCGTATTGGCAGAGAGGGGAGGAGGGGTAGTCGGTGATGACGACGATCCGTGCTCCTCTTTTTTTCCCTGCCGCCAGACAATCAACGATAAAGCGCGTGTAGCGGGCAAAGCCGATTCCCACGAGGACATCTCCGGGAGCGAGCCGCAGGATGCGGTCTACCGTGCGCGGCTCGCCACTGAAGAGATACGTTTCTTTGTTCAACAAATTCAGGTAAAAATCGAAAAACATTCCGAGCGACAAGGAGCCGCGAGAACTGGCAATGCCGATGCGGTTGGCTGTCGTCAGCAGCTGTACGACTCGCTCGAGGGCGTTCAGATCGATTCGCTCCATCATCAGCGCCAGATTGTTCATATCTTCCTCAAAATGCTGCAGGACCGTTTGCTGCTCGGCCTTCGTCGCATTTCGCGATAGCTGGAAGCGTTCCCCGGTCGTCAGCCGAGAGCGAACCAGCTCCTGCAGCTCGCGGGAAAGGGCGGGAAAGCCGGAATAGCCAATAAATGTGGCGAATCGAGTGACCGTAGATTCGCTGACGGCAGCTTCTCTTGCCATTTCTGCTACATTATAAAAGGCCGCAGACTCTGGATCGCGCAGGATGAGATCCGCAATCGCCTGCTGCGACGGACTCATCTGGGGATAGAGCTGGGAGATTTTCAAGAGAACAGTAGGACCTTGATTCAAATGGGATCACCTCGTATACAGTCCAACAAATGCTGGGTTAAGTATACGATAGGATGCACATGGAGACAATCATCCCCCCAACCCTTATGCCAAAGGGTCTTTTTTCAGTGCGGCCATGCTTTTGTCAAAGGCGTCGAGAGTAGCCTTGATTTCCTCAGGTCCATGCGCCGCCGACATCGAGAAGCGATTCAGGGGCTTGGAATAGACGCCGTTTTCCATCAGCAAATAATCCAGCGCCAGACGAAGCTGGTTGTGGTTGGCCCCGAGATCACGGTAGTGGTGAACATCTTCCTGCGTCGTCAACACGTTGAAGATCGTGCCTGTTCCGAGCGTCTGCAGCGGCAGGCCGTACTCCTTCGCCAATTCGTCAATGCCTGTGCGCAGCTCGAGGGTACGTTGGACGATTTGATCGAAGTTGCCGGGCTGTTTCAGATAGCGAATCGTCGCCAAGCCTGTCGCGATGGACAGCGGATTGCCGTTGAAGGTGCCGCTGTGGAAGACGACCTCGCTCTTTTTATGGGAACGCAGAGGAGATGCCAACTCCATGATCGAGCGCTTTCCTCCCACGATGCCGATCGGGAATCCGCCGCCGACCACTTTTCCCAGCGCCGTCAAGTCAGGTTCTACATCGTAATAGGTTTGCGCGCCGCCTACCTCGATGCGGAAGCCGGTCTTCACTTCATCAAAAATCAGGATGATTCCTAACTGTTTGGTCAAGTCACGCAGGTTTTTCATGAACTGCGGCTCTGCAGCGATATAGCCGGAAAGCATCGGTTCCATGATGACCGCAGCAATTTGAGCTGCCTTTTCGGTGAGAATGCGCTCGCACGCATCCCAGTCATTGAACGGCAGGATGACGCTGTGCTCACGGTAGTAGTCCGGGGTTCCGAGGGATTCCGGTACAGGCAGTGGGGCTGTTGCTGCGCCTGCTGCTCCCACCTCCGGGTTCACGCTTTGCAGGACGTGATCATGTGCCCCGTGATAATGGCCTTCAAATTTTGCGACATGTGTCCTGCCAGTGGCCGCCAGCGCCAGACGCAGGGCGAACAAAGTAGCTTCCAGTCCGGAGTTGGTGAAGCGGATTTGGTCAAAGCTGGGGAACAAAGCGACCAGTTCTTCCGCCATATCCAGTTCCAGCGGATGGGTGGCACCGAAGCTGCTCGTTCCTTGCTCGTCCCAGACTCGCTGGACGGCTGCCATTATCTCAGGATGATTGTGACCGAGCATCAATGCCCCATAGGAAAGAAGATAGTCTACGTAGGCGTGACCATCTACATCGTGTAGTGTCGCGCCTTTTGCTTTTTCAAAAATGATCGGAAACGGCGCAAAATAGCGAAGATTGCCATTCACGCCTCCAGACATGGTTTGTTTGGCTTTTTCAAAGAAAGCAGCGGAATGGGGACGGTTCGATTGAAAGGCTGTCTGCAGCGATGAAATTTTCATTTCATTACCTCCTTGTTTGTGAAATTATTATTGCATGAATGCATTTCTTTTGCAATAATCACTTCAAGGGCGTGAATTTTTTGAACAGGAGGAATGTTATGAAGACGAGATTTGCCTTTTATATTTTAGCAGCTACCATATTGGGCGCCATATTTGGTCACTTCTTTCCCGAGATCGGAAAAGATATCAAGATTTTGGGCGATGCCTTTATCCGTTTGCTCAAGATGATTGTGATTCCCGTCATTGTCACGACGCTGCTGGTAGGGATCGCGGGAATCGGCGACATCAAACGGATGGGCCGGATCGGAGTCAAAACGGTGATCTGGTTTGAGTTCATCACGACTCTCATCCTCTTCATTGGCCTTGCCATCGCCAACCTGGTACAGCCGGGCAAGGGACTTGACCTGAGCAATCTCCCGCAGGCTGATATCTCCAACATTTCTGCCAATACCTCCAAAGTGCTGGATGGAAGCACCTTGCTGCTCAACATCATCCCCACGAATATCATTGATGTCATGGCAAAAAATGATCTTCTCGCCGTCATCTTCTTCTGTATTATGTTCGGGATTGCCCTGGTGAAGCTGGGCAACGAGGCAAAGCCGTTCGTCTCGATCATTGAGATTGCTTCTAAGGCCTCCTTTCAATTGGTAAACATGGTCATGCTGGCGGCGCCCATCGGCGTATTTGCGCTCATGTCTGCGACGATTGGCACGTATGGAATCGGATTGATTATTCCTCTCTTGAAACTGATTGGAACCGCTTACTTGGGATTGGCTGTTGTCGTGTTCGGGTTGTTTACCGTGATCGCATTCCTGCTGCGAGTCCCACTGCGAGAGATCTACAAAATGGTGTGGGACCTGATGATCGTAGGGGCATCGACCGGAAGTACGGAAACAGTCGTCCCGCAGCTCATGCAGCGCCTGGAAAAGTACGGGGTCCCGAAGTACATCACCTCGTTCGTCATCCCTGCTGGAATGCCCTTGAATTCCGACGGCACGACGCTTTACCTGACGATTGCAGGACCTTTTATTGCCCAGGCATTCGGGATTGACATGACTTGGTCGCAACAACTCATGATGGTCTTGTTCTTTATCGTGACCAGCAAAGGAGTCGCCGCTGTACCGTCATCATCGATGGTAATCCTGCTGGCGACGATCACGGCAGTCGGTCTGCCGCCGGAAGGGGTCGCCTTGATCATCGGGATCGACCGCATCATCGATATGGCTCGTACAGCAGTCAATGTGTTTGGACATGTCTTCTCGTGCATCGCTGTGGCCAAGTGGGAAGGCGTCTTCCGCAAAGAGCCTCACCCGGTTGAAGAGCAGGTTGCCGGCTAGGAACTCAAAAGCAAGAGCCTGGAGAATGTGTCCAGGCTCTTTTGCCGATTTGGAAAGGAAAGCAGGAAAGCTTTTACCCGATCTCGAAGGGAGGGAGGAGTAAAAACGGACAGATTCGGAGGATGGAAAATGAGCGAAAAAACATACAAAGTCGGGATCATCGGTGCGGGAGTGATGGGGGATCGGATGATTCAAGCCATTGCGAACCACTCGCGCTACCAGGTGGCGGCCATCAGCGACATCTCGGAGGAGCGGGCCAAGGAAGCGGCGAAGCAGGCGGGAGATGCCGCGTGGTACACGGACTATCAGGAGATGCTGGATGACATGCACATCGATCATGTCTATCTGGCTGTGCCGCCCAAGCACCATCATCCGATCGCTTTGGAGGTATTGAAGCGCAAGAAGCATCTGCTGTGCGAAAAGCCGTTGGCCAACTCGCTGGCAGAGGCCCAGGAAATGCTAGAAGCTGCAGAAGCGGCGGGGGTCGTCCATGCGATGCACTTCCCGATGTACTACCAAACCGTATTGCCGCAAATGATTGCCCGTCTGCCCGAGCTGGGCACGATTCGCCGCATCGATATTCTCACCCACTTTCACCAATGGCCGCGCCCCTGGCAGCAGGCTGCCTGGCTGGCGGGACGGGAGCAGGGCGGATTCATCCGAGAGGTGCTGCCCCATTTCGTCCATCTTACTTATGCGCTGTTTGGAGATTTGCAGGTGATCCGCTCCGATGTGGATTACCCAGCTGATCCCGAAGCGTGTGAGATCGGGGTAGCAGCTTATCTGCAAGGTCCCGACGGAACTCCGGTCACCATTAATGGCTTGGCAGGAATCGCCCATCAGGAACACCTGGACTACCGCATTTACGGGACCAAGGGGACGCTTAGTCTTGTAAACTGGACGAACCTCCATTTCGGAAAAGAGGGAGAAGTGCCCCAGCCCGTCACTATTCCCCTCAACGAGCGCCTGATCCAGCTTCTGGACGAAATAGTGAAGAAAATGAACGGAGAAGAGGCGAGACTCGTGACCTTCGATACAGGTGTAAAAGTGCAGAAGGTGCTGGAGGATTTGCTTGGTAAGGCTTAATGCAAAAAATGAGAGTGCGCTCAGCACTCTCATTCTTTTATTTATTTTTTTGAGTTGATAGCTATTAGCTACGAGGGAGAATCAGGTTTCCGGTCACAGCCCATTGCGTAGTCCCACCTAGCGGAGCGACGATTGGCGGGAAAAAGAATCGCAACCCTGCGCTACTTCGTAGCGTCGGCTGCTTTTGCGATTCCCCGCC
>NZ_KI629782.1:0-1187156 GCF_000503775.1 Brevibacillus panacihumi W25 | reverse complement strand
CCCCGCTACAGCCGCGATACTCAATCCACCCAGCTACTGCAACAATTTGCTCTGCATCAAAAAATCAATGAACGTCCTCATAATCCCATGAAACGGCGTATCCTTCAAATAGATCAGCTCAAAATTGCGGTTGATTTGCGGCAGGTTCAGCACCTCCACCTCGTGCAGCTCACCGCTTGCCAAATCCTTTTGGATGGAAAAGCGGGGGACGAAGGCAATTCCGAGTTTTTGCTTGACCATGCGCTTCACGACCTCGATATTGTCCACTTCCATGACGACCCGGTTTTTTAGCTGGTAGTGCGTAAAGGCGCTGTCGATCAGCTTCCAGTCCAGCGAGCCCCGGTTGAACAGGATCAATCTCTCGCGAGCCACGTCTTCAATCGTCACTTGCTGACGAGAGGAGAAGTCATGTTCCGGGTAGATAGCCAGCACCATTTGATCCGACATCAACTGAATCTGGTTGATCTGCGGGTGAGTTACCGCCCTGGCAATGCCAAACGAGACCTCGTGATTGAGCACCATGTCCAATACCTGATGCGAGTGTCCGGTCAAGATCGTCAGCTTGACCTTGGGATATTGCTGTTGAAACTGCTCCACGAGATCTGGCAGGATGTAGAATGCCGCGACAAATACTGTCGCAATCGTCAACTCGCCTTCGATGTCCCCGTATGAGCGTTGGATTGCCTGTTGCCCCTCCTGGAGAGAATGGAGGATGCTTTTGGCGTAGGGCAGGAAGATCTCGCCCTCCTTGGTCAGGCAGATCATATGGCCAGACCGTTGAAACAGCTTGCAGTCCAGGGAGCTTTCCAGCGCTTTGATCCGCATGCTTACGGTTGGCTGGGAGAGATACAAGAGCTCCGCAGTCTTACTGAAGCTTCCTGTCAACGAGACGAAAATAAACGCTTCGATTTGCTCCATGTTCATAGGCTGTGCGCTCCATTATGTGAATTTTTAATGATGGATATGGTAATCTTTTATTTGCTTTCTTTATAAAAATACATTACCTTACAACTTAATAAGTAGCAATGTATCTAAAAATTCTGATCAAGAGGATGGCGAATCTATGGATATTATCGACCTTCATTGTGACGCCCTGTTAAAACTGTGGTACGCGGACGGAAAGTTGTCCTATGAAAATGGGGAAGAGCTGGATACGAACAAGCAGCGTTTGCAGCAGGGGGGCGTGAAGGTACAGGCGTACGCGATCTACACCCCGGAAAAAATGAAGTCAGAGCAACGCTTCCAGTGTGCTTTGGATCAGATTGATTATTTTTACGCCGAAGTCCTGGCGAAAAATCCAGAGATGAAGCAGATCAAGGAATGGAGCGATTTTGACCGTTTGCAGGATGGAGAAATCGGAGCCTTTCTGACGCTGGAGGGAGTAGAGCCGATCGGCAATGATCTTGGCAAGCTGCGACTTCTCCATCAATTAGGCGTGCGCTCTGTCGGCCTGACCTGGAACCATGCCAATCTGGCGGCCGATGGCGCGGATGAGACAAGAAACGGCGGACTGACGCTGTTTGGCAAGGAGATTGTGAAATTTCATAATGAGCACAAGATCCTGACAGACGTCTCCCATTTGTGCGAGGGCAGCTTCTGGGATGTGATCGAGCTGGCAAAATACCCTGTAGCGAGCCATTCCAATGCCAGAGCCTTATGCGATCACCAGCGAAATCTGCGTGATGAGCAGGCGCAAGCGCTCTTCGCCAAAGGCGGCATGCTGCATATCACCTATGTGACGATGTTTATCAAGAAAGAGGAAGATGAAGTCACGATCCCTGATTTGATCAAGCATATCGACCATTTCTGCGCCCTGGGCGGCGAGAAACACATCGGACTCGGCTCTGACTTCGACGGGATCAATACCAAGATCGTCGGATTGGAGCATGCCGGGGATTCGCAGAATCTGATCAACGAGCTGTTGAAGCATTACTCCGAAGACCAGGTACGCGGCTTCGCAAGTGAGAATTTCTTGCGCAACCGCCCGATATAAAGGTACAACGATCCCAAGGTGGAAAGGAAAGGAAGCAGCTTTTATGGTGAAGGAGAACAGACAGAAGATTCGTACACACGGCTTGATCGTGGGCAAATTGCCGACGGGGGCGAAAAATGACATCACGGATGTTGCGGGTGTGCGTGTGGGGCATGTGACACTGGATCATCCTCTCGACGCGGGGGAAGGGGAATATGCTTGCACGGGTGTAACGGCAATCCTTCCGCATGGCGGCAGCCTGTTCCGCGAAAAAGTGACCGCAGCCAGCTATGTCCTGAATGGCTTCGGCAAAACGACCGGACTCGTGCAGGTGAACGAGCTGGGGATGTTGGAATCGCCGATCATGCTGACGAATACGTTCTCTGTTCCGGCAGTCACGCAGGGGACCCTGCAATACATGCTGGACGGACATGAAGAGATAGGAGATACGACCGGGACAATCAACATTGTGGTGGGAGAGTGCAATGACAGCCATCTGAACTCTATCCGCCACTGCGCCGTTACTCCGCAGGATGCCATCGAGGCAATCCGCCGCGCTTCTGAGGGACCTGTCGAAGAAGGCGCTGTCGGTGCGGGCAAGGGCATGGTCGCGTTTGGCTACAAAGGAGGGATCGGCTCCTCCTCCCGGATCGTGAGGGTTGATGATGCGTGCAGCTATACAGTAGGGGTTCTGGTGTTAAGCAACTTCGGACGAAAGGAAGATCTGCGTATCGAGCTGTTGAAGTCAGGGAGCCCTGCCCTTCAGGAGCCTGCTGACGGCTCTATCATCATCGTTCTGGCGACAGATGCCCCTGTAAGCGACCGGCAATTGCTGCGTCTCGCCAAACGGACGGGGATTGGTCTGGGGCGGACAGGGAGCCACTTCGGCCACGGGAGCGGAGATATTGTGATCGCCTTTTCGACTGCACACAAGATCCCGCACCAGGCGACAGAATGGACGGAGACGCGCACGCAGCTTCGCGAGGATCACCCGCTGATGAACGAATTGTTTGCGGCAAGTGCCGAAGCGACTGAAGAGGCGATCTACAACTCTCTCTCCCAAGCGGTGACCACTACGGGAAAAAAAGGCAATACGATTCATGCCCTGAGCTTTTCATCAACCAATTGACATCGCATAGAAAGCAGAGTACAGCAAAGGCCCCATCCAGATTGGATCGGGCATTTTCATTGTCTTACAGATGTGAGCCGCCAGTGGCGTCAAGCAGTTGTGCGGTACCCCAGCGGCCATCCTCTGACGCGAGAAAGGCGACTGCGTCCGCAATGTCGGCAGGAGTCCCGACTCTCCCGAGAGCAGACATCTCGCTGGCATGCTGCTGTCCCTCCTCGGTGTGCAGCCACGAAGCGTTTATATCCGTATCGACGATGCCAGGCAATACAGCATTGACGGTGATACCGCGCGGTCCAAGAAGCTTAGCCAGATGAAGCGTGAATGTGTTGATTGCGCCTTTTGTCATGTTGTATGCCATGATATGGGGATAGGCGATTCGCGTGACGCCGGAGGAAAGGTTGATGATGCGTCCTCCGTCTCGCAATAGAGGCAATGATTTTTGGACGAGGAAAAAAGGGGCTTTTACGTTTACAGCAAACACCCTATCGAACTCTTCCTCGGTGGTCTTCTCCAAATCGCTGGAAGTCCCGATTCCTGCATTATTTACTAAAATATCGAACTGTCTTTGTCCTGTCCGATTGAAAAGCTCGCTTTCGAGGGACGCAATCAATTGCTCAACTCCCGAAGTGGTGTCCAGATTCGCTCCGATGGGGAAGGCTTGACCTCCTGCTTGGGTAATGGTTTCCACAACATCCAGAGCTGCTTCTCGATTTTTGCCATAGTGAACGGCCACCAATGCACCTTCTTTTGCCAGACGCAGGGCAATGCCTCTTCCGATTCCGCGGCTTCCTCCCGTTACCAACGCAATCTTTCCTTCCAATCTTGTCATCTCCATACACTCCTTTGACGATTTTCTGAGTTCATCCTATACCCTCCAGTCCAGGGGAGAGTCAAGACTGTTCACAAAAAAATCCCCTGATGATGGAAATGTCAGGGGAGATTCGTTGACTCAGCTTGTATGGGGATGAGCAGTTCTGCCATTTGCAGTCGGCCATACATATTTTTGTCGGGGGTCATGATAATCTCGCGGATTGCTTCCAGCGGAGACTGCAAGTATCTATTTGAGACCATCCATGCCTGCACGTGCGAGATCTTCGGACAGAATAAAGCGTAAGGATCGCACGCATGAACCAGGCTTGCCGCACTCTGTATTGCCGGCAGCCAAACGACCCTTACCTTACCGGTTTCCGGGATGGAGCTAGACACCGGAATGGCTACCTCTACATCTACAAGGCCATCTTCCGGGTTTCTCCGATGCCAAAGTACAGTGAGCGGGCGGTTTTCATTTTCGCCATGCTTGCGAACATGCTGTTTGATTTCATCTAGCAGCAAGCACAGGCTGGACATCGGAATCTGGTCGCGCAAGGATGCGACCAAAACGGATGATTCACTGCGAATCGTAATCTGAGAGACTTCATCCAATGATTTGATATCGCTCAATTGATTGATTCGCTCGTTAATTTCATCGAGCTGACGTTGTGCTTCATGGATGGCATTTTTCAATTCCGAGTGTTTGGAGAAGAGGGCCGTCTTCACTCCCGGGGATGAGGTGTCCTCATTCAGGAAAGTTCTGATTTGTTCAAGAGTGAAACCTTCTTCCTTAAAATAGGCAATTCTTTTGATGGTCAAAAGCTGATCGGCCGAATAATAGCGATAACCGCTCCTCTCGTCTACACGAGCGGGTTTCAAGAGCCCCAGTTCATCGTAATAGCGCAAGGTTTTTACGGAAACGCCGCTCCGTTTGGCAAAATCCCCGATCTTGAGCATGGGTGAACGCTCCTTTCTTCACGGACCAAAAACTCACACCCTACCCGTTCCACTCGATACGAATGACTGACTCACCCGACTTCGACAGACGTTCCATCTCCACGATCCGCCAGTTGCCGGAAAGCGTAGAACGCAGCCAGGCCACATCCTTTTCTGCCAGCCGAATACCGATAAATGCTGTCTCTTCGGTCTCATAATCACGAGGCGGCTCCAGGTTATAGCGTTTATTTAAAATAAATTTAATCCCATTAAAAGTTGTATATTTGATCGCATATCCTTCGCGAATGGCTTCTTCCAAACGTTCACGATTTTCTTCATACAAGGCAAAAAGCGGCGAAAAATCGTATTTTCCTTCTTCGATTTCCAGAAATGGTTCAGGGTTTCCCCCTCTCAGCTTGTGAATGATCTCCTCATCGACAAAACCGTGGGCTCGTGCTGCTTCGAGCAGCATAGCTTCGCGCTGGGAGAGCTTTATAGGTGAGATCGACATGCGTGAAATTCTCCTTTCTTGAAGCTGTTTGCAGGCTTCCCTTCTAGTATAATGGAGGGAAGACAGAAAAACCAACGAGCAGGGTGTCTGGGTAAGCGGACCAAAGCATTTCACGCCATGTTCACAGGCCCGGAAAAAATCAGGCAGTGGTTGGCAGTCCTAATAGACTAGCAATCTGTCAAAATAGTTGCTATGTTAGTACTAGTACACATAGGATCACAATAGTGAGGGAGATGTAGAGAATGGAGTGTCAGTTAACCATTGATTTGACAGACCAGAAAAAAGAGAAGCCGGCTCATGACAAGCTTGCGTTCGGGGTGCATTTTACCGACCATATGTTTGTCATGGATTACACCGAAGGGAAAGGCTGGCACGATCCAAGAATTGAACCGTATTCCCCGCTGACGATTGATCCGGCTGCGATGGTATTCCACTATGGCCAAGCCGTATTTGAAGGATTGAAAGCATATCGCAACCAAGAAGGAGAAGTACGACTGTTCAGACCAGATCAAAACTTCAAACGCCTCAATCGTTCCTTGACCCGGTTGGACATGCCGACGGTGGATGAAGCGTTTATGGTGGAAGCATTGAAGAAGCTGGTCAGTGTGGAGAAAGAGTGGATCCCTACAGCAGAAGGAACATCTTTGTACATCCGTCCCTTCGTCATTGCGACGGAGGCTTGCCTGGGTGTTAGAGCTTCCCATACTTACAAGCTGATCATTCTGTTGTCGCCAGTAGGAGCTTACTACGCATCCGGAATGAAGCCAGTCAAAATTCACGTGGAAAACAGCTATGTCCGAGCTGTCCGTGGCGGAACGGGCAATGCCAAAACTGCCGGCAACTACGCAGGCAGCCTGAAAGCGCAGACAGAAGCCCATGAAAAAGGGTACGAGCAAGTGCTCTGGCTGGATGCGATTGAGACTAAATACATTGAAGAAGTAGGCAGTATGAACGTCTTTTTCAAAGTAAACGGAGAAGCATGGACACCGATGCTGAATGGAAGCATTCTCGAGGGGATCACGCGTGACTCCACCATCCAATTGTTGAAGGCTTGGGGCGTGAATGTCGTCGAGAAGCGCATTTCCGTGGAAGAATTGTTCCAGGCATACCAGAACGGTGAACTGGAAGAAGCATTCGGCACCGGAACCGCCGCCGTCATTTCACCGATCGGCGAAATGAGCTGGAATGGTAACAAAATGGTGATCAACGGCGCGAAGACTGGAGAGTTGACGCAAAAGCTGTACGACACCATGACAGGAATCCAGTACGGTGTGGTCGAAGACGAATTTGGCTGGTCGGTGAAGGTAACCGAGTAGACATCTCTATCCAATAAAGGCACGGGTTCCCTTGCTGGCACGAGGGAACTGTGCCTTTTTCATTCATTTTTATAGATTTTTCGCGATTGGGCTGTTAACGTAGTAAGACGAAGAACAGAGAGGTGTGGAGGAGAAACAGATGCTTGGGGAAAAACTGGATATTTATGATGAGCAAGGCCGGCACATCGGCGTCAAGCCCAGAAGCGAAGTGCATCGGGTAGGGGACTGGCACCAAACGTTTCACTGCTGGCTGTATCGCAGGGCGGGGGAGCAAATCCACCTGCTTTTTCAAAAACGGCATCCAGAGAAAGACACTTGCCCCAACCTTCTGGACATTACTTCGGCAGGACACCTACTGGCAGGAGAGAGACCGGAGGATGGCGTTCGCGAACTTGCAGAAGAGCTGGGGCTTCATGTCGCCTATGAATCATTGTCTCCTCTCGGTGTCATCCGGGATGTGATGACGGGACCGCAGATCGTGGACAAGGAGATGTGCCATGTCTTTCTCTACGAATGCGACCAGCCCTTATCCGACTACGAGGTACAGGAGGAAGAGGTTGTTGGCCTTCTCTGGGTAAAGTTGGACGAGATTGTGGACCTTTTTGCGGGGAAAACCACAAATATAGAAGCGAGCGGCTTCCTGTTGCAGGAGGATGGTACAGCTCGGGATTGTTCAATGGAGGTTGGGCTATCGGATTTTGTGGCGCATGAGCCCCACTATTACCACCAGGTATTCACCGCGTTGCAACGACGCGGGGGTCGAGCATAGGACGGGGCTGCGGGGTGGTTTGTACAGAGAGAGGAGTTACGTATGAGAGTAAAAATCATGATCGCGCTGATGCTTGCCACATTTCTTGCCGCGATGGAAGGAACGATTGTAAGCACAGCCGTTCCGCGAATTACAAGTGAATTATCCGGCTTCGAGCAAGTGAGCTGGGTGTATGCGATTTACATGCTGGCGACGGCCGTTTCCGCTCCGATCTACGGAAAGCTGGCGGATTTGTTCGGGCGTAAAAAAATCTTTTTGATAGGGATCGGTATTTTTCTGGCAGGCTCCGCTTTGTGTGGAATTGCGATGTCGATGGAGCAATTGATTATTTTCCGGGCGATTCAGGGGCTTGGAGCAGGGGCGGTCATGCCGATTACGATGACGATCATCGGCGATCTGTACGCCGACCTGTCTGCCAGGGCCAAATCCCAGGGCTGGATCAGTGCCGTATGGGGCTTTTCCGGTGTGGCTGGTCCTTTAGTCGGCGGTTTTCTCGTCGATACCGTCTCCTGGCGCTATATCTTTTTTCTGAATCTGCCTTTTGGACTGATATCCTTTTTGATGCTTATCTTGTACTACAAGGAACAGAAGATGAATAAAACCAAGCGCCATATCGATTACGCTGGAGCGCTGATCTTCTCCGTCGGAACGATTGCCCTGCTGTACGCCTTGCTTACGGGAAGTCAGGATCAAAGCTGGCTGAATCCTACGATTCTTTCCTTGATCGGTTTCAGTCTGATCTCGTTCCTGTTCTTTTTCTACGTCGAAAAGAAGTCACCTGAACCGATGATTCCACTGACCCTATTTACCAATCGGAATATCTCCATGATTAATCTGTTGAGCTTGGTGGTCAACGGCATCGTCATCAGTCTGGTCGTCTACCTGCCGATCTGGACCCAGGGCGTTCTGGGCGAGAGTGCGACTGTGGCTGGCTTCGTCTTGACGCCGATGTCCGTATGCTGGACATTGGGAGCTGTCCTCTCGGGACAATTGCTTGGACGTCTTCGCGCAGAGCAATTGATCATCACAGGCACAGCCGTTCTTACAGTGGCTGCTTCCCTTCTGTCCTGGCTGTCAGAGAGCTCTCCAGACTTCCTGATCTACGTAGGCGTAGGATTGATTGGCTTGGGCATGGGCTTGATTACACCGATCGTCATGGTCAAAATCCAGGCATCTGTCGCGGTAGAACAGCGCGGGACAGCTGTCGCGCTCAACACCTTCACCGGTACCTTCAGCCAGACGTTTGGCGCTGCCGTTTTCGGGATGGTGTTCAACCTGGTGACGATCGGGAGCGGACACAGCAATCTGGGCTCCTCCTTTGAATCCGGGACGATTTCTGCAGAGCAGCTGAGCGAGGTGCGGGAAGTGTTGGCTTCCGGGGTCCATGTTGTCTTTACCGGCACCCTGCTTCTCGCCGTATGCAGTCTTTTTCTGGCGATCTTCTTGAACAAGATGGACAAACAGCAAGTTCTTGCCAAAAAATAAAGAATTCTGCTTGCCGAACCCCCCTGGCATTCGTTACCATTTTTTTGTAGATACTACGATTCCAGGGGGCAGGTGTGTCAAGGATGTATGAAGAAATTCGTCCAGTAACGGCAGAAGAAGTCGAGGAAATGGTACGAATCGCTGCAATGGCTTATCCGGGGAGCAATCTGTTGGCTCCCGAGGGGAGAACGCGGTTCACGGAACGTGTCAAGGATACCTTGCAAAACGACCCGTATGCCAGCTTCCACGGTTGGTATCGGGATGGTAAGCTGGCAGGCATCATGCGCTGGGATGATTTTTACATGAATGTCCACGGAACCAAGCTGTTGACGGGCGGGATCGGCCTGGTTGCCGTTGACCTTTTGCACAAGAAAGAGAAGATCGCCAAGCAAATGATTCTTCATTTCCTCAAATCCTATCGCGACCGCGGCGTCAGTCTGGTCTCGCTCTATCCATTCCGCGTCGACTTTTACAAAAAGATGGGGTTTGGGATGGGCACCAAAATCAATCAATACCAGGTTCTTCCATCCAGTCTGCCGTACACAGCCAAGGACAAGGTGGTGTACCTGGGCATGGAGGACAAAGAGGAGATCCTGGCCTGCTACCAAAGAGTCGTGCGCAAGACACACGGAATGATGATCCGGAGGGAGCGCGGGCTGCAAGCGTTCCTGGAGCAGCCCGAGCTGATCGTGGTAGGATGCAGGGAAGAAGGAAGGATCAGCGGCTACCTCGCCTTCCAGTTCCAGAATGGGCATGAGAAAAACCGCATGTTCAACCATATGATCGTCAAGGAATTCTACTATGAGAATCGGCAAGCATTGGGGCAGCTTCTCTCCTTCCTGCACAGCCAGGCCGATCAGGTGCAGCGCATCATCCTGACTGTACACGACGAGGATTTTCATCTGCTGCTCCAGGATCCTGGCAACGGCACGGCCAATATATTGCCGAGCGTCTACCATGAAAGCAATGTGTCCGGAGTCGGTCTGATGCACAGAATCATCGATGTGCCGCTCTTTTTCAAGCAACTCTCGCGGCGCAGCTTCAACAAGGAGAATGGCGTCGTTCGATTGACGATTCGCGACTCCTTTCTACCTGAAAACGAGGGTTCCTGGTTGATTCACTTTACGGAAGGACTCCCGGAAGTGATAGAAACAGGAGAGGCGGATGTTGAACTGAGGATGGACATTTCCGAGTTTTCTTCCTTACTGATGGGAGTCGTCAATATTGGCAAGCTGCACACCTACGGGCTGGTCGAGCTGGATAACGAATCCGCACTGCCGTGGCTGGAGCGTCTCTTCCATGTCCCCCAGAAACCGGTATGCACAACTCCGTTCTAAGCGGAATTTCACAAAATTGACACAATGTAATCGCTTTCCCGTATCTTTAGACGCCTTCCCCCATACGATGGTAAAAAGGGGGAAGGCTGATATGATCTATTTGACCTTGGTTGTCTTTTTTGGTTTCTTGCTTGTGGTCTGGTTTGTGGTCGAACTCCTCTTCCGCTTGCAGAAGCATGACTCCTACCAGCACGATTTGCGCTATCTCTGGGAAAATTACAAGGTAAAAAAAGAGGATATGCATCACCCCAAGAAGAAATAGGCAAAGTTGGACCAGGGCGAACAAGCTCGTTTCTGTTGAAAAGAGGTGAGAGTATGAATGGCGTGATAGCAGAACATCAGCGGGAATATTTTCGACTGCGACTGGAGCATCCGCTCTGTGCAGAGATGACAATTGTGCTTGTCAAAGGCAAGACGATGGAAATCGGCAGCACCACAGTCCTGATTGAAGATATAGGTGCGGGTGGATTGCGCTTTCTTTCTCATCTGAAAATGCCCGCCAGTGATCAACTTGTCCTTCAATTCGAGACGGAGCTTTGTTCACAGCCTCTTACCATGTATGGTCATGTAGTCCGCAGCGTGCCCTGGGAAAACGACTATTATGAATATGCAGTCCGCTTTACGATGGAAGAATCACAACATTTGGAAATTAATCGACTGGTAAACCGTCTGGCCATTCGTTACCGCAATAAACGATTGCCAAGTAGTGGCCGTTTCTGGAAGGGAGATCGCCGCCAGTTTTTAATGGAATTGGCCCAATCACAGGATGAACCGAAAGTAGAAGAGTAGCTCTGCGCCAATGGCGCGGAGTTTTTTTGATGATTGGACCCCACGAGCCAGCATGAAAACAATCCGCTTTCTTGTTGTTGAATATATCTAGATGAAATGTTATATTATCTACATAAAAACAAACTCAGGCAGGATGTGTTTATTAGTGAGTGTTCTAGATGATTTTTGGTCGGCCACTTCCGCAGAACAGAAACAGGGCTTTGTAGAACGCCAGGATCGCATCCTTTGCTTGCTCTGTGGCCAAGAAGCAGAGCAAGGCGTCATGTATCCGGTAGAAGGCCTTTTCTACGACGCACGGCGATACATGCGCCATCATATCGAGCAAGAGCATGGCTCTGTATTCATGCACTTGAGCCATTTGGACAAAAAGCTGACGGGTCTTTCGGAGCATCAAATCACGCTGCTGCGGCTGTTTTATCAGGGATTGAGCGATAGTGAGGTGCAGAAGCAGACAGGTATTGGGAGTACATCCACCATTCGCAATCACCGCTTTGTATTGAAAGAAAAGGAGCGGCAAGCGAAGGTCTTTCTGGTCATGATGGAGCTGTTGAAGGAACGGGATCAGCAGGCTGATGCACGGCCTTCTCTGTCCGGACGCGAAGGGAGTAGAAAGTCTACTGCCGTGCTGGAAGAACGTAAGGCTATCCTCGCCAAATATTTGCCGGATCAAAGCAACGGCCCGCTGACCAGGCTCCCGCGCAAGCAAAAAGAGAAGAAGCTCGTTCTCGAGGAAATTGCAAAGCGCTTTGATCCGGAACGACTGTATACCGAACCAGAGGTGAATGAAATTCTGCAAGCCGTCTATGAGGATTATGTGACGGTGCGAAGGTATCTCGTCGATTTTGGCCTTCTGGATCGGGAAGCGGATGGCAGCAGCTACTGGCTTCATCAGACAAGGGAGCAGGAAGAAGGGGACGGTGAGATGGACAGAAGACAAGTCTTAAAAATGCAGTATAAAGAAACCAAGCCGCAGGCAGGGGTGTATCAGATCAAAAACGTGAAAAACGGAAAAGTCCTGATCCTGAGCAGCCCCAATCTGAAGACGATGAACGGAAAAAAATTCATGCTCCAGCAGGGCACCTTCCCCAATCCCGTGCTGCAAAAGGATCTGGAAGAATGGGGCCCGGAAGCCTTTGAATTTGAAGTGCTGGAAGTATTGGAAGAAGAAAACGAGAGCGACGCCTTGGAAAAGCTGGAGGAGAAGTGGCTCGACAAGATGAAGCCCTATCATGAGCGGGGTTACAATCAGGAAAAGCGTAAATAAACGGTTGAAAAACATACAGGAGCCACTCCTTTGCTGCGTACACACAAGCAGGCAAGAGTGGCTCCGGCTTTTATTATTTTTAACGGGGTATACCAGGGATTTGAGGAGGGATGTAGTTCAATTCTTCATCCGAAGTGATGTAGTCGGTGTTGACCATGAGCAGCAAGTAGCGTTTGCCGGTTTGAGGATCACTTAGAATGATATGGTCGCGGCCGGCAGTCTCCAGTACGCCACGGAAAATTTTTGCATTCCATTGGGTGTTGTTTTCAAAGGTTTGATACACAGTGATCACTTTTCCGCGATTCAGTCGCAGGATGTTTTCGATATAGGACTCCTCGACGACTGGTTGTTGCCCGGGCATAAAGGGGATACCAGGGATCATCGAACCGCCGGGCTGCATGGGAACCATTTGAGGCTGTTGAGCTTGCGGTTGTTGTTGTTGGAAGCCGTATGGATACTGGGCGGAAGGATACATGTCGTATCCGTATTGGGTATAAGGATTGAAAGGCATTTGTTGACTCATGATGAACTCGCTCCTTTAACAATCTGTTCTCTAGAAAACACGGGGACAATCTTGTCGCGACGGTATGAAGAAGCAGTGAGCTTTATAACGGCCAGAATTCGATTGATTATACCAGGTAGGAGGACAATTGCCGGCCGGGCGGAAAAACCAGAGCGCGTTTGATGCGGGATGCGTCCGTTCCCCGTTGATCGTACGTCTAGCCAGTCGTCTTTCCCTATCTCGAGCGCGCTGGTAGAAGTACGATTTTTGCACGGCTTCATAACCTCCAGGGGATTGGAACACCATGTCCCGCATGGAGCGGATATTTTTAAAGTCCAGGCAATTGGAAAGAATCCGATTAACCCCGACATTACCTACCATCAGCATGCCTAGCTCGCCCTCGGCCTCAGCTTCCGCGCGGATCAACCGCGCCAATAAATCCACATCTCCCGAATTCACCTTTATGACAGCCAATGCTTCACCCCCCTCGCAAAAACTCACAATACCACTATATGGCCTGCCGCTTGATGGGTGAGTGTACCAAAGAAATTTTCCCTGGGAGCATTTGCCTATACCGCCGCATGTTCGGTGAAAATGAAAAAACGTCCTTCAGCCAAAAGGCTTTAAGAACGTTTTTTTCTGCGTCTGTCCCACCAGAACCAGAGAATGGCGACGACTACAGCTACACCCAGCAGGCTGACCTCCAGATAGTCGTCAAGCAGAACTTTTGCATGTTTTCCGTAGAGATAGAACAAGATTCCAATCAGAAAGAACTTCAACCCGCGACCCAAAATCGCGAACAGCAACAGCTTGACCAGTGAGTAGTTGAACACGCCGCTCAACAGGGTAAACACCTTGAAAGGAATTGGCGTGAAAGAACCGATGAGTACGGCAGCATCCCCGTTTTTGGCGAATTGCTCCGTGGCAAGAACGACCCATTTTTCCGGGACGAGCTTTTGAAGGATCGGTTTGCCCAGCCACTTGCCCAGTATGTAACCGATCGGTGCCCCAAGGACGGATCCGGCAAAAGCGATCAGCGCAATTCGCAGAGATGCCTGCGGATCTATAAAACTCAAACCGATTTGTACAAAAAAAGGCGGGATCGGAAGGATGAAGGAATCCAAGAACGAGACGACAAACAATCCCCAAATTCCATAATCCATAAAAAATTGTGTCAGTTGTTCCAGCATGAGCGTCTCCTTAGGGGTTCTACTGTAATATTCTTATATGATTCTGTCCCAAAACAAAGACCGAACATTTTCTTCTCCTATGATCATATCATAGTCCGCTTATGGATTTCACCTTAAGGCTGGATACTACTAGGATGTTTTGGTTTCGGACATACTGTTAGAGATTTTGTCTGACAGTACATCCTTGGCTAGGGATGATCCGAGCAGTGAGAAGAAGGAGGAGATCTAGATGATGCATTCCCATCCGCATGGAGCCCATGAAGTCATGGAGCTTCACGAGGTCTTAAACTGTGCCGTAGATGCGTTGAATACCATCCAATTGTACGCCCCGTATGTGGTCGACCACGAATTGGCGCAGCTTGTTCACCACCAAATGACCTTTATGCAGAATGAGTACAACAGCATGGTACATACGGTTCAAGGAGTAGGAGCAGGGGAAAGTCTGCCGTACAGGCCGAAGCGTCAGATGCAAGCCCCCTTTTCCGGCATGCCCAATCCAGCGGCTTATCCGATGCAGCAGCAGCCCAATCTCCACCCCGCTGAGGTGAATGATGCTGATGTGGCCTCTGCTTTATTGGGGATTCACAAAACGGGAGCCAAAGGAAAGCTCCACGCTTCCCTTGAGGCTACCCACCCTCAGATCCGGGAAATGCTTCTCCAGGGAGCCGTCAACTGTGCTCATCAGGCCTATGAAGTGTGGCAATATATGGAGCGAAAAGGCTATTATCCACTGGCTGTGTTCCCGCATGCGACGAGCTCGCAACTATTGCGCCCCTACCAGCCGTTCCAAAAGGCAATGCCCCAATCTATGCCAAACAACGTTCAGCCTGCCAATCCCGCAATGGGTGGAGGCATATCTGCACAACTGGCACGTGGTATGGCAGAGCCCCATGTTGCCTCCCAGCCGATGGGGGAGCCTGCACCGGTAAATGCAAGCCAGATTTTCTCATCTCCGACCTACCGTGACCAACATTTGCATCAGCCAATAGACAATACGTCGATGATCACGGATGAGTTACAGACAGCAGGTGCAGAACCTACAGGAGTTATGTCCCAGCATATTGAGGAGAAGACAGCGCGCGGCCGTAAAAAAACGCCTTCCTCAGACATGAATATCGGTCATTAAGTCCCATCGATCCCATTGACGTTAGGAAAGAATATCCACTACTATAGAAGGAAAGACAAACGTCATTGGGAGGAGCCATGAAAACACTAGGATCGGGGAAAGTTACCTACTATGCCCCAGATGGTACCAGTCTGCAATTGTCAGGGGAAATCGATGTTCGTGGGGATCGGATCTCGGTAACGGAGATCATTTATTTTAACGGTCAACCAAATGGAGCACGAGAGACGAATCTCCCGCTTGCACAGTCCGTTATCTACTGGGAGCCGGAAGTGTACGAACAGATCGGTTTTGAATAAACGCCAAACATGCATCACCACATCAACCTTGCCCTATAGGCAGGGTTGTTTTGCGTAGCGCACGAACCTTTGTCAAACCCTGGACTATAGCCGGGGTCCTGGAGATATGGTATCATGTGGGGTGGAAATGAATGTATGAACTCGAGGAGTGATCCTGGTGATCGACAACATATTAGAACGAGCCCTAGCTGGGGAACGCCTGGGTCTCGAAGATGGATTGGCATTATTCGAGAGCGATCAGATTGAAAAGATGGGGCACTATGCCAATCTGATCATGCAAAAATGGCATCCAGATCCGATCGCGACATTCGTCATCAGCCGCAACGTCAACTATACCAACGTTTGCGACACCTATTGCCGCTTTTGCGCTTTTTACCGTCCGCCTGGTTCGGCAGAGGGCTACGTCCTTCCAAAAGAAACCATTTTCCAAAAAATTCAGGAGACGGTAGATGTTGGAGGAACGGAGATCCTGATGCAAGGCGGTACCAATCCAGATCTCAAGCTGGACTACTACACTGATCTGCTGCGATCGATCAAGCAGCGTTTTCCGCAGATTACGATGCACTCGTTGTCTACTGCTGAGGTCATGAAAATCGCAGAAGTCTCCAATATGAGTGTAGAGGATGTTCTTCGCGAATTGAAAGCAGCGGGTCTTGATTCGTTGCCGGGTGCGGGCGGAGAGATTTTGGACGACCGTACGCGCCGCAAGATTTCCCGCTTGAAGGGCTCCTGGAAAGACTGGATCGAAACCCAAAAAGCCGCACACCGCGCTGGCCTGCCTGGTACAGCGACGATGGTCATCGGCTTCGGGGAAGAGATGGAGGAGCGCGTGCTGTCTCTCATGCGCATTCGTGAAGCCCAGGATGAGACTGGCGGCTTCAAGGCGTTTATCGTCTGGACCTTCCAGCCGGACAACACCAATATGAAAGCGGTCAACAATACGCCGGAGGAATATTTGAAAACCTTGGCGATCAGCCGTTTGATGCTGGACAATGTGGAGAACCTCCAAGCTTCCTGGGTGACCATGGGACCCGAGTACGGACAATTGTCCCTTTCTTATGGGGCCAATGACTTCGGACAAACCATGATGGAGGAAAACGTCGTCTCCGCTGCAGCATGTACTTACAAAGTCAACACCAACCAAATCCTCGAACTGATTCGCGGAGCGGGCAAAATTCCGGCTCAACGCAATACGCAGTACGACATTTTGCGCGTCTTCAAGGATGGCGAGATGGCAGAGAAGGATTTTGTCATGCAGAACTGATACAGGCAAAAAGAACGATAGCAAAAAGCCTTTGCAGATACCGGTACGGACCGGTTCCATGCAAAGGCTTTTTGATTTCCTCTATACCCAGCCAAGCGCGCGAATCACTTGAGCCGTAACGAACGTCACCGCGATCGCTATCGCCAGCGGAATGACTGCGGACAGTACTGTCCATTTCACGCTTTTGGTTTCCTTGTAAATGTTGAACAAGGTAGTGCCGCATGGATAATGAAGCAGGGAGAACAGCATCATGTTCAGTGCAGTCAGCCAGGTCCATCCATGCTGGAGAAAGATCTCCTTGATGTTGTCGATCCCATCGGCGTCCACCATCGCTCCGGAGGACATATAGCCCATCAGCAGGATCGGGAGGACGATTTCATTGGCAGGAAGACCGAGAACAAAAGCCATCAGGATGTACCCGTCAAGTCCGATCCATTGCGCGAACGGGTCAAAAAAGGCAGCCATATGACCAAGGATGCTGTCATTGCCGACCGTTATGTTGCCCAAAATCCATGTGAGCACCCCGGCAGGCGCTGCAACGATTACGGCTCTTTTCAATACGCTCCAGGATTTGTCCTTGGACGCGATCAGGATTGTTTTCCAAAATTGCGGTCTTCGATAAGGCGGCAGCTCCAGGGTGTAATGCGTCGGCACTCCGCGCAAGGCGGTTTTGGACAAGGCCCAGGAGACAGCCAGAGTCACGACGATGCCGATCAATACCATCCCCATCACGACGAGAGCCGTAGTCAGCGTCTGCCAGCCGCCTACTGCGCCAGTCGCCATGAACAGCGAGGAGAGCAGGATCAGGGTAGGCCAGCGTCCATTGCAGGGAACGAAGTTGTTGGTCAGAATCGCCAGCATCCGCTCCCGTGGCGACTCGATGATCCGGGTAGAGAGGATGGCAGCAGCGTTGCAGCCAAAGCCCATGGACATCGTCAATGCCTGCTTGCCGTGCCCTCCTGATTTTTTAAACAAACGATCCATATTGAATGCGACGCGAGGCAGATACCCGAAGTTTTCCAGTAAAGCGAACACCGGGAAGAAAATAGCCATCGGCGGGAGCATGACGCTGATAACCCATGACGTGCCGCGAAAAAAACCGAGTACGAGAATTCCGTGCAGCCAATCTGGCGCGTTCACTGCTTGAAAGCCCGCTGTGAGATAGCCCTCGACGACGCCAAACATGCTGGCGATCCAGGCAGACGGCACATTGGCTCCGGCGATCGTAATCCAAAAGACAGCTCCCAGGATCGCCAGCATGATCGGGAAGCCCCAGATTCTCGACGTGACCCATTTGTCCAGCTTGTAGGCAGATGCCAATTTTCGCTGGTCTTCATAGGTGACCGCCTCTTTGCAAATGGAGCGGCTCACTCGGTAGATATCACTGACGATCGTGTCGCGTACAGCATTTCCTTCTGCAGCATTTCGCGTCACAGCCAGCAGCGCATCCAACGGATCCGACGAATTAGTGGCAAATGGTTTGCTCATGTCCGATCCTCTCCCTTTGTACAGGCACAGTAGGTTCCTGCATCCGCTCCCGCAGCGATTTCAACAGGCTTTCGTCTCCGTCGAGGAGCCGCAGAGCGATCCATCTGGTCGGAAAACGCGTACCCAGCGTTTGCGCGATGATTGGCTGCAATTCCTTCACTTTTTCTTCAATCTCTTTTGAATAGGGGATTTGTACAGGCTCCGGAGAGATTTCTCCGCTGGCGACCTTTTCGACTTGTTCCATCAGGGTATCGATCCCGATTTTGTTTCGGGCAGAGATGGCGACACAGGGGACACCCAGCCTCTGCGAGATGATCTGCAAGTCAATCTGCACCCCCCGTTTTTTTGCTTCGTCGATCAGATTGACGCAAACCACCACACGCGAGGTCATTTCCAGAACCTGCAAGGCGAGATTCAGGTTTCTTTCCAGCGAAGTAGCGTCCAGGACGACAATCGTGACATCCGGTTGCTCAAAGATAATGTAATCTCTCGCGACTTCCTCGTCAGCGGAGTTGGAATACAAGGAATACGTACCTGGCAAATCAATCATGCGAAAAGCAGATTTTCCGTACGTAAATTCACCTTCCGCCATCAGAACGGTTTTGCCCGCCCAGTTTCCGGTATGCTGGCGCAGTCCGGTCAAGGTGTTGAACAAGGTGCTTTTTCCAGTATTCGGATTCCCGGCGAGTGCGATGGTGTATGTTCTCACAACGAATCGCCTCCGACATACTCCCCGAAGATAAGGGAGCTTTCCTCCTTGCGCAATGCGATCATGGTATGGTTGACCCGAAAGGCGATCGGATCGCCCAAGGGACTTTTTTGTACAACCTCTACTACATTGCCAGGGACGAATCCCAGGTCGAGCAATCGTCTGCGCAATACACCCTGAACTTCGATGCGATCCAAACAGATCTGACTCCCTGTTACAGCGTCAGATAAAGGAATGCTGGAAGTTGACATGACGTTCACGCTCCTTTTCTTTCGTCAAAGACAAACTGTTGTATGAGGGCAAACTTTTGCGAAAAAAATACTTCTCGATTTTATTATGAATGTAGTGTAAACGAAGATTCTTTCCTTTGCAACAAAGTTTTTACTGAGGGAAACTTTTTGCGGCAAAAACGCCTTGCAGATGGGATTTCGAGTAGTGTATGCGCAAATGGGGGCTTTTGGTGAGGGAGGTACTTGCAACCTTTCCGTTGTTTCCAACCGTTTAAAAGTATATCGCTTCTGACGGGACATATACTGTAACTACAATTGCGGTTGGGAGGGATGATCATGCAGACATTCCGCGTCTGGCTGGAGAATATCCCCACGCTTTGTTACACGTATCGGGATATCGTGAACGAGATGACGGATCGGGTCAATACAGCTCCAGTACGGATTGAATACAAGGATCAGGAGCAGGAAGGCCTACACTTATTTCTCTTCCAGAGCTGGTGCGAACAGGAGTACGACGCCCAAACCATCGACTGGGCCAGAGCCTTCGTAGCCTTGACGATCGCAGAATGGGTCATGCAAGTAAAAGAACCGGAAATCATCGAGGAGATGGCTGCAGACCTGCTGCAGGTAGAACAGCTTGAGGAAGAATGGGAAGAGATGCTGCCGACCATCCTCTTGCGGTGTCAGGAAAACGATCAGGTGAACGAAGGATGGTTCACAGCAACGACGAGAAAAGCCAAGGTGTATCAAAAGGCCTTCCAATACCTGGAGACCGAGAGATCCATTCATTTAACGGGCTTTATACGATTCCGCCTGCAAGAGCATTGGAATGAACTGTTTGAACTCGTCGAGGCGGGAATCGATGATTATCTCGAGGAAAAGCAGTATGAGGAATTTGTAGAGCTTCTGCGCTATTTTATCGCCGCTCAGGATAGCAAGCAGGAAGTGGTTCACATCGTTCCTAGTGTGGACAAACCCTTCCATCTTTATGATAAAAAAGGGGATCGTCTGTGGCTGGAGCAACTGGATGCCGTCCTCAATTTGGAAGAACAGCAGTGCCGCGACGAAGACTATCTGGTAAGCGCCTTGGTTACACTTGCCCCGCAAAGCATCGTCTTGCACCAGGCAGGGGATAAGCCAGGTCTCGCCAAGACAATCCAAAGCATTTTCGACAGCCGCCTGATCACCTGTCATTCCTGTCAGCTTTGTCGGGGAAAACGCGTACTTGACGCGCACAATCCGACTAAACTATAATAGCTTTTATAAGTTCACATGTTGGAAATACGATGAGAAGGACATGGACAATATGCAGGACGCGACAGAGAGGCGGGACATCGGCTGGAAGCCCGCTGCAGACGCATAGTGATCTACCCCCTTCAAGTAGCTGCCGGGAACGAAGCGAAGGCTTTTACTAACGGCATGCCGGTGAAAAGCCGTTATTGCAACGAAGGAGTTTGGCTGCCGCATATGCGCGCCAACTCGAAGTAGGGTGGTACCGCGAGACTACACTCGTCCCTTTTTGGGATGGGTGTTTTTTTATTTTCTCCAAAAAATGGCAATCAGGAAGGAAGAATCCAACGTGGCACAGATTAATGTTACTTTTCCAGATGGTGCAGTCCGTCAATACGACGCGGGCATTACCATCGAGGAAATCGCAGGCTCCATTAGTGCAAGTCTGAAAAAGAAAGCTGTAGCCGGCAAAAAAGACGGCAAAGTCGTTGACCTCTATACAGCGCTCGACGAAGATGCTGCGATCGAAATCGTCACTCTCGATTCGGCAGACGGGCTGGAAGTGTATCGCCATAGCACCGCGCACTTGCTCGCACAAGCGGTAAAACGCCTGTACGGCAAGGAGGTCAAATTCGGGATCGGGCCGGTGATTGAAGACGGCTTCTATTATGATATGGATATTCCCGTATCCCTTTCCCCAGAGGATCTGAGCAAGATCGAAGCAGAGATGGAGAAAATTGTAAAGGAAGATTTGCCGATTCGCCGCAAAGTTGTAAGCCGCGAAGAAGCGACAAAGATCTTCCAAGAACTGAACGACCATCTGAAGCTTGAGCTGATCCGCGACCTGCCGGAGGATGCGACCATCACCCTGTACGAGCAAGGCGAATTCTTTGACCTTTGCCGCGGTCCGCATCTGCCATCGACTGGCTACATCAAAGCCTTCAAGCTGATGAACGTAGCGGGTGCCTACTGGCGCGGCAATTCGGAAAATCAAGTACTGCAGCGTGTATACGGTACAGCCTGGCCGAAAAAAGCCGAGCTGGATGAATACCTGCACTTCATCGAGGAAGCGAAAAAACGCGATCACCGCAAATTGGGCAAAGAGCTGGAGCTGTTCATGTTCTCCGAGGAAGCTCCCGGCATGCCGTTCTATCTGCCGCACGGCTTTACCGTGCGCAACGAGCTGGAGCAATTCTCCCGCCGTCTGCAGCAACTCGCGCAATACACCGAAGTCCGTACGCCGTTCCTCATGAATGAACGCCTCTGGCATCAGTCCGGCCACTGGGATCACTATCATGAGAACATGTACTTCTCCGAGGTAGATAATGCTACTTATGCGTTGAAGCCGATGAACTGTCCTGGACATATGCTCATTTACAAAAACGCGATGCACTCCTACCGCGATCTGCCAATCCGCTACTCTGAGTTCGGACAGGTGCACCGCCACGAGTACTCTGGTGCGCTGAACGGCATGCTGCGGGTAAGGACATTCTGCCAGGACGATGCGCACGTCTTTGTCCGTCCTGACCAGATCGAGAGCGAAATCAAAAACATGATCAACTTGATCGATAGCATCTACAAAGTGTTTGGTTTCGAATACAGCGTAGCCTTGTCCACTCGTCCAGAAGATTCGATGGGATCCGATGAACTGTGGGAAATCGCGGAAAACTCTCTGCGTAACGTATTGATTGACTCGGGACTGCCATACGAGATCAAAGAAGGCGACGGCGCGTTCTACGGTCCGAAGATCGACTTCCAGATCACCGATGCGCTGAAACGCCGCCACCAATGCGGAACCATCCAGCTGGACTTCCAGTTCCCTGAGAAATTTGACCTGACTTATGTGGGCCAGGACAATGAAAAGCATCGTCCAGTCGTATTGCACCGTGCGATGTACGGTTCCATGGAGCGCTTTATCGGCATCCTGATCGAACACTACGCTGGAGCATTCCCGACTTGGCTGACTCCGGTACAAGCACGCGTCATGACCATCAACGACGTGCATGTGCCATACGCAGAAGAAGTGAAGGTAAAAATGGCGCAAGCCGGTATCCGTGTCGAACTGGATTCGCGCAATGAAAAAATCGGCTACAAAATCCGTGAAGCACAAGTGCAAAAAATCCCTTACAGCTTGGTCATCGGGGAAAAAGAAATGGCGGATGGCACGCTGTCTGTACGCCGTCGCGGCGTTGGCGATGAAGGTGCCATGTCTGTAGATGCGTTCATCGAGAAAATCCGTGCCGAAATCAACGATATGAAGTAAAGAAATACGAAATACAGACCGAATGGATAAGCGGGCTGTTCCTTCTCAAAAGGAAGGAACAGCCCGTTTTTTTGATTTGGCATTTTTCTTTCACGATGGGGAACCTTATGGAATAAGTTTCGAGTTCGGGTAGGGAAAGGGTGGCTTCTTTCATGAATGCGGATTGCGACTTTTCACCGATGAAACTAGCGATCAAAGAAGATATTAGCAGGGTGATCACGGAACTCCAGAATAACTTGGCAGCGATGGACGATCAGAACAACTGTCTTTTGGGCAATTTCGAGAAAATAAAAGAGCATTTCACTCGAATCCAAATGGCAGCGGCTAATTTTTATTTAAACTGCTATTTGTCTCCGTTTACGGACAAATATCCGGAAATATCCATTTGCGTTCAAAATATGTCGCATCGCAGACATGGCGGGCTGATTGTCATTCAGCGGGAAGATTCTCTCGACACATTGATTCATCCGGGTATTTTACTACGGGCCGAATTGACCCATTCTCTGTTGGAATCCATCTTTTTTCCCGGTAATCCTCTCCACGACGGCGCAGTCATGGTATACCGAGATCAGATCGTGTCCGCCGCGAATATTCTTCCGCTTTCAGCACAAGATACAGGGGATCAAAAGATGGGGACGCGGCATCGCTCCGCCCTTGGACTCACGGAACGAAGCGATGCCCTAGTACTCGTTGTCTCTGAAGAAACAGGCAGGGTTTCATTTGCCTTTAACGGTCATCTCTATCCGATCAATACCTTGGGGTAGTATCAACAAATCATGCGCCCCGAGATAAAATCCGCAAGCTCCGTGCAATGCGGGTGATGGAAAAATGCTTCTGTGTCAGCTCGTTCCACAATTCGCCCATTGTTTACGAACAGGCAGGTTTGCGCCAGACGCCTGGCTTGTGGCAGGTTATGCGTAATCATCAGAATCGTCGTGTGCTTTTGACGATGAATGGTCTGAATCACCCGTTCAAATATCGAGATGTTGTACGGGTCCAGGCTGGCTGTAGGTTCATCCAGCAATAGCAGGGACGGTTCGCAGACGAGTGTCCGGGCGAGGGCGACACGCTGTGCTTCACCGCCCGACAATGTATGGGCGCGCTGGTCGCTCAGATGGGACAGCTCGACCAAATCCAAAGCTTCCTGCACGAGGGCTTGAATCTGTACCCGGTTCCTTTTGCGGTAGCGCAAGCCCAAAGCGACATTGTCATAGACGGACGCCTGGAACATAGACGGCTTTTGCGCCACAAATCCCATTTGCCTTTGGAGAGGCATGCCTTTGGCATAGGAGAGGGTACTCAGGTCCACTTCTTCACCAAATAGGTGAAGCTGCCCGCTCACTGGCTTCTCCAGCAGGTTGATGACGCGCAGCAGCGTGCTTTTTCCCGCTCCGCTGGGGCCGACGATCCCGTAAAAACCGCCTCTCTCAAACACAACACGGTCCAAAGCGAGAACGGTTCTATTGCCGTAGGTTACTTCCAGATTCCGTACTTCCACGCGGTTCATGCGCTCACCTCCGCCTGGATTTCATTTGGTTCAGGACTCCTGCCATCAGAAAGCTGTTGAACAGAAAGCTAAGGGCGAGCAAAACAAGACCCAGTTGCAGCCCTGCTGTAAAATTCCCCGTCCGCGTCTCCAAAATGATCGCGGTCGTCATGACGCGAGTGTGATGCTCGATGTTGCCCCCGACCAGCATCACAGCCCCGACCTCGGAGATCGCCCTGCCGTATGCGGCAGCTACCCCGGACCAAATGCCGCCGCGCGCTTCCCGGACAATGGTGATCATCATTTGTACTGGACTGGCACCCAGACTCTTCGCAGTCTCCCAATACGTCCGTTCCTTGGCCTGCACGGCAGACATCGTAAGTCCGGCGAGGATGGGCGTCACCAGGACCACTTGGGCGATGATCATCGCTTCCGGCGTGAACAAAAGACCAAGTGCGCCGAGCGGTCCGTAACGGGAGAGCAGCAGATAGACGACTACGCCGACCAGCACGGGAGGGAGTCCCATGCATGTGTAGATCAGAGCGACGACGATTCGTTTGCCGCGAAACGAATAAAGCCCGAGCAGGGTGCCGGTCGGGATTCCTGCCAGCATCCCGATTGCGACCGATACCGTCGTAACCTGCAGGGAGAGCCAGATGACCTCCCAGACATCCTGAGTCATCATAACAGGATGCTCCTAACGCTGCTTGGCATCAGGAACGAACAGTCCTTTGCCGTAGGTTTCCTTGCCGAATTCGCCGATCAGCTTCTGCCCCTGCTCCTCCGTAAAGAAGCGGATCAACTGCATGCCTTCCTCCGGTTTCGTGGAAGACTTGACCTGGATGATGCCATATGGGTTCAACAGCGACTTGTCGCCTTGCACCAGCACCTCCAGATTCAGCTTGCGGGAGAGGAAGGTGGCTTCGTCGGTCAAGGTGTAGGCCCGCATCTCATCAGCCATCTGCAGGGTTTCGCCCATGCCTTGGCCGGAGGAAATATACCAGCTGCCCTCCGGAGTGATGGCAGCTTCCTTCCAGATGCTTTTTTCCTTCTTGTCGGTACCGGAATCATCGCCGCGCGATACGAACGGAGATTGTTTCTCGGCGATTTTGGCCATGGCTTCTTTGGCGCTCTGAACGCCTTTTATCCCGGCAGGGTCTTCGGCAGGCCCCACGATATAGAACTGGTTGTACATCACATCGTAGGCGTTGATGCCGAAGCCTTTCTCGACGAATTCATCTTCAGCTTTGCGGGAGTGGACCAAGAGGACATCGGCATTTCCTTCCTCGCCCAATTTGATAGCTTGTCCGGTACCGACTGCAATTACTTTTACGCTGATACCGGATTGCTGCTCAAAAACAGGGAGCAACGCATCCAGCAGGCCGGAATCCTGCGTGCTGGTAGTGGTTGCGAGAATCATCTCTTTCTTTTCGCTTGCGGAAGGTGTCGGCGCAGGTGCTGCAGTTGGAGGATTGCTCTGTTCGGGTGCTGCGGCAGGCTGCGAAGAGGAACAGGCAGCGAGCAAGAGGAGGAGCGCCAAACAAAAGAGAGCGATCATAGATTGGATGGTTTTCATTTTTCTCATCTCCCGTGAATAGGATAGCAATCATGCAATCATCTACAGGGGAATCTCTTTTCCGGTCAGGGAAACATTGTATCCCCCTTGTGCGACTACCGCCTGCTTGAAGGCCGGGTCGCGCAGCACGGCCAGCAGTTGTTGAAAGCGGTCCTGTTCCCATAGCCGTGCGGGAATCACCAGATCGTACCGTTCTTCCTGAATCGGAAAGAAATCAAGTCCCAGCCCCCTGGCGACGCTTTCGATCCCGAGGGAGACATCCGCTTTTCCTTGCAAGACGTGAGAGGCAGTCGCATAGTGGGTGGTCATCTCCAGATCGTAGCCGGGTAGAGTTTGGGATGATCGGCCCATCTGCCGCAGCTTGTAGTCCAACAGCAAGCGCGTCCCCGAGCCTCGCTGCCGGTTGACAATGCGATGACGCCCGCTCAAAAACTCCTCCCAGCTGGTGATCATCCGCGGATTTCCTTTCGGGACCACGAATCCTTGCCAGCGGTTGACCAGATTGACGACCCTTATCTCATCATGCGGCAAAAGGCAGCGCACATGCGGCAGATTGTACTCGCCTGAGGCTGTGTCCAGCAGATGGCATCCCGCCATTTCGACACGTCCTTTGTACAGCTCGATCAGTCCATCCAGACTGCCGGAAAAGGCGGGGAGCAGTGTGGTTCCGCGCCGTGCGAGCATGCGCGTCAAGAGGTCGATGGTCAGGTCGTGGCTGCCGGCGAAGAGAATTTCCCAGGTGGCTTCGGTCTGGCGGGTATGTCCCGGGGGATAGGGAGAGTGTTCCTCTCGCGACTTGTTGCGTTGCATGAACACGTCCAGATCGCTTCGCAGGATGCGCAGGGTTCGTCCGATTTTGGCTGCCGGCAATTCCTTGCGCTTGATCATTTCGTAGACCGTATAGCGAGTCAGCTTCAATTCGACAGCTACCTCATCAGGGGTCAAGTAGGCATCTTCCAAAGTACCACCTCCTTCCGAGCAGAAGCTTTCTTTAGTTTAGTTGAATTTGGTCTAGTTGGTTTTTGTTTGTTTTACATGATTTGAGCCTATCCTTAACATACTTTACCAATTGCAAAGAAGCAACAAAATAATCGAAAAATTATGCATATTCGGCTTTTTTCACGATATATAGGAAGGAAAACCCAATCTCAAGTCGAACTAGGTAACCAATATCTGCGTTTTCAATATGAATGAAGAACAGGAGGAATCGTGCCGTGAAACTAGGTGGCTTCAAGAACCGTGAAATGCTGGTTGACCTCTCTGCAGGTGTCGTGGACTATCGGGAAATCAATGAGGAGTTGGCGCGCAAATTTATCGGCGGCCGGGGTTTGGGAGTGAAATACGTCTACGACAACGGACCGCAAGTCGAGCCGTTTTCCGAAGATAACATCCTCTGCCTGATGACTGGCCCCGTGACGGGTTCCAGATCCTCCATGAGCGGACGGCTCTGTATGGTGACCAAATCGCCATTGACAGGAACCGTGACGGATTCGCACATGGGAGGATGGTCTGCGGCCCGGCTGAAGTGGTCCGGGATCGACAACGTCATTTTCAAGGGTGCCAGTGACAAGCCGGTCTACCTCTATATTGAGAACGGCCAGGGAGAGCTGCGCGATGCCAGTGATCTGTGGGGAATGGGCACACGCGGGACGGTCAAAGCGATGCAAGACCGCTATGGCAAGGAAGACCTGAGTGTGATCTGCATCGGACAAGCGGGAGAAAACCTGGTTCGCTATGCAGGCTTCATGAACGAGCACGATCGGGCAGCAGGGCGCGGCGGAACGGGTGCGGTAGCAGGCTACAAAAAACTGAAAGCCATCGTGATCAAGGCAGCGCAAAAAGGCAATATGCCACAGCCCGCGCAGGACGAGGAATACAAGAAGGCCAATCAAAAGGCGCTCAAGGCGATCATGGAAGGCGGCTTGACCGCGCCAAAGAAAGGCGGCCTCTCTGTCTACGGGACGAACGTCTTGACCAATATCATCAATGAAGTCGGCGCGCTTCCGACGATGAACTCCAAGTATACGCATTATGAAGGAGCAGAAGGGCACAGCGGAGAGACGGTAAATGCTACCCTGCTGGTCGCCGACAACACCTGTCACGCCTGTCCGGTCGCTTGCAAAAAGGAAGTAGAGGTCAAGGAAGGCAAGTACAAGACAAGGGTGGAAAGCTTCGAGTACGAGTCGGGCTGGGCGCTGGGCGCCAACTGCGGTGTCAGTGATGCAGCGCCGATCTCATTCCTGATCAATCTGTGCAATGAGCACGGGATGGATACGATTGAGCTGGGCAATACCCTTTCCTGCATGATGGAGGCTTACGAGCGGGGGCTGACAGAGGAAAAAATCGATTGGGGCGACGCCGACCGAATGATCGAGCTGACGGAAATGATGGTGTTCCGCAAAGGAATCGGCGACGTTCTCGCGGAAGGGACCGCACGCGCTGCCAAGTATTTTGGCGACGAGAACCTGGCGATGTGCGTCAAGGGTCAGGCGATCCCCGCGTACGATCCGCGCGGCATTCAGGGGATTGGTCTCGGCTATGCGACGAGCAATCGCGGAGCCTGCCACCTGCGCGGCTACACAGTAGCCAGTGAAATCGCGGGCATCCCAATGCCGACAGACCGCCTCAAGCCCGAAGGAAAAGGCGAGCTGCTGAAGATCTTCCAGGATCTATTGGCCTTCTCCGACTCCATGAACATCTGCAAATTCTCCTCCTTCTCCGAAAATGCGGAGAACTATGCGGAGCAGTACGCTGCCATGACAGGTGTGCCGGTGACAGCCGACGACGTCATGAAAATCGGCGAGAGAATCTACAATCTGGAGCGTCACTACAACAATTTGGCGGGATTCGACAAGCGCGAGGACGATCACTTGCCCAAACGCTTTACTGAAGAGCCAGCGACAGGCAACAGCGCGGGCCATTTAAGCCGAATGGATATCATGCTGGATGAATATTACCAAGTGCGCGGCTGGGTGGACGGAGTCGTACCGGAAAACAAGCTGAAGGAATTGAATATCGTTTCATAAGAAAAGGAAAAAGGTGGAAGCCACACTCCACCTTTTTCCTTACCCTCCTACGCGGATGACCTTGATTCGGAAGCGCTGCAACAGTTGGGTCAAGACGTCTTCTTGCTCCGAAGTGAAGCGGATGAAGACGGCATTGACGTGGAAGCGGGAGGTAATCGTGACCGTCTCCTCCCGCATCAATTCCGCTTCCCACTGGTTGCCGCAGACGACCAGGGGCAGATCCTCACGCCCCGGTTCATCAGCGGCTTGTCCCTTGATCTCGCCACCGCATTCGACCAGATAGGTCAGCAGGTGGGAGATGCGAATCCCGCGCAACTCCAGCGTTTGCTCATGCATGCTCAGCCCCCTGCGACCGGCGGGAACAGCGCAAACTGATCGTCCTCTTTGACGCGCGTCTGCAGGCCTTGGGCATGAATGATATTTTGTCCGTTGAGAAAGACATGTACAAATGGTTTGAATGTTCGCTCCGCTGTGAAGACCTCGTCTTCCAGAGCAGGATACATCTGGATCAACGTCTCCATGATGTCGATGACGCGGTCTCCGTTATCCAGCGGGACTTCTACGGAGTTTCCCTGACAGATTTCTCGAAAGTTGGCAAATACTTTTACTTTCATCTGGAAAAATCTCCTTTTTCTTTCCATTATACTATCAAATCCATGAAAAAGTCAGCGCAGATGCGAAAGACGAAATGCTTACCGGAAAAGGGGAAAGGCCATGAAATTTTTTCAAGTGAAAACAGTGACTGAGACATTGGAAATCATTCACAAGCATTATGGTCCGGTCCGCCAGCCTGTTACGCTTCCACTAGGTCAAGCGCTCGGCATGGTCCTGGCAGAGGACATCCGATCGACAGAACAGGTTCCGCATTTTGCCCGTTCGACCGTTGACGGGTATGCGGTAAGGGCCCGGGATACCTATGGAGCCTCTGATTCACTGCCTGCTTTTCTCGATATTCAAGGAAAAGTCGAGATGGGCAAACCTGCCAGCCTTCTTCTGAAAGAAGGACAGGCGCAGGGGATTCCGACCGGGGGAATGATTCCCGAGGGAGCCGACAGTGTCGTGATGATAGAGCATGTGGAAGAAGTGGGAGAATTGCTCAATGTCTTCCGCCAGGTGGCGCCAGGAGAAAATATCATCCGCGCCGGGGACGATGTGATGGCAGGCGAGCTGGTCATGTCCGCCGGACAACGGCTTCGACCACAGGATCTCGGCGTGCTGGCGGCGATCGGAAAGACGCGTGTGACGGTGTACCCAAGACCTGTCGTCGCCATCCTGTCCACCGGGGATGAGATTGTCCCCGCAGACAAGGCACAGCTGGCTCCCGGAGAAGTGCGGGATATTAACAGCGTGACGATTGGTGCCGCAGCCCGCGCATGTGGGGCTACAGTGATCGACGGCGGCATCGTCAAGGATGATTACGCTGCGTTTCTGGCGCGAGCGAGGGAATTGTTCGAGCAGGCTGATTTGGTGATTTTGTCGGGCGGCAGTTCAGTCGGGACCCGCGATTATACGGAGCAGGTGATGCAAGCACTCGGGGAGCCTGGCGTGCTGGTCCATGGAGTCTCCATCAAGCCTGGCAAACCAACGATACTGGCCAAAGCGGGCGAAAAGCCGATCATGGGACTGCCGGGCCACCCCGCGTCTGCACTGATCATTTTTCATCTGTTCACAGCGCCCTTGATCGCCAGACTTGAAGGTCTAGCGCCTACAGAATTGGACAGACGAATCGTCGCTCGTATCGGGCGAAATATCCCGTCCGCAGTAGGACGCTCTGATTATGTGCGCGTCAAGCTGGAGAAGCGTGGCGAGGAGTGGTGGGCACATCCTGTATTTGGAAAATCAGGCCTCATTTCAACGCTTGTCAAAAGCGATGGCATGGTGGAGATCGCCGCACAAAAGGAAGGCATCCTGGAAGGCGAATTTGTCCATGTACATCTATTTGCATAGTTTGATAGAGTGATTGGTAGAAGGGTTTGGCAGGAGGAAAACGATGCGCAAAATCTACTTGGAAGACACTCCGCTGCAAGACGCCCAGAAGAAAATTGTCGACAGCGTTCGCTTTTCGCCGCAGGTCGAGATCATTCCCACTCGGGAGGCATTGGGCAGGGTCACCGCAGAGCCGATTTATGCAAAGGTTTCGATGCCGAATTTCCACGCTTCTGCAATGGACGGTGTGGCAGTCAAGGCGGAGATGACGTACGGTGCTGACGAGCAGCACCCTGTCCGGTTGAAGCGAGGGGAAGGGTATATCGAGGTAGACACGGGTGATCCGATTCCGGACGGATTCGATGCCATCATCATGATTGAGAATATTCACCAGATTGACGATGAGACGATCGAGATCCTGGAGGCGGTCGCACCCTGGCAGCATATCCGTCCCATTGGCGAGGACGTGGTCGTCGGGGAAGTCATTATCCCGGACCGCTTCAAGCTGCGTCCTGTCGATCTGGGGGCCTTGCTTGCGGGAGGCAATGTGACGGTTCCCGTCTTGCGCAAGCCGCGTGTCGTCATCATTCCGACAGGCAGCGAGCTGATCGAGCCTTCCGATACGGTGGCAGAAGGAGAAATCATCGAATTCAATGGTGCGGTTTTTGCAGCTTATCTGCAAGAATGGGGAGCGGAGCCGATCTACCACGGGATCGTCCCGGACGATTACGCCATGATCCGCGACGCCGTAAAGACTGCCGTACAGGATGCGGATCTTGTTTTGTTGAACGCAGGCTCTTCGGCTGGACGTGAGGATTTTACGGTCCATATCGTCGAGGAATTGGGAGAAGTGCTGACACACGGCGTAGCGACACGCCCTGGCAAACCGGTCGTGGTCGGCATGGTAGACGGGAAGCCCGTCATCGGATTGCCCGGTTATCCCGTCTCCGCGTATCTCAATCTGGAATGGTTTGCCCGCATGCTCGTCCACCATTATTACGGTTTGCTGGAGCCGCAGCGACCGCGGGTCAAGGCGACGCTGGGACGGCGCGTCGTCTCCGTCATGGGTGCGGAAGACTTTATCCGCGTGACGATCGGCTGTATCGACGGGCAGTACATCGCCAATCCGTTGACACGCGCAGCAGGCGTCACCATGTCGATGGTACGGGCAGACGGCCTTTTGCGCATCCCCCCAGGTGATCTCGGCTATGAACAGGGAGAGAGCGTGGAGATCGAGCTGTATCGTCCGCTGGAGCAGATACAAAATACGATCGTCGCGACAGGCAGTCATGACCTGACAATGGACGTGCTGCATTCCCTGCTGCGCAAAACCAATCCGGAGCGCTTTCTCGTCTCCTCCCACGTCGGCAGCATGGGCGGCATTCTGGCGATTCAAAAAGGGGAAGCACACGCAGCAGGCGTCCACCTGTTTGACGAAGCGACAGGCACATACAATTTGCCGTTTGTGCAAAAATACCTCCGCGGTCAGGATGTCGCACTTATCCAGCTCGTCTATCGCCAGCAAGGGTGGATCGTAAAGCCAGGCAACCCCAAGGGCATCAGCTCTGTGCACGATCTGGTCAAACCGGGGATTACCTACATCAATCGGCAGCGTGGAGCTGGAACCAGGCTGTTGTTTGATTACCTGCTGGCACAAGAGGGGCTTGACAGGGAGCAGATCTACGGCTATTCTCGCGAGGCGGTTTCTCATTTGAGCGTCGCTGCCGCGGTAGCTGGTGGAACAGCTGATGCCGGCCTGGGCATATACTCTGTCGCTGCCTCGATGGGGCTTGATTTTATCCCGGTCTCCGAGGAACGGTATGATCTGTTGCTCAGCGGCTCTTTTTTGCGCAGCGCACAAGGAGAGGAATTGCTCTCCTGCATTCGCTCGGAGGCTTTTGCCAGAGAGGTAGAGGCGCTGGGCGGTTACAGCTGCCGAGATGCAGGAAAAATCGTGTACGCCATGTCGGCGGATTGACGATTGGAATGACCGTGCCTCATACTCATAAGAAAAGGAGAGTGGTCATCCATGGCTGTACAAGTGCTAGATTCTCGAAAACGTCCTCTCCGGGATATCCGCATCTCCGTTACTGATAAATGCAATTTTCGCTGTCAATACTGCATGCCTGCAGAAATCTTTGGACCAGATTATCCCTTCTTGCCGCAGCATAAGCTGTTGACCTTCGAGGAGATTGCCAGGCTTGCCAGGATCTTCACGTCACTTGGCGTAAGCAAGATTCGGATCACCGGAGGAGAACCGTTGATGCGCAGGGATTTGCCAGCGTTGATTCGCATGCTGAGGCAGGTGGACGGGGTACAGGATATCGCCATGACCACCAATGGCTCGCTTTTGGCGAAGCATGCAGAAGCGCTGAAAGCAGCCGGGCTGGATCGGGTGACGGTAAGTCTGGACAGTCTGGACGACGAACGCTTTGGAAAAATCAACGGCCGGGGCTATAAAGTGGCTGATGTTCTGGCAGGGATCGAGGCGGCTGCTCAGGCTGGACTTGGGGTTAAAATCAACATGGTGGTTCAGCGAGAGGTCAACGTCGACGACATCCTGCCGATGGCACGCTACTTCCGGGAGCAGGGACATATCCTGCGCTTCATCGAATTCATGGATGTGGGCAACACCAACGGCTGGAGGCTGGATCAGGTCGTGCCATCGCGAGAAATCGTCGAAATGATCCACGAGGAGATGCCGCTGGAGCCGATTGATCCCAACTATTACGGAGAAGTGGCATCCCGCTATCGCTACGCCGGGAGCGAAGAGGAGATCGGCTTGATCTCGTCCGTGACACAGGCGTTCTGTTCTACCTGTACGCGCGCAAGACTTTCGGCAGAAGGCAAAATGTACAACTGCCTGTTTGCTTCTAGCGGCTTTGATCTGCGTGAGCCTTTGCGCGAGGGAAGTGACGACGCCCAGATTCGCGAGCTGATCAGCGGATACTGGGAGCAACGGCAAGACCGCTATTCGGAGGAACGCCTGCTGCATACGCCAGGACTGACACGCGACAAGGTAGAGATGTCCCACATCGGTGGATAGCAAGAATCGCAGGAGCAAGCCTTGACAATCGTTTAGACTCGCTGTATGATAAAAGGCGTGTATAAACACTTCATACTTCGAGAACAAGCAGAGGCGCCCAGCTTCTCACCTGGGTCGACGTCGGTGACGATTGTTGACAGGTAACTCTTATGCAAAGATCTTTGGATCTGCTTATTTGCAAGGTGAGATAGGTGCGGGCGCGTAATGCGTTCGCACATTTTTTGTGAAAAACCGTTTGATGTTTTTCATGAACTGAGATGTGACCGCTCGTGGTCAACAAAGCGGAAAGTCCGTTTTGTTCCTTCTCGAAATTGACGGGGGTGGCAAGTATTAGCAAGGATCAAATGTTAGTTAACGAAGCGATCCGTGCCCGTGAGGTCCGTTTGATCGGAGCCGACGGGAGTCAATTGGGAGTCGTTCCCTTTAGGGAAGCATTGCGCATCGCTCAAGAAGCCGACTTGGATCTGGTAAATGTTGCTCCTACAGCCAAGCCGCCTGTATGCCGTATCATGGACTACGGAAAGTTCAAATACGAGCAGGCGAAGAAGGAAAAGGAAGCACGCAAGAACCAGAAGATTATCGAGCTGAAAGAAGTGCGTTTTTCTTCCAATATCGAGGAACACGATTTTCAGACGAAGCTTCGCAACGTCCGCAAGTTCTTGGAGGATCATCACAAGGTGAAGTGCTCGATCCGTTTCCGTGGACGTGAAATCACCCACTCCGAAATCGGACTGTCGGTTATGGAACGTGTAGCAGCCCAGTGTGAAGATCTCGCAGCGCCAGAGCGCAAGCCGAAGATCGAGGGACGCAGCATGATCATGATTTTGGCTCCGAAGACGGAAAAGTAAGCTAGTAGTTGAGACAGGAGGATTTTTCACATGCCTAAAATGAAAACTCATAGAGGCGCAGCGAAGCGTTTCAAAAAAACCGGAAGCGGCCAGCTGAAGCGTGACCGCGCATATGGTAGCCACTTGTTCGCTAACAAATCAACCAAGCAAAAACGCCATCTGCGTAAAGCTGCCCTTGTTTCCAAAGGCGATCAAAAGCGTATTGAGCAAATGCTCACTTATCTGTAAGTTTCGCATCATTACACACCATCACACAGCATGAGCTCCCTAAGCGCCTCGTAGCAGGCCGCCATGCTGGAAAGACCAGGAGGAGTTAGTATGCCAAGAGTAAAAGGTGGCATTATTGCACGCCGTCGTCATAAGAAAATCCTGAAGCTGGCGAAAGGTTACTTCGGTTCCAAACATCGCCTGTTTAAATCCGCGAATGCGCAGGTAATGAAATCCCTGATGTACGCATACCGCGACCGTCGTCAAAAGAAACGTGATTTCCGCAAACTGTGGATCACTCGTATCAACGCGCAAGCTCGCATGAATGGCCTGTCTTACAGCCGCCTCATGCACGGCCTGAAAGTAGCTGGCATCGAAGTAAACCGCAAAATGCTGGCTGACCTGGCTGTTAACGACAAAGCAGCTTTCAACGAGCTGGCTGCTGTCGCAAAAGGCAAACTGAACGCGTAAAACCCCAAGACACCGATCTTCCTGCAAGGGAAGGATCGGTGTTTTTTATTGCTGCAAAAATAGTTGTCCAACCTACAACACCTGTCCAAGCGGGTGCCTTTCTCCTTTCATACGCTACGAGTAGAAAGAGGAAAGGAGTGTGAGAGTATGGCTAGATTAACCTTGTTTGATGGCCGAAATTTTCAAGACAGACGTCTTCAGATTCGCAGACGTGGCTTAGCGATCCGGAACATGAGCGCAATTCGTTTCGACAATGACCTCTCCAGCTTTCGCCTGCGGCGGGGAAACGCCGCCAATGCAACACTCGTCCTGTTTTCCCAGGCAAACTATCAAGGCTCGTTTCGTGTATTTCGCGGGAACACAGCTATTGCCAATCTGAGCAACTTTAACTTTAACAATCGCACGTCGTCGCTGATTTTCATCCTCCGCAATCTGACTGACGCGCAGATTCGCAATATCCAGTCGAATGCCCGTGCCCCGAGAGGCATCGCGGAAATCCGCAGGTAAGAGCCAAATGCTCTCTGGCTAGTCGTGCTTCTGGATAAAATAGGATAGTGATAGGAACAAACAGACACTGGTCACCGGTGCTCTGCTTGTTCCTTTTTTTTTGTGAAAATCAATGACTGCAGAGCAGGGTTTACAGATAACTATCAGAATAGTGGAATAACAGTAGTTTCCTAGGGCCAGTGCGTTTCTCTGGTAGAAAGACCATGTAAGGATTGGGATGAAGGAGGAGTAGGCTATGGCATTAGACCCGCAAGCAAAGGCGTTTTTGGAAATGAATGAGGCGGCAGGAGCACCCCGGACCAGCTCGATGACTCCAGAGGAAAATCGGCTGCGGACGGCAGAGATCGGCAAACTGGCGGGGATTCCAAAAACAGTCGCCCGGGTAGAGAATCGGCTGATACCGGTTGAGGATGGAAAGATCGGTATTCGGATTTATACCCCGCAAGGAACCGGTCCTTTTCCGGTGTTTGTCTATTTTCACGGCGGCGGCTGGGTGATCGGCGATTTGGACACCGTCGATACAGTTTGCCGCAATATCGCGCATGAATCGGATTGTCTGGTCGTCTCTGTCGATTATCGCTTGGCACCGGAGCATAAATTTCCGATCGCGGTGAATGATTGCTACGCTGCCGTGGAGTGGGTAGCCCGTCATGCGGCGACATTGCAGGGCGATCCGGAAAAAATAGCGATTGGCGGAGACAGCGCAGGCGGGAACCTGGCAGCAGTGGTTGCTCAGCTTGCGAAGGAACGTCAAGGGCCTGCCCTGTCTTTTCAGGCCTTGATTTATCCAGCCGTACAGCTTGGCAGTGACACGGAATCGTACCGTGAAAATGGCGAGGGTTATTTTTTGACTGCTGACAGCATGAACTGGTTTTTCAAACAGTATCTGAACGGGGAGGAAGAGAAGCAGAACGTGCTTGCCTCTCCGCTGCTTCGAGAGGATTTGACTGGCTTGCCCCCGACGCTTTTGATTACGGCTGAGTATGATCCGCTGCGAGACGAGGGAGCCATGTACGCCCAAAAGCTTCGCGAAGCAGGAGTTCCCGTCGAATATACCTGCTATGAGGGCATGATCCATGGATTTTTCTGGATGGGAGGAATCATGGACAAAGGAGCCCAGGCAGTCTCACAAGTAGCGAACAGTCTTCGCAGTGTCTTCATGCGGCTGTGATCGCATGATTCCCTCGTCCAGAATCTCTTCGGAGTGCTGGACGAGTTTTTCTTTTCGGGGGGACGATGCGCCACTTGCTTCTTCTTCACATATGATGGTGGGGGAAAGCTAGCAAGAGAGGAGTTTCGCAGATGAGGAATCGCCATGCGAAGATGGACGAAGAGTTGCAAGTAATAGCTTATCGGCTGGAATCGAAATCTCCGCAGGATGTGTTGGTGTGGGCCATGGAGGAGTACGGTTCCAGTCTGGTTCTCGCCTCCAGCTTCGGCGCGGAGGATGTCGTATTGATTGACATGCTGCACAGGCTGGCTCCGACTGTACCTGTCTTTTATCTGGATACCAACAAGCATTTCAAAGAGACCTATGAGACGCGCGACCGTCTGCAAGAACGTTACGGAGCCTCTTTTCTCCAGGTTTTGCCCCAACTGACTTTGGAAGAACAAGCCGCCAAACACGGCGATCGGCTGTGGGAGAAGGACCCCAATCTCTGCTGTCAAATCCGCAAGGTAGAGCCGTTGCAGCGCATTTTGGCAGAGTACGAGGCATGGATTACAGGGATTCGCAGGGAACAGTCGCCGACGCGAGCCAATGCGAAGAAGGTAGAGTGGGACGAAAAATTTAACCTGGTCAAGTTCAATCCGTTGGCGGACTGGACGCATAATCAGGTATGGGAGTATATACATCAGCATGATGTACCCTACAATCCGCTGCATGATCAGCATTACCCGAGTATTGGCTGCGAGGTCTGCACGCGTCAGGTCATGCCGGGTGAGGATCCTCGCGCAGGGCGTTGGTCCGGTTTTGCCAAGACAGAATGCGGGTTGCACAAATGAGTGAAGAGATGGGGGAAATCAACATGTGCGCGATTGCGCCCCACGGAGGAAAACTGATTGAACGACTGTTGCCGCGAGGAGAAAATGCAATTTCAGTAAAGACTGATCACGTCGTCGTTGTAGATAAATGGACGTTGTCTGATTTGGACTGCCTGGCAATCGGCGCCTTTTCGCCGTTGACGGGGTTTTTGGGTGAAGCGGATTATCAATCTGTGGTAGAGTCGATGCGTCTGACGGATGGGACGGTCTGGCCGTTGCCTGTCACGTTGGCCGTTGACCCTTTCCGTTACCAGGGAGTGCGGCCCGGCGACCGTGTCTTGCTGCGAGGGGAAGATGGCGTGGATTACGCACTGCTCCAGGTGGAGAGCTGCTATCTGCCCGACAAGCAGAAAGAAGCGTCGTTCGTCTTTCGGACGACAGACGAAGCGCATCCGGGAGTACAAAAGCTGTATGCAAAACCAGCCCTTTACCTGGGCGGACCGGTAGAAGTATGGAGGCGTCCGGAGCCGGAGCGCTTTGGCGATTATTACCTGACACCGGCACAGACGCGCGAGAGGTTCGCAGAGAATGGCTGGAAGAGTGTGGTCGGCTTCCAGACGCGCAATCCGATTCATCGGGCACACGAGTACATCCAGAAAGCAGCGTTGGAAATCGTCGATGGACTGTTTCTGAATCCCTTGATGGGCGAGACCAAGTCAGACGACGTGCCTGCCGCAGTGCGCATGAAGAGTTACTTGGCGCTGCTGGAACACTACTATCCCAAGGACCGTGTGCTGCTTGCCGCTTTTCCGGCGGCCATGCGCTATGCAGGTCCCCGCGAGGCTGTTTTTCATGCGCTGGTGCGAAAAAATTACGGATGCACGCATTTTATTGTCGGACGGGACCATGCCGGAGTCGGCGATTATTACGGCACGTATGACGCCCAGCATATTTTCCGGCAATTCAAGCCTGAGGAAGTAGGGATTCAATTGCTCTTTTTCGAACACAGCTATTACTGTCGCACTTGTCAGGGCATGGTGACTGCCAAGACATGTCCGCATGATGCGAGTCACCATATTGCGCTGTCGGGGACGAAGGTGCGCGCCATGCTGCGTGAAGGACAGACGCCACCGCCGGAATACAGTCGTCCCGAGGTGGCCAGGATCTTGATCGAAGGCATGCGGGAGCAGGAGGTTCGCAGCCACCGATAGGGTTTTTCACAAAAGGTCGCTCTTTTTGGAATGGTGGGAGGATCCCCGGCATTCTTTGAAGGAGCGATTTTTTTCTGTCTCGAGAAGTTTTTTTATAAATAAACATGTTCGCTGCAGAGTGTAAAATGAGGAGTTATTGTATGCGCTTTCACGCATAAGCAGCGTGGCGAAGCGGTTTTTGGCTGAACATTCGTTCGGACGAAAGTCGTTATAATTCTTTAGTTATTCGTTGACACCCCCATGGTGCCTAGCTATAATCAGACGTAACACTTTATTTTCTGACAACTACAATATTGGAAATATTGTATGAATAGCAGGCTTTGACGAGGATGGTGCACGACTACTCTTTCCCAGAGAGCCCGGGATGCTGCGAACCGGGTAAAGAGAGCGATGCATTGCTCACCTCTGAGCCGTTTTGCTGAAAGCTGCGAGGGCAGTCAGTAGGCAAAACCGTTTAACACCCGTTAGCGTGTTACAGTCCACAAACAATGTGACTGGCTGAGATCGGCCGACCGTGAGGCGCCGATGAAGTTGGGTGGTACCGCGAACCCTTTCGCCCCAAAAGACATGGAACAAGAACCGTGTCGGGGCGAAAGGGTTTTTCTATGTGGTTATAGTTAAAAACAATACCTGTTGAAACTGGGAGGGGGAGAGAAAATGAGTGTTGAAATCGCTGAATTGAACAGTAAAAGAAGCATGCCGCCGATTCAGTTCGGTGAAGAAGTTTCCGGTGCTGAAACGCTGCTGCGCTGTCTGATCCTGGAGGAAGTAGAGCACATTTTTGGTTATCCCGGCGGGGCTGTATTGCCCATCTATGACTCATTGTATGGGAGCTACTTTAAGCACATTTTGACTCGCCACGAGCAAGGAGCCATCCACGCTGCAGATGGATATGCTCGCGCTACGGGCAAACCTGGCGTATGTATCGCGACTTCCGGTCCGGGCGCTACCAACCTGGTGACAGGGATTGCAACTGCACAGATGGATTCTGTGCCGCTGGTCTGCATTACCGGGAACGTCGCTCAGAATCTGATCGGAACGGACGCTTTCCAGGAGGCGAATATTACCGGCATCACGATCCCGATTACCAAGCACAGCTACTTCGTGCGAGACGTACGCGATCTGCCGAGAATCGTCAAGGAAGCGTTCCATATCGCCACGACAGGCCGTCCCGGCCCCGTGCTGATTGACATTCCAAAAGACGTAGCCAATGCGAAAGCGCCTTTCTACTATCCGGAGGAAGTGAACATCCGCGCATACCGCGCTTCGCTTGTACCGAGTGATGAAGAAGTAAACACATTCGTTAAGGCGATCAGCTCCGCAAAAAAACCAGTGATTCTCGCTGGCGGCGGAATCATTGCAGCCGGTGCTGACAAAGAACTTCTGGCATTTGCCGAAAAGACCCGCATCCCTGTGATCAACACTTTTATGGGATTGGGCGGCTTCCCTGGCGTACACGAACTGTCGCTTGGAATGCCGGGCATGCACGGAAGCTACACAGCCAACCAGGCGATCCTGCAAGCAGATTGTGTAATCGGACTTGGCGCTCGTTTTGATGACCGCATCACGATGGGACGCACCAAAGAATTCGCTCCGAATGCACGCATCGTTCACGTGGACATTGACCCTGCTGAGCTGGGGAAAAACGTGGCGACAGCAGTCACCGTCGCTGGAGATGTGAAAAGCACGCTGCAAAAGGCCTTGCCGCTGGTGTCGGCATGTGACTCGCAGGCTTGGATCGATCAGCTGAAAGAGTGGCAGCAGCAACAGCCGTACAAGTATAAGAAGGAAGACGGCGTCTTGAAACCGCAAGCGGTAATTGAGCTTCTGTACAACACGACAGAGGGCGAGGCAATCGTCACGACTGACGTGGGACAGCATCAGATGTGGACCGCTCAGTACTACAAATTCAAGCACTCTCGCTCCTTCATTTCTTCCGGCGGCCTCGGCACGATGGGCTTTGGCTTCCCGTCCGCGATCGGAGCGCAAATCGCGAATCCAGACCGGACAGTCATTGCAGTAGTAGGGGATGGCGGCTTCCAGATGACCAATCAGGAGCTGGCGATTGTCTCCCAGTACAACATTCCGGTCAAGGTAGTCATTCTGAACAACCAATGCTTAGGAATGGTCCGCCAGTGGCAAGAGCTCTTCTACGACAACCGTTACAGCGAAATCGATCTGACCTGCAGCCCGGATTTCGTCAAGCTGGCTGAAGCCTACGGTGTAAAAGGCCTGCGTGCAAGCACACAAGAAGAAGCAGAGCGTGTATGGGCGGAAGCACTTGAGCACGACGGGCCGGTAGTCATCGACTTCCGCGTAGCACCGGCAGAAAACGTCTATCCGATGGTTGCGTCAGGCAACACCTTAGATCAGATGGAATTGGGGGAAGAGTAGATGCAGCGACATACGATTGCCGTACTTGTAAATGATCAGCCCGGCGTATTGACCCGTGTCGCGACTCTGTTCGGCCAACGAGGCTTTAATATCGACAGCATCACAGTCGGTGGGTCCGAGGAGGCAGGCCTGTCCCGCATGGTCATCAGCACCGGGGGGGATGATCAGCAGATCAATCAGTTGATGAAGCAGCTGTACAAACTCATCGACGTGATCTCGGTCACCAATCTGAGCGCTAATCCCTTTGTATCGCGGGAACTGGCTCTGATCAAGGTAAGTGCCTCTCCAAGTCAATTGGCCGAACTCAACGGAATTGTGGAGCCGTTCCGGGCAGCCATTGTCGATGTGGGACCTGAATCGCTGATCATCCAGGTAACGGGTGATACAGAGAAAATCGACGCTTTGCTCATCCTTTTGCAAAGCTATGGTGTACTCGAATTGACTCGTACCGGGTCAGTGGCGATGACACGCAGTATCGTACCAGCAGATGCAGCAGCAACTGTATAGTACAAAAAATTCTGAATTAAAATTCAAACTAAACAACATTTCAGGGAGGCTATACAAAATGGTAAAAATGTACTATGAAGCAGACGTAAACAAAGAGGTACTGCGCGGCAAAACAATCGCGATCATCGGTTATGGAAGCCAAGGCCATGCGCAAGCACAAAACCTGCGCGACAGCGGTTATAAAGTAGTAGTGGGTCTGCGCCCAGGGAAATCCTGGGATGTAGCAGAAAAAGACGGGTTTGAGGTTCTGACTGTAGCAGAAGCCACCAAACGAGCAGACGTCGTTCAAATCCTGATGCCTGATGAGCGCCAAGCGCAGGTATACCGCGATGAGGTAGCTCCTAACCTGAAATCCGGCGCTGCTCTCTGCTTCTCCCACGGCTTCAACATCCATTACGCGCAAATCGTGCCGCCAGCAGACGTAGACGTAATCATGTCCGCTCCAAAAAGCCCGGGCCACCTGGTGCGCCGCGTATACCAAGAAGGCTTCGGAGTTCCTGGTCTGATCGCAATCTACCAAGATGCGACTGGCAATGCGAAAGATCTCGCGTTGGCATACTCAAGCGGAATCGGCTGCACCAAAGCTGGTGTCATCGAAACCACCTTCCGTGAAGAGACAGAGACTGACCTCTTCGGTGAGCAAGCAGTACTTTGCGGTGGAGCAAGCGAGCTGGTAAAAGCTGGATTCGACACTCTCGTAGAAGCAGGTTATGCTCCAGAGATCGCGTACTTCGAGTGCTTGCATGAACTCAAACTGATCGTTGACCTGATGTATGAAGGCGGCTTGGCTCGTATGCGCTACTCCATCAGTGACACAGCTGAATACGGTGACTACAGCGTAGGTCGTCGCATCATCACAGACGAAACACGCAAAGAAATGAAAAAAGTCCTGTCCGAAATCCAAGATGGTACGTTTGCTCGCAATTGGATCCTGGAAAATCAGGCAAACCGCCCAGGCTTTACTTCCCGCCGCCGTCTGGAAGCAGAGCATGGCATCGAAGTAGTCGGGGAGCAACTCCGCGGCATGATGTCTTGGCTGAACAATAAATAATAGCGTTAGGGAAAAATGTGGAGGTGAATAGTTCATGCGGACCATTGAGATTTTTGATACAACATTGCGTGACGGGGAACAGTCTCCGGGCGTCAACATCAGCACGAACGAGAAGGTGGAGATCGCCCTTCAACTGGAGAAACTGGGCGTTACGAGAATCGAGGCAGGCTTTGCGGCTGCCTCTCCCGGTGACCAAAAGTCAGTGGCCGAAGTAGCGAAGCGCGTCAAAAACTCCACGATCGTCAGTCTGGCTCGCGCCGTCAAAGACGATATGGATAAAGCTTACGAAGCGCTGCGCAACGCGGAAAACGCATCCCTCCACGTCTTTCTCGCGACGTCTCCGATCCATCGCGAATTCAAGCTGAACATGAGCAAGGAACAGGTCCTGCAGCGTGCTGTAGAAGCTGTCACCTACGCGAAAAAGTACTTTAAGGAAGTCCAGTTTTCGGCAGAAGATGCCGCTCGCACGGAGATCGACTTTTTGAAACAGGTGGTAGAGGCGGTCATCAAGGCTGGAGCTACGACAGTGAACATCCCTGATACCGTGGGCTACATGACGCCGATCGAGTACGGAAACATTTTCCGCGAGCTGAAAAAGGTACCCGGTGCAGACCTAATTCGCTTGAGCTGTCACTGCCATGACGACTTGGGAATGGCCGTAGCCAACAGCTTGGCTGCCATCGAAGGCGGCGCGACGCAGGTGGAAGGAACGATCAACGGTATTGGGGAGCGTGCAGGGAACGCAGCTTTGGAGGAAGTAGCCCTAGCGCTGGAAACACGCAAGGACTACTACCAGGCAACCACGAAGCTGAACCTGAAAGAAATCGCTCGTACCAGCCAGTTGGTCAGCCGCTTGACCGGTATGATCGTGCCTGGAAACAAAGCGGTTGTCGGCGCCAATGCCTTTGCGCACGAGTCGGGCATTCACCAGGATGGCGTGCTGAAAAACGTCACTACCTACGAGATCATCCGTCCTGAGTCAGTGGGCTTCAAGTCCAACAAACTCGTTCTCGGCAAGCACTCCGGTCGCCATGCGTTCAAGGAAAAGCTGGTTGAGCTAGGGGTTACTCTGGAGCAGGAGGAAGTAAATGCGGCGTTTGCAGCGTTCAAGATCCTCTGCGACAAGAAAAAAGAAATTACCGATGACGATATTCTCGCGCTGGTGGATACCAAAATGGAGCGCGGTCCAGAAGCGTTCCAGTTGGAATCCGTGCAGCTCGCTTACGGGAATATCTCTGTGCCGACTGCAAGTGTGCGTCTACTTCGCGCGGATGGCTCTGTCTGTGAGGAAGCGGCTTGCGGCAACGGTTCTGTCGATTCTATCTACAAGGCGATCGACCGGGCGACAGGTGAAGATGTGACGTTGGTTGATTACAAAATCCTCTCCGTCACGCACGGCAAGGATGCACTCGGGGAAGTGTACGTCCGTCTGCAGCAAGGCGATTTGAGCGTGACAGGACGGGGTGTCAGCACGGATGTCCTGGAAGCTAGTGCGGTTGCTTATATACGTGCCGTCAACAAGATTCTGGAGCGTCGCAACGAGTCGATGCCGGTAGCTGTCAACTAATGTAGAAGCTACGGATGCAAAAACCACTACAGAAGAAAAGCGGGATAAAGATGAAGAAAAACTATCGTATCGCTGTTCTGCCTGGGGACGGGATCGGGCCGGAGATTATGCAAGAAGCCGTTAAGGTCCTCACCCTTGTAGGAGAGCGGGAAGGCGTCACGTTTACATGTGAAGAAGGCCGAATCGGCGGTATTGCCATCGATACAGATGGCACTCCGCTGCCAGAGGAAACCTTGAAGCTGGCCAAGGAAGCAGATGCTGTGTTGCTTGGAGCAGTTGGAGGACCAAAGTGGGATCAAAACCCTGGACATCTTCGTCCGGAAACGGGACTGTTGGGAATTCGCAAAGGATTGGGGCTTTTTGCCAACCTTCGACCTGCCACGATGATCAACTCCCTAGTGGATGCTTCCTCTCTCAAGCCGGAAGTGGTATCCGGAGTCGACCTGATCGTCGTCCGTGAGTTGACTGGCGGGATTTACTTCGGAGAGAAAAAACGCTACGACGGCCCCAATGGCGAAGTAGCAGAAGACCAATGCATTTATCATGAAGCAGAAATCGAGCGAATCATTCGTGTCGCCTTCGATGTTGCACGCAAGCGTCAAAAGCGCGTGGTGTCTGTAGACAAGGCAAACGTCCTGGAAAGCTCCCGCCTCTGGCGCAAGGTAGCAGAGCGCGTGGGTGCCGACTACCCGGATGTGGAGCTGAGCCATCAGTTGGTTGACTCTTGCGCGATGCAGCTCGTGCGTGATCCGAAGCAGTTCGACGTCATCGTAACCGAGAACATGTTCGGGGATATCCTGAGCGATCAGGCGGCGATGTTGACGGGTTCGATCGGCATGCTGTCCTCGGCAAGCCTGGCTGCCGGAAGCTTCGGCCTGTATGAGCCGGTGCATGGCTCCGCTCCTGATATCGCCGGAAAAGGCATCGCCAATCCATTGGCAACAATCCTCTCCGTCGCGATGATGCTGCGTCTGTCCCTGGGGATGGATAAAGCGGCTGACGCTGTGGAAAAAGCGGTCGGAAATGTATTGGAAGCAGGACATCGCACAGGCGATATTGCTTCGGATCGCAGCAAAGCCATCGGTACTGTAGAGATGGGGCAGCTGGTTCGTGATGAGCTGAGCCAAATCTTGAATTAAGCATAGCCCTGCCAAGTCTCTTTTGAGGGATGAACTGGCAGGGTTTTTGTTGTCTTCATGCTCTAGCGGCGGGGNAAAACGCTACGACGGCCCCAATGGCGAAGTAGCAGAAGACCAATGCATTTATCATGAAGCAGAAATCGAGCGAATCATTCGTGTCGCCTTCGATGTTGCACGCAAGCGTCAAAAGCGCGTGGTGTCTGTAGACAAGGCAAACGTCCTGGAAAGCTCCCGCCTCTGGCGCAAGGTAGCAGAGCGCGTGGGTGCCGACTACCCGGATGTGGAGCTGAGCCATCAGTTGGTTGACTCTTGCGCGATGCAGCTCGTGCGTGATCCGAAGCAGTTCGACGTCATCGTAACCGAGAACATGTTCGGGGATATCCTGAGCGATCAGGCGGCGATGTTGACGGGTTCGATCGGCATGCTGTCCTCGGCAAGCCTGGCTGCCGGAAGCTTCGGCCTGTATGAGCCGGTGCATGGCTCCGCTCCTGATATCGCCGGAAAAGGCATCGCCAATCCATTGGCAACAATCCTCTCCGTCGCGATGATGCTGCGTCTGTCCCTGGGGATGGATAAAGCGGCTGACGCTGTGGAAAAAGCGGTCGGAAATGTATTGGAAGCAGGACATCGCACAGGCGATATTGCTTCGGATCGCAGCAAAGCCATCGGTACTGTAGAGATGGGGCAGCTGGTTCGTGATGAGCTGAGCCAAATCTTGAATTAAGCATAGCCCTGCCAAGTCTCTTTTGAGGGATGAACTGGCAGGGTTTTTGTTGTCTTCATGCTCTAGCGGCGGGGAGGAAACCAGCTAATATTTTGTCAAGAGTATCCTTATTATTTTCTTTGAAGTTGTGCTATATTGTTGAAAAGCATGCAAAATAACCTCTCTAAAGGGAGAGGTTATGGAAATTCATTCCATTACGCTGACTGAAAGTCAGCCTTATAAGGTTCGCTTCTCGTTAAAATGCAGTATATCCAGCGGATTAGCTTATTCACACAAGCAATCACAACCTGTTTGTGGGGCTTTCCTTCCCCCTTTTTCACGTCATAATACTCACGTAATCGCTGATTTACTGAGCTTTGTAAGAGACACCCCTTTCGTCTTCTTACTCCGCATTGTACAGCTTGGTACAGCGCTCTTCGCAAGCGTTTGGAACCCCGTTTGGTAATTCGGTTTGTGCTTGCTGTGAACTTTCCGGAGGATGTGACACTTGGGTCAACCCCAGCGAATGCGACCAATTTCTTTGCGTGGTCAAACCGTTCGATTTCCCCAATTTCGGCCAGGATTGTGGCAGCAATCTTGTTTCCCACGCCGGGAATCGAACGGAGTAGATCATATTCTTTTTTTTCTTCAGCCAGGGCATCTATTTGTTTTTCAAGCTTGGATAGATGCTCCTGGTATTGAAGTAGCAACGTGATGAACATACGTAAACTAAGCACATAACTCTCATGGACCCCTTCTTGAAAGGGGCTTTTTTCTGCCGCTGCCATCATATCTATTGCCTTTTCCTTTGCCCACTTCGGTGACCGTCCACGAACAAGCTTTGTGTTCATACACTCCGCTAGCTTGTCCACTCCTGCCGTTTTTACCGCCCCTGGTGTTGAATACATTTCCAACACTCCCAATGATACCGTTGAATACAAATCCCCAAACACACCTTCATACGTGGGAAAGACCTGGTCTAGGACAGCCCGAAATTGCAATTTTGTCTGAACATACATATCCGTCATTGCCTCATGTTGTCTCGTGAGATGACGTAAATGAAGCCAGTGCGTTTCCTGCTTTTGGTACGGTTCAAACTCCTCTTTGTAATAAAGTTCTCCTAAATGAACCGCGTCCAATTTATCGGTCTTCACTTTTCTTAGGTGCGTTTTCTTAGCCCGCTGGGCTAATAAGGGATTAAGGATATACAGGTCATAATTTTTCTCCTCTGCCCACTCTACAATGGGAAGGTGGTAGTGACCTGTAGCCTCAAGAATAATTGCTGGACGACAACCGCTGTCCTTTTCTACTTCCTTTAGCCTTCCATGAAGCCATTCCAAATCTGTTATGGTATGCGAAAAACGAAATCCTTTTCCGTATAATTTGTTCCGATCCAGAAAGATCTGTGCTTGGCTTTCTCCTTTTGCCACATCGATTCCTACAACTGGATTCACGTTCTTCCTTCCCCTCACTTCTTTTACCGGCAGCCCCTTTAGCACTTGTATGCCATAGCTTCGCATGTGATACGGGATCTTGTCCCAACCAGCCCAAACATAGTTGTACAAGTAGGGGGTGAACAGTTTCCTCCACGGGTTTTTCCCAAAAAGGGGATCGTTCTACCCGGCTACCAATAGAGTAAAGCCATTTCCATGAAAAATGGCCAGCCAGTTTTTTCTGGCTGACCTCATAATACGAAAAAGGAGAAAACGCTTAGGCGGGTTGGGATCTTTGCTGGGGGTCATCCTGTCCGCCTCCACTCCAAAGGCGGAACCGCGGCCAAAAGCAGCTGACTTCGAAGAAGTCATTCAAAGTTGGCCGCTAAAAGCGTGTTCCGCCTTTTCCGTTCCAGCTTGGTCAAGATCCCAAATGCCTTCGCTCTTTTCTCCTTTTTCCTGAGCCAACTGTAGGTTGTCCACATGCATTTTTGAGGGCATCACAGGGAGGAACAATCTTCATAGCATCAAAAAAGACGCTTCCAATGGGAGCGTCTTAGTGATTCTAAATCCAGAACGTATGTTCGTTTTCTCGTACAATCAAATTAGGAGTTAGTATCCTTAACATCTATACTATTAGTTTAATTCAGACAAAAGAAAAAGTCTATATTTTGTAAGAAATTTGCTCTATAGTTTTTTTACCTGGCCGGGAAACTTCACAATATGGGGGGGCATAGATGCAAATTCGCTTATGGAATAACAACCTGAAAGTCCGTTTATTCGGAGAAGCACTGTTCAATATGCTGTTTTGGATGTACTTTCCGTTCATTACGGTGTATTTTGGTGCGGCATTGGGCAATCACATCGCAGGCATTCTGATGACGATACCGCCGGTCTTCAGCCTGATTGGGAGTCTGTTCGGTGGAGCATTGACGGATCGAATGGGAAGGCGCCCTGTGATGCTGATGGGTGCAGGTCTGCAAATGGGGATGTTTGTCTTGTTTGCAATCTCGCCATCCCATTGGATCGATTACCTCGCGTTTATCGGCATTGGGGTGGGAGGAGCCATCTATCGGCCTGCGAGCTCCGCTATGGTCGCTGATCTGGTTCCTCCAGAGAAACGCCGGGAGATTTTCGCGACTTTTATGACCGCCAATAATATTGGTGCTGTGCTTGGTCCCGCTCTTGGCGCCATTTTCTTTTTCCATTACAGGCAAGAGCTGTTGTGGACGTGCGCATTGGTCACGCTGCTGTATTTGATCGCGATCTATTTCATCGTTCATGAAACCTTGCCGCATTCGGAGAAAAACAAGGAAGGTTCCAGCTCGATCACCCATGTTTTCAAGGAGCAATGGAAGGGATACGGCATTATTTTTCGCGACAAAGTGTTTCTCATCTATACCTTGGCAGGCATCTTTGCCCTGGTACCGATTATGCAATTGGATCTCTACTTTCCCGTATATGTGATCAATGAAGTTCCTGCCCAAGCATTGTTCACCTGGAATGGTCATTCCCTGATGCTGACAAGTACGGAGATATACGGGTGGCTCCTTGGATTTAACGGGCTTTTATTCGTTCTATTTATCCTTCCGGTGACGAAATGGTTCCACAATTGGAAAGAGCGTGATGTGTTCATTTTGTCATCATTGCTGTCAGGAGTAGGCACATTTGCCTTGGGACTGAACACGAATTTTTGGTTCCTGTTTTTCGTCACCATCATCTTCACGTTTGGCGAGATGGTTCGCTCTCCGGTGACACAGAGCTTCATCAGCCGCTATGCCCCGGAGCATGCGAGGGGACAGTACATGGGTGCCGACAGCCTGCAAGGCACCATCGGGAAATTTTTGGCGCCCATAACCGTTTTCCTGTCCAATTGGGTGACGCCTATGGGGATATTCAGCATCATTCTGGCATTTGCCTTGATCAGTGTCGTGTTGTACATCCAGTTATTTCGTATCTATAAGGAGGAACAACCGACTTAGCGGATCAGGGCTGCTCCCAGCCGATACAGCCAATGCTTCAACTCGCGCTCGTCCATCGGTGCCAGCGGAAAACGCACAGCAGGCCGGCGCTCTGTGTCGGCATGCTCGTCAGGTACGCGGAATGCTTGCCCTGGTGTCAATTCCAGGCCATCTTCACGCAGGTAGGAGATGACTCTGTTTTCCAGTGCCGTCGCATGGGCAGTGGGTTCTCCCCATTCGATCCAGGTATTGAGACCGCCGATAATAGGGTACATGCGAGCATGTGCAGGCAAGGCGTTGTGTTTTTCTTTCCAAACAAATTGAAAACGGGACTGGAATAAAGCCCGTCTGTCAGCCAGATACACATCTCCGAACCAGGTGTCATCCAAAAGCCGAACTGCCGCATCGACGACCAGCAGAGATGGCTCGGCACCAGTCATGGCGACGAGTTGCCGATTGCGCTCCAGCTCCTCCGTATCCAGATCGGCTGGAAGCATCAAGACGCCCAGCTGCAGATCGCGCGCCAGCGTTTTGGAGAGCGAATGCAAATAATAAACCTGCACGGACATCTGCTCTTGCTGCGCCATTTGGTAGAGGGTCAGGCTGGGATGCTGGAACCACAGATCGCCGTAGTGGTCATTTTCAACCAACCTCACATTGTGGCGGGACGCCCATTCTAGCAACTCTTCCTTGCGCTTTCGGGAGTAGCTGATCCCCGTCGGAAAATGATAATGCGGGTTGGCGAGAATCCAGTTGGCGGGATAATGCTTCTGTTCCTCCTCCAGCGCCTCGATGGAGATCCCTTCCTCGTCCATGCGGATCGGCCGTACTGTGATCCCGCATTGACTGAGCAGACGCAGAAAAACAGGATAGGAGTACTCTTCCACGTACACGACATCGCGCGGCGTCATCACTCTCTGGGCGAGGAACGCAAATCCGCTGGTGCTGCGATTGAACAGCATGACTCTCTCGGGAGCATGAGGCAGCCCGCGTCGTGTCAGATGGTTGGCAAACACTCTGTCCGCCTTCGCACGGCGGATTTTTTTCTGTGCAGAAGGCTCATCGAGAACAGTCAGGCTCTCATAAAAAGCGCTGCGCAAGCGTTTGACAAGCTCTTCGCCGGGACGTGGAGAGGAATCGGAAAAGGAAGCGATGGGAATATCCGTTAGCGGAAGGCGGTTCTCCATTCGGGCTTCCTTCGCATGGACGGTCAAATAGTAGCCTTTTCCGTGGACAGCTTCCAGCCAGCCTTCTGCCGCCAAATAGTCATAAGCCTTCTTGACCGTCTCCAGGGAGCAGCCGCTGGCGGTTTTCATCTCGCGCAGTGAAATCAGTTGTTGTCCGTCTACGAGAAAAGCGCCACGCAAAATAGCCGTTTGTAACTGTTCGGCGAGTTGTACGTATATAGGCGTATGGGATTGTTTATGGAAATGAAACGAGAAAAAAGGGCGGTTGGCCATCTGGGCTCGCCTCCATTCATGTCGAAAAATAGCAGTCATCATCAGCATTATAGCGGAAAGCCTGCGGGAAGGGATAGGGGAGAAGGTGAAAATCTTCCCGTGCGGACAGCGCAGGAGGCATTCGCTCCCTGAACATGGTATCATGATGCAAGAAAAGTCGTGGGTCGAGGAGATGAGGATATGAGCACACAAGAGCACAAGGCACAGGCGCCAAAACAGGTAGGGTGCATGGTAGTCACGGTTTCCGATACGCGGACAGAAGAGACGGACAAAAGCGGGAGGCTGATGACGGAGCTTCTGGAAGAGGCCGGACATCGGCGCATCCGCTATCAGATCGTCAAGGACGAGCCGTCTGAAGTAATTGCCGCCATTGAGACGGGGATACAGGACCCGCAGGTGCAGGTGATTCTGTTAAATGGCGGAACCGGAATCTCTCCTCGTGACAACACTTTCGAAGCGGTATCCGGACTCTTGGAAAAGGAAGTGCCAGGATTTGGCGAGTTGTTTCGGATGCTGAGCTACACAGAAGACATCGGATCAGCCGCAATGCTGAGCCGCGCTGTAGCCGGTACACGCCAAGGCAAAATGATTTTCTCGACACCGGGCTCTACAGGCGCGGTTCGTCTGGCAATGACAAAGCTGATCGTGCCGGAATTGGGGCATGTCGTTCGCGAACTGAATCGGTAGGTCAGAATTGCTCCCTTGACCTTGTATGTGGTACTGTTACGACAGGGATTTGATCGGCAATGCCCCAACAGCAAGGAAAAAAGCGAGATGATTGCCGAAATGTGCAAGGAGAGTAGCCCAAAAATGAAAATTGTACTTTCAACATTAAACGCAAAATTTATCCATTCATCACTTGCCTTACGCTATTTGCGAAGCTATGCCAGGCCGTCTTTTCCACAGATCGAGCTGGTTGAATATACGATTAATGATGTAACGATGAATCTCGTCGCGGATTTGTACAAGCGTGAGCCGGATGTCGTCGCCTTTTCCTGTTATATCTGGAACATTCGCGAGACGCTGGATGTCGTTCGCAATCTGAAAAAGGTGCGTCCTGACTTGCCGATTATTCTGGGAGGGCCAGAGGTCACCTATGATGCGGATCACTGGATGAAAAAGCATCCCGAAATCGATGTGATCGTGATCGGAGAAGGGGAGCAGACGATTCTGGAGCTGCTGCAAGTCTATCAGAAAGCGCGGGAGACAGGACAGCCCCCTGCACTTCGAGACGTGAACGGCATTGCCTACCGCGACGAGGAAGGGATCGTTCGCTTTTCCATGCCGCGCGCCCAGATCGAGGATCTCGACTCGATTCCGTCGCCGTACGAGGATGATCTGGATGAGCTGAACAACCGCGTCGTCTACTTCGAGGCTTCGCGAGGCTGCCCATTCAAGTGCCAATACTGCTTGTCCTCTATTGAAGACGGAGTGCGCTACTTCAGTCTGGAGCGTGTAAAGGCAGACCTGCTGCGTTTGATCAACCACGGCGTAAAGACGATTAAATTTGTCGACAGGACGTTTAATATCAATAAAAAATATGCGCTGGAAATCTTTCAGTTTTTGATCGACAACCATAACGGGACCGTGTTCCAATTCGAAATTACCGCCGATATTTTGCGGGCAGACGTCCTTGATTTCTTGACCGAGAACGCGCCTCCGGGAATTTTTCGCTTCGAGATCGGGGTCCAGTCGACCAATGATGAAACCAATCGTCTCGTGCAACGGATTCAACGCTTTGACAGACTCTCGCGCACAGTGACGCAAATCAAGGAATCGAAAAAAATTGATCAGCATCTGGATTTGATCGCCGGCTTGCCGGAGGAGGATTACCACTCCTTCCGCAAGACGTTCAACGACGTGTTTGCTCTGCGGCCAGAGGAGCTGCAGCTAGGATTTTTGAAAATGCTGCGCGGGACAGGCGTGCGCGCTCGGGCTGCCGATCACGGCTATGTCTACATGGACGAGGCTCCTTATGAAATCCTTGGTAACAATGTACTTTCCTTTGCGGATATGCAAAAAATCAAACGCGTGGAGGACGTTCTGGAGAAATACTGGAACGATCACCGCATGGACTACACCTTGGAATGGCTGTTGTCCCATGTGTTCGAGACGCCTTTTGACTTCTTTCAGTCCTTTGGTGACTACTGGGAGAACCAGGGGTGGAGTCGAATCGGGCATCAGTTGGAGGATTTGTTTACCCGCTTGCTCAGCTTTCTGGAATTCAGCGGTGTGCAGGATCTTGAACACATCCTCAGCTTGATGAAATTCGACTATCTGCGCAATCAAAAACATCGTCCACGCAAACTCTGGTGGGAGGATGTACTGGAAAAACAAGAGATGCAGCATACGCATACACTTGTCCAGCAACAGGTCGGCCGCTTGCGCCCTGACTTTGCCGAACACGCTGCATCTCAAAAGGATTACTTCAAACATACCCTGAGCGCCAAGGTATCCTTTGATATTGAGACGTGGATCAATACGGGAGAACGCATCGAGGGTTCCTACATCCTCGTCATGTATTATCCGTACAAAGATGAGCAGGGGAATGCGTTTGTCGTGGTAGAACAGGACTTGAGCGTGGCACACTAAGGGGACCTGGGCCTTACGATCATCACGCTTCATGAGAATCAGGTTGCATACAAGCCGCTCGCTCTCTTACGGATGAATGCAGACTAGCGGCGAAGATAGGGGATTTTGCCGGATGGAAGTTAACCTTCTGATGTCGATCATAGAACAATACGGTTATTTGGCCATTTTTTTTCTGCTGTGGCTCGGAATCGTAGGATTGCCTATTCCGGATGAGCTGGTAGTAGCGACGGGAGGATTTTTGGTTTCTATTGGGATCCTGGACCCCATCTACTCCTTTTTGACAGCCTATCTGGGAGTGGCATCTGGATTGACGATCGGGTTTTTGCTGGGAAAATATTTTGGGAAACCCATACTGGGCTGGCTGTCTAAAAAAGAGAAAATGAAGCATAAGGTAGAACAGGCGACGGCGATGCTGGAAAAACATGGAACGACCGCGTTGTGCATCAGCTATCTGTTCCCTGTCGTACGCCACCTGGTTCCATATTTGGTCGCGATGGGCGGAATGTCATATCGCCGCTATGCGCTTCTTTCCTATCCGATCGGATTGGTCTGGACCTTTGCTTTTTATCTGATCGGATACATCTTTGGACGAAATGTCGAGACCATCATCGGCATGATTCGTTCTTATGGGGCGTACACCCTGCTTATCCTTGTCGTCATTGCGGGAGTCTATCTGCTGGTACGCAAGCTGCGCACCCGTACCTCCCAAGCCAAAGGAGAGTAAGGGATGATATGATTCAGGCACAATGGCGGCGTCATCGCAGAAATCGCAATCTTACGCTGGGAGCGGCACTGCTTTTGATGGCGGCAGGCTTTCTCCCGGTACTTCCCATATGGGTGCCTGTTGCTGGGCTCGCTCTTGTCAACCTGTACGCTTGGTTGCTGATGGCATGGGACAAGCAGCAGGCGATCCAGCATCGCTTTCGCATCCCGGAGGCGAGCCTCTTGCTCGCTGCTGCGCTCGGGGGAGGGGCAGGCGCACTTCTGGGGATGCTTATTCATCGCCACAAGACCAAACATCTTCGCTTTGTTCTTTTGGTTCCGCTTTTTACACTCATCCAAATCTTGTTACTCTTCTATCTCTGGATAGAAGGATAGGGCACAGGTAGAGGTTTCTACTTGTGCTCTTTTTACATTTTTAGGCCCTTTCAAAGAATAAGATCGGATAACTTTACCATCACCGGGTAAACTAACCTACAACTCAATCGACTTTCGTGGACGTGAGAGGAGGAGGTTGTTTGAGCCAATTCTGGAATGCCTGGAACAAACGGAAGGATAGACTTCGCAATCAGAAGCTTGAGCAGCATGCCAATAAAAGTATGGATAGCGTCAAAGACAGTCCCGTGACCTCTTTACTGGAGGATAATATAGTATTGATCGAACAGCAGTTTGGAAAAAGCGATGATCTCGTGGTGCGCAGATTCCAGATCTCAACTGGTAAAGAGGCTGCTGTCATTTTTCTGGATGGGATGGTTGACAGAAATGTCATCAGTGATTTTGTCATTCGCTCATTGACGACAGAGAACGTCACTTATCTCGCGCCAGCTACCAATGAATTGGAAACAACAAATCAATTGCGTCAGATCGTTCGCAATATCTTGTCGGGTAATTCGGTTTTGTTCATAGATGGAAGCTCAGAAGTCTATCTGATCAATTCCAGGGGCTGGGATCGCAGAAGCGTGATGGAACCGCAGACAGAGTCGGTGGTGCGGGGACCGCGAGACGGATTTACCGAGACGCTTAGCGTCAATGCGGCGTTAATCCGCTTTCGTTTGAAAGACCCGAATCTGCGTGTCAAGCACTTGATCGTCGGCCAGCGCACGCAGACGGATGTTTTTGTGATGCATATCGATGGGGTTGCCCATCCTCCGATCGTAGAGGAAATCATCAGGAGAATCGAAGATCTGAATCTGGATGGTATATTGGAAACCGGCTATATCGAACAGATGATTCAGGATCATCGGTACTCGCCTTTTCCGCAAATACAGAATACGGAGAGGCCTGACAAAATCGTTGCCAATTTACTGGAGGGAAAAGTGGCCATCCTCGTCGATGGGACTCCCTTCGTGCTGATTGCACCCGCTGTTTTATCCCAGTTTTATCAAAGCCCGGAGGATTATTACGAGCGTTTTTACATTGCCTCCCTGATTCGCTTCATTCGGGTCATCAGCATTTTGATCGCCTTGCTGCTGCCATCGCTGTACATTGCTTTCAGCTCCTTCCATCCAGAGATGATTCCATCACGCCTGGTTATTGCGATGGCTGCTGGACGTTCCACAGTTCCATTTCCTTCCTTGGTTGAAGCGATGTTTATGGAGATTGCGATCGAGATATTACGGGAAGCCAGTGTCCGCTTGCCGGGACCGATCGGACCGACCATCGGCATTGTAGGCGCTTTGGTTGTCGGAGAGGCTGCTGTTTCGGCTGGATTGGTCAGTCCGGTCATGGTCATCATTGTTGCGGTGACGACGATTGGCTCATTTGCTTCTCCCAGCTACAGTGCAGCCATCGCGATCCGCATGCTGCGCTTTCCTGTCATGTTCATGGCTGGGTTGTTCGGACTGTACGGGATTATGCTGTTTATCATCGTCATGCTCATCCATCTGTCCTCGATCAAGTCCTTTGGTGTTCCGTACCTTTCTCCGATCAGTCCGGTCAATATGATGGGGATGCGTGATTTATTCCTGCGGTTGCCGCATCATCTCATGAAGTTACGTCCATCCATGTTTCGGGTGCATGACAGAATACGCATGAGGGAGGATGATCAGTCGTGAAGAGACAGGATAGCGGCAGCCAGCGGTACGGTTTCACCACCTGGCAGCAGACATGCCTGATCACCAGCACGTTGATCGGGGTAGGGGTACTAACCCTCCCCAGGACTGCAACCTCCCATTTATTGGAGGCGGGGTGGATGGCTCCGATAGTTGGATCACTGGGCGCTTATTACTCCATCTGGATGATCGCGAAATTAAGCCGCCGTTTTCCTGGAATGACCTTTGTTGAATACAGTCCGTTGGTTTGGGCTTCGAAGGAATCGCCAAAGCTGGGGAAACTTCTCAGCCTTCCCTGGATTTTTATATACTTGTCCTTTATCTACGTGGCGACTGGGATGGTTTCCCGTATCTTTGGCGAAGTGGTGGTCACCTCTGTCCTGCTGAATACACCGCTCGAAGTCATCATGATGACGATGTTTTTGCTCGCTTTTTTCTTGTCTTTACATGAGGTGGACGTAGTGGCCCGCGTCAATGAGATCCTTTTTCCACTCATTATCTTTCCGGTGCTGTTTATCGCCATAGCCTCCTTCCAGAAAGCAGATTGGAGCTATATCTTCCCGCTGATTCGGGTATCCGGAAAATCAATCTTCGAAGGGGCCTACGAAGCCGTCTATTCTTTTTCCGGCTTTGAAATCATGCTGATCTACTACGCGTTTTCTCAGCATAAAGCGGGAAAAGAAAAAGCGGGCATTGTGGGAATCCTGATAACGATGGTGGTCTACACCTTGATTGTCGTGGCGGGGATTACCGTGTTTGGGTATGAAGAGTTGCAACGCTTGACCTGGCCGACGCTCGAATTGGTCAAAACCACGCAGGTGCCAGGACTAATCCTGGAAAGGCTGGAATCGGCCTTTCTGGCAGTCTGGGTTGCAGCCGTCTTTACGACTGTTGCCAATGCTTATTACGCCGTCATATACGGTTTGCGTCAATGCTTTAACAAAGGGATCCTTTTTCAGAGGATCGCCTCGGCATTCTTGTTTATTCCCCTGTTTTTCATCGCTTTGCTCCCGCAAAACATCGTGGAAATATTTCAGATCAGTTCGTATCTCGGGATTGGCAACCTAGTCTTGAATCTCGGAGTGCCCACCATGTACTGGATTGTCCTGTTTCTGCGGGGCAAGGCAAGGGTGCCAAAGGAGCGGAAGGCGGATGGATAGACGCTGGAGTTATCTTTGCCTGCTTCTCCTGTGCCTTTCCTTTCTGGCTGGGTGCTGGGACCGAAGAGAGTTGGAGGAGAGAGCCTCGGTTCTGGCGATCGCTATTGATGCGGGCGGAGAAGATGAAGAACGATACCGGGTGACCGTGCAGATCCCGATTCCGATCAAGATCGCGGGAAGCAGCGGTCAGGGAGGCGGCGGGAATTCGAATGCCGTCAAGGTCATGAGTGTGACTGGACGCACGATAACGGATGCGACCAATAATCTCCAGCTCCGTTTGAACCAGCGTTTGTTTTTGGGACATACGCGCGTAGTTGCGATCAGTGAAGAGATAGCACGAGAAGGCATTGCAGATATTCTGGACGGTTTTCGCCGTGAAGCACTGATTCGGCGCTTGCTCTGGCCCATTATCGTAAGGGGGAAGGCGTCATCGCTTTTGGAGATCAAGCCGGAACTGGCGCAGATTCCAGTCGTTTTCATCATGGATTTGGTGGAAAATGGAAGGAAGATGGGGACCATCCCCGACAAAACGCTGGGAGATTATCTCAACGAAACCTCGAATAAGTCGATGCAGCCTTTTCTCAACTATGTAGAAGCGACGAAACGAGAAGTGAAATGGATCGGGACCGCTATTTTCCACGATCATAAGATGGTAGGCTCACTCACACCGATTGAGACCTGGTCGCTCTTGCAGCTTAGGGATCAGAAGAGGGGGGGCGATGTGATTATGCCTCTGGCGGGTGAAGAAGATGCTTATGTCACCTTACGTCCGCGATTTGTGGATACGAACCTGACCATTCGTCCGAATATATCCAAAGGAGGCGGGTTGGAAGCCGTGTTTGCCTGTGAAGTACAAGGGGACATCATGGAATACGTGCCCGGTCACATGCGCTTTGCTTCGCCGGAGGAATTTATTAGGGTGATGCAAAAGGAGCTGAAGCAGGAATTGGAGAAACGGGCAAAGCATATGGTTACGAAGCTGAAAAAGCACAACAGTGATATTCTCAAGCTGGGCTTGCATCTGCGCTCTTACCATTTTCGTGATTACTGGAGCCATCACGATTGGAATAAGGCTTTCAAGGACTTTCCGATACGCGTGGAATATACGATCAAGCTGCGAAGGCTCGGGATGGAGATGCAGCAATAATAATGAAGGAAAGGGAAGGTAAACTGCACCTTCCCTTTTTGCGTCACATCGGTTTGGATGTCTGAGCGGGCATGTGTTCCGCGATGGTTTGGACCATTCCTTGTCGAGCATTTTCATTGCTGTTTTGCCAGAGCACTTCAAACAGGACACCCAGGCCAGGCAACGTTTTTTCCTGGCCGCTGGAGATTGCATCACTAATGGTTTCTTCTACGGCATTTGCGTCTGAACCTTGCATTTTATACATGATCGCTTGACGCAAATTCAGGGAGGCGATATTCATGTGCAGTCGGACCCCTCTCTTGTAATGGTGGTTTCCGGGTTAGTATTTGTTGTGCAGGGTACCCTCATACCCTTTTGTAGCAGGGGAATGGGGTGTGTTATAATGCTTCTTATGAGTAAAGGCCCTTGGGGGAATCGGTAATGATTTGCTCGGGTGATAAAAGGAGTAGGTGCAGGCATGTCATCGAAGCAATTTGCGATTATCGGGATGGGGCGATTTGGTTCCAGCGTGGCACGCACGCTGTATGAACTCGATTTTGAAGTAATGGGCATAGATGAGAACGAAGAGCGGATCAACGAAAACATTCAGTATGTGACGCATGCCGTAGTGGCGGATACGACGGATGAACGCGCCTTAAAAGAGCTGGGAATCCGGAACTTCGATGTCGTGGTCGTGGCTATTGGCGTCGATATACAGGCAAGCATCCTCACCGTTTTGACCCTAAAAGAGCTGGGTGTCAAGAAAATTGTGGCCAAAGCGCAAAATGAACGTCATGGCCAGGTTCTCTACAAAGTTGGAGCGGACCGTGTTGTTTTTCCGGAGCGGGACATGGGAGTTCGTGTGGCGCATAACCTGATTTCTGCCAATGTTCTCGATTTTATCGAGCTGGCTGAAGATTACAGCGTGGCCGAGGTGATGGTCTCTCCGCGTATGGTCGGAAAGAGCTTGCGCCAGTTGAATCTACGCGCGCTGTATGAAGTGAACGTCATTGCGATCAAAAGCGGTGATAAATTCAACATTACTCCCAATCCGGACGATTTGATTCAGGTAGGGGATGTCCTCGTCGTGATCGGCAATAACAAGGACCTACAAACCTTTGAGGAGCAAGCGTAAATGGCACATGAACGAATTACATCCGCGCAGAATCCGTTGGTCAAACGGCTGCAGCTTTTGCTGGAGAGAAAAGGAAGGGAAGAGTCGGGCAGTTATCTGATCGAAGGAGCCCACTTGGTCGAGGAAGCCTTAAACAGCGGGGCAGCCGTTACAACGATTCTGTATGACAGCGAGAGAGAATTGAATGCAGCCTGCCGTCAGGCGCTGACGAACATCAGCCCGGACGTGCATGTCGTGGCGGCGTCCGAGGCGGTTTTGGCCAAGCTGAGCGAGACCAAGTCACCGCAAGGAATCGTCGCTGTCGTGAAGAAAAATCAGCATAATTGGGAAGAATGGACGGAACAGCTCCTTCAGGCAAAGCAGGATGTTCTTCTCCTGTTTTTGGACGAGCTTCAGGATCCCGGCAATCTGGGGACGATCTTGCGCACAGCGGAGGCAGCAGGTGTAGACGGAGTCGTTCTTGGACGGGGCAGCGTTGACCTGTACAATGGAAAAGTCGTGCGGGCTACGATGGGGGCGATCTTTCGCCTGCCCGTCTTCACGCAAGATTTGACGGTCGCGGCTGACCAGTGGCGTCAAAAAGGGGGCCGCATGCTGTGCTCGACACTCCGGGAAAACAGCCGCTCCTACGACAGCGTAGACTATAGTGGAAAAGTCGCGATCGTCATCGGCAATGAGGGCCGCGGAGTCTCGGATGAGATGATCACGCAGGCGGATGAACTGGTGCATATCCCGATCTACGGTCAGGCTGAATCGCTCAATGCAGCCGTAGCCGCAGGCTTGTTGGTTTACGAAGCGCGCAGAAAAAAAGACCGGTCTCATTAACCGGTCTCCTGCCCGAGTGTTTGCTTCTTGTTTTTATACTCTTCACGTGCAAGCTGCCATTGGTCCTGCGCCATGCGTATGATACCGCTTTCCATTGTACGGCCGCGAAACTCCAATGCCTTGCCGAAGTAGCGGATGGCGTTGTCAAATTCGCCAAGCCGCCGATGCAGTTCGCCAATGAGGTATAACAATCGCACCTCCGACATTTCCTTGTCCCCGACCGTATAATCCGAGTGGATGTAGGATTGCTCGTATTCGTCTACAGCCATGCCGATAAAGCGAAGCTCTTCCGCAGTGTTTTCAGCAAAGCGGTACAGCCAGGCCAGGCGTAGATACAACCCTGCTTTGACAGAGTGCGGTTGATCAGTCAACGCAGCGGCATAGATCGCCAATTTATAGCAGGCAATCGCTTCTTCCTCTCGACGGAAGGAGCCAAAATGCTTGCTGGTCCACTTGGCAGTGATGTTCTTTTGCACGCTCTTGGCTTGTGAGGGTGTCAGCTTGGGATAGAACTGGTCGGTAAAAGAGAAGCCGCATTGCGGGCAGACGTGAACGGAGTACAAGATCGGATTCAGCGATTTGTCCTTGAATTGTGTACAAAAATCGGTATCCCGGTGCTGGACTGCGAGGGAGCCGCTGCGAACTCGCTTGGTAGTAAAAGGGGTCTCACAATGGCGACAGTTGACGGATTTGTCGTAAAGCACGTTATGAAGATCGATCATTTCAGACTTCCCCTTTTCTGCGTGATGCCTGTTTTTACTTGTCAATTAGGGTGGACTTGTTATGTATCGTTGAAAGTTATTCTCCGTTACGCTATAATTTCCATACGGATTCATTATAACCGAAAGCGATGATAGAGACTAGTACGCAGGAACTACGTGTTCGCAGGGAGAAGATGCCGGAGACTGGAAGCATCTTTAACGCGCTAGCTGCCGAATTCACTCTGTAGCCGCACTCTGAACCGCCCAAGCGAAGTAGGAGCAAGCCGGGTCATTCCCGTTACCAATGATCTAAGTGAGACTGCAGGCATATGACCACAGCCTGTCTGTCTAACAAGGGTGGTACCGCGAGAAAAAGTAACTCGTCCCTTTTTGGGGCGGGTTTTTCTTTTTTTGCAGCAAGGCTTCACCACATTTTGGAGAGCCAAGACATTTGCATAAGTACAAAACGATAAAAAAGGAGCGATTCAACGTGCAAACTCGGTTGCAAGAGATGAAGGAGTCTGCGCTCGGCCAGATCAGCCAAGTGACGGATTCCACCCAACTCCAGGATTTGCGGGTCAAATACCTGGGGAAGAAAGGTGAGTTGACAGAGCTTCTGCGTGGAATGGGCAGTCTGTCACCGGAAGAACGCCCGCTCGTCGGGCAATTGGTCAATGAAGTGCGAGAAGCTCTGGAAGCTGCTTTTACCCAGAAGCAGTCTGCGCTGGACGAGGCAGTTCTCCATGCCAAGCTGGCTTCCCAAACCATCGATGTGACATTGCCGGGACGTCCGGTTCCAACAGGGACGATGCATCCGCTCTCCCGCATCATTGAGGAGATCGAGGATATTTTCATCGGTCTTGGCTTTGAGATCGCCGAGGGACCGGAAGTGGAGATGGATCACTTCAACTTTGAAATGCTCAATCTGCCTAAGAATCATCCGGCCCGCGACATGCAGGATTCCTTTTACGTGACAGACGAGATTTTGCTGCGCACGCATACCTCTCCTGTGCAAGCTCGGACCATGCTGAAGAAGCAAGGGGATACTCCTGTGAAGATTATCTGTCCAGGTAAAGTGTATCGCCGTGATGATGACGATGCGACACACTCCCACCAATTCACGCAGATCGAGGGTCTGGTGGTGGACAAAGGAATCGGCATGAGTGACTTGAAAGGAACATTGCTGACTTTTGCCAAGCAAATGTTCGGCCCGACCCAGCAGGTGCGACTGCGTCCTAGCTTCTTCCCGTTCACGGAGCCAAGCGCTGAAGTGGATCTGCAGTGCTTCAACTGCGGCGGAGATGGCTGCCGGGTCTGCAAACAGACAGGCTGGATCGAGATCCTGGGCTCTGGCATGGTACACCCGCGTGTACTGGAAATGGCTGGTTACGATCCGCAGGAAGTAAGCGGCTTTGCCTTTGGCATGGGTGTTGAACGGATTGCGATGTTGAAATACGGCGTAGAAGATATTCGCCATTTTTATACGAATGACGTGCGTTTCCTGCGTCAATTCAACCGAGCATAGAGAGGAGAGGCGAAGATGAAGGTATCGTATCAATGGTTATCTGAATATGTCGATCTGAGTGGCATCACACCGCACGAGCTGGCGGAGAAATTGACGCGCAGCGGGATCGAAGTGGACGCAGTGGAATCGCGCAACGCAGGGGTTTCCAATGTTGTCATCGGCTATGTGAAAGAACGCAGCAAGCACCCGGATGCAGATCGCTTGAACGTATGCATCGTCGATGTGGGGCAGGAGCAGGACTTGCAGATCGTATGCGGGGCGCCGAACGTCGCACAGGGACAAAAAGTGGTGGTCGCACTGGTAGGCGCTCATTTGCCGGGAGATCTCAAAATCAAGCGTTCCAAGCTGCGCGGTGTCGAATCGCAAGGCATGATCTGCTCTGCCAAGGAATTGGGCCTCAACGACAAGCTGCTGGCGAAGGATCAGCAGGAGGGCATCATGGTTCTGCCAGAGGATGCAGAAATTGGAATGGACGCCGTCTCTTATCTGGGAATGGATGATTATGTTCTGGAGCTGGGACTCACTCCGAATCGTTCGGACTGTCTCAGCATGCTCGGCGTCGCTCATGAAGTAGCGGCGATTTACGGCAAGGAAGTCATGTTCCCTGCCATCGAGATCGAGGAAAATGGCGAGGCCAACCCGGTCCAAGTACGGATTGATGCGAAAGAGGAATGTCATCAGTACCATGGACGTCATTTTACTGATGCCAAGATCGCCAGCTCTCCGCAATGGATGAAAAATCGCCTGATGGCCGCCGGAATGCGCCCGATCAACAATGTCGTGGACGTGACCAACTACGTCCTGTTGGAATACGGTCAACCTCTGCATGCTTTCGATGCGAGCCAAGTGGCAGACCGCTCCATCGTTGTACGTCTGGCTCATGAAGGCGAAGAAATCGTGACTCTGGACGATCAAAACCGCAAGCTGGATGCCCAAACCCTGTTGATTACCGATCCGCAAAAAGGCTTGGCCATCGCAGGGGTGATGGGAGGAGCCAACTCGGAGATTAACGATGATACGAAGGAAATAATTCTGGAAGCAGCCTGGTTCACACCGCAGACGGTTCGCAGCACCTCTCGCAAGCTGGGCATGCGCACGGAAGGCTGCGTGCGTTGGGAAAAAGGAGTAGACCCGTTGCGCGTGAAAGAAGCTGGGGAGCGCGCTGCAGCTTTGATCCAGCAATTGTCTGGTGCGAAGGTTTCCCGAGGAGTAGCAACCAATGTCGTTCAAGAAGGCGAAGCAGCTGTCGTTAGCATTACTCTGGAAAAAATCAACCAGCATCTGGGTACATCCCTGAATGCGTCAGAGGTTTCGCCGATTTTTGATCGCCTCCAGTTCCCGTATCAAGTCGAGGGCAGCAAATGGACGGTCACAGTTCCTACCAGACGCGGAGATATCACTTTGCCCGAGGACTTGGTGGAAGAGGTTGCCCGTCTGTATGGCTACGACAAGATTCCGACCAGCCTGCCGACAGGGGTCACTACCCAAGGACAGCTTACTGCAGATCAGCAGCTGCGCCGGACGATTCGTCGCCACCTGATTGGAGCCGGGCTGCATGAAGCGATTTCCTACGCTCTTGTTTCCCCGGAACGCGTGGAGGACGTAGCGGGATTGCACGAAGGCCAGACGAATCCAGTCGCCCTGCTTATGCCGATGAGCGAAGAGCACAGTGTCCTGCGCACAAGTCTTCTGCCGAGTCTGTTGAGTACTGTGGCTTACAATAAAAATCGGCAAAATCATGATGTTTCGATCTTTGAGCTGGGACGGGTATTCTTGCAACGCGAAAACGTTTTAAAAGAACTGCCGGAAGAGCGTGTGTACGTCGGCGGCGCTATGACCGGGCAATGGATGCCGCAAAACTGGATGGGAGCGAAACAGCCTGTCGATTTTTATCAGCTCAAAGGCGTAGTCGAATCCCTGCTGCACGCGTTGGGAATCCAGCATGTCACTTACAAAGCGGCCTCCGATTTAGCAGGCATGCATCCGGGACGCACTGCTGAAGTGTGGGCCGAGGAAAATCGTCTGGGATTCCTGGGTCAGGTTCATCCAGGGACGGAGAAAGCATACGACCTGACCGAAACCTACGTTTTCCAATTGGATCTAGCGAAACTGGGCGAAGCAGCAAGCGATGTGGGGCATTACAACCAGCTGCCGAAATTCCCTGCCGTGACGAGGGACCTGGCACTGGTCGTGAACCGCGATGTCAGCGCAGGCATGCTGCAGGCGACCATTCGGGAAGCAGCCGGAGAATTGCTTGAGTCGCTGACCCTCTTTGATGTATACACGGGTGAACGCATTGCCCAAGACAAGAAAAGCATGGCCTTTTCCCTGGTATTCCGCCATCCGGAGCGTACCTTGCAGGATGAGGAAATCCAACAGGTTACGACAGCAGTGATCGAAGCATTGAAAACAGCAACAGGCGCAGAATTGCGCATGTAGGCTGTAGAATGCAAGGACAGCTTGACGAATTATGACATTTTCAGTAACCTAAAAAGGATACAGTAGAGCAAAGGTCGCAGTAGGGAGGAACCCTTCGTGCAAGGTGATGGAAAAAATCGTTTGACGGTTGATATCTATGGCCAACAATACCGGTTGAGTGGCAAGGCGAGTGTGAATCACATACGTACGGTGGCCGGTTTCGTTGATGACAAGATGAACGAAATCGCCAACGGGAATCATCGTTTGGACACGGCCAAGATCGCCGTACTTACTGCAGTCAATATCGCAGATGAGTACTACCGCCTTCGCCAAGAGTACGAAGAACTGCTGAGACTCCTTCAGGAAGACGCAAAAGAAAAGTTATAAATTCGTGAAAACGCTAAAAAAGAGAGGCACTGGCCTCTCTTTTTCACATTTGCAACCCTATGGGAAGTAGCGATCAGGTTTCTTGTCGATTGCGGGGTTCCCCCAGATTGTTCTTGATGGGGATAAACAGGTCGATGATTCCGATAACCAGTGAGGCCAGAAGCGCTCCCAGAATGGTGACACGGAAACCGGCGACAAAATACTGTGTAATGTAGATGACTACAGCACTGACGAGAAAACCGACAATCCCGCGGTTGTAGGGCGAAATGCGCTCACCGAACAGGGATTCAACAATCCAACCGATTACGGCGATAACAACAGCCGCTAACAGTGCCGTCCAAAAACTGTTTACAGAAAAGCCGGGTACGAGAAAACCGACAAACATCAGTACGACAGCGGCTACAATAAAGCGGATGACATGGCGCATGAATGTCAAGTCTACTCCTCCTTTGTGTGTTGTATCAGTCTCATTCTGGCTCAATTGATAGCTGTTTATCCATCGATAGCATGTGTAAAATTATCCTTGAAGAAGTCGGCATGCTATAATGGTGGATAATCATTGATGGAGAAGCTTTGACACCCTGCGGCAACGGGCATTGTTTGCGAGGCCGAAGGAGGATATGAGGAGGATCACAGTGGAACAACGGGTCTTAAAAACCTTGGAATATGACAAAATGATCGCCATGTTGATCGACAAGGCGTCCAGCACATACGGGAAAGAAAAAGCGGCAGAATTGATCCCCACCACGTCGCTGGAACAGGCAAGCATCGCGCAGCGCGGAACGGCAGAGGCCGCAACGGTATTGCGTTTGAAAGGAAGCGCACCTTTGGGAGGAATACGCGACATCCGCGGTCCTGTACAACGCGCCAGGCTCAATGCGATGCTCTCTCCAAGCGAACTGCTGGACATCGCCAGCACGATCGGGTCGGGACGCAGGCTGAAAAACTTTCTTCTGGATATGGCAGAAGACGAGGAGCTTCCTTTGCTGCAATTCCAGGCAGAGCGAATCGAGGGATTGCGTGATCTGGAGACAGAAATTCGCAGATGTATCGACGAAAACAGCGAAGTTCTGGACAGCGCCAGTGTAGAGCTGCGTCAGGTTCGCCAGGAAATCAGGCAGGTCGAATCACGCATTCGGGAAAAGCTGGATCAGATGACACGCTCTTCCTCCTACCAGAAGATGCTGATGGAAAGCATTGTAACGATCCGTGGAGACCGCTTTGTCATTCCGGTAAAACAAGAGTATCGGCATGTGTTTGGGGGAATCGTTCACGACCAGTCCGCATCGGGAGCGACGCTTTTTATCGAACCGGAAATCATCGTTGCGATGAACAACAAGCTGCGTGAGCTTCGTCTGCGTGAGGAGCGAGAGGTGGAGCGGATTTTGTATCTGCTGACCGAACAGGTTTCCTTTGCGGTAGAAGCTTTATTGGAGAATGTAGATGCGCTGACTGAGCTGGACTTCATGTTTGCCAAGGCTCAATTAGCCTGGAGCATGAAAGCGATCTGTCCACGCTTGAACGACCGCGGCTATCTTCGCATGAAAAAAGCGCGTCATCCGCTGATTCCTCGTGAGGTCGTCGTCCCGGTAGATGTAGAACTGGGTGGCGAGTATCAGGCAATTGTCGTCACCGGACCGAATACCGGGGGAAAAACGGTATCCTTGAAGACGATCGGGCTGCTGTCATTGATGGCGATGGCAGGCTTGCATATTCCGGCCGAAGAAGAAAGCGAAATGACGATCTTCTCCTCGGTCTTCGCCGACATCGGGGATGAACAGTCGATCGAGCAAAGTCTGTCTACGTTTTCCAGTCACATGACCAACATCATCCACATTCTGGCTTCCATGGATGAGCGCAGCCTGGTCCTCTTCGACGAGCTGGGTGCCGGGACAGACCCGACGGAGGGAGCGGCATTGGCGATGTCCATCATCGATCATGTAATCTCGTCCGGAGCGAGGCTGGTAGCCACTACGCACTACAGTGAGCTGAAGGCGTACGCCTACGACAGGCCAGAAGTCATCAATGCCAGTGTGGAGTTTGACGTCGAGACGCTGCGCCCGACCTATCGGCTGCTGATCGGTGTCCCGGGGCGTTCCAATGCTTTTGCGATTGCTCGCCGGCTTGGGCTGCCCGAGGAAATCATCGAAGTGGCGCGCGGCTCCATCAGCGAAGAAGACAATCAGGTGGAAAGCATGATTGCTTCGTTGGAGCGCAATCGCAAGACCGCAGAAGCAGAGCGGCAAGAAGCAGAGAGGCTGCGCAGGGAAGCAGAAGAGCTGCGCCGCCAGCTGGAAGAGGAAAGAGCCCGTTTTGCCGAAGAAAAAAACAAGCGGATGGAGCGGGCGGAGGACGAGGCGCGAATCGCTGTCCAGCTGGCCAAGGAAGAGGCCGAGGCGATCATCCGCGAGTTGCGTGACATGCGTGACGAGGGCGTCGAGATCAAGGAACACCGTCTGATTGAAGCGAAAAAGCGGCTCGGCAATGCCGTGCTGGAGCTGGAGAAGGAAAAGGTAAAAAAACCAGCGAAGGCCGTACGGGCCACACAAGTCAAAGTAGGGGACGAAGTCATGGTCACAAGCTTCGGACAAAAGGGTTTTGTTCTGGAAAAAGTGAATAACGATGAATATCTGGTGCAGATCGGCATCATGAAAATGAAAGTAAAGCGGGATGACATGAACGTGGTGAAGCCTGCCAAAAACGAGCAGCAAGCAGCCCCGTACACGTCTGTAAAACGAAGAAGCGACTCCATCAAGATGGATTTGGATCTGCGCGGCTACAATGTAGAGGATGGCATTCGCGAAATCGAACAATTCCTCGACGATGCCCTGTTGGCCGGCCTGCATTCTGTCTCCATCATTCACGGCCATGGTACGGGCGTTTTGCGCAAAGGCGTACATGAGTACCTGCGCCACCACCGCAATGTGAAGTCCTTCCGTCTCGGCGGACAGGGAGAGGGCGGCGTTGGCGCAACCATTGCCGAACTGAAATAAAGGCGGGGGAGAAGCTATGGGGGATCTTCTAAGCAATCCATATTTTGCGACAGCAGCCAATTATGCGGTTACGGGATTGGCGATGATCGTCTTTTTATCTCTATTTGAGCTGGTTACTCGCTACCAGGTATGGGAGGAGTTAAAAAAAGGAAATCTCGCTGTTGCCATGGCAACAGGAGGCAAGATTTTTGGGATAGCCAATATTTTCCGCTATTCGATCTCCGAGCATGTCTCGATTGGGCAGTCGCTGATCTGGGGGACTTTTGGCTACGTGTTGCTGCTCATCAGCTATTTTATCTTCGAGTTTATGACACCCAGTTATAAGATTGACGATGAAATCGCCAAAGGAAATATGGCGATCGGGTTTATAGCCATGATGATCTCGATCGGATTTTCCTACGTAATCGGTGCCAGTCTAGTCCGATAGCGGGTGGTGTCCCGCATCGGGTTGAACCTCGGGGAAATCGAGAGTATAATAATCCATTGGCAGAGCCTGCGGGACACATCCGAGAGATTCACAAAAATAGGACCCGGCGTTTGAATCGATGCTGATTATTTGGTTGGGGAGGAGCGCGTCGTTGGAAACCTTGTACAAGGTGCTCATTGTGATGTGTGCACTGTTTATCGTTGCAGGCGTTTACTACCTGATGTAACCGATGCCAGAAAACACTTGCGCTTCAAAGCGCAGTTACATGCCAAGAGAGAATAAGAAAGAGGAGATACGCAATGACACAGCCTGTACGCGTCGCTGTTGTGGGATTGGGGTTTGTCGGTTTGCCGTTGGCCTTGACGTATGCCATGAAAGGGGCCAAAGTCGTCGGGATTGATGTATTGCCCCGAGTCGTGGAAGAAATCAACGCAGCTAATTCCCATCATTTGGAATCCTATAAAGGTAAGACCTTGCGTGAGATCCTGCGCGAGCAAATCGACGCCGGTCGCTTTTATGCGACGACATCTTATGAAGAGGCAGCGAAGGAAGTACAGCATTACATCGTGACAGCCGGTTTGCCAGTTCATAACGGCGACCCTGATCTGGAGCCTTTGAAAAGATGTGCCCAGACCTTGGGGAGCGTTTTGAAAAAAGGCGATACCGTGATGATCCGCAGTACGGTAGTTCCGGGAACAACAGAGGAAGTCATCCTGCCGATTCTGGAGGAAACGAGTGGACTCGTTGCGGGGACTGATTTTTATCTGACGTATTGCTCGGAGCGAATCGCAGAAGGCCGCGCTTTTGAAGAGTTCATTCACATGCCGCTCGTCCTGGGGGGCATAAATGAAGCAAGTGCGCAAAAGGGCTTGGAACTGCTTTCGTTCATCAGCGAGACAGAGGTGACGATTTCGGATATTCGCGTCGTCGAAACTGCGAAGGTCATCGAAAATATTCAGCGTGATGTCAATATTGCCATGGTTCAAGAATTTGCTCGCTTTGCAGAATCCTTTGGCATTGATACTTTTGAACTGATTAAAGTAGCCAACACGCATACACGAGTAAATCTTTTGACACCGGGACCAGGCGTGGGCGGTTTCTGCCTCCCGAATGCGCTCTACTATTTGCAGCCTAAAGCACGAGAGCTGGGCGTCTCCTTGCCGCTTCTGCAGCAGGCCCGCCAGATCAATGACGGAGTCCCAAATGTGCTGGTTGACATGCTGGAACAAGCATTGAAGGATAAAGGAAAATCGCTTGCGGGCAGTCGCGTAGCCGTTCTGGGATTGGCGATGAAGGACTTTTCCAACGACGATCGCGTCAGTCCTGTGCATGACCTCGTGAATCGTCTTCAAGCACGAGGCGTCGAAGTCACTTCTTATGATCCGGCTGTCCCTACCCAATACGAACACAAGGCGCAGACTCTCGAGGCGGCTGTAGCAGGTGCAGATGCCCTCATGCTGACCGCTGTGCAACAGGAGTTTGCTGACGCGGATTGGACAAGCTTGATCACCAAAATGGCAGATGCTCCGGTGCTTATGGATACCAAAAACCGGATTCCGCGAGAGCTGGACCAAAAAGTAACGGTTGTCCGCATCTAAGCAAAAATAGGAAAAACCTCGTCAATTGGCCGAAAAGCCGCGCTTGACGAGGTTTTTTTCATTAGAAGAACTCTGCGCCAGATGCGAGATTCAGCATCGCGCGCATGGTTTTGTACATTTCCACTTGATCGGCTGCCCGGAAGGAGACCGTGTTGCTCTTCGTCTCGTAATGGGAGCCTGGGACGATGGCGGCCAGCTCTGCTTGTCCCGCATGGGAAAACTCGATGGCGACCTCCAAGGGTGTCGCGGTTTGAAGAGGGGCAATCGTTTTTAGCTGAGAGAGGGCTGCCTTCGTTTTTTGCTTCAACTCGGCTGTCGCTTCTTCGCGAGGGAGGCAAAGTGCGGCTGTACGAGAGACAGCCTGCTTGACGATGGCGGTACTGATGCCGGGGATGAGTTCACTTGCCTCAACCGCGATCAAGTTGTCGCCGGATACCATACAGACAGGCACTTGATAGAGCCCGGCGTAGATGGCGTTAAAGCCAAACTCGCCGACGACGCGACCATTGACGTACAGATTGTGGATCACGCCGGACATGGTATGGCTGAGAACGCCAGGGATGCCTTGGCGAGTGTGGTAACCAATAAACATGGCGGCGTCGAAGCTTTCATCCAGACCTTGCACCATGGAGCAATCGCGAGGAGTTCCGGCGATTAGGCGCGCTGCCGGATGAAGCGATTCCCAGAGGATGTTGTTCATCGTGTTGTGACTGTCTGCGACGACGATCTCTTTTACTCCCCACTCAAGTGCTGCTTCGATCACGGCATTGGCATCCTGCGTCATGAACTGCCGGCCTCTCTGATAGTTGACGCCGGAGTCGGGATTGATATAGCTCGTATCCACGATTCCGGAGATGCCTTCCATGTCCACGGAAAGAAAAAGCTTCATATAAGATCTCCAACCTTTCATAGGGGTTCCTAGAATCATCGTTTCAATTCTATGTAACCAAATTGTGGATACAGAGGCAACTTAAAAATTCAAACGAAAAAAGCACGATGGCTCCCCGACAGGGCAAGACGCATCGTGCCAGATCATCATGATAGCAGTTTTTTGTACAAATCAAGAATATGCCGGGTCATCTGTTCGATCGTAAATGTATCCTCTACATGTTCGAGAGCATTCTTCGCCAGTCGGCTCCGCAGTTCTTCTGATTGCTGGAGGCGATTCATCTCACGCGCCAGAGCGGCTGTATCGCCAGGCTGGACGACCAGACCTGTCTGCTCGTGGAAGACGACCTCCTTGACTCCACCGACGTGACTGGCGACGACAGGCACCTCGGAGGCCATTGCTTCAATCAGCGTGTAACCAAGCCCCTCGTAGAGCGAAGAGTGAACAAAGGCATCACAGGCATGCAGACAGGCGGGAATATCCTGCCGAAAGCCAGCAAAGCGGACACGTTCTTCCAGCCCCAATTCACGGACCTTGTTTTCCAGCAGGGTGCGTTCGGGTCCATCTCCAATCAGAACGAGGTAAGGCAATGAATCCTTTGCGTCACCAGACTGTTCACGCAGCAGGCGGGCAAAGGCATCGATCATAAGCGGCAAGCCTTTTACCGGAACGAATCGAGCTGCTGTCCCAAACAGGAAAGCATCCTGCGGGATCTCCCATTCCGCACGCAGTAGACTCCGATCACTCTCGCGCAGCTGGTTTTGCCTGTAAGGGGAGAGATCGGTCCCGTTGTAGATCACACTAATTTGCTCGTCAGGAACGCCCTGCTTGCGCAGAATATCGGCAATCGCCTTGCTGATCGCGATGTAATGCCGATTCCACAGGCGGGTTCCTCGCTCCATCAAACTGACGATCACATAGGCCAAGGCTCCTGCGTAGTCGTAACGCAAGGAACTGTGTACCGTAGTGACCAGAGGGATCTGCATGGCACGTGAGGCCAGCCGTGAAAAAAAGTTTGCCTTGATGCCGTGGGTATGTATAATTGTGGGCCGGAACGTCTGGAATGTACGCCGCAGCGCAAGCAAAAGACGCAAGTCAAAACGGCCGAATTGATCCAGCGTAATGACCTGGATTCCCGCCTTTTTCAGCTCGCCGGCAAAAAGGGCATCATAAAAACAGACAACCGCCACCTCCACCTCATCAGCGGGAAACGTGGAGGCGAGATTGAGAATATGCTGTTCTGCGCCGCCAAATTCACCTCCGCCGATCACGTGGAGGACTCGTAGTTTGCTCATCTAATTTCACCCGAATCGTAGTTACAAAGCCATTTTCACTATAGCAGATGCTTGATAGATTCGCAATAAGACGCCACTTGTGGTATCGTAGGGAGAAAGAAAATCACCTGCATTCAGACGCTTTTGGACAAGGAAGGTTACCTAATGAAAGACCGCAATGTGCTACTCATATGCTATGGATTTCCTCCCATCGGGGGCGGCGGGGTCCCACGTCCTCTCAAGATGGCTAAATATTTGGGGGAGTTTGGCTGGAAGGTGCATGTCCTGACTGTCGAACCGGCTTACCATGCTACCCTGGACCCTACTCTTCTGGCACAGTTGCCGCCTGAGGTACAGATCTACCGTGCGAAAGAAATGCCCCTGATTCCGAAAAGAGGGGCTGCTTCTGCTGCCGTCCCTGCTGGTGCGAACCAGACTGCCGAGGAGGCTTCACCGCCGCGCCAGTCCCTGAAGGCGGCATTAAAAAAGCAAGTCGTGTCCATTTTGAAGCAGGTAAAGCCGTACCTCTTGATCCCGGACGATCAGATTCTATGGCTTCCCAATGCGCTCAAATTGGGGCGAGAGATCATGCGTCGTGAAAAGATCGACGTGATTTTTTCGACTTCGGGCCCCGTTACCAATCATTTGGTGGCTCGCAAGCTGGCGAAAGAGACAGGCTGCAAATGGGTTGCTGATTTTCGCGATCCCTGGACGCAAAATATGCACACTTCAGGAATTGCCTGGCGCGAACGCCTGGAAGAGCGCATGGAGACTGGAGTGATGTCAGAGGCTGATGCGATCACGACGGTTACTGCTACATTCGCAGAGAATTTCCGGAAAAAACACGGTGCCTGGATCAAAAGGCTGGAGCTGATCTACAACGGATTTGATCAGGCCGATTTTGAGGATTTGCAGCCTTTGTACGCCGTTCCTGAAAAATTCCATGCCGTCTATGCAGGAATCCTGTATCAGAAACGCAATCCGCGCCTGCTTCTGGAAGCGATCCGCGAACTGATTGATGCGAAAGAAGTGGATGAGAATGATTTGCTGCTCAGCTTTGCTGGAGTATTCGACTACCCAGGTTACTCGGAAAATCGCGACTGTGTCGAGCGGCTGCGACTGAATGGAATCGTGAGACAGATGGGCAACCTGCCGCACAAGGAAGCGCTGGGCTTGATGAAAGGAGCCGATGCCCTGCTGTTGATCGGGGATGTCTCCGCAGATGCAGGGGCATATATTCCAGGCAAGCTGTACGAGTACATGGGGATCGGCAAACCGATTCTCGCCCTGAACAAAGCGGGTGAGGCGACAGAGATCATCGAGCAGTTTCAGCTCGGACAGGTGGCTGACCCACAGGACAAGGCAGCGATCAAGCAGGCGTATTTGCGGCTGTATCGCGAATGGAAGGACCGTGGGGTTGCTGCGGATGGCCAACCGGATCGCGGAGCGGATTTTGCCGAGCGCGTGAAGCCCTATGAACGGCGCGAGCAGGCCAGACAATTGGCGCAGCTTATGGATGATCTGATCAACGTATAATATTCCACCCAATCCCCCGCGACGCGATGTTGCGGGGGATTTTGGGAGACAGGTGAGATGAGAACGTGAATCTAGAGGTACAACGCTTGCGGGCTTACAATTTTTTCTATTTTTCCATTCTTTCAATGTTTATTTCTTTTCTGCCAGTTTATCTCTCCTTTCGCGGAATTGCCCCAGGGGAGCTCGGGCTTCTCGTCGGAATAGGCTCGTTCATCGGAATTTTGTCACAACCCTTTTGGGGGATGTTGAGCGACAAGGCAAAGACGCTCAAGCGGATCATTCTCATAACTGTCGGCTGTTCGGTCGTGATCGGCTTTCTCTTGTTCACCAGCAGCCAGTTTCTGGTTTTGCTGTTTCTGGTGGCAGCGATGTATTTTTTCTTGATGCCGACAGACCCACTGACGGAGAGCTTAAACTATCGGGTTGCAGAGAACCATCAGATCAGCTTTGGCTCCATTCGGACGTATGGAGCGATCGGCTTTGCTACGTCTTCCCTCGTCATCGGCTGGATGGTGGACTTGTGGGGGATGGAATCACTGGCGTGGCTGTTCGTGGGATACGGAGTGTTGACGTTTGGCTTTTGCCTGTTCGTGCCTGATGCGCCTGCCAGCAGCAAAAAGCTCTCCTTTCAGGATTTGAAGCAATTCTTTTTCTATCCCCGGACGCTGCGCTTTTTTCTGCTTGTCCTGCTGGTGTCCACACCGCATCGAACCAATGACAGCTTTCTGGGGGTCTATGTGCAAAGCTTGGGCGGCACCACAGGAGAGGTAGGACAAGCCTGGTTTCTCGCTGCTGTCAGTGAGGTGGTATTTTTTGCCATTAGCACCTGGGTGCTGCGGAGATGGAGTGAAATGAGACTGATCATGATCGCGGCTGCTTTGTACACCCTGCGGTATGTGTTGTGTGCGATCGCTCCCAGCCCGGATTGGGTCGTCTATCTGCAAATCTCGCAGGGCATTACCTTCGTCATTTTCTACACAGCGTCCATTCAGTACCTCTATCGGATTATTCCGGAGGAGTGGAAAGCGACGGGACAGACCGTGCTGGCCGTCCTCTTTTTCGGGATATCCGGCATCGTTGGCTCGATTGCGGGGGGCTGGGTGTTTCAGCAAATTGGTGGAGACGCACTGTATTGGGCCATGGCCTGCTTTTCGTTCGCTGCATTCCTGTACAGCCTGCTCCTGAGAGCGAAGCTGACAGACCAAACAGAATTTTCCCATCAATAAGTCATTTGATACGGCTCTGACATTCTTCTGTTACGTTTGGGAGACGAACAGGAAAGGATGACTGAACCGTGAAACGACATGTCTTTTCTCCGCTGTCTAACCGCTCTTACCGTACCTTCTTTTTTTCACAGGTTTTTACCGATCTTGGCAATTGGCTGGACTTGCTGGCCCTGGGAGCGCTGATCACCTTTACATGGAAACTGGGGCTGGAAGCGAACTCAGCCGCTGTGATTGCGATGGGCGCCCCCTTTTTATTGATTGGCCCCTTTGCTTCTGTCTGGGTGGATCGGCTCTCCAGCCGAATGGTACTCCTGCACAGCACATTTTTGCGCATCCTGGTGATCATCGGGTTTTTGCTGGCAGAAAATCTGTATATGCTGCTTCCGCTGATCTTTCTGAAATCGGCTCTGGCCTCCATCAGCGAGCCAGCTCGTCAATCCCTGCTGCGTCATCTCGTGCCGACAGAGGAGATGGCAGAAGCGAGCGCTTTGGGGCAAATGGTATCAAACGGAATGAAAATGATCGGTCCCGCCATCGGAGGCCTGCTCCTGACTTTTTCGTCTCCGGCAGCCGTCTTTGCGGTAGAGGGGGTGCTTTATCTCATTGGCTGGGTCATTATGCTGGCTCTCCCGCGCGTACAAGCCGCAGCCGATTACTCGCGAGACGAAAAGCAGGGTTTTGTACGCGACGTTGCGGAGGGAGTCCGATTTTTGTTTGGCAATCCTCTGATCCGTTCTGCCGTGATGATCGTGGGTCTGTCCATGTTTATCATTTTTTTGTATGACGGGTTTCTCCCACCGCTGGTTCAAGCGTTGGGAATGGACACGTTGGGCTATGGGCTTGTCACCGGGGCTGTGGGGGCTGGCTCCGTGCTGGGTGCCTTGCTGACGGGGCAGTTCACACAGTGGCGGAATTGGCCGATCTTGTTCATGGCGGTGGGAAGAATCGTCTCGGGCTTGCTATTGCTGGTAGCGGCGGCTGGCGTTCTCTACGGTTTTGCTCATGGGAACACGGCTTTATGGGTCGTCATCTTTGCGGTGACAGGCGCGGTCGGAGTTGGAATGACGGTTCCGTACGCGTACTTGCTCCAGACCCAGACCCCGAAGGAATTGATTGGTCGGGTCTCTGCGGTCGCCATGGCTGTACAGGGAATCGCGATATTTACAGCGCCGTCGCTCGGAGCCATTCTGGGAAAATGGCTGGGGCTTGGCTGGGTGTTTGTCCTGGCTGGCGGTTTTACAGTCCTGCTCGGTGCTGCAAGCATGTGGCGTGCACAGGAAAAGAAAAGCCTGACATCCAGCGCGAGCATGTAACCAATGAAAAGAAGAAGAGCAGTCGGGAAGATGGTTGATCTGTCCGACTGCTCTTTTCTTGTGGATCAATACAGCAAATATCGTTCTACTTCTGACGGGTCTTTGATGTGGATCCCCGGATCGTTGTACTTGTAAAGCTGGAAAAACACTTGCTGGTCCATCGTTCCCGCTTCTGGCAGAGGGAGGATGATCCAGGTCTCGTATTGGTGGATCAGCCGGTCTTCTTTGCCGATCCAGAAGGTCGTCTTGATCGTGGATTCATTCAGGATGTAATTCAGATCAGGACGGTCTCCCAATTGTTGTTTTAAAGGTTCAAACAACGGGCTTTGGCTCTTGGCCAGCCACTCTGCGCCGGTCATTTTCAATTGGAACGTCGCAGTCTCGGTCCCGTAGACTTTGTCATCCGGCAGTTGAACCGCTTTGTCCATAAAGGGGAGCCAGTCTTCAAATCCCGCCAGGACGTCGAAGGCGAGCGGTTCGTCTCTTGCCGTCACCCAGTACTCCTTGGCGCGGATGTAATGCTTGTCGTCGATTCGATAGTACTGGTAGGGCTGGGCGGCGATTCGCGCATCCACGTTGTAGCCCTTGTCATTGATTACCGCTCCGTTGAACATGCTGTTCACCTGACGAGCGAGAATGTTGTTTTTTACATATCCCTTGTACCAGTATTTTTGCGCTTCAGGATCGGTTTTCGCCTTTTCGAGCGCGACCTTCAGCCATTCCGCACCTGATTCATTCAGACCTTCAGGCGGCGTTGCGGGAGTCGTATCGAAATTCGTAGAGGCAAAAGCCTTTGGACCTGATTCATAGGTGCAACCGCCAAGCAGGGCAGCGACGCAGACAGAGGCAAGCAAGGCAAAGATTTTTGTTTGCTTACGCATGGCGACCCCTCCTTACGACTCCGTAAGCCACTAATCCGACAAAGACGGCAATGGTCAGCGGCAGGACTGGGATGTTGTGTCGTTTGAACACCAGAATGCGGTGCGTGTTGTACATATTGCCGATGATCTCGTTCTGCCCGTCGCCGTCGATGTCGCCGATCTGTACGTTGATGAGCGGCAGATAGATGCGCCAATTCTCCGTAAGCCCTTCCGGCGAATAGGAAAAACCGCGCAGATATCGGCTGTCTGTCGTACTGACCCAGCTTTTCGCTTTGGCGATGATTTCCGGCTCTCCGCTGCCTACCGCTGCGAAGTTGGAGAAGCGGAAGCTGGTATCGCCCTCGGCGCTGGACCACAGGATGTCCCAGGTTCCTTCCGGCGTCGGTTTCAGGATGTAGGACGGCTTGCCCGCGAGCAGCAATTCATCCACCTGATCGTTGTCGATATCGGCAGGGATGAATTCGGCTGTCGCCAGCTCGGCTTCCTTGCGAGTGAGCGTATAGGCTTCCTTGAGCGAACCGTCTGCTTCCACGACCATGACGCTGATATGTTGGCCCATGATCATCAAGCCTTCCCGTCCATCGGGCAGCATCATGGTGGTCAGCAGCTTGGTGGCGTCTGTTTTCCCGCTAAAAGGCTTGCCGTCGTAAGTACCGCTCAAGACGCCGTTGATGATGTGCAAATCCTTGTAATGGCGCCCAAGCTCATGGCGCAGGTCCATGCTGCCTTTGTTCTCTTCCAGCTTGTTGGCGATGTTCTCCATATCCAGCATGAATGCGCGATAAGGCGTAGTGCCAATCTGCATCATGCCTTCTGCAAAGTTTTGCCGCTGCACATTGGGAACGAGCTGGTCATCCTTCATCGTGTAGTAAGGGAAGCCAGGGAAGTCGGTCGGCATCTGGTGCTTGATGCGATCAAGGGTCTCAGCAGGGAGCTCCTTGTTGTTCATCCGTACCAGCTTGCCGTTTTCCCAACGCATGACATAGAGGGAGAGCGGCTCGGATTGGAGATGAAGCAGTTTTTCGGCCAGTGCCTTTTTCTCCTCTTCGGTTTCCGGTTTTTCCACCGTTTCCGGCAAAGGCAGCTCCATTGCATTGCCGTAGGTGATCACTTCTTGTTTGCCATCCCCGTCGACGTCGTAGAGCGTGATCGGGAAGTAGTCGACCCAATCACCATTGTAGAGACGAGCAGTTTCTTCCTGGACGGTGAAATGGCTCAAGGCGGTCAAGGTATAGCGATTAAACGTGACATTGGCGAGCAGGGCGATGACGACCAGCGCACCTACTGCTTTCCAGTCGAGGCGTCCATACCATTTGACCAAGAGGGCGATCACGATCACGGCGATCGCACCGCCGATCAGAAGAGCCGCTGTTGTTTTCACATCAACGCGAGTCAGGGCACGGTCCAGCAGCAGGAAACCGATTGTGAAGACCAGCACCTGACGTCGTTCACTTGGATGGATCAAGAAGTAGAATCCAGCCAGCACCGGAATGAAGATGAGCAAGGCAATCCAGCTCAGATCAAGAAACGCGGGCTTCACGAGCAATTGGTAGATCAGAAACAGGGCGATGGCGTAAACGGCCCAGCCCAAAGTTGAAAGAATGGAACGGCTGCGCATGGATTCACCCCCTTTTTGATTGTATGTGATCGGCGTACAACGCACTGAAAATGCCGCCAAACAGCCAGAAGTAGAGCGCCATGAACGGCACCTCGAAAATGTTTTCTACGAAATTGTGAAACGCGACAGCGAAAATGCCGCAAAACAAGCCGAGAAGCAAGAAGAAATGGGGGGAATTGCGCCATGCCTGGACGGCCTTGACCCCGTTTCTCAGCATCATCGTGACAAAGATGAGAAGCAGTGTGATCCCAATCAAGCCGAATTCGGCCAAGCTTTTGAAGAAGTAGCTGTCAGAGTATATCGTACCGAAATGACGATATCCTACGGCTCCCCCATGATGGCCAAGACCAACGCCGAAGAGCGGCTCAATCCGCATCTTGTCATACGCATCTCCCCAACGGTCGAGACGACCTGCTTGCATACTCGATTCCAGGTATTCTTTCGTGAAGATCCCAAAAACCCGATTTTTCAGCGAGCCCAGCCCAGGAACAGCGTCGGGGACGTTGTACAAGCCAATCACGCCGATAATGCCGACGAGGACGAGGACCAAGGCGACGCGTTTTTTCCATATATAGACACAGATGAACAGGGAAAAAGCGAGCGCGAACCAGGCACCCCGTGATGCAGTCAGCAGCAGCGCCAAGAGAGTAATCAGCGTGACGCCTGCCCAGAGCAGTTTTTCTTTGCGACTGGTTACCTTGATAAACAAGCCGGTTGCGATCGGTGCGATCAAGGCCATGTAGCTGCCCAGTACGTTGGGACTTGTGACGAAGGAAAAGGCGCGAGTCGTGATCGCTTCGCCCTCTTGTACCCATGATCCAGGAGTTTGAACACCCAGTACGACCTGGATGACTCCGTACAGGCCGGTTACAAAGCCTATCAGGACAAGCACTTTTAAGAGTTTTTCCAATTGATCTACTGACTTGAACAAATAGAATCCCATGAAGAAGGCAATCAGGTATTGGTAGATGGAGCGAAAGCCCTCCACGCTTGCTTTCCAAACCGCCATGTCCGTCACAGTCAGGGCGATTCCCAGAACAAACAGGGCGGAAAGCACATGCTTGATTTTGGGCATGGTGCGATTTCCTTCCAGATAGGCAAGGAATGTAAACAACGACAGGACAATCAGCAAGCCTTCATCCCAAAATGACGAAACGACTGGAATAGGTAGAATGTTTCGCAACAGGTAATCGATAAGGGGGAAGGCCAAAAACAAGTAGAGCCACGTGTTTGCTTGACTTCCCCACTTCAACACGGTTTCTTTCATTTGATTTGTAGTCCTCCTACGCAGGGATTAACCAATCCATTATAATGAATTTCACAACCCTCTAGCAAGTTGGGAGGGAAATGGATTGGTAGGATCACGAGAAATGAGATATGATAGCAAAGTATTTGACTCGCAGGCTGGTTGAACGCCGAATAAGGAGTTTTGGAAATGAGTCTGATCAGAATCGCTTCCATGATCGTCGTTTTGACGCTGGTTGGAAGACTTTTGGGTTTTTTTCGCAGCGTGTATGTATCCGAACTATACGGGACGGGGATGGAGGCAGACGCCTTCAACATCGCGGCGACGATTCCCCTCACCCTTTTTCTTGTCATACCAGGAGCCATTAATGCTGTCCTGATACCGACGATGCGCGGTCTCATGGAAAAGGATCAGCCAACAGATGGGCTCTATCACAAAATGCTAGGCATCATATTGGCTGTTTTCGGTGTGATAGCCGTATTGGGAGTCGTATTTGCCAAAGAGGTAGCGAGTCTGTTTGGCTTGACAGGTGCCAAACTGGACCTGACCGCCGACATGCTGCAATGGATGTGGCCATCTGCCGTATTTATCGGATTGGCCGGGCTTTGGACGAGCATGTGCAATGCGCATCAGCATTTTTTTACCCCTACATTGGGCACCGTCGCCAATGGGGCTATTGTCATCGGGAGCATGTACTTCCTGGTTCCTGTCTACGGGCCACAGGGTCTGGCGATCGCGACGACTCTTGGCTATCTGGCAGCGATGGTCACGATGCTGCCAACCTTGCGTCGCTTTGGATACCGGCATAGGCTCTCCTTTTCCTTTCAAAAGGATGAAGCCTTGGCAGGAATGGGAGAGCGGGTTGTGCCGATATTGATCGGAGCAGTCGTGGCACAGGCTACGACGTTTCTGGAGCGCGGCTTTGCTGAATCAGTCGGTACGGGTGCGATTTCGGCCCTGGCCAATGCCAATCAGATCGTGCAGATGCCGATGGCAATTTTTGTAGGAGCCTTTACACTGCCTCTCTTTCCGCTGCTCGCAACCCATGTGAAGCGGGGAGAGATGACGGAGATGAAGCTGATCCTGCAAAAAGGGCTGGCCTATCTGTTCATCCTGCTGATACCGGTTACTGTCGGGCTTTCCCTGTATGCAGAGCCGATCATTCGCCTTGCCTTTGAGCGTGGAGCATTCGACGAGCTTTCCGTATCGATGACCGCGTGGGCGCTGCCTTTTTACGCTTTGGGCTTGTACGCGCTGGGGGCGCGGGATTTGCTGACTCGTGCCTTCTACGCGCTGGAAAACACACGTACACCCGTCACCATCGGGATTGTCGGGATCGGGGTGTACATCGCAGCCAACTGGCTGCTGATTCCTTACCTCGGACACGGCGGAATCGCATTGGCCCAGGCTTTATCTGCCGTCAGTCAGGCTGCGTTGCTGTTCTTCTTGCTTTGGCGCGCTGTCGGTGTGCCTGTGAAAGCCAGCTTTTTGTGGACGATGGCAAAAACTTTGCTGGCATGCGCAATCATGGGAGGAGGCATTTTCTTGCTGGATCCTTGGCTGTCCCAGCTGCCAATCTGGCTCTACCTGATCATCGGCATCGCGATCGGCATGCTCTTGTATGGCGCTGCATTGATCGTGATGCGCGAACCGCTGGTAGCCGAATTGCTGCAAAAAATGCGAAAACGCGCTATTCCATCCGGGGGGCAGTCGTAAGCGGACATTCGCGAATGGCATAGCGGACTTTCCCGGAAGCGCTCGGGGGAATGTGATCCACGTACGCGACCTGGACATTGACTTCGCCCAGGGCAGCCTGGATGCCAGCCAATAGGCGGGATTCGTCTGCGGGCAGATAGGAATCGGGATCCTTTACGAGCTTTAAGCTGAGTCGGCTGGGTTCATGCTGCACGATTTGAAACGTGCGAAAGCTGTCCATGCCGCGAATGATATGATTAAAATAGTGGCCATGCACAATTTTTCCGTGCGTGGAGATGAACATGTCATCTTCTCGGCCGTCGATCTTTTCCAGGACAGGAAAATTGATCCCGCAGTCGCAGCTTTGAGGGGAGAGGGCGATCATGTCTCCCAGCTGATACCGAAGACGCGGCATGACGGTGAGTGGGTCAACCACTTCGAGGTAGCAGTTTTCACTGAAGATGTGCATTTGCCCGCTCGGACATTGATAAGCAATCATTCCGCCATCGCGTGCTCCATATTCGTTGATGACGGGTGCCTCAAAAGCTGATTCGATCGTTTGACGCTGATGGGCATGCAGGCTTTCGGCAGTGGAAACGACCGCTTTCAGTCGAATGCCGAGCGATAACCCGCGCTCCAGCATCATTTCGGCGAAGCTGTGGAGGGCTGAGGCGTATCCATATAAATAGACAGGTTGAAAACGCTGGATCAGACGCAGATAGGTAGGAAGCTGTTCTCTGTCCAACTCGTAGGCGGAAAGAATGAGACGATTCTTCAACCAGCGCTCTTTCCAGCGATAACGGCGTTCCTGTTGTTGATTCAGTTCCAGCGGAGAACCCCAAATCATGACACAGGGATCGCCGATCTGAATCCCGTGCCAGGAGAGGCCGAGCCAACGCGCGGCTTCGTAGCGTTCGACAGCCAGGCGGTCAAGATAAAAACGGGTGGGCTCGCCAGTAGAACCGCCTGTCCGGTTTCCGATCAACTTCGCGGGATTCGCATGCTGCGCGAGGTATTGATCAGCGTTTTGGCGAAAATGGGATTTGCGTAAAATGGGGAGTCGCTGCAGAAAGCGTTCGGGCTGGTCGCGTTGAGTCTCCCATTCCGATGCGAATTCCGTATACGCAGGGACACGCCGGGTCGCATGATCCAGCAGCTTGCCTAGCTTTTTTCGTTGACTCTCTACCAAAGCATTTGTTTGCAGGCTTTGAGCGCGCTGTAATTCTGCCATGTAATGACGTGTACGATTTTCTTTGATCAGCTCCATCATCGGCCACTGTATGCGGCGAATCCAGAAACCGGTTGCGGGCACGACCATCCCCTCCTTTTCGGGCAGACGATTCCAAGAAGTCGTTGGAATCTGCTTCCACCAGTATTCCTGCCTATTTGCATCGTTATACCTGTTTGCTGGAACGGGCAAATGATAGTAGGATAGAGGGTGGATTCATGCCGTTTGGGAGGACCATCATTCCGGGACATGACAAAGGAGTTACCCCATGTTGAAAAAAAGCCATTTCCTTGCGGGCGCGTTAATTCTCGCCATAGCAGGAGTTTTATCAAAAGTAATCGGGATGTTTTACCGGATCCCCTTGCAGGAGATCGTCGGGGATAATGGATTGGGTCTCTATCAGGAGGTTTATCCGCTCTATTTGACCTTTCTCGTCTTGGCGACAGCGGGTGTGCCCGTGGCCTTGTCCAGGGTGATTGCGGAAGCGCTGGCGGAAGGAAAAAAGGGAAGTGTCGGCCAAATTATGGCTCGTAGTATGGTCATGATGGGGGCTATTGGGATCGGATTGTTCGCGATTCTGTATGCCTGCTCGCCATTGATCGCCAAACTGATGGGCAATCCCCATCTGATCCAGCCAATCCGGGCGATCTCTTTATCCCTGTTATTCGTGCCGTTGATTGCCGTCATCCGCGGTTTCTTTTACGGTCACCAGAAAATGATGTATGTCGGCTTGTCTCAAATCGTGGAGCAAACGCTGCGCGTAGCCTTTATTCTCATAGCCTCTCTTTACCTGGTCCGCCTTGGAGAAGATACGGATACCGTCATTACCGGCGTCAATTTCGGGACGATGATCAGTACCTTTTTAAGCCTGGGTTTCCTGGGATTTCTGCTGTGGCTGCACAACCGAAAGAGCGAGGTTTTTGTCGGGGCACAGTGGAAGCAGCTGGACTGGTGGTATGATCGCGCCTTTTTCGCCAAGATGTGGCGAATCGCCTGGCCGATCTGCCTCAGTGCTTTGGTCATTCCGATTTTCAGCTTGACCGATTCGTTTCTCGCGATTAATATCTTTCGGTACATCTGGCAGGTAGATGGGCTGACGGCTGACACCTGGTTCGGGATTTACAGCCGCGGCGGCCCTCTGTTGCAAATGGCGAGCCTTTTTGGCTCCTCGATTGCGCTTTCCATCGTGCCAGCAATTGCGGAGGCGAAAGGGCAGGGAGATACGGAGCGCGTCACGACCTTGACCAAGCTGAGCTTGCGTTTTGCCTGGCTGATCGGTCTGCCGGCCGGATTGGGGCTGACTGCAGTGGCAGAAGGGGCGAACCTCGCTTTGTACGGAGATGTCGAGGGGACGCGGGCTATGGCTATCTTGGGTGTCACTGCTATTCCTTTGTCGCTGTTGCTTGCCACCAATGGAATCTTGCAAGGAATCGGCAAGGAGAAGATTCCCGCCCGTCACCTGGTGTATGGTGTCATCGTAAAAATCGCCGCGACGCTTTTGTTTACCTCCTGGTTCGGGATGGATGGACTCTCGTTGTCCTGGCTGTGTGCGACCGCCTTTGTCTGCATTCTCAATATGCGAACCATCAGCCGTCTCGTCTACGTACCGATCAACTGGCGTTTTGACACGCTGTATCCCTTGCTCGTCGCCAATCTGATGCTGGTTCTGGCTTGGGGGACAACGGAAGCGACTGGCTATTTGCTCGGCTGGGGTGACAAGCTGCGTTTGTTGGGTGCAGTGGAGACCGTGGCTGGCGTAGCGGTAGGGATGATCATTTACTTGGGCTCGCTGCTTTTGATCCCGCTGATCGATGACAAGGAGCTGGATTGGCTCCCAGGAGGCAACAAGCTGCGCTCGTTTATGAATTTGATCCGCAAAAAGCAGGCATCGTCCAAGTCATCGTAGGAATGAAAAAAAATAAAATGCTCCCCGTAAGGCAGTCAGGTTGCAATGATGAACCTGCTGCCGATCGGGGAGCGTTTTTTGTTAGCGAGCAGCCCAAGCTTCTACTTCAACCTTAAAAGCAGGTTGGGCCAAAGCAGATACATAGGCTAACGTCGTAGATGGCGGCTGACCGCCGTGGAATTCGTTCCACATCTCAATAAAGCGATCCCGGTCGATCTCTTCCGTCAACCAGAGATTGATTTTCACAATCCCGTCTGAGGTAACGCCTTCACTATTCAAAATACGCGTCACATTTAGAAGTGCATTCCGTAGCTGTTCATTCACATCTGCCGGAACATTCCCCTCAGGATCCGTCCCGACTTGTCCAGCCAAAACCAGGATATCCTTATCTCTCGGCACAATCGTAAGGTGCGAATAGGAGCCAACCGGGGGAGCAACAACATCTGGATTTTTGCGGATGATCGTCATCATATGTACCTCCTTCTCTCATTGGAATCATTATACTGCAATGGTAGAAAAAGATGGTAGAAAACTCCATGAGATACCCGCAAACAAAGAGGCAAGGGGTTTAGGAAAGCTGGCAGAGGAAAAATGGGAAAAAAGCGAAGGCATTTGGAGTGGAGGCGGACAGGATGACCCCCAGCAAAGATCCCAACCCGCCTAAGCGTTTTCTCCTTTTTCGTATTATGAGGTCAGCCAGAAAAAACTGGCTGGCCATTTTTCATGGAAATGGCTTTACTCTATTGGTAGCCGGGTAGAACGATCCCCTTTTTGGGAAAAACCCGTGGAGGAAACTGTTCACCCCCTACTTGTACAACTATGTTTGGGCTGGTTGGGACAAGATCCCGTATCACATGCGAAGCTATGGCATACAAGTGCTAAAGGGGCTGCCGGTAAAAGAAGTGAGGGGAAGGAAGAACGTGAATCCAGTTGTAGGAATCGATGTGGCAAAAGGAGAAAGCCAAGCACAGATCTTTCTGGATCGGAACAAATTATACGGAAAAGGATTTCGTTTTTCGCATACCATAACAGATTTGGAATGGCTTCATGGAAGGCTAAAGGAAGTAGAAAAGGACAGCGGTTGTCGTCCAGCAATTATTCTTGAGGCTACAGGTCACTACCACCTTCCCATTGTAGAGTGGGCAGAGGAGAAAAATTATGACCTGTATATCCTTAATCCCTTATTAGCCCAGCGGGCTAAGAAAACGCACCTAAGAAAAGTGAAGACCGATAAATTGGACGCGGTTCATTTAGGAGAACTTTATTACAAAGAGGAGTTTGAACCGTACCAAAAGCAGGAAACGCACTGGCTTCATTTACGTCTGTAACTGCTAAACTAAATTCAACAGTATCCGCCAAATAGAAATGAACACTTTTTTCTTTCACTTGGTAACCCAGTTAAGCTATGATTACTTGTTCAACATAGCTTGGCTGGGGGATGGGAAAGGTGGAAAAATTACTGTTGTATCTTCAGGTTCATCAATTAAAAGAGCAAGGATTTAAGGTGGCAGCCATCGCAAGGAAATTGGATCTGTCGAGGAACACGGTCTATAAATATCTAGATATGACTTTTGAGGAGGCATCAGATTGGGTCAATTCCCTTGGTAACAGAAGCAAAAAGTTGAATCCCTACCGGGATAGGATTCTCAGTTGGTTACATGAACATCCAGATCTGTCTTCTTCTCAGGTCGAGGACTGGTTAAAGGAGAAATATCCTTCCATTAAGATTGGAGGAAGCACAGTTCGATCCTATGTTAGTGAGCTAAGGGAAATATACCATATTCCGAAAATTGTACATATTCGTGATCACGAAGCAGTGGACGAGTTGCCAATGGGCCAACAGGCTCAAGTGGATTGGGGAGAAGTCACGGTTAAAAATATGGAAAAAAAGGACGTGAGATTATACTTCATCACTTTTGTTCTCTCCCACTCCCGTTTCAAGTATGTAGAGTGGCAAAGCAGACCCTTTACCACAAGGGATGCAATCAGATGCCATGAAAACGCATTCGTATTTTTCGGAGGAATGCCAGAGGAATTGGTTTATGACCAAGATCACCTGATCACCGTAAGTGAAAATGCAGGAGACATTATCCTGACGAGTGAATTTCAGTCTTATAAGCAAGAACGTGGATTTCGCCTTTATTTATGCCGCAAGGCAGATCCGCAAAGTAAGGGCAAGATAGAAAACGTAGTGAAATTCGTGAAAAGAAACTTTGCCAAACACAGGGTTTTCTCCAATATCGATGCATGGAACGAACGGTCTCTGGCCTGGCTATCACGGACAGGCAATTACAATGTGCACCATACAACAAAAAAGAGACCGGTTGAAGTGCACGCCCTCGAAAAGCAACACTTGAAGCCAGTCTCTCCCCTGCTCTCTTTCGAGAGCAACCGTGGATCCAGTATAACAAGAACTGTCCATAAGGACAATGTGATTAAATATAAATCCAATCGGTACTCCCTTCCTTTAGGGACATACCGTCCAAGGGGAGAGAATCAAGTATTTATCGAGATTCATGAAGAGGAACTGATTGTCAGAGCAACTCCGCAAGGAGAAGTTCTTGCACGACATCGGCTTTGCCACGGAAAAGGAGAGCTTATAAAAAGTAGACAGCACTCACGTGATCGATCTAAAGGGGATTGTAAATTATTTTGTGTAAATGGGTTTTTAAGAAATAAAAAGTCACATCGAAGGCTTTACATGGAGGGGCGGGCATGATAGGCTCGTTTGCCATGCGATGCATGTTTTTACAGGGATCGCCCAATCGCAAGATCTCATGCCCGCAGAGGCTCCATGTCAAGCCGGCTCAACCGATGGATCAGGCGGACAGTTCCGCTTGCAATCTGTCTCCAAAATGGATAGCAAGCTGCGATATACATTCTTTCCAACTCCTGACTGGCATAGTCCACTTCTTCGAAGCCTCAATCGTTGCAAGATAGATGATCTTCCGTAGGGCGTCGTCGGTTGGATAGGCAGTTTTCGTTTTGGTTACTTTGCGGAGTTGACGGTGGTATCCCTCAATAATATTTGTGGTATAGATCATCTTACGAATTTCAGCAGGATAGTTAAAATAGGCGGTCAACTCAATCCAGTTATTTTCCCAGGAGCGAATGATAATGGGATATTTTTTCTCCCATCTCTCTTTAAACGTAGCGAAAGCCACCTCGGCTTCTTCTAATGTAAGAGCTTGATAGACTTTCTTTAAGTCTGCCAAGACTAGCTTCTCTTCTTTGAAGGGAACATATTTCATTGAATTACGTATCTGGTGGATGACGCATAGTTGAATCTGGGTTCTCGGGAACGCAGCATTAATTGCCTCTGAAAATCCTGAGAGTCCGTCCTTACACGCGATCAGGATATCTTCTACCCCGCGACTTTTCAACTCCGTACACACATTTAGCCAAAAGCTAGCACTCTCGTGCTCGCCAATCCAGATACCCAAAATGTCCTTATGTCCTGATACTGTAATGCCTAGAACGCTGTATGCTGCTTTATTGATGATCCGATTATCCTGGCGAACTTTAAAATGAATAGCGTCAAGGAATACAATGGGATAAACGCGGTCAAGAGGCCTACATTGCCATTCCGCCACCATTGGCATGATCTTATCCGTTACTTTACTGACCATCGCCGCTGACACTTCAATCCCATATAAATCCTTCATGTGTTCCTCGATGTCTCGCGTAGACATTCCTTTCGCATAGAGAGCAATGATTTGCTCTTCTAAACCATTTGCGGTAGTCTCGTGTTTTTTCACAATATGAGGTTCAAATTCGCCGTTGCGATCGCGAGGCACACGAAGTTCTGTGTTACCAAACTTCGTTTTCACTGTCTTTTTGCTGTAGCCATTTCGACTATTTCCTGTATGGTTGTTCATTGAAAATAAAGTGTTAGACTGAAAAATAAAGTGTTAGACCGTGAAAATAAAGTTGTAGTCTGATCGCGAGCAAAGCTAACGGGCAGAACCCTTCAACAGCACCCTTCCGATAGCTTTCTATATAATGCTGAATCTAGGTACATTCCCTAAGTATATTTCATAAGATAATTTGAAAAATGCGTGAAGGGAATGAAAAAAATGTACAATGTTCCTTATATGTATCCATATCCATATCCATATCATGTAAATGTACCAATGTATAACTATGGAGGACAGAATGTTTACAGGACTATGCCTCCTGATACATGGCATGATAATCGATTGGTTTTTCAGTTGAAAGATTATGGACCTGAACCGTTTGTAGTTAATATCAATCAGGCTTCGAAGCAAAACAGTACGTATCGTACCGCTTTATGGACAGGAAATCATTTGCAAGTTACATTGATGAGTATTAACGTTGGCGAAGATATCGGGTTGGAAATTCACCCTAACGTTGACCAATTCCTTCGTATTGAACAAGGTCAAGGGATTGTTCAAATGGGCAAGAGTAAAAATAATTTAAGCTTTGTAAGAAAAGTCTCTGATGACTTTGCCATTGTGGTACCCGCTGGAACATGGCACAATGTAACTAATACAGGCAATATCCCGCTAAAACTTTATTCGATATATGCACCTCCACACCATCCACATGGTACTGTACATGTAACTAAAGCTGATGCTATGGCAGCCGAATAATAATTACTGTGAGTAATAAATTATAATTTTTTACACCCAAGGAATGAACAACATATCCTTGTTGTTGCTGAACTAACGGGATACGTTAGTTGAACAAAGACAGCGGCAGTCTAAGACTTTATTTTTCAAGTCTTGGTCCGCCGCTGTTTCATTTTTATTGTCAGTCTAATACTTATTTTTGGAAGTCTGGCGATTTTTAATCTCATAAAACGCGTTAAATCGCGCCTCTGAGTCTAAAACTTTATTTTCACGGGACAATGGTCACCGTCGGAACTATGCTTGTTGTAGCCTAAGTGATCATCCATTTCGGCTTCAAACAACTGCTGGATCGTGTCACGAAACAGGTCCTTCAGCATCACATGGACGTCCTCGATGGTGCGGCAATCCTTTGCTAATTCTTTGATCGTAAGATCTCTTTTGTCTTGCATAAATGATCATCTCCTTAATGGAAAGTTTAACCATTTACACAAAACTTTTTACGCTCTCATCTAAAGGGATTCATGCTTATAAGGAGACCATTATCCGCCAATTTCACGATCAAGAAAAAGCAATGCTGTTTATTCATGAGATAAGCGTTCGGTATCCGAGGTATGTACGTGATCATTTGCAAATCGTTCAATATGCCATCACCCATTTCCAACCTGATATTGAGGAAGCCTTGGATGTATGTGTAAAAGACCATTTATGGAGTGCAAATGACCTCCGGGATGTTGCACAGCACCTTTCCCGACTAAAAGATACCAAGCCCTCCTCAGAACCTCGTTTCGATCAAGCAATACCAAGCAACTTCCGCAACCTCTCCGCATTACAAGCCACTTCACCAACGAGGGAAATGGATAAATATTTAAAAATACTAGGGGGCATTTGACGTTGAACAGCACCGTACAGACCATGCAAAATTACTTCCGCCATCTTCGGATGGCGGAGACAGCCAATGAACTGCCTGAATTCCTTCGTAAAGCTGAAAAATTCTCTTGGACCTATCAGGAATTTCTAGAAGAACTCTTAACCTATGAATTGAAACGGAGAGAAGCAAAAAATGCGGAGAGGAGATTGAAATGGGCCAAGTTTCCCTATCAAAAGACCTTGGATGAATTTCAGATCGATGAGCAAAAGTCAATCAGTTCCCGCCAAATCAAACAGTTGAAGGAACTGAATTGGCTAGAACAACAGTACAATCTGATCCTTCTTGGTCCTCCAGGAGTGGGCAAAACCCACATTGCAATTGGACTTGGGTTAGAAGCGATACAAAAGGGTTTTCAAGTTACCTTTTCAACCATGGGAGAGTTGATCCATCTATTGAAAACCCAAGAGTACCTCACAAAATCACAAACGCAGCTTAAAAGAATAAACGAATCCGATTTGGTCATTATTGATGATCTCATGTATATGGCAATGGATCAAAGGGAGGCAAANCCCCCTACTTGTACAACTATGTTTGGGCTGGTTGGGACAAGATCCCGTATCACATGCGAAGCTATGGCATACAAGTGCTAAAGGGGCTGCCGGTAAAAGAAGTGAGGGGAAGGAAGAACGTGAATCCAGTTGTAGGAATCGATGTGGCAAAAGGAGAAAGCCAAGCACAGATCTTTCTGGATCGGAACAAATTATACGGAAAAGGATTTCGTTTTTCGCATACCATAACAGATTTGGAATGGCTTCATGGAAGGCTAAAGGAAGTAGAAAAGGACAGCGGTTGTCGTCCAGCAATTATTCTTGAGGCTACAGGTCACTACCACCTTCCCATTGTAGAGTGGGCAGAGGAGAAAAATTATGACCTGTATATCCTTAATCCCTTATTAGCCCAGCGGGCTAAGAAAACGCACCTAAGAAAAGTGAAGACCGATAAATTGGACGCGGTTCATTTAGGAGAACTTTATTACAAAGAGGAGTTTGAACCGTACCAAAAGCAGGAAACGCACTGGCTTCATTTACGTCATCTCACGAGACAACATGAGGCAATGACGGATATGTATGTTCAGACAAAATTGCAATTTCGGGCTGTCCTAGACCAGGTCTTTCCCACGTATGAAGGTGTGTTTGGGGATTTGTATTCAACGGTATCATTGGGAGTGTTGGAAATGTATTCAACACCAGGGGCGGTAAAAACGGCAGGAGTGGACAAGCTAGCGGAGTGTATGAACACAAAGCTTGTTCGTGGACGGTCACCGAAGTGGGCAAAGGAAAAGGCAATAGATATGATGGCAGCGGCAGAAAAAAGCCCCTTTCAAGAAGGGGTCCATGAGAGTTATGTGCTTAGTTTACGTATGTTCATCACGTTGCTACTTCAATACCAGGAGCATCTATCCAAGCTTGAAAAACAAATAGATGCCCTGGCTGAAGAAAAAAAAGAATATGATCTACTCCGTTCGATTCCCGGCGTGGGAAACAAGATTGCTGCCACAATCCTGGCCGAAATTGGGGAAATCGAACGGTTTGACCACGCAAAGAAATTGGTCGCATTCGCTGGGGTTGACCCAAGTGTCACATCCTCCGGAAAGTTCACAGCAAGCACAAACCGAATTACCAAACGGGGTTCCAAACGCTTGCGAAGAGCGCTGTACCAAGCTGTACAATGCGGAGTAAGAAGACGAAAGGGGTGTCTCTTACAAAGCTCAGTAAATCAGCGATTACGTGAGTATTATGACGTGAAAAAGGGGGAAGGAAAGCCCCACAAACAGGTTGTGATTGCTTGTGTGAATAAGCTAATCCGCTGGATATACTGCATTTTAACGAGAAGCGAACCTTATAAGGCTGACTTTCAGTCAGCGTAATGGAATGAATTTCCATAACCTCTCCCTTTAGAGAGGTTATTTTGCATGCTTTTCAACAATATAGCACAACTTCAAAGAAAATAATAAGGATACTCTTGACAAAATATTAGCTGGTTTCCTCCCCACCACCGCAGCCCGATGACCACCAACAAAAATCCGCTGAGCCTGTCATGAGAGAATCGCCATAGTTGTCATTCCCCCTAAAAAAAGGTGCCCTACGTAGCGAATCTACGATTGGGCACCCTTGTTTTATTTACTGCAAACATCAAGCTTCCTTGCGATAGACACAGACCACCATCTTGACGAAAAATTCGCGCAGCCCGGGCAGCTTGGCCAGCGGTTTTAACTGATTTCGCAATGGAATTTCCCGCTCGTAGACGGCTGGCTGGGTGACTCCCTGCTGAATTCTCCGGAAGCGTTTGATCGTCATCTGATTGATGTAAGAGATCGTCTCCCGTCCATCCGGTCCTGTACTGAAGCGAAAAGAGAGGCGGTCAGCGCCGTCCGGCAGATCGCGAACCAGCTCTTTGTATGCTCGGATCAGGGCTTGCTCGGAGAAGAGCGCATGCACCCAGGGAATTCCGATGGCATCAGACAAATGAGCCCCATACGGGTGATAGTAAGGCGGAAAATTAATGTAGAGATGCCCGCCTGGCTTTAGCACGCGAAAACACTCCGCCAGCGTTTTCTCCGGCTCGCCAACATGTTCCATCGCGTCGTTCATGATGATCGTGTCAAACGTATTGTCGGCAAAAGACATATTCGCCGCGTCGCCCGTCATAAAGGATACGACATCCGCCAAACCTTTCTGCTTGGCAAACTCATTCCCCTCCACGGCATAATGGGGGACGATATCGATGCCAATCATTTTTTCGGGCTTGAACGTGGCGTAATAGCAGGTCTTGCCGCCACCGCCACAGCCGATGTCCAAAACCGTCTTGCCTGTGAACATCTGCTCTTGAGAGTGATAGGGGAGGAAAAATTGAATCGTCTGGTCCCCTTTTTGAAACTGCCATTCGGTGTAGCTCATCTGCCCTTCGTTCGCCAGGTTAAAGGGATGAACGGGCAGGGGAAAGAGTCGGTTCAAACCGAGCAACATTTGAGAGGATACGGACATGTTCCAGACTACCTTCCTTCCTGTTAAGATCATCATTATTGTTTTCGGTGCAGAGCCTTCAAGACCAGCTCGCTGCTCTTCGCAGCTTCTTGCTCCAACAGAAGCGCTTGACGTGTGATCGTCTCCCGTTCTTGGTCGAGCATCTTCAGCCGTTCCGCCAAAAGGGTGAGCAACGAGTTGGCTTCCAATTTCGTAATATGGCCGGCGTTGGGCATGCCAGCTCTTTCGACAAAACGATCGATTTTGGGATCGTAGGATATTCCGGTAAAAGGGATGCGCAGCATGCAAGCCAAAATGAGCGAATGCAGACGCATGCCGACGACGTAGTCACATTGCTTCAATACGGACATGATATCGTGAAACGTGACGGGAACATCGAGAAGCCGGGCACCCTGCTGCGTCATCTGATCCATGATTTGTCTGGAAGGAGCCAGATCGCTGGGGACGTGCATCGGGAGGAACAATACATTCCAGCCCTGCTCGATGAACCAGTCTGCGGCCTTTGCCATGCTTTGTTTAAAATGCTGCTCCTGTTTCCAGTCACGTACCGAAATGGCGACAAGCGGCTTCGTGGCATCAGCAAACATGCCTGCCAAGAGAGCTTTGCCACGCTCGTCCGATATGTCATCCGCTGAGATAGTCAAAGCCGGGTCTGCGGTGACATGGATCGGGGCTCGTATAACGCCGCAAGCCTTGAAGTCTTCACCCGATTCGTGATCGCGCACGGTGATGATATCGACGCGATTGACGACCCGCTTGATCATGGAGCGGCTCAGCGACTTCAGGATCGGTCCGAACCCTTGGGCGTAAAAGACGACAGGCTTGCCGAGGAGCTTGGCAATCATGACAATCCCCAAATAGTAGAGAACACTGCGGGGACTGGTCACGTCCTGCATCAGGGTTCCTCCGCCCATGACCAACATGTCGCTTCGCTTCAACTCACGGATAATCGTACCCAGACTCCAGCGATCATACGCCTCGATCCCAAACAGCTCGGCGGTACGCTCTGGCGTGTTGGAGAGCACAGCCAGGGAGATATTCGGTTGTTCCCGCACAAGCGAGCTGATGATGCCGTATAGGACCACATCGTCTCCGGCATTGTTGAAGCCATAGTACCCGGAGATGAGAATTCGCGACATGGAGTGAACCTTCTTTCTATATCAAACGTACAGGAAAAACACATTCTCAAGTATAATCGAGTAAACAATGGGAAGTAAAGCAACCCCCTAGCGCAAAAAGAGAATACCCATGGCAAGCATGCCAACGCCAAGGATGGCGAAGATGATCATCAGGATCAACATCCCTTTGTTTTTGCGCCGCCGATAAAAGAATTCGTCAAACATGAGCAACCTCCCTGCGGTAACTGATCCATTCTAGTATCATACCATGCAGCCTATGATCCCGCTATGTTCAGTTGTGAACATGCGAGGAAGAGTACCGGAAACGAAGAAAAGGAGAAGAGGAAAGTGGAGCAAAAGTGGTTGAAATACACCTTGCAGGTTAACCAGGAAATCGAGGACGTCTTTGTTGCGGAATTATTGGACAGTCCCTACACATTCGGCTGGTCGGAGCCGCCATTTGAGGTGCTGACCACCGAGAACGGCTATGACTTTGCGAAAAATAGCGTAGATGCCGTCACCGTCTACGTGTTCGAGCCGATGCAGCATCAGGAGGAGGCGCATCTGCAGCTCTTGCGGGCATACCTTGAACGCTGGTCTGGTGCCGTTTTCATCCGGGAGGTAGAACAGGTAGCGGAAGAGAATGATTCCTGGAAAGAGGCATTTCGTGAAGTGCAAGTGGGAGAATGGTGGATCGCCCCGACCTGGACGGATCCGGATCTGTTGAAGGAAGCCCGGAATATACTATGGATCGATCCTGGAGCTGCTTTTGGGACTGGCTACCATGGCACTACCCAGGATATTTTGCTTTTCCTTCAGGAGATCCCGGTCGCAGACAAGGTCGTACTCGACATTGGTGCGGGCTCAGGCATCCTTTCTTTATACTGTGCCGTCAATGGAGCAAGTCAACCCATCTACGCCATCGATATTAACCCGCAAAGCGAGTACCAGATCGAGGTGAATACCGCAAATAATCAAGTGCCGGACAAAGCCCTGAAGATCCTCATCGGTGATGCCCTCGAGGAGGCTGTACGCGAAAATTTGCCTGAACAAGCAGACTTGATCCTGCTCAACATCGGGGGAGAGGAAGATGTAGCCATGCTGCCGGTCGTAACAGAGCGGATCGCCCAGAATGGACATGTACTTTTGTCTGGCATCGTAGAGTGGAACCGCGAGATGGTCCTGTCCGCATACGAAGAAGCTGGCTTTGAGGCCTTGGGGGAGCGGCGCAGCGAGGAGTGGGTAACGATTCTGATGAAAGCCTCTGCCAATATGTCCCCACAACGGTAACCAATAGATGGTAAAATAGGAAAAAACGAAGGAGTGGGAAGCGGAATGGAGCGAGTCGTCATCGCGGCTGCCGGACGTACACCAATCGGTACGTTTGGCGGGGTGTTAAAGGATGTAAGTGCACGAGGCTTGGCGCAAACAGCAGTGCAAGGCGTGTTGGAGAGGGCTGGACTGGAAGGAAGACAGGTAGAGGAAATCATATTGGGCAACTGCATTCAGCGCACCGATGAACCCAACATCGCCCGGGTCGTGGCGATCGATGCAGGTCTGGGCCATGAGGTCACCGGTTTTACGGTCCAACGCCAATGTGCATCCGGAATGCAGGCTATTGTCAGCGGTGCATCACAGATCCTCCTGGGCGACCATGAAATCGTGCTGGCAGGCGGCGTGGAAAGCATGAGCAATGCTCCGTACGTCTTGAAAAACGCTCGCTGGGGCAAAAGGCTTACGCATGGCGAAATGACAGATGCGATGTGGGAGCTGCTCACGGATCCGCACCACCAGATCTTGATGGGTGAAACAGCGGAGAGACTGGCAGACCGCTATGGCATTACCCGCGAGGAGCAAGACGAAATTGCCCTGCGGAGCCAGCAAAATGCAATACATGCCATCGACAGCGGTATTTTTGCCGAAGAAATCATCCCTGTTTCTGTGAAAAAGAGAGGGGAAAGCCTTCTGGTCACCACCGACGAGCATCCTAGACGGGGAGTCACGATGGAGAGCTTGGCCAAGCTGCGGCCTGGTTTCCGGGAAAACGGCACCGTAACGCCGGGAAATGCCTCAGGTCTAAATGACGGCGCTTCCGCTGCCCTGCTGATGAAGGAGAACAAAGCGAAGGATCTGGGCATCGAACCGCTCGGAACCATCCTCTCCTGGGCTGTGGCAGGTGTAGAGCCAGACCTGATGGGCTACGGTCCAGTACCAGCTGTTCATAAGGCGCTGGCAAAAGCCGGCCTCACGCTGGGAGACATCGACTTGATCGAGGTGAATGAAGCGTTCGCGGCACAGTATCTGGCTGTGGAAAAACTTCTCGGGTTGCCGCGCGAGATCACGAATGTAAATGGCAGCGGCATCGCACTCGGCCATCCTGTCGGCTCGACGGGCTGCCGCATTGTCGTGACACTGCTGCATGAGATGAAGCGGCGCCAGGTGAAGCGCGGGCTCGCTGCCCTCTGTGTAGGCGGCGGCATGGGCATGGCCCTGATCGTAGAACGTCCCTGAATCGAGCAGGTTTAAACCAGATCTCTTCCGTTAAAACTGGAAACAAGTCCCTGTCCAAGCTGCTGCGTGACAGGGACTTGCTTTTACGGGGGAGGTCACGCGCAATGTTCAATCAATCCTTTTTCAAACGGTATGGAAAACAAATCGCCTTTCATCTGGTATCCTGGTGTATTCTTCTCATGCTGGCAGCTGTCGCGTATACAGTGATGGAGTACAGGCAGCTCGCCGAAAAATGGTACATGCCGATAGACGGACAGGTTCAAGATTCAGCTCAAGCCAATCCGGAACCATCACCGCCTCGCTCCCTGGGTTCTGCCACTACCCCGATGAAGCCGTTCGTCGCCCTGATTTTGGGAATTGACAGCAGAGACGGCGAGGCTGCCCGCTCGGATACCATCATGCTGGCAGCTATCCACCCAGCCAAGCAATCCGCCTATCTGATCTCGATTCCGCGCGACAGCTACCTGAGCATCCCAGGACGCGGGTATGACAAAGTGAACCACGCAATGGCCTTCGGAGGTCCCAAGCTGGTCAAGCAATCCCTGGAGCAATTCCTGGGCATCGAGATCTCGCGGTATGTGACGGTAGATTTCGAAGGCTTTCGCAAGGTGGTCGATGAGCTGGGAGGTGTCGCAATCGATGTGAAAAAACGGATGAAATACAGTGACCCCAGCGATGATACCTTCATCGATTTGCAGCCCGGTTTGCAGACACTTACGGGAGAGCAGGCACTGGATTACGCCCGTTACCGCAAAAGCGACCTTGGCAAAGAGGATAGCGACTACCAACGGATTGAACGGCAGCAGGAGATTATGGAAGCGTTGGTCTCGAAGGGGACTTCTCCCGAGGTATTGCCCAAAATGCACAGCTTGCTTTCCATCATGGGCGAACACGTCAAAATGGATTTGACCGAGGGCGAGATCGCCTCGCTGCTTTTTTCCTTTTCAGATCCGAAAGACAATCTGCTCAAGACGGATACCCTGATCGGGAGAGATGAGAGAATCTGGCACAACGGTGTACTGGGCTGGTACCATTTAGTCCCGTCGGCCGAGAGAGAGCGGGTTCAGCAGCAAATCAGGCAGGTTTTATCGCCTTGATACATAAGATAAAGTAGGAAGGGGGGCGAGATTGGGCCGCGTCCCTCCTTTACATTTCAGAAAAAAATTTCCATATCGAAACATTTTGTTGGAAAATTAACTATCTTTCGAATAGAATGAGTACTAGGAAGAGGTTATGAATGCTGAGCATACGGGACGGCAAGGCCATTACGCGATGGAGGGATAACCCATGTCAAATGCCAAGCCTTGGATTGCCAGTTACCCACCCGAAACTGCCCCGTCATTGGAATACCCCCGTGTTTCATTGACGCATTTTCTGGAGCAGTCAGCAGCTACATATCCCGATAACAATGCTATTTATTTTATGGGAAAGCGGATTACGTATCGTGAGCTGTTGGATTTGTCGTACCAGTTTGCCAACGGACTGATCAAGCGTGGCGTGAAAAAAGGCGATCGCGTCGCCATTATGCTGCCCAATGTGCCGCAAACGGTGATCTGCTATTATGGTGCCCTGTTTGCTGGCGCGACCGTCGTGATGACCAATCCCCTCTATACGGAGCGGGAGCTCATTCATCAATTGAACGACTCCGGGGCAGAGACGATCATCACACTGGATCTGCTGTACAAACGCGTCACTTCCGTTCGTTCATCGACCCCACTGAAAAGACTCATCATTACCAGCATCGGCGATTATCTTCCTTTTTTCAAAAGAATGCTGTATCCGCTGGTGCAAAAAAAAGACGGGCACAATCCGCAAGTCACATACGGCAGCGATGTTGAGCCTTTTCTTTCCATAGTAAAAGAAAGCGCTAACAGTCCGGTGAAGATCGAGGTAGATCCCGAGCATGACATCGCCTTGCTGCAATACACCGGGGGCACAACAGGCGTCGCCAAAGGCGTGATGTTGACACATGCCAACCTGATCGCCAATGCCGTGCAATGCAAAGCTGTTTTATACAAGCTAAAGATGGGAAGAGACCGCATTCTTGGCGCATTGCCGCTTTTTCATGTCTACGGCATGACGACGGTCATGAACAAAGGCATTTCCATCGCAGCAGAAATCATTCTCGTACCTAAATTTGACGTCAAGCAGATGCTGGAGTTGATCAGCAAGACCAAACCGACGCTGTTCCCCGGAGCACCTACTATGTACATCGGACTGATCAATCATCCCGATCTGCAAAAATACGATCTGTCCTCTATTGAAGCATGTGTAAGCGGTTCGGCTCCTTTGCCGGTTGAAGTGAAAAATCGCTTCGAGGAGTTGACCGGCGGCAAGCTGGTAGAGGGGTATGGATTGACCGAAGCCTCTCCGGTTACTCACTCCAATCCCATCTGGGGCAGAAGTATCACAGGCAGCATCGGATTGCCCTGGCCGGATACGGACAGCCGCGTTCTCGACCCCAGCACGGGTGAAGAGCTGCCTACTGGCCAGATCGGCGAGCTTGCTGTCAAAGGTCCGCAGGTCATGGTCGGGTACTGGAATCGCCCGGAAGATACGGCTGCGGTCCTCAAGGATGGCTGGCTTCTGACTGGCGATATGGGATACATGGACGAAGACGGGTATTTTTATATTGTAGATCGAAAAAAGGACATGATCATCGCTGGAGGTTTCAACATCTATCCGCGTGAAGTGGAGGAGGTTCTGTTCGAGCATCCCGCTGTTCAGGAAGCTGCGGTCATCGGTGTGCCAGACCCGTATCGCGGAGAGACCGTCAAGGCCTTTGTCGTCTTGAAGCAGGGGATGGAAGCCAGCGAAGAAGAATTGGAGAAGCATTGCAGAGAAAAGCTGGCTGCCTACAAGATTCCGCGTCTGTACGAATTCCGCAGTGAATTGCCGAAGACGATGGTGGGTAAAGTGCTGAGACGCCAGCTTCAGGAAGAGGACAAAAAGCAAAGAGAAGCTCAGGAGCAGATCAAAACCAGTTAAAAGGATTGACAGGACCGTTCCCTCACAGGATAACGGTCTTTTTTCTGTGAAAAACGTCTCGACGTTTTTCATAAAAGTGAATGTGACCGCTTGCGGTCAAACAAAACGGTCATGACCGTTTTGTTTTTGTAAAAAATGACCGACCGCTCAGGATTGACGCCAAGCAGGAAGTATACTACACTTATGATTGTGAATGAATAGTCATTCATTCTATCATCGCTGCGAGTAAAACGTGGAGGTACATATGGCAAAAAAAACGGGGGAAAAGTATCAGGCCATTATCGATGCTGCAGTTCGCGTCATCGCCAGGCAGGGCTACCACAATGCCCAGGTTTCCAAAATAGCCAAAGAAGCGAAGGTGGCGGACGGTACGATCTACCTCTACTTCGAAAACAAAGATGATATTCTTATCTCCTTGTTTAACGAAAAGATGGGGAATTTTATCGAAACATGCAGAGCACGCATCTCGGAAGCGACGTCGGCGGAGCAGAAGCTATTTGTTCTCGTTCATGCGCATTTCAGCCAGCTTTCCCAGGATCATGAATTGGCGATGGTGACACAAATTGAACTCCGCCAATCCAATCCGATAATCAGCGAGGGCATCGGGAACGTCATGAAGCAGTATTTTTCGCTGATTGACGAGGTCATTCGCGAGGGGATGGAGTCTGGGATGTTCCGTCCTGATCTCGATGTGCGCTTGGCGCGAAAAATGATTTTCGGCACGCTGGACGAAGTGACGACAGCTTGGGTCATGAAACAGTGCAAGTACGATCTTGTCTCCTATGTTCACCCCATTCATAATCTCTTCCTGCACGGTTTGATGGGGAAATAGGAAAGAAAAGCTTTTGTTGCATACGTACCTTTGCTACAATAAAAGTGCAAAACTGAGCGACCGTTCGGAGGATGGTTGTTCCTTCATTTTTGATAGAGTGGAGGGTGAGAGATGACTGCACATTGGAATGTACAGGTGGAAGACCGCATTGCGATCGTTACGATCAACAATCCCCCAGCCAATGCATTAAGCAGAAAGGTGCTGGAGGAGCTGCAGGAGCTGTTGGGGCAGTGGGAAGCGGATCCTGCCATCAAGGCGGTTGTCCTGACGGGAGAAGGCAGGTTTTTCATTGCGGGCGCAGATATTAAAGAATTTACGCAGATGGATGCGGAGGATGCGAAAGCAGCTTCCAAACTGGGACAAGATTTGTTTACCCGAATGGAAACCTTTCCAAAGCCCATCATTGCTGCGATTAACGGCCCTTGCCTGGGCGGCGGTCTGGAACTGGCGATGGCTTGCCACATCCGTTTGGCTGCGGTGGAAGCAAGGCTCGGCCTGCCGGAACTGAATCTTGGACTGATCCCTGGCTACGGCGGGACTCAGCGTTTGCCTCGTCTGGTAGGCAAAGGTCGGGCGACGCAGATGATCCTCACATCCGAAATGATCGATGGAGTAGAGGCGCATCGCATCGGATTGGCGGAAGCCGTCTACCCGGTCGAGCAATTGTTGGAGGAAGCGAAAAAACTGGCAACAGTCATCGTGAACAAGAGCGCTGTGACCGTCAAGCTGGCTTTGGAGGCAATCCACGCTGCTGGCACGCTCTCTGCCGAAGAAGGCATGGAGAGAGAAGCCAAGCTGTTCGGTGAAGCATTTGCTACGGAAGACGTCCGGGAAGGCGTAGCTGCTTTTATAGAAAAACGCAAGCCGCAATTTTCTGACCGTTGACGAACGACGATAGAGAGAAGGAAAGAAATGGTTTGCCTCATCAGCTATTTCGCGGTAGCATTTCGACTAAGGAGGGGTCCTCATGAACATTTTGGTTGTGTTGAAGCAAACGTTTGACACAGAAGAGAAAATCGTAATTCAAGGCGGAAACATTTCGGAAGATGGTGTGGAATTTATCATAAATCCCTATGATGAATATGCCGTTGAGGAAGCCATCAAGCTGAAGGAAGAGCATGGCGGCGAGGTAACAGTCGTCAGCGTCGGACCGGATCGCGCGGAAAGCGCCATTCGCACCGCGTTGGCCATGGGCGCAGACAAGGCTGTGCTGGTGGATGACGAATCTCTTTTCGGTGATGAATTCACGACGGCTAAAGTCCTGGCAGCCGTAGCGAAGAAAGTCGGCTTTGACATTATCCTGGGCGGTCAGATGGCTGTCGATACGGGAGCTGGTCAAGGCGGGCCGCGACTGGCTGAAGAGCTGGGCATCAATCACGTCTCCACTGCAGTGAAGCTGGAAGTTAACGGAAGCCAAGTTCGCGTCGAGCGTGACGTGGAGGGGGACCTGGAGGTTGTTGAAACCAGTCTGCCTGTTTTGATCACTGCCCAGCAAGGATTGAACGAACCGCGCTATCCTTCCCTTCCTGGGATTATGAAGGCGAAGAAAAAGCCTTTGGAGCGTCTCTCTGCTGATGATCTGGGTCTGTCTGCCGATGAGGTAGCGGCAAAGACTGAGATCGTGGATCAATTTTTGCCGCCAACAAAAGGGGCTGGACGCATTTTGTCTGGTGATCTGTCTGCCCAAGCGTCAGAATTGGTGCAACTGTTGCGCAACGAAGCGAAAGTGATCTAAGAGAGAGGGAGAGGATTTCCATGAAAAAGGTACTTGTATTGGCAGAAGTGCGTGACGGACAACTACGCAACGTATCGCTGGAAGCCTTGGGAGCAGCGCAATTGATTGCTGACGGGGGCGAAGTGGTAGCAGGCGTTTTCGGTGCAAATGCGGCGGCTCATGCTGCGACTTTGGGCCATCATGGGGCTGCAATGGTCTATGCGGCTGAGCATGAGGCATTGGCACAGTACACGCCTGATGCTTATACACAGGCTGTGACACAATTGATCGAGTTGGCTGCGCCAGATGCAGTCGTATTGGGCCATACAGCGATTGGTCGCGACGTGGCGCCGCGCGTGGCAGCCCGTCTGGGATACGGTCTGGTATCTGACGTGACAGGGATCGAGGCTGGACCTGTTTTCATCCGCCCGATCTATGCCGGGAAGGCATTTCAAAAGCGCAAGTTCGTCGATGGAAAGCTGTTCGTCACCATTCGTCCAAACAATATCGCGGCAGGTGCGGCAGACGAATCGAAGTCGGCGACAGTGGTGCCTGTAGATCTGGAGATCAAAGACCTGCGCACCATTGTAAAAGAGGTCGTCCGCAAAACCAGCGGGAAAGTAGATCTTTCTGAAGCGAAAGTAATCGTATCCGGTGGACGCGGAGTCAAGAGCGCAGAAGGGTTCCAGACCTTGCAAGAGCTGGCCGACGTCCTGGGTGCTGCTGTCGGTGCGTCCCGCGGAGCGTGCGACGCCGATTATTGCGATTACTCCCTGCAGATCGGCCAGACTGGTAAAGTCGTAACGCCTGATCTGTACATCGCTTGCGGCATCTCTGGCGCGATTCAGCATTTGGCTGGCATGTCCAGCTCCAAAGTGATCGTGGCGATTAATAAAGATCCTGAAGCCCCAATCTTCCAGATCGCTGATTACGGCATCGTCGGAGATTTGTTCGAAGTCGTGCCATTGCTGACTGCTGAATTTAAAAAGGTTCTTGTCTAATCAAAGCTTGCGAAACGTCCTGGACTAAGTGATTCCAGGACGTTTTTTTGTCCCCGTGCTCGGAGGGCAAGAGGGCTTCACAAAAGAAACGATTTCCTGACAAGAAACAAAGGGTAAGGAAGGGTATGCAGGACAAACTATCCTTGAGTGCGGAAAGTGTCTGGCGTGATGGTCATATCGCCGCAGGGATGATATACTGATTCTCAGTAAGATACTTTTTCCAGAAGTAAGAGATCAAGGAGGTAACACTCATGGCAATTGTAAATGCATCTGATCAAAACTTTACCCAGGAAGTAGGGCAAGGCACCGTCCTGGTTGACTTTTGGGCACCTTGGTGCGGCCCTTGCAAAATGATCGCGCCTGTCCTGGAGCAAATCGATGGTGAAGTGGGCTCCCAACTGAAAATCGTAAAAGTAAACGTCGACGACAATCCTGAGTCTGCAGGCCGTTTTGGCGTCATGTCCATTCCGACATTGATCGTGTTCAAAGACGGTCAACCGGTAGACAAAATCATCGGGTTCCAACCGAAAGAAGCATTGATGGCAACAGTAGGCAAACATCTGTAAGCCGCCACATAGACGGAAATGTATCGAACGGACAGCATTTGCTTGAGAAAGGCAAATGCTGTTTTTCTTTGCCCAAACGTGTTACGATGGGGGGTGGAAAGTTGCGAAAGGAGGGGGGCAGCCGTGAATCGCTCCTTGAAAGACAAGTTGGGTGTATTGCCTGAAAAACCGGGCTGCTACCTGATGAAAAACGCTGCCGGTGAAATTATCTACGTAGGAAAGGCGAAGGTGTTGAAAAACCGCGTTCGCTCCTACTTTACCGGAAGCCATAATGGGAAAACACAGCTTTTGGTCAGTGAAATTACTGATTTTGAATATATCGTCGTATCGTCTGCGATTGAGGCCTTGGTTCTGGAGTGCAACCTGATCAAGCAGCACAATCCGCGCTACAATGTGATGCTTCGCGACGACAAGACGTATCCCTACATTAAAATTACCAATGAAAAAGAGCCGCGACTGGAGATCACGCGCAAGGTGTTGAAGGACAAGGCCCGATACTTTGGTCCCTACCCCAACGCTGGCGACGCAGGAGAAGTGAAGAAGCTGCTGGACCGTTTGTATCCACTGCGCAAATGCAAAACGATGCCGAAGCAGGTCTGTCTGTATTACCATCTGGGCCAATGTCTGGCTCCCTGCGTGTACGATGTGGCCGAAGAGGAAAATCAGCGGATCGTGGAGGAAATCGCCCGTTTTCTCGACGGCGGCCATGAAGCGATGAAGCAGGAATTGACGGCCAAGATGAATCAGGCGGCAGAGAATATGGAGTTTGAGCGGGCGAAGGAATACCGCGACCAGATCAAAAGCATCGAAGCCGTGATGGAGAAACAGAAGGTGACCATGGCCGACACAGTGGACCGGGACATTATAGGCTTCGCGGTCGACAAGGGCTGGATGTGCATTCAGATTTTTTACATGCGCCAGGGCAAAATGATCGAGCGGCAAACGACGTCTTTTCCTTACTATGGGGAGGAAGCGGAAGACTTTATGTCCTATGTGGGCCAATTTTACTATGACAAGCAAAACGCGCTGCCCAAGGAGATTCTGCTGCCCGAGGAAAGCGATCCCGAATTGCTCGCCCAGTGGCTCGGAATCAAGGTCCATGCGCCGAAACGCGGCAAGAAGCGGGAACTGGTGCAGATGGCGAATGAAAATGCACGAATTGCGCTGCAAGAGAAATTCGCCCTGATGTCCAAAGACGACGCGCGGACCGTCCAGGCGGTGCATAATCTGGGGCATATTCTCGGAATCAAAACCCCGCACCGAATCGAAGCGTTCGACAACTCTAACATTCAAGGTACTGAGCCGGTCTCTGCCATGATCGTCTTTACGAATGGACGTCCCGACAAAAAAGAGTACCGCAAATTCAAGATCAAAAGCGTCGAAGGTCCTGATGATTACGGCTCGATGCGGGAGGTCATCCGCCGTCGCTATTCCCGCCTGCTGAAAGAAAATCAGGAGATGCCCGATCTTATCGTGATCGACGGAGGCAAGGGACAGATCAGTGCAGCCATGGATGTGCTGGAAAACGAGCTGGGCTTGTACATCCCGGTTTGCGGCTTGGCGAAGGACGACAAACACCGTACCGCGCAGCTGATGTACGGCGATCCGCCAGAAGCGGTGGAGTTGAGACGCGACAGCTATGAATTTTACTTGCTGCAGCGCATCCAGGACGAAGTGCACAGGTTTGCGATCACGTTTCATCGGCAGTCGCGGTCCAAGACGATGCTGTCCTCCCAGCTCGATGAAATCCCTGGGATCGGGGAAAAACGAAGAAAGCTGCTGTTTACTCATTTCGGCTCGCTGAAAAAAATGCGGGAGGCAAGTGTCGAGGATTTCCGCCAGCTGGGAATCGGCGACAAGCTGGCCCGCGAGATCATCGCGCATCTGCGCAAGCTGGAAACCTGATCGAACGAGCAAAAAGGAAAAAGCCATTGATCCCTGCCAGGCAGCATGTTATAATGCCATTCAAACAGAATAGTTGACCTCACTTCCCCAAAGGAGTGAGGTAGAGGCGCGAAAACCATGAGTACCTCCCAGAGATCGGGTATCTATGAAGGGCAGGAAAAGGGGAATTCGCCGAAGTGTGAAGAGCGACCCGTGCTTTTCATGCTGGGCTTGCGTTGAACAAGCGCAGGACTGTCATCCAGGCAATGGCCAGTTGCTGGATGGAGAGCTATCTCACGGTGTGACAGTGTGAGTGATGACTGGTTTTTCCGATCATCTCTTGCAGTCTGTCCGCGTGTATTGGGAAGGGGGAGCCGGTATGTCGAAACCATAGACAGCGACAGGTGAAATTCCTCGTCGGTGTCTTTTTTGTTTATCTGGAAAACATAAAGAAAAAGAGAAACCAAACATAGAGAAAAAACGTGTGGATATGAGAATAGGAATAGGAGAGAAGTGCCATGGGATTGATCGTGCAGAAATACGGAGGTACTTCCGTAGGAACTATTGAGCGAATTTTGCGAGTAGCTGATCGGATTATCGCAAACAAGGAAGCGGGTCACGACATGGTGATCATTTTGTCCGCGATGGGAAAATCGACGGACGTGCTGATCGACATGGCGAAAGAAATTACGCCTTACCCGTCTGAACGGGAGATGGATATGCTGCTGACCACGGGGGAGCAGGTGTCCATCGCTTTATTGTCAATGGCCTTGCACCAAAAGGGGTATGACGCGATTTCCCTGACTGGCTGGCAGGCAGGAATTACGACCGAATCGATTCATGGCCGGGCACGAATCAAAGAGATCGATCCAACCCGGATTCGCGCGGAGCTGGACCGCGGACGCGTCGTGATCGTGGCCGGATTCCAGGGCATCAGCGACACAGGAGAGATCACCACTTTGGGACGTGGCGGATCCGATACGTCTGCCGTGGCCTTGGCGGCAAGCCTGCAGGCCGACAAATGCGAGATTTTCACCGATGTCGCAGGCGTGTATACCGCAGACCCGCGCGTGGTTCCGGCAGCAAGCAAGCTGGATCGCATCTCCTATGACGAGATGCTGGAGTTGGCCAATCTCGGTGCCGGTGTCCTTCACCCGCGATCTGTAGAGGCAGCCAAGAAATACAAGGTGAAGCTGGTGGTTCGCTCCAGTTTTACCGCAGAAGAAGGCACCTATGTAGAGGAGGTTCCCGATATGGAAACAGGTAGAGTAGTAAGCGGCGTCGCTCATGATGACGAGGTGGCCAAGATTACCGTGGTCGGCATGGCAGCAAAGGTCGGAACCCTGTCCCGACTGTTCAATACACTGGCGGATCATCGGGTAAATGTAGACATCATCATCCAAAGCTCCTACGATTCCGATGTGACGAATATTTCTTTCACGGTGGCAGCAGGAGACCTGAAGCATGCCTTGGATACCTTGGCGAAAAATCAGGCGGAACTTGGCTTTGAAAAAGTGGACTACGAAGAAGGCTTGAGCAAAGTATCCATCGTAGGATCCGGCATGGTGAACAATCCGGGTGTCGCTGCGGAGATGTTCCGCGTGCTGGCTGAGGAGCAGATTACTATCAAAATGGTGTCGACCTCCGATATCAAGGTATCCTGCGTCATCCCGGCAGATTTGACAGAGCTCGCGGTTCGCAGCCTGCATACGGCTTACGGTCTTGACGTGGCGGAGACTGCCGTGGTACACGGTTCGTAGATGATCATAGCGGGCAGCCCCCCTCTTCGCATCGGGAGAGGGGGGCTTTCACGGTCAGAAGCTGACGTGGATCTGTACGCTTCCTTTCTGTCCGAGCTCCATCTGCACAAGGGTTTCTTTGCCTTGCCATTCTTCTATCGCTCCCGCTATGACGCCGCATTCCAGGGAAAGGGTACGGCTGAGGCGCTCTTGAGACATATAGGGATAGATGGTGTGTGAGAGGGAATAATGGAGGTGTTGCTCGGATTCCTTCAACAGGTCGAGCTGTCCTAGGCCCAACCGGATAAAAGGCAGAATAATGCCATTGGCAGATTGAATCGGTATCTTTCGTCCCATATTCTTTCCGACCCAATAAAGGATCGGGCTTTCGCTTTCTCCCAGCAGGGTCTGGGTCAGCGTCTCGCGCAATAGATGGTAGCCGAGATAGGGCATATTCATCCGTTCCGCATAGGCGATCGATGCTGTCGGCAGCAAGGCACTCAATTGATCGGTCACTTTCACTCTACTTCCCCTCCTGTCCCTAATAGACTATGATGGAAGGGGAGCGGACATGCCATTTTGGTAGAGGAAAAATATCGGGTTCAGTTTCGTTTATTCTATCAATGGATTTAGTCTATTCATTATCTTGACGCTCCTTCACGACAGGAGTACAATTGTTTTGGTCAATGTTTTGCCAATCTTTTTTCCGTATTCCGACACATTTTGTCTTTTCCAGACAAAGGATGTGACGGACGTCCCGTCATGTCTAATGGAGAAGTCAATGGGTTAGGATAGGGGGAAAGATCGAGTAAAAGAAGGTTAGATACATTGAAAGGGGGACCATTGTATGGCGAAAGGCCATAGCTTTCTCAGTCACAGGCTTCACTCTCTCTTAGGTTTGTTTCCAATCGGGCTGTTCTTGCTGTTCCACCTGACGGCAAACTATCAAGCAACGCGCGGACCGGAAGCTTTCAACACGGCTGCGGGTCTGATTGAAAACGTACCATTCTTGCTGGTAGTTGAATTTGTCTTTATCTACATCCCGATCCTGTTTCACGCGGTCTACGGTCTCTACATCGCCTTCCAAGCGAAACAAAATGTAGGGAACTTCGGCTATCTCCGGAACCAATTGTTCCTCTGGCAGCGTTTGACAGGTATCATTACGCTTATCTTTATTGTTTGGCACGTCTGGGAAACACGCATCCCAAAAGCGATGGGCGCTGAAGTCAATTTTGACATGATGGCCAACATACTTAGCAATCCTGTCATGGTCGTATTTTATGCGATCGGGATTATCAGTACGACCTTCCACTTCTCCAACGGAATCTGGTCGTTCCTCGTTCACTGGGGAATCACAGTTGGGCCTCGTTCCCAACGCATTGCAACATATTTTACAATGGCAGTATTCGTAATTGTAACGTTCATTGGCTTGCGCGCTATGTCGGCGTTTATTGTATAGGGATAGGGGGACAAAGTCATGGCAAAAGGTAAACTGATCATTGTCGGTGGTGGTTTGGCCGGCTTGATGGCTACCATCAAGGCAGCAGAAAAAGGTGTTCCCGTCCAACTGTTCTCTCTGGTTCCGGTAAAACGTTCCCACTCCGTTTGTGCCCAAGGCGGTATCAACGGTGCGGTGAATACCAAAGGGGAAGGCGATTCCACTTGGGAGCACTTCGATGACACCGTGTACGGCGGCGACTTCCTGGCGAACCAACCGCCAGTAAAAGCAATGGCGGATGCGGCTCCAGGGATCATTTACATGCTGGACCGGATGGGTGTTATGTTTAACCGTACTCCTGAGGGACTGCTGGACTTCCGTCGTTTCGGCGGTACGAAGCATCACCGCACTGCGTTCGCAGGTGCGACGACTGGACAGCAATTGCTTTATGCATTGGACGAGCAAGTCCGCCGCTATGAAGCAGAAGGTTTGGTCACCAAGTACGAATATTGGGATTTCCTCGGTGCTGTGTTGGATGACTCCGGAACCTGTCGTGGGATTACAGCTCAAAACCTGCGTTCCGGTGAAGTTCAATCCTTCCGTGCAGATGCTGTTATCTTGGCAACGGGCGGTCCTGGGATTATCTTCGGTAAATCGACGAACTCGATCATCAACACCGGTACAGCGGCTTCGATCGCGTACCAACAAGGTGTCGTCTACGCCAATGGCGAGATGATTCAGATTCACCCAACAGCGATTCCTGGCGACGACAAGCTGCGTCTCATGTCCGAATCTGCTCGCGGTGAAGGCGGACGCATCTGGACGTACAAAGACGGTAAGCCTTGGTACTTCCTGGAGGAAAAATATCCGGCGTACGGAAACCTGGTTCCGCGTGACATCGCAACACGTGAGATTTTCCACGTCTGCGTAGACATGAAGCTGGGTATCAACGGCGAGAACATGGTATATCTCGACCTCTCCCACAAAGATCCGAAAGAATTGGATGTCAAGCTGGGCGGTATTATCGAGATCTACGAGAAATTCGTCGGTGATGACCCACGCAAGGTTCCAATGAAAATCTTCCCGGCTGTTCACTATTCCATGGGCGGTATGTGGGTAGACTACAATCAAATGACCAACATCCCTGGCTTGTTCGCTGCCGGTGAGTGCGATTACTCGCAGCATGGTGCGAACCGTCTGGGTGCAAACTCTTTGCTCTCCGCGATCTACGGCGGTATGGTAGCAGGTCCAAAAGCGATTGAGTATATGAATGGACTGAATCAATCCTCGGATGATCTCTCCTCTACGCTTTACGACGGCTTTACGAAGAAAGAGCAAGAGAAATACGAAAACATCCTGAAAATGGATGGAACAGAGAATGCTTACCTGATCCACAAGGAGCTGGGTGAGTGGATGACGGACAACGTAACCGTCGTGCGTTACAATGACCGTCTGAAGAAGACCGACGAGAAAATCGTTGAACTGATGGATCGCTACAAGAACATCAACATTAACGATACAAGCAAATGGAGCAACTCCGGCGCTTCCTTCACACGTCATCTGTGGAACATGCTGGTGCTGGCACGCGCGATCACCATTGGTGCCCTGATGCGCGATGAGAGCCGCGGTGCTCACTACAAGCCTGAATTCCCTGAGCGCGATGACGAGCGCTTCATGAAAACAACCATGGCAAAATTCAATCCGGAAACTACGGCTCCGGAGATCTACTACGAGGACATCGATGTTTCGCTGATTCCGCCGCGTAAACGTGACTATACGTCCGACAAGAAGCACTAAGAGAGGAGGAAACTGATCATGGCCGAAAAGTTGATTCACCTGATTATTACTCGCCAGGACAGCCCTGACAGCACTCCGTACAAGGAAGAATTCAAAATTCCTTACCGTCCGAACATGAACGTGATCGGGGCGCTGATGGAAATTCAACGCAATCCTGTAAATGCCCAAGGACAAAAAACGGCACCGGTCAACTGGGAATCCAACTGCTTGGAAGAAGTCTGCGGTGCCTGCTCGATGGTGATTAACGGCAAGCCGCGTCAAGCGTGCTCTGCCCTGATCGACAAGCTGGAACAGCCGATCCGTCTCGAACCAATGAGCACCTTCCCTGTACAGCGCGACCTGTCGATTGACCGCAGCCGCATGTTCGATGCGCTGAAACGCGTAAAAGCGTGGGTTCCAATCGATGGAACGCATGACCTGGGTCCAGGACCACGTATGCCAGAGGTTGAGCGTCAATGGGCATACGAACTGTCCAAATGCATGACCTGCGGTGTTTGCCTGGAGGCTTGCCCGAATGTCAACAGCAAATCGGACTTCATCGGTCCTTTTGCCATCTCCCAGGTTCGCCTGTTCAACCAGCATCCAACCGGAATGATGAACAAGCATGAGCGTCTGGAAGCGTTGATGGACGATGGCGGTATCGCGGATTGCGGGAACTCGCAAAACTGCGTACAAGCTTGTCCGAAAGGAATTCCACTTACCACTTCCATCGCACATATGAATAAAGAAACCATCAAGCATGGCTTGAAGAAATTCTTCTTCTCGTAAGCCTTTGCCTGATCGCAAAAAGCGTGTATCTGCTCTGTCAGATGCACGCTTTTTTGCATAGCTGGAAGCCTCCCTGTGAAAACTGTGGTAAGGGAACCTTTTCCTAAAGGAGGCAAACGATGAAAAAGAAGTGGATCAGCATAGGAGTGGCGTTGACTTTGCTTCCGACAACAGCCGCAGGTACGTGGCAGACGAAAGCGGCTACTCCCGGAGAAATGTCTGGATTTCAACAGCAGGTGATACGCGACATCCTCGTTTCTGAAAGCCCATTCCTACATAAAGCAACAGATGCATCTGCGTCCAGAAAGAGGGAATGGCATCCGGCCAAAGCAGATGAATGGCTTCATACGAATGATCGAATACTGGGCGAAAAGATGAACCAGTCATCCACATCGACCCTGGATATGATTGAAGCAACCAAGGCATGGCAGGAGGCTGGCGTGAGGGGAGAAGGCATGCTGGTCTCGGTCATTGACACCGGGATCAATCCGCAGCATCCTGATTTTCCAGCCCCGAAGGACAAGCGGCTGGCGCAACAAAAATCTGGATCAAGCAAAAAAGTAATACCAGGCTTTAACTGGGCAGATCGCAACCAGACGACCGTAGATGTGGGAGAATCGCAGCACGGCGCACATGTGGCGGGAATTATCGCAGCAAATGGCAAAATGACGGGAGTCGCACCAGAAGCCCAATTGATGAGTCAAAAAGTGTTCTCCAATTACCAGGGAGAAGTGCCGGGTCTCAGTGAGTCGATCCAGTACGCCATCAATGATTCCGTCACGAAAAAGGCAGATGTGATTAATCTGAGTCTGGGCTCATCTGCCGGATATGTAGACGAGGGCAATACGGAGCAATACGCAATCAAAAAGGCTGTAGATAATGGGGTCATCGTCGTGGCAGCCGCAGGCAATGACGCTTATTTTGGCAGTAACAAGGTGCGGGCGCAAAATCCGGACGTGGCGATGATCGGGTCTCCTGGTCTGTCACCTGATGCCTTTTCCGTCGCTTCGGTCAACGCTACGACATTGGCGGGACACAGTTTTCGCGTCGACGGGGTATCAGGAATGGATCGCATCGTCTATCTGCACGGACAGGCCGGCAATGGAGCTGCGATGAATCCTGTCACCACCCTGGTAAAGCCGTATGAACTGGTCTACATGGGCAAAGGCAAAAAGGAAGATTACAACGTAAGCGTCAAGGATAAAGTCGTGTTGCTGGAGCGGGGAGACATTACCTTTGACGAGAAACTTCGGCTGGCAAAAGAGGCAGGCGCAGCCGGTGCCGTGATCTACAATAACGAACCAGGTCCGATCATTATCAGTGCAGAGCATCTCAAGGTCATACCTGCTGTTGCCATTCTCAAGCAGATGGGCGACAAGCTGGCACAGGCTCTGAAAAAAGGGAAGAAGGTAACGCTGACCTTCGACGGCGAATACGCGCAAAATCCGATGCCTTACCCGGATGGCGGCACGATTTCCGCCTTTTCATCCTGGGGGCCGACGCCGGATTTGCAGTTCAAGCCGGAAATATCTGCGCCGGGCGGGGGAATTCTCTCGACCGTGCGCGATGCCGATTACGCCGTAAAAAGCGGAACTTCGATGGCGACACCTCATGTAGCAGGTGGAATGGCTTTGATGAAGCAAGCCTACGAAAAGCAAGGACGGAAGCTGCAAGGCAGGCAGCTCGTCGAAACCCTGAAGGCTGCTGCGATGAATACGGCCCAGCCAATCCTTGATCCGCAGCAGGATGTGGCTGCCTCGGCTGGCAAGCAGTCGGAAAAATTGCCATATACGCCGCGGGTGCAAGGGGCAGGACTGATGCAAGTAGCCAAAGCAATTCGCACGCCAGTGATCGTCGTGGATCAGAAAGGGAAGGCGGGCGTATCTTTGGGGGAGATCGGGGAGATGACGACTTTTTCCCTGTTCGTGGACAATCGCTTTGGAAACAAGCCGCTCACCTATCAAATCAAGGATGAGTTCGGCGTCCTGACAGATCGCAGGAAGGATGGTCTCAATCTGTTGCGGGAGGCCCGGCTGGAAGGCGCGAAGCTTAATTTCTCCAAGCAGGAGGTCACCGTCGCCCCCGGGAAGAGGGAAGAGGTCAAAGTGACGCTGCAAATCCCGAAAGAGGCCGAGTTGAATCAGTTTGCCGAGGGGTTTGTTCTATTTGCTTCCACAGACAAGGAGCTGCCGGATTTGCGCGTGCCTTATATCGGGTTCTTTGGCAAATGGGATGCGCCGCGGATCATGGACGAACCGATGTGGAAGGAAGAAAGCCAGGAAAAGCGTACAGGCGTCAAAACCACTTGGTACCATGACAAGGGAAATGACAAGTGGAAATACCGCGATTACCTGGGGGTGTCTGGTGTTACGGAGGATGGCTCTGCAAAGATCGACCCGGACAGGATCGCTTTTTCCCCCAATGGAGACGGTCATTACGATGTAGCTGGACCCTCCATCACCTTTTTGCGAAATGCGCGCCAGGTATCGGTCGAGGTGGCGGACGCGTCAGGCAAGGTGATCCGCTCCCTGGTCCAGGATGAAAAGGTAAGCAAATACGATCAATCTAAGCTTGGCACCCCGTATTATTTTACGGAGCGGGAAGAGTGGGGCTGGGATGGACGCGCGTATTCGGTGGAAAAAGGCACCTATGAAAAAGTTCCGGATGGACAGTACCAATTCGTGATCAAGGCGAAGATTGACGGGCGACATACAAATTGGCAGACGTTGACGCTGCCAGTGCGTGTGGATACGAAACCGCCAGCCGTCACAGCATCGATCTCCGGCAACCGCCTTCACTGGAGCAGCAAAGACAAGGATATTCAGGGATACCTGCTTTACGTAAACGGGAAGAAGGTGGGCGGTCCCTATGCGCCCAGCGTGACCAGCACAATCGTGAATCAACCGGATAAAAAGATGACGGTCGTAGCGTTCGATTATGCCGGGAATATGGGGATGGCGCACATCAATGGAAGAAGCGATACGACGCCGCCTTTCGTTGAGTTTCCCAATGACCTGTTCCAATATATGAAGATCACCAATCAACCGGAATTGGCCATAAGCGGCAAAGTGACGGGCGAAGATATGCTGGACAGAGTCAAGCTGACGATTAATAAACAACCGGTCAAAGTTGATGCGGACGGTGCTTTTCAGACGATCCTGCGTTTGACGGAAGGGTTGAATTACGTCAGCTACAGCGCCCAGGACCTGTATGGCAACACAAGGCAGTTTGTGCAACGGGTCATCATGGATACCACACCTCCTGTTTTGCAGTTCATGAATACTGGCAGTGAGGAAATGGTATTCGATGCGGGAACGAAGCGGATGATCGTCCCCATACGTTTCCTCTATCGCGATCAGACGTACAAGGGACAAATCAGCGTAAACGGTCAGATCATCGCAAGCTTTGAAGAAGATCAATTGGAGAGGCCGGTGCAGAAGCAGCTTACCCATACGCTGTCACTGAAGCACGGAGAAAATCGCATTCTGCTCGAAGGCAAGGACGGAGCGGGGAATCGAAGTGAACTGGTGATTTACGGCTACGTGGATGCCAATGTGGGCTCGGTCGTTTTGAATCACGGTGAACAGCGCTATACTTACCAGGCGCGGCAAACGCCAGCCCCAACCTTGGACCTAGCGCATAAGCAGATTGAAGCGGAAGAGGGAGAGACTCTACCGATTGAAGGAAGGGTTGTAGGTTCCGTCCCGATCCAATTGCAGATGGTGTACCGGGACAGACGGATGATGGCGGATATTAACGATCGCGGGGAATTTCGTCTGATGCTCGATCAGATCGAGGAAGGCAAGCAAAAGCTGTCGGTCATCGCCAGAGATGCGTTGGGACGGGAAACACAGGCGGAGATGATTATTGTCGGCAAGAAAAAATAAGCAGGCGTGAAACAAAGAAAGCCCGCTGCAGTGATGAAAAAATCGCTGCACCTGGGCTTTTTTCCATAGATGCTTTGGATGGCGGCAACCACAACTGGGAGGAAAAAACATGTTTTTTCACGGCATTAATTGGGAATATGTGAAGAGGGAGTATCCGCTGCTTTCCCCGCGTCGTACGGTCAGTCAAAAAGGGCAAGAGCAGCTCTTGGATCGTATCCATTTAATTCAGCAGTTTGGCATTGAGCCTATCCACTTGCTGGAAGCAGACGAGGGCTACCCGGAGGAACGTTGTATTCGGGAGTGTTATGTGTTTGGAGATACGGTTTTTGCCTTCGAAAGGCTGCCGTTGCCAATGTGGCAGCTGAGCAGCCATGAAGTCGGTGTCGAGGTGTTGGACCTGCGGAAATGCAGCCGGATTTATACGTATCGATCGGTGGTCGAAGTAGAGGAATGGTTTCCCGGAATTCCTTGCATACGGACCCAAAGACCTAATCATTTGCAGAGAACTATTGAATCCGGGAGAGATCATCTTTAAGATTAGGTAAAAAGAACGGATTTCCCGGGAAAGGAAGAGGACTTAATGAGTGTGCAATACTTACATCCTTTTTTGGATTCGGCGTCATTCGTCATCCAGCAAGTATGCCAAGTAGAGATTTCCCGTGGAGAACTGGAGCTTAAGCAATGGACGTACCGGGAAGGACATACTTGGCTGCGCATCGGGATGACCGGACAATTAGAAGGAGATGTTTTTTTCGGAATTCAGGATGATCTGGCCTTGCGGATTGTGTCTGCCATGATGGGTGGTTTTCCGATTCAGGAGATGGATGAGATGGGGAAAAGCGCAATCTCCGAGCTGGGCAACATGATCTCGGGGAATGCGAGCACGATCTTGTCCAATCAAGGCATTGTGATCGACATTACTCCGCCGTATTTCCTGGTGCACCAGGATCTGCAACAAATGACCGGGACTGCACTGACCGCTCCCTTGGAGTTGCAGGACATGGGGAAAATGGAAATTCAGCTGGTTGTAATCAAATAATCCATGGATGGGGTCATACGTACGTGAAAAGGGTTCCGAGTCTGGAACTCCTTTTTGCGTCGGAAGCAATGAGGGGGGATATTGTATTCAAAAAATAAAGAAAGATAAAATATTTTTGCCTGCCTAGATGATTTTTTTTAGATAGTGTATTGTGGGAAGAGCAAGGGGGTATGCAGGCTTGACATATGTGAAGCAAATAATAGGAATATTCTTGCTCGTTATCGTGATCTGTGGCGGGCCCTTGATGTTGACGACGGTAAAGGAAGAAGTCGTATTTGCCCCGGAAGAAGTCGTCACCCGCGCCATTTATTTGGTCCAGCAGATTGCAGGCGGTTCGCTTGGCACCTACTATTTGGGCGATTATGAGCGAAGCATCGCGGAGGATATTATCCCGTTTGCGATCAGCACGTTTGAGCTGCTCTTCTCCAGCGTCGTGATTGCGGTCTTGGCAGGGCTGCTTTTCGGCCTGTTTCTGCAGCGCTTCTGGATTGTGCGCAAGTTTCAGCGTCTGCTCGACCTGGTGTCTACGATTCCGGACTTTATTCTGATTTTTCTTTCAATCCTGGCGGCAGTAAGCTTTTACAAGCTGACAAGCATTCGGATCATCACGTTGTCTCCGACGAGCGATGCGGCGAACAAGTGGTTTCCCATCGTCCTGCTCTCCATAGGACCGACCATTTTTCTTTTAAAAGTGATCAGTCTGAAATACGTGCAGATCGGCGGCGAGGATTACATCAAGACGGCATTGGCAAAAGGGATGGGCATCTGGCATGTCCTGACCCATCACGTATACAAAAACATCAAACCGTTTTTGCTGGCTGATTTGAAAAAGACCATCGCGATCACGGTAGCGAACCTGTTTGTGGTGGAATATTTGCTCAATGTGGTGGGGCTGACGCGATTCATTTTCAGCAAAAGCGCAGAGTATCAGTTCAATGCAGCTGTCATGGGTCTTATGGGCATTATTCTTCTTTCTATCCTGGTGTATCTGTTGATCCGGGCGATTCTGTACCTGTTTGAGCGAATACTCGTCTATAAATAGGCAAGAGTGAGGTTCTACTATGCAAAAACGATTTAATTGGCCGTTGTGGACCGGATGTGTGCTGGTCACTCTTCTGCTGCTTCTGGGCATTACGGGTCCCTACCTGGCTCCCTATGAACTCGATTTCCAGGAAAAGTTAAGCAGTACGGTTGTAAATGGCAAGACCGTCATCACGTATCCGCCGCTGCCTCCATCCGCAGAGCATCCGCTCGGAACGGACAAATGGGGCTATGACTTGCTCACGCTGTTGCTTCATGGAGCGCCGTATACAGTGTTCGTCACATTGGCAATCGCCTTCATTCGCGTCTTCATCGGAACCATCATGGGCCTCTACATCGGCATCCAGGAGAAAACGCAGACATGGTGGCTTTCGGTTGAAAACGCTTGGAGCTACATGCCGATCTTCATTCCCGTCTATTTTTTACTGGCTGGGGTGACGATCAACTCCGAACTGCCCACAGCGAGTCTGGTCGCCTTGTTTATTGGCGTTGTCGCCATTTTGGGTACGCCAAGCGTGACGGCATCGATCCGCCAGAAAACGGAACAGATCAAGGAAACCCAGTACGTGCTGGCAGCCACCTCCCTGGGTGCAGGGCGCGAACAAATTATTTTCCGCCATATTTTGCCGCAGTTAAAAGAGCAAATCATCATCATTCTGGTTACCGAAATCATCGCCATCATGACGCTCATGGGCCTGCTCGGCATGTTTGATCTGTTCGTGGGGGGCACCTATATGACCACTGATCCTGTCATCTACAAGTCGATTACGAATGAATGGGCAGGGCTTCTCGGTTCGTATCGCTCCTTTGTTTACGGCAACGCGATCTGGATCTTTTTGTCTCCGTTGATCGCTTTTGTCGTAGCGGTTGGAGCCTTTACCTTGCTCGCCAAAGGACTGCGCGATCAGTTTGAGCAAAGCTACAACCGGACGCCTTTTATCTAGGAAGAATCGGGAGGATCCTCTTTTGAGGCGGCGACGTCAGGACGAACCCGAAGATGACGCGAGTTATTTCAGGATCAAAGCGACTTTCGCGCTTCTTCGGGAGTAATGGCAGGCAAATCGCTGACATCCATTCACAAACGTGTGGAACCCATTGCCCATTTTTCGAATAGGATGTATGGCAAAAGCCTAAAATACTTGAAATTCCGGCACCATCACCCACCCCCCATCATAGGATAAGGTGACTCTGTAATCCCTCAACCTTGTTCCTGTAGAGCCCACAAGGAGGGGTGGCACGATTGAAGGGTAGCGCCAATAGTGGTACAAATCCTTATAAAACAAGGATTTGTGCCACTTTTTTATATCGTATTCCTATTTTGATGCTAATTTGATGTTTTTAGGAGGCGAGTACATATGCCGTTAATAAGAATGAGAAGGTGGGGACGGTAAAAAATGGAGAAAGAGGATCCGAGGCGGGGATTGGTGGCGCTTGGTCTTGCCTATGAAAAGTAAGACTTGGTCGTGTGCAGGCATTTTGGAGGTCCTGTCACACAAAGGGAGATCCAAAAGGTACTTCATTTTCTCACGCCCCTCTTTCGGATATACCAGCGGCGTTTATGAAAGGAAATGGACCTGTATTTCTGGGCCAGTCTGATGATTCGTTTACGAGTAAGGGATGCTGGTGTTGAAGAGGAGCTTTTGTTAAGGGAACTTCTTACAACTAGATGACCGGGGTAGTGAGCTTTCACGAAGTTACCGTATGTTTCGAACTCGGAAAAGCCGGCATAACTCTGTTTGTTGGTCTTTTTGATAATTGCCCAGTACCACCGAGTCTTATGCCTGGCTTCAATTTTACGCTTCAGTCGGGATAGCTTCGCTTTGTCGAACAGCATATAGTGGGCAACGAAAGAGCGCGAGGCGGTTGGCTTGGTCCCCAGTAATTTCTTATAGGTGCGAAAATACTCGGGACGACTCCAGTTACGGCAGTAAAAAACGGTTTTCCCTTTGACGAGAAAGACATGAGGGCGGATGAGGACGGTGTCGGCGTCAATCACAAGATAATACCGATGCTTGGTCAAGTTTCCACCCGCCAGCTTCAACAATTGTTGGAGCAGCCAGCCTGAGCGATTGGTGCGTTTGGTTTGGTAGCGAATGTCTTTTTTTGAAATAGGAAGGACGCGTCTTTCATTGATGAAGGTGCAGTTTTTACGCCGGCAAAGGGCTTGTATTCGCTTGCTTGGTGGCGATACAAGCATGATCTTACCGACCGGATGCTTCACTTGCTTACGGATACTGTCAATGACATAAGGGAGAGTGCCAAGGTCTTTCTCAATAGCTGGGATTAGGACATCAATTTTGATCGTCAACTTCTCAACTCCTTTTCGTTAAGCACTTTAAGCAAATGTGACTGAACAGGTCGGCCAGAGTGTCAGACTTTCCAGATAGGATATGATTTTCTTCCTTAGGGTGAATATGACAGATATGGAGAACCTGCAAAATGGGTGTTTGTCTGCATTCTTGAGTCATGAATGTGAAACTGTTCAAGGTGGAACGATTAACACAGCACACGCTGAAATACCTGAGCATAAAAAAATCCCCCTAAAAGGGGATATTTGAGTTACTTGGAATGTGACAGAGCTGCATCAAAGGCGTCGAGTATTTCAAGGAAATGAGAGGCTTCTCTAAAGACGTGGTCAGCAAGTAATGGAGGGATAATACTCTTAATCCGACATGCTTCAATTAGATCACGTGCAGTTTTCTTAAAATCTCGTAATTGGCGTACTGATACACGATTTTGATCAACAAATTGATCGAGGAGGGGCTGGGTTTGTGATTGTGGACGCATAGAGTCAAGATCAATAGCTTGAAAGAGGAGTTGATCAAAGTCATGGCTAAAATCTCGCGCTTGCTCAACTAACTTTCTCTCAGACGGATCTAGCAAGTGATTTATGAATTTTGCATGGTCAGCCATAATCTTCAGGAAGAACACATTTTCATTTATGACGGCATCCGGCAATGGATCAAGGGTTCCTGTATTCAATTGTTTCAGTCGATTCATGAAATAAGCCGCTTCCCGACTTACATGATCCACCAACAAAGGGAAGTTGCTACCGAGGATTTTGCATTGAATGATTAATCCAAGTACTTTTCGCTTGAATGCCCAAATATGACAAGTGGCAGTGTGAACTACATTGTTAAAATCGTAGATTACTCGGGGATCAACATCTGGAGTAAAGGCAAGTGCCCGGTTTTCAATATTCTCAAAAATGCTGTAAAAACGGTCCGCTTCCTGGATTAATTGAGTGTCTTCACAGGTAAAACCTAATTTCAGAAAAAGCGAGTGTTCCTTCATGATACGCGACCAAAAACGAATTTCGTCTAGTGACCTTTCAACGAATTCATCTGCCATACGGTACCTCCAAATGAGTGTTTTAGGGGAACAGAGTAATTAGCAGGCAGATCTATATTTTAAGAGTTTAGTATGAAGGCGATCTCCTGTTATTAGAACTTGATGTATACCTATGCGTTTGCCCATACATTGGAATGGGCGTTTGCCCAAAAAAGACTAACAAAACAAGCCCAATTTTTGAAAAGAAGCCCGTTATATAAAAACATTTTGTGTTTTGATGCTAATTTATCGTCATTCGTCATTGGATGTAACGGAGGGGGTGAACGCAGATGCCGGTCTTTAAGAATGAAAAGGCGAGGGGGGACAAGAAATGGTGGTACCAGTTCTATACGGGCGAGATCAAGAATGGTGTGAGAAAGAGGATTACCAAGCGAGGCTTCAAGACGAAGAGGGAAGCGGAGAGGGCGATGGTAGAGGCTCAGGCTGCCAGCAGGAAAGGTCAATACGTAGAGCCGAGCAGGATGCTTTTCCGGGACTATCTCCAGGACTGGATAAAAACAAAGCGTAATCTGGGGGAACAAACCCTGGAATTGTACGACTCCTATCTAAGGACGCACATCATTCCTGTATTAGGCCATATTCCGCTTGCCAAGCTTACGGCTCATGATATCGAGATGTTCCTGAATTCCTTACACGATAAGGGACTGGCAGCCGGAACAGTGAAGCGAATCTTTTCCGTTGTCAACGCCGCTTTGAATGCTGCCGAGACGAAGGAGCTGATTACAAAGAATGCGGCAAATAAGGTGGAGAAGCCCCAGGTATCCAGACGCAGGGAGCTTGTTGTTTGGGACCCGGCTTATGTAAGTGTGTTTCTTGAGCAGACCAAGCAGGCTAGCCGGTACTGGATTGCGATTTACCTGGCTGTCATGACGGGGATGCGGCAAGGGGAGATCCTGGGGCTTCGCTGGTCGGATATTGATTTTGAAAAGCGTACTCTCACCATCCAGCAGACGGTGAATCGTCATGGAGAGATCAAGCAGGGGGGCAAAACGAAACAGAGTATGCGCTCTGTCGCCTTGTCACCTGAAACGATAGAGGTATTACAGGACCATCACAAGCTGATCATGATGGAACGGGCAGCGCTCGGTTCTGCCTACGAGGACCATGGCTTGGTCGTATGCACCCAGTTCGGCGGCCCTGTTACGCAGAGAACGATACAAAAGGTATGGACCAGCTTTTTGAAAAAGACGGGTGCGCCGAAGATCACCTTTCATGATCTGCGCCATACACATGCCAGCCTGTTGATCAAGCAAGGGGTGCACATCAAGGTCATCTCCGAGCGGCTCGGTCACTCATCCGTTTCGATCACCATGGACACATACGGGCACCTGATGCCAAATATGCAGGAGGACGCAGCTATCGGCCTCGATAGACTGATGAAGAAAACGAGAGAAGTACAATGCGATGATACGGAGAATCCCGACCACCGAGTATAAGGTCCAAACAATTGAACCGCCCGCGGGCGGTTTTTGTTTATGGCTACACTGTCCAGAAGGAGGCGCAGACGCTACGGAGTGAGGGTAAGTTTTACTCGTCCCCCCGTGATTCGGCCATGACCAGGTATCCGATACCAGTCACGAGAAAAATACAACCAAGGATCGGGAGCAGCCAAGCGAACGTATCCCTGATAAACCATTGAAATACGACGTCATCATAGCCTTGTCCGGAGTGTAAGATCGCAGCCCCCAAGTAATAGGCTGCAAATAATAGCGTTGCACAGAAACAAAAACCGAATCCAGTCAAACGACGAGACAAAGAAAGCACATCCTTTCGGCTATTTCATGTAGTTCCTGACGTCAAAAGAATTTCTTGAGGTGAAAAACAAAATACAACATCAGAATGACAGGAGATACAAAGCTATGGGTCAGACTCGTCATTTCCCATACTCTGAATGGTTGAAAATACCCAAACTCTTCTAGGCCAAAGACGGAGAAGAAACTTTCAGAGCTTATGTAGGAAAGCAAATGGCCAACGAGTAAAAAGAGAAAGGTTTTGTGTAAAAAGACAAGGATTGAAAACAGCGAGAGTAAAATAAGGTCCCCATACGGATAACCGCTAGATTCCCACAGGAGTTTCAAATAAACAAATGGGATCAAATAGATCGGCAATAACAACAAATCTCGCTTCACGGAGAATACCCCTTTTTCGGACATAGCCTAAATATACCAAATCTAGGCAATTTGCAACAAATAAGAAAGGACGGTCCATATTTATTGACCGACCGTCACAGCTCTAGACTGTATTATTGTCCTGCATATGAAGAACGAGAGATCCAGAGAGAATTAGGAGGAATGAGACAGCCGGAATTGCATGTAAACATATGGTATGGAGGGGAGGATGCAGGATGGGAATTTTCAGCAAGGTCGATCTTACTGAAGTACTGGAGGTGCAGCATATCCAGAAGTATTTGAACATTGGCCGCGTTCAGGCATATGAGCTGGTGAATTCGGGGCAATCTCATGTTGTCAGAGTGGGAAGACTCATTGGCTTGAGGGCAATTTCGATCCAAAGCAGGAGTAGGGCGATCCTGCTTTATTTTTATGTCTGATGATAATTTTGATGTGAAACTCCGGATAATCCCCCCTATAAAAGAATGGTAATGAAAAATGAAACGAGCCACACGGAAACACTTGTTAGGCAATACCTCCAGATACTTGAGGACTTTCGGGCAAAAAGAAAATTGGTTCCCAAACATATTAATAAGTAAATCAGGATGACCAAATACCCTAAGGGACTAGTACTTGGAGACCGGCTACCATCAAGTGCACCACCAGTCATTATGACAAATAGTAGAACATAGACTCCTGCGATCCCGAGGAGGATGTTCAAGGCGACAGCAGATAGCTTAATCCACATCGGTATTCACCTCGAATAAGTTGATATTTGTTTGACGCGTTTTAATCAATAATGTTGTCTCTCGTTACCGTACAAAATGCTCAGGGAGATAAGAAAAGGGGCGAGATCCTGATGGCACGGCGAAGATGCTATAACTCATTATGCCGAAATTAATTTACCACATATAGTTATTCAGGAGAGAGGGTGGGAGGGAAGGCAGCAACGGAAAAACCGAGCGCAATTGGAATCCTATCGAAAACGTAGCTGATGCCATCCAAATAGCAGATACGATCTTCGGTGAAGAATGGACGTTGCACAGACATGACGGCGGCTACTCTTTCAAAGGGGTAACTCCAGACGGTAAGGTTGGAAATGCTCACCTGGAGGAAGCGAAAGAGCTTGCCATTGTCACGGCGGCATTGCAGACGCTATCGGACGGGTGCAACTTCATGGGGCCATGCACGTTCTGTAAGCAGGAAACAGAGCTAATGCCGATGGAGGAAGGCGGCATCTGTAATGATTGCGTGGAATAAGGGGAGGGAACGGGGATGGAAAAGAAAAAGACGGTATTCGATGCGGGTAACATGCATCACCAGATGTTGGCTGGCATCATGACGATGTTCGTCGATGATTTCGGATCCACACCACGCGAACTGCTTGAGTTGATGGAAAGTGCGAAACGGGAGACCTGGCACGCGCTCCAGGAGATCGCGAAAGAGAAGAGGTTGTCTGATGAAGTTTGATCTACGGCAACCATGCAAAGCAGAGCGTCTTGGTTGCAACGATTACAGCAAATTAAATATGGACGTCGATTTGATCGATAATTGATTTAAGCGTCGTTTCTCCGGCGCAGCAGTATCCAACCAATAGTTAAAAGCAGCAGAGCGAAAATATCATAAGAAATGTCATACAGAAATTGGTTGGGTCCTGGTTTAACATGATGAGCCTGTAATAAGTGATGGTTAACTATACCCTCAACAAGATTAAATGCTCCAGCACCTAATAAGAAACTGCCCCAAAAACTAATTGATGGTTCCTTGGGGTTACCTTTCCATAACAAGATGCCTGACACAAATATGACGAGAGTTACGAATAAATGAAAAAGCCCGTCACTCATGATTTGGTGAAATCGATCTGTGTGCATATTCACACTATGCCACTGCAGAATTTGGTGAAAAACGATTCCATCTAGCATCCCGATAATACCTACACCAAATAAAAATGCTCCAATATCTGCTGTCTTCACGTTTTTTACTGACCTCCTTAACCTTCAATAGCATTATTGCCAGTTAAAAGGTCGGTTAGAACAATTATTCACACATCACACGATATGTTAACTGTATCGGCCTACGGTGAGCAGTTTCAGAGCATGAGAACTCAGTTCATCGTTACTGTCTTGCCAAATCGTTAGCAGAGCTTTAAAGGTTGCTTTCTTGTTATGATGAAGCCAAAGTAATCTTAAGCTCAATATTGGCGATTTAACAAAAGAGAGATTTTTGATGAGGAGGAAGCGAACGATAGAAAAGGGTACATCAAGTACCCTTAAGCTCCACTCCAGTAATGAATCTATACAAGTTCAATTAATAAATTTCTTGGCAAACACGTTGTGCATAACACCCTTGTGTTTCAGCAGCTGTAGCTCCAGCCGTTACAGACATAACCATTGCTACAGAAAAAACAACAGCAAGAAACTTTTTCATAGGGTCGATCACCTCCTCACAAAAGTTATAACAATAAATTATCATTTAAGGTAAAATATGTAAATAACTTTTTTCTTGAGAAGCTGAAAGGGTATAAGCCTTGAAACCAGCGATTAGTAAAGGGAGCATGAGCGACTTCATGGACAAGGTGCGGCGAAAAATATGCAACTGCGTATCCCATCCCGTTGAACTTTGTATCACTAACAGTCATCGAAGAGGGCTCACTCGTCTGCGATGGCGACTCCAAGAAGCATCTCTCCGAGTTGGAAGGCGTCCTATACGGCAAAAAAAGGCCATAGCCGGGAGACGGTACGGCTGGACTGATGGAGAGAAACAGACAATCTGAAGGCATTTTATTAGCTGGCGCTTGATTTGGACATTCAAGTTGTGAAGTCAGATGTCCTAAAGTAATGGGACTTGCAGAATACGAAATATCAATAAAGGGAGAGGTGATCAATGTGACGAACGAACTGAGAAGTGATGACTTGCCGGAAGTCCTGGAGGTCAAGCACATTCAACAGTTCCTGGGAATCGGTCAAGTACAGGCTTATGATCTTGCCAACTCTGGGCAGTTCCATGTGGTGCGCGTAGGTCGTAGAATTAAGATACCGAAAAAAAGTTTTCTTGAATGGTTTTATGGTAAGAAGCAGGATGCGTAGTCCTGCTTCTAGCTTGCTCTAGCTCCAAAAAGCCGCAAGCTCTTTGGGATATGCTTAAACAGTCGATTTGTGGAGTGATTAAACTTCTGCCATTAGGCTAAGATTTGCTGTTAATTTTGATGTTAAAAACCCGATAAAATAAAATTAACAGCAATTTTTATAAAAGCCATCAAAGCAGGACTAGCCTAGTAATGATAATGGTTTCCGGGTATCGTAGATGAAACGAAATAAATATAGATAAAACACAAATTCACTATTGAAGGGTAGCGACCAAACCAAGCCGTTGTTAACAAATCGAGAAAGAGAAGTGTTTGAACTCTTGGTCCAGGATAAGACAACCAAAGAGATTGCCGGACAACTCGTCATCAGTGAAAAGACTGTACGCAATCACATCAGCAATGTCATGCAAAAATTAGGGGTCAAAGGTCGATCTCAAGCAGTAGTCGAACTGGTTCGACTTGGTGAACTAGAGATTTGAGCCCTGTCCACCCAGCCTCCCTTTTCTTCCCTTGGTCGGAAGGGAGGGTTTTTTGTTTTATGAATTAGCCGAGAACACTCGTGACTTCAGTCATGAGATGAATCCGGCTTCGGACAAGTCATGTCTTTTGACACGTCAATTGTCCGATATATGTTAACGTAAAGATTAACAAAAGGTACTGATATCTAGTGGTAATTTCTTGAAAAACATCTTGCATCTGTTATCCTGAGATTGAGGTGGATAACATGGCAGATGTCAAACATGGTAGAGGATATGTGTGCTCTATCCAATACCATATTGTATGGTGTGTGAAATATCGCCATAAAGTGTTGCTTGGTGATATCGATAAAAAACGAAAGGAAATACTTAATTGCTACAGATAACGGTTTCACGATCTCAGAAATGGAAAGTGATTGTGACCATGTTCATCTCCTCATTGATTGTAATCCGCAACATTCCATTCCAAATATTATCAAAGCATTAAAGGGTGTTTCGGCAAGATTGCTATTTAAAGAGTTCCCCCAAGCTAAAAAAGAAGCTATGGGGAGGGAATCTTTGGAATCCTCAATACATCCAAAATCAGAAAGTGAGGTGAAAAGCGATGTTCGTAAATAAAGCATACAAATTCCGTATCTATCCAACCAAAGAGCAGGAAGTATTCATTGCTAAAACGATCGGTTGCAGTCGATTTGTGTTCAACCACTTCTTGGCAAAGTGGAACGAAACATACAAAAAAACAGGTAAAGGATTATCATACGGAGTATGTTCTTCCGAACTGCCGAATCTGAAAAAAGAATTCCCTTGGCTAAAAGAAGTAGATAGCATCGCTATTCAATCATCAGTAAAGAACCTCGCAGACGCCTATTCACGATTCTTCAAGAAGCAGAATGATGCACCACGTTTCAAGTCAAAAAGGAATAAAGTTCAGTCGTACACAACGAAACACACAAATGGAAATATTGCGATTGAAGGAAATAAGATCAAACTCCCTAAACTTGGACTTGTTCGTTTTGCGAAATCAAGAGAAGCAGAAGGGCGTATTTTACATGCTACGATTAGACGCAATCCTTCTGGCAAATACTTTGTTTCGTTGTTAGTAGAAACAGACGTGCAACCATTACCAAAAACAAACAGCGAAGTTGGAATAGATGTCGGACTTAAAGATTTTGCGATTCTCTCAAATGGAGAAGTATTTGAGAATCCGAAATTCCTACGGAATATGGAACAAAAACTCATTTGTGCACAACGCACCCTTTCCAGACGTGTGAAAGGTTCTTCAAACTGGAATAAACAGCGAATGAAGGTTGCCACAATCCATGAGCGTATCACAAATGCCCGAATAGACTACTTGCAAAAAATTTCAACGCATATTGTCAAAAACCACGACATCATTGCGATTGAAGATTTGCAAGTATCGAATATGATGAAGAACCACAAACTCGCCAAAGCGATTAGCGAAGTGTCTTGGTATCAATTCAGAACGATGCTTGCGTATAAAGCAAAGTGGTATGGGCGTACTGTCATTGCTGTAGGCAAAACATTCGCTTCCTCTCAGCTCTGTTCGTGTTGTGGATACCAAAACAAAGAAGTTAAAAATCTTAATTTGCGACAGTGGAAATGTCCTTCTTGTCATAGCGAATGGGATAGGGATGTGAACGCAAGTTTGAATATTCTTGCCGAAGGCAAAAGACTACTATCTGTATAATCGCAGTAACCGCAGGAACTGCGGGGATAGCTTGGTGGTACATCATGTACTAATTCTGTTCAGTAGAACGGACTACCCAAGAATCTCGTGGCTTTAGCCATGAGAGGTTCAATTGACGAAATGGTGTTGACTACAGCTCATGAAGATGGATACGAATATGTGACGAGGAGTGTCGTTCATGAAACTCGATGGGAAGGTTGTCATCATAACGGGAGGAGCAGGGGGATTAGGAAAAGAAGCGAGTTTGTTATTTGCAAGCGAAGGAGCACATGTTGTTGTCGTCGATTATCATCAGCAGTCGGCGGAGGAAGTAGCAAAAGAGGTGAATGGTTTTGGACTAGCGGTTGACGTGTCCAAACGTGATCAAGTGGATGAAATGGTTAGTGAAGTGATCAACCGATATGGAAAAATAGATGTTTTGATTAATAATGCAGGAATCACAATGGACTCCACACTTGTGAAAATGACGCAGGAACAGTGGGACCGAGTGATTTCCATTAACCAAACCGGTGTCTTTCATTGTACACAAGCGGTGGTACCTCACATGATAAAGCAAGGCTCTGGTCGAATCATCAACACCAGCAGCATCGTCGGGAGAATGGGGAATTTCGGGCAAACCAATTATGCAGCTTCGAAAGCAGCGGTGATCGCCATGACACAAACGTGGGCAAAAGAGCTTGGAAGGAAGGGCATACAGGTGAATGCTGTTGCTCCAGGCTTTATCATGACCCCTATGACAGAGAAAATGCCGGAGAGCGTACTACAAGGCATGAAGGAGAAAGTAGCTCTCCAGCGACTGGGAACACCAAGGGATATTGCGAATACATATTTATTTCTGGCAAGCGATGATTCCAGCTATATCAATGGTGCCGTCATTCCTGTCGATGGTGGTCTTTCGATATAATTGGAATGTAAAAAGGATTGAACTCTGCATGGGACAGAGCTCAATCCTTTTCTTGTTACTTTAGTTATTAAAAAATGGTCGGGACCATGCCTCCGTCCATACGGATTGGTGAGCCTTTAAATGCGGTCGCATAAGGGCTGGATAGGAATGCAACAAGCCTGCCTATTTCAGAAGGCCTGATAAACCGCTGTAATTCGGATTGGGGCAGGTTTGCAGCCATAAATTGATGCTCCTTATCCGAAAAGGACATATCAGCAGGAAACAGGCGATCAATGATTTGATATACATTTTCGGAAAGCGTTGGTCCTGGCATGATGGTATTGGATGTGACTTCTGTTCCTACCGTTAGTTTCGACAGGCTTTTAGACAGTGACAATAGCATCGATTTTGTCATGCAATACTGAGGCATTTGTCCTGAAGGCATAATCGCTTCCTCACTTGCGATAAAGATGATTCGTCCAAAATTGCTCTTCAACATCTTAGGCAAATAAAATTTAGATAATCCGTTAGCGGCAAGGACATTGGTTCGGAAGTATGTTTCCCATACTTCATCGTCAACGTCCTCATAGGACATGATTTCATAAATGCCCATATTGTTGACGAGAATATCTACGTGAGGATATTTTTCAAATATAGCTTCTCTTTGCTGCCTGTCCACAAGATCACCTGCAGCATTCTGAGGAGAAGTAGCCGGAAATTCCGACTTCAATTCTTTTACGATTCGTTCTACCTCTTCGTCATTCCGTCCATTGACAAGGACATTGACGCCTTCTTTTGCAAGCTCAATGGCAATTGCTTTCCCTATACCTTTCGTCGATCCAGTTACCAAAGCCGTTTTATTCCTTAATCCCATATCCATAACACTTGTCTCCTTTGTTGTCATTCATCGCAAGCTGACTAGAAGTTGTTCTTGGAACATCCTCGTGCTCCGGATAGAGATTATCGTACTATGTCTGGATCGTTCGGTAACTAGCGTGCAACGCCAGATTTCTTGCTTAGCCCGCCAAATATGGAAACGCGAAAAATGCAAGACATTCTTGAAACCGGGTTGGTTAGGGGATCTATGACGCTAGTTTGACTCTACATATTCGAAACGCCAATTGGAAGGTGTATCGCCTTCCCACATGCGAAAGGCCCGGTAAAACGAGTTTTGATCTTCATAGCCAAGTAAGAAAGCCACTTCTTTAATATCGAGCGTAGGGTCGGCCAAGCATTCTCGGGCTTTTTCATGTCGAGCCCGTGTTAACAGTTTCTTGAACGTTGTGCTTTCATCAGTAAGACGACGCTGCAAGGTACGATCGCTCATACCAAGCTCTCTCGCAACAGCTCGAATATCAAGGCTGCCTCCGGGTAGACTTCGCTTCAATATCCACTTGACCATCTCAGCAATGGACCGGCTTCCCTGTTCCTCCAATGATCGGTCCAATACGGGAGTCAGGATCTCCAATAATTCTTGGTTATATGAAAGAAAGGGGCGGTCCAGATCGCTTCGATGCAGGGTTAATCGGTTGGCATTGGCACCAATCTGTATGGGACACCCGAAATACGTTTCAAGGGCAGCTACATTCCCCATGGTGTGGGAAAATTCAACGGTCCATGCAGATATAGGTTTGCCCGTGCCGCGTCGTCCAAGCTCTAGAAGAAAGGCTAGCGTGATTCCAACCAAAACGGGTGGTACGGGTTGTTGTTCGTTGCGCATCCACTCCAATTCGATTGTACAGCGCTCGCCCTCCTCTACGATATGCAAGCTTTCCGGAGGGCACAGTCGCTTGTACCGTGCCATTCGATTCAGAGCGTCGCGATAGTCACGAGCATGGTAGGTCGCTAAAACGGTCGGTGGGTATTGTGTCGTTTCAAAAGCGGTTGCAAGCTTGATGATTCCGATAGCAGTGTCGCCAATGAGATCAGAGTATGCTTGCCAGATTTTATAATATTGGGCAGTGGTGACTACAGCTGATTCTGCGAGAATGGTGAGCGGTAGGCGCGCTTTGCGAGCTACGTCGTATGGGTCAATCCCTACTCGTTGTAATCCAGCCCAAAATCCCGCGGGGAATTTTATACGGTCTGATTTCATACGTATGACTCTCCTTTCGCCGCTTACCTATTCGTTCCTGCGCTCCTTCTTCGTTGCGATCCGCTTATGATTTGACAGTTTCAGTCGCCTTCTTATTTAAAATACTGTCTTCCAGCATGCCTTCGGTATCGCCGTATACGCGGATAATATGTTTTTCACCCCACGCGCACAGCGTATCTAAAATCCCTTTCAAACTCCAGCCATACTCGCTCAGTTCGTAGACCACTTTGGGAGGAACCTGCTCATAGACAATCCGGTTTATAATGCCGTCATCCTCTAATTCGCGGAGCTGCTGGGTCAGCATTTTTTGTGTAATGCCTGGCATCAGGCGCTTCAGTTCACTTGTTCGTTTTTCCCCGTGTGTAAGATGGCAGAGGATGACGCACTTCCACTTTCCGCCGATCACTTCCAAGGTAGCCTCTACCGAGATATTGTATTTCTTTTTTTGCATGATTCTCACTCGCTTTCTATAGGCACTAAAAAGTACCTATATTACTTTTTGGTATCTATGTCACTTAAAAGTACGTACTTTTCATTGCCGCTTATAGCATTCATAATAGCATATGCCAGCTGGTAATCAACAAAAATTTATCGATCAAAAGGAAGGAGATACCTCGTGAAAGAGAAAAACCGAAGCACACTTGCCTTGCTCGCATTGGCAGTCAGTGCCTTCGCTATTGGAACGACAGAATTTATCAGCGTGGGTCTGCTGCCGCTGATCGCGCAAGACTTGCAGATTCCGGTCACGACTGCAGCTCTGACCGTTACGTTATATGCGTTGGGTGTTACGTTTGGCGCACCTGTCCTTACGGCTGTTACCTCAGGGGTACCGCGCAAACGGCTGCTGCTGTGGATCATGATCATTTTCATCGTGGGCAATAGTATCGCAGCTGCCGCGACGAGCATCGGAGTCTTGCTCGTAGGACGGATTGTCTCAGCCTTAGCGCATGGGATATTCATGTCGATCGGTTCGACCATCGCAGCGGATCTGGTGCCTGAAAATCGCCGGGCAAGCGCCATTTCCTTGATGTTTACAGGCCTTACAGTAGCCACGGTCACTGGGGTGCCACTCGGAACGTATTTGGGGCAACAGGTAGGCTGGCGGTTTGCTTTCGTCGCAATCGCGGTCATCGGTCTTATCGCCTTTTTTGCCAACAGCATCCTCATACCAGCTAATTTGCAAAAAGGAGTACGCACCACGCTTCGGGATCAAATGAAGCTGGTGACGAACGGCCGTCTGCTTTTGATGTTTTTGATTACGGCTTTGGGATATGGCGGGACGTTTGTCGTCTTTACTTATTTGTCCCCAATCCTTGAAACGATCACTGGTTTTTCTGGTGGACAGATCGCTGTCATCCTGCTTGGTTACGGTATCGCGATTGCGATTGGTAATATGCTGGGAGGGAAGATCGCGAATAAAAATCCGCTGTCTGCATTATTTCGCATGTTCATCGTTCAAGCTCTTGTCCTATTTGTCCTATACTTTACGGCACCATTTTCGATGGCTGGCCTGATCACGATTCTGTTCATGGGGCTGATGGCATTCATGAATGTGCCAGGTTTGCAGGTATATGTCGTGATATTGGCTGAACGTTACGTACCAAGCGCGAAGGATGTGGCGTCTGCCATCAACATCGCCGCCTTTAACGCTGGGATTGCCATCGGTGCGTATTTGGGTGGAGTCGTTACGAATTCCATCGGGCTGATCCATACGACATGGATTGGAGGATTCATGGTGACAGGAGCGGTTATACTGACAGGGTGGATTCAGGTGCTGGAGCGTAGAACATCTATACACACACATGTAGAAAAACAGGAGGTACAAGTATCATGACAACTCATTTACAAGCTACAACCACATTGAGCAACGGAGTGAAAATGCCCTGGTTTGGCTTAGGCGTATTTAAAGTGGAGGAAGGACCTGAGCTGGTCAATGCTGTCCAGACAGCGATCAGACATGGCTATAGAAGCATAGACACAGCTGCGATTTACGGAAACGAAGAGGGTGTGGGCGAGGGAATCCGGCAAGGACTGAAAGAAGCGGGAATCAAAAGAGAGGAGCTGTTCGTTACCTCGAAAGTATGGAATGCCGATTTGGGGTACGAATCGACACGCAAAGCATTTGAGCTCAGTCTGAAAAAGCTAGGCTTGGAGTACTTGGATTTATATCTGATTCACTGGCCTGTTGCCGGTAAATACAAGGAAGCGTGGCGCGCACTGGAGCAGCTTTACAAGGAAGGGCGAATCAAGGCAATCGGTGTGAGCAACTTCCAGATCCATCATCTGCAAGACCTGATGCAGGAAGCTGAAATCAAGCCCATGATCAATCAGGTGGAATTTCATCCGCGCCTCACTCAAACGGAGCTTCGTGCTTTTTGCAAGGAGCAGGGGATTCAAGTAGAGGCGTGGTCGCCACTGATGCAGGGACAATTATTGGATCACCCGGTATTGAAAGAAATCGCCGATCGTCATCATAAATCGATCGCCCAGGTAATTCTGCGCTGGGACCTGCAGCATGGTGTTGTGACCATTCCGAAGTCTACCAAGGAGCAGCGGATCAAGGAGAATGCCGATATCTTTGACTTTGAGCTGACAGCAGAAGACATGCAGCTCATCGATGCCATGAACGAAAATCTGCGAGTAGGCCCAGACCCTGATAACTTCGACTTTTGATATTGATAATCACTGTGGAGCAGGCGTAGCTCCAGTGGGACCATGAGAGTCGCCAGCATTGGCGTTATCATGGTCCCATTTTACATAGTCGGAGGTTCGATAAAATTATTATTGTAAATTTTCTGATTTATTCTAAAATAATGACTATCAGCATCTCGTTCTTAATATACTTCCGGTACATATATCGAATTGAAAACGATTAGGAGCGCGGCTGAAGAAAATAGTAGTATAAGGGGGATTCATTCAAATGAAGAGACGGGTTCAACGCAGCTTTTTGTTATCAGTGTTGGTAGCAAGTATCGCACTCGCAGGATGTGCCGGCTCTAACAGTACGGGAAGCAATGCAAGCGGTGGGGCAACTTCCGGTACGCAAGGCTCCACGAGCGAAGGAAACAGTGCTGCTGGAGATGGAGGCAAAATACTCATTGCAACACAGAGCCCTCTTTCCGGCAGCCAGTCGGCGCAAGGTGATTCTATTAAGAGCGGAGCCGAGTATGCGCTGAAACTGAAACAAGAAGAGTTTAAAAAAATGGGCTTCGATCTGCAATTGTTACCCCAGGATGACCAAGCAGATCCGAAAATCGGGGTTTCCAACGCGGAGATGCTGATCTCCAATCCTGATGTGCTGGGTGTAGTCGGTCACTTGAATACAGGGGTTGCCATCCCGTCTTCCGTAAAGTATGAAGAGGGCAATCTTGTCATGGTATCACCGGCAAATACGGGCGTAAAACTGACAGAAGAAGGCAAGAAGACCGTCCACCGCATATGCGCGCGTGACGACTCGCAAGGCCCTAAAGCAGCGATGTATGCGAAAAATTCACTAAATGTCAAACAAGTTTTTGTCATGCATGATAAAACAGCATACGGTCAAGGTTTGGCTGATCAGGTAAAAATGCAGTTTGAAAAAGACGGTGTAACGGTTTTGGGCTATGAAGGGATAACGGCTGGTGAAAAGGATTATTCCGCTGTCATCACTCAGATCATCTCCAAAAACCCAGACTTGATTTTCTTCGGCGGCATGTACCCTGAAGGTGGCATTATCAGTAAGCAAGCTCGGGACAAAGGGTATAAAGGCTACTTTATGGGCGGAGATGGATTCGACAACTCAGATATGATCAAGATAGCCGGTGATGCTGTCGACGGAATCATCTTTACTTCTGTGGCCGGTGACGTGACACAAACCGAAGAAGGGAAAAAGTGGGGAGAGGAATACAAAAAGGCAACGAATAAACCGTTAGAGGCGTTTTCTGTTTACGGTTATGATGCAATGAATGTCCTCTTGAACGGTGTGGAGGAAGCCATTAGAGCAAATGGTGGCAAGAAGCCAACTCGTGAACAAGTTTTGGAAGCTGTTCATAAGACAAAAGACTTCCAGGGATTATTCACGAAGGTTACTTTTGATGACAAAGGCGATAACACGTTTGCCGATGTATTTATCTATAAATACGAAAAAGGGAAAGATAGATCTGTATTTGTAGGTAAGGCGGAATAGAATTCGCCAGACCAGATGAAATCGCGGTGGGACTTAAGGGTTCCCACCGTTTTTTTCTGTTTGATCGTCCGATGATTTATTGGAGAAGATGCCGTACGCGATGCGCGTCACGACGCCGAAGGTAAGCCCCGTACCCGCGAAAATGTAGAAGATCGTAAATACCTTCCCTAGGGCAGTCTGGGGAACAAAACCAGAATGTCCGACCGTGGTTAGCGTTGTAACACTAAAATAAAGAGAATCCAGGATCGGAAGACCTTCTTCTGAGGAATAAAAGATCGTTCCAGATAGCAGCAAGATGAGGGTAATCAGAAAAATGACCTGGAAGTTCTTGTCTTTGAATGCATGTAAAAGCCCCTGGACCAATCGCCTGGCTGTCAGCATAAAGGAAATCATCGAGGCATTCGCTCCAATCGCTTGAAAGTATCCCGATACACGATCGGACTCTTGGCGGTTGGAAATAGTATGGTCAATTGGTAGGAGTTTCATCAAAGCAAAAAGACGAAAGCAAGATGCAATCGTCTTTTCGGCAAGAGGGCAATGCCCCTTTGATTATCTACCTGTATACAGAATCAACGCGACCGCAGTGATGGCTACCAGTGCGACAACGACACCTAATCCCAAAATAAACGTCAAAGACATGATGAAAATCCAGATCCTTTCTGTAATAGTCATTCTTTCAATGAGTATTACGCAGTTTCATCCTGTCTCGTTACATCCGGGGATTCATTCAGACTCGCTCAAGCGGACGGTGCGGGAGGGGCGGGTATTCGACCCGGATCGGATCACCGGGCTTTACCTCACCGGAGGCTGTCACAATTCCCATGACGCCGGCTTTGCGGATGAGGTTGCCGTCCGGGTCGCGATCCAGGACAGCGTCCATCAGGCCTGGCTGGAACTGGTTTAATTGTTGGCAGGGATTGCGAAAGCCAGTCAGTTCGACTACGGCGAATCTCCTAGATGAAGGCGTGTGCCAGTCGGCAATTCCAGCAGAGGGATGCCACGGGTAGTGATATTCTCGCCCATTTGTCCGCTTGAGACGTCAAAGCCTGCGCTTTGCAATTCCTCATGCAGCTCGGCATGAATGAGATGGACTTGCCGCAGGTTCGGCTGGTTTGGATTCTGTGCTACACGCGAACGATGCTTCACAGTCTCCCCAAGATGCGCGTCTCCCTCTACTCCCAGCCCATCAAGCAATTGGATAGAGGACTGGTTTTGCTTGCTGAAGGAATGGGTGGCGCTTCGGCTGACTGCTGTTACGAAACCTGCAGGTGAAGGGATTGTGGGAGTCTCTTTTAAGACCAGGATAAATTCTTCCACCTCCTCATCGCGGAAATGGGAAAAGCCCTTGTCTTCGCCAACAATTTCGAATCCGCATTTTTGCAGCACGCGGGTCGAGCCGATATTGTCTTTTGCCACTCGGGCATAGAGCGGGCGAGTCGGCAGTTGTTTTACAAATAGGGAGAGTGCACGGGTGGCGATTCCTTTTCCCCAGAACTCTTTCCCAAGCCAATAGCCGACGGTGGGCAGCCCAAGGAATTCAAAGCTCGATAGGTGTCCTGCTACTGACTCTTGAAAAAGAATGGTCTGCTTGTGGATGCTCGTATCGCCTAACCGTTTGGTCCAGTTGCTGAAATAGGTTTCGCGGTCTTGCGGGTCCTTGGCTGTAAAAGCAGCCATGTGATTGGCGGTCGGGTCTAGCTGCTGTTCAAAGAACAATACAAGGTCCTCTTCTGTTATATCTCGCAGCCGAACGTTGTTGGCAAGCTCCTCCATCGTGAACACCTCTTGTCTTTGATAGGGAATCGTATAACGCTGACGAAACGGGGACTTTCTTCTTCCGAGTATAGTATGATAGAACTTAGAAAAACAGAATGGAGATAGCAAGGAGGGTTTGATGTATGGACAAATTCATGAAGCGAGCGGTAGAGCTGGCAATCGAAAATGTAGACAATGGCGGACAGCCGTTTGGCGCCGTACTTGTGAAGGACAATACAATCATAGCGGAGGGCGTAAACGAACTCCATCAAAAGCATGATGTCAGCGGTCATGCAGAGCTTTTGGCGATTCGGCGTGCGCAGGACCAGCTGCAGACCAACAGCTTGTCCGGATTTACGATGTACGCGAGCGGCGAACCATGCCCGATGTGTTTTGCTGCCATGCATTTTGTGGGGATTGATGATGTGTATTACTGCTTGTCGGTCGAGGATGCAGGGGAAGTGGGCCTCGGCAAGTCCAAGGCAATCTACGAGGACTTGAAGAAAGAGCGGTCAGCGCGCTCTCTAGCAATAAAGCACATGCCTCTCGGAGAAGAAGACACAAATCCGATGACGCTGTGGAAAGATCGCTCGACGAAATCGTAAAAAAGCAGGAGAAAACGGTCCTGTGACGCTTGGTGGAGGGGCATTCGGCTTTACGGCAACGGCCAACGCCCCACCTTTTTCAAGATTCAATCCGGGGTCTGGTCGGGTAACAATCAGGTGCCTTCACATCGGACACTTCGGAGAGCTTCATCAGGTAGTAGCACTCCTCACGGGACATATGATCGGCCATGAGTGGAGAAAGGACACCCAAGACCGCATTGTGCATGCGCATTTCTTGCAGCTCGTGCAAAAATACCTGAAACAGTTTGATTTCCATTTCAGCTTGATGATTGAAGCGATGCAGAGCCGGGAAATCTTGCAGATTGGTTCGCAGGTATCCTGCCAACTCGACTGCCTTTTGATAGAAATCCTCAAATTTCTTGGTGAAATGCTCGCTTTTGTGCTGCACGTCTTTTTCTACCATGTCCAGCAATGAGGTAATCGAGGCGGCATGCCCTGCTGCATCTGAGAGCCAAAGCAGATGGTAATGGACAGGGTGTTCACAGGGGATCGGGTGGCCAGTCAGGAAGGCGTGCAAAATTCGCTGGTACTCCTCCAGTTCATTCACCATGTGGTTCACGAAGGTGGGCGGCAGGGAAAAGGAGATTTTTCCAACCAATTGCCGCTGCAACAAGTGAAGCTTAAACTCCCGCAAGCGCTCTGTCAGCTCGCTTGCTTGTTGCGTGAGTGCAGTGACTTCTTCTTCCTGCAGATCCTGCCGCGCATAATCGAGCAGCGTATCGAACGAGTGGATAAAATGATTCGCTTGTTCGATCTCTGTGCATTCATCAGGAGCTAACGACTGAAAAATAAACCGGGAATGATCCCCCAGGATTTGCAGCCAAAAACGATGTTCAAACAACTGCTGATCTTTTGTGCTGATTTTCATCGGATTCCCTCCTTGCATACGTCCACAGTCTATGTGCAGCAGCCCATATCGGTGAATGGACGATGCGAGGAAAGCAGAGAGCTAGAACAAAGTGAGAATCCAATAAATCGATCCGCTGATGATCAGCAGCGTGAGAAAAAGCAGCAGGCGCGATTTGAATCTGCTATTGGAGGCAAAGAGGACATCCGCTCCTGCCCAGATCAACAGAAAGACCGCAAGCATAACACTTGTCATAAGCTCCATGAAGGAACGCCTCCCTTTTCCGAATATTACCATATCTTTTCTAGAGCGTGAACAGGCAATGCGACTTATGGAAAAGATCGGTATTTTTCGTATAATGAAATACGCGAGGATAGAGAGTGAGGAGGGGGAAAATGGGAGAAAGTGTCTCGTTAATCAAGCCGACTGTAGACGTGAAGGATGAATACCTGGCTTTCTATCAGGAATGGAAACAAAGCGGCGAGCAGATGGTGCCATGGGTGATCAGCAAAGATCCATCAGATTTTTCAGCGATGGTAGAAGAACTGCACGCGGAGGAGTCAGGGGAAAACCTGCCCGAGGGATGGGTTCCCGCGTCTACATACTGGTTGATTACAGAGGATAAGAAGATCGTGGGGGCCGTCAACATCAGGCATCAGCTTACGGTGCCTTTGCTGCAGACTGGCGGACATATCGGCTATGGGATCCGTCCATCGGAAAGACGCAAGGGCTACGCTACGCAGATACTGGCTTTATCCCTGCAAAAAGCAAAAGAACTGGGGATCGAAAAAGCGCTGGTGGTTTGTGATGCGACCAATCTGGCATCCGAGCGGACGATTCTAAAAAATGGCGGCATGGCAGATGAAAGTTTTGTAGAGGAAGACGGGAACATCGTCAAACGATATTGGATCGCGTTGTAAGAGATGGGGGCTTCAGATGAAAAAGAGAAATCTAGTGATCCTTTTGCTCGTACTGGTTGTCGTGGCGGGACTGGGCTTCGCCGGGTTCCGTCTATTCGGTGCCACCGCCCTGGCAGAGGGATACCTTTATGAGGAAGAGAACCTGCTGCTGTACGCCAAAGTGACGCAGGCAGAGGAGATCGGCGTAGAGATTACGGAATGGCGAGTCGTGACAGAGAAGGGCATTCCGGTCTTGAAAACCAGGGAGGATGCGTACAAGGCGACTGTGGACGAGCATCAGCTCACCCTGCAGCAAGACGGGGAAAAGAAGTGGAGCGCTTCGGTTACAAAAGAAGAGCTGATCCTGCACGATCCTGTGACGGAAGGGCTTGCGGCCGATTCGAAATGGCAAGCGAGCGACCCGGCAGGCTTCGAGTCCAAGCGAAAAGCTCTGGAGGAGCGGGTCCAGCAGCAAGCCGAGCAGAAGAAAAAAGAACAGGCTATTGAGGAAGAGCGCGTCAGAATCGCGGAGGCGGGGGACAAGTTCAAACGGCTCAAGGCGGATTTGCAGGAAAATAGCGAATATCTCGATGCGACGCAGTTTTCCGATGAGACCAGTGTTGCCGAAAATCAGCTCGCACACATGCAGAGCCTGCTGGAAGAGGTACGGATGTACGCGGAGCAGACGAGCATGAATCGCATGGAATTTGAGGTCATGCAAGCAACTGTGGACAGCATGAAGGTGATTCGGGACGGGGCTGGTACGATTCAGGAAAACATCGACCGCAAAAAGACAGGGATGGTCAACCTGACGGAAATTCTGGAATCGGATGTGGCGGAACTGGACAAAATCTGGGAGCAGGTGATCAGCCAATTGCCAGATGCCAAGAGCCAGGAGGAAGAGTACAAGAAGGTAAAAGAGACGGTTGCCACCGCGATCGCCCAGGCGAAAGAGCGATTGGCTGCGGGAGAACAGACCGTGGCAAAAACGAAGCAGGATATCGAAGCCCTGTACGGAAATGCCACAGCAATGCTCCAACAGGCAAAAATGAAATACCAGTTTTAGGAAAACCAATCAACCTCCATGTTTCGGATGAAACGTGGAGGTTTTCATTTGTTTGCATTTATATTATTCTTATAGAAATACTGTGTATTATGCTCGTCTTTACTGACTGAGGAGGAACCATACGATGAGTGTGTATCAAAATATAACCGAACTGATTGGCAGGACTCCTATCGTCCGATTGCGCCGATTGGTTCCCAGAGAAGCAGCCGAGGTATTCGTGAAGCTGGAGAAGTTCAATCCGTCCGGCAGCGTCAAGGATCGGGCCGCGTTCAATCTGATCCATACAGCGGAAGAGGCAGGTCTGATCAAGCCTGGGGACACCATTATTGAGCCGACAAGCGGCAACACCGGGATCGGTCTGGCGATGAACGCGGCAGCCAAGGGGTACCGGGCGATACTCGTCATGCCGGACAATATGTCAAAAGAGCGCATTAATCTGTTGAGGGCGTATGGGGCCGAGGTAGTGCTGACGCCGAGCGAATTGCGGATGCCGGGTGCGATCGCCAAGGCTATAGAGCTGCAAAAGGAGATTCCAAACAGCTTTATACCCCAGCAGTTCGAGAACCCGGCCAACCCGGATATTCATCGCATCACGACAGCGAAGGAGATATTCGAGCAGATGGAAGGCAGGCTGGATGCTTTCGTCGCTACGGCGGGGACCGGGGGCACGATTACGGGCACGGGCGAGACCTTGCGCGAACAGCTTCCCGATCTGCAGATCACGGTCGTGGAACCAAAAGGCTCACCAGTCTTGTCCGGCGGAAAGCCCGGTCCGCACAAGCTGGTCGGGACCAGTCCCGGTTTTGTGCCGTCTATTCTCAACACGAGCATTTACGACGAGATCGTGCAGATTGCGGATGAGGAAGCACTGCAAACGATGCGAAACCTGGCGTCGATGGAAGGCATCCTAGTGGGGCCATCCTCGGGTGCATCGGTGTTCGCGGCCATTCAGGTTGCCAAGCGCCTGGGTGCGGGCAAACGCGTCGTCTGCATCGCTCCCGATACCGGAGAACGTTATCTCAGCATGGGGCTATTTTGACCTATCATCCCTACCATCAGGAAAAGCCTGTCCGCGGACAGGCTTTTTTTCTGTGAAAAACGTCTCGACGTTTTTCATAAACGTGGATGTGACCGCTTGCGGTCAAACAAAACGGTCATGACCGTTTTGTTGTGAAAAAGCCGTCTCCTCGTGATAGAGCTGATAGTTTTGGTCTAAGCAAGGGTTGTCAGCAATAGGTTATAGCAATGTATAGATGCTGGAATCAGCCCGAATAGGTGCTTGGTAGCGAGGAGGGAAAGGGATGTTGCACATAGTCGCCTGTATCAAACAGGTGCCGGACACCAAGATCATCAAAATGAACCCGAAGACGAATACGATGGACCGTTCCAGTGCCCCAGCCATTCTCAATCCGTATGATGCGCATGCCGTCGAGGAAGCGGTTCGTTTGAAGCAACGATACGGGGGAGTGGTCTCGGTCGTGACGATGGGCCCCCCCCCAGCCGTCAAGGCGATTCGCAAATGCGTCGAGATCGGAGCGGATGAGGGGTATCTGATCACGGATCGTGCCTTTGCTGGTGCAGACACGTTAGCGACGAGCTATGCCTTGACCAAGGCGATCGAAAAAATCAGCGAGATCAAGCCGGTAGATCTTGTGATCTGCGGCAAAATGACGATTGACGGAGACACGGGTCAGGTAGGTCCAGGGATTGCCCGGCGCCTCGACATTCCACCGTTGACCAATGTCAATAAAGTGGTCGAGGTAAATCAGAGCGAAGGGTACGTCATCGTCCACCGCAAGCTGGAGGATGGCTACGAAGTGATTCGTTCCACCCTCCCATGCCTGTTTTCTGTAGAAAAGGAGATCAACGAGGTTCCCTATTCGCCGTTGCCGAACATGCTCCGCGCCGCTCGCTACCAACCCGTCATCTGGGCTGTCAATGATCTGGGCGAGATCGACCGCACTTTGCTGGGGCTGAAAGGGTCTCCGACTATCGTGGCGAAGGTGTGGCCGCCTGAAAAGCCAAAAGGCGGAGAGAGACTGGAAGGAACAGCACAGGAGCAAGTATCCCGACTGATGGAGATCTTGCAGGAGAAGCAAGGGTTGTTCCGGGTGAAGGAGGAGCAGGTATGAATCTGGAGGAATACAGTGGCATATGGGTCTTTTTGGAAGTGAAAGACGGACAGATCGCTCCCGTCTCGCTCGAATTGCTGGGCGCCGGCCGGCAGATGGCCGACAAGCGCGGTGTGCCCCTGGCTGGCCTTCTCATCGGGGAGGGGGTGGCTTCACTCGCCGAAATGGTTTTTCCCTACGGGGCTGACGAGGTCTATCTCTACGACGAAGAGATCTTTCGCGATTATCGCACGGAGTCTTACATGCGCGCGGTGCTGGAATGCGTAGAGAAGCACAAGCCGGAAATTATCCTCTACGGTGCCACCTCCACCGGAAAAGACCTGGCCAGTGCGGTCGCGACTGACTTGCAGACTGGTCTTACGGCGGATACGACCATGCTCGACGTGAATGCGGAGACCGGACTTTTGGAAGCGAGCCGTCCTGCTTTTGGCGGCAATATCATGGCGACCATCCTGTGCAAAAAGCATCGTCCGCAGATGGCAACTGTACGTCCGAAGGTCATGAAAGCGCTGCCACCCGATCCAAATCGAACCGGGCAAATCATCCGGGAAACGATTGAGCTGCGCGAAGAAGACATCCGAACGAAGGTTCTGGAGATCGTGCGTGAAACGAAGGAGAAGGTGCGCCTGGATGAGGCAGATGTGATCGTAGCGGGAGGAAAAGGTCTGGGGAGCAGAGAGGGCTTCGAGCTGATCCACCGTTTTGCCGAGAAGATCGGGGCAACAGTCGGGGCCAGTCGCGATGCAGTGGAAGCGGGCTGGATCGATCATCAGCACCAGGTGGGTCAGACGGGAGTGACCGTGACGCCAAAGGTCTATTTTGCCATCGGCATCTCGGGAGCGATCCAGCACATCGTCGGCATGCAGAACGCGGGATTGATTATCGCGATCAACAAAGACCCGGAAGCTCCCATTTTTCAATCCAGCCACTACGGCATCGTAGGAGATGCGTTTGAGATCGTCCCGATACTGATGGAAGCGTTCCAGAAGATGCCGGACAAGGAGGTTCAATATGGCGGAAAAATTTGACGTTATCGTCGTGGGAGCAGGTCCGGCGGGAACCGCATGCGCCTATACGCTGGCAAAAGCGGGGGCGAATGTTCTGTTGATGGAGCGCGGGGAGTATCCCGGCTCGAAAAACGTGATGGGCGGTGTCCTTTACCGCAAGACGATGGAGGATATCATCCCCGAATTTTACAAGGAAGCACCTTTGGAAAGACCGATCGTGGAGCAGCGATTCATGATGCTGGATAAATCCTCTGCCCTGACTTTCAGCTACAAAGGATTGGAGTGGGCGCAGGAGCCGTACAACAATTTCACCGTGCTGCGTGCGAAGTTCGACCAGTGGTTTGCAGACAAGGCTGTGAAGGAAGGAGCTTTGCTGCTTAACGAGACGGTGGCACTGGAGTGCATCGTCGAGGACGGCAAGGTGGTTGGCATCCGTACAGATCGGCCGGATGGCGACGTCTATGCCGACGTAGTGGTGTTGGCGGATGGGGTCAACTCCTTGCTGGCGAAATCACTTGGCTTCCACAAGGAATTCCGTCCCGACGAGGTCGCGCTGGCGGTCATGGAAGTCCTCAAGCTGGATCGGAAAATCATCGAGGACCGCTTCAGCCTGGAGGGAGATCAGGGCTGCACGTTCGAGATCTTCGGCGATTCCACCAAGGGAATCCTCGGAACAGCGTGGCTCTATACCAATAAAGACAGTCTCAACATCGGAGTCGGAGCGATGCTCTCCGGTCTGATCAAGCACAAGATCAAGCCGTATGAGCTGTTGGATTATGTAAAAAATCATCCGATGCTGCGACCCTATATCCAGGGCAGCGAGCAGCAGGAATACCTAGCGCATCTCATCCCGGAGGGCGGCTACAAGTCCATGCCCAAGGTGGTGGGCAACGGGGTGATCGTGGTGGGGGATGCCGCCCAGCTCGTCAATGCCATCCACCGGGAAGGCTCCAACATGGCGATGGCATCCGGTGTCATGGCAGCCGAGACCATTTTGCAAGCGAGGGAAGCAGGCGATTTTTCCGAGAAAATGCTCGACATGTATCGGGTGAAGCTGTTGGACAGCTTTGTCGGCCAGGATTTGAAAAAGTACAAGGATGCCACGCATCATTTTGAAAAATTCCCGCAGTATTTCGAGCAGTATATTCCCATGATGAACAGAGCGGCAAGCCAGATGTTTACAGTAGACGGAACCTCCAAGTGGGAGAAGCAGAAAAAAATCTGGCGTGACATCGGGACTCCCAAGGAAAAATGGCGGATGGCTCGCGATCTGATGAATGCATGGAGGGTGATGAAGTGATGGCTGACCTGCCCAAAGGCCAATCGATCGAGGAAAAGCAATATCTGGTGAGGTTCAAGGCCGACACGCAGTCGCACCTGCACGTGCTGGATGCCGATATCTGCGCGACGCGTTGTCCAGACAAGTTGTGTACGATTTTTTGTCCCGCGGAAGTCTATAAATGGGAAGAGGTGCGGATGCATGTGGGATATGAAGGATGTCACGAATGTGGAAGCTGCCGCATCGGTTGTCCCTACGAAAACATCAAGTGGGAGTATCCCAAGGGCGGGCACGGCATCATCTTCAGGCTCGCTTGATTTAATGGCAGCCGCGATGATCGAAGAAGGGGATTCCGTCGTCTATGTACGTGACGGGGCGCGAGGGGTCGTGGTTCGTGTGGAAGAGGGTCGCTTTCTGATCTTCTGGGAGGATACATTTGTGAGTTGGGAGCCTGTCCATCTTGTGGAGAAAATAAAAAAATGAAAGAGGCAGACCGTCTCGCCTCTTTCATGCAAAAAAAGTGACTGGAATCGGTATGGCTCTTTGGTCGATTATCCGGTAACTGCCGACGGTAGGCTGTTTATTGGCGAGGGAGACAATCAGATACGCAGCTTCAGGATAGGTAGCGTAGGCGATATCTTCTTTAGATGGAATGGGGGGAGCAGTTGGGTGGGAGTGGTATACTCCCGCCAATTGCTCCCCTCTCTCTTGAATGGCCTGAAAAACCGTTCTGATTTGCTCAGGGTCCATGTAGAAGGATACTGGACTCCGATCGACATTTACCATTCGCCAGATCGTTTCGACCCTTCCCATGCGTCCCGACAAAAGTCCGCATGCCTCATACGGACGCTCTTCGAGGCAGTGAATCAACATTTCCTTCCATACCCTATGGGAAGCGAAGAGGGCTGGAATAGGATAGACCATTTTGCTGTTACTGTGAGCGTTTCCTGCCACAACAACCGCCTGTTTTGGGTGTAGCCACACTTCTGACGGTATTTGTCGGTCCAGAATTGGGCAAGGGTGTCTGTATGCGTTGCTGGCCGGATGCATGGTTCCTGACTGGGCGAGCCTGCCTTTGGCGATACAGCTCGCGATATTGTTCGGGTGTCATCCAATCCCTTCCTTTCGCTAAGACTAATAATGGTTTATGCCGAGCAACCTCAGGTTGGAACGGCAGTTGCACATTGAGGGGAAAGGAAGGGGAAAGTGGGGGAGTCCATCGATTACGGCTACTCAGTCGGCTTAAAAGGATTGATGGGGTGAGTATGCGGTGTTTGATGTGGTTTCAAATATGTGGCATGGGACTGTGTAGGCATTTGGATTGAGGTCGATGGAGTTGAAGTTGCTGGAATTGATTTTGCTGAAGTATGGGCGGTTTGTTGGATCGGTATTCCCGTTTTGGGGGACCGAGCTTCTTTTGCCGTAAACTCCTGGATGGACTCCTTGTATTTTTTCTCCTTTTCCTGCCACTGTGCATGCATATTTTTCAAGGACTCAATGGTTTTCATCAAGTTGCTTTCTTGGAGCTGCAGTTTGGAAATCAATGAATCCTTCTCTTCCAATTGCTTGCTCAAGGCCTCTTGAGCGGCTGTGTGGGAGGCGACGGCTTCCGCCAGTTCCTGTTCCAGGAGTTGGATTTTCTGCTCGACTTCAGCCTCTTGTCGGGTGGTATCTTGTTCCTGCAGTTTGGAAATCAATGAATCCTTTTCATCCAATTGTTTGCTCAAGGCCTCTTGAACGGCTGTGTGGGAGGCGACGGCTTCTGCCAGTTCCTGCTCCAGGAGTTGAATTTTCTGCGCTGCTTCAGCCTCTTGTCGGGCGATTTCTTGTTTCCGAGTGAGCTTCGCTTGTTCAAGCTGTTTCTCCCACTCTCGTTCCTTCTCCTGATAGTCCTCAATGATTTTTTGCTTCTCCTCCAAAGCCTGTTCATATTCCCGTACCTTGACCAGAATATCGGACTTATTCAGCTTCTCTACTTTTTCCTTGTAGTGGGCAATGGTGCCTTCTTTTTGATGTAAGATCTTGGCTTGCTGCTGTATTTTGGTTTCCAAATCGCGAATTTGCTGCGTGCCACCTGCGAGCTTGTCGCGCCAGTCGGCTTCCAGCTCCTGATAGTTGGCTAGGGTTTGGCGTATTTCCTTGAGTTGTTGCTGATATTCCTTTTCTCTTTCTTCCCACTGCTGGTGCTGTTGCTGGAGTTCTTTCAATTCATGGCTATACTGGAGAGCGATTTCTTCGTAGTAGCTCGCCTGTCTTTTGAGCAAAATGATCTTCTCTTTTTCGGGCGAGCGCTTGGTGGACTTCTTCTTGATAGGCATTCTATCCCTCCCTCCGGTATCCAGTTTCCCCTATAGACATATGTCGGCAGGCGCGTACGGGTGCAAGTTAGGTGAAAGCTTTTCTGAACAAAAAAAGAGAGAAGCAATTGAGGCTTCTCTCCGAGTTCAAGCGTGGATGAAGAATTAGGGGATTGTCGGTCCTACCAGAACATCTGGGAAGGTAATGCAGTCTTGAACCAGCAGTTGTGCATCTGGAACGATGGTGATCGCTGCTGCGAAGGAAACGACTCCCAGAGGATCGGTCAACAGGAAGAGAATGACGTCTGGCAGTCCCAGACCTGTTTCCGCCAAGACCAAGGTGTAGTTGAGTGTCTGTGTTGTGCCTGTAGCAGTAAATGTCTGTACCCCTGTACCTGTCACGATCATGCCGATTGCGATGGTTGGCAGTGCGATACCTGGAATAAGCCCAGGAAGGACAGTGATGCAAGTAGGAGAGCTGATCGTAGTAGGGGAGAAGTTGAAGCTTTGATCGCCTGGTAAGACATCCGGGAGCGGAGTCGGACCAGGAGTATCGAAGAAGTTGAAGGTGAAGGTGCTGCCGCCAGGGTTGCAGCTCGGGCAAATATCGGCAATCAACTGCACGGTACCGATCTCTACGATAGCAGCAGGCGGCAGACCAAGGCTTACCCCAACTCCTGGAATCAGTGTATTGACAGTTGCCTGGCAATCGCAGTTAGGCCGCGGGAAGATCGGCGGGCATTGCGGCGGGAAGGCAAAAGGAGGGCAACGGAACGATGGTGTAGGCGATGGAACCGGAATGTCGTTTGGACGTGGCGAGCAGAATTTTGCCAGTACTTCCAATTTGACCTCGGCTTCGACCTGAACATCGAGACAGAAGATGACGTTTAGCTCAACCATGCCACCCAACAAAACAGTACCAGTCGGGATGCATTCCAGAGCAGCGATTCTGCAAACGATATTGTCTTCATCGAGAGGTTCAGGCAGGCAGAGTACGACCTCTTGATCAAATTGAACGGTTGTAGGGAAGTCGCACAGCAATACCCCGTCTGCGAAGATCCGAATGATCGCGGTTCCACCAAATATGAACCGTACCACCCCTACACGAACGGAAACTCCACCCACTACAATGTTCTCACGGCGAATGCTGGCAACACGACATGTGAAGTTGCCTGTGGGCTCAATGCATTGCACGGTGATGTCTTGACCTGCAGCAATCGCTGCATCTACCAATGCCTGACAGTCGGTTGGAAGTGGAATCTTGTTGCGATACTGATTGGCGCTGACGACCCAGTCGTACACCTTTTGGACGCGGATACACTCTTCAGCTAGGTTGTTGGGGATTGGCGGAGGAGCGGTAGGCGTCGGTGTAGGCACTTGGCGACCCATGATGGGCTTGATGTTGTTCACCAGATGGACCCTTCCTTTCCTATTGGATTTGCATTTGCATTTACATTCTATGGAGGAGGCCTCGTTTTTGCTTGTCATCATTTGCCTATTTTCAGGCGATTGTACAAGGGTAACAGGCCCGCTCTTCAAATCCAAACGCTTAAAAAGGAATTCTGAATTCCCGGGTCCACCAGTCGTCGTCATGTTTTCGTCGGGCGAAATAGCGGACGCGTTGGGCGGCCGCACCATATTTTATTACGTCCTGCTCTACTTCATCGGCATTGGCATGAATGATCAGCTTTTTGCAGGCGGCAATTCTTTCCTCTTTGAAGTGGCTGTACGCCATACGCAGCATGTTGTAGTACACGTGTGTATGGGTTACCGTGTACGGGTGCGCCTGACGGAAGAGATGAAGGATTTTGACGTTGGGATGGACAAAGCAGCGATAACCGAACAGCCAAAGCTTGATGGAAATTTCAATGTCTTCGTAGCCCCACACTTGAAAGCCGCGATCGAACCCGCCAATGTCCATGAAGACAGATTTGGGAATGACAAAACAGCCGCCGGGCAGGATGGCGACTGGGGAGGGACGGTAGGGTTGGGGGTTCCACACGACTCCCAGGCGCTCATCCAGCTTTTGACCATAGCCTACTTTATGAGGTTCGCTGATGGAGCCGATCGCTGGGGCTACTGCATCTGCTGTTCGGGAAAGGATCAACTCCAGCAAGCGGTCGATCCAGTAAGGCTCGAAGGTCAGATGCGCATCACAAAAGATCAGATAATCTCCATGTGCCTGTTCAGCACCTAGGTTGCGTGCCGGAGCGGCTCCAATCCCGGGAGTGGAAATGAGTCTGACAGGCAGGGCTTGCTGCTCGGTCTTTAAAAAATCACAACATTTGTCACTGGAGCCGTCGTCTACCACAATGATTTCCAACGGGTAGCGCGTCTTGCATTCATACAGGGATGCCAATGTCGTGCGTACATTTTTTCCCTCATTTTTGGCCGGAATGATGACCGAGACCAATGGTAGTTTTTCTATGGACAAGTTGATCACTCCTCTCCTTTGCTAGGGTATGCAAAAGCCTGATTGAAGGCACACCCCCAGGGCAGGGCATTCATACAATAGACCGGGTATGTGTAGGTGAGAAGGAGTGAAGAGGATCATGGATGTCGAGGTGTATTATGATGGACAGCGCAGAGAAGCCATCCCCTATTCGGCATTGCCCGCTCTGCGCCTGTTCTGCCAGGAACAAGGCTTTCAGCTTCAGTGGGACCCGGAAGCCAAGCGGGTTGATCTGGGATCAGGTTTAAAAGGAAAGGTTTTTATGTTGATAGCGGGTGGTATGGATGATGACACAGGTCTGGAATACGAAGTGCTTTCTCGTACTGCATCCTTTCTCCGTGATGTTGGTGCCAAGCCAGTCCTGCTGGAGAGAGGGGATGAATCGTCGGGCGACAGTGATGCCGCTTTGCGTTTTTCGGCTAAGGAGCTGCCTTCCCTAGATGAATCGCGTCTGATTCTCTTCCAAGGGGACGATGAGCGAAGAAGAAGGCTGCTGCATCATGTGTTCCACGAGATGAAAGAGAGTGGCATTCCTTGCCAGATACGCATCAGCAAGCGGGCGAAGACGTCAGTTCTTTTACCGATCCAGTGGCATGTTCCCTCGGGACTTGAGGGAGCAAAGAGAAGCAAGCTGGCAGAGCAAATCGCGATCTCTCTTGTCTCGGGGATTCTTCGCGACGTCCATGAGGGTCAGGGAATCAGTCCGATCTCGTATCTGCTGCCACACCTCCTGCAGACATTCTTCGGTCAAGTGCAGAAGCTGGAGGAATGGGAGACTAAGGATCAAAAGGAGCAACAGGAGCAACAGGTACATCAGCCTGCACTAGTCGAGGCCGTAGCGGAGGTGCACCAGGAGGAAAAAGAAGAGAAGCAGATAATCGAGAGGCCGATATTGCCGACGGAAGTAAAAATGCCTACACCCATTGCGACAGAACAGCGCATAGAGGCAGAAGTTTATTTTGACTACACGTTGATGCACCATGAGACAGAGAACCGTCCCTATCTGTTGATCGGAAGCCTGATCGTAAAAAATACAGGAACTGAAGCTTTGTACAACCCGGTAGTCTGCTTGCGAGTCAACCCGATCGAGGGTATCAAGCTAGGCGGGCAAATCCTGCCGCCGAACATGGTAGAGACTCTCGGTGTCCAAGGACAGGGTGGGGCCAAAGGGTGGAAGTACATGGAGGATGACTGGTTCGAACAAGCGAAGGAGCGTGGAGAATATTGGATTGCTCCGATTCAGCCGATGATCATCCCGCCGAAGATGAGCGAGGCATTTCAAAATTTCCAGATCTCCTTTTTTCAACAGGAGGAGCGAACCACCATTACCGTGGAAGGGATCGTTATGGTGAACGACCAACAACTGCATTTTCCGGCAAACAACCGGATTGCTGTATCATTCTAAAGAAAACCCACCGCCTTCGGGAGAAGGGGTGGGTTTGAGCAAGGCTTAATATTTTACGAACATCTGCACGAAGGTTTTTCCATGAGGTCCGCCATCTACGACTGCAATCCCCACGTGTGTGTAGGTTGCGTTCAGGATGTTGGCCTTATGTCCAGAGGAACCCATGAACGATGCGTGGGCGGCAGATACGCTACGGTTCTGGGCGATATTTTCCGCCGCAGCGCGATAGTTGATGCCGAACGTGTCCATCATCTGGAACGGGGAGCCATAGGTTGGAGAAGTGTGGCTGAAATAGCCATTGTTTACCATGTCCTGTGCTTTGACCCGGGCTGTCTTGACGATGTTCATGTCTACTTGCAGCGGTTGAAGTCCTCGGCTGGCACGCTCTTGATTGACCAGCTGAACCATTTCCTTCTCCTCTGATGTCAGGCCAGCTGGAAGCGGCACTTCTGCAGAGGGATTTGAATTTCCGGTTTGATTGGACTGATCGGGTGCAGCAGGAGTCGAAGGCAATGTTGGCTTGCTTGGAGTTGTTGGTTTGGACTGCTCTCCAGACTGGCTTGGCTTCTCTTGTGCTTGTTTGGAAATTGCCGCAATGAGCTTGCTGTCTGCTTCACCTGTCAGGCCCAACGAATGTCGCGATTGGAAAATCATCACGGCCAGGCGGGTGGAAGCATCGTAGTTGCCGCTGACTGTCACGTTGTATCCCAGCTGTTTCAAATCCTCCTGCAAAGCTTTTACTTCTTTCCCGGATGAACCCAATTTGAGCGTGTCAGAAAAATGGGTGTCGGGCTTAGTGCTTTCCGGCTGCTTATTTTCCGAATTGGGTGTCTGTGTCTCTTTGTCTTTTTGGCTGTCGGAAACGTCATTGTTACTCGCCTTTTGCTTGTTTGCATAGGCTTTTTTCAGCTTGTCATACGTAAGCTTATTGACGGTTCCGGTTTGTTTCAGCTTCACTGATTTTTGGAATTTTTTAACATTTAGAGCTGTGTATTTGTTGTACAGCTTGTCCACTTTCAATTTGTAATCAAAATTCAATGCCTTCAGCATTTTTTCAACTTCCTGTACTGTCTGACCTTTCATCCCAGATTTCAATGGGGTAAAAGAGGTTTTGGCGAATACAGGTTGTCCGATAACGGCAAGCGAGACGGACAGGGAAAGGATGGTTGCCATCTTCGTTAGGTTGTGCCTCATGTCATCACACCTTCCGCTGGTTTTTGTCGCCTTTCAATGTTACTAGACCCAAAGTTGACATAACAAGGAGAAAATCCTGGAAAGGGATGGAGTCCAAATGTTTGGCATTTCGTTTTTGGATTTGGTGATTCTTGTGCTGGCGAGCTTCAGGCTTACGCATTTGATTGTGTTTGATGAAATTACAGCGTTCATCCGCAAGCCGTTTCTATCTGTTACCTATGATTCGGATCCATCAGGACAGCTGGTCCGAAATGTGGAATACAAGGGGACCGGATTGCGGCGCTGGATCGGCAGTCTGCTTGCTTGTCATTGGTGTGTCGGCGTCTGGGTGGCAGCGGTCATTTTGCTCCTTTATACGTATGTCCCCATAACCTATCCGTTGTTGCTTGTGCTTGCTATAGCCGGAGCGGCGGCCGTGATCGAGACAAAGATGTATTTTGGATGATCATGCTCTTTCACGGACGCTCACTTGGATGGCAACCCATTGCCGGCCGACAGACTAGTGGGCAAAGGTCCGAAAAACAATGGCTTCTTCGCGGGAGAGCGGAAGGATTTCTTCTGCGATGAAGCCTGCCGCCTGAAGGAAACCCAGCCGCAAAGAGACAGGAGAAATGATTTGAGAAGTTGCAATGTCCACCAGATTGCTCGTCCTCGAGGGATCGAGCGGGATCTCCAGCTGGAAGCTGGTCTGGGTGATCGGAAACGATTTGTAAGGCTGCCCATTGATTAATGCTGTCAGAGTCATAGGCTTCTGATTTTGAAAGGCAGGTGCGGGAAGTCTTCCCTTGACGATCACCAGATGGGCGGGGGCGTGTGCATCGGAAGCGATCTGGATGCGAAAGATCGGAGGAGTCCACATGTCAATGGAACGGTTGGTATGGATGACTCTTGGCTGGTTATGAGCGGCGTCTTTCAACTTGTTGATCAAGGTAAAAGCGCCCGGCCCTTGATATTGGGAAGCGTAGGTAACCCAGCCGTACGGAATGCTGCCGTAGTGTTTGGCCAATGATTTCAACACCTCGGGAATCCCGGTCGATTGCCACTGTGTCGCGGATTTGCAGTTGCTGTGAAGTCTGGCGGTTGCGACAAATTCCGGGATATACCCGATGATATGCTGTTTGGCGACACGCATCCATAATTCATAGTCCATGCAAAAATGCAGACTTTCATCGACACCGTTCATTTGCTCAAAGACATTTTTGCGAATAAAGGCAGCAGGCTGACAGATACAGCAGGTATGGTACAGCTTTTGGGCATCTGCTGGTTCGGTGGGAAAGCTGCTCGTGATCTGATTGGTCTCATTGGCGACATGGCAGTGTCCGTGCATCATTCCCCACTCCGGATGGGAGAGGAGGGCATGCACGGCTTTCCGGATCGCTCCTGGCAGGTACGTATCATCTGAATTGAGCCAGCCGATGATTTCCCCCCGTGCCATGGCCAATCCTTTATTGATGGCATGTGACTGACCGCGGTCAGGTTCGGAGATAAAGCGAAAACGCCCGTCGCTTTGCGCATAGCTTTGCAGGATCGCAATGGTGTTATCTGTAGAACCACCGTCGACGACGATGTGTTCAATATGTCGGTAATCTTGCTGCAAGACGCTGTCGATGGTCTCCCGAATGAACTTCCCCTGATTGTAGGAAGGCGTAATAATGGTGACCAGAGGCAATGGTGAATGTGACACAATATCCCTCCCTTGCTCGAAAGGCGGATCTTTCCAAACCCACACTTCTCTCCCGCAGTGTATGTACAAGGGAAGCATTTTGTTTTAGGGTAGCTTTCTTATTTCCTCAAGGTTTTTCCATATATCCAAAGGCATCCAGCCGATTGTTCGCCGACTGGATGCCAGGAAGGGAATTACAGATGCTCAGGTACCAGTCCCGGATTTCGAAACGTCCGCAAGATTTCGGCGCGGGCTGCCGGATCGATTTTGCTGGGAGGTATCGCTTCTGCCAACAAGCTGATCCTCCCGGCATGATAACCGTTAAATCTGCCCGAGGATACCGTGCGAATCGTATGGGGAAGCGGTTGAAACAAGGTGTTCTCCAGCATTTCCAGTAAGCACGGCAGAGTAGGGAGCCACCAAGTCGTATCATCCTGATAGATGCGGTTCATCTTTCCCGGGGTGCCGTTCAAAACCATCATGGATTCATCCGAGTCGAGAACAGCTGCTGTCTCCAACAGAAGATGACCGCCGGTTTTGATGACGCTTCTGCATTGGGAAAGGGTGTAGAGCGGGTCGCGTACATGATAGAGAAGCCCCAAGTGTTGAACGATGTCGAATTTATTGTGCTGGATTTGCTCTGGAAAGGGTTTTCTTGCAGTCATATCGTCCATGAGCAGCACCTGAAGACCGTCCCATAGGCGATAGGGCGAGGTATTGTAAAAGGGGATGGCTTTGCTGTTCAGAATGTCTTTACATAGTTCAAAGTTGGCGTATAGAGGATGCAGGCAATCTGTGGCAACTACCAGGCTCGCTCCAAGCTTTTCTGCTTCGAACACCCACATGCCGTCAAAACTGGCCAAATCAAGGACACGCTTGCCTTGATAAGAGACATGTTGTCTCGTCTGCCGTGTCATGTCCCAGAGATTTTCAAGAATCTGTATTCCCGGCGTGACAATCCCGGGGCGAAGCTCAATTTTGTGATACCATTTGCGCTTGTTTATTTCTTGTATAATTTCTTCGTTCGTCCAGTTGCCTCCCAACTATCTGACCTCCTTGTCGGTATCCTTCTCTCACTTGTGGTGGACTGATGATAGGATACGTGCGGATGCTTGGTTGGGTACTGGTTGGTTGCCCCAATTTGGTCCCCACGCGCCAGCAGATTACATATGGTATCGGAGAGAAAATGGCGCAAACAGGGAGGAACGTCCGATGTCCTTGCCCATTGTATTCATCCATCGTACGGACGACAATTACTTGTCATACAGCTTGCGGCAGGCCCAAGTGAGCAACCCCGGTTCGAGAATTTTCCTGCTCGGCACAGCTCTCAACCAGAGATTTGGGACAAATGGTATACAGCATGTGAGATTGGACGCATACATGCAGACCGCCGCCGCCTTTGCCCCGCACTACAAGCATCTGCACGTCATGTCCCACGCGTACAATCTGTTTTGTTTTCAAAGGTGGTTTATTCTTCGTGATTTCATGCGTTCTCAGCAAATGACGGCTTGCTGCTATATCGATTCGGATGTGATGCTGTACGAGAACGTAAACAACCCGGAATACAGCCAATTTATGATGGAATTCGTCTGGACCAATTTTGTGAAGGCAGAGCTTTTGGACCGTTTTTGTTCGTTTACAACGATGTATTTTGCTGATCCCGTCATGTTTGAGAAATTGGTGCAGGAAACAAAGGAGCTGGGGCATGTGAGCCATGACCTTCCTCTCGTCTCAGACATGGTAGCCGGTCTTTTATTTTTGCGTCAGTTTCCGGACTACACTTATACACATGGCCGATACGGGGACAAAATGTTTGATGAAAATATCAATCGTCCTCTATGGGCAGAAAGTCTCAATGGAAAAAGAAAGGTGTATCTGATAAACGGCAAACTGTACACCAGGGAGATGGCGAGCCATACCTTTATCCGTCTCAACTCCCTTCATTTTCAAGGCTTGGAAATGAAATCGTATATGCCTTACTTTTTCACTCCCCATCTTTCAACGCAAGGCATGTTCATGTTTGATTATCTCAGCCAGCGGTGGCATCCGACGGGATTCTAGGCAGCTTGCAGCCCTCTTGGTATCTGGCTATGGGGGCTGCTTCATTTTTTCTCGGATCAGCAGCACGCCTACAGGAGAACAGACCATTTTCCGGCAAACGCGAGGCATCGCCTTCAACTGGTACATATGATGCCTTATACACGATGAAAATGGACAGAGGTGGCCTGGATGATGCTGATACTGCTTTCGGGAGGGGCTGGAAAAAGGTTGTGGCCGCTATCCAATGAGGCAAGGTCCAAACAATTCCTGAAGTTGCTACGTCAGGCAAGCGGCGAGCCGGAATCCATGGTGCAACGTGTCTGGAGACAGTTGACAGCACATAAATGGACAGATCAAGTGTATATTTCAGCTAGCAAACCCCACATCGATCTATTAAAAAGCCAGTTGGGCGAGGATGTTCCCTTGATAATAGAACCGCAAAAAAAAGACACGTTTCCTGCAGTCGCTTTGGCCGCAACCTATCTGCACACCTGCGTGGGAGCGGATCCGGCTGAACAGGTGATCGTCATGCCGGTCGATTCTTATGTTGAGGAGCATTTTTGGGAAAAGCTGCAGGATTTGAGGCAAGCGTTGCTTCATTCTAAGGCAGATCTTGCCCTGATTGGTGTCACACCTACCTATCCTTCTACCAAATACGGCTATATTGTCCCCATCACGTCCACTATGGACAGCCAAGATTCCTTCTCTTATTACCATGTCGCAAGCTTCAAAGAGAAGCCATCCGAGACGCAGGCAAAAGCGTTGCTGAAGAAGCAAGCAATGTGGAATTGCGGTGTCTTTGCTTTTCGATTGAGTTATCTTCTGGACTTATTAAAGAAAAAAGGTTTGCCTACAGACTATGAACAACTGCTTCAAGCCTATGCCACGCTTGAACCGATCAGCTTTGACTATGAGGTCGTAGAGAAAACGGATCGGATTGTGGTGGTTCCGTATACAGGGTACTGGCGAGATCTGGGCACCTGGAATACCTTGACCGAGGAGATGAACGTCCAAACCGTAGGACGAGTATATCAGGATGGGGATGCGCCCAATACACATGTGATCAATGAGCTGGATATTCCCATCGTCACCATTGGCTTATCGGATACCGTCATCGCAGCAAGTCTTGATGGCATTCTGATCTCGGCTAAAGACAAGAGCCATCGGGTAAAGGATCTGCCCTTGGAGTGGCAGCAACGCCCCATGTACGAAGAAAAGCGCTGGGGGACGTACCGAGTCCTGCATTATCGGACGACAACAACGGGCGCACAGGTATTGACCAAGATTCTGCATATTTTCGCGTACAAAAATCTGAGTTATCAGACCCATCAATATCGCAGTGAGGTCTGGACGGTAGTCGAAGGGGAGGGGGAATTCGTCTGGAACGATCAGCTTATTCCAATAGGTCCGGGCGATGTTCTCGAAATCCCCGCGGGAACCAAGCACGCGATACGAGCATCAACTGACATGGAAATCGTCGAAGTGCAGCTGGGAAGCCAGCTTATTGAGGAGGATATTGTCCGCCACGCCATGTCCTGGGAGGAGATTTTGTTGCAAGTCAGGTCCAGCGGGAGTGTGTCTGATGGTCAATAGCTCCTTTTGGCACAAAAAAAGAGTATTGGTTACCGGGCATACCGGATTCAAAGGAGCTTGGCTTAGCATCTGGCTGCATGCAATGGGGGCAGAAGTGACGGGATATGCCTTGGAGCCGCCGACTGATCCGAGCCTGTTTCGGCTGGCGAGTGTCGGGCAGCTCGTACACACAATTACAGCTGATATTAGGGACAGGCGAATGCTGGAGCAGGTTATCTTGCAAGCAAAGCCTGAGATTATTTTTCATCTGGCTGCTCAATCCCTGGTGCGTCAAGGGTATCAGCATCCGGTCGAAACCTATGAGACCAATGTGCTCGGGACGGTCTATCTGTTGGAAGCAGTCCGACTGGCATGCCAACAGGGAGTGCCGATCCGGGCTGTGATCAACGTAACAAGCGACAAATGCTATGAAAACCGGGAATGGGTGTGGGGATACCGAGAGCAGGATGCCTTGGGGGGACGCGATCCTTATTCCAGCAGCAAAGCGTGCGCCGAACTCGTTACCGCCAGCTATCGCAACTCCTTTTTTTCTGCTGTCGAGACAGCGGGGATTGCGATCGCCTCTGCCCGTGCCGGCAATGTGATTGGCGGAGGGGATTGGGCTGCAGATCGCTTGATTCCCGATTGTCTGAGTTCCCTTATGAACGGAAAAAGAATCAAGCTTCGATACCCTGAAGCTGTACGCCCCTGGCAGCATGTGTTGGAACCCCTTGGAGGTTATCTGCTGCTTGCCGAACGGATGTGCGAAAATACCGTACGCTTTTCAAAAAGCTATAATTTCGGACCTGATGAGCGAGATACTCGAACAGTGGCCTGGGTCGTCCAAAAGCTGTGCGAGAAGTGGGGGGCAGCTGCAGAGCTTGAAATAGAACGTGAGGATAACTGGCCTGAGGCTTCCTTGTTGAAGCTGGATTGCTCCAGGGCTAAAGAAGAGCTTGGCTGGAATCCCCGATGGAGCATCGAACAGGCTTTGGAGCAAATCGTGGAATGGACGAAAGACAGCCAAATGGGGAAAAATCTCCAGGAAATCTGCAAAAAACAGATCCAGAACTACATGGAAGCAGCACCGCAATAAAGGATCCTGGCCGGGGACAAGAGACAGGAGGGAGAGAAAAGCGTGAAAGTGGTCATATTGGCTGGCGGATACGGGACGCGGATTGGGGAAGAGACGCATTTGAAACCAAAGCCCTTGATCGAGATCGGCGATAGGCCGATTATTTGCCATATTATGTCCATTTATTCCCGGTACGGCTACAATGACTTCATTATTTGTCTGGGCTACAAGGGGTACATGATCAAGGAGTATTTCTCCAATTATTTTCTGCATCAGTCCGATGTCACCTTTGATTTTCGCCGGGACAATGAAATGATCTTGCACAATCGCCGCACGGAGCCATGGAGGGTGACGCTGGTAGATACAGGCAAAGATACCGGAACCGGGGGGAGGGTGAAGCGCATCCAGCCCTACGTGGGGGATGAACCCTTCATGCTGACCTATGGAGACGGGGTAGCCAATCTGGACATCTCTGCCCTGGTTTCGTTTCACCGCGAGCACGGGAAGCTGGCCACGATTACCGCTACACAACCGCCGGGGAGATTCGGGGCTTTGGACGTGACGACGGAGAATGTCGTTCGCGGCTTTCAGGAGAAGCCAAAAGGGGATCGAGGCTGGATCAACGCCGGATTTTTTGTAATGGAACCAGAGGTGTTCGACTATCTTGAAGGCGATGAGACTGTGCTGGAAAAGGAGCCATTGGAAGTGCTGGCGAGGTCTCAGGAATTGGTGGCATTTCCTTTTACGGGATTCTGGCACCCTATGGATACGCTCCGGGATAAAAATTATCTGGAGAGCCTGTGGAGAGCAGGTACGCCGCCGTGGCAAATCTAGGAGGAACGATGGCATGCGTGTGCTGGTGACGGGTGCGACAGGATTTCTTGGCAGTCATCTCGTAAAAGCTTTGCTCGCTGAAGGGCATGAGGTTTACATTCTGAAACGAAAGACTTCGGATTGTTCTCGCCTTGCCACTGTCCTTCATGAGATTGAATGCTTTGATCTCGAACATGTGGAGATAGAGGGGATGTTTCGCGACATAGGTCCCTTGGATGCTGTCATTCACACGGCAACCTCCTATGCCCGGAACCAGGAGAGCTATCATGCCACACTGGAAGCGAATGTCTCCATGCCCCTGCAAGTGCTGGAAGGGGCGATTCGCTGCGGGACGCCCCTGTTCATGAATACCGATACATTTTCCAATACGGCTCAAGGAATCTTTCAGAGACTTGTCGGGTATCACCTGACCAAAAGGCATTTTCTGGAATGGGGAAAGCATTTGGCCGCGCAATCCTCCCTTCGCTTTGTCAATCTCAAGCTGGAGCATCTGTACGGACCTGCTGATTCACCGGAAAAATTCATCCCGTATATCGTCAGAACTTGCCTGGAAAACCAGCCTGATCTCTACCTCACTCCCGGGGAGCAAATGAGAGATTTTATTCATGTCCGGGATGCGGTTGATGCGTATCTGCTCCTCCTGCGTCAAAGCAAGCTTTTCACCGCTTCTTTTTGCGAGTTTCAGGTTGGAAGCGGCGTTGCCACCTCGATCAAGTCGCTGGTTAGAGAAGTACACAGATTGACCGAATCGGCGACGACCCTTCATTTTGGGGCGCTGCCCTATCCTTCGCAAGAAATGATGCATTCGCTTGCCGACGTGGAGCCGTTGCGAAGGTATGGATGGCGCAGCCAAGTCCCGCTGCGGGAAGGACTGCTTACGGTCATCGAGGAGCATCGCTCGAGAATTTCTGCAAAATAAAAAACGTGGCTTCGCCATTGGCGGCGGCCACGTTTTTTCGTCTGCTTGTATATAAGGATTCCTATCCCCAGCTATTCTTATTGGTGCAGTACAGATCACCGTGGAACGGCTTGATCATCTCTAATAACGTCTCGTAGTCTGCGACTTTGACAACTTGATCGTCTCTGCGAATCAGGTATATGTTCCTATACAGCTGTTGAAGAAGCGCATACAGGTCATGCGGATCTTTTCCGAAATTGTTCATCATGCTATCCAGATTGAATTCGATGACCAGATCCGGGTCAAAGCGCTGAAGGGTTTCCTGAGCGCCGTGCAGCACCTCCAGTTCGGAACCCTCAACATCCACCTTGATCAGGTCGAGGCGATTCAATGGATTTTTTTGGACCCAATCGTCGAGGCGGACACAAATGATTTGATTGGCAGGATCAGTGGAATGAACCTGATTGGCGTCGATAAAAGACCAACCACCACCAGAGGCCACTTCGTGAAACTGGATCGCACCGTTTCGGTCAAAAACCCCTAGCTTGATCGCTTCGATGTTTTTGATGCCGTTTTCTCCGATGTTTCGCATTAAAAAATTGTAGTTGACTGTAGAAGGCTCAAAAGCGTACACCTTGCCCTTTTTCGCCAGATAACTCAACGCAAGCGAGATCGTTCCCAGGTTGGCGCCGATGTCCAGACAGATGAAATCGGGAGCCACGACACGCTGGAGCAATTTCAGGACGTATGCTTCATAATAGCCGTTTTCCAATTCCAGATAGTACAAAACACTCTGGTCCGATTCGCTGCCGTAGAGCACGAACGATTTTTTGTCAAAGGGCAGGTGGAAATCTAGCTTCTTCAAAAGAAAGACTCCTTTCTAGGGTAGATGGATGCGGATGATATCGTCTTTTACCGTGTACTGCATATCGGGGCGTTTTGTCAGGACGTATGTCTCCAGCTCCTGGATGGTGGGGAAATCGTTCAGCAAGGGATTAGGCCCAATAAAGCAGCGGGCATCATCGATCAGGATGACATGGTTGCGAACGGGATGCTCCAGAATGCTGTCGAGCTCCTGGAGGATCGGAGTATCCTTGCTGCCTTTTGCCGCCTCGGCAGACAGGGGAATGTAGTGACCATCAAGCCAGAACAGGCAAGGCTTTTGGATCGTCGAGAGGAGGGCGGGCAGTTTCTCTGCGCTGTCCCCATAGAGGAGCTTGACGTTAGGATCAGCAGCAAACTTTTTCGAGGCGGACCAAAATAGAGGATAATTCAGTTCGATGGAAAAAACCTGCTGAAAATAATGCTTGGTAGCTTGGATCATGGCCCCCTGAAATGTTCCTGTTTCGATCAAGGTATCCAGCGAAAAGCGTTGACCGTATTCCAGCACGGCTCCTACCTTTACGTCATAGGTGGGAGACTCCAAAACCCAGAAATCCCACGTCTCCTGGGCGCTTAAAGGATAGGGGATGCGGTGTTCAGATCGCCATACCCGCAAGATTTCATCCATTCGTGATGTCGACATCAGGTACCTCCTTTACCCGCCTTGAGGACGGAGTACAGATTGAAAAACAGCAAGTGTATGCCGTGCGCAGGCATCCCAGGAAAAGCGGGAGGCTTGCTGCGTTCCTTTGGCAATCAGGTCTTCCCGAAGGGCGGGATCCGACATGGCGGCAATCTTTACAGCGATGTCTTCCGGGACATGAGGGTCGAAAAGGAGAGCAGCTTGGCCTACAACCTCCGGAATACTGCCTGCGTGGGAACAGGTGATTGGAATTTTGGAGCGCATGGCCTCGACCAAGGGAATGCCGAATCCTTCAAATAGCGAGGGGAAGCAGAGGAAGGATGCGTTTCGATAAAGCGAGGGCATCTCCGCTTGGGGAATGTAGTTCAACCATTTGATCTGATCCCACATTTGATGCTGGGTGATGAAGTTGATCACGGTTTGATGCGCTTCCTGAGGGAAACCGGTGAAGACCATGTTCACCTTGTAGTTGTAGGTGCGACGCAGAATCAGCAGGGCTTGCAGAAGATTGATGTGATTTTTATGTCGCCAGGTATTGGCGGGGTAGAGTCCGTATTGTGCAGGCAACTGGTATTTATGGCGAAATTGCTGATCGAGTTCTGGCTGAACAGGCAGGGAAAATTCCGCGGCTGCGTCCAGATGAATGCTGTGCACTTTATGGGACGGCAAATGAAACTTCTCGATGATTGATTTGCGAGAGAATTCGGATAGGGTAAGCACGGCACTGCTCTTCTGGGCTGAGGACTGATAGTTGTCTTTTCGCCATTGCAGCACAGGAGGATCAAAAAACTGGGGATAGAATTCATGCTGAATATCAGGAATGTTGATGACACTGGGAATCGTTACATCGGACGGCTGCAGCACCAGCAAGGGACAGAACCAGAGATCGAGCCGCAAATGCTGGATTTGCTCGTGGAAAAGGGAGTGCGCTGCCGATATGTCCCGGAATAAAATCTTGTGCAAATATTGTCCTTCCGCGAAGGTGTGATAGTTGTGACTGCTCAAAAACAGGAACCATTCATGCCCCTCGTTGTTCCTCTGCGAAAAGTCAATCAGATTGCGTACATACTGTTCCATCCCGCCTATTTTTCCAGGGATGACAGCGAGAAGATTGACGCCGATTCTCAAGTCCTCTCCCTCCCGTCAGATAGGCTTTGCCTGTACCAGGCGATGGTTTTCTGCAAACCGGCATGAAGCGGAGTAGATGCCTCGAATTGGAAAAGGGCCTTGGCACGGCTCACATCCAGCCTGCGTCTAGGTTGTCCGTCCGGCCGTGTTTTGTCCCAGAGAATCTCGCCGCCGTAGCCGCTCTCTTCCTTGATTAACAACGCCAGCTCGCGAATGGTCATCTCTTCCCCCGAACCGATGTTGACGGGTTCCGGCCCGTCATATCGCTCGGTAGCCAGCACAATCGCACGTGCGGCATCCTCTACATAAATAAACTCCCGGGTCACTTCGCCGCTGCCCCACAGCAAAATAGTCGGCTCATGGTTCGTCTGGGCCTCCACACATTTGCGGATGATGGCGGGAATGACGTGGGAGGTTTCCAGATCAAAGTTGTCATGCGGTCCGTACAAGTTGACGGGCAGCAGGAAAATCGAATTAAATCTGTATTGTTCACGATAAGCCTGCGCTTGCACGAGCATCATCTTTTTTGCCAGGCCATAGGGAGCATTCGTCTCTTCGGGGTATCCGTTCCATAAATTCTCTTCGGAAAACGGTACAGGGGTAAACTTCGGGTAAGAGCAGATCGTCCCGATTGCGACGAACTTTTCTACGCCAAACAATCGGGATTGCTCCAGCAGTTGGGCACCCATCATCAGGTTATCGTAAAAAAAGGAACCGGGATTTTTTTGATTGGCCGCAATCCCTCCGACGACCGCAGCCAGGTGTATGACGATTTCAGGGCGATAGGTTTCAAGCATGTGGATGATCTCTTTCTCTTTGCGTAAATCAAACTGCTTCTTGCGCGGAACGAAGATATGCTCACAGCCGAGCTGGGAAAGCTGCTCCACTACATGCCGGCCCAAAAATCCTGCTCCACCAGTCACAACGATTCGTTTTTGTGTGAGATCGATCATCTTGGAAATGTACACCTTCCTTTCTTGCGGATGCTCACAGAATGGGGGAGGGATGTCTGTTTTGTTTGATCCATTCGCTCAAGGGGTTGCTCCCTTGCAGAAAATGCTGATAGAAGCTGTATTCCTCTTCAGAGAGAGGCAGGATTTGATCAACCAGGTAGCTTACCGTCCGCTTGTTTTGATCGGGGAGCGGATCTTCTTTGACAATTTGCCGACTCGCGATCACGTCTACAAAGCACGTGGGATTGTTCGATTGAATCGGAATTTCCATCGTAAACACATGATCTGCGTCGGTATGAACGCGCATATCTGCCTGTTGCCCTTCCACGAGAGCATGAAAATGCATCGGGTGCATGGATGGGGGATAAGAGCCCTTGATCACCAATGTATGAAGGGGACAAGACGAATCCACATGGAAGTGCATACGCAGATAAGGCGGAGCCCATAAGTCGGCAAATCGGTTGGAAGATGCTAGAGACGGTGTAGAGCCGAATATACGATGGAATTTGAACAAGTCGAGAAACCAGAAGACACCTTTATCCCGATAGGTCTTCAGAAAGTGGAGCAACCACTCATTGGCGACTGTGCCAAAGTGCCGCATGCTGGTCTTCACGATTTCCGGAAAACCGACGTCGATCAGGCTGGTTACGGATTTGCACTTGTCATGCAGGCGGGAACTGGCCAGATAGTCTTCGATGCAACCGATCGGGTATTTGGCTGAAATACGGAGCCACAAGTCATAATCCATGCAGAAATGTAGATCCTCATCGACACCGCCTACTTCCTCGAAGATCGATTTTCGAATGAACGCCGTAGGCTGGCAGATAATGCAGTGAGTAAACATCTTTTTTCGATCAAAGGGAACCCACGGATATTTGTACATAATTTTGTTTGCTTCGTTGATGTGCAGCCCTTTTCCATACACCATCGACCAGTCGGGATGCTTCAGTAAACTATCTACGGCTTTTCGCACCGCTTGGGGAAAATAAGTATCGTCTGAATTCAGCCAGCCGATGATTTCCCCCTTGGCCATTTTCAACCCTTTGTTGATGGCGTGGGATTGGCCGCCATCTGGTTCCGATATATAGCGGAAGCGCTCCCCCAACTGACTGTACTGTCGCAGAATAGCCTGCGTACCGTCCGTAGACGCTCCGTCAACCACGATATGCTCGATCCGCGGATAATCCTGACGCAGCACGCTTTCGATGGTTTGTTTGATAAAAGCTGCCTGATTGTAGGACGGGGTAATAATCGAGACCAATGGCATGGAATGGTTGTTCAACATCTCTCCCTCCCTGAATGTTGTCGTTTGCGTAAAAGAATACGCCAGTAATCGAGGAGATCTTCCATTGTTTTGGCAAAAGGGATTTGTGGCGCCCATCCTGTTTTGCTGCGAAACGCAGAGGAGTCTCCGAGCAATGTATCCACATCAGAGGGGCGAAGGCGGTCGGGATCCACTTCGACAGTCACCTGAACATTCGTAAGGGAGAGAAGAATTCGCAGGACTTCTTCAATCGTATAAGTAGAACCGGATGAGAGATTGTAAACTTCACCGGGTTCGCCATGTGTTGCAGCAAGCCAGTATGCCTGCACGATATCGCGTACATCTGTGAAGTCTCTTTTGGCTTGCAGATTGCCGACGAAAATTTTGGGCGGCTGTAAACCAAGCTCAATTTGGGCGATCTGTTTGGCAAAATTGGAGGTCACAAAATGCTCGCCTCGACCAGGTCCCGTGTGGTTAAAGGTTCGAGTGCGGATGATCGGCATCCCATAGCTTTGATAGTATTGATAGCCAAGAAAGTCTTGTGCGATTTTGCTAACCGCATAGGGATTGAGAGGACGCAGCGGGTTATCTTCTTTGATCGGTGTCTCGTGGGGAAAGACCAGACCGTATTCTTCGCTAGAGCATGCGATATGGATGCGGCAGGAGAGATCCAGCTTGCGAACAGCTTCCAGCAAGTGAATCTGGCCGACGAGATTGTTCACCATTGTCTCGGCGGGAGAGTTCCAGGAGGTAGGGACAAAGCTTTGTGCTGCGAGATGAAAGATCAGGTTGGGCCGGATTTCTTCAAGCATCCGATGGACAGAATGAGGGTCCCTCAATTCACACTCGACGAGATGGATCTGCTTTGTAATCGGTTCAAGCAGCTCCATGCTGCTGCGCACCCGGTAGGTGCCGCATACCTCGACATCCCCGCGAGAGAGAAGATATCCGGCTAGGTGACTACCGGCAAATCCGGTAATTCCCGTAATCAATGCTTTCAATGAACAACCACCTCCCCGTAGGGCTTCCAAGCGGTAAATCAACGAATCATTCTAGCTATTCATATGGTTTGCCAAGGAACATGCCACGGCACCAGCCTTTTGACGGGCTGACTTTTGGCAGATGCGGATGGCGGCGTTGCAGTTGCGACATAGAATAAGGCAACGATGAGACAAGGAGGCAGGAGATGGGCCAAATCAACAGCTTTGAAAAGAAGGTATTTTCGCAAAATGGCGAGGATGGAGTGATTGAAGAGCTGTTCTCCAGGATCGGTACAGTCAATCGCTTTTTTGTAGAGTTTGGGGTCGAGGATGGCATGGAATGCTTGACTCATAATCTGTGGGTTCATCATGGATGGTCAGGTGTGCTGCTGGAAGGAAGCCAATTTCATTACCAAAATCTTGCAAATAATATCGCTCCGTATCCTCAGGTTCGCGCCAGTCAGCAATTTGTCACGCGCGATAATATCGGCCAGCTGTTTCAAGAGATGGCGGTTCCCGTCGAATTCGATTTTTTATCGATCGATATTGATGGAAATGATTACTGGGTGTGGCAAGCACTCGACGCCTATCAGCCGCGGGTAGTCGTGATCGAGTACAATGCATCCTATCCTCCGCCACAAAACATGGTCATCCCCTACCAGGAAGATTTTTGCTGGGACGGAACATCGTATTTTGGAGCCAGTCTGTGCTCGCTCACGACATTGGGCAAGAAACTGGGCTACGCTTTGATCGGTACAGATTCCCAAGGGGTAAATGCGTTTTTCCTGCGCAAAGATCTTCTGGATGTAGCCCAATTTGCAGAACTTTCCCCCGAATCAGCGTATCACCCCCCAAACTATGGCCCGGATAACGGGGGCCATCCGCATCGCAGCGGCCCGATTCTGGACATCTAACCCTCCGAAGGATGTTCGAGCAGTTTTTTGACGTCGACTTTTAACTGTTCCAGCTTTTGGGAGGCTTCCTTGTGGGAGTCTCCGACCGTACCGAGATATAGCTTTAGTTTTGGCTCTGTCCCCGATGGGCGCAGACAGAACCAGGAGCCGTCTTCCAACAGAACCTTGAGCACATCAGACCGAGGCAGCGAAAGAGGTGTGCGATTCCCTTTTGCCAAGTCCTCCATGCTTCCTGTCAGATAGTCCTCTATGCCAATGATGCGCATACCGGCGAAAGATGGAGGCAGATGCCTGCGCAGGGAAGACATCAAATCCTTCATGATTTGGATGCCTTGTACTCCTTTGAACGTTTTGGTTTGCAGGTCCTCAAGGTAGTAGCCGAATCGCTCATACAAGTTTTGCAGCGCGTCGCCAAGACTCTCGTTTTTCGCCTTGTGGTAGGCGCACAGGTCTACGAGCAGCAGGGCGCTTTGTACGGCATCCTTGTCGCGAACAAAATCTCCGATCAGGTATCCGAAGCTTTCTTCATAGCCGAATAGAAACACATAATCTCCACTTTTTTTGTACGTTGTTATTTTTTCACCAATGTATTTGAAGCCGGTCAAGGTATCTTCCGTTTTGACGCCAAAATCAGCGGCGATTCGCCTGCCAAGTTCAGACGTAACGATGGTTTTTAAAACGATGCCATTCGGCGGCAAGCTCCCTTGGATACGTTTTTGACGCAGCACATCATATAACAATAGCGCGCCGATTTGATTGCCTGTCAGCGGCAGATACGTCCCGCCGCTTTGTTTGACCCAGACCCCAAGTCGATCCCCGTCCGGATCGGTGCCGATTACCAGATCAGCTGCTGCTTGGATCGCGTACTGCAAAGCCAGATGGAACGCTTCTGGTTCCTCGGGGTTCGGGGAAGAAACGGTGGAGAAATCAGGGTCGGGCAAAGCCTGCTCGGGAACAGTCAGCACGTGATGATAGCCAAAGTCCTTCAAGCCTTTGGAAATGACTTCCCCGGTTGTCCCATGCAAAGGGGTAAATACGATGTTCACCGCATTCTTGGCTGCCTGGGACAATTCGGAATGCTGACGAATGCTGCTTACCTGCTGGAAATAAGCGTCCACGATCGTGTCGCCAATTCGCAGCAGCATGCCGCTTTGCAGCAGGCTTTCTTCATCGGCTGTTTGAATCGCCAATTCATCTCCAGCTTCCTGGATCAGGGTGAAAAGTCGGGAAGCGGTGTCGGGCGTGATTTGTGCACCGTCAGCATCGTATACCTTTATTCCGTTGTAGTTGGCCGGATTGTGGCTGGCAGTGATTACGACACCTGCAGAAGCAGCCAAATGACGGACGGCAAAGGATAGAATCGGCGTTGGCATGATCCGTTCAAAAAGATAGATGCGTATTCCGTGATTGCCCAATACTTTGGCTACTTCACGGGCGAACGTTGCAGATTGGTGCCGTGAGTCGAAGGCAATCACGACACCGGCTTTTTTCGTTTGCTCTCCCTGGACGGAGAGGTAGCGGGCAAGACCTTCCGCCGTTTTGCGGACCGTGTAGAGATTCATGCGATTGATGCCAGGACCTAATTCTCCACGAATGCCTCCTGTTCCGAATTCCATATATCGGTAGAAACAATCCATCAGCAAAGATTCATCTGATTCAAGGGCGTGCAGATCTCGACGAAGATGATCGTCCAGATTGGGAAAGTCACGCCAGCGCTGATACGCTTTTTTCCATTCTTCCTTCATGGCTAAGCCCCCTCCGGTCAAGGGTAAGTAGATCAAATCACCTTATTCGATACTTTATTGACAACCTGGAAAATGCGTGCGGGCGAAGGAACAATCAGCCAGTCCGAACATATACAAGATGGTAGAGGGAAGATTGAGTTGGGGGGAAGCCGATGAAAACAGCTTTTATCACGGGGATCACCGGTCAGGATGGAGCCTACTTGGCCAAATTTCTGTTGGAAAAAGGGTATCGGGTCATCGGACTGGTCCCCCGCCGGAGCACGTCCAATCTTTGGCGCCTGGAGTATTTGCAGATTGCTGATGATGTGGAATGGAAAGAAGGCGACTTGCTGGACCTCTCCTCGCTGACCCGTGCGATCAAGGCGGCCAAACCTGATGAGGTCTATAATCTTGCGGCCCAGAGCTTTGTCGGATCATCCTGGGAGCAGCCCATCCTGACCGCACAGGTGACGGGGATGGGAGTCTTGCATGTGCTGGAGGCCATTCGCGAGACGGATCCCGGCATTCGCATGTACCAGGCGTCCTCAAGCGAGCTGTACGGACTGATCCAGGAGCCGCAGCAATCGGAGAAGACGCCGTTTTACCCGCGCAGTCCCTACGCTGTATCCAAGCTTTTTGGCTATTGGATGACCAAGAACTACCGCGAGAGCTTCCACATGTACACCTGCAACGGAATCTTGTTTAATCACGAATCTCCCCTGCGGGGACCGGAGTTTGTCACCCGCAAAGTGACGCAGGCTGTCGCCCGAATCGCCACGCAAAAACAAAAAGAACTTCGCTTGGGTAATATTCACGCGAAAAGGGACTGGGGCTTTGCGGGTGATTTCGTCGAAGCCATGTGGTTGATGCTGCAACAACAAAAGCCGGAAGATTACGTAATCGCTACCGGCAAGACAACGACCGTAGAAGAAATGTGCAAGGTCGCTTTTGATTACGTAGGCTTGAACTACCTGGATTATCTCGTGATAGACCCGGATCTATACCGGCCAGCCGAGGTGGACGTTTTGCTCGGCAATCCAGCCAAAGCGAAAAGGGAACTGGGCTGGTCCCCCAAGACCACCTGGGAAGAACTGATTCATATGATGGTGGAAGCAGATCTGCAGAGAATGGGAAAATAATACGGAATAGGCACCTCACATCCCTGAAGATCCGGGAATGAGGTGTTTTTTTTGGTTGTTTAAAAATGGGTGATCCTATTTTCGGAAAAACGGGTTATAAAAACGAAAAATGTTACCCTATTTTCGTTGAGTTGGCAAAGAGAGAGGAGCTTCAGCCCAGATAAAAAGTATATTTTTAGATTTATCTCAAGTTTGGCACGATAGTTGCTTGTTCTCCACTTAACAAGGATTCCAACCAACCTCAAAAAGGAGACTTGTTATGAATGTGGTAGCAAACGTATACCGGGGAGACCAAATGGAAAGCTCTCATCTGGGTCACATCGCAGTAGTGGATCAACATGGCAACCTGCTTTACTCTTACGGTGATCCCGATCGACTCACTTTTGCCCGATCCAGCATGAAGCCCCTACAGGCAATTCCGATCATCGAAACAGGTACAGCAGATCGATACCAGTTGGAACCGGCGGACCTCTCACTTTGTTGTGCTTCTCACAGCGGAGAGCCGCGCCATCGTACGCGGGCGATGAGTATGCTGGAACGTGCAGGGCAGCCAGAAGCGACTCTGCAATGCGGCACCCACGTTCCTCGTCACGAGGAGAGCTACAAGGAATTGATTCGGGCAGGCAAGCCGCTGACACCTGTGTACAGCAACTGCTCCGGCAAGCACGCGGGCATGATCGCCACAGCCACACATATGGGGGAGGATGTTGCGAGCTATCATTTGCCAGAGCATCCTGTCCAGCAGCGAATCCTGGATGTCGTAGCGGACATCACTGGTTACCCGCGCGAAAAAATCACCTTGGGAATAGACGGGTGCGGCGTACCGGTTCATCGTCTGCCGCTTGTCAATTACGCTTGGGCCTTCGCCAAGCTGGCCAAGCCGGAAGTCATCGACAATCCAGTTCGTCAAGATGCTGCGAGAAGGATTGTGGAGGCGATGGTAGCCCATCCCGAGATGGTTGGGGGGGAGAGCCGCTATTGTACAGATCTGATGAATGCATTCGGCGGGAGAATTTTCGGGAAAGCAGGCGCTGAATCCGTCTACTGCCTCGGGGATCGCGAGCGAGGCATTGGCATCGCGGTCAAGATCGAGGATGGCGGTGCACGCGCCATCTATCCGGTGGTCAATGAAGTGCTTCGCCAATTGGGGATTGGCGTGGACGGGGCGCTGAAGACTCTTCATGCCTATACGAATCCGCCTATTACCAACATGAGTGGCAGTGTCGTCGGCCGTGTCGAGACGACATTCCAGCTGCTGCAGGAGAATCGGTCGATTTGTTAATAAATGGCCTTCTACACAGGGATGCCATTTGTTATATGCTTTTTACATGAAAAGGGGGAACATTCATGAAGATGAAAAAAGGATGGAAGGTGCTTAGCACTGCGGCTCTGCTCGCGGTCCTAGCCGTCACCGGTTGCAGCCAAACGGCAGCTCCAGCGCCGCAAGATACAGGCAGCAATGCGGGTGCTGCTCCGCAACAAGAGCCTGCGGGACAAGCTGACATGACCGCAAAACTGCGGCTCAACCTGAAGACAGAGCCGCCTTCCCTCGATCCGCCAAAAGGCTTTGACAGCACGTCCAATGAGGTTCTGAATGCTACCATGGAGGGCTTGGCCCGCCTTGATCAAAAACACGTGCCGCAGCCGGCGATGGCAGAAAAATGGAGTGTCAGCGAAGACGGCAAAACCTATACCTTCACGTTGCGCGATTCGAAATGGTCCAATGGTGATCCCGTCACCGCTCATGACTTCGAATTTGCCTTCAAGCGTATTCTCGATCCGAACAATGCCTTCCCTTCTGCCTTCCTGGCATACTACATAGAAGGAGCGGAAGCCTACAACAAGGGAGAGGGCAACGCGGACGGAGTCCAGGTCAAGGCATTGGATGACAAGACGCTTGAAGTGAAGCTCGCGGCGCCAGCTGGTTATTTCTTGCATATTATCACCCAGCCAACTTTCTTCCCTGTGAACAAGAAAGTGGTAGAGAGCAATCCGAAGTGGGCAGAAAACGCTTCTTCCATCGTGACCAATGGACCTTTCAAAATGGAAGATTGGGTGCATGATCAATCCGTGAAAGTAGTGAAGAATGACGGCTATTGGGACAAGGATTCCGTAAAATATGCGGGCATCGATTGGATCATGGTCAACGATGAGAACACACAGTACCAGATGTACAAAACGGGACAGTTGGATATGATTCAAACCGTTCCAATCGATCTCAAGGCGAAACTGATCGAATCCGGTGAGGCGAAAGTAGAGCCAGAAGCAGCAATCTACTACTACCGCATGAATACGCAAATGCCTCCTTTCACCAATGCGAACATCCGTAAAGCGTTTGCGCTCGCCCTTGATCGCAAGCTGTTGATCGAGAATGTCGTCCAAGGAAAACAGATTCCTGCCCTGGCGCATGTGCCGATCGGTTTCCCTGAGCCGGATGGAACGGACTTCCGTGAAAAAGGCGGCGATTTCTTCAAGGATAATGATGTCGAACAAGCCAAGGCACTGCTGAAAAAAGGGATGGAAGAAGAAGGCTGGACGACATTGCCGCCAGTCACCATGACGTACAATACAAGCGATACACATAAAGCGATCGCACAAGTGATGCAGGAAATGTACAAGAAGAACCTCGGTGTTGACGTCAAGCTGGAGAACAAGGAATGGAACGTATTTTTGGCAGAGCAGCGCGCTCGTCAACTCCAGTTCTCCCGTTCTACCATTCCTGCAGATTACGGTGATCCAATCAACTTCCTGGAGCTCTTTGTCACGGATCATCCTGGCAACCGCATCAATTACAGCAATCCCGACTACGATGCCCTCGTAGCGAAAATCCGCAACACGGCAGATGAAAAAGAGCGCTTCGGTCTGATGCATGACGCGGAAGCTATTTTCATGAATGACATGCCGCTGGTTCCGGTCTACTTCAATACGAAGGTGTTCATGGATCAACCGAACATCAAAGGGATTTTGCGCCATCCTGTAGGCACGCTTGACTACAAATGGGCGGAGATTGAGAAGAAATAGTAAAATAGGCGAAGACAAGGGTCTGCATGGGATGCCCTTGTCTTCACTTTACCTCGTGGGGCGGATGGAATGGAGAAAAAAAGTGTCACCTTCATTGCAAAAATGGATGAATTCTTGCACTCTGCTGTCAGCCAGTGTGTGGAATTGGGTGTGTCCGATGACTTTCATATCGAAGGCATACGCGTCGATCAGCTTGCCTTCAGGCCCATCGCAGAAGGATCACTCGTGGTCATTTCTTCTCCGAGCCTTGAGGGCATGGTAGAGTCCTATCTGCCACAAGGAAGCAAGATGATTATCGCGAAGCGGATGTTTTCCTATCAGAACCTTCGCGGCATGCTGGAGATTCCCAAAGGGATCAAAGTCCTCTTGGTCAGCGATACCCCCGAAACGGCATACGATAACATCGAATTGATCCGCGCTTCCGGACTGGATTTTGAGTTGTATCCGTACTATCCCGGAGCAGATTATCCGAAAGATATTGAGATTGCCGTGACGCCAGGAGAAGCGGAGCATGTACCGCCGCATATTCGCAAGGTCGTCGACATCGGTTTTCGGGTTATCGATCTGTCTACGTGGCTCGCCATTTACACGCATTTTGACAATGACAATTTCCAGAAAGTGACCATGCGCATCATGCAGTCGCTGGTGTACATCACGAAAGAACTGAACAATGAGATTCAACATGCTCATCTGCTGAGCAAGTATCTGGAAGCCATCGTCAATGGGATCGAGGATGCCGTGATTGCTTGCGACGAAGAGGAAATTATTCGCTTTATCAATCAAAAGGCGATTGATTCCCTCAACCTGCGCGGTGCCAGCATCGTCGGAGAGAAGGCAGCTGTCAGCCTGCCATCCGATTTTTACCATCTGCAGCAGCAATGTGAAGAGAATGAGGATATTTTGGTGGATTGGGCGAACAAGACCTATTTTTTTCGCAAGACGCACATCTTTATGGAAGGTCGCTTCCTGGGCAGCTTGCTGCTGTTCCGCCAGGCGGTAGAGATCGAAAAGCTGGAACATGATTACAGAATGCGTCTGTACAGCAAAGGACTGGTGGCAAAATATCAGTTCGATGATATCTACGGAGAAAGTCCTTCCTTTCAAAAAGTCCTGCAAATCGCCCGAAAGATTGCCAGAAGCAATTCAACCGTTCTTTTACTGGGAGAGACGGGGACGGGTAAGGAATTGCTCGCCCAAGCTATCCACAATGCCTCGCCGCGGCGCAGAGAGCCTTTCGTCGGTGTCAACTTTGCCGCCATTTCCGAATCCCTCCTCGAAAGCGAATTGTTCGGGTATGAGGAAGGCGCCTTTACTGGTGCGCGAAAAGGGGGCCATATCGGCTGGTTTGAGTTGGCTCACAAAGGAACGATCTTCCTCGATGAGATCGGCGATGCGAGCGGTGCTATCCAAAATCGCCTGCTGCGTGTCCTGCAGGAGCGGCAAATCATGAGAGTGGGCGGAAATAAAGTCATTCCTACCGATATTCGGGTCGTAGCGGCAACCAATCAAGATCTGAAGCAAATGATCGCAGAAGGAACGTTTCGCGCTGACTTGTATTACCGGCTGAATATCCTCCCGATTCATCTGCCGCCGTTGCGGCACCGACAGGAGGACATTCCCTGGCTGGTCGAGCGTTTTATCCGCAAATACTCCTACGATTTGCGCAGACCGCCTTTCACGCTTTCAAAGGAGGCGATGAAAGCGATGCAGGAGTACGAATGGCCCGGCAACATCCGCGAATTGGAAAATGTCGTAGAGTATCTGGCGCATATCGTAGAGGATGAGGGCTTTGTTTACCAACTGCCCTTCCTTGTCGAGAATGCCGAGTCATTGGACGACGGATTCTCCGAGGAATGTGAGCAGCTTGTAGAAGAATACAGCAAGCGCGGATTTTTGGAGGAGATGGCCGCGATTCTGCTGGAATTGCAGCAAGGAGGTACGGGCCGCTATGCCCTGAGCGAACAGTTGGAGGCACATGGATTGTCGATTTCCTCGCAGCAGCTTCGCTATCGTTTAAAGCTGTTGCAATCGAATGAGCTGATTCAAGTAGGGAAAGGGCGACAGGGAAGTAAAATCTCGTCCAAGGGAGAGCAGTTTCTCGACTTTTTAAAACGACGAAACGGGAAGGGGAATCGTCATGAGTCATAACTGGAAAGAATTGGCGCATCTGAGGCGAGACGCTTTTTTGGCAGACTTGCAGCGCTTTCTAGCTATCAACAGCATCGAGGATATGACGACCGCAGAGGAAGGAAAGCCTTTTGGAGCAGGCGTCGCCGAAGCGTTGGAGTATATGCTCACGCGTGGAGAAGCAGATGGATATGTGACTCGCAATGTCGACGGCTACGCAGGAGTGATCGAATTCGGAGCAGCTCCAGAAGAGATTGGCGTCCTGGTTCATGTGGATTTGGTGACCGTGGGGGAAGGCTGGACGACTCCCCCGTTTGAACCGAGCATCCGGGACGGCAAAATCTATGCACGCGGCGCACTGGATGACAAGGGACCGGCGTTGGCTTCCTATTATGCGATGAACATCGTGAAGGACTCAGGCCTTCCTTTGTCTAAAAAGGTGCGGTTCATCATCGGGACGGACGAGGAAAGCGGATGGTTGTGCATGAAGCATTTTTTGGAGAAAGAGACGCTTCCGCAGGTTGGTTTCTCGCCAGACGCCTCCTTCCCGATCATCCACGCAGAAAAGGGACAGATTAATCCTACGCTGACGATTCCGCCAGACTCCGAAATGGCTGCTGAAGGGGGCTTGAAGCTTCTCTCCTTTGTCTCCGGCAATCAGGGGAACAGCGTGCCAGATCGGGCTGTCGCGATTGTATCTTCAGGTGAGCCCTCCGTTTTGCAGGAGATGCTTGCGAAGTGGCCGGCATTTGTGACGGAGAAATCCACGACTGGAGAGGCAGCCATCGGCGAAGACGGGAATCTGGAACTTACATTATTTGGAATAAATGCGCACGGGATGGAGCCGCAGATCGGAAAGAATGCTGGAACAACCCTGGCATGTTTTCTGCGCCAATACCCGTTTGAAGGTTCGGCGTATTCGTATATTTCCCTATTGTCAGATATCCTGCACGAGGATTTCTACGCAGAACGCTTGGGACTGGCCTGTGAGGATGAGGTCTCTGGCAAGCTGACCGTAAACGCCGGCATCTTGCGCTACAGTCAGGCTGAGGGAGGAAATATTCGGTTAAACATCCGTTATCCCGCTACCGTATCTAAAGAGGAGCGGATCGAACGGCTAAAAGAGCGAGTGGCTGAAATGGGCTTGACGCTGGCAGAACTGCGTTCATCATCCGCTCATTACGTCCCGAGCGATCATGTTGTCGTGCAAACGCTGTCCCGCGTCTACGAAGAACACACAGGCATGCCTGCTGAGCTCTTGTCTTCGGGCGGAGCAACCTACGCCAAGATGATGTCGTCAGGGGTTGCTTTCGGACCGCTTTTTCCGGGGAGGGCATCTACGGCCCATCAGACGGACGAGTATATCGAGATCGAGGATCTCATGCGTGCGATGGCTATCTACGCTCAAGCCATCTACGAGCTAGCCAAGTAAACAAGGAGGGGTCACCATGTCCAACTATCTGCTGAAGCGTGTTTTGATGATGTTCCTGACCCTGTGGATCATTGTGACGCTTACCTTTTCATTGATGCATGCCATCCCGGGTAATCCGTTCGCATCCGAATCGGACCAACTGCCCGAGCAGATCCTCGCCAATTTGCGTGCGAAATACCACTTAGACGAACCATTGCCTGTTCAGTATTTCATGTATCTGAAAAATCTGGTGTCTCTTGATTTAGGACCTTCGATCAAGTCGGATTCGCGCAATGTGAATGATATGATCGCTGACGGTTTCAGCGCTTCGGCCTGGCTGGGCGGACAAGCCATTGTCGTCGCACTGATCTTCGGCGTGCTATTCGGAATTATTGCGGCGTTGAATCGCAACAGAGCGCTGGATTACATCGCCATGGCGCTGGCTGTTCTTGGTGTTGCTGTGCCGAGCTTTATTTTGGCGCCGCTTCTGATCAACTACCTGGCAATCAAGCTTCCGCTGTTTCCTGTCGCCACCTGGGGGACGTGGATGCATACCGTTCTGCCGTCACTCGCGCTGGCATTCGGTCCGATCGCGATTATCACCCGCTATATGCGTGCGAGCATGATTGAAGTAATGAATCAAAACTATATCCGCACGGCAGAGGCCAAAGGGATTCCGACTGTGCTGATTGTGATCAAGCACGGGATCCGCAACGCCATTTTGCCTGTCGTCACGTTTTTGGGACCGCTGATTGCTTCGTTGATCACGGGAACCTTTGTAGTCGAAAAAATCTTTGCGATCCCGGGTATTGGCAAGTATTTTGTAGATGGCATTTTTAACCGGGATTATCCCGTCATCCTGGGAACAACCATTTTTTACAGTGCGATTCTGATCGTCACGATCTTTTTGATCGATATCGCGTACAGTCTGATTGATCCGCGAATCAGGCTCACCAAGAAGGAGGGATGATGTATGGAGATGGATCAAAGAATAGACCCGCTGTTCCGCCCGTTGACCAAGGATAATCAGGCAGCACAGGTGATCACGCGGCCAAGTCTGAGCAATTGGCAGCAAGTAATCCGAAAATTGGTGAAAAACAAACTGGCTATGCTCGGGTTGTTCATCATCCTCTTTTTGGTCGTAATGGCATTGATCGGGCCTTTGCTTGTACCCTACAGCCACTCGGATCAAAGTCTGCTGGACCGCAACAAGGAAATTTCGGCGGAGCATTGGTTCGGTACCGATGAGCTCGGGCGTGACATGTTTGCCAGGACGTGGTACGGTGCACGAATTTCCTTGACGATCGGAGTGGTAGCTGCCCTGATCGACCTGGTGATCGGTGTGACGGTTGGCGGAATCGCCGGATACATGGCAGGACGAGGCAAAAAAGGGGATCGGATCGACAACCTGATCATGCGCGTCATTGAAATCCTGTACGGTCTGCCGTATCTGTTGGTCGTCATCCTTTTGATGGTCGTGATGGAGCCAGGGATCCTGACGATCATCATCGCCCTGTCTGCGACAGGCTGGGTGGGCATGGCGCGGCTGGTGCGCGGACAGATTCTGCAGTTGAAAAACCAGGAATTTATCATGGCCGCACAGGTTTTGGGAGCGAAGTTTTCCCGCATTTTGCTCAAGCATCTGATTCCCAACACATTTGGCGTGATTATCGTCAATCTGACGTTTACGATTCCCTCTGCGATTTTCGCGGAGTCCTTCCTCAGCTTTTTGGGACTGGGCGTTCAAGCGCCGGCAGCCAGCTGGGGGACGATGACCAACGATGCGATGGGCGTGATATTGACCGGTGACTGGTGGCGGCTCTTCTTCCCGGGGCTGATGATTTCGCTGACGATGTTTGCGTTTAACGTGTTTGGCGACGGCTTGCAGGACGCCCTTGACCCGCGTCTGCGCGATTAGAGAGTGGAGGGAGGAAGAGAAGATGAAAGAGCATTTGCTTTCGATTGAAAATTTAAAAGTGAACTTCAAAACCTATGGCGGTGAAGTACAAGCGGTTCGCGGCGTTACCTTCCACGTCGAAAAGGGAGAGACCGTCGCGATTGTCGGGGAGAGCGGCTGCGGCAAAAGTGTGACAGCCCAGGCCATCATGGGGCTGATTCCCAATCCTCCTGGCCGCATCGTCGATGGCAAGGTCGTATTCGAAGGGACCGAGATCAGCAAGCTTCCCAAGAAAGAATTGCTGGGGATTCGCGGTACACAGATCGGGATGGTGTTCCAGGATCCGATGACCGCTCTGAACCCGACGATGAAAGTTGGAGCTCAAATCGTAGAGGGCTTTGTTCGCAGCCAGAAGGTATCGCGTGAGGAAGCGAAAAAACGCGCGATTGAGATGCTTCGCCTTGTCGGGATTCCCGACCCGGAGCAACGCGTCGATCAGTATCCGCACCAGTTTAGCGGCGGGATGAGACAGCGCGTCGTCATTGCCATCGCCTTGGCTTGCAACCCGAAACTTGTCATCGCGGATGAGCCGACGACCGCATTGGACGTAACCATTCAGGCTCAGATTCTCGATCTGCTGAAACAATTGCAGGAGGAGCAAGAGCTGGCGGTCGTCATCATCACGCATGATCTCGGCGTCGTGGCAGAAATTGCGCACCGCATGGTCGTCATGTATGCAGGGATGGTTGTAGAGACGGGGACGGTTGAAGAGGTGTTCGCCAATCCGCGTCACCCGTACACGTGGGGCTTGATGCGCTCACTGCCGCGACTTGATGAGAGTGAAAAGCAGCGATTGGTTCCGATCGAGGGAGCGCCGCCAGATCTGTTCAACCCGCCTGCCGGTTGCGCCTTTGCCGCTCGATGCGATTTTGCGATGGAGATATGCAAGCAGCAGATGCCGCCTACCACAACGTTTGGCGAGGGACATGAAGCCGTATGCTGGCTGCATGACGAGCGAGCGCCGCGCATCGATGAATTGGTTGCAGCAGGGAGGCAGGATTCATGAGTGATGTATTGCTGGAAGTCCGGGATTTGAAGAAGCATTTTTCCATGTCCTCTGATTTTGTTTTAAAAGCGGTGGACGGCGTCTCCTTTTCCATCCGCAAGGGAGAGACGCTGGGACTGGTCGGCGAGAGCGGCTGCGGCAAATCCACGCTGGGCCGCACCCTGATCCGGCTATACGAAAATACGGACGGGGAAGTGTTGTACAAGGGGAAAAACGTGCATCAATTGCGGGGGAAAGAGGTCAATCAGTTCAATCGTGATGTCCAGATGATCTTTCAGGCCCCGCAGGCGAGCCTCAATCCGCGGATGACGGTTGAAGATATCGTAGCAGAAGGGTTGGATATCCACGGATTGGGCCGTGGGAAGAGACGTGAGCGTGTCGCGGAGCTGCTCGAACTGGTAGGGCTGCATAAGGATCATGCCCAGCGTTACCCGCATGAATTCAGCGGAGGACAGCGCCAGCGGATCGGCATCGCACGAGCTTTGGCTGTAGAGCCCGAGTTTATTATTGCCGACGAGCCAATTTCCGCGTTGGACGTGTCGATCCAGGCGCAGGTGGTCAATCTGCTGGAGGATTTGCAGCAGGAACGTGGTTTGACCTACCTGTTTATCGCCCATGATTTGTCGATGGTCAAGCATATTTCCAACCGGATCGGCGTGATGTACCTGGGGAAAATGGTGGAGATGGCTCCGAGCGGCGAATTGTACGCAGAACCGCTGCATCCGTATACTCGAGCGTTGCTCTCCTCGGTGCCAGTGCCGGATCCGACCATCAAGCGTGAGCGGATTGTCCTGCAGGGCGATTTGCCCAGCCCTGCAAACAAACCGAGCGGCTGCGGCTTTCGCACTCGCTGCCCATTGGCTGTTCCGCGATGTGCTGAGGCAGAGCCGATGTGGAAACAAGCGAAGCCGGATCATTGGGTAGCGTGTCATTTGCTGGACATGTAAGTGCGGGGTGCTTTTCAAGCGGACAAATGCATGTCAGGCCTGTCCATAATAAAGAAGCGTAAGACCGATGGAAAATAGGGTCAGCATGAGGCCCGCTTCGATCAAAAGGGATGTTCCTCTTCGGATGAACATCTCCTTTTTGCGTTGGAAAGACGGATCTTCCATTTGGAACAGGTCATCCTGGAGAATGCGCGGCTTGCGAAAGAATATTTGCTTTAGCTCGCGAAATCCCTTGGTGAACACGGTAAGGAAACCAGATCGCATGACGATTGTGAAACCACCTGCGATGAGGAGGAATAGACCAAGCAAAAAGCTTTGATTGATCACACGAAGAACGATGTGGGTGGGGGCTGCATACCCGACGGCCACGCAGGAAAGTAGTGTGATGACAAGCCAGTAGGGAATTCTTTTCTTCATGGATTCAGACACATCCTTGCGAGAATGGGCGTGACAATGAAAACTGCCATCTTGACTGTACAGCAAAAGCACAACATTGCCAATGATCTTTCTTAGCCAGCACAAAGTGAACAAACCCCTCCATGCCCATCTGCAGCAGGGCGTTGAAGGGGTTCGGGATCGGCTCGATTTCTTAATAGGGCTGCCATCGAAGTTTTCTCGCTTGCCCAAAACGCTCTTCCACATAAGGCCAATTGACCAGATTCCACCACGCCTTCACATAGTCGGGCCGCTTCTCTTTATACGTAAGAAAATAGGAGTGTTCCCAGACATCGAGCGGCAAGAGCGGGATGACGTCCCATTGTGACAGGTTTTGGTGTTTTTCCGCCGTCAAAATTTCCAAGCGCAAGGAGCGGGGAGACCAGACGAGAATCGCCCAGCCGGGTCCTTCCACCTTTTCGGCCGCATGGGTAAAATGCGCCTGAAAGGCAGGGAAGGAGCCGAAATAACGATCGATGGCTTGCGCCAAGTCTCCTGACGGTTCGCCTCCGCCCTGGGGACTCATCGTAGACCAGAATAACGTGTGCAGGTAATGGCCTGCTCCGTTGAATGCCAATTCCCGCTCCCAATGCCGAACCAGATCGAAATCTTGATTGGCGCGGGCCTCCGCCAATTTGAGTTCGGCCTTGTTCAGATCGTCTACGTACTTCCGGTGCAGTTTTTCGTGATGAATCCGCATGGTCTCCTCGTCGATATGCGGTTCCAGCGCATCATACGCATAGGGCAGCGGTGGTAGCGTGTGGCCACCCAAAGGGACAGGACGAGCTACTGGGACACGCTCCCGCGATGGGCTTGGCTGTGGCCGAGTCTCCCGGACGGGTTCGAAGACCGGTGGTGGCGATGTGTCCTGGACAGACTCCAAGACAGGGCGTTGCTGCACATAGTCGGCTGGTTGCATGGCAGGGCGGTTGGCCGCTTGATCGAATGCACCATTGACGTGCGCGTCTCCGTCAGGCTCCTGTTGATGGACAAGACGTAAAAACTGATGAAATTGCTCCTGAATTTTATGTGCCTGTGAGACCAAAATTGGCAATTCGTTGATATCGATTGTCTGACCTAATCGCGAAGCCTTTTTTCCGATATTCGTGAAAGACTCGTCGAATTTGTGGAGATGACGCTCCAACTCACGGTTGAGCGGCTTGTTCTTGCGCAGTTGTTCGATCCACTGCCGCCCCCACTGGCTCCAGTCCAGCAGTTGCCTCGTTTGATCTTCCACTCTGATCCCTCCTGCAGATGCACATCTCACCTTCAAGGTATGACATTTGCCCAGAGAAGGTGCGGCATTCGCGGAGTGCAAGAAATTTCAAGCCCGCATATGGTAGTAGCACAAAGGCAGGAAGTGGTATGCTGTTCATTATTCACGACAACAGGGGAGACACAGCATGCATAGAGATCAAGTAATTGCCATTATTGATTCAGGAGTAGGCGGACTTACAGTAGCCAAGGAAGTGCTTCGCCAACTGCCGCATGAGAAGATCCTGTACGTGGGGGACAATGCGCGTTGCCCCTACGGTTCCAAAACGCCGGAGGAAATTCGTGCCTGCAGCTTTCAAATGATTGATTACGTCGCACGGACACCCTTGAAGGCACTCGTCATTGCCTGCAATACTGCTACAGCCGTAGTGCTCGAGGAGGCTCAGGCTTATCTGCCGCATCCGGTGATCGGGGTGATTGAGCCGGGAGCCAGAGCGGCGGTAAGAGAGTCCAAGACAGGAAGGATTGGCGTGATCGGGACGGAGACGACGATCCGTACCCAGGCTTATGAACGGGCGTTGCTGCGGATCCAACCGGAGCTGTACGTCCGCGGTTTGGCGTGCCCGGGATTTGTTCCTTTGGTGGAAAATCATCTGGCACAGACCGAGGAAGCGTACCGAATCGTAAAAGAAACGCTGCAGCCGCTGCTTGCAGAAGAGCTGGATACCTTGATATTGGGATGTACGCATTACCCGCTGCTCGCACCGCTCATTCAGGAGGTCATGGGCAACAAGGTCCGTTTGATCAACTCCGCAGAGGAGACGGCCCGCGAGCTGGCGGAGCAAATTTTCCCCGCCAGGGCCAAGACTGGGGATCAATCGGGAGAGCGCATGCCCGAGCCTGTTTTTGTCACCAGCGGGGATGCCGAGATGTTTCGTTTGATCGCCGAAGAGTGGCTGGATCGTCCCGTGACGGTCGAGCATCACTCGCTTGCCGGCAGCTTTCAACCCTAAAACAGCGTTATCTCCAGCCGCGACTTTGTACGACATTCTACGCATAAACCCAAGCCCTGCTCGTATACATGGTAGTACAAAGTGTCTGGAGGAGGCTGGATGAGATGAAGATACAACGCATGGGCAAAATGACGGCCGTGCTGGGAGTAAGTGCAATCCTGCTTTCGGGCTGCGGTCTCTTTGGCCCGGAGAAGGAAGTGAGCAGCATCGATGCACCTCCGTTGTCGGAGGTGACGGTAGAATTGCCTGGTGCTGCGACGGATGCCGACGATTCGCTGGCAGTCCAAGGGCCGGAGGGTGTACAGGAAACGTGGGAGCGAACCGTTTATCTGGCTGACGCCAATGGGTATGTCGTCCCTGTTTCCCTCTCGCTGCCCAAAGTGGAGGGACCTGCAAAACAGGTTTTGAGCTACATGGTCAAAGGCGGTCCCGTCGAAAGCATGCTCAACAGCGGCTTTTCTGCGATCTTGCCAGAGGGAACGCAGGTCAAAGGGCTTCTCATCAAGGATGGCGTCGCCACGGTCGATTTTTCCAAGGAGTTCAAAACTTATGAGGAAAAGGATGAGAAGCGCATCCTGAATGCGGTCACCCGCGCCTTGACGGAATTCGGCAATGTGAAGACCGTCCAGATCTGGATCAATGGCACACCGCTCAAGGAGATGCCAGCCGCAAGCACGCCCATCACCCAACTTGACCGTCAGCTCGGCGTGAATCTGGAATTGGCGGAAGGAGCAGTCCCCGGAAACACCACTTCCGTCACAGTCTACTTCCAGGGGCAGCTGGATGATGCCCGGACGTATTTCGTCCCTGTCACCCGTTTGATCCCGACCACACAAAATGTAGCGAAAGCAACGGTAGAGGAGCTGATCAAGGGGCCGAAGCAGGATTCTCAGCTTTTCAGCTCGTTGTTGCGCACTACCAAAGTGCTGGACGTCAAACAGGAGAAGGATCTGGTCACTGTCAACCTCAGCGGCGACATCCTGAAGTATGACGACGGCAAGGACGCCAGTCCCGATGCCCTGGAGTCGCTCGTTCTGTCGCTGACAGAGAGCACAGGTGCCAAGCAGGTGCAACTGCTGGTCGAGGGCAAGCCGCTCACCAGTGATGTCCATGATTTTTCCAAGCCGGTTGCGCGTCCCGTCCATGTCAATTCGATGAGCTTCTAATCTACATGAGAAGATTCGACCACGCCTGTGGCTTCGCAGCGCGTGGTTTTCTTTTTGAATGTTTGCCCCTCCACCCAGATGGCGCGGCCCAGAATCAGGGACGTGATGGTTACGAAGGCGCCGGCTGCAAAACCTACGATGCGTGGTTCTGCGAAGGCGAGAATCCATCCTCCTGCGAGCATGGAAAGCCCGAGCAGTACGTTGGAGAATGTTTCATCTAAAGCGAATACGCGGCCGAGGTTCCTGGCGTGGACATGCTTCATCAGCAACGTGCGCAGACAAGCGTTCCCCATCCCGCCTGCGACCGTGGACAGGGCGTAAAAAAGCGCGGTAACGTACAGCGTGGGAGAAAAGCTGGTAAGCAAAAAAGCCAGCCCCTCAATGGCAAAGCTGAGAGCTGCCACCTCATAGGGTCTTTTATGAAAAAACTCCGCGATCAATCCCCCGACGATAAAGCCCGCGCCAATCGCGCCGTACAAAAGCCCGATTCCCCATTTTCCGGCATCGAAGACCTGGTAGGCATAGACGCTGATCAGCACGTTGAAAAATCCGCCGCCAATGGGCCACATCGCGGTCATGAGCAAAATGGCGAGCACGATCGGCGTGCGCATGATCATGTGAAGCAGCTCGCGATAAGAAATCGCCCCTTTGCCTGCCTCCTGATCCGCGACAGGAGCAGCTTTTTCTTCCTGCTCCGTCTGGTTGGGAACGGTCAGCCGCATCAGCACCCAACCCGAGAAGAGAAAAGAAAAAGAATTGAAAACAAAGGCTACTTCGTTACCCCACATCGCCACGAAAACCCCGCCGATCAAGGAGCCGACCGCCATGACAGTCCCGTAGATGGTCTGGTCCAGCGCATTGGCAGCTGCCAATTCCTCGCGGCTGACGATTTGCGGCAGAATCGACAGCCTGGAGGGGTTGTAGAGACTGGAAAACATGACGAGCAAAAAAGTGGCAGCATAGACGATCCAGACATCGCTCGCGGAGGAAATCAGGAGAAAGGAGAGGGCGATGACAGCGCGAGCCAGATCACAGACAATCATCACCGTCTTGCGGTTGAAGCGGTCTGCCAGGATGCCGCCGAGCGGACCGAAGATTAGGTGAGGCAGGGTGCGCAAGGCAAGAGTAATGCCGACTGCCATCGCCGTCCCGGTCACTTCCAGCAAAAGGCTGAGTACAGCTACACTGTTGAACCAGTCACCAATTCCGCTGAAAAAATTGGCGGTAAGCAGCCGCCTAAGGTTTGGTTTTTTTACAAGTGCCAAGGTCTTCATCTATCATCATCCTTTAATTAGATAAAAATCTAATTAGATAATATTTGAATTCGAAGCACTGCACAAGGTCCTTTTTTAAAATCGCTATTTTTGTCCACGCGAATTTTGGCAATAGTCCCACATCCGACAGAGCGGTCATGTTTACTGGCAGAGCGTTTCCTGCCTCTGGTATAATGGGCTGAGTATGAAAGCATGTAGGGGGAACTTGAGATGAGAATAGACAGCCGAGCAAATGACCAATTGCGCCCGGTAACGATTACGCGCCATTACATCAAACATGCGGAGGGGTCTTGCCTGATCGAGATCGGGGACACCAAGGTGATCTGCACGGCGACAATAGAGGATCGGGTACCGCCGTTTATGCGCAATGGAGGGAAGGGCTGGATTACCGCCGAATATTCCATGCTTCCCAGGGCGACAGCAACCCGCAACCCGCGGGAATCGTCCAGAGGAAAAGTCGGAGGTCGCACGATGGAGATCCAGCGGTTGATCGGCCGTGCCCTGCGTTCCGTCGTTCATCTGGAAGGAATGGGAGAGCGGACGATCTGGCTGGATTGCGATGTGATTCAGGCAGACGGCGGCACGCGCACGGCTTCCATTACCGGGGCGTATGTAGCAATGGTAGATGCCATGAATAAGCTGGTCGAGAGTGGAGTCTGGAAGCAGTTGCCGCTCCATGATTTTCTTGCGGCGACATCCGTCGGGGTCGTCGGAGAGGATTCGGTGCTTGATCTGAATTATAAAGAAGACTCGACAGCTACGGTCGATATGAATGTGGTGATGACCGGAGCAGGCAAATTCGTCGAGCTGCAGGGGACAGGGGAAGACGCTCCTTTTTCACCGGAGCAATTGCAAGAGATGCTTGCCTTGGCGAAGAACGGCATTGATCAGTTGATTACGATTCAAAAGCAAGCCTTGTCCGACGTGACTCTTCCTTTTGCCAACAAAGAGCTGGGCGAATCCGATACGCTTGTAGGTGAGAGCCATGTCTGAATCAAGACAAATCGTCCTTGCGACACGCAATCAGGGGAAAGTGAAAGAATTCAACAAGCTGTTTGCCTCCCTTGGCTGGGAAGGCATTAGTCTGGCGGCATTTGACGATGTGCCTGAAGTGATCGAAGACGGGGATACGTTTGAAGCCAATGCCATCAAGAAAGCCGTCACGATTTCTACATACTTGAACCTTCCCGCGGTTGGCGACGACTCGGGACTGGAGGTAGATGCCCTGGATGGACGTCCGGGTGTCTACTCAGCCCGTTATGCCGGGGAGACGGCGACTGACGAGGAAAACTGGAAAAAACTTCTGCACGAGCTGGACGGTGTGCCACAAGAGAAGCGGACGGCGCGGTTTCGCTGTACGCTGGCCCTCGTGGAACCAGGAGGTCAGCCGCTGATCGCGACAGGCTCCTGCGAGGGAATCATCGCCACGCAGCCGGCTGGCACCAATGGATTCGGCTATGATCCGGTGTTTTATTTGCCTGAAAAGCAGAAGATGATGGCTGAGCTCAGCGCGGAGGAGAAAAACCAGATCAGCCACCGGGCGATGGCCATGCAGGAATTGCTGCGTCTACTGCAAGAGAACAGGTAGTCAGCAAGATATATGATAGAAGAAACGGGAGTGGGAGCGATGGGCATTCTGGTCATGAGCGACAGTCACGGACTTGTGCGGGAAGTGGAGCAGGTAGTGAAGCGGCATTCTGTCGATCGTATCTTTCACTGCGGTGATTTTTGCGTCGATCATACACGCCCGCCTTTTTCCGGTATGAAGCTGGTACGCGGCAATTGCGACACGACCAAAGCTGTAGCGACCGAAGCGCTGTCAAAATGGCGCGACCTGACTATCCTGCAGACACACGGACATCTGTTCGGCGTCAAAAGTTCTCTCTTGCGCCTGCACTATCGGGCAGAGGAGACGGGAGCCAATGTCGTATTGTTCGGACACTCCCATCTGCCTGTTTGCGGCGTCGAGCGCGGCATCCTGTTCGTCAATCCCGGCAGTCTGCAGATGCCGCGCGGTTTTGATGTGCCGACCTATGCGTTGATCGAGCAGAATGAAGCTTCTGCGGAAAAGGTAGAGGTGTCCGTCACTTTCTATGATGTTCGGGGGAATCTCGTAACGCAATTGGGAGGCAATTATTCTCTGCGGCGCTGATCCGTTGGTCAGGTTGAAAATGAAAAGATTTATGCTATACTGGAATGGTTATAATGACTAGAATATGATCGCCCGAGTTTTGTAAGCAAAATTTTGCAAGGCTGGCGGTGTTTTCGTGGATCCAATCTAGGAGGGGAAGTTTACGTGGCAGCAAATTGGGAAAAGGTAGAGAATAACCAGGGAGTCCTGACGGTTGAAGTAGATGCTTCGCAAGTAGATGCGGCATTGGATCAAGCGTTTAAAAAAGTCGTGCAAAAAGTGCAAGTTCCAGGATTCCGCAAAGGAAAAGTTCCACGCAAGATGTTTGAAGCGCGCTTTGGCGTAGAGTCGCTGTATCAAGATGCGCTGGATATCCTCTTGCCAACCGCTTACGGACAAGCAGTACAAGAAACTGGGATCGAGCCAGTTGACCGTCCAGAAGTAGACGTAGAGCAAATGGAGCAAGGCAAATCTCTGATCTTCAAGGCTACAGTAACGGTGAAACCGGAAGTGAAGCTGGGCGACTACAAAAACCTGACGATCGAACCAAAAGAATTCGAGGTAACCGAAGAAAGCCTGGACGCAGAATTGAAACGCATGCAAGAGCGTCATGCTGAGCTGGTAACCATCGAAGAAGGCGTTGCTGAGAACGGCGATCAAGCCATCATCGATTTTGAAGGTTTCCAGGACGGTGTCGCATTTGAAGGCGGCAAAGCAGAAGACTATTCGCTGGAGCTGGGTACCGGCACATTCATCGCTGGTTTTGAAGAGCAAGTAGTGGGTATGACTTTGGGCGAAGAAAAAGACATCACTGTCACTTTCCCAGAAGAGTACCACTCTCCAAACCTCGCTGGAAAAGAAGCGGTATTCAAAGTGAAGCTGAATGGCCTGAAGCGCAAAAACCTGCCTGCTTTGGATGACGAGTTCGCAAAAGACGTCAGCGAGTTCGACACGCTGGAAGAGCTGAAAGCAGATACCAAAAAGAAACTGGAAGAAAAAGCAGCACAAGAGAAAGATCAATACATCCGTGAACAGCTTGTACTGAAAGCTGCTGAAAATGCAGAAATCGACCTGCCTGCTGTTATGGTAGAGCATGAGCTGGATCAAATGGTGAGCGAATTTGGTCAACGCCTGCAATACCAAGGCATGACGCTGGAGCTGTACTATCAATTCTCCGGCATGGATGAGAGCCAACTGCGCGATCAACTGCGTGCAGACGCTACTTCCCGTGTGCGTACTTCCCTGACTTTGGAAGCAATCGGCAAAGCAGAGAACATCGTGGCAAATGACGAAGATGTAGACGCAGAACTCGAGAAGCTGGCAGCTATGTATGGCCGCCCTGCTGATGAGCTGCGCAAAATCTTCTCTGCTCAAGACGGCCTGGTTGCTCTCAAGCGCGATGTTCAAACTCGCAAAACTGTCGATTTCTTGGTTGCAGAAAACAAAGTAAGTGCATAAACTTAGAGGAACGCATGAATAGCCAGTGGTCAGGCTACGCCTCACTCTGGCATGGCGGATGACAAGGCACGATTTCTCGTGCCTTGTTTTTCCAACTGGGTAATCCTTTTGGCAAAGGAGGAACATACATATGCTGATTCCTATGGTGATTGAGCAGACGAATCGAGGCGAACGTTCCTACGATATCTACTCGCGCCTCTTGAAAGACCGGATTATCCTTTTGGGGACCGAGATTGATGACGAAGTTGCCAATCTTGTTGTCGCCCAACTGTTGTTTTTGCAGGCTGAGGATCCGGACAAAGACATCTCCCTATACATAAACTCTCCCGGCGGTTCTGTCACGGCAGGAATGGCCATTTTTGACACGATGCAGTATATCAAGCCAGATGTCTCGACGATTTGTGTAGGCATGGCTGCCAGCATGGGTGCATTCCTGTTGGCGGCTGGCGCAAAAGGGAAGCGATTTGCCCTCCCGAACAGCGAAGTCATGATTCATCAGCCGCTGGGCGGTGTGCGCGGACAGGCAGAAGACATACGGATTCACGCCGACTGGATTTTGAAAACCAAGCGGCAGTTGAATGAAATTTTGTCGGAACGGACAGGACAGCCATATGAGCGCGTGGAAGCAGATACGGATCGCGACAATTTTATGAGTGCCGAAGAAGCCAAAGCCTACGGATTGATTGACGCTATTATTGAACGCAAAAACTGACCTGTTGTGAGGTGACGCGCATGTTTAAGTTTAATGACGACAAGGGCCAACTGAAGTGCTCCTTCTGCGGCAAGTCCCAGGAACAGGTGCGCAAGCTGGTAGCCGGTCCCGGTGTATACATTTGTGACGAGTGTATCGAGTTGTGCAACGAGATTGTGCAGGAAGAACTGGGCACTGAAGAAGAAGTCGATATGAAAGAGATTCCGAAGCCGATCGAAATCCGCAAAATCCTGGACGATTATGTCATTGGTCAGGATCTGGCGAAAAAGTCGCTGTCGGTTGCGGTATATAATCACTACAAGCGGATCAACTCCGGTGCGAAGATCGAGGATGTGGAACTGCAAAAGTCCAACATCATGCTGATCGGTCCGACCGGTAGCGGGAAGACGCTCTTGGCGCAAACACTGGCCCGCATTCTCAACGTGCCATTTGCCATCGCAGACGCTACCTCTTTGACAGAGGCTGGCTATGTAGGTGAGGATGTGGAGAATATCCTGCTGAAGCTGATTCAGGCTGCAGACTACGATGTGGAAAAAGCGGAAAAAGGCATTATCTACATCGATGAGATCGACAAGGTAGCGCGCAAGTCGGAAAATCCGTCCATCACGCGCGATGTATCCGGTGAAGGAGTACAGCAAGCCCTGTTGAAAATTCTCGAGGGTACGGTTGCCAGCGTGCCGCCACAAGGTGGACGCAAGCATCCGCACCAGGAATTCATCCAGATCGATACGTCCAATATCCTGTTTATATGCGGCGGAGCTTTTGATGGCATTGAGCAGATCATCAAACGCCGTCTGGGCAAAAAGGTGATCGGATTTGGCAGCGATCTGAACGAAGGCATCAAGGGCGATCTGAAAGCAGGCGAATACCTGAAATACGTTCTGCCGGAAGACCTGCTGCGCTTTGGTTTGATCCCGGAATTCGTCGGCCGTTTGCCGGTTCTGGCAACACTGGAGCCGTTGGATGAGGACACCCTGATCCGCATCCTGACCGAGCCGAAAAACTCTTTGGTGAAGCAGTACCAAAAATTGCTGAGCCTCGATGGCGTCGAACTGGAGTTCGATACAGGCGCATTGCTGCAAATCGCCAAAGAAGCAATCAAGCGCAACACCGGCGCTCGCGGCCTGCGTGCCATCATCGAGCAAATCATGCTGGACATGATGTACGAACTGCCGTCGCGTGACGACGTAAGCAAGTGCGTCATCACTGAGGAAACCGTTCGCGACAAGGTACAGCCGCAGTTGATGACCAAAGAAGGAGAAAACGCTCGTTCCGAAACGGCGTAATTGTATCGTGAATGTAGAGAGGCTATTCCATTGAGGAGTAGCCTCTTTTTTCTTGAAATGGAGCCGTAGAGGGGAGAAGGGGATTTCCATGCTTCGCTTTCCTCTTCGTCCTGCAAGGGTGCCGGGACTGTCCGCTCCGCAGTGATTGGCGGGGAATCGCAAAAGCAGCCAGCACTTCGAAGTCTGCGCAGGGTTGCGATTCTTTTTCCCGCCAATCTCTGCTCCGCTAGGCTGGACTACGCCATAAGCTGCGCCTGGAAATCCCCTTCTCCGTGTAATAAACCCATTGAGGATAAAAGACCGTGATCGCAAGTCTAAGGTGGTTTATGAAATGAAGCCGTAGAAATGACCAGAATTGGAGTCCATTTTGTTTCTGGTCTTTATTCCTGGAAAAGGAGAAGTAGTTGCTAGGTTAAGGCACTGTACTTCCGAATAGCAAAGTGATTTCCAAGATGTTTTGCCAACAGCCCCTGCTTTCAAACGCTCGAAGACCGCGTCGTACCTGGAGAAGAAGATTTCCAGACCAGCTCCTTGCGAAGTCCGACCCAGCGGAGCGAGGAGAGGCGGGAAAAAGGACCGCAACCCTGTATCACTTCAGTGAGTTGGCTGCTTTTGCGGTTCCCCGCCACTCCTCGCAGAGCGGACAGTTTCCGCTTCCTTGCGGGACGCAGAACGGAGTGCAGACTGGAAATCTTCTTCTCCCGCCTACAGCCCATTCCAAGGAGCTTTTAAGAGTGCTGTGTCCCCGCCACTCCTCGCGGAGCGGACAGTTCCCGCTTCCTTGCAGGACGCAGAACGGAGCGCAGACTGGAAATCTTCTTCTCCTCCTACGGCACCATTTCAAGGAGCCTACACAAGCCTGGTAACAACAGGAAGCATGGTTTACCTCCCCCTGCAAGCGGCAATACTACTTGGTAAAGCTTATAGATGTTTCCTGGGATGAATAGCTGCCAGAATCGTATGGGAGGGATTCAGATGAACTATACAACGTTAGTCATTGCCGTAATTGAAGTGATTGTCGGGATCGTGATCGGAACGTATTTTTGGAACCTCTTGCGCGCACAAAGAAGTACGAAGAACTCCTCGGAAAAAGAATCGAAAAAGGACTTGGATTCCCTGCGCCGCTTGCGCATGATCGCATTGACGGAGCCCCTCTCGGAAAAAACACGGCCTGCAAAGCTGGAAGAGATCGTCGGCCAGGAGGATGGATTGCGCGCGCTGCGTGCCGCATTATGCGGCCCCAATCCCCAGCATGTGATCATCTACGGCCCTCCAGGAGTGGGAAAGACGGCAGCAGCCCGCGTCGTTTTGGAAGAAGCCAAAAGAAACCACTTATCCCCTTTTACAGCAGACGCGAAGTTTATCGAGATTGATGCGACGATTGCCCGTTTTGACGAACGGGGGATTGCCGATCCATTGATTGGCTCCGTGCATGACCCCATCTACCAAGGAGCTGGCTCGCTTGGTCAGGCGGGTGTTCCTCAGCCAAAGCCCGGGGCAGTCACCAAAGCCCACGGCGGAATGCTTTTTCTCGACGAAATCGGGGAACTTCACCCGGTGCAAATGAATAAACTGCTCAAGGTTTTGGAAGATCGCAAGGTAATGCTGGAGAGCGCGTATTACAGTGAGGAAAATACACAGATCCCTTCCCATATCCACGACGTGTTCAAATACGGCTTGCCTGCTGACTTCCGTCTGGTCGGAGCGACGACTCGTTTGCCGGACGAATTGCCAGCGGCGCTGCGTTCCCGCTGCCTGGAGATTTTTTTCCGCCCGTTAAAAGCGGCTGAGATCGGCAGCATTGTAAGGACGGCTGTGCCGAAAATGGAGATGACCATCATGGACGACGCCGTCTCCGTTATCGAACGCTACGCGACGAACGGACGCGAGGCAATCAACACCTTGCAGATTGCGGCTGGGATTGCCCTGACAGAAGAAAGAAAAGTGATCCAGGCATCTGATGTGGAATGGGTGATGCACAGCAGTCAGAAATCACCCCGCATGGAAAAGCAGGTGCATGACCAGCCGCAGGTGGGACTGGTCAACGGACTTGCGGTATACGGTCCCAATATGGGCAGTGTCATGGAATTGGAAGTGACAGCCTCTCTTGCAGCCGCAAAAGGCCAAGGCCGGGTAGCCATGACCGGGATGGCAGAGGAAGAAGAAATGGGCAGCAGAAGCCGGACAATCCGCCGCAAATCGATGGCCAAAGGCTCCATCGAAAACGTGCTGACCGTTCTGCATCGCATGGGCGTGCAACCGTATGATTACGATCTGCACATCAATTTTCCCGGCGGTGTACCCGTCGATGGACCTTCTGCCGGGATTACCATCGCGACGGCGATCTACTCCGCCATCCGGGAAGTGCCGGTGGATAACCTGCTGGCGATGACGGGTGAAGTCAGCATCCACGGAAAAGTAAAACCAGTCGGCGGCGTGGTAGCCAAGGCAGAAGCGGCACGTCTGGCTGGAGCGACACGGGTCCTGATCCCGGAAGAGAATTGGCAGTCCATTTTTGCCGAGATGAAGGGAATCGAGATCATCCCCGTATCTACCGTGTCACAAGTGCTGGAACTTGCTGTCCTTGAAGAGAAGCTGCCGGAAACAGAAGAAGCTGGATTTACCTTGCAGTTGCCGGCAGAAGAATTGGCTTCCTCTCCGATGTCCCTGTAACAGTCGAGTGCGCTTGCGGATTAGACATCAGATTGCGTTTGCGCTACAATGGAAAAAAGCTTGATACGAGGGCGCTGCCTATATCAAAAAGCTGGATGGACCGGCGTCTCTCGTGTCGGCGGGTTGTATGTTCGACGATCAAAAACGGCTGTCGGAGCCGTTTTTGCGTGTTAACTGAATCTTTAATCAAGGGAACAACTAAGGAGAGGTGCATAAGTTTTGGCTGAACGTTCCGGTAACCGAGAATTACCGCTTCTCCCGTTGCGAGGATTGCTAGTGTATCCAACGATGGTACTCCATCTCGATGTTGGGCGGGAAAAGTCCATTCGTGCATTGGAGCAAGCGATGGTGGATGACAACAAAATCCTGTTGGCAACGCAGGAAGAGGTCCACATAGAAGAACCGAGTGCGGAACAAATCTACAAGATTGGTACCGTGGCTCGCGTCAAGCAGATGCTGAAACTGCCAAACGGCACGATTCGTGTCCTGGTGGAAGGTCTGCAGCGCGCCAAAATCGAGGAGTACCTGCAGACGGACGACTACTTCATTGTCTCCGTTACATATCTGGAGGAAGAAAACGCAGAAGAGAATGAAGTCGAAGCCCTGATGCGATCTGTCCTCAACCACTTCGAGCAGTATATCAAACTGTCCAAAAAAGTGACCCCAGAGACTTTGACCTCCGTCTCTGACATCGAGGAGCCGGGCAGACTGGCTGATGTGATTGCCTCCCATCTTCCGCTGAAAATGAAGGATAAGCAGGAGATCCTGGAGACGGTCAACATCCAGGAGCGCCTGGAGATCCTGTTGACGATCCTCAACAACGAGCGCGAGGTATTGGAGCTGGAGCGCAAGATCGGCAACCGCGTGAAAAAACAGATGGAGCGCACACAAAAAGAATACTACCTGCGCGAACAGATGAAAGCGATCCAGAAAGAACTGGGAGATCGTGACGGACGCCAGGGTGAAGTAGACGAACTGCGCGCACAGCTTGAAAAATCCGACGCGCCTGAACGGATCAAAACAAAGATCGAAAAAGAGCTGGATCGTCTGGAGAAAATGCCGTCCACCTCTGCGGAAGGCTCGGTGATTCGCACCTATATCGACACCTTGCTGGCTTTGCCGTGGACCAAAACGACCGAAGACAATCTGGACATCGCCCATGCGGAAAAGGTGTTGGATGAGGATCACTACGGATTGGAAAAGCCAAAAGAACGCGTGCTGGAATATCTGGCTGTCCAAAAGCTGGTCAATTCCATGCGCGGTCCGATTCTTTGTCTGGTAGGTCCTCCGGGGGTAGGGAAAACGTCCCTGGCTCGCTCCGTTGCCCGTGCATTGGGACGGGAATTCGTCCGCATCTCGCTTGGCGGCGTTCGGGACGAAGCGGAGATTCGCGGTCATCGCCGTACCTACGTCGGTGCATTGCCTGGACGGATCATCCAGGGAATGAAGCAGGCTGGCACGATCAATCCAGTCTTCCTGCTCGACGAGATCGACAAGCTGGCTTCTGATTTTCGCGGCGACCCGGCCTCCGCTTTGCTGGAAGTGCTGGACCCGAATCAGAACGACAAGTTTTCCGATCATTATATTGAAGAAACATACGACCTGACCAATGTCATGTTTATTACGACGGCAAACAGCCTACATACCATCCCGCGTCCGTTGCTGGACCGGATGGAAGTCATCTCGATCGCAGGCTATACCGAACTGGAGAAGCTGAACATCCTGCGCGGCTACCTGCTCCCCAAACAAATGGAGGATCATGGTCTTGGCAAGGATAAGCTGCAGGTTAACGAAGACGCCATGCTCAAACTGGTTCGCCAGTACACGCGCGAAGCTGGGGTGCGCAATCTCAATCGGGAAGCAGCCAACATTTGTCGCAAGGCAGCCAAACTGATCGTCAGCGGCGAGAAAAAACGCGTCGTGGTCACCGCAAAGACCCTTGAGACCCTCGTGGGAAAACCGCGCTATCGCTACGGCTTGGCGGAGAAGAAGGATCAGATCGGTTCCGTGACGGGATTGGCCTGGACGCAGGCAGGGGGAGATACCCTGAATGTCGAGGTAAGCATACTTCCCGGCAAAGGCAAACTGACGCTGACCGGACAACTCGGCGACGTGATGAAAGAATCGGCCCAGGCTGCCTTCAGTTACATCCGTTCCCGCTCCAAGGAGTGGGGCATCGATCCCGATTTCCACGAGAAGAACGACATTCATATCCATGTTCCGGAGGGTGCGATTCCCAAAGACGGTCCATCCGCGGGAATTACGATGGCGACAGCCTTGGTGTCTGCCTTGACACAAATCCCGGTGAAAAAAGAAGTCGGGATGACTGGGGAGATCACCTTGCGCGGTCGTGTGCTGCCGATTGGTGGTTTGAAGGAAAAATCCATGTCTGCCCATCGTGCGGGTCTGACAACGATCGTTATGCCGAAGGATAACGAAAAAGACATTGATGATATCCCGGAAAGTGTCCGCAATGAGCTGACCTTCTATCCAGTAGAGCATCTGGATGAAGTGCTTCGCTACGCTTTGACCAGACAGCCAGAAGGTGGCCAGTCATGAAGGTAACCTCATCGGAGTTTGTCATCAGTGCTGTTGGTCCGAAGCAATACCCGGAGGACGGTCTGCCCGAAGTTGCCCTGGTGGGCCGTTCCAATGTAGGGAAATCGTCATTATTGAATAAAATGATGAATCGCAAGGGGTTGGCACGCATCAGTTCGCGGCCAGGCAAAACCCAGACGCTGAACTATTTCCGCGTCAATCAGATGCTATATTTCGTTGATTTTCCAGGATATGGATACGCGAAGGTAGCCAAGACGATCAAGGAACAATGGGGAAAAATGATCGAAGGCTACTTGAAAAACCGCGAACAGCTTCGTTTCGTCATCCAATTGGTGGATATCCGCCATGCACCGAGCAAGGATGACGTCGCCATGTACGAATGGTGCAAGCAAATCGGCATTCCCACCGTCGTCGTCGCGACAAAAGGAGACAAGATCGCCCGTGGACGCTGGATGCAGCATCTCAAGGTGATTCGCCAGGATTTGAACCTGCGCGGAGATGATTCCATCATTGTTTTCTCCTCCGAGACCGGTCAAGGAAAAGACGAGCTGTGGGGAGAAATCATGCGGCGTTTGCGCGCGGCAAACGATCAGCCAGATACCGACAATCCTTCATAACCCAAACCATGAGGCAGGGGGATGTCTTCCGTGAGCGAGCATGCGCGTTTTGCTATTACGGGGGTAATCGAGGGCTTCTACGGACCGCCCTGGACCCATCAGGAGCGCTTGGACATGATTGGTTTTTTGGGGAGCTGCGGGTTTAATACCTACATTTACTCTCCAAAAGAAGATTCGAGCTTGCGGGATCGCTGGATGCAGCCACATTCGCAGCAGGAGCTGGACCAGTTCCGCGAATGGGCAGATGCCGCGTCCAAGCAAGGGATTTCTTTCGTCTATGCGATCAGTCCCGGCTTTGGCATGGAGTACGCCAGCAAAACCCATTTACAGGTATTGAAGGACAAGTTCTACTCGCTGTATAGACAGGGCGTGCGCCAGTTTGCTCTTTTATACGATGACATCCCGCTGCAGTTGATGCATGAAGGGGATCAAGCAGCGTTTTCCCATTTGGCTGAAGCTCATGTCGCGACAGCCAGATGGATCTGGGAGGAGATCAATGCCTGGCCAGAGACGAAGAAGCTGCTGGTCTGTCCGACCCAGTACTGCGGTATGGGGGACGAACCGTATATCACTTATCTGGGGCGCCATCTGCCGCGGTCCGTCGAATTGTTCTGGACGGGCCGCTTTGTCTGTTCCCCTTATCTGACGAGCCAGGATGCCATGCGCTTTTTGACCTACACCCAGTGTTGTCCGCTCTACTGGGACAACTATCCGGTGAATGATCTGGCGATGGCCAATGAGCTTCATATCGGTCCATTGCGCAATCGCGACCATGACCTGGGCAACTACGCTGCCGGATACGTCGCGAATGCCATGTCTTCGTCCGAGGCTTCCAAAATCCCGTTGATGACGGCTGCCGAGTATCTGCAAAATCCGCAAGGCTATCTGGCAGACGCAGCATGGGACAGGGCGATTGAGGCAGTAGTCGGGAGGAAACACGCTGCTGCCTTTCGCCGATTTGCCGAGCATGTGCAGGGGTCCTTTCTGCATGACAGGGAGTCGCCTGAATTGCTCGAGGCATTCTTGCAGTTTCGCTTTCATTTTTTACAGGGAAACAGGCGGGATGCGCTGCGGCAGTTGCAGGATCTTTTCTTAGAAATGGAGATGACGGCTGACGAGCTGCTGAACGGCCTTGAAAATCGCAAGCTGCTTGCAGAATGCCGTCCGTGGATCGAAAAGTATCGCCTTTGGGGAATGGTCGGGCAAGCGGCCGTCTCGTTGATCGATGCGGGGACCGAGGGGAAAATGGCTCAGGCTGCCTATCATCTGCTGAAGCTGAAGAAACTGGTCAAACGCGCGGAGGCGATGCCGCAAAAGGTATGCGGCAATGTGATGAGCATGTTTGTCGACAGCGTGCTGCAGGAAGTCAAAAAGGGCAGGCAATAGAAAAGGTTCCTACCTGTTGAGGTGGGAACCTTTCTTCCTACTTAAGCGGAATGCTTCTGATTCTGCTTTCGCTGCTTTGCATTTTCCAGCCATTCCTTGATCGGCAGCTCTGCCAGAATCATGCCGACGAAGATCAACAGACAGCCCACGAGCTGACGTCCGCTTAGGACCTCATGAATGAAGACATACGAAGTAAGGGCGGCAAAAACCGGCTCCAAAGCAAAGATGAGTGCAACCCGTGTAGAGCTGGTCTGCTTCTGCAAGGCGGTCTGGGCGAGGAACGCCAATGCTGTGGCAAAAATAGAAGTGATGAACAAGCCAAAAGCAACTTCCGGGATCAGTAAGATGGCTGGATCGAAGGCGCGCTGATAATCTTCAAACAAGAAAGCGTAAGCCCAGCTTAACAGAGCAACGGTGAACAACTGTATAATCGCCAGCGGCAGGGCGGGAAAACGCGGAGCGTACTTGCCTGTGATGACGATTTGCATCGCGAAGCAGATCGCACAGCCGAAGACGAGAGCATCTCCCAGGTTGAACGTAAAGCTCTGGTTCTGTGTCAGCAAATACAGACCAAAGGCGGCCATGATGACACCGACAATCGCAGCAGGCTTGACTCGATCCCGCAAAATCAGGAAGGAGAAAAGCGGGACCAACACTACAGACAGCCCTGTGATAAAACCAGCTTTGGAAGGTGTCGTGTAGAGAAGGCCGACGGTTTGCAGCGCGTAGCCCAAGCAAAGCCAAAAGCCGAGGATGGCTCCAGAGACGAGAAGCGGGCCGCGCCACTCTTTCCATTGCTTGCGGTACAAGATGATTTGAAGCAGAAATAAGAACAAGGCCGCGATCGTAAAGCGTACAGCGTTAAAGCTGTTGGGCGGCAAAGAGGCGATTGCCTGCTGTACGATGAGGAAGGTGCTTCCCCAAATGAAGGCGACCAACAGTAGGGTGATGTCGGCCATCCATGGTTTTTTCAAAACTTCTCTACTCCTTATCTGTGAATTCGCAATTTCTTGACACGTTCTTGTATAGCCTGCATGATACGGCATTCCCGCGGAGAGCGCAAGCGGATTTCGCACCATTCCAGCAAGCGGGAAAAGCAGCGAGAGGACTTTGGAATCTGTTGGGAGTGTCGCCAGTTAATAAACTTTTCACAATTACGCATGGTTCTTTTGGGACATAATGATATAATGATAGTGAATTTTACACAGGGAACGACAAGGAACGTCAATCTGGGAGGATGTCATGGATATACTTTTGCTGGGACTCAATTATAGAACAGCACCAGTCGAAATTCGCGAAAAATTTACCTTTAGCGATGACGGGACTGAGCGGGCTCTTCATCTTCTCTCCCAGACGAAGAGTATCGCAGAATGCATTATTATCGGCACGTGCAACCGCACTGAGATATACGTGGTATGTGATCAGGCCAATATCGGACGGGATTATACCCTGCGCTTTCTGGCGGAGTGGTTTGGCGTGGAGAAAGAGTCTTTTAAGCAACATCTCTATATAAAGCAGCAGGAGCAAGCGATTGATCACTTGCTGCGGGTGTCCGCTGGTCTGGACTCGATGGTCATGGGGGAAACGCAGATTCTCGGCCAGGTGCGGGACGCTTTCATGCTTGCCCAGCGTTGCAAGACCACAGGAACGGTCTTCAACACCTTGTTCAAGCAAGCGATCACCTTTGCCAAACGGGCGCATACCGAGACTGCAATCGGCCAAAATGCCGTCTCCGTCAGCTATGCGGCGATCGAGTTGGGCAAAAAGATCTTCGGCTCTTTTGCGGGCAAGTCCGTACTGATTATCGGTGCAGGCAAAATGAGCGAGTTGACCGCCAAGCATCTGCATGCCAACGGCTCGGACAAAGTGATTGTGGCGAACCGGACATTGGAGCGGGCTCAGCTTTTGGCTGAGAAATTCAAAGGGGACGCCTGTACCATGGAGCAGTTGCCGGAGGCGCTGCTCACCGCAGACGTCGTCATCAGCTCTACGGGTGCTGCCGGCTATGTGCTGGGCAAAAAAGAGCTGGCACCCATCATGAAGCAGCGGAAACACCGCCCTTTGTTCATGGTGGACATCGCGGTGCCCCGAGACTTGAATCCCGACCTGCACGATCTGGATAATGTCTATCTCTATGATATTGATGATCTGGAAGGGATTGTGGCAAGCAACGTGGCTGAGAGATCACGGGAAGCACAGCGTCTGGATTCCATGATCGAAGAAGAGATCGTTGCCTTCACCACTTGGTACCAGACCTTGGGTGTAGCTCCGCTGATTGCCGCACTGCGGGAAAAAGCGCTGGGCATTCACAGCGAAGCCATGCGCAAGATCGAGAACAAGCTGCCAGAGCTCACTGAGCGGGAGATACATATCATCCGCAAAACGACCAAAGGGATTGTCAATCAATTGATGCATGATCCCGTGGTCCGTCTGAAAGAGATGGCGGCCAGCAAAAAAGGAGACGATGTGCTGGATATCTTTACGACGATGTTCGCGCTGGAGGAAATTTTGGAGCGGACAGAGAAGGAAGCAGTCTGGGCGGAAGAGAAAAAGACACAACGTGCTCCCCAGGAAAAAGTTCTCGTCTCTTCTGATTCCTAGAAGGGACGCGGGCGTCCACAGACAGAAACTTGAAAGAGAAAGAGAGGAGAGCGTACATGGCTGATGTAAGATGGATCTATGATCTGACCATCTTTCTCTACGCTGCGAGTGTTCTCTTCTATCTTAACGACTTCTTGCAGAGCAATCGGAAAGTCAATCGTTTGGCTTTCGGGTTGCTTGCTGTCGTTTGGGCCTTGCAAACCGCTTTTTTTGTCTCGCAAGCGATAACCAAGGCCTATTTTCCGGTCATTACCTTGTTTGAGACACTTTTCTTTTACTCATGGGTGCTGGTAAGTCTATCCCTTGCCATTCACTATTTTTTTCGCATAGATTTACTGGTTTTTTTTACTAATATCATCGGTTTCGTCGTGCTGGTCTTGTCCATGTTTTTGCCGGAGACGCCGATCAAGGCTGTTTCCCATATCCTGACCTCCGAGCTGCTATTGACTCATGTGACGCTCGCGATATTCAGCTATGGGGCCTTTTCTCTATCCATGGTCTTTTCCGTGATGTACCTGTTTCAGCACAAAATGCTCAAGGAGCGCAAATGGACGCCTCTCTTGCGCAGGCTTCCGAGTCTGGACCAGCTCGAAGCGTATGCCTACCGGATGAACATGCTGGGGGTGCCGATGCTCTTGCTGTCCATCGTACTCGGTACGATCTGGGGGAAAATGGTGCTTCCGGAGAAATTTTTGCTTGATACCAAGGTGTTTTTCTCCCTGCTGCTTTTAGCCGCGTACTCTTTTTGGCTATACAAACGGTATCGGGATACATGGCAAAAGAGGCGTCTGGCACAAGCCAATATTTTGGCATTCGCCCTTTTGCTGATCAACTTTTTCGGAGTCAATACTTCAAATTTTCACAGCTGGTGGTAAGGGCTGTCTAGGGAGGCCGTTATGAAAAAATGGAACGTAGGGACGCGTCGCAGTCGTTTGGCGCTTACCCAGACCAATTGGGTCGTGGAACAACTGCAGAAGCTTGAGCCAAATGCAAGTTTTGAGCTGCATGAGATCGTGACCAAGGGAGACAAAATTCTCGATGTGACGCTTTCCAAAGTAGGGGGCAAAGGATTGTTTGTGAAGGAAATCGAGCAGTCCTTGTACGAGAAAGAGACGGATTTCGCGGTGCACAGTCTAAAGGACATGCCGGCAGAACTGCCTGAGGGTTTGGTCATCGGGGCGATTCCGAAGCGGGTCGATCCGCGGGATGTGCTTCTCTCCAAAGACGGCAAAACACTGGATGAATTGCCGCAGGGGGCATTGGTCGGCACGAGCAGTCTGCGTCGCGCGGCACAACTCCTGGCTTATCGGCCTGACTTGCAGATCGAGTCTGTGCGGGGAAACATCGACACGCGCATGCGCAAGCTGCATGAAGGCAATTTCGATGCTATCATTCTCGCAGCAGCTGGATTGGAGCGCGTCAATTTTGAAGGAGAGATTTCCCAATTTATTCCAGTCGAAATCAGTCTTCCTGCTGTCGGTCAAGGAGCTTTGGCGATCGAGTGCCGATCCGATGATGAAGAGACACTTGCTCTGCTTCGCCGTCTGGACGACGAGCCGACACGACAGGCGGTCACGGCCGAGCGCACCTTCCTGCACAAGCTGCAAGGGGGATGTCAGGTTCCGATCGGCGCATACGCTACCGTGACGGATGGCGTAATTCAGATCACCGGTATGGTCGGCTCCCCGGACGGCAAGCAGATGTGCAAAAGCTCGGCTTCCGGGAGCGATCCGGTGGCAGTAGGCTTGCAGGTAGCGGAGGCCGTACTGAAGCAGGGAGCGGCGGACATTTTGGCGAAAGTACTGCAGGAGAATGAAAAATGATGAGCGGTGAAGCCTACACCGAAACAACAAGGCCGCTTGCAGGCAAGTGCGTCATGGTGACGCGGGAGCGCAGCCAAGCGAAAGAGATGGTGGAAAAGATCGAGGCATTGGGAGGAGAAGCTTATGCTTTTCCGCTCTTGAAAATGATTCCGCCACAAGACTGCACGAAGCTGGATGCTGCGATTCACGAACTGGCCAGCTATGATTGGGTGATGTTCACCAGCGTGAATGGCGTCCGGTACTTTTTTGCCCGCATGGATCAACTGGGAGTACCCGCAGCACGCATCACGGGCCAGCTGGCGGCCGTCGGACCCAAAACAGCAGCAGCGCTGGAAGAACGGGGACTTCAGGTAGCCGTCATCCCCGGCGAATATGTGGCGGAGGGCTTGTTGACCAGCCTGGGTAATCAGCTTCATGCAGGACAGCGCGTTCTTCTGCCACGAGCGGATATCGCACGAAAAGTCCTGCCGCAGGAACTGCTGGCGATGGGCATGGACGTGACGGAGGTGGATGTCTACCACACCGTGATCGATGCTGAGCAGGCGCCAGAGGCAGTTGGACGCATTCAAAAAGGCGAAATTGACGCCATCTTGTTTACCAGCTCGTCGACCGTGACCCATTTCGTCCAGGCGATGGCTCCTTATGCGACACCGGGGTGGCTTGCGCGGGTAAAGATTGCCTGCATCGGCCCCATAACGGCTGAGACAGCGCAACGACTCGGATTGACCGTAGATGTTGTGGCGCAGGAATATACTGTGGATGGCTTGCTGGAGGCTGTAACGAAAAATATGGGAGGGGAACACGCATGACAAGCAAATTTGATCGTCACCGCCGCTTGCGCAGCAGTGCGGCGATGCGCAGTCTGGTTCGGGAAAATCACGTACGGGTAGAGGATTTGATCTATCCGCTATTTGTCGTGGAAGGCCAGAACATCAAGGAACAGATTCCTTCGATGCCGGGAGTCTATCATTTTTCACTGGATCGTCTTGCAGAAGAAATGAAAGAAATCGCTGCAGCAGGCATCAAGTCCGTGCTGATGTTCGGCGTACCGGAGCACAAGGACGCATGCGGCTCTGAAGCGTACAACGATCAGGCGATTACGCAGCAAGCGATTCGCCAGATCAAGGAAGCGTATCCGGAAATGATCGTGATCGCAGACACCTGTCTGTGCCAGTATACGGATCACGGCCATTGCGGCGTCCTGCATGAAGGCCAGGTCGTCAACGACGAAACTCTGAAGCTGCTGGCTCAGACCGCTGTCTCCCAGGCCAAAGCCGGGGCTGACATCATCGCGCCCTCCAACATGATGGACGGTTTTGTCATTGCGATCCGCGAAGGCTTGGACGAAGCAGGCTTCGCCCACATCCCGATCATGTCCTACGCGGTGAAATACGCGTCTGCCTTCTACGGACCATTCCGCGATGCGGCGCATTCGACTCCGCAGTACGGCGACCGCAAAAGCTATCAGATGGACCCTGCCAATGCGCGTGAAGGCTTGCTGGAAGCTGAGTCCGACATCAAAGAAGGCGCGGATTTCCTGATCGTGAAGCCGGGTCTGGCCTTTATGGACATGGTCTTGCGTCTGCGTGAGAACTTCCATGTGCCGATTGTCGCCTACAACGTAAGCGCGGAATATTCGATGGTCAAGGCTGCAGCCGCCAATGGCTGGATCGACGAAGAGCAGATTGTGATGGAAACACTGGTCGGCTTCAAGCGTGCCGGGGCTGATCTGATCATTACGTACCATGCCAAAGACGTGGCAAAATGGTTGGCGAGGTGAACGACATGAATCGTGAAAAATCATCGCAGTTTTTTGCAGAGGCGCAGACCTACATACCGGGAGGCGTCAACTCTCCGGTGCGGGCGTTCAAAAGCGTCGGAGGCAATCCGGTCTACATCGCCAAAGGGGAAGGCTCCCGCATCTATGATGTGGACGGAAACAGCTACATTGATTACATTGGCTCCTGGGGACCGCTGATTTTGGGGCATGCTCATCCGCAGGTGCTGGCAGCCATTACAGAAGTGGCGGCATTGGGAACCAGCTTTGGTGCTCCTACCGAACGAGAAACCGAGATGGCGAAGCTCGTTTGTCAGCTCGTTCCTTCTGTGGAAGTGGTCCGCATGGTCAACTCCGGTACAGAAGCGACCATGAGCGCTCTGCGTCTCGCGCGCGGCTATACCAAGCGCAATAAAATCATGAAGTTCGAAGGCTGCTACCACGGTCATGCCGACAGTCTGCTGATCAAAGCAGGATCGGGTGTCGCGACGCTCGGCTTGCCTGACAGCCCGGGAGTACCCGAAGGCACGGCGCAAAATACGATCACAGTGCCATACAACGACTTGGATAGTGTGAAGCTGGCGTTTGAACACTTTGGCGAGGATCTGGCGGCTGTCATCGTCGAGCCGATCGGCGGAAACATGGGTGTTGTCCCTCCTTTGCCAGGCTTTTTGGAGGGATTGCGTCAGATTACAGAGCAATACGGCACTCTGCTGATCTTCGACGAGGTCATGACAGGCTTCCGCGTCGCATTGGGCGGTGCGCAAGAGCGGTTCGGCATCACGCCTGACCTGACAACCATGGGGAAAGTGATCGGCGGCGGCTTGCCTGTCGGCGCTTACGGCGGCAAACGGGAAATCATGCAGCAGATCGCTCCGGCAGGTCCGATCTACCAAGCAGGAACACTCTCCGGGAATCCGCTCGCGATGGCGGCAGGTCTGACTACCCTTCAGGAGCTGTCCAAGCCAGGTGTGTATGAACGGCTGGAAAAACTGTCGGCACGACTTGGCGAAGGGCTTGCCGAAAACGCGGCGAAGCTGGGAATCCCTCATACCTTGAACCGCGTAGGCTCGATGGTTTGCCTGTTCTTCACCGATACACCGGTCGTCAATTACGAGACTGCGAAGACCTCCGACCTGGAGCGCTTCTCCGCCTACTTCAGCCATCTGCTCGACGACGGCATCATGATTCCTCCTTCTCAGTTCGAAGGAATGTTCGTCTCCCTGGCGCACACAGAGGAAGACATTGAGCGCACTATCGAGGCAAGCTACCGGGCAATGCAAAAGCTGTAAGTATCATCAAGGGTTGTCCCACACGTCAACAGACGTAAAGGACAGCCTTTTTTGCTTTCTTACAGGATTTCCCTTCCTTTGGTGCGAATAGAAATAAGATGGCTTGATCGAAAAAAGGAGTGAATCTCCATGACAGGGACGATTGTCAGGCTTCCAGAAAAGCACTTTATCGGGATGAGTTTTTCCGGGTCATTCCAGACGCTTATAGCGGGAATGCCCGGTCATTGGGGAGATTTTCTCAAGCGCCAGGATGAAATTGCGCAGGTGATCGAACCGACTGTCCGCTATGACATCAGCGATGAAAATCGCAGCTTTCAGATGCATACCGAATACGTGGCCGTCGAAGTCGAAAATTTTGCCCATATTCCGCAGAAGATGGTCGGGTTTACGATTCCAGCACGCACCTATGCGAAATTCACCCATGTTGGACCGATGACGCAGGTGCAAAATACGTATACGCAGTTGTTTCAATGGCTGCATGCACAGGGGCTGCAGATGGATGAATCCGCATTGCGCTTGGAGCGATATGACGAGCGATACATTCCTTCTATGCATGCTGCGGATCGGGTTGAAAATACATATGAGATTTTCATTCCATTGCTCGATAAGTAGGAGAATGCGGATGAAGGCAACCTTTTTTCAAAAGATCAAGTCAGAAAGAGAGAAAACCAACACCGTAATCGGAGTGGAATTGAAAGAGGGATCATAGTGAGCATGATTGGAATTGACTTGGGAACCACGAACAGCCTTGTCGCCTATTGGGACAAGGATCAGGCTGTGATCATCCCCAACGTGCTGGGGGAGCATTTGACGCCGTCGATTGTCAGCGTGGATGAGAATGGCAGCATTTTGGTGGGACGAATCGCGCAAGAGCGGCTGATTACCCATCCGCATCTGACCGCGTCTACCTTTAAACGTTTTATGGGTACGGAAAAAAAGTACACACTGGGACAACATACATTCACGCCCGAAGAGCTGTCCTCCTTTGTCCTGAAATCCTTGAAAGCGGATGCCGAGGCTCATTTGGGAGTAGAAATCACGGAAGCGGTAATCAGCGTTCCCGCTTATTTTAATGATTCCCAGCGCAAAGCGACGAAACGGGCGGCGGAAATCGCGGGATTGAAAGTAGAGCGTCTGATCAGCGAGCCGACAGCGGCAGCCATTGCCTATGGCTTGCATCAGGAAAAGCCGGAAACCAAGTTTCTCGTCTTTGACCTTGGAGGAGGGACTTTTGACGTCTCCGTGCTAGAACTGTTTGAAGGCATTATGGATGTCAAATCCATCGCTGGAGATAATTTTCTCGGTGGAGAAGATTTTACAGAAATCCTGATTGCGCATTTTTTGGAAAAACACAAGCTGGAGCTCGCATCTCTAGACACCAAAACCCAATCGGCGCTCTATAAACAGGCCGAAACCTGCAAGCTCGCCCTGGGGCAGGAAACCAGTGCGACGATGAGCCTGACGATTCAGGATCAATCCTACGAGCTGCGGCTGGATCGGACGGAGTATGAAAAACTGGCTCATCCACTGTTGCTGCGCCTGCGCAAACCCATCGAACGGGCATTGCGGGACGCCTCGCTCTCCCCGTCCGATCTCGACGCGGTAATCCTGATCGGCGGTGCGACACGGCTGCCGCTGATCAAGCATGTCATCGGACGCATGTTTGGACGCATGCCGTACACCAATATCAACCCTGACGAAACAGTTGCTTTGGGCGCGGCGATCCAGACGGCTTTGAAACAACGCAATCAAGCTCTAGAGGAGATCATTCTCACGGATGTTTGCCCGTATACGTTGGGGACGAGTGTCGTACAGGAGCTGGGGAATGGCCAATTGTCATCCGGCCACTTTTTCCCGATCATCGAACGAAACACGCCGATTCCGGTCAGTCGGGTTGAGCGTCTGTACACCGTATACGACAATCAAAAACGTTTGACTGTCGCGGTCTATCAGGGTGAAAGCAGGCTTGTCGAACATAATATCAAGCTTGGCGAGCTGCAAATCAAAATACCCCCTGCCCCTGCGGGAGAGCAGTCGATCGATGTCCGCTATACCTATGACATCAATGGAATTCTTGAGGTCGAGGTGGTCAGCGTCTCGACAGGGGAGAAAAAGCGGGTCGTGATCGAGCAAAATGAAGGCAGCATGACCAAGGAACAGATCGAGGCACGTTTGCGGGAATTGGAGGATATCAAGATCCATCCGCGTGACCGTACCGAAAACCGTTTGCTGATCGCAAAAGGAGAGCGGCTGTATGAAGAGTCTCTTGGAGAGCGGCGCGAGGCCATCGCCATCGCTATACAGCAGTTCGAGAAAGCCTTGCTGACCCAAAACGACAAGGAAATCAAGAAAGCCACCGAACTATTCAAGGAACGGCTGGAGCAGATGGAAAGGTGGATGGATTTCTCGTGAGCGTATGGGATATCTTGGAGATCGATCCGACCGGGGAAGAATCCGTCATCAAAAAAGCGTACGCCAAAAAGCTCAAGCAGCATCACCCCGAGGATGATCCGGAAGGATATCAACGGCTTCGGGAAGCGTATGATTCAGCCCTCAAGCAAGCCAAGCATATCGCTGCCGCTCCCCCGACTTCCGCAGTCATGAATGAGGAAGATCCGGATGCCGACGAGGAATGGATGTGGCAGGATGAGGACGAGGAATGGGAAGAAGATTCGGATGAAATCGTCTTGCCAGAAATCGAAGAGCACCCTGTCCGCCGTTTTCTAGAACAGGTCGAGGAGTTGTACGAAGATTTTCCATCGCGTATCGAGCCCGACTCTTGGAAAGCTTTGCTGGACTCAGACATTGTCTGGGATGTAGAGCAAAGTCAGTCGCTGCAGGACGGACTGATCTCCTTTTTGGAGGATTCGCACCATCTCCCGCACAGTGTCTGGGAGGTGCTGGATCAGGTGTTTCGATTCAGCGCGGACAAGGAAGCACTGCTGGAACGTTACCCGGAGTATTTCGTAGCGTACATGCTCCGCCAGATCAATGGCTCGATGGAGCTTCGCTACGATTGTTTTCGCGGTGTAGAGACAATCGATGACGTAGACATCGAGTATTACCTCTCTTTGCGGGAAGACGCCCAGGAGATGTTGAGCGATGGCGATCTGGAGGAAGCAAAAGAACTTCTGGATACCGCCTATGAGATGTTTTCCGACGATCCCGATCTGGAGCTGATGCGAAGCAAGTATTTTCTTGCAGTGGGCGAAACGGACCAAGCGCTGGAAAGTCTTCAGCACGTCATTGAGCTAAGCCCGGAAGATTGGGATGGACATTGGCATCGGGCGCAGTTGCTCCACGATCTTAAGCGTTACGAGGAGGCCTTGGCTGATTTGGAGGTTCTGCTCCAGCAGGAACCTCATAATTCGCATGTGCTGAGTCTGGCGGGGCGCTGTCATCTCGGACTTGGGCAGCTTGAGGAAACCAGGGAGAAGATGAAGCTATCCTATGAACAAGACAACACGCACATCAACACGTTTGTGTATTGGTATATGGCGGGTAACAAGCATTTCTACGAGCAGCCACCAATAAAGCCCGCTGATCGTCGCAAAGCGCGTCTGCACACCTTCTACTACTGGGCAGTGGTCTACCTTCGCATGACCTGGCTGCCAATCATCCTTTATACGATGCTTGAAGTGTTCTTCGATTTGCCTGCAATCTGCAACCGCTTGTTTATTCTGATCCTGCTCTGGAATTTATGGAGAATGATCAGGTCAGAACGCTTTATCTCAACCTAGAAAGGAGTAACCCTGTATGCGAAAGCACTACAGCAGGAAGAAGCAAAGGCATCTAGAGATGTACTTTCGCTGTCTGTCCAGTTTTTGCAACGACAGTCTTCTGACCAACTACTATCTCCTTTACGAGTTTCATCCCATCGAGCGATGGCTTCGAAACCACCTGTTGAAACAGGCTTTGGTGTTATGGGATATAAAGGATGCGGCGTCTTTGAAAGAGCGAATCCGCTGGTTGCTGGATGACGGCGGACGCATGGAATACAAGGAATTGCATCATCAGCTATTGGCACTGACAGAGGCAGCACGCCGCAGGTATATCGAGACCGCCGAGGATGATCTGAAGCATGCCAAGCGCAAAGTGGTGCATACGTTTCTTCCCCAATTGCCGTCTGGCGAGATTGCGGCGTTCGGAGGGGGATGGGCGATCTATCTAAGTCGGGTAGGGCTGGCCTACGGGTATCTGACGAAAGAAGAAGCATGGATATACAAGATAGAGGCTGCCCGTTATATCCAACAGCATTACAGCAGTTGGGGCGAATATATCACCGCTATTGCTGCAGGAAACATTTTCAAATCGTCAGATAAACAGATGACACGTAACAGACCGATCATCAATATGGCCAGTTCCTTCCTTGGCAGAAGTACATTGGTCAAGAAAGTCGTTTGGGAGCAGGATTTGCAGCCGGATAAGGCAGTGAGCCTGCCAAAACAGGAGCAAGTCTCGGTCTGAGTTTTTTCGGATGCTGGATTCAATCGGGTACATACCCTGCATGGAGACGCAGGAGGCATCAGAGCTGGACAGCCTTCAACCGTCAGATGTGCTGGTCTGGAAGAATCAGGCAGGGGAAGGCATCCATGCTGCATATTGTATCGCATCGGGCTTCGTATTCAATAAAATGGGGCAGTCCTGGGAACAGCCCTGGTCCGTCATCGACATCAAAGAAATCTTGGATTACGCCGAGGTGATTTCTGGGGGTGGAAAGATTGTCATTTACCGAAAAAGCAACCCCGAATGAGACCTGTCTTTTTTTCGCCCGCCATGCCCATTCAGTCTATTCTGCGGATGAATACGGCAGGCCACTGAGCGAGCGTGGCTATCAAGATGCCCAGCGAGTAACAGAAATCCTGAAGACAGAAAACATCAATCGAATCCTCTCCAGTCCCTACAGACGCGCCATTGAGACCGTGGAGGGGATAAGCAGATTCCTGGGTATCGAAATTGAACGGAAAGAGGATTTTAAAGAGAGAGTGGTAGCCAGTCATCCCGTCGAGGATTTCGCTTTGGCGATGGCGAAGCTGTGGGGAGACGAACAGTTTGCTTGGCCGGGAGGGGAGTCGAACCAAACGGCCCGAGCCAGAGGCGTGCATGCAGTCAATAGGGTACTGGAAACCTATCCGGGTGAAAACATCGTCATCGCAACACATGGAAATCTCATGGTCCTCACGATGAACCAATTTGACAGCAGGTATGACTTCTCCTTTTGGAAACAACTTGCGATGCCGGATGTGTACAAGCTCACTTTTGAAGGAATGCAATGGCGAGAGGCTCGAAGACTATGGGTACCCCAATAGGATGCAGTCTGAACAACGAACATGAGGAAAAGGCAGGGGATCAGCATGAAGAAACAGGTACAACTCAAAAATGGTACGCGCATCTCTTACCAGGAAGCAGGCTCGGGTGATACCCCCATCGTTTTGCTGCACGGCTTTTGCGGAAGCAGTGATTACTGGCATCTGGTCCTGCCGCTGCTGTCGGCCTCGCATCGCGTGATCGCCGTAGATCTTCCCGGACACGGCGACAGCTCGGCACCAGGTCCCGATGAGACTTACTCCATAGAGCTTTTTGCTGAAAATCTGCACGCTTGGGCGCAAGAGACAGGGCTGGATCGCTTTCACCTGTTTGGCCACTCTCTCGGAGGCTACATCACGCTGGCCTTTGCCGAGCAATACGCGGATCTGTTGAAAAGCTTCGGATTGATCCATTCCACGCCTTTTCCAGATGACGAGGCAGCCCGCCAGAATCGGGACAAGGGAGCGGAAAGCATCAAGAGCAATGGCATCGAGCCCTTTATCAAGGCACTGGTCCCCAAGCTTTTTGCGCCGAACCATGTGCAGACCATGCCGGAGCAACTGGCTTTGGCCAAAGAAATCGGCCTTGGGACCGATCCAAACGGTGCCATTCAGACCCTGAGGGCGATGCGGGATCGAAAAGATCGGCTTCGTGTTTTGCAAGAGGCGGTTTTACCCATTTTGCTGGTGGCAGGCAAAGAGGATCAAGTCATCCCGCCTGAGAAAACCTTTGTCGTCCAAAAGGCTCAGGTTCAACAGGTGCTGTTGCCGAGTGCAGGCCATATGGGGATGCTGGAGGTTCCGGAAGAGCTGGCAGGAGCGATCAAAACATTCCTCGATCAGCTTTAGAATCTTTACTAGCATTATATTTTTTAGGTAAAATGTTCCGATCTATCAACCCAATTTCTTCATATTTTGATATAATGGTCACGAGTTTGGACTTACTAGATACATAATAGAGAGGGGAAATTTGCGATGAAAAAAGCACGTCGGATCACGATGACAGCATTCGCATCGGTTGTCTTTGCTTCTCTGATGGCGACATCGGCCTTCGCGGCACCGCTTCATCCAGTGCAACACACAGATTGGATGGTTAAAAAATCAATCCTGTCCGCGGGACAAAACGGGGACTTGGCCCTCGACCGCAATATCACCTTGGCAGAAGCAGTTGTTGTTTTCGCCAAGCTGAAGCAGGAAAAAGTAGAGAATGCGGCTGGTGGTCATTGGTCGACGCCTTTTCTGAACTGGGGAAAAGCGAACGGGGCCATTACGGATGCTGATTTTGCCCATCCAGGAAAACCTGTAACTTCTGCCAAACTGGTGGAAATGGCCAAAAAATTCGGATATGATCTGACGCTGGAGCAAAAAGCGCAAGTAACTCGCGGTGAATTCTTCCAGGCGTTGGGAGATGCAGCCACTACCCATATCACAATCGCGCATACCAACGACGTGCATGGACACATCCAAGAAGACAAGGGACAAAAAGAGTTTGGCTATGCGAAAATCGCTACACTGCTGAAGGAATGGCGTGAGGAAAACGAGAACTTCCTGTTGCTTGACGCAGGCGATACCTTCCAGGGAACGATCTTCGTCAACCAGTTCAAAGGGGAGTCTATCGTTCCGATTCTCAACAGCCTGGACTACAATGTCATGGCAGCCGGGAACCATGAGTTCGACTTCGGCTACGAGCAATTGCTGAAGCTGCGCGATTCTTTGGATCATCCTGTCATCTCCGCCAACGTGTTCAAGGCAGATGGCAAGGAACTGCTTGTCCCTACCTTCAAAGCTGAAATCGGCGGCAAGAAGTTTGCCTTCCTCGGATTTGTAGCAGAAGATACACCGATTCTGACACACCCGGACAACGTCAAAGGACTCACCTTCAAGAGCCCTGTAGAAGTAGCGAAGGCAGTCGTTCCTGAACTGAAAAAAGAAGTGGATCACGTGATTGTTGTTTCCCACATCGGGATCAATGTAGACCGTGAGATTGCCGAAAACGTGCCAGGCATCGACCTGATCGTCGGCGGTCACTCCCATACGCCTCTGAAGACACCAGAAGTGGTAAACGGAACTTACATCGTTCAGGACTGGGAGTATGGCAAGTCCTTGGGTCGTGCCGATCTCTACTACCTGGGTGAAGAACTCGTCGCTTTCAGCGGTGGACTGAAAGAGTATGACGAGGCAGTAACACCTGATCCGGAGATCGACAAAATGGTCAAGGAGATCGTCACTAAAATCGATACTGTGATGAATGTGGTCATCGCCAAATCGGAAGTGCCACTCGACGGCGACCGCAACCTGGTCCGCAAGAAAGAGACCAATGTGGGGAACCTGATCGCAGATATCATGGTGGAGCGTACGCAATCCATTCCTGGCTACGAAGCCGATATCGCTTTGGCGAATGGCGGCGGAATCCGCACTCAATTGGAAGCTGGCGATATCACCAAGAAAGACCTGTACACCTTGCTCCCATTTGAGAACAATACTTTGTCTGTGACTGAAGTCACCGGGGAAGTGTTGAAACAAGTTCTGGAACATGGCGTTAGCGATGTAGAAAACGGCGCAGGACGCTTCCCGCAAATCAGCGGTATGAGCTTTACGTACAGCAAAAGCAAACCAGTAGGTGAGCGCGTCCTTGAAGTGAAGGTAAAAGGCGAACCGCTTGATCTGAAGAAAACCTACAAGCTGGCAACCATCGATTTCCTGGCCGCCGGCGGTGATGGCTACGAAATGTTGAACAAACCGTTCTTCAACAGCGGATTATCCATGTACAGCGTAGTAGAAGCCGCACTGATCGAACGCAAAGTGGTGAATCCAAAAGTAGAAGGCCGCATCGTAGAAGTTGAATAGCCAAGCAAAATGGGGAATGTGATTGCACATTCCCTGTTTTTTTGTCCCTCCCCGCCACTCCGTCGTGGCGACCACCTCAATTACTACCTTGTAATGTATAGTAGTTATCTGGTAGAATCTGACTGGGTGATGAATATGAACGCTCAATTTAAAAAAGGGGTGCTGGAGCTATGCGTGCTTGTCCTGACAGCCAATCGGGACAGATACGGGTACGAACTGGTGGCCAGCATTTCTGAAAAGTTCCAGATTTCTGAAGGGAGTGTCTATCCCTTGCTGCGTCGTCTGACCCAGGAGGGGATGTTTACGACATACTTGGCAGAATCGCAGGAAGGCCCGCCGCGCAAGTATTATCAGCTGACAGAACGGGGCCGCATGTATATGAACGATCTGATTTTGGAGTGGCATGTCTTTAGCCGCGGCGTGAATCGGATCATTGAGGAGGGACTCGGATATGACGAGGCGTGAGTTTATGGACGAATTAAGCACGCTTCTTGCAGATTTGCCTGACAAGGAGCGTTTGGACATTATCGCGGATTACACCGAGCATTTTTTGAGTGGAATCGAGGATGGAAAGACCGAACAGGAAATTGCCGAACAGTTGGGGAGTCCCAAGGCTGTGGCTCGTGAGCTGTTGGCTGGATACCGCATCCATCAGGCACAGACGCATGCTTCCGCAACCAATATCGGCAGAGCCATCCTCGCGACACTCAGCCTCGGTTTTTTTAATCTGCTGTTCGTCTTGGGACCATTTATGGGGTTGGTCGGTGTATTGATCGCCTTTTACAGTGTGGCAGCCACATTGCTGGTAGTACCGGTAGGGTTTCTCTTCTTCCCTCCGAACATGATGGAGACGTCTGAAAATCGCCTTCTTCTCTTGTTTGGCGGGATGGCTTCGATCGGGCTGGGAGGCATGATGTCAATTGGCCTGCTGAGATTGACAGTCTGGCTGTACCGCCAGTTCTTGCGCTATCTCCAATTTAACGTGCAGTTGATCAGGGGGAAATAAAATGATTCGCTGGTTGAAAAGATTGTTTCGCTTCTTTCTATTGCTCTTTCTCGTCGGGGTCTGCGGTCTAATATGGCTGTTTTCCCAGCGTGATGCCTTCTTTTTTACGATAAACAATATCGACGAGCAACGGGTGGTCGACCAGGCGTTTACCTCGGTGGAGATTACGGCGCAGACGTCAGATATCATCATCAAAACAGATCACATTCCATCCGCGCGTCTTCATTTCACTGGCAGCGTGCCCGAGGAAAGGAAAAAGAGTCTCCAGCTTGTCAGCGAAGTTCAACCAAATGGCACGCTAATCGTGAAGATCGTGGAGAATGAAGAGTATTCCTTACTCAAGCCGGGCTTCCATAAGCTGAAACTGGAAATCACGCTCCCGGAAAAAGAAGAACCGTATAAAGTCGTTCGCGTACAAAACTCGTTTGGCGATGTAAGTGCAAGCTCCGTACAGACGGAAAAGGGAAGGTTTGCTACCCATCTTGGAGACATCTCATTGTCTGAGGTCATCGGGGATGACATCCAGGTCAGGACGGATACAGGAGATATCCAGTTGAATAGGGTGCTGGCCGCGATAGAGGTGGATAACTCCCTCGGGGATGTAGAAGTGGTGATTCCCGAACTGGTGCATGACATACGGGCAAAGACAGAGACGGGTGATGTGACGATCAGCATTACGAAGACGCCGACCGAAGCCATTCTTGATTTGGGTACGTCGTTAGGTGACGTTCAGGTGGATTGGGACCGGACTGCAATTAAAACCGGCGGTCCGACGATTTCGGCGAAAACCTCACTTGGAGATATTCGGATTCAATAAGCAGGATTTGGAAAGAATAATGGAATAGGTTCCCAAAATGAAGAAACGATAAGATTTTGACACAAAAGAAAGGGTTTTTGTCGAAACTCAATGGTATCATTAGAATTGGGTAAGATTATTGTGCAAAGCGAGGTTTATTCATGACCGCCAAACCATTTAACGATACCTTTTTAAAAGCTTGTCGCAAGGAAGCGACGGATCGCGTGCCTGTCTGGTATATGCGCCAGGCAGGACGCTATCAGCCTGAGTACCGGGCGATCCGCGCAAAACATAGCTTTTTTGAGATGAATTACATACCGGAAGTATGCGCAGAAGTTACGCGACTGCCTGTCGAGCAGCTTGGGGTGGATGCTGCTATTTTGTTTGCCGACATCATGACCCCCCTAAAACCGATGGGAGTAGATGTAAACATCGAATCGGGGATCGGACCGGTGATCGCCAACCCGATCCAGACGCTGGCTGATGTACAGCGTCTTCACGATCTCGACCCCGAGACACATGTTCCGTACATCCTGGAATCGGTGAAAATTCTGCGTCAACAGCTTTCGGTTCCGCTGATTGGCTTTGCCGGAGCGCCGTTTACCCTGGCAAGCTACATGATTGAGGGTGGCCCGTCTAAGCACTATCACAAGACCAAAGCCTTTATGTACACAGAACCGCAGACCTGGCAGGCCCTGATGGACAAGCTGGCTGACATGACTATCACCTACCTCAAGGCGCAGATCAGAGCAGGCGCACAAGCTGTACAGGTATTTGATTCCTGGGTCGGAGCCTTGAATGCAGAGGATTATCGCACTTATATTACTCCTGTTATGCAACGGATCTTTTCAGCGCTTCGTGAAACAGATGTGCCGATGATTTATTTTGGCGTAGGGGCCGGTCATTTGCTCAAGGAATGGAATCGTCTGCCGGTCGACGTGCTCGGCCTGGACTGGCGAACGACGATTACCGAAGCGAGAGAGCTGGGCGTGACCAAGGCGTTGCAAGGCAACCTGGACCCGACGCTCTTGTTGGCTCCGTGGGAAAAGCTCGAATCCAAAGCGCATGAGATCTTGGAGGAAGGAACCAGACAGCCTGGCTTTATCTTCAACTTGGGCCATGGCGTGTTCCCGGATGCAAAGGTAGAGACCTTGCAAAGATTGACCCACTTGATTCATAGCTACAAACGGGAGCAGTAATCAGGAGGTGCGAACACAATGTCCAAACAAAAAATGGGTTTATTGCTGATGGCGTACGGGACACCCCGCTCTCCTGAAGAAATAGAGCCTTATTATACTCATATTCGCCGAGGCAGAAGACCGTCGCAGGAGCATTTGGACGATCTGGTCTCCCGCTACGAGGCGGTTGGCGGCCTGAACCGGTTTGCAGAGATCACGGATGAACAGGTCATCGAATTGGAAAAAGAAATGAACCGCCGCTATCCAGAACGGGAATTTGTCGGATATCTGGGTCTCAAACACATTGCGCCTTTTGTGGAGGATGCGGTAGAGAAGATGAAGCAGGATGGCATCACGGATGCGATCAGTCTCGTTCTCGCCCCGCACTATTCCACTTACAGCGTAAAAGAGTACAACGGCCGGGCGAAAGCGCATGCGGAAGCCATCGGGGGTCCGAACATCCGCAGCATTGAAAGCTGGTACCTGGAGCCAGGATTTATCGGGTACTGGGCAGACGCCATTCGCGACACTCTGGCTGCAATGCCAACGGAACAACGGGAGAAGGCAGTGGTGATCTTTTCCGCCCACAGCCTTCCGGAAAAAATCCTGCAATCCGGGGACCCGTATCCGCAGCAATTGGAGGAGACGGCCAAACGGATTGCCGAACAGGCAGGAATCCCCGATTACGCCATCGGCTGGCAGAGTGCAGGCAACACGCCGGAGCCTTGGCTGGGGCCGGATGTGCAGGATTTGACCCGCGAACTGCATGAGAAACACGGGTATCAGGCGTACGTCTATTGCCCTGTCGGTTTTATCGCTGAGCATCTCGAAGTCTTGTATGACAATGATGTGGAGTGCAAGGCTGTGACAGATGAGCTGGGCGTACACTACTACCGCCCTCCGATGCCCAATGCCAGACCAGCCTTTATCTCGAGTTTGGCAGATGCGGTCGAGAAAAAGCTGGTAGAGTAGGGGTTCGATCAAAATGAGTGACAACAGCTATCACATGACGATTATTGGCGGCGGCATCACGGGACTGAGCGCCGCCTTTTACTTGCATCGGCAGATCCAGGAGCAGGGCTTGCCGGTCCGTTTTCAGCTCATCGAAGAGGCAGATCGCCTCGGGGGCAAGATCAAAACCTGGCGGCACGAGGGATTCGTCATCGAGCTTGGCCCGGACTCCTTTCTGGAGCGCAAAGCAAGCGCAGCTCAATTGGCCAAGGATTTGGGCCTGGAGGACGAACTGGTACGCAATCGCACAGGGCAGTCTTACATCTATCACCAGGACCACCTTGTTCCGATTCCAGAAGGTGCCGTCATGGGTGTGCCGACCAAAATCATGCCCTTCGTCAAAACGGAACTGGTCTCCTGGCCGGGCAAGCTGCGTGCGGCGGCTGATTTGCTCCTGCCTGCCGCTCAAGGGACTGAAGACCGATCAGTCGGAGAGTTTTTTCGGCGCAGACTGGGAAATGAGGTCATCGAAAATCTGATTCAACCGCTTCTATCCGGCGTCTATTCAGGTGATATCGACAATCTCAGCCTGTTGGCAAGCTTTCCGCAATTCGCCAAAATGGAGCAACAGCACCGCAGTCTGATCTTGGCGATGAAGCAATCCCGGCCGCAGGCCAAGGAGCCTGGAACTCCGAAGGGAATTTTCCTGACTCTGAAAAATGGCCTGGAAACATTGATTGAGGGCATGGAAAAAAGCCTTCCCGTGGAAAGCATTTGGAAAGGGATAGGTATAGAAAAGCTGGAAAAAAACGGGAATAACCGTTATCTTCTGACGATGAAGGATGGACGGATACTGGAAACAGATGCCGTTCTGCTCACGTTGCCGCATGCGGTGACAGAGCCGCTTCTCGCCCCCTATGCATCAGTGCCGACACTGCCAAAAGCAAAGCCGCACATGGTGGCGACGATAGCCATGGCGTTCCCGGAGGATGCACTGGATCAACGGCTGGACGGTACGGGCTTTATCGTACCGCGCAACTCGGGGATCGAGATTACGGCTTGCACCTGGGCGCATCGCAAGTGGCCCCATTCCACACCCAAAGGAAAAGCATTGCTGCGCTGCTTCGTAGGCAGAGCAGGCGAGCAATCCTTCCTGCAGCTTTCAGATGAAGAGATTGTTGATATGGTCCTGCGAGAATTACGGAAGATCATGACGATTCGTCAGGAGCCTGATTTTTATCGTGTCACCCGCTTGCAGAATGCGATCCCGTATGTCGTGGGACATCAGGCATGGGTACAGGAAGTGAAAAAGCGTGTTCGCGAAGAGCTTCCAGGTGTCTATCTGGCAGGTGCTTCGTACGATGGCGTCGGGGTGCCTGATTGCATCGATCAAGGAAAAAAAGCAGTATCCGATTTGCTGGCAACCATCCAACCGGGGAGATAACCCCGGTTTTTCTATTTTCCGGTGCTAAAGGACTCGTCCGTTCCATATAGTATAGGGAAATGTCCTGCACTTGAAAGGAGGAGCACGAATGGCATTACAGGATGGACTGCTTTCGTTCACCATCAAGGAGACCATTTTCCTCTCATCTGATAGAGCCGGTATCGGTGATTTGCAAGAGCTGGAATTGGTTCCGGATGTGGAGGTGCTTGAAAATCAGTCCTATGTTTCCATCACAGGCTGCTTGCAGCTCTATGGGAAGTACGAGCCGATCAGGGATACTGCTGAGCCAACCAGTGGTGGAACGGAAACCCTGGTAGAGGCGATGTCGTTCTCCCCATTACGTCTGGATGCATCTGAGAGGGCTGCTTACGGTTTGGAAGAACAGATCGGACACCGCATTCCGCTGAATATTACGATTCCTGTAGAACGGATCGCACAGATGGGGGATATCTACGCGGTCGTAGACAGCTTTGATTACAAGCTCGAATCTCCTCATCAGATGCTGGTAGAGGCAGAACTAAAAATCGCCGGGATACATTTTGCAGATCCGGCGGAGGAGAGGCAACAGGAGACGAATTCCTATGATTACAGTTACGAGGCAGTGCCAGCCAACCATGAAGACGTTTGGGATTACTCACACGTAGCGGTAGAACAGACGGAAGAACTGACCGAGCCGGCGACGCTGGAAGAGATCGAGGAGAAACTGAATGCGCTGGAACAGGAAATGGAAAGAGATGCCCAGCCCATCGCATACGAATCACAGGATTCCCCTTCGCTCTTTGACACACCGGCTGTAGAAATGAGTTCGCATCAGATGTATACCAACAACAGCTTTGGCGAAGTGACGGAAGATGAGGCAGGCAATTCAGATTCGAGCCAGTACGAATCATGGAATCTGCCCGCTCAAGTACGGGAAGAGGATTCATCGACATTCGAGCATGTAGCGGCACAGAACGGCTACAATGATCAATACGAGTACGACCAGCAGGAGGAAGAACTGGATGCTCCCGTCTTGGCCATCCACGACGAGCAGGAGGTAGACTATACATCTGTCGCCGACCAACAGCCTGCCGCCAGACAGGAGGAAAGTGCTGAAGAGGGGATTGCCGCGAAGACTTTTTCAGCAGAAGAGGAGCAGGAGAGCCAGGAAGTGCTTGCCTCTGCTCAGGAGGAAGAAGAGGCTGATTCGCAAGCAGTGGACGGTCATGTAGAAGAGGTTGAAGATGAAGAGGTTGCGTCCGAAGCCGATGCTGCTGAAGTAGAGGTAAGCGCGGAACCAGAGGTGCAGGAGGAGGCAGAAGTACGAGTCGCGATTTCCGGGAAACCCTCCAGGGAAAAAGAAGGGAATCTGAACATTACGTCCATCTTCTCGCATGCTTCGAAGGCGAGACAGGAAGCGGAAGCGCAGGATCCCGAGTCTTCCTCCAGTTCGTCCAAAAAAGCGGCCGTGCCAGCTGCCAACGCGTCTACTTTGGAAGCGATGCAGAACCTTTCCGCCTTCGCGCGCAGCCGGGAAGAGCGAACCAGCCAAATGAAGCTGTGCATCATCCAAAAAGAAGAAACCCTGGAAGTCATCTCGCAGCGCTATTCCTTGCCGGTATCCAGGCTGGTGGAGGTAAACCGACTGACCTCTGATCAGTTGGTAGCCGGACAAATCCTGTACATTCCACAGTGAGGAGTGGAGGGCTGTGGACAAGATTGAACTGAATGAGATTTGCCAACAGTATCGAGCGCGTGTGATTCGCGTCACGCCGCTGGACGACTGTTATTTGCTGGAGACCAATCGTGGTCCCAAAGAACTGCGGGTATGGCCGCGCGTAGATGTGATGCGCTGGTCGTTTGCTTGGCGCGAACGACTGGCGCGTCAGGGTTTTCGCGGTCTGGAGAGGTTTATACGGACGCGTGAAGGCAAACCTTACGTCATCGCAGGGAAGCGTGGAGTCACCATGACAGATCACCATCGTCGTATCGAGCCTTGTCAGCCAGGGGTCGAGATGGCTCGCCAATGCGGAGAGGTGATCGGGATGATGCATGCCGCACAGCAAGAGAGTCCGCTGCTGAACGGGACGGAGTACCTGAAGCATGAGCAGTTGAAAGCGGAATCGGAATGGAATCGGGCGAAGGCACTCTTCGCCTCCTTCCGCAGGGAAGATAAAAAAAAGCTTCGGGGAGAGCGCTGGGTGGCGGAACTGGGTCCGACGCTCCTGCAGCGAATGGAGCGCTCCTATACGATGCTGAGCCATCCGGAGATCCCCCAGGACAGCATCGGCGTATCACACAGAGATTTGACCCGTGACAATTGGGGGATCGTGGATGAGCGGCTGTTTATCCGCGGCTTCTTTCGGCCGGCGTTGTCGGTACAGCATCGGGATGTAGCAGGATACTTGCGGGAACTCTACTTGACGCATGAGGACCTGGAGCAGATCGATTCATTTTTGGATGGTTACGAAGAAAAAAAGGCGCTCTCCTACGGGGATTATACGTTGATGCTTGCTTTCATGGCTCGTCCCCGGGAAGTGTGGAGAAGTGTGGAGTCGTATGTAAAACAGCTTGAGCACGGGCCGCAGGTGCCGACGACAGCGATTGAACAGGCTTTGGAATGCCAGCAGACAGTAGATGTCCTTCTGCGGCACATCGCCAATCGAGCCGAGCGGGCAAGGAGTGAAGGCAGCCATGAGTCGCTTTGAGGAAATTTTCCCCCTGTTTCAGGAATACGACATGTTTGCCCAGTCCATCGATATGATCAAGGAGCCGAATGTGTTCAAGGCAGAAACACCGTACGGCACCTTTATCTGCAAGAGATCGTCCATCCCGGGCAAGCGTTTTTCTCAAGTCAGCGATGTCTTGCGGCAATTGCAAAAACGCGGCTGGGAAGGGGCTGTCCCCTTCGTGTATACGAAGTACGACGATCCCTTCGTGCAGGTCGAAGACAGGGTGTATTACCTGACACGATGGCAGCCCGGCAACGAACAATGGGCTGCTCAACCGCTGGCTTGGGCGACGCCGACTCTGGAAAGATTGGCGGAAATGCATCATTTGACCCAAAATGTTCACTTCGACGATCCCAGACAGGTGGAGCCGTTGATTGACTCCTTGCTGGCGAGATGGCGGTTCTGGCTCAAGCAAATGGACGCCGCAGCCGAGACGGCCCAAGGACGGATCTATCAATCTCCGTTTGATGTCGTATTCTTGGCCAACCAGGGGTTTGTCGCTGATCTGGGCAATCAAGCGATTGAGCTTCTTACGGATTGGCGCGAGCGGCACGAGACTCACGCGCACTTTCGCCTGTCATTGATACACGGCTATCCGCACCCGGCTCATACGGTTGCGGACCGGAATGGCCGGGGAAGACTGATCAATTTTGACCGGGCTGTATTCGACACGCCGATCCGCGATTTGACGTTGTTTTATCGCACGTATTTTCAGATGGCGGGCGATCAGGCAGGCGCTTCTCAGCTGTTTCACCATTATGCCTCCATCTTCCCGCTGCGGCCGGATGAGATCGAACTTTTGGCAGTGTTTTTAAGCTATCCTGAACGTGTGATGCGGGACATCGATGTCTATTACAACAAGCGGCGAGACTGGAGCGAATTATATGCCGTCAAGCGGCTGGAAAAAGATATGGACCGTTTGATGCGACTGCATCGCTGGGTCCAGCAAGCATTCTAATGGGCAACGTCTCAGCAGCTTGGGACGTTGTCTTTTCCATTACAGCCAATCCAGGACGATGGCCACATAGAGCAAAGCGAGGAGTCCCAGCAGGATCACATCGAAGGAGGTCGGGAAGAGGACGGTTCGGATAAATTGAAAGACGATCAAGGGAAGTAAAACTTGCTTGAAGCCAAACTTGATTCGCAGAAAGGTAGGATTGTACTTCCAGCGAAAATTCATCGCGAGATCACCTCAACTCAGCATATGCCAAAGCAGTTTGGACAGTGCCAGTCAGCTCTGCGCAGGTTTGGGGCTGGGTAAAAGAGGGAAGGGCAATTACAACAAGGATATATGCTGGCGAGTAAGGTGATGGAGATGCAAATGGAAGCGTTGATTTTTTGGCTTGGCATCGGTGTTGGCGGTTGCATTCTTTTTGGCTTGTGGGCCGCTTACCGAGAATATGGCACCAAGATTTTAGAAGATTCGGCTGCTGAAGGATTTCGCCGCCAGTACCTCAAACTGCGTTTTTCTCAATTGGAAGCTGGCTTGATGCTTTTATTGATGCTGGCAAGCTTGCTTGGTCTTTTGCTGCTCCCGCAATTGTCCTTCGCCGGGAGTGCGGGCTTGTCCGCAGCGCTTCTGCTGTGTGCCTTTCACTTTGTTAGGACAGGCCTGTCGAATCGAATGCTACTAAAAGAGGTATTTCACTCTGCGGCCAAGCTGCAGCAAAATTATGCAGAGAAAGTGCTTTCCTTGCAGGCGACCAACAGCCAGCTTGCACATCTTGTGGGAGTAAACAAAAACTACAAATTTTTACTGAATGCCAGAGATGACGTCCGCCCGCGCCCGTTGACGGAGGATTCTTTGCAGGAATTGACCCAAGAGCTCGTCGACAACTGGTTTGCGAGGGTCGGCACCATCTCCTTTCTGCGGTTCTCGCTGGAAACAGCCGATGGCGACGTGTATCATGAGGCGATGCGAGGCACACCGGATCATCCTGATGTCATCCTGCGGGTCTGTGAGCAAATTAAAGTGGAAGATCTGCCTGGTTCCCTGGAGCTGATCCGATTCGTCACGCTGACGGCAGAGGTCAAGATGGGGGAAAATGGTGAACGGGAGCTTGAACCAGCCTTTTTCCGCTTTTTGCTGCTCCATGTTCACGACTATCTCCTGCAGTGCATGGACAATCGCCGTTCCTTGGCGTTCCGGGAGATGGAGAAGGAAATGGAGCTGGCGCAGCGAATACAATCCTTACTGATTCCTCGAGAGAAGTTCTCTCTGGAGCGGTTAAAGGCGCGCGCGGTCTATTCTCCCGTGACCTACGTAGGCGGAGATTATATCGACTACATCCAGATGGATGAACGCTATACCTGCTTTATTGTTGCTGATGTCTCAGGCCATGGATTGCCAGCCAGCATGCTTGCGACGGGCATCCGAAGTGCCGTACGTTCAGTCGTGTTGCAGAATGTATGCGCCCCTGATGAGATTCTGGGTCGGTTGAACCGGCTGTTGTACGAGGACCTGTCCAGGACGAGATCATTTATCACGGCGCTGGTGATGGTTTATGATAGAGATGAACACAAGCTGCTGCTGAGCAGGGCAGGTCATCCGCACCCCTTGTACCTGTCGGAAACAAAACAGGTTATCCTTCCTTGCATGGGTGGGGTTGGATTGGGCTTGTTGCCGGACTTTACCTATCCCTTGCAAGAGATCGCTTTGCAGGAAGCGGGCATGATGCTCGTCTACACGGACGGCTTATTGAATTCGGGACGAAACGATCCCCAAAAGTATCCGCAGAAATGGCTGCACGATCTCGGGTTGCTTTTGCAGGAATCTGATGTAACATGTGAAAACGCGATTGATCGCGTAGAGGCATTTATCTGGGATAAGACAAGAAGTGGGCAACAGACCGATGACATTGCTGTGCTGATTTTGCAATTTCTACCCGAAGAGGAAACATGCATGTATCATAAAGGGGGCAACACGGAGGGAAAAGCGTCCGCCCCAGCGGCCAACGCGACACGAAAAAGGAGGATGAACCGTGATTCTGTGCGAACAGTGTCCGAACAATCCTGATTGTCAAAACTGCCTAGAAGCCTTGCGTGTCGGCAATTCGGCTCGAAAAGTGATTCCGCCCCGTTCTGTTCGCATCACCCTCCTTGGCAGCGGAAAGACCTGCCAAGTCCAATTGGTGACGGTCAGCAGGACGGCGATAGGCTTATACAGCCCCAATCTTCCGCTTCACGACCGACTCGAAGTGGAACTGGCGGATGATTTTCGCATTATTGGCACTGGATTAAAAGGGATTGAGGGCGATCCGTATTTTGTGATGGACATCGACAAGGTGCTGCGCCGTCAGGAAGTCCTGGATCGCTTGTTGCTCGAGGAATTTCATACCTGGCTCATGAGCAAGGAACTGGATCTTTCCAACATCCTCCTGGATTGGAAGGAACGAGACGACCAGATGAGCCGTCTCATCAAGCAGGAGCTGCAAAAGCTGTCCATTCTGCGTCAGGTGGAGACGATCTTTCTGTACCACTACGAATGGGGAAAATTGCGTCCGCTCGGATCAAACCGGGCTGATCCGGACGTCGAAAGGGAAATGAAGCGGCTGATTCATCCGGCCTCTTTGACAGGAGCTTCCCTTCGCGAGCAGCTGGTCTCGGCGAATGGAGAGAAGGTTTTTGAATTGTACGTCTCTCCCCTGCCCGATCAAACCTGTGGCGTAGCATTGATCGACGTGACGGCTGTCATCATGGAGGAGCGCAAGCGCAAGAGGCGAGAGTGGGAGATGTACCGCGATCTGCTCGGTGTCGTTACGCGAAACAAACTGCTGCTTTTAAACGATGAGGAACTGTTTGTATTGCTGAGGGAGGGACGAAAGCTCCTGTCACAGGACCTGGGGGAACCAGAGGATTTGGCTTCGCTGCGGAAGGCCTTCCGGAAAGCACTGGAGCCGATGAACCTGCCGGATAAACGGCTCCTGCAATATCTGGTCGCCGTCAATGAGGCGGCATCCAACATGATCAAACACGGGAATGGCGGTTCCATCCTGCTCTATGCTGCGACGGACTGGAGCAAATGCAGAGCAGTCATCCATGATGATGGGCAGGGAATTGTACTTGAGGACCTGCCTCGTGCTACACTGTTACAAGGGTATTCAACCCAGCATTCCCTGGGAGTCGGCTTTCACGTCATGCTGCAATACTGTGATCGGCTCTATCTGGGGAGCTCGCATGCAGGTACGAAATTGATCCTGGAGTGCGACGCTACTTCCTGAGGCGATAGGCATTCTTTGGTTTTCATGTTTATGGACGCAAAAATCAGGGTAATCAATCAGTGTGGAATGACAAAGTACAGTATCGATACCGAGAGGGGGGTGGGCATGGACTACCGAGCAACGGAGACAAATGGACAGGCCACGTTATTTTTTACTGGAGAATTGGATATGGCAGTGGGAGACCAGGTCGGCCAATTGCTTCAGAAATACGGAGAGCGGAATCAAACTGTCAGAGTCGATTTTCAAGATGTCTCTTTTGTGGATTCATCCGGCATCGGCAGCCTGTTTTTTACCACAAAAGAGTTGCTGGCTTTGGGCAAAGAAGTGGAGATCGTAAATGTACGCGAGGAAATCCTGGATATTTTGCACGTGCTGGGCTTCACGCAAGCACTGGGCATCTCTATTGGAAAGGCCGAATAACCGGGTTTGACGCAAAACGACTCTATTGTATATAATACATGAGATGAATAAATTCCATATACCATCAACGATGAGCGGGAAGAGTAGGTCAGGACGCCTTGACAGAGAGGAGAATCAAAGCTGAGAGATTCTCTAGGTTGGGAATGGCTGAATGTCGCCCAGGAGTTGTTCCGATGAGACCATTGTAGTCGGAAGCGGTTCGCAGCCGTTATCTTGTTTGAGGGAACACCCGAGTCTGCAAGGCTTGGCGTGTTAACAAAGGTGGTACCGCGAAATGATCCTTTCGTCCTTTGGATGAAGGGTTTTTTTATTTTTTCAACGAACGAGGAGGAAAAAGCGATGTCAACACAACCGTCACAAGAGATCGATCAATTGCTGCCGAAGAACTATGACCCCAAGGCTGCAGAGAGCAAGTGGTATCCATACTGGATCCAGAATGAATTTTTCAAAGCGGAGCGCGATCCCAAAAAACAACCATTCACGATTGTGATCCCGCCTCCCAATGTGACCGGAAAACTGCATCTGGGCCATGCGCTTGATACGACCCTGCAGGACATCATCACACGCACGAAGAGAATGCAGGGCTACAGTACTCTGTTTCTGCCTGGGATGGACCACGCAGGGATTGCTACGCAAGCGCGTGTCGAAGCGACGCTGCGTGAGGAGGGTATCTCCCGCTATGATCTGGGCCGGGAACAATTCCTGGAGAAGGTCTGGGAGTGGAAGCATGTCTACGCAGGGCATATTCGCGAGCAATGGGAGAAAGTGGGTCTCGCTCTGGATTACTCCCGTGAGCGCTTCACGATGGATGAAGGATTCTCCCGCGCCGTGCGCGAGGTATTTGTCCGCCTTTATGAAAAGGGCTTGATCTATCGCGCCAATCGGATCATCAACTGGGACCCGGCAGCACGGACGGCTCTGTCTGACATCGAGGTTATCTACAAAGAAGTGAAAGGCGCCATGCACCATATGCGCTATCCGCTCTCGGACGGCAGCGGATTTATCGAGGTAGCCACCACGCGTCCGGAAACTATGCTGGGCGATACAGCAGTAGCGGTTCACCCGGAAGACGAGCGCTACAAGCATCTGGTCGGCAAAACGGTCATTCTCCCGATCGTCGGCAGAGAAATCCCGATCGTAGCCGACGACTATGTCGATCCCGAATTCGGTTCCGGCGCAGTGAAAATTACGCCTGCTCACGATCCGAACGACTTCGAGCTGGGGCTTCGCCATCAGTTGCCGCAAATCGTCGTCATGGATGAGACGGGCAAAATGAACGAGCTGGCTGGCATCTATCAAGGAATGGATCGCTTTGCTTGCCGCAAGCAGATCATCAAGGATCTGACAGAGCAAGGCGTGATGTTCAAAGTCGAAGAGCATATCCATCAGGTAGGTCACAGCGAGCGAAGCGATGCTGTCGTGGAGCCGTATCTGTCCACCCAATGGTTCGTCAAGATGCAGCCTTTGGCCGATGAGTCCCTCGCCAACGCAGCGAGTGAGGAAAGTGTCAAGTTCGTGCCGGAACGCTTCAAAAACAATTACCTCCGCTGGATCGAAAATATTCGCGACTGGTGCATTTCCCGTCAGCTCTGGTGGGGCCACCGGATTCCTGCCTGGTACTGCTCGGATTGCGGGGAAACCATCGTATCCCGTGAAGACGTATCGGAGTGCCCGAGCTGCCACAGCCACAAGCTGGAACAAGATAACGACGTTTTGGATACCTGGTTCTCTTCGGGCTTGTGGCCGTTTGCAACCCTTGGATGGCCGGAAGAGACAGAGGATCTGAAGTACTTCTATCCGACTAATGTGCTTGTTACCGGATACGACATCATCTTCTTCTGGGTAGCCCGGATGATTTTCAACGGACTGGAATTTACCGGTCAAAATCCGTTCGAACACGTTTTGATCCACGGCATTATCCGCGATTCCGAGGGACGCAAGATGTCCAAGTCGCTCGGCAATGGCGTCGATCCGATGGATGTGATTGAGAAATACGGTGCGGATGCCCTGCGCTTTACACTGGCTACGGGGAACTCTCCGGGGAATGACCAGCGCTTCTACTGGGAAAAAGTAGAGTCCAACCGCAACTTTGCCAATAAAATCTGGAACGCTTCCCGCTTCGCCCTGATGAACCTTGCAGGCTTCCGCTATGAGGACATCGACCTCAGTGGAGAGCTTTCTACACCAGACAAATGGATTCTTTCCCGTCTGCAAGCGACAATTGCCGATGTGACCCGATTGTCCGACAGCTTTGAATTCGGCGAAGTAGGACGGATTCTCTACAACTTCATCTGGGATGATCTGTGCGACTGGTATATCGAGATGGCCAAACTGCCGCTGTACGGCACGGACGAGGCAGCGAAGAAAACCACGCAATCGGTGCTTGTGACCGTCCTTGACCAGACCTTGCGTCTCTTGCATCCGTTCATGCCGTTCATGACCGAAGAGATCTGGCAGGCTTTGCCGCATGAAGGGAAGAGCATCACCGTAGCAGCATGGCCGACCGTCAAGGAAGAGTGGATCTTTGCCGATGCAGAGGCGGAGATGAATCTGCTCGTCGAAGTCATTCGCAACGTACGCAATATCCGCGCTGAAGTAAACGTACCGATGTCCAAGAAAATCGAACTCCTGATCAAGCCAAGCGATGCCCTTTCTTTTGAAAGACTGAGCCGCTCGGAAGAATACATCACGCGTTTCTGCAATCCGGAGCGTCTTTTGATCAGCATGGAGCTGAGCACTCCTGACAAAGCGATGTCTGCCGTCATGACTGGTGCCGAGCTGTACCTCCCGCTCGCAGGATTGATCGATTTGGAGCAGGAGCTGGCTCGTCTGGAAAAAGAACTGGCTACCTTGAACAATGAGGTAGAGCGGATCGAAAAGAAATTGAACAACGCCGGCTTCATGGCCAAAGCACCGGAAAAAGTCGTCGCAGAGGAAAAAGCGAAGATGGCCGACTACATGGAAAAGCGGGATAAAGTAATTGCCCGACTGGCCGAATTGAAGGGCGCATGATTCGCCGTATCATCGCATAATTTGAGAATGGAGCATAGCGGTATGAGTTCAGAACAATTTACGAAATACGAGCAAGGGCTCGACTGGCTGCACGGACTCTTGAGATTCGGGGCGAGACCGGGTCTGGAGCGAATGAACTGGGTCCTGGAAGAGCTGGATCATCCGGAGCGCAGACTGCCGTTTATCCATGTAGCGGGGACCAACGGCAAAGGTTCGACCTGCGCATATCTGACGCAGATGCTGTTGGAGGCAGGGTACAGTGTAGGGACGTTTACTTCTCCGTATCTGATTGATTTTCGGGAACGTATTCGCTACAACGGCAATATGATTCCTCAAGACGATCTGCTTGCGTTGATCAACGAGATCAAAACGCTGGTGGATCGATGCGAACAAGAAACGGAATACGGCTCTCCCACCGAGTTTGAGGTGGTTACGCTAATCGCGATTCTCTACTTCGCAAGAGTGGTGAGACCGGCTGTTGTAGTATGGGAGACGGGGCTGGGCGGACGCTTGGATTCTACCAACGTCGTCCTGCCGATCGTCTCGGTCATCACGAACATCGGGATGGATCATACGCAAGTGCTGGGACAAAGCCTGCCGGAGATTGCCTGGGAAAAGGCAGGCATCATCAAGCCTGGCGTTCCGGTCGTGACAGGCGAGCGCAATCCAGAAGCGCTTGCCGTCATCACGAAAAAAGCGAAAGAGACCCGCAGTACCGTGTACCAGATCGACAAAGAATTTGAAGCTGCACAACTGGAGGAGCAGCTGGGCGAACAACGGTTTCGCTACAAAAGTATTCACCGCCGCCATGAAAGCAGCTACCGGTTGACGATGAACGGACCGCACCAGGTCGATAATGCGGCTGTCGCTTTGATGACGATCGACGTGCTGCGAAACTACTTCTCCTATATCCTGGAGGAGGAAGAAATCTTGCGCGGTTTGCAACAAACGCGCTGGCCTGGACGTCTAGAAGTCGTCTCCTCCAGGCCGTTGGTGGTTCTGGATGGAGCGCACAACCGAGAGGGAATAGAAGCGCTCACGGGCAGTCTGAAGAAGTTAATGCCAGGAGAGGCGCGTCTGCAAATGCTGTTTGCTGGACTGGGTGACAAACCCTTAATGGAGATGGCGTCAGCGCTGACAGAGATGATGGACCGGGTAGAATCACTTCACGTGACAACCTTTGATTATCCACGGGCTGCAGATGCCCAAACCTTGTATCAAGCGTTTCGCGACGGAGGATGGGAGGAAACGCTCCTGGACACTGTCCCAGACTGGCGTGCTTTTCTGAAAGATTGGATGAAAGATAAGCAATCAGCGAAGGCGGATGACTGGCTGGTCATCTGCGGTTCGCTCTACTTCATCGCCCAAGTGCGCGCATTCTTTCCCACTACAGTAGAAGAGGCAGGTGAATAGGGTGGATCAGGCACAACACGTCCACTTTGTGGGTATAGGCGGTTATGGAATGAGTGCAATTGCTCGTGTCTTGATTGACCAAGGGGTTAAGGTGACCGGCTCGGATGTCGCATTGAATGATTTGGCGAAGAAGCTGGAAGCAAGAGGGGCAATTGTACACATCGGCCATTGCGCATCCCACATCGAAGGAGCAGACACGATCGTTTACTCCACCAGTATTCCCAAAGATAATCCAGAGGTGGTTGCGGCAGCAGAGCAGGGAATCCCGGTTTTGCACCGCTCCCAGATGCTTGCCAAAATCTTGAATGAGCGTACAGGGATCGCCGTGGCAGGGGCGCACGGAAAGACTACGACCACTTCCATGATCGCTCATGTCCTAGAAGAATGCGGCGTAGATCCGACGTTTATTATTGGCGGAGAACTCGTGAATGCCGGGACCAATGCAAAGGCGGGTTCCAGTCCATACGTGGTGGCAGAGGCGGATGAAAGCGACGGTTCTTTTTTGGAATATCGTCCCTACTACGAGATCGTAACAAGTATAGAGCCTGATCATCTGGAGCATTTCGATGGCGACTTTAATAATTTGAAACGTGCCTATGTCGAATTCCTCGGTCATCTCAACCCCGGGGGAAAAGCTGTACTATGCATTGATGACGCGCATGTGAGAGAAGTGCTTCCCTCCGTTGCACAGACTGTCATCACATACGCCATCCATGAGCCGTACGCCCAGGAAGCGACGTATCGAGCGAGCGAGATCGAATGCGGAGATCGGCGGGCAAAATGCCTCGTCTATCATCGCGATCTCCTGTTGGGTGAGCTGTCTTTGCATGTACCAGGGAAACACAATATCTCGAATGCGCTGGCAGCGATCATCGTCTGCCTCGATATTGGCTTGCCCTTTGAACAGATTGCCGCAGCACTGACCACTTTCCGAGGAGCCAAGCGACGCTTTCAAATTATCGGCGAAGCACGGGACATCCTCGTAGTGGATGACTATGCCCATCATCCGACGGAAATTATTGCGACGCTGCGTGGAGCGAAGGCGTCCGGCAAGCGAGTGATTGCCGTGTTCCAGCCGCAGCGATATACCCGTACTTTTTTCCTGATGGATGAGTTTAGTCGAGCCTTCAGTGAGGCGGATGAGGTGATCATCACCGATATTTATTCTCCAGCAGGGGAAGAGCGGATCGAGGGGGTTTCCTCAGAAGTCCTCGTTCAGAAGATCCGCACCAACAGTCATCCTCGTGCCCAATACATCCCGACCAAGGAGCAGGTGCAGGAGCGTCTCTATCAGGAGATTCAGCCTGGTGATTTGGTCATTACGATGGGCGCGGGAGATATTTGGAAGTCGGCTTATTGGCTGGCCGAAAAGTTAGGAAAATAAATCGAGAAGAGGCCCTTCTCCTCGGTGAGCAAGACCACTTGTTGACAAGAGTCTATGCCCACAGGCGAGAAGGGCATTCTTTTATTTAATTTTTAGTACTAGATACTAATACCTGGTGTTATAATGAGGTTATCAAATTGATAGCGATTGGAGTGTTGGCAATGAAATCACCAACGTTGACCACGAATTCAAAGGCGCGTGTCACCGCCATTGGCACCTATGTGCCCGAACGCGTACTGAGCAATGAAGATTTGGAGAAAATCGTAGATACATCCGACGAGTGGATTGTCCAAAGAACAGGCATGCATGAACGACGAATCGCCTCGCCTGATCAGTTCTCCAGCCATCTCGCCATAGAAGCGGTCAGCAACCTGGCGAAGCGCTACCAGAAAACACTGCATGATGTAGACATGGTCCTGGTCGCCACCTCGACGCCGGATTATCCGTTCCCCAGCGTAGCCAGCCAGATTCAGGCTCATTTTGGCATGGCGCAGGCGGGGGCTTTGGATCTGGGTGCGACATGTGCAGGCTTTGCCTACGGGCTACATGTAGCCAATGGCCTTGTAAGTGCTGGCTTGCATCAAAAGGTGCTCGTCGTAGCGACAGAAACCCTGTCCAAAGTGACGGATTATACAGATAGGACCACTTGTGTCCTCTTCGGTGACGGCGCGGGAGCTGTTCTGGTAGAAAGAGACGAAGAGCAGACCAGCTTCCATTCGTCTTATACCACGGCAAAAGGGGAAGGCGGGATTCACCTGTACCGCTCCGGACTGTCCAAGAAGATGCACGGGAAGCCGCTCTCTGGAGACGGATGCATTGTGCAGAACGGCAGGGAAGTCTATCGCTGGGCGGTGACGACTGTTCCTGAAGGCATGAATGAGGTCGTAAAACGGGCCAGGATGTCGCTTGATCAAGTGGATTGGTTTATTCCGCACTGTGCCAATTTGCGGATGATCGAATCCATTTGCGAGAAAAGCGGGTTCCCGCTCGAAAAAACTCTCACCAGCATGGCGTATTACGGCAATACATCGGCTGCCACGATTCCCTTGTCATGGGAGGAAGGGATCTTGCAGGGGAAGGTCAAAGCAGGCGATACGCTCCTTCTCTACGGATTTGGCGGCGGACTCGTCCAGGCCGGCATGCTGCTCACTTGGAATCCGAAGCAATAGGGAGGGACGCTGTCCGGCACAATGCAAGGTGCCGGGCGGCTTTTTTTGTTCCAGTGACATGCGGCATACTTGCAGGCACAACAAACGGGGGAATGGAGGAACGTAGTGGGAGCAGTTTCGATGGAAATCATCACACGGTGCGTACTGTTCGTCTTATGCTTATTTGTGACGTGGACGGATTTGCAGGAGAGGCGAATCCCAAATTGGTCGCTGCTCTTGTGCGTGATCCTTCTTTTTGTCATGCGCTTTTTCTTTGGTCCGCCCTGGTCCTGGCTCGATCCATTGCCTGTAGCTAGTGTAGTCCTGTTTTCCTTTGCGGCACTGGCCTGGCGATGGCCGGAAGCGTTGGGGATGGGGGATGTCAAACTGTTCGCTACGCTCGCGTACGGACTGGGTGGCGCGGCCTTCGTCTGGATTGTAACGGCAGCCAGTCTCCTTGCCCTTTTATCCGCAGGCGTGGTACTCCTGGTCAAACGAAAGAAAGCGCCACGGCTGCTGCCTTTTGCTCCGTTTCTCTTCGCTGGTTATGCTTGCTGGCTTAGCGCCGGAGCGGCATCCTGGTGAGACAACTGTCATACCCCGTCCCATCGCGGCGTATGCTGGTACAAAGAGCCTGTAGCTGGGAGGGCATGACGTTGAGCGGAAGTCAAACAAACAAATTCAGAGTAAAAGTGAACGGGCAAAACTGGGATACACCGTCTAAGGGATCAGCAAAACCAGTCGAAGAAAAACAACCTTCGTCTGGCCGCAAGCAAATTCAGGGACCTGCCTTGTCTGCGGCAGAATTAGCCAAGATGTCAAAGCGCGAAGACGCATGGGACAGGATGATCGAAATTCGCGGTACTGCTGCCGTGGAAAGAGCGGCGCAGCCAGAAAGTGACCCTGAACGGGATGAAGATAACCAGCCGGATTACGGAGAACTCGATTATAGCGGCGGCAAAAGGAGAGGGCAGCGCATCGAAGCCATCTGGCCGAAGAAAGCATTTGTCCGCATCTTTCTGACGACGGGTGGCGCTGTGGCAGTCGGTCTCATCTTTGGCATTATGGTGCTGACGATTTTTTCCCAAGAGCAGTTCAAGACTTCCTACCGGTCGGTTTTGTCCGATACGGTGCAGACGCTGACAGCACAATCCGCGGACCAGGGAGAACAGAAGACACCTACTGCTGGGACGCCACTCCCGCAAGAAGCGGACGCAAGCACGGCGCCGACTGCTTCTGCAGATGCCTCTCAATCCGTGTCGCTGCAGCTTCCTGAACTGAAAATGTTCGTCGCGCAGGCAGGTGTTTTTCAAGCAGACACATCTGCAGAGGCAGCGGCGGCTCCTTTGACCCAAAATGGTCTCTCGCATCTGCTGTACAACGACTCGTCCAAGCAATACATGTTTGCCGCAGCCGCCACCAATCGGGAAGCTGCGCTCGGCTTTGCCAGCAATATCAAGGACAAGGGCATTGAGGTGTATGTAAAAGAGTTCAGCTTCCCTGCTTTTCATGGAGCGGTTCAAATGGGCCAGTCGACTGACGCAGGGAATCATCTCGACCTGCCGATGTTCTTCTCCAAAGGGCGTGAACTGGTGGAAGCCCTGTCTGCTAACTCCGGCCTGGTGATCACAGCTCAGCCTGCCTCTGGAGAAGTGGCGAAAATCAAGGAGACGCATCGGAAGTTCCTTGAGTCGGGCAAGGTGAGCGCTTTACCTGCGGAATGGCAGCCTCATTTTCAACAAATGGTGAACGGCCTGAATCAGGCAGTCACAGCGCGTGATAAAATGGCGGAGGCTTCCACGGGCCAAAAAACGCAAAGTGCCGAGCAATATGCCTGGCAGGTTCAGGCGGGGATTCTCTCCTATCTGGAAAGCTATACGAAATGGATACAGCAGGTAGAGAACAACCAATTTCTATAGATGTGCGCAAAGGCTTCCGCCAAGTTTTCTTGCGGGAAGTCTTTTCTTTTTATACAGTTACTACCAAGAGCAACCGGGGATTGTTTCACCCTCTCCCTTTTGCTACACTTAGGGTTGGTTAATGTGAATCCCTTTGCGGTTTTTGGGAGTGGAAACATGGGGAAAGAGACGCTTACACTAGTTTTTCTATTGATTTGCGGAATGCTTTTTGGCAGCATTATGGGCGAAATCCTGAGTCCCTGGATTCCGTTCTTGACCAAGAGTAAAATGATAAGCTGGTCACCCGCTGCGGATTTGGAGATTGTGAAGTACGACCTGAACTTTCAGTTTAAGCTAAACCTGGCAAGTATCGGGGGCCTTGCCCTCGCGTTTTGGATACATCGACGACTGAAGTAGGGAGTATGACAGATGAAACAAGAAAAAATGCTCATTCTTGCGTCGTCCTCACCGCGACGCAAAGAGTTGTTGCAGACACTTGGCTTGTCCTTTAGCATTCAATCCAGCGATGTGGACGAGACGACAGATCCGGGCATGCAGCCGCAGGAAATCGTAGAGGAACTAGCGTTGCGCAAAGCCCGAAAAATCGCTTCTGGCTTGACAGAAGGCGTTGTTCTCGGCTCGGATACGATCGTCGTGTTGGATGGTGAAATCTTGGGCAAGCCTGTGGACGATGAAGATGCTTATCGCATGCTGCATGCTTTGCAAGGGTGTGAACATACTGTTTACAGCGGAATCGCTCTGATTGACGCCGAAAGCGGGCAATCAGAGGTTACCCATTCCCGTACACAGGTAAGGATTCGTCCGCTCGCACCAGATGAGATCCGCGCGTATATCGCTACCCGTGAACCGATGGACAAGGCTGGTTCTTACGCGATCCAGGGAATCGGAGCGACGCTGGTCGAAGGGATCGAGGGTGATTACTTCACGGTTGTCGGTCTGCCTCTGCGTCTGACAGCCTCGATGCTCTCACGCTTCGGCATCCAGGTTTTGTAAGTTTTGAGCTTGCTTTGGTTTCTAGCGGCTAGGGTATTATTCTGCATGATCGCAACCTCACGCAGCCGTTTTCAAGCAATAGATGGGAATGGCTGGAGGCGAGGAAAATGTCAACAAATACCTGTAACAAAACCGTCCTGAAAAACGTCCCTTACTATGATCGTCCCCGGGAGAGACTACTCCGAGTGGGAGCCATTCATTTATCGGACACGGAGCTTTTAGCCATCTTGTTGCGTACAGGGAGGGAGAATGAGACGGCTTATCAGCTCGCTGCTCGTTTGCTCGCTACCTTTGGTGATCTGCACGGACTGGCTCAAGCAGCTCATTCGGAGCTGACGGAGATAAAAGGAATCGGTCAGGTCAAGGCGATCGAACTGCAAGCCGCTTTGGAACTGGGGCGCCGCTTGCACAGTACCCCAAGGCAAAGACGTGCTGCGATTCGTTTGCCGAGGGATGTGGCCGAACTGATGGCTCCAGAGCTTGCCCATCTGACGCAAGAACATTTTGTTTGTCTATTTCTAAATACAAAAAACCATGTCATTGGCAAACAGACGATTTTTGTAGGAAGTCTGGACTCCTCAATTGTGCATCCTCGTGAAGTGTTTAAGGAAGCAATTCGGCGAAGCAGCGCATCTGTGATCTGCTTACATAATCATCCGAGTGGCGATCCGACTCCAAGCAGGGAAGATATCGCGGTTACGCATACATTGCGGGAAGCAGGCGAATTGGTTGGGATATCTCTTTTGGATCATGTGATTATCGGGGATGGCAAATACATCAGCATGAAAGAGCAAGGGTATATGTAAATCATAGTTATTTCACAAATTACCGGCTCGCTACTGTCAAATATTGGAAGGAGTTTTCGTATGTTTGGTGGATTTACTCGTGACTTGGGGATTGACCTGGGTACTGCTAATACACTTGTCTTTGTAAAAGGAAAAGGAATCGTCGTTCGGGAACCATCCGTTGTGGCGATTCGCACAAACAACAATTCAATTGAAGCGGTGGGAAATGCAGCGAAAAACATGATTGGACGTACGCCGGGTAATATCGTAGCCGTCCGTCCCATGAAAGACGGTGTCATTGCCGACTTCGATACCACAGCGACTATGATGCGCTATTTCATTAATCAGGCGCAAAAAAACCAAGGCATGTTCAACCGCCGTCCCAACGTCATGGTATGCGTACCTTCCGGGATTACAGCCGTAGAGAAGCGGGCGGTAGAGGATGCGACAAAACAGGCTGGAGCAAAAGAGGCGTATACGATTGAGGAGCCATTTGCTGCCGCTATCGGAGCAGATCTTCCTGTCTGGGAACCGACAGGCAGCATGGTCGTAGACATCGGAGGAGGGACCACCGAAGTGGCGATCATCTCCTTGGGGGGAATTGTCACCTCGCGTTCTATTCGTGTAGCTGGCGACGAGATGGATGAGGCGATCATCCAGTATATCAAACGCCGCTATAATCTGATGATCGGAGAGCGTACGGCAGAGACGCTCAAACAGGAGATTGGTTCTGCGATCGCACCGGAGGAAGTAGAGACCGTAGAAATTCGCGGGCGAGACCTGGTGACAGGACTGCCCAAAACGCTGACCGTCAGCAGCACCGAAATCGCCGAAGCATTGGCTGAGACAGTGGCTGCCATCGTGGAAGCTGTCAAAGTTACATTGGAAAAAAGCCCGCCTGAGCTGGCTGCAGATATTATGGATCGGGGGATTGTACTGACTGGTGGAGGGGCCTTGCTGCGAAACATGGACCGTTTGTTGAGCACGGAAACGGGGATGCCCGTCCATATCGCAGAAAACGCCTTGGATTGTGTGGCGATTGGGACAGGACGCGCACTGGAGAACATGCACCTGTTCACGTCCAAGACCGGTATCACCTCTTCCCGACAAAAACGGGGTAAATAAACGGAGGTCTGGGCATGTCGTTTTTCGGGAACAAGCGGCTTATTATTGTACTTGTAGGCTTGGTCCTGCTCATCTCGGTCGTGGGCTTCACTTCTCGAGAACGAGAGAGCCTGACCTGGCCTGAAATGTTTTTCAAAGATACATTCAGTTGGGTGCAGGGCGTTTTTTATCGTCCTGCCCAGGCTGTTTCCGGCTTTTTTAAGGAAGTAGAGGACGCCTATAGCGTCTATGAGGAAAACAAGGCTTTGAAGGCGAGTCTGGACCAAAATGCCCGCCTGACAGCCGAGCTGCATGATCTCAAAGCGGAAAACGATCGATTGCGGGAACAATTGAATGCGAAAGAAAGCTTGAAGCTCTACCAATTGCGTTTTGCCGAGGTGGTGGCCCGCAATCCGGACACCTGGAACAATGTGATCACAATTGATAGAGGTCTCAAGCACGGCATCAAGAAGGACATGGCTGTAATCACAGCAAAAGGGATGATTGGTCGCGTACAAAGTGTCGCTAACTTTTCATCGACGGTTGAATTATTGACCAGCTATGAACGCAGGAATCATATTTCTGCCGACATCCAGACTCAACAGGTTGTCGACGGGGTAGCCACGTATCACAACGTTAGTGGAGTCGTCGAGGAATACGACCCGCAGGAGCGTCTTCTCATCATGCGGAAAATTCCTTGGGGACAGAAAATTGAAGCAAAGCAACAGGTGGTCACTTCCGGTCTCGGAGGTGTCATTCCGCGAAATCTGCCGATCGGATACGTCGTACGCGTAGAGCCGGATGATTACGGCTTGACGCAGACTGCCTATGTACAGCCAAGCGCCGACTTCACGCAATTAAACGAAGTGATGGTGGTCGAACGTAATTTCTCCATCTCGCCGAACGGGGAAGTCATTCCGACGAATCCCGAAGGCCAGACGAACTCGAATGCCGCTGGAACGATGAACTCCTCCGGCACTGTCAATCAGGGTACACCTGCCAACGGGGGTGGGCAATAAATGGCTCGCCTGCTCATGACCGCTATGGTGTTGCTGCTGTTTGTGCTGGAGGGGACCGTCGTGCAAGTGATTTCACCTTCAACGGGGGGGCTGTCATGGATGACAGTACCCCGATTTGCGCTTGTATGCACCATTTTGATCTCCATGTTTTTAGGCAGGCGTGAAGGCTTGTACTACGGGCTGGCATTTGGCTTCTTGCAAGATGTTCTGTACGGTCAGGTAATTGGGATATACTCTGTCTCCATGATGCTGGCCAGCTACTTCTCTGGCATGATCGTGCTGTTGTTTCAGCGAGGGTTTGGCATGGTTATCATCACCAGCATTCTGGTCATTTTTGGCCATGAGTGGCTTCTGTACAGCATGTATCGGATGTTTTCCCTGGCTCCGCATGACGTCCAGTGGATTTTGAGCAGCCAGATCCTGCCGACAGTTGTCCTGAACGGCTTGTTTACCCTTGTGATTTATATGCCGATCAGGCGTCTATGCAAAATGATAGAGTCGAAGAAGGACTTGTCTGCGAAGGAATAGTCTGGTGTGAAACGAAACCAAGAGGGGGGCAAGATGGATGGAAGAGGAGAAAAAACAGAAACCGACGATCCCCATCCGACTCAATATCTTGTTCGTCATCGTCTTCTTGTTTTTTGCCACGATCATTCTGCGACTCGCCTATGTTCAGCTGGTAGAAGGTGAACAGTATCGCCATGAATTGGAGAAGTTCAGTATTCGCGAACTGCCGATACCGGCCCCGCGCGGGAGAATTCTCGACAAGAACGGGGTTGTGCTCGTCTCGAACAAGCCTGTCTACACAGTACAGTACGTTGAGGAGCAGGGACAGGATATCGATGAGGAGAAGGTGGCAGATCGTCTGGCGCAGATTTTGGTGCCCGACGACAGCAAGATCGGAACGGACAAGGAACTTTTGAAGAAGACGATTGAATTGCGTTCGACGCTGCCCGTCGGCTTTAAGCGGGAAGAGACCAACGCATTGAAAGAGAAGATTATCCCCATGCTGACGCGTCTTCCAGATGTAAATCAGGTGGCTGGCATGAAGGATTTCGATTTGGTCAAGACAGCGATGTACGCCGGGCTTCGCGTTCGTTCTCCCTTTACGGAAAAAGAACGCACTGATGTAGTGAAAAAGCTCAATGCTTATTCCGAGGCCAATGGCAGCGACATTACCTATGATGACGTGAATGACTGGGAAATTTTCAAGCAAGCCTTTAAAGCGAATCTACCGATGAAATTGACTCTTGATAAAGAGGATCGCGAAGATTTGATTAAGGAAGTACAGGCTCAGCTGCGGCAGCTTCCTACACCAGCACAGTTGAACGGGAAGTCGGATATGGACCTGCTGCGCCTCGCCTCTCTTTTTGATCTGGACATTACCCTGCCGTTGACTGATGAGCAGCGACTCCACCAATGGCATAAGCTGTCCTTGCTGCAGGAGATGCGTTCTCCGCAATTGGCAAGCTATATTCCCAGACGGGTCAAGGTGAACATCACCCAGGAGGAAATGTTTCAAATCGAGGAACGGCGTACCGAACTGCCGGGGATCAGTGTAGAGCTGGAAGCGGTTCGGCAGATTATGCCGGATCCGGATGGAACGGGATTTGCCACCCATATTCTCGGCTACATCAATGCCATTCCGCCGCAAAGCTTAAAAGAGTACATGGCACAAGGGTACAATGCCATTGATCGCGTCGGCATCACGGGGCTGGAAGCTTATTACGAACGCTATCTGCGCGGCAAGGACGGGATTATGGACGTGCACGTCAACAAGAATTCCGAGTCGGTAGAAAAAACGATGCGACAACCCGCACAACCTGGAAATGATCTCGTCCTTGCACTGGATTGGCGTTTCCAAAGCAGGGTAGAGGCGATCTTGAAAGAAGAGGTCGAGAAGTACAAAAAGCTCCCCTCAACACCAAAGGAATACAACAAGACGCATGTGCTGGTGATGAACCCGAACACAGGAGAGATCCTGGCAATGGCCAGCTACCCGGATTACGATCTCAATCTTTATTATGATCGTAAAAAGTTCAATGAGAATTACAGTTCCTTGATTTTGCCCAATGAGTTGAATGATTTCATTTATACGCCATATCCACCTGCATCCACGTACAAACCGCTTTCGCTCATGATTTCGTTGCAGGAAGGCCTGACAAATCCATCAGAGACGATCTATGATTCGGGTGGCTATTATGTAGGGACAGCCTACAAGCGCAACTGGAGGGCGGGCGGACACGGTTCTGTAAATGCCCGACGTGCGTTGCAGGTATCCAATAATACCTACATGTACATCATGGCGGATCGCCTGTTGAAAAAATCCAGCCCATGGCAAAACCAGTTCCGTATTCTGGATTACTACAATGCTCAGTTCGGTTTGGGCGTGAAGACAGGTATCGACCTGCCAGGAGAAAAGAAAGGCTGGGAGAATCCTTACCTGAACTACGGGAACTTGGCGGATGCGTTTATTGGCCAATACGATCTGTTCACTCCGATGCAGATCGGACAGTACGTTTCCACGATTGCCAATGGCGGCTATCGGATTCGTCCGCATCTGGTCAAAGAGATTCGCCGTGGTACAACAGACCCGAAAGAGCCTGGACAAACGCTGAGTGTAATCGAACCAGAGGTTTTGAATCGCGTTACGATCGATCCGAAGCACCTCCAGGTAGTCAAGGAAGGGATGCGGATGGTGACACAGCCGGGCGGTACCGCTTCCAGAGATTTCGTCGGTCTGCCTTTCAATGTGGCTGCCAAATCAGGTACGGCTCAGACAGGGCGAAAGGCTGAGAATGCGTTGCTCGTCGGCTTTGCACCTTATGAGAATCCACAGTTGGTGTTTGTGGTCGTCGCTCCCAACAGCTTGCGCGACGGTACATCCAGCTCCGCCGCGACAGGGCCTGTATCCCGACGCTTGCTTGAAGCGTATAACGAGTTGAACCCAGGAGTTTTGACTGCTCCCCCTGTACAGACTCCTGCTCAGTCAGCCAAGTAGACGCGAATCGAGCAGTTTCGGCAAATTTTTCAGCAGAGCAGGAAAGTGATTGCCGGATGGCGAATGGTATCGGTCGAGGTGAAACCGGTGACGACTGTGAAGAGCAAGGTCACCATCAAAGGAACAAAAGAAGGTCTTGTCTTCTTTATGGACGATACTTGTTCCTTCGATGAACTGTTGGCCGATTTGCGTGAAAAAATAGAGCATAGCCACCAACAAATTTTATCTGGTCCGTTGATACGGGTATCGATCAAGCTAGGCAAGCGATACTGCACACCGGAGCAGCAAGAGGAATTGACAAAGATTATCCGGCAAAAGGGCAATCTGGTGATTCACCTGGTTGAAGCCGATGTCATTACCAAGGAAGAGGCTTTCGCCGAGCGTCTAAAGTCTCAGTTTCATGTGCAGGTGCATACGATTCGTTCTGGGCAGGTGCTGGAATCAGACGGAGATATTCTGCTTTTGGGAGATGTCAATCCGGGTGGTACGATTCGCAGCACCGGGAACATTTACGTATTGGGCCATTTGCGGGGCTATGCCCATGCAGGCATTTCGGGAGATACCGAAGCCATTATTGCGGCTGCCGTGATGAGTCCGACCCAATTGCGAATCGCTGAGGTGGTTAGCAAACCGGGAGACGAATGGACCCAGAATTCTGGCGGGACCGAATTTGCCTATCTGGAAAATGAGACGATGCTCGTCGCCAAGATGAACTATCTGTCACGGATTCGCCCTGAGCTGGGAGAGACAAAAGCATGAGGGTTGATGGAATAGGGGGAACGGATGTGGGGATCGGAATTGTCGTAACTTCAGGGAAAGGCGGCGTGGGAAAGACAACCACTTCCGCCAATTTGGGCACAGCGCTTGCCTTGATGGGACAAAAAGTATGTATGGTCGATACGGATATTGGGCTACGCAACCTCGACGTGGTGATGGGGTTGGAAAACCGGATTATCTACGACCTGGTGGATGTCGCAGAAGGCGCCTGCCGTTTGCAGCAGGCTTTGATCAAAGATAAGCGTTTTGAAAACCTAAGCCTTTTGCCGGCAGCGCAGACCAAAGACAAAAATGCGATTACACCTGAACAAATGGAAGAAATCATTACGCAGTTGAAGCGCGAGTTCGACTACGTCGTCATCGATTGCCCTGCAGGCATTGAGCAAGGCTTCCGCAACGCCGTGGCAGGGGCTGATCAAGCCATCGTGGTCACAACACCAGAAAAAGCTGCAGTCCGCGATGCGGATCGAATTATTGGCTTGTTGGAGAGAGAAAAGGTTGGCATGCCGAAGCTGGTTATCAACCGGGTGCGTTCCCATATGGTCAAAAATGGTGAAATGCTGGATGTAGAGGATATTCTGGATTTGTTAGCCATTGACTTGGTGGGCGTTGTACCCGATGATGATCATGTCATTAAATCGGCGAATCAGGGCGAGCCAGCCGTGATGAATCACGAATCACGGGCTTCGATCGCGTACCGCAATATCGCCCGCAGATTACTGGGGGAAGCGGTACCGCTTCTGCCCTTGGAAGAAAAAAAGGGCGTGTTTCAAAAAATGCGCAAATTCTTTGGACTGAAATAGGGTAGAACGGAACAGGAGCATTCCTGTTCTTTCCTATTTCTTTCCTGCCGAAATACTGGGCTCCGTTCTACTTTTTGAATGACTTTTTCGCGAACGCGGGTTTTCGCTACTGGACTAGGGCGAAAAGGCCGTGTTTTCCATTGGACGGTTGAAGCCATTTGGTCTAGGAGGAAAGAAATGGACCTGGAAAGACGACATCTAAAAAACATCGACTGGGCGATTGTGATCATAATGGTCGCCCTTGGCGCTTTTAGTTATGTAGGAATTGCCGGTTCTGCGGCAGGGGTTGAAAAGGCGAACCAGCAGGTTTTATGGTATGTGATCGGCTTTATCGTCTTGGGAGGAACCCTTCTTTTTGACTACCGGATCTATTCCAATCTCTCCTACGTTTTGTACGGGCTTGGAATCATATTGTTGCTCGGGGTTTTGAAAGCTCCTGCGATCAATAACACACATAGCTGGTACAACCTGGGGCCGATATTGTTTCAACCCTCAGAGCCGATGAAGCTGTTTACGATCCTGATGGTCGCCAGGTATATGGCAAAACGGGCGGAGGATCCCCATCGGTACCGTTATTTTTACAAGCTGATTCCGATCGCTTTGCTGGTAGCTGTGCCGTTGCTCCTGATTCTCATTCAGCCGGATCTCGGAACGGCTCTGGTCTATACCGGCATGCTCGCGACGATGCTGATCGTCGGAGGGATTCGCCTGCTCCACGTGCTTTATGTAGGGGGGATGGTCGGAGGCCTGTTTGCGGGAATGACCTTGTTGTATGAGTATAAGCGGGATCTGTTCTTCAAAATCATCAAACCGTACCAGTGGGACCGTGTCGTATTCTGGCTCAATCCCGACCTGGAGCCGATGGGTCGCGGTTTTCAATTGAAGCAGTCCCTGATCGCGATCGGCTCCGGCCAATTGTTTGGGAAAGGAATCGATACGCCTACCCAAGCGAGCTTTGGTTGGGTTCCTGTCGGGGAAAGCGACTTCATCTTTACCGTTATTGCTGAAAAAATGGGCTTCGTCGGAGCTGGCTTTTTGATGATTTTGTTCTTCTTCCTGATTTATCGGATGGTTCGCATCGCGATGGAGGCAAAAGACCCGTTTGGTTCATACGTGGTCGCCGGAGTGGTAGGGATGCTTACCTTCCAGGTCTTTGAGAATATCGGGATGAATATCCAATTAATGCCGATCACCGGGATTCCGCTGCCCTTCATCAGCTATGGGGGAAGTTCGCTCGTCACCAACTTTTTAATCATCGGAGTTGTGCTGAATATCGGCATGCGCAAGGACAAGTTGCGCTTCGACTAAATGCGTGACAAACCGAAAACGTTGTGATAAACTCAACCTAAGTTAACCATTTTTACAAGTTGCAGTGATTTGATGGCTTGGTTATGGAGTCGTGCCTTGTTGAGAGACGTCACCATGTCAAATCTCAACTTTGCACGGCTTTTTTCCTTACCGCAATAGGCTTCAGGAGTAAAAAAGGGTTAACGCTACACTTCTTCGCCTCGTGGGGCGCAATGTTTAGGGAGGTTTTGTTTCATGCAACAAGGTATCGTGAAATGGTTTAACGCAGAAAAAGGATACGGTTTCATCCAAGTTGATGGCGGAGATGACGTATTCGTACACTACAGCGCGATCCAAACAGAAGGTTTCAAATCGCTGGACGAAGGCCAAAAGGTTGAGTTCGAAATCGTTCAAGGAAGCCGTGGACCACAAGCTGCTAACGTAATCAAACTGTAAAAACTTCGGCAAATCCAACAGACAGTCTCTCTTCAGGGAGACTGTCTTTTTTGTTGTGCCAGGAAATTTTATTGATGCAAAAGTGTAACTTTATGTTTTCCATAAAAACGAATTGGGTACATAACAATTAAAATATTATACACAAAGGGTGAACACAGCAATGAAATTTCAGCTGAGATCAATGAGAACCAAATTGATCATCTTATGTCTTCTCATTCTTCTTATTCCAACCACTTTTATCGGAATAACGACGTATGAGGTTTCAACCAGCAAACTGGATCAAGCAGGGAAAGAGCAATTGAAGCATAGTGTGAAGATGGCCATCGCCTTGATCAACGTAATGAATGAACAGGTAGAAGCCGGCAACATGACACTGGAGGAGGCGCAGGAAAGGGTTCGGGTAGAATTGTTGGGAGTGAAAGAAGCCGACAATAAACGTCCGATCAATGAGGATTATACAGTTGGTGAAACAGGCTACCTCTGGGCTGTCAATCAGGATCAAATTTCTGTCATGAACCCTGCCAACGAAGGTACGGATCTGACAGAGGTCAAAACAGAAGACGGGGTCATGATCGGACATGAGATTGTAACGATCGGCGCAAACGGCGGCGGGTATTTGACTTATATGTGGAAAGCTGCCAAGTCCGATTCCTTGGAGATGAAAGTAAATTACGTAGAGAAGGCACCTCATTGGGGATGGACGATCGGTGCAGGAGCGTATCTTTCCGAATTTAACAGCGGGGCCAAAGAAATGTTGAACATTGTGATGATTATCACGTTGATCGCGCTCATTGTCGGTTCCGTGATCGCAGCGCTTTTCTCCAAACGCTTTACAGGACCGATCATCCATATTGCCGAAAAGCTAAATGCAGTGGCAGAGGGTGACCTGACGATAGACGAGGTTTCTATCCGATCAAAAGACGAGGTTGGAAAATTGGCAAAAGATTTCAACCATATGATCCAAAACATGCGGCATTTGATAAAAGAAATGCATGCGTCCGCAGACAAAGTTGCAGTTTCCTCCAATGAATTGACAGCCAGCTCCGAACAGACCAGCAAAGCTTCGGAACAAATTGCAAGCGACATTCAGGAATCAGCCAATGGTGCAGAGGAACAACAAGATGCACTACAAAAAGCGTCTGCTTCCCTCGGGGAAATTTCCATCGGAATGCAGCGGATTGCGGAAAGTTCCTCCACAATAGCGAATTCCTCTGAAGAGACCATGGATACGGCAAATTTGGGCGGTCAAGCGGTACAAAAAACCGTGGAGCAGATGAATTCGATTCGAGACTCCGTCCATCAGTCGGATGCTGTGATTAAACTTTTGAACAAACGCACGCAGCAAATCGAAGAGATGTTGCATGCCATCTCGGACATCTCGGCTCAAACCAATCTGTTGGCTTTGAACGCTGCGATTGAAGCTGCGAGGGCTGGTGAGCATGGACGAGGCTTTTCTGTAGTAGCGGAAGAGGTCAGAAAACTGGCTGATCAATCAAGCCAGTCTACGAGTCAGATTGCCTTGTTGATTGAGGAAATTCAGAAAGATATGGATCAGACCATCCTCACCATGAGCAAGGTGAAAGAAGAAGTGGTGTCTGGTATTGAAGTGGCAAACGAAACCGAGAAAAGATTTGACGGCATTCTTTCGCTGACCACTCAAATCTCGCAGCAGATTGAAGAGTTGGCTAGCGTGTCTCAACAGATCTCGGCGAGCATGCAGGAAGTTACCGCAAGCGTAGAAAATGTATCGGCTATTTCGAAACAATCTTCCCTCCATTCGCAAAACATCGCGTCAGCGGCTGAAGAACAGCTTGCTTCGATGGAGGAGGTAAGCGGATTATCTGCTCATTTGGCAAATCTGTCGGATGAAATGCAGAAGCTGACCCAGAAGTTCAGGTTCTGATTCCCAGTTTCAGCGAGGAGCGGCTTGTCATGTACGGACAGGCCGCTCCTTTTTTGTCCCGCCTGCCGAGTATGCCCTTCGTGTCAAGGGACGCACGGACGAGTATAAAGCGGGTAGACAAGTCATAGGATGGTAGAAATGGCTGGTCTACGGAGGGGATGGACGTGTTTGATGGTGAGCGTATAAAAGAGCGGAGACGGGAGAGGGTGGAGAGGATTCGACTTCAGCAGTCCCGGGACAGCTATACACCTTTTGTGGATGATTGGAAGGACCCCATTGATCCCCATGAAGAGTTATTCTCGTTTTCATCGCGGGATGAGCGCGGCTACGAGCCCAAAACCGTCAATGAAAAGTGGGGGATTCAGATCTTTGCCTCCCTTTTGTTGGTGGGAATGGCCTATCTGGTGTTTCAGACCGCTCTCATTCCGGCTTCGTGGAAGGATTCTGCGCGTGAAGTGATGACGCGCGATTTTAATTTTGCGGGAGTGTCGGACTGGTATGAAGCGAATATCGGTACGATACCAACCTTCTTGCCCCCTCTCTCGACTCCACAGGTCGTTCCGGCCAGCACAGAAGGAGAAGCCCAGGTCTGGAAGCTGCCTTCCCATTGGAAGGTCGCGAAATCGTATAACCCAGAGAGTGCCAAAGTCGTTTTGACAACCGGGTTTTCGGATCAAGTCAAGATTGGAGAGATGGGCTGGGTGACGTTTATCGGAGAAAAACCGGGATACGGCACTACGGTAGTCGTTCGCCTGACAAAGGGGCGTGAGGTTTGGTTCGGGAATCTGGATGGAGTGATGGTAAGCAAAGACGAGGTCTTGCAACCCGGGCAGGTGGTCGGGACGGCCCGAGCGGTCAATCAAACCTCACGCCATTTGTATCTGGGAATGTCCGTGAACGAGGAATTCGTCAATCCACTGGATGTGATCCCCTTTGAATAAAGGGGGCTGGTTTGGGTTTCGTTTTCGCATACATCTCTTGTTTTGGGTGGTAATCGGTCTTTCTGTGGCGGCTGGCCGTTTTTTGGAGGTTTGCACCTTGTTCGTCATCGTCTTGATCCATGAATTCGGACATGTTGCCATGGCAAAGGAATTGGGCTGGAAGGTAACAGAGGTGCAGCTGCTCCCCTTTGGCGGCGTCGCGACGATGGAGGATTCCTACGCGACAGATCCACTGGACGAAATCGTCATCGCATTGGCGGGACCGTTTATGAATGTCGTCATGATGGGACTCTCTTATGTATTCTGGCTTGGAGGAATCTGGACAGAAGAATGGGCAAGATTTTTTCTGATGAGCAATGCTGCCATTGCGGGATTCAATCTGCTTCCGATCTGGCCCCTCGACGGTGGTCGAATTCTTTTGGGACTGCTCTGCTACCTATTGCCGTACCGTCAGGCGGCCTTGCTTTGCTTGCTGGGAAGCACCTTGTTTGCGGGGACGATGCTCGGCTTGTCGTTGTTTGACTTGAAAATCAACCTGCTGGTGATCGGCAGCTATTTGCTTGCAATCAACATCCAGGCTTACTTGCGCTTTCCTTATCAGTTCTTCCGCTTTCTCATGGAAAAATACGTGCGACAGCCCGTGGAATACAACGTCCAGGCGATCCAGATCAGACCGGACGAGACTGTGCTGCAGGCCTCGCAGAAGCTGCGCAGAGGAGCCTCCCACTTGATCTATGTGCAGGGTGCCGGTCTGCTGGCAGAGGATCAGCTCCTGCGGGCCTTGTTGTTTGAGCAAAAGCATGATACGGCCGTGAGAGAACTCGTCCTCTAGCGGCCACAAGACCATTCCATAGCCTGCAATCTCGCATTGCCTGACGTTGCTGTCTTCTTTTCATTTCCCCAAGCCTATGATAGGATTACTTCCTAGTAAGTCCGGATTTCCTGTCTGGACACTTGAAGAACGGAAGGAAAGCGGGAGTGACGGCTGTGCGGCAGGTAGCGATAAGCGGGAGCGGCAAACGTATGAGTGTGGCATTGCTGGAGAATGAGCGTCTGGTGGAATGGCGCTCAGAAGGCGAACAGACCGAGGTGGCAGTGGGTGAAATCTTCGTCGGACAGGTTGCGGATGTCCTGCCTGCGATTCAGTCCGCGTTTGTCCAGATCGGGATGGACCGAAACGCCTATTTGTATGTAGACGATGTTCGAGAGCCCTCCCAGCTTCCGGCTCGCAAAACCACAATTCGCGAACGGGTGCGCGAGGGAGAGAAACTGCTCGTGCAGGTGATCAAGGAGGGCAGTGAACTCAAAGCACCCAAAGTGACGACAAAGCTCAGCCTGCAAGGAAGGTACCTCGTCCTGTTGCCTTATGAAAAGGGCATTTCTATGTCCAGAAAAATGGCTGATCCCCATAAGCGCGAGCGTTTGCAGGAACTGCTTGTCCCTTTGCTGGCAGAAGATGAAGGCGTTATTGTACGGACAGAAGCCTTTGAAGCAGATGAACAAAGACTGCTTGCGGAACTCGAATTTTTACGTCGACGCTGGCAGGAGATTCGTGAACAGGTTTCGCAAAAGACTGGGGTAGGGCGAGTCAGCCTTGCGACAGATTGGCTGGAGGCGACGTTGCGCGAGTTGGTTTCGGCAGATGTCGCGAAGATCTGGGTAGAAGACGGAGCTGTCTATCAGAAGGTCAAGGAAACGCTTGAGATGGTTGCGCCGGAAGGGCTGTCTGGCCTTACCTGGTATCGGGAAAAAGAGCCTTTGTTTGCCCGCCTGGGGATCGAAGTGCAGTTGCAGCAGGCCGTGCAGCGTCAGGTCAAGCTGCCCAGCGGCGGCTTTTTGATTTTTGACAAAACAGAAGCGATGACGGTCATCGACGTGAATACAGGTGCTTTCACGGGCAAGGGAGGGCAGCAGCGCGAACAGGCTGTCACCCAGACCAATCTGGAGGCTGCGGCACAAATCGCGGTCCAGCTTCGGCTGCGCGAGATCGGCGGCATCATCGTCATAGATTTCATCGATATGAAGGAACAAGCCAATAAAGAACGGGTACTGACTGCTCTAAAGCGCGAACTTGCGAAAGACCCGGTCCCTGCCACCGTCCTGGGCATGACGGCCTTGGGACTGGTCGAGATGACCCGAAAACGGGTTCGCCCCAGTCTGACCGAAAGACTCTTCATTCCCTGCAGCGCTTGCAGAGGACAGGGGCTGTTGCTGTCCCCACAGGAGGTTGCTTCCCGTCTGTACAGCGAGGTTGCGTCGCTCTCAAAGGTGCAGGAAGCAGAGGCGGTGCTGGTCGAGCTGCCTACCCGTCTCTTTCATCAGATCGAGGAGGCTGAGCTTGCATGGCCTGCTCGAGTGTACAAGCTTCATCGGCCTGCCCTGCTGGCGGATGAGTACCGCATATTGTACCTGGGCAGCGAGCAGGAAGCGAAGCGTCTTTATACCCGGCAGACACAAATAACTTGACTGGGTGAGCGCAGATATGGTAACCTATTGGTTGTCATACAGATATGTCTTGTGCATACTGTAACCGCACGAAGCAGGTAGACAAGACGTCGTTCGCGGCGCACCTGTACAGGCGAGTCTGAGTATAGGAGGTGCACACAGTGTACGCAATTATCGAAACCGGTGGAAAGCAATACAAAGTAGAAGAGGGCTCCGTTCTCTTCATCGAGAAACTGGCTGGCAACGAAGGAGAAGCAGTTACTTTTGACAAAGTTCTCTTCGTAAACAAAGACGGTAAAGTAACAGCAGGTACTCCTACAGTAGCAGGAGCAACTGTTACAGGCAAAGTAGAAAAGCACGGTAAAGCACGCAAAATCATCGTGTTCAAATACAAAGCCAAAAAGAACTATCGTCGCAAGCAAGGTCATCGTCAACCGTTCACCAAAGTTGTGATCGAAAAGATCAACGCTTAATTGGTAGACTAGATGGTTACCGTAACTGTAAAGCGAAACGAGCGTAACGGGATCGAGGAAATTACCATTTCCGGACATGCCCACGCGGGAAAGCACGGCTCGGACATCGTCTGTGCCGCTGTATCCGCAGTCAGTCTGGGAACGATTAATTCCGCAGATCTGTTGCTCGGCTCAAATCCGAATGTTCAGTTTGCAGAACGGGAGGGCGGGTACATCCACTGGAAGGTGGGAGATTGCCCCGATCCGCTCATCAGCGAGAAGCAGCAGCTTTTGGCTGAGAGCTTGGTCATCTCTTTGTTCATGATCGCTGAAACAAACGGAAAATATGTCTCAATTCAAGATCCAAAATGGCAAGGAGGTGTCTGACATGAACTTTCGTTTTCCTGTAGACCTGCAGTTTTTCGCATCGAAAAAAGGGGTAGGTTCCACCAAGAACGGTCGCGATTCCATCGCGAAGCGCCTCGGCGTAAAACGTGGCGATGGACAATTCGTGAAAGCGGGTAACATCCTCGTTCGCCAACGCGGTACGAAAATTTACCCAGGTGAAAACGTGATGAAGGGTGGAGACGACACTCTGTTTGCAGTAGCAGACGGTGTTGTTCGCTTCAAACGTCTGGGCCGCGATCGCAAGCAAGTTGTGATCGAACCAGTAGCATCCCAAGCGTAATTGGATACGAAGAAAAACCCAGCCTCGCTGCTGGGTTTTCTTTTTGCCTCAAGCCATTTTGTGGTACAATAAGGAGTACAAAACAAATACATTATTGACTTGGGTGAATGGGAATGAGTCACGACAGGCGACTGATCACGCATCAGACTGACGAACTGCTGACAATTTTAAATAGGCAGCGACACGACTGGTTGAACCATGTACAGGTTCTGCTCGGCTATTTGCATTTGAACCGTACGGACCAGGGAGAAGCACATCTGAAGCGAATCGCGGAAATCGCGATGCAGGAAAGCCTGATCGCTCGGCTCAACAACTCGCTTTTGTCCGTTTTTTTCTTGACATTCAACGCGTTGAACAAGGAAATGCTGTTAGAGGTAGACGTGTGCGATCAGGTCGACCTTTCGTGCCTTGTCTTGGACGAGCAGGACTTGTTTTCTTTCGTGTCGGACATCCTATGCACAGCGAACGATCATGTCAGCACGGATGGTTATGAGCCGGCAAGCATGCAGGTCACGCTGTTTTCAGGTGAGCGTGGCGTCCATTTTCGCTTTGACTTGGCCGGAGAATTGACTGCTGAAGGTTTGGACGAACTGGAAAAACGGGTACATAATAGCAAACAACGTACGGTGGAAGTCACCGAATGGATACATACGAAGGAAGAGTGGATCTTGGAATTGATCGTTCCATTCTCGAAATGAAAGAGGTGACACCATGTTTGTCGATCAAGTCAAGATTTATGTAAAAGGAGGAGACGGCGGCAACGGAGCTGTTTCCTTCCGACGCGAAAAATACGTCCCGCTTGGCGGTCCTGCGGGTGGAGATGGCGGACGCGGCGCAGATGTCGTGTTTGTCGTAGACGAGGGTCTGCGTACGCTGGTTGATTTTCGCTATCAAAGGCACTTCAAGGCCCCGCGCGGCGAACACGGCCGCAATAAGGGGCAGCACGGCGCTGGAGCGGAGGACATGGTGGTGCGCGTCCCTCCAGGAACAACGGTGATTGACGATGATACGAAAGAAGTCATTGCGGATCTGGTCGAACACGGTCAGCGTGCTGTCATCGCCAAAGGTGGTCGCGGCGGGCGCGGGAATATGCGCTTTGCCAATCCGTCCAACCCGGCGCCGCACATCTCGGAGAATGGGGAGCCCGGCCAGGAACGGTATATCACGATGGAGTTGAAGCTGATTGCGGATGTCGGTTTGGTCGGCTATCCGAGTGTCGGGAAATCAACCCTGCTCTCCAGCGTCACAGGGGCAAGACCGAAGATTGCCGCCTATCATTTTACGACCTTGTCCCCGAACCTGGGCGTCGTGGAACTGGGCGAGCAAAGCTTTGTCATGGCTGATCTTCCAGGCCTGATTGAAGGGGCTCACGAAGGAGTGGGGCTCGGACATCAATTTTTGCGCCATGTCGAGCGGACCAGGCTGATTGTGCATGTGATCGATATGGCTGGCGTGGATGGACGTGATCCGTACGAAGATTATCTGCAGATCAATCGTGAACTGAAGCTGTACAATCTCAAGCTGGAAGATCGCCCGCAAATCGTCGTCGCCAATAAAATGGACGTTCCGGAAGCGCAGGAGAATCTGCAACGCTTCAAGGAAAAGCTTCCTGACATCCAGGTGTACGAAATATCTGCTGCGACGAGACAAGGTTTGCAGGAGTTGATGTACGCGATCGGCGAGATGCTGGCAACGCTGCCGGAAAAATTGGCCGTGGAAGAAGTCGCGGAAGTCGAAGAGCGTGTGGTGTTCCGTGCTGAGAAAGAGCCGGATGCCTTTGAGATTCATCGTGAAAACGAAATTTTTGTTGTCAGTGGCGACAAGATTGAAAAGCTTGTGCGCATGACCAACCTGAACAGCTACGACGCAGCTCAGCGCTTCGCAAAGATGATGCGCAGCATGGGTGTGGATGACGCATTGCGCAAGCACGGAGCAAAAGATGGGGATACGGTCCGCATCGGGAAACTAGAGTTTGATTTTGTGGAGTGACCTAGACCATGGCAGATATTCCTACCCTCCAACCTTTTCTGAACGATAGCAAGCTTCAACGCGGCGGTATGTTGCAGATGCAGATCTCCAAGCAGGGGCAAGCTCCGATACCGATCATCGTCGAGCATGCCAAAGCAGGCTATCTCGTCGTCAGCTATGAAGCGAATACCACGGAAAATCTGCAGATCTTGGGCTCTCACGTACGTGTACGCTGGGAGAATGATGCCAGTGTTCACACAGTAGAGATGGAGGTTGTGCAGGAACAAACCGTATGGCCGATTAAGCTGCTTGGCCTAATCCCCTTAAGTGTCAGTGTCGAGATTGCGCTCAGAGGACGCCAAGAACCCATAGCGCCCGATTTTATCATCCAGGTTCCTTACAAAGTGATGGGGGCAAGGCCCAGCGAGGAAAGAGGAGAGGGTGTCCTGTTGAAATTTTCTCCGACCCGTCTGGTGATCGGGACAGATGGATATGTAGCCAAAGGCGATTTCGTCAATTTATCTTTTTCAATTCCGCATTTCAAGCAGGAAATTGTAGGAATGGGAAAAGTGGTGGAAAAAAACTTTGAGGACTCGAAAGCGCTGATCGAGCTGATATTTACAGATATTAGCAAGCAAAATCATGAATGGATCAAGAAATACTATAAAATGCTGCAAGAAACCGCTTCTTCTTGACGAAGCGGTTTTTACCTTTGAAGTTATAGTGAATAAGGTATATAGTATAGGTGTAGAGAGTACTGAATCGTGCCTGCTCGTTTTTTTTCCGGTACTTTGTGAAAAAAATTACAAAAGAAGCGCGCTAAGGCCTCTATTCCAATGCAAAGGAGGACGTTTTCCTATGTCACAAACTACTCAACAAGCCGCTGAAGAGGTGGCGAGCACTTCTGCAGTAGCTTCCCAACAACCTGATGTACTGGATCAACTGATGAAACCGGAAATTCAACAGTCCTTGAACGTTTTGGTAGAAAATCTGCCGAAATTGGCCGAGATGACGACGGTTCTGACGAAAACCTATGATTTGGTGCAAACGGTTGCCAATGACCACGTTCTGATCAACGATTTGAAGGGTGGCATGGAGGAGTTCGTGAAGCCCATTCAAGACAAGGCGAAAGGGATTGCCCAGGCAGCGATTGAAGCAAGCGATCGTTCGCAGGCCGAGACCTCGACAACCGTTGGGCTGTTCGGGCTTTTGAAAATGCTCAAGGACCCGCAAGTGCAGAAGGCTTTGCGTTTTGCCCAAGCATTCTTGGAAGTAACGGCGGAACGCCAGCAACAACAGAAGTAGTACTTAGATTGAAGAGACGGACGGAGGATTGAGCAATGGCGAAGCATATAGTTATTCTAGGCGGCGGTTACGGCGGGTTGCTCAGCGCATTGACTGCCCGTAAATATATGACGGCAGAGGAAGCTGAGATCACTGTAGTAAACCGTTTTCCATCCCACCAAATCATCACGGAATTGCACCGTTTGGCAGCAGGCAACCTGGCTGAAAAGGCTGTCGCCCTGCCACTGGAAAAATTGCTGCGCGGCAAAGATGTCAACCTGATGATCGATACCGTAGAAAACATCGGTCTGGATTCCAAACGCGTAACATTAGCTAGCGGCGAGACGTTGAAATACGATGCGCTTGTCGTGGCTTTGGGCAGTGAAACGGCATTTTTCGGTATTCCAGGTCTGCAGGAATACAGCTTTACACTCAAATCTGTGGATGAAGCCAACAAGCTGCGTGCACATGTAGAAGAACGCATCGCGGCATACAGCCAAAGCAAGAACAAAGCAGACGCGACCTTTGTTGTCGGCGGCGGCGGTCTGACAGGGATCGAGCTTGTCGGAGAATTCGCGGACATGCTGCCAGGTCTTTGCGAGAAAAACGGCGTAGATTACAGCGACATCAGCCTCTACTGCGTAGAAGCGGGTCCTTCTATTCTAGCCGGATTTGCTCCAGAGCTGGTAGAACGCGCGAAAACAAGTCTGGAAAAACGCGGGGTTCAATTCCTGACAGGCGTGGCTGTTACCGAGATGAAAGAAACAACTGTCCTTTTGAAGGACGGCAGCAGCATTGAAACGAAAACAATGGTATGGACAGGCGGAGTTCAAGGAAACAGCGTCGTAGCCAACAGCGGTCTGGAAGTAAATCGCGGGCGCGCTACGGTAAATGAATTCTTGCAATCCACATCCCACCCAGAAGTATTCCTTGCAGGGGACAGCGCCGTGGTTATGGGACCAGAAGGACGTCCATATCCTCCAACTGCCCAATTGGCATGGCAAATGGGAGAAGTGGTCGGACACAATCTCTTCGCTTCCTTCAAAGGATCAAAGATGCAAGTCTTCACACCAGTTTTCTCTGGTACGCTGGGAAGTCTGGGACGCAAGGATGCGATCGGCACCATCGGAGCGAGCCAAATCAAGCTGAAAGGTGCTCCTGCCTCCTTTATGAAAGAAGCCAGCAACGTGCGCTACCTGGCACACATCAATGGCCTGTTTTCAATCGCTTATTAATCTGGAAACACAAAACCCGGGAAACGGTCTCCCGGGTTTTTTCCATTTGACTAGCCATTGCCGCTTGGATCCTCGATTACATGTGGAGATTGGGCCATTTTTTTCCCTTTCATTTCATCCCCGAACTGGTCCAGATGACTCGGCTTGGCAGCGGGATGATTGTTGCGTCGCTCCGATTTATCCGTCTTTCCTCTTCCAGCCATTCATGATCACCTCCTCGCATTACTCGCTTTCTATTCTGCGCGAAGAACCATCTACTCATGTAAACGCGAACTGAACAAGATAGCCCAATTATGAAAAAAACGTCGACAAGGATTGTCAGGCGGAGAACGATCCGTTATAATGTCCTCTATGAAGAAACAACTGTTTTTCTCAGGAGGACACATCGAGTGAAACGGGAAGAAAAATTCTATCTGATACGATCTGACATTCTGCCGGAGTCAATCGCCAAAACCATTGAAGCGAAAAAAATGCTGGAATCCGGCGAAGTGGACACGGTCAACGACGCGGTAGAACGCGTAGGACTCAGCAGAAGCGCCTTTTACAAGTACAAGGACGGCATTTTTCCCTTTAATGCCATGATGAGCGAAAAGATCATGACGATTACCTTTTCGCTGGATCACTTGTCAGGCTATTTGTCCAGAGTCCTGACGTATGTAGCGGATCAGGGCGGGAATGTGCTTTCGATCAATCAGACGATTCCTTTGCAAGGGATCGCCAATGTCTCGATGTCGGTTGATATGGCGCATTTGCGTGTATCAAGTACGGAGTTTTTGGATGGTCTGCAATTAATACCCGGCGTGCGCAAGGCGATGATCGTCGGTAGAGGGTAGAATGGATGGGAGGAAGAGAGATGGAGAAGCAGGTTGTAAAAGTAGGATTGATGGGCTTCGGAACAGTAGGGACTGGTGTCGTGCGCATCATCTCGGCACATCAGGAGGATTTGCAAAAACAGACAGGGCTTGGCATCGAGATCAAAAAGGTGCTGGTGCAGGACGCAGAAAAAGCTCGCCACATCCGTTCCATGGAAAACAAGCTGACAACCGATCCGGCTGAATTGCTGGAAGATCCAGACATAGATGTGATTGTTGAAGTGATTGGCGGCATCTCGCCAGCAAAAGAGTACATCCTGGGGGCCCTGGAGCGCGGCAAGCACGTCGTGACTGCCAACAAGGACCTGATGGCGCTGCACGGCGCAGAGATTTTGAACAAGGCGCAGGAAGAAGGCTGTGACGTCTTCTACGAAGCGAGCGTGGCAGGCGGTATACCAATCCTGCGTGCTCTGGTCGAGGGCTTCTCATCTGACCGCATCACCAAGATGATGGGGATCGTCAACGGAACAACGAACTACATTTTGACCAAAATGAGCCAGGAAGGCGCGGATTACGCAGAGGTGCTGAAAGAAGCGCAAGCACTGGGCTATGCGGAGGCGGACCCGACCTCTGACGTGGAAGGATTCGATGCCGCTCGCAAAATGGCGATTCTGGCAACGCTCGGCTTCCGTGTACCGATGAAGCTGGAAGATGTCGATGTCAAAGGAATTAGTGCGGTAAGCCGGGAAGATATCGCCTACGGCAAGCAATTGGGCTACGAAGTAAAGCTTCTGGGACTGGCCCGCCGCGATGGCGAAGCGGTAGAGGTAAGCGTGCAGCCGACTATGGTGCCGAAGTCTCATCCACTCGCTTCTGTCAATGGAGTGTTCAATGCCGTTTACGTGCACGGGGAAGCCGTCGGAGAGACCATGTTCTACGGTCCAGGCGCAGGTGAGATGCCAACCGCTACCGCAGTCGTATCCGATCTGGTGACTGTCGTGAAAAATATGAAAATGGGCGTCAACGGCCGCGGCATGGTCGCTCCATACAAAGAGAAAATTCTGAAAGACGACAGCCAGAAGCTGTCCAAATACTTCTTGCGCATCGTCGTAGCTGACAAGCGCGGCGTGCTGGCGAAAATTACCCAGATGCTGGCGGACAAAAACATTTCGCTGGAGCAAGTCATCCAACAGCCGTACAACAACGGCGCGCAAGCAGAGATCATCATGATTACCCATCTCTCCTCCAAGAGCGACATGAGCAATGTCATTGTGGATATGGAGGAAATGGAGATTATTACGGAAGTAAAAAGCTGCTACCGTGTGGAAGGTGGAGACCAACAATGAGTACAGATCGTCAATCCGGCATCATCGCCCGCTACCGGGAATTTCTCCCGGTCACCGAAAAAACACCGTTAGTAAGCTTGCATGAGGGTACTACGCCGCTCATTCACGCAGCCAATCTATCCAAACAATTGGGTGTGGAACTGTACGTCAAATACGAAGGCTTGAACCCGACCGGTTCATTCAAAGACCGCGGCATGGTCATGGCAGTAGCCAAAGCGGTGGAGGAAGGCAGCACGACAATCATGTGTGCGTCTACCGGAAACACTTCTGCTGCTGCTGCCGCATATGCCGCACGCTGCGGATTGCGCTGCATTGTCTTGATCCCGAGCGGCAACATTGCATTGGGCAAGCTGGCGCAGGCGATTGCTTACGGCGCTGAAGTCATTGCGATCGACGGCAATTTTGATGAAGCCCTGAACATCGTGCGCGAAATTACAGCAAAAGAACCGATTACCTTGGTCAACTCGGTCAATCCGTACCGTATCGAAGGACAAAAGACAGCTGCATTTGAAATCGTAGATGCTCTCGGGGATGCTCCAGACATCTTGGCGATTCCGGTGGGCAACGCCGGAAATATCACGGCTTACTGGAAAGGGTTCAAAGAGTATCACGCTGCAGGTAAAGCCCAAAGCCGGCCTCATATGTACGGCTTCCAGGCGGCGGGAGCGGCTCCGCTGGTTCACGGAGAGCCCGTACCGAATCCGGAGACGATCGCGACTGCGATCCGCATCGGCAACCCTGCAAGCAAGGACGGCGCTCTGAATGCCATCAGCGAATCCAATGGACTCGTCGACAGTGTAACGGACGAGGAAATTCTGGAAGCCTATCAATTGTTGGCGAAAAGTGAAGGGGTATTCTGCGAGCCTGCTTCTGCTGCATCATTGGCCGGGGTTATCAAACTGCACAAGGCGGGCAAGCTGCCAGCAGGGGCCAAAATCGCATGCGTGCTGACCGGAAACGGCTTGAAAGACCCGAATATCGCCCTGAAGCTGGTCGGCTCCGAACCGCGCACCGTACCGGCAACACATGAAGCTGTCATGAATCTGGTGCGTCAGCAAGAGAAAGAAGTGTCGTCATGAGCAGCAAGCGTGTACGCGTGACCGTTCCGTCCAGCACAGCCAATCTTGGCCCTGGATTTGACACCCTCGGAATGGCATTGCAATTGTATTCAGTAGTCGAGATGCAAGTGAGCGAGCAAACCACAATCGAGCTCATCGGCAAGGAACTGCAAGGCACCCCCACAGACAAAAGCAACCTGCTCTATGTCATCGCGGCCGAGCTGTTCCAACAGGCTGGCTTGGCTGTTCCTGAGCTGCATATCCGCGCCTCCAGCGAAGCACCTTTGACGCGCGGTCTGGGCAGCAGTGCAGCCGCGATCGTAGGGGCATTGGTAGCGGCCAATCACTTGGCTGGAGAACCGTTTACCCGAGACCAGCTTTTTGCCATGGCAGTAAAAAAGGAAGGACACCCCGACAATGTGGGGCCGTCCTTCTTTGGCGGGATCATCGTCGCTACGATGCCGGAGAAGGAAGATCAGCCGATTCCCTACATTTGCCTGGCACCGCCTGCAGCAATGAGGGCATTGGTTGTCATTCCGGATTATGCCTTGTCTACCGAAAAAGCGCGCAACGCACTGCCGCAGGTGTACAGCAAGCAAGATGTCATATATAATGTTGGTCATAGCAGCTTGCTTGTGGCCGCATTGGCGCAAGGCAGGCTGGACCTGTTGGGTCAAGCGATGGGGGATCGGCTGCATCAGCCGTACCGCGCACCGCTTGTTCCTGGCCTCGAAGAGATCCTGGCCGCAGCGACAGATAACGGCGCAGTAGGCGCTGCCCTGAGTGGAGCAGGGCCGACGATTCTTTGCTTGACAGCTTCGGATTCGGAATGTGAGCGGTTGAAGTCGTTTGTGGATCAGGTGATGAGAGGGCACGGCATTTCGTATCAGACAATGGTGTTGCAACCAGACGAACATGGCGTACAGGTAGAAGTTCAATAGAGAGATAGCTTCAAGCCGAACTGGATAGGAGAACGTCATGGAGAAGAAACTTGCCTTTCTCGGACCGCATGGAACTTTTACGGAGCAAGCAGCACGATCTTTTGCAAGGGAGCAGCCGTTTTCGCTCGTTCCGTACCCGAATATTATCGAAATTTTAAACGCAGTACATCGTGGTCAAGCGGACTACGGTGTCGTCCCAATGGAAAACTCGATTGAAGGTAGCGTCAATATGACATTGGACTGGTTGATTCATGAAGTTGACCTGCCAATCATGGGAGAGCTGGCCTTGCCGATCACCCAAAATCTTCTCGTGGCAAAAAGGGATCAACCGCTCCCGCTGTCTGCGATTACTCGGGTCTTGTCCCATCCACAGGCAATTGCCCAAAGTCACAACTTCTTGCGGGAGCACCTGCCGCAAGCCGCGATTGAGTACACAAACAGCACAGCATTGGCCGCACAAATGGTAAGCGAGCATCCAGAAGAACCGTGGGCCGCTGTTGGGACCGGACTAAACGTGGAGATCTATCCGCTGGAATTCGCCCGTGAGCAGATTCAGGACTTTTCCAACAACTTCACGCGCTTTGTGCTGGTGGGCCGCGAGCCATTGGACATGCCCTCCTCCGACCGGGAGAAGACGACGATTCTGGTCAATCTCCCAGAAGATTTTCCGGGAGCGCTCTACCAGGTGTTGGCGGCGTTTGCTTGGCGAAAGATCAACCTTTCGAGGATTGAGTCGCGTCCGACGAAAAAAGCATTGGGCAGCTATTATTTTGTAATTGATATTGAACAGAAAATGGATGAAGTTCTGCTCCCAGGCGCTTTTGCGGAAATCGAGGCGATCGGCTGCCAGGTAAGGCAGTTGGGGACATATCCATTCTATATGCCGAAAACCAACTCCTAGGGGTTGGTTTTTTGCTATTCCATGCCCCTCCAAGAAAGCTGGGCGGAGCAGGAGCAAAACGCCCAGAGGTGCATACGATGGTAGGGAGTTTCCGCAAGGGAGGAGAAAGCGTGAGAATACATGTAGTACAAAAAGGCGATACGATGTGGAAAATCGCCAAAAGATATGGCGTCGATTTCAAAGAGCTATTGAGGTTGAATAGTCAGCTCGCGACCCCCGATACGATTTATCCAGGGGCACGGATCAAAATTCCCGCCAAAGGTGTACCCGTTCGTCCCAGAAGAAGGTCTCCTCAACAACAAAGCAGTCAATCTCAATCTCCCCAATCGGTAAAAGAGCGGCCGATCCCCAAGGAAGTGCCGGAGGTTCCGATTGAGATCGAGCGAAGACCGATGGAAGAGCCAGAACAAGAGGAAGAGATTCAAGGCGAGATGGAGCAGGAAATGGAGCAGGAAATGGAGCCGATAGAAGAAGCAGAGCCAGAGGTCGAGATGGAATCGGAAACAAGGATCGAGTCAGAGTCCAAAACGAAGCCTGACATTCCTTATGTGGATCATCCAGCCGTCGAACGACCAACTCCTACGCTCTCGCCGCAAATCGTCACACCTCCGGCCCGTCCGATGATGCCCCAACAGACACGTCCGAACATTTCTCCCTATATGCTTCCCAATCAAGGCCAGCAGATGATCCCCCCGATGCAGCCGCCGCTCCCGATGCGCCCGATGCAGCCCATGATGCCGCCTCCGGTACGCCCGACTGCAGCACCGCAGCAGATTAGTCCCTATATACAAAAAGCACCCAATCCTCCCATGCAGATGCAGCCGCCCATTCCGCGAAGGCCATTGAGTCCGATCAGACCGACGCAACCTCCGGGCCAGGTTAGTCCGTTTCAATCGAACCGTCCCCCGAGCCAGGTGAGCCCGCTGCAACCGAACGAATCGCCGAGTCGGGTCAGTCCGTTCCAATCGAACCGCCCCCCGAGCCAGGTGAGCCCGCTGCAACCGAACGAATCACCGAGCCGGGTCAGTCCGTTCCAATCGAACCGCCCCCCGAGCCAGGTGAGCCCGCTGCAACCGAACGAATCGCCGAGCCGGGTCAGTCCGTTTCAGCCCAACCGACCGCCAAGCCAGGTAAGTCCGTTCCAGCCCAACCGACCGCCAAGCCAGGTAAGTCCGTTCCAGCCCAACCGACCGCCAAGCCAGGTAAGTCCGTTGCAACCCAACCTACCACCAAGCCAGGTAAGTCCGTTGCAACCTAACCTACCGCCAAGCCAGCTTAGTCCGTTTCAGCCACCCATGCCACCCATGCTGCCGATGCCGCCGATGCTGCCGATCCCTCCTTATATGCCGCCAGGGCATGTGAGTCCTTTCCAAGAGCACCACATGCCATTGCCACCGATGCCGATGCCGCCCCTGCATCGTCCTGCTCCTTGTCCGCCATGTGGAGGTGCAAGCCGTGGTTATCCGGTCGGGCCGATGTATTTTCCGCCAATGATGCCACCCATGCCGTGCCCGCCTGACCAAGGAATGCCCGGCTACCATATGTTGCCGCCTGATTATGATTCGTCGTACTCTTCTTCGTGCGAATGTTCCCCTGAACGGCCAAAGCCCAGACGAAAAGCCTTGAGACGGTCCAAAAAAGCTCACGATTCGTATCACTACTACCCAGCAAGCATGATGTCCCCTCCTTCACCCGCCATCTCCAGTACGCCAGGGCAAGGGCTATGGCCGAATTGGGGAGAAGGACATGATGAATCCTCTGCCTACTAATCGGGTTGGCTATGAACAAAGGATTACTACCTTCTCTTGAAAAAGCGTTTCGTTGCCAAATCTTTGGAGTCAAACCGAAACGAAACGTGAATCTGCTCAAAACGGACCGGGGCTACTGGATCATCAAGGGGTACAAGAATCGGGAAAAAGCGCAATGGGTGACTGAAATCGCTCAAGCACTGCGCGAAAAAGGGTTTCGGCATACCGTTCACTACGTGTTAGATGCGAGCGGGTCCGCTATTTTTGCCTACGGTGATCGCTTCTATACCATTATGAAGATGATTGATGGCCAGGAGGCGGATAATGCTGCACTGTACGACGTCAAAAAATCAGCAGAAACACTCGCTCGCTTTCATATAGCTGCACAAGGATTTCCCGTGCCACACAGCTCCTATACCTATGAAGGCACACCGGCATTGTTGGATAAATGGGAAAGCCGTCTGGAACAATTTGAACGAATTACCTGGTCGATTGATCTGAATGGTCCGCAAAATCGGATCGAGCAATTGATACAGCAAATGGCTCCCCAGGTGATTCGCGACGGGCAGGATATTTTGCAAAATGCTTACAAGTTGCCTCTTACCCCAGAAATGTATGTGGCGCTGGAGAGGGGGACATTGGCTCACCGGGATGTGGCGAGCCACAACTTTTTGCTGACCAGCAGAGGAAACTGCTATCTCATAGATCTCGATACCGTGGGTCATGACCTGCAGCTGGTTGATCTGGTTCAGTTGATGTCTCGCATGCTGATGATGCAGGAATATCGGGTCCAATCTTTTGTCGAGGCCATGGAGGCTTACAGCAAGGTCAAACCTCTCAGTGACACGCAAATCTGGATGGTGCATCAATTGCTGCGTTATCCTGACAATGTGCTGCGTGAAATTACAGGTCTGTACAGCCATCGTCCCGGCTATCATATGCGCGGGGTCCTTCAGCTGGTGCAGATGGAAGGCAGGCTGCAGCAGCAGCGGAGCATGTTCCTGGAAGCGGGGGACCAGATCTTGCAGCGCTCGCCGTGGGGGAATTATCACTTTGTAGGGTAAAAAAGAAGGTGCTGCCCATGGGTTTTGGGGACAGCACCTTGTTTGTGTTCATTATTTGGAAGCTGGTTTGGAAAGGTCGATTGTGTATTTTGCAAAGCCGTCTTCTTGAGTCGTAACGTATTTGAGGTTGGGCATTTTATCCGCGTATGGCTTCGCATCCGGGGATGTTTTGAAGGTAACGTTGAGATCTCCCTGGATGGGTGCAAAAGACCAGTTGTTGTCTGCAGCAGGGTTGATCGTTTTTTCACTCAGAATGTAGTTGATTACGACTTGGCGGCTTTCATCAGGTGAATCGATAATGATATTGGAACCGTCCAACCCAGGGAAGCTTCCTCCGCCACTTGCGCGATAGTTGTTGGTGACGATGATGAACTTGTCTTCCGGGTTGATCGGCTTGCCGTTGAAGCTCAGGTTTTTGATGCGGTGAGCGTTCGCGTCAGCCAGTTTGCCATCGAGCGCGTAACGGGACGGCTGTGTTACATCGATCTGGTAGGTAACACCGTCAATCACATCGTAGTTATAGGTTGGGAAGGCTTCATTCACCAGAGGCTGTTCTTCTTTTTTCTTCACATCGATCTGGTTGAATTGGCCAGCGGCGCGCTCCAGCCATTCTTTCACATCGGAGCCTTTCACCAGTACTGCGTTTACAGTGTTCGGATAGATGTACAAATCAGAAACGTTCTTGATTGCGATGGTTCCTGTCGGAATATTGGTGTAGTAGCTTGCCCCATTGCGTCCGCCCGCTTTGAATGGCGCGCCAGCAGAAAGAACTGGAATTCCTTCGTATTCCGTACCTTTGATGTGGTTTTCCACATACCATTTCTGCGCGTTTGTTACGATCTGAATCGAAGGATCGTCCTGCACCAGTGCAAAAAAGCTAAAGATCGGAGAAGTAGTTGTTCCTACCGCAGAACGTACCCATTCTACCGTGTGGTCATGATCTTCCTTCACTGCAGCCACCAGATCTTTATCTGCCTCTGCCAACGGAGCTTTTTTGGCTACGTCGTAGATGGGAAGCGCAGCCGTTTGGGAATCTGCAACTTTCCATTTGCCGTTCTCCTTCTGCAAGGTAAGGTCGATTACGCCCAGATGATTGCCCCAATAGCCGGGCATGACGGCTGGTTTTCCGTTAATTGTTCCCTTGGCAACGTCGACACCTTCAATACCCTCGAAGTTAGGGCCCGGGAACAAAGCATGGGAATGACCGAACAGCAGCGCGTCGATTCCATCGACTTTGCTCAATTGGAAGGTAGTGTTTTCGGCCATTTCTTCTGTTTCAGTGCCGCCGATTCCGGAGTGAGGCACTGCGATGATGATGTCTGCTCCTTTTGCCTTCATTTCAGGAACGAATTTTTTGGCAGTCTCTACGATATCCTTCGCAATGACTTTCCCTTCCAGATTGGCTCTGTCCCACTGCATGATTTTTGGCGGAACGAAGCCGATCACACCGACTTTGAGTGTAACGTCTTTGCCGCTTTCATCTTTAAATGTGCGATCCAAAATCAGGTAGGGAGTAAACTGGTTTTTGTCATTGTCTGGATTGTCGTCCTTGTCATCCACGTACACGTTGGCATTGACATAGGGGAAATTTGCACCTTTCAGACTGATCTCCAAGTGCTCCAGTCCGAAGTTGAACTCGTGGTTTCCGATGTTGCCGGCGTCGTACTTTAGCAGGTTCATCGCTTTGTAGACGGGGTGTACCTCGCCGTCTTTCAGCGGGTCTACTTTCGCTACGTAATCTCCCAAAGGATTGCCCTGGATGAGGTCGCCATTGTCGATGAGAATGCTGTTTTTCACTTCATCTCTGGCTTTTTTGATCAAGGTAGCTGTTTTTACAAGGCCAAATTCATCGGTTTCTTTATCTTGATAGTAATCATAGTTGACGATATTGGTGTGGATGTCTGTTGTCTCCAGCAGACGCAATTTCAGTGTCGATTCCGAATTTGCGCTTACAGGAGTAACAGGAAAGGCGAAGGCGCTGACGACCAACGACGTACTGAGCAAAAAGCTTGCCAGTAGTTTCTTGTTTGGCTTCTTCATAATGAAATAGATAACCTCCAAGTCATGAATAATATCATACAAAAAGATTTTACCATCAGAGACAGAATATTGGTATAAATTCCTAATGAATTTGTCGTAAATATGAGAATGTTGAAGAGACACGGGTATGTGGCCCCTTCCTTCTGGCAAAACTAGGAAAAAAGTCTAGTGAAGGGGTTCATCGTGCTATGAAGAGAAAATGGATGGTCTATGCCTCATGGGTAGCAGCCCTGTTGACCGGATTGATTGTGGGGATCGTAATGATGCTGCAGCCGGGTGCGGACAAGCAAAACAGCTTGACCCGGTTGTTTTCCCCGAGTTCAGAGAATGCGGCAAGAGTGATGGGTAACACCTATAATCTCGTATTGACCCGTACCTATTTGTGCGGTGTGAGGGACGAGGAGTACAAACCTGTAACAGCGAATCGATTGGCGGATATGATGGCGGATTACAAGGGCTGGGAGATCGTCTCCGCTGACGCCCACAAACTGATTTTGCTTAAAAGGGAGCATGATCTATCCCCGGCCTGCAAGGAAAATGGGTATTTCGGATTGAATGAAGACGGCATGCTTACGTTGTTCCACGGTCTTCCCAAGGAGCAGGAGGTCGTCCAAACCTTTTACCGGATCAACACCGCGAAAATGGAAGCAAGTCTCTCCAAGGAAGAATTGGAGAACTTGAAGCAAGGAATTCGAATTCATGACCTGGCGGAGTACAATAGTGTGTTGTCTACTTATGGTGAGTTTCAATTGATGGAGGAAGAGTGAGAGGGGCTGTCGCGAGGACAGCCCTTTTTATTTTCGTATTCAAGGATAGTCCATTTGGACCTCAACAATTCTCCAGCGGTCCCAAGGCGCTTCCCGATGCAGGAGAAAGAGCCAGGTGCCGGAGCGTTTCCTGCCGTTTTGCCCCACGAAATCGACATGAACGGGGAGTGCCACGAAGAAAAGACCAGCTTCATCAGACCGCGGAATATCCTCTTGTCGCTTGACACCTTGGACAGAGAGAAGCGATTCTGGCAGCGAGAAGCCAGAAGTGGTCATCCGCAGCGTGTGCTGATCATGCTCGTTCAATGAAGTGAGAAAATAGCCAACCAGCTCCTCGGGTTCTGCACGGACCAAGGTCTGGGCCAAAAGTCCGGATGGCTTGAGGATCATCAAGCTATGGCTGGGGTCTGGTTCCGTGCGGCGATGAGTTGAACTGCCGAAGAAATGGATGCAAAAATGGCCCGGAAAGGCATTTCCGCGTATGGCGCCAGCCCCATGCGGCATACCGTGCATGGAGGCGGCAAAAAATTTGCCGTCCACTTCGACCAGGATCGCACGCCGTTTCCAGCTCCATTTGCCCCGATAGATTTCTTTCATGATCATGGTATCCGCGCGAGTCAAGGGCTGGACGTCAGCGTGACGGCTGCCTGCTCGCCGCTGCACCATGAACCGCTGCCCGGTCTCCAGGTCGACGACAGTGGCATTCTCCATGCGCTCAAAGGATTTTTTCACTTGTTCCCAGGGAAGCGGATTTCCGTAGTGTGCTTGCTCCACAATTTGAACGAACTGCTCCACCTGTTGCCTGGCTTTTGCCGGGATCAGGAGGAGCTGCGATTTTTGCGGATCGTATAGTCGACCATCATGATCGTACCAATACAAGCGTTTATTCACCGCCATCGTGGCTCGGACCCAGTGCGGATTGCAAGTAGACTCTTTGGTGCGGGCACGCGAGATTTGCTTGATAAATGTACGGTCTGCCTGAAAGGTGATGGTTGTGACGAATGAGGATTCGGGTGAGACGCGAACCGAGATGGCAATATTGCGTCCCTTTACCGTTGTGGCATCTACCTGAGCAGGGGCGAGGATGAGAAAATAAAGGCAAAAGCAGCATACTATTCGAAAAAACAGCCGCATGACCGTCACCTCCACTCATTAGTCTGCGCTGCAAAGAAAAGGAGCAAATCTGCAAATCTTGCCAACATAAGCGATTGGCCGATGCGCATACTGTTTCCATACGGCGGTCTTGAGGAGGTATCTTTCGCATGGGCTCAATGCCGAGAGGAAGCTATAAGGACCAATTCCACCAACGTTTGTATGTTCAACTCAACCAAGGCCATAACAAGCTGGACTATCGCCGAATCAGCAAGATCCAGGATGAGATGCGAAACCATGTTGATGAGTATGCTCATATGCTGCACGATGAGGCTGATACGCTGGGGATGAACAAACACTAGGTGACGCCGTATGACCCGCTCTCCATTCAGAGCGGGTTTTTTCCGTCTTGTTTCGCGCTCATGGAAATGCATGTTCGCTTTGTTGGCGCTTTATGATACAGTAGAGATACGAATCTTTGTATCATTGGCAGGAGAATGGATTATGCGCATTATTGGAATTGACCCGGGAATAGCCATCGTCGGATTTGGCGTGGTGGACAAAGAGGGAAGCCAGCTTCGCCCTGTTCAGTACGGCAGCATCCAGACACAGGTAGGCCTTTCCGTTCCTCTACGATTGAAGCAGATCTTCGAAGCGATGCAGAGTCTGCTTGAGACTTATCGCCCGGATGAGATGGCGGTAGAGAAGTTGTTCTTTAATAAAAATGTAACGACAGCCTTTACGGTCGGGCAGGCGAGAGGCGTGATTCTGCTCGCGTCCGAAATGGCTGGCGTACCCGTCTATGAATACACCCCGATGCAGGTGAAACAAGCGGTGACCGGTTATGGTGGTGCAGAGAAAAAACAGATTCAGGAGATGACCAAGCTGCTCCTTCGTCTCAAAGAAGTGCCAAAGCCAGACGATGTGGCTGATGCTTTGGGCATCGCATTGACTCATGCGCAGTTCCGCGCATTTATTTCGATTTCGGAAGGGGTTCGCCGATGATTGATTTCGTGGAAGGCACCTTGTGCTATTTGGATTCAGAATATGTGGTGATCGAGACGAACGGGATTGGCTACCGGATTTTTTGTCCGAACCCTTATCAGTTTGTCCGCGATGAAGGAAATCGGACGAGATTACATACGCATCATCATGTGCGGGAGGATGCGATTCTTTTGTACGGGTTTGCGAGCCGTGATGAGCGGGATTTGTTTCGCAAGCTGATCGATGTAAGCGGCATAGGCCCCAAGGGAGCTTTGGCGATCCTGGCGGCAGCCACACCTGAGCAGATCGTCATGGCAGTACAGCAAGAGAATGTCACGTATTTAACGAAGTTCCCAGGAATAGGAAAAAAGACAGCGCAACGCATTATTCTGGACCTGAAGGACAAATTGGTAGGCTTTACGCCATCGGCAATCCTCACTGTTGCGACCGGGGAACTGGCGCAGGGAGAAAAGGCAGCCTCCGCTTTGAACGAAGCCCTGGAAGCGTTGACCTTCCTTGGTTACTCTGATGGAGAATTGCAAAAAATCAGGAATGCGCTGTCTGAAAAGGCCAAAGGTGGGGACAAGGTAGAGGCGCTCATCAAGCAAGGGCTGGCTCTGCTGATGAGGGGGTAGACTATGGACGAGCGTATTATTACGACACAGATGAACCTGGAAGAGGACGCGGCTGAGTTCAGCTTGCGACCGCGGTATCTGAATGAGTACATCGGTCAGCAGCAGGTAAAGGAAAACCTGAAGATCTTCATTGAGGCGGCCAAGATGCGCCACGAGTCGCTGGATCACGTCTTGCTGTACGGACCGCCTGGATTGGGGAAGACCACGCTGTCCCAGATCATTGCAAATGAAATGGGTGTCAATATTCGCACCACCTCGGGACCTGCGATCGAAAGGCCGGGTGATCTGGCCGCGATTCTGACCAATCTGCAGGAAGGGGATGTCCTTTTTATCGATGAGATTCACAGGCTGAACCGGAGCGTGGAAGAGGTCCTTTATCCTGCGATGGAGGATTTCGCATTGGATATTATCATCGGCAAGGGGCCGAGTGCCCGCAGCGTCCGTTTGGATTTGCCACCCTTTACGCTGGTGGGGGCGACCACTCGTGCAGGGATGCTGTCAGCTCCTTTGCGGGACCGATTTGGAGTGGTCAACCGGCTCGAATTTTACACGGTACCAGAGCTTGCCTTCATCGTCTCTCGCGCCGCAGATATTTTGCAGGTTGAGATTCGCGAAGCGGGAGCGCAGGAGATCGCCAGACGTTCGAGAGGGACACCGCGTGTCGCCAATCGTTTGCTCAAGCGTGTTCGTGATTTTGCCCAGGTGCGGGGGGAAGGTGTCATTACGGACGAGATTGCCAAGGAAGCTTTGGAGCGGCTGCAGGTAGATGCCTGCGGTTTGGATCATATCGATCACAAGCTCTTGTTGGCGATCATGGACCGCTTCGATGGCGGACCAGTGGGCCTTGATACCATTGCTGCCACGATTGGCGAGGAATCACAGACGATTGAGGATGTGTGCGAGCCTTACCTGATGCAGATCGGCTTTATGCAGCGTACACCGCGTGGTCGCGTGTTGACACCAAGCGCCTATCAACACTTCGGTCGGGAGATGAAAGCATGAATCCAATCGCCAAGCTCTTGATTATCGGCGGAGCGGTCCTCATTGTGATCGGATTGCTATGGCAAATAGGCGGACGCTTTCTGCCATTGGGGCGGTTGCCTGGAGATATTGTCGTAGAAAAGGAAAATGTCAGGTTTTACTTTCCCATCGTGACATGTATCGTGATCAGCATTGTGTTGTCTCTTGGCATGTACCTGTTTCGGTTGTTCAAATAAGGATTATGCAGTCAGAAAAACCATGGAGAAATCCGTGGTTTTTTCTTTTGTCCAAATCGTCAAAAACGCCAAAGAGGGAAGGAGAACAGCCAATGATTGTCGAAAAAGTTGGTTGGTAATGCCAAAATTCGACGTATACAGGTGAAAGGAAGGACGAGGGACGACATGTGGAAGAAATGGATGGGTAAAGTCCTCTCCGCAGGCCTGATCACAACTTTGCTTCTGGGTGGACAGCTTCCGGCACAAGCCAAGAGCAAAGATATTCGGGTTGCATTGTTCGTGGATTCGGGGCAGGGGTATCGAGGAGTGGTACCTTCGATCACGTTGACCTCTGAGGGCGGCATAGACGTGATATTGTCCAGTGCCGAGGGGAAAACAGAACTGCCGGAGATGAATGGTGAAGCCGCACGTTTTCGTGTGGACGAGTTCCATCTGATCGTCGCGGAGACGGCGGATTGGAACCAGGCGCAAGGAATTGCCCAGCAATTAACACAGCGCAAGTACGAGGGAACCATTCAGGCAGTACAAAAGGGTTCACAGATGCTCTACCAGGTTGTGAGCGGATCCTACTCTACGTATCAGGCAGCGTCCAAACAGGCTCAGACCGTTGCACAGGCGACTGGACAAAAGCCAGTGGTCAAGGGGCCGTTTCATCTGGAGGCGGGTAGATACCGCAACCTGCAGGAAGCAATGGACTGGAAACGAACCTTTGATACATCAGGTTATCCTGCCTATCCGGTGGTCATCCAGGACGGGAAGAGAGAGGAGTACGCCCTGTGGGTAGGGGATGAGGTGAGCGGGGAGGCCCTGCAAGCCTTGAAGCGAAAAGTATCGTCGGAAATTCCCGGATTTTCGTACACGGAGGCAGCAGCCTCTTCTTATGTTATCCTCAAGCAGGACGTGTATGGGTCGGCTAGAGATACGATCTGGAAATACGTATTCTCACCTCGCGCCAAGCTGATTGCAGAGCCCCAGCGAAGCCGAGGCACAGCGCTGATCGGAGTAGTGGAGCGCGATCAGCGGACCTATCGCGGAAAAATGGAGCTTTCCTCGTACAATGGCTATCTGACGCTTGTAAACGAACTGCCGCTGGAGGAGTATCTCTATGGCGTCGTCGGATCGGAAATGGCTCCTGGATGGCCTTTGGAGGCATTGAAAACTCAAGCGGTCCTGGCTCGGACCCGTGCGGTCGGCTTGGGCAATAAATACGGAGTGGCCAATCTGTCCGACACCGTCTATGAGCAAGCATATTACGGATACGCCAAGGAATCGGCGGATATTCGCGAAGCGGTGGACGAGACAAAGGGAGAAATCATCACCTATCGTGGTAAAGTGGTGGAATCCTTGTATTATTCCAACGCCGGGGGCATGACGGCGGACGGAAGCGAAGTATGGGGCAATCCTGTCCCATATCTGAGACCGGTCGACAGTGATGATTATGGTCCGATGGTGCAAGCCAACCTCTGGTACCAGGTATCCCTGGCCGATGGCAGATTGGGTTATGTGAGAAGCGATCTGGTCAAAGAGTCGGGCTTTACCAATGCGATGGGATTGCGACAGGCAGTCGTTGCTACGGACAATACCAATCTACGCTCAGGGCCAAGCACAGCCTTCCATCGCGTGTTAGCTACCCTGCCTTATGGCGCTTCGCTGACGATCCTGTCTGAAGAACCGGAAGAAAACGCCTATTCCTGGACTCGCGGACCTTATACGGCAGAAGAGCTGGCGGGCATGATCAACACCAGTCAGGACAGAAACAAGGCTCCGCGAATTTCCGGCCCGATTCAGTCCTTGCGAGTGACTGAGCGTGGGCCATCAGGACGGGTTCTGGAGATGGAAGCCAATGGTCAAACCGTGGCTGTCTCTTCGCCGGATGCGCACCGGTCTATTTTCCAGCAAGGAGGAAGCTCCCTGCGCAGCACCAAATTTGAAGTGGAAGAGATGGGCAGCATTACCATTCTCGCCGGCAATGGCAAGCTTCGCAATTATGCGGCAGGCGGAGGACAGATTCAGGCGGTTGGAGCCAATGACTACTATTCCCAGGCAGCCAACGGCTACAACGATCAGTACCTCGTTTACAGTGGAGATGGCGTTTGGAGAACAGTCAGCAAAACCCCGCTCTTTCTGTTCCGGGGGACAGGCTTCGGTCATGGTCTCGGGGTTTCGCAGTACGGGGCCAAGGCAATGGCAGAAAGCGGGTATGACTACGAAGAGATTCTGCAACACTATTACCAAGATGTAGAAATTGAACGCAGCAAATGAACAAGACAAAAGGAGTAACAGCCTGTGGATGTGCAACAGTTTGACTTTGAGCTTCCCGAACATTTGATAGCCCAACACCCCTTGGCAGATCGCACAGCATCAAGGCTGCTGGTTCTGCATAAGGAGACGGGCAACATTTTGCATCAACGCTTTACGAATCTGATCGACCATCTGGTGCCGGGAGATGTCCTGGTCCTAAACGACAGCCGTGTTCTTCCCGCACGGCTGATCGGCGAAAAAGAGGGTACGGGCGCAAAGATTGAGGTGCTATTGCTCAAATCACTGGGAGAAGACCGTTGGGAGACTCTCGTAAAGCCAGGAAAGCGGGTGAAGCCGGGTACGGTCGTAGTGTTTGGCGACGGATTGCTGCGCTGCATCTGTGAAGAAAGCACAGACATGGGAGGACGCATCGTCCGCTTTTCCTACGAAGGGATATTCTATGAAATCCTGGAGCGATTGGGTACGATGCCGCTGCCGCCCTACATCCATGAACAGCTTGAGGATCAGGAACGGTACCAGACGGTTTACGCTCGCGAACGGGGCTCTGCTGCAGCCCCTACCGCAGGACTACATTTCACCAAAGAATATCTCGAACGAATCGCGGCCAAAGGGGTCCACATCACGACGATCACGCTGCATGTAGGCTTGGGAACCTTTCGTCCGGTCTCGGCAGATCGCGTCGAGGAACATGTGATGCATGCCGAATACTACGAGATTTCACAGGAGACCGCCGATGTGGTCAATGCCGCCAAAGAAGAAGGCAGACGTGTGATCGCTGTCGGAACCACTTCTTGTCGCACCCTTGAGACTGTAGGCTCGGCCCATGGAGGCAGATTGGCAGCCACCAGCGGCTGGACGGATATTTTCATCTATCCGGGCTATTCATTTTCCATCATTGACGGTATGCTGACCAACTTTCACTTGCCCAAATCCACGCTGGTTATGCTCGTTAGCGCATTGGCCGGAAAAGAGAATATCTTGAATGCCTATAAGAGCGCAGTTGAGCAAGAGTACCGTTTCTTCAGCTTCGGGGATGCGATGCTGATCATTTAGTCCTTGAGTTGGCATCATATGAGCATTCGCTTATCTGTTTGGGTTTACTTCAATGCGAGATTTTTTTATAATAGGAAAGACTTACATACAAGCTTGGGGAGTGCAATCATTTGGCTGTACGCTACGAATTGATCAAAACTTGCAAACAAACCGGTGCACGCCTTGGCAAGCTGCATACGCCGCACGGTACAATCGACACCCCTGTGTTCATGCCAGTCGGCACACAGGCTACGGTGAAGACGATGAGCCCGGAAGAGCTCAAAGAGATGGGTGCGGGCATTATTCTGAGCAATACCTACCATTTGTTTTTGCGTCCAGGTCACGAAATTGTGCGTGAAGCCGGGGGACTGCATAGCTTTATGAATTGGGATCGGGCGATTTTGACTGATTCCGGCGGTTTTCAGGTGTTCAGCCTCAGCAATTTGCGTAAAATTACGGAGGAAGGCGTCTCTTTCCGCTCGCATTTGAACGGAGAGAAGCTGTTCATCGGACCGGAAGAAGCGACGCAAATCCAAAATGCACTGGGTGCCGATATTTTTATGGCGTTTGACGAGTGTGCGCCCTATCCGGCGGAATACGATTACGTCAAGCAATCGATGGAACGGACTACACGGTGGGCAGAGCGCTGCCTGAAAGCGCATGAACGGCCGGATGCTCAAGCCTTGTTCGGCATCGTGCAGGGCGGGATGTACAACGACCTGCGTGCGATCAGTGCCCGAGATCTCGTCTCGCTTGATTTTCCGGGATACGCCATTGGCGGTTTGAGCGTGGGTGAACCGTTTTCCTTGATGTACGAAGTGTTGGAGAACACCGTTCCGCTTTTGCCGTCTGGAAAACCGCGCTATCTGATGGGAGTAGGTTCGCCGGATGCCCTGATTGAAGGGGCCATTCGCGGAATCGATATGTTCGACTGTGTACTGCCTACGCGGATCGCTCGCAACGGGACATGCATGACAAGCCAGGGCAGACTGGTGATTCGCAATGCAAAATTTGCACGCGACTTCACGCCGCTTGATCCTAACTGCGATTGCTATACCTGCAAGAATTATACACGCGCTTATATCCGACACCTGGTCAAGTCGGAGGAAACCTTCGGGATTCGTCTAACCACCTATCATAACCTCTACTTCCTGGTGAAGCTGATGGAGAAGGTGCGCCAAGCGATTGCCGAAGACCGTCTGCAAGATTTCCGCGACCAGTTTTTCGCTCAATATGGATTGGGTGGAGATAGATCTTTTTAATTGAGGGGGCTACATATTTATGGACAGCACATTGACCAATTTTTTACCGATTATCATCATGTTTGCGATTTTCTATTTCCTGCTGATTCGTCCTCAGCAAAAAAAGGCGAAACAGCGCAATGCCATGCTTTCAGCCTTGAAAAAGGGCGATAAAATCGTAACCATTGGCGGCATGCACGGGACGATCCAGGAACTGTCTGATGATTCGGTGACGCTGCGAATTGCCCATAACGTGAACGTTACGTTTGACCGCGGTGCGATCAACAACGTCGTCTCCTCCAATGCGAGCGAGCCTGCACCAACCAAGACAGAGGAAACAAAAGAAGAAGCAAAATAAGCCTGACACAAGCGCGAAAGCCTGGTGACCGGCGATAGAATGCAGACAAAACAAAAGCACAGGACAAAAGACCGGTTTGGTCCATTGTACTGTGCTTTTTTGCTGCTTTCCGAGCTTTGTCCCTCTTACCTTCTGGGCTTGAAATTTCTCGGTTTATGACCGGAATTGGCGGAATTGACACCCAATATACCCCCGACACCGGCAATCACGAATGCGCCGATCAGGAAGAAAAAGGTCTCCCATTGCATGGGAGCGTCAAATCCGAGAAAACCGATCAGAAGCACAAACAAAAAATAGGTGAGTCCGGTCAGGCCGCCGTAGTACCAACCCTTTTCTCCGCGTCGGCGGCCTGTAACAAAACCTCCGATCAAGAGTCCCAGGATATTGATGACGTACGTAAAATAGGGCAGGGAACTTTCGCGTATGCTGGTAAAACTAAGCAGCAGAGTGGCAAGCAGGGCTCCCGTCAAGACGAGACCAAGCGTGTACATGAGTCCGGTCAGTACAGAGGTAGAGGCACTCCGCACAGTATAACCCCCTTACTGGTCAAGTTTGTACCATCTATATGAGTAGCTTGGTCCACGTATTCATCTTCGCGTTGAACATTGGAAGGAATTTTCGTATGATGGATGGGAATCGGACGGGAGTGAGAAGAAGATGATTAAAACCTATTTTTACAATCACTCTGAGCAGAAAATGTATCATGACGTCGATCTCACGACCAAAGACCAATGGTTGAAGTCACCGGAAGACTTGCTCTGGATCGACTTGTATGACGTAGGGAACCAGGAGCTTCCCTTCATTGCTCAGATATTCGACTTTCACCCTTTGGCGATCGAGGATTGCCTGCACGTCAGTCCGCGTGCGAAGGTTGACAAGTACGATGACTATTACTTTTTCGTTTTTCACGCCCTGCGGTACAACGAAGAAAGTGATAACGAAATTACGACTGTAGAACTGAACGTTTTTCTCGGGCCCAATTACATCGTCACCATTCACAAATCTCCAATGAACAGCATCGGCAGGATCGCCGCGGTAAGCCACCGCAATAATTCCTATCTAAATCGGGGCCCTGACTATCTCTTGTACGCGATTGTCGACGGGATCACGGATGAATACTTCCCGATCATTGACAGGATCTCTGTGCGGATTGATGAACTGGAAGACGAGATTTATGAGCATCAAATGGAAGAAATCACGGAGGAATTTCTTGCCTTGAAGCGAACGATCATTCTGATCCGCCGCGTCATCATGCCGCAAAAAAGAATTTTCGCCAACGTGAATGGACGCTATTCATTTGATATTTCCGAGGAAAACGTACCGTTCTACACGGACTTGACGGATCACCTAGAGAGGATTTCGGACTCGACCGAGACGTTCCGCGATTTGGTAAATGGTGCGCTCGATACCTACTACACCATTATCAGCGCGAAGACGACGGAAACCATGCGTGTACTCACGATGATTTCCACCATTATCCTCCCATTGACCTTTATTACAGGGCTTTTGGGAATGAATACCTTTAGTTGGCTTGGAGTAGAGGCAGAGCCTTACATGCTCGTCATCGGCGTCGCGATCATGCTGATCATGACGTTATCGATGCTGCACATTTTTCGCAAACGCAAGTGGCTGTAATTGGTGCTTATAGTTTTCACGCCCCCCGCACAAGAATAGAGAGAAAAGAGGTGGGGGGGATTTCTGTGGAAGACATAACCGGTTTATTGGTGCGTACCCTTTTTACCTACTTCTTTATCTTACTTTTGTTGCGGCTCATGGGGAAAAGGGAATTGGGCAAAATGTCGGTTTTTGATGTGGTGATCTCGATCATGTTGGCCGAAATGGCCGTCCTGTCTATCGAGGATACAGAAAAACCACTCATGCATTTCTACCTTCCAATGCTGCTGGTCTGCGGATTGGAAATTGCCATGTCCTTCTTGTCGCTGAAAAGCAAAAAAGTACGAGACGTCGTGGACGGCTCAGCTGACATGATTATAGAAAACGGCCAGATTCGTGAAGAAGCCATGCGGCGGAACCGCTTGAACATGGACGATTTGATGGTTCATTTGCGACAGAAGAACGTAAAAAATATTGCGGATGTGGAGTTCGCTCTTCTCGAGCCGACCGGCCAATTAAGTGTCTTTGTAAAGCATGACCAATCCTTTCTCACCAAGGGCGATTTGGGAATCAACCCACCGCAGCCTGCCAGTCCAGTCACATACAAAGGACTTCCCATCCCGTTGATCCTCGATGGCAAGGTGAGGACAGAGGCCTTGCGCAAGGTCGGGCAGAATGAGCTGTGGCTGAAGCGGGAAATCCGCAAATACGGAATCAAGGACATCAAGGATGTCTCGTTTTGCAGTATCGACGATCAGGGCATCATGTACCTCGATAAAAAAGACACGCCGCAGAAGTAACTCAGCGGCGTGGGAAAAAGAGGGATAGCTGTTCTCCAATCCAGGGGATGCGGCGCACATCCTGTCTGCCCAGCACCCGGAAAGCAAGTAGCAGGAGAAGATAGAGGCAGGAGCTGGCGGGGATACTGACGAGCATAGCGTATGCCTTGGTCGCGTGCGGCAACCACTGATTGGCAATGTACGATCCGGAATAGCCCATGATCAGCATGGCAACGAGTATTTTGGCGAACTCCCAGACGTCGATGGCGAAGCCGATTTTTTTTACCAGGCTGGAAAAGTGCAGCAGTGTAACCAGGGTAATTCCGATGTTGAGGGCGATAACAGTACCGTAGATGCCAAAGCTCGGCTGGGAAGTAAAGGCAAACATGGCTGCAATTTTTACGATTGCGCCGATCAGCGTATTGCGAAAGACGACCTGTGCGTGATCCAATCCTTGCAGGGCTGCGGCAAGCGGTGCCTGAAAAAACAGGAAGACCGAGAAGGGAGCCAATCCCTTCAGGATCAAGCCCACTTCATGAAACTGGTCGCCGTATAGCAATGCGCAGATCGGTTCTGCAAAAATGGTAAGCAATACCGTGCAAGGTGCTCCAATGACGAGTGTAATGCGCATGGCTTGATAAATGCGCCGATGCACCAGTGGGGCATTTTTTTGGTAGGCTGCTTCCGCTACAGCAGGAACGAGCGAGACGGATAAGGAATTGGTTAAAAAGGTTGGAAACAGCAAGAGCGGGACAGCCATGCCAGCAAACTGGCCGTACAGTCCAGTAGCGTCGGAAGTGGCGTACCCAGCGATAACCAGGGCAAATGGAACGAGCATTGGTTCCAGTACATAGGCGATGGAGCCAATCACGCGGCTCATTGTTACAGGCAAAGCTACATGGATCAACTGCCGGATGCTGGCCGTTCCCGTTTTTACTCTTGTGTAGAGTGGTCTTCGCATCAGCTGAACAGTTCTTTTTCGGCTCCCTTTGCGATATTGCCAAAAAATGTAAAATAGTCCGGCAGCTTCGCCAAAAATAATACTTCCCACTGCTCCCGCGGTCGCATACTCAATGCCGTAGGAGAGGAACGTCATCGTCATGACGGCGACTAACGCCATTCGCACCACCTGCTCCAGCAGTTGGGAGACAGCGGTCGGAATCATGTTTTGCTTCCCCTGGAAGTACCCTCGCAGAACCAGGGAGATCGCGGAGATGGGAATCACCGGAATCGCTGCCAGCATGACCACATGGGCACGCGTGTCCGCAAACAGGAGAGCAGCGAGTGAGTCAGACAACAGCAGCAAGAGCATGCATACAATCAGGCTGATACTGCCTGCCACCAAAAGGGAGACGTAGAGAAAGCGGCGAGTCTGCCGGTGATCCTTGGCCGCTTCCGACTCGGCTACCTGTTTTGCGATCGCCACGGGCAAACCAAATGTTGTTACCGTAATGAGAAAGTACAGCAGCGGCACAACCATCTGATAGAGGCCCATTCCTTCCGCGCCGATGATGCGGGAGAGAACGATCCTGTGGGCAAAGCCAAACAATTTCGTCACGCCGCCTGCCAGGATGAGGATAACCGTTCCGTAAAAAAAGGACTGTTTCATGGAAGGCTCCTTTGCATGGATAAATGTACTCCATACAGAATATGGACGTGCCGAGAAAGGCATGACTACTTTGAGGGGGAAATGAAGATGGATCTAGCGAGCAAGCAGGATTGGTTCTCGGAGGTAGAAAGCATCTGTCAAAGCAAAGCAGAAGAGTTTGCTTTGCTTGGCTACGACAATGTCACAGCGCAGGATATCTGGGAATGCGTTACACAAGGATATAAAGAAATTCCTCCGTTGCACCGCATGGTAAACGATATTTTGTCGCTAAAACCGAATAAATACATGAACTACCTCATGATTCAAATGTATCGCAATTCATAATGAAACTTTTTTCCGATCTTTTCGTACACCATCTAGATACGCATGACGGGAGATGGTTACCATGATTCGCCTAGCCTGCAATAATTGACACTTTTTTTCATCGTTCGCTATAATGGGCATATTGGTTTTCGTCTAGGACGGGACCCTTTGAGGAAAGAGGGGTATTACGACAATGGTGAAATGGGGAAGATTCGTCCTGTTCTTGGTTGTTGTGGCTTTGTTGGGCACATTAGTCGCGACGACGACCAGAGATGTAGCAGGAAACATTACGCTCGGTCTTGACCTGCAGGGCGGGTTTGAGATTCTGTACGAGGTAGAGCCGCTGGAGGCTACGCATAAAGTTGACATTGAACTGCTCAAGGCAACTGCGTACATGATTGAGAAACGGATTAATATCGGGGGAGTGGCAGAACCGGTTATCGTGACAGAATTGCCCAACCGCATCCGTGTTCAGATTGCTTCTCAGTCTGCCGATCAGGACAAGCTCAGAGAACTGATTGGCAAGCCCGCTGTACTTACTTTCCGCGATGAGGCGGGAAATATTATCCTGCGAGGTAGTGACCTGGCTCCAAACGGTGCGGCAGTCGGCTATGACGACCTGAGACGCCCGCTGGTAACAGTCAAATTTTCCGATCCGAAAAAATTGGAAGACGTGACACGCGCCAACTTGCACAAACGCATGGCGATCTACCTGGATGAGAACATGCAAACCAATCCGGTGATTCAATCTGTGATCCCCGGGGGCAGTGCGCAAATTACAGGTGATTACACTCAGGAATCTGCCCAGGAATTGGCGGATTTGCTCAACTCCGGTGCGATGCCTGCGAAGCTGATTGAAAAGCAGGTGACTTCTGTAGGGGCATCACTTGGTAAAATTGCCTTGGAGAAAACGATTTATGCCGGTTACGTCGGAGGAGCTTTGATTGTCCTCTTCATGCTGTTTGTCTACCGCATGCCTGGCATGATCGCCAATATAACATTGGCTGGGTTCTGTTTTTTCTGTTTGGTCGTGCTTGATTGGATGGACGCGACTCTTACATTGCCGGGGATCGCTGGCTTTATCTTGGCGGTCGGGATGGCTGTGGATGCGAATATCATTACGTACGAGCGAATTCAGGAAGAAATCCGCTCCGGCAAGACGATTCTTTCGGCTTTCCGCGCGGGTGAGCGCCGTTCTCTCGTGACGATCCTCGACGCGCACATCACGACGCTGATTGCGACAGGGGTGCTGTTCTACTTTGGTACAAGCTCGATCCAAGGCTTTGCCATCGTGCTCGCCATGACACTCATTGTGAGTATTATTACGAACGTGTTCGGGTCTCGTTTCCTGCTCTGGCTGGTAGTACGCTCCAACATGTTTAAAAAGCCGTTCTGGTTCGGAGTAAAGGAGAGTGAGATCGGTGAGCTTTGATAAAGACCACACTGTGATTCGATTTGACATCGTAAAGAATCGCCGGAAGTTCTTCCTGTTCTCCGGAGCGATTATCGTCTTGGGCTTGCTGTTTTCTTTGTTCCAGGGGTTTAACCTGGGCGTTGATTTCCAAGCTGGGACTCGGTTGGATATCTACGTCGGAAAGGAATTCGTCCCTGCCGATGTGGAAGCAATCCTAAAAGAACAGCTGCCGGAAGCAAAGTTTTCCGCTGTGACGCCATATGGTACAAATCAAGCCTACACCCGCTTTGACCAGACGGTGTCATCTGACAAAATGATGGAGATCGAGCAAGCGTTGAAAGCCAAATACGGGGATCAGGTGACCAAACAGGTCGCGACAGTAGACCCAAGCATCGCTCGTGAAATGGTGAAAAAGGCTGCGATTGCGGTATTGATTGCATCTCTCGGGATCATTGTCTACATCGCATTTCGTTTCCAATGGCTGTTTGGTATCGCTACGGTCGTAGGGTTGGCGCATGACGTGATTATCCCAATCGCGCTGTTCTCTGTCCTCGGTCTGGAGGTAGATATTACCTTTATCGCGGCCATTCTGACCATTCTCGGTTACTCCATTAACGACAAGATCGTTATTTTCGACCGGATTCGGGAAAATCTAAAGACCATGAAGTCCAAATCTGTAGAAGAATTGGAGCATCTGGTGAATGTTTCCTTGTGGCAAACCATGCGCCGCTCCGTCTTCACGGTCGCAACCGTATTCTTCACGGCCATGGCAATCGCTATCCTGGGTAGCGAAAGCATCCGCAACTTCTCGCTGGCACTGGTATTCGGTCTGGTGAGCGGGACCTACTCTTCGATCTTCATTGCAGCTCAAGTATGGGTCAACCTGAAAGAGCGCAGCATGCTGAAGAAAAAACGGACAACCACAACGTCCAATTAGGCTGTCAAACGAGCCGCGGGGTCTCCCCGCGGCTTTTCTACTCTTCGAGGGTGAAACTGCTGCTATTGTCAGTCTCCCTCTCCATCCACTATAATGAATAAGGGATTGGAGGAACGCCCATGCTGAAAGCGAAAACACGCTGGCAATTGGCTGCCTGCGATGAGCGTCTGGCCGAAGAGTTGGCAGTGAAAGCCAATCTGACTCCGCTGGTGTCCAAATTGCTGGTGATACGCGGCATCCAAACACCAGAACAGGCGCGCGATTTTCTTCAACCGGGGCCAGAACAATTTCACGACCCATTTTTGCTGGACGGGATGGAGAAAAGCGTTTACCGGATCCGTCAAGCAATTGAGAACAAAGAACCGATCTGTATTTATGGCGATTACGATGCGGATGGCGTCAGTTCCACGTCGTTGATGGTACACTTGCTTCGCCAACAGGGAGCTGTGTTTGACTACTATATTCCCAACCGCTTTACGGAAGGGTACGGGTTACATAAAGAGGCATTGGCCCATCTGCAGGAAAGCGGATTCAAGCTGATTGTCACTGTCGACACAGGAATTAGCGCAGCAGAGCAGGTGGACTACGCCAATCAACTAGGTCTGGATGTCATCGTCACAGACCATCATGAACCTCCGGCTGTGCTACCGGAGGCATTTGCTGTGATTAATCCCAAAAAGCCTGGATGCTCCTACCCGTTTGATATGCTGGCGGGTGTAGGGGTAGCCTTTAAACTTGGGCATGCTTTAACTGGGAAACCCCCGCTTCATCTGGCTGACCTAGCCGCACTTGGGACGATTGCTGATTTGGTCCCCTTGGTGGATGAAAATCGGGTACTGGCAAAACTCGGTCTGCAGCGTCTGAACCAAACGACCAATCCAGGCCTGCAGGCATTGATTCGGGTATGCGGTCTTTCAGAAAATGAGCTGTCTGCCGGGCATGTCGGCTTTGCACTCGGACCTCGCTTGAATGCGAGCGGTCGGCTGGAGACGGCAGAAGCGGCGGTCAAACTGTTGGTTACAGAAGATCCACAGGAAGCCGATGCCTGTGCAGTCGAGCTGGACAATCTCAACCGCGAGCGGCAGGAATTGGTGCAGCAAATGACGGAAGAAGCGGTGGAGATGGTGAAAAATCATTTTCCCCTCGAGCAAAATCAGGTTCTGGTCGTCGCCAAAGAGGGCTGGAATGTGGGAGTGGTCGGCATCGTTGCTTCCCGCCTGGTTGAGCAGTTTTACCGTCCGACGATTGTGCTGGGCATCGACCAGCAGAAAGGTACGGCAAAAGGCTCGGCGAGGAGCATCGCGGGCTTCGACATGTATGAAGCGTTGACCGCCTGCAAGGAATGGCTTCCGCATTACGGTGGCCACACGATGGCAGCCGGGATGACGCTGCCTGTGGAAAATCTTGATTTTTTGCGTCAAAGACTGAATGAGCTGGCGAGAGAATGGCTGACAGCAGATGATTTCATTCCGTTGACCAAGGTGGACGTCTCCCTGGAGCCGGAGGAGATCCATATGGACGCGGTTGAGGAGTTAGCCAAGCTGGCGCCATACGGCATGGGAAACCCCACGCCGCTTGTCATGCTTCAGGAAATGGAAACGACAGGGATGCGCGCAATCGGCAGAGAAGAAAATCATCTGAAATGCACCTTGATGCGTGAGGGCTGCAGTCTGGATGCGATCGGATTCAATTGGGCGCATGTGACACAGCATGTAACGCCAAAAGCAAGATTTCATGTGCTTGGGGAGCTGTCGGTCAATGAGTGGAATGGCAATCGCAAGCCCCAGCTGACCATACGGGACTTGTCCGTGCCGCATCGACAGGTTTTTGATTGGCGGGGGAGCCGCGACAAAATGGAGAAATGGCGGCAGTTAATGCTTGCGGAGGACTCCTTGACCCTCTTGTTTCGCGAGGAGAGTCTGGAGGCTCTGCATGGCCTCTTGACACCGCAGCAACGCCGCTTTGTGCATCTAGTCGAAACCGTCGAGGCAGAACCCGCAGATCATCCTGGCTTTCGCAATCTCGTATTATACGATTTGCCCAGACGACGTGCTGATCTAGAACGAATCGTCCCCATCTGGAATCAGGCAGAGCGCATCTATTGTCTGTTCGGGGATCCTGATCTGGGGATGGAGAGGCTCTTTTGTCCGGGGAGAGAACATTTCAAGCAACTGTATACGTTTTTTATGCAAGTACCTGCGGTCAAGCATGAACATCTGGACGCGCTCGCGCGAAAGCTGAAGTGGAAACGGCATGACTTGGATGGGATGCTGGAAGTCTTTTGCGAATTGTCGTTTCTGGCAAAGGAAGCAGATCAGTATTGTTTCCAGCCTGCTGCAACCAAGCGTCCCCTGGAAAGCTCCATGCTGTACACTGCCTGGAAAGAAGAAGCCCAACTGGCGACCGAGCTGCTGCTCTCCTCGTCAGAAGGCTTGATACAAATGTTTCACCAAATGGTGGAGCCTGAGCCTGTCACTTAGGAGGAATTTTAGATGGATTTTAAACAATATATTCGCGTGATCCCTGACTTCCCGCAACCGGGAATTCGCTTCAAAGACATCACGACACTTTTGAAAGACGGTCCTGCTTATCATGCAGCCATTCAGGAATTGGCAGTCTTCGCCCAGGAAGTAGAGGCTGAGGTAATCGCCGGTCCCGAAGCCCGTGGTTTTGTCGTGGGTGCGCCGCTTTCCTATGAGATGAAGATCGGCTTTGTGCCTATCCGCAAATCCGGCAAGCTGCCCTATGAGTCTATCAAGGCAGATTACAACCTCGAATACGGAAAGGATGCACTGGCGGTCCACGTGGATGCGATTCAGCCCGGGCAACGTGTCCTGATCGCGGATGATTTGTTGGCGACCGGCGGCACCATCGAAACGACGATTCAACTGATCGAGCAATTGGGCGGCAAGGTAGTAGGAGCAGCTTTCCTGATCGAGCTGGGCTACCTCGACGGACGCAGCAAGCTGGGGAATATCCCTGTTAAATCCTTGATCCAATACTAGTTTGTACCAGGAAAACGGGCATTGAGCCCGTTTTTTGCTATTTTGCGGCATTCTTCTTGTCTTTACCGGGGAAAGCACCTTTACAACCCGAACGACTTACAAGATAATAGGATGAAATAGATATTTACCGCATATTCGCGGACACGCAGCTATGACACGACCGTTCTTCACCGTACTTGACGCTTCCTCTAAAGGAGTATCGGCTTCTTCGAGAAGGCTTCTATTCAAGCTTTTTTATGAGAGGATAAGGGAAGGAACTATGATTACGGGTATTGATGAGGTAGTAAAAAAAGCGAGCACATATCTATCACCTGCGGACTTGGACATGATTTCGCGTGCATATGAGCTGGCAAACAAGGCACACGAGGGTCAGATTCGAAAATCTGGCGTTCCCTATATTATGCATCCGATCGCGGTTGCGGGGATTCTCGCCAACCTGCATATGGATGCGGTAACGATCGCGGCGGGCTTTCTGCACGATGTGGTAGAAGACACGCCGGTGACACTGGATGATTTGCGGGAGCAGTTTGGACCGGATGTAGCTCTCCTTGTCGACGGTGTGACCAAGCTGGAAAAAATCAAGTACAAATCGAAGGAAGAGCAGCTTGCTGAGAACCACCGCAAGATGCTGATCGCGATGGCACAGGATATTCGGGTGATCATGATCAAGCTCGCCGACCGTCTCCACAATATGCGCACCCTGCGCCATATGTCAGAGGAGAAGCAGCGGGAAATCTCCGATGAGACGCTGGAGATTTTTGCCCCGCTGGCGCATCGCCTGGGGATCGCGTCAGTGAAATGGGAGCTCGAGGATACTGCTCTTCGCTACCTGAATCCGCAGCAGTACTACCGCATCGTCAACCTGATGCAGAAAAAGCGGGTAGAACGTGAAGCCTATCTGAACGAGGCCTCCGCCACCATCCGGGAAAAACTCGGGGAACTGAACATCGAAGCCGAGATTTCCGGACGTCCCAAACATATTTACAGCATTTATAAAAAGATGACGAAGCAGAACAAACAGTTCAATGAAATCTATGACCTGCTTGCTCTGCGTGTGATCGTAAACGACATTCGCGACTGCTATGCCGTGCTGGGCATTGTCCACACACTGTGGAAGCCGATGCCTGGACGATTCAAGGATTACATCGCGATGCCCAAGACGAACATGTATCAGTCCTTGCACACCACTGTGATCGGTCCGAAAGGTGAGCCTCTTGAAGTGCAGATCCGCACATGGGAGATGCACCAGACGGCCGAGATCGGGATCGCGGCTCACTGGGCCTACAAGGAAGGCAAGAATGTGGTTCAGGGCTCGTTCGCGGAAAAATTGGGCAATCTGCGGGAAATGATCGAAGGCGGTTCAGAGGAAGCACCGAGCGCCCAGGAATTCATGGAGAGCCTGAAGCAGGATCTTTTCTCCGACACCGTTTTTGTCTTTACGCCAAAGGGCGATGTTGTGGAGCTCCCAAAAGGCTCTGTCCCGCTTGATTTCTCGTATCGGATTCACTCTGCTGTCGGAAACCGGACGATCGGGGCCAAGGTCAATGGCAAAATCGTTCCGCTGGATTATGCGATGAAGACCGGGGACATCGTCGAGATTCTCACTTCGAAGCATTCGTACGGACCGAGCCAGGACTGGCTGAAGATGGCGAAGTCGGCCCATGCTCGAAATAAAATTAAACAATGGTTTAAAAAAGAGAAGCGGGAAGAGAATGTAGCCAAAGGCCAGCAGATGGTCGAAGGCGAGATCAAGTCCCGCGGCTTTGACGTCAAAGAAGCGATGTCGGAAGCCAACCTGAAGGAAGCGGCTGCCCGGTTCAACTTTCAAGGGGCGGAGGACATGTTCGCGGCGGTGGGGTATGGCGGAATCACGGCTTCGCAGATCGTCACCAGACTGGTAGACAAGATGCGCCGGGAACGCGAGGAGCAAAATCCGGTCATCCCCGAGCACAAGCCGACACCATCCCCGTCTGTTACGAGAAGCGAGTCAGGGGTCAAGGTGCGCGGGGTAGACAATCTGCTGGTTCGCATCTCCCGCTGCTGTACGCCGGTTCCGGGCGATCAGATCATCGGTTTCATTACCAGAGGACGCGGCGTGTCGGTACACCGTCTGGACTGTCCCAACATCGCGACAGAGGACTGTTCGGAGCGTCTGATCGATGTGGAATGGGACACCGAATTCAAGCACAATTTCCATGTGGATATTGAGATCACCGGGAATGACCGCAGCGGCCTGCTGAACGATGTCCTTCAGGTCGTGGCTGAGACGAAGACCAACATCTCGGCCGTCAGCGGCAAGGCAGACAAAAACCGCGTGGCGACCATCCACATGACGATCTCGATCAGCAACGTCGATCACCTGCATAAAGTGGTGGAACGAATCAAGCGCATCAAGGATATTTATTCGGTACGCCGAATTTTAAGCACCTGATCCCTGGATGGATTAGGTGTTCTTCTTTGGCCTTCAGCGAGGGGATGAAGAAGAATAGGATGAAGAGGAGGAAGCTGCGTGCGAGTAGTCGTACAAAGAACCAGGGAAGCCAGCGTGACAGTAGCAGGAGAGGTCGTGGGGCAAATCGAACACGGCCTGCTATTGTTGGTAGGAATTACGCATGAGGATAGCGAAAAAGATGTGGAATTCGTTGCGGACAAGGTAGCGCACCTGCGCATCTTTGAAGATGAAGCGGGGAAAATGAATCATTCGGTGCTCGACACAGGAGGTCAGATCCTGTCTGTCTCGCAGTTTACCCTGTACGGAGACTGCAGGAAAGGAAGACGTCCCAATTTTATGAGCGCAGCCCGTCCGGAGCAGGCGGAGCCTTTGTATGAGTTGTTCAACAACAAGTTGCGGGAAAAAGGCTTACACGTGGAGACAGGCCGTTTTGGCGCGATGATGGATGTGCGGCTGCTCAATGATGGACCTGTGACCTTGATCGTAGAATCCTAGCTTTCGAAAAGGAAGGGGAGTGAACCATGGGGCAAGAAGCGCTTGTAATTGGAGGAACGGGCATGCTGGCCGATACCGTTCTGTGGCTTGTCGGACAGGGGTATCGGGTCACGGTGCTGGCCCGTGACCGCAAAAGGTTTGAGCAATTGCGGCAGGACCTGCCTGATCCACAGGCAGTGCATTTTATCCAGCTTGATTACCACCAGACGGCGGTGCTGAAGCAAGCAATGGAGGAATGGGTTGCCGAGACGGACTCAGTCGATCTGGTCGTATCCTGGATACATTCGAGTGCCCCGCTGGCACTGGAGACGATTCTAGATGCTCTCTCTGTTCAGCGCAAGCCATGGCGATTGTTTCAGGTTTGCGGAAGCCGCGCTTGGAAAAATCCCCCGCAAGAGATTGCGAGGGAGCACGTGCTTTTTCGACGCGTCATCCTCGGATTCATCCTGGAGGAACAGTCGGCGAGATGGCTGTTCAATCACGAAATCTCACAAGGCGTCATCGATGCGATTCGCTCGGATCAGCCGCTATCTATTGTAGGCACGGTAGAACCTTGGGAGAAACGCCCCATATGAAAAGCCCTCCGGCGACAGCTTGGACGAAAAATTGTCTAGCTGCCGAGCCGGAGGGCTTCTTTTGTCTAATTCACTGTTGTTTAGCCGCCTTGATTGCTCAGAGTGGCAAAGTATTGAATAATCCCTTTGTACAAGCCTTCCGCAGCCAACTCCTGCTGCTGCTCAGAGCGCGCGCGGATCTCGTCATTGTAGTTGGAGAGGAAGCTGATCTCTGCCAGAATCGATGGGGTTGGATTCTCCCGCAAGACGAAGTAATTGCCGAAGCGTGCATTCATATCCTTGTAGTTGGTCGCTTTGACGATTTCATTTTGCACGAGGGAGGCCAGTTTGCTGGAATTGCCGTCGCTGTAGTAGAAGACGATCGTTCCGTTCGTCGCCGTGTTCGGATGCGTATTGTGATGGATGCTGACGAAGATGTCCGCCTTGTTTTGAATGGCGATGTCTACCCGCTGCTGCAGGGTTAATTTGCGGTCATCAGCTCGTGTCATGACCACCTTGGCTCCTGCTGATTCCAGCTTTTTGCGCAGGATGAGGGCGACTTGGAGGTTGACGGTCTTCTCTAGTGTCGCAAAGCTTGAGCCGGTTGCCCCATTGTCATTTCCGCCATGTCCCGGATCCACCACGATCACCTTGTTGACCAGTTCATTGCTTTTCAGGACGGCCGGAACCCCGACAGCCGATACAAGCCAGCCTGCTACGTAACCGCTGGAGCCGTCCCCGAAGCGAATGTGGAACCAGTCTCCCTCAGTATTGACGATTTCATATTTCTCGCCTGTTTGAACCCGTTTCACGATCTCGTGCTGTGTACCAGGACCTTTGCGGATGTTGGTATCGGGATTGATGATCGTCACGTGCGGTCCGGCAGGTGTCGGATACTCGGGTATCGATACGGTGATAAGCCAGCCGGCGACCCATCCGGTTTTGCCTTCAGGGGTAGTGACCCGGTACCAGTCTCCTTGTTTTTGGACGATCGTCAGCTTCGTGCCGGTGGCCAAAGTGGCCAGGATCGCGCTGGACGTATTGCCTTCACTGCGCAAATTGAGTCCGTCCGTGTTGACTGTCGCAGTTTGTACAGCCGGGGTTTGCGGCGTGTTGGGCGCCTGGACGTTCGGCTGGCTGCCAGTTGTTCCCGTATCAGGGACAGGCTGCTGCGATGGCGCGTCCTCCTCTGTTTTGATCCAGGCGTTGACTCCTTGATAAGGAAATTGGACCCAGCCATTTTGCTTCGCCACGACCGTAATCGTGGAGCCCGCGTGCAATTGACCGATCGCTGGCGTAGAAGAGTCCGGAAATGCGTAGATATAGGGAGCGGAGTCCAGCGTCAGGCTGGCGCCTTGGACTGTGTCCTGTTTGGGAACCTGTACCTGGACGGGCGGGAGCTGCGTCACTGGAGCTGTCGTTCCGGTATTGCCGCTCACACTGGTTCCGCCGCTACCAGAAGTCCCTTGTTCCTTGACCAGCCATGCCGCGACCCACCCCTTTTTTGAGCCGGGCAATTGTATTTCGATCCAGTCTCCGCTCTTTTGCAGTACTGCATAGCGGGTTCCCGGATTGATGGTTTGAACGATCTGATGATTGGTTCCTGGGCCGGAGCGAACATTCAGGTTCTCCGTGCTGCTCTCTATTGTGGCTGTGGCAGAAGCCGCTGTAGATGCGGGAGGATTACTGCCTGCCGATGAAGAGGCGACGAATTGGCCGGATACCCATCCGCTCTTGCCGTCGGGGAGCTGCACTTGCACCCAGTCATTTTGTTGGGATAGGACTGGCAAAACAGTTTGGTTCGGGAGGGTCGTAATAATCGTGTCCTGGAGACTGGGACCAGAACGGACGTTCAGCTTGTCCACAGTGACCTGAACAGAACCGGCGGCCCAAGCTGATGAGACAGGGATGGAGATGGCACAGACGATAGTCAGGAGCATCTTCAGGAATTTTTGACGAACAAACACGATAGACATCCTTTCCGAAAGATTTGCATACCTCTCGCAATCATTTCTTGCATGAATTTGGCAAAGCTTTGGGGTAAAGGTATTCCATTCTCCTTCCATCCTGGTTTTTCCTGCAACATCCGACAAACTTCTCGGGGAAAATGGCGTATGACGGTGCGAAACAACCGGCAATACTAGCAGATAGACCCTCAATGGCAGGCAGGAGGAAAACATGAGACAGTCGAGTAAAGAAACCTTTGCCCAAGAATTGAACCGGAAACTGTTTTCCGTCGATTTTCACGATTTTTTGGAAAAAGAGTCGCGTTTAAACGATATTGAAATGTCCAGGGAATTCCATATCAGTGTCCGAGATGTCCGGGCATTGCGCAGAGGGGCCAAGCCGTAATGGCTCCTTTCTCACGGGTTCGCCGCATGTAAGGTTGACCGGACTTTTCGGGTCGGCTAAGATGAAGGGTGGCAAATGAAAAAGCAGGTGAACCCAATGATTGAAATTACATGTGAAGGGCACGCTTTCGAGCGGGAAGTCTCTTTGATTCTCGCCTTGTTCTACGAAGATCCCGCGCTTGCCTTCGTCCCCAGCTGGACAAATGAGCCCGGACTAAAACTGAAATTGACCTTATCCCAGCGAGCAGACGGAGTCGAAGCAGCCTGCCAGCTTTTTGACGGGCAGAGACGTCTGGCGCACCAGGTTCAGCGCATCTATGCCAGCCGTGACGAAAAAGCGATGCGCCGAACGGCCAAACAGGCGATCAACTACGCTTTGCTGCTGGTCTTGGAGGAATACACCGGGATAGAGCAGGGATGGGGCATCCTGACAGGAATTCGTCCCACTAAATTGCTTCATCAACTCCTTTCATCTGGAATTTCCCGGGAAGCAGCCCATCAAAAACTGCAGCAGGAAGTCGTGTTGCGCCCTTACAAGCTGAAGCTTTTGCAGGAAATCGTGGATCGCCAGTTGCAAGTGGTCCCGGACTTTTATCAAATAGACCGCGAACTGTCGATTTATATTGGCATCCCCTTTTGTCCGACGAAGTGTGCCTACTGTACGTTTCCTGCATATGCCATTCGTTCGCATACCGCATCCGTCAATCCGTTTCTGGAAGGGCTGCACTACGAGATGGAGCGCATCGGAGAGTGGCTGACGGCACGCGACCAGAAAATCACCTCGATCTACTTCGGGGGCGGGACTCCGACGAGCATTACAGCGGAGGATATGGACCAGTTGTTCGAGACCATGCACCGCCGTTTTCCGCATATGGATCAGGTTCGGGAACTGACTGTGGAGGCGGGCAGACCTGACACGATCACCCCGGAAAAGCTGCAAGTGATGAAGCGCTGGGAAGTGGATCGGATCAGCATCAATCCGCAGTCGTTTACCCAGGAGACCTTGCGTGCCATCGGTCGCCATCATACCGTGGAGGAAACGATCGAAAAGTATCACTTGGCGATGGAAATGGGGCTGACCAATATCAACATGGACCTGATCATCGGTTTGCCGAATGAGGGGATTGCCGAGCTGGCCCATAGCCTGGAAGAAGTCGAGAAGCTGATGCCGGCCTCTCTGACGGTGCACACCTTGTCCTTTAAACGCGCATCGGAAATGACGCAGAACAAGGATCGGTACCGGGTAGCCAGTCGGGACGAGATCAGCCGGATGATGGAGCTTGCCTCAGAGTGGACGCAAGCCAATGGTTATTCGCCATATTACTTGTACCGCCAAAAAAACATTCTGGGCAATTTGGAGAATGTGGGTTATTCCAAGCCAGATCAGGAAAGCATTTATAACATCATGATCATGGAAGAAGTGCAGACCATACTCGGGCTTGGCTGCGGCGCGGTCTCCAAGCTGATGGCTCCGGGAAGCGGCAAGCTGACCCGCTGGCCCAACCCCAAGGATCCGAAAACGTACAATGACACCTACAAGACCCTGGTCGAGAATAAACTTCGTGATCTGGACGAAATCTACTCGGAAAAATCCGTTACCCAAGCCTGACATCCTGATCAAAAAATGTTTTTCAAAACGCCTGTTGACGACGGATTCCGAGTTTGCTATGATTCACATTAAGCTTTTTTCAACCGAATGGAACAGATCTGATGACGGGAAAAAGTAATCAGGAACCGCTGGAGCAGAGAGCAAGCATCGAGGCTGAGAGTGCTTGCCGAAGACGACCTGACGAAGGACATCTCCGAAGACCGCAGTGAACAGATGAGCGAATGGCTCGCCTTAGTAACTGGCAGGCGCATAGCCCGCGTTATGGGCTTACAAGTGGAAGGGTCCCGAATGTTCATAATGAGGGATCTTCAAACAGGGTGGCACCACGGAGGATAAACAAGTCTTTCGTCCCTGACATGCGGCGTATGCACCATGTCAGGCGGCGAGAGGCTTTTTTTACTTTTTTGCCAAAAATGGAGGTTCTATTTCATGAAAAAAATTCAGATTCCACGCGGCACGCAGGACATTTTGCCGGGTACGGTGGAGCTGTGGCACTACGTGGAGAGCAAAGCCCGCGATCTCTGCCGCCGCTACAACTACCAGGAAATTCGTACACCGCTCTTCGAGAACACCGAGTTGTTCATTCGCGGCGTGGGCGAGACGACAGACGTCGTGGAGAAGGAGATGTACAGCGTCGCCAATCCGCGCAGTACCGATGCTCTGACTCTCCGTCCAGAGGGGACTGCAGGGGTGGTCCGTTCTTACGTGGAGAACAAGCTGTACGGTTCACCCAATCAGCCGACCAAGCAGTACTATCTAGGGCCGATGTTCCGCCACGAGCGTCCGCAGGCTGGCCGCTATCGCCAGTTTGTACAGTTCGGAATAGAGGCGATTGGCAGCAGTGACCCGGCCATTGACGCGGAAGTCATCAGTGTCGCCATTCGCTTGTACCAAGAGCTGGGACTTACCGGGCTATCGGTAGAGCTGAATAGCGTAGGGACGCTGGAGGACCGGGCACGTCATCGCGAGCACCTGCTCGCTCACCTGAACGCGGTGCGCTCGGAGCTTTGTGAGGATTGCCAATCCCGCATCGACCGCAATCCGCTGCGCGTGCTCGACTGTAAAAACGAAAAATGCCGCTCGCTGACCAAAGACGCCCCATCCATCCTGGATTATCTGAGTGAAGAGTCTACAGCTCACTTTGAAGCTGTTAAAGGCTATCTCGAAGCGCTGGGAATCTCGTACTATGTCAATCCACGCCTGGTGCGCGGACTTGACTATTACACCCTGACGGCATTCGAAATCAAGATGGCGGAGATCGGCGCTGTCGAAACGCTTTGCGGCGGCGGCCGCTACAACGGGCTGGTGGCTGATCTGGGCGGAGACGACATGCCGGGAATCGGCTTTGCTCTCAGCATTGAGCGCTTGCTGCTGGCCTTGGAGAAGCAAGGGATTCAGCTTCCGACCCCCGGCGGAATTGACTGCTTCGTCGTCGTTCAGACACCGGAAGCCAAAACCAAAGCCTTCGTGCTGGTCGACCAGCTTCGCCAGGCTGGTATTTCCGCCGAACAGGATTACCTCGACCGCAAGATGAAGGCGCAGTTGAAACAAGCCGATCGTTTGGAAGCGCGTTTCACCGCTATCATCGGCGAATCGGAACTTGCGAACGGCACCGTCGTCGTCAAGGAAATGGCGACAGGCGAACAGCAAGAAGTGAAACAGGAAGACCTCGTCAATTATTTGACAGAGAAAAAATAAAGAAACCTTAGTGGAGGGACTCATCATGGCATGGCAATATCGTTCCGTGCATTGCGGAGAAGTGACAAAAGAACACGTAGGGCAAGAAATCGTTTTGAACGGCTGGGTACAGACTCGCCGCGACCTCGGCGGCGTCATCTTTATTGACTTCCGCGATCGCACCGGGATCGTGCAAATCGTTTTTAACCCCGAGTACAACAAGCCGGCTTGGGAAATCGCTGACAAAGTAAGAAGCGAATATGTGCTGGTGGTCAAAGGGGAAGTGGTCAACCGCGCTCCCGAAGCCATCAATCCGAAATTGCAAACCGGAGAAGTCGAAGTTCATATTTCTGAAATTCAAATCTTGAATGACGCAAAAACACCACCGTTCCCGATCGAAGACGACATCAACGTCGACGAACAGGTGCGCCTGAAATACCGCTACCTCGACCTGCGCCGTCCGGAAATGCAGCGTTCCCTGGTCCTGCGCAGTAAAGCAGCCAAAGCCTTCCGCGATTACCTCGACGAGAATGGCTTCGTGGAAGTAGAGACACCGATGCTGCAGAAAAGCACGCCAGAAGGAGCGCGCGACTACCTAGTTCCTTCCCGTGTCCATCCAGGGGAGTTCTACGCATTGCCGCAATCTCCTCAGCTGTTCAAACAGCTGTTGATGGTATCCGGTCTGGAGCGTTACTATCAGATCGCCCGCTGCTTCCGTGACGAAGACCTGCGTGCGGACCGCCAGCCAGAGTTTACCCAGGTGGACATCGAGACCTCCTTCCTCCCGATGGAAGAGATTTTGCCGATGATGGAAAAAATGGTTGCCCATGTCTTCAAGCAAACTATCGGCGTCGATGTGCCAACACCGTTCCCGCGCCTCACTTATGCAGAAGCGATGGGACGTTACGGCTCCGACAAACCAGACATTCGTTTCGGCATGGAGCTGACAGATGTATCGGACGTCGTAGCCAACAGCGATTTCAAAGTGTTTGCCAGCGTCGTAGCGAGCGGCGGACAGGTAAAAGCGATCAACGCAAAAGGCTGCGGCCACTATTCCCGCAAGGAAGCAGACGATCTGGCGAAATTCGCTTCCCGTTACGGAGCGAAAGGCTTGGCTTGGATCGGTCTGAAAGACGGAGAGTTGAAAGGTCCAATCGTCAAGTTCTTCAAAGAAGAAGAAATGAATGAAATGAAAAAACGTTTGAACGCCGAAGAAGGAGACTTGCTCCTGTTCGTGGCAGACAAACCAAAGGTAGTCGCAGATGCCCTCGGCGCCCTGCGTACCAAGCTGGCAGCCGAGCTGGGACTTATCGACCACAGCAAATTTGCATTCCTGTGGGTCGTGGACTTCCCGCTGGTCGAATGGGACGAGGAAGCGAAACGGTACGTAGCGCTGCACCATCCATTCACTCGTCCAAAAGACGAGGACCTGCATCTGTTCGACACCGATCCGGGACAAATCCGTGCGCAAGCGTACGATATGGTCCTCAACGGCTACGAGCTGGGCGGCGGTTCGATGCGGATCTTCAAACGCGACGTACAGGAGAAGATGTTCAAGGCACTTGGCTTTACACCTGAAGAAGCGCGTGAGCAATTCGGCTTCCTCCTGGATGCCTTTGAATACGGTACACCTCCCCACGGTGGAATCGCGCTTGGCTTGGATCGCCTGATCATGCTTTTGGCTGGACGCAACAATCTGCGTGAAGTAATCGCCTTCCCAAAAACAGCCAGTGCGAGCGATCTGATGGTAAACGCCCCGGATGTGGTAGCTCCAAATCAGCTGAAAGAACTGCACATCGACACGATTGTCGAACAGGAAGAGAAGGTAAAAGCTTAGCGGCAAGCGACTTGCACAGATGCATGACACTTTGATACATTGGTTATAGTAGAAGATAAGCCCTACGATGTCCGTGACATCTGATCGTTTTGAGCCACAATGTTTGATTCGGGAGTCGAAAGTCCCAACTGGAAAGGCACGCCTCCGCAAGAGTGGAAGTCTCTTTCAGTTGGGCAGACGCCCACCTGCGATGAGCAGGTTCAAAACGTAGGAAATCACGACATAATGGGGCTGCTTTATTCCCTGGAATCCTACTTTTCCGATGGACAATTACTCTGCTTTGAAAGGTGAAAAATACGTATGCTTCATCAATTTTCCCGTTGTGAATTGGCCTTCGGTCCTGAAGGTTTGGAAAAAATGAAAAACAGCCGCGTCGCTGTCCTGGGGATTGGCGGGGTAGGCTCCTTTACCGTAGAAGCTTTGGCGCGAACCGGCGTAGGCAAACTGGTGCTGGTGGACAAGGATGTCGTCGATATTACGAATTGCAACCGCCAGATTCACGCGACGTTGCATACGATCGGACAGAAAAAAGCGGAGTTGATGAAAGAGCGCGTGGCGACCATCAATCCCGAATGCGAGGTCATCACGCTGAATATGTTCTACAGCGAAGAGACCGCCGAACAATTCTTTGCCCATGAAGTGGATTATATTGTGGACGCGATGGATATCATGTCTGCCAAGCTTCACATCATTCAGGAGGCAAAGCGGCGCAATATCCCGATTATCTCCAGCATGGGTGCAGCGAATAAAATGGATCCGACTCGATTCGAGGTCGCGGACATTTCGCAGACGAGCTATGATCCAATCGCCAAGGTCATTCGACGCGAGCTGCGCAAAAAGGGCATTTATAAAGGGGTAAAGGTAGTGTACTCCCGCGAGATTCCCGTTGAGATCCGTACAGATGTACGGGAGCAGATCGTCACCAACCCGGATTCTCCGATCAGCAAGGTTCGGCAGCCTCCAGCGAGCAATGCGTTCGTCCCGTCTGTGGCAGGTTTGATCCTGGCCAGCGTGGTCGTACGTGATCTGCTTGAGTGGCAGCCGGTGAAAGGGTAAGAAGATGGACGATCTCTTCTCTTTTGCCTACGAACAACAGGGAGGCAGCGGCAAACAAAAGCCGCTTGCCGCTCGCATGCGACCTCAGACGATTCAGGATGTAATCGGCCAATCGCATATCATCGCTCCTGGAAAGCTGTTGCGCCGGGCGATTGAGGCAGACCAGGTATCGTCCTTGATCTTCTATGGTCCGCCAGGTACGGGAAAAACGACTTTGGCAAAAGTGATCGCTCGTTCGACGCGTTCGTATTTTTCAGAACTGAATGCAGTGACTGCCGGTGTAGGCGACATTCGCAAAGTTGTGGAAGAGGCGAAGGAAAGATTAGTAATGGGCGGTCAGCGCACGACCTTGTTTGTAGACGAGATTCATCGCTTCAACAAATCCCAGCAGGATGCTTTGCTGCCTTTTGTAGAAGAAGGAACGATCATTTTGATCGGCGCCACGACAGAAAATCCGTTTTTCGAGGTAAATGCAGCTCTGCTGTCCAGGTCCCAGATTTTCTCTCTGCAACCGCTCAATCATGAAGAACTGAAACAAGTCATCGACCGTGCTTTGCGGGATGTGGAGAACGGGCTGGGAGAACTGGACGTGCAGCTCACACCGGAAGCGCAAGAACATTTGATTCAGTATGCCGAGGGAGATGCGCGCCGCTTGCTGAATGCTTTGGAACTGGCGGTCACCACGACACCCCAGGGAGCAGACGGGAGCATCACCGTCACCTTGGATGTGGCGGTGGAATCCATCCAGCGCAGGGCTGTCAGGTATGATAAGAGCGGAGATAATCACTATGATACGATCTCCGCGTTTATCAAATCCATTCGCGGCTCTGACCCCGATGCGGCCTTATACTGGCTGGCGAGAATGATCGACGCCGGGGAGGATCCTCGCTTTATCGCTCGCAGGCTGGTCATCTCGGCATCCGAGGATATTGGCAATGCCGATCCGCAAGCGATTACGGTAGCCATCTCCTGTTTTCAGGCCGTAGAATTGGTCGGAATGCCGGAGGGGCGAATCGCATTGGGACAGGCTACTACTTATTTGGCAACCGCGCCAAAAAGCAACGCGGCGTACAACGGGATCAACCAGGCATTGGCCCATATTCAAAAAGAAGGGCATAAGCCCGTCCCGATCCATCTGCGTGACTCAGCCTACAAAGGCGCGTCGAAGCTGGGGCACGGCAAAGGTTATCTGTATCCGCACAACTACCCGTTCGGATACGTGCAGCAGCAGTACCTGCCAGATGGCCTGGATATTGTGTTCTACGAGCCAAAGGAATTTGGCTACGAGCGCCATATCCGAAAGTTCCAGGAGGAAAGGCAGAAGCTGGCGAATCCGAAGAAGTCCTCTTGGGAATAAGGACGAGGGGGAAAAGAACCCCCTCGACAAAGAGGGAGTAACTCGCTTACGTACGGACGTTTCCTCCAGGTTTGTTGGGCAAGTCGCCGTTTTCGTTGGGCTGCTTGCTTTGTTCGCTTGCACCATATCGCGCTTTGTGTGCAACTGTCCCGGCCGGGTTTTCGTACAACGTTCCGGACGGATGGTTGCGGCCTCGTTCCGAACGTTTATTTGTGGTCATTTTGCACTCACCCCCTGTAGGTAGTGTATCCCGGACCGATGAACTCATGTAGGAAGCAGGAAAGAAGGGAAATGTAAATATAGAGGAGAGTTGTGACTGTGAAAATATCGACGAAGGGACGTTATGGGCTGACGATTATGATGGAACTGGCCAATCGCTGTGGAGAAGGGCCAACCTCATTGCGCAGCATCGCACAACGCCATGACTTATCTGAGCATTACCTGGAGCAGTTAATCGCACCGCTGCGCAATGCAGGTCTGGTGAAGAGCATTCGCGGGGCTTACGGCGGATATGTCCTGGCCAAGCAACCCGATGAGATCTCCGCAGGCGATGTCATTCGCGTGTTGGAAGGTCCCATCAGCCCTGTGGAATTCGCGGAGGAGGAAGATGCAGCGAAGCGCTATCTGTGGCTGCGCATTCGCGACAGCATCTCTTCGGTGCTGGATTCTACATCGCTGCAGGATTTGATTACCTTCCAGGATGACGGGCGCACGGACAACTACATGTTTTATATCTAATGATGGAAGCAGAAGGTGACTTTTGTGTCGGAAATGATCTATTTTGACCATGCCGCCACCACCCCGGTACATCCGCGTGTCGTAGAGGCCATGACACCCTACCTCACCGAGGTGTACGGAAATCCTTCCAGTGTGCACGGTTTTGGGCGCAAGGCTCGCCAGGCATTGGAAAAGGCCAGAGACGAGATTGCAGGCTCCTTGCATGTCGATCCGCAGTCTTTGATTTTTACAAGCGGCGGAACCGAGGCGGATAATCTGGCAGTGATCGGTGGTGCGTTGGCTCAACAGGGCAGGGGACGTCACGTCATTACGACGCAGGTCGAGCATCACGCTGTTTTGCACGCCTGTGAATACCTGGAGCAGATCGGGTACGAGGTGACGTATCTTCCGGTGGATGAGACGGGCACTGTGCGCATGAGCGACCTGGAAAGGGCTGTACGAGAAGATACAGCGCTAGTCTCGGTCATGTATGGCAACAACGAGGTAGGAACGCTGCAACCGATTGAACAGATTGGACGTTTTTTGCGTGAGCGCCACATCATCTTTCATACAGACGCCGTACAGGCATATGGGGTGCTGCCGCTTGATCCAGAACATCTTTTTATCGATATGCTTTCGGTCTCGGCACATAAAATCAACGGCCCCAAAGGAGTCGGTGCTCTGTACGTAGGCAAGCACGTTCCCATTTCTCCTTTGTTGCATGGCGGGTCACAGGAGAGGAAACGTCGTGCAGGGACGGAGAATCTGGCGGGGATCGTCGGCTTCGCGGAAGCTGTCCGGATTGCGGAAGCAGAACGGGAAGAGCGGGTAGCCAAGTATAAGCAGATCAAGGCTGCTATGCTTGCACGCTTTCAGGAGGCCGGAATTGCGTATCACGTAAATGGACACCCTGAACACACGCTGCCGCATATCCTGAATGTCAGCTTTCCGGGAATCGAGACGGAAACCATGTTGATGAATCTGGATCTGCTACAGGTAGCAGCCGCCAGTGGTTCGGCTTGTACATCGGGATCTTTGGAATTATCGCATGTCTTACAAGCGATGAATCTTGGTGAGGAGCGAGCAGAATCCGCGATTCGCTTCAGCTTCGGGATCACCAACACCGTAGAAGAAGCAGAGCTTGCAGCAAAAAAGATCGTACAGATCGCAACGCGTTTGCAAAAATAATAAACGAAGACCAGTCTGGCGAATGGATGCCGATGACTGGTCTTGTTTTTTTACGTTTATCATCCTCGGATTGTGGGAAACGATAACTAAATGGTAAAATATTTCTGCTATAATCAAAATTCTTCCTCATCTGCAAGAGAAAAGGAGTGTTTCCTCATGATAGCAAGAAAGGCTTCTGTGAGATTCAAGCTGCTCGCGACCATGCTGATCATAACGATTGTTCCGCTCATGATCGCAGGCTATCTCCAGTTTGAGAATGCCAAGAGAGCTGTCTATCAGTTTACGATTTCTGATTTGCAATACATAACCGAGTTGAAAATGCGGGAGTTGGCGCCTTACACGCAGGATACGAATATTTTTGACGGAAATAGACAGAAAATAAAAGATATTTTGAATGAGATATCAGAAAAATACTATCAGCCAAATGGGATGAGCGGCTTTGCTTATATCTTGGATCAACAGGGGGTGCTGATGTTTTATCCCGATGAGAGCATGGAGAACACCTCCTTGTGGGAAGAGAGCTTCACACAGGAAATGATCGCGAACAAAAACGGCTGGATGGAGTACAGTTTCAAGGGAGACGACAAGCTCGCCGTCTACAGTGAACTTCCCAACGGATGGATCCTGGTGACAGCGAGCTTCCAGCGGGATTTGTTAAACCCGATAGAAACAAGCAGGATCACCATGTTTGTCATCAGCCTGATCAGTGCGATTGCGGCATTGGCTATCGGCAGTTTTGTCGTTTACAAGCTGCTTTCGCCTCTGAAACAATTGGTTTCGGCAATGAAGGCGGCTGAAGCGGGAGACTTGACTCCGCGGGTTGAGATTCATACCAAGGACGAGTTCGGCCAGCTTTCACAGAATTACAATGAAATGATGAACGGCTTCTGCCGGATGTTGCGTGATGTGCAGGAGGTATCGCAGCAGGTGGAAATCTCGTCTGTCGAATTGAAGGCAAGCGCGTCCGAAAGCGCACGTGCGTCCGAACAAATTTCCCACTCTTCTGCGGAAATCGCGACGTCTTCTGATCAGCAAAAGGAAACCGTCCATTTGACAGGCGACTTCATCCAGCGGATCGGGAAGGATATACAGGAAATTGCCCAATCGACGAGCCATGTAAACGAAGAGGCTTCCCATGCCTACGCGCTTGCGGGCCAAGGGGGAGAGAAGCTGAGTGTTCTCGCCCAAGAGATGGATCAAATTACAGAGCATGTCCGGCGTACGGAGCAAGTCGTGCGGGAGTTGGGGATGCAATCCGAAAAGATTATCGGAATCATCGCCATCATCCAGCAAATATCGGAGCAGACCAATCTGCTGGCTTTGAACGCAGCCATCGAAGCGGCACGAGCCGGAGAGCAGGGACGCAGCTTCGCAGTTGTCGCCCAGGAGGTTCGAAAATTGGCTGAGCAATCCGGTCATGCAGCTGAAGAGATCGCATCCTTGATCCACAACGTCAACGGAGAAATCCAGGAGGCTGTCGGAGCGATGAGCAAAACGATGGGCGCCGTTCAGGATGGACGCGGTGGGGTTGCATCTGCAGGAGAAAGCTTCCGTCTGATCCTGCAGGCAGTTCAAGATGTCAGTCAGCAGGTTGATCGCATGAACGGGGCTGCGCAAATCATTCAACAGGATACGGAGAAGCTGCTCGTCCACTCTGGCACGATTCAAGAGCTGGCAGAAATGACAGCGCGCAATACACAAGAAGTAGCTGCGGCATCCGAAGAACAGACAGCCTCGACCGAGGAAATGGCAGCAGCAGCCGAGACTCTCGCACAGTTGGCCCAGCGGTTGTCAGAACAGGCAAAACGATTTACAATCAAATAGAAGCGATGGTGAAATCCACTTTGTTATAAAGTGGATTTTTTCCATCTTCAAGGGCAAATCATCTGTTCGAGGATCGTTCGAACAGGTGTGAGGAGGCGTTTGGGATGGAGGAGCAACAACAAATCTCCTTGTTTTCCGAAACATATATTCGCGGATATGTCAATCAAGAAATATTTTACAACGAAGAAACATGGTACGGAATTATCCGTCTAAAGATAGAAGAGACCACGGAGAACATCAAGGATTCCGAGGTCATCATCGTCGGGAATTTTCCACGGCCTCATCCGGAAGAACGATACACCTTCTATGGGGAGTGGAAGACACATCCGCGATATGGACAACAATACGTCGCCAAGCGTTATGAACGAGAAACGCCCAAGACGGCGGCTGGGGTAGAGCGTTATCTGGCGAGTGGGCTTTTCCAGGGAATCGGTAAGAAAATGGCAAAGCGCATTGTTGAAGAATTGGGCGTAGATGCACTTAGCATCATTGCACAAAATCCGGAGCGCCTGGCTCAGTTGCCGGGGATTTCGGAGGCGAGAGCCAAGACGATCTACGATTCGGTCATGGAACATCGCTCGCTGGAAAGTGCCATGGTATTTTTGTACGATTTCGGGATCGGAGTCAATATGGCTCTACGCATCTATCAGCACTACAAGCTGGAGACGATGGACGTTTTGACGAAGGAGCCGTATCGCCTCATCGAGGATATCCAGGGCATTGGCTTTAAGCGGGCAGATGACATTGCTCGCGCGACTGGAATTGCCGCTTCCTCCGAAGAACGGGCAAAGGCTGCTGCGTTGTTCGTGCTGCAAGAATCCTCATACTCGGAAGGCCATGTGTTTGTCCCGGTAGATGAGCTGTGTGAAAAGACAAAGCGGTTGCTGGATGAGTGCGGCGGACATGCTTTTACTCAGGAAGAGATCAAACTGGCGGTCGAGGCGTTGTTCGTCCAAAGCAAGGTGGCTTGGGAGGAAGAACGCATCTACTTGCCTTCCCTGTTTTTTGCAGAGATTGGATTGGCCAAGCGGCTCCGCCATTTTGCGCAGCGTGATGATTTCGGCACATTTCCTGTATCAGAGTTTTACAGCGCCCTGGGCAAGGTGGAGGACGAGCTGGGGATTACGTACGCTGACACCCAACGCGATGCGATTGAGCGGGCCATTACCAGCGGACTTATGCTCTTGACCGGTGGACCCGGAACAGGAAAGACGACGGTCATACGCGGGATCTGCCGTGTTTTTGCCCAGTTGCATGGGGTCTCTCTTGATCTGAAAAAATACGGAGATGACAATCCATTTCCCATCTTGTTAGTCGCACCAACGGGACGAGCTGCCAAGCGAATGACAGAGACGACCGGATTGCCTGCGATGACGATTCATCGGCTGCTGGGCTATAAAGGCGAAAGCTTTGAGCATGACGCTGAGCATCCGATTCAGGGAAGACTGTTAATCGTAGACGAGATGTCGATGGTGGATATTTGGCTTGCCAACCAGCTTTTTCGGGCCATTCCCGACGAAATGCAGATTATCCTCGTAGGGGATCCGGACCAGCTTCCTTCTGTCGGTCCGGGCAATGTGCTGCAGGATATGATCACATCCGGACTGCTGCCGCTCGTCCAACTGAAGGATATATACAGGCAGGCACAGGAATCGACGATCATTCAGCTGGCACATGAAGTACGGCAGGGTCAAGTGCCAGCTGATTTGTTGAAGACGACGCAAGATCGCAGATTTTTCACAAGTTCGCCACAAGATGTGCCGGAAGCAGTGAAACAAATTTGTGCGGCAGCCGTAAAAAAAGGGTATACGGCCAAAGATGTACAAGTCCTCGCCCCGATGTACAAGGGGATGGCCGGTGTGAATCGATTGAATGAAGAATTGCAGGAGCTGTTCAATCCGAAAACCGCACAAAAGCGCGAGGTTACCTTCGCGGAAACTGCCTTTCGGACCGGAGACAAGGTGCTGCAATTGGTGAACAACGCCGAAGAACATGTGTTCAACGGTGATATGGGTGAGATCGTAGCAATTTTTTTCCCCAACGAAAATGCGGAAAATGAAGAGATGCTGGTCGTCAATTTTGATGGTCGGGAGGTAGTGTACAAGCGTTCTGCCTATCATCAGCTGACGCTTGCCTACTGCTGTTCCGTGCACAAATCGCAGGGTAGTGAATTTCCGATTGTGATTATGCCGTTTGTCAAAAGTTATTACCGGATGCTGCGCAGAAAGCTGGTGTATACCGGCATTACACGCAGCAAGTCATTTCTCATCATGTGCGGGGAGCCGGAAGCATTCCTGGCAGCCGTGCAGACCGATGAGGAAGGAGTCCGTTACAGCTATTTGGAAGAGCGCTTAAAGCAAGTGTAGGTTGGAACCATTTGCGCCGAATGAGCATTTGTCTTTCGCCGATACTAAAAAGGCGGAAGGAGGATGTCCCACATGCGCAAGGCATTGGATGTAGTCGGTATGCCCGTCATGTGTCTTCAGACCGGAGAGACGATCGGCACCGTGCGTGACATTCTTTGCGACCCCACTTGGCATGTACGAGGAGTCTTGCTGAGCGAACAGGGCTGGTTCCACCCAGGCACCTACATTCCTTCCGAACGGATTCACGCGGTCGGCGAATCATGCCTGACCGTTTCGGGAAAAGACGCAATCACTCCCTTGCTTGATCTCGCCGGTATCGAACCTGTCGGCATCGTGACGGGAAAGACAAAACTAAAAGGGAAAGCGGTCGTTACCGCTTCCGGAAACATCCTGGGCAGAGTGGAAGATGTTTACTTCTCTGCAAACTGGGAGAAACTTGTAGGGTACGAACTATCCAATGGTTGGATTGCGGATGTCACCGAAGGGCGAAAACGCTTTTCCGCACCACCTTCTGTCATTGTCGGGGAAGAAAACCTGATCGTGCCGGACTAAGTTCGTATCCAGGCGTGAAAGGGAGGATTTAGGTGATGCGTGTCATTTGCCCGAATTGTAGTTCGAAAGACGTCGGAAAAATTGGGACCAACCAGTATTACTGCTGGAACTGCTATATTGAAATGAGCGTAAGCAATGAACAGATTGCTTCCGTCTACCAAGTGGAAGAGGACGGTTCTTTGCATTCCTTGAATGATTTGTTCATTGAGGAGCAGACCGCGGCTGCTCAGATCAATATGTAGTCTGGCGAAAAAACATCCTATGGAGGTGGCCGCGAATGTTGATTCGAAGCCTGATGCGGATTGTCGCGACTGGCGGGATTGTCGCTTTGATCGGTTATTTGATGGCCCCGCGTCGCAAGAGACGAGGATTTTCGTTGAATTTCAACCGTTTGCCTTTCTCCATGAAAGATGTCAATCGCATGGTAAAATCTAGCCGCAAGCTCATCCGGGCTATGGCTAGGTAAACGCAATAACCCCCGCTTTGGCGAAATCAATAGAAATGCCCGAACGCTCATATGGCGTCCGGGCATTTTTTTATGCGTTGCTATGCTTAGGATTGTTCGGCCATTCTTTTTTGTTTCTGGTTTTTCATGCGGCCGATCAAGAGCACACCAACCACTACTGCCACGATGAATACCCATTTTACCCACGGATAGGCTGCGAAGAATGGAGCGAGCAATTTTTCATTGGTGACCATGCTTCCAGCGGTGTATGCCAGTACCCCAGCCCCGATAAAAATGACGATCGGGAAGCGTTCCATGAATTTAAGAATCATTGTACTTCCCCACACCATGATCGGAACGCTGATGATCAAGCCGATCACGACAAGCAAAAAGTCTCCATGAGCTGCACCGGCGACCGCGATCACATTGTCCAGACCCATGACCGTATCCGCGACGATGATCGTCCAGATTGCTGAGCCGAGTGAACCGCTTGCTTTCATGTTTTCATGGCCTTCTTCCTGGACCAAAAGCTTCAGTGAAATCCAGATGAGGATCAGACCACCGACCAGCAAAAGACCGGGTATTCTCAGCAACCAGACAACGGCCAAGGTGGCTAGAGCGCGTATGACGATAGCTCCGACGGTCCCCCAGATAATTGCTTTTTTCTGTTGGTGTGCAGGCAAGTTGCGGGCTGCCATCCCGATGACAATCGCATTGTCACCAGCCAACACGAGATCGATAACAATGATGGCTAAAAGTGCGGACCAAAACTCGGGTGTAAACAGTAGTTCCATTTCTTTCTCCTCCTCGTCCTCGAATGGTGAAGAATCCTCGGCCGTTTTCTTACAATCTCCCTTAGTATTTGTAGAAAGGAGGAAAAGAAAACGACCTTTCCCTGGACAGGTAAAGGTCGTGTGAAAAACAAAAAAAGACCATTACCCTACAGGCAAAGGTCTTGCTTACAACATTTCCGAAAATGTTGCCAACATAGCCGGGGATTTCTCCCGTAATGACGACTATGCTGCAGAAAAGCTACTCCCCTTTGGAGATATCTTCTTGTAGTTCAAATTTTATGTGCCTTTTGGCTGCATGTCAATAGTCAGTTTTCTTGGGCGTACATGTTTTTTTTGCTTTGAGACAGGCTAATTTTTAGGTTCCACCATCAGGAAGGGGAGTGACAGCGGTGGATGAATTGAAGCGAAGCCGTTGGTTCGCTGCTGCCGTCTGGCTGATCGCTCTGTTGATTATTGGGAATTTGCTCTGGCTGCTTCGTCCCGTACTCATTCAAATTCTGCGTTTGTTGTCCGAAGTCTTTATGCCTGTCCTGGTTGGCTTGCTCATCGCATACATTCTTCATCCGATTGTTGAATTGCTCGAACGCAGACGTGTGCCGCGTCTGATGGCTGTCCTGCTGATTTACGCATCGTTTATTCTGGTCATTGCCATCGTGATCGTAAACGCAATACCGGTGTTTACCACCCAGTGGATTGAGCTGTCGGATGACCTGCCGCGCCTCAAAGAGTGGTATACGAAGTGGATGAGTGAATGGGAGGCGCATAAGTATTTCTTGCCGGAGAGCATCTCGCACGGGGTAGACCGTGTCATTATTCAATCGCATGAGCGCGTCTCCCATTCTGTCACGGAGCTGGTGAATAATGCCCGCAATACATTGGGCAAGCTGCTGGCTTATGCGGTCGTGCCGTTTATCGCTTTTTATCTCCTGAAGGATATGAAGCAATTGCACCAGTCCAGCATGCTCATCATCCCTGCCGCGTACCGCAAGCGCGTATTGACGGTGTTGCGCGATATCAACGTGTCGCTGGGGGATTACATCCACGGGCAAATGATGGTCGCGCTCATCGTCGGGATCTGCGCTTATCTGGGGTATTGGCTGATTGGCATGCCGTATCCGTTTGTCCTGGCCGCCTTCGTCTGCTTGACCAATGTCATCCCGTATATTGGCCCTCTGATCGGTGCGGGTCCGGCCGTTATCATCGCGTTGACCATTTCGACGAAAATGGCTATCCTGGTCGTGACCGTCAATTTGATCATCCAGGTGTTGGAGGGGAACGTTTTATCCCCCCATATCGTTGGCCGATCCCTTCAATTGCATCCTTTGCTGATCATCATGGCACTGCTTGCTGGAGAGGCTATCGGGGGAATTGTCGGCTTGATCGTAGCCGTGCCTTTTTTGGCAGTCTGCAAGGTTGTGATCAATCGCATCGCTTTGATGATGCATGAAAGTTGACAGTGATCGGCAAAAAAATTTATAATACGAACAAAGCACTACATGTACAATGATCAATGAGGGAACGAGTATGTCGCAGACCTTTTACAGAGAGGACGCTCCATGGTTGAGAGGGCGGCCAGAAGAAGTGCGACGGAAGGCTACTCCCGAGACCGGGCAAAAACCGGCGGCTTGGCACCGTTACTTGTCTGTAAAGCGACAGAATCTCGACCTTCGATCAGCAGGCGGATCTGTAAGCAGGGTGGTACCGCGAGAAAAACAGTTCTCGTCCCTGAGGGGATGAGGGCTTTTTTTATTTTTATCCCCGTGATGTCATAGGGTAGTCAAGTTTTCTATTTTTTGGAGGAGATTGCCATGAAAAAACTGACAGGAAATCAGATTCGCAGGATGTTTCTTGATTTTTTTGTGGAAAAGGGGCATCGCATCGAACCCAGTGCATCACTGGTGCCGGTCGACGATCCTTCCTTGCTGTGGATCAATAGCGGTGTTGCGACGCTGAAAAAATACTTTGACGGACGGATTATCCCGGAAAACCCGCGCATCACCAATTCGCAAAAATCCATCCGTACAAACGATATTGAAAATGTGGGACGCACAGCACGGCATCATACGTTTTTTGAGATGCTGGGCAACTTCTCGATCGGAGATTACTTCAAAGAGGAAGCGATTGAGTGGGCGTGGGAATTCCTGACCAGTCCGAAGTGGATTGGCTTCGATCCGGAACTCTTGTCCGTGACAATCCATCCAGAGGACGAAGAAGCGTTCGAGATCTGGCATAAAAAAATCGGCATTCCCGAAGAGCGAATCATCCGTCTGGAAGGGAACTTCTGGGATATCGGGGAAGGCCCAAGCGGTCCGAATACAGAGATTTTCTACGATCGTGGCGAGAGCTTCGGCAACGATCCAAATGATCCCGAACTGTATCCTGGCGGGGAGAATGAACGTTATTTAGAAGTGTGGAACCTGGTATTCTCCCAGTTCAACCACAATCCGGATGGCACCTACACGCCGCTGCCGAAGAAAAACATCGATACCGGTATGGGTCTCGAGCGTATGGCTTCCGTCATCCAGGAAGTCGACAACAACTACGAGACTGATCTGTTGTTCCCGCTGATTGAGAAAACCAGCGAGATTTCCGGTGTCCAATACAAAACCAGTCCTGACCTGGATGTCGCCCTCAAGGTGATTGCTGACCATGCTCGTACGGTCGTGTTTGCGATTGGGGACGGAGCCCTGCCGGCAAACGAAGGACGCGGATATGTGATTCGCCGCTTGCTCCGTCGCGCGGTGCGGATGGGCAAAAAGCTGGGCGTGGAAAAGCCGTTCCTGTACAGCCTGACAGAGACAGTCGGCACGATGATGGGCGAATTTTATCCGGAAGTGGTGGAAAAGCGCGCCTTTATCGAAAAAGTCATTCGTGCTGAGGAAGAGCGTTTCCACGAAACTCTAAACGATGGACTGAACATCCTGACCGAAATGGTGAAGGCTGCAAAAGCAAGCGGCCACTCCCAGATCGCGGGCAAAGACGTGTTCAAGATGTACGATACGTACGGATTCCCTGTCGACCTGACAGAGGATTTTGCCCAGGAGCAGGGATTGACCATCGACCGCGAAGGCTTCGAGCAAGCGATGGAAGAGCAACGCGAGCGTGCCCGTGCAGCTCGTCAAGACGTCGACAGCATGCAGACTCAGGGAGGTCCGCTGTCAGATTTGACGGTTACGAGCCAATTTGTTGGTTATACTGAATTGGTAGCGACAGGTAAAGTCGAAGCGATCATTTTCAATAACCAACTGGTCGACGAAGCGGAAGAAGGACAAACCGTACAGGTCGTACTGGACCGCACGCCATTCTATGCGGAAAGCGGCGGACAGATCAATGACGAAGGTCTCTTGCTCTCCGATTCGGTAAAAGCGCGGGTGCAAGATGTACAGAAAGGACCGATGGGACAAAATGTCCACTCTGTTCTGATCGAAGCAGGAACCTTGCGCAAGGGAGATGAAGTGCGTGCGGAAGTAAATCGCGATGCACGACTCGCCATTACCAAAAACCATACGGCTACCCACCTTCTGCACCAGGCTCTCAAAGATGTTCTGGGCACGCACGTAAATCAGGCGGGCTCGCTGGTGGCACCGGAGCGTTTGCGCTTTGACTTCACGCATATCAGCGCAATTACGCCAGAAGAGCTGGAGCGCATTGAACGAATCGTCAACGAAAAAGTTTGGGAGAATCTGCTGGTAGACATCTCCAACAAACCAATTGCGGAAGCAAAAGCGATGGGAGCAATGGCCCTCTTCGGCGAGAAGTATGGAGACATCGTACGGGTTGTCCAGGTCGGCGACTACAGCCTGGAGCTTTGCGGCGGATGCCACGTCAGCAATACCGCTGAGATCGGTCTGTTCAAGATCGTCAGCGAGAGCGGAATTGGTGCAGGAACCCGTCGGATTGAGGCGGTGACAGGGTGTGGTGCTTACCAGTTCCTGAATCAGCAATTCGCGATCTTAAAAGATGTGGCGCATGCGCTGAAGGCTCCTGTGCTCACTGAAGCTCCTGCCCGTGTAGAAGGATTGCAGCAACAACTCAAAGAGGTTCAGCGTGAAAACGAATCACTTCGCGCAAAACTGGGTAATATTGAAGCGGCGTCGCTGACTGACCAGCTGCAGACCGTCGAAGGCATTCAGGTGCTCGCGGCTCGTGTGTCAGCATCTGATATGGATAATCTGCGCGGTATGGTGGATGAACTGAAGAACAAGCTGGGCTCCGCAGTTATCGTGCTAGGTTCCGTCGACGGCGATAAGGTAAACCTCGTTGCAGGTGTAACCAAAGACCTGATGGACCGCGGTATCCACGCCGGAAAAATCATCAAGGAAGTAGCGACCCGTTGCGGCGGTGGCGGTGGCGGACGTCCCGACATGGCCCAAGCAGGCGGGAAGGATCCGTCCAAGCTGCAAGAAGCGTTGGACGCAGTCGCAGAATTCGTAAAAGCACAAGCTGTGGCGAAATAAGTGCACCTTCTCGGGAATTTTTGCACTTTCGACAAGGAGTAAGGTTGGAGGGAGTCGAATACATGTGGTGAGAGGCTCCCTTTTTCAAAAAAGAAGTCTCAAAGGAAATCGAGGTGTTGATTGTGAGTTCGTTGGATAATACCATGAAATTCACGGTGCCCAAGGAAGCGAATGCGGCGGACGTTCAGGAGACATTGACAGAGGTGTACAAGGCCCTGCAGGAAAAAGGATACAACCCGATCACCCAGATCGTGGGATACTTGCTTTCTGGAGACCCGGCGTTTATCCCACGCCACAACAACGCACGCAGCTTGATCGGCAAACTGGAACGAGACAAAATCATAGAAGAGTTGGTGACTGTTTACTTGGCAGAGCGCAAGTAAACCAGACGACATGGCGCGATTACTGGGATTGGACGTCGGCGACAAGACAATTGGCGTCGCAGTAAGTGATGAATTGGGCTGGACGGCCCAAGGGCTGGAGACGATCAAGCGGCAATCCAAGGAAAAGGATTTGGCTCGCATACAGCAGTGGATCGCCGAGTATCAAATCGGCGGTATCGTGGTCGGACTCCCCAAAAACATGAATGGAACCATCGGCCCCAGGGCGGAAATTTGCCAGGCTTTTGCACGCTTTTTGGAGGAGCGCACATCTCTTCCCGTCTATCTATGGGACGAGCGCTTGACGACAATGGCAGCGGAGCGGATGCTGATCTCAGCAGATGTCAGCCGGCAAAAACGAAAAAACGTGATAGATAAAATGGCGGCCACTTTGATCCTGCAGGGATATTTGGACGCGAAATCGAGGTGACCATGATGAGCGAAGAAATGACAGAGGAGTTCGAAGTGGGCGATGTGATTGCCCTGACAGAGGAAGGGACCGAGGAGCCGCGAGATTTTCGGATCATGTACATTTTTGATATCGAAGATCGCAGCTATCTCGTACTGGTTCCAGTGGACCAAGAGGAAGAAGAAGAGTATGAGGTACACTTCCTGCGTTACGACGGAACCGATATGCTGATTCCGATCGAGGACGACGAAGAGTGGGAGCAAGTCGAAGCCACCTTCGAAACCTTGATCACCGATCTGGAAAAAGAAGGAATTTAATCGCGAAGAGGAGGGCCCAAGGGTCCTCTTTTTTTGTATTGTCAACCTTGAGAAACCCGCAATAGTAAAGTTGGCGGACCTAAAATGGCTGGCTGAGGAAAAAAGGGAGAAAAGCGAAGGTATTTGGGATCTTGACCCAGACGCAACGGAAAAGGCGGAACCCGCATTCAGCGGCCAACCCTGAATCACTTCTTAGAGAGGGCTGCTTTTGGCCGCGGTTCCGCCTTTGGAGTGGAGGCGGCCAGGAATGCCCCCCAGCGAAGATCCCAACCACCTGGAGCGTTCTCCCTTTTTTCCTCCCCTCCACTACAGTTGGACAACGAGGTTTTTATAGTCTTATATAGGAGCCTATCCCACGTACATGATAAGATAGAAGTATGACAATTCGGGAGAGAAGGCATGCTAAAAAAAATCATTCTAGCCGCATGTTATCTGGCAATCGGCTACTTCATCTATCAATTCGGCGAAGATATTCTGGCTTGGACCCAGGATTCGAACAATGTTATGCTGGTAGCGGCAATAGCGACCATCATGGCCCTGTTTCCAGTGATTCCCTATCCGCTCGTAGGTGGCGTCATCGGTGCGGCTTACGGCCCACTCATTGGAGGCCTGATCACCTGGATCGGCTCGACAGCTGCTTCCATCCTGATGTTTCTGTTCGTGCGCTACGGCTATCAGGAATGGGGTATTCAAATTCTCAATCGCTACAAGCGAATTGGGGAGTTGACAGGTCTGTTTGAACGCCATGCTTTTTTGACGATTGCGTTCGCCCGATGCATTCCCATCGTTCCGTCGATCGTGGTCAACGTGTATTCCGCATTGAGCCGCGTTTCCTTTTGGAGCTATACGATTGCTTCGGCCCTGGGGAAAATTCCCGCTATGCTGTTGTTTGCTGTCGTAGGGGACAACCTGATGACAGAGCCGCGCAATATTCTACTCGCAGTGGGGATTTACAGCTTGTTTTTAGGTGCTGTCTTATGGATACACCGCAAATGGAGAAGCACAAAAAGGCAATCAAGCACCTGAATAAGGGTGCTTTTTCTAATCATGATTCGGCAAAATCCAACACGGTGACAGCGTGGATTGCCTCCTGTATAATAAAAAAGATTGAGAGAAGAGACGCTAGGGGGATTCCTACCTTGAATCAACTGTTAGAGAAGCCAGATTTCAAGGCCGAGCGCCCGAAAGAACAACGCCGCAGGAGAGGCGGGCGACTGTTTCGCTGGTTGGTGCTGTTCTTTTTTGTTCTGGTACTTGCTGTCGGAGGGACAGCCTTCTATGTATATCAGCAGCTCCAACCTGTACCCTCAGAAGAGGTGACGAAACATGTCGTTATCCCGACTGGGTCTTCGGTGCTTCAAATCGGCCGATTGCTGGAAGAGCAAGGATTAATACGGAACGCGGAGATGTTCTCCTATTACGTCAGGTATACAGGTGTAGCTCCCAAGCTGAAAGCAGGGGAATACGCCTTCACTCCCGGGCAGACGCACGACGAGATGCTGCAGGCGATGATCGAGGGCAACACTGTCGTCCGCGCCCAACGCTTTACGATTCCAGAGGGATGGAATGTGGAGCAGATCGCAGACCATTTGTCTTCCGAAGGACTTGTCGATAAAAAGGTCTTTTTAGACGAGGTCAACAACGGCAATTTCGAGGCGTTTTCATTTGTAGCCCAAATACCGAAAAACGAAGCGCGGACTCATCGTCTGGAAGGGTACTTATTTCCAGAGACCTACGAGATCAAAGAGGGCGCTACCGAGCATGAGATTATCGAACGGATGCTGGCCCAGTTCCAAAAGGAATGGAAGCCGGAGTGGACAGAGAAAATCAAGGCACAAAACCTGAGTATGGACGAGGTCGTCAATCTCGCATCCATCGTAGAGCGTGAAGTAACAGTGGACAAAGAACGTCCGACTGTAGCGGGGGTTTATTTCAACAGACTGCGCGACAAATGGCCGCTCCAGGCGGATGCAACCATTCAGTTCATCCTGGGCAAGCAACGGGATCGCCTGACCTATGAAGATCTCAAGGTGAAAAATCCTTACAACACCTATGCCAATCCAGGTTTGCCTCCAGGTCCAATCGCAAGTCCGGGCAGGGCTTCGCTGGAAGCAGTCGTCAATCCCGAAAAGCACGATTATTTTTTCTATGTTACGAAAAAAGACGGTACCTCTGAGCATTACTTTTCGCGGACATTGAAGGAACACAATGCGAATGACGCGAAAAGCAGGAAAAACTAGAGGAGTGTTACGATGATTACCAACCCGAAAGTAGAGGAGTATCTCTTCCGTCTGGTGCCAGATAGATCCCCGTTGCTGCAGCGGCTGGAGCAGGAAGCAGCGGACGAGGGAATCCCGATTGTTCAGCTTCCATCCGCACAAGTGATGCGGATGCTGCTCCTTTTGCACCGCCCCACCTCAATATTGGAAGTAGGGACAGCGATCGGGTATTCTACGATCTGGCTGGCTGAAGCTGCTCCGGATGCACGTATCGTCACGATGGAGATCGATCAGGAAAGGCTTTCCCGTGCCCAAGCCAATATTAAGGAAGCGGGATATGCGGATCGGGTGGAGATTCTGTCACGGGATGCTACCCTCGGACTGCCTGACAGCTACCAGTTTGACTGTCTGTTTATTGATGCAGCGAAGGGGCAGTACCAGAAATTCCTGGATTTGTACCTTCCGATGCTTCGCGTGGGGGGAATGGTGATCAGCGACAACGTTTTATTTCGTGGACTGGTTGCATCTCCTGAAGAAGCAGGCAAGCGACAGCGGCCATTGGTAGACAAACTCATTCACTTCAACCAACAGCTCGCGACACGGCCTGATATGGAGACGACATTTATCCCCGTTGGAGATGGCCTCTCCATAAGTGTAAAAAAGGCATAACAGCGGTCAACACAGAGAATAAATCGGGCATGAAAAGGCCTTGGATACATGAAGGAAGGGGACATGCAGGATGAAGAACCCCGTGCTCATTGGGGTAGCAGGAGGAAGTGGATCCGGTAAATCCACAGTGGCTGGAGAGCTGTTCCGCCAATTTCAATACGATCGGGTGACGATGATCGAGCAGGATTCCTATTATAAAGATCAAAGCCATCTCAGCTTGGAGGAGCGGGTAACTACCAATTACGACCATCCGCTTGCTTTTGACAATGACCTGCTGTTGACGCACCTGCAAGAGCTTTTGCAGGGGCGTGCCATTGAGAAGCCGATTTACGATTTCAAGGTCCATAATCGCAAACAGGAGCGCGTGCGGGTGGAACCCCAGGATGTCATCATTTTGGAAGGCATGCTGATCCTGGAGGATGAGCGCATTCGCAATCTGATGGACATCAAGGTCTTTGTCGATACGGATGCGGATGTACGAATCGTACGCCGAATCGTGCGCGATATCGAGGAGCGCGGGCGTTCGCTCGAATCTGTCGTCAATCAGTACTTGAATATCGTACGACCGATGCATTTGCAGTTTATCGAGCCGACGAAACGATACGCGGATGTCATCATTCCTGAGGGCGGGTTCAACCGTGTCGCGCTCGATCTGTTGTCGACGAAGATCAGCAACATCCTCTTGGAAAAACGAAAATATGTTCAGGTAACCCCTTAGGCACCAACAAGGAAACACGCCCCTACGGCGTGTTTTTTGTATGATCCGCAACACATGCCCGTTTCCGCTCAATGGAATCCGTCAATACTTGGAAGAAAGAGAGCTGGAGGGGGGACCTGGTATGCAACTGGAACAACGTATCAAACGACGCCATTTTCTGGTGCTCTTTTTCATGACAATTGTCTGGATTGGATTGCTCGCCCGTCTTTGGTGGATTCAACTGGGGGCTCCGCATCATTTTTCCCGCAGAGGCGTCGATCTGGTAAAAGGAGCTGTCAAGCAAAGGCAGCAAAGCATTGTCCTGCACAGCGGTCGTGGCGATATTCTGGATCGCCATGGCTATGCGTTTACAGGGAGCGAGCATCTGGCATTGATCCTTTTTCCCCTTGCACGCGGCAGTCTGCAAGGGACGGACGGGATCAAACAGCTTGCTAAGATCGTAGGACAACCCCCGGACCACCTGACTGCGACGATGGAGAAGGCCAAGGCGCCTGTCCTGCTGCGCAATCCAGCTGGCAAGCTTATCGTTCTGACTGAACAGCAGAGCAGCGAGGTGAACAGCCTGGCGATACCTGGCGTCGTCGCTCTGAAAGTGACGGAGCGTTACCGTCAAGATGAAGTAGCGAAGCATCTGATCGGCTATATTCACCAAAACCCCAGCCTGGTCCAAACCCTCTATCCAGAGGAAGTAGCCAGCGGCAAGATGAATCAGGAAAGCACGATCGGAGCGTCTGGACTGGAGCGCAGCTTCGACCGCTTCTTGCAGGGAGTGGAGCCTTCTGTCCTCTCCTATTATGTGGATGGACAAGGCAGGCCGCTGCGGGGTCTTGACATCCGTTACAGCAAGCAGGAAAACGAATACTATCCGCTTTCCCTCACGACGACATTAGACGTCGAGATTCAACGCAGGATGGAACGTGTCGCAGATCAAGTGGGGCTGCATGAAGGCTCCTTGGTCGTGCTCGATGTCAAAAACGGCGACATTCTTGCGATGGTGAGCCGGCCAGCCTATGATCAGACCAAGGTAAACGCACAGTCAAGAGAGTGGCAAAATCGCGCGGTCAAGCAACTGCCCCCTGGCTCCGTCTTCAAGACAGTTGTAGCTGCAGCAGCACTTGGAGAAGGAGTGGTGCTTCCGACAGACCGTTTTACCTGTACAGGGGATTACGGCAGGTATCATTTCTCTTGTTGGAAGAAAGAAGGACATGGGACCCTTACGATGGAAGAGGCGTATGCCCAGTCCTGCAATATCGCCTTTGCCGAAATTGCCAAACGGGTAGGCGCGAAGAAGCTGGAGGAGTACGCTCTGCGTCTGGGCTTGTCCGTTCCTGTCGGCCATACGACCGCTCACTTGTTCAAGCTGGATGGATTTAAGCAAATCGATGGGGAAGAGCGAGGCAGCATTTTTGCTAAAGAAGCCTCAGCACAGGATGAAGGCGTTCTGATTCAGACCGCTATCGGTCAGCGGGATGTCCGCGTAACCCCATTGCAGGCGGCAAATCTGATGGTCACGATCTTGCGCGGCGGTCAGCCTGTCCAAGTACGGCTTGTCAATCAAATCTCTTATAAAAACGGACAGTCCTTTTTCCGTTTTCCGGTTCAAGATCTGGGACAGCCGGGCATCGATTACGTTACAGCAAGCAAGCTGCGCAAAATGATGCGCAAGGTCGTCACCGACGGAACGGGAAAAATGCTGAACGATTCAGTCTGGCAGATTGCGGGAAAAAGCGGAACGGCACAGACAGGGGGGGCAGGCTCATCTGCCAACCATTACTGGTTCGTGGGTTACGCCCCCTACGATGAACCGCTGTATGCCATCAGCGCTGTCGCCGAAAATAGGCCGAGCTGGGGGCAAAATCAGGCAATGGAGATGTTTCGCTTGGCTATCGATGAACTTTCCGATCAAACAACTCGATCTTCCCGACCTCGCGCAGGGAATTCCCCAGAATAAACCCTCTCGCCTGCAGCTGATTCTGTTTGTTCAGCCCGACGATCAGCATGAGCGGAGAGGCGGACATATACTTGGATTGAATCGCTTTGGACCAAATCGTCCGCTTGTCGCCCTTGCTCGGTGACAAACGACGGATTGTATGGCTGTGCCAATCTCCAAGATACTGCCAGCGCCTGCTTCGGTTTAATTTGCGGACTATCTTGCGCAAATACTCGTCATCAAAAAAAATGGAGCTCGGTTGGTGGATGGCTTTTGGGCCTGGATCACTGGCATAGGCAATGACCCACTCATCTTCGCCGAGAGAATATCCCATCATCACCCCTCCTGTTTCCAGAGAGGGGTTTTTACGTACCGCATTTTCTATCTGTTTCCACGCTCTTGGTGTAAGGTACAGCGTTGTCATCGAAAAACGGTCCTCCTTGCCTTTCGCCAAATGATTCGCCTTTTATCCTATGATTCGGCAGAAAAGAAGGTCCCGGAAATAGGGAAAGTTAAAGAATTGTCGAAAAAAGGCATTGTCACGTGAACCCTTTCTTTCTATAATTTAGGAAAAGGACTTGAGAGGTTGATCCTATGTCTTATATGCCTGTTAACGGTTCACTGGTAGGGCGAGTGTTGGCTTCTGACCTGTTTACGAAAAACGGAATCTTGCTTCTGCCACAGGATACCGTGATTACTGCCACTCATGTACATATTTTGCAAAAACAAAGTATTTGGGAGGTAGAAGTCCAGGACGTCTGGACGGAAGGCACAGGAGAAGACATTTCGTCTCAGCTTGTAGAAATGACAGCAGATGCTTCCGCTGTCGCGGTATATGTAGAAGCCTTGGACAAGACACGAGAGATTTTTGAACAGACTTTTCAAGATGTCAAACCGAGGCTGGAACAATTCTCTGAGATTTTTTGTGATGTAGCTGGACATGCTTTGAAGCAGAAGGGATTGTTTCGTTCTCTTTACTTCCTCGAAGGGGCAGACAGTTATACATACCGACATTCCTTGAACGTCGGCATTTTGTGCTCCCTGATTGCATCATTGCTCAAATGGGACGAGGATCGGGTATCGTTCATGGGTACCGCCGGCTTTTTGCACGATCTGGGCAAGATGCGAATTCCCAAGGAAATTTTGCTAAAACCAGGGAAGCTGAGCGAGGAAGAGTTTGCCATCATGCGCCAGCATACCGTGTATGGATATGAAATGATCCGAACCATGGAGGGCGGCTCCGAGGAATTGGCGCTCTGTGCCCTCTTGCATCATGAACGCCTTGACGGGTCTGGCTATCCGCAGCAGCGAAAAGGCGATGACATCCCGATCGAATGCCAGGTGCTGGCGGTGGCCGACATGTTCGATGCCATCTGTTCGGACCGGGTATACAAAGACAGAACCTCTCCTTTTGAGGCTGCACAGCACCTCTGGAAGGAAGCCTGTAACGGTACCCTCAATATTGAGATCGTAGCCCAATTTGTTCGCTATATCGCTTTGTTGTACGTCGGGGCCAAGGCGCGGCTAAGCACCGGTGAGGAAGTAGAGGTCATTTTGATCAATCAAGACGAACCGATGCGTCCACTGGTTCGCCGGAGTGGAGAGTTTCTGGACTTGCGACTGGAGAGAAAGCTGACAATTGAAAAAATGATTGGTTGACCGCTCTGATCCCAGGGTGGTTTTTTCCTTTTTGACGAGCCAACCGGCTTATGACAAAATAAGAGACGGATTCGCACAAGAGAAATACCGACACCAAGAGAGGAGGACTCCAGATGATCCGCAAAGCGTTACCTGCCGATGCAAAAGATGTAGCCCCGCTCATCATGGAGGCGATCGGTCTCGATATCGCACACAGTTTGACTGGAGCCAAGGAATACGATGAGGCTGTTCAGAGAATTGCCAGCTACTTTGTCAAATCGCAAAATCGGTTGAGCTATGAAAATGTGGTCGTAGCGACGAATCGGGAGCGAGTAGTGGGATTCGCCTTGTTCTACCACGGCAGCGAAACGGAGCGGCTGGACCGTCCCTTTGTGGAAGGGTGGCTGCAGCGTACCGGACAAGCTCCGGTTATTGTAAAGGAAGCGCGTGATGATGAATTCTATCTCGATTCCCTCGCTGTCCACCCTGATAGCCGCAGGATGGGAGTGGGCAAGTCTCTGCTCCATGCTTTCGAGAAGGAAGCGGAGGCTCGCGGGCACGACCGCGTCGCATTATTGGTCGAGGAGGAAAATGTGAAGGCACGCAGACTGTATGAATCGGTCGGTTTTCGCCCCGACGGCAGCCTGATGGTTGCAGGGCATCTGTATCATCATATGGTCAAGCGTGTTCCTGTACTTGTACCGTAAACAGCAGACCGGATTGAACCAGCCATTTCTTTGATAAAAAGGCTGGTTTTTTATGTGCCAAATTTCACATACTTGCTTTTCTATTCAAAAGGTTCACACTTCGATGGTCAAGGAGGCGAACACCTGATAGAATACTTGCATGAGTCAGTCGGCTATTCAACTTGCGGAAAGTAGGGGTATGTGTGACGCGTACACTGTTTCTTGTTCTCGCACTTCTCAGCCTGATATGGGGTGGGTCATTCTATTTCGTAAAAATTTTATTGCCTGATTTTGGGCCGTGGAGTATTGCTTTCCTGCGGTCTTTTTTTGGTTTCATCACCATCGTCATCGTGATGCTTCTTCTGAAAAAGCCGTTTGGTCTCAAGCAAATTGCCTGGATTCCGATGGTCACGATGGCTTTGATCAATACGGCCATTCCATGGGCCTTCATCGCTTTTAGCGAAACGAGATTGACGAGCAGCATGGCGTCTGTCCTGAACGCGACCACGCCGCTTTGGACGCTGACGATCGGGATACTCTTTTTCAAGGCGGTCTCAGGGCGTATGCAATGGTTCGGTATGCTGATTGCCTTCCTGGGTATCGTCGTATTGCTGGACATAAATCCGGTTTCCCTGGTCTCTGTAGATGCCATCGGATTTATCTGTATGTTGCTTGCTACTTGCTGCTATGCGATTGGAACGCAATTATCCAAACGCCTGCCGGGCAACTTGTCGATGTATCAGATTACCTTTGGGACTCTCTTGAGCACGATGGTGGGAAGCGGAATCCTCGCATTTGCATGGGAATCCTTCTCCTTTGCTCCGCTCGCTGAACCAAGCTCGATCGGAGCGGTATTAGGCATCGGCGTGATGGGTTCGGGGATCGCCTATATTCTGTATTATTATCTGGTGCAAAAAGGCGGACCAGAGATTGCTTCCCTGGTCACGTATTTAATACCCGCAAGTGCCATTTTGTGGGGGTATCTGTTCTTGAACGAAGAGATCACCTGGAATTTGCTTGCTGGCACCATCCTGATCGTGGGAGGCGTATTTTTAACGGGTAAAAAAGCAAAACTGCCCGTATCGAAAGTGCCAATGGATGTGTAAAAGATCAGCAGACCGGCCGAGAGCTGCGTAAACATCTATTTGCCGGACAACCTGCCTTCCGCATCGAGTTTGATCATATGTAACACGGGAATACACAAATCATCATTCTGTGCAAAAACCGAAGAAGAAAAAGGAAATATAGTGACAGTAGAGAAATGTACATTAGTATTTTACTTTTTTTTCAACAACGATGAAGGGATGGAGTGGGTGAATGTGTCCACAAAGGATTACAAGGCGATCAACGAGTTTCATCTGAATCAATTGGCATCAGTGGGTCAGATTGCGGCAGGCATCGCACATGAGGTGAAAAATCCGTTGACTGCTGTGAAGGGATTTCTTCAGCTTTTGAAGGAAAGCCCCACCGATGAATACCTGGACATTGCACAATCGGAATTAAATAATGCGCTTGCAACATTGGAAAATTTATTGCATGTGTCAAAGCCTGATGCTGAAGATGAACCTTATCAACCGATCAAACTGGCGGTTGAACTCGAAGTATTATTTACGCTCTTCCAAGACCAGATCTACCGGGTGGAAATACAGCGAAATCTTCTTGATACAGAGACTCCTATATATGGGAAGCGAAATCAACTGAAGAAGGCGTTGTTCAACCTGTTGAAAAATGCGTTTGAGGCCATACCACAAAAAGGCACGATATTTGTGCAGCATTACGCGACAGATGAAGAAATCCATATTTCTATCAAAGATACTGGTGTTGGCATCCCGCCAGAAAAATTAAAGATGTTGGGTACTCCATTCTACACAACCAAGCCCGAAGGCACTGGAATGGGGCTTACGCAGGTCTTTTCCGTGATTTATGAACACCAAGGAAAGATTGATGTACATAGTGTACCAGGCGAGGGAACTACTTTTCATATCAAATTGCCCAAAATGACCAATACGCCAACTCGTGGAGTGATCAATTTGAATGTGGAGTATGCACAAGGTGAAGATATCAGACATTTCTTGCTCCGAAATCAAGACGTATTTGAGAAACGCTTGTTGGCTGAGGCAGTCAATGTCAATGAAAAAATCAATGAGATTCAGAGGGTAGGCAATATCGACTTGTTGTCCAATGCCCACAAGCTGGTGCTGTATATCGTTGACGGCCGAGAGCATGAGATGATTTCCTTTGCCAGGAAAGAAGGAGTTGCGTGGGCGAAGTACTCTCTGACACTCGCTTTGGAATGGGTGCAAACAGTGCGAAGAGTGCTGTGGGACTTTTTATATAATTATGATCGATTGCATTCCGTTGGGGCTCAGAGCAGTCGGGAACAGTTCTTCGAGTTGGAGAGAAGATTCAACCATATGATGGATCAGTTCCTGAATCACTTTTTCATCAGTTATACAGAGTGTAAAGACCAATTGATTCAATCGCAAAGGGAAATGGTAAACAATCTGTCCGTTCCCATTATTCCCCTCACTGCAAATGTTTGCATTCTTCCATTAATTGGGACTATTGACAAGGAACGTGCTGCAATCATAGAGGAGAAGGTCATCAACCATATTGGCGAGATGCGGATTGAAGTGCTGATCTTGGATTTGTCGGGAATTTCCAGTATGGAGACCTCTATCCTCAATCAGCTTATGGGCTTGCTCAATGGGATGACGATGATGGGGTGCAAAGCTGTAGTCACAGGATTGCGGCCTGAAGTGGTCAAGCAGATTATCCGAAGCGGTATTTCGTTTGAAAAGTCAGTTATTACCAAAGGAACGCTTCAGCAGGCGCTGGTTGATTTTTTGCATGAATAATGAATAAGTAACGCAATCATCAGATTGTCCTTTCTGCTGTACATGCACAAATAGGCGATTGCCCACATAAGGTTAGGAGAACGCAATTCCTGACGTGGAGGTGGCAGCCATGTCCAGCATTTTAGCAGCACTCTCGTTGGTTTTTAAAGAACTTCTGATGTTTGTGGCTTATGTCAAAAACAATGCATTCCCTCAGCCGCTTCCTGACACGGAAGAAGAAAAGTATCTCCGGCTGATGGCCAAGGGAGATCCCTATGCCCGCAACAAGCTGATCGAACACAATCTTCGGTTAGTGGCTCACATCGTGAACACGTTGTGAACACGAACCGACGTCAGGAAGCAGCGCGTTTTGTGTGCAGCGGGCGGTTTGTGCGGTGAGGTGGGCCGAGCTATATGGAGCCTGAATCAGCCGGTCCGAGGGGGCCGGTTTTCTGCTTCTTCTGGAGTTAATACCGATACTTGAGAGCCTTGTACGGCAAGTATTCCGTATACCAATGGAGCTTGCCATTAAGATTGAAGGGAATAGCCGTATTCTACCATACTTCATATCTTCCAAATCTAGTATAATAAAGTATCGACATTTTTCTCCGAAAGGGTATGCGCACGGTATGATGAACTTGTTTGATGTAGTACCGGAAGGATTATTTCATCTTCTGACGGGTTCCAATCGGAAGATATATGCGGAAGCACTGCTGCTTTTATACGAGCATTCGCAAAGGGAGCGGTTCGGCATTCGCTATGAAGTCATGCGGGATCTGCTGCAGGAGCTGCTGGAGACTCAACAAGAAACGGGTATGGTCATTTCTGCCGATGAGGATGAGCCGGTTGGAGCTGGAAGAGAGGATCAGCTTACGTTAGAGGATGTCTCCAGAGCTCAGGCCAATGCATTGCTGCGACGGCTGGAACGGGCGAAGTGGATTGATGTGGAAACCCGCAGCCAGTTCGAAGCTTATATTGTACTTCCCCATTATGCCAGCCGGCTGATTGCGGTGTTTCAGGAATTATGCGAAGCACGGACGGTCGAATATCAACGGTTTGCTTTTGTAACTTATCAGCTTCTTACCGGCGAGGAGGCCAAAATGCGCCCTTGTTTCGCCGTAATGGAGGCGGCACAGGTAACAAGGCAATTTCGCCATGAATTGATTGGGTTATACAATAATATGAAGCATCACATGGAGACAGTTGTTCAAAAAACTTCGATTCGCGAAGTGCTGGACCATCATTTTGAAACCTATAAATCGCAAATTGTAGATAAAAGCTATCACCGGCTCAAAACGTCGGATCATGTGGCGCGCTATCGTTTTCAAATCCTTCATACGGTTCAGAAGTGGCTCCTAGATCGGGGTTTGCTGCAGGAAGCTGCAATGGACGGCGTCAAGAGCGAGCTGTATGAAACGGTTGAACAAGCGGAATATGCCGTCAAGGAAGCTTTATTCTTCATTGAAGAAACCTTTGTCGGGCTGGAAGAGATTTTCTATCAGATTGATGTGCGGCATAACCAGTATCTTCGTTCTTCCTACGACCGGGCCAGATATTTGAGTCAGCAGCATGAAGGATTGGACCGCCGGTTGACACGTCTGCTGGAGTTGCTCGGCCAGCAAAAGCAGGATGCGGAATACTCGCTGTTCGCGATTAATCAGGTTCGCGGATGGTCAGAGCAGTCACTCCTGCCGCCGCGCCGCCGAAGGATGGCTCATCAGCCGGAGACCCATGTTACGGTTCCGATTCCGGCACACGTGATGGAGGAGCTGCGACAGAGGAACGTAGAGAAAATGCGCAAGGCCATTACCCGTAAAAAAGTGGATGATTACGTCATGACCCGGCTTGGTGACCGAAAGCGCATGGAACTGATCGAGCTCGCTCCAAGTAGTGCCGAGGAATTTCTTATGCTGGGGTATGTTTATTTGTATGGCTCGGATGGTGGCTCGCGTTTCAGCTTGGACCGGCAAGGCAAGCGGCAGACGGTTAGTGTCGGAAGATATCGATTCCACAATCACGACATTGTCCGTAAAGAGCGGGGAGGATAACGATTCATGATGTTTCAAGATTTGAGCGACTCTGAACAATCGAAGGTCAAAGAAGTAATCCAGCGACTCATGGAGGTTAACCTTCTGATCAAAGACAAGGACCGGGAGTTGTATGCGACAATTCGTCGCTACCGTACCGCGTTGGAGGGCTATTATCGATTCCTTGGTTGGGAACTTGTCGTGGACGAGCGGCATGAATGCGTCTATCTGCATATTCCCGATGGCCGTCTTCGCCGTAGGCTTGACCGGGAACAGACACTATGGCTGCTGGTGCTGCGCTTACTATATGAGGAGAAGAGGCAAGGCCTATCGCTGGCGGATTATCCTATGATTACCCTTTATGAAATTCGCAGCAAGTACGAGACGTTCCGGCTGGAATGGGTAAACCGTACCGCATTGGACAGGCTGGTTAGATTGTGCGTACAGGCCCAATTGATTGAACCGCTGGATTCCGACATTCGTTCCGATGATGCCCGGTTCAAGCTGTTCCATACTTGGATCTATATGATTCAGACGGATGAGATGCAGTCGTTGCTTGATAAGCTAGAATTGTACCTGACGAACGCGGAGGGAGGATTGCTGGATGAAATGGATGAAGCGGCTGCGTCTGATTAACTGGCATTATTTCAAGGACGAGGAGCTGGAATTCGGAAAACAGACGTTGATCACTGGACAGAACGCCGCGGGAAAATCGACGATTATTGACGCGCTGCAGGTGCTTTTCGTTGCTGATCATCGAATGATCAAGTTCAATGCGGCTGCACACGATGACGCCAAACGCAGCTTTATCAATTATCTTAGGGGAAAAATCGGCAGCGACGAGCGCTCCTTTTTGAGGGACGGCGATTTTACGACTTATATTGCAGCTGAATTCCGGGACGAGGACCGTAAGGAATGGTTCGTTGTCGGGGTAGCGATTGATGTATACCGAGGAAGCACGACCGGGGAAGAAGAGTATTTCATTTTGTCAGATCGGCGGTTGGATGATTTGCAGTTTGTCAAATCCAACGGCCAGCTGCTCAATCGAGACGAATTCCGCAAGCGCTACGGTGGGGAAAGCGTCAGGGTCAGCGGGCTCTCCGGAAAAAAGGCTTTGTTTGAAAGGAACAAGACCAACTATCAGAAAGCCTTACTCGCCCGGATGGGACAGCTTCATGATCGGTTTTTCACAATATTCACCAAAGCGCTCTCGTTCAAGCCGATCCAGAATATCCGTGCTTTTGTCAACGATTATATACTCGACCGAAAAGAGCTGCAGTTGGATTTGATGCGGCAAAATTTCGAGATCCACGAACGGTATCGCCAGGAGCTGGAGCATCTTCAGGAGAAGAAGCTGCACCTGCAATCCATACGTGAGTGTTATGCCCAGTATGCCAAATACAAGGAGACTGCCATTGAGCAGGATTATGTGATCCGGCGCTTGAAAGCGGATTACGAGAGTGAGAATCTGGAGCAGACCGAACGGGACAATGTCCGGCTGGAAGAAGAGCTGCGACAGCTTGCGGATGATATTGACCTTGCCGCCCGGTTGCAGGCGGAAGCCCGGGACAAGCAACAGGATGCTTACCAGCGCTGGCAGAACCATGCTGCGGAGAAGCGCAAGAAAGAGCTGCACGAGGACATTGCCCGGCTCACCGCTCAACAGAGCGAGGGAGAGAGGCTCTTGCTCACGTATCGGAGACAAATTGAACGGGAGCTTCAGCTATTGGCGAACTTGTACGATTGGCCGGACAATCCGTACTGGACATGGAAGCCTGGAGAGAGGGAGACGCTCCGCAGTTATCAGGAGAGCCTGGCGCGTCTTGACGCTGTGGCACGTTGCGGAATCATTGAAGTCCATGAGGAAGAAGAGTGGACACGGGATCTGGCTGAGATTGGAGAAGGTCTAACGGCGTGGCGTGACAGGATGCTCGTTCAACATAACCAGTTGCAGGAAAAGCTGGGTGAAACGGACGCTCGAATCGAAGAGTTAAGAACGATCATTCGTGATCTGGAGCAGCAGAAGCGCAGCTATGCCGAACCGGTGCGCCAGTTGAAGGGCATCTTGGAGGAACGGCTGCGGGGCCGCTCGGCGGTTTGGGTGTTTTGCGAGCACATGGAGCTCAAGGAAGAGCTTTGGCGTAATGCGGTGGAAGGGTATTTGAACACCCAGCGCTTCGATCTGTTGGTTGAACCGGAATGTTTCGCAGAGGCATTGTCTATTTATGAAAGGGAGAAGCGAACCTATCGGCTGGAAGGCGTCGGTCTCGTCGATACGGAGAAGGAGAAGCGGTATTTGGGAACGGCCGTAACCGGTTCCCTGGCACTCGAGCTGCAGGCGGAGCATCCCGTAATCCAGGCGCACGTCGAGCATTTGCTGGGCAAGGTGATGAAGGCTGCAAACGAGCAGGAACTGCGACACCATCGTACAGCGGTGACCCAATCATGCATGGTTTACAACAACCTGGTAGCCCGGCAGATGCGCAAGGAGCAATACGAGGTTCCGTTCATAGGCGCCAAAGCGATCGCCCGCCAGTTGGAAATCCGCCGCTCCGAGCTGGTGTCTGCCCAGGACGAACGGCGCATGCTGTATGCTTGGGGTGAACACCTTTCCGAATGGATCGGCAAATTGAAGGAAACGGGCTGTACCAAGCTTGCCGACCATCTTGGCCTGATGCGGCATATCCACGAATGCTCGGAAATGCTATTGCAGAAGACAGAGGAACTGAATGGTCTCGATTTCAGCGAAGCGGAGCGGCTGCAGGCGGAGTATGAGCAGTGGAAGAAGGATGAACAGAAGTGGCAACAAAAATGGGGATCCTTACTCCAAAAGCAAACGGAAACCGAATCGAAAAAGTCCGAAGCGGAAGGAAAGCTGCACTTGCTTCGGATTAAGGTGCAAGAGTACGAAGCCGCATGGCGGAATTGGATCAATGAGCACGGCAGCGAGCGGGAAGCGGGAGCGATGCAAAGATACGAAGAAGCATGCAATTCGTCCGCCTCCACTTGGCAGAAAATCCAAAATTGGGAAGGCAGCTGGAAGGGTCAGCAGACACTGCGCGACAGCCAGTTCAACAAGCTGCAATTAATGCGGCAAAAATATAATATCGATCAAAATTTTATCGCCGACATCCAGAAGGTCACGAACGAGGATTACGATCGGCTGCTTGAAACGATCGAACACCTGAATATTCCGGAATATCAGGATAAAGTTGCGGCGGCTTTGAAAGAATCGGAAGAGGAGTTCAAGTCCCACTTTATTTTTCGGTTAAGGGAAGCGATCGAGATGGCCCGTAGGGAGTTTCACGAGCTGAACTATGCGCTGAGGCATTTTCCTTTTTCCGACGACAAGTATCATTTTGAGGTTTCCCCTAGTGAACGTTACAAGCGCTTCTATGATGCCGTGATGGATCCCATGCTTTTGGAAAAGGGTTCATTGTTCGAATTACCGGACAATGATCGTACCGAGGTTCTGCATGAGTTGTTCGATCTTCTGGTCAAAGGTGAGGCCGGACAATTGGAGGAGTTCTCGGACTATCGGCAATACTTGGATTTCGATATTATCGTAACATCCGGCAACGGCAAATACCGCTTCTCGCAAGTGCTGAAGGAGAAATCGGGAGGCGAGACGCAGACACCGTTCTATATTGCGATATTGGCTTCCTTCCACCACTTATATTCCGGAAAAAGCACGCGGCTTGTCATTTTCGATGAAGCGTTCAATAAAATGGACGAGCAGCGGATTCAATCCAGTCTGCGGTTGATTAAGCAAATGGGTCTGCAGCTGATTGCCGCCGTTCCCGATGAGAAGATGCAGCATATGGCTCCTGAGGTGTCCACCACGCTGTTCGTCAGCAAGCATAACTACCAGTGTTATGTAGACATGATTGACAAATGGGACAACGGGGCGGAAGACGAGATGGCGAGAGCGGGAGCCGTGGAAATAGCGGAATATGAGGCTGAGGCGGCTGCCACATCGAATTTATCGAACGTTGACAACGGGAAATCCCCCTCAGCCGATGATGCGGATGAAGGAAACGGTCAAGGCTTTTTATTCTAGATTTTATGGTAAGGGGTGATCTGCTTGGAGATTCATGAAACGCCATATAAATCCAAATTTGTCTCCCAGCTGCTAAACCTCCTGTTGGACAAATACGAGTTAAGCCAGTCTTTTGTAACCGGGCAGCCTTCCAAGCAAAGGCCGCAGCTATCTCTTAACAAAAGTCCATTCTGGCAAGATTATACAGACGAAGTGGATTTCCGTAAACGAATTTGGATCAACGAAGCAGCTTCCGAGTTGGAGCGGCTCGGACTTGTTGAACTCAATTGGGCCCGGTTTCGCACCGGCGAGCAGTTGGAAAGAATCTATCTGCGATGGAGTGAGTTGAAGACGGCTTATCGCGTTGCGGGGCGGATGCCGAAGCGGGACAAGCTGGAACGCTTGCGGCACATCCTTACTCCCTTATCCCGCCATCCTTGGGAATGGGTCAGGGTGTGGTCTGAACAAGCCGATGTATCGCTAGCCGAAGGTAAAACTGCCCACCTGGAGGTGGACGATCCAGAGGGGTATAAGGATCTTGTTTGTGTATTGCTGGAGCTTCCTAGGCTCGAGCGAGCCGTTCCAATAAGATTACTTAGCCAGAAGCTGTTCAAGGACTCCAAGCACATGGAAAGAAACGTTCAACGAAGGTTGCTTTCGCTCGCCAAGCAGGCATCAGGAGAGGAGCGTGAAACCGAGGAAGAATGGCTTGATTTCCTCGGGGTGGCCAAAAATCCACAAATTGTGCTGGTAAGCGGGCCTCTTTCATTCCGTACTACCGACAGTCGTAAGGTTGATATTGGAGTGTTTGCCGGTGGGGTTGGCTTATCGGATAAAACGGGGGAAGAAATGTATCAAGTGCAAACAGTTGCCACTCGGATAGTAACAATTGAAAACTTGGCGACTTATCATCTGTGGCTCGAACACGCTTCCGAGCTCCGCGAAACAGAGCTTGTTCTATATACCGGGGGATTTCCCCATCGGTCATTGCAATCCTTTTTGTGTAGACTGGCAGAGCATTTGGCCTCGGCATCGGAAAAGAACATTGAAGTGTATCATTGGGGTGATATTGATCTGGGAGGAATCCGGATTTTTGAATACCTGCGGAAGAAATTCTTTTCTAATCTGAGGCCCATGCTAATGGATGCGGAGACGCTTCTTCGTTACGAGTCCTCAGCGGCGTCAATCAGCGATGAATATGCCGGAAAGCTTGAGGAGGCTCTAAAGGATACCCGACTGACCCATTGGAGGCAGGTGCTGCAAACGATGCTTGATCGAAGGATACGCTTGGAACAGGAAAGTATTGTGGAATTGGATTAAAGAAGAAAACAATGGACATTAACTTTCTGACTTTTTGTTATGGAGGAAAACCAGACCACTCATCTTTGACGAGGGGTTCAGGTAACGTTCTTGTATTCACGAATCCGAGAACCTTAAGGCAGCGTAGCTGCCGGCCGCGACGCGGTTAGGTTCGCAGGGTTGTCTGCATGAATCTTCTCCCCCGAAATGCCTCGGGCAGACCAAGGGCCGTATGGCCCGAAGCGTGAATACGGTGTTAGCTGATGTTGCTGACTACCTTGAAATAGCCCGTACGATCTTTATGAAATTTCATTAAGTACGTGTTATAATAAAATTAATTTAGCCTTTCTAGATAGGGGTTGATCGAATGGCAGTTTCAAAAGATCATTTGAACAAATTAATTCAACAATTACCTGAAGAAGCCCTTCCAATCGCTGCTGATTTCTTGGAAAAATTAGTCACAAATAAAGAGTATCGTCATATCCCTTGGGATGATGAGCCAACTACTCAAGATGATATTGAAGCAATTAAAAAAGCTAAAGAATCCTTTAGACGTGGCGAGAGTATTAAACTTAAGGATGTTATCGATGACTTACTCAATTGAGTTCTATAAAGATGCTCTTAAGTATTTACAAAAATTAGATAGGACGAATCGTATTCGAATTACTCAACATCTACAAATTCTCTGTGAAGACCCTTATCATCCAGAGCTCGATATCAAAAGGATGCAAGGAACAATGGACGAATATCGATTACGAGTGGGTTCTTATCGAATTATTTATTCAGTTGAGAATGATAAGTTACTTATCCAAGTAATTAAAATTGGCTCTCGTGGTGATGTATATAAATCTTAACTTCTAGGTCTATTCTTACAGGGTAGGCCTTTTTACTTTTCTTCAGATCTTCAGCAATTTCAGCTAACGGCGCGGTTTGCGAAGTAAGGGTGGACGAGCTACATGGGCGATATGCCGGTCCGTGGGGACCGGTTTTCTGCTTCTACAGGATTCGGGGCGGTTTATGTTATACTGGTGATAAAAGAGCGGAAAAGCTTATGACATGGGGTGACATCGAATGGAAAAGGTCAATTCACCGGAAGAGTTGATGGAGAACATATCGAATATGAGCCGCGACAACTCCGTGTACCACTTTCATATTCCAGGAAAGGGAAAGTTCACTCTCGTCTTGCAAGAGGAAGAGCAGCGGTCCATTCAAGCTGACGTTGAGTCTAATCCGGAATTGAAGGTCATGATTGAACAAAGCAGGAAGGAATTCAAGCTTGGCAAAGCCTTGAGCACATCGGAGTTACTGAAATCCTTATCTGCCGAGGACTTTCGATCATGAACCGCGTAGTTTTATGGTCTCCGGCAGTAAGCTCTCCCAGTTTCGCAGCGAGTGATTTTCTCCCGAGAAAACGTATGATTTCATATAATTATTCATTCTTGAAACAGAAGCTATACTCACCAATCCCATTATAGGCAAAGCTTATACTGAGGAAGACAGACCTATGCGGGACTGTCGCGTATCATTGTGAAGAGGTCTAGGATTTCTTTTGAACAGCAGGAGAATGAAGTTTAGAATGTTCCTGTTTTGTTTCCCGGAGAGAAATGAAAATGATTGCTCAGATTTATAATTGGGAGGAGAACAGTTGGCTATGCCCCTGCCAAATAAGTTGGACCGACAAATGTCTGAGGATGAATGCAGCATTGACGATATCCTTGAATCGGCTGGAGTTTTAACTCCGGAACAAGCTGCGCATTTGACTGATGAAATCAAAAGGATGCGCGAAGAAGAATGGGAATGAATCTAAATAGCCTACCCATTGTAATTCCAACCGGGATACAGTGGGTTTGTTTATATACTCGGAATACTTAAAAGGAGAACAGACGATCATGGTTTATAGATGCAGAATCGAACTGAATGAGATTGCCCCGAAGATTTGGCGGGAGTTTCAATTTCATCCGGACGTGACGTTTCATCAGCTTCACAAAATCATCCAATCGGTCATGGGATGGGAAAATTACCATTTATACGAGTTTCATGTGAAAGAAAAGGTGATCGGTCTGCCCGATCCGACATTCGCAGATATGGAAGACCGAGAGGTATTGAATGCTCGAAGAGAAATCGTTCAGAAGCATGTTCACGAAGAAAACACCGTATTTACATACGTGTATGATTTTGGAGATGATTGGCAGCACACGGTTACGTTGATCAAAATCGACGCATCGACATCCGACCCGGCACCCTTGTGTCTAGATGGTGCCCGCGGCTGTCCGCAGGAAGATGTGGGAGGCGTGTGGGGGCATCAGCATATGCTGGAAGTACTGCTTACTCCCAATCATCCGGAGCGGGATCATTTTATAGGCTGGGTTCGAGAAGGATATGATCCCGAACATTTCTCCTGCGAAGAAGTGAATCAGGAGCTTGAGCGACAGAAGGACAAGCTGATCCCCAAGTCACTGGTTAAGCGGCCGGTAGGGAAAAAGCCTGTGAAGCTGACGAAGTCTGCTCTGAATAAGCATCTGAAGCAGCTAAATAGCGACCAGCTTATCGATTTGGTGAAGGCTTGTCATGGCGCCAGCAAAGATATGGAGAAGTTTCTTGCTGTAAGAATACTGGGCGATGAAGCAGTAGAGTCTCTCTTTCAAGAGTATTGCAAGAAGGTTGAGAAAGAGTTTTTCCCTGAGCGGGGATTTGGCAAGCTGAGACTCCAGGAAGCGAAACATGCGATCTCGGAATTCGAAAAATTGACTGGAAATGCCAGGTACGCCCTGGAATTGAAGCTGGTCTACGTTGAAAATGGAGTTGATTTCACCCTAAGCTACGGGGATATTGATGAACGCTTCTACTACAGCATGGTGTCCATGTATGCCGATATCATTGATCAAGTAAATGAAGATAAAACAGCCGAGTTGTTCGACGAATTCGAGGAGCGCCTCGAAGCCGTGGTTTCGAAAACAGAAGGGATCGGCTGGGGTTTTCATGACAATTTGGCTAATCTGCACGCTCAAATACGATGGATTTAGGTGGGGAACTTAATGCGCGGCAGGAAGAAAAATAAGCGGACCGGTCAGAAAGCGGAATTCACGGGGCTGTTGGAGCAAGACGAGAATTTCTATTTTATCGCCGGATATACGGATGGCGGCTTCCCGTATGGAACCACGTGGGAGGAATATGAGGCGGAACAACGCGGCGAGTTGATCAAAGCGATAGTAGCTGAGGGAGAACCTATGAAAGAATTGAAATTGACCAAGCAGCAGTTTCAGGAGATTGTGGATGCATACGACATGTACGTAGAAGGAATAGAGTCCTTCCTGAATATCGAAACTGGAGATGTTGTCACGTTGCGAACGTTTGACCGGGATGAAGAGGACGAAGAATTAAGCGAGGTCATTGAAGAAGGCTTTAATGAAATTTATTTTCGGTTACCGAAACGGGAGTCGGATGATGGATATACCGACATGGTTGATTTTGCGGAAACGGTTGAAGATAAAAAGCTGCAATCCACTTTGATGCACATATTGAGCGGCGGCAAGAAAATATTCCGAAGATTCAAGGATGCGTTATCTTCCGACAGCGAGCAGTTAGAGCGGTATTACCAGTTTGTTGAAGAGCAGAATCGCAAACGTGTTTCGGATTGGTTGGAATCCATTGAAGTGAAGTTGATTCTCGAGTAATAAAGAAATGTTTGGGCAGGGGATACCGGTGAAACGTGCTTCAAGACAGACGATGATTAAGCTGTATGCGGAAGCGGTCATTTTGGAACTTCAACAATTAGGTTATCCCAATGATCAAGCTAACGCAGTCTTTTTTCGACACTATCGAGACATGAAACGCTTATTTGGTCTTGAGCAGAATGTATGCGATTTTGCAAAGATGATGGATGAATTTGAACGTGCCATGCAGAAGAAGCATGACCCGAGTGATCCCAATTCAATTGCTGTTGGCCATCTAAACCACTTGGCTAAAACATACATCCTTAAGCATAAAAGCAACAAATGAGCAGGATTATTTTCCAAATGGCAACCGATATACGACCTGTGTCGCTGTCACCATTTCTAAAAGATGAACATGTCGACGCTGCGGCAGATCAACATATTTTCTTCTTCACCACGGTGCGATCTTATCAGGTGTTCATCGACTATTGGAATTCCAAGATGGAAAGAAGCATCCAAAGGGGGTGGTCCTCTTGAATTTATCCGATTTTTCCAGATACATAGATCCTGCAGTTGTACACAGAGGGAAGGAATACGCGTTCGAAGGACGGGTAATTTCCTTGAAGTCCATTGCCGATGAAAAGTACACTGCGGTTGTGCGCGGGTACGAGGATTATGAGGTTTATGTAAGGCTAGACAACGAGAACAACATAATGGAATCGGAATGCGATTGTCCGTACGATTTCGGGCCGGTATGCAAGCATCAAGTCGCCGTATTCCTCGAGCTTAAGAATAGAGAAGCAGACGGGGTATCTTCACCGGAACCGTCTCTCCGGCAACTGTTGGAAGCAGAGAGCAAGGAGAAATTAATCGAATTGCTGCTCTCGATTGCATCGGATTCATATACCGCGGAAGAGCGCATCAGACTCCACTTGTCGAAAAGGGGCGCGGATCAGGAGTTGGACGCCTGCCGACGGTTGATTCGATCCTACATTGACACATATTCGGATGATCATGGTTTTGTGTCTTGGCGGAACGTAAGCCGCGCGGTGGAAGGTGCGGAGATCGTCGCTGAAAAGGCTCTCTCCGCCTTCGATGAAGAGGAATGGTTGCACGGGCTGGCGATTCTGTTTTGCATCATCGAAGAGATGATTGAATTATTGCAGTCCGCCGACGATTCGGACGGTGGAGTCGGGATCGTGATCGAAAGCTGTCTGGAATCGATCTTCAAGCTGGTTCAGGATCACCATCATATTCCGGCGGAAGAACGCTTGAAGATTTTCCGCCGGTTGTTGGAGGAGACACACCAGCTTTATTACGACGGGTGGTCGGATTGGCAGCTCGCGCTCCTCGAGGCGGCGGGCGCGCTGATCGAGTCGGAACAGATGCAACATCAATGGGATGCTGCGGCGGATTCGCTCCTGGGTCATACGTCCGGAAGCAATTGGTCGCGGGAGTACACAGACGAGCGGGTAACTGTGCTCCGATATGGTCAAATTTTGGAACGTTCAGGTGAAGAACAGGCGAAAGCTTATTTGTATAAACATCTGCATTTCCCGGAAATTCGGGAGATTGCGATTCGAGCGGCGCTTGAGCAAGGCGATGCCGAGGAAGCGATTCGATTGGCGGAGGCCGGGGAAGCCCAAGATCAGGGGCTGCCGGGGCTCGTCTATCGCTGGAAGAAATATCGGTATGAGGCATACCATCGCACAGGACAAGTCGAACAGCAGCGGAAACTCGGGATGGAGCTGATTGTGAACGGAGAGTATGCGTATTATCGCTCTGTGAAGGATACATTTTCCGATGAGGGAGAATGGACTTTGTATTTGCAAGATATGTTAGATCAATTAGAGCAGAGCCCGAGGGGAGAGCATACGTATACCCAAATTCTGGTGGAAGAGGAGATGTACGCACGGCTTTTGGAACATGTCCGCAAGGCACCTTACCGAATTGAATCGTTCTATGAGCAATTGCTTCCGCATTACCCGGAGGAGGTGAAGGCGCTTTTCGTGGCATATATCGAATTCCGGGCGGATCAATCCAGAGACAGGCGAGATTACGCCGATGTTTGCCGGATCATTCGAATGCTTCAACAGGTTGGCGGACGGAAAGAAGCGTTCACCGTCACACAAAAATTGTTAACCAAATTTCCGCGAAGACCGGCTTTCCGGGAGGAGCTGGGGAAGATTCGTTTTTGAACTTTATGGGAATAAGAAGTAACGCGGTTTGAGCATAGCTTGATTTTTGTGAGTGGGTGGACAAACTGGTATGCGAGGCCTGTAATTTTGATCTGAAACGAGTATGTTATAATAATGGCAAGATTAAGTCGGGTTGGATGGTGACCTATGATGGATCGTATTCAAGATTTGCAAAAACTGATCAAACTTACGGGCGATCGCGCGAAACTGGATGCAAAAGCGAACGGAACTTATATTGTCTATCAAACGGAAAAAGGCCAGATTGTCAAAGAATATGCAAACGGTGTGATCGAGCCAATCGACAATCCTGGGGTTCATCATGAATGAGTACTCCACAGTGATGGTTGTATTCGCCGGCAATAACGGCAGCGGCAAAAGCACCATTCGCAATTTGATAGTGGACAGGCTTGGTATCAGTGTCAATATAGATCCCGACGCTTTAGCTCGCGGCATTGATTCTGACCATCCGGATCGCCGCAAAGTATCCGCAGGCAAAGAAGCGATTAAACTTGCGAGAGATTGTATCCATCATAAACGCGATTTTTCTGTAGAAACGACTTTGGCCGGCGGTAATGCGATACGACTGATACGGGAAGCCAAGGCGAACGGCTTTGAAGTGATGATGTTTTATGTGGGTCTAAATGATGTTCGGCTCAATATCGAACGTGTTGCCGCCAGAGTTCGAAACGGCGGACATCATATACCGACTGAAGACATCATTCGGAGACAAACCACATCCATGCAAAATCTGCTAACTCATATCCATCTCATTGATCATTTGATTGTGATTGATAATAGCGAAGTTTCCGGTAAAATCGTTATGCAAGCTGAACATAGTATTTTAAAATATCAGGCCGAATCTCTTCCAAAATGGGTGCATAAGATCAAGGATCAGTTACATTGATTATGGAGAATCATATGAAGTTTGAAATTAGCAAATCTATGGAAAACAAAATTAATAATTGGGATAAATGTGAACCCAAAGATGTAACGGGAGCAAAGTTTGCGTACATATTTATACCAACAAGTCTAGGATTGGTTATCAAGGTCCAGTGTGATGTTTGTAAAAGGGAATTACTACTAACCGAAGATGATTAAATCTTGAATTTTACATTTCTCCCAATGTGAATAAGGAATTCTACGCGACCGGATTAGATCTGGTCGTTTTTTTTGTGCAGAACATATATTCGCTGACAAAAAGTTGTCATGACTTAACTATAAAATAAAAATATACTAGATCACTGAGGCAGAGGCAGAGTTTTTGGAGTTGTAGATGGTAAGCGTCAAATAACTCGGTGGATAGAAAAAGAGCAGAAACTCGTGTAAACTGAGTTCTGCTCTCTGAGTTTTGCCCTATTTGCAGGCTTCTTGAACTTCTGGACTCCACGGAAGGTAATCCTCAAGAAATTCCGGATGCTGTCCGAACTGTACGCCCGGCAAGTTTTTAAAGATAAAATTTAGATATTTGTATGGATGTAGGCCATTTGCCTTGGCACTTTCGATGATGCTATAAACAGCTGCACTCGCCGAAGCTCCTTTCGGGCTTCCGCTAAAAAGCCAATTTTTGCGTCCGATGGTAAAGGGACGAATGCTATTTTCAGCAAGGTTGTTCGAAATGGAGCAGTTGCCATCCTCAAGATAATTCATAAACTCTTCCTTATGGTTCAGAGCATAAGTCAAAGCCTCGCTTAGTTTGGATTTGGGTAGTACCTTCCCTCTGGTAGAATCGATCCATGCCCAAAAAGCCTCTAAAACGGGTTTTTCCTGTTTCAGACGCTCCGATTTACGTTGTTCGCTAGAGAGATTCACGAGCTTCTTTTCAATCTCGAAGAGGTTGTTGCAGAATGTAATGCCTTGGCTTGGAAGGGTGGCTTCCGGCCGATGTATATCTTTCGGAAGAGCATCAACGAATTTCCTCCGAAGATGCGTCCAACAAAGGCACCTTTTGATACCTGTAATCTTTTTGTACCCCGCGTATGCATCCGAATGAAGGTACCCTTTGAACCCTTTTAGGAATTCCTGAGGGTATTTGCCACTTCTGCCAGGCTGATACTCGAAGATTCGAATAGGGTGTTTGCCATGCTGGCCGCTGCTATATACCCACATGTAGGAGTCAGTAGTATTTTTCCGTCCTTCTTCATTCATTACTTGGACGGTGGTTTCATCCGCATGCAAATAGTTTTCTTGCAAGAGCTTCTGATGCATGAGCTTCACCAATGGCATCAACCAGTCGCGGGATGCGGCCAGTATCCAGTTGGCCATGGTGGCACGACTTAGGTTCACACCTAGTGACTTCCACTCCTTTTCCTGACGGTAAAGGGGAAGGGCGTTGACAAACTTCTGATGCATCACCCATGCGACTGTGGAGGCGGATGCCATGGAATGCTGAATCACCGGATCAGGCATCGGTGATTTTTCCATGTAGGGTTTCCCATCCTTACGACAGGTGCGGCACTCAAAGGTTTCACGGTAATAGTCAATGACCCTAACCTGGGCTGGAATGAACTCGATTTCCGTGCGGACAAACTCTTCGCCAACCGACACAAGGTCGGTGTTGCATGTTTCACAAAAGCGGTCTTCTTTAACCAGGGTACAGAGGCGTTTGTCGTGTGGGATATCCTTCAGGAGTTCCTTCCGCTGACCTTTGAATTTCTTTCGTCGGTAATTCTCTACCTGCTTGAGATCGGGCTCTGCTGCTACCGGATCCGATTGGGTTTCTGCTTCATCAAAAAGAGACATCTGCCCCAAAGAAAGGGACGATGTCTTCTCCGTACTTCTGCCGAAGAGCTTTCGCGTCAGATATTCAACGGAATCATGGAGACGTTTGTTTTCCTGCTCCAAATCGGATATGCGTTTTTCGAGTGTTTTTATCTGATCTGCAGCGCTCATCATACCCGTTCCTTTAGCGTTTTCTACTTCTACCCATTATAGCATAAAAGTGTGAAAAAGCCCAGTAACCATGCGTATTTGCGGGATTTTTTGTTGTTACATACAGGCGGTAATATTGATCTTTTTCACGGCCTTCGGTTGGTCTATGGATAAGCCTTCGAGAAGCCAGCGAAATTCCTGGTAGGTGATAGAGCGAACGGCTTCGGCATTCATTGGCCATTGAAAACTTCCGTTTTCCAATCGCTTGTAAAGGAGAACAAATCCATCTCCCTCCCAACAGAGTGCTTTCAACCGATCACGTCGCCTACCACAAAAGAGAAACAGACTGTTCTGGAAAGGGTTCAACTGATAGTTCTGCTGGACAATGGCGGCGAGTCCATCAATGGACTTTCGCATGTCGGTATACCCACAAGCAATATAGATTTTATCTGCTTTCGAGATATCACCGAACATGTTGCAGTGCCCTCAGGGTGTTTTCGATCAATGTTGCTGATGCATGGTTGCGAATCTCCAGTGTTACAGCCCCAAAACGCAAGACAATATCCGATGATTCTTGATCCGAAGAGCAAGTTTCAACTGCGTGGTTTGGAATATGTACTGGAACGATTGGATTGTTTCCACTAAGTGACGGAAGCGCTTCGCAGGCGGCTTTACGGATCCTTCTTAACCAATAATAATAGCTTGATGGTTTGATGTTATTCTCAGCACACCACACAGCGACTGTCTGGCCACTACTGCGGCATTTACGGACGATCTCAGTCCACTGGTTGAAACGATATTGGGTAGTGACTTCCCTGGTATCCAACTCTAAACCCCTTTCAAGTTTTTCAACTTTACTTTAAAAACTTTACTTGAGAGGATTGTCCTATAGTTTTAGGGAGGTTTCTATCCACTGTCTTATTAGACGCTTACTGTAGATGGGGGTGAACAGAATGACATTGATTAAAGATCTGAGTACGAATGATGAATTCGTCGGCTTCTATTTGCTGAAAGAGCTGGAGCTGAAGCAGACCAACACATCGCCGGCAAAGGATTACTTCGATTTGGTGCTGTGTGATGCCAGCGGACAGTTACCCGCCAAGTATTGGGATGTGGAGGAAACGGAAAGAGACAATTTTTCTCCGATGACGCTTGTCAAGGTTCAAGGAATCGTTCAGTTATATCGGGAAAAACCGCAGGTTAAGATCATCCGGATTCGCAATATAAGGGACGAAGACGGTGTGTCCCTAACCGATTTTATTCGAGCTGCACCAATTGGATCTGCGGAATTATTAGAGGTCATAAGCAGAGTCATCGAGAGTATTTCGGATCCGGCGATTCGCGATATAGTAAGCTTTTGCGTCGATAAGGTGAGAGAGAAATTAGCTCATTATCCGGCGGCCAAAATGCACCATCATGCTTACTTCGCAGGCTTGGCCTATCATATCGTTCGTATGCTGGAGATCGGAGAGTTCCTTTGCAAGCAGCGGCCATTTCTAAATGCGGACATGATCAAAGCCGGGATTATCCTGCATGATATCGCGAAGCCAGAGGAAATGATCGCTCAGCTTGGGGTCGTGACAGATTATAGCACTCAGGGAAAGTTGATCGGTCATATTGCCATGGCGGCTAGTTGGATCACAGAAGCGGCTTTGCGGCTGGAACTTCCACTCGATTCGCAACAAGTGATCGGATTGCAGCACCTTATTCTCTCGCACCATAACCTTGGGGAATGGGGAAGCCCGGTGCAGCCGCAAACGGCAGAAGCGGTAGCATTGCACTATATTGACGCACTGGATGCCAAACTCCAGATGGCGGAGGACGCACTAAGCGCCACTTCGGACAAGGAGTTGTGGACACAGCCGGTCCGAGGGCTGGAGAATAAAGCGTTGTACCGGATGTCATTGTAGAAATTAAAATATACGAAGAAAATGCAATGAAACAAAAATACTTTGCGGCAAAATAGCGGCAATGGTATAATGTTATTGAGGAAGGTGATGTTATGTTTACACCCAAATATTCAATAACGGACACCATAGCCCGCAGACTAATGGATATACAACGCGCCAGTGTTGTGGTGGATTTGCTTCCATTGCCCGCATCTATTCTGGATATGCTTAAGAAAGAATCCATGGAAAAGACAGTCATTCTTTCAACGAAAATTGAAGGAAACACACTTGACGAGGCGACGAAGCGAAAAGTTTTGTACCAAACCAGCAATGACAATGAAGAGCAGGAAGTTTATAACTTAATGAAAGCTTTGGAATACCTGGATGAAGCCGAAAAAAGGCAGCTCCCGGTCACAGAGGAATTTATTAAAAAGCTGCATGCCATTATCCGAATATCGCACGGACGAAGACCGCGTGTTAGCGAGTATCGCGAAGAAAAGAATCAAGTAGGCAGCCGCAATGCCTCCGGTTTTTATTTGCCGCCGGAATGGAAAGATGTCCCGGTATTAATGGAGTATTTGGTTGCCTGGGTGAACTCGCCGGAAACCTATTCGGTTCCGGTTCCTATCAAGGCTGGCATATTCATGTGGCAGTTCCTAACGATTCATCCGTATTTGGACGGGAATGGCCGAACGGCCCGGATGATCACGACATATCTTTTACGACGCGGCGGATATGGTTTAAAGGGGTTATTTGTACTCGAGAATTTCTATGACCGCAACTTGGCTGAATATTATCGACGACTCCAGTTGGGTCTCCATCACAATTATTATTTTGGGCGGAATGAGGCTGACTTGACGCCTTGGCTGGAATTCTTTATCGATGGTTTGGCGGAGGTTTTTCAAGAAGCCGCTGCCATCGTAACCGAGAAATCTGCTCAAATGACGAAAATCGAACCGGATCTGATTCGCAAGTTAGATCCCCAGCAAAGAATGGTGTTTGCTCAATTAACCTTTAAACAAGATACCCTAACGACAAGCGAAATGAGGGACCTGCTACGTTTGTCGGACCGTTCAATAAGGGAAAAGGTAAGTCATTGGAGAGAAGAAGGATTCATTGAGCCGCGCGATCAAGACGCCAAAAGAGTTCGTTCGATCAAATTATCCGCAGAGTACGAGAAGTTGGCACAAGACATTCGGAATGCGCCTGATCAGTTTGCCCATTTTCTTAAATGAATGCAGCACTGCGATCTCAAGTTGAGATGCCGCAGTGCTTTTTTTGTGCGCAGAACATATATTCGCTGACAATCTATGGTCGTTGCGATCCGTCATAATGAAGGAAAGGCATGCGGGAGTGAGTACAATGGATCAACCGATCTATATCGCCGTCACAGGCACGCAGCATTACTACGGAGCAGCATTTCTAAAGCCGGGTCAGGTCGTTCACTTGATCAAAGACCCGGATAATCCGCATGACCATGAAGCGATAAAGGTGGATATGATCCCTTTGGGCAAAATCGGCTATGTCGCCAACAGTCCGCATACCGTACCGAAAGGATGCCGCAGCGCCGGCCGGATTTATGATAGGTTTGATCATCATATTTGCGGCATGGTGCGATTTGTCGTTAAGGATACGGCAATTGTTGAACTTACGCCGGGTCTAGAGGAAGTGTACATTATCAAAACGACAGTGAACGTTGCGTTTTCTCCTTATAGGCAGGAAGAACTAGGTAAAGCATAGAATCCCAATTATGATAAGGATTTACATTCTCTATGACACGATAGGAGATATAGCATGACGGATAAAGTGATTCGGCTCTTTAAAATACTTCTCGCCATTCAATCCAATCCGGGGATTTCGGCCAAGGAGCTGGCGGACAAATGCGAGACAACGGATCGTACGATTTATAGGGACATGCGGATTTTGGACTTGATCGCACCGATTACAAACGAGGGTTACGGAAAAGGGTACCGTTTTGTCGGTAATTTCGCCATGTACCCGCTGAATTTCACGGAGCAGGAAGCGTTGGTATTCTCTGTCCTGCCCTCCGTGTTGGACACCAGCAAGTTGCCTCCAGGCTTTGAATCCGCCTACGACAAGGTGATGGCTACCCATGTGAAAGAAACGCGGAAGAGGTACGATACATTGGAAAATGTCGCAGGCATGATCCAAATGGGCACCCCGGCTTATCGGGAGAACAGTGCCAACTTCTTGCTGCCCATCATGGAAGCGATCATCGCCAGTAAGACGATCAGGGCTGTTTACCATACCCAGAGCCGGAATGAATTGACGGAGCGCGAAATTGATCCGTACTACCTGGTTCCAAGGGATCAACGGTTTTACTTGATCGGCTATTGTCATTCCAAGCAGGACATTCGAACGTTTCGTATAAGCCGTTTCCGCCATGTAGAGTTGACAAGTAATCGATTCGACAAGGGTGATTTTAACATTGCTCAGTATATGAAGCATACCTGGTCGATTGAACGCGGGGATTCTTTAATCACTTTTATGATCAAATTCCAACCTGATGTCGCACGGTATGTGAAGGAAGAAGAATTGTTCGTGAGACCGAAGATGACCGATCTGCCGGACGGCAGCTTATTATTCGAGGTCACCGTCAACCACGAGCGGGAGTTTATGAATTGGGTGGTTCAGTACGGACCTTCAGCGGAGATTTTAGAGCCTGCATCTGTCCGGGAAAAGTTTAAGGAACAGCTACAGCGTTGGGGACAGTTGTATGGGCAGTAAGGTGCTGTTGTTGAAAGATAGACGAAAGGAAGGTATCCCTTTTGAAAATAGCAGGCACGTTTCTAGAACGTTTATATGATGCAATCCGTAGAGAGCCATTTCGCCGCAAAATTGTTATTGCTCCTTCCTACATCGAAGGACAGTCCTGGTTGATGCGAATATGCCGGGAATTAGGGCCGGTTATGAATGTGGAGGTCCAAACGGTTCAATCCTTTGTAAGAAGTGAGGTTCAGTTCTCCCTGTATCAACAAGGGCTGACTTTCATCGGGGAACAGCGGTCCTTTTGGATTATCCATCATGTCATGGAACAAATGGCTTCCAAGCCGGGTTCCTACATCTCCATGGATCAAGTAAAGCCTGGTATTGCCATGCATGTTCACCAAGCCATTATGGATCTGCGCCGTGCCGGAGTGAGAGCGGGGGAGCTTCGAGACTACCACTTTATGAGCCAGCAAAAAGGCAGCTATGTCAGAAAGGTGCTGTCAGCGTATGAGCGCTTTCTGAATCAGCGGAGCTGGACCGATTTCCCCGGCCTTTTGTCGCATATACCAACCCAATTGCAGGAAAACGTGGAGCTTATTCTGCCAGACCCTATGCCGCTTCCACCGGTTTCCCCCCGGATGATGGAGCGGTTGTCAAACGGACGGATGACAAGGATTATTGCGGATTCTTTCTTCACTGACATTCAATCCACAATGCCGTTCGAAGAGGTTCAGTTCTATCATGCGACCGGAAGGATGGCGGAGGTTCGCGAAGCATTGAGACGCATTATTCAGGGCCGGATGCCATTGGATGAAGTGGAGATGATCGTACCGAATGCGGAATATGCGCTGGCCATTTTGACCATGTGTGCTTCTTTCGGTCTTCCCTGTTCCTTTGCAGACGGGCTGCCTGTGATTACATCCGGAATGGGAAGAGCCGCCCATTTCCTGCTGAACTGGCTGGAGTCCGGTTATCAGGTGCGGCAGCTCGTATCAATGCTGCAGCAGCAATTGATCACGTTCTCCGATCGTGACCAAGGAATAACGAATGCAGATTGTATTCGAGCCCTGGAGAAAAGCGGAATCGGCTGGGGGAAAGAACGGTATATCAAGTTGCTAGAGTCAGAAGTTGTCCGGTCCCAAGGGGATTCAGATGAAAAACCCGAAGAACGGGAGCGGACGGAACAACAACAGCGGGATGACGAGATCAAGAAGCATCTGACAAACCTCCTAGGAGAATTGTTTCCAGACGAAGCGGCGCTCTCCTCTCCTAAGGGAATCTGGGGATGGCTCGTTAACATCTTGGATCGATTTGGTGTATGCGGAACGGAAGAGGATGCGATCGTCCTGCAAGAAATGAAAGGTATCGCTAAAGAACTGCAGGAATGTCCTGTTCCGGACTCGATGCCATTTCAGCAAATGCTCTTGTATGCCCGAGACATGCTGCAGGAACTTCGAGTCGGGGTGCAACGGTTACCCAAGCCCGGATTCCTGTACATATCGAGTTTGTCGAACGGGGGGATCAGCGGGAGAAAACATACGTTTCTTCTCGGGATGGATGAACATTCGTGGTCCGGGAATATCAGGCAAAATCCCATGCTTCTCGATGAAGAGTGCGGACGGATCGGTGCCGGGCTTCAAACAGCCGTGCAGAGACAAAGAGATCGGCAACGCCTTCGTGATGGTCGGCTTGGGATGATAAGCGGCAATATTACATTTAGCTTCTCGTCGTATGACTTGGCAGAAGGAGCGACAGCAAGCCCGGCTTTTCAACTTCTACAGGTATTCCGAAAAGTATCCGGAGAAACGAATGCGGACTATGAGATGCTGCACCGAAGCTTAGGCGAACCTGTCGGGTATTTGGATGTAGAGCAGCCATCCTCTACTGAGCTAAATGGACTGCCATTGGACGGCTCTCATTATGTCTTCCGACAAATCCATGCGAATGTAAACCTTATGAGGGACCGGCAATCCTTCATCGAATCGGTCTATCCGTTGCTACGTCAAGGCAGACTTGCACTCGAGGCACGCGGCAGCTCGCAAGTGACGGAGCATGACGGATATATAGCGGGGGATGAATGGGCTGATTATTGGAAAGGCCGGGACGAACGGACGCTTAGCGCAAGTCAATTGGAGAAGTACGCGGAATGTCCGATGCGGTACTTTTTCCAATATGTGCTCAGGATTCGCGTGAAAGATCAGGTGACTTTTGATCGTACCTCCTGGCTGAAGCCGAATGAAAGAGGCTCGCTGCTGCACGAGGTTTATCGTCGTTATATGACGGAAGTCAGCGCAAGTAAAGTCATGCCTATTACACACGATCATGCCCGTTTGCTTCGTATTGCGGAGGAGACGATTCTCTTATATGCCGAGCGGATTCCAGCACCGAGCCCTCATGTGTTTGAGAGGGAGCGGCAAGCGATGCTCCGGGATGTGGACGTGTTCTATCGCATGGAATTGCAGGCTAAGACGGCTCCCCGGTTTTTCGAACAAGAGCTCATCGTGGATGGCCAGCCGTTGCACCTTGAGCTTGGCGAGGACATGGCGATTACGCTGCGCGGGATCGTCGACCGGATCGATCAAGTTGCGCCGCATCAATATCGAATTATCGACTATAAGACCGGCAGTCCTCGGCCTTACAAGGAAAATGGCATGTTCGCAGGCGGCACGCAGCTGCAACATGCGCTTTACGCAATGGGGACGGAGCTTTGGATGCGGCAAACGGGTGTGGATTCTGATGCAAAAGTGCTTGAAGCGTCTTACGTCTTTCCAAGCGAACGGGGGCACGGGCAAGTGATTGCACGTTCGCAAACCGAACGGAATCGAGTCACCGAGGTGATCCGGGGAATCCTTTTGTCGATGGAACAGGGATTGTTTATTCCCGCTTCAAATCCTGGGGTCTGCCGATATTGCGATTATGCGGCTGTATGCGGAGATCATGCAGAGATGATGGCCGATAAACGAAAGGATGAAGCGAATTCGGAGCTGCTGCACACGCTGCTGGAGGTGGAGAACATTGAATGAACCATCCGATCAACAAGCTAGAAAGAGGATATTGGAGGAGCTGAACACGACCTTTCTGGTAGAAGCCGGTGCAGGCTCGGGAAAGACAACCAGCTTGGTCGGCAGATTGCTGGCGCTCATCGAGACCGGAACGGCTAAGATGGAGCATATTGCGGCGATCACCTTTACGAATAAAGCGGCGGATGAGATGAAGGAGCGTTTCCGTATTGCTCTGGAGCGGAAAACGGCTGATGTTGAAGGCGAAACTAGAGAACGAATGGAAGAAGCTTTGGCCAATCTGGACCAAATCTTTATTGGAACGATCCATGCGTTCTGTTCCTCCATGCTTCGCGAGCGACCGATTGAGGCCGGATTGGACCCTTCTTTCGAAGAAATGGATGATGAAATGAATCGCGCGTTCCACGATCAATGCTGGGATGAATATCTGATTCAGCTGCAGGAGGAAGATAGTGAAGCACTTGCCTCCTTTGCCGAGGTGGGAATCGACGTCAGCATCCTGAAGAATGTCTATGATCGGGTATCCCTTTTTACGGATCTCCAAATCCCTTGCGAACCGGTTCATTGCCCTGATTTCAACCTCATCCGGCTCTCCCTGCTTCCCATGATCGAAGAAGCCAACAGGTTTCTACCGACAGTTGAACCGGAAAAAGGGTGGGATAATCTTCAGGCAAAACTGCGTACTGCTAATCGTATGCTGCGGTTGTCGGATGAGCAGGACGATATGCTGATGCTTACGCTCGCGAAGATGTTTGACTTTAAACTGGATGTGAAGCAATACAAATGGACGGATAAGAAGCAAGCCAAAGCCATATCCGAACGATTTCACGATTGGCAGATTACGGTCCTGTTCCCCTTTCTTCAATCGTGGCGGGAATATCTGTATCCGAAAGTCATTCAATTTGTCTTGCCTGCATTGGAGTATTGCAGAGAACGGCGATTGCAGGCAGGGAAGCTGAACTTTCAGGATCTGCTGATGTATGCCTGCCGTCTTCTGCGTGATTACCCGGAGGTTCGCGCATTTTTCGCCGGGCGCTACCAACGGCTTATGGTCGACGAATTTCAGGACACCGACCCGGTCCAAGCGGAAATGATGTTTCTCTTAACGGGGGCCGGCGATGATCCGAATGAACGGAATTGGCGGAAGCTTACTCCAAAGCCGGGTTCCTTGTTCCTCGTGGGAGACCCGAAACAGTCCATCTATCGTTTCCGCCGCGCGGATATTTCCATTTATAACGAGGTTAAATCGCGGATTCAAGCATGTGGAGATGTGCTTCACTTGACCAGCAATTTCCGATCCGTCGATGCGATCGGCGATTTTGTGAACGGGCAATTTATCGGCAAGCTTCCCGTCCGGGAAACCGATGTTCAAGCGGCGTATGTCCGGATGGAAACGAATATACCAAATCCAAAGGGGAATAAGCGCGCGGATCACGGGGTTTATGCACTCACTTACCCGAAAATTCCCGGAGGCAAGGATGAAGTGGCGGCGGTTGACGCACAGCGTATTGCCGCATACATCGCGTGGGCTTGCCGCGACGGAAATTTGCTTATTCAGGAGCGGGATGGCGCATCCTGGGTGTTCAGAGAGGCACGGCCCAGTGATTTTCTGGTTTTGACAAGCACAAGGCATTATTTGCATCTATACGCGGAAGAATTGGAGGAAAGGGGCGTTGCCGCAGAAACCGTAGGAAGCTCCGCTCTATATCCCGAGATTCATACGTTAGGACAATTGGCCCTCTACCTGGCTGATCCGTCCGATCAGGTGGCGATGCTGAGCGTATTGCGCGGACCTCTATTCGGGATTAGCGACAAGGAACTAATGGCGTATCGTGTTCAAGGGAATGCGTGGTCGATCTACCGGCTGCCAGAGGAGTCAGCAGAACAGGATAATCGAGTTGTCGCTGCATGCCGGAAACTGCGGGAATATGTCGGCTGGGTGAAAGAATTGCCTGCATGGGCAGCCTTGTACCGCATTCTGGAGGATACTGGTCTTTTGCCTTATTCCACGGTGCAAGAAGCAGGAGCAAATCGGTCTGGAACACTGCTTAAGATGTTGGAGCGATTGCAGCGTGACGCCATGCTCGCATCGGATTGGCATGAACTGGCGCATGCGATTTCGGCCATTCGGGAGAGCCAAGGTATGGAAACCGCCAGTCTCTACACAGGCAAAGGGCAAGCGGTACGGATCATGAACGTGCATAAGGCAAAAGGGCTTGAAGCGCCTATCGTGTTTCTCGCTTGTCCTTGCGGGGAGAAGGATCATGACGCCGACCAGTTTGTTGATCGCTCGGAGTCCGAGGCTCAGGGCTATTTCTTGATCCAGCAATCGAAAGGGTTTCAGAAAGAAACGATTGCCCAGCCGGTCGGCTGGGAAGCGATGAGCGTGCGGGAACGAGCATTCATGCATGCGGAGCGGGATCGACTTCTCTATGTCGCGGCGACACGAGCGAAACAAATGCTAGTGGTCAGTCTCTATCCCGAACAACCTGCCAAGTGCCCGTGGAGTTCACTCATGGATGGGATGGAGCTAATCCGGGAGTTGGATGTTCCGGAATCGGATGTTCAAACAGATGAGTATGATCGGGAACTTGACGGAGATATTGTAATTGGGACAACTTCATCTGGTTTATCCGAATCCGAAGCAGCATCCATTGATCTAGGTGCTTACTTGGCCCAGAGAGAGCAGGTGTTCCATCAACTGCGCCAGCCAACTTATGCGGAAGCAACCGTTACCGGGCTGACGAAAAGTACTGGTGACACACCGGAATGGTCAGCCACTGGGAGGGGCCAATCTTTCGGCAGCGTGATCCATAAGGGACTTGAAGCAGTTGGGAAAGGTCTTCCGATGAGCGAATTGCCTGTATACGTTCAATACCTCTGCCAGACCGAAGGAGTATCAGAGAAGGACGCGACTGATGCCCTGCCTATTATTCATGAAGTTCTAGACAGTGAACTCTGGCAGCGTAGTCTGAGAGCGAAGCAGCGATTGTTTGAAATCCCGATTATGATGGTTCAGAGCAATGGGGAGACAATGTCTTATCCCGCAACCGAGCAGGCGATGTCGGAAACAGCTGCCGCTGCATTGACGCATCAGTCCAATAACGACGGCAATCTCTTGGTGAAGGGTGTAATAGATTTCGCTTTCGAGGAGGAAGAAGGCTGGGTGATCGTCGACTTCAAGACGGATCAATTGAATGAGAGCAAATTGGAGCAGTTTGTTCGGTTTTATGCGCCGCAAGTGCAGGCTTATGCTAAGGCCTGGTCTGAGACGTTTGAGTTCAAAACGAAGGAAGCTGGGTTATATTTTGCTAGTTTACGGAGATTTGTAGCGGTAGCTGTTAATTCCGAATTGTAACTCTATTTCCACTCATACATCCACTCATACATCAAACTACCGATGATATTAGAGTATAATGCGAACATATACTCGCTGACAAATATATGTCAGCGATATTTTGTATAATAGTATATGAGCTTAAGTAATCCAGGGCAGGAATACACCATTAGGCTGTCGAAATATAGTTCTTGAGATCCGATTTTGGAATTCGAATGCATGGATGACCGGAGTGAAAGTATGGCGAGTTTACAAGAATCGATTGCTTTGGAGATCAAGACTGCTAGAACTAAACGAAATAAAATGTTATTTGTTGTGGTGAGTCGGATTTCACAAGTAGAGTTGCAACGTGCCATTCATCAAATGGAGATTCCAATCCTTAACGTAGGCTTATTATTGTCTGAGCAACTACGACTACTTCCTCCAGAAAAAAGGCCTTTCGAAGTAGGCAGGATACTTCGATCACTTTTAGCAGGGGAAAACAAGAATGTAGTCTTTCTTGACCGTATTGAGTATCTATTCGATACAGAATTGAAGCAGAATCCCGTTCGTTTGTTTGAAAATTTAAGCGGGAATAAGACGCTTATCGTTCATTGGCCAGGAACTCTGGAAAGTGGCTCTTTAACATACGCAACACCCGAACATCCTGAATATTATCAAAGCGATAACTCGTATTCAAGTTATGTTATCGAAATCTAATATAGAAGGGGTTATTGTGAAGTATGAAGTATCGCGAACTTGTTCAGTTTGAACCCATTCGCTCCATTATCGAATTAAGAACCGCTGATGATAGCATTATTGATAATTATGTCATTTCTAACCGGATGGCAGAAGTACTAAATGATATTATTATCGAACAACTACAATTTGATCGTCCTATTGACCATAAAGGGATTATGGTTGTCGGAAATTATGGAACGGGTAAATCGCATTTGATGAGTGTGATTGCTGCACTAGCTGAACATCCGGGTACGAGTGGCCGTTTGCAAAATCAGACAGTTGCAGCCAAGGCCAAAGAAATCGAAGGAAAGTTTAAAGTGCTTCGAATCGAATTCGACGGTATTGATATGCCGTTTCGCGAAGTGCTGTTTCGGGAGATGACGGAATACTTACAAAGCATTGGTGTTAACTATGAAATGCCAGAGCTTTCTCAAGTTGTCAGCAATAAAGATGAGTTCGTCAAATTGATGTCTGTTTTCCACGAGACATATCCGGACCATGGATTTCTTCTCATTATAGATGAATTGTTGGATTACTTGCGCAGCAGGAAAGAACAGGAACTGATGCTGGACCTTAACTTCCTCCGGGCCATGGGCGAGATTACACAGTCGACAAGGTTCCGCTTTATGACCGGCGTGCAGGAAATGCTGTTTGATAATCCGCGATTTGCCTTTGTAGCTGAGCAATTAAGAAGAGTTAAGGAACGTACGGTTCAGGCTATTATTGCTCGTGAAGATATTGAATTTGTCGTTTCGCAGCGGCTACTTAAGAAGAACGATACTCAAAAAGCTTATATCCGCGAACACTTGCAAAAGTTCGCTCCATTGTATGATAAGTTAGGGGAGCAACTTGAAAAGTATGTAGAACTGTTCCCGATTCATCCGGCTTATTTAACTGCGTTTCAGAAGGTCAAAATTGCGGAGAAACGCGTTGCTCTAACTACGATTAGCGATGAGATTGAAAAACTTCTCGATCAAGATATTCCGGCAGACAGCCCCGGGATTGTTTCTTTTGATAGCTATTGGACATATATACAATCCGATAGCACATTGCGTTCAGATCCGGATGTTCGGGAAGTCATGGAGAAAGCAGATGTCCTGCTGGACAGGGTCGAATATGCATTCCAAAAACCGTCATACAAACCGATGGCCAAACGAATCGTTCAGGCTCTATCTGTCTTCCGACTTACAACGGATGATCTGAGGGTTCGAATTGGAATGACACCCTCGGAAATGCGGGACCAATTGTTCTTGTTCGATAAAAACTGTGATATGGACGTAGAATTTCTCGATGCTACTGTTGAATCAACGTTGAAAGAGATATTGAAGTCTGTTAGCTATCAATTTATTTCCACGAACCAAGAAAATGGACAGTATTATCTTGATCTAGACAAGGATGTTCCTGTAGATGATCACATTGCAAGTAAAGCGGAAACGTTAAGCGGAGAGCAATTAGATCGTTATTACTTTCAAGTATTAGAACGGGTGCTGGAATGTTCACCTTCTACTTATGTTACGGGTTATCGAATCTGGCAACACGAGCTGGATTGGTATAGTCACAAAGCAACAAGGCCGGGTTATCTTTTCTTCGGAGCGCCTAATGAACGTTCCACGGCTCAGCCGGAGCGGGATTTCTATATCTATTTCTTACAAGCTTTCGATGTTCCAAAATTTAAGGATGAGAAGAAGCCGGACGAAGTTTTCTTCGTGCTTGATACGAAGGATCAGACGCTGTTCCATAATTTGAGGCAGTATGCCGGGGCTAAGGAAATGGCGTTAACGGCTTCAACAGCTACGAAGGGGTTATACGAAGAAAAAGCTAACCATTACATTAAGGAATTAACCTCGTGGTTCAAGGTAAATATGCCAACCGCGTTTAAAATGACTTATAGAGGTATTACGAAAAAGTTGGCAGATTGGAGCTTTACTGCACCCGTGCAAGCGACAGTTCGTGAAATCGTGGACACCGCGGCCGATGAATGCTTAACACAATGGTTCGAGGAGAAATATCCGGATTACCCTGTATTTCGAACAGACAGGACATGCCTGAAATGGGATGTATTAAAGACTACTTATATTCCGGAGGCGTTAAGCTCGATCCAATCAGCTACAAAAACTAAAACGGCTAGGGCGATTCTGGAAGGACTTGTATTGCTCGATGGCGATAAATTGAACGTTCAAAAATCCGGATATGCGAATTGGATTATGCAGCTTGTGAACTCCAAAGGTCATAATCAGGTTGTTAATGCTTCTGAGCTGCTGCATACGGAACGAATCGCCGGCGGGATAGAAGTAAAGAGAACGGTACAGTTTAAATTAGAGCCGGAACTGCTGGCGGTATTGTTGGTTGCGCTTGTATATAGCGGAGATATCGTCATCACAATCAACGGCACGACTTATGATTCAATGAAACTTGATGAATTAATCCGTTTGAAAGCAGAAGGCATCATGGAATTTACTCACATTAAGAAACCTTCTGATTTGCCGTTAGCGGAATTGCGAGCATTATTTGATCTGTTTACCATCAGTCATGGACTTCTTCAACCCCAATCCCAAGCAACTGGGGTCGCTCAGTTGCAAGTGGAAGTCGATAAGTTGTTAAAAGAGATCGTAAAGTTGGAGCAGGATATTAAATCTGGGATTCCGACATGGGATTTTCCGTTGCTTTCTGAGACGGAAATTAGAGAGAATCAGCAAAAACTGCGAAAGCTAAACGAATTTTTGCAAAGCTTGACTGTATATAATACACCGGCCAGGTTGAAAAACTTCAAATATACGATTGCTGACATTGAGTTAATGCAGGAACATATACAACTGGCTAAGCAGTTGATAGCATTAGAGCAAAAGGCAATCGATGTAACGCAAAAGGCGCAGTACATTGTAAATGCGCTCAACCACGTACAAGTGAAGCATGAATGGCATGCGAAAGCGGAAGGTGCATTAGAAGACGTTCTTCATGCTTTGAAAGCAGGAGGAGATTGCCAGAAAGAAATTCAAAGCTTACAGAAGCTGAAAGAACAGTATATCGATCTATATTACGCGATGCATAGCAGCGCTCGACTCGGTATTACCGATCAGAACAAGAGGGATCAACTACTGCAAGATGGCAGATATGCTACATTCCGTCAATTAGCGAGTATTTCCATCTTGCCTTCAAGACAACTGGAGGAATGGAAATCCAAGTTGGATCAGCTAAAGTTCTGCTGGAATTTGAAGAAAGATGACTTGGAACATGCGGTCATTTGTCCTCATTGCCGATATCGCCCGAAGGATGAGCCTTACATTCAACAAGTTAGTATTGCTAAGCTGAATGATGAACTTGATGAATTAGTAACATCCTGGACGGGGACTGTAGTTAATACACTGAATGATGCAGAGATAAAAGAAAGTATTTCGTTACTTAATGCTGAGCAAAAACAATTAATCGAACAATTCGTCCAAGACGGAAAATTCTCTTCCCCTGTAGACTTAAAACTAGTCCAAACATTGAAGGACTTGTTCGAGGGGATACGTAAAGTTGAACTGTCAGTAGATCAATTGGTCCAGATGGCTGGGAATGGCCATCCATTAACAGTGGATGAGTTGAGAAGCCGATTTGAAGCACTTGTCAGAGATCATATAGGAACCGGCAACGGTAATCGAGTTAGGATTTTACTGCGGAAAGGTGATATACAGAATGGCTGATAAGGTTGAACAACTTGAGTTCCCCGATGAAAATCAAACAGCCCAAACAGGTCCGGTGACCTGTTTGGGCATGACTTTTGAAAATGATGAAGCCCGCCGCGCTTACTTTACGGAAGAGTTGAGAAAGAAGCTGCCGGAGCTTAGAAAGATCGAAGGATTTCCAATCGGTGAAGATGAGGATATACTCGCTCTATCTGATCCGCCATATTATACGGCGTGTCCGAATCCGTGGATCAAGGACTTTGTTAAAGAGTGGGAATCATCGAAGCCTGAAAAACTGGACGAGCAGCATTATCGCCGTGAGCCTTTTACTGCGGATGTAAGTGAAGGTAAGAATGATCCAATATATAATGCGCATAGCTATCATACAAAGGTTCCTCATAAAGCTATCATGCGTTATATTCTTCATTATACGGAACCAGGTGATATTGTTTTTGATGGATTTTGTGGAACTGGAATGACAGGTGTGGCGGCTCAAATGTGCGGGCACCGCAGCGAGATTATGAGCTTGGGGTACTCGATTAACTCATCCGGTGAAGTTATGGATTCTTCGGGAAATTTGATATCGAAAATAGGGGAAAGAAACGTCATCCTAAATGACCTTTCTCCTGCAGCAACCTTTCTATCCTATAACTATAATTCAAGAGTTGATTTGAATAAGTTCGATAAAAATGTAAAGAAGATTATCAACGAAGTAAAAAAAGAATGGAATTGGCTGCTCGAAACGGATCATTTACTCCCAGATGGGAATTCTGCAAAAGGCGAAATCAATTATATTGTTTGGAGTGATGTTTTTATTTGTCCTTCCTGTTTGGAAGAAGTTATTTATTGGGATGTTGCCATGCAAAAAGATACGGGAAAAGTGTTGGATGAGTTTTATTGCAATCATTGCAAAGCACTATTGAATAAAAAAAGCGTGGAACGAAGCTGGATTTCATTTTTTGATGACTGTCTTCAGATGACTGTAAAGCAACCGAAACAAGTGCCTGTGCTAATCAATTATTCATATGGTAATAGAAGGTTTTTTAAAGCCCCGGATGTATCGGATCTTTCTTTAATAGATAAAATTAACGATACCCCCATACCTTACTGGTATCCGGTTACAAAGATGCCCGAGGGTGATGAATCAAGCCGAAACGATAAAATCGGCATCACGCATATTCATCATTACTTCACCAAAAGAAATCTATTGTTAATTTCTGCATTGTTGCATAAGGCGAGCAGGCTCGAACCTCGGGATAGAAAAGCTTTTTTAGGCATATTAACAGGAATTTTGCAAATAAGTAGCAAACAAAGCTCCTTTAGATTCGATTCGCGTAATCCAGAAAATACAGCGGGGGGAATCTTAAAAGGAACTTGGTATATTCCTTCGATTATAAGAGAAGGCTCAGTGTTTCAAAATTTTGAAAGAAGATACGCTTCATTTCAAAAGCTCTATCAGACGAATCATGATTTTCAAAGCGATTTTAGTGTTATAACGACCTCAACCGCATCAGATATACTAATCAATGATAATTCGATAGATTATATATTTGTCGATCCGCCATTTGGAGCAAACATAATGTATTCTGAGCTGAATATTCTATGGGAGTCTTGGTTGGGCATAAAGACGAATGTGACGGATGAAGCAATCATCAATAACTCCCAAAGAAAGAAGTTGAACGAATATAAGAATATTATGTTGAAGTGTTTTCGTGAGTTCTATCGTATATTGAAACCTAACCATTGGATGACGATAGAATTCAGTAATTCAAAAGCTAGTGTTTGGAATTCCATTCGAGAAGCATTAGAACAGGCCGGATTTATAATAGCAAATGTTTCTGCGCTGGATAAACAGCAGGGAAGCTTTAAGGCCGTTACAACAACAACTGCCGTAAGGCAGGATCTTGTAATTTCGGCGTATAAGCCTAATTCAGAGCTAGTAAAGAATGTTGAACGGACGAAGAACACTTCTGACTCCATTTGGAATTTTATTAAATACCATCTGGAGCAGTTGCCGGTTTTTTTGGGGGAGAAGGATTCTGCAGGTGTTGTTGTAGAGCGAACACCTCGTATACTATTTGATAGAATGGTAGCTTTCCATGTTCAAAATGGTTATTCGGTTCCTATTTCTTCGGCAGAATTTCAAACTGAAATTACGCAACGCTTTCCAATGCGAGACGGAATGGTCTTTTTGGAATCTCAAGTTGCAGAATACGATAAAAAACGAATTCAGGCGAAAGATTTTGTCCAACTTAGCCTTTTCGTCTCAGATGAAAACAGCGCGATTGAATGGCTCCGCCAACAATTGCTCAAGAAACCTCAAACGCGTCAAGATTTGCATCCGAATTTCATGAAAGAAATACAACATATTGCCAAGCATGAAAAGTTGCCGGAATTGGATGATCTCCTCGAACAAAATTTCCTTAAGTATGATGGCGAAGGAGAAGTGCCAAGTCAGATCCATGCATATTTAAGCAGCGACTACAAGGATCTTCGCGGCTTAGACAAAAACGATCCAAAATTGAAGGAGAAGGCGAAAAATCGGTGGTATGTCCCTGATCCGAACAAACAAGCGGATTTGGAAAAGCTGCGGGAAAAATCATTGTTGAGAGAGTTCAATCAGTACGTTGAAGAACTTTCGAATAGTAAGAAAAAATTAAAGCAGTTCCGTACGGAAGCGATTCGTGTCGGATTCTACAAAGCGTGGACCGAGAAAAACTATCAACTTATCGTCGATATCGGCAATCGTCTGCCCGAATCAATCCTGCAAGAAGACGAGAAGCTGCTGCGGTACTATGACAATGCACAAACGAAGCTTGGGCTGTAAGGAAGTGAACATCATTGAACGCTTGGCGTCAAAAGGTGCTTGAATGTTTTCAAGCACCTTTCCCCCATTTTACGATGGTTAGCGATCCAGACCAATTGCTCGAAGATGAAAACATCCTTTCTACATTAACGGGGCAAGGATTAGAAATTATAAAGCTTCAGGATCGAGCGTCATTTCGTTACGAAATGGAACGCCGATTTAAGAACAAAGATCAAAATGTAAATTGCGTTGTTGTCAGCCAATTGGAAGACTTAAGAGAAATCCCCTTTGATATATGGAGCAATGCACAAAAGGTTGAGTTGCGGAAAAGCAGTCTGTTTCCTGGGCTTTCTGCTCATATTGTACGCCAATTGGATACACGAACATTGGACTTGTTATCCGGTATAACCATGAGTGGCACGGTATCTTCCGAACGGGCAACGATTGACTTTATCTTAAGACAAGTCTATGGGTTATCCTATGATTCCGTGCATTCTCTATCCGATTGTCTGTTGCTAGCTATGCGTTATCATCGACTTCATTGTGAAGTTCCGGAAGTGATGCAACAATATCTGATTGACGATCTGAAACGTCGAATAACGGATGTTCCTATTCAAGATTGGATATCCTCACATCACGCTTTTGTGCAGTATCTGCAGCAGGAGTGGCATGGATTTGTTGAAGACCATTTTCCGGAATCACATGCTTTTTGGGACCCCGAGGTACGTGCAGTGTTAAGCATGCTTTTCATCGAAGGCGATCTGTCCCCTGTTCCGATTAATCTCGATTCTTTCCCGGATGTGTTCTTCTGGGGCGTATCTTATGATGATAAGCGACAGAAAATCGAAATGCTGAAAGAAATAGAGCGACAGGTGGAGACGTTACTTTCTTCCTCACCAGATCGCCGCACCTGGATACAGATCGCTCGTCTCTTTGGGAAGGCAAAAAGTATCTTGTTAGAAGTGCAGCTTGAGGATGAGGACAGCAACCTATTAGTAGACATGGAGGAAAGAGTTGAGGCAGGTTTTGAACAGTGGTTATCGGATCACTATGGATCATTGGCTACGTTAACGGATCGAAATGCTCCGGTAATGGTGCATAAAACGGTTGAGGTGCTCAGGCTGAAGGGACAAGAGAAGGTTGCGCTTATTGTCTGTGATGGGCTGAGTTTTGTTCAATGGGCTCAAATGGAGCGGGAATTAGTGAAAGATTTTCAGTGTGAGGTCTATGGTTCATTCGCGTGGATTCCTACCCTAACTTCTGTATCCAGACAGTCTATTTTCTCTGGCGAAATTCCGCGATTCTTCTACGATTCCATTAACACAACGTCCAAAGAGGAAAAAGCCTGGAAGACAGTCTGGGAAAGAAATGGCGTTCCCTCAGTTTATGTTACTTACGAACGCGGTTTAGGACAAGGAGAATATGATCGATCCAATATTGCAGCATTGGCCAAATCGAACACCAAAGTTGCCGGCCTTGTTATCGATACGATCGATCAACTCACTCACCATACCATACAAGGCCAGTTAGGCATGTATGCTGCAATTGACGTGTGGTTGAAACAAAGATATTTGCAAACCCTTCTTTTGGACTTGTTGAACGCGGGTTTCGATGTTTATCTGACCTCCGATCATGGAAACAAGGAAAGTAAAGGGGTAGGGCGAACAAATGATGGGACACTTCCTGAAACCCGTGGGGAGCGCGTAAGGGTATATCGCGATGTTGTCCTAAGGGATCAGGCCGCAGTACAATATTCAAGTAAACGATGGTCAGGTACGGGATTGCCGGATGACTATTACGTCTTAATCGCTCAATCTGGGGAAGCCTTCGTGCGCGAAGGAGAGATTGTGGTTAGTCATGGCGGTGCAAGCATAGAAGAGGTCATTGTTCCTTTTGTTCATATCAAAAAAAGATGATGTAGGTGTATGATGAAAAAAGCAGTCGGTTTCGATCAAAAAATTCAACTTCATCAGCTTGATTTTATTGCGAATGAAATCCCTAGAATCTCATCAAGGGATGCATTGTACCAATTGGTTGATGAACGGCTCATGGCCGATATTGGAGGAGCAAAATCGCGTGCTAATGCCCGTACGATTTTGTTTAAAATTTGGTTCTTAGTTTCAGACGAGCATATCGAGCTTCGTGACAGGGCATTGGAGATGTTTCAACATGCAACGCGGGAAGAAAAGCTTGTGCTTCATTGGGGCATGTGTCTCCTTGCGTATCCTTTCTTCAAGGATACGGTAGAGCAGCTAGGCTACTTGTTTCACTTGCAAGATGAGGTGACTAGCGAACAGATCGGCCGGAAGATAAAAGGTTTGTATGGTGAACGTCGGCGAGTTGAAGTATCTGTGAATGCCGTACTTAGTTCACTTCGTTCTTGGGGAGTCCTGGATATGGCAAAGCGAAATACTTATAGCATAGCAGCGAAAACAAATATTTCCTCGTCGGAATTAAAAAAATGGCTTGTACAAGTCATGCTTATCGTTACAGGTAAGACGGTCATTGAACTGGGTCATCTATCTGGAGAATCTTGCATTTTCCCATTCGAACTAAGTGTGCTGGAATCTGAGCTCTCGGGCAATCATTTAGAAATTACACGTCAAGGCATTGGCCGGTTATTGGTCGGACTCAAATAAACTCTGCATGCGTGCGCCGCGGCAGAGTCTTTTTACAAAGTGGGTGATCATCATGCTAGTCAAAGGCGATATTGTGCGTGCTTCACAATTTCCGGAAACGGTGGAGATTAACAGCGTTGAACTGGTAGACGAGTATTTTGTTAATATTTCAGCTATTGGACGGGAATCGAATCAATATTACGAATTGATGATCGAACGAAGTGATTTGGAAAACTTTAAGAGGATAAATGAGTCTGTTACATCAGAAATAGTAAACGCGCAAGAGTTGCAACATTATCTACAGTACTTTGTTTTCTCAATGGATACAAAGTATTCCTCCAAGAGGGCTTTGGGGAATAACAAATTGATCCCGCTCCCTCATCAAAACGAAGCTGTATATAGTCGTATGCTTCAAACTCCTCAAATCCGATTTTTACTAGCGGATGATCCAGGGGCAGGCAAAACGATCATGTCCGGCATGCTCATAAAAGAGTTGATGGTTCGTGATCGTATCCAAAGGGTTCTGATTCTTGTTCCGCCACTTGTACTAAAGCAGTGGCAAGAGGAACTTAGTGAGAAGTTTGGGGAGAAATTTTTTATTATCAATCGTTCTACCATCAAACAATATGGGTCTGAAAATCCTTTTCTTAAGCATGACTTATGTCTGGCCTCTATGTACTGGGCAGCACGAGACGAAGTGAAGAGTATGCTTAGCGAAGTCGATTTCGACCTTGTTATCGTGGATGAAGCACATAAAATGGCTGCATATACACACGGCACGATCAACAAAAAGACGTCCAAAACGAAACTCTATCAACTTGGTGAATTGTTGTTGCGCCGTAGTGAGCATTGTGTTTTACTCACCGCTACTCCGCATAAAGGCGATATGGAAAACTTTCGTCACTTGATGAAATTGGTTGATGGAGATATTTTCTCGAGTCTATCTGTCAATGAAACGTTGAAGGAGAAAGCTAATCCATTTATTATTCGAAGATTGAAAGAGAATATAAAGAATTTTGACGGGACACCACTATTTCCAAAGCGTACAGTGAAAACGATTCAATATGAACTCTCTAAGCCAGAGTTACAGCTATATGAGGATGTAACGAACTACGTACGACATTATTTTAATCGGGCTATTCATTCTGGAAGCAATAGTACAGCGTTTGCTATGATGCTTCTTCAACGCCGACTCAGTTCGTCTATTGCAGCAATCGATTTGTCACTACGACGTCGCAGAAAACGATTGCAGCATTTATTAGAGCTGACAGTAAAAGAACGTAAAAAATTTATCGATAAAACAAAAACTATAAATATAGACGAGTATTCCGATGAAGCATTTGATTTGCAAGAAAAGATAGAACAACAGCTTGAGCAAGCCGTAGACCAAGTTGATACGGAGGAGCTTCAAATTGAGATCGACCAATTGTCTCGATTAATCAAGCAAACAGCTTACTTGAAGTCTAATGCAATCGAACGAAAATACGATGAATTGGAACGGACTTTATTTGGTTTAAATGGTTTGCTGAACCAAGGGGAGAAACTGCTCATCTTTACGGAGTCTGCCGATACACTGGAGTATTTGGAGAAGAGACTACTAGAGAGACTCCCAAGAGTGGCCAAGATCATTGGTAAATATTCAATGGATGAGCGAAGAAAGCAAGTAGAACTATTCCGTAATGAATGTCAAGTAATGATTGCCACGGATGCCGGCGGCGAGTCGATCAATCTGCAATTCTGTAATCAGATGATTAATTACGACATCCCATGGAATCCGAATCGATTAGAGCAACGAATGGGTAGAATCCATCGTATCGGCCAGAAAAACGACGTAGCTGTATTTAACTTGGTGGCATCCAATACTCGGGAAGGCGATGTCATGATTCGTTTGCTGGATAAGATGGATCGTATGCGCAACGACCTTGGATCGGATCTTGTATATGATTTTATCGGTGAGATATTTAATGGTGAAGATCACGATCTTCCTTCACTCATGCAAGCTGCAATTTTAGAACGCGAAAATCTAGATGACATAATAGCATCCATGGAACGATCGATATCGGAAGAGCACCAAAGATTGCTAGAGTTTGTCCAACAAGAGCGATTAGCCGAAGATGCATTTGATTTGCCGAAAATGAGACGTGAACAGCATGACATAGCCGTATCGAAACTGTCCCATCGTAGTTATGCTGAATTTGCCGAACAGGTGCTGGTCAGGAACAACATTCGGGTATATTCATCACAACAGGAGAAAGTAAAGCGGATTGATCGGATGCCGAAGTACATCAGAGACCTATGTAGAATTCACAATTTACCCTATAGTCAAATGAATGAGGCGATCCGATTTACACCGTATTCTGAATATTGTGTTGAAAATGTCATGTTGCTGTCTGATGATCACCCGTTATTTCGATTGAGTATGTTACTTGCCCAGAAAGATCAGGACAAATTAACCATTCAAAGATTTATGGTACCGTATCCGATTCGAGAACCGATGACGATTGATGTTTATTTGGTCAATGTTGTTGATGGAACAGGTAAAGAATTGGATGGTGATGTCATCTGCATCGCCAGAAGAGAAGATGGATCGGTGTTTAGACTCGATAATTATTGGTTATTTCAGCAACAGTTTAATGGAGAACCAATCGTATTGGAAGTTATAGATGACAAATCAATGCGATCAGCGGCGATACAGCAAGCAATTGCAATTAGGGATCGAGTGAAGACGAAGCGTAATCAATATTTAAACCGTGTTCTTCAGTATCTCGATCAAACGTTTACGAAGCAAATACATGAGCTGATGGATCGAAGAGCTGAATATGAACGAGATAATCAAGATAATCGTAACAGTGCTTTGATTAATCAATTGGATGCAAGTCTTATTGACATCGAATTGCGAAAAGAAACCCGGCTAACTCAGGTTGAACGACAAAAAAATATTACCATGAAACCGCCGAAACGAATCATGCAGCTAGAAGTCGTTCCTAGAGGAGTTGCGGAAAGGCTTTTTTCTGTAGACTACAAAGAGATTGTAGAAGCCTACGAACGTCAACATGGCAGGAGCAACGTGAAAATGTTTGATCCATTGGCGAGAGTTGATTTCTATAGTGAGCGTTTTAACGGTGAGCCGCGCTTCATTATTTTGACGGACAATAGAGACTTCTTTCCGTCAGAGGAATACCTTGAGGATTTGGCGGACATTGCTGAGTATACGTATGTTTATTATATTCAAGGCAATGTGGTGGTTGATGAGCAAAGATTGGCTCAACGTATTCTTGTATAGGCACCTTCGCAGTAAAAAACGTGCATGCCGACCTTTAATTTGATCGTCAAAAATGAGCGATAAAGAGGAAATCTTCTTTTATCGCTCTTTTTTCTGTACTCATCCATATAAGGAAAGGAAATATGATCCTCTTTTATTTCAAACGGTTAGATCATTAGATGCAGGGAAATACAACCATTTGTTGAACTATTTAAGTAATTTAAATTATTTTAATTTAGGGGAAAGGTGAGATTCTTATGCAACTTTACAGTTTGAAAATTGAAGGCTTTCGAAGGCACCTGGATACAGAAGTGTTTTTCTCGGACGCTACATTTCTGATAGGCGAGAATAATGTCGGCAAGAGTTCAATTTTATCCGCCTTGAACTATTTATTGAATGATATAAAGAGAATCCCGGTAGAGGAATTCTTTTCGTTTCTAGAAGAAGGTACTGCCGCCAATGTTCGTGGTGCGAATAAAATCGTATTGACCGCGGAATTCAGAGAGGTACCAGAAGAAGCACGTAATTGGCGAGGGTTTAAAGGACGTGTTTTAAGATATGAAAAAGAAAATGGTGAAGTCGGCTATAGGGTGGTCTATCGAAAAACATTTGAACCTAGTTCAGATTATGTGGTAGAACTTCGGGAACAAGCTAAGCATGTTAAACAGCAATTCGCAGAGTGTTCTACATTGCAACAATACATTGATGCAGGATTAGACGTTTCTCTAGTAGCAGATAAGCTTACAGGTGTCGAACCAACAAAAAAATTACCACAGAAAGCTCGCCAAATTCTTGATGAGTTGGAGGATGTATTATATGAGTACGATGAGGCATTGGAAGACTGGTTTGAAAATCCAGGAGGAATCCCAGCGAATGTTCTAACCCGGTTGCCAAAGTTCTTACTTATCCCAGCTCAAGATAAAGCGGAGGAATTGTCGGAGCAATCAGGAACACTTACCAAGACATTGGTTGAATTGTTCAATGATGTAAGGGATGCTTCATTCAATTTCAAGGAAGCGCAAAGATATTTAGAGTTGTTAGCAGCAGAGCTCGACCCGGATAATGTAGACAGTGAATTTGGCAGAATGATGAATGAATTGAACGGTGTACTAGGAGATGTATTTCCTAATACAGGATTGAAAGCACGCACTACGTTGTCCGATGCGGATAAGGCGATAAAACCCCAGTTCCAAATTTCGATGTTTAGCAACATCATTACACCCGTCAACTTGCAAGGAACAGGAATGATTCGATCAGCAGTATTTGCGTTACTGCGTTATCGAAATATGAGAGAAGCCCGAAGATTGGAAACAGGTGCCTTTAGGCCGTTAATCATTGGATTTGAGGAGCCTGAAATCTATCTTCATCCCAACGCCGCCAAACAAATGAGAGATACGATATATGAACTTGCTGCAGCACAGAACAACCAGATCGTATGCACGACTCATTCCCCTTATATGATCGACTTAAGCAAACGACCGTCACAAATTCTGAACAATTTGTCCAGAGTGTCGGTTCAGTGGTTTTTCGGAGAACGTGCAGTCATGATTGAAAAAATTCAATGTTTCGCTTTTAACACAAGTGAGGAGTTTCGCAAGTTGCAGGCCGAAGATCAAACGTATGTAAAGATGCTCTTAAAGGTTGATGATTACATTGCCAAAGTTTTTTTTGCAAAAAATGTTCTAATTATAGAAGGGGACACAGAGGATATTGTCTTTCGAGAGACGCTTCAGCGCATGCCTGATCCAATCCGGAAGAATATTGAGTCGAACTGGCAAATCGTCAAAGCAAGGGGAAAGGCAACGATCATCTCACTAGTGAAGTATTTAAAGGCGATGGGAATTCAACCCTACGTCATTCATGATGAAGATCGAGGTAATGAGCGTGCTGAAAGGTTAAATCAACCGATCCTTGACGCGCTGGGTGGTAGTTCGAAGAGAGTGATGCTCTCCAATTGCATCGAAGATGTCTTAGGATATCCTGCGCTATCCAACGAAAAACCTTATCGCGCATACATTCATATCGTCAATAATTGGGGTAGTGATTGGGACTCCTTGCCAAACGCGTGGAAGCATGTGATTCATCAAGTATTTTCAGATTATTTAAAGGATCTTGAAACAGAGGCTCATATGGCGGAGGTTGCTGCTGCAAGTGAGGCATCAGGCAGAGAAAACACAAATACATAAGTGCTAACCAAGCATAAGGGATTAGTTCTTGTTTACGTTCATTGATGTAAAATTGATGTAAAACATCAACAGAAACTGTCAGAAACGAACCAAAATGAGCGGACGCCTGTTGGCAAAAAACGCGTTAAATCAAGGTTCTGCTGATTGCAACAGATTGGATCTGACTATAGGGGGTTCATGCATACGGTGAATGTGGAGTATACAGTGTTACTAATACTGAGTGTAAGGCAAATGATTAAATCCAACGTTTTTACCTCACCCTAACCGAATGAAGGCGGGTAATGTTGTTCTCACCCTTTACTTTAAGCTCTTTTTTCCACTACAATATGCCCAAACAAAGCGGCTAATTAATGCTTCGTTTGGGTTTTTTTGCATTGTTCACAGGACTTACTTCCTATTTTGTCGAATCACCAGTAACCAGTAAAGGGGTTTTATTCCACGAGAACGTATATTCTATGACAGCATGCTGTCGAATCAATATGTTCTAATATGATCAACCGTTATTTGATTTGGAGGGATTGGGTATGGCATTTCTGAAGTGTTCTGAATGCGAGAATATGCTGAAGGCGATTCAAATTTCTAATAAGATCAGTCAAGTCGGGGAGCAACGACTGCTTGAATATTCGCCAACCGGGATCAAATGCTTAGACTGGACTCCTGTAATTGAAAACCTCCGAGGATACGAAGAGGGAATTTACTGCCCTTCTTGTTTTGCTATCGTTCCTTTAGAGAAAGAAGAATTTATTCTATGTGAAGATAACCGAATTCCCGGCGTAGTAAGTCATGAATTTTCATCAGAAGATGTACTGGATAAGCTGAAGGAGTTGGCAGAGGAAGAGGCCGCCGAGATTTATGTACATACACTTCCTGCGAAAGAAGCTACTTTTGCGGATATTCCTGAATCTACACCGGAGCCCATCAAGGACGCCTTACATCGAATGGGAATTACACAGTTATATACTCACCAAGCACAAACAGCCGATGCAGTCCATTCTGGTTCGAATGTTGTCTTGGTCACTTCAACATCATCTGGAAAGACGTTGTCCTATAACCTGCCGATTCTTAGCCGGTTGTATAATCATCCTGAAGAACGGGCATTGTACATATTTCCTACCAAGGCATTAGCTAATGATCAACTAGATCAAATCAGACGTTTTGGTACGGATGAAACGAAGGATCAATCATCCTTGGATGAGTGGTTTGAAACTCAATTGCACTTAGGAGATCGCCTGATTCATATCGGCCGGCTGGATGGGGATACCGAGAATGGGCCGCGGCAGCGAATTATGGAAAAAGCACAGGTATGGATGACGAATCCGGATATGATTCATTACTCCATTCTCGGGCAAGTTCAGAAGGTGAAGTATGCGACCGCACACCACATTCGGAATTATCTGCGGAACCTCAAATTTATCGTGCTTGATGAGATGCATATGTACCGAGGTACATTCGGAAGTCATGTCGCATTGGTACTCAGACGCCTGCTTAAGGTTTGTCGAGAACTTGGTAATACTCACAACATCCAGATTATTACGAGCTCAGCAACGATTGAAAATCCTATTAGATTAGCAGAGGATCTTACAGGTCTTAGCGGATTCACCCTCATCAATACAGATGGTTCCGCCCATCAGAAAAAGGGGATCGTCCTCTGGAATCCCGGTATGTCAGCCGATGAACAAGTCCGCCGCGCGCCTTCTACCGATGCCATTACGATGGCGAAACAGATCATGACTGTTGATCAGAAAGTGATTAAGAGCATCATTTTTCAACCTTCTCGCAGCCAGACTATGGTATTTACCCGTTATATCAAAGACGTCTTGCGCCAGCCTCTCCGACTACCAAAAGAGAAAGTGGACGGAGAGAAACTCGCGGCTTTTTATACTGGAATCCTACCGAATGATACCCGGAAACGAATTATTGAGCGGCTCAAGTCCCACGATATTCATGTCATTATTACGACCAATGCCCTTGAAGTCGGGATTGATATCGGTGATTTGAGTCTTGCCGTTCTTGTTGGTTATCCCGGATCGAAAGCGGCATTCTCCCAACAGATCGGACGTGTTGGCCGCAAAGGCGAGGGTGTTGCCATACTGATCTGGCAGGATGAACCGCTTCAGCAGTATTACATGCGTAACCCGCTTGAATTTATCTATAAAGCTCCCGAGGTAGTTAGGATTAATCCAACAAATTACAAGTTGTTAGCCATGCACATCCCGTTACTAAGAGAAGAGCTCGGGAGAGAAGTCACGAAGGAAGACTTGCAGGACATGTTTCCTGGATTACTCGAAGATTATATTGAGACTGTACTGCAAGTAGCTGCAACAGCTAACGATGAGGCGACCGTTGATGACAAGTTTAGTCTTCGATCAATGTCTGGTAAAAATTACAGCGTAACCATTCGGGGACAAAATCAAACGATAGTAGACAGTTTGGATGAGTGGAGTGCTCTTCGTGATTTTTATGAAGGCGCGATCTATTGGACTCCTGGAGAGAAAGGCTATCGAGTAGACTCTATCAATCGCAGAAAAGGTGAAATTATTGTATTGCCTATTCAAGAACTAACTTATTACACCCAATCTACTTATCGTGATGCCATCGATATTATGCAGACTTACCAGAAGCAAAATATCGAAGGAATCGATATGGCCTATGGTGAACTGGAGATCAAGCGGAGCGTCTTCGGTTATAAAAAAGTTTACTTCGGACAGAAGCATGAATCGGAGCAGGTTCAATTGGATCATCCGTCCGTCACCCGATTTACACCCGAAGGAATGTGGGTTACATTAACGGATTCCCAATGGGGTCATCTGAAGAATAACATCCAGGAATGGGTAGATGAAGGCAGACCCGTTGATCTGTTGGGCGAAGGCTCTCTTCACGCTGCAGGTCACGCTATGACTTCCGTTATTCCTGACCTCATTATTTGTGACGCGAATGACTTTACAGGTTTTTCCGCGAGTGCAATGACGGCTTTTGCTAATCGACCTGTTATCGGATTCTATGGGGAGAATGGGTCCGGCCTCGGAACCATCGAAGCGATTTACGAGAAACTCCCTCATGTGCTACGAAAAGCGCTTGAGCTTATTGAGAGCTGCCCTTGTTCTGAAGGATGTCCTAGTTGCGTCCAGCTCCCCGGTAAAGGGAATATTGAATTGTTCAAACCTGGGGCCAAAATGCTGCTGAAGATATTGATTGAAGGGATCGATTAAGAATGCCTGTAATCTGCTCTTCTTGTGGAGGCCAAAAGCCATATGGAGACTTTGTCCAAATCGGTTATAAAGCTGATCCGAAAGGATATTACCGTTATATCCATCAACGGGCAAACGGGATTCGAATTTCGGAGTGGCGCTCAATTGAACCCGATATGGAGTCCTATATAAACAAACAAGCTGGCGTTTATTGTACGCATGATGGATGTTCAATCTTGGACGGGATGTTGACACCGGAAGAAATGGAAATGATCTCAGACCGAAGACTTCCCGTGCAACAAGCATTCGATAGTGATATGCTCGTCCAGAACTTGCTTGAAGTCGGAAAACGTATCCGAAGCGACGTACATGTACATCAAATTGACGCCAATCAAGGCGCTTATGCTGACCAAATCCTTATGCCCAGTTGGCTGCAACGGAAGCTTCTTTCACTGGGGATCAATAAGCTGTATCAGCACCAAGGAGAAGCCATACAGAACATCCGGGAAGGACGTAATGTCGTTCTCTGTACGAAAACCGCATCGGGAAAATCATTGGCTTACAATGTTCCCATTATGGAAAAATTGGTATCTGATCCGAACGCGTGTGGGCTATATTTGGCTCCGTTCAAAGCATTGGTCGAAGATCAGTTTACCCATTTGAAAGAATGGGCCGATGATATAGAAGAGCAGGGAAATAAAATTTCGCTTAATGGATTTTCGCGATTCACTGTGAATGGACAACAAATATCTGTTGGACTTCTTCATGGGCAGCGGAACGTTCCGGAGCATATGAGAAAAGATCAGGCGTCTAGCTTCGTGTTCTCTGAGGGGCGCTATTGGCTGACCAACGTCCACTACCTGCACTTAATTCTTCAAGGAGCAGGCTCATCTACGGGAAGAGGTTCCCAGCTATTGCGCTTTTTGCAGAATCTTCGGTATGTGGTTATTGATGAGCTTCATCAGTACTCCGGATTGTTAGGTTCAAAGGTTTCTTTGGTCCTTCGCAGATTAAGAATGTTATGTGACAGGTTGGGAAATAAAAACGTCCAGTTTATTGCCTGCTCGGCTACAATTGCTAATCCAAAGTATCTAGCTGAAGAATTAACAGGAATGCGTGGAATGAAAGGATTTCATGAAATATCGGGAGTACAAGCGCCAGTAAAGAAGAAAGCGATTTTGATGTGGAATCCGGGCTTATCAGACGATGAGCAAAAGAAAAGGGCCGTTGTTTCCGATCTCTATGAGATTCTGCGCACGATCTACAAGGATGGAAGATGGCCGAGAAGTATCATTTTCACAAGCAACCGCCAGCAAGCCCAGCTTTTAAGTCGTGAAATAAACATGATACTGCGCAGCCACCTTCATGATCATGGCGGGCTTTCGGCAGACGAACCACATGAGTTTTTTCTGCCGTACCATGCATACCTCACGCAAGAAGTTAAAGAACGAACCATACAAAAACTTGAGCAAGGCGAGATCCTTGGAGTGGTCACTACTAGCGCCCTAGAGGTCGGAATTGATGTGAAGTGTCTGGATGTATGTATCTTACTCGGATACCCTGGCTCCCAGGCTTCCTTTTGGCAGCAGGCTGGACGAGTGGGACGCAGCAGAGACGGTGTGGTGATTATGATGCTTCAGGAAGAGCCATTGCAGCAATACTTTGCCCGCAATCCTGAAGAATTCTTTAAGCTCCCGCCTGAATCAGCAGCGATTAATACAACGAATCCCAAGCTATTAAAGGAACATCTCGCATACGCAGCTCACGAACTGGGAGGAACGTTGACCAATGCTATGAATTATGTTCGCTCTTCGGCGCTTCGCAAAGTGGTTGCGGAAGCAAGCGACCAGTGGCAGCAGATCGAAGGAAAACTCCTCTATCATGGTGAAACGCCAAGATATCAAACTTTGTATACAATGGGGGCTACTTATACGGTTGTAACCAAGAACGGCTGGAATGAGGACATCTTGTTTCAAAGTGTAGATGAGCGTTCCTTAATAAGAGATTATCACGTGGATGCAGTATTTCTGGGACCTGACAATCGTACCTTCTATAAGGTCAAGTGGGTCAACGGTAAGCAACGCAAAGTGGTTGTGGAGCCGGTAAGAACGGATTATCATACTCGCGGAATTGTTCGCGATAGCATTGAAATCCATGACATAACCAATCCACTGAGAAGTGACGCGGCGATCAAATCCAATCTTGGAAACATCATCGTAAAACGAAGCACATTTGGCTACAAAAAAATCTACAATCACGGCGCAACGCCTCCCGAAACCGTGCAATTGACAAACACATATCCTGTCAGTTTCCAAACCGAGGCGTTTTGGCTGATGTGGGATCACCAAGGAAGGGATGAACTTAAAGGTCTGCTCAATGATGTGCAGAATCACGAATCCATTGACTTGGAGACTTTGGTTGAGGGAAGCCTTCACGCAGTCGAACATGCCATAGCTTCGGCGATACCGGCCGTTGTAAGGTGCAGTATGGCTGATTTTCAGCACACCTCTTTTTATTCTGGCTCAGCATTGTTTGGAATGCCCGGAATGTTCTTCTACGACAGCCAAGCAGGAGGCGGTTCAGGTATAGTCGAGGTCGTTGCGGAAAAATTCGAGGTTCTCTTGGAGAAAGCCCAACAGATCATTAGCAGCTGTGGTTGTTCGGACGGCTGCCCATCCTGCATTCAGCTGTTTCATTGTGAGAAGCAGAATGAGCCGCTGCATAAGGCTGGGGCTTTGCTGGTTCTTAATCACCTGCAAAAATATCCGGTTTGCAACCATTCATGAGAAACTGATCTTTGAAATTGAAGGGAGGAAACCGTGTCCATGACTTTAATCGATAAGGCAATTGAGTTTGCTGCCGTTGCACATCGGGAACAGCGCCGAAAAGGCACAGAGATACCATACATTAGTCATCCTTATGCTGTGGGCATGATTTTGCAGCGGGCAGGTTGTTCGGAGGAAGTTGTCGCGGCTGGAATTTTGCATGACACGTTGGAAGATACCGATACAACGGAGGAGGATTTACTGGCCTTCTTCGGTCCTAAAGTATTGGAAATCGTAAAAGGCTGCTCAGAACCGGACAAAGGTGCATCATGGGAGGAAAGAAAGCAGCATACGCTAGATGAACTTAAACATGCAACCGTTGCTATTCGGCAGACGTCCTGTGCAGACAAACTACACAATATTCGTTCGATTAAGAGGGACTTGAAGCAGTACGGTGAGGAGGCATGGTCTCGTTTCAAACGAGGACGTGATAGTCAGGAATGGTACTATAAGGGGCTGGTGGAAAGCCTCGGGTACAAATCACGGTTTAAGTTGCTTGAAGAGTCCCGAAATATGAGGCAGACTTCGATCGTCTAGCTAACTATTTGGTGGAACGCGGGATCGAGTTACAGTCGAATAGTGAAGGGCCAATCATCCTGATCGGCTTCTGCACAGCGCTGATGCAGCTATTGAACTTATATCCGCATGAGATTTATCATCATTTCAAAAGAAATTTAAAACGTGGTATCTTGTAACGATACACCTGTGACAAAGAAAATAGTGGATAAATGAAATCGAGGAGATCCAATATGAGCAAAGTATATTTCGGCAAGTTTGACAGTAGAAGACCGCATCAAATCCAAGAGAAGTATTACGCCGCCGGCGCCAAGGAGAGTACCTGGTACGGGGGGATCGAACCTGGGGATTTCGTGTTTGTGGTGACCAATGCCAACGTAATTGCGTTATGGAAAGTGAGGGAATATGGGCATAAGGTAAATCCTATTAATCCGTCGGATACAGGTGTTGTTTTTTTCGAAGAAATCAAGCGGTTTCCGCATCCTGTACCCGTCGTGCAATTTATTAAAAGTCCATATTTCAATTTGGATCTCAACTTGCTTAATAAAATTAACAAAGCTACTCCAGGTCACGGATTCTTTCCCATTGAGACGACCTCGGCGTTTCCCATGGAAAACTGGGACCAGCTTTCTTTTGCTTCGGTTCGTCGTTATTACGTCACACTAAGTTCTCAACTCCCGTCGGTTGCGGAAAATGACATCATGGTTGTAATCGACAATCTCGTAACATCAAGAATAGTCGGGATATTGGAATGGAAGAATGGACAATCCCAACCTTATGCCAGTTTGCAGAAACTGTACGAGGACAAAAATTCCGTCAATGAACGGTATACATTGCTACAGTTGCTTGAATTTGCCGAAGAGGAAGCGCCGAATAAACGTAACTATTTGAAAAGCGTCCTGAATGAATTGGAAAAGCAAGGTTATTTTGTAGTGGATAATCCTATTCGCCTTTATGACAACGTCTTGGTTGGCCGCCGCAAGACACCGATCAGCAAACCGAATATGGAAGTTGGAACTGAAGGGAAAACACCAATTACGCATACGGTAGAATCTTCGGATATCGAGGACGCGCCGGAATTGTTTGAACAATACCGTGCGTATGCTGAGTTGCTGGATTTCAACCCCAATTTGATTTTATACGGACCGCCGGGAACAGGGAAGACGTTCGCTACGAAGAACATCATTGAAGCGTTTGAGTATACATTCCGTAAACGATATATCCCGTTCGTCCAAGTTGAACGGGAAGAACGGGTACGTTTCATCACTTTCCACCAGTCATACTCGTATGAGGAATTTATTGAGGGCATTCGCCCCCAATTGGAAGAAGACATGAAGCAAGACGAAGCAGGTGGTGAGATTCGGTACCGTGTGGAGCCTGGCGTTCTGAAAAAGATGGTGGAAGACGCGTCAGCACAAATTATCAAAGCGGAATCTGAGTCCTCCGGTATTTCGGGAGCCGAGTTCATACATTCGGGATCCCGGGTCTGGAAAGTATCGCTCGGCCGCCGCAACAGCGATCACATTTACAACCAATGTAAAGCGGGCAAACAAATAGCGGTCGATTTTCTCGATCACATCGACCTTACAGACAAATCATATGACGAAATTTATTCCTTGCTTGAGAATGAGCGGGATGATGGGGCTCAAAAGCCTACAATGGATGCCAATACGCTAGATACTCTCATTAACCAAATGGAACGAGGTGATATCGTATTTGTCTATGATGGCCCTCGGACGATTCGGGATATTGGTGTGATAACAGGGGATTATGCTTACAGAAAGGGACATGTGGCGCCACATGTCCGGCCGGTTGCGTGGTTGAAAGAATTTACGGACCCCGCGGATATTTACGATATGAACGGCGGAGTAAGTCTTACTCTCAAAACGATTTACGAGCTTCCCCGAATTCAAATGTCCGACGTTCAGAAATTGATCGGTATTTCCAACGATATAAATAAAACGGTTAAGACACAGCAGCATCAGCAAAAACCATACTATTTGATCATCGATGAAATCAACCGAGGTAACATCTCTAAAATCTTTGGTGAACTGATAACATTGATTGAAAAGGACAAAAGGCAAACGGTCAGCACGATCTTGCCCTATTCCAAAAAGCCTTTCTCGTTGCCTAGGAACCTGTATATTATCGGTACGATGAATACTTCCGATCGATCGATCGCGATGCTGGATACCGCGCTAAGAAGACGGTTCGTATTCGCGGAAATGGAACCAGATTATGCGGTTATCGAACAAAATACAGCAAAAGTGGGCTCGGTGGAACTTGCAAGTCTTTTGCGCAGCCTTAACGAAAAAATATCGGAGAAGCTGGATCGAGACCATCGGATCGGCCACGCCTATTTGATGGATGTTTTAACGATCGATGATCTTTTTAAGAGCTGGTATTATAAAATTTTGCCATTAATCGCTGAATACTTCTACAACGATGTCGCTGCTATTCAGTCGGTTGTTGGAACCAAGTTCTTCGAGAAATCCGGAAGCATGCGGTTCTTAAGCACGCAGCCTTCCGATAAAGATACGGTTTCCGACTTCGAGAAGGCCTTGTTGACCCTCTATAAAGGAATAGAAGACTGATGCCGAAACTCATCACCGTCTTTGAAGACAGGTATTCGTTGGAACCAATCTCGAATGAACATAGGATGGAATTATCTTCGTTGGAGTCCATTTGGGGAAGGCAAAATATTAGCTTCAGTGTAGATAACCGAGTGCTGCTAAGGAAGTATGTTGGATTTATCGCCACTCCTTCCTTGCAGCTACAGATTCTGCCCAAACTTTATGAAGATGCGGCATCCGCTGAAGACTTCGAAGAGGAAAAACGTTCGTCCGTTCGGATGCTGTTCCGTTTGCTGGCATCTAGCGGGTTCCTTTCAGTCAAAGATATTCCGGAACCTCAACTTATAGCGGCTATGAACGGAGATTTGCTGGAGATTTTCATTCACATTTTCATTAAGAGGTTCTTGGAACTCTTTCAGAAGCAAATTCATCGTCAATATGAAGATTTTGAGGGCAACCTGGCCTTCATTAGAGGAAGGATCCTTTTTCAGCGGCAGTTGCTCAGGAATGGGGGATTTAAGCATAAGCATTATGTTAGTTATCAGGAATTCACGGAAGACAATCTGCTTAACCAAATCATTAAAGCCACAATGATTTCACTTAGAACATTGACGAAAAACGAGGAAAACAAAACTAGTTTGAGCCATGCGCTTTTGCTTTTAGAGGATATCTGTCCCATCCGGCTTACCGAATCGATGTTCCAAAGAGTACGATTCAATCGGTTAAACGAAGACTATCGGCCGGTGTTTGAACTCGCTAAGATGTTTTACCTTAACCGTCAACCTGGGGTCCATGCGGGCGACGAGCGTACCTTTACCTTTTTGATCCCATTGAATCAATTATTTGAGTTCTCGTTATATCAATGGTTGGATAAGGGGTTATCTTCGGATGATTGGGTGGTCCGTTATCAGACGCCACAACGTTACTTGGATGCTGAAAAAGAGGTTTTTCTGCTCAGACCCGATATTACAATCGCATGCAGCCGAGCAGGATCAGACACGCCAATCGAAATGATTGTAGATGCGAAATATAAAAATCCCATTTCTGAAGAGAATACTCGACTTTCGGAGTCGGATGTTTACCAAATGTTGGCCTATGCAGTCCGTTATCAATGCAATCGGTTGTTTCTGGTATACCCAGTTTTCCGTGCGAATAAATATTTCCAGAATCCGCTAGCAACCTATTTGATACATAACGGAAATCAGGAGATCCGGATATCAGCTCTTCATATTGACATTGCTTCCGAAGACCTGGATCAAATACAAAAAGAGTTCATAAAGTTAATATGCCATTTTTTTGAGAGTTAAGAAGGGAGCATGAAATGAAAGTTCCGGAAGAGGCTAGTCCTTATGAGATACGAGAACTAGCCGAGCAACAGTGACCTTTGCTATTATTGATTTCAAAGCACATCCACTATATAATAAATTTGTTCCTTCTATCGCTTCTGTTCCCAACGGAAGCCTAATGAGTGGCCATCCTCTGGCCCAAATCATGTCCTCGCGGGACAGTTAATTGATACCATTTCCTCGAGCCAGGTGCTTTCGGTATCCAATTCCCTTTATGGTGATTAATTACAACACGGGAGTAGTTTGTCCTTGTGTACTATAATTGTTCAAATAATGAACCCGAATGAAACATTTTTTCTTTGCTTTCTTCGGGTTCTTTTTGTTGTTATTGAAGAAGATCGGAACACGCGTCATTCAGCAGCTTCGCAGCGTCAACTGGAGGAACATATCGCAAAGTTGTTGATAACTGCTTATGGCGTAGTTGTCGTTTTATAGCGATAATGTCAATCCCGCTGCTCTGCATCAAGTATGCCGTTGTATGTCGAAAACTATGGGCAGTGACTGTCTTTTGTATACCGGCCTCTAGGCAAAGATTCTTGATGATTCGGTTTAATGCTGCTTTTGTTAGTGGTCGATTGTTTTCAAAGAAAACCTCGGAATGTCCGGAATTCCGCCATTCTTCTACAACCGGATGATGCAAATAACGCTCCAACTCAACAACGAGGGAATCGGGCATATAAACGACTTCGGAGGAGGTTTTCTGCCCTTTGTTAACCAGAATAACCTTGCGCTCAAAATCAATCTGTTCGTACGTTAGCTGTATAATCTCCCTGTTTCGAAGAGCGGTCGTTGACATTAGCAATATGAGGATATAGAACTTCCGGACAAATGGATCGGCTTTAAGCGCTGCTTGAAATAATCGCTGACATTCACCAATGGAGAGGGAACGATCTATTATTCGGCGTTCATAGTACGGATTCGGAAAATTCTTCATGGGGTTTTGTTTAATCATCCCAAGACCGTGAAGTAACGTAAAAAAATGTTTCAGGTAAACAATGTTATTGAAGATAGTATTCTTGCTTGCCTGAAACCTCTTCTTGAGAAACTGGATATAACCGTCAATACATTCAGTATCGATCGGGCGATAAGTCTCGGATTCAGTATCATAATAAAATTTATCGAAATCCAGCTCTCCCTCAAAGTCTAAGCTCAGATATTGTTCAAATTTCATGAACTGGCGACTATAAGCGTAAATTGCAGAATCCTTGAGATGGGTATGTTTTTTCCAGTTGGCATAGTAAGGGGAATCCAATAACAAACGTTTCATTTGTTCTCCAACCTTTCTCTAATTTTTTGAATAATCTCTTGAGCAAATGGGTGCTTGTTAATGGCGTCTCGAAGCTGATCATCGAATAGCCGCAAGTATTTCATTGTGCTGTCGATCGATTCGTGTCCTAAAAGCTTCGAGAGGGTGTATATATCGATCCCTGCTTCAAGGCCTTGAACGGCAAAAGAATGACGAAAAGAGTGAGGACCTAAACGATCTTTGTCTTCCTCCTTTATCGACTGAGACTCGCGAATAATACGTTTCATAAATTGCTGAATGGCTCTAGATGTGATGGGTTTATCCCCGGCAGTGCTTGAAAAGATATAGAGCCTTTGATAATCGGAATCTGGCATCACCTCGCGAGCGCGACTGTATTTTTTCTCTATAAAATCTGTGAGTATCATTAAGGCGAGCTCGTTGATTTTTCGGACTTTCTTGGTATTCTCAGCCCCTTTGGGTGTTACCTTGATTGTTTGAGTATCAGGTGTGATATCACCGATCCTTAGATGGCACAGCTCGTTTATGCGAATTCCACTCCCAAGGAAAGTCCAGATAATTGCAGTGTAAAGGCTATCATGATTACGAGATTGAGCGATCTGCAAGATTTCTGCGATCTGCACTTTAGTAAAGGCCTTTGGTGCGTCATCGTTTGACCATCGAACGCGTAGTATAGTCTTCAAGTCCCCGAGATCCTGATGGCCATAAAATATTTTGTATGTGGTCTTTATGAAGGTGCGAAGAAAGGAAGACTTCTTGGCTTTTGTATTAGGATCCTCATTAAGCTTAATATAGTCAGACAAGAATTCGCCGTTTGTTACCTTTTCAAACTGCGGATCGTCGCCAAACTTTTCCTTGACATGTTGCTGGAAAAGTTTCATCTCTGACCGATACGTTGTTTGCGTGGTCCGGCTAAGTCCAGAAAACTTGCTGCTTTGATAGAAAGCATCAACGGCTTCGAGAAATGAAACGTTCCGCACTGCCAGGGGCATATTAGGTTTTGTCTGTGTCTGGACAGGCAAGGTTTCCATAACTTGCCGCATTTTCTCTGGACCATAAAGACATAACAGCTGATTCAGTTGTTCTTTAAGTTCGGTATACTTTGTATCGTTGATTACTTTAGGCATGGGAACCTCCTCAGTAATTGATTTTGTTTACAGCATTTGTTAATTGATTGGAGCTCCGGTGGACGTATCGTGCAGTATTTTCTGGCCGATCATGCCTTGCCAAGTACATAAGCAATTGTGACGGGCAATCTGTACGTTCCGACAACCTGCTGATGAAAGTGTGCCTCAGTAAATGGGGACCCCCCGGATATTTCCATCCCGAGACAAAAGAATAAAGTTTGTACTGTGCCCTTAATTTGCGAATAGTTGATTGGCTGTTGTTTCCAAACAGATGGACATCCTGACTTTTGTTGACAACAAGCTTGTGAAAGTAATTCTGTAGCGGATCAGGTAAGGGTAGAATGGCCGATTTCTCGTTTTTTCCGAAGACAGAGATGGTTCTATTCTCGACATTGATATCCTGATAGCGAATGTTAGCAACTTCATGAATTCGCAAACCAAGACAAAGCATCAACCCAAAGGCTGCCAGTTCCAATGTGGGATGATCAGAATAGAGTTGGATATTATGAAAAAAACACTGGAGTTCAGCATCTGTTGGTAACTCGCGATAATAGTATCTCTCGTACGGGATTCCTGTAACATCCATTGTTATGTCTTTAGCAAGCCAGCCCAATTTATAGAGGTTAGCCAGAAGGAATCGGATATCGTAAAAACTATTGCTAACCGTTTGCTTGATATAGATCCCTTTCTTTTCTAAACGGAGTAAATATTGCTTGAATTCGAGTAGATGCTCCTCAGTAACTAATGACAATGGTAATGCGTCGCATGAAGTGCTCTGGAACTGAACGTATGTTTTATTCAACCAGTTTAAAAATAGGGCGTAACTGATTTTATATTTACCGTTAACGCTTTTTTCCTTGACTCCTGAACGGTGTAAATCTTTAATATGCGCAGTGATAGCGGGATGATTTATATCTTGAGTCCTCTTTTTTGTAGAAATACCGTTTGTTGATTTCTTTAATTCGAACCCATTAGAGATTAATTTTCGAGCTATTGCTAGAATCATGTCACGTTGAACGAAATTGTAGGAAGAATGCTCAATGAAATTAATAAGTGCATCTTTATTTGCCAATTCTTTGTTTTGAATGGATCTAGCATCAAGCCCATAACGGGTTTTAAAAAAATCAATGAGCTCTAGTGCGTATTCCATCAAAGAAAAGTAGCTGGTGGATTTGATCGACTTTTTATTATCAAGGTAATCCAGTAGCACGGGGGCAAAGATTTTGCCTTGAATCTGGGTTGAAAAGATCCATTCATTTAATGCAAGAGAACCACTTTCTGGTGAACATATCTCGACGTCCTCTTCAGGCCAACGAAATGCATACATGGTATTCAAGAACGTGAGCACCTTCTCCCAACTAAGACTCTTAATATCATGATTGCCAGTTGGGACAGTTTGTAAATCATTCTTGCGAAGTAGAGTTCTCATAAGAAGCAATCTCTGCAATAGTTTTCGCATTTTGCTTCCAATGATCCGAATACATGAATCCCAAAATATCGATATCTTTAATATTCTGATCGTTATCCATCTACATCTCTCCCTCAGATTCTGTTTCTTTGACCGTTCAGACAGCAGCTTTTGCTTAAGAAAGGAGGTGGGGCCCGATGGTCCACATCATTGATGTAAAGGTATCATTTGCTTTCGTTTTCTGTCCTGGTTGCTCCACAAATGGAGCAAAAGCTCGTTGGGTTTTCGGGTTATGCGAGGATTTCGGCCGAAAGAAACAAGAATCGGCTCCATTTGTGGAGAGTTGATGATGAGTGCTTTGATACGGGATTAAGCTGATGGAGTGTAAAGCTTAGGTTGAAGGAAGACCTTCTTCAACTAGCCTTAAAATTCATCCATGGTGAAATAGACGAAATCACTTATATCAGCAGGCATGATCGAGACTGGTATGAGGTGAAAGAACTGGCAGCTACTGACCCAATAACTTTTGGTATTCTGCTACGGAAACTATCCTTGCCTTATCGTCGAAAAGCATTGATACATGCCTTTAGTTTAAGGACAGCGGAGTTAAGAACACTCTTGCTGGGAGATTTTTCGGAATCTTCTTCTACAATTTTCGACTTAACGAACCCTTTGAAATCTAGGAGATTCAGCAATGAGCTACTGGCCCAATTTGGCATCATCCACCGTGTTCCTTTTGATTGGGCTTATAAGGATATGCTTGTTATGGAGCGATGGAACTTTAAAAATTATGATTTTAGCGGGATAGCTTTAACTTGTATGGAAGACCTGATTCCGTTATTGAGAATGGCTGAAGATCGTAATAGAGATGTAAAAGGATATGTCATCCAGACAAACACGGATCAAGAATGTTATATCCGTCTAGAATCACGAACCGATGTGATCGTCGTTGATCTATATCAAAATGACCTATTAAGTTTGGACAAACTCATGTCCGCTCTAAAATCGAAGTCCTTAACATGGTCAGGATTCATTACCCAATCTGTTGTACCTGGGCACCGGTACTGGACATTCATTGGGGCGGATCATGAATCGGCTATTGTTCGAATTATGGAAACGGAGTTCAAGTATATCCAAAACACCATGCGCTTGTGATAGGACAAACCGCAGACGGAATAAGGTGTATTGAGGTGAAAAGTATGGAGCGAATGCCGACAATCAAAATCGTATATGTGCCTCATACTTTATGTAGTGATTCAGTTCAAGTCTCAAACACCTTATCCGCTGCAGAGGCCAAAAATGCCGTTATCGATTACATCCTAAAGCGTTTGATCTTGAAACCGACTGAATAAGCCGGTTTTTTTGTTTCTCTCTTTGTCCATACTGGAAAGTGATAGTGATCAGAAAGGAGAAGAGCGAACCTCCATGTATACGGCCATTTATCCAAGGGTTTCTACAGGCATGCAAGCATCAGAGGGCACAAGCCTTGATGCACAAATTGAGATTTGCATGCGGAAAGCGAAAGACTTGGGAATTCCCGAATCCATGATCAAAGTTTATCGCGAAGAAGGATTCACAGGTGAAGATATCGATCGGCCCGCCATGAATGAATTCAGACAAGATGTTGCGCAAGGGCTGGTCCGTCGCTTGATTGTTACCCACCCCGACCGGTTGACCAGGGACTTGACGGATAAATTAATCCTTTGCCGTGAGCTGGAGCGGAGCAATATCGAGCTGGTGTTCGTGGACACGGAATACCGGAATACGCCGGAAGGGCAGCTTTTTTTCAACCTGATGAGTTCCATAGCACAATACGAGTTGTCTTTAATCAAGAAGCGGACGGTACGCGGAAGACTCAAAGCGGTGGAAAAAGATAAGAAGATCATGCCCATGCGTGTGGCTCCCTATGGATATGATCTTCATGAAAATACCTTGATTATCAATGCGCAGGAAGCCGAATTTGTCCAGAAGATATACCACTGGTATGTTCATGAGAACTATACGCTTCGTGAAATCGGGGATCGACTCTATGCGTTGGGGGCGGTACCCAAACGAGGGGAAAGCAGGAACTGGAGCGCCAGTTCCATTAGAAGGGTTCTTACTTCTGAGGTGTACATCGGCAAGTTCTATTACAATCGTAGAGAAACCCGGAAGATTCGCGGGGAGAAAACCAAGAACGGCACACCGAAAAAAACATATGCCTTTCGCGAGGAAAAGGACTGGATCGAGGTTACCGTGCCAAGTATCATTGACCCGCAACTGTTTGAATTAGCCCAGGTGCAGAAAGAGAAAAACATGAAACGGTCAGGAAATGTAAAGTATGAGTATTTGTTAAAATCCATGATCCGGTGTGGACATTGCGGCAGAATGTGGCAAGCAACTACTTATACAGGCCGGGTAAATAAAGAAACGGGAGAAAAGATCCGTTACACCTGCTACAGATGTCCAAACCTCTTCCCAAAGAAGTATGGTGAAGGAGTTGAGAAGTGCCCGACTCAAACGTTGCGCGCCGATATGTTGGATCATTACGTCTGGCAGCTCATTTTGGAGACATTGTCTAATCCCGATGATTATATGGAGCGGCTGCAAAGCAAATCGAATGAGATTAACCTGGAACTTCAATCCGCCGCGGACCACATCAAACGTCAGCTGGAGCAGAAGGAGAAGGAAAAGGAAAAAATCAAAATCATGTTCAAGCGGGAGGTCATTGATGAGCAGGAGATGCTTACCGAAATGCAAAAGATTAATGCCGGACTAAAGTCGTTGGAGCAAGAGCTTGCCGGGTACGAAAAGCAGTTGTCAGAACAAGCGGAGAAGGAAATATCGGCCAATCGGATTGCCGAGGTCTCCAAGGCTGTCCGAAACTTTATCGAGAGCGCCGGCGACGAGCTTACCCTTGAGGAGAAGCGACATATCCTGGAGACCCTGGTTGATGAAGTTGTTATTCGCTACGACGGGAACGAAGTACAGATTACTGCAGTCGGAGCACTAGATGAGTTAAAACGCCAACAGTTTCTTCAGCATGAGGATGACATCGGTTCTTGTTTACAACCTCAAGAAATTCGAGAACACCGGAGAAGACAGTGAAGACCTGATCTCCATCGGGACCATTGGTCTGATCAAGGCAATTGAGAGCTACCAGGTGGATAAGGGAACGAAGCTGGCGACGTATGCGGCGCGTTGTATTGAAAATGAAATCCTGATGCACCTCCGCAGTCTGAAAAAAACGAAGAAGGACGTTTCCCTGCATGATCCGATCGGAACTGACAAAGAGGGCAATGAAATCACGCTTATAGACGTACTCGGGACAGAGACCGATGAAGTAGTGGATGCGGTGCAATTGAAGCTGGAGTCGAACAAGATCTACCAGCACATCCACATCCTCGACGAGCGTGAAAAAGAAGTCATCATCGGCAGGTTTGGATTGGACCAGGACAAAGAAAAGACGCAGCGGGAGATCGCTCGGGAACTTGGCATCTCTCGTTCATACGTCTCACGAATTGAAAAGCGGGCATTAATGAAGTTGTTTAATGAATTTTACCGGACGAAACAGACACAGAATAGATAGTGGGGACTGCAATCGGAAGGTCAGGCGCTCCCGCAAGCAGGTCATTTGGAAAAATGGCCAGCTTGCGGGTTTTTCGTGTCCACCCGATCCATCAGGGCTAGCAGTCCTGCCATTGCAAATCAATTGCGGTCCAATGAACTGAAAATCTTCATGATGCCAAGGTAACTCGAGCAAGATAAGGTCCGACGGCTTCGCTTGGTTCGGAAATGTGGCACGTTTTATCCGAGGACATATGTCCTTTTCCAAGATCTCAAACTGTCATTTAATAATGGAAAAAATGACGGGAGGTGACAAGGAAATGAAAGGAGCCATATTCGCTTTTATGGGCGGAGCCTTTCTTACGCTGCAAAGTGTCGCCAATTCGCGGATTAGTCAAGATATTGGGACCTGGCACACAGCGACCATTACCCAGTTTACTGGATTCTTGACATCCTTGATGGTCCTGCTGATAGTCGGGGAGAAGAATTGGCATGGTCTAAAACGCGTACAGCCTGCCTATTTGACTGGCGGAGCCTTTGCGGCGATGATTATTTTTAGTAATGTCACCGCTATGCATTTGATCGGTGCAACCCTGACAATATCTGTCTTGTTAATTGCCCAATTGAGCATGACCTTTTTTATGGATTGCAACGGATGGTTCGGCTTGGCGAAGCAGAAGATGAGGTTGCCGCAATTCATAGGCATCGGGCTGATGATCGCGGGTGTGGTGATCCTCAAAATGTAAGAGTGGAGGGAAAACAGCGACATGATCGAAATTCATGATCGAGTTCAGTTGAATGCCTATTTGTGTGAGCATCATATCGAGACCATCCTTCCCAAATCAATGCATCCGCATTTATCGTTATATCGTTTTGAGAATGGTGAACGGATTTGTTCGCAAGGAGAACCCGCTGCAAATCTGTATGTATTGGTCAAGGGAAAGATTAAAATCTATACAACATCTCCGGAAGGAAAAACCTTAATTCTCTCTTTTAAAACACCGCTTGAGTTGATCGGGGATATTGAATATGTACGAAAAATGGATTTTCTAAATACGGTTGAGGCGGTTTCGTCCGTGATGATGATTGGCATTCAATATCGCTGGTTATCAAAATACGGCAGCGATGATGCGCCATTTCTGAAATTTTTACTGGAGATCATCACGCAAAAATTCGCCATAAAATCAAACTCGATGAGCTTTAATTTAATGTATCCGGTGGAAGTGAGACTGGCAAGCTATCTTCTGTCTGTGTGCTTTGATGAATCCGATAATCAGGTAGTGGGGCAACTTCCCGCAACTAGTTTGAGTGATGCAGCGAATCTGATTGGAACCAGCTACAAACATCTGAATCGGGTCATCCAACAGCTCTGCGCAGCGGGTCTGATTGAGCGGATAAATGGAAGTGTTACGGTAAAGGACAAGAAAAAACTTTCTGAATTAGCCAATCATAATCTCTACAAATAGGAAGTGAATTCAAATGATACAAGGAGTATTGATGGCGCTACTCGCAGGTACACTAGTCAGCCTGCAAAATATATTCAATGCGAAAGTGAATGAACACGTTGGGTCTTGGACGACAACGACTCTCGTGTTAGGGATGGGATTTTTGGCATCGCTTGCGGGCGCAGTTATCTTTGCAGGACAGAGTGGGTTTCCTTTTTCGCAGATGAAGCTTTGGTACTGGTTCAGTGGAATGATTGGCGTAGGAGTAGTGATCTGCCTGGTTCAGGGAATTCGGCTGCTCAGTCCCACGTACGCCATCTCAATCGTCCTGATCTCACAGCTCATGTTTGCGATCTTGTGGGATTCTTTGGGGTTGTTTGGTCTGGTGAAGGTTCCCTTTACACCTAAGCAACTAATTGGTGTCCTTGTCATTGTAACTGGGGTTCTACTCTTTAAAGTTGGAGGTAGGGTGAGGCAGAGCACGCTGCCAAATGGATATCAGTGAAAAAGTGGAAATGAATCATTGACTCAATTTGTTGGATTATGATAAAATAAAAAATTTTAAACGAGTAAAGTGTGGTATAATAGAAGGAGGTTGTCTGGGAGGTGGACGTATGTTTGAAGTAGGAGACAAGATTTTTTACCCCATGCATGGAGCCGGAATCATTCAGGCCCGGGAGGAAAAAGAATTTCTCGGCGAGAAACATTTGTATTTTGTGTTGAACATGCTGCTGAAAGATTTAGACATCATGGTTCCTGTTGAGAAGATGTCCGCACTAGGCATTCGCCGCGTAGTTGAGAAAGACGTCCTCTACGATGTTTTGGCGCGTTTGCAGGAGGGAGAGGCAGATCTTTCCGTTCAAGCTGGCCAGCGTCAAAAAATCAATATGGACAAAATGAAAAGCGGAGACCTATACGAGATCTCCGAGGTGATCCGCGATTTGACAACGATTAGCAAGAACAAAATTTTAGGCACTTCTGACAAACTTATGCTGGATAATGCTCAGCAAATCATCATCAGTGAGATAGAACTAGTCTTGGGAATGGATACGGAACAGGCATCTGAACGTTTGAAACAAGCGGTATGCAAGCAAGAAATAGTAAGTAAAGCATAATACTGATTGACCAAGTACAATACAATCAGAGCAGCTTCATTCATGTACAAAGCAGACGCGGATGCCATTGATCCGCGTCTTTTTTATAGGAATCGTTTGCCGATAATTTCTCTCACGCGTCCCCATGCCCGCAGAAAATAGGGGGAGGGCTTATGCAGCAAAGTTCGCAACGGAACGATGCGGTAAGCGATTCGGCCTTTTCGCGTGAAACGCAGTGTATAGGTAGGGACTACAGAGATCTGGGTGAGCTCAGCCTGTCTATTCTCTTCTTTTTCGATAGTCAAAAAAAGAATCGCCCCGCATTGCGACTGTTGGATTTTCAGCATCGGCTCGGAGGAAAAATTGCCCAGTGAATAGGCAACGACCGTTTTCCGATGCTGGTTGTTTTTCTGGCGGATCATAGGGGTGACGACAGGCTGCAGAACATGGGGATGAGCACCGAGAACGATGTCGGCTCCGCGGTCCAGAAGGGCCTGCACGAGTATCCGTTGCCGCAGTGTCGGGGTGTAACGGAATTCAATCCCAAAATGAAGGGAGACGATCAGGATATCGACGAGCGGTCGAAGTTTGACGATGTCTGCTTCCATTCGTGCCGGATGAAGGAGATTGACCATCCAGGGTGCATTTGCTGGTATCTTCTGTTTGTTCGTTCCATAGGTATACGCCAGAACTCCGATGCGAATCCCTTTTACCAGCTTGATATAGGGGAGCTGTGCCTCCAGCTTGTTGCGGTAGGTGCCGGTATGATCAAGCTGGTACCGATCCAACACATCCAAGGTCCGTCCAAGTCCTAAGGGCCCGCCATCCAGACAATGATTATTGGCCGTCGTTAAAAGCTGAAAGCCAGCATGCTTCAAATCACGGGCAAGCTCATCCGGACAGTTGAATCGGGGATACCCAGCGCGAAACGAGCCGATCTGATAGGGCTGCTTGGGCCCAGAAAATGTCGTTTCCAGATTGCCGATCGTAAAATCAGCACGCTGCAACAGCCCGGCGACAGGGGCGAACTGTTCGGCGAAGGAAAATTGGCGGGTGCCAGGGATTTGGGCTGCCGCAATCTGACTTTTCCACATCAGGATGTCACCGACCGCGGCAATTGTCACCTTTTTTTTCAACTGCCTCACCTCTCTTGCTACTCTATGCATCCAGTCGTCCACCGGAATGGAACAGAAGTGGAGACAACGACTAGATGACGGTCTATACAGGCTGTCTACGCCCTTCATACTATGAGAAAAGAATTTTGGTGTGGACTCGAATAAAGGAGAGGCTGCGTTTGAAAAAAATAGGGAGAAAAGAGATAGCCAAGCTGCCCACCAAGCCGCTCATCCTGCGCATTCCTGTCATCGCAGTAACTGGCAGTGCAGGGAAAACGACGACGAAGGAAATGATTGCAGCGATTCTCGGGCGTACCCGACGAGTGTACAAATCGATGTTCAACAAGAATTTTCTAGGCAATACGAGAGCGCATGCACGACGGATCAGGAAGGAGCATCAAGCGGCGGTTCTGGAGTTTGGCATGCTGCGTAGAGGCCATATCATGAGGCATTGTCAAATCATCAAGCCTTCCTATGGCGTGATCACGAATATCGGGACAGCCCATATCGGCAATGTCGGAGGGACCAAACAAGGAATCGCATTGGCCAAATCGGAACTCATTCGTCATATGCAGCCAAATGGGAAGGTCTTTCTGAACATGGATTGTGCGTACTCGCGCATGCTTTGCAAGCAGCCGTATACAGGTAAATTTTCCGGTGCGTTTATTACGGTCGGACTGCAGCAGGAAGCGGATTACCGTGCGACCAACTTCTGCCAGACGGAGGAAGGCATATCTTTTTCCTGTGAACTAAAAGGCGAAGAGCACTCATTTTTCATACCCGTACTAGGCGAGCACAATATCTACAATGCCCTGTTTGCCATCGCGGTCGCGGATTCACTTGGTTTGAAGCCAGCAGTGATCCAGGAAGGCTTGCGATGTTTTCGTCCGCAAAAAAAGCGCCTGACTCATTATCGGACTGTACGCAATGTGCATATCCTCGACGACTCGTACAGCTCCAATCCCAATGCTGCCAAAGCTGCCATCGACGCACTGTGTCAGGTGGCGAGAGGAACGAAAGTCGCAGTCCTTGCCAGCATGCTGGAGATGGGCAATTACGAACAGAAGGGGCATGAAGATGTCGGGCGTTATTTGAGCCAAAAGCAGGTCGACTACGTCTACACCCTGGGAAAAAGCGCCAGATATATCGCGCGGGGAGCGATTCAGGCAGGCTTCCCTCCAGAACGCGTCGTCCATTGCATCAGTAAAAGACAGCTTCATCGAATGCTGATGAAACGCTTGAAGCCGAATACGTATTTTCTCGTGAAGGGCTCCCGAAAACTGCGAATGGGAGAAACGGTCTTGTTTTTATATCGCGAGGCGACGAAAAGCATCGCGAAACAAGCGCTGTAATCAAAAAAGGAAAACTCTTGTCTGATGAAAGGGCAAGAGTTTTCCTTGTATGAGGCATTTTGTTCTCTAGGGCTATAGACACCTGACTATGTAATCATTTCAGCTATTGGGAAAATTTACAGCCTTAACCTGTTTTGCTTTTTCCAGTAGACTGGTTCCGTACCCAATTCGTTGGGAAATTCACAACTTGGAGGGAAGCACATTGACGAAACGAGATTGGTTACAAAAATCCACTGTTGCTGTCTTGCTTAGCACATCTTTTCTGATGTTTGCAGAAGGTGGACAGGCTGTTTCGCATGCGGCGCAGACCCAAACCGAAGCCCAAGGGGCGCAAGTAGCAGCCATCGCCCAGTCGCTGAAAGGAAAATCGTATCAATACGGGGCAGTTGGTCCACAAGCTTTTGGCTCAGCAGGTTTTGCAACTTACATATACAAGAAGATCGGCATGAATATAGAGGATACCATTGCCAAGCTGAACAAGGCGGGCAAGAAAGTATCTGTGCAAGAAGTACAAGCTGGTGATTTGCTCTTTTTCTCCTCTACAGGGAAAGGATCTGCGTCTTTCATGGGTGTCTACATCGGAGACGGTCAATACATGTACGCATCTCAGGGAGAAAAGAAAGTGGTAGTTAAAAATTTGAGCGATTATTCCAAAAAGTTGCTTAGTGTGCGCCGCATTCTACCGGATGAAGCAGGTTCGGTCACACCGCCAAACACTACAGAACCCGATCAAAATCTGGGGAAGGACTTGGGCAACAAGGTCGTATCAGCAGGGATGAAGTACCTGGGAACTCCATACGAATACGGATCCACTCGTTCCAATAAAAAGACTATGGATTGCTCTGAATTCACGATGTGGGCCTATCTGGATGGGGCAGGCATCGATATGGGGCGGGGAGGAGCGAAATCCCAAGCCAACTATGTAAAAGCCCACGGAACGATGACAACGGACATCAACAAGCTGAAAAAGGGAGACCTCGTATTTGTCATGAAGTACAAGGGCTGGAAGGAGTCAGATTACAAAGGGATTGACGTATCCAAGCAAAGCATCAATCACGTCGCGATCTACCTCGGTGACAACAAGCTGCTGCATACGTATTCCAAGGAATCCGGGGGAGTACGGATCACCGATTTTAAAGGGACCCATTGGGAGTATCGTTTTATCAGCGGGGGGCGTCCCTATTAATCGGGAACAGTGAGAGCCAGATTCGGGCGGATGCATCTCGGACAAATGCGGAAAAATGGGTGAATGACCGCCGGCAAACGCACATGCCAGTTCCGCGTTTGCTGCATCTCCTATAGGGAGACTTGTAGGAGGTGAAGGGTCATGTCATATATGTTTCCACCTGGGTCTCCTGGATCGCCAGGTTATCCCGGTTATCCCCCTGGTTCAGGAGGGTATCCCCCTGGATCGCCTGGAGGTTTTCCTCCGCCACCAGGACCACCCCCGGGGAGGGCACCAAGCTCGCCTGGCTATCGAGGTGGAGGAGGCCCGCGAAGAATCGGGCCATGGAGCTTTCAAGGATGCTTGTATCGCTATACGTTCATCTGGCTCCACAACGGTCGCACGTTTTGGTTTTATCCCTTCAGGATAGGTCGCAACACAGTTTACGGCTATCGCTGGCGTAATAATCGCTGGGACTATTACGAGTTGAACGTCAATCGCGTTGCGTATTTTACTTGCTGATTCAGCCAAATCGCTTCATCATACCAACAAACCTGCAAAAACAGGCGCATGCTCCGCAATCGTACGACGGAGCTGCGCCTGTTTTTTGGATTTCCTATTCTTGCACGGCTACTGAAAAATCTTTGTGATCGTGAATGCTGCCTGCTTCGACATGAACCTTGACAGTATAAGCCCCAGATGCGGGGAATGTAAGCTTCGCTCCATATTGACCAGGATGGGTTTCGGCAGCATCCTGAAACGCGTGTTTTTCTTCTCCGTCCTTCCAGTATTCGAAGCGTACAGTCGCGTTTGGCAGGACATCATCCCCGTTCATGATGTGGACGCCAAGCCAAGTCTCTTCCGATGCGCGAATTTCTGTTGCCGGCATAAAATGCATCTCGACCTGTCCACCCTCTGATGCTTCTGTGCCATGGTCATGCGAACCTCCGTGTTCAGTGGAGGACGTAGTCTTTTTGTCTTGGCTCTGCTGTTCAGCAGGAGTTGGTTGATCGACTTCGCCCGTTTCTCCTTTTACTGTAAAGGGAATCTTTTTCATCGTGTGAAAATCCCTTGCTGTGACATGGTAGTAGACAAAGTACGATCCCGGCTGGGAAATGGTCTGTTTGGCAATGTAGAGGCCATCTTTTTGGAAGGTGGCGGGCAACATTTCATGCGGCTCCTGACCTTCCCTCCACCACTCAAATTTTACTTCGCTCGCATCGTCCACTGGTTTGCCATCCTGTGTCACCGTAACAGCAAACGTGACGGTATCACCCACAGCAGGCTCGCTTGGTTCCATGGTAAAGGCGGCTTCTACTGGCGAACCGGGCACAAATGCCTCTTGATTGTCATTGCCGCATGCAGCCACCGAGACGAGCAAAAGGAGGCAGGGAAGCACGCGCATGAAGCGTATGATTGTCATGTTCCGATCATTACCCTTTCTGTTTCAAGTTGATTAGTTCTTCGTAGATTTCGTCCGGATCGAAGTCTTCTCCCATACCAAACTTGCGCAAGACAACGTTGTTCTCGTCGACCAAATAGGTGCTGGTGGTATGGGAGATAAATCCGTCTTCCGTCTGATTGGCGAAGAATCCAAGCGAGCGTGTCACGGTTTTGATCGTTTCTTCGTCGCCGCGCAGAATAACCCAGCCTTGCGGATCGATTCCGATATTTTGGGCGTACTTTTGCAATACTTCAGGGGTATCATTGACTGGATCGATCGTAACAGTCAAAAATTCGATTCCATTCCCCATCAGATTTTCTTCCATCAGCCGCTTTTGCAATTGTACCATCCGAACCGTTGTAGTCGGGCAAACGTCTGGACAACGCGTGTAGATCAATTCAACAAGACGAAGGTTCTTTTTCTCGTTCGTCAGCGGAAAAGCGCTCCCGTCCAAAGCCTCCAGCGAAATATCAGGAAGAGCGGCCTGTACGTTCTTGGGCTGTCCGAAAAACCAGGACGACAGCAGGATAAGGAAGACTAGGATCGGCAAGAAAATGAGCAATCTTCGAATCCGTAACGCAGTAGTTGAAGCAGCGGTCATGCTAGGACTCCTCTCCCTCCCCGGGCATTAAGAATGGGGGAGCAGTTGATCATCTGGTTGGTCACGTTCTTTGCGGTACCATGTCGTAAAGATATAAGCAAGCATCACACCATAGGTCATCTCTTGCATCAGCTTCATGATGATTCCGCCGAGACGCTGATCCTCCAAGGGGTCCATGGTAAAGGCGAACATCGACTTGTCGATCGGTGCCGAGAAGAACGGCGCACAAAGCATCGTTGGACCATTCAAGTAGGTGTCGTACAATGGAGCGCCAGCAAACATGATCAGGGCACATGCCGGAGTGATCAATACCCCGTTGGCAAAAATATACGCCAGCTTTTGCAAATGGGACAGACGATGAATTTCCGGAACAGGAGCCATCACCGGCATCCACATGAAGAAAGCTGCGATCAACAAGATCAAGTGAATGGAGTTGTGAATCGCCAGATTGTTCATCGACAGGTCGAGAATGAAGGGCATATGATAGAAAGAAAACAGAGCATTAAACAAGATCACGCCTGGCAGGGGGTGCGTAAAAACGCGCAAAATTCCTCTGATTACGCGAAAACTTGCCAGGTAACGGATCAGGTAAGCAGGTGTTCCAGCCAGGATGAACAAGGGCATGACCAGATACAGCAAGGACTGCTGCAGCATATGGGCGCTGAACAAGAAATGGCCGCTCACATTTAACGGACTGCCCAGGCTGAAGTAAAAGAGCAGGAGCCCTATTGTAAACAGGATCTTATGTCTCGGCTTCGCTGGCTCATTGTCCGGAAAGGTATGACGCAAGGGACCAATAAAGGAAAAGTATGCCACACCGATCAATACGGTCAGTACGATCAGTTCAGGGTTCCACGTCCCGCGAAAGCCAAATGTTTCGGTCAAATAGGTGAGATTCATAGGTACTACCTCCGTTTTCCGATGATGTTCCCCATCCTCTATTATAGGCATGAAAAGGGAAGAAGCCTAATGACTATTTTGGGCTATTTCGTGGAGAAAAGAGGGATTGTTCACACATCTGTCACGCCGTATTCACAATAGCAGCCTCCCATCTATCAAAATGGGAGGCCGGCGGTAGGTTTAGGAGCCTTGTTGTTGTTCTTCAAACCATTTCTTCCAAGTGTCAGCATCTTGTTCGCCAACCTGGCGGGACACTTCTTTGCCGTCTTTGTAATGGACCAGAGTCGGTGTGAACTCAATATGATATTCATCCCAACTGGAAGGAAACTCGAGAAGATTATGTTTTTTCATGTCAATCTTCATTTCATCGGCAATCGGTACGAGCACTGGCGTTGTAGCCATGCAATGCTCGCATGTCGGGCTGAAGTAATAGACGTAAAGCTCTTCTTTCTTATCCATCTTGTCTTTCAGTTCATCAGGCAAGATGAGATTGCCGTACAGCGGATCGTCAAGTTGGGCCAGTGTGGCCGGATGAAGGGTTTCCTTGCCGTATGGATTTCCTGCTGCCTTCTCACGATTGGAGATGTCTGAGTACACGATGGCACCGATCAATAGCGCCGCCACGACGATAGCGAGAATAATAACTTTTTTCAAGGCCTAGTTCTCCTTTCGATGTCTCATTATCAACACTTGCAGGATGCTGATCAAAATAAATGCAATCAGAGCCAAAAACGGAATCGTGATAAAACCAAACCAGTTAATGTAATCGGTATTGCAAGGAACGATTCCGCATGCGTCCCCCATTTCATGCAGGAATGGAACCTTCTGTATCAGGTAGTGATACAGGGAGATCAGGCCGCCTATGACGGAGAGGATCAGCCCGTATTGGGACATCCGGTAGTCTTTTTTAGCGGAAGCAACACCCAGCAGAATCACGAGAGGGTACATGAAAATTCGCTGGTACCAGCATAACTCGCAAGGTATGTATTTGAGAACTTCTGAAAAAAAGAGACTACCCGAGGTCGCAATCAAGGAGATGACCCAGGAGAGGAACATGCATCGTTCCAAAAATTGTTCACGCTTCATATCAACACCTCAGCCCTTATTCTATCATAATTACGAATCGAAAGTAGATTGTATAAAGTAACAATTTGTGAAATGAACCGGCTTGTCCGACACAGAAGGAAAAGCCGTAAGCGTCCGAGTCGCCTCATCAGCTGTCAGGCTTTTTTCGTTTTCACTTCCGGATAGGCAAACGTGATGACGCTTTGCAGATTTTGCACAGGCGTGAACTGAGATTGCAGAGAGGGCCATTGCAAAAGCAGGACACCTCGCTGATAGCCTGCTCCTCCATCAATGCCAATGAGCGCCCCCCTCCTCCAGGGACCGGATCCGGCGTAGCCTGGAAGGCGGTCGACGGGCGTATGCCCAAAAACGATCGGGAGATTTCCATTATAGTGATCGTAGAAGGGCTGGCGTATCCAGAGCAGATCCTCAGGACGTTGTTGTGTCAGCGGGAGGTCAGGACGGATTCCAGCATGGACCAGTAATACAGCAGGAGTATTCATTCCGGGATTGGCGGGAAGCTCCATGTAGAGGGGAAGTGTTGTCAGGGCAGGCAGAAGCTGCGGATATTGCTCAAGGATCAGCTGTCTGGCCTGTTCCTGTTCTTCGGGTGATGGCATGCGCCCGAGAAATGCGCGACGCAGCGGGTGGCGATCCAAAAATGAGCGGATGGTGGCATCGCCGCCGTTGAAACGAAGATAAAGCTCAGGATTCCCTTTTCGCAGCAGCCAGTCTTCCAGCATCTGTTCATGGTTTCCTTTCAGCAGCATGATTTGGTTGGGATAGGCTTGCCGCAACTCTAGCAGATGTAGGAATACCTCTTTTGATTTCGGTCCTCTGTCTACCATGTCGCCAATCACATAGAGTTGATCGCCGCGATCCAGGGAAAAGGAGGCGTCTTCGAGCGCTTTGACGAAGGTTTGATACTGACCGTGCAAATCCGAGACGAAATACATCGTCATGACACAAGCCCCCTTTCCTATGCAAAAGAGATTTCCTTCCATTAGAATATGTATACGGTGTGAGCGAAAAGGAGTGACACGAGATGGACCCATTGAAGGAATGGCTGTATGAAGCCAAGTCTGCCGTTGTTTTTACTGGCGCGGGCATGTCTACTGAAAGCGGCTTGCCTGATTTTCGTTCGCAAAGCGGCTTATGGCAAGGAAAAGATCCGATGCAGCTAGCAAGCACACAAGCCATGCGCAATCATAGGGAAGCGTTTATAGACTTTTATCGAAAACGGATCGAGGGGTTATTGGCCTGCGAGCCGCATGCAGGACATGAATGCCTGGCTGCTCTGGAGCAGGCAGGGAAGGTGAAGGGGATCATCACGCAGAATGTGGACGGTTTTCATCACCGCGCGGGCAGCAAAAAGGTCGCACAGCTCCATGGCACGCTGGAGACGGTTCACTGTACGCGCTGTGAACAGGTCTATCCCAGTGCCCGCTACCTGCAGCAGGATGGAACCATTTGCTCCTGCACAGGGTTCCTTCGACCTTCTGTCGTCTTGTTTGGCGAGGCATTGCCTGCTATGGCGCTGGAACAGGCTCAGGAATGGAGCGATCAGGCGGATTTGTTTGTCGTTTTGGGCTCATCCTTGACGGTAAGTCCCGCTAACTGGTTCCCCCAACGTGCGAAGGAGGGCGGTGCCAGACTGGTGATCGTCAATCAGGAACCGACACCGCTTGATGCTTGGGCTGATCTTGTGATTTCCGATAAACGGATTGGCGCAGTATTGACGGAGGTTTGTCAGCAGATTTAGGATCACATGCCTGCGGACTTTTTTCTACGCAACTAGAGCTTACCGCAAAAACATGTTACCATTTGCTAGACAAGTCGAAAGAAAAGGTACAGGAGAAAGCCATGCAGATATTATCCGTGGAGAATCTCTCCAGAAGCTATGGAGAGAAACGTTTGTTTGAAAACATATCCTTTCATATTGCCGAGCAGCAGCGAATTGGTCTGATCGGGGTAAATGGCACAGGCAAGTCTTCACTCTTGAAGATCATCGCTGGCCTGGATACACCTGACAGCGGCAAAATCATTCATGCCAACCGGTTCGTTGTTGAATACCTGCCGCAAAACCCCAGCTTTGATGAAGACTCGAATGTGCTGGACCAGGTCTTTTACGGCGATTCCCCATTGATTCAGCTATTGCGCGATTACGAGATGGCACTGGCGGACCTTCAGGAATCTCCACTTGATGAGAAAAAGCAGGCCCGCGTGCTGGCGCTGCAAGGCCGCATGGACGCAGCTGATGCATGGGAGAGCAATACACAGGCGAAGATGATCTTGACCCAATTGGGCATCCATGATTTTTCCCAGCCTATTCGCGAGCTGTCCGGCGGTCAGCGCAAACGTGTTGCGATGGCGAGAGCCCTCATACAACCCGCTGACCTGCTGATCCTGGACGAACCGACCAACCATATCGATAACGAGACCGTCGAGTGGCTCGAGGAATATCTTTCCCGTTACAAAGGAGCGCTGCTGCTGGTCACGCATGACCGCTATTTTCTGGATCGGGTGACCAACCGCACCTTTGAGTTGGATCGCGGCCAGCTGTATAGCTACGAAGGCAATTACGCTACCTTTCTGGAGAAAAAAGCGGAGCGCGAAGAAAATGAGGCTGCGGCCGAAAGCAAGCGGCAAAATCTGCTGCGCCGGGAGCTGGCGTGGCTAAGACGAGGTGCCAAAGCTCGGACGACCAAGCAAAAAGCACGGGTACAGCGAGCGGAAGAGTTGCGGGATCGCGTAGTGGAGGGACCTTCAGCGAAGATGGATATGGCTCTGGGAGCCAGTCGATTGGGCAAAAAAGTGATCGAGATCGAGCATATCAGCAAATCCTATGGGGAGCGAAAATTGGTTGATGATTTCAGCTATATCGTGTTGCCGAAGGATCGCCTCGGAATCATCGGTCCCAATGGCAGCGGCAAATCGACTTTGCTCAATATGCTCGCGGGCCGCATCGAGCCTGATACGGGAAAGGTTGAGGTTGGACAGACCGTCAAAATAGCCTACTATACGCAAAATAATGTAGAGATGGACGAGAAGCTGCGTGCCATCGAATACGTGAAGGAAGCGGCAGAGGTGATCCATACGAGTGATGGGCAGACGATCACTGCTTCTCAGATGATGGAGCGATTTCTCTTTTCTCCGAATATGCAGTGGACCCCGATTTCTCGTCTATCCGGAGGGGAAAAACGTCGGCTCTATCTGTTGCGCACTTTGATGGGAGAACCGAATGTCCTGTTCTTGGATGAGCCGACGAATGATTTGGACATTCAAACGCTCAGCATTCTGGAAGATTATCTGGAGCAGTTTCCCGGAGCTGTCATTACGGTCTCGCATGACCGTTACTTCCTGGATCGAACAGTAGAACATTTAATGGCCTTTGAGGGACAAGGACAAATTCGCCATTTTTACGGCAATTACTCCGAATATCTGGAGACCAGGCGGGAAGAAAAGGAAGCAAGCCCCCCTGTGCCAGCGGGATCTACTGCGGAAGGCCAGCCTGCCAAAAGCGAGAAGAGTGTGGCCAACCGCGGGAATAACCGCACCCGCAAGCTAAGCTACAAGGATCAGAAGGAATGGGACGAGATTGAAGGCAAAATTGCTTCATTGGAAGAGCGAAGCCAAAAATTAAAGCAGGAGATCGCGCTCTCGGGCAGTGACTACGGCAAAGTGGAAAAGCTGTACGCAGAAGAACAGCAGGTAGCAGCTGAACTGGAAGCAGCCGTCGAGCGCTGGGCCGAACTGTCTGCTTTGATCGAGGAACTGGAGCAAGGAAAATAAATCTGATGTCAAACAATGTTTATACAGCCAGTAATTGATGCTGTGAACAGCGGCTCCCTTCATGTAGACTAATGGAGATTACACGAGTAGAGGAGTCGCTGTCTTTGCCTGCATACAAACTTGACCCGGAGTGGGTATCGTCCTATCTGATCCTGCAAGAAGAAAAACTAGATCAGGAAATGCCCGAGAAAAAGGAAGAGATCATGAACAAGATCAAGGAATTGACCTTGTCTATCATGTACAAGCAAGCTACAAGGTACATCGTCTACCTGGGATCAGATGAAACCGAAGATTGGGAAGAAACAAACGAAAACTCGATTCAAGACAAGACCCGCCTTTTGTAAAAAAGGCGGGCTTTATTTTTGACGGATGCGTACAGGTGTTCCGATTGGTACGATTTTAGCCAAGGCATTGACATCTTCATTGTACATGCGGATACAGCCATGCGATACGTAGTGGCCAATCGACGAAGGGTTGTTGGTGCCGTGAATGCCGTAATGCGGCTTGCTCAATCCGAGCCAGTAGGTGCCAAACACGCTGAGCGGACCGCCGGGATAAGAATTCGGGTACGGGACTTTGCTGATGATCGTGAAATTTCCTTGTGGGGTCGATGTCGCGAGTTTGCCTAACGCCACAGGATAGGAACGTACTACCTCATTGCCATCTAGCAAATCCAGCCTCAGCCGCTCGATCGAAACACGGATGTTGTAGGAAGGCATTTTCTCCACCTCTCGTTCTACCACATCCTATGTCGCAACTAAGCAAATGACGCTTCTTGGCCGTTATTTTTTGAGCCATATCTCTCGGGCAAAAGGATCGGGATAACCGATGCCGTCGCTTGCAAACAAGGTTCTCACCCATACATACGAGCGAAGCGGAATAGAAGGAAAGACAATCGCGACCTGCCCTTCCCCCAGAACAGGCAGATCGAGTGGAGACAGGACCTCGTAAGGAAGGCCTTCCTCATCCAGAACGGATTTGTATCGGTGTGCTTCGCTCCAGCTAACCGGGTAGTAAAATGAACGCTCCATTTTCTGCCAACCCCTTTTTCGTCATTCGCTACTGCTAGTGTAGTCTGACGGTTTGAGATAAAAAAACCGCAGACTGCTCGGCGAAGACAGGCGCCTTGTCTGTTGCCAAAAAATTGCTTTCAGACAAGGTAATAGTAAAACACCCGCTCCATTTTGTGAAGGTCATTGCGTGTTTTTTCCGAAGAGTTGGACGATTTACGCATGCCCATTTTCCATGTAAAGTAAAAGGTGTGAATCGGGGAGGGAATGGGATGGGAAGGACTCACTTGCACTTCGATATGCAGATTGGCAGAAAAAAACCGGAAAGTATCCATAATCGAGACGCTTCATGCCCATTTTGTGAAAGAAACAGCCTGACCGATGTATTGGAGCAGCGGGACAGCATGATTTGGCTGAAGAATAAATTCCCGGTCTTACAGGATACCGTTCAAACGGTATTGGTTGAATCTGACGAATGCGACGGGGACTGGTCTGTTTACTCCAAAGAGCATGTCCGCAATCTGCTCGCTTTTGGAGTTGAAAAATGGATGGCGATGGAGAGGAGCAAAGATTTTCAGTCGGTGCTTTTTTTCAAGAATCACGGCCCTTATTCCGGAGGGAGCATACGCCATCCGCATATGCAGATTGTCGGTCTTAACCAATATGACTATTTGCAACAGGTGAAGCAATCGGATTTTGAGGGGATTGTCATAGATCAGGAAGACGGGGTTGAGGTGACGCTGTCGACGCAGCCCAGAGCCAGCTTTTTTGAATACAATGTCGTGCTTTCAAATCATGATCGGCTTGGCCGAATGGCCGAATACCTGCAGATCCTGGCGCACTGGATCTTGAATCACGTCAATCCGCGCTTTCAAAGCTACAATTTCTTCTTCTATCATTGGGAGGGCAAGCTCGTCGCCAAAGTGGTTCCACGTTTTGTCACCTCCCCCTTGTTCGTTGGGTACTCGATTCCGCAGGTAGCGAACAATTTGGAAGAAGTGGTACGGGAGATCAGAAGCCATTATTTTTGATGGGAGAGGGATATATGGGATATGACATCGTAGCAAAGACCCGATTGACTGCAGAGGAGATTGCAGAGGTCCTGCAGCTCGTCCAGGTGTGCAACGAACATGACGGAATTGACCTCAAGGTGAACCCGGACATGCTGCGGTCCCGTCGCGGAACCGAGACAGAGGACTTTCTCTGCTACCAGGATGATCGCTTGGTTGGATTTCTTGGGCTGTATGTGTTTCATGGAGAGGAAGCGGAAGTAAGCGGGATGGTGCATCCTGATTATCGCCGAAAAGGGATCTTTCGTGCGCTACAAAATGAGGCAGCCCGCGTGTGCCGGGAGCGAAAGATTCCGCAACACTGTTTCATCGTTCAGCGAGAATCGGGTTCTGGGAAGTCCTTCGTAGAACAACTCGGCGCCGTGTACTCCTTCTCTGAATACTGGATGGATTTGGCACCGGATAAAAAAGCGGTTCTGCCGCCGCCTAGCATCCAATTGCGGGCTGCAGGACCGTCCGACCTCGAAACGTTGATTTGGCTGGATGTCCATGGTTTTCAAATGGAAGAGAAAAAAGTGCGGGAGATGCATCAGAGCATCGAGCAAAATGACCGGTCCAAGACCTATCTGATCCTCACAAATGATCAGTCCGTCGGAAAAATCAGCACAATGAGAACGGAAAAGGCAGGTTTTATCTACGGCTTTTGTGTTCATCCAGAGCATCAGGGAAAAGGCTACGGACGACAGGCTTTAGCGCAAACGATTGACATTTTGCTGAGTGAAGGAATGCAGAAAGTCAGCCTGGAAGTAGCCTGCGAGAACAGCAATGCGCTCGGATTGTATGAGTCTTGTGGATTTTTTGTCAAATCAGCCAATGATTACTACAAGCTGACTCTTTGAAAAATGATTTTTTACACTTTCCAAAGAGTTGCAGGTTGGAACCGATAGGGAATTCCATGCTAGGATATAGGGGAAGCTGGAAAGTGTGCGGAGAAAAGGAGTGACAAGGCATGAAATTGCTTTCGATAGAACCAACACCCAGTCCCAATGTAATGAAGTTGAATGTTGACGAGCGTTTGCCGGATGGCGTACAACGTGTCTATACCAAAGAGAAGGCGGAAAACGTACCTGATCTCATGGCGAAGCTTTTAGCTATCGATGGCGTTGTTTCCCTTTTTCATACGGCTGATTTCCTTGCGCTGGAGCGTAAATCCAATGCCGATTGGCAAAAAATCCTGACGCAGGCAAGAGAGATTTTGCATGCAGGCAGTGAGATGGCAGTTCCCGAGCTCCAAGAGGAATCAGGTGCTGCTGCATTCGGAGAGGCGCAGGTATACATTCAGATGTTCCGCGAAGTGCCGATGCAGGTAAAAGTCACAATGGGCAGCGAGCAAATTCGTGCTGCCCTGCCGGAACGTTTTGGCCAAGCGGCTGTTCGTGCTGGTTCTGCTTCCCCCAATCTGCTGATGGAACGAAAATGGGTCGAGCACGGCGTCCGCTACGGCGATTTGCGCGAGATCGGGGAAGAAGTGGCGTTGGAAATCGATGCGGCTTACCCCGTGGAGCGAGTGGAGGAGTTAGTCGAAAGAGCCATGCAGCAGGGAACGGGGGAACCGCCAGCTCCGATTGTTCGCGAGAAGAAGATCGTGACGTTGGAAATGCTGGATGATCCGGACTGGCAGAAGCGGTATGCGGCACTGGATCGGATGGAGCCCGGCGAACAAGACCTGCCTGTTCTGGAAAAGGCACTCAAAGATCCAAAATCCTCCATTCGCAGACAAGCAGTGGTGTATCTGGGGATGATCGGGAGCGACGCGGTTTTTCCATTGCTGTACGAGGCCCTGGAAGACGACTCTGTCTCCGTGCGCAGAACGGCAGGTGACACGCTGTCGGATCTGGGTGATCCCCGTGCGATTGGTGCGATGTGCAAGGCATTGAAAGACCGCAACAAATTGGTTCGTTGGCGCGCTGCCCGCTTCCTTTTCGAAGTCGGGGATGAATCAGCGCTTGAGGCACTGCGAGAGGCACAGAATGATCCGGAATTTGAAGTCAGTCTGCAGGTGAAAATGGCAGTCGAGCGGATTGAGAGCGGGGAGGCTGCCAGCGGGACCGTCTGGCAACAAATGACCCGGCGCAACGAGCAAGGATAAAACGGGGGTGATCCAACTCCCGTTTTTTATGGTGGTGTGCCCGGCATGGGCGTTGTCTCTAGGGTGAAAGTCCCGAATGGCGAAGGCAACAGTAGCCACTAGCTTACGACAAGGGTGTCCACCGCGAGGTGGAATCTGAAGGAAGTCTGCGGCAAACCTCCGGCCTGAGGAACACGAACTTCATATGAGGCTAACGATAGCTGGATGAGTCTGCCATACAAGACGAAGTCCATGTTGCCAAAGGCTATCGGGAGTAAATGAAGCAGGTGGATGGAGGGAAAGACAACGTTCTTACCCGGGGAGACCTGACTGGGACGCCATGCCCTCATGGTAACCTTCTCCGCTAGGAGAAACTGAACGGTCAGGAGTCAGCAGAGGCCATAGTACCGGAGTAGAGGACGCTTGAAACGGGAAGGGCCGAACATTTAGGAAGAACGGGACGCTAGGCGTTCACTCTTTATGATGATGCAGACAATCCAGATGGACTTACTTGAAGGAGGAAATGGTGAATCCATGGGGGACTTCAAGAGGGCGGAATAGAGAGTGGCACAAGTAGAAAGAACGTTCACGCGAAAGGATATCTGGTTTTATGATGGGACAACTGCTGTCACGGGAAAACCTCCTGTTGGCACTAAAGCGAGTAGAAAAGAACAAAGGAAGCCACGGTGTGGATGGTATGTCCGTAAAATCCCTACGTCAACATATCTTATCCAACTGGGACTCCCTACGAGCGTCATTGGAGAATGGAACCTATGTACCTTCGCCAGTCCGACGAGTCGAAATCCCGAAACTGAACGGTGGTGTTCGGCTATTAGGCATTCCTACCGTGACCGACCGTCTCATCCAACAAGCAATTGCACAGGTTCTTTCTCCGATATTTGATCCTATGTTCTCCGAACATAGTCATGGATTCCGTCCAAGAAGACGGGGACATGACGCAGTCAAGAAGGCACAGACATACATCGAGGAAGGATACCGTTGGGTCGTAGACATGGATCTTGAGAAGTTCTTCGATAAGGTAAACCACGATAAACTTATGGGGCTTATCGCAAAACATGTCAAAGACAGAACTATCCTAACCCTCATCCGACGCTATCTCGAATCAGGGATTATGGTTAATGGTATGGAAATTGAAAGCGATCAAGGGGTGCCGCAAGGTGGCCCGTTGAGTCCGCTCTTATCCAATATCATGTTGCACGAACTCGACAAGGAACTGGAAAAGCGGGGGCTTCGATTCCTTCGCTACGCAGATGACTGCAACATCTATGTGAAGTCAAAGAAGGCAGGAATCCGCGTGATGGATTCCGTGACCACGTTCATTGAGAGAAAGCTCAAGCTAAAAGTCAACATGGAGAAAAGCGCCGTTGATCGCCCATGGAATCGTAAATTTCTTGGTTTCAGTTTCACGGTGAACAAATCGCCCAAGATTCGAATAGCGAACGATAGTCTGAAGCGAGCAAAACAGAGGATTCGGGAGATCACCTCCCGCACTAAACCACTCCCAATGGAATACAGAATTGACGATCTCAATGAGTACCTTACAGGTTGGTGTGGCTATTTTGCCTTGGCTGATACCCCTTCGGGGTTCAGCCATCTTGACGAATGGATTCGAAGAAGACTCCGAAGAATGTGTCTCTGGAAAGAGTGGAAGCGCCCGAAAACAAAAGTAAAAAGGCTTATCTCCTTAGGAGTTCCCAAGGAAAAAGCCTATGAATGGGGCAATTCACGAAAGAAACAATGGCGAATTGCATGTAGTCCAATTCTTCACCGAGCATTGAATAATGCTTACTGGCGTAATCAAGGTTTGAAGAGTTTGTCAGACAGATACACCTATTTGCGTCATACCTAAATGAACCGCCGTATACCGAACGGTACGTACGGTGGTGTGAGAGGACGGGGGTTAGTCACCCCCTCCTACTCGATTGTGCGGATGGATTACGCCCTATTGGCAGAGAATACTATTGAAGAAGAGAGTAGGGAAAAATTGGCACGTTCGAGTATAATAATAGACGTAAGTTCAATTATAGTTGACTCTGCTCTGCCTATCCCTTATTCTAAGGATTGGGTTTCAAACCATATATCATAGATCAACATCGCTAGCGCGTAGGGGAGATTGTGTATGACAACCAATCACTATGACGTTGTAGTTGTAGGCGGAGGACTTGCGGGTCTTTCTACAGCCGCCTATCTGTCGTCGAAAGGGAAAAAAGTTGCTGTACTGGAACGCGGACAATTAGGTGGACGCGCCGTTACTTTGAAAATCAAGGGATTTAACTTCAACTTCGGTGCGCATGCGATTTACGCACGCGACAGTTCCGTATTGCGGACGTTTGAAAAAGAACTTGACCTGCACATTGACTGGCAAGATTTCAATCCGAACAAGGCCAAATACGATACGGGAGATATGCTGACCGCGGTTCCTGCCAACGTGCAAGGACTCTTCCAGACGAAGCTGTTGAAGGCCTTCGACAAAGTATTGTTTACGTTTGAAATTTTAAAAACGATGCTGAAAATGGAAACGGGCCATCCGCATCTATCCATTCAGAAGTGGATGGAGAAGAAGCACATTAATGAAGAAGTGCAGGAAATGATGCTGACACTCGCATCCTCCAACTTCTTTACCCGTGAGCCGGAGAAGATTCCATCGGATGTATTCTTCAACTACTATAGCCGTCTGTTTACCACAAACAAGCCCGTTGCTTATATCGGCGGAGGCTGGCAGGCGTTGATTACGGAATTCGTCCGTGTCATTGAAGCGAATAACGGCACGGTTTTGACCAAGACCAAGGTTGAGGGTGTTCGTGTAGAGGATGATCGTGTAGTTGCGGTCATGACGCCGGAGGAAGAGATTACCGGAGATGAATTCGTATGCTGCATCCCGCCGAAGGAAATGGTCAAGGTCTTCCAGGAAACGCGTCTTGAGCATGCCATCGCGCAATATGCGGAGTATGAACCAACCGTCGTTGTCGTGTATGACGTCGGACTGAAAGAGCGCATTGACGTTCCGTACTCCTATATTTACGACAAGCAAAACAACATCTTTATTACCGACATCTCGTACTATGACCATACCTGCGTACCGGAAGGCGGACAATTGCTTCAGGCTACTGCGTACTTGCGCCAATCCGAAGTCGGGAACAAAGAGATCATCGAACAGCGCAAACAGGAGATCGAAAATCTGTACGACAAGCATTTCCCAGGCTGGAGGGAGCAATTGGTCGTTCCGCGCGTCTCCACACGTGCGATCGTTCAGGAAATCAAGTGGACGATGAACCAGAAGCCGATGCCGATCTCGCTGCCTGATTACCGCAACCTCTTTTTTGCAGGAGACTGGTGCGAAGGACAGGGACAATTGTCTGAGCTTTCCTTCTCCAGCGCCTATAACGTATCCAAGCTGATTTTGGAAAAAGAATAATCCATACAAAAGGGATGTATCCGTCGTTAGAGGGGTACATCCCTTTTCATTATTATTCGTTGTCGTACAGGTCAAATACCAGCTTACCGATCTTGGCGATGGATTGCACCGCCGGCCTTTGCTCCAGACCCTTGTTCAGAACACAGATTGTGACAGCTCTGGAGCCGATGTAGAGAATCCCCATATCATGCGTGATCTTCGTCACAGAACCCGTCTTATTCGCGAATTCCCAGCTTGGCAGGCTGCCGATTACGTCTCCCCCTGGATAGGGAAAATGATACGGGATGCGGTCGCGATGCTGCTGTTGCTTCAGAATCGCGATCATTCTCTCGCAACTGTCGTAGGAGATCACTTTTCCGGTCGCCAGATAGCGCAGATGATTGCCCAGGTCCGCAGCAGTCACTTCGTTGTAGCCTTCCACTTGGGCAGGCACAATCATCAGCTTGTTGAAAAATCGGCTGTTGGTCATCTCCGTCGCCTGCATGGCTGCGCGAATCGCCTCTCGCCCGACCAGATCAATCAATATGTTGGTCGCCGTATTGTCGCTTTGGATAATCATCAGGGTGACGAGGTCCTGCACGGTCCATTCCGAGCCGGGTGTCATATGCTGCAGGATGCCCGCGCCCCCGACCTGATCCTCGCTCCGCAGGGTGATTTTCGACTCCAGGGCGAATTTGCCCGCGTATACTTCTGCAAAAACGGCAGTCATGATCGGAACCTTGATCACGCTTGCCGCGTAAAAGCGTTCATCCTGGTTAAAAGCAAGCTGTTCTCCTGTCTGCAAATCTTCAAGATAAACCCCCCATTCGCCGCCGGCTTCTTCCAGTATTTTAGCAATGGAAGGGGAGAGGCTGGATAGCATAGAAACAACTCCTTTTATATAGACAAAATTTTCTTACTATAATAGTATGTAGTCAAGCTAGGAACAGCAAGAATTATTTTCCGCATCCATCCATTACTCAGAAGAAGGAAGTGACCCGCGTGCGTCCCGTAATCGGTGTGGTTTGTGCAAAAATGTTTTTTCCAAATAACAATCTAGACCAGTATTTTTACGTTGGTTCCGGCTATGTAGACGGGATTGCCCGAGCAGGCGGGGTTCCGCTGATCATGCCGCTGTTGGGGATTCAGGACCCGCCCTTTGAGAAGATGCTGGAATCGCTCGATGGGCTGATTTTGACAGGCGGCGAAGATCCTGCCCCCCATCTCTATGGAGAAGAGCCTCTGCAACGCTTGGGAGATGTGGAATATGAGCGCGATCTGGCTGAACTGGCCATCATCAAGCTGGCGCTGGAGCAGAAGAAGCCGATGCTTGGCATCTGCCGGGGAATGCAGATCATGAACGTGGCATGCGGGGGAACCTTGATTCAGGACATCCCGAGCCAGGTGCCGGGAGCGTTTCAACACGCGCAAAAAGGATCTCGCCAGTACGGCGCGCACAAGGTACAGCTTCAGCCTGGATTCGTCGCCGACGCACTGGGTACCCACGAAGTGCTGGTCAACACTTCGCACCATCAATCGGTAAAAGACGTTGCACCGGGGTTCCGGGTGACAGGAGTGGCGGCGGATGGTGTGATTGAGGCGATTGAGAGCCTGGACGGACTGCATGTTGGACTGCAGTGGCATCCCGAACGCATGTGGGGTCATAATGCCCAGATGTTAAAAATCGCGGAGGCGTTTGTTGCGAATGTCAGTCAATCCATGGCACAAAAGCAATCGTAAAACGATGCACACGAGGGCTGTCCACAGATGAAAGTGGGCAGTTTTTCCTTTTTCTTCTTCGGCTGTATACTAAGGATGAGGTGAACAGGATGCTGACAATAGGGTCCCCCGCTCCCGCATTTACAGCGGAAAGCACGCAGGGAACGATTCATTTGCAAGACTATCTGGGAAGGCAGAATGTAGTGCTGATTTTTTACCCAGGCGACGATACGCCTGTCTGCACCAAGCAGCTTTGTGCCATTCAGGACCAGTACAGTGAGCTGGAAAAGCTGGATACGGTCGTTTTTGGTGTGAATCCCGCTGATTTGGGGAAGCATCAGGCATTCTCAGCAAAATTTGGCTATCGATTTCCACTGATTGTCGATGCCGATGAGCAGATTCGGACGGCGTATGGTGTGGGCAAGATTTTAGGCCTCTTTTTCCAGCAGCGCATCGTCTACATCATCGGCAAGGATGGGACGATCATTTATGCGAAGAAGGGGAATCCGCCTGTATCCGAGTTAATGGGTGCGATTCGTCAGCATATGTAGATTCTTGACAGGGGATCCACGCCCTTGCATAGTCCAGGAAAAACGGCGATAATAATAGAGATGAGAATGTATGTTTGGTGGTATCTGCCGTTATGAAAAAAATCCTGCACATGGACGTGGATGCTTTTTTCGCCAGTGTAGAGCAGCTTGATCAGCCGCAGCTTCGAGGAAAACCGGTCATCGTAGGCGGTACGGGCAATCGTGGAGTGGTTTCCACTTGCAGCTATGAAGCGCGCCGATACGGGGTCCGCTCGGCGATGCCCATTGCTTTGGCTCGCAAGAAATGTCCGCAGGCTGTCTTTTTGCCCGTCCGCTATGGACGCTATGTGGAAAAGTCAGCTGAAATCCGTGAAATTTTAGGTGAATATACGCAGCAATATCAAACCGTCGGACTGGATGAGGCGTATCTGGATGTTTCGGCCTATTCGGATGCTGTGCCGATCGCACGTGAGATCAAGACGCGCATCCGACGTGAGACAGGCTTGACCTGCAGCGTCGGTCTATCGTATAACATGTCTCTGGCCAAGATTGCCAGCGATTTGAAAAAGCCGGATGCCTTTGTCATCATCCGGCCGGAAAACGCCCTGGAGATCCTGGCGCCTCTGCCAATCGGCGCCCTGCATGGAGTAGGCAAGAAATCCCAGGAGCTTCTCGCCAAAAAAGGAATCAAGACCGTCGCGGACTTTTGGCAATTGTCTATGGATGAAGCGGTCCAGCTTTTTGGAAAAATGGGCAGGGTGCTTTACGAGCGGTCCCGGGGACACGATCAACGCGAGCTCGTCCTGGAGCGCGCACCTAAATCGCTTAGTCGCGAAACGACTTTGGGCTTCGACTTGTTTGAGCGGGAGGCAGTCGCTGCCATCGCATACTCCCTTTTGCAAGAGGTACAGGAAGACATTCGGCAGGAGGGAGTATCTCCCCAGACGATCATCCTGAAGATCAAATACGCTGATTTTACGTTGCGCACCAAACAGCGCAAAGCGACGACCGACTCAAATTGGCGAGAGCTGCTGGACGATTTGCTCGATGCTTTTTCCTACGGCGCAGGCGTTCGTTTGGTCGGGGTGGGCTTCTCCAACTTCGCCGATCCCCAAGAGGTTCGCTATGAGCAGCTCTCGCTGTTTACCTGGAATCGCAGAGAATGAGGGGAATGAGACGTGGAGCCAAACAATCCGCATCACTGTTGCGCGACGTGTGTGCATTTTCGCGTCGAACGGGAGCAAGGGAAGGTCGGATATCGCTGCTCGCGTCTTACCTACGAGACGCGTCCTGACTACCGCTTTTCTTGCTGGACGCCTACCAAGCGTGTCAAACGTCTGATGGAAAGCCGGAAAAACAAGGACTGCTGATGCCTTCGCGCCCATGCCGCCGGTACTGGGCGCGTTTGTTTTTCTTTTGCAACAGGATGGTGGAGTATGATATAGTAGGTGCCGAAATCACGGTTATAAGGCTTGTTGCCATTTGGAGGTGCTCCGTGTTTTTACAAAAGCTGATGCCAAACCAGTACGTGGATTCGATCCACCACATTGATATAGAAGAATTGAAGCAACGAAAGATTCGCGCGGTCATTACCGACCTCGACAATACGTTGGTGGAATGGGACAGGCCGCAGGCGACTCCGGAGGTGGTGGAGTGGCTCAAGCGCCTGCAGGAGGCCGACCTACAGGTCACAGTTGTCTCCAACAACAACGAGGAGCGAGTGGGAAGCTTTTGTTCGCCTTTGCAAATCGCCTTTATCAGTGCGGCCCGAAAGCCGACCAACAAAGCTTTTTTACAGGCGGTCCGGCATATGAATGTAAAGATTGAGGAAACCGTCGTGATCGGCGACCAATTGTTTACGGATGTGCTGGGGGGCAATCGTCTTGGATTTCATACGATTTTAGTTGTTCCCGTCGCGCAGACAGACGGATTTTGGACGCGCTTCAACCGTCAGATGGAGCGTGTCGCCCTATATTGGATGGAGCGGAAAGGATTGGTTTCGTGGAAGAGCAAAGCATGATGGATCAAAATCTGGGCGCCTGTGCCGGATGCGGAGTTGCGATCCAGACAGAGGATAAAAAGAAGCCTGGATATGCGCCGGCCTCTGCGCTTGAGCGAAAAGTGGTGATTTGCCAGCGCTGTTTTCGGATCAAACATTACAACGAAGTAGCTCCGGTCAGCATGGGAGATGACGATTTTCTCCGCATTCTGGACGGAATCGGTTCGACTCAGGCTCTAGTCGTTATGGTCGTGGATATTTTTGATTTCCAGGGCTCCTGGCTCAAAGGCTTGCCGCGCTTCGTCGGAAACAACCCGATCCTGCTCGTGGGCAACAAGGTAGATCTTCTGCCGCGCAATATCAACCTCAACCGCGTCCGCAACTGGATGCAGCATGAAGCCAAAGAACGGGGCTTGCGTCCGCAGGATGTGGTGCTGATCAGCGCCCAAAAAGGATTACATATCGACGAGCTGCTGGCTCGCATCGGAGAGCTGCGCAAAGGACGCGACGTATACATTGTCGGCGTCACGAATGTAGGAAAATCTACCATGATCAACCGGATTTTGCACGATTTCGGCTCCACAGAGCTGGAGATCACGACTTCTCCGTTCCCAGGAACGACTTTGGACAAGATCGAGATTCCGCTTGAGGACGGTCGTTCCATCTTCGACACTCCCGGCATTATCAATCGCGAGCAGATCGGGCACATGATCACGCCAACGGATTTGCGCAAGATCACACCGACGAGCCGAATCAACGCCAAGGTGTACCAGCTCGATCCGGAACAGACGCTGTTCCTCGGGGGGCTGGCACGCGTCGATTTCGTGCGTGGCCCAAAACAGCCGCTGGTCGTATATGTGGACAATGATTTGTACATCCATCGGACGAAGCTGGAAAAAGCGGATGAGGTCTTGGAAAAGCATCACGGAACCATGCTCGTTCCGCCTACGGGGGAAGAAGCTGTACAGGCTTTGCCCCAGTTTGTGAAGCATTCATTCAAGATCAAAGCCACTGGGATGTCTACGGACATCGTCATTTCTGGATTGGGCTGGGTCACGTTGCAGGGCAAGCATGAAGCGAACGTCGTCGTCCATGCACCCAAAGGGGTCAGTGTAGGGATACGAAAAGGCTTGATCTAAGCGTGAAAGATTGCTTCGCCCGCAATCCTGCCATATGCTAGAGAGAAGAGTTAGGGGGTTGGAGAGCGTCATGATGACAAGCAAGACAATATTGGTGGGGCTATTCGGTCATCCCGTTTCCCATTCTCAATCGCCGCTGATGCATAATGCGGCGTTCGCGGAAGCGGGCTTGTCCTTTGCATACGCTGCTTTTGACGTACATCCGGAGGATCTCGAAGAAGCTGTCGAAGGAATTCGAGCACTGGGGATCAAGGGGGTCAATGTGACGATCCCGCACAAGGTGGCCGTGATGCCCATGCTGGACGAGGTAGATCCCTTGGCGAAAAAAATCGGCGCGGTCAACACGATCGTCAATGTTGACGGTCGGTTGATCGGCTATAATACGGATGGCTTAGGCTATGTCCGATCGCTGGTAGAGGATACAAAAATCGAATTGGAAAAGCAAGTAGTCACGATCCTCGGTGCAGGCGGCGCTGCCAGAGCGGTTGCCTTTACCTTGGCAGAACATGGGGTAAAAGAAATTCGGATCATCAACCGTTCGCGGGAAAAAGCCCTGTTTTTGGCGGAGCATGTCGGGACCATCGTTCCGACCAAGGTCGTCGAACAGGATGCCGGGCAAGAGGCAATCGCAGATTCGACGCTCTTGATCAATACGACTTCCATCGGCATGTTCCCCAATGTCCAGGATATGCCGGTTCCGGCGGAATGGCTGCACGGGGAGCTGGTCGTCAGCGACTTGATCTACAACCCCTTGGAAACCCGTTTGTTGCGGGAGGCACGCAGTATTGGCGCTACTGTCCATTCGGGAGTAGGCATGTTCGTCAATCAGGGCGCGCTGGCCTTCGAGCTTTGGACGGGGCAAGCTGCACCCAGCGACAAGATGCGAGCCGTCGTGCTCGAACAACTGAAAAAATAAGAGGAGGCATGCCGATGTTAACCGGCAAGCAAAAGCGCTTTCTGCGCGCAGAAGCCCATCATCTCAGCCCTATTTTCCAAGTGGGAAAAGGCGGAGTGAATGAAAATATGATTACCCAAATCAAAGAGGCATTGGAAGTGCGTGAGCTGATCAAGGTCTCGATCCTGCAAAACAACCTGGACGACAAGCACCAAGTAGCGGAAGATTTGGCTGCGGGGGCTGGCGCTGAGCTGGTTCAACTGATCGGTCATACCGTCGTTTTGTACAAGGAATCTCGCGAACACAAGACGATCAAGCTGCCTTAGGAATAAAGGAGAGCCGTGTATGATGGAGCCACTGGATCGGGAAGCATTGCTCGCCCGCGTGCGGGCGCAGATGCATGACAAAAGGTATCAGCACACATTGGGTGTGGCAGAATCGGCACGTCAGCTGGCTCTGCTGTACGGTGCCGACCCGGACAAAGCGGAGCTGGCAGGATTTTTGCATGATTACTGCAAATGCTGGCCGGTAGACAAGATGTTTGAGATCCTGGTTCGCCATGATATGCCGACCGAATTGCTGCAGGGCGATAAGGAGCTCTGGCATTCATTTGCCGGGGCGATCGTCATTCAAAGCGAGCTGGGCGTGACGGATCCAGAGATCATTCAGGCTGTGCGCTATCATACGACCGGTAGAGTGGGCATGACCCTGTTAGAAAAAGTCGTATGTGTGGCAGACTATATAGAACCGAACAGAGATTTTCCAGGCGTGGGTATGATTCGCGCTCTGGCTGAAAAGGATCTGGATGCCGCCCTGGCTACTGCTTTAGGTGGTACCATCCAGTTCTTGATAGAAAAGCACAAGACGGTCTATCCGTTGACGCTTTTAGCTTATAACGACTTGGTTTCCCGCAAAGGGAGAGAAGGAGGGTTTAATGGTTAGGACGGTTGAAGATTTAGCTCGTTTGGTAATCAAGGCAGCAGAGGACAAAAAGGCCGAGAAGCTGACGGTGCTCGATATTAAAAATCTGTCTGTCATCGCAGACTACTTCATGATTTGCCACGGAAACAATGAGCGCCAGGTGCAGGCCATCGTCCGGGAAATCCGGGATCAGGCTCATAAGCATGGCTATCCGGTCCGTGGAATCGAAGGAGAAGAAGAGGGGCGCTGGGTGCTGGTAGACCTTGAAGATGTCGTCATCCACGTATTCCATCGGGAAGATCGCGAATTTTATAATCTGGAACGTCTTTGGAAGGACGCCGAGGTCGTTACGTTCTCAGAAGAAGGGTAACGAAGATGGCATATACGCATATGGCTGCCGTCTATGACCAATTGATGGCAGAGACACCGTATGGAAAATGGCTGGATTGGGTAGAGCAGGCTTGGGGAGAGCAAAACAGGCCAAGTCATGTGATTGATCTGGGCTGTGGTACAGGTACGGTAGCGATCTCGCTTGCCAAGCGCGGATACCGTGTGACCGGAGTCGATCTGTCTGCGGAAATGCTCGCCATCGCCTACGACAAGATGCGGCGTGAACAGGTGGATGTCTCCTGGGTGGAGCAGGATATGCGCGAGCTTTCCCTGACGCCTGCGGATGCGGTCATCTCCCTTTGCGACTCTCTCAGCTATCTGACGGAAGAGGAGGACGTTCAGGAGACCTTTCGCCGTGTTTTTTCACAATTGACCCCAGGTGGTCTCTTCCTGTTCGACGTCCACAGTCCGTACAAGATCCTGCATGGCTTTGGCGACGCCACCTTTACTTATGTGGAGGATGAGGTATCGTACATTTGGCAATGTTTCTGCGATCCATTGCGCACAGAGGTTGAGCATCAGCTTACCTTTTTCATTCGCCAGCCCTCCGGTTTGTACGAGCGGGTAGAGGAGGAGCATTGGCAACGCGCCTATCAGCCTATCCAGTTGATGCGCTGGCTTACGGATGCAGGCTTTAGCGACATCAAGCTGACAGCAGACTTTCTGGATTTGCCGCCGCATGCGGAAAGTGAACGTCTATTTTTTGCAGCCCGCAGGCCGAAAGATTGACACGGCTGGTTTGGATTGACTATAATCTGGTTATAACTACAAAAATCGACGCGTTAAAGAGGAATAGTAGGATCCTGTCTGCGACAACCAGAGAGTTGACGGCAGGTGCAAGTCAACCCAGGCCGATCTGAACTCACCTCCCAGCACTCTCCCTGAAGGCGCATGCCGTGCTGTGTAAGGGCGGGCGACTTGTCCACGATACGGATCCAACAAGCGGGTGAGCAGTTTTTCACCAAACTGGGTGGTACCGCGGGAGTATGCACAACCTCTCGTCCCTTTTCGTAAGCGATAGGGGCGCGAGGTTTTTTTATACTTTCAAAAGATAATTTCGCTAACGCGATAAAGGGTGAAAGTATAAGAAAAACGAAAGCTTTCGCCATTGGATTTGGGCGATAAGCCTAGTTTTTCTAATTTTTCCGAGATGGGAGTGCTTTACCATGGTTTTTAGTCATCAAAATGTCGAGAAGAAATGGCAGCAATACTGGGAACAGAACAAAACCTTCAAGACCTCCGAAGACAAAAACAAGAAAAAGTTCTATGCCCTGGATATGTTTCCGTACCCGTCGGGAGCCGGACTTCACGTCGGTCACCCGGAAGGATATACGGCTACCGATATTTTGTCTCGTATGAAGCGGATGCAAGGCTACAATGTCCTGCACCCGATGGGCTGGGATGCCTTCGGACTGCCTGCGGAGCAATATGCGCTAGATACAGGGAATGACCCTGCGGAATTCACCGAGCACAACATCAACAATTTCCGTCGCCAGATCAAGGCATTGGGCTTCTCCTACGATTGGGACAGAGAGATCAACACGACAGACCCGCACTACTACAAATGGACACAGTGGATCTTCACCAAGCTGTACGAGCATGGACTCGCCTACATCGACGAAGTAGCGGTAAACTGGTGCCCGGCTTTGGGAACCGTCCTGGCCAACGAAGAAGTCATTGACGGCAAAAGCGAGCGCGGCGGCCACCCTGTAGAGCGTCGTCCGATGAAGCAATGGGTGTTGAAAATTACCGCTTACGCAGAACGCCTCTTGGCCGACCTGGAAGAGCTGGACTGGCCGGAGAGCATCAAAGAGATGCAGCGCAACTGGATCGGCCGTTCTGAGGGGGCAGAGGTGACATTTGGCATCGAAGGCCATGACGAATCCTTCACTGTGTTTACCACGCGTCCTGACACTCTCTATGGAGCGACCTACGCGGTCCTGGCGCCTGAGCATAAGCTGGTTGAAAAAATTACGACCAGTGAACAAAAAGCAGCTGTCGAAGCGTATCTGGAACAAGCGAAGCACAAGAGCGATCTGGAGCGTACCGATCTGGCGAAAGAAAAAACGGGCGTCTTTACCGGAGCCTATGCGATCAATCCGGTCAATGGCGAACGCCTGCCGATCTGGATTGCCGATTATGTGCTGATCAGCTACGGAACGGGTTCGATTATGGCGGTTCCGGCTCATGACGAGCGCGACTACGAATTTGCCAAAACCTTTGACTTGCCGATCAAACAGGTCATTGCCGGCGGCGACATCTCCAAGGAGGCGTACGCAGGCGATGGAGAACATATCAACTCCGGTTTCCTCGATGGTCTGAACAAGGAACAGGCGATCAACAAGATGATCGAGTGGCTGGAGGAAAACAAAAAAGGAAGCCGCAAAGTTACGTACCGCTTGCGCGACTGGCTGTTCAGCCGTCAACGCTACTGGGGAGAGCCGATTCCGATCATCCATCTGGAAGACGGCACGATGAAAGTCGTACCCGAAGAAGAGCTGCCGGTCGTCTTGCCGAAAACCAAGGAGATCAAGCCGTCCGGTACAGGCGAATCGCCGCTTGCGAACATCACCGACTGGATCAATATCATCGACAAGGAAACGGGACAAAAAGCTCGTCGCGAGACCAACACTATGCCGCAATGGGCGGGCAGCTGCTGGTACTTCCTGCGATTTATCGACCCGCACAACGACAAGGCAATGGCTGATCCAGACAAGCTGAAAGAATGGCTGCCGATCGACATTTACATCGGCGGTGCCGAACACGCTGTTCTGCACTTGCTCTATGCTCGCTTCTGGCATAAATTCCTTTACGACATCGGCGTCGTACCGACGAAGGAACCGTTCCAAAAGCTGTTCAACCAAGGAATGATCCTGGGTGAAAACAACGAAAAAATGAGCAAGTCCAAAGGAAATGTCGTCAATCCGGACGATATTGTCCAAAGCCATGGTGCAGATACGCTGCGCTTGTACGAAATGTTTATGGGACCTTTGGATGCCTCGATCGCCTGGTCCACCAAAGGCTTGGACGGTGCACGCCGCTTCCTGGATCGTGTCTATCGTCTGTACGTCAACGACAACGGGGAATTGAATCCGAAGATCGTAAATACCGACAAGCCGAATGCGATGGAACGCGTCTACCACCAAACCGTGAAAAAAGTAACGGAGGATTACGAAGGACTTCGCTTCAATACCGGCATCTCCCAACTGATGGTCTTTATCAATGAAGCCTACAAGGCGGATGTATTGCCGAAGAAATACATGGAAGACTTCGTTAAAATGCTCTCCCCCATCACTCCTCATCTGGGCGAAGAGCTGTGGGAGAAGTTGGGACATAAAGAGACGATTGCTTACGCAGCATGGCCGACCTACGACGAGTCGAAGCTGGTAGAAGACGAGGTTGAGATCGTCCTGCAGGTAAACGGCAAAAACAAAGAGAAGCTGCTGATTGCGTCCGACGCGACGAAGGAGCAGATGGAAGCACTGGCGATGGAGAATGAGACGATCAAGGAACTCCTCGCAGGCAAAACAATTGTCAAAGTGATTGCCGTTCCTGGAAAACTGGTTAACATCGTCGTTCGCTAAACGGAGAACCTAAAAGAATAGCATATGTAAAAGGAGTGGCGCCTATCGCAGGTGCCACTCCTTTTTTCATCAGGAGCCAAAAAGGGTCAATCCGGCACCTTGCTGCTCCACTGGCTCTGAACGTGTTCGAGGTCTTCAGCGAATTTGGCGTGTGTACGCCGAAAGACTTCTGCGAACACACCCGGGATGGCGCCCTGCAAGACAGACAGTCCTTCACCGGTGATGCCTCCCGGGACACAGACCCGCTGCTGGAGAGACGGTAAGGTGAACAACTCCTGCTGCAGCAGCTCGCCCATGCCTATCAACATTTGAGATACCAGATAGGTAGCGGCATCATGAGAAATTCCGGTTTCCTTTACGGCGTCTTCAATCATTTGCTGCAAGATATAACTGACGAATGCCGGCCCGCAGCTAGTCAGGTCAGAGCTGACACGCAAAAAGCCCTCGGTTACCTCGATGGGATGGCTGATTGCTGAGAACAGGGAAAAAATTCGCTCTCGATGCTCTTCGGTAATCCGTGAGCCAAATTCACATAGACTGACACCGCTTCTGGCAGCATTGGTGATGCTGGGAACTACCCTCGCGACAGGACAGGGGACTTGAGCCTCCAATTGCTCCAATCTGATGGGGCTGGTTATGGTAATCAGCAGGTGGTCTTCAGTCAGGGCAGATGAGAGCTGTTGCAGCATCAGGCTGTATTCCAACGGTTTGACGCAGAGCACCAGTATCGAAGCAGAACGTGCGATCTCAGCATTGTCTCGTGCGACGGCCAAGCCAGGGTATTTCTCTGCCAATTGCTCGGCTTTTGCAGGGGTGCGGTTGCTGATGATGAGCTGGCTGGGGGAGAGGGCGTTGGCTTTCAACCATGCTTCCAGCACGATGCTGCCCATACTGCCCGTTCCTACAACACCAATCCTGTTCAAATCCATACCTCCCTCCACAATTCATTTCATCATATGTCAGGAAAGGGAGGTTCATGCCGATTCGTTGGCATTCATTGCACGCGGATCCGGTCCTTAAGACGCTCGTACATTTTTTCGCCGATACCCGAGATGTTTTTGAGTTCCTCCGGAGTGCGGAAGGGGCGTTTCTCTGTCCGATAGGCAAGAATGGCTTGAGCTTTTGCCTGTCCGATCCCAGGCAGGGTCATTAGTTCTTCTGCTGTGGCGGTGTTGAGGTTTACGCGGCTGTCTGCCTGGGCAGAGGTACTGCCAGTGCCTGTGACTCCTGTCGCGTCCGCGGAGAGCTGCGGCAGCATGCCAGGAAGGGGACGAACTGCCGATAGTCCGTCTGATCGGGCGGACTTTTTTGGAATGACAACCGCGGCGCCATCCGTCAGAGGCTGTGCGAGATTAATCTGATCCAGGTCTGCATCAGGAAGAGAACCTCCTGCCAAAGAGATGGCATCCGCTACCCGCATACCTGCTTTCAACTCGTACAAGCCCGGCTGCTGCACCTGTCCCTTCACATCGACATAGATGGGGGACGGGGCGACCGATTTCTCGGCTGCAGGTGTGGATTCATCCTTTTTCTTCTCATTTTGCTTTTCCGAGGGATCTTCATCTTCCTGTAAGAGCGTCTGCGTTTGCACTTCTTTGCCATGCACGATCACGGGAGAAAGCGGCCAATCCTCGTTTGCCTCTTGGGTATCCCATGTATAGAGCCAGACGCTGCCCGCCAAAAAAAGCAATGATCCCGCAATCATCATCAGCCGTCGATAGCGCTGCCACCATTCCCACAACAATAAAACCCCCTCCTCCTTGACGTACATCTGCAGGGTATCTCTACCACAGATGCTACGAAAAGAAAGAGGGGGGCTGCAAATATGATCTGGGACAAACGGGGTTACCCAATGTGCTGCAAACTGTTTTTCTTGCGTCTCAAGTCAACATTGGGACTCACGTACGGGTCAAAGGTATAGCGCTGCTCGATAAATATCTGATGCCACAGCATGAAGACGAGAATCGTCCAGATTTTACGGCTGTAGTCCGCATTTCCTTCTCGGTGTTCGTCCAGCATGTACAGCACATATGCCTTGTTGATCAGGTTGTCTACCTTGGACTCGAAAATCAATTCCTTGGCCCATTGGTAGAATTCGCTTTTCAGCCAGGTGCGGGTAGGAACCGGGAAGCCCAGTTTCTTTTTAGATTTGATTTCCGCAGGCAAGAAGTCCTTCATGGCTTCGCGCAACACATGCTTGGTCGTGCCATTCGCGATCTTGTATTTCGTGGGAATCGTCGCCGCGAATTCAAACACCTTCGTATCGATGAACGGAACGCGCAGCTCCAGCGAGTTGGCCATCGTCATCTTGTCAGCCTTCATCAGGATGTTGCCGCGCAGCCAGGTATGAATATCCAGATACTGCATTTTGGTGACGTCATCATACTCGCTGGCCCGCTTGTAAATTTCCTTGGTGATCGAAAACGGCGAGATGTAGGAGCTGGAGTTGGCAATATCCTCCATGACCACGCGTCTTTTCATTTCTTCACTGAAAATCAGGGCGTTTCCGAAGAAGCGTTCTTCCACGGTTTTTGATCCGCGGATCAGGAAATTTTTTCCTTTTACCTGGTCCGGCAGATGTTCAGCCAAGGATCCGATGGAGTGGCGCATCCAACCGGGCATTCCGGAAAACATTTTCAGGGACTGGGGCTCGCGGTAGATATTGTAGCCGCCAAAAAATTCGTCGGCCCCTTCACCGGACAAGACTACAGTCACATGCTCACTTGCCAGCTTTGCCACAAAGTAGAGTAGAATCGCAGATGGGTCTGCGACGGGTTCGTCCTGATGCCAGATAAGTCTGGGCAGTTCATCCATGTACTGCTGGGCATTAACGACCAGCTCGTGATGTTCCGTGCCGAGAAAAGAAGCGGTCCGTTTGGCGAAGTCCAGCTCGCTGTATCCAGGAATATCCGAGCCGACGGAGAAGGTTTTGACAGGTTCAAACGTGCGCAGCATGGCTACGATGCTGCTTGAATCTACGCCGCTGGAAAGAAAGGCTCCCCGGGGCACTTCACTGATTCGATGCTTGTCGATGGATTCCAGCATGATGTTGCGTGTGCCCTCGACAAAATAGGAAAAGGATTTGCCCTCATCAGGCTGAAAGTGAACGTCCCAGTAGCGTTCCAGGGTGATTTGATCCTGCTCCACAATAAACGAATGGGCTGGGGGAATGCGATAGATCCCCTTGTACATCGTTTCGGGATCAGGGACGTATTGAAAGGTAAGATAGTGGTAAAAAGCTGTAGGATTGACTTCGCGCTTCAACCCTGGCAGCTCCAGAAGGCTTTTGATCTCGCTTGCGATCCCGATGGAATCAGCGGTTTCAACATAGTAAAGAGGCTTGATCCCGAAGTGGTCGCGCGCGCCGAACAGCCGTTTTTTGCGTCCGTCCCAGATGGTAAAACCGAACATGCCGCGCAGATGCTTCGGCGCATCTGTCCCTACTTCTTCGTAGAGATGCAGGATCGTTTCAATATCAGAATCGGTTTGGAAGATGTGTCCGGAATCCTTCAACCATTGCTGCAGTTCTTTGTAGTTATATATTTCTCCATTGCCGATAATCCACATATCACGCGTCTCGTTGAACAGGGGTTGATGCCCGCCTTCCACGTCGATGATGCTTAAACGACGAAAGCCCAGGGCGATGTTTTCTTCGAGATGAAAACCATCGTCGTCTGGACCACGGTGCAGGATGACACCTGTCATCGCGCTGATTGTTTCTTGTTGAACAGGCGCTTGCCGCTTGTTATAGAGCGATACGATTCCACACATATGAAATGACTCTTCCTCTCACTGATTGCTCTTGCTAACTCTATCATAAGATCGAGTGCCAGCGCAATCTCTCCAAATGACCTGAAAATGTCGGAAAATCGATGGGTAAAAGGGCTTTCTACTTCCTATTTTTGTCCCGGGATAACGAGCTAAACTTCGATTTGAAAAGAAGTTTTCGACAAGGGACGGGGGGAGCAGATTGACGATACTAGGTGCGGGTATTTCACTCGTTGCAGGCTATTTGCTAGCAGCGTATCTACATTCGGCATGGATGCTTGCTGCGGCAGGCATCTGGCTGTCTGTATGCCGATTGCTTCCCCAGCCCAAGCGTCGCTGGCTGACCCTCTATCTTCTGATCACTATTCTAGCAGGTCTCTATTTTACCGGGTACGAATTTTTCCACCGATCTTCATTGCAGCCACTGGCAGCTGACGAGAAGGTTGTTTGGGCGAAAGGCGAGCTGCAAGCACCCGTCCAGCGCGACGGCGACGTGGCCAGGATGTTTGTCTTCCTGTCGGCGTGGAAAGAAAAAAACGGAAGCTGGATCGATATTCCCGGCAAAGAAAGAGTCGCTCTGCGCGTCAAGCTGGATACAGAAACCGAGGCCAAGCAAGTGGAAACATGGAGACACGGCGGCACCTTCGTCGCCCCGGTCCAACTTGCGCTGCCCGCGACTGCCCGCAACCCGCACGCATTTGATTACAAGCAATACCTCTACTACCAGCGCGTACATGTAACGGCAGAAGCAAATTATGCGGACATAAAGTGGACCTCGACAGGCTCCGGAATCTGGAGCTTTTTTCAGTCTTGGCAGGCAAAAGCAGCGAACCGGGTCGATGAATTGTTCGGGGACCCAAAAACGGCTGGTTATATGAAATCTCTCCTTCTTGGGGTCAGAGAGGATGTCGCTGTAGAGTGGGGAGAAATGTACTCTGAGCTGGGATTAAGCCATATTTTGGCGATCTCAGGCTTGCATGTGACGCTGGTTAGCAGCATGTTCATGTGGCTGCTTGAGCGCATCGGGATCAATCGCAAGCACGCATTGGTGACGACCGTTCTCTTCATTATCGGCTATGTGATGCTGGTAGGGGCGAGCGCTTCGGCTGTGCGCTCCGGGTTAATGGGAGGGGTCGCCCTTGCCTGTCAGGTGTGGAACAAGCGGCTGGACGGCCGGGAGGTATGGGCAGGCGCTTTGATTGTCATGCTCCTCTACGATCCCTATCAGCTTTGGAATGTAGGGTTTCAGTTGTCCTTCGCCGTTACGCTCGGCTTGATCCGATATGTCCCGTATTGCTTGTATGCAGGCGGGCAGACGCCTGTTTGGCTGCGTACCCTGCTTGCAGTCACCATGACGGCGCAGATGGTCTCTTTTCCTTTTGTGGTCTATCATTTTCATCAATTTTCTCCGTGGTCCTGGCTCGTCAATCTCCTGGCGACGCCTCTTCTTTCGTCCCTAGTATTGCCGCTGGGGTATATCGCGCTTCTTTTCGGCACCCTGCATCCGGCGTTGGCGACTGTGCCTGTCTGGTTATCCACGCAGCTGTTGGAATGGGTGCATGCCCCCTTGTTCGCTTTGGAAAATATGCGGCTTCCTTACACGCATTGGCCGCACCCGGATTGGTGGTGGCTGATCGGGTATGGTATCTTTTTACTTTTGCTGCCCAAATTATGGGATCTCGGGTATCATCGCAGACGGGACATGATCCTCTATCTGATCGTCTTGGCCGGCTTGATCATCGTAGCGAGGCAACCGTTTTCCGGGCATAATGAAGTCCGAATTACGTACCTGGATGTAGGGCAAGGGGATTCTATCATTGTCGAAGTTGGTCAAAAGAAGGTATACTTAATGGATGCGGGTGGAAAAACCGCGTGGGAAATCCGGGAGCCGTGGCGCGAAAAACGGGATCCTTACGAGGTAGGCAAGGATGTCGTACTCCCCTTTTTGCGTTCGAGGGGAATCACGCATGTGGACAGAGTCGTTCTGACTCACGGCGACATGGATCACATTGGAGGAATGGACGCACTCCTGGGGAGAATTACGTTTGGAGCTGTGTTGACGAACGGGACGACCTCAAAAGCGAAGGAACTGGAGCTGCTAGCCCGGTTTCAGGCGCAGAGTGTGCCGATTTGGTCCGGGGAGCCAGGCATGAGTTGGACAGACATGCCTGGAGTAGAGTGGAAGTGGCTTCATCCGGGACGAAGCGCCGGTTACTCCGGCAACAACGCTTCTGTCGTACTGCAGCTTACGGCGTACGGCAATACAGTCTTGTTTACAGGGGATATCGAAGCGGACGGGGAGAATATGCTGCTTGAGAATGGCATTCCAGTGATTGATGTATTGAAAGTCGCACATCACGGGAGCAAGACTTCCAGCACAGAAGCCTTTCTGACAGCGACAGCACCTCGCTATGCGATTGTTTCCGCCGGTCAACGCAACAGGTATGGACATCCTTCACCGGAAGTACTGGAGCGTTTTGCAAAGCACGGAACGAATCTCTTCCGTACGGATCGACACGGAGCAGTTACCCTTACGATTTCATCTAAAGGAATATCATGGAAGACCCAATTAGCCGATACATAAATATGGTTGCAACCTTTTTTAGCAGCGACCCGTCTGTAGGGGGGAGAAGAGAATATGCCGGAAGCAGAGCTGATCAGGTTAGCGCAAACCGGGGATCATGAGGCGCTTGTTCAACTGCTTCGATCTATTGAGACCTCCGTTTACCGCAGCGCATATTATATCTTGGGCAATGAACAGGACGCTTTGGATGCGTCCCAGGAAGTTTTGATTCGCATTTACCGAAAGTTGGATACCTACCAGGAAAAGGCGAAGTTTTCTACCTGGGTACAGCGAATCGTCAGCAATGTTTGTATGGATAAGTTTCGCGCGAAAAAAGAGACGGTCTCGATAGACGAGCACGAGATGATTATACCTGATCGAAACAACGTAGAAGACGAAATCCTTCTCACCGGATTGTCTCATGACATCCAAGAAGCCATTGGGAAACTGCCCAAGCAGTACCGAGTGGTGGTAGTACTCCGCTATCTGGAGGATTTTTCCTACCAGGAAATTGCGGAAACGCTTGAATTGCCGTTGAATACGGTAAAGTCGTATCTATTTCGGGCCAGACAACAGTTGCAGGAGCTGTTGTACGACTACCAGAAAGGGGGGATCGGTTGATGACTAACACAGAGATATGGGAATGGATGCAGCGGGATCTCGACGGAGATTTGTCTCCTGACGAGCAAAGAGCATTGTTTGCCCTTCTCGAGAAAGATACCGACTTGCAGCAAAAGTACAATCGTTTGAAAAGCGTGTCTCTTCAATTAGAGCAGCTGCCCCCAGTCGTCCCCTCCATCAGCATCGTGGATTCGATCTTGCCGAAGCTGGAGTCAGCAGTGGCCACACCTGCTGCAAAAGCCGATCTGAATGCGGGAGTCCTGCCAACCCTGGAAGTGAAAAGCAAGCCAGCTTCGCCTTCCGAACCGAGAAAGTGGAAAAACAAGACTGTCTGGTTTGCGCGAATCGGGAGCACCGCCGTGGCTGCATGTCTATTGTTAGGCGTCATGCTCATCGGAAAGGAAGCAAACGAGCAGATAGATCCCGCTACCCAGGGGTCGATTGTCGCTCCGCCGGCTGCGGAACCGCCTGTTATTATCGGGCCGCCTGCTCCCCAACCAAGCACTAATCCTACACCTCTTCCCGAACAGGGTGAGGAGCCGCCTGTACAGGAGGAAACGAAACAGCCGCCGAAGCAGCAGAAAAAAGCCCAGACTCCTTCCAAACCGGTAACGAAAGCTCCGGAACCGCCACCGGCCAAGGTTGGCCAACCAGCTGATTCCGTACCTGTCATGGTCCCTCCAAAGCCAGTGCCAAGGGAACCAAAGCCACCGGCATTTCCTTTCGGCCTGGAGGAGAAATCCGATGATGACAAAGGGAAGAAATCCAAAGAGGACGAAAAAGAGAAGAAGAAGAAGGATAACAAGAAAGATGACGGAGACGATCGAGATGACGACCGTGACGATGACCACGACGATGATAAAGAAATGGGGAAAAAGAAATCCTCGCGTGAATACGGGCGTACAAGTTTAGCTTGAAAAAACAGGCATCAGATGAAATGTGGCTTTCAACTGATGGACCGGCACCGGCAAGGGGAATCGTGCGTATAGTATAGTATCAAGCACCCCCTGCTTACCGTTTGGGGAGGATACATCCCGGGGCTCTTCCCCCAACGTTTACATAGAGGTGCCAACGATACCAAACCGCTGCCGTTCAGGCAGCGGTTTTTTCTTCTGACGAAATGTCAATATGGTATAATAATGCCGGAAGAGAAGGGAGTCGATATTCGTGCCATTACATGCGGAGATTCGTGAGATCCGGCAAAAGCAATTTGCACCTGTCTATGTCCTTTTTGGACCGGAAACCTATCTCGCGGAAGAATTTGTGGCTCTGGCCCGGCGCGAAATGATCGATCCGGCGTTCAGTGATTTGAATTTCAGCATATATGATTGTACGGAGACCCCCTTGGCTGATATTTTGCAGGATGCAGAGACCTTGCCTTTTATGGGGGAACACCGGCTCATCATTGCCAGACAAGCCTATTTTTTGACGGGCAGCAAACCGCCAGCGAAAATCGAAAGCAATCCGGATGCTCTGCTTGCCTATCTGCAAAATCCGCCGTCCTATACGACGTTGATCCTCATTACAGACGCGGATAAACTGGATGAGCGCAAAAAGCTGGTTAAGACTTTACAGCAAAAAGCCAAGCTGCTCCCATTTTTACAGTTGAAGGATGCAGATCTGTACAGCTGGGTGGAGCGGCGAGCAGAAACGTATCAGGCCCGTATTCAGCGGTCAGAGGCGATCAAACTCGTGGAGCGAGTGGGTGGTGAACTCCGCTTGCTGGACAAGGAATTGGAAAAGCTTGCGCTGTACGTCGGCACGAACGGAGAGATTACCGACGAAAGCATCGAGAAATTGGCTGTTCGCACGCTGGAGCAGGATGTTTTTGCCCTGATCGAGCACGTAGCGATGGGCAGAATCGACAGAGCATTGCGGATGATGTACGACTGTATAAAAACGGGGGAAGAGCCAATCAAGCTGCTCGCGTTGTTTGCCCGCCAATTTCGCCTGCTCCTGCACATTCGTCAATGGTCGCCGCGTGGATACTCCCAGCAGCAGCTGGCGGGAATGCTGAAAATTCATCCCTATGCAGTGAAAAAGGCGACGGAGCAAGCGCGTCATTTTTCGGAAGGATCATTGAAAAAACTGCTGGGGATTCTGGCAGAGGAGGATTTCCGGATCAAATCTGGCCAGGTGGACAAGCTGCTCGCCCTGGAGATGTTCATTACGCGCGCCCACGAAGAGCGGCAGAGGAGCAGCCAATATCAGGCATAAAAAAACCCGTGAACGAATGTTCGCGGGTTTTTGCTTACGCAGTTCTCTTACGCTACAGGAGCGCTCAGAACGTTAAGCTTTTTCATCAAACGGGATTTTTGACGGTTTGCTGCGTTTTTATGAATGAGACCTTTCGAAGCGGCCTTGTCCAGCTTTTTCACAGCCACCAGAAGAGTCGATTTCGCCAATGCTACATCAGAAGCAGCCACGGCTTTCTCAAAGTTCTTCAGGGAAGTGCGCAGATCAGACTTTTGAGAAGCACGGTGTGCGCGGCGCTTTTCAATTGTTTTGGTGCGCTTGATCGCGGATTTAATGTTTGGCATGTGTGTCACCTCCTTAGACGACCATAGACATACAGTCATACAACAAAGTAATTCTAGCATGCGCAGTACCCATTTGCAAGAAGAGGATTTGGAATAAAATTGAGCGATTCAAGCACCCTAGTAGCAGGAACAAAATGGAGAGAAGGGGGCAGATGGGAAGTGGAACATGATATCGATCTGTCAGGCTATTCGATACGAACTGATCTCGCTGTGGAGGCACACGAGCTGGCAAGGCAGCACAACGAGAGCGACATCCCGGGGGTATGGCTGCAGGCGGATGATAGCGAGCCTGGCATTATGGTCACCCGCTTGCACGTCCAGACAGAGGAAGCGGGCAAAAAGCTGGGAAAGCTGCCGGGCCGCTATTTGACGATTGAAGTGCCAAAGCTGCGCAACAACGATACAAGCGTGGAAGAGCAAGTGATACGGCGATTCGCTGTCGAGTTCGGGGGCTTTCTGAAAGAGCTAGGTATCACGGAAGAACACAAGGCATTGGTCGTAGGGCTGGGCAACTGGAATGTCACGCCGGATGCACTCGGTCCGATGGTAGTCGAAAACCTGCTGGTAACCCGGCATCTGTACCAGATCGCACCTGAGACTGTTGGGGATGGTTATCGTCCCGTTAGCGCCCTTTCCCCCGGGGTGTTGGGGATCACGGGAATTGAGACTAGCGAGATCGTTTTCGGCGTTGTGGAAAAGAGCAAACCGGACTTCGTCATCTGTGTGGATGCACTCGCATCCCGGGCGCTGCATCGCGTCAACACGACGATCCAGATCTCTGACACCGGCATCCATCCGGGTTCGGGTGTCGGAAACAAACGCAAGGCCATTGATCAGGAGACCTTGGGTATTCCCGTGATAGCAATCGGGGTTCCGACGGTCGTATTTGCCTCGACGATCGTCAACGACGCCATTACTTACTTGCTCGGTCATTTTGGACAATCCATGGCAGAGAGCAATCGAGCTTTCAACAGGCTGTCGATGAGTACGCTGCCAGAGCGCAAGGAGCCATACACAGAAGAGGACTTGCCTGACATGGAATCGCGCAAAACCTTCATGGGGTTGGTAGGCTCCTTGCCAGAAGAAGAGAAAAGACAATTGATTCACGAGGTGCTGCGACCGCTTGGACAGGATTTGATCGTCACTCCGAAAGAAGTGGATGATTTCATCGAAGGTGTATCCAATGTGGTTGCTACAGGGTTGAACCGCTCGTTGCACCGAGCCGTAGATGAGGAAAACAGCGCCGCCTACACCCACTAGACTTCCTAGTGAATAGGGAGACTAGCGCGAGAGAGAAAAGCTAGAAAGGGGTTCTATCGTCTCTATGACCCTCATAGGTTAAAGCATAGACAAGCGTGAGAGCCGGATGCGCTCCGCTGTCAAAGCTACAGCCAGAGGAGTGAGACAGATGGCTGCCCTCATACAGCGCCAGTTTGTAGTCCTTTCGTTTATGACCGCCTTTTTATTTTTGTTGACAGGCGTGCTGTCCTTTAGCAACAACCGGCTTGTGATCGCCTCTACTACAGTGCAACAGGCCGCATCGCAGATTTCCAGCCTTGCCTTGTTGACGTGGATGGGACGGGAGATACCGACACTGAACGAAACGGTACAGGGAGATCAAGCGCCTAACAGTGTGACGGGCTTTCTGTTTCAATTGGCGACGAGTATCCATCCCGGCGATTTGCGCAGCTTGCTCGGCAGGGAGCTGCCCGGCATGATGACCATGGATGATGCGCGGTTTATCGTAGAAGGGAAGGGCGCAAGATTAGCCGACTTGTATGTGGAATATCCTCCTCATCCCAAGCAGGTGATCGATGCTCAGGCAACCACTCCTTCCCAATCAACGGTGGATGATCCAGACACGGAAACCGCCCAACCCGAGGCCAAACCAGAAGAGCCCACAAATAAACCGGGCACGATTCCCAATCCCGCCGACAAAAAAGTCGTGTTTGTCTACACCTCCCACAACAGGGAGTCATGGGTCAGCGAGACGAAGTACGTCGGGTCTTCCCTGGATCATCCGACCCGCAATATTACACTGGTCAGCAAGCACCTCTCGGACGCATTGAACGAACGCGGCGTAGGATCAGAGGTAAACACCGATGACATTTACCAGCAACTGCTGGACAAGAAAATGAATTACGCCCTTTCCTACGCTCAGTCTCTCCAGGTTGTGAAAGCAGCCGCCCAGGAGCATCGGGAACTGGAATACTTTTTCGATCTGCATCGGGATACCGCGCCTCGAGAGCAAACAACGGCCACGATCAAAGGCAAAAAGTACGCCCGTGTGCTGTTCGTTATTGGGAAGCGAAACAAGAATCACCAGAAGAACGAAGCGTTTGCGACAGAGCTTCACAAGCTGCTGGAAGAAATGTATCCGGAACTTTCACGCGGTGTCATGGAAAAAGGCGATAAATCCGATCATGGCGAGTATAACCAGTCTATCTCTTCGGGTAGCCTGTTAATGGAAATAGGTGGCACCGAAAACACCTTGGAGGAGTGCTTGAATACGGCAGAAGCTTTGGCGGATGTATTCGCAGCCTATTACTTCAAGGCGGAGAAAGTGGCCAATCCAGTGGCTGAAGAGCCTGCGAAGAGGTGACTGGACATGAATGTGACATTCAAATTGACCGGAATGCTGGTGATTCTGTTGATTGGTGTAGTTTTAGGCTTGCAAACAGCGGAGAGAGGAATCGCCAAAGTGAGCGGAGTGCCGCAGCAGCAACCACAAACCTTCTATATTAAACAAGTAGATAAAGGGCAGATGGAGATTGCCGTAATGGGGAAAAATGTCCAGACTGCTTCTCCCGATCAAATGGTTAATTACGTCAGCAATATGGGGATGACGTTGGGAGGGTCTGTCAAAAACAGTGCGAAGGTGTTAGTAGAGTGGGTAGGGGGCTTCTTTGAACCATAAAACTGCTTTACCGTTAAATTGGTAGTAGGGAGAATGGCATAGAGACAAAAGGCCTGCTACGGCAGGTCTTTCCTATTTGGAATATCGTGGAAAACCAATCCTGATCAATCAAAAGCGGGGAGCAAATTCAAGATGAGAGTCTTCATTATAATTATCCGAAAATTTATAAAAAAAATATTAATGAGAAATTTAATTATTGCCAAAATATAGAACAGATGGCATAATGTCAGTAAATATTTGTAATCAACAACAATATAACGATGAAAGAGGTGCGCCGAGTGTCTCAGCCAGTGCTTCAGATCGAAAACCTGCAAACGCACTTCTTCACGGATCGTGGTCAGGTACCCGCAGTAGATGGTGTTTCGATCACGGTACATAAAGGTGAAGTAGTGGGCATCGTAGGCGAATCAGGTTGCGGAAAAAGCGTAACCTCGTTATCCATCATGAAACTGGTTCCGAATCCTCCCGGAAAGATCGTGGGGGGCGCGATTCGTTTTAAAGGAGAGGACCTGGTCTTGGCCAGTGAAAAACGGATGCGAGAGATTCGCGGCAATGAAATCGCGATGATTTTCCAGGAGCCGATGACCTCGCTAAACCCCGTATTCACCATCGGCGATCAGATTGGTGAAGCAATCCGCTTACATACGAAAACTAGTAAAAAAGAAGCGCGGCAAAAAGCAGTAGAGATGTTGAAAAGGGTAGGAATCCCCCGCGCCGAAGCCATCGTGGACGAATACCCCCATCAGCTGTCAGGCGGGATGCGGCAGCGTGTGATGATTGCAATGGCGATGGCCTGCAATCCAGAATTGCTGATTGCGGACGAGCCTACCACCGCTTTGGATGTGACCATTCAAGCGCAGATTCTCGATTTGATGAGACAGTTGAACCAAGAAGCCGATACCGCCGTTTTGCTGATTACGCATGATCTCGGAGTCGTTGCGCAAATGTGCCATCGTGTCGTAGTCATGTATGCCGGCAATGTGATAGAGGAAGGCGACGTACGGACCATTCTGAAAAACCCCAAGCACCCCTATACGATTGGGCTTCTGAATTCGCTTCCGAAGCTGGAAGAATCCCAGGAAAGGCTGTACTCCATCCCGGGCAATGTGCCGATTCCAGGCTCGCTGACTGCCGGCTGCCGTTTTGCGCCGCGCTGCGAGCAGGCGATGGATCGCTGCCGACAAGAAATGCCGGAGCTGATTGCCGTGGAAGAGAACCATCGCTCCCGTTGCTGGCTAAGTGTCTAACCCGAAAGGAGCATGCAGGTGACTGAAGAACTTCTGGTAGTTTCCAATCTAAAAAAATACTATCCCATCACAGGCGGTGTTCTTGGTGGGGAAATAGGCATGGTCAAAGCAGTTGACGATATTTCGTTTTCCGTCAAACGAGGGGAGACCCTCGGTTTGGTAGGGGAGAGCGGCTGCGGCAAATCGACGACGGGCCGTTCCTTGCTCCGTCTCATTGAGCCAACTTCAGGTGAAATTCGCTTTGATGGCGTTGATGTCATGAAGCTGAAGCACGATGACCTGCGCAGAATAAGGCGCGATATGCAGATTGTTTTCCAGGATCCGTTTGCTTCGCTAAACCCTCGTCACAATGTTGAGAAGATTCTGGAAGAACCATTGATCGTACATAAGAAGGGAACCTCGGCTGAACGAAAAAAAAGGGTGGCTGAGATGCTGGAAGTCGTCGGTCTCAGCAGTTATCACGCAAGGCGATATCCCCACCAATTCAGTGGGGGCCAGCGTCAGCGGATCGGCATCGCCCGGGCGTTGATGCTTAATCCCAAATTGATCGTGGCCGACGAGCCGGTGTCGGCGCTCGATGTCTCCATCCAGTCTCAAGTGCTCAATCTCATGCAGGACCTACAGAAGGAAATGGGGTTGACGTATCTATTTATCGCCCATGACTTGAGTGTGGTGCGCCATATCAGTGACCGAGTCGGAGTCATGTACCTCGGAAGGATCGTCGAATTGACTACCAGCAATCAGCTGTACACGAATCCACTGCATCCCTATACCGAAGCATTGATGTCTGCAGTGCCCACCCCAGATCCGGATGTTGTTCGGGAGAGAATTATTTTGGAAGGGGATGTCCCCAGTCCTGCCAATCCTCCCAGCGGTTGCACCTTTCACACGCGCTGTCCCCGGGTGAAAGAAGAATGCACAACCGTTCGCCCCCAGTTTCAGGAGGTCGAGCAAGGTCATTTTGTGGCCTGCCATTTATACAGCCAGGCGTAAACATCGACAGAAGCACAATCTACTATCCCGCAACCTTTTAAAGGGGGGATGCGAAGCAGAGTCGATAAGAACCAGAACCTTTATGTGCAAGCGGTAAACAAAGAAAAGAGGGGGATTCAAGTCATGAAGAAACGAATTCTTTCGGCGACCATGACCAGCTTGTTGGCGATTTCGATGCTGCTTGCGGGCTGCTCTCAAACGACGCAAGCACCGCCGACTGAGCCTGCCAAGACAGAGCAACCAGCGCCAACGCCAGCGCCGGAGCCTGCTAAAAGCGAACCGAAACAACTGATCGTCGGTCGTGGTGGTGACTCAGCTGGTCTCGATCCGATCAGAGAGACAGACGGCGAATCCTTTAAAGTAACCGAAAATATTTTTGACACACTAGTTGGTTACGAAGAGGAAAGCACCAAAGTTGTTCCATCCTTGGCTGAAAAATGGGAGATTTCGGAAGACGGCCTTACGTATACCTTTACACTGCGCCAGGGCGTCAAGTTCCACGATGGCACGGATTTTAATGCCGAAGCAGTGAAATGGAACTTCGAGCGTTGGATGGATAAGAGCAACCCCTTCCACAACCAGGACGGTTACTACTATTACAATGACATGTTTGGGGGCTACAAGGGAGATCCCAATCACGTCATCAAATCTGTAGAGGCAGTAGACCCGCATACAGTCAAGTTCACCTTGAATTATCCGTTGGCTCCTTTCATCCAAAACCTCGGAATGTCTCCTTTTGCCATCGCATCTCCAACAGCAGTTCAAGCGGCGGGAGCAGATGGCTTTACCGAAAAACCGGTAGGTACGGGGCCATTCAAATTTAAAGAGTGGAAACGCAACGACACGATAACCTTGGAAAAAAATCCGGACTATTGGAACGCCGGGTACCCGAAAGTGGACACCCTCGTGTTCAAATCGATTCCTGAAAATACGGCACGTTTGACAGCTTTGATCAACGGAGAGATCGACCTGATGGATGGCCTGAACCCTGATGATGCGGAAACGGTGCAAGGGAACAGCGATTTGCAGCTCATCCTGCGACCTTCGATGAACGTTGGCTATATTGGGTTCAACGTAGAGAAAAAGCCGTTTGACAATCCAAAGGTGCGCGAGGCCATTGCTTACGCGATCAACAAGCCTGCTATCGTGGAAGCCTTCTTTGCAGGTTTGGGCCAACCGGCTGTCAATCCTATGCCGCCGACCCTCTGGGGACATAACGACAGCATCAAGGACCGCGAGTTTAATCTGGAAAAAGCCAAGCAGCTGTTGGCTGAAGCCGGATTCCCTAATGGCTTTAAAACACAGTTCTGGGCAATGCCTGTACCGCGGCCATACATGCCGGATGGTGTGAAAATTGCCGAAGCCATTCAACAAGACCTCAAGCAAATCGGAATTGAAACGGAAATTGTGACGATGGAATGGGCGACTTATCTGGAGAAAACAAGAATCGGCGAGCAAACCATGTTCATGCTCGGTTGGACCGGGGACAACGGGGACCCAGACAACTTCCTCGCGACGCTCTTGGATAAGAATAATATCGATGGAAACAACAATACGCGCTGGGCAAACGATGAGGCTTCCCAGCTCATGATGAAAGCCAAGCAGGCGAATACCCAGTCAGAGCGCGAGCAGCTATACAAGCAAGTACAGGAGATTATCTTCAAGGAAGTGCCAATGGTTCCTCTGGCCCACTCCACACCTGCACTGGCTGCAAGAGCCAATATCGTCGACTACAAACCGCATCCAAAAGGCTCGGAAAGTCTGGAGAAAGTAGATATCAAATAATCCTCTCCATCAGATCAAACGATTGCAAAGGGTAAGAGGAGCCCCTTCTTCTTACCCTTTTTTCTTCGTGCAACCACCGCCCCGCCATGACGTCTTGACGGAGCCAAGTTTTCAAATCAGGAAAGCGAGGAGATGGCATTGCTATCCTACAGCATCCGAAGAATTCTAATGCTCATTCCCGTCCTACTGGGCATGTCCATCGTCGTTTTTTCAATTATTCGGGCTATACCGGGCGATCCGGCATTAACCATTCTGGGTGAGAAAGCAAGTGCCAAAGCAATTGCTGACTTGCGTGAAGTTCTTGGCTTAAACAATCCTTGGTACATACAGTATTTTGATTATCTCAAGCAAATCATTACAGGAGATCTTGGCGTATCGCTCCACACAGGGGCTAGCATTGCAAAAGAAATTGGTCCTTATCTGGCGGCTACGACAGAACTGACAATTTTTAGCATGTGTTTTGCTGTCTTTATTGGCGTCAATGCCGGCATTATCTCTGCTTGGAAGCAAAATTCCTGGTTCGATTACACCGCTATGCTGATTGCTTTGATTGGCGTTTCCATGCCGATTTTTTGGCTGGGTCTGATGGAGCAATGGTTTTTTGCGCAAGAGTTGAAATGGCTGCCATCAGTTGGTCGTGACAATCCGCGTGATCCTGTACAGGCTATTACGCACTTTTATATAGTGGATTCGATAATGGCAGGAAGATGGGACCAGTTCCGGGATGTCGTGGAGCACTTGATTCTACCTGGAATCGCGCTGGGGACCATTCCGATGGCCATTATTGCACGCATCACGCGCTCCAGCATGCTGGAAGTCATGCGTGCCGATTATGTACGCACAGCCAGGGCAAAAGGTATGGCTCAATTCGGCGTGGTGTACAAGCATGCATTGAAGAATGCCATGATCCCTGTACTTACTGTGATCGGTTTGCAAACGGGTCTTTTGCTAGGGGGCGCAGTCTTGACGGAGACGATCTTCGGCTGGCCGGGTGTGGGACGGTATATTTTCACGGCGATCGGCAATCGTGATTACCCGGTCATCCAATCGGGGATTCTCGTCATCGCGACGATCTTCGTCCTGATCAATTTGCTGGTCGACCTGCTGTACGCCTACATCGATCCACGGATCAAATACCGCTAAGGAGGTTCGTCAGATATGGCAGAAGTAAATGTGCAGACGTATCCGGTAAAGCAGGCAGACGAACAAGTCATCTCTCCTTGGCGGGAAGCGTGGAGAACACTGCGCAAGAACAAGCTTGCACTGGTGGGAATGGGGATCATTTGCTTTTTTGTGATCGTCGCTATATTCGCTCCATTTATCGCCCCTTATCCGTACGATGTAGGGGATCTGAAGATGAAAAACCAGCCTCCATCGGAGCAGCACCTGTTGGGGACGGACTACAATGGACGGGATGTTCTAAGCCGCGTCATTTATGGTGCGCGCATTTCCCTATGGGTCGGGACGTTTTCGGTGATCGGTTCGGTTGTGGCAGGAACGATTCTGGGGCTGCTGGCTGGTTATTACGGCCGTTGGGTAGATACCCTGATTTCGCGAATTTTTGATATCATGCTCGCTTTCCCCAGCATTCTCCTGGCGATTGCGATCGTTGCCATTCTGGGCCCCTCGCTGCAAAATGCTTTGCTGGCTATAGCGATCGTAAATATCCCGACCTTTGGACGACTGGTTCGCTCGCGTGTCCTCAGTCTCAAGGAAGAAGAATTTGTCATGGCGGCTCGCGCGATTGGCATGAAGGACAGCCGTATTCTTCTGCAGCATATCTTGCCGAACAGCATGGCCCCCATCATCGTGACGGGAACGCTTGGCATTGCGACCGCGATTATTGAAGCGGCAGCCTTGGGCTTTCTCGGCTTGGGCGCCCAAGCACCCGAACCAGAATGGGGCAAAATGCTCTCCGATTCGCGCCAATACATTCAGAAGGCACCTTGGACAGTCATCTTCCCGGGCTTGTCTATCATGCTGACCGTGCTTGGCTTCAACCTGATCGGAGACGGTCTGCGGGATGCGTTGGACCCGAGGATGAAAAATTAATTGTTTTCATAGAGAAGGAAGCTGCCTCAGCTTCCTTTTTCGGTGAAACGCTTCTTTTTTTGCCAAGGAAATGGTATCCTCGCTATAGAATATTGGCGAAAGCAAGGTGACGACATTGTTTGCAGCACGCATCGAAAAGCTTCATCACTTTATGCAAGAACAAAAGCTGGATGCAGTATTGATTACTTCTCCGAAGCATGTCTACTACCTGACTGGCTTTTTTACAGATCCGCATGAACGTTTTCTGGGACTGGTGATTCCGGCCCAGGGGGAACCTTCTTTGATCGTCCCTGCGTTGGATCGGGAGGCAGCCGCCTCCGCTTCCGACATCCAACGCATCTATACCCATACAGATATTCAAAATCCTTATGAAGTACTCAAAGAGACCCTGCCGACCGGCCTTCAGGCTTTGGGGATCGAGAAAAGTCATATGACTGTGGAGCGCTTCGAGGCGATGAGCGCATTCGTAGGGGCTTCACGCTTCGTCGACGTGGAGCAGCCCCTTCGGGAAATGCGTCTGATCAAGTCCCCAGATGAAGTTGCCCGCATGAAGCACGCGATCCAGCTCGTAGAAGATGCTCTGCGGGAGAGCTTGAAAAAAGTAAAGCCGGGCGTGACCGAAGTGGAGATCGTCGCAGAGCTTGAGTATCAGATGAAGCGTTTGGGTGCGGAAGGCCCTTCCTTCAGCACGATGGTACTCGCAGGCGAGAAATCGGCGCTGCCCCACGGAAATCCGGGTAGTCGAGCTGTACAGCAAGGAGAGCTGTTGCTGTTTGACTTAGGGGTTGAAGCCGACGGTTACGTCTCCGATATTACACGGACTTTTGCCGTGGGAGAAGTAGACGGAAAGCTGCGTGAAATCTACGAGATCGTATTGGCTGCCAATGAAGCGGCAATCGCAGCAATCAAACCCGGAGTAACGTTTGCCCATTTGGACAAAACCGCACGTGATGTCATCAGTGCCAAGGGGTATGGGGAATATTTCATGCATCGTCTCGGTCATGGACTTGGCATGGATGTGCATGAATACCCATCGGTACACGGGGAAAATCAGGAAGTCTTGCGCCCGGGAATGGTCTTTACCATCGAGCCGGGGATCTATCTGCCTGGTCTCGGGGGTGTCCGGATCGAAGACAACGTCCTGGTGACGGAAACAGGCGTAGAAGTGTTGACGAAATTCCCGAAAGAGTGGACGATAATCGGATAAAACCAGCGTCCAACCAAGTAAATAATGATGTTTCATGGTGCTAGGTTGCTGCCGTAATGGAGCAATCAGCTTAAAAGGGAAGTCCGGTGAAAAACCGGCGCGCCCCCGCCACTGTAACGAGGAGTGCGATGTCAGACATGCCACTGTTCCCTCACAAAAGGGAATGGGAAGGTGACACAGCACGATGAATCGAAGCCAGGAGACCTGCCATGAAGCCATGCATGATCGGCCCACGAGGATGGGGATGATGTGGAGTACAGCGGCAGCGAAAAGCAGGGCATAGTCAATCGCCTGTGTCTTGGCATGTCCCCGTCCACGAAAGACAAGCATCTCCCTCAACCATTAGGGGAGATGCTTTTTATTGTGATGAAAAATGAGGGGGAAGCTACATGAATCGCAAATTCAATTGGAAAAAGATGAGTATTATCGGTGTTTGTGCAATAACCATGCTGCTCGCCGCGTGCGGGGTAAACCAGCCAGCAAACCAGAATTCGCAAGGTGCGGGCTCTCAGTCACTATCCGGTCAAGAATCCGGGCAGTCGGTCGTGATTCAAAATAACGGAAGAGAAATTCGCTTCGACAAGGCACCTGAACGGGCCGTGACTCTCAACCAGCATGTGACAGAAGTGATGCTCGCGCTTGGCTTGGAGGCCAAGATGGTGGGGACGGCTTATCTCGATGATGCGATTTTGCCTATATATGAGGAAGCCTATGAAAAAATTCCGGTCTTGTCTGACAAGTACCCGAGTAAGGAGGTACTTGCGGCAGCCGACCCCGATTTTGTCTACTCCGGGTGGAAGAGCGGCTTTGGCGATGAGGGAGTAGGATCGATGGAAGAGCTGGAACAAGCCGGAATCCAATCCTATTTACATATGTCCTCCAATATGAGCGCTCCGACGACGGAGGATGTTTTCACAGATATTTTGAACATCGGAAAAATCTTTCGGATCGAGGACCGCTCCGAGGCGCTCATTTCCAGCATGAAACGAGAGATGGAGCAAATAACGGACAAGCTGGGACAAATCGACAAGCCACTTACTGTCTTCGTGTATGACAGTGGAGAAGACCAACCCCTGACCGCCGCAAACAACTACATGACCACCCTCATCGCCCAGGCAGGCGGTACAAACATTTTTTCCGACGTGGACAAGGGGTGGACTACGGTAAGCTGGGAAGAGGTGGTCAATCGCAATCCAGAAGTGATTGTCATCGTCGACTATGGCGATAAGACGGTAGAGCAGAAAAGAAACATGCTGTTGCATAAAGCGGAGCTGGCTGATTTGCCTGCGATCAAGGAGCAGAAGCTGATCGTCTTGCCGCTGTCCGCTGCGGCGGAAGGTGTTCGTGCGCCAATTGCGCTGAAAATCTTGGCAGAGGGTATGTATCCTGAAAAGTTTATGAATTAGCGCGTATCGAATACTTCCAGTTCTGGGCTGGCTCTTTGAAAGGGGGGGAGAAAATTGCGACGCATAAACATGACAATGCTACTCGTGGTGCTGGTAATCGGTCTGATTGTCACGATTACGCTAGCCATCACCATGGGATCAGTTCCGATCGACTCAGCGAAGGTTTGGAAAATAGCGTTATGGCATACTCCTTTCCTGGGTGAGAGCATACAGGCAGACTGGACAAAAGCAGAGCATACGATCATCTGGGATATCCGCTTTCCTCGCGTCTTGCTGGGAGTGATAGTCGGTGCAGGATTGTCGGTGGTCGGGGTGGCGATCCAAGCTTTGGTTCGCAACTCGTTGGCGGACCCGTATATCCTTGGAGTCTCTTCCGGTGCGTCCGTAGGAGCGACGCTGGTCATCCTGTTTGGCGCATTCAGTCTGTTCGGACAGTTTGCTTTGTCTGCCGGAGCTTTTGTAGGTTCATTACTCTCGGTACTGCTTATCTTTGTGTTATCACGGATCGGAGGACAGAATTCCACGGTTCGCTTGCTGATGGCCGGAATCGCCATCTCGGCCGTTCTGTCAGCTGTAACCAGCCTGATCATCTTTTCTGCACCCAATGAACACGGGATTCGCTCAGTTTTGTTCTGGATGAGCGGCAGTTTGGCAGGTGCCAAGTGGGATTATCTGACTATTCCTTCGGTGGTGGTATCGATTGTCATGCTGATATTGATCGCTCATTATCGTTCGCTCAATGCCATGCTGCTCGGGGAGGAATCCGCCCGTACCTTGGGTGTAAATACCACCCGTTTTCGCAGATTGTTGTTTTTGGTAACCGCCTTGCTGACCGGGGTGATCGTCGCCATTAGCGGGGCGATCGGCTTTGTCGGCTTGATGATGCCGCATATCGTTCGCGTCCTGGTTGGATCGGACCATCGGCGAGTGCTTCCCGTCAGCGCTTTGCTCGGAGCGATTTTTCTCGTCTGGGCTGATGTCATTGCCAGGTTTGCATTCGCTCCGGAAGAACTGCCGATCGGGATCATCACGGCGCTTTGCGGCGGACCGTTCTTTCTCTGGTTGATGATGCGCAGTTCCTATTCCTTTGGAGGTAGTGGCAAATGAGGGTGCAAGCGGAAAACATCTCCGTTACCGTAGATAAAAAGAAAACCTTGCTGCAAGATGTAGGACTGGAAGTGTTGGACGGGGAGACCGTCGGGTTGATCGGACCCAATGGCAGCGGCAAGTCCAGCTTGTTGAAGAGCATCTATCGCGTTCTGAAGCCGGAAGTAGGTCTCATTACGTTGGATGGGGAAGACGTCTATCGGCTATCCACAGTGGAGAGCGCCAAGCGCATGGCTGTCGTTCGGCAAGAATCGTCTGTTGAGTTTGACTTTACGGTACGCGAGATGGTCTTCATGGGACGCGCTCCCCACAAAACGCTGTTTCAGACGGATACAGCAGAGGATGAGCGGATTTGTGCCGAAGCATTGGCGCAGGTGGGGATGGGGGATCAGGAGCAGCGAAGCTTTTTTACTTTGTCAGGAGGCGAGAAGCAGCGCGTCATGATCGCTCGGGCCTTGGCCCAGCAGGCGAAATTCCTTGTATTGGACGAGCCGACAAACCACCTCGATGTGCGCTATCAATTGCAGATCATGGACCTGGTGAAAAGGCTGGGGATGACCGTACTGGCAGCCTTGCATGATCTCAATATGGCAGCCATGTACTGCGACCGCTTGTATGTCATGGACAACGGCAAAATCGTGGCGTCGGGACGGACAGAAGAGGTACTGTCGGCTGCGCTGATTCGCGATGTTTTCGGTGTCGAGGCGGAAGTGGTTCTTCATCCCAGAACGGGGAAAAAACATATCGTTTATTTTTCGGAAATGAGCTTGGCTGCTGCCTCCAGACAGAAGGGGGCTGTCGGATCATGAAAAATGTTGGCCGCTTCCTGTAACAAAAGTCATTCTTGCGCATCTAACGAGTAGCAGTGAAGGGAAGGAGGATCGTGCCGTGGAAAAATTGCAGCCCACACAGGAAGCTGCATTTGAACAAATCATGAAGGAATACGGGACGCGTATACTCCGCCTCATCACTTTTCTGGTCAAGGATCGCAGTCTGGCGGAAGATCTGACACAGGATGTCTTCGTCAAAGTGTATCGAAATCTCCCGCGCTTTCGTCACGAAAGCAGCTTGCATACTTGGCTGTACCGGATCGCCGTGAATGAGTGCAAGGGGTACTTGCGTTCATGGTCAGTACGGCATATCCTTCCCCAATCCTGGATTCGGGACGAAAGCGTTCACTCTGCCGAACGGCTTGTGATGGAACAGGTCGAGCGGGATCAATTGGTACAGGCTGTACTATCTCTGCCGCCGGCGCACCGTCAGGTCATCTCCCTACATTATTACGCCGATTTGTCGATGGCGGAGATGGCTGAGGTTCTCGGGATTAAGGAAGGAGCGGTACGTACGCGCTTGCATCGCGCAAGACAGCACTTGAAGCAACGGATGGGAGAGGAGGATGCATGGGAATGGAAGACAAATGGTTGGAACAGCTGAAGGAGCGGGCGGATCAAGGGATGCTGCGGGACGTGCATTTTACTGCTAAATTGGAGAATGGAGTACGTGATCGAATTCACAAGCGGTCTCCCAGGATGTCGTTTATGCGCTTTGGCCCAGTGACGGTAGCGGCACTGCTGCTCGTCATCACACTTTGGCAGGTGTGGCCGCAACAGGTCGAATGGGGGCAGAGCGGGACTGATCCTGTTCAACAACCGCCTTCTTTGCTGCCCGGAGGAGTCTTGCAAAGCCCGGAGCTCTGGAAACCTTCCCCTGTCGTCGAAGGAACAGTGGATAACCTGACTTTCTCCTATCTGGGCGAAAAGCCTGTCCGGTTGATTACAGATGAAAGCAACATCTACGCAGGTCAGCAGCAAAAATTCATGTGGATGCTGGACGGGGACTTTTCCAAAACGGTGGATATAGTAGCACACGACAGCGAGGGACAGCAAGTGGAGCTGGGGAGCTTCGAAGTGGGCGGTGGACTCTACGATGCCAAGGGCCATTTTCCTTCAGGACTTGTCTTGCCCACTCCGGGGATCTGGAAGCTGGAGGTACGGTCATCAGGGAAATATTTCGGGCATGTATTTATTGAAGTGAAGTCAGGGATCTCTCCGAGCAACCAAAGCCTGGTAGAACCGCTGATCCGCAAGTTTTTGGAAACCGAAGGAGATAAGCTGGGGTGGCTGGGCAAGAACCGCCAGATCACCATCGAACTGCTTCATGTCGATGCCCCTAGTGCCGAGAAACGAAGGGCCTATGCCTGGATCAGGGTCCAAAGTGAAAACAACTCCAGGAATCAGTGCGGCGATGGCGTTTGACGTGATGTATGTGGGGAATGACTATCGCGTGGTCGGTTTCCAGATGCCAGAGGATGGAAATCGGTATCAGAGCAGCCTTGCGGAAATTTTCCCACCGGAAGTCTTGGACATGATCCGGCAGCGAAGTGAGCAGCCATCCTGACATTTCATAACATCGCCAGAACATCTCTTGAATGTGGAATTGGGAAAAGTTATAATAAAACTTGTTGCGGGAGCCGTGCGACCACACGGCTCCCGCCCAATAGACCGCTACAAAGGCGGTCGGCTTTGGTAAAATGTCCAGAAATAGACCGCGTACCCTGGCAGGGGCGGTCTATTTCTTTTGGTTAAGAGCTACGACTATTGCGACAACCAGGGTCAGCCCTGCTATTAGTAGCGAACCAAAACCGATCATCAGCGTCAAAGCATCTTTAACCTCCACGTAGCATCCCTCCCTTCCGCGAGAGGTAGCCAACTGCCTTTGCAAGCCGTTCTATCGTTAGTCCAATAATAACATAAATTTACAGTTTGGTGTAATTGCTTCAGAATCACTTGGAACGTACTTTCTCTAGTGCTTTTGGGCCAACTCTCCATTCTCTTTTGTTGCTACGCTATCCAGCGTTTGCTATAATAACCGTTAGTGTATTTTTGTGAGACGCAATCTGGCAGGAATGGATTCGCGTGGGAGGGAACTAACAGTCAATGGATCGACGTGAAAGACAGAAAAGGATACGAAATTTTTCCATCATCGCCCACATTGACCACGGCAAGTCGACACTTGCTGACCGGATTTTGGAGCTCACCGGTGCCTTGTCATCCCGTGAGATGGAAGCCCAGTTCCTGGATTCGATGGATCTGGAAAGAGAGCGCGGCATTACGATCAAGTTGAATGCTGTGCGTTTGAACTATAAAGCGGACAACGGAGAGGAATACATTCTCCATCTGATTGACACCCCTGGACACGTGGACTTCACGTACGAGGTATCCCGCAGTCTGGCTGCCTGTGAAGGGGCGATTCTTGTTGTGGATGCCGCCCAAGGGATTGAAGCACAGACATTGGCGAACGTATATCTGGCGTTGGACAATAACCTGGAAATCATTCCGGTTGTGAATAAAATCGATCTGCCGAGTGCAGAGCCAGAGCGTGTAAAGCAAGAGGTGGAAGATGTCATCGGACTGGATGCCAGCGATGCCGTCCTGACTTCCGCCAAAGCGGGTATCGGCATCAAGGAAGTGCTCGAAGCCGTCGTGCAAAAAGTTCCGGCGCCGGAGGGCGACCCGGATGCTCCGCTGCAAGCCTTGATTTTTGACTCCTACTTCGATGCATACCGAGGCGTGATTGCCTCGATCCGCGTAGTGAACGGAACCCTTCGAAAAGGCATGAAAATTAAAATGATGGCGACAGGCAAAGCCTTCGAGGTAACGGAAATCGGAACCTCAACACCGCGCCAGACGCCAGTGGAAGAGTTGACGGTAGGGGATGTAGGCTACGTGGCCGCCTCTATCAAGACCGTCGGCGATACCCGGGTGGGGGACACGATCACGGAGGCGAGCCGTCCAGCCGCAGAGCCGCTGCCAGGTTACCGCAAAATCAACCCGATGGTATTCTGCGGTCTGTACCCGATCGAAACCAACGAGTACAACGACCTGCGTGAAGCGCTTGAAAAGCTGCAGTTAAACGACGCATCGCTGCAATTCGAGCCTGAGACGTCCCAAGCGCTGGGCTTTGGTTTCCGTTGCGGATTCCTCGGACTGCTGCACATGGAGATCATCCAAGAGCGTATCGAGCGCGAATTCAACATCAACCTGATCACCACAGCACCGAGCGTTATCTATCGTATTACGAAGACAAACGGCGAAGTGTTCGAGATTGACAATCCGTCGAAAATGCCGGAAGCTCAAAAGATCGAAACAGTCGAAGAGCCGTATGTTACAGCTACCATCATGGTGCCAAAAGAGTACGTCGGTGATGTCATGCAGTTGTGCCAGGGCAAACGCGGGGAGTTTCTCGACATGCAGTATATGGGCGAGAACCGCGTTCAATTGAAGTACGACATGCCGTTATCTGAGATCGTCTACGACTTTTTCGATCTGCTGAAATCAGGCACGAGGGGCTATGCCTCCTTTGACTACGAACTGGGCGGCTACAAAGCTTCCAAGCTGGTCAAAATGGATATTCTCCTCAATGGCGAGATGGTGGATGCGCTCTCCTTTATCGTCCACAAGGATACGGCATACGCTCGCGGAAAAGTGATTTGCGAAAAACTGAAAGAACTGATTCCGCGCCAGCAGTTCGAAGTGCCGATCCAGGCGACCATCGGACACAAGGTCGTGGCCCGCGAGACAATCAGCGCTTTGCGTAAAAACGTGTTGGCCAAATGCTACGGCGGGGACATCTCGCGTAAACGCAAGCTGCTGGAAAAGCAAAAAGAGGGGAAAAAGCGCATGAAATCGGTCGGCTCCGTAGAGGTTCCTCAAGAAGCCTTCATGGCCGTACTGCGCATGGATGAGAAGAAGTAGGCCTGACCTTTGTGTCAGGTCTTTTCCATTCTAAAACTACGAAAGGAGGGGAAGCGGAAGATGCCGCAATCGGTGTATATTCACATCCCCTTTTGTACGAATAAATGCTTCTACTGCGATTTCAACTCTTTTGTCACCCAAAATCCGCAGTTGGTATGGGATTACCTCGAAGCTCTGAAGCAAGAAATGAAGCTTACCTTTGCGAACAGAACCATGCAGCCCATCAAGACGATTTTTGTGGGTGGAGGAACACCTACCTTTCTTGATCTCGGACAGATGCGTTCTTTTCTGGAGACAGTCCAGCAATATCTTGGCAAACATCTGGCGCCAGATCTCGAATTTACAATGGAGGCGAATCCCGGCACGACAGATGTGGAGAAGCTGCGTCTGATGCGCGAGCTCGGGGTGAATCGACTGAGTTTTGGAGTCCAGTCCTTCGACAATGCCCTGTTAAAAAGACTGGGACGCATTCATGATACGGACGATGTCTATCGCAGTGTGGAGAACGCACGTGCTGCAGGCTTCGAGAATATTTCGATCGACCTGATGTTCGGCTTGCCGGACCAGACGATGGAGATCTTTCGGCAAACTCTGGACAAGGCATTTGCATTGGGGACGACGCACTTTTCAGCGTACAGCCTGAAGGTAGAGGAGAATACCTTGTTTCATACCCTTTATCAAAAGGACCAGTTGCCGCTGCCCTCGGAAGAGACCGAGCTTGAGATGTATCTCTTGCTGATCGAAGAGATGGAGAAGCAAGGATATCATCAGTATGAAATCAGCAATTTCGCCAAACCGGGCTGTGAAAGCAAGCATAATAAAACCTATTGGCTCAATAACGAATATGATGGTCTGGGAGCGGGGGCTCACGGCTATGTGAATGGCAGAAGACATGTCAATGCCGGACCGTTGCCGATCTATTTGCAGATGTGCAAGGAAGGGCTGCCGCGAGTCGATGAATTCGAAGTGCCGCGAGAAGATGCGATGGAAGAGCAGATGATTTTGGGACTGCGACTGAGTGAAGGAGTAGACCTTGGCCGGTTTGCAAAGCGTTTCGGCGCTGATGCCAGGGAAGTCTTCGGTGAGGTTATCCGAGAAGAGATCGAAAAAGGCATGCTGGAGGAACAGGGCGGGTTTCTTCGCCTGACTCGGAAGGGGTTGCCGCTGGGCAATGAGGTCTTTGCCCGGTTTTTACGGTAATCACTGTCGAGATTTGCAAATGAACTCCAGGAAGTCCGTTGACAAATCCTTCTACTATTGATAATTTAGTATGTAGATTTAGCACTCAATCGCAATGAGTGCTAACAACGGGGAGGCGAAGTGATCTTATGTTATCAGACCGTCAAAGACTGATCTTGAACGCGATTGTCGATAATTACATTCATTCTGCCGAACCAGTTGGCTCCCGCACGATTTCCAAACGGGAAGACATAGGATATTCATCGGCTACGATTCGCAACGAAATGTCCGACCTGGAAGAGCTGGGGTATCTCGAACAGCCTCATACCTCGGCAGGGCGTGTCCCATCTACAAAAGGGTACCGGTTTTATGTCGATAACCTGATCCAGCCACATCTGTTGAACGAGCAGGATTTGGTTAAACTAAAACAGTTATTTGCCGAGCGAATTCTTCATGCTGAGCAAGTCGTGGAGTACACGGCCCAGATTTTGACGCAACTCACCAACTATACGGCGATTGTTATGGGGCCGGAGGTTTTTGATCATCGTTTGAGAAATGTGCAAATCGTTCCCTTGAACGAGACACAGGCTGTGGCGATCATCGTCACCCACACCGGACGGGTAGAAAACAAACTGATTGATTTGCCGGATGGCATCGGGACAAGTGAGATTGAAAGACTTGTCAACTTGCTGAATCATCGCCTGACGGACGTGCCGCTCTGGCAATTGCGTCAGCGCTTGTACCAGGAGATCTCTGGGGAGATGAGACGCCATACCGAGCAATATGAGGAAATGCTCCAACTCCTTGATCAATCCTTCCATCAGGAAGAAACCGATCGTGTCTACCTGAGCGGTGCGACCAAGATCATGAACCAGCCGGAATTCCGGGATGTCGACAAAGTGAAGGATATTCTGGAATTGCTGGAGCAGCACGACCAGTTGCTTCATATGTTGGGCATGCCAGCGAATGGTCTGACAGTACGTATCGGTCAAGAAAATCAGCTAGACGCGATAAAGCAATGCAGTATTATCACCGCTTCGTATTCCCTAGGCGGCAAGCCGGTGGGAATGGTGGGAATTCTAGGGCCGACCAGGATGGAGTACAGCAGAGTCATCACTGTGCTCAATCATCTGGCAGAAGGGCTGTCGCGCATGCTGACCTCGCAGTTTGAAAAATAAAGCAAGGTACGAGTGAATGGCTGCCGGTCATCATGATCGGAGGAGCGACACAGGAGGTATTTCGAGTTGAGTGATGAGAAATGGACGAAGGAAATGACGGCCGAAGAGGAGCAAACGGCAGAAGCAGCAGAACAGCCTGAAACTCCTGAGACAGATTGGGAGCAGGAAGCAGCCAAATGGAAGGCGCAGGCTGAAGAAAATCAAAATAAAATGCTGCGTGCGATGGCTGACATGGATAACCTCAGAAGACGCGTTCGCAAGGAGCAGGAAGATTTGGCGAAGTACGCTTCGCTCAAAATCGTCGAAGAACTGCTGCCTGTGCTCGACAATTTCGAGCGTGCGCTGGCTGCTGACCGCGAATCCATGACAGTGGAATCCTTGTTGACTGGCGTGGACATGGTATACCGCCAGATGGTGCAAGTCTTTGAAAAAGAAGGCTTGCAAGCAATCGAGGCAAAAGGCCAGCCTTTTGACCCGCACATTCACCAAGCTGTGATGCAGACGCAAGACCCTGACTTTGATTCGGGCGTCGTTGTCGAGGAGCTGCAGAAGGGCTATCAGTTCAAGGACAGAGTGATTCGGCCATCCATGGTCAAAGTGAATGAGTAGCATCAGGCATTCTTAAAACATTCCCAGATGAAGTGTTAGGAGGAACAGATTGTATGAGTCGCGTAATCGGAATTGACTTGGGAACTACAAACTCTTGTGTTGCGGTAATGGAAGGCGGAGAGCCAGTCGTTATCGCCAACGCGGAAGGAAACCGTACGACACCATCCGTCGTCGCGTATAAAAATGGAGAGCGTATCGTCGGGGAAGCGGCGAAGCGCCAAGCGATCACGAACCCTGACAACACCGTTATGTCGGTAAAACGCCATATGGGTACCAACCACAAGGAAATCATGGAAGGCAAGGAATACACGCCTGAACAAGTTTCTGCCATGATCCTGCAAAAGCTGAAGGCTGATGCGGAAAGCTATCTGGGCGAGACAGTGACGCAAGCGGTGATTACCGTGCCAGCGTACTTCAACGACAGCCAGCGTCAAGCGACCAAGGACGCAGGGAAAATCGCTGGACTGGAAGTGCTGCGCATCGTGAACGAGCCGACTGCGGCTGCGCTTGCTTACGGAATGGAAAAATCCGAAGACCAGACCGTTCTGGTATTTGACCTGGGTGGCGGTACATTTGACGTATCCATCCTGGAATTGTCCGAAGGCTTCTTTGAAGTAAAAGCGACATCTGGCGACAACAAGCTGGGTGGCGATGACTTCGACCAAGTGATCATAGATTACCTGGTCAGCGAATTCAAAAAAGAGCATGGCATCGATCTGTCCAAAGACCGCATGGCTCAACAGCGCTTGAAAGATGCAGCGGAAAAGGCGAAAAAAGACCTTTCCGGCGTGTTGACCACAACCATCTCTCTGCCATTCATTACAGCGGATGCTTCTGGTCCCAAACACTTGGAGATCAACCTGACTCGCGCCAAATTTGAAGAGCTGTCCGCCAACCTCGTGGAGCGTACGATGGGACCAACCCGTCAAGCTTTGCAAGATGCCGGACTTACTCCGAACGAGATTGATCGCGTCGTCCTCGTCGGCGGTTCCACTCGGATTCCAGCTGTACAGGAAGCGATCAAGAAATTTACCGGCAAAGAACCGCACAAAGGGGTTAACCCGGATGAGGTTGTAGCCCTTGGTGCTGCTGTGCAAGCTGGTGTACTTACCGGTGATGTCAAAGACGTTGTACTCCTGGACGTAACGCCTCTCTCCCTGGGGATTGAGACATTGGGGGGCGTATTCACCAAACTGATCGACCGCAACACGACGATTCCTACCAGCAAGTCTCAAGTCTTCTCTACTGCGGCAGACAACCAGACTTCTGTAGAAATTCACGTCCTGCAAGGCGAGCGTCAGATGGCTGCCGACAATAAAACGCTGGGACGCTTCAACCTGACGGACATCCCGCCTGCGCCGCGTGGTATCCCACAAATCGAAGTATCCTTTGATATTGACGCCAACGGGATCGTGAATGTGCGTGCAAAAGATTTGGGTACAGGCAAGGAACAACGCATTACGATCACGTCCAACACGGGCTTGAGCGATGAAGATATCGAGCGCATGGTAAAAGAAGCAGAATTGAACGCCGAAGCAGACAAAAAGCGCAAGGAAGAAGTAGAAGTGCGCAATGAAGCAGACCAGCTCGTCTTCACAACCGAAAAGACACTGAAAGAAGTGGAAGGCAAGGTTGACCAATCGCAGATCGATTCGGCCAATGCAGCCAAGGATAAAGTGAAAAAAGCGCTGGAAGGCGGAAACATCGAGGAAATCAAATCTGCCAAAGACGAACTTTCCGCGATCGTTCAACAAATTTCCATGAAGCTGTATGAACAGGCAGCTCAAGCTGCTCAAGCGCAGGGTGGAGCTGGAGCAGGTGCAGAAGGGGAAGCGAAGAAAGACAACGTGGTTGATGCCGACTACGAAGTGGTAGACGACAAAAAATAGTCACGTTGGCACATTCTTCACCATGTGACCCACTTAGAAGTCAAAGTCACGCGTTGTGACTTTGACTTTTTTTCAAGTCTGTCACATGCTATGATAACAGTTGACTGTCATGGGAGTGATGTAGGAGATGAAGCGTGATTACTACGAGGTGTTGGGTGTAGCCAAAGAAGCGAGCGCGGACGAGATCAAGAAAGCGTATCGCCGCTTGGCGCGCCAGTATCACCCGGATGTCAATAAAGAAGCGGATGCAGAAGAGAAGTTTAAAGAAGTAAAGGAAGCCTATGATGTGCTCTCAGAACCGCAAAAACGGGCGCAATATGATCGTTTTGGCCATCAGGATCCGAATCAGGGCTTTGGCGGCGGTGGTTTTGACACATCAGGTATGGGCGGCTTTGGCGATATTTTTGATATGTTTTTCGGCGGCGGCGCGAGAAGAAATCCCAATGCGCCACGGAAAGGTGCCGATTTACAATTTGGCTTGAGCATCGAATTTACGGATGCGGTGTTCGGCAAGGAAACAGACGTAGAAATCCCGAAAGAGGCGGAGTGCGATACTTGTCACGGCTCGGGTGCCAAGCCTGGCACAGGAGTAGAGACATGTAAGACATGTAGCGGTACGGGACAGCAGGAAGTCGCTGCAAACACGCCATTTGGCCGGATTGTAAATCGTCGCGTTTGTACCACATGTGAAGGAAAAGGGAAAGTCTTCAAGGAAAAATGCTCCTCCTGCCGCGGCAGCGGACGGGTCAAGGTGCGCCGCAAGATTCACCTCAACATTCCTGCCGGTGTGGACGATGGTGCTCAGCTTCGCGTCTCAGGCGAAGGAGAACCGGGAGCAAACGGCGGGCCGCCGGGGGATCTGTATGTGGTATTGCGCGTCAAGCAGCATGAGTTTTTTGAGCGAGAGGGCAATGACATTTATTGTGAAGTGCCTTTGACCTACGCACAAGCGGCTCTCGGTGACGAGATCGAGGTGCCAACTGTAGACGGACGCGTCAAGCTGAAAATTCCAGCAGGGACGCAGACTGAGACGTTTTTCCGCCTGCGCGGAAAGGGCGTTCCGCACTTGCGCGGCAGCGGCCGAGGTGACCAGCATGTCAAAGTGCGGGTGATTACGCCAACCAGACTGAGCGACAGACAAAAAGAGCTTTTGCGCGAACTGGCTGAATTGTCGGGGGAGAAGCCGGGCCAACATGGCGGCGGTGTAGAGGATGAGAGCTTTTTTGAAAAAATGAAACGGGCGTTCCGCGGCGAATAAGGCCGCGGATACGTCTGCGTACAATCATCTTAGGCAGGCAATAGGAACACAACGGGGAGTGGTAGATTCATGAATTGGTCGGAAATTAGTATCCATACTACAGCAGAAGCTACAGAGGCGGTGTCCAGTCTTTTGTATGAATTGGGTGCCAACGGTGTCGTGATTGAAGATCCGGAGGTTCTGTATCGCGAATGGGATACGCCATTTGGTGAGATCTACCAGCTCTCCCCGGATGATTTTCCGGCCGAGGGCGTATTCGTCAAGGCGTATCTGCCGGTTGAAAGCCGCGATCTCCTCGAAGTGGTCGAAACATTGAGAGGACAGTTGGCAGAGCTGATCGAGTACGGCCTTGATATCGGCAAGGCGACGATTGCAGTCAACGATGTTCACGAGGACGAGTGGGCCCACGCCTGGAAAAAGTACTACAAGCCGATCCACGTAACGGATCGGATGACGATCAAGCCTGTATGGGAAGAGTACGAGCTGAAGTCCCCAGATGAAATCATTATCGAGATGGATCCGGGAATGGCTTTTGGAACCGGGACACACCCGACCACGATTCTTTGCTTGCGCGCCATTGAGAAGTATCTGTCCCCGGGCGATCGCGTGTACGATGTCGGGACAGGCACTGCCATTCTCAGTATCGCTGCGGTCAAGCTCGGAGCAGAGCACGTCCTGGCGATGGATCTCGACGAAGTGGCCGTCCGTTCTGCGCAAGCCAATACGGAACTGAACGGTGTTCATGAAAGCATTACGGTAAGGCAGAACAATCTGCTCGACGGCATCGAGGAACAAGTGGAGATGGTGATCGCGAACATCCTGGCGGAAGTCATCGTCCGCTTTACCGACGATGTGTACCGGGTGTTGAAGCCAGGCGGAACCTTCATCGCATCGGGGATTATTGAAGCGCGGGAAGCAGATGTGAAGGAAGCTCTGACCGCGTCAGGACTCACCATCGTGGAAACCATTTTCATCGATGACTGGGTAGCAATTGTTTCAAAAAAACGATAGAATAGTGAGGTTGGCGAGATGCAACGATATTTTGTCGAGCCAGATCTCTTTTCCGAGAATGAGATTACCATTGTCGGCGACGACGTTCACCATATCGTAAATGTGATGCGGGCCAAGGAAGGCGACGAGATTTATGTCTCAGATGGCGAAGGGCGTTCTGCCAGGGCTGCGCTCGTCGTCTTGTCTCCCAAAGAAGTGAAGGCGCGTGTGCTTGAGTTGCTGGAAGAGCGGCCTGAGCTTCCGATCCACATCACGATTGGACAAGGGCTGCCAAAAGGCGAGAAGATGGAGTGGATCTTGCAAAAGGGGACGGAACTGGGAGCGTACTCCTTTTTGCCGTTTTCTTCCGAACGCACCATCGTCAAGCTGGACGCCAAAAAAGAAGCAAAAAAATTAGAACGCTGGCGCAAAATTGTGAAAGAGGCTGCTGAACAGTCGCATCGAGCGGTTTTGCCACAATTGCTGCCACCTTCCTCGTTTCGCGAGGTCCTGAAAACGGCAGGGGAGTACACGCGCTGTGCCATTGCTTATGAAAAAGAAGGCACAACGACGCTGCATCAGGTATTTGATGAGTTGAACGCAGAAGATACGCTGCTCGTTCTCATTGGACCAGAAGGAGGTTTTTCTCCGGATGAAGTAGCGCTGGCAGAAGCGAATGGCTTTTTGCCGATCTCGCTTGGCTCACGCATCCTGCGGACAGAGACCGCTAGTCAGTATGTGCTGGCTTGCGCATCCTACCAGTTCGAGCGAATGAATGACACCGATGAGTGAAGGTGGAGGAGCAGGAAAAAAGGAGGTATAGCCATGTCTACTGTTGCTTTTCATACATTGGGTTGCAAAGTGAACAGCTATGAAACAGAGGCGATCTGGCAACTGTTCAAGGCAGACGGCTACGAACGGGTTGACTTTGAACAAGATGAAGCCGATGTTTATGTGATCAATACATGTACCGTGACCAATACAGGGGACAAAAAAAGCCGGCAGGTGATCCGCCGCGCGATCCGCCGCAATCCGGAAGCCATCGTCGCTGTGACAGGATGCTATGCGCAGACATCTCCGAGTGAGATTGCCCAAATTCCGGGCGTGGATATCGTCGTCGGGACTCAAGGCCGCGACAAGCTGCTTGAATACGTGGAGCAGATTCGCCGTGAGCGTACCCCGATCAATGCCGTAGGAAACATCATGAAAGCGCGCGAGTTCGAGGAATTGGACGTGCCGAACTTCACTGACCGCACGCGTGCTTCGTTAAAAATCCAGGAGGGCTGCAATAATTTCTGCACCTTCTGCATTATTCCCTGGGCGCGTGGTCTGATGCGTTCCCGCCAGCCAGAGAGTGTTGTAGAGCAAGCCAAAAAACTGGTGGAAGCAGGCTATCTGGAAATTGTGCTGACCGGGATTCATACCGGGGGCTATGGCGAGGATCTGGAGGATTACAACCTGGCCAAGCTGTTGGTCGACCTGCATCAGGTGGAAGGCTTGAAGCGGATTCGCATCAGCTCGATTGAGGCCAGCCAAATCACGGACGAAGTGATTCAAGTCATCAATGATTCGGATCGCGTCGTGCGCCATTTGCATGTTCCTTTGCAGGCAGGCGATGATGAGGTGCTGAAACGGATGCGCCGCAAGTACACCACAGCTGAATTCTACGAAAAAATGGTCAAGGTTCGCCAGGCGTTGCCAGGCGTGGCGTTGACGACGGATGTGATCGTCGGCTTCCCGGGCGAGACAGAAGAACAGTTCCAAAATGGCTATGACTATATTCGCAAGATCGGCTTTGCCGAGCTGCACGTATTCCCGTACTCGATGCGCACAGGGACCCCTGCTGCCCGCATGACCGACCAGATTCCGGAGGAAGTGAAGCATGAACGCGTCACCAAGCTTCTGGAGCTGAACCGCGAGCTGCAGTTGGCCTATTCCCAACAATTCGTCGGGGATGTTCTGGAAGTGATTCCTGAACGACCTTACAAGGAAGCGCCGGACAGCGGGCTTCTGATGGGCTACTCCGACAACTACCTGAACGTAGTGTTCGCCGGAGATGAAAGTATGATTGGGAAAATCTGCAAGGTTCGCCTTGATGCTCCTGGTACGGAATACTGCGAAGGAACCTTTGTCCGTGTGCTGGAAGATGATCAGCTGCCACTGCTAAAGGAGCGAGCTATATGAAGGAGATCTCGGCAGGAGGCGTAGTTTTCCGTCAGCAGGACGGAGAGTACATGCTGCTTCTGATCGAAGACCGCTATGGCAAAGTGACGCTGGCAAAAGGGAAGCAGGAGCTGGGAGAAACCATTCACGAGACAGCCTTGCGCGAAGTGCTGGAAGAGACCGGAGTTGCCGGACGTTTGGGTGAAAAGCTGGATACGATCAGTTACGAGTACACCCATCCCGCAACGGGAGATGTGGTGGACAAGGAAGTCCATTACTATTTGGTAGAGGCGTACAACACCGAGATTACCGTTCAGCTGGAGGAGATCAATGACGTGCATTGGCATCCGGCTGGTGAAGCGTGGGCCTTGCAGTTGGAGCGCGGATACCGCAATAATGATCAGATCTTTCGTTTGGCTTTTCAACATTTAGGGATTGAGGTGTAACCGATGACGGTTCATTTGAATGCTTATATTGACCATACCTTGCTGAAGCCTGAAGCGACTCAAGCCATGATTGACAAGCTGTGTGAAGAAGCGAAAACCCATTCGTTTGCTTCCGTATGCGTAAATCCGTATTGGGTTGCACGGGCTGCGGAATTGTTGAAAGGCACATCGGTCAAGGTTTGTACCGTGATCGGCTTTCCTCTGGGTGCATCCACCTCAGCAGTGAAAGCTGCCGAGACACGTGACGCTATCGCCAACGGCGCGACAGAAGTAGATATGGTGCTGAATGTAGGCGCACTCAAATCGGGTGATCTGAAGCAGGTTCGCTCCGATGTGGCAGCTGTCAAGCAAGCGGCTGGAGACATTCTGCTCAAGGTGATTCTGGAGACTGGTCTGTTGACAGACGAAGAAAAAGAAATTGCCTGCAAATTGTGCGTAGAAGCAGGGGCTGATTATGTCAAAACCTCTACAGGCTTTGGTCCGGGTGGAGCGACTGTTGCTGACATTGCATTGATGCGACGAGCGGTTGGCAGAGATGTCGGAGTGAAAGCCTCCGGTGGCGTTCGCGACCGGGAAACCGCATTGGCGATGGTAGAGGCAGGGGCTACCCGAATCGGCACGAGCTCGGGCATCTCCATTGTTTCTGGAGACGCACAGGCAACAAATGGAGGATATTAGTCGAATCGTGAAGGAGCCTGGCCGGTTGTAGGTCGGGCTTCTTCCGTTTCCGTTTGTCGGTAGGAAAAAGAGAGAGAAGAGATCAGGAAGAGGGGTAAGAGAAATGAAAATCGTCAATGGCATATTGATCCTGCTCGTTTTTTATGGAGTCGGAACGTTGGCGAGCAAATGGCTTCACATCCCATTGCCGGGAAATCTGATTGGCATGCTGCTTCTGACCCTGGCCCTGTACAAGGGATGGATTCGCATGGACTGGGTGGAGCAGGCAAGCAATCTCTTGATTCGCCACATGCTGTTGTTTTTTGTCCCGATCATTGCGGGGGTTGCTTCGTATCTCGGATTTTTTGCAGAAGATCCGTTGCCGATTTTGCTTGCGCTCATTTCCGGTCCATTTTTGGTCATGATTGTGACAGGAAAAGTCGTGCAATGGTACGTTAATAGGCAGCAGAACACAAAAAAACCAGTCCTGCCGCAAGAGGGGAGATCACTCGATGCTTAAGGAACTGTTGGCGATCCTGCTGATTGTGGCAGGCTATAAAGTGGCGACGATGATTTCGGAACGCAAGCCGATCTTTCAACCTTTGATCGTATCTGTGGTACTTGTCTGGGTATGTTGGTGGCTTTTGAGCAATGACTGGAAAGCCTTCTCTGCAGGAGGGGCCTGGATTTCCTACTGGCTTGGCCCCGCGACAGTAGCATTGGCTGTTCCCTTGGCCAAACAAATCAAGGAATTTGCCCATATTTGGCGCGGCCTCTTTCTGGGAATAGCAGCAGGATGCGGGATATCAATCCTTTCCGTCTTGCTGATTCACGCCTGCTTTGGCTTTGATGACTCCGTCATGTACAGCATGCTCAGCAAATCCGTCACCACCCCGATCGCCCTGGAATTAGCCCATTCCGTCGGAGGGATTCCGGCGCTGGCCGCCTTGTTTACCGCTTTGACGGGCTTTATCGGCACCATGTTTGCCCAGCCGGTCCTTGCCTGGGTGGGAGTGACCGACGATCGGGCTATCGGAGTGGCTGTGGGAACGAGCACACATGCCATCGGTACGGCCAGTCTGAACCGCACTTCTCAGGCGCAGATGGCAGCCTCTTCGGTGGCGATGATCGTCGCAGGGGTTATGACGTCGCTGTATCTGATCCCGTTTTCCTTATGAGCCCATCTTCGCGATTCAGCGCTTCTTGTCTGGGATCAGCCATTGAATGAAGGCAGCTATTTGTGCAGTGAAGGGCAACGCCACCAGGGAGCAGATCAGGTTGAAGATGGTTTGGGAATGCGCAATCTGCATGGAGACATTATCCGTTAAGAAGGCGCTGACGAGGGCAAGCTGAGATAAGAAAGGCAAAAAGATCAAGGCTCCTGCAACGTTGAACAGGGTATGGCACCAGGCTACCTGTTTGGATGCCGTATTGGTGCCGATGCTGGCGATCACGGCGGTAAAACAGGTGCCGATGTTGGCTCCCAGCACGATGGCCAAGGCAGTCTCCATCGTAAGAATCTGGTTGCTCATCAGTCCCATCGTTATCACAGTCGTGGCTGTACCGCTGTGAATCAAGGCGGTAAAAATGATCCCGGTGACGAGGCCGATCCAGATCGAGTGCCGACTTTCCAGGAAAAGGGAACGGAACGTATCCGATTGCTCCAATGGTGCGGCCATGACTTTCATGGTGTCTATTCCGAGGAATATCAACCCGAAACCTGCGACCACAAGCCCGATGCAGCGAATGCTTTTCCTTGGCATCAGCCAGAGAGCGGCCCCGACCAAAAGCATCGGTACGGCGAAGGATTCGAGCTTGAGCGCCACCAGTTCTGTGGTGATGGTTGTGCCCAGATTGGTCCCGAGAATAATGCCTACGGTCTGGGTGAACGGAATCATCCCCGCATTCGTCAAACCAATGGTCAAGACCGTAACCGCACTGGAGCTTTGCAGGATAAAGGTTGTGATCAGTCCCATCCAGAAGCTGTGCGCAGGGGTGCGGGTGACCTTGTACATCCACTGCTCCATTTTTTTGCCGGCCAGGTTTTGAAAACCCGATCGCATGGCGTACAGGCCAAATAGAAAAAAGCTTAGTCCGATCGAAAACGGTGCGAGGACAGAGAAAAACACGAGACGATCCTCCTTCCAGCGATTCATGGAGCTGGGGGTGGGAATGACGCATATTATACGCTATGCTTGTACGCAGACAGGCATGACTAGGAGGACATACATGGCACGAATTCACTTGCATCAGCATCGGAAAAAAAGACTGGAGGCAGGACATCCCTGGATATACCAGTCGGAGGTAGCGCAAATCGATGGAGAAGTCATTCCTGGCGAGATCGTCGAGGTCGTCAACCATAAAGGGCATTTTCTTGCCAAGGGTTACATCAATCCAGCGTCACAGATTTTGGTGCGCATCCTCAGCTACGATCCAGATGAAAAGATAGACTACGCTTTCTTTTTACGCAAAATTCGCGAGGCGTCCGAGTTCAGGACCCGATTCGTCGATAATCCCCGGGCTTGCAGGGTGCTGTACGGCGAGGCCGATTTCTTGCCTGGCTTGATCGTAGACCGGTATGAAGATGTGCTGGTCGCCCAAGTGCTGTCGCTCGGCATGGAGATGCGTCTGGATTGGATTCGCGACGCTTTGGTAGAAGTGTACCAGCCTCAGGGGATCTATCTGCGCAACGACGTGCCTGTGCGCGAACGAGAGGGATTGGAGCAGGGCAAGGGTGTCCTGTATGGGGAGTGTCCGCGTGAGGTGACGATTGAGGAAAACGGCTTGAAGTATATCGTCGACATCATGGAAGGCCAGAAGACAGGCTTTTTTTACGATCAGCGGGAGAACCGCGCTTCCATCCAGCCCTTGATGAAAGGCTGGGGTAAAAATCACGGCATTACCTTGCAGCAGGTCGAATCAGAACAAAAGCTGGTACCCGTCGACAAACGCGGCAAAGTGATCAAAAACCCGTTCTGGGACGGCGCAGAGGTTCTGGAATGCTTCACGCATACGGGATCATTTACGCTGAATGCCTGCAAATTCGGTGCGAAAAAAGTAACCGCATTGGATATTTCCGAGCATGCAATCGAGACCGCGAAGCGAAATATTACCCTGAATGGATACTTGCATCGGGTTGATTTTGTGGTCGCGAATGCTTTTGACTATCTGCGCCAGCAAGTGGAAGCAGAACGCTCCTGGGACGTCGTCATTCTCGATCCGCCTGCCTTCGCCAAATCACGCTCAGCAGTGAAAGGAGCAGTCCGCGGCTACAAGGACATCAACCTCAACGGCATGAAGCTCGTCAGACCCGGTGGTTATCTGGTGACCGCATCCTGCTCGTACCACATGTCGCCTGAACTGTTCCTGGAAACAATCCAGGAGGCGGCTATGGATGCGAAAAAAATACTGCGCTTGATCGAATGGCGCGGTGCTGGGAAGGATCACCCGCAAATCAGCGGAGCTGACGAAGGACACTACCTGAAATTCGCTATTTTTGAAGTGCGAAACCGCCGCTAGAACCAACACCAGACATACCTGATCCGTCCGTCGTACCTTGTTTTTGCAAAAGGGTTTGTTGTATCCTGAAGGATGGATTCTGCCGAGATAGAGCAGTTGACCTTCTTTTGCATAGGATAGAAGGTACGATACGGGTTAGGCTCTCTGTCAGCCAGAGAGGAAAGGAGCATGACAATCATGAGTAGGGAGAAAATTCGTCTCGGTATCATTTATGGAGGGAAATCCTCAGAACATGAGGTTTCATTGCGTACAGCCCTGTCCATCATGAAAGCGGTGGATGCAAATAAATACGAGATCACGCCGATCTATGTCTCCTTGGACGGCTCGTGGACGATGGGGGACGCTGTAACGGGCCAACTACCTGACAAGATTGCTTCCTTGCGTTTGCAGGACGCTGCAGGAAACGCTGAACGCAAGGATGCCCAGCTCGTCAGTACGACCCGGAAAGCATCCCCTTTTGCCATTGGAGAGCAAGTAGATGTCATTTTTCCAGTCGTGCACGGCCCAAACGGGGAGGACGGAACCATACAAGGCCTGTTGGAGCTGGCCAATCTCCCCTACGTGGGGGCTGGCGTGATGGCATCTGCTGTCGGAATGGACAAATGGATGATGAAGACCGTCTTTGCCCAGATCGGATTGCCGCAAGTGAAATATATTGGTCTTCTGCGTTCGCAATGGGAGAAGGATCGAGAAGGCAGTATGGATCGAATCGAGGAGGAACTCGGGTTTCCTTGCTTCGTGAAGCCTGCCAACATGGGCTCCAGCGTCGGGGTCAATAAAGCGAAAAACAGGGACGAACTGGCACACGCTCTCGATATTGCCGCAAAATTTGACCGTCGCCTAATTGTCGAAGAATACGTAAATGCCCGTGAACTGGAAATCGGTGTGCTGGGAAATGAAGAGCTGATCACCTCGGTAGTTGGAGAAGTGATCGCCTCGAAAGAATTTTACGATTACGAAGCCAAGTACAAGGGTGCGGGGACTGAATTGTCCATTCCTGCCATCGTTCCCGAGTATGTCACGGAAAAAATCGCTGAGATCGCCAAGACCGCTTTCCTGGCGTTGGACGGCTCCGGTCTATCCCGTGTCGACTTCTTCTGGGATGAGAAGAACGACAAGCTCTACATCAATGAAGTGAACACCATGCCCGGCTTTACGCCGTTCAGCATGTATCCGATGCTGTTTCAGGCAGCCGGCATCAGCTACAGCGAGTTAATCGACAGGCTCGTGCAATTGGGGCTCGAGCGCCATGAAGACAAACAGCGCAATATTGTGGATGCGGAAGAATTGGAATAAGAATAATCGTGCGACAAATCCATAGACGATAAAGAAGGATGCCCATGACAGGCATCCTTCTTTTCTTTGCGTTACGGAGTCAAGTCGATTTATTTCTGTTGTTCCAGATCAGAGATGACCGTCCACAGCTCCATGCCTCGGGATGCTTTGAACAAAAAGGCATGGTCGCTGTCACGCATGGGAAGCAGAGCGGCAACAGCTTCCTCTTTGGTGGCAGTGTGGAGCTTCGTGCCTTCATAGGCATCGCTGATGTGGCGGGAGTATTCCCCAACAGTCACGAGCATGGAAAAGCGGTCTCGCAACGTATTGGCGTACGCTCCCACTTGCCTGTGCAGGGCATCGCTTTCCATCCCCAGTTCAAACATGTCGCCGAGGACGAGCACTTTTTTGCGCTCGGGAAACAGTTCGGCAAAGGTGCCGATCGCGCCTTGCATCGAGGTCGGGCTGGCGTTGTAGGCATCGCTGACATAGACAGGGCCATGGGCGGAGTCGATTTGCTCAAAGCGCATGGCGGAGAGCTGGACGGTCGCCAAAGCTGCGGCGATCTCATCATGCGACAGGCCCATCCGTCTGGCGATCGCGATCGCGGGCAAGGCATTGAGGACGCTGTGCTTGCCGTAGAGGGGGAGAAATGCCTCCAGGCGGTCTCCGTTGGCAAAACATGCGGTGAAGCGCATGCCGCCGTCTACGGTCTCGATGTCTTCCGCCCACAGATCGGCTTTGCCATTGACCGAATAATAGAGGATTTCTCCCGGGTACAGATGGGCGATCTGGCGCAGATATTCGGAATCTCTATTCAGGATTGCAAGACCACCAGCGGCTGTATGAGGCAGAAGCTCCGCTTTGGCCAGGGCGATTTTTTCCTTGGAGCCGAAATGCTCAATATGGGACTCTCCTATGTAGGTGATCACGCTGATTTCGGGCTGAACCAGCGAAGCGAGCAGATCAATCTCTCCGGCATGATTCATTCCCAGCTCCAGGACAACAGCTTGGTGTTCTTGATCAATCTGCAGCAGGGAGTAAGGGACTCCGAGGTGGTTGTTGAAATTCTTGTACGTCTTATAAAGGGGAAAGCGGCTTTCCAGAACATGGGACACAATATCCTTGGTCGTGGTCTTGCCGATGCTTCCGGTGATTGCGATGTAGGGGACTTTGAAATCTTTTCGGTAGCCTGCAGCCAGCTTTTGAAAAGCGCGCAAGGTGTCGTTGACCAGGATCAGGCCAAATCCGTCTGGCAAATGCGCCGGAAGCTTCGTCTGGTCACTGACGATCGCGGCGACGGCTCCTTTTTCAGCCGCCTGCAGAAGGAATTCGTGTCCATCTCTTGCACCGCTCGTGATCGCGACGAACAAAGCGCCTTTGGTTAATTGACGGCTGTCGAAGTGGACGGAGGTTATTTGGGCCTCGGGAACTCCTGAGAGCAATATACCTTCTGCCAGCAAGGCTGCCTGTTTCAGGGCAACTGGTTTCATATGGGAAAACTCCTTTGTCTTGATATCCTCCAAACCTCGAGGTCATGCTATCACGCGATCCCGCTGGCCGCAAGGGAAATTTCCCGTAACGCCGGGATTGATTCGCTTCGTTTGCTTCGTTATGATGGTAGGTATCATTACATACATACGAACCAATCCTCTTAAGGATGTATAGGCGAAAGGAGTTTACCCCATCATGGAAAAAAGCATTTTTACCCGTATCATGGAAAAAGAGATCCCGGCGCGCATCGAGTACGAGGACGACAAGGTCATTGTCATTCACGATATAGCTCCGAAAGCAAACGTGCATCTGTTGATTATTCCGCGCAAGCCAATTCCTACGTTGATGGATGTCGCGGAGGAGGACCTTCCACTGATTGGCCATATCCATCAGGTTGCCCAAAAGCTGGCGCAAAAATTGGAATTAAAAGGGTTCCGGTTGATCAATAACTGCGGCAAAGAGGGTGGTCAGGAAGTCTTCCATATCCATTACCACCTCCTCTCCGGATTTCATGAATAAAAGTGAACTAAAGGTTGACCTCCTTTAGTCGAATATCCTATAATGAAGTGTGACAGTCTGTTCGTATGAAAAGTCGATTCAGGCGTCCCACGGTTTTAGCGGAGGGAGGGAAGACAAATGGCAGAAATTCGAGTCAAGAAAAACGAGTCTTTGGATAGCGCACTTCGCCGCTTCAAGCGTGAAAGCGCAAAATCTGGGGTGATGGCAGAACTGCGTAAACGTCGTCACTTTGAGAAGCCTAGCATCAAACGGAAGAAAAAATCCGAAGCTGCTCGCAAGCGCAAGTACTAATTGACGGAGGGCTCATCATGAGTGTAATGGAGCGACTCGATCAAGATATGAAGCAGGCAATGAGAGACAGAGCTGCTCTAAAACTCTCTGTTATCCGCATGGTGAAAGCCGCGTTAAAGAACGAAGAGATAAATAAAGGCAGACTTTTGTCTGATGATGAAGTGCTGACCATCTTGACTCGTGAGTTAAAACAACGCCGTGAATCCCTCCACGAATTTGAGAAGGCAGGCCGTGAGGAACTTGCCTCGAAAGCGCGCGAAGAGATCGACGTGCTGTCCGCTTACTTACCCGCTCAGCTTAGCGAAGACGAGATTCGTGAAATCGTTCGGGAAGCAATTGCCTCCACCAATGCCACCTCCAAAAAGGAGATGGGTAAGGTGATGGGCGCGATCATGCCGAAAGTAAAAGGGAAAGCAGACGGAAACCTCGTGCAGAAGATTGTATCTGAGGAATTACCGATGTAGATGCGTAACACCCTCATAATAGATACGACAGAAAAACTCAGCCGCATGTCGGTTGGGTTTTTCTTTATATATGAAAAAAATGAAACGATTGTCGAATTCCTCCGTATACCATAGTAACCATTCGTGAAATGATTCATTGAAAGGAGGTAGAAACGATGAGTGCAACCCGTTCGGTTTGGGGACGCACGCGACTGATCTTGTCGTTGTTCTGTATCCTGGCTTCCATGATTCTCTCGCTCATTCCCGCACCGACGACCCATGCGCAGACTTTTCAAAGAGCGGTTTGGATTCCCGTAGAAAAAGAGATTGAACGGGGGCTGGAGGCCTTCTTGCGCAGAGCGTTCGCCGAAGCGGAGGCACAACAGGCTGATCTGATCATCCTGGATATTAACACTCCAGGCGGAGAAGTGCCTGCTGCAGCCAACATTGGTGAATTGATTCGTCAATCGCCGATCCATGTCGTCGCCTACATTCGCAATCAAGCGTTTTCAGCGGGCACTTATATCGCTCTGAATGCGAATGAGATCGTCATGACGCCCGGCAGCAGCATGGGTGCGGCGGCACCGATTGATTTGGCGGGCAACGCGGCTTCGATCAAGTTTATTTCAGGCTGGTCCAACCAGATGCAGGCGGCGGCTAAGCTGAACGACCGCAATGTAGACGTCGCGAGGGCAATGGTCGAGATTGATACGGATTTCCCCGGATTGAAGCCAAAGGGAACCGTTCTCTCGCTTGATGCGGAACGCGCGAAGGAGCTTGGTTATGCCGATCGCATCGTGAACAACAAGGATGAACTGCTCGGTCTGTACGGCATCTCGGCGGAAACCATGCAGACGATTGAGCCGACGATCGGGGAAAACGTGGCCCGTTGGGTGACTAGTCCGGTCGTGATGAGCATGCTCTTGATCATCGGACTGGTGGGAATTGTGGTCGAGTTGTTCGCTCCCGGATTTGGAGTTGCTGGGACCATTTCGCTGTGTGCGTTCAGTCTCTATTTCTTTGGTCATTACGTCGCAGGTTTCGCCAACTGGCTGCATATCGGATTATTTCTCTTTGGTATCTTACTCATGATCTTGGAGATTTTCCTGCCAGGTGGTATTGTAGGAGCGATTGGCTTCATCAGTATCGTCAGCGGTCTGGTCATGGCAGCCTATGATACGGAGCAAGGACTGGCATCGCTGGGGATCGCAGTGCTCATCACGGCGATCGTTACTTTCCTTCTCATCAAGAAGTATGGCTTGAAAGGGCTGATCAACCGTTTTGTACTGGGGGATCAGCAGAGCAATGAGCGCGGGTACGTGGCGCCGAAGGATCAACGCAGTTTAGTAGGCAAGAAAGGAATTGCTTTGACCCCGTTCCGCCCTGCCGGAGTAGCCAAAATCGAAGGTAAGCGTGTCGATGCGGTCTCTGCCGGAGGTTTTATCCAGGCTGGCGTGCCTATCGTCGTGGTCCTGGTGGAAGGCACCCGCGTCGTGGTGCAAGAAGATGAAATAAAGGAGTAGATACTCATGTTAGAAGGCGGCTTGATTCCTCTCATTTTTATGGTCGCGGTAGCGATCGTCGTTCTCTCCATTTTCTTTTCGTTCGTTCCGGTCATGCTCTGGATTTCCGCGCTCGCTTCCGGCGTGCGCATCGGAATTATTACCCTGGTAGCGATGCGTTTGCGTCGTGTCATTCCATCCCGGATCGTGAATCCGCTGATCAAAGCGCGCAAAGCTGGCTTGGAGCTGGATACGAATCAATTGGAGAGCCACTATCTTGCAGGCGGTAACGTAGACCGCGTCGTCGATGCTCTCGTAGCAGCACAGCGCGCAGACATTCCACTCGGATTCGAGCGCGCCGCAGCGATTGACCTGGCTGGCCGTGACGTATTGGAAGCGGTACAAATGAGTGTAAACCCGAAAGTAATCGAGACTCCGTTGGTAGCCGCAATGGCGAAAGACGGTATCGAGCTGCGGACGAAAGCCAAAGTAACCGTTCGTGCCAATATTGACCGACTTGTCGGGGGTGCTGGTGAAGAAACCATCATTGCCCGTGTCGGGGAAGGGATCGTCTCGACGATTGGTTCGTCCAACAGCCACAAGGACGTGTTGGAAAATCCGGATCTCATCTCCAAGACTGTCTTGAATAAAGGCCTTGACGCAGGTACTGCTTTTGAAATTCTCTCCATCGATATTGCGGACGTAGATGTGGGCAAAAACATCGGTGCCGAGCTCCAGACTGACCAAGCCGAAGCGGATAAGCGGATTGCGCAGGCCAAAGCGGAAGAGCGTCGTGCGATGGCAGTAGCGACCGAGCAAGAGATGAAAGCGCGTGTCCAAGAGATGAAGGCAAAAGTAGTGGAAGCCGAGGCGCAAGTCCCGCTTGCCCTCTCCGAAGCGCTGAAATCCGGAAAACTGGGTGTCATGGACTACTACAACATGCAAAACATAGCGGCAGATACGCAGATGCGCCAATCGTTTGGATTGCCGGGTGAAAAGCAGAAACCAGCCGATTCTGATCAGAAGGAATAAGGGAAACCAACATGGATGACCTGTTTGATTTGCTTTTCGACCTTTTCGGATGGGTCCTGCCGCTGATCGGCAAGTTCTGGTTCCTGATCCTCGGATACCTGGGATATAAATTGTTTGGTCAGGCTGCAAAGAAGGCTGCCCAGGATCAAAAGAGACGAACGCTCACTCCCGTAGAAAGCGGAGGATTTCCGTCTCCCTCCCAGAAGGTGGAAAGGAAAACCGTACGCGCTTCCTCCCGTTATGAACCTGTACAGGTAGAGCAACGCGATGATGAGGGATGGGATCGTCCGTATGAGCCAGAGGCAGCTCCTGAGAGGGCAAGTCTCGAGGGGATGGACCAAACTTACAGCAAAGGATTGCCAGACAGGCCAGGGGCAGAAGCAAAGCCTGCGATTGACCTGGACCCTCGAGAAGGGATGAAATGGGCGCTGATTTTTGGCGAACCCCGCTCCAAACGGCCGTATACTTCTCCTACCACCCGGGGGAGAAGTGAATAGCCCCATACCAATTATGTGGAAAGGCAGACCCTGCAAGCAGAGATTTCGCTTGCAAGGTCTGCTTTTGTATTTTTGTCGAATTTTCTCGAAATTTCAGGCTTGTCTTGTCTAAAATTGTTCACTACTATTTATGTATAGAAATATTTTCCATATATGGTCCTGGGAGTTGGTAAAATCATGGAGCCAAAAGAAATGGTACAAATGGGACGTTTTCGCCAAAAGGTGATCCAACTCGCCATCGTTGAAAAAAAGTCAATTTATGAGACTGCGATTGCGTGCGGATGCACAGCAGAAAAGGTAAAGCGCGTAATTAAAAAATGGAAAGCTCTTACTCGTAATCATGTCTCCAGGCAACCCTCTTCAAAAAATGAATAGCATCTATGGCAACTGCTGACCCAAGAGTAGATCATCTGCTCGAGGGTCAGCTTTTTTTCTGAAATCCCCCGCACCGCCGTATTCCGACGAATCACTTCCTGTCTCGCCGCATAAAGATGGGTAAGAATGGTTTCGCAAGCCCGATGGTAGCCTGGAAGGTATGGCGAAGCATCAGAAACGGAATAGGCGTTGGAGCGCCAGTAGGAGAGGGGGCTTTTCCATGAGGCGTTGGAGCCGCCGTCTGCGTCATCTGGCCGGAGGGGTTTTGGACCTGCCGCAAGATGTAGTTCTGGAAGTCCCGCGGATCACGATGATCGGCCATTTGCAGATGTACATAGAAAATCACCGCGGAGTTCTGCACTTTAGTGAAAAAGAGCTCCGTTTATTGTTAACCAATGGACAGTTGATTGTCTCGGGGGAACAGCTCGTCATTCGTGCGATCCTGCCGGAAGAAGTATTGCTGGAGGGCAGAATCGGCGGCGTGAAGTTTGTGTAAATTCACAAAAAGGTGGGAAGATCACTTATGCGTTATGGGCTGAAGGAGTGGACAGAAGGATACGTCACCATCACCGTGCGAGGAAAGCGTTTTGAACGCTTCCTCAACATGGCGGTGCGGGAAGGGTTGCGGATCTGGAATATTCGGCGAGTGGGAGAGGAAACATGCCGTTGCGACATCCTGATCGCTGATTACTTTCGACTGCGTCCATTCTTGCGAGAGACAGGCTGTCGCAGTCATGTGGAGCAGCGAGAGGGATTGCCCTTTTGGTTGGTTCGCCTGCGCCGCCGATCGGGCTTGGGCATAGGGGCGGTTTTGTTTTTCGTCGGATTGTACATGCTCTCCTCGTTTGTCTGGACTGTAGAGGTGACCGGGACCAAACAGATGAGTCCCCAAAAAGTCCTGCAGGCCGCTGAACAAATCGGGATTAAAGAAGGGGCCTGGAAGGTCAAACTAAAAGAACCCCTTATGCTGCGGAAGGAATTGATGAATCTATTGCCGGAAGCAAGCTGGATTGGGGTGACCATACAAGGAACGAAGGTAACGCTGAACATCGTGGAAAAAGACGATCCCGTCAAGCCGATCGTTCTGGGTCCGCGCCATCTTGTCGCAAAAAAACGCGCAGTGATCCATACGATACTGCCTGAGGCCGGACGCAGCCAGGTGAAGGTGAATCAGTTCGTGGAGAAAGGACAAGTGCTCGTCTCCGGCATTATCGGCAGCGAGGAGCGCCAACAGGCAGTCGCTGCACGCGGTACAGTCATGGGAGAGGTTTGGTATACCAGTGATGCGTCCGTTCCGCTCAAGCAAACCCATTACCGTCTGACGGGAGAGAGGCAGGAGCAGCAATACCTCATAGTAGGTGCGTATGCTGTACAAGTCTGGCCCTGGAACAAGCAAGGCTTCGCCCGATACGAGAGCGAGGAGTCGCGGTTTATACCCAGCTATGCGGGATACACCTCGCCGATCGGCTGGAAGCAGGTGACGCAGGCAGAGGTTGTGGAAAGCCAAGTGGAATTGAGCACAGAGGAGGCCATCGCATATGCCAAACGCTTTGCCCGTGAGGATATATTGCGCAAGGCTGGAAAGGATGCCGTCATCCGGGAGGAAAAAGTTTTGCACGCCACAACAGAGAATGGTAAAGTTTACGTAAGCATTCATTTTTCAGTCATCGAAGACATCGCTGTTGAACAGCCGATTGTGGGAGTTCCCCAATCTCCTGAGCCCGACAGCACCCCATGATAACCGTTCCGAGGAGATGGAAGCCTGTTGCACGTACAAGAAGAGGTAAAAATCCCATTTTCAGACGCATCTGAGGCCTTGCTGCTGTTTGGACCGCATGACGCGTATCTCCAATTGATCGAGGCAAAAAGCAACGCCAAGATCTCAACCAGAGAAGGAGAACTGGTGATAAGCGGCGATAAAGCAGAGGTGGAAAAGCTGGCAGAACTGATAGACATCCTGCTGCAACTGATTCGCCGCGGTATTGCTTTATCGGAGAGAGATATTTCCTATGCGATGATGTTGATCGAACGCGGAGAAGGAGCGGACTTGCTGGACGTGTACGACGAAGAAGTCGCACGCACCCAACGCGGCAAGCCGATCCGGGCCAAAACTTTGGGGCAGCGGCATTATCTTTCTGCCATCAAACGACACGATATTGCCTTTGGGATTGGACCTGCGGGTACAGGGAAGACCTATTTGGCTGTCGTCATGGCAGTCAGCGCCTTAAAAATGGGACGAGTCAAGCGCATCGTACTGACACGCCCTGCGGTGGAAGCCGGTGAGAGTCTGGGCTTTTTGCCAGGTGACCTGCAAGAAAAGGTAGACCCATACCTGCGCCCGCTCTACGATGCTCTGTATGATATGCTCGGGACCGAACAGGTAGCCAAAATGATGGAAAGAGGCTTGATCGAAGTGGCGCCGCTCGCGTACATGCGCGGCCGGACGCTGGAAGACTCTTTTGTCATTTTGGACGAAGCGCAAAATACCACGCCCGAACAGATGAAGATGTTCCTGACTCGCCTTGGCTTTGGTTCCAAGATGGTGATTACCGGCGACGTGACCCAGATCGACCTGCCAAAAGGAAAAAAATCGGGTCTGCGCGAGGCGGAGCGCATTTTAAGTCCGATCGCGGATGTCGCGTTCATTCGCTTCCAAGAGGGAGACGTCGTCCGTCACAGCCTGGTGCAAAAAATCATCGAGGCCTACGCCAAGGAAGAGGCAGATCAGAATAACCGATAAAATGCTGGAAATAAAAGGAGATCACAACGTGCTAGCGGTAGAAATTTTGCATGAAGAAGTAGAGCCCATTGCAGAAAGTCTGCAAGACCTGATTATCCGCTGCCTGCAAAAAGCCGCAGCCAGGGAAGAGGTCAGCGGTGAAGTAGTCGTCACGCTGGTCAACAACGAGCGGATTCACGAATTAAACCGAGATTACCGTGGGGTGGACCGTCCCACAGATGTCCTTTCCTTCGCCATGAATGAAGAAGGAGACGGAGAGATGGAGATCTTCATCGACGAAAGTGAAATCGATGAGTATCCCAACATGCTCGGAGACATCATCATCTCCTTGCCCAAAACACACGAGCAGGCTGAGGAGTACGGTCACTCCTTTGAACGGGAGCTCGGTTTTCTCGCGGTTCACGGATTTTTGCACCTGCTTGGCTATGACCATGGCACGGAGGCAGAGGAGAAGGAGATGTTTTCCCGTCAAGAAGAGGTGCTGCAGGAAATCGGCTTGACGAGGTAGGAGATCGCTTTGAAGGAATGGAGACGTTTGGCGCGCAGCTTTGGCTACGCGATAGAGGGAATCGTCCAGACCGTCAAGACACAGCGGAATATGCAGATCCATCTAGTCGCCGCCATCCTTGCATTGGCGGCTGCCTGGTGGCTGGAAATTGATCGTGTGGAATGGATCTGGGTCCTTATCGCCATCACACTGGTGTTGGTAATGGAACTGGTCAATACCGCGATCGAAGCCGTTGTGGATCTCGTCACTCCCGATTGGCATGCCAAGGCAAAAGTCGCCAAGGATGCGGCTGCGGGGGCGGTACTGGCCGCAGCGATTTTGTCCATCGCAATCGGGATCGCGGTGTTCGGCCCTCCCCTGTATGAGAAATTTGTGGGATAAGCCAATCAAAAGAGGTACCAGACGAACTGGCGGCAGGTCAGATGTCTGGTTTCTTGGTGTCTGCGAAGAAAAAGGCGTTAACGATACGCGACCGAGGAGGAAGTAGAATATGGATCAACAAGCATTGCTGGCGCAAGCGCTGGAAGCCAGAAAGCGGGCGTACGTCCCGTATTCCCGCTTTGCGGTGGGTGCGGCACTGTTGACAGAAGACGGGAAGGTCTATCTGGGCGGCAATATTGAGAACGCTGCTTATTCTTTATGCAATTGTGCCGAGCGCACGACAATTTTCAAGGCGTATTCCGAGGGCGATCGCCGTTATGCGGCGTTAGCTGTAGCTGCTGACACACCTGGCCCCGTCTCCCCGTGCGGTGCCTGCCGACAAGTAATGGCAGAGCTGTGCCCGCCGGACATGCCTGTCTATTTGACGAATCTGAAGGGAGATGTTTTGGAGACGACTGTATCTGCCCTGTTGCCAGGGGCTTTCACCGAGGAGGATTTACGTGGATAACCGCAAGACAAAACAATCATTTAAATCAGGCTTCGTCACCATCGTCGGAAGACCCAATGTGGGCAAGTCTACACTGATCAATCACATGGTCGGGCAAAAAATCGCAATCATGTCCAACAAGCCGCAAACGACCCGCAACAAGATCACGGCTGTCCATACGACGGAAAAGGGTCAGATCGTCTTTATCGATACGCCGGGGATTCACAAGCCCAAGTCCAAGCTGGGTGACTACATGGTCTCAGTCGCAGAGAATACCTTGAACGAGGTAGACCTGGTGCTATTTGTGGTGGATGCTACAGAAAAGCGGGGAGCCGGGGATGAGTATATCATCGAGCGGCTCAAGCAGGTCAAAACCCCTGTCTTTTTGGTCATCAACAAAATCGACAAGGTGCATCCTGAGGCTTTATTGCCCATCATTGACGACTACCGCCAGCTGTACGATTTCAAGCAAATCATCCCGATCTCGGCGCTCGAAGGAAATAATACCGGTTCCTTGTCGGAAGCGATTTTTGGCGAGATGCAGGAAGGACCGATGTACTATCCTGCAGACCAGGTGACGGATCATCCGGAGCGCTTCGTCGTCGCTGAGCTGATCCGGGAAAAAGTCTTGCATTTGACACGGGAAGAGGTGCCTCATTCCATCGCGGTCGTCGTGGAAGAGATGAAGCGTGGAGAGAATGGGAAAACCTTGTACATCTACGCAGCGATTTACGTAGAAAGGGATTCGCAGAAAGGGATTCTGATCGGGGAGAAAGGGCAGATGCTCAAAGAAATCGGCCGCCGTGCCCGTCAGGATATCGAACGGCTGATGGGTGACAAAGTCTTTTTGGAGATCTGGATCAAGGTGAAAAAAGACTGGCGCAATCAGGACCGGATGCTGCGCAATTTCGGTTTTTACAACGAAGAGTAGGGGTCTGGTGTAATTTTTCCAAGGGATAGAAATACGGGCATAGGTGATTCTAAGAAAGAAGTGGATCCAGCCGAAACAGGAAAGGATGATGCTCCATGCTTCGTGACTTTTCTTGGAGAGTTTTCGCTTCAACCGGTGACATCCAGGCATACCTTCTTTACTGTGATCACCATCAAACCGCCATACCGGATGAGGAGGACGCGTTTGATCTCGCCCATGACGAATTGGGTGAATCGCAGGCATGCTTGTAAAGTGGGAAGGGATTGTGATCCGTAGCGTAGACTACGGAGAGTCCAGCAAGGTAGTAACATTGTTTACCCGGGAGCACGGCAAGCTGGCCATCATGGTGCGCGGGGCCAAAAAGGCAAAGAGCCGTCTGGCCGCCGTCTCCCAGCTATTCACGCACGGGTATTATCTGTGCAAGGCAGGGCCCGGTACGGGCATGCCTGATCTTTCCCAAGGGGATATTGTGAACTCGTTTCGCGAATTGCGCCAAAGCTTGAATGAGACGGCTTATGCCGCATACATAGCGGAACTATTGGACCGGTTGACGCACGAACGTGAAGCGAATCCCTTTTTATTCCAATTCCTGCTACATACCTTTGGCTATCTCGACGAAGGGCGGGACGCAGAGATTCTTTGCCGGATCTTCGAGACGAAAATGCTGCAGGTAGCAGGGATCTCTCCACAGCTTACCTGCTGTACCAACTGTGGCGAGCAAAGAGAGCCTTACGCAATCAGTATTTCGCAGGGAGGACTGCTGTGCCCGGTATGCCTGCCTTCCGATCCTTATGCGCTGGCTGTGACACCTTCTACCTGGAAGCTTTTGCGGCTGTTCCAGGTATTTGATTTGGAGCGCTTGGGCGAGATCGAAGTAAAGCCTGCGACACGTAGCCAGCTCAAGCATGTGCTGCGCGGTTTCATGGATGAACATCTCGATCTGCGCTTGAAAAGCCGCTCGTTTTTGGAACAGCTGGAACGCATGGAGATGCCGCGGCAGGACTGATTGACATCTTTTTTTCTTTCCGTTATCATATATACCTAATTGGATATTTGATATTGCCATGAAGGAAAAGAGTAGTCGGCCGCTGGTCGTTGTAGCGAATCGGGGAGAGTGGAAGCCCGGTCACCATGCTGATGAAGGGCGTTCCGGAGCAATGGATACGAAAGTGGGCGGAGCATCAGCTTCGTCAAGTAGGGTGGAACCGCGAGAATCCTCTCGTCCCTACACGGTCTAGTACAGACGGTGTAGGCGACGGGAGGTTTTTTTACTTTGAGGAGGACGAAAGCATGAAGATGACGTTTCAAGACATCATTTTGACGCTGCAGAATTTTTGGGCCAAACAAAACTGTTTGATCGTGCAGCCGTACGACGTGGAAAAAGGAGCGGGGACCTTGAACCCGATGACGTTTTTGCGTTCGATCGGCCCAGAGCCGTGGAACGTGGCGTATGTAGAGCCATCCCGCCGCCCGGCGGACGGCCGCTACGGAGAAAACCCCAACCGCTTGTACCAGCATCACCAATTCCAGGTAATCATGAAGCCGTCGCCTGACAATATTCAGGAGCTGTATCTGGACAGCTTGCGCGAGCTGGGAATTGATCCGCTCGAGCATGACATCCGCTTCGTAGAGGACAACTGGGAGCATCCAGGACTCGGTGCATGGGGACTCGGCTGGGAGGTCTGGCTGGATGGCATGGAGATCACCCAGTTTACCTACTTCCAGCAGGTCGGGGGACTGGAGTGCAAGCCCGTCGCTGTAGAATTGACCTATGGCTTGGAACGTCTGGCTTCCTACATTCAGGAGAAAGAAAACGTATTTGAACTGGAGTGGGTGAACGGCTATACCTATGGCGATGTCTTCCTCCAGCCGGAGTACGAGCATTCCAAGTACACCTTCGAGCTGTCAGACGTGGACATGCTGTTCAATCTGTACAATACCTATGAGGCGGAAGCGAAGCGCCTGATGAAAGAACGCCTCGTCTACCCCGCTTACGATTATGTGCTGAAATGCTCCCATACCTTCAACCTGCTTGATGCCCGCGGAGCGATCAGCGTGACGGAGCGCACCGGCTATATCGCCCGTGTCCGCAATCTGTCCCGCGAAGTCGCGCAAACCTATTATGCAGAACGTGAGCGACTTGGGTTCCCGCTGTTGGAAAAAGGAAAAGCAAACCAGGCTGTGGCGAAAGGAGAGGGTACGCATGAGTAAGCGTGATTTGCTGTTGGAGATTGGTCTGGAAGAGATGCCTGCCCGGTTCGTCGCGCAAGCAGCCGAGCAGTTCAAGGAAAAAGTAGAGAAATGGCTGGCGCAGGAGCGTCTGCCTTTTGAGCAGATTGCATCCTACGAGACGCCTCGCCGTTTTGCTGTACTCGTCAGCGGCCTCGCAGAAAGGCAGCCGGACCGCAATGAAGAGGCGAAAGGGCCGGCTCGCAAAATCGCTCAGGACGAAGCTGGCAACTGGTCCAAGGCTGCACAAGGCTTCGCACGCAGCAACGGTGTTGCAGTAGAAGATCTGTATTATAAAGAAGTAAACGGCGTCGAATACGTCCATGCGCGCAAATCAGAGGCGGGTAAAGCGACACAGGAGCTCTTGCCGCAGCTGAGCGACGCTATCGCCGGGATGAACTTCCCGAAAAACATGCGCTGGGGAGCGAATGACCTGAAATATCTCCGTCCGATTCGCTGGATGGTCGCCTTGTTCGGAGAAGAGCTGATCGATTTGGAGATCGCAGGCGTGCACAGCGGTCGCGTCACGCGCGGACATCGTTTTTTGGGAAAAGATGTGGAGCTTGCCCATCCTGGCGAATATGTGGGCAAACTGGCTGAACAATATGTCGTCGTCAATCCGGATGAGCGCCGCGCCGCCATCGTCGAGCAGATTCGCCGCATGGAAGAGGAGCAGGGCTGGAAGATTCCGATGGACGAAGGACTCCTGGATGAGGTAGTGCATCTCGTCGAATACCCGACTGCCTTGTACGGGACTTTTGAAGAGGAATTTCTGTCGATTCCGCGTGAGGTCCTGGTTACTTCCATGCGTGAGCACCAACGCTACTTCCCTGTGGAGGACGCGAGCGGGCAGCTTCTCAATCATTTTGTGACGGTACGCAACGGTGACAGCCGTGCGCTGGAGAATGTGGCAAAAGGGAATGAGAAAGTGCTGCGCGCCCGTCTCTCCGATGCCCGCTTCTTCTATGAAGAGGACCAGAAGCTGACGATTGAAAGCTGCCTGAAACGCCTGGAGTCGATCGTCTTCCATGAAGAGCTGGGAACCATCGGGGACAAGGTGCGCCGCGTCCGCAAGACTGCTGCACAGATCGGGACGAAGCTGCAGATCAGCCCGGCAGAAGCCCAGCAAGTTGATCGGATCGCCGAGATTGCCAAGTTTGACCTGGTTACCAACATGGTTGGGGAATTTCCGGAGCTGCAAGGCATCATGGGTGAGGATTATGCCCGTAAAGCCAATGAGAGCGAAGTTGTCGCACGGGGTGTATTTGAACATTATCTGCCGCGTTTTGCAGGTGACCAGATGCCCAGCTCTGCACAAGGCGCCATCGCAAGCATTGCTGATAAGCTCGATACCATCGTGGGCTGCTTCGCAATCGGGATCGTGCCAACAGGCTCCCAGGACCCATATGGACTGCGCCGTATGGCAGCAGGCATCGTCTCCATCCTGATTGAGCGCGATTGGGCTTTGTCCCTGGATCAGCTTTGGGATGCAGCACTGGCTACCTATGCCGAGCAGGGAGTAAACAAGCGCACTGCAGAAGAAGTGAAGAAAGATTTGATCGACTTCTTCGCCCTGCGCCTGAAAAATGTCTTGCAGGAAAACGGGGTGCGCTACGATGTGGTGGACGCTGTTCTCTCCGCTGATCTGACGCTGGTTCCTGCTGTGTTGGCCAAGGCAAAGGCGTTGATGGCCGCTGTCACTGCGGAGGACTTTAAGCTGATCGTCGAACAATTCAATCGTGTCAACAATCTGGCGCAAAAAGCGACGGCCGACGATGTGAAGGAAGATTTGTTTGCCGAGCAGGTAGAACGTGATTTGTTCCAGGCATACCGCGCTGTTCTGCAGGAAACGGAAGGCTTGGCTGATCAGGAGAAAGTACTGGAAGCTCTGGGCACGCTGCGTGAGCCGATCAAGAACTTCTTCGATCAAGTCATGGTGATGGCGGAGGATCAGGCAGTTCGCGCCAACCGCTTGGGCTTGCTGCTTCGCCTCTCCCGGCTGATCTTTAGCTACGCAGATTTTGCCAAACTGGTTTTTGCCTGATGAAAAAAAAGGATCTCAAACTCCACGACTAGGTGGAAGGCGAGGTCCTTTTTGCAGGCAAGGAACCGTTGATATGATTTCTCGCCTCATCCAACCGACTGCAGGATGCACATCATGACTAAAAAAGAATGTCGAAATCAAGTTTTCTAACTGCGAAAGAAGGAAAACCTGCACGAATAGAGTAATACTAGGAGAAGGTAACAGGACAGAACCGGGGTGATTAACCATCGAGCTTACCAAGCGACAAGAGCATATCTTACAAATCGTAAAGGATGACGGACCGATCACCGGAGAGCAAATTGCGGATCGGCTCAACCTGACCCGAGCCACCCTGCGTCCTGATCTTTCTATCCTGACGATGTCCGGGTATTTGGAAGCCAGGCCGCGGGTCGGGTATTTTTATGCGGGCAGACCTGCAAGCTCGATCATTAGTGAACGGCTTCACAAGCTTTACGTCAAAGACTATAAAGCGGTGCCGATCGTGGTTTCCGAGTCAGCTTCCGCTTATGATGCCATCGTTACGCTTTTTCTCGAAGACGTAGGCACATTGTTTGTAGTCAACCAGAAGGGGTATCTCGCAGGGGTAGTCTCGCGCAAGGATTTGCTTCGAGCCTCGCTCGGGAACAAGACGCTGGAGGATGTACCAGTCAGCATCATTATGTCGCGAATGCCCAATATCATTACCTGTGGACCGGAGGAAACATTGTTCGCTGCGGCCAAGAAGCTGATCGATTTTCAGATTGACTCCTTGCCGGTCGTCAATCCCAGCGCGGAGGATCCGCGCATGATGGAATTGACTGGACGGGTGACAAAAACCACGATAGCCAAGGCTTTTGTGGAATTGGGCAGCGAACCGAAAGTGTAGGAGGAGAAGCGATGCAAGAAAATCAACAGGGACAACTCATCTATGTGGTCTCGGACTCCATCGGCGAAACAGCCGAGCTCGTTGTTCGCGCAGGTGCCAGTCAGTTTGACCGATTCGTGATCGACATCCAGAAGTATCCGTACATTGAAGATAAAGAATCCATCGACGAGATCATCGCGTCAGCCAAAGAGTCCAAGGCAATGATTGTCTTTACGATCGTCGTACCGGAACTCAACTCCTACATTATCGAACAGGCTGCCCGTTACGGGATTCCGGCCATCGATGTCATGGGACCGGTCATGCAGACTTTGCAGAACATGCTGCAAGAGCCTCCGACGGGCAAACCGGGTTTGGTCCGCAGGCTGGACGAGGAGTATTTTCGCAAGGTGGACGCGATTGAATTCGCTGTCAAATACGATGATGGGCGCGACTCGCGGGGACTGTTGCGAGCTGATGTGGTGCTGATCGGCGTCTCACGCACCTCCAAGACGCCGCTGTCCATGTATCTGGCAAACAAGCGGCTGAAGGTGGCCAATGTCCCTCTCGTACCCGAGGTGGAGCCGCCCGAGGAGCTGTTCGCGCTGCCGCCGGAACGATGCATCGGACTGACGATCAATCCGGAGCAGCTGAATGGAATTCGCACAGAGAGGTTAAAAGCCCTAGGACTTACTGCTCAGGCGAATTATGCGAATCTGGATCGAATCGAGGAAGAATTGGCTTATTCCAAGAAAATCATCGAGAGACTCGGCTGCCCGGTCATCGATGTTTCCAACAAGGCAGTGGAGGAGACAGCCAACATTATTCTGGAGATCATTCGAAAAAATAAAATGCGTCAAGATCGAAAATAGGTCAAAGGAAGGAATTTGACGTTTTTTGTAGAAAAAGAGTAAAGCGTACGCGAAATGGGGATGGCGGCTAGCGTTTACCGGTCGCTGAAATGTGGCAAAGTAGAAATGTAAAAAGAAGTGTGCGCTCAAGAAGGAAATTGACGAATTTTGACGAATAACTTATTCTGCGATTCTCCTTTGAGAGGTGAATGAAAGATGGCTGGTCACACTTCGGATGAGTGGATTAATCAAGTGCGTACCGCTGTCGACATCATTGACGTCGTAGGAGAGTATGTGCAACTGAAAAAAAGCGGACGTGCCTATTTAGGCTTGTGCCCGTTTCACTCAGAAAAGAGCCCTTCCTTCAATGTCAATGCTGAAAGACAGTTTTATCATTGCTTTGGTTGTGGAGCAGGTGGGGATGTCTTTTCCTTTTTAATGAATATCGAGCAGTTGACGTTTCCCGAAGCCTTGCACAAGCTGGCGGAACGTGCAGGCATCGAGGTACCCAGGCTCCAAAGTCATGAAGCAGAGGATTCGCCGGACAAAAGGCTGAAACAGGTTATGCTGGAGGCACATCAGTTCGCCGCCAATCTGTATCAGTACGTCTTGAAGGAAACCCCCTACGGGGCAGAGGCGTTGAAGTACCTCACCCGACGCGGGATGTCTGCCGAGACCTTGACTGAATTTCAAATTGGCTTTGCCCCCGACTCCTGGGATTTCCTCACTCAATTCCTGGCTAAGAGAGATTTTTCGCTTGATGTGATGGTGGAAGCAGGACTCTTGGCCAAAAGCGATTCGGGCAAAATCTTTGACCGTTTTCGCGGCCGAGTGATGTTTCCCATCCAGGATTCACAAGGAAATGTCATTGGATTCGGCGGCAGACTGCTGGAGACGACGCAAGCCAAATCACAACCAAAGTATCTGAACAGCCCGGAAAGTCCGCTGTTCAACAAAAGCGCCACCCTTTTCAACTTGCATCGTGCCCGGCCAAACATTAGAAAAAAAAAGCAGGCATTGCTGTTTGAAGGGTATGTAGACGTAGTGTCTACGTGGCAGGCGGGTTTTCCTTTGGGAATTGCCACATTAGGGACGGCATTGACCGAACAGCAGGCCCGGATCATCCGGCGCAATGTGGATTCCATTGTTCTGTGTTACGACGGTGATGCAGCAGGGCAGGAAGCGACCAGCAAGGCAATCCACATCTTGCAGCAAGCCGATCTGAAGGTACGTGTTGCTCCTTTGCCGCAAGGGACGGACCCGGACGATTACATCCGGCAGCATGGAGCGGAGGCCTTTTCCCAGCAGGTTTTGCTGCAGGCGATGCCGATTACCGCGTTTCGACTGAAACATTTGCGCAGCCAGTACGTAATAAATGATGAGATGGACAAGGCCGGTTTGATTGCCAAGGCACTGGAAATCATCAACGAGCTGGACAGCCCAGTCGAACGGGATATGTATCAACGCCAATTGGCGGAAGAGTACTCTCTCTCCCTGAATGATTTAAAATGGGAGTCCAAACGGGTTTACAGACAACAAAAAAGTGAACGGCAAAGGGATAAAGTAGCGTCAGCATGGAATAATAGTATAAATAATGGCAAAGCTACGCTCGCGAAAACATTGCAGCCTGCATACATCACTGCGGAGCGCATGTTGCTTTACTACATGATGCGCAACGAAGAAATCGCTACTCGCGTCCAACAAGAGTGTAACGCCCATTTTCAGGTGGACGAACACGATGCGTTGGCCGCGTACTTGTACGCCTATTACGCAGAGGGAAACCCTGAGGACCCCGGAAAGTTTATACATTATGTGCAGGACGATTCATTAAAGCAATTAGCCTCGGGATTGGCCATGATGGAGTGCAAGGAAGACGTATCTGATCAGGAGATCGGCGACTACATCAAACAAGTGAATAACTACCCGAAGCGTGCCGAGTTGGAACGATTGCGCGAAGAGCAGCGGAGCTTACACCTCCAAGCGACCGCAGCGGACAGCGAGGATGCGCGCAAACAACTGGAAATTCAAGCAGCCGTTACAGGGATGAAGATTCTTGCATTGGAAAATGCTTTAAAAGAAGGGTAGCTTACGATCATTCCCGGGGAAGGAGGGATAGTAGATGAACAAACAAAACATCACTTCTGACATGGAAGCTATGTCCATCGAACAAGTGAAGGAACAGTTGGTCGAATTAGGCAAGAAAAGAGGCGCGTTGTCGTACAAGGAAATTACGGATCGCCTTGCTGGTTTTGAACAAGATTCGGACCAGATGGATGAGTTTTTTGAATATCTGGGCGACCAGGGTATTGAGATAAACAACGAAAGCGATGACGATGATGAACCGCACGAGATGCAGATGAAAGACGAAGACAACGAAGAATTCGACTTCGATGATCTCTCCGTTCCACCCGGAATCAAGATCAATGACCCTGTACGCATGTATCTGAAGGAAATTGGTCGCGTTCCTCTGCTTTCCGCTGAAGAAGAGATTAAATTGGCACTGCGTATTGAGCAAGGTGACGAGGAAGCGAAGCGCCGACTGGCGGAAGCCAACCTGCGACTAGTCGTCTCCATCGCCAAGCGATATGTAGGCCGCGGCATGCTGTTCCTGGATTTGATTCAGGAAGGGAACATGGGGTTGATCAAGGCAGTCGAGAAATTCGATTATCGCAAAGGCTTCAAATTCAGTACGTATGCCACATGGTGGATTCGTCAGGCAATCACGCGTGCTATTGCCGATCAGGCACGGACGATCCGCATTCCGGTGCATATGGTGGAAACCATCAACAAGCTCATTCGGGTATCACGACAGCTGTTGCAGGAATTGGGCAGAGAACCGATGCCGGAAGAAATTGCGGAAAAAATGGATTTAACGCCGGAAAAAGTTCGCGAAATCATGAAAATCGCGCAAGAGCCTGTCTCGTTGGAAACGCCGATCGGAGAAGAAGACGATTCCCATTTGGGAGACTTTATCGAAGATCAGGATGCATTGGAGCCATCCGATGCTGCAGCCTATGAGTTGTTGAAAGAGCAACTGGAAGATGTGCTGGATACGTTGACTGATCGAGAAGAGAATGTGCTGCGTTTGCGTTTTGGTCTCGATGACGGTCGTACACGAACGCTGGAAGAAGTGGGGAAAGTATTTGGCGTAACCCGTGAGCGGATTCGTCAAATTGAAGCGAAAGCCCTGCGAAAACTTCGTCATCCAAGTAGAAGCAAACGCTTAAAAGATTTCCTCGAATAACCGATATATTGTATGTGGCCTACGTATAGCCGACGTAGGCTTTACTTTTTTCTTGGCCCGGATGAAGGCGGGTCACAAAAGGAGGGGCAGCGTTGGACGACCAGCGCAAGCGAACCATTATAGCCGAGATCGAGAATTGGCGGCGAAATCACCTGCTGCCTGAACATTACTGCATTTTCCTCTTGAATCTGTATACCGAAGGGGAACGACCTGCCTCTTCTTCAACTCCCGTCAAGCAAGGAAAGAGCGGGAAAGAAGCAAGAGTCACGCAAATGGCGCAGTCATCAGGATCAGGCTGGGGTAAAGGAAGCACAGCAGATGCGGGATATGCCTATGTAAGGCGAGAGGTATCGCCGATCACCGGAAAAATGGTGCTTGCCTGGCTGCTCGGAGCCCTCGTCATCGCTGGATTGATCTTGCTTGCTTTTCATTTTAACCGTTTTCAAACCCCAATGCAAATTGCCATCTTTGCCTGTTTCGCACTGGTTTTCTATATATTGGCATTCGCTATCCGCCGCTCCGCGCCGCCGTTGACGCATCTTTTCTTGGGTTTATGCTTCATCATTCTCATCGCAGGCGGGATCTATTGTATCCAAAAATTGGATGGATCTATTGCGTTGACCCTCATGTATCTGGGCTTGCTTTGCGTGCTAATGTGCGCCAGTGCATTTGTCTTCGGGTTTACGTACCTGCTGTATTGCGGTATGCTCGGATTGGCCCTGATATACGGAGTCGCGACGACAGAGCGGGTAGGCGAAGCGTATAGCTGGTGGAAGGCGGAGCTGTACTGGGTGCCGATGGCTTGCATGCTGACTGGAGTCGGCTTTCTGATGCATCAGGCGAATCCAAAATGGGCGGGCGTTTTTGCGATGTGCGGTCTGCTCTGCTTTTTTGGAGCGGAAATCCAGTCCCTTTACATACCGGAGGCACAGCGGGATTTGATTCAGCTTTTGCTGTTCGTCAAGGTGTTTATCGCTTCCGCGTTCTTTTTCCTCACCCGGGGATACTGGTATTCCTGGCTGAGACTGTAACGAGAATGAGACTAGAGGTGACAGAAGTGGATAGCAAGTGGTGGGTATTGCTTGGGGTCGTCCTTGCTGGTATTTTGTTGGCAGCAGAAACGGTCATGAAGATCTTATCGATCCCGACTTACAATGCAGGCTATATTTTGGCAGCGCTCTCCTTTTTGGGGGCGATGATTATGGGAACACGTCGAAAATAAAGACGTGTTTTTTCTTTTGGAAAATACAACACATCTGGCAAACGATGGTGTATAATGGGTTGTAGAATTCTGAACAAACGCTCAGTCGAAATGACCAACACCATGTCCAGCAAGCTATAAAGCGTTTACATGGAGGGATGAATATGAACTTCGATTTGACATCCGAACAACAAATGTTAAAAAAGGTCATGCGAGAGTTCGCCGATGAAGTCGTGGCACCTGGAGCGGATGAGCGGGACAAAACCAAGCAGTTCCCTGTCGAAATCTTTCGTCAACTGGCAGACCTGAATGTAATGGGCTTGCCTTTTCCTGAAGAATATGGGGGAGCAGGTGCTGATGCGATCAGCTTCGCTATTGTGGTGGAGGAATTAAGCCGTGCTTGCGGCTCGACAGGTATCACCTATTCAGCTCATATTTCGCTTGGGGGCGCACCGATTCACTTATTTGGCACAGAGGAGCAAAAGCGCAAATACCTGACGAAAATCTGCAGTGGAGAGAGTATGGGTGCGTTTGGATTGACGGAGCCCAATGCCGGGTCGGATGCCGGAGGGACGAAAACAACGGCAGTCCGCCATGATCAGGAATGGGTGATCAACGGCTCCAAATGCTTTATTACCAATGCCTCTTACGCTTCCTTCCTGGCTTTGACGGCGGTGACGGAAAAAGAAAAAGGGTCGCGCGGCATCACAGCATTTATCGTGCCGACTGACGCCCCTGGCTTTACCGTACTTGCGAATTACGAGAAGCTGGGCCTGCACAGCTCCAACACTACAGAGCTTGTCCTGGAAAACGTGCGGGTACCGGAGGAAAATATCCTCGGCGTTCCAGGGGAGGGCTTTAAACAGTTCTTGATTACACTGGATGGAGGCCGAATCGGGATTGGGGCGATGGCTGTCGGGATTGCTCAGGCGGCTTATGAGAAGACGCTGCAATACGCCAAGCAACGGACGGCTTTTGGCAATACGCTGAGCCACTTCCAAGCGATTCAGCACAAGCTTGCCGACATGGCGATGCAAATCGAGCTTGCCCGCAGCATGGTCTACAAGGCGGCATGGCTGAAAGAGCAGGGGAGAAGCTTTACGAAGGAGGCGGCAATGGCCAAGCTTTACGCTTCCGAGGTTGCGATGTCGGCGACGCATCAGGCCATTCAGATCCATGGCGGTTACGGGTATATGCGTGAATACCAGGTAGAGCGCTTTTTCCGTGACGCCAGGCTGCTGGAAATCGGCGAGGGTACGTCTGAGATCCTGCGCAATGTGATTGCGAGAGAAATCGGCTGCTCCTAAATGACAGACAAATACGGTCCCTGCCATGAATTGGCGGGGATTTTGTCGTTTGTTGCTGATGAAAAGAGGGGATTTAGCGTTGGGCAATTTCGGTCAAATAGAGTAAAATAGTGGCTATGGAAGGTGGAAATTGAAGATGACATTTACAGCCATTTCAAAGCGTTTAAAAACCATAGCCAGCTATTGTCCGAAAGGAGCCCGCGTGGCCGACATCGGGTCGGATCATGCACTATTGGCTTCTTACTTGCTTGTGGAGGACATTGCCAGCTTTGTGATTGCCGGCGAATTAAACGAGGGGCCTTATCAGGCGGCTTTGAAGCAGATACATACTCTGCAGGCGCGGGACCGTGCCTCAGTCAGAAAAGGAGACGGACTTACAGTAGTCCAACCGGGCGAGGTTGATGCGGTCTGTATCGCCGGGATGGGGGGACAGCTGATCGTTTCGATTTTGGAGCATGGCAAGGAGCGGTTACAAGGTGTAAAAAGACTCATCCTTCAGCCAAACGTCGGGGAGGAGCTGGTCCGCCGCTGGTTTATTGAGAACGGATGGGAGCTGGTCGCAGAATCGATTTTAGAAGAAGACGGCATCCTTTACGAAATCCTCGTAGCCGAACGCGGCGAGACACACGCGCCATATGCAAACAAGGACAGGTCAATGGAGGAGCTGCTGCGAATCGGACCGTTCCTCTGGGAGAGAAAAGAGCCTCTTTTGCGTGAGAAATGGGGGCATGAGCGGGAGAAATGGCAGAAGGTACGCACACAGCTGGAGCGTTCCGACAAGCCGCAGGCGCAAGAACGCATCAAGCAGATTGAAAGTGAAATCGATTGGATAGATGGGGTGTTGACATGCTTGCACATGGACAAACAGTAATTCAATACGTCGAAGGGCTGGCTCCTAAAGCCATGGCGATGGAAGGAGATAAAATTGGTCTGCACGTCGGGACTTTGCAAAAAAAGGTAAAAAAAGTCATGATTGCGCTCGATGTGCTGGAATCCGTAGTAGATGAAGCGATTGCAGAGGGCGTCGACTTGATCGTCGCCCACCATGCTGTGATTTATCGCCCTTTGAAAAACATCCGGACAGATCTTGCCGCTGGCCGTGTCTTTGAAAAGCTGCTCAAGCATGACATCGCGGTATACACGGCACACACCAATCTGGATGTAGCGGTTGGCGGGATGAACGATTGGCTGGCAGAAGCGGTTGGGCTGGTCGACGTGGAAGTGCTGGATGTGCTGCATCGCGATACATGGAAAAAGCTGGTGGTTTATGTCCCGAAAAGCCATCGCGATGCTGTTTTTCAAGCAGTATGCCAAGCTGGGGCAGGCTCCGTAGGCAATTACGGACATTGTTCGTTTCAGGTAGAAGGAATCGGCACATTTATGCCTGGCGAAGGGACACAGCCGTTTATCGGCGCCGAGGGCAAGCTGGAGCAGGTGGAGGAGGTTCGCATCGAGTTGGTCCTGCCTGCGTCGCGTCAATCTGCGGTAGTAAAGGCGATGATGGCTGCGCATCCCTACGAGGAAGTGGCATACGACCTGATTCCGCTCGATCTGCCGGGTACAGGATACGGAATTGGGCGGATCGGTTACCTGCCGCAGCCACTGACTTTGCGTGAATTGGCAGAGCTCGTGAAGGAACGGTTTTCCCTGCAAGGAGTTCGCGTGGTGGGAGATCTGGATGGCACGATCAAAAAAGTGGCAGTTGTCGGCGGCGATGGGAGTTCCTTTGCTTCCAAAGCGATCTTCCGCGGGGCAGATGCCTATCTGACAGGTGATATCGGCTACCATACCGCACACGATGCGCAGGCAGAGGGATTGTCTATCATTGATGCTGGACACAACATCGAAAAAATCATGAAAGAAAAGCTCGCCACGTACCTGCTGGAACGACTGAAAGAGAACGGCTATGAGACTGAAGTCATCTCCTCCCGTGTGCACACAGATCCATTCCAATTTGTCTAAGGATCGGGAAGGCAGTAGAGATTTCGTCTCCACCTGAAAGTAGGAGGATTTCAAGTGCAAAAACAAATCAAGATGTCCCTATGCGGCTTATTGGTGACAAGCATGCTGGCCATCACCCCCGGTTTCGCTTCGGCTGCTGGGGGCTTTCTTCCCTACGATGATATCAGCAAGCATTGGGCGCGAGGTTCGATTGTTCGCGGGGTTGAGGCGGGCCTGTTTGCCGCTGGAACCAGTGTCACGCATTTTTACCCCAATCGGGAAATGACTCGTGCCGAATTTTTGGCCATGCTTGATCGACTGTACAACAATGGAGGACAGTATTCGATCTATCCGCTGACCCTCCTGTCCGAACACGCGCAGATGTCAAAGGGAGAAGGCTTTGACGAGCCTTACCTGCCGTACAAGGATGTGGATCGCCTGACCTGGTGGTACCGTCCGATATTGCGCGTATCGTATCTGTTGGACCGATTGTACGGGCCTGGCGCCATTCAGGAGGTTTTCCCAGGGGAGAAGATGAACCCGACTCAAGCGATTAGCCAGGAAGAGGCTGCTAAGCTGTTGGCCCTTTATACGGCGACAACAGACAGCGGCAAGGCTTGGGACGAAGTCAAGGCATGGGGCTGGCTGGAGGGAGAGAAGAACGACAAGCTGAAGCGCGGTGAAGCTGCTGCGGCAGCGGACCGCCTGATCGACTTTTTGCTCCAGGACCAGATCTTGCCCTTGTTGGATTACGATAGCCAAAAATTTCCGATGGTTCCAGAGATTCAGGATATGTTTCCGTTGTTTGCTCACTACACCGAGCAAAAGACACCTGATGAACAGGCTTATTTCGATGCTGTGAGCGCGATTGTCAATCAGATGGACAGTGAGGAAACCTACCAGGTCTTGCGCAAGTTAGGCAGTGATTCTTTCCCTAATCAGATCGGGGTTCACTACTATCTGAGCTGGGACCCGACCCTTGAGTTTGCCGACAATCTGGACGAGGCTTTTCTGGCGATTGACGCTTACTTCGCAGACAAAATGATCCTGCCGGAAACGTTGCGCCTTTTGTGTGCCAACGTCTACGATATCTCTTTGCAGATGGGCAACAAGAAACCAAAGGTGTATGGCGAGGTCCAAGAGCGCTTGGCTCGTTATCTGGAAAAGGTGAAAAAAGGCTCTGAGGAATGGGAAGCCTTGACTCTCTATCTGGCTGCTTTGGATGTGAAGGGAGGAAAGGTCGAGGAAGCGTTGGCGAGCTATCAATCTTTTGCAGCAGAGAACCACGAAGCGCTGATCAACGCTGTGTACTATCTGACGCGGCAAGACCGCCTGGATGAAGCGCAAGAGCTGGTCGCATCGATCAAGCCGTACCATAAAGACACGCGTATGATCCAACTGGTGAAGCTGCTGCAGCAGGATCTTGATTCGATGAAAGAGCAGTCCAAGATTGCTTTGGATTTGGCGTACAGCCTGCGCAAGATGGAGGCTTCCTCTACCGTGCAGGTAAAAGGGGAGTCGGTGTTGAGCGGGTATCTCTTCAAGTACACGCAAGAAATCGACCGGGAACGAAGAGCCAGCCGAACCACTGGTTATTATCAATCGCCCTATAAGCCGATTCTGGACAAAATGGAATCCTACACCGATGAGAAGTCTGAACGTCATTACACCTATGATTCGGAGTCCGAGAAGTGGGTAAGCGGCCGTACGAACAAAAGGGACTTTCTGCATGAATGGGTGGCGACGATCAGCATCAAGAATCGACTGAATGATTTGAATGCCCGGTACTACAAGCAAACGTTCGGGCGCTACGACGTGATCACGGAATGGATTCCGCGCACAGCCCTGGAAGAAAAATCGCGAGAGGTCTCGCTGGGAAAAGGAAAAATCAAGGTCGCACCGCTGTATATCAACAAGTACTACATAGACCGCGAGAGCAAAGAATTGGTTCAGCATGTATGGCGGTATGAGGAATTTTATGAGAACGAGGAATACGTGGCCTACTCGGGTACTGATTTTTACGACTATACTGCCAAGGTAAGGGTAACCATTCCGGAGCAGGTAAAGAATGAGGTGGGTCGATGAAAAGAATCACGCAATTGTTCTTGTCGGTCGTTATTTTTCTAAGTGCAGCCCTTCCTGTTTTTGCCAGTCAACCAACGTTCGCCGAGACGGTAGAAGTTTTCCATCATGTCATGGAAAGCCATCTCAGCAAGCCTAACGAAAATCAGTTGGTGCAGGGTGCTTTGAAGTATGTAAGCACGCTTGCAGATGAAGAGAAACAGGTAAAGCTGCTCTATTCCACCAGTGAGGGCACCATTGGGGATTTGAAGAGAAGGCTGGAAGAATGGGAGCGCAAGCCAGGGCTGGATGCGACGACGCTGAATCGCTGGGCAATCGAGGGAATGCTGGAAAGCCTCGACGATCCGCATAGCGTGTTTTTCACAGTAGATGAACTCCGACTATTCCAATCCAGTGTGGAGAACGAGTTTGTCGGATTTGGTTTTCGCTTGCGGTTGCAAAATGGGGCCTTTATCATTCGTGAAATCATACCGGAGTCGCCTGCTGCGGCTTCCGAATTGCAAAGAGGGGACCAAATCATCGGAGTAGATGATATTTCCCTTCAAGAAAAAAGCTTCGAGGAAGCGTATGCGTACCTGCGGGGTGAAGAAGGCAGCGAGGCACTGCTGAGGATCTACCGTCCCTCTGAAAAGCGGGAGCTGCAAGTGCCCCTGAAACGTGCGATGCTCACCCTGCCGGAAGCGGAGGGGAAGCTTTTTGACAATGAGCCGATCGGCTACATCCGTCTGGAGACATTTGGATCTGACGGCGCCTATCAGATTCGCGACCAGTTAGCTGCCTTTGATCGTTCGGGAAAACCGTTGAAAGGACTTATCCTCGATCTTCGAGACAATGGCGGAGGTTATCTGACGGCGGCAAGAGATATTGCCAGTCTGTTCATGGAGGAGGGTTTGCTCATGTACACGACCAACCGCAATGGCGTGGAAGTGGAAACATGGGTGCGCAATGGCAATTCGATCGGCATTCCGGTACGGATTCTGGTCAATGGCGGATCTGCTTCCGCTTCGGAACTGCTGGCTGGATCTTTACGCGACCACGAGATTGCGAAACTGGTGGGTACCAAGACGTATGGCAAGGGGAGTGCGCAACAGGTTATTCCGCTTTCCGAAGGGGACGCGCTCAAACTGACCTTGAATGAATATTTCACACCGAAGCACACTGTCGTCAATCACGTGGGGCTTACCCCGGATATTTTAGTGGAAGATGATGCGGCCCAAGTCATCGAAGCTTTGCAATCACTAGGTGTGAAAAGTTGGAAATTGGGCGATCAAGATGGCGATACAGTTGTCAATGGGGTCTCATTCCCCACTGTCCACCCCCTCTTTAAAGAGGATGCAAAAGGTTTGCAGATCCGTTCCGCTGTATTGACGCATCTGCTCGACCAAGAGGCAAGCGAAGAGGAGTATGTGTTGCTCGCGCCTTACCTCGAAGCACATAAGAATCTCTCGCTGGCAAAAGAAACGGATGGAACATTCACGCTTTTGTATACACAAAACTAAACATGGATGTGGATCAGCCCTCGTTCCGATCGGGAACGGGGGCTTCTTCGAGATGTTTGTGAATAGCATATTGTCCGCAATCAAACCCTATCTGAAGGTAAACGATTACGGATGAAGGGTGGCAGAAGGTTGAAAAAGGTGATTTTATTCCTCATAGACTCCATGATGCCAGATGTGCTTGAGCGCTGCATCGCTGCCAACCAAGCGCCAGGAATGCGGTTTTTGCTGGACGAAGGACAATACATACCGGATTGTGTAACCGTCTTCCCAACGATGACCGCATCCATCGACTGTTCGTTGATCTCAGGCGTCTATCCGGATCGGCACAAGGTCCCGGGGCTGGTCTGGTACGATCCGCGGGAAAAGAAAATGATCAATTACATCAACGGGTCCATGCCCGTACAAAGAATCGGAATTGCACACTGTGCCCGCAACGTCTTGTTTGATCTCAATGAGCGGCATCTAAGCCGGGAAGTGAAGACAATCCATGAAGTATTGGAAGAGAACAAGCTGGTATCAGGCTCGATCAATGTCATTGCCCATCGGGGACATAAACAACACAAAATCGATTTGCCGCCCGCCCTGGAAGCTCTGACGGGTTTCCAACTGAAGGAGAAAAAGGTGAGCGGTCCTACGATAATGAGTTTGGGAACTCTGGTTCGCCCAGGGATCTTTCGGCCGATTGTCTGGAATTTTGCCCAGACAGCACTGGACAGCTACGGAATCAATGACAAGCATGCAATCGATGTTTTGATCGAGGTCATCAAAAGCGGCAAACAGCCCCATTTCACCCTTGTCTATCTGCCGGATAACGATCACAAGCTGCACAAATCGCCGCAGGATGCGATCCAGCATCTAGCAGACGTCGACAGGCAGCTGGTACGCTTCCTTGACAGCTATGACTCCTGGGAGCAAGTGCTGGAGCGCAATGTGATCATCCTGATCAGCGACCATGGCCAGACGCTGATCGGGGAGAGTGAGGAGCATAATATTCATCTTGAGCAGCTTCTATTCGATCTGGTCATCCACCGTCTGGGAACCGATGTCACAGAGGCAGACGATGTCATCATCTGCAATAATGAGCGAATGTCTTTTTTGTACCCGGTTGGCAATTGTACTACAGAAAAGATCGTGGAAGCCGTCAGTGTTGACGCTCGCATCGATCTGATTGCATGGAAAGAAGGAAGTCAGGTAGTTGTACGGCGAGGCGGAAGCAGACAGGAGCTTCGCTTCTGGCGCGATGGAGAGTATAGAGATATCTACCAGGTATCATGGGGAATGCGAGGGGAGCGTGACATCCTGGATATCGATGTACAAGCTGGACAGATCCATTTTGACACCTATCCGGACGCGTTTTCTCGTTTGTACGGTGCGCTTTTTTCCCAGGAAGCGTCGGTTGTAGCAGTAACGGCCGCCCCCGGGTATCAATTTATTTCAGAAGTCTCCCCATCGCATCTCGGGGGAGGAAGCCACGGTTCCTTGCACAAGCAGGATTCGCTGATCCCGTTGGTCATTGCGGGTGCGTCGCAGCCCTTTGCAGTCCCGGCACGGCTAGTCGATGTGAAGTCCTTTATTTTGCAGGAGCTGCAGGTCTTCCAGGACGCAACTCTAGTTCCGCTATGACCGGGACATGATCGGACCAGGCTACAGGAGAGAGGCTGTACCGTTTGATCCACCAATGCGAGGAAGCGAAAATGTAATCGAGGCGTCGGCGGAAGGCAGGCAGGGTAGGCATGCCCTCCTTGCCCATCTCCAGCGCACAGTCCAAAAGGTCCGGAGCGAAGCTTACATTCGACGCATTGAAGTCCCCGAACAAAAGGAGGGGAGTCTCGAGGTCTTCGGCAGCTAGTGACCGCAACCGCTGTACCTGCATGGCTCGGCTTCCTGCTTGCAAGCTGCAATGGGTATTCCAGACGCGTATCTCGCGCCCCTGCAACAGGAGGGTGGCGGAGAGCAGCGTCCTTTTTTCGCGTTTCGCCGGCAAGAGAATGCTCCCGGATTCCTTGCAGGGCAGACGCGTTAAGAGGGCATTGCCGTAAAAGCCATCTGCCAACGCGATGGATGGCGAGAAAACAAGCGTATAGGATAGCTGTTCGGACAAATATTGCGCCTGATAGCCATATTTACTGTTCTCATGGACCTCCTGCAGACAGATTACGTCGGCATCCAGGGCGAGCAGCGTCCTGGCCATCTGGACCAGACGATTGCGCCAGAAAAGGTCCCGACCACTATGAATATTGTAGCTGATTACACGTATCATCTGGTATCCTTGAAGAGTGTGACATGGATCGTGGAAATGGTAAGAACCACTAATTATTTAGCATTTCCTGTTGCTTTTCGTTTTAGCCTATGCTATATTAAAAATCGTCGCCTCTGCGTGAAGTGACATTTGAATAAAACATCCTTTTCATACGGAGAGTTACCCAAGAGGCCGAAGGGGACGGTTTGCTAAACCGTTAGTATGCGCAAGCGTAGCGAGGGTTCGAATCCCTCACTCTCCGCCATTTCTATTTCACACAAGAGTTGAGGAATGGTTTTTTCTTTGTTATGGCGGCGTAGCTCAGCTGGCTAGAGCGTTCGGTTCATACCCGAAAGGTCGGGGGTTCGAGCCCCTCCACCGCTACCACAGGGGCATAGTTTAACGGTAGAACAAAGGTCTCCAAAACCTTTGGCGTGGGTTCGATTCCTACTGCCCCTGCCATTCAAGATTTAGATCTGATTATATATGGCGGTCGTGGCGAAGGGGTTAACGCACCGGATTGTGGCTCCGGCACTCGTGGGTTCAAGTCCCATCGATCGCCCCATATTACGGGAGTATAGCCAAGTGGTAAGGCACGGGTCTGCAAAACCTTCACCCCCGGTTCAAATCCGGGTACTCCCTCCAACCTGTCCCAGTAGCTCAGCTGGATAGAGCAACGGCCTTCTAAGCCGTCGGTCGGGAGTTCGAATCTCTCCTGGGACGCCATTGCAAATAATCGTTCAACGGAATCCCCGCTCGTACTCGATGAAATTCATTGAGTGCGAGCGGGGATTTTTTGTGGTTTTCTTTTTCAATATAATTGGCAATATTATGATAATATAGATGATAAAAGGAAAAGGGTTCGCGATGAGACAATTATCTATCCTCATGCTCGTTTTGGTTACTCTCTTTCATTTTGCTCCGGCAACTCTGGCAGAATCAGATACAACGCAAAAGAAAGATGAACAGGTTACTCCATTGTTAAAGGTTATTGATGACCTGGCTGAAACCACTCTCAAGTTTAACAAAGAGGAGTATTCTCCTGGCGAAACCATTGAGTTTACGGCCGAAACAAAGAGGGTCGGAACATACGTAAGGGGTTCAGTTAGAGCCTCGATTGACTTTGAAGATGTGCGAATGAGATACGATCTGACGTCAACGAAAAAGGCATACAAAGTGAAAGGAAAGATTACAGCACCAGACACCGAAGGTACGATTCGAGTTGGGTACTATATTCACATGAAAGATGATTCAGGAAAGTTATGGATCGGATTACAGTCAAAAATAGTAACGATAAAAGCTGCAAAAACACTTTCTCTAAGTCCATCAGAAGCAACCATTAAAGTTGGGGAAGAATTGTTATTGATCGGAAAGCACTCGAAAGAACGAAAAGCCGAAACGGGCTGGAATGCTAACGGGGATACAGGGTATTATACATTGACTAAAAACGTAGTACATTTACCGGACGAGGACGGGTATCGCATGGAAGTGTCTTCATTTGTAGCAGGAAAGCTGGGGGTATACAAGATTTATTACGGAATCGACTATGAGGAAGACGGCAAGAGTGAACACGAATCTCTTTCTGCAAAAATAACGGTCGTGGAGCAGTAGAATATAGGGATGAGTCGCCCGCTTATCGGAGAATCTCCGGTAGGTGGGTTTTTGTTTCAAACAGGTGTGATCCAGGTGGCTTGATGCCAATTTGACTGACAGCGGAAGAGCACGTATACTAATAGACGAAATAAAGGGCTGTGCTATCTCAGCACCGAAAAAAATGGAACTTCCTACGTACTCGAGGAAAGAGTGGAGTGCAAAGGATGTTATTTTTTTTCAAGTAAAAAAGAAGGGGTGCGCTATGAGACCTATGAGACGAGTAACACTAACATTTTTAATACTTGCAATGATCGCCACAATCGTCGGATGCTCTCCAAAGGACGATCCGAAAGAGACGCTTGAAAAATACTATTCACGGATTATCAACGAGGAATATAATTTTGCATACGCATATCTTTCGGAAGCTGACAAGAAGGTTACGAAAAGAGACGACTTTATCCTGTTCATGGAACTAGACGCAGATGTTACCGGATTAAACAAGGTGGAAATCACGCAGGTCGAGAAGAAAGGCGATACCATCGTGTTCAATGTCGTCGAGAATCGGCATGACTACATGGATGAAAAGGACAAAGACACCACGGTCAAACGCACTGTCGTCGCAGAAGATGGCGAGTGGAGGGTAAAAGCTGAAGGAGATTTCGCCACCTTGATTGTGGATCGTCAGGCCAAGATCGGAGCTATGTATTTAAACGGAACCGCCGGCAAGGCCTTAGACCCTGCAAAAGCCGCGACCCGGTTCGAGGATGTTCTCAAACGCGATCCATCTTTTTATCCTGCAAATTACGGACTAGCCGCTTCCTATGTAAAATTGAAGAAATATGAAGACGCGATCCCGCTTGCCACCAAATATGTGGAATCCGCTGCCGGCAATAATGAGAAGTCAAATGGGATGAACCTGATCGGTATCTGCTACGATGCTACCGGCAACAAAGAGAAGGCAAAAGAGGCATTCCAGAAAGCCGTCGAGCTGAACCCAGAGAACCAGCTTGCACAAAAAAACTTGAGCCGGTTCAAATAAAACCCATTTTGGAATGATTCACACAATCTGCAATCCTCCTGCAATGCTTCGTTTGCAGGGGGGTTTTCATTTTTCATTCCGTAAGCGTCTATTCTCAGCAATGCCATTCCTTGTCCATCTTTCCTCCGATTTAAACTGGATCAAGGGTTCGTTGATTTGGTATAATGACTTGATGGTTAAGCATGGCTGATAACCGGGTACCAGGGGACGATCCCTGAATGGCCCGAAGTGGCTGGAAGCAGATCGTGTAGATGCGACATATAAGTCAGCCGCGAGGAGGGAGTAAAACGAATGAATCCTGCAAGCAACCAAACAAGCTGCGATACTCCACTCTTGTGGGGGGATAAACGATACCATACATGGAACTACCATCTTCGTGAGACGTTTCAGGAGAAAATTTTCAAGGTTCCGCTGGACGGCGGGTTTAGCTGCCCCAACCGAGATGGCAAGGTAGCGACAGGAGGCTGCACCTTTTGCAGCGCGAGAGGCTCAGGAGATTTCGCCGGTGATCGCCGTATGGATTTGGAACGGCAGTTTCACGATGTAAAGAACCGGATGCACGAAAAATGGCCGAATGCCAAGTATCTTGGTTTTTTTCAAGCCTATACCAATACCTACGCACCCGTCGAGGAACTGCGCGAGATGTATGAAGTGATCTTGAAACAGGAAGGCGTCGTCGGTCTTTCCATCGCGACGCGCCCCGATTGTCTGCCTGACGATGTCATCGAGTATCTTGCAGAGCTGAATGAGCGCACGTATTTGTGGGTGGAGCTGGGACTGCAAACGATTCACGAGCACACGGCACAATTGATCAATCGGGCGCATGATTACCAATGCTATGTGGATGCGGTGGAGAAGCTGCGCAAGCACAATATCCGCATCTGCTCCCATATTATTTACGGGTTGCCGCAAGAAAGCCGCGAAGAGATGATGCAGACAGCGAATGCAGTGGCACATCTCGATGTCCAAGGGATCAAGATTCACCTGCTCCATCTCTTGCGCAAGACGCCGATGGTCAAGCAATATGAGGCGGGACTGCTTGAATTTCTCTCCCAAGAGGAATATACCAACCTGGTCGCCGATACCCTGGAGATTCTCCCACCGGAGATGATTGTGCACCGGGTCACTGGTGACGGTCCCCCGGATTTGCTGATTGGTCCGATGTGGAGCCGTAAAAAATGGGAGGTCCTCAACGGCATCGACGCCGAGTTGAAGCGCCGCAATACCTGGCAAGGGAAGTTTTACGTTCCAGACGCGAAGTAATCAAGCCGATAGCCTTTCTGCTTTGCCTGTAGCGGGTGAGTGGAAGGCTATTTTTCTTTCAGGCGCAGGCTTTTCCATACTTTTCGAGCCCTGCCGGGATAGTTTGTTATGATCCCGTCTACCTCCATTGCGAATGATTCCCTGATTTCGCGCTCGTTGTCGACGGTCCAGACGATAACCGGGTAATCATGGGCATGGGCTTGTGCGACCAACTCCGGTGACAATTGGTCGTACGGCACGTGAAGCTCATCGGCCTGATAGCGGGTCGCGATCTCCCAGGGAGACTTGAGCGCACCCACGTACAGCAGCGCTGTAGACTGAAATGGATCGAGCTCTTTGATTCTGGCCAGGCTGTCGAAGTTGAACGAGGAAATAACGGTTCGTTCTGTCAGCTGGAAACGCCGAATCATTTCAATCAATTTTTCCTCCAGTTGCGGCTGGGGAAACAGCAGGTTCTTCATCTCAATGCTGAAGCGGATCGAACTGTCCGCAAAGTGCTGGAATACCTCCCGCAGCGCAGGAATTCTCACTCTGGGGAAATGCAGGGAGGAATCTTTATCCGCACGGTATTGTCGCAGTTCTTCCATCGTATGATTCCGTACAAACCCGCTGCCGCTTGTGGTCCGATCCAGTATATGATCGTGAATGACGGCTAGTTTGTCATCCTTGGTCAACTGGACGTCTAGTTCAATGCCGGTTGCTCGTTTCTTCACGGCAGCTTGGAACGCTTCCATGGTGTTTTCCGGATATTGGCCGGAGGCGCCGCGATGGGCATAGATGATGGGCGGCATGTGAGGCTTCCTCCTTTCATGCAAGTTTGCCTCTCTACATGCATATGTAAAAAACCCCTCTTTACGACTCCTGCAGAGGGGCTGAACCATCTGGTTAATTACACGCGACGAGAACGATCACCAGAAGGACAAACAAGACCAATATCAATGTGAAATCGCTGTTGCTGCAGCTCATAACAAACCCCCTCCTTCCCGAATCAAACATCTCCCTTCCAGTAGTCTATGATCAAAAATAAGAATGGCTCTCGGCTTCTACCTAACCGAAAGAAGTGGTTCATTGTACAGATTGGCGGATGACGAAAATGGCTGTTACGCTACAATGAAGGAAAGAGGAGCGGGAGGGGAGCTTGAGATGAATAACGAAATACAGAATATGGTAAATAATGGAGATTTGGTTTTGGATCATCAGAACAGACGAGTGAAGCTTCACGTATACGATCCGCAACAGATCGACGAACTGGATGCGATGCTGCGTCAGCAAGCAGCCAAGATGGATGCGACCAAAGTGATCGTGTACGCGAAAAGAGCAGATGTGGAGAAATGGCAAGCACTCGGCTATCGTCTGGAAGGAACCATTGAGGGCTTTTTTCATGGGGAACACGCCCATATGCTCACTTGCTACTTGAGTGCAGAGCGGGCGAACTCTGCAGCACCCGAGCTAGCAGATGAATACCTGGCTCTTAGCTTGTCCAAGGCAGGGAATGGAGAAAAGAAGGAATTGCCCGCTGCATACAGCATGCGCGAGGCGACCGAGGCTGATGCGGAAGAACTGGCAAGCTTGTACAAGTTGGTATTTGCTACGTATCCGACTCCGATGGACGACCCTCACTACATTCGCAAGACTATGAAGGAGGGAACACGCTATGTTGTCGTGGAGCATGAGGGGAAAATCGCCTGTGCAGCCTCTGCAGAGGTGTCTGAGCGTTTCGGATCGGCCGAGATGACGGATTGTGCTACACATCCAGAGCACGCTGGAAAAGGCCTGCTCCAACCCCTTTTCGTAGAGTTGGAGCAGATGATGGAGCAACAGGGAATCTACTATTTGTACACATTGACCCGTGCCCAGTCTGCTGGCATGAACGTGACAGCTGCCAAAATGGGGTATCAATACCGCGGAAGGCTGATTAACAACTGCACGATTTTTTCAGGCTTTGAAGACATGAATATTTGGGTGAAAGCGCTTCGGCCTACGAAGGAATAATGAACCAGACCTCGGGCTACGGGGCTGGGGGATACAGATGCTGCTGGAGGCGGCGCGCCATCAAGGCGAGATGAAGCTGCCAGCGCTGATGGGCATCTTCCAGACTGCAGCCCGTTTTCTCTTCAATCTGGGTAATCCGGTATTTGAGCGTATGCCGGTGAATGTACAAAGCCTGGGATGTCTGCAGCCCGTTGCCATTGTGGCGTAGATAGGCGTCCAGGGTCTCCAGTAGCTGCATGTTGTGTTTGGTATCGTAGCGGATCAATGGGTCGAGCAAAGGCCGCCACAATGCCATCAGACTCTCTTGGCTGCGATGATAAGGGAAGAGAAACTGGTAGCCGCGCATCTCGCTGTAGCGCAGAAAGTCTGGGGGAGCAGCGAGAAACGGATACGCTTGCAGCGCAAACATGGCTTCTTCTGCCGCTCTGTCTACGCGGGGAAGCGGATCGCAGGGATTGCTTACCCCGATGTGCATCGGCTGATCTGGATAGAGCTGTTCCCAACGAGATGCTAATTGCTGCAAAAGCAGCAGGCTTGTCCGCTCATCCGGCAGGACAAAAAACAGGCAGTGGGGACGCTCGCGCAGAAGGTAGGAGCGTTTCTGCCGATCGCAGAGGCGGCGCATGAGCGTGATTGCGTTCTGATGCAGTTCGCTCGAGTCCGTATCTTGCCCGTTTACACGGACAGCCGCTACGAAATGCCTGCCTTGCAGAGGATAACCCAGCATGCGGCAACGGCTCTCCAACTCCGTCTCGTTCATTTCCTTGCCGCTTAGCAATTCTTCTACGAAATCTCCCTTTAACCGCCATTCTGTAGCAGAAACGGCGCGTTCTTTTACATACTCCAGCGCACACAAGGTAGCGGCATGCTGCAAAGCGACGTCATCCAGTTCCTTCCACAGATGCTTGGGCTTGGACAGCGTCAAGCTGCCGAAATGTTCACGGCTGGCTCGGATTGATACGGCGTGCGCTCTCTCTTTTTCCTCTCCTGTTCGCTCGCTTGTCCGAGGTCCATGCTGGACGACTTCAAATCCCAGGGCATCCACGAGGATTACCGCCCCGCCTGTCAGCTTTGCCAGCTCTTCGATGATGGCGGACAATCCGCCTTTGGACAACGCTGCTTCGATCATCTGGTTGTGAATCGCCTGGGAGTAGGCGAGGGTTTCGAATTGCCGGTTTACGATTGGCTGAAGGATCGCCTTGGTAATCGTGGAAAAATTGATTTCCACGGGGATTTCGATCAAAGGAAGACGGTACAAGTCAGCCTGCTGAATAAATTCCTGCGGGATTTCTCGCAGATAAAATCCGGTGTGAATCGCGACGCCGCTCAGCTTTTGACGGGCAAGCGAAGGGATGAAGGAGGCGAGGCGTTTGGAATCACCGTCCAGACCAAACCCGGTCGTGATCAAAAACTCGCCTTCCTGCAGGCGACTGGGGTCTTCCAGCACTTCGACAATGGTCACCCAACGGATTGGATGGTCTAATCCGCCCGCTCCGGCGATGAGCTTCGTCTGTACCATATCCGGGAGTTGCAGGGCTTCGCGTATGGTAATCGACATGCACAACTTCCCTCCTCCACATTCTCTTTATACAAAATGTACAAAAGATTTCGTCTCTTGACCATGTTTTTTTGCCAGGCAGTCGGATGGCGGAAGGGATCAGGTCGGCTAGGATGAAGAGAGAAGGAGAGGTGGCTTTTATGACAAGAAGTTATGTAATCAAACCTGAATTGGGGAAGACATATCCGTATATCTCTCATGGCAAAGGCATCTATCTCTACGATCAGGAGGGAAAACGCTACATCGACGGCTGCGGCGGAGCGGTAACAGCCAGTATCGGCCATGGAGTGGAAGAAGTGGCAGAAGCCATGTACGCCCAAGCCCAAAAAGTAAGCTTCGCGTACCGTTCGCATTTTAGCAGTGACGCAGTGGAGGCATTGGGAGCGAAGCTGGCGGAATGGGCACCTGGCTCGCTGAACTGGACCTTTTTTGTCAGCAGTGGATCGGAAGCGACGGAAACCGCGCAAAAAATCGCAATCCAGTATTGGCAGGAAAAGGGCAGACCGACGAAAAACCGCATCATCTCCCGCTGGATGAGCTATCATGGCATCACGATGGGCGCGCTCTCGATGTCCGGTCACGTATTGCGCCGCAAGCGTTTTGTCCCCTTGTTGGAAGACTATCCGACGATTTCCCCGCCGTATCCGTACCGCCGTCCCGAGGGAATGTCGCTGTCCGAGTACGGCCTGCAATGCGCCAACGAGCTGGAGGCGGCTATATTGCGCGTCGGCGCTGATCAGGTTGCAGCTTTTATTGCCGAGCCGGTGATCGGTGCATCCGGTGGAGCCGTCGTACCGCCTGATGGTTATTTTCAGAGAATTCGAGAAATATGCGATAAATACGAAGTGCTGTTTATAGCTGATGAAGTGATGACGGGTGTCGGACGCACCGGAAAAACATTCGGCATGGATCATTGGGGTGTTGTACCGGACCTGATGACGCTCGGGAAGGGAATGAGCGCGGGCTATACACCGATGGCAGCGACCATCGTCACCGACGAGATCATCGAGACCATCACCCAAGGAAGCGGCTTGATCATGGCAGGCCACACCTACAGCGCCAATCCCCAATCAGCTGCCGTATCTCTGGCTGTGCTGCAATATGTGGAGAAGCATCAATTAATCGAAAAATCCGCCGAACAAGGGGCCTATCTGCTGCAACGTCTGGAAGCGCTGGCTGAAGAACTGCCTCTGATCGGTGAAGCGCGAGGGCTCGGCATGCTCTGCGGTCTGGAGTTCGTCCGCGACAAGGCGACCAAAGAAGCATTTCCGCTATCTGCAGGCGTCGCTTCCAAGGTGATCGCCAAGTCCTTTGAGAAAGGGCTGATCATCTATCCGGCAATCGGAGGGTTGGATGGAGTAGCCGGGGATGCCATTATCGTAGCTCCGCCTTTGACCATCACGAAAAGCGAGATCGATGAGCTGATCGCGATCCTGCGGGAGGCGATTCTCGCCGTACAACAGGACCTGCAAGAGAAAGCGATGTTCAGATAGGAGGAACATTCATGACCAACCGGTTTGAGAAAGTGATTTCGATAGAAGAAGCAGCCGAGTATTTCCGAGATGGAATGACCTTGCTGGCTGGCGGGTTTGGCGGGGTAGGGAATCCTCCTACCCTCGTCCAGACGATTCTGGACAAAGGGGTTAAAGACATCACCTTGATCAGCAATGACACGGCTTTTCCCTGGATCGGAATCGGCAAGCTGATTACGGAAAAACGAGTGAAGAAAGTGATTGCGTCCCATATCGGCTCCAATCCCAATGCAGGTGCGCAAATGACGGCTGGGGAACTGGAAGTGGAGTTTTGTCCACAGGGAATCCTGGCAGAGCGGGTACGCGCTGGCGGTGTCGGGCTGGGCGGGATTTTATCGGACGTCGGAATCGGCACGATTGCTGAAAAAGGCAAGCAGAAGCTGACTTTGGACGGCAAGGAATACCTGCTGGAGACGCCTTTGACGGCAGAGGTGGCAATCGTCCACGCAAAAAAAGCAGATCGTTTTGGCAATCTCGTCTACGACACCAGCGCGCGCAATTTCAATCCACTGGTCGCGATGGCAGGGGATATCACGATTGTAGAAGCGGATGAGATCGTCGAGGTCGGGGAGCTGCCTTCGGAGGAAATCGTGACACCGGGTGTCTTCGTCAACTTTATCGTGCAAAGCAAAGGGGTGAACTGGCAATGGGCGTGGGAGAAGTAAGGGAAAATGAAGGGTATCGCGAGCGAATCGCCCGCCGCGCTGCACAGGAAGTCGAAGATGGAATGATCATCAACTTGGGGATCGGCATCCCCACACTGGTAGCCGATTTTATTCCTGCGAACAAGCGAGTCATGTTTCATGCCGAAAACGGCATTTTGGGTACAGGACCAAGCCCTGCCAAAGGGGAGGAGAATCCCATGCTGTGCAATGCAGGAGGTTTTCCGGTCACACTCGCTCAGGGAGCTTCCTTTTTTGATAGTGCTGTCGCTTTTGCCATCATCCGCAGGGGCTTGCTGGACATGACGATTCTCGGGGTCTTGGAGGTAAGCCAAAGCGGGGATATTGCCAACTGGATCGTTCCCGGAAAACGTGTTCCGGGTATGGGCGGAGCCATGGAGCTGGCGCAGAAAGCAAAAAAAGTGCTGGTCGTCACGACCCACCTAGATAAAAACGGACGTTCCAAGATCGTACGCGAATGTTCGTTGCCGCTGACAGCCCGGAATGCCGCCAATCTGATTATCACGGACATGGCAGTTATGGAAGTTATGCCGGATGGGCTTTATCTGCGAGAGGTCATGTATCCGTACAGCGTAGCTGACGTGATCGGCGCGACTGAAGCTGTTTTGAAAATCGAAGGAGATGTCGAGGTCTTTCGCTAGGCAAGTCCACATAAATTGGTGGTATGAAGGAGGCTAATAGCAATGGCGAATTGGCAATCGCTCGTACATGAACAGGTGCAAAAAGAGCGGGAAGCAGCTACCGCGCTGCTGCAAGAGTGGGTGCGACATCCAAGTGTATCAGGAGCGGAATATTCGATTCAGGAGAGTATTGCAAAGCGCTTGGCCTCGATGGGGCTGGATGTGGACCTTTGGGTGATGGGCGGCGAAGAGCTGATCAAGCATCCGTATTTTGTCTCCCCTCGACAACAGTTTGAGGGAAGCCCCAACGTTGTCGGTGTCTGGAAGGGGACAGGCGGGGGACGCTCCATCATTTTGAACGGACACGTGGACGTAGTGCCGGCGGGGGATGAGGCGCAGTGGGAGCAGCCGCCATTCAGCGGTGAGGTGCTCGACGGCAAGCTTTACGGCCGGGGGGCCACGGATATGAAGGGGGGCAATCTCTCCTCCCTGCTCGCCATTCAGGTTCTGCAAGCGCTGGGTGTCAAGCTCAAGGGAGATGTCATTTTTCAAAGTGTTGTAGAGGAGGAGAGCGGGGGAGCGGGTACGCTGTCTACCATCCTTCGCGGCTACAAAGCGGATGCGGCATTGATTCCGGAGCCGACCAATATGAAAATCTTCCCCAAGCAGCAGGGCTCCATGTGGTTCCGGCTATTGGTGAAGGGGCGCTCTGCTCATGGCGGGACTCGTTACGAGGGTGTCAGCGCCATTGAGAAAAGCCTTCTGGTCGTGCAAGCGATCGGTCAATTGGAAAAAGTGCGCAATGATCGCATGACAGACCCGTTGTACGCCAAGCTGCCGATTCCGATTCCGATCAATATCGGTGTAATCGAAGGTGGCAAATGGCCGTCATCTGTAGCTGATTTAGTCAAGCTGGAGGGCCGCATGGGAGTAGCGCCTGGCGAGCAGATGGAGGATGCCAAGGCGGAAATGCAGGCTGCTCTGTCAGCTCTGGCGCAGATTGATCCGTGGTTTGCCGAACATCCGGTCGAGCTCGAATGGTATGGCGCACGCTGGGTGCCTGGTGCCGTAGAGGAAGACCATCCCTTGATGGAAATTCTCCACAATCAGTTTGTCGCCATTACAGGTGAGAGAGCTGTGGTGGAGGCATCGCCGTGGGGGACGGACGGCGGATTGCTGACTGCCCTGGCAGACACTCCTGCGATTGTGGTAGGTCCGGGTGTGACACAGGTCGCGCATTACCCCAACGAGTACATCGAGCTGGACGATGTGTTTCGCTGTGCAGAGATTTTTGCCTTGACCCTGATCGAATGGTGCGGTGTAAGCGAATCGTAGCATAGGAGGATGGTCTGGTGAAGAAACCTTGTTACATCGGTGGAAAATGGGTGCAGAGCGCAGAGCATGTCCCGCTTTTTTCTCCGTACAGCGGCGAGGAGATAGCACTGATCTCGTCGGCGGATGAAGGAATGGTTGACCTAGCCATTACAGCTGCACAGGCGGCATCCCCGATTATGCGGAAAATGCCTGCCTACCGACGTGCTACAATCTTGGAGAACCTTTCCCTGTTGCTGAATGAGCGCATGGAGGAAGCGGCGAGAATCATCGCCCTGGAGGCTGGCAAACCGATCAAGACAGCCAGGGGCGAAATCATTCGCACGATTCAAACGTACAAGTTCGCGGCAGAGGAAGCCAAGCGGATACACGGTGAGACGATTCCCATGGACGCTGCCATCGGGGGAGAAGGACGGCTGGCGTACACGGTCAGGGAGCCCTTGGGCGTGATCGGAGCGATTACCCCCTTCAATTTTCCCTTCAATCTTGTCGCCCATAAAGTGGGACCGGCCTTGGCGGCAGGCAATACGATTGTGCTGAAGCCTGCTTCACAGACGCCGCTCTCTGCGTTGTTTCTCGCTGAAATCGCAGAGCAGGCGGGGGTGCCTCCAGGGGCGTTGAACGTAGTGACGGGAAGCGGCGCTGTCGTAGGCGACAGGTTGGTTCGTGATCCCCGGGTTAAGGCGATCACCTTTACGGGAAGCCCAGCAGTCGGGATTGATATTCGCAACCGAGCAGGCTTAAAGCGCGTCACTTTGGAGCTTGGCTCCAATTCTGCGGTCATTGTCGATCGAGATGTCGAGCTGGACGAAGTGATTCCCCGCTGTATTTTTGGCGCCTTCGCGTACTCTGGACAGGTATGTATATCCGTACAGCGAATCTACGTGGTACGTGAGCGCTATGACGAATTTGTCCGCCGATTCGTTATGGAGACCGGGAAGCTGCGGGGAGGCGACTCGCTTGACGAGGAAGCCGATTATTCTGCGATGATCCACCCTGCTGAGACGAAGCGCGCCCTCTCCTGGATCCAGGAAGCGGTAGAGCAAGGCGCCAAGGTCGCTTGCGGCGGAGAGCTGGAGGGGCGGATCCTCCAGCCGACTGTTATGACAGATGTTCCAGCTGATGCCAAGGTTTCTTGTCAGGAGGTATTTGGTCCCGTCGTGCTGATACATCCCATTGATTCCGTAGAACAAGGGATCGCCTTCGTCAATGACTCGCGCTATGGCTTGCAGGCAGGTGTCTATACCAATCATCTGGCTACGGCGATGCAAGCTGCGGAAGACCTGCAAGTAGGTGGTGTGCTGATCAACGATATTCCGACCTTCCGCGTAGACCATATGCCGTATGGCGGCGTAAAAGAGAGCGGCATGGGACGCGAAGGGGTTAAATACGCAGTCGAAGAATTGTCGGAGATGAAGCTGGTCGTCATGAAGAGATAGCGGGTGCTATGGCCTCGCTTTTCTTTTTTTCTTCCTCTTGCGCAAATTGGATTTTTTGTGCTATAGTATATCTTGTGTCTCATATTGGAGGGATACCGAAGTGGTCATAACGGGGCGGTCTTGAAAACCGTTAGGCGGCAACGTCACGGGGGTTCGAATCCCTCTCCCTCCGCCATATTTCGTAAGAACAGCAGGTAGACAAGCTCTGCCTGCTTTTTTGTTTTTTTAGAAACGATATCCCATCTTTTACCTCTGGAACCAGATGTTCGCTTGGTGCATAATGGAGATGCAAGCAAATTCATCTAGTGCAACAAATGGGGATTTGGACGACTCGAAAGCGGGTTGTCTTTTTTTTCCTCAAAAACCAGCAGATTCAATGTCGAAGCAAAGTCGCAAATAGGCTATCCTTTACCTAGGTACTGATTCTTGGGGCCTGCGGCAGCTTCAAACCTAGCAGAGGAGGCTGCCGCTTTTTTTGTGTGAAAATATCAGAATATACACATTAAAAAGATAATTGATTATAATAGAAGCAAATTCAGGTTGGGAGGCGTGTACATGATTGCAATCCAGCGAGCAAGGAGAAATACGTTAGGGGATATTCTCCGCAGAAGTCGCGGGCGATTTCCCGAGAAGGTCGCGTTGCAATTTGAGGAAGAAGTGCTTACATACCGTGAATTGGACCAGCTCGTCAACCAGACTGCACACGCCGTTCGCCATAAAGGCTTGAAAAAGGGAGACCGGGCGGCAGTCCTCTCTCGCAACTCCATGGATTTTGCCATCCTCAACTTCGCCCTTGCGAAAGCTGGAGTCATCATGGTGCCGATCAACTACATGCTGAATGCGGAAGATGTGGCTTTCATTCTTGGACACGCTGAGGTGAGTGCATGCTTCGTCTCGCCTGAGTTTCGTGAATTGTCGCAGGAAGCGATGCGTCTGTCAGGGATTTCCCCCGTCCTGCTTTCACTTATATCTCGGCCTGCTGTACCGCAAGGCGATTGGCTGCCGTTTCGCGAGCTGATCGCTGGAGGGGAGATCACGGAGCCGGAGGTCGAGCTGGAAGACGATGATATCGCCCATATCCTGTATACCAGCGGAACCGAATCAAGGCCCAAAGGCGTCATGCTGACTCATAAGAGCATCATCTCCGAGTACGTCAGCACGATCATCGATGGGGGCATGACGGAGGACGATGTAGCGATTCACGCGCTGCCGTTATTTCACAGCGCCCAGCTTCACTGCTTCCTGGGCCCGTATGTGTACCTGGGAGGAAGCGGAATTATTCTGGAGCAGGCGACGCCCAGCCTCATGCTGGAGTCAGTGGAGAGTTGGAAGGCGACACAGCTTTTTTGCCCGCCGACGGTCTGGATAGCGCTGCTTCGCTCACCCGAGTTCGCGTCCCGCAATCTCAGCTCCTTGAAAAAATGCTATTACGGTGCAGCTATTATGCCCGTGGAAGTGCTGAAGGAATTGAATGAACGGCTGCCCGGTGCACAATTCTACAACTTCTACGGACAGACGGAGGTTGCGCCGCTGGCGACTGTCTTGAAGCCTTCCGAGCAGATCCGCAAGGCGGGCTCAGCCGGAAAACCCTCACTGAATGTAGAAACGAGAATCGTCGATGATGCGGGCAATGAGGTACCTCGCGGGAGCATTGGCGAGATCGTCCACAGGACCAGTCACGCCATGCTTGGCTATTACCGCGATCCCGAGAAGACACAGGCCGCTTTCGAGGGCGGTTGGTTCCACAGCGGGGACTTAGGGATTATGGATGAGGAGGGCTTTATTACGGTAGTAGACCGCAAGAAGGATATGATCAATTCGGGAGGTGAAAATGTCGCCAGCCGGGAAGTAGAGGAGATGATCTACCAGCATCCCAAGGTGTCAGAGGTGGCGGTGATTGGTGTCCCACATCCCTTCTGGATCGAGGCGGTAACGGCTGTCGTGGTCCCAAAGGCAGGGGAAAGCCTGAATTCCGAAGAGATGCTTGCGTTCTGCAAAGATCGGCTTTCGTCCTTCAAAGCCCCGAAATACGTGGTGATCGCAGAAAATCTGCCGCGCAATCCCAGCGGCAAAATCCTCAAGCGGGAACTGCGGCTTCGCTATGAGGCATTAGCCGCGACATAAGGCACAGGAGCTTGCTCGCGTAAGAATGATCATAGAAAGAACCCGCTCCGGCGATTCAGCGGCCGAGAGCGGGTTCTTCGTCTTTATTTGACGGTAGAAATAATATGTCGGTCAGTCGGGATGGATGCAAAGCGGTAGCCTTTTTCCTGCAAAAACTCGATCACATGCGGCAAAGACTGCGCCGTTGCGGCTTTGGTCGAGGAGTCGTGCATCAACACGACGATTTCCTTTTGCTGTTTCACTTGTTGCTTGATCTGGGCGAATGCGTCGGCAGCTGTATATTTATTGCTCCTCGCATCGCCGTTGGTGACGTTCCAGTCGATAAAGACGTATCCGCGCTTGTTGGATTCTTCCTTGATGGCGGTCATGACGTTCTGCTGCTTGTTGTATAGCTTGGGATCCTGGTAATGCAGGCTTACCGTGTTCGTACTGCCGCCTGGATAGCGGAAAAGAGTCAGCTTGATCCCGGTCGCTTGCTCGATGAGTGCATTTCCTTTCTCCAGATCTGCGAAAAAGGCATCCTTGCTCTTGTACAGCAAACGATAATCGTGGGAATAGGTGTGACCTCCCACGGCATGCCCTTCCTCAATAATGCGCTTCAAGATTTCCTCGTTGCCAGGCACATTGCGGCCGACGATAAAGAAGGTAGCTTTGGCGTCGTACTTTTTCAGCGTCTCCAGGATCTCCGGCGTTACTTGAGATGGGCCGTCATCAAAGGTGAGATAGGCCACTTTCTCCGACGCAGCGGGAACAGGCTGTTGCTCGGCTGGAGCAGGCACGGTCGGCGGAATCTTGGGTTGATTCGGATTTGCTGGCTCTTCTTTCGGTTTTCCCTGCGGCGGTTGAACAGCCGGCGGTTCAGGATTTTTCGGTTCTTCACCTGTTGGGGCAGTCGGTACAGCCGGCAGATGGATGGAGATTGGAGCCGTCGGGAAAAAGGGCTGTTCGTTGTAAATCAGATACGGGCTGCGCAGGGATAAAAACTGGGCAAGCTGCGGGGCGTATTCCGCCTCGATCTCTTGCGGACTTTTTTCGCTTTCCAGCAGGGCGCCAATTTTATCTGTTCCCATGCGCAGGTCAAAATCGCTTGTCTTCGCATCGCTTCCTTTTTTTGGGATGGGGAAGTGGCTGAGTTGTTGCGCATACGCCAATACATAGATCCCGGTTTTAGCTGGGTTAAACAGGCGGGGATCCATGATCTGCATACGTACGCCGCCATCCGTATCCCGGTCTTCCGGAAAGAAGACGACGCCGGGCAAGAGGCTTCCGTTCAGCATGTCTGCATACTGGACAGAGTCGATTCCTGGGCCCCCGATCCAGCTGTAGTGATCCGCATGCCGGATGTTGGTTCCTTCACCCAGGCTTGCAGGCAGATAACGCATGGTGCTGCCCAGGTCAGGGAACTGCGGTGCAGGCTTGATCCAGCTAAGCCTTGTTTCCTGGAAAGACATGCTGCGGGTATAGCCCGCCATCGGAACAACAGAGACATCGGCACCGATCTGGCGATTGAAAAAGAGGGCGAGCTCGCCAATCGTCATACCGTGCGTCAACGGGATGGTATCCACGCCGGAAGGAGACAGGAAGCCTTCCTCCAGAACAGGGCCATCGACATTGATGCCGCCAAGTGGATTCGGATGATCCAGCACCAGGAGCGGCTTGTGGTGCTCTTTAGCCAGCAGGATCACTTGCTTCAGAGTCGATAAAATGGAATCATGGCGGTTTCCTGTATGTTGCACATCGACGAGCAGCAAATCAAGTGAGTCAATCACAGAGTTGGGAAGCTGCGGCGAAGGGGCAGCCAAGCTGTATACCGGTACGCCGTATACAGGGTGCAGGTAGGATGGATTGGCGTCTTCTGCCAAAGATCTGCCGTCCAAACCGTATTCAGGAGTAAACAATGCCTTCAGTGAAACGGAGCGATCTCGTCGAATCATGTCGATGGTGCTGATGCCGCTTCCGTTGACACCGGTTTGATTGGTGAGGAGTCCCACTTTCTTGTCTTCAATCATTTGGTGAAATTGTGTAAACAAAACATCGCTTCCCAATTGAATGACAGCTGTATTCGCGGAGCTTCCACCAGGGGGAATAATGGTTAAAATAAGAACGAGGATGAGGAAAGGAAGAATTTTTTTCATGAATCGCCGCCTCTTTCGGGGTGAAAATGTCGTCGGTGTATGTCTATTGTAACGGTTTTTTGTAGCAAGATGGTTTCAATTTTGTAACAAATTGAAAATAGTCCAAACGTACGGGGTATTAAGGATCAGAATGCAATGGTAAGCCCTCTATTAGCAGGAATTTCTTGAATCCGTGCAAAGGCTGTAGTAGATTATTAAACGAGCTATTCGAGGGGAAACGGAGTGAAGAAGGTAATGATGAAGAGAAAGGCAACAGCACTCATTTTGGGGTTGTCTCTTGTGCCGATGGCCGCTGTTTTCTCGATGAGCGCCAGCGCAGCATCTGCCATCCAAGTTGAGTACAACCAGTCGAACATCGTTTTCCCGGATCAAAAGCCTATTTTGCAAAAAAATCGCACGCTGGTTCCCATCCGCCCGATTGCAGAGAGTCTTGGATTCAAGGTGGATTGGAATGAGGTAAATCGCACTGTGATCATCAAAAAAGGGAGCGATCAAGTCAGACTGGTCGTATCGCAAAAATTAGCCCGCAAAAACGGGGAAACGATCCAGCTAGACGTGCCGACCCAGATCGTCAACAAGCGCACGATGGTACCTGTCCGGTTTATCGCCGAAGCTTTGCAATACGATGTCAATTGGGACCAGGAGGCGCAAACGGTCCTCATCGCAGACCCAGCCTCTGCAGGAACACCTTCAGAAAACAAGACGGCTGCAGCACAAACAACACAGCCCGAACAACCTGAGGCAGAGATCAAGCAGCAAAAGGAAGAAGTCACATTTATCGATCCTGAGGAAATTACGGCGAACAGTGCCAACTTGATGGGGCTAGGCATCTATATCATCAAAGGAAAAGCCGAACCAGGTTTGGAGATAAGTGTCCAGCTTGCGGACAAAACCTATGATGTAGAGGTCGCATCAGACGGCAGCTACAAATTTGAACTGATGGACAAGATATTTGCCGATGGGTACACCCTGACAGTAAGCGATGGGGACCAGGAGCAAATCATCGAAGGCGAGTTTACCAAACGGAACTGACCAGCAACTGGAAGACGAGAATAGAGTAAGAACACCTCCTGTACACCACACTATGGTCAAGGAGGTGTATTTTTGTTGAAGCGAAATCTCTTGGGGCTCTGCGCATGCCTGATGCTTGCAGCAGCCTTCGCAGGTTGTACCCCCAACAAGCAGCAGGGTACGGAGGATCGGGGTGGCAATCAGGCAAAGTACGATACGTTCGGCGTCAATATTCGCAATGACAACGCAGGTACGGACAAAGGGCCGGCTTCCATGCTCGGACAAAGAGTCATGCACAACCGCGAGCCGCAGCTGGTTGCAAGACTGGAGAGATATGCCGAGGATCTGCCCGGGGTTGCGGATATCAAGGTTTTGGCTTACAAAGATACGATTCTGGCCGGGGTATTGCCAGTGGGGACCCTCAATCCGGGAATGGTCAATACGACTCCTTCCATCCGTTATACGCCTGGCGCTATCGTGAGGAATGCCAACGGTCATACAGACCATTTGCAGACAAAAGTTGTCGATCGGATGAGAACTCAACTGACCAGCTACTCGCGCTACAATCTGTTATATGTAAGCACCGATCGGGCTATCTATGACAGGATCCTCGATTTGCACACCCGAATTGAACGAGGGGAGCCGGTGAGTGACGACGTTTTTCAAACCCTGATTAATGATATTGGCTACACCGTGAAAGGATACAATCTGACCGATTGAGCGCCACCTGTTGCCCGGGTGGGCTTTTTTGGCTTTTGCGCTTGAAAGGTAATGGCAGGGATTAGACAGACTGATGAGGAATACATGGGGATAGGAAAGGTGAACGGTGAGGAGTGCAGCGTATGGATACGACACAAGTCTCTCTGATGAAAATAACCCCTCCCATACCAAAAACGGTGGTTCTGCGTCGCCCTGCCTTGGCTAAAAAAATGCGATTGCTCGCTCATGCGACACTTGGTCTGATCCACGCGGAGATGGGGTATGGCAAATCGACTGCTGTCTCGACTTACCTCCATGATGCCGGAATGGAGGCGAGCTGGTACCGCTGTGGCGAAGAGGATGCGGAGCTGTCCTTGTTTTTGCTGGGACTATTGGAGAGTATACGGAGGCATCATTCAGATTTTGGGCAAAACCTGAGGGAACGGCTTACTAGCGCCCGCGAGCAGTCTGCACAAGTGGACGGACGGGAAATGGCCGAGCTTTTTTTGCAGGAGTGCATCACTTGTCCCAAGCTACCTGCCATTGTCCTGGATGATTACCATCTCATCCAGGAGGGCGGGGAAGCGGATCGTTTTGTGGAAAAGATCGCCATGCACCTCCCTTTGCGCGGAAAGCTGCTGATTCTCACCCGGACTCGCCCCAGATGGCCCGGGCTGGATTTGATGGCGGCGCGCGGGGACTGCATGGAGTTAAGCACCCCGGATCTGGCTTTTACCCGTGAAGAAAGCGAGACCTTCTACCAGGATGAATATGAGGTAATTTTGCAAGCAGAGGAGTGGGATCGCGTCGAGCAGGTAGCCCAGGGATGGATCATGGCCCTGCGTTCCTTTGGAGAACGGGTGGCGCGTGGCAGTACCGTTGCCGACAGCCTGCGCGAGTTGTCACGGCTGATGTATTTGCTGGAAGCCGAGGTTTGGGCGAAGCTGGAACCTGACATGCAGAAGTTTTTGATAGAGTCTGCGGTATTTACGGATTTTGATGCCCAGGATTGCTGTCAAGTTCTGGGGGAGAAAAGCGTGGGGCTGCTGCACGAAGCAAAGCGCAGCCACTTGTTTCTCTCGGAAGACTCTGACGGGAACTACTCGTTTCACCCGCTTTTTCGCAGGCTTATGGCAAGCAAGCTGGCTTCCGATCCCGCTGTTTACCTGCGCGTCAACCGACAGGCGGCACATTGGTACCATCGCAAGGGCGAGGCAGGCAAGGCCTACGAATGCCTCATGCTGGCGGAAGAATGGGAACTCTTGGGAGAGTGGCTGGCACAAGCTTCTGATGGGCTGCTATTGGACGGAAAGCTGGATTTGCTATATCACTGGGCCAGCGTGCTGCCGATCAAGGTCAAGGACGGTCAGCATTGGCTTTGGTTTTATCAGGCTGAAGTCGAACGGTATCGCTGCATTTATCGACAGGCATTTGATTCCTATCAGGTGTTTATCCGTTTGTGTGAACAAAAAAATGATCGGCACGGTCTATGTCGCGGACTGGAGGGGTTGGCGCGGGTTCATCTGGACAGCGTGCAGAATGTTCGGGCAGAGGAACTGCTGAAGCGGGCGATCCAATTGCTGCCGGCAGATGTGCCGGAACGGGAGCTGGCATCCCGCCTGTATCGTCTGTTGGCGGAGATCTATACCAATCGCGGAGATGCCAAGCAGGCAGCGGATTGGTACCAACGAAGCCAGGAGCTGGAGCAACAGACAGAGGTAGAGCTTGAATCGCGCTTATTGTTTCGTACGGGGCGCTTGCAGGAGGCTATTGCGTTGTTGGAGGAGAAGTGGACCCTGGAGCAAACCAGGCACCCAGCGCTGACCCGTTCTTATCGGGAGACATCTTTGCTGCTGTCGTTTGTCTTTGCCTTGAATGGCGAATGGGAGCGGGGCTGGGCTGCCGCAGAGACGGCGATTGAGCTGGGGCAGGCAGCACATTCTCCCTTTGTCGAAGCGAACGGCTATGTCCGCAAGGCGCACGCGGCGCTGATCAGTCAGGAACTCCCCTTTGACGAAATCCGCAAGCTGTACGAAAAAGGCTTGCGGATGATGGAGGAGCTGCAGTCTACCCGTGGAAAATCAGAGACGCTTCTCGGGCTCACGCTGCTCTACGGCAAGGAAAAGGCCTTGGAGCAGGCGCTTTTCTGGGGCAGACGCGGGATGCAGGAAACGGAAGCCATGCGGGATGATTGGCTGAACAGCCTCGTGCGGCTCGCTGTCGGAATCGCCTATGCGAAAAGCCGCAAAGATGAAGATGCCGTAGAGGTGATCCAGGATTGCAGCGAACGGCTTCGTCTTTGCAAAGACAGCTACGGTGTTGTGATCTGCCAATTGTGGCTGGGGTTGCTGGCGTACCGCAACAAAAAATGGGATCTGTTTCAACAAGCCATGACCCAGGCATTGTCACTGATGCAAACGGGCGAATACGAGTTTCTTTTGCAGCGTCAGACGATGCTCACCCCGCATGACGTCCAGGCATTCATGCCGGTCTTGCTCGAAGCCAGCCGCAGGCAGATTGTCCCGGATTACGTCACATCACTGTTAGGAGAGCTGGGCTTGCAGCAGGTCAGCTTCCACCCTGGCTATACCTTGCGAATCCAGACGATGGGACAGTTTCGCGTCTGGCTGGGCGAGCAGGAGCTGCCGGACAAGGCGTGGCAGCGGGGAAACGCCAAGCTGTTGTTTCAGTTACTGATTACCAAACGGCATCAGATGCTCACGCGCGAGGAGATCATCAACCTGTTGTGGGAAGGGCGCGATGACGAATCAGCAACACGTGACTTCAAGGTCGCTCTCAACGCCGTCCACAAAGCCCTGGAGCCTGACCGGGCGGCACGCACGGACGCCTTTTTCATCCAGCGGCACGGTTCTTCTTACGGATGTAACAGCGCTTCGGGCTACCACATCGACGTAGAGGAATTTGAAAGATGGGTCTCTCTGGGGCTGGAAGAGCGTGATTTCGTACAGGCGGCCAAGCTGCTGGAAAAAGGGCTTGCGTATTATCAAGGGCCTTACCTGCCTGAATGTCGGTACGAAGAGTGGTGTTCCTCAGAACGAGACCGATTGCAGGAGTTGTTCTTGCGCGGGGCAGAGAGATTGGCACAGATCGGGCTGCAGAGACAGGATTGGGAAAAGACGATTCGCTGGAGCGAAGCTATCCTGCGTGTCGACGATTGCTGGGAAGAAGCATATCGCCTGCTGATGCGCGCCTATTTTCTACAAAACAATCGCACACAGGCCATTCGCTGGTACGAAAAATGCGTCAACAAGCTGAGAGTGCAGTTGGGCGTGGAACCGATGCCTGCGACTGTAGCGATGTATCATCAGATTATCGGAGATTGAGAAGGTTAGGGGCTGTCCCAGGGGTCATGTACATGACGCAAGGGACGGCTCTTTTTTCTTTCGTCCACCTCTTGACGAATCTTGGAAAAAACAATACACTATTTTTGTACTGACCAGTCAGTTCAAAAAACAATAAGGAGTGTGGGAGTGATGTCGACTTCAAAAAAAGACCAGATTGCCCAAGGAGCATTAACTGCCTTTTCCCAATTCGGGTACAGCGAAACGACCATGGATTCGATTGCTGAAATCGCCCAGGTCGCAAAAGGCACCTTGTATTATCATTTTGCTACGAAAGAAGAGTTATTCTGGTACGTAGTCGAAAGAGGCGTGAAGATGCTGATCTACTCTGTGGACAGCGTGATTCAGGATGAGACCTTGTCTCTGGAAGACCGCATGAAGAGCATACTGGATGGTCATCTTCACTTCTTTTCCGAGAACCGGGAGCTGTGCTTTTTGCTCCTCAGTATTTTTACAACAGATGAACAGCGCAATCAGTTTGCCGGAAAGCTGTTAACCAACTATTTCACCATGATGGAAGGGTACATGCACGATCTGAAGGAGCAAGGATTTATTCGCCAGGATGCGGATATCCAGACACTTGCTTCCGCCTTGTTTGGCATGGTGGGATTCACAGCTTTGCGCAAACAGTTTCGCAATGAACCGGTCGACATCGAGGCGAGCAGGAAGACGTTGCTGCTGATGCTTGACGGGGCTTTGCTGGAATAGACCGAATGCCTTTCCTCACCGGGGCTGGTCTGAAATCGAGTGTAGATAGACATGGAGGGAAACACCGAGATGAACAAGAAACGAGCATGGATCGGGATGGCTGGCTTTGTGGCCGGCATCGCGGTTTTAGGTACTTTTTTATTGGGGCCGGGTATCGGCAATGTAGCGGGACACTCCGCCCAATCTCTGACAGGGGTGGTGGAAGGAACGGAAGTGGATCTCTCGTTTAAAATGGGAGGTTCGATCGAACAAATCAGTGTGGCAGAAGGGGACGAGGTGAAGGCGGGGCAATTGATCGCCACCTTGAGCAGCGAAGAGCTTCTCGCGAAAAAAGAACAGGCCCAGGGAGCTTATCGACTAGCTCAGGTCAAGCTGGAACAGGCAAAAAAAGGTGTTGCTTTAACCGACAGCTCCAGCAGCGCGCAGGTCGATCAGGCACAAGCCGTAGTAGCCTCTGCCAAAGCGCAACTGGAAGCCAATAAAAACGGCGCACGCCAAGAAGAAATCGCCCAGCTCAAAGCGAAGCTGCAAGCGGCGCAAACGGCGAAGGAAATCGCAGCTACCAATCTGGAGCGTATGAACAAGCTGCTGGCAGAAGGCGCCATTCCACAGGTGAAAATGGAAGAGGCCCAAATGCAAATGGACAAAGCGCAAGCCGAGCTGAAAGCGGCTGACGAACAATTGAAGATGGCGCAGTCGGGTGCTCGACGTGAACAAGTCGACGCGGCGCAAGCTCAGCTAGATCAGGCGAAAGCGGCCTATGATCAAGCAGTGGCTGGACGTGGTCAGGTCGGACTGAAGCAGTTGGATGTCCAATCCGCAGAAGCGGGAGTCCAGCAGGCAAAAGGGGCTTTGGAAGAGATCGAAGCGTATCTGAACAATACTAAGCTGACCTCTCCCGTAGACGGCGTGGTCAAATCAATCGCCGTGCAAAAAGGGGAGCTCGTGTCGCAAGGCTTCACAGTCGTGACGATTCAGGCAAAGGCTGACCATTACGTCAAGTTTTATGTCAATGAATTCGCGCTGGGAACGGTAAAAGCCGGAGATACCGTGAAGCTATATGTACCTGCCCTCAATCAAGAAGTCGAGGGAAAAGTGGCAACTATCGCACCAGCTGCTGACTTCGCCGTGAAAAAAGCGACACAGGAGCTGGGGGATCGCGACATCCGCGCCTTCGCTGTCAAAGTGATTCTGGCAGATGCCAGCATTCGTCCGGGCATCACGGTGGAGTGGGGGTTAGAAGGAGCTGGTTTCGGTGAGTAACTTCTCCCACCTGTTCTGGATGGAATGGAAAAAATTATTTACCAATAAAACAATTCGGCTCGTTGTCTTTATCGTGCCGATCATGTACTTGACGCTTTTCGGGTTCTTGTACAGCGAGAAAAAAGTGATGCAAATCCCGACTGTGATGGTCGATTCGGACCAAACCGAACTCAGCCGTGAACTGTATCGCGGTTTTGAAGCGGACCAGACCTTCGGAATGATCGGACTGGTCGATACAGAGACGGAAGCGATGCGCATGGTGGATCAGGGCAAGGCGCAGATTGCCCTGATCATCCCGCCTGATCTGGAGCGAAACGTCAAGGCGGGAAGAGAGGCTGAAGTGCTGACGGTGATCGACGGAAGCAATATGATGATCTCCAACACGGCTGTTCGGGCCGCCAACAGCGTCATCAAAACGGTCTCAGCCGGTGCGACGCTCAAGAAGCTGGAAGCCGCGGGACGCTGGGGAGAAGAAGGAAAAACGCTCTACACGGGGATTGATTTCCGCTACCGGGTCTTGTACAATCCGACGTTCAGCTACCTTAGCTTCATGGTGTTCGGGCTGGCTGGAACCGTCCTGCAACAGGTCCTCTTTCTTGGGGTGGCGCTATCCGTCACTCAACAGAAGGAAGAAGGAACATGGCATTCGACCATCGCCACGTACAGCTTCTGGGAGATTACATTAGCCAAGCTGCTGCCGTATTTTCTCGCCGGAACCTTGAATATGGTCCTGGGCTTCAGTCTTTTGCTCAAAGGCTTCGGCATTCCGTACTACGGCAGTACGATGGATCTGATGGTGATCGCTTCCCTGTTCAATATCGCGGTTCTGGCGATTGGCTACATGATCTCATTCCTTTTCAAAGATCAACTCCAATCTACACAAATCGCCATGTTGATCGCAGTGCCGTCGTTCATGCTGTCGGGGTACACCTGGCCGTTTCTGTCGATGCCAAGCTATATAGCGGCGATCGGCAAATCCCTGCCGCTGACGTATTTCCTGGACGGCGTACGCGAAATCCTGTCCAAAGGTCACGGGCTTTCCGCCCTAACGCAGGATATGATCGTGCTGGGATTCATGACCTTGGTTAGCTTGTTTGTTTCCTATCTGATCTATCTGTACCAGAACAGGAAAATAACCCATCCTGCTAGCGAATCAATGGTGGGATAGACAACATTTTCTGAAAAGAAAACCTTGTGCTACAAAGAATCTATCCTATATACTTACTTGTAAAAAGGCAGATTCTTCAACGCAAGGGGGACATTATGTCAGCAACTCATCTGAAGCAATTGTGCGAAGAGACGTATACGAAGTTGAAAAAGGTCAGCATGGAATTGGAACGCTACTTGAACCAGGTTACCTTGAACAGCCTCGTAGCTCAGTCCGGTGATCCGGAAGAGTATGAGTCCTACTATCGTAACTACCTTTCTGACCTGCGGCATTTGCTGGTATATTGTGAAAATGCTTACGAAAGGCTGGGAGTTTCCCTGCGCCGTGCACGATTCAACGAGGAGTTTGCAGAAGAAGTCTTGTACCAGGTATATCATAGCTGTATCAACAACTTTTACTATCCAAAAGGCGAAGTGTACGACGAAGACGGCAGATATGCTTATACCAACCAGGACTCCATCATTTTCCGGAAAAAAGTAACACCAGAATTAGAAAATCTGACATTGTCTTTATCTAAAGTATTTGAGCAGTTGCGTGACGAGCTTCAATATTACGAAACCGACTACATTACCAAAAAACGGATGCAAAAAGCACAGGCGTAAAAGCCTGTGCTTTTCTAATGGTGTGCCCGGCATGGGCGTTGTCTCTAGGGTGAAAGTCCCGAATGGCGAAGGCAACAGTAGCCACTAGCTTACGACAAGGGTGTCCACCGCGAGGTGGAATCTGAAGGAAGTCTGCGGCAAACCTCCGGCCTGAGGAACACGAACTTCATATGAGGCTAACGATAGCTGGATGAGTCTGCCATACAAGACGAAGTCCATGTTGCCAAAGGCTATCGGGAGTAAATGAAGCAGGTGGATGGAGGGAAAGACAACGTTCTTACCCGGGGAGACCTGACTGGGACGCCATGCCCTCATGGTAACCTTCTCCGCTAGGAGAAACTGAACGGTCAGGAGTCAGCAGAGGCCATAGTACCGGAGTAGAGGACGCTTGAAACGGGAAGGGCCGAACATTTAGGAAGAACGGGACGCTAGGCGTTCACTCTTTATGATGATGCAGACAATCCAGATGGACTTACTTGAAGGAGGAAATGGTGAATCCATGGGGGACTTCAAGAGGGCGGAATAGAGAGTGGCACAAGTAGAAAGAACGTTCACGCGAAAGGATATCTGGTTTTATGATGGGACAACTGCTGTCACGGGAAAACCTCCTGTTGGCACTAAAGCGAGTAGAAAAGAACAAAGGAAGCCACGGTGTGGATGGTATGTCCGTAAAATCCCTACGTCAACATATCTTATCCAACTGGGACTCCCTACGAGCGTCATTGGAGAATGGAACCTATGTACCTTCGCCAGTCCGACGAGTCGAAATCCCGAAACTGAACGGTGGTGTTCGGCTATTAGGCATTCCTACCGTGACCGACCGTCTCATCCAACAAGCAATTGCACAGGTTCTTTCTCCGATATTTGATCCTATGTTCTCCGAACATAGTCATGGATTCCGTCCAAGAAGACGGGGACATGACGCAGTCAAGAAGGCACAGACATACATCGAGGAAGGATACCGTTGGGTCGTAGACATGGATCTTGAGAAGTTCTTCGATAAGGTAAACCACGATAAACTTATGGGGCTTATCGCAAAACATGTCAAAGACAGAACTATCCTAACCCTCATCCGACGCTATCTCGAATCAGGGATTATGGTTAATGGTATGGAAATTGAAAGCGATCAAGGGGTGCCGCAAGGTGGCCCGTTGAGTCCGCTCTTATCCAATATCATGTTGCACGAACTCGACAAGGAACTGGAAAAGCGGGGGCTTCGATTCCTTCGCTACGCAGATGACTGCAACATCTATGTGAAGTCAAAGAAGGCAGGAATCCGCGTGATGGATTCCGTGACCACGTTCATTGAGAGAAAGCTCAAGCTAAAAGTCAACATGGAGAAAAGCGCCGTTGATCGCCCATGGAATCGTAAATTTCTTGGTTTCAGTTTCACGGTGAACAAATCGCCCAAGATTCGAATAGCGAACGATAGTCTGAAGCGAGCAAAACAGAGGATTCGGGAGATCACCTCCCGCACTAAACCACTCCCAATGGAATACAGAATTGACGATCTCAATGAGTACCTTACAGGTTGGTGTGGCTATTTTGCCTTGGCTGATACCCCTTCGGTGTTCAGCCATCTTGACGAATGGATTCGAAGAAGACTCCGAATGTGTCTCTGGAAAGAGTGGAAGCGCCCGAAAACAAAAGTAAAAAGGCTTATCTCCTTAGGAGTTCCCAAGGAAAAAGCCTATGAATGGGGCAATTCACGAAAGAAACAATGGCGAATTGCATGTAGTCCAATTCTTCACCGAGCATTGAATAATGCTTACTGGCGTAATCAAGGTTTGAAGAGTTTGTCAGACAGATACACCTATTTGCGTCATACCTAAATGAACCGCCGTATACCGAACGGTACGTACGGTGGTGTGAGAGGACGGGGGTTAGTCACCCCCTCCTACTCGATTAAACCGCAAAGCCAACTGTCAGACGCCAGCAGGCAGGCGCAGGGTAGCGATTTTTTCCGAAATGGAGTCGAGCATTTCTTTTCGCGTGGCTTCATCGACGTAGGGGACTGCCGCAAAATTTTCGTAGGTTACGACGTAGCCGATCATCTCCAGTGTCCCTTCGACGATCTGTTTGCGTATGACCTCGTCTAGTCCTTTGGCAGCCATCTCCTGGGCAGATTCCCGTGTAGTCGTGAAGACGAAAGCCTCCTTGCCGCACAATAGCCCGACAGGTCCATTCGCTTCATATCGGAAAGCAAATCCGTCCGTAAACACCCGGTCGATGTAACCTTTCAGAATCGCGGGAGCGGACCACCACCAGACCGGGTAAATCATCACCAGAAGATCGCTATCCGTGATCAGGGTCTGTTCTTCCTCGATGTCGCTGCTTAGATTCCCACGCTCGACACGCTTCATGTCCAGTGCAGAAAAGACGGGCTGGAAGTTCATCTGATACAGGTCGCGCACGGTATACTCGATTTGCGCTTTCTCCAGCTCGTCGCTGACGCGTTTCAAAATCTCGTGATTGAAGCTGTTGCTGCCTTCATGGGCAAATACGATGCATGCTTTCATGGAAGTCCCTCCTAGGATGCTATTGGAAACTGTTCCGCAGACGAAGCAGGAATTTATTAAGGATGCCTCCGACCTTTTCAGGTTTTTTCGGCTCGACCGGACGGACTTGGCGCAGGGTTTCAGCGCTGTTGATCATCCCGTATCCATAGAGCTGGTCATGACCAGGCGGTCCCAGATCGATTGCAGCCTTGCGGATATGCTCCATGACATCGCTGTTTTTCATATCTGGATTGACGGAGCGAACCAGGGAAGCAAGGGCAGCGACATGCGGACAGGCCATTGATGTACCGGAAAGGGCTGCGTAGTCGCTGTAGATATACGTGCTGGGAATATCAACACCAGGAGCTGCCACATCGATATAATCGCCAAAATTGGAGAAATCCGCCCGTTCCTTGCGATGATCGACGGCAGCGACAGAGAGGACTTCTTTATAGGCAGCCGGGTAGCTAGGCTGGTCTGTGGCATCGTTGCCAGATGCGGCGACCAAAACGACATTATGGTCGTACGCGTAGCGGCAGGCTTCCTTCAAAGTGGCGGAAGAGGTATAGTTGCCTACGCTTAAATTGATGACATCAGCACCGTTGTCCGTAGCCCAGTAGATGCCGTGGGCGATATCGACGGCAGAACCGGAACCGTCAGCACCGATGGCTTTAACTGGCATGATTTTGCTGTTCCAGGACATCCCGGCGATCCCGTCCTGATTGTTGGTCTTCGCTGCGATGATTCCGGAGACATGTGTCCCATGTCCATTGTCGTCTTCGGGCATGTTGTTGTCTTCGAGCACGTTATAGCCTTCGACCAGCTTTCCCTGGAATTCGGGATGCTCCATATCCACCCCGGTGTCCACAACAGCCACGATCACATCCTTGCTCCCTTTGCTCACGTTCCAGCTCTGCTCCATCCCGATCAGAGAAAGATTCCACTGATATTCCGTGTAGTAGGGATCGTTCGGCTTGCGATTCGGCAGGAGCAGGTAATTGGGTTCCGCGTAGACGGAGTGTGGATGCTCGGCCAGTGCTTTCATCATTTCCTTCGTGGTCTTGCTTTTGGATTTGAGAATGAGAAATTTCTCGAAATCCCGCTTCACCCAGGCGTCGAGAGAAGAAGCCAGTTCTTTAATTTCCTTTTGGGAAGGACGCGGCGAGAAGCGGACGACAATCTCATGCTCCACGTAATGGCTGCGGTCCCGCGGATTGTGATGCAGGGTTTGGATATGTGATTTGCTTTCCAGGTTGCGGCGAATATCCTTTACTTGCTCGATGTAGTTGATTCGCGGTATGGTCGCGTCTACAGAGGTGACTCGGGGATGGGGTTCACGCATCTCCTGCTGGACATAGTGATGACGCATTGGAATCACAACCAATCCGAGTAACGCGACGGCAACGACGATCGGGGGCAAGATGCGCAAAAAAAAACACTCCCTCCATGCTATCTGCCATTAGCGTGTGCATGAAGAGAGTGTTTATGAAGGTAAAAGTTACATCTTCTTATCTATTGTCGGGATCGTTCATTTTTGCTCTAGATCAAACCAAGTTTCTTCAAGCCGAAAGAAATGCCGTCATCGTCTACGTGCCGCGTCAGCATGTCTGCATACGGCTTCAACTCGTCGTGAGCATTCCCCATCGCAACCCCCATGCCGACGAAGGAGAGCATCTCCTTGTCGTTCAACCCGTCTCCAAAAGCAATGGCCTCTTCCGGACGCAATCCCAGGTGGTGAAGCAAGGCTTCAATCCCGCGAGCCTTGGAGCCGTTCGGTGGAAGGACGTCCAGAACCTGAGGATGCCAGCGGACATAGGAGACCTCCCGGTAGTTCTCAATATACGGACGCTCTTCGGATTCGTTGCAGTAGAGAAAAGCCTGGTAGATCGGTTTTTCTTTCCAGTACTGCTGACGAACAGCGGGACTGGGGAGCTGGAGAAAGTCAAAAGACTCCAGCACATGCGGATGGTCTTCGGTATTGGCGTAGCAGGATTCGGCACTCAAAAAGACCATGGGGTGATTGTTTTCCCCAGCGATGCTCTCCAGGTTGTTCAAGGTCTGCATATCCAAGGGAGTATGATGGATCACTTGTCCCTGGTGTACGTTGTAAGAACCATTGAAGCTGACGAAGGTGTCGATCTCAAGCTGACGGGCGATATCTGCCAAGTGATAGGGCGACCGACCCGTAGCAATCGCGACATGCATGCCGTTTCGTTTCAATTGGTGTATCGCTTCAATGGTGGTTGGCGGAATGATGTGGTCTGTATTCAGCAAAGTTCCGTCGATGTCAAAAAAGACGATTTGATAAGACATGGTTTTTCCTCTCCACTTCTATTATCTCTCGTACAAATTTGCTTGAAAATAAGGAAAAGGAATGCCGCGATACAAGACATTCCTTCTCACTTCGATTATTAGAATACCGCCACTTGCGTCTCTCTGTCAAATACATGGCACTTGGAGAGATCGAGGCCGAGCTGGATAGACATGCGAGGTTTCAACGCATCCCTAGCATCGACGCGGGCGACCATCTGCGTCCCTCCGATGTTATGGAAGTATATGTAAAGCTCAGAGCCCATATTTTCGACGACATCGATTTCGGCGACGAGAGTACTTGGGAACGGATTGGCTTCCAAAAAAGACGGCTCGCTGTACATATCCTCCGGTCGAATGCCAAAGATAACCGGCTTGTTTACGTATCCGCGATCGCGCAGAACTTTTGCCTTGTCTTCGGGAAAGCGGATTTCAACCGCATCGATCTGGAAGATTACGTGACCATCCTTTTCGAGCAGATTGCCTTCCAGAAAGTTCATCGAGGGCGAACCGATAAAACTGGCGACAAATTGATTGACGGGATGGTTGTAAATATCACTGGGGGTCGCGACCTGTTGAATCAGCCCGTCCTTCATGACTACGATTCTGTCCCCCATCGTCATCGCTTCTGTCTGGTCGTGGGTAACATAGATGACAGTCGTGTTGAGTCGTTGATGCAGCTTGAGAATTTCGGTGCGCATCTGAACGCGCAGTTTGGCATCCAGGTTGGAGAGCGGTTCGTCCATGAGGAAAACCTGCGGTTCGCGTACGATAGCGCGACCCAATGCGACACGTTGTCTTTGTCCGCCTGAGAGAGCCTTTGGCTTGCGATCCAGCAAGTGCGCGATGTCGAGAATGCGAGCGGCTTCCTGGATGCGCTGCTCAATCTCGCTTTTGGAGAACTTGCGCAGCTTCAACCCAAAAGCCATATTCTCATAGACGTTCATATGGGGGTAAAGGGCGTAGCTCTGAAAGACCATCGCGATGTCCCGGTCCTTGGGAGCGACATCGTTGACCAGGCGATCTCCGATGTATAGCTCACCCTCGGAGATCTCTTCCAGACCGGCGATCATCCGCAGTGTCGTAGATTTCCCGCAGCCAGACGGTCCGACCAATACCAGGAATTCCTGATCGTGGATTTCCAGATGGAAGTCATCGACGGCGACGACTTGGTTGGCATAACGTTTGTAGACATGATTCAAAATGACTTTAGCCAATGACAGGCCCTCCTCTATAAAAATCATCAAGGCAGGTAATCGTGCTCATTGTTGTCGCTTATATGGTACAAAAAGGGAAGGCCGACGGGCTATGGATATAGTGTACAAAATATTTTGTTAATTCTGACCGAAGAGCAAATGCAACTGCAGCAGGACTGCGTCGGGAAAATGCCTGGGATCAAGGCCGGTAGCTTCGGTGATCTTGTCCAGACGGTAGAGCAACGTATTGCGATGGATATACAGCTGCCTTGCTGTCTCGCTGACATTGAGCTGGTGAGCGAAAAGAGTTTCCAAGGCTTCTTTTTGCTCCGTGCTCAAAGCGGGTAAAGCTCGAACAGAAGAGATGGCTTGAAGCACCCCGGTAGCTACAGCGTCCGGTAGCATGGCAGCCCAACGTTCAAGGGGATAATGCCAACTGGCAGCAACCATTTTGCTTGGACGAAAACGCTGCAAGGCGGAAGACAAATGATATAGTTCAATGAAGGTTCTTCCTGCGTCAGTCAGCGAACTGAACGGTGGGCCAACCAGTACGCGAAAGCTGTCCAGCACTTCACAGGCGAGCAATTCTTGCAACCCGTAGGCCCATTCCAAAGTGTCTTCCCTGCCGTCCGTACCAATGACAGAAAGAGGGACGATAAGCAAGAGATGTGTCGGATTCAAAGGAATGATGAGGGATGTGGGCTGGATATCGGGAATGTAGTCTCGCAATAACGGCTCTACGGATTCCCATGTCCATTTGCTCTCATTTCGGCATCGTTCCACCAGGAAGATGACCCGCTTTTCCCGCCAAGTCAATTGCTGAACCGAGCGGGGAGGCGGTGTTCCGGGATGATCCAGCAGGCCCTGAAACCACGAGGCAAGCTGCTCCGCTATGGATTGCGGAGGCTGTGACGTGGCAGCCGGGGTAAGATAAAGCTCCAGCAGGGCACGAGAAGCCCTATCCCAGTAATCAGGCTGTATCAAAAACAGGAAGGCGCGATCTTCATTTTGCGCCAAATAGATTAGCTCCCATCCGTTGCGCTCCTGTTCCAGAAGGAGCGGCTCCCATTCGACGTTTGAGCATTCCATTCCGCGTATCGGCAGCCCGGTTGCCTGGGCAATTTCGTCCGCCTTTTTTTGCCAATCCATATTCCGCCTCCAGTCCAAGTACTCTATGGTCACCATCTCTTCGACGGATACAGCGAAGGGCAACCAACAAAAAAATCGAGTAAGTCTATTATAGCTTACTCGATTGCCAGGGTGGGCGCAGCTTCTTGTACTGTTGCAGAAGCCGGACGGCCCGTCAAGGTATGCAGGGTGATTTCGGGGCGAGAGCGCAGGCGGATGTTCAGCCCTGTCTGTCCGAGTCCTTCACTGATGTAGAAAGGACGTCCGTCTACATGGTGAAGCCCTTTTACCATATTCAATTTGGGCAGTTTTCCCATTTTCGCCAGGTGATATGGTTTTGGCCAGTGGATCTGACCGCCGTGAAAATGGCCTGACAGCAAATAGTCGTAGTGATAATCCTTCATTTTCAGCACGAGGTTGGGATCATGAGTCAAAACCAGCCGTGCTCCTGTCTCGGGTACGCCAGCGAAGGAACGGCCAAGATGACTGCGGCGAGTGGCAAAATCATCTACGCCGATGATGGTAAGAGGTTGGCCATGGTGATGCACCGTTACATGCTGATTGACCAGGACATGGCATCCGAGTCGTTCCAGTTCGCTCTTGAGTTGGTTCAGCCTGGATGGCGGCAAAATATAATCATGATTGCCGAACACCACGAAAGTCCCGTACAGAGGGTTCAGTTTCATGACGGTTTCCACGTAGGCGACTGCCTTGGGAATATTTTTATGACGATCCAGCAAATCGCCGGTGATCGCAATCAAGTCCAGTTTCTTTTCGGAAAAATCATCGACAATTCGTTCCGCGTCAATCGACAGATTTTCCATATGCAAGTCGGATAAGTGCAAAATGGACAATGGCTCATAATCGTCAGGATTCGGCAAGCGCTCAGAGGACGAAAGGGGTACAGTAACATGGCGAGTGTGTACATCGTAGGTATTTCGATTCGCTCGTAAATAAACAACGGCGACAGCTACAAACAGGACAATCCAGGTCATGATGGTCTGCCACCTCCTATTCATTTCAATAAGGTTCATTATACTAGATTTTTACTTCTTTGAATGAGGTGGATTTTGGAAGAAGGAATTTTGCCAGAAGGAAAGAAATATTATGAAAGTTGAGGTAAAATGTTTCCAAGTGGAGTGAAGGAGAGTGGGCTCATGAAGGTAGAAAAAATTCCAGTAATGCAAACCCAGTCCAATTTGCAGAATTATGACGAGGCATACGCGAATTTTGACTGGGCAGAAGTCGAAAAGGAGTTTTCCTGGTATGAAACCGGCAAGGTCAACATGGCCTATGAAGCGATCGACCGTCATCTTTTGACACCGCGTAAAGATAAAATCGCCTTGCAGTTCATCAATGATACGAGAGAAGAAAGCTACAGCTACGCGCAATTAAGTGAATTGTCAAACAAGTTTGGCAATGTGTTGCGCAAGCTAGGAATCGTAAAAGGTGACCGCGTTTTCGTATTCATGCCGCGTACGCCGGAGCTTTATGTAAGCGTTTTAGGTACACTCAAGGTAGGCGCGATTGTCGGTCCTCTCTTTGAAGCCTTCATGGAAGCAGCGGTCCGCGACCGTCTGGAAGACAGCGAAGCCGTCGCAATTGTGACGACAGCAGCACTGCTGCCGCGCGTTCCCGTGAATGAACTGCCTGCTCTCAAGCACGTGATTGTTTTCGGCTCCGAGGAAGAATTGGCTGAAGGTTTGATCAGCTACGAAAAAGAGATGGCTGAAGCATCCTCAGATCTGGAAATCCAGTGGGTCGATCGCGAAGACGGCTTGATTCTCCACTATACCTCCGGTTCTACAGGAAAACCAAAAGGCGTGCTGCATGTTCACAACGCCATGATTCAGCACCTGCAAACAGGGAAGTGGATTCTCGATTTTCAGGAAGACGATATTTTCTGGTGCACGGCCGACCCTGGCTGGGTGACTGGAACCTCGTACGGGATCTTCTCGCCATGGCTGAATGGCGTGACGATGGTCGTCCGAGGAGGGCGTTTCTCCCCGGAAAACTGGTATAGTACGATTGAAAAGTATAAAGTGACGGTTTGGTACAGCGCCCCGACTTCCTTCCGCATGCTGATGGGAGCAGGCGATGAAGTAGTCAAGCAATTTGATCTCTCCAGCCTGCGCCACGTCCTGAGTGTGGGTGAGCCTTTGAACCCGGAAGTCGTATACTGGGGACTGCGCACACTGAACCAGCGCATCCACGACAACTGGTGGATGACCGAGACGGGTGGTCAGCTTATTTCCAACTATCGGTGCATGGAAATCAAACCAGGCTCGATGGGCAAACCATTCCCTGGCATCCACGCTACCATCATCGACGACCAAGGAAACGAATTGCCTCCTAACCGCATGGGGAATTTGGCCATTCGTACCGGTTGGCCGGCGATGATGCGGAAAATCTGGAACAACCCGGCGAAATATCAGGAATACTTCAATTTTCCAGGCTGGTATGTCTCGGGAGACTCGGCGTACAGGGACGAAGAAGGCTATTTCTGGTTCCAGGGCCGGATCGATGATGTCATCAATACCTCCGGTGAACGGGTAGGGCCATTTGAAGTGGAAAGCAAGCTGGTCGAGCATCCGGCAGTAGCAGAAGCAGGGGTCATCGGCAAGCCTGATCCTGTTCGCGGTGAAATTGTCAAAGCGTTCATTTCCTTGCGTGCAGGCTATGAGCCGAGCGACGAACTGATGGATGAGATCCGCAAGTTCGTAAGAGAAGGGCTTGCTGCCCATGCCGCTCCTCGCGAGATCGAATTCCGCGACAAGCTTCCGAAAACTCGTTCCGGTAAAATTATGCGCCGTGTCTTGAAGGCGTGGGAACTGGGCTTGCCGACTGGCGACTTGTCCACCTTGGAAGACTAATTTTGTAGCAGAAGACAAAGCCATCTCTCAAATCAGGGGGATGGCTTTTACAGCATCGATCACGGAAACGGTGGTGTCATCATGGATAAGCACCAGCATACAGCACAAGAAGAATGGCTTCGTCAGGTCTTGGAAGGGATTGTGGAAACTTCGCGGGATCATCTGATCATTACGGACGGGGAAGGCTTTATCCGCATGATCGGCGATTCCTGCGAGGACATGTACGGCAGAAGCAAGGACGAGCTTCTCGGCCGCAACGTCATTGAGCTGGAACAGGAAAAGGTGTTTTATCCCTCTGTCACCCATATGGTGATGCAAAAGAACATTCCACAGACGATTTTGCAGGAGACCAAAAATGGCCAGCAGTTGATGGTGAGCGCGTATCCGGTTTTCTCCGGCGAAGGCAAGTTGACGGCAGTCGTCAACTACTCGCATGACTTGACGGAAATTCTGGAATTAAAGCAGCGCTATGAGAGTATGAATCAGCAGTTGAAACAATTTGAAAGTGAGATAGAAGAGCTGCGGGAGAAGAATCAGGACGGTATGGTGGCTGTCAGCGAGGCGATGATGGCGATAAACAGGCTGATCAAAAAAGTGGCAGTCGTCGATTCTACGGTACTGATCTTAGGAGAGTCCGGTGTAGGGAAGAACGTAATCGCCAAGGAAATTCCCCGCAACAGCCGCCGATCGGGAGGAGATTTCGTCGAGATTAACTGCGGCTCGATACCCGAAGGGCTCCTCGAATCCGAGTTGTTCGGCTATGAGGCAGGTTCGTTCACCGGAGCAGCCAAGACGGGAAAGAAAGGCATCATCGAGATGGCAAATGGGGGGACGCTTTTGCTAGACGAGCTGGGAGAGCTTCCCCTCCCGTTGCAAGCCAAGCTGCTCAAGGTGATCCAGGAAAAAAAGCTGCAGCGAATTGGCAGCACGCAAGATCGCGAGGTGGATTTTCGTCTGATTGCGGCAACGAACCGCAATCTCGAAGCCATGGTTAAGGAAGGGAAGTTTCGCCAGGACCTCTACTTTCGCCTGAACGTGGTGCCGATCCACGTTCCTCCTTTGCGCGAGCGCCCGGAGGATATTGCCGCCCTGATTCGGGTGGTGCTGCGCAATCTAAATGAGCGCTACGGCTTAGAGAAACGGCTCGATAGCGCTACAATCGCCGCTCTGATGCAGTATGATTGGCCGGGCAATGTGCGCGAACTGGAAAACGTTCTGGAGCGCATGGTCGTGACGACAGATGAAGAAGTGATCGAACCCATCCATCTGCCGGCAGAGGTAGCCGCGAGCTACGTCGAGCAGGAAGAGAACGTCCCGCTCATGCCCCGCTTTTCGCTCAAAGAGGCACTGGATCAAGTAGAGGAGAAATGGATGCGGTATGCCTCTGAGCGCTGCCGCACGACAGCTGAGATGGCGGACTTCCTGGGCATCAGCCAGCCCTCGGTCGTGCGGAAGCTGCAGAAATACCGTATTCGCAGTTGATTCATTTTTGAATTATATAATTCATTTTTGAATCGGATTTTGCAGCAAATAATTCAATTGTGAATAAATGCAGATAAAATAGGCGAGCTTTCCGCTTTTATTGAGTTTGGCATGCTTTTTGCTAAGTATAAGGAGCAGGTCGGGTATTACCGAATCTTACTCAAATAATCTCCTAAAGGGGTTGGGTCATATGTCCAAACAACGTACATTTGTCAATGTTTCTGCAGGGGTGCCAGGTCCCAAAGGCGCCGCGATCATCGCCAGAAGGGAGCAGGCTGTACCCAGTGGTGTGGGCAATAACACGCCGGTTGTCGTAGAACGCGCATCCGGTGCATTGCTGACAGACGTAGACGGCAACACATACCTGGATTTTGCCGGAGCGATCGGTACAATCAACGCAGGCCACTGTCCGCCAGAAGTCGTCCAGGTATTGAAGGAGCAGCTCGACAAATACATCCATACCTGCTTCCACGTTGCCATGTATGAGCCATATGTCCAATTGGCGGAAAAACTGGCTGAAATCACGCCCGGCGATTTTGCCAAGAAAACCATGTTCGCCAACAGCGGTGCGGAAGCCGTAGAAAACGCGGTCAAAATTGCCCGCAAATACACGGGCCGTCAAGGGATTGTCTCGTTTACCCGGGGCTTCCACGGTCGTACGCTTTTGGGCATGTCCCTGACCAGCAAAGTAAAGCCGTATAAATTCAAAATGGGTCCATTTGCGCCCATGACGTATAAAGCCCAGTTCCCGTACCCGATGAACAAGCCGGCAGGGCTGACGGATGCCGACTACGCCCAGTACTGTGTCGATCAGTTTGAAGATTTCCTTTTGACAGAGGTATCTCCGGAAGAGCTGGCAGCGGTTATTATGGAGCCAGTCCAGGGAGAAGGCGGATTTGTCATTCCTCCTGTCGAATTTGTTCAAGGAATTTACAATATTTGCAAGAAGAACGATATCCTCTTTATCGCAGACGAAATTCAAACCGGTTTTTGCCGCACTGGCTCAATGTTTGCCTCCACTCATTTCGGCATCGAACCCGATATCATTACGATGTCCAAGTCGATTGCGGCTGGTCTGCCGATCAGTGCGGTTACGGGGCGGGCAGAGATTATGGATGCGCCGACTGCCGGTGAAATCGGCGGGACCTACGGGGGAAGTCCTCTGGGCTGTGTAGCGGCTCTGGCTGTCATTGAAAAGATGGAAAAAGAAAATCTGGCCAAGCGGGCGCAAGAGATCGGCGATGCCATCCAGAAGCATTTCCTGGCTTTGCAAAAAGACATGCCAGTAATCGCGGATGTCCGCGGGCTTGGCGCCATGTGCGCGGTGGAATTCGTAGATCCGCAGACAGGGGAGCCGGCGAAGGAGCTGGTCGGAAAGCTGACCAAAGGATGTTGCGAGAACGGAGTAGTCGTGCTGTCTGCAGGCGTTCACAGCAATATTCTGCGCTTCCTCACACCGCTGGTCATCACGGATGAGCAATTGCAGGAAGGCTTGGATATCATGACCGATGTATTGAAAGGGATCTACGTAACCAACTAATCGAGAGAAGAGGAGGGGATCGCAATGAAGAAGCATTTGTACATCCAGGGGAAATGGAAGGAAGCAAAGGAGTACGCCCCGCTCTATTCTCCCTTCTCTGGTGAGTTGATCGCCGAGATCGGGCAGGCGGACGATGCAGATGTAGACGAAGCTATCGAAGCTGCGAGACAGGCGAGCAAGACGATGGCGAAACTTCCGGCAAGCAAGCGCGCCGCCATTTTGGAAAAGGCGGTCGCGATTATGGAAGCGCGGCAGGAGGAGCTGGCTCGGATTCTGGCGTCGGAAGCAGCCAAGCCGATTCGTACTGCCAGAACAGAGATCGGCCGAACGATTCAGACGTATAAATTTGCTGCAGAGGAAGCAAAACGCATCCATGGCGAAACCATCCCGCTAGACGCTGCACCGGGCGGAGAGGGGCGGTTGGCTTTCACCTTCCCAAAGCCGATCGGTGTCGTGGGAGCCATCACACCGTTCAACTTCCCGTTTAATCTCGTAGCACACAAGCTGGGCCCTGCCTTTGCTGCCGGAAACACAGTGGTGCTCAAGCCTGCCAGCCAAACTCCGTTGAGTGCCTTGGTATTGGCCGATATTTTTGCCGAAGCAGGTCTGCCCGAAGGAGCCTTGAATATTCTCCCCGGAAAAGGCGCTATCGTGGGCGAAAAGCTGGTGCGCGATCCGCGAATTGCCGCGATCACCTTCACTGGAAGTCCGGAAGTCGGAATCGCGATGAAGAACAAAGCTGGCCTCAAGCGGGTTACGCTGGAGCTGGGCTCCAACTCGGCTCTGATCATTGACGATAACGTGGAGATCGATCAGGCATTGATCGATCGCTGTGTGATAGGCGGGTTCTCGTTTAGCGGTCAGGTGTGCATCTCGCTGCAGCGTGTCTACGTGCACGAAAGCAAGTACGAAGAATTCCTCTCCTCCTTCCAGGCGGCGACGGAAAAGCTGGTGCTCGGCGATCCTCTGGAGGAAGCGACGGACATGTCGTCTCTCATCTCGGCTAAAGACCATCAACGCATGACAGACTGGGTGGAGGAAGCCGTCTCCAGAGGGGCGAACGTGGTTACAGGCGGCAAGCCCGTGAACGAGCGGCTTTTTGCCCCGACGATTCTGACCAATGTAGCGAGTGACATGAAATGCTCCTGCCAGGAGGTCTTCGGTCCGATCGTAGTCGTCACACCTTTCCAGAAGCTTGAAGAGGCGATTGAAGCCGTCAATGACTCCCGCTACGGGCTGCAGGCTGGCATTTACACCCGCGACATTCAGAAAGCGCTCAAAGCCGCCGACGAATTGGAAGTAGGCGGTGTCATGATCAACGACATCCCGACATTCCGGGTGGATCACATGCCGTATGGCGGAGTGAAGGAAAGCGGCTTTGGCCGTGAGGGAATCAAGTATGCGGTCGAGGAAATGACGGAATTAAAGCTAATCACCATCAAGCTGTAGCCAGCATAATCAATCAAATAAGCAGACAAGCGAGCCCGCAGAGGCTCGCTTTTTTCGTCGACGCCGGAGATTATTGATTTTCCATCCGCTCCACGATATATTTTGCGTCATTTCCAACCCCGCCGAGAAGGGCGGAGCCCCGGGAATACTGCCAAGGCAACCCGATGAAATAGAGATCCTGGACGGGAGAAATGCCTCTTTCATGGATTGGCTTCCCATCTGCCGCCAATACTCCGGGTATCTGAAGCCATTCATAATTCGAGCGAAAACCAGTAGCCCAGATGATGGCGGAAATCTCGGCTTTTGCTCCATCGTCAAAAGTCGCCGTACGATTCTGAATGGAGCGAGTGCGCTGGGTTACGTGCAGCTGCCCTTTTTTCGTCAGCTCGCGTACCTGCTTGCGGTAGCCAAAGATCGGGTCGGGTTTGGCGCGCCACTTTTTCCCCAGCCAGGAGGTCCCAGGCGATTCAAGCAATCCGAATGCGTACAGATACGAGAAGATCGATCTGCCGAAGATCATGGCTGGAAGAAAGGTGCGATCCTGCCCCATGGACAGATAGACTGGACGGGAGGCGGCAAGCTCGACAGCGATCTGTACACCCGAATTTCCCCCGCCGACGATCAGGACGGGACCGGGCGGCAATTGCGTTTCATTCCGATAAGAGGCAGTATGCAGGGAGAAGACATCTGATGAATCCTGCTGCCCCAACGCAGGAATGAACGGTGTTTGAAAAGGACCAGTGGCAACGACGAGGCTACGAGTATGCAATACCTCATCTGCCGTCTCGACTGTATATCCTCCGGCCGTTTTTTCCACCCGCAGCACTGTTGATTGATATTGGATGGGAAGGTCAAAGTGCCGGGCGTACATTTCCAGGTAGTCTGCCGTCTCCTCCTTGGTTGGCAGCTGCATTTGCTCGCCGGGGAACTCCAGTCCTGGCAAGGCACTGTAGCGACGGGGTGTAAACAAGACCAGGGTGTCGTATCGCTGTCGCCAGCTATCTCCAGTCCGTTTTTGCGAATCCAAAATCAGAAAGCGGCGATTGGTCTGTCGCAAATAATAGCCCATAGCCAGCCCCGCTTGCCCTCCTCCGACCACAATGACATCGTACTCGTTCATGGCAATCCCTTCTTTTCTCTCCTTGATTAAGGTAAAGGCTACCAAAAAGAGTTCAAACATTCAAGTGTTTATTTGAATGATTATGAGAATTTGGTATCATTGGACAGGTTCGCATATAATAGAAAAGATATACAATTCGCTAGATCGTTAGGAGGTTAGCATCTTGCCGGTAAACTTCCGTAGCCTGCTTCGTGACAGCCTGGGAGCGGTCATACTGGGGCTTGCCGTCGTCTGGGTGACAACAGGGGGCACGAGCAATCCTCTTTATGCGAATCTCATCACTTGGTCACCGAAATGGCTGGATGTCAGAACCTTTTTCCTCAGTATCGTCCTTGAAGCCATTCCCTTTGTTTTATTGGGAGTCTTTTTTTCCGCCTTTATTCAGACGTTTGTGACAGAAGAACAAGTTCGCCGCTGGACGCCTAAAAATCCATTCATTGCGTTGCCCTTTGCCGGGCTCTTGGGAGTGCTGTTCCCCGTGTGCGAATGCGCCATCATTCCGGTGGTTCGCCGCCTGATTCAGAAAGGGATGCCGCTTCATGTGGGGATCGTCTTCCTGTTGGCGGGTCCAATCGTCAATCCAATCGTGTTGACTTCTACCTACACGGCTTTTACCCGGCAGCCTGACATGGCGATGTATCGTGCGATTTCGGCGTTGATTGTTGCCTTCGTGATCGGGATTCTGGTGTTGTTCTTCGTCAAAAAGAATCCGCTGCGCTTGGGAATGGAGACAGAGATCAGACATGAGGCGAGACATGTGGAAGCATCTCGTGGCAAGCTGTCGGCTACTTTTTCTCATGCAGTCGATGAATTTTTTGATATGGGAAAATTCCTCCTATTCGGGGCATTAATCAGTGCGCTGCTGCAAGTTTTCGTCAGTCGGGAAACCATGCTGGGGATCGGACAGACGCCACTCTCTTCCCATTTGGTCATGATGGGCATGGCGTATATCCTCTCGCTATGTTCAGAAGCAGATGCGTTTATTGCAGCTTCCTTTGCCAATACCTTCCAGAGCAGTTCGCTACTGGCTTTCCTCGTCTTCGGTCCCATGATGGACTTGAAAACGACCTTGCTGCTGTTCCATTCATTCCGTTTTGGCTTTGTGGTCAAGCTGATCCTGGCGGTGACAATTACGGTATTGGTCGTCACATTATGGATGCCGGTGTGAGAGGAGAAGAAAAATGGACCAAAATCAGAAAAAATGGAAACGTCATTACATATTGCGAACATTGATATTGAGCGGTTTTGTGCTCTTGCTTGCGGAGATGATCATTACGGGGAGGCTAAGCCAGTATCTGGCACCCCGGCTGCATATGCTGAACTACGTGACGCTGGGCATCCTGATCATCTTGACGATCGCGAGCATCCGCCAGGTCATCATCGGCCAGAGCGATTATGATTGTGACTGCGACGCGCATAAAATCCCCCGGTCGCCATGGACTTCGCTGATCGTATACGGGCTTTTCTGTCTCCCTTTGGCGATGGGCATATTCATGCCGGACAAAACGCTGGGGAGTGCCATGGCAGAAAATCTGGGTGTGAACCTGCTGAGCAATGACGTCCGAAAACTGGCACAGGTCAATGCTACGGTGCCTGAGATGGAGTCACAGGTGGATGTGCAGCCAAATGACGGGGAGCGGATAGCGGAAGATGTCAGGAAGCAAGCAGAGCCGTCAAACACATCCGAAGAGCCAGTGAAGACTGTCCCGCTGGAAGAAGCGCAAATCAGGCAACTCTTTGCTGAAAGTGATTTTGGCGACTTTTACACAGACATTGCGGTATTCCTGTATAAGCAGCCTGTGATCAAGCTGGATGACAAAGTGTTTTTAGACGGTTTGACAACGATGGAGCTGTATGCCAAGGAATTTGCGGGCAAGGAAATCGAGACGATGGGCTTCGTCTACCATCAATCCGATTTTTCGGAGGAGCAGTTTGTCGTGGCTCGTTTTTCAGTCTCCTGCTGTACAGCAGACGCCAGTGTGTTCGGAATTCTGGTGGAAGACAAACAAGCCAAAAACTATCCTATCGACAGCTGGGTCAAGGTTCGCGGGAAGCTGGAGCTAAGAAATGCAGATGGCTACGATATGCTGGTACTGAAAGCTACGCAGGTAGAGCCTGTAGATGCACCGAAGGATCCCTACGTTTACTACAGCTTTGAAGCTCCGCAGGGGAGTGAATAGAAAAAAGAGCGTCTAAGGGAGAGCCCTGCAAAATCCCCTTGTTGGAGCTTGCAACTCGAGTAACCCCATTGAATTGTGTAAAAAAGAGGGCAATAACGAAAAAATGCAGTTCAATCTCCCTCAGGAGGCGGACTGCATTTTCTCTGTTAATTTTATCATCCGTTTTACATTTACGACGAAAGTCGTAAGTATTGCCTGTATTCGCATGCGAAAGAGACCACGGTACTTAGCCTTGGTCATCCCATGATACCTTTTTAGTTCCGCATTTTTATGTTCAATAATCGGTCTGCGACAAATACGTTCCTTGAACGTATCGCTTTTCTCAAACTCGATTTGCTCTTGGTAATGTTCCGCCACAATCCGAATGGAATAGGTTTTGCTCTTCGCTCCTGGCTTGAAGCATCCTTCCTTAAGCGGGCACGCCTTGCATTTCTCGGTATCGAAATAGAAAACAAGAGAACGACTATTGCCACTTTGCTTGCTTCCTTGGACAGCTTTTCGAATACTGTGTTGTCCTGCCGGACAAATAACAAAGTCTGCATCCTTGTTGTATTCAAAACCTTCTTGTCTAAGCCCTCCGTTATGTACGATCGGGTTAAGTGGTACGACGGGTTGAATCTGCTTACTTTTCATCTCTTCCAAATTATCTTTACCCGAATATGCAGTGTCAGCAATCACTTCATGTACTTCTATACCTGCGTCCAAGGTTTGATTCAAAAGTTCTTTGAATTGTTTGCCGTCATCCGAACTTCCTTCAGTAACTTCCACAGCCGTAATGATCTCTTCTTCTGTCATGGCGATATGTTCTTTGTAGCCAAAAAAGGATTTTGTATTGCTCTTCCATCCAAAGCGTGCATCCGGATCAATGGCCGACATAATGCCTTTATTGGCAAGGAGACGCTCGTCTTCCACGATGGCCTTGGCGATTCGAACTTTCTCCGAGATGGAACCTTCATGATCCGGCAACAACAACTCAACAGTTTCCCCAAGATTAGCCAGGTACTGAAGCATGATCTTCTCGGCATCCTCTTGATCTTCTTTCCTCAACCCCGGTAACTTCGGGAGTTTCTTCTCAAGCTTGGGATGCTTTTTCACCACAACACGGAACAGGCGCTTCGCCGCATCTCGAAGTACTTCAAGTGGCTTTTGTTTTTGCGAAGCTGCCAGTGTATGGGTGGAGTCCATGATGATCGTCTTTGACTTCACAAGACCTTTTTCAATGCACTGACGCACAACTGATATGAGCACCTCATCCACGGCTCCTGCTCCTAATCGATGATTACGAAAGCGAGACAGTTGGGAGGGGTCAGGAAGGTTATCCTCCGGATTTACACCTAAAAACCACTTGTAAGCGAGGTTTACCTGCGTTTCCTGAATGATGCGTTCATCCGAAAGATTGTAGAGAACTTGTAAAAACAGCAAACGAAACAGGAGTTCTGGTTCGTTAGCAGGTCTTCCGTAATGCTCACAATAAGAGGAACGAACTAAGTCATGAATAAACGTGAAATCTACGATTTCATTGATTTTTCGTAATGGGTGATCCTCGGGAATCAGTTTGTATAATTCGGCATGGAAAGATGCCGTCATTTGTTTAGAGGGCTGTAGCAATGGTTCCAACTCTTTCGTTTTCTTTTCATTGTACAACAAAACCCAGTGCCAAAGGGGGTACTGGTTGAAAACTCTACGGTTGGGGAGGAGAAGCATGTTTCCAGGCGGAGCGATTGGCGGAGTCCAGCCTAGCGGAACAGCGAAGCCCGGGGAAACGAAAGCGCAACCTATGAATAAACTCCGGAGCTGCGCGCCGTTTTGCGCTTCCCCCGGGATCGCTGTGGAGCGGACAGTTTAACTCCCTTGCGGGACGTAGACCGTAGCGCAGATCGGAAACATGCTTCTCCCCACTACAGCTACATTCACGACACATGAATCCCCAGTACCTAAAAGCACTGGGGATTCAGTTTACAGATAGTAGGTGGACTTTTGCAGGGCTCTCCTCAGGGCGCTCTTTTTTATTTTTTTAACAAGTGATGGCGTACGGCATATGCGGCCAGTTGCACACGGTTCGCCAGTTGCAGCTTGTCTAAAATATTTTTGATGTGATTTTTTACCGTGTTCTCGGCAATGACCAGTGCATCGCTGATCTCCCGGTTTGTCTTGCCAGCCCCGACATACATGACAATCTCGCGTTCACGCGGTGTCAGCACATCAGGCTTCAGCTCGTCTCCCAGCTCTTCCTGGCGAAAATGATGAAACAGTCGGGTCGCCATCTCGCGCGAGGGGAGACTGTCTTCGCACAATAGTGCATGCAGATAGTTGATCCAGTCGTCTGGCTCGAGGTTTTTCAGGAGGTAGCCCTGAGCGCCGAACTGGATCGCCGTGATCAAGTCGCCGACATCATCGGAGATGCTGAGAATGACGACTTTAATGTGAGGGTAGGCTTTTTTGACTTCGCGTGTCGCTTCCAGCCCGCTCCATTTGGGCATATTGATATCCATCAGGACGAGATCAGGCTGCAGTTCGCCGCAAAGCTGAAAAGCTTCTTCCCCGTTGACAGCTTCTCCTACCACCTCAAACGAAGGGTCCGGGTCAAGCAAACTGCGAATCGCCAACCGCGCCATGGAGTGATCGTCAGCGATAATGACTCGATAGGGGTTCATCTGTTTTCACCTCCTTTTTGAGAGATCAGGCTGATCAACGTTCCGCCGCCTTCCCGCTGTTTGATTTCCAAAATGGCGTCCAACTGCCGGGCGCGTTCACGCATCATGGACAGTCCGTATTTTTTGGACCTTTTTGAATCAGGCGAGATCCCGATGCCGTCATCTTCGATCGTCAGCATCCAGCTGCGTGAATCTTGCGTAACCAGCGAAATCCAGGCATGGCGGGCTTGCGAATGCTTGCGAATGTTGGCAAATGCCTCCTGGATGATGCCAAACACCTGGACCTCCTGGGCAGGTGAGAAAAAATTGTCGCTAACCTGTATCTCATGTACGATATCTACGCCAGAGAGAGCACTCCACTGGGCCAGCCAGTTTTCCAGACGCTGCTCCAGACTGCCTTCCTCCGGGAGCGAGCGCAGATTGAAAATGGCTTGTCTGACGTGATTGTCAATCGCCGACACGGCAATGCGCGCATCGTCCAAATGTCCTTGCTTCAGTTTGACGTTGAGAAAAAAGAGAGACTGCGCGATGCCGTCATGCAGTTCGCGGGCCAACCGCTCCCGTTCCTCGTAGACAGCGCGACGTGCCTGCTCCTCGACAAGGCGAGCATTCATCCTCTCAATCGTACGGAACATCCAGTTGGCGAATAGAAAAGAGAGTACCAACGTGAGGATCGTGATGTATACATTGCCGTCCTCCATGGAGAGATAGGGCAGCAGGAAGTCATGGCGGATGAATTCAAAACCTCCGATGATGATCGGAGGGAGCAGGGCGGTCAACCAGTAAAGGGTGCGGTAAGTCATTGCTTTCTTCCTTCCTTGTCCGATGGCAATCAAGACTAGTATACCGAACTGTAGCTTTCGATGATATACTCAGATAAGATCAGAGAATAGCGAGATGGGTGGTGGAGGATAACATGAAACAGGTAGCCAGAGCTTTAACGATAGCAGGCTCAGATAGTGGAGGCGGCGCCGGGATTCAGGCGGATCTCAAAACCTTTCATCAGTTCGGCGCATACGGAATGAGTGCGATCACCGCGATTACGGTTCAAAGCACCCTCGGGGTGTTTGGGGTATATCCCATGACGACAGAAGCTGTTGCCCAGCAAATCCATGAGGTGCTCCGCGATATCGGAGCGGATGCGGCCAAGACGGGGATGCTCTTCGATGCGGCGATCATCAGGGCTGTGGCGGATGAACTGCGTCCGTACAACAAACTGAAATTGGTTGTGGACCCTGTCATGATCGCAAAGGGCGGGGCAAAGCTGCTCCAGGATGATGCGATTGAAGCACTGACCAAAGGTTTGCTGCCTCTCGCGGAGGTTGTTACTCCGAATGTACCGGAAGCGGAGTGCTTGACGGGTATGCAGATTCGCAATGCGGAGCAGATGCGCGAAGCGGCCAAGGCGATTCACGCGTTGGGCGTGCGCAACGTCATGATGAAGGGCGGGCATCTGGAAGGCGACGAAGTGCGGGACATCCTGTACGATGGACAAGCTTTTCACGAGATCGTCCACGAGCGCATCCAGACCCGGCACACGCATGGGACGGGTTGTACGTTCTCGGCTGCATTGACCGCAGAACTGGCCAAAGGCACGCCGCTGATTGAGGCGGTGGAGAAGGCGAACCGCTTTATTTTCGAAGCGATTAAGACAGCACCTGAACTGGGCGGGGGCCACGGTCCAACCAATCACTGGGCTGTTATCGAATAAAGGAAGAACGTGAAAAGCCCGGCGCGAAGCCGGGCCTTTTCTATTTGATCTTGATTGCGAAGCCTTCTGTAAGCCGAGTTGGATAGCTGTAAAGCGTGAAGCTGTATTCCGAAGGGGTGCCATGAGAAGTGAGCCGTTTAAACAGATGACCGTAAAGCTGTATGTTTTTTGATGGATAGTCACTGGAAGAGGTGCTTTGCAGCAGGTCATATTCATTACCCAGGTCATCTGTCAGCTCGCCAAGCAAAGACACATATCGCGAGTGGTCGATCTCATCTACGATTAGCGAAAGGTCCATTCCCACGACATCGTCCCGTTGGCGCAGGGCGTCCAGGCGAAGGCGTTCATCCGGTATCTTCGTGAAATCGCCTGTCCGGGCATCTATCGTCACAGTCAGCTTGTCCTTATCCAGCGCGCGGATCCCTTTCGCCTGCAGCATCAGTTGTTCGAATTTGGCAAAGTAGATGCTCTCCAGATGGTAAATGACCACATCGTCGCCTTCGCGGGAATAAGGCAAGCCATTTCCCCAAAAGGCGTAGGTAGCTCCCTTTTCATCTTCCAGCTCCAATTGGTCGAATTCAAAAATATGCTTGGTATTGGCGGGATCGAAGCGGATCCTTACCTCTGTTTGCGTCGGATAGGCGGTGATGCTTTCGACCGTGAAGCGTTGGCTGTCGACTTGTACCTCTTGGTTTACCTCATAGGAGATGGGTTGATGTACAACAAACTTCGTCTTGTCGATGGCAAACACCACGTTTACCGGAGTATCTTGTTCTTCGCCGTCGATGGATATCGTGGCGCGAAGCTGCAAGAAATCCGGCACTTCCCCTCTTTCTTCGAACGTAAAATCGATCCGATTTTTCGTGGTTTGTCCCGGTTCCAAATTGTGACTCCACGATGCGCCGCCAAGTCCCCACGGATTCCCCGCAGTGTCCAGCAGCTCCACTTTATGCAAGGAGAGAACCTGATCGGAGCGATCCTGCGAGAGCGTATAAAAAATCAGCATGCGCCGTTCATCCATCAGCACCTCGTCCACACTGAAGCGGATGGCTCCTTGCTGGATGCTTTCTCCGACGTTTTGCACCATCCTATGCTCTGCTGCCCGCTGCAGGCCTTTGTCCTCGCGAATCAGCTCCACCAGCTTTTCCATCCCCGGGATATGACTCACATAGGCAGCGACAACCGGAGACAAGCGGATGGAAAAGAACAGTCCCACGACCAATAAACAAGCAGCCAAGCTGGTCCCGTAGCGCTGCCACCGCTTCCGTCTTGCCTGCAATCGCTTTGCTTTGTCTACTCCTTTTCGGATGTAATGGTCCAGATCAGCAGGCAGTATTACTGCTTGCATGCGTTCTTTTTCCTCATTCAACGACTGTTCTAACTTATCTTCATGTTGCATGAGCGTTCACCAGCCTTTTCCCAAGTCGTGACGCAATGCGCCGAGTGCCTTATGCAGCCAGGTTTTGATCGTCCCTTCCGGATGGTCGAGCAGGGAAGCAATTTCGCGTATCGTCAGATCTTCAAAATACTTCAGAATGATGACATGTCGCTGAATCGGGGAGAGCCGTTCCATGGCAGCCTGCAGCAAGATTCGTTCATCTGTATGATCTGCCTGTGGGTCTATGCGCTCCCGGTCGGTCTCTTCCAAAATCCAGCGCTTTCTTCGTTTTTGCTCATCTATGCACAAGTGGATCAAAAGCCGTGTCAGCCAAGTTGAAAAATAGGCCGGCTCCTTTAACGCAGACAGTTTGAGATAAGCGCGACAAGTCGCTTCCTGTATAGCTTCCAATGCATCTGTTTCCGTGCGCAAAAAGGCATACGCCACGCGATACATCCGCTCCTTGTGCATGAGGATAAGCTGGTAAAAAGCCTGATCGTCCCCTTTTTGGGCCTCACGGACAAGCTGTTCCAGATTCACGTTCACCCCTCCTACAATCATTAGACTCGCGAAGAGCGAAAACGGTTTTGCCGAACCTTCTCCTTCTTTTTTGCTTACTGTATGACAAACAGGAAAAAGGGTGGAAACGACTGTATGTGGACGAGATGGGTCACAATACACCAATCCTACGGCCTGCCCCGGGTCGCACAGGATTGTCGGCAATTTTTGGAATTGAAGGGCATTCAGGTCAAGGTAGTCGCTAAACGGACCAAGAGAAACGGGCATGTCTATTCTCTGCGCGTCCCGTCCTCCCAGCAAGAGCAGGCCAAGAAATGGCTTCACCTTTTTAAGCAAACGATGTAGGAAAAGCCCATGCCATCTACACACCAGCGCGGACGAGAAGCTAGCGGGACATACTAGAGCAAAGGGGGGAGAGTATGGCGACTACAGTGCAGGAAGCGCCAGGCAGAAGCAAATCCGGTCTTTTTATCCCTGACTATGTCTTTGTCGAGCCCCACGCTCTTGATTATCCGCTGGGGAAAGAGCTGTACCAGCGCTTTCAGCGGGAAGGAATCCCGATACAGATGACGACCAGCCACAACCAGGTCCGGGGAATCCCGGGAGAGACGGATGCGGAGAAATACCGCAATGCCAAGCGCACGCTGGTGATCGGGGTACGCAAAACCTTGAAGTTCGAGACCTCAAAGCCTTCTGCTGAATACGCCATCCCGCTCGCCACTGGATGTGTGGGCCACTGTCACTACTGTTATCTGAATACCAACGTCGGCTCCAGGCCGTATATCCGAATCTACGTCAACACCGATGAGATCTTCGCGCAGGCGAAAACCTACATTGAGGAGCGGGCGGGAGAAATCACCCGCTTTGAGGCTGCTTGTACTTCGGACCCGGTCAGCATCGAGCATATCACCGGCAATTTGAAGCGGGCGATTGAATTTATGGGGGAGCAGGAGTGGGGCAGGCTGCGCTTTGTCACCAAATTCCACCATGTGGACTCCCTTCTCGACGCCAGGCACAAAGGGCATACGCGCTTTCGCTTCAGCATGAACGCAGATTATGTGATCAAGAACTTCGAGCCGGGAACCTCGAGTTTCAGCGAAAGACTGGAAGCTGCGGGAAAAGTGGCGAAAGCAGGCTATCCGCTGGGGTTCATTTTGGCGCCATTGTACTGGTTTGAGGGCTGGGAAGAGGGGTATACGGATCTATTGGAGAGGCTGCGCGAACAGCTTGTCCCGGAGGCCATGGAGGATTTGACATTTGAACTGATTCAGCACCGTTTCACCAAGATCGCAAAAAGCTTGATATTGCAGCGGTATCCCAAGACTAAGCTGGAAATGAACGAAGAGGAACGAAAATACAAATGGGGCAAGTACGGGAAAGGAAAATACGTCTATCCTGACGTGAAGGCAAAAGCGCTGCAAGCTCATTTGGAAAAGGAAATCTCCAGATTGTTTCCACAGGCTCGTGTCGAGTACTTTACGTAAATGATAAAGCGTTTACAAGCTGCTCGAGGTATCGGGCAGTTTTTGCCGTTCCCAAGAACCGATACATTTCGACAAACCCGCGGCGGACATGCTACAATATGATTTGCTCTCATCTTCATGAAAGGAAGACCCAACCCCTATGAAGTCGATTTTGATTACCGTCGAGGGGCCAATTGGCATTGGAAAAACCTCTCTCGCACGGGAACTGAACCGGGCCTATGATTTGCAGCTGCTGGAAGAAATTGTGTATGAAAATCCGTTTTTAGGAAAATTCTACGAGGATATTTCCGAGTGGAGCTTCCAGTTGGAAATGTTTTTTCTTTGCAATCGGTACAAGCAGTTGCAAGATATTCATTCCAAGTATTTGCAGCAGGGCATTTCGGTCGTTTCCGACTACAATATTTTTAAAAATACGATTTTTTCCAAACGAACGCTTGATCCTGACAATCTGAACAAGTATCTGAAGATCTACGATATTTTGACGGAGGATCTGCCGCAAGCGCATTTGGTCATTTACTTGACAGCTTCGATCGATACGGTGATGAAGCGAATCGCCATGCGTGACCGCGATATCGAACGCAATATGGATATCACATACATGGAAAATCTGATTGCGGACTACGAAGAGTTCATGCAGGAATTTGAAAAGCAGCACCCCAATACCCCTGTGATCAAATTGAATTGCGATCATGTGGATTTCGTACATAACCAGGGAGATTTGCAGCAAGTATTGGACAAAGTAGATCCCATCATCCGGAAGCTGCTGGCAGAATAAAGGCAGAAAGAAAAGGTAGGAGTTGCGTACATGTCAAGGTTTCATAGCAGTCCACTTCGCGAAAAATTCGGAATCCCAGCCAACGCGGTGATCACCATCGGCGGAACAGTCGGTGTTGGGAAATCCACGTTTACACATGCATTGGCAGAACAGTTGGGGTTTCGTGTCTCGATTGAAAAAGTGGACAATAACCCGTATTTGGGACGATATTACGAAGATTTGGCTCGCTGGGGCTTTCATTTGCAAATCTTCTTTTTGGCGGAGCGCTTCAAGGAGCAGAAGCGAATGTTTGAATACGGAGGCGGATTTGTACAGGATCGTTCCATTTACGAAGATACTGGCATTTTCGCACGCATGCTGTACGAGCAAGGGAACATGACCGAGGAAGATTATCGCACCTATACCGAACTGTTCGAAGCGATGGTGATGACCCCGTACTTCCCGCATCCTGATATCCTGATCTATCTGGAAGGCAGCTTTGACGATATTGTTGACCGCGTGAAGGAACGTGGACGCCCGATGGAGCAACAGACACCTGTCGAGTACTGGAAGGATTTGTATGAGCGCTATGAGAAGTGGATCGGTTCCTTTGCGGCTTGCCCGATCTTGCGCATCAACATCAACGAGTACGATGCTGTTCATGATCCGAACTCGATGGAAAGCATCATTGAGCGTGTCGCGGAGAAAATCCGGATCGGCCGTTCCACCCGATTGGATAAGCGTTAAAAAATCGGGATGTCCACTGACACTTTCCGGCAGGTAAGAGCCCAACGAACAAACCCCGCTATGGTATAATAGGAACATCTTGGGAAGAAAAAAGGAGCTCAGACATGGCAGAAGAATGGTTTGAACGCAGCTTTCGCGAAGATTATGTGCTGGTGTACCGGCACCGTGATGATTCGGCAGCAGATGAAGAAATTGCCAATTTGCTCGAACGACTGCCGATCAAGGCGACAGGAAAAGTGCTTGATCTTTGCTGTGGAAGCGGCCGACATTCGCGTGCACTGGCTCGTCGGGGATACGAAGTCGTTGGAGTCGATTTATCGCCTGTCCTATTGAAGCTGGCGGAAGAGCAAAATCACTATCCAAAGCTCCGTTTTGCCCGCTGTGACATGCGAGAAATCCCGTTTCGCGAGGAATTTGACATCGTCGTCAATCTCTTCACCAGCTTTGGTTACTTCACTTCGGATGAGGAGAATGCGAAAGTCGTCCAAAACATGGCCCAAGCGTTAAAACAGGGCGGTGAATTAATCCTGGATTACCTCAATCCCGCTTTTGTCAAAGATCATCTGGTCCCGCATTCCACCAAGGAAGTAGAGGACTTGCTCATCGAGGAGAAACGCTGGATTGAGGATGGATTTGTGAAAAAGCGGATTTCAATCAAAGACGATTCGTCTCATGAGCCGCGGGAGTATACGGAGCAGGTTCGCCTGTTCAGCGTGGAGCAGATGATGGCGATGCTGGAACAGGCAGGATTTGGACAGATTCAGGTATTTGGCAATTATGTCTTCGAGCCCTATGTCGCTCCTGACTCCCCGCGCATGATCTTCTATGCAGTGAAGATGTAAATGGGTTGCGGATAAGCGTGACTAACAGGTGTCTCCCCTGAATAAGATGGTGTTACTACCGTTCAACGGGTCTACGAGGGGGAGTTTGTGATGAGCAGACTGTCGGTCGAGCAGGTTAAGCTGTATCTCGGGAAGGTGCCGGGCTGGAAACTGGTGGAGGATCGCATGGCGTTGGCACGGACGTATGAATGTTCTGATTTTGCTTCTGCCATGCGGCTTGTCAATCGGGTTGCCGAAATGTTGGAACACGACAGTCAGCATGTGGAAATTCACATCAAGGCAAACCTGGTCACCTTTGTTCTTACGACGAGGGAGGCGCGGGGTCTGACGGGCAAGGATTTTGCCCTGGCACAGACCATCACCAAAGTCGGTTGACAAAAAACGCAGGGCATATTGCTGGAAAGCCGCATTCGCGAGTCGAGGCGGCTTTTCGCATTTCCAGCGTAGCATCTGGAAAAGCCATCTGCTATGATTGGCTGTAAGTGTACAGCTTTGATGGCTGTAGTCAATTCGGAGGGATTATCATGGACATCCAGCAGCATGAGCAATTGCTCAAAATCTTGACAGAGGAATACGCGAATAAAGTGCTTACGGTCTCGTACACCCAGTGGGACTCGGAGGGCGAGGATGAAGAAGAGACGCAGTTTCGGGCAACTCTGGCTTCGGCTACGCTTACGAACAACGAGTTTACAGAAAAAGACCTGCTGTTGGTCTTCGCTGCCGAAGACGGGGAGCATATTGAGATCCTGATGGAAATTCCCAGCGAGGAAGCAGATCTGGCAGCCAACGAAGCAGGTCGCCTTTCCATCTTTGGGACGGAAGCCGAGCTCGTGCTCGAATCATGAGATCCGCTCGCACTTCCCGTTACATCGGCACTCCGGAGCCGATGATGCATCATGAAAGGTATCATTGTGAAAAGTATATAAAACGAAACAAAGCCTCGCTGATCAAGGCGGGTCGTTATCTGGTAGATACAAAAGCATTGCTCGCCCTGTTTCATCTGGACTGCGGCCATTGCCGGCAGGTGCACCGGGAAACCTGCTGCGAAGGGGGGCAGCCTTACGCAGTGGATGATTGGCAGGTCACGCTGCTGGAACAGGAATTGCCTGCGATCGCAAGCTATGCGCAGGATGCCCGAGTGCGACAGAGAATGACAGCAAAAGACGTCTGGGACCAGAACGCCGGTACCATCCGCATGCAGCACGGAAACTGCCTGTTCTATCAGGAATTGTCCGCCGGAAGCTTCGGCTGCGCCATCCATGCGTATGCGGAGAAGACGGGACGAGAGCTGGAACCATTGAAGCCCTTTAGCTGTCAGCTATACCCGCTCGATTTAATCGAGACGGATCAAGGAATCCTGGTGACAGCAGTGACCCCGGAGACATCCTCTTTTTCGCGCTGGGGCACGGATTATTTGGACCATTTTTATTGCGCTAGCCCGGAACGCAGAAAACTGGCTGTCCACCTCGATGAACAGCTTTTTTCTCTGAGCGGCTATCGCCCAGCTTACCTGTGGAATTTGGCCTTGCTGCGGTATGTGCTGCAAGACGAAGCAGATAGGATCGAGGCACTTTTGCAGGAGATGGATGAACAGCGTGCAGCAAGCACGTGCTAGGAACATACAGTTTGATCTAGGAAAGAAGGAGTTACTGTGATGAAAGGGAAAACAACACAAGAATCGCGCACGATCCAGGCTTCCCTGGTGCAGCCCTCAGATACCAATTACCACGGTACCATCTTCGGCGGAACGATGATGGCCTACGTGGACGAAGTAGCTGCCATCGCCGCCATGCGCCACTCACGGCGACCAGTCGTGACAGCGTCGATCGATTCCATCGATTTTCTCGCCCCGGTAAAGATGGGGCAGTCGATCTGCCTGGAGGCATATGTATCGTCAACTGGCAAAACGTCTATGGAAATATTTGTAAAAGTGGTAGCTGAAAATTTGCGGACGGGTGAGCGGGTGTTGACGGCGACGTCGTTCCTTACATTCGTCGCTCTGGATGAAGACGGGAATCCCACCGAGGTTCCGCCTTTGATTCCGGAGACCGAAACGGAAAAGTACCTCTTGGATACCGCCGAAGAGCGTAAAAAAATGCGCAAGGAACGCAAGCAGAATACACAAGCTTTTATTGATAAGCTGACGATCAAGAAAACGATTTGAGCGATAGCAAACAAGGGATAGCAAAAGGGGGAGAGGCATGATGAAGTACCGCCGTCTGGGAAAAACCGAACTGAATGTTTCTGTCGTAGGAGTCGGGACGTGGCAGTTTGGCGGCGAATGGGGAATGGATTTTACGCAGGCCGAAGTAGATCAGATCTTACATAAGGCCAAGGAGCTGGGGATTAATCTGATCGATACGGCGGAATGCTATGGCGATCATCTGTCGGAGCGCTTGATCGGTGATTATCTAAAGCGAGACCGGCGCGAAGACTGGATCGTCGCGACGAAATTCGGACATCATTTCCACGATCGCTTTACACGTACCAATGAGTACGGAGCGACAGAGGTCTTGGCTCAGCTCGATCGATCCTTGAAAGCACTGCAAACGGATTATATCGACCTGTATCAATTCCACTCCGGTCCTGATGAAGCGTTTGACAACGACGCGCTGTGGACGATGCTGGACAAACAGGTGAGCGCAGGAAAAATTCGTCATCTGGGTCTGTCCATTGCGAAAAACGACAACCTCCACCAAACGTCCTCCGCTTCGCAAGTAAATGCCAAAACCATTCAGGTGGTGTACAATCGACTGGATCGCAAGCCGGAAGAAGCGGTATTTGCTTCTTGCGAGGAGCAGGATCTCGGTGTATTGGCGCGCGTACCGCTGGCGAGCGGATATTTGAGCGGCAAGTACAAGCCGGGTGCTGTATTTGCGGGCAACGATGTCCGCCATCGCCACGATCCCGAGCATGTCAAGAACCTCCTGCAGCAGGTGGAGGAGATCCAGCGGACAGAAGTTCCGGAAGGTGTAGACATGGCGCAATGGGCCTTGGCTTGGTGCCTCAACCATCCGGCTGTGACAACGGTAATCCCGGGAAGCAAGAGTCCGGCGCAGGTCGAAGCCAATGCAAAAGCGGCCCTGCTCGTGCGTGATGATCATCCACAAGCAAGGCCGCTGTAAGCAGTACTAATCCAGAAATCGCGCTCGCATTGCAGGGGTAGGCAAGAAGCAGTGTTCACTTTTGCCGAACCAGCGGTAGCGATTGCGGGCAATCCACAGATAGACGGGATCGCGAAGAAAACGGGGGATGGCTAGCCCAAGCAAACTGAGGGCGCCCCCCCCCCCGCCCAGTTTTTTTCCGACCTGCAAGGCAGCGTCAGATTTGGTATAGAGTGTACCGCCATCAAAAAAGACGACGGATTGCAGACTATTTTCCGGATAACCATGAGCGGCAAGCAATTGCTTGCCTGTATCGGATTGCAGGGAAGCAAAGAAGATGTCTTGACCGCGATTATGTCGGAGCACGAACTGCACGGCAGAGTGGCACATGTGGCAAACGCCGTCAAATAACAGGATCGAGTTGGGTTGATGTGGCATGTCGAACCCTCCGCATGTGATAGGAATCAACGCTCTTTTGCTTATCATATCAAAGCGGGGAGCATTTTCCTACGCCTCGTCTATGATCCAGGCCAATTTTCCCTGCCTGACCAGGCATTCTGCCATGACCAAGTCAGGATGCATTTCACGGTCTTGGTGTAGCCGCGGGATGTTGCTGCGAATATGCTCATAGGCTTTGGCAGTGCCTTGCCCGAGCTTTCCAGTGCCAAATTCAAGAGCTTGAGCTGCGGCCAAATATTCGATCGCAAGAACTTTGGCTGTGTTGGCTACGATGGTGCGAAGTTTGCGTGCTGCAGTCGTTCCCATGCTGACGTGATCCTCCTGATTGGCGGAAGAGGGGATCGAGTCGACGGAAGCAGGATGGCAGAGCACTTTGTTTTCGGATACGATGGAGGCAGCGACATATTGGGTAATCATGAACCCAGAGTGCAAACCGCCATTTTCCGTCAAAAAGCCAGGCAATCCACTTAATTGCGGATTGACCAAGCGCTCTGTACGCCGTTCCGAGATGTTCGCCAGCTCCGCTATCGCGATTGCCAGAAAATCAGCTGCCAAGGCCATCGGTTGACCATGAAAATTGCCTCCGGATATTACATCTCCGGTATCGGGGAACAGGATCGGATTGTCGGTCACGCTGTTGCATTCGCGCTCAACGGTTTTCCAGACGTACTCCAGGGTGTCCCTGGTGGCTCCGTGCACTTGTGGAATGCAGCGCAGGCTATAAGCGTCCTGGACGCGCAGCTCTCCTGGCTCCGTGGTCCGTTCGCTGCCATGGAGATGGAGCAGCAGCCGCCGTGCGGACTCCTGCTGGCCGGGATGGGGACGAACAGCGTGCAATTGCGGATCGTACGCTTTCGGAATTCCGTGCAGAGCCTCCACCGTCATCGCGGCAATTACTTCAGCACTTTCCATCACGATGCGGGCTTCATGAAGAGACAGGCAGAGCAGGGCGGTCATCGCTTGTGTCCCATTGATCAGGGCTATCCCTTCCTTGGCATGCAGGCGTATTGGCGAAAGTCCTGCTGCACGCAAGGCTTCCTTGCCTGACAGGCGCTGGCCATTAACTTCCGCTTCCCCCTTGCCGAGCATGACGAGGACCATATGAGCCAATGGTGCCAGGTCTCCGCTTGCACCCAGCGATCCCTGCTGGGGGATGACCGGATGAACGCCGCGATTGCACATTTCCATGAGCAGAAGCAGCGTCTCCTCCCGAATTCCTGAATAGCCTGTTACCAATGCGTTGATGCGCAGAGCCATCATGGCGCGGACGACTTCGACCGGGTACGGCTCTCCCATGCCGCACGCGTGGCTCATGATGAGATTTTCCTGGAGCTGGCTGACCTCCTCCCCTGTGACCATCACATCGGAAAACTTGCCAAAGCCTGTGGTAATGCCGTACACGATTTGGTTCTTCTTCACCATCTCATCCACCATGCTGCGTGATTTGCGGACATTGGCGAGAGCGGCTTCCGGGATTGCAATCAGACTCTTCCCATAAGCGACGGAGACTACCTGTTCCAGGAGCAGGCCATTCCCATCCAGATTCACAACGGTTTTATCAGACATCATGATTTTCCTCCTTTAGCAGAGCAGAGGACGAAAAAAGGAAGAGGGGCAGGATCATTGTGATCCTGGCCCCTCTTCCTTGGGTTGTATAGGCAAATGACAAAACGAGATAGGCAAAGTGCCCCGCATGCGTATTTCCCCGCTTTCGTCCTCTATTCACATGTTTGGAATGTAATCGCTTTCCATTATTTTACCTGATTCATGAGCGCAGTCAAGAGGGGGGGGCACGGCACCTGCACCTGTTTGCGAAAAACGGGCTTAACCGAATTGGCAAAAATGGGCAAGTGTCGTTTCTTGAGCGGGATAAATGTCATACCATGTACTGTGTCAGTTCTCCCGAAAGGACGTGTGAGTATCTTTGGAAAAACGACGTAAAGTGCCACCCGCGCCACCCCGGCGTCCAAAAGAAATGCCCATGCCCAAACCGCCTTCGTCGAGTATGCCGTTCCCATCTCCCAACAGACCGTCACCGTCGATGCCTTCGCCTAATGTGTCTCCAAAAGAATCGCCGATGCGTCCGTCTCCGAACATGCCATCTCCCAATATTCCTATGCAAAAGAACCCCCAAATGCCTGCCCGTCCGATGCCGCAAAGACCAATGATTCCCGCACCGAACCGCCCTATGCCGAAGCCAGCGAATCCCATGCCGCCCAATCGGATGCCTGTAAGACCGATGCCGCCGAATTTGAGGCCATCCAATCCGATGCCTCCGAATCGGATGCCGGCGAATCCAATGCCTCCGAATCGGATGCCGGCGAATCCAATGCCTCCGAATCGGATGCCGGTCAATCCCATGCCGCCCAACCGTAGACCCAGTCCCAACATGCCGAATCGGATGCCATCCAGCCCCAATTCACCGCACTACATGTCGCCGAACGCATCACCCAACAGGAGAGCGCCCGAATCCCATGGAACACGCGGTGGAGATTACGAGCTTTACTTCTTCAAATTGCATTTTCACAAGGATCGGATGGACTACTATCACCACAAATGCGAGGAGCATCGTGATAATCGACGCAAATACGGGGAATACCGCAAGCTCTACAAGCACCATAAGCGCAGAATGAGTCATTATCACGAGCGTTGTCAAATGTATGAAGGAAGCAGCTCTTCTATGGATCGCAGGCATTCTTCCTCGGGTCACTCATCCGGACATAGCTGCGATTGTGGCTGCCGCTGTTAATCACGGAAAAAAGGCGTGTCAACGGGTCTGCCGTTTAAGCACGCCTTTTTTTCCATCCCATCACTTCATGGCAGCTTCGCCCTTGAACCCGCGTTTTTCCAGGTTTCGCCGCAGCGTCAGCAGTGCATCATCTTTATTTTTGCATTCCAACATCACATCGAGATCATAATCAGACAAAGCCGTCATGTACGAGAGAAATTGATCGGGATCGATGTTATCGGCGTGGGCGCGAAAATCATCCTCTGATTTGGGGGAGGAGATATGAATTTTCGGGGTTCTGTTCCCCCACGTAGCGATAATGCGCGGCAAATATTCCACCCAATCCTCGCCATTGGACAGGCACATATGGTGATGAATATCGAGCACCATGGGAACGCCGATCCTTTCACACAGCTCCAGCACTTCGACCATGGTGAAGGACACATCATCATTCTCCACGACCAAGCGCCGCTTTACCTCTGCGGGAAGCTGCTCAAAATTGGCAGCGAAGCGATCAAGTGCTGCGCTTCGATCTTCATACACACCACCGACATGTGTCACCAATACAGAGTTGTCATCCAGACCCAGCAGATCAAAAACCCGAGCATGATAACTAAAATCGGCGATTGTGGATTCCAGTACGGAAGGTTTGTCCGTATTCAGAATGCTGTAGTGGCCGGAATGTGCCGTAACCCGAATGTTGTGCTTGCGAATATACTCGCCGGCCTTTCGAAAATCCCAAGCAAACTCTTCAGCCCAGTTCCAATCTGCCGTGACGGGATGGGTAGCCAATGGAACGAATTCAGAAGGCAAGCGATATAAGAAAATACGGTGCTCGACATTGTACGCCAACAAGTCCATCAGGTTGAAAAAGTTGGTCTGCATCACTTGCCGCAGCTTTTTTAGCCGTGCGGCAGGCTCCAGCTTGTTCACCTGTGCAACGGTCGTTTTTTTGTTGGGGTTGTTCTTGTTCTTTACGCTGATGCAGGCATAGCCCAGTCGAATCATGGTGCCCACTCCTTTGCAACATCGTACGTGGTTCTAGTATTCCCAGGATGGGAATTTGGCCCCGTATGAAAAGTTCCCAGCATAGAGATACTATCAGGGATTTATTTTCAGGAGGTATGGACCATGGAGCATGAATTAGCGGAGCAGTATCGGGAGGGACTGAAAGCGTTTGGGGAGATGCTGCCAGAAGCTCTGCAAGCCTACAATCAATTTACGAGCCAATGTTTTGCTTCTGGTGCATTGTCAGTCAAGGAAAAGCATCTGCAGGCTCTGGCCATCTCCTTGTTTGCTGGGAATGAACATTGCATCGTCTACCACCTGGAGGCTGCACTGGGAGAAGGCATAACCGAGAAGGAGATTGCGGAAACGGTAGCGGTAGCAGGTGCGTTTGGCGGAGGTACGACCCTGGCTCACGGTGTGATTTTGATTCAGCAAGTGCTGCGTGAAAAACAGAACAGCATACAGTAGCATCGCGAAACAAAGCTCTGTGACCAGCAGGAGCTTTGTATTTATTTTGCTCAGAAAAAGAGAAGGAATATTCGAATTGACGACACTTGACACCCGTTCGCGAAAGATAATAGAATTGCTTGCTGCCGAAATGACAGGTATACTCATAATTATTAGATATTATGGACGTATCGATAAAAAGAGTGGGGGGATTTGATGGTCATTGATGTGAAAAATGTCGAATGGAAGCGGGATGAGACGACCATCCTACGAAACATCAACTGGCAGGTCAAGGAATCGCAACACTGGTGTATAGTCGGGTTGAACGGCTCGGGGAAAACCAGTCTGCTCCAGATCCTCTGCGGATACACCTGGCCCACACGTGGCGAGGTGCATGTCCTGGGAAACCGTTACGGTGAAGTGGATGTCCGGGAAGTGCGAAAATCGATCGGCTGGGTAAGTACGGCTCTGATCGCACAGATGCATGATCACGAGACGGCTTTTCGGGTGGTTCTGAGCGGCAGGGAAGCGACGATTGGCCTTTACACGACACCGAGCGATGAGGATCTTGCCAAAGCATCGGAGTTGTTGGATACCTTCGGGTGCTCCAAGTTGAAAAATCGCCCGTTTCGTGCCCTGTCCCAAGGCGAGAGGCAAAAGGTCCTGATCGCACGAGCATTGATGGCTTCACCGCGTCTGCTGATCTTGGACGAGCCGTGTACGGGCCTTGACCTGTTGTCCCGTGAGCAATTGCTGGCGATGATCGGGCAGATCGCAAGCCAGCCCGACGGACCAACGCTGTTGTACGTGACGCATCATATCGAAGAAATCCTTCCCTGCTTTACGCACACGCTCTTGATCAAAGACGGGGCCGTGGCAGCGGCAGCCAAGACGACAGAAGTATTGAAGCCCGACGTACTGACGAGCTTTTTCGGCGTTCCGGTGGATATTCGCCAATCCCAGGGGCGCTCCTGGATCAGCATCGGAGATGAAGCCGTCATCCGCTAAAAAGTGCCGCAACATCACGAAACCAAATGTTTGTGTATACTATCTGTAAGAAACTTTTATCTGGGAGGAGAGGAGAGATGGAGGCATGACGAATGTGACTGCACCTATAGCTGACTCCACCTGGGCGATTATTACCTATGAGGAGGCCTGGCAAGGTTACATTAACAGTTATGTGGTCAAACAAGGAGATTCCTTTGTGCTGATCGACTCCCAGCTTCGCAAGCACCGGAAGTATTTTCAGCAAGCGCTGGAGGGGATCGGGGCGATACCCGGAAAAATCGAGAATGTCTATTTTACGCATCGAAGTGCGGATCATATTGGGAATGCAGATTTGTTTCCTTCCCGCAATAACTGGATTCATCTGGATGATTATTACGAGTTGGACGATTTTTCCCAGACCTTTTTTGGTCACACGTTTACAGGGAGCGGGGGAGAGCTTTCTCCCTTGAAGTTTCGACAACTCTCTTTTCAAACGGAAGGTTCAGTGGCGTTTTTTGATCCCAAAACAAAAGTATGTTTTGTCGGCGATCATCTGTGCTTCCGAGAGGCACCCTTGGGAGACATTGTGGGAAAAGAACCGGAAGTCCGCACGGCTTATCACAAGAAGATTCAAGCATGGGCACAGCAGGAGCCTGAGCGTGCACGCGAATACGCAGAGGGGCTGGAGATCCTGCTGGACTGGCCGATCGATTATTTGGCTACGGGTCACGGTCCGATCCTCAGTGGGGAGATCACACCGTTCTTGCAAAGTTTGATCGAGGCAGCAAGACAGTCGTAACAAAATCCGAACAAAATCAAAAAACACCGCAAAAGCTTTGTGATTGGCTTTTGCGGTGTTTTCCTATTTAAACCATCAAAAAAATTAACTTACCTGCGTAGATGCCTTCTGCCATTCTTCCAGCCGTTTTTCCAATTCAGCTCTGTTCAGGTGCAAAAAATGGGAGGACTTGCTCATTAACTGACGCAAATGCGCTAGCGCGTGCTCGTAATTTCCTTTGGCGGCTTCGATCTCTGCGAGACAGAGCAACCGCCAATCTCGTGCCGAGCGCTTGCCGGAGATCAATTTAAACGCCTCCTGGGCGCTTTCCACTTCGCCAAGTCTCGCGTGGGCGCAAGCGATAACGGCCAATGAATCGGTCATTCCCTGGTCGCGCTGGTATACGCGGAAGGCGACTTCCAACGCATCGCTGTAGCGGCCTGACGAATAGTACACGATGGCCAGGTTGTAAAACAGATAGTGAATCATCGCCTGGTTAAAGAGAGAAGGACGTTCCTTGCAGACATTTAATCCTTGCACAATATATTTTTCTGCCAGCTCGTAATTGCCGATCAGGATCTCATAGGTCGATTTATCCAGCATCGCAACGGAGCGGGCGCGATTCTTGCGGTAAGAGGCATCGAGCCAACGCAAACGCTGCTCGGTACGGCTTTTGAACAAATGGGAGATATATTGATAGCGGAAGGGCCAGTGAAGTCGCGCAAACATGACCAATAGGACGACCGCCAATCCCGCGATTGTTGAAGTCAGATTCAGGTTCAAATATTCCATGAGCGGTGACACCCTTTCTTCCTGCTACGTCTACCTGTTCATCTTAGCACAGAACCCGTTTGCGCGACAGAGAATTACCGCTATTTTGTCAGGCTCAGTGTGCTGATCGGTTGATGATCTTCAAGCTTCTGGGACTTGATGAGGCTTTCCGATACCGTGTACAGCGTGTCGCCGATCGTCAGGATTCGTCTGATATTTTTCTTGCTGTCATACCATTCATCGCCGGCTTTCAGGGTATCTTCGGCTGACAGATGGGTAATCGTGCTGTCCAGGACAAAGCCTTCTTGCAGATTGAGCCGGTATACGTAGGCCCCTTGGAAGGAAAAACGGCCGTATGCCTGAATCCTGCGATTTGCCTTTTCTTCACTACTAAGGGTACGAACTGTTACCGGAAAGGCCAGCAGCTCCTTCTCCTTGGAGAACAGAAGGGCTTTGTGGTTGTGCAACAGCTCCGAATCGGTGCCCCGATCTCCGATGACGGTCTTGAATTTCTCGATCGGATTGGTTACATCGGTCACGTCAAACAAAGCGATTTTCATGCCTTGATAATACGCGATGTCCTTTTCCGCTTCCGCTTCCTTGCCAAATCCGATGAGATGATTTTCGTCGTACGGATGGAGATAATCGCTGTAGCCCGGAATTTTCAATGCCCCCAGCACACGTGGTGCATCCGGTTTTTTGACATCGATGACAAACAGGGGATCGACAGTCTTGAATGTTACCATGTACGCGCGGTCCCCGATGAAGCGGGCCGAGTAGATTTTTTCTCCTGGAGCGATCCCTTCCAGTTTTCCATGGATTTTCAGGTCCCGGTCGAGAATGTACAGATTATTTTTAGACGTACCTTCGTCTGTGCGCCAGATATTGCCGCTGGTCGTTGCGATGCGCAAATAACCGTCATGCTCGTCGATGGAGAATTGGTTCAAGACATTGCCAGGCACACTCCCTTTCCCTGAAAAATCCAGATTTCCGTTTTTCAAGGCGAAGCGGTACAAGGTCGTGCTTACGCTTTCGTTGATGGGGGCAAAATTGGACTCTGAAGACGACACGCTTGGTTTTGGCATTTCATTTTTGTACTCGGATACGGCGACATAGAGATTTTCCATAGAGGCGTAGATATTTTCCCCGCCTCCCAGATAGGAGTGCACCTTCATCTTTTGGTTGGGTTTATCCAGATCGACGCCAGCGACCATCAGGTAATTGGGTGTCAGGCTTTCCGGGAAGTAATGAATGTCACCATACGGAAGCTTTTGGGGTTCTGCTTGTTTGTCGGGAGCTTGATCGCGGTACATCGGAGCAGGATCGCCTAGGTCCTCCATGATCTGGAAGGTATTGATGCGATGATTGGCGACGAGATACAGATTGCTTCCGATTTTGCGGGATGACAAATAGCTTCCTTCCATCTCTAGCTCGCGTGTCAGCTTTGGTTTTTGTTTATCTGTAATGTCATAGACCTGGGCTTTTAGCATTTCTACATGCAGATTGTGATAGCCAGGAGCGATTTTTACCTTTTTGGCGGAATCGTTTTTCTTTATAGCAAGCGTCTCAAAAGACTGTCCGATTATGACCAGCCTGTTTTCATCCACATACAATTCCAATGGTTCAAACGTTCCCTCCGTATAGCTCAAGCGGCTTGCCAGCTGCATCTTGCCGGCCGGATCAGCTTGCACAATCCGGATCTCGTTTGAAGTGGCTTGATAGATGTACTTTCCGTCCGTCTTGACCACATCAGCTTCGTCAACGCCTTGGACCTGGACATTGGTTGTCGAGTAGTCAGCAGCAGCAGATTCTGCGACATTGGCAGCTGCCGGAGCTGACTGCGGTTCGGCGCTGCCGGCTACCGGCGCGGACTCCATTGCGACGGTGGTTTTGTACATCAGCTTTTGTTGCTGGAGATCCTTTGCCAACAGCTTCTTCAAGTTTTCATAGGAACCGACGACAGGCAGTCCGTCCTTTTCGATGTAGGCTGCCTCGACTTCGCTGTCCGCGCTTCCGGCTACGGCAAAGGCTGTCGTCGTCAGGACAAGGGCCGATGCGACGAGCCAGACCCAACCTCTTTTTTTCATGCTGATCCCCCTTTGTCTCTCTCTGTTAAGAATTTCCTGATACTTATCTGGTAAGACGTCTGCCGTAATCAAATGTTTCACACTCGAAGGAGCATAATCTACGGACACGGGAGAAGGCATGTGCTATAATTATAGGCGGTTTATGATACCAATCACACCACTTCGTCTAAAGGGGCGTCATAGATGGAAAACTTGAAACAAAGCATCCTGGAGCTGATCACGGATACCTCCACGAACTTGCCGCCTGACGTGCGTCGTGCCGTCAATGCAGCAAAATTAAATGAAGATTTGGGCACTCGTGCAGCACTTTCTCTGTCCACAATCGCACAGAACATCGTGATGGCAGAAGAAAATGTATCGCCAATTTGCCAGGATACAGGCATGCCGACTTTTGAAGTGAAAACGCCAGTCGGAGTAAACCAGCTTATCATTAAAAAAGCGATCAAAGAAGCAATTGCAGAAGCAACCAAAACCGGGAAGCTGCGTTCCAACTCTGTCGATTCCCTGACCGGGCACAACACAGGGGACAACCTGGGTCCTGGTACACCCGTCATTCACTTCGAGCAGTGGGAAGAGGATGAGATCGAGATCAAGCTGATCCTCAAAGGCGGCGGCTGTGAAAACAAAAACATCCAGTATTCGCTGCCCTGTGAACTGGAAGGCTTGGGGAAAGTGGGACGCAATCTGGATGGCATCCGCAAGTGCATCCTGCACGCCGTCTATCAGGCGCAAGGACAGGGCTGCAGCGCGGGCTTTATCGGAGTCGGTATCGGCGGCGACCGCACCTCTGGCTATGCGTTAGCCAAGCATCAGCTGTTCCGTCGTGTCGATGACGTGAATCCGAATCCGGACTTGGCGAAATTGGAAGACTACATCATGGAAACCGCGAACCAACTGGGCATCGGAACGATGGGTTTCGGCGGAAACGCGACCTTGCTCGGTTGCAAAATCGGCGTAGAAAACCGTCTGCCTGCCAGCTTCTTCGTGTCCGTGGCTTACAACTGCTGGGCGTTCCGCCGTCAAGGCGTACGTCTCAACGCGAAGACAGGCGAAATTCTCCGTTACCTGTACAAAGATGAAGAGGTAGCGATGGATCTGAGCCCAGCGGCAGCAGCGAGCGAAGCTGCACAGCCTGAGCGTCGCGAGGTTGTCCTGCAAGCTCCGATCACGGAGGAGCAAATTCGCAGCCTGAAAGTAGGCGACGTGGTCATCATCAACGGCGAGATGCACACAGGACGCGATGCTTTGCACAGCTATCTGATGGAAAACGATTGTCCAGTAGATTTGAACGGCGGGATCATTTATCACTGCGGTCCTGTTATGCTCAAGGACGAAGCTGGAGAGTGGCATGTAAAGGCAGCGGGCCCTACTACCTCCATCCGCGAGGAACCTTACCAAGGCGAGATCATCAAGAAGTTCGGCATTCGCGCCGTTATTGGAAAAGGCGGAATGGGAGCCAAAACCTTGAAAGCACTGCAAGAACATGGCGCTGTTTACCTCAACGCAATCGGAGGGGCCGCGCAGTATTACGCAGAATGCCTGGAAAAAGTAGAAGGCGTAGATTTCCTGGAATTCGGTGTTCCGGAAGCGATGTGGCATTTGCGCGTAAAAGGCTTTGCAGCAATCGTCACCATGGATGCGCACGGCAACAGCTTGCATGCAGACGTGGAAAAATCCTCGCTGGAAAAATTGGCAGAATTTGCTGCGCCGGTATTCAAATAAGAATCGAAAAAACACTCTGGCACTTCAAAATTGGTGCCAGAGTGTTTTTTGCCTTGGTGAGATACAGCCCGCAACGGCTTTCGTCATAGGCGTTTGACCATTTGAGAAAAAATGGGTATTGGTTTATTTCCGGATCGGGCGGGCGGGCATAGGTTAGTAGCGAAAGATAAACCTGGAGGAGGGGCTATTCGTGAACTATGTCGTCCGTGCCGGTGATACGCTGAATAGTATCGCTGCTCGTTTCGGTGTTCCTGTGCAAGAACTGATCCGCGTCAACAATATCGCGTATCCGTATTATATCTATGTAGGTCAGAATATCTACATCCCTGTCACAGCGCCTGAATCTCCCGCAAGTGACGTAGAGCGTCGATTGAGAAGAGTGGAAAATCGTGTGGATGCTCTGCGTGCCGATTTTACCAGAGTGGACGACCGGGTAGATGATTTGACAAGGCGTGTGGATCGTCTGGAAGCAAGGGTTACCCGTCTGGAGCGAGGCACGCCAGGTCCGACTCCAACACCGCGTCCGCGTCCGACTACGCCGCCACCTCGTCCAACTCGTCCGGCGCCTACTCCTCGCACCTAGGTTTTTCCAAAATGCCTGAAGACTTAATGTCTTTGGGTATTTTCATTTTTCATAGTATTCTATCTAGTTTTCACTTGATCTCTTTTCGGGGGAAGGCTACGATGGAAGAAATAGAGGTTCAGGGGGGAACGTTATGAAGTGGAAGGTGGCGATGCTCCAGATGGACATCGCTTTTGGTCAGCCTGAGCAAAACGTAGAAAGCGTAAGACGCCTCGTCGATCAGTTGGCACGAGGGGAGAGCGTGGATGCTGTCATTTTGCCGGAATTATGGGATACCGGATATGATCTGGGAAGACTGGGAGAGATCGCTGATCCGGAGGGAAGGCGAGCCCATAGCCTGTTGAAGGAAGTGGCACAAAAGCTCAACTGTCACGTCATTGGCGGTTCGATCGCTGAAAAACGAGCGGGACAAGTCTACAATACGACTTATACATATGATCGGCATGGGCAACTGGCCGGAACCTACTCCAAAGTTCACCTGATCCGCTTGATGAAGGAAGATCAATTCATGGCCGCCGGAGAGCAGCCTGGCATGTTTCAACTCGACGATCAATGTGTTGCTTCCGTGATCTGCTACGACATCCGCTTCCCTGAATGGGTTCGGCTCCACGCCCTGCGGGGAGCAAAAGTTCTGTTCGTCACGGCTCAATGGCCCCATCCGAGACTGGATCATTGGCGACAGCTACTTATCGCGAGAGCAATCGAAAACCAGATGTACGTCGTTGCATGCAATCGGGTAGGAGAAGGCGGCGGCAACATGTTCTGCGGCCATTCTCTGGTAGTCAATCCCTGGGGGGAAATCGTAGCGGAAGGCATGCAGCAGGAGGAAATCGTCAGGGCCGAGCTGGACTTGTCACTGGTAGATGAGGTGCGGAGCCGCATCTTGGTTTATGACGACCGACGTCCCAACCTGTATACATTCTAACGTTGAAAAAATGGGCGCATAGCTCCTTGCTTCTCCATTTCCACTTCTGCTCCACCCGCATAAGGTAGCAGTAGAAGATGGAGGAGGAGGTGCGGACTTGTTCGGGCTGAATGGAAAAAATGTGCGGCATCATTTTTTGGGTGTTTATGGCAAAGTCGTGCAGATACGTGAGCTTGTGGAGGTTCTGGATCAAGTATTCGATTCTTTTCACAAGGTTAACACTATCAGTCGCACCATGCTTGGACAGCGTAAGGCAAGCGCCAAAAAATTGGACCGTATGCGTTGATATGCATAAAAGCACCCCGTGTTTATAAAAAACAGCGGGGTGCTTTCTGTTGTGCGCCCAAAATTCCTACATACGATCTTTTTGACTCGCAGCTTCGAGCGCCATACGAACCATTTCCTTGACCATGTTCCCGCCGAGCTGTCCTCCGACGCGCCCCGCATCATGAGCGCTTAGCTGACCGTTGTAGCCATGCTGCAAAGGTACGTCCAATTCTTCGGCCACCTCGTATTTCGCCTGGTCGGGATCGCTCACATTTGCGACTTTTGCTTTCAAGGCATCCAAACCTGCACGAGCATGGGGAACGAGCGGTCTTCTGCGTCTGCTCATCGCATCTCACCTCTGGGCTTAGTCTGCCCGACTTAGAGGATGGCTTTGCGCTTCGTAAAGTCCGTTCCCTGGTAGTAAGTATTGGCGACAAGCAGATTGGGGCCGGAACAGGCGACGCTTGGGCAGAAGCAATTAATCGTCTGGTTTAGCGGATGGGCCTGCCAGCGGTCGAACATCGACTGCAATGGCTCATGATGGATGTTGCCAAGCGGCTCTACGTCACCGAAATCAGTTACGATCACGTCGCCTGTGAAGACATTCACGTTTAATCGATTGCGACCATCCGGATCATTGCGAACTGTCACATTTTTGCTGCGACGTAAGCGATGAACCAGTTCTCTGTCCGCTTCCAAAGGGCTGCACGCGAAAAAGGGGAGCGTCCCAAACAGCATCCACAGCTCTTCGTTGCGAATATCTAGCAAGTGGTGAATACTATCGCGAAGTTCATCCAGGGAGAGGACGGAAAGATCTCGGGCGAAGTCGCTTGCGTACATCGGATGGATTTCATGGCGTTTGCTGCCCATTTCCTGAATCTGGCTGTGCAGAATATCCAGCTTGGGTGCAGTCCGGTGGTTCAGCATGGTTTCTGCGGATACAAAAACTCCCGCTTGAGCCAACTTTTGCGCATTTTCCATGATCTGAACAAACAGGTTTTCTGCCTGTTTGCTTGAAACCTCCCGAGGTGCTTTTGCGTAAACAATAGAATGGAACTCCTCAGGGGTCGTCCAGTTCCACGAGATATGCATCACATCTATGTAAGGGAGAATCAGCTCGTAACGGGAAAATGGCATCGTTAAATTGGAATTGATCTGTGTACGCAAGCCTCGCTCTGTCGCGTATTTCAAGAGCGGCAGAATCTCTTCCTTGACGGTCCGTTCGCTGTACATCGGTTCGCCGCCTGTTATACTGATAGTACGCAGGTCTTTGGCCTCATCCAGACGACGCAGGATCAAGTCTATGGGCAAAAAAGGATCATCCTTGTATCGAAGCGTATCTCCGACTGCGCAATGCTCGCAGCGAAGATTACATAGATTGGTGACGGTAAATTCGACGCTCGTCAAACGATACGCGGGCGGTGTCGCTGCATGCAACGGCTCCCACGGATCTTGAGAGGGCGTCAGAGGAGTATTTGGAACCATGCGAATCACGGGGTGGACCTCCTTCATTTATGTAAACATACTTTCTTATTATAGCGACTTGGGGACGGGAGGAGAATAGCTCATCATGATAATGGGAATATCATTTGGCCGTGGAGTGCTTTTTCATGATCGCAACGTTCTCGCTTGTGCCGAAGTGAAAGACGGCGTGATCCACCTGTGGGCGGAAAAAATGACGGTTCGAACGATAGGCAAGCTCTGGTACCGGATTTTTTTCTCTTTCCCTTGGTATTACCAAGTTTTTCACCTGTTCCTGATCTGTTATGCGGTAGCTGCTTTTCTCAAGCCATCCTGGGCGATTGTAGATCCTGCCTGGATTGCCATCTACCTGGCTGGCTTTCACTTCGTATTTCCTCGCAGATTAAAAAAATTTCATGGAGCAGAACACAAAGTGTTCAGCTATCAAGGAAGGAAGTCTATGGAGGCCCTTGGCGAGATTGCGCGAGCCAATATCGTCAACGACGGCTGTTCCACAAATCTGGTCATCTGGTTTTTTACCGGATTTCTGCTTGCCTTTCTATTTCTTCCGCTGGAATGGAGCCTTGTATGCGGGGGACTACTGTTGTTAGCCGGCATGTTCGGGGATCGCTACCTGCGCAAGCCGTTCCGTTTTGTATACCAGCTTTCCGCCTTTTCCCAAAAGCATTTTACGACCAAGGAACCGGATCGGCTGCATCTGGAGACGGCGATTCGCTCCTATCTCCTGTATGAACATATTCGCGATATGACTGCAAAAGAAGCAGCGTAATCAGGAACGAAAACGAAGAAGCCGTCTGCAACCTGAGCAGAACGGCTTTTTTTTCACGATCCAGCATATTTGCTATTTGCGGTCGAGCGGATTTTCTTCCAGTTTGCGGTAGGTTTTTCCCTTGTCCACATAGGATTGGCGGATGCGGCGCAATTCCTTGAAGTCATCTTCGGTCAGCTCGCGTTTTACCTTGGCAGGCGATCCGACGACGAGTGTGCGCGGCGGAACCTTCATTCCTGGAGGGATGAGCGCGCCTGCAGCGACCATAGCCTCCTCTCCGATTTCAGCGCGGTCGAGGACGATGGCTCCCATGCCGATCAAGGCGCCACGCCGTACGATGCAGCTGTGCAGGACAGCGTTGTGGCCGACGGTTACTTCATCCTCCAAGATGAGGGGATTATTCGGACTTTGATGCAGCGTACTGTTGTCTTGTACGCTGACACGACGGCCAATTACGGTCGGGGCAATATCGCCGCGAATGACGCAATTGTACCAAATCGAGGAATCTTCGCCGATCTCGACGTCACCGGAGACGACAACGCCTTTGGCGAGAAAAACGGAAGAATGGATACGCGGTTCGACATTTTCAAATGGTAGAAGTAGCATGGTTGCCTCCTGGTCAGTTGATATGCGGACAGTCTGTTTGCAGCGGCAGGCTGTGGCTGATGGAAAAGCGATTGGTCGCCGCGTCGCAGTCTATCAAGATGCCCGCAAGCTGATCTTCTTCTGTATGTTTATAAAACAGGCGAATGCCGCGCACGTCCAACTCGCGATCGCTCTCGTCCTTTTCGGTAATGGCGATGCTGTACGTGTAGCTGCCGCATCCCGTGGTAGTCATGATGAGCCTGATCCCAAGCTTGTCTGCATCCGGCTCATCGGCGATCATCCACGAAAGGCGAGCCGCAGCATAGGGTGTGATGATCATTTCATATCCCTCCTCATTGCCCGATACCTATTGTACTACAGCAAAGTGAGGGGAACAATTTGGCAGTGCAGCCAAGAGTCGCTTGTTGACCTGCGAACAGGTGTGTGGTAGAGTTAGAATACAAATTCGAGATGTGCAGGAAATGCGGGTAGTCGCTGCCGCGATCGGTTTTCCGGTCGGCGGTAGAGGAAAGTCCAGGCTCGCCCAGGCTGAGATGCTTGGAGTGTTCGTACCTGGTGCAAACCAGGGCAGTGAGACTAGATCTCGCTGACGGCGTGGAAAGGGCTCTCTCTGAGGCCCGAGTACGCTGAAAGTGCCACAGAAACGTAGCTTTCCTGGCGACAGGGAAGATGGAACGCGGTAAACCCTGCGAGCGAGAAACCCAAATTTGGTAGGGGAACCGTCCCAAAGGAATCAAACGGAGGGGCGGATGGTGTCTGCAGGCACCATAGATAGATGACTACCGCTCTTTGTGCGAGGGACTTGTCCCGCTTGCAGCACGGGAGAGACAGAACCTGGCTTACAGCATTTCCTGCTGGATATGAACGCAAAACCGTCTGATGATCAGGCGGTTTTTTTGCGTTTGTACATCATGATTTCACTCTCCGGCATCACCAGAAATATTTTCCACGATGGTGTGTGCAACCTTTCTGTGAATGGTGACGTCAAATAGAGCGCTTAACCAAAATCTGCTTTTGCGTTCTTTATCCATCGATCATTCGGAGGGGTTCATTGTGAAAACATGGAAAGCACTATCTGCGAAAACTTGTAAGACCGGGATGGCCGTTGCTGTCCTGATGGGGATGCTGGCACTGCCCAACATGGGATTGGCTGCTACGTCACTGCCATTGTCCGACATTGCTCAAAACGCCAACAAGGATTCGATTCTCAAGCTGAATTACGCCGGGGTCCTGAAAGGCTACACGGACGGAACATTCCGGCCGAAAAAGGAAGTAACCCGTGCCGAGTTTGCGAAAATTGCTGTACTGGCGATGGGATATACCGATGAGCAGGCCCGACTGCTGCAAGGCTCGACCGTTTTCAAAGATTTGCCTGCGGATCACTGGGCGACAGGTTACATCAATCTCGCAGTCTCCCAAGGGATCATCAAAGGATACCCGGACGGGACTTTCAAACCAAACAACAACGTGAAAATTGCAGAAGCGCTGACGATATTTGTCCAAGGGCTTAAAATCAACGTAAGCACACCTACGGTTGGCGAATGGTATTATCCGTACCTTCTGGAAGCCAATAAGACAGGAATCTACGAATCGGCAGAAACTCCGACCGCCGCTGCACAGCGCGACACCGTAGCAAAGTATACCAGCCGTTTCATGGAGACGCCGGTGTATGCCAATGGCGCCTACTACGACCGCAACGGCAATGCGGATGGCACCAATCAAAAGCTGCCGGTGGTGAAAGGAATCGTCTCCGCGTACAACAAAACAAGCAAAAAGTTGAAGATTACAGGTCAGAAGGATGAAATCACCATTGACGACAAAGCCCAGGTGTACGGCAACATCGTAGTGGGAGCGCAGGTTGAATACCTGCTGAAAAAAGGGAACATTGATTTTCTCATCGTTTCGACTGCGGATTCCCAAATCGTCGAAGGAGTAATCAAAACAGGACTCAACGCAAGCACGAAGGTCGGGGATGAGAAACAGTTCAAGGCGATTGTCAACGGCAAAGAGGTGGTCCTGGAGGTCGTCAACGGAGTAAACGTAACGCGCTCCCAGATTGGACAAAAATTCGTCGCTGTTTTGGGAGATGACGGAAGAGTCGAATCCATTACATTCTCCAAAAATACGACATCCGGCCTGATCGAGAAAATCTCGGCGGTAAGCGGGACCAATGCCAAAAAAGAGCTGAAAGTGGGTTCTGAGACATACGTCCTGGCCAGCGGTGCAACTGTGAAAGGAAAAGCGCACCCTCAAGCCAAAGAGGTGGCCGGTTCTTTTACGGATATGGAAAAAGGTGACCTGGTAGAACTGACGCTCGACGTGGACGGTAAGGTAAGCACTGTCGTCTACACCAAGCTGAGTGCAACGGAGACAATCAAAATCGACACGGATGAAAATCTCATCCTGATCGGCAATGCAGAGTATGAAGTAACGAGAGACACAGAGTTGATCGTGGACGATGAGGAAGTAGACGAACTCGACGAATTGCAGGACGGCAAAATCGCCATTCTGACCTTTGACGAGGATGGTCAACTGAAGAAAGTCGAGCAGGGCACAAAAGTGGCTGGCAATAAAGTGATTGGAAGCACAACTGCTTATCAGGCTGGTCCGCCTGTGAAACTGGCAACCATCAAAGTCGACAAGAAAACCTACAACCTGCTGGCGACAGCCAAGCTGACGATCGATGGCAAACGTGTTTCCGCCACTACGATCAAGGCGAATCAGCTGGATGACTACCGAATCGTCTCCTGGAAATACAATGTGGGAACGAACGATATTGTGGAGCTGGAAGTAGAAAGCCAGACAGTGAAAGGCTATGTGACGAAAAAATCCGGGAGTAAAATCACGGTAAACGGCAAGGTGTACGAATTGCTGTCTGGTGTCAGCATCGACAACAACGCTGCTACCAACGACAAGGAATACACACTGACGCTCGACAGCGACGGCAAGGTTAAAGCGATTTCCGGAGCGCTGAAAACGGTGAGCGGTCTGGTGGAAGAAGTGGAGATCCGCCGGGACAACGGAGAGATCACATCGGCCAAAATCGTTCTGGACGGCAAAAAATACGATGTTAGCGAAGAGGATGCGGTCGAAGATCTGGATCAGTTCTTCTATGCGACATTGACGCTGAATCGCGACCAAGAGGTGACGGCAGCAACCGCGCAAGGGAAAAAAGCGGAAGAGAAAGTGAAATTCATCGGCATCGAGTCCCGCGTCAATGGTGACAAGTACGTCTTTTTCGAGGATGTCTCTACCAGTCTGAAGCTGGCTGAGGATGCGAAAGTGAAATATTACGACGGCTCTGACATGGATGAAGACGATCTGAAGAAAACCGATAAAATCGATCTGTGGACCAAAGCAGATGGGCAAGTCTACGCCATCGTCGTTTTGAAACGATAGTACTACGTACGTAAAGAAGCTGACCGTTTCCTCCACAAAAGGGAAGCGGTCAGCTTTTTATTACCTGGAAAAAAACACCTGATTCGCGTAAGGTAGAAGGAAGTAAACCTACACCATTAAAAATGTGAGCGGGGAATAAATATGTTGAGAAGACTGCTGTCTGCCCTTCTTTCATCGATCATTTTTTGCAGCATTTTGGCTTATTTTCAACACACACCTATCGCAGAGCGCCAACCGAACACATCCTATATGTCTTTTTCTTCCCTTGTGTTCATCTATCTCATCTATGCAACACCTGTTTACGTTCTTGGAGGCATACCTTGCTCGATTTTGATTGACACCATCACGAAGCGCATCTTCCGCCGTTCTACGATCCTTTTTTACCTCGTCAACATCATATGCTATACGTTAGCTGGCATGCTTTTGGCTTTGCTACTATTCAACGTGTTCGAGATTGAGGCATGGATATGGGGCGGGGCAGCTCCCGCTCTTCTTTACTATGTCGTTTATCTCCTGGTGCGACTCTTGATTCGCAAGCCTCAATCCATCAATTACCCCTGGGAGGAAAGCGGCAAAAAAATGGGGTAGCAAAAGGGCGTACTAGCATGAGCCTTTCTCCATAGGGTTTAAGGAGGAGGTGAAAACAGTGGATCAGTTGCGCCAATTCAAGCAATTTATCGAACAGGCTGAACAAGTATGGACACAGATTGCCGCGTCACCAAGGGGGAAGCCTGTCTACACCGTGAATGGCGTCGATTATACGCCGCTCCCTGAACGTTATGGCAGCAAGCGAAAAATATCTCGCATTTTTCGGCGGTACTGGGGGATCAAGCTGACGGAGAGGATGATTCGCAATCTGCGGCTACGCCTGGTAAAAGGAAAGCTGTGTGTGCCCTATCGGATCTATCCTCCGCTTCCAATGAAGGTTGTATCCTTGAAATGGAAGAAGAACAGTCTGAACCAGAAAGTCATTTCAGCGGTCTTGAGCGGAGGAAGCAAGAACGTCCGGGTCGATTATCGGTTCATTCGTTCCGGGAATACCGTCTCTTTTACCATCATGAAGCGCTCCAATTGCGAATACGATCTGCGCTACCGTTCACAAGGTGCAGCAACTGCACATACACGAAACCAGCAGAAGAGAAATCAACAGAAGAAAAATCAGAAGGGCAGAAACAATCTCCTCAAACCCCCGTAAAGTCCGGGGAGAGGAGTTTTTCTGTCCTTCTTTTGTCCAAGCTCAATGTTGGATGGTTACACGATACTCCCGAAGCCAATAGTCCAACTGAGCGAGGAACGCGAACAGTTGTGGAGTGCTCATCAATTGACCAAAAAAGGGAATGCCGGATGCTTTGGCATCCATGGCCGCGATTTGCCGAATGGTTGAGACGTCGATCAAGGGCAGCAGAGGAGAGGACGGATCATCCAGAATCTGCAGCAGCCACGTGCGGACCGCTTCCGTGTACGCGGGGTTATGCGTTTTAGGGTAGGGGCTTTTTTTGCGGTACAAAACCTCGTCCGGGAGATAGCCCTCCATCGCTTTTCGCAGAATTCCCTTTTCCCGATTCCCGTACATTTTCAACTCCCAGGGAATATTCCAGACATATTCGACAATCCGGTGATCGCAAAAAGGGACACGCGCTTCCAGACTGGCTGCCATGCTCATCCGATCTTTGCGGTCCAACAGCGTGTTCATAAACCAAGTGATGTTGAGGTAGAACATCTCCCTGCGGCGGGCTTCCAATAGATTTTCTCCCGGCAAGACAGGAACCTCTGCCAACGTCTCTTGGTAACGCATCGCTGCGTATTCCTCCGGCTTCACCCAATCCCGCAACTCGGGCGAGAGCCAGGATGCGCGTTCCTTCGTTGCTCGGGCCCAAGGAAATGTGTTTGCGAAAAGCATCTCTTCGCGATGAAACCAGGGATAGCCGCCAAAAACCTCGTCGGCACACTCTCCAGAGAGAACGACGGTTGTCTCCTTTTTAATCTCCCGACAAAAGAGATACAAAGAGCCATCGATATCCGCCATGCCGGGCAGGTCCCGAGCGAGAGTGGCAGTGCGCAAGGAATCGATCAGATCCTCGGTATCAAAGGTGATCGTTCGGTGCTGCGTCCCCAAAAATTCGGATACCTTCTGAATGTAGGGGGCGTCTTCATCGGGCTGAAAGGTGTTGGATTCAAAATGTCGCGCGTTATCTACATAATCGATCGAATAGGTAAAAAGCGTCTCCCGTTGCTGCTGCTTGAAGCTGGAAGCAGCGACAGCCGTGATGACACTGGAGTCGAGACCGCCAGACAGCAAGGTTGACACGGGTACATCGGCCACCAATTGACGCTGTATAGCATCTGTTACCAGCTCTCTTACCGTTTGTACGGTCCGATCGAGGTCATCGGAATGGGGGCGGCTTTCCAATTGCCAATAGCGAAGGTGACGGAGCCGATCCCGTGTCACGGTCAACATATATCCGGGCCGCACCTCGTGGACGTTATGAAATACGCCGTGTCCTGGAGTCCGCGAAGGGCTTAGAGCGAAAACCTCCGCGAGACCTTCCCGGGAGAGGACCGGTTTCACCTCTGGATGGGCGAGCAATGCCTTCAGCTCAGAAGCAAACAGGAACGAATTGCCTCTTTGGGCGTAAAATAGCGGTTTGACTCCCATGCGATCACGTGCCAGAAACAATCGCTGGGCGCTCTCATCCCAGATCGCAAAGGCAAAAATGCCATTAAGCCGCTTCAGACAATCCGTGCCCCATTCCAGATAGGCATGCAGCAGGACTTCCGTATCCGAATGAGAGCGAAAGGAATGTCCAGAAGCGAGCAGCTCCTGTCTCAGATCCTCTGTATTGTACAATTCCCCGTTGTAGACCATCGTACATGCCTGCTCCCGATGGAGGGAAGTCATCGGCTGTTGTCCTCCTGCGGGATCGACGACGATGAGACGTCGATGCCCAAGCCCAACATGCGTATGGAACCAATAGCCTTCCGCGTCAGGCCCCCGTGAAGTGAGCCTCGTCGTCATTCTCTGCAAAACAGGCTGCTCCTGGGAAAGGTCTTTTTCCCAATCCAACCATCCGGTAATTCCACACATCGTCATCATCCTTTCCCTGCAGCGATTGCAAACTCAGCCTATGCAGAATGCCCAGGCGATTTGTCTGTCCAGAAGGGAAAATGAAAAAAAGAGGGAAATAGTAGAAAGTCGGTTTGGAAATGGGAGGTTCAAGTGGACAATTTAACCATTATGCTCATTGAACGAATGGGGATTTTGCTTACTTTTGCCTTTCTCCTCACGCGAATCCCGTTGTTTCGCCAGGTGCTGGATCGGGAAATCCACATGGGCACCTCGATTCTCTACTCACTGATGTTTGGGTTGTTTGGAGTGGCAGGGACTTATGCGGGTATCGTCGTCAATGAAGAATCATATATGCCGGCATTCTGGATCTTTTCGCTTGCCGAGCGGGAGATGATCGCCAACTCTACGCTGGTCGGAGTGGTCATCGGGGGGCTTCTGGGCGGTCCACTGGTCGGTTTGGGAGCCGGACTGATCGCAGGGGCACATGTATACGGACTCGGGGGATTCGCAGCGTTGCCCATCGGCTTGTCCATCCCGATTACCGGCCTTCTCGCCGGCTATGTCGCGCGATTTTTTTCACAGGAGCGGGTTATTTCACCGTCGAAGGCCTTGTTCATCGGCATGTTCGCACCTGTGATCCAGATGTCTTTTATGCTCATACTGGCCGGACCTCCTGATTTGGTCAAAACGGTCGTCAATGTGGTTGGAATTCCGATGGTTCTGACGAACAGCATCTCGATTGCCGTCTTTACTACGATGATCCAGATCGCGCTAAAGGAAGAGGACCGCAAAGCGGCATTGGAGGCGGAACGGGCTTTTACCATAGCAGAACGCATACTGCCTCATCTGAAAATGGGGTTGACGCCGCAGACGGCTCATGCAGCAGCCTTGCTCCTCCAGCACGAGGTGAATGCTGCCGCGGTGGCGGTTACGAACAGGGAGCAAATTTTGGCTCATGTCGGAGCAGGAGGCGACCACCATTTGGCGGGAGAAGCGATACGAGGGGAATTGAATCGCCGGGTCCTTTACACGGGTATTATTCAAAAAGGATTGAATCGGGAAGTGCTTTCCTGTACAAAAAGCAACTGTCCGCTGCAAGCGGCGATCCTCGTCCCGATCCGGGAAGGCGGCAGTGTAGTGGGACTGATCAAGCTGTATTTTCGCAGACCGCAGCAGATCGGGAAGGTGCAGGAGGCCCTGGCGAAAGGACTGAGCAATTTATTGTCCAATCAGTTGACGCTGGCATTGACAGAAAAGATGAAAAGCCTGATGAAAGACGCGGAGCTGCGCATGCTGCAGGCTCAAATCCATCCTCACTTTCTCTTCAACACGCTGAATTCGATCGTTACGCTGATCCGCATCGATCCACAGCTGGCCAGACATATGACGATCCAGCTTGGCACTTTTATGCGCCTCAATCTCAAGCTGACCTCAAGTCCTTTGATCTCGGTCAGGCAAGAACTGGACCATTTATACGCGTATCTGGAAATTATCAAAATCCGTTTTTCTGAACAGTTCGCAGTTCGCTGCCGAGTCGACGAAGGAGTAGAAGATGCCCTGATCCCGCCAGGCACCTTGCAGCCTTTGATTGAAAATTGCATCCATCATGGATTGCGCGACATGCCGATCGGGGGAGAGATTTTGCTGCACGTAAAAAGGCAGCCGCGACAGGTTATCATCAGCATCGAAGATAATGGTGCGGGCATCCCTGCCGAGAAGCTGGCGATTCTGGGGAAAGTACCGACAGACAGCGAGGACGGCAACGGAATCGGCGTCCACAATGTCAATCAAAGGCTCGTCAGCCTGAGAGGTCCTGATGCCGAATTGCTCTATTACAATAAAGCGGAGGGGGGATGTGTCGTCACTTTCAGCCTACCATTGTCTGGAGAGGAGAGTGCTTGATGCCGATTCGAGTCATGATTGCGGAAGATGAGCGACTCGCACGGGAAGAACTTTACTACTTGCTGCAGCAGGAAGCAGATGTCGAACTGCTGCCTTTTGCGACGAACGGTAGAGAATTGCTGGAGATGGTCGAGGAGTACAAGCCGGACGTGGTGTTCCTCGACATCAAGATGCCGGAAGTGGAAGGGGGACAAGCAGCGCGGATGCTGGCTGCTCGAAAAGAACAGCCCCTGATCGTCTTTTCAACAGCGTATGAGGAGTACGCAGTAGATGCCTTCAAGCTGCATGCCGTTGATTACTTGTTGAAGCCGACCGAACCGACCCGATTGCGGGATACCATGCAGCGAGTGCGGGAGCGGCTGGAAAAAAACAAGACCGAGCAGGTCGCACCGCTCAAACTCGGTGCCAAGCTGCTGGTCGAGGAAAATAACCGACTTGTGGTCATTGATCCGGCGACGATTGTTTACGCCGTCAGAGATGAGCGGAATGTTCGGATCCATACCCAGAAGCAGGTTTACACAGCGCGGATGACGCTGCTGCAATTGGAGGAAAAGCTGCAAATGTACGATTTCTATCGCACACACAAGAGCTACCTGGTGAATCTGCAGTACGTGTCAGAATTGGAGCCGTGGTTTAATGGCGCCTACAACCTCATCTTGAAAAACGAAGAACAACTCCGTATTCCGGTTTCCCGCTCGGCAGTCAAAGACCTCCTGAAAAAACTGGAAGGATAGTTCGACAATCCCATCTGATCAGATGGGATTTTTTGCATGTTACGCAGGCAAGTCGACATGTTGCGCAAAAAATCATCCGAATTTTGCGAAATCTTCTATAATAACGTAAGCGCTTTCAATTCTGATTTATCTTGAAGGAGGTTTGTGTATGTCTCAAATGGATCTTGTCAGCCAGAATTTGCACAAGAAGAACAGTGCCGGACAAGACATCTCGTTGACGACACAGTTTGTAACAGAGGAGGAGCTGGAAAAGGTAAATGCTTCCTTCCATGCGCAGCGCAGACTCAGCTTTTCATTCGGAATTTATTTTTTTCTCATCACCTTGCTTATCCCGTTTTTGAGCGGAACCTCTGAATGGTGGTACGGAACACCTCTCATTTTTGGTCTCACGCTGAACTTCTGGACAACGCTTCTGCTGTTCCACATCTTTTACTGGGTACTGGCATTTATCTTTGTCAAAAGGGCCAATCGCCTTGAGGATCAACTCAATAAGATGTAAGTTCTGATACGTTTGAAGGAGGAATGTGTATGCTCAATATGTGGGCCATCCTGATGGTGATTCTGCTAGTCGTCGTGACGATTGGCATTTCGATGTACACTCGCAACTTTAATTCCAGTACCGCCAACTTTTACCTGGCGGGACGCAAGATCGGCTTTATGACTAACTCGACAGCCATTTGTGGGGACTATTTTTCAGCGGCTTCGTTTCTCGGAGTTGCTGGTGCCGTATACGCATCCGGCGTGGATGGAATGTGGTACGCCATAGGATTTGGGGCGGCTTTTGTTCCTGTGGTGCTTTTTTTGGCCAGCCCGCTGCGCAAATTCGGTGAGTATACGATACCAGACTTTTTGTTCGCCCGTTTTGGCAAAAGCCATAAAGCCCGCGTCATCGGCGTGGTCATGGTTCAGTTGATTTGTATCTTCTACCTGGCACCGCAGATGGTGGGCGCAGGGACGACTTGGGATGTGCTGGTTGGTGTCGGCTTCCTAGGCATGACTCCTTATCAGACAGGTGTTGTCGCTACTGTCGTCGTCATGATGTTCTATGTTGCGCTTGGAGGCATGAAGGGAACCACACTCAACCAGATGATTCAGTTCTGGGTGTTGTTCACCGCGATGTTCCTTGTATTTGCACTCGTACTGATCAATGGAGTAGGAAATTACGCTTCACAAAACCAGCCATTGACCAACGCAAGCACTGTTACGGTAGCGAAGTTGATGGAAGGAGAAGAAGGGAAACGGGTATACGACAAGGCGAAAGCGACGATGTCGCCTGAAGCATTTGCCACTGAAGTAGATGCCGTCGTCCAAAAGGGTGACCCGAACGCCACTGTTCACGTTGTTGTGCCGCAGGTGAACAAACTGCATCCGGATCGGACCATGGTGATGCAAGAACCGGGCCATCGCTATGATTGGCTGAACCAATTCTCGATGGTGCTGGCACTTGTCCTGGGAACCATGGGACTGCCCCATATCATGAATCGTTACTATACGAACCCGTCTGGAAAAGTAGCGCGCCTGACGACCCTGTGGGTGCTTGCTTTCGTCGCATTCTTCTATATCATGAGCTCGGTGGTTGGACTGGGGGGAAGACGTTTTCTTCCGGAATTGGCGGGTGCTGATCCTACCACGGCAGCTTTGACCGTAGATGGCGTCCTGCTCAAATCCGACCAAATCCTTCCCGTCTTGGGGAAACTGCTCTTTGGCGAGTTTGGCCTTGGTTACGTAGCAGCAGGTGCGTTCGCAGCCATGTTCTCGACGGTAGGCGGTCTGCTGATTGCTTCGGCTGCTTCCTGGGGACATGACATCTATGAGAACTACGTCAATCCGAATGCTCCTGAGTGGAAAAAAGTAATGGTTGGGAAAATTGCTGTTGTAGCCATGTCGTTGTTCTCCTTGCTGGTGGGACTTGGCATTCCGGCCATTGGTCTGGACACGGCATATCCATCCTTGATTGCGATGATGGTTACCTGGGCATTTGCCGTCTCGGGGGGCGCATTCGTTCCGATGCTGCTCAGTTCCATCTGGTGGAAAAAAACAACCCGAAAAGGGGCCATCGCTGGCATGATCGTCGGCGGAGGCGGCTCCATCTTCTTTATCCTGATGAACATCTTGAAAGAGACAGGGGTATTTGCAGCAGGCAGCTTCGGAGCCACACTTGGCTCGCTGGCGTTTCCATCGATCTTTATCGTTCCGCTCAGCTTCCTGACGATCTATCTGGTCAGTATCACGGATAAGAATCAAATGCCAGTCTATGTCAACAATATATGGGCGCGTATCCACGGCTCCGATGAATTGTCCGAGCGGATTCGCAAGCAGATGAAGGAAGCGGACCAACGCTCTGCATAAGTTCGTGTGAAATTCAAATCAGGATGTCTTTGCGAGCCTGAAGTCTCGGCTCACAAAGACATCTTTTTTGATATCCACACAGTAGTTTCTTCTTGAGACTCCCTCCTTACGTGGGGAGAGGCAGTTTAGGCTGGTCGAGGAAAAAAGGGAGCGTCCTCGATGAAGACCTAACAAGAAGGAATTGGGTGTAACAGAAAACACATCCATGATATGCTAAGTTTATAAAATTCAGACAAGGCAGGTGTCTCCATGAGCCAAAGCCCGTCCAACATGATCGGCCACTCTGCTCTCCTTCGTCAGCTCATTCAAAAAAAGAAGCGCTTTCTCATTCCAATGTGTCTGTTTTTTCTGTTTTTTTACTTTTCACTTCCGGTTTTGATTATTATCAAGCCGGAATGGATGAACCAAGCAGTGTACGGCAGCATCTCGCTTGCCTGGATCTATGCGGCAGCACAATGCCTGATGACCTTGCTGCTCTCCTCGATTTACATGCTGCGGGCCCGTCATTTTGACCAGATGGCGGCACAGATCACCAGCTCCGTGGAAAGTGAGGAGATTACGTGAATCTATCCTCCGTTATTTTTTTTCTGGCGGTGATCATTGGCACCCTGGCGATCACGTATTCGGCCGCGAAACGGACAGGCAATACGAGAGAATTCTATGCAGCGGGCAATCGGCTGACAGGACTGCAGAACGGGATCGCTATCGCCGGTGACTACATGAGCGCCGCCTCCTTCCTGGGAATTGCCGGCACCATCGCGATATACGGGTTTGACGGATTTATCTACGCGATCGGATTTCTGGTCTCCTATCTGATCATGCTGCTGTTGATTGCAGAGCCATTGCACAATTTAGGACGCTATACGCTCGCAGATGCAATCGCGGTGAGATTTGAAAGCAGGCTGCTGAGAGGAATGATCGCCTGCAGCACCTTGATGATCTGCATCATGTACATGCTGGCGCAACTCGTCGGCGCAGGGGCTTTGATCCACCATCTTTTGCACATCGAATATGAGTGGGCCGTAATGGTCGTAGGGGTGTTGATGACCATCTACGTCGGCTTCGGGGGGATGGTGGCGACCTCTTGGGTTCAGATCATCAAGGCGATCATGCTGCTCACGGGTACGTTTCTCCTCAGTCTGATCGTGCTGTCCCGCTTTGACTGGAATCTTGTGACGATGTTCGACTATGTCAAAACGGCGACGCCACTGCAGGAAAAGTTCCTGCAGCCCGGCAATCAAATGAACGATCCCAAGGAGGTCATTTCGCTGCATCTGGCGTTAATCATGGGCACCTCCTGTCTGCCGCACATCGTATCACGACTGTTTACGGTAAAAGACGCCATCTCTACACGCCACTCCATCTACACCGCAACGTGGATCATTGGCGCCTTTTATCTGATGACGATCTTCCTGGGCTTCGGCGCCAGCGCGTTTGTCGGCTACGTGGTGCTGCGCGATGTCGGATTTGGAGGCAATCTCACTGTTACGCTTCTGGCAGATGTGTTGGGAGGGGAATTTTTGACCGCCTATATTTCTGCTGTAGCCTTTGCGACCATATTGGCTGTCGTGACCGGACTGGTCCTTTCCGCTTCATCTGCTTTTGCCCATGACGTATACAGCCATCTGATCCGCAAAGGAATGGCCTCTGAGCGTGAGCAGGTTTTGGTCGCAAAATGCTCCTCTGTCGTGGTGGGACTTGTCTCCACAACACTTGCGATCGGGGCAGAAAAGATGAATGTTGCGATCCTGGTAGGGCTGACCTTTGCGGTAGCTGCCTCGGCGAATTTGCCAATGATCCTGTCTACCTTGTATTGGCGCAGATTTACGGTACAGGGAGCGATTGTCGGCATGGCAAGCGGTTTATTTGCTTCCATACTGTTGGTCGGATTGGGTCCCATGGTCATGAATACAGAGCATGGGTTGATCCTGCGCGAACCGTTTTTTTTGCTGACGAATCCGGGTTTGATCTCGATTCCCCTGGGCTTTTTGGGGGCGATCGTCGGCACGTATTGCAGCCGTCCCGAGCCGGGGGCGGATGCGCGTTATGATCAGGTGCTTTTCCAGGCTCATACGGGAATCCGGATGACAAAAGCGAGGGAACAGAGGAAAAAGGGTGCATAAGGAAGGCAGATGGGTCCCACTCTAACGAAAGAAGGAGGGGGTACATATGGATGGGAAAAAAATCTCGGATTCTTTGCCATTATCTCAGCAGGATGTATATGAACAAACGCGTGATGTGCTGAATGACTTGCTCGCCGAACTGTGCGAGGCCATGGATGAAGAGGATGTAGAGGCTTATCGCCGCAAAGGGTATGAAATGATTGGTCTCTACTACCAAAAGCCGGTCAATACGGGAGAACTGATGCTGACGTTGGCGGCTGCACTGGAGGACATTCTTCACCAGTTGGAGATGACGCAACAAGGCGAGGAAGTATCCATGGTGCGTGGCGACTACAGTGTTATGAAGAAGGACAAGGATGAATAACCTCACCCGCGTTGGCTAGGGTGCTACTTATTTGCAAACGTTGGGGAAAAGAAGTTTCGAGAGCGGTAAGATAGGGAATGAACAGGGGAGGATGAATCAGGAGGAAGACCCCATGAAATATATCTCTGTTGAACAAGTTGAGCCAGGAGATATACTGGCTCGCAGTATTTATACAAGTGAAGGCTTGACCTTGCTTCACGCCGGCGTTCAATTGACAGTAGGAATGATCAATAAATTGCGTCGTTTTGGAGTGACCATGCTTAGTATTAAAGACCCCTTGCTAGATGATATCGATATGGAAGAGGTCGTCACAGAAACCACGCGAAAAGATGCCATTCGCAATTTGTCTGCTGCGATCCAATGTGTGCAATCCGGCAAATACATGGATGTGCGCGGCATTCATAAGTCGGTGGGTAATATCGTGGAGGAAGTGCTGCGGAATCGCCGGATCCTGTTGAACCTCGGAGAAATTCGGACAACGGACAATTCCTTGTACATACACTCGCTCAATGTATGCATGATGGCGACCGTCATGGGCGTAGGATTGGGGTACAATACCAATCAATTAAAGGAACTGGCGATTGGCGCTCTGCTTCACGATATTGGAAAAATAAGCGCGTCACCAGACAAAAAAGAAGACACAGCCGATGAAGAGGAACTGGAGAAGCATTTTACCTGGCTCGGGTTCAATGTATTGCGAAAGAAGCATGAAATGAGCATCGTATCGGCACATATTCCCTTGCAGCACCAGGAATGGGTGGATGGAAGCGGGATTCCGCGAGGTTTGGCAGGTGAAGAAATCCATGAGTTCGCCAAAATTGTGGCGATCTGCAATTATTATGACGATCTGATCTCTCCTTTTTCCGAAGAGGGAGAGACCCTTGCTCCTTATGTGGCCTGCGAACGAATCATGGGCTTGGCGGATAAGCGCTTTGATATAAAAATGGTGATTCATTTCTTGCGTTCGATCGCTCTCTACCCGACGGGAAGCTCTCTGAAGCTGAGCACGGGCGAAATCGGTGTCGTGATCGACCAGAACCGTGGCCTGCCTTCCCGTCCGGTGGTCCGCGTGATTCGTCGCGAGCAGCATGCCAGCGACGTCATGGCGGAACAGCATGATATTCGGGACATTGACCTGAGTGCGGAGCCTACCATTTTTATTACGGGTGTCATGGAATAAGGGAAAATCAGATCAAAGATCAGGAGAGTTCCCTATAGTAGAATGATTCCCGTGTTACTACAATAGGGGCAGATAACCAATTGAAACCTGATTGAGAGGGAGTGTTAGAATGTCTCGAATTTTGGTGCCGGTCGATGATACAGAACAATCTCTGCAAGCTCTCCGATTTGCCCTGGCGTATGCCAAGGACAAGCATGAGCTGACATTGCTGCATGTTGTTCCTTTTTATCCATCCAAAAACGTCATTAACCAATTAGGCCAAAAGCAATTGAGAGAATACCAATTGCAAGAAGCACATGAAGAATTGGCGAAGGTAAAAGAACTTGCTGATCAATCAGGTATCCCCTATACGCTGGAAATTCGTTTTGGCGACGTACCGCAAATCATCAATGAATTTTCCAAAATCAATTTCGAAGCCATGGTCATGGGCACGCACGGATACGGGCGTTTGATGGGCTACCTGATGCAAAGTGTCAGCTACCCGACGATCCATGATGTAAAGCTGCCCGTTTTCCTCATTTCGGATGAGACAAATGCAGAACGTTTTCCATGGAGTAAAGTGCTGATCGCAGTAGATGGGTCTGAACAAGCCAAAGAGGCGATCGAGAAAGCAACCGCGTTAAGCCAGTCCCTGGATGTCACATATTCGCTGGTTACAGTAGTTCCGCCTCCTGTCTCCTATGCAGGGGCGTATGGACCTGGCTGGCAAGATGTAGCGACATTGGAGGAGTGGGGAAAATCAACCTTGCTGCCCTATGAAGAAATGATGCAGGAAAAAGGCGTAACGTATCAAAGTCAGGTCCTGATCGGCGATCCCGCAACGGTGATCAAGCAAACAGCAAAAGAACAAGAAGCAGATCTCATCGTTCTCGGCCATCACGGAATGGGTGGCGTAGCCGGAACCATGATGGGAAGTGTCACCTTCAAGCTGGTCCATCGGGCGAGAACTCCTTTGTTGATCGTGAAAAAATAGCGGAAGCAAAATAGCAAGCAGCTTGTATGTTTCATACAAGCTGCTTTTTTCTTTTTTTAAGCAAGTCGAGTGTAAGGTTCAAGAGAAATAGGCATTATATACATACGGGGGGTATATTTTGCGAACCTGAATCCAATATCCACATGTGAAGTTGGAGGTATCCAAGATGAAAAAGGCAGAACGAATGGTCGCAGCACTTTTTATACTCAGTCTATTGGCTGGATGCGACAAGTCAGATGGTCAAGAAGCGGTTTCGCCAACAGAAGCTCATCACGACAGCCACATTGAACATAAAAGCGAAGAACATGGCGATGCCAAACGGATGCAAGCGGTATTTTCGTTCACAACAGGAGCGGCAAAGGCGAAGGAAGACGCGGAACTAGCCGTTCACATCACCGACTCTGAAGGAAATCCTGTGAACGATTTTGAGCTGAATCACGAGAAGCTGCTTCATCTTATTGTCGTAAGTGAGGATCTGTCTTACTTTTCCCATCTCCACCCATCGTATCAGGGAAATGGGATATTCCGTCTTCCCCTTAGGTTCCCTGCAGGCGGCAAATACAAGGTGTTTGCGGATTTCAAGCCTGTCGGCGGCAACAATACGACAGTGGGGGAGTGGCTGGAAGTCGAGGGAACGACTTTGAAGGCCGAAGCGATACAGGTGGATCTCGGGCGGGTAAAAGAAGTAGAGGATAAGGAAATTGCGCTCTCACCAGTCAAATTGAAAGCTAACGAGGAAACTGCGCTTACCTTCTCGTTTCGTGATGCTCGTACAAAAGAACAGATCACGGATCTGGAGCCTTATTTGGGGGCCACAGGTCATGTAGTGATCTTGTCCCGGGATGCAGGCCATTATCTGCATGTTCACCCGCTGGATGAGGCTTCAACCGGACCAGAAGCGAGGTTTGTAACCTCTTTTCCTCAGCCGGGCATCTACAAGATTTGGGGCCAGTTTCAGCACCGCGGGAAGGTAATTACCGTTCCATTCGTGGTGCAGGTGGAATAACATTCCCAGTCCAATCCCAAAATAGAAAAAAGTGTGGAGGCTTACGTTATGTTGGTGGGGTGTCATGTCAGCATTCGCGCTGGTTACTTGGGGGCTGCCAAAAACGCGTTTGGGCAAGGTGCCAGGTCGTTTCAATATTTCCCCAAAAACCCGCGCTCTCTTGCGGTGAAAGCATTTGATGCCCAGGATGCGAGGGCTTGCAAGCAGTTTTGTCAGGAACACTCCCTGCTCTCCATCGCACATACCCCGTACCCGACCCAGCTTTCGGTCGACGACAAAACAATGTATCGCGTAACGGTGGATTCCTTGCTTAATGACCTCGAAATTGCGGAGGCATGCGGATCCATTGGGATTGTCGTGCATTTCGGGCAGTACAAAGGCACCAAGTCTGATCCTCTTTACGGCTATTTGCAAATGATCGGGATGCTCAACGAAGTACTGAGTCAATGGCAGGGCAGCACTCTGCTATTGCTTGAGAACAACGCCGGACAGGGCAATCGGATGGGAACGACGCTGGAGGAGTTGACGCAGGTCAGGGATCTGCTCGACCAACCGCAAAAAGTAGGATATTGTCTCGATACCTGCCACGCTTTCGCCAGCGGACTTTGGCAAGGAGATAATTGGGAGGAGGTCGCTGACCACGCTCGTGCTTTGGGCTATCTTCAGCATGTAAAGGCAGTTCACCTCAACGACTCCATGTATCCGCACCAATCGTACAGGGATCGACATGCCAACATCGGCACGGGGTTCATCCCGGAGCAGGGCTTCGCGGATTTGTTTCAGACACCGGAATTCCAGGAAATTCCATTTATTTTGGAAACACCCCATCAACCGGGAAAAAACCATGAAGATGAACTGGCGGATGTGAAGCGGCGCTGGCAGTCGAGTCAACCGAGCCGCTTGGGGAAGTAACAGTTCGCCGGATCATTGGCAGAGGCTGTCTCCTGTGTTACAGTGTGAGAAGTGTGTTGAATAGGAGGTAGCAAACAGATGAAAAAACGAATCAAAGTAACGATTGCAGATTTTACAGCATTGCAGGAAAATCTCAATGATCCACAGGAGCTGGCGCTTTATGAATCTGCAAATGGAAATACATATGATGCCGAAATCGAGCATGATGGATATGCGATTGTGGACGTAACAGAGGAAGATTATATCGAGCTGGCACCAGGCGAGTATCAGCTCATGATCGAAGAGTGGACGGATGCGGGCCGAATAGGGGATTTGCAGCTGCAGACGAAATCCGATCCCGCTGATGACACTGCCCTGCTGTACAGACTGGTGGATGCGAGCGGCAAGGAGCAGGAAGCTCCGGTTTCCTTGCCCAAGCAGATCGTCGAGTTAGTCGCCAAAACTTGGTTCGGGAAAAACAAAAAACCTCAAAATGAGGAGTAACATGGCAAAAGCCGCTGCTTCCGAGGATGGAGAGCAGCGGCTTTGCTTTTTTTGATACAGCTTACATTTCTTCGGGTGCAGCCAGACCTAACAGGCGCAATCCCTCTTTGAGAACCACGACGACGGCCGCGACAAGCTGCAGGCGGGATGCCTTCACGGCGTCTTCTTCGGCGAGGATGCGAACATTGGCGTAGAACTTGTTGAATACCTGTGCCAGATCGATCACGTATTTCCCGATCAGCGACGGGTCGAACTGGCTGCCTGCGCGGTCGACTACTTCCGGGAATGCGTTCAGAAGCGTGACGACAGCCCAAGCTTCCTTGCCTTCCAGGGCGCCTGGCACCAGTTCAGATGAGCTTGCCGGCTGGTAGTTTCCTTTGCGCAAGAGCGAGCAGGCTCGCGCATGCGTGTACTGCACGTACGGTCCGGTCTCTCCCTCGAAGGTGAGCATCTCTTCCCAGGAGAAGTTGATGTCGTTGAGACGATAGTTTTTCAAGTCGTGGAAGATGACAGCGCCGACTCCGACTTGACGCGCCACTTCTTCTTTGTTCGCGAGGGAAGGGTTTTTTTCCTCGATCACCTTTTGGACGTCTGCGATGGCCTGTGCCAGCACTTCTTCCAGCAGGACGACTTTTCCTTTGCGGGTCGACATTTTTTTGCCGTCCTTGAGCATCATCCCGAACGGAATGTGGTGCATGTTGGCCGCCCATGGATAGCCCATTTTCTCCAAGACTTTATAGAGCTGCTGGAAGTGCAGGCGCTGTTCATTGCCGACGACGTAGACAGCTTTGGCGAAGTCGTAGGTTTCATGGCGGAAGAGAGCAGCCGCCAAATCACGTGTCGCGTAGAGTGTTGCACCGTCCGATTTTTTGATCAGGCATGGAGGCATATCGTACTCATCCAGCGAGACGACCTGTGCGCCGTCAGATTCGGTGAGCAGCCCTTTTTCTTCCAGAAGGCTGACAACGCGGTCCATCTTGTCGTTGTAGAAGGCTTCTCCATGTGTAGAATCAAAGGAGACGTTCATCAGGTCGTAGATCTTCATGAACTCTTTCAGAGACTCATCGCGGAACCATGACCAGAGATGCTGTGCCTCTGCGTCGCCGTCCTCCAGCTTTTTGAACCACTCGCGTCCCTGGTCCTCCAGCGAAGGATCTTTTTCTGCCTCTTCGTGAAACTTTACGTACAGGTGGAGCAGCTCCTTGATCGGCTCAGCCTTTACTTTTTCTTCATCTCCCCAGAGGCGATAGGCGACGATCAATTTGCCGAACTGTGTGCCCCAATCCCCTAGGTGATTGATGCGAACAGGCTTGTAGCCTTGCTTTTCCAGGATGTTGGCGATAGCGTTCCCGATGACCGTCGAACGCAGATGCCCCATGGAGAAGGGTTTTGCGATGTTCGGAGAGGAGAGATCGATAGGGACGTTGCGTCCTTGTCCCAGATTGCTCTTCCCATACGATGCACCTTCTGCCAGAATCGTCCCGATGACCTGTGTGCTGACAGCTGCCTGATCGAGGAACAGATTCACGTATGGACCGACTGCTTTTACTTCCTGCAAAGGGGAGCCCGAGATGTTCGCGGCGAGATCAGCGGCGATCATCGGTGGCGCTTTGCGCAACGCTTTTGCCAATTGGAAACAAGGGAAGGCGATGTCTCCCATCGCGGGATTGGGCGGTGTCTCGAGCATGCCGTACACCTGTTCCTTGTTCAGATTATCCACGCCCATATGGACGAGTGCGGAGGCGATCATCTCCGCTACTTGATGTTTATAGCTCATGTGTATTGCCCCTTTCCAAAATCGGTAATCTTTCCGCAAACACAAAATAGAAAAAACCCCTGCGTCTCCTGAAAAAGAGACGAGAGGTTGTGCTCCCGCGGTGCCACTCTTGTTGTCCCTGCCCAATGTCTTCTTGGGGGCAAAGACCGCTTGATCTGCAATAACGGGCAGTCCCGGCTAAACCCTACGCAATCTGCCGGACAAAACGGCAGACATTCAGGCAGCATCTCCGAGGGGCGCTTCCTCTCATGGTCCGCATCGGGCTTTCACCATCCCCGACTCGCTACAGCATCTCACACGGAGTACTCTCCTCATCCACGATTATACATTCTTCCAGCATTATAGCCAATGAAGGGGGGAGTTGCAACTTACTCTTCCGGCTTTTTCAAAATTTGATCAAGCTTCGCGAAATAGGCTCTTGTCAAAGACTCCCGTTCCTCGGCACTCAAGTTCTCAGCGTTTAGCATTTGCTGTTTGAAATTCTCCAATTCAGCCCGCATCGCAAGCTCTGCTTTCGCTTCTTCTTCCAGGCCGTAATTTTCGGTTGGATCGAACGGGATCAGTCGATTGTCGTTTCCGCTTCGCAGATAGGGGCGGCGCCAGTTGTCCGGGAAATGAAACGGCTGCTCGCCGAACAGATAACCCAAGACATCGTCGGAATCGATCGGCAGGAAGTGGTCGTATTCATCGCGCTGCCCGCCCTCCATCCATTTGATATGGACGAGAAAATAGCGCAGATAATGCTGCTGTGTTTCGGTATGTTTGACGATACTGTATGTCTCAAATTCGCTTTGCTCCAGCACCTTGACGGTTTCCAGGCAATCGAGAAATTCGTCCTTGTCGCGGGGGAGAAGTGTTTCCACGGCGTTTCGCTCCTTTGTTGGACTTCGTTCCCCATGATAGCAAAACAGAGGAGGACTGACAATCGACCGGGACAGTTCAGCGCTAGGCATATTCACGTGGATAAAGCGAAAAAAGCCCGGGATTTCTCCAGGACCTTTCTCTTATGGGTGAAAGTATTATCCTAATCGTCGCAAGAACACCCAACGATTACCAACAGGATAAACAGTACGAGCACGATTGCAAAGGCTTCTCCGAAGAACCCATTGCCGCAAAATGAAGTACTCATGTTTGTTTCCCCTCCTTTCCTTTATGCTGTAGTCTATACACGAACGTGTAGATTGGCGTGGGCGAATGTCTAGATTTCACAAAATTTAGGCCAGTACACAATGTCCTCAGTGAAATAGACAAATTCTCAATTGACTCTCTGGCAAGGGGGTGTTAAGATACTTGCAAATGTCTTGTAAATTCCAAAAACTTGAATAGCTGTACAACTCTTATCCAGAGAGGCAGAGGGACTGGCCCGATGAAGCCTCGGCAACCGGAATAAAATTCGGTGCCAATTCCAGCAAAGCGCTTTGCTTTGAAAGATAAGAGGATGGTTCAGGCGTATCTGTATCCGCGGACAAATCCTCTTCTTTCACTAGAAGAGGATTTTTTAATCCCCAAAAACGAGAGCGATGGAGAGAAAAGGAGAAAGCCGATGAAACCTACTTTTCGCGAACAGCTTACCCAGAAAATTTTAATCCTGGACGGTGCCATGGGGACCATGCTGCAGCAGGCAAATCTGACAGCAGAAGACTTTGGCGGGGAGGAATACGACGGCTGTAATGAGCTGCTCAATTTGACAAGACCTGATGTCATCCGAGGAATCCATGAGAAGTATCTGGAAGCGGGCGCCGACATCGTCGAGACCAATACGTTCGGGGCCACATCTGTAGTCCTCGCCGAATACGACGTCGCAGACAAGGATTTGGAGATCAACATTGCTGCAGCTCGATTGGCAAAGGAAGCGGTAGATCGCTATTCCACGCCGGAATGGCCGCGATATGTCGCTGGCTCCATGGGACCGACCACCAAGACACTCTCGCTCACCGGGGGAGTGACGTTTGACGAATTGGTCGAGTCTTACTACCGCCAGGCAAAAGGGCTGTTGCTGGGTGGCGTGGATGTCTTGCTGCTGGAGACGTCCCAGGACACCCTCAATGTCAAGGCAGGCGGGATTGGGATTCGCAAAGCTTTTGCAGAGACCGGAATCGAGGTGCCGGTGATGATCTCCGGTACGATCGAGCCGATGGGGACGACGCTGGCTGGGCAAAACATCGAGGCTTTCTATTTTTCACTGGAGCATCTGCAGCCTGTCTCTGTGGGACTCAACTGTGCCACAGGTCCGGAATTCATGCGCGATCATTTGCGTACCTTGTCCGGTTTGGCGAATTGCGGTGTAAGCTGTTATCCCAATGCCGGATTGCCGGATGAAAACGGCCACTACCACGAGACGCCGCAAGGACTTGCCGCCAAAATGCGGGCATTTGCCGAGCAGGGCTGGCTCAACGTAGCAGGTGGGTGCTGCGGAACCACGCCGGAGCATATCCAGGCGATGGCAGAGGCGTTGAAAGACTTGAAGCCGCGCGTGAATCCAGGGAAGTCCGTAAGCGCCGTATCCGGTATCGAGGTCGTATACGTGGAAGACGATAACCGTCCCTTGCTGGTCGGAGAGCGTACCAATGTGATCGGCTCGCGAAAATTTCGGGAATTGATCGCGCAAGGACAGTACGAGGAAGCGTCGGACATCGCCCGCGCTCAGGTGAAGCGGGGAGCGCAAATCATCGATATTTGCCTGGCTGATCCGGATCGGGATGAATACGCCGACATGGAGAAATTCCTGCAATTTGTCAGTAAAAAAGTGAAGGCTCCGCTGATGATCGATTCTACAGATGTGCAGGTAATGGAGCTGGGACTGCGCTATTCCCAAGGAAAAGCGATCCTCAACTCGATCAACCTGGAGGACGGTCTGAAGCGCTTTGAAGAGGTAGCGCCGCTGATCCGTCAGTACGGAGCCGCTGTCGTAGTAGGAACGATTGAAGAGGCCGGCATGGCGGTGACCCGGGAGAAGAAGCTGGAGGTCGCGAAGCGCTCCTACGATCTGCTGGTGAACCAATTTGGCGTGAAGCCGGAGGATATTATTTTCGATCCATTGGTATTCCCGGTCGGAACAGGGGACGAACAGTACATCGGATCGGCAAAAGAGACAGTGGAAGGCATCAGGCTGATCAAGCAGGCAATGCCCGCGTGCAAGACGATCCTAGGCGTGAGCAACGTCTCGTTCGGATTGCCTGCAGCGGGTCGCGAGGTGCTGAATGCGGTGTTCCTCTACCATACGACACTCGCAGGACTGGACTATGCGATCGTCAACACGGAAAAGCTGGAGCGCTACGCGAGCATACCGGAAGAGGAAAGAAAGCTGGCAGAGGACCTGCTGTTTCATACCAATGACGAAACCTTGGCTGCTTTCACAGAGTTTTATCGGCAGAAGAAGAAGGAAGTAAAGGTCGAGGCATCTACCTTGTCGCTGGAAGAACGTCTCGCCCGCTATGTCGTCGAAGGCTCGAAGGACGGCTTGATCGAGGATCTCAAGCTGGCGCTGGAGAAGTACGCGCCGCTCGATATCATCAATGGCCCGCTGATGAAGGGAATGGAAGAGGTAGGGAGGCTGTTCAACGCCAATCAGTTGATCGTGGCAGAAGTATTGCAAAGCGCCGAGGTTATGAAGGCGTCGGTCTCTTTCCTGGAGCCGTTCATGGAAAAGGCAGACTCGGCGGCCAAAGGGAAGATTCTGCTGGCAACGGTCAAAGGCGATGTGCATGACATCGGGAAAAATCTGGTAGAAATTATCCTCTCCAACAATGGCTACGAAGTCGTCAACTTGGGTATCAAGGTGCCGCCCGAGCAATTGATCGCAGCCTGCCGGGAGCAAAAGCCGGACGCCATTGGCTTGTCAGGGCTCCTGGTAAAATCGGCGCAGCAGATGGTGATTACGGCACAGGACTTGCGTGATGCAGGGATCGATGTGCCGATGATGGTGGGAGGGGCGGCTCTGACCCGGAAGTTCACCTCCAATCGGATCGCTCCGGAGTATCGCGGAATCGTGCTTTACGCCAAAGATGCCATGGACGGTCTGGATCTGGTCAATCGCCTGCAAAATCCGCAGGAGCGGCAGCGTCTCGTAGAGGAGCAGCAGCAGCTTCAGGAAGCGCTAGGCGCAACAGAACCCGCCGTGGAGGAAAAGAAAGCGAAACTTCCGGCGCGCTCTGCCGTCAGCCGGACCGTTCCTATCCATATTCCGCCTGATTGCCAGCCGCATGTCCTGCGCTCCTATCCGATCAGCCACCTGCAGCCGTATCTGAACCTGCGCATGCTTCTCGGCAAACATCTGGGTGTTCGGGGCAACGTCGACAAGCTGATCGAAACTGGTGACGAAAAAGTCTTGCAACTCTACGGTCTGGTGGAAGAATTGCTCGCAGAGGCCAAAGAGAAGGGGAATATCACGGCACACGGCATCTATCAGTTCTTTCCTGCCCAAGCCCAGGGAGACGACATCCTCGTCTATGACCCGCAGGATCACAGCAGGGTGCTGGAACGCTTCACTTTCCCGCGCCAACCGGAAGAGCCGCATCTGTGCCTGTCCGACTTCCTGCGTCCGGTTGAGAGCAACGAGATGGACTATGTCGGGTTCCTGACAGTGACAGCAGGCGGGGGCATTTCGGAGCAATCGAGCACGTTGAAAGAACAGGGTGATTATCTGCGCTCCCACGTCTTGCAGGCGTTGGCTTTGGAACTGGCGGAAGCCTTTGCTGAGCGTATCCATCACATCATGCGCGACAGCTGGGGAATTCCTGATCCGGCGGAGATGACCATGCTGGAGCGATTTGGAGCCCGGTACCAGGGAATCCGCGTTTCCTTTGGCTATCCGGCCTGCCCGAGTCTGGAGGATCAGGCGCAGCTGTTCCGACTGCTGAAGCCGGAACAGATCGGTGTTCAACTGACCGAAGGCTTTATGATGGAGCCGGAAGCGTCTGTTTCCGCCATGGTGTTCGCTCATCCGGAAGCACGCTATTTTAACGCAGGCCCATCTGTGTTTGATGTCTAAAAAAGAGATGACAGAGGAGAGAAGGGATCAGGTTGACGGCCACCAAACTAGATTTACGCGAATACCTCCAGCAGCATCTGTTGGTTGGGGATGGAGCGATGGCGACCCAGTTGCACAGACTGGGCGTCCCCGTGGGAATCAGCTTTGAGGAATTATGTCTCTCCAACCCGAAACTGGTGCTGGAAGTACACAATTCCTACTACCAGGCGGGCGCGCGTTTGCTTGAGACCAATACATTCGCTGCGAATCGCGATGCGCTGGCACGGTACGGAATGGAGCATCGCGTGACCCGCATCAATCGCCAGGCCGTGAGTCTGGCGCGGGAAGCGGCGCAGGGTGAGGGGTATGTAGCGGGGAGTATCGGTTCCATCCTGGCGGGACGAGTGCGAAAAAAAGTATTGGATGAGTACCGGGATCAATACGAGGAGCAGGCGATCGCTTTGCTCCACGCCGGAGTGGACGCGCTGCTTCTGGAGACGTTTCTGGATCTCGAAGAGCTGCTGCTCGCCATCGATGTGATTCGTCCATTGACGAACATACCTCTGATTACGCAGCTTGCGACCCTGGAGGTAGGGCGGACACGCGACGGTTATTCCTTGACAGAGGCTTTCGCTCGGCTGAAAACGGCCGGGGCCGATGTGATCGGTCTCAACTGTCGCTTGGGTCCGGCGGAAATCCTGCGCTCTTTTGAACAAGTGCAAGCACCCGAGGGAGCTGTATTATCCGCGTTCCCCAATGCGGGACGCTTAGGTCTGACAGACGGTGAGTACGCGTACAAGTCTACGGCAGACTATTTTGCCGAGAGCGCTCTGCGTCTGCGCGAGCAAGGGGTCCGGCTGATCGGAGGCTGTTGTGGCACCACCCCCGAACACGTCCGGGCAATGGCCGATGCTCTCGCTGCTCTGGAACCAAAGGAGCGCGTCAATCCCACAATCGTACCGGGTGAGCGGCCGCAGGTCACGGTCACGAGCATCCGTGATCAGGATCGGCCCAGTATCGTCGAGAAAGTAAAGAGCAACACCACGATTATCGTTGAATTCGATCCCCCACGCGACCTCGATGCCGAATCATTCCTGGAAGGGTGCTGTGAACTGCATAACGCGGGGGCTGACGCAATTACTTTGGCAGATAATTCGTTGGCAACTGTTCGGATGAGCAACATGGCTCTTGGCGCATTGATGAAAAGCCGATACGGAATCGATCCCTTGCTGCATTTGGCTTGCCGTGACCGCAATCTGATCGGACAGCAATCCCATCTGATGGGGCTGCACGCTCTGGGGATCGACCAGATCCTCGTCATCACCGGAGACCCGTCCCGCTTTGGCGATTTGCCTGGGGCAAGCTCTGTTTTTGATGTTACCTCCTTCGATTTAATTCGGATGGTGAAGCAATTGAACGAGGGCATCTCGTTTTCAGGCAGACCGTTGAAACAAAAAGCGCAATTTATCGTTGGGGCTGCTTTTAACCCAAATGTCCGGCAGATTGATGCTGCGATCGCACGTCTGGAGAAGAAAGTAGAGGCGGGGGCAGATTACATCATGACGCAGCCCGTCTATGATGCGGAGTCCATCAAGCTGGTCTACGAAGCGACGAAGCATATCGGCGTACCTGTTTTTATCGGGATCATGCCGCTGACCAGTCAGCGCAATGCGGAGTTTCTGCATAACGAGGTGCCTGGCATCAAGCTGTCGGCTGAAGCATTGGAGCGGATGAAACGGGTGCAGGGCGAGGAAGCGCGTCAGGAAGGCATCAAGATCGCCAAGGAGCTGGTCGATACCGCGATCCACTACTTCCGGGGAATCTACCTGATTACGCCTTTCAATTACTATGCGATGGCGGCAGAGCTGATCCAGTATACGCGCCAGCAAAGCGAGCTTTTAAAGGTGCCCGTTCAAGGGTGAAGAAACGTGCAGGTATATAAAAAAGGTCCGTCCACAGAACTGCTTCCATAGCGTTCGTGCGACAGGACCTTTTTTCGGCTTGCTCTTGCTATGCGTTGCCCGGCGGATGAAGCGGATGCCAGTTTTTCTCTATCAAAAAACGGCTTAGCTCACCGAACATGGCCAGACGCTCTTCACGGGTGAAGGAGGCGTTGGCGCCGCTCGTGGAAGGAATGACAAAGACATAACTTCCCGCCCAATCCTCAGTGGCAAAATACCGTTCGGATTGTATTCCGAGGGTGACCGATCCCTTTTTCTGACCGCTGGCCTGACGAAAGGCGGTAATCCCGTTAAAGCAAATGACGAGGGGACGATAGGTTCGAACCATCGCGACGAATTGCTCCGAGCCTTGCGCAAAATCCTCCTCGCGCAGGTCTACAGAGGAGCGGGTCGGGCGTGAGACCAGATCCGTGATGCCGTAGCTGAAATCGAGCAGCATTGCCGTCTCTTCAGGCGCAAGCTGGCGCGGAGTCAGACCGCCCTGATGCAGGCCGCGCCAAAAAAGGTTGGCTGGATTGGCGTAATGATACCCCGCGGTGGCGGAGACGCGTCCAGGGTTGATCCCGCAAAAAAGCACGACCAGATCACGCCGGATATAGGTCGGCAGCCACCGCTCGGTAAAATCAATGCCGGTCATGTTACAGCTTGTAGATCGCCGTGTATTTTTTTACGAGATAATCCATCAGATACGTGGCGTTGGTGCCTTCGCCCGTGATAGCCTCTACCAGCTCACGCGGGCTTTTCATTTTGCCGTATTGATGGATCTTCACTTTCAGCCATTCACGGATCGGAGCAAAATCTCCTTTTTCGATCAGCTCTTCGTAGCCGTTGATTTCCTGCTGCATCACATGGGCAAACTGAGCAGCATAGACATTGCCGAGAGAATAGGTAGGGAAGTAGCCAAAGCTGCCGCCCGCCCAGTGAACGTCTTGCAGCACGCCCAAGGTGTCAGTAGGAGGAACCACACCCAGATATTCTTCCATCCTCTCATTCCAAATCCGCGGAAGGTCGGCTACTTGTATAGTGCCATTGATCAAGCCTTTTTCAATCTCATAGCGAATCATTACATGCAGATTGTAGGTTACTTCATCGGATTCGGTGCGAATGAACGACGGCGTCACCTGATTGATCGCGCGGTAAAAGCTCTCTACACTGACATCGGCAAATTGGGTCGGGAAGGCTTTTTGCAATTCGCCGTACATGCCTTTCCAGAACGGCAGACTGCGTCCCACCATATTTTCCCAGTAACGGGATTGCGATTCGTGAATACCCATAGAGGTGCCATCGCACAACGGTGTGAACAGGAGCGCAGGATCGACATTTTGCTCATACATCGCGTGACCAGCTTCGTGAATGCAGCTGAACAGGGCATTGTTGAAGTCATGCTCGTCAAAACGGGTGGTAATGCGCACATCTCCAGGATTGAACGAAGTACAGAATGGATGAACACTTCGATCCATCCGGCCTGCCTGGAAGTCATATCCGATGCGCTCCAGCACAAAGCGGCTGAACGCCTCTTGTTCTCCAGCAGGGAAATACTTGGTAAGGAACGAGGTATCTGGTTTGTTTGGCGACTGGGCGATAGCTGCTACCAGCTCGACGGTCTTTTCACGCAAGGTAGCGAAAATGCTGTCGAGCTGGTCAACCGTCATGCCAGGCTCATACAAGTCCAGCAGGGTGTTGTATTTGTTTTTGCCATCTGTGCCCCAGTATTCGATAAACTTGAGCTGGAAGGCGACGATTTTCTCGAGGTAAGGCTGGAACATCGCGAAGTCATTTTTTTCACGAGCTTCTTCCCAGACGGTCTCGGCTTGTGAGGTGAGTACCACGAACTCCTGATAAGTTTCCGCCGGGATCTGCTTGTTGCGGTCATATTCCTTTTTGCATTCCAATACGCTCTGCCGCGTGATCGGGTCAAGAGAGTCAAGAGTAGCGCTGTCTGTCAACTCTTCAAGAAAAGCTTCCATTTCCTTGGAGGTCGCCAATTTGAATTGCTCTGCCGAAAGGGTGCCAATCACTTCAGAGCGGGCATCCATTCCTTTGCGGGGAGCTTGGGTTCGCATATCCCAATGCAGAACAGCCAATGCCTGATTGTAGCTGGCTATTTTCTTGACGAAATTGCGAAAATCCTTGACACGTGTTTCCAAGTTGGTAGACATGAGTTCCCTCCTCAGAGCAGCTTCGATCCAATACATGGATCGGCTTGCGTTCAAAAAATTTTTACTTCTAACATTATAGGCGTGTTGTAAAAAAATTACTAGGTGGATGCACGGAGGATTTGTCGGTATAATCGGTAAGGGAATAAAATGTGGCTATGAAAACGAATGAATACGACAGGAGAATGAAGATGAGTCAAACCAATCCACTATGGGAAAATGAGATTGCAAAACGGCGCACCTTTGCTATTATTTCCCACCCGGACGCGGGCAAGACGACCATGACGGAAAAACTCCTCTACTACGGTGGGGCGATTCGCGAAGCCGGCGTGGTAAAAGGACGTAAAAACTCCAAGCATGCCACATCCGACTGGATGGAAATCGAGAAAAAGCGTGGAATCTCCGTCACGTCCAGTGCCATGGATTTTGAATACAAGGGACATCATATCAACATTCTGGATACACCTGGTCACCAGGACTTCAGTGAGGATACGTACCGGACTTTGACTGCAGCAGATGCCGCTGTCATGATCATCGACGTAGCCAAAGGGGTAGAGGCGCAGACGATCAAGCTGTTCAAGGTTTGTCGAATGCGCGGCATTCCGATTTTCACATTTGTCAACAAACTGGACCGCCACGGGAAAGATCCGTTCGAACTGTTGGAGGAGATTGAGCGCGTCTTGGGGATTCGCTCCTATCCGATGAACTGGCCGATTGGCATGGGCAACTATTTTAGCGGCGTATTTGATCGTAAAAAATCGCGGGTGGAGCTGTATCAGACAGACACCCAGCATGAAGAGATTTCCTTCTTCCCTGTAGAGGGAGCAGAAGACCCGCTGATCGGCGAGCGCGTCGGACAGGAGCTTTGGCAGCAGTTGCAGGATGAAATCTCGCTGTTGGACGTAGCAGGCGACGAATTCGATATGGAACTGATCAACAAGGGAGAGCTGACGCCTGTCTTTTTCGGCAGTGCGATCAATAACTTCGGCGTGCAGACGTTCCTGGACAACTTTTTGCAAATGGCGCCGCCGCCGTCTCCGAAGAAGAGCAATCTGGGCATGATCGATCCGTACGCCAATTTCTTCTCCGGATTTATCTTCAAAATCCAGGCCAATATGAACCCCGCTCACCGTGACCGGATCGCGTTTTTACGGATCTGCTCCGGCAAGTTTGAACGTGGCATGAGTGTAAAGCATGTGCGTCTCGGCAAAGATATCAAACTCGCTCAGCCTGTGCAATTCATGGCGCAGGACCGTGAGATCGTAGATGAATCATATGCTGGTGATGTCATCGGTCTGTTTGATCCGGGCATCTTCCAGATTGGCGATACCTTGAGCGTCGGGCAGTCCTTCGAATATGAAGAAATGCCGCATTTCTCGCCGGAGTTCTTCTCCAAGGTGATGGTGAAGGATGCGATGAAGCACAAGCAGTTCCAAAAAGGCATCATGCAGTTGACCGAAGAAGGGACCGTCCAACTGTTCCGCACCTATCCGATGGAAGAGCTGATCATCGGGGTGGTTGGCGTGCTGCAGTTCGAGGTATTGGAGTATCGCCTCAAAGCGGAGTATGGCGTGGACATCATGCTCACTCGCATGCCGTACCAGATTGCCCGCTGGCTCGAAGGGGAAAAGGCGGCACTGGATGCACTGAAAAACAAGACGGTGACAGACCGCTATGGTCGTCCTGTCATGCTGTTTGAAAGCGAATATCAACTCCGTGTGGCTATGGAAAAATATTCCAGTATCAAATTCCACGAAAGCTCGCTGGGCTTGAAGGCCATTCACAACTAAAGAAGATCGATGACGAGAGCCTTGTGCGTATGCACAGGGTTCTTTCACTATTTAATCCTACTTGGACGACTCTCCTCATATACTGGGACAAAGCTTGGTCTACAGGAGAGAGGAGGGGGATACCATGCGGGTTCTCCTGTTTGTCGTGTTATTTGTCGTCGCCTTTGACATGCATGCTCAAACGCCGCTGCTGGCGCCATATTTGAATCTGCTGGGTGTCTCTGCGGCTGTAATCGGTTTTGTTTTGGGGGCGTACGCAGTCAGCAACTTGACCGGGAATCTGATCGCTGGTCCCTTTTTGGACCGCTTTCCCAAGAAGTGGTTTATCGCTGGCGGCTTGATTCTGGCTGGCTTCATGCTGATTGGCCAAGGAGTGGTCAAGAATACCGAAGGGTTTTTTGCCTTTCGCCTGATGCTGGGGTTTTTGATGGCGTTTGTCTCGCCTGCTTGTTCCGCCATGCTGGGAGAGACGGGACGGACAGAGCTGGAGCAGGGCCAGTTGATGGGACAAAAAGGCCTGGTGCTCACCTCGGCAGGAATCGTTTCGCCGGCGGTCGGCAGCTTTTTGGCGGTTCAATTTGGCTATGGGCAATCCTTTGTGCTGCTTGGCTACTTGATGATCGCCGTCGGGGTGTTTGCTTGGCTCGTCCTGCCCAAGCGTGTCGATGTCGCGCCAGACACCCAACTGAAGACCCAGGTGACCGGGAATAAGGGCTTGATCGGCGTATTTGAAAACAAGATGCTGTACCCGGCCTTTTTAGGCGGATTTGCTGTGCTGTACGCCCAAGGAACCATCATTTACGAGGTTCCGTTGCTCATTCAGCGGCAGGGATTGTCTCCGGCTGTGACAGGAATTCTCTTTAGTTTAAAGGGGCTTGGGACCCTCGCGATCCTCAGCCAGTTCTGGCTTCTGAAAATCTCCGTAGAAAACCGGATCTTCGCGTCGTTCGCCGTATTGAGTTTTTTGCTCTACATCCTGGCGATCGGGGCGCCTGTCCCGATTCAGGTGATGATGTTCCTGATGGGCGGCTGCTTCGGCGTGCTTTTCCCCGCCTTGGCGACGATACTCACCGTCTATTCGCCCAGGGAGCTGTACGGAAGTGTCTTTAGCGTCTACTCGGCGGTGCTTTCCCTTGGAGCAGTCATCAGCCCGATTGTGGCAGGCCTGCTCAGCAACTGGCACCACGCCCATTTCATCGCATTTTTCGTCACGGCTACGGTCTGTCTGCTGGGAGGCGTGCATCGTTGGCTGGTGAGCGGAGTCGTTCGGTAATTCGGTATCGTTATGCCTTCTCTTGTGTCAGCAGAACGTCATCAATATAATGGCAATATGAGAAAAACAAAGACGGGTTCGAAACACAAGAAAATACGAAATACAGTGATTGCGCTGGGATTGCTGCTCCTTTTTTTGCTCTTCCCGACCTGGACTCCTTCCCTGAAAGATGAGCATGGGGCAGTGTTGCCAAACAGCGTTGCGAGCTTGGAGGAGGTCGAGCTTGGGGGAGTCAAGCAGTCGATCCTGATTCGCGGAAAAGATCGCAGCAATCCGGTCGTGCTTTTTCTGCATGGCGGTCCTGGCTATCCGCAAATCGCCTATGCGCGCCGTTACCAAAGCGAGCTGGAAAACGACTTTGTCGTCGTGAATTGGGACCAGCGCGGCGCCGGGAAATCCTATCACTGGAATCTGACAGATGAGGATATGAAGCTCGACACCCTCATCGAAGATACGCGCCAGTTGACGGAATACTTGAAAGAGAGGTTCCAGCAGCCCAAAATCTTCATTGTAGGGCATTCGTGGGGGAGTCTTCTCGCGACCTGGACCGTCCAAAAATATCCCGAACACTATTACGCGTATATCGGTGTCGGACAAGTGGCAGACTCGCCGCAGGGAGAGTTGATTTCCTATCGGTACGTGCTTGAGGAAGCAAAGCGTCGAAATCTCATAGAAGCGGTCCGCGAACTGGAGGCAATTGGCGCTCCTCCTTACCAGAATCCGCGAGAGGATGCGACACTGGAGCGGAAGTGGGTCATGGCCTTTGGCGGTTCCGAGCGGGGGAGTGATACATACGCAGACATGATCGAAGGAATCTTGCTGGCCCCCGAGTACTCCTGGATGGATGGAATACGGCTTGTCTTGGGGGTTTTTTTTCCCCGCCACGCAATCCTGCCGCAGACCAGGAATGTAAAGCTTGCGGATACCGTTCCGGAATTGGCGGTCCCCGTCATTTTTTGCATGGGCAGACATGATTATATGACACCCTCCGCTGTGGCATACAGCTACTTCGAAAAACTGAAGGCGCCGGAGAAACAATTTATCTGGTTTGAAGAATCTGCCCATTTCCCGCATTTTGAAGAGACGGAGAAATTTCATGAAGTTATGCTGGAGTTGAAAAAGGCTATGATGCGAGTGCCAGCAGGCATTCCATCATAGCCTTTTCCTATTGAGTAAACGGATTCATTTAGCTAAAAAACGCAATACACGTTGGTTAACGTATTCTGGCTGTTCCATCGATACAACGTGGCCGGCATTTTTCACGATTTCGGCTTCAATCCCGGGGACCAAAGCAGACGCGCGAAGTAAGGCTGATTGCGGGTCATACATGACCTCGTGCTCTCCCAACAACAACAGAACGGGAACTTGTACTGATTGTAACTCGTCGTCAGTGAAAACATACGGAAATCCGTCAGCTTGAGGCTTTACACTCCTTGCTTCATCGTTCCACATGACTGCCGCATGATACTGTTTCGCAAAAATCGGGTAAAAGCCATTACGATCACCCATCATCCACTTTATAAAATTCTCAACTCCGTTAGGCTGTACAAGACCAAAGGCGTATGTATAAAAATCTTGATAAAAGGGTTGGAACGTTTCAGCAGGACTCAGGATGATGGCGCTTTCTACTCTTTCCGGCGCACGTAAAAGAAAATTCATGGTGTGAAGTCCACCAAGCGAAAGTCCGATCATGTGCGTCTTTTCGATCCCGAGGTTGTCCAACACGTCAAGAAGCCAGTCGGCGTAACCCGCTCTTGTACCGTGTAAATCAGTAGGAATGCTTTTGTTCTTATCACCGATGATGTCGATTGCATAGGTTCGGTATTGGGCACCCCAGTCGGCGATATTGGGATACCACATGGTAGAGCTGAACAGTGCGCCATGCAGCAAAACGAGCGGAGGGGCATCCTTTGGACCGCTTGCAATCACATGTGTTTGACCGAAGCGGGTAGATACGTAGAAGGTTTCGGAATCGACGGGCCAAAGAGCCAGGCTTTCGTCATAGGTTTGATAATAGTGAATGCCGCTGTCATGTAGTGGTGGAATAATCGGTGAATGGTTTGACATACAAATCTCCTCCCAATCCTGCATGTATGGATAGTCGATAGGTGAAGCAAAAAATGAAACAGGATTAGTTATTAATATAATACAGATTTCTATATGTGTCAAATTACCTTTATTTTATTTGGTAAAATCATATGAAACACAAAACAAAAATTGTATATAACAGTTTTTACAAAATCCAATTCCCTCCATCTCTAGCTGTTAGTTAAGGAAAATATGGAAATCAGAAAAAGAAAAAACCCACCCCAAGCTTAGCGCCAAAGGCAGGTTTTTGCGGATTTATGAACTTGGGCAACGCGATATTCTCGTCGCTAGCATCATGCCAGTCAATTTCTCCGTTAGGACTTGCAAAGACATCTCGGTGATGAGCTACTGATGCTCATCAAAAATCAAATACCAAAAAATTGCAATTTCATCACTGTGTTTATGAATGCCCTGATACAGGTGAAGATCAAACCCGCCAATTACGAAGCCACAGTTTTCGTAAAACTTGCAGGCACTCACGTTATGGCTTTGCGTCTCCAGCATGATTCCGGACATTCCGCCGTTTATCGCCCACCGCTTAGCCTGTTCGATCAGTTTACGACCTATCCCATGCACTCTATATTTTTTGTCTACTGCTATGTCCTCTACATAAGCATATTTGTTCCAATTCCGTTTTAATACGATACGGCCCACGACTTGATTCTCTGCGCAGGCCACGTACACGATTTGATCCGGGCTATCGATGTATTCGGAATAGTCTTCTTCCGCTGCCTCAAACTGATCTTCCGAATAGCGTTTCGTATAGCTAGGACATTCTTTCACCGTATATTCAATTTGTCGACCTGACAGGGACAGGATGACGGTGGAATCGACAGTAAAACTGTCATCTATTTCCTTACCGTTCATTTTATCTCCAACCGCAAACTCCCGAATCATAATATCCATACTCATCCTCCTGTATGTATGCGTAGTCTTAATAGTGGAGTGTATAGAGTATGTCGGCGGGTCTCGGACTTAACGGAAAACCGTTTTCATCATCATCGTAACCTCTCAGCGTGTTTTATTTAGGATTATTTTATCATTTTGCGAAAAGGGGACTTTGATCGCGTACTTGGCTAAAGCGAAGGCCGTGCCAGGCCACCAACCGGCAACCTGTCACAGCCCGCAAACCCGCATCCGACGCGGTCTTTCGATTCTTACTCGTCCCCAGTCGCAACCGGATTCTCAGGGTAGCTCACCCAATCGCTCCAGCTTCCGGCATACAGCTTGGCATCCGGTCTTCCCGCAGCATGCAGAGCGAGCAGATTGGAGCAGGCCGTCACACCAGATCCGCAGTAGACGATGATCTCTTTATCAGCAAAAGGGGCAATCCGTTCGTCCAGTTTTTCTTTGGCCAGCAAGGTTTGTTCAGAGGTGAGGTTGTCCTTGTAAAAGAAGTTCAGAGCACCGGGGATATGGCCTGCCTTGGGATCGAGCGGTTCGACCTCTCCGCGGTAACGTTCGCCTGCGCGGGAGTCGAGCAGCACCGTCTGCGGACTGCGCTCCCGCACGCCTTGGACATCGACAAGCATCTCGGGTCTCACAGCCGGGACGAAGGCGCTTGGGACAGGAGAAGGCAATTCAGCCGTAACGGCAAAGCCAGCCTTTTTCCAGGCAGAGTAACCCCCTTCAAGTACAGCGGTGTTGTCATGCCCGAGGTAGCGCAAGAGCCACCATAAGCGGCCCGCATACGCCATATCCTGGTCGTCATAGGCGATGACGGTTTTGCTCTGATCGATCCCGGCCTGCGAAAAGAGCGAGACCAGATCGTCGATTTCCGGCAGAGGGTGACGGCCTCCGTGCTCCTTTTTTTCACCCGACAGATCGCGGCTTAGATGAAAGTAAAGGGCCCCGGGAATGTGATCCTCCTGATATGCCGTTTCTCCGGCTTCCGCATCCGTGAGGACGAATCGGCAATCGACGATGATGATGTGCTCATCGTCGAGGTGGTCGTGGAGCCACTGCGGGCTGACGAATGTTTGCATCATTCTCCCTACTTTCGTTTTTTTCTCCATCATAGCAGATGGGGGAGGGATCAGGTAGAATATTCAATGGAACGAGAGAGAAAGGAGCTGGACGAATGAAACGCATCTTCCGCTATTTTTTAGAAGGACTTCTGTATGTGATCCCCCTGGCTGTGACCGTCTATATCCTCTATAAAATCTTTGTCATCGTGGACAGCTGGCTGAATCTGCCCATTCCGGGAGTGGGTTTTCTCCTGACCTTGGCAGGGATCTTCATCATCGGATTTTTGGCCTCCAATGTGCTCACGCAGGGGCTTATGTCGTTGATATCCCGCATGTTTGAAAAAATGCCGTTTATCAAGCTGATCTACACGTCGATCAAGGACTTGATCAGCGCTTTTGTCGGAGAGAAAAAGAGCTTTGACAAGCCCGTCCTCGTCACATTGACCAAAGACGGTTTTCCGAAGGCTATTGGCTTTATTACCAAAGAAGATCTGGAATCGTTCGGACTTTCCGATCATGTGGCTGTTTATCTGCCGCAGTCGTACAACTTTGCCGGCAATCTGCTGATCTTCCCCACCGAACAGGTAACCCTGCTCGACGCAGACAGCACAGAGGTTATGGCATTTCTGGTCTCCGGCGGCGTGTCAGGCAAATAAGCGGCTCTCAACCCGAGACGTCAATATCCTGTTCTTTGCTTTTCTTCAACATACGGCGCACATCTCCATTGAGAATCAGGTTGGTCAGTACCCCGGCGACGAGGCCCCAGAAGGCCGCTCCAATGCCGCCAATCGAGATCCCGGAGATCGTTACGAGAAACGTAATCAAGGCGCTTTCCCGCTCTGAGGGTACGCTCATGGCTGACGTCAGGCTGGATGAAAGAGAAGCGAAGAGGGCCAAACCGGCGATGACGGCAGTCAATTCCTTGGGAAAAGCGGAAAATACAGAAACGATGGTCGCCCCGAACATGCCAAACAAGAGGTAAAACAAGCCGGAGGAAATGCCGGCGATGTAGCGCTTGCCCGGGTCGGGATGCGCTTCCTTCCCGGTGCAAATCGCTGCTGTGATGGCTGCCAGGTTGATGCCGTGCGAGCCGAAGGGGGCCGTCAGGAGCGAGGCCAATCCAGTCGTGGCGATCAGCGGGCTTGCGGGCGTGTCGTAGCCGTCCGCTTTCAATACACCCATGCCGGGAGCATTTTGCGAGGCCATCGTCACAATAAACAGCGGAACACCCAACCCGATTATGGCATCCAGAGAGAACGTGGGCATGGTAAAAATCGGTTTTACCAGCTCCACCTGAATCGTGTCAAAATGCATCCGGCCAAAGCCAAGAGCCACAGCTGTTCCGACAAGTAGCGCAATGAGAACTGCGTAGCGGGGCGTCCAGCGTTTGGCGCATAAATAACTGATCAGCATTGCGATGGCAAGTGCTGGGAAATCCGGTATCGATACGAATACCTGAACCCCGAAGGAGAGCAGGATTCCTGCTAGCATCGCTGTCGTGATCGCTTGCGGTACATAAGCCATGATTTTAGAAAAAAGACCGGATATGCCAAGCAGGGTAATGGCCAGCCCGGAAATCACAAAGGCTCCGATCGCATCGGAAAAAGAGTAGGCAGACCAGCTTGCTACCAGAAGCACCAGCCCTGGGGTAGACCAAGCCGTAATGATCGGTGCCTTGAACCAGATGCTCAACACGATCGCGCTCAGCCCCGTCCCGAAGGAGATGGCCCAGATCCAGGAGGAGACCAGCTCATGGCTCAAGTTGACGACCTCGGCTGCCTGAAACACGATCAGGAGAGGCCCCGCATAGGAAACCATAGTGGCGATAAGTCCGACGATAAAAGCAGAAATAGAGAAGTCAGTGCGAAGTTGGCGCAGACGTGAATACAAAAAGGGTGCCCCTTTCTATGGATTTGTCTGATGATTCAGGATGTTTGCTCCCTATTATACCTGCTCTGATCTGTTTTGGCGTCAGGAGAGTTACGATTTTTCATGCAAGATATACCGAATGGTCCGCTTGGTGATATTGAGCTTTTTGCTGAGAAGCTGCCGGTCTCCCTTGGTTTCGGTAAGTCCTTTTTCGATGATGGCTCTGCTCAGCTCTGTCTCCAACTGTTTCAATCTGCTGGTGAGATAGGCAAAATCGAGCTCATCAATCGATTTGACATTGTGTGTAACCGATTGGATAAATCGCGAGCACTCCTGATCCAAGCGCTGGGAGAATTCTGATGCAAAAGAAGAGGAGGGACGTGGGTCCCGAGCTTTTTCACGCACATTTGCCGGCAAATGCTCGGCGCGCAATACCCGGCATTCATGCAGGGCCAGTGTTTGATTCAATACATTGATAAGCTGCCTGACATTGCCAGGCCATTCATATTGCTGCAAAACCTCCACTGCCTCGCGATCGATTTCACACGAAAAATTACCTCTTTTTTCCAAAAATACCTTGGCAATCGCAGGGATATCCTGCACGCGTTCCCGCAACGGAGGAATCGCAAGCTTGATCCCCTCCAGACGGTAAAGCAAATCTCGGCGAAACCGGTTCATTTCCACCTCGTGCTCCAAATCCCGATTCGTAGCAGAAATAAAGCGGATGTTGCTCTGCGTTACCTGCTCGCCCCCGACACGAATGAATTCTCCACTCTCCAGGGTGCGCAAGAGCTTGACCTGAATGGATGCCGGAGCTTCCCCGATCTCATCGAGGAAAAGCGTTCCGTTATGGGCAAGCTCGAAAAAGCCTTTGCGTGCTTTCAATGCTCCGGTAAAAGCTCCTTTTTCATAGCCAAAGAGCTCGCTTTCCAGCAGGGATTCGGGGACAGCCCCGCAGTTGAAAGCAACGAAAGGGTGGTGGGCTCGCGAGCTTTCGCCGTGAAGAAAACGCGCCATTAATTCCTTTCCTGTCCCCGTTTCTCCCTCAATCAACACATGGATAGCCTTGGGGGCCAGTTTTTTGGCGATAGCAGCCACCTTTGCCATGGGGCTGCCGGGTGTAAATATGATGCCGTACGACGCAGCCTGCTGAACCAGATCATGTTCCTGGTCGACGGACGCCTCAAGCAAGGAATCGATGATTCGCTCAAGACCGTCAAGATCATCGAATGGTTTTTCTAGGTAGTCCTTGGCTCCACGCTGGATTGCCGTTACCGCTGATTTGATCGTGCTGTAGCCGGTCATGATCAGGACTTCGCAAGCCGGATAGACCGATTTGATGCGCTGGAGCAGATCCAGACCGGATGCATCGGGGAGCTTGAGATCAAGCAGGGCTGCGTGAAAGCCGGCAGAATGGCTTTGCAGCAATCGTTCCACATCCTGTCCTGTATGGGCGACTGTCACATCACAGTTTTTTTGCTTGAGAAAATAGGTGAAGAAGGAAGTAACCTCGTGCTCGTCATCGACTATCAGGATCTGTTTCTTCTCCATGATCAACCTCCTCATCGAATGACAGTGGCAGCAATAAGGTGAATAGGCTGTACTGGTTGCTTTCGCTTTGCGCCCAAAGCTTTCCTCCATGCGCAGCAGCGATGCCCAAACTGACGGATAGGCCGAGCCCGGTCCCTTTGGAGCGGTCTTTGGTAGAGAAAAAGGGCTGAAAGATTTGCGGGAGATGCTCCGGCAAAATGCCCATTCCATTGTCGTGAACGGAAAGCCCCGCATAGGAGCGGTTCTCGTCCTTGTGTAAAAACGTACGTATGGTGATGCGCCCGTCTTGTTGGCCGGCAAGGGCATCTCTGGCATTCAGCAAGAGATTGATCACGATTTGCTCGATTTGATGACGGCTCCCATAAAAGGAGAGCTTTGCCGGGGCTTGCTCGAATTGGATGGACAAGCCTGACACCGTAAGCTGATAACCGATCAATCCCAACGCGTCTTCTACCACATCATCGAGAAAGACCTCTTCGAACTGATACTCTTCCTGCCGTGAAAAGGTGAGCAGGTTTTGAATGATTTTCTTGCAGCGGACACCGCAGCGATAGATGTCGTTCATCAAGGGAGCAGCCTCACTCGTACCCATTTCACGCAAGAGCAGCTGGGAATTGCCGAGGATGGCCGTTAATGGACTGTTGAGCTCATGAGCGATGCCCGCAGCGATTTCTCCGATCGCTGCCATCTTCGCAGACTGCACCAGTTGAGCCTCAATTTTTACTTTTTCACTGAGATCGTGGAAGAGCAGAATATTTTCCACACAAACACCGACGTGGCTCGCGGTCAGTTGAAACAATTCGCTCTCTTCCTTGGAAAGCTGCTGCCCCTCATGGTGAAGGATAGTCAGAAATCCGAAGGTTTGTTTTCGCAGATTTTGCAAGGGAACGGAGGTGGCCAGGTGCTGGGGAAGAACCTCGCTGATGGAGTCATGCAATCGTTGAGCAGCCTGCGCGAGATCGGTCGAGGCCGTATGCTGCCACGACTGGCATTGCCATTCCTCTCCGTTCCAGCGGGAAAGATAGGTCGATAAAGCACTTCCTTGCTGCAGGGAAAGAGCAAAATGCTCAAAGGGAAGGATCAGCTGCAGCTGTGTGGCGATGGCGATACTCGTCTCGGGCCAGGTGGCGTTGATCTGAATTTGCGTCAGCTGGTTGATGACAGCAAGCTGGTTGTTTTTCTTTTTCATCTCCTCCACGAGATAAATCAGCTCGGAATAGTAGCTCTTCCGGGAGGATTGGATGCCAGTCAGCTTCTCCAAGATCTCCTGTTTCCTGTACATATAACTCCTCCTACAGGGCTTGCCGGAATATGGCGGCAACATCATTTACAGTCATGTCGCGCGGGTTGGTGGCCATGCAGACATCCTGAAGGGCATGCGTGCTGAGCCATTCGATCTGGTCAGGCTGCAGGCCGATCGCGGAGAGCGATTCGGGAATGTCCAGATCCCGCGCCAGGTCTTTGACAGCTTTTAACGCGAGGCGGGAAGAGTCGCGCAAGCTCAAGCCAGAAGTGTTTTCGCCCAGACATTCTGCGATGTGCCGGTATTTTTCAGGGACGGCTAAGTAATTGTATTCCAGAACATAGGGGAGCAGGATCGCATTTACTTCTCCGTGGGGAGCGTCGAGAAATCCGCCGAGCTGGTGGGACATGGCGTGCACTGCTCCCAGAATGGCGTTGGAGAAGGCGATGCCGGCTTGCAAGCTCGCCATGGCCATTGCATGCTTGGCATCTGCGTTGTAGCAGCTCGCTACAGATGGACGCAGATGCTTGGCGATCAGTCGCATGGCTTGCAGCGAATGCACCTCCGTCAGCGGGGTGGCAGCAAGAGAGACATAGGATTCGATCGCATGGGTGAGCACATCCATGCCTGTATTGGCGGTCAGCTGCTGGTCCTTGGTCATCAAGGTTTGCGGATCGATGATCGCAATGTCGGGAATCAGGGACTTGGAGATGATCGCCATCTTCACTTTTCTCGCGCTATCGACGATGATGGAAAATTGCGAAACCTCTGATCCCGATCCGGCAGTAGTCGGCACCATCACCATGGGCGGCAAAGGGTGGCGAATTTTATCGACGCCTTCGTAGTCGACGATATGGCCTTCATTGGTTCCCAAGAGGGCAATGGCCTTTGCTGCATCGATCGCACTGCCCCCGCCGACGCCAAGGATGGCATTGCACTCCTTCAAGCGGTACTCGGCTACCCCGGCATGGACTTCATAATCTTTCGGATTGGCTGTGATTTGCGTCCACAGGACATAGTCGAGGTTCTGCTGCTGCAGGTAATGAATGATTTGCTCGATCCAGCCTGCGTTTTCAACTCCGGGGTCGCTGACGAGAAAGACTCGGGTCGCACCCAGCCTGCGCAGGCTTTCGCCGATTTGCCCCAGGGACTGATTTCCAAAAATGATTTCCGGTGTCATAAACTTCGAAATCTGCATGCCGCATCCTCCTTTCTCTCTTCCCTAGTAATACATCAGGACAGAGCCGATTTCCTGTCGCAGCCAAAAGCTCGGCAAAGCGGCCGTTTTTTCGGCCCGTTCAGCCAACATTGCGGCCGGATGAAACGATATCTGAAGCTGATGGGCAGGAAATAAAGCGTTTTCATCTTGGCACACACATTGCAAAAAGAATTGGCAGAGTCGAACAAACACCTCAAAAGAGGAGGAAGAGCAATGAAAGCAGCGGTCGTCAATGGATTCCAACAAAAGCTGGAGGTAAAAGAGGTGGAGGTGCCACAGGCAGGGTATGGGCAGGTGCTGGTGCGTGTCAAAACCTGCGGTGTATGCCATACGGATCTGCATGCCGCACAAGGAGACTGGCCGGTCAAACCGAAGCTGCCCCTCATTCCTGGGCATGAGGGAGTAGGCGTCGTGGAAAAGCTGGGGGAGGGAGTGACCTCGCTGAAGGTAGGGGATCGAGTAGGGATTCCCTGGCTGTTCTCTGCATGCGGCGAATGCGATTACTGCCTGACCGGCTGGGAAACGCTTTGCCAGCATCAATTAAACGGCGGCTATTCGGCAGATGGAGCCTATGCGCAATACTGCGTCGCCCCGGCAGCCTATGTGGCACGCATTCCCGATGAGCTGAGCGATGTGGATGCCGCGCCGATTCTTTGCGCCGGTGTGACTACTTACAAGGCGCTGAAGGTAGCGAATATCAAACCAGGCGAGTGGGTCGCCATCTATGGAATCGGCGGTCTGGGACATGTCGCGCTGCAGTATGCCAAAGCGATGGGATACAATGTCGTAGCGGTTGACATCCACTCGGAGAAATTGGAGCTAGCCAAGGAACTGGGTGCAGACGTAACTGTGAACGGAAGTGAAACAGACCCCATCCAAGCGATTCAGGAGCAGGTAGGAGGCGTCCATGCCGCGATCAGCGTAGCGGTTACCAGGAAGGCTTTTGAACAGGCGTACAAATCGGTCAGACGCGGCGGATCGCTGGTCGTTGTCGGCTTGCCGAACGCTGACTTGCCCATCCCGATTTTTGATACCGTGCTAAACGGAGTGACAGTTAAAGGTTCTATTGTAGGTACCCGAAAGGATATGCAGGAAGCGCTAGATTTTGCCGCGCGTGGCAAGGTAAGGGCCATCATCGAGACGCAGCCGCTGGAGAAGATCAACGAGGTATTCGAGCGAATGGAAAAAGGACAAATCAATGGCCGGGTTGTATTGACCCTGGACTAAGCATTGGAATAGGAAAGCTGCCATCGAAACATGATGGCAGCTTTTTTCATGAAACAAATACACTTCATGAGTAGCCCTCAAAAAGTAATACGAATACCAGGTAAAGCTTGTCGAGGAAAAAGGGAAAAAAAGCGAAGGCATTTGGGATCTTGACCCAGGCGCAACGGAAAAGGCGGAACACGGTTTCAGCGGCCAACCCTGATACACTCCCTGGAGTTGGCTGCTTTTGGCTGCGGTTCCGCCTTTGGAGTGGAGCCGGCCCTGGCCGACCCGCAGTAAAGACCCCACCCCGCCGGGAGCGTTTTTCCCTTTTTCCTCTGCTCCGCTACAGCTGGAGGACCACCAAATCTGTTTCTCACTATGTAACTTAGCGGCAGCCCGACACTCACGGCTTCACGCTTCCGTATGCAGATACTTTTTGTACGGCGTATAATCAATCTGCTTCGACTCCAGATGAGCGATCAGCCATTTATGGTCTCGTTTTGGCGTGGCGACGATATAACCCTTTACAATCAGCTCGGTCGAGATCGTCTCTGCCTTTTCCTCCAGCGCCAACTGTCCGATCTTGGATGCGATGGAGCGTCTCGCTACATCACGAAACAGCTGCGGTACCGGAGACACCAACTCATTCAACAGCTCCAGTCCTTCCTCTGTCCACCGTGAGCGAGTCTGATCGATATAGTAATCCTGCCAGTCAAGATCGGACTTGCCGTCTTGCTTGGGCATCGATTTCAAAAATTTGCGGAACATGAAAAAACCGCCAATAAACATCAGACTGACCAGAACGATCGACCATCCCACGATAAAGAGGGAGAACCCCGTGGTCATTTGCATGCTCGTACACCTCGTTTACCAGGCAAAATTGCGTATTACCCAAAGTGTAACGCATTTTGCCTGTGACAACAAACTTTTTGTGCCATTGCCCAAGTGCGGTGTTTGCTCTTCCCAAGCGCACCTAACATTGTGTATGATAGGTAGTAAACTTATGAAGGAGTTGACGCTTATGTTCAAGCTTGGACAACGCGTCGTCATCGTGGCCGACTCCTTTGAACAAGGTTTGCCCATTAGCGAATACGGTTACCTGATCGCTCGCGACCGTAATCCAGACAGTGCTTTTGCGTGGATTGTGCGAATCCCTAAAATAGATAAGCAATTTCCTGTCGTCGAGGAGGATATTGCATTGGAACAACAAATCCTGGAAGAGGAGGCGGAGCGAGTATCTCGCGAGGCCTTGCTCGATTACGCACTAGCGACACGCAATGAAGCGCTATTTCGTCAACTGCTGGGGATGCAGGAGGCGGATGAGGCTAATGACGAACCGGTCAAGGAATCAATGGAAGAATTTATCCGCAAAGTAAACATGAAGGCCTGGATTTAAAAGGGAGACAAGGACCGTCGCACCCTAAAGACCATTTTACGGGAAATGAAAGTGAGGCTGTTTCATGTCTGATTTTGTGACGTTCACTAACGAGTTTGGCCAAACGGTTCAGATGTCGCGCGAGGATTACCAGAAAAAGGTAATCCCTGCCAATCTGGATCGATACTGGGACGACAAGGACAAGTTGCGGGATTTCGCCATGGAATTGGCGAAAGAGCAGTTCAATGAAGAGGCAGCGAGTGCGGCAGACAGACTGCTGGAACTATACGGCCCGATCGAGTCAGCCCTGATTTTTCGGGCTGTCGTACATATGCAAGCAAAGGAATTTGAACGTGCCAAAACCATCCTGATCAATTGCCTGGACCGTTTTCCCGCCTCCGGTACGGCCTGTACCAATCTAGCGAAAATATACGGCGCAGAGGGAGACGAAGCCAAGGCTTTTGAAATGCTCGAGACGGGCTTGTTCAAGGACCCCAACCAGGAAAATGCCCTGAATCTATACGCGCAGGCATTTGTGAACAGCGGCAGAAAGGATGAGCTGCGACGTCGTTTGGAAACGCTCTCCTCCAAGGAAGGCGCATGGCGTCCCAAACTTCATCTGGCACGACTCGCTCTGACGGAAGAAAATCTGCTCAAAGCGATGCAGTGGTACCGGGAGGCAATCGAAGGGACCAAGGACCGCTTTGAGGTGGTCATGACCGTCACGGGAGAGTTGGGACAAGCAGGGTATGTGTATCAATTGATTCAGATCTGCGAGGAATACTGGCAGCCTGAGTTTCCCTATCCCTATGCGGGCTTCAACTACGCGAACGCCTTGCTCGCGACGGATCAGAAGGAAAAGGCCATCGCGATCCTTCGCCACATGCAGGACCATCTGGCAGACAACTACAAGCCGATGGTAGACCATTTCCTGGCCCGCATCCCTGGTGCGGCAGAGGCGGAAGCGGCCGCCGTACAGAAAGTGGCGCTTGAACAAGCAGAAAATCCGGCGCATAAAAAAAGCTGGTGGAAGTTTTGGAAATCTTGATGGAAGCTTTGAAGTGAACAGAGGCTATCTCTTCGTCAGCAGACGATAGGATAGCCTCTATTATTTTGGCAGCTGGGAATGAGTATCACTTGTATGATCCATAAAATGTTCATTGGAAAAAAAGAAAAAGAAGATGTATGATTAAAATAATTATTAGATAGGATTTATTATATTTAATAGGAGAGGAGCGTTCCGATGAAATATGCCGATTATCATCATCTTGACCATGTAAAAGAGCAACAAAAATCAAAGAAAACGCTGTGGATCACATTGCTGCTGACCCTGTTTTTTACCATTGTAGAGGTCGTGGGAGGAATCCTCTCCAACTCTCTTGCACTCCTGTCCGATTCGGCCCATATGATCTCTGATGTATTCGCGCTGGGCTTGAGCATGACAGCCATCTACATGGCAACACGAAAGCCGAACCAGAAGTATACGTTTGGCTTCCTGCGCTTTGAAATCATCGCTTCGTTCTTAAACGGGTTAGCCCTTGCCATTATTGCGATTGGTATTTTTATCGAAGGGATCAACCGGATGATCCATCCACAAGACGTGAATCTGCAGCTCATGTTGCTTATCGCTTCGATCGGCTTGGTGGTAAACGTGGTATTGACGGTCATTTTGAGCCGGAGCACCAAGGAAGAAGACAACCTGAATGTGAAAAGCGCACTCTGGCATTTCTTCGGAGATTTGCTCAGCTCCGTCGGCGTCATTACTTCCGCTGTTTTGATCCACTTTACAGGCTATTACATCTTTGACCCGTTGATCAGCATGGTGATTGGGGGAATCATTTTTGTCGGAGGGGCCAAAATCATTCGCGAGTCGCTTGCTGTATTGATGGAATCCGTCCCCGAGAAGTTCGATCTGGATCAAATCCGGGCAGACATCGGTACGGTCGAAGGAGTAGAGGATGTTCACGAGCTGCATTTGTGGGCGGTGACTACCGACCATTACTCGCTGACTGCGCATGTCTTTGTTCGGGAAAATATTCAACCGTTTTGTGTGATCATGGCAATCAACCATCTTTTGAAGACCAAGTACGGCATCGAACATTCCACGATTCAGATTGAGGATCCAGCTATTTTGGATCATGGAGAATATGGGAAAAAGTTTTTACTCCAGCATGCGTGACGAACACGTAAAGGCTTAAGCAACAAACGGTGCTGCTCGATCACCTCCGAGCAGCACCGTTTGTTGATGCTATCTATTTAAACTGGCTGGTGAGCCGCCGTTCGAGAAACGCGACCCCTTGGTACATCAGGGTGGCGACGACTGCGATGATGGCGAGGCTCATCATGACCAGGGTAAAATTAAAGACTTGGAAGCCGTAGATGATCAGATATCCCAATCCCATCTGCGAGACGAGAAATTCTCCGACGATCACTCCGACCCAGGAGAGGCCGACATTCACTTTTAATGTGGCCAGTATGGTCGGAATCGTGGACGGGAGAATCACGGTGGTAAAAATTTGCCGCTTGTTTCCGCCCAGCGTCTGCACGACCTTGACGAAGTTCGGATTTACCTCGCGAAAACTGGTGTAGATGTTGATGGTCGTGATAATGACGGAGATCGCTAAGCCCATCGCGATGACGGAGGTCAGACCTGGACCGAATAAGACGATAAACACAGGTCCGAGCGCAACCTTGGGCATGCTGTTGGCGACGACGAGATAGGGCTCCAGCACGCGGGAGAGGAAGGGAGACCACCAGATGACAGAGGCGAGCAAGGTACCCAACAGCGTTCCGAGCACAAAACCCACAATGGTCTCCCATACGGTCAGCCCGACGTGGGGGAGCAGACTGCCATCGAGCAGCTGCGTCCACAGCAGCGCGATGATTTTCGACGGATAGCTGAAGATCAGGGAATTGATGAGATTGGCGCGCGACAGCATTTCCCAAAGGCCGATGAAAGCCGCGAAGAGAAGGAGCTGGGTGACGAATACCCAGGTTCGAGTCCGTCCTTCTTTCTGGAGATATTGTAGATGGACGGCTTCAATTTCCTTTGCTTGCATCCGACACCACCTCCATCTCTTTCCATACCTGATGAAATACGTCCTGAAAGCCTTCCTGGTTCCGAGCTTCAAACGGGAGGGCATTGCGAATCGCTGGCGGAATTGTCAATTCCATGCGCACCTGTCCTGGGTTGCGGGATAAGATAGTCACCCGATCTCCGAGCGCAATCGACTCAGAGAGGTCATGCGTCACGAGAAGAGCGGTTTTTTTGTGGCGGCGCAACGTAGTGAATACGAGGTCCTCCAGCTTCAGCTTGGTATGGTAATCGAGCGCGGAGAAAGGTTCATCAAGCAGCAGGACATCAGGCTGGCAGGCTAACGTCCGTACAAGAGCGACGCGCTGCCGCATTCCGCCAGACAATTGGGTCGGCGATGATCTGCGAACGTCGACCAGCTCCATTTCCTCCAGCAGGTGCAACGCGTATTCTTCTGTCTCTTTGTTGCGGATTCCCTGAATCTCCAGACCGAGAAAGACGTTGTCCTCGATGCTTCTCCAGTTGAACAAGTAGTCTTGCTGCAGCATATAACCGACCTGTGAAGAGGTCCCGCTGACGGGTTTGCCATCGATGAATAGCTCGCCGGATGTGGGCTTCTCTAGTCCGGCGATCAGGGACAGCAGGGTCGTTTTCCCGCAGCCGCTGGGACCAACCAGACAAATGAACTCGCCTTCCTCCACGCGCAGGTTTATATCCTTGACCGCCATGAAAGCCCTGTGCGCGGATAGGTAGAGATGGGTCACGTGGCGAAGTTCAATTTTGGCCGGCGTAGAAGGAGTCTTGTTCATCATGGTCTACTTCCCTTCTTTAGCAGCTTTGGCAAAGGTCGTATTCACCAGCTTGGTGTAATCCGCAGGTTCCTTTAGCTCTCCCGCTTCGTTCATAATATCCTGAAGCTGATTCCATTCTTCTTCATCCAGGATCGGGTCAGCAGCGTAGGAGCCTTGTTCCAGATAACGCTTCACAGCACTTTCCATGATCTCGGGTTTGATCCCTTCGAAGTACTTGGCAATGACTTCTGCTGTCTCCTTGGGAGAGTGGCTGGCAACCCACTGTTGCCCTTTGTATACGGCATTGGTAAACTTCTGGATAGTATCCTGATTTTTATCCAATGTACTTTGCTTTGTCATGTACACGGTATACGGGACCGTTCCGCTTTCTTTTCCGAACGAAGCGACGACATGGCCGATGCCTTCCTGCTCAAAGCGGGACGCCTCCGGTTCGAATAGTTGCACGTACTGGCCTGTGCCAGAAGCAAAAGAAGCGGCGATATTTTTGAACTCTATGTTTTGAATCAATTCGAGATCATTCTGCGGATGGATATTGTGCTTTTTCAGCACGTATTCCCCGACCATTTGCGGCATGCCGCCTTTTCGCTGTCCAAGGAAGACGGTGCCCTTCAGCTGATCGAAGGAGAAGGTATCTGTCTTTTCACGGGCGACGAGGAAGGTGCCGTCTGTCTGCGTCAGCTGTGCGAAATTCACCACACGATCCGCAGCTCCTTGCTGTGCGACATAAATGCTGGTTTCGGAACCGACGAGTGCCACATCGATGCCGTCAGAGAGAAGGGCAGACATGACTTTGTCTCCGCCAGGAATGGTGGATAATTCCACCTCCAGCCCTTCTTCTTGAAAAAAGCCCTTTTCCAATGCGACGTACTGGGGGGCGTAAAAAAGAGAACGGGTCACTTCACCGATGCGGATTTTATCTGGAGCACTGGAGCAGCCGCCCAAGATTGCCATGGCTCCCAGGCCTACTGCCATTCCCAGATAGAGAAGGCGTTTGATCATTAAATGTCCCTCCTTGCTAGGTTAGTCGTCTGTGGTAAGGTATGCGATTCGGGAAAAAAGGGTGCATGCCCAGATGAGCGGACAGACACCTGAATGCGTTGTCAGGGCTCAACGAGAAGACTTTCAATCAAAAAGGAGATGCACACTCACAGTGATTGTTACATTTTTGGGTACAGGTTCTGGAGCGCCGACCACGAAACGCAATGTAAGTGGAATCGGGCTTCGTTTTTTACAAGCGGGGAAATGGTGGCTATTTGATTGCGGGGAAGGAACCCAGCATCAATTGCTGCGTGCCCCCATGAAGATCAGCCAGTTGGAAAAAATCTTTATTACGCATCTGCATGGGGACCATCTCTACGGCTTGATCGGACTGTTAGCCAGCCGCTCCCTGCGCAATGGCGAAGCTTCTCCATTGGATTTATACGGTCCCCCGGGTCTGGATCGCTACTATCGCGCCGTCATGGAGACGAGCCCTGTCCATCTGCACTATCCCTTGCAGATCCATATCGTCAGCGAGGGCGTCGTGTACGAGGATGAAGAGGTCGTTGTCATCTGCCGTCCCGCCAGACACCGGGTTCTGTCGTTTGCTTACAGCGTGGAAGAAAAGGAGAAGCCGGGTGCCTTTCAGGTAGAAAAAGCGCGGGAGCTGGGGGTGCCTTCTGGTCCGATCTATGGGGCGTTGAAGCGGGGAGAACAGGTCGTTTTGCCAGATGGGCGGGTCTTGGATGGACGGGATTTCGTCGGGGAGGCCCAACCAGGCCGTAAAATCGTATTCAGCGGCGACACCGAGCCGTGTCAGGCGGTTCGCCAGCTTGCACACGGTGCGGATTTGCTGGTGCATGAGGCCACCTATGCGCAGCAGGATAAGGATTTGGCGGTTCGCAGCGGCCATTCCACTGCCCAGGAAGCGGCGCAGCTGGCACGGGATGCAGGGGTAAAAAGCCTTTGTCTGACTCACTTCAGCCCGCGTTATGAGGATGAGGAGGGGGAGTTCACGATGGAGGACCTGCTGGCGGAGGCGCAGGCGATTTTCCCGAACACTACTTTGGCAGAGGATTTTTACAGTTTGCCAGTCAAACGTGTGCGAAAAACCGTGGGAGGAAATGAAGAAGCCTGCTATAATGAATGATCATTACATACAGGAAGGGTAAGGAGCATGAAACGGATTGTTTTTGCGACCCCGGAAGAGCTGGTGGAGCACTGTCTGCGCGAAGAGGTAAGCCTGGTTGTGGAATACAAGGATGAAGCCAACAAGCAACGGCAGGTAGTCCTGGCGAAGGAGCAGCTCTCCCAGGCACCGGTCTATTTGCGGTATGACAAAGCCGAGGCGTATTACCGCAAAGATGGCATTTTTTTTGAAGTGGCTGTACAAGGGCAACAGGTACAGGATAGATAGAGCGGAGTATGGGAGAGGAAAGGTGAAAGGCAGTGTCCGGTATACGGATTGGCAGGCCGATCGTGATTCGATACGCCATGTTTGTGCTGGGGCTGTTTGTCTGTGCGTTCGGTTGCGTGCTGACGATTCAGGCGAATATGGGGGTAGCTCCCTGGGATACGTTTCATATCGGTTTGCAAAAAACATTTGGATTGACGATCGGGATTTGGTCTCAGATTGCGGGTGTCGCAGTCATCATGGCCTCTTACCTGCTCGCCAAGATCAAGCCCACTTTTGCCATGTTCCTGAACATGGTCTGTTTTGGGGTTTTTTTGGATTTTTTTATATGGTGGGGGATTGTGCCTAAGCCGGAGATGATGGTGGAGCGTACCGCCATGTTTTTGGTCGGGGTTCTGATCATGGCAGTGGGGATTGGCATGTACCTCTCTCCGAAACTGGGGGCGGGACCGCGAGACAGCTTTATGCTGGCGATGAATGAGCGCCTCGGCTGGAGCATCCAGAGGGTTCGCTTGATCATTGAGATTACGGTCTTGATCGCGGGAGCGTCCCTGGGAGGTCCAGTATCGGTTGGGACCGTCTTGATCGCTTTGTTGACAGGTCCGTTGATTCAGCGGACGATTCCCTTTTGGCAAATGGTGATGAAAAAGCAATATGCGTTGCCGGAGCCAGTTGAGCGCCGGGCCAGTTGATTTTCCTCTACGGCAGCAGTCAGGTGTCCAAAAAAAGGGCACACAGATAGGCGATCGTCCAATCAGGTTAGACATTTCGCTCATACAGTATGACTAGTTGCCGATAAAAGGAGGGAAAGCAAATGAGTAGCATATTCAACGGTTCCGGATTTGACGACTTTGCTTTGATCTTGGTGCTGTTCGTCCTGCTGACGATTGTAGGGTGTGCCTGCGATTAATCAGTGAATAGGATCCGGTCCATAAAAAACAAGAAAAGGGAGGGCTTCGCGCCTCTCCCTTTTCTTATTTTATCCGAGTCGATCGTGCACTTGTTTTTTGACAGTAGAGATCTGCTTGTCGCTTAATTTGACCCCGACCGCCTTGCTTACTTTTTTAATCAGCTCGCTCAGCTTTTTGTCGTTTTTCAGATCCTTTTTGGAATACCCTTTGGCAAGCGATTTAATATCGCTCATTTTTACTTTTTTCTTGCTCTTCTTGTTGATTTTTTTCAGCAGATCACTGGCTTTTTCTTTTCCCATGCTGCTCGCTCCCCTCATTTCGAATAGCTGGTCTCCTATGCAGTTATATGGAAGTAACCCCCTCCTTGTCTGGACAATTGCCAGGGTCATGGGTGCCTATTTTGCCAGGCGTGTGTATCTGCCCAAGCCGACTGATGCGGCAGGTACATAGGATGAGGCAGAAAGAAGCATGACAGGAGGCCACAGAGTTGAAGATAATCAGCTTTCGTCGAGAGACGCCTTTTCATGAGATACTCCGGGATCTGCAAGGCAAAATTCGCGCCCACAAGGAGCGAAAGCCGTGGCGTTGTTACGAGGATATGTCCTGCATGTGTGTCAGCCAACAGGTGTACCGGCTGTTGCACAAGCATTTTGAACGCTACCAGCCGACTGTGGAAGAGAACTTGACGGTCAGTGTTCATGCGGAAGAAGAGATTCCCTGGGGCGTACGATACGTCGGCGCGCAAAAGCGCTGGAAGAAGGGGATGGGCGCAGGGGTCAAGATTGGAGTGATCGATACCGGGATTTCGGGCGAGCATTACGAATTGAAGAATCGCTTAAAAGGCGGTGTAGATTTTGTCGGGGGCAAACGCAACGGGCACGGGACTCATGTAGCCGGGATTATCGTAGCGGAGATGAATCAGCGGGGGATCGTCGGCGTTTCCCCTGAATCATACATCTATGACATCCGCGCCTTCGACGAGGAGGGGAGATCCTCGCTTGCGACGATACTGCAGGCCATTCACTGGTCGATTGACAATCAGATGGACATTATCAATATGAGCTTTGGCATGCCGCAGTACAGCGAGGCTTTGGCCCGCGTCATCAAAAAGGCAAATGACCGGGGGATCGTGATGGTAGCCTCCGCCGGAAACAACGGTGGGGAAGTAGAGTATCCCGCACGATACGATCAAGTAATAGGCGTAAGCGCGATTGATCAGAACGGCAAGCTCGCTTCCTTCAGTTCTCGCGGGAGAGGAGCAAATCGTAAGGCACCGGGAGTCGATATTTTGTCCACGTGGCCGGGGAATCAGTTCCGCAAGCTAAACGGCACCTCGATGGCGGCGCCGCATGTAACGGGACTGATGGCTCTGCAGATGGCCCGTCGACTCCCAGCCTCCAAGGCCGAAGCAACCGTATAGAAAAAAGGAAAGACCCCAGGAATTGGCTGCCCTGGGGTCTGGTTTTTTGGCACATCGTCATTGATGGACCTTGGTATCGTGATCTTGCTGAACGCGGAACCATATATTAAGATCATTAATGAGACTAGCGAGTTCATGAATTTCGCTGTTCAATTCGCAAGAGCGGACGAAGTTTTCCTCTTCTGACAATTGCCGGGTCTTCTCGATAATGATTGCTTCCAGCTGGAGGATGCGGTCAGGGATGGTGGCACGAATCTCCTCCCAGGCAAGCAATATGTCCGCGCGCTCTTCGCTTGTGTACTCCTCCCATTCCAATGGGACCCACGGCAGCGAAATGCCAAGTCTTTCATCGTGTTTAAATGCGTAACGCAAAAGTACGTTCACTCCTCTCCATAACCATCTTATCAAAAAAAGTGCCTGATTGGGGAGAGAAAAGAGCAGGAAAGGGTGGATGCCCATGCTTGAACGCCGCATCCTGATCGACGCAGACGCCTGTCCTCGCCAGGCCTTGGCGATCGCACAATTACTCAGTGAAGAAAAGAATTGGCGATGCCTGACCTTCGCCAGTCTGAATCACCAGCTGCAAGGGGATAACCACATCGTCGTGGACGCTGGTCCGCAAGCTGTTGATATGAAGCTGGCGAACGAAACGCGGGCGGGAGACATCGTCGTCACGCAGGATATCGGTTTAGCGGCGCTGGTGATGGGAAAAAAAGCCTTGCCGCTCACTCCGCACGGCTTGATTTTTGATCCTGAGCGGATTGCCTTTCACCTGGAAGAGCGTAACGAAAAAGCTCGTTTTCGGCGTGGCGGAGGCAGGACGCGTGGTCCCGCTGCCCGGACCCGTGAAGACGATCAGCGATTCGCCGCTTCATTGCGCGAGCTGATGGAAAAGGAGATCTACTTATGACGCGGCATGCGCAAAAAGGTGCCCTCCTTGGTGCATCTGGTTTTGCGATTTTGTCCGTGTTGTTGGTTGGCTTACATATCAGCGGTCTGCTCGCTTCATTTGATCAAGCTGCATTCGAATGGGTGTCTGCAATCCGAACAGATTGGTTGACAGCCTTTCTTGGAATGCTTACATTTTGGGGCGGAGGCATTGCTTTGGCTTTCGTAGGGCTGTTTGTCATGCTGATCTGCTACTATAAGGGACAACGTGCCGAAGCGCTGGTGATCTTTCTCACTTTGCTATCGGCTTTTCTGTTGAATGAAGGAATGAAGGCGTATTTTGCCCGGCCGCGCCCGACGTTGTTTCACCTGGTAGAGTTGCCGACCTCCTTTTCCTTCCCCAGCGGTCATGCGATGGTCGGAACCGCCTTTTACCTGTTGCTGGCCATCATTCTGCACAATGGGCTCAGGGACAAGAGCTGGTCTTGGCTGATTCAGCCAGCAGCGATCCTGCTGGTCATCTTGATCGCATCGAGCCGGGTGTACCTGGGGGTTCATTATTTCAGCGATGTGATTTGCGGCATTAGCCTGTCTATGATTTTTTACTTTTTGTCGCGGTACGCCCTCGCGCAGTGGAGCGACAGGCATCGTGAAGCACCTGCCGTCCTCGAATCTGCGCGATAGGAGAAACCTTAAGGTGTAAAAGAAGTCTACGTCCGATAACCAAACTCTCTCATCAAGCCCAGCCATTTTTCTACGCTGGGCTTGTTCTTCTTGTCGCGGGGCAGCACGATATAGGCGGAGCGCTTGGGAGGCTTGTTTCCGGTGATGGCCAATTCCTTCAGCGTGCCTGCCGCCAGCTCGGCTTGAACGGTGGAGCGGGTCAACAGACTGACTCCGAGTCCTTCTTTTACGAGATCGATTGCCAACTCTGCTTTGTCTACATTGAGCCGCGGCACGTAGTTTCGCGGCAAGGTTTGCCGGATCCATTCATTAAAGGGAGGACCCCAGCTCATATAGAGGAGAGGTAGATGGCGAAGCTCGCTCGCATCTACTTGATTGGTGGCCGCGTATGTACTGTCGGAGGCGCATACCAGCACCACTTCGTCCTCCCAAGTCGGGATCACGTCGAAATTCGGCAGGGAAGGCGGGACGTAGACGATGCCAATCTGGATGACATTGTCCAGCAGGTACTGAATGACGTCGGAGGAGCGTCCGGTTTTGGTGCTTAGGGCAATCGACGGGTAGCGGTAGTGATACGCTTTCAATATAGGTTCAAGCGTCGAAGTCCAGATGGCATTCAGACTCCCGACAGATAAATAGTCTTCATACGGCTGCAGCGAAGCGACCTCGTTCACGGCTTCGTGGGAGAGCTGCAGGATTCGTTCGGCATAAGGCAAAAGAGTCAAGCCGGCCTGGGTGATTTCGACGCTGCGCTTGTCACGGATAAAGAGCGGCTTCCCCACCTTTTCCTCCAATTGCTTGATCCGCATGGTGACGGTTGATTGGACCAGGTGAAGCATCTCGGCTGCCTTGGTGAAGTTTTTGGTCTGGGCTAATGTATAAAATGCGCGTAATTGTTCAAAGTCCATCCTGGATGATCCCTCTTATCTAAATAATTGATTACCATATACAAAATTGTTCGTTTCCCAAAGTATACCTTGTTCTTTAAGCTGGGAGTATCCCTAAAACTTTTTTCGGGTGAAGTGAGAGAGAGGCGTATTGGACATGAAACGGGAAGTATGGAGGGAGACTCCGCTGGCAGTCAAGCTGCTGCTATCGACCTCCTTTATGATGAACTTGGGTTTTTACGCGTTGATCCCTTATCTCACCCTGCATTTGACAGGAAGCATTGGCTGGACGCTGGCCATGGCCGCTCTCGTACTGAGCGTTAGGCAATTTTCCCAGCAGGGCTTTGCCTTCCTCGGTGGAGCCATGGCAGATTTATTCGGCTATAAAGGAACGATGGTAATCGGAATGCTTGTCCGTGCCGTCGGCTTTGCCATGTTTGCGTACTGCACGGAAACCTGGCATTTCTTTTTGGCGGCGATTTTGTCCGGTCTTGGCGGTTCACTGTTTGACCCGGCCGTATCAGCAGCATTCGCTGTGCATACGCCTGATTCGGTGCGCAAGGAAGTATTTGCATTTCGCAACGTATTGGGAAATATCGGTGTCGTAGGCTCGCAGCTCGTCGGTACAGCCTTGTCGGTCGTAGATTTTACCTACTTGTCGCTATTTGCAGGAGGTATTTTTGCGCTGTGCGGGCTCGTGTTGTTCCTGCTTCTTCCTCCGATTGCAGCCAAGAATACCCGGTACAGTGTCTGGGAGAGCATGTCCCATGTGTTGAAAGACAGACGATTCGTCAGGTTTACGATCATTCTAATGGGCTATTATTACTTAAATATGCAAATTTTCCTGACGATTCCCCGATTTGTAGAAGATGTGACAGGCGATACTTTTTATGTTGGGGTCGTGTTATCGACCGTTTCCATTTCCGTCATCCTTTTGCAAATGCAGGTGACACGCTGGCTGGAAGGCTTTCAGCAGCGTTTGACTCTGATCGGGATTGGCGCGCTGGTGATGGGAGTCGGGTTGTTCATGCTGGCTTTCGCCGATTCGCTTTGGCTGATGCTGATCAACGTATTTCTGTACGCATTGGGTACGATGATCTCCGTCCCCAATATGGTGGAGATGGTGCCGCGTTTTGCCCCCAAAGAAATGGTTGGCGCATACTACGGCTTCAATGGCTACTCGGTGGCGATTGGCGGTTCTGTAGGGCAAATCGTGGGAGGCTGGGTCTATGATATGGGCCATCAACTGGCGATGCCGTGGATGCCATGGATGATTTGTCTCGTTGTCGGACTCATCGTAGCCTGGAAGCTGTATCAGATGGAGCGGGATGAGGGACGATTTGAAAAGGGAGCAAAAATGGCAAATTTATGAAAAACGCAGGCGCTGTGAAACATTTTCCTTGGGCCAATCGTATATAACGGTATAGGTATGGGCTAAAAGGAAAGTGAGGGACGATTTCATGGAAGATATGAAAAAACTAAAGCGGATGCTGCTAGTTACGAGTTCCCTGGGATTTGCTGTTTTTGCGATGGTTGTCATAACAGAAATTGTGAGCATCTCCTCTGTATAGGAGTTTATAGGTTTCATCAAAAAAGCTTGTGCATGTTCCCTGACCGATGCGGCAGGGGAGGCACAAGCTTTTTTCTTTGCATCGAGGTTAAAATTGCATCGTCACGAGCGGCGCAGTCCTAATTTTTTCACGCGGTATTGCAAGCTCTGGCGGCTGATCTGGAGTTCATGGGCCGCATGGGAGAGGTTGCCGTCATGCTTGGCGACGATGTGGCGGATGTAGGAGGCTTCGTACTCCTCCATGACTTCCTTGAGCGATTTCTCCTTCTCCGGCATGGGATAGACCGGTTCGGCAGGAGGGACAATGCTGGCAGGAGTCCGCCGCAGCAAGGGGAGAGGCAAGTGCTCCAGTGTGATAAGCGATTCTTCTCCCATCAGGTTCATGGCTCCTTCGATCAAATGCTGCAGCTCGCGGATGTTCCCCGGCCAGTCGTGCTGGTAGAAAAACTGCATCACCTCTGGACTTACCCCCGTGACTTCCATTTGAAAGAGTGAGTTGTACTTCCTCGTAAAAGAATCCACTAAGGCAGGAAGATCTTCTTTTCGCTCCCGAAGTGGAGGAACCAAAAGGGTCACGACGCCAAGCCGATAGAAGAGGTCCTTGCGCAGACGCTGATGGGCAATCGCCTCTACCGGGTCTTCATTCATGGCAGCCACGATCCGCACGTCGATTGCTCGGTCATTGGTATCTCCGATGCGGCGGATCGTCTTCTCCTGCAACGCACGCAACAATTTAGCCTGCAGAGGCATACTAAGCGCATTGATTTCGTCGAGAAAAAGCGTCCCGCCCTCCGCTTGCTCAAAGAGTCCGGGGCGTTCTATGGCCCCGGTAAAGGCTCCACGGGCGGTACCAAACAGCAGCCCCTCGATTAGCGTATCGGGGAGGGCTGCACAGTTTTGCGAAATGAACGGGCGTGCGGCACGTTGACTGGCATTGTGAATACTCTGCACGAACAGTTCTTTTCCGACTCCAGTCTCTCCGACTACCAGAATAGAGGAGGAAGTGCGGGCTGCACGTCTGGCATTTGCCACGGCGTCTTGCAGTGCAGCGCTGTTTCCGATAATGTCGGCAAAGGAATACACTGCTCCGGTTTTCTCTTGAATGTTTTCGCGGATCAACCGTTCCATTTTCGTCACATCATTGGCGATTTCTACAGCGCCGATCAACTCCCCATTTTCCACGAGCGGGAGAGTATGGTTGATGGTTGTGATTTCCTTTCGTTTTCCGTTGTAGTAGGTCTGTCTGGTATTGCGGATGCCTTTTCCGGTCTGCAAGCAGGTCAAGAGGGTACTTTCCTGTCCATCGGGGAATCGAAAAACCTCTGTGAGCGGCTTGTACAAGACGTCCTGCCGCTTCATCGCTTCCAGCTCGGTCATTTTCCGGTTGTAGAGAATCGTCATTCCGCTGGCATCAATGACATGGACGCCTTCGTTGATCTCATTCAAGATTTGTTCGTAGATCCGCAACAGCGTGTCGGCAGCGGGTTGATTGGTAGGAGACGACACAGCCATTTCACCGCCTTTCCTTGTAACTTGATCATAGCATAAGAAAAATGAATGCAAACAGATTTTGCTGCAAAAATATTTTGCGTGTTGAACTGCCAAAAATTTTTGCTCCAACACCTTCAAAGGATTGGTATTGGCTGTTGGGTGAATTGGCATCATTCTTGCTATTCTTTAACAATCAAGAGAGGTTTCCATTATAGAAGGAGGCAGCATGACATGAACAAGACAAAAACCGTCATCGAGCAAACGGAGAAATACGGAGCCCATAACTACCATCCTCTGCCGATCGTGATCAATCGCGCGGAGGGGGTCTGGGTCTACGATCCGGAGGGAAATAAATATCTGGACATGTTGAGTGCCTATTCTGCACTGAACCAGGGGCATCGCCACCCGCGCATCATTCAGGCTTTGAAGGATCAAGCTGACAAAGTGACCCTTACTTCCCGAGCCTTTTACAACGACCAGCTGGGTGAATTCTACGCGAAGCTGTCGGCCCTGACCGGCAAGGAGATGATCCTGCCGATGAACACGGGTGCCGAAGCGGTGGAGACGGCGATCAAAGCGGTACGTCGCTGGGCGTATGATGTGAAGAAGGTAGAGGCGGACAGAGCTGAGATCATTGTTTGTGAAGGAAATTTCCACGGCCGGACCGTGACGGTGACATCCTTCTCCTCAGCGGAGGAGTATCGCCGCGGATTTGGACCGTTTACACCGGGATTCAAGATTATCCCGTATGGAGATATAGAGGCGCTGAAAAAAGCGATCACCCCCAACACGGCTGCCTTCATGCTGGAGCCAATCCAGGGAGAAGCAGGTATTATCATCCCGCCTGATGGTTTTCTAAAAGAGGCGTATGAGGTGTGCAAATCGCATAACGTCCTATTGGTCAGTGACGAGATCCAGACCGGATTTGGTCGTACCGGCAAGCTCTTCGCAAGCGACTGGGAGGATGTAAAGCCGGATATGTACATTATGGGCAAAGCTTTGGGTGGTGGGGTGTTCCCGATCTCGGCCGTGGCTGCAGACCAAGAGATCCTTGGCGTTTTCGAACCAGGCTCCCACGGTTCGACATTCGGCGGCAATCCGTTGGGATGTGCCGTGGCGATCGCGGCTATGGACGTCCTGGAGGATGAGGGACTGGTACAGCGATCACTCGAAATGGGGGAATACTTCCTGAAAAAGCTGCAGGAAATCGAAAACCCCATGATCCAGGAAATCCGCGGTCGAGGATTGTTCATTGGGCTTGAACTCAAAACAGCAGCTCGCCCGTATTGCGAGCGATTGAAAGAGCTGGGACTGCTGTGCAAAGAGACACATGAAACGACGATTCGATTCGCTCCGCCTTTGGTCATTTCCAAGGAAGACCTGGATTGGTCCATCGAACGGATCAAGCAAGTGCTGCACGCCCCACAGGCGGCAAAGGCGTAAAAAAATATATGGATAAGACTGCATGGAGTGGAAAATTCTGCCTCCGCGCAGTCTTTTTCATTTTTTCTTTCGACAAATATCGACTAATTGTGGATATCTTTGTCAACGATATGCACAGTGACGTTACCAGCTTTTCTGGCATTTGCTCACAGCTTGCCCACAAGATACCCACATGATGCCCACAAGGCCTGTGGATAGAGGAACGATTGTTCGATGTACAAGCATCTGATAAAATGGGCTCAACACAAGGATGGGGGTGAGCAAGGGTGAAATACATGAGCGATCAAATGTTGATAGAAGTATATCATCGTGCTATCGACCTTCAATTGGACGCAGCTTTTATTGAACTGCTGAGCCTTGAACTAAAACATCGCAACATATCCATTACAAAAGCTAGTGCCTGATCACTGATCGTTCATAGAGAGCCGTTACATAGACGGCAAAAAGCCATTCACTTTCAATGCAAGTGAATGGCTTTTTTCTCGTTCGATTCCGATCTTTAGTTTGCTGCAAAAAATTCAATGGCATAGATCCCTTGAATAGGCTCTTCCTTGGCGAGCAGTACCTCGGGCAGATAAAAATGGACAGGTCCGTGCTCGCGAATCGGTTTGCCGCCGCTTGCAAATTGCAGGATTGCCCTTCTGGCCGTCTCTATGGACAGGATGATCGGCTCATCGTCATGACGATGCAGGCGGACATGAGTGGCCTCTGGAAGCGGCTGGGCGTTCGTGATAAACGGATCGAGCCGCATCCCGTAATCTCCTTCCAGAGCTTTTCGGGCTTCTACCAGACTGGTTGGTTTCTCAGCTGGAGGTGTCGCACCTTCGCGCAATTCTTTATCCCACTGGGAGCCTGTCCCTTTCAGATACGTAGCCTTGCCGTCGTCCGATCCGTCTGCATCGCCGACGTACGTACTCAGATCGATTTTGCGGTCATCAAAAATCCAGACAGTAGGGTCTAGCGTAATGGGGTAGGAGACCGCCCCTTTAAACACAATCACTTCTGACATGAGGCATTCCTCCGACTCTTTGGTACTTGTTCGTACCCATTGTAACGCAGGGACAGAAGTACTGGCAAATGGGGAAGCTACTTGTAGAAGCAGCACAAAAAGGAGTATGCTTACTAGACAGAAAAATCAGAATGGAGTGGCGCAGATGAAGTTTGATTTTGATGCGGTAACCGATCGCACGGGAACCTGCAGCCTGAAATGGGAATCGAACATGCGGGGCTATAATGAGGAGGGAATGATCCCGCTTTGGGTCGCGGATATGGATTTTGCCTGCCCTCCGCAAATTACGGAAGCGCTGGCGAGACGCGTGGCCCATCCGATCTACGGCTATTCCATCGAGCCGCAGGAATTTTACACTTCGCTAAAGGATTGGATTCGCCGCCGCTTCCAAGTCGCTGTAGAGGAGAGCTGGATGACCAGCATCGCAGGCATTATTCCCGCGATGCACGTAGCGCTTGAAGCCTACACCTCCCCGGGAGACAAGGTAATCGTACAAACACCGGTCTATCACCCTTTTTTCTTGTCGGTAAAAAACCGGGGGCGTGAAGTCGTGGAGAATAGGCTATTGGAGGATGACGGGAATTACTTCATCGATTTTGCTGATTTGGAGCAAAAGGTACGAGATCCACAGGTGAAGCTGCTGTTTCTCTGCAGTCCGCACAATCCAGTAGGACGCATCTGGAGCCGTGATGAACTGCTGCGATTGGGAAGGTTGTGCGTAGATCACGACGTACTGGTGGTCGCGGACGAGATTCACGCAGATCTGGTCTATGAAAAAGGAAGCCATCTTCCTTACTACGCCTTGCCGGACGAGCTTTCCAAACAAAGCCTCTCGCTTGTATCTGCTAGCAAGACGTTTAATATAGCCGGATTGTTTACTTCCTTTGCGCTGTCGTCCAACCCTGAGATTCTGCGAGCATTCCAGTCGGCCGCCACACGCATGGGCCATGAGTTTGTCAATCTGTTCGGCGTGCAAGCCACCATCGCAGCCTATCAGCACGGCGAGGAATGGTTGGATCAATTGCTGGTATACTTGCGTGGAAATGCACAGTTTATCCATCAGTTTTTGGCGGAACGCGTGCCTCAAGTCTCCATGCGGGTGCCGGAAGCCAGCTATCTGGGCTGGATAGATTTCCGCAAACTGGGCCTTCCGCAAGAAACGCTGATGTGGCTGCTGCAAAAAGCAAAGCTCGGCCTGCACAACGGTGAGGTCTTCGGAAGCGGCGGCACAGGATTTATTCGCATCAATTTTGCTTGCCCGCGCTCCCTCCTGGTACAAGCGATGGAGCGGCTCGATAGGGCGATACAGTCTATGGGTTCAACCACTTTTAAACCAGCAAACAAAGAGTGAAAACTTGGTATCTTTTAGCTGGTTACATTTCGACTCTCTTCTCCCCTTTTCAAATGGCCCAGAATCGCGTACTATGTATGATAAGGATGGAGGCAAACGGAGGGATAGGTTTTGACAGAATTAAAGGTAATCGATCTGGAACAAAAAGCGCTAGCTTTGCTTCAAGCAGACGCAGACAAAATCTTTAAACTGATCGACGTACAGATGGAAAACCTGACCATGCCGCAGTGCCCGCTTTATGAGGAAGTACTGGATACGCAAATGTTCGGGCTCTCAAGAGAAGTAGAGTACGCGGTACGACTCGGTTTGATAGACGAAGAGATTGGCCGGGAGATCATGGGTTCTTTGGAGCGTAAACTGGCTGATCTTCATGAAATGTATAGGAACAAGTAAAAACGAGGGGAGCGTTATGCATCCTCGTTTTTCATGTTTGCACCGCGAGACCCGACCCGTTCCCTTGTGGAGCGGGTTTTTCTTTTCCTTCCACATCCGAGAATCGACAAGAGGAGTGTAGGTATTGATGAAACAAACAGAGCAGTGGACAGGCAGACTAGGCTTTATCTTGGCTGCGGCAGGGTCGGCGATTGGTCTCGGGGCAATCTGGAAGTTCCCTTATGTAGCAGGGACGAGCGGTGGGGGTGCTTTTTTTCTCCTGTTTCTGCTGTTTACGATTGTGATCGGACTTCCGCTTCTATTGGCGGAGTTCACGATTGGCCGCAGTACACAGAAGGAAGCGATCTCTGCGTACAAAACGATTGCACCCGGATCGCTTTGGCATTGGATTGGACGGTTGGGGGTGGGGACCTCTTTTATCCTGCTCTCGTTCTATAGCGTGGTTGGAGGGTGGATTCTGATCTACCTGTATCGGGCAGTAAGCGGGCAGTTAATGGGGCAACCCTATGATGCATTGTTCGGAGCAGTGATCAGCGACCCTGCCAGTGCGGTAAGCGCGCAATTTTTGTTTATGCTGATCACGGCATGGGTTGTCGCCCGAGGCGTCCAAAACGGTATTGAATCTGCCAACAAGTACATGATGCCGGCATTGTTCATTCTGTTTCTCGTCCTGATGGTGCGTTCCCTGACGCTGGATGGTGCGATGGAGGGAGTAAAGTTCTTCCTTTGGCCCGACTTTTCCAAACTCAATGCAGAAGCCATTCTCTATGCGATGGGACAATCCTTCTTTTCCTTGAGCGTCGGGGTGTCGGTGATGGTGACCTACAGCTCCTATCTGGCGAAAAATGAAAATCTGGTCCGTTCTGCTGGCTCCATCGTTGGCCTGAACCTGTTGGTCTCCTTGTTTGCCGGGCTGGCGATCTTTCCGGCCGTATTTTCACTTGGCGTGGAACCAAAAGCGGGACCGGGCTTGCTGTTTATCGTACTTCCTTCTGTCTTTGAGCAAATCCCCTTTGGCGGGGTATTTTTACTCGTGTTCCTGGCATTATTCTTGTTCGCTACCTTAACCTCAGCGTTTTCTCTCTTGGAGATCATTGTCGCCTCCCTGTCTAAAGGGAATGAGGAAAAGCGAAAACGTTTGTCTTGGGTGATCGGTTTGCTCATTTTCGCTGCAGGGATACCGTCGGCACTCTCTTATGGTCCCTTGGCAGATGTGCACATTTTTGGAAAGTCCATTTTCGATGCGGCAGATTATCTGGTGAGCAATATTCTCCTGCCCCTGGGCGCACTGCTGATCGCCGTTTTCGTTCCGATGAAGATGAAGCGGGAGGTGCTGCAAAGCGAATTGCAGGTCAGCTCTACCTGGGGCCGCAGTCTGTTTCTGCTTTGGCTTTTCCTGCTTCGCTTCGCAGCGCCAATCGCTATCGTGGTCGTGTTTGTGCATATGCTGGGGGTATTTTAGTCGGCTCTGGGCCCCGGACGTCAGACGAAGAAAAAGGCTGTGCCCAGGATGATATAGACGGTCAAGAGCAGAACTCCTTCAAACCAGTTTGTCGCTCCGTCACGTGTGATGGAGATTGTGATCAGAATGCTTGCTGCAATTGCGGCCAGCTCAAAAGGGGTAAAGACGAAGTCCATCGGTTTTCCGATCAACAAACTGACCAGCACCAGCGTAGGGGCCACAAACAGGGCGATCTGCAGGCTGGAGCCGATGGCAATTTCTACAGCGCCGCCAATCCTTCCCTTCACAGCCAGGAGGACCGCGGCGCTGTGTTCTGCGGCATTCCCGATAATCGCGATCACGAAGGCGCCGACGAAGAGATCAGACCAGCCAAAGGTGTGAGAGATATACTCCACGCCGTGCACTAGCCATTCGGAGACGATGGCCACGAAAAGCGTAGACAAGGCGAGCATCAGAATGGAAATGCCTTTGGACCAGAGCGGTTCGCTTTCTTGCGGATCGATATCGCTTAAAAAATCGCTGTGCGTGACCATGGAAAAAATCAGCCACAGCACATAGGCGATAATGAGCAGAATGGCGATAACGATGCTCAATGACTCGATCTTTACTACGGGCAGCTCGCGCAGGAAGACGGCGGGAATAAACAGGGCGGCGATTGCCAAAATCATCAACGAGGCGTTGTGCCCGGCAAGCTTCGCATTGAATTTCTGTTCCTTGTACTTGAGGCCGCCGAGCAAAACACTCAGACCAAGCACCAATAGCATATTACCGATTATGGCACCGGTGATGGAGGCCTTTACCATTTCGAACAAGCCATCACGCACGAGGAAAAACGAGATGATCAGCTCTGCGGCATTGCCGAATGTAGCGTTGAGAAAACCGCCAATGCGATCACCGGCATAATGGGCCACGCTCTCTGTCGATTTGCCCAGCCAAGCGGCGAGGACAACAACGGCCAGTGCTGCAGTCACGAATTGAAAGATAGCATGATCCGTAAAATAGTGGGCGAACGCGGCAAGCACCAGACTCGCTGCGATCAACGAGAAAAAGAGACGTTGATTCATGCAGGTTCCTCCAGCAATCTCCGAATTGTCTCCCCAAGATGGTAGGGGATGTGGGTATAGCTTTCCTCTTCTGGTAGGAAACTAATCGGTGAACATTATTGGGAGGTGGCAATCATGACCAGACCATTGCTCTGTCCTACCTGCAAGTCCAATCGCATGAGGTTCACCGTAATCGAACAAACCCCGCGCTATATGCGTCTCGATCCACAGACAGGAGAGGTAGTAGCGGAGTTGAGGACGGAAGAGCTGGACATGTTTCATCAGCCGTACAAGGGTGAAGCATTCATGGTGCAATGCGGCGTGTGCGGAACCACGGAACCGGAGGAACGCTTTGCGAAGATGGCGGAGCACATGCAAGGACAGCGCGGGTAAGCCGGCTGCGGGACTCACGTTAAGCATCCCTTAACTTCGGGATGCTTATCTTCGTTTCGATATAAAATGGCTGTCGAGATCGACTCGACAGCCTGACAGGCATCACGAATGCCACCTTTTTATCGGCAGAAGATATGCTTGCCGATTTTTTTAATTTGCGGACGCGACCAGATCCAGCCAGAGGTAGCCGTATCGGGGTTGAAATAGTACAGGGCTCCTCCCGTAGGATCCCAGCCTTTCAAGGCATCCTGGACAGCTCTGGATGCCGTCTCGTTGGGTGTCAGCCAGATTTGGCCGTCTGCTACAGCTGTGAAAGCACGAGGCTCGAAAATGACAGCTGCAGGCGTGTTGGGAAAGGAAGGACTTTTGGTCCGATTCAAGATGACTGCAGCGACTGCCACTTGACCGATATAGGGTTCCCCGCGCGATTCCCCGTACACGGCGTTTGCCATCAGCTTCAGGTCATTGCTGGAGATACCTTTTGCCGCATACTGGGTTTGGGTTTGTTGAGGGGCAGCGGGCTGGGCTGTTTGCGGAACCCCCAGCTCCTCGGCTGTCGGTTTATAGTGCTTGGTGGCATTGTAGAGCTTCAGCTTGGTCTTCGGACCGAGTACACCGTCTACGTTCATTCCGAATTCGTATTGGAAGTTGCGCAACGCCCAATACGAACGCCAGCCAAAGACACCGTCTACTTTTCCGGTGTAGAAACCGAGAAGCTTCAGTCGTCCCTGCATCTCCCGAACGTCCTGACCTTGCGCGCCTACTTTTACAATTTGCTTGCTAAAGGCATCCGAACGCGCGGGAGAGAGAACGGCTGCCGTCGTCAGCAAACCGGCGACGAGCAGGAAGGCGACGAGCCATTTTACAGGCCGATTCATGAACAATCCACTCCTTATCATGACTGACTATACTTGGGATAAGCCGTTTGCACATTGTTACAGGCATGTTTCTCAAGATCTTCAAGCTATAGGATTCCCAGTTTTCGCAGAGCTTGCATAGTAAAATATTGGAGGCAATCCTTCGACAAAATAGCAGAGAAATTTCTTTCAAGCCCAAGCTGTGATTGTTTATAATGAAAGAAAAATCTGAAAGCAGGCAGGATTCGGGCGAAAAGGAGGGCGTCCAGATGGCGGACAATATCGGGGAAATCAGAATCGCTGACAATGTTGTCGCAGTCGTGGCTGGAGTTGCAGTTGAAGAAGTGTCGGATGTTTCGGTACGTTCTGGAGGCTTGTATCAAGATTTGGCGAAAAAAATCCAGGGTGGAATGAAAGGAATCAATGTCTCCATTCTGGACGGCAGGGTTACGATCGATTTGCGTATTTCCGTTCGTTATGGCGTGCCTATACATCATGCGTGCAACACCTTGCAGAAAAAGGTGAAGGAGACGGTGGAGCATATAACCGGTCTGTTTGTGGAAGCGATCAATGTTCGTGTAGACACAATCGAACTGTAAGAGAATAGCATCGAAAAAAGAGAGCTATCCTGTTGTCATGCGTCTTCACATGACAAGCAGGGATAGCTCTTTTTACATCGAGAAGGAGTGTTGCTGTTGAAGCTGTTCTTCTATTTTCTGTCGGCTTACTTCACGCGACACGGACAGCAGGATTCCTGTGGCGATCAGACACACGAGGAGAGAGGATCCGCCATAGCTGATAAAGGGCAGCGGGACGCCAGTCAGGGGAATCAATCCGGTTCCCCCCCCGATGTTGATCATCGCCTGCAAGCCGATCATGGTAATGACACCGATTCCGACCAGGCTGGCGAACGTATCCTTGACGCGCAGACAGATATGTATTCCGCGAAGCAAATAAAGCAGATACACCAACAAAAAGAGTGAGGCACCAATAAAACCGAGCTCCTCCGAAATGATGGAGAAGATAAAATCGGTATGCGCTTCCGGGAGGTACAGATACTTCTGAATGCTCCTGCCAAAACCAGTTCCGGAGATACCGCCGTGTGCGATGGCAATCCAGGACTGAATGATGTTGTAGCCCGTATGCAGAGGATCGCTCCAAGGGTCCATATAGGAATTGATCCGATTGATCGCATATTCTTTTGTACTGATATAAGCAAAAAGCGCGACACTGACAGTAGGCAAGCCGATTCCGATCAGCTGTACCAGTCTGGCACCTCCGCAGATCAGAACGACCAAAGCCACCCCAAGCAGAATCGCCGCAGAGCCTAGGTCAGGCTGAAAGGCGATCAGCAGGAAAAACAAACCGGTAATGACCAGCGGGGGCATGAGGCCAGACTTTAGCTTGCGTATGCCGTCCCCTTTTTTGCTGATGATTGCGGCCAGGTACAAGATCAAGCCCAATTTGGCAAATTCGGCAGGCTGCAGGTTGGCGACGCCCAGGTTGAACCAGGAGCGTGCCCCGTTGATTTTTACCCCGATTCCCGGTATGAGTACCAGAAATAATGCAAGTAGGCTGATGAGGGCAATCCCCAAAAAATGACGTTTATAAAAGGAAAAGGGGATGTTCATGGCAACCAGCATACCGAAAATGCCTAGCAGCAAAAAGAGGATTTGTCTTTTTACAAAATACAACTCGTCGCCGTTGCAGTAACTGCAGCCATGCGCTGTAAAGCTGGTCAGGGCAAAAATCGAACTGGCGCTGAGAACCATCAGCAAACCAAATCCGACGAGCAGGGCAGTCAAAAACAGGAGCAAAAAATCGGGAACGCCCCGTGTCTTCATCATTGAAAACCCCCTTCTACGTGAAACAGAGAGGGGATACCTCTCTGCACCTGCTAACAGTCTGTGGAATTAATGGCGATTCTTAATGGGAAGACAGCTTTTCATTGAGCATTTGCAGTTTGCGCTTCGCCGTTTGCACGACCGAGTCCGGCATGTTGCAGTCGTAGTCGAAACCATGCGGGAACAGATGCTTGCCCAGGTATGGTTCCTCCAGCTTCAGTTCAGCGTGGGTATCTTCCAGCTTCCCTTTGGTAACGGTAGCTTCGATACGCAGATAGTAGGTGTTGCCTTTATCTTCGATTTTATAATCGTATGTAGCGTGTTTGTAATCCCATGCACCGCGGTCAAATCCCAGATCACTCATGTAATGCTCAAGATCGGCGAAGAAAACTTCCTTGGTGCCAATCCCGCTATCCTTGATAACCATTATTTTTCCTCCTACAAATGGTGAGATTTTCACTTATTAATATAGTATCTTTTGGCAAGAAGCGCAATGCATACTTCGCTCTTGTCAAGAGATGTCCATCCTTTCGCTCTCTGAATGATGAATCTGGGAGTTGGACACACTACAATCGTCTCATAGAAAAAGGAGGAGAAGGAATGGCAAAAGTAGAAAATCGTACCCTGCGTGAAATCATGACCAAAGATGTAGCGACAGTGACGCTTAAGGATAATGTATACGAAGTAGCCTGCAAAATGCGTGACTGGAATGTAGGTGTCATCCCGGTGGTAGATGAGAAGGAAGACGTCATCGGCGTGATAACGGACCGTGACATCGTCATCCGCGGACTGGCAGAAAAACGTCAGGGATCCGCTGCTATTGAGCAAGTCATGTCACGCGACATCATTCTCGGTCAGCCGGGCATGACGGTAGATGAAGCTGCCAAAATTATGGCCCAGCATCAAATTCGCCGTCTGCCAGTCGTCGAGAATGGCAAGCTTGTAGGAATTGTAGCGATTGCCGACATGGCTGTACGTGAGGTCCATCAGGATGAAACAAACGAAGCAATACGCGAAATCTCTCAGCCTACCCAATCGTAACCAAACGTTTTTCTATCAAACAAGCTGTCGGCATCGGTCGGCAGCTTTTTTTCTGTACCTTCACGCGACGGCAGGGTTTATGATACAGGTACAAGCATGAAGTTCTGGAGTAGAAGGGGACAGGGAGGAACCGGATGCTGATCAAGGATATGGCTGCTCGCCTGCAAATCACGCCGCGAGCCATACGCTATTATGAGGAAAAAGGGCTGATTAAGCCGCAGAAGGCGGATGAATCGGGGTATCGCCATTTTACCGAAGAGGACGTCTGGAAGCTGCAGACCGTCGTCACTTTGCGGGAAGTCGGGATGCAGATCGAGGATATACGCTTGGTAATGGAAAAAATGGAGGATCAGCAGGGGAGCCTCCTACATCACTTGGAATTGCAGCGATCCGTGCTCTACAGCCGATGGGTTGAGATGAGCAAATTGATTCAAACCACGGAGACCATGATCGAACGCGTCAAGCACGATGGTGTGATGGATGCCGCTGCCTTGTACGAGTTGGCAGAGGGAAACAAGCGATTGCGGCAAACACGGGATAATTGGGTAGATCGATGGAATTTCGATCAGATCGCGGATCATTACGATGAGCTTGTGCTGGGGGAGCGGGAGGGTTTCAATCCGCATGAAAATTATGAATATGTGCTCGATACGGTCGTAGCAGCCGCGAACCCGCAGGAGGGAGAACAAGGGCTGGACGCCGGGATCGGTACTGGGAATCTGGCGAGCCGTTTTGCCCTGCGGGGAATCCACATGAGCGGCTTTGACCAATCCCTGCAAATGCTGCAAAGATGTAGGCAAAAGCATCCGTTCATCCCCACGAAGCTAGGCACTTTTTTTGCGATTCCGTTTCTGGAGAATGGCTTTGACTTTGTCGTGACGAGCTATGCCATGAACCATCTTACGGATGAACAGAAGCTGCTCGCGCTGGCGGAATTCAATCGCGTACTCAAACCTGGCGGGAGATTGGTGATTGCCGATCTGATGTTCATAGATCAGGCGGAACGGGAAAGGCATCTGCGAGCTTTGCGCGATGCCGGGGAAGAAGAAGCCATTCGCATCATCGAAGACAAATGGTATGCCGACCGTTCCCGCCTGATCGAAGGCCTGCAGGATTTGGGCTTTGAGGTCCAAGCGAAGAGACTGACCCGCTACGTTCACCTTTTATTGGCGAATCCGCGGTGAGTCAACGTCTTTTTTTCTTTTGGGCTCTTCCATGCAATGACGCGCATCTAGGTTTTTGCATAGGCTGTAGCGAGAAGGGAAAGGAGGACTCGGCAATGGGTCTGTTCGACGGTTTTTTTGATCGTGATAATGATGAGCTGCTGTGGATCATCATCGTCGTCGCGGTGCTGTTCTTCTTGTTCAACGCCGACCGAGATTAATATCTGGAAGTATAGACAAAACGACCTTACTTTCGGGGTCGTTTTTACGTTTTCCTGTCTCTTGACCACTGTGTCTTCTTCTACTACCCTTGTACACAGTGCACACACCGTAAGAGAGGAGCAGGAATCATGAAACAATGGATGCTGGCAGGGATGATGGTGGTGGCGATGCTCGTAGGAACCGCATGCGCCGCTGATCAACAGCCCAAGCCAAATGGAGAAATGGAAGCGACAATTAAAAGGGTAGTCGACGGGGATACGTTTGAACTGTCTGGCGGAGAAAAAGTCCGCATGATCGGAGTAGATACGCCGGAAACCGTAAAACCAAACACGCCTGTGCAGCCATATGGAAAGGAAGCAAGTGATTATTCCAAAGAGCTATTGACCGGCAAGCAAGTGACCTTGAAGTTTGATGTCGAGATAAAAGACCGGTATGGCAGATTGCTCGCCTACGTCTATTTGCCTGATGGAAGTTTTGTCAACGAAAAGCTAGTTCGGGAAGGCTACGCCCGGATTATGACAATTCCGCCGAACGTTGCGCATGCGGACCTGTTTCTGGAGGCGGAGCGGGAGGCGCGTGAGCAAAACCGCGGGTTGTGGGCGTTGGAGGAGAGCCAACCGAAGGAATCGTCAGAGAAGAAGACCAGTACTTCCGGGGAATCGAAAAAATCAGCTCAGTCCTCAGAAGCACCGGAAGGCAAGCTGATCAAAGGCAATATCAATTCCAAGGGTGAGAAAATTTATCACGTTCCCGGCTCTGCCAACTATGATCGGACAAACCCTGAAGAGTGGTTCGCGACAGAAGAGGAAGCGCAGGCAGCTGGTTACCGTGCTCCCAAACGATAGGGAGCAGCAAGATCCGGCTTGCGATTAGGCAGATGCCCATCACCAACCCAGGGCAGGTTACATAAGGTAATGTGACTAGTCAGATACCTAGTTCCTGGGAGGGGGAGTAAGTATTGTATTCACAGATTCGCGTCTACTATCCGTACATTAGTCCGTTTGATCCTTGTCCGCCGATCCGCGTCAAGACCTACCAAGTTAACCCTCAGTTGTTCATAGGTTTTCAACCGGAGAATTTACCCCAGTTTTCCCCGATGGAAGCGTTGAGGCTTGGCACGCTATGGCCTGCCTTGTACAGTCCTTATTCCGGTCGCGGGGATCAAGAAGGATTGGAGGGGTAACATGAATTCCGCAAATCAACCTGGCGACAAACGCTACTATGAACTGCTGGAACAGCTGCAAGCGATCGATTTTGTATTGGTCGAACTGAATCTGTATCTGGATACGCATCCGACAGACCGCAACGCCATCGAACAGTTCAACCAGCAAACCGAACAGCGCTGGGCCATTGCACAGGAGTTTGAATCCCTGTATGGTCCGCTGCTCAATTTCGGCCACAGCTATTCCGGGTACCCTTGGCAGTGGAACAACGTTCCCTGGCCTTGGCAAGTATAGAAAGAGGGGATCAAAGAGGTTATGTGGATCTATGAAAAAAAACTGCAGTACCCTGTTCGCGTCAGCAAGTGCGATCCTCAGATGGCGAAGTTTTTAATTGAACAATACGGCGGTGCGGACGGCGAGTTGGCCGCTGCGCTGCGATATTTGAATCAACGCTACACGATACCTGACAAGGTGATCGGGCTCTTGACAGATATTGGGACAGAGGAATTTGCCCATTTGGAAATGATCGCGACGATGGTCTACAAGCTGACCAAGGATGCGACTCCGGACCAATTAAGGGAGGCAGGCCTTGGGGCACATTATGCGAATCATGACAAGGCGCTGTTCTACGAAAATGCATCAGGCGTACCGTGGACGGCGAGCTACATCCAAGCCAAGGGCGATCCGATCGCAGACCTTTATGAAGATATTGCTGCGGAGGAAAAAGCGCGTGCAACGTACCAATGGCTGATTGACATGACTGACGACGTCGATCTGCAGGATAGTCTGCGATTTTTGCGCGAGCGGGAAATCGTCCACTCGTTGCGCTTTAGGGAAGCGGTCGAAATTTTGAAGGAAGATCAGCAGCGCAAGAAGGTTTTTTAAGCGGTGATTTGGGCACACTGGGGATAACGGATTTTGGAAAGGAGTATCCCCATGAAAGCCAAACGTTTTCTCTTTCGCTTGTTGCTTTTGATCGCTTTCGCCGCTTGCGTCGAAACGCTGCTCTATGTAAATAAGGACTCCTCCGAGACGGCATCTCCCGTAGAAGCGGTCGAAGAAATAGGCACTCATCAGCAGCCTCCTACCCTCGACGTGAAGTATTCGCTGAAGGAAGATGACCTGCATTTGCAGCTTGCAGTCAATCATTTTTCTTTCTCGCTGGAGAATATGGGCAAGGAAAACCGCGCAGGTGAAGGACATGTCCATCTTTATCTCGACGGAAAGAAGGTAGCCAAGGTATTTGAACCGACATATGTGTTAAAAGACATCGCGGCAGGCAAGCACGAGGTCATGGTGGAATTGGCTCACAATAATCACGAATCATATGGGGTTACACAGCGGTTCCATATTGAGGTCAAACCGTAGCGGGGAATGTTTTTGAGGACTCCACTGAAGAAAAGCCGACATCCGAAGGGCCAGATGGCGCTGCGAGTGTCGGCTTTTTTGGTAAGCGTATAGGAATTTAACGCACCTGGACGTCTACGTTTGCTTGTTGATCAGGTACGGCAACTACCAGTGTCGGGTAGGAAATGACTTGTGTTTTCATCGTACCAGCAGCAGGAGCTTGCAAGCGAACGTGCAGCTTGTACTGATGCGGAGCTGTTTTCTTGACTGGCTCAGCGACCAGGCGATAGCCTCCTGTTGGTTTTGGCCCCGCGCCGATCACGACATACGTTTTTCCGTTTGCTCGAACCAAGGTGTAGCCGCCGCTTTTCCGAACCTTTTGCAAGGCTTGCTTGACAGCAGGCGGATAAGGAGCGACTGCACTCTCATGAATGCCGTCTTGCGCGAGCTCTTTATTCATCGTTGCACTTGGGGTAGGATGAGTAGAAGGCAACGCTGGTGTTCCTACAGTAGCGCCAAGAGTGGCGGCAAGCAACAAACCGGGCAGCATGGACAACATGAAAATCCCTCCATTTGTTGTGTAATCTATCGAAGACCGAACGAGAAAAAGTCGAGGTGGCAGAAGTGAGTTTACAGGATTCACTAGAATATTTGTCCGAGACGACGCAGCAGGCCATTGTGCAAGAGCATGCCCGCCGTTTTGGCATGGATACGCAGGAGCCTTTATTCGACCGCTTGGCGGACCCGGCTTTTGCGCAGCATGTATGGGAGCATTCCAGTGAATGGGAGCGCAGCGTCATCAGACAGTTTGTCCAATTTGCCCCGAGAGGCTTTTTTACGAGACGAGATTGGGAAAAGGCGTCAATCAAAGAGCATCGTCTCATGTCCGTCGGGCTCACAAGGCTTCGGAGATTGGGCCTTGTCATTACCGTGAGAAAAATGTGGAGTGAGATTGGTTATCTGATGCCGCAAGAAATCCGGGAGCATTTGACACGATGTCTGCTACCGGAACCAGATACGGCTTATGTGATGCTGTCGAAAACGCTCCCTTATTATATACCAGCAGGCAGAGGGATTCATCTGGATCTTATTGGATTGCTCCTGTTCATCCGCGATCATGAGATCCCCCTCACGCAAAAAGGGACGGTCCATCGCCGTTACCAGCAGAAAATGACTGACCTTCTGACGATCAAGGACGTGCATCTTCAAGGTTTGCAAGTTTCTGCTTGGGAAATGGAGCCGCCGGCAGGACGAGATTTGCTCATCGTACTGGATTTGGCCTGGAAGCTGGGGCTTGTCTTCGAATGCGACCGTCGCCTCGCGATCGACGATGAACGGGTGAAGCGCTGGTTGAGCCAATCCCCGGCAAGCCGTTTCGCAGACATGTATCACATCGTTTGTGAGCAGTACTTGCCGCAGGAGCCTTGGTGGGATGCGATGGCCTGTGTGATGGGTCAGGTGCCTGCCGATCAGTGGTGTTCGTTGGCAGCGCATTTGAGCATGCTAAAAGAGGCAGGGTTTGACGTACCTGTTGAGGCAGGCAAGCAAGTCGCCGAACAATGGTTGCATCTATTGGCGGGACTCGGCTGGGTACAGCTCGGGGTTGATGAGGAGGAGCAGATCTTTTGGCGTTGGAATGCGATGGCGTGTGCCGAAGAGCAGGAAGGCTGGTATGTTGATCCGGCGGGAGAGGTTACGATTCCCCCGCTCGTACCTTTACAGGCCATTTGGAAGCTCAGTGATTTTTGTACCATCCAGTCGGACGGCACTCTTCTGCGAGCCCAACTCCAGGACAAGTCTGTACAAGCCTATCTGACGGCGGGGGGAGATGAGACACAAATCATCGGCTTGCTTCAGGCTCATTGCATCCATCCGCTGCCGGACGCGGTCGGGGAATTGGTCAGCCACTGGGCGAAGACAGCCCGACAGATCCAGATCGAACCGGTGTATCGCGTACGGACAGCACACCCGGGCTTTTTGGCAGAGTGGAAGGAAATGGCTGATTTTCAACCATTTTTGAAACAGCTTCTCTCACCAACCGAATTCTTGATTACGGCAGAGGAACATGGGAAATGGGTCGATCTACTGCGCCGCTACGGCTATGACCCCCATCTGCTTGACATGGCCGATGGGGAGCAGAGGAACCGAGGTGACAGGCAGGAGGAGCAGACTCGCGTCGGTCTGATACAGGTATCGCAGCCTTGGGAGGGGTATGCAGTCGAGAACACGTTTCCGGATTTGGGAGAAGAAGTGGCTCGGATCACTGCTTTGCCCAAGGTTTGGACGCAGCATCTGCAATCCTACCATCCCCAATCCCTTCGTGACTTGCTCAAGCGCGCCCATGAATTGCAACTGGATGTAGAATTGCAGTCGGACGGGCAAACGACCTGGAGCGGAAAGCCAAGCGACCTGCGCGTCGAGATGGGGTATTGGATGGTCACGATCTCTGGACGAAATGGCAAAAAACGCATGCGGCTGGATGACATTGGCCGAGTGCGCATCCTGGTGCCTGATTATCTGTACGAAGAGAAATGATCGTGGTACAATAAAAAAGCATGACCTTGATGATAGAAAGGAGGCTTCGCCATAATGGAGTCATTGCAAACAGCGGACGTAACCGCGTTGATCATGGAGTCCTACGAACTGTCCACGATGATTAACCAGTCGCGCGAGGTCTCGGAGTACCTGCAGGCCAAGCAAGCGATGGAAGAAGACGCGGAAGTGCAGCGGCTGCTTTCCTTGTTTGAAAAGAAGAAAGAACAGTACGAGGATGTACAACGATTCGGGAAGTACCATCCCGATTTCAACCATATATCCAAGGAAGTGCGCGAGTTGAAGCGCACGATCGAGCTGATGGATTCGGTACAGGCTTTCAAACGGGCCGAGGAGCGGCTGGATGAATTATTGTACCAGGTCAGCCGCACAATTGCCGACGCTGTGTCAGAGACGATTAAGGTTCCGAGCAACAACCCGTTTCTGGAAGCGAAGAGCAGCGGTTGCGGTACAGGCGGCAGTTGCGGGTGCAGTGTGAAAAAACACTGATGCACCCGCCTCAGGCTTGCCATTATCATACCATCGTTTGGGAAGGAGACCGACGACCAAACATGAGAGATCGACGGCTGGGGGTCGCCGTGTGGGTGAAGAACACACGTGCTGCCAAAAATTTACGCAAATTTGGCACCATTCATTACATCTCCAAACGGCTGCACTACGTCTCGATGTACGTGGACGCCAATCAGATTGACGAGACGATCCGCATCATGGAAAAGCTTCATTTCGTGACCAAAGTGGAACGTTCCCATCGGCATGAGATCCCGGTGGAGTACAATAATGCAAGGCCGGATAAAGCGAAGGAATACGATTACAAACAAGAAAAGAGCCAAGTGATGGCTTTAGCGGAGACGTTGTTGAACGAGGAGAGCATTCACACGAAGGTTGCCTCGCCATAAGATGTTGGGAAGCTGCCATGTTTCGGCAGCTTTTCTGCTTTTGCCCAGGTCTCGTACATGGTATGCTAAAGAGAGACGGAAAGCGATCGTAACGCTCATGTATGCGTTTTCATCGAGGGGAATATAGATCATACCAGGAAGGGAGTGTACATAGATGATACAACTTGATATTAACTGCGATATGGCCGAGTGCTTCGGCAGAGGACGGCAAGCAGAAGATCTGGGCATTTTGAAGTGGGTGACCTCGGTCAATATTGCCTGCGGGTTGCACGCGGGTGATCCTCACATCATTCGCCGGACAATTGACGCTGCGCTGAGGCAACAGGTAAAAATAGGGGCGCATCCTGGATATGCAGACATCCACGGGTTCGGTCGCCGCCCCATGAACTTGTCGTCAACGGAAGTGTATGAACTGGTGTTGTATCAGGTGGCGGCTCTTTCGGGAATGACCAAAGCGCTCGGAGGGGAGCTGCATCACGTCAAACTGCACGGTGCGCTGTACAACGAAGCCGCTGAGCGTCCAGAACTGGCTGAGGCGGTTGTCCGCGCCGTAGCGGATATTGACGAGGAATTGATACTCTACGCCTTGTCTGGGAGCAAGCTGGTCGAAGCAGGCCTGGAGCATGGCTTGCAGGTTGCAGAAGAGGTGTTTGCAGACCGGGCGTACCTGCCGAACGGAAGACTTGCTCCACGAGAGCTGGAAGGCAGTGTGCTGATCAGCAAGGACGAGCGGATGGAGCAGACGAGACAATTGGTTCTGCAGCAACGGGTGATGACTGTAAACGGACAGCACATCGACCTGGCTGCGGACACGTTATGCGTCCATCACGAGAGTCACGACGTCATTCCCTTTCTGGCAGACCTGCATCGTTGGGCAAAACAGAACGATGTCACCATTGAACCGATTACAGCAAGATAGAGATGATCAACCAAAAAACCGTGAAGCGAGGATTCGCAACCGATGCGAACCCTGCTTCACGGCTTTTTCATTTTTGTGCTACCTCGTTGCGAGATCGGGGACAAGCCGCTTTTCTCCAGCCAGTTTCCCGTTTTCTATCGTTAAAATGACATCTGCCAAGCGCTCGGCCTCTTCCCGGTCATGCGTTACCATTAAAAAGGGGATTTTCCACGCTGCTTGCAAACGAAGCAACTCGTCTTGACATTCCTTGCGCGTATCCGCGTCGAGAGCGGACAGGGGTTCATCGAGAAGCAGCAAATCAGGCTTGGTCGCCAAAGCGCGGACAAGTGCCACGCGCTGTTTTTGCCCGCCGGAGATTTGATGCGGATACTTGTCGAGCAAATGGCCAATGCCTACCGTAGCGACCAACTCATCCAGCCCTACTTCTTTTCCTTCTTTGATCCCGTAACGAATGTTTTGGGCGACGGTCATATGGGGAAAAAGCGCGTAGTCCTGAAAGACGTAGCCGATATTTCGCTTTTGTACAGGGAGCGGTTTTTTTCCTTGCTCGTAAAACATGTTGTCTCCCAGCCGTATTGTACCTGCATCAGGTGTGACAAGCCCGGCGATGCTGTTGAGAATCGTCGTTTTCCCGGAGCCGGAGGGACCGAATAAGACGATGATCTCTTCCTGTATGGTAAAGCAGACGTCCAGAAGAAAATCAGGAAGCTCTTTTTGTATCGAGACCGTCAACATGTCGACCACCTGCCTTATTTTTGATTCGCATAGCGGCGCAGATTCCGCCTGCTCCACCAATTGAGCCACAGCGTTGTACTCATCCCGAGAGCGACGATGATGATGACCCAAAACATCGCTTTTTCCATCTGCCCTGATTCCACAGCAAAATAGATGGCGACAGGGATTGTATCCGTCCTGCCGGGCAAATAGCCGGCGAGCATCAGGGTCGCCCCAAACTCTCCCAAGCCACGTGCGAAGGAGAGGACGAAGCCAGCCAGTAGTCCGGGCCAGGCCAACGGAAAGACGACTGTCCAGAACAAGCGCCATTCAGAAGCCCCCATGGTCCGCGCTGCATCCTCGAGACGCCGATCTACACTGGTAAAGGCGGCGACCGCGCTTTGGTACATTAGGGGAAAGGAGACGACGATGGAGGCGGTCACGGCTCCGGTCAGGGTAAACACGACCGTGATTCCAAACCACTGATCCAACAGTTTTCCGAGAAAGCCGTTTTTCCCAAACAGGAGCAGAAGACCAAAGCCGACGACAGTTGGCGGGAGGACTAAAGGCAACAGAAAAAAAGACTCCAGGACATGCTTGCCGAAAAAGTGACGTCTTGTCATAAAACGGGCGAGCGTGATGCCGATCACAAATACGATGGAGGTGGAAAGCGCGGCAACCTGTAAGGACAAGAGCAATGGCGTCAAATTGGTTTCCATACGATGCGTTCCACCTTTCCGAATACATTTTCCTTTTTAGCGAAAACCATACTCCTGCAGGGCTTTCTTTCCCTCCTCGCTCGTCAGGTACGAGAGGAATTGCTTTGCAGCATCGGCGTGAGCAGAGTCGCGCACGACCGCACCTGGATAGACAATCGGTTTGTGCAAATCTTCTTTCGCTTCAGCTAGCACTTTTACCTTCTCGGAAGTCGCCGCATCACTGGAGTAGACGACACCGACCTCGGCATTGCCCGCTTCGACGTACGTCAGAACCTGTCGTACATCACTGCCAAACACGAGGCGATCAGACAGGCTGTCCCAAAGCTTGAGGTTGTCCAGAACCTCCTTGGTATAGCGTCCGGCCGGGACGGATTCAGGCGCTCCGACAGCAATATGCTGAAGGGATGAGTCGGTCAGCTCTTCAAAGGAAGTGATTGCTGCTCCGTTCTCTTTTGCGGTGACCAGGACCAGTGAATTGCCGGAAAAATCGACGCGCGTTTCCGGCAGAATCAACTGTTTTTCGTCAAGCTTGTTCATGTCAGCTTGGCTGGCCGAGAGAAACAGATCGGCCGGAGCGCCCTGCTCAATCTGCTGGGCCAGCTTGCCGGAACTGCCAAAGCTGTATGTAAGCTTTACCCCGGGGTGGCTCTCCTCATAGGAGCTTTTCAGCGAGTTGAGGGCATCTGTCAAGCTTGCGGCCGCCAGCACCATCAGCTCGACGGATTCGTTCGCAACTTGGGGCTTGTCTGCCGTCCCCTCTGGTGATGCTTGTGGACCTGAGCAGGCAGCCAAGATGAATAGGCAGGCCGCTGTCAGGATCAGACTGATTTTCTTCACGTCATTTTCCTCCGGATGTGATGTTTAATTATATTTAGATATAATTGGTTATAGTTAGTTTAAGGATTCCATATCCAAAAATCAATTGCGAATTTTTCCTCCTTGGACGAGAATAGAAGAAAGCAAGAACGGAGGCCGGATATGACGCAAGACAAATCATACACAACGGAAGAAATCGCAAATCTGCTGCGCATCTCGAAACTGACCGTCTACGACTTGATCAAAAAAGGCGAGCTGCCTGCCTATCGGGTAGGCAGACAGATGCGTGTCGATGCGGCCGATCTGGAAGCTTATAAGGCTCGGGCGAAGGGAGCGTACAGCAGGCAGCCATCGTACATGGTGCCGCCCGTCCCGCAGGAGCAGCCGCCCGCCATGACGAGAAATATCATCATCAGCGGTCAAGACGTGAGCTTGGACCTGCTGGCGAATGAGTTGGAAAAACAGGAGGATTCATTTCGTGCCCTGCGTTCCTATGTCGGCAGCATCAACAGCTTGATTGCGATGTACCGGGGAGAGGCGGATGTCGTCAGCACGCATCTGTACGACGGCGATACCGAAGAATACAATGTTCCGTACGTTCGCCGATTGCTTTCTGGTCATTCCTATTTGATGGTCAACCTGGTTTCTCGCTGGGCGGGGTTCTATGTACAAAAAGGAAACCCGCGCAAGCTTGGCAGCTGGGAGGATTTGAAAAAGCCCGGGATCATCATGGTCAACCGCGAAAAAGGATCAGGAGCCAGAACGTTGATCGAAGAGAAGCTTCGCCAGCATCGCATCACAGGCCGAGAAATTTTAGGCTATGATCGGGAAGAGAAGAATCATCTTGCCGTAGCCGGGGCCGTAGCGCGTCTGGAGGCGGATGTAGGGGTCGGAATCGAAAAGGCTTCCTTGATGGTCGGCGTCGATTTTATCCCGCTAATTCGAGAGCGGTACGACCTGGTTATCATGAAAAAAAAGGAAAATGAATTGCTGATCCATTCCATCAGGGAGATCCTGTCATCGACTTCCTTTCGCCAGGCACTGGAAGCCATCGGCGGCTATGATCTCACGCATACGGGAGAGGTCATGTACGAGACGCCATAAGAGAAGAATCTGTCAAATTTCTACTCAATTTGACAAAGATTTGCTACAATGAACAAAATGGTCGTGACCGTTTTGAAAGAATAATGAACGCTTGCAGCCGAGCGTCTGGAGGCTGTTATGAAATCGATACATAAAACCAGCTTGCTGGTGTGCTTGACTATTTTTACCATGTTTAGTTCGATAGGAGTCGTTCTCTACTGGCCGAGCCTGGTCGCTTTTTTTACAAGTGAGCAAACGGCAACACCGCAGGATGCGGGGGTCGATCCCTTTTCGTATGATCCGCCACTTCCCTCCTATGTAAAGAACCTGCATCCGCACTATACGATTGAGGCGGAATTGCACCCGAGCGATGCGAAAATCACCGGGAAGATGAGCATCGAATTCGACAACCCGCGCAGTGATAGCCTGATATTGTACGTGTACGATTACCTTTGGAACAAGATGAGTGTGAAGGCAGTCCGCTATCAGGACAAGTCCCTTCCCTTCGAACGCGGGCTCTCCCAGATCAAGCTGAGCAATCCGTTCGGGGAAGTGGAGCGGGGCAAAATCGAGGTGGAATTCGAGCATCCAGTACCGCGCAGAGGAACCCGATACGGCGTCAAGGACGATATTTGGACATTGACGACCTGGTATCCGATGCTTGGGGCGCAGAACCAGCAGGGGGAATGGTATGATCCTCCGCTGCGGATCAATTACGGGGACCCTTTCATCTACCATTACGCGGATTACGATGTCTCTTTCATCTCGCCGAAGGGGTATCAATGGGTCAGCTCATGGGGACGGGGAACAGCAGAAGATTTGGGAAATAACCGGCAGAAAGTCCGTTATCAAGGACAAAAATTGCTCAATTTTGCGCTGGTGGGAAGTCCTTTATACCAAATCGAAACGATTACGCTTGAATCGGGATTGCAGGTTGACATTGCTTCGGTGGACAAGGGCAATATTGAACGCATCAAAAGCATTGCTGAGTCCGTGTTTCCGACGTATACAGAATGGTTTGGCCCTTTGCCCTATCCACATGCCGCGATCGCCGAGACGAGTACGGGTACGACCTATGCGATGGAGTACGCCAATATGGCGATTTTCAAACGGGACATGCATCAACGCAATCTGATCGATCACTGGCTGCCGCACGAAGTGGCCCATATGTGGTGGTATAACAGTGTAGCGACACTGGAGTCCGTGCACGGATGGGTGGATGAGGGACTGGTGGAGATCAGCGTCTCTTATTACCTGCAGGGCCGATACGGCTCTCAGTCGTCCTCTTCCTTGCTGGAGGAGTACGAGCGAGACCTGCAGAAACTGCGGGTGAAGTACCCGCACGGAAGGTTGAGCAAGTCACTGCAGCAATTTGCGACGGAGGAAGAGTTTCATTGGACCTGGTATTCCAAAGGCGCGCTGCTGTTTGAGAATCTCCGCCGCCAGATTGGAGACGAAGCGTACAAGAATTTCTTGAAACGCGTGCAACAAAATTATCACGGCAGCGTCATCGGGGCCGAACATCTGGATCAGGCGCTGGGACAGGCATTGCAAGGCGAAGCCAGCTATTTTGTCCCTAACATCCAGCAAACCAATGACAAGCCGTTTCTTCCAGCTCGCCTGGAGCCTTACATCACGACTGTTCTCAATGGCATGAGCTACTATCCGCCGATTCCGGCAAGGCTCAAGGGTGACACAGTCTACATCCCGCTGCGCGACGTAGGGGAGCAGCTTGGAATGAAAATCGAGTGGAACGAAAAAGACAAGAGAATCCACCTACAGGCAAATGGACGGGTCGTACAGATTCCTGAGAAGCAACAGATTGCAGACGTCGACGGCAATCCCGTTGATCTTGGAGTGCCGCTTTTGGAAATCAAAAAGCGGGCGATGGTGCCGCTCTCCTTGTTTGAAGACGCACTGGGATTTGACGTCTATTATGATGCGGAGCAAAAATCGGTTAAAATCGCCAAACCTTCACCGATCGGCAAAGCCAAAACCTTGTAAAGACGATTCGCGCAGGATAGGAATTCTGTAAGGAGATTGAAAGCAGCCACATCGGGACAAAATAGGGGAGAGGGCCTTGCCTGTTGTGAATCGGGGCGAGACCCGAAAGGTAAAGGAGGGACGTGTCATGTCCTTTCAGGAGTACTTGAAGTACCTGACCCGATTGTTTGTCCAATACGTGGAGACGCCCAAGGAAGAGCGGAAGCAAAATAGGCGTCCGCGGGAATCCTGGTCGTCGCGCTGGTTTGGGGCAATCCCCATGTCCATCAAGCTTTTGCTGCGTAAATAACACTACAAGAACGGGCGGAGGGATCGTATGGCGAGAGTAGCTGTGGAGCAATCGCTGACCCCAATCAGTCAAATGCTGCGTGACAATGGGTATGAGGTAGTGCAGCTCGGGAATTGGCAGCAGGAAGTGGATGCTGTTGTGATCACCGGACAGGATGACAACATGATGGGGATGGCAAACATCGCCACTGGGGCTCCTGTCATCAACGCAGAAGGAATGACAGCCCAAGAGGTTTTTCATGCGGTCAACCAAAGACTGTCCCAAACCGAGCATCACTAAGTGCAAACAAGCTCTCCAAACCGATTATTCGGCTGGAGAGCTTGTTTCATTCAGATAAAATTGTCCGATTTGTTCCGCGTAGGAGAAGGGGACAAACCGCAATCCTTCATCCCAGACACCGACATAGGGGCTTTCGTCATTCCAGAGATGGAGGGATGCGACGACATAGGGAGCAAGTACTTGCTCGTGATACAGCGGGACGGTATAGGTGATTCGGGACTGGTCAGCGTTTTGTTGCCACAGCTGTCCCCAGGATATGCGTTTGTTGGCATAGAGCTGGTGCATCCAGCCAATCTGATCGAACGGGTTTTGCGAACCAGACTTCAAGATGCGGGTCTGGGTCAATCTCCCTCCCTCGTGAACGACGGAATCAGGTGACAGCTTGCTCATCACCGGCTCGTTGGCATGAAAGGCGGAAGGGTACACTTCCCCCGTTTTGGCATTGATCATTTGGGGGGGCGAAGAGGGATTCTGGGCAATCAGCCAGTGCGATGCAAACCCGTCGTATACCGGCTCAGCGGCAACCTCCCGGGGAGCGAACGCATCGTCAAACAGAATATAATCTCCGACTCCGTATTCCAACAGCACGAATTGGGGCTGCTGTGCCGGATCGGGGGTTTCGCCGACAACCATATAGCCGACCTGCTGCTCTGCCTGCTTGATGCTGACGAGCCATTGATGCTGATTGGCGCCTAACGTTTGCACCTCTGTACGCGCATTCCGCCACTGTGTAAACTGGGGGTCGCGTTCTGCTATCGCATTCATCCACTCTTGGATCCGCGCTTGGAACTGCGCATCCCAATTGGCTTCACCGTAAGCAGCGGGAGGATAGATCATCTGCAGAATAACCAACCAGGTAAGGAAAACCGCAGCGATTTGTCTGGCCATCAAGATTACACCACCTTTTGTAAAAGGCTTTTCTTTTCCTATTGTAACCAGATAGGGACAAAAGATTTGTTGCAACTTGTCTTTTGTCCCACACATTTTCTCGTTGATCTTTTACAGGATTCGCCTCGTTTGCGGCGTGGAGTGGAGGTAAAATAACCCGGCGTTGATCAGCTTGATCTCAATGCGCGGCTCGTATTGCCAGGACAGCTCGTCCATTCGTCGTTGGCGTTCCTCAGACGGTGTGCTCTTGCGCCACTCGGTCTGGTCGATTTGTTCGCGCGGGGTGACCGGTATGCCATTGGCACGTAAAAAGTCGAGGATTCGTCCCCCCGTGCTGCGGTATTCGTCAAGAGATGCCGTTTGCTTGGGTGCTTCGACAGTATGATCGATGTTCTCAGGTTCCACTGGAAGCGACTCTTGGGGTTCAGGCTGGTCAGGAGATGATTCTTCCGCTTGATTCTCTGGCTCTTTTTCACGCAACGCCAATTCTTCGTAATACGCTTGGAGAATCGCCCTTTCTTCCTCCAGTCGTGTCCGAGCCTCCTGTGCCCAACTCTGATCTTCCTTTTCCAGCATTTTCGCCACTTCCTGCTGAACGAGCGAAGTGGCTTGCGGGATCGTGATCCGCCGTTCCAGCGTAAAACAGTAGTCCGGGATAGCTGGCGATAGCGGAAGGCGATACAGGACAGAGGGGAAGTCATGTACGATCCGCGGCTCGTGCAGATTGACTCCCATGTAAAGAAGAATGTCCCTTTTTTTGTCACAGAGGAGCGAGACCTTCAAGTTGAGACCGAGCCAGGGGACGAGCGGCGTCGATCGTCTCTTGCCCGAAGAAGACAAAAGTCCCTCCCGTGGGACTTGCTCATACATGCAGACAAATTGGCCATGCTTTTTGGTGGAGTCGAAGATTTGTTGCATCCGCCCAGCTCCCAGATGCAGGTACTCCGCCCTTTGGCCCTCAGGACTCGCTTCCGGATGAAAGGCAAAGGTCAGGATGAGAGGCTGGTATGCCAGATTCATCTTCTCTACCCAGCTCCAGTAAAAAGGACGGTTGCCGATGTCTTTGTCGACCTCCACAGGCAGCTTGACTGTGAGGTAGTCGGGATGCGCTTCCACGATATGGCTGGAAAAGGAAGCGAGATAACGCTCCACATACTGCCTGACCTGATCTTGCTGCATAGCGCATCCTTCCTCCTTGTACAATTTCGTTCCTTATTGTTCTGCCGCCTCGGCCAGTGCGCGAGATGGCTTCGCAGAACGGATGGCGCGAATGGCTTCTCCCATATTATCCAGCTTCACGGCCATTTCACCAGCGCTGCGCGAATCCATAATGATTTGCACCAGATTCTCTTCCAGGGTTTGGGTGAGGCTGAGACGTTCCACGATGTCATCCAGCTCGCCGATCACCATCTCGAACAGATCGATTTTTTCATACAGCAAATTCAAGATATGCTCTTCGATTGTGCCTACAGTAGACAGATTGTAAATATGGACATCCCGCTTCTGCCCCAACCGATGGACGCGGCCGATCCGCTGTTCGACACGCATGGGATTCCAGGGCATATCATAATTGATCACCTGATTGCAAAACTGCAGGTTGATCCCTTCACCGCCAGCTTCCGTCGCAATCAGCACCTGGGCGCGATTCTGAAAGAGATCGGTCATCCAGTCTTTTTTGCTGCGTTTAAAGCCGCCGCGAAAAGGCACAGAGGTTATTCCGTGGTCATGCAGATATTTCTGCAGATAATTTTGGGTAGCTCGATATTCGGTAAAAATAATGACCTTGTCATTGATGTGTTGAATCAGCTCTACCGTCTTGGCCGCCTTGGAATGAGTCTCGATTCGCTTGATCAGCTCGACAAGCTCCATGATTTGTTCGCGCAGCTCCGAGCCTTCCGGCAGGCGCTGATGCATGTTGTACAGTGTCATAAACGCAGCTTCCTTGCTCGAGCATACCTCGCGCTGCAGGGTGATCAGGGCGAGCGAGTTAAATCCGCCTGAACCGGTGTGATACTGGTCGCGGACGAAGCGGGTGACGCCATGGTAGAGGTCCAGTTCTTCCCTGGAGAGCTCGATGGGGACGGATTGGACGCGTCGGCTGGTAAAATGAACGCCGCCGTCGCTGCGCTTGTTTCGAATCATCACTTTTTCAATTTCCCCGCGAAGCTGCTCATTGTTTTTCGCCTGACGTTTTCCCTCGACATAATTGGAGGAAAAGGAAGTGGCGTGGCCGAGATGACCCGGCTTTAGCAGGTTGATCAGGTTGTACAGCTCGTCCATTTCGTTTTGGATTGGCGTGGCTGTCAACAGCAGGCAGTATTTTTTGTGAATTTCTTTGACGAATTGATAGTTGCGCGTGCGTTTGTTCTTCAGCTTGTGGGCTTCATCGATAATCAGCATATCGTACTCAATATCCAGTACGTGGCGTCTGTGCGGGTCACGCTTGGCCGTATCGATGGAAGCGACGACGACGTCATGCTGGCGCCACATGTACTCTTTTTTTTGCGCGACAGCGGGAATCCCGAACTTTTGATTCAATTCTTTTGTCCATTGGATCACCAGAGAGGCGGGCACCAGGATCAGAATCTTTTTGGCCAAACCGCGCACCATGTACTCCTTCATGATCAAGCCGGCTTCAATCGTTTTGCCCAAACCGACTTCGTCAGCGAGAATGGCGCGTCCCCGCATCTCATTGAGGACGCGTTCAGCTGTTTCCAACTGATGGGGATAGGGTGTCAGACCAGGCAGGTACTTGAGGCACTGCAACTGGTCGAAATCCCGGACGGCCATTGCTTCCTCGGCTTCCAAAGCCAGCTTGAACAGCTCCCATTTGTCCCAGGGACCGTCGTCCTGCATGCGAGTAGTCAGCGGTTCGATCCAGGATGTATCGAATGAAACGGGAACATTCGGCATATCGGTTGCTCCTTACTATCGCTCTGCCATATCATTCTTTTCATCTGTATAAAAAGTGAACATTTATAGCGGAATGAAAAATTTTGTTCAGTTTTTTAGAGGCAGACGCTTATTTGATATTTTCAAGTGACGACTCTCATGGTAGGATAAAGATGAAGTTCATCCCTTAGTATGGAATGATATGAAAATCTTATGTATGACCAAGTATCCAACGCGAATGATAGTAGCAGGGAGAGACTGCTTCACAGCAGCGCCGAAGGAGCAAGCCGGTCACGGTGAATCTCTCAGGCAAAAGAACCTCTACTGGACGCATCTCTGGAGAGTGCCCGATCAAGGGCCACCAAAGGGGAAACTTGCTGGAAAGTAGCAAGGTAACTCTCAGGTACCAAGGACAGAGGAGGAGAAATGGGCCCAGACATTGTTTTGGCGATCCCATTTCTACTTTTCTGTCTTTTTTCATTCTGTCAAAGAAGTGAAAGAACGTATAACTTGCGGAGGTGCCATTGATGTCCGAATTGAAACGAACGCCGCTTTATGCCAGCTACGCCAAATACGGGGCCAAGACCATTGACTTCGGCGGCTGGGATTTGCCCGTGCAGTTCTCAAGCATTACCCAGGAGCACGAAGCCGTGCGGACAAAGGCAGGTTTGTTTGACGTATCCCATATGGGAGAAGTGGATGTAAAAGGAGAAAATGCACTTGCCTATCTCCAGTATGTGACGACCAATGATGTGTCCAAGCTTGCAGTCGGGCAAGCGCAGTACAGCGTGCTGTGCTACCCGGATGGGGGAGTGGTCGATGATCTGCTTGTGTATAAGCATGCAGATGACCACTACCTGCTGGTGATCAATGCCGGCAACATCGACAAGGACGTCGCCTGGCTTACCGAGCATCTGATCGACGGAGTAGTCATTGAAAACATCTCCGCTCAGACAGCGCAGATCGCCATTCAAGGGCCATTGGCTGAATCCATTTTGCAAAAGCTGACCGACACAGACCTGTCCCAGATCGGGTTCTTCCGCTTCCAGGACAATGTGCTCGTGGATGGCATCCCAACATTAGTCTCGCGTACAGGTTACACCGGGGAGGACGGCTTTGAAGTCTATCTGCCTGCCGAATCTGCAGAGCAGTTGTGGGACCGTCTGCTCGAAGCAGGAAAAGAGGACGGACTTGTTCCATGCGGCTTGGGCGCTCGCGACACCTTGCGCTTTGAAGCGAAGCTGCCGCTGTACGGCCAAGAGCTGAGCCAGACGATCTCGCCGCTCGAAGCAGGCATCGGCTTTGCGGTCAAGGTAGACAAGGAAACGCCGTTCATCGGCCAGGAAGCACTGAAGAAACAAAAAGAAAACGGGCCAGCCCGTAAACTGATCGGCATCGAGATGATCGACCGCGGCATCCCGCGCACGCACTATCCGGTCTATGTCGGAGAAGAGCTGATCGGGGAAGTGACCACTGGCACGCAGTCGCCGACGTTGAAAAAGAACGTGGGTCTAGCGCTGGTAAAAAGCGAGTACACAGCTTTGGGCACAGAGGTGGAAGTAGAGATTCGCGGAAAACGCCTCAAGGCACAAGTCGTGGCAACCCCATTTTACAAACGTCCAAAAAATTGATGGATACCCGAAAAGCACTTATATAAAGGAGGACATCACTCGTGAAATACCGCTACTTGCCCCAAACCGATCAGGATAAGCGCGACATGCTGGAGACGTTGGGCATCTCCAGTATCGAGGAGCTTTTTGCCGATATCCCGGAAGAAGTCCGTTCGAAAGGTCCGATCCAGATTCCAGCCGCACTCTCCGAGCCGGAGCTGGTGAAATACTTCACAGGTCTTTCCAACAAAAACGTCAATTTTAGCACTCATATCAATTTTCTCGGTGCAGGGGTCTACCAGCATTACATTCCGAGCACTGTGAATCATATGCTTTTGCGCGGTGAATTTTTTACCGCTTACACACCTTATCAGCCAGAAATCAGCCAAGGCGAGCTGCAGGCGATTTTTGAATACCAGACCATGGTGTGCGAGCTGACCGGGATGGAGGTAGCCAACTCCTCTATGTACGACGGCGCTACTTCACTGGCAGAGGCTGCGATGATGGCATCCGGCCATACCGGCAAGAAAAAAGTAATCGTCTCCCGTGCCGTCCATCCGGAATCGCGCGCGGTGCTGAAATCGTACGCGCATGGCCAGGGTGTAGAACTGGTGGAAGTAGGAGTCGACAGTCAGGGAGTGACCGATGTATCCGCATTGGAAGCCTTGATCGACGACAAAACGGCTGCTGTCATCGTTCAATACCCGAATTTCTTCGGCAACGTGGAGGATCTGGCTGCGTGTGAACCGATTGTGCATGGCAATGGTTCCCTCCTGATCGTTTCCTCCAATCCGCTGTCGTTGGGCGTTCTCGAGGCTCCCGGAAAACTGGGGGCGGACATCGTCGCGGGCGACATGCAGCCATTCGGGATTCCGGCATCCTTCGGGGGACCACATTGCGGTTATTTTGCAACGACTACCAAGCTGATGCGCAAAATGCCAGGCCGCATCGTCGGACAAACCAAGGATGAGAACGGAAAACGCGGTTTCGTACTGACCCTGCAGGCGCGTGAACAGCATATTCGCCGCGAAAAAGCGACGTCCAATATCTGTTCCAACCAGGCTCTCTTGGCATTGGCAGCTTCTATCACCTTGACCGCACTCGGCAAGCAAGGCGTACAGGAGATGGCGATGATCAACCTGCAAAAAGCGCATTATGCGAAGCAGGCATTGCAGGCAAAAGGATTTGACGTTGCCTATAACGGACCTTCGTTCAACGAATTTGTTGTCAAATTGTCCAAACCGGTAGCCGAAGTGAACCGGGAACTGCTGAAGGCGGGCATCATCGGCGGATACGATCTGGTACTGGACTATCCGGAACTGGCGAATCACATGTTGTTGGCCGTAACCGAGTTGAGAACGAAAGAAGAGATTGATACATTGGTGCAGGAATTGGAGGCGATCACTCGTGCGTAACGACCAGGAGAAAGCACTGATTTTTGAAATGAGCAAGCCAGGCCGCGTGGGATACAATCTGCCGGAGCTGGATGTGCCCGAGGTAGACGTAGCCAGCCTGCTGCCCAAGCACCTGATTCGCGAGACTCCGGCTGAGCTGCCAGAGGTTTCGGAACTGCAACTGGTGCGTCACTATACCGAACTGTCCCGACGCAATCACGGCGTAGACAATGGCTTCTATCCACTCGGCTCCTGCACGATGAAATACAATCCGAAGATCAACGAAGATGTGGCGCGTTATCCGGGCTTTGCCCAGACGCATCCGTACCAGCCGGAAGAGTCGGTGCAGGGCGCCTTGGAGCTTTTGTACAATCTCCAGGAAGAATTGGCTGAGATCACAGGGATGGACGCGGTCACTCTGCAGCCAGCGGCGGGCGCTGCAGGTGAATGGACAGGGCTGATGATGATCCGCGCCTACCATGAAAGCCGCGGCGAAGGTCACCGCACGAAGGTCATCGTGCCCAACTCCGCACACGGCACTAATCCGGCATCTGCAGCGGTAGCAGGTCTGGAGACTGTCACGATTGCTTCCGACGAGCGTGGTCTGGTTGATATTCAGGCGTTGCGTGATGCGGTTGGATCGGATACGGCTGCATTGATGCTGACCAACCCGAACACCCTGGGCTTGTTCGAAGAGGACATCGTGGAAATGGCCCAGATCGTCCATGATGCCGGCGGCCTGCTCTACTACGACGGAGCCAACGCCAATGCGATCCTCGGCATCGCACGCCCCGGAGATATGGGCTTTGATGTCGTTCACCTCAATCTGCACAAAACCTTTACCGGACCTCATGGGGGCGGTGGACCTGGTGCAGGCCCTGTCGGTGTGAAGAAAATTCTGGAGCCATTCCTGCCGAAGCCGATCGTCGCAAAAAATGAAGCAGGTATGTTTTACTGGGATAACGACCGCCCGCAATCCATCGGTCGGGTAAAAGGCTACAACGGCAATTTCGGCATCCTCGTTCGCGCGTACAGCTACATCCGTACGATGGGGCCGGAAGGATTGCTTCAAGTCTCGCAAAATGCGGTGCTCAATGCCAACTACATGATGCGCAGACTGGCTGCGACGTATCAATTGCCGTATGACCGCGTCTGCAAGCACGAATTCGTCTTGTCTGGCGTGATCCAGAAGAAGCTGGGTGTCAGAACACTCGACATCGCCAAGCGCCTGCTGGACTTTGGCTACCATCCGCCAACCATCTACTTCCCGTTGATTGTGGATGAGTGCATGATGATCGAGCCGACAGAGACGGAGACCAAAGAAACGCTGGATGAATTCATCGACGTGATGCTGCAAATTGCACGCGAATGTGAAGAAAATCCGGAAATCGTTCAGGAAGCTCCACATACGACAGTCGTAAAGCGGCTGGACGAGGCTACGGCAGCAAGAAAGCCGATCCTGCGCTATCAGGCTCAATAAGCCAGGCCGACAAAAGACCGCCTTCTCAACAGGCGGTTTTTTTGACCTCTTCATGGTAGGATGGAGGGTAGGAAAAAAGCAGGAAGGGAGAGGCGAAGGCCCAATGAAAAGACGCATTGCTTTTACGGGAGGCGGCTCGGCAGGACATGTCACAGTCAATCTCGCTTGCATCCCCTATTTTCTGGAGGCCGGGTGGGAAGTCGCCTACATCGGCTCGGAGAATGGCATCGAACGAGAATTGGCGCAAGACCTGCGAGGCGTGAGGTACGAAGCCATTTCGACAGGCAAACTGCGTCGCTACTTTGATTGGAAAAATGCAACGGACCCGTTTCGGGTGGCAAAAGGAGTCTGGCAGGCGACCCGTTTTCTTTCCCAGTGGAAGCCGGATGTCATTTTCTCCAAGGGAGGCTTCGTCTCTGTTCCCGTCGTCATGGGCGGATGGCTGAACCGGATTCCTGTCGTCATCCACGAATCAGATCTGACACCCGGGCTGGCGAATCGCCTGACGGTTCCCTTTGCCCGGAAGGTGTGTGTAACTTTTCCGGAAACGCTTGAGCACCTGCCTGCGAAAAAAGGGGAATGGGTCGGAGCGATCGTCCGAGACGAATTGATGCGAGGCAATAGAGAACGTGGGCTTTCTCTCTGCGGATTCACTGCGGAAAAGCCTGTTATACTGATCATGGGCGGGAGCTTGGGTGCGAAAAGGATAAATGAGGCCTTACGCGATCGATTGAGCGAGAGACTGCAGCGATTCCAGATCGCTCATATTTGCGGCAAGGGACAGGTGGATGATTCGCTGCAGTTGAAAGGCTACAAGCAGTTCGCTTACGTCAAAGAGGAATTGCCAGATCTTTTGGCAATGGCTGACTTGGTGGTTTCCCGAGCCGGCTCTAATGCGATCTTCGAGTTTTTGGCCTTAGCCAAGCCGATGCTGCTCATCCCTTTGTCCCAAAAGGCAAGCCGCGGAGACCAAATCCTGAACGCCAAGTCGTTTGAACGGCAGGGATTCTGCCAGGTACTGCTGGAAGAGGATATGACCCAAGAGCGCTTTGATCAGGAGTTGGAAAAGCTGTGGGAGCTGCGAACGGTCTATCGCGAGCGGTTGCGCCAGTCGCAAGAGGTGGATTCCTTGAAGCGACTGCTCGATGTCATCAGGCAAGCGGCAGGGGAAGCAGAGACGTAAAGGGTTGCCGCCATTTTGTGATCAGGCGTACAATGAACGGTAGAGGGAGGCTGGCAAGATGGAAAAATGGCGCTATCTGGTGACGGAAGCCATGTCACCGGAGATGAATATGGCAGTAGATGAGGCAATTTTGCAGCTGCACGCGGAAGGAAAGGTTCCGCCTACCGTGCGCTTCTATACATGGAGCCCGGCTACGCTTTCGATTGGTTATTTTCAAAAAGCTCTCAAGGAGATCAATCTGGAAGAAGTACATAAGCATGGACTCGGATTTGTTCGCCGTCCCACTGGAGGAAGGGCGGTACTGCACGACAAGGAGCTTACCTACAGTGTGATCGTGTCAGAGCAGCATCCCAAGATGCCTTCCAGTGTAACGGAAGCCTATAAAATCATCAGCATGGGCTTGTTGCACGGCTTTCAGAACCTAGGTTTGAGGGCGGAGATGGTATCGTTGGCAAGCGAGGAGGAAAAGGAGAAGTACTCTTCTCCCGGATCATCTGCATGCTTCGATTCCCCCTCCTGGTACGAGCTTGTCGTCGAAGGAAAAAAAGTAGCAGGGAGCGCCCAAACCAGACAAAAAGGGGTCATCCTGCAGCATGGTTCCATCTTGCTCGATATGGATGTGGAGCTGCTGTTTTCTTTGCTGAACTTCTCCTCGGATCGCCTCAAGCAACGCATGATGGAGAGCTTTAGGCAAAAAGCGGTGACGATCAACGAGGTGAGCTCCCGGCCGATAAGTTTGCAGGAAGCCATGGATGCGTTTGGACGCGGCTTTGCATCCGGTCTGGATGTGGAACTGGTCCCGGGGGAGTTGACGGAAGAAGAGCAAGCTTTGGCGAAGGAACTGGCACAAACAAGATACGGGACGGAGGAGTGGAACCTCCGCCGGTAAGGATCGGAAGTGCAAAAAAGCTCTCCTGGCGATCAGATGCGCCTGGAGAGCTTCTTCTATTTCATCAAAACCTAGACGAGGACAGCTTCCTCGATGTGCTGCTCAAACAATGTCTGGAGCTTTTGTGTCACAGAACCGACCTGTCCGTCGGCAATCGCCTGACCGTCAACAGAGATGACTGGCATTACTTCGGCAGTAGTGCTGGTCAGGAAAAGCTCATCAGCTTGCAGCAAGAATTTCGTGTCAAACGGTTTTTCATGAACGGTAAGGCCGTTTTTCGCCGCCAGCTCGATCACGACATCACGAGTGATTCCCTTCAGAATCAGATTGTTGGCTGGATGGGTATACAGCTCGCCATTTTTGATGGCGAACAGATTGGCGGCACTGCACTCCGTAACGATTCCGTCGCGGTGCAGGATCGCATCCTGTGCGCCAGTGTCCTTGGCATATTGCTTCACCATTACCGCGCCGAGAAGGCTGATCGATTTGATGTCACAGCGCAGCCAGCGGATGTCCTCGATCAGCGCTGCCTTCAGACCTTTTTTCTGATCGGCCAAAGGACGATCCTTTTTTCTGGCAAAGCCCATCAGAACAGGCTTGACGTCTCCTGGGATATCATGCACGCGAGGGGAGTTGCCGCGAGAGACCTGCATGTAGAGAGTAGCATCGTCTTGAGCAGTGATGCCATTTTTATCCATAAGCTGCTTGGCAATATCAAGAAGCTCTTGAGCGCTCCACGGCATCTTCATTTGAATTTCTTTTGCACTGCGCTCCATACGTTCGATATGAGCGTCCCACTGGAAAAGCTTCCCTTTATAAATGCGGATAACCTCGTAAACCCCGTCTCCGAAGTTATAGCCACGATCTTCTGGATCGACAGCCGCTACTCCTGCCTCCACCCATTTTCCATCTACATATAGCATGGTTGAATCCTCCTCTAATCGTTCCTGCATTTGATTGATTCAACCTTAACAAATCGCTATCGCAGAATCAATTTTAAAATTAAGAAACAAGTATCAATCATTTTTCAACTCATACCAGGTAGCTATAAAGATTTTTCATACCCGAAAAATTGGTCAGATCTGGATTCGACAGACACCCAGAATCGATTGAAGCCAAAATGGGAGAAAAGCTGTCGTTCACTGACGCTGAATGAAAGTATTTGACTAACTATTCTGACTAGACGCGATTTGACTCTTGCACCCATAATGAAACGTACAATCAAGATGAAGGGGAGATCGGGATGCAGAATGTACGCGGGTACGTGTGGAGAAACGCCATTGTCAGCGGATTGCTGTGTTTGCCTCTGCTGTTCGTAACCCAGACCGATGCCAATGCTATTCAGACAGCGGCAGGCGACGGGGAGCTTCTCGCGGGACATGTGGAAAAGCTCTCAGCCCTATCAGGACCACCTGCTACCGAGACGGAATTCGCAGCCGGGGTGTACATAGAAAACACACTGCGCTCTTACGGCTATGAGACGGAGTTGCTGCCGTTTACGTACTATACGTATCGCAAGCCTGAAGTGCAGTCCCTGAATATCGAGGGGTGGCCGGATCAGCAGTGGAGCTTGCAGGGCTTCACCTACGCGCCGAACGGGAAAGCAGAAGGCGCGATCGTAGCCTGCGGGCTGGGGACAGCCCAGGACTACCAGCGAGTGGATGTCAGGGGCAAGATAGCCTTGGTTGAGCGGGGCGGAATCACGTACGGGGAGAAGGTCAGGCAGGCAGCAGCTGCCGGAGCGGCCGCACTCCTCATCCAAAACGATCGGGATGTGTTCGTTCCGGCAACGCTGGGGGCGCCGCTCGATATGGCGATCCCGGTCGTGGGCATTTCAAAAAGCCAAGGCGAGCAGTTGCGAAAGCGCATGCGCAGCAACGGTGAACAAAAGGCCTCCCTACGCGTAGAAGGGGCTCTGACGCTCCGGCAGACCTCATACTCGTTCCTCGGCAAAAAGCCAGCTACCACCTCGAATCGGAATCAGGCTGTTCTGCTGGGCGCGCGACATGACATGGTAAAGGGAACGCCCGAAGCCTATGATGCAGGGTATGGAGCGGCTGTCATGCTGGAGGCTGCCAGATTGCTCGCAGAACATCCCCATGATACGGATATCTATGTCGTCAGCTTTGGCGCTTCGACCGCGCAGGATCAGGGAGCCCGAGCCTTCGTCGATTATTTGGAGCCAAAAGACAGGCAGAGAATTATCGCGGCCTTTGTCCTCGATGGACTCGGAAGCCGGAAGGGCAACGATCTGCTGGTCACGCCGGGAGAAGGCAGTGGCAGCAAACTGCTTCCCATCCGGGTAGCGCAGGAAAATGGAGCGCAGTACACTCCGTCTCTCGAGCAGAGAACCGGATTGTCTCAAACGGATAAAATCCTCGCACATTCAGGAATTCCGACGGCTCTATTGACGCGAACAGCCGCAAGCGGAGCCACGCCGCCCGCAGCACCTCGAACGATTGACACCGAACCGCTAGTCAAAGCCGCCAATCTCCTGGTGCAGGCGGTAGGGGAAATGATAGACCCGAAAACCCCCGCGTATCCCGTAGAAACGAGCGCCGCCCAACCGGCAGGGAAATCCACTGACGATGGAGAAGAGAGTCAATAAACCGGAAAGAAGCGTCCGAGATTGCAGGACGCTTTTTGGAATTCTCGATCCGATTCTAGGGGCGTTGTCGAACCCACAGCATGCGCAGGAGAAGTAGCAGACCGCAATAGGTAGCCCCCGACGCAAGAATCGATAGGCTCCAGGGGAATGCCTGCGCCAGTCCGCCAAATACCAGCATGCTTCCCATCATCACGAGAATGATCGGTTGCATCCGCAGATCATTCCGATGTGCGACTGGAGCAGCGAGGGAGTAGAAAAGGGCTGCGATCCAGATGCCGAGATGAAGGAAGGACAGCGTGATATGTCCCCACCCCGCGGAAGGAAGCAGTTGGCTGATGATCAGCATGGTGGGAGCGGCCGAGCTGTGCACATCATGCCAATAAGCCAGCAGGATCGCATGCCCGAGCAGGGCGACTGCGAAAAACAAGAGGCAGCCGGTTCTGACGCCAAGAAGAATGCTGCGTTCATTGGCTGCTCTGCTGGTAAATGGCAGGCATAGCACCAGACACAATAAAAAATGAAGTCCCAGAAAAGAAAGAGCATGCACCATCCAATAGAAGTTAAGCTGATAACCAAGCGAGGGGATCGGGACATGGAGATGATCCATGAAAATCAGGGCGTACAGCAGAAAGCCGGCGGATAAAGAGATAGCCATCCCGGAGGTAATCCGTTGCCATCCTCCCAAAACGAGAGCGGCGGCAATCAAAATAGGCAAAAGGATGAGAAACCAGGCAGTAAAACCGTTTGAAAGCGTGCTTGCATATTGACTTGTGATCGCTCCAGCGTAGGTGAGAAGAAAAAAATGAGTCAATGCCGAAAGACTGGGTGCGATGGCTTCTCCAAAAAAGTGGGAAAACAGATCATGCAGGGAACGCAAGCCATGGCGGTAACAGGTGAGGAGCACTTGATAGCCGAACCACCCCAGCCCGATACTGCTTCCTATCAGCCCGAATGTCCCCCAAGAACCAAAATAGGCAAAGAAACGAAGCCATTCGTAGCCGCCTAGGTACATCCCTCCGAGTGCCGCTCCTGCAAAAAATACAGCGATCTGCCAAGCGTTTTTGTCCATAGGCATCATCCTTATTTCCAACTTGGTACAAGTGTATGTAAGTGCAGGGCTTGTTCAGAACACGGATATGAAAGATAATAAGTAGACATATTTGTTTGGAAAATATACCAATTTAAGTAGCTGATAAAAATGCTGAGGTGATTGCAATGAAAATTGTCGGGATTTCGGGCAGCATGCGTCCAGAATCTACTACGAAAAAAGCCGTATCCATCGTCCTGGAAGCAGCCAGAGCGGCAGGAGCCGAAACACAATTGATCCACTTGGCGGATTGGAAGCTCCCGATCTACGATGACCGCAGCGATCTTTCTACCTATCCCGGCCCTGTTCTTCGTTTTATCGAGACCGTGACCTCTGCAGATGGACTTGTCATCGGCTCCCCAGAATACCATGGATCACTCACAGGCGCTCTGAAAAACAGTCTTGATTTTCTGGAGGGGCGCCACCTCAAAGATAAGCAGGTGGCTCTTTTGGGTGTTGCGGGAGGGAGCATGGGTGCGACGAATACGGTGAATACCTTGCAGCAGATCATGCGGAATTTGCACGCTTGGCCCTTGCCCGCAAGTCCGTCTATCCCGTCGGCATACAATGCCTTTACTCCAGAGGGGAAGTTGAAGGATGAGGGCATGCAGGCTCGATTGGAAATTCTCGGAAAACAGTTGGTAGAATACGTCCAAATCATGAACGGAAAGAAAGAAAAACAGCTTCTTTAAGGCAGGTTCTTCTTGCAAATCATTCTCATTCCAAGGTATGATATTTTTACGTGCCTTTTTTGAAATACGGTATGGAAATGAGGGGGTCACATGCCGACGCCGAGCATGGAAGACTATTTAGAACGCATTTACAGCTTAATCGAAGAAAAGGGCTATGCTCGAGTCTCAGATATTGCTGAAGCGTTGGAGGTACATCCCTCTTCGGTTACGAAGATGGTTCAAAAACTGGACAAAGACAAGTATCTCATTTATGAAAAATATCGTGGTCTTGTCCTCACGCCAAAAGGAAAAAAGATTGGCAAGAGGCTGGTAGACCGTCATAGCTTGCTTGAGGAATTTATGCGCATCATTGGTGTGGATGAAAGTCATATCTACCAGGATGTTGAAGGAATTGAGCATCATTTGAGCTGGGAATCGATCACGTGTATCGAATATTTGGTTCAATATTTCCAAGCGGATCCAGTACGAATGGCAGAATTGCAACGAATCAGACAAGAAGACGAACAAAAAGAAGAGTAAGCCGGAAATGAGGGCTGGTCCACGTGCAGATAATCCTGTGTGAGGGCCAGCCCTTTTCCCTCCATAAGCCGTATGAGATGAGCCTTCCCCCTATATGGATATAGAGAGTGGCGACAGGAGGTGGCCAAAATGAAGGCGGATGCAGTATTTGAAGGCGGCGGGGTTAAAGGAATCGCTTTTGTAGGGGCGCTGCAGGTCATGGAGCAGAACGGTTATACGTGGGAAAAATTGGCAGGTACCTCTGCCGGCTCCATCGTTGCGGCGCTGGTTAGTGCGGGTTATACCAGCCGAGAGTTGAAACCTATTTTTGAAGAACTCGACTATATGTATTTCTTAAAAAAATCAGGGATTGGCCGTTTGCCCTACGTCGGACCCATGATCGATCTGGTCCTGAATGAGGGAATGTACAGAGGAGACCGAATCGAGCTTTTTATCGAGGAACTGCTGCGCCGCAAAGGGGTTCGCACCTTCGGAGATCTGCCGGGTGGCAAGCTGCGGATCATCGCGTCTGATATCAGTCGGGGAAAGATGCTTGTGCTGCCAGATGATCTGGTGGAATACGACCTGATGCCCGAAAATTTTTCCGTGGCCCGAGCGGTTCGGATGTCCTCCTCGATCCCCTTCTTTTTTCAACCGGTTCGGCTAAAACGGGAGGGGAAGGTCCATTACATTGTGGATGGCGGCTTGCTTAGCAATTATCCGGTTTGGCTGTTCGATGTACCAGGCGTTCCTGAGTGGCCGACGATTGGCTTTCGCCTGCACGACAGGCAGACGAGGAGCGAGGAGACGAAGGTGACAGGCTTGTTCAGCTTTACGCGCAATCTGCTTACGACGATGCTGGATGCCCATGATCGTCTGTTTGTAGAAAAAGCGCATGCTGTACGCACCATTTTTATCAATACCTTGGGAGTGCGCGCAACGCAGTTTCAGCTTTCAGCGGAGATGCGCAAAGAATTGCTTCTGTCGGGCGAGGCGTCCGCGCGAAAATTCCTGAATCATTGGAATTTCCAGAATTATATCCAGGTCTTTCGCAACAGCACCCCTGCACAGGTGATCTAAAAAAACAGGCTGCCAATGTACTTGGCAACCTGTTTTTTATTGAAAGAAATTGTCTTTGGAATCTTGTTCCGATTGTTTTTCGCCAGACTTTCCCTTTTTCCCGTCAATGACGCGAAACGGATGGTTTTTCCGTTGTGGGGGAGCCGGCTTTTTTCCTGCTTGCCGCATCGTGTTGATCTTTGGCTTGTGAGGAGGCGCTTTCCTGGAAGCGTTCGGCCGGGATAAGAACTTTCCGGAAAAAAAGCGTCCAGTCTGAAGAAAATTGCGTACGAGCATAAACAGCAAGACAGATAAACCCAGCACGATCACTGTGTTAATCGGATCGGTAATCAAGGTCAGCAAGAAGCCGTAAACCGCAAGTATGACGATAACCAGAATCACGGGTGGAATTCGGCGTAACATAGGCCTCACCTCAAAGGATTATCAAAATTGCCCCACGTGAAGTCAATTTGTTAACCAATCGTTGCCAAACGTTCCTGCCCTTGCTTTTGATCCAGCTCACGCATTTTTTGGAAAGATGCGATGGCTACCTCCACCTGATGATCGTCGGGTTCGCGGGTTGTGATCTTTTGCAGCCACAGACCGGGATATCCCAAAAAGCGCAGAACAGGAGTGTCGCGCAGCTTGTTTGTCCACTGCAGAACCTCGTAGGAGACACCGATCACCAATGGAAGCAGAACAATCCGTTGGATGACCCGCTCCGTCAGACTGTCATAACTGAACAGCGAGTAGATGACGACGCCGACGAAAACGCTGAAAATCAAAAAGCTGCTGCCGCAACGATAGTGCAAGGTGGAAAATTTCTGCACATTCTCTACCGTTAATTCTACCCCAGACTCGAACGCGTTAATCACCTTGTGTTCCGCTCCATGGTACTGGAATAGGCGTTTGATAATGGGAGCCTGGGCGATAGCAGTAATATAGCCGAGCAGCAGGAGAATCTTGAATCCTCCTTCTGCGAGGGTTTGCGGGACGCCGTCCGGGACCCATTTTCCCAGCAGGAAATCCGCGAGAAACACGGGTACTAGCGTGAAGACGAATTTTCCGAAAAGAAAGGTTAACACGCCAACTACCGCAACACCCAGGATCATTGTCAACTTGGAAGGAGATTCGGTTACCTCTTCTCCAGAGTCGATGCTATAGCGTTCGGATGCGAAATTCAGATGTCTCGCTCCGTTTGCACTCGCTTCAATCAAGCCAACCAATCCGCGAAGGAAGGGTATCTTCTTTAAGGGCTTAATCCATGTATATTCGGTGCGGGGTGCTTCAAAATACTCGATCTCTTGATTTTTTGTACGCACGGCTGTTACGGTTACTGTTTTCCCGCCGAACATGACGCCTTCGATTACAGCCTGACCACCATAGTTAGGTACTTGTTGCTGCGCCAACTCCTATCACCATCCTTCCTTTTCATTCTACCGGAAAAAAGGCCTTGAATCCACAAGCAGTTGATGGCCGTGTCAGGAGATGGAAATCCGTAGTGAAAAAAGAGGGAACCGCGCATACTAACCCAGAGGTGATGACAGGTGGAACGTGTAAAAATAGGCATCAGACAGAAGGAGAACTTGCATGAGCAGGGACGTGAGCGTGCCAGAAATCGCATCACATTGCAAAAATTCCTGGAGATAGCCTTTTGGGGGACCGTTTTCTGGGGGATCATCCGTCTTGTGATCCATTTTCTTAACTTTACTCCCTACGGTCTGGCTTCTTATGGTCGCCCCTTCTTGGGTATAGCAGGAGAAAAGACGTTTGCAGGAACTGCTCTTGGCATTCTTGTACTGTTTACCGGTACACTGGTCGCTTCTTTCATCTATAGGCTGGTATTCTTCAAGACCCGGAACTGGTGGAGCGGTTTGGTGCTGGGAGCAGTTGTGGGAGCTGCCATCGGTTTTTTCTTTCGCTTCGAAAAATGGGAGCTGTCCACGTTAAGTACGGAAGCAGCATGGTTTCTGTCCTACGGGCTTTTTATTGGAATGACGTTGACCCTGGAGAGCTCCGATCAGTAATAACCTCAGATGGACGAAGGAAGTCCATCTCGAGTGCGCCTTTGTCAAAATCTTTGCAAAGAGAAAACAGGAGAAGTCATTCCTTTGTTGAAGTTTGTAATGCTTATGATAGAATGTTTCATTAATAAAAACTTTTTGATTGATCAGCGAATAGAGAGGGGAGGATTCTAGATTGGTATCCGTTCTGTTATTGAATGGCCCCAACCTGAATATGCTGGGAAAACGGGAGCCGGAGATATACGGCAGCGAGACACTCGAGGACATCGTTGGTCGATTGAAAAAAACGATGGAAGAGGAGCTGGGCGGCAGACTTGAGCATGTGCAGTCCAACCATGAAGGCGTTCTGATCGATGCGATTCACCAGGCCAAGGGCATTCATGACGGCCTCATCATCAATCCCGGAGCGTTTACTCACTACAGCTACGCGATTCGGGATGCACTGGCAAGCGTTGCGCTGCCGACCATTGAAATACATATGTCCAACGTGCATGCGCGCGAAGAATTTCGCCATCATTCTGTCATTGCCCCGATTGTTTCCGGTCAGATCGTGGGTCTTGGCTCCGATGGCTATGATTGGGCGCTGCAAGCGCTGGTGCGTAAAATCAAAAACAGTCGAGTTGGTTGAGAAGAGAAAGGGGAAGGATAAGCATGAGCAAGCGATTGGACAAACTGCGCGAGGAACTGGCGCGCCTTCAAGCAGACGCATTCATTACGGAAAAGGCTGAAAACCGCTTTTACCTCAGCGGCTTTACAGGATCGACAGCGTGGGTCATCGTTACGGCCAAGGATGCTTTTTTGGTTACCGATTTCCGTTATGTCGAGCAGGCTCAGGAGCAAGCCCAAGGATTTACTGTCATTGACAATGAGCGCAAGGCCATCGACGCGATCGCCCGCGTGTTGAAAGAAAATGGGGTCAAACGTCTGGCCTTTGAGGGAAGCAGCGTATCGTTCCAGACTTATTCGGATTGGAACAAGGCATTCGAGCCAGTCGAGCTCGTTGCGACCAGCGGCCTAATAGAAAAGATCCGCATGTATAAAGATGAATCCGAAATGGTGATCATCCGGGAAGCCGTGCGGATCGCTGAAGCGGCATTCGAACACATTCAAGGATACATCAGACCGGGTGTGCGTGAGTCTGATGTCGCTCTCGAGCTGGAGTATTTTATGCGCAAACAGGGTGCGACTGGCTCTGCCTTCGACATGATCGTAGCGTCCGGTCCACGCGGTGCCTTGCCGCACGGACGGGCTTCCGAAAAAGTGATTCAGGCAGGGGAAATGGTGACACTGGACTTCGGTGCCGCCTATCAAGGATACAATTCGGACATCACACGCACACTAGCGGTAGGGGAGCCAGATCCCAAAATGAAAGAAATTTACGAGATCGTCCTGCAAGCCCAATTAGCCGGACTGGCAGCGCTGCGACCAGGCGTGAGCGGCAAAGAGGCGGACGCTGCCACACGCGACATCATCACTGCTGCAGGCTACGGTGCTGCCTACGGACACAGTGCCGGACACGGTTTGGGACTGGAAGTGCATGAACTCCCCACTCTGTCCACAGTGAGTGCCTTTGTGCTTGAGCCAGGCATGCTGGTCACGATGGAACCTGGTATCTACATCAGCGGGCTGGGCGGCGTGCGGATCGAGGACGATGTCTGGATCACAGAGAATGGACATGAAAACCTAAACAAATCCACGAAAGAGTTGCTCATTTTGCCTGTCTAATTTATACTATTTTTGTTACTCTAGCGGACACCTCTACTCTGCAGTCGTTCCTTGATATAGGGGCACTGCTCCAGAGGTTTTCCCACTGATTGATTTGGGAGGACTACCATGATCTCTGTTAACGATTTTCGTACTGGTTTGACGATCGAAGTGGACGGCAATATCTTTCAAGTGCTGGAATTCCAACACGTGAAGCCAGGTAAAGGCGCGGCTTTTGTTCGCTCCAAACTGCGCAACATGCGCAACGGCAATACGACGGAAATGACTTTCCGCGGCGGTGAAAAAGTAAACCCTGCCCGCATCGAGTCCATGACTATGCAATATCTGTATGCAAGCGGGGACGATTACACTTTCATGAATACCGAAACATACGAGCAACTGACGTTCACTCGCAACCAAATCGAGCGTGAACTTCGTTTCCTCAAGGAAAACATGAACGTGCAAATCATGCAGTACAACGGCGAAACCATCGGAATCCAACTGCCGAACACCGTTGAACTGAAGGTAATCGAGTGTGAGCCAGGAGTGAAAGGCGATACCGCTTCCAACGTAACCAAAAAGGCAACGCTGGAAACAGGTTTTGTCGTAAACGTTCCTCTCTTTGTAGAGGAAGGCGAAACCCTGATCATCGATACACGTACGGAATCATACGTTTCCCGCGCATAAGCTTCAGATTGTGAAAGAAAAGCTGTACCCATTGAGTCATTCATGGGTGCAGCTTTTTTTGCGTTTTTTAGAAAAAGTTATAAAAATTTGGAAAGAAATTTCGACTTCATCCGTTAACCTATATGAGCCTGCCGATAGAACGCTGCGCAGCGAAGTACGTTTGGGATAGGAGGACTAATTGGTGCAGGACGATTGGTTGTTGATTCAACAGGTGCACGATGGAAATCAGGAAGCCTACGCGCATCTTGTAGAAAAATACAAGGACAAATTGTACAGCTTCCTCTATCGAATGACAGGCCAGTCACAGGATGCCCAGGACCTTACGCAGGAGGTTTTTCTCAAAGCGTACTGTAGTCTGGACAAATACAAGCCCACAGATGCTTTTTTGGCCTGGCTCTACCGGATTGCATCCAATCTGTGTGTAGATGCTTGGCGCAAAAACAAGCGTTATTCTAGTGCCCCGCTGGAAGAAACGCTGTTAATCGAGCCGCAGACACCGGAGCAGGTTTATCTGAAAAAGGAAAACCAGGATGTCTTGCAAGCGCACATCATGGCTTTGGGGGAGGACTACCGCGCCGCTTTTTTGCTGAAATATATGGAACAGCTCAGTTACAAGGAGATTGGCGACATTTTGCAATTGCCGATCACCACGGTTCAGATGCGGATCCACCATGCCAAGCGAAAGCTGCGAACTGGTCTTGCGCAAGAAATGTCAGGAGGTGCTGCGATCTATGAAATGCTCCAGAGCTGATGCATTGCGCGCCTATATGAATGGAGAGCTTTCGGAACAAGAGAGCAGACTCCTGGAACGGCATGTAGAAGGCTGCCTTTCTTGCCAACGCCAGATGGAGTCAGAAGAAGAGTGGGAACTGGGGGATTTGCAGGTTCCGAGTGAATTGCCGCTCGATTTTAGCCAAAAAGTGATGCATGCCTTGGAGCATCTGCCTGTACCGGTTCCGAGACCCGATTGGAAAAAAAGGAGTGTGACCATTTTGAAGAGAACGACAGTAGCTGTAGCGAGTGTTGCCGCATTGATCACATTTACCTCGATGGTATCCCCTACGTTTGCAAGCTATGTGAACAACGTCATTCAAACCATTCAAGGTGTTGACAAGGGGATGAAACAAGCAGCGGAGAATGGCTATGCCCAAGAGATCAACAAGCAAATGACAGATCAGGGGATTACTCTGGTGGTAAAAGAGGTCGTAGCGGATCCGATGAGGATTGCCATCTTTTGTGACGTCCTGGACCAGGATGGCAATCGCATCTCCACTTCGATTCAAGGGGACGACATCCGTCTTGTCTTCAAAAACAAGGATGGCGTAGAACTGCATGGGGGAGGCAGTTCTACGATCGGCCAGAGAGGCGAATATCTGGTGCTCAATCAAGAAATCTTCAGCTTTCTGCCTGATCCAACAGACATCCCTGACGAGCTTTTCGTAGGCGTACATGCTACGAGCTTGAAAGGAAAAGAAGGAAACTGGCTCATCGAGTTTCCTGTAGATATGAAAAAGGCGAAGGCAGTCGTAAGCTATACGGACATCAATCAGCAGTACACGACGCCGCAAGGCATTTCTCTCAAGCTGAACCGCATGATGACGGTCCCAAGCGCCAGTTTGCTGGAGCTTGAAACGGACTGGACGAAAGAGCGAACCGAACAGGTCGAGAAAATTATGAAGGAAAATGGCTGGGAAGTGGGAGAGCCGGAAAGAGGAAAAATTTCAAAAGCTGAGCTGATGCAGAGCTACTTTAAAAGAATCGGTTTGGCGTATCAGATCATGGATGAAAACGGGAAAGTCATCGCCGGATGGGATGATGCCATGTATGATGAAGTGAATCAGATCAAGGCAAACACCGTGGACCTGACGAGAAGAGGTGCAGAGGCTCCAAACGAAAACCGGATTACGGCTTGGAATGGTTTTGCTCCATTTGCCGACAGCCAGAAGTTGAAAGTAAAGCTCCACTCCTTATACTTGTTTGAACCCGCAGCATTCAAGGCACAAGTGCCTGTTGATACGCTGATCAACGAAAAGGTGACCATTGACAGCCATGACAATATCCTTGCGTTGACAGGCTTCTCCCTGAAAACAACCGAGCAGGAAGAAAAGATTGGCGACTTTACCTATCGGGGTATGGGGGCTATCATTCCTTTCATGGCGAAGCTTCCTGATGGCATCGTCTACACAAGCGAATGGAAGGCAAAGGATGAAAAGGGGAAAGAGTACCCTGTATCGCGCAATGAGGCATACGGAAGAGGAGAAGACGGTCGTGTGGAAGTGACGGGAACCTTGTATATTCGGGGACTGAATCACCAACCGAAGACTTTGACCTTGTCCTATGAGGTCCAGCAGAGACAGTACCGCGATCTAGACTGGGAAGTACCGATCAATACAGGCAGCTGACAAGCGCAATAAAGGAACATCCCCCTCTTCCTCAAAGAGGGGGATGTTTTATCTGCCTCCTAACCACTCCCACAGCTTCAGCACGAAAGCCGTAATGCCAGCCGCCATCAGCGGTCCCACAGGAATTCCGCGCAAGAATACGATTCCGATAATCGATCCGATGACCAAGCCCACGATCATGTGAGGCTCGGTCCGCAGCAGATCAAGCCCTTTTCCATTCATCCAGGTAGCCAAAGCGCCGCCTGCAAGTGCCGTCAGACCGATGACAGTCGTGAAGAGAGGCGTTACGTCCTTCCAGGATATTTTCTCACTCGCGAATGGTACGAGGACTGATATGGTTAAAAAGAGCAGGCCCAACTCAAGCCCGCGGCGTTCTACAGTCGGAAAAAAACGTTCCAATGCCGTCAGCTTGAGCACCAACAGAATACTGGCGGCAGTTGCAATGATGGGTGAACGGCCAATTAACCCGATCACGATCAGGATGACGAGCATCACTTCTCCAGACATCATCGGCATCAAAACCCCTGTCCCTTTTCTCGTTTCACTCTATGAGACAAGGTGGGGAAGTATGCGCCTCTCCTTTACGTAGGGAACCAGCCGGCAGCGGTCGACCTGCGAGCAATAAGTCAGATCGTCTACAAAACGATGCTGGACAAGCCGCTTTCCTGTAGTGGTTTGCGGCAGTACCTCAGCCAGTCTGTCCGCTACATGCAGATAGCTCGCTTTCAAAGCTTGCCCCAGATCACAAAGTTCGATCTGGGACAGCTTCTTTTCTGCCACCGTAATCATCATGCCGGCAGCCAATCCGTCCTCCAGGGCGAACTCCGAACGAGTGCCAGCACAGTATAGCGTGATGTCGTGATGCTGCTCCAGGGCATGGCTGATGCAGGCCGTCGCATTCAGAAAGCAGCCGATCAAAACAGAGACGGCTTTTTCCGCCTTTTGGATGGCTCGCGTGCCATTTGTCGTTGTCAGAATCAGGGGGTGTCCGGATGATGGATGAGCCGCAATTTGTGTCGGGGAATTATTGTAATCAAACTCCGCGATTTTGCGGCAGTGCCGCTCCCCTGCGAGCAGACATCCGGGTGTGTGCAGCGCTTGTGCCTGACCGATCGTCTCGACCGGAAGAACCGTGGAGAAGCCGCGTTCAAGAGCCGTCACGATGGTGCTGGCTGCACGCAGGACATCGATGACGATCACGACACGTTTGCGGATCTGGTCCGAACGGATTTCCTCCACTGTCGGCACGACTTCTATTCGCACGGAGCAGCACTCCCCGGGGCAAAGCGGGCTGCCGTATCCCCTCGCAGGCCGCGACGCAGCGTTTCCACGGATAAGACATCGGAATAAGCGATATTGCCCAGATGGACATTGCTGCCAAGTGCCTGGATCAGGTGGACCTGCTGCTCTTTTTTGGGAGCCTCCCAAATGAGCTTGCTACCCATTTCTTGAGCTGCTTCGGTGACATCCAGTACGAACTGTTGATCGATGTTGCCATTTCGATCGAAAACTCCGACTGTACCGCTTTCTCTCGCCTCCACGATGACGTGGCTGGCGCCTGCATCGAGATCAGCCGCAAGCGTCTGCAGCAGCTCCTCTTTTTCCGCGCGGTAGTGGGCATCCTTTTTCCCGAATTCGGTATAGACGGTCAAGCCGCATGCCAACCCGCTCACAATGGCTTCCCTGCGCTCCCTTTGCGAGAGGGGGAAAGTACCGTCGGAGATTTCGACAGCGGTGAAACCAAGCTGGCTGATGGTTTCCATGTACTGGGATGCAGGGGTGCTGCGTAGAGCAATTTCAAAAAACGTCCCGCCTGGCATAATCTGCAAGCCGTATTCCCTGGCCAGCTCTAGCTTTTGTTGCAACTGTGAAGTCGGATACAGAGCGGCTGTCCCAAATCCAAGCTTGCATATATCCATATAAGGAGATGCGAGATCAAGCAGGTCACGGAATGCGCTGATTCCCGTCCCTTTGTCGATGACCATCGTGAGTCCCTCGGTGCGCGGCTTGGCACTTCTGCTTCTGGATGGGTCGCTCCAGGATGGGGGGAACATGCTTCCGGGATTGTCAAAACGTTCTGGCATAGGTGGTTTCCTCATTTCTCAAGACGTTTCGTACAGTCTATGCCCACCCAAAAGAAGGAGTGAAGCGCGATCCCGTAGGCGGTTGCCCAAGAAAAGTGCTGAAATGAGCGCGAACAAGCATAGAGTGAGAACAAGGGGGGACGAGATTCGATGTGGGAAAAGGCGATCATGGGAATGGCAGCCTTGCGGGTATTCTCAGGGAGCTTGGAGATCCTTGCTGCCTTATTGATTCTAAAAGTAAATCAGGTAGAAAAGGCATTATTGATCAACTCTGGTTTGGCCATTGTGGGACCATTGGTGCTTCTTACCAGTACGGCGGTTGGTTTGCTGGGTATGACAGATCGGATCAGCTTCGCGAAAATAGGCTGGATATTGCTTGGCATTTCCTGCATTTTGATCGGTGTGCGCAAATAAACCACCCTTGCAAAGTTGTTGGTAATCTCCTTCTTGTTTGGGAAAGATACGTGGTGAGTTGCACACGACAAGGAGGGGAATGCAAGTGATGGATGCATTGGAGAATCGCATAGCCTATTTGCGGGGATTGGCAGATGGATTGGATGTCGGCACCCAGACTTCGGAAGGAAAAATGCTGGCGGAGATGATCGAAATCCTCGATGAGATGCACGCCGAGATCCATGTGCTGCATAGGCGAATCGAGGAGACAGAGGACTACGTCGAGGCAATCGATGAAGACCTGGAAGACATCGAGCTTTTGCTGTATGAAGATGAAGATGAGCTGTATGAGACAGTGGGCGATTGCGCGGAGGATGATATCGATCTGGATTTGGATGCATCTGATGCGTTGTACACCTATGATCCACAAGATGAAGACGAATTCGAGACCTCTTATGAGTTTACCTGCCCGAGCTGTCAAGAAGGTATCATGCTTCACGAGGGCAAGGATGCGGAAGGGTATCTTCACTATGTGATCGAGCCCTACCCGCAAGCAAAAGGATACGAGCCGATCAACCCAACGTAAACATCCATTCGCTCGATTATTTCGGAGCGATTCTGATTTAAAAGTCTGTCTGCATGCGTGACCAAGCGCTGTGGCAGGCTTTTTTCCTTTTCAGGCTGGTCCAATAGAGTCGCTTTTTTTAGCATAAACCTCGTCCACGCACGCATAGGATGGAGGTAAGTCAATGATGGACAAAGGCGATAAGGAGGGTTCATCCATGCAAGAGATCATGGCTATTCTGCCGGCATCCGTGCGAAACATCATGACTGTGCTCCCCTCCACGGTCCTCGAGGTATTGGAAGAAATCCGACTTCGGCAAAATCAGCCATTGGAAATTCGATACGGTCAGCAAACCAGCTATGTGACCCCGGCAGGTCAAATCACGTCCATCGCCAGACAAGGATGGGTTTTCACACAAGAACACGTGGTCAAGCTGTTGAACCAGGTGAGCCAGCACTCGTTGTACGCATTGGAAGAGGAATTGAAGCGGGGGTACATCACCGTGGTAGGGGGCCATCGCATCGGAATTGCTGGCAAAGTCGTGCTGGAGCGCGGCGAGGTAAAAGGCATACGCGATGTGACGAGCTTCAACATACGGATTGCTCGCGAGAAAAAAGGAGTCGCGCAAAAAGTAATGCCCTATCTGTTTGAAAAAGGAACTCTGCGAAACACGCTCGTCATTTCTCCCCCGATGTGCGGCAAAACGACATTGCTGCGTGACATTGCCCGACAGATCAGCTACGGCAACGAGTGGTCCTCCAGTCGCAAGGTAGGGATTGTGGACGAACGCTCCGAACTGGCTGGCTGCCTGCAAGGGGTGCCCCAGCGCGATGTCGGACCGCGTACGGATGTGCTCGACGCTTGTCCCAAAGCAATCGGGATGATGATGCTGATCCGTTCCATGTCGCCGGATGTCCTGATCGTGGACGAGATCGGCAGACCCGAGGATGGAGATGCTGTCTGGGAAGCGATCCATGCCGGTGTCGCAGTCGTCTGTTCTGCACATGGGTCCGATGTAGAGGAGGTAGCAAGAAGACCGATGCTGGGCAAGCTGATCCGTCACGGGGCCTTTTCCCGTTACATTGTTTTGAGTCGAAGCCGAGGAGTCGGGACCATCCAGGCGATTTACGACAGCAGCCTGAATCCGGTGAAAAAGGAACAACCCGCATGATCAAGCTGATTGGAGCATTGATGGTTCTCGTCTCCGCTTCGATGGTCGGCTGGCAAATCAGCCGTACCTACGCCAAGCGTCCCGTACAGCTTCGTGCCCTGCTCGTAGCCCTGCAGATGCTGGAGACAGAAATCGTCTACGGTCTCACCCCGTTGCAGCGTGCCTTTGTAAAGGTGGGACAGCGAGTCAACAAGGAAGTCGGGAATCTCTTTTTGTTGGCCGCAGAACTGCTGGAGCAGGAGAGGGCACTGTCGGCGGAGGAATCCCTGCAAAAGGCGATGAAGCGTCACTGGCCCCAGACGGCTTTGCGAAAACAGGAGCAGGAAGTGCTGGCAAGCCTTTCGCAGGTGCTCGGATCATCCGATCGGGAAGACCAGCAAAAGCATTTGCGCCTAGCCGTCACACATCTGCGGGGACTGGAAGAAGAAGCGCGTGCTGAACAAGATAAATACGAAAAAATGTATAAAAGTCTCGGATTCTTGGGTGGGCTGCTGGTAGTCATCCTGATGTTTTAAAGGCGAGGTGTTCACAAGTGGATTTTGATTTGACACCTGTTTTCCAAATCGGCGCGGTAGGCTTCATCACAGCCATCCTGCATACCGTCTTAAAGCAGGCGGGCAAGGAAGATATCGCACACTGGGCGACGCTGGTCGGGTTCATTATCGTGCTCTACATGGTTGCCCATTATGTCGGCGACCTGTTTACCGAGGTAAAACGCGTCTTCCTGTTCAAATAGGAGGGAGACAGATGGAGATCGTACAAATTGTCGGCCTTGGGCTGGTCGCTACCATTCTCGCGTTGGTCATCAAGGATCAAAAGCCCATGTTTGCATTCCTGATCGCCATCGCGAGCGGCGTCATTATCTTTTTCTTTCTCATCGGCAAGATCGCTGAGGTCATTCAAATCCTGGAAAAGCTAGCCGTCCAGGCAGACCTGAACCTCGTATTTCTAGAGACGATCCTAAAAATTATCGGAATTGCGTATATCGCTGAATTCGGCGCACAAATCACAAGGGATGCGGGACAAGGCGCCATCGCATCAAAAATCGAGATGGCTGGCAAAGTCCTCATTCTCGTCATGGCGGTCCCGATCATCCAAATCATTATCGAGACTGTGATCGACCTGTTGCCAGCGTGAGGGGAGGGGAATGTCGATGACGCGATACGGTTGGATCAGCGCATGCATGCTCTTCCTGTTTCTTTTGCACACGCCTGTACAAGCTGTCTTCGCTACCCCTGCCGCTCCTGCCAATCCCATCAATGAACTGGTCCAGCAGCAGGTCAGCCATCTCAATACCGAAAGCGTCGAGCAGTATTGGAAAAAGCTCCAGAAAGAATACCAGGGCTACCTTCCTGACCTCAAGGCGAAGGGCTTTATCCAGATGCTCATGCAGGAGGGAGAATTCAGCCTTTCAGGCTTCTTGAAGGGACTCATGAAATTCGCCTTTCACGAAATTCTGATGAACGGCAAATTGCTCAGCTCCATTATCATCATCACCGTTTTTGCCATGATCCTGGAGACGATGCAAAACGCATTTGAACGCAACACGGTCTCCACAGTTGCCTACTCCATCGCCTACCTGGTCTTGATGGTGCTGGCGATCAACAGCTTTCACCTGGCCATTACCTACGCCAAGGACGCGATCGGCAACATGTCCGACTTCATGCTGGCGATGATCCCGCTGGTGATAGCGCTGCTGGCATCGGTGGGAAATCTGGCTACGGCGACGATGTTCCATCCGCTGATCATCTTCATGATCAACATCAGCGGCATGATGATTACGTATGTAGTGTTTCCTCTGCTGTTTCTTTCGGCCATGCTCTCCATCGTCAGCATGTTTTCCGAGCGCTACAAGGTGACGCAACTGGCGACCCTTCTGCGCAATATCGCGATGGGGGTGCTGGGATCGTTTTTAACCATTTTCCTGGCGGTGATCTCGATTCAGGGTGCCACCTCGGCTGTCACAGACGGCGTCACGCTGCGGACGGCCAAGTATATCACCGGGAACTTTGTGCCGATCGTCGGCCGCATGTTCTCGGATGCAGCCGATACCGTCCTGAATGCATCGCTGCTGGTGAAAAATGCGATCGGCCTGGCTGGCGTCATCATTCTAGTAATCCTCTGCGCCTTTCCGGCAATGAAGATACTCGTTCTTGCCCTGATCTACAACCTTTCGTCAGCAGTGCTGCAACCTCTCGGAAACAGTCCGATCATCAGTGCTTTGGGCACGATCGGCAAAAGCCTGCTGTTCGTTTTCGCCGCGCTGGCGACAGTTGGCCTGATGTTTTTTCTGGCGATTACCATCATCATCGCAGCGGGCAACATCTCTATGATGGTTCGGTAGGTGAGGTAGATGACCTGGTTAACGTTATGGCTGAAAAAAATCATCCTGCTCGTCCTGCTTGCCGCCTTTCTTGATTTGATTTTGCCCAACACGACTTTGCAGCGCTACGTAAAAATGGTGATGGGGCTGATCCTGCTGCTCACGATCATCTCCCCCTTGTTCGCTTTGTTCAATCTGACGCAGGATGACCTGGCCTTGCGACTGGACCGCTATCAGGAGGAGTTGAACAAGCCGGCAGACAGCGACTGGAAGCGGGTCACCAGCAAATTGCTGAGCCACCAAAGCGAGCAAACCACCGCTTATGTACAAGCCCAGATCAGCGCAGCAGTGAAAACAAGAGTAAAAGAAGTATACGGAATGGATGTCCAGCATATAGAAATTCAGATGGACAAATCCAATCCCGACCAGCCCATCCTGAAGCGAATCGCGCTCATCGTCCAAGACAGCGAAAATCAGGAAAAGACTTCCGACCAGACACCCGTGCAGCCGATTCAGCCCATTCAACCCGTAGACATCCAGATCAGTACACCGGCAGTCAAAACAGACCGCGCACCGCCCGATCGGGAAGTGAGCGCGCGCCAGGACAATCCGGTTCATACGCGCATCGCTTCCGATATCGCCCTTCAGTGGGGACTTGCCGCAGACCAGGTGTCTGTGACGGACGAGTCTCCAACAAATGGTAAGCAGTAGACGGACATGTCCAAAAAAGTGAGGTGAGAAGGATGCTGGAGAAGTTGAAAAAATGGTGGGAAGGCGACGGGGGCGGGGCGAAAAAGCTGAAGCCGATCCACTACTTCATCGTCGTTTTGGGCATCGGGTTGGCGATCATGATTCTGACTGACTTCTTGCGAGTAGAAAAAGATCAGCCTCTCGGGTTTGGGTCTCTTGACAATGATTCGACCGGTCCGCCTGCTAGCGAGTTGGCGAGCCCGGCGATGGGTCAGGCTCCCGTACCGGATGTGATTGCAGAGTACGAGAACATTTACGAAACGCAGTTGCGTGAAATACTTTCGACCGTCGTCGGGGTCGGTGCTGTGGAGGTCATGGTCAATCTGGATTCAACGCCGGAGTTGATTGTGGAAAAAAACACCAACAGCCGGTCCTCGACCAATCAGGAGACGGATAAGGATAAAGCGACCCGCAATCAGAACGATCAGTCCCGGGATGAGGAGGTGGTCATTGTCCAGGGTGGCAAGCAAGACCAGCCTGTCATTGTCAAAACGATGAAGCCTCGCGTCCGCGGCGTACTGGTTGTCGCGAAAGGTGCCGACAACATCCAGGTGAAAGCGTGGATTACCGAAGCCGTGCAAAAGGTTTTGGACGTTCCCGTTTACAAGATATCCATTTTGCCAAAAAAAGGGTAGGAGGTATGGTCTATGATTTTAAGAAAGCAAACAGTGTGGTTGTTGACAATGCTGGCTGTCATGGTGGTCCTGTCCGGTTATTATCTGGCCAAAGGTCCGCAGGAGCAGGTCCCGACATCCGGACAACAGCAGGCAGTAGAAAAGCAGGAACAAATCTCAGGAGTTGTCGTGGAATCCCGCGAAGCCGATCCTGCGCCTGATGCGAAACCCGTAGACGGCAAGAGCGGCCAGCCAGTGGCCCAAGCCGGCAAAGAAGAGGCGACGCCAAAGGAGCAGAATTCGCCCGCCGCGGTCGTTCCGGTCTCGGAGACGGCAAGCGAGATCTTCCAGGGCTACAAAATGAAACGCGAAGCACAGTTCCAGCAGCAAAAGGATGAGCAGCTCGCGATCATGAGCAGCCCGGATTCTTCCCCGCAAGCCGTAGCCGAAGCGAAGGCCAAGTTTGAAGAGCTGTCCACGCAGGATTCTGCGACGACGAATGTAGAAGAGATGCTGAAGGCTAGCGGCTACCAGGATGCGGTCGTCTTCATGCAAAATGACAAGGTAACGGTCATTGTGCAAAAAAATGAGCTGAGCCAAAGTGAAGCGGTCGAAATCATCGCCCACGTCAAGGAGCATTTGAATGTTCCAGCCACGAACGTAAAGGTTCAATTCAACGCTTCCTAATCACGCCGCCGACTTATAGGAAGGGGCCATAACGGGCATGATGGTAAGGATTTCCTCGCCTTTCTTACGGGAAAAGCAGGGAAATCCTTTCTTGACGTGTATCTGGCGACAAGCTACCATGGGTTTATGGTCTGGCCATCTGCTACATATGGAACTCCCTGAGACATTTATTGAAGTGAAGGAGTGCTTTTCGTTGAATATCCATGAAATTCGAGAACTTATTAAGTTAATTGATCAATCATCCATTCAAGAATTCAAGCTGGAATTAGAAGGCGCCAAAGTAAAACTGACCAAATCCTCCGGCAAGGAGACAGTGGTAGTGACTCAGCCGGCGGTATCAGCACCTGTCTTGCAGGCAGCTCCGGCAGCCGCAGCAGCACCGGTCGCAGCGCCAGTGGCAGCACCAGTTGCTTCGGAAGCGCCGAAGGCTGCACCTGCAGCACCTGCAGCTGATGATGCCAACCTGCACAAAATCGTCTCTCCGATGGTAGGGACCTTCTACAGTGCGCCAGAACCTGGCAAGCCAGCCTACGTGAAAGCCGGTGACAAGGTGAGCGCAAACAAGGTTGTCTGCATCGTGGAAGCGATGAAGCTGTTCAATGAGATTGAAGCTGAAGTAAACGGCGAGATCGTCAAGGTCCTGGTTGAGGACGGCCAATTGGTCGAATACGGCCAGCCATTGTTTCTAGTGAAGCCAGAATAAGGTGGGGGAGAGCGAAATGTTCCAAAAAGTATTGATTGCCAATCGCGGAGAGATCGCTGTGCGGGTCATTCGCGCATGCCGCGAGCTAGGCATTCGTACGGTCGCTGTCTACTCCGAAGCGGATAGTGAAGCGCTTCATGTCAAATTGGCCGACGAAGCTTACTGTATTGGTCCAAAAACATCCAAGGAAAGCTATCTGAATGTAACAAGCATCATGAGCGTCGCGACGAAGGTAGGAGCAGATGCCATCCATCCCGGTTACGGCTTTTTGGCTGAAAACGCGGATTTTGCAGAGATTTGCGCTGCCTGCAACATCACTTTTATCGGTCCTGATCCGGAAGCGATCGTGAAAATGGGCGACAAGTCCACAGCGAAGGATACGATGAAAGCGGCTGGCGTCCCAACGGTTCCCGGTACAGAAGGTCTGATCGAGGATATTGCCGACGCCATTCAAACAGCCAATGAGATTGGCTATCCTGTCATGGTTAAAGCGACAGCGGGCGGCGGCGGACGCGGGATGCGGGTTGCCGTCGACGACGAAGATCTGGAAAAAGCCATTCGCCAGGCGCAGAATGAAGCCAAGACAGCGTTTGGCAATCCAGGCGTCTATCTGGAGAAATTCGTGGAAGGGCCGCGCCATGTCGAGATTCAGATCATGGCTGACAAACACGGCAACGCTGTCTATCTGGGAGAGCGCGACTGCTCGATTCAGCGGCGCCATCAGAAGCTGATCGAAGAAGCTCCATCACCTGCACTCAGCGAGGAATTGCGTCAGCAGATGGGGGAAGCAGCGGTAGCTGCCGCCAAGGCCGTCTCCTATCACGGTGCAGGTACGGTTGAGTTCCTACTGGATAAACACGGCAAATTCTACTTTATGGAAATGAATACGCGGATTCAGGTAGAGCATCCGGTCACGGAACTGGTCACGGGCTATGACCTGATCAAGGAACAGTTGACGGTAGCGGCAGGGGAGCCCCTCTCGTTCCGCCAAGAAGACATCCGGTTGAATGGTTGGGCTATCGAATGCCGGATCAATGCGGAGAATCCAGCGAAAAACTTCATGCCATCGCCTGGCCGGATTACAGAGTACCTGCCACCTGGAGGCTTTGGCGTGCGCGTCGACAGCGCGGCTTATGCCGGCTATGCCATTCCGCCTTACTACGATTCGATGATTGCCAAGCTGATCGTCTGGGGCAAGGACCGCCAGGAAGCGATTGAGAGAATGAAGCGTGCCTTGGATGAGTTCGTCGTGGAAGGCATTACGACAACCATTCCGTTTCATTTGAAAGTCTTGGATCATGAGGTGTTTGCCAGCGGAAATTTTGATACCAAATTCCTCGAAACCTATGATCTCAAGTTGGATGAAGAGTAAAGAGCAAGTTTGTAAAACAACAGCCTACTTGCTATAATGGAATACAAATCCAAAGGGAGGTGCGAAGCGTGGAAGAATTTACACCGGATCTAGATAGAACAGAATTAGGAAAGGTCCAGATCGCCCCTGAAGTCTTGGAAGTGATTGCTGGCATGGCTGCCGCAGAAGTGGAAGGCGTGGCCTCGATGAGCGGCGGCTTCGTTGGGGATATAGCGGAACGTTTGGGCCGTAAAAATATAGCTCGCGGAGTGCGTGTCGAGGTCGGTTCCCGTGAAGCGGCAGTTGATGTTTCCATTATTGTGAAATACGGACACCGAATTCCAGAGGTCGCTCGTAATATTCAAGATAGTGTGCGCAACGGCATCGAGAGCATGACCGGACTGTCAGTTGTCGAAGTCAATGTACATATCGTGGACGTAGAGTTGAAGGCTGAAGAAAAAGCGCCGGTAACAACTGTAGTGGAAGACTATCAGCGGGTTCGCTGACAAGCTGCGGATGGATGCCCCCTACTTACAGGGGGCATTTTCCACTAGCTGCCCCTGCACGTCGGCACTAACGATAGCACCCGAACCGCGCCCTGGATAGAATAGAAAAGCGGGGCTGAAGGAGAGATGCAAGTGAACTTGTTTGATCGGTTTATCTTAACGATTTACAGTTTTGCGCTAATCGTATTATCCTGCGTGATGATCGCAGTTACCAGCGGCTGGTTTTCTCAAGACTTGTTTCGTCCCTACATGGAACAGATTTTGTCAGGCACCAATATCGCCTACCTGATCGTCGCGATCATCTTCCTCATCGTCAGTCTCCGATTCTTTTTCAGTTCCTTCCGTTTCAAAAAGTCCAAAGAAGATCGCAGTATCCGTCAGCGCAGCGATCTGGGGGAAATCAACATCACCATTCAGACGATCCAGACCATCGCGGAACGCGCAGCCAGACGCGTCAAAGGTGTGCGTGATCTGCGCAGCGGAATCAAACTGCTGGAGAGCGGAACGATGATCACGATGCATGTTTCGGTAGATGGAGAAACCCCGTTTCCCGAACTCACCCACAATCTGCAGCATGACGTCAAAGATCAGGTGGAGACCATCACCGGTCTGCTGATTTCCGAAGTGAAAATCGTGGTGACTGAGGTGGCTCAACAAGAAAACTACGCGGCACGCAAGCGTGTGGAATAGAAGGTGAACACCATGATCTGGGAGTTGTTGTGGGAGCATAAGGGGAAGCTATTGGGGATCTTGGCCGGTATTTTTTTCGGTATCATCTACCTAATCGTCGGTTTTTGGGATACACTGGTGTTTGTCGTGTTTATCGGAACCGGATATTACATAGGCCGCAAACTGGATCACAAGGAAGATCTGCGGGAAATCCTCGATCGGATTCTTCCTGGAAAATTTCGGTGACATCGGCGCGGGAGTCATGATCAGGGCTGGTCTGCTCCCACACTCACTTTAATGAGCAGGTGAAAGAAATGAAGCGTAGAACAGCACGAGAAAAAGCAGTCCAATGCCTGTTTCAGATCGATATGGCAGAAGTCCCGCTGAATGAAGCAGTTGCACTGGTCATGGAGGACTCACAGGAGGATACCACGTTTTTGCGGTATTTGCTGGACGGCGTGATCCGGAACCAGAATGAAATTGACGACGAAATTAAAAAGTATCTGCGCGGCTGGAAGCTGGAGCGGATTGCCAACGTAGACCGCGCGATTCTGCGTCTTGCTTTTTTTGAGATCATGTTTGAAGAGCAAACGCCGGACAAGGTCGTCATGAATGAAGCGATTGAGATTGCTAAGCTCTTCAGTGACGAGCAATCCCATCGTTATATCAACGGCGTTTTGTCCAGCTTCCTGCATGCTCGTGAAACAGCGCAGGCATAAAGGCAGGGGATACTAGGATGACGAAGGTATTGTTGGGCATAGATACAAGCAATTACCGGACATCACTCTGCCTGGCTCGGGAAGACGGCCGGATTGTCGCAGAAGCAAAACGCCTCCTGAAGGTAAAGGAGGGAAAACGCGGTCTGCAACAATCCGAAGCCGTCTTTCAGCATGTGATGAACCTGCCAGAGCTAAGCGAGCAGTTGAGATGGGAAGAGCATGAGATCGTCGCGGTTTGCGTAAGTGAAAAGCCCCGTCCAGTGGACCAGTCATACATGCCTGTCTTCAAGGTTGGAGAAGGGTTGGCCAAATCGCTTTCCATCTACTTAAAGGTGCCGCTTTACTTGACGACTCACCAGGAAGGACATATTGCGGCAGGAGAGTACACGGCTCAAGAGCGTCCCGCCCAGGATCGTTTTTTGGCCGTGCACCTCTCAGGGGGGACGAGCGAAATCCTGTTATGTGAACGGCAAGCATCCGGTTATGCGATCGAGAAGGTGGGAGGAACCATTGACCTGCATGCAGGCCAACTGGTGGACCGGATCGGCGTAGCGATGGGCATGTCCTTTCCAGCTGGTCCGCAGATCGAGGAGTTAGCGAAGCAGGCAGAAGGAGAATTCCGCGTCTCCTCATCAGTAGAAGGGCTTACCTTCAGCTTCTCGGGACCAGAAGCCTCCCTTCTACGGGCTATAGAAGCAGGAAATGCGAGTCAGGCGCAAATTGCGAGGGCGACGGAACAGTGCATCGCCAACACCTTGGAAAAGGCTTTGCGCAATGCGATCGAAAAAGGCTTGCCCAGCGACATTCTGATCGTCGGAGGCGTGGCAGCCAACCAGTACATGCGAGAGCGATTGATCAAACGTCTCGAGCATCCCGCAGTGAAAGCCAAGCTGTACTTCTGCGATCCGGTATACTCCGGAGACAATGCGTACGGTGTGGCCATGCTCGGCTGGATGAAGCAAAAGGCGAACAATAATTAATCTTAAACATTTATATTTCGCCTTTACAGTAGTTTGTCAAATCGCTACACTTAAGGTATCGACGTTTATAGAAGGAGGCTATTTCTCCATGCCTGCAACCATTCTTCAAGGAAAAGAAGTAGCGAAAAGTATTCGAGCCGAACTGGCAGAGGAAGTCGCCGGACTGAAACAACAGGGAATTACACCGGGCCTGACCGTCATTCTTGTGGGTGAAGATCCCGCTTCCCACTCGTATGTGCGCGGGAAATCAAAAGGCTGCGAGGAAGTGGGCATTCATTCCGAGGTCATTTTGAAGGATGCCGCTACAACACAGGAGGAGCTTCTGGAAATCATCCAGCAATTGAATCAAAATCCGAACGTTAATGGGATTTTGGTCCAATTGCCATTGCCGTCCCACATCTCGGAGGAGGCAGTTTTGGATGCCATCGATCCGAGCAAGGACGTGGATGGTTTCCACCCGATCAATGTCGGGAATATGGTGATCGGCAAGGAAACCTTGCTTCCGTGTACTCCCCATGGCGTGATTGAATTGATCAAACGCACAGGAACAGAGATCGCTGGCAAGCATGCCGTCGTGATCGGACGCAGCAACATTGTCGGAAAACCCGTCTCGCTCCTGCTGCAGCGTGAAAATGCTACGGTCACGATGTGCCACTCGCGTACAAAGGATCTGCCATCCTTCACCAAAATGGCGGATATTCTCGTCGTAGCAGCCGGGAAGGCTCACATGATCGGCAAAGAACATGTGAAGCCCGGTGCGGTAGTCATCGACGTTGGGGTTAATCGCAATGAAGCCGGAAAGCTGGTCGGGGACGTCAAGTTTGACGAGGTCCAGGAGACAGCCAGCTATCTGACGCCGGTGCCGGGCGGAGTCGGTCCGATGACCATCACCATGCTTCTGAAGAACACGGTAGAAGCCGCGAAGCAGCAGGCCAAACGCAGATAAGTCGGGAACCAATCATCCGGGAAATGGGAGTCGAAAACCCATTTCCCGTTTTCAGTCGAGGGGGAAGGGGCTTATGGCCATTCAAGATATCCTATCCGTCAGTCAGCTAAATCGCAGTATCAAGCTTCTGCTGGAGAGAGATCCGCACTTGCAGGACGTTTGGGTGAGAGGAGAAATTTCCAATTTTACCCACCACTCCAGCGGACATATGTATTTTACGCTCAAGGATGATCAGTCACGGCTGAAGGTCGTCATGTTCGCCAGCTACAACCGCTTTCTGCGCTTCCTCCCCAAGAACGGGACCAAGGCGATTGTGCGCGGTTCCATCTCGGCATTTGAACGGGACGGGGCGTATCAGTTGTATGCTAAAGAGATGCAGCCGGACGGACTCGGCTCGCTGTATCTGGCTTTTGAGCAGCTGAAGGAAAAGCTGGCCCAGGAAGGCTTGTTCGCAGTGGAAAGAAAGCGCCCTTTGCCGCGTTTCCCCAAACGGGTCGGGGTCGTCACCTCTCCTACAGGAGCGGCGATCCGTGACATCTGCATCACCATCAGACGCCGTTACCCGCAAGCAGACATCGTCTTGGCCCCTGCGATTGTCCAGGGTGTAGAGGCGCCGCACTCTATTGTCGATGGCATTCGCAATCTCAACCGACTTGCTGGCATCGATGTCATGATCGTAGGGCGCGGCGGAGGCTCGATTGAGGAACTGTGGGCATTCAATGACGAGCGGGTGGCACGCGCGATTGCCAGCTCGTCCATTCCCGTGATTTCCGCGGTGGGACACGAGACTGATGTGACGATTGCCGATTTCGTAGCAGATGTTCGTGCAGCAACACCGACGGCTGCGGCGGAGCTGGCAGTACCCCATTACCTGGAATGGCAGCAGCGCGTCCAGCAGCTCGAGATGAGAACCCATCGGGCGATGCGCCAGCACGTATTGCAGGAGCGGAAACGCCTGCAGGGACTTGTTCAATCGTATGCGATGCGTCAGCCTCAGCGCAGGCTGGAGGAAGCGGCACAGCGACTTGACCAGGCCAAGTTGCGAATGAGACAGGCCATGAGTCAGCTCATGCGGCTGCGGAGGGAGCGCTACATTCGGCTGGCAGAGCAGATCAGGCGCTACCGTCTGGCTGACCACGTGAAGGAACGAAGAGAGAAAGTGCTTACCCTGCGTTTGCGCCTCGATGAGCGAATGAACGCAGCATTGAAGCAAAAAAAGCTGGAATTCGCCTCCCGTCTTGCCCACCTGGATGCAGTAAGTCCATTGAAGGTGATGCAGCGCGGTTTTTCCCTGGTTTATTCCGGAGATCAGCTGGTGAAATCCGTGGAGCAGTTTGCCACTGGAGACGAGCTCATGGTACGATTAAGCGATGGCAGCGCTACGGCGCGCGTGGAACGAATAGAGCGGGAGGAGAAAGAAAATGGCTCGCAAAAAAGCTGACGTGTCCCCCGAAGAGATGGACATGCCGTTTGAAGAAGCAATGAAGCGATTGGAAGAGGTCGTACAGCGCCTGGAAGAGGGCGATATCCCCTTGGAGGAATCCATTCATCTCTACCAGGAGGGAGTAACGCTGTCCCGCATCTGTGGCCAGAAGCTGGAGGCGATCGAAGCCAAGATCACCCAACTGGTCGAAGAAGACGGACAAGTAAAGCAAAAGGCGTTTCGTCTGGAAGGGGAAGCATGATGGTCGATTCTCTCCATACCTACCTCGAAGAAAAGACTGCCTATATTGAAACGCATCTGGTTCCAGCTTTGGAGAAAGAAGGGGTACCTGCTTCCTTGTACGAATCGATGAAATACTCGCTCATGGCAGGAGGCAAACGTCTGCGCCCGATGCTTGTCCTGGCGGTGCTGGAGGCGTTGGAAAAGCCGCTGGAGCGCGGCGTTCCTTTTGCCTGCGCCCTCGAAATGATTCATACGTATTCGCTCATTCACGATGACTTGCCCGCGATGGATGACGACGACCTGCGCCGCGGCAAGCCGACAAACCACAAGATGTTCGGCGAGGCGACGGCGATCTTGGCAGGGGATGCGCTTTTGACGCGGGCCTTTTCCTTAATAGCGGAGTCCTACTTGGCAAACGCGGATGTACAGCCCACGACTACAGTAAAGCTGATCGCCGAGTTGGGCAAGCGGGCTGGTGCAACCGGGATGGTGGGAGGCCAAATGGCCGACATCGAAGGCGAGGGAAAAAAGCTTGATTTAACGCAGCTCGAGTATATTCATCAGCATAAAACGGGAGATCTCCTGGTTGCTGCACTGCGCGGCGGCGGGTATTTGGCGGAAGCAAACGAGAGCCAAATGAGGGCGTTGACACATTACGGATTTTGTATCGGCCATGCTTTTCAGATTCAGGACGATATTTTAAATGTCGAGGGTGACGAGAAGCAGCTGGGCAAGGCAGTAGGAAGCGACGCCGACCGGGAAAAAGCCACCTACCCGTCTTTATTGGGCCTGGAAGAATCCAAGCAACGGCTTGATGCCTTGATTACGGAAGCCAAAACAGCTCTCGCCGAAGTTGGACTACAGCATTCGGCACTGATGCCCCTGGCGGACTATGTCAAGAACCGAACGAAATAACAGACGAAAGAAAAGCTGGATTCCTTCATGGGAGAGCCAGCTTTTTTCAGGATAGACAAGCGTGACAGCCCAGATGATTTGTAACAAGGAGATTCGGCAAACCGTAATACAACATAAAGCCACATCTCTATAAAGATATTTACATATATTAGAAATTGATATCCCTCAAACGAGGAAAAGTGGTGTTTTTGATAAGAAACCGTTATAATGAATCAAGCTGATTCAAGAAAAAAATCCAGTGGCATTGCCCTAAAGGCGGAGCCCTTTTTGCATGAGCAGGATAAATTGGATCGCAGCATGCCGAATCACCGGAGAAGCAACCAGTTGAAAGTGAGGAATACCCAATGCTGCTTACGAAAATAAATGATCCCCAGGATTTGAAAAAATGCACCTTGCCAGAATTGTATACGCTCGCAGGTGAAATCCGTCAGTTTCTCGTAGAAAACCTCTCCAAGACAGGCGGACATCTTGCACCTAACCTTGGCGTGGTCGAACTGACGCTGATTCTTCACTATGCCTTCAACAGCCCAAAGGATAAGCTGATTTGGGATGTAGGCCACCAGGCGTACGTACATAAGATGTTGACTGGCCGCCGCGAGATGTTTCCGACCTTGCGCCAGTACAAAGGCTTGTGCGGTTTCCCAAAAATGAACGAAAGCCCTCATGACGTATGGGAGACGGGACACAGCAGTACGTCTTTGTCTGCTGCGATGGGGATGGCTACGGCCCGTGATCTGAAAAAAGAGAAAAACCACGTCGTCGCCGTAATCGGGGACGGTGCCTTGACAGGCGGAATGGCCCTCGAGGCCTTGAACCACATCGGGCATGAGCAAAAAAATGTCATCGTGGTATTAAACGACAATGAAATGTCCATCGCTCCCAACGTAGGGGCTTTGCATAATTATTTGGGGAAATTGCGTTCGGCTCAGAATTATCAGTGGGCAAAAGGCGAACTGGGCCATTGGATCAAATCGGTCCCTGCTGTAGGCGGAAAACTGATGAATCTGGCAGAACGCTTCAAAGACAGCATGAAGTATCTGCTCGTCTCCGGTGTCCTTTTTGAAGAGCTGGGCTTCACCTATATCGGGCCCATCGACGGACACAACATGGAGCTGCTCCTGGAGACGATGAAAATCGCCAAACAAAACAAAGGGCCGGTATTGATTCACGCCATCACCAAAAAAGGCAAAGGCTATGCGCCTGCAGAAGCGGATTCCGTCAAGTTTCACGGGGTCGGCACCTACAAGATTGAATCTGGTGATACGGCCAAATCCGCTCCGACCTACACCTCAGTCTTTTCAGAGACCATGATTCGCCTGGCACAAGAGGATGATCGGCTCGTGGCGGTAACACCTGCCATGCCTGCGGGTTCCGGACTGATCCCATTCGGGGAAAAATATCCCGACCGCCTCTTTGACGTCGGAATTGCCGAACAACACGCTTGTACATTTGCGGCGGCGCTTGCTACGCAGGGCTTAAAGCCCGTCCTGGCGATCTATTCGACCTTCTTGCAGCGCGCGTATGATCAGTTGATTCACGACGTGGCGCGGCAGAAGCTGAATGTCGTGTTTGCAGTCGATCGGGCGGGTCTGGTAGGAGCTGACGGCGAGACGCATCAGGGGATGTACGACATCGCTTTCATGCGCACCGTCCCCAACATGGTCATTATGGCGCCAAAAGATGAAAATGAATTGCGCTTGATGATGAAGACGGCATCGTTATATGAAGACGGACCGATCTCATACCGCTATCCACGTCTGCCGGTACGCGGTGTCGAATTGGATGAGGAACTGCATCCATTGCCGATTGGGAAGGCAGAGATCGTGACAGAGGGCAAGCATGTCGCCATTTTGGCTTTTGGACATATATACGAAATCGCCGAGCAGGCGGTCGAGCAGCTGCATCGAGAAGGCATCCACCCGATGCTGGTCAACGCGCGCTTCTGCAAGCCGTTGGATGAAGAACTGCTGTCCCGTCTGGCACAGGAAGGGTACAAGATCATCACCGTAGAGGAAGGCGCCGAGATGGGCGGCTTCGGAAGTGCTGTCGTCGAGTACCTCGCACAAGCGGGCTACCATGATGTCCCTGTTCAAATCGTAGGTGTTCCGGATTATTTCGTGGAGCACGGCAGTGTGAAGGAACAGCGCAATGAAGTAGGACTGACAGCTGAGAATATCGCGGCCCGTACTCGCGCCTGGATGCCTGTGACGAAAGGCGTTGTGGAAGCATGAGTGTAAGGAAGGAACGACTGGATGTCCTTCTCGTCGAACGCGGACATTACGAAACCCGTGAAAAAGCAAAAGCAGCAGTCATGGCTGGACTCGTGCAGGTTGCAGGCGAGCGATGCGACAAACCGGGGACGAAGATTGCGGAGGATGCCGCTATTACGGTAAAAGGCGAAGTGCATCCTTACGTCAGCCGGGGAGGCCTCAAGCTGGAAAAGGCATTGCGGGTATTTGGCATCGATATGAGCAATCGCGTGATGATGGACATCGGGGCTTCGACGGGAGGATTTACCGATTGTGCCCTGCAGCATGGCGCACGTCGCGTGTATGCCATCGATGTCGGGTACGGACAGCTTGCCTGGAGTCTTCGGCAGGACGAGCGGGTCGTAGTAATGGAGAGAACCAATTTTCGTCACCTGGACCCCGAGTCTTTTGAGCACGAGAGACCGGATTCCGCATCCATTGACGTTTCATTTATCTCGCTAAAAATTATTCTGCCTGTGCTGTACCGTTTTTTGCAGGAGAATGGCGATGTCGTCGCATTGGTCAAACCGCAGTTTGAAGCGGGGAAAGAAAATGTAGGGAAAAACGGCATCGTCCGCGACCCTGCGATTCACCAGGCCGTCCTGGCAGACATCGGCCAGTTCGCCTTGGGACTTGGTTTTTCCTTGCGCGGCTTGGACTTCTCGCCCATCACGGGAGGAGAAGGGAACATCGAGTTCGTGATGCATCTGCAAAAAAATACAGGTGGTATGGATGAGCCAGCCTGGCTGGATTGCGTAGCCCAAGTGGTGCGCACCGCGCATGAAACATTGAAATAAAAGAAAAAACATGGAAGCCTCGAGTTTTTTGTCTCGATCGAGGCTTTTTATTTATGCATAAGAAGTTGTATACTTGTATAAGGATTTCCAACCAGTTTGGGGTGGGCCATGTGAAGAATATCGGAATCATCGTAAATAAAGGAAAGCCTGAGGCCCGGATCGTGGCCAGAGAGCTTCTTTACCTCCTCGAAATCCGCGGAGCACAGGTGTTACTGGATGAAAGCGTAGCCTCTGACGTAGGAAGACCGGAGCTGGGCATGACTGTAGAGGAGATTGGCAAGCGCGCTGCTTTGATATGTGTGCTTGGCGGGGATGGGACCTTGCTCGGAATCGCCCGCAAGCTTGCCGGTCTTTCGGTACCGATTCTTGGTATCAATTTGGGGACGTTGGGCTTTTTATCAGAGGCTGAGCCGGACAACCTGCCTCATGCAGTAGATAATCTGTTGTCGGGCCAATACGCGATTGAAGAACGCATGATGCTGGAAGCGACGTTGATACGCAAGGGACATGCGCTCGGGAAGTACACAGCCATGAACGATATCGGTATCGCGAAAGGCTCCTTTTGCCGGATTATTCAGTGTGCCGTCTACCTCAATGATTCATATGTAGCGACATTTAGCGGCGACGGTGTCATTGTTTCGACGCCGACGGGCTCCACAGCGTATTCCTTGTCGGCAGGCGGTCCAATCGTTGCGCCCAATGTAGACATGCTCCTGCTGACGCCTGTAGCGCCGCATTCTCTGACGGCAAGGCCGATGATTTTTAACGGGGATGAGACCATTCGGGTCGAGGTTGATGCCATCCACCAGAAAATGGGACTATCCATCGATGGGCAATTGGGCTACCGCTTGGAGGGAGGGGACCAGATCTACATCCGCAAATCCCCGTACAGCACGCCGTTGATCAAGCTGAATAAAAGTGGCTTTTTTGAGGCGATTCGCACGAAATTTCAAGGAGAATGGGAGTAATTCACAATGAACAAAGGGCAACGTCATATCCGAATTCGTGACATCATCAACAGCGAAGAAGTAGAGACACAGGATGAACTCGTGGAGCGTTTGCGGGCAGCAGGATACTCCGTCACCCAGGCGACGGTTTCTCGCGACATTAAGGAGCTGCATCTCGTAAAGGTGCCGCTGCCCGATGGACGGTACAAGTACTCGATGCCGACAGAACAAAAGTTTAACCCATTGCAAAAATTAAAACGGATGCTGGTGGATTCTTTCATCAGCATCGATAATGCAGACCATTTTATCGTGTTGAAAACCTTGTCTGGCCACGCCAATGCAGTAGCCGAGCTGATCGACAACCTGCCTTGGGAGGAAATCATGGGGACGATCAGCGGTGACAATACGATTATGATCATCTGCCGCTCGAAGGAACAGACAGATGAAGTGACACAGCGCTTGTTGAAGATGCTGTAAAGGGTGGTCCGGGTATGTTAGTGGAACTTTCGATCCGAAACTTTGCGATTATCAAGGAAGTCACGATTTCGTTTCAAAAAGGCTTGAACATCCTGACGGGGGAAACGGGAGCGGGTAAATCCATTATCATCGACGCTTTGGGTCTGCTGCTTGGCGGAAGGGCTTCCGCAGATTTTGTCCGCTACGGTCAGGCCCGTGCTGAGGTGGAGGGCTTGTTTGAGCTGCCGGCAGGTCATCCTGCACTGGCAGTATGTGAAAGCATCGGGGTGCAGATCGAACAGGATGGCATGCTGGTCGTACGCAGAGACATCTCCAGCCAGGGAAAAAGCATTATCCGCTTGAACGGTCAGCTGATTACGCTCGCGATGCTGCGGGAATTGGGTCCTTGGCTCGTGACGGTGCATGGACAGCATGACACCCATATGCTGATGCAGGCGGACAAGCACATCAACTGGCTCGATGCCTACGGGGAACAAGCGCTTGGGACAGCCAAGCAGGAGTACAGCAAGCTGTACGCTTCGTATCGTCGGACCAAGCAGGATCTGGAGCATATGACGCGCAATGATCGGGAGCTGGCCCAACGAATCGATCTATTGCAATATCAGCTCAATGAGATCGAAGCGGCTTCCCTGACGCCTGGCGAGGATGAAAAGCTTGCCCAGCAGCGCAAGAAGTGGATGAATATTGAAAAGGTATACGCCTCCATTCAGGATGCGTATCGTTCGCTCTACGGCGATCAGAAGGGCATGGACTGGCTCGGGCATGCCATGAGCGAACTGGAGCGCGTAGCCTCATTCGACGAGCAGCTGACCCCGATCGTGGAGTCAGTGCAAAATGCGTATTATCAAGTAGAGGATGCCGTCCATCAATTGCGCAACCTCTCGTATCAGATGGATTTTAATCCTGAGCAGCTGGCGGAAGTGGAACGGCGTCTCGATCAGATCCAATCCTTGAAGCGCAAGTACGGAAAAAATGTGGACGACATCCTGGAATATGCCGCCTCCATCCAGGATGAGCTGGATGACATGCATCATTATGAGGACCGCCTGCTTCAGGTGCAGTCTCGTCTCCAAGAGCTGGCTGCAGACCTGGCTGTCGAGGCGCTCGAGCTGTCTGTAATCCGCAGAGACTGTGCGGACAAGCTGGCAAAAGAAATCGAGCAGCAGCTAAAAGAGCTGCATATGGAGCGTGCCCGTTTCGCCATCGACGTTCGTCAGACGACGGATGAGGATGGTGTGGAGATCGAGGGAGTACGCCGTCAAATCGACGCCAACGGAATGGACCAGGTAGAGTTTCTCATCTCCCCCAACCCAGGAGAACCCTTGCGCTCACTGGCCAAGATTGCTTCCGGCGGGGAGCTTTCACGGGTAATGCTTGCGATCAAAACAATCCTGGCAGGCACCGACCAGGTGGAAACCCTGATTTTCGACGAGGTGGACACGGGGGTAAGCGGGAGAGCCGCGCAGGCCATCGCGGAAAAGCTGGTACGCGTCGCAAGCAAACGGCAGGTGCTCTGCATTACCCATCTTCCGCAGGTCGCTTCCATGGCAGACGCTCATTTTCTGATCAAAAAAGAAATGAGCGAAATGGAAACGATGACCCGCGTCGAGCGTTTGACAGACGACGAACGGGTTATCGAACTGGCGAGAATGCTCGGAGGAGCAGAGGTAACCACCAAAACAGAAGAACACGCGCGCGAAATGATCATGCTCGGGCGTGAACGAAAGACTGCTCAATAGGGCAGTCTTTTTTTGTGGTGTGCCCGGCATGGGCGTTGTCTCTAGGGTGAAAGTCCCGAATGGCGAAGGCAACAGTAGCCACTAGCTTACGACAAGGGTGTCCACCGCGAGGTGGAATCTGAAGGAAGTCTGCGGCAAACCTCCGGCCTGAGGAACACGAACTTCATATGAGGCTAACGATAGCTGGATGAGTCTGCCATACAAGACGAAGTCCATGTTGCCAAAGGCTATCGGGAGTAAATGAAGCAGGTGGATGGAGGGAAAGACAACGTTCTTACCCGGGGAGACCTGACTGGGACGCCATGCCCTCATGGTAACCTTCTCCGCTAGGAGAAACTGAACGGTCAGGAGTCAGCAGAGGCCATAGTACCGGAGTAGAGGACGCTTGAAACGGGAAGGGCCGAACATTTAGGAAGAACGGGACGCTAGGCGTTCACTCTTTATGATGATGCAGACAATTCGGATGGACTTACTTGAAGGAGGAAATGGTGAATCCATGGGGGACTTCAAGAGGGCGGAATAGAGAGTGGCACAAGTAGAAAGAACGTTCACGCGAAAGGATATCTGGTTTTATGATGGGACAACTGCTGTCACGGGAAAACCTCCTGTTGGCACTAAAGCGAGTAGAAAAGAACAAAGGAAGCCACGGTGTGGATGGTATGTCCGTAAAATCCCTACGTCAACATATCTTATCCAACTGGGACTCCCTACGAGCGTCATTGGAGAATGGAACCTATGTACCTTCGCCAGTCCGACGAGTCGAAATCCCGAAACTGAACGGTGGTGTTCGGCTATTAGGCATTCCTACCGTGACCGACCGTCTCATCCAACAAGCAATTGCACAGGTTCTTTCTCCGATATTTGATCCTATGTTCTCCGAACATAGTCATGGATTCCGTCCAAGAAGACGGGGACATGACGCAGTCAAGAAGGCACAGACATACATCGAGGAAGGATACCGTTGGGTCGTAGACATGGATCTTGAGAAGTTCTTCGATAAGGTAAACCACGATAAACTTATGGGGCTTATCGCAAAACATGTCAAAGACAGAACTATCCTAACCCTCATCCGACGCTATCTCGAATCAGGGATTATGGTTAATGGTATGGAAATTGAAAGCGATCAAGGGGTGCCGCAAGGTGGCCCGTTGAGTCCGCTCTTATCCAATATCATGTTGCACGAACTCGACAAGGAACTGGAAAAGCGGGGGCTTCGATTCCTTCGCTACGCAGATGACTGCAACATCTATGTGAAGTCAAAGAAGGCAGGAATCCGCGTGATGGATTCCGTGACCACGTTCATTGAGAGAAAGCTCAAGCTAAAAGTCAACATGGAGAAAAGCGCCGTTGATCGCCCATGGAATCGTAAATTTCTTGGTTTCAGTTTCACGGTGAACAAATCGCCCAAGATTCGAATAGCGAACGATAGTCTGAAGCGAGCAAAACAGAGGATTCGGGAGATCACCTCCCGCACTAAACCACTCCCAATGGAATACAGAATTGACGATCTCAATGAGTACCTTACAGGTTGGTGTGGCTATTTTGCCTTGGCTGATACCCCTTCGGTGTTCAGCCATCTTGACGAATGGATTCGAAGAAGACTCCGAATGTGTCTCTGGAAAGAGTGGAAGCGCCCGAAAACAAAAGTAAAAAGGCTTATCTCCTTAGGAGTTCCCAAGGAAAAAGCCTATGAATGGGGCAATTCACGAAAGAAACAATGGCGAATTGCATGTAGTCCAATTCTTCACCGAGCATTGAATAATGCTTACTGGCGTAATCAAGGTTTGAAGAGTTTGTCAGACAGATACACCTATTTGCGTCATACCTAAATGAACCGCCGTATACCGAACGGTACGTACGGTGGTGTGAGAGGACGGGGGTTAGTCACCCCCTCCTACTCGATTTTGTTTACAAAATGGATTGTGCAGGAGGCTTATTTTCCTGACATAATCCGCATGGCTCAAGGCAACATTATAATTACACAAGGTGGAGGTGTTTCATGTAGGTGTAGGTAGGGAACGGTAGGAGTGATTGCTGGTGATCCGACAGAAGAATAAAAAATGGATGGGAAGTTTGCTGCTTCTCTTCACGGCGCTTGTCGTCTGTTCCACCCCGTTCCGCGATCTGTCCTCCTTCCCTCGCGAGCTGCGTATCATGGAAGGGTCTCTCGAACAATTGCGTGTTTCTATGCCAGTAATGGGAACTTTGGTCAACAGCAACCCAGACATTTTGCACGTGAATGGGACAGAGGCGCGCGAAGTGTCCGTTGATTTAAGCAAGCCCATGTCTGTTGAGCCAAGACGTGCAGGTGAAGCCAACCTGCAGGTGAAATGGCGAAACATTCCGCTGAAGTCAGTGAAAGTAAATGTGCTTCCTGATTTGCGTCTTTACCCGGGGGGCCAGTCCATCGGGGTAAAATTGCAAACGGCGGGAGTACTCGTAGTGGGACATCATCTCGTCAGTAACGGAACAGTAAAGGTTTCACCGGGAGAGCAGGCTGGCATTCATGTTGGCGACATGATCGTCAAAATCAACGACATGTACATCAACGACATGAACGAAGTAAAAAAGCTGATCAACGAAGCAGGTAAAAAGAATGCACCTGTGCAGCTGCTGGTGGTTCGTGGCAAGGAGAAATTAACGCTCGTCCTGCATCCAGTCAAGGATCAGAAGGACGATGAATACCGGATGGGACTCTACATTCGGGATTCTGCTGCAGGAGTGGGGACCCTCACGTTTTACGACCCCAATTCCAAGGCGTATGGAGCATTGGGGCATGTCATCTCCGACGTAGATACGGGACAGGCTATCGTCGTGGGAGATGGCCAAATCGTGCAAGCCAGCGTGACATCGATTGAAAAAGGGCAAAGCGGAAATCCTGGCGAGAAGTTCGCCCGCTTTTACAATGAAAGTGAAGTGCTCGGGAATATCACCAAGAATACGCAATTTGGCATCTTCGGGAAAATGAAGGACGAGCCAAAACGGAGCTACTACAATGAGCCCTTGCCGATTGCATTGGCAGAACAGGTGGAGGAAGGCCCCGCCAAAATCTTGACGGTTGTAAACGGGCAGAAGGTAGAAGAATTTGATATTGAAATCGCCAACGTAGTCAAACAGCATTTCCCCGCAACAAAAGGAATGATCATCAAGGTGACAGATAAGCGCCTTTTGGAAAAGACAGGCGGGATTGTCCAAGGCATGAGCGGCAGCCCCATCATCCAAAAAGGAAAAATTGTAGGCGCTGTAACCCATGTATTCGTCAATGATCCTACGTCCGGCTACGGTTGCTACATCGAATGGATGCTGCAAGACGCAGGAATCAATGTACGGCCTACCCCGAATTCTCAAGCCCCTGCCGATTCGGCAGCATGAAACCATTACGAAGCCGTCACGCATCTTCCGCGAGGCGGCTTTGCCTTTCATCTGAAGTGTAACCGAACAGGAGAAGAAAACGTCTAAATTTGAAGAACGGTTAAGCGAGATCTGGCAAGAATCAGGATTCTTTGTCGAAATATCAGGTAAATCATTCAAACTTTCGTCATTGGCAGGAAAGGAATAGGGTTTGTCGAATCCTTTTCAGAGTGAAAAGATGGTATCGACTCATTCGGATGTATAACTTCTTAGAATGTCATCTTCTTTCCAAAAGACCGTTCATTTGTTAGGGGGAACGACCTTGAGCAAGATTGAAGTGTTGTTGGCAGATGATAATCGTGAATTTGTAAGCCTGTTGGAGGAGTACATGAGCAGCCAGCATGACATGGATGTCATCGGTGTAGCTTACAATGGCAATGAGGTAGTCAAATTACTTCAAGAACGAGTCCCAGATGTACTGATCCTGGATATTATTATGCCTCACCTGGATGGACTGGCTGTCCTTGAGCAGATTCAAGCCATGAGACTGAGTCCGCAACCCAAAATCATTATGCTTACGGCGTTTGGCCAAGAAGAGATTACGAAAAAAGCGGTTGAACTGGGTGCGGCCTACTATATTCTCAAGCCATTCGATATGGAGGTCTTGGCGCAGCGAATCCGCCAGATCACCAATTCCAAGCCAGCATCTTCCTTTGTCTCCGCAAGCAAACCGTCATCTTCTCTTGCAGTCAGAGGAAGAAATCTGGATGCGAGCATTACCAGCATTATCCATGAAATCGGCGTTCCGGCGCACATCAAAGGTTATTTGTATTTGCGCGAAGCGATCACCATGGTCTACAACGATGTGGAGCTGCTCGGTTCCATCACCAAAGTGCTGTACCCGGACATCGCGAAAAAGTTCAACACCACCGCAAGCCGTGTAGAGCGCGCCATCCGTCACGCCATTGAGGTGGCATGGTCCCGTGGAAATCTGGACTCCATCTCTAGCCTGTTCGGATACACCATCTCCAATACCAAGGCAAAACCGACCAACAGCGAGTTCATCGCGATGGTGGCGGACAAGCTGCGGATTGAGGCGAAGATAAGCTGAAGTGTGTTATTCCTGCGTTTTTGAACGGTGATCATTAATATTTATGTTCATGCGAAATCAAACGTTGCCCGAATCGGGTGACGTTTTTTTTTTTCGTTGCGTGACCTCATCGAACGGATTAGATGTTCTATCCACAGGGGAGTCTCCGGCGATGTTGCCCCAAAATCTCAGGGGTGACTGTTTATAAAAGGTATGTAACCATCGCTATGGTATAATACGGAACATGGAGGGAAGTGCCTTGAAACGAGTCGTGCTATTATTTTTCATACTGTCGCTAATTGCCGCATTAGCCGGATGCTCCCCGAAAGGCGATCCGCAAGAGACGCTAAAGACATTCTATAACAACGTAATGGACGCGAACTATGACGCAGCTTATGAGATACTCGCGGAAGCAGATCGGAAGGCAACGAGTAAAGAGGATTTCGTGCTGTTTATGCGGCTGAATGCAGATCTGTACAAGTTGAACGGTGTTGAGATAATACAAACGGATAATAACAGTGATTCGGTCGTTTTTGACGTAGTCGAAAAGCTGCTCGATATTGACAAGGATAAAGAAGAGAGTGTCTCTTATAAATGCTCAGTGGTTGCTGAAAACGGGGAATGGAAGGTGTTTTCCGACAAGAAGTACGGGGAAGGGATTCCTGCCCTACAAAATAGTATTGGCTGGTTGTACATAAATGGAACTAAAATAGAGGGAAGGAATGAAAACGAGGCGGCCAAGTGGTTTCATGAAGCCTTAAAACGCGATGCTTCCTATTATCAAGCGCATTATGGCCTGTCCATAGCATATGCCTCGTTGGGCAGGTATGAGGAAGCAATAGCTGCAGCAAAACAATTCGTATCATCTACCGAAGGAAAAAAGGAGCAGGCGGGCGGCTATAACGTAATCGGCATCTGTTACGAAGTTATGAAGGATTTTGTGAAAGCGAAGGAGGCGTATCAAAAAGCTGTAGAGCTCGATCCCACAAATGAAAATGCAATGGCCAGTTTAGCTCGAGTCAAATAAAGCATGCCCGCTTTTTTTCGCGAGAGGGGTCTTGCTAATGAAAAACTGTTTAAAATTCGGAGAAGATCAGATGAGAATATTTACTCCTTTCATTACAAGGTTATTGGTCTCGATAGCTTCCATTGCTAATTATTATGCGTTACTATTATCTGCTTATCTAATTACCCCTTTTGGATCTGTTTTATTGATAAATACGTGGATTATCCCACTTATTGCACTCATACTGGCTGGAATAACTTTCTTTCTTTTACATCGTGCTAAACTCAAAGGGCAGGCTACTTTACTCTTAGGGATCAGTATCACTCATCTGTTATTGTTTCTATTCATTGTATATTTCATTGTCGATACGTTCATCAATCCTCATGGGATATGGATTTATAAGACAGCTAATGAAACAACAATGTTATGTGGCGAACAGGTTGAAACGGGCTGCACTGAAACAAGATCTGGTATTGCTCGAAAAAGATCATGTACAATAGACGTATAGGCTGCGGATCAACTCAAGATTAACAATCCCACCTGTTTTACACGAATTCAAAAAACGAGGTACCGAACCATGGAAAAACAATCTGAACAATGCCCCAAATGTGGCTGCAAAGAAATTGGCCAAGGAAAACAAGCAGGACACGCAGTTGTCTTGCCCAACAACAAATTTTTTGCAATGGGATCCCAGATCATCCACCACATCTGCACTCAATGCGGCTACGTGCTGGAAAGCTACGTGGATAAACCGTCTAGGTTCAAAGAGTAGCAGCCCGTACATTTTTCTTAAAAGTGCCTAATCTTGTTGATCCTCGGCAGAAAATATGTAAAATAAATGAAAAACCTACGAGACGAGAGGACGTGGTGCACCATGCGTAATTTGGATGAGATTCTTGCATTCAACCGAGAATTCGTTGCGAACAAAGAATATGAAAAATACCATACAACCAAGTTTCCGGATAAACGAATGGTGGTCTTGTCTTGTATGGACACGCGCCTGGAGGAGCTTCTTCCCAAAGCGATGAACATGCGAAACGGCGACATCAAGCACGTAAAAAGCGCAGGAGCAGTCGTATCCCACCCGTTTGGCGCTATTATGCGGAGTATCATGGTGGCGATCTACGAATTGAACGCCGCAGAGGTCATGGTTATCGGTCATTATGATTGCGGGATGAGTGTCATCGATGGCAAGCGTGTGATGAAAAACATGACACAGAAAGGGATTTCACCAGAGACTTTGTCTGTCATCGAAAATTCGGGTATTGATCTGAACGGCTGGCTGCAAGGCTTCGACTGTGTAGACGACAGTGTGAAGGAAAGCGTGCGGACGATCAAGAATCACCCCCTCCTACCATCCGACATTCCGGTACACGGATTATTAATTGATCCGGCTACAGGAAGGTTGGACGTGGTAGTCAATGGATACGATGAAGTGAAATAGTACGACCATACCATCTACAAACCCTAATAATGAGCTTTTAACCAGTGGATGAACTGCACAACCAGGTCGTCCTCTTTTTTTGGCTGCAAATAAGCCAGAAGAGTCGGGCGGGTCAAAGAGCCGTCAGCGATATCATGAACGCACAGGCGCCTCGATTCAACTTCCTCCTGGACGATGCGAGAAGGGAGCAAGGCAATGCCTAATTGCTGCTCCACCATTTTTTTCACGGCGCTGAAGCTGTCCAATTCCATGATGATGTTCGGGAATACGCCTTGCTGTGCCAAAAAACGGTCTACGCGTTGCCGAAAGGGTGCAGTGTGATTGCCAAAAACGATCATCGGTTCGTTTCCCCAATTCTGGAAGCCGGGAAAATGCATCGCCCAAGGATGTGTCGGTGCGGTAACCAGAAGGATGCGATCGCTTGGCAGAAATTCCTGGTGGATGTGCGGGTGGTAGATTTCGCTTCCCAAGAAAGCGATGTCTGCCGTTCCGCTCAGGAGAGCCGAAAGTGACTCCTCATAAAGCGTCGAGCGTACATAACAGGTGAACTGTGGATGAGCTTTATGGTATTTTCCTAGCAGCCGCGGCAGCTCCGTGGCGATAAATGACTTGCCGGCGACGATGGTAAGGGATTGGCGCTGCTCAGATGGTGTTGTCAATAGCCGCATCTGCTCGACGATGCCCGCGACGATTGGTAGATATCTTCTTCCCTCACCAGAGAGCTCCACGCCAGAGGAACTGCGGATAAACAAAGCCGTCCCCAGCTGTTTTTCCAATTGCTGAATGCGGTGGGTGACGGTGGACTGAGCCAAAAAGAGGGCTTGGGCTGCGCGATTGATCGAACCATGGCGGGCGACTGCGAGAAAAACCTCCAAGCTTTGTTGATCCATCTGCTGCTCTCCTTTTTGATTATCGAGTTTTTCGATAACAGGTTATCGATATTCTATAACAAAATGGTACCTATTGGGAATACAATGAGGACAGGAGGTGGTAGTCATGCCACAGAAAGGAACGAATGAGCAGAAACAGGCCGTGCAGGAACAGTTTGGGAAAAATGCGGAGCACTACGTGCAAAGCCCGAGCCATGCCCAGGGGGACGATCTTGCATTGCTGAAGGATTGGATTGAACCGCAGCCGCAGTGGATCGTGCTCGATATCGCAACCGGTGGCGGGCATGTGGCCCGTACATTGGCTCCCCATGTCCAACAGGTCGTTGCCACCGATCTGACGCGACCCATGCTTGAAGCGGCATCCCGTGCCAATCAGCGAGCGGGGACGAAGAATATCCTCTACGTACAGGCAGACGCAGAGCAATTGCCTTTTCTGGACGAATCCTTTGAAGCGGTGACTTGCCGCATTGCCGCACATCATTTCCCGCAGCCGGAGCAGTTTATTCGCGAGGTTTCACGGGTATTAAGGCCAGGAGGACGGTTCCTTTTTATCGATAATGTGGTCCCCGCAGACCCGGAGCTGGCAGACTTTATCAACCGCATCGAAAAAATGCGCGACCGCAGCCATGGCCGTTGTCTTTCCGTAGAACAATGGCAGCAGCTGTTTGCAGCCAATCGCTTGCAGGTCTTGCGTCAGCGTGATCGGAAAAAGCGTTTTGACTTCCCCGCGTGGGTGCGGCGGACTTCCGAAGGACCGCAGCAAGAAGCTGCAGTGGAGCAATTCATTCTTGAAGCAAAAGAACAATGGCAGGCCTACCTGGAGGTAAAAGTGGAAAATCAGCGTGTGCTGACCCATCAGCTGGACGAGTGGATGGCGATCTGTCAAAAGAAAGGAAATGATTAACATGGCGATGACGTTTGAATGGATGGGACTGGATCACGTGCAATTGGCGGCTCCAGCAGGTTGTGAGGAGGAGGCGCGCCGCTTTTTCTCCGGATTGCTGGGCATGGAGGAAGTAGAAAAGCCAGAAAAACTGCGGGTCAGAGGCGGAGCTTGGTTTCGCTGCGGCATGCAAATGATCCATGTCGGAGTAGAGGCTTCGTTTGTACCGGCCAAAAAAGCGCATCCGGCCTTCCTCGTCCGCAATATCGAAACCCTGATGCGGCATCTGGAGGAGCATGGAGTTGCTTATCGGCTGGACGATGAGATCCCGGGACTCATTCGCTTTTTTACCGAGGACCCGTTTGGCAACCGGCTTGAGTTCATGGAAGCAAAATAGCCATGAACATCAATTTTCATGATGAAAAGAACAAAGCCGCCTACAGCGGACGATCAGCTGACGCGACCTGGCTTGAGGCGATGAGGGCCATCGTCGATCCCGCTGGCAAGCGCGTGGTCGACATCGGATGTGGAGGCGGCATTTACAGCCAGGCTTGGCTCGCACTCGGAGCCGAATCCGTCGTCGGTGTCGATTTTTCCCACGCTATGCTTGAGACAGCACGCAGTCAGGCGGCGGGGCAGGACGCACTTGCTTTTGTATATGGCGATGCCCTTCATACAGGTTTGCCTGACGCCAGCGCAGATATTGTCTTTGCCCGTGCCTTGATTCATCATTTGACGGACCTGGATGGTTTTTTTGCCGAGGTGCGCAGGCTGTTGGTGCCGGGAGGATTGGCTATCGTGCAGGATCGGACGATGGAGGACGTCATGATCCCGGGTTCACCCCAGCATATACGGGGTTTTTTCTTCGAGGTCTTTCCTCATCTCCTGGACAAGGAAAAAGACCGTCGCCCCGAAATCAGTCAGGTACAAGATGGGATGGAAAAGAATGGTTTTACGGCATTAGAGTGCCGACGTTTGCTGGAGACGAGACGCAGGTACCGAGATTGGTTCGAGCTTGAAGCTGATTTGCGGGCACGCACGGGGCGCTCTATTCTGCATGTACTGACAGATTCGGAGCTGGACGAGCTGATCTCCGTCATGAAACAGCAGCTTGACGGGCATACCGAAATACTTGAGCAGGATCGCTGGAGTATTTGGATAGGGAAAAGAGATAGAGGAATACTAGCGTCAATAACCTAGTAATTGTGAATTCCGCTGTCACAAATAGGATTCGACTTGTAACAGAATGGGCGAAGCTATATAATGAAAATTGGCATTGTATTCCGGTTAGCTTCATCTCTTTAAAGGAGTTGTTACAACTATGAAGATTATTTTCTTCGATTTTCTGATGTTGGTCTTCACAATCTTGATTGCATGGGGTTTCTTGCGCTCTGTAAAAGCGAAGAACAAATTCGCCAGCGCATTTGCTTTCATCTCTCTGGTGGTTTTTCTGTTCTGTGATGGACTGATCATTTACTACGCTACACAAGGATAGAGCAAGTAACGCTCTAGGTAAAAAGGGGCTGACCCAAGGTAGATTTTCTCTACCTTGGAGTCAGCCCCTTTTTCGCATTTTCACGCATGGCAGCCGGAAATATTTAGCATACTAGGAAGGGAGGTGGAGCAGGTGGCGAAGCGTAAACATCCGAGTATTCAATCGTATACCGCCGTCGCAGCAGCCGACCGCAGGACGAAGCAATTATGTAAGCGAATCCTCCCGCAGCAGATCGCCTTGATTGATCACGCCGATGTGGACGAAATGGCTGCCCGCTCCTTGTTGGAAGCGGGTGTGAAGGCTGTCATCAACTTGTCTCCTTTCATGACAGGGCATTATCCGGCGGAAGGAGCTCTTTTGCTGTTGCGAGCCGGTGTGCCGCTTTTTGAGTGGGAACAAGATCCACTGCAAAGTCCGACCGACTGGATCGAAGCGTTGGACGGCCGATATATCAGCATTCGCGATCACGTGTTATTTACATATTCAACGTCGGAATGGAATCCGCTCACAGCATTGCGCCCCGTAACGGACGAGAAAATTTACGCAAAAAGGAAGGAAGCCCATTCGCGTCTGGACCATACCTTGTCCTTGTTTATTGACAACACCCTGCAGTACGCAGGACGTGAAAAGGACCTGTTTTTAAAACCGCTTTGTCCGTTGAGGCTGAAAGTACAGATGACAGGAAAGCATGTGGTCGTCGTCGTGCGAGGCAAACATTACAAGGAAGACTTGACCACACTCGCCCCGTATATCCGAGAATGCCGTCCTGTCCTGATCGGTGTCGATGGGGGAGCCGATGCGTTATTCGAATCAGGTTATCAGCCGGATCTGATCGTGGGGGATATGGACAGTATTTCAGACCGAGCCCTGCTATGTGGTGCAGAAGTCGTAGTCCATGCATTTCCGGACGGAAGTTCTCCAGGAAAAGAGCGGGTCGAGCAATTGGGCATTCCTTATCAGATACTGCCTGCACCCGGTACGAGCGAGGACGTTGCGATGCTGTTGGCCTTTGAGCAGGAGGCAGAGCTGATCGTCACGATCGGTACGCATACCAACATGATTGATTTTCTGGAAAAAGGACGAAAAGGCATGGCGAGCACCTTGTTGGTACGCACCAAGATCGGGCCCAAGCTGGTCGATGCCAAGGGAGTAAGTCAATTGTATCAGCCGCGTTGGTCCTGGAAGCTGTGGGGCTGGTGTCTGGTCGCGATGCTCGTGCCGATCGGAGCTGCCCTCGCCATCAATCCCGTCGCCCGTCACGCGGCTCAAATGCTGTGGATGCAGTGGCGATTATGGGCGTTTTAGGAGGTAGGGCATGATTCATTTTCGCTATCATCTCCTTTCCCTGATTGCGGTTTTTTTTGCACTGGGAGTAGGGATTCTGCTGGGAGGGACAGCGGGTCAGAACTGGTTCGCCCTGGGAGAAAAAGAAGTGCTGACGAGAATGGAAGAGAAGTATGATCGGGCCTTGAAAAGCAACAATGAACTGAAGCAACAGATGAGGCAGCTGTTGAAGGAAATGGAACAAAGCAACCAGGATGTCATCCATCTGATGGCGATGCGCTATGCCAACGACTTGCAGGGAAAAAGGGTGTACTTGTGGCATCAACCAGACCTGCAATTGGGGCGAATAGCACAAGTGATGGAATCCGTCGGTATCGAGCTGGTGAAAGTCGAGGGTGGAATCGCCCAGATCGATGGACCTCTTTTGCTGTTTGGGCAGGCGAAGCCGGACTGGCTGTCGCAGTTGCCCAGTCATAGCCGCTGGCTGCAGGTGGAGCAGGTCCCAATCACGCCTGCTGGCCAATGGGAATTACTGGAGAATGTACAAAAACTCCTTGCTGAAATGAGGATCGAACATGAAAAGAGTTAGCATCGTGATCCCGGCCTACAATGAAGCGGAGACGATCAGTACAACGCTGCGGGCAATCCGTGAGAGATTCATCAGTGAAGAAGTCATCGTCGTGGATGACGGCAGTACAGACAACACGCGGGAGCTGGCGAAACAATGGGCCGATCTGGTTATCCCCATGCCCACCAATCAGGGGAAAGGTGCTGCGCTGCAGGTTGGTTGGCAGCAAGCGACGGGAGATATCATCCTGCTGCTCGATGCGGATTTGCGGGAAAGCGCCGGGGAGGCAGTCCATCTGCTGACACCGGTTTTGGAGAATCGTTGTGATTTGGCTGTCGCGGTACTGCCAAGACCAAAGGCACGGGCAGGCCTTGGACTGGCCAAGGGCTTGGCTTATCACGGCATTCGCTATCTGACCGGATTTGAGCCGAATGCTCCGCTGTCTGGACAACGGGCGGTGCGACGCGAACTGCTGCATCACTTGCGAAAACTGGATGGCGGGTTTGGGGTCGAGGTAGGAATGACGGTGGACGCCCTTCGCGCAGGGTATCGGGTCATGGAGATTCCCGTGTCGTTTTCTCATCGGGAAACAGGCAATGACTGGTCTGGCTATCGACACCGGGGAAAAGAGTTTTTGGCAATCGGTCGAACCCTTTGCCGCAAGTGGTGGGAGGGACAAATATGGGCGCGGAATGGATAACGGCCTTGGTGCTTGGATTGGGGATTCCCATTCTGTTGCAGGGGCCGCTTTTACCTGTTGTCCAGCAGAAGTTGACGGACAGGGGAATGACTCGAACGAACTATAAAGGCTTGCAAGTGGTGACTGCTGGAGGGCTGCTACTGGTCGCGTCAAGTGCGGCTGCCTGGACAGCGATACTCGCTTACTGGGGATGGAAGCAGGTAGAGAAAGAGGTTTTGATAGAGGGCTGGCTGCTTTTGGCGGGACTCTTGTCGATGGCTTTTTGGGGCTGGCTGGACGATGTCTCGCCGGATAAGGAGGCCAAAGGTTTTCGCGGTCATTTTGGCGTTCTGTGGCGCGAGCGAAAGGTGACGAGCGGCCTGTGGAAAGTGTGGGGAGGAGGCTGCACGGCCATGGCGGTCGCGTACGGGTTGACCGATTCTTTTGCCATGTGGCTGCTCGCGGCTTGTCTGCTGGCTTGCTCCGCGAATCTGCTCAATCTGTTTGATTTGCGGCCAGCCCGGGCGATCAAGGTTTTTTGGCTGATTCTTATCGTCGGTGTGGTCGGTTCGCTTTTCTCCTTGCGCGGCTACAGCCAACCGTCTGTCTGGATCTGGCTGTTCCCGCTGCTCGTCTCTTCGCTTTTGCTGTTTCGCCACGATGCCAGGGGGGAAATCATGCTTGGTGACACCGGAGCCAATGCCCTGGGCTTCGCTGCTGGCTTTGCGCTCATTCGGGGAATCTCCTGGGAGGGACAAGCATTGCTTCTGCTGTTTTTCGTCCTGCTCCATGTGCTCGCGGAATTCGTCTCGTTTTCCCAGATCATCGCCCGCGTCAAGTGGCTGGAGCGGATGGACCGCTGGGGCAGATCGGCCGAGATGGCCAATCATAGAAAAGAACCAAGCACCTAAATGCTTGGTTCTCCCAGTTGCCTTACTCTTACTCATCATCTTCCGGTTCAGGAATCATGAAACGCGGCTGAACCCGATTTTTTTTGCGCTCATGATGCAGGATAAAGCCAGCTATAAACGCCATCGGGATCGCAAAGCACAGCACCCCGAGGGTCAGTTTTCCCCATAAGAAGCCGACATCCGGGTCCATGGAAAAGAAAAAGGCATCCCGAATCAGCTTGATCCCAAACATGGCGATGGCAGCAGGGATCACCATGATCAGAAGCGCGATTAATTTTTGACCCAGCAAGGGTGGTTCACACCTTTCTTCATGGCCGGACTCTCACCCGGCGATGCAACGACGATCACTGTCTATTCCTTTTCTCATCATAGCGGAAGCCCTGTGGCTTGTCCAGAAGCGTAAAAGCATTGAGCGAGCGCACGTTAGGGAAGATCGCCTGTCCATCCATGCTTCATTGGAGTACAATGGATAGCGAGTAAGGGTAAAGTGAGGGGCGTGCCATGCACAAGCTGCTGATCGTAGGTGCGGGACGGGGCGGAACAGCCCTGCTGCGGATGCTCAATCAGATGGAACGGATGAAGATCGTCGCGGTGGTGGATCGGAGTGACGATGCACCAGGGCTTGCTTTGGCCCGATCCTTCGGAATACAGGTAGACACGGACTATCGGGATTACCTGGACGATGATCTGGATGTCATTTTGGAAGCGACCGGTGATGTTCGGGAGTACGAGTGTCTGAGGCGTCTGAAGCCGGAAAAGACAGTACTGATCCCCGGCACCTTTACACGGATCGTGATGCGATTGATTCGTGAGCGAGACAAGCTGATTGCAGCCATGATGCAAAATCAGCGGGAACGTGAAACCATGCTCAACTCAACACATGATGCCATTATTGGCGTCAACCGCCATGGAATCATTACGCTTTTTAACAAGGCAGCAGAACGATTGATGGGGATGGATGCCGCTTCTGTGCTGGATACTAGGGTAGAAGAGCGAATCCCCAACACCCGGTTACATATCGTATTAGAGACTGGTCAGCCCGAATTGAACCAGAAGCAGATTCTTCCCAACAAGACGCGCATTATCACCAATCGGGTGCCTGTGAGAAATGAGCGGGGAGCGGTCGTCGGGGCAGTCGCCATTTTCCGGGACAGTACGGAAGTGATGGCGCTGGCGGAGGAAATTACGGATCTGAAAGAATTGCAAAGCATGCTGGAAGCGATCATCCAATGCTCCGACGAGGCGATCTCGGTCGTGGACCAGAATGGCAACGGGCTGATGATCAATCCGGCGTACACGAGGTTGACGGGACTAACGCCTGAGGACGTCATCGGAAAACCGGCGACTGTCGATATTTCGGAAGGCGAAAGCATGCATATGCAAGTGCTCCAAACGCGAAAAGCCGTCCGAGGAGTGCCCATGAAGGTAGGGTCCAAGCGCAAGGATGTTATTGTCAACGTCGCGCCCGTCCTCGTCGACGGCCAATTGAAGGGGAGTGTCGGGGTTGTACACGACATTTCCGAGTTCAAGCGTCTGACGGAAGAGCTGGAAAAGGCGCATCGCATAATTCGTACGTTGGAAGCAAAGTACACGTTTGCGGACATTATCGGACGCAGCGAATCGATGCATGCTGCGATCGAACAAGCCAAACGGGCAGCCATGACGCCGGCCACGGTTTTGCTTAGGGGAGAATCGGGGACGGGAAAAGAGCTTTTCGCCCATGCGATTCACAATGAGAGTGCGCGAAAATACAAGCCCTTCATCCGTGTCAATTGCGCCGCCATCTCCGAGAGTCTGCTGGAAAGCGAGCTGTTCGGCTATGAAGAAGGAGCGTTTACCGGTGCACGTCGAGGCGGCAAGCGGGGTCTGTTTGAAGAGGCAAGCGATGGGACGATTTTTTTGGACGAGATCGGCGAATTGTCGATGGGCATGCAGGTCAAGCTGTTGCGCGTCCTGCAGGAACGTGAAATTGTCCGCGTCGGAGGAACCAAACCGATTGCCATCAATGTCCGCGTGATCGCAGCGACGCACGTGAATCTGGAATCCGCCATTCAAGCAGGCCGCTTCCGCGAAGCCCTCTACTATCGGCTGCATGTCATCCCCATCTACATACCGCCGCTGCGTCAGCGTCAGGATGACATCGAGCCTTTGGCGATGCACCTGTTGCGTAAAGAAAACCAGGAGTACGGCCGCAATGTCGAACAGATTGCCCCGGATACCTTGCGGATGCTGCACAGCTATTCTTGGCCAGGAAACGTGCGCGAGCTGGAAAATGTCCTCGGGAGGGCGATGATCCACATGCGGTTGCACGAACGGGTCATTTTGCCGGAGCATCTCCCTCCGCTGGAGCGCAAGATTGCCAGCGCAGAGGCGGATAAAGCAATGGACGTCCAGTCATCCGGCAAAACCTTGAAGGAAGCTGTTGAAGAAGCTGAGCGCCGCCATATCCTGCAAGAACTGGAGGCGGCCAAAGGAAATCGCACCTTGGCGGCAAAACGATTGGGGATTGCAGTACGGAGCCTGTACTACAAAATGGAAAAACTTGGGATAACAGAAGGGGAGCAGTAATCAGAAAGATGAACCGCGCAAATTTTTGCATGCAATTTCTTGCGTGATAATGCAAAAAATTGCAGGGTAGCTCGATCCTATTTTGTATCAAAAGCCAGTAAAATAAAGCGCTTTCACAACTGCTCGTCTGTTGGCACGGCACTTGCAATGTAGTAGATAGTGAGTCATACACGCTCTCCTGCATCTTGGCAGAGGGCTGATCGACATACGAAGCAGAGACTGAATGATACTAGGGAGGTTTCTTCATTGAGCATTTTTGATTACATGCAAAAATACGATTACGAGCAGTTGGTTTTTTGCCAGGATCAGAATTCCGGTCTCAAAGCCATCATTTGTATTCACGATACAACACTTGGCCCGGCACTGGGCGGTACTCGCATGTGGCCGTACAAAAACGAGGAAGAAGCGATTGTCGATGTTTTGCGCCTTGCACGCGGAATGACATACAAAAATGCCGCTGCAGGACTCAATATTGGAGGCGGAAAGGCCGTCATTATCGGGGATCCGCGCCAGCATAAGAGCGAGGAGCTGTTCCGCGCTTTCGGACGCTACATCCAGGGGTTGAATGGGCGCTACATCACTGCCGAGGACGTGGGAACCTCTGTAGCCGACATGGACCTGATCCATCTCGAAACGGATTACGTCACGGGCGTATCTCCTGCATTCGGCTCCAGCGGGAATCCTTCTCCGGTGACAGCGTACGGTGTATACCGGGGGATGAAAGCCGCAGCCAAGCGTGCTTACGGCAGCGATGAATTATCCGGTCGCGTCGTGGCTGTGCAAGGTGTCGGAAATGTCGCATACAATCTCTGCCGCCACCTGCATGAGGAAGGCGCCCATCTGATCGTTACGGACATCAATGAAGAGAATGTCAATCGCGCTGTGAATGATTTTGGTGCGAAAGCGGTCGGCGTCAATGAAATCTTCAGTGTTGAGTGCGACATTTTCTCTCCTTGCGCGCTGGGCGCTGTGATCAACGACGACACGATTCCTTTGCTCAAGGCAAAAGTGATCGCGGGGGCAGCCAACAATCAGCTGAAAGAAGAAAGACACGGCGATCAAATTCACGAGATGGGCCTCATCTATGCGCCTGACTACGTGATCAATGCGGGCGGTGTCATCAACGTGGCCGATGAGCTCCAGGGCTACAATCGCGAACGCGCGCTGAAAAAAGTGGAGACCATCTATGACAATATCTTGCGGGTATTCGAGATTGCCGAGCGGGACGGGGTTCCCTCCTACAAGGCGGCAGACCGCATGGCCGAAGAAAGAATCGCAAGTGTCGCAAAATCACGTAATACTTTCTTGCAAAATGGCAAGACTGTTTACCATCGTTAACAAAAAGTGAAGCATAATCGATTCCCTGGCCTGCTCTCCCTCTGGTAGAGGGGTCAGGGTCTACATACGCAACGTTCTTTCGAATATTCATACTAGCGATTCCATACAGCGTGGAAGAGACCCGGCGCTGCTTGCTTCCGGGATGAAAGGGGATGTCACACATGTCTCAGGAGTTTGATCTGGTTGTCCTGGGTGGGGGAACAGGAGGCTATGTTGCAGCGATACGCGCTTCCCAACTCGGGATGAAGGTCGCGATCGTAGAAAAGGAAAAGCTGGGCGGAACCTGTCTGCATAAAGGATGCATTCCCTCGAAAGCCTTGTTGCGCAGTGCGGAAGTGTTCGCAACCTTGAAGGAGAGCGACAAGTACGGCGTGCTGGCAGGAGAGGTAGGCTACGACTTCGGCAAGGTCCAGGAACGCAAGAAAAACATCATTGAGCAGCTGCACAAAGGCGTCCAGTTTCTGATGAAAAAAGGCAGCATCACCATCTTTGAAGGCTTCGGCCGGGTCATGGGGCCCTCTATCTTTTCCCCTCAGGCAGGCGCAGTGCGAATCGAGAAGGAGAACGGAGATCAGGAAATGATCGTTCCTCGTTTTCTTTTGCTGGCGACAGGCTCGCGGCCTCGGACATTGCCTGGCCTGACGATCGACGGGACACAGGTCGTAACGAGCGATGAGGCCTTGGAGTGGGAAGAGCTGCCCAAGTCCGTCGTCATCGTGGGTGGTGGCGTGATCGGCATCGAATGGGCATCCATGCTGAATGATTTCGGAGTAGAGGTGACGGTAGTCGAATACGCAGACCGCATCCTCCCGACGGAAGATGAGGAAGTCAGCAAGGAAATGGCCCGATTGCTGAAAAAACGCAAGGTGCAGATTGTGACCGGAGCCAAGGTGCTGGCTGAGTCCGTAGAAAAGGGAGACGGTCAGGTCAAAATTCAGGCGGAGACGGCAAACGGTGTTCAAACCTTTGAAGCTGTCAAAATTCTCGTTTCCGTCGGGCGACAGGCCAACGTGGAGAACCTGGGGCTGGAAGCGACAGAAATCAAGGTGGAAAAAGGGGCTGTCGTGGTCAACGAGCATTTCCAAACGGCTGAATCTCACATCTATGCCATTGGTGATGTAATCGGCGGTTTGCAGCTGGCGCACGTCGCTTCCCACGAAGGGATTTTGGCAGTCGAGCACATGGCAGGTTTGCAGCCGCATCCGCTGGATTATACACAGGTGCCCAAATGCACCTACAGCCGTCCGCAAGTGGCGAATGTCGGCTGGACGGAAAAAGAGGCACGCGAGCAAGGCTTTGAGGTGAAGGTCGGCAAATTCAGCTTCAAATCTCTGGGCAAGGCATTGATCGAAGGGGAAAATGACGGCTTCGTCAAGCTGGTAGTCGACGTCAAGACCAATGACCTCCTCGGGGTGCACATGATCGGTCCGCATGTGACGGATATGATTTCGGAAGCGGGACTGGCGCGCGTGCTGGATGCGACGGCGTGGGAGATCGGACAGACGATCCATCCCCATCCGACATTGTCCGAAGCGATCATGGAAGCAGCATTGGCCGTAGACGGCAAAGCGATTCACAATTAGTGAAGGAGGGTATCCGACGATGACTAGCAAACGCCATGAAGAAGTGGGACTTACCGATGCGCAAGTGGTCGATATGTATTATTACATGCTGTTGGCGCGCAAAATCGATGAACGCCAGTGGCTGTTGAATAGAGCAGGCAAGGTGCCGTTCGTCATTTCTTGCCAGGGGCAGGAAGCCGCACAGGTAGGTGCCGCTTTTGCCTTGCAACCAAACAAGGACTTCTTGTGTCCGTACTACCGCGACTTGGGGCTTGTGCTGGTATTTGGACAGACGGCGCGTGACTGCATGCTGTCTGCCTTCGCCAAAGCGGAAGACCCCAATAGCGGCGGCCGCCAAATGCCCGGTCACTTCGGCGGCAAAAAATTCAACATCCTCACAGGCTCCAGTCCGGTGACTACGCAGGTCCCGCATGCCGTAGGAGTCGCTTTGGCGGGGAGAATGAGACAGGAAGACCTGGTCGTCTATACATCCTTTGGAGAAGGCTCCAGCAATCAGGGAGATTTCCATGAGGGAGCCAACTTTGCGGGTGTTCACAAGCTGCCAGTCATTTTCTTTTGCCAAAACAACAAGTACGCGATTTCTGTTCCACTGAAAAAGCAATTGGCTTGCGAAAGTGTAGCAGATCGCGCGATTGGATACGGATTTCCTGGCTACAGTGTCGACGGCAACGACCCGATCGAAGTATACCGCGTGATGAAGGAAGCGGTGGAGCGGGCCCGCAATGGAGAAGGACCTACCCTGATTGAAGCGGTCATGTATCGACTCGTTCCGCATTCCAGCGACGATGACGACCGTGTATACCGTACTCGCGAGGAAGTGGAGGAAGCGAAGAAAAAAGATCCATTGATCGTGTTCGCCGCTTATCTGCGGGACATCGGCTTGCTCGACGAGGAGAAGGAAAAAGAGCTGTTGGCGCGAGTGCAGCAGGAAGTGGATGAAGCGACGGAGTACGCGGAACAAGCGCCGTATCCGACGCCGGAATCGACACTGACTCACGTATACGGGGAATAGGGGGGATTCGGATGGCAGTCATCTCATATATTGATGCGATTACGATGGCGATGCGGGAAGAGATGCGTCGCGATTCCAATGTATTTGTACTCGGGGAAGACGTCGGGGTGCGCGGCGGCGTGTTCCGTGCTACGGTTGGTCTGATCGAAGAATTTGGGGAAGCGCGGGTGATCGACACACCCCTGGCGGAATCAGCAATCGTGGGTGTCGGGATTGGCGCTGCGGCGTACGGCATGCGTCCGATCGCTGAGATTCAATTTGCGGATTTCATCATGCCCGCGGTCAACCAGATCGTCAGCGAGGCGGCGAAGATGCGCTATCGCTCGAACAACGACTGGACTTGTCCGATTACCATCCGCGCTCCTTATGGCGGTGGCGTGCATGGCGCCTTGTATCACTCGCAATCGGTAGAAGCGATGTTTACCAATGTGCCTGGTCTGAAAGTAGTGGCTCCGTCCACGCCTTATGACGCCAAAGGCTTGCTGAAAGCCGCGATTCGTGACGAGGATCCGGTGCTCTTCTTCGAGCACAAGCGCTGCTACCGCCTGATCAAGGGCGAGGTTCCCGAGACGGATTACACGGTGCCGATTGGTAAGGCTGACGTCAAGCGCGAGGGCAGCGACATTACCGTGATTTCGTACGGTCTGGCCCTTCACTTCTGTCTGCAAGCGGCTGAAAAGCTCGAGCAGGAAGGGATCAGCGTCCATGTGCTTGATTTGCGCACGCTTTATCCTCTCGATAAGGAAGCGATCGCAGAAGCTGCGTCCAAGACTGGCAAGGTCCTGATCGTGCACGAGGACAACAAGGAAGGCGGCGTTGGCGGAGAAGTAGCGGCGATTATCGCAGAGAAGTGTTTGTTCGATCTGGATGCTCCGATCAAACGCCTGTGCGGACCCGATGTACCAGCCATGCCATACAGCCCCCCTATGGAAAAATTCTTTATGCTCAATCCGGACAAAGTATATGAAGCGATGAAGGAATTGGCCCATTTTTAAAGGCGAGGAGGAGCGTACAGCATGGCGACAAAAGTTCTCATGCCCCAGCTCGGTGAAAGCGTGACCGAGGGCACCATCAGCAAGTGGCTGGTGAAGGTGGGCGATACGGTTAACAAATACGATCCGTTGGCAGAAGTCAGTACGGATAAGGTAAACGCTGAAGTCCCCTCTACCGTGGCGGGCCGGGTCACAGAAATCGTCGTAGCAGAGGGCGAGACAGTAGCGATTGGAACGTTGATCTTATATATAGAAGAAACAGGTGCGGCGGGAGGCGGCGAGCCAGCCCCATCCGCTCCAGAACAACCTGCTGCTGTGACGCAACAGGAGACTTCTCCTGCACCTGCACCGACTGCTTCCGTGCAGGCAGACGTGAAGGCTGTGCCTTCCCAGCCAGCTCAAGGCGGCGGCAAACCGCGCTATTCGCCAGCGGTCATGCATTTGGCCCAGCAGCATGGCATCGACTTGTCCCGGGTTACAGGTACAGGAATGGGCGGACGTGTGACCAGAAAAGATGTGCAGGCCATCATCGATGCTGGAGGTCAAGCACCTGCGATCGCGACGGCTCCGGTACAGACTTCAGACACCGCGGCTCCACAAGTCACCCGCGAAACAGCGGTGCCGGCCTCTGCTGCAGCATCGTCTGTCGAAGCCGCACCAGGGGATCAAATCATTCCGGTCAGTGCGGTTCGCCGTACGATTGCCAACCGCATGGTGCAAAGCAAGCACGAAGCGCCGCATGCCTGGACCATGGTCGAGGTCGATGTGACCAATCTGGTCAACTTCCGCAATCAGGCCAAGGATGAGTTCAAGCGCAAGGAAGGACTCAATCTGACCTTCCTGCCGTTTTTTATCAAAGCTGTCGTAGAGTCGCTCAAGGAATACCCGATGATGAACTCGACCTGGGCTGGAGACAAAATCATCGTCAAGAAAAATATCAATATCTCGATAGCCGTTGCCACAGAGGACGCGCTTTATGTTCCTGTGATCAAAGACGCCGACCAAAAATCGATTCTTGGCATCGCCAAGTCGGTAGATGATCTGGCAGCACGCACTCGTGCCGGCAAACTGACGATGGATGATATGTCGGGCGGCACCTTCACGGTGAACAATACGGGCTCTTTCGGCTCGGTACAATCCATGCCGATTATCAATTCCCCTCAGGCAGCGATTCTCAGCGTAGAAGCGATTGTCAAGCGTCCCGTCGTCATCGACGATATGATTGCGATCCGCTCCATGGTCAATCTGTGCCTCTCCCTGGATCATCGCGTACTGGATGGTCTGATCTGCGGGCGTTTCTTGCAAAGCGTCAAGCAGCGTTTGGAGAGCATCGGACCGGATACCAAATTGTATTGACAGATGGCGAAAGAGCCGTCCAGGCCATTTCCATGGCAGGGGCGGCTTTTTTAGCAATTTTTTCTTCCAAATGTGTAACAAATGTTGGGGGTCTATCGTCTTACCAATTAGGGGGAAGATCTGCCTATCATTTTTCTAGTATAGATTTCCTCTCTGTGATGAATATGGTAAACTGGGATGGATCATTGAAAGATTTGGATTATTTTTGGCAATTATGGGAGGAAAAACATGAAAAAAAGTAAAAAACCCCTTTCTCTTGTCGTAGCGACCGCGCTCGCTGCTACGCCGCTGGTGGCAGCGCCACAAGCTTTCGCGATTACAGATTTGAGTGTAGAAGCGGATAACACATCAGCAGACAAGAAGTCGGATTACGAAATTACCTTTGAACTCGAAGAAGATCTCGATGCCGGTGAAGAGATTTACATTACCTTCGATGACGAGTTTTCCATTAGCAAAAGCATTTCCAAGAGCGATATCAAGGTTGACGGAAAATCGCCAAAAAGCGTGTCATTCAAAAATAACGAGATTACCATCACGCTCAGCAAAGATTACGAAGAAGGCGATGAAATCGAGATCGTCATCAGCGGTGTCATCACCAACCCTGATTCCAAAGGGGATTACAGAGTAGAAGTAGAAACGGAAAAAGAAAGCTCCGACTACGAAAAAGTGAAAATCGGTTCCAGCAGCAGTGGCAGCAAGAGCAGCAGCAAAAACTTCAAAGTAGACCTGGACTCTACAAAACCAGATGAAAAAACCGCTATCGAATTGGGCGATTTTGATCTGAGCGGCAGCGACGAGCTGAAAACAGGTAAGGTCATTTCCGTAACTTTCCCTGAGAAAGGCATGCTGCCTAAGAAAATCTCTACAAGCGATGTCAAAGTAAATGGTAAAAACGCGAGAGATGTCAGTATCAATGGCAATACAGTAGAAATCGAAGTGCCAAGCGGTGCGAACGGCCACGATTACATCAATCTTGAATTCCTGAAAAACGCAGGGATCGTGACGCCGTCCAATGGTGATTACACCTTTAAAATCAAGTATGATGGCACTACATACACGTCCGAGAAGTTTTCCATCAAGGGAACGGGTTCCAGCTCCTCTACAGCTAGTTCCTTCACGGTGAGTCTGTCCGACCCAACAGCAGGTGCCCGCACCAGTTATTCCTTTGAAGTGGACTTTGGCAACAAGCAGTTGTTGCCGGATGAGCAGCTTCTCTTGGAATTCCCATCTGCAGACATGATCCCAGGCATGCTGTCCGCGTCGGAATTCACGCTCAATGGCAAAACAGCCAAGCGAGTAGCTGCTTCCGGCAACAAGGTGTACGTTACAGCACCGAGCAATTTCTCCAAGGACAGCAACATAAAGGTGGAAGTCGCTTTTGGTGCATGGATTACCAACCCGAAAACAGCAGGCACCTACAATATCAAAGCGACTGTGGACAATCGCACGGCTACGTCGAAGGACTTCACGGTATCGGGTTCGTCCCTCTATCCGAATCCGACCACACCGACAGCGCCAACGACGCCAACAACAACGAATCCAACAGCGCCTGCGAATGTGAACAACAACAATACAGCCACGATCGTGCTGGGCTCTACAGCGATGGGTCAAGCGACAGGACTGACAATTTCGATCAAGAGCCTCGGAGCCCCGCTGGCGAAACAACGGGACTTCATTGAGCTTGTTTTCCCTGCCGGCTATACTGTCCCTGCTTATATCGCTCCTGGACTTGTCTCTGTAAACGGTACTGCCGCCAACTTCGTATCCGTTCGCGGACAAAACGTGCTGATCTATCCTTCGCAAGATCTGCCTGCAGGTTCTGCAGCCAATGTGGTAATCAGCCCGAGCGCCAACATCATCAATCCGAATGTTAAGAACGCCTATAGCATCAGCGTATTTACTTCGGAGGAAAAAGGCTTGCTGTTCGCGCGCTCTGTTGGCGTAGGAATGCCTGCACCTGCGCAGCCTGCTGTAACTCCTACACCAGCACCAGCACAGACGCCAGCACCTGCAGCACAACAACCAGCAAACATCCCCGCCAACGCAGTGTTGTTTAAACTGGGCACGAACAGCTACACATTGGCGGGCAAGAGCTACCCACTGAAAGTAGCTCCTTACTTGGCGAATGGAAATACCACGATGGTGCCTGCACAGTTCTTCAAAGAAGGATTGTCATTGACCACTCAATGGAACAACTACACAGTAGCCATTATCAGCGGTACTACAGTTGTGAAATTCAACGTTGGTTCTGACAAGGCGACTGTCGGCAACAAATCCTATACCTTGACTTCACCAGTCGTGCTCAAAGACGGCATGCCGATGGTTCCGGTGCGCTTCGTCACCGACAACCTTGGCTATAAAGTAGGCTGGGATGCCAGCACCTCCAGCGTTTACGTCTATAAATAAAATTTGGCAGTACTAAAAAAGAGGCCACCTCATGTCGCTAGACAGGGTGGCCTCAGCTTTTTACCAGGGAAAAGTGAAAAACATCGGAACAACCAAAGAAATGACCAGGACTACGATCAGCGCTTTGGCTACGGCAGACTGCTTCAATGGAATATCCCTCCTCTCGCGCATATAATTAGTTCATGCTAGTGGATTCGCCATTTTATCGTTCAGAAGCTGTGCTAGAATAAATAGGGATAGACTACCACAAATTGTACCCAACTGTTCAAGCGGAGGCAACAATTACGAGAAGAGGTGGAAGAACATTGACAGCACCCAATAAGATCGCCCATATTGGAATTGCCGTGAAAAGCCTGGAAGATTCCCTTCCCTTTTATACGGAGCATCTGGGGTTGAAGCTGCTCGGTACAGAAGTCGTGCCAAGTGAACAGGTGAAAGTCGCATTTCTGGAAATTGGGGAAAGCAGGATCGAATTGCTGGAGCCGCTGACTTCTGAAAGCGCTATCGCCAAGTTCATCGAGAAACGCGGGGAGGGGATCCACCATATTGCGCTGGATGTGGAGGATGTGCAAGCCCGACTGGACCGATTGAAGGAAAACGGAGTTCCGCTGATTCATGAACAGCCCAAAGAAGGGGCGCACAACGCCTTGATCGCATTCCTGCATCCGAAGGCAGCTCATGGCGTTTTGTATGAGCTTTGTCAATATCCCCAGAAGGAAGAGCCTCACCTCGATTGAGAGAACGTGGTCGAGAAAATTTTTTTGCTGTATACTGGAAGAGTAGCGTACATACCCAAATTGGAGCATGATCTGGAGGTTATGCCTGTGATTAATCAAGAGCGTTTGTTAAACGAGTTTTTAGAGCTTGTCCAGATTGACAGCGAGACGAAAAACGAAGCGCAGATCAACAAAGTGCTGAAAGAAAAGTTGACTGCGATGGGATTCACGGTTGAAGAGGATGACGCAGCAGCCAAGACCGGACATGGGGGCAACAATCTGATTGCCACCCTGGAAGGGACGGGAAGCGGGCCAACAATCTTGTTCAGCAGCCATATGGACACGGTTGTTCCAGGAAATGGAATTAAGCCGCAAATCCGCGATGGCTATGTCTACTCGGATGGAACCACGATCCTCGGAGCAGACGATAAAGCGGGCATCGCAGCCATTTTTGAGGGAATTCGCACGCTGAAAGAACAGAACCTCCCGCATCCGACCATCCAGGTTGTCCTGACGGTTGGCGAAGAATCCGGATTGGTCGGTTCCCGTGCGATGGATGCAAGCCTGCTGAAAGCCGAGATGGGCTTTATCCTGGATTCGGAGGGGCCAGTCGGTAAAATTACGGTAGCTGGTGCGGGTCAATACCGCATCGTGACGAAAATCCACGGCAAAGCGGCGCATGCAGGTGTCAATCCCGAGGACGGAATCAGCGCGATCACGGTGGCTAGCAAGGCGATTTCGAGGATGCCGTTGGGTCGTATCGATGAAGATACAACAGCCAATATTGGCCGCTTCGAGGGCGGAAAGGCCTACAATATCGTCACCGATTACGTGGAAGTCTGGTCCGAAGCCCGCAGCCTGGTGATGGACAAACTGGAAGCCCAAGTGAAAAAAATGACGACTGCTTTTGAAGAGGCGGCAGCAGAAATGGGCGCTACCTGCGAGAATGACGTCATTTTCATGTACCATGGCTACAAATTCAGCGAAGAGACACCTGTTGTCCAAAAAGCGATCGCAGCTGTGAAAAGCATTGGACGCAATCCTGAACTGGTGGCGAGCGGCGGCGGCAGCGACGGGAATGTGTTCAACGGCTACAATGTGCCAAGCGTCAACTTCGCGATCGGCTATGAAGAGATTCATACCAAGAACGAGCGCATGCCGATTGCAGAATTGAACAAGGCTGCCGAGCTGGTGCTTGCGGTTATTCAGGCAGTGCAAAAATAACAATAAGGGTAGCAACAAGTCGGATCTCCTTCGGGAGTTCCGACTTTTTTTCGTTCCAGTGAGTGGGACGGGCCTGCATGGACATAGAATGGTAAGAAGGGTGGTCTGCGGATATCAAGGCAAAGAGCAGAATACATGGTAACGGGAAGGGGGAACGGGAATGCTTCGAATGGCTGTAGGAATGGTCTCAAGAGTCATGGAGAAACGCCAGGGAATGCAAATCATCGAAGTACAGCTTGGTGAGGGAGAACAAAAAGAAACTGCGCAGGCCATCTCGTTCGCTGATGAATCATACGAGCCAGGAGAAATGCTGATTCTCAATACAACGGCTATCCGTTTGAAGCTGGGTACTGGCGGCTTTCACCTGGTCGTGGCGAAAGCAGGGGATCACACGGAGCGAGATCTCGCGCAGGGGAACTGGGGCCACGTGATGAAAATGCGCTATGCTCCGTGGCAGCTTGCCGTCGATACGGTCGAAGAACAGGCAAGCCCATTTCACCAGCTTTTTTTGCGTGAGGATCTTTCTTTGGAGGCTACACCCGTCATTATCGGCGAACTGCATAGCTTGCTTCCTGTCGTTGCTGCGGCTTTGAAATGTCACGGGAAAATGGGCAGAATAGCCTATGTGATGCCAGATGCGGCGTCGTTGCCCGCCTCCATGAGCCGGCATGTCCAGCAGCTAAAAGCAAAGGGGATGCTGGACGCGGTTATCACCACGGGTCATGCCTGGGGGGGAGATCGGGAAGCTGTCACGATCCACAGCGGCTTGCTGGCAGCCCGTCATATTGAGAAGGCAGATGTCATTCTTTGCATGCTGGGGCCAGGTGTGGCCGGTACAGGTACCCCATATGGGTTCTCCGGCGTGCAACTGTCGGAAGTGGTCCATGCAGTGTCTGTGTTGGGCGGAATCCCGTACTTTTTGCCGCGGCTCAGCTTTGCCGATCCCAGACCCCGCCATCGAGGAGTCAGCCATCATACTCTGGCGATTCTTGGGCGCTATGTCCTGCGGCCTGTTCTCTTGCTTATGCCGAAAACAGGCGGTGATCGAGAGCAGCTGATGAGATCACAAATCGCTTCGTTTCAAGAGTCGAATAAGCATGTGGTGGTCTGGGGAGAGTGCGGATCCGAAACACGCCTTGCAGATCTGGAACAGGAGTATGGCCTACCATTTGCGTCGATGGGGCGCGGTTGGCGTGAGGACCCTATTCCGTTTCTGACTGCTGTCCTGGCAGCAGACCAGGCAGTCTTGAGTCTAGGCTATATAAAGGAACGCATTAACGCCGGTTCGGATTGCTCCGCTTCGCCAGATATGCTTGCAGCGTTAGGTCTTTATTTGACCAGGAACGAAGGGCTGCTCTGATTTCCCATGCTTTGCCGACCATGCGCAGTTCCTTTTCGCCAACATAGGTTTTCATCATTGATCTCCTCCGATACAATAGTGTGGACAGGCTTCATGCTTCCAGCCTATGGAGGTTTTTATGCGAATAGAACCAGATTTGTAATCGAGGAGGATAAACGTGAGTCAACGACAACAGAATCATCTTTTTGAGAAAACCATTTCTACGCAGCCTATCTATGACGGCCGCATCATCAAGGTGCAGGTCGATGAAGTGTTGCTGCCGAACGGAAATACAGCCAAAAGGGAGATCGTCAAACATCAGGGAGCAGTGGCAGTCATTCCTTTGACAGAGGATGGCAAGCTGGTCGTGGTCCGCCAGTTTCGCAAGCCTTTGGAGAAAGCGATCGTGGAGATACCCGCTGGCAAATTGGAGCGGGGGGAAGATCCGCTTGACTGCGCCAAGCGCGAACTGGAGGAAGAGACCGGGTATACCGCGCGCCATTATGAAAAGCTTAGTTCCTTCTATACATCTCCCGGCTTTGCGGATGAGCTGCTGCATGTCTACGTGGCGACAGGCTTGACCAAAGGGGAGAGCCGCCCAGACGAGGATGAATTCGTCGACATGATCGAGCTGACTTTGGATGAAGCTCATGAGCTTCATCGTACGGGAGAAATTTGTGATGCCAAGACAATCGTTGCCCTGTTCGCCTGGGAGAACCGATTGCTCCGTGCCAATGGATAAGAAAAGTCATCCATGGAAGCCGTTTTTTTGTGATATGCATATCCACATCGGCGGGACCCGTTCCGGTAGACCGGTAAAAATTACGGCTTCCCGCTCCATGACGATCACGCGGATCTTGGAGGAAGCCTCGAATCGAAAAGGGATGGAAATGATCGGTGTCATTGACGCTCACTCCCCGGAGGTTCAGGAAGAGCTTCTCGACTTGATTTCCCAAGGCGAGGCGCGAGAGCTTGATGCGGGGGGCATTGCGTTTCAGCAGACGGTATTGATCCTCGGCTGCGAGGTAGAGATCAAAGAGGAGGGAAGAGGGGAAGCCCATTTCCTCGTGTATTTGCCTACCCTGGCTGCGATGCAGGCTTTTACCCGATGGTTGAGTGCCCGTTGTAAAAATGTTCATCTCAGCTCCCAACGAATCCATGCCAGCATTCAGGATCTGCAGGAGATCGCCAGCGAGCTGGGAGGAACGGTCGTTCCGGCGCATATTTTCACCCCGCATAAAGGGCTGTACGGCAGCTGCACGGATTCCATGCGGGAAGTCATGAATCCGGGGCTGGTCGAAGCAGTCGAGCTTGGGTTAAGCGCCAATACCCAGATGGCGGACCAGATTTCGGAGCTGTGGGACAAAACATTTCTGACGAATTCAGATGCCCATTCGCTGGGCAAAATCGGCAGGGAGTATCAATCGATTCTGATGGCAGAGCGCTCCTACACGGAATGGAGAAAAGCGCTCAAGCGGGAAGATGGCAGAGGCGTCCTAGTCAACTACGGTCTCTCGCCTCAGCTTGGCAAGTATCATTTGACTGCCTGTCAGGGCTGTCAAACGCTTTTGCCCCCGGATTCCTCGCTTCGCTGTCCGGTTTGTGGCTTCAAGCGGGTGGTGCGGGGTGTGGCGGCCCGCATTGAGCAGTTGGCGGATCGGGAGCTGGGACAACATCCGTCCTTTCGCCCGCCATACGTCGAGCAAGTACCACTGGAGTTCATTCCGGGAGTGGGTCCCAAGCTTTTGCAAAAGCTATACGCCACCTTCGGAACCCAGATGGACGTCCTGCATCGCGCGTCCGAGCAGGATCTGGCAGATGTCACAGGAGAAAAAATAGCCGCGCTGATCGTCCGGGCTCGGGAAGGCGGGTTGGCAGTGCAGGCGGGGGCGGCAGGAACATATGGCAGGATCGTGGACCGTTAATGGCATAGGGGAGGACTCGTCCGCATAAGTTGTACAGTAATCAGCGAAGCGGGAGGGGACCCAACTTGCGTACACGTATCGGACAAACCATCCAAAGCTATGCCAAAGAGCATCAGTCGCTCTATTGGTTCACGATAGTCCTGTTTGCCATGGGGATTATTTTCGGGGCTGTGCTCGTGCAATCATTGCCTCTTTCGCAGAAGCAGGAGCTGCTTGGTTTTTTGCAGTACTTTTTTCATCATCTGGGCCAGCAGGGCATACCCGCATCTCGGCCTCATTTTCAGGAGTCATTCGGCCATTACGCCAAGACGGTCGGAATCATGTGGGTGCTGGGACTCTCCATCATCGGACTGCCGATGATCCTTCTGATATTGTTTTTAAAAGGGGTTGTCGTAGGGTTTACCGTCGGCTTCCTCGTCAGCCAGATGCAGTGGGAAGGACTCAGATTTGCGATGATGGGGGTATTGCCGCAAAATCTGCTGGTCGTCCCGGCGCTGTTTATTGTAGGCGTCAGCGGAATCTCCTTCTCACTGCGTCTGATCAAAACAAGGCTGGTGAGCAAGCGGGACGGTATCATGCCGCATTTTGTGGGCTACACGGTACTGGTGATCGCCATGCTTGCTGTGCTGATGATCGCTTCCCTGTTTGAGACGTTTGTTTCGCCCCGGCTGATGCAGCTTGTGCTTAATTAAGAATGATTATCAGATAAGAACTTATGTATTTGACTTACTCTATACCCCTCTACTATAATAGGAGCAGGTTTCAAGCGAGCGGGGAGGGGCACTAATGTTGGAAGAAAAGTTAGAAAAAATAAAGCAACAACTTCATGCACAAAACTACAAGTTGACGCCACAACGTGAAGCCACTGTTCGCGTTTTATTAGAAAATGAAGAAGATCATCTCAGCGCAGAGGATGTTTATCTGCTGGTCAAGGATAAAGCGCCTGAAATCGGGCTGGCCACGGTGTATCGGACCTTGGAGCTGTTGAGTGAATTGAAAATCCTTCACAAAATGAATTTCGGCGACGGTGTATCTCGCTATGATCTGCGCGATGACAATGCCGCCTATCATCACCATCACTTGATCTGTCTTCACTGCGGAACCGTGGACGAAATTTTTGAAGACCTGCTCGTCTCTGCAGAAGAAAAAGTCAAGAATGTTTACAACTTTTACATTACCGATCACCGCTTGACTTTTTATGGGATCTGCAGCCGTTGCATTGATAAAGTAAATGTGGAAGATTTCAAATAAGCAAACTTCTCTTTGTCGGAGAAGTTTTTTCTTTTTCGGTTATGGGCAGCGTTAGCCTGTGGCAACCTAAAGCAGGATGTGGAATTTCTGGATGGCGGATACAACGAGATCAGCCCTGTCATGGACGATGGGACAAAAGCATATAGTGGAAGGAAACGCGAGGAGAGGAGATGCCCGGATGCGAGTGTCGTACCGTCGCCTCATGGAGGTACTTCGTTTCCTGCTTCTGTTTGTCACTTGCACGCTTTTGTCGTATGGTATTATTAGCTTTTTATCCCATGCCTTTCTTCCGTCCAATCCGTATCACGTTCCAGACGGGGAAGCCGTCAAAGTGGTCAAACTGATTCATTCGTCCGAGCCGCAGGATTGGGAGGGCTATCTGACCAGGCTTCAGCTTTTTTATGTTACGGGTGAATAAGTGTAGATTTTTCGCTGGAAAAGGAGGATTTTTTTTATCCACGTGGAATGCAATACGAGATACTTAACATCCGAAGGGGACGGCTTCATGGACAGTCTGATCGATCAATTTATCCATTTCCTGGCTGTAGAGAAGGGGCTTTCTCCCAACACCTTGGAATCCTATCAGCGGGATATGGTGGCCTATACCTCCTATTTGCAGGAACAAGGCGTGGTGCGAATCGAGGATTCAGCGCGAACGCATATCCTCGGATATCTGCTGCTCCTGCGGGAAAAGGGGCGGGCTACTGCCACCTTGTCACGGAATATGGCTTCGATTCGCGCTTTTTATCAGTTCCTGGTACGGGACAAGTACCTGGACATGGATCCTTCCATCCATCTGGAGACTCCCAAAATCGAGAAACGCCTTCCGAAAGTTCTTTCGATCGAAGAAGTGGAGCGTTTGCTGGAGAGTCCACCGGTCAATCATCCGGCAGGACTTCGCGACAAGGCCATGCTGGAGCTGTTGTACGCGACCGGGATTCGCGTCTCGGAACTGGTGAGTCTAGATGTCGCAGATGTCAATCTGGAGATGGGCTTTGTCAAATGCATGGGGAAAGGCTCCAAAGAGAGAATTATACCGCTCGGATCAGTAGCGATTCAGATGGTCCGCAACTACATGATGACTGGACGGCCGAAGCTGATCAAAGGCAAGGATGAGACCGGACTGTTTCTGAACCATCTGGGCAAGCAGATTACCCGGCAGGGCTTTTGGAAAATCATCAAGCGGTACGCATTGAAGGCAAATATTCGCACGGAGATCACGCCGCATACCCTGCGGCACTCCTTTGCTACCCATTTGCTGGAGAACGGTGCGGATTTGCGGTCGGTTCAAGAAATGCTCGGTCACGCGGATATTTCAACAACCCAGATCTATACCCATGTTACCCGCACCCGGATCAAGGATATCTATGCCAAAACGCATCCACGAGCGTAAAAACATCATCTGAATTCCTTTACTCCGTCGCATTCCGGACGGAGCCAACTTTTACACAGCAGGTCAGACGTCTGACGACCTAAGCGGGCAGACAATCCTTTTTTGACTAGGAGGCGTTACAATTGCGTTTTTCTCGCGTGTTTTTAATCGTGATGGACAGTGTGGGTATCGGCGAACTGCCGGATGCTCCACGGTTTCGGGATGAAGGCGCCCACACGCTCGGACATATTGCGCAGCGCGTGGAGGGCTTTCGGATGCCCAATCTGGAAAAATTGGGCCTGGCGAATATCGCGCCGCTGCACAACATGCCTGCCGTAGCCAATCCGCAGGCGCATTACGGCAAGATGCAGGAAATCTCCATGGGCAAGGACACGACTACAGGACATTGGGAAATCATGGGGCTGCATGTAGCGGTTCCATTCAATACGTATCCGGACGGATTTCCAGCGGAGCTGATCGCAGAGTTCGAGGAGCGGATCGGACGCAAGGTTCTTGGCAACAAAGTTGCCTCCGGGACCGACATTCTGGACGAACTGGGCGAAGAACACATGGAGACCGGCAATGTCATCGTCTACACCTCTGCGGACAGCGTATTTCAGATCGCTGCTCACGAGGAGGTCATTCCGTTAGAGGAGTTGTACCGGATTTGCGAGGTAGCCCGAGAATTGACATTGCGTGACGAGTATGCCGTCACACGGGTTATCGCCAGACCGTTTGTCGGGAAGCCGGGCAGCTTCACCCGTACCTCCAACCGCCATGACTACTCGGTCAAACCATTTGCCCCAACCGTCATGAACCGATTGCAAGATGCAGGCCTCGCTTCCATCGCAATCGGCAAAATCAGCGATATCTACGCAGATGAGGGAGTTACCCGGGCCATTCGCACGAAGGACAACATGGATGGGGTCGACCAAATGCTGGCGACCATGAAAGAGGAGTTTACTGGTCTCAGCTTTGTGAATCTCGTCGACTTCGATGCAAAATACGGCCATCGCCGTGATCCGCAGGGCTATGGGCAGGCCTTGATGGAATTTGATGCCCGTGTACCCGAGCTTTTGTCTGCCTTGCAGGAGAATGACCTGTTGATCATTACGGCGGATCACGGGAATGATCCGACGCATCATGGAACGGACCACACCCGTGAGTATGTGCCGCTTCTTGTCTACCACAAGCAGATGGATGCGGGAAGCGACTTGGGCATCCGGCAAACCTTCGCAGATGTCGGTGCGACGATTGCAGACAACTTCGGCGTCGAAGCTCCTGCCATCGGGGAAAGCTTTTTGAAAAAGATCTAGATCGTATTATTCTGCAGACATAATAAAGAAGAGGAGTGTTTCACTTGGCAAATGTTCAGGATGCAGTCGCGTATATTCAACCGAAGGTAACGGAAAAACCAACCATTGGTTTGGTACTGGGCTCCGGCTTGGGAGTATTGGCAGATGAAATCGAAAATCCGGTCGTCATCCCCTACGATGAGATTCCCGGGTTTACCAAGTCGACAGTCGCAGGGCACAAAGGCCAACTGGTGATTGGGAAGCTGCAAGGCAAGCAGGTCGTCGCGATGCAAGGACGTTTCCACTTTTACGAAGGCCATGACTTGGATGCGGTTGTATTTCCGATCCGCGTCATGAAGTTCTTGGGTGTAGAGACCATGGTCATCACCAACGCGGCTGGCGGCATCAACGAGAGCTATGGGGAAGGCAACCTGATGCTGATTGCTGACCACATCAACCTGACTGCGCGCAATCCGTTGATCGGGCCAAATGACGAGACAATGGGAACTCGTTTTCCCGATATGTCAGAAGCCTATTCCAAAGAACTGCGCCAGCTTGCGAAGAACGTGGCAGCCGAGTTGGGCATCAACCTGCAAGAGGGTGTCTACGTAGGTCTCTTGGGACCAAGCTATGAGACTCCGGCGGAAATTCGCATGCTGCGTACTTTGGGAGCAGATGCGGTCGGGATGTCGACCGTTCCGGAAGTAATCGTCGCCCGCCACATGAATGTAAAAGTTCTGGGGATCTCCTGCATCAGCAACATGGCTGCTGGAATTCTGGAACAGCCGCTGTCGCATGAAGAGGTTATGGCGACAACAGAGCGCGTGAAGGCGCAGTTCCTGTCGCTCGTGCAAGGAGTTATTGCGAAGCTGTAAGGAAGAGCGGAGGGATATACCCATGCGTATGGTGGATATCATTGCCAAGAAAAGGGATGGCGGAGAACTGTCGACAGAAGAGATTCGTTTCCTCGTCACGGGTTACACGGACGGAAGCATTCCGGATTACCAGATGTCCGCTTGGGCGATGGCGGTCCTGTTTCGCGGCATGACAGCTCGGGAGACGGGAGATTTGACATTGGCGATGGCGGGTTCCGGGGAGCAGCTTGATCTGAGCTCGCTTCCCGGAATGAAGGTTGACAAGCACAGCACAGGCGGAGTGGGGGACAAGATTACTTTGGTCGTCGCCCCGCTGGTCGCTGCTGCAGGGATACCCGTCGCCAAAATGTCAGGCAGAGGCCTGGGCTATTCAGGCGGGACAATCGACAAGCTGGAATCCTTCACGGGTTTTCAAGTGGAACGCTCACGGGAGCAATTTTTACAGCAGGTTCGCGACATTGGCGTCTCGGTCATCGGTCAATCCGGCAATCTCACGCCTGCTGACAAGAAGCTCTACGCCCTGCGTGACGTCACGGCGACAGTAGAAGCGGTGCCATTGATCGCGAGCTCCATCATGTCCAAAAAAATTGCGGCAGGCGCGGACGCGATCCTGCTCGACGTAAAAGTAGGCAAGGGAGCTTTCATGAAGAGCTTGGAGCAGGCGGAGACACTTGCCCGCGCGATGGTGGAGATCGGCAGCCAGGTGGGACGTAAAACGGTGGCGGTCATCAGCGACATGAACCAGCCGCTTGGCTTCGCTGTGGGCAATGCCCTGGAAGTCAAGGAAGCGATCGAAACCCTGGCAGGCAAAGGTCCCGAAGATCTGACAGAACTGGCTCTGGCGATCGGCTCGCGGATGCTTGTGCTTGGGGGCCTTGTCTCCTCTGTAGAAGAAGGACGCCAGAAGCTTCTAGAAATCATAGCTTCCGGCAAGGCTGTTGACAAACTGGCAGAGATGGTAGAAGCGCAAGGTGGAGTCAAAGACGAGGTATACAGCCCGGAAAAGCTTCCGCAGGCGCAGATTTTGCATGCCATCCTAGCCAAAGAGGACGGCTATGTCGCAGAGATTGATGCAGAGGCGATCGGCCATGCTTCTGTCGTGCTGGGCGCAGGCAGACAGACGAAAGACATGCCGATTGACCTGGCTGTAGGGATTGTCCTGCACAAAAAGCGCGGAGATCAAGTGACGGCGGGGGAGCCTTTGGCTACAATTCACGCCAATCAGGAGACGCTGTTGAGAAGCGCCCTGGAAGCGATGCAAGATGCCTTTTTGATCGCGCAGCAGCCGCCTGAGAAGCAAGCGTTGATCTATAAAATTGTGGAGTAACCACAGAGGTTTTCAAATAAATGAGGGGATTTCTTCGGAAATCCCTCTCATTTGGCATCGGTTGGAAGTATTTTTTCGGAAAAAATATATTGATCAAAATTGGTTTTTCATATTCAATAGAAGTATACTTTTGAGCAGTTTTATAAAATTTTTTTTATTGTTAGGATGCTCTTTATAATATTTTATTATTCTACTTGTCAAATTTCGTTGACACCGCTATCATTTCCGATTACTTTTATTGTAACAAACGAATATGAAAGTTTTTTTCGAATTTCGTAAAAAAAGGATGGAGGTTCTTAAAAATTCGTATCTATGAAAAAGCTGGACCATGTTGACAAGCAGATCCTGCAGATCCTCCAGGAAGATGGCCGCATTCCTTACACTGAAATTGCCCATCAGCTTGGGGTAAGTGAAGGTACGATACGAGCCAGAATCACCCGCCTATTGCAAGACGGTGTTTTTCAGTTCATTATTCATCCAGACCCCGAAAAGTTAGGCTTACACGTGCAGGCAATCATCGGGTTAACCACCAGGCTTGGATCGCAGATAAAAGTTGCTGAAGAGTTGAGCAAATTTTCTGCCGTCCGGTTTGTGGGCTCTTTTAGCGGTAAGCACGACTTGATCATCCAAGCGTGTTTCCATAGCAATGATGAGCTTATCACGTTCGTCAACGAGCGACTCTCTCAAATTGAAGGAATTGTGTCTGCTGATGTTTCACTCGAACTCAAGCAGTACAAGGATTCCTTCTCTTTCGTTCAGGATGACGATGTGACATTGCAATGAAAGGGGTTGATGCCTCCAGGCTGAAGTCACGCTTGTTTCGCGTATTGTTCTTTTTTTCGTTCGCTGTTTTCTGAAAAGAGACAAATAAAGAAAAACGTACTGGGGGTAATTGTGTTGAAAAAGAGCGTATTTGCAGTAGTAAGTTCATTGGCAGTATTGGGAACGGCATTGGCTGGTTGCTCAGGTGGACAACAAACAGCTACACCGCCTGCGCAGCAGCCGGCAGGGAATACAGGTACAACGACAGAGACACCAGCGCCTGCGGCAGAAGCGAAGCCACAAGTACTGCGTTTTAACCTCCACTCCGAGCCGCCGACGGCTGACCCGGGTCTCGCTGAGGATACCACATCCGGAGCGATCATTCTGGCAACCTTCGATGGTCTGACAAGGATCGTAAAAGACAAACCAGAAGTGGCAGCTGCTGAGAGCTACACTGTATCTGACGACCTGCTTACTTACACATTCAAGATCCGTGATCACAAATGGAGCAATGGCGACCCTGTTACTGCACATGACTTTGAATTTGCATGGAAGCGTGTCTTGGATCCAAAAACAGCTTCCAACTATGCATATCAACTGTACTATTTGAAAAATGCAGAAAAAGCGAACAAAGGCGAAGCAAAGCTTGACGAAGTTGGCGTGAAGGCACTCGACGACAAAACGCTGGAAGTGAAGCTGGAAAATCCAACTCCATTCTTCCTGGAGCTGCTCGCATTCCGTACCTACTTCCCAATCAACCAAAAAGTACATGAAGCCAATGAAAAATGGGCAGCTGAAGCAGCAACACACGTAGGTAACGGTCCGTTCAAAATGGAGCTGTGGGAGCACAAAAGCAAAATCACGCTGGTTAAGAACGAGAATTATTGGGACAAAGACAGCGTGAAGCTGGAAAAAATCGAATTCTCGATGGTAGAAGACGAAAATACAGAATTGTCCATGTTTGAAAATGGCGAGTTGGACTGGGCAGGTGCTCCGACAAGCGCCCTGCCGACAGATGCGATCCCTGCATTGAAAGATTCTGGCAAAATGACCACTCAGCCGATCGCTGGTACGTACTGGTACAAATTCAATACAGAAAAAGCGCCATTCAACAACGTGAAGATCCGGAAAGCCTTCACTTATTCGATCGATCGCGTATCGTTGATCGACAATATCCTTCAAGCGGGCCAACTCCCTGCGACTGGAGCAGTTCCTCCATCCATGGCGTTGAACAAAGACGGATACTTCAAAGACAACGATCTCGAGACAGCGAAAAAACTTCTCGAGGAAGGTATGCAAGAGCTGGGAATCACCAGCCTGCCGCCGATCACCTTGTCTTACAATACTTCGGAAGGCCACAAAAAAATTGCCGAAGCGATTCAAGACCAATGGAAGAAAAATCTTGGCGTAGAAGTAAAGCTGGAGAACAAAGAGTGGAAAGTTTACCTCGAAGACATGCACGAAGGGAACTTCCAAATCGGTCGTATGGGATGGCTGGGTGACTTCAACGACCCAATCAACTTCCTCGAGCTGTACAAGGATAAATACGGCGGAAACAACGATACTCGCTGGGAGCATCCGAAGTTCAAGGAACTCCTGAACCAGTCTGCACTGGAAATGGATATGGACAAGCGCAAAAAGATTCTGGCAGATGCAGAGCAAGTGCTCATGGATGAAATGCCGATCGCGCCAATCTACTTCTATACACAAAGCTGGGTGCAAAACGAAAGCGTCAAAGGCGTACAAATTACTGGCCTTGGCGACGTAGACTGGAAATGGGCTTACGTTGAGTAATTGATACAAAGGAATTGAGTTTGGCGAGGATAAGGTATATGGCCTTCCATATACCTTATCTTATGCCGACTCTTCCGATAGAGAATGGGCTAATAAGCCAAATAGAGAGAGAAAGCTTTTCGCAAGAGTTCATTTACGGGTTATTTACACAGCCGATTTTTGCACTGTGTCCATAAACGTCCGCAGTGTAAAGATGGGACGTGAAAGCATACAAAACGGCTGAGATCGTTTTGTGACCGCAAGCGGTCAGGTTTACTTTTATGAAAAACATCTCGACGTTTTTCACAGAAACCGTTAAGGGGGTAAGTTAGTTGATCCGTTATCTTGGTAAGCGTATCATCTTTATGCTCATTTCGCTTTTTCTGATCGTAACGGCCACCTTCTTTATTATGCAGGCAGTACCGGGCGGCCCATTTACATCAGAGAAAAATGTTCCTGAGGAAATTAAAAAAGCACTTGAGGCGAAATACAAGCTTGACCTGCCGCTGCATGAACAGTATCTGAACTATCTGAAAGGGGTAATTACCTGGGATCTGGGGCCTTCCTTTACAGAGAAATCCTCAACTGTTAATCAAATGATTAATCGAGGTTTCCCGGTATCGGCGCACTTGGGGCTTCAAGCGCTCATTATAGCCATTTTCGGCGGAATTATCCTCGGGGTCATAGCGGCGCTCAAACATAATAAATGGCAAGATTACACGGCGATGGTCATAGCAGTTCTCGGCTTATCCGTTCCCGGCTTTATCTTGGCATCATTCCTTCAGTATTTCTTCGCGATTCAATGGGGCCTCTTCCCGATTGCGAAATGGGAAGGCTTTTCCTATACAGTTCTTCCATCCTTGGCCTTGGCTGCATCACCATTGGCGTTTATCGCACGCTTGACTCGTTCCAACATGATTGAGGTACTGGGTCAAGACTACATCAAGACGGCGAAGGCAAAAGGTTTGCATACCGTAACCATTACCGTGAAACACGCGATCCGCAATGCTTTGTTGCCGGTCATTACTTACCTGGGCCCACTCGTTGCCAACATTTTGACAGGGGCATTTGTAATCGAGCGTATCTTCGGGGTTCCTGGTTTGGGACGCGAATTCGTACTCTCCATTACCAACCGTGACTATACAGTCATTATGGGTACGACGGTATTCTACTCGATCATTCTCGTTGTCATGATTCTGATCGTCGATATCGCGTACACCCTTGTAGACCCACGGATCAAGCTGGCAGACGCAGGAAGGGAGTAATGAATGATGCAATTGAGTAAAGAGCATTTTGAGCCAATTTCCGTTGACCTCCGTCAATCAGAAGCCATCAAGCGTCCTAGCCTTTCATTCTGGGCTGACGTATGGCGCCGCCTGAGAATGAACAAGGTTGCGATGGTTTCCATGATTTTCATTATTGCTTTGATTCTTTGCGCGATCTTCGTGCCAATGATGACCAACAATGATTATTTTACGACGAATCTGGCAGGAAAGAACCAAAAACCCTCTGCTGAACACTGGTTTGGTACAGACGACCTCGGCCGCGATATTTTTGTCCGTATCTGGCATGGTGCGAGAATTTCCTTGGAAGTAGGGATTTTTGCCGCTTTGATCGACTTGATTATCGGCGTAATCTGGGGTGGAATTGCAGGATTTTATGGCGGCAAAGTGGATGAGATCATGATGCGTATCGCCGATATTTTGTTTGCCATTCCATATCTTCTCGTTGTTATTTTGCTCATGGTTGTGTTAGAACCAGGGGTGACGACCATTATTATCGCCTTGACCATCACGGGATGGATCGGGATGGCGCGGATCGTTCGCGGGCAGATCTTGCAGCTGAAATCACAGGAATTTGTCCTCGCGGCTCGTTCACTGGGTGCGAATAGCAGTCGTCTCATCTTCAAGCACTTGATTCCTAATGCTCTCGGTCCGATCATCGTTACCTTGAGCTTGACCGTGCCAAATGCGATTTTTGCGGAATCCTTCCTTTCCTTCATTGGTTTGGGGGTTGCAGCACCGATCGCTTCATGGGGCACGATGTCTTCTGAGGGCTTGCCGGCGATGAAGTACTTCCCATGGAGGTTGATGTTCCCGGCAGTGTTTATTTCGATTACGATCTTGGCATTCAACTTGTTCGGTGACGGTCTGCGCGACGCAGTAGACCCACGCCTGCGGAAATAGGAGGGAAGATCATAATGGAACGTATACTTGATGTCAAAGACCTGCATGTCTCCTTCCACACTTATGCGGGAGAAGTAAAAGCTGTTCGCGGTGTTAATTTTCACGTCAATCGCGGAGAAGCGGTTGCGATTGTAGGGGAGTCGGGCTGCGGTAAATCCGTTACGGCACAATCTCTGATGAAATTGATTCCGATGCCTCCGGGAGATATTAAAAAAGGAGAAATCCTTTTCAATGGCGAAAATCTTGTAAACAAATCAAATAAGGAAATGGAAGCGATCCGCGGGAAAGACATCGGGATGATTTTCCAGGACCCGATGACATCTCTCAATCCAACCATGACGATTGGGAACCAGATCACTGAGGGATTGATTAAACACCAGAACATGTCACGCACAGACGCTCGCAACCGGGCGATCGAGCTGCTCGAGCTGGTGGGAATCCCGCAACCCGAAAAGCGTATCGAACAGTATCCGCACGAATTTTCCGGTGGGATGCGGCAACGTGCCATGATCGCGATCGCGCTGGCTTGCTCGCCTAAGCTGTTGATTGCGGATGAGCCGACCACAGCCCTTGATGTGACGATTCAGGCTCAGATTTTGGATTTGATGAAAGACCTGCAGAAAAAAATGGGTACATCCATTATTCTGATTACGCATGATCTGGGTGTTGTCGCCGAAATGTGCGAACGCGTCATCGTCATGTACGCTGGTAAAGTCATTGAAACAGGGACGGTAGATGACATCTTCTACAACCCGCAACACCCGTATACCAAAGGATTGCTTCGTTCGGTGCCGCGTCTGGACCTGAATCGGGATGAGCCGTTGACACCGATCTTCGGTACACCGCCAGATCTCTTGCGTCCACCGACAGGATGCGGATTTACGGCTCGCTGCGAATCTGCGATGCGTGTATGTCAGGAGATGGATCCTGAATTGAACGACGTAAGTTCCACGCAGCGTACAGCTTGCTGGTTGCAGCATCCGCTAGCTCAGAACCGCTCAGGATCGTAAGAGGGAGGGTTATACAGTGGCAAATCAAGATACCTTAATTGAAGTACGCAATCTGAAAAAGTTTTTCACGATTGGCGAAAATACACTCAAAGCTGTGAATGACATCTCCTTTGAGATCAAACGCGGCGAGACTCTCGGTGTGGTAGGGGAGTCCGGTTGTGGCAAATCGACAGCAGGACGTACGCTTCTGCGCTTGTACGATGCTACCGACGGGGATGTCTTGTTCGAAGGCAAAAGCATCATGAAATTGAACAACCAGGAAATGAAGGCGATGCGCCGCAACATGCAGATGATCTTCCAGGATCCGTACGCTTCTTTGAACCCGCGGATGACAGTAGGAGACATCATCGGTGAAGCGCTTGATATCCATGGTCTGGCTACCGGACAAAAGCGCAAAGAGCGCATTCAAGAGCTTCTCTCCCTGGTTAGCCTGAATCCGGAGCATATGAACCGGTTCCCGCATGAGTTTTCCGGTGGTCAACGCCAGCGGATCGGGATTGCCCGCGCGTTGGCTGTAGAACCGAAGTTTATCGTCTGTGACGAGCCGATCTCTGCACTGGATGTATCGGTTCAAGCACAGGTAGTCAACCTGCTTGAACAGCTCCAGGAGAAAATGGGCCTGACCTATATGTTTATTGCCCACGATCTGTCGATGGTGAAATACATCTCCGACCGTGTAGCGGTCATGTATCTCGGCAAAATGGTCGAGCTGGCAGACAGTGAAGCGCTGTATGAAAAACCTCTCCATCCGTACACGCAAGCCTTGCTGTCGGCCATTCCGATTCCAGACCCGGAAGTGGAGCGCAATCGCGAGCGAATCGTGTTGCAGGGAGATGTACCGAGCCCGATGAATCCGCCAAGCGGCTGTCATTTCCGTACACGCTGCCCGAAAGCAATGCCAGAATGCGCTGCAAAAGAGCCAGTCTGGAAGGAAATCGAAAAAGGACATTTTGCGGCCTGCCATTTATACAACTAAGAGACAAATACATGGTGCGGGTTTCCAGTACAGCTCTGACTGGGAACCCGTTTTTTTACCACTACTTTCAGCAAAATATGGGATTACTTAGTGAGGGAGCAGAGAACATGAACCTATTCCGCTTTCAGAATAAAAATAAGAATTTCGTATCTTCCAAAGCAAGGAATCATGACAAGTCTTCCCTATTCGCTCAGACAACAAGTCGTTTCAAAGGTTCCATCGCGAAAAAAATGATGTTATTCGGTCTTATCCTTGTTCTCATCATTCTTGGAGCTATGAACTACATAGCGATTTCATTATCGAAATCTACTTTAATGAACATTACCTCTAATCAATCCATCATGCTGGCAGAGCAGCACGCCCAGAGCATGAATGATTGGATCAATTCGATTCGGATCTCAGCAAAACAGACAGCTGCCAAGCGAATCATGCTGACCGAGATGGAGCCGCTTATCTTGGAGCAATTCCGTCTGTTGGTACAAGAGCACAAAGAGATTAGCAAAATCTATCTGATCGATGTCAGTACCGGGAAAATGCTGTACTCCTTGACCGGGAAAACTGATTTTGATTTTAAGACGATGAAATACTTCCAGGATGCGGTCAACTCATCGGACGCCGTCATGTCCGACGAAGAGATTGTCAAAGGGATCAACAAAAGCTATTTATATGTGGCATCCAAAGTAGGAGAGCATAATAGCAGCGATTCGCGATTGTTGGTCGTCGGTTTCGATATGACCGAATTGATCGTCAAAGCGCAGGGAATATCGTTTATGAAAAACGGGCATGCCATGGTCATCCGCCCGGACGGCTTGGTTGTGGCTCATAAAAAACCAGAATTCAACAACGAATTGGTGCTGCAGGATCGTCCTGAATATGCTGATCTGATGGCAACAGCAAATCAACAGGTTAGCAACAGCTTGATTTATACGGATGAAGGAAAAGAATCCTTTGCAGCACTAGCTCCGATTCCGCTTTTGAACTGGAGCCTTGTGCTCACGACAGGTGTTGAAGAGGTGTACGGCGAGGTCGACACCATGGTTTGGTACTTTATCTTGTTTGCCATTCCGATTGTTGCCGTATCGATGTGGCTCATCTGGTGGTTTTCGAATCGCATCCGATCTTCCCTTTTCGCAGTCGCGCAGGATATGGATCGCATCGGTTCCGGTCATTTTGATGTGAACATCCAGGTGAAGGGCAATGACGAGTTGGCGATGGTCGGTTCGAAAATGAACGAGATGGCAGCGGAATTGCGCAAGCTGATCTCCCTGGTCCAGGGACAAGCTACCCAACTGAACGTGGCTACAGAGGAAATGACGCAATTCGCGGAGGACAATAAAGGCGCTATTCAGGTGATTACGAATAATATCTCCTCGATCGCACAGCGTGTTTCCCAGCAGACGGATGAGGTACAGGCTACGGCTCAGACTGTCTCGGAAATCTCACAAGGTGTACAGCAGGTTGCCATTGCTGCGGAATCGACCTCTGTTGCGACGACTCGGACGTTTGAGCGGGCTCAGGATGGCATGAAGCAGGTCGGTAATGTCATTGGCACGGTCCGGCAGGCCTCCAGTGAGGTAGAACGTACGGCCAAGCAAATGCACAGCCTGCGTGAACGAGCACGGGAAATAACAAGTATTGTCGAGATGATCAGCAGCATCGCTTCCCAGACGAATCTGCTGGCGCTCAATGCAGCGATTGAGGCTGCCAGAGCAGGAGACGCAGGGCGCGGTTTCTCTGTCGTCGCCACAGAGGTGCGGAAGCTGGCGGAGGAAAGCAACCTCTTTTCCGATAAAATTGCCGCCATCGCGCACTCGATCAATGACGAAGCCATGGAAATGAGCAAGCACATGGACGAGATCGTCAGCATGGTCGGCGAAGGCTTGCAGTCCGTAGAGTCCGTCGGTGTCTCCTTCCAGAATATCGTGGCCGACATCCAATCAGCAGCAGAGCAAAGCGAATCGATGACCGCGACTTCCGAAGAGATGGCCGCAGGCAACCAAGTCGTGACTGATTCCATCGAACGCCTGGCCGCCGTATCGGACGAAATCAAGGAGTCCATCAACGGAGTGGTGAAAACCGTGGATGAGCAGCTCCATTCGATCGCAAGGATCAACGAAAATGTGGAGCAATTGAAAAAGATGGCGGACGAACTGACAAATAATGTAAGTCGTTTTGTGATCTAGCATGGTCAACTATTAATGAAGAGTCCCTTCTGCAAAGTATTGCGGAAGGGATTTTTAATGTTACGGGGACCAAGAAGAGCTTGCTGAGGAAAAAGAGGAAAAAAGCGGAAGGCATTTGGGATCTTAACCGAGCCGGAACGGAGAAGGCGGAACACGTTTTTAGCGGACAACCTTGAGCCTCTTCTTCGAAGCGGCTGCTTTTGGCCGCGGTTCCGCCTTTGGAGTGGAGGCGGCCAGGAATGACCCCCAATGAAGATCCCAACCGGCCTGAGGTGTTTTCCTCTTTTTCCTTTCCACCACTACAGCATGGGAACAACCAAACAAAGAAGTTGTGAATATTTTCCTGTCCGGTTGGTGAGAATAAAACCATGAATGGAGGGAAGAGACTGTTATGAAACGGAAAGGGTATCTCGCTCTATGCATCATGATGTTGTTCACCATCTTTTCTCCTCAGGCTTTTGCAGCCAGTGAGAAGCCTGAACCCATGAATTTTGCGCCGAGTGCACGTTCTGCTGTTTTGATTGAAGCCGATACAGGGACCGTTCTATTTGAAAAGAATGCGCACGAGAAGCTGCCGCCTGCCAGCATCACCAAGGTGATGACCTTATTGCTCATCATGGAGGCGATCGAGCGCGGAGAGCTCAAGATGACCGACATGGTGCGGACAAGCGAACGCGCAGCTTCGATGGGAGGATCTCAAATCTTCTTGCAGCCCGGCGAGGAAATGACTGTCGAAGATATGGTCAAAGGAATTGCCATTGCATCCGGCAACGATGCTTCTGTCGCGATGGCGGAGCATCTGGAGGGTACGGAGGAAGCTTTCGTCAAACGGATGAACGAGCGGGCCAAGGAATTGGGCATGAAAAACACTCATTTTGTCAATTCCAATGGTCTTCCTGCAGAGAATCATTACGCCTCTGCCTATGATATTGCCATTATGTCCAAAGAGTTGTTAAAGCATGAACAGATCACCAAATTTACAGGAACGTATCAGGACTATTTACGAAAAGACTCTGAAAATCCGTTCTGGCTGGTCAATACCAATCGTCTCGTCCGCTTTTACCAAGGGGTGGACGGCTTGAAAACAGGCTATACCGGAGAAGCCAAATACTGCTTAACGGCGACAGCCAAGCGAAATAATATGCGCGTCATCTCCGTTGTCATGGGAGAGCCTGACGTGAAGACAAGAAACAACGATGTGACGACGATGTTTAATTACGCGTTCACGCATTACAAAGTCATGCCGATGTACAAAAAAGGAGAGACAGTCGATCAAATTACTGTAGACAAAGGCCAACAACCTCAGTTGAACATCGTAACACCGCATGCCGTCAGCCTGTTGATGAAAAAAGGGGAAGCAGCGGAAGACTTCCAAAAAGAGGTGGTCTTGAACAAAACGGTGAATGCGCCTGTTCAAAAGGATCAGGTAGTTGGCCATATATTTATTCGCTCCAAGGATGGCAATGAAGTAAGCCGCATCGACCTGTATCCGGAGCATGCAGTAAATGAGGCAGGCATGTGGGAGATTCTCAAGCGGACAACGAAGAAGGTGTTGCTTCGTTATTAAGCGGACGACATGACGACAGAAGCGCGAAAAGAATCGAGTTGCCTCGAATGAAGGATTGTGGCTGCTCGATTTTTTTGTTCTTTTGTCGCCTGGCAGGAATTGGTTAAAGAAGAGAAGAATGAGAGAAAGACTACGGGATGAAGGAGAGTGTCAGCTATGAGTTTGCGGATCGCGATGGAGACCCGACAAGATGTCTTGGTCGTCCGTTTGCAAGGAGAATTGGACCATCATACTGCGGAGGAATTGCGCAGCAAGATGGATGAAGCCCTACGTACCTCTTCGATTCGCCATATCGTGCTCAGCCTTGCCGATTTGGCGTTTATGGACAGTTCAGGAATTGGCGTGATCCTTGGCAGATACAAGCAGATTTCAGCCCGTTCGGGTGAAATGTACGTCTGCCGAGTCAATCCCACGATCTATCGGATTTTTGAGATGTCGGGATTGTTCAAGGTGATCAAGTTTCGTGAAAACGAGGCAGAAGCACTGCTGATCCTGGGGGTGGCGTAATGAAGGCGCAACGCAATTTTATGACGGTTTCGTTTGCTGCGGTAAGCCAGAATGAGGCATTTGCCCGCGTAGCAGTAGCTTCATTCATTTCACAATTGGATATCACGATGGATGAACTGGAAGAGATCAAAACAGTCGTTTCTGAAGCAGTAACAAACGCAATCATCCACGGATATGACGAAAATCCAGAGGGTGTGGTACATATTTCCGTGCAGATCAATGATGGGGTTGTCGACGTCGTTGTAGAAGACCAAGGTAAAGGAATTGAGGATGTAGAGCAGGCGATGCAGCCGCTGTACACAACGAAGCCGGAGCTGGAGCGCTCCGGGATGGGCTTTACCATTATGGAGAATTTCATGGACTCTTTGGAAGTGGCGACCGCTGTCGGCAAAGGAACGACTGTACGCCTGACCAAACGCCTGTCGTTTGCCAAAGCATTGCAAAATTAGGGGTAGTGCCAATGGGTGCCGATATTAAAAATGCGAGTCAACCATTTCTGACCAATGACCAAGTAAAAGACTTGATCGCCAAAAGCCAGGAGGGAGACAGCGACGCCCGCGAGCTTTTGGTGAACAGCAATATCAGACTGGTCTGGTCTGTCGTCCAGCGTTTTATCAACCGTGGGTACGAAGCAGATGATTTGTTTCAGATTGGCTGCATCGGCCTGTTGAAAGCCGTCGACAAGTTCGATCTTTCCTACGATGTGCGTTTCTCTACGTATGCTGTGCCGATGATTATCGGAGAAATCCAGCGCTTTCTGAGGGATGATGGCACCGTCAAGGTCAGTCGCTCGCTCAAGGAGACCGCCAACAAGGTTCGTCGTGCCAAGGATGAATTGTACAAGCAATTCGGACGTGCTCCGACGATTTCAGAGGTAGCCGAAGCGGTAGGGATAACTCCTGAGGATGTTGTGTTTGCCCAAGAAGCGAGCCGGACACCTTCTTCCATCCACGAAACCGTGTTCGAAAATGACGGAGATCCGATCACGCTCATCGATCAAATCGCAGATGAGGGCGTTAACAAATGGTTTGAGAAAATCGCATTGAAGGATGCGATCAGCAGACTGAGCGAACGGGAGCAGTTAATCGTGTACTTGCGGTATTACAAGGATCAAACCCAGTCAGAGGTCGCCGAGCGCCTGGGCATTTCCCAGGTGCAGGTCTCGAGGCTGGAGAAGCGCATCCTGCAGACGATCAAAGATCAAATTGAACACTGAAAAACATGAAGAGACACCGACAGCGATCATGCTGGTCTGGTGTCTTTTCTTGTATTTCATACCTAGAGAAACCTACAAAGATAGCAGCAGGGAGAGCAGACAAAGCTGGTTGTGGAAATCGGGGAAAAAGCGAAGGCGTTTTGGGATCTTGACCATGCCGGAACGGAAAAGGCGGAACACGCACTCAGCGGGCAACCTTGAATGACTTTTTCGAAGTCGGCTGCTTTTGGCCGCGGTTCCGCCTTTGGAGTGGGAGGCGGCCAGGAATGACCCCCAGCAAAGATCCCAACCCACTGGAGCGTTTCCCCGTTTTCCTCCCCCACCACTACAGCTCGTCGACCACTACTTGGTATTGGTTTAATAACCTGGCACATACTACAAACGTGAAAGAGATGCTGTACAGGAGGGGATCAGATGCATGACCCGTTGTATTTGCGCCTGCGCAAACGGTTGGCAGTAAAGCCGCAGTCTGTCATTACCTTGGGAGATATCTGCCAGCTATTCTGGGACGGCAAACGGGAGGAAGCAATTTCGCGAATTCCGATTTACAGGGTAAAGCCAGAGGATGGGAACTTGGTGATTATTGACATCATGCAAGTGATCGAAAGGCTTCGTTTTGCTTACCCCGAGGTCGAACTGGAGGTACAGGGGGCATCACAAATCATCGTAGAGGTTTTAAATCCACGCAAAAAAGCCAATCCCGTTCTGGTCACGTTAGTTTGGGTGCTTCTCTTTATCGGAGCGGGACTGGCTATCATGAACTTTCATACCGATGTGAGCATGCCGGAAGTGCATCGGCGAATTTTCTATTTGATTACCGGAGAGAAAAATCAGCACCCGCTCTGGCTGCAGATTCCTTATTCGATCGGGATCGGCTTGGGGATGATTCTGTTTTTCAACCATATCTTTCAGAAAAAAATCAACGAGGAGCCCAGCCCGCTGGAAGTAGAGCTGTTCATGTACCAGCAAAACCTCGATCAGTATTACATCGAGCATGAAAACAAGGAGAATCAACGGACGAAAACATGATGATCCTGGAGCTGCTGTTCGTGGTCGTAGTTGGATTGGGCTGGGGAATCGCAGTGGGAAGCGGTTTTGTCGCTTTTATTACCGTGCTGGACATCATCCCGAGGCTGACGCAACTGACCAATGCCCATCAGCATATTCGCAAGCTGGAGTGGGCATTGGTGAGTGGTGCCCTATTTTTTACCCTGATCGACTTTTTTCCCATCCAAGCTGCTCTCCCGATTTATGTTACCTCTCTCTATGGCTTGTTTGCCGGTATTTTCGTAGGTACCTTGGCTGCCGGTCTCACTGAAGCATTGAATGTCTTCCCGATCATCGCCAAACGCTTGCATATGGATTCAAGCCTGCTCTATTTGCTGATGGCAATGGTCTTGGGCAAAATCACTGGCTCTCTCTTGCAATGGATGCTTCATCTTTGATCTGGTAAATACCGCTATTCATAGGATGAGGGTTAACAGGAAGAATATAGATATGGTGTGTTTGGACCAAGGCAGGAATGGCAAAGGAGTGAACTGGCATGGCGACCAAAACAAAAACAAAACCAATCGGCTCTATGCAGATGACTAAACAGATGTACCAGCAGCAGGCGTCCAAGTACCAGCCAAAACGAAATGTCTTGTTGAATTGCTTTCGCGCATTCTGGGTTGGCGGTACGATCTGTCTTTTGGGACAAGCCCTGCAAAATATGTACATTCACTTTTTTGGCTTTACAGAGAAAACGGCAAGCAACCCCACAGTGGCAACGCTGATCTTCATCGCTGTATTGCTGACCGGCCTGGGGATATACGACAACATCGGCCAGTACGCCGGAGCGGGTTCAGCAGTCCCGGTAACTGGATTTGCCAATTCCATCGCATCGGCTGCCATTGAGCATCGCAGCGAAGGATTTGTGCTCGGGGTGGGCGGCAACATGTTTAAACTGGCAGGCTCAGTGATTGTCTTCGGTGTCGTTGCTGCCTTTCTCGCAGGCATTATCAAGAGCGTGCTCAAGATGATTTTCTGAGGAGGGCTTACGATGGATAGCAAGAAGCAAACAGCGCGGATCAGCCGTCAAACCTGGCACTTTGCAGAAGATGTTCGCGTGCAGGCTTCTGCTGTGTCGGTCGGCCCCAAAGAAGGAGAAGGACCATTGTCCTCCTACTTTGATCAGATCCATGATGATGTATATGTCGGCCAGCAAACCTGGGAGGATGCCGAGCGAAAGCTGATGGAGGATGCGGTCACCATTTTATTGCAAAAGGCATCCATAAAGGAGCAAGATGTGGATGTCATTTTGGCAGGGGATCTGCTGAATCAAAACATCACGACCAACTTTACTGCGGAGAAATTGGAAATTCCCTTAATGGGGATGTACGGCGCGTGTTCCACCTCCATGCTTACATTGGCTACAGCAGCAGCTCTTGTCAACGCGGGCTATGTGAAAAAAGCAATTGCGGCCTGCAGCAGCCACAATGCGACAGCTGAGAGACAATACCGCTACCCGACCGAGTACGGGGGCCAGAAACCGCCGAGTGCGCAATGGACGGTGACAGGAGCGGGTGCAGGATTGGTCGGAATTGGTGGAAAAGGGCCGCGCATTACATACGCCACCATGGGCAAAGTCACGGATATGGGCATTAAAGATCCATTTGACATGGGCTCGGCGATGGCCCCGGCAGCCGTTTCGACGATCCACTCTCATTTCCAGGATACAGGACGTACTCCAAAAGATTACGATTTGATTGTGACAGGGGATCTGGCCGCAGTGGGCTATCCCATCGTGAAAGAATTGATGTTGGCGCAAGGATATGCGATGGAGGATATGTACAATGACTGCGGGCTGATGATTTATTATCCCGAACAAGAGGTGTTCGCAGGGGGAAGCGGTTGTGCCAGCAGTGCGGTCGTTACCTACAGCTACATCATGGATCAAATAAATCGGGGACTGTTGAAGCGCGTTTTGGTCTGCGCAACGGGAGCGTTGCTCAGCCCGATCAGTTATCAGCAAGGAAATTCCATTCCCTGCATCGCGCACGCGGTTGCATTCGAAGGAGGAGCATGATGGAATACGTGATTGCTTTTGCCGTCGGCGGCTTGATTTGCGTCATCGGCCAATTATTGCTGGATGTAGGCAAGCTGACTCCCGCCCACGTGATGAGTACCTTGGTTGTTTCGGGGGTTGTCCTCGACTTTTTTGGTATCTATGACAAGCTGATTGACTTCGCCGGAGCAGGTGCTACCGTTCCGATCACCAGCTTTGGGCATTCACTCTATCACGGTGCGATCAGCGAGGCGCAGACACATGGCCTGATCGGGGTCGTTACCGGGATTTTTGAGGTGACGAGCGCTGGAATTTCGGCAGCGATTGCGTTTGGCTTTCTGGCCTCGCTCGTGTTCAAGCCGAAGGGATAAACGCGATGTAGCGAGGACGGTGATCCAGCATATGGCAGAACCACGAAGAAGAGTTATTCTCGTCACGGATGGCGACCATATTGCCCAGAAAGTAATCGAAGCGGTAGCGAAAGACTTGGGCGGGCGGTGCATCTCGCTGTCTGCAGGCAATCCGACGCCGCTAGATGGCAGCCAGATGGTCGAGCTGATAAAAATGACGCCCCATGATCCTGTACTGGTGATGTTTGACGACAACGGCAATTACGGCAGGGGTAAGGGCGAGCAAGCCATTGAATATTTGGTCAAGCATCCGGAGATCGAGGTGATCGGTGCGATTGCGGTTGCTTCCAATACCCGATGGGTCAGGGGAGCAACCGTCAAATACTCGATTGACAACCACGGGAGATTGGTGGAAGAGGCAGTGGATAAGGATGGGTATGCGGATGTCGATTTGGAGAATCGGATCTATGGCGATACCGTCGATGTTTTGAATTCCTTTCACATCCCCAATCTGATCGGGATTGGAGATATTGGAAAAATGGATGGCCGCGATAGTCTGCGCAAAGGCAGTCCTATTACCAAGAAAGCAGTGCAATGGATACTGGAAAGGAGCAAAGCAAATGACAGAGATCACGGAGAAGCGGCGTCCCATCTCGGAGAATCTGGAGGAAAACAAAACCTATCTCAATGACAAGCTTGGAGTCGGCAGCAGTTTCGACATCGGGGTCCACGATTTTTACGTTGGTGGCACACGCATCTTGATTTATTACATAAATGGCTTTGCTGACAGTCAGAACATCACGCAAATCATGCGTGATTTGAATGATTTGCGTGATCGCCATTTGCGGGATGAATTATTCGATTATCTCTACTATAAGTACATTCCCTTTTTTCAATTGGCCAAAGTAACAACGACAAATGAGTTTTTGGATAAACTGTTGGTCGGTCAAGTAGGGTTAATCATTGACAATTCTTCTGAAGCGATCCTGATGGATGCCAAAGTACTCCCAACCCGGAATCCCGAGGAACCGGACACGGAGCGGATTGTGCGGGGAGCGCATGATGGGTTTACCGAAACGCTGGTGACCAACGCCGTGCTGACCAGAAGACGAATTCGGGATGAGCGGCTCCGCTTTGAGATTATGCAAATCGGCGAACGGAGCAAGACGGATGTTTGCATCTGTTATATCAAGGACATAGCCAATCAGGACTTGGTAGAGACATTGAGGAATCGTCTGCAAAATATCCAAATTGACGGGATTCCGATGGCGGAAAAAACGGTAGAGGAATTTATCATCGGCAAGACGTTGAACCCGTTTCCGATGGTGAGGTATACAGAACGACCCGATGTGGCAGCGGTTCATCTCCTCGAGGGCCACGTGCTGATTTATGTAGACACATCACCAAGCGTGATGATTACCCCTGCCACGTATTTCCACCATGTCCAGCACGCCGAGGAGTACCGCCAGACTCCAGTCGTTGGCGCGTATCTGCGATGGGTACGTTTCTTGGGCATTTTTGCCTCTCTTATCCTCTTGCCGATCTGGTTGCTTTTGGTGATGCATCCAGCCATGATTCCAGAGCAATTGCATTTTCTCGGGATTAAAGACAAGGGGAGCATTCCGTTGTTAGCCCAATTTCTGCTTGCAGAGCTCGGCCTGGATCTGATGAGAATGGCAGCGATTCACACTCCATCCCCGCTGTCTGTCGCGATGGGCTTGCTAGCCGCTATTCTGGTTGGGGACGTTGCGATCAAGGTAGGACTGTTTACTCCTGAAGTGATCCTTTACTTGGCTGTAGCTGCTGTCGGGATGTTCGCGACGCCAAGCTATGAGCTGAGCTTGGCGAATCGACTCGTACGAATTTTCCTCATCCTGATGGTCGGCTTCTTCTCCACGACGGGATTGGTGCTTGGGGTATTGCTGGTATTGATCGGGTTGGCAGTGACGCGTTCGCTCGACACGCCCTATCTGTGGCCTCTGATCCCCTTTGATTACAAAGCGTTCAAGGATGTTGCCATCCGCATGGCAGTTCCCATGAAAAAGAAGCGCCCGAGTATTGTTCGCTCCCAAAATTCCTCCCGTCAATAATATTCTGACAACAGGCTCCAGCCACCCATTGTCAAATGCACAGCCATGTAGTACATTTTATGATAAGCCTGAAGGCATGGTACGGACATAACCGGATGATAGGATCGGTTTTTCAAACGAAATCGCTATGAAATAGAGGAAGTACAAGTTTTCTAGCGGTTTGCCGTTCACAATAGAAAAAGGCATGCGTGTGGCGATCTGGAATGGGTCCGAGTGACCTAGTTGGACTGGGGGAAACGGGTAATGTATTTACATGGGACAAGTAGAGTGAACGAGAAAGGGAATTTGGAGATTGGGGGATGTGATGTCACCCAATTGGCAGCTACCTATGGCACGCCACTGTATGTCTATGATGAAGCACTGATCCGCAGCAAGTGCAGGGCGTATATCGATGCGTTTCGCCAATCGGGATTTGCCTTTCAGGTAGCTTATGCGAGCAAGGCATTTTGCACGATGGCCATGTGCAAGCTGGTCGAAGAAGAAGGCATGTCGTTGGATGTCGTTTCGGGCGGGGAACTGTATACTGCCTTGCAGGCAGGCTTTCCTGCAGAACGAATCCATTTTCATGGAAACAACAAATCTATCGAAGAGATCCATATGGCCCTGGATGCCAAGATTGGTTGCTTCGTAGTAGACAATTTTTATGAGTTGGCTACGCTTGATGAGATTGCCCAAGAGCGAGACGAGAAAGTAGCGGTCTTGCTGCGTGTGACACCAGGGGTAGAGGCCCACACGCATGAGTACATTTCCACCGGACAAGTTGATTCCAAATTCGGCTTCGATGTGCAAAACGGTCAGGCATTGGAAGCAATCAAATACGCGCATGAAAGCAAGCAGCTTCATTTGCTCGGCGTACACAGCCATATCGGATCGCAGATCTTTGAAGCTGAGGGCTTTATCGTTGCGATCAAGCGGTTGATCGAACTGTTGGAAGAGGCGAGAGAGCAGCATGGATTTATCTCCGAGGTCCTCAATGTCGGCGGGGGCTTCGGCATCCGCTATGTAGAAAGCGATACACCGCTTACTGCAGAGACGTATATCAAGGCGATTACGGATACGGTGCGGGATGAGATGACTCAGCGACAGCTTCCTTTGCCAGAGCTGTGGATCGAGCCCGGCCGCAGTATCGTCGGGGATGCAGGGACCACCTTGTATCGCATCGGGTCCCACAAGCATATTCCGAATGTACGCAAATACGTGGCAGTCGATGGAGGGATGACAGACAATCTGCGTCCTGCCCTCTACCAGGCGGTATATGAAGCGGCGATCGCCAACAAAATGAACGCTCCTGCCACTGAGCAGGTGTCCATCGCAGGAAAATGCTGTGAATCCGGTGACATGCTGATCTGGGACGTGATGCTTCCAGAAGCGGACGCAGGCGATATTTTGGCGGTAACCAGTACTGGTGCCTACGGCTACTCCATGTCCAACAACTACAATCGCATTGCCCGTCCTGCTGTCGTGTTTGTGAAGGAAGGGGAAGCGGAGCTGGTCGTAAAGCGGGAGACGTACCAAGACGTCGTCAGCCACGATCTTTTGCCCAAGCGCGCCCAGTTGCAACGGTAGTACCACATACAAAAATCATGAGTGCCTCTGGAGTCGGAAATGACGAAAGGGGCATTTTCAAATTCCCGACAATTGGACGAATGCGTCTCTTGCATGATAGAATAGAATGGTTAACTTTATCAGGTCTGGAGGCTTACATATGAAAAAAGCGCTTATCACCATGGAGAATGGCAATCAAATCGAGCTGGAGCTGTTTGATCAGGAAGCTCCTGGCACCGTTGGCAACTTTGAAAAACTGGCGAATGAAGGTTTCTACAATGGATTGTCCTTCCACCGTGTGATTCCTGGCTTCGTAGCGCAAGGCGGTTGCCCGCATGGTACAGGAACAGGCGGTCCTGGCTACACCATCAAATGCGAGACAAAAGGCAACCCGCACAAGCATCTCCGTGGCGCGCTTTCGATGGCGCACGCTGGAAAAGACACAGGCGGCAGCCAATTCTTTATCTGCTATGATTCCTTCCCGCATCTCGACGGAGTACATACAGTGTTTGGCCGCGTGACTTCCGGCATGGAGCATGTGGATGCAATCAAACAAGGCGACAAAATGAGCACAGTAGTCGTATCGTAATTGTGACTTGTCAAAGACACTGGTGACATCGCGTCGCCAGTGTCTTTTTTAGGCTTGTAAGCCTATCTCCATGCTGTTATCTTAAAAGGTAGACGATTTTCGAGGAGGAGCCAATGGATCTTTTTCACTTTGAGTGGGAGACAGTGCCGTTTCGCTTGATCGCGTTCGTAATTGCCTTCTCCCTTCATGAATACGCCCATGCTTTTGTCGCATGGAAGCTTGGTGACAACACAGCCAAGGACGAGGGGAGACTTACCGTCAACCCGATCCCCCATATTGATCCGTTTGGGTTGATCTTGATTTTGTTCGGACCGTTTGGCTGGGCCAAGCCCGTACCGGTCAATCCGTTGAAATTCCGCGGCAACAAACGTCTTGGGATGGTCTATGTTTCCGTTGCGGGGCCGTTGGTTAACCTTGTGCTGGGCATATTGTTTGCTGTCATTTACCTCTATGTCCTCCAAGCGGGGATGCTCGCGGATACAAGTGACAAGTGGAATTACGCAATTAAATTGACATTGGAATACAGCGTCATTATCAACGCAGCGCTGTTTGTCTTTAACCTGTTGCCCGTCCCTCCGCTCGACGGTTACAAGATCTTGCGGTTTCTCTCCCCTAGGGGATGGGACCGTTTCTATTACAGCTATGAAATCTACGGACCTTGGATCTTGCTTTTGCTGATTTTTATTCCAGGTGTCCGCTCGGTCATATTTGGCATCCCGATGGCCTATGTCATCAATGGGGTGCAGGAGATTGCGTTCTCGATTTTACGTCCTTTCCTTTAACAGAAACGAGGGGTTATCTTGGCATACAGCATCAAACTGGACTCCTTCGAGGGGCCGCTCGACCTGTTGCTTCATCTGATCGACAAGGCGGAAGTGGACATCTACGACATCCCCGTGGCGGAAATCACCGAGCAGTATCTGGCGACGATCGATACCATGCACCAGATGCAGCTGGACGTGGCGAGTGAATTTGTCGTCATGGCTGCGACGCTTCTATCCATCAAAAGCAGAATGCTTCTCCCGAAAAAAGAAGAGCAAGTCTTTCAGCCGTATCTGGATATGGATGTGGAAGAGGTAGACCCGAGAGAGGAACTGGTTCAGCGGCTTCTGGAGTACAAGCGCTACAAGCTCCTTGCCGAACAGCTTCGGGAGATGGAGAGCGGCCGCAGTCAGGTCTTTACCCGGCCTGCAGAAAATCTGACGCCGTATATTCGAGAAGAAGAGAACACCGTGAAGGATGTCACGCTTTACGATCTGATTAGCGCGTTGGAGAAGATGGTAAAAAAAGCAAAGGAAAAAGAGCAGCCACTCACGAAAGTATCGCGGGACGAGATTTCGATCAAGGACCGGATGCAGGAGATCCGCCAGTTCGTCCGGGTTGGCGGCGGGATGGTCCGCTTTTCGCAGCTTTTCTCCAAAGAAGTGACGCGCTCGCAGATTGTCACGACCTTCCTTGCCCTCCTGGAATTGATGAAGGCCAAGGAGATTCAGTGCATTCAGAATCAGCTTTTTACAGATATCATGATTTGTGAGAACAATACGAAAGGGGTCCCCACCGATGGACTATGACAAGCTGAAGGGTGTCATTGAGGGCTTGTTGTTCATCTCGGGCGATGAAGGCCTCGCCGCCAAGGAGATCAGCGAGATCACCCAGGTGCCGGAAGATGAAATCATCGACCTGATCGAGGACATGAAAGCAGATTTTCGCCGTGCTGGTAGAGGCATTCAAATCGTGGAGGTGGCAAAAGCGTATCAATTGACCACTTTGCCGGAGCATGCCGAATACTTTGAACGGCTCGCCAGTTCCCCCAGCCAGTCCACGTTGTCGCAAGCGGCGTTGGAGACGTTGGCCATCATCGCGTACAAGCAGCCGCTCACTCGTACCGAAATCGAGGAGATTCGCGGTGTGAAATGCGAGAAGGCCTTGAATACGCTCATCTCGAAGCAATTGATCCGTGAAGCCGGGAGAGCGGAGGGAATCGGGCGACCGATCCTTTATGCGACAACGAAAGATTTTCTGGAGCATTTTGGATTGCGCGAGCTCTCCGATTTGCCTCCACCGCCTGTCAATCTGGACGTTGAAGAGGCCCGAATGGAGGCTTCCGCATTGTTCGGAAAAGCAGATGAGACGAGAAACGACTAGATGCTGTTGACTTTTTCGTACTAACCCCTGACTCGTCCCCATATACTTGGTACAAACCTTGTGATCTGTACTTTGGAATGGGGAGGATGTGGATGAGGGTGCGGAAACGTTTATGCGGCGTGCTCGTCGTTTTTCTTTTTATACAGCTCCTTTTGCTGCCTGTTGCGGAAGTCAGGGCAAATGCCGGACCTCCTAACATATCCGCAGAGAGTGCCGCTTTGATCGACGTGGCGAGCGGGCGCATACTCTATTCCAAAAATGGCGACAAGAAAATGCGAATTGCCAGTCTGACCAAAACCATGACGGCCATTGTGGCGATTGAAATGGGACAGCTAAAGGACGAGGTAACGGTTCCGCCGGAAGCAGTAGGAGTGGAGGGCTCCTCGATCTATCTGAAAAAGAACGAGAAGCTGACACTGGAAGAGCTGCTTTACGGACTCATGCTGCGCTCGGGGAATGACGCTGCTGTGACCGTAGCGACACATGTAGGGGGATCGGTTCCGGGTTTTGTCTACCTGATGAATGAAAAGGCAGCTCTGATCGGGATGACGCATACCAATTTCACCAATCCACACGGCTTGGATGACAGCAACATGCATTACTCCACTGCCGAGGATATGGCCTTGTTGTCGGCATACGCTCTGAGGAATCCTGTATTTCGGCAGATTGTCTCCACCAAGGTGAAGGACATCTCCTGGGAAGGGGAGGAGTACAATAGGCGTCTTCTCAACAAGAATAAGCTCCTTCATTTGTACAATGGCGCGGATGGGGTAAAGACGGGATATACCAAACTGGCGAAGCGCTGCCTGGCTTCATCGGCGACAAGAGACGGCAGACAACTGGCGGCGATTACATTGAACGCGCCTGATGACTGGAATGATTCGGCCGAGATGCTGGATTGGGGCTTCCGTCATTTCGCCATGAAGGAATTCGTCCAGTACGGGGAAACCATCCAACCAGAGCCTGCGGTCACGTTAAAAGAAGGGGTTCAGCTCGTTACCACGAATGCGTTTCGCTACCCCCTCAAGCCAGAGGAAATTCCTGATGTAACAAAACGGATGGTGATGAGTGAATCAGTCGTGACAGAAAAGATGAATGGGCAAATCATCGGGTTCCTGCAGTTCCATTTCCGGGATCAGATGATCGGTCAGGTTCCATTGAAAGTGCAGGTCGATACCCCGACTTGGGCAAATACCAACGAGGATACAGGGGCTGATTTCTGGCAGCAGTTCTGGAATCTGATGGCAGGAGGGCTGTTCCGTGCTTAACATCATCTGGCTTGTGCTGATCGTGAGCAGCATTATCGTTGCGGCGGTCACTGGGCGCATGGAGGCGATGAATCAGGCAGCCTTTGCGGGTGCGAAAGCAGGTGTCACAGTCTGTTTCGGGCTTCTCAGCGTATTGGCATTCTGGATGGGCATCATGCGTATAGCGGAAAAAACGGGCTTGATGGAGCTAGTCGCACGTGCGTTGTCTCCGGTCATCTCGCTGCTCTTTCCTGACATCCCGAAAGGACATCCGGCAATGGGCTATATCATGTCCAATATGAGCGCGAATCTGCTCGGGCTGGGGAATGCAGCTACACCGATGGGCCTGAAAGCGATGGAGGAACTGCAAAAATTAAATCCTGACAAGCAGCAGGCATCACCGGCGATGTGCACACTGCTTGCGATCAACACAGCGAGCATTACGCTCATTCCTACGACGATGATTGCCATACGGATGCAATACGGATCGGCCAATCCAGTGGAGATTGTCGGGACAACGCTGCTGTCCTCGTTTGCTGCAACGTTTGTCGCCATTGTGATTGACCGTTGGTATCGTTATCGCACGAACAGACGCTACAGGTAAGGGGGGAGCCGCATGTACCAATGGGTGTCCCTGATCTCGCTCTGGGCGATTCCCGTCATGATCGCGTTTGTCCTTTTATATGGTTGGAAAAAGCGGGTTCCGGTCTACGAGACGTTTGTCGAGGGGGCGAAAGGCGGTTTTGGCACGACGATCCGGATTCTGCCTCATCTGATCGCGATGATGGTAGCGGTGACGATGTTTCGTGAATCGGGAGCTTTGGGCTTGCTGCTCGGACTGATCAAGCCGATACTCGACTTCCTCCATTTTCCTGAAGAACTGCTGCCGCTCGCTCTCCTGCGCCCGTTGACGGGTACTGGCTCGCTCGCCATTGCGACGGACTTGATCGCGCAGTATGGTCCGGACTCTTTTTTAGGCCGTTTGGCAGCCACCATGCAAGGGAGCACGGATACGACGCTGTACGTCCTGACGGTTTACTTCGGAGCGGTAGGGATCCGAAATTCCTCGTATGCCTTGAAAGTGGGCCTGTTGTCCGATTTGGCGGGTGTCATCTTTTCGCTTCTCGTGGTTTACCTCGTATTTGGTTGAAAGAAACCGATGTGGGAAAAACTTCCGAACACAGGGGAAGTTTTTCCCTTTTTGTTGTCCACACTGGTAAGAATGGGTATGATGTTGGAGAGGTGATCCAAGAATGGAACGTTTGCAAAAAGTAATGGCACATGCCGGAATCGCCTCTCGTCGCCATTGTGAAGAATTGATCATGCAAGGCAAAGTGCAGGTGAACGGCCAAGTCGTTCGAGAACTGGGAACGAAAGTGGATCCGACCAAAGACAAGATTCTCGTGGAAGGGCGTCCGATTCGTACAGAGCAGCATGTCTATCTGATGTTGAACAAACCCACCGGGGTCATTACGAGTGTCTCCGACCCCCGCGGCAGACGGGTTGTGACGGATTTGCTCAGGGGCTTAAAAGAACGGGTATACCCGGTAGGCAGACTGGATTACAATACCTCCGGACTCTTGCTTTTGACAAATGATGGGGAGTTGGCGAACAAGCTCGCGCATCCCAGCTATGAGATTGACAAGGTGTACCGCGCTTGGGTTAAGGGCGTACCTACTGCAGACAAGCTGGGAATGCTGGCCCGAGGAATCATGCTGGAGGATGGAATGACCTCTCCGGGAGAAGCGAGACTGCTGAAGCGTGATCAGGGAAGGGCTTTGTTGGAGATTACGATTCACGAAGGGCGCAACAGGCAGGTAAGACGCATGTGTGAGGCGATTGGCCATCCGGTCCTGGAACTGGAACGTGTTCGGCTTGGATTTTTGACGCTGGAGGGACTCGCCACGGGTCAGTTTCGTCCTTTGACAAGCGAGGAGGTTTCCAGACTGAAGCAGGGACTGGTGCAAAACCGCAAGCGAAGGGCGCGGTAGAGGTATTCGTTCAAAATCTGTTCATAAGTTATGCGCTGAATAAAATGAAGCAACGCTATAATAGAGAGGTAGTAAGCGGTTTCGATATGAAAAGTAGTAGATGGGAGATCGGGCAATGAACAAAAAGAATCGCATTTATGTACGCGTTGCCATTTTGGGACTGCTGCTGGTAGCGCTTGTTTTTGCTCTTTATTCCAGCTTCGTTAAAGACCCGAATGCTGTAAAGGTAGGGAGTACTGCTCCCAATTTTAGCTTGGAGCAATTGAATGGCCCGGAGATGTCACTTAGTGATTTGAAGGGAAAAGGCGTCGTATTGAACTTTTGGGGCACCTGGTGTGAACCATGTAAAGCCGAAATGCCGGCCTTGCAGCAAAAATACGAGGCTCTCAAAGACAAGGGATTGGTTGTCGTAGGCGTAAATATTGGCGAGGCACCGGTTACGGTTGAGCCGTTTGTCAAGCAAATGGGGGTCAATTTCCCAATTTTGCTGGATCGCAATTCGCAAATTACCAAGCTCTACCGGATCGGACCAATTCCGACTACCTTTTTCGTTTCACCTGACGGAAAGGTGGAAGAAATTTTTATAGGTCAAATGAACGAAGCCATGATTGAGTCCAAAGTGGCGAAAATTTTGCCGTAAGAGAGGATCGATATGGATCAGCGAAAATGTGAATGTGGACATACGAACCCGGTCGGGACGCTGCTCTGCGAATCTTGCGGCAAGCCGTTGGAACTGGATTTGACAGACAAAGCCGCGTTTCCTGACATGCGTTATGAAGGAATGGCTCGCCGCTCGCAGACCTATACGACAACAATAGTGGACCGGATTTGGAATACCTTTTCTTCCGTAAAAGTGGCCATCTGGATCATCGTTGTCATACTGGTTGCGTCAGGAGTGGGGACGATTTTTCCCCAGCAGCAATACATACCGGTGCCCGTGCCGACAGAATTGGATGTAGAGCGGTTCTACACCGATACCTACGGAATTTTGGGGACCATATTCTATCAGTTAGGCTTTCATAATATGTATTCCTCCTGGTGGTTCGTCCTGCTGCTCGTACTGCTCGGCGCATCTTTGATCATCTGCAGCCTGGATCGTGTGATTCCACTGTATAAAGCATTGAACAAACCGCGGCTCAACCAGCACAAATCCTTTTTAAAAGGACAAAAGCTGTACGCGGAAACGAAACAGCCAATGGACCGCAGCGCGGAAGAGATTCTGGCTCAATCAGCAGAAGCCTTGAAGAAAAAGGGCTATTACCTTTTTCAAACTGATCGTGCCTTGCTGGCGGAAAAGGGGCGTTTCAGTCGATGGGGCCCCTACGTGAACCACATCGGATTGATTCTTTTTCTGATCGGCGTGTTAATGCGCAGTCTGCCAGGCTTTCATTTGGACGAGTATGTATGGGTCAGAGAAGGGGAAACGGTCCCCATCCCAGAGACTCCTTACTATGTGAAAAATCTGGGCTTCAAGGTCGAGTATTACTCCGAGGATGAGATGGTGCAGAAGCTGGATCTCAAGGGCGGTGTGATTGCGAAGAGCTACCAGACGGATGCGATCCTGTACCTGAACCGAAACGCAGATACGCCTGGGGCCAAACCGGATTTGGTGGAAGTGCAGAGCGGTCCGATTATCGTGAACCATCCGATGAAGTATGAAGACATCTACCTTTATCAATCCGGTTATCAGGAGATGAAGCTGGGGGCACTCAATTTCACGCTGATTGATCTGAAAAACGGTGATAAAGAAGTAGGCCCGATCAAGCTGGATCTGTACAACCCTCAGGAAGAGATCCAGGTGGCAGACGGCATGAAGGTTCGCATCCTCGACTACTTCCCGGATTTTGCGATGGGGAAAGACGGAAAGCCAATCACTCAAACCAATTTGCCCAAAAATCCGATGTTCGCATTGGAGGTACTCGATGAAAGAGACGCGATCAACGAGAAACTGGTCTACTTGCAAGGGTCGATTCTGACACAAAAGGACAACCCGAGATACGGGTTGAAGATCGAGATGCCGGATCTGGTGGACATCTCCGGATTGAACGTTCGCACGGATAAAGCTTTGCCGCTGATTTTCTTTGGATCGTTTGTCTTCATGATCGGAGTCTCGATGGGCTTTTTCTGGCAGCACCGTCGAATCTGGGTGCAGTTGCAGGAAGGAAATGTGCTGATTGCCGGACATACCAACAAAAACTGGTTTGGCCTGCGCAAGGAAGTACAAGGAATGGTGGAACAGACGAACCTCTCAGTGACTCTGGAGGATAAAACGAAGGCATAAGCTTCTAGGAGGGCGAACAACGTGCAGCTTTACCAAATCAGTGATTTGTTATTGGATATCGCGTTTTTCCTGTACGTGCTCTCGTCCGTAGTATTTATCGTCGCCATGACGGGAAAGAACTGGGCGGGGCGCGACCCCAAGCAACACGAGATGCGCTTTGGCCGAATCGCGTATTGGATGGCAGTGGTTGGCTTTATCGCACAGACGGGCTATGTGATCACGCGCTGGGTCGCTGGAGGACATAGTCCAACCAGCAACATGTTTGAGTTCATGGCATTTTTTGATTACTGCATCATTCTTGCCTACTTGATTATTTACCGAATCTACAAAATGACCGTGATCGGTGCCTTTGTGCTTCCGCTCGGTGTCATCATGCTGGCGTACTCATACGTGTTTCCGAAAGAAATTACGCCCTTGATCCCATCCCTGCAAAGCTATTGGCTGCATATTCACGTGACAACCGCAGCGTTGGGAGAAGGGATCCTGGCGGTAGGCTTTGCTGCCGGACTGATGTACCTGATCCTGACGATTCCGCAGAAGGTAGCGACCAAAAGCACAAGATGGCTGGAGGTTGTACTGGCGGTGGTCCTGATGCTCGTCGGTTTCATCCTTATGGAGTCCACATTTGCCAGAATGGATCAGAGAACGGTTTTTGAATTGACAGAACAAACGACAACACCGACCGGGCAGGTAGCGCCTACCAAAGTGGAGTATACGATGCCGGCGATTGTCGCTCCGGCGAATGCCAAGCTGATCCAGGAAGGTCCGATGTCACCATGGTTTACGGCGCCTGAGTGGATGGAAGGCAAGGACGCTGCCCGCAAGCTGAATACCATGATCTGGTCCGTCTTGTCCGGGCTCGTGCTATACGGCGGCCTGCGCCTGATCTTCCGCAAAAGACTGGCAGCAGCCATCCAGCCTTCCCTGGAAGGAATTGATCCTGAGCTTGTCGATGAGATCAGCTATCGGGCGATCAGTATCGGCTACCCTGTCTTTACGCTGGGAGCATTGATCTTCGCCATGATCTGGGCTCACGAAGCATGGGGCCGCTTCTGGGGCTGGGACCCGAAAGAAGTATGGGCATTGATCGTATGGCTGTTCTACAGCGCCTATCTCCACCTGCGTTTGTCGCGCGGCTGGATCGGTGCAAAATCAGCCTGGATGTCTGTCATCGGATTTGTTATCATTTTAATCACATTAGTCGTTGTGAATCTGGTGATTGCTGGCCTGCACTCTTACGCAGGTGTGTAACATACCAAAAAAGCTGGTTTTACCGCCAGCTTTTTTGGACTATCTCCCGCCTTTCCTAGTAATGAAGATGAAAGACAAGAGGTGTTGGCAATGGAAAAGAAGGCACGTATTCTTGTAGTGGATGATGAGGAACGGATTCGCAGACTGTTAAAAATGTATCTGGAACGGGAAAATTTTGTGATTGAAGAAGCTGACAACGGCGAACAGGCCGTCGAAATGGCGATCGGTGATGATTTTGACATCATTTTGCTGGACCTGATGCTGCCAGGAATGGACGGAATTGAGGTATGCCAGCGAATTCGCGAGTTCAAGGCTACGCCGATTATCATGTTGACAGCCAAGGGTGAAGAGACCAACCGAGTTCACGGCTTTGAAGCCGGGGTGGATGATTACGTGGTCAAGCCATTTAGTCCGCGTGAGGTCATTTACCGGGTCAAGGCGATCCTGCGTCGTTCGTCTGCGACCGCTTATCTGAAGACGGAGACAATAAACAGCCATTCAATCCTCGTGTTTCCTGAACTGACGATTGACCATGATGCGCATAAAGTGATTGCGAGCGGCCAGGAGGTAAGCCTGACACCCAAGGAGTACGAGCTCCTTCATTATTTGGCGCAATCTCCGGACAAGGTATTCACGCGTGAGGAATTGTTGAAGGATGTATGGCACTACGAGTTTTTCGGGGATCTTCGCACCGTCGATACGCATATCAAGCGGTTGCGTGAAAAATTAAATCGCGTGTCTCCACAAGCAGCAGCCATGATTGCTACGGTATGGGGAGTCGGATACAAATTAGAGGTGCCAAAATAAGGTGGACGTCATTTTCCGCAGTGTAGTTGGCAAACTATGGATGACCATCATCGCCCTGTTTGCCTTGGTCTTGACTGTATTTAGTCTCTTGCTGGTGCAATCCTTTGATAACTTTTATCACAATCGCCAGACATCCAATCTGCAGGATTTGGCCATCGGGCTGAGGGATGGACTTGCCCAAAGCGAGGACAAGCAGAGCGCCTTGGAGTTGGCCTCGCGCTTTGGTTTGGTGCATCACACCGGGTTGGTCGTTGTAGATGAGCAGAAGAACATCATCGGCAAAAGCGAAGGCAAACCTCTGCCGCGGATTCCAGTCGATCAATTATTGGCAGAAAAAGGATTGAAGCTGACCGAGGCTATCGAGGGCAAGCATCCGCTGCCGGAACGATTTTCCCTAAGTCTGAGCGAACCGGATCGCAACAATCCTGCTGCCCGCAATGGCACTCTGCCGATTCTGGCTGTTGCTGTGCCGTTGGAGATTTCTTCTGGGCATAAAGGAGCGGTCGTGCTCTATCAGACGATCGAAGATTTTGACGATACGCTCACCGAGGTACGGCTGTTAATCTTTGTCGTCGGCGTCATTGCTTTCACGGCTACGACTTTCTTCGCCTTTTTCCTGTCTTCGCGGATTACCTCGCCGCTGCGGCAAATGAAAGAGACGGCTCATCGCATCGCGGAAGGAGACTTCCATGCGGAGATCCCGATTCGCACGACGGACGAAATCGGGGAGCTAGCAGCCTCTTTGAATACGATGGCGACGAGATTGAATCAGCTAGTCGATGCCTTGTCCAAGGAGAAGGAGCAGCTGGCTAGCGTCTTGCGCAGCATGGTGGACGGGGTGGTTATGATTGACGGGGAAGGAAATGTCGTGGTAGCCAACCCGCCAGCTGAGCATTTCCTGCGCGACTGGAGGTATGAGCATCCGGACGAGCCGTTCCCGCTGTATGGATATTACCAGCAAGTGGTGCGCGGCGGCTATGAGGTGGCGGAGGATATCCCGGTGCAAGGGCGTATCTGGTCGCTGGTCATGGTCCCGTTAATGGATAAGGAACAAATTCGCGGTGCGGTTGCGGTGATACGCGATATGACCCGTGAACGCAAATTGGACAAGATGCGCAATGATTTCGTAGCCAACGTTTCTCACGAATTGCGCACGCCTTTGTCGATGCTGCAAGGATACAGTGAGGCGATCGTCGATGACATGGTGGCGACGCCTGAGGAGCATAAGGAACTGGCGCAAATCATTTACGACGAATCCGTTCGTATGACCAAGCTCGTCAATGAACTGCTCAGTCTGGCGCGCATGGAGGCTGGACATGTGGAACTGTTCAAGGAAAGGGTCGAGCTTCGTCCTTATCTGGAACGAATTCATCGCAAATTCAGCAATCTGGCTCGCGAACAGGACATCTCCCTCTCGCTGGAGGTCACAACGCCGCATCAGCATGCCGATTTCGATCCGGATCGCATGGAACAGGTCTTGACCAACCTGATCGACAATGCGCTGCGTCATACGCCAAGTCATGGAAGCGTCATGATTCGGGCGCGGGGAGAAAAGGTTTTGTGGCTGGAAATCAGCGATACGGGCAGCGGGATTCCTCAGGAGGATCTGCCGTTTGTGTTTGAGCGCTTCTACAAGGCAGACAAGGCGCGCACACGCGGCCGTGCAGGCGGAACCGGACTGGGACTTGCGATTGCCAAGAACATCATCGATGCGCATGGCGGTACGATCAGCGTGCAAAGCAAGCTGGGAGAAGGAACGACATTTACGATTTCGATCTTGGTAGATACAAAAACCAACTAGGAGTGTAGAGAGAAAATGATAAAAACGATCTTGTTCGACGTTGACGGGGTTATGTTGAGTGAAGAGCGGTACTTCGATGCTTCCGCACTGACTGTCTGGGAAATGCTGTACAGCCCGCAATACCTGGGTTTAAAAGGTGATGCTTTTACAGCATCGCCAGTGGAATCGCAAATTCGTACCGAACGTGAACAGGTATTTGCTAAGGATGAAGTGCTGAACTTTATCAAATCCCGCGGAATCAATTCTAACTGGGACATGGTATTTCTCACCTTTTCCTATCAATTGATCCGTCTGGCAGAAGCTCTGAAGCCCAAGCTTGGTTCGGATGCAGTTAACCTGCTTGTCAACCAGATCGGCCGAGAGCAAGTCGACCAGCTCAGAGAATGGGCGAAGGCGCATGCTGCAGATTTTTCGGTCGATTACGCGGCGTTTACGGCTGATTTTGCCAAAGGCTCTGCACAAAAGGCAGAAATGCTCGTCTATCTTAATCAGATCGCAGAGGAGCGCTGCGGTGTTCAGACGCAGATGTTCTCACGCAGCAGTGAGCTGTGGCAGCTTTGCCAGGAGACCTTCCAGGAGTGGTACCTCGGGGATGAACGCGTGGCTGATTCGATTGGCCGCGCTACCAAGCAGCCTGGCAAAACAGGTTTTCTCACGGATGAAATTCCGATTGTCCCGCCTGCCGAGATGATCGAGTTGTTTAAAACACTGAAGGAAAAAGGGTATACACTGGGAATCGGAACGGGTCGTCCGACCATTGAGACGCATGTGCCGTTGCGTGAAATGGGCATCCTGGAGTGGTTTGACCCGAATCGCGTCGTAACTGCTTCGCATGTACTGGAAGTAGAAGAAGAGTTCCCGGCGCTCGCTCCAATGTCCAAGCCCCATCCCATTTCGTATGTAAAAGGGATGTTGGGTCTCGACACACCGAACAGCGAAGCAGTCAAATTCCCGCTCCCGATTTCGAATGGAGAAGAAGTGCTGATCGTCGGGGACTCCCTCGCTGACTTCCTGGCAGCTCGTTCGATCGGATGCAAATTCGCTGCTACGTTGACGGGCTTGTCCGGTCAAGAGGCGCGTGCAAAATTTGAAGAAGTGAAAGCTGATTATATTCTGGATGATGTTCGCGGCATCTTGTCCATTCTGTAAACAGGAAAACTCCGTCGTCTGTGCGCAGAGACGGAGTTTTTTTATTATGAGGATACAATTACTGGAAAATATCGGCAGGTACCTCGACCGGTACTTTGTACAGGACAAAATCACTAGACCACATGTGAGCAGTGATAACAATCCTTTGCTTGTCCTTTTCAAAAAAATATCCGGCGCCTTCCTGCTCCACGAACGACCAGCCGTCCGTTTGCAACAAGTTTTTCAACGATTTGGCCTCGCCGCTTTGAGCGGATTTGGCTCCTATCCAATAGAAGCGTGTATCCGAGTCAGTGGTTATGAGCGGAATCAGCATTTCGTCATCCGCTTGCTTCAACTTCGCTACTACGGAAGATTTATCAGGATGAGAAAAGGGGAGGGCCGGATACAAAAAGGATGGCCTATTGAAATAACTCCACACTCCGATGACCAGTATGATACAAAGGCAACATAAAATTCCGAACAAAATCTTCCGCATGAATGGATTCTCCTCGCCAAGTGAATTTGCGAAAGCGATGATTGGAACCGTAGAGGGAGGACAGCCTCAATTTTTCTCTGCGTCCTGGGATGATGGGAAGACGGAATCCTCTGAGGGATTTGACTCCAATAAAGCAAGATGCACTCCCGGCGCAATTTCGAGTAATCCCACTTGCTGAAATCCAAATGCCTTGTACAAATTCAAGGCAGGCTCATTCGTTGCACCGGTACTGACAGCCACCTTCTGTAATTTGCCGACTTCACTCATAAAATGGTGCAGCAATGCTTTCCCGATCCCCTTGCGGAAGTAATCCGGATGGACCACGAGCCGACAGATGGTTGTAGCCAGCCTGTTCTTCCTCAAAGGAGAGAAACCCAGCCAAATCGTCATCAGCATCAAAATAGCCAAGGAAAGTCTCAGCAGAAGCTTGAATGCTCTCCAGCGTATCCTGCAATGGCGGAATACCGTCGAAATTCATCAAGCGGGCTTCTACCCGGTAAGCAGGGATTTGTACCCGCAGTATGTGAGCGGCCATATCCGGGTTCGTGTTGTCGATCAATCGAATCATACGTTCACAACCTTCTTCCATTGTACTCCGTCCACGATGGCTTGGAGATAGCGTTGCGCACCAAATCATCTCTATTCTAATACGAGCTACAAATCATTTCGTTGCATGGATTGGGAAAAAATGCAACAGAAAGACCCGGCAAAAATGCCGGGTCATGACGAAAGCGACGATTACAGTTCAATTTGCGTTACACTTTTCACTTCAGGCAGCTCGCCCATGGTATCAAGCAGCTCTGCTGTGAGCGGCTTATCGACGGAAAGCATCATAATCGCGTCGCCGCCGATGTCACGACGGCCAACCTGCATGGTTGCGATGTTGACGCCGTTTGTTCCCAAGATGGAACCAACACGGCCGATTACGCCAGGACGGTCGTTGTGGTGAATATAGAGCAGATAGCCTTCAGGGGCTACATCGATCGCGTAGTCGTCGATTTTAACGATGCGGGCGCCATATCCGTTCAGGCGGGTCCCAGCGACCGTACGAGTCTCCTGGGAGGTCTTCAGCGAGACGGTCAGGAGATTGGTGAATCCGCGGTTTTGCGCAGCTTTACGCTCTGTCACGGTGATGTCTCTGACTTTGGCGAGCAGCGGTGCATTCACGTAATTGACTCCTTCACCGAGGCGGAAGGAGAGGACTCCTTTCAGCACAGTGCGGGTGAGTGGCGCTGTATCCACATCGGTCAGTTCGCCACTGTATTTGATTTCGATTTCGGAGACAGAGCCGACTGTCACTTGAGCCAGGAAATGACCCAATTTTTCACCAAGCGTGAAGTACGGCTGTACTTTTTCCATGACATCCGCAGGGATGGAAGGCAGGTTGACGGCATTTTTAAACGGCTGACCACGCAGCACCTTCAGGATTTCTTCGGAAACGTCTACAGCTACGTTTTCCTGGGCCTCTACCGTCGACGCTCCGAGATGCGGCGTATGCACGACCTGCGGCAGGCCGATCAGCGGGTTGTCCACTGGCGGCTCCTCTTCGTATACGTCGAGGGCCACACCTGCTACTTTGCCTGTTGTGATGGCTTCGTATAAAGCTTTTTCATCGATGATTCCGCCGCGAGCGCAGTTGATCAGGCGAACCCCGTCTTTCATTTTGGCGAATTCACGGGAGCTGATGATATGACGCGTTTCTTTTGTCAGCGGAGTATGGACGGTAATGAAATCAGCTTGACGGCAAATCTCGTCGACCGTAGCATTGGTCACACCCATTTTTTGGGCGCGTTCTTCTGTCATGAAAGGATCGTAGCCCATGACGGTCATACCGAAGGCTTTGGCCCGTTTGGCAACTTCAGAACCGATGCGTCCCATCCCGATGATCCCCAGGACTTTTTTGTTTAACTCGACCCCTTGGAAGCTTTTGCGGTCCCACGTACCGTCAGCCAGCTTTTTGTGTGCCTGCGGAATATTGCGGGCTACAGCCATCAGCATGGCGAAGGAGTGCTCTGCCGTCGAGATCGTGTTTCCGTCGGGAGCGTTGATGACAGGAACCCCTGCTTGTGTAGCAGCATTGATGTCGATATTGTCTACACCTACACCGGCGCGTCCGACTGCTTTGAGCTTTTTGCCGGCTGCGAATACATCAGCCGTTACCTGTGTTTGACTGCGCACCAGCAGGGCGTCATAATCCCCGATGATCTCCAATAGATCGGAAGGGGAGAGGTTGGTTTTGCGAACGACTTCTACATCGGACGCATCAAGCAATTGTTGAATACCAAATTCGCTGAGTGGATCTGTAATCAGTACTTTATACATGTGCGATGAGCACCTCCTGGTAGTAGTAGCGAAAGAAAATCTTAGACAGTGCGATCCTTGCTTCCTTTTCGGTCAGGGAAGGAGACAGCAAAGCGCGTGCGACTTGTACAACAAATGATGCGGCTGGTGGTAGTGATTGATCGATGATTAGGCTGTCTCTCCTTTCCGGTCGAATAGAAGTAGGCTATGAATACAAAAAAACCTCCCGTTCTCACACTGCTCCCAACAGAACAGTGAGGGACGAGAGGCTTGCTTCGCGGTGCCACCCTCATTCGCTCTTCCTTTCTCAAAGAAGAGCCTTACCAGGTACATGACCTGTAGAGATAACGGATCAACCGTTCGCGCATACTTCATCCAAAACAGATGGTTCAGCGCAACAACTCGAAAGTGCTTATCTGTGAAGGGAATCACCGATTCGCAGCAACCATCGGCTCTCTGAGGATTTCCGGGACACAGCCTATCTTCGTCATCGTCGTTTCGTATTGGTGTTTCGTATGATGTGCCCTTACGATACCACGCCCGTTGGGAGCACGTCAAGGGGAAAAAAGAGAAAAAATGAACATTATCAAAAAAACTTAATCTATCGTTCGTGAATAATGGATGTTTTTAATAGTTGAAACATGGAAATTGAGCCAAAAACCGAACATTAGAGAAATAGCCGCCCAAAAACAGGAAAAAAACAAAAAGAATGTTCGGCTTTTCGCCATTATACTCCGATTCAAGGTTGTGTTCAATGGAAAAAGAAAAACCTCCCACGCATGGCAGCAATGGGAGGCTTGGTTGTACTACTCAACTTTAATGGAGTCTGTTGGGCATCCTTCAGCAGCGTCACGTACGTCGTCTTGAAGAATATCCGGGATTTCAACGGAGTTTGCATTGTCATCCAGTTTATTGAATGCGAGACCCTCATCGTCGTAATCGAACACATCAGGAGCCGTTGCGCCGCAAGCGCCGCATGCAATACAAGTATCTTTATCAACCCATGTTGTCATCGTGGTTTCACCTCCCATACCAGTGGTACGTCCACTTCATTCACATTGTATGCTCTTGTTGGAAAGATTTCAAGATTGAATCATTCTAAAAATGTACTCTACTTGAAAAGAGGTACCTCGGGAGTCGGTAAGTCGGAATAAATCCGGGAATGCAATTGTTTAAAATCTCCTGGATGGATCGCGTCCGTCGCAAAAAGCAAACGCACCGCAGCATGAACATCGTGGATGCCCAATGCTTGGGCGTCACTTGAGCTGAACAGACTGTCCAAACGCACTGTCAAATCTTCGGGATTGAAAGCGCGCCATTGGTGATCATGCGACAGTGTCACAGCCGTTACATAGTTTCTGTAATGGAAGGGGTATGCCTTCCATTGTTCGATGGTGATTTTCTCGGGCAGCGCTTGCGGCAAAGGTGTTTTTACGACGTACGCTGACTCCCAAGTAGCAAATGACTGGTACACCAATTCCTGTGCTTTCAGCCAGTTTTCATGGAAAGGAGTCATGCGATCGCTGATGTCACCCGGAGTTAGGACATTACTATTCTGATCGGTTCGCACTTGGTCCATACTATCCAAATAAGCCCGGACACTGTTTTTGAATTGCGCCTGAGCCTGCAGCAGCAGGGGAGCAGTTTGCAGGGATACGGTTTTATCCACGGACTTGAGCGTTGCCTCTGCTGTCTGGCTCAATTGCTTCAAAGCTTGCTCCTGGGCTTTTTTATCCATTTGCCCCCATTGGTTCATGACGTCGAAATGAGCTTTCTTCAAGTCGAGCACAGGAGAATACACAGCGTAATAAAAACGAATGAAGTCCTGTTCACTATACAGTTTTTGTTCTTGGAGCAGGCGCTCTTTCTCAGCCTCCTGCTTCTGGGCCTCCAGAGCTTGTGCTTGTGCCGTTTCGATCTTGTTCTTCATATAATGCGCCCCGAAAAAAAATCCACCGATCGTACAAGCAAGTGTTATGATGATCATATAAGCCATCATAAATTCTGATTTTTTTAATCGTTTTGTCATAAAAATCCCCCAGCAATTTTGCAGCGCATGATTGTCGAACCCTGTCTGATTTAGCAGAATGGAGCAAGCCAAGCAGACAGAGAACGCATAGATAAATGAAAAGGAGTACGTAATGATTAGTCGGAGTGTGGAGGCGCAGGAACAGGAGATGCTTTCTGCTGTTGCCCTGAACGCCATGATTCCTCTCGCCAACGAACGAACCCTGCAAGCTGTTTACTACATATTGCGCGGTCGCAAGGCAAGTCAGACCCTGCAGGATGTCCATCTGTACAGCCTTTATCCGTATTATCGGATGTTTCCCCGTTTTTCAAAAGAGAATTGGGATAAAATTGTTTCAAATTTAGTTCAACGTGGCTGCATCCATATCCGTACAGATGCCGGGATGAATGGAAAGTCGACGTTCATGGTTACGACAGAAGGGGTGCGGTACGCGGCAGAGCTGTCCAATCACTATCAATTGGCGCGTTGGCTCACGCCTTTTTCGGCTTCGCTCTTGACATTCAACCTGGACACTTTTTGGAAAAGGCTTCATTTGTTGGTGCAGACGGTCTCGCAGATCGCTGCGGCTCGCATGGATTTTATTCCGGTTGTGACAGATCGGCGGATCCAATCCTGGATAAAGTCACAACTTCGGAGTGGAGAAGAACGCGAAAGATGGCAGGTGCACCTAGGTGACGAACTGTACAAGCTGTGGTCGCCCCATCCCATGCAGGTGCAGCAGATCCTGGTAGGCCAATTGACGGGTGCCGGGCATACGGGAAGGACGTCTGGGCAGCTTGCTGCTGAGATGGATTTGGCGCCATTGCAGTTCCAGCTTATGTTTCGATACGGTCTAGCCTCGTCCGTCGAGCGCTTGCAGCAGGAAAGAGAAGCATTTTCTCTATTGAAGGCTCTCCTCGATGCCGATCACGAGGAGCGGGGAGATGTGCGGTTGAGTGAGAGTGCAGCCAAAACATACGCCTTGATTCAACGTGGCATTCCCAAAGCAGATGTCGCCCGGATAAGGCGGATCAAGGAGAGCACGGTCGAGGACCACCTTGTCGAAATGGCCTTGCGCTGCCCGGAGTGGGACGCATCCGAGTATCTTTCCCCCGAACTGGCTGATGCCATCGTGCGTACTAGTGAGGAGCTCGGGACAGGCCGTCTTCGCCTGATAAAAGACCACCTGGGAGATGAAGTTTCCTACTTGCATATTCGATTGGCCTTAGCACGCTACAGAGGGGAGGCAACATCGTGAGCACCAGCTTGCAGACTCACCTGCAGAGACATTTTGGCTACGAGGCATTTCGTCCTGGACAGGAAGACATCATTCGCGGCGTCCTGGCAGGGGAGAACGTATTGGGCGTGCTGGCTACTGGCGGAGGCAAGTCCGTCACCTATCAGCTTCCTGCCCTGATGCTGCCAGGTATAACGGTCGTAGTCTCCCCCCTGATATCCTTAATGATGGATCAAGTCCAACAGATGCGCGCCCAAAGAAGGATCGCCGCCACTTACTTGAATAGCCTTCTGGAACCGGCTGACATGCGCGCAGTAATGCGTGAAATCGAGAGCGGGATGTACAAGCTGGTCTACATTTCACCCGAAAAATTGCAGCAATCCCATGTTCAGACCCTGCTTAGAAAAGTAGGTGTATCACTAATTGCGATCGACGAAGCGCATTGCATATCCCAGTGGGGGCATGATTTTCGCACCGACTATTTGCGTTTGCCTGAAGTGGTCCAAGCCTTGGGTAATCCTCCGGTCCTGGCCGTGACAGCAACCGCGACAACGGCTGTGCGGGAGGAGATTTGCGACCTGCTGAAGATCAAGCCTGAACATGTCGTGTTGCAATCGCTCAATCGCAAAAATATCGCGATCGACGTTATCCCCGTGATGGAAGAATCAGAACGGCGTGCACAGGTCTTGCACCAAATGGATGAATGGAAGGGCCAAGGAATTGTTTACTGCACCACGCGACAAGCGGTGGAAGTATTGGTGGCAACCTACCAGCTGGAGGGAAAACGCAAGGTACATGCCTACCATGGTGGGATGAACAACATGGAGCGCATGCTGATCCAGCAACAATTCCTGTCAGGCGAACTGGACATGATTGTGGCCACCAACGCCTTTGGCATGGGAATCGACAAGCCGGATATACGCTTCGTCATTCATTATCAGCTTCCTGCCAGCATGGAGGCATACGTCCAGGAAATTGGCCGGGTAGGACGGGACGGGGAAGCTGGGTATGCCGCTTTGTATTACGCGTGGGAAGACGTGCAAATCCATCAGTATATGATAGAACGTGAATACCCGACCCGCAGGCAGATTGACCAGCTTGCAGAACTGTTGCGGCAACAACAGTCCCTGACTACAGAAGCGTTGACTTCGATCGAGCTGACACAGGAGATGGCGGATTTATTGGTGTTTTATGCTCAGCGTGTGAGCGCTCCCTACCGTGACGAAGTGGACCCTGGTACAGAATTGCGTGATCACGCTGACCGGGTATACGCGGAGCTGGAAAGAAGAAAGCTTCTGAAACAGCGAAAGCTTGCGGAGATGATTCGCTTCGCCGAGGAGCGGGAGAACTGCTTGCGAAAGGGCATCAATGGCTATTTTGGAGAGACAGGACATGACTATACACTTCAATGTTGTTCTGTATGCGGTCTTGAACGCAGTTTATACAAGGACAGCAGGCAGTCTATGAACACAGGAAGAAAAGAAACAAGCTGGGATTTGCGGCAGGCGTTGTCTGTTCTTTTGCCGAAATGAGTGAGGAGGATCAACAGTGAAAGACCATGGGCAGGGGATGGATCCGGCTATGCTGCAGCTCAATCTTTGGCTGACGCAGGGCGTGGTTTTGGTCTTGGCAGCCGGAGGGAGTTTGTGGATGCATGGCTTGCAGTCCACACTTGCGTTGTTTTCCCGTCCCAGCCTCGCTGGTATCGGGTGGGCGGTGCTTGTTGCGATCCTCGTGGTAGGAATGAGCATAGGCATGGAACGCTTTTTACCGCAGCGTTGGCAAGACGATGGCAGTATCAATGAACAGTTGTTTGGACAGACGTCTCTTCTGATGACTGTTCTCGTATGCGTGGTGGTGGGGGTTACGGAGGAATGGCTGTTTCGCGGTGTCATTCAATCTTTTGCAGGAAATCTCTGGACGAGTGTCATATTTACATTGGTACATACCCGGTATTTAAGAAAGCCGCTTTTGGTCGCCAGTTTGTTTTTGACAAGTTGGCTTTTGGGAGAACTGTATACTTATGAGGGTAATTTGTGGCTTCCCATAATCGCTCATATTCTGGTTGATTTGACACTTGCCTTCTACTTACAGTCCATTTTAAAACGCAGAAAGGGGGAGGGAGAGTGAACGAGATTCAGGGTGGATTGCCGCCGCGAAATTCGAGAGGCACCCAAAGAAAGTCAGGCAGGGTGTCCTTTAAACGGGTGATACAGGGCGGCTTGATCTTGTTTGGAGCCCTTTTCTTTGGATTGATTGGTTTAGAGCTTTATCACGCCCAGGGAGGAAGCCAGTCAGCCGTTCCCAATCAATCGGTGGATTCAGAGGCAAAGCCTTCCGTGGATTCGGCTGCACAGGAAGAACAACAGCCACCCGCACACAATACCGAGGAGTTGTCCCAAACTCCGGTGACTGACTCTGATCAGGGGGAGGCCCCCGCGACATCTGCCGTAACCACACCCGTAACCGATGCTGTGACAGAAACTACCGCTCTCACCCCATCGGCTGACCAAGCTTCTGCTCCCCAAGAGCAGGCCACTTCTCCTGAGCCAGCTGCCGCTCAACCAAAGACGGTGAAGCATGTTGTGGTAAAAGGAGATACATTGTTCAAGCTTTCACGGCAATATTACGGGAATAACTCAGGAGCTTCCCGAATCGCCAGCTACAATGGCTTGGCTGCAGATGCACAGCTCCGCATCGGGACGGTCGTCACCATTCCGTTGTCTAGGTGATCATCAGGAGAAGAACGAGGACAGGAAATGAATGTTTCCTGGGAAAGCGCAGGTTTTGACAGGAACTAACATTCTTGCAGTAACTCCTTCATGAAATCGACATACAGGGCGAAAGACCGCGAACTGGCACGCAAGGTGTCGCTTCACTATTTTCCGGCTACCAAATGTGATATGATAGGACTACCTCCCAATTTTCTGAACAGCGGACTGCATAACGCTATAATCTGAACTCAAAAGGCACCATCCGTTTTAAAAATGGATACATGCCTCGGGTACACCTCGGAAAATGCGGAGAACTCTTACAGGCTTACCATCATATTTTGTAGTACGACTGGATGGCGAGGAGGGACAGTCATGCGTGTTGAACGCCTTGGTCAAGATAAGATACGCATCTTTTTAACATTTGACGATCTGTCAGAGCGCGGAATAGAGAAAGAAGACATGTGGCGTGACATTCCAAAAGTACATGAACTGTTCAACGACATGATGGAGCAGGCTTATCACGAACTTGGCTTTGAAGTTTCCGGACCTGTCGCCGTTGAAGTGTTTGCCTTGCCAGCTCAGGGGATGGTCGTAATCGTAACTAGAGGAAAAACAGGCTCCAAAGATGGAAAAGAAGAGGAAGAATACGAGGATGAAGAAGTGTATGAACTGGAGGTTACGCTGGAGGAAAGCGACCTCATCATCTACGCCTTCCGCGACTTTGAGCATCTTGTTGAAGCCTCTCATCGAATAAACGCTCTTTTGACCAATGGAGGAACAGCCTACTTCTACAAGGGGAAATATCATCTTGTGCTGGAGGAAGTGGACTTGGATCAGGAGCGATATCACAAATTGATTGCGATCCTTTCTGAGTACGGAGAAGCGACGCCAACTACGGTTTATGTGTTGGAAGAATACGGGAAAGTGGTCGTGGCTGACGATGCAGTCAAAGAAATATGCAGGCACTTTACCTAATGGAACAAATAGATCCGGATAAAAACAGCACCTAGTTCACGAGCTAGGTGCTGTTGCTGTCCGTAGACTACTCATGGAGTGGAAATCCGGCGAAGAAATCAGCCTCTTTGTCTTGCGGATTTGCGGCGTAGCCAGGCAGATTGCTCCATGCCAGGATGTAGTGGTTCTGGGGCGGTACATGGGTTGTGTCTCCGCTGATCGCACCTGGAAAAACCCTTTCGACCGAGAGATGCTGGGTTTTGTGCTCGGCCAATGCCGCAGCCACCTGTTTGACATATGTGGGGCCTTGAATGACGGTCGTAATCGTTTCATATGGATCCGAGAAAATCGGCTTGCCTCCGGTGGGGACTGTATCTGTCGCACGAGTGGCGTAGTAGAGCTTGCGCACGCTGCTTCCCGCGGGGAGTGTTTGGACTGCTTGCGTGGCTGCAGCGCTGATCGCCTGGTGATCAGGATGACCGGAAATGCCGTGTGGAGCAAAAGTGACGACGACATCCGGCTGGTACCGTGCGATTGCTTCGTGTATGCTGGCAACGAGCTCCGCCATCGGAACATCGCTAAGGTGTTTGTCCTCGTACTCCCATGTCTCTACTCGGCTCAAGCCTAGGACATTTGCGGCTCGCAGCAGCTCCTGCTCGCGATAGGCGGGTAACTCGGAAGGCTTGCAAAGGGGAGGATCGCCAGCTTTGCCGGCTTGCCCCTTGGTTGCGGAAATCAAGTAGAGCTGCGTTTTGGTTTCTGCCGCGTATTTGGAGATGGCAATCCCGGAGGTAAAAGTCTCATCGTCGGGATGAGCAAATAAAAATAGAATGCTTCGCTCTTTTTTCATAAAAACCTCCTCGAATTTCTTGCGTATCTCGTTTCATTATGACACAGATTGCGATTGTTGGTCATGAAACAAATAGGTGGGGGGAAGGATAGTATTATCGGAAATATGTTTTGCCCGAATAAAAAACAGCGGAATGGAATTTTTTTATCTTCTCATACGTGAAACAAGCGTGTATACTTAACGATGGATTTACCGACAACATTTCTGAGGTGGTAAGTAATGGGTAATCAAGAAGTGGTAACCGAAAGCACCCAAGGGAAAAAAGAGCAAGAAAGCATGGATTTGCTCAAATCAACCCAAACGGTGATCAAGGAAGCACTGGAGAAACTAGGTTACCAAGATTCGATGTTCGAACTCTTGAAGGAGCCGCTACGCGTTTTGACTGTACGCATTCCGGTTCGCATGGACAATGGCGAAGTCAAAGTTTTTACGGGCTATCGTGCGCAGCATAACGATGCAGTTGGTCCGACCAAGGGAGGCATTCGTTTCCACCCGGCAGTGACAGAGGACGAAGTGAAAGCGCTTTCTATCTGGATGAGCTTGAAGGCTGGTATTGTAGACTTGCCATACGGCGGTGGTAAGGGCGGAATTATCTGCGATCCTCGCGAGATGTCCTTCCGTGAGCTGGAGCGATTGAGCCGTGGCTACGTCCGTGCAATCAGTCAGCTTGTTGGGCCTACAAAAGATATTCCGGCACCAGACGTGTTTACGAACTCGCAGATCATGGCCTGGATGATGGATGAATACAGTGCAATTCGCGAATTTGATTCCCCTGGATTTATCACTGGCAAGCCAATCTCCCTGGGAGGCTCGCATGGTCGTGAAACGGCTACAGCCAAAGGGGTAACCATTTGTATCCGCGAAGCAGCCAAACGACGCGGCATCGACCTCAAAGGTGCGCGTATTGTTGTTCAAGGCTTCGGGAATGCCGGCAGCTACCTTTCGAAATTCATGCATGATGCAGGTGCCAAGGTAGTGGGGATTTCCGATGCGTATGGTGCATTGTACGATCCAAACGGTTTAGATATCGACTATCTGCTGGATCGCCGCGATTCTTTCGGTACGGTGACCAAGCTGTTTACTAACACCATTACCAACAAAGAGCTGCTGGAGCTCGACTGCGATATTCTCGTTCCTGCAGCGATCGAAAATCAGATCACAGGTGCCAACGCGCACGACATCAAAGCAAAGATCGTTGTCGAGGCAGCCAATGGACCGACCACGCTGGAAGCGACCAAAATTTTGACCGAACGCGGCATTCTCCTCGTTCCGGATGTTTTGGCCAGCGCAGGTGGCGTCACCGTATCCTACTTTGAATGGGTACAGAACAACCAAGGTTACTATTGGTCTGAAGAAGAAGTAGAAGAAAAACTGGAAAAAGTAATGGTCCGCTCGTTTGAAAACATCTACTCCCTGTCTCAAACAAGACGAGTAGACATGCGTCTCGCCGCTTACATGGCTGGTGTGCGCAAAATGGCGGAAGCATCCCGTTTCCGCGGTTGGGTCTAAGCGTTTGTACGTAGGATAAAAATATAGATAGCTTTTCTCATTAGCCCATTTTGGCTAAGTGAAAAGCTATCTTTTTTATGTTCGGCGTCAAGGCTGTCATCCAAATGGCTTGCTGGATAAGTCTACAGCATCTTACTGTGGTCAAATGGATTGGACTTTCTTGCCTTTACATGCTTCAACTCCGCAACAATGATGAAGCTGACAATTACCAGTAAAAACCAAGAGTTGATTTTGCTGAGATGAACCAGCTCCCAACCCGATTTTTGATTTGGGTAATACCACGCACCGAAAAAAGTGGCGATATTTTCCGCGATCCAGATAAAAAATCCGATCAAAAAGTAGGCGAGAGGAAGCGGCATGAAAAAGCGTTCATGGGTGACGCGAAAGGTAACCCGCGTGTTCCAGAACACGAGAAAGATCGCAGCCATCAGTACCCAGCGCACATCAATCAGAAAGTGGTGAGTAAAAAAATTGAGGTAGATCGCGCTGCCGAGCGTTACGGCAAACACCGGTTTTGGCCAGCCGGTCAAGCCGACGTCGAGTCGCCGCCAAGCCTGGCAGAGATAACTGGCAACACTGGCGTACATGAATCCGCTGTAGAGCGGCACCCCAAAAATTTTGCTTAGCCCATCCTCCGGGTACGACCACGAGCCCATATGGACTTTGAATAGCTCCAGTGCCAGTCCGATCAAGTGAAAGACCGTGATGACCTTCAGTTCATCCCGCGTCTCCAGGCCGCTTTTTACCATGAAAATTTGAAACAGCAGGCAGAGGACCAAAAGCAGGTCATAGCGGGCCAGACCGGGAATGGTGATGTATTTGGACACCGCAAGCGAAGCGAAAATAAAGACTGGAAAGAGACACGACATAGCCTCCTGGTAGCCAAAATGAAGGAGGAGGCGAACAAAACGGATCACTGGGAGCTCTCGTCTCCCTGTTTCAACCCGTATATGAAGAAACCAGCTACCCTTTTCATGAAAACTCCCCCCAGATTTCATTGCATCATTTTACCACTGAGTTGAACCCCAGAACGATGGCTGGGGATTCTTACCTACATCATCGATTGATCGAACCATTTTTGCAAAGTCTTGGCGTCACGGGTTTGTTGCAGGGCAACAATCAGTTTTATTCTGGCTTTTTGGCCATTGAGTCCGTTGGAGAACACAATACCCATTTCCTTCAATTGGCGACCACCGCCTTCGTAGTCGTAGACATCCTGCACTTGTCCATTGTAGCAGCGGGAGACGAGGACGATTGGAATCCCTCTGTCCAGTACCTGCTGGAGTGTCGGAATAATAGCGGGAGGCAGATTGCCCAAGCCGAAAGCTTCTACGACCAGCCCATCGATCGTTTCCTCCAGCAAAAAGCGTAACCAGCTCGGGTCCATGCCAGCGACAGATTTGATCAGAGGTACATTCGCATCCGCATGGGAAATCGTGTAATGTTCCCGGATCAATGGAGCATGGTGATATTGAACATGCTTTTTTAAAATCGTTCCGATTGGACCGTACTGTGGAGATTGGAAGGTAGCGATATTGCTCGTGTGCGTCTTGGTGACGTGACAGGCAGCGTGGATCTCGTCATTGAAAACGACCAGTACGCCCTTGTCTGCACTTTCTGGATCGACGGCTGTACGCACAGACGAGATGAGATTGACGGGACCGTCTGCCCCTAGCTCATTGCTGCTGCGCATCGCTCCCGTAACCACGATCGGCACAGTATGAGATAAGGTGAGATCAAGAAAATAGGCTGTCTCCTCGAGGGTATCGGTACCATGGGTGATCACCACGCCGTCGAAGTTTCCTTTTGCCAGTTCAGCTTCGATTTCCAGACGGAGAAAATTCATCAAAGAGGGGGTAATATGCGGGCTGGGCAGATTGAGGACGTTTTTCATGGTCACGTCGGCATAGCGCGATAAGAACGGAAGAATCTTGTTGACAGCTTGATCGTCAAGCGGTTTTACGCCCTCCGAATCATCTACAGACATGGCTATCGTGCCGCCAGTATTTAACACGAGTACGTTTTTGGACATGATCTCTTCTCCTGTACCGGGTTTTCATGAATCAGTATTCATGGTACGATGAATAACAGCCTTGTGTAAAGGAGTAATACACGGATGATCGCTTTGATCGGAGCTGCTATAGCCCCCGGTATTGCCATCATGAGTTATTTTTACCTGCGTGACAGTTTTGAACCGGAACCGATATCGATGGTGATTCGCTCCTTCATTTTTGGGATGTTGCTTGTGATTCCCATCATGGTGCTGCAATACATCATGCAAAATGAGTGGTACTGGCGGGATACAATTGTTGCTGAAGTCTTTCAGTCGGCTGTTGTGGAAGAATTTTTCAAATGGATGGTAATCTTTTTTACAGCTTACAAGCATGTGGAATTTGATGAGCCTTATGATGGAATCGTCTATGCGGTTGCGGTTTCTTTGGGCTTCGCTACATTGGAGAACCTGTTTTATCTGATCATCAATGGGACAAACGTCGCTTTTTGGCGCGCTCTGCTGCCGGTTTCCAGCCACGCTTTATTTGCAGTGTGGATGGGTTATTATCTGGGTAAGGCAAAGTTTACTCAGTCCACACAATCCCAACGCTTCTTTCTTTGGATTTCCCTGATGCTTCCTATTTGTTTGCATGCGATTTATAACGCTATTTTTTTAGCCATTCAAAATTGGCTGCTCGCCATCATTCCCTTTATGATTTTCTTGTGGTGGCAGGGTATGAAAAAGGTGCAGCGGGCGCATGAACATGGTTCTAAAAATCTCTTTTCCCGTCCACAATAAACGGGAGGAGGAGACAAGTCGTGCTAAAAACTCAACGAGCCAAAGTGCTGATTCGCTGCAATGTCTGCGGAGAAACATTTACGCTGCGAGGTCGACGAGAGCCTGGGGGACAGGTGGAGACAGGATTCAAGCAATGCCTGTGTGACAATGACAATGAGCAGCAATTTTTCATCCAGGAATGTTATGAATAATAGGCAAGGCAGACACAAAAGTCCGGTGCATCCGTATGCACGGGCTTTTTCCTTTTTTGGCGTCTGAATGGCTGTAAATGTCGTTGCCAGATCTCATGCATAAACCCGCCATCCTCCACTAACACTATGCAAAGATTTCAATACGTGCCAAGGAGGGGCTACCATGCGAAAAATCTGGTTCGTTGGTATTTCATTGGTCGTAGCCGTAGCTGTGCTGTCCGGATTAACCCTTCTGTCGTCCATAGAAAATCAAGTCGTGAACAACGCGGCAAAGAACAAACCTAATCAAGCGAAATTCCACACCTCTCAAGTCTCGGATAACGACCTGCGGCTAATGGCCAATGCCGTGTACGGGGAGTCAAGAGGAGAGCCCTTCGAGGGACAGGTAGCGGTGGCGGCAGTCATCTTGAATCGAGTCAAAAGCTCGTCATTTCCCAATACGCCATCTGCCGTCATTTTTGAGCCGAGAGCGTTTACTGCCGTCGCGGATGGACAGATCTGGCTTGAGCCCAACGAGAGCGCGAGCAAAGCGGTACGCAGCGCACTCAAGGGCTGGGACCCGACCGGTGGATGCACGTATTATTTCAACCCCGCGACGGCGACTTCAAAGTGGATCTGGAGTCGACCGCAAGCCAAGAAAATCGGCAAACACATTTTCTGTCGTTAATCACCAGTATATGAAGAGGAGGAGTGGCAAGGGATGGTATACGGAGCAGTGTCACGCGTTCTTTTTCCCGTCGCGATCGTAGCGTTGGTCGGAGCGGGGATGTGGGGCTATCAGGAACACAACGAGAAAAATTCAATCTTGATCAAAGCGGAGAATTCGTATCAGCGAGCCTTCCACGATTTGACCTACCACGTCGATCAGCTGCATGACGAGTTGGGAAAAGCATTGGTAGTCAACTCTCGAAAGCAAATGACCCCGACTTTGACGAACGTCTGGAGACTGGCTTACGCTGCTCAGTCGGATGTAGGGCAACTGCCCCTGACGTTGATGCCGTTTAATAAAACAGAGGAAATGCTGTCGCGCGTAGCTGATTTTTCCCATCGGGTGGCGGTTCGTGATCTGAATAAAGAGCCACTGACCCAACAGGAATACGGGACCTTGAAAAACCTGCACAAGCATGCGGCTGACATACAAGACCAGCTTCGCAAAGTGCAGGGAAATGTGATTGACAAGCAATTGCGTTGGATGGATGTGGAGACGGCGCTCGCCTCGGATGACAAAAAATCGGACAATACCATTATCGATGGCTTCAAAACGATCGAGAAAAAAGTCCAGGAGTATCCGGAACTGGATTGGGGAGCTGGCATTCAGAGTCTCGACAAGAAAAAACAAATGCGAATCAAGGGCATTGACGGCAAAAAGATCAGTAAGGAAGAAGCAAAAAAGATCGCTCTGGATTTCGTCGGTAAGCAGGAGGGCAAAGGGGTCCGTGTCGATGTAGACGAAAACGGAAAAGGTGAGGAATACTCCGCGTATAGCGTTCGTATTCATACCCCCAATGAGCGAAGCTCGATCAACATGGATGTGACAAAGCGTAGCGGCAAGGTCGTTTGGCTGATGGATGAAAGACAGATCGGGAAAGAGAAAATTTCCATGGAGCAAGCTCGCAAAAGCGGCCAGAAATTTCTTCGGGCCCATGGCTACGGGGATATGGAAGTTTCGGAAGTGGACAACTATCAAGGCTCTGCTGTCTTTACATTCGTTCCCGTGCAAGACGGTGTCCGCATCTATCCTGATTCCGTAGTCGTCGAAGTGGCGCTGGACACTGGGAACGTACATGCTTTCAATTCGACTGAATACCTGTTCAACAACAAAAAACGGACGATTCCAAAGCCGAAAATCAGCAAGGAACAAGCGAGAACGAACGTCAATCCTTCTGTGAAAGTAACAGGACAAAGACTTGCCTTGATCGAAGGCAAGAACGATGGCAATGAGGTTCTTGCCTGGGAGATTACCGGCAACTTCGAAGGCAATACCTACTTGATTTACATCAATGCTGAAACAGGGGACGAGGAAGAAGTAGTCAAAATGGTCACGGGCGGGGGCAATCAACCGCATGCTACTCGATAAAACTTTGGGGGAAGCCTGAAAAAGGGGCTTTCCCTGTTTTCCGTTTGTAGACAAGGGTATATAATGAAAGCATGAGAGGGAAAGGGAGGAACGCTGCAATGATGCTTCCGCGGATTGGACAAACCATAAGACTAAACGTAATAAGTTCCTCTGAAGACATACTCGCTCAGTCCTTTAAGAGCAGGATAACGGACAGCAAGGAAGGAATTGCCTCCATCGAGCTGCCTACCAGCGAGAGCACGGGGAAAACCGAATTACTCGAAGTCGGTACACCTTGTCTCTTATGGTACCTGGGAGAGGATGGGTCGCGGTACGACTTCCAGACTTCCATTGTAGGCAGACAAATCGAGCCGCTTCCAGTCTTGTTGCTCGGTTTGCCGGAGAAAGAGGACATTCGCCGTACACAGAGACGCAATTATTTACGTATCGATACCTCGCTCGATATTGCTGTCAAATTGAACGATCCCATACGTAGCTATCATTTTCTTACTCGAACGGTAGATGTGAGCGGAGGAGGACTTTCGTTTACCTGTAAAGATTCCTACACGATACAAGAAAATGACAAAATCCAGGTGTGGATTTCCCTGCCGAATAAAGCGGGGACCGTGCAGCATGCTTCTGCAGAATTGCAGGTAGTGCGTCAAAAGCCTGCTGAAGAAAAAGGAATGCACCAGTGGGTTTCTGGGAAATTTATACAAATAAGCGAGCCCGATCGTGCGAAAGTAGTGCGGGCCTGCTATGAAAGACAATTGGAATTGCGCAAAAAGGGTGTCATGGAGTGACACCAGACAGGATGGGACATCATGACAAGCCGCTACAACGAGAGATTCCGTCGTTTTTCCCAACGAATCGAGAAGGTCATCATCGCCGGCATCGTGATCTGTTTTATCGTGATGGTGGGCAGCGAACTGCTGTTTCAATTCGACCCAGTTCGCGCGTTTTTGATTGAGACGCAAAGACTGGAAGGGGTTTCAGAAGCTCCGTAAGGTTTGCGCATGTTACCATCCTATGGTACTATGAAAAAGACATATTTGGTAAAGAAGGCTTCGACAGAAGCTTCTCTTGTTTTTCCATGTTCCCTTTATGGACTACAGTACATAGCAGGTGAGAAGGTATGAATATTGCCATTGATGGACCAGCGGGAGCGGGAAAAAGCACGGTGGCGAAAATGGTGGCCGGCAAGCTGGACTACCTGTACATCGACACAGGTTCCATGTACCGCGCCTTGGCATGGGCGGTCCTTGATCAAGGCTTGCCAATCGAAGACGAGTCAGTCGTTTCAAAGCTTTTGAAAGAAAATGACATCCGTTTGCGACGCGTGCAAGGTGAACAGCATGTCTATTGGAACAATACGGACGTAACGGAATGGATTCGCACGCCAAATGTTAGTCAATACGCCTCCGTTGTAGCCAGTTATGCCTCCGTGCGCGAGCAAATGCTGATCCTCCAGCGCAACCTCGCCGTCCAGGGCAAGGTCGTGATGGACGGTCGTGACATCGGGACGCATGTGTTGCCGGATGCCGAGGTGAAAATTTTCCTAACCGCTTCGATTCAAGAGCGGGCAATGAGAAGATGGAAAGAACTGCGCGATAAAGGGTTCGACCCGAATCTGGCCGAGATGGAGCAAGAGATTGCCGAGCGGGATCAACGAGACATGAACAGAGAGGTGGCCCCGTTGCGTCAGGCAGAGGATGCCATCCTCGTCGATACGACAGGCATGACAATCGCTCAGGTGGCGGAACGAATTCTGGAAATCTGCGAGCGAGTGGGAGAGTCGAGCCAGTGAGTTATTATCGTCTATTCCGAGGCTTTTTCCGCACGATATTTTCGCTTGTCTTCCGTTGGCAAGTGATCGGGCGTGAACATATACCTAAGGAAGGCCCAGTGATCCTTTGCGCCAACCATATCTCGCTTTGGGACCCTCCTCTCCTGGGTTCCGGGATTGAGCGGCAGGTCTTTTTCATGGCGAAGGAGGAGCTTTTTCGGATCCCTGTCCTTTCCTTTTTGATCACAAAGTTTGGGGCATTTCCTGTCAAACGTGGAGCTGGGGATCGAGCAGCGATTCGCTCCACTTTAAAATTGTTGGAAGAAGGAAAAATCTTGGGAATTTTTCCAGAAGGCACACGGAGCAAAACAGGAGAGGTTGGCGCCGGGATGCCTGGCGTGGCGATGTTTGCTCTGAGATCGCAGGCAGCGGTAGTGCCCGTAGCGATCATTGGCCCGTATCGCCCGTTTCGGCCGATCAAGATCGTCTACGGCAAACCGATTGACCTGACTTCCTTGCGTGAGGCCAAAGCAGGTTCTGATACGCTGAAGGAAACGACGGATCTGATCATGGCAGAGATCCGCTCTCTTCACGAACAGCATCGTTCCAAGGTCTCGGTATAGAATCTCCAAAGGGAAGAATACTACCTGTACTGGAATGAAATGGCTTCGTCAGCTAACTGAGCTGCCTTCAAGGCGTCAGTTAAAAATATACATGCTCCCGCTTCTTGCAAGATGGTAGGAGAATTCCGCCACTAACGGACAGTTGGGGACTGGATGGTATGAAGGAGGTCTTTATGATGATGGAAGAAACGAATGTTAGCCTAACGGATGCAAACGTAATTTCCGTAGGAGATGTCGTAAAAGCGACAGTGACAAAAGTAGAGGACAAACAAGCGCTTGTAGATGTAGGCTACAAATATGACGGCTTGATCCCGATCAGCGAGCTATCCCCGCTGCACGTGGAGAAGGTTGCCGATGAAGTTGCGGTCGGAGACACATTTGAGGTGAAAGTCATCAAGCTTAATGATGATAAAGAAGAACTCGTTGTCTCCAAGAAGGCCGTAGCAATGGAATCCGCTTGGTCCGATCTAGAGCAAAAAATGCAAAACGGCGAAGTAATCCATGCGGTTGTGAAAGAAATTGTAAAAGGCGGCCTCGTTGTCGATGTGGGTGTACGCGGATTTATCCCGGCTTCCATGGTAGAGCGCCACTTTGTCGAGGACTTTTCCGACTACAAAGGAAAAGAGCTGAGCCTAAAAGTCGTAGAGATGGATAAAGAAAAGAACAAAGTAATCCTCTCCCATAAAGCAGTCCTGGAAGACGAAGTGAAAGTGAAAAAACAATCGATTCTGGATACCATCCAACCGGGTCAAATTCTGGAAGGAACCGTCCAACGCATGACCGATTTCGGCGTTTTCGTTGATATTGGCGGGGTAGACGGACTCGTGCACGTCTCCGAACTGGCTTGGAACCGCGTCGAAAAACCTTCTGACGTCGTAAAAGAAGGCGACAAGGTAACCGTGAAAGTACTAAAGGTCGACAAGGAAAACGAGCGCATCGGGCTGAGCATCAAAGAAACGCAAGCAGGTCCATGGGCCAGCGTAGCGGAAGAATTTAAAGCGGGCTCCATCGTAAATGGAACCGTGAAGCGTCTGGTTTCCTTTGGTGCGTTTGTCGAAGTAGCTCCAGGCATTGAGGGTCTGGTACACATCTCGCAAATCGCAAATCGCCGCGTCAACACTCCTGGAGAAGTGTTGAAGGAAGGCCAAGAGGTGCAGGTAAAGGTTCTGGATGTGGTTCCACAAGAACAACGCATCAGCTTGAGCATTCGCGCAGTGGAAGAAGATCGTGTAGAGCAAGCTGAACGCGCGAGCAAAAAGGAACAGCAACAGTTCCAACAAGAGAACAACCAGCCAATGGGCGTTACTTTGGGCGAACTCTTCGGTGATTTGAAAGACAAGTTCAAGTAAAAAGCAGGAAGTGTGGGGGATGCGCTTAGGCGTATCCCCCTTTTTACAGTAGCGGATAAGGGGGAATCCGATCGATGGATCGTTCGCAACGTAAAATGGATCATATTCAGCATGCGTTGGCTACGAATGAGCAGCAGACAAACAGCTTTGACGAGATTCGTTTTGTCCCAAATAGTTTACCGAATATATATTATGGTAACTTGAACCTTGATGTAAATTTGGCTTCCTTTCGCCTCGCTTCTCCGATCCTCATAAATGCCATGACTGGCGGTGCCGCAGCAACAACGACGATAAATCAGAAACTGGCTATTATTGCAAGGGAAAAAGGCTTGGCCATGGCAGTCGGGTCCCAAATGGCTGCTTTGCGAGATCCTTCCGTCCGTGACAGCTACAGTGTTGTACGAAAAGAGAACCCGCACGGCATTCTATTCGCAAACATCGGGGCGGAAGCTACTGTGGAGCAGGCCCTGGCGGCCGTGGAAATGCTGGAAGCGGATGGTTTGCAGATTCATCTCAATGTGATGCAGGAGCTGTTAATGCCGGAAGGAGATCGGGACTTTACTGGTTATTTGGAGCGAATTCAGCGCATTCGGGACCAGGTGCCCGTTCCGGTTCTTGTCAAAGAAGTGGGTTTCGGCATGGCGAAAGAGACGATCGGGAAGTTGATTGACATAGGGATCCCGATGATTGACATAGGGGGACGGGGCGGCACCAATTTTGCCAAAGTAGAAAATATGCGCAGAAGCACACCGCTTCCCATGTTTGACGATTGGGGTCTTACGACTGTGGAGAGCTTGCTGGAGGCGCGGGACTGGATGGAGCACGGATCATCCTTCATCGCGACAGGAGGCATTCGACATGGCTTGGATGTGGCCAAGGCCCTGGCATTGGGGGCGGATGCGGTCGGGATTGCCGGCGGCTTTTTGCGCATTGTCCAAACCCAATCCATAGAAGACGCGCTACATACCGTTGACGAATGGCACCATCAACTGAGGGTAGCCATGACAGCACTCGGCATCAAGCGGTTGAAGGATTTTTTACACGTTCCGATGATCTTATCCGGACGCAGCTATGACTATGCCCAGCAGCGACAGATAGATGTATCGTCGTTGGCAAATCGCGATTGAGCGATCCAGCAGCCACATGAAAGCCTGCCTGATGAGGCATACTTTGGGGAGACAACCACATCTTGAGGAGATGAACATGAACGAAGGGACAGTTGCGATTCTCATCCAGTGGTGCCTCATTTGTCTCGTCTGGATGGGAAGTATGGATCTTCTTTTACGTGAGCTCAACCTGTCGCGAAGAAGAATGTTGGCTATCCTCGTCGCTTTTCTGGTTTGCTCGTTCGTGAGTTGGACACTCGCTTTTGCACCCGTAGAGATCAGCTTAAGCGGTACCATTTTGCCACTGCTTTTCTGCGGCTGGCTGTACGTCCAGATCTCTGCGAGCCGACGCCGCTTTCATCTGTTTGCCGCGATTGTCATGGCCTGGATATTGTTTTGGCTGAGGTGGATTTTTTTTACCGATCCAGTCTTGCTGTTTTGGGACGAGCAGATCATCCTGCCGACTGTCGCCGTTGTCGCAGCCTTGATCATCAACAGGCGGGGGGGAGCTCAGCTTTTTTCTCTTTTGCTCTCTATCGTGCTGGCAGATGCCATTTACGGGTTCTATATCGGGAAATTCTCCGGAACCTGCCAGCTTGGGAGTGAATTCGCACAAGACCTGATCTGGAGCTCCCTTTCCTTCTGGTTCTGTTTCCGGGTTATCTGGTTGTGGATTTGTCGCTGGATCGGGTGGAGTCATACCGAACCCTCCAAATCAGATGCACGTAGGGGATGACGAGATTGTACAAAGAACTGCTGGCGAGTGAATTTCTCGTGCCGTTGTTGCTGGGATTTACGTTCGGGATTATGTGCAGGATCCACTTGCTTCGCACCGATTACCGTCAATATCCGACCTATCCACACGGGAAAATCATCCAGGTTGCGCTGGGCGTCATCGCGGCTGCTCTCGGCGCTGTTGCCATTCCCGCACTGTTCAAGGAAAACTATACAGCCGTTACCTTTTTGACTGTGGCAGCCCAGCAATTTCGTGACGTGCGCAATATGGAGCGTACGACCTTGACGGAGATCGACAAGCAAGAGCTGGTTCCCCGGGGAGGCCCTTATATCGAGGGGATCGCGTTGGTATTCGAGGGCCGGAATTACCTGGTCATCTTCTGCTCGCTCATGACAACCCTTGCTGCTGTTTTCTTTCATTGGTGGGGCGGCATCATTGCCGGAATCATTACCCTCGTGATCGCCAAGTTTCTGATGTCGGGCAAAACGCTCTCGCTGATCGTGGACATCGAGCCTGCTGAGGTGAGAGTAGAGGGAAAAGATCTGTATGTGGGCGATATCTACATCATGAACGTGGGGCTTGAGGATGCGCAAAAAATGATTCAGCAGCATGGCATGGGCATGATCCTCTCGCCGAAAGACCCCAATGCGAAAGTTACGATCTCCCAACCGGGACAAAGGCAAGCGATTCTCCACGATGTTTCGACACAGCTTGGCGTATACATGGATACAGGTGAGCCTTCCTTGACACCCCTTGCCAAGAGGGACATGGCTACAGGACGCTTGGGCGTGTTCTTGCTTCCGCAGGTGAAGGATATAGAGAAGGCGAGGGCGGTGATCGGAGCAGTGCCAATCCTGGAGAGTGTCTACCGCAAACCCACGAAAGCCAAGCAAGACTAATCGGGATGCAGGAGGTGCAGGACATGCTCAGCAGTATCCTTGCTGTCATTACGTTGAATAAGGACCGGGTCGCTGGCGGTGCCCCCATCTTTTATTGTTCCGATCATCAGGAACAGCAGCAGATCGCCTTCCTTTTGGAAAAAATTCTGGACGGGATGGTGCATGAGGTGACAGCAGATACCCTGGTCATTGTTCGGCATTAGGAGTGTATGGTATGATTAGCTAGTCAAAAACAGAAAATGAGAGAGAGTGTTGTCAACTATGGGATTGCCAGTGGTAGCCATTGTGGGGAGACCCAACGTGGGCAAGTCCACGATTTTTAACCGATTGATCGGCGAGCGGATCGCCATCGTGGAGGACAAGCCGGGAGTAACCCGTGACCGTTTGTATGGAAAAGGAGAGTGGCTGACCCACACCTTCCATGTCATTGACACCGGCGGTATTGAATTTGGCGAGACCGACGAAATTCTCACGCAAATGCGTTATCAGGCTGAACTGGCGATTGATGAAGCGACTGTCATTGTCATGATCACAGATGGTCGAACAGGTGTGACAGATGCCGATCTGGAATTGGCGCGCATGCTGAATCGCACGGGAAAGCCGATAGTCCTTGCCGTAAACAAAGTAGACAACCCGGAAATGCGGGCTGATATTTACGATTTCTACACGCTGGGTCTTGGCGAGCCGTTTCCAATATCAGGAAGCCACGGACTTGGACTGGGGGACATGCTGGAGGAGGTCGCAAAACACTTCCCGGACCCCAACGAGGATGAAAGCGGGGAAGACGTGATTCGCGTCTCCATTATCGGTCGTCCGAATGTCGGCAAATCGTCTTTGACGAACGCCATTTTGGGTGAAGAACGGGTTATCGTCAGCGATGTAGCAGGGACGACACGCGATGCCATCGATACCCCGTTTGAACGGGATGGCCAAAGCTATATTCTCGTGGATACCGCCGGGATGCGCAAGCGCGGCAAGGTATACGAAAACACGGAGAAATACAGCGTCATGCGAGCCATGCGAGCCATTGAAGATTCAGACGTTGTGCTGGTGGTCCTCAACGGAGAAGAGGGCATTATCGAGCAGGACAAGAAGATCGCGGGTTATGCCCATGAGGCAGGCCGCGGGGTCATCATTATCGTGAACAAATGGGATGCGTTGGAAAAAGACGACAAGACCATGCAGCGATTTACCGAGTTGATCCGGGAAGAGTTCAAGTATCTGGACTATGCTCCGATTCTCTATGTGTCGGCCAAATCCAAACAACGCGTGCATACGATTCTTCCGAAGGTCAATGAAGTAGCAGAAGCACATTCCATGCGAGTACCGACGTCCGTCCTGAACGATTTGGTGACAGATGCCACCATTCGCACACCACCGCCATCGGATCGCGGCAAACGATTGAAAATCAACTATGCGACACAGGCAACAGTAAAACCTCCGACATTCATCCTATTCGTGAATGATCCGGAGCTGATGCATTTCTCCTATGAACGTTACATAGAGAATAAAATACGTGAAGCGTTTGTCTTTGAAGGCACGCCTGTACGTATCTGGACCCGGAAAAAAACGTAGGGAGAGGGAAAGGGTCATGGTGTTACTATCCTGGGTGATCAGCTATTTGATTGGATCCATTAGTTTTAGCTATCTCATCAGCAAAAAAATAGCCGGCATCGACATCCGCTCCCACGGGAGTGGCAACGCAGGTGCGACGAATACATTGCGGGTGCTCGGCAAAGGACCTGCCATTCTTGTCCTGCTGTTGGATGCGGCCAAAGGTCTATTGGCGATGGGCATCACCCACTTGTTGACAGGCGGGGACCCAGTCGCCTATGCCATGTCAGGGTTGTTTGCCATCGCCGGTCACAACTGGCCCATTTTTTTCGGATTTCGCGGGGGGAAAGGAATCGCCACTACTTTAGGTGTGGCGCTTGGCTTTTCGCCCCTCGCCTTCCTCATCGGTGCCGTCCTAGCAGTGGTCACGATTGCGATTACGCGTTATGTATCGCTGGGATCACTCATTTTGGTATCGGTTCTCCCCGTTGCGATCTACGTGTTGGACAAGCCGAACGCTTTTGTTTGGACCAGTCTAGCACTCGCCGTCTTTGCCTACATTCGGCATTATAACAATATCCGCAATCTTCTTGCAGGGAACGAGCGAAAACTGGGAGACCGATCACACAGGAAACTGGGGTAGTCATTGCCCTGGGTGGTATCGACGGGAGTAAGCCGAGATGAAAACGTGGAGGGAGCGCTCTTGATTCAAAACGTCGCCGTCATTGGCGCTGGGAGTTGGGGTACTGCACTTGCTTCTGTCCTGGCCAAAAACGGTCATCAGGTGACATTGTGGGTGCGTGATGCCCAATTGGCGGATGAAGTAAATCAAACACATCGTAATCAAAAATACCTTCCGGAGGCGACTCTTCCTGTCAACATCGTCGCCACGTCAAGTCTGGAAAAAGCGGTAGCGGGAAAGCCTGTTGTGCTGCTTGCTGTTCCTTCGCACGCCATGCGCCAGGTTTGCCAAAGCATGGCTGCTTATCTTGATCCAGAAGTCTTGCTGCTGCATGCGACAAAAGGATTTGAGCTGGAGAGCTTGAAGCGGATGTCCGAAGTGATCGCAGAAGAGCTGTCGCCACAAATCACCTCTCGCCTTGCTGTCCTTACGGGACCGAGTCATGCAGAGGAAGTGGTATGCGAACAGCCGACAACGGTCGTAGTCTCTTCGGAATCTGAAGAGAGCATGCTGCGGGCGCAGGATTTGCTGATGAACCAGAATTTCCGCGTCTACACCAACCCGGATCTGGTCGGAGCCGAGATCGCCGGCGCCCTGAAAAATATCATCGCGCTTGGCGCTGGGATGTCGGACGGCCTGGGCTATGGAGATAACGCCAAAGCTGCTCTTCTGACGCGAGGGCTTGCGGAAATCAGTCGTCTCGGGATCAAGCTGGGTGCCATGCCTCTGACGTTTGCTGGTCTAGCCGGGGTCGGAGATTTGATCGTGACCTGTACGAGCAAGCACTCTCGCAACTGGCGTGCGGGCTATATGCTTGGCCAAGGAAAGAGGCTGGATGAAGTCCTGGAGCAAATGGGCATGGTGGTAGAAGGAGTCCGCACCACCCACGCCGCTTATGCGCTGGCTCGGCGAGAACAGGTAGACATGCCGATCACGCAGGTGTTGTACGGGATCTTGTTTGAAGGGAAGACAGCCAGACAAGGTGTGGAAGAGTTGATGGGACGAGGAAAAACCTTTGAGATGAGCTATCTCAATCCGGAAGCGGATCGTTCGTAACAGAACGCCTCACACAATTAGGCTCCTGCACATATGATAGGGTGAAAGCCCAGATGCAGGAGGAGGTTTTGTATGAACACCAATCGATCCCGTCGTTTCCTGGATAGTCTGCAAGGGAAACTGGCTGGCAAGGTAGATGAAGGCAAGTTGCAAGCGATGGCCAGTCAGATGAAAAAAAGCGATTTTGAAGATGAAACCAAGCTTCGTCAAATGATTCAGTCGTTGGCAACGTTGACAGGAAAACAACTGACTCCCGAACGCGAAGACAAGATCATTCAGATGTTCCGGGACAAGGAAATCAATCTCCAGGATCTATCCTCTTTAAACAAGCTGCTCAGGTAAGAGAAATGGGCGATTATGACCGTTGCGTGCTGAGCAAACCGTCATACAGTAAGATTAGGAACAATCATGGCTCTACAGGGACATGGCTGACCTACAGAAACAAGAAAAAAAGAGGGGAATTTACCCCTCTTTTTTTCGTTGTTTGCCGTTGTTCGCAAACGTTTGGCTCAGCAAATTCTGGACCAGTGGAGATTGCAGCAATCCGAGCAATTGCGCGATGTCGATATTCGCCAGTGGATTATTGCCGCTGCTGTTGCTCTCTTCTGGTTCCGGCTCCGTAGGCTCGCTGGTTGTACGGGCGGTTTGTGAGGCTGCTTTCTTCTTGACGGTGGTCTTTTCTGTTGCTGCCGCTTTTTCGGCTGAGCGTTTTCCCAAATTCTCGAACATCTCCATCGCGCCGTAGAGCGTGTCCATGGTTTGTTCCACTTGCCGAATGGTTGTACTAATCCCTTTAATATTATTGCGCATTTTGGATACAGAAGTGCGCAGATCGACAGCGGGGATTACCTTTTTGGGCGTTACGGCAAGCGAGACCTCCGTTGCCTGATCATTCAGTTTTTTGCTGGGGATGGGAGCATAGGGATTTCGCCATTTTCGCTTGCTACTCATCTGCTATCCCTCCAATAGGCGAATTCATCACAATAGTCTATGCGAACGTCTAGATGGAGGTTCACATCCCTCAGGTGCAAGATGGTGAAGTATGGTATAATGAAACCAAAAATGCAAAGGATGCTGCAGGGTAGATGTATATTGATCCTATCACCAAGATGAACATCTCTTTTGTCGCAATGGGACTGATGTTCGTCTGTAATTTTCTCATGATATTTTCGCGGAAAACTCAAAACGGCTGGCTCCGTTTCTTGTTTAGAACGCTCGGTCTGCTAATGCTGATTACAATCTTTGTATTAATACTCATCGTTATTTTCGTGTAAGGGGGAATAGATGTGGGACAACTTACGATGCAGACACGTGCAGGGAGCCACACAATTCCCGCAGAGACAGGCAAAACCATCGTGGAACTGGCCAAGCAGCATAAAATCGTCTGGGGACATGCCTGCCAGCGCGGTGTGTGCGCACAGTGCCGTACCTTTGTCGTCGAAGGGGCAGAGGTGTTGAATGAAGTGACCAAAGAAGAAAAGCTGCGTTTGCGAAAAGCAGAGCGAGCCGAGGGGTACAGGCTGGGTTGTCAGATTCAACTCGTCAGAGACGGCGATGTGACGGTTGCTCATCGGCCTTATTAGTTGGGGGCAGTGATTGATGGGGAAAATGACCTTTTTGCCATCCGGCAAATCGATCAAAGTGAGGGCGGGACAGTCCGTAGTCAGTGCAGCGGGTTCAGCACGCGTCGTGATACCACAGCGTTGCAGCGGCCATGCTTCCTGTCTGATGTGCCGCATCGTCCTGGAAAAAGGCGATCTGACCGCTCCGACAGCGTTAGAGCTGCGAAAACTGTCGCCGCAAGACCTCGCCCAAGGGATTCGATTAGGATGTCAAGCAAAGGCGACACAGCAGGATTGTACCGTACGCATACCGGAAAATCGGCTGAAGTCGGTGGTACAGGCTGCTTTGGAGCGGCAACGGGAAGAAAACGAAGATTGAGGTAAGAGGTGCATAAAGACAATGGGGGATTCATCACGTAAATGGCAATACCTGATCGTAACACTGGTTCTGGTTTCTGTAGCATTGACGGGATGCTTGTATCCGGATGAAAGACGTGCAGAGAACCAAATGCCGAGCACCTTTTTTTTGGAGCAGACGCAAAAGGCGATTGATCAGTTCAGAGCGGATACGTCGGTTCTGCCGATCGTCACCAAGGATATGAACACACCAATTTTTGAGAAGTACGAGATAGAGTTCCGCAAATTGATCCCGAAATACTTGCCGGACGCGCCGGGCAATGCCTTTGAAAAGGGCGGGGTCTACAAATACGTTTTGATTGACGTGGAAACCAATCCTGCCGTCAGACTGATCCATCTGCCCTCCGTCAGCACGGTAGCGGATGTCCAGCGTGCGATAGACAGCTATCGCTATCAAAATGATGATCAGCTGCCGATCAAGGCGGATTTGGGAGAAGGCTATTTTTCTATTGATTTTGGCAAAATTGGCATGAAGGAGACACAGGTGCCAGGTACGGCAGGGAATTACCTGCTGCCTCTGATCATGAATGGCAAAGGTCAGGTGGGCATCGATTATGCCATCGACATCGCCACTGTTCTGCGAGAGAGCGAGGCAACCGTCCAGGAACGGACAGACCCGCGTTACGTCATGGCGCGCGAATCCAATTTCGTGCCGGCCAAATCATTTCCCTATACGATGGATGGGGACCAACCGAAATTGCTGAAAATAAAGTAAAGGATGAAAAACGACTCGCAAAATAGAGTCGTTTTTTTTGTTCTAGTTGTGATGTACAGACATATATTTGTACTGTCCACGGAACTTGTACGAGATCCCCGGGAAAATGCTGGCGGTCAGGGATAATTCGGAAAAACGGTCATAGTGTAAAAATAGACAAATAGAAGGAGGTCATCGATGGTGGAACGAGTTGACATCTTTAAAGACATAGCCGAACGGACGGGCGGAGACATCTACCTTGGTGTGGTAGGGCCTGTTCGTACGGGAAAATCAACCTTTATCAAGCGATTTATGGAGCAGGTCGTCATCCCCAACATTCAATCAGAAGCAGAGCGGATCAGGGCGACGGATGAGCTGCCGCAAAGCGCTTCCGGACGAACAATCATGACGACAGAGCCCAAATTTGTTCCCAACCAAGCTGTCAATGTCCATGTTACCGAAGGTCTTAGCATCAACGTCCGCCTCGTTGACTGCGTAGGATACACGGTGCAAGGGGCAAAAGGGTTCGAGGATGACAACGGGCCGCGCATGGTGAACACACCCTGGTATGAAGAGCCAGTCCCGTTCGAGGAAGCGGCAGAGGTCGGTACGCGCAAAGTCATCCAGGAGCATTCAACCATCGGCATTGTGGTGACGACAGACGGCAGTATCGCGGAGATTCCGCGTGTGGGATACATCGACGCCGAGGAGCGCGTTGTCAATGAACTGAAAGAAGTAGGGAAGCCGTTCGTCATCGTAGTCAACTCGACACGTCCCCGCTCGGAAGAAGCACAAAATCTGCGCGTCCAGCTTCAGGAAAAATACGATGTGCCTGTCGTGGCTCTCTCCGTGGACCATATGACAGAACAGGAAATCCTGCTGTTGATGCGGGAAGTATTGTTTGAGTTCCCTGTGCATGAAGTAAACGTCAATCTGCCAAGCTGGGTGATGGTGCTCGAGAGCGGCCACTGGCTGCGTCAGAACTACGAGGAAGCCGTACGTGAGACGGTGCAGGACATTCGTCGATTGCGGGATGTGGATCGTGTAGTGGGCTTCTTCAACGAATACGACTTCGTGGAGAACGCGTCGTTGGCAGGAATGCATATGGGCCAGGGTATTGCGGAAATCGATCTCTACGCGCCAGATGAGCTGTACGATCAGATTTTGATGGAGATCGTGGGTGTCGAGATCAGCGGCAAGGATCAGCTCTTGAAGATCATGCAGGAGTTCTCTCACGCCAAACGCGAGTACGATCAGGTAGCAGAAGCGCTACATATGGTCAGGAGCACCGGTTACGGGATCGCCGCGCCGTCGCTGCATGAAATGACCTTGGACGAACCCGAACTCATTCGTCAAGGACCACGCTTCGGAGTAAGACTAAAAGCGACCGCACCGTCCATCCATATGATCCGCGTGGATGTAGAGTCAGAATTTGCTCCGATTATCGGTACGGAGAAACAAAGTGAAGAGTTGGTTCGCTACTTGATGCAAGACTTCGACAAAGATCCATTGTCCATCTGGAACTCCGATATTTTTGGAAGATCCCTGCACTCCATCGTGAGGGAAGGCATCCAAGCCAAAATCACCATGATGCCGGACAATGCCCGCTACAAATTGCAGGAAACATTGGGACGCATCATCAACGAAGGCTCCGGTGGACTGATTGCGATTATCCTGTAGCAACCGGGAGAAAAGACCTAAAAAAATAGGTATTAGAAGGGGCGCCCTCTGTGATGGGATGCCTTTTTTTCTTGTATTTCGTTCAAATTCGACAGGAGGTACTTGAATTTAAGAAAACGGTGTATTACTATTAGCTTGTCAGAGCGGTAAAAACAACCAATACGTGTATAAAACCGCGCATTTCGGTTAAGAAAAATAATAGCTAGGACTTGTGGTGTTCTTTGAGGGGAGGTGAACAAGAATGAACAAAACAGAACTGATTGCAAAAGTGGCGGAAACCACTGAACTCACCAAAAAAGATGCAACTAAAGCAGTTGATGCCGTTTTGGATGCAATTGCTGATGCTCTGAAATCCGGTGACAAAGTCCAACTGATCGGCTTCGGTAACTTCGAAGTTCGTGAGCGTGCGGCTCGTAAAGGTCGTAACCCACAAACTGGGGAAGAAATCGAAATCGCTTCCAGCAAAGTGCCTGCGTTCAAACCAGGTAAACAACTCAAAGACTCCATCAAGTAATCGTATTGCCTGATAATGGACACTTACATAAAAAAATCCACATTTTCGCGATGTGGGTTTTTTTCTTTTTTCATCCGCTGCCAAATGTGCATTCGCAAGAACTCATTTTTGTTTTTTACCAAGGAATATGGTAAGATGGCTTTGTTTCGTTTTTTGGACAACTTACCCAACAAAAGAAAAGTCATAGGTTCGTACGGATAGATAGAATCGTGCAAATAGAACCAAAAGCTAGGAGGTACAGGATGAACGTTGATATGGAGAAAATTCAACAGGCCGTCCGTATGATTTTGGAGGCCGTAGGAGATAACCCGGATCGGGAAGGGCTGCTGGACACGCCGAAACGCGTGGCAAAAATGTACGCGGAAGTATTGGAAGGCATGCACATCAATGAAGAAGTCTACTTCGAGACCGTATTCAGCGAAGAGCATGAGGAAATGGTCATGGTCAAGGACATCCCGTTCTATTCCATGTGCGAGCATCACCTCGTTCCATTCTTTGGCAAGGCGCATGTGGCATATATTCCACGTGGAGGCCGTGTCGTCGGCTTGAGCAAATTGGCCCGTGCCGTAGATGTCGTCGCCAAACGACCACAACTCCAGGAGCGGATCACGTCAACCGTTGCCGATTCGATGATGCGCAAGCTGGATCCGCATGGGGTAGTTGTTGTCATCGAGGCGGAGCATATGTGCATGACGATGCGCGGGATCAAAAAGCCCGGCTCCAAAACGATCACTTCGGCTGTTCGTGGAATCTTTGAAAAAGATGCGGCTGCCAGAGCAGAAGTATTCAGCTTGATTCGTGTATAAATGAATGACTAGAATACCAGACGCTCCTCATTTCATGCACAGCATGATGGGGAGTGTTTTTTATTTTCTGCAAAATTTGGATTCTTCTATTCCTTATGGTAAAATCAGGAATATGTTTTGGATTAGGAACAAAGGAGAGATGCACATGAAACGGGCACATCATTCATGGATCAAATGGGTCTGCACCGGGATCTTGCTTGCTGCCCCCCTCGCTCCTGTGTCTATCGCACAAGCTAACAGTCCCAAAGCCATGGAGAAGGAAGCTTTGGAACAGATAAAGCAACTGCCCCCCAAAGCGAAGCGGGTTGTAGAAGAGACGGCGGCATACTTTTTCAGAAGTCAGCACAAGCTTGACATTCAAATCCAAAAAAAGAGGGAGGACGCATGGGATGTGCAAATGATCCAGCATCCTGATGAGATCGGACAAAAACATCAGCCGAGTTCGGTCGCATTGCGCCTTTCCAAAGGAGGAAAGCTGGAGCGGCTTGACGCTTTCTGGGATGCAAAAGAGAAGAAGGGCTCGATCAGCCAGTGGACGGCTGTTGATGAGGCCGAAGGATTTGTCAAACAGGTTCTCGGCAGCGATCTCAGGGCTGGGCTGCAGCCCTCCAGGATAGCGAATGATTGGTTTGCGATCCCGTTCTATCCCGTCGTCAATAACATCACTGTCCAGAAAGAGGCCGCATCTGTTATCATCGACGCAGCCGGAAATCTCCGCTCTTTCCAATCCAAGGAGATTGAGCTGCGAGAAGCTATGCTCCCGTCCCGCTCTGGTGTGATCGACAGCCAAGACGCCAAACGAGCGTTTGCAGATCTGCTTTCCGTAGAGTTGGTGTACGATGACGAACGGGGCAAATTCGGTTATCAATCGTCGCCATTCAGCCGAATTGACGCCAAGACGGGTAATCGATTAACCGTTCCGTACGAAACGGTTGATGAAGAGTGGACATGGGATCAAGACAAGAAATCGGCCCATCTGACTACTGATCAGGCAAAAGCAATTGCCAGCGCATATGCTGGCTTGGATGCCGGCAAGCTTAGTGTTCGTACCTCTCGCCAGAAACACCCGGATGAAGACGCCAAAACGATTTTTACCGTAACCGACGGGAAGCGAATACTGATTCTGAAAGCGGATGAGAATACGGGTACCCTGCTCTCCATCCACGAGGAGGATGCGGAGAAGACCACCGCTTCCAATAGCAAAAAAGCGGATGAAGCAAAGCGAAAAGCACGCCAGTTCATAGAATCGTATGCGAGCCTGGAAAAAGGGGATTACGTATTGCGAGAGAAGCGCTACGCAGAAGGGGAAGCTGCGGACGAATACCAGTTTGAATTATACCCGATGCATGGTGACGTACGGGCAGCGAAGCCGATCTTGACGCTGTCTTTCGATCGTAGCCAAAATACGCTTTCCGCCATGAATACCCGCTCGTTCCAACGGTATTCAGCAGCTACTCCTGCTGTGATTGCCGAGGATCAGGCGAAGAGAGCCTGGCTGGACGCCATTTCTCTGGAGCTGCAGTACGTCTATCTGAATACCAGCACGATGAAAGACGAGCAGGCAAAGCTGGCGTACGTTCCCTCTTTCTCTGCGGAGAGCCGTTTCCTGAATGCAGCAACGGGGCAGTTGGAGAAGGCGGCAGATTGAGAGAAAAGATAGGAGACCATCCCAGGAGTTTCGAGGGATGGTCTCGTGTTCATTTACCGCAGTACGGCTCAAAATTTCTGGATTTTCTTCATATTCTAGCAACTGGGTAGAAAAATGGATTACAAAATCGTTACAATCTAGTTAAGAGCTCCATAGTCCCGCGCGTACAACATGAATTTCGTATTCGTACAAATCTTTCAATGGGATGAAAAAAATATGGAAGATATTCGCTTTTCACTCTTGCAACGTTGAGCGTCTGTATTGTATAATCAAATACGTAATTACTTGATCTGAACGGTCAGACATTTCACGAATACGTGAAAACATCGGGATGTGGCGCAGCCCGGTAGCGCGCACCCTTGGGGTGGGTGAGGTCCAGGGTTCGAATCCCTGCATTCCGACCATTGTATAACCGTTGAAGAAGCCCGGATCTCCGGGCTTCTTTTTTGTCATTTTTTCCAATTCCACTCTTGGATTCCCTCGCAATCTTTTCTATAATAGAGGGATGATAGAGGTAGGAAAGGTTGTTTGAGGTCATGAAGATACCCGCATCGGCGCAAGCAATATACTATCAGCTCCAGAATCTTGATGCTGCTACCGCCAAGAATAATACCTATACAGCGGAAGACGATCTTTTTGCTGATCTGTTGCAGGCTCAAGTGGCTGCAGGCCAGCGTGTGATTCGCGCAGAAGAGATCGTGTCCAAGCTCGATGGCGCACCTGATTGGAGCTTCATGCACGAAGGCTCCGCAGCCGGGTCATATAGCGGGAAGCCTGATGGTGCAGCTCAGGGCAGCAATGTTTCGATTCAGGCTATCCTGGATAAAATCAAAACGACAGCTCGTTCTCATGGCGTAGACGAAGATTTGGTTCGCGAAGTCGTTCGTGCGGAGTCCAATTTCAATCCCTATGCGGTCTCGGGTGCAGGAGCGAAGGGATTGATGCAATTAATGGACAGGACCGCCCAGGCGATGCATGTCCGCAATGTATACGATCCCGAGGAGAACCTCGCAGGGGGTACCAAATATCTGAAAAGCCTGTTGGAGCGTTTTGACGGCAATATCGGAGTGGCCTTGGCTGCGTACAACGCTGGTCCCACTCGCGTTAGCAGTCTCGGTATCACCACTGACGAAGAGCTAAAGGAGAAATATGCGTTGCTTCCTCAAGAAACGCAGCGCTATGTAGAGAAAATCTTGAACCGCTTGTAGATCAGCTAGCCGAGAAGGAGGACAGATGATGAGCCAGACACCCAATTTTCAACAAGATTACGTCATCGTGAAGGCGAAGGAAAACGGTGTAAACGTAATTGGACTTACTCGCGGCTCCGATACGCGTTTTCACCATACCGAAAAGCTGGACAAGGGTGAAGTGATGATTTTGCAATTTACCGAGCATACCTCTGCGATTAAGGTGAGAGGAAGCGCTGTTATCTATTCCAAGCACGGAACCATCGACACGACGGAGTAAAGGAAGAATGGGAAAGCAGGCATAGCCTGCTTTTTTTGTTTGTACAATGGGAAGAGAGGAGGGATGCCGGATGCCACGAAGACTATTTCTGGCGATCGCTGTATCTTCATTGCTTGCCTTTGTACTATCTTTGATCCCGATCGATCGGTGGAAACAGGCGGATTTGGCTACTTTCCAGCCTTCTTCTCCGATTCGGTTAGACGAGCAAAATACGCTCGATTTATTTACAACGGTTACAACACATTATAATATTAAGCGTATCAAATGGGATCATGCCTCGATCTACGTCGATCTCGTCGTAAAACCGGAGCAGCAAGTGGAGCTTCCGTTCGTATATCAGGATTTTTACCATGTAACGAATCAATTGTTCACGTTCACCTGGAATGTGAATCAGGTTTACTTTCGCTTGCTCGAGGATCGGGATTATCTAAAAGGGAACCGCATGCTGGTTGCGATTCAATCGGATCGACAGACGCATTCCCGCTACGCCAAGAATTTGACAGGGACGGATGAGATAGCAGGTTTCGTAAAAGAAACCTATTCTGTGCGTATTGACCCTTATTTTTACGAGAGAAATTAGTCCCTGAGGAACGAAGTGTGATATGATGGTAAGGACGGCCTTTTGACCGGGCAGCTTGAAAAATGGACGTGTACGAACAAGCGAAAGACATCAGGTTGTGTACAGCTAGTGGAGGAGGACGCATGAGCAGAGAACAAACTCCAACTGTAGAGGAAGTTCGGAACATTATCGAACAAATCTACAAGCGAACCACCCAATCCTATGTAGAGAAATACGTGGATGTTCCCGCACTTTCGGAGAGCAGACTCTCCCTGTTGTTTCATTTTCTTCTGGAACAGGGCATGAACAAGGAACGCGCCACGATTCTCTGCACGGCGACTGGGCTCGTCCAACTGGGATTGGACATGCATGAACTTGTTACCAACACCTATGAAAAGACGGAAGCGGCAGAACGTAATCGACAATTAACGGTGCTGGCCGGAGATTATTACAGCAGCCGTTACTATCAATTGTTGGCCGAAGCAGGAGAGATCAAGGCGGTCGAAGTATTGTCGGGCGCTGTCCAGCGCGTGAACGAAGCCAAGATGAGGCTGTATATCGCAGGCAAAGACGGCAGACTTTCCTCCGATGAAGAGTACTGGGAATTGCGCAATATGATTGATACAGGTCTTTATGTCGCGATCGTGGAAGAGTACGCTACTCGTGAGGATACACGGCGAATCTGGATTGACCTATTTAAGGATACGGCTACGGTGGAGAGTGTCATCGGCGAGTGGGAGCATTTGAAATGGCAACAGCAACCGCCTTTTGGCTTTTCCAGGTTTCTGCTGCAAAAACCGGGGGCGACTATCTCACAGGTTTTGTACAGCATTGAAACAAAAGCATTGGATATGATCGGCATGTGTGAACAGATGGCCCGGAATCTCCATCCCGTGGAAACGCGTAACATGCTGGCAGCCATTACGGCTCGTTATGCACATCGGGTGAACCGATTGAAACGGGTCATTGAGGAGTTGTAAGCTTTGGAGCAGACACACATGAAAGATAAGGCTCAGTTCGTTCACTCCGTCTTCGAGAGCATTGCGGATGATTACGACAAAATGAACAACGTCATCAGTTTCGGCAGCCATGTAGCCTGGCGAAACTATACCATGAAGCAAATGAATATTCAGCCTGGTCAAACAGCTTTGGATGTTGCATGCGGCACGTGCGACTGGACCATTGCGCTGGCAGAGGCCGTAGGTCCGTCAGGCCGGGTAGTGGGCTTGGACTTTAGCCAAAACATGCTGGATGTCGGTGCCTACAAGGTAGCAAAAGAGAAGCAGGACCAGGTCGTTTCGCTCGTCAATGCAGATGCAATGAACTTGCCATACGAGGATAATACCTTTGATTATGTGACGATTGGTTTTGCCCTTCGCAATGTTCCTGATGTACAGACAGTGCTGAAGGAAATGACCAGAGTGGTCAAGCCAGGGGGGAAAGTGGTCTCACTCGAAGTTTCCAAACCTCCTTTCAAGCCTTATCGCCAATTGTTCTATCTTTATTTTTACCATATTCTGCCATTCGTTGCTAAGCTGACTGTAAACAAGTACGAACAGTATGCTTGGTTGCCGCAATCGTTGACGAATTTTCCAGACAGTCGCGAACTGGCGGGCATGTTCCAAAAGGCAGGGCTCGACCCTGTACAAATCAAGCTGTTCATGGGGGGCGTAGCAGCCTTGCATATGGGGACAAAACCATCACCTTGATGCAAGGGGATGTTGCTTTTTGTTCAGCCAAGGCTCAGTATAGCCAAGTTTTCTAATGGGAATAGGAAGTGTATCGCATGGCTCTTCGCAAGTTGAAAATCATATTGGAAATGATAAAATTTGAACACTCGATCTTTGCTTTGCCGTTTGCGTTTATGGGAGCGGTACTGGGCAGCATTGTAGTAGAGGGAACCTGGCCCACCTGGATGGAGATTTTTTGGGTGACAGTGGCAATGGTAGGGGCCCGCAGCGCAGCGATGTCGCTCAACCGGTTGATTGACCGTTTCATTGATGCGAAAAATCCGCGTACGGTGACGCGTGCCATTCCGGCCGGATTGATTTCTGTGATAGAAGTTCTTGTCTTTATCGTTGTTTCTTTCCTGGTGTTGTTTATCGCAGCGTTCCAGTTAAACGATTTGGCAGTGAAGCTGCTGCCATTGGCAGTATTTGTGCTCGTGCTGTATTCTTATACGAAACGGTTTACCTGGCTTTGCCACTTTGTTCTCGGTATCGCGATCGGCTTCGGTCCGTTGGGCGGTTGGGTGGCTACGACTGGTCAGGTCGATATTACAGGATTCTTGCTGTTTGCTTCCGTCATGTTCTGGACGGCAGGCTTTGATATTATCTACGCTTGCCAAGATGCGGACTTCGACCGCAAAGAAGGCTTGTACTCGATGCCTAGCCGTTTCGGGGTTGCCAACGCGCTGCTTGTGGCGAGAATCTGCCATTTCTTGACGTTCATCGGGCTGGTTTCTCTTTATGCCATGGCGGATCTGTCGTTCTGGTTCCTGATTGGAGTACTGATTTCCGGGGCGATTCTGATCTATGAGCACAGCCTGGTCAAGCCGACTGACCTCTCCAAAGTGGACGTAGCATTCTTCAATATGAACGGTATTTTGAGTGTCGTCATGTTTGTTTTTACCATGATTGATTTGGTGATCACATGACTCAGCAAAAATGGGCAGTCGGGATTACAGGAGCAAGCGGTGCCATTTATGGCGTTCGTCTGGTTCAGGAGCTTCTTCGGGCAGGACATCTTGTGCACCTGATGATCACGGAAGCAGGCTGGCAGGTATTTCGCGACGAATTGGACTGGGATACGCAGGATCGGGAGGCCCTGCTGCAGGAAAAGCTGCAGCAGGATTTTCCCGGTGTGCTTCAGTACTGGGGACTGCGTGATTTTCGATGTCCTGCCGCGAGCGGTTCGTATCGCTGTGATGGGATGATCGTGGTTCCCTGCTCGATGGGGACGGTATCTGGATTGGCGCAAGGCGCATCTGGCAATTTACTGGAGCGAGTCGCTGATGTGATGTTGAAGGAAGGGCGCCGGCTTGTCCTCGTGCCCCGCGAGACGCCTCTCAATGCCATTCACCTGGAGAATATGCTCAAGCTTTCGCGACTGGGGGTAAAAATACTGCCAGCGATGCCCGGTTATTATCAGAAGCCGCAAACGATGGATGATCTGATCAACTTTGTAGTGGGCAAAGCTTTGGATGCACTGGACGTTCCCCATGCGCTGTTTCGACGCTGGGGAGAGTAGGGACCGAAGCTCTTTATCAAGGAATACGCGCCACAGGGCATTCCCGTTACACGGGAGCAAGACCGCTTTTACGGATGTGGGGGACTCTGCGGGCGACACCGATCAATACTACGTCGATGAAATAGGTGGGACGGATGAACCTTGTCGAAATTTACTTCAAGATGAAAAAGGACGTCCAGTACATCGAGGATGAACTGGAAAAGTCCATCGATACCGAAGTGCGGGAGCTGTACCAGTCCTCTACGCATTTGCTGAAGGCCGGAGGGAAGAGGATTCGTCCGGTTTTTGTTCTGCTTGGCGGCAAATGGGGGAATTACGATATAAAAAAGCTCAAGCACGTCGCGGTACCGCTAGAGTTGATTCACATGGCGACATTGGTTCACGACGATGTGATTGATGATGCGGACAAAAGACGCGGACGGGAGACAGTCCGCACCAAATGGGACAATAAGGTCGCCATGTATGCAGGGGATTATATTCTCGCGCGTGCCTTGGCTATCGCGGCACAGCTGCCGATTCCCCAATTGCACCGAATTCTCGCGCACGCCATGGTAGAGGTATGCAAGGGCGAGATCGAACAGGTGAAGGATTTGAATAACTGGAACCAAAATTTCCGCACCTATCTGCGGCGGATCAAACGCAAAACAGCTCTCCTCATCGCGATCAGTTGCCAGATGGGGGCTGTAGCGAGCGGAGCTGCGGAAGAGATAGTCCGCAAAATGTACTGGTATGGCTACAATGTCGGGATGGCATTTCAAATTACCGACGACATCCTGGACTTTACCGGTACGGAAAAGCAGCTTGGCAAGCCGGCTGGCAGCGATCTGCTTAACGGCAACATCACCCTGCCAGCGCTCTATGCGGCACATCACGGGCGCTCACGCGAGCAATTCCAGACGTGGATTGCCGAGGAGATGTTCTGGGATCATGTCCATGAAGCGGTTCAGATGGTTCGCAATGACGAAGGAATAGGCTTTTCGCAGAGACTGGCGGAGCGCTACATCGCACGTGCGCGCGCAATTTTGGCTGACTTGCCGGATAATCAGGCGAAGACGTCTCTGCTGGGAATTGCCGACTTTATCATTGAACGTAAATTTTAAACAAATTTCTTGGTCATGCTGTTGCTTGCGACCCACTGTTTTGATAAAATTTGCGGTGGTGTGATTACACTCACCAATACATAGCTGTAATGGAGGCATACTTACAATGGAAAAAACATTCCTTATGGTAAAACCTGATGGTGTACAACGTAATCTGGTCGGGGAGATTGTATCCCGCTTCGAGAAAAAAGGATACCAACTGGTAGGAGCAAAACTGATGACAGTTAGCCGCGAGCTGGCTGAAAAACACTACGCTGAGCACAAAGAGCGCCCGTTCTTTGGCGAACTGGTAGACTTCATCACTTCCGGTCCTGTATTCGCGATGGTATGGCAAGGAAACAACGTCATCGCCAACGCTCGCTCCATGATGGGCAAAACAAACCCTGCTGACGCAGCTTCCGGTACAATCCGTGGCGATTTCGCAACTTCTGTAGGGATGAACATCATCCATGGTTCCGATTCCCCAGAAAGCGCAGAGCGTGAAATCGCACTGTGGTTCTCCAATGATGAAGTGCTGGCATACGACAAAACGATCCAAGCTTGGATCTAATCCGGAATCTTGGGATTCAGAAAAAGACCCGATATTGGGGTCTTTTTCTATTTTTGTCACAATTCGCTACAAACTCGATAGGGATTTGCCGATATTCTAGAGAATAGCATGAATGATATTGGAAAGAGGATGGATGGCGGGTGGCTGAAATGGAAGATAAGGACTTTCTACAATTTATCCTAAGTGTAAAAAAAATGACTGGTATAGACCTAGCCCTCTACAAGGAAGCGCAAATGAAGCGCCGTTTGACATCCCTGCGGATCAAGCGGGGTTATTCTACGTTCGCGCTATACTTCGAGGCCATCTCGAAAGACAAAGAGCTATTCTATGAGTTTTTGGACCGCATGACAATCAATGTATCCGAGTTTTTCCGAAATCCGGGAAGATGGGAAGTGCTGGAGAACAAAATTCTGCCCAGATTGACCAAGCAGTCGGGGCGCATCAAATGCTGGAGTGCCGCCTGCTCGACAGGGGAGGAACCCTATACGCTGTCGCTGATCCTGCTGCGCAAAAAGATTGATGCAACTCTGCTTGCAACAGACATCGATGAAGGGGCGATAGCAAAAGCGAAGCAGGGAGTGTACACGGACCGTTCGCTGCAGGACTGCCCGCCGGACCTGGTCTCGAAATACTTTGCCAAGGACACGCACAGTTATCGGATTTTGGACGAAGTGAAAAATAAGGTGACTTTCAAAAAGCACAATCTGTTGGCAGATCCTTTTGAATCGCAATTTGATTTGATCATATGCCGCAATGTCATGATCTATTTTACGGAAGAAGCCAAGCATGAGCTCTATCAAAAATTCAGCCGTGCCTTAAAACCGGGCGGCGTCCTGTTCGTCGGCAGCACGGAGCAAATTTTTCAACCGCATCAATACCAGCTTGAAGCAGAAGATACGTTTTTTTATCGAAAAATGGGATGATTCAACCCTGCAGAGGTATAAGGCTGCTCGTTTCTACCAAGACTAGGAATACCTACTAGTATGGGAGGATGCAGATGGATAAGCAGAAAGTCATCGAAGCATATCGTCGGGGCCTGATTACGCTGCAAGAATGTGGGCAAATACTCGGTGCGGAGCAGACGCAACTAGATGATCTGATGCGAACTGAAAACCACCGACGTCCGATTAGTCAAAATCCATTCATGATCGTGGACCACTTCTGAGTGTGTGATAGACCGTTGCGCTTCTCCTTATTCGGAGGAGCGTTTTTCCGTAAAAGAGGGCGGATCCCGCATGGTTTGCCACTTTTATATTTTCACAGGATGGCAGGTATGATATTATAGCGCTTAAAAGTGATAAAGAATGGCGTCCTGATGATAGAGATGTGTCGGTGTGCAGGAGCGCCAAAAGGATGGAGGAAGCAAAGGATGCGTTATTTGACAGCAGGTGAATCTCACGGACCTCAATTAACGGCAATTATTGAAGGGGTTCCCAGCAATTTGCCGTTTTCTGTAGATGCGATTAACGAACAACTGGCCCGCCGTCAAAAAGGACATGGTCGCGGCAGACGGATGCAAATCGAGAAAGACCAGGTAAAGGTCGTCTCCGGTGTGCGGCACGGCTATACGACCGGGGCTCCTATTACACTGGTAGTAGAAAACAGAGACTGGACACACTGGCAAGGAATTATGAGTGCCGAGCCTGTTGAGGGCGCTGAGGAAAAGCGTCGGGTTTCGCGTCCGCGGCCAGGTCATGCGGATTTGAACGGGGCGATTAAATACCATCAGCGCGATATGCGAAATATTCTGGAACGTTCCAGTGCGCGTGAGACAACGATTCGCGTGGCGGTCGGTGCGGTGGCCCGGCAATTGCTGGCGGCGTTCGGCATTCGCGTCGGAGGACACGTCCTGCAAATCGGCGAGGTAGTGGCACAACGCCAGGATGTCAGCTTGGAAGAATTGATCGCGCGTACCGAGGAATCTCCGGTCCGTTGCTTGGATAAAGAGGCAGAGCCGAAAATGATGGCGTTGATCGACAAAGCCAAGGAAGATGGCGATTCGCTTGGCGGTATCGTGGAAGTGATCGTGGATGGCGTGCCGATCGGGCTGGGAAGCCACGTGCAATGGGATCGCAAGCTGGACGGGCGTCTGGCGCAAGCGATCATGAGCATTCAGGCGTTCAAAGGCGTAGAGATCGGCATCGGTTTTGAAGCGGCCGGACGTCCTGGCTCTCAGGTGCATGACGAGATCTCCTGGAATGAACAGTCCGGATACAGCCGCAAATCCAATCGGGCAGGCGGGCTGGAGGGCGGCATGACGACTGGCATGCCGATCGTCGTCCGCGGGGTGATGAAACCGATCCCGACCTTGTACAAACCATTGATGAGCGTCGATATCGATACACATGAAGCGTTCTCTGCCAGCGTCGAGCGATCGGACAGCTGTGCGGTGCCTGCTGCAAGCGTGGTAGCCGAGGCAGTCGTCGCTTGGGAAATCGCGCGGGCGATGTGCGAGAAGTTCCCGTCTGATTCCATCGACGATATGCTGGAGAACGTGAGCCAATATCGCGCCTACACGGAGAAATTCTAATGAGCATGCAAACATTGAAGGTAGAGTTGGGAGAACGATCCTATCCGATACTGATAGGGGAGCATCTCTTGCAACGTGCTTCAGATCAGTTGCAAGAGGTAGGGATTATGTCCAAAAGCAAACTGATGATTATTACCGATCAGCATGTAGCTCCCCGCTATCTGGCTTCGTTGCAAGCGGAGCTGGAGGCGGCAGGATATTCGGTTGTTGCCAAAGTGATCGAGCCAGGCGAACAATCCAAAAGCCTGGCAGTCTATGAAAACGTCATGACGGAGGCAATCAAGGCAGGTCTGGACCGCAAGTCTGCCATTCTGGCACTTGGCGGAGGCGTGGTCGGCGACTTGGCTGGGTTTGTGGCAGCGACCTACATGCGCGGAATTGATTTCGTGCAGATGCCAACCTCTCTTCTGGCACATGATAGCTCCGTCGGCGGAAAAGTGGCGATCAACCATCCCTTGGGCAAAAATCTGATCGGTGCTTTCCATCAGCCCAAAGCGGTGATTTATGATACAGCTACCTTGCAGACATTGCCCAAGCGAGAAATTGCGGCGGGTTTTGCCGAGGTCATCAAGCATGGATTGATTGCGGACGAAACCTTCGTGACCTGGTTGGAGCAGGAAGCAGACCGATTGGGGGCATTGGAGGCGGATGCGATTGCAAAAGCGATCTACCAAGGCTGCCGGGTCAAGGCTGCCATCGTCTCCGCGGATGAGACGGAGCAGGGACAGCGTGCCTTGCTGAATCTGGGGCATACCTTTGGCCATGCCTTTGAAGCCTTGTCATCGTATTCCACCCTCAACCATGGGGAAGCGATCTCCATCGGAATGTGTGTGGCGGCGAGGCTGGCTGAACGCATCGGCTTTGCCAAGTCCGGTACCTATGCACGTACGGCGCGAGTGCTTGGCCTCTACCACCTGCCCACCACCTGGCCTGCGGGCATGTCGCCGGATGCTGTACTGGAAGCGATGAAACGCGATAAAAAGACTGTGGGAGGCAAGCTGGCGCTTATTTTGCCGCGTGCCATCGGCAGTGTCGAAGTCGTCAAAGAGATTGATGAAAATGACATCCTTAGTGTGATGAGAGAAGAAGCGGAGGCAAAATAATGGGAGTGCGAGCAATTCGAGGAGCCATTACTGTAGAGAAGGATACGCGAGAAGAAGTCATATCGGCAACCAAGCTTATGCTGGAGGAAATCATTGCGCGCAATGAACTGGCTGCAGAAGACATTGCAAGCATGCTGTTCACCACGACCGAGGACGTCAACTCGGTATTTCCAGCGCAGGCAGCACGTCTGTTGGAAGGGGAAGACTGGGCGTACGTGCCATTGATGTGCATGCGCGAGATTCCTGTACCAGGCAGCTTGCCCATGTGCGTGCGTGTGATCATGCATGTGAACACGGACAAATCGGCCAAGGAGATTCAGCACGTCTTTTTGCGTGATGCCGTCAAGCTGCGTCCTGATTTGACAAACCGCTCTTGACCCGATTTCCTCTCTGGTCGGGGGAGAAAAGTATCCGGTCATTTTTCACTACAGAGTTGACAAGTGCGGCGCTCTCTTTTACCATAGTAAAAACGAGAGCGCCTCGTTATTTCAGAAGATGAGTTTTAAGTAGCCTTAGCCGCTCACAGAGGAGCGGGAGGCAGATGAGTTGTTTTATCCGGTATGAATAGCAGTTTGCCGGCTGAGAGTAGAGAAGAGCAGAGTAGAGATGAGTTAGGTTGAGGAGAGAAGAGAAGAGCAGGCTGGGTATGAACACACACCCAATCCAGGTCTTTTCCTGGGTTTTTTTATTATTTTCTCCCCCTACCTCTCGCTCTAGAAGCGGGGCAGGAAAGAGGTTCCCTCCTTCCGCTCCCTGAAAAGGAGATGAGAGCATATGTATTTTCCCTCCCTTGCCGAGGTGCAAACCCTCTCGGCGTCGTATTCCTTTATCCCTGTAAGCATGACCTTGCTGGCGGACCAGGAGACCCCGATCCGCTTGTATCAAAAAATTCGGACACGCGATTCGTTCCTGCTCGAAAGTGTGGAGGGCGGAGCTCGCTGGGCGCGCTTTTCCTTCATCGGAAAAAATCCCTTTCAGATCGTGGAGGCAAAAGGCAACGAAATCAGCGTCCGTCGTCGGGATGGCTCGACAACCAGTTTGGCAGGAAATCCAATCAACTTCCTGCGAGCGGAGACAGAGCGCTATAAAAGTCCCAAGCTGCCAGGCTTGCCTCGCCTGAGTGGCGGAGCTGTCGGTTTTTTCGGCTACAATACCCTGCATTATTTTGAAAAGCTTCCTCCTCATTCTAAAGAAGCTTTGCGGGTCCCGGACATGCGCTTTCTGTTCGTCGATGAAATGATCGCATTCGACCACCTCAAGCAGGAGATTCGGTTAATTGTCAACCTGCATGTGGAAGAGAGCGATACCGCAGCGACTATTGCCGCAAAATACGCGCAAGTATGTGAACGGCTGGAACAGCTTGCGAATCAGGTAAGCAGCCCGGCTTTATCTGACCAGCGGATTCCGGTCGCTGTAGAGAAGCCTCGTTCTTTGACAGTAGAAGCCAATATGACTCGCGAGCAATACGAGCAAATGGTCGTGCAGGCGAAGGAATACATCGCGGCAGGGGATATTTTCCAAGTCGTACTCTCTCAGCGTTTTTCGGTAAAGACGGATGTTGATCCGTTTGCTGTCTATCGAGTCCTGCGCACCTTGAATCCATCTCCGTATATGTTTTACCTCGAATATGGCGATGAGACAGTCGTAGGGACATCCCCTGAACTGCTCGTGCGCGTCGAGGACGAGAAAGTGGAGATGAGACCGATCGCTGGTACCCGCAAGCGCGGGGCGACGCCACAGGAGGATGACGCGTTGGCGGCAGACCTGTTGGCGGACGAAAAGGAACGGGCAGAACATTACATGCTGCTCGATCTCGGCCGCAACGATGTGGGGCGCGTCAGCACGTATGGCAGTGTAAAAGTCGAAGAAGCGCTCGTGATCGAGCATTACTCCCACGTCATGCACATGGTTTCCCATGTAACCGGAGAATTGCGCGAAGGCATGCATCCTTTTGACGCACTGGTGTCCGCCTTTCCGGCTGGGACTGTATCAGGTTCGCCAAAGCTGCGAGCGATGGAGATTATTGCCGAACTGGAGACAGATGCGCGTCATCTCTATGCTGGCGCAATTGGCTACATCTCCTTTGACGGTTCGCTGGATAGCTGCATCACGATTCGCACCCTGGTTTTCCAGGATGGTCAAGCCCATGTCCAGGCAGGTGCGGGGATTGTGGCTGACTCGGTTCCGGCTCATGAGTACCAGGAGACACGAAATAAGGCAGCTGCAATGATTTCCGCGCTGGAAAAGGCGGAGCAGTTGTTTGCGCCCAAGGAGGAATTGACATGCTGACGAAAGCGCTGGAGCAAATTTTGCAAGGACAACATCTCAACCGACATGTAGCGGAGGAAGCTATGGGACAGATCATGGACGGGAAGGCGACCGCTGCGCAGATCGGAGCTTTTCTCGCCACACTGCGGTTAAAAGGCGAGCAGGTAGAAGAAATCATCGGGTTTGCCCGAGCGATGCGAGCACGGGCCATCCGCTTTCCCCTCGATATGCCGGGTCTGGTAGACACCTGCGGGACTGGTGGCGACGGAAGCCATACATTCAACATCTCGACCGCCAGTGCCATCGTCGCAGCCAGTGACGGTGTGCGAATCGCGAAGCATGGCAATCGGGCGGTATCGAGCAAGAGCGGCAGCGCCGATGTTCTGGAAGCGCTGGGAATCCCGGTCAACCTGAGTCCTGCAGAAGCAGCTGATTGCCTGCGGGCGACCAACCTTTGCTTCCTGTTTGCCCCGACTTATCACCAGGCGATGAAGCATGCGGCGGGTCCGCGCAAGGAATTGGCGGTACGCACGGTCTTCAATCTGCTGGGTCCCCTGACTAATCCGGCAGGAGCCAGCCACCAGTTGATGGGAGTCTACGACGCGAAGCTGCTGCCGATCGTGGCGGAAGTGCTGCGTGAGTTGAACGTCCAGCGGGCCTTGGTCGTAGCAGGCGAAGATGGATTGGACGAATTGACGGTGACGGGGAAAAGCTATATCACCGAGTTGCGTGATGGAAACATCCACTCGTATGAGGTAGAGCCAGAGCAATTTGGTCTCAATCGGCATGAAAAGGACTCCCTTCGCGGCGGCGATGCGGCGCAGAACGCGAAGATTATCACCAATGTATTCGCAGGAGAGCGTGGCGCAGCCCGCGACGTGGTATTGCTCAATGCGGGGGCGATCCTTTATCTCTCCAACCGGGCAAGAACGATTGAAGAGGGCGTAATCCGAGCGGCGGAATTGATCGATGATGGCCACGTAGCCAGCAAGTTGGACCATATTCGCCAGATTGCAGGAGGGATGATTCATGCTTCGTAAAATTGTCGAGCAAAAAATAGAAGAGGTTAACCGCTTGAGACAAGAGCACACAATAGGCACATTACTGGCAGAAGCCAAGCAGGCTCAGCCACCCAGGGGATTTCGCAAGGCCTTGGAGATGAGCGCTCGCCCTGTAAGTGTCATTGCTGAGGTGAAAAAAGCGTCCCCCTCCAAAGGATTGATTCGGGCCGACTTTGCCCCGGTAGAGATTGCCCTTGCCTATCAAAAGGCAGATGCCGAATGCTTATCGGTACTGACCGACGAAGTCTTTTTTCAAGGTCATCTCTCTTATCTGAAGGACATTCGTGCTGCGGTAGACCGTCCGCTTCTGCGCAAGGATTTTCTCATTGATGAGCTTCAGGTCGTCGAGGCGAGAGCGGCAGGGGCGGACTGCGTCCTGCTGATTGCCGCGATATTGGAGGGAGCTCAGCTTCGAGCGTTGAACCAGACGGCAGAAGAATTGGGCATGGATGTTCTGATCGAGGTGCATGACCGGGCAGAGTGCGACATGGTTTTCCGCCATACGACGCCCAAGCTGCTCGGCATCAACAATCGGGATCTGCGTACATTTCAGACTGATCTGAATGTCACGCGTGAGCTGATCAAGGAGCTGCCTCCTTCCTTGACAGTGGTCAGCGAAAGCGGCATCGGGGCGCCGGAGGATGTGGAAAATGTACGGCGAAGCGGTGCGCGGGCGGTTTTGGTCGGAGAGCATTTTATGAGGCAGCCTGATGTGACAAAAGCTGTTTGCGACCTCGTCGGAAAGACTGCCGAGAAATCGTCGGGGGTGTCTACATGACGCTGGTCAAAATATGCGGCATCAAAAACGAACAAACGCTTGGGCTACTGTCTGAATGCGGAGTTGATTACGCCGGATTTGTCTTTGCTCCAAGCAAGCGCCAAGTAACGGCTGCTGCAGTGGGGGAGATGCTGCGGGCGGTTTCCCAGCATCCGCCAGCGGTTGGTGTGTTCGTCAATCCGACGCTGGAGGAATTGACGCAAGTGCTGGCAGAAGCGCCGCTTGCGGTCATTCAATTACATGGACAGGAGACTCCGGCATTTTGCCAAGAGGTCAAGGAGCGATTTTCCCTGCCTGTCTGGAAAGCGGTGGCGGTTGGAAAAGAAGGAGACATGGCGGATCGATTGGCAGCATACGCGGCCACAGTAGACGCCTTTTTATTCGATACGTACGATCCTGCTCAGGCAGGTGGGACGGGCAAACGTTTTACCTGGGGAGAAATTCCTGGACTTCGGTCAGCTTGCCGAGGGGTCAAGGAGGTCATCGCTGGAGGAATCCACGCGGGGAATGTGACAGAACTGATAGCGCGCTACCAACCTGCAGTCATTGATCTGTCCAGCGGTGTGGAGACAGACGGAGAAAAAGATGAACAGAAAATCAGAGAATTGATGGAGAGGGTGAAGGGACATGGCTGATGTACAATCAACAGCAGCAAGAGTCGTTCCGGACGAAAAGGGACGATTTGGGGAATACGGGGGAAAATTCGTTCCGGAGACACTGATGAATGCATTGATGGAGTTGGAACAAGCCTTTGAGGAAGCGCGGCGCGATCCATCCTTCCGAGAAGAGCTGTATGGATTGCTAACGGAATATGCGGGAAGACCGACGCCGCTTACGTATGCGGAACGGCTGACGGAGGAATTGGGTGGGGCGCGCATCTACCTGAAGCGCGAGGACCTCAACCACACCGGCGCCCACAAGCTTAACAATGCGCTTGGGCAAGGCTTGCTCGCAAAGCGCATGGGGAAAAAGTCGATTATCGCGGAAACGGGAGCGGGCCAGCATGGTGTAGCGAGTGCTACGGTTGCAGCCAAACTCGGACTGTCCTGTCAGGTGTTCATGGGCGAAGAAGATATTCGCCGCCAGTCTCTGAATGTTTTTCGCATGAAATTGCTTGGCTCTGAAGTGATTCCGGCTGTATCCGGCTCTCGCACCCTCAAGGATGCGACGAACGAAGCGATTCGTCACTGGGTATCGCATGTAGATGAAACCTTCTACGTCATCGGCTCTGTCGTAGGACCGCATCCATATCCGTACATGGTGCGTGAATTCCAGAAAATCATCGGGGAGGAAACGCGCAGTCAGATTCTCGACATGCTGGGTCAACTGCCTGATGAAGTGATCGCATGTGTCGGGGGAGGCAGCAATGCGATCGGGATGTTTTATCCCTTTATCCAGGATGAGTCCGTCGCCTTGCGAGGTGTGGAGGCAGCAGGGCTGGGTGTCGATACGGACAAACACGCCGCTACTTTGACCAAGGGACGTCCCGGTGTGATTCACGGCTCCTTGACCTACCTGTTGCAGGATGAACACGGACAAGTGCAGGAGGCGCACTCCATCTCTGCTGGTCTGGACTATCCGGGCATTGGACCGGAACACTCGTACCTCAAGGACACCGGCAGGGTCACGTATGCGGCGATTACAGATGCGGAAGCACTCGAAGCGGTTCAACTCCTATGTCGTACGGAAGGAATTATTCCGGCGTTGGAGAGCGCACACGCAGTAGCCGAGGCGATGAAGCGCGCACCGCAGATGAGCAAGGATCAAGTGTTGGTGATTTGCCTGTCGGGCAGAGGAGATAAAGACGTTTTGACGATTCAGGATGCTTTGGCACCGAAACAGGAAGGGGAAAATCTAGCATGACGACTACTCCAGCAAATCGCATTGACCGTCTGTTTGCTGATCGCAGCCGCAAGCGTTTTATACCGTTTATTACCGTGGGAGACCCAACTCTCGAAGCGACTTTTCAGTTGATTCAAGGCATAGCAGAGGCAGGGGCAGACCTGTTTGAGCTGGGAATTCCCTACTCTGACCCGCTCGCGGATGGCCCTACGATCCAACGCGCTTCCCAACGAGCTCTTAAAAATGGCGTCTCGATCAAAGATGCCCTGCAACTGGTCACTCGCTTGCGGGATAGCGGCATGGAAGCGGGGCTGGTCCTGTTCACCTACGTCAATCCTGTCTTCCAATACGGGATCGAGCGATTCTTCGCGGATCTCGCGGCGAGCGGTGCAGATGGAGTCGTCATTCCCGACCTGCCTGTGGAAGAAAGCGGCCCTGCCGTGGCAGCGGCACAAAAGCACGGAGTGCACGTCATCTCCCTCGTAGCTCCTACCTCGGATGCACGGATCCAAATGATCGGGGAGCAGGCGACCGGTTTTCTCTACTGTGTGTCCTCTCTAGGCGTGACAGGTGCCCGTTCGGAGCTGCGCAGCGACTTGACCGATTTTTTGGCCAGGGTCAGAGAAAGCACGAATGCGCCTACCGCGGTCGGCTTTGGCATCTCGACCCCGGAACAAGTCCGCACACTTGCGCCCCATGCGGATGCGGTGATCGTGGGGAGTGCCATTGTACGGGAAATCGAGCGGTATGAATCAGAATTGAAGGACCCTGCTACAACAGGAGAGGCTGTCGGAAAAATAAAAAACTTTGTACATCAGCTGACGAGTGCGCTACAATAATGTGAAAAAGAATGCAGGAGTGAGACGTGCATGCAACCCAAGCAACGAATCCTCAATGCCCCGGTCTACCAACCTGGGAAACCGATTGAAGATGTAAAACGCGAGTATGGTTTGACGGAAGTGATCAAGCTCGCTTCCAATGAAAATCCGTATGGCTGTTCCCCGAAAGCCAAAGAAGCGATTGTCGCACAACTGGACAACCTGGCGATTTACCCGGACGGCGCCAGCTTGCAATTGCGTTGGGACTTGTCTGAATTCCTCGGTGTTAAGCCTGAGCAGCTGATCTTTGGCAACGGTTCGGACGAAAATCTTCTCATGATCGCCCGCGCCTTCCTCAGCGAGGGTACGAATACAGTGATGGCAAAGCCTACCTTTTCCCAATATCGTTCCAATGCCATTATCGAAGGAGCGGAGCTGATCGAGGTTCCGTTAAAAGACGGTGTGCACGATCTGGAAGCCATGGCTGCTGCTGTCAATGAGCAGACACGCGTGGTCTGGGTATGCAATCCGAACAATCCTTCCGGCACAATTGTTACGACAGCAGAGCTGGAAGCCTTTTTGAAAAAGGTTCCGAAAGAAGTCTTGGTCGTTCTGGACGAAGCCTACTACGAGTACGTGGTGGACCCGGAATATCCGCAGACTGTTCCAATGCTGGCTGACTACCCAAATCTGATCATCTTGCGCACCTTTTCCAAAATCTACGGGCTCGCGACGATGCGCGTAGGTTACGGAATCGCTTCCGAAGAAATTGTATCGGCGCTCGAGCATGTGCGCGAGCCGTTTAACACGGGAACTCTGGGACAGGCAGCTGCCCGTGCAGCCTTGCATGACCAGGAATTCGTGGTTTCCTGCCGGGAGAAAAACAGAGCAGGCATGAAACAGTTGACGGATCGGTTCGACGAATGGGGCTTGCAATACTACCCTTCGCAGACGAATTTTGTTCTTGTCAACTTGAACCAGGATTCCAATGAGGTCTTTAAAAAACTGCTGAGTCATGGTATTATCGTTCGATCCGGTAGTGCACTGGGGCATCCAGGCTATCAGCGAATCACGATTGGGACTGCGGAACAGAATGAAAAATTGCTTCGCGCCCTCGAAGAGATCGTAAAAGGTGCCTAAATTCATGCTTGAGATGCCGGGACTTTCCCGGCATTTTTCGCTACACGCGCAAAGGAAGGATCGAAACTGGAGATGAAGAGAACAACCATAGCTGTGATCGGCGTCGGATTAATCGGCGGATCGATCGCTTTATCCTTAAAAAGAGACCCCGATATTCGGATCGTCGGCTTCGACGTTCGTCAGGATTTTTTGGATAAAGCCTTGAATACAGGAGCCATCCATGCGGGAACGACCGATTTGCAGACAGCAGTAAGAGAAGCAAACGTCATTTTCCTAGCAGCTCCTGTGGAACAGATTTACGCGATTCTCGAATCGCTTCGCACTCTGGATTTGCAGCCCGGCGTGATCGTCACGGACGCTGGCAGCATCAAAACAGGCATTGTAAACCATGCAATTCGCGTCATTCCCGACCATGTTACCTTTATTGGCGGCCATCCGATGGCTGGCTCGCATAAATCAGGAGTTGAGGCAGCCTCCGATCGTTTGTTTGAAAACGCCTATTACGTGCTGACTCCAGCGCCCGGCACTCCTGAAGACAAGGTAGAGTATTTGAGCGAGCTGCTTCAGTTGACGCGTGCCAAGATCGTGCGCATGGACGCCGACACGCATGACCAAGTCGTCGGAGCAGTCAGCCATTTTCCACATATCCTGGCTTCAGCACTGGTGAATCTAGTAGCGGGCTACGATGATGAAAATGCTTGGCATGCCCGTCTTGCTGCGGGCGGATTCCGGGATATTACCCGCATCGCATCCAGCAATCCACGCATGTGGCGGGACATCCTCTTGCACAATCGCGAGCATTTGCTCCAGATCGGACGCGATTGGTCCAAGGCACTGGAGGATGTGATGAAGCTGGTCGAAGAAGGCAATCCCGACGGCATTGAACAGTTTTTTCAATCTGCTCGTGATTTCCGCGATGGACTGCCCGAGAGAAAAGCGGGTGCACTGCCTCCGCTCTACGATCTGTACATTGACATTCCTGACCATCCGGGTGAAATCGGGCGAATTACGACCTTGCTCGGGGCCAAGCAAATCAACATTACCAACCTGCAAATCAGGGAGACGCGGGAGGACATCTACGGAGCATTGCGGATTACGTTCCAATCCCAGTACGAGATGGAAAAAGGGGAAGAGCTGCTTCGCTATTTCGAGTACAATGTGTACAGACGATAATTTTTCATGCAGAGGTACTTTACAACGAAGACGCTTCACAGCATGACTGGCTAGATGAAGAAGGGGAGTGTACGTGTGCTACGCATCAAACCAACCAATCAAATCAGCGGAACCATCCGTGTTCCAGGAGATAAATCAATTTCCCATCGCGCGGTCATGTTCGGAGCGCTTGCCAAGGGAACGACGCGCATCGAGGGCTTTCTCCCCGGTGCCGATTGCTTGAGCACGATTCAATGCTTCAAGCAAATGGGGATCGAGATCGAGCAAGCAGGAGACCGAGTCACTGTCCAAGGGAAAGGCTGGTACGGCCTGCAAGAGCCTTCCTCTCGTCTGGATGTCGGCAACTCCGGCACTACGATTCGCCTGATGGCAGGCATTATGGCAACCCAGCCCTTCCACGTCGTCATGGAGGGAGACGAATCGATCGCCAAACGGCCCATGCGTCGCGTGATTGGACCACTGCGCCAGATGGGGGCCAAAATTGACGGACGCAAAGAGGGGGAGTTCACGCCGCTCTCCATCCGCGGGGGAGGGTTAACCGGGATCTCCTATGAATCTCCGGTAGCGAGCGCGCAAGTGAAATCGGCTATTTTGCTCGCAGGATTGCAGGCACAAGGCGAAACCTCCGTGACGGAGCCCCATCTGTCGCGCGACCATACGGAGAGAATGCTCCAAGCGTTTGGCGTGCAGGTCGAGCGTGACGGCTTGACCGTGCGTGTCAAAGGCGGACAGGAGCTGCAAGGACGCGACATCCAGGTTCCTGGGGACATCTCTTCTGCCGCTTTTCTGATCGCGGCTGTGATGATGGTGCCAGGCAGCTCTCTGCTGATTGAAAATGTAGGGATTAATCCGAGCCGCACGGGAATCATTGACGTCGTACGCCAGATGGGCGGCGGTCTTGAACTGCTCAACGAAAAGTTAGTCAATGAAGAACCGGTCGCGGATCTTCTGGTGACGTACGCGCCGCTGCACGGCATTGAAATCGCAGGAGACATTATTCCGCGATTGATCGACGAGATTCCGGTGATCGCGGTCATGGCGACGCAGGCGGCCGGACAAACGGTCATTCGTGACGCGCAGGAATTGAAAGTAAAAGAGACAGACCGCATCGCAACCGTTGTAAGCCAGCTCAGCAAATTTGGAGCTCAGGTAGAACCGACGGATGACGGGATGGTTATCACCGGCAGTTCCAAGCTGAAAGGCGCTGTCATCGACAGTATGGGCGATCACCGCATCGGCATGGCGATGGCGATTGCCGGACTGGCTGCGCAAGGAGAGACCCAGATCGAGAACGACGAAGCTATCGCCGTCTCGTTCCCTGGATTTTCCGAGTTGCTAAGCAGGATTAGTCTATAGAAGAAAGACAAAAAACCCACATAATGGTGTGTGGGTTTTTTGCATGACCGGCTGTACTAATAAAAAAATTGCCCAATAAAATTATATTGATTTTATTCCCGAATTTTAGCAAAAATGATTTGACAAGCGCTTACATTCCGTTTATTATAAAAATACAGTATGGTTTCTCTCCACTCCTATCCAATATAAAAGCACATATCGTGCTACCGTCTATTGAATGCGTTTTCAAGAGACGGTCTTTTTTTTGTATTTTTCCTGTTTCCCCCTCATAAGCATGTATAAGATAACGTGCGGTTTCGGGATGGGGAGGGGACAAGCATTGCAGCAGGAGACAGTGATTCGCGGCGGTACGATCGTGACAGCACAAGGGCTTATGGAGACGGATGTCTGGATTGTAGACGGAAAAATAGCGCGTTGGGGCAAGGATACGCTGCGCGCCAAAAAGCAGGTGTCGCGTCCGAAGGAAATAGATGCAACCGGGATGTACCTTTTGCCCGGTTTTGTAGCAATGGCTCCGCCGCATCTTCAGCGGTTGAAGGGGGCGGACTACTTGCAAGAGGTAAGGGCGTTGATCCGGACAGGCTGTACGACGCTCGTGGATGTGCTTTTGCCTGAGCGCTGGATGAATCGCGAGCAGGTAGCGTATCTCAAGACGAATCATTACGACAGCCCCATTGATTACGTATGGCATGTCGGTCTGGAAGTCACCCGTTTTACGGGAAAAGAAGTTCTTGAATGGTGCCGCCAAGGTTTTCGGACGATTCGACTGTACCTGCGGCATTTGGGCGATATTTCCACCCTGGAATGGGAAACTATTTCGCAAATCCTTACGTCATATAGAGCGATACTTCATCTTCACCTGCCGCCAAGGTCGTCTCTTGGCAGGGCGGATCGCGAAGAGCTTCGGCGCCGCTGGATGGAAGTCACCCGTTACTGGAATATCCGTATCGTAGTAGAGCAGATGCTTCCTCCCTTTGAGGAAGAAGACTTCGAGAAGTACTACCATCTGTACTGGCTTGATACAGTGCATACGGATCGTGGGCTGCGGGCTCTGCACCGTCAATGGTATGCTTCATGTCCGATCGCTTCCTCGATCAAGGAAATCCGCTGCGATTATCGGCGCAGGTGGTGCTCAGAGGAGGAGCTTTTGTCTCTTCTGGTACGACTGGCGTCGAGAAATGTCGCCAAGGCTTTCGGTTTGTATCCGCGCAAAGGATCGCTTGCTCCAGGGGCAGATGCCGACATCCTTTTCCTGAAAAAGGAATACTGGTTGACAAAGATGGATTCTTCCACTATTCTCAATTTTAGTGAAATCGAGCTTCCAACATCTGTTATGTCGAATGGTATTTGGATATATCGAGATTTGAATTTTCTCCCCGTATTGGGACTTGGCAGGTGCCTTCGCGACACCAGGCCCTATGCCTATGTCATCTAGCCGATGCTTATGGGGATATTTTCATAAAGGATTTTGGTAGACAGACGAGAAAAAAGATCTGATAACAGCGCAACTTTTTAGCTCTCCGGCGGTCTAATTAGGCAAAAGGTCGCTGGGGAGTCGGAATCGCAAGGAGGTAATCCTGAACATGACCGATTCCCAGCTTATCCGAGAGATTAAAGAAGGTAATCTGGAATGCTATGCTGAGCTGATTCGTCGATATGAGAAAAAGATCCTCGCTTTTGTCACACATCTTTTGCGTCAGGCACATCTGGAGCACATTGCAGAGGATATCTGTCAGGAGACGTTTTACAAGGCGTATAAAAGCATTCATTCTTTCCGAGATGTAGAAGCTACATTTTCCACTTGGCTTTATACCATTGCCCGCAACTCCGTCTTGAGCGAACTTCGCAAAAGTCGAAATTCAGATGTTTATCTGGAGGACACGCTACAGGTGCCGACAGCTTCTTCGGAGCGTCTGCCTGAGCAAGTCTTGTTGCGCAATGAAAGGGAACAGATGGTCCGCCTGGCAATCAACAGCTTGCCGGAAAAACAGCGTTCTGCCCTGATTCTGCGCGAGTACGAACAGTTGGATTACAACGAGATTGCTACCATTCTCGATTTGACCGTAAGCTCGGTCAAGTCCCTGTTGTTCCGCGCTCGGCAAAGTATAAAAGGACAATTGGAAGCCTATATCCTGGACCCTCATTTGGATGAAGCTGAAGGGATGAATCGATGATGAGATGTGAAGAAGTTCAGGAGCTCCTGCCTGATTACGCCGAGAATCTGTTGTCCGAGGTAACACAAAGACGCGTAGACCATCATATGGCGAGTTGTTATGCCTGTCGCTCGGATTATGAGTTGTGGACAGACAGCGGAGAATGGATGAAGGAGGACATGGAGCAGTACCATTCCGTGACCCCATCCCGTTCGATTGTAGACGCTGTGATGGCCAGAATTCTCTCGGAGGAAAAATGGGCGATTCCGATCGGTCGGAAAATCTTTACCGTAACGGCGAGAATGAGAAGGATGGGCGCGAGCGCTGCAGCCGTTTTGCTCATGGTCTTTACGTTTACGCTCTATTTGAATACCAGTTCTACGGAGCATGCCAATGCTTTGATGATCGATGGAGAGTTGATGGCGATGGAGACATCCAAGGCTCAAGTCATCTCTTCCTCGATGCAGACCGATGACGGAACGTATGTGGTGGAGACGCCTCCATTGTCCGCCCAGCAAGAGGATGCCTTGCAGTACGCGACAGCGTCCATCGTACCGTTGGACGGAAAACCGGTCAATAACGATTATGCCAAGCCGAATTACAGTATTGTCCTCAGTGTTTTTGGTATTTTAATTACAGTCTTAACAATGAGTTGGCTTACACGGGTATAATGGTATATGATCAAATGAAACAGCAAAAGACCGTCCTCGGACGGTCTTTTGCAACTGTTGATCCTACATATGAGGTGAACGGAATGCCGAAAAAATGGCTCTACGTAATAGACGAGGCGATCAAACGGATTGAAAATGATGAGGTAGAGCTCGGATTGACAGCTCTGCAAAAAGTTCAGGAGCATGGACGGGAGCTGCCCGAGGTCATGATGTATCTGGCGGAGGTCTGGTATCGCTTGGGGCATCTAGAGGAAGCCTCCTCGCTCTTGTCTGAAATTCTGCAGAAGAACCCCGGGATGGAGCCTTCATTGCGGCGGGAATGCCAAATGCTCCTCGCAGAGATTGCGCTGGATTCCGCAGATTTTGAGACAGCGCAGCACTTGCTGTACGAATGCAAGGAATCCGGCGTAGAAAGCATTCAGCTTGATTTGCTGTTGGCTGACTTGTACGCATTGCAGGATTTGGATGAGGTTGCAGTCAAATACCTGGAGCAAGCTCGTCAAAAAGAGCCTGACAACCAGGATATCTTGGCAGCCTTGGGCAATCTGCATTTCCGCATCGGCAATGACGAGGAAGCATTAAGACTGCTGGAGCAGGCAGGAGAAGAGAGCCTGGAGATGCTGCTGAGCAAAGGTCGTTCGCTGGCGCAGAACGGTCACTTCGAGCAAGCTTATCAGGTGTTTCGCCAGGCACTGGTCTTGGACCAATCTGCGGAGGTTTTGTACGGATGCAGTCTGATGGCGTTCCATATCGGCCGCTTGGAAGATGCTGTTGAATTGGTAAACAGATTGCTTGCGCTTGATGAGGAATACGTGGCTGCCTATCCGCTGGCGGCGGATATCTATCTGTCGCTCGGCAAAACGGAGAAAGCCATCGAAGCCCTGCAGCAATACGTGGAGTTGTCAGGATTTGATCTGGATCATATCAAGCGTCTTGTCGCGTTGTTGACACAGGCGGGAAGGTACGAGGAAGCGAAGGATTACCAACATCTTCTCAACCAGTGGGACGATCAATCGAACGAAGAATAGCAGGACATAAAAACAGGAAGTCACATCGGTGGCTTCCTGTTTATTTTTCCGCATTCTGGCAAGAATGGAGGATAAACGTAAGCCAACGCAAAGAAGGGATGCGCAGATGAACTTGGCTGAGATCTTGGTTTACACCGATATCCGGCAGCTCCATCAGATTGCCAACCATTACGGATGCGAATGCAACCCTCATTCCAAAAATGATCTGATCACGTCACTGCTGTCCAGTTTGCGGCACCGGTCGACAATCTCGCAGGAAGTTTCGAATTTAAGCAAAGATGAGACTCACTTCATGCTGCTGCTTTTTCTTGACAAGCGTACGGTGATGTCGCTTGAAGACCTGCTGGCTAAGGCAGGGATTGCACTGGACGGAGCCAAGGAGCAAAAGCAGGCGGAAGCACGCCGTTTTGTAACGCAGGCGATGAAGAGGGGCTGGATTTACCCGATCAGGAACAAAGCAGTGGGACAGTACCAGATACCGCTCGACATTCGCGAGCCTTATTTGCAGGCTTGGCTTGAACAATGGCGGCAGGAGAATCAAATACTGGAGCTGCAAAGCATCGATGCGTATCGGGATGAAGGTACGGCCCTGTGTGACGATATCATGCAATTTTTACAATTTCTTCAGCAGGAGCCAGTTCCCTTGACAGCTGACGGAGGTATGTACAAGCGGCATCAACAACAGCTTTTTCAATTTTTATTTGTAAAAGAAGAGCCGCTCCTTCCGCAAAAATGGCGCTTTGGCTACGGCCTTCACTTTGATCTCTACCCGGATCGTTTTTCGCTGCTGTATGATTTCTGCTATTACAACAAGTGGATTGAGGAGTCGGGCGGCAGGGTCGGATTGTCAGAGGCCGGCAGGGAAAGGCTGGAGCAGCAGTATGAAGACAGCCTGTACCATGATTTGATTCGCTTTTGGATCAGGCTCTACAAAAAGCCGATTCCGAATTTGCCGATGCTGGTGCAGTTGATTCCCATGCTGGTGTCTGGCGGATGGGTTCAACAATCCACTTTGGCACAGACGCTGTTGGAATGGGTGAAGGATTTTTATTACGACGATTCTTTTCAGGTACTGACAAATCGGGTATGCAAGATGATGGTTCATCTCGGTTTGTTGCGTGTCGGACAAGACCAGGAAGGTAACTGGTTGTATTCAGCCACCTACGCAAGTCAGACGTGGCTGCGCAAATACAACGGCTTTGCGGAGACAACGATTCTGTTGGGCGACAAGCACGGCTAGGCCCTACGATTGTTGCTTGAAGGGTGCTCGACTCCTGCAGCTTTGCCAGAGACGGGCAAATCCAGTTTGAAAAGTGAGGGATGGGTATGGAGTGGCTGAATTTCTATTCCAATGCGTATGGTACGAACAATCAAATGGTTTCGGGTTTGTTGTCCGAGATCGTGATCGACGAACAGATGCGCAGCTATCGAAAACGGGAGCTTTACAAGGAGATTGACGAAGCCTTGGCAAAGAAGGACAAGGAAGTATTTTTGCAACTTACAGGAGAGTTGAAAAAAATCATGGCTTACGAGCAGAAGTAATAGAGCTGAAAAGGATGGCGCAGGCGGATTGCCAGCCTTGACAGATTCATGGTACGCTAACTTCCGTAAATCTACGAGAAGAGGAGCTAGAACCATGCAGTGGAATACGAATGAACTGGAGAATTGGGAGGAGCTGCGGAACGATGTAGATACCGCGCTACTCCCTCTTTATTTGTATCGATCTGGCGCTCAGGTGCCCGACCACGCCCTGCGAATGAATTATTTATTGAATGTCGCGGCTGGAATCGAGCGAAAACTGAGGGGGAGGGTTTTGCTGTTTCCGATGATGTATCAGTTTTCGAATGAGCAGATGACCCCTCGTATTCCGGAAGGTTTTGCACATACGGTCATTCTTCATTTTAGCGGGGACACCATGAGGAAGACGGAAGAAAATGCGAACGCCCTGATGCTAGCGGTAGGGGATCAGGAGTTGGATTCTGCTTTGCGCTTTGAGGTAACCGTAGATGTCTTGTACCGAGAAGTCATTCGACATTGGCAGCGAAATAGCGAGCATTAGAGAGCGACTTCGGGTCATACTAGATTTTAGCAAGAGGAAAGGGCTATTTTTGACAAAATGGTAACAATATCTTTATTATCAGGGGTTTGATTCGGTCCTGTCCATTGGACATTCTTGACATCTGAATAGGCGTTAGCTATGATTGGGATTGACCTAGTGTATATGTATGAAAACGCCATCGTTGCGCTATTTTACAGGATAAGGAGGGAAAAGATATGGGCGATAAACGCGAAATTTCCAGACGTACATTTCTAAACTACGCACTGATGGGAACTGGCGGGTTTCTTGCTGCAGGAATGATCACCCCAATGCTTCGCTTTGCGGTTGACCCACTGCTCCAAGGACATGCTGGAGGAGATATGGTAGCGGTTGGAAGTCCTGATGACTTCGGACCAGACCCGAAGCGTGTTGAGTTTAAGGTACATACCAAGGACGGTTGGTATGAATCAGAGACCACACTGTCTGCCTGGATTCGTAAGCTAGAAGACGGCACGATCCTGGCTTTGTCCCCGATTTGCAAGCACTTAGGCTGTACAGTTGACTGGAACACAAGCCCTGATTTTCCAAACGAGTACTTTTGTCCATGCCACATGGGCCGCTATGCAATCAACGGTGAACACATTCTGGGTACGCCGCCTACTGCATCTCTAGACGAATATGAGACTGAGATCAAAGACGGTAAACTGTATCTGGGCGCTGTGAAAGCGAATCCTCGTGCGGGGGTGAGTGGTTAAGATGATGCAAAAAATGTACGATTGGGTTGATGAACGACTCAATATCACTCCGATGTGGCGTGATTTGGCCGACCACGAGGTACCTGAGCACGTGAACCCGGCACACCATTTCTCTGCTTTTGTTTACTGCTTTGGTGGTCTTACGTTCTTTATTACCGTTATTCAAATCTTGTCTGGCATGTTCTTGACCATGTATTACGTACCAGACATCATCAATGCGTATGAATCGGTGAAATACCTGCAAAACGAGGTTGCTTTCGGATCGATCGTTCGTGCGATGCACCACTGGGGTGCCAGCTTGGTCATCGTCATGATGTTCCTGCACACCTTGCGCGTATTCTTCACCGGTGCTTACAAAAAACCGCGTGAATTGAACTGGGTTGTTGGCGTACTGATTTTCTTCGTCATGCTCGGTCTTGGCTTCACCGGTTACCTGCTCCCGTGGGACAACACAGCATACTTCGCAACCAAGGTAGGTCTGCAAATTGCTGACTCCGTACCGTTTATAGGTCCGTACGCAAAAATGCTGCTTACGGGTGGCGAAATCGTTGGGGCCCAAACCCTGACACGTTTCTTTGCAATTCACGTATTCTTCCTGCCTGCTGGTCTGTTTGCCCTGTTGGCAGCTCACTTTGTAATGATTCGTTCGCAAGGGATCTCGGGTCCACTATAAAATAGTCTTCATAACATAAGGAGGAATTAGCATGGCAAAACAGGATAAAGATGCTACCTTCGTTGGAGACTCCCGAGTATCGGCGAAGCGTATCCCTAATATTTCCCCATCCTACTCTGACTTTCCGGGAAAAACCGAGCCTTTCTGGCCGAACTTCCTGTTGAAAGAGTGGATGGTTGCGGCCGTTTGCTTGGTCGGTTTCTTGATTTTGACGGTATCCCATCCGTCTCCACTGACTGACAAAGCAAACCCGAATGACACCTCTTTCCTCCCGTTGCCAGACTGGTACTTCTTGTTCCTGTATCAGTTGCTCAAGTATCCTTGGGCTGCCGGAGACTGGGTCGTCATCGGTATTATTGGTATCCCGGGTATTGCCTTCGGCGCCCTGATGTTGGCTCCATGGCTGGATACCGGTAAAGAACGCCGTCCTTCCAAACGTCCAGTAGCAACTGGTCTGATGCTGACAGCGTTGGTCGCTATCTTCTACCTGACCTGGACTGCAAACGATCAAGCGAACCATTTGAAACACAAGAGTGGTGGCGAGGGCGGTGGCGGCACGCCTCCAGCTGCTGCGGCACCAGCTCCTGCAGATTCCAGTTTTAAAGCAGATGCTGTCTGGAAAGCCCAAGCAAGCTGCATGGGTTGCCATGGCGGCAACATGGAAGGCGGAATGGGACCTAACCTGCAAAAAATCGGCAGCGAACTGGATGCTACCCAAATTGCCGACATCATCAAGAACGGTAAAGGTGCAATGCCACCTAAATTGATCAAGGATGATGCAGAAATCCAAAAACTTGCTGAGTACTTGGCAAGCCTGAAATAAGCTCATAGAGAAAAAGCTGGCTGACGTTCGGTCAGCTTTTTCTTTCAGCGTAAACAGCGGGAGACGATGATCATGATCTGGATATGGGAGTGGTTTAGGCAATCCTTGACGAAAAGATGGTTTCTTTGGACGCTCTTGGTCGTGAACCTGCTGGGAACCATATACGGATTTATCTGGTATGGCAATCAACTGGCAGCAACCCCTGCATTCTTGCGTCCTTTCGTCCCGGATAGCCCGACCGGTAGCGGATTGTTTACGCTCGTCCTGCTTACTTATTTGTTGGGTCGCCACGTTCCTGTTCTGGAAGCATTGGCTGGCATTACCAATTTTAAATACGGCGTGTGGGCTGTATGCATCATCGTGGCAGGGTGGATCATGGGAAATGAACTGCGCTGGACCGATATTATGCTCATGGTCTCACATGCGGGCATGGCGATTGAATCAGTCCTGTATGCAAGGTTTTTCAAATTAAGCATCCTGCCAGTCGGGATTGCTGCACTGTGGACGTTGAATAATGATTTTCTCGATTATGTCATGAAAATTCATCCATGGCTGCCTTCGGTTCTGGAACCATATGACGGAATAGTCGGCCTGTTCACGGTCATGCTGAGCTTACTTTCAATAGGGGTCATTTGGTTTACCAACCAGATGTTCACGAGAAACAAGGTCTAATCTTGTCCTCCTTTCCATAGTCTGTACAAGGGAAAGGAGGGTTTTTTGCGTTGAGAAAAAACATACGCTATCTTTCGGTCTTCCTGTTGATTGGCATTTTTCTCTCGTGGCCGATACACAGCTTGTATATGAGATTGGACCAGCCACGGGAAGAGAAGCAATTGGCTGATCTGGACCAGATCGCACAGGAACTGCTGACGAACGTAAAAAAAGGAGATTTGGAGGGGGCAAGAGAGCGCATCGAGCGGTTGGCTGTACGCTTCCCGAATCAGCACCTGCCGATCCCGATTCGCATCGAGACATTAAACGCCGTTACACAGTCCATTCTGGCAGCCAAGCAAAGCATCCAATCTCCTTCCGTGAACGAAGAACAGATTCTCTGGCATGCAACTCGGGTTCGCGTCGCCATCGATGCTTTGAGAGAAAACCATCAACCGATGTGGCGCAGCTATTATCCCTCTTTTATGACGCAGGTGCAAAACTTGCAGCTATCTGCCGTGGAGCGGGATTTCGAGACGTTTCGTGTGCAGTTTGAGGAGAATCAACGCTTGTTTTTGGCGCTCAAGCCTGCGATGAGTATCCAGCTTGATGAAGCCAAGATGCAGACCATATCCTCTGCCTACGAGCAGATTCTCAAGGAAATGCGCAAAGGGGAGAAGGATTGGCAAATCGTACGAGAAACCTTGCGCGTCTTGAACAGTGAATTGCAGGATGCTTTTGTAGGAGGGGAAAAAAGCGCGTTTACACGTTTGATGATGAGACCCGATTCCCCGCTGGTGATCACGACAAGCATATCGGTAGCTGTCATCATCGCACTCGCGTACGTAGCCTACCGCAAATACGACGCTGAATTTCACTCCACGTAAACACGACGCATGTAAAAAACCTTGCTGCCAAAGAGCAAGGTTTTTTCGCATTCAGATGTTCAGTCATGGAGCGGCTTTTTGTTCTCATCGAGGGTGAAGCCTTCCCCAAGGACTTCATGCACGTCATTGACGATCAGAAAAGCATGAGGGTCTATCTCCTGGATGATGTTTTTATAACGCATCACTTCATTCCGGCTGACGACAACATAGACAATCTGCTTCTCGGCGCCGGAGAAGGCCCCTTTGCCGGAGAGAAGCGTCACGCCACGGCCAAGCTCGAGAATCTGCTTGGAAATCTCTTCAGCGCGTTCGGAGATGATGGTCAATGCTTTGCCTGCGTATGCGCCGTCCTGGAAGAAATCAATGACCCGAGCGGCGATGAAGACGGCAACCAATGTGTACATCGCGCTTTCGAGATTGAGGTAAATGAGTGATGCACAGATAACCAGGATATCGCTGAAAAAAAGGGTTCTTCCCATGCTGACACCCCAGTATTTTTGCAGCATGCGGGCGATGATGTCGACGCCGCCGGTGGTTCCCCCATAGAGAAAGATAATACCTAGCCCGATACCTACGGCAACCCCTGCATACAACGATGCGAGCAGTCGATCATCCATGGGCAAGGGGAGGACGCTGTCAAACACGGAAAGGAAGACCGACAGGGACACAGTCCCTAGAATCGTATAGATAAACGAGGTGCGGCCAAGGATTTTCCACCCGAGAATGAATAGGGGAATGTTGAGGGCAAAGAATACGATCCCCTGGTCCACCGCCGGAAAAAGCAATTTGATCAAAATGCTAATGCCCGTAATGCCGCCTTCCGCTAAATGATTGGGGATGTTAAAGGAGTTAATGCCAAATCCCATAATGGCAGTACCGACAATAATGGCAATAATGCTGTCCAAACGTAATTTCATCTTGTCCTCCTGTGTACCCGTCGAGACGGGCGCGGGCAATGTTCATTCGAGTGTCATTATATGACAATCGCGGAGGAAAATAAAGTTAGGAACAGGTGCGACTCAAGCTTCTTGCGCTGATTCCTGCTTTTGATTCATTTGCTTTGCGGTCAGGAGGTAAATCGCCAGTGAGACGGCGCCGAAGAAAGTTGCAACGAGGAAGAGAGCGGAGTAGCCACTCCATTCAGAAATCCAGCCGAGAGTGATCGAGCCTATGCCGAGTCCAAGATCGAATGCAGTCGTAAAGGAGGCATTCGCCATTCCTTTTTGATCGGGACGGACCAGTCGCAGCGCTACCGCCTGCAAGACAGGATGGGCCGAACCAAAGCCAAAACCGAAAAGGATGGCTCCCGCGACAACACCAGTCAGGCCCGAAGTAGAAGCCAGGGTAATCATTGCGGCGACGGTTACAAGTAGACCCGGAATGATCACATACGCTTCTCCATAACGGTCAGCAAAACGGCCGGAAAAAAACCGGACGAATGTAAGAGCTATGGCATAGACGAGAAAAAACAAACCGGGATTGACCTGAACCGATGTAGAGAAAAGGGGAATGAAGGTGACAATTCCGCCATAGACGAAAGCAAGGAAAAAGACAATGAAGCTAATCGGAAGCAGCGATTTCTCAAAAAGTCTCATTCGCCCGGTATACGAACTTTTCTGAAAAGGCATTTTCACCATCGAGCTCCCGACCAAGGCGATCAAGACAAGCAGAGTGGCCACGAGAAAAGTACCTGTAAAGGACTGCTCTGCGATCAGATACACGCCCAAGAGGGGACCGATCGCCATCGCAAGTGTGCCTGACAGGCCGAACTACCCCATGCCTTCACCGCGTCGCTGTTCAGGAATCGTATCCGTAATCGCAGTTGCGATTGCGGTTGTGGCAAAACCCCAACTAATGCCGTGAATCACCCGAAATACCAGTAACAGGAGGATGCTGCTGGCCCAGGTATACAAGTACATCGTAATAGCAAACAAAGACAGGCCCCACATTACGAAAGTTTTTCGTCCGATTTGGTCAAGCAAGCTTCCGACGAACGGTCTGATAACTACCGCTGCAATCGTAAACAGGCCAATGACCAGTCCAACCTGTGACTCGTTGCCGCCAAGCTCTTTGATGTAGAGAGGCATCGTCGGCAAGAGGAAATAAAAGCCCGTTGATAAAAAGAACATCGCGAGCGTCAAAGTGACAAAAGATTTCGTGAAAAGCGGTTTCATTCTTTTCACACTCCCATTAATCATATATTGAAAACAAAAATGTATAATAATTTTGCCGTTTCTTATTTAAGCATGGAGCACAACCTTTGTCAAGATTTTCCTATCTGATTTGATCGATGTAGTGACAGACGCTTTTATGCACCGCATCGCGATTTCAAATTTGGCAAACCAGGGCTTTTCAGTTACGATAAGTGAAAGGATGTTTCAGATAGAAGAGGAGTGGCCTATGGAACAGAAAAAGAAAAACTTGCAGGAGATTCAGCAGGAAGTGGATCAATACATATCGCAGTTTAAGGAAGGCTATTTTTCTCCCTTGGCCATGATGGCTCGCATGTCGGAAGAAGTCGGCGAATTGGCGAGGGAAATCAATCACCATTATGGAGAAAAACCCAAGAAAACGGATGAAGGCGAGAAAACCGTCGAAGAGGAGCTGGGCGATGTGTTTTTTATCGTCCTGTGCTTCGCCAATTCCCTGGGAATTGACCTGCAGGAGGCCTTCGACCGCATCATGCACAAATTTAATACAAGAGATAAAGATCGCTGGACGAAAATAGAGGAGACAGAGTAATGGAACAGCAAATTCGAGTAGCAGTAGCAGGTGCAAATGGACGAATGGGACAGGAAGTTGTCACCATGCTGGGACAGGACAAGCAATTGGTTTATGTAGGAGCCTTGGATACAAGGGGGGAAGATGAGGCAATCCGCGCCAGACTGGAAGAGATGAAGCCGGATGTGTTGGTCGATTTCACGACCCCCCATAGCGTTTACCGCCACTTGGAGATTTGTTTGCAGCACGGGATTCGTCCAGTCGTGGGAACTACCGGTCTTAGCCAGGACGAGATCCAGGAGATGACCAGACGATTTGGTGAAGCAGGATTGGGCTGTATTGTCGCGCCGAACTTTGCGATCGGGGCGATTTTGTGCATGAAGTTTGCAGCGATGGCGGCCAAGTACATGCCGCATGTCGAAATCATCGAGCTTCACCATGACCGGAAGCTGGATGCGCCGAGCGGGACCGCTTTGAAAACAGCCGAGATGATTGCGGCTGTGCGTGAAGAGATCAAACAGGGCCATCCGGAGGAAAAAGAGACGATCCCAGGTGCTCGCGGAGCCGAATACGAGGGTTTCCGCATCCACAGCGTGCGGTTGCCGGGGATGGTAGCCCATCAGGAAGTACTGTTCGGTGCGACCGGTCAGACCCTTTCCATCCGTCATGATTCAATCAATCGCGAGTCTTTCATGCCAGGAGTCAATATGGCCATTAAAGCCGTGATGAATATGAACGGATTCCTGTATGGATTGGAGCATCTCATCGATTAAACAACTGTTTAACGGGAATTTTGTCAGGAGAAAAGGGAGAGGGTAGTGTGAAAATTGCTTTAATCGCCCATGACCGTATGAAAGAAGAGATCGTCCAGCTCGCTCTTGCCTATGAAGCGATTTTATCCGAGCATGAATTGTTTGCGACTGGCACAACCGGTAAGCGGATCATGGAGGCCACCTCCTTGTCGATCACGCGATGTCTCTCCGGACCCATGGGAGGAGACCAGCAAATCGGGGCGAAAATCGCACAGAACGAGATGGATCTGATCATTTTTCTGCGCGATCCGCTGACTGCTCAGCCACATGAACCAGATATTATTGCACTACTGCGGCTTTGTGATGTGCACAAGATTCCTTTCGCCACCAATCTGGGCACAGCAGAGATTTTGCTGCGTGCATTGGAGCGCGGGGAGCTGGACTGGCGGGAAATCATTCATGAGGAGAAGGAATGAACAAACCATGAGTTCATTGGATATATTGGCAATTGGTGCTCATCCCGACGATGTCGAGATCGGGGCGGCTGGCAGTCTCTTGCTGGCCGCCAAGCAAGGGCAGCGGGTAGGCATCCTGGATTTGACTTACGCAGAGCTGTCCTCGAATGGCGATGTGGAGCGCAGACAGCAGGAGGCAGCAGCAGCAGACCGTTTGCTGGGAGTGGCAGCGCGCTACAATTTCGGGTTTCCCGACAGAGGGCTGGAGCCGGTGCGGGAGCAGGCGATCAGCCGCATAGTGGAGTTGATACGACAGACACGTCCGCGAGTCGTACTGGCGCCGTACTTCCAGGATCGACACCCAGATCACGAAAGTGTCAGCCGGATCGTACGGGAAGCCGTTTTTTCAGCCGGAATCCGCAAGTACCAGCCGCACGACAAGTACCCTGCGTATCGGCCTGCGCAATTGCATTATTACTTCATTAATTCGACGGTGACACCGCAGATCGTGGTGGACATCACGGCTGTTTATCAAGAAAAAATGGAAGTGCTTCGCTGCTACAAAAGTCAATTTGAATTAGAGGAAGGCAGTGTCGCTACACCGCTGACCAATGGATATCTCGAATCGGTGGAGTACCGGGAACGGCTGTTTGGGCAACAAGCAGGGGTGCGCTACGCGGAGGGATTTATGTGTGCGGCGCCATTTGTAGTGGCGAACCTGTAAGAAGGAGTGACATCCTGGTATGAAGATCGGGATTACCTGTTATCCGTCATTGGGCGGTTCTGGGGTAGTGGCTACCGAGCTGGGCAAGCTCTTGGCTGAACGCGGACACCAGGTCCATTTTATTACGTCTGGCATGCCGTTTCGGCTGGGAGCCTTCCACCCCAACATTTTTTACCATGAAGTAGATGTTAACAATTATGATGTATTTAAATATCCACCGTATGATTTGACCTTGGCGAACCGTATGGCGCAGGTTGCCAAAAATGAGAACCTGGATTTGCTCCATGTTCACTATGCTGTGCCGCATGCTTTGTGTGCTTTTCTCGCCAAGCAAATGGTCGGGGATCATCTAAAGATCGTCACGACTCTGCACGGCACGGATATTACGGTCCTGGGCTATGATTCCAATCTCAGCGATATGATTCGTTTCGGCATCGAACGTAGCGATCTCGTCACGGCTGTATCCAGAGACCTGATTCGCCAGACGAAACAGCTTTTGCACGTGGAAAAAGAGATTGTTCCGGTCTATAACTTTGTCGACAAGCGGCGTTACTATCCCAAAGAGGTAAGTGCGCTGAAAAAGAAGTTTGCGCCAAATGGCGAAAAAATTCTTATGCATATCTCCAATTTCCGTCCGGTCAAACGTGTCCCGGATGTGATCCGAATTTTTGCCAAGGTGCGCAAGGAAGTGGCGTCCCGACTGATCCTGATCGGGGAAGGGCCAGAGATGGGGCTCGTCCGCAACATGATTGCCGAGCTGGATTTGACTCAAGATGTGTGCTTTTTGGGAAAACAGGATGACGTAGCAGAAGTTCTCTCTCTCGCCGATGTGATGCTTCTGCCATCCGCGAAAGAAAGCTTCGGACTGGTCGCACTGGAAGCAATGGCGTGCGGGGTACCCGCTGTCACCTCTGATGCAGGGGGATTGCCCGAGGTGGTCCTGGATGGCGTATGCGGCTTTTTACGGCCGATCGGGGATGTCGACGGGATGGCAGAGGCAGCAATCCGGCTTTTGAAGGATGAGGAATTGTATCGGATTCATTCGCGCAAAGGTATCGAACGATCGAATGATACGTTTTGCCATGAAAAAATTGCCTCGCAGTATGAGGCTTTGTACGAACAGCTTCTCGGAGTTAGCCATCAGCAAAATTAGGGGCGTTGAAAGGCTTCTTTGGCGTATTGATGAAGCTTGGAGATCAGGATAAACAGGCCATACAACATTCTCATGCAAGATGCCTCCTTTTCAGAGTGAAGGATAGGGAATGCCATGTGAAAACGGGAGGAAAACCACAGTGGTGTACGAGATAGCGTTACGAATCCTGCAGACGCTTGAAAAAAACGGATACGAAGCGTATTTTGTCGGGGGTTGCGTCCGCGACTGGCTCTTGCATCGCACCGTGCACGATATAGATATATGTACGAATGCCCATCCCGGCGACGTCATGACTATTTTTCCCGATCATGTCTTGACGGGTCTCAAGCACGGGACCGTCAGTGTCAAATTGGAAGGTCTGTTCTTTGAAGTGACGACGTACCGGACAGAGGGCAAATACGAGGACTACCGCAGACCGAGCACCGTCCAGTTTGTATCCGAGCTGCGGCTTGACCTGCAGCGGCGTGATTTTACGATCAATGCGATGGCGATGGACCGTCACCGCAGGCTGCACGATCCCTTTGACGGACAAGAGGATTTGAAAAAGAAGCAAATCCGTGCAGTGGGGGAGGCAGTCGAACGTTTCCAGGAAGACGCGCTTCGCTTGCTTCGTGCGGTTCGGTTTGCAGCCCAGCTTTCTTTTGACATTGAGAGCAAGACGATGGCAGCGATGAAACAAACGGCTCCTTTGCTGGCTCATATCGCAGTGGAGAGGGTGCGTGAGGAAGTGAACAAGATGTTGGCCAGCGCTGCACCGCAATGGGGGTGTCAGCTTCTTTGCGAGGCTGGACTCTTTGTTTCCACACCACTGTTGGAAAGGCTTTTTCAGCATGGGTCCCAACAAGCATGGAGACTTTCTCATGTACAGGATCTGGTGCAAAAATGGGCGCTGCTCTTTTACGCGGCGGAATTTACGCTCTCTGAGGTGAAGCAGGTTGCGACCCACTTGAAAATGTCCAAGCGAGAGAGCGAACGTCTGCTAACGCTGCTGGGATGGCTTGAGAAAATTCGCCCTCAGTGGGATATCCCCAAAGACATTGAGTGGCGTACCCTCATACTGGATGCAGGTTTGGCGACAAGCCAGGAGGTAAACAGCCTGTTGCTGGCTATCTGGTGGCAGCAACGCCAGCAGGTTGATACAGAGGCGCTTCAACGAGCCTACGACAGCCTGCCTGTCAAAAACGCCAAGGAGCTGGCAGTGACGGGCTATGATCTCCAGGTGGCATTGAAGAAGCATAAAGGTGAGTGGATTGGTCGGGTTCTGGTAAGCCTTTTGCATCAAACGGCATTTGCGGGTTTGCCAAACACGCCTGAGGCACTGATCGCAGCGGCAAAAAATGAGGTGGCACGCAATGAATATTAAACAGGTGATACTGCAGGCCTTTCACGATCAGCCAGATCGTTTCATATCGGGAGAAGAATTGAGCCAGATGTGCGGCTGTTCCCGTACAGCAGTGTGGAAGCATATGGAGGAGCTCCGCCGCGACGGTTATGAGGTAGAAGCCGTCCGCAAATCCGGGTACCGGCTGGTGGCAGCTCCAGATCGCTTGTCTGCCGCTGAAGTGACGGCAGGCTTGGGCACTCAGCGAATCGGACAGCAGGTATTCGCCTATGACGAGGTAATTTCGACACAACCGCTCGCACATGATGCTGCAACCAAAGGCGCTCCGGAAGGAACTTTGGTGCTGGCAGAGCTGCAGACAGGCGGAAAAGGACGCTTGGGCCGCCCCTGGCATTCGCCGAAGGGGTCCGGGATCTGGATGAGTTTGATCGTAAGGCCGGTGATCCCGCTGCCCAAGACACCGCAAATGACTCTTTTGACAGCGGTTTGTGTAGCTCAGAGCATTCGCGAAGAGACTGGGCTGCCAGTCAAGATCAAATGGCCAAATGATATTTTCATCGGGGATAAAAAAGTATGCGGTATTCTGACAGAGCTGCATGCCGAGTCGGATCGGGTTCATTATCTGGTGATCGGTATCGGTATCAATGTAAACAGCGTCAGCGCCGATTTTCCAGCAGACTTGGCTCAGATTGCCACATCTCTGCGGATCGAGTCCGGGCAACCTGTAAACCGCATTCGTCTAATCCAGCGGTTTTGCCGTATTTTTGAATCTTGGTACGATCATTTCCTGCAGGATGGCTTTCAGCAGATCAAGGAAAACTGGGAAGCCCATTCCTATACCATCGGTCGGGACGTAAGCGTCCAAACCATTTCCCAAAAATTAGAAGGCAGAGCAATCGGCCTCGATGAAGCAGGCGTGCTGCTCGTGCGGGATGAGTCCGGACATGTGCACAAAGTCTATTCGGCAGATGTCAATTATCGTGCAAAACATTAAATTTTCTGTTATACTCCAAAAAGTGGAGGCTGTATCATACCTGAACGGCACTCCGAATGAAAGACATGCTCGAGGTGAAATCTTTTCGAGTAAAGCACTTGTTGATGGAGAATAGTGATACTTACAAGCTTATGGACTAAAATCTGCTCAGAGCCTGTGTGGACCGAGACAGAAGGAATCCTTTCAGACGCAAGATGTCTCTTATGTATGGACAACCTTCTCCCGTATTCGGCGCGAGAAGGTTTTTTACGTTCCAGATCAGCCCAGGCTTTCGGCACGTACAGAGGTGAAAGAATTGGCAGAGAGCACGAAACCGGTAACGACAGCTTTTATCCGTAAAAAGAAAGAGACGGGGATACCGGTCACCATGATTACAGCGTATGACTACCCTACCGCCAAGCTGGTGGAAGAAGCAGGGGTAGATATGATTTTGGTGGGTGATTCACTCGGGATGGTTGTCCTCGGATACGACTCGACGATCCCGGTGACAATGGAAGACATGATTCATCACACAAAAGCCGTGACCAGAGCGGCAAAACGTGCACTGGTCGTCGCTGATCTCCCTTTTCTCAGCTATCACGGAACCGTTGAGGAGGCCGTGAAGAATGCGGGCAGGTTGATGCAGGAAGGCTTGGCAAAAGCGGTAAAAATGGAAGGCGGCAACGAAATCGTACCGATCGTCATCCGCTGTGTGCAAGCTGGCATCCCCGTCGTCGGGCATATTGGCTTGACGCCGCAGGCCGTACATCAGCTTGGTGGCTACAAAGTGCAGGGGCGTGATCTGCAAGCGGCAAAACGTCTGCTTTCAGATGCATTTGCTTTGCAGGAGGCGGGTGTCTTTGCCCTCGTCCTGGAAGCAGTGCCGGAAGAAGTGACAGCTCAGATCGCCAGCAAGTTGAGTATCCCTGTCATTGGAATTGGAGCGGGAGTTCACTGTGACGGACAAGTCCTGGTCTTCCACGATTTGGTGGGGTACGCTTCACAACTTACACCCCGATTTGTGAAACGTTATACAGACATCGGGGAACAAATTCGATCCGCTGTTGCTTCTTATGTCCAAGAAGTGGAAGCGCGTGCTTTTCCTGCACCGGAGCATGTATTTCATGCGACGGAGGAGACGATACAACAGTTGTACGGCGAAGGAGTGTCAAAGCCATGATTAAGACGCTGCAACAGATAAACACCGTCGCAGAAATGCGTGAACACATACAAACGGCAAGAATGCAGGGCAAGCGCATCGGCATAGTGCCAACCATGGGGTATTTGCATGAAGGCCATCTCAGTCTTGTGAGGGCGGCTCGGGAAAAATGTGACGTGGTGGTCATGAGCATTTTCGTCAATCCCTTGCAATTCGGTCCCAATGAGGACTTTGACCGGTATCCGCGTGATTTGGAGCGGGATCGCGCACTGGCGGATCAAGCGGGGGTAGACGTACTGTTTACGCCGGATGTCAGCGAGATGTATCCGCGCAAGATCCTGACCAATATTTCCGTATCGAATGTGACAAATCCCCTTTGCGGACGATCGCGGCCCGGCCATTTTGACGGAGTAGCTACAGTCGTGATGAAGCTGTTCCAGATCGTACAGCCCGATTACGCATTTTTTGGGCAAAAGGACGCACAGCAAGTGGCTGTGGTCACACAGATGGTCCAAGACCTCAATGTTCCTGTCCAAATCGTGCCATGCCCGATCATCCGCGAAGCAGACGGCTTGGCGATGAGCTCGCGCAATGTCTATCTGACGCCGGAGGAGCGTGCACAGGCACTTGTCCTGTCCCATTCTCTTTCGCTGGCGGAAAAATGGCTCCGTGAAGGCGTGACGATCGAGGAAGTACGTGGCCGCGTCATCGACATCATCAGCGAAAAGCCGTTGGCTGCCATCGAATATGTCGAGATTTTGAGCTACCCAGAGTTGGAGCCGCTCGAACAGGCGGTCTCAGGCACTACGTTGATTCTGGCACTGGCGGTGCGTTTCGGCAAAACCCGCCTGATCGACAATTGGATCGGAACGATCTAAGAAATAGAGTGGACAGATGACTTGAGGAGGAAAAACATGTTTCGCACCATGATGAAAGCCAAAATTCACCGTGCTACTGTCACCGAAGCCAATCTGAACTATGTCGGGAGCATTACGATCGATAAAGATTTGCTGGATGCCCTGGATATTCTCCCAAATGAAAAGGTGCAAATTGTCAACAACAACAATGGTGCTAGATTGGAAACCTATGTGATTGAGGGAGCCCCCGGCAGTGGTGTCATCTGCCTGAACGGCGCTGCAGCACGCCTTGTCCAGGAAGGGGATATCGTCATCATCATCGCCTACGCCATGATGACAGATGAAGAAGCGCGTACCTACACGCCACGTGTCGCCATCATGGACGAGAACAACAAAATCAAGCAACTGATCGCCGAAGAGGTGCATGCGACGGTCCTGTAACGGCCCTCGCGCTTCCAGGCTTTTGCATAGAGCCCACCGCCTTGTGAGACAATGAGAGTACTTACGCCTCACAGGGGGTGGCTTTTGCATGAAGATCGAGGATTGGTTTCAAGGTTTGCGCAACAGAGCGGAGACCATTGAACAAAAATGGCCGAAAGCGACAGAGCAGGAACGCTTGGAGCTGGCGGATCAATTGTTTTATTTGCGTCAGGTCAGCGACAGAGTCGTAGATTTATGGCTGCAATTCGAAGAAAGGCTCTCCCATACGATTCGTCATGTGAAGCAATGGGAGGGACAAGGCTCATCTGATCAAGGAGACCAGGGAGTCGAGCTGAAGGAATTGCAGCAAGAATTGAAAAAAGAAGCGACCGTGGCGGAGCACAACAACAATGGGACAGAAGAACAAGTGCATGCGTACGAGCATTTGTTTCGTCGCGGAGAAGGATTTTATCATCTGCGGATGTACCCCGACGCGAAAAAATGCTTCTCTGAACTGGTAGCTGCGGCACCGGATTGGGAGACAGGTCGCCTCTACTACGCTTACAGCCTCTTGTTTTGCAATGACAAGGGACAAGCGATGCGCGAGTTCCGGCTCTTATGCAAGTCAGCCAGCTCGCCCAACATCGTGTCAATCAGTTATAATGCGCTAGGATGCATACTGGCAGAGGAAGAACAGTGGCTGGAGGCAGCGCAAGCATTTAAGGCGTCGTTGGAAGCCAAACCAGACCTGCCTGATGCCCGCTTCAATCTCGCTCTGTGCTATTACTGTGATGGAGACGCACAGGAAGCAGTCGATGAGAGCACCAAGTATCTAGAGGAACATGAACATGATTGGGAAGCGCAGATGCTCTGGCTGCGAGCGGCAAAACAGCTGCAAGGCATGGACGAAACGGCTGAGTTGGAACCCCCGGTTTCTCTGCGTTTGCCGACACGGGAGCTGGACAGTGAGACGCTGCAGGAGATGGCTGCACTTTACGAAGCAGTCGGGAATCATCACCGGGCGCAAATCTGCTATCATTTTTTGACCGAGCGCTTTCCGAAAGAAGGCTGGGCTTGGCATGGACTTGCCTGGCATACCTGGTTGATCTCTGGTTCCAAACGAGCTGCAACCTTGATGAAAAAGGCGATCTCTCTCGCGCCAAATCAGGCTGATTTCTTGTTCAGCTTTGGCTGGATGCGCTTGTTTGACGGAGATATCGAGGCTTCCGTAGAAGCCTTTCGTCATATTCTGGAAAAGGATGGGACGAATCGACTTGCTCAATCCGGAATGATTTCAGCCTATGAAAAAAGCGGAGATATCCAGGCTGCCAAGCAACTGGCGAAGTCTTTTCTTGCGGATGAGCGGCCATCCATCCAATCCCTTGGCTATTTTCATTTGGGGAGATTGGCGATGGGGGAAGAAGAGTGGCTTTTGGCTGAGCAATACCTGAAACGGGCCGAACCAAACAGCGGCTGGCTTCAGGAGATTCCCGTTTATCTGCAACTCTGTGCCAGCAAACAGGGAAAAGCCATTGCGTTTGACGAGCTGTTGAAGTCATAGTGTTTTTTCAGCAGGAAGATCCCCCGTCGTTGCCGAATGTGAGGAGAGCCGTTTTCTTATGCTCTGCTTTCGATTACGAGGTGACTAACGTTTTGAATCGATTACTCGTTGTAGATTTTGAAACTACGGGAAGCAACCCGCGCCAGGGTGATCAAATCATCCAGATCGGTGCTGTCGCGATCGAGGATGGTGCGATTGTGGACAGCTTTTCCAGCCTGATCAATCCGGAAATGGATATCCCTCCTTTCATCACGCAGTTGACCGGGATTACGGATGAGATGGTAAAAGAGGCACCCACCCTGGAGGAAGTGTTTCCCCGTTTTTTGCGCATGCTGGAGGGACGTGCCTTCGTCGCCCACAATGCCTATTTTGATCTCCAATTTTTACAAGAAGCCCTGCTGAGTCAGGGCTATTATACGTTTGACGGCTATGTGCTTGATACAGTCGAGCTGGCGCGTCTGCTATTGCCGATGCAGAACAGCTACAGGCTGGGGGAGCTTACCGTAGATCTCGGCATCATTCACGAACGTCCTCACCAGGCGGACAGTGACGCGGAGGCAACTGCCAAGCTGTATTTGCACTTGGTCGAAGTGTTGCGGTCATTGCCGCTGGTGACGATCCAAAGGCTGCACATGCTGGTCGCTTCTTTTCGCTCCGACATCCATGTCTTGCTGCGTCATCTGGAAATGGAAAAGCTCGCTGCTTTACCTGAATTTGAGGAAAAGGGCACAGGAAAAGACGAACAGATGTGGGATGTGTACCGTCAACTGGCCTTGTACAAGCGTGAAGAAAAGCTGGAGGCATCTTTGAAGTCAATGGACCGCAAGCACGAGGTGGAAGAGAGCTTCGAAGAGCTGCTGGAGGAGACCATCGGGGAACAGGGCAGATTGCTTCACAATATTCCGTCCTATCAGCGCCGGGATGCACAGGAAGCCATGATGCAAGCTGTCTTTTCCGCGATATCCGAAGGGGTCCATCTCTTGGTGGAAGCGGGGACCGGAACGGGGAAATCTCTGGGGTATCTCTTGCCAGGAGTGATCTGGGCGAAACAGAACCAGCAGCAGCTGGTAGTAAGCACAAACACCATTCAACTGCAGGAACAGTTGTTTCACAAGGAAATGGCTGCCTTGCAGGAAGCGCTGCCCTTCCCGGTCACGGCGGCTACGCTCAAGGGGAGAGGCAATTACCTCTGTTTGCGAAAATTTGAACAAGCGCTTGAGGAGCCGATCGAAGGAAGCAGTCAGGAGCTCCGCTTGGTAAAAGGACAAATGCTCACCTGGCTGACGCAAACCAAGACCGGTGATGTGGAAGAGTTAAGCTTGCCAGCGGCAGGTCAGCTTTTTTGGCAGCAGGTGAAGAGCGATACGGGCTCTTGCCTGAATCGGGCCTGTCCGTGGTTTAGCCGTTGTTATTACTTCCAGGCGAAGGACCGTGCAAGGGAAGTGGATGTCATCATCGTCAACCACGCCCTCTTAATCAGCGACATGGAGGCGGAAAATCGCATTCTGCCGCCCTATGAGGTGGCGATCATTGACGAGGCCCATCACCTGGAGGAAGCCGCGACACAGCATCTGGGCAAGCATTTGTCGACCACGGAGCTGTTGTTTTTACTGGATCGTGCCGCTGTGGATTGTGGCAGCCTGCTGCATCGTTACGTGGAAGAATTGACCTTATCCTTTCCGGAGACCAAGGAGAGGGGAGAAGAATTGCTTGCAGAGATAGGCAAGGAAATCTCCCCGCTGCGCGAACACGTTCAGAAGTGGACGACGTATGTGTATGATTGGGCATCCAGACGAGCGGAAGAAACGACAGATGCCGGCCGGGAAACGGTACGTTATCGGACTGAGATGTTTACCGGGAAAAGCGAACGAATCAAAAGAGAAACACGCAAGATCATCGAAGAGATGGGTGAAATTGCCAAATTATGGGACCAACTCTGGCGCTTGTTGAACAAGGAGGAGAAACCTTCGTTCTCCTTGCGCAGCCTGCGGACCGATCTGCATGGTCTGATGCAGGAATGGCAGCAGGGGATGGAGGGACTGCACTTTTTCCTGTTGGAGCAAGATCCGCAATACGTCTACTGGATGGAGGTAGAGTCCAGGATGGCCCGCAAGCAGGTGCATTTTTCAGCAGCGCTGCTCCAGGTTTCCGAAGCGTTGGCGGAGCCTTTTTTCGCTGAGAAGCGAAGCGTGATCCTGACGTCAGCCACCTTGACAGTGAAGAACAGCTTCTCCTACTGCCTGAGTCGTTTTGGTTTGGATTTGCTGCCGGAGGAGCGTGTACGCACAATAGTCCTTCCCTCGCCGTTCCACTATGAGGAGCAAGGACTCCTGTTGATCCCGTCGGATTTTCCTCTGCCGGGAAAAGAGAGTGAGCAGGCGTATCTGGACGCGATCGTACAAGGCTGTCTGGACGTCGTTTTGGCAGCGCAGGGGAGGACGATGCTGCTCTTTACCTCCCATTCGATGCTTCGCTACGTGTACCAGGCAATGAAAGAGCGCTTGGCCCACGAGGAAGCCCCGTATTTGCTGCATGGACAGGGGATTGACAGCAATAATCGCAGCAAGCTGATCCACCTTTTTCAGACGATGGAGCGCAGCGTGCTCTTCGGAACCAGCAGCTTCTGGGAAGGTGTGGATATACCAGGAGAAGCTTTGAGCTGCCTGGTGATTGTCCGCTTGCCGTTTACGCCTCCGCATCATCCGGTATACCAGGGCAGGGCTGAATTGTTGAAAGCCGCGGGAAAAAATGCGTTCATGTCGATTGCGCTTCCCCAGGCGGTCATTCAGTTCAAGCAAGGTGTAGGGAGATTGATTCGGCACCATCTCGATCGGGGAGTTGTGGTGGTATTCGATACACGCATTGTCGAGTCTCGTTACGGCCGCACTTTTTTGCAATCCTTGCCGCCTTTTCAAATTGAAAGCGGACCTTGGCCAGCGCTTCGCCAGCAAATTCCCGCCTTTTTGGGTATGCTACCCTTGTCAGACTCATAAAATGAATCGATAGTCTCGCAAGGATTTAGGTGATAAAATACATGGTAGGGAAAACGGGATGGACGTGCTTGTGCCTCGTTTTAAGCGCGATGTTGATGTTCGGTTGTTCATCCATTGACAGCCATCTGCAAGAAGCGATCAAAGTCGATGATCCGTTCGCAAGTGAAGACGAACGGGATTTTACCGGCATGGTGGTTACTTATTTCGCTCTTCCGCATGGGGAGAGCACATTGGTTCGCTTACCGCACCCGGAAGCCAAGACCGTTCTGATCGATACGGGCAGCGAAGAAGACTGGCCGGTATTGCAGGAAAAATTGCTCGAACGCAAAGTGACCCGATTGGATTACGTGGTTCTCACCAATGACCAACCGGAGCAATCAGGGGGTTATCCGCTTCTAGCCAATGACTTGCAGGTGGATACCTTGGTCATGCCGAAGCTGATCGAGAACGTGATTCGTCACGCCATTTCCCTCAGACCGGACCAGAAGCGGCTGGTATTGGCAGAAAATGAAGTTCTTTCGCTCGATGAGACTGTTTCCATGAAGGCATTATCGCCCAATGAGCCGTTGTTTTTGTCGCCCCAAAACAATTCGCTTGTTTTTTCACTGCAGCAGGACCAACTGCGTTTTTTGTTTACGAGCGGAATCAATGAACAGGCAGAAGAACGGCTTCTGGAGCGCCATCCAGAAGATTTGCAGGCTGCTGTACTGAAAGTGGGAGATCAAGGGAGCAATCAGGGTTCTTCCCACCCTTTTTTGACAAAGGTGGATCCCCAGATTGCGATCATCCAGACAGGAAAATCGCGTGACCAGATGAAGGACTCTCAAACTGAAGTGCTGGAGAGGTTGGGCGAATCATGGGCAGAGACCTATGTGACCGGCCAGGACGGCACGATTACCATCTTGTCAAATGGCAAGAATTATCGTGTCTTGAAGCAGCAGTAAAGAAGGGGGATAGACCGTACGTGGCAAAACATGAAAAGATTTCGGAAGCGGTCGTTCGTCGCTTGCCGATCTATCTTCGGTACCTCTCCTATTTGCAGCAAGTGAATGTTACGACCGTATCTTCCCAGCAAATGGGGATGAATTTGGACGTAAATCCGGCGCAAATACGAAAAGACTTGGCCGCGTTCGGAGATTTCGGCAAAAAAGGGATCGGCTATGATGTCAATTATCTGGTGGAGAATATTCGCCAAATTTTGAAGCTCACGGAAGAGGTCCGAGTGGTTCTTGTCGGAGCGGGCCACCTGGGACATGCTATCAGCAATTACAATGCGTATATGAAAGACAATATGCGGATCGCCGCCATCTTTGACAGCGATCCACAGAAATGGGGCAAGGAGGTAGCGGGACTCCAGATCCAACCGATGGAAGAGATGGCTGAAACGATCCAGGCCAAGAACATCAAGCTGGCCATCATGACCATCCCGGCGACGGCTGCCCAGACGGTATGCGATCAATTGATCCAGGCGGGGATCAAGGGAATCCTGAATTTTGCCCCGACTACCATTCGCGTCCCCAAGGATGTGCGGGTCCATTATGCGGATGTGACGTCCAACCTGCAAAGCTTGGCCTATTACCTGACATAGAGAACGGAGTGTACGTATGAAGAAAACAATTTTAGTTCATGCAACGGTTATCACAGTGAATGAGCAAAATGAAGTCATTCTGGATGGCGCGGTTGCGTTTGAAGATGGAAAAATCACATATGTCGGCCCCACGCCAGAGGATTTGTCAGGCTATGATGAGGTATTGGACCAAAAGGGAGACTACGTGCTGCCAGGTCTGATCAATACCCATGGACACGCTGGCATGTCTTTGCTCCGCGGATATGCGGATGATTTGCCTTTGCAGCAATGGCTGGAAGAAAAAATGTGGCCGCTGGAAGCCCAGTTTACGGCAGACCACGTCAAATGGGGTACTCATCTGTCCCTGATTGAGATGATCCGCACGGGGACAACCACTTTTGTCGATATGTACGATCACATGGATGAAGTGGCAAAAGCTGTTGATGCTTCCGGCATGAGAGCCAGACTTTGCCGCGGCATGATCGGGTTGTGCTCGGAAGAAGAGCGCCAAGCTAAGCTTGAGGATGCCACAAGATTTGCAAAAGAGTGGAACAACCAGGCAAATGGGCGGATTACCACCATGATGGCACCTCATGCTCCGTATACCTGCTCGCCGGAGTTTATTACACAAATTATAGAAAAAGCAGACGAACTGTCGGTGCCGCTTCATATCCATATGTCAGAGACCGCCTTTGAAGTCGCACAAAATGAACGGGATTACGGCCTGCGCCCTGTAGCGCATCTGGAAAAGCTGGGCATGTTTTCGCGCCCGACGCTGTTGGCCCACGCCGTACATTTGACGGATGAAGAGATCGATGTATTGGCAAAATACCAAGTAAAAGTTTCGCACAATGTGATCAGCAACCTGAAGCTGGCAAGCGGTGTCGCACCCGTTCCGAAAATGCTTGCAAAAGGGGTCAGCGTCTCCTTGGGGACTGACAGCTCGGCGAGCAACAACAACCTGAACTTGTTTGAGGAGTTGAGGCTTGCGGCGATTCTTCATAAGGGAGTAAACAACGACCCTGTCGCAGTGCCAGCTGATACGGCTTTGCGCATGGCAACCATTCTTGGTGCAGACGGTGTTTTCCAAGCGGATACACTTGGCTCCATCGAAGTTGGAAAGCAGGCGGATCTAATTGTGCTTGACAGTCATCAAGCGCATTTTCATCCTGCACACGAACCAGTCTCCCACGTTGTGTACGCCGCAAATGGCCGCGATGTGAAGGACACCATCGTTGCGGGTACTTTCCTGATGCGCAACGGCGAGCTGTTGACCATCGACGAGGAAAAAGCGATCTTTGAAGCAAACCGCTTGTTCCAGCAATTGAAACGATAAAGAGAAAGAATACTCCTGCCAGGTGTGGGGCAGGAGTGCCAAGAAGTAGGTGTAGGTAGGGGAATTTGTTGAAGCTGTTGTGCCGTGCTCATTTTCGCCACAGTTCTGTCAGGGATCGGTGGCGAAAATGCAGTGTGGGTGTGTGAGTCAGGTTGCGCAGCGGCGAGGATAATGCTGCCCAGGAGACGCGGTATTCCTGTAACAGAAACCCTAATACATCAGGAGATGTGGTTCGTTGCGACCATTTCACGCGCTCACCTCCTTCGGGTGTAAACCTAGTATGACCGCAGCCCCTCATGCTATGAGTAGCAAGATTTCCGTCCCGTTCTAAAACCTTCCCGTATAGCATAGGCTTACACAAAAAACGGGACAGGGGGGAAGGGGATATGTACATCCGACCCAAACTGTTGTGGTGGGGGTTACCCGCCTTTTTGATTCTTTTCTTGGTCGGCATGGCGTTTGGGGCTGCAGGAAACCGGCATGATATTGAACTAGCGCCCGACATCCTAACACCGGCAGAAAAAGGCTACACCGAGCAGATGGCCTTGAAGGCTCTGCTGGATCAATTGACAGATGCGAAAGAACGTTCGTTTATTGTGTACATGAAGGAGAGCGCTTTGAATGGCCGCTACGAGCAGGAACGCTTTCAATTGACAGGTGAAATCGGGGGTCATAAGCTGGAGATATCACGTGATCTGAACCAGCCTGTCACGGTCCAGATCGATGGTGAAAAGCAAGACGATGCTGCACTGCCATATGCACTTTTCACCCCGCATGAGCATGCAGAGCTTCTGAAGAGCGTCTTGTCGTCCGTCAAGGCTGCGCCAGTTTCTGACCCCAGTGGAGAAGGCTGGAAGGGGTATCGAATCACTGTGCCGTCACAGGAAGTCACCAGCCTTCTGGATATGTGGCTGGGACCATCTTTTCCCGTCAAAGACCTTTCTCCTGAGCTGGCAAAACAAATCGGGGTGGAATATCAGCTCTGGTACGATGAGCAGTCCGGGCTTGTACGTCAGTTGGAGATCGATCTGCAGCTTCAAACCCCGGCAGGAGAAAAGCGAGACCAGCTTCGTTTTCGATTGTAGCGGTATTTCACTAAAGGAGTTTATGGCTTGTGGTAGTTCGATGGATAACAGGAATCATCGCTGCTCTTCTTCTCTTCGTAGCGGGGTGGGCATATCACTTGGCTTCCTCAGTGGTTCAGGGCAGGCATGACTTTGAATCTCAGGTTCGCCAGTGGGTTTCAGAACGGACCACCATACAGGAAATTGAGGAGATCGATGAGTACCGAGGCAAACAAAGCTATGCTGTCGTGACAGGAAAAAACCAGGCAGGAACACCCGTCATTGCCTGGTTGACCGAAGAACACGCTATCATGGACCGGCTTGACCTGGCTGTTCCCAAGAAGAACGTAGAGGAAGCGGTGAAAAGAAGCTATCCTCAGTCCCACATTACCCGCATCGTTCCGGGAATGGATGGAGAACAGCGTTTTTGGGAGGTTACCATGGAGGATCAGGATGGCCGCTTCCATTACTTGCATTTTAACCTGTATACGGGTGAATTGTTGACGAGTTATGTCCTATCACCGACCTAAATGAAGAAAAACCAGAACTAGGAGCAGTCGAGCAGGGTTGAAACCTGAACGGCTGCTCTTTTTTCCTTGGCATGCTATCCAACATCTACATGGAAAAATGGATATATTCGTATGATATACTTAAAAGCGTCATAAGAGAGATGAATCGTAGGGGGGAGTAAGCATTGCAATGGCGGAAATCGACAATTGGTTTATCTTTGCTGGCGACGCTGACTCTTCTTTTTGGAGTATGGTTTCTGTATCAAAAACTCGAAGTGGAGTCGCCACTCCGTGGGGAAATCGGGCAGTTGCAGTCCGCAACGCTGAACAACCTGGAGATTGGCAGAGATAAGATCCAAATTGATCTCAGCGTTACAAAACCGGAGATATTCCCGCAAGAATATCGGGAATTGATGGATACAGCCAGCAAATTGGCAGGAGACAAGCAAGTGGTCATTCGCGTCGGCAACAAATCAGAGTCGATGAAAGACATCTGGCAAAGCGGCCAGTTTGTTTTCACGGAAGCGATGGATCTGCATCAGTACAGCCGCATTCCGGAACTGGTGAATGAGTGGAAGGACACTCATCAGCTTGATCAGGTGTCAGCCTTGATGGATGATGCGAACATTTATATTTACCTGAAAAAAGGGACGGAGGATTTCTATGCGATCGTCCCCCGCTCCGAGGAAAAAGAGGTGACGGCACATGCTTAAGGAATGGGTGATCGGTGTCATTGCAGGGGGCCTGATCTTCCTGCTGTTCCTCGGTATCAATATCACCCCGTTCTTGCTCTTGGCCATCGTGTTGGGGGTTATCTACTTTATGCTGCAGCGCCATCAAGGCGGTAAGGGCGGCAACGTGGCTCTTGGCGGCAAAGGCAAGCAGAAAAAGCATGTGATTCCCCGGTCAAACGTGCAGTTCGCCGACATTGGCGGACAGGAGCGGGCTAAAAAAGAATTGAAGGAAGCGCTCGACTTTCTGGTCTACAAGGACAAGATTGAGCAGTATGGCATTCGTCCGATTAAGGGTGTACTTTTGACCGGTCCACCGGGAACCGGGAAAACGCTGATGGCAAAAGCGGCGGCCAATTACACGAATTCCGCTTTTGTTGCTGCTTCAGGTTCCCAATTCGTGGAGATGTACGTCGGTGTCGGTGCTCAGCGTGTGCGTGAGTTGTTTCGTGACGTCAAAGCGATGGCGGAGAAGAACGGCCAGGATAGCGCCATTATTTTCATCGATGAAATTGACGTCATCGGGGGAAAACGCGATGGTCAGCAGCAGCGCGAATACGATCAGACTCTCAACCAGCTGTTGACAGAGATGGACGGAGTAGCGACCAGCGACAAGCCGCGTGTACTCGTTATGGCTGCGACGAACCGGAAGGACATGCTGGATGCAGCCTTGCTCAGACCTGGCCGTTTCGACCGGCACATCAGTGTGGACTTGCCGGACAAGCCTGCGCGTGAGCAGATTTTGACGATTCATACGGCGAACAAGCCGCTTGGTTCGGACGTGGTGCTGGAGAAAATTGCCCAAGAAACCTTTGGCTTTTCTGGCGCTCAATTGGAGAGCGTCGCCAACGAAGCTGCCATCTACGCCATGCGTGAAGGCAATGAGATGATCGAGGCCCGCCACTTTGGCTATGCGGTGGACAAGGTGATGATGGGGGAAAAAGTGGACCGGGAAGCATCGCTTGAAGAGAAGAAAAGGGTCGCCCTGCATGAGCTGGGTCATGCTATCGTCAGTGAAATCGTACGCCCAGGTTCGGTCTCCCAAGTCACACTGAGTCCGCGCGGAAAGGCATTGGGGTACGTACGGCAAAATCCGATGGAAGATCGATATCTGTACACCAAGGATGCGATGGAAAAACAGATCATGGTAAGCTTGGGTGGCGCCGTAGCCGAGGAAATCTACTATGGCGGCCGCAGCACAGGCTCCAGGAATGACTTTGAACAAGCCCTGAACATGGCCCAGGAGATCGTACAGAGCGGGATGTCCCGTCTGGGTATTGTACATCTCCAATACGTCGATAAAAATCGGGTACATGAAGAAGTCGAGCATCTTTTGGAAAACCTGCTGGTCAAAACCCGCCAGCTATTGGGTCAGTATGATCCCGTCTTCATCAACAGCTTGCAGACCTTGATGGACGCAGAAGTGTTGCAGGGTGACGAATTCCGCGCCTTGCTCACTCGGTATACGCCTGAAAACAAGCATGTCGCGGTCTGACGAAACACCGCTAAAGGAAACTGCTTTCCAGTGTGGATGCTGGAAAAGCAGTTTTTTTGCATGAAAATTTTCGTACACAAGTACCCACCACCCAGATAGGTGAATACGCTACACAATAGCTATGTTGTCACTGGACGGGAGGAGAGCCGCATGGCAAATGTAAATCGCCGAAAGCTAAATAAAAATCTAGGCAAAACCTATCGAAACAACGTTCATGACATACCCCTGATCAAGACGGGTGGGGATCTTGCAGAAGTGTACGAACTCGAGGCAGAACTGTTAGGTACCCATACAGAGCCGTTCCTGAAGCCCCCATTTCAAAAGAAGTCAAAGAATGGAGTATCTTCTAATCAGACAACCTTTTCCAAATTGATAAAAGAACGCACGGGAGACCGGCCGCAATCCTTCGTCTATACGGATGATTTGACCGATCAGGCGGTAACGACGGAAAAAATTGCCAATCGCGCCGTCGATGCAGCCAAAATTAAACCCGGAACTGTGGACACTCTTCTTTTGAAAGATTATGCCGTTGATGCCACGAAATTGGCAGACCAAAGTGTAACCTCCAGCAAAATTGCACCGCATGCGATCGCACGCGAGCATCTAAGTGCAGGAATCATCAGCAATGAGATGATTCAAAACAGGGCGATCTCCGGAGAAAAGCTGATGAACAACAGCATCACCTCGGAGAAGCTTGCAGACAATACGATTGACTCCATCAAGTTTAGAGATGGTTCTATCCAGACCAGACACATCGCGGAGCAGGCGATCACACGAGAATGTATTCAGGACCAGGCGATTACTGCAGACAAAATTAAAATGGGCGGGATTCAAAAAGGGAATTTGGCAAATGAGATCATCAATTCCGCCAAGCTGGAAGACGGTGCCGTAACCAGCAGCAAGCTTCGCGACGGAGTAGTCACTGCTTCGAAAATCGATGAAGAGGCCATAGAATCACGCCACCTTAGAGAAGGCAGCATCCAGCACCATCATCTTGCAGAAATGGCGGTGGACAGTGTCAATCTGACTGCGGGGTGTGTGCTTCACCAACATCTGGCGTTTGACGCCGTATATCCTCAGAACCTCGTAAATAACGCAATTACAAGCGAGAAAATCAGTCCTTACGCCATCCTGACCGAGCATTTGGATCATGCCAGTGTCACGACAGAAAAAATAGCCAGAGAATCGATTACCAGCAATCATCTTCAGTCATCCAGTGTACAGACGGTTCACCTGCAGGATCAAGCGATCACCACTGGTAAAATTGGAGAGTCGCAGGTCACGACCAGCAAGCTCGCTGACAAGGCCGTCACGGTTGACAAACTGGCTCCCCGTAGTGTCGGGAGTGAACAGCTGAAAAAGGAAAGCATCCAGCGAATCCACCTGGCAGATGGTGTGGTCGACAGTGACAAGATCGCAGCGAGATCCATTGAAGAACAACACTTGACCAATCGCCTGATCAACTCTTCGCATCTGAATGAAGCAGTCGTACAAACACATCATTTGGCTGATCGGGCTATCACGACCTCGAAGCTCGCCTCGGAATCCGTCTCTACCGATAAAATTACGGAACAAAGCGTCACTACCGCCAAATTGGCAGAACATGCCGTTACTACATCCAAGCTGGCGACGGATGCCGTCAAAAGCCGTCATGTGGCAAGGGCTTCGATTACCAGCGAAAAGATAGCCGACCAGGCGATTTTGGCTCAACATCTTACTCCACAGGTGATCCAGCAAAAGCATATCGCCGCATCAGCCATCGGGCATCATCAACTCCAAGACGAAAGCATAACGACAGATAAATTGGCTGACGGCGTCGTTACTCCTGAAAAGCTCTCGTTCCGTCCGGTAGAAACACATGCTGTACAAGGGGAAACCCTGCAGCAGTTTGGCTTTGTACCTTTCCGTTTCACAGCCAATAAAAAGATGGTGGATGTAACCATCCGTTTACCGCAGCCCTATGCAAACCAGCATTATTGCGTGGTTGCGATGACGAATCAGCCGGGGTGCCACGCTTCGCTGAAATACAGTACCAAAACCAATTCGGTGATTACGGTATTCCGTCCGCGGATCGGACAGGAAATCAATGGATTGGTGCACTGGATTGCGCTGGGAGAAAAGGGATTGCCAGTTGAAGAATACGACCCTGAAGCCTATTCGACTTGGCAGGAGGAGGAAGAAGAGCCCGCAGACGAATTGATAGATGAAGAAGATGACTTGCTGTTGGATCTGGACCAGGAAGTTTCATCAGAGGACAACGACCCGGATGTAAGAGAAGAATCATAAGCATGCAGAGCCTTTCTGGTAGTTAGCAGATCAGAAGGGCTCTTTAGGTACATAGAAAAACCATGCACAAAAGCTACATAATAATATTATGGTCAACTAAGTGCTGCCCATTCGTTGTTCTCGTTGTATTTACCACATGCCGATAGTATAATTGTTAGGTATACCAAGCATCTCATGTTAGGTAATGGCAAATGGAGGGAAAGTGAACCGATGTTGACGACCATTGCTCAAGTTGGGCAGCATGTGGGACAAGAAGTTAGAATAGGTTGCTGGCTGTATAACAAGCGCAGCAGCGGTAAAATACAGTTTCTTCAGCTTCGTGACGGTTCCGGATTTATTCAAGGTGTTGTCGTGAAGGCTGAAGTAGGGGAAGACGTCTGGGAGAAGGCTTCCCAATTGACACAAGAAAGCTCTTTGTACATAACAGGTACCGTACGCGCGGATGACCGTGCTCCAAGCGGTTATGAACTGACTGTGACAGGTGTGGAAATCATTCAAATTGCACAAGACTATCCGATCTCTTTGAAAGAACATGGAGTCGACTTTTTGATGGACCACCGCCATCTCTGGCTCCGTTCTCCACGCCAGCGAGCAGTCATGGCTGTCCGTTCTGAAGTCATTCGCGCTATGTACGAATTTTTCCAGGAAAACGGCTTTTACAAGGTAGATCCGCCGATCCTGACGCCTACTTCTGCAGAAGGTACGACCAATCTGTTCCATACCAAATACTTTGACGAAGATGCCTATCTGTCCCAATCCGGTCAGTTGTATATGGAAGCTGCCGCGATGGCTCTGGGACGGGTTTATTCGTTTGGTCCTACCTTCCGTGCAGAAAAATCCAAGACCCGTCGCCATCTGATTGAATTCTGGATGATCGAACCGGAGATGGCGTTCGTGGATCATGAAGAAAATCTCCGCATCCAGGAAGCATTCGTATCCCATGTCGTGCAGTCTGTGCTGAAGAACTGCCAACGCGAGTTGAAAACACTTGAACGCGACACCAGCAAATTGGAAAATGTGGTCGGTACATTCCCACGCATCACGTATGATGACGCCATCAAGCTGCTCCAGGAGAAAGGCAGTGACATCAAGTGGGGCGATGACTTCGGAGCGCCTGATGAGACGCTGATTGCCGAGCATTATGACAAACCGGTTTTCATCACGCACTATCCGACTGAGATCAAGGCTTTCTATATGAAGCCGCACCCGGATCGACCTGAGGTGGTCCTCTGCGCGGATTTGATCGCTCCTGAAGGATACGGCGAGATCATTGGCGGAAGTCAACGGATTGATGATCCAGAGCTTTTGGAAAAGCGATTCGCAGAACATGAGTTATCGGAAGAAGCGTATCGCTGGTATCTGGATCTGCGCAAATACGGAACGGTTCCTCACTCCGGCTTCGGCTTGGGTCTGGAGCGAACCATTGCCTGGATTTGCGGATTGGATCATGTGCGCGAGACGATTCCATTCCCGCGCATGTTGTACCGCCTCTATCCGTAAACGGGTACACGTCCTTTTATCGATACACCCTGTTGCTGGATGGCAGCAGGGTGTTTCTGTCAGAGAAAAGGTGGTGCCAGAGCGTGGTATCCGAGTCAATCCAACCCAGAGGAGACGTTGCTTCATGGATTCCCATATTTTACAATTATTGCAAGAGGGTGCAACTTCTGTATCCAATTTGCTGCTCAAAATGTATAAACGCATGTCTCTGGCAGATGAAGAGATGATGCTGCTCATTCACTTGTTGTCCTTTCAACAGGAAGGAAATCGTTTTCCCACATTGGCTGAGCTGGAGGAGCGGATGTCGATCGGAAATGCCCGGTTGATACAAGCTCTGCAGAAACTGCTGAAGGAAGAATGGATCGCCATCGACGAGTATCGGGATGAACAGACTGGCATGCGACATGAGCAGTACAATCTGACCCCTTTATACCGCAAACTGTACAATGCTTGGCGAGAGCAGCAAGGCACCGTACTCAGCGGTGGGTATAGCGAGGTTGCTGTCTCCCAAGAGATGGAGTCAGTAGGACTCTACACCCGGTTTGAACAGGCTTTTGGCCGTCCCCTGTCTCCGATCGAGGTCGAGAATATTCACATGTGGACGCAGCAGGATGGCTATCAGGAGGACTTGATTTTAACTGCCCTGCGGGAAGCCGCGACCGTAGGGAAATTGCATATTCGTTACATTGACCGCATTCTACTGGAGTGGCAAAAACAGCAGATTACGAGTGTAGAGCAAGCCCGTCACTACAGCCTGCAGTTCCGCCGCCAACAGACAACCAAAGATCATCGGCAACCGCTTTGATTGGAAACAGTCAAAGCGGTTTTCTTGTTTTCTGTACACGTACCCATTCTAAGCCTGTGTCATAGCATATTACGTAGATGCTCGTTGCCGCGCCCGCTTTCATCGCGACAAGGGCCGGAAGAAAGACCTGAAGCGGGAGGCAGAATCTTGGAGGTATGGAAGATGGAGAAACGAAAAAAATGGGATTTGCCGCATTGGGTAACTCCGGGTGTATTTTCGGGAAATTATGTCGTGGACGAAGCTGTAGAGCGGATTACCAGCTTCAAACCGATGGAATTCACCTTGCAAAAGCCGTCGGGCATGGAGAAGCAATCGGACGAAAACCTCAAGGATGCGGTCAAACAAGTAGAGGAAAGATTGACGGAACGAATTCGGGAGCTGGAACAAAAGCTAATCGAAGTGAATGAGCAAGCAGCAGCGATGGAAAAGCACTGGAAGGCAGCTGAAGAAGCACAGGCCAAGGAAAGACAACATCTTTATCAAGTGGTCCTGTCCTTAAAAAAGGAGTGGGAGAACGAGCGAAATGCACATCGCGATCATTAGTCCCGGCCCGTTCTCGGTCCCACCAGTCAAGGGAAGCTCCGTCGAGCATGATATTGATGAAGTGACGAAAATGATGGATCCTGAGCATCAAGTGACCATTTATACGCGAAAATGCGCAACCTATCCGAAATCAAGCGTAGAGGAGAATCGGCGCTTCGTCCGCTATCGCTACAACGGACCAAAGCCGTACTTGCAAAAGATCATGAATCATTTGCGCAGGCACAAGCCAGACGTCATTATGGTGGAAAATCGGCCGCAGTATGTATTGGCTTTGAAGCGCCGGTTTCCCAAAATCCCTGTGTTCGTCAACATGCACTCGCATGTCTACGCGTCTCCTGCGATGATCAGCCCCCAAAAAATGCGGCGAGTGGTACGGATTGCAGACGGTTTTATTACCAACAGCGAGTATTTGCGCCGCTATTTCATGACCAAGTGCAAGATCCCGGCTGCGAAGATTCAGGCCGTCCATCTCGGGGTAGATGTCTCGCCTTATCAGCAGGCCAAACTTCACTACACCGTGAAGAAGCTGCGCAAACAACTTGATTTGCTGCCTGAGCATCGGGTGCTATTCTACGCCGGGCGTTTGATCCGGGCAAAAGGCGTTCACGTATTGCTGCGGGCATTTCGGAAGGTAAGCGAACAAGACCCCTTGGCCCGATTAGTCATAGTAGGCGGGACAGGATATGGCAGCAATCGCCTGAATCCGTATGTTCGGGAGTTGAAGAAGCTGGCGAAACCACTTGGGGACAAGGTAAAGTTCGTCAAATTTGTCCCGAGCGCGCAAATGCCGCTTTATTACCAGATTGGAGATGTAGTAGCAACACCTTCCGTATGGCAGGAAGCCTTTTGCCGCGTCAATCTCGAAGCGATGGCATCTGGAAAGCCAGTCATTACGACCCCCCGCGGGGGAATCGGGGAAGTTGTGACCCATCAGGGCAGCGGCTTTCTGATTCCGCCCAAGGCGTGGAAAAAAGAGCTTCCCTCCATTTGGGAGGGGCTTTGGAAGCATCCGCAGATCAAGAACGAGATGGGAAAACACGCATTGAGCAGAGCCAAGCAGTTTTCCTGGTATGCGACGGCTCAAGGCTATCTCCGCGTATTTGAGCAATCTGTACAAAAACGCAATGCCGGCCGTACACAACCAAACGAACTCCTGCGTGCAGGATAGGTCAGAGCCTTTTCTTTCACACAGTTGGACATTTGCCCTGTCCAGATGTGTAACTGTGCATACGTTAAAAGTATCACAGAGCACATCTGGGGAGTGATATTTGTGAAAGGATTAATCTTATGTGCTGGGCGTGGCACACGACTGCACCCTTTTTCCTATTCGCAACCCAAAACCCTCCTCCCAGTGGCCAACCATCCAGTTTTACACTCTTGCATCCGCAAGTTGCGTGAAGTGGGTGTTCATGACATCGGGATCGTCATTCACCCTTCCCAGGTACAAATTCCTCCGTTGGTTGGTGATGGTAGTCAATTCGGGGCTACCATCACCTTTATTGAACAAAAAATTCCCTTGGGCATCGCACATGCCGTCAAACTGGCTCAGCCATTCCTGCTTGACGAACCGTTTATCCTGCTGCTAGGTGATAATTTATTAATGGATTCGCTGCATGGACTGACAAGTACGTTTGCACATGCGCAATCCGATGGCGCCGTGATGGTAAGTGAAGTAGAGAGACCTCAGGATTATGGGATTGCTGAAGTGAAGAACGGTCGACTTATCGGCGTGGAAGAAAAGCCGAAGCAGCCGAAAAGCAATCTGGCCGTCATTGGTGCGTATCTGTTCACCAAACCAATCTTTGAGTCGATCGCTTCCCTGCAGCCATCAGCACGCGGCGAATATGAGATTACGGATGCGATTCAATCCATGATCGATCGCGGTTATCATATTGCCCATGTCACCACGAATGGCAAATACTCTGACGTGGGCACGATCGATCGCTGGCTGGAGGCAAATCGCTGGATGTTGGAAAGAGAGCTAGGGGAGACGTATCATGTCGGTGCGACCAGTACCCTGGAAAACTGTAACATTGTTGGTCCGGTATTGATTGGCGAGGGGTGTCACATCAAGAATTGCAGAATCGGGCCTTATGTCTCCATACAGGATGGCGTCCGCCTGGAGAATTGCGCCCACATCGAAAACAGTATCTTGCTGGAACACAGCACCATTCAAGACATGGCTTGGAAAGTGACCGACAGCGTGTTTGGTCGGTCCTCTCATCTGACAGGTCAATCTGCTGACAGCATTGGCGTTTTCATTTTAAGCGACAAATCTTCAATGAGACTACCTGCTGTCAAGAGGGAGGAGCTATGAGTCCGACCTTCACTGTTGTCATACCGACGTATAATCGGGCGAAATTCATTCGCAAAGCCATTTCCAGTGTCATGAAGCAGAAGTCTAAAGACTGGAAACTTTTGATTATGGACGATGCGTCTACGGATAAAACCAGAAAAAAAGTAGAGAAATATCTGTACCACCCCAATGTGATTTATTACCGTATGGAAAAAAACTCAGGGATTTCCAAGGTGATGAATAAAGCTCTTTCCATGACCGATACCCCGTATCTGCTGCAACTAGATTCCGATGATTGGCTTCCCAAGCGAACCTTGTCCACGATCAAGAAATACATCTATAAAAGCAAACCCAAAACAGCTCTTTTTTATGGAAACGTAAAAATCTGGCGGGTCAAACGAGGGAAATATTACAACCCATTCCTCGTGAAACACAAGCACTTTCGCAATAAATACCAGTTCTTGAAATACAACCGCTGGATGGTGGCACCTCGCTGCTATCGGGTCGCTGCCCTGAACGAGGTAGGAGGCTGGGATACCTCTGACAAGTACGAAGGACGTATTATGGAGGATCGCCGCATGATCCTGAGACTGATGGAGAAATATCCCGTCCGATATATCAATCAAAAGTTGTATAACCGCACCAAACACAAGGGACAGCTCACAGATCGGAAAATGAAAAGAAGACGGAATTATCTGCGCAGAAAAACCTTTTCCCACTATCTGAAACGTTGGGGGAACCACTATCGGGCTGTGTACGGTTATCGAGACGGATATCTGGTCATTAAACGGTTGAAGAAAGTGAGGAGGCGGCGTCGATGACGAAAGCACTTGTCACAGGATGTGCCGGGTTTATCGGTTCTCATTTGACGCAGCGTCTGCTCAAGGACGGCGTTTCCGTGATCGGGATAGACGGTTTTCTTGACAACTACGACGTAGCTGCCAAACTGCGCAACCTCGCGGAAATTGGTACGCATCCCGCCTTTACCTTTCATTCCGTCATGCTCCAGACTCAGAGATGGGAGCAGTGGTTGGATGGGGTTGATGTCGTCTATCATTTGGCTGCCCTTCCCGGGGTACGCAGCAGTTGGGGGGCAGCCTTCTCCGATTATGTCAGTCACAATATTTTGGTGACGCAATCACTGCTGGAGGCTTGTCTGAAACTCCCCAAGCCGCCTGTTATCGTAGCTTCTTCCTCATCCTCGGTCTACGGTACGATGGAAGGGAGCCGGACCGATGAACAAACCCCACTTAGGCCGATCTCTCCCTATGGTGTCACCAAGGCGTCGATGGAGCAGATCTGCCAGGTGTACGTAAAAGCCTTTGGTCTGCCGGTCACTATGCTTCGGTACTTTACGGTGTATGGGCCAAGACAGCGTACAGATATGGCTTTCCACCGTTTTTTCAGCCAGATGCTGAAAGGCGAGTCAGTCTCTATTTACGGCGATGGACAGCAAAGCAGAGATTTCACCTTTGTGTCGGATGCCGTTGAAGCCAACTTGTTAGCTGCGCGACATGCATCACCCGGTGATATTTTCAATATTGGCGGGGACCGGGAAATCAAGCTGATTGATGTACTCAACATCATGGGCCAATTGCTGCAAATCACGCCCAAGATTCAATTTGCGACAGGCTCCGCAGGAGATTCTCTAAGAACCTGCGCGGACATCAGCTTCGCTCAAACCAAGCTGGGCTACCGGCCTCGTGTTGGACTGGAGGACGGACTCCGGATGCAGTTGGCCAATCTGCGCGCCCAAAACAAAGGATAAGAACGAATGACAGGAGGCCGGGTCATGCAACGTGTCCTCGTATACCGCAGAAAGTTTCTACCTAAGAGCGAAACCTTTATTTACGAGCAATTACTTGGTCACCGCCAGGTCAAACCGATCGTGCTGACACGTGAACGCCAACGGAATAAAAAGCTGTTTCCCTACTCGCCGGTCTACGTTCGCAAGCGTATGACCGGCCTCTCTTCATGGCTGCGCAAAAAGAAAGTCAAGTGTCTGCACGCCCGATTCGGCCCGGCAGGCTTGGAACTTCTCCCCTATGCGCGACGTACCAAGCTTCCTTTGATTACGTCGTTTCACGGCTTTGATGCGACGAAGAGAGTACGGGAGAACCCCGGATATCGTCGTTCGCTGAAACGTCTATTTCGGCAAGGAAAAGCTTTTACCGTGGTAAGCAAGCACATGAAGAAGCGTCTTGTCCGTTTAGGGTGCCCGGAGAAAAAAATAACGCTGATCCGTTCTGGCATCGATTTGCGCAAATTCCCGATGCAGCCGCCTCAAGAGGTTACTAACGGCGAGTATCGGTTATTAAGCGTAGGCCGATTGACAGAAAAAAAAGGGATGGATACGTTAATCAAGGCTTTCAAGCGAGTGAGGGAGCGTTTCCCGCGCGCCAAGCTCGTCATCGTGGGAGATGGAGAAGAACGGAAAAAGCTTCGCAAGCTGGTAAAGAAATACCAAATCGAAAAACAGGTTGTATTTAAAGGGGCTCTGCCTCATATACGGGTCCAAAAGGAGCTCGCACGCTGCCATCTCTTTGTCATAGCTTGCAAAACGGCACGCAACGGCAATCAGGAGGGGATACCCAACGTGCTTATGGAAGCCATGGCTACCGGAAGGCCCGTGATATCTACCTACCATGCAGGAATTCCCGAGTTGATCGAACACAAGGAAAGCGGCTATCTGGTGCCGGAGCGTTCCCCGACCAAGCTGGCGCGCATGATGGAGTATGTCATGGCGTCCAGGGGCGAATGGCCGCAGATTGTCACACGAGCGAGGGAAAAAGTGGAGAAAAACCACGATATAGAAAAGCAGCGAGCCAAGCTGGAAGAGCTCTACCTGCGCGTGATGAAAAAATGACGGGGTGAAGGAATGAAGGTTGCCGTAATCGGTACCGGGTATGTAGGATTGACTACAGCAGTATCCCTTGCAGTAAAGGGGCATGAGGTACTGGGAATCGATGTCGATGCAGCGAAGATCGAACAATTGTCCAACGGGCGATCCCCGATTTATGAACCAGGCTTGGATCAGGTTTTACTGGAGACGCTTGGTCAAGGCAAAATTCGCTTTTCCACCAATCTAGTCGAAGCAAAGGAAGCACAAGTAGTTTTTGTTTGCGTGGGAACACCCGAAACAGAAGATGGCGAAGCGGATCTGCGTTATTTGCACGCAGCCTTGCAGGATATTGCCACGTTGCATAACCATTCTCCCAAAGAGCGGACCTTGGTGATTAAAAGCACTGTACCAGTCGGGACGGGGGACCAGGCGGCCGTTTCATTACGTCACTGCAAGGAACTGCAGGTCGTGTCGAATCCGGAATTTTTACGCGAAGGATGTGCGCTGGAGGATGCCCTGAACCCGTCCCGCATCATTGTGGGGGCAGACAGTGAGGAAGCGATTGCGGTCATGCAAACGCTCTACAGCGGATTGTCGGCTCCATGGGTCATTACGACGCGAGCCAATGCGGAATTGATCAAATACGCCTCGAATGCGTTCCTTGCTGCGCGCATTTCCTTCATGAACGAACTTGCGCGCCTGAGTGCGGTACTCGGAACAGATGTAACCGTCGTCTCCCACGGCATGGGCCTGGACAGCAGGATCGGTTCGCAATTTCTGCGTGCGGGGGTCGGTTTTGGCGGCTCCTGTTTTCCAAAGGATACCATCGCTTTGCTTAAACTGGCGAATCAGCACGGCGTTACACTTTCTCTTCTCGAGAAGGTAAGGGAGGTAAACGCCTCTCAGCCTGTTTGGTTTTTTAATCAGTTGGTAAGTAAAATACCGGATCTGGCAGGGAAACGCATCGCGGTCTTGGGACTCGCATTCAAACCGGACACTGACGATATTCGCGAAGCGCCCGCGCTTCGAATTCTTGCAGAGCTGCAAGCTGCTGGGGCTGTGGTCACGGCATACGATCCCATCGCTGCGAAGGCTGTAGAAGCGTTGTTTCCAGATGTAGAATACGTTACGACGCCTGAGGCAGCATTTGCCGGTGCGCATGCGGCTGTTTTGGTGACCGAGTGGCAAGCGTGTGTCAAGTTGGATTGGAAGCTCATCAAGGAACAGATGGAGCAACCCTTGCTCTTTGATGGCAGAAATGCCTGGCCTCATGATGAGTTGAAGAAAGCGGGCTTCGAATATCTAGGCGTGGGCAAAAGCTGACTCCTCCATTGTGGAAGAGTTGGCTTTTTCGATTTTTCGGTAGGCGATTTTTCATGTCAATTTGAACCAAGAGGGAGAATAGGATACGATACAAGTAGTGAACATCAGTTGAAGCGAAGAGGAGTGATCGACTTGAATAAAAGCAAAACACTGCCGAAACGAAGTGAAGTTCCAGCCGAGCATAAATGGCGATTGGAGGATATTTATCCGACCGACGCAGCTTGGGAAGAGGATCTGCAGAAAGCCAAGAAGCTCGCGGAGGAAATTGCTACCAAGAAAGGTACGCTGGGTCAATCCTCCAAGCATTTGCACGAGGCTCTTACCCTGCAGGACGAATTGCTTCAGACGCTTGATCAGGTATACGTCTATGCCCGCATGAGACGTGATGAAGACAACGCCAACAGCAAGTATCAGGGACTGACAGACCGTGCCACCGCACTCAGTACGCAGGCTTATGGCGCTATTTCTTACATACAGCCAGAGATCCTGGCGATTCCGACGGACACTTTGAAGCAATGGATCCAGCAGGATGAGGGCTTGGCTCATTACCGCATTATGCTGGACGAAATTACGCGCTTCAAGCCTCACACGCTATCCGCAGAGGAAGAAGCTCTGCTGGCCAATATGAGTGAAGTGGCATCTGCTCCCTCCAAGATTTTCGGAATGCTGAACAATGCCGACCTCAAGTTCCCGATGATTACCGATGAGAACGGGGAAGAAGTGGAGCTGACCAAGGGACGTTATACCCATTTTATGGAAAGCAAAGATCGCCGCGTGCGCAAGGAAGCGTTCGAAGCGTTGTACAGCACGTACGGCAAGTTCCGCAACACGATTGCTGCCTCCCTGACTTCCTCGGTCAAAGCGGATGTCTTCTACGCTCGTACGCGCAAGTATCCGTCTGCGCTCTATTCCGCCTTGTTCGCCGACAATGTGGACATCTCGGTATACGACAATCTGATCGCAACCATCCGCGAGCATTTGCCCTTGATGCACCGGTATATCTCGCTGCGCAAAAAGGCTCTTGGCGTTGACGAATTGCATATGTACGATCTCTATGTCCCGATTGTTCCGGAAGTGGACATGAAGATCCCGTATGACCAAGCTGTGCAAACCATCAAAGAAGCCCTGCATCCTCTCGGGGAAGACTATGGAAAAGTGCTGGAAGAAGGCTTTACGGGGGGCTGGATTGACGTCCACGAGAATGAAGGCAAAACAAGCGGGGCTTATTCCTGGGGAGCTTATACGACTCATCCGTTCGTCCTGATGAACTACCAGGACAACGTGAACAATATGTTTACGCTGGCCCATGAGATGGGGCATGCGCTGCACAGCTATTACTCGAACAAAAATCAGCCCTACACTTATGCAGACTATAAAATATTTGTTGCGGAAGTAGCCTCTACCGTGAATGAGGCCCTCCTGATGAATCATTTGCTGGAGACGACAAATGATAAGCACCAGCGGATGTACCTGATCAACTACTATCTGGAGCAATTCCGGGGGACCGTATTCCGTCAGACGATGTTTGCGGAGTTTGAGAAAATCGTCCACGCCAAGGAAGAGGCGGGAGAACCGCTCACGGCAGACAGCCTCAACGAAATCTATCGCGAGCTGAACGTCGCGTATCATGGACCTGAGATGGTCATTGATAAAGAAATCGAACTGGAATGGGAACGAATCCCGCATTTTTACCGCCATTTCTACGTGTACAAATACGCCACCGGGTTCTCGGCGGCCACATCGCTCTCCAAACAGATTCTGGAGGAAGGACAGCCAGCAGTGGAACGCTATCTTCAGTTTTTAAAAGGCGGAAGTTCAGATTTCCCGCTCAATCTGCTGAAAAACGCGGGTGTGGATATGACATCGCCAGAACCGATCCGCGAAGCCTTGGCTGTCTTCAAAGCGTTGATAGAAGAGTTGGAACAACTAATGGGACAATAAAATAGTCATGGAACGAACAGTCGGAGCTTGTGCTCCGGCTGTTTTTTATTAGCAAGATATGATTGACCTCCGTCTTGAGGAGGAGAGAAAGTTCCAACCCTTGACTGTTTGGGAGGGAGGGAAAAACTGGCACAATAACGCAAGGGAAAGATTGTAAGTCAATTGGAGGAATAATCGTGAAAAAACAAGCGGCATTCATTCTTGCGTCACTCATGCTTGTGACCGCAGGTTGCAGTCAAGATCAGCCCGAAGCGGCCAGCCAGGAGATTGTAAAAGCAAAAGTAGTGGAAGTAGTGACTGTAAAACCTCAGACTGATTCGGTTCTCTTGCAATTGACGGGGATCATGGAAGCGAAGAGGGATGCAGTTCTGCCATTTGGTACAGGAGGGACGATCGCTTCCATCGGTGCGGTCAAAGGAGCGCATATCGCACAGGGGCAGCTATTGGCTACTTTGGATACGCGCTATTACCAAAAGGAAGTGGAGGCAGCCGCAAGTCAAGTAACGGAAGCGGCGGCTCGGAAAAGCAAGACGTTGAAGGGTGCAAACGAAGAGGCAATCGAGCAGCAGCAATTGCAGGTGACAAACGCGCAAAACCAATTGGCAAAAGCAAGAGAAGATGTAGAAGTAGGGGCAAGACTATTGGCGGGAGGGGCAATCTCGCAAAGTGAAATGGATGAACGCAAACGCGCCTTGACGAGCGCAGAAATCGGAGCGAGAAATGCGCAATTGGCGCTGGATTCCTTGCGTCGGGCAGCCGAACCAGAGGACGTAGCGATCGCGAATGCTTCGATCACACAAGCGGCTAGTCAGGTAGAGCGGGCGAAAAAAAGCATCGATGACGCTAGGATTGAGGCTCCTTTTGCCGGGACTGTTGTGGACATCTACAAGCAGATCGGTGAGCAGGTATCGCCAGGTGAACAGATGATCCATCTGGTTGACCTGTCCGAGATCAAAGTAACCCTGGATGTGACGAATGACGAGATCGGGCTCTTCGGCAAAGATTCGAAGGTTCAGGTGGCATCGCAGGACGGGAAGACGGGTGAGGGGAATGTGACCTTCGTCGCACCGGTCATGGATAAGCAGACAGGAAAATACCGTGTCGAAGTGACTGTCGCCAACCCGGATGAATCCTGGCGCGGGGGTATGATGGCAACAGTGAAGGTGCCACGCAAGATCGCTGGATTCCTCGTGCCGCTGGAAAGTGTGGGAGTCAGTCAAGCGAATCACTATGTGATGGCGGTTGTCGATGGCAGCACGGTAAAAAAGGAAGTGAAGACAGGCCAATTGGTCGATGATCAAATCGAGATTCTGTCCGGCGTCTCAGCCGGGGACCAGCTCCTGAAGAGCGGCATTACCTTTTATGTAGAGGGACAAAAAGTGGAGGCGAAAGGGGAATAAGCATGATTCGGATGATTCTCTTTTTGCTGAAACGTCGTCTCATCGTCTACCTGATCACGTTCTTGATCGTGCTAGCCGGTATGGGCTCGTTGTTCAGCTTCAATATTGAATTGGTGCCAAAATCCAATTTTCCTTGGGTAAATGTCTCTGTGAATGGCGGGGCTTTGCCACCGGAAGAAATGGAAGAAAAAGTAACGAGAAAAATTGAGCAGGAACTCAAATCGATCAACGGAATCAAGGAATTTTCCTCCAAAACGAGTACAGGCAATTCTTCTATCCAAATCATCGCGGAGGAAGGTCAGGGGGAGCAGGTCAAACAGGAAGTGCAAAATGCCGTGAATCGGCTGCGAAATGACTTTCCCAAAGATGTGGACCGAGTCAATGTCAGCCAGGACAATCTTGGCGACGATGCTCTGGTTGATTATGCCCTTGTCGGTGCTGATCCGCAAGCGCTGCTCAGTCTGTCCAAGACGGCGATCAAGGATCGCATCGAAGCTGTGCCAGGTGTAAAGGAAGTAGTGGTATCGGACCGCAGCTTTGAGAATAAGATCGCAGTCACTCTCTTGCCCGAGCGTCTGAACGCCTATCAAACGACACCGGCTCAAGTCATCGGTCAACTGCAGCAAACCAACTGGAAACAAGCAGTGGGGACTTTGGAAAACAGCGGTTTTGATACCGTCGTGATGATCGACCATTCTTACAGTACCGTGCAGGAGATGAAACAGCTCGTTATCGACACACCCAAAGGAGCCGTTTCTTTGGACCAATTGGCAACCCTTGAGGATCTGCGCGGTCAAGTGAAAGATTCGGTCGCTCTTACCAATGGCGGGGTGTTCATCTATTTGTCTGTCAAACGTTCAGAGGGCAGCGACTTGATCAGCACACAAGCAAAGGTAGAGGAAGTCGTCAAGGAAATCAATGCGGAAGCAAGCGGTCAGTATGAGATAAAAGTTATGGTGGAGGCCGTCTCCTATATTCAGCATGCGGTCAGCAATTTGAGCCGTGAATTGATGGTTGGAGGCTCACTGGCGATCATCATCTTGTTCCTCTTCCTGCGTAACTGGCGTGTGACACTCGTGATCGCTACCACATTGCCGCTGTCAGCACTAATGACGTTCATTGCGATGAAAATTGGCGGCTATAACATCGATATGGTTACGTTGATCTCGCTCAGCCTGTCAGTGGGATTGATCGTGGATGCGGCAATTGTAGTACTGGAGAGCATTTATCATTTCCGGGAAAAAGGAGAGCCGCTGTCTGAGGCGATCGTAAAAGGGACTCGTGAGGTGCTGACGCCCGTCTTTACTTCCCAATTGACGATCATCGTCGTCTTTTTGCCACTGATGTTTGCGGATTTTGAGGACTGGTTGAAGCCGATTCTGGCGACTATTGCCTTTACGGTGACTTCTGCGATTATCGCATCTACCGTGGCTGCCTTTTTCTTCGTCCCTGTATTCTCGGAGCGCTTTTTGCAAAAAGACAAAAAAGTCTCCCTGGAGGGAAGCGGCAAGGATCATCTCATCGTCAGATCCTTCCAGCGTCTGTTGAAATTTGCCCTTCGCCATCGGGTTAAGACGGTGATCGCAGCCGTTGCGCTTCTGCTTGCATCAGGCTTTTTGATGCCGTTCATGAAGTTGGGCCAGGGTATGGATGTCAATGAAAACATCGTGTTTGCGCAAATTACCATGCCGAAGGGCTCTTCTTTGGAATCGACGCAGCGGGCATCCATGGATGCAGAGCAGCAGCTGCGCCAATTGGCAGAAGTGAAGGATGTCTTCTTCTTCGCGAATAAAAGCTCATCTGAGATTTTTATTCTGCTGAAAGGAAAGAAAGAGCGAGAGCGGGGCAAGGAGGAATTGACGCAAGAAATCAACGAGCGGCTCAAGTCTGTCCCGGGAATCGAGAATATTACAACCGCTTTCGGCGGGCAAGGGACGCAAGCGCCGATCCAGTTGGACATAAAAGGGGACGACATGGATCAGATGGCCGGGATCGCCAAAGAAGTCGAGGCCATGCTGGCAAGCATCGAAGGTGTGAACAACATCCGCAACGATTTAGAGGAAGGAAAAGAAAAGGTCACGTTGGTTCCCCGACAGGAGGCCTTGGCTCGTTTTGACGTGGATCATCGCTCTTTGCTGCAGCAGATCAGCATGATGCTGGGAACGCAAGCGATTACCGTCATTTCAAAAGACGGCTTGGATGTAGACGTCGTCGCGAGAATGCCGGAGAATTGGTTGAAGCATCCGGAGCAATTGCGCCAGGTCATGGTATCCTCTAATCAGGGAGCACAGGTTCCTTTGATCGAGCTGGTGGATATCAAGTACAGCAAATCGCCTGTCGTCATCGTCCGGGATCAGGGAGAGCGCAAAGTGACGGTCTTCGCAGAAATGCTCGGGACAGATCTTGGGACAGTAGGACGCGAGGTTGCCGCAAAAATGCCGGGGTTGGCGATTCCAGCGGGGTATCAGGTCGAAATTGCAGGGAAACTGAAGGAACAGAGCGCCAATATGACCCAAGCTCTCTTGGTTTTTGTAGGTGTACTCGCTTTGATCTACGTCATTATGGTCGCGCAGTTTAGCCGAATTTCCCAGCCCTTGATCATCCTTCTGACCATCCCGATGGCCTTGGTAGGTGTAGTCATCGGATTCGTCCTCACGCAGCGTATTTTTGGAGAGATGGCGATGATCGGGATGATCATGCTGATCGGGATTGTCGTCTCCAACGCCATTTTGCTGATCGACCGAATCAATCTCTTGCGGGAGCGGGGCATGCCATTGTCAGAAGCCATTATCCAGGGAACGAAAGACAGGGTCCGACCAGTCATCATGACCAAGCTGACAGCGATCCTCGGCATGTTTCCAATGGCAATGGCTGTGGCAGAAGGATCCGATCTCGAGGCACCCTTGGCGACAGCAGTCATTTCCGGCTTGATTTTCCATACGATGGTGACCCTGATCCTGGTGCCGGTCTTGTACTCCTTGTTCGAGGGGGCAAAAGAAAAAAGACTCGCGCGCAGAGAGGCCCGAAAAGCTGCAAAACAAGCTGCTGCAGAGGCGGCCATCGGAATCAAGTTATAAAACCCAATAAAGGGGGAGGGGAAGTGCGTTTTCCCCTCTCTTTATCTTTTCGTTCTTCAGAAAGTTCTGTAGAATGGAGGGAAACATGGCTTATGATGAAAAGGGGTATGTTACATGGATTTGCAATTAAAAGGAAGAACGGCGATCGTACTGGCTTCCAGCAAGGGATTGGGCAAGGCCACAGCTCGTAGTCTGGCACAGGAGGGCGCGAATGTAACCGTCTGCGGCCGCGATGAAGCAGCTCTCGCTTTGGTCAAAGCCGAATTGCAGCAACTGACTGGCGAAGAGCCTCTGTCGGTCGTAGCGGATGTTACTCAGGCAAATGACATTGCGCGCATTGTGGACGAGACAGTCGCACGCTTTGGCGGAGTAGACATCTTGGTCAATAATTCTGGCGGTCCGACTCCTGGAAACTTTGACCACCTCACGGACGAACACTGGATCAAAGCATTTGAGCTGAATCTGCTAAGTTATGTTCGGGCGATCCGCGCCGTCCTGCCGCATATGCGGGCCAAGCAGTTCGGACGTATTATCAACTTTACTTCTTCCTCGATCAAGCAACCGTTGGAAAATCTGATCCTCTCCAATACCTTCCGTACAGGAGTTGTCGGTTTGGCAAAATCCCTGTCAACAGAGCTTGGTCCAGATGGAATCCTCATCAATACGATCGGTCCGGGCCGGATAGCGACGGACCGGGTAGCCCAATTAGACCAAAATCAAGCGGAACGGACCCAAATGACTGTGGAAGAAGTTCGGACCAAGGAGGAGGCCTTGATACCGGTGGGACGTTATGGTCAGCCAGATGAATTCGCGCGCATGGTCACCTTCCTTGCCTCTCCTGCCAACAGTTATGTGACAGGGCAGGCTATACTGGTCGACGGCGGGCTGGTCAAAGCTTTGTAATTTGTCAAAACCACTGGTATGAGCGGAAAGGAGCCAATCGTATGAGCAAGGAAAATTCATTCGATATCGTTTCCAAGGTAGATTTGTCGGAAGTAACCAATGCGATTCATACGGCACTCAAAGAGATCGAGAACCGCTTTGATTTCAAAGGGAGCAAAAGCAGCATCTCCTTGGAGAAGGAAGAGATTGTGCTGGTTTCAGACGATGAGTTCAAACTGGGGCAGGTAAAGGACATCCTGATCGGCAAACTAGTGAAGCGCGATGTCCCGATCAAAAATCTTGACTACGGGAAAATCGAGCCTGCGGCGGGGGGAACGGTCCGTCAACGTGTCAAACTGGTGCAGGGCATTGACAAGGAAAATGCAAAACGAATCACCACGATCATCAAGGATGCTGGTCTGAAAGTGAAAACCCAGATCCAGGATGACCAGCTTCGCGTCACAGGCAAAAGCAGGGATGAGCTGCAGATGATCATTGCGGCGATCCGTAAAGCTGACCTGCCGCTGGACGTGCAGTTCATCAATTACCGCTAAAACCAGAAAAACTTTTACTTCTAACCTCTCTTCTTTTCGCGTATGCATGTACAAAGTAATGACAAGCACTGTGAAAGGGAGAGTAGAGACATGAAGGTCTTTATAATCAGTATGCGCAACCTCATTCTGGGTGGCATCGTTTTCCTGATTGTCCTGGTAGCAGGGATCATGCTGCTGGTGAAGGATCCGTTGAACGTGTCCGACTCCTACCGTCCTGGGGGAGAAAGCGTCCCTGCCTCTGCCGCGCCGGTGAACAAACCCGTCGGTTCGGAAAAGCCATCCTTGAATCTGGACATTCAGGTGGATGGAACGACAGCAGAAGTATCGCTGCTTACACAGAACTTTGAATTTGTCGAAGAAGACGGCGAAATGAGCATGGATCCGGTATATGGAGAAGGCCACGCGCATCTCTACCTGAATGGAGAAGCGAAGGGCATGATCTACCAACCAGAATTTCTCTTGAAAAAATTGCCCAAGGGTGAGCATGAATTGCGTGTCGAGCTAAATTACAGCAATCATCTCCCTTACAAGGTAGAAGCAGTCAAAAAATTCGTCGTGAAGTAAGAGGCAAGCGTTCCGATCGGGGGACGCTTTTCTTTTTTTGCTGTAGAAGGAATATATTGGAGGAAGGAAGAAATTCTACTCGAAAAATGAGTGGGGGTGTCTGCATGCTTCGTAGCATTACAATTGGCGATTTGCTAGATGAGACAGCAGGAAATTACCCGCAAAAAGAAGCTTTGGTCTACCAGGAACGAGGTCTGCGTTATTCCTTTGAGAAATTTCGGGAGCTGTGCAATCAGGTGGCGAGGGGGCTGATGTCGCTTGGCATCCAGAAAGGGGAGCACGTCGCAATTTGGGCCACCAATGTGCCGGAATGGGTGATCAGTCAATTTGCGACTGCCAAGATGGGCGCGGTGCTGGTGACAGTCAATACCAGCTATCGGGCGCATGAGCTGGAGTACCTTCTTCAACAGTCCGAGTCGACGACGCTTTTGCTTATCGATGGCTACCGAGACGCCAGCTATTTACAGATGATTCAGGATATTTGTCCCGAGCTTGCCACGAGTCAGCCGGGGGAACTCGTATCCAAACGTCTGCCTCATTTGAAAAATGTGATTTATTTGGGAGACGAGCGTCAGCCAGGGATGTTCCTCTGGAAGGATCTGGTGGAGCTGGCAGCCTCGATAGATGAGGAGGCTCTCTTACAAAGACAGCAATCGCTGGGGCCGGATGACGTAATCAATATGCAGTACACGTCCGGCACCACGGGCTTCCCCAAAGGGGTTATGCTTTCCCATTACAACATCGTCAACAATGCGATCAAGGTCGCCGAATGCCAGGGGTTGGGTCTGGAGGATCGGGTGTGCATCCCGGTGCCTTTCTTCCACTGCTTCGGCTGTGTGATGGGTACGCTGGCATGCGTCGCTACAGGTGCGACGATGGTTCCGGTCATCTCTTTTGATCCCGGACTGGTTCTTTCCGTGGTGGAAAACGAGCGCTGCACGGCCTTGTACGGTGTTCCCACCATGTTTATCGCGGAATTGAATCACCCGTCATTCGCGACGCGAGACCTAAGCTCCCTGAGAACGGGCATCATGGCTGGTTCCCCATGTCCGATGGAAGTGATGAAGAATGTCATCGAGAAAATGGGTATCCGAGATATTACGATCGCCTATGGGCAGACAGAATCCTCTCCCGTTTTTACCCAAACCCGGCCTGAAGATACAATCGAGCGCAGGGTGTCTACTGTGGGACGCGCGCATGAAGGAGTAGAGGTAAAAATCATAGATCCGGCTACGGGAGAGACGGTTCCACCTCATGTGCAGGGGGAACTATGCACGCGGGGCTACCTGGTGATGAAGGGCTATTACAATATGCCAGAGCAGACCAGGATGGTCATCGACGAAGAGGGGTGGCTGCATACCGGGGATCTTGCCACAGTAGATGAGGAAGGCTACTACCGGATAACAGGACGTCTCAAAGACATGATCATTCGCGGTGGAGAAAACATTTATCCGCGTGAGATCGAGGAGTTCCTCTACTCGCACCCCAAGATCCTCGACGTACAGGTCGTCGGGGTGCCGGACAGCACCTATGGAGAGCAAGTCTTGGCCTGCATCCGGGTCAAACCGGAGGAGACGTTGACAGCGGAAGAGGTCAAGGCGTATTGTGACGGGAAGATCGCACGCTTTAAAATTCCGTATTACATCCAATTCGTCGAGGAATATCCGATGACGGCTTCTGGCAAAATCCAAAAGTTCAAGCTGCGTGAACAAGCGATCCAGAGCTTTGGGTTGGAATCCCGTAGTGAAACCGAAACTGCTTGATCGACGAGCGCACTTTACAATCTAGCGTTCCTCTACTATGATGGTGGGAAAAGCAGGAAGAGGGTCAACTAGAGATGCAGATTCGCTTGTTGAATCCGGATGATGCGAAAGCCTTGGCTGCGATTCGTCTGGAAGCCTTGGAGCAGGAACCCTATGCATTTGGAGCCAGTCTGGAAGAAGAGAAAAACCGCAGCTTGGAAGAATGGCAGGCGAGACTCGCAGAATCCAATCGTGAGGAGAGCGGGTATATCGGGGCCTTTGATGCCGGTGAGATGATCGGCTTGATCGGTTACTTTCGACACAAGGGTGCGAAGGTAAGGCATAAAGCATCCATTGTTTCTATGTATGTGAAAAATGCACATCGCGGGACGGGCGTGGCGGGGCAATTGATGCAAGCCGCTCTATCACATCTGCAAGCATTCGGCGACATCGATCAGGTCCAGTTGGCAGTGGTTACCGCGAACGAATCAGCGAAGCGATTCTACGAGAAAATGGGCTTTGCACCGTATGGCTTAGAGAAAAGGGCGCTGAAGATCGGGGATATCTACGTCGACGAGGCACATATGTACATGATGTTCGAGTAGCAATAAGCGAAAAAAAGCGAAGGCATGCAAGCAGCAATGCCTTCGCCTTTTCACGTAACTCGCAATGATTAGCGGCGAGCCTCGTAAGCAGCAATTTTGTCTTCGTATTGCAGGGTGATGCCAATGTCATCAAGACCATTGAGCAAGCAGTAACGGCGGTAAGCATCCACCTCAAACGGATAGGAGAGGCCATCGTTGTCTTTGACCACTTGCTCTTGCAAGTCAATGGTCAATTGATAGTTTTCCTTTCCTTGGGCGCGCTTGAACAGTTCATCGACTTGTTCTTCGCTCAGCTTGATCGGCAGGATGCCGTTTTTAAAGCAGTTGTTGTAAAAAATGTCGGCAAACGACGGTGCGATGATCGCACGGAAGCCGTAGTCGAGCAGGGCCCATGGAGCGTGCTCTCGGGAGGAGCCGCAGCCGAAGTTATTGCGGGCAAGCAGTACGGTAGCATCCTTGTACGCAGGCGTGTTCAAAATGAAGGAGTCGATTGGGCTGCCGTCAACCTCAAAGCGCCATTCGTAAAAGAGGAATTGGCCGAAGCCGCTGCGTTCAATCCGTTTCAAAAACTGTTTGGGGATGATGGCGTCCGTATCTACGTTTACACGGTCGAGCGGGGCTGCCACTCCGGTGTGGATGACAAATGGATTCATTGGAATACCTCCTTGCTAGCGTTCTCGCGTTTCCATTCACGTACATCGACGAAATGTCCAGCAATTGCTGCCGCTGCTGCCATTTCCGGGCTGACCAGGTGAGTACGTCCTCCACGTCCTTGACGGCCTTCAAAGTTGCGGTTGGAAGTGGAAGCGCAACGCTCGCCTTCGGACAGGATATCTGGGTTCATCGCAAGACACATGGAGCATCCCGATTCGCGCCAGTCAAAGCCAGCTTCCTGGAAGATGAGATGCAAGCCTTCCTGCTCCGCTATCTGTTTTACCAATTGTGAGCCGGGAACGACCATCGCATGTACAGAAGGGGCGACTTTGCGTCCTTTGGCAACTTCCGCCGCTTTTCTCAGGTCTTCGATCCGGCCGTTGGTACAGGAGCCGATGAAGACGCGGTCGATTTTGATTTCGCTCATTGGCGTGCCTGGAGTCAGCCCCATGTAGGCGAGAGCGTCTTGGGCAGCCTTGCGTTGGTTTGCTGTTTCAAAGGATTCAGGTGCTGGGACGGTTTTGGTAATATCCGTACCCATCCCTGGGCTGGTTCCCCAGGTTACTTGTGGAGCGATCTCAGAAGCTTCGATTTCGACGACTGTATCGTACGTAGCTCCTTCATCTGTAACAAGCTGCTTCCAAGCCTCAACAGCTGCGAGGAAGTCTTCGCCTTGAGGAGCATAGCGCTTGCCTTTCAAATAGTCGAAGGTGGTTTGGTCCGGCGCAATCAGACCTGCGCGGGCACCGCCCTCAATGGTCATGTTGCAGACTGTCATCCGCTCTTCCATAGTGAGCTTGCGGATGGCTTCACCGGTATACTCGATGACATAGCCAGTAGCGAAGTCTGTTCCGTATTTTGCGATGATCGCTAAAATTAAGTCTTTTGCACTGACGCCAAAAGGCAAATCGCCATTCACGCGAACTTCCATCGTTTTCGGTTTGGATTGCTGCAGGCACTGGGTAGCCAGCACATGCTCCACTTCACTCGTACCGATACCAAAGGCGAGGGCTCCAAATGCGCCATGCGTAGAGGTGTGGCTGTCGCCGCATACAATCGTCTTGCCAGGCGTGGTCAATCCCAATTCAGGTCCGATGACGTGAACGATCCCTTGATCCGGGCTGTTCAAATCCGCGAGGGTGATGCCGAATTCTTCGCAGTTTTGCGTAAGTGTCTCCATTTGTTGACGGGAGATCGGGTCTTTCACATTGAAGCGGTCTGCGGTTGGAACGTTGTGGTCCATTGTGGCGAAGGTCAGGTCAGGGCGGCGCACTTTGCGGCCGGCGAGACGAAGGCCTTCAAAAGCTTGTGGCGAGGTTACTTCATGAACCAGGTGCAGGTCAATGTACAAAAGGCTTGGTTTGCCTGCCTCTTCGTGGATGACATGATTTTGCCAAATTTTTTCAAACATCGTGCGGGGTTTCATCATTCTTTTTCCTCCTTCGTGCGAAAAACTCTTATCAAGGTTGTATCATGGCAATGAAAATAGATCAAAGATATAATAATTATGAGATGGATAGCTTTTGCCTATCAGGAGGTTTTTATGGAGTTACGACAAGTCCGTTATGTACTGGCAGTTGCGGAAGAACGCAGTTTTTCTCGCGCAGCGAATCGTTTGCACCTTGCCCAGCCATCCTTGAGCCAACAGATCGCCAAACTGGAAAAGCTGCTGGGGGTGACATTGTTTCATCGTTTGCCGCAGCATGTTGAGCTGACGGATGCGGGTCAACGCTTTGTACAAGTTGCGCAAACCCTCGTGGACATGTCGGAAGGCTTGGAGCGTGAAATGCGTTCCTATGCGGTGGGAGAAAGCGGAAAGCTCATGGTCGGCAGCTTGCCGATCACCGGGGCGTATGTGCTGCCGCATGTCATCTCGGCCTTTACCAAGCGTTTTCCGGGGGTAGAGCTGCAATTGGTAGAGGATACCTCAAGCCACCTGGAGCAATTGCTGGTCAGAGGCAAAATTGATGTCAGTCTTCTGACGATGCCGATCGGCGATCCGTCGATTGAGACCATTCCCGCGATCAATGAGGAGATCTTCCTTGCCTTGCCGCCGCAGCATCCGCTGGCAAAGCGAAAAGAGATCGATCTCGCAGAAGTAGCAGATCAACCGTTTATATTATTGAAAGAAGGGCAAGGCTTTCGCACCATTTCTTTGCGCTTGTGCGAATTAGCCGGGTTTCGCCCGCGCATCGTCTTTGAAAGCAGCAACATCCAGACGGTGCAATCTCTAGTGTCGGCAGGAATGGGGCTGTCTTTTGCTCCGAAAATGATCGCTCTTGCGCCCGGATCTGCGGAGCCGCCTGTCTATGTGCCGCTTACGTCGAAACCAAGCCGTACGCTCGTGGTCGCATATCGCAAAGACAGACCTTTGTCCAAACCTGCCGAGGCCTTTGTCCGGATATTGGTCGAAAAAGGAGAAACGATATAAATTCCTTTGCGGCAACAAGAACAGAGTTGTGCTACACTATTGCCAAATCTTTCACTGGAGGGAAACAGCATGAGAGAAATCAAAACGGAAGCGGAATTTGACCAAGTGATTACAGGGGAGAAGCCTGTGATAGTGAAATTTTTTACCGATTGGTGCCCGGATTGTCACCGGATCGATCCGTTCATGCCCGAAGTAGAGAAGGCCTATGCGGACAAATTGGATATGGTCGAGATCAATCGCGATACTTTGCCGGAATTGTCCCAGCGGTTGGATGTATTCGGCATCCCCAGCTTCATCGCATTCTACAAGGGTCAAGAAGTGGTGCGCTTTGTCAGCAAATTAGGCAAAAGCCGCGAAGAAATCGAGCGTTTCCTCGATCGCGCTGTACAGGTGAGCGAGGGATTGGCGCAATCGTAAAAACCGCAAGCGAGAGGGTTGTAGAAAGATGCGGGAAATGCAAAAAGACGGTGAGTGGCTCGTAACGAGATTGCTTGAGAGCGACACACACCATCCTCTGGGGAACCTGCTGCGCGAGGATTGGAAACTGCCGCGCAAGCAGGTCCATCTTTTGTTTCAGCATAAAGACATTTTGGTAAACGGTTTGCCGGTTGCCCAACATGCAAAAGGAGAAGCCGGGCAAGAGCTTCGGCTCCGGGTCTGTCTGCCGGAGCCATTTGGCGTAGAACCCGTTACCGAACCACTAGATGTACGGTACGAGGACGATCATCTACTAGTAGTGAACAAGTCTGCTGGTGTGCTCCTTCACCCGACGGAAAAGCACCATCGGCATACCCTGGATCATCTGGTGGCTGGCCATTTCGCGCGAACGGGCGTACAAAGCAAAGTGCGTCATGTGCACCGGCTTGATCAGGATACATCTGGCGTTGTCCTTTACGCCAAGCATGCTTGGGCCGCTGCCTTGCTGGATGAATTGCTGCGTGAGCGACAGATCAGGCGGACGTATTTGGCTTTTGTCCAGGGGAGTATGAAAACAGCCCGCGGAACAATCAACGAGCCGATTGGACGAGACCGCAATCACCCTACGCGAAGAAGGGTAACGCCATCTGGAGAAGCGGCGATCACCCATTATCAGGTGCTCGATCGCTATGATGGCGTCACACTGATCGAATGCTCCCTGGAGACAGGAAGAACCCATCAGATTCGTGTTCATCTCCGTCATATCGGTCATCCGTTGCTGGGAGACGCACTATACGGCGGGAAGAAGATGCTCATTGCTCGACAAGCACTGCATGCTGCACGTCTGCAATTCACGCATCCTTTTGGCGGGCAGCTCGTCACCGTAGATGTACCGCTGCCAACAGACTTGCAAGCTTTGCAAAATAAGCTGGAGGAAGTGCCAAACTAGTCTTTGGTGAATAAACTGCTGCCAGGAAGGTCACGAGGGAGGGTGGTCGGATGAAACGACCCACAATCGGCGTTCTCACCTGGCGGGAGGGAAAAAGATTCGCGGAACCCGCCTATTTTCGCAAATTGCTTCGGGCAGGCCGGGAACTGGGCTGCCATGTCTTTTTGTTTTCACCCAAGGATGTATTGGCTTCCGGAAAGCGGGTAAGAGGCTATATTTTAAATGAACAGGGCAAATGGCAAGGCCAAATGTTTGGGCGCCCGGATGCCGTCTTTGACCGTTATCGTTACACGCCGACGCAAGCATTCAAAGACTATGTTTCTTTTCGTCGTACGAGCACGTTTCTATATGTCAACAACCGGCTTGCCAATAAATGGCGCGTTCACGAAGTGCTGTACAAAGATCCGCGCATGCATCAATGGCTGCCCGAGACATGGCTTTACAATCGAGGAAAGCTGGCGCAAATGCTTGGGAGACATCCGCTTCTGTACGTAAAACCGCTTAACGGAACGGGCGGGCGCAATATTCTTCGCATCGAACGGGCAGCAGGGGGCTACCGCTTGCTGGGCCGCGACCGGAATCGGGCAAAAGTATCTGCGGTGCTAGCCCGAGTATCGTCTGTCCAAAAATGGGTTGATCGCTGGACCAAAGGCCAAAAATATATCGTGCAGCAAGGCCTGCGTCTCGATCTGGTCCCCAAAAGAGCGGTCGATATGCGCCTGCTGATCCAGAAGGACGGTACTGGCGAATGGAGCATCACTGGCCACGGCATTCGAATCGGCCAGGAAAAAAGCGCTACCTCCAACCTTCATGGGGGAGGAAAGGCAGTCCCAGCCGAGCAATTGCTGCGTCCCCGTTTTGGGGAGGGACAGACGAAACAGATTGTGGCGGATTGTGAAAGGTTGGCTTTTGAAACCGTCCAAACACTGGAAAACCATTTCGGCAGAATGGTAGAGTTCGGTCTCGATATTGGCATTGATGTAGATGGGCGTGCCTGGCTGATCGAAGTTAACCCCAAGCCAGCGCGTGAAATTTTTCGGGAGATGGGCCTTCGTCAGCAGTATCAAAAGGCGATTCGCAGACCGTTGGAGTATGCGGTGTTTCTTGCGAATACATTGGGTCATGAAGTCCGAGTTCACACAAAAATGGCCCAAGGAAATTAATCTTGCTCTACTTTTATCGCCGCCTTGAAGTGCGGCGTTTTTTTTTGTACGATCAAAGAGTTGGGTTTGACCAAATCCTGTCAACCCTGCGAAAGCATGAGACCACTTCGGATTTCAGGCTGAAAGAATATGTTCTTGCCATTTTTTGGCGAGAATAGTACAAAGGAGTGGTGAACAGTGGAGCAATTGCTTCAATTTGTCAAAGATTACTGGCCGATCGCGCTGTGCATCATCGTCGTCATCGTCGCTGTTCAATGGTTGGTGAAGGGCTTGATCCGCATTCTTTCCATCGTTGCTCTGATCGGGGTTGTTTTGGTCTTGTTTTTCCAATTTACGCCCGAGGAAGTGATCCAGATGGGGCGGACAGCCGCTCAGGCTACGCAGGAAGTGGTCGAAAAAACGATCACTCCGATCCTGGATGCTGAATTGAAGGATGCGGATATTACCTTCCAGCCGGACGGCAGTTATGAAGTGAAGACGGCAAGCATTCGCATCGTAGGAATCAAAGGGGAGTCCAAAGCAACCGTCTACTACAAGGACGAAAAGTGGGAAGTGGATATTGGACAACTAGGGGCTGTGTTCCAGGAGCGTCTAGGCAAGGCTGAGAACGAAAAGACGATGTAGGAATGAGAAAAGCAGTGCATATGCTCGTAAAAGTGAGCATGCACTGCTTTTTGCCGTCTTCACCGCCCTGTATGTTGCTCATCCAGCAAAGGAGGCGCCACTCGTCTCAGACTATTCTGTTCGTAAGCGTAAGCCAAGCGGATCAGGGCTGGTTCCTGGAAAGCCAAACCAGTGAACATGATGCCAAAGGGCTTTCCAGCCGTTGTATAGCCAGCAGGAACACAAACGGATGGATAGCCGGCACGCGCCGCGATGCTGTCCCCTTCACTCATCGGAAAGACCAAACAATCTAGCTGGTGTTCCTTCATAGCAGCATCGATGCCGCGGGTTTGCGACATCTCCAAATCGTAGAGACGAGCTTCGATATAGGCCGCATCCGCCAATGAGCCGCTCGTCTGCTCCGCCTTTTCGAACAGCGACTGCCCATAGCGCAGAGCTTCCGCTTCATGCTTTTTGTTCCAGGCGATGAGATCCTTCAACGTGCGGAGTGGGAAGTCAGCTGGAAGTGTTTTCAGATAGGCGTTGATGCCTGATTTGAACTCATGGATCAGAACGGCATTCTGCCAGTTGGCTTCCTCTGTTGGAATCGTGACGGATTCGATCACCGTTGCACCAGCTTTCTGCAGGACAGCGATCGACTCGTCATACAAAGCCTGCTCTTCCCGACTGAATGCGGCCAGATAACCAGAGCGGACAATACCTACACGAGCCCCCTGCAAGCCGTTCTTGTCGAGACAGGACTGGTAGTCGCAAGGAGCGAGCCCGATACTTCTGCCAGTCGCAGGGTCATGTTCATCGTATCCAGCCATGGCGGAAAGCAGGATCGCAGCATCTTCTACCGTGCGGGCCATCGGACCTGCTGTATCCTGACTTGTCGCGATGGGGATGATGCCGGAGCGGCTGATTAGACCTACAGTGGGCTTGATCCCGACCAAGGAATTGCAGGCGGAAGGGTAGAGGATGGAGCCGGAGGTTTCTGTCCCGACCGCAGCGACAGCAAAACCGGCAGCGATCGCCGCTCCCGATCCGGCACTGGAGCCGCCAACGTCAAACACATCAGGGCCGTAGGGATTGCGCACCTGTCCGCCTCTCGAGCTGTATCCGTTGGGCATGTGGTCCGAGATGAAATTGGCCCATTCGGTTAAGTTGGTCTTGCCAAGCAAAACAGCGCCGGCTGCCCGGAGACGAGAGACGAGGAAAGCATCAGCAGAGGCATAGGAATCTGCCAGTGCCAGGGAACCGGCTGTGGTGTGCATGCTGTCTGCTGTCGCGATATTATCCTTGATCAGAATCGGAATCCCATGCAGGGGGCCGCGGCTTCCAGCCACCTCACGCTCCCGGTCCATTGATTCAGCAATATGTAACGCATCCGGATTGACTTCACTGATCGCGTTGATGGCTACACCTTGTTTGTCGTGCGCCGCAATTCTTTTCAAGAATGAGAGCGTCAACTCCCGTGAGGTTGTTTTACCCTCCTCCATCGCTCTTTGCAAGGTCATAATGGATGATTCATGCATACACATCATCGATCACCTTTTTCATTCAATTTGGACTTCTTTCTATCTTACCTGATCTCATGGGAAAGGGAAGGGGATACCCGATCGTGAGGAGGAAAACTCCGACTCGAGACCGGGTTCTCGATCCATCTCCTGCCGGGTTATCCGTATGGTCGATTCTGGTAGAGTGGTGATGGGGAGGTTATCATGCGAAAGTTTCTGATACTGGTCATTATGCTTGTCTTACTCATCCCATGCCTGCCTGCTAAGACAATTGCTGTCGAAAAACAAAAAGGACCTGCGTTGACGAAAGAGCGGCTGCAATCCGTAGATCGTTATCTGGACGAAGCAATCGCGGCACTGGGTGCACCCGGGGGCTCTGTTGCTTTGGTCTACCAAGGGGAACAGGTCTATGCACGCTCGTGGGGAGTAACGGGCGGGGAGAAGGAAACCGTCACGTCAGAGACTCCGTTTTTAATCGGGTCTATAAGCAAGTCGGTGACTGCTTACGGGATCATGCGCTTGATTGACGAGGGCATTCTACAGGCAGACGAGCCTGTCCAAAAATACTTGCCCTGGTTTACCTTAGAGGATCCGGAAGAAGCATCACGGATCACGATACGCCAGCTATTGTCACAGACGAGCGGATTTGGCAATCAGGCTGGTATGAATATTGCGGATCGTGGCGCCAGAGATCAATTGGCGATCCAGCGCAACGCAAGAGAGCTAGCCGGTGAAAAAAGCGAGGCTGATCCTGGTGCGAAACATATCTACAGCAATGCCAATTACGCCTTGCTCGGTGCCGTGATCGAGGAAGTGAGCGGCATGACCTATGCGAATTATATGGAGTCCCATATTTTTACACCTTTAGGGATGGAGCATACGGCAGCCACGGTGCAAAAAGCGGAAGCGCTGGGATGGCAACCAGGTTATCGCTCCTGGCTCGGCCTCTCGATTCCAAGCGAAAATCCGTATGACAACGGCGGTGCGCCTTATGGTTATCTTGCTGCCAGTTCGTCCGACATGGCGAGGTTTTTGATCGCGCTGCAGCAACCGGGAACGGTCGTATCCGCTCAACGGACAAAGGAAATGATGCAGCCTGAGATCCAGGTGCGTCCAGGAAGCTTCTATGGGTTTGGGTGGCGAATCACGCAAACAAATGCAGGTGAAACGCGGGTCTGGCACGCAGGTTCAACGCCGGATTTTCGTGCGGAACTTGTACTTCTTCCTGAATCCGGATGGGGTATCGTCATGTTGACCAATCAAAATAACCGATTGGAAGAGGATCGCTTGTCGATAGTCGTGAGAGGCTTGGAGGAATTATTGCTAACGGGTGACACAATACCCATCACCTTTCCCGTTATATGGGAACGGTGGCTGGCTATCGGGTTCATTCTGGTCTTGATGGGGTACACCTCGTGGATTATCGCTGCACTATGGCGCGGACAGATGACGAAGTGCGGGAAGTGGACCTGGGGCATGACCGGATGCTTGTTTTTTCTGTTGGCGGGGCTGCTGATCCCGGGGTTGCTTTACGCTGTGAAGGTAAGCTGGCATACGTTTTCTTTGTTCGCCCCTGATCTGAAAGAGCTGACAATGCTTGCGGTTATTCTGCTTACGATAAACGGCCTGTTCTCCTTGATCAGGGCAAGTACCGTGCCTGTCAGAATAACGATGAAAAAAAGCTGATCCCGAGATGGAATCAGCTTTTTTTTTGTTATAGGCTACGCTTTTTGGCCTGCAGCTTGCAGCTTGGCCTTTTCCTCTTCTTCGACGAAACGGTTGCGCGGGTGTTCACGGCATTCGTCGGAGCAGGAGCGTTTATAGGTTTGTTCACATTCTGGACAGCAGAAGTGCTGCTTGTTGCAGAACGGGTTGGCACAGTTGACGTAACGGTCTTCTGCTTTTCCGCAGTAGTAGCACCGGCCGATGACGACGTCCTCTTCGGTCTGGTTGATCGGCACCGAGATGCGTTCATCGAACACGTAGCATTTACCGTCCCAGAGACGACCTTTTACTTCCGGATCTTTTCCGTACGTGACGATACCGCCGTGAAGCTGATAGACGTTTTCAAAGCCTTGGTTCAACAGAACGCCAGTCAGTTTTTCACATCGGATTCCGCCTGTGCAGTAGGTGAGAATCTTTTTATCTTTAAACTGGCTCATATTTTCGCGAATCCACTCTGGAAACTCGCGGGAAGAATCGACTTCAGGCCGGATGGCTCCACGGAAATGCCCCAGATCGTACTCATAGTAGTTGCGACCGTCGAGAACCACGACATCGTCTTGCTGGAGCATCTCATAAAATTCTTTGGGGCTCAGGTATTTGCCTGTCTTCACGTTGGGGTCGACATCCTCTTCCAAACGCCAGGTAACCAACTCTTTTTTTGCACGGACAAACATCTTTTTAAAGGCATGTGAGTCCGACTCGTCGATTTTGAACCACATGTCGGCAAAACGGGAATCGCTTCGCACGTAGTTCATGTAAGCTTCCGTCTGTTCGATGGTACCGGAAACTGTACCGTTGATTCCTTCAGGAGCGACTATTACGCGTCCCAAAAGGCCGTTCTCTTTGCAGAACTGAAGATGCTCTGCTGCATACTCCTCATAGTTATCCAACGGAGTATACTTGTAGAAAAGCAGAATTCGAAATGGTTTTTGTACTTGCAATGTACAATCCCACCCTTTCTTTTATCGTATGAAATTTTTTGATGCAACGGTGATTATATCACAGGAGAGCAGGAAATGCGCAGAAAATGAAAGGGAAATGTGAGCTTTCTATGAAAAAATGAGAATGGAAGCCACGATTGAAAGACAGGTGTGTGTCTTGAAGGGGGGGACCTCTTCTTGTACACTAGGAAGGATGAAAGGCATAGCAGAGGAGAGACCTGAAATGAATGCAAACAGTCAGCGCGTGCGTGCGCTTGTCAAGATTAAGAAATTGCATGGGGATGCCGTGATTCCTCAATACGCAAGAGAGATGGATGCCGGATTTGATCTGGTAGCCGTGGAAGATACGCTGATCGCGCCGGGAGCATCGGCCAAAATCCCGACAGGCTTGGCATTTGCTTTGCCAGAAGGATATGAATTGCAAGTGCGTCCCCGCTCGGGCATCGGAGCCAAGACGAAGCTGCGCCTCTCTAATGCGCCTGGCACCGTGGATGCCGGTTATCGCGGTGAGGTATGCGTGTTGATCGACAACATCCGCACAGCATCCGGAGAACGAGGATATACGTGTCTGGATGCAGGGGAAAAATCTGTGGAAGTGGCGGTCGAGGTCGACAAGCATAGCTATCTGATACGAAAAGGAGACCGGATCGCGCAGGGGGTTGTCGCTCAGGTTCCCCTGGCAGTATTTGAGGTCGTGGACGAGCTGGATGAGACCGAGCGTGGTAGCGGTGGATTTGGCAGCAGCGGGATTCAAGGATCATAGCAGCTTAATGTAAATCCATAACCACCTGGAATGATGAATTGAATACACAGAAACATTTTAAAACAGCCATTTCCTCAGTCGGATACGGCTGTTTTTATTTTGTGTAGATCCAAATCAGGACAACCTGCCTGAAGGAAAATGGTCGTGAGCCTTTCGTTGTGGAATATACATGTAACACGATACGAAAAGGAGGTGGAAACTTGGCAGCGCGCTTGTTGAAAATTGCCGCATTTTATTTTGTCATTGCCATTATCTTGGGTATTGTGATGGGAATTACCAAGGCTTTTTCCTATTCCTCTGTGCATGCGCACTTGAATCTGGTCGGCTGGGTATCGCTCGCGATCATCGGTCTCATTTACATCGCTTTTCCAGCAGCGGCCCAGACCAAACTGGCGACGTGGCACTTCTGGTTGCACAATATCGGCCTGCCCGTCATGCAGGGATCTTTGTTTTTGATGCTGTTGACCCAAGTCGAGGGCTTTGTAGTCGGTACCATCATCGGTTCCCTGATTTTGGGTGTGGGGATCTTGTTGTTCGCCATCAATCTCTGGCAGCAGGTGAAGCCATAAGACGTCCCAAGCATGAAAAGAAGCTTTCTTCGTTACGAAGAGGGCTTCTTTTTGATTGTCATAAGCAAAGTTAGAAGCGCCTATTTTTTCTCCAGGGCGAACTGCCCCCGAACTTTGCCTACCTATTGGGCATAGGGTAGATGAGGATATATGGGGCAGATGAGTTTATGAGGAGTGAAGAGAAGCAAGATGAAGACATTTGAAAAGTTCTTTGCGCGCATCTTTCGGAGACTAGGGATCGTGGTGCTGGCCTTGAGTATCGGTGGATGCGCTCAAACAACAGGGGGAGAGGGGACTGCGGCGGGTGAGACAGCAACTCTTGATTTATTAAACGTGTCCTACGATCCGACCCGAGAGTTTTATCAGGATATTAACAAAGCGTTTATCTCCGATTGGAAAGAGAAGACAGGTCAGACGCTGACGATAAAACAATCGCATGGCGGCTCAGGAAAACAATCTCGTTCCGTCATCGACGGTTTGGAGGCTGACGTCGTGACATTGGCTCTCGCCTATGACATCGACGCGATTGCCGAACGGGGATTGATCGCAACTGACTGGCAGAAGAAGCTGCCAGACAATAGCTCCCCCTACACGTCTACGATCGTGTTTCTCACCAGAAAAGGAAATCCCAAACAAATTAAGGATTGGGATGATCTGATCAAGCCCGGGATCGGGGTTATCACACCTAATCCCAAGACGTCTGGCGGCGCTAGATGGAATTATTTGGCCGCCTGGGGGTATGCGTTGAAGCACAACAACGGTGATGAGGCGAAGGCCAGGGAATTCGTCACGCAATTGTTCAAAAATGTTCCGGTCCTCGATTCGGGAGCACGCGGTGCAACGACAACATTCGTAGAACGCGGCATCGGCGATGTGTTAATTGCCTGGGAGAATGAAGCCTATCTTGCCGTCCATGAGCTGGGCAAAGACAAGTTTGAAATAGTCAATCCTTCGACCAGCATTTTGGCGGAGCCGCCTGTCACGGTCGTTGATCGCTACGCTGACAAACACGGTACCAGAGAAGTAGCGGAAGCCTATTTGCAGTTTCTTTACAGCAAGCAGGGACAGGAGCTCGCCGCCAAGCATTACTATCGTCCCCGCTCGGAGGAAGTGTTGAGGGCACATGCGTCAGCTTTCCCCGAGATCGAGCTGTTTACCATTGATGAGATCTTTGGCGGATGGAGCAAGGCGCAAAAAGAGCATTTCGCCGACCAAGGCATTTTCGACCAAATCTATAAGCCCTAAAACACATATCCATGCCAGAGGAGTAACATCATGAAAAGAAAAACGTCGCGGATCAGCGGGTTTTTGCCAGGCTTTGGACTGACCATGGGCTATACGATCATTTATCTCAGTCTGCTCGTGCTCATCCCTCTGTCCGTTTTATTTTTAAAAGCGTCTACGATGAGCTGGGAGGCGTTCATCGGAACGATTCTGGATGAAAGAGTCCTTTCCTCGATTCGGGTTAGCGTCGTTACTTCGTTCTTTGCTGCTTGCATGAATGCCGTTTTCGGCGTATTGGTGGCCTGGGTGCTGGCGAGGTATCAATTTGTAGGAAAGAGGTTCATCGATGGCATAGTAGATCTTCCATTTGCCTTGCCGACGGCGGTCGGGGGTATTGCGTTGACCTCCATTTACGCTGAAAACGGGTGGATCGGACAGTTTGCAGCGGAGTGGGGGATCAAGATCGCTTACACGCCGCTGGGAATCTGGGTTGCGTTGACCTTCATCGGACTGCCCTTCGTCGTGCGCACCGTACAGCCTGTGCTGCAGGATTGGGATTTGCAGATGGAGGAAGCAGCCGCAACCCTGGGTGCCACTCGTTGGAACACGTTTTTTCGGGTGATCCTGCCGCATCTGATGCCAGCGGTACTTACGGGATTTGCCCTCGCTTTTGCGCGTGCCCTAGGCGAGTACGGATCTGTCGTTTTCATCTCAGGAAATATGCCGCACAAGACGGAAATCGTCCCCTTGTTGATCATGACCAAGCTCGAGCAGTTTGACTATACGGGGGCTACGGCGATTGCGACCGTGATGCTGGTTGCTTCCTTTGTCATGCTGCTGATCATCAACTATCTTCAATGGCGAATCAACAAGTTTGACGCGGCGCGGTAGGAGGTGCTGCCATGAAGCATATGACCGAATCAGCCTGGATCCGTTGGCTTTTGATCTGTCTGGCTTTGTTTTTCCTCGGATTGTTTTTGATCCTGCCTTTGGTCGCTGTGTTTATGGAGGCGTTCAAGCAGGGTTCAGAGATGTTTGTAGCTGCCATCTTGGACGAAGAGACCTTCGCGGCAGTCAAACTCACATTGCTTGTCGCTCTCGTAAGCGTACCGCTCAATGTCACTTTTGGGGTAGCTGCTGCTTGGGCGATCGCCAAGTTTACGTTTCGCGGAAAAAATATTTTGCTCACGTTGATTGACCTGCCCTTCGCAGTCTCACCCGTGATCGCTGGTTTGATCTTTGTTTTGCTGTTTGGCAGTCAAGGTGTTGCGTACCCTTGGCTGGAAGCCCATGATATCAAAATCATTTTTGCCGTACCCGGAATCATTTTGGCGACTACCTTCGTTACCTTTCCGTTCGTGGCACGCGAATTGATTCCCATCATGGAGGCACAAGGCAAGGATGAGGAGGAGGCGGCCGTATCCCTTGGAGCAAGCGGCTGGAAGACTTTCTTCCGCGTGACCCTACCAAATGTAAAATGGGGGTTGTTGTACGGGGGCATCCTGTGCAATGCGAGGGCGATGGGGGAGTTTGGCGCCGTCTCCGTCGTCTCCGGCCATATTCGCGGAATGACCAATACTTTGCCGCTTCACGTGGAGATTTTGTACAACGAATATCAGTTTGCGGCAGCCTTTTCGGTAGCTACCTTACTCGCGGCGCTGGCACTGGTAACGTTGATTCTCAAAAGCATCATCGAATGGAAAACGCAACGCAAAGAAGAGCTACCTTAACTTCTACGCTAGAGGAGAGAGCACGGATGAGTATAGAGGTCGTGAATATCACCAAATCATACAAAAATTTTACGGCTTTGCATAACGTCAGCCTGCAGATTCCAGAAGGCGAACTGGTAGCGCTCCTGGGACCATCGGGGTCTGGGAAGACGACTTTACTGCGCTTGATCGCAGGGCTGGAGCAGCCGGAGGAAGGGGCGATCCTGTTTCATGGCGAGGACAACACAAACCGGGATGTGCGTGAGCGGCAGGGTGGGGTTGTTTTCCAACATTACGCCCTCTTTCGCCATATGACCATCTTTGACAATATTGCCTTCGGACTGGCGGTTCGCAACCGCAAGACCAGACCAACGAAGCAGGAGATCAAGGAAAGGGTCCACTCGCTGTTGCGTCTGGTGCAATTGGATGGATTGGCGCACCGCTATCCTTCACAGCTTTCTGGTGGGCAAAGACAGCGTGTTGCCTTGGCGCGCGCTCTCGCGGTGGAACCCAAATTTCTCTTGCTGGATGAACCGTTTGGCGCTTTGGATACCAAAGTGAGGCAGGAGCTGAGACGCTGGCTCCGTCATTTGCATGAGAAGCTTGGCTTGACCATTCTCTTCGTTACACACGATCAGGAAGAAGCGATGGAGTTGGCTGATCAGGTCGTAGTCATGAATGAAGGAAGGGTGGAGCAGGTAGGTTCACCTGAGGAAATCTATAATCATCCCGCCAATCCCTTCGTCTACAGTTTCCTTGGCAGAGTCAATCTGTTTCGAGGCCGTGTACGAGATGGCAAAGTCAGACTGGGCGAGGCAGAGTTTGATACAGAGTGGGAAAATCTTCGCGGCGGAGAATGGCCAGCAGTCGGCTACATGCGTCCGCATGATGTGGAGATCGCATTGGCAGCACAGGACAGTAAGTTCGTACAGGCACAGATTCAGCACATTTCCCTGCTTGGTCCGATCATCCGCCTGGACTTGAAGCGGCTGGATACTGGCGAATTGTTTGAAGCAGAACTGACCCGGCAACGTTTTTGCGAGTTGGATTTGCAAGAGAAGAGCACCGTTTTCGTAAAACTGAACAATCTAGCCTTTTACGTGGAGGATGCGGAAGAAAAAGTGCCCCTGCCTACCTTTATCCCGATCCAGGCCAGCTTTTGAAGAATAAGAAGACCGACCATCCTGACGAAGGGTGGCCGGTTTTTTATCTGACTATTCACCTCGCTGCTTGGAGCGGGTTTCCTCTTTTCCGACTGTGGTGGAGGACCTGGTTTGTGATGGATTTTCCTTATTGCCCATCTCGTTCTTTACTCCGTTTTGCTTGGACATCCGAATCCCTCCTCTCTTGCCTGGCGATTTTCCCAGGTAGGATTCCCCGATCTCTTCGTTTTTATCGCTACCCGGTCATCATTTTTGCCAAAATCGCCGTTTTCTGATAAGATTAGTGTTTGAACGATTCGAAAAGGCAGGTATAGAGATGATAAGCACTCAGAACGTGACGCTCCGCTACGGCAAACGCGCCTTGTTTGAAGATGTATCCATCAAGTTTACTCCCGGCAACTGCTACGGTCTGATCGGGGCCAATGGCGCCGGAAAATCTACATTCGTCAAGATCCTCTCCGGAGAGATCGAACCTACCAGCGGGCACGTATCTGTAACCCCTGGGGAACGGATTGCTGTACTTAAACAGAACCATTACGAGTTCGATGAATTTGAAGTATTGAAAACGGTCATCATGGGTCACAAACGGCTGTACGAGATCATGGAACAAAAGAATGCGCTATACATGAAGGAAGATTTCTCGGAAGCGGACGGCATTCTCGCCTCGCAGCTCGAAGGTGAATTCGAAGAGCTGAACGGCTGGATGGCTGAGGCGGATGCTGCCGAATTGTTGATCGGTCTTGGGATTCCGACCGAGATGCACGACAAGAAGATGGTGGATTTGGCCGGTACGGAAAAAGTCCGTGTCCTGTTGGCACAGGCTTTGTTTGGCAATCCGCACATCTTGCTGCTGGATGAGCCGACCAACCACCTGGATATCGAGTCGATCCGCTGGCTGGAGAACTTCCTGATGGATTATGAGAATACCGTCATCGTGGTATCCCATGACCGTCACTTCCTGAACAAAGTATGTACCCACATCGCAGACATCGATTTCGGCAAAATCCAGATGTACGTGGGGAACTACGATTTCTGGTACGAATCCAGCCAATTGGCGCTGAAGCTGGTTCGTGAACAGAACAAGAAAAAAGAAGAAAAGATGAAGGAACTGCAGGAGTTCATCGCCCGCTTCTCGGCGAATGCCTCCAAATCCAAGCAAGCGACTTCTCGTAAAAAGCTCTTGGAGAAAATCACCCTGGAAGACATTCGTCCGTCCAGCCGCAAATATCCTTTCATCAACTTCAAGCCAGAGCGCGAGGCGGGCAAAAACCTGCTGGCTGTCGAGGGCTTGAGCAAGACCGTCGAGGGAGAAAAGCTGTTTGAAAATCTCCACCTGGCGATCAACAAAGGGGATAAAATTGCTTTTGTCGGTCCAAACGAATTGGCAAAAACGACTTTCTTCCGCATTCTGATGGGAGAAGTAGAAGCGGACAGCGGTACGTACGAGTGGGGAGTGACCACCTCTCAGGCGTACTTCCCGAAAGACAACTCGGCGTACTTCGATTCGGATCTCAGCCTCGTGGATTGGCTGCGCCAGTATTCCAAAGACCAGGATGAGACCTTTATCCGCGGCTTCCTGGGCCGCATGCTCTTCTCTGGAGACGAAGCATTGAAGAAGGCCAATGTTCTGTCTGGGGGAGAAAAGGTGCGCTGCATGCTTTCGAAGATGATGCTGGCTGGCGCCAATGTCCTGATCATGGATGAACCGACGAACCATCTGGACTTGGAATCGATCACAGCGCTCAACAACGGTTTGATCGACTTCGATGGCACGCTGCTGTTCGTGTCCCATGACCACCAGTTCGTGCAAACCATCGCGAATCGGATCATCGAATTTACGCCGAAGGGTGTCATTGACAAAATGATGACCTATGACGAGTATCTCGAAAGCGACGAAATCAAACGACTGCGTGAAGAACACTACGCGTAAACCCCATATAGCTATGCAAAAGCCCTTGATCATCGCAAATAAGCGGTGCCAAGGGCTTTTCGTATGTCAGGCTTCATCGATGAACGCAATTTTATGCAAAAAGGCTTCCTTGCTCGGGAAGATCACCCGTTCCTTGCGGGGAAAGGTGAAATAGACCACAATGTATTGATCATCTATATACTCCACAATGCCTCGTTTTTTGGGACCTTCTTTCATTTTCACACGTTTATTCAACCATTCTTCCATGTCATTCATCCCCCTGTATATCTCCCGTTCATTATAACAAAAAGGGGACTGGATCAGCATCTTTTCCACCCTTGCTGGAGTAAAGCCGGAAAAGGCGACTAGGAACCGGACGAGCGGAATACGATGTCATTAAGGTAGAGACGAGGAGGGAGCAAAGATGATGGAGCGAAGCGAAAGGACTTTGACGATCCGGCAGGCACGCTTGCAGGAACGACTGGAGCAACTGGCGGAAATCGGGAAAATAGGGGAGACGGGCGTTTGTCGACTGGCCCTGTCGCCGGAGGATTTGGCTGGTGTCCAGTTGGTGCGCGGGTGGATGGAGGAGGCAGGTTTGCAAACGCGCATCGACCACTTCGGCAATCTGATCGGCCGTTTGGAAGGGCGCAATCCCGATGCGCCAGTACTGATGATTGGCTCGCACATCGACTCACAGCCGTACGGCGGTCGCTATGATGGAACCATTGGCGTTCTTGGCGGGTTGGAGGTCGTCCAGACGATGATGGAGCAAGGCATCGTGCCGGAACAACCAATCGAAGTGGTAGCCTTTTGTGATGAGGAAGGATGCAGGTTTCAGAAAGGGCTGTTTGGCTCTCGGGGAATTCTAGGCAGATTGGAGCCAGGGGAGCTGGAGCGGACTGACAAGCAAGGAATTACGCGCAGAAAGGCGCTGTTGGATTTCGGCTGCGATCCGGATCGGTTCGAGGAATCGCTCTACACTCCTGGCAGTATCGCCGCTTTTTTGGAGCTTCATATCGAGCAGGGACCGATTCTCGATAAAAGCGATGAGCCAGTCGGCATTGTCACCGGAATATCCGGGCCGCTTTGGTGGACGGTGGAGATGACAGGATTTGCTGGACACGCGGGTTCTGTCCCGATGAGCATGCGTCAGGATGCTTTGTTGGGTGCGGCGAAAGTCATTGTCGCCCTGAATGAGCTGGCGAGATTGGACCCATCCGCCCCGACAGTAGGAACAGTCGGTCATCTGGAGGTGTTCCCGGATTCCCGCAATATCATTCCGGAAAAGGTTCGTTTTACTGTCGATCTGCGGGATATCGACCTGGAGAGACGGAATTTGCGTGAGCGGGAGCTGCGGGAGGAGATCGAACAGATCGCGATGCAGCATGGCCTGCAATATACGATCAGCGAAGATACCAACAGCGAGCCGCGCTATTGTGCGGAGTGGATCAAAGACGTGATCCGAGAAGAGAGTGCCAAAATGAATCTAGCACCACCCGAATTGATGAGTGGACCGTTCCACGACGCACTGGCCCTGTCTGATGTATGTGACTACGCGATGATTTTTGTGCGCTGTCGGGACGGCATCAGCCATAATCCCCAGGAATACGCCAGTTATTCGGATATTGCCCTGGGGACGGAGCTGCTCTATCAGACCGTTCGTAACATTTCTCAGAAAGGAAAACTTCTGATTCATTGAAAAACTGTGGTATAATGTTCACAACTGAATACCAACCTTCAGGGTAGGGTGAAATTCCCGACCGGCGGTAATGACGAACGCACGTCTGAGCCCGCGACTCGCTGTCCGTAGATGTTGGATGGCGACTGACTTGGTGGAATTCCAAGGCCGACGGTAAAGTCCGGATGGGAGAAGGTATTTGGCTGGCTTCGTGGACCGTTTTGCAAAAAACGGTGGTACAGAGGCTTGTTTCCCAATGCCCTGAGTCGAACTCACGGGCATTTATTTTTTTCAGGAAGGAGGAAGTGGCAAGGAACAGGCAGGAACTGCATACGAAACATCTTCAGGGCAAGGTGAAATTCCTGACCGGCGGTGATGGCGCATTTGCGTCCAAGCCCGCGACTCGCAAATCATGTAGCATTTGCGACTGATCTGGTGCAATTCCAGAGCCGACGGTAAAGTCCGGATGGGAGAAGATGAGACTCGCTTTCTTTCCTCTCGTTTTGCAAAAAACGAGGAAAGCAAGGCTTCTTTCCCTATGCCCTGACACCTCGCGAGGTGTTCAGGGTTTTCTTTTGCGAAAAAACAAGTGGGAGAAGGGAGGAGCAAGATGCAACAGGACGCCAGATATATGAATATGGCGATCGAGTTGGCGAGAGCGGGATCTGGACAGACGAGTCCCAATCCGCTCGTAGGGGCCGTCATCGTCAAGAATGGCACCGTAGCAGGGATGGGAGCGCATTTGAGGGCAGGGGAGCCGCATGCAGAAGTCCATGCCCTGCGAATGGCAGGCAATCTGGCAAAGGATGCGACTCTCTATGTCACGTTGGAGCCATGCTGCCATGTTGGAAAAACGCCCCCTTGCTCAGAGGCGGTCATACAGGCTGGCATCAGCCGGGTCGTGGTGGCAGCGTTAGACCCAAATCCGCAGGTAGCGGGAGGCGGTGTAGAAAAGCTTCGTTCGGCAGGTCTGGAGGTTATTATCGGTGTCGAGGAAGAGAAAGCGAAACAGCTGAATGAAGTCTTTTTTCATTACATCCAGACCAAACGCCCCTTTGTTACATTGAAGACAGCCAGCACGCTGGATGGGAAAATCGCCACGCACACGGGTCACAGCAAGTGGATCACGGGCGAAGCTGCCCGAAGAGAGGTTCACGAGCTGCGTCGTATACATGATGCAATCCTGATCGGTAGTGGTACCGTTCTGGCGGACGACCCGGCTTTGACAGCTCGCGTAGACGGAAAGGCCTGGGGAAAGCAGCCTGTTCGGGTGATATTGGATCGGCGTCTGCGCACGCCGCTGACAGCCCAGGTTGTGAACGATCGTTGCGCGGAAACATGGATTGTGACTTCCACGGCATCCAGCGAACAACAGCGCCAGGCCTTGGTTCAGAAAGGGGTTTCGGTCATCGCCGTAGATGGTGAGTTGACTGTAGAGAAAGTATTGGAGGTATTGGGAGATCGGGGAATCACCTCCCTTCTCGTGGAGGGAGGAGCAGAAATAAACGGGGCATTCTTGCAAGCCAAGGCCATCCAAAAAATGATCAGTTATGTTTCCTTGAAGCTGATCGGCGGAAGGAACGCGCCAACCATTTTTGGGGGCGAAGGCATTGCAAGCATGGAGGAGGCGCTCCATTTGATCCAAACCCAGATTGAGCACATCGGTACCGAAGACATTCGCATCACCGGGTATCCGCAATGGAAGTGATGCAACCGTAACAAGAGAGGAGTGAGGGCATGTTTACTGGCTTGGTAGAGGAAGTTGGCGTTTTGGAATCCATCTCAGGAGATCATCAGGCCAGCCAGCTGGTGATACGAGCCCAGACGGTTCTGGAAGGTGTCAAAATCGGCGACAGTATAGCGGTCAATGGCGTCTGCCTCACTGTCACAACGCATACCGCTCACCATTTTCAGGTGGATGTTATGCCACAGACGCTCCAGCATACGAATCTTCGTCATCTGGTGCCGGGACAACGCGTCAATCTGGAGCGGGCGCTGCGCTTGGGAGATCGTCTGGGTGGACATCTCGTATCGGGACATGTGGACGGCACCGGAACCGTTTTATCGCGTCAAGAGCATGCCAATGCGGTCTTGTTTCGCATTCAGACAGGACCTGAATTGTTGAAATACATCATGCCGCGCGGCTCCATTTGCCTGGATGGCATCAGCTTGACCGTCGTTGATGTGGAGGATTCGTCTTTTCGTGTATCGATTATTCCGCACACATTGGCCATGACGAGCCTGCAGGATCGACAGCCGGGACAGCAGGTCAATCTCGAAGCAGATATGATCGGAAAATACGTGGAAAGACTGTTGTACCACGGATCGCCGAAGGAGCAAGCGGACAAGCCAAACGGTTCAAGCCTTAGCCTGGCATTCTTGCAGGAAAACGGCTTTGCCTAAAGGAGGGAGAGGCACAACATGTTTCATCAAATAGAAGCAGCACTGGAAGATTTGCGTCAAGGAAAAGCTGTGATCGTCGTCGATGATGAAGATCGGGAAAACGAAGGAGATTTTGTTTGCCTGGCAGACGCAGCGACACCGGAAATGATCAATTTCATGGTTACCCATGGAAGGGGCTTGGTGTGCGTGCCCGTAACAGAAGAGCATGCCGCCAGACTCCAGCTAAAGCCGATGGTTGAGACCAATACAGATAAACAGGGCACCGCGTTCACCGTCTCGGTGGATGAGCGAAGCACGCACACGGGAATATCTGCGCAGGAACGTTCCCACACGGTTCTTTCCATGCTGGACCCGAACAAGCAGGCGAGCGATTTTCGCAAGCCCGGTCATATCTTCCCCTTGGTCGCCAAACCAGGCGGTGTCTTGCGAAGAGCAGGGCATACGGAAGCGGCTGTCGATCTTGCGCAAATAGCCGGTCGCTTTCCTGCAGGCGTCATTTGCGAAATCATGAATGAGGATGGTACGATGGCGCGCCTGCCTGAGCTGCAAGAGATTGCGGGCCGCTTTGATCTGAAGCTGATCAGCATCGCGGATTTGATCCGCTACCGCATGAAGACTGAGTCACTGGTCAAAAGAGAAGTCGTCGCGCAGCTGCCGAGCGAATTCGGTGATTTTCGGATCGCTGCCTATACCAATCTCTTGGATGGCAAGGAGCATGTAGCGCTGATCAAAGGGGAAATTTCTTCAGATGAGCCGATTCTGGTCCGCGTTCACTCTGAATGCTTGACCGGTGATGTATTTGGTTCCCTGCGCTGCGATTGCGGCCCGCAATTGCATGCCGCACTGGAACAGATCGAACAAGCAGGGAGCGGCGTGTTGCTGTACCTGCGGCAAGAAGGACGTGGAATCGGACTGATCAACAAGCTGCGTGCCTACAATTTGCAGGAGCAAGGCTTTGACACTGTAGAAGCCAACGAAAAGCTCGGTTTTGCCGCGGATTTGCGCGAGTATGGTATCGGTGCGCAAATGTTGCGGGATCTAGGGGTTCGAGGAATGAGACTCATGACCAATAATCCACGCAAAATTCGCGGACTGGAAGGGTATGGTCTGAAGGTGATCGAACGCGTCCCCATTGAAATGGCGGAGCAGCCGCACAACAAACGATACTTGACGACAAAGCAAGAAAAACTGGGTCATTTCCTACACATGTAAAATACGAGGAGAGTGGAAGCATTGAAAACAATGGAAGGACATTTAGTAGGTACGGGCTTGCGAATTGGTATTGTGGCAGGAAGATTTAATGAGTTGATTGTAAACAAGCTGGTGGGAGGAGCTTTGGATGCGCTCAAGCGGCACGGCGTAGAAGAAGAACAGATTGATGTGGCGTGGGTGCCAGGAGCATTCGAAATTGCTCTGATCGCTCAGAAAATGGCAGAATCCGGCCGCTACGATGCGGTTGTGACTTTAGGGGCTGTCATTCGCGGCTCAACTCCGCATTTCGATTATGTATGCTCAGAGTGCGCCAAAGGAGTTGCCGCCGCTTCATTGCGCACGGGACTTCCCGTCATTTTCGGCGTATTGACCACCAATACGATCGAACAAGCTATCGAACGTGCAGGCACCAAAGCAGGCAATAAAGGCTGGGATGCAGCGGTCTCTGCAATCGAGATGGCGAATTTGTCGAAGCAGTTTGCCTGATCATAAACGTATGGAAGCGTCCATTAGGGGGCGCTTCCTTTTTTTGTGAAAAGAGACTGGCGATGGAGCAAAATAGGAGTAGGCTGTAAAGCGAGACGATATGTTACATACTATCCAAAAAAAACTAGGAAGTTTTTTCAGGAGTTATGATAAATCAGAAACTATGATGTGTTAGAATAAAATGGTTAAAAAATGGATTACCGAAAACGAAAGAATGAAACGGGGACATCAGATGAATACAATCATGAAGCGCAAGCCCCAAAAACTACAAAAGGCTCTACGAGTGTTGATGGTTATCATTGGGGCATTTATTGCAGCATATGGACTCGAAGCAGTATTAATCCCAAACAGGGTATCGGATGGCGGTGTGACAGGGTTAAGCATCGTTGGCTCCAAATTATTTGGGTTGCCGCTAGGACTTCTCATTGCCGTCTTGAACATTCCTTTTCTCTGGCTCGGATATAAGCAAATCGGAAAAAGTTTTGCGATTTATTCGGTTATCGGGATCGCCTCTCTCGCAGTCGGAACGGTCGTTCTACACCATGTCCCAACGATCATTCATGGTGATACACTGTTGATTACGGTTGTAGGTGGTATTATCCTTGGTTTTGGTATGGGATTAGCCTTGCGCAATGGAGGCGCATTAGATGGAATCGACATGTTAGCCGTACTGCTTTCCCGAAAACTGCCTTTTGGGACAAGTGATCTTATTTTATTCTTGAACATGTTTGTCTTTATTATTGTCTCGACGGTGTTCGGCTTACAAGGAGCGATTCTTTCAGCGCTTGCTTATTACATTGCTGCCAAAGTCATTCACGTCGTTGAAGAAGGTTTGAGTGGTTCAAAAACCTTTAAAATTATCACGACTCAACCCGAAACAATGATTGAGACAATCCGTGATCGATTAGGTCGAAGTGCCACATATAATGAAGTTTATGGTGGATATTCGAATGAGCAATTCAAGGAAATCACCTGTGTGATTAATCGTATGGAAGAGAACAAAATAAAAGATATCATTCGCGAAACTGACAAGAATGCCTTTGTTACGGTTTATGACGTAGCTGAAGTGAAGGGTGGCAATTTCAAAAAACGAGATATTCATTAAATAGAACGTTTCAAGCACCATTGCGGCGAGTCTAGACTTTCTTTTAGGTCTTAGGTCGCCGCTGCTTTATTTCTTGGGAGCAAGATTTGCGCAGAACTGTTCCTGGACGAGACAGAATACCATGTTTTTGTTATATTGGAGATTATCTATACCTACAGCAAGTGCAAGGAGGAATGAAGGGTGAAAATGCGCGTATCTGCCGTGCAGTATCATTTGCATACGATACATTCGTTTGAAGAATTTGCGCAGCAAGTCGAGCACTACGTTAAAAATGCAGAAGAGTACGACACGGAGTTTTTGCTTTTTCCGGAGTTGTTTACCACTCAGCTAATGTCGATCGGGGATGGGCAGGGTAATGCTTTGCCGATCACAGCGTTGCCTTCGTTTACCGAGAGATACATCGAGCTGTTCCGCTCGCTGGCGGGCAAATACCAAATGCATTTGATCGGCGGCACGCACATTATCGAGGAAAACGGCAAGCTGTACAACACCGCTTTTCTCTTCTATCCAGACGGACGTGTCGGTCAGCAGAAAAAGATCCATATTACGCCTTGGGAAGTGAAGGGGTGGAATATGGGCGCAGGCGACTCACTGCAAATTTTTGAGACCGACAAGGGAAAAGTCGCTATGATTATATGCTACGATATCGAATTCCCGGAATGGGTGCGAATCGCCAAAGCGCGCGGCGCAGACGTGATTTTCTGTCCTTCCTGCACGGATGATCGCCATGCCTTCCACCGGGTTCGCTATACTTCCCATGCACGCACGATTGAAAACCAGGTCTACGTGGTTCTCACAGGAACCGTAGGCTCTTTGCCAACGGTAGATTTTATGCGTGCCAATTTTGGACAGGCTGCCATTTTGACCCCTAATGATATTCCATTCCCGCCAAGGGGTGTGCTGGCAGAAGGAGAAATCAATGGCGACATGCTAGTCACCGCCGACCTGGACCTGCAGCTTCTCTACGATGTGCGTGAGAAAGGCTCCGTAACAACCTGGCGTGATCGGCGCACGGATCTGTATCCGGATTGGAAATAACCTTCAAGCGCAAAGGAGGATGGAGATGTACCGCAAAGAACTGTATGTATTTGACGGCGACAAACCGCGTTCTGCAGTGATTCGCAATTACACGCAAGCCGATTTTGCGGAGCTGATTCAGATTCAGGCAGAGAGCTTCCCGCCTCCATTCCCCTCCGAGTTGTGGTGGAACGAAGAGCAGTTGACCAATCACATCACATTGTTTCCAGAAGGAGCGATTTGCGTCGAAGTGGAAGGAGAGCTGGCTGGCTCCATGACGGGCCTTTTGGTAGCCTTCGACCCGCAGCATCCTGACCACAAGTGGGAAGAAATTACCGACAACGGCTATATCCGCAATCATGATCCGGCTGGAGACACCTTGTATATCGTTGATATTTGCATCCGTCCCGGTTATCGCAAGCTGAGGCTTGGCCATTGCATGATGCAGGCGATGTACGAGCTTGTAGTCCAAAAAGGCTTGAAGCGGCTGCTTGGCGGTGGTCGCATGCCTGGTTACAGCCGCTATGCGCAGCAGTGGACGCCTGAAGAGTACCTGGCACGCGTAATCGAGGGGGAAGTAAAAGACCCGGTCCTGACGTTTCTGATGCGTTGCGGTCGTACACCTGTCAAAGTCGTAGCGGATTATCTGGAGGACGAGGAATCCCTGAACTACGCAACTCTCATGGAGTGGAAGAATCCGTTTCACTCAAACGAAACACAAGCATAAGGAGGCATGAAAACCATGCAATACATTCGCATTCAACATATCGATGATCCCTTGTTCGCCAAAATGCACCGACTGATGCAGGAGGTCTTTCCACCGGAAGAGGTACTGGAATACAGCCTTTGGAAGGAACCGCTGGAAGACCCAGGGATCCGTGTATTCGTAGCCGTTCACGACGAAGAGGTAGTTGGGGCGACGGAGTATCGCTACTACACGGATCTGAATGTCGCGATGACGGATTTCACCATCATTGGACGGGAAGGATTGGGCGTTGGTCGCTTCCTTGCCAAACAGCGGGAGAAGGATCTGCACGCGCTCGCTGCCGAAAACGGCAAGGAGCTTTATGGAATGTTTGCTGAAATCTACGATCCGTATCGCGTGGAAGAGCATGCTTTTGGTGGAATTAAGCCCATGGACCCATTCGTTCGCCGCGAGGTTCTGTCTCATCTGGGCTACAAGCGCACGAACTTTTCCTATGTTCACCCATCCTGGCAAAATGACGGGGAGGCCGTCTCCGGGCTGGATCTCGGCTTCATGCCGACTGATGAGAACCAGACAGAGCTGTCAGCCGATCTGATCGTGACCTTCCTCAAACGCTACTATGCGGTGCTGCCCGAGAAGCCTGAAGCGTGGCTGAAGATGGTAGATGGACTGTCTGCAAAAGAGACAGTAGAGCTATTGCCTCTGTAACGCTGAGCGCCAAGACAACCATCATGATTCGAAGGAGGACTCCCGCCAAGCGAAATCGGAGCAGCGGGAGTCTTCTTCACGGATGGCGAAGGGAAGGGGTTCTTACATGAAAGCGCAAAATCTTGCCTCGATACTGATTTACATGGCGGTTCTCTTTCATCTGATTGTCATGAGCGGATGGTTCCATCCCGAGATGCTTCAACCACTCCAGCTCGCATCTCTCGGCCTGATGCTGGTAGCATTGTTTGTTCTGCGAAAAAAGAAGCGGAAAACAAAGCGGCGTCCGCGCAAGCCTCCTGCTGAAGTAGGGCAATTGCTTGAGCGATCAGAGGAAAGCAAAGAAGGAAGCATGTAGGAGGGAGAATAAATTTTTTCCGAAGACAGAAGGACTTTTCGGGAGCGGCAAGAAGTGAAAGGAATAGCAGGATTGAAAGCTGTCCACTTGCCCCATTTCCCGAAAAGGTTCGGACGAACTAGGAGAGGGAGTGATATCCAGACAGTCTCCATGAATATAATTTACTGAAAATTGAAAACATATACTATGCGCAACGTGAAATCTGTGAAGGAGGGGGAGCCAATGACTGCCGATCACCCCATCATTCGAGTTGAGAACGTCTCTTTTTCCTACAAGGTAAACCAGGATCAACAGATTCCCGTCTTGCAAAATGTATCGCTAGATGTCTATCCCGGCGAGTACCTGGCGATCATCGGTCATAATGGTTCGGGCAAATCGACGCTGTCCAAACATTTGAACGGCATCCTGACTCCAAAAACGGGTGATGTCTACGTAAACCAAATCAACACGCGTGACCGTGAGCGCATCTATGAGGTCAGAAGCCAGGTAGGAATGGTCTTTCAACACCCGGACAATCAGATCGTTGCAACGATAGTTGAGGATGATGTGGCTTTCGGGCTGGAGAATATCGGGATCGCCGCTCACGAGATGAGAGAGCGGATCGATGCCTCTTTGGAGGCGGTAGGCATGAGTGCGTTTCGCCATCGGCCTCCCCATCACTTGTCCGGGGGGCAAAAGCAGCGAATCGCCATCGCGGGAATCCTGGCGATGAGGCCGCAATGCATTGTTTTGGACGAGGCGACCAGCATGCTGGACAGCTACGGAAGGCAGGATATTCTCGCGGTCATTCGCAAACTCCATCGAGAGGGCATGACGATCGTGACAGTGACGCATCACATGTCTGAAGTAGCGGAAGCGGATCGGGTCGTCGTTATGGAAGCAGGCCAAATCGTGTTGCAGGGAACGCCCAGAGAAGTATTTGCCCATCAGCAGAGATTGCGAGAGCTGCACTTGGATGTTCCGGACGCAAGCCGCATAGCTGCCTTGGTTCATCAAGAGTGGGAACCTTTTTCTCCCAACCTGATCGTCAACGAGGAAGTGGTCGAGGAAGTAAATCGTCATGTGATCAAACAAGCGGAGGCGAGCGGTACATGACCAGTCCCATCGTAGATGTAACGGATTTGTCGCATGTCTATATGCAGGGAACCCCTCTCGCACACCAGGCACTGGATCGGGTGAGCATCCAGGTTGAACGGGGAGAGTGCATCGCCATCATTGGACACACCGGTTCTGGCAAATCGACCCTGATCCAGCATTTGAACGGGCTAATGAGACCGCAGTCAGGAAAAGTGATCGTCAACGGTCTGGACGTCTCCGATCCGAAGGTGGATGTTCGACTGCTGCGGCGCCAGGTAGGGCTTGTGTTTCAAAATCCGGAGGACCAGTTGTTTGAAAAGCTGGTTGGAGATGATATTGCCTATGGTCCTTTTAAGATGGGACTTCCGATTGCGGAAGTGAAGGAACGAGTAGAGTGGGCGATGGAGCTGGTCGGACTGTCGTTTGACGAGATGAAAGATCGGCCGACATTTGCCTTGAGCGGTGGCCAGAAGCGCAAGGTAGCCTTGGCGGGCGTGCTCGCGCTGCGTCCGCATGTGCTCGTGCTCGACGAACCTACGGCTGGTCTTGACCCTCGCTCCCGCAATGAACTGCTGCAGCGCATCCGTCGGCTGAATCAGGAGGAGGGACTGACGGTCATTTTCGTCTCGCACAACATGGAGGAGGTCGCCCGGCTGGCCCAGCGAGTTTATGTCATGGCAAACGGACAAATTGCTTGCGAAGGTACGCCGCGGCACATATTTGGCAACTCGTCACTGCTGCAGGAACATCATATCGGGACACCGGAAGCTGTGGACATCCTGTACCAATTGCTTGAACAAGGATACGCCGTAGATACCGGGTCTTTTTTGCCTGAAGAGGCTGCCGCCGAGATCTTGAACCTGATCAAACGCTAGGGAGGGAGCATGATGTCAGCAGAATTCGAGTTGTCGCGCAATATTACGATTGGTCAATATCTGCCCACGGACTCCGTGGTGCATCGGCTCGATCCGCGCTTCAAGCTTGCCGCTTTTGTGATCATGATCCTGGCGATCGCCATTTGCGGTACGTATGTCGGGAATTTGTTTGCTCTGGCGATCTGCATCGCGATGTTTTGGGTCTCCAAGATCCCGCTTCATTACGGTCTATCGGGAGTGAAACCGGCGATTCCGTTCATTATCATCCTGGCGACGCTGCAATTGCTGTTTTATGGAGAGATTGCGCGTGGAGGGACCGTTTATTTCCAATATGGCTTTGTTACGATATCAAGCGAAAGCGTCCGGCTGGTCCTGGTCTCCGCGATGCGTTTTGTGGAGGTCATTTTCCTCTCCAGCGTTCTGACGCTCAGCACTTCGACGACGGAATTGACCCATGGCATGGAAAGACTGCTGGGACCGCTGCAAAAGGTGAAATTCCCTGTTCACGCCTTCGCGCTCATCATCACAATAGCGATTCGCTTCGTGCCAACCTTCGCCATGGAGATGGAAAAAATGATGAAAGCCCAGGCTTCCCGCGGTGCAGATTTTGGGACGGGGGAATGGTGGCGGATTATTCGGCGGACCAAAGACATGCTTCCGATCATCATTCCGTTGTTTAATGTCGCGTTGGCACGCGCAGAGGATCTGATCTTGGCGATGGAAGCCCGATGCTATATGCCGGGAGCTTCGCGGACGCAGTATACCCATTACAAAGCCAATGGAAAGGACTATGCCGCACTCATCATCAGCATCTTCATTTCCGTCATCATGCTCTACATTCCTTGGTAATTCCGTACTGGGAATCCGCCCTTTGACGGGCATTCCAAATAGAAAGATCGTAGAGGAGGAGTATGGCATGGAAAAAGGCTTGACGGTACGTAGAATCGTTATAGCAGGTGTCTTGGGAGCAATCGCGATCCTGCTGGGTGTCACGCGTCTCGGCTACATTCCGGTTCCGACTGCTGCGGGAAATGCGACGATCATGCACATTCCTGTGGTTATTGGCGGCATTATGGAAGGCTGGGGCGTAGGCATGATCATTGGTCTTATTTTTGGTGTATCTTCCTTCTTGAATGCTACAGTTCCCTTGTTCAAAGATCCGTTGGTAGCCATCCTTCCGCGTCTGTTTATCGGCGTGACCGCGTACTTCACGTATGTCGGCCTCAAAAACATCAACGAATACTTCGCGATCGGAGCCGCAGGCTTTATCGGAGCGATGACCAATACCATCCTAGTTCTGGGGATGGCTGTCATTCGCGGTTACATGACGTTTGGGGTAGCGGCTACGGTAGCACTGACGAGCGGGTTGCCTGAGGCCATCGTCTCGGTGATCGTGACGCTGGCGGTTGTGGCTGCATGGAAAAATCTGGTGAAAGCAGGAAAACAAAAATCAAAGATTTCGGGGTGAGTGTTACGAAATGACTGGAACGATCGTAGATGTGCCTGGCGTCCTGGTAGGGCATGCACAAGATCAGGAAGCGCTGACGGGATGCAGTGTCCTTTTGCTGGAGCAGCCTTCCGTATGCGGCGTGGATGTCAGGGGTTCCGCCCCTGGTACACGCGAGACGGACCTGTTGAATCCCGTCAATCTCGTCAGTGTCGTGCATGGAATCTGCTTGTCAGGCGGCAGCGCCTACGGTCTGGATGCGGCCACAGGGGTCATGCAATGGCTGGAAGAACAAGGACGGGGACTCGATGTCGCCTTCGGCATCGTTCCCATCGTCCCAGCGGCAGTGCTGTTTGATCTGTCTATTGGCAATCCGCGGGTTCGACCTGATCGAAGCATGGGATATGAGGCATGCAATCGTGCGAGTCGGGATGCTGTGCAGCAGGGCAATGTTGGGGCAGGGACAGGTGCGACCGTAGGCAAACTGAACGGCTTTGCACAGTCCATGAAAGGCGGCCTTGGCTCTTCCTCGCGCTGCTTGGCAAATGGTCTCGTCGTCGGTGCGATGGTGGCGGTGAATGCAGTCGGCCACGTTTTTGATCCGAAAACATCCGAGATACTGGCAGGACCGCGAGATGAGCACGGTGACATTATGGACAGTGTAGAGCTGATGACGACACACTCCTTTTCACCGATACCGCCCGGGACCAATACAACGATTGCCATTGTCGCAAGCAACGCAAACCTCACCAAGGCAGAGGCAAACAAAGTGGCTCAGATGGCGCATGATGGTTTGGCCCGGACGATACGCCCCATCCATACCATGCACGACGGGGACACCATTTTTGCGGTGGCGACAGGAGGGATTCAGACTTCTGTCGATTTGATCGGAGCCTTATCGGCGGAAGTTCTTGCAGAAGCCGTCCTCTCGGCAGTCAAGCACGCAGAGCGAGCGGGGGGCATTCCGGCTTATCGAGATCGAAACAGATGAGAGGAGATGTGCAGATGAACCAGGTCATTTCTTTTGTGGATGAGCAAGAGGTGGTACGTTTGACCCAGGAGTTGGTCCGGATTCCCAGCGTCTACCGTCCGGATCAGCCGGGGGGCAACGAGGAGCGAGTGGCCTTGTTCGTCGCCGATCACCTGCGAAACATGGGCATGGAGGTCTATTATGAGGAGGTCGTTCCCGGCCGTCCCAACGTGATTGCGATCTATGACTCCGGAAGACCTGGTAAGACACTCCTCTTTGAGGCCCACACTGATGTAGTGACAGAAGGAGATCGTGAGGTTTGGAGCTACGATCCATTTGGCGCAACGATTGCCAACGGGCGCATTTACGGCCGCGGCTCCTGCGATACCAAAGGGAATCTGGCGGCTGCGATATGCGCGGTCAAAGCGATCCAACGCTCCAAGCAGCCATTTACGGGCAAAATTTTGCTCTGTATTCCCTGCGACGAAGAGGGGATGATGATCGGGATCAAGGACTTCATCCGCAGAGGCTGGGCAGATCAGGTGGATGCGGCCATTATCTGCGAACCGGAGGAAAATCAGCTCTGCATTACACAGAAGGGTGCGATGCGTGCGATATTGCGAACCTTTGGAAAAATGGCTCATGGTGCCATGCCGCTTACCGGCATCAATCCCAATACGCGCATGGCACGAGCAATCCTCGAGCTGGAAGAGCTGGAGCGCAAGGAGATGGCTCGTCTGGGAGAACATCCGATGCTGGGATGGCCAAGTATCACGCCGACGATTTTGCAGGCTCCGGTCAAGGGCGATCCCCAGATTAATGTCGTGCCTGATCAGTGCATGACCACTCTCGATATCCGTACGGTCCCTGGACAACATCACGATGTGCTGCAAGCTGAAATGCAGGCCATCTTGCAAAGACTCGGGCAAGAGGACGACAAGTTCCGGGCAACGCTGGAAGTCATCGAGGAACGGCCGTGGACGCTGACTGCTATGGAAGAGGAAGTGGTGAAGGCAGTTGCCAGCTCCTACCGTGAATTGACGGGAAAAGAGCCCGTGTACAACGGTGTGCCAGGGGCTACGGACGGAACCTTTTTGCACAAGGCTGGCATCCCCATCCTGACGACGGGAGCAGGAGATCGACACATCCCGCATCACGCGGATGAGTATGTGGATATCGCACAGCTAGTCGAGTCTACCCAGCTGTTTGCCCTCTCAGCCCTTACGTTCCTGACGCAGCCCGTCAAAGTGTGATTTGATACTCGATTACGTAGAGAAAGATCCCTGCAGCAAAATAGCAGGGATCTTTTCGTTGGTAAATCTTGCTCAATCTATCCAATTTTTTTTACAATAGGAGAGTGGGTAATTTGAGAAGGGGGCAAAATGCATGAATATGCGTTGGGACTTGGATGTTTTGTATACATCCTTCGATTCACCGGAATGCAAACGGGATTGGGAAGAGCTCGTGCAGCAGATCCAGGACTTGAAAAAATGGGCCAATGAACATTTGCATTCAACTGAAAATGCGGTTTCCAAAATGGAGTCCTACATTACACAGTTGACGTCGATCCTGCAGAAACAGTATCGGCTGTACAGCTTTGCTGAATTGACTGCCAGTGTAGATGCCAGAAATGAACAGGCTTTGCAGCTCTCGGAGCGCATCCAGGAGCTCGCCGTCGAAAAGGTAGAGCCAAGCGTTCAGTTTCAAAAATGGATCGGCACACTGGAGCAGTTGGGCGAGTTGATCAGCAAGTCCGACCTGTTGGAAGAGCATCGCTTTTTCCTCGAGGAGACGGCAGAGGAAAGCAAGTATATGCTGAGCGAGAAGGAAGAAATCATTGTCGCCAAGATGAAAAACACGGGCTCCAATGCCTGGACCAAACTGCAGGAAAGCTTGACCGCCAATCTGCTGGTGGATATTGTGGTGGATGGCGAGAAAAAGCAACTGCCGCTCCCTGTAGTCCGCAACATGGCGTTTGAAAAGGACGCGCAGGTGCGCAAAGACGCTTATGAAGCGGAACTGGAAGCGTACAAGAAAGTAGATGACGCCGTAGCTGCTGCCCTTAACGGAATCAAGGGTGAAGTCATTACCGTATCCAAGCTCCGCGGCTATGAATCCGCTCTGGAGAAAACGCTGAAGGACTCCCGGATGGATAAAGAGACGCTGGATGCTATGTTGACTGCCATGCGTGAAAGCTTGCCCGCTTTCCAGCGTTACTATCGGAAAAAGGCGGAGCTGTTGGGTCATGCGAATGGATTGCCCTTCTACGATCTCTTCGCCCCTGTCGGTGAAGCGGACATGCGCTTTACGTACCAGGAAGCCCGCGATTTTATCGTCAAGCATTTTGCCAGCTTCAGCGACAAGCTGTCTCAATATGCTGCCCGAGCGTTTGACAATCGCTGGATCGACGCGGAGATCCGGGAAGGGAAGCGGGGCGGGGCGTTCTGCGACAATCTGCACGTAGTCAAGGAAAGCCGGATTATGGCGAACTTTACAGGAAGCTTCAACGACGTGAGCACATTGGCGCATGAACTGGGACATGGCTATCACGGAGAGTGCCTGGTGGATGAAGCGTTTTTAAACAGCGATTATCCGATGCCCATTGCGGAGACAGCTTCGATCCTGTGCGAGACGATTATTGCCGATGCCGCATTGAAAGAAGCGACACCGGAAGAGGCGTTTGCGATTTTGGAAAACGACATCTCGGGTGCCGGTCAAGTCATCGTCGACATCTACAGCCGCTTCTTGTTTGAATCGGCCTTGTTTGCCCGCAGGCAGGAGGGTTCACTCTCAGTGAAAGAGCTGAATGCCCTGATGCTGCAAGCACAAAAAGACGCGTATGGAGAAGGGCTCGATCATCAGTACCTGCATCCGTACATGTGGCTGTGCAAGCCGCATTACTACAGTGCGGACTACAACTATTACAACTTCCCGTACGCTTTTGGATTGCTGTTCGCCAAGGGATTGTACGCGGAATACCAGAAGCGGCCAGAGGCATTCGTCAAGCAGTATGATGAGCTGTTGTCCGTGACAGGCAAGAAAAGCGTGGCGGATGTAGCGGCCATCATGGATGTCGATGTGCGTTCGGTGGACTTCTGGCGTAGCTCGCTGGCATTGATTAAAAAAGATATCGAGACTTTCTTGTCTCTAGCTGATGCTCGCTGACAGATCAGCACGACCAAACGACGTCCGAATGCATTCGGACGTTTTTTGTACGCATAGGGACCTTGTTTGGCGGGGAAAGTAAAAGAAAAAGTGAGGTGATCGAAATGAATGGTTTACAATTATTAGATCGGCTCAGAGAAACCGAAAACAAAATGATGCATTTACATAGAGCCATAGACAAGGTTAGTGGTGAACCAGACTTCAAGGAATCGGTGAGTGTTCTCACCGTGGTCGTGCGTGACTATCAGCAGCAACTGGACAAAATGAAAGAAGCGCTCGGCAATATGGAGATTTCGTTCAACCAAAACTCCCATTCTGAATCACAGCAGCAACGCAATTAGACAAAGGAAAAGCCCACATGCTGATCTGATATGCTCCCCTTTAAGTAGACAGGTTTAAAAAACAAACCTACTACTTGGAGGGGAGTATTTCTTTTGGCTAAGAAGAATGAGTATAGTGGCGCGGAGAAATTGGCGATTTTGGAGGAGTTGAAAACAGGTGGGGGCACTCTGGTGGAAGTCGCCCACAAGTACAATCTCCATAAGAAGACCTTGCGAGCTTGGCGGCATCAGTATGAATTGTACGGAATGGAAGGGTTAGAAATCCGAATCAAGAATAACCGGTATTCCCCTGAATTAAAGCTTCAAGCGGTTCAAGATTATTTGTCGGGGAAGTATTCACAATATGAACTCATCGATACATACAAAATTGCAAGCCGAACTCAGCTCAGAAGCTGGATTGCCAAGTATAATAGTCATAGCAGCTTTAAATCGGTTAACGAGGGAGCATCGGCTATGACCAAAGGACGTTCTACTACGTGGCAGGAACGAATTGATATCGTGCTTTACTGTATGGCACATAAGCGCAACTATGGGAAAACAGCAGCGCAGTTTAATGTTTCCTACAACCAAGTGTACCAGTGGGTCAAGAAGTACGAGAACGGCGGACAAGATGCGCTTCAGGACGGGCGAGGACGGAAGAAAGCGTCTGAGGAGTTAACCGAGGCCGAGCGTCACAAGCTGGAGATGAAGAAGCTCGAATATGAAAATGAACGGCTTAGAGCGGAGAATGCGTTTCTAAAAAAGTTGAAGGAAATTCAAAGGAGGCGAGTTTGAGCAGACATCGACGGAGGCATGTGTATGTGGCCATACAAGCGGTACATGAAGAACAAGGGTTTAGCGTGCAGTTGTTGTGTGAGGTTGCACAGATTCAGCGCTCCAGTTATTACAAGTGGGTAAACCACAAACCCAGCCCGCAGGAACAAGAAAACGAGCAACTGACGAAGGACATGCTGACCCTTCATGAGCAGGTGCGCGGCATCTACGGCTACCGGCGGCACACTGTCCAGCTCCGTCGTCAAACAGGCAAACCCATTAATCACAAACGAATTCGGCGGCTCATGACCCTCGCAGGGATCCAGTCGGTAATCCGTAGGAAGAAAAAGCAATACCCGCGTTCCGCTCCACAGCATATTGCCGAGAACTTGCTAGGCCGCAAGTTCCATGCTGAAGCGCCCAATGAGAAGTGGCTGACCGATGTAACGGAGTTCAAATATGGACATAGTCAGAAAGCTTACCTCAGCGCCATCCTGGACCTCCATAGCAACAACATTATTTCCTATGTGCTCGGGCATTCGAACAACAACAAACTCGTATTTAAAACGCTGGACCAGGCGCTTGAGGCTACGCCGGGCGCTACTCCTATGCTTCACAGTGACCGGGGGTTTCAATACACCTCGACGGCTTTTAAGAGGAAACTGGACAAAGCAAACATTACCCAAAGCATGTCACGTGTTGGCCGTTGCATTGACAACGGACCAATGGAATCTTTCTGGGGAACCTTGAAATGCGAGATGTATTACCTGACTACATACAACTCGTTTGAAGAGTTGAAGAAGGACATCGATACCTATATCCACTTTTACAATAACGAGCGATTACAGGCAAAGTTAAACGGCCTCAGTCCCACGGAATTCAGAACTAAGGCCGCTTAAAACTTTTACTTATTTGTACTGTCTACTTGACGGGGTGCAGTTCAATCATTGTCAGTACGTGGGCTTTATTTTTCGTGTGAATTACTCAAAAGTTAGATAGCGTTTGACGCCATAAAACGGATAGAGCTTATGCATGTACTCCATTTTGCCGTAACGAACATCATCCCCATTGGCATGGACAATTCGGTCGTTGCCAAGGTAAATGGCTACGTGAGAGACACGTCCTTTGTTCAAAGCATCGTAGAACAACAGATCGCCTGGCTTCGCTTCGTCCAAAGAAACGGAAACTCCACCAAGAAATTGCTCTTCAGAGGTACGGGGAAGCGTAACGCCCAGCTTATCGAATACATAAGACGTAAAGCCGCTGCAGTCAAACCCGTCTGGCGTAGTGCCGCCGAGCACATAGGTTGTTCCAAGCAACGGAGCTACGAGTTTTTCAAGATCCTCGAGCCGCTTGATGTCGTCGGGATCAGTCACATCATCAGAGTCCTGATTCTTCAGGCTCAAATATTCACTTGCTACATAGGCCACGTCCTGATCATAACGAATTTTGGACCACTCAGTGCCGTGCTCGAGCAGTTCGACCTGGTTGCCGTAATACAATTTGCCGAGAAGATCGCCTTCCATGGAAGGGGCTTGTCTGACACGCAATACATCAGCGACGACACGAGCTTTTTGCCCGATGGAGCGATCTGCGTTTTCCGAGGGGATCGAATCTGCTTCTCTGTTGCTCTCCTCAGACGGCACAGCTGCCGTGGACACGTAGGTTGCTCGTTCACCAGAGATGGTTAACGTTTGCCCAATCGCAAGCCGATCAGAGGAAAGCTGGTTTTGCTGCATGATATCATCGACGGTTATCTGGTGTTCCCTTGCAATTTTGCTTAGCGTATCTCCTGCAGAAACCACATATGTATAGGAAGCCGCTTGTGCAGCAGAAGGAAGTAAAGCAAAGAGAGCAAGGAAGGTGATTACTCGCGAAGTTTGTCTCATCGTTCGACTCCACCATTCTACTAAATTCTGCAAATCTATCTAAAATTCTAGCTGATTTTTCCACATAAATCTATGAGAAAAAAGAACGATATCGAAGTAAAAAAAGCATTGCAATTTTATATCAAATCATGCTATATTACAGAAGTCCCCAGCACGAGAGTTTTGCTGGGAGAGTGAAAAAGCATGGAGCTGTGGTGAAGTTGGAGTTCACGCCGGTCTGTCACACCGGAGGTCGCGGGTTCGAGTCCCGTCAGCTCCGCCATTCTTTTCTCTCAATAAGCCGGTGTAGCTCAATTGGTAGAGCACCTGACTTGTAATCAGGGGGTTGTGGGTTCAAGTCCTATCGCCGGCACCACGAATGCGGTCGTGGCGGAATTGGCAGACGCGCTAGATTCAGGTTCTAGTGGTGGCAACACCGTGGAGGTTCAAGTCCTCTCGACCGCACCATATGAATTCGGTAACCCAGCTTTTTGGCTGGGTTTTTTCTATTGTGTACCTCAAAACACATTCGTCCGCCTCAAAGTGTCCACAACAGCAAAAGGGCGATGCACAAGCAGCATGCATCGGGTACAATAGCAAAAGAATAGCGACAACGAAGGGGGTCTACCCATGCAAATCGAGATTTTTCAGGACATGGTTTGTCCGTGGTGCCGGATTGGGAAAAAGAACTTGTCTGATGCCATTGCCCAATGGACAGGAGAGCCGATCCATATCCAATACCGTGCCTACCAGCTGTTCCCGGACCTTCCCAGGGAAGGCAAGCCATTCCTAGAGGTAATGGCCTCCAAAGGAAGTCCGGAAATGGTGCAGCAAATGTTGAGCCAGGTCACGCGCGCTGGAGAAGCGGCTAATCTGCCGTTTCGTTTTGATAAGGTTGAAAAAATGCCGAATACCTTGGCGTCCCATCAGTTCATCAAAAGTGTGCCAAGTGGTGACGCGGAAAGGGTCGTGGATGCCATATACAAAGCTTACTTTGAAGATGGGAAAGACATCGGCGATCTGCAGGTTCTGCTCGGGCTGGCAGAAGAACTGGGCCTTGACCGAGAGCAAATCCGCGATGCGATCGAAAACGAACGACATACAGATGAAATCAATGCGGACATCGCATTCGCCAGAGATAACCAGATTACCGGCGTGCCGTTCTTTGTCTTTGACGGGAAGCTTGCCCTGTCCGGGGCGCATCCGCCAGAGAATTTCTTGAAGGCTTTTCACCATGTACTCAATAAGGAAAACGAATAACAAGAATAGCCAGTGAGAGATGAAGGACTGCCCCTGAAAATAAGGGGCAGTTTTTTATTATCAAAACACCATGAGAAACCCTCAGATAGGGCAGCAATTTAATAAGAAGTGTTGGCTGAAGGAAAAAGAGAAAAAAAGCGAAGGCATTTGGGATCTTGACCAAGCCGGAACGGAAAAGGCGGAACACGTATTCAGCGGCCAACCTTGAATGACTTCTTCGAAGTCGGCTGCTTTTGGCCGCGGTTCCGCCTTTGGAGCGGGAGGCGGCCAGGGATGACCACCAGCAAAGATCCCAACCCGCCTGAGCGTTTTTCTCTTTTTCCTCCCCTCCACAACAGTCTGATCAGAGTGTTTTGAGTCAAGTCAATGTGACCATACTGTTGAGGATGGAGGTGCACCGATCATGTACGTACAAGTCACGACGAGCGAAAGTAACCAACAGACAGTAGCAGTGCTGGGCGAATTCCTCTCATTCCAACAGGAGGGACATTACCTTTTGCCAGGAAGACTCATCCACGCCTTAAAACCGAACGATTTGCCAATCGGTATCGGTTTTTCTTTAGCGGATACACTGCCATCCGGATACGGTTTCTACCGGGAGGATCAGGTTGTTTTCAAGCGCATCGACGAGGAAGCCGAAGCATTTTGCGTGGAAGTTACCTCTACGTATCAAAAGTCGGAATGGGACGGTTTGTTTCCTTTGGAGGCGACCCTCTTGTCGCGCAAGCAAGCGTTGGAATTGTGGCCGAATTTTTATTCAATCAGGTACGAATCTACGGATGAGCAAGCGAAGATCTGCTATGCCTTTTCGTATCCGACACCGGAAGAAGCCGACCTGGAGCAAGTGATGGAAGGGATTTGTGACACAGTATTTGAGGTGGAAGCGAGGGGGAATCTCCAGCTGTGGCATCGATATTCGGGTCCTGCACCTGAAGGCTAATCCAATCCCCTGTCATGATCTGATTACCCATGATATAGTAAAAACAGATGGAAAAAGACAACAGCCGTCATAGCTGTATAGTTAGGAGAGGACAGAATGAAGCAGATCCAGAATATTTTTTGCGTAGGACGCAACTACCGCTTGCATGCAGAAGAGCTTGGCAACGATGTCCCAACATCCCCTATGCTGTTTGACAAGCCGACACGTTCGTTGGTTGAAGCAGCCGGACAGGAAATCGATTTTCCCGGAAATCGTGGAGAGATCCATTACGAAGCGGAATTAGTAGTACATATCGGGCGTGCCTACAAGCCAGGGATGACCCTGGACGAGATCGTGGACGAGATGGCATTGGGAGTCGACTTGACTTTGCGGGATGTGCAAACTGTCCTGAAAAAGAACGGTCATCCGTGGCTGTTGGCGAAGGGCTTTAAAAACGCCGCGATTCTGACGCCTTTTCATCCGTTTCCAGGAGAAAGAGCACTGGCGCAAACCGACTTTTCCATGTTGAAAAACGGGGAACAGGTGCAACGTGGCAATATCCGCGATGTCATCTTCGACCTGATGACGATCATTCAATATACGACTGAGCATTTTGGGTTGGATCAAGGAGATATCATCTACACCGGAACACCGGCCGGGGTGGGACCTGTACACGATGGGGATCATTTCAGTCTCTACTGGGGCGAGGAAAAGTGGGGAGAATTTACAGCTCGCCTGCGTTAAATCCCGCTTGGCATCTGGCTTTGCGAAAACCAGCATCTGTTAGTTCTATGCAGATACTGGTTTTTTCATGTTCAAATAAAGTGAAAAAAACCATTTTTGGTGAATTGGTACTTTTGGTCTAAAAAACAGATATGGCATACTTTGGGCTGGGTTTTGTTAGTAGTTCCATGATCCTAAATCCAATATTGGTAAATTTTACGGTCTTATCCTCCTGTTTCCTTATGCGGTAACCTGTCCATGTACCCCACAGAGGGTTCCACGACATGACAAGGAGGAAAAGAAAGTGACGAAACGAGATTGGGTAATGAAGTCAACAGTAGCAGTCATGCTGAGTACGTCCCTGTTAATGGGTGGTCAAGTAGGATACGCGGCCGCTAGTACACCAAAATCAGTCGATGTGACCGAGATCGCAAAAGATGCAAAACAACTGGTAGGCAAAGCGTATAAATTCCAGGCAGATGGCCCTAATGCTTTTGGTTCTGCGAATTTGGCGACTTATGTATACAAACAGGCAGGAATTAAGATTGGCAGCACCATCTCGGCTTTGTATAAGACGGGCCAGAAGGTTGCACAAAAAGATCTGCAAGCCGGCGACCTGGTCTTCTTTGCTTCTAGTGGAAAAGGCAGTCTGAATTTTATGGGGATTTATATCGGGAATAATCAGTTTGTCTACTCTTCGCAGGGCGAAGGTGGAGTGGTACTGAAAAAATTCTCTGAGTATGAAAAGAAATTTGTGGGTGCCCGTCGGGTGATTGAGGATGCAAGCAGCGACAAGACGAGCGATTCGTCGAATAAATCCGAATCTTCTTCTTCCGCAATTGCCAACAAAGTGATTGCCAATGGCGAAAAGTACATGGGAACGAAGTATAAGTTTGGCTCCAGCAAAAATACGACCAAAACCTTCGATTGCTCATCGTTTACGCAGCGCGTCTTTAAGGAGGCGGGAATCACGTTGCCGCGCGACTCCCGTCAACAATCTACCGTCGGAAAAACGGTCTCCAAAAAGGATTTGCAAAAGGGCGACCTGATCTTCATGAAGTCTTCTGCCAAAAATGCTTCTGACCGGATCACCCATGTTGCCATCTATGCAGGCGATGGAAAAATCCTGCATACATACGGAAGTCCAGGAGTGACATATTCCAAATTCTTCGGAACGAATTGGGAAAAACGCGTGGTAAAAATCAAGCGCGTCATCTAAGCACCCAGGAAAGCTCTCATGCTGCTGCATGGGGGCTTTTCATCCTTATTGAACTTTTTCTATATCATTATGACGCTCTTCCTCTCATTTAGTTTCACAAAAACGCCTTGCCATTTGTTGCTATGCGGAAAAAAGCTTGTTTTCGAAAAGGATATTTTCCGAAAATGTCGAATATTAATTTCTGTATAGTTAAAAGTTGGAGGTGTATCGTTTGGAGCTGAACATGCCAAAGTTCTATAATTTTGCTGCACAAGTAGATCAGTATGCGCTGAATCATCCTGACAAACGTGCCGTATGGGAACTGGACGAGAGTGGAGCGGAGCAAATCCTCAGCTATGACCAATTGCGTCGTTTTTCCAATCGGATCGCCAATGGGCTGCAATCTATTGGCATCGGACAGGGAGATAAGGTGATGGTTCTCGTTAAGCGCGGGATTGAAGCGTATGGCTTGTACCTTGCATTATTGAAGTTGGGTGCCGTCATCTTGCCGGGATCGGAAATGCTTCGTCAAAAGGATATTGAATATCGCATCGATCACGCACTTGCCTCTGCTGTCATTTGTTTTGACGGCATGACGGGAGAAGTAGAGCCGTTGCGGAATCGTTGCAAGACCCTCCGGCATTTTATCACGCTTGGAGATCGGGCAGATGGCTGGATCTCCCTTGATCTGCTGATTCAAGACCAGGCTGACGAGTTTGCCTGTGTACAAACAAGCTCTGATGATTTGGCATTTTTGTCTTACACCTCCGGAACGACTGGCGGGCCAAAAGGCGTCATGCACGTTGCCGGGTGGCCATTGGCCCATTTGTCAGTAGCGGCAAAGCAATGGCTGGATGTTCAGGAAAAAGACGTAGTCTGGGCCACAGCGGGTCCGGGCTGGGCCAAATGGATCTGGAGCCCATTCGTCTCCACTCTTGGCTTGGGCGCCACAGCATTTGTATACAAGGGCAGGTTCAGTGCTGATACCTATCTGTCCATTCTGGCGAAATATCCGATCTCCGTCTTGTGCGCCACACCGACAGAGTACAGAATGATGGCAAAAGCTCCAGACCTGGAAAGCTATACGTTGCAAGCCTTGCGCTCCACCTGCTCGGCTGGTGAGCCATTGAATCGGGAAGTCATCGACACGTTTAGACGGGTCTTTAACTTGACGGTTCGGGATGGTTATGGGCAGACAGAAAACACCTTACTGGTCGGGACCTTCGTCGGAGTGGAGCCGAAGCCGGGCTCGATGGGACGACCTTCCCCGGTAGTTCGGGTAGCCATCGTAGACGAAGAGGGAAGCGAGCTTCCTGTAGGCAAGGTAGGGGATATTGCGATCCATAAAGAAATGGTCGCGTTGTTTAAAGGGTATCTGAATGATCCCGATCGGACAGCCAAAGCGTTCCGAGGGGAGTGGTACGTTACCGGGGACCAAGGGAGAATGGACGATGATGGCTACATTTGGTTTGAAGGACGTTCGGACGACATCATTATCTCAGGAGGCTACACAATTGGTCCCTTCGAGGTAGAGGATGCCTTGGTCAAACACCCGGCTGTCGCCGAGTGTGCAGCTGTAGCCAGCCCTGATCCGGAGCGCGGGCATGTCGTAAAAGCATTCGTAGTCTTGAAAAAAGGGAACACCCCTTCGGATTCACTGGCAGAAGAATTGAAAGAGCATGTCAAGCATTTGACTGCTCCTTACAAATACCCGCGAAAAATCGAGTTCGTGGAAGACTTGCCGAAAACCACTTCTGGGAAAATCAGGAGAGTGGAATTGCGGCTACAGGAAAAAGAACAAATGAATCGTGCTTGAACAAAGAACCCGGCTGGTCGTCAGCCGGGTATTTTTGTCGGGTATGTGGAAAGATAAAAAAACAGCTATGTCGTACGATTGACAGCTTTGCTCAAGGCATCCTCCAGGACATGGGCGTACTGCATGGTCGTCTCGATTTTAGAGTGTCCGAGCTGTGCTTGCAGTTGATGAGGATCTGGATTGAGCCGAAGAAACTGCGTAGCAAAACTGTGTCGCAGCTTATGCACGGACAAATCGGGGATGCCAAATGCTTTGGCATATTTTTTTACCAGTTTTTGCACGGAGCGTACATCGATGCGGTGTCCCTCCGGCTTTCCTGGCGAGACTGCCAGAAAGACTGCGTCTTCGTATGCTGGAGGGTTGTAGGAATCACGGGCTTGCAGGTATTTTGCCAGATAATCCTTCCCCCAATCACTGAAAAAGGGGGCGTCTTCTTTCTTTCCCTTCCGCACCAGTTTGATTTGGTTTTTCTCCATGACCAGATCCGACAGATTGAGACTGACGACCTCAGACACGCGAAAACCGCCTGATAGGATCATCGCGACCAACGCAGTATCCCGGTCTCGATTTTTCAAGTGGTACTGCTGCTTTTTCAAGGTGTCACAGTGGGCGAGGAAGCCCGTATGGACGAAGTCAACGAACTGATAAATTTCTTCATCGATCAAGATTTTTGCCCGGATCGCATGGGCGCGTGCCAGCGGGGTCATCTCTGTCATTTCCAGCTCGATTTTTGCCAGCACATTGCGAGTTAGGTAGGATTCACCATGCTCGTCCTCAGCCAGTGCTGATAAATAATGAAACAACGATTTGAGACTGGAGACTTTTCGGTTGATCGTCCGGTCGCTGTACTCCTTGCGGGAGCTGCGAGTGGGGTTGGTCAGCAGCACCGATCGCTCATAGAGATGTGACTCCTGTAAATAGAGAATGTAGCTTTCCACGGTCTCTTTTTTCAGCTCGTTCAAGTCGGATAACGGCAATTGCTTCATCTCGGTGGCGGAAGTCAGCCCTTCTGCCATCATCCAGCGAAAGAAGAAGGCGATATCTCGCAAGTAACCGAGCAGGGTAGAAGGGGAGTTTTTCTTGGTTTTTTTATGTTCAATGAACTTCTCCACGTACCAGGGATATTCGTTTATCGTTTGCAAGAGCTTGCGCGCATCACGCTGTTTCGGTACGGACACATCTTTACACCACCTATCACTCAAATTTTCACGATACGAACATATATTCTATCAAAAAAAGAAGTGATTGGTAAGTGCCTGAGGAGATTCGTCGACTCGGAAATGACAAGAAAATTTTTTGATTTTATGTCTTTCTCATATGGACATTGCCAAGAAAAGGTGATACTTTATAATCATAAAATCCTTGGTATAAGAGAGTTTATTGATTTTTATAATGTCTATTCCACAAGGACACATGTGCGTGACAAGTGATAAATGGTCGGAGGGATCTACAAATGGCGAGCAAAACCTTGGAGCATTTCTTGAGTGAAAATCTATCGGATCTCAAAAGCAAGGGACTTTACAATGTGATTGATCCATTGCAAAGTGCAAATGGTCCGATGATCACGATCGGTGGAAAAGAACTGATCAACCTGTCCTCCAACAACTATCTCGGTTTGGCTACGGATCAGCGGCTGATCGATGCGGCGATCGCGGCAGCACAAAAATACGGGGTAGGGGCAGGCGCTGTCCGTACCATCAACGGTACCTTGGAGCTTCACGTAAAGCTGGAGGAGAAGATTGCAAGCTTCAAGCAGACCGAAGCCGCCATCGCGTATCAGTCCGGTTTCAACTGCAACATGGCAGCGATCTCTGCCGTGATGGACAAAGAAGACGCGATTCTCTCCGATGAATGGAACCATGCTTCGATCATTGACGGCTGCCGGCTTTCGCGGGCGCAGATCATTCGATACAATCACTCGGACATTGATGACTTGCGCCAGAAGGCCAAGGAAGCAAAGGCGTCCGGAAAATATAAAAAACTGATGGTCATCACCGATGGTGTTTTTTCGATGGACGGCGACATCGCCAAGCTGCCGGAAATCGTCGAGGTCGCAGAAGAATTCGACCTGATGACATACGTCGATGACGCGCACGGCTCCGGGGTATTGGGAAAAGGTGCAGGAACTGTCAAGCATTTTGGTCTCTCTGACAAAGTCGATTTTCAGATCGGCACCTTGTCCAAAGCGATCGGGGTAGTCGGAGGCTATGTGGCCGGCCGTCAGCAGCTGATCGATTGGCTCAAGGTTCGCAGCCGTCCCTTCCTGTTCTCTACGGCCCTGACTCCTGCTGATGTCGCGGCTTGCATCACTGCCATCGACATCTTGCAGAACAGTACGGAGCTGCATGACAAACTGTGGGCGAACGGCGATTATCTGAAAAAAGGACTCAAGGAACTGGGCTTCGAGATCGGCAACAGTGAAACACCGATCACGCCTTGCATTATTGGCGACGAGCAAAAGACACAAGAATTCAGCAAGCGCCTGTATGAGGAAGGCGTCTACGCGAAAGCAATCGTCTTCCCGACGGTGCCCAGGGGAACAGGGCGTGTGCGGAATATGCCTACGGCGGCTCATACCCGCGAGATGCTGGATCGTGCCCTGTCGATCTATGAAAAAGTAGGGACGGAAATGGGGATTCTGAAATGAAAAAAATCCTGGTAACCGGTGCATTGGGACAAATCGGCTCTGAGCTGGTTATGAGGCTCCGCGAGCTTTACGGTGCCGAAGCTGTCGTCGCGACAGACATCCGCAAAGCAGACAACAGCCCGGTAGTGGAATCAGGCCCCTTTGAAATACTAGACGTGACCGATGCGAAGCGTATGCTCGAGCTGGCAAAGTCTCATCAGGTTGATACGATTATGCACCTGGCAGCGCTGCTGTCGGCGACCGCTGAGGCCAAACCGCTCTTGGCCTGGAATCTCAACATGGGCGGACTAGTCAACGCGCTGGAGGCGGCACGCGAGCTTTCTTGCCAGTTTTTCACGCCAAGCTCGATCGGTGCTTTTGGACCGTCAACACCTAAAGTCCAGACGCCGCAAGAAACGATTCAAAGACCGACTACGATGTATGGCGTCAACAAGGTGGCGGGAGAGCTTTTGTGCGACTACTATTACCATAAATTCGGCGTAGATACTCGAGGTGTCCGATTCCCCGGATTGATTTCCTATGTAACACCTCCCGGGGGCGGTACGACCGACTATGCCGTGGACATCTACTACCAGGCGATTCTGGAAGGCAGCTACACCTCCTATATTGCGAAAGGCACCTACATGGACATGATGTACATGCCGGATGCGCTGAACGCCATCATCGACTTGATGGAAGCGGACGGGGCAAGGCTGAAGCATCGCAACGCCTTTAACGTGACAGCGATGAGCATCGAACCGGAGCAGGTGGCAGCTGCAATCCGCAAGCATCTGCCGGACTTTACCTTGTCCTATCAGGTGGATCCCGTGCGTCAAGCGATCGCAGATAGTTGGCCGGATTCGATCGATGCGTCGGCGGCCAGAGAAGAATGGGGCTTTGCCACGAAATACGATTTGGACAAGATGACAGAAGATATGCTGACCAAATTGAGGGGGAAGCTGCTTCAAAAGGTGTGCTAAAAGGTGAAAAAAGCCACGTCTGCAAGTTCATTTGCAGCGTGGCTTTTCTTTATAAGCGTTTTCGTGTTTGCTTTAACAAAATGGAATTGTTGATGGCGGACCAAACATCTGGCGATTCTGAACCGATGTACCAGTAAGCAAAACCCCCTACATGATAATCGAGGCTTGCTTTTGCTTTTAATCCCAATGAACGGCTCTCCTCCAACCAGATGGTATGAGTCACTCCTCCTTTATTGTAATAAGAGACGTATTGGCCAAGATTTGCGTCCCATTTAGTGCTCCCTCCATAGCGGGATAGCAAGCCGTAGGAGTCTGGAATACTGAGATCGGTAGATTGCATACCTCCTTGAGCCTTGTACCAATCACGGGTATAGAGCGGCATTCCGACGATCAGGCGTTCGGACGGGACTTCATCGAGTAAATTGGCAATCGTATTCTTGAACCAGGGCAGAGATGCAACCGAACCTGCCATTTGACTGCCGACCCAGTGCTCCTCATAGGCCATCAGGACGATGTAGTCGGCGTATTCCGCGAGTTTTCCATAATCAAAAGGATCGCTCCAGTCCGAGCCTGTGTCAGGTGGAACATCGACGGAGACGACAGCCCCCTTTTGATGCAGTGCTGCTGTCAGCTCCTTGATGAACAACGTGAAAAAATCGCGGTCTGACGGGGAGAACGATTCGAAATCAACATTCACTCCGTCTAGCTGATATTTTTGCACATATCCGGTCAAGGTCTGCACAAGGGCTTTTCGCTTCGCCGGATCGGTGAGAACGGCATGCGTGGTAGCGGAATCAAATCGGTTGCCAAAGAGCGGCCAAACCTGTTTTCCATTCTTTTTCGCCCAGGTGACCAAGGAGGCATCTGTCGTATCGCTAATCGAGCCATCTTTTTGCAGGAAGAACCAGCGCGGCGACAAGGTATTGACCGAGGAATTCTTTACCTGGTTGATGAACTCTGCGGTTGTGGATTGATACTGCCAGCCCAAGGACACCAAAGGCTTTGCAGAAACAGGATGAGACTTGAGAAGATTGTGAATCCGATACAAAATGACAGCCGTTTCCTCGCGGGAGAGCGCGTCTTTTGGACGAAAATATCCATTGTAACCGGTTAGCCAGCCGCTGTGCACAGCATCGCGCACGGAGGGGAGCGCCCATGTGGAGATGGCTTGGACGTCTTTCAAGGACAGGGAGGCATTCGTGACGGATTTCTCCTTGAGCGCACGTACCAGCATCGCTGCAGCTTCCTCGCGTGTAATCGTGCGGACAGGGGAGAATGTGCGGCTGCTCGTTCCATTTACCAGTTCCAGGGCTGCGGCCGCTTGGATGTCCCCATAGGCCCATGAGCTTTTCGGCACATCGGTGTAAGACGCTGTATTGCTTGCGACCGGCTTGATTCCAATCGTCCGGTTCAGCATGGCGACGAACTCAGCGCGTGTGACAGGTCGCGTGGGGTGAAAATACCCATTCTCGTCGCCGGAAATGATGCCAGCTTCGTTCAGCGAGCGGATCTGACTCACTGCATAGCTGTTGGCAATATCGCGCAGGTTAAGCGTTGATGCCGTCGAAGCCGGTACCCCGATGGCAAGGGATAGGCTATAGGCCAGCATCAAGAGGGAGAGAGACCACATATGTAGATTTTGTTTTTTCATCATACTACCAAGTATAAGGAGAGTGAAAAGACCTTTCATTGGTGATTTATTGCCATTTTTCTGGAACTCTTTGGGAAGCATAGGCTTATGGTAGAATAAAAGAAGAAAAAGATATGGATAGAAACGAGGAGTAAGAGAAATGAATGATGTACTGATTGTAGGGGCAGGTCCATGCGGGCTGGCTGCGGCGATTTCATGCAAACGTGCCGGATTGAATCCTTTGGTGATTGAGAAGGGCTCATTGGTTCACTCCATTTACCGATACCCTACCTACATGATTTTTCACAGCACGCCGGAACGACTGGAGATCGGGGATGTGCCGTTTGCTACTGCCAATGAAAAGCCGACAAGACAAGAGGCGTTGAATTACTATCGACTGGTGGCCTCGCGCGAACAACTGCGGGTCCACGTCTATGAAACAGTGATCTCAGCCAAGCCGATTGCAGAAGGCTATGAGGTCCAGACGAAAGATCGGTTTGGGCAAGAGCACTCTTACGTTTGCAGAAATCTGGTGATTGCGACTGGCTACTTCGATCATCCCAACAAGCTGGGGGTGCCGGGCGAAGAACTGCCCAAGGTTTCTTCCTTCTATCAAGAAGCTCATCCATACAGCGGCATGAAGGTAGCTGTGATAGGCGGAAACAACTCGGCGGTCGACGCAGCGATGGAGCTGGAGCGGGCAGGTGCAGACGTGACAGTGATCTGCCGTGGGGCAACTCTGTCCGAGAAGGTCAAAGCTTGGACTCGTCCTGTCTTTGAGAGCCTTGCAGAGAAGGGGCGCATTCAGGTGATGTACCAATCTACAGTGGATTCGATCCAGGAGAAGACGATTCGCGTCAAGAGCGGCGACGAGATCATGACGCTGGAGAATGATATGGTATTTGCCCTGATCGGCTTCCGTCCGGATCGAACCTTCCTCCATGCACTGGGGGTCCAGACCGATCCGGAAACGGGGATTCCTGTGCATGACCCCGAGACGATGGAGACCAATGTCCCCAACCTGTACATCGCGGGAGTCGTCGCCGCAGGAAATCGTGCCAACGCCATTTTTATCGAAAACGGCCGTTTTCACGGGGAAGCGATAGCCAAGCACATCCTGGAGAAGGACGGACGATAATCGAAGCTACATCGTCCAGTTTAGCTGTCTGCCGCCGATCAGATGGTAATGCAGATGGAAGACTGTCTGCTGACCGTGTTTTCCGATATTGGTAACAATGCGGAATCCGGGATCCTTCACTTCCATGGTTTCGGCTACCTTCTGCAGGGAGAGGTGGAGGTGACCGATTAATTCCTTGTCCTCCGGCTGAATCTCCAAAAGAGAAGCGATATGCTTTTTGGGAATCATCAGCACATGGACGGGTGCGATCGGGTTGATGTCATGGAAGGCGAGGACATGCTCGTCCTCATACACCTTGGTCGAAGGAATTTCGCCCGCTACGATTTTGCAAAAAAGACAATCCATCGTCATTCACAACCTTTTCTAAGAGTAGTCTGTTCCCTACTTCGCCATCGGAACAGGCTTTCCCTGTCAAAAGAAAGAAAACGATTTCATGTCGAACTATTGCTTTTTTTTCCTGGTATCATATAATTATGAATGGAAGTTCAAAGATGGATTGAGTGACGCTTGCGTCCTTCATCGTCCTGGCTTCCACTCGCTTCAAATGGCGGGATTGATAACTGGTACGTAAATGCTAAGTGTTAACCCACCATGAAACGGCTTGAGCGACAAGATTTCTTGTTGCATCAGTTGTTTTGTGGTGGGTTTTTATTGTTTTGTTTGTAAGGAGGAGCCATGACGACGAAAAACATGATTAGCGTTCAATTGAACGGAGAAGCGCATCAGATCGAAGAAGGCACACGTCTGCTCGATTATTTGCTGCAAAAAGAAATCGAACATCCGCATATTTGTTATTCCCCGGTCCTTGGACCGATTCAGACCTGTGACACCTGTATGTGCGAGATCAACGGCGAGATTATGCGCGCTTGCTCGACGGTCGTTCAGGCGGGCATGGAGATCAAAACGGCCTCCGAAAAAGCCCGCGCCGCACAGACGGAAGCGATGGATCGCGTGCTGGAAAACCACATGCTCTATTGCACCGTTTGCGACAACAATAACGGGAATTGCCGTGTACACAACACGACGGAAATGCTTCACATCGAGCACCAATCTCGTCCTTTCCAGGAAAAGGGCTATGAGGTCGACATGTCACATCCGTTCTACCGCTATGACCCGGATCAATGCATTCTGTGCGGTCGGTGCGTAGAGGTATGCCAGGATCTGCAGGTGAACGAGACGCTTACCATCGACTGGGAGCGGGAAAAGCCTCGCGTCCTGTGGGATGACAACAAATCGATCAACGAATCATCCTGCGTCTCCTGTGGTCAATGTGTCACCGTTTGCCCGTGCAATGCCTTGATGGAAAAATCCATGCTGGGCGAGGCTGGCTTCATGACTGGAATCGGCAAAGACCTGATGACGCCGATGATTGATCTTGTCAAAGAAGTAGAGCCCGGCTACAGCGGAATCATGGCAGTCTCCGAAATCGAGTCGGCGATGCGCGAGACGCGAACGGAGAAGACCAAAACCGTCTGCACCTTCTGCGGAGTGGGCTGTACGTTTGAAGTATGGACCAAGGGGCGCCATATCCTGAAAATTGAGCCAAGCGAACAAGCACCTGTGAATGCGGTCTCTACCTGTGTAAAGGGCAAGTTCGGTTGGGATTTTGTGAACAGTGATCAGCGTTTGACGACACCTTTGATTCGCAAAGGCGACGAATTCGTACCTGCATCCTGGGACGAGGCGCTCGATCTCGTAGCCAAAAGACTTGGGGAAATCAAGCAGACTTACGGTGGCAATGCCCTTGGCTTTGTCAGCTCCTCCAAGACGACCAACGAAGAAGCATACGTCATGCAAAAGCTGGCTCGTCAGGTCTTCGGCACCAATAATGTGGACAACTGCTCCCGTTATTGCCAGTCTCCGGCTTCTGACGGTTTGATGTCGACAGTGGGCTATGGCGGCGACTCTGGTACGATCAAGGATATTGCAGCTGCAGGATTAGTCATCATTATCGGAGCCAACCCGACGGAAGGCCATCCGGTACTGGCGACTCGTGTAAAACGCGCCAAAAAGCTGCACGGGCAAAAACTGATTGTCTCCGACCTGCGCAGGCATGAGATGGCAGACCGCTCGGACCTGTATATCCATCCCAAACAAGGGACCGACTACGTATGGCTGACAGCTGTCGCCAAGTACATGATCGATCAGGGCTGGCATGACGAGAAATTTATCCAGGATCGCGTCAATTTCTTCACGGAATACCGTGAGATGCTGCAAAAATACACACTGGACTACGCAGAGGAAGTTACCGGAATCTCCAAAGAGCAATTGATTGAGGTCGCCAAAATGATTCATGAAGCAAGCGGCACCTGCGTGCTCTGGGGCATGGGCGTAACCCAGAATACGGGAGGATCGCATACTTCTGCGGCGATCGCCAACCTCTTGCTCGTGACGGGCAACTTCGGCCGCACTGGTACGGGGGCATACCCGCTGCGCGGACACAATAACGTACAAGGCGCTTGCGACATGGGAACTCTGCCAAACTGGCTGCCAGGCTACCAGCATGTCAGTGATGATGTCGCTCGCAAAAAGTTTGAAAAAGCCTACGGGACAGAAATTCCAAGCACTCCAGGCTGGACCAATATCCAAATGCTTCAGGCAGCCGAACGCGGCGAGCTGAAGGGAATGTATCTGGTCGGAGAGGACATGGCTTGGGTCGATTCCAACTCCAACCATGTGCAAGAGACCTTGGGCGGGCTCGACTTCTTCGTCGTGCAGGACGTCTTTTTCACAAAAACGGCGCAATTCGCGGATGTCATCTTGCCTGCTGCTCCGTCTTTGGAAAAGGATGGAACATTCACCAATACAGAGCGGCGCATTCAACGCCTGAACAAGGTATGGGAGCCGCTTGGCGACTCCAAGCCGGACTGGTGGATCGTACAGGAGATTGCCAGACGGATGGGGGCAGATTGGAACTTTACCCATCCAGGAGATATCATGGACGAGATCGCCAGCTTGAGCCCGATTTTTGCAGGGGTCTCCTACGATCGTCTGGAAGGCTGGGACAGTCTGGTATGGCCTGTAAAAGCAGATGGCACCGACGAACCGCTCCTGTACACCGAGCGTTTCACATTCCCGGATGGACGTGCCCGCTTATCGTTGGTCGAGTATGTGCCGCCCGTTGAATTCGCTCCGGAATTTGATCTGATCGTAAACAATGGTCGTTTGCTGGAGCATTTCCACGAAGGAAATATGACCAATAAGTCGAAAGGCATCCAGTACAAGGTGCCGGATGTATTCGTGGAGGTACCGCCAGAGCTCGCGAAAGAACGCGGCGTAAAAGACGGTTCCCTGGTGCGCCTAGTATCGCCGTATGGAGCAATCAAGCTGCGTGCAGTGGTCACGGACCGTGTTCAAGGTAAGGAACTCTACGTGCCAATGAACTCCGTCAGCCATGAAAATGCGATCAATATTTTGACGGGAAATGCAGTGGACGTACGTACGCAAACACCTGCTTACAAGCAGACGAAGGTATATATGGAGGTTCTGGAAAAAGACGGAATCAATCCGCTGCCGATGTACAACCCGCGTTACGCCAAGCGCAATCCGCAATTGGGAGTTCAGGTGGAACGCAAGTGGGCGCGCGAAGATTACCAGCCTATTGCCAAAGTAAATCAGGCAGGAGGTGTGAAGTAAACCATGGCGAGACCGATTGTAAAAATTGCCAAGCCTGTCCTGACGCCAGAGGAGCAAGAAGCGCAAAAGCTCGACCAGATCAAGGCGGAAGCGGCACAGAACGCCGAGGGAATCCTTGACACGATCAAGCTGCTGCAGGAGCTTCATGCCAGCGGGATCCTGGAAACGGTCCAAGCACTGGTCGAGGCGAAGGAACAGGTGGCCAAGATCGCACTTGGACAGCTGACTCGCCCGCCAGTAACGAATACGCTGAACAATGCGATGGCGGTGGCGGAAGCCGTCAGCGACATTGATCCTGCTACGACCAAGAAATTGGTCAGCAGCCTGACGCATGGCTTGCAAAAAGCGGAGGAAGGTTTGCAAAAGGATCAAAAAGTGGGCTTGTTGGATTTGTACAAAGCCATGAATGACCCTGATATCAACAGAGCGATCGGTTTCGGTCTCAACCTGTTGAAGGGAATGGGTGAAAGCTTGAAAAAATAAAGAAGAGAAGGCTCGGTGTCAACGATTGTGTTGATGCTGAGCCTTTTTTGACTTACCGGCGGGAAGTTTGCAACATACACTACAAAAACGATGAAAGGGGGGAAGCAATTTGCAAAATGAGCCATTGCTTCTTTTTCTCCACATTCCCAAAACAGCTGGTACATCGATTAATCAAATGCTGATGGATGAATACAAACGGGAAGAAATCGCCTTTCTGCACGGAGAGGGAGGATGGTCTACAGAAAAGCTGGTTGCGCTGTGCAATCATCCGAACCCTTCCCTACGAATCGTCTCAGGTCACTTCCCCTACGGAATCCATGAGTTGATCACGAGGCCTGTCCGCTATTGTACCTTTGTACGCAATCCATTCGAGCTTGTTCTCTCGGTTTTCTTTTTCCTGCTGCGAAATCCATCGATCCCCACTTATGAACGAATCTCCGGAATGAGCTTTGCACAGTTCGTCCAAGCGGATGAGCTGGACTTTTTAACCTCCAATCTACAGACACGTTATTTATCCGGCAATCCTCAAGGATTCACTCATCAGTCGGTGATGGCTTACTACACCTGGAAGCCCGGTGATTACGAGCCCGATTTGCATCGTGCCAAAGCACATCTCGCCTCCTTTTCCTTTGTCGGGATTACCGAATGGTCCAATCGCTGCTTTCCGGCTATGCGCAAGCAATTGGGGTGGTCATCTTCAGAAAAGGTCTACCTTGAGAACGTCACGCCCAACAGAATGGCAATCGAGGAGGTCGATCCTGTCACAATGCAGCTTCTATACCAGAAAAATCAGCTGGATCTACAATTGTACAGCTATGCGCAAGAACTGTTTTTGCAACGCTTTTCGGGGTAATGGTTGAGAGAGGAATTGCATATGAAAGGCAAAGGGGGAGAGAAGGTGACTGCAAGAAGCTATGTTCTCTGGTTTACCGGATTGTCTGGTGCGGGCAAATCGACCTTGGCAAATGAAATGCATGCGATGTATCAAGCACGCGGCTTGAACAGCTATGTTTTGGACGGTGATCGCTTGCGGAGTTCCCTGAATCGAGATCTGGGATACACCCCAAACGATCGAGCGGAGAACATCCGGCGTGCTGGCGAGGTGGCGAAAATTCTCACAGAAGCAGGCGTCATTGTCATGGCGGCTTTTATCTCTCCTTACAAAAGAGACCGAGAAATGATACGACAGATGTTTGCCGCGGGGACTTTTATCGAAGTCTACGTCCAATGCCCCTTGCAAATTTGTGAAGCAAGGGACCCCAAGGGATTGTACAAACTTGCCCGGGCCGGTACGATATCGGATTTTACGGGCATTAGCTCAGAATACGAAGCTCCCGAACATCCCGAGGTGGTAGTAACAGCTGATCACATGTCGATTCCGGCGAGTGTCGATCATATCGTCGCCTATTTGAAGCAACGCCGCCTCCTTTCCTAAATGCATCCGTACTCCAGCCAGACCGGGGAGGGAATCAAGTACGCATGTCGTATGGATAGGGTGAGAGAACTCTTCTGGAACGGGGGAAGATGACGAATGACCATGCCGTTGCACGATTGGATCCAACCCATTTCCACTTCTCTGCGACCGGATGACACGATGGAAGAGGCGGCCCGCATTATGCTGGAAACGGGTTTGGATGTCATTGTGGTTGGCGATGCTGCCGGCAGAATGATCGGGGAGTTTTCTTCCAGCTCGTTGTACCAGATGATCGTGGATAAAATGCCTGTTACCGTACCGATTCGCGATTTTATCAAGACGGATGCGGTGACGACACGCATGGACAAGCTGTCTGAGATGACGTTGGAGCAGATCGAACAGATGGTCTCCAACTGTCCTGGAGCGTACACAGTCGTAGTCGATGACCACCGGAGAATGATAGGAATTTTGACGAGAGGAAACCTTGCACGTCAGCATGATGACAGGAGCAGAGCACCGGAAAAAAGTGCTCTCAAGCATCCCTATCAGGCGATGTATTCCTGGGATCATATCATCACGTGCGACAAGCGGATGAAGCATTGCATCGCATTGGCGGCCAAAACAGCGAGGCACAATACCCCGATCCTCCTGCGCGGCGAAAGCGGTACGGGCAAAGAGCTGTTCGCCCACGCCGTGCATCAGGAAAGCGATCGCGCCAACGGTCCTTTTATTACGGTCAATTGCGCTTCGATTCCGGAGCATCTGCTCGAGGCCGAGTTCTTGGGTTATGAGCCAGGAGCCTTCACGGGAGCCCATCGAGCAGGGAGACTCGGCAAGCTGGAGCTGGCGCGAGGGGGAACCTTGTTTCTGGACGAAATCGGCGACATGCCGCTGGCTTTGCAGGCGAAGCTGTTGCGCGTGTTGGAGGGGAAGGATTTCTTTCGTGTGGGGGGGAGCCGACCAATCCAGACAGATGTACGAATTATCGCAGCGACCCATGCTCCGCTTGAGGACATGATGGCAGCGAAGGCCTTTCGCGCGGATCTCTATTACCGTTTGCATATCATGACCCTGACCATTCCGCCATTGCGAGAGAGAAGAAGCGATATCCTCCTTCTCGCCCACGCTTTTATCAAACAGTTGAATCCCGTTCTGAATACGAGGGTGACAGGGATTGAGGAAGCGGTGCAGGAAGCGCTGTACCAATACGAGTGGCCGGGAAATATCCGTCAATTGCGCAATGTGATGGAGAGGGGCATGATACTGGCTGAGGAAGGAGAGCTCTCGTTCGCTGACCTGCCGGAGGAGATCGCGCAGTCAGCGGCAGCGGGGACCGGCCGGGATCTGGTCCATGAAGTCGAAAAAAGGGAGCTCGAGCGGACACTACGCGAAACGAACGGGAACAAGACAAAAGCGGCCAGACTCCTGGGAATCAGCCGCTCTGCGTTTTACGAGAAATTGAAAAAGTACCGCATCTAGAAAAGGAGTCCTGTTAGAGAACAGAGATGTAAATATCGACCTGACTGTTCTGAGGGTCGCTGCAACGGGAATCATAGAGCTCGAAATCGGCTACAAACGCGCGCTTGTTCGTTTTTGACCATTCCCAAATGTACTGCCAGGTCTCCGGGACGATCTCGGTAATGATTCCTTTTCGCGTCGTAAACACGACATATTCGGAGGCAGGCACAGCATATGTATCCAGACCTGCTGGCGCTTCCTCTATTGGGCCAACTTCTGCACCGATGGCAAACGTATAAGCCCCCGTTTCATCGGATTCGTAGTTGGTGTAGAGGGCGAGAGCCGGTGCATGTTCCTTCACAGGTATGCTCGCCAGCACCTGATCCCGATAAAAATGTCCCCACATTGCAGGGATGACACCTTCTCCTTTCATTTCCGCTTCATTCGTCGTACGTGCGGATTTCCCCATAAAAACGAAGAAATCCAAATGCTTTCTTGTGATTTCCGGCTGAAACGCTGACACAAAAACTCCTCCCACCGTCTTACAATATAGATCGAACAAACGTTCCTGTTATTATCATACTGGAACATTACGGAAATTTCAAGGAAGGAAGAGCAAATATACGAAAGAATTGTAGAAATGAACAAACTTTCCCGATATAATACAAATTGAAGGAAAATTCAGACTGTATTTCCGACAATGGCGTCGGAATGTCACGTTTTCCGGTTTGGTTGCTTTAAAAAGTAAACATGCTCAAGCAAAGGTGCTTTTCGAGGTTGCGGTTATTCGCCGTATCCACGTGAGGCACCTTTTTTAGATGAGGAAAGAAGGTGTTTTCATGAAATTGTCTTGCACGATCCGAAAGCAGCAATACCAATTCTCCTCCGTACGAGAAGTACTGGGCAAAGCAAGTGAAGAAAAATCAGGCGATCAGATGAGTCAATTATCCGCTAGCTCTGCCTTGGAGCGCATGGCTGCCAAGGTAGTCCTGAGTGAAATGAAGCTCGAAGACATTTATGAAAATCCGGTGATTCCGTATGAGAAAGACGAGGTTACCCGCATCATCTATGACGATCTGAATTTGACTGTCTACCGCGACATCCAGAATTGGACAGTAGGTGAGCTGCGCGAATATATTCTCTCCCATACGACGGGGAGGCCGGAGCTTTCCCGCATCAGCCGCGGTTTGACCAGTGAAATGATCTCCGCTGTGGCCAAGCTGATGTCCAGCATCGACCTCGTCCTCGCTTCCCAGAAGATGCGCCATCAAGCCTATTGCAATACCGTGATCGGAGAACCGGGACGGCTTGCGTTTCGCTGTCAGCCCAACCATCCGATCGATGATCCGGAGGGGATACTCGCTTCGATCAAGGAGGGTCTTTCCTATGGATGCGGGGATGCCGTGATCGGAATTAATCCCAACAATGATTCGGTCGAAAGCGTCACCAGGCTGCTGCGGATGACGCATGAATTCATGCAGCGCTGGGAAATCCCCACGCAAAATTGCGTGTTGGCCCATATTACGACACAGGTGCAGGCTCTGCGCAACGGAGCCCCGATCTCGCTGATGTTTCAGAGCTTGGCGGGTTCACAGCGCGCGAATGAAGCATTTGGCGTGAACAAGGAGATTCTGGACGAAGCGATGGCATTGATGCTTCGCTGCGGGACGGCATCAGGCCCCAATGTGATGTATTTTGAAACGGGGCAGGGCTCAGAGGTATCGCTGGATTCGCATGAAGGGGTCGACATGCAGACGCTGGAATCGAGAACATACGGCTACTGTCGGCACTGGAAGCCGTTCATGGTGAATAACGTATCCGGCTTCATCGGTCCCGAAACCTTGTATGACGGCAGGCAGATGATTCGTGCGGACCTGGAGGATTTGTTTATGGGAAAACTGCATGGGTTGCCGATGGGGATTGCCCCTACCTATACGAATCACATGCATGCCGATCAAAATGATCAGGAAATTGCTGGGATGCTGACTGCCTTGGGGGGTGCCAATTTTTATATGGGTGTACCAGGCGGCGACGATGTTATGCTGAGCTATCAGGATACGAGCTACCACGACGATGCCAGCCTGCGGGAGCTTTTGGGCTTTCGGCCGCTGCGAGAGTTTGAAAAGTGGCTGGAGAAGATGGGCATTATGGAAAACGGTCGGTTGACGGAACGGGCCGGGGACTTGTCCATATTTGATTAGGAAGGGGAAGGAATCGGGATGAAGCAGATCGATCTGGATCATCTGGTCCAAAGAGTGGTGGAGGAATTATCCAAAAAGAGTCAGGAAGCCATTCCTTTTCCTGAAGAGAAAGAGTTGGGCGTGAAGAACCCGCACAACCGGGAAGTACTGGAACAAGCGATGCGGCGGACACCGGCACGAATCGGGATTGGCCGGGCGGGGACGCGGATGAAGACGACCAGCTACCTGCAGTTCCGCATCGATCAGGCAGCGGCGCATGACGCGGTGATGAAACAGATCGAGCCTGCATGGCTAGCGGAATTGGGACTGCCTGAGCTGTATACGAGAGCCAAAGACATGCAGGAGTATTTGATGAATCTCGACTCGGGCAGATTCTTGTCCGAAGAATCCGTGCGCTGGCTCGAACAGAATGGAGACAAACACAAGGACGTGCAGATCATCATCTCGGATGGGCTTAGCACATCGGCCTGTGAAGCCTGCATTCCCGACTTGCTCCCTTCCTTGCTGCAGGGGTTGGCTCTGAAAAATGTCAGTGTTGCGAAGCCGCTTTTTATTCATCGGGGACGCGTCTGGGTACAGGATCATGTCGCCTCCATCGTACGGTGCAAGGTCGTCATCTCCCTCATCGGAGAACGTCCCGGACTCGCTACGGCGGAGAGCTTGAGCGCCTACATGATTTATCAGCCCAATGAAAGTACTGTTGAATCCGACCGCACGGTTATCTCCAATATCCATCGCGGAGGCACACCGCCAATCGAAGCAGGGGCGTATCTGGCTGATTTGTTGGCCGATATTTTGCGTGTGCAGGCGAGTGGTGTTGCGTACGCGCAACTTCGGGTAAAATAAAGAGACAGATTTCTCTTGGCAGATTTTGCTGTCATGCACTAGAATACAAGGAGAAGGACCATTTTTCCCAAGGAGTTGCTACGCATGTCGGAGCCAAATCAAAACGAAAAAGAAGCATTGGAAAACAAGCCTGGCAAGATCAGCCTGCAAGAGGCCATTAAACGGAAGCTGGCGGAGAAAAAGCAAGCGCAATCCAACGGCCGTGCATCGAGTCACAATCCAAAAGCAATGAATCAAACGATGAAAAGCCAGCACACCAAAAAACCGAATAATCAACGAAGACGCACGGGTGTCTAACACCGATGAGTGCAACCGTAACAAGAAGCTGCTGAAGGAGAGCGATCTCTTCTCGGCAGTTTTTTTATTGGGTCGTCAGGCTCGAGGTCTCTACGACTGCGGGCGCTGCCATTTTTTCCGAAAGGCAAGTGGCGTCATTTCCACCCGTTTCTTAAACAGATCGATAAAGTGGCTGACATGATCCATTCCCACCTGTTCGGCAATCTGTCCGACTGTAAGATCGGTGTAGGTCAGCAACTCCTTTGCATAGGTGATACGGCTGTGAATGACGTATTCGTTCGGGGTATAGCCGGTGTATTTCTTGAACTCCCGCACGAGATGGAACTTGCTGATGGCATGTCGGCGCGCCAGTGAATCAAGCGAGATTTTCTCCTGAAAACGGCGATCCAGGTCGCGGACTACGTTCTCGATGACGGGCGGCAAATAAGCGTCGACTTGCGGCATCGGGCTGGTCGCCAGCAGAAGCTGGGTCAGAAGCTGGACCAGATACTGGGAGGCCAGCATCTCTGTACGTACATCCTTGTGCCGATGAAGCAAAATCATTTTCCTGATCAGCTCGGCTGCGTCTGCCTCCTCCCCAAATCGGATGACGGGTGAACCAAATTTGGCAAATTGCTCGTAATAGCTGCGGCTGTTGCTTCCGCTGAAATGAACCCAGAGGATTTCCCACAAGTCATGAGAATCGGTCCTGTAATATTGGTACTCCCGACAATCAATAAAAAAAGCCTGATTTGGACCCAATACATATTGCTTGCCTCGATAATCAAGATAGCCTTTGCCCGCCAAGGTATAGACAATCAGGTAGGAATGAAGCTGCTGCCGTTCAGTAAAATAGCCAGGCTTCGTCCGAAAGTGGCCGATTTCTTGCACGAAATAGAAGGTTTTCATAGCAGTTTGGCTTGGCGTAGAGATCAAGCGTATCGAATCTTCCGACCAATCATGGGCTGCCCGTTCTCGATAGCGGTCCACAGCACGCGCCTCCTGGCAAGATCCTGTTAGGAATGAACAAGATCATGGGATGTTTCCTTTATTGTAAGCGAATACAATGAACGCATAAAGGTAGTATTTTTCGCAGGGAGGGAGCATTCATGGCAGAAGGTACAAAACTAAAACCGATGAAAAAGGGGAGAATTGGACTTTACACGATTGGCCTTTCGACATACTGGGAGCAGTTTCCGGGACTGCGTGAGCGCATCATTGGCTATGGGGAGTTTTTAAAAGAAAAAATGGCTTTGCGCGGAGAAGTGTTCTATTACGGGCTGGTAGATTCTGAGGAGGAAGGCAGGCGTGCAGGGGAGTGGTTTCAGGCCCAAAATGTAGACCTGATCTTCTGTCATGCCGGCACCTACAGCACGAGCTCTGCTGTGCTGCCCGTCCACCAGATTTGCCATGCGCCCGTGGTCGTTCTCAATCTGCAGCCGGCCGCCCGGATCAACTACGAGCAGACGACGACAGGCGAGTGGCTGGCGCATTGCGGAGCCTGCCCCGTTCCCGAGATCGCCAATGCTTTTTCACGGGCTGACATTTCCTTTCGTGTCATCAATGGGCTGCTGGGACTCGATCAAACCCCCGCTATTTCACTGGCCAATGAGGTGACAAAGGATCGGCCAGAGGCCATACGCGCCTGGAAAAGCATCGAAGAGTGGATACAAGCCGCTTCCGTGCGCAGGACCTTGCGCCACAGCCGTTTTGGTTTTTTAGGCAATACCTACAGCGGCATGCTCGATATGTACAGCGATTTTACCATGATTCAGGCACAGACTGGATTGCATGTCGAAGTGTTGGAAATGTGCGATGTAGACCGGATGCTTCGGGAGGTAACCGAGACGCAGGTCCGGGAAAAGATGGCTGAAATCGAGGAAATGTTTGCAATCAGTGGGGATTCTCCAGCAGATCCGATCGCCAAAAAGCCTACTGCCGAACAGTTGGAGTGGGCGTGTCGCGTGGCAGCCGCACAGGAAAAGCTGGTGCTTCATTACGATCTCGACGCTCTGACCTATTATTATCACGGTGCGCCAGGGAACCCGTATGAAAAGCTGCAGGCAGGCTTTATCGTCGGTCACTCCCTTCTGACCGCAAAAGGGATTCCCTGTGCAGGGGAGGGGGACCTGAAGACAGCCGTAGCGATGAAAATATGCGATATCCTGGGAATCGGCGGTAGCTATTCCGAGATCGTCGTCGTCGATTATGAGGATGAGACCATTCTCCTGGGGCATGACGGGCCATTTCATATCGCCATTGCAGAAGGTAAACCAATCCTGCGCGGTATGGGGCTCTATCATGGCAAGCAAGGGACGGGCGTTTCCGTGGAGGCAAAAGTAAAGTCCGGGCCTGTAACCACTGTAAACCTGACACAGACAGGGGACGGCAGACTGAAATTGATCCTTGGCGAAGGAGTCTCTACCGACGGTCCCACGATGAAGATCGGAAATACCCAAACTCCGATCAAGTTTCGCGAGCATCCGGACGACTATATGGATAAATGGTTCCGGGAAGCCCCGACCCACCACTGTGCCTTGGCAGTGGGTCATCATGCCCGGCAGTTGCAAAAAGTAGCGGAAGTCATGGAGATCAGGCAAGTGACTTTGTAAACGATCATTGCGAGCAAAGACAATCCAAAGAAAATCATCAAAAATTCTCCTGCTGTTGCGAGTAAAACTGGTATAATCAAACATATACAAAAAAGTTGACGCAGATCACAATAGCAGGAAAAGAGGATGACGATGCTTGTAGCCGAAAGACACGAAATGATAGTCCGACTGGTAAATGAGAGAGGGAGTATTCGCGTCTCCGAATTAAGTGAAATTTGCAACGTGACCGAAGAGACCATTCGTCGTGATTTAGATCGTCTGGAGGAAGCAGGGCGCTTAATCAGAAGCCATGGCGGGGCGGTCAGCGTCTCGGACCCCCAGCCGGAAATTCCTTACCTGGAACGTGAAGTGACGCGTATGGAAGAGAAGAAACGCATCGCGAAACAGGCAGTCGCGTATATCGAGCCGCATGACAGGATCATTCTCGATGCCAGCACGACGGCTTGGTACATGGCTGCGATCGTCCCGGATATACCGCTGACCGTATTGACCAATTCCATTAAGGTAGCTATGGAGCTGAGCACCAAGGAAAAGGTGGAGGTGATTTCGACAGGAGGCACCCTGGCACCGCGTTCTCTGTCTTTTCTTGGGCCCAGCGCAGAACGCAGCCTGGATCAGTATCATGTAGACAAAGTTTTTCTCTCCTGCAAGGGGATCCACCTGGAGCGTGGCATCAGTGAATCCAATGAAATGCAGGCACTCGTCAAAAAGAAGATGATCAACATCTCGGACAAAGTCTTTCTTTTGGCTGATACCAGCAAAATTGGCGTACAGGCATTTACCTATTTTGCTGCGCTCTCCCAGATCGATGAAATCATCACGGATGACGAGGTGGATGCCTTGACCATCCGGCAGCTTGAAGAAAAGGCAATCAAAGTCACGGTCGCTCCCTAGGGCTGGGTAGACGACGCAAAAAGACGGCGGGTTTGGAAACCCGCCGCCTATTTTGCCAATACCTGTGCATCCGCAGCAGGCTGCTGCGAAGGACTCGACTTGCGCCCTGGTTTTTTGTAGTAGATCACGAGGGCTGTGACTAGCAGAGCCAATCCGTTAAGGATAAAAACCACCCGGATTGGAATGAGTCCGCCCATTACTCCGCCTATAACGGGGCCCAGCATCGTTGCGAGCTGGTTCGAGGATTGGTTGAGGCTGAATGCTCTACCGCGAAACTCAGGTTCCGTTACTTTGACAATCATTGCGTTGATAGATGGATAGACCGCCGCAAAGAACAGGCCGTACACGAAGCGAAGGATGCCGAATCCATACAAGTTGGTGAAGAAGTATTGCAGCAAATTCCCAACCGCTCCGCCGATCAAACCGATAAACAATATCTTCGTAAAACCGATGTTGCTTCCCAAACGCCCCCATCGCGGAGAGGCGATTACGGTGGCGATTCCGACAGAGGCGAAGATAATTCCTGCGCTTAAAGAGGCCTCGTGCTCGCTCACACCCAATTGCAGGACGTAGACCGTAAGCAGCGGTTCCAGCAGCATCACCGAGCAAGTCACCATCATGCTGACGCCCAGCAGGGCCATAAGCGGCCGATTCGCCCATGCTGCTCGCAGATCTTCACTTACACGTGAGCGCACACCGGATTTGTTCAATTTCGTTTCTTTGACAAAAAAGGTTGCAATCAAGGCAGCCACCAGCACGACACACCCGGAAAAAAGAAACGCTTCGCGGTTTCCCCACAGATGGCTGACAACCCCGCCAACCAAGGGCCCGATGATGTTTCCGGTAGCTCCCGCTGTGGCCATGACGCCGAGTGCGTACCCGACATCTTTTTCTGGCGTGTTGGTACCGACCAAGGCGATGGAGGCGGGGACAAACCCGGCGAGCAGTCCTTGGAAGATGCGCAAGACGATGAACACATAAGGGTCCGTAATGAAGTATGTCAAGAAATAGAGGAGTGCAAGACTGTATCCAGAGCGGATCAGCATCGGCTTGCGCCCGTACTTGTCTGCAAGAGAGCCCCAGTAGGGAGAAATCAAGGCACTTGCCAAAAACGTAATTCCGAACGAGATACCCGCCCAAATCTCCAGATTTTCGTTAATTCCCATCGAAGTATGGAGGAAGATCGGCAAGAACGGGATTGAGATGGTGTAGGCCGTACTACAAAAAAAGACTCCGAGCCAGAGTACGATTAAATTTCGTTTCCAGGAAAAATTCATCTTTCCGTCACAACCTTTGCAGTGAAAAAGCAGGAAAATGGAAAATCATCTGTTATCATTATAACACCGTTTTTGCAGGGGACTAATAAAGAAAACTGATCATACTATTGCATAAATGAAATTAGTGCAGCACAAATACAAAAGGTCCGACCAGCAACCTGATCGGACCTTTTTTTAGTTTTGGGAAGAGGGAAGGGAGGCTGCTTCTTTTTGAATGGCGGCGAGAAATCGCTGCCAGGCCTCCGGCAAATCGCGTTTTGACTCCGAGTTCTTTGGATCTGTTGGGGAAGTGGCAGTTGGTTCCTTCATGACATCACCTATCCTCTCGTATCCATCCAATGGTGGCGGAGTGCAAAAAGCTCGCGGAGCTCAGCGTTGGACAACTCGGTAATCCAGCTTTCACTTCCGCCTACGATCTGCTGGCTCAAGGACTGTTTTCGCTCGATCATTTCGTCGATCCGCTCTTCAATCGTCCCCAGCGATATAAATTTGTAAACCTGCACATTTCGTTTTTGACCGATGCGGTGAGCTCGGTCTGTGGCCTGATTTTCGACCGCCGGATTCCACCAGCGGTCAAAGTGGATGACATGATTCGCCTCTGTCAGATTCAACCCTGTCCCGCCTGCGCGCAAAGAGAGGATAAACACCGTTGCCCGGTTTTCCACATCCTCGGAAGGGTCCTGGAAGCGGCTGATCATTTCGTCTCGCATTTCCTTCTTGGTTGAGCCATTGAGGAAGAATACAGGTCCATAGCCTTCCCGGATCAGGACACGCCTCAGCATGTTTCCCATTTCGATATACTGGGTAAACACCAAGCACCGTTCCCCTTTGTGGCGAATATCCTCGATCAACTCCAGCAGCCGCTCCAGCTTATGCGAGCGCCCGATCTCATCCCGTGCTTGGATTTCTCCGAGAATGAGAGCGGGATGATCGCAAAGCTGCTTCAAGCGTGTCAGCGTGGTCAAGATGAGACCGCGGCGCTCCATCGTCGAAGCCCGTTCCATGCGAGCGAACATGTCTTGGATGGCCGTTTCATAGAGAGCGCCTTGCTCAGCCGTGAGCGGGACAAATTCCTTTCGTTCGCTTTTTTCCGGCAGATCCAGTTGAATGGAAGGATCGGTCTTGACCCGACGCAAGAGGAACGGCTGGATCAGACGCTGCACTTGGGAGATCAAGGTTTTGTCCTGATCCCGTTCGATCGGCAGGACGAAACGCTGTGTGAATTCACCCAGCCCTCCGAGATAACCCGGGTTTAAAAAGTCGAAGATCGACCATAGTTCACTCAGACGATTTTCGATCGGAGTGCCGGTCAGCGCGATCCGATGGTTGGCACGCAGGTCACGGACAGCAGAAGCCTGCTTGGTATACGCATTTTTTATATTTTGTGCTTCATCCAGGCAGATGGTATTCCAGTGTACACGAGACAGCTCTTGTTCATCCAAATGCGAAAGAGCATAAGACGTGATGACCAGGTCCGCCCCTTCGATTTCGGATAAGAATGCCTCCTGTCTTTTGCGATGGTTGCCGTAGTGAATGACCACCTTCAGAGACGGAGCGAACCGTTCCAATTCCTTTTGCCAGTTTCCGATGACCGACGTGGGACAGATCAGCAGGGAAGGGGTGCTTTGCTCCTCGTTATCCTTGACATACAGCAGGTAGGTAATGAACTGCACCGTTTTCCCGAGTCCCATATCGTCCGCCAGACATGCGCCGAGTCGATATTGCCGCAAGAACCACAGCCACGAGCTCCCTGCCAGCTGGTAGTTGCGCAGAGTGCCATGGAAAGCTTGCGGCTGCGGGAGCAACGGAATTTTTTGTGTCTGCTGCAATTGGGTGAACAATTGCTGCAAAGGTCGGTTCAGTTCCACCTCCATAGCGAACTGCTGGGGTACGTCGTCTTCAGTGGGGCGTTCAATTTCTTCTTCCGGCAACGCTCGCAGATGGATGTTCATGACATCGCGAAGGGTCAGGGCGTTTTTTCCGCGGTTTATCTTCAAGGCATCCTGCATCTGCAAGAAAAGATCCGGTGTCAGCTGCACCCAATGGCCTCTGATCTTCAGCAGACGTTGTTTTTGCTTGAGCAATTGGGCAAATTCTGCTTCGCTGATCTCCACATCGCCCAATGCCAGCTTCCATTCGAAATCCATAAGCTGCGAGATGCCGAGAAACGACGGGCCTGACGTACCCGCATGTGACTTGATTTTTGCTTTTAGCCGCGGTTTTGTGCGACGCACCTGTTCCCACCAGACGGGTAAAAAGACGTGTATCCCTGCCTGCACCAATTGCAAGCTGCTTGTCGTCAGGAAAAGCCATGCATGTTCATTGTCGAGCCGTGTCCGCAGCTGCCCGCTAGCTTCATCCGCCATCAGCCATGGCATCACTTCCAAGCATGTTGTGAGGTCCCTGTAGATACGGTCCGCATACGCTTGCCAGGCAGCAGGTATTTCTTCGTATCCGCCTTGTCTCGCCAAAAGAAGGGATGGCTCGATCGGGTAGAGGCGATCGGGGTGTTCGCGATCCTGCAAATGAAATTGCAGGGTCCAGTCGTCTTCCGTCTCCGTGGCTTCCAGGAGTTGCAGACAAGTCCGAAACGGTGTCAAATCGGGCAGCCAGCCGATGGATTGAAGCCATTCCTGTTCTTGCAAATGCGGGGACAAGTCCTCTCCTGTAACGGTGAGGGCGGGATATTGAATTTGCAAGTTCTCCCAAGCACGTTCAACTTCGCCTCGCGATGCGATCATCTCGTCAACGACAGCAGAAAGCCATCGTCTCGTGGTATCCGGCAGTTCAGGTGGCTCGTCCGCGAACTTCCACCCAGGATAGCCAGCCCTCCATGCGGCAAAATCGGGGAGAAAAGACCCGGACTCGAGACTTTGCTGGATCATCATCGCTGTATGTTGATAGGCGGCAAATGTCTCACTGGGCTCATAGTGGACGTGGCGCAGCCAGGGAGGATCGATGAAAAAAGAGAGTGCCTCGCGGGGACTGAGCAGCAACCCCTCTTCATTCCTTGCCAAAAAAGTGCCGTAAAACGATTTTTCATCCCAAGCAAAAAGAAAGCTGGCAAGCTCCTCGGGGGCGACAGCGAGATGATGGGAATCCGTCGCGGAAATCAGGAAAGTGCCATCTGTCAGTTGCGCAGCGTTCAGTTTGAGTGTAGTCGCGGTACTCATACGTTCAGATTTCCTCTCCTTAACTCCTCTTGGAAGGCCCGAAGCCGATTATGTTTTGCAGATAAGAGCTCCAGATAGCTGTTCCAGCGCATCTCCTGATTGAGCTTGCTGTACAGGGATCGTACTTTTTTTAACAGCTTGATGGCCTCCTTGTATGCGGGGCGATTTCTCTCGTCAATCAGCCGATTTACTTCAGATAGAAATAACGGGAGGAGCAAGGTCGGGTTCATCTCCTCGATGGCTTTCATGTTCCATGCCTGAAGCTCTGGAAAAGGCGTCCGGTAAGAAAGCTGCAAGTCCAGCCACTCCCGATATTGCTGATGATCAAAGAGAAAGGCGGCGTATTCCGAGAAACTGCCTGGCAAGAACGCTCTTAGCTTAGTGCCGCATTCCTGTTCGCGTCCCATCTGTTTCATGGCCTCTCGCCAAATTGCCGTGACCAATCGGTATTGCCCATTCTCGGCAGTTCCAATCAGGCGTTCAAGCCGATGTGTCCACTCCAATAAGCGCACCCAGTCTTGTTCGCGCGCGAATGACTTCAGGAAGGGCAAATAGAACGCCAAAGGCAACTGTTTACTCGTCAGCCAAATCGCGAGTGCATCCTGATCCTTTCCATCCATCACGAGAAAAAGGGCTTTCAGCATCCGGTACTTTTCCATTTCTGTTGGTGTCGTCGTCGGATCTGCGATTCTCTGGTCAATTTCGTTTGTTTCTTGCTGGACCCAGGCTGGTGCTTGCAGCAGGTTCCACCAAAGCAATTGATAGGCAAGCATCTCGAAAACGGATAGTGCATCCTTATCTTTCCATTCGCTCAACAGCTGTTTTGTCTCAATCAATGCCTTTTGATCACCCTCATCGAGATGGGAAGGATCCCAATAATATAGAAGACCTTCCAGGGTGGACAGCAACCGCTCTGCAGATTGTGACAGCTCTACAGACCAGTGGGAATGGCGCTTGGCTAGCACGAATTCCTGCAAAAGGTTGAGGTGAAAGAGGGTTGCGTGCACGGCAAAGAGTGATGCGCGTCTCGGCGGCCAAGAGACGGCGATTCCCAAGAGATTCTCATAACTGGAGAAAAGCTCGGAGGAGGCGCGGAAGCTCTCCATGGCAGAAGGAAGATTTCGCGTCCAGTTCTCAAAAAAACGCCACCATTCCGCTACGGAAGTGGAAGAGTCCAACAGACCGTCCCTCCACGAATCGGTATGGCTCCCGGTCAAGTATTGAATACCGTTTTTAAAGGGAGGGACCAGCAGGGCAGGGGAGTATTTCAGCGTCCTTGGCTGTTGCGAGCGTGCCAATAAGTGACGCGGATTCTCAAACACGCTGTACATTTGAAAAAATGTAGCGGCGATATGCTTGCACAGGCGGGAGTAAGGACAGGTGCAGGTGCTCTCCTGCACAATCTGCAGATTCAACGAGACATGATAGACTTGCGTGCCTTGCACATCGCTTTTCAGCAGGATTTCGTCCTCCACTCGGGTGTTGAAAACGACACCGTTGGAAAAATACGTGTAGCCCCTCTCCAGTATTTGACCTTCCAATACTTCAAGGATCTGTTCTCCTGTCTGAATGGCTTGATCTCGTGTCAATTCTCTTTGCAGCATATCGTCAGGTCCTCCGTACGAAGTGTCATCCCCCCATTATAACCCAAAATGCGTGCTGGTTGCCTAGTTCGGGTCTATTTTTGCAGGCGGATATCCACTTGGCGATTGCCTACATAAGCTACGGTAGGCTGCACGAACACGAGAGCAGGGTGACTTAGTAAAGGAGGAGTATGGTGTGGGCTACTACATTCCAGTAGAGCGCAATGTAAATCTGTATGTGGAGGACATTGATCCGGGAAATGGAAAGCCAATCTTGTTTATCCACGGATGGCCGCTCAATCAAGAGATGTACGAATACCAGTTCGATCAGTTGCCCAAATTGGGGTATCGTTGCATTGGGGTAGACTTGCGAGGATATGGGAAATCAGATCGTCCCTGGACAGGTTATTCTTATGACCGGTTGGCGGATGATATACTGGCGATCGTGGATACTTTAGGCTTGGATGACTTTACACTCGCTGGTTTTTCCATGGGTGGAGCGATTGCGATCCGGTATATGGGACGCCATGTCGATCACCGCGTCTCCAAGCTGGCGTTAGTCAGCGCCGCTGCTCCAGTTTTTACCAGAAGACCGGATTATCCATTCGGGATGACCAAAGAAGAGGTAAATAAGCTGATTGAAGGTGCCTACCAGGATCGTCCGCAAATGCTGAGCGATTTCGGCAATCTCTTTTTTGCGCGCTATGTGACCGAAAGTTTTAAAAACTGGTTCGACGGCCTGGGCTTGGTTGCTTCCGGCCACGCCACGATACAAGGGCTGATCGCCCTTCGCGATGAGGATTTGCGCAATGACTTGCCCAAAATTCATGTTCCGACTGCCATTTTCCACGGCGTCCAGGATCGGATCTGTCCCTTTGCGTTTGCTCAGGCGATGCATGCAGGCATCCGGGATTCGGAATTAATTCCCTTTGAAAAGAGCGGACATGGGCTGTTTTATTGTGAGCGAGAGAAGTTCAATCGGGAGTTGGCGCATTTCATTGGATAAAGGACAGAGTAAGTCAGCTTGCGCCACAAGCTGGCTATTTTTTTAGGACTTGGGGAATGATGGAAGTACAGTGGTGATCAAAGAACAGGGATGGTAGCAGATGGAACAACAATTTCAACCTGTCTCGGCCGCTCATAAGCGGCTGTCGAAGAGAAAATTACTGCTTCGAGCATTGGCGATCGTAGTAGGAGCAAGCCTTGTCGCGGTTGGGTTGGAGATTTTCCTCGTACCCAATAACATCATCGATGGTGGTGTGACAGGACTGTCGATCATGTTCTCTCATTTGGCGGGTATCCCTCTAGGAGTCTTCCTATTTCTCTTGAATCTGCCTTTTTTGATTATCGGCTATAAACAGATTGGAAAAAGTTTTGCGATCGCTACTTTGTTCGGTGTGGCTGTCATGTCAATTGGAACGACATTGCTGCACGAAGTCTCCGGCTTGACAGAAGATCTGCTGCTCTCCGCCGTATTTGGTGGAATTATCGTCGGAATCGGAGTCGGATTAGTCATTCGGGCTGGCGGCTCGCTTGATGGCACAGAGATTGTCGCGATTCTGTTGAACAAAAGAAGTCCCTTCTCCGTAGGGGAGATGGTGATGTTTTTCAATATCTTTATTCTCGGCAGTGCAGGCTTTATTTTTGGCTGGGACCGGGCCATGTACTCTTTGATCGCCTATTATATCGCGTTCAAAATGATCGATTTGACGATGGTAGGACTGGAGCAATCGCGAGCGGTGTGGATCATCAGTGACGAAGCGGAGAAAATCGGGGATGCCATTTCAGCCACATTAGGCAGAAGTGTGACGTATCTCGTCGGTGAAGGCGGATTTTCCGGTGATGCGAAGAAAGTGATTTTTTCCGTTATTACACGGCTGGAAGAGACGAAGCTCAAGGAAATTGTAGAGGATATCGATGATTCAGCTTTCCTCGCGATGGGTACCATCCACGATGTCAACGGAGGACAGTTCAAAAAGAAAAATATCCATTAGGGGGAGCCACAAGCTCCCCCTCCTTCTATTTCATGCCGCTCGATACAGAGCAACTCTCGTTAAAAAGCCCAATTGCCATTGCGGAAGATAGGCTCGCGTTCTCCTTGCCTGGTCTCGCCATCGATGTTCATTTTATCCGATCCGATCATGAAATCGACGTGGACCATGCTGGTATTTAATCCGTGTTGCTGCAGTTCATCGTCGCTCATCCCGCTTCCGTCTTGAAGGTTGGTCGGATAAGCTTTGCCAATCGCCAGATGATTCGAGGCGTTTTCATCGAATAAGGTGTTGAAGAAAATAATGTTTGATTGGGAAATGGGCGAGAGATGGGGGACCAAGGCCACTTCACCCAAGTAACAAGATCCCTCATCCGTTTCTATCAGCCGTTTAAGAGAGTCTTCTCCCTTCTTGGCAGTGACCTGTACAATTCGCCCTTTTTCAAAGGTAAGCTGGAAATCCTCAATCAGGGTGCCTTGGTAACTCAAAGGCTTGGTGCTTTGCACAACGCCATTTACTCCATCGCGTTTCGGAGCCGTAAAGACTTCTTCTGTCGGCATATTGGCCATGAAGGATACCCCGTCCTGATTCACGCTGCCTCCGCCGATCCAGATGTGATTCGCGGGCAATTCAATGGTCAATCGGGTTCCGGGTGCTTCGTAGTGCAGGGCTTTGTACTGTTTTTCGTTCAGGTGTTCCACTTTGCGGTTCAATTCTTGATGATGCTCTTTCCAGGCTTGGACGGGGTCAGGTTCATGGATGCGTGTCGCTGCAAAAATGGCTTCCCACAGTGCTTGTTCACGCTCATCTTCAGGAAGCTCGGGAAAAACCAGGTTAGCCCATGCAGGAGAGGGAATAGCGATGACACTCCAGCTTACCTTATCGGCCATGGTATAGCTGCGAAAACGCTGCAGCGCTTGACCAGACGCTTTGCTTGCCTTGACGATACGTTCCTGATCGATTCCCTGCAAAAGATCCGGGTTGGAAGAGGAAAGGTACAAAAATGCGGCTCCTTGCTCAGCCAACTCTTCCCAGCCCTTTGCTTTCCATAGCGGAAATTCTTCAAAAGCTTCTTCCGGTGCCAACTCGTATTTCATGCGGGTCAATTCGTCGTCGTTCCAATCGATATAGACATGCTTGGCTCCTGCCTCGTATGCTTTGCGAACCACTTTGCGAATGAAAGGGGCTGATTGGACAGGCCCTGCGACGACGAGTGTTTGCATGTTTTGTACGTTTACTCCGACTCGAACTGCCAGCTCGGCATAGCGATCCAGCAAGTTTTCAAATGTCATCTTATCGACTCCCATCTTCATTCATCCTAGAGACACCCATATTATACCAAAAACTGCTTGGGTTTACGCTTTGAACCAAGAGAATTCATTCTTTTTCACAAATATTCAGAAATGCGAGGAACAGGAAATAGCTAAAAAGTATCCAATACATCTTTTCATAGTCGAAAAGAGGAGGAAATCCCAGATGAGATTGACGCGTGAACAAGTGCCCACCGAACAGACTTGGAACCTGGATGATCTATTTGCCTCGCAGGAAGAATGGGAGAGTAAGCTGCGCGAATTACAAGAATTGCTGCCTGCCGTAACTCGTTACAAGGGGGAATTGAACAACGCGGACAAGCTGCTCGCATGTCTCGAAGCTGAGGATGCGCTGGCAGTGCAGCTTATCCAACTCCACACTTATGCGAGTCTGCGTCTGTCAGAAGACGGGACGAACCCGGCCAATCAGTCCAGGTCGGCACAGGTAGGGGACATCGCTTCGCAGATCCAGTCCTCGCTCTCTTTTATCCGTTCTGAAATTCTGGACCTTCCCGATGGCAGCTTGGAGCGATTCTTGGACGAAGAGCCGGGACTTTTGCCATTCCGTAAAAAACTGCTGGATCTGTATGCGACAAAGCCCTACCGGTTGTCAGCAGAGACCGAATCCGCTCTAGCAGCTTTGGGAGAGGTATTTTCCGCTCCTTATCTGATCTACAATCGCAGCAAGCTTTCCGACATGCGCTTTGACTCCGTCGCAGACTCGGCTGGGGTGATGAGACCGGTATCGTTTGCCTTGTTTGAAAGCGACTATGAGATGTCATCGGACTATCAGCTTCGGCATGCTGCCTACGAATCTTTTACCAAGACGTTGCAAGCGTATCAGCACACCTTCGCCGCTGCGTACGCCACAGAGGTGAAAAAACAGACCGTACTTTCCCGTCTGCGCGGTTATGAGTCCGTCACACATATGCTGTTGGACACGCAGAAGGTAAGCATGGAGATGTACCACAATATTCTCGACATCATCGGGACCGAGTTGGCGCCGCATATGCGTCGCTATGCTCGCTTGAAGGCGAAAGTCCTAGGATTGGAAAAGCTCCTTGTCTGTGATTTGAAAGTGCCGCTCGATCCCGAGTTCAGTCCGAAGGTAACTACGCAAGAAGCTGGCAAGACCATTCTCGCCGCCCTTGAAATCATGGGCGAGGAATATACCGCGATCATGAAACAGGCGTTGGATAACCGATGGATCGATTATGTAGACAATGTCGGAAAATCTACGGGAGCGTTTTGTTCCAGTCCATACGGAGCACATTCGTTCATTCTGATTACTTGGGCGGACAACATGCGAAGTGCCTTCACGCTTGCCCACGAACTGGGGCATGCCGGACATTTCATGCTGGCGGGAAAATACCAGCGCTACGCCAACTATCGGCCGTCCCTCTATTTCATTGAGGCCCCGTCGACGCTAAATGAACTGCTGCTTGCCCAGCATATCCGCGAACAGTCCGATGACACCCGTCTCAAACGCTGGGTCAACCTGCAGCTTCTGAATACGTACTATCACAATTTCGTCACCCATCTGCTGGAAGGACAATTGCAAAAGAAGGTCTATGAAGCGGCAGAGGCTGATCTGCCAATCACAGCGAAACAACTTAGCGAATGGAAGGGACGGGTGCTTTCCGATTTCTGGGGCGACGCGGTCGAGTTGGATGAAGGCGCGAGTTTGACCTGGATGCGTCAGCCGCATTATTATATGGGGCTCTATCCGTACACGTATGCGGCAGGACTTACTGCCTCTACGGCCATGGCCGGGCAAATCAGACAGGAGGGGGAGGCAGCCGTCCAACGCTGGCTGGAGGTTTTGAAGGCGGGCGGATCCTTGTCGCCGCTCGAGCTGATGAAAATGGCAGGTGTAGACATGTCCCAGCCAGACCCGATTCGCGAGGCGGTAAGGTATGTTGGGCAGCTTGTAGATGAGCTGGAACAAGCCTTTTAGACCATAGCAAAAACAAGAGAGTGCTGCATCCGTTCGCATGCGAGTCGGGAAGCACTCTCTTTCTTGTTTCTACCGATTGACTAATAGCCTACTTCCACCGAAGCGATGACGACATAAGCCAAATCATTTTTATCCTCTTTTTCGGCAATCACGACACCGCTGGAGGTCAACATTCCGCCGTCGACGATTTCAAAGCTGACCGCTCCATAAGGCAGCTCCTCACGTACCACAGCCAAATCCAGCTTTTCCTTGTCTGCCGGCACAGCCAAGCGAACATGCACCTTCATGTTGTGAATATCGTTGCCAGGCAGAACAGATCGCAAACCGGGCATGGAATTGTGATGGATCGCGTTTTGCACCGCACGCACTGCGGCTTTCGTCACGTTTTGACCGTGCAGGTCGATCCCCATGCCAATTTCAATAAACATCACTTTTTCCATCGCAACAATCGCTCCTGTCTTTGGTAGATGACGAAAACTAGTGTACCACTTTTTCTTCTTTCGGACATTTTCTTGCGTCTTTTAAGCGAAGAGATATTGTGTTCAGAGGACGAACATGCGATTATTACATTTTGAGCTGAGTACAATGGAGGCAGAACATACGTGGAACGCTACCCCTTTTCATACGATCCGACACAACCGTTTATCCCGCAAGTCAGTGACTGGATTGCCGATGTCTTTTATGAAGTATTGCCCGAAGCAGGATTTGAGGTGCGGGATGAACAGATCTACATGGCTTTTCAACTCGAACGGGCCTTTTTAGAAAAGCAGACGATTTTTGCAGAAGCAGGAGTCGGTACTGGGAAGACGCTGGCCTACCTGCTGTACGCAATCTGCTATGCCCGCTATACGCGCAAGCCGGCAATCATCGCCTGTGCGAATGAATCATTGATCGAACAACTGGTCAAGCCGGAGGGGGACATCGCCAAATTGGCCCGGCACCTGAATATGAAGATTGATGCGCGTCTGGGTAAGTCACCCAACCAGTACCTTTGTCTGCAAAAGCTGGATCAAGCCCGTTTGCGGGAAGAAGACGGGGAGCTGTATCAGGAAATCTATCAGGAATTGCCTCCGTTTGTTCATAACTACGAAGCCTTGCAAGCATTTTCCCCCTATGGGGATCGCAGTCAATACCCTGCACTGGACGACGAACAATGGAATGTGGCCAACTGGGATGTTTTCCAGGATTGCTTCTCCTGTGACAAGCAGCATCGCTGCGGGCAGACGCTCTCTCGGGATTTCTATCGCAAATCGGCTGATCTCATCATCTGTTCGCATGACTTCTACATGGAGCATGTCTGGACCTACGAGGGGAGAAAACGGGGAGGACATTTGCCATTGCTCCCAAGTCACAGCTCTGTCATTTTTGACGAGGGGCATCTGCTCGAGACGGCAGCGCAGAAGGCTTTGACCTATAAACTAAACCACAACGTATTTGAAGAAGTGATCACCCGCCTGCTAAAAGGCGAGATTCGAGAGTCTTTGGCGTACGCAGTAGAGGATGCGATCATGCAAAGCGACAATTTATTTGCCATGCTCAAGCAGGAGAGCAAACCGGTTCCCGGTTCTGAGCGCAGGGAAATCACGCTCCATCCTGGATTGCTTGCGCAGATTCAAGCGTTTTCGAGTCTGATCGATTCCATACAAGAAGAACTGGTATTAGAGGGCGGTCTGTACACATTGGATGAATTCCAACTGAATATCGTCAGCGAGCATTTGGAGATGATTCAGATCGCGCTGCAATTGTTCGAAGACCCTTCGAAAGTCATTACCTGGGTGACAGAAGATGCGACTGGGACGAGTCTCGTGGTAATGCCGCGAAAAGTGCAGGAGGTTCTGAAGGAGTTCGTCTTCTCGCAAAAAATGCCGGTCGTCTTCTCGTCTGCCACCTTGTCTGCGGATGGCTCTTTCTTCTATCTCGCAGACAGCCTGGGGATCGATGAATATCTCTCTTTTTCCGTAGCATCTCCCTATGATTACGAGAATCGGATGAAGGTGTTGGCCCCTGATTTCACGTCATCTGATGCGTTTGCGGAAAAGGTAGACGTGACGCTGGAAATGCTGGAGAAAACACAGGGGAGGTCCTTGCTGCTGTTTCCCTCCTTGGAGGAGATGCATGCCTTCAAGCAAAGCCTGCAGAGCAGGAGCGAGACCAGCAATCAGCAGCGTTTCCTGTTTGAAGGGGATCAGGAAATCAGTCACTTGATCTCCCAATTCCAGCATGATGAACACAGCAATTTATGCGCCGTTTCCCTATGGGAGGGATTGGACGTGCCTGGGCCTTCCCTTTCTCATGTCGTCATCTGGTCCTTGCCATTCCCGCCGAATGATCCCGTGTTCGCGGCGAAGCGCAAGGCGGCTGCCGGCAATGCTTTCAATGAGGTAGACATGCCGTACATGCTTTTGCGCTTGCGCCAAGGCATCGGCCGGCTAATCCGCACACGGGAAGACAGCGGGATTATTACGTTGCTCAGTCCAGAACTGCAAGCAGATGAAGGGTTGCGCAAGAAGGTAGAGAAAGCCCTTCCAGTAGGCGTGGCTTGGCACAAGTCTGCTGCACAGGTTTGGCAAGAGCATGCCGAGTCAAAACTTTGACACTTCTGTTACGGTTTGGAAGGATGATGATATCTTTGGTATTCTCTTGGTATAATGGAGGATAAGATACAAACCATCGTGTTGCCAGGATGGAAGACAAGGGACGGTGTTCTTATTGGGTAATGTCGATTTTGCCAGTTTGCCGTGGGACTTTTTCTGGGTTGCCGTAGCCTATTTTATGGTAACCGGCGTGCTGTTTTGCTTCAGCATTCTGCGCTTTGCCCAACAACGCAAAAAAAGCGGGGTCGTCTTTATCGTCGGCGCTGCGATCAGTGCAGCCTACTTCTTGAACTATTTCTACACCAACCACATCTAGGGCAGGCAGGAATTTAATCTATCGATACGGAATCCATGAGGGACCAACGAAGAAGCAAATCGTTGGTCCTTCTTCTATTTTCCTTCAGAAAGCGGGGCGCAGCGAACATGAAGCCAAAAGTAATCGCGTATAAAAAAATATACCCGGAAGTCCTGGCCTACTTGCAGGAAGCATGCGAGGTCATGCACCTGGAAGAGTGGAACGAAGAGGCCCGATCTGCCTTTGATGCAGCCTTGGGCGAAGCGGAGGGTCTGATTGGCACGGGTTTGAAAATCGATCACGAACTGCTGAAGCGCGCACCAAAGCTGAAAATCGTCAGCAATATCGCAGTCGGCTACGACAATTTTGATCTGGGAGCCATGAGCCGGCATCATGTCATGGCGACCAATACACCAGACGTATTAACGGATACGGTAGCTGATACGATGATGGGATTGATCCTGGCGGCAGCGCGACGGATTCCGGAGATGGACCAGCTCGTAAAGTCAGGCCGCTGGACGTCGCCTCTCACATCCGCCCAGTTTGGCACGGATGTCCATCACAAGACCTTGGGCATCGTCGGAATGGGCCGGATCGGTTCTGCTATCGCCAAACGGGCACATCTTGGTTTTGACATGAACATTCTCTACCATAATCGTTCGCGCAATGTAGAGGTGGAGCGCCGATACCAGGCCACTTACTGTACGCTGGACGAACTGTGCAGGCAGGCGGATTTTGTCTGTGTGATGGTGCCGCTTACGGAAGAGACAACCAACCTGATCGGGGAAAAGGAATTTCAGGCGATGAAAAAAACAGCTATCTTTATCAATGGCTCCCGCGGCGCGACTGTCGATGAGAAAGCTTTGGTCAAGGCCTTGCGGGAAGGCGAAATCCTGGCGGCAGGCTTGGATGTGTTTGCTAAGGAACCCGTCGATCACGATCATCCCCTGCTTGGCATGCCGAATGTCGTGACTCTGCCGCATATCGGGTCGGCCACGGAGGAGACGAGATTTCGCATGGCACAGTTTGCGGCGGAAAATCTGGTGGCAGGTCTGCAAGGGAAGAGGCCGCCAGCTTTGCTAAACGAAGAAGTGTATTTGAATAGCTGATGATCCTGATGCGATCAACCCATGAAAAAAGGAGTGAAAGTCATGTCTGACAACAAACGGGGCATTACAGCAGAAGATTTGTACCAAATCCGCTACACCAGTGACCCGCAGCTTTCACCAGATGGTTCTAAAGTTGTCTATGTTCTGAACAGGATTGATGAAGAACGCCAATACCAGAGTCATTTGATCCTTTATTCCCGGGAAGAAGATCGCACCACGGAGCTTACCTGCGGACCCGTGCGGGATTCCTATCCGCGCTGGTCTCCCGATGGGTCCAAACTCTGCTTTGTCTCCAACCGCTCAGGCAAGGCGCAGATCTGGATGCTTGCGATCGATGAGTCACAACCAGTGCCAAAAATGATCACGGATTGTCCGAACGGGGCTTCTGCTCCACTCTGGTCTCCGGATGGAAAGCAGATTCTGTTTTCCTCCTGGATGAAAGCGGGAGACAGGTATCGCGAAGAAGCTGCGGAACAAGAAGATTACGTTCACAAGCAAAATGCGGAGAAAGCCATTCGCGTCACCAAGATGAAATACAAGTCAGATGAATTTGGATTTTTGTACGAGAAGAACCGCCAATTGGCGATCGTCCAGGTGGAGACCGGAGAAATCAGACCATTGACGACTGGGGCGGGCGATCATACGGCGGGAAGCTGGTCGCCGGATGGCAAATGGGTCGCAATAAGCGCCAACCGTTCGTCCAACCCGGACCTGCAGCATGAGATCGACATCTACCTCGTACCTGTAGACGGGGGAGAATGGAGGAAAATCACGCAAAGCAACGGGACTTTTGGCATGCCGCGTTTTTCCCGGGATGGTTCGAAGCTGTCTTTTGTCGGCAGTCTGATAGACAAGCATCTGTACGGCACTATGAAAAAAATCTGGGTGACGGATCTTGCAACAGGAACCATTACCTGCCTCACTGCAGAGTGGGATGTACAGGTTGGCGATGTCACAATTGGAGATGTCCGTTCGCCTGGCCATCCCGATCACGGCGGCGTGTGGACAAAAGATGGGGAAGGGCTGCTGTTTTTGTCAAGTCAGCGCGGCAGATCGGGGATCTGGAAAGCCACTCTGGACGGCACTTTTTCCCAGATTATGGATGGAGAACAAAACGTATTCGGATTCTCCTACCACGCGGAGCAGGACTGTCTCGTAGCTGCCGTCAGTGACCCGCTCATCCCGGGAGATTTGTTCAGCCTCGATTTGCAAACAGGGGAAGAAGCTCGTCTGACTGATGTGAACAAAGAGCTTTTTCAGCATATCGCCTTGTCCTCGCCGGAGGAAATCCTGTTTACCGGTGCGAAAGACTGGGAGATCCAGGGCTGGATCATGAAGCCGCCAAATTTCGTGGAAGGAAAGAAGTACCCGGCCATCCTTCAGATTCATGGCGGACCGCATTCGATGTACGGGCAAACCTTTTTTCATGAATTTCAATTGCTTGCCGCCCAAGGCTATGTCGTGCTCTACACCAATCCGCGAGGGAGCCACGGGTATGGCGAACGCTTCATGCAAGCCTGCTGCGGAGACTATGGCGGTCATGATTTTGATGATCTGATGGCTGGAGTGGATGTCCTCTGCCAGCTCGACTATATCGACGAAAATCGTCTGGGTGTTGCTGGCGGGAGTTATGGAGGCTTCATGACCAACTGGATCGTTGGGCAGACGGATCGTTTCAAGGCTGCAGTAACGGACAGAAGCATTTGCAATTGGCTGAGTTTTTACGGGGTAAGCGATATTGGCTATTATTTTTCGGCAGAAGAGATTCAGGCTGATCCATTTTCCAACCCCGAAAAAATGTGGCATCATTCCCCGCTGCGTCTCGCATCACAGGTCAAGACGCCTCTGCTGATTATGCACGGAGAGCGGGATTTTCGCTGCCCGATCGAACAGGCAGAGCAGCTCTTCATCACCTTGCAGCATCAGGGGAAAGCCCCGGTATCCTTTATCCGCTTCCCTGACGCCAATCACGAGATGTCACGAAGCGGAGATCCCAGTCAGCGTGTCTTGCGGCTCAACTATACGGTGGAGTGGTTCAATCGGTATGTAAAGTGACTGGTGATGGGCCAGATAGAAAAAGGTGCTGACACAAGCAGAGAAGTCTTCTGCCGGTTCAGCGCTTTTTTTGATGAAAAAGAATGCACCAAAATGTATTCTCTGGGTTTATCTGTAAATCAATTCTCCTTAGAGCCACAAGGATTGTAAGCGCTTCACCGAAAACAGTTAATTCAGAATTGAGTGAAAAATAGATTGATTCTGCAACTAATTATCCGTATACTCTGAATAAGCATAATCTGTTCAATCCCATAAAACAAAAGAATATGTGAAACCGAGATAGTTCGTTTTGCTTGGGTGTATAGCCAATGGAACAATTGGAGGTGTGGAGTTTGGAGAATAACTTGTTGGAAGTTGACAAACTTCAGGTCGCGTTTCGCACAGATAAGGGGGAGGTAGTTTCCGTCGATGAAGTCACCTTTCAATTAAAACAGGGTGAAACCATTGGAATAGTTGGTGAATCCGGTTGCGGGAAAAGTGTCACCTCCTTGTCCATCATGAGACTCCTCGGCCGCACCGGTCTGATCAAAAAGGGAGCCATATCCTTTAACGGCAGGGAACTGACGCAGTTGGAGGAAGCTCAAATGCGCGAGATCCGGGGAAATGAAATCTCCATGATTTTTCAAGAGCCGATGACATCCCTCAATCCGGTATTTAGCATCGGCAATCAAATGCTGGAACTAATTCACTTACATATGAAAATGTCCAAGAGCGAAGCGCGGGCGTATGCCATCGAAATGCTCAAAAAGGTTGGCATACCTCGCGCAGAACAGATCATCGACGAATATCCGCACAAATTGTCCGGCGGCATGAGACAAAGAGTCATGATCGCCATGGCTCTCTCCTGCAAGCCAAGGCTGCTGATTGCGGACGAACCGACGACGGCTCTGGATGTGACGATCCAGGCGCAAATCCTGGAGTTGATGAAAAAACTGAGACAGGAATCGCAGACGGCCATCATGATCATTTCGCATGATCTGGGTATCATCGCAGAAATGGCAGATAAAGTGCTGGTCATGTATGCAGGACAAGTCGTCGAGGAGGCGGATGTGTTTACCCTGTTCGATGATCCCAAACATCCGTACACGGTCGGACTGATGGAATCCATTCCACATCTCGAACACGATAGCCAGCAAAAGCTCTTTTCCATTCCCGGAACGGTTCCCCACCTGCACGCGATGCCAAAGGGCTGCCGTTTTCATCAACGCTGCCAGCACGCCACGGAACAATGCGTGACACAAAAGCCCCCGCTGCTCACGATTCAGGGCAGCAACGGCCATCGTGTCAGATGCTGGTTGTACCAGGAAGAGGAGCAAGTGGTCTCTGGCTACGGTCAAAATGAGGTGATTGCTTAATGCGTAAACCCCCCGATAAACAGACGCCGCTCTTGGTCGTCGAAAAGCTCAAAAAATATTATCCCATCAAAAAAGGGATTATCTCACGCACTGTCGGCCATGTGAAAGCAGTGGACGGGATCGATTTTCACATCTACCCTGGGGAAACCCTGGCGCTTGTCGGCGAGTCGGGCTGCGGAAAATCGACGACGGGACGAGCTATCGTCCATCTTGAACCTCCCACAGAAGGCAGAGTGATCTTTGCAGGTCAGGACATGGCCGCGCTGCAAGGTGCAGAATTGCGTAAAGCCCGCACGGATTTGCAGATTATCTTCCAAGACCCGTACTCATCGCTCAATCCCAGAAAACGCATCGGCGATTTGCTGGCAGAGCCGCTATTGGCCCATAAGCTCGTACCGAAAAGCGAGGTTTCCCAAAAGGTAGACGAAATTCTCGAGATCGTCGGTTTGACCAAGTACCATAAAAGCCGTTATCCGCATGAATTCTCCGGAGGTCAAAGGCAACGGATCGGCATTGCCAGAGCGCTTATTTTGCAACCCAAGCTGATCGTTTGTGATGAACCCGTATCTGCGCTGGACGTCTCGATTCAGGCGCAGGTGCTAAATCTGTTGAAGGATTTGCAGAAGGAATTTCAGCTCACGTATCTGTTCATCGCGCATGGTCTGGGTGCAGTCAAGTACATCAGTGACCGGATCGCCATCATGTACCTGGGCAAAATCGTGGAGCTGGCCCAAACGCAGGAGATCTTCAAATCCCCCAGACACCCATATACGCAAGCTCTGCTGCACGCCTATCCCATCCCCAATCCGCATCTGCGCAATCGGGAGCGGATCGTGATGGAGGGGGACGTCCCCAATCCTGCGAATCCCCCGAAAGGATGCCGATTCCATACTCGTTGCCCCTTTGCCAAAGAGATTTGCCGGGAGCAGGCGCCTGATCTGACCAAAACCGCTCACGCCGTAGCGTGTCATTTTCCACTTGTCTAATATCGAAGGAGGGACGATTATTCGTGTTTCCATATATCGTACGGCGTTTGCTCATCGCCATCCCGGTGCTATTCGGAGTGACCGTGTTCAGTTTCTTTATCGTCAATCTGGCACCGGGCAACCCTGTGGAAATGTTTATCAGCCCGGATGCGACACAGGCGGACATCGAGTTGAAAAAAGAAGCATTGGGTCTGAATGATCCGATCTACGTCCAGTATTGGCGATGGTTGCAAAACCTGCTGCAGGGAGATTTCGGCTATTCCTTCTCAACCTACGCTCCGGTAGGGGAGATGGTGGCATCGCGGATCTTGCCGACGCTTTTGCTGATGGGTTCAGCTTTGCTGCTGGCATACATCTTCGCCATTCCGATCGGCGTGATCAGCGCGACTCGGCAATATTCGTGGATTGATTATCTAACCACCGGCTTTTCCTTTATGGGCATCTCCATACCGAATTTCTTCCTGGGACTTGGTCTCATCTATCTGTTTGCCGTACAGTGGCAAATCCTTCCGTCCGGCGGCATGAATACACTCGGGGGAGACGGAGGCTTTGGCGATACGATCATGCATTTGCTGCTCCCGGCTTTCGTTCTGGCTACGGGGATTGCAGGGAGCATGGTTCGATATGTGCGTTCCAGCATGCTGGAGATTTTGGGACAAGATTATCTGCGTACAGCCCGTTCCAAAGGCCTGCGGGAATTTCTCGTCGTCAACAAGCATGCCTTTCGCAACGCGCTGATTCCGATCATTACGGTCATTGGCATGGATATTCCGCTGTTGATCGGTGGGGCCGTCGTGACCGAACAGATCTTTCAGTGGCCGGGATTGGGACAACTCACGATTCAATCCATCCTCTCGCGCGATTACCCGACTCTAATGGCAATCAATTTTATCGCGGCGATCACAGTCCTGTTGTCCAATCTTCTCGCAGATATCCTCTATTCGGTTGCAGACCCGCGGATTAAATACAATTAAGGCTAAAAGGGGGGGAGCAGATGTCGCTTGCCAATCTGAAAACGGAACAGGAGCCCGTCCTGCAGCACCCGCCGGATTTGGGCCTGGGCGAAGAAGAAAGCTACCTGAGGATGATTACGAAGCGTTTTTTCAAACACAGGCTCGCGGTTGTCGGGTTGGTGATTTTCACCATCATTACGCTGATGGCGATTTTGGCTCCGTGGATATCGCCCAGGGATCCGTATGAAATCACAGGGGATTTCGCTGCGGAACCGTCTGCCGAGTATTGGCTGGGGACGGACCAGGTGGGTCGTGATATCGCGAGCCGCTTGATCTACGCGTCGCGCGTCTCTTTAGCTGTCGGGATTGGCGCCGTTGCGATTTATGTCGTCATCGGAACGATCCTGGGGGCGATTGCCGGCTATTTTGGCAAATGGGTAGACATGTGCATCATGCGGTTGACAGATGTGTTCATGGCCTTTCCCTACTTGATGGTCATCTTGGTGCTGGTCAGCATCATGGGCCCGAGTCTGTACAACATTATCATCGTGCTGGGATTGCTCGGCTGGCCCGGTATCGCCCGGATTGTACGCGGCAGCGTCTTGTCGATCAAGGAGATGGATTACGTCAAGGCAGGCATTACACTGGGGTATTCGACACCCAAAATCGTCTTCCAGCACATCCTCCCGAACTGCCTGGCTCCCATTCTCGTCAACGCCACCTTTGGCATCGCCTCTGCAATCATCATGGAAGCCTCGCTCAGCTTTCTCGGGATGGGTGTCCAGCCTCCGACAGCGAGCTGGGGCAATATGCTGACAGAAGCCCAATCGCTTACAGTCCTGTCGACACAGCTTTGGCTCTGGATTCCACCGGGGTTGATGATTTTGCTCGCCGTTCTCTCGATTAATTTCATGGGAGACGGACTGCGGGATGCGATGGATCCGAAAAGTCTGAGGTAATGAGTGATGGCAACACGTTTTTTATTACGATAGATGTGGGGGGAAAATGATGAAAATCGTCAAGAAAGCAGCAAGCATTTTGGCTATTTCTTCACTTTTCACACTGGCCGCGTGCGGTGGTGGAGGCGGGAGTTCGGCTCCGGTCCAAGGAAACGGGACCGCGGGAGGCACAGCGCAGGCGCCAGCCGGTGCCACAAGCGCGGCAGGCGGCTCCATGTTCCTGGGGATGACCAATCCGCCGATCTTGTTCAATACGATCAACAGTGTGGACGTCGCTTCGCAATTCACGGAGAAGTTTATGTTTGACTCCTTCCTGGAAATGGAAGGTCCGCTGAAATTCGTGCCCAAATTGGCCGATTCCTTTGAGACGACAGACAACCAGACTTACACGATCAAAATCAACAAGGACGCCAAATGGACGGACGGGACCCCTGTCACGGCTCACGATGCCGCATTCACCTTCAACCTCATCGCCAATCCCAAAACAGAGACGAGTGTAGGCAGCTATCTGTCCATGCTGGATGGACTAGAGGAAAACGGGAAGCTCAAAGCGGGCGAAAGCAGCATCCCATCGGTCAAAGTCGTCGACGACAAGACGTTGGAGTTCAAAACCAAAGCGCCAGTCGATCCCAATATGTTAAAAGAACAGCTGGGCTGCAAGCTGATGATTTTGCCGAAGCATGTGCTGGAAAAAGTGGACCCGGCGAGCCTGTCGCAGGACCCCTTCATGCAAAAACCTACCGTTACCAATGGACCGTTCAAATTTGTCAAATACCAGAAGGACCAATATGTAGAGCTGGAAGCCAACCCGGATTACTATCGCGGCAAACCGGAGCTGGAGAAAATGTTTATTAAAATCATGCCGTCTGCGAATATGGTCGCCCAATTGCAAACAGGAGAAGTTCACATGAACGTCGGCGGGGGCATCGGCAAAATTCCGCCGCAGGATTACGATACGGTCAAAGGCATGGACCATCTTGTCGCCAAGGACGAGCCTACGATTGGTTTCCAAACCATGATGTTCAACACGAAAAAACTCGATCCGAAGGTGCGTCAGGCAATGGCGTACGCCGTCGACCGCCAGCAGCTGGTAGACAAGCTGCTGAAAGGCTACGGGGAAGTGATAGACGGTCCCTATTCATCGGTTAACCCTTATCTCGATAAAGATCTGAAGAAATACACATTTGATACCGCCAAGGCCAAACAATTGCTGCAAGAAGCTGGGTGGGACTTCAATCGGGAGCTGCATTTCATGGTTCCGACTGGCAACAAGGTACGTGAGCAGTCCGCTGATATTATCACCCAGAACCTGATCGCCGCAGGTCTCAACGTAAAGGTCACGAAATACGATTTCCCGACCGTGCTCGCGAAGGCCAAGGCCGGAGATTTTGAAGTCGTACTGATGGGACTTACGCTGACGTTGGATCCTGAGGTCTCGTCTCTTTACGGCGTAGGCGGCACCTACAACTTTATGCAATACGACAATCCCAAGTCGGAAGAGCTGTTGAAAAAGGGCAGGGCGGAAGCCAATTCCGATGTTCGAAAAGGAATCTACAGCGAATTGCAAAAGCTCTGGAATGAAGACGTGCCGCTCATCTCTCTCTACTCAGACAATGACTTCGTCGGAATTTCGAAAAAGATTGCATATGGAGAACCCCGTGTCTTCGGTTTCCACCGCGATCTGGAAAAATGGTCCATGACAGGCGTCCAATAGACATGCAAAGAGGGGAGGAAAACGATGCTTGCCGCTATGTGTCGCGAACTGGAGACCTTGTATCCGGAAATGGTGAGGATCCGCCGCGATCTGCATATGCACCCGGAGTTGTCCTTCCAGGAGGTGAATACTCCCCAAAAGGTGGCTGATTACCTGGAAAATCTGGGCTTGGAGGTAAGGACGGGCGTCGGCGGTCGCGGGGTGGTCGGATTGCTTCGAGGAGGAGCGGCAGAAAAGGAGAGCCGTACCATTGCCTTGCGCGCCGATTTCGATGCTTTGCCGATTCAGGATGAAAAAGAGGTGCCTTACAAGTCAAAAATCCCTGGCGTCATGCACGCATGCGGCCACGACCTGCACACAGCTTCGTTGCTGGGCGCAGCCCATGTGTTAAGCAAAGTAAGGGACAAACTACGCGGCAATGTCGTCTTTCTTCACCAATTTGGTGAGGAAAAACCACCCGGAGGGGCAAAAGCGATGATCGAGGATGGCTGCCTGGACGGGGTGGATGTCATCTACGGCGCGCATGTCTGGCCGGCGTTGTCGGTAGGTGAGGTCGCCGTGACAGAAGGATATGCCATGGCAGCTGGGGATTTGTTCGAGATCGAAATCAAGGGGCGCGGCGGCCATGGAGCACAGCCGCATCTGACCGTAGACACACTGGTCGTCGGCTGCCAACTGGTCTTGAACCTGCAGCAAATCGTCAGTCGTCACGTCAATCCGCTTGAGCCCGCTGTTTTAACGGTGGCTTCCATCCACAGCGGGCAAGCCTCTAATGTCATACCGGATACCTGCAAGCTGACCGGGACGATTCGTTGCTTCAACCCGGACGTACGACAGCTCATGCATGAACAGATCGCGAAGATCACAAAAGCGACTTGCGAGGCAGCCGATGCTGTGGGGTCACTGGTGTTCCACAAAGGCTACGATGCAGTCTGGAACCATCCGGAACAGGTCAGAAGCGTCGAAGCGGCCGCGATGAAAGTTGTCGGAGAGGATAAAGTCAAACGGGTAGAACCCAGCATGACAGGAGAAGACTTTTCCGCCTACCTGCAAAAGGTCCCGGGTGCCTTTTTCTTCGTAGGAGTGGGAAATCCTGAACAGGATGCCATCTATCCCTTGCACCATCCGCGATTTGACGGAGATGAGCGGGCCATGCTGATCACGGGAAAGCTCTTTCTCCACCTGGTCTGGGAGGAATTGGGATAAATGAAGATCGGCTGTCACATGAACGGAGATGTTCGTTCGTGCGACAGCCTTTTCAAGCTGCTTACTCAAAGATTGACATTTCCTTATTATTGCGATCTAGCACTTCAATCCTCACAATGCCACCAAGATGCTGCGACACTAGATCAGACAATTCTTTCAAGGCCATATGAAACTCATCGCTTCTTGTCTCATCTATCAATTCAATACAGAGGAATGCATTTTTTGTACGTTCTGTGAGCATTGTTCTCTGCGCTTCACGCCAATTCCAGCATCTGCATATGGCACCGGCATCATCTTTGTACACAATTTCACCTTCATAAGGCGGAGCATTTTCATCACTTCCCAAGGGGATAAAAGCTTCGGTACCATTTGCCTGCGTTAGCCGAATATCACCAGCAAAAGTGTCGATATCTTCTCCACCGCACGGAAGCCCATAACGCAAGGAAATGGAATTATAGATGTCAACAAGCGGGTTTATGTTTCCGATCTGATTGCCATTTTTCACTCTTTTTAATAAAGCTTCAATGGAACACCTTGCCCCTTTCTTAGTCTTGAATTTCTGAAACGCTTCTCGCCATACGGAAATGACTGGGTTTCTACTGAATTCATCCATACTTAAAAACGTATGCGCTTCTTTTTCCGCCTCCTGCAGCAGCTTCTCGTAGATCTCAACGTCTCTTTTTGAATTATCAATCCCCTGGCAAATCACGGTGCCTATTTTGGCGTGAGGGAATAACGACCAAAAATCATCTTCAATGATAAATCTGGGCATAGCTATCTCTCCTTTTCCTTTGTGTCACTTAGGTTTTCAAGGGGCTCGCGAAGGCGGAGAATACCCCTAAAATAATATAAAAATAGCCAGTTATCCGATTCATCAGCTTCGAGCTCGCTTTCCTGCCTACGAGTCGCTTTCTCATGCTTGCTGCGAGAACTGCATACAGACCATCACAAAGTAAAGCTAGGATAATAAAGATCGTTCCTAAAAGCAAAAATTGTGACGTGACTGATCCGGCAGCAGGCGATATAAATTGCGGAAAGAAGGCTAAAAAAAACAATGCTGTCTTCGCATTCATGATTTCTACGAGCGCTGATTCATAAAAAATCTTACCTAATTTTTCGCGAGGGGCTTCTGGGATATCTGAAGCCGTTTCAGCAGATTTAGAAAATAAAGTCTTGCACCCCAGATAGATCAGATAAGCAGCACCCAAGTACTTCACGATCTGAAAGGCTGTAGCAGAAGTCATCAGTATCGCAGAAACTCCCATCGCTCCAGCTAAAACATGAACAGAACCGCCAAGAGATACACCGAGAACGGATACCAGGCCCGCTTTTTTTCCCTGATTTATACTTCTTGCCATGATATAGAAGACTGCTGGTCCAGGGATGATTAACAATGTCGCAGCAGCCAAAACAAACAGCCAAATCGTTGATAGCTCCATAACGTGCAACTCCTTGTTGTAATTTTGGGCATGATTGATTCGGGCTCCTCCTTAGTATGGTGAAAAAGGTTACCCTTTTTGCTGGAGGTTGGCTTTCATCAAGGAGGCAATTTGCTGTTCGTTTGGGTGTGGAATCTGTTCCAACTGTTTGATAACGAGTTCTTGTCTCTGCAAGGAATGGTTTTGACTTATCTTTGCTTTTCCTTCCATTCGATCGATTTTTATTCTGAATCCTTGAATGCCCTTGCTCATGCCAAGGAGAAATTCAGCATCTAACTCGTGTAAATTGTATGAACTGTCTGGGGCTTCGTACTTTCCTACCAGATCATGCAAGGAATCCATGAGCTCCTGTTCATTTTCAATTAGCTCAACTTCTCCGTAGACATGAACCGTGACATAATTCCACGTTGGCACGGCTTTATTGGTCTCATACCAGGAGGGGGAGATGTAGCAATGAGGACCATGAAAAACGGTTAAGACTGTCTGATTTTGAATATCCCTCCACTGCGGGTTCGAACGGGCAAAATGACCGTACAAATAGGTTTTCTCCTGATTTAATAGCAGAGGCAAATGGGTAGCGAAGGGGATCCCGTTATGAATCGAAAACAGCGTGGCAAAACTGTTTTCCTGTATGACATCGTAGGCAGCAGTTCCTTCTTTCATCGTAAAATGCTCTGGAATATACATGCGACATCCCCTCATTCCTTTTTTATATACAACCAACATCCTTACACGGAATGATAGTATCCAAACTGACATGAAAAAAGGTACAATACTGAAAAAATGAACATGTCAGAGGGATAAAATGATAAATACCATATTTGCTTTGACGGATCGAGCGCCTAAATACAAACAAATCTACGAGCATTTCAAATTATTGATTGAACATGGCGACATTAAGGCGGAGGAGCCATTGCCCTCCATTCGTTATCTTGCACAATCCCTTCAAGTAAGCCGCAATACCACATTAATGGCTTACGAGCAGCTCGTTGCAGAAGGCTATATTCGCGGAAAAGGGCGCAAAGGGTATTTTGCAAATGAATTAGAGCCCCTTTCCTTTCAGGAGGCTCGCAGTTCTTCTATTCCCAAGCAAACAGAGCCGATACCATCTGTTCACATTGATTTCCGTGCAGACGTCGTCGATCAATCGCATTTCCCTTTACAAACATGGAGGAGAATCTCGAATCAAGTATTAACGGCAAAGGACAGCTTTCGATACGGGGAACCTTTTGGCGAATTGTGCCTCCGCGAACAAATCGCAGCCTATATACTTCAGTCTCGCGGGGTGAGAACAGACCCGCATTCCATTATTATCGGAAGCAGTACCCAACAAATGCTCGTATACCTCGGTCATGTCCTGAAACATGATTTTTCCAGCATGATCGTGGAGGATCCTGGTTATGACGGCGCCAGGGAAGCTTTTCAGCTGAATCGTTTTACACTTGAAACGTTGCCCGTTTATGAGACAGGCGCTGATTTTTCACATCTGGAACAGATGAAATCTCGAATCGTTTATGTGGCGCCATCCCATCACAGTCCGTACGGGGTAAGCATGCCTATTCAACAAAGACATGCGCTGATCCATTGGGCAAACAAGAGGCAGGGGTACATTATCGAGGACGATTATGACAGTGAGTTTCGCTATACCCAACAGCCTTTTCCCGCTCTCGCTTCCATCGATGCAGCGAGAGTGATTTATCTCGGAAATTTCTCAAAGTGCTTTCTTCCTGGAATTCGTTTAAGTTATATGGTATTGCCTCAGCCGCTTCTCAACCGTTATAAAAATCAGTTCAAACGGTTCGAGAGCACCACTTCGCTGCTCAGCCAATTCACAATGGCGAAATTTATGGAACAAGGGGAATGGAATCGCCATATTAAACGCATGCGGCACGTTTATAAACGCAAAATGCAGCACTTGGTTTTGGAGTTAAGGAATCATTTCAAGCAAAATATATCTATCATTGGCGAGCAGTCGGGCTTGTACGTACTAGTGAAAGTACACTTGGAACATTCAGAAGAGTGGCTTATTCAACAAGCTTCCAAACAGGGGGTTAAAGTCTATCCTACTACTCCTTTCTTCATGGAAAACAAAACTGACAGACCCATGATTAAACTTGGTTTCAGCAATTTATCATGTGATGAAATCCAGCTTGGCGTAAAGCTCTTAAAAAAGGCTTGGCTATAGAATGCCATCACACGTCAGCTGCGTAAGAAGGGCCTCCTGCTGGGAGATCGGACCCTGCTGAACAACTGAGGAGTGGTCTTCTCATGGATTTCCATGTAAAATCAGTCGTATACACTTGCAAGGAAATGCCAAGGGAGGCGAATTACTTGAGCGATCATACTAGCAATTACCGTGTCGCAACCTTTGCAGGAGGATGCTTCTGGTGCATGGTGAAGCCATTTGACCAGATGCCGGGCATCATTCGCGTCGTGTCCGGATATACAGGGGGAGAGGTCGAGAACCCCACGTATGAACAGGTATGCAGCGGTGCGACAGGACATTACGAGGCCGTTCAAATCACCTACGATCCTGCGTTGATCTCCTATCCGCAGCTCCTGCAAATCTTCTGGCGGCAAATAGACCCCACCGATGCTGGCGGACAGTTCGCTGACCGTGGACAGTCCTATGCCCCGGCGATCTTTTACCACGACGAGGAGCAGCATCAGCAAGCCCTGGAATCCAAGCGGCTTTTGGAACAGAGCCAACGCTTCGACAAGCCGATCGCTACGCTGATCCTGCCTGCGAAACCTTTTTACCCAGCTGAAGAGTACCACCAGGATTACTACAAGAAAAATCCGCTTCGCTACAAGTATTATCAGGCTGCATCCGGTCGTGCTTCATTCGTAAAGGAAGCGTGGCGCGATACGAACCGCCTGGAAGAATTGAAGCAACGATTGACTCCGATGCAGTTCCATGTGACACAGAACAACGGGACGGAACCGCCTTTTTCCAATGAGTACTGGAATCATCAGGAGGAAGGAATCTACGTCGATATCGTCTCCAACGAGCCGCTGTTCAGTTCGCTTGACAAGTTTGATTCCCACTGCGGTTGGCCTTCTTTTACCCAGCCGATTGAGCAGTCGCAGGTGACAGAGCACATCGATCTGAGCCACAACATGATCCGCACGGAGGTGCGCAGTCGCGAAGCAGATTCCCATCTGGGACATGTTTTTGAAGACGGTCCAGGTCCCAATGGACTGCGGTACTGCATCAATTCGGCAGCATTGCGATTTATCCCCAAAAAGGATCTGGAAAAAGAAGGATTCGGAGAGTACCTGCGTCTATTTGAAAAAAAATAGAGAGATCTTCCTTTGAAAGGACAAGAAAGCATGGAGAGAGTGTGGAAACAAAGAGGTTCAGCCCTTTTGCTTGGAGCAGCGGTCTTGCTTGCCATGACAGGCTGCAGCGGGCAGGCAGCAAGCGGCGAGGTGATACAGTCCCCGCCCCAGGAAACGGTGACGCCACCGCCAGCGCAAGAGGAGCAGCCTCCACAAACGAGTGAAGAGCAGGAGGGGACGGATGTGAAGCCTTCGCAAGAGGAAGAAGCAGGCAAGCCGGCTGAAGCTGCGCCACAGGAGCAAGGAACAAGCGAGCAAGAGGAAATACCTGCGGGTCTGGATCTGGAGGTCGTAGCGGAGCCGGCAAGCATGGCCGTGCTGGTAAACAAGCAGCATAAATTGCCGGAATCATACGAGCCGCCAGATCTGGTCTTTCCGAATGTGCCGTATCTTCTGCCGGAAAAAAGCGAGAGAAGGAAAATGCGTCAGGAAGCAGCGACTGCCTTGGAGCAAATGTTTGCCGCAGCCAAAGCGGACGGGATTCAGCTTGCAGGAGTTTCCGCATACCGCCCTCACGCCTATCAAAAAGACCTGTTTAACCGCTACGTGAAAAAGGATGGGCTGGAAAAGGCGAGAACCTACAGTGCGTATCCCGGTACGAGCGAGCATGAGACAGGGCTTGCCATCGACATCTCTGGCATCGATGGCAAATGCGCAGCCAGCAGCTGTTTTGCCGGGACGAAGGAAGCGATCTGGCTGGCTGAGAACGCAGCGGATTACGGATTTATCGTGCGCTATCCGGAGGGAAAAGAAGCAATCACTGGCTATATCTATGAGCCATGGCACATGCGCTATGTAGGGGTGGAAACTTCCAAGGCGATTGTGGAGAGCGGCTTGACCATGGAGGAATACTTCGGGATTGCCCCAGTGTCTAGTCAGAATCCATAGAGAAAGACTGACGATGGCTTATCTATGCTATAATGTTCACGGGTGAAGATAATGAGCGAGAAATCGATTCGGGAAAGAATCATCGAGACTTCCATGCGTCTGTTTGAAGCGCATGGGTATCATCGGGTGACGGTAGATCAGATCGTAAAAGAGAGCGGAACATCCAAAGGCGGATTCTATCATAACTTCAAGTCAAAGGATGAGCTTCTCTATATCATCCACGACCAGTTTATCTCCTATGTACTGGAAAAGGCGCAGGAGGCTTACGAGCAGTGGGAGACGCCTCCGGAACGGCTGCAAGCCATCGTCAAGTCCTTTGTGATGATGATTGATCTCTATCGGTCGCAGGTGACGATTTTTTATCAGGAGAGCTTGTTTTTGGCTCCCGAATATTTCTCCGAGATTGAGAGCAAGCGGGACCAATACAAGAAAATGATGTTTACCGTGATCCAGGAAGGCATCGAAAGCGGAGATTTTCGTCCCGAGCTGCCTGTGACGATTGTCTCGATGGCCATCTTTGGGATGGTCAACTGGATCTACAAATGGTATCAAAAAACAGGTACGTATTCGATCGAGCAAATCGCTGATATTTATGCGGACATGGTTTTGCATTCGATCCTGCAGCCAGACGCGATGAAAAACCCGAGGTACGCTCGCTTTTTCTTGCAGCAACATGATTTTCCAGGCAAGCTGTGGTAGGGCAGCTTGGTGTCGTATGAAAAATAGGCTCCGCTCTTCCTGAACAGGTGTAGCGGGGCTTTTTTTACAGAGAGTGAAGAAAATCACACAACAGACCAACTAGTTGGTCTGTACAAAGGAAGGCACCTCATGGTAAAGTAACCGTATACAGACCAACCAGTCGGTCTCGGGAGTTCAGGAGGAATGACGATGCTAACCATATATGAAGTGAAAGAACTGGTAAAATTGTTGGAACAAACAGATATTGAGTCTGTTGAGGTGAAGGATGACCAATCGCGCATCAGCATCAAGAGAAGTTTTCCCGGTGCACAAGTGACAGCGATTGTGCAAGCAGAACCAGTCAGTTCGTCCAAGACACCAGTAGCAATTCCCGCTGTTGTCGCCCCAGCGGTGACCCATGCACAAACAGAGCGAGCGGTCGTTCAAGAAGCTCCGCGTTCAACCGCAGGCGAAACAGTCGATAGCGCTCAAAGCCATTTCGCAAATATACAGAAGATTGTTTCTCCGATGGTCGGGACCTTCTACGCTGCCCCCGCGGTGGATGCTCCTCCCTACGTCAAAGTGGGGGATCGGGTGCACGCGTCCAGCGTCGTCTGCATCGTAGAAGCGATGAAGCTGTTCAATGAAATTGAGGCGGAAGTGTCGGGGGAGATCGTCCAGGTTCTGGTCGAGAACGGACAATTGGTCGAGCCGGGACAGCCTTTGTTTATGGTCAAATTGGACTGATTGGCAAATAAGCAGCGGACATAGAGGGGAGGGCTATCAATCGATGAGCAATAAGAGGTTGTTTCAGGAATTTGCGGTACCGACCTATGAGCAGTGGCGAGAGGAAGCGGAAAAATCGCTGAAAGGCGCTTCATTCGATGCCAAACTACTTACCAAAACCTACGAAGGAATTACCCTGCAGCCGATTTATCGTGAGGAGGATGTGAAGGACCTGGCACATCTGACGGGACTTCCGGGTGCTGCGCCGTATATACGGGGAACCCGGGCGCTTGGTGTTGCCGCAAAAGGCTGGGAAGTAAGCCAAGAGATCGGGGAAGCAACGCCTGAAGCGTTCAACAAAACCATCAAACATGATCTGGAGCGCGGGCAGACGACGGTGAACCTGTTGCTGAATCATGCCGCTTTGCTCGATCAAGACGAGGATACAGGCGCAGGCATGGCACGCGACAATCACGGCGTCTCCATTTTCTGCCGAGAAGATATGGATGTCGCGTTGGCAGGCGTCGACCTTGCAAAATATCCGTTGTTTTTGCACACCGGTTTTGTGACTTTACCCATGTTAACGTTACTTTTGGCCCATCTGGAAAAGACCGGCCAAGAGACAACCTGCCTCAAGGGTTTTGTCGGGTCGGATCCGCTCGGGACACTCATCGCAGATGGCCAGCTTCCATGTCCCCTGCAAGATGCCTATGAAGACATGGCTGCCGTGGTCAAGTGGGCGAATCAGCATGCTCCCGGACTGCGGACGATTCACGTCATGTCGCATCCATACCACAACGCAGGCGCGAATGCCGTGCAGGAGCTGGCGTTCGGTCTGGCTGCCGGAGTCGAGCATATCCGCGAGTTGTTGAAACGGGGCTTGACCATCGAGCAGATCGCGCCCAAGATGCAGTTCTCCTTTTCCATCGGTTCTCAGGTTTTTATGGAAATCAGCAAGCTGAGAGCCGCTCGTCTTCTCTGGTCTACGATCATCGAGGCATATGGAGGAAGTCCTGAAGCGCAAAAAATGAATATTCACGCGAGGACATCTGCCTGGACCAAAACGGTTCTCGATCCATATGTCAATATGCTGCGTGCAAGCACAGAAGCATTTTCAGCGATTGTTGGGGGAATCGACAGCCTTCACGTCTCTGCCTTCGATGAAGCGATCCGACCTGCCAATGAATTTTCGCGGCGCATTGCCCGCAATACTCAAATTATTCTGGAACAAGAGGCGCATCTCGCCAAGGTCGCCGATCCCGCTGGCGGCTCCTGGTATGTCGAGTGGCTGACCGATCAGATCGCGCAAAAAGCGTGGGGCTTGTTCCAGCAGGTAGAGGAACTAGGCGGGATGCTGAGTGCGATCAAGAGCGGATTCGTGCAAGCGCAGATCGAGCAGGTCGCCGCAAAGAAAGCGGAGAATATCGCGCAGCGAAAAGACCGGATCGTCGGAACCAATATGTACCCCAATATCGAAGAACCGCCACTTGAAAAGGAAAAGTTCATCCGTGGCGCCGCACAGCAAGCAGACGCCTCCATCCAAGCGACGCTCTTGCAATCGCTGCAGCAAACCCGTATCACATCTCCTGAATGGATCGAGCAAGCGGTACAGGCTGTCCATGCCGGGGCAACACTGAGGACGCTGGCGAAGGCTGTTTTGTCGACAGAATATGCTCCGACATCTGTACGTCCGCTCCGCAAGCAACGCGCAGCAGAAGCCTTCGAGGGCCTGCGCCAGAGAGCCGATCAATACCGGGAGAAAAACGGCCATCGTCCGACGGTTTATCTGGCATCCATGGGAGCGCTTGCGAAGCATAAGGCCCGTGCCGACTTTAGTGCCGAATTTTTTGCGGTTGGCGGCTTTGCGGTCCTTCGTCCTGCTCCCGCAGCGAGCGTAGAGGAAGCAGCCGCTGAGGCGATCGCCTCGGGTGCGCCAGTGGTCGCCATTTGCTCGGATGACGAAAGCTATCCCAGTATTGTCGTACCCTTCGCGCAACGAATCAAGGCAGCCAGGCCGGAGGTCGTCCTGCTCTTGGCTGGATTGCCTGGGACGGAGCAGATGGACGAATACCGGGCTGCCGGTGTGGATGACTGGATTCATGTCCGGACGAACGCTTACCAGATGCTTCACGACCTTCAGGAACGTATAGGGGTGATGTCATGAGCAAGCAGCCTGATTTTACAAAAATACAGTATCGTTCCCATAAATCTTTGTCATCGGTTCCGGAATGGGAAGCAAAAGCCAAAGATGAGGCAGGCGTATCCCTGGATGAGCTGTTGTGGCAAACGCTGGAGCAAATTCCCGTGAAGCCGTTGTATACAGCCGAAGATACCGCAGGAATGAGCCACACTGGCTATTTGCCCGGCTTGCCTCCTTATTTTCGTGGACCATATCCGACGATGTACGTGACCCGTCCCTGGACCGTCCGCCAATACGCTGGGTTTTCTACGGCAGAGGAGAGCAATGCCTTTTACCGGCGCAATCTGGCGGCAGGACAAAAGGGGCTGTCCATCGCGTTCGACCTGGCGACACATCGCGGCTATGATTCCGATCACCCCCGCGTCGTCGGCGACGTGGGAAAAGCGGGGGTGGCCGTCGACTCCATCCTTGATATGAAAATCTTGTTTGACGGCATCCCGCTGGATCAGATGTCGGTATCGATGACGATGAATGGCGCCGTCTTGCCGATTATGGCCTTTTACATCGTGGCAGCAGAAGAGCAGGGTGTCGATCAGTCCAAGCTGACCGGAACGATTCAAAATGACATTTTGAAAGAATACATGGTGCGTAACACCTATATCTATCCGCCTGAAGCGTCGATGAAAATCATCTCGGATATTTTCGCCTATACGTCCAAGCACATGCCCAAATTCAACAGCATCAGCATTTCCGGCTACCATATGCAGGAGGCAGGTGCGACCGCCGACATCGAGCTGGCGTACACCTTGGCTGACGGGCTGGAGTACGTTCGCACAGGCCTGAAAGCTGGCATTGACATCGACGCCTTTGCCCCGAGGCTCTCCTTCTTCTGGGCAATCGGCATGAACTATTTTATGGAGGTAGCCAAGATGCGGGCCGCTCGCTTGATCTGGGCCAATCTGATCAAGCAGTTCAATCCGAAAAATGAGAAATCGATGGCCTTGCGCACGCATTCCCAGACCTCGGGCTGGAGCTTGACGGAGCAAGATCCGTTCAACAACGTCATTCGCACGAACATCGAGGCAATGGCAGCCGCCCTCGGCCATACCCAGTCGCTTCACACCAATGCTTTGGACGAAGCGATTGCCTTGCCGACCGACTTCTCTGCCCGCATCGCCCGCAATACCCAGCTGTATTTGCAGGATGAGACCGGGATCTGCAAAGTGGTGGATCCATGGGCGGGTTCCTACTATGTGGAATCCTTGACGGCACAGCTCGTGGAGCGCGCCTGGGAGCATATCGAGGAGATCGAAGCCCTGGGCGGGATGGCAAAAGCGATCGAGACGGGTCTGCCAAAGATGAAGATTGAGGAAGCCGCCGCTCGTCGCCAGGCGCATATCGATTCGCGCAAAGAAGCGATTATCGGGGTCAACAAGTACCGCTTGGAAAAAGAAGATCCGCTGGAAATTCTCGAAGTGGATAACACAGCGGTTCGGGAGGCGCAGATCCGCCGCCTCAAGGAACTGCGGGAGAATCGGGACGAGGCGAGAGTGCAGGCCGCTTTGCGGGCGATCACCACATGTGCCGAGACAGGGGAAGGCAATCTTCTGGCCTTGGCGATCGAAGCTGCCCGTGCCAGAGCATCTCTCGGTGAAATCTCGGATGCATATGAAAAAGTGGTTGGACGCCATAAAGCAGTGATTCGTTCGATCAGCGGGGTCTACAGCGCTGAATTCGGTGAAGCGGAAGAAGTGGCGGCTGTGCGCAAAATGGCAGACGAATTTGAGCAATGGGAAGGAAGACGTCCGCGCATCATGATCGCCAAAATGGGTCAGGACGGACACGACCGCGGAGCGAAAGTGATCGCGACAGCATTTGCCGACATGGGCTTTGACGTCGATGTAGGACCGCTTTTCCAGACGCCGGAGGAGACAGCCAAGCAAGCTGTGGAAAACGACGTGCACGCCATCGGGTTCAGCTCGCTTGCCGCCGGACACAAAACCCTCCTGCCGCAATTGGTCGAAGAACTGAAAAAGCTGGGACGCGATGACATCGTAGTGGTCATCGGAGGAGTCATCCCGCCACAGGATTACGCCTTCCTGCGAGAACATGGCGCGGCAGCCATTTTCGGACCGGGAACGGTCATTCCGGTGGCTGCACAGAACGTGATCCAGGAGATCGTCCGTCGACTGGAGGCTTCCGACTATGAGCGAAGCCAAGCATGATCGGAGTTTCTTGACGTTTTCCTCTACGGTCCGTCGTCCCCGGCTTTCTGTGGAGCAATATGTACAAGGCGTTCTGGAAAATAACCGGTCGGTATTGGCGCAGGCAATCACCTTGGTGGAAAGCAATTCTCCTGTTCACATGGAAATAGCCCAGGAAGTCCTCGGGCAGCTTCTCCCGCATACCGGCAAGTCGATTCGAATCGGCATTACTGGAGTCCCGGGTGCTGGAAAAAGCACCTTTATCGAAGCGTTCGGCATGATGTTATGCGAAAAGGGGCATCGCGTAGCGGTACTTGCAGTCGATCCCAGCAGTCCGGTAACGAAGGGCAGCATTTTGGGGGACAAGACGAGGATGGAGCTTTTGTCGCGTAATCCGAATGCCTTTATTCGTCCTTCCGCTGCCGGCGGGACACTGGGCGGCGTAAACCGCAAGACGAGAGAGACGATGTTGATCTGTGAAGCGGCAGGATTTGATGTGATTTTGATAGAGACAGTCGGTGTGGGCCAAAGTGAAACGACAGTTCGGTCGATGGTCGATTTCTTTTTGCTGCTCATGCTGACGGGTGCAGGAGATGAGCTCCAAGGAATCAAGAAGGGGGTCATCGAGATTGCCGACGCCCTTTTGATCAACAAAGCAGACGGAGAGAACAAAGATCGGGCATTGATCGCAAAAGGCGAGTTTAACCGCGTCCTGCACTATTTGCAGCCAGCCACGCCAGGCTGGGAGACGAAAGCGTACATGTGCTCCTCTCTGACGTGTGAAGGCATACCGGAGATTTGGGCCGTGATCGAGAACTTTCGTGAGAGGATGACACGCTCAGGTTTCCTCCAGTCTCGTCGCCAGGCCCAGTCCTTGAATTGGATGCAAAGCATGACAGCCGATTATCTTCACGCACATTTTTACAGCCATCCAGAAGTGGCCAAGGCCCTCCCCGATGTGGAGGGGAGAGTCGCCAGGGGAGAGCTTTCCGCGACAAGTGCTGTCCAGCAGTTGATCGCCATCTACGAAAAATCCTTTCAATAAAAGGTGAATGGAGTGAAAAAGCCTGCCATGAGCAAAATGCATGAGAAAATCGACGAATTGATGGAGCGCAAGTTCAAGATTCAACTCGGCGGGGGAGACGCTCGCATCGATGCCCAGCACGATCGCGGCAAGCTTACTGCCCGTGAGCGGATCGAGCTGCTGCTTGACCCGGACAGCTTCATGGAGTTGAATCCGTTTGTGGAGCATCGCGCCACCCATTTTGGCTTGGACCAGATCGAAGCGCCAGGGGAAGGCGTCGTGACAGGGTATGGAAAAATTCACGGCAGGCCTGTCTACATTTTTGCACAGGATTTTACAGTGTTCGGCGGAGCGTTGGGTGAGATGCACGCGATGAAAATCGCCAAGGTGATGGACTTGGCTGCCAAAAACGGCGCGCCTGTCATCGGGCTGAACGATTCCGGCGGCGCGCGCATTCAGGAAGGCGTCAGCTCCCTGGACGGCTACGGGACGATTTTTTACCGCAACGCGATCTATTCGGGAGTGATTCCGCAAATCTCCGTGATACTCGGCCCTTGCGCGGGTGGAGCCGTATACTCCCCGGCGATTACGGATTTTGTATTTATGGTGGAAAAGACGAGCCAGATGTTCATTACAGGTCCAAAAGTCATCGAGACTGTGACGGGAGAAAAAATTTCGGCGGAAAATCTGGGCGGCGCCAAGGTGCACGCCAGCATCAGTGGTAATGCGCATTTCACAGGAGAGACCGAGCAGGAGGTCTTGGAAGAAGTGCGCCGTCTGCTCAGCTTTCTGCCGCAAAACAATCAGGAAAAACCGCCTCTTGTCGAGACTGCGATACGGCGTGAGCTGCAGGAGGAACTGCTGGAGCTGGTTCCGGCTGAGAGCACCAAGGTCTACGATGTCCGCAAAGTCATCGAGACGATCGTGGATAACGGTGATTTTCTGGAGGTTCAGCCGCAGTTCGCCAAAAACATCGTCGTAGGGTTCGCCCGCATCGACGGACACAGCGTCGGGATGATCGCCAACCAGCCCAAGGTCATGGCAGGCGGACTGGATATTCATTCCTCCGACAAGCTGGCGCGGTTTATTCGCTTCTGCGATTGCTTCAACATTCCGCTCGTCACCTTTGAGGACGTGTCCGGCTTCTTCCCCGGGATCAACCAGGAGCACGGGGGAATCATCCGCCATGGCGCCAAGATTTTGTACGCCTATTCCGAAGCGACAGTACCCAAAATTACGGTCATTCTGCGCAAAGCGTACGGAGGCGCATATGTGGCGCTCAACTCCAAGTCGATTGGCGCAGATATCGTCTACGCATGGCCCAATGCGGAAATTGCCGTGATGGGACCCGAGGGGGCGGCCAATATCATCTTCGCCAAAGAGATTGAGCAAAGCGAGGACCCGGCTGCGACAAGAGCGGAAAAAATCGCAGAATACCGCGAGAAATTCGCCAATCCTTACGTCGCTGCCAGCCTCGGCATGGTCGATGATGTCATCGATCCGCGCGAGACGAGAACCAAGGTGGCGCAAGCGCTGGAAATGCTGCGCCACAAAACCGAAAGCCGACCCGCGAAAAAGCATGGGAACATCCCATTGTAGGAGTGATAACTTGCGATGAAACTTCATGATATACGGGAATTGATCAAATTGGTGAATCAGTCATCAATCGAGGAATTGGAATGGGAGCGTGATGGCAAAAGCATCGTGATCAAAAAGGCAGCTCCTGCAACGATCGTTGTGACTCCAGAAATACCTGCACAGGAAGCCGTAGAAACCAAAGAAAACGAAGGCTATCAACAGGCTGCAGCTGCTTTGGAAGAGGCAATAGCTGCCCCAGAGCCAGAAGCATCCGTGGAAAAAAGATCGTACATCACCTCGTCCTCTGTAGGCTTGTTCTACACTGCTGTTACTCCCGGGCAAAAAATCAAAACGGGAGATCTGGTTGGTCGTCTAAACGTCGAGTCCCTCCAATTGACAGAAGAAGTTCGTGCAGTATCGGATGGGGAAGTCGAAGAAATTCTTGTTGCGGACGGTCAGCTCGTCGATTATGGACGAAATCTGATTGCGGTCAAGAACAAGTAGGGGGAGTAAAAGGATGTTTACAAAAGTACTGATCGCCAATCGCGGTGAAATCGCGGTTCGGATCATTCGCGCTTGCCGGGAGTTGGGTCTGGCTACGGTTGCCGTCTATTCGGAAACGGATCGTGAAGCCTTGCATGTTCAATTGGCCGATGAGGCATACTGCATCGGCCCTACCGCTTCCAAAGTCAGTTATTTGAATATGTCACGCATCATCAGCATTGCGTTGTTGACCAAAGCAGATGCAATCCACCCGGGTTACGGCTTTTTGGCGGAGAATGCTTCCTTTGCCCAGCTTTGCCGGGATTGCTCGATTGCGTTCATCGGTCCGGAGGCAGAATCCATCCAAAAAATGGGGGACAAATCCGTAGCCAAATCGACGATGCGGGCAGCGAATGTACCGCTCGTGCCGGGTACAGAAGGACTGATCGAAGACATCGAAGAAGCGCTCCAGGTCGCTAAAAGCATCGGCTATCCGGTCATTGTAAAAGCAACCGCTGGCGGGGGCGGCCGCGGCATGCGTGTGGCTTTCGACGAGCACGAGCTTAGCAAGTCCATTCGTCAGGCGCAGAAGGAAGCGGAGACAGCTTTCGGCAATGCAGGGGTCTACCTGGAGAAATACGTAGAGGAGCCTCGACACGTCGAGATTCAGGTAATGGGCGACAAGCACGGAAATGTGGTCTACTTGGGGGAGCGTGACTGCTCGATTCAACGCCGACACCAAAAGCTCGTCGAAGAAGCGCCGTCTCCTGCCCTGGATCAGAGCTTGCGTGAAGCGATGGGGCAGGCAGCAGTCGCCGCAGCGAAAGCGGTGAACTACCACGGTGCGGGAACAGTCGAATTTTTGCTCGACAAGCACGGCCAATTTTATTTCATGGAGATGAATACGCGAATCCAGGTGGAGCATCCCGTTACGGAAATGATTACGGGCTTTGATCTGATCAAGGAGCAAATTCTCGTGGCAGCCGGGAAGCCGCTTTCCTTCCGTCAAGAAGACGTGAAGATCAACGGTTGGGCTATCGAGTGCCGGATCAATGCAGAGAATCCCGCCAAAAACTTCATGCCTTCTCCAGGCAAGGTAGCCAATTACCTGCCGCCGGGAGGCTACGGGGTGCGAGTTGACAGCGCTGTTTATCCCGGCTATGAAATTACACCCTTCTACGATTCGATGGTGGCCAAGCTGATCGTCTGGGGCAAGGATCGCGAAGAAGCCATCGCGCGCATGAAGCGGGCACTGGAAGAATTCATCATCGATGGCGTGCATACGACGATTCCTTTCCACTCCAAGCTATTGGAGCATCCAGACTTCGTATCCGGCAACTTTGCGACAAACTTCTTGGAAATTCATAAATTGGAATTGTAAACGTTGGAAATCATTCATGAAAATAAGAAACGAGCCCGAGAGGCAACTCTTGAGGGCTCGTTTTCTATATTTGCATTACCGAAGTGTATGTACGATCTCTTGGATGCCTTGGATAAACCGGTCGATTTCTTCCTCCGTGTTGTAAGGAGCAAGTCCTGCACGAATCCAGCCGCCATCCTGATTGATTCCCAGCTTGTCAGCGAGCGTCATTGCATAGAAGTCGCCGTCGGCAACAAACACGGCGTGTTCATCTGCCATGCGTTGACAGACCTCATGAGGCGAGATGCCTGCGATTCGAAAAGCAATCGTCGGTGTTTTTGGCACTTCGGGAGCTGCTTGGTACAGGGTGACCTCAGGGATGGCTTGCAGGGCGTTGCGCATTTTTTCCGCCAGAGCATTTTCATAGGATTCGATCAATTCAAACCCGCTTCGGAACTGCTCCCGCAGCGTCTCGCCTTGTCCCAGGCTGGCAATAAACTGGACAGCAGGCTTGATGCCCGCAATTCCTTCATGGTTTTGCGTCCCGGTTTCCAGCTTGTCGGGCAGGTGTTGGGGAGCAGGAGCCAGCTTGTACGGCAGCAGCGACTCGAACAATCCTTCGCGGATGACGGCGATGCCGATGTGTGGACCAAAAAATTTATAGGCAGAGCAAAGCAGAAGATCTGCGCCCAACTGGTCTCGATCCACAAAAAAATGAGGAGTGGCATGAACAGCGTCAACGGCCATGATCGCTCCAACCTCTCTGGCTTTTGCGGCGATCCTTGGAACATCGTTGATGGTCCCAACGGCATTGGAAGCAAGGCCGACCGCAACCAGCTTGGTTCGTGGCGTGATGATGTCATCCAGGTCCTCCAGCTCGAGTGTCAAGCTGTCCGGATGAACCCGCAGCCAGCGAACGGTCATGCCGCGATCTTCGGCGATCGAAAGCCAGGGGTCGACATTAGCGCGATGATCCAGCTCCGTGACAACCAGCTCATCGCCAGCCTGCCATTGCCGTCCCAATGCCCTGGCGATGGCAAACGTGATGGTAGTCATATTGGCGCCAAAGACGACTTCGTTTGACTTGGCACCAAAGAGCTGTGCGACGGATTCGCGGGCTTCGGCGATCGTCGCTTCCGTCTCCCGGCTGGAGGGAAAGGAGCCGTGCAGATTGGCGCCTCCATTAGCCATGTAGGCATAGATGGCGTCCATGGAGCTTTTCACTACTTGAGAACCTCCAGGGCCATCCAAATAGACGGCGCTTTTTCCCTGAAAGGTTCGTTTGAGGGCCGGGAACTTCTGGCGTACGGCATCGATCGGGAACGAACGGAGTGTTTTCGTCATGCAACTCGTCTCCTTTATTGGGATGGTAAAATCATCCTTCTAATTCATATTATCATAATAGTTGCAATATTTTGAGTCGTTGTTGTAGGAAGTATGTTTGTCTGCTATATTTAAAAGTATCAAGCACGGAGAAAAGACAGCGATGTCGAAAATTATCAAAATATTCCGAATTAAATTCTTGGCATTTTTTCAAGGAGGGATACTACTTGCAGCTTTCCTATACGCATACCTTTTCTTTACCAAGGGAGATTGTCTGGAAGTTGATCCAAAATGAGGACGTCCTGAAAACCGCGATACCTGGATGCAAATCCTTTTCCCGAATGGATGACGGCAGTTACGACGTCGAAATGGGATTGAGTGTAGGACCCGTAAAGGGTGTATTCACCGGACAGGTCCAAATGACAGACCAGGAAGAGCCATCTTACTACTGCTTGAAAGTAAAGGGAAAAGGATTGCCGGGAGAAGTGGACGCAGTGGCCCACATGCATCTGGACGAGACGGAGAACGGGGCTGCGGTGACATGCCGAATGGAGGTGGTGGTGACAGGGGTTCTGGCTTCAGTAGGTCAACGCGTCATGGGTGGTGTGGCAAAGCTCGTCTTGGGACAATTTTTCAAATCGGCAGACACGGAAATGAGGAAGTTGACATCACAGGTGTAAGCTTTCGATTTTTAGGAGGTGTGACGATGGCCCATCAAGCAGAGGTATCGATGAAGGTCAATGGGGCGGAGAGCAAAAGCGTTATCGAACCGCGCATGCTCCTGGTCCATTATCTTCGCGAGGAACTGAATCTGACAGGTACACATATTGGCTGTGATACGAGCCAGTGCGGAGCTTGCACCGTACTTTTGGACGGAGATCCCGTGAAATCCTGTACCGTCTTGGCTGTGCAGGCGAATGGAAAATCCATTACGACAGTCGAAGGGCTTGCCAGCAAAGAAGGGCTTCATCCCATCCAGATGAGCTTCTGGGAGAAGCACGGGCTGCAGTGCGGCTTCTGCACGCCCGGGGTAATGATCGCAGCGATCGGCTTGCTGAATGAAAACCCTGACCCCAGCGAGGAAGAGATACGTCTTGCCTTGGAGGGCGTCATTTGCCGCTGTACCGGGTACCAGTTCATCGTGGACGCGGTGAAGCATGCCGCACAGACGTTACGGGAAGCAGGGGAAACAAAAGTTGCGATGGCCGACTCTATGAAGGCTTAAGGAGGTAGGGTAACGATGGCTAGCTTGATCGGAAGTGCTGTCAGACGCAAGGAAGATCCGCGTTTGCTGACAGGAAACGGCTGTTTTACAGATGATATCAAGCTGACTGGCATGGTACATGCCGCCTTCCTGCGCAGCCCTCATGCACATGCCCGGATCATCCGTGTGGATACTGAAAAGGCAAGAAGTCTCCCAGGTGTCACGGCTGTTTTCACGGGGCTTGATTTGGCAGGAAAAATGAAAGCTGTTCCGGCCATGTGGTTTTTGCCGGGCTGCGACCTGAAACCGAAGGATCGGCCTGCACTGGCAACCGATAAAGTGCGTTACGCTGGTGAAGCTGTTGCGGTGGTGATCGCAGAGAACCGCTACGTGGCGCGAGACGCCCTCGATCTGATCGAAGTGGACTACGAGGTATTGCCGGCAGTCGTGTCTCAGGAGCTGGCCATGCAGGATGACGCCGCTCTGTTGCATGATGATGTGCCGAATAATCTGGCTTTGTTGTGGAAGGCAGGCGAGATACCGGACGAGGTCTTCGCGGATGCGGAGGTCGTGGTCAAACAACGCCTCTACAACCAACGGGTCATCCCGAGTCCGATGGAGACCAGGGGCGCAGTCGCCCAGTACAATCCGGGGAGCGGCGAAATGACTCTCTGGTGTACTTCGCAAAATCCACATATACATCGGCTGATTTATGCGGATGTGTTGGGAATCCCCGAGACCAAGCTGCGCATCATCGCACCGGATGTCGGCGGAGGCTTTGGTGCCAAGATCGCCACCTATACGGAGGAGGCCGTCGTCGCCTGCATCGCCCGTGAAATCCAAAAGCCCGTGAAATGGGTGGAGGAACGCAAGGAGCATTTTATGGCGACAAGCCACGGACGCGACGAAGTGCTTGAAGTAGAGCTTGCGGGTACGAAGGACGGGCGCATCACTGCACTTCGCGTAACCAACACGGCCAATCTGGGGGCCTATCTGTCCACATTCGGCGCTGGCTGCCCAACGATAGACTTCGGTTTGATGGTCACAGGCGCGTACGCCATTCCGCAGGCGGCTGTCGTCACATACGGAGTCTACACCAACACCACGCCGACAGATGCGTATCGGGGAGCAGGCAAGCCAGAGGCGACATACCAGATCGAGCGCGCCATCGATCTCTTTGCGGACAAAATCGGCATGGACCCGGTAGAAGTGCGACGCATCAATCTGGTTCCGAATGATGCCTTCCCCTACAACAGTGCGATGGGTGTCACCTATGACAGCGGCGATTATCAAAAGGCGCTGGATAAAGCATTGGAGATATTCGACTACGAGGCATTCCGCGAAGAGCAGAAGGAACAGCGGCAGAAGGGCAAATACCTGGGCGTTGGATTTTCCACGTATGTAGAGTTGTGCGGCTTCGGTCCTTCAGCAGTGGCTGGAGCGATCGGCTTTCAAGGCGGCGTATGGGAGAACAGCACCGTCCGCGTCCACCCTGGCGGTACAGTTACCGTCTTTACCGGTACTTCACCGCATGGCCAAGGAACTGCTACCACGTTTTGCCAAATCGTAGCCGAGAAATTAGGCGTTCCCCTTTCGGATGTGGAGCTTGTCTCCGGCGATACGCAAAGCGTTTCGATGGGCTGGGGTACATACGGTTCGCGCGCTACGGCTGTCGGCGGGGCTGCCGTCTCGCTGGCGACGGACCGTGTGATCGAAAAGGCGCGCAAGATCGCTGCGCATGAACTGGAAACAACCGTGGATCAGATCGAGTTTATCGCGGGCCAATTTACGGTAAAAGGAGATCTGTCGAGAAGCAGGACGATCCAGCAAATTGCAAGATCTGCTAATTATGCCTGGAATCTGCCGGAAGGAGTCGAGCCGGCTCTTGAGGGCCAATCCTTCTTTGATCCCTCCAATTTCGTCTATCCGTTCGGCACACATATTTGTGTTGTGGAGGTAGATGAAGGCACAGGTGAGGTGGAGATCAAGCGTTACATCGCCGTCGATGATGTGGGGAGAGTGATCAATCCGCTGCTGGCAGAAGGGCAGGTGCACGGAGGAATTGCCCAGGGCGTGGGGCAAGCGCTTTGGGAGGGAGCTGTCTATACGGAACAGGGCCAGCTGCAGTCTGGCACGTTTATGGATTACACGATGCCAAAAGCGCGTTTCTTCCCTCCGATCGAGTCGGCTTTTACCGAAACGCTTTCACCGGTCAATCCGCTCGGTGCCAAAGGGATTGGCGAGACCGGAACGACTGCGGCGCCACCAGCAGTAGTCAACGCCGTCATGGATGCGTTGAAGCCGTTTGGCGTAGCCGCGTTGGATATGCCGCTCACCCCTGAAAAAGTATGGCGGGCGATTCGCAGTGGGAGGGATAAGGAATGATACCAAGCACCTTTTCTTATGTTCAAGCCCACTCCGTCGAAGAGGCGATCCGTCTCTTGCGTGAAAGTGACGGGGAAGGGAAACTGCTGGCGGGCGGACACAGTCTTGTGCCGCTGCTCAAATTTCGCTTGACGACACCCGGAACACTCATTGACATCGGGGAGATCCCGGAGCTGAGAGGAGTGCGGAAGGAAGGGAATCGAATCGTCATCGGAGCTATGACGACCTATCGCCAAGTGCTCTCGGACCCTCTCGTCGCCCAACACTTGCCCTTACTCGCTCAGGCCATCGGACAGATCGGCGACATCCAAATTCGCAACCGCGGAACGATTGGCGGAAATATCGCGCATGCGGACCCTGCCGCCGACCTTCCTGGAGTCGCACTCGCTCTGGACGCCATGCTGGAGATCCAAGGGGAGGATGGAGCAGAGCTCGTGGAAGCAGATGGTTTTTTCCTGGGCCCACTTGTAACCGCACTGCCGGAGACCAGTCTTCTCACTTCCGTCTCCTTTCTGATTCCCCCTGAAGGGGCGAGAAGCACATATCTGAAATACGCTCATCCTGCTTCCGGCTATGCGGTTGTCGGCGTATGCGCGATTGCCGCCCTCGACCCCGACGGAGTTGTCTCCACCATTCGGGTGGCGGTCAATGGAGCCGGAGACGTGGCATACCGAGCCAGAAGCGTAGAGGATAAGCTGCTGGGGCACGCTCCGACTGCAGAGCGAATTCGCCAGGCTGCATCGTTGGCCGCCGATGACGGTGAGATGGGCAGCGATCAATTTGCGTCAGAAGAGTATCGGCGACACCTCTGCTGTGTGTATGCACAGCGGGCTTTGGAAGCCATTTTGCTTTGACGCGGTTTGCAGGAGGCGCCCACTCGATTGATGGAGTGGGCCCTCGGTAAACAAAAAGGAGGTGCGCGGATGTACGAGCAGATGGAGATTGCAAGGGCTATCGAGGAGGCGAGTATGGCAGGGCTGGGGGGAGCGCTTGCGACTGTGATCCGTGTAACGGGTTCGGCTTATCGCCATCCGGGTGCCAAAATGTATATCGATTCGCAGGGAAAATCCCGTGGCATGATTTCGGGAGGTTGTCTGGAAGCAGACGTTACCGAGATAGCGCTGAATGTAATGGAAACAGCCAAACCAGTGCGAAAAGAGTATGTCATGGATGAAGACCTCGTATGGGGACTCGGTCTTGGCTGCCCGGGAACCGTCGAGGTGTACATAGAACCGATGCCGCCCGCTGTTTTTCAGAATGATCTCTTGCAGGAATGGCGCAGGACGGTTTTGGAGGGGAAATCAGGGGTTCTTTGCACCTTGTTTCTTCCAGAATCAGATGAAGGTTTGGAATCAAAACCCGCTAGAATGTTCATTCCGCAATGGGGCAATCCACTTGGCGATCTCGGGCTTCCGGGCTGGAACAAGTTTGCGACCCAGCTTGCTCAGCAGCAGTTGAATCTCTCACATGCCAAATCAACCATGCTTGCCCTTCCTGATGAAGGGGGAGAGATTTTTCTCGACGTATATCAGCCAGCACCGCAATTGCTGGTCTTTGGAGCCGGACATGATGCGTTGCCGCTAGTCGAAATGGGGGCCACGCTCGGTTTTTCCGTGACCGTCGTCGATCCGAGGCCCGGATTCAATACCGCGGAACGCTTCCCCAAAGCGGAGCAGCGTTTGCTGATCTCGCCACAAGAGATGGTGGATGCGTCCATCGGGGGATGTACCTACGTGGTGATCATGAACCATCACCTGGAGCGTGACAAGGATGCATTGCGCTTTGCTTTACAGTCGAAAGCGCCGTATGTGGGAATGTTGGGCCCAAGAAAGCGGTGCGAGCGAATCATGAATTCTCTAATGCAAGAAGGCATAACGTTTACCAAGGATGAACTCTCACGCTTGTACAATCCGATCGGACTGAATCTGGGGGCTGACTCCCCTGAGGAGATCGCGGTAAGCATCCTCGCAGAATTGGTTGCGGTGCACAGAGGTCAGGATGGCGGATTTTTGCGTGATCGGCAAGCGAATCGCGAGAGAGCATCCCATCTTTCACTGACGCAGACATCTTGATTGGAAAATCCGTTTTGAACGCAATGATTTTCAGATGTTTATGGAGGTGATCGCCGTGAAGGAAGTTACCCAGATGCAAACCCGCTACGAATATGGCGGGGATGAATTTATCTTTGTTCAATTGTCCGAAGCGATGAGCTTGGAAGCCAATTTTAAAGGGATAGCCATCACGCGAAAGCTGAAGGAAGCCAATCTCGAAGGCGTATACGACATCTGTCCCTCCAATGCTTCATACATGGTGCGTTTTGATCCGGATGTGATCCCGCCTGAGGAATTGATGGCGCGATTGCAGCAAATCGAGCGCGAAATGGAAGGGCTCGATGATATAACCATCACCTCTCGTCTGGTCGATGTGCCCGTCTATTTCAACGATCCCTGGACGCATGAAGCACTGATGAGATTCCGCGACAGGCATCAGGATCCGGATTCGACGGATTTGGAATATTCCGCGAAAATAAACGGCTATGATTCATCAGAAGCCTTTATCGAAGCGATTACAAGCGCTCCATTCCTCGTCTCGATGATTGGCTTTGTTCCCGGGTTGCCTTGGTGCTTCCAGATGGTTCCCCGGGAAAAGCAGATCGAGGTTCCCAAATACGTCCGGCCGCGTACGTTCACCCCAGAACGGGCATTTGGCTTCGGCGGAGCTTTTTCCGTCATCTATCCAGTTCAAGGAGCAGGCGGCTACCAATTGTACGGCATTGCGCCCGCGCCAATCTATCAAAAGGATCAGACGCTGTTCGACTTTCAGGAGTCCATCGTCTTTCCGAAGCAGGGCGATATTTTCCGTTATCGCAGCATAGGGGCAGAGGAGTACCAGGCGATCCGTGAGCAAGTCGAGGATGGCAGCTTTGTCTATCACAAAAAGGAGATTCAATTTACGCCGGGAGAGGTCCTCGCCGATCTGGAGGGCTTTGCCGAGAGGGCATTAAGGAGGTTGTACCATGATTAAGGTTCTCAAGCCTGGACTGCAGACGACTGTTCAGGATCGTGGTCGCATCGGTTATTACGAGATTGGAATGCCTCCCTCTGGTGCCATGGACAAATATGCGTATACCGTCGCCAATTTGCTGGTGGGAAATGACCCCGAAGCTGCGGTGTTGGAAATTACGTATCTCGGACCAGTCCTGGAATTTGGCAAGAGGATGAAAATCAGTCTGACAGGAGGCGAAATTCCTCCCAAAATCAATGGACAGCCTGTTCCCATGTGGACGACGCTGGAGGTTCGGGAGGGAGACCAGCTTTCCTTTGACTTTGTCAAGGGCGGAGCGCGGGTGTATCTGGCTGTAGAGGGCGGGATTGCAGTTCCTCTCGTCATGGGTTCTCGGTCGACCTATACCTTGATCGGCATCGGCGGGTTTGAAGGCAGGGCGTTGGCGGAGGGAGACGTGATCCACACGGCAGACATGATTCGGAAGTCAGTAGCAGCTGGTACCAGCGTAGAAGCAAGCCTGATACCCACCTACGGGAAAACACATGAGATACGTGTTGTGGTAGGGCTTTGCAGCTATCGACTGACGGAAGAAAGCAAAGAGACTTTTTTGGCTACCGAATGGACGGTCACGCCGGAGGCCAATCGTACCGGGTATCGTCATCGAGGGGAGCGGCTGCAATTCGTCGAACGCGAACAGCCATTTGGCGCAGGCAGCAATCCTTCCAATGTGACAGACCTGGGCTACCCGATCGGGTCCATCCAGGTGCCGGATGGCGTCGAACCGATTGTCCTTTTGCACGATGCGGTGACGGGCGGCGGTTACGCGACCATCGCGACTGTGATCAGCACCGATCTGGATCGCATGGCGCAGATAAAAACGAACGAAAAAGTGCGCTTTGTCTCCGTCACGATGGCAGAAGCCTTGGATGCGAGAAAAGATGTGCAGGCCAAGCTCGGGCGGGTTGCACAGATGATTGAAAGCGGGAGCTAGGAGGAGAGTGTGAAAATGGCAGAGAAAACAGCAATTGTATCCCCATTGCCGGGCATTTTTTATCGCAGACCTAGCCCGGATATGCCGGAATTCGTGCAGACTGGGGAGTCGGTCAAGGAGGGTGACGTCATCGGCTTAATCGAGGTCATGAAAAACTTTTACGAGATCAAGGCGGAGGCGGACGGCATCGTAGATCAATTCGTTGTCAATAACGAGGAACTGGTTGACGCTGGCCAGGAATTGGTAACATTGATCAAGTGAGGGGCAGGTAGACATGTACGTAGATCTGAACTGTGATATGGGCGAGAGCTTTGGCCACTACCAGTTGGGCAATGATGAAGAGATGATGGCCCTGATCTCATCCGCCAATATCGCTTGCGGCTTTCACGCTGGCGATCCGCACGTGATGAGAAAAACCGTCCAGCTCGCTCGCCAGCACGGGGTGAGCATCGGCGCTCATCCCGGCTTTCCCGATATGATGGGCTTTGGACGCAGGTATATGAACTGCTCGGCAGAAGAGATTCGCGATTACATCCTCTACCAGACGGGGGCATTGCGCGAATTTGCTCGAGCGTATCAATTGGATCTGGACCACTGCAAGCCGCACGGTGCCCTGTATATGATGGCGATGGCGGATGAAAAGATCGCCCGTGCGTTTCTGGAGGGCCTGGCGATGCTCGATGAGAAAATGATCGTGTTCGCCTTGAACGGCTCGGCTGTCGCCTGGCTCGGGGAAAAGATGGGCATCCCGATCGCGCTCGAGGTGTACGCCGATCGCGAACATACAGAAGATGGTTCCATCGTCCTGACGCGTTCCGGACCGACGATTTCCGATCCGCAGACGATGGCAAAACGAGTCGTGCGCATGGTGAAGGAAGGAAAAGTGACGACGCCGGATGGCAAGGAAGCGACGGTACGTGCCGATACGATCTGCATCCACGGAGACACCCCCGGAGCGGTTGAATTGACGAAAGCAATCCACCACGCATTTCGCGAGGCAGGCATTGAGATTCGCTCCGTCAAGAAATCTTGAATCAAGCAGGCTGACCACCGAAGACGTGGTCAGCCTATTTGGCGTCAGGAAATAGAGAGAATCGAGAGAGCAAGACTGAGGAGAAAATAGAAGAATCCCACAAGCAAGAACGGCGTGGGTGACCATGTTTTTTGTTGATAAACGGCATCCGCACGGTGACCTTCCTGCTCGCGGATAAAGCTTTCCTTTTTTCGCAGGGAACGCAAAAAACGCTTGCAGCTATCGATAAAACCGTAGAAGAATCTGCCATTGCGGACTAGGAGGATGGCGCCAATCATCAGCATAAGTAAAGAGGCATAAGTCAGCCCGTCGAGCCAGGTCAGGTAATAGGGATCACTGGGAAATACGAGAGAATAGAACAACGATGCGATAACTGGGCTCAGAGCAAGAAGCATCCACCCTGTTCTTGTAAGAGAAGACCACATGAGACTAGATACCTTTCGGAAGCGGGATAATTTTAATTAAGGCTTGACTGAGAGTTCAGAAAAATTGTACTTTATATAGTATATCCATATATGGTTATATCGTCTATATGAGATCTGGATGGTAGGGGGGCACTCATGAAAAAAAGAAAGAGTTTTCTGGCTTTTACGTTGATGGCCGCATTGGCGGTGACAGGCTGTAACTTCAACTCAGGCGAGTCGAGCAGCCAAACGCCTGCGCCAAGCAACAACGGTGGAACGACCACAGAACAGCCAAGCAGCGGTAAAAAAGTATTGCAGGTTTTTAATACAGACGAAATTCCAAGTCTGGATTCAGCCCACGTTCATGAGACGGTTTCCTTCACTGTACTCAACAATACGATGGATGGGCTCTATCGTCGGGATCAAAATGGCCAACCGTATCTCGCCATCGCGGAAAAGCATGATGTGAGTGAAGATAAACTGGTTCATACCTTCACGATTCGCGACAACGCAAAATGGAGCGACGGATCGCCTGTTACGGCCAAAGATTTTGAATTCTCTTGGAAGAAGGTATTTAAAGAAGCCGGCCACTACAGCTTCATGTTTGAAACTCTGGCTGTGAAAAACGCGGTTGCGATCGAAAAGGGCGAAAAACAGCCGGACGAGCTGGGAGTAAAAGCATTGGATGACCGTACGTTGGAAGTAACATTGGAAAATCCAAACCCGCTGTTGAATCAATTGCTGTCCTTCCCAACGTTCTATCCCCAAAAACAGGAATTCGTCGAAAGCAAGGGAGACAAATACGGCCTCGAATACGACAATATGCTGTATAATGGTCCGTTCATGCTGACGGATTGGAAGCATGATCAGGGCTGGACCTATACGAAAAACCCGAATTACTGGGATGCAGGAAAAGTAAAGCTCGATCAGATCGATGGCTATGTTGTCAAAGATGCTCCCGCAAGGCTCACCTTGTTTGAAGCGGGTCAACTTGATCGCATTGAGCTGGACTCTTCCTACGTGGATCAGTTCAAAGATGACCCTCGTTTTCATATTATCGAAACGCCAACCATCTATTTCATCCGCTTTAACCATGAACATCCTGTACTGAAGAATAAGAACATTCGCAAAGCGATCAGCATGGCATGGGATAAAAAAGGTCTGACTGATGTCATTCTGAACGATGGTTCATCGCCATTGAACGGCCTCGTGCCGAAGCGTTTTGCAACAGACGCGTCGGGTAAAGATTTCCGCGAATTCAACGGCGATTTGCAGCAAGGCTCGCTTGAAGATGCAAAGAAATTGTGGGAACAGGGACTGAAGGAATCCGGCGTAACCGAGGTGAAGCTTGGCGTAAACGCTGCTGACACCGACAGATCGAAGAAAATCGGGGAGTACCTGAAAAATCAACTGGAGAAAAATCTCCCTGGTCTGACTCTTGAGTTGAAAAACGTACCTTCCAACCAACGTCTGGAAATTGAGAAAGCGATCACCTACGACCTTTCCCTGGGGACATGGGGACCAGACTACGCCGACCCGATGACGTATATCGACATGTGGGTGACGGGCGGTTCTGCAAACCGGATGAAATATTCCAACCCGAAATACGATGAGCTGGTGCAGCAAGCCAAGCTGAACACCGATTTGGAAAGCCGTTTCAAACAAATGGTAGAGTTGGAGAAAATCTTGATCGAGGAAGATGTGGCGATTGCGCCGATGTATCAAGAAGGACTCGCGATTCTGCAAAAAGAGTACGTAAAAGATTTTGTGTACCTGCCAACTGCACCAACGAACAATTACCTCTGGGCAGATATCGTGAAATAAATGATTTCATGTGAAAAGAGGGTGCCGCCAAGCATCCTCTTTCCCCCTGTGGGGGAGCTTTACAGACGCTGGAATGAGATGAGGTGGACGAAGTGGGAGCATATCTGCTGCGACGGTTGGGATATATGCTGGTCACATTATTGGTTATCGCGACCGCGACCTTTTTTTTGATGAAGATGCTTCCAGGTACGCCCTTTAACAATGATCGATTGAATGATCAGCAACTGGCGAACATGAATGCCAAGTACGGCTTGGATCAGCCCGTTGCTATTCAATATCTGAAGTACATGAGCAATTTGGTCCAAGGTGACCTGGGCGACTCTTACAAGTATGTGGGGAGAAGCGTAACCGAAGTCATCTCGGAGCGAATAGGTCCATCGGCGCTGATCGGATTTCAGGCGTTGATCGTCGGGACCTTGGTAGGATTAGCACTAGGTGTGACATCGGCTCTGCGACATAATAGCTTGCTGGATTACACCTCTGTGACTTTGGCCGTATTGGGAATGTCAATCCCGTCCTTCATCTTTGCAGCACTTTTGCAATACTACGTGGGATTGAAGTGGGGCCTCCTGCCTCCTGCTTTATGGAAGGGCTACGAATATACCATTTTGCCTACGCTCGCCCTGTCGGTGACGGTGATCGCCACTGTGGCTCGCTTTATCCGCACCGAGATGCTGGATGTCATCAACCAGGATTATGTCATGACAGCACAGGCGAAAGGGTTGAATCAGCGCAAGGTCATCATCCGACACGTATTGCGCAATGCCTTGATTCCTGTTGTCACGATGCTCGGACCTCTTGCTGTCAATATCATGACGGGTACACTGGTCATTGAAAAAATCTTCTCGGTGCCGGGTCTTGGGGAGCAATTCTCGCTCTCTGTCATCGTGAATGATTACAGCGTTATCATGGGGATTACGTTGTTTTACAGCTTTCTCTTTATCTTCATGGTGTTTATCGTCGATATTTTGTACGGTTTGCTGGATCCACGAATCAATTTGCGAGGAGGAAGCCAAAAAGGATGAGCATGGAACTGGAACGAACCAAGAACAACTCGCAGCTTCCTCAATCCGCAGCACCACTCTTTCCTGCAGATTCGATTCCCGAGGATCTTTTCGTCCCGGAGCCGGTCGATGCCAGTCTGCAAGAGCAAACCAGCGGTCCGATGAAATCTGTATGGCAAGACGCCTGGCAGCGACTGGTGAAGAACAAAGGTGCGGTCCTGTCTTTGTTTATGATCCTCTTGATCACCTTTCTGGCGTTGGCCGGTCCTGCGATGTCAGGGCGTACCTACGACGAGCAGAATCTTCTTTTTTCCAATTTGCCCCCAAAAGTTCCTGGGCTTGAGTGGCTTGGTTTCGATGGAATCGATTCGAAGGGAATCAACCAATACGAAGTCCGCGGCGTGACAGAGAACTTCTGGTTCGGTACCGATGAATTTGGCCGGGATCTGTGGACGCGCGTATGGAAAGGAACGCAAATCTCCTTGTTGATCGCAAGCTTGGCTGCCTTGCTTGATCTGATCATCGGGGTAGCCTACGGCGGAATTTCAGCTTTTTACGGCGGTCGGACTGACACGGTGATGCAGCGGATTATCGAGGTGCTGATGGGGATCCCGAATCTGATCGTCATCATTCTCTTTATTCTCATCCTGGAGCCGGGGATTTTCTCGATTGTTTTGGCGATGATCGTCACAGGCTGGGTCAGCATGGCGCGTGTCGTCCGCGGGCAAATCCTGCAGATCAAGGCTCAGGAATTCGTCATGGCCTCCAGGGCATTAGGCGCATCCAATTCCCGTCTGATTGTCAAGCACATGCTGCCGAATGCAATCGGTCCGATTTTGGTCACGATCATGTTTACCATTCCCAGCGCCATTTTCTTCGAGGCTTTCTTGAGCTTTATTGGCTTGGGGCTGCAGCCGCCGCTCGCTTCCTTGGGCATGCTGATTCAGGATGGCTATGTGGCAATGCGCTATTTTACCTACAAACTCGTATTCCCGGGTATTATCATCAGTGTCTTGATGATCAGCTTCAACCTGCTGGCTGACGGACTTCGCGATGCTCTCGACCCACGAATGAAAAAATAGGAAAGGGATCGATGTCGATGAACGAGACTATACTCTCAGTTGAAAATTTGCGTATCTCTTTTCATCTTCAGGATCGAGTGATCCAGGCGGTTCGCGGCGTATCGTTTACCCTGAACAAAGGGGAGACGCTGGCAATCGTCGGTGAGTCGGGGTCTGGAAAATCAGTGACGGCCAAAAGCTTGATGCGTTTGCTGCCTAAACAGACGACGCGGATTACAGATGGTCGCATTCATTACCAAAATATGGATATTACAACCATTTCACCACGAGAACTCGAGTCTTTGCGTGGCAAGGAAATTTCCATGGTCTTTCAGGATCCGATGACCTCGCTGAATCCGACTATGAAGATCGGCCAGCAGATCATGGAAGGAATTGTGCAACACCAGACCTTGACCAAAGCAGAGGCTCGTCAAAAAGCGATTGAGATGCTGAAGCTCGTGGGCATTCCCAATGCCGAAGAGCGTATGGAGGCCTACCCGCACCAATTTTCCGGCGGGATGAGACAGCGCGTCGTCATCGCCATCGCATTGGCTTGCCGCCCCAATATTTTGATCGCGGACGAGCCGACTACTGCTCTCGACGTCACGATTCAGGCTCAAATTCTGGATTTGATGAAAAGTGTGCAGGAGCAGACGCAGATGGGCATGATTCTCATTACCCACGATCTGGGTGTTGTGGCCAATATGGCGCAGCGAGTCGCGGTCATGTACACCGGGGAAATCGTCGAGATTGGTCCAACGGATGAAATTTTTTCCAATCCGCAGCATCCGTACACCAAGGGATTGCTGCAATCCATGCCGCGTCTGGACGCAGATCGACAGGAACCTCTGGTGCCAATCCCGGGGTCGCCACCTGACGTAAGCCGACTGGGCACCGGTTGTGCTTTTGCACCCCGTTGTCCATACGTCATGAAGGTATGCCATCATCACGCTCCTCCCAGAACGAGCTTGAATGAACAGCACGGTACCGCCTGTTGGCTGCAGGATCAGCGCTCTTTGAAGGCGAGAGAGACATTTCAGATGCAAAGATCATGATGATGAAAGCCTAAAACCAAAAACTCTTTTGGGTCCGAATCCACATTGGGAACGGGTGACTCAAAAGAGTTTTTTTCGTTTCATCTGTTATGATGGTGAAATGAAGGACCTACAGCCCGGAAAATCGATTGATAGAAAGGAACCGACGATGGCTTTTCATCTTACGCGACAAGAGATTCGGCTATTATGTGGCAGATTGGCATACGAAAAGGGTGAGGCATACGTCAGGGAGCGAAAAGTGGGGCTCACGCACATCGATCATGACTACGGAGTGTATGAAGCGGTGGTCAGTGGAAGGGAAGATTTTGCAGTATCCATTGAATTCGCTCAGGATCGGAGCATGGATGCGTCATGCACGTGTCCCTCTCTTTCTTCTTATGATCATCATTGCCAGCACATTGCAGCAGTTCTGATACACCTCCATGAACGTATGGAACACGGTACTCTGCTCCGTCCTTACCTGAGCACGACAGCTACTCAGGGCGGACGAGACGGTTTGAGACTGCATGCAGCCAAAAGCATGCTGGATTTGTTTCAGGGGCAAGGAAAGGAAGAGTCGGCAAAGCAGATCGGGCGGGTACGCTTCGATTCGCGGGAAACCCTTGAGGTGGAATTCACTGTTCGGCCATACCCATATGGATATCGGCAATTGCTCTTTGGCATCGAAATGCGGCTAGGCAGCAAGAGGCTTTATATTGTGCAGAAAATGCGTGATTTTTTGAACAGGATCGCCCGCAAGGAAGCTTTCGTCTTTTCCAAGCACTTCACCTTTGAGCCCCTGGAGCACTGCTTTGAACGAGAAAATGAGGAAGTGATTCAATTGCTCCTCGAAATATATCAGCATGAAGCCATGTTTCGGGAAGCTATCAACAACAGTGCCCAGATCGGCTATGCTGGCATGCGCAACGCTGAACGAATCCTCTTGATTCCGCCTGTGTTCTGGGAACGGATGCTGTCGGCTTTGCAAAAAGCTCCTTTGGTGAAATGGGTCCAGGGAGATCAGGAGTACCATGGTATTGAGCTGGGAGAGGGGAATTTGCCGCTATCCTTTTCGTTCACGCAGGATGAGGAAGGTAGACAAGAAGAGTACCAAATGAGCGTAAAGGGTTTGGATCGCTTGACGATCCTAGAGGCTTACGGGATGGCGCAGTACGAGGGGGCTTTATACAAATTAGGGAGTGAGCCTTGCAAGCGTCTCTTCAAACTGAAACAGATCATGGAAAAAGCGAACGCCGAAAGGATCGTGATTGAACCCGAACAGCTATCTCCATTTATTGAGCAGGTTGTACCGGGCTTGATGAAACTGGGAGAGGTACAGATCGCCCCTGCGATTTCCGATCGAATCGTGAAAACGCCGTTGCAGGCGAAGCTCTATTTGGACAGAATCCGGGACCGCTTGTTAGCTGGCTTGGAATTTCATTACGGGCAGGTCATGATCAATCCGTTGGAGGAAAAAGAGCCAAAGCAGCCCCATTTTCAGATTCTCATCCGGGACGTTGAAAAAGAAGAGAAGATCCTGGAGATCATGCAAAATAGCATGTTCACCCAAACAGAGGCCGGTTATTTTTTGGAGAATGAGGAAGCTGAATATCATTTTCTCTACCACGTCGTGCCCAAGTTGGAGAAGCTGGTCCAGGTGTACGCAACATCTGCGGTCAAAACCAGGCTTCATCCGGGACAAGTCGGTGCAAAGGTCAAGGTGGAGCTGAAGGAACGAACCAATTGGTTGGACGTACAGTTTGAGTTCGCCGGAATTCCGGAATCAGAAATTCGCCAACTGCTTCATTCTGTCGAGGAGAAGCGCAGATACTATCGTCTTCCAAATGGCTCCTTGCTGCCGTTGGAGGGAGAGGAATTTCAAGAGATCGGCCGCTTTCTCGATGCGATGAGCATACGTCAAGCCGATTTGAAGGGCGGCGAGGTGCGCCTGCCACTGATACGGGGAATGCGGTTCCTGGATGCCGATCAACAGGGACGCACTGTTCAATTGGGTAAGTCATTCCGCAAACTGTTGGAAAACATGCGCCATCCGGACAACCTGGATTTTCCCTTGCCCGATTCATTACAGCATGTATTGCGTGATTATCAGCGGTACGGTTTTCAATGGATGAAAACACTGGCCCATTATGGTTTTGGCGGGATTCTGGCCGACGACATGGGATTGGGCAAGACCTTGCAAAGTATCGCATTCCTCGTCTCAGTCTTGCCGGAAATTCGGGAGCAGAAGCTTCCTGCCTTGATTGTAGCGCCTGCTTCCGTGGTGTATAACTGGTACCATGAATTGAGGAAATTCGCGCCACAGGTCAAAGCCGTGGTTGCAGATGGAACCAAGGAGGAGCGTGAACAGAGATACCGGGAGACGGCAGAGGTCGATGTAATCATTACCTCTTATCCGCTCGTTCGCCGCGATCACGACCATTTTGCCAAGTCCCGTTTCCATTCACTGATCCTTGATGAGGCCCAGGCGTTTAAAAACCATGCCACACAGACAGCCCATGCTGTAAAGCAGATACAGGCAGAATACCGCTTTGCCTTGACCGGGACCCCGATCGAGAACAGGTTGGAGGAGCTTTGGTCGATTTATGATGCCGTGTTTCCCGCGCTGTTTCCCAGCCGAAAAGCGTTTAACGAACTGCCATCCGAGATCGTCGCCAAACGCATCAAGCCTTTCTTGCTGCGCCGGGTCAAACGGGATGTCCTGCAGGAGCTTCCGGAGAAGATTGAATCCATCCAGACCTCGGACCTGCTTCCGGAGCAGAAAAAGCTGTACCTGTCCTACCTGGTCAAATTACAGCAGGAAACCTTGAAGCATCTACAGGAGAAAGGGTTCCAAAAAAACCGCATCAAAATATTGGCGGGCTTGACCCGTTTGCGCCAACTATGCTGTCATCCTGCTTTGTTTGTCGAAGAGTACACAGGCAGCTCCGCCAAGTTCGAGCAGCTGCTAGACACCTTGGAGGAATGTCGTCAAGCAGGCAGACGCGTTCTCGTTTTCTCGCAGTTTACGGAGATGCTGGGGATTATCGGGCGCACACTGGGCGAGCTGGGAATTCCTTATTTTTATTTGGATGGACAAACTCCTGTCCGCGAGCGTGTTCCACTGTGCCAACGGTTTAATGAAGGAGAGGGGGATTTGTTCCTGATCTCCTTGAAAGCAGGGGGGACCGGGCTGAACTTGACTGGTGCAGATACTGTGATTTTATACGATTTGTGGTGGAACCCGGCAGTTGAGGAACAGGCAACGGATCGAGCCCATCGCATCGGACAAAAAAAGATCGTGCAGGTCATCAGACTGGTCACACAAGGAACAGTAGAAGAAAAAATGTACGATCTTCAACAAAAGAAAAAACACCTGATTGATGAAGTCATTCAACCAGGTGAAGAGGCTTTGTCTGCTCTGACTGAGCAGGAGATTCGTGAAATTTTGCAGCTGGAGTAACTGCTTTTGCGGTTGCTCCCATTCTTTTGACTGCAGTGTGATCGGACGATTCCAATCCGCCTGATAGAGGCTGGCCTCAGGAGTATCCGCGATGACAGCGTACTCCCCGGGGGCAAGGTCAAACCAGAATACCAAGTCGCCATTCGCCTCTCTTTGGAGAGGTTTTTTCCCGTTCACATATACTTCTTTGCTCCGCGCTGCCATCGACAAGCCTTTGATCGGATGGCCGCTCTCATTTTTTAGATAGACGGCTCCGTTGGGTGCGTACGCCATCTGCACATGAGAGAGATCCAGCCAATAATCCATGATGTTCCCAACGGTGGTCAGGTATAGATCCCCTCGATCGCGCAAAGCTGCCATTCTTTGTAACACTTTATCAAAAGAGGGCTGAATAACCCAGTCTCCTTTTGCGTCCTGGCCGATAAAATGGCCACCTCGTTTTTCGGTGGGAATCCTGGCGAGGTAGGTATGGTTGATCAAAACTCCGCGATTGCGCACCAGATCATACAAATGTTTGCCGGTATACTGATCCAAGGTATCTTCGGGCACAACCAATGCTGCCCAGGTGTAGAATGGGCCAGTGACGGTCGGGTGCGACCAGTACAACGGAGTGCGCTGGGCATCGTTACGTCGATTTTGATAGAGATCGAAAGAGGTATTGATATTTCCGGTATCTTCCGAGCTGTAATGCCAGAAATAACGGGTGTCATATTTTTCCCACATATTTGCCATGTAGTTAGGGGTCTTGATGTCCAGACCGTTAAAGGCAAAGCTGGATTTCAGGTACCCATGATCAATCCAGGTGACACTGTTGAAGCGATTTTGCATAAATGACATCGCTTCTTCTGTGGTCGGCTGATAGTGCCGGAACTCGAAAGGATAGAGCGTGTGCAGCACGATTTCATTCCCATTCGCATGAAGCTGATCAAGGAAGGACAAGAAGTCCGGCCTTTGTTTGATCGCGATAGAAGAGCGTTCGTCCGGTTTGTAATACGGATTGGAATAAAAAACGCTTTTCGTAACGGGTATCCCGTATTTGACAAAGCCGCCGACTGCTTTTGAGACGTCAGTGATCTTCTCAGAGCCAAAATAGATAGCCCGATTCGTCTCCAAGGACTGTTCATCCGCATGCTCGGTCCACACATGTGTCGCCAAATACCCGTCAGGCTGGGTCATAAAACGCGGCATAACCTTGGGCTGATAGCCAACCACGAGAGAAAAGGAGTTCGTTCGCTTCTGCGTGGCACGATATTCGGAAGGATGGCGAACTTTTCCTACCCGATTGTCCTCGGTTTGCTGCACGTAATGATGATCATTCATATGATCCAGGTTGATGAGGAGTTCTTTCTTATCGGTATACAGCTCAAGAGATGAAACCTCTGGTGTATGGTACAAAAACGCGCATCGATTGCCGGAGCCGAAGCGAACCCCTTCACGGTCTAGCCAATAGGCAGACTGAAGCCACCAGGTGTCGACAATCCGGTTTTTGCGGTACACCTCTGACACTTGCGGTTTGAACGTAAGATCCAGCGCCTCTCGAAACACCTTTACATCCTTTTGATAGCTAGTGTTTACAATCACGCCAATCATCGGACTATTTTGATCCAAATGATATTGCGTCGTTACTACGGAAACAGGGGTTTTTCCAATCATGGTTACTGTCCAGCCGGTATCTGTTTTGCTTGTTTGCACCTGCTTTTGTGTCCAATCTTGGACACGGGTTTGTTCCTGCTTCACGAAAACATTGCGGTCTATCGGCAGCGCCAGTGGCGGCGCAAAATGCACTTCGTTTCCAACGACTTTGGTCACTTTCGCTTGGTGGACCAGTGGTTTATTCAGTCGCCCAGCATAGGATTCGGAACGTATTTCGATGGTTGATCCTTCCCGCATGCTCGGCGATTGATCAAAAACAATACTTGCGCTCCCTTTGGGATATGCCGGTTGAAGCGCATTGTAGATTTCTCCGTATTCAGCCACATACTCGATGTTTGACAAGATTTCATATTGCTCGGGATCGGTAATCATTATATTTCCATCGTCATCCCAGGAAAAGATATACCAAGGATTGCGAATCACATGTTCTTTCAGTTTTGCCGGCGCCTCCTGCATGGTAAAAAGAAGCAGCAGGGCAATACAGCATCCGACGAGCAGCATTTTTTTTATCATTGTAACGAATCACCTTTAAAGTTGGAGTGAAAACCCCTCTAATTATATACGGGTTCGGCAATATTTTCCTCTAAATGTTTATAAAATTTCTATAAGGGAAATAGTTTATGAAACAGGTATTTTTCATTTTCTTGAAAAGGGCCTGTCAGACGCGGGAGAGTGTGGTGATAACGGTATAGACAAGCTCTGGCATGTCGCCAGATCACTCATAGAGAGAAATAACGATTATCGGGGATAGGGGTTTATGGTACACATGAAGAAAGCTGTATTCACATTTACCATTGCAAAAAAAATTGTCAGCGGTTTCTTATCGGTTTTGCTATTGTTTACGATCGTATCCTGGATCGCCATGGTGCAAATCAAAAACGTGGATTGGACCTATAGCAATTTGCTGATGCGGCATTCGCTTGTCATTGAAAACGTCCAATTGCTGAAAAAGGAAATGATTGTACAGGAAAATGCGCTGCGCGGATATCTTTTGACAGAAGACACTTCCTACGTATCCCTCTATGAAGCATCGGAGATGATCTTTCAAACCGCGCTGGATGAGTTTGCGACGACAGCACCAAACGAGGAGGCCAAAGAACAGATCGCGGATCTTACCATGGCCTATGACAAGTACCACAGCCTGATGCGAGATTTGATCGATATGAACCAGCAAAATCCTGAGCTGGCCAAGATCCAATTCCAAAACTCCACGATCAGCAGTGCGGGATCGATTTTTCACGAACAGGCGGACAATATTCTCAATATCGCCAAATCCGTCATGGAGAAAGACCAGAACAAAGCGAAGGAAACCACGACCTTTATCATTACAATGTTGATCGTTGCTACGCTCATTGCGCTCGTAATGGGACTGGCGATCAGTATATGGATCGGTCGGTTCATATCCAAACCAGTGATTCAAGTAAGCGAGTCGATGAAAAAGTTGGCGGAAGGAGATTTCTCCATCGAACCGATTCGCGTACGGAATCGCGATGAAATTGGCGTTTTGGTTGACTCCATGAACCAGATGGTTGATGACTTACGAAAGATCCTGGTCCAGGTATCGGAATCCAGTGAATATATCGCGGCTTCTACCGAGGAATTGTCAGCATCGACGGAACAAAGCGCAGAGTCAGCAGCGCAAGTAGCAGACCTTTCGCAAAAAAATGCGATCGGAGCAGAAAAGCAGTTGGAGACGTTCAAGGCAACGGCGCTCAAAGTCGAGGAAATTGCCGAGGAAGTCGATCACATCTCTCAATCGAGCGAAAGCATGCTGAGTGCGACGGAAAGCGCTACAAAGATGACGCAGCAAGGGGCGATATCCATTCACAACGTCCTGTCCCAGATGAATGCCATCCGTTCCTCTACGGAGGAAACGTCAGCATTGATTCGTTCTTTGGACGAGCGTTCCAAGCAAATCACCGATATCGTTTCCCTTATTACAGCGATCTCGGAGCAAACCAATCTTTTGGCCTTGAATGCTGCGATTGAAGCGGCACGTGCCGGGGAACACGGGCGCGGATTCGCCGTCGTCGCGGAGGAGGTCCGAAAACTGGCTGAGGAATCACGCAAGTCTGCGGAGCAGGTCATCGAAATGACCAGCTTGATTCAGCAGGGGACGATTCAGGCGGTAGGCGCGATGGAAAATGGCAACATGCTGGTTCAAGAAGGCTTGACGTATACGGGACAAGCCGAGCAAGCATTTGCTGCTATTGAAGCCGCGATCGACAACGTCAACCACCAAGTGCGAGAGGTAAATGAATCCGTAGAAGAGATTCGCGACTTCAGCAGACAGGTTGCGGCGGGAATTGAAGAGGTCACAAGCATTTCTGATCAAGTGCTGCAGCTTTCCCAAGAAAGCTCCACAGCTTCCGAAGAACAACTGGCTACATCAGAAGAGATTACCTCTTCCGTACAAAATCTGGCTGCATTGGCCGATGACATGAAGCAACAGATCAACCGTTTTCGAATTTCGTAATATCACCAAGCAGCAAGGCCCGTGATCGTGGCCTTGCTGTTTTGCTTTGGTGGCCATTGCACTTGCGAAACGGTGAGAATGATTTACAATGATCAAAGACGAAATCGACAACAATGGGGAGGACCTGATGAACTACGATATCCTATTATTCGACTTGGACGATACGCTATTTGACTTTCAGCGGGCACAGCAATACGCTTTGCAAAAGGTGTATACCGCCTTTGATATGCTGGACCGGGCAGATGATTATACAGCCTGCTACAAAGAGATTGGAAAAGAGATTTGGGGAGAACTGGAGCGAGGAGAAATCACCTTATCCGAGCTGCGAGTAGAAAGATTTAAACGATTGTTTAACAAATATCAGCTTCCTCATCAACCAGAAGCCTTTGGGGACACCTACCTGAAGTTTTTGGGAGAAGGAAGCTTTCTGGTCGAGGGAGCAGAGGAATTGTGTCAGGCTCTCTCTACACAGCGGCTGGCGATTATTACCAATGGGTTCCGGGAGGTTCAGATCCCGAGAATTTCTCATTCGCCGCTATCGCAGATGTTTGAACAGATCATTATTTCCGAAGAAACAGGCTATCAGAAGCCACAGAAGGAAATTTTCGATTATGCTTTTGCCAAACTGGGCATCACCCGCCGGGAGCGCGTTCTGATGATCGGCGATTCGCTAACCTCGGATATTTTGGGAGGCAATCGCTACGGAATCGATACGTGCTGGTTTAACCCGCGGCAAAGGAAAAATGAAACAGACATCAGCCCGACATACGAAATTTCCAAGCTGACGGATCTTTTGCGCATCGTAGCTGAATAGCGTGCGGCAAAATCCTTTCTTCTGTTGACCAGATTGGATACAATGAACGAAGAAATAAGGACCGATAGGAAAGAAGGAGGTCATCTCGTGGACGAAAAGAAACTGACGCCAATCCCGGAACTGGATCAGCTGCTGTACAAGTTTACCGAGCTGTTAACGGGAGAGGCAACGCCGGAACGCGTGGAAATGGTCAAGATCTGGTGCCTGTATTCGCATATGTCAAAAGCGATGCCGCCACTCGTGCAGCATTGGGCGAGCGAACCCGAGCATGCCGAAGCGCGCGATCAAATCAGGGGCATGATTGAACAGATCAAGCAATGGAATCAAGCGAAAAATCAAAAGCATTAGGACATCGTGCAGCAGCCACTCGTAAACGAGTGGCCTTTTTTATTGCAGGCACTGCTTGAGCAATTTAATAAACTTAATCATTTACAAAGTATGAATAATCAGGTAACGTTAAAAGAAAAGGGAGGGGATCGGAATGAAGTTCATCGGAGTTGATTTTCAAGCCAATCGAATGGACGAAATGAAGCATTTTTACACGGAGCTTCTGGGTTTTCTTCAGACGGAGCAATCGGATGATCATTTTGCGTTTCAAGCAGGCCGTACGAGTGTTCGTTTTACTCGAATGGAGCCGGACAGCGTTGCCCCTTTTTACCACTTCGCCTTCTCGATTCCGGAAAATAAATACGAGGAGGCAAGAGCGTGGATGGAGAGCAGAGTCCCTCTGGTCTTGTTTCCAGAAGAAGATGGCACTGTATCATCAGAAGTTCATTTTCCTCACTGGAACGCTCATTCCTTCTATTTCCTGGACCCGGATCAAAACATTGTAGAGATGATCGCCCGCCATGATCTACAGAACCAACAGCAAGACGCCTTTCACATCGGACAGGTGCTCGGGATCGATGAAATCGGCTTGCCCGTAGCCGATGTCCCGAACATGCTTTCCTTCGTGCAGAAAGAGCTTGGTGTCGTTCCCTGGAGGCCGCCGACGCAAACATTTGCTCCAGTTGGTGATCAGGAAGGCTTGTTCATTTTCGTCCAGGAAGGCCGGATTTGGTTTGGAACACAGCGCGAGGCAACGGCATCACCTGTTCGCATCACGATTCTCGGTGAAAAAGATCAAGAGATTTGTGTTCCGCAAACGCCTTATTCGGTTATGATAGGTAGAAAACCATATCATCCCTGAATAAGGAGGCAATCATGTCGACAGAAGTAACCCGCTTGATTCAATCACATCGATCCATTCGCAAATATACGGAGGAGCCGATCGACGGAGAAATTCTCACCGACATCCTGACCTGCGGGCAATGGGCTCCGTCTTCCCATAATGTCCAAGCCTACAGCGTCATCGTCGTCCGCTCAAGTGAGAAAAAACAGCAATTAGCCGTTCTGACGGGCGGCCAGCAGTGGGTAGAGGAATGTCCGGTATTTCTCGTTTTTTGCGCCGATTTCTACAAGCTGCAGCAGGCCTGCGAGATGAATGGGGAAACGATCGCTGCGGAAGGCGTCGAAAGCTTTCTCGTAGCGGCGGTGGATACGGCGTTGGCAGCGGAGAATGTCTTGCTCGCGGCCCGTTCCTACGGTCTGGGCGGGGTCATGATCGGGGGAATCCGCAACAATCCGAGGGAGGTCGCTGAGCTACTGGGGCTGCCGCCTTTGACGTACCCGATCATGGGCATGTGCTTGGGCTATCCGGCGCAGGATATCGAGCAAAAGCCGCGCCTCCCGATGCGCGCATACGTCCATGAAGAGCAGTATGATACAGACGGAATACGTGAAGCTTTGCAGGAGTACGAGGAAATTTCCGCTGCTTATTACGAACGCCGCACCAAAGGCAAACAAACCGACGGCTGGACCAAGCAAATGGCCCACTACGTGAACAAGCCTCGCAGAGTACATATGAAGGAGTTTGTGCAGGGGCAAGGTTTCCGTTTGGAGTAACGATTGCACATTCCCAGCATCCCTATCATTCTATCTGGTAAAATCAGCGCTATAATAGAGCTGTAAGCATTTCACCGTAATTAAGGAGCGATGGCTATGAAAAAGACAGTTGCCCAGCAAACGGTATATGTGAACAGCTTTATCAATGGCATTCTTGATCCAGCCCAGCCCATGCTAGGTCCCGTCCGTGATGGCGGGTACATCGTCGCCAATACGGCACCAGGGTGCTGGGGCCCGATGATTACGCCAGCGCTGCGTGGCGGCCATGAAGTAACGCAGCCAGTCTACGTGGAAGGTGCCAATGTCGGGGATGCGATTGCGATTCGGATCAAATCCATCGAAGTGACTTCTATGGTGACCGCCTCTGGAAATGAGCGAACCATGGAAGGCAGGTTCTTGGGAGATCCTTTCGTCGCTGCAAAATGTCCGGGCTGCGGGAAGCTTTACCCCGAGACCAGAATCGACGGCATCGGACCAGAATCGATACGCTGCTCTGAATGCGGAGCAGACACGACACCATTCACGTTTTCCAATGGCTATACCATCGCTTTTAACGACAAGAAAGAATTTGGCGTGACATTGCCCAAAGAAGCGGCAGAAAAAATTGCAGAAAACGGCCGTTATTATATGAATACCCCAGAAGCATCGATACAAAATCCAATCGTTGCTTTTGCTCCTCATGATCTGGTAGGAGTCGTAGCCCGTGTCCGTCCGTTCCTGGGCCAGTTGGGCACCACCCCTTCCAAAGCGATGCCCGATTCGCATAATGCCGGGGATTTTGGGTCCTTCTTGATCGATGCTCCGCATGAATACGCATTGACCAAAGAGGAATTGACGACCCACAAGACGGATGGACATATGGATATTAACCGCGTCAGACAGGATGCCATCTTGATCTGTCCGGTGAAGGTACCGGGAGGCGGAGTCTATCTCGGAGACATGCACGCCATGCAGGGAGATGGAGAGATTGCGGGACACACTACAGACGTGGCAGGCATTGTGACCTTGCAGGTGCACGTCATTCACGGCCTGAAGCTGGATGGCCCGATTCTGTTGCCCGTAGAGGAGGATTTGCCTTATCTGGCGAAACCGTTTGCTCCCGAGGAAAAAGCCAAAGTCCTGGAGTACGCGAAAGGCTGGAAGCTGGATGCCATCGAAGATTCGCTGCCCGTTTCTTTTATCGGGACGGGTGCCAATTTGAACGAAGCGACCGAGAATGGATTGTCTCGTGCTGCACAGGTGCTTGGGCTGACGGTCCCCGAAGTCTTGAACCGGGCGACGATTACAGGCTCGATCCAAATTGGTCGGCATCCAGGCGTGGTGACGGTTACGTTTCTTGCCCCCACGCATTTGCTGGAGAAGATCGGAATTCTTGATCTGGTTGCGGAGCAGTATGCCTGAACAGGAATTTAGCGATAATACGAACGGGAGCGGTAAAAAAATCGCTCTCGTTCCTTTTTTGGCAAAAGATTTTCATTTTTTCACTTTCTTCTACTGCAAATATCCGGATTTCTAGGTACAATAGAAAGGTGCTGGAGTACATGCATTTTTCATTGATCGTAAAAAGAGATATTTGAGGAGTGAGAGCGGTGAATCAGGGAAACCGTGCCTACAATTTCAATGCTGGACCTTCTGCGCTGCCTTTGGCCGTGCTGGAGAAAGCGCAACAAGAGCTTTTGGACTTCCGGGGAACCGGCATGTCTGTCATGGAATTAAGCCATCGCGGCGACGTGTATGAAGAGGTTCACAATCAGGCGATCGCACGATTGAAAGATTTGCTGTCCATCTCTGATGACTATGAGGTTTTGTTCGTGCAAGGCGGAGGCAGCATGCAGTTCTCCATGGTGCCGATGAATTTCTTGCAACCGGGCAAAACGGCTGCTTATATCATGACAGGAGCTTGGTCGGAGAAGGCTTTTGGCGAGGCGAAACTCTTTGGGGAGCCGTATCATGCTGCAAGCTCCAAAGACAGCAACTACCGCTACATTCCCAAACTGGAAGACATCAAGTTCCAGGAATCCGATGCTTACGTTCATTTGACATCCAACAACACGATTTTTGGTACGCAATGGAGAGAGTTCCCGGATACAGGCAGCGTTCCACTGATCGCAGACATGTCCAGCGATATTCTCAGCAAACCGATTGATGTGAACCAGTTTGCGATGATCTACGCTGGGGCACAGAAAAACCTCGGTCCATCCGGTGTCACCGTGGTGATACTGCGCAAAGACTTGTTGGAAAAGGCCAACACCAACATTCCGACGATGCTCCAATACGGCATCTACGCCAAAAACAACTCCCTGTACAACACGCCTCCGACCTTCGGCATCTACTTGCTGGGAGAAGTGCTGAACTGGGTACAGGAGACAGGCGGTTTGGCTGAGCTGACCAAGCGCAATGAAGAAAAAGCGAAGCTGATCTATGATGCGATCGATGCAAGCAACGGGTTCTACTATGGTCACGCAGAACCGGAAAGCCGCTCTCTGATGAATATCACGTTCCGTGTCAAAGATGAAGCGCTGGAGAAGCAATTCCTCGCAGAAGCGAAAAAAGAAGGCTTTGTCGGGCTCAACGGACACCGTTCTGTCGGAGGTTGCCGGGCATCTGCCTACAACGCAGTTCCTTATGAGGCTTGCAAAGCACTCAGCCAGTTTATGGTACAATTCCAGGCTAAACATAGCTAAAGTAAGACATGCCGATAAGACCCTTTCAAAGGGTCTTTTTTCAATGCACAAAGAGACGCCGTGCAACACCGACAGTCCCTCCATTTTTGGTATGATTGAGTTTGAATAATCTGAAAAATCGGAGGGGAACGATGAGCGATCTGCGGAAGATAGTCTCGGTTGCACAAGAGGTTGCGGAAGCCATAAAAGCAGCTTTTCAAATGGATGTGGAAATCATCGACGCGGAGGTGAAACGGATCGCGGCTACTGGTTCTGCCAAAAAGAAGATAGGGGCAGCGATGGCTTACGGGACGGTCACCCGGCATGTTTTACAAAATACGGAACCTATCGTCATTCATCAGCCCGGGCAAGAAGATTTTTGCTTGGCCTGCCAAGGATATGGCAAATGCACGTATACAGGGGGCATCATCGTGCCCATTCTCTACAAAAACCGGACGATCGGCACGATTAACGTCGTCGCCTACGATCAGAAACGGATGCAGGTGCTCCAGCAAAACCAGACGGGTCTCATCGAGTTTCTAAACAGGATGGCGGAATTGATGACCTCCAAAATTGCCGAACAAGAGCTTTACGAAGAGCAAATACGCGTGAACAGCGCTCTGTTGACCTTGATCAACACGATCTCCAACGGCGTGCTCTCCATTGATCAGGAGGGAAGAATCCGACAGGCAAACTCGCTAGCGGAACAAATGCTTCGAGGCTCGGAACAGGCGGCCGCGATGGAAGGCATGCTGGTGACGTCAGTTTTCCCGGATTTTCCGCTGGCTGAGACATTGAATGCCAAGGAGTTCAAAAGCTATGAGCTGGCGGCCAAGGTCAACGGGAAGGGATACCGCTACATTGCAGACATCAAGCCGGTGACAGCCGATGATGCAGTCACTGGTGCCGTGGTCTCGATAGTCGATTATGAGAACATGAAGCAGCTTGCGTTTGACTTCGCGACACCGAATCGACAGATTACCTTCCAGGAGATTATTTGTGAGACGCCGCACATGCAACATATCAAGACAATCGCTTCCCGCATCGCACAGAGCAACTCTACGGTGCTGATCACGGGTGAGAGCGGAACCGGCAAGGAAATGTTCGCCCGGGCGATCCATGAAGAAAGCCCGCGTTCCAAGCATCCGTTTATTGCGATCAATTGCGGGGCGATCCCGGAGGCATTGATTGAGAGCGAGCTGTTTGGCTATGAAAAGGGGGCCTTTACAGGGGCACATGCCAAAGGAAAGCCGGGAAAATTTGAACTTGCGAACAAGGGAACGATCTTTCTAGACGAAATCGGAACGATGCCGCTTTATCTGCAGGTCAAGCTGTTGCGGGTTTTGCAGACCAAGGAAATTGACAAAGTAGGCGGAACGGAAGCGATTCCGATCGATGTCAGAGTGATTGCCGCCACGAACAACAACCTGGAGCAAATGGTTGCAGAAGGGACGTTTCGCCAAGATCTTTATTATCGGCTGCATGTGATCCCCATCCAGATTCCGCCTCTTCGCGAACGAAAAATGGATATTGTACCGTTGGCGCAGCATTTTATCAGACGGTATTCCGTTTTGCTGGAGCGCAATATCCAAGCCTTGTCCGAAGAAGCGCGCCTGGCGATGGAAGCCTACCATTGGCCCGGCAATATCCGCGAACTGGAAAACAGTATCGAATATGCGATCAATCTGTCTCATCCGGACGAAACCATTCTACGCCTGTCACAGCTCCCTTCCGCGATAAAAAATAACTTGCAGAATCACACCATCGTCGAACACCTCGAAACCCCCGACCACCCCTTTCCACTGGAACAAAGCATCCTGAGCAAACAGGAATATGAAAAAAGGCAAATTACACATCTGCTTGCCGAGTGGGGCACCTCCACCACCGACAAAAAGCGGATCGCCCGACAGCTCGGGATCAGCTTGCCGACGTTGTACCGTAAAATTCGCCATTATCAAATTGAGAATCATCGCTTATCAAAATGATCATTTTTCTTATTTTGAGAAATGAATACGAGAAAAGTCCGCTTTATGATGCCCTTAATCTTTTGGCATGCGATTTGCACATACAAATCTGCCAGAAAGGAGGGGGGCCCGAAAATACGCGTAGAGAGGTCTGATCCATCTAGGGAGATAAGGAGGCTCAGTATGAATTTTTCGCCTTGGACAATCGTTACGGACTTAGGTGTTATGTCGATTTTGTTCTTGATAGGGGTGATTCTAAGGGCAAAAGTAAAGGTGGTACAGGAGCTATTCCTGCCTGCCGGTCTCATTGCCGGAATACTCGGTCTCATTTTCGGTCCGAACGGCCTTGAACTCTTGCCGTTTTCCAGTTTGATCGGAACCTATCCAAGCATTCTGATCGCCTTCGTATTTGCATCCTTGCCGTTCAGTTCTGAAAAGGTGCCCTTCAGATCCGTCACCAGACGGGTAGGGAAAATGTGGGGGTATTCCCAAGCGCTCATGCTCATGCAGTGGGGCGGCGGCATGCTGTTTGGCCTCTTGATACTCAATTTGATCTGGGGCGATTTGCACACCGGATTTGGCTTGATGCTGGCAAGCGGCTTTGCAGGGGGACACGGTACTGCTGCAGCGATCGGGCAGGCTTTTGACGGTCTTGGTTGGGATGAAGCGGCTTCGCTCGCCATGACATCCGCTACGGTCGGAATTGTAAGCGCTATTGTTGGCGGACTGATTCTTATTAAATGGGGAACGAGAAACGGGCATACGGGATTCATTACCGACTTTGCGCAGCTTCCCAAGGAGCTGAAAACGGGACTTGTCCCGGAGGAAAATCGCCAATCTGTCGGGGAAGGAACGGTTTCCTCGATCTCCATAGACCCGCTCGCGTTTCATGTTACCTTGGTAGGGCTGACAGCAGCAGCTGGATATTACTTGAGCACGTTGGGTTCGCAATGGTTCCCCCAGCTGAGCATTCCTGCATTTTGCTGTGCCTTTCTCGTCGCCTTGCTCTGCATGAAGATCATGGAGTGGACTAAATCGGACCGTTATGTCGACAAGAAAATGGTGAATCGCATCAGTGGAAGTGCTACTGATATCCTGGTGGCTTTTGGCGTCGCTTCCATCAAGCTGCCCATTGTCGTGAAATATGCGGCTCCATTGGCCTTGCTGTTCATTTTCGGACTTTTGTACTGCTTTTTCTTCTTCAAAGTATTGGGCCCCCGTTATTTCAAGGAATACTGGTTTGAGCGCTGCATCTTTTCCTGGGGATGGGCGACAGGAACGACTGCGATGTCCATCGCACTGTTGCGCATCGTCGACCCGGATCTGAAAAGCAAGACGCTGGACGATTTTGCCCTCGCCTATATTCCGATGGCTCCGGTAGAGATTGCTGTCGTTACGCTGTCACCGCTGTTGATCATCAATGGTCAGCACTGGCTGTTTACCAGCATCACGATTCTGGTCGGTATTGCGCTGCTGGTTGTTACCAACATGAATCGTTTCCATCGCCAAACAGGACGTTTGGGAACGGAGAAAAATTTCTAAATCAAATAAATCAGGGAGGGATTGAGCATGTCTGATACACGGATCGATTTTTTGTACTTGTCCGAACCGGATGTCATCCAGGCAGGGGTATTGAATATGGAAAAATGCGTGGAGACCATCGAGAAGACATTTGCCTTGCTGGGGAAAGGCGACTATCTGATGGGAGGTCCGCGGGAGAATGAGCATGGCATCATGCTCTGGTTTCCGGAGGAACAGCGCACGCCGAAGATGCCGGTAGCGGGTCCTGATCGCCGCTTCATGTCGATGATCGCCTATGTAGGAGGAGAATTCCACGTCTGCGGAGACAAGTGGTACGGCTCCAATATAGAAAATACGAAGCGGGGCTTTCCTCGATCCATCCTGATGGTTACGCTGAATGATCCGGACACAGGGCAGCCGCTTGCCTATATGTCGGGCAATCTGATCAGCGCGATGCGAACAGGCGCGGTTCCAGGGGTTGCGGCGAAATACCTCGCGAGAAGCGGTTCTGAGGTGGCGGGCATTCTGGGGGCTGGAGTGATCAGCAGAGCGTGTCTGAAAGCTATCGCCGAAACGCAGAAGCAGCTAAAGGAAGTAAGAGTCTATGACTTGTTTTTGGAAAAAGCAGAGGCGTTTGCAAACGAGATGAGCGAACAACTCAACCTGAATGTAATTGCTGTCAGCAGTATGGAGGAGGCCGTCGCTCCCGCTGACATAATCAGTGTGGCTACTTCTGGTCACACGAAAGTGAAAATTGAAAAAGACTGGCTGAAGCCCGGAAGTCTAGTAACGCTGACAGGGACGGCTGATCTGGATGATTCGACCTATTTGGAAAGCAAAATCGTGGCAGATAACTGGAAAATGCACCAGTCATGGATGAATGATGCCAAGGAGCACCCCAAAGGCATGGCTAGCATTACGGAATGGACCCCTACCGGACAGCTGCTGCAATTAATCGACCAAGGCAGAGCGAAGCATCAGGATATCCTGAATCTCGGGGACATCGTATTGGGCAGCGTACAAGGCAGAACGGATGATTCAGAGCGGATCCTGTTCGTTACGGGGGGCATGCCGATCTATGATGTCGCTTGGGGGCATGCTGTCTATCGGGAAGCCTTGGCGAGAGGGATTGGTCAAAAGCTGAATTTGTGGGAACGTGCCCACTGGTCTTAACACGATAGACAGGAAATCCTCGATGGAGTCGCAAGAGGCGGCGAAGTCGAGGTTTTTTTGTGGAGAAAAACGTTTCTGGCAAGCTAGCAAATTGTAAAAAAAGGAATTAGAATTTATAATACAAATTCAACCAGGACTTTCCTAAGGTCCAAAAGACTACTTGTGTAAGGGTGGATCGATCGATGAATTGGGGATCAAATACAAAAAACGTGTTGGTCGCAGGATTTGCACAACTTCCGAAGGGGACGACCTTGTATGAAATCCAGAAAGTCGTCGGTTGTGTACTGGTGATCGATAGGGACACGAAGACGATCGTGGATGCTTCTTTTACTTTCGTAATGGGAGTTACCAATGATTTTATTTCGTCCATGGTCAGAGGAAAGTCTGTTGAAAACGGAATCCAAGCGATTGTGCAGGACATCGAGGAGCGTTTTCTGGTGCCGCCGCAAAGAGCCATTATTCAAGCACTGCGGGCTGCTTACGAACGATACTGCGATATGCACGAAATTAATTGAAAATAGATACTTTTACAAATATAAGCGTTTACATTTTTGCCACAGCTTGCTAAAATACCAGCAAGAGAAAAAACAAAGCGAAAGCACTGGCTTATCTACGGAGAATTGGCCTGAAAACCTGTTCCTAGCAAGTGGATAAAACACCAGTAGAAATCAAAAGCGGAGGAGCACCGTAATCAGGGCTCCATATTCGCTTTCGATTACTACTGGTTTTTTTATTGCCAAAAACAAAGGGGGATTCGTATGAAGCTTCGCAAAAGGTTGGGAATTTGGCTCAGTCTAGCTCTTGTTGCCAGCTTATTGGGATGCAGCAGCTCGACGGTGAAGACAGAGGGGGGAACAGCAGGAGCAACGTATAAGATTGGGGTGGATCTGGAGTTGACCGGGGGCTCATCCGTCTGGGGTGTCCCGCAAAAGAACGCAATCGAGATGCTCGTAAAGGAGATCAACGAAAAAGGCGGCATCAACGGCGTACCGATCGAACTGATCGTCTACGACAACGAATCCAGTGAGACACAAGCTTTGATCGTTGCGAAGAAAATGGTAGAGCAGGATCAGGTGCTGGCCATTATCGGGGGCGGTACAACCCCTACAACCATGCCGATCGTACCGTACGTTACCCAGCAGCAAGTACCGCTCGTATCCGTCGGGTCCGGTGACGGGATTACAAGCCCGGTGAATGAACGGGAGTGGATTTTTAAAACACCAAGCAACAACCGGGATATAGCGAAAAGCATCGTGTCTTTCTTGAAGCAAAAAGGAAAAACGTCGGTCGCATTCCTGTCTATGAACAATGCGTATGGGGAAAGCGGCAAACAAGCCTTCGAAGCACTCGCGAAGGAAGAGGGCATCGCGATCATCGCCGCTGAAAAATTCGGCGCGGGTGACAAGGACATGAAACCACAGCTGACCAACATCAAAGCCAAAAATCCAGATGCCATCATCGTGTGGGCCATTCCGCCGTCAGCTTCCATCGTGAACCGCAATTTTTGGGAGTTGAAAATGGATCAGATGCTGATCTACAGCGCAGGCGCCGGTGCCAATGCCTTCATCGATCTGGCGGGAAAAGAGGCAGCAGAGGGAACCTATATCGCTTCCGGGAAGGTATGGGTTGCCGATCAGCTAGATGGCAACGATCCGCAGCAAGCGTTGTTGACCAAATACGTCAAGGATTATGAGAGCAGCTTCCAAACTGGTGTCAGTCCAATCGACGGGATGGCATACGACGCCGCACTGCTCGTGACCAAAGCGATCGAGATGTCCACAGAAAATGTCACTCGTCAATCCATCCGCGACAATCTCGAAAAAATTCAAGGCTTAGTAGGTGCTACTGGAATTTTCAACATGAGCCCGAATGATCATACAGGTCTGAAACCGGAGGATGTCATCATCCTGCAGGTTCAAAATGGCAAATGGGTGATCGCGAAATAGGAGGATCGAGAATGTCTGGAGCGGACTTGATTCAATTAATCGTATCGGGGCTAACCGTAGGCGGATTCTACGCATTGATCTCTGTCGGTTTTGTCACCATCTACAACGTCAATGGAGTGATCAATTTCGCCCAAGGTGAATTTGTCATGGTGGGGGCGATGAGCGCTGCATCGCTCGTATCGGCGGGATGCCCGCTTTGGTTGGCTTGCATCGTTGCGATATTAGTAGCTGCAGTTGTTGGGGCAATCGTCCAAAAGATCGCTTTGCACCCGGCGCGATTCAGCAGCGAAGTGGTGTTGATCATCATTACGATCGGAATCTCTACTGCGCTGCGGGGAATTGCCCAGATCACTTTCGGCAGCAACCCGCTGACATTGCCGGCTTTTCTCTCAGGCGAGCCTGTCCACTTCTTGGGAGCCTACGTCCCGCGGCAAGATTTTTTTATCGCCGGCATCACGCTGGTCAGCATGGTCCTTCTCTATCTGTTCTTTGAGAAGACGATGACGGGTTCCGCACTGCGTGCCTGCATGATGAATCGCGAAGTCAGCCGGTTGGTGGGAATTTCTCCGAATCGCATGGCCTTACTGGCATTTGGCCTCGGAGCTGCTTTGGCAGGGATCGTGGGAGTGGCCATTGCGCCTGTGTCATTGGCTACTTATGACATGGGCATGATGATCGGGCTCAAAGGCTTTGTCGCGGCGACCATCGGCGGACTAGTCAACATTCCTGGAGCGGTGATCGGCGGATTGCTGCTCGGGCTGGCTGAATCGTTGGGCGCAGGGTTGATTTCATCCGGATACAAGGATGCGATCGCGTTCTTGATCTTGCTCCTGGTTCTCGTCTTCCGCCCGCAGGGTATTGTCGGAGCCAAAAGCGGAAAACGGGTGTAAGGGGAGAGTGGCTACGTGGAAAGAATCGTGCAAGTTCACAAACCTGCTGCAATCGGCATGAAAAGATGGGGATTGGTAGTCTTGGGTGTCATCGGCGCGGCCGCATTGCCCCTCTTGGTCAACTCGTACCTGACCAGCGTGCTAGTGATTATCGGAATCTATTGCATCACGACGGTCGGCGTCAGCTTATTGATGGGCTTCGCCGGATTGGTCTCTCTGGCTCAAGCCGCATTCTGGGGAGTAGGGGCTTATGCTACAGGCGTCATGGCGGTCTCATTCGGGATCAGTCCGTGGCTGGGAATTGTTCTGGGGGTGCTCCTTTCAGGCTTGCTTGCCTTCGGACTGGGCTGGATCACGCGGAATCTGAATGGGCATTATTTTTCCCTCGCTACACTTGGCTTCGGAATCGTGCTGAATATTGTCCTGATTGAGGAGAGTGAGTGGACGGGAGGTTCATCCGGCCTGTCAGGGATACCCGGGCTGTCATTTGGTTCGATCTCCCTCTCCGGTGATACGGCATGGTATTACTTCGTCTGGGCAATCGTCCTGCTGTGCTTGTTTTTGTGCAGGAATCTCGTCCATTCCGGCTGGGGCCGAAATCTGCGTTCGATGCATGCCAGCCAGGCAGCATCGGAATCGATGGGGATCCATACAGGACGGTATCGGCTTCAAGCATTTGTGATCAGCGCTCTCTTCACCGGTCTAAGCGGCGGGTTGTATGCGTGCTACATGAGTTTTATCAGTCCAGCTGTCTTTAACTTTGACATGTCGATCAAATTCGTCATCATGGCGGTTTTGGGCGGACTTGTCTCGATCTGGGGCTCTTTGGTTGGAGTGGTCGTCGTCACGCTGCTGGTAGAGGCACTGCGGCAATACGTTCCGGTGATTCTGCAGGATTCCAGTTCTGGCGGAGCGATTGAGGTGATCTTTTTCGGCGTGCTGCTGGTAGCCATCATGGTCTATCTGCCGAATGGAATCATGGGAATGTTTCAGAAAAGAAAGTCGAACATGCGGGTGAATGCGAAATGACGGAAGCATTATTGGAATTTCAAGACGTCACCAAGAGCTTTGGCGGAGTCATTGCAGTTAACAACAATACGTTTCAAGTGGAAAAAGGCAAGGTCGTAGCGCTGATTGGCCCGAATGGGGCAGGCAAAACATCTACGTTTAACTGCATAACCGGGATGTACACGCCAGATGCGGGAGAGGTCCGGTATAACGGTGAGAAGATCAACCATCTCAAACCGCATAAGATCGCCAAGCTGGGCATCGCAAGAACCTTTCAAAACCTGCAGATTTTCACCAATCTGAGCGTGCTGGAGAATGTCATGGTAGCAGCAAAGGAGACGAGAAAGCCCAACGTCTTGTCCTCGATGCTTCGCCTGCCCGGGATCAGAGCGGACGAAGAACGGGCGCGAAAGCTGGCGCTCGACATGCTGGAGCTGGTCGGTTTGACGGATCGGGCGCAGGTTTTGGCCAATGATTTGTCGTTTGGGGAACAGCGTCTGCTCGAGGTGGCGCGTGCTTTGGCGCTTCGACCCAAGCTACTTTTGCTGGATGAACCGCTGTCTGGCTTGAGCCGCGAGGAAGTCAACGGGATGGTAGCATTGATTCAAAAGCTGAAGAAGGACGGCCTGACCATCTTCCTCATCGAGCATGATCTGTCGACAGTGATGGAGATTTCCGACCACATCATCGTCCTTGATTTTGGCAGCAAAATAGCGGAGGGAAAACCAGACGAAGTGCGCAGCAATGAACGTGTCATCGAAGCCTATCTGGGACGAGACGTCAAAAAGCAATACGAAGTTCCCGAAAGCAAGCGGGAGGACCGCGAGCCGATCTTGACATTGAAAGATATCCATACCTATCGCTCCACGATTCACGCCCTCAAAGGCGTTGATCTGCAGATCGACAAGGGCTCTCTCGTCGCAGTTATCGGTGCCAACGGGGCCGGGAAATCAACGCTGCTCGGTACAATCGCTGGTCAGTACAGCCCCAAACAAGGGACGATTTTTTTCGAGAACAAGGCGATGGAAAAGCTGCCGGCAGAAATCGTCTCACGGATGGGAATCAATCTTGTGCCGGAGCGAAGGGGCATGTTTGCCGAACTGACTGTCGAAGAGAGCATTCGGTTGGGAGCATATCCGCGGCTTGACTCCCTGCTGATTCCTGCAAATGAGAAGCGCAGGATCGAGGAAGAGATGGAGCAGATGTACCAGCTATTCCCCAGGCTGAAGGAAAGGCGCAGGCAACTGGCTGGCACGCTGAGCGGAGGGGAGCAGCAGATGCTGGCTATCGTTCGCGGGCTGATGGCACACCCCAGGGTGCTCTTGCTTGACGAACCCTCTCTCGGCTTGGCGCCGTTGATCGTGGAGGAAATTTTCGACCGTCTCTATCAGCTAAAGCAGTCCGACATGACGATCATCCTCGTCGAGCAGAACGCCAAAGCAGCGCTGCAAATCGCAGACTATGCCTATGTCCTGGAAAATGGTCGAATCAAGCTGGAAGGGCTCCCGCAACACTTATTGCAGGATTCGCGCATTCGGGACGCGTACCTGAGCAGTCACTAGTGTGAGGAGGTGAGAGAGAAGTGAGTAGGAGCAACAGCCTGGTCATGACAGCAGGATTTGCCGAGTTTCCCAAGGATACGTCTTTGCACGAGGTGTACCGCATGATCGGCTGTGTGATGATTGTCGACAAGGAGACAGAGACGATCCACGATATTTCCTTTACCTTCGTCATGGAGCTGTCCAATCAATTCCTTGCGAATCTGCTTCGCGGAGTTAGTCTGCGAAATGGATTGGATGAGGTGAGGAAGCGGTTGAAAGAGTCCATCAAGGTACCCGGCGTAGGAGCGATTCAGTATGCGATCCAGCAAGCCTATGACCGCTATTGCGAATTGAAATAATAGTACATGCTGAGTTATCCATGGGAGAAAAGCAAACCTTTTCTTCAAAAAATGGATTTCCGCCAGCACATCCAAACAGGACGAAAGGTCTTTTTGGTGTGCTGGTTTGTATTTTCTACAACCACACCTGATCTTAGGAGGAACGACTTATGAAATTTGGATTATTCACTGTTTTTGACAACTATTCCGACCGATATGCACGCACAGCCGAGGAGATGCTGTATGAAGTATTGGAGCAGACAGAGCTTGCCGATCGCTTGGGCTACGACTCCGTCTGGTACGCTGAGCACCATTTCAGCGAGTACGGCATCTTGACCTCGCCGCATATGCTGATCACCGCAGCCGCGCAGCGCACAAATCGGATACGTCTCGGCGTATCCATCGTCTCACTGCCTTTTCACAATCCCTTGCGCGTCGCAGAGGACTATGCGTTGGCGGACGTGTTCAGCAATGGCCGGCTGAATCTCGGTCTCGGTAGCGGATATTTGCCGCATGAGTTCGCCGGGTTCAACCTAGATGGAAAAGACAAAGCGTTTCGTTTTAATGACGCATTGGCTGTAATCGAAAAAGCGTGGAAGGGAGAGGGGTTTAGCCATCAAGGCGAGTTTTATCAGTTTTCGGATGTTCAGTTGAAGCTTTTGCCCAAGCAAAAAGAAGTGCCGCTCTGGATTGGCGCGCTTCGTCCTCAGGGGGTCAAATATGTAGGGGCGATGGGGTACAACATCATGGGTGTTCCGTATGTGGCAGCCAACTCGATTCAGGAACTTGCAGGGATCATTCAGGATTTCAAGGTTGCGTATCGGGGTGCCGGCCATGATGAGAGCAGGATCAATATCCCGCTGGCTTTGCATACGTACGTCGCGGAAACGCGTGAAGAAGCGATCGAGACAGCGAGGGAGCATTTGAATCTCTATCTGGCAACCCGGCAATATGGGAAAGGAGCGGCCTTCGAGGATCTGCAAGCGAGAGAACAGCTCCTGATCGGTTCTCCCGAGGATGTGATCCAAATGATTCGCAGATACCAGGAGATCGGGATGGATCATGTGATGATGCTGATGAACTTTGGCGCTCTGCCGCATGAGAAAGTGATGAAATCGATGGAGCTCGTCGCCCGGGAGGTCATGCCTGCCTTTCAGCAGCAAGCGAAGGACCCCGGTTATGTCAGATAGGATATAGAGTTCTTTGATTCGAGGATAAAGTGTTCATTTCAGAGCATTTTATCCTCTCTTTTTGTTCAATTTGAACTCGTGTGTCCAATCATACATTGAAGATTTGATTAAATAGGCTAAAATGAAGCTGACACGACGCAATACATGCGAAATGGCTCTGTGCTGGAGAATACTCAGCCAAGACGATTGAATTTGCGCAATATTGATTTTCATAACCAAATGCGTTTGAAAAGAGTGGGGGAATCAAAATGAACAAAGCAGCCAAAATCCTGATCTATACACCGTCAGATGCCAGTACATACGCAGACATGCTAAAAGAGAAAGGATTTACGAACGTCCATGCTGCAACGACGTCGGAAGAGGCAGAGGCGAACCTTCCCGAAACAGAGATCCTAATGCAATGGAAGTTTCCGCTGCATCTGCTCGAACGTCCTGAGGCAAGCTCCGTCAAGTGGGTTCAGTCCCTGGGAGCAGGTGTGGATGACCTGATGCGCTCTACCTCCATTCGCGAGGATATCGTGATCACGCGTGTCGTGGATCAATTCGGCGGCCCGATGTCTGAATATGTATTTGCCCAGCTGCTCTATGTCTATCAAGATATTGCGAGAAGCCAGGCAGCTCAAAAAGAGAGAAGCTGGCAGCCGTTCTTAACACAGCTTTTGCAAGGGCAGACCATCGGCATCGCCGGTCTCGGTTCCATAGGGAAAGAAGTGATCCGAAAAGCGCGTGCTTTTGATATGCAGGTATACGGCCTAAGCTACAGCGGGAAGGAAGCGCATTTGGTAGATCGCCACTTCGGTCCGAATGAATGGCATGATTTTGTCAAAGACTTGGATGTTCTGGTCCTGATCTTGCCGTTGACGGAACAAACCAGGCATGCAGTCAACCGCGATGTTTTGCTGGCAATGAAGCCCTCCGCCTGTTTGGTCAATATCGGGCGAGGCTCGCTGATTGCCGAAGAAGAGCTAATCGATGTATTGCGATCGGGGCATCTGAGGGCGGCCATTCTGGATGTATTTGAGCAAGAGCCGCTTCCGGCGGACAATCCGCTTTGGACATTGCCGCAAGCGTACATAACCCCGCATATGTCAGGGCCCAGCACCCAAGAGCGGCTGGGACAGTACTTGCTTGCCAACCTCAGACGGTATGGAAAAGGCGAGCCGTTGACAGGCGTCGTGGACCGAAAAGCAGGATATTAGGAAATGACAGGCTTTGCTTATAACTCATGGTATGCCCCCATTGAATAGAAAGGGCCGGTATCCTCTCATCGAAGGATACCGGCCGCTTATTACTTATCTGACCTCATCAGCCGTGACTTATGATTACTTCTGTGGTGTTTCATTTTTGTGATCAAGGATTGGCAATAGTTTTGGTTCAATATCTTTTAACAATTGTTCTTTTGAGCGATTGCTTTTAGGAACCACTCCATTTTGTTCAGCTTTCAGCTGTATTTCAACCTGTGTATTTGCAATCACCTCGAGCACTTGTTGTTTGGTGATATTTTTAGACGCTGCAATATCCGCAACAGAGAGGCCTTTTGCCAGTTCTTCTTTTAATTCTGTCGGGCTGATTTGTAGCAAAGCAAACAGTTTATCATCGTTTAAAATGGAATCATACGTATAATCAGGCTTGCCATCCCTTGTGAACAAACCTTCTACTTTGATGTGCGAAGGTGCAGGCTCGCCTCCTACCCGAGTAAGATTAATGGCGTTGTCGTGAACAAATACTTGGTAGAACGGGGTATCTGCTCCTTTTATGATGTAATTCAACATCAATACTTTTTGATTCGGGTTCTCCATTTGTTCCATAGCAAACTCGTATGCATTTACGTTACCATACATGTTATCAATGAGAGTATCTACCTTCGCCTTGATTTCCTGATCGGTTAACGTAATGAGCGGCTTCTCCTTAGGCTCCCAATTCTCTTGATCCACGTGTTCAATCTCACCTGTACCACCATTTATATGAAGGGTAATCTTTTTACCGGTTCCGCCTTTTTCCTGCAGGATGATGCTTGTTTGGTTCACATTTACTTTGGATAACTCAGTGGAGTCTTTCGGGTTGATTGCATCACCTTGAACGTTGCTTGCCTCGATGATCTCAAACGATTTTGTTTCGGGAAATGCGCTATACAGCTTCTCAAGTGTTGCTTTGCTAACCTCATCTACCTTGACTTGTTCAGCAGTCAATGGTGTTCTAGTAAGCATTTCAAGCAGGGGAGGGGCAGCAAATGCAGCGGTTGGAATCAAAATCGCAGCAGCAACAATTCCACCAATTACTCTTTTTTTCATCGTCATTTCTCTCCTTTTTGGTTGAAAATAGCGAGTATAGGATTGTTCGATTCGTTTCGAAATTTCCGGAGGACACTCCATCGATTCTGCCTCGTTGAGTAGATGTTCACGGATTTTGCGTTCGATAGTCATTGATCGTTTCCATCCTTTCTGGGAGGAGAGTCCCTAAGTCTTTTCGAAGCGCCTGGAGGCCAGCATGATATCTGGACTTGACTGTACCCAGCGGAATCTCGAGCATAGTCGCAATTTCCTCAAGCGTATAGTCGTGAAAAAAGCGGAGGATAATCACTGCCCGCTGTTTGTCGGTCAGCTTTCGTATGGACTGCGATATCATTTGATGCGTTCCATCCATCAACGCAGTAGGTTGATCCCAATAAGATTCTTCCCGAGAGAAGGCAAGGATGCGTTCAAAAATTCGGAATCTCCTCCAGTTCTTGACCCGAAATCTCTGCACTTGACGGATTACCAAGCCGTGCAGCCAGAAGTGGAAAGGACGGTTCGTATCGTAGTTGTCAAGTGAGATCCACATTTGCATATAGATCTCGTTCATGACATCTTCCCGATCCTGTTGGTGATCCACCAGAAAGGAGACTGTGCGGTAGACGTCCTGAAAGGTGGCATCATACATCTCATGAAACGCTTGTTGATCACCTTCCTTCATTTTTTTGAGTAGCTGGTACATATGTTCACCTTGCATGAAGAGGGCCCTCCTGAGTAAGCTGCTTACACCCTATATTGTCTCTCTATCAGAAAAAGGTTCGGTTCTCTTCTTCGATTTTTTACAAACGGTTGAGCGCAAGAAGCTCTCGGTCCGAAAAAACAATCAGAGATGCCACGACCCATCATAGGTAAATTAGGACCGTATTCAAGCCAAAAAGCAGCGACTGAGAGATGGGACGAATGGAAGCCTTGCTTCGTTGCATCATGTGTTCTCTAAATAGAGGAGAAGCAATGAATTCCATTGCCAGAGCATTCAATTAGTGTCTGGAATACGAAAAATGATGAATGAAGGGGGATTTGATCTTGAATACCGTTGCGGACAAAAGATTCGACACAATAGCGGCGGGTTATCGACATACCGTCGGGCTTACATCGGACGGCACGGTGGTTGCTGTGGGCGATCATACATATGGACAATGCGATGTGTACGGCTGGCGTGGCATCCAAAATAGCAGGTAATCAGGCTCTCGGATCAGATATCTCATTATGAAAGCCATGCGTCGATCTCCCACGTATGGCTTATAATGTGTGTTGTGCTGGGCGAAAAAAACTCTACTTCGCTCCTTTCTGATTTGGTATGATACAGAATGAACGTTCAGTATAAAATGCATGCGAGTCATCCGTTATATCGAAACGGGAGGTGGAGTCACCTTGAATAAAAAGCAAATGCAAAGCGAACAAACAAAGAAGCGGGTTGCCGAAGCCGCTCGCTCCCTTTTTGCCTTAAAGGGCTACAAAGCAACCTCGATTGAGGATATCGTAGCGGCTACGGGAAGCAGCAAAGGGAATATTTATTATCATTTCAAAAGTAAAGAAGGGCTATTTCTCTATCTGTTTGATGAATGGGATCGTGAGTGGGAAGAGAATTGGGAGAAAAAACAATGGCAGTATCAAACAATGAAAGAAAAGCTTTTCGGGATGGCTGAACAATTAGCTCTTGAGGATCTGAACCATCCTCTTAACCGGGCAGCAGAAGAGTTTTTTCACATGGAAGAGAAATCAAATGACGTGGAAGAGCGGATCAAAGCTATCTATCAAAACCACTTCCAGTTCTTCGAGACATTTATTCAGCGCGGAATCGATCAGGGAGAATTCAAGCATGTGAATGCCAAACACTTGGCTATTGGATTGGAAAGCATGTTTGTCGGTCTGAGTCAGATGTCGCGAGCAGCCTCATCCGAGGATGTAGGGAAGCTTTATCAGTCAGCTGTGCAGGCCTTTCTTTTTGGAATTGCTATAGATTCTGACTAAGTCTAGTTAATTCGCAAGATGTTAGCTCTCCCGTATAAGGGAATGGAGGTTATGTATGTCGTTATTATTGAAAAATCGAGGAGCGATGTTGCTCCTCATGCTCAATATTTTTCTGATTTTCACAGGAGTGGGTCTGGTCATCCCCATCATGCCCACCTATATGAACATCCTTCATATCAATGGGAGCATTTTGGGACTGCTGGTAGCGGCGTTTTCCCTGACACAGCTTCTTTTTTCACCATTGGCAGGAAAATTGTCCGACTCGTGGGGAAGAAAAAAGATCATTATCGCCGGGATGCTCGTCTTTGCATTTTCGGAATGGTTGTTTGGCTTCGCCAGCAGTCCCTTTTTGTTATTTGCTTCCCGAATGATCGGCGGGATTGGTGCAGCACTGACCATGCCAGCTGTCATGGCTTATACCGCAGATGTCACCACCGATGAAGAACGTGCCGGAGGGATGGGATTCATTAACGCCGCGATAACCACCGGTTTTATCATTGGCCCGGGGATCGGGGGATTTTTAGCGGAGTACGGGGTTCGCGTTCCTTTTTACGCGGCGGCGGCGGCTGCAGCTGTAGCAGCGCTAATCACCTTGCTGATCCTGCCAGAATCCGCTCGGCCGAAAACCAGAACATCTGCTGAATCCGTGCCAAAGAACAAACAAAACCTGCTCACGCAGCTGATGTCTTCGTATCGCGAGCCGTATTTTTTGAGTTTGATCATCGTATTTGTCATGTCATTCGGTCTGGCGAACTATGAGACGATTTTTGGCTTGTTCGTGGACCACAAGTTTGGTTTTACACCGAAAGACATCGCTTTTATCATTACGTTTGGATCGATTTCAGGGGCAGTCGTGCAGGTCACGATCTTTGGCTGGATTCTGAACCGTTTTGGGGAAGAACGAGTCATCACGACCTGTTTGATTATAGCCAGCTTATTCATCGTGCTGACCCTTTTCGTACAGCAATTCTGGGCTATCACCCTGGTTACTTTCATCCTGTTTTTGTCGATCGATATTCTGCGACCAGCGATTGGCACGCAGATGTCCAAAATGGCGCATGACCAGCAAGGGTATGTCGCGGGCCTGAATTCCGCCTTTACGAGTTTGGGAAACATCGCTGGTCCTGTCATAGCTGGTCTGCTCTTCGATATTCATATTGATTACCCGTATTTAGCAGCAGCACTGGTGCTGTTTGCTTGTTTTCTTCTGTCCTTGCGTGCGGCCAGAAAGAGCAGAATGGTGGCATAACATATTCAATATCTTGCTGTTTTATTGCACAATCTCTTCGTCATTCCTCTTACTTGCGATATAGTGGAAACAGCAAAGACATGAAGAGATCAGGAGGCTTGTGAAAGTGGGACCTGTTCGGACCAAGTTTTTTGAGTTCACCCAAGATGAGGTGGATTACCTCACAAAAGCCGATCCCCAGCTTGGGTCCGCCATGGCACGCTTGGGAAAAATCGAGCGTGTGATCATCCCTGATTTGTTCGCTGCACTCATCCATGCCATCGTCGGTCAACTCATTTCAGCAAAAGCAGCTGCGACAGTATGGGAACGAATGCAGAATCGTCTTGGCGAAATCTCGGCGCACAACCTGGCGAGGCAGACAATAGATGAAATACAAGCATGCGGGTTGACGATGAAAAAGGCGAACTGCATTCATGCGATTTCTTCGAGCATTGCGGAAGGAGCTTTTCTGCTGGAAGAAGTCAGGGATTTATCCGATCGGGAAGTGATTCAAAAACTGACTCAATTGCACGGCGTGGGAACATGGACGGCAGAAATGCTGCTGATCAATTGCCTGGAGCGCAGAGACGTTGTCAGCTGGGGAGATATCGCGATTCGACGCGGGATGATGAAGCTGTACGGTCTCGATTCGATTACGAAGGAGCAATTTGAAAAGTACCGTCACCGCTATTCACCACTTGGCTCAATTGCTTCCATCTACCTGTGGGAAATCTCATTTGCGTGAGGATGTCAAACCGAGAGAGGAATGATGAAGTGGACAAGACGGTAAAAGAGCAGCTCTTGGAATTGGCGGAGGAAAACTACCAGCGATTTGCCTCCTCGTTGCTCCCGACAATCGATAATGTGCTGGGCGTGCGATTGCCCTTGCTGCGCAAAATGGCAAAAACCATCGCAAAAGGGGACTGGCGTACATACCTGAAGCAAGCGGAAAACGACTATTTTGAAGAAATCATGCTGCAGGGGATGGTCATTGGCTGTGTCCGTTGTGACCTGGAGGAAAAGCTTCTCTACGTATCTGACTTTGTGCCCAAGATCGACAACTGGTCTGTATGCGACAGCTTTTGCGTCGGACTGACCTTCACAAAATCCAATCAGGAACGCGTGTGGGACTTTCTACAGCCATATCTCCAATCAAACAAAGAATACGAGCTTCGTTTTGGCGTTGTCATGCTCCTTAACTTCTATGTCGACCCTGTTTATATCCAGCGCGTATTCGAGAAGCTGGATATGATCAAGCATGAAGGTTACTATGTCAAAATGGCCGTTGCGTGGGCATTGTCGGTCTGCTATGTCAAGGACGCGCATGCCACACTGGCATACCTGCAGCAATGCTCCCTCGATGATTTTACCTACAACAAAACCCTGCAAAAAATCACGGAGTCTCATCGGGTGGATGCGGATACGAAAAAAAGGATACGTGCAATGAAACGAAAATGAACTATATTTTTGCCACCCATTTGAATTGGTTTTTGAGAATCGAAGGGGAGGCGGTTTAGTGGGAAAGTCAATAAATTCTTGGTAGAATAGGAAGACAGAATGTAGACTCTAGAGATTGGAGCCACTTGATCATGTACAGCAATTTGGAAGAGTGCATTATTGATTTGGAAAAAAATGGGCATTTAGTTCGCATAAAAGAAGAAGTAGACCCGTATCTTGAAATGGCGGCTATTCATTTGAAAGTATATGAAGCGCAGGGGCCTGCGCTGTTGTTTGAAAATGTAAAAGGCTCGAAATTCCGCGCAGTATCGAATCTTTTCGGCACGATCGAGCGCAGCCGTTTCATCTTTCGCGATACGTGGCAAGCCGCGGAGAACATCATCGCTCTTCGCAACGATCCCATGAAAGCCTTAAAAAATCCATTCAAGCATGTGGGCAGTGGCCTAGCAGCATGGAAAGCCCTGCCAATGCAAAAAACATCGAGCGAGCCCGTCACTGCTCAAGAGATCAAGATCACAGATCTGCCGCTGATCCAAAGCTGGCCGATGGACGGCGGTGCTTTTGTCACCTTGCCGCAAATCTACAGTGAGGATCCAGAGAAGCCAGGGATCATGAATTCCAATCTGGGGATGTATCGCGTCCAATTGACCGGAAACGAGTACGAGGTGAATCGAGAGGTCGGATTGCATTACCAGATTCACCGTGGCATTGGCATCCACCAGGCCAAGGCAAACAAACTGGGCAAGCCGCTCAAGGTTAGCTGCTTTGTGGGGGGGCCGCCTTCCCACACCATATCGGCTGTTATGCCTCTGCCAGAGGGCATGAGCGAGCTGACCTTTGCCGGCTTGCTTGCGGGACGACGTTTTCAATACAGCTATATCGACGGCTATTGCATCAGCAATGACGCTGATTTCGTAATTACGGGAGAAATTTATCCGAACGAGACCAAACCGGAAGGGCCTTTCGGCGACCATCTGGGGTACTACAGCCTGACGCATCCATTTCCCGTTATGCGGGTCCATAAGGTGTATGCGAAGCCAAATGCCATCTGGCCGTTTACCGTCGTAGGCCGTCCGCCTCAGGAGGACACTTCCTTCGGTCAATTGATTCATGAATTGACAGGCGATGCGGTGAAGCAGGAGATCCCAGGCGTGAAGGAAGTGCATGCAGTCGACGCGGCTGGCGTTCATCCGCTGCTGTTTGCCATCGGCAGCGAACGGTATACGCCATACCAACCGGTCAAACAGCCTTCCGAAATTCTCACGATTGCCAATCGCATTCTGGGAACCGGACAGCTTAGTCTGGCAAAATACCTGTTTATTGCGGCGGAGGAGGATCGTCCGCTGGATACGCATGATGAAGTAGGATTTCTGAGCTATATTCTGGAGCGAATCGATCTGCACCGGGACATTCACTTCCAGACCAATACGACGATTGATACCTTGGATTATTCGGGTACAGGGCTGAATACTGGAAGCAAAGTGGTATTTGCAGCATGCGGTGACAAGAAGCGGGATCTGAGTACAGAGGTTCCTGAGGCATTGAAGGAAATCCGGGGTTATGGCAATGCACAGCTGGTGATGCCTGGAGTAGTCGCCTTGCAAGGGCCATCCTTTACCGACTACAAAATCGAGCAGACGGAAATGGAACAGCTCAGTAGCGCGCTTGGGGAAAAGGGGGGCATCGATACGTGTCCGTTGATCATTTTGTGCGATGACAGCTCGTTTTTGAGTGCAGATCTTAAAAACTTCCTCTGGGCCACCTTTACGAGAAGCAATCCATCACACGATATATACGGGGTCAACAGCTATTATTCCTACAAGCACTGGGGCTGCGACAACGTGATCATCGATGCACGGATCAAGCCGCATCACGCGCCTCCTCTTATTCCCGATCCCGCTGTGGAGAAGAGAATCGAGCGATTTTTTGTGAAGGGCGCTGTTCTTGGCGGATTGTTGTAAATACGATGCAAGCTAGCTGGACTGGCAGCTAGCTTGTTTTTTTTAAAGTCATTCTGATTGCTCCGGTCTGTGCATTGATATTCCGTAGCGCATTAGAGCCTTTTGGGCAGATTCGTACATCCGCAGCTGCAATTTCTTTCCCTTTATGACACGAATGCGAGTACCGAGGAAGCGAATTTTGGAAAGGATGTATTCCCGATCATCCTCCAGGTAAAAAAGCTTGATTCGATACGTATCTGCCTGATCCAGATACTCCACCTCTTTTTCAAAGCAAGAAAAGGCGTATAGGATTCGTGTCAGTTCCTGGTTGTAGGCGGGGAGTACCTCGATGACTGCCTGTTCTTTTCTCATTTCGAGAGATGCCTCAATGATTGCGATCGTTTCTTCCGCTACTTGGCTCGATACAGGGTGTTCCCTCACAGAAAAAACATGCTGCAATCGCGTCGACATGAAGGATTTGATGCGAAAATGGTACCATAGCAAATACCACTCGCGTTTTACCATGGAGTATTCGAGTTTGTAGGGAAATCCGCGTTGCTCAAGATGTGTTTTGCCATTTCTGTTTTGATAAGTAATGTGCATTCCCTGTTTTCGTACAAGTATTCCTCGAAATTTGCGGAGGAGCGGGTGATAGATTTGTTTCTCTTGCGATTTGGCCTTCTCCACGAAGCTGCCCGTCAGGTCGTAGGGCTCCACCTGCTCGAGTATGCCGTTTAATTTCGTGAGCGTCTCATCTGAAAAGGCATGCTTGGCTTCGGGATGGGCCAGCACGGTTTTTAACCAGGTCCGTTCATGAGATGTGATGGCAATCGTACCCGATTCTTCCAATCTGCTGATAATTTGATAGTTAAAGATTTTCTCGAACGGATTCATAATAGGACAAAATCTCCTTCCATTCCTTGATCATGTCCCTGCGCAGAAAAGCGGGCTCTAGAACTTCGCAGCTCGAACCAAAACTGCGAAGCCAGGGCTTGATCTCCGTTATGCCGTTGACCATGATTTCATAAATAAAGGAATCATCAGACTCTTCCGTGATGACTCCCCACTGTCCTTGAAGAGATACTCTTTCTTTGACAAAGTTGGGCTGGTAGCCGTCAGGATTGAAAAAACGTACTTTGACTTTTAGAGGACGCCCCGTATCTATCAACCAGCTATAACGGATGCTTTCTGCCAACTGCTGCTGTTGCTGCATAAATACATCAACCGAAACGACATCTTCCTCTGTAATTTGGGTGATTCCCTCCAGCCGATATTTCACCATTCCTTTGCCATGTTTGTGAGCAAGTAAATACCATCTGCCATATTGATGGTCGTAAATCACTTTCAGCGGTAGGACAAGCTCTTTTCTTCCTGCAGATTTTTTTTCGAATAAAGGGTTGGTGTTTTGTGCTGCGTATTTTGTCCCTGATCTTGGTGTGAAGTAGTCAAAGCTGATTTTCCGCTTCTGGTGGATGGCTTGGAACAATGTGTAAAGATGCGCCTCATCCAAGATGCGTGAATGAAAATGGTATTTATAGAGAAATCTCTCCGTAAAAACAGGCGCAGGGTGGGTCTGCTTGACCACTTTTTTTAAATTATCCCGAAGCATGTATCCCTGTACGGAAGGCACCTGAGTGTTTGCCATGACATCAACAAAATCATACAAGTCCAGTAATTCTTCTTCCGTCAACTGCGTAACCATTTCGTTATGTAGTCGATAGCGAGTAGGGCGTCCACCTGGCTCCCGAGTTATGACGGCTACTTCCTCCAGATACTTCAGATCAGAACGGATGGTTTTTTCGTCAGGCAAGACGATTTCAGCGGGAAAAAGTCTGTTGCATACCTCCAGCAGTTCTGTGGCTGAGAGGGCTTGTTCCTGCATTGCAGCGAGCAACACGGATAGACGATAGCTTTCCGATTCTTTCAGTGATTTGGCTCGGAATAAAAATAAGAGAAGCGGCTCTGATGTTTCATAATAATTGAACCTGGTGAACTGATTCAGCTCCAAGTTGTCTTGCTGGGCTTGTTCTTTCTTAATCGAAAGGAGTATGTCTTTCAAACGTCTTGCTGTTTTGTCGAACGTATGTACGGAAATCCCCAAGCGCTCTGCAAACTGTTTTCTGCTGAAAGCTCCGCTGGTGAGCAGCAGCATGCGCAAGAACTGGATTTCTTTGTCAAAGCTTTCTTTTGCCATTCAATTACTCCGCTCCCATATCGATGGTCTTTTTCTCATTATACTCCAATGTCGTAATACTTTTGCCATGTTCGATAAACCTGTGATGCGTGATGATAGGGTTACAAACCACGGCTGCACAATATGTAGTGGAGGAGATGGGTAACATGGCAATTCTTCAATTGCAATCTGCCAATCCTCAGTTCTCATTTCTGATCAAGAAGAATCCCGACTCAGGAATGATTCTGCGAACGATCAGGAAAGGAACTGCTTTTGGCTGGTATTCTGACAATCATACGTTCAACATCTATTTCAAGGATGCGGAGAATGAAGTTTCTTATAAACAGTCAGAAGATGATAACTTTGAATATTTAAATGTATCAAGGTATAACACACCTTTGTTTCCCTTGAATGCCTTAAATGAATTTTTTTCAGCGACTCTTCGTGCGCAAGATGAGCGAGACGAGGAAGGGTACGAACATTCTTTGTTTATCAACATGATCCATATCGAGCGGAGTCATTATATCCAGTTCTTTTCGAATCACTTGCATGACTTTTCGTTTGAAATCCAACAACTAGCGCATAAAAGCTACTCTCTGACAGTAAAGACACAAAAGAGTTTGTATCAACTGCTTCATGTCACTAGTGTGCTCTGTGTATTTTTGGCCATCATCGGAAATGAACGTTTTCACATATCCGACAGTCTTTTGGAGAAATACATCAAGAGCCTGCAAGTGATGGAAGCGCCTTTCTATATCCGAAGCCTTTTCTCCAGGAACTTCTTACTGACGAGGGAGCTCTATCACAGATACAAAAGAAGCTTGGAACAATCGACACGCGAAGTCATTCGCTTCGAATTTGGAAGTACAGCGCAGCAAAGAAGGGCCTTTATCGAGAATATTCTTCCGTTTGATAAATCAATTCTGGACGTTGGCTGCGGGGAAGGCTTCTATGCGATCCCGTTTGCTGGAAAGCTGGAAGCCAGTTATTACGCAATTGATATTAATGAGGAAGTAGTGCAAGCGGTGAAGAGGAAAGCAGAGAAAAAAGAACTGGAAAACGTAATACCCATGCTCTCGATTGATCAGTTTTTAAAGGAGTATAACGGTGAACTGGTAGATGTCATTCTCACCGAAGTGATCGAACACATGAGTCTGGAGGAAGCGGCAAAGCTGATTAGGCAGATATGCCAAGAGGTTCGATTCGAATATTTTGTCATTACGACACCCAACGCAGACTTTAATCGCTTTTATGCGCTAAACACCTATCGTCATGATGATCACAAATGGGAGATGGGGGAAGCAGCGTTTCGGCAATGGCTGAATGATGTGACTTCGGATATACAAGTGCACTGTGAGTTTATTGGAATTGGGGACTGCGTCAACGACATACAAACTACGCAAGGTGCCATTCTCAAGAAGAGGGGTGAGTAAACATGGAGATACAAACGAATGTTCATACTGTCTTTTTAATGGTAGGGCCGACCGAATGCGGAAAAACAACCTTCGCTAAAAAGGTTCTGATTCCTGCGCTTCAATTTTCTGATGAAAATATTCAAATGAAGGCAAATGTTCAATATCTGTCCTCCGATGCCATCCGACAAGAACTGCTTGGTCATGAACATGACAAATACGACCAAGTCATGCTGGAGACTAGTGAGCAAGCATTTCATCTGCTGTTTGAAAAGCTGAGAATGGTAACAAGCTTTCCTATCAATGCAGAGTTTGTTGTGGTGGACACTACGGGATTGGCAGAAGATTTTCGCACCAAGGTACGTGAGATCGCGAGAGAGAACAACTACAGAGTGGAAGTAATCCTCTTTGATTACCGTAATCGAGAAGATTATTACGCTTCGGAGCGTTCTAAAAAACTGATCACTTCGCATATCAATCGCTTGAAAAAAGAAGTCATCCGTTCACTTGCGGGCGAAAGATATGCAAGAATCCACCGCATTCGCAGCAAGGATTTTTACTCACCGGCAACACTCGAGGTAAATCCTGTGTATTCGGTCGTCATATCCGACAAGGATGAGTATGTATCAACCCTTCTGCCGCCTGACCAAAGCTACTTGATCATCGGTGATATTCATGAATGTGTGAAAGAGTTAAAAGGTCTTTTGGTCCGACATGGTTTTGAATTGAACGAAAACAAGCTGATGGCTCAAGGAAAAGGAAAACAAACGAAGATCATCCTGGCTGGGGACTGGATTGACAAAGGGAAGCAAACCAAGGAGACAATCGAGTTTTTGTATGAAAACCGTGAATGGTTCTATTTTGTTACTGGGAATCACGAGAACTTTGTCTATAAATATCTTCATGGAGAAATCAACGAAGTCGATGAAGAGCTTCTTTACTTTGATTCCATACAGATTCTGTCAGCTGATGAATCGTTAAGAGAGAAGTTTATTGATTTGTACCGCTTGTCCAAACCATTTTACAAACGTCACGGCATTACGGGGCCATCTTTTTATGTCACTCACGCACCTTGCAAGAATAAATACATTGGAAAGCTGGACAGCAATTCGGTACGACACCAACGCAATTTCAGGATCATTCGCACAGAGCCATATGAAGATCAATTAGCTTTTTTGAAAACAGAGGCCGTAAAAAATCATCCGTATCACTTGTTTGGTCATATCGCTGCCAAGCAATCTTTTCGAATCAAAAACAAGATTCATCTCGATACTGGATGCGTACACGGCAACGCATTGACGTCTGCGACAGTCTCTCATAAGCTATTTACCCATACGTATCCCTCAGCACACGGTGTGATTCAGGAAGATTTGCCCATTCTTTTTCAAGATGATGATAAAATAAGATCGATTCAAGAGATGAACGACGAACAAAAGCGAACATTGCTCTCGTACACGCAAAATCAGATCAATTTTATATCAGGGACCATGCCACCAGCAGATAAGGATGAAGCGGCAAATCAACTCGAGTCCTTGGAAAAGGCATTGCAGTACTTTAAAGATCAAGGAGTGCAGCATGTTGTTTTGCAGCCGAAGTATATGGGCTCGCGATGTAATGTATACCTGTTCAAGGATGTCAGCAAATGTTTTGCTGTCAGTCGTAATGGTCATCCAATCAAGAACATCGACCTCTCTAACATCTATCAGAATCTTTTGCAACGTTTTCATGGTTTCATGGAACAGCATCAGGTTCAAATGATGATTCTAGATGGCGAATTAATGCCGTGGAAGGCGCTGGGCGAAGGGCTGATTGAAAAACAATAAAAGCCGATCCAAAAAGCGCTGGAGAGTGAACTGGCATTTTTAAAACAAAATGATTTTGATCAAGCCTATCAAAAGCTGCTTCAGGCCTACAAGGAAAGCGGGTTTGAAAAAGATCAATATCATCATTCCAAGCAGGCATTGATCGAAAAATACGGCGGGAATACTTATCAAAATTTCAAGAATCTCTGCCAATTTGCTGAAACGTATGTGCCTGTAGAGGAACACGTACAAGCCAGTCAGATCTATCAGAAGCAGCTTGAGATATATGCCGCCGACCAAGAACTCGAATTCAAACCATTTGGGCTATTAAAGCTGGTATATGAAAGCGGAGAAGAGCAGATTCCAAACTGGAAAACTTCTGACATGTACAGGTTTGTAACGGATGATGAATATCGATGTCTAGATTTAGATGCGCCCGATTGGTACGATCTAGCTCATGGCTACTATTCTTTGCTGACGATGGAAAAGCAGATGGAAGGCGTGGTCATCAAGCCAGAAATCATAGATGATAAAGCCGTTCCTTACATGAAGGTTCGCAACCCTGAGTATTTATCTATCATCTACGGCTACGATTACCGCTTCCCTCACAAGTATCGAAAGCTGATCAAACAAAAAGAAAATCGGTCAAAAGCTGCGAACCTCCGTGAAGGAATATCAGCTTGGAAGGCAGATGCTGGCCATTCCGTTTTCCGGCATTTCGGAAGACAATACGCAGTATCAGAGTGTGGTATCCCAGTTGTTATGGGAAGTGTCGAATGAAAAAGAAATAGACCCTCGACTGTAAAGAGGGCGATTTTAAAGGAGTGCAAACCCATGTATCAAATCATCGAAAACGTCAGAGTTTGGGGTACACCATTGGATAATGCAGTATCCCAGGCCGTAACCTGCTCCAAGTACGGCAATGTGGTACAGGTCTTGCTTATGGCCGACCATCATAAAGGATATTCGCAGCCGGTAGGCGGAGTTGTGGTTTACGATGGGCAGATTTCCCCATCCGGTGTCGGCTATGACATTGCCTGCGGAAACAAGGCTGTCCGCACCAATTTGAAATACGATGAAATCAAAGACAGATTGCCTGCGATCATGGATGAGATTTCCCGCAGAATATCGTTCGGGATCGGGCGGTCGAACAATGAAAAGGTCGACCATGAGCTGTTTGACGATGCGGACTGGAGCGTCTATCAGAACATTGGTAAGCACGAGCATGATTCACTCAAAGCGTTGGCCCGCAATCAATTGGGTACCGTTGGGAGCGGCAATCATTTTGTGGATCTGTTCGTGGAGCAAGTGTCCGGGGATGTATGGATTGCCAACCATTTTGGAAGCCGAGGATTTGGGCACAAGACGGCAAGCGGCTTCTTAAACCTGGCGCAAGGCAAAAAATTCTCCGACAAGGCAGCGGGAGAGAGTATGGATCAGCCCCCGACGCTGCTGGATTTGCATAGCGAGGTCGGAGACATGTATTTCCGCGCGATGACGTTGGCAGGCAAGTATGCCTACGCGGGTCGTGATTATGTCATCCATCAAGTGCTGGATATCTTGGATGCGCATGCTACCTTTGAAGTGCATAACCACCATAATTTTGCCTGGAAAGAAGTGCATGACGGCAAGGAGTATGTGGTGGTTCGAAAAGGGGCAACGCCTTCTGCACCCGGTCAGCTGGGTTTTATCGGCGGCAGCATGGGGGATATCTCCGTCATTGTAAAAGGGAAGGATTCGCAGGAGAACAAGGATGCCTATTACAGTACTGTTCATGGAGCGGGCCGCATCATGAGCCGTACGGAGGCAGCCGGAAAAATGAACTGGAAGACGAAGAAACGCAGCGGCGGAAAAATATCCGTGGAGCAAATGCAGGAAGCGATTCGTGATTATGGTGTCATTCTGCGCGGAGCAGGCACGGATGAAAGTCCTTTTGTCTACAAAAAACTGGAGCAGGTTCTCGAAGCGCACAAAGAAACACTCGATGTCATGCATGTGTTAAAGCCGATTGGCGTCTGCATGGCCGGGGCAGACGAATTCGATCCTTATAAAGACTAGAGATGATAGGCGTGTGAAAAGAGAATCAGCACAGAGGCAGACCAGGATAGTTGAAACCGAATTGAGGTTTCAGCCACCAGGTTTGCCTCTTTTTATTTGAAAGATCACGGAAAAGAAACAAGCTCTGATCACTAAATTTTATTTATTCAGAATATTTTAACCTATCTTTTCTTATACTTTTCCATAAAGTGAAACGCCCTCGATCACAAGTCATTTTCTCATATAATCCAAGCTTCTTGGTTTATATAAATCATTAATACTCAAGGGGAGGAATCACTTTCGCTATGACTTTACATGTGCAGGGTGAGCGCTGGTTTCCGTCGGAGAAGGTTTTTTCAGAGGACATGCCTGACTGCTGGGGCAACTGGTACTGTGACTCGGAAGTAGGCAAGCTTCGCTCCGTCTTGATGAGAAGACCAGGCAGCGAGATCGAAATCGTGTCGGAGGAGAACGTTTCCCGCTATCGCTGGAAGGCACCGATGAATCCAGATCAGGCGCGCGCGCAGCAGGATGCTCTGGTTCAGATTTACCAGGAGCATGGAATTGAAGTTCATTATGTCGAGAACATGCGGGGGGACAAACCAAACGCCCTCTATTTGCGGGATCTGGTCGCCATGACACCGGAAGGAGCGATTGTTTGCCGCCCAGCGATTGAAGCGCGTCGCGGAGAGGAGCGTTATGTTGCCGAACAATTGGCCAAGCTGGGGGTTCCCATCATCAAGACGATTAACGGAGATGGATTTTTTGATGGCGCCTGCCTGATGTGGGTAGATCGACAGACGGTGATCATCGGGACAGGAGCACGTGCCAATGAAGCAGGTGCGGCACAAGTCGAAGCTGAATTGCGCAATATCGGGGTTACTGACTTTATTCGCTTCCCGATTCCATATGGTCATGCTCATATCGATGGCTTGCTGAATATTGCGGACAAGCGGACAGTCGTTCTGTTTCCCTGGCAAGTGCCCTACGATGTTGTAAACCCATTGCTGGACAAAGACTTTACCGTGATCGAAGCTACCGATCCCTATGAGGTAAAGGAAACCTTCTGCACCAACTTTGTCGCGTTGGAGCCGGGAAAAATCGTCCTGCCTGCCGGCAATCCCCAGACGAAGGAGAAGATGGAGCAGGCAGGCATCACTGTAATCGAGACGCCCGTGGATGAAATCATGAAAGGGTGGGGCGCGCTGCACTGTATGACTGTGTTTCTGCGCAGGGATCCAATTGGGAGCTAATCTGTTTTGTTTACTAAGGGGGGGATCGGAATGAAAAGGTTGTCGTTTTTGTTCCTGACGTTTTTACTCATGCTGATAACAGGCTGTTCCCAAGATGTTGGAGACGGGGGAACTGGCGGTCCGTCTACGATTCAGAAGATTATCGACCGAAATAAGCTGATCATCGGCACCTCGCCGGGTTATTTCCCTTTTGAGATGAAAGATAAGCAGGGCGTGAATGTCGGCTACGACATGGATTTAGGAAAAGCAATCGCCGATGCGCTGAAAGTAGAAGTCGAGTTCAAGGATTTTGAATTTAGCGGACTCATCCCGGCACTGCAAACCGGCGATATTGACATGGTCATCTCTGGTATGACCATCCGTGGTGATCGTGCCTTGGCTGTAAGCTTCTCCGACCCGTATTACTCCTCGGGACAAGTCGTCATGGTCCCCAAGTCTGATACCACCACAAAAAACTGGCAAGACCTGGACCAGACTGGAAAGAAAATTGCTGTATCCCAAGGTACGACAGGTGCTTTGTTGGCCAAGCAATTGTTCAAGAATGCGCAAATCATGGATTTTGACGGCTTTGCCAATGCGGCATTGGCAGTCAAGCAAAACCAGGCGGATGCCGTCGTCTTTGATGAGCCAGGGATTGCCGTATACGAAATCATGAACGGAGATTCGGTCAGGGGGATTTATGATATTTTGTCCAGCGAGAACCTGGGGATCGCCCTGCCGCTCAATGACCACGCCACGATCCAGTGGGTCAACTCATTCCTGGCTTCTTACCGCAATGGCCCTGCCGATCAGGCTTCCATTCAAAAATGGTTCAAGTCGAATGAATGGATCAACAATGTTCAACAGGACAATTACTAAGCGCCAACGCGAAGCACGAGACAGTCTTGAGGAGGTTGGATGGCAATGGGCTCATGGCGTGTAATTCCTGAACATATGCCGATTCTGCTGGACGGTCTGTGGATGACGCTGCAAATATCAGCATGTGCCTTGCTCGTAAGTATTCCAGTCGGGATTATTCTGGGACTGTGTCGGATCTCCCGCAACCGTTTTGTATCTTTCATCGCGGTCTGTTATGTAGAGTTTGTCCGGGGCGTTCCGCTGCTCGTTCTGCTGTTTTGGATCTATTTTGTTCTCGGCAAAATTTTGAAGATGGGGCCATTTTTATCCGGAGTTGTCGGGCTGGGGTTATTTTCCGCCGCATTTATTGCCGAGATCGTCCGTGCTGGCATACAAGCCGTTCCCCGAGGACAGATGGAGGCCGCGCGTTCGTCTGGGATGACCTACTTTCAGGCGATGCGTTTTATCATTCTGCCTCAGGCGTTTCGCAAGGTAGTGCCGCCCATGGCGTCGCAATTTATCACATTGATTAAAGACTCCTCGCTGGTATCTGTGATCTCGGTAGTGGATTTGACCTTGATTGCCAAGAACGTGGTCGCGACTTCGTTTCGAGCCATGGAAGTATGGACCTTCGTCGCGATCATGTACTTCTGCGTCACGTTCTTTCTTTCCCAGCTCATCAATGTAATTGAACGACGCTATCGAGTATCCGAGTGATGAAGCGATCAGATTAGTGGGGGGAGGAGAGTCTGTGATCCAGATCAAACAGGTGAGCAAAAGCTTTGGACATGTGAACGTGCTGAAAGATATTCATCTCGAAGTGCCGGAATCCCATATTTATGCCCTGATCGGTCCAAGCGGCGCCGGGAAAAGCACCCTGATTCGCAGTATCAATGCGCTGGAGTCCATCCAGGCTGGAGAAATCCTGGTAGATGGCATATCCGTGCATGACAGCAAGACGGATATCAACAAGGTTCGCTCGAACATCGGCTTTGTCTTCCAGTCCTTTAACCTATATCCGCATTTGACTGCCGTGGAAAACGTCGCCATCGCTCCGATTCAGGTGAAAAAGGTGGCGAAGGAGGAAGCAGAAGAAAAGGCAAAGAAACTGTTGACTTCACTTGGGTTGGGCGATAAGTTCGCATCCTATCCCGGCCAGCTTTCAGGAGGGCAGCAGCAGCGTGTCGCCATTGCCCGTGCGTTGGCGATGGACCCCAAAGTGATGCTGTTCGATGAGCCGACCTCCGCGCTCGATCCGGAAATGATCAAGGAAGTGCTCGATGCTATTCGCCATCTTGCTTCTACGGGAATGACAATGGTCGTGGTTACGCATGAGATGGGATTTGCGCGGGAGATTTGCAATCAGATCGTCTTCATGGCGGATGGGCGCATTGTAGAGGTCGCGCCGCCAGAACAGTTTTTTACCAATCCGCAGACCGATCGGGCGAAGGATTTCCTCTCGAAGGTGCTGAACCATTAATCTTTTGTCCTATGAGGAACGGGGGAAACGGATGTGAAAGCAGATTGGATCATCAGCCATGCCTTTGTTTTGACGATGGAAGGCAAGGGCGTCGGCATGATCGAAAACGGGGCGATCGCAGTGAAAGGAGATACGATCCTCGCTGTCGGACCGACCGAAGAGATAGGGAAAGCGTATCAGGCTGAGCGAATGATAGATGGGACTGGAAAGCTGGTTATGCCGGGACTCATCGATGCCCATATGCATACGGGCCTGGCGATCTTCAGAGGTATGGCCCAGGACATGTCTCACTGGATGCAAAAAGGGTTGTGGCCACTTATGCAGAATACGAAGAAGCATGAAGCCTTGGCGGGTTCGCTCATGGCGATCATCGAGGGGGTGAAGGCCGGAACCACCACTTTTTGCGATTATGACCATTCGATGAACGAGATTGTGGAGCATTATGTGAAGGTTGGTGTTCGCGCAAGAGTCGCGGAGACGGTAAACGAGCTCCCGGATGACATGGGATTGGTGCCAGTAGGGGAACTGTATCCCTTGGATCCTGCGATTGGACAAAGAAAGCTGTCTGCCAACATGCAGCTGTATGAAAAATGGCATGGTCAGGCAAACGGGCGAATTACCTGCCTCTTTGGACCACAGGGGCCCGACATGATGAGAACCGAGCTGATGCTGGAGGTCAAGGCATTGGCAGAAAAGTACGATACCCGCATTCATATGCATGTCGCCCAAGGGGACCGGGAGATCGATCAAATGCTGAAACGCTACGGCAAGCGCTCGATCCCGTTCCTGGAGGAGATCGGTTATCTGGATTCCCGTCTGATGGCTGTCCATCTCACCGAAGCGACGAAAGAAGAGGCGCAGCTTGTGGCCAAACGGGGAGCCTCCATGATTTTTTGCGCCGGAAGCATCGGCATCATCGACGGCTTGGTGCCGCCCATCCTCGATTTCCTGGAAGCAGGGGGGCAGGCGGCGCTCGGCTCGGATCAGGCGCCAGGCAACAATTGCCACAATATGTTTAACGAAATGAAGTTTGCCGCCATTCTAAACAAAGTGAAACGCTCCGACCCGACTGTGTTTCCTGCGTGGCTTTCCCTTCGGCTGGCTACGATTGAGTCTGCCAAAGCGATTGGCCTGGAGAAGGAGATCGGCAGCCTGCGAGCAGGGAAGAAAGCTGACATGATCATCCTCACGATGCAAGATCCCGGCTTGGCTCCCATCTATACGAATCCAGTCCGCAATATCGTTCCCAATCTCGTATATGCGGCTAGAGGCCACGAAGTGGAGACTGTGATTGTAGACGGACGGTTCATCATGGAAAACCGTCAGTTGATGACTGTGGATGAGAAAGAGGCCTTGAAAAAAGCACAAGAGGCTGCGGAAGAAATCAGCCGTCGCTCCCAACGAGATATCGCAGCAAGCAATAGCGACATCTATCACATGATGAGTGAGGGGTATTTATGACAACGATTTATACCAATGGCAAGTTTTATACATTCGATCCATCCCACCCCGTCGTGGAAGCCGTAGTCGTTCAAGAAGGGAAAATCATTGATTTGGGCAGTCATCAGGAAATGCTCCTGCAATGGGGAAGCCCCGACGCGATTGTACGAGATTTGGAAGGAAAAATGGTGACACCGGGTTTGATTGACAGTCACCTGCATCTGTCTTCTATCGCCACGAATTTGATGAACCTCGATCTGACGGGGATCACCTCCAGGCAGGAGCTTTTGCAAGCGATTCAGTCACGGGCTGAGCAGACGGCTCCAAATGAGTGGCTGCAAGGCAGGGGATGGGATGAAAACCGCTTTGCCGACGGTGGGTTGCCTACGATCGAGGAATTGGATCAAGTGGCACCCCATTGCCCTGTATTTTTATCGCGCGTTTGCGGCCATGTCACATTGGTGAACAGCAAGGCCTTGGAGTTGGCAGGCTATACGGAAGAGATGGAAATTCCATCTGGAGGAACGGTTGTTCTGGATCCGGAAACAAGAAAACCGACAGGCCTTCTGTTAGAAACGGCAGCAGACATTGTAACCAAGCATATCCCGGAACCAACCTACCAACAGTTTAAGGATCTGTTGAGACAAGCGATCCAGCTGGCGATGAAAGGCGGGTTAACCAGTGTCCATACTGAGGATCTGCGGACCTTCGGAGGACTGGATCAGACCTGGCAGTTGTACGACGAGCTGCTGAACGGGGAAAAGCTGGGCTTGCGTTGCAATCTGCTCATTTACTATCCGCATGTCAAACGTTTGGTGGAACGGGGCATGTATGCAGGATTCGGGAATGAAACGCTGCAGATTGGTGCCGTAAAAATCTTTGCAGACGGCAGCTTTGGCGGTCGGACAGCCTATTTATCCGCGCCATACACCGATGATCCGGATAACGTCGGCAGTTACATTCATGATGCGCAAACCCTCTACGAGCTGTTCAAAGAAGCACGGGATGCCCAGATGCCGATTGCGGTGCATACCATTGGCGACGAGGCTTTGGAGATGGTGCTGGACACCTTGGAGCAGTTCCCGCCAGTCGCGTATCGGGATCGCATGATTCACACGTCATTGCTTCGCCCTGATTTGCTGGAGCGCCTGAAGAGTCCATCGATTGTGGCCGATATTCAGCCGCGATTTGTCGTCGGCGATTTCCCCTGGGTAGCCGATCGGATCGGTGCCGAGCGGGCGTCGCAAACCTACGTCTGGAAAAACATGCTGGAGGCTGGCATTATGTGTGCTGGCGGTTCCGATGCTCCCGTGGAACCATTGGCACCTTTGCTGGGGATTCACGCTGCGGTGACGAGAAAGGCGCCGGCAGACGCTCATGAGGGATACAACCCCGCACAAAATCTGACGGTAGAGGAGGCTCTTCGCTTGTTTACCTATGGCGGAGCGCTGGCAACCAACGAAGAAGCGGTCAAAGGAACCATCAGCCGCGGAAAGTATGCGGATATGACCGTGTATTCCAAAAACCTCCTGGAGATCGAGCCGGATGAAATCTTGTCTACCGATATCGAGATGACGATCATCGGGGGAGAGATTCGTTACGAGCGCAATAGCGCGAGCAGTTTCAGTACACAATAAAAAAAGAAGTGTCGTCTGTGCCACGTGTTCTGCGAAAATAACGATTTAGACTAATCCGACCAAATAATAACAGCGGCAGTCAAGGAAAAAAATCCAAGACTGTCGCTGTTTCTGTCAGCTTCTCTATTAATTTATACGCTTACGGTTTCTTCCTGGGGTTTCTCGTTACGAATGACTAATAGTACCCCAATAAATATTAATATTGTACCCATCCAGAAAGACAAACCAATCTGTTCACCTAGCAATAACCATCCTAAAAAAGTACCAACTATCGGCTGGAAAAAGAAAAATAATCCTCCACTAGAAGCATTAAGCTTCTGTAAGCCTCGATTCCACAGCAAAAAGCCACACGCAGTAGAAATGACCCCCAAGTACAGCAGACCTCCCCAGATAGAAGGCTGCATGATCGCTTGAAGATCAAGCTTCGTTAATCTCCCAAGTGAAAAAGGCGATAGAAAGGCAATGGCTACAAGGATGCTGTAACTTGTTAAGACAATTTGCGAATATTGGCCTGGTACACGTTTTACAAGGACAGACATTAGTGACCAAGTTAGTGCTGCGACAATCAGGGATATACCACCAAGCTGATTAGAGGTATCAATTTGAGCAGTTCCGACAATAACACACACACCAGTTGTTGCTAAAACGATAGAAATGGCTTTCTTTGCAGTAATTTTTTCTTTAAGGATCAATCGTGCAAACAGGACCATAAAAGCAGGTGTTGTGGATGTAATAATGGCTCCCATTTGCGCAGATGAAAGCATCGTTCCGACCTCTTGGGTTACGATTGAAATCGTATTCCCAATAAATCCAATCAAAATGATGAGTAGCCAGTCACGTTTCGCGACACGCCATGATTGTTTTGTTAGTGCTCCGATAATTAGTAATGCTAAAAGAGCAATTACATACCGAAGCCATACTAACTCAAGTGGTGGTACAATATCGACTACAACTTTAACAACAACATACATTCCGCCCCAGATACTAGCGGCGAGTGATAAATATAAAGAACCAAGTAAGGTATTTTTCATTGCTGCCCTCCGTTTTATAGACATTCGTGTATGTCCTTAACGGAGACGTAATCATTCTTCCGTTAAGGGAGAATAATTACAGGTACATCATTTTCAAAAAGTGGTGAATACATCATTAGCTTTCTTCTCCTTTCAAATCTGTATTTTATTTTACTACAAACCGATTTGAAAAAGTATCTACATACTGAACTTTCCCGCCTTTTCGTATCTGAAAAGGCGGGTTTTTCATTCCAAGACCACCTCTTCCAGAGTATCAAAATGAAGGATTTACTACATTTTCTGATGTGTATTGAAGTGAAATGTGTCAAAAGATATAATATTCACAAAATTACGTTTTCCGTTTAACAAAGGAGCTACTGAAATGGAGCAGGTAAAGGAACGAATCAGAAAGCAATTTGGCAATCTTACCGCCAGTCAGAAAATCATCTCCAAGGTCGCTGTCGACAAGCCTAGTCTGATCGCCATCCATACAGCCAAAAAAATCGGAGAGCTGACGAACACGAGCGAAGCGACGGTGATTCGTTTTTGCCACTCCTTGGGGTATTCCGGCTATTCGGAGCTGCAAGATGAGATTAAAAAGGCCCTGTTGATGGTGGATCAACGAAAAGGTCCGATCCAAAAATACCGCGCCACCGAGGATGCAGTTACGAGGGATAACTATGCCCACCAAGTCATCGAGACGGATATCGCCTTTTTGCAGCATGGCTTGGAGCAGTTCGATTACGAACTTTACCAGCAGGCGATTGACAGCATTATCCGTGCGAACAGAATTGTCGTAGTTGGTCTTCGATGGTGTCACATCCCGGCAAAATGGCTATTCTCCACCTTGAATGCGATCAAGGGAAACACGCATTTGTACACCGGGGCCGTCGACAATGCCGATTACTTTTTGACCGAGCGGGATCAGGAGTGGTTGGTGATCGCGATCTCCTTTCCGCGCCATCCGGCTGAGACGATTGGGCTTGTCCAGTCTGCAAAATCACTGGGAGCAAAAGTTCTGGCCATTACAGAAGGGGAGCTGTCACCGATCAGCCAGGCTGCCGACTATCTACTGAAGGTAACGACTCCTCAGCCGGTTGCCACCAGTGGTATGCCTACTCTCTTTTCCTTGCTGAATGTGCTGATCAAGGGGGTGATGGTACATGATGCTGCCAATGTGCAAAAGCGGCTGCAGCATTATGATGAGATCAGTTCGAAGCTTTACTCGTTCGTCGGGGAAGAGGACGATTTTCCATTCTATTAGTCCCGCCTATCATCTCGTAGAGAGGAAGGAATCAGGATCATGACAAAACCTCTGCTTTTTGCAGCAACAGGAGACAGCTTCATTACTCGCGTCCTTCCTTACAAGGACCAGGCTTTTCAGGAGGTATCGCAGCTGCTTCACCAGGCAGATGTCCGCATCGCCAATCTGGAGACGACGGTGCACGAACAGGAAGGATATCCAAGCGCGCAAAGCGGCGGCACATGGGCGATGTCGCCACCCGCAGTCTTGCAAGTAATGAAAGAGTATGGGTTCAACATGATCGGCTGGGCCAACAATCATACCTTGGATTATCTCTACGGCGGCCTGGAGGCAACAGAGCGGTATCTGAACCAATACGGCTTTGTTCATGCCGGAGCAGGTAAAAACCTGGCTGAAGCAGGAGCTCCTCGCTATCTGGAATGTGAACAAGCCCGCGTCGCATTGATTGCTGCTACCTCTACGTTTCATCCCTGGTGGGCGGCTGGCGACCAAAGACCGGATTGCGCGGGAAGGCCAGGAATCAACCCGATGCGCTACATCATGACGCATCATGTAACAAAAGAGAAGTTGGAGGCTCTCAAAAAGATAGCCGACAGCATCGACATCAATGCCTTTAGCAAGGTCTTGATTGAAGAAGGATTTATGAATTCGCCAGGCGACGATATTTTTCTCTTCGGCACCTCTCGTTTTCGGGAAGCGGATAGAGATTATACGACTACTGAGCCGCATCCCCGGGACCTGCACCGGATCATCCAGACGATTGAAGAGGCAAAGCGCCGGGCTGATTACGTCATCATCAGCATCCATGCACACGAAATGAAGGGGGAAGACAAGGAGGATCCCGCAGATTTTCTGAAGGTATTTGCAAAAGCGTGTATCGATGCCGGAGCGCATGCTGTGGTGGGCCATGGACCTCATCTGTTGCGGGGAATCGAAATCTATAAAAACCGTCCCATTTTTTACAGCCTGGGAGATTTTATTTTCCAGACGGAGGCCGTGACGAGCCAACCGGCAGATTTTTATGAACACTATGGTCTGGATCATCGCCATAATGTCGCAGATGCATTAGAGGCGATGAGTGCGAATTATACCCGGGGACTCTGTGTGCATCGGGAGGTCTGGGAGGCGGTCATCCCGATCTGGAAGATGCAGGATGGAGAACTGTTGGAAATCGAACTCCATCCGATTGAACTGGGGTATGAATTGCCCGTTCACCGCATGGGATGGCCGAAGCTGAGCAAGGAGCCTCACATACTAGAGAAGCTCCAAACCTTAAGCGAGCCATTCGGCACACGAATGGAGATTGAAGGGGGGATCGGGAAAATACGGATTCCTTGCAATCAAAAATAGCGAGGTGGAAGAGGTGTCAATAGGGTTAACCACAAATCGCTTAAGAGATCTGACGCAACATGCAGATCGAATACGGGAAGAATGGGGCTTTCCTGGAAGTGCGGTTGGCATCGTATACGATGACAAAGTCCTTTTCTCGGCTGGCTTTGGCCACCACCGCATAGGGGAGAATTCAGAGGTTACGCCACATACCCTGTTCCCCATCGCATCAGCTACCAAATCATTCACAGCCATGAGTCTTGCTCTGCTTGTGGAGGAGGGAAAGCTGGATTGGGATGTTCCCTTGCAGCAATACTGGCCAGCATTTCGTCTATTCGACCCGATTGCGAGCGTACAAATCACGGTTCGCGATATCCTCTGTCATCGATCCGGTCTGCCGAGGCATGATCTGGTCTGGTACAATACGAGACTTACACGTGAGCAATTGGTAAAACGTGTTCGCTATTTAGAGCCTACTGTGGATTTTCGCCACTCCTATCAATACCAAAATCTGTTGTATACGGCTGCGGGTCATCTTGTTGAACGCTTGAGTGGCTTGAGTTGGGAGGATTTTGTAAAAGAACGCATCCTGACTAAGCTGGGGATGGATCACAGCTATTTCACCGTGGAGAATGCTCGGCACGCCGGACCGATTGCGTTGCCGTATATGTGGAAAGCGGGCAGTGTGACGGAAGTTCCTTTTTTGAACAACGAAGCGATTGGTCCTGCGGGTTCAATGATCTCATGCGTAGAGGATATGATCAAATGGCTTACCTTCCAGCTTCGTGGCGTGCTGCCAGATGGTCAGCCTCTCGTCGGACAGCAGCTTTTGTTGGAAATGCATCAACCTCAAATGGTCTCATCGACGCAAACTCTGTATCCAGAGATCCCGTTTGTTTGCTCCGCATTGGGATGGTTTGTTCAAAGCTATCGCGGACATAACATGATTTTTCATCCTGGCAATCTTCAGGGCTTTACTTCTTTCGTCAGTTTTTTGCCCGAACAGAAGCTCGGAATTGTCGTCCTGAGCCAAGTGGATCAGTCTCGCCTCCCAGTGGCATTGACCTATGAAATTTACGATCGGCTGCTGGATCTGGCGCCACTCGATTGGCATGGCAGATTGAAGCAGGAGGTCCAAGAGGAAGCCAAAAAGATGGAAGAACAGCTGCAAAACTTCAAAAAGAGCATCGACAGCATGGATGACCATGATCATCCGCTATCCTCCCGACAATATGGCCGTTATGAGGGGAATTACCATCACCCCGGTTACGGAATCGTTTCTATTGCCCACACGGAGAACAGCCTGCAGATGAAGATGCTCGACAATAGACTCACCTTTAGAAGGCGGCATCGTCGGTTTTGCAGCAAAGCTGGAGCCTGCCGAGAAAGCAAAGGAGATTCGTTTTACACGCATGTAAAATCATATTTTCCCATAGGAGTGGTTGGGTATGATGGCCAGAATTACGATGGTAATGCTGTTTGTGTTGTACATGATCAACTATGCTGACAAGACGATCGCAGGCTATTCCGCCGTCCCGATCATAAAGGAATTTTCCTTGACGCAGGAGGAGTGGGGGCTTGTCGGCAGCAGCTTCTTCTGGTTTTTCGCGATAGCGGGTATCTTGGGTGCTGCCCTGTCGGATAAGATCGGGACGAAAAAAATGCTGGCGATCATGGCGATATCGTGGACCGTGGTGCAGTTTGGTGCCTATGCGATCGCCGGTCTGCCGATGCTGGTCGTAGCCAGGGTTCTTCTTGGTATCGGGGAAGGTCCGTTTTGGGCAACGGTCGTCAGTCACTTGAACAAATGGTTTCCCGAAGAAAAACGCGGACTAGTCTATTCGACTGTCAACTTTGGCGCATTCGTCGGCGCGGTTGCGTCAGCTCCGCTCCTGGTCTATTTGATTGATACCTATGGCTGGCGCTTTTCTTGGGGATTCATGGGGGCATTGAGCCTGATTTGGTTTTTGATTTGGCTGTGGGTGGGAAAAGAAAGACCAGCCCAAAGCGTGGAAGCTAGCAAGTCTGCTGCTGCCACACCCCTGCCAAAAGTTACGTGGTCCGAGATTTCTGGTGTTTTCCTATCCTTGACCTTTGTTCTGTGTTTCCTTGTCTATTTCGCGCAAATCTGGGGCACTACGTTTGCTTCGGTGTGGGAACCAGCCTATCTGGTTCAAGTCATTCAATTAACCAATCAAGAGATGGCGTATTCGATCGCGGGTACGGGTCTGGTAGCGGGCTTGATGACGATCCTGATATCCTGGGGAGGGGATCGGCTGTATAAAAAACATCGCAGCTATCGCAAATCTTATGTGCGAATTGGCGGCATATCGATTATTCTCGGCGGAATTTTCTTCTATTCTGTTACATGGTTCCAATCTACTGTGTTCGTCTTGATCGCGTTATGTCTGGCAAAAGGATTTGCATTTTCGGTAGGGACTGCAGCGTCCGTCATCGTCAGCAGCATGATGCCACTTCGGACGGGGTTGCTCGTCGGAGTGTTGTCGAGCCTGGTCACACTCGCGGGTATCATATCTCCGCTGGTCACTGGTTCCATCGTCCAAAATGCGCCTAATCTGGCTACGGGCTTTAACAATGCCATGATTCTGAACGGATTGATTTGCCTGGTTTTTGGCATCCTGTTCCTGCTCTTCGCAAAAAAGAAGGAGGAGAGAATCGATGCGTCATCTCCACTGATACAAGCGTCCTAAAGGCGTCGGAAGATTCGGTATTTGGTGCAAAGAAATGGAGGGAAGTTTCATGTACCATTTGGACAGAAATTTGAAAATAAGCGCAGAAAAATTCCCGCAGCAGCCTGCTTATGTGTTTCTTGATGTGAGTATCACCTACGCTGAATTGGATCGAAAGGTAGACTTGATCGCTGCCGGACTGGCTGAACGGGGGATAGGCAAGGAAGATGCTGTAGCCCTCCTGATGGATAACAGACCGGAATTCATCCAGGCTTACTATGCAATTTTGCGTGTCGGTGCCGCAGTTGTTCCGATGAATCCGAGTTATACACCCAGAGAAATCGAATTCCTATTATCCAACAGCAAAGCGAAAGCGGTCATTGCCCTATCAGCATTGGAGCCTGTTTTGAGCCCCATGAAGGAGCGGCTGGATCATGTGAAATTGGCTGTCTACACCGAACCGGTAAACAACGAGCTTTCGCTGAAACAACTGGAGAGTGGATACCGCTATGAACAGCCGGAGAAGGATGAGAACGATCTGGCTGTCATCCTCTACACGTCCGGGACCACTGGACAGCCAAAAGGCGCGATGCTGTCCCATCGGAATATGGCTTCCAATGCGGAGGCGTTGGGGATCCTGTTGGAGCTGGAGGCCAGGGATCGGATGGTCGCGGTCCTGCCCATGTTTCATGTCTTTTGCATGTCGGTTTGCGTAAATGGACCCATTCGGTACGGGTCAACCATCTTGATTGCTCCAAGGTTTCATCCTGCAGAGATACTAGATCTCATTCGTACTCAAAAGGCAACCTGTTTTGCCGGGGTGCCGACGATGTACAACTACATGCTTCAGCTTCAGGCAGCGACAAGAGAAGATATGGCCAGCATTCGTGTCTGCTGTTCCGGTGGGGCATCCATGCCTGTCGAATTGTTGCACAGGTTCGAGGAAAAATTCGATGTAAAGATCATGGAAGGATACGGCCTGTCAGAAGCGGCCCCGGCTACGGCCTTCAATCCGATCCGAGGGGTCCGCAAGCCAGGTTCTGTCGGTGTCGATATTCCGGGAGTCATCAACAAGGTGGTCGATCCGGAAGGGAATGAACTGCCCCGTGGCGAAGTCGGGGAGCTCGTGGTCCATGGTCCCAATGTGATGATGGGGTATCTCGGTCTGCCGGAAGATACGAAGGCCGTATTGCAGGACGGCTGGCTTTATACCGGTGATCTGGCGCGGATGGACGAAGACGGGTATGTGTATATCGTAGACCGGAAGAAAGACATGATTCTCGTAGATGGCTACAATGTCTATCCGCGCGAGGTAGAGGAGGTGCTGTATCAGCATCCTGCCATCATCGAGGCGGCGGTGATCGGAATCCCTGACGAAATGCACGGAGAGGCTGTCAAAGCGTATATAGCATGCAGAGAAGCAGTATCGGAAGAAGAGATTCTCTCTTTTTGCAGCGACAAGCTGGTAAAATACAAAGTGCCGCGGCAGGTGGAAATCGTCAATGAGCTACCTAAGAACAGTACGGGGAAGATCTTGAGACGATCTTTACGGACATCATAATCAGCAAATAGACTGGAAGGCAACGTTTTCCGTTTGCAGTCCGGTCTATTTTTTTGCTTTCTCTCCATATTGAAGGACTTCAAGTAGGCGGATGTCGGCCTGTTATGGTCTCGCTGGTTCATTCAAATAATCGCTTACTCTGCCTAACCAGTCATGTACAAGCTCTGTAAACAAATGTGGTTGCTCGATTTGCAGATTATGACCGGCACAGTCAAGAACAACAAAAGAGGAACGAGGATAGTTATCGATCAGATGCCATGCATCTTTAAACCCTACAGATGAGTCTTGTCTGCCAACGACAAATAAACTGGGATATGGAAAACAGACTGTATCCAATTCAAAAGAAAATCCGTAGGCTGTTTTTATTTTTTCCAAAAAGGGATAGTCCGCCAATTCACAGCCGGCAAGAATTTCGTTTTTATAGCGGCTCCACGTATACTCGTTTGCGACCACCGCCATGGCTGTAAAGTCCTCTTGTTTCTGCAGTGTCAGTTTGTCCCATAGGTGTTTGTCCTCCATTAACAAGGTTCTGGGGGGCAAATCACGTTTTTCCTTATCAGGGACGACCATCGGACATAAAAATAGAGCGCCTTTTACTTGGCTTCGGCGTTTTTCAATCACACCTCTTGCCAGATATCCTCCAAATGATTCTCCAGCGATTAAAAAAGGTTTTTCGGGAAGGACCTGGTCGATAAAGTGGAGGATAACCTCTAGCATTTCATCCGAATTTGCGATGTGGTGATAGTGTGTTGAAAGTCCCATGCCTGGCAGATCGACATACAGTCTGCGAAATCCGTGAAGATTAGTAAAAACAGGTTCCATGCAGCCTTTCATCATTTGATGATCCAGCGAAAAACCATGCAGCATGACAACAGGAAGTCCAGTACCAATATCTTCATAAAAAACCTGAACACCGTAGGAAAGACAGCGCATATGGGACACCTCGCCATTGAAATAATCACAAATCCTGTGGAGACATTCTAACTCCGATTATAGAACAAATGTTCGTGAAGTCGACCCGTTTTTAACCTTTACAAAGCTTTATTGCCTTATACGCCACTCGAAGGATGAGGGGTAATGCAGCGAAACGATACGGGCGAAGACAATACGAGCGACGTATTTACATTTCCGTAGGGCAGGAGGGAATCGATCAATTGACTGAGATGCTCCATGCCAGTCACGGCCGCTTTGAGCAGGTAACTGACTTCTCCGGTCAGCCGGTGGCATTCGATAATATCGGGATTTTCCTGGATGGACTTTTCAAAATCGGAATAAGAATGAATGCGCAGTTGGCTCAATTGAATAAAGACAAGCACGTCCCTGCCGATAGCCTTCGGCGAAACTCTAGCCGAGAAGCCTTCGATGACCCCTTTTTCCTCAAGCCGATTGAGCCGCTCCGAGATGCTTGGGCGACTGAGAGAAAGCTTTTTGGATAAATCGCTGATAGAGATTCGACCTTCAAGTTGAAGAAGCTCCAAAAGGCGGATGTCGGTTTGATCCATCATGAATAAGCCCCGCTTTCTATCTGGGTTTTTTGAGTGTGATTGGAACTTTTCAGCCCCATTTCACACGATTCGCGTTTGTTGCAAAGTGAAGGAAAAGAATCGTGTAATGATTCATATTGTAATGAGAAACGCTCGTATTCTATTCATTTTATCATGTCATTCCCACCTTGTCTTGTTTTATCATGAAAGCGTATACAGAAAAATTGGAACACTCACTCTAATCCTACATTTTGATAAGGGGTGACTGACATGATGGTTTATTCTGAGAACCAGAGAAAATCCTTCGACGAAACCACAATCAGTGCGGACATGTACCAGGTGTTGTCAGAGCAGGGTGATCTGCTTTCATCCCTGGATGGAAAGATCGATGATTCCTTGATGCTTCACATGTACGAAAAGATGCTTTTGGTCCGGCTGTTTGACCGCAAATCCGTAAACCTGCAACGCCAGGGAAGAATGGGTACGTACGCGCCTTTTGAAGGTCAGGAAGCATCCCAGGTAGGCAGCGCTTTGGCGCTCTCGCCAGGGGACTGGATGTTCCCGACCTACCGCGATCATGCAGCGGCTATCGTCCATGGACAGGATTTGTATCGCATCTTCCTGTACTGGATGGGCCATGTTGAAGGCTCGATCTGCCCTGAAGGCAAGCGAATCATGCCGCCATGTGTTCCCATCGCAACGCAAATGGTCCACGCAGTCGGCACCGCATGGGCAAGCAAGCGAAAAGGTGAAAAAACGGCCAGCATCGCCTATTTCGGGGACGGAGCGACATCGGAAGGCGATTTTCATGAGGCTTTGAACTTTGCAGGTGTCTTTAAAACGCCGACCATCTTCTTTTGCCAGAATAACGGCTACGCGATCAGCGTTCCTTTTGAAAAGCAGTCCGCTTCCAAAACGATTGCCCAGCGCGCCGCAGCATATGATATTCCGGGTATTCGCGTGGACGGAAACGATATTTTTGCAGTCTATTTGATGGTGAAGGAAGCTGTCGAGAGGGGCCTGCGCGGGGAAGGACCAACCTTGATCGAAGCGATCACCTTCCGCTACGGCGCCCACACCACAGCAGATGATCCGAAGAAATACCGCGATCAGGAGACACTTTCCCAGGAGTGGCGGGAAAAACGCGATCCGCTGGCACGCCTGCAAAAGCTGCTGCAAAAAAGGGGCATCTGGAATGAGAAGCTGGAGGAGCAATGGCTTGCGCAGATGAACGAGCAAATCGATTTGCATCTGGAAAAGGCAGAACGTTATCCAAAGGCAGATCCGGTTGGCATGTTTGAGCACGTATACGCCGAAATGCCATGGAACATCCGCGAGCAGCAGGAAGAGTGCCGTTCATTCTTCAAGAAGGACGTGAAGATCTCATGAGCAGAAAATTGACAATGATTCAAGCCATTACGGAAGCCATGGATCAGATGCTTGCCCAAGATCCCCGCGTCATGCTTCTGGGAGAAGATATTGGCATCAATGGCGGGGTCTTTCGGGCAACAGAAGGCTTGGTGGAAAAGTATGGGCCTGAACGAGTAGTGGATACCCCGCTGGCAGAGGCCGGAATCATTGGTTCTGCCATCGGACTGGCAATGAATGGGATGATTCCGGTAGTGGAGATTCAGTTTCTCGCCTTTATCTATCCGGGTTTTGAGCAGATCGTCTCCCATGCAGCGAGGATGCGCTATCGTACACGCGGGCAGTTTGAGGTGCCAATGGTGATTCGCACGCCTTATGGTGCCGGCATACGCGGTCCCGAGCTTCACTCAGAAAGCGTGGAAACCTATTTTGCGCATACCCCTGGACTGAAGGTCGTTGCTCCGAGCAATCCTTATGACGCCAAAGGTCTGTTGATCGCCGCCATGGAAGACCGTGATCCGGTCCTTTTCCTGGAGCCGACCAAGCTGTATCGCGCCTTTAAAGAAGATGTCCCGGAAGAAATATACCGCGTGCCTCTCGGGAAAGCCAAGGTCGTTTCGGAGGGAGACGATGTGACGATTTTTGCTTGGGGCGCCATGCTGCGTGAAGCCATGCAGGCAGCCAAAAAAATAGAAGAAGAACAGGGCTGGAAATGTGAAGTCGTCGATCTTCGCACGCTTTATCCGCTGGATCGGGATACGATCCTTTCATCTGTGAAAAAAACGGGCCGTGCCATCATTGTTCATGAGGCTCATCGGACAGCCGGCTTGGGTGCAGAGATCGTGTCTTTGATCAACGACGAGGCATTGATCTATCTGAAGGCACCGGTGAAGCGAGTGACCGGCTTTGACATACCCGTACCGCAGTTTTCTGTAGAAGATGCCTATTTGCCGACAGTGGAGCGCGTTCAACGCGGAATTGTGGAAACGCTTTCTTTTTAATCGACTCAAGGACCAAAAGGAGGGAGTAGCATGGTGGAATTCAAGCTCCCTGATGTAGGCGAAGGCATGCATGAAGGGGAAATTACCAGATGGCTGGTAAAAGAAGGAGACTTCGTCACGCGGGATCAGCCCGTCGTGGAGGTACAAACGGACAAAGTAAATGCTGAATTGACGTCACCCGCTACAGGAGTTGTAAACAAGATGTTCTTCGCGGTAGGGGACACGGTGGAAGTGGGGGCTACCCTCTACGTGATCCAACCAGAAGGAGAGGAAGAGAAGAAGCCCGCAGCAGTACCTCCTGCTGCTCCGAGACAAGCACGGGCACTTGCAACACCGTATGTCCGTCAAATGGCGAGGGAAATGTCGATCGATCTGGATGATGTGGCCGGTACAGGACCCGCGGGAAGAGTAGTGGAGTCCGATCTGATTCAGTACGCGGAGCGAAAGAAAGCGGGTCCGACTCCAGATAATCGTCCAAAAGAGCAGGAGGCAAAAACAGAGGCGGCATCTGTGAAACCGTTGCTTTTGGGAGAATCAGAAGAGCGAATTCCTTTGAAGGGGATCCGCAAAAAAATAGCCGAACATTTGACCAAATCAGCTACAATCATCCCGCATGTAACCCATGTGGATGAACTGGAAATGGACGCTGTAAAGGAATGGAGAGACCGGATCAAGGAATATGCCGATCGAAAGAATATCAAGCTGACGTTCCTTCCCTTCTTTATCAAAGCGATTGTCATAGCCCTGAAAGAATTCCCAACGCTGAATGCTTCGATCGATGACGAGACGAATGAAATCGTCCTCAAGCATTACTATCACATTGGGATCGCGACAGATACCGAAGATGGACTCATCGTACCCGTCATCAAGCATGCCGATCAAAAAACAATTCTGGAGCTCGCGGCCGAAATCAGCCAACTGTCATTTCTGGCGAGGGAAGGCAAATTGACTCTTGATCAAATCAGCGGCGGCACCTTTACGATCAGCAACGTAGGTCCAATAGGCGGGTTGCAGGCCACACCGATCATCAACCATCCAGAAGTGGCGATTCTGGCTCTGCACAAGATGGAGCCTCGCATGGTTGTTCGGAATTGGGAAGGTGTGATACGTCTGATGATGAACATGTCTTTAAGCTTCGACCATCGCCTGATCGATGGCGTCACTGCCGTCCGTTTTACGAACCGGATCAAGGAATTGCTGGAGAATCCCAATCTATTATTCGCGGAGTTGAGATAGATGGTAGTAGGCGAAGTAGCAGTAGAGACAGATGTGGTCGTAATCGGAGGTGGCCCTGGCGGATATGCCGCTGCGATTCGCCTGGGGCAATTGGGCAAGTCGGTTGTGTTGATCGAAAAGGATCAGTTGGGCGGAGTATGTCTCAACCGGGGATGTATTCCGTCCAAGGCTTTGATTCATACAGCGGAGCAATTTCACGGATTTACTCACTTCAGAAAAATGGGAATCCATCTCCCGGAGAAAGAGGCAACGGTCGACCTCGGAACATGGCAAATGTGGAAAGAAAGTATTGTCTCGCAACTAAACCAGGGGATCGCACATCTATGCAAAGAGAACGGTGTGACAGTGGTGACAGGCCACGCTGCTTTTCTATCGGAGGATCGCATCGGGGTGGAGACCGGCGGTGATTTCGAGACCTATAAGTTCAAGGAAGCCATAATTGCAACGGGATCGAGACCCTTTATCCCGCCTTTTTTAGAGGTGGACGGGGAATACATTCTGGATTCCACCTCTGCTCTTGCGTTGGTTCAGATCCCCGAGAGATTGGCGATTATCGGAGGCGGCTATATTGGTGTAGAATTGGGAATGGCCTATGCCAAAATGGGCTCGCAGGTCACGATCATCGAATTGGCAGACCGTATATTGCCGCAGGTGGCTGGCCATCTGGTACGAGAAGTGGAGCGCAAGGCAAAAAAGCTGCGAATCACGATCAAAACCTCTACTCGCGTGGAAAAGGCCAGCATCGAAGAAAGAGAAGTCCATCTTCATCTGTCCTCGGAATTGCAGGTAGGAGAAATCCTTTTTAGCGACAAAGCACTGGTCACCATCGGCAGAGTGCCGAATACACAGGGTATCGGTCTAGATCGAGCGGGCATCACGACAGATGAGAAGGGGTATATCGCCGTAGACAGCAAGTGTCGCACACAAGTCCCCCATATCTACGCCATTGGCGATGTGACCCCGGGACCAGCTCTCGCCCACCGTGCTTCCAAGCAAGGGATTGTGGCCGCAGAAGTGATTGGCGGTTTGCCCAGCGCGATCGATTCCCCACATGTTCCGTATGTGATTTTTTCTGATCCGCAGATTGCAGGAGTCGGGTACACCCGCGAGGAAGCGCAGCTGCAGGGGCATGAGGTAAAAGTCGGGACGTTCCCATTCCGCGCAAACGGACGTGCGCTGGCGACAAATGAAACAGAAGGGTTTGCCGAAGTGATTGTGGATGCACAGACACATGTTTTGCTAGGGCTGCACGTCGTAGGCGCGGACGCTTCCAATCTCATAGGCGAAGGAGTTCTCGCCCTGGAAATGGCAGCACGTGTGGAGGATATAGCGCTGACCATGCATCCGCACCCCACCTTGACAGAAGGGTGGCTGGAAGCGGCGGAGGCTGCATTGGGACATGCGATTTATATCGTTAATAAAGGAAAAGCAAGCACGACCGACTGAACATACCTCAGCACCCATGGAGGAGTACGAATGTTGCCAAATTTTGAGACACAACGCCTATCCCTTAGGCCTCGTGTCATGGCTGATTTTGATGCTTGCTATGAGATGGATCGAGACCCCGAGGTGACCAAGTATATCCGGGGGCCGTGGCATGATCCAGCTATGCATAGACAATTTCTATCAGAGAGGCTCCAAAAATCCTGGGGCGATGGATTGGGTTATTGGTCAATCTTTGAAAAGGACGAGCCAACTCGGTTCGTCGGCTGGATTCTGTTGATTCCCACCGAGGAGATGGAGCCTCAGATCGAAATCGGTTGGCGGCTAAACCGTCTTGCGTGGGGCAAGGGCTACGCGACCGAGGCCGCCTGTGTAATACTTGAGCACGCCTTTCAAACAGTGAAAGTAGCTCGGATTGTCGCAGATATCGATTCCCGCAATAGACCATCCGTGCGGGTAGCTGAGAAAATCGGACTCAAGTATGTTTGTAAAAGGGAACACGACGGTGTAAGCAGCAAGTACTTTGCACTGACAGCAGAAGAATACTACAAACTATTTCCGTGAAAACGTACTCTTATGTTTGGTGAGCCACAGTCTACAACCCATGCTTTTTCATTTTTTGCAATACCGCCGTATGGCTGATACCCAGATAGGCTGCCGTTTGCCGAATGGATGAGTGCTTCTCCAATGCACGGCGTAAAAGGGCTTTTTCATAGGAATCCATCTGCTCGCGGAGAAGATGGGAGGACGTCGGGATATGATCGTGATGTTCAAATGTTTCTTGCTGAAGATCAAGAAATAGATGCTCCGCCAAAATTTCATTTCCAGGGCAAAGGTAGACTGCGCGCTCCAGTACATTTTGCAGCTCTCGCACGTTTCCCGGCCAATGATGGGCTTGCAACGCACGAATGGCAGAGTGGGACAACAGCATGTTGGGCCGATTGGAGATCCGTGATATTTTTTGCATGAAAAACTGCGCGAGCATCGGGATGTCATGAATCCGTTCTCGGAGTGGCGGAATATGAATGGGGATGACATGCAAACGATAGTACAGGTCTTCGCGAAAATGTCCCTTGCTCGTCATCTCGGCTAAATTCCGATTGGTCGCTGTGATGATTCGCACATCAATCGGATTCGCTTGGCTCGCGCCCACCCGGCGCACTTTGCGTTCCTCCAAAACCCGCAAAAGCTTTGCTTGCAGATGCAGGGGGAGATCCCCGATTTCATCGAGAAAGAGCGTTCCTCCTTGGGCGATTTCAAATAATCCGCGCTTGCCGCTTTTCAGGGCGCCTGTAAATGCCCCTTGCTCATATCCGAAAAGCTCGCTTTCCAATAAAGTATCCGGAATGGCAGCACAGTTGATCGGAACAAATGGGCCTGCAGCGCGATGGCTTTCAAAATGAATGGCTTTGGCAAACAGCTCTTTTCCAGTACCGCTTTCTCCTTGCAAAAAGACCGTTGCATCACTCTTGGCTACACGTTTTGCCGTCTCGATGCAAGATCTCATGTTCGCACTCTGCTGTATGATATCCTCAAACGTAAACAACTCGCTTTTTTGTACAGAAGAGAGTAGTTCCTGCATCTGTTTTCTGTCCCGCAGCACGATGACGACGCCTTGTTGCTGTCCTTTTTCAGCTGGAATGATAGGGTGATAGCTGCAAACGAAGGTCATCGGGCTTTTTTGAGCTGCCGACAAATGTACTTGAACACTCGGAAGATCAATCGCTTCCTGCATGCATCGCCTTATTTCCGATGCAGCCTCGCCCCACAGCTGCTCGATGGAGTTGTGCAGCAACTGACTGGGTTCCATTTGCAGCATGATCTGAGCTGCACGGTTAACCGCAGTGACGCGCAGGTGTTCGTCCAGCAGCAGAATTCCTTCCGAAACAGTAGTCAGAATCGTATGAATTCGATTTTCGCGTTCCTCGGCAGGGAGGCATGGGACGATCTTCGCCTGTTCGACGCCTGCCACCTGTGCAATCATCTCGATCATTGCTGCGATCGCTTCCGCTGGCACCGAAGGAATTTTGACATAAATATAATGAGGCCGAACTTCCATGCCGATGATGTCTATCTGGTTGACGGCTAAGCACGCAATGACTTCATGAGTAATGCCAACTCGATTTACGCCCTTGATCTCTAAAGTAATCCCCCGCAGAGCAATCCCACCTAACCCATGATTCTCCTTGTACCTGTATCTTCATCATAGCAAAGAAAAGCCCGATACGATATGTACCGGGCGCCTAAACTCAGGCCTGGGAGAGGGCCATGTCCAAATCGTCGATTATATCCTCCACATCCTCGATGCCGACCGACAAACGAATCAGTCCATCTGTAATGCCCATTTCAGCTCTTTCCTCCGGGGGGATGACAGAGTGAGTCATCGAAGCAGGATGCTGGATCAGAGAGTCCACATCACCGAGGCTCACGGCTCTTTTGCATAGTTGAACGTGGTTCATCATGCGAATACCCGATTCCAGGCCGCCCTTTAACTCGAAGGAAAGAATTCCCCCAAAGCCGTCCATTTGCCTGCAGGCGAGATTGTGCTGGGAAAAATGGCGCAATCCCGGGTAGTACACGGCTGCTACCTTGGGATGGTGATGCAGAAATTCCGCTACTCTCATTCCGTTTTCACAATGGCGCTCCATCCGTACACCCAAGGTTTTCAGTCCTCGGATCAGCAGATAGGCGTCAAAGGGTGCCAGAATACCGCCCATATCTTTTAGCGTAGTCATGCGTATCGTGTCCAAAATAGGTTTGGGGCCAACCGCGATGCCAGCGATGACATCACCGTGTCCGCCAATATACTTCGTGGCGCTGTGTATCACGAGATCGCAGCCATGCTCGATGGGGCGCTGTAAATAAGGCGACAGGAAGGTGTTGTCAACGACGACATATGCGCCTGCTTCTTTGGCAACTTTCGCGACAAGCTGCAAGTCAACCAGCTTCATGGTCGGATTGATCGGCGTTTCCACATAGATAACCCTAGTGGTCGGCCGAAGTTTTGCGCGGATTGCGTCCTCATCCGTCATGTCACATAGCGTATAGTCCACATGAAAACGGTCTTTCATCAGATTCAGCAAGCCATACGTACAGCCGTAAAGACCTTTGGTTCCGAGTATATGATCGCCTGTTTGAACCAGAGCCATGAGGACCGAGGATACCGCTGCCATTCCTGAGGCAAAGGCCAGACCTGCTTCTGCTTTTTCCAAGGCAGCCACTTTTTCTTCCAATACCTGTACCGTGGGGTTGCCAAGTCTAGAATAGACGTAACCAGCCTCTACACCAGCAAAGCGTCTGGCTCCTTCTTCGACAGAGGAAAAAACAAAGGTAGAAGTTTGATAAATGGGAGTAGTCAATGAGCCGGTTTGTACATCGCTCTTATGGCCAGCGTGAATCGCTGTTGTGGAAAGGCCGTGCTTTTTCTTGGTTTGACGGTTGTTCATTCGGGAATCACCTCGTGAAATGATGTTGTAAGCGCATACATGCATCATGCATGCCAACAGGGAAAAAGCCGCTATCACGAGATGTTTTGCGATATTGCCATCTATTTTGGAAAGAAAATATTCCAAATGGAAAGAAAACGTACCAGCGAATTCGATGAGAATTGTCGTGAAATGTCAGGAAATGATAGAAGGAACCCCATGAGGAAAGGGTATAATGGATGAGCAGTAGTACAAACTTTACCATAAGTCAAAAGAACAAGGTGATCCCATGACAGAAAATAAAGCGATACATGAGGCAGGCTGGAACTTTGACAATAGTTACGCCCGTCTACCGGAGACTTTTTTTACAAAACAGAACCCTACACCGGTAAGCGAGCCGGATTTGGTCATTCTGAATGCTTCGCTTGCAGCATCCTTGGGGTTGAACATTCAGGCTCTGCAAAGCGAGGAGGGCGTAGAAGTATTTGCGGGCAATAAGATACCCGACCAGGCTATGCCCTTGGCTCAAGCGTATGCGGGTCATCAATTCGGGCATTTTACCATGCTGGGGGACGGACGGGCCATTTTGCTGGGCGAACAAATCGCACCGAGCGGGCAACGATTTGACATCCAGCTGAAAGGCTCAGGCAGGACACCGTACTCCCGCCGTGGGGACGGACGGGCGGCACTGGGACCGATGCTTCGGGAATACATCATCAGCGAAGCCATGCATGAGCTGGGGATTCCGACCACCCGCAGCCTTGCCGTAGCGCTGACCGGTGAGTCTATCATTCGCGAGACAGAGCTGCCCGGTGCCATCCTGACTCGTGTGGCAGCCAGCCATTTGCGTGTCGGCACCTTTCAGTACGCGGCCAGATGGGGGACACCCGAGGAACTCCGTGCGCTTGCGGACTATGCCTTGCATCGGCATTTTCCGGAGCTGGAGGAGGAAGAGAACCGATATCTCAAACTGCTTCAGGAGGTAATCAAACGGCAGGCGATGCTGATCTCCAAGTGGCAGCTCGTCGGCTTTATACACGGGGTGATGAACACCGACAACATGACGATCAGCGGCGAGACCATCGACTACGGTCCGTGCGCCTTCATGGATGTCTATGATCCGGCCACGGTATTCAGTTCCATCGACACGCAGGGCCGTTATGCCTATGGCAATCAGCCGTATATCGGGGTGTGGAATCTCGCCAGATTTGCGGAAACCCTTTTGCCATTGCTTCATGAAAACGAAAAGAAAGCAATCGAGCTGGCAGAAGAAGAGCTCTCCCGTTTTTCCGATCTCTATAAGCAGTATTCGCTAGCTGGAATGAGAGCAAAGCTGGGGCTTTTTCACGAGGAAGAACAGGATCAATCCCTTGTAGAAGACCTGCTCAGCATGATGCACAAGTATCAGGCGGATTATACCAATACGTTCCGCGCATTCACACTGGGTAAACCAGAGGATACGGTCATGTATGGAACGGCAGAATTTACCGAGTGGAATGAGAGATGGCAGGCGAGACTTGCCAGTCAGCAGGAATCAAAAGCTGCTGCACAGCAATTGATGCAAAGCAGTAATCCCGCGATCATTCCGCGCAACCATCGGGTAGAAGAAGCTTTGGAAGCTGCGGTGAATCAAGGGGACTACCGTGTGATGGAGCGGCTTTTGGATGTGCTGTCCGATCCCTTCGCGTATTCCCCCGAACAGGAAGAGTATGCTACCTTGCCAGCGGATTCGAATTGTGCGTATCGCACCTATTGCGGAACGTAAAAAACAATCCCTCCTCGAAGCTCTATTTGGCAAAATACGAGATATCATTGTAACAAAATCGATGAAAACGCATATAAGTGAACGTTGATATGTATATGTGAGGTTTCGTACAATGAACGTATAGAGCCAAAATGAAGAGGGGATAGACGATTGCTGACCATCAATTTGTTGCTGATCGCTTTTTTGATCGTTGCTACTGCTTTCTTCGTAGCTACGGAATTTGCTATTGTAAAGCTCCGTCCAAGTCGTGTCGACCAATTGGTCATGGAAGGACGGAAGAACGCGCTTGCCGTTCAGAAAGTAATCAGTAACCTGGATGGATATTTGTCCGCGTGTCAACTGGGGATTACACTGACTGCCATCGGATTGGGGGTTTTGGGGAAACCCACGGTTGAAACGATACTTGGCCCCGTTCTGCAGCCGTTTTTGCCTGAACAAGTCGTTGCGATCTTGTCGTTTGTGATCGCCTACTCCATCGTTACCTTTCTGCACGTGGTGGTGGGGGAATTAGCTCCCAAAACCGTAGCGATCCAAAAGGCAGAGGCTGTAAGCATGCTTTGTGCGAAACCGATCATTTGGTTTTACAAGCTCATGTATCCTGCCATCTGGCTGCTCAACGGATCAGCAGCGATCCTTGTCCGTTCATTCGGTATGAAGCCTACCAAGGAACATGAGGAAAGCCATTCAGAGGAAGAATTGCGGATCATTTTGGCTGAGAGCTACCAAAGCGGAAAGATCAATCAATCCGAGTATGGATATGTTCGCAACATCTTTGCGTTTGACGAATTGCTGGCCCGCGAGATCATGGTGCCGCGAACAGATATGAGCTGCCTGCACCTGGAATACCCGCTTGAACAAAATTTGCGAATCATAAAAGATGAGCAATATACTCGCTTTCCCGTTGTCTCGCAGAACAAGGATCATATCGTCGGGATGATTCACACCAAGGAATTTTTCCTCCAGTACGCAGACAATCCGAATTTGGACATCGCCACGCTCATTCGTCCGTTTCTCACAGTTTCCGAAGCCATGCCGGTAAAGGACCTGTTGAAGAAAATGCAAAAGCAAGGGACGCACATCGCGATTCTGGTGGATGAGTATGGCGGAACCTCGGGGATGGTGACCATTGAAGACATTCTTGAGGAAATCGTAGGTGAGATCCGGGATGAATTTGATAATGAAGAAAAAGCCGAGATCGAGATCATGGAGCAAAAAAATCATGTGATTGTAGACGGGAAGGTACTCCTTTCCGAGGTGAACGATCTGCTGGATGTTCATATCGATGAAGACAAACTGGATACCATCGGTGGCTGGCTATACAGTCAGAATCCGACGCTCAAGGAAGGGGTCCAGTGGCAGTACGATAAGCTGGTCTTTACGATCCGCAAGAAAGAAAAGCATCGCATACGAAAAATCGAGATTCGAAAAACGGATCATCAACTGGTTCATCAACCACTGGAAGCGTAAGAGTTTGCATCGATGAAGGCCTACTGTCTGGTAAAGAGACAGTAGGCCTTTTTTGCTTTCAGTATACTTTTCAATCAAAACAACAGCCGCACGACACGGCTGGGGCGACCTCTCTCGTGAATCACATGCCGGCCGACTTCTACGATATAGCCGCAATGTTCCAGCTTAACGATAATTCGGTTGGCCGTTCGTACGCTGACCCCGAGCTGCTCCGAGAGCTCAACGGAAGTAAAGTTGCGCTTGTTTTTTTGTTTTACTAAACAATCTATTTTAAATATTGTGTTAATACTAAGCCCAGAGGTCTCTGCAATCTGCACCAGATGCATGTCAAAGATCGTGGGGTTGACGTCATTCGTTTCATTTGGCTCGATCGGTCCCAGTATTTCGTCTGGGCTGTATACGACGTACGCTCTGTTGCCACCCTCCATTTTCGCGTTATGCATGCCTATGACTGCATTAGCCTTTGCCATCTTAACAGTCTCGCCGTAGCCAATTCCGATACTGAGTACGTGTGCTGTATTTGTGTATACACTCGTCAGTATATCGATCCGAGCGAAATTGTCTGTTGCAAATTCGAGATTGGAGCTGTTGCACATCAAGACGTATTCGACATTGCTGACGGTGATGAGAGCACCGTCGATCTTTTGCGCGAAGATCGCGATTTTCTCAGCAATTTTGTTAAGCTCCAGCACTTCTTGCAGAACGGTATTATGAAACACGTAAAAGTCGTCACGGGGACTGACAGAGATGCAGACGCAGGCAATGTTGTTTTCGTTCAGTTTTTTCAGTTTATGGCTCAGGAGAATGCGGCGAATTTCATAGATGTACGTATCTGTGCTGGGAGCGATCAAGACACAGGGGACCTTTTTTTCGGTCAGGTAGTCGCTGACCTGGCGCATGTTGGTTGTGCAAAACTCACTGAGCCCGCTTTCGTAGTTTTTCAGGTGTTCTTCTTTGGCTCGCTGTACGAAATGACTGGAATTGGTATCGATCTGTACGATTTGCGGGCTTACCCCCTCTGCTGGTATGCCAAGAGATTTATAGGCGCTCATGATGGAAGCATAGTCAAGCGTGTCTACACTGGCTCGTCTGATGTCAACTCCGAAATGGTAGGACGCCCGCAGCAGGCTGTGAATGAAGTTGGAAGTATCGATATCCACATATCGGACGGTATTATGATGTTCGATTCTGCTCGAGAGAAGCTTATAGGGCTCTTTTCTGGTGTAAAGGATTCCATTGCAGATATGGATGATTTTCTTCAATTCGGCGAGGGCCCTGTCTACATCCTCGTCATTATTGAATTCGATTTTGTACACATCAATATTGGTGAACTTGTGTGTGACGATTTCCTCTATTTCCTCTACAGAGGAAGCATGTCCAATGACTGCCAGCTTGAAATTCATCCGAGTTCCCCCTAAGGAGTAGTTACTTACATCTTTATATAGGGACAATTTAAAGTCAATATACGGTCATGGGGAAAAGGTTTAGAATCGAGCTAACCTACCATTAGCCGATCATCAAAAGCTGTGGTTCTTCTTCTACATCCTGCAGAAAGCGAGTGTGAGAATATTTGATTTATATTTCAGGAAAACAGGTCAAGGAACTGCTGGATATGCAAACCTGCATTCGGCTAATGAGCGAGACCCTTTCCGCTTTGTCTCGGGGAGAGGCCATCCAGGTGCTTCGAACGGCCATGAAGCTGGAAGGAAGAAATGTTCTGGGGGTGATGCCGTCTGCCTTGCTCTCTCAAAACATTGCCGGAACCAAAATCATTACCGTCTTGCCCGAGAATTTATACAAAGGATTGCCTTCCCATCAGGGGGTCGTCGTTGTTTTTGAAGCTGAGACGGGATCCTTGAAAGCGGTTGTGGAGGGAAATGAGATTACGGCCATCCGTACGGCCGCTGTTAGCGCTGTAGCGACGGACGTACTTGCCTGCCAGGACGCGAAGTCGCTTGCCGTGCTGGGGACAGGCGTTCAGGCCAGGATGCACCTGGAGGCGATCAGACTTGTCAGAGATATTGAACAAGTCTATGTGTGGGATCGAAACATGGCTTCCGCACTGAAGTATTCGGTAGAGATGAGCGAAAAATTCGGCATCGCCATCACAGCTTGTCCGACATCCGAAGAAGCCGTAAAAGATGCCGATATCATCTGCACCGTTACAGCCGCTAAAGAACCGATCCTTTTTGGAAAGCATGTCAAAAAGGGGGCACATATCAATGCTGTCGGTGCCTGCACCCCTGATTGCCGAGAACTGGATACTGAACTTGTAAAAAACAGCAAATTCTACACCGACCGCATCGAGTCAGCTATCCATGAAGCTGGAGATTTCTTAATCCCATTCCAAGAAGGGGTGATTGGCAAGGACCACATCCTGGGTGAAATCGGCGAGCTTCTTCTCGGAAAAATCAAAGGGAGGGAAATGAAAGAAGATATCACAGTTTTTGAAGCACTTGGACTGGCAGTGGAAGATTTGGCAGCCGCTGATTTTGTCATCAATCGGGCTGCACAAAATCAGTGAACAGTCATGAATCGGTGATCGCAAGGGGGATAAAAACATGATTGAAGAGCTGTACAACTTCGGTTTGACAGAGGAACAAGAGAGACGGGCAAAGGAGCTTCACTTTGGCAATATCGTGATCGACATGCTGTTTCAGGGCCCGATCGGCACATACTCCCTGGGCGAGGAGATGGAGCGTGAAACTGAGCAGCTGGCTCTCGACAAATATCCGGACAGCATGGTGCAGCGCGTCCAATTTGCTCAAAAACAGATCAAGAGATGGTATGTCGACGGCAAGCTTCAGGACTTGTACAAAGAATGCTGGTACGAAAGCGGACTGACTGCCGGAAACAGACAGCTCAGTGTGGCGAATAAAAACACTTTGTATTCTTCTGCGATCGACCTGCAGGAAGAATTCGACAAGAAGCCATGGCTGATCAAGGTGAGAAGTGCAGAAGATATCGAGTACGCCCACCAGCATAATCTCAAAGCCGGCATTGTCACCTGCCAGGAAACAGACGGTTTTGAAAAGGATCTCAATCTGTTGGAACAGATGTACCATTTTGGACTTCGGGTCGTTCAGCTTACCTACAACAATCACAATCAGATCGGCGCAGGTTGCATGGAGGAAAACAACGCAGGACTGTCCACATTCGGCAAATCATTCGTAGCAAAGCTCAATGAGCTTGGAATCGTCGTAGACACGGGGCACTGCGGCCAACAAACAACGCTGGATGCCTGCAAATATTCCACCAAGCCAGTCATTGCCTCTCATACGGGAGCTGAAAATGTCTATTTCCATTCCAGGTCCAAATCTGACGAGGAAATCCTAGCCATCGCAAACACTGGTGGTGTGGTGGGCATTTTCGCGATGCCTTGGTTTATCGCCGAGGATCCGGAACATACCACAATCGAACATTTCCTCGATCATATCGACTATGTGGTCAAGCTCGCAGGGGTAGATCATGTGGGAATCGGAACAGACTGGCCGATGCCGCAGACCAAGTGGATGGCAGTCGCGTTCAAGCAGCTGTTTGCGCCAAGCATCGGCTTCAAGCCAGGAGATGGTCCTTCAACCGAATATGTCAAAGGACTGAAAGACTACCGGTCCTTTCTCAATATCACGAGAGGACTCTTGGCAAGAGGCTATCAGGATGAAGAAATCATCAAAATCATCGGCGGCAACTGGATGAGAGTCTTCAAAGAAGTATGGAAATAATCGTACAACATATAAAAATGGGGGAAAGGCTATGAAAAGAACATGTTCACTGGTCTTGTCGGTGGCCATCAGCATGGTCCTCTTGATCAGCGGCTGCTCGCAAAGCACTACATCACAAGGAAGTGCATCCAATGGCAACGCAGCTGGTCCAAAATCAGATATTTCTGTCGTATTGACCAAAATTGGCAATAACCTCGACCCGGCGGAAGCCAATTCCTTGGACACATCCACCATCATGTACCATGTCTACGATACCTTTATCAAGTTTGACAATGACTTCAACATCATTCCGGGTGTGGCCAAAGAATGGAGCCAGCCGGACAATAGGACGATCGAGTTTACAATCGGAGAAGGCTATAAATTTCACAATGGAGATCCCATGACAATCGAAGATGTTGTCTTCTCTGTTGAAAGACTTGCCAAAGTTCCGAAAAAAGCTGCCTTTATGAGTATGATCAAAAGTGTGGAAGGCTCCGGCAACAAAGTAACCGTGAAGCTCACGGAGCCTAACAGCGGGGCGATCCGAAACTTCGGGGATGTCTTCATTGTAAGCAAGAAATACCTGCAGGAAGCAGGAGAGAAATACGCCAATGCACCGATCGGTACAGGCCCCTACACGGTAACCGAATACGTACCGGGCAGCAAGGTTGTCTTGAAGGCTTGGGCGGATTATCCGTTCGATAAGGCAAAAATCGAAACGATTACCTTCAAAGCCATTGAGGAAGCATCTGCAAAATACATAGCCGTTGAGACCGGAGATGCGGATTTTGCAGGAATTGGCGCGAGAGACAAGAGCAGAGCGAAAAATAACGAGAAGCTTGCTTATTTTGAGGGACCAAGCACCTTCACCGGCTTTGTCGCCATGAATACGACGAAAGCGCCATTTGACAATGTCAATATCCGCAGAGCGATGGCTTACGCTTACAATAATGAAGGCATTAGCGCCATTACACCTGGCAAAACCATTATCGACAGCATGGTGCCCAAGATGTTCAGCACGTATCATTCATCGCCCAACCTCCCGAAATATGACCTGCAAAAGGCGAAGGAGCTGCTCGAGAAGGAAGGATTCCATGCAGGGAACCCGTTGCATTTCACCGCATGGACATACCAAGGGAACGATCCCGAGCTGGAGGCTTTCCAGGCGGAACTGAAAACAATCAGTGTGGAAATGGACATCCAGAATCTGGAATTCGGTGTTTTCCTGGAGAAAATGGCGAACAAAGAGTATCAGCTTCTGGTAGGCGGCTGGAGCGACACGACCGGAAATACGCTCAGCTCCTTGGAAAGCTACTGGTCCGGCAGCTTTGGGCAGATGAATATTACCTTTTATACCAATCCAAAAGTTGAGGAGCTCTATGCCAAAGTCAAGGCAGCGACTTCGGAAGCAGAAATGAAAGAAGCCGCCAAAGAAATTCAGGATATCGCGGCACAGGATGTACCGATGATTCCTACTGCTACCAAAATGAGCTACTATGCCATGAACAAAAATCTCGAAAACGTCCACATCCACACGAGCGGACTCGTTTCCTTTCGAAACGCATCCATAAAATAAGATTCGTCATGCATCATGGAGGCAATACGACATCGTTTGTCTCCTTGATGTCGGAATCTTTACGCAATACATCGCAGAGGGAGGAGTAACCGTGGGTAGATATATTTTGAAAAGACTTGCTCAGATGATCCCGATTGTGATCGGTGTATCTATTATCGTGTTTTTGCTTCTTTCTCTCAGTCCGGGCGACCCTGCCAAAATGATTCTCGGCTTAAATGCCAAGGAACAGGAATTGCAGATGATGAGAGAGCAGCTAGGATTGAATGATCCGATCCCGGTACAGTACTTCAATTACATGAAAAAAGTTGTCGTGGGCGATTTCGGCACCTCTTATTCGACAAAGCAGAGTGTCATTGAGATGATCGGGGTCAGACTTCCCCCCACACTGATTCTTGCCTTTGGGTCATTATTTACGATTCTCATCGTCGCGATTCCTCTTGGGATCGCATTGGCAGTGAAGCAGAATTCACCCTTCGATAACATCATGAGGGTTGTCAGCCTGTTTTTCGCAGCCATGCCTGGATTTTGGAGCGGCATACTCATGATTATCCTGTTTTCCGTACACCTCGGCTGGCTTCCGGCCAATGGCTTCGATACCCCGTCAGCCATGATCATGCCGATCATTTGTTCCTCGATTGCTGGCTGGGCTGTCAATTCCCGGATTACCCGAGCGTCCATGCTGGATGTCATCAGGCAGGATTACATTCGGACAGCACGGGCCAAGGGATTGAAAGAGAGTATTGTGATCCGCAAGCATGCTTTGAAAAATGCCCTTCTTCCAACCATTACCTCTGTTGGTATGGCTGTGGGTGGGTGCTTTGGCGGTTCAGTCATAATGGAAATGCTGTTTGGGATCAATGGAATGGGGAAAATGATGATCGATGCGTTACGACAAAAGGATATTCCTACGATTATGGCTGGAGTGATTATTACTTCCGTCATCATCGCCGTTGCCAATCTTCTGACAGATCTTGCCTATTCCTTCGTTGACCCGAGAATCAGGTCGATGTACGCACGCAGGAAGCAAAGAAAAGAGGTGGCGGGCCATGGCGCAAATTGATTTGACCCTTGCTCCGGCAGGAAAGAAGAAAAGCAAAAAGAGAAGCTTATGGGCGGATGCCTGGTTGCGGCTGAGAAAAAACAAATCAGCAGTTGCGGGAATGATCATGCTGGCGACGATCCTGATTGTCATCTATTCTTCGCCGCTTTATCTCGACTATGACAACGATGTCATCAAGCCGGATCTGACGCAGACCTTGCAATTCCCGGCTGAAGGCAAGCTGTTGGGTACAGATGAATTGGGCAGGGATGTGCTGGCGCGCATTCTTTGGGGCGGCAGAATCTCGATCGGAATCGGTGTGCTGGCCATGATGCTGAGCAGTATTATCGGCTGTACACTGGGAGCGATATCGGGCTACTATGGCGGAAAAACGGACGGCATAATCATGCGATCCCTGGATGTCTTCATGGCCATCCCCAGCTTGCTGCTCATGATCACGCTGGTCAGCATCATGAAGCCCACGATCACCAATCTGATCATTGCTTTGGCGATCGGAAGCGTTCCATCGGTTTCCCGCATGGTTAGAGCGCAGGTCCTGTATATCAAGGGGCAGGAATTTGTGGAAGCGATCCGAGCCCAAGGCGCAAGCGATTTCAGAATCATTGTCATGCATATCCTGCCCAATGCCATCAGTCCGCTGATCTCCCAGTTTGTGATGGAGATTGCAGGGTTGATCCTGGCGATCAGCGGGCTTAGCTTTATTGGCCTTGGGGTGCAGCCGCCGGACCCGGAATGGGGCGCCATGCTGTCCAGCGGCAGAGAGCATATCCGTGATGTATGGCATGTCACGGCATTCCCGGGAATTGCCCTTGTTTTGACAGTGGTTGCGCTGACGCTTGTGGGAGATGGGTTGCGAGACGCTCTCGACCCGCGCATGAAAAGGTAGGAGGCCCTTATGCAAAAAAAATTACTCGAGATAAAGGATCTTACAATCAAATTCCATACGGATGATGGCGTGGTAGAGGCGGTAAACAAAGTAAGCTTGACTGTCCATGAAGGAGAGACACTCGGAATCGTGGGCGAAACAGGTGCGGGTAAAACTACCACGGCGCTTGGCATCATGGGACTGGTAGATTGTCCGCCAGGCAGAATCGAGGGCGGCAAGATCATGCTGAACGATCAGGATATTTTGCAGCTCGATGAAGACGAATTCCGCAAGCTGCGAGGCAAAGAAATATCCATGATCTTCCAGGACCCGATGACTGCCTTGAATCCGGTATTTACGGTCGTCGACCAGATTGCCGAGGTTATCGCCAACCACCAACAGCTCGGAGAGAAGGAAGCGGAACAGAAGGCCATCGAGATGCTGGAACTGGTGCGGATCCCGGCAGAACGAGCCTACGAGTACCCGCACCAATTTTCCGGGGGAATGAAGCAAAGAGTCGTCATTGCGATTGCCCTGGCCTGCAATCCCAGACTGTTAATCGCAGATGAGCCTACGACCGCTCTGGACGTAACCATTCAGGCACAAGTGCTGGAATTAATGAAGGATTTAAAAACGAGATCCAAAACCTCCATGATGCTCATCACCCATGACCTGGGCGTCGTTTCGGAAATTTGCGATCAGGTCGCCATCATGTATGCTGGAGAAATCGTTGAGAGCGGATCCTTGGAAGATATCTTTGAAAACCCTCTACATCCGTATACGAATGGTTTGTTTGGCTCCATTCCCGATATCGATAAGGAAGTAGAATTCCTTTCTCCAATCGAAGGACTTGTCCCTGATCCATCTGATTTGCCCAAAGGATGCAAATTTCACCCCAGATGCAAGTATGCCCAGCATCTGTGCAGCGTCGAAGAGCCGGCTTTTCAGGAATACAGCCCTGGCCATTACGCGAAATGCTTTGTGTATGAAGGGAAGCTCCCGGCAAAAGAGGTGAAAAAGTATGAGTAACCACTACATAGAGGTGAAAAATCTGAAAAAGTACTTTCAGACACCGGGCGGTAATCTTCATGCCGTAGATGGCGTGAATTTCACCATTGATAAAGGGAAAACCATCGGCATCGTAGGGGAAAGCGGCTGCGGCAAAAGTACGACGGGCAGACTCATGACTATGCTGCTTGAACCGACGGAAGGCGAAATCTTTTTTGACGGCAAAGATATTACCAAACTCACCCCAAAGGAAATGGTGGAGTATCGCAAAAAGATCCAAATCATTTTTCAGGACCCCTTTTCCTCGCTGAATCCGAGAAAAACCGTCTTTCACTCCATCGCGGAACCATTGGAAATACACAAGGTGTATGCAACCAAAGCGGAGAAGGAAAACAGGGTATATGAATTGATGGAGCTTGTGGGTCTCTCGGACAGGTTTGTGAACTCGTATCCTCATGAGCTGGACGGAGGAAGGAGGCAAAGGATCGGCATCGCCCGAGCACTTGCTTTGAGCCCTGAGTTCATTGTTTGCGATGAGCCTGTCTCAGCACTCGATGTCTCCATTCAGGCGCAAATCCTCAATCTCTTAAAAAAGCTGCAGCTTCAGTTCGGCTATACGTATATGTTCATTACGCATGATTTGTCCGTGGTGAAGCATTTCTCAGAGGAAATCATGGTGATGTACCTGGGGCAAATGGTGGAGAAGGCACCGGTGAAGGAGCTTTTTGCAAATCCGAGACATCCTTACACGCAGGCATTGCTTTCCGCCATTCCCGTTCCGAATTTGAAAAAGAAAAAGGAAAGAATTTTATTGCAGGGCGAGATTACTTCTCCGATCAATCCCAGACAGGAATGCCGTTTTGCGGCCAGATGCAGCTTTGCCACCGAGCAATGCCGCCAGGAAGTGCCGGGCATTACCGATCTGGGAGGCGGTCATTCCGTTCGCTGCTTGAGAATTCATGAGATCTAGGAGTGATTTAGAATGAGCCATTACTTGTTTGACCGAACATTCGATATTTATTTTCCAGGCGTATACAACGGAAACATTACGTTTAAGGAAACATTCGTAGAAATCTGCGATGTCGATAGAAGAACCAGAGCCCAGCTAAAAAGAGAGCCTTTTAACAAAAACAAGAAAAATACGATGATCGATTTTCTCAAGCTGCACAGTGAGCTTGCCGCCTATGCGGAAGCCAAGTGGGAAGGGGAAAGAGTGACCCTTTCGAATGAAAGTGTGTACAGCCGCTACCTTACCTTTACGGACCGAATCGACGGCAAAGAGGTGACATCTCAGCTTTGGGCGCAGCGAAAAACCAATGGCGTATTGGACATTATCACAGTGGATGGAAAAATCGTCGCCTTTTCCAATCCGGGACGTGTCTCCTCTGAGATCGCGGTCGTGAAAGGTTACGAGAAGCTGACACCTCTCGTCAAATACGACGATCCCTTGCTATCCAAAGTACAGTATGGAATCAATCACCTCGGAACCGTTTTCGTTCCGACACGGGACGGCGTGAATCTGGCCACAGAGGTCTTTTTGCCAGACGGATTGCAACCAGGAGAAAAGGTGCCGGCGATCGTAGTCAGAACCTGCTATGGAAAGGAAAGAGACGTTCACCGCTGCTGGCACTGGACTGCGAGAGGCTATGCCTTTGTCATCCAGGATGTCCGTGGTCGATCTGACTCAGACGGAATCCTGGAGCCTTTCCAGAATGAACGAGAAGATGCGGATGACTTGTTCAACTGGATCGTGGCACAGGAATGGAGTGACGGCAATATCGGCATGTGGGGAGCCAGCTACCTGGGCTATACGACCACCGCTGCAGCCACCAGCGGGAATCCTCACCTGAAAACAGCCATAAGTGAAGTGAATGTAGGTTCGCCTTTTACGGATACCGCGAGACGGGGAGGAACCATCTGCTCCTGGCCGCTGCTTTGCTGGACTCTTGCCCAGTCGATGAGCAACAGGACAGATTTTGCCGTCTTTGCCGGTGAATCCATCAGTGTGGAAGAGGCGGTTACGCACAGGCCCATTACGGAAATTCCGGAAAAGATCATAGGGAAAAAATCAGGTCCCTGGGATTTGTGGAGAGAGCATTATCACTATGACGATTTCTGGAAGCATTCGGACAATACCCAGCACAGCCACAAGATCAAGATACCCATGCTGATCGTGTCAGGCTGGTACGACGGGGATGCGCTGGGGGTGCAGGAGACATGGCGATTCCTGACCAAGCATGATGTCCCGGGCAGAAGGATCATCCTCGGACCATGGCCGCATAATCTGAATGCATTCCGCGACTGCGAGGATCTGGAGTTCGGCGACAATGCCGTGGACTATGACTTCGACACGCGAATCATCCGCTGGTTTGACCGCTATCTGAAAGGGATTCAAAACGGCGAGGATAAAAAGCCGAGAGCCATGTACTATGTGGTAGGAGAAAACCAGTGGAGAGAATCCGAGGACTGGAATCCGTTGGAGAGCAAGCTGGTGAACCTGTATCTGGCAAGCAATGGCAGTGCCAATTCGATGTTTGGCGATGGAAGAATTGTCTGGCAGCCCGATTCAGAGCCAGGCTTTGATTCTTACATCTATGATCCCCTGCAGCCCATCGGTGAGCGCGGGCATGTGAAGCCTTACCACTGCAACCATATCCAGCTTCGCAGCGATTGTCTGGTCTATGATACGGAGCCTCTTTCTACCGATGTGGCCATGGCGGGGAATGTCTATGCGGAGTTCTACGCCTCCTCCAGTGCAGTGGATACAGACTTTATCGTCCGTGTATCCGATGTCGACGAGAAGGGGATCGCCAGAAAAATTTCCGATAATGTCATTCGTGCCGAGTTCCGCAAAGGGTTTGACAAACCGGAGCTGCTGGAACCCGGAAAAGTAGAGAAATATGAGATGGAGATGTACTTCAACGGGTATGTCTTCAAAAAAGGACATAAAATCAGAATCGACATCACGTCCAGCAACTATTACGAGTTTTTCCCCAACACCAATACCGGCATCAATCCGTATGAAGATCCGAAGCCGGTCGTGGCCGAGAATCGCCTCTATCATGGCAAAGAATATCCGTCGCATGTAAAACTCCCCATTTTGTACGGACTGTAAGCAGTTGGTGCCTACTATTCTTGAGGATGTCCTCGTCTAAGAGGCATCCCTTTTTTTCTCAAAATCTCATTGTTTTCCCACAAATCCGTCCTATAGTGAAGGAGGTAAACAACCTACCCAAAGATTGAGAGGAGAATTGCATCATGAAAAAAATGGTATCCTCTGTCCTTGCTCTGAGTTTGCTGCTCGGAGGAGTGAGTGTAGCAGGCGCGGAAGCGAAACAGGATAAATCGGCAGCACAAGAAGTTCGCAAGCAAAATAAAGAAGCGAAGCAACAGGAAAAGTGGACAAAGGCAGTCGAAGAAGCGACAAAATTGGGACTGGGTACAGATGGAAAAACACTGGAACAGCTTAAATTGGAGATTAAAGCCAAGCATGAGGAACAACAGCAGGCACGTCTGGCGAAATTCACCGCAAAAGCAGACAAGCTGGGCATCGAGACAGCAGGCAAAACGGGTAAAGAAATCAAAGCGGCTATCAAGGCTTTTCATGCAGAGCGCAAAGAGACTCTTTTGCAAAAGGTTAGTGAAAAAGCGGACAAACTCGGCATTGAAACCTCTGGTAAATCTATCAAGCAAATCAAAGCAGATGTAAAAGCAAAGCAAGCGGAGCAAAAACAGGAAAAGATCGCTAAACTCACAGAAAAAGCATCGGAGCTGCAAATTGAAACTACTGGTTTGACTGTTAAAGAAGTGAAGGCAGCTATCAAAGAAACGAAGGCAGCTCAGAAGGAAGCAAACAAAGCCGCTAAGAAAGAGGCTAAGAAAGAAGCCAAAAAAGAAGCCAAGAAAGCGTAAAGTCGAATAAAAAATCCTCCCGCCTATATCGATTGGGGAATCTCAAGTCACCTTGCAGGGTGACTTTTCTTTGTGAGAATATGCAGCCTTGTTATACAATTGTTGAGGGAATCATGGATAGGGGAGAGATGGCATTGAATCACTATCGAATCGCGATTGTCGACGATGACCCTAACATTCGTCAGATCGTTGAAGCGTATCTTCAAAAGGAAGGATACGCCACCATCGCTTTAGAAACGGCCGAACAGGCAATGACCTTATGGAAGACAACACCTCCACATCTGTGGATTTTGGATATTATGCTGCCGGGCATGAATGGGTACGAGTTTTGCCGAAGTATTCGTGAAAAGACAGAGACACCGATCATCATGATTTCAGCCAAAGACGAGGAAGTGGACAAGATTCTCGGCCTCGAACTGGGGAGTGATGATTATTTAACCAAGCCCTTCAGTCCACGTGAACTGGTCGCCAGAGTGAATCGGGCCATACGCCGCGCGGAACAAATGGCGCAGTATGACAAGACAGAACGTCCTGCCAAAACAGAACTTACCTTACAAAATCTTGACCTGCAACTGGATGCGGAGAATCGTTTTGTTTTCTGGATGGGAACAGAGATTGCTGTCACTCATAAGGAATTTCTCATACTGCGTCTGCTCGAGGGCAACCCGAATCGAGCATTTTCCAGAGATGAGTTGCTCACCTTAGTATGGGGAGATGACTACTTTGGAAGCGATCGCGTGGTAGACGATCTGATTCGCCGTATCCGCAAAAAAATGACGGGGCTGCCGATTGAGACCGTGTGGGGTTATGGTTACAGACTTCGCGTGGCAGAGGAGAAACGCTCGTTATGAAGCTGCTGCATCGGCTGATGATTGCTTTCGGTCTCCTTTTGCTGATCGTGACAGGTGCCTCCGCCTATCTGATCGACTCTATGCTGCTGGATAACTTGATCGATCAACAAAGGAAGGAGCTGAAGCTAAAGGGAGAATTTTGGGCAGAAAAAGTAAGCAGCTCCTCCCAGACAGAAGAGGAAATGATCGAAGAGCTGAACCAGTTGGTGATGTCCAACAAAAAGGTGGAAATTCTTTTGCTGGGAAAACAAAAGAAAGTCATGTACACCACAATCCAAGCCAATAGCTTGAAAGACTGGATGCAGACCCTGGAACGCATGGCGGAGAAAAAGCAGGACAAAAAGTTATGGCTGGTTGGGGAAGCAGAGTATATCGTCGTTTCACAAGCGGTGAAAGCAGGCGAAAATCAGCGGCTGCTGTTGGCGACTCCAGTGCGCGGTATTAAGGATGTCAGATATGAAATCACCACTAACATTATGATAATCCTTTTCATTGGGGTAATCTGTGCCATTCTGCTGAGCTTCTTCATCACCAGCAGCCTTGTCAAACCGTTAAGCTCCCTGATGACAGAGCTGAAGAAGGTTCGCGAACGGCATTTTTCCGAGGTTAAACACATCCATGCCAGCGGCGAGATTGGCACCGTTACACAATCCGTATACTTTTTAGCGCAAGAGCTGGAGCGATTTCAGGAAGTACAAAGACAGTTCTTTCAGAATGCTTCTCATGAGTTGAAAACGCCACTAATGTCGATTCAAGGGTATGCAGAAGGGATACGGGACGGTATTTTTACAGGGGAAGCAGCAAGCCAAGGTCTCAATGTGATAGTAGAAGAAACAACACGCTTAAAAGGCATCGTGACGGAAATGATTCTTTTGGCGAAGCTGGAAAGTGAAGAGAATCTGTTCCATCCTGTTCGCTGTGCAGCGCAGGATGTCATCCAGCAAGCGATTGAGAAGCTGCAGCCCATAGCCATGCAACATGGCATGACGGTTGTCATCCATCATGACAATACGAATCCCGAGATCATGATCGATCGGGATAAATTCCTGCAAGCGGTCATCAACATCCTGGGCAATTCATACCGGCATGCCAGCGAGTGCGTAGAAGTCGGCATGTATACGACCGATCATCAAGTACACATCGAGATAACAGACGACGGCGAAGGTCTATCAGAGGAATTGCTCCCGAACCTGTTTCATCGTTTCGTCAAAGGAAAAAACGGAGAGACAGGCCTCGGCTTGGCTATATCCAGGGCGATTGTTGAACGATCCGGCGGCACCCTCACTGCTCGAAATCACGATAGCAGAGGAGCTGTATTCTCGATTGTGGTTCCTCTCAGCACCTCCAAATAACTGGAAACAAAAAATGTTTCAGCAGGAGTTTCTTTCCAAACCAAGAAAAATGGATGATGGATACTCGATTTTCAAGGAAGTTGTGAGAGTGTGACGAACGGATGGAGGAGTTAGGTGCTAAGGATCGTTACGGTACAAAAGGACTGGCAATATCAGCAGGTACATGAACTATTCGTGGAATACGTAGATTCTTTAGGCGTTGATTTGAGCTTTCAAAATATTGAGGAGGAATTGCAAAACATACCGAGGGAATACGCTCCTCCTCACGGCTGTATCCTTTTGGCTATCTATGGAGACGAAGTAGCGGGCTGTGTCGCTTTGCGAAAACTGGATGAACAACTTGGTGAGATGAAGAGATTGTATGTAAGGCCCGGTTATAAAGGGAAAAAAATCGGGAAAAGCTTGGCCGCTTCGATCATTGAGGAGGCGAAAACCCGCGGGTATCACTATATGAGACTGGATACCCTCCCTACGATGGAACATGCCATTTCCCTGTACCGCTCGCTGGGGTTTTACACCATCCCACCTTACCGATTTAACCCGATTGAAGGAACACTTTATATGGAGCTGAAGTTGACATAAGCTGCATGTAGAAATTGAGAAACGGGAAGGGCTGCTTAGGGAGAGCCCTGCAAAATCCCCTTGTTGGAGCTTGCAACTCGAGTAACCCCATTGAATTGTGTAAAAAAGAGGGCAATAACGAAAAAATGCAGTTCAATCTCCCTCAGGAGGCGGACTGCATTTTCTCTGTTAATTTTATCATCCGTTTTACATTTACGACGAAAGTCGTAAGTATTGCCTGTATTCGCATGCGAAAGAGACCACGGTACTTAGCCTTGGTCATCCCATGATACCTTTTTAGTTCCGCATTTTTATGTTCAATAATCGGTCTGCGACAAATACGTTCCTTGAACGTATCGCTTTTCTCAAACTCGATTTGCTCTTGGTAATGTTCCGCCACAATCCGAATGGAATAGGTTTTGCTCTTCGCTCCTGGCTTGAAGCATCCTTCCTTAAGCGGGCACGCCTTGCATTTCTCGGTATCGAAATAGAAAACAAGAGAACGACTATTGCCACTTTGCTTGCTTCCTTGGACAGCTTTTCGAATACTGTGTTGTCCTGCCGGACAAATAACAAAGTCTGCATCCTTGTTGTATTCAAAACCTTCTTGTCTAAGCCCTCCGTTATGTACGATCGGGTTAAGTGGTACGACGGGTTGAATCTGCTTACTTTTCATCTCTTCCAAATTATCTTTACCCGAATATGCAGTGTCAGCAATCACTTCATGTACTTCTATACCTGCGTCCAAGGTTTGATTCAAAAGTTCTTTGAATTGTTTGCCGTCATCCGAACTTCCTTCAGTAACTTCCACAGCCGTAATGATCTCTTCTTCTGTCATGGCGATATGTTCTTTGTAGCCAAAAAAGGATTTTGTATTGCTCTTCCATCCAAAGCGTGCATCCGGATCAATGGCCGACATAATGCCTTTATTGGCAAGGAGACGCTCGTCTTCCACGATGGCCTTGGCGATTCGAACTTTCTCCGAGATGGAACCTTCATGATCCGGCAACAACAACTCAACAGTTTCCCCAAGATTAGCCAGGTACTGAAGCATGATCTTCTCGGCATCCTCTTGATCTTCTTTCCTCAACCCCGGTAACTTCGGGAGTTTCTTCTCAAGCTTGGGATGCTTTTTCACCACAACACGGAACAGGCGCTTCGCCGCATCTCGAAGTACTTCAAGTGGCTTTTGTTTTTGCGAAGCTGCCAGTGTATGGGTGGAGTCCATGATGATCGTCTTTGACTTCACAAGACCTTTTTCAATGCACTGACGCACAACTGATATGAGCACCTCATCCACGGCTCCTGCTCCTAATCGATGATTACGAAAGCGAGACAGTTGGGAGGGGTCAGGAAGGTTATCCTCCGGATTTACACCTAAAAACCACTTGTAAGCGAGGTTTACCTGCGTTTCCTGAATGATGCGTTCATCCGAAAGATTGTAGAGAACTTGTAAAAACAGCAAACGAAACAGGAGTTCTGGTTCGTTAGCAGGTCTTCCGTAATGCTCACAATAAGAGGAACGAACTAAGTCATGAATAAACGTGAAATCTACGATTTCATTGATTTTTCGTAATGGGTGATCCTCGGGAATCAGTTTGTATAATTCGGCATGGAAAGATGCCGTCATTTGTTTAGAGGGCTGTAGCAATGGTTCCAACTCTTTCGTTTTCTTTTCATTGTACAACAAAACCCAGTGCCAAAGGGGGTACTGGTTGAAAACTCTACGGTTGGGGAGGAGAAGCATGTTTCCAGGCGGAGCGATTGGCGGAGTCCAGCCTAGCGGAACAGCGAAGCCCGGGGAAACGAAAGCGCAACCTATGAATAAACTCCGGAGCTGCGCGCCGTTTTGCGCTTCCCCCGGGATCGCTGTGGAGCGGACAGTTTAACTCCCTTGCGGGACGTAGACCGTAGCGCAGATCGGAAACATGCTTCTCCCCACTACAGCTACATTCACGACACATGAATCCCCAGTACCTAAAAGCACTGGGGATTCAGTTTACAGATAGTAGGTGGACTTTTGCAGGGCTCTCCTTAGGCAGTCTTTTTTTTCTGGAAGTTGAAACAAAATTTGACCTCATTCGAATAATGGGCGTAGGTAAAAAGATTACGTGAAGTGAGGGACAGAAAATGAAAAAAATTCCACAAAGCATGATTGTATTGTTGGCAGCAAGCTTGGCGGTAACGGCTCCCCTTAGCGCGAGCGCAGCAAGTGTCTTGGCAGCGGCAACCCAAGAGAGCAGCGTGGCAAAGGCAGACACAAAGTCGATGGATAAGATCAAAAAAGGGTTGGAGAAGGCAAATCGCTTGCTTCCCTATCTGAAGGATTACCCCATCATGGAAGTGGAGCTTTCTGAGAAGAGTCAGCTTATCATCGTAAACAAGTACCAGTCGGAAGGGAATAAAATTCCAAAAGTAACCCTCTCTTTTGACCAGGAGACTGGGGAGTTGCTCGGATTTCTCCAAGTAAAGGGCACGAAAGGTTTCGACTCCACTTATCCGCCTGAGAAAGCAAAGGAAGTCGCCATCGCCTTTATGAAGGAATGGTATGGAGAAGGTCTGGGCGGCTACCAGGTGAATGAGATTGCAAATGAAGGGAAAACCTCCGTCACCTTCCACAAAACGGTAAATGGCATTCCGTTCCGCAATGATGCGGTCATCCTCAGAGTAAACAGTGAAGGACACGTCGACGCCAAGGCGACGGACGGCCACCGAAAAAGTGTCGTTCTCAGCAAGCAGCCGAACATCGAATTCGGCGATCCCAAAGAAGCCTTGCCTAAAGAACAGGTAGAAAAAATGTTTGCTTCCTACATGAATCCGGTCTATGCACGGGATGTAAATGGGCAAGTGAAGCTGCTTTACAGGCCGAAGCTCGGTGAAATCGATGCTCGTACGGGAGCGTTCCGCGAATCAGACGCAAGTCAAAGCCAAATCGTCAAATTCCAGTCAAAAGGCCAACAACCTACTGCGAAAACAAAAGAAGAAGCTGCTGCATTTCTGGCTGCCAAAACCGGCTACGATATGACGAAAGAGCGAGCCGTCTTCCAGGAAATCAGCGAGGGGAAAGAAATCAATTATTTGTGGCAGACTGATTCGGGGATCATCGGATCCTTGTACGTCGACAAGCAAACGAAAAAAATCACGAGGTATCAGGTATTGGACAGCAAGCAGAAGAGCGAATCCGAAAAGAAGCTGAGCCCGGAGCAGGCCTTGCAGGTTGCCGTTACAGAACTGTCCGAATATCTTCCTGCCAATATTACGGAAATGATGCGTTTGGGAGCGGAACATTACGCTCAATACGATCATGACAGACAACAGTACCATTTCCAATTCAGCTTGATCCATGGTGGGATCCCGGTGGAAGACTCGATGGTGATGGCGGATGTCGATGCAGTGACAGGAAAAGCGGTTCTGCTTGACTGGAGGGTGCCGGACTTTGGGACACTGAATGCATCGCTTCCTGACCCCAAGAAGGCCATTTCCCAGGAAGAAGCAGCTAAGATTTATCTCCAGAAGCATCCGTTGAAGCTGTATTATTCCATGGATGAAGACAGCGAAAAGACCGCTAGCCTCGTGTACGTCACGACTGGTGAGAACGAGGTAGACGCGCTTACGGGTGAGCTGTATCGTTACGGACAAGAATAGGAAGAACCCGTGTCGGTTCTGGAACGGGGAGGGAGTCTGTTGTCAGATGATCTGGCAAAGCAGATCAGCGAAATCTACGAAGCGTATTACAATGACATCTACTATTTTCTGGTGTATTTCACTAATAAACAAGAGGACGCTGAAGATCTTACGCAGGAAGTGTTCTCGCGGCTTTTGAAGGCTTTGCCGCAGTATGATGGCCGCGTGGCGATGAAAACATGGTTGTTTTCGATTGCCAAATACGTGGCGATTGATCATTACCGCAAGATGAGGTGGCAGCGGCTGTTTTCGGACAATTGGCTGATACGCATGATGACCAAAGAAGGTCTTCCAGAGCCGGAGCTGGAGATGAAGGAAGAGCTGCGCCTCATCAAAGAGGCGCTCCAGAAACTAAAACCGCAGCTTAGGATCGTCGTGATTCTCCGCTACATCGAGGAGTACAGTGTCAAGGAAACAGCCGAAATTCTCTCTGTTCCAGAGACGAAAGTGAGAGTGGATTGTCACAGGGGGTTACAATCTTTAAGAAAAATGCTGGCGCAATCGATAGAAGGGGGGATTATCAATGGGATTGCCAGATGAAGAAGAACAACTGATCAGCAAGCTTCGGCAGATCAAACAAGAGACCAAGCCGCCCCGTCCCGAATGGAAGCAGATTGGCAAGGAACGGCTTATTCGCCAGGCGGGAACGGTTCAGCGAAGAAGGCGGGTTTCTCAAGTTTCCGCCTGCGTGGGGACGATAGGCGCAGCTGCGTTGATAGGAATTTGGCTTAGCTCTGGCCATGTTGCCGAGCAAACAACCATAGGGGAGCCGCAGGCATCCTTGCCCGCTGCCTTTGATCAAGAACCTGTAAAGAGTCAGCAGATTCCCTCTGTTGCTTCAACGGAGCAACCAGTGAATTCACAAGAGGCCCCGGCAGGCAACGATCCGGCAAAGAAGAATGTGTCGACAGATCAAGACGAACCAGTCGCAAAAGTGGATTCTACGCCGCAGACAACAACAAGCATGGAACGAAGCATGACTCCTATCGAAGAACGGGCCCTGCGCTTTTTGCAAGAAAAGCTGGGTGAAGAAAGCAAACAATATCAGATCGATCCCGGGCATTCCAGAGAAACGGATGGTTACATCGCGTTCCGCAAGCTGGTTCATGGCATTCCGCTTCAGCTGCACAGTGCAGCGGTTGAAGTGAATCCGCACACCGGCAAGATGAGTCTCTTGCTTTATCCAATTGAGGAAAGCGGCTTGGGAATCACAGCGACGTCTGAGCAGTCTTCAGTGATCGACAAGACGAAAGCGGCACAGGAGCTGGCTTCCGGACTGCGGCTTGTATATGCAGGCAAGGATCGTCCCGTTCTTCAGTACATGTCCGACCCACAACTGGTTATTGATGCGAAGACAGGCAAACCCCTCGATAACAGTCAGGGAGAGAAGCGAATAGTACCTCTCAAGACTGAGGGGAAAAGGCTGATCATTACAGATACGGACAAAGCCGAAGAAGTCATGAAGAAGGAGTTTGGCATCCCGGTGACAGGAAAGGCTTTTATGACGATTGACGAGAAGGCTATATCATTTATCTGGCAAATGAGCGACAAGCGAGAAGTCAGACTGAAAACCGCTGACGATGGTTCCTTTGTCGGCTATGAACTGGATGGGTCCTTCGAGCAAGGTGGTATTCCGCTGGCGTCGCTCCAACAAGCCCAGGATGCTGCACTGGTCCGGGTGGCGAAGTACCTCCCGTCAGATGTAGCAGAAGTACTGGTAGAAAAAGCATTGCAGGAGCGCGGACAGGCTTCCTTTACATTTATTCCCTTGTATCAGGGCGTACCTGTAGTGGATTATCCGTATCTGGTTACGGTGGAGATGGGCAGCGGCATTGTAACAGCCATCCAGGGAGATTTTTCGAGGAGTTCGCTTGTGTTGCCTTCCCATGACAAAGCAATATCACTGGATGCAGCGAAACAACAGTTCTTGAAAAAAGCCCCATTGGAGCTGGTTTACCTCAATAGCCACAGCAATCCTGTACTGGTTTATCAAGTCAGGCTGGATGCTCGAAAACCATGGGCGATTGATGCTCTCACGGGCCACACAACAGAATAGAATCACGTCCATCTTGCGTATTTCTGTCTGCAGTCGGGCAGAATAAATATCGGGACTGCGCTTGCAAACCCTAGTACAAGACCAGGGAGTGAGATGGATGGCTGATAACAACAACAACAAGAACAATCGCATGAACGAAAATGATCGCCAGGATACCAACATGCTGGAGGGCATCGACGCCAGTGAGGCTGTAGGAACTGTGGGCGGTGCAGGTGTAGGTGCTGCCGTCGGTTCCCTGTTCGGGCCGCTTGGAACTGTTGCAGGTGCGGTCGTTGGCGGTGCGGTGGGCAATAAGATGGGCGAGGGTGTCGACGGGAACGAAGACATCGCAAACAGAAACGAACAGAATGAACAACGCTAGAAAAAAAGAATCCGGTTCCTCCTGTTACTGGGGGAACCGGATTTTAACATTTTATCCTGCAATCTGTTTGTAGATCCAAAAATACAGAAAAAGAATGACAATGGCGAATAGGATCGCATACAGCGGTTTCACCCAAGCAGTCAAGAAGTAACAGGATGCAATAAAGAGAACCAGCCCGAGAGCACCAAGTATCCCGCTTTTTTGGGCCAAGTGAAATTCCTGATCATTCATGTATTTGATCTGAAGCGTCATATTGAGCAGCGTGATGATCGGAAGCGTTGTAATGATACCAGAAAGAAAAATGTTTTTGGACTTGCTAAGGTAGGTTGCCAACACGACGAGCGAACCACCCAAAATGAACTTAATAACATAGTCGAGCATGGAATGAAAAGCCTCCCAGATGAATACGAGAAATGTTGTTAATCAACTTGTCCATTATAATCCTGTTGATTGAAAAAATGTAGTCATTTGTTTACTTTCATGAAACTGGAATGAGGTCCCGAGATATTTGAAGAAAGTGGCATGCTAAAAATGCTTGTTCAGTTCCATAATGGTAATACCCTAGTGATCCTACATATACTCTGGGAGGCAGAGGATGCCAATCATAAACGTGAATGGAGCTTCACTTCATTACATAGAAAAAGGGACAGGTACCGCACTGATCTGCATTCATCCCCCCGTGTTATCCAGAAAAAATTTTAGCTGTCAATTGGAGCATCTGTCCCGTTTCTTCCGTGTAATCGCCTTTGATATCCGCGGACACGGGCAGAGTAAAGCATCCAAAACGCCTGTAACCTATCCATTGATCGCGGACGACATCAAAGCTCTCATGGATCGATTGGATATTCATATGGCATTCTTTTGCGGTTATTCGACTGGTGGATCGATTGTGCTGGAATGCTTGTTATCCCACCCCGATCGCTCACTCGGAGGAATCGTCATTGGCGGCATGCCAGAAGTGAACACAAAGCGTGTAAAACGCCTGATCGCAACCGGAGTGTTCCTCGCGAAGATAAAGGCAATCAACACCATCGCATTGGGTGTTTCTTGGTCGAATTCAATCAATATGAAGCAGTTCCGGGAGTTATATAGAGATGCGAAAAAGTGTGACGCTAAGAACGCAGAAGAGTATTACCGGTATAGTTTAACGTATAACTGTACGAAGCAATTGGGAGAAATCAATCCCCCCGTGCTGCTTCTATATGGCGAAAAGGACAAGCCATTTCATCCTTACGCTCATCTGTTGCAGCAACGCTTGCCCCAAAATGAACTGTATATGATACCAGGCGTGGATCACAGGGTGCCGACCAAGGCATATGAGGAGTGCAATGCCCGGATTGAGACATTTATCAAGAAGCATGTTACCTAGACATGGTATAATAAGGAAGTCAGAACAATAGGGTAACCGCCGTTGCCAAGCCAGGGGAGACTCTGGCTTGTTTCGGAAAGATGCAGGGGGATCAACTTGGCAAAAAGCAAACCGATCTACGTAGAGAGTACAATCCAGACAACACTGGAATCCTTGTGGACATACACACAAACCCCGGAGCTTCATGAGCAGTGGGATCTTCGTTTCACCAAAATTTCGTATCTTCCGAAGAAAACAGAAGATGAACCCCAACGATTCCTCTACCAAACGAATATCGGGTTTGGCTTCTCCATATCCGGAGAAGGGGAAAGTGTTGGTACGACCGAGAAAGATGAGACGAAGACGTCCGTCCTGAAGTTTTCGTCGGGCAATCCCATCTCATTGATTCGGGAAGGCGCTGGGTTCTGGAGATACGTCCCTTGTGAAGAAGGAATTCGTTTTTTTACCCGCTATGATTATCAGACCAGATTTGGAGCGATGGGCAGGTGGCTGGATCGGCTGCTGTTTCGGCCGTTGATGGGCTGGGCGACGGCATGGAGTTTTGACGCCTTGCGTCTGTGGCTGGAGAAAGGCATTCATCCCAATATCTCTTTGCGGCGCTCGCTAACGGAGTTGATATGTCGGATCATTCCGGCTTTTATCTGGATCTATCAAGGGCTGTTTCCCAAACTGCTTTATCCGCATACGGGAGAACTGCAGCTCCTGCAGGCCACGCATTTATTCCCAGGCTATGAACAACTGGCCTTGCTATTTGTTGGAGTGGGAGAGATCTGCTTCGGGCTGCTCTTCGCTTTTGCAGGAAAAAGCTGGAGAAAACCCCTTTACCTCTGGAATATCATCTTGCTTGTTGCGCTTGGAGTAGGAGCATTAGCAGAACCAACCGTTATGGTCGAGCCGTTTAACCCGGTTACGTTAAATCTGGGCATGATGGCGCTATCGGTATGCGGCATGCTCAGTCTTCCGGATCTGCCCAATGCGTCAGCCTGCTTGCGAAATCCTGAAAAAGAAGAACGCTACTGAACCATCTGATTTCACCGTGAGGAGATGAAAGAATCTTGAGTTCCATTTATCAAAGATTGCTGGGGCCAGACTTCGCGAAGCTTCACCCCAAGATACAAGAACGATTCGGATTTTCCAGCAAAGATCAGCGAGCCTCCATTGGTCGCGGAATCATGGAAAAAGTGTGGTACGGGAAAGCATACACGCTCCCTTTTCTCTATATTGGGACGTGGAGAAACATTATGTTTCCGCAGCAAGGGGCAGATGTCCCGTTTACTATCGAAAATTATGCTTATCTCGACAGCTTTGGCCGCGAAACCGTAACCTGGGTACGAAAATACCAATTCCCCAATCGTACGCGCCGCTTCGATGCCACCATGATCTACAGTGAGGAAAAGCAAAAAATCATTGATTACCTCGGCACTCATCAGCATTTGGCCGTGGAGATCGAGATGTCCGTAGGTGAAAATGGGGGAATGCATCTGCGATCCGGCAATCAGTATTTTTACGAGGGATGGGTTGGCTTCCAATTCCCGATGCTGTTCTCTGGCTATGCAGATGTCCAGGAATGGTACGACGAAAAAAGCGATAAGTATCGGATCGACGTGAAGGTTACGAATCCGACTTTTGGAGATCTGTTCGGCTATTCAGGAGCGTTTGACGTGGAATATCTGCAAGTGGAGCCTGAGCAGATACCCAAAGATGTGAAACCGGTTCGGGAAGAAAGAAGGGAATGAGTAGGAAAGCACTCGGTATTTGGGAGTGCTTCTTTCTTTTCCGTAAATGGGAATAATCTTGACGCATGATACGTAAGGGGGGTATATTTGGCTTGAAATCCGGACTGGGAGGTGTTCCAGATGTCCACGATCCTTATAGCAGATGATGAATCGCAAATCCTAGAAATCTTGTCTTCCTATTTACGAAAGGAAGGATACCACGTAATGACCGCCGAGGATGGCAGACTGACACTAGAGTATGTAACTGCCTATCCCATTGATCTTATTATCCTTGATCTGATGCTGCCAGATATGACGGGTGAAGACGTGTGCAGGGAAATACGCAAAAAATCACGCGTCCCGATCATTATGCTGACGGCGAAAAGTGGGGAAGCCGACAGAATCATCGGTTTGGAGATTGGGGCGGACGACTATCTGGTTAAACCATTTAGCCCGCGTGAGCTCGTCGCGAGGGTTCGGGCAATATTAAGAAGAGCAGGAGATTACCAAGTTTTGAGTGATCGCATTCAATTTGGCAATTTAAAGGTATCATTACGGGAGAGAAGTGTTGCCAAGAAGGAACAAGCTGTAGAATTAACAACCAATGAGTTTCGCTTACTTACCACCTTGCTCCGTTATCCAGGCCGGACATGGACACGTGAAGAGTTGGTCGAGGAGGTTCTGGGAATCGACTATATGGGAAGCGACAGAACGATCGACACGCATATCAAGAACCTTCGTCAAAAAATTGAAGAAGACCCAAAACAACCAGAGTACATTAAGACCGTATACGGATTGGGTTACCGCTTTGAAAATCCCGCCAAGGATAGGGGTTAACACATGAAAAGGATTTGGATGAAGCTGGCTTTGGCTTTCATGGCTGTTGGCGCCGGCGGGATTCTAATCGCCACGGTCCTTTCCATTCAGGAAATGGATTATCATTTTTCCCTGTATCTAAGCGATGTCAATCAACAGCATGAGCAGGATCTGCGAAGTATCCTGCAAGACGAGTATCAACAGGGAACAGGATGGGATGATCATACCCTTTTAAAACTTGAGACAGCATCCCAAGTCCTGACGATACAAATTGTTTTGCTTGACCAGAATGGGAAGCTTATTCGCACATTTGGCAATACGACTGGTCTCGAAATTATAAATAGCGATGACATGATGCCGATACTGGTTCAAGGAAATACCGTAGGGTATGTGGGAATCAGGTATGACAATGAGAGTGCTGTACCTTTGGAAGATCATTTCCGGATGGCCCATACGAATGCATTGCAATGGACGATGCTTGCTTTGCTTTTGCTTGTCTGCTTTGCCAGTATCTTTATAGCGAGACGCATTGCCAGACCGATCACGGATATGAGTAACGCAGCGCAGGCGGTGGCAAAAGGGGATCTTTCCGTAAGGGTGGCTGTCCCAGAAGAAAAGGACGAACTGTCCATTCTGGTCGAAGCGTTTAATAATCTAGTGCAAAACCTTCAACAGCAGGAGGAATTGCGAAAACGTCTAACGTCAGATATCGCCCATGAGCTGCGAACGCCATTGAATACATTGCTGGCCCAGACAGAGGGCATGTTGGACGGCATTTGGGAAGCAACACCCGAACATTTGGAAGCAACCCGCTCCGAGGTATTGCGTCTGACCCGGATTGTGAGTGACTTGGATCAGGTCATTCAGGTGGAAGCCGGAGCCCGGCACATCTCCGAGGAAGTCATAAATCTACACGATGTCGTGGAAAGCGTAGTGGAATCAATGACAGCAGCGTTTCAGCTACACGGTATTCAACTTACAAGCCATCTGAATACAGCTGCCTGGATGTTGGGAGATTCGCAACGCTTGGCTCAAGTCGTAGCCAACCTGTTCACGAATTCTTTAAAACATACGCCCCAGGGTGGAGAGGTAATGGTCAAGGTTGAAAAAAAGGAACAAACTATTGAAATTAAAGTAGTTGATAATGGTACGGGAATCCCTCTTGGAGATTTGCCTTTTGTTTTTGAACGGTTTTATCGTGGAGATCGTTCACGTAAAAGGGAAAAAGGGGGAGCAGGCCTTGGCTTGACGATCGTGAAGGGGATTGTGGAGGCACACCAGGGCAAGATCACCATATCAAGTGAAGAAGGAAAGGGAACCATTGTATCGATTACGTTTCCTGCGATAGAGAACATGATCAACGATGGATAAAAGACAAGGCAGAACGATTGTTCTGCCTTTTTTTCGGTTTTATTCCGGCATGTTATTTACAGTTGGATCGATGGTAAAGTCGGGTTTGAATCCATCGTATTTTACTTCTGACATCATCCCTTTTGCGGCATGCCCCAGATCATGACAGTGGAACATCCAGTTTCCGGGATTATCTGCTTTGAAGGCGACGACATATTCTTCCCCGGGTAAGATGTTTAAAGTATCTTTTACTAGAGGAGACCCCGATATTGGTTGGCCATCCTTGCTAAGAACCTGGAAGAAGTGGCCGTGCAGGTGCATAGGGTGAATGTCTTCAGGCGAACGATTTACCATTTTTACTTTCACCAAGTCTCCTTCTCTTACATCAAGAGGAGGGGTATCTGGATACGTTTTCCCATTAATGGTAAAGGTCATGTCTCCATGACTCATATCGGTATTGAGATCCATCGAATACGTAACGTCGTATTGATCATCAAGTGAGAAGGTTCCCTTTGCCGCTTCGCCGTATTTGGTGATATCAACGACAGGCAAGTCCATGGACTCCGATTTCACAGAAGCATGTTCTTCGCCTTCGTAGACAATGGGAATTGCCAGAGATTTCGCACCTGGATTCGTACTGTGCTCATCGAGGAGCCATTTGCCTGGATGATTTGCGACAAATTCCACATCGTACCGTTCTCCTGGCGCGATATTCAACAGTTGGTCTTGGGTTTCAGGCGGGTTATGAATCGGTTGGCCGTCCGTTGAGACTATTGTAAAACTATGACCGGGCAAGTGCATTTTGTGGGAGAGATATCCTGCATTTATCAGCCGAATTCTCACTTTCTCTCCCTTTTTAACGATCAGGGGTTGAATGGCAGAGCCCGTCTTGCCGTTCGCAGAGAAGATGGTGTACATCAACGGCATCATTTCGGCATCGCTCATACCGCTCATATCCATATTTGCATGTTCAGAGGAATCTTTACTCTGGCTATGCGCTGAGTGGCTGCTACCAGCACTGTGCATTTCGGCCATGCTGTCGTCCTCCATCCATTCATCCAGCACAAGAGTAAAGTCTTTATCTACCGGTTCAGCATCCTTCGGCTCGACAACGATGGAACCATACAAGCCTTTATCGACCTGATTGACTCCATTTTGGTGGGAATGGTACCAGTACGTACCAGGTACATCTACCTTAAATTCGTAGGTGAAACTTTCTTTTGGCTTCACAGCATTTTGTGTTATTCCTGGAATGCCGTCCATGTTGTTGGGAACGGGCAAACCATGCCAGTGAATGGTAACTGGCTCGGGCAGCTCATTATTCAAAACAACCTTTATCGTTTCACCTTGCTTAACACGCAATTGCGGTCCAGGGACCGTTCCGTTATACGTCCAGGCCGTTTTCATCGTGTTGTCATCGAGCATCAGCATACTTTCCTTAGCGGTCAGGGTGAATGTATTCCCTGTCAGCACTTCAAATGGTGGATCGAGTGAGGCAGACATTTGTTTGAGGTTCTCATGTTCTGCTGTACTCGCGGAATCCATCTTCGACATGTCATGACCAGGCATCTTCGTTTGATTACTATTGGAACAAGCAGCCAGCACAAGCGTAGCCGTAAGTATTGCGGGAAGTGGGATCCACTTTTTCATTCTCATCCTCCTTTACGAAATCTAGGTGAAGGGTAACATACGAATGTGAAGAAAAAATGGAGATCGAACAGAAGGAGCCGCTTGACTAATATAGGGTATGGGGGTATAGTATGATTATCTCGCGAAGGAGGGAAAAACAAAATGAGCACAACAATAGACCATATAGAAAAAAACCTTCAGGAAGATACCACTTGTTGCTCGCATGACCAATCCGAAAGAAAAAGCCATCATTCCGATCAAGTAAAAAGCAATTTAATCAGCCGTTTAAATCGAATCGAAGGCCAGGTTAGAGGCGTAAAAGGAATGATTGAAAAGGACACCTACTGTGATGATGTACTGAATCAAATCGCGTCTATCCAGTCAGCTTTAAACGGAGTAGGTAAGCTGCTGCTTGAACATCACATGAAAAGCTGTGTAATCGAACGGATTCAGGAGGGGGATACAGAAGTACTAAAAGAGCTCATGACCACCATGAATAAATTGATGAAGTAAAATGAAATGGGCAGCCGCAAGCTGCTATTATTTCGCCCTTTAATATAGGGTACAGGGGTATAGTAAAAAGTTGTTGATTTCACATACCTTATGTGGGTATATTGTGATTACCAAAAAATGAATCGCCACGATGAAAATGAGGAGGGGTAGGGAGTATGGAAGCATTACAGGCTAAGGGAAATAAGCAAGTCAACCTGCAGATTACTGGCATGACTTGTGCAGCATGTGCCATTCGGATTGAAAAAGGCTTGAACAAAGTGGATGGCGTAGCAAGCGCCAATGTCAATTTTGCCATGGAGAAAGCAAGTGTGGAGTATGACCCGGAGAAGGTTGATGTAAATCGTCTAGAGGAAAGCATTCACAAACTTGGTTACGGAACAGTCAAAGAAACGGTTGACCTCCAATTGGAAGGGATGACTTGCGCAGCATGTGCATTGAGAATTGAAAAGGGCTTAAATAAGCTGCCAGGTGTAAAGCAAGCCACTGTAAACTTTGCTTTGGAGACAGCCCACGTCGAGTATTCGCCAGGTGAAGTATCGATTCATGATTTGCAAAAGAAAGTGAATCAGCTTGGATACAAAGCCAGCTTGAAAACAGAAAAGGAAGCGAACCAGGATCACCGTGGCAAAGAAATTCAGAATCAGAAACGCAAATTGCTTTTCTCGGCCATTCTCTCATTGCCGCTTTTGTGGAGCATGGTAGGTCACTTTTCCTTCACTTCCTGGATCTATTCGCCAGAAATTTTTATGAACCCATGGTTTCAGCTTCTTCTGGCTACACCAGTCCAATTTTACGTGGGCAGACAGTTTTATGTCGGGGCCTATAAAGCATTGCGAAATGGCAGTGCAAACATGGACGTCTTGATTGCCCTGGGTACGTCTGCAGCCTATTTTTACAGCGTTTATCAGACAATCATTTGGTCTTCAGGCAATGGAGGAGCTCACCATGTTCCGGCTCTCTATTTCGAGACCAGTGCGGTCCTGATCACCCTCGTGATTTTGGGTAAATTGTTTGAATCTCTTGCTAAAGGAAGATCCTCGGAAGCCATTAAGTCCTTGATGGGACTGCGAGCCAAGACAGCAATCGTAGTCCGTGAAGGCCAGGAGATCTCGATTCCGGTGGATGAAGTTATCGTTGGCGATCTGGTTCTTGTTCGACCAGGCGATAAAGTGCCTGTTGACGGTGAGGTATTGGAAGGAGTATCGACTGTTGACGAATCCATGCTGACAGGCGAGAGCATCCCCGTCGAGAAAAAAGCGGGCGATGCTGTGATAGGAGCCACCGTTAACAAAAACGGGGTGCTTCGAATCAAAGCAACCAAAGTGGGAAAGGAAACTGCTCTTGCCCAGATCATCAAAGTTGTGGAAGAAGCACAAGGTTCCAAAGCACCGATCCAACGGATTGCTGACGTGATTTCAGGAATTTTCGTTCCGATCGTTGTCGGTATCGCGATTGTCGCATTCCTTGCTTGGTACTTCTATATTACCCCGGGCAATTTTTCAGGAGCTCTGGAAATCGCAATCGCCATCCTGGTCATCGCTTGCCCTTGCGCTCTTGGCCTTGCAACTCCTACCTCTATTATGGCAGGATCAGGACGTTCTGCCGAATTGGGAATCCTTTTTAAGGGCGGAGAGCATTTGGAACAGACGCATAAAATCGATACGATCGTTCTGGATAAGACAGGGACTGTCACAAAAGGAAAGCCGGAGCTGACGGATGTCATCACCGATGGAGATGAGACGGAGTTCCTTACACTTGTGGGGACAGCCGAGAAAAATTCGGAACATCCCCTTGCTGAAGCGATCGTGGCTGGAATTCAAGAGAAAGGACTCTCTTTATCCGGAACAGAAGCGTTTGAGGCTATTCCCGGATTTGGAATTAAAGCAGTTGTGGAAGGTAAAGAGGTACTCATTGGCACAAGACGCTTACTGGAAAGATTTGAAGTAGATGCGAAGAACGCTTACGATACGATGGCCAAACTTGAAAATCCGGAAAAACAGCTATGCTTGTCGCGATAAATAAACAGTACGCGGGTATGGTAGCTGTGGCGGATACAATTAAAGAAACCTCCAAAACGGCTGTCGCTCGTCTAAAAGATATGGGCATCCAAGTCATTATGATTACGGGGGACAACACAAGAACGGCAAATGCAATTGCTGCTGAAGTCGGTATTGATCAGGTACTTGCTGAAGTCCTTCCAGAAGGAAAGGCTGAAGAAGTGAAGAAACTGCAGGCACAAGGCAAAAAGGTTGCGATGGTTGGAGATGGCATCAATGACGCGCCAGCTCTTGCAACAGCAGATATTGGCATGGCCATTGGGACGGGTACGGACGTCGCGATGGAAGCGGCAGATGTAACACTCATGCGTGGAGACCTGTCCAGTATTCCGGATGCAATCTATATGAGCAGAAAAACCATGAGCAATATTAAACAAAATTTGTTCTGGGCTCTCGCTTATAACTCGCTCGGGATTCCTATTGCAGCACTCGGTCTGTTGGCACCGTGGGTGGCGGGCGCAGCTATGGCGTTAAGCTCCGTGTCTGTCGTACTGAATGCCCTTCGCTTGCAACGTGTCAAAGTTCGATAAGCGACACATGATTGTGCCAAAAGAACTGTAATGTGAGAGGAGAAAACATAATGGGAGAAAAAACGAAAATTGCCGTTGCCCCGGCGATCCAAGTGGGAGGAAGTCTTTTTACACCGGGGCAGCTGGCAGTAATGGGGACTATTGTTGGGCCTGACGCCAAAATCGAGATGACACCATTCAAGCAGATCTACGTAGAGATTCCTCTTGAAAGCCGCGATGCTATCGTTGACGAGCTCCAACGTTCTGGTTTGGAGGTGTATCCGGCTGGTTTTGTCACGAAGAGTCTGATTGCATGCAATTTTTGCAGAGGTGCTGAAGAGGCCGGGCTGGATATCGCGAAGGAGTTAAACAAAGCCATCGCAGGGATTGAAACCCCCACCCCGATCAAAGTAGGCTATGCAGGCTGTGCTTTAGGAACGAGCGAGCCGCTGTTGAAGGATATCGGTGTTGTGAAAATGCGAGACAGCTACGACATTTATGTGGGTGGAGATGCTAAGGGATTAAAGGCTAGCCTTGCGAATCTTCTTGTATCCGAATTGAACGAAACACAATTAATTCCTGCGATCACTACGCTGATTGACTTTTATAAGGTGAACGCAAAAGGCAAAGAAAAGTTCAGCAAATTTGTCAATCGCATTACGTTGGACCAGTTGAGAAGCGTAGTGGAGCAAGGGGATGGCGGCAATGTCAGCATCAATTACATTTGTTAACGGTAGGAAGGCTGTCGAGAAAATCGACAGCCATTTTGTTTTACATAATGTTATAGGGCTATGCCATATCTCCTGATAGTAAGCGCTTCTTAAACCATGGCTTTATCAACGGCAAAACCACAGTCGGCTGCATTGCTTTCGTATGGTCCATGTCACTTCCAGCAAGGATTTCAATATCCCAGCCTAGGTCATTCAGATTTTTTCTATTCTTCGTTACTAACCCGACAATATCAACGGCAAAATTTCCGAAATTTTCACCGTAAACGATGGTGTCTTTTTCTCCTGCAAAGGCTAGTTTGGGAATATGAAGCTTGTGTTGATTCCTGCGATCATCAAAAGTAGTGAGGCTCTGGTACAAGGAAACAAATTGTTTCGTTACAACGGGATTCATTGTAACGGTCACGTTTGCGGAGATATGAAGATCAAGATTTAATTCCGGATGTACCCAGATCAGCTAGTAACCGCAGATGCTACACATCCATCCACTTGCAAGCCTTCGTTACAATTCGTGCGTTATTGCGAGGATATGATATTCCGGTTGTGCATGAGGTAATGAGGAAGATGAAGAAGCTGGATATCGAAAATGCGCTCTGGATGATTAATCAGCAGCAGCATCATACTCAAATCGAAAAACAGAGGGTAGAAGAAATCTTGCGTATGCTGCGAAATGCCGATCTTCCGAAATACAGAAATATGAACGTAACCGATTCCATGACAATTGGAGAAGTTGCACAAATTGCTGGTGTCAAAACATCGGCTATTCGACATTGGGAACAAGAGGGGCTAATCCAATCGAGGAGAAACAAAGAGAATGGGTACAGAGTGTTTACACGTACAGAGCTAAGAAAAATTATTTTGATTAGCAGCTTAAGGAAGACCGTGTACTATATCGAGAATATGAAACAACTTTTGAATGATTTGGAAACTCAGCACTATAAACAAGTGGAACGATCTTTTCAGCTTGCCTTGCAAAACTTGAATAGTCAATTAAGGAAGCAGTTTCTTGGGAGAGCAGAGCTCATGAAATATGTAGGCTTTTATAAAGTATATTCCGATTAAACCCCTTGACTCCGTATCTACGTACAGGGTTGATAATACCAGGTAAGGAGGAAAAACATGAATGGGTTAACCATTAGTCAAGCGGCCAAAGAAGCTGGTGTTCATATCGAAACCATACGATATTACGAAAGGAGAGGACTTTTACCCAGCCCACCGAGGACAAATTCCGGATATAGAATGTTATCAGTAGAAACTGTACACGACATTCGGTTTATTAAACGAGCGCAGGATCTCGGATTTACCCTTGAAGAAATCAAGATGCTGTTATCCATTTACAAAGCAGAGGACTACTTTCCTATTGCGGAAATGCACCAATTTGCGACTGAAAAAATCAGCCAAATCGAGGAAAAAATCGAGCAGCTGAACAAATTTAAATCCATTTTGGAACTCGTGGCACAGAGGCCCTTTTCTGGCCGCACACCTTCTAAAAACGATTGTCCGATCATTCAAAACTTATCCAACGGAGGGAAGGAATAATGGCAAAAATAGAAGTGTTTGTAGCGGGAACTTATCTGTGCGAGGATATCGTCAAGCAAGTGAATCAGTTTGCTTGCTCCAAATGCGATGTTGTGATTTACGATCTACATCAATGCAGCGCGACCTCGGAAATGAAGGACATAGCAAAACAATATGGGGTCCAGTCTGTTCCGTGTGTGGTGTTGAATGGTAAAGTGATTGACGTCGAAAAAGTGAAGAAAGAGAAAATGCATGAGCACCCAGCTCTTGGGAGAGAGAGGATGGACTTGAACCGTATTTGAGTCGTGACAAATCCTGTGAATTGATTAATAATCAAAGCTACCGAATCAAAATATCGATTTTCCCCTTATCTGACCTGAAAAGGGAAATCAAATAGGGGGCGAACCCTCCATAGGGGGATCAATCATGGGTAGGAAGTTCTTGTTTCATCCGCTTGCAGTTCGATACAGTGTTTTTATGCTTGGATTGGCCGTCATGGGTTATGGGATCGCCATGATGATTGAGGCCAATGTAGGCGTTGCTCCGTGGGATACGCTGCATATCGGATTGCAAAAGACGTTTGGTTTAACCATCGGTATGTGGTCACAAATCATGGGCTTCAGCATCATTATCGCGTCCTATGTCATTGGCAAAATAAAGCCTACCGTCGGAATGTTTTTAAATATGATTTTTTTCGGTCTGTTTATCGACTTGTTCATGTGGTTGAAATGGGTTCCCATCGGGGATACACTCTTAGAACGAGTCGTCTTGTTTGCTGCCGGTCTGCTGATTTATACATTCGGTACAGGCATGTATATCTCGCCACGAATAGGGGCTGGACCACGCGACAGCTTCATGCTGGCCTTACATGAACGAATGGGCTGGGGCATCGGCAAAGTAAGAGTTGGGATTGAATGCACGGTTACGCTATTGGGATTTTTGCTAGGAGGTCCGGTATCGGCAGGGACCCTGGTGACGGCTCTGGCAATCGGCCCGTTAATCAAGCAGTTTATCCCGTTGTGGGAAAAAATGATGGCAAAACCGTACGGAAAAACATCCGAGATGACTCTTATTGACTAGCTTCTGGGAAACCACCACGTGAACCATTACGGCGTGGTGGTATTTTGTTTCAGTCGCCATCGGGAAATAAACCGATCCCGAAATGAAGATCGAATCAAGGATAAAAATGGTAGAATCAAAGGTGTTGGCATACTCAATCACGAGGAGGTACATTCGGTTGAAAAAGAAAAATAGGGAGATTCAAAAGCCAGATCTTCCCCAAAGCTTGGAGCCTCTCTCGATAAAAGAGATTGCTGATCATTCTTCCTTCGAGTTGGGGAGGATGGAAACAACAGTTGGCCCCATTCATGCGAAACACGTTCGATTTCGTGAAATTCATGTAAGAAACGTCGTGTTTGAGAAAACTCATTTGCCGTTTTCTTCTTGGATAGATGTTGTTTTTGAAAAATGTGATCTTTCCAATGCTGATTTCAGTGGTGCTAAATTGAACCGCGTGGAATTTATAGATTGTAAAATGAGAGGTGCCAATTTTGATCATGTTGTGATGCGGGATGTTTCATGGGTGAACTGTCAGGCACCCTATTCTCGGTTTAGTCTCACAGAGCTGAAAGATGTACGATTTGAAAATTGTTTCTTATCCGGTTCCAATTTTCTCGATTCATCTGTGGACAATCTTCAACTAGGTACGACGACAATCGATGATGTCCAGTTCTCCGGCACCTCTTTAAAAAATGTAGATCTTAGTGAGTGTCAATATACTTATATACATCTCCGTGAAGACGATTTGCGAGGCGCTATTGTGTCTCCTGAGCAAGCTATTTCTTTGATTGAAGTTTTTGGGGTGAAAGTGAATCACCATCCTATTTCCTGAGGAGGTCTATGAGATGAATGTTGTGGTAACAGAATACCGTGATGAATGGACACAACAATTTAGCGAGGAATCTCAAAAAATGAAGGAGATCTTTGGTGATGAGGTAATTGACATTTATCACATCGGCAGCACTTCTGTTCCCGGGTTAAAAGCAAAACCTATCATTGACATCATGCCCGTCGTAAAAGATATCAAAAAAATTGATTCGTATAACGAACAAATGCAGGGCCTTGGTTACGAATGTATGGGGGAGTTTGGTATAAAAGGAAGAAGATATTTCCGGAAAGGAGCAGAGCATCGCACGCATCAAGTGCATGTGTTTCAAGAAGATAACAAAGACGATATTACTCGCCATCTGGCGGTCAGGGATTACCTCAGAACGCACCCCGATGAGGCCAGAGCATATGGAGATTTAAAAGAAAGTCTCGCCAAACGTTTCCCGAGGGACTTCGAAGCATATAAGGATGGCAAAGATATGTTCGTCAAAGAGCTAGAAAGAAAAGCGTTGCACTGGTACAAGATGATGTAAAAAGAGGGCAAATGACCCTCGACCTCTTACCTCTCTATGTAAACGGGTGGGTTCTCAAAGGCAGGTACTCGACAATAAGCAGTCAGATTCCATAACCCTTTGCCTTTCCAATTGGGAGAGATAAAGGGTATTATTTATATTTCGGGCCGTTTATTGGCCGGACATGTTTGTTAAGAGGAGAGATTATTTTGAAACCATGTAGTAAACCCTTCCTATTCGTAATGATTATGCTTTCTCTTTTTGCTGCTCCCGTATCAGCTTTAGAAGAAACAGGCATATACACGGCATCAACGACAGAATCTGCCGCCGGAAAAACGAATGCAGAAGCAGTCAAACTCAATCTATCCCTCAGGTCAGCCGTTCTGGTGGAACCTGTAACGGGTCAAGTCCTGTTATCCATAAACGCAGAGAAAGCTTACGCTCCAGCAAGTATGACGAAAATGATGACGGCATACATTGTCGCGGAATCAGTTAAAAAAGGAGATTTTTCATGGAATGACGTTGTAACAGTCAAAGAAAATGCATCGAAAACCATCGGTTCACGTGTTTACATTGCGCAGGGGGAGACCCACACTGTCAAAGAATTATTTACGGCAATGCTCGTACATTCCGCTAATGACGCGGCTGTAGCTCTTGCGGAATACGCAGCTGGTTCTGAGCAGCAATTCGTTACAAGGATGAACCAGGAAGCCAAACGTATGGGAATGATCCATACTTCCTACATCAATGCGACGGGACTTGACCGCATAGATATGCCGAAGAACTTTCGCCCTGAGGAAACCAGCTAATATTTTGTCAAGAGTATCCTTATTATTTTCTTTGAAGTTGTGCTATATTGTTGAAAAGCATGCAAAATAACCTCTCTAAAGGGAGAGGTTATGGAAATTCATTCCATTACGCTGACTGAAAGTCAGCCTTATAAGGTTCGCTTCTCGTTAAAATGCAGTATATCCAGCGGATTAGCTTATTCACACAAGCAATCACAACCTGTTTGTGGGGCTTTCCTTCCCCCTTTTTCACGTCATAATACTCACGTAATCGCTGATTTACTGAGCTTTGTAAGAGACACCCCTTTCGTCTTCTTACTCCGCATTGTACAGCTTGGTACAGCGCTCTTCGCAAGCGTTTGGAACCCCGTTTGGTAATTCGGTTTGTGCTTGCTGTGAACTTTCCGGAGGATGTGACACTTGGGTCAACCCCAGCGAATGCGACCAATTTCTTTGCGTGGTCAAACCGTTCGATTTCCCCAATTTCGGCCAGGATTGTGGCAGCAATCTTGTTTCCCACGCCGGGAATCGAACGGAGTAGATCATATTCTTTTTTTTCTTCAGCCAGGGCATCTATTTGTTTTTCAAGCTTGGATAGATGCTCCTGGTATTGAAGTAGCAACGTGATGAACATACGTAAACTAAGCACATAACTCTCATGGACCCCTTCTTGAAAGGGGCTTTTTTCTGCCGCTGCCATCATATCTATTGCCTTTTCCTTTGCCCACTTCGGTGACCGTCCACGAACAAGCTTTGTGTTCATACACTCCGCTAGCTTGTCCACTCCTGCCGTTTTTACCGCCCCTGGTGTTGAATACATTTCCAACACTCCCAATGATACCGTTGAATACAAATCCCCAAACACACCTTCATACGTGGGAAAGACCTGGTCTAGGACAGCCCGAAATTGCAATTTTGTCTGAACATACATATCCGTCATTGCCTCATGTTGTCTCGTGAGATGACGTAAATGAAGCCAGTGCGTTTCCTGCTTTTGGTACGGTTCAAACTCCTCTTTGTAATAAAGTTCTCCTAAATGAACCGCGTCCAATTTATCGGTCTTCACTTTTCTTAGGTGCGTTTTCTTAGCCCGCTGGGCTAATAAGGGATTAAGGATATACAGGTCATAATTTTTCTCCTCTGCCCACTCTACAATGGGAAGGTGGTAGTGACCTGTAGCCTCAAGAATAATTGCTGGACGACAACCGCTGTCCTTTTCTACTTCCTTTAGCCTTCCATGAAGCCATTCCAAATCTGTTATGGTATGCGAAAAACGAAATCCTTTTCCGTATAATTTGTTCCGATCCAGAAAGATCTGTGCTTGGCTTTCTCCTTTTGCCACATCGATTCCTACAACTGGATTCACGTTCTTCCTTCCCCTCACTTCTTTTACCGGCAGCCCCTTTAGCACTTGTATGCCATAGCTTCGCATGTGATACGGGATCTTGTCCCAACCAGCCCAAACATAGTTGTACAAGTAGGGGGTGAACAGTTTCCTCCACGGGTTTTTCCCAAAAAGGGGATCGTTCTACCCGGCTACCAATAGAGTAAAGCCATTTCCATGAAAAATGGCCAGCCAGTTTTTTCTGGCTGACCTCATAATACGAAAAAGGGGAGAATCTGATGTCTGCAATGGACGTTGCGACACTGGTTAGATCTATCATCCAGGATCATCCTGAAATTCTGGAGGTTACTAGCATTCTGTCTTTTCAATTACGTGCATCAGACAAGGAGCCCCTTCTCAACACAAATTGGATGCTGGCATCTAATCAGAACAATAACAAATATAAACAGTACGCATATGAAGGTCTTGACGGGTTGAAGACAGGATTTACCGACAGCGCGGGTTATTGCTTTGCAGGTACTGCCGAGCGTGATGGGATGCGTCTGATCAGTGTCGTGATGGGAACAGAATCGATGACGAAACGATTTACAGAGACGAAAAAAGTCTTGGATTATGGCTTCCAGCACTTTGAAGTAAAACAAGTGGTAGCAGAAAACAGTCCAGCAAAAAACGTTTCGGTCAAAGAGGGAGTAAAAACAGAGGTTCCTGTGGTCACTGAACAAGCCGTTCATTTTGTTGTTCCAAAAGGGATCGATCCTTCACAGCTTCCCATGAAGACCCATATTGAGGTAGATGCGCTCACCGCTCCCTTTCAAGCAGGGATAAAGGCCGGTACCATTACATACACGTACCAAATCGAGGGGATGGATCAGGTCCAAGAGAAAACGGTGAACCTGGTCGCTGTGGAACAGATGGAAAAGGGAGGATGGTTTCGCCTGATGTTCCGTTCAATATTGGAATTTTTTACTGACCTATTTTGAGTTCGAAAGACGTAATAACGGAAAGACTTGCATCGTTCGCGGTACAAAGTCTTTCCGTTTTGTTTTCTGCTAGGCTAGGACTAATGCCAGCGCCACCAGGGCGGCTAATGCGCCGCCAACCAGCGATCCGGCGACATTGACGGCATCGTTGTTCCAGCCGGCACGGCCACGGATCCTTATGGCTGGCTTGCCGCAGTGGTGGGCCTGTTCGATTTCACGACTACAAGAACGACAGCGATACATTTGCTGCCATGTCGCACCGATCCACGAATCGGCCAGCGATCCTATGATACCTGCCAGACTGGCTATTCCGATCCAGGCCGCCGGTCTAAGTGCCGCCGTGACCGCATCCGGAGCAGATTGGCCGGACATCGCAAGCAGCATCCACGCTGCGGCACCAATAAAAAGACCGCCAGCTAGTGAAGCGCCCATGCCAAGGACAGAAACGCCTCCAGACGTGCCCGGGGGGACGCGTTGCCCCGTCTTGATTGATCTCGGAGCTGTCCGACTTAAACAGCCGATTTCTGTAGCCCACGTATCCGCTGTTACAGCCGCCATAACACCGAGGAAGGCGTACCACCAAAGCGGATGCGGAATTGCCCAATATGCCACACATAACAGCAGTCCAAGCACTCCGTTTGCGAGTACCTGTCCTGCATCGCGCCTCCCGGATTTCTCATAACCGCTTTCAGCATCTTGTTTTCTATGCTTTTTCCATTTGGACAATAAGGTCGACGAAACAAAAAAAGCAATAAGGGAGCCGAACCAGATCACACTTCCGAGCGCGTACATCACCGCGCCAAGCAAGATCGCTGCTATGAAGCCGGATCCAGACAGCGACCGTTTTGCATAAGCTGTCCCTGCGATTAAAGTGCTGCAGGCAAATCCTATTAACCACTCCACTGATTTTCCGCCCCCTTTGCTTGAACCATTATACCCCATCCTAGGAGACTACGTGCTTTGATAGGAGGTAATCGTGGAAATAAGCGATGCTTGAGCGCATGAACTAACAGGCTGTATGTAGATATGGTAAAATTAGGGTATGGATAGCAACTGGGGGGAGTCACATTGAACAAACATAGATTTGGTGTATCTGGAAGTACCATTTTAACGAGTCCCGAACAATTTGGCGAATTATTTTGGGATGATATTGACGTCATTGAAATTGGAGAGTTTCCGAATGAATCGGCTTTCCGTGCTTTCTTAGATCTTTGTAAAGAAAAACAAATGCCTTTTGGCGTTCATTCTCCGTTACTACGCAATGGAAGTAAATACGACCTGATTGAAAAGGTTTCTTTTGAACCTATTGCGGCTCGAAAGAACTTGGAGAGGGAGGCTGCATTACTGTCTCGTTTAGGGGCGGAATATATTTTGGTACATTTTCCCTATTTTAAGGGTGAAACAACGGAGAATGTAAACGAGAAGATTGAAAATGGACTGAAAGATTTGTCCAGAATTCAAAAAGAATACGGCATACCTATTGTTTGTGAGCCTAAATTAGGCATGGGACGTTCTGCTAAAGGCATACAGTACCTTGATTCTTTTCCAATAAAGAAATGGGAAAAATATAACCTAAAACTATGTATAGACATCGGTGACTATCTAATTGCAACAGGAGATGAAATCGTAACCTATCTAGAGAAGTGGAAGGATCATATCAAAGTTGTTCATTTGCATAATGTTGCGTATGAAGGCGATAGATATATTTGGATTCCTGTACATCCGAGCCATGAGGATAAAGGGAAGCAGTATAAGATCGCACATATCCTGAGTTTCTTATCAAAATGCAAAGAGATGTAACTGCTAAACTAAATTCAACAGTATCCGCCAAATAGAAATGAACACTTTTTTCTTTCACTTGGTAACCCAGTTAAGCTATGATTACTTGTTCAACATAGCTTGGCTGGGGGATGGGAAAGGTGGAAAAATTACTGTTGTATCTTCAGGTTCATCAATTAAAAGAGCAAGGATTTAAGGTGGCAGCCATCGCAAGGAAATTGGATCTGTCGAGGAACACGGTCTATAAATATCTAGATATGACTTTTGAGGAGGCATCAGATTGGGTCAATTCCCTTGGTAACAGAAGCAAAAAGTTGAATCCCTACCGGGATAGGATTCTCAGTTGGTTACATGAACATCCAGATCTGTCTTCTTCTCAGGTCGAGGACTGGTTAAAGGAGAAATATCCTTCCATTAAGATTGGAGGAAGCACAGTTCGATCCTATGTTAGTGAGCTAAGGGAAATATACCATATTCCGAAAATTGTACATATTCGTGATCACGAAGCAGTGGACGAGTTGCCAATGGGCCAACAGGCTCAAGTGGATTGGGGAGAAGTCACGGTTAAAAATATGGAAAAAAAGGACGTGAGATTATACTTCATCACTTTTGTTCTCTCCCACTCCCGTTTCAAGTATGTAGAGTGGCAAAGCAGACCCTTTACCACAAGGGATGCAATCAGATGCCATGAAAACGCATTCGTATTTTTCGGAGGAATGCCAGAGGAATTGGTTTATGACCAAGATCACCTGATCACCGTAAGTGAAAATGCAGGAGACATTATCCTGACGAGTGAATTTCAGTCTTATAAGCAAGAACGTGGATTTCGCCTTTATTTATGCCGCAAGGCAGATCCGCAAAGTAAGGGCAAGATAGAAAACGTAGTGAAATTCGTGAAAAGAAACTTTGCCAAACACAGGGTTTTCTCCAATATCGATGCATGGAACGAACGGTCTCTGGCCTGGCTATCACGGACAGGCAATTACAATGTGCACCATACAACAAAAAAGAGACCGGTTGAAGTGCACGCCCTCGAAAAGCAACACTTGAAGCCAGTCTCTCCCCTGCTCTCTTTCGAGAGCAACCGTGGATCCAGTATAACAAGAACTGTCCATAAGGACAATGTGATTAAATATAAATCCAATCGGTACTCCCTTCCTTTAGGGACATACCGTCCAAGGGGAGAGAATCAAGTATTTATCGAGATTCATGAAGAGGAACTGATTGTCAGAGCAACTCCGCAAGGAGAAGTTCTTGCACGACATCGGCTTTGCCACGGAAAAGGAGAGCTTATAAAAAGTAGACAGCACTCACGTGATCGATCTAAAGGGATTCATGCTTATAAGGAGACCATTATCCGCCAATTTCACGATCAAGAAAAAGCAATGCTGTTTATTCATGAGATAAGCGTTCGGTATCCGAGGTATGTACGTGATCATTTGCAAATCGTTCAATATGCCATCACCCATTTCCAACCTGATATTGAGGAAGCCTTGGATGTATGTGTAAAAGACCATTTATGGAGTGCAAATGACCTCCGGGATGTTGCACAGCACCTTTCCCGACTAAAAGATACCAAGCCCTCCTCAGAACCTCGTTTCGATCAAGCAATACCAAGCAACTTCCGCAACCTCTCCGCATTACAAGCCACTTCACCAACGAGGGAAATGGATAAATATTTAAAAATACTAGGGGGCATTTGACGTTGAACAGCACCGTACAGACCATGCAAAATTACTTCCGCCATCTTCGGATGGCGGAGACAGCCAATGAACTGCCTGAATTCCTTCGTAAAGCTGAAAAATTCTCTTGGACCTATCAGGAATTTCTAGAAGAACTCTTAACCTATGAATTGAAACGGAGAGAAGCAAAAAATGCGGAGAGGAGATTGAAATGGGCCAAGTTTCCCTATCAAAAGACCTTGGATGAATTTCAGATCGATGAGCAAAAGTCAATCAGTTCCCGCCAAATCAAACAGTTGAAGGAACTGAATTGGCTAGAACAACAGTACAATCTGATCCTTCTTGGTCCTCCAGGAGTGGGCAAAACCCACATTGCAATTGGACTTGGGTTAGAAGCGATACAAAAGGGTTTTCAAGTTACCTTTTCAACCATGGGAGAGTTGATCCATCTATTGAAAACCCAAGAGTACCTCACAAAATCACAAACGCAGCTTAAAAGAATAAACGAATCCGATTTGGTCATTATTGATGATCTCATGTATATGGCAATGGATCAAAGGGAGGCAAACCTATTTTTCCACCTCATAAACAACCTGTATGAACGAAGTTCAATCATATTAACATCCAACAAAGGACCCGAACAGTGGGGAGAATTAATAGGTGATCAAGGAATTACGACGGCTATATTAGATCGATTGCTTCACAGAGTGGAAGTGATCCAACTAAACGAAGACAGCTACAGAATCAAATACAGGAGCTCTATTTTCGGAGAAAAAAGTGTTCAATCTTAATGAGCAAAAAGTGTTCAAAACTACTTGACGGTTACAAGAGATCAATTTTATATTTGAACATACTCCCCATACCAACCCGAGCAAAGAATTCGTTTTGCAAGGATATTTGTGGACAAGAAATATAGTTAGGTCCAGTGGAACCAATGAGTAGCCGCTCTACGGGTTCCGCAACTAGCGCATTCGAATGGTTATTGTAACGAATCCATTTGCCTAACGTAAATCCATATTGATGGGGAAGAGAAATATTCAATGCTCAAAACAAAGGGAGAAAACATGAATGATCCAAGAATTGCCCCAATCTCGCGCAAAACGTTTATCAGCAAAGCGATGAAATGGTTGGGCGGGATTGTTGGGTTGGGTGTAGCAACAGGCGCTTACGCATATGGCTGGGAGCGAACCTGGCTGGATGTGGTTCGAATTACCCTGACAATACCCGGTTTACGAAATCGTTATAAAGGAACGAAACTGATTCATTTTAGTGACGTGCATCTCGGACATTTTATGGGAACGAATGATCTGCAAGCAGTGGTCGCTGTAATCCAGGAGGAACATCCCGATGTGATCTGCTTTACTGGTGATTTGGTCGATGAGTCCATTTCACCTCTGGCCGCTGCTGTTCCGATTCTAAGCCAACTGCAGGCCCCGTTGGGAAAATTCGCCGTGCTGGGAAACCATGATTATCGCATCGATCAACAAAAATCGGTGCAGGAAGGTTTGACTGCGTCAGGATTTGAAGTTTTAGAGAACAGACATGTAGTCGTTACAAAAAACGGAGAGTCTTTATACATTGCAGGAGTCGAAGATGTCTTGCATGGCAAACCTGACCTGGCACGGGCTATCGCCGACATACCAGAAGGGGAGAACGTGATTTTGTTAGCCCACGAACCCGATTTTGCAGATGAAGCAGCAAAACATCCGATTCATTTGCAATTGTCGGGTCACAGTCATGGTGGACAGGTGCGGTTGCCCTGGATTGGTCACCTCGTGACTCCACCTCTAGCTCGCAAATATGTACAAGGGCTGCATCGGGTAGGGCCTGACCAGATGCCAGTCTATACGAACAGGGGTTTAGGAACCACTATTTTGCCCGTGCGACTATTTTGCCGTCCGGAAATTACCGTACTTACTCTGCAGTAAACTCGTCATACTTGCGGCGATGCAAATAAAGCGTGGAAGAAGGTGAGGACATGAACTGGCATCTTCCTGTATCCGTAAAAGGAATCATCCTACATCAGGGTCGAGTCATTTTACTCAAAAATGAAAGAGAGGAGTGGGAATTGCCCGGCGGGAGGTTGGAACCAGGTGAAACGCCAGAAGAGTGTCTACGAAGAGAGATTCGTGAGGAATTGTCGATATCTTGTTCCGTACTGCGATGCATTGACGTTTGGGTTTATGAAGTGCTTGAAGGCCGGCATGTTCTGATAGTCACGTATCTTTGTGAGTCTACGGAAACAGATCGATTGAACATAAGCGAAGAACATTCCGAATGGGCGAGTGTCGAAGTGGAAAAGATCGATGAGGTTCTTATGCCAGAAGGGTACAAACATTCGATTAAGAAAGCGTTGTAAAAGTTTCTACCTCCTATTTAGATTGCGGAAGAGTGTGAAGGTATTCAACACCCTTCCGCAATTCGCTTTGCTCCTACCTGATCCCCGTCTTTTCCACTGACTCAAACAAAAACGATTCACCATTCCGATAGAAACGGGGATCATACAATCCCAAGCGCTCTTCATCATTTACAATGACGACAAAAGGAGACCATTCATACAACGTTTTTGCCCTTGGGTTTTGGGCGAACAACGTCTCCAAATCCGCATCTTCCCGGGATTCAAGGATGGCAACTACCTTCAAATCCGACCAGACTGATCCGTGTAGAAGCTGAACTTCTTGATCACGCTCGCCCACGACGGTAAACATTCCTGGGATAAAATCGGCTGTCAGCGTAGTTTGTTCAAACTTGGCATTGACACTGTTGACAAGCACTGCCCCTTGCACCGATTGAAAAATGACATGCAGGGCCATCAACACCCATACGGTGCGGAAAACACGATGGGATGAGAAGCGTCCGCGACCCAATCGAGCAAACAGCAACCCCGCTGCCATCAACAACCAGAAGACCACATCCACGATCGGGATGGTCCCCAATGTTAGTCGAACAGAAGAGAAGGGCTCAAAATAACCTGTTCCCCAGGCGTTGAAAATGTCGCTTGTATTGTGGATCCAGACAGCCAACATAGCAAAGAGGAACCAATACCAGCCACGAACGCGGAACAGTGCCCGGACAATGGCCGCGATCAGTGCCCCCCAAACTGGTACCATAAACAACGAGTGAGTAACGCCGCGATGCCACATTTGGTACCTTCCAGCCGTGTCCCACCATGAGGAAATGACGTCGATATCCGGTATCTGTGAACCAGCAATAGCGGTGGCCAGCAACGCCCTTTTTTCTTTTTTGGTCATTGTTGATTTATCTACTGCCCCGTAGAGCGTTAATCCAAAAAGCGTATGTGTAACGGAATCCATATTTCCCTCCGATGTAAGCCAGCGTCAACACGGTCAACTTGCGTATGAGCTAAATCAAGATCGATATGGTTTTTTTCGTATTGTCTCATGCAAAGTCCTTCCTGTCTAACCCGAGATTTCTATTTAGAAAACAAACGGTGTTACAGATCTAACAATGGCAGATCTGACATCCTATTCCGTGGTTGAATATGCTTTGTGCATTCCGTGGTGCGGCGATGGTGTTGGTCGCCTTTGACATCGTCCGTCGTTCATGCTGTAAAAAATAGGATACATTATATTAATGATCAGGAAGCTGCCAAAACGTTCGGCACGATCATCGAGAGCGATATTGCCGTCACACACGCTCCCATTCATCGGGATAGCTGCCGGAATTTGCGAATCTATGAGAAAAGAATGGCTGCCGGGGAGCAGTTTACGCCTCGTGGTCTATTTTATTACGCCAATGAATTGAAAGATCACCGTATCTTTGACCGGGCCATTCATTACTATGAAACATTTCTCCAAACGAAGCAAGGGTGGATCGAAGACAACATCGCAGCCTGTGAAAAGCCTGCCCCTCACTTCCGGTTTGAGGAGGGTGACATCTTGCAGATGGGTGAAGAAGTTCAGTTTGATATCGTATACACTTCCAACATCCTTCGCATTTTTCGGGCCCGCTGTCGGTCATAAAAAAATGGTAAGGCATACCCGAGCTGCCCTCATCATTTTGGTGCCATTTTAAGAAGAGACGCTTAACATGGAACATATGTATCGATTCGATTACACTGATTTCCCTTATAAACTGGATCGTCTCCAGCTACGGTCGCTGCAAACCATAGATCTTGCCATATTCCCCTATACCTACTGGCATGGCAATCAGGTATTGGCGATTTATCAGTGAGCGAAACCGGCAGCAATTGGTTCGCTGCCGGTTTCGGGTGTTTAGAATCCTACAACCTAAAAAGAGGGGACTGGCTTTCGGACAGCCCGCCTTTTTTGTAAGATAAATGGTACAATGTGGATATTAATGAACAATATCGGAAGGATGGTAAGGATGAGCGAATCCAACCAGGAGTATATCGGAATCTCGGGTGCGAGGGAAAACAATCTAAAGAATGTATCCTTGCGAATTCCCAAGCGGAAGATCACGATCTTTACCGGGGTATCCGGTTCGGGAAAATCGTCGATCGTCTTCGATACGATTGCCGCAGAATCCACACGTTTGCTAAATGAGAACTTCAGCATGTTCGTGCGTACTTTTCTACCGCGCTATCCACAGCCAGATGCGGATGCGATCGAGAACCTGAGCATGGCAGTTATCGTGGATCAGAAGCGGCTGGGTGGAGGTTCTCATTCCACAATGGGTACAGTTACCGATATCTCTCCCATTCTCCGACTTCTCTTCTCACGAGTGGGTCAGCCCTTTATTGGACAAGCGAACATGTTCTCGTTCAACGATCCGCAAGGCATGTGTCCCGAATGTCATGGGATCGGTCGCAGGCTTTCCGTCGACATGAACAAGGCAGTAGATATGTCAAAATCGTTGAACGAAGGGGCCATTATGCTACCGGACTATTCGGTTAACGGCTGGGATTGGAACATCATTGTACAGTCAGGTTCTTTTGATCCCGATAAAAAGCTCTGTGAATATTCGGAAGAGGACCTGGAGCAGCTGCTGTACGGCAAGGCAAGGAAAGTGAAGATGGATTTTGCCGGTAAAGCAACTAATATAACCGTGGAAGGCGTCATCGAGAAGTTCACCAACAAGTACATCAAGCAGGATGTGAAGACGAAGTCCGAGCGAACACAGCGAGCAGTTGCGCCATACATATCAGAGGGTCCCTGTGCGAGTTGCCGTGGCACGAGACTCAGTTAGGCCGCACTTACTTGCAGGATCAATGGTCTCAATATTGCTGAGATGTCCTCCATGGAGGTGGGACAGCTCATCCGCGTCATTCGGGAGATTAACGATCCTGTCGCTGCGCCGATCGTCAAGTCGTTAGCGGAGCGGCTGCAGCATCTTGTAGATATCGGACTTGACTACTTGACACTGGACCGTGAGACGGATACCTTGTCCGGCGGCGAGTCACAACGAGTCAAAATGGTGAAGCACCTGAGCGGCAGCCTGGTGGATGTTACTTACATTTTCGATGAGCCCAGCGTTGGCTTGCACCCCCGAGATGTACACCGGTTAAATGAGTTGCTGCAGAAGCTGCGCGACAAGGGCAATACCGTGATTGTCGTCGAGCATGATCCCGATGTGATCAAGGTGGCGGATCATATCGTTGATGTCGGGCCTTATGCAGGCAGCCGCGGCGGTACCATCGTGTATGAAGGAAGCTTTCAAGGCTTGCTTGAGGCAAGTACACTGACAGGTACTCATATGAAGAGACCGCACCAACTGAAGCATGACTGCAGGCAGCCGTCTGGCAAGCTGTCCATCAAGGATGCCACACTGCACAATCTGCGGAATGTGAGTGTAGATATTCCAACCGGAGTTCTGACAGTCGTTACGGGCGTTGCCGGCTCTGGCAAAAGTACACTGATTCATGAAGTATTCCTCAGCCAGCATCCAGATGCGATCGTTATCGACCAGTCGGCGGTAGGTGTGTCAACTCGTTCGAATCCCGCAACCTACACGGGGATTATGGACGATGTGAGAAAGGCGTTTGCTTCTGCGAATAAGGTCAACCAAGGCTTGTTCAGCTTCAACTCCAAGGGGGCTTGCGAGAACTGCCAAGGGTTGGGAGTTGTGTATACAGACCTTGCCTTCCTGGACAGTGTGAAGCTGCCATGCGAAGTATGCGGAGGTAGACGATTCAAGGAAGAGGTGCTCGCCTACAAGCTGATCGGCAAATCCATTGCAGACGTGCTAGAGATGACTGTGGAGCAGGCACTGGAATTTTTTCAGCAAAAAGAGATTGTGCGCAAGCTCCAGGCGATGAGTGATGTGGGACTGAACTATATTACTCTCGGCCAGCCACTCAGCACGCTCTCGGGGGGAGAATGCCAGCGCATCAAGCTTGCAAGCGAGCTGCATAAGAAGGGCAGCATTTACGTGATGGACGAGCCGACAACGGGCCTGCACATGTCAGATATCGGTCACCTGCTGGGGATTATGAACCGCCTCGTGGATGCCGGCAATACGGTAAGGGAGGTCCGGCAACAAGGGCAGAGAAGGGAAGTGGGACAAAGGAGACACTTATATTTTCTCTGAATCTCCATGAATAGCCATTAAGGCCTATAAAATTCAGTTCCATAGATATATTTTTTTACCATACATGTTTTCTGACTATTAAAACAATAATTCCATTCTGAATTATGGATTTTATTCCACAAAAAGGTATATAATAATAATCTCAAATTACTGCTTGATTTAGTAGAAAAAGGTAAACCGCATATTCATCATTCTGAGTCAATAGGTATTTAACGGGTATAATATCACAAAATTAAATAGTCACTTGATCCCATAGGTTAAATGGAGTTGGATAAGCTAGAATGGGTCCAAACCCTGGAAAATGCTAGAAGAAAGCGAGAGATTTCGATTGGTCAACGTCTACGCTGTCCGGGTTCCTTCCTTTCTGGAACAGGATGTGTATCACTTCTTGCTAATGCAAATCGCACCAGAAAAACGACTACGAGTCCACCGCTTTCATAGGCAGGCAGATGCCTATCGTGCGGTGCTGGCGGATGTTCTCATTCGTTCCATCCTAGCCCAAAGCTTCGGGCTCTCCAATGAACAGATTTCCTTTCAAGTAACCCGGTACGGCAAGCCTTTTGTCGAACAGCTTCCCGATTTTCACTTCAATCTTTCTCATTCAGGCGACTGGGTGGTTTGTGCTACCAGCAATGCCCCGGTAGGAATTGACATTGAGCATATCCGGCCCATTGAGATAGATGTCGCAAAACGTTTCTTTTCGTGCATCGAATATGAAGATCTCCTGGCACAACCGCGTGAAGAGCAGCTTGCCTATTTCTATGACCTTTGGACATTGAAGGAAAGCTATCTAAAGGCTTTGGGAATGGGACTATCTAAGCCGTTGAATTCTTTTTCTATTCGAAGGACTGAGGGAGAAAAATTCCATCTTGTCCTGCAATCAAAAGAGCTGTTGTCATGGTTTCTGAGACAATACGAGATAGATGTGGGGTATAAACTATCAATTTGTTCACGAATACCAACTTTTTGCGATGAAATCAAGTATTGCTACGTGGAAAATATACTCCCGAAAAAATAGTCTAAATATTCGAAATGTGGATTGACTAATAAATAATAATGGATTATTATACCAATATGGAAAAGGAGGTGATCCAAATGGTAGAAGTGAAAATCGAACCAGTAGCTTCCGGCGGTGTAGAAACAAACGGTTGCAAAACAACAAACTAAGATTCGTAGACAGAGTCTAGGCATATTGCCTGGACTCTCTCTCTACCCATTCGAAATGTACATAGATATAAATTCTGAACGCCGGAGGAAAACATGCGCTCTTTTCCTGAAGTTCATGGTGAAAATTGTTTTTTGGAAATCCTCAGTCGCTGGATCACTTTTACTCGCGATCTTGACGTATCAACCCCTTTTTTGTTTTTGGCGTGCGGAAAACTAGGGTTTCACTATCAATCGAAGCAAGACAGTCCTACACTGGTTTTCCCCACGGTAAATTTGCTGCAGTATGGCGAGATGGCAGGAATTCGCGAGCTTATTGGTGTGGAAGAGGTCACGTACGAATCTGCATCTGGTGAATCTTGGTCTGAACTCGAAACCGCGCTTGAACAAAAGAGGATCCCTGTCATCATGGGGCTGAGCACGTTGCTTCCCAACGAGCCCCAGGTGCTTCCTACCGTGACTCTATTAGCGGTTCATCAATGGGACCCGTCACAACGACGGGTACGCGTCTCCAACCCCTTGTACAACGGATGGATAAACCTGCCGAAGCTGCAGGAGATTCAGCAGGGCATCCAGGAATACGGTCAAGAACCCCACACCTGGATCGAGTTTCGCTGGATCAAGGAACCGAAACCAGAGTATCGCAACGATATCATTGGGCGTTTACGCAACAGTGTCGTGCAAGAAGAGATTGCCTTGCAGTCAGAGCAGAATCTGCAGCGCTTTTTGGCCGATTTAAAGCTTCTCGAACAGGTGACGCCGGTATTGAAGGGCCTGATCCTGAAATATCTGACCAAACAGATGTATCATCCTTGGGGGCCAACCGCCACAAGTTTGTTAAGCGTACAGGCAATGGAGGAGTTAGCCAGCCACAAGATTATCCGCTCCGAAACCGTCTCGCGATTTCAGGAAGTTCATCAAGAATGGAAACAGGTACAGCTCATGTTTCATAAAAGCTCTTATTCACCATCAGCGGAGATTCTGGAGCGAATTATGATCAGGCTCAACGGCATCCTTGATATGGAGCAGAAAGCCTTTCATGCTTTGAAAATGCAAATCGGGGAGGGGTTCCATGGAGAAAAAGTATCTATTTCTCTCTGAGCAAGTTGAGATTATGGAGGATGCCGGCATGAAGCTCATCGTGCAGGCCAACATGAATCGCGTACTTAAAGTTTCTGCGGATACGATCGACTGTCTTGAGTTTTTGAAGAAGCCGAGGACCCGAACCGAAGTGACGCATTACTTTCTCGACCACGGGACCGGTAAAGACGTTGTCGAAGAGCACGTTGCTGCAGCACTTTCACTGATGGAGTCGTATCGACTCATCAAGGTAGTAGGTGAGTAGCAGCAGCTGATTGCTGACAAAAAACAGGAGGAGCAGTCGTCTGCATTCTCCTGTCGTTGTCGAAAAGAGAGCTTATGCGTCCCATTCCCCAGCAAGTGCGGTCAACCGGTCCAAACTGGCGATCATGTTGGGCTCGTCAATCCCAAAGTCCACAAGAGCAGCGATTTGGGTGACGCCCATTCTTTTTACGTCATGGATCAACTTACGGCATGTTTCCATCGTGCCGAGTAAGGAGTAATCAGGCGAAAATTTGTTGAAGGTGTATGTCCTGGCGATTCTCTTTTCCCGTTCCGTGGCATAGATCGGATTGTTCATCAGATTGAGAAAGGAATCCTGATAAAGGAAGAAAGGGTCCTTGGCGACGGTTTCCACTTCAGCCTGTGAATTCGCAATGTACGTATGAAGCATGAGCGCAATATCCTTCTTCTCCCACTCATGCCCCCCGTCTCGGAGCCCTCGGCGGTAATGATCAATTTTCTCTTGGAGATGTTTCATATCATTGATGACAAAATTAGTGAGGAGATGGTAGCCGTGTAATCCTGCCTGATAGCAGGTTTCCAAACCACCTATGGCCGTGATGTAAATGGGGATTTCCTTTTGGTAGGGCTTGGGATAGAGGGTGTATTCTTCGACTTCGTCCTGCCAGAGCTGTTTGATTTGCTGGATCCCGTCCCACATTCTTTGCCTGCGGTCATCGAAACGCTGGCCAAGTCGAGAGAATTCCTTCACGTTCCAACCCGAGGCGAAAGAGACGGATACCCGTCCCTTGGAAAGCTGATCAATCATCGCCCATTCCTCTGCAACCAGCACAGGAGAGTGGAGCGGTAGAACAACGCTACCCGCATACAAACGCAGCCGGTTGGTATATTGCGCCATTGCGGATGCCATTACTGCAGGACTAGGGAACAAGCCTCCAAAGGGATGAAAGTGGCGTTCTGGCACCCAGACACCATGGTAGTTGTGGTCTTCTGCATAGCGTACCAGCCGGAACAAGAAATCGTATTTTTCGGCAAAAATGTCATGTGGAAGCAAATTGGAGAAAAAACTTAGCGAGAATTTCATGTGGGATGCCCCTCCTTAATGTACTAGTATTACGAATAATCTGTCATAAACTTGCAGGATAAAACAAGAGAATCTTGAAAAATAAGAGTTTTTACATATGAATAAACAGGGATTTTTACCCAAAAAATGCAGGAAAAGTAGATAGTATGTAGTAATTGTTGGAATAATTGTAATTTATTGTTTTTTTACAAAAGTTCTTGTTGTATAGTATTGACAAGAATTTACACAAGGAGCGTAAATGATGTCAGTTGGTCTAAAAACTAGTTTCCAGAAAGTGCTGAAAGATGCGCTCGGGATGGATGTCATCGGAAAGTTCGGCTATGAGACGGACCTACGAGAGACAGGAGTCAATTCATTAACCTTTATCAAAGCAATAGTCGCGATCGAAAACGAATTTGGATTTGAATTTCTGGACGATGAATTGGATATGAGCCAGTATGAAAATTTCCAGGATTTAATTGATTTTATTGAACGAAAGAAAGGTGGATAACAACAAATGGACAAAAAAGCGAAAATACGCAGCTTCATTCTGCGGGCTTCTAAGCAAAAGAACATTGAAGACCACGATGACATTTTTGCAAGGGGATACGTGAATTCGCTGTTTGCCATGCAGCTAGTCATGTATCTGGAGAACGAATTTTCTTTGCAGGTCGAGAACGATGATCTGGAGCTAGAAAACTTTCAATCCATCGATGCTATCGCGCAATTTGTCGAGCGCAAGCAATTGACGGCACTTGGATTGGAAGAAACCAGGTGATGTCCGTGCATTCAGGAGAAAACTCCCTGCTGCGTGCCTGGCAAGAAGAAGCTGCTAGTTTTGTCGATCAGCATTTGGCTCCGTACGCGAATCAATTTGACCAGACCGAACAGATTCCTGGTGAATTCATTGGCCAATTGGCACAAAAAGGGTTTTTAAGCGCGATGCTGCCTGCGGAGTACGGCGGAAGAAATTTCGATATGATCACACTTGGGATTCTGGCGGAAGAAATCGGCCGCGGCTGCTCGTCGGTCCGAAGCCTCCTTACCGTTCATGGCATGGTCATTCAGGCGATCTATAAATGGGGTACACGGGATCAAAAGACAAGATGGTTGCCATCCCTTGCTGCGGGAGAATCGATCGGTGCCTTTGCTCTCTCCGAGGAGCAGGCTGGAAGCGATGTACAGGGCTTGCAAACGGTAGCCGTCGAAACAGAGGATGCGTATTGGATAACAGGGGTGAAAAAATGGACAACTTTTGGTCAAATCGCGGATGTCTTTCTAGTATTTGCTCTTCTAGATGGGCAACCGAGCGCATTTCTCATACCGCGTGAAAGTCCCGGCGTCCGCGTGAAAAAGCTGACGGGAATCCTGGGGACGCGGGCCTCGATGCTGGCTGAAATCCATTTCGACCGCTGCAGGATTTCGAAAGACGCGCTGATCGGGAAAAAGGGCTTCGGCCTGTCCCATGTCGCAACCTCTTGCCTGGATTACGGGCGCTATACGATTGCCTGGGGATGCGTAGGGATCGCAGAAGCTTGCTTACGAGATAGTCTAAAATACACTAGCAGCCGCAAACAATTCGGCGTGTATTTGCGGGAACAACAGTTAATTCAGAAGATGATCACCGAGATGGTCTCGGGTGTGAAGGCTGCCAGACTTCTCTGCATGCGTGCCGGGGAATTGAAAGATGCCGGTCACCCCGAAGCCATGATGGAAACCTGGGTGGCAAAATATTTCGCATCAACTACAGCTACAAAAACAGCGAACCAGGCCGTACAAATTCACGGTGCCAATGGATGCAGCCCTGACTATGCGGTCCAGCGGTATTTGCGCGATTCCAAAGTCATGGAAATTATTGAGGGAAGTACACAAATGCATGAAATCCTGATTGCGACTCATGCCTATACGACACTCGATTAAAACAGGAGGTGCTCAAAGCATGTCGAGTCAAGCAGAAGTCATTTCCCAAGACCAGTTAGACGCCCGGCAGCAGGGGGGGAAAATCAAATGTCTAGTCTGGGACTTGGACCATACCTTATGGAACGGCGTCCTGCTCGAAAACAGCGATGTCCACCTGCGGGATCAGGTCATCTCGGTCATGGAGGAACTGGATGCCCGCGGGATCCTGCAGTCGATCGCTAGCAAAAACGACTATGACCATGCGATGGACAAGCTCAAAGAGTACGGCATTGATCACTTTTTTATCTATCCACAAATTAACTGGAATCGAAAATCTCTGTCGATTCAACAAATTGCCGAATCGATCAACATCGGTATCGATTCCTTAGCCTTTATCGATGATCAACCATTTGAACGCGAAGAAGTCGCACACACCCATCCTTCGGTTCTGTGTCTGGATGCAGAGGAGTTGTTGCAAATACTGGATTATCCAGCATTCAAGCCGCGCTTTGTCACGGAGGATTCGAAGCTGCGTCGAGTCCTGTATCAGACAGATCTGGAGAGGAAAAAAGTAGAAGAGGAATATGTGGGGCCTCAAGCCGATTTTCTAGCATCCTTGCAGATGAAGGTGCGAATCGGCCGGGTACAGCCCGGAGATCTGCAGCGTGCCGAAGAACTGACTGTCCGAACTCATCAGCTGAATACCACAGGCTACACATACTCTTACGAGGAACTGGATGAGCTGCGCCAATCAGATAGCCATCTTCTCTTGATCGCTTCGCTCGATGACAAGTACGGTACTTACGGAAAAATTGGACTGACGATGCTGGAGTGCCGAGAAGAGGTGTGGACGATCAAGCTGCTGCTCTTGTCCTGCCGCGTGATGTCCAGAGGTATTGGAGGCATTCTGATCAATCAGTTGCTAAGGATGGCGAAAGAAGCTCAGGTTCGACTGAGAGCGGAATTTCTGCCGAACTCTCGCAATCGCATGATGTACATAACATATAAATTTGCGGGATTTCAGGAAGTGCAAAAACAAGGCAATCTGGTTATTTTGGAGCATGACGTCTCTCTCATCCCGGCTGCTCCAGAATATGTAGATGTCGAGGTTTCCCTATGAATCCGCCGCTGCTGTCTGCATTGTCCCCCTTGCATGATGAGGCACGCAGCTGCTTCACAGATCAACTGGTTAGCGTAGTGCACTGGCTGGGGCGAAGACATGAGCTGATGTACTTGGAGTCATGGGGCTTTTCCCTTGATTCTGCATCGGCGAAAGCAACAACTTTAGGTGATCGGGTACATCCAGGAACCGGGGATACACTAGCGAATTTAGAGCGTTACCACGGCATCAGACTATATAGGCTCAACCCGCAGTCATTGCCAGAATGGAAGGGTATCCTTCAACAGCAATGGTCCCGAGAAATGCCGGTCATCATCTCAATGGATACATACACCTGTCCATGGGATGTCGGCTATCAGCGCTTTCATTCATCCCATACCTGTCTAGCAGTTGGTTGGGATGAAGGCGAAGATGCCATCATTTGCTGTGATGCTTTTTATCAAAAGGAACGGATTGCCTATCCCGTCTCCGGAATGGAGGGGGAAATCGGACCCTGCTGGATTTTTGAGGTGGTCGGGGAAGAGAGGAAGGACGTGAACGCGCAGAAGATCACGCGCTTGGCAGTCTCTCACTTTCGTCAACTTTCCTCCTTGGAAGCAATTCTCACCTTTTCCCAGGAGATCACGGAGCCAGAAGCGTTTAAGAAAGAGTTGCAGATCCTTGAAAGTGGTCATACGTATGGCTCTCCATTGATGCTCAGTCTGCTCGACGTGGCTCGTTTTCGAAAGCTAATGGCTCAGCTGTTTCGCTATTTGAATCAATTGGATTATTCACGTCATCTGGAAGCCTTCCAGTCTGAGTTTGAAGAAGCTGCCCGGCGGTGGGCCGTTATACGCGCGATGTTCATCAAGGCCCAGCACCTGCGGCAACCGGAAAAACAGGCTGAAAAGCTAGCAGATCGTATACGGGAGGCTGCCAGCCAGGAACAGCGCCTCTCCAGCGACATGCTTGAATGGTCCTGCCAAGCGACAGAAAGAGACAATCGTTAAGAAGGGATTGTTACATTTGGCTGAAAATTTGTTCATTGAAAGGTTAGACGCTCAGGAAGTACACCTTCCGCAAATTATGGAAGATCTGGATTTCTCCATCCGCTCCTTGTTTTACCATGGAATGGAGCAGCGTCTGTTTGACTTCTTTCAAATTAAGCCTAACATGCGAATCCTCGATTTGGGCTGCGGGACTGGGTTTCTCACGGAGTGGCTGTATCGAACATATCCGGACCACGAATTGGAAATTGTCGGAGTTGATCTGCAAGAAGCACTTCTGTCGAAAGCCACAGAGCGTGCGAACGCTGCGAGTTTTCCGATCGTCTACATGAGGGGAGATGCCCATGCACTTTCCTTTGCAGATGACAGCTTTGATCTGATCGTCTCTCACACGCTGATCAAATGGGTAGAAGAGCCGAAGCGCGTGCTATCCGAAATGTACCGGGTATTGAAACAAGATGGGTTGCTTTGTATCGGAGAACGTATCCTGCCTCCAGTATTTTTAAGCAAAGATCGCATCGATCAGATCGTACAGCGAAAAACGGAGAGTATGATGAACTCGATTCCTCATCCCCAGATCGCGCTAGAGCTGCCGGAGCGTATGAATCAGATGGGAATGCGTGAGGTCGACTGCATTGCCTTTTCTGTACCGACTCGCATGGGAAAAACAGGGGAAGCATTGCGCAACTTTGAGAGTAAAATCGACACGACGGGGAACAGGGAACAGGTTCGTTTGTTCATTCACCAGCTGCTTTGGGCATCCGGCAGGAAATAAAGGCGAAAGGGAGGCGCATGATGTCAACATATACAAAATGTCTAGCCTTTTCAAACATGGTCGAACTTCTGAGGTATCGTGCTGAAAAACACCCCGACCGGATTGCCTATCGATTTCTCGAGCATGGGGAAAAAGAGACAATCGCGATCTCTTATGCGGAATTGGACGTACGAGCAAAACAAATCGCGCTTAGCCTCCAGCCCCACATCAGCGATGGAGATCGTGTACTGCTACTGTTTCCTCAAGGAATAGATTTTGTCTGCGCATTTATGGGATGCCTGTATGCGCATGTGACTGCCGTCCCAGTTTACCCACCCAAACCTCGAAGCATGGACCGGCTGCAGGGTATTGTGGAAGACTCCCGGCCAGCTGTCGCCTTGACCACATCGGACGTTCGGGGGAGTATGAATGCTACTCGTTTGGTTGACAAGTTGCGGGAAGTGCCTTTGCTGGATATCGATATGATCGACTGTGATCCCAACGATTGGGTAAAGCCGGAGAAAATGACAGCAGACAGCCTTGCCTTCTTGCAGTATACCTCTGGCTCAACCTCTTCCCCCAAAGGGGTCATGGTCACTCACGCCAACCTACTCGCCAACCACGAAATGATCAAACAAGCATACGGACATGACGAACAATCCATATTTGTGAGCTGGCTTCCTCTGTTCCACGATATGGGGTTGATCGGAAATGCCCTGCAGACCCTGTATCTTGGTTCTACCTGCATCCTGATGGACCCGGCTGACTTCATCCACAAGCCTGTAAGATGGTTGAAAGCCATCTCGACCTATCGGGCTCATACCAGCGGCGGACCTAACTTTGCCTACGAACTATGCGCACGGGCTATAACCGACGAACAATGCAAAGGTCTTAATCTGAACCATTGGCAAGCGGCGTTTAACGGTGCCGAACCTGTACGCCAGAAAACCATGGATCAATTTGTCCAACGATTTGGACCGTACGGCTTTCGGCAGGACGCGTTTCAACCGTGCTACGGAATGGCTGAAACCACACTTCTGGTGACAGGCGGGAAAAAGCCCAGCCTGCTGCAAAAAATAATCGTCGATCCGGAGGAACTAAAGAACCACCGAGTATCTCCGCTGCCCCCCGCCGAACAATCTAAAGGAAAAACCGTAGTCGGCTGCGGCTCTCCCTGGCTCGATCAGGAGGTGCGGATTGTACATCCGGATACCCGGGAGGCATTGGGGCAGATGCACGTAGGGGAGATATGGATCCAGGGTCCACATGTTGCCAAAGGGTATTGGAACAAAGCGGAAGCAAGTTTGGAAACGTTTGGTGCCAGGCTGGCTGATTGGAGCTCCGGTCCATATCTACGAACGGGTGACATGGGATTCATGATCAACAATGAGCTGTTTGTGACCGGAAGATGCAAGGACCTAATGATAATTCGCGGACGAAACTACTACCCACAAGATTTGGAATATACGGCAGAGCGCAGCCATGAAGCCATTCGCCACGACTGCAGCGCTGCATTTGTCATCGAAGAAGAAGCTTCTCAACAAATTGTGCTGGTACATGAGATTGAGCGAACCTATCGCTCGAAAAATTTGGACCAGGTCGTAGATGCGATCTATCAAGCCATCTCCGAAGAGCATGAATTGCAAGTGAATGCCATCATCCTGATCCGGCCAGGCAGCATACCGAAAACCACCAGCGGAAAAATCCAGCGCAGTAAGACACGGGAGGCATACTTGAGAGGAGCCTTGCCCACTCTCAAGGAATGGTGCAGACTCGGCAAAGAAGAAGCAAACGGCGAGCAATCCGCGCCAGCTCTAGACAATCTCCAAAACCTGGAGCAGTGGCTGAGCGGTCGCGTCGCAACAATTTTAGGTGTTTCGCCTGACAGAATTGAATCGGACCAGCCCTTGACACGCATGGGTTTTGATTCCATTCATCTCATCCAGTTTTTACATGCTATAGAAAGCGGCCTCCAGTCTTCGGTTACTTTGAAACGTCTCTTGGAAGGCCCTACTCTGCGTGAATTGGCGGCGGAGCTATCCGTTTATCTGCCGGAAGCCATCGAAAATCAGCAGCGTGAGGAGATTCAGACAGAGAAATTGACCAGCATTCCGATGACTGACATGCAGCGATCACTATGGTTCATGCAGAAATTGGCGCCGGCCAGTACCGCTTATCATGTGACCAAAGCTCTCCGCCTTCCTATGGTTGTGGATGAAATGGCACTGCAAAACGCATTTGGGCAGTTGGTTGAACGCCATGCTATTTTGCGGTCGTCCATTGCGGAAGCAGGAGAAGAACCAAGGTTGTTGATCCATCCCTCTATTCCGTGGGGAATACATTGGGAAGACGCAGACGTACTCTCTGACAAGATGCTATATCCAAGGCTGAAACAATTGGCAGAGCAGCCTTTTGACCTGGAGAACGGTCCTTTGTTTGAGGTGTATGGTTTCCGAAGACGGGATGACCTCGTCCTGCTCTTGCGGTTTCATCATATCATTGTTGATTTTTGGTCACTTGGCATCTTACTGCAGGAATTGGGAACGATCTATACCGCCCTAAGCGAGGGACGACAAGCAGCTTTGCCCGAACCAACCAGTACGTTTGCCGATTACGCCGCCTGGCACCGCCAATGGATGGCAACGACGGAAAAAGAACGTCAACTCACGTATTGGGAGGAGCAGCTTTCAGGTGAACTGCCTGTCCTTGACCTTCCGACGGACAAGCCTCGTCCGGCGATCCAAACCTACCGGGGGACGATTCACCAGACGAGTGCCGACGCAAAACTTTTGCAAAAGCTCAACAGGATCGCACGGCAAAACCAAACGACGCTCTATACCTTGCTGTTGTCTGCCTACCAGATTCTTTTGCACCGCTATACCGGACAAGATGACATTCTGGTTGGATCTCCCAGTGCGGGCAGGACGAGAGCTCGTGATGCAAAGCTCGTTGGGTATCTCGTGAATCCGCTTGTCATGCGCGGCTGCTTGTCCGGTCAGCCGTCCTTCGAACAATTTCTCGCGCGGATGCGTCAGGTGGTGGGAGAAGCCCTCGCCAATCAGCTGTGCCCGTTTTCCGAAGTGGTCAAAAGGGTGGGACAAGATCGTGATCCAAGCCGTTCTCCCATATTTCAAACGATGTTTGTCATGCAGCAGGCACCGATGGAGGGGATAGCGGGACTGACCGCATTTGCCCTGGATGAGCCGGATGCCGGGATCAACCTCGGAACCCTGGAGATGAAAAGCTATACCGATCCAGAGAGGATGGTTCAGTACGACATCACACTGACTGCGGGGGTGAGCCCCGGGAGACTGGCCCTGTCCTGGGAATACAATACCGACTTATTCGCAGTGGAGACGATCGAGCGTATGTCTCGCCATTTCGTCAATCTGCTCGAAAGCATTGCGAGCAATCCTAGTCAGAGCATTGGATACCTGTCTATGCTGGATCCATCCGAAGAACAGATGTTGCTCCACGGGTGGAACATGACCGATTGTCCAAAACTCCAGGAAATAGATTTGGAGAAGACCTGTCTACCGGAAATGTTCGCCAGACAAGCTACTAAGACGCCGGATGCGATTGCCGTGTCGGACCCCAAGCATCAGATTTCTTATCGGGAACTGGATCAATGGGCCCGTCGTATTGCTATTACCCTTCATCGTCAGGGCTGCAAAGCTGAGAACATCGTTGCCATCTACATCGACCGGTCATGCGAACTAATCGCAGCAATCCTTGGGGTCTTGCAAGCAGGGGGAGCGTATCTGCCCATCGATCCTGCTTATCCGCTCGATAGAGTCAGGCGTATCCTCGACGATTCACAAGCCACCTTCATCCTGACAACGAAGAAGCATGCCGCCTTCTTCGAGGAGAAGGACGGCAGAATCATTCTGCTCGATCAGATTGCTCCAGACGATCTCGAGATATCTGGATTGGAAAATGAAGTGGCGGGACTGCCGGAAATTCGCTCTTCCGAAGAGGTGGCCAGTCTCATTTATACCTCTGGTTCGACCGGACAACCAAAAGGGGTCATGCTGACTCACAAAGGCATCGTCAATGTCATCGCCTCATTTTTGCTCTCATACGATCCATCGACGCAAGATCGCATGCTCCCGCTGACCTCCGTAGCCTCTGCCAGCTTTATAGGGGAGATGTTTCCCATCTTGTGCGCAGGGGGGGAACTGGTATTACCGGATACTTACGATGTTCTAGATCCAGACCGACTAATCCGGATTATCGAAGACAAGCAAATCACCATGCTGAGCACGGTGCCAGCTGTCATTGCCCGTCTGAATCAAATGGCCGCTCGTCTGCCCAAGCTGCGCCTGTTGTTGAGTGGGGGAGAAGCCCTTTCCTGGCAAGACGTCGACCAGTTGATAGGTCGCGTCACCCTGGTCAACGGATACGGTCTGACGGAAACGACAGTTTGTTCCACATATGAAGAGCTTGATGCTCGCTTCTTGAAAGAAAAGGGGCGGATCTCGATTGGTAAACCGGTCATCAATACACAGGTCTATCTGCTGGACGAGCATCTGCGTCCCGTCCCGGTAGGCGTAACCGGAGAGATGTACATCGCCGGATACGGCGTGGCTCGCGGATATTGGAATAATGAGAGGCAAACGAATCAGAGCTTCCTCCCAAACCCGTTTCGTCCCAACAGCAAAATGTACAAGACCGGTGACCTGGCTCGCTGGCTGCCTGATGGATTGCTCGAGTACAAGGGAAGGGCCGACAAACAAATAAAGCTTCGGGGATACCGGATTGAGCCCGGAGAGATTGAATTCCATTTGAACAGGCACGCGTCTGTAAATAAAGCCGTCGTGGTTCTGCAGCCCGTATTGAACGAAAAGCGTCTAGTGGCGTATTTCACGCTCAAGGAAGGGAGCAAAGCTCCATCTCTTCATGAATGGCGGCAATGGTTGAAAACCGTTTTGCCTGACTATATGATACCCGCTGCTTTTCTAGAGATCCCCAAGCTGCCTTATCTCGTCAACGGAAAACTGGATGTTTTGGCTCTTCCGCTACCTGAGACGACTTCATCTGAGATGATCCCTCCAACGGCTGCACCCAAAAGTGAATGGGAACGGATCATTAGCGAAATTTGGCAAGAGGTTTTGCAGGTTCCCCATGTGGGCAGAGATGACAACTTCTTTGATCTCGGCGGACACTCTTTGAACATCGTTACCGTGCAAAAACGGTTGATCGAATGGCGAAAACAGGAGATACCGCTTGTGGATATGTTCAAGTACCCGACAATCAGAAGTCTAGCGGTCTATTTGTCAGCACGTGATCAAGGCGAACAGACAAAACAAATCGATGCAAAGCATATTCACAGCTTTGCGGATGCCCGTAAAGCGGCGCTCCACAAGCGCAAGCAGATGCATATGCGGATAGGAGGCGGAACAAATGATTGAGGTGCGAGGACTCTCCAAGCATTACCGAATCGCCAAACGCAAGCAGGGCTTGCTTGGGGCGATCCAGGGCCTGTTTATCCGGAAATACACCAGCAAAAAAGCGGTGGATGATATCAGCTTTACGATCGCATCCGGGGAAGTCGTCGGTTATATCGGATCAAACGGAGCCGGAAAATCCACCACAATTAAAATGCTCTCCGGAATCTTGACTCCAACCTCTGGAGACGTGCTGGTCAATGGAATTGTACCGTACAGGGAACGACAAAAAAACGCCAAAAAGATTGGGGCCGTCTTCGGACAGCGGACGCAATTGATGTGGGACCTCGCACCTCGTGAATCCTACGATTTGCTCAAGCACATCTACCAGATTCCAGAAGCCATCTATCAAAAAAACCTGCATGAAATGACCGAAAAGCTGCAACTTCATTCGTTGCTTGACATTCCAGTACGCCAGCTATCCCTCGGACAAAAAATGCGTTGTGAGTTCGTTGCCGCTTTCCTGCACGATCCTGCCGTGGTCTACTTGGACGAGCCGACGATAGGTCTGGATGTAGCGGCCAAATCTCGCATTCGTTCCTTTATAAAGCAAATGAATGAGGAGAAGGGAACGACCATCATCCTGACCACTCACGACATGCAGGACATCGAGGAGCTGTGCCGTCGAATTATTATCATCGACAACGGCCAAATTCTGTACGATGGCGATTTGCACGCCGTCAAGAACAGCTTTTTGCATGAACATGTCATTTCCTTTGAACTGGACGAAGAAAAAGAGGAGATTTTGATTCCCGGAGAACTGGAGGGGTTGGTCACCTACATTCCGGAAGAGGGGAACAGCAACAAGCTGACACTTTCTTTTCACCCTGAGACTATCTCGGCGGCCCAGGTGATCGCGGCGGTGCTCCACCATTACCGCGTCCGCGACGTCTCGATTGCGGAACCAAAAATCGAGAGCATCGTCCAAGAGATCTACGAACGAGGAGCATAGCGATGCAAAAATACTGGAAATTGCTCCTGTCCCAAGTCAAGTTGGATACCGCCTATTCGCTTCGCTTTTGGGCGGGCTCGATTACGTCGGTTATTAGGTTGGTCATGCTCTATGCATTCTGGCAAGCCGTTTACGAGAATCGGACTACCATTGTCGACATTTCGTTGGAACAAATGCTAACCTATTCGGTTTTGGCAGTCCTTTTGAGCAGCTATATCGCAGGGGCGGGGACACAGCTAGCAGCAGGTGTCCTAAACGGAGACGTAGCCATTGAGCTGATGCGTCCCTATGACTATATCAACAAACTGATCTCGCTGGATTTGGGAAGCAAGCTGACTTCCATCATCCGTGAGACACTGCCGATGCTTGTCGTCGCCTTGTTATTTATCGGGATTCATGCTCCGCATTCGTGGGAGCACGCTCTTCTGTTTCTGTTTAGTACCCTGACCGGAATCCTCATCGGGGCACAGATTGATTTGGTCGTAGGCCTGCTATCATTCTGGACGATCAATATCTCGGGTCTGCGAATACTGCGTGCTTCATTTCTACTGTTTTTCTCAGGAACGCTTGTGCCGATCACTCTGTTTCCGCAATGGCTGCAGATTGTCTGCACCTATATGCCGTTTCCTTCGATGGTCTTTGTTCCCGTTTCCATTTACACCGGTCAAATTCAAGGAGCGGATATATACCCGGCCATCGGTTTGCAACTTTTTTGGCTGTTGGTTTGCTGGATGGTCAGCCGTCTCTTCTGGTTGCTGGCGAAAAGGCGGATCACCATTTTCGGAGGGTAGCGGAGAGGAGGTACAGGGCAAAACATGCGTTATTTCCAGCTGTATGTATGTTTTTTCTCAGCCAGGCTAAAAGCAATGATGGAGTACCGTGTTGATTTTCTTATCGGAGCTCTTTCGATCCTGTTTATCCAAACTACCTCCATTCTGTTTGTGAAAATCGTCTTTGACCACATTCATACCCTGCAAGGCTGGACGTTTCACGAGGTATTGTTCATTTACGGCATCGCGGCTACCGGAAGAGCCATTCATCAATTTTTCTTTGAAAACCTCTGGGTGCTAGGTTCCGCTTATATCCGCACTGGGAACTTCGACCGCATTCTACTTCGTCCGATTCCGCCGCTTTTTCACCTGATTGCTGATCGGATACAACCGGACGGAATTGGTCAGTTGATCATCGGAGTGATTGTGCTGGGCATTGCGATTCCGGAGCTCTCCATGCCTTGGGGGGGACTAGAGACACTGATCCTTGCCTTATTGATCCTGTCCAGCGGGTTGATCTTTATTGCAGTGAACCTATTTTTTGCCACCTTTTCCTTCTGGATGGTAGACAGCTTCCCTATCATGTCTACAACATACCAGCTAAGCAGCTTTACCAATTACCCTTTGACAATTTACAACAAGGGATTGCGCTTTGTGTTAACGTGGATCATCCCGTACGGGTTTACATCGTTTTACCCGGCAGCGGTGTTTGTCGACCAGGGCGGATACCATACCGTTGGCTATCTGACCCCGGCAGTGGCGATTCTCTGTTGTATGATCGCTTATTTCTTTTGGAAAAGAGGATTGCGTTCCTTTGCCAGCACAGGGCATTAATAACCGTGGTGGGACGCGCTTTCTATCACAAGACGAGGAGGAAAGCTGCATGCACGATTGGGTTGATTCAGTGGATGGCATCGCGGTGATTGGCATGTCCGGGAGGTTCCCCGGCGCCGACAATGTGGAGCAGTTTTGGAACAATCTGTTGCAAAAGGTGGAGTCTATCACGGAGCTGACGGACGAGGAGCTGCTTGCTTCCCGGATTGACCCAGCCATCATCGCCAATCCCCGCTACATAAAAGCAAAGGGCATTCTCGGAAATACCGATCAGTTCGATGCAGCCTTTTTCGGATATAATCCGCGGGTGGCGGAGTTGACGGACCCTCAGCATCGGATATTTCTGGAATGCTCGTGGGAAGCCATCGAGGATGCGGGATACAACCCGGATACCTACGAGGGGCGCATCGGCGTTTTTGCTGGGCAGAGCATGAATACGTATTGGTTGCACAATTTATACGAGCATGTGGACTTGATTGCTTCAGTCGAAAGCCTGCAGGCAGCGATTGGAAACGACAAGGACAGCCTGACAACGGAAGTCTCTTACAAGCTCAATCTCAAGGGACCTGCCGTCACGATTCAGTCCTCCTCTTCGACTTCTCTCACCGCGATTCACTACGCATGCCAAAGCCTGCTCAGTTACGAATGCGACATGGCACTGTCCGGCGGTATATCGATCCATTTTCCGGAAAAGGCAGGATATCTCTATCACGAAGGAGGAACTACTTCGCCGGATGGACATTGTCGAGCCTTTGACGAGAAAGCCCAGGGTTTCGTCAGCGGACACGGTGCGGGATGTGTGGTGCTAAAGCGTTTGTCGGACGCTTTGCGCGACGGGGACCATGTCTACGCAGTAATCAAAGGTTCAGCAGTCAATAACGACGGCACGAACAAAGTGAGTTATATGGCGCCGAGCGTTAAGGGCCAGGCAGAAGTGATCGCCATGGCTCAAGCTATGGCGGGGGTAGAGCCTGAAAGCATAACCTACATTGAGGCGCACGGGACCGGTACAAGGATCGGGGATCCGATCGAAGTCGAAGCATTGACGGAAGTGTTTCGCCGAAGTACGGACAAAAAAGGATATTGCGCGTTAGGCTCCGTCAAGACAAACATCGGACACCTTGATACAGCGGCTGGCGTCATAGGCTTGATCAAGGCTTCTCTAGCCGTGAAGCACGGAATCATTCCGCCGACGCTACATTTTGAGAAGCCCAATCCGCAAATGGATCTGGAGAACAGTCCCTTTTACGTTCCGACAGAAGTGACAAAATGGGTGACAGGGGATCAGCGGCGGCGTGCGGGAGTGAGTTCCTTCGGGATGGGGGGAACAAATGCCCATGTCATTTTGGAGAATGTACCTGAACCAGAAGAAGCCCAAAGCAGTATCTCGCGACCCTATCAGCTTCTTACTTTTTCCGCCAAAACGGCTACTGCATTGAAGAAGCTGACGGACAATCTGGCCAATCATTTGAAAGACCGTGAACAGCTGCCGTTTGCAGACGTGGCATACACTCTAAATATAGGAAGAAAGACGTTATCGCATCGCCGTTTCATTGTTGCTTCTGACACGGACGAGGGGATCCAAGCCTTGCAAGAAGGTAGCTATCGAGCTGGTGAATCATCAGTAGAAGAGGAGCGGGAGAGGCCTGTTGTTTTTCTCTTTACAGGACAAGGCTCGCAATATGTCAACATGGGGAAAGGGCTCTATGAAACAGAGGCTGTGTTCAAAATGTACGTAGACCAGTGCTGTGAATTGCTTCTTCCCGTCCTTAACCTGGATTTGCGCGATGTGCTTTATCCCCCTGCAGACCGGGAGGCAGAGTCAGCTGAAATGCTGCGGCAAACCTGGTTGACACAGCCGGCATTGTTCGTCATCGAATATGCCTTGGCCAAGCTATGGATGGCATGGGGCATCCAGCCGCAGGCGATGATTGGACACAGTGTCGGAGAATACGTGGCAGCTTGCCTTTCAGGGGTATTTACACTCGAGGATGCGCTCCACATAATCGCGATGCGCGGTCGGATGATTCAAGAGTTGCCGGCCGGCAGCATGCTTTCGGTCCAACTTTCTCCAGAAGAGCTGGAACCTCTGCTTGATGCTCGACTATCGCTGGCAGCATGGAACGGCAATCGGCTATGTGTAGTGTCTGGGGAGACGGAGCATGTTATGCAGTTTCAGCAATTACTGGAACAGCAAGGAGTGACGAGTACACTGCTCCAGACCTCTCACGCCTTTCACTCCCATATGATGGAGCCCATTGTACAGCGTTTTACAGCCTGCATGCAGCAAATCAGTTTGCGTTCTCCCCGGATTCCGTACCTGTCCAACGTGACAGGGACCTGGATCACCGAACAGGAAGCCACCGATCCGGGCTATTGGGCAAAGCATTTGCGGCAGGGTGTTATGTTTGCGCCGGGAATCCAAACCTTATTAGAGGAGCCCTCTTATCTGTTCCTGGAGGTTGGACCGGGCAGTACGCTTCATTCCCTGGTCAAGGAATTGAGACAAGCTCATCAAAGACAGGTCGTTCTTCACTCGCTTCGCCATCCCAAGGATTCGGTACCGGATGCACGTTTTTTGATGCAAGTCGTGGGCAAGCTTTGGCTGGCGGGAGCAGTGGTGAATTGGCAAGCCTTTTACCAAGAAGAGCAGCGTCGTCGTGTCCCATTGCCAACCTATCCGTTTGAAAGACAGCGCTATTGGATTGAACCGCTTGACAAAATCAAACTTCATGGCAGTGGGGGTAACAATCGACGTCAGAGACCCGAGGAATGGCTGTATCATCCGATCTGGAAGCAGTCAGCTGTTCGATCGCCGAGGGAACAGATACCTGTATCGCAGACCTGGCTAGTATTGGAAGGGGAAGATCCCTGGAGCAGACTGTTGGTCCATCGTCTGATGGAACAGAATCAAACGGTGATTTCCGTGCGGAAGGGTCATGCCTACCAAGTGCTGGACGAAAACGTCTTTGTCATTCGGCCCAATCGAGAAGAGGATTACGCAGCTTGTCTGCAAGAAGTGGCTGCACGTGGTCTTCGTCCCGATCACCTCTTGCATGTCTGGTTGTTGGAAGAAAAGGAGTTCCAAGATAAAGAACCTTACAGCGTCTTTGAGACCTATGTCGAAAGCGGTTTTGACAGCCTGCTGTCACTTGCACGAACGTGGGAAACCTGCAATGGTACGAATGCAGTACGCCTGACGCTGTTGTCGGATCGCTTGCACGATGTCATGGGCAACGAACAAATCATTCCGGAAAAAACCGTCGCCCTGGCAGCAGGCAAAGTAATAGCACAGGAATTTCCGCAAATTCAGGTGTCTGCAGTGGATCTGGACCTTCGGCACGATAGTACGGTGTCTGTAGACAATTTGGCTGATTTTGTCATCGAGCAATGCAGAAGCAAGCACCGGGAAGGGGTCGTCGCCTACCGGGGGAACAGACGATTCGTCCCCGCTTACGAGAATATGGAGATAGAAACATCGACTCCGCTTTCACTTCCCCAGCTTGAGACTTGCCTTATTACAGGTGGTCTCGGGGACCTTGGGCTGTTGATCGCGGAAGTACTGGTGAAGCAGGGCGTACACAAGCTGGCTTTGCTAGGGCGTACTCCGGTTCCAAAGCGTGCAGAGTGGGAACAATGGCTTCGTTTGCGTCCCGATGATCCAATGACAGAAAAAATTCGTCGGGTTCAGTCCTTGGAACAAATGGGGGCTAGGGTAATGGTGCTCGAAGCGGATGTTTCCTCACTCGACCAGATGCGTCAAGCGACTGATGAAATCATCGAGCAATGGGGCAGTCTCGATGGAATCTTCCACGCAGCCGGTGCTGTCCATGAACGTTATTTTCAGTTTATTCGGGAAACGACAGCCGACCTAAGCAGCCAGCACTTTGTGGCAAAGGTACAAGGCTTGTATGTTCTCGATACTCTGGTGACGCAGCTTCGTCCAACATGCTGCATCCTGATCTCTTCGTTGGCTTCCTTGCTTGGTGGAATGAAGAGCGCTCATTACGCGGCTGCCAATCAATTCATGGACTCCTTTTCTGTTTGCTCCAATCGAGCAGGAAAAACAATGTGGGCGAGCTGGAATCTGGACGCGTTTCTCTTTGGAGCAGAAAAGGAACAAGTGAATCTGATCGAGCAGAGCAGCTTTTCTGAAAATGCAATGCGCCCCCATGAATTTGCGCTGATTTTACCGGCTCTTTTGGCACGGATAGATATGGGACGGGTGGCCGTGTCAACAATTGACCTGAATCAGCGTAGCCAAGAGTGGGTCAGTACAGGAGCATTTGCCCCGGAGCAAGCGATCGAACTTGCCCACCAGGCCGCGCTCCATCCTAGGCCATCCCTGCAAAATCCGTATGTAGCGCCGCGCAACGAGATCGAAAAGAAAATTTGTGACATCTGGCAGCGTACTCTGGGAATCGATCAGGTCGGCATACAGGACAACTTTTTTGAGCTTGGAGGAAATTCCTTGGTCGGTATCAAGCTGATTGCCCAGATCAACGAAGCATTTTCTACCACTCTGCTTCCAGTCCGCTTGTACGAAGGCCCAACCGTGCAGACTTTTGCCGAACTGCTCGGGGACAATCAAATGGAAAAGCCTGCGCTGGCCACCAGCAAAAACAGAGGGGAGCTGCGCAGAGAAAAGCGCAAACAGCTCACCAAATCCTAATAGGAGGAGCTTATGAAGCTGGACGGAATACTGCAATCCATGTCGGGCAACGAAATCGCCATCATTGGGATGGCTGGGAGGTTTCCCGGTGCACCTACGATTCGGGAGCTTTGGGACAGACTGTGTGATGGGCATGAGACAATCAGGCATTTGAGCGAGGAGGAGTTGCGCGAGCGCGGAGCAGGGGATGACATCATTCGTCACCCCCACCACGTTCCTGCGGTTGCATCGATCGATGGCATGAAGCATTTTGATGCCGAATTTTTCGGAATCAACCCTCACGAAGCAAGGCTGATGGACCCTCAGCAACGCCTATTTCTGGAAGGTGCCTGGGAGGCTCTGGAGGATGCCGGTCATGTACCAGATCGGTTTGACGGAACCATCGGTGTGTTTGCGGGGTCTTCGCTCAGTACCTATCTATTGAAGAACATCATGTCCCGCCCAGACATTCTGCAGTCCTTCGATCCTGTGCAAATCGAGATCGGGAACGCTCCCGATTCGCTGACGACGCGAACCTCGTACAAATTGAACCTGCGTGGTCCAAGCCACATCGTCCAAAGCGCTTGCTCCACCTCGCTGGTCGCCGTACATGCTGCATGTCAAAGTTTGCTTTCTTACGAATGTGATATGGCATTAGCGGGCGGGGTGTCCATCAATCTGACCCACGATACGGGATATTTCTATATGGAGGAAGGGATCGTTTCCCCCGATGGACATTGCCGACCATTTGACAAGGATGCGAACGGAACGGTGTTTGGCAGCGGAATGGGCATCGTCGTCCTCCGTCGTCTGGAAGATGCGCTGCGCAGTGGCGATCAGATCCTCGCGGTGGTGAAAGGCTCTGCGGTCAATAACGATGGCTCCCTGAAGGTTGGATATACAGCCCCCAGTATCGACGGTCAGGCTGAGGTGATCGCGGAGGCAATTGCCAATGCAGGAATCGAGGCAGACAGCATCACCTACGTGGAAGCGCACGGGACAGGAACTTCCTTGGGGGATCCAATTGAAATTGCGGCACTGACACGGGCTTTTCGTCTCAGTACAGATAAAAATGCATTTTGCCGGATTGGCTCCATCAAATCCAATCTGGGTCATCTCGCGCACGCGGCAGGAGTTACTGGCTTGATCAAAACAGTTCTGGCGCTCCACCATCAAAAAATTCCGCCTAGCCTTCATTTCCGGGAGCCGAATCCCCAGATTGATTTTGCCAATAGTCCGTTTGTAGTCAATACCCGTCTGGTTCCCTGGAAAAGCCAGCATCAAGAAAGGCAAGATCAACCGCGTAGGGCAGGAATCAGCTCTTTTGGATTCGGGGGAACCAATGCTCATGTCGTTCTGGAAGAAGCGCCTACGTTGATTGCAGACCAGCATAAGCGAAAGGACCATCTGCTGATTCTTTCCGCAAAAAGTATGGATGCCTTGAAGAATGCCTCTTTACGACTAGCGGACTATTTGCAAAGGAATGCAGCAACCAACCTGACGGATATCGCCTATACGCTGCAAGTAGGTCGCCAAGTATTTCGTTTTCGTCGAGTAGTTCTTTGCCGTTCGGCAGAAGAAGCGTGCTCAGTCCTGAAAGATCCGAATCGCACCCTGCCTACAAAGACTAGACAGGAAACATCAGTATTTTTTTCTATGCGGTCATTCGTACATCCGGTTGTCTACTATGGCCATGATTTGTATGAGACAGAAGAAATGTTTCGCCATTCGTTCGATCAGATGTCAGGACTATTGAGGAAATACAAAGGAAGTGATGCGAAGTCGCTTCTTTACCCCGCAGCGGACAAGATATCGGACGCGGCAAGACAATTGCTGCTCCCAGCCAATCAAGCAGTAGTCAGCTTTGTTTTCCAGTACGCCCTGGCACATCTCCTGACGCATTGGGGCCTTTCGCCGCACACACTCATAGGCGACGAGGCAGGGAGACTGGTATCGGCAACTTTATCCGGCACACTATCCCCTGAAGAGGCTGCCATTCAATATCTCCGCAAGACGTCGGCATCCAGCACGGTGAATTTTGTTCAGCAGGACAGTGGGAAGTCGGAAGAAGGGTTTGTCGTGGACTTATGGGACGGTAGCCTGTACGAAAAGCACTGCGGGGTGTCATCCGAGATTCATGACAGTCTGGTCAGGAACCTGTTATCGACAGTAGGAACGCTTTGGAGCAACGGGGTCTCCATCGCGTGGGATCGATTATATGAAGGAGAGAGGCGGCAACGAGTCTCGCTGCCTACCTATCCGTTTGAACGGAAAAAGTACTGGATCGAAGCCAACACACCTACCCATGGCGAGAGTTCTGCCAAGGACAGAAGCATACCGGAGAAGGTCATTTATACCAGAGAAGAGATAGAGTCCATATTGACAGATATATGGAAAGACAAGATCGGACTTGAGCATGTTGGCCTTCACGACCATTTTTTCGAAAGCGGTGGCGACTCCTTTTTGGCGATCCAGGTCGTGAATGAATGCAGGCGAATCTTTCAAATCGATCTGCCTGTGGTACATGTCTACGAAAAGCGGACCATATCGGAATTGGCTGCCTATATCGAGACCTTGCTGGTAAATGAACCTTCTGTATTGGAGCCGGACAGGGAAAATATATTGACCGAAGCAGGACATGTTCAGCGGCGTAAACAACTGCTCCTGCAGCAGCGGTCGCGAGGAAGGAGATAAACGCATGGAGGAGAGGGACTGGTCCGTTTATAGGAATGGGTCCGAAGTTGCTATCATCGGGATGGCGGGAAGATTTCCAGGAGCCAAAAACCTGGAAGAGTTTTGGCAAAATCTCTGCGACGGAAGAGAAACCATCAAGCATTTCAAGGAGGATGACCTCAAAGGTTACGTAGATCCCGAGAAACTCCGGCATCCCGATTATGTCCCCCGGTCTCCAGTGCTGGAGGATATAGATTGCTTCGATGCGTCTTTCTTTGGGTATACGCCAGGGGAAGCGGAAATCATGGACCCTCAGCAAAGGCTTTTACTAGAATGCGCATGGGAAGCACTCGAGGCGGCCGGCTACACGCCGGACCAATGCCCGGGTAAGGTCGGTGTATTTGCTGGTTCCCGAATGAACACCTACCTGTTTCAGCTCATGACCAATCGAGAGATGATGGAACGGCTCGGAACGGTCACGATCGGCGCCGGGAACGATTTCGGTCTGCTGGCACCGCGCATCTCGTACAAAATGAACCTGACAGGTCCTAGCTACTCCATTCATACCGGCTGCTCCACCTCACTCGTGACTGTCCATCTCGCTTGCCAGAGTCTATTGATTGATGAATGCCAGATGGCGTTAGCCGGAGGAGTAGCCCTCTACACCCGGCCAAGCGGTTATGTATATCAACCAGGAGGAATGCTTTCTGCTGACGGGCATGTCCGGTCTTTCGATGAACAGGCAAGTGGCACGAATTTTGGAAGCGGAATCGGCATGGTTGTTCTTAAACGCTTGGAAGATGCTCTGGCTGACGGGGATGAAATCCATGCGGTCATCAAAGGATCTGCCTCCAACAATGACGGCTCGCGCAAGGCTAGCTTTACAGCTCCCGGCATAGAAAGCCAGCGAGCCGTGATCGAAGAAGCTCTGTCAGTGGCGGAGGTTCATCCAGAGACGATACGCTATGTCGAAGCCCATGGAAGCGGAACTCCCTTGGGTGATAGCATCGAAATGCACGCCTTGACCCAGGCATACCGTACACATACTGCACAAGTGGGATATTGTGCGGTCGGTTCCGTCAAAACCAATGTCGGACATCTGGAGGCGGCTGCAGGAATGGCTGGGCTCATCAAAACTGTCATGGCGCTCAAGCACAAAAAAATCCCCCCCAGCCTTCATTTCAGCAAACCGAATCCGGAGATTGGGTTTACGCAGAGTCCCTTTTATGTGAATACCCGGCTGACAGAATGGGAGGATGATACGGATTTCCCCAGACGGGCAGGGGTCAGCGCTTTTGGAATGGGTGGAACGAACGTACACCTCATTCTCGAAGAAGCGCCTCCGAGAAGTGAGCCCGGTCCGAGCCGCCCGTGGCAGCTATTGCTCCTCTCCGGCAAGACAGAGACTGCCTTGGAGCAACAGATGGAGGATATGGCACACTTTCTTTCCCGACAATCCGATTCCAAACTGGCAGATATCGCCTATACAAGCAAGGTCGGACGCAAAGCACTCGAGCAGCGCTGCGCAATCCTTTGCCGTGATCACAACGAAGCCCTACAAGCCTTGAATGGGCTTACTCCGGGCAAGCTGTTCAGACGGGAATGCGTGGACAAGCATCGTAATGTCACTTTCCTATTTCCGGGTTTGGGGGATCACTATCTCAACATGGGTTATGGACTCTATCAAAGCGAATCCATCTTTCGGGAAGCCGTGGATCAATGTGCAGTCAGCCTCCTTTCCAGTATTGGGGAAGACATTCGCGAAGTCCTTTTTGACCCTTCGCAGATCGTTTCAGAGGGTGATGGCCGGCTGGATTTGCGCGGTATGCTAGCCAGGGGTACAGCAGAATCATGTAAAGAGGATACTCGGTTGAATCAAACCCGGTTAGCGCAGCCTGCTTTATTTGTGATTGAATACGCACTTGCGAAGCTATTGGAATCATGGGGAATCCGTCCGAAAGCCCTCATCGGATACAGTATCGGCGAGTATGTGGCTGCTGTGTGTGCAGGCGTGATGACGTTGTCGGATGCCCTGACGCTCGTAGCCAAGCGCGCCGAGATGATCCAGAGGCTTCCGGGGGGAACCATGCTGGCTGTCCATCTTTCTGAAACGGAGATGTCCACGCTGCTGAATGAGCATGTGTCCATTTGCGCGGTGAATGGTGACACCATGTGCGTCATAGGCGGCCCCGAGGATGAAATTCTTCGTCTTGAACAGCAAATGCAAGTTCGCAAAGTGGCGTCCAGCCGCCTACCGACCACTCATGCTTTTCATTCTCGAATGATGGAACCGATTCGGGAGGAGTTTCGTCGGCTCGTGGATGGCATAGCCTTATTTCCGCCGAAGCTGCCTCTCGTTTCGACAGTAACAGGAGATTGGATGACGAAAGAGGAAGCGACCAGTCCTGACTATTGGGCAGAGCATCTGTGCGGAACAGTGCGTTTTCATTCTGCCTGCCAGCAGCTTTTCCGCAAGCATCCCAATCAGGTTATGATCGAGGCCGGTCCCGGATATTCACTAAGCAGTCTGATTATGCACATGCTCGATCAAACACAGGCCGAAGAAATCTGTGCGATCGCTTGTTTACGAAACCGCTACGAGAAAAAGGATGATCAGGAAGTGCTTATTGGTGCTGTTGGCCAACTCTGGCTTGAGGGAGTAGAGATCGATTGGCATGGATTTTATGCCGCTGAACAGCGCTTGCGAATTCCCTATCCAACCTATCCCTTTGCCAAGGAGCGCTATTGGATCGATTCGATTGAAGAGGGGACTGCTCCTCGTAAATCCGCGAAATCTGCAACTCGGTTGGAATCCGATAAATGGCTGTATACCCCTTCATGGATACGAAAGCCGATTACAGATGTAGATATGCAAAAGCCTGGAAACGCCCGAACCTGGCTGCTGTTCCTACCCGAACTGACATGGGCTGATGCGCTCGCATCCCAACTGAACGACAGAGGAGATACCGTCTTTACGGTGAGGATGGGAACCGATTTCGGGAACCTTTCCATGAATACGATGGTCATTAATCCTGCCAACCCAGCAGATTACCAGAAAGTGATCAAATCGTTGCTGGAAACCGGGCATCTTCCTACCGATATCGTCCATGCATGGAGCGTCACTGCTCCGAAAGAAGAGGAGACTCCTGCATTTGATGAGCTGCAATCACGAGGCTTTTACAGCCTTCTCTATCTGGCGCAGGCATTGGCCAAAAACCATGTGACGAGCGAGATTGCGTTACACGTCTTCTCAACCGGCTTGTATGACGTATTAGGAGATGAAGAGCTGATCCCGGAGAAAGCGACCCTCATCGGTCCGTTGAAGGTCATCCCGCAGGAATACATGAATCTTAGCTGCAAAAGCGTCGATTTTCTCCTGCCTGACGCGGAACAGGAGGGAGTGCTGGCGGCCAAGCTGATAAAGGAGATCATGACACAACAGGACGAAAAGGTCGTTGCTTATCGAGGAGGACAGCGATGGTGCCAGAGATTTGAACCGATTGAATTACCCGAGCCTGATACAGCTCCTCGTCTGCTTCGCAAGGAAGGCGTCTATTTGATCACCGGTGGATTGGGCAAAATCGGGTTGGTTCTGGCAGACTATTTGGCGAAAACGATGCAGGCTAAGCTGGTGTTGCTCTCACGCACCGGGCTGCCTCCGCGCACGGAGTGGGAAGCATGGCTGTCAGCGCATGGGGAAAACGAACAAGTCTGTCAGCGCATCCGTGAGGTCAAAAACTTGGAGAAAAACGGAGGAGAAGTGCTGATTGTCCAGGCCGATGTGACGTCCAAGAAGGACATGGAGGCAGCAGTCGAAAAAACGTTGATGCGATTTGGCACGATTCATGGCGTGATTCATGCTGCAGGTCGACCCGACCACGATGCACAGAAAACCATCCAAGAGACGGGAGTGGTAGAAGCGGACTGGCATTTTTCACCGAAGATCAAGGGACTCGCGGTCCTCAGAGAAGCGCTTCGAGACGTGCGGCTTGATTTTTGCTTGTTGACATCATCGCTATCCCCCATTCTCGGAGGATTAGCTCACGTGGCCTATGCTTCGTCCAATGCCTATCTTGATCTGTATGCTCACAAGTTTAAAGCGGGTTCTGAAGATGGTTTCCCCTGCTGGGTGATCAATTGGGAGGCATGGCATAAGGACGAAGAAATTTTTATCCAGACTGGACTAGGTGCGACCCTAAGTCCGTACTTCCTGCTTCCGGAAGAAGGTCAGGCGATTTTTGCCCGCCTGCTGTCCGCACCGGCGGTACCTCAGGTGATTGTTTCCACGGGAGAGCTCGAGGCGCGTATCGACCAATGGGTGCGAATTTCTCAGAAAGACGGTATGTCAAATCAGGTGGATTCCGACTCTGACCAGCGTCGTCCCCGTCCAAAAACCAGGACCCCTTATGTCGAGCCGTCCAATGAAATCGAGCGGAAGCTGGAAGGAATTTGGTCCCAGCTGTTGGGAATACAGGGAATCGGGGTTCAAGATCACTTCTTCTTTGATCTGGGAGGTCATTCCCTGCTCGGAACCCAGTTGATCTCTCGCATGCGGGAAGCCTTCCAGATCGATATCCCGCTCCGGGTCCTGTTTGAAGCACCGACTATTGGAGAATTGTCTACTCTTGTATTGGAAGAGCTGGTACGGGATCTTGATCCAGAGATATTGCATGAGCTGGAATTGATGGAGGAAAGGGAGGGACTGCTGTCTTGAGGGAAGACTTGCAAAAGCGCATCCGTGAACTGACGGCACACAATCTGGATCAGCTGATTAGGCTGAAGAAGAAGCGAAAACAAGGGGAGCGCCCGATTAAGAGACGCCCGCTTCATGCAGATCATCACCCGCTTTCCTTTTCGCAGCAGCGACTGTGGGTGGTAGACCAGTTGGAGCCCCATCATCCGGCGTACAGCATCGTAACCTCCGTCCGGATGCGCGGCCCAGTGGATGTAGAGGCGTTGAAAAGGAGCTTTGACCAGTTGGTTGTACGGCACGAGATGCTGCGGACGCGATTTCTGACAGTAGATGGGGAAGCGAGACAGATCATACAGCCAGCAGAGCCCTTTCATTTGCTGACCCAGGATCTGCGGGGACTTTTGACTGGAGAGAGAGAAAAAAAGTGGCAGGAAATTCTGACTCAGGAGTCGCAGCATCCATTTGATCTGGAAAAGGGGCCTTTGCTCCGCGCTAGTTTGTTTCGGATAGCTGAAGAAGAATACCGCCTACTCATCACCAAACACCATATCATTACTGATGGCTGGTCTTGCGGGATCATGGTACAAGAAATTATCCTTTGCTATGAAGCTTTTTCCACCGGTGCGAATCTAAGACTTCCGGAGTTGCAGATGCAGTACATCGATTATGCTTATGAACAATTGGAGGTATGCCAGGGAGAAAAACTGGAATCGCTCACCACCTATTGGAAGAACAGGCTGGGTGGAGAGCTGCCGGTTCTTCAGCTTCCTTCCGACCGTCCACGTCCGAGTACACAAAGCTATCGCGGTAATCTTATCCGCTTTTCCATACGAGCCGAACTGGCTGAGAAACTGCGGTGTCTGTTCCAACGTGAAGGCATCACGCTGTTCATGGGACTTCTGGCAGCCTACCAAACATTGCTCTATCGTTATTCCGGACAAGAAGACATTTTGGTAGGAACCCCTGTAGCAAATCGCCATCAGACAGCTGTGGAAAATATCATCGGTTTTTTCGTCAATACCCTGGTCATGCGTGTCGATCTTTCTGACGCTCCTAGCTTTCGGGAGCTCTTCCAACGCGTTCGTGAAACGGTGCTTGAGGCGTTTGAACATCAGGCGCTCCCTTTTGAAAAACTGGTAGACATCTTGCAGCCCGAGCGGAATCTCAGCTATCAGCCAATCTTTCAGGCTGAGTTCGCCGTCCAGAACTCTCCTATGCAAACAGCACAGGTCTCCAACCTGGAGGTGCAGATGGAGGAGGTGGGTAAGCACACTTCCAAGTTTGATCTGTCGCTCTTTATCCGGGAGCAAGGAGCGGAGCTGCTGGGGGAGCTGGAATACAGTACCGATTTGTTTGACGCAAGCACCATAGAACGAATGATCGATCATTTTGTCATCATTCTGGAAACGATGGCCAAGTCACCCGAGATCGGAATCAACCAGTTTTCTATTTTAACTGAAAGAGAATCCGAGCTGCTTTTGCATACATGGAACCAGACTCAGGTAGTCTATGAACCTAGTCTGCTTCTGCCTCAGCTCATTGAGGAGCAGACTGAAAGAACACCTGACAGAGAAGCGATTGTTTTCGGAACCGATCGTCTGACCTACCGGGAGCTGAACAGCCAGGCGAATCAGCTAGCGCATTACTTGCGACACCTGGGAATCAAGCCCGATGATCTAGTCGGTGTCTACATGGCTCGTTCCGTAGAGATGGTCATCAGCCTGCTGGCGATCATGAAAGCAGGTGGCGCCTACGTCCCGATCGATCCCGATTATCCTCGCGAACGAATTAGATACATGCTGGAGGATACACAAGCCAGCGTGGTTCTCACCCAGGAGACTCTTCGCCATACCCTGCCCGAAATAGAGAATTTGTGCCGAATCATTGCAGTCGACGGGGAAAATAGACCGTGGAATGCTTTATCCACAAACAATCTGTCGGTTCTAATCGAGGATACACATCTCGCATATGTCATCTATACATCGGGATCGACAGGAACGCCAAAGGGCGTTATGAATACGCACGCGGGGATACGAAACCGTCTTTTGTGGATGCAGGATGAATATGGGCTGGATGCCACTGACCGAATATTGCAAAAAACTCCGTTCAGCTTTGACGTCTCGGTCTGGGAGTTTTTCTGGCCGTTATTGGCGGGAGCGACGTTGGTCGTGGCTCGTCCGGACGGACACCGCGATCCTGAATATTTGAGGGAGGTCATGTTGTCGGAACGGATCACGACGCTCCATTTCGTCCCGTCCATGCTCATCCTGTTTTTGGAGCAGTCAAAGAGGGGGACATTTCCTCATTTGCGACGCGTCTTTTGCAGCGGCGAGGCGTTGCCGTATGAGTGTAAAGAGCGATTTTTCGAGGCACATCCCGAGACTGAACTCCACAATCTCTACGGTCCCACTGAGGCAGCGATTGACGTCACCTTCTTTTCCTGTCAGCCCGGGGACGAACGAAGGACAGTCCCGATTGGACGGCCCATCGCCAATACCCGCATCTACCTTTTGGATGGCGAAAAAAATCCGGTTCCCGTCGGAGTGACAGGGGAGCTTTACATCGGGGGCGTCAATCTGGCGCGCGGCTATTGGGGACGTCCCGACTTGACAGAAGAAAAATTTATCGCCGATCCGTTTTCTGTTCAAAACGGAGAACGATTGTACCGTACCGGGGATTTGGCTCGCTGGCAGCCAGATGGAAACATCGAGTATCTTGGACGTGCCGACTTTCAAGTCAAGCTCAGGGGACTTCGCATCGAACTTGGGGAAATCGAACATGTTCTTTGTCAGCATAAAGACATTCGCGAAGCTGTCGTCACCGTCGTTCAGGACCGTAAAGCTGCCCATCTTGTGGCTTATGTTGTGACCTGCGAAGGTGCTCAGTCAGACTCGGGGGCATGGCGGATTCATATCCTGAAGAAATTGCCGGATTATATGGTTCCGTCCCGATTTGTGATTCTCGATGAAATTCCGCTGTCCCACAATGGGAAAGTAGACCGAAAACGATTGCCCGAGCCTGAGTGGGAGCAGGAAACTAGGCAGGCTGTGCATATAGCCCCAAGAAATGACGTCGAGAAGATCATAGCCGAGATTTGGGCGGAACTCTTTCAATTGGAGCAGATTAGCGTTCATGACAACTTTTTTTCATTGGGCGGAGATTCGATCATGAGCATTCAGGCAGCGTCTCGTCTGAGGCAGGCGGGGTTGAAGCTGACACCCAAACAACTGATCCAGCACCAGACGATTGCCGAGCTTGCCCAAGTGGCCGTAACCAATCAACTTCCCCCGTCCGCTCCGGAAACTGCTTTGCATGGGAAAGTTTTGCTGACTCCGATTCAGCGCTGGTTTTTTTCGCGACAGCTCGCACACCTGCATCATGAGAACCAATCCATGCTGCTAGAGGTGTCTGCTGAGCTGGAAGCGACAACTATCCGACTCGGTTGGGAAGCGTTGGTTCGCCATCACGACAGTTTGCGTATGCGTTTTGTTCCTTCTGCGGGGGGCTGGAACCAGCAATATGAACATGTAACAGATTCTGTCTCCTTTTCCATCGAGGATCTTTCCAGGCTGCCGCTGGATGACCAGGAGAGAATCCAGCGGCAGAGAAGTGACGAGGCTCAAGCTTCTCTGGATATATCCAAGGGTCCATTGCATCGGCTGATCCTGTTTGAAAAAGGGGATCATCGCCAGCTACTCATTATCATCCATCACTTATTGGTCGACAGTGTCTCCTGGCGAATCCTGCTGGAGGATCTGGAGCATGTGTGCCTGCAGCTTTCCCGCGGGGAATCGATTTGCTTGCCGGCCAAGACTACTTCGTACCAGGAATGGGCAGATCGGTTGGCGACGTATGCCCGATCCGAAGTAATTCAGCGTGAGACAGGATACTGGATGGAGCAGGAACTATATGCTCCAGAGGACGAGTCGGGAGTAGAGCTATGCCTCAACACCGGGGACATGGCGCAGCGGTTCATAATAGAGTTGGACACGCACCATACGGACAAGCTCGTGCGTCTTTTACCGAAAATCAATCGTCTCAAAATTCAGGAAGTGGTATTGGCTGCCCTGATCCGTAGTGGCGCACTCGGTTCAGGTAATGAGGACTTTACAATCGACATGGAAAGTCACGGCAGGGAAACACTAGAGGAAGGGATGGACCTGTCCCGAACGGTCGGCTGGTTTACCAGTCTTTATCCGATTCGATTCTCGCCCGCAGTAGGCATGAGCCGGGAAAACACCCTGCTGCTTGTCAAAGAAAAATTGCGACGTGTACCTGCCCAAGGTATCGGGTACGGCATCATTCGCTATTTAGGCGAAGCTGAAGGTGTTCGCAACAAGTCGGAATCAACCACGTCACGGCTGCTGCTTTTCAACTATCTGGGGCAAATAGACTCCTCCATGGGGCAAAACGGTTTTTTCCGGCCCGTGCACAGATATGTCGGTCTTGATCGCAGCCCGAAAAATCAACGGTCGCATTGGCTCGAATTGAACGTTTCCATTTTCGGTCAACGTCTGCGTATGGAGTGGACTTACCATCCTCTTGTTCACTCCCCAGCGGAAATGCAAATCTATGCCGAAGCGACCTTGGAAGAAATAAAGGCGATGATTAGGCTGAGTGAACAACCTGACGCCATCGGTTACGCACCTGTCGATTTTCCGTTGACAAAGCTATTGCCAGAAGAGTGGAAGGAGATTGAACGACAGCTTGTCCGACTTGAATCCTAGGAGGTGAACAATACTGAAGCTGCCAAACGTGGAAGATATCTATCCTTTGACACCGATGCAAAAGCTGATGCTCCTGCATACGTTGTCCTCTCCTGATTCCGATGTTCTAATCGACCAGTTCCGTTGCACGCTTTGCGGAAGCATGAATATTCCAGCTTTTCAGGCTGCCTGGCATCGGGTCGTCAGACGGCACACCATATTTCGCACATTGTTTTTGTGGGAGGGCCTGCATGAGCCAGTGCAAGTTGTGAGACAAGAGGCGACCTTGCCTTGGGAGTTTTATGATTTGCGCGGAATGCCAGAATCAGACCAGGAAACTATAGTTTCCAGAAGCCAACAGGAGCGTCAGAATCAAGGCTTTATACTGACCCAGGCTCCCTTGATGCAGGTTACCTTGTTCCAGTTGTCAGATCACCGCTTTGAGCTAATATGGACCTTTCATCATCTCATTGCGGACGGTTGGTGTCATTCTCTTGTCCTGCAGGAGGTCTTTCAGTCCTATGGTGCTTCTGCTCGAGGAGTCGCTCTGGACGAAACCCCCACGGTACCCTACCTTTCTTATATTGCCTGGCTGCAACAGCGGGATCACGAGGAAGCCAGGGCGTTTTGGCGGGAGTACTTGGCCGGATTCACGGAGCCAACACTGGCGATTCCAAACAGCCAGATACGGATGAGGAATACCGCAGGTTTCCGCGAATACCAGACTGCCCTGACACCAGAGGATACCCAACAGATCGGGCGAAGTACGCGCGGGCACCAGGTTACGCTGACCTGCCTGCTCCAAGCCGCATGGTCATTCGTCCTCGCACGTCATACACAAAAAAATGACATCGTATCGGGTTCCACGGTATCCGGGCGACCACTTGATCTGCCCGGTGTTGAAAGCATGATCGGAATGTTGATCAACAATATTCCGATTCGAGTCAGGGTAGATGGTGATCGCCCAGTGGGGATGTGGCTGAGAGAACAGCAGCAAAAGCAATTGGAAATGCGGGAGTACGAATATATGCCACTCGGGGACATCCTGCAATGCAGCACCATCAAGCGGGGATCGCCTTTATTTGAGAGCTTGGTGGTCGTAGAAAATTATCCGGTCGGCCAACTGGCCCAACAACAAGATGCCGGATTTCGCATCGAGAACATCCGGGACAATCTCAAAACCGGATATCCGATAACGATTGTGGCTATCCCGGGGACAGAGCTCCAGTTCCGCGTGCTTTATCACGAAGAACTATTTTCTGTTCCGGACATTCGCCAGCTTGCAGAAGACCTGCTGACCATGTTGCGAACATTGGCAAAGGGAGAGGCAGAAACGGTAGGGGAAGCAATCGCCTGCATTCCTGCTCGATCGGAGCTGTTACGCTTTCCCTTTCCGGCGACCGAACCAAAAGCATTACCGGCATTTCGACTCTCACCGTCAACAGACACAGAGCGTACCATAGAGGCTGTGCTTGGGGAGTACCTCCAGTTGGATGCGATCGCATGTGACGAGCACTTTTTTGATCTGGGCTGCACCTCACTTCTGTTGGTTGAGATTCATGCCCGTCTGCAAAAGGAGCTGTCCCGTACCTTTCCCTTGGTGGATATGTTTACTTACCCGACGATCGAGGCGCTTGCCCGCCATCTGACTCCTGCGTCAATGGCAGAGAAACCATCCAAGGTGGCATCCGCATCGAATCGCGGGCAGATGCAGCGGGAGGCCATGAACCGGCAAAGACAGTTGATGTTGAAGAAAAAATGAGGTGGAAATCACGATGAGTATGGACGATACCCAAGCGTATCTTGGAGGAGTTGCCATAATCGGCATGTCGGGACGCTTCCCGGGTGCGCAAAGCGTCAGTCAGTTTTGGCAGAATCTTGTGAACGGCAGGGAAACGATTACGTTTTTCAGCAAAGAGGAACTGCTCGCAGCAGGAGTTGCGGAAGAACTGATCAACCATCCCGACTTCGTGCCAGCACAAGGAGTGCTAGAGGGGATTGAATGGTTTGACGCCTCTTTTTTTGGCTTCTCTCCTCGGGAAGCAGAGCTGCTTGATCCGCAGCAGCGATTGTTTCTGGAATGCGTATGGGAGTCGCTGGAAATGGCGGGCTACTCTCCCTATGATACGGAAGCCATCATCGGTGTATTTGCGGGAGCCCCTTCCAGTACCTATTTTCTTCACAATCTTCTGCCCAATCTGGAGCATTTGAGCTCGAGCGGAGCCTGGCAAATTGCCATCGGAAATGAGAAGGACCACATGCCTACGCGCACATCCTACAAGCTGAATCTGAGAGGACCAAGCGTCAACGTCAATACCGCCTGCTCAACGTCTCTAGTCGCAACCCATCTAGCTTGCCAAAGTCTGCTCAGCTACCATTGCGACATGGCGCTGGCGGGCGGCGTGACGATCAAGGTTCCGCAGCATACGGGCTATCTCTATCAGGAGGGCTGGATCGCTTCACCTGATGGCCATACTCGTGCTTTTGACAAAAACGCGCAAGGCTCCGGGTTTGGAAATGGGGTCGGAGTCGTTCTCTTGAAGAGGCTTGAAGACGCAATCGCCGACCGCGATTTGATCTATGCTGTGATCAAGGGCTCCTCCATCAACAACGACGGTTCCAGCCGCGTCGGATATACAGCTCCCAGTGTAGAAGGACAAATCGAAGTCATTGCTACAGCTCAGGCTGTCGCACAGGTTGAACCAAGAACGATTGACTACATTGAGACACACGGTACGGGAACTGCACTGGGAGATCCCATTGAAGCTTCGGCATTGATCCGCGTTTTTGAGGAAAATACCGATGAAAAGCAGTTTTGTGCACTCGGTTCGGTCAAAACCAACGTCGGTCATCTCGATTCTGCTGCCGGTATGGCAGGATTGATCAAGACAACCATGGCGTTGCACCATAAACAAATTCCTGCAACCCTTCATTTTCAGGAACCCAATCAACAAATTCCGCTCGCAGACAGCCCGTTTTACATCAATACCGAGCTGATGGAATGGAAAAGCAGCGAGGGTCCACGCAGGGCGGGAATAAGCTCCTTTGGAATCGGAGGAACGAATGCTCATCTAATCCTCGAAGAAGCCCCGCCTCGGGAAAAAACAGGATCTTTTCGTCCGCATCAACTGATTTTGCTTTCGGCTAAAACAAAGGATGCATTAGAACAAATGACAGATCGTCTGATCCGTCATATGGAAGAACAGCCACAGCAATCGCTTGCTGAAATCGCCTATACACTTCAGACAGGCAGAGCTCATTTTCCCCACCGTCGAATGCTTGTTTGCCAGACAGCGAAAGAAGCAAGGGAGAGGCTTGCCTTACGAGACGCAAGGAGAGTCTTGTCAGGTGAAATGAGCGGCACGAATAAGGAAGTAGCCTTTTTGTTTCCCGGCCTCGGAGAGCAGTATGTGAACATGACTTTGGGATTATACGGTCAAGAGCATGTGTTTACGCAAGAAATCGATCATTGCAGCGAACTCCTGAAACCACACTTGGGGGAGGATCTGCGGAACATTCTGTTTCAACCACAACAGCAAAAAGAGGTAGAGACATCCGAGCCCGGACGATTGGATCTGCGAAAGTTGCTCGGCCGAAGCCAGGAGGGAAATGATCCTGCACAGGAGTTGCTAAACCGCACAAAGTATGCGCATCCTACTCTCTTCGTTCTGGAATACGCCTTGGCACAACAGTGGATGGCATGGGGGATCAAACCCGCAGCGATGGTCGGCTACAGCATTGGCGAGTACACAGCTGCTTGCCTATCCGGTGTGATCAGCAAGGAAGACGCGCTGTACTTGATCGCCAAACGGGCAGAGTTGATCGAAACCCTGCCTCCCGGTGCCATGCTCGGGGCACCGATGTCCGCTGACGAGCTAATTGAACTACTGAAACCGGGACTGTCACTGGCGGCAGACAATGCTCCCGACCTGAGTGTAGCAGCAGGACCAGTTCATCTTATCGCTGCTCTCGAAGCAGAATTGGCCATGCGTGAAATTCCAACACGTCGATTGCAGACAACCCATGCGTTTCATTCTGCTATGATGGAGCCCCTGCGAGATGCCTTTCAAAGCATGGTGGCAGGCATCCGACTACATCCTCCGCAGATTCCTTATGTGTCGACGGTCACGGGGACGTGGATTACACCAGATGAGGCGACGGATCCCCGTTATTGGAGTGAGCATATGTGCAAGCCTGTGCGCTTTGGAAAAGCCGTACGCTCCCTTCACGAAGCATTCCCGGGTCAGGTCTGGCTGGAGGTTGGTCCTGGACACTCGCTGGGAAATCTGGTTATGCACAATGAGGAGGCGCTGTCCGGTGAAAGGCCAGCTGTGATTCCAACAGTCCGACACCTATACGATCTCTCTTCTGACGCTGAATTTCTTCTTCAGTCGATCGGCAAGCTCTGGCTCGAAGGGGTACGATTCGATTGGCATCATTATTGGGGAGAGGACAAGCCCTATCGCGCAAGCCTCCCCACTTACCCATTCGAAAGGGAGAGGTACTGGGTGGATCCTGTGGTGGCAAGAGAGGAGAAAAATGCGACCACAGTAGATGTCCGACTAGCGGTGAAAGATTGGTTTTCCTATCCCATTTGGGAGCAAAACGTGCAACCGGAGCGTCTTCCGCTGGAAAAACAGGCATCAGGAAAGACTCGGTGGCTCTTCTTTGCGAATGAATCTTTCGTCAGTCGGCATGTTCACACCGTACTGCGACAAGAGGATTCTGAGGCGGAAGTTTACACGATTTTCGCAGGGACGGATTATAAGCAAGCCGGACCCTATGAATTTACGATTGAGCCGGACAATCCAACACATTACGAAATGCTGGTGAAAGCTCTGCACAGCGGTTCCAGCCCGTTTCCTTCTCGAATCGTGCATGCCTGGCACGTGGACCACGACGAGGAGTCGAATGAGGAGATCACTTGGCCGCATGCGTTTTGGCAGCAGCAACGGCTCGGGTTTCGCAGCCTGCTTTCCCTGACACAGGCCATGTCCAGGCAACATGTCGATCAGAACTGCATGATTTCCGTCATCACCTCAGGATTAAGTGATGTGACCGGAGATGAAATACTTGTTCCCGAGAAATCAACCTTGCTCGCTCTACTCAAGGTCATTCCGCAAGAGTACCGGAACATGACATGCAGACATATCGACATCCCCGTAGCCCTTGCAAACAAAAGGGGAACGGAACGTTTACTCGCACAGCTGACGGAGGAAATTCTGTACCCGTCTGTGGATCCGACCGTTGCCTTGCGTGGGGCTCGCCGGTACCGGCAAACCTATGAAGCCGTTTCCTTGCCCAAGTCCGACACTACTCCTGCCATTCTTCGTCAGGGAGGAGTGTATCTGATCACAGGCGGATTGGGCCGCCTCGGGATGCTATTCGCTGATTATCTGGCGCAACAAGTACAGGCAAAGCTGGTCCTCACTGGCCGCACCATCCTTTCTGCGCTTGAGAATGAGGATAATCGTGGCTGCGAAGGGGACCAGTCACTTCGGGCGATCATCGAAAAATGGCAGAGCATCGGGGGAGAGGTGCTAATGCTGCAGGCAGATGTTGCATCTCTTGAGCAGATGCGTGCGGCAGTTGCTCAGGCAATCCATCGCTTTGGGCGCATCGATGGCGTAATTCATACAGCAGGTATCATGGGAGAAGCGGCTCATGCAGACATTCTGGATACGGATGAAGAGATGATCCAAAAAAATTTCTTGCCAAAGGTGCAGGGATTCTACGTCTTGCAGGACGCTCTGAAGGATGTGCCGCTTGATTTTACTCTCTATTTGTCTTCCTTATCTGCCACATTGGGGGGACTGGGAGCATCAGCATACGCGGCGGCTCATACTTTCCTGGATTACGCAGCTAGAAATTCGAGTCATGCAAAATCGTCCCCGGTGATCAGTGTCGATTGGGATGGAGCGGCAACGGATACTGAAACACTAGACGCGATAGATCGCATATTTGCAGCCAAGAGTCACGAGATACCACTAATCGTGTCTACCCGGCGGCTGAGCGATATGGTGAAAAAATGGCTCACTTCCGCACCTGATCCGCTTCATTCGGAAAAACAGAGCATCTCTACAGGCTCATCCTACGCCCGTCCACACCTGAAAAATGCCTATGTAGCGCCGCAAACCGAACTCGAGCAGCTGATTGCCGCGATTTGGAGCCCCTTGCTCGGCATTGAGCAAATCGGCGTCCATGACCGCTTTTTCGATCTTGGAGGAGACTCGTTGATCGGTACGCAATTGATATCTCGACTTCGTGCTACGTTTGAAATCGATCTGACACTGCGCATGCTGTTTGAAATCCCTACAGTGGCTGAGCAGGCTGCCTTAATTGAAGAAATACTTTTGTCTAAGGTAGAAGCGCTCGACGAAACCATCGTATCCAGCATGGAGACAGAATACATGAAGAATTGATGAAAAGAGGGATCGCCATGATTCATGGGGCAGAAGTGTTGAACAAATTTCTTGCCTTTCGTGACAACTACGTCTTGCTGCTCGGCATGGACGAAGGTTTGCTCAATGTACCGATGCAGGAAGGGAAGTGGTCCATTGTCGATACCGTCAACCATTTGCTTGGTTGGGATCAATACCTGCTTCATTCGGTTTTGCCGGATATCAGAACTGGCAATCAGGTTTCTTTTCCCGATCACGATATATTCAATCGTCAATCGACGGAATCGATCGCCGGTGTCAGTGCGCACGATGTCCTTTCAGCAGCAATCCAGCTCCGAGAAGAACTGGTGAACCAAGTCAATAATCTGACTGACGATCTTCGCAGCAAGCCTGTCACCGTCAATGAAAACAGCCATTGTCCCCATACCCAAGAAGCCTATACGCTGCTTTATCTCATCGGGGAATTCGTAGAGCATGACTGGCACCATCAAAAACAAATCGATGCCTATCTGAGCCGATCCGCTCATGTTGCGAAGGGGAACGGGGCATGAAGCTGAGGGTACGAAATCTGCAAAAATGCTTCTGGACACTACTGATTCTCGCCAGTCTGCTAACTGTTCCTCTGGGGACTCCGATTGGCGTTCTCGCCAATTCTGCTGGTGAGACGGAACTGGTTTCCACGCATGGCATGTACAAAGGCTATTCGCAAAAACGATACGACGAGTGGGTAAAGACTTCTCAATATGTCACCATGCCTGATGAAACGAAGATCGCAGTGGATATTTTTCGTCCATCCATCGGAGGGGTTCCGGTAGGGGAAAAGCTGCCAGTGCTCTGGACACATGCCAGGTATCACCGCTCATTTGAAGGTCGGACCATGCTTGAAGCAGATCCCTGGCTTAAGGAATTGCTTTTTCACGGCTATGTGATTGCAGTTGCAGATGCGAGGGGGAGTGGTGCTTCCTTCGGGAGTCGCTACGGGGAATTCATGGAGCAGGAAGCCCGGGATGCGTATACCATCACTGAATGGCTTGCATCTCAGCCATGGTCGTCAGGCAGCGTCGGCATGTACGGAAAATCGTATTTGGGGATCTCCCAGCTGTTTGCCGCCAGTGAGCATCCCCCTTCGCTGAAGGCGATTTTCCCTCAAATGACCATGTTCGATTCGTATGGCTTCCTGTATGACGGAGGCGTATTCAAGAAACCCTTCCTGGAGCTTTGGGGAAATCGGGTAAACCATCTCGACAAAATGGTACCAGGGGCAAAAGTCGATGAGGACCGAGATGGAATTCTGCGGGACCAAGCCATGAAGGAACATCAGCAAAACGTCGATCCCTATACCCTTTGGTCCCGGATGCCGTACCGCGACAGTCTGGATGCGGGAACCAAACAGGCTCTGTATGAAACCCGCAGCCCATCTTCCCGATTAAAGGAAATCAGCAGCTCCCAGGTGCCCGTATATCACTTGACTGGCTGGTATGACCTCTGGGTCAAGGATGCATTCCTTTTATACCAAAATTTGGATAACCCACAAAAAATTATGATCGGTCCCTGGAGCCATGGGAACAAGCAAGGAATTGTTCAAGAACACTTACGCTGGTACGATTACCACCTCAAAGGAATTGACAATGGCATCATGAAGGAGGACCCAATCGTTTATTACACCATGAGCTCGAGTGGCAAAGGAGGCTGGCGTACGTCAAAAGAATGGCCTTTGCCTGAACAGAAGCCGATGAGGTTTTATTTCGGACCAGAGCTTGCTAAACATCCACAATTTGTCCATCAAGGAAGCCTTCGCATACAACCGCCGACAAGCAGTGGACAGGATTTGTACACGGTGGATTACACGACTACGTCTGGACCCGGCTCACGCTGGAACAACGGAGCGGGGGGAGATTTTCACTATCCCGATATGACCACCAACGATCAGAAGGGTTTGACTTACACGACACCGCCGCTTACTGCCGACCTGGAGGTGACTGGCCATCCTGTGGTCAGCGTGACGGTATCATCGCCCGTCGAGGATCTGGACCTGTTTGTCTATCTGGAGGATGTCAATGAACAGGGGTATTCCCGCTATATCACCGAAGGATCATTGCGCGCATCCAGCCGAAACGAAACAAAGCTGCTTTATGACAATCTGGGTCTGCCTTTTCATCGAGGTAACCAATCGGACAAGCAGCCACTCCCGTTGAACAAGCCAACCGAGATGAAACTATCGCTGCTGCCGACCTCCTACATCTTTGAGGAAGGCCACCGCATACGCATTACCATTACGGGAGCCGATGCAGACAATGCGCTCACTGAAGTGATCACACCCTCACCGACGATTACGATGTGGCGCAGCCAGGATCATCCATCCTACGTCGAACTCCCCGTCATTCCCAAAAGGTCGGCGAGAAACGTATGCGGAATCCTGCAAGGACATCCATTGATCAAGTTGGGCACACTGTCGCTCTCCTGCACAAAGCCAGAGGCTTCCTGATCAGGTTCTGAAGGGAGGCTAGAGGAGGAAATACATGCTTAAACTCATGTCTTATGCTGAATCTGCAACGCCAGCCTGGCTAACCGAAGTGCTCACTCGCGAACAGAAAATCACGGAAGGACAGGTGGCGAGCATCAAAAAGAAGGCGGTGTACAAGACGCCAGTTACGTTCATTACAAATTTGCAGATCACCTATTCTGACGATGCCCGCGGGGAATTGCCCAAAACTTTGATTTTCAAAATCAAAAAACGGAATCAGGAGCTACAGACAGGAGAAAAGGAACTGCTGTTCTACCGCCATCTCTCACCAATGCTGCATCAGACACAGAAGATTCGCTGCTACGACGCATATATGGATGTCGAAAAAGGGATCTCACATTTGCTTCTGGAAGACTTGTCCCTTACTCATAGCCATCCAGAGCTACCGATCCATCCCCCGATCAAGCATTGCATCGAGGCTGTGCGAATTCTAGCTTCTTTTCATGCAGAATGCTGGAATCGCTCCGAGCTGCTGCAAAAGGTAGAGAGAATGGCGGGAAACCGGACGCAGCGTCTGTTTTTGACAAAGCAGTATGAGCAACTGGAACAGCAGGTACATGCCTTTTTCGCTGCTCTGGGGGACCGGCTGCTGCCGGAGCGCAAAGCCTATCTTCAGGAGGCGTTGAGCGCAGGGCCATACCTTTTCGCCCCGAGATGGGAGAAAGGACCAGTGACCATGGTTCACGGCGATGCCCATTTTTGGAATTTTCTTTATCCTCGTGAGGAGGAGGAGGGAATACGTCCTGCGTTGATTGACTGGGAGTATTTCGATGTGGGGATCGGGGCGATGGAGCTGGCGTATACAATCGGCTTGTGGTGGTTCCCCACTCAGCGCCGCTACTATGAAAAATCCCTGCTGCAAGTTTACCATGAAACGCTACTCGAGCATGGTGTGAATGATTATTCTTTTGCGCAATGTGAAGATGATTACCGGCTCGGACTGACTGCAAACTTGTTCATGCCAGCCTGGCATTGGTCTAACGGCGAACGGGCCGAGCTGTGGTGGCATCATTTGGAAAGGTGTACAGCAGCCTATGAGGATTGGAATTGCCGCGAATGGCTCGAAAGAGAGGGAATTGTGAGTGGAACGTAAAGAACACCTTCAACAGCGTCGCGAGGCACTATCCCCGGCAAAACAAACTTTGTTGAACCGGCTTTTAAAAGGGAAAGCAGTAGAGCAAAGTGAAACGCAACGAATCTCCCAGGGAAGCTTCGAGGGGAACATTCCCCTCTCCTTTGGACAAAAACGCTTATGGTTTATGCAGCGTCTGGTCCCTGACAGTCCCTTTTACAATGAACCGATCGGCATACAGATCACCGGCGAGCTCGACCGCGACGCCCTCGACAACAGCATTCAGGAATTGATTGGGCGTCATGAGGCTTTTCGCACAATGTTCCCGCTGGTCGACGGGGAGCCGGTTCAGAAGATTTTGCCCTACACTCCGTTTTCCCTGCCCATTCTCCTGGCAGCAGGCAATACCCCGGAAGAACGGGAGAGTGATGCACGCAACCTGTGCCAAAAGCTCGCCGCGAAGCCTTTTGAATTGACGGAAGAGGTGCCTTTGCGTGCCTGGCTGATCCAGGTGGAGCCGCATACGCATCTGCTGCTTTTTTCCTTTCACCACATCATCATTGACGGCTGGTCGATGAGCCTGTTGTTTCAGGAACTATCCCATTCGTACGCTGCATTGACGACTGATAAGCCGATTCCTGGTCTGGAGCTTCACTTCCAATACAAAGATTATGTTATGTGGCAAAAGGAACAGCTTAAAGGGGAAGTGCTGGAACAACAGTTGGCATACTGGAAAGAGCAGCTCCGCGACTGCCCTCCGCTCAACTTGCCTACGGACCATCCCCGTCGTGCAGAGCAGTCGTATCAAGGGGAGACGTGCTCGCTGACATTGCCTGCGGAGCTGGTCAGAGCTCTGCATGACGTAGCGAGGGAGCACGACCTCACCCTATATATGGTCCTGCTTAGCGCCTTTGCGGTCCTGTTGCATCGATACACTGGCGATGAAGATATTGCGATCGGCACGCCGATTGCCGGCCGTACTCGGCCAGAGTGGGAGCAGCTAATGGGCTTCTTCGCCAATACACTGGTGATTCGAGCAGATCTAAGTGACAAGCCCGATTTTCGAGAATTGTTCCACCGGATGAAAAAAGTCATGCTGGAGGCGTGGCAGAATCAGGATGTTCCCTTAGAAAAATTGATTGAGGAGTTGAATGTGCAACGAGACCGAAGCAGAAGCCCTCTGTTCCAGGTGATGTTTGCCATGCAAAACTCTCCAACACCGGACGTTCAGTTGGAAAATCTTCAGCTCTCTACTTTTACCGTAGACAAGAAAACGGCAAAATTCGACCTGTGGCTCAGCTTGACTGAAACCGAGGACGGTGTAACCGGAGTGTTGGAATACGCAAGCGATCTGTTCGAGCGGCAGACGATTGTGCGGATGATCCAACACTATGTACGAATCCTTGAGCAAATGGCTGCCCAGCCGCAAACGAGCTTGGGGGATTTCCCGCTGCTGAGTGTACAGGAAGAGGAACTGATACTCAAAGATTGGAATGATACGAACGTTCTGTTTGAAGAAGACGGATGGGTTCATCAACTTATCGAGAGGCAAGCGGCTTTGTTTCCTTCACGAATTGCTCTTTATTTTGGTGAGAACGCGCTGACTTACGAAGAGGTAAACCAGCGCTCCAACCAACTAGCACATTACCTGCAAGCACAAGGGGTAGGGCCGGATGTACTGGTGGGTATCTGTATGCATCGTTCTGTCGAAATGGTGGTCAGTCTGCTCGCCGTTCTCAAAGCGGGCGGAGCATACGTCCCGATCGATCCCTCCTATCCTCGTGAACGCATTGCGTACGTATTGTCAGATGCCCAGACTCCCTTGCTGTTGACCCAGGAAGAGCTTACACAGGAGCTGCTGTCCTGCGATTGGAGAAATACGAAACTAGTTATCGTCGATGGCGCAATCACAGAATGGGCTACAGAATCTTGCCAAAACCTGAATGACCACGCAACAGGGGAACAACTCGCCTACGTCATCTATACCTCGGGCTCCACTGGTATGCCCAAAGGAGTCATGAACACACAACAAGGTCTGCGAAATCGGCTCCTATGGATGCAACGCGAGTATGCTCTGCGCGCTGACGATGTAGTCATACAAAAAACCCCGTACAGCTTTGATGTTTCCGTCTGGGAATTCTTTTGGCCCTTGCTGGCTGGGGTAAGTTTGGTCATCGCACAACCTGACGGGCACAAGGACCCGGCATATTTGATTCGATTGATTCAGGACAGGCAGGTAACGACGATACACTTTGTTCCCTCTATGCTGCAACTGTTTCTCGAAGCGGAAGGAGTCGAATCGTGCTCTAGTCTGCGCAGAGTTTTCTGCAGCGGAGAAGCGCTTCCTCCTGAGCTGAAGGAGCGTTTTTTCACGAAGCTTAGGCAGACCGAGCTGTATAATCTGTATGGTCCAACTGAGGCAGCCATTGATGTGACAGCCCAAGCATGCCGGCCAGGTCCAGAGAAAGGCAGCGTCCCAATCGGTCGGCCGATTGCGAATACCCGTATCTACATCGTGGATCGCTATCTGCATCCGTTGCCTATCGGGGTTCCGGGCGAGATTTGTATTGGCGGAGTTCAGGTGGCGCGCGGGTACTGGAATCTCCCGGAACGAACGGCAGACGTATTCTTGCCAGATCCTTTTTCCGATCAGGTGGATGCAAGACTGTATCGAACCGGGGATCGAGGCCGCTGGCTTCCGGATGGCAGCATCGAATACCTGGGACGATACGACTTTCAAGTGAAATTGAGAGGACAGCGAATCGAGTTGGGCGAAATCGAGCATACCCTGACCCAGCTGGAAACGGTGCGGGAAGCCGTAGTTGTCCTGAAAAAAGTAAGGCAAATTGAGCAGTTGATTGCCTACATCGTTCCGTTTGATGGACAGGAAATTGATCGGGTAGCTGTCCTAAGACACCTGCACGATCGGTTACCCACCTATATGGTACCGGCACACATCATGGTGCTTCAGGACCTGCCGCTTTCACCCAATGGAAAAGTCAACCGCAATCAACTTCCCGAGCCAGACGAGGATGTGAGAGATACTCCTTATGAATCGCCACGCAATCAACTGGAGAAAAGCTTGACCCGCATCTGGCAGGAGGTCCTTCAGGTTGATTCGATTGGCATTCACGACAATTACTACCAGCTTGGAGGAGACTCGATCCAAAGCATACGCATACAGGCGTATGCGCAAAAAGAAGGGCTGTTCTTTTCCTTGCAGCAGATGCTCCAGTCACAGACCATTGCGGGTTTGGCTGAAAAAATGGCCGAAGGGACAAAGGATGCCGATCAAACCGAACGGGTGACCAAGACATCCGCTTTTGAACGAATTCCTTCCGAGCTGCGCAACCGTTTCCCGCATAATGCGGTAGACGCTTATCCGTTAGCCAGCCTGCAAGCCGGCATGCTTTTCCACAGCGTCTGGAATAAGCACGATGCCACGTTTCATGATGTTTTCCAATTCCGCCTGCACTATGATTTTGATCAAACTTTGCTGGAGAGAGCGCTGCATCTGCTCCAGGACCGACATCCGGTGCTTCGGACTTCCTTTGATTTCGTCCGCTTCGAACAGCCGTTGCAAGTGGTTTACAGTAGTGTACCCGCAACGATCGAGGTGGCTGATTTACGCGGGCTCTCACAAGCTGACCAGCAAAATCGGCTGGAGGAGTGGAGCCAAAAAGAAAAGAAAAAGGGGTTCGACTGGGAGCAGGCACCGTTGTTTCGGGTGACGGTCCATTTGCTGGGAGAGCGGGATTTTGTCCTTGCCCTTTGCTTTCATCACGCGATTATGGATGGATGGAGTGTCGCGAGTCTCCTCACAGAGTGGTTTCATACTTATTCCAGTCTGCTACAGGGAAGAGTGGTGAACGAGACACAGCTTCAGTCCGTTTACCGGGATTTCGTCGCGACCGAACAAAAAGCGAAGGAATCTGCAGATGCACGAGCCTACTGGGACCGTCTATTAAACGAGATATCCGTGACCTTGCTGCCTGGAGTAAATCCCGTCGAAAGCCGGGAGGGAAGCACGCAAGTCATCGGGCAAAAGCTGCCCAAAAAGCTGGCGGCCAGATTGATCCGTTTAGGCAAAAAACATGGATATCCTCTGCGAACACTCTTGCTGGCAGCCCACTTGCGAGTCCTCTCACATCTGAGCGGACAAACGGACGTCCTGACTGGTGTTTTGACCAACGGGCGTCTGGCAGAAGAAGATGGGGACCGGGTCCTTGGCGTGTTTTTGAATACCCTTCCATTCCGAAAAAATCTGGATGGTGGCACCTGGACAGAGCTTTGGCAAGCTATTGCGGATCGGGAACACGAGATGCACCCTTACCGAAGATTCCCGGCAGCAGAAATACGCCGTCTCCATGGCGGGGCTCCTTTATATTCTACCCTGTTCAATTTCAACCATTTTCACATCTACCGAAATTGGAAGGATGACGATCGACTGCAGATCGTCCATGCTGAGACCTTTGAACAAACGGATATACCCGTTTTTGTGCAATTCACGCAGGATGCATTTGACGCGGAAGAGATTGAGATGAAGATTATGTTCGACGACGTGCGATGTGATCCGTCTGCCATGGAACGGCTGGAAGAAGCGTTACTGCGAGTCCTCCAGTCGATGGCAGAGAACCCGCATGCCGACTATCGGATGAGCGATTTTCTGTCAGAGGAGGAGAGGAACCGCATCCTGATAGAGTGGAATGACACTGCCCGCGTCTGGCCGGACAAGCAGTCCATTCACCAGCTCTGGGAGGAGCAGGCAGCCCGGATGCCGGAAGCAATCGCGCTGACAGAAAGCGGGAGTCACTTTACATTCGATCTGGTGAACAAACGTTCAAATCAGCTGGCACACCTTCTCCGTAAGCAGGGAGTGGGGCCGGGTAGCTTCGTTGGCGTGTATATGAGTCGATCTGCTGACACGGTTATCGCACTGATCGCCATTCTAAAGGCGGGGGGTGCCTATGTCCCGCTCGATCCCGCCTACCCACAAGAGCGGATCTCCTATATGCTCGACGATGCGAAAATAGAGTTGCTGATCACGACCAACCAATGGGCACAGACCCTCTCACATCGGGAGGTTCGTCTCTTGCGGATCGATGGGGATGCAACGTCCATTCAAGCCATGCCGCAAGAAAATCCGCTCCACGCAACCACATCCGAGCAGGCAGCCCATCTGCTCTACACCTCTGGCTCAACTGGACAGCCCAAAGGGGTAGTGGGGACGCATGGCAATACCCTCAATCGTTGTTTTTGGATGTGGGAAACATATCCGTTTGCTGCAGGAGAGATATGCTGCCATAAGACTTCACTTAATTTCGTGGATTCAATCTGGGAAATTTTCGGGCCGCTTCTGCAAGGTGTTACTCTCGCCATAGTGGACGATGAAACGGTCAAGGACCCGTCTGCTCTGCTGGCTGATCTGCGAAAAAATCGAGTAAGTCGCATCGTATTGGTACCATCCCTGTTGCGCGTCATTCTCGACGAGCTCGAACGCACCGGAAGCACCTGGGAAACCCTGCGTATTTGTACGACAAGCGGGGAAGCATTGACCACGTCACTTGCGGAACAGTTTGCCCGCATTCAGCCTCACTCGGTATTGCTGAATTTGTACGGCTCCTCCGAGGTATCCGCTGATGTGACATTCTACGAGTTGCCGCGTACAGGCAGCGGCCAGCCGGTGTTGATTGGCAAACCGATCGCCAATACTCGGATATATATCCTGGACTCTCGACGTATGCCTGTTCCGGTCGGGGTTCCAGGGGAAATCCATGTTGGTGGTGCGATGGTGACAAAAGGGTATATCAATAAACCGGAGCTAACTGCTGAGCGCTTCATCCCCGATCCGTTCCTCGGAGAAGAAGGTGCACTGCTTTTCCGCACTGGAGACCTGGGTTGTTACCAGCATGATGGCGCAATCCTGTATTTGGGCCGTGCTGACCATCAAATCAAGCTACGCGGGTACCGCATCGAACCTGGAGAAATCGAAGCGGCCATACTAGCACATCCTGACGTTCTGGAAACTGTGGTGCTCCCGGACCAAACAGAAGAAGACCGCTTGCAGCTCGTAGCCTATGTCGTGCCGGCACATTCGCTCGACGTGAAGGATCTGCGCCTTCATCTTCACACTCATCTCCCATCGTATATGGTCCCGGGGCAATATGTCTTCCTAGATCGTCTGCCGCTGACCCCCAACGGAAAGCTCGATCGCAAAAGGCTGCCGCCTCCAGATCGGGAGCAATCGGATCAGGAGACTGATTTTGTGGCACCGCGGACCGAACTCGAGTCAGAACTGTTGACAATCTGGCAGTCTGTTCTTGGAAGGCAGTCAATCGGAATCCAGGACGACTTTTTCCGCATCGGAGGGGATTCACTCATCGCGACCAGCCTGGTCTCCCGAATTCGCTCGATATGGGACGTGGAGATTGCCCTGCGTGATTTTTTTGCTCAGCCCACGATTGAAGGAGTGGCTTCCCTCCTGGAGATCGCGTTACTAGAAGGAACTGACCCTGCCTGGTTTGAAGAGCTGATCGCAGCGACAGAGCCTTCGAAAAATAGCTAATGAAAAGGGAGGTAACTTGAATGGAGTATCGTGATATCGAAAGCAAGATCAGAGAGCTGTTGGCTGGAATTTTGGAATTGGAGCTTCCTGTCGAAGAGATTGACTCCTCGCAAAACTTGTTCAGTCTCGGTATGGATTCCATGGATTGTATCAAGGTGATCGTCGCAGTTGAGGAGAGCTTCGAGATTCATTTTCCTGACGAGGATTTGGTCGAAAATTTTGAAAGCATCCGAAGTCTCGTCCACTATATTGCCGAAAGAAGAAATGAAACCGTTCCGGGCTGATAAGGAAAGGAGCTGTATCGATGAAAATCACGACGATCGCTGCGATTTCTGCGTTATGTCTATTGACCGGTACCTACCAGACTAGCGGATGGCAAAATCAGGGTGCTTCGTTGAATCAGCCAGTCGAAATCACGTTTCAACACGTTCATAAAGGTCCGTACGGGACGGCTGTCGACACCTTGATTGACGCGTTCCATCAGCAGCATCCCCATATCCGGGTGACAGCAGTAGCGACTGAGAGCGGCGATTATGAGGGAATCCTGAGAGATTTGTCTACGGGAAGTCAATTTCCCCATGTCGTTCAAGCCGGGTACAGCTATACCCAGGAGATGATCGACAACATGCCGATCGTTCCTGTGGAAGCCTTTATAGAGGAAGAAAACATGGATACCTCCGATTTTTTCCCGGAACTGCTCTCTTTAGGCACTGACAAGTCGGATACCCTCTACAGTTTGCCGTTTGTAGCAAGCACTCCTGTTCTCTATTACAATCAAGACTTGCTGAAGGCTGCTAGCATCGACCCCGCTAAGCTTAAAACCTTTGACGATGTAAGGCAAGCAGCCAAAGCGATGACCAAGGGAGAACAGTACGGGATTTACTACAGCTTTACCATGTCTGGGAACTGGATCGTCCAGGCCATGATCGAATCGTTTGGAGGTCGAATGCTTGACGATCAAAAGGAGATCGCATTTGTCAGCCCGGAAGGTGAAAAAGCAGTACAGCATCTAGTCGATTTAATCCAGGTGGACCAGTCTATGCCTCCGGTAAATGAGAGTGTCGCTTACCAGCAGTTTTTGGATGGGAAACTGGCGATGTTCGTCAATACGAGCGCCACGCTTGCTGCTCTGCAAAGGGAGGCAGAGTTCCATGTTGGAACCGTTGCATTCCCTTCCGACAGCATTCATCCGAGGAAGATCCCCGTAGGTGGCAATGGACTGTTCATTATGAAATCCACACCTGAGAAGGAAAAAGCCGCTTGGGAATTTATCAAGTTCGTCACTTCTCCAGAAGGAAATGCCGCATTTGCCAAGGATACCGGGTATATGACGGTGCGTCAAAGCGCGGTGGAACGGGAGGATCTGCTCGGTCAGCTGTTACGCGAGAAGCCAGAGTACCGAACACCGTATTTGCATGCGACGGAATTTACCCGGTGGGTTTCCATTCCGACATCGGAATCTTCAGCCTATTACATTATGCAGAACAATATCATTCAAGCGCTCAGCTATAAAAAGACGGCGCTGCAAGCGTTGGAAGAGTCTGCCGAGCAAATCAGGGCACTTCGCCCGATCAAAAACCGGTAGAGACGGGAGGGCGCCAATATGAATCCACTGCAATACGAGAAATTCAAGAATTTATCGCCGCAGCAACAGGCGATCATCATGAAGAAAATCCGGGAAACACAACAGAATCAGCGCACGAAAAATCGACTTTCGCCCATTGTGCGGGCAGACAGGAACAAGCCGATTCCCTTGTCTTCCCCACAGAAACGGCTGTTTTTTCTCGAACATCTCGAGAAGAGTAATGCAGTCTATCATATCATCTTGTCTATCCGAATCTCGGGCAGACTGGACCATTCTGCCTTGGAGCAGGGGCTGCAAACCGTCGTAAATCGTCACGAAATCTTGCGGACTGTGTTTCTGCTCGGAGAAAGTCAGCCTGTTCAGCACATTATTCCCCATCTAGCTATCACTCTGGAGACCACAGATTTCTCTCATTTCCCAAAGAAAGAAGCTGAAGAGAGAGCGCGTGTCTGTGCAGCAGAGAAGGGAAGAGCCATTTTCGACATTGAGAAGGGGCCTCTTTACCAGACTCGGTTGTACAAGCTGACCGATACCGAGCACATCCTGGTCCTCGTCCTGCATCATCTCATTGCAGATGGCTGGTCCCGCGGCGTGCTGCTCAAAGAACTGTCAGAGTTGTATCGCGCTTATGCCGCGGCATCTGCTCCCCAGCTTCCTGCGCTTTCGCTCCAGTACGCCGATTATGCCGTCTGGCAGGAAGAATACGCTTCTGGCGAGCAAATAGAAAAGGACCTTGCCTACTGGAGGAGGCAATTATCTGGTCCGCTTCCAATCCTGGACTTGCCTGCCGACTATCCTCGTCCCAAAAAAGCTGGTCTTGCCGGCGCAAAGCAGCCCTTCCTGATTCCGGCACCTCTTGTCAAGAAAATCAAGGAGGTCAGCGAACGACAGGGAGCTACGCTTTTCATGACATTGCTGGCCGCTTTTCAGACATTGCTGTTCCGATACACCGGACAAAATGATTTGATGGTTGGGACGCCAGTCGCGGGTCGCACTGATCCGGAGCTGGAGCCATTGATTGGTTGCTTTATCAATACCCTGGTCATTCGTACCAGACCGGAGAAACATATGAGATTCGATACCTTGCTTCAGCAAGTGAAAGAGACTACCTTGCAGGCATATAGCCATCAGGGCCTGCCGTTTGAAAAGCTGATCGACAACCTCCAGATTGAGCGTGATCTTTCTCGGTCCCCCTTATTTCAAGTCATGTTTGTTCTGCAGAATGCACCGATACCGAAAGTGGAGCTTGGTGATCTGACCCTTCATCCGTTTGAGGTGGACAATCAGACGGCGAAATTCGACTGGACGCTGGAGCTCATCGAGGATGGGGATCAGATTCAGGGACATCTGGAATACAACACGGAGCTTTTCGCCAAAGACACGATCCAAAGGGCTACCACCCACTATCTGCGCATTTTGTCCAGCATAGCGGAGGACGATCAACAAACGCTATCCTCTCTGGATATGTTGACCGAGGAAGAAAAGCGGCAGATCCTGATTGAATGGAACCAGACCAATGTACCATACCCGCTGGAGAAAACGCTGGCGACATGGCTGGAAGAGCAGGCAGACCGAACTCCTGATCACCCCGCGGTTCTCTTCGGGGGACGCATGATGACCTATCAGGAGCTTAACCGCAGGGCCAATCAATTGGCTGCCCATCTGGTCAGATTAGGGGTAGAACCCGATACGCTGGTAGGAATCTCGGTAAAACGCTCGCTGGAGATGATGATCGGGGTGATCGGGATACTGAAGGCAGGGGGAGCGTTCGTGCCGATTGATCCCGACTATCCTCAGGAACGTATCGACTATATGCTGCAGGATTCCGCGGTCGAGGTGCTGTTGACTCAATCGACCGTGCACCTTCCTGAGACCTCACTACCTCGGGAAGTACTTTTTCTGGATACCTGGCTGGAACAGGCAGGTGAAGATATAGCTGACGTATCCAATCCTGAACCGAGAAGCACTGCCGAGCACCTGGCATATGTCATCTACACATCAGGAACGACCGGACTGCCAAAAGGCGTCATGAATACCCATCGAGGCATCGTCAATCGGCTGCTCTGGATGCAGGACGAGTATCCCCTCACTGAAGACGACCGGGTGCTGCAAAAAACACCTCTCAGCTTTGACGTGTCAGTCTGGGAGCTGTTTTGGCCGCTGATGACAGGCGCTGCACTCGTGATTGCCAAGCCCGATGGACACAAAGACAGCCGTTATCTTGTTGATCTGATTAATCGGGAAGGCATCACGACACTTCATTTTGTCCCGTCGATGCTGCAAGCATTTTTAGAGGAAGACGGGCTGGCTGCTTGCACAAGTCTCAAACGGGTGATCTGCAGTGGAGAAGCGCTCCCTCTCGAATTGCAAAAGAGATTTCAGCAGCGGCTCACCGCTCAGCTCTACAACCTATATGGGCCCACGGAAGCTGCGATCGACGTGACTGCCTGGGATTGCCAGGAAACTCGAAGCCGGGCATCCGTGCCAATCGGACGCCCCATTGCCAACACCCGGCTGTACATTCTCGATGCAATCATGCAGCCAGTCCCGATCGGAGTTGCTGGCGAGTTGTATATTGGCGGAATTGGGGTAGCTCGAGGCTATCTTCATAAACGCGAATTAACGGAAGAACGATTTCTTCCCGATCCATTCTCATCCATCCCGAGCGATCGCCTATACAAAACAGGAGACCTATGCCGGTATGGCCCGGATGGCGTTATCGAATATTTGGGACGGCTGGACAACCAGGTCAAATTGCGCGGCTTTCGGATCGAGCTCGAGGAAATTGAAGCGGTATTGTCCCGATTTGAGGGGGTCCGAGAATCCGTTGTCCTGTTGCATGATCTGGCAGGGGATAAAAAACTGGTTGCCTATCTGACTGTCCAAAAAGGGGAGACGATCGACAAAAGCCAGTTGAGACAGTATGCACAGTCATATCTGCCTGAATATATGATTCCTGCAGCTTTTGCCATAGTCGAACAGCTTCCTTTATTGCCAAATGGCAAGTTGGATCGATCAAAGCTGCCCTCTATCCAAGCGCTTTTCGCAGAGGCGAAAAAGGGATATACCGCCCCGCGCACAGAAGAGGAGTGTACCTTGGTTGGAATATGGCAGGACGTTCTGCGGATCGAGCAGATCGGGATTCATGACAACTTTTTTGAGCTTGGAGGCGATTCGATCCTTAGCATCCAGGTGGTTTCCCGTGCCAACAGAGCAGGACTTCATGTATCTACCAAACTCATGTTCGAGCATCAGACGATCGCTGCCCTATGTCAAGCCATGCCTGCGTTCCGGAAGGGAGGGGCAGAACAGGGGATGGTTCAGGGTGAAGTCCCACTCACTCCGATCCAGCACTGGTTCTTTGAACACGATCTGTCCTATCATCATGCCAATCAGGCGCTGATGTTGCAGGTAGAACCGGCAGTAACCCCAGATATACTTCAGACCGCTGTCTACCATCTCGTTGCGCATCATGATGCCTTACGCTTGCGCTTTGTGCTGGAAAGCACTGGCTGGAGACAGGCTCAAGGCGAGCTGGCGAGCTCCTATCGCTTTGAAGTCGTTCCCTGCCGATCCCAGTGTCAGGAAGCCTTGCGAGCCGAGCGTTACCGGACAGCAGAGAAGCTGCAGGCAGGTCTCCATCTGAGTGACGGACCGCTAGTTCGATTTGCCTACTTCACGGCGCTCGAAGAAAAGCCGTATCTTCTAATTGTGATTCATCACCTCCTCGTAGACGGTGTATCCTGGCGTATATTGCTCGAGGATTTGCAGACGATCTGTGAACAACTCATGCGTGGAGAAGCCATTTCTTTGCCTGCCAAAACAACCTCTTACCAAGCTTGGGCAAACCACTTGGCAGCGTATGCTCAAACGATCACCATGAATGGGCAGCACGACTTCTGGCGTGAGCACGAAAGAACAACGATTCCGTACGACTTCGAACAAGACTACAGCATCAACACCCACTCTCTGGCGGAGACAGTCACGATCTCTTTTACTCCAGAGGAGACCAAACAAATTGTCGAAGAGCTGCCCTTTGCGACAAAAACAAAGGTAAACGACATCCTGCTGACTGCCTTGCTGCAAACCATGACCCGGTGGATGGGAACGGACTCCGTGTATGTAGACCTCGAAGGTCATGGTCGGCATGAGCTGTCTGATGAGATGGATCTTTCGCGCACGGTAGGCTGGTTCACCGCCATTTTTCCAGTGTGCTTGCAGTTGCCTGGTAACAGCGCTCCGGGAGAAGCACTTCGTTCTGTTAAAGAACAGCTTCGTCAGCTTCCGAACCATGGTCTGGATTATGGAATACGTCGCTATCTCGGATCTGCCGACGTTCCCCGAGTTCATCACAAGCTGCCGAAAGTAGAAATTTGCTTTAATTATATGGGCAAATTTGATCCTCCTCGAAGGACTGACAATCTCTTTGCCTTCACGGATGAATCAACCGGTCCGCTTCATGCGCCGGAATCCAAACGGCCCTATGTCCTGGAAATCAACGGGATCATCGTGCATGAACGGCTGCAGATGATGTTTACGTACTGCAGTCGCTTGCATCGGGAATCGACGATACGCAAATTGGCTGAATCCTTTCGAAACAACTTGCAGGTGCTCGTTTCCTCCGCTCAAAATAAGGAACTCTGCGGATGGACGCCATCTGACTTCCCCTTGGCGGGACTGACACAAAAGCAGCTCGATGATATTCATGCTACTGCGCAGCAAGAGATCGAAGACGTGTATCCCTTGTCATCCTCACAAATGATGATGATCTCACACCACTTGTTTTCAACCAAATCGAATAACCATACCCAATCCTTCCGCTGTGTTCTAGAGGGAGAACTGGATGTGGAGCTGTTTTTGCAGGCGTGGCAACGGACTACCGACAAACACCCACTCTTGCGGAGTACGTTTCGGTGGAGAGGGGTAAAGGAACCTATACAGATCGTCCATCGCCGAACACCCGTGGTCATCGATCAACAGGATTGGCGCTCGTATGCGGCTGAATGCCAGGAAGAGAGCCTGGTTGCTTTTCTTGCAGAAACGGAGAATAAAGGATTCGATTTTACTTCCCTTCCTTTGATGCGACTCACCTTAATCCGCTTGGCGGACGAGAAATGGCACTTTGTCTGGACGTACCCGACTTCTCTATTCGATGGCTGGAGCTGGTCACTGGTCCTGAAGGAGGTGTTTTCTGTATACACCTCCCTGCGAACCGGTCAGGGAGCAATGGATTCCATGGTCATTCCATATAAACCTTACATTCAATGGCAGCGCACTCTGGATCAGAACACATCGGAAGCTTTTTGGAAAGAGGAGCTCGGCGGTTACCGCAGCAGAACAGTTCCGTTTGGCATCAAGGACAGCGGAGCGGTTTTGAACGCCGATTACCACCAAGCCGAGCGAAGGGCATTTCTGGATGAGATACAGTTCGCACATCTTGTTCTGCTTTGTCGCCAGCACGGCCTGACATTACCAGCTGTGCTGCAAGGCATATGGGCGGTCATTCTGGGAGAGCACGACCAAAGCGAGGACGTCTTGATTGGAATGCTTTCGTCGGGCAGACAGATTTCGCTTGATCGCATCGAATCCATGGTCGGCGTATTCGTCCAAACCCTTCCGGTACGAATCCGACTAGCTAAGGAACAGCCTCTCCTCGACTGGTTTAAAGAGATTCACGCCAAGCAAGCAGATTTCTCCTTGCATGGATTCATGTCCCCACAACAAGTCGCCAAGTGGAGCGGAGTACCGAAAAGCGTCGTCCAACAAGCCATCTATGAACGAACCATTGTGTATGTACATCAGCCAGAGGAACTGGCTGAGTTGCCGCCTGAAGTAGGCTTGAAGCATTCGGGATACACATAACAGAGTCCATTTCAATGTTCCATTGCGCGTCTACGGGATTCCAAGCGAACGACTAGAACTCTCGATCAAATACAACGAGCTGTACGTCGACAGGGCCACTGTGAATTGGATCGCAGACAGCTTTATCATGCTCTTGCGGTCGTTGCCGGACAATATGGTCGGGACGCTTGGGGCATTGACGGACGCATGGCAAACGCAAACACCAGCGATGCAGGAAAAAACATAGAAAGGATGAACAACATGAGTCATACCATTGGTGTCGTAGGAGCGGGGACGATGGGCAGGGGGATTGTGGCCGATCTTGTATTGCACGGCATCCATGCAGTTCTTGTCGATCTTGAAGAGGAAGTATTGGATGAGGCGAGGAAGGAGATTCAACAAATCATTCGCTTCTCCCGCATGCTGAAAAAAAATCTCCCCCCAATCCAACAACAGCCCATACTTGATTCGATCAGGTTTACGACCTGTCTCGAGGATGTAAGGGACTGTGAATTTATTATTGAAAACGTCACGGAAAACTGGGCAGTGAAGCAGGCCGTTTATCATCAGCTTGATCAAATCTGCCCGCCAAACGTTTGCTTTGCCGTCAATACGTCATGTATTCCCATTACGAAAGTGGCAGCCGCGACCAAACGACCGGATCAAGTGATCGGCATTCACTTCATGAATCCGGTATTTTTGAAACCAACTGTGGAAGCCATACGCGGTTATTACACTTCGGAAGAAACCATTGCAGAGGCCAGACGCTTTCTGGCCCTGCTTGGCAAAGAGGCAATTCTGGTGGAGGACTACCCCGGCTTTGTTTCCAACCGAATCTCTCATCTGTTCATGAATGAAGCTGTCTTTGTCGTCATGGATCAGATTGCTCGTCCCGAGGAGGTCGACCGCATTTTTCGAGAATGCTTCGGACATCCAATGGGACCGTTAGAAACAGCGGATCTGATTGGATTGGATACGGTCCTTGATTCTCTCGGAGTTCTGTACGACAGCTATCAGGATCCGAAGTATCGCGCGGCACCCTTGCTGCGAAAAATGGTGGACGCGGGATTGCTCGGGCGCAAAACGGGGAAAGGCTTCTATTCCTATGCAGGGGAGGAAAGGTGACCATGAAAATGTTTTGTTTGCCGTATGCTGGTGCATCGGCGAATGTCTATTCCCCCTGGAGCAAGCATCTGTCTCCAGAAATCGAAGTTATTCCCGTTGAGCTGGCAGGCAGAGGAAGGCGATTTCTCGAACCCCTTTATCCAACCTTGGATCACGCCGTGGAGGATTTGCTGCCTTTCATGCAAGAACAGCTAGCCGATGGAGAGCCGTATGTGCTGTTTGGACACAGCATGGGTGCCTTGCTGGCATACGAATTGACCATCCGAATCGAAGAAGTAGCGCTGCCAAAACCAATATGCTCCATCTTCTCTGGAAAAAATGCACCTGGCACTGCCATGGACAAGCTTCGTCATCAGCTGTCTGACGATGATCTTCTTTCGGAGCTGATGCTCCTTGGGGGAACACCAGAAGAGCTCGCCCGTGATCGAGAAATGAGACAGCTCTTTTTACCTGTGATCCGAAACGACTTCCGGTTGGTAGAAGAATACAGGCACAAAATAAAAAGAAACAAGGTGACGTGTCCGATCGCTATTTTGACAGGCTTGCATGACTCACTGACGACTTCTGCGTACATCCGGGAATGGACCCATGTCTCCGGTCATTCTTGCAAGTTTTATTCCTTTCCCGGAGGTCATTTTTTCATCCATGAGCAGACAGCAGAAGTGCTCGGTGTCATACAAGAAATTGTCCTGTCGTCCCTGTACCCGTACCACGCGAGATGAAACGATCATCCTGCTAGTTGTCTCATGGAAGTCGAAGAGAGGGGGAGGGTTCACACCGAACCCTTTCCTTCTTGGCAAAATGGCATAGATTTACAATGCTACTCATTTATCACGAAAGCTGGTAAGATAAACATTCATGCAGACCCGGTTTTGAAGATAGGAAGCGAAAAGGCCTGATGAAATCTCTTAAAGAGAGCATCAGGCCTTTTTTGGTATGGAATACTACATGCCGATCGAATTTTTTAAAAATCGGTTCGAATCGGCTTGATTCGCAGTGGTTTGACACGTATTTTCGGTACACGAAGGCTCGGGATCCGTAGGGCGATTTTTCCGGATTTAGAGTCAAGGAGCTGTCCATTTTCCATCCAGCGATGCTCCACTTCCTGAGAAGCATCGATCCATTCCGTATCCATCCTGTTCCCGAGATCCTCCCAGCGGTTATCCGCATACGTGCTCAAATCCAGCCATCGGTCATCGATCCAGGTGAGAAGCTTTGACTTTTGCTTCTTTTCCAGCAAGTCCTTTTCCCGCATATAGGCGACGGCTGCTTGCAACCGGTCATATTCGGCTGATACCTTGTTCAGCATCTGTTTTCGGGTATCGATAAGTTCTTGTTCCTCGGTCTCGTACTGAGTCCACACGTCATCGATAGCCTTTTGCATCCAATTGCTGTTCTCCTTGTACAATTCCTCCAGATATTTTTGAAATACCTGTTCCAACGCTTTTTTATCCTTCACGGTGGTGTAGGTACCGCCGCCCGCTTCGGCCACAGCCTTGAGCTGACGCTGCGCTTCATCATCGACATCAAAGCCGATCACATTGACCACAGCCTGCAAATCGAACTCATGAAGTGATTTAGCTACTTCCACCGGGTTGCCACCGCAAGTTTCAATGCCATCCGTCACCAGATAGATAATCGTCTCGGCCCCTTCACTGTGAACGTTTTTCAGATCATCCCGCGCAGCTTCAAGAGCAGTGGCAATACCAGTCCAGCCTTTGGGGCCAAAGCTTTGCAGCGAGTTTTGGAATCTAGCGGCATCATAGCCTCCGAGCGGGTATACCAGCTCGGTTTGCGCACACGAGAGGGCTTTATCTTTATCCGCTCCTGAGCCTTTGTGCCCAAAAACGCGGAGCCCCACATTTGATTGCTGGGAGCTGCTAGCCAAAAAGTCTTGAATGGATTTCTTCGCGAGCTCCATCTTGACCCCGCCGTTTACCTTTCCCGCCATGCTCCCGCTTGCGTCCAGCAAGACCTCGATATTCATCTTTCTTTCCGTCGGCGGCGCAGAAGCCGGATCTGCAGGATCGATAGACAGAAGAGCCTGTCTGTAATTGATTTGCTCCAGTCGGTCGAACGTACCTTTTTCCTGTTGATAATTCTCGCCAATCAGCTGCAAAAGTCTGGCGTAGATCTCCTCGTCGGCCATACCTTTCGACATCTTGTCCAGTTCAGCTTTTACCCTCGATTCATCATAATTGCTCCCTGCAAAAAGCCCTGCCGGTTCTTCGTAGGAAAGAATCTCTTCCAAGGCAATAGGAGGTTTGGGCAATGCAGGTGCAGGGCTTTCTGCTGATGCAGATGTCGAAGAGGGTGAGGGGATAGCGGTTGCTTCGGTCTGAGTTGCTTGCGGAACTGCTTCGCTGCAGCCTGAAGCAGACAAAAGAAGTGCGGCGGCCAAAAATAGAATGGGTAGCTTTCGCATTACCATTTCTCTCCTCCATTGGATGAACTCATTTTTACTTAACTATAACAACAGTCCGAATGGAAGGATATAGGAGAAAAAGCGTTATTTTAAAAACGCATCAAAGTCATTGACTCGATGCGTTTTTTCACCCTTATGGCAGCGAATTTCTTCTATTGGATTCGATGGTATAGCCGATTACTGATGGAAAACAGAGAATCCAGTGTTTTGTTGATTCGGTTGAGCAAAGCCGGTAACAGTACGGGAAGCGCTGCTTGCCATCTGATTGCAGAGGTTCGAAATCTGCTGCAATTGCTGCAAGGCTGTCTGGTGACCCTGGAGGGCGGTTTGGATCATTTGGGCAGCTTGACGTTCGCGTTGAGCCAACTGCTCCAGCTGCTCCGCATTTCGTTGTTCTTGCTGCAGCAGCTGTTGATATTTCATCGATGCTTGTTGGGTTTGTTGTGCTAGTTGCTGGATGAGCTGTTCGCACTGTGCAAGTTGAGTGGAAAGAGATTGCGAATTCGAAAACAGATTCATATTCATAGGATCCTCCTGTTTAAACATGATTAGACTGTGTTAGCTTGTTCTTCTTTCCATCCCGTTATTCTGTAGATTTGGGAACAAGCAGCCTGCTATACCGAATCGAGTGGGAAGCAATTACTACTTGACGATAAAGTTATACAACATCGTTCTGACTGGCGATTGGGTTGGATCCATATTTCGGATATTGTGAGATAGGATCACCATTTTGCTGGACGGCTATGTATTCAAAGGGTCTTGGAAGGGGAGGGGGCGTTACATCTCATCCGAAGCGTAATGATGAGCGAGCTCCTGGGCTTGCTTGCGAATACGATCCACCATCTCGCGGGGCTCGATTACTTTGACAGCAGTTCCCAGCTGGAAAAAATAATCGGAGACGAAATCCCAATCCTCTTGGTCAATCACGGTCTCCACGTAGCCTTGTTGTGGGTTGACCATCACGATGTGAGGCTCCAGCCAAGGCTGGCTGCGGCATTGCCTCAAACCTTCCTGCGTTAGCTCTACATAGATGCGAACGGGTTTTTTCGGCGTTTGTGCCGTATAACGGTCTAGCCAATCAGACAGAGGGATTTGCTGAGTGAACGTTTGCTGTGTTCGTTCCATCCAGACAATCCGGTCAGTCCGAAACAATCGGATTTGGTCATAAAACGGATCAAATGCAGGCATGTACCAGAAGCCATCATAGGCGTAGATGCCGACTGGAGCCACTTTTCTCACGGTATTTCCCGACTTCGACACGTATTCGATGGAAAGCAGCTCATGAGCGATGGCTGCTTCCATAATTTCTTTCAAAAATGGGGAGGAAACGCTTCTTTTCTGATTCCAAAAGGCTAAAACCGAATCAAGGCGGTCTACTTTTCTTTTCATATCGTCGGCCAGGCTCGCGTACAGTTTTGCGAAGACGGAACCTATGTGGATGTCAAAGGGAAGCGATTGATAATACTTCAATGCCTGAAAAGCGAAAAAAACAGCAAAAGCTTCCTCCTCGTCAAACATGGTCGGCGGCAGCGTCCGGTTGTTCAGTACCCGGTAACCGCCGCCTCTGCCTGGTTCCGTATAGATCGGAACCCCCATGTCGCCAATATCTGCAAGATACCTGTGCGCAGTCCGTACGGAAATGCCGAATTCATGTGCGACATCCTGCGCGGTAAATCTGCGTTTCGTATTGACATACAGGATCAGGTCAAACAAAAGTTTGGCTTTGTTCATAAGATTCGCTCCTCCGCTTAAAACATGACAGTTACTGACATGTTTTAAGCGTATACTATTTTTTACGAATAGCAAGAGGAGGAGAGGCCCCATGCAAAAAGAGGATGCCATTCGTGTCATCGGTGCGAGGGAAAAAAATCTGAAGGGAATCAATGTAACCATCCCCAAGAAGCGGATTACGGTATTTGCAGGCGTATCGGGTTCCGGCAAATCCGCGATCGTCTTCGATACGATCGCGGCAGAATCGCAGCGGCAATTGAATGAGACGTACTCCAGCTTTATCCGCAATCGGCTTCCGCAGTACGGACAGCCGGAGGTAGATGCCATTGAATGTTTGCCGGCGGTTATCGTCATGAACCAGAAAAGAATTGGAGGCAACGCAAGATCCACGGTCGGGACGGTCACAGATATTTATGCGCTGCTGCGGCTTTTGTTTTCCCGTTTCGGCATTCCTTTCGTCGGTTATGCTGACGTATTTTCCTTTAATAACCCCCAGGGGATGTGTCCGGAATGCGAAGGCTTGGGCAAGTCGAAAGCAGTCAACATCGATCGGCTGATTGACCGGGAGAAATCGCTGAATGAAGGGGCCATTTTGTTCCCAACCTTCAGGCCAGGAGACTTCCGGTGGAAGAGATATGTGAGCACCGGCCTATTCGATAACGACAAGAAATTGAAGGACTATACAGAAGATGAAATGGATACGCTCCTGTATAAAACCGGATTCAAGCCTGCACATCCGACGAAGGATTGGCCGCCGACGTCCCTATATGAAGGTGTAGTTCCGCGTATCAAGCGCACGTTTTTAAACAAGGATTCGAGAGACGCTGCGAGGTACAAGGAAGCGATCGATCACATCATGACCGAGGAAATGTGTCCTTCCTGCCGTGGCGGTCGTTTGAACCCGCAGGTGTTGTCATGCAAAATAAACGGGAAAAACCTCGCCGATTGCGCAGCCATGCAAATCAGCGAGCTGATCGAATTCATTCGTTCGATCCGCGAGCCAGATGCGCAAACTGTTACAGAAGCGATCGCAAAACGTCTTGCCTATTTGCAGGTGGTCGGGCTCGGGTATCTGAGCCTGAATCGCGAAACGTCCAGTCTGTCTGGCGGCGAATCGCAGCGGATCAAGATGGTGCGTCAGCTCGGGAGCAGCTTGAGCGATTTGCTGTATATTTTCGACGAGCCGAGTATCGGCCTTCATCCGCACGATGTCCACACAATCAACCGGCTGCTGATACAGCTACGGGATAAAGGTAACACGGTGTTGGTCGTTGAGCATGACCCTGATGTCATCGCAATTGCCGATCATATCATTGAGATGGGGCCATACGCCGGAACAAGGGGCGGAAACGTCATATTCGAAGGAAGCTTGCAGCAGATGGTGTCCGCCGAGACCTTGACAGCCGTATGCATGAACCGTAAACCCACATTCAAAAGCGAGGTTAGAAAGCCTGCAGGTTGGCTTCCTATCGAGCATGCGGCCCTAAATAATTTGAAGGATGTCAGCATTCGCATTCCTACCGGCGCACTGACGGTCGTGACCGGAGTGGCAGGATCGGGAAAAAGCACCTTGATCCGTCAAGTGCTCCCGAAGTTTTATCCGGACGCGATCCTCATCGATCAAGGAGCAATCGGGGCGTCCAACCGCTCCAATCTGGCCACCTATTTGGATATATTCGACGCCATCAGAAATTTGTTTTCGAGGGAAAACCTCGTGAGTGCTTCCCTGTTCAGCTTCAACTCGCAGGGGGCTTGTCTTCATTGCAAGGGCTTGGGGACCATCTATACTGATTTTGCCTTTATGGATACAGTCGCCAGCATCTGTGAGGCTTGTCAGGGAATGCGTTATACGCAGCAGGTTCTGTCTTATCGCTTTCGCGGAAAAAACATTGGAGACATCTTGGCCATGACCGTTGAAGAAGCGCTCCACTTTTTTCATGAGGATGAAGTAGTATCAGCGCTTACAAGACTGAAAGAGGTAGGCGTCGGTTATTTGTCGTTGGGGCAGCCGCTTAGTACTTTATCAGGAGGCGAGCTGCAGCGGATCAAGCTGGCAGCGGAGCTGGAGGGCAACGGAACCCTTTATGTGCTGGACGAGCCGACCACCGGGCTTCACATGTCAGATGTAGAGGTGCTAATCCGCCTGATGAATCGGCTCGTTGATAGAGGCTCTACCGTGATCGTAATCGAGCATAATCTGCAAGTGATCTGTCAAGCCGACTGGATGATCGATCTCGGACCTGGAGCGGGAGACGAAGGGGGCAAAGTCATGTTTGAAGGCATACCGAAAGAAAGTATTCATTGCGTTTCCTCGTTAACGGGTAAGTATGTTAGGCAAGCCGTCCTTGGAGTAAAGTAGAAGGCCAATGCAGCCCAAAATACCAACTTCTGACCCGACGACATCGTCCCGCAGGCATGCTTCACCATGTGCAGGTGACGATTTCGAAAAAAACAAACCCATTTCCTTTTTCATGGAGATGCGCCGTTCCGGCAAGATGTTCTTTTATCATAGAGTAATGGGACACCGCTCAGGAAAGCGAGGAGAAGGAGTATGGCCAGAAGGAGAAGAGAAGTACCGGTTCAAAACACTCCGGAATTTCAAGCGTGGCTGAGAAGCAAGAAAGTAGGTAGACGAGAGCGTAAAGATCCGGAAGCTTTGCGCGCACATTATCAGGAATGGCACAATCTAAACAGGCAGAGGAGAAGACGAAGCCCCTTGCTGAACTTCAAAATGCCGTCCCTGGGGAGCATTGATTTGAATCAGTTGGGAAACGGCATAAAAACAGCACAGGATATTTTCGGTGCATGGCAAAACATAAGAGGAATGTGGGACATTATAAAAAAATAGATGTAAAAAAGGAGTCAAGAGCTATATACGCTCTTGACTCCTTTTTATCTACACCAGCTCTTTTTATAAAATGAGTACATCTTTGCCGCTTTTCTGCCTTTCGCAGTGGATCGATCTCTTTGATTTTCTAAGCATTTCAAAAATCGTTGGTCACACTTGCAGGAAAAATACCCATGACGTTCATAGCAGAAGTCATGTTTCTGGCAACAGCGGTCCACGTCATCGATAGGCGCACCTGGACCACTGCAGCCCATGCCGCACCAATTCCCGTAGAAGCAGGGAAAGCCACGAGTCGAACCAAAGAGATTTTTTTTTCGTCTGGATGCCATGTTGGAACATCTCCCATGTAAGAATGCGGTTCAATCCTGACGATTCATTGATTGCTGTAACGCTTCGCATACAGTATATTTTCGAACGGATCATATTGCGCGGGCTGTTCACTCAGGGCAGATCACTGTTTCGCGTTTCAAGCGATAAGATGAATACGGCGTTCATTTATTTTATCTACAGGCAGACATTCATCCAAACATTACGAGAGCCGTCTACATATGTTGAAATACAGAAGGAGGGAGTTCAATGAGTGGTTTCTTCGGAGATAACTTCGCTATGATCCTGGTTCTGTTCGTTTTGCTCGTAATCGTTGGATGTGATTGTGACTAATTTGAAAAAGATCTGTTCCAAATGCCGCAAATGGCAGTGGGACGGATCTTTTTTCATATGTGAGACAAATTCGATGAAAGGTCCGATCAGCAGCGTTAACGGACCTTTCATCGTTATGGTGCAAAAACGATGCAAAGGTGCTTTTCCCATAGGCAATATATGTATGGGCTTGCTTTTCCTTTCGGTCATTACCTTTTTGTATGCTCCGTTTTATGCCCTTCTTCTGCAAATCGGCCTCCACTCGAAGATCATCCGGTCACTTGGAGGCACACTATTCTTTATCGTTTGCATCATTTTGTACATGTTCTTCCGTTTTCGGAATAAGACAGGGGAGCGTTAACGGGTTGGTGTTTCCTATGAACCTGCGGCTGGTTAAGCCATACTCAACGAATTCTATTTTGTGATAATATATGGCAAGACAAATATGAGATGAAACACAAATGACGAGATAGCTAGGGAAAAGATATCTATTTTCTGCTGGAGCTACTTTAAACGTAGAGGTGGCATGATGGTAAAACGTTTATTTGTTTCAGGATACAAGGCACACGAGCTTGGCATATTTAATGAAAAAAATCCTGGGTTAGCAATTATTAAGAAAGCACTGAAGCGTGAACTCGTAAGATTCCTAGAGGAAGAATTGGAATGGGTCATCATCTCAGGTCAGCTCGGGGTAGAAATGTGGGCAGCCGAAACTGTGCTGGAATTAAAAAAGGAGTATCCACATCTAAAATTGGCAGTAATTACCCCGTTTTTGAATCAAGAGGAAAAGTGGAAAGAAGAGACCCAGGATTACTACCGAAATATTGTGATGCATGCCGACTATATGAATAGTGTCTATCAAACACCTTACCAGGGAGTTTGGCAGTTTGTAGAGAAAGATAAATTCTTGCTATCCAATTCAGACGGCATCTTGTTAGTTTACGATGAAGAAAACGAAGGCTCGCCGAAATTTTTAAGTAAGCTCGCCGCAAAAAAAGCGGATACTGACGATTATCGGTTATTTCGCATTACCGCATACGACTTACAGACCATTGCAGAGGAACAGCAGCAAGAATTATACAATGACTATTTCTAATGAAAGAGAACTGATGAGACCATCCTGCGATTATGGGGTCATAGTTCCTATAATGAAGGGTTAAAAGAAAGGGCAGGGGAAATGTAAAAAGGTTGACTTCAACCTAAAAACACGAAGACGTGGTGGACCTTGGATCATGTGACTTGAGATATGACGAAATAGGCGAAAGGTAGTGTGCAAGTACGAAATAAAAGTTTCAACTATGATACTTGAATTCAGTTCATGAAAACGCCATTTCATGAACTGAAACAAATATGAATCTTAGAAGAGGAACAGACACTTTAGAGTGGATCTCACGATAAATCACTCTTAAAGAATAGCGCTTTGGTGTAACTCTACCTACATATGTATATCTGCTTGGACATATGATTTTGCATGAGGCTATAAATATAATTTGTTAGTACCGCCTGAAAATTGGACTTATCAGGGTTCCGTATGCTATGACATAACGTTACGATACTTATTTGTGTCACAGATAACATAAGAGGCATTAGAATATATGTTTGAGTCACTTTGGTATACATGTTTGCGTCACTTGACAACAACACGTGTCTGGCGACACAAACATACTACCAAACGGCAAGTTTGAAAACCCTTATTTCAAGGGTTTTTTGTTTTTTAGCAGTATGTTTGTGTCGTAGTTTTGTACGACACAAACATACTACCATAAACGAAAATCGACGCAAACATACTACTATAACATGAGAATCCAATTACGCTGTCCAGCGATCAATAATCTAAATTACCATACATCCGTTAATAAAAAAGGACTTCTTGTTTCAAGGAAAAGTCGAAAGATGTAGCAGACTACGTGATTTTATTGCAAAAACTGCCTTATTATTAGAACCTTTGTCGATACCATTGAACTGACAGTCGGTTTTTAATATTTTAACAGCATATACCTCAAATTTCATCGAAATATAAATTTACTAAATACTTCAATCGTTAAGACTTAATTCGGGATATTCATCTAATACTATGTAAGAGAATCACTATGCATTCTTAGAATTCTTTCAAAAGGGTGGTATATATGTATAAACCTATCCAAAGCAAAGGGAGAGGCCATTACGGCAATAATTTATGGGATGCGTATAGCCCAAAACTAAATCGAATGGTTCGACTATATAGTGACTTGGAGAGAGATCATTGGGTTTTAATCGAGACCAATCCCAATGTTAGAACATTTTGCGAGCAACCTTTAAAAGTATCAGTCCCAGTTGAAGGAAGAATTGTGTCCACCATTTTTGATATGTGGGTTCAATGGACAAACGAGACAGAAAGTTTTATTGAGATAAAATACAGTAATTCATTTCACCAATCACATCCAAATTATGAAGATGTCCGTGTCCAAACTACTGCTCAAAAAGTGTGGTGTTTGGAAAACAAATACGAGTATATTATTCGCACTGAAGAAGAAATTCGTAAAAATACTTTACTTATTTCCAATATGAAACGCATTTTGTCATTCATTAGAAATCGCTCAAATCCCGTTGAAACTGATTGCTTTCAAATAATGCGGAGTATTCAGCAACATGGAAAGATAAGTGCCCAACAACTTGAAATAATGCTTCCAAATATTTCACAGTCTCGGATTTACGAAGCATTGAGCTGGTTATTTTATCGTTCGGAAATACAAGCAAACTTTGAAGGAGATGAGTTTGGGCCAAAAATGGAGGTATCAAGAACATGCCAAGAAGAAAGATGATTGAAAGACCTAGTGCTGACATTGACATTTCAAAATGGCCAATTGTAAACATCGAATCTCTTTCTGAAAATGAACAGGTGAAATTTCAAAAAAGAAAAGAAGCAGTTAATTTATATATTAACGACAAGGCGACATTAGAACAGATAAAGCAATTGACTGGCATAGCTCCAATTGATGTTCGTCGTTTTACCTCTCGTTGCCTTCTGTATGACGAAAATGGAAATCTATTCGGTTACCGTGCTCTTATTCCCCAAGTTAAAATTAAACCCTACAAAAGAATCCTTCCTTTACCTAATATGGATGAATCCAAATCTATTTTCACTGGAGCTTTTACGAAGCTCCTTAACGAATATCCAACGATCAAAGAGGCGATAGACGACTTATATCTGAAGCGAAATAAGCGTAAGGTACACGAGCCTCGCATCAGGATAAAAGATCTGCATAGAAAGTTTTTACATGCGTGCAAAGCTGCTGGCATTGCAGAAACAGAGTATCCTTTCAATACAGTCTCAATGGGAAAGAGAGCATTAGAAAGATATATAAAAACTCTACATAATCAACATTTTAATGAGGCTTCAGCAAAACGTTTTGGAGAAGAAGCCGGAAGGAGGGCAAGAAATTCATTACATTTTAATCCTGACAAAAGAATCATTACACGACCGTTTGAACAAGTTCAATTCGACGGTCACAGGATTGATGCTATATTCACGATTACGTTTACGACCCCATCAGGAAACGTCGTTACAGATGTAATCGATAGACCTTGGCTGTTAACTGTAATTGATGTAGCAACACGCGTTATACTAGGGTACCACTTATGTTTAAAACCGGAATATGATCGAAGTGATGTATTAATATGCTCGAGGAACGCAGTAGTCCCTTGGAAACGGAAAGAATTGACTATAGATGGTTTAACTTATCCAGAAGGAATTGGTTTTGCATCGGAAGTTATACCTGCTACAAAATGGGCGCTCTGGGATGAAATTCTATTTGATAATGCCAAATCCCATTTAGCAAATATGGTAAAAGATCGTCTGAAAAATGTAATTAAATGTGATGTAAATTTAGGACCTGTAAAAATGCCAGAAAGGCGGGGTTTAATCGAAAGGTTCTACGGGTTATTGGAAACTAATGGATACCAGCGTTTGCCAAACACAACAGGAAACAATCCAAAAGATATTAGGAGAAATAAACCTGAGGTAGCTGCTAAAAAATACAACATCTCGATTGGGGACCTTGAAGAACTTACCGAAATATTAATAGCAACATATAACCTTTCACCACATTCCGGTGTAGATTACCTTTCTCCCTTACAATCAATGGAACAAAAAATATCTCGTGGAGAGGTGCTACGGATTATGCCAATCGAAGAACAAAGCGAAATTTCATTTTTAACACTAGAAGCTAAGAGAAATGTAGTTGGTAACGCTAAGTATGGAAAAAGGCCTCATATCGAATACGAAGGAGTAACTTATCACAACGAGATATTATCCAGGTCCCCTGATCTTGTAGGAACGAAACTCACTATTTTTGTCAACATTGAGGATTTAAGGTTCGTTCGCGCATTTCTTCCTTGTGGTAGTGAATTAGGAATTCTAACTGCAAAAGGGAAATGGGGTGTCACCCCCCATAGTTTAAAAACACGAAAAGCGATCAATCAACTTAAACGAGAAAAAGTAATCACCATAATGAGTATGGATGATCCAATTGATATTTTTCTAAGATATCTTGAAAAACGTGGAGTTAATGACAAACGATCTAGAACAAAACTTGGACATTTACAGTACCAAAACAAGGAACATGCCCTTAAACAAGAAAACGTTCCTGCAGAGCCGAGCGTCATTGTGTCGGATTTGGACAAGCAATTAGAACAAAATGGAGGTCCAGAACAGATAACCAGAAAATTAAGAAGAACTATTGTTTACTAATTTGGAGGTAAAAGGAATGATAATCAGGCCGAATGTGCCTACTGGGTTACATCCAATTGAAACTGGTACCTACTTAGTGGCAACTCATAAAATTGATTCAATGTTTGAAGTCATTCAACAATGGTACGACGAAAGAGCTACCGGCGGGATCATTTTCGGAAGACCTCGTCTCGGGAAGAGTAGAGCAATAAAGTACATTATCCAAACCCTCCCTTTATTTTTGGAAAGAGAGGTTCCGATATTTCATATTTGTTGTAAACAGTACAAACAGCCGAATCCAGGTGAGTTCTTCGAAGATTTATTACGTGGTGTCGGACACGCTTTTGCCTCGAGTGGAAAACCTAGTGCTAAAAGGGATCGTTTGACAAAATTTTTAATAGAACGTGCTGAATCAACAATTTTTAGACGGATCATTATGTTTATTGATGATGCCCAACTTCTTCACGAACTACATTATGGCTGGTTAATGGATATCTATAATGAGTTAGATCGTATCGGCATTACTTTAACGGTCATTTTAGTCGGCCAGGAAGAGTTAGAGTTTCAAAGATCTGCTTTTCTAGCCTCGAAAAAAACACAAATTGTTGGTCGCTTTATGGTCAAGCAACATAAATTTTCAGGTATTGAATCTGTCGAAGAACTTCGTGTTTGCTTAACAGGCTATGATGAAGACTGTGAATATCCCATGGGAAGTGGTTGGTCATTTACCAGATACTTTTTTCCAGAGGCATTTGCAGAAGGTTATAAACTAAGTCAGTGCACAGACGATTTGATTGAATTGTATGAAGAAAAGAGAAAAAATGCAGGGATCAAAACATCTTTTGAAATACCAATGCAGTATGTTACAGCAACAATAGAGTACGCTTTTAAAAAATTTGGGGCAAACGGAAAAGGTGTCGAATGCTTAAATAAGTCACATTGGAGTGAGGCTATTGATAAATCCGGTTATATTGACTCCGAAATATATTACGAAATCGCCTTATGATCAACTTACTAAGGAAAATATCTTTACATGGAGGTCTGAATGGGTTGCCCCATTTGAATCTCCCTGGTCCATTATCGAAAAGTTCAAATTCGCAAATGAAATGAGTTCTAAGCAATTTCTCAAAGAATTCGGAATTGAGCATGTAAAAAGTTTAAAAGCAAATATTGGTACCTGTCACCGAGATCTGACCGTAATGCAGGGATTAGATGATATCCTCATTCAAAAGACGTTTCAGTTATCTATAAAAAAACATAATGACTACTTAATTCAGAAAATGATTGGTTATTTGCCATACGGAGGGAACAAACTATCTCCTATAAGGTATCTTCGTAAACAATTAGTACTTTGTCCTGCCTGTGTGAGTAACGGATTTCATAGCCTCTTACATCAATTCTCACTCATTCATGCATGTCCTTATCACAAGATTCCGTTAATGAAGAGCTGCCCTAAGTGTGGGGATGGATATCCGTATGAATTATCCGATAAAACAATGGTTCGTCCATTCACTTGTCACTGTGGAAATGAATATTTCAAAGTTGGTCAAAAAGAACTGTATTACTCAAAATGGGGGAAAAACATAACGTATAACCTGTCATGTGAAAAGGTAAGACGCTGGTTTGCACTTACTAATCAATCAGCACTCAAATTCACCAACATTTTCTTTTTTACGGAACAGCCTTTGGATCAAACTAATGGACTGTTGGACTACCTACTCACAATTGCATGTCCCAATCTTCATTCCAGTAGAGATGAAAAACATTTCTCTGTTAAAACGAGCAAGTTTATTCTATCGATTAAAGGTCATGAAGAAAAACTTGAACATCGGAAATATTCCCAGCATTCATTACCACATCGTAGCGAATATGCCAAACTGGAGAGAAGGTTCCAAACTTTTCAACGCGAGCTTTATAAAGGATTTACTCAAACAATTAAAGCTGTAGCTCGGCATTTGCGGAAAAAGGTTCTCCCAAGACATAAAACATGCATCAGAAGATTTGTACAATATGGAGTTGAAGATTGCAAATGCCCATACGCATATGCTTATGTTTTCTGGCGTCAATTTGTTCACCAATTTCCTTTTTATTTTTATGTTGATAATAAGCATAGTCCACACCGTCACTATAAGAATCGTATTGAGTTCCCTAATGACATGGATTCTGGGTACTTGTATAAGCTATATAATGCTTGGGAAAGCAACTTTGACGATATTACCTTAACAAGTCTTGCTGCAACCAAATGGGTCTTGAATAGAAATATGGTTCATTTGTTACTCAGCCATTTTAACGATTGGTTAAGAGTTTCTATGTATTATGTAGAGAATAAAAGAGCTCCAAAATCAGAACCCTTTCACTATGAGAACTTGCCATATTTTATCAACATTATATCTACTTATACCGATCAGCCTTTAGAATTTCATTGGTGGAAAAGAGAAGAACATTCACTTTCACATCTCCTTTTACAGCTTGAATGTCCGTATTCCACAGTGAAGCAAAGAAGAAAGCCCCCGTACGATCCTGAAAAACGTACGATTGGTTGGTTAACCTTTATGGGGAAATTCAATAATTAAAGCCGGTGTCCAGAGATAATAAAGTTTTAGACTAAATAATATAGTATTAGACTGAATAATAAAGTTGTAGACTGGCAGTTGAGTTAAGCTAACGGGCAGAATTGTTTCATTTACCATCCTTCGTAAATTTAAATTTGTATTCGGTCAGGTCAGGACTGTGCACATTAGCAATCCATGAGAAACCGGACATGCTGTTGGATGATAAAATGTAGACATAAAGGAAGCTGCATATGGAACGTGTAATCTTGATGATGAATGTGCGAGAAAACCAGGGAGGAGAGTCAGTCGCATGGCAAAGATCGTTTTCGCATTGAACCAGTCTCTGGACGGATTCGTCGACCACGACCACCCGGCATTTCAGCCCGACCCCGTGCTATTCCGTCATTTCATCGACGACGTGCGCGGCCTGGCGGGCAGCCTGTACGGGCGCCGCATGTACGAGACCATGCGGTATTGGGACGGAGACCATTTTGAATGGGATGCGCCGGAACGGGAATACGCAGCGGCGTGGCAAAGCAAACCGAAGTGGGTGGTGTCGAGGACGTTAAAGTCCGTCGGTCCGAACGCTTCTCTGATCGAGGGCGACCTCGCAGCGGCCATACGTGGGCTGAAGGCTCAGCATGAAGGGGAGATTGAAGTTGCCGGGCCGGAGTTGGCCCACAGTCTAACGGAGCTCGGTCTCGTTGATGAGTATCGACTCTATCTCCATCCAGTCGTGCTGGGTCACGGCAAGCCGTTCTTCGCCGGTCCGCGGCCGCCGCTGCGCCTCGTGGCAAGCGATCGAATTGGCGAGAAGGTGATCAGGTTGACCTACGTTCCAGCTTAGTTGTGCGGTTGATAATCGTTCCTTATTCCATTAAAGGGCCATTTTGTTGCATAAAAAGGAATCCATTTTGATCTTTTCAAGATGGGTTCCTTTTTGTCTATCGCTAAATATTGATCTGTGAATTGAACGTAACATATAATTTACATATTGTAATTTATATGTTACATTGTAATTGGAGGATATGCTATGAAAAATAACGTAAAGCTTGCCCGTATAAAAGCGGAGTTAACACAGCAGGAGCTTGCCGATGCGGTGGGCATTACCCGGCAGACGGTCAGTCTGATCGAAAAAGGAAAATATAATCCATCATTAAAATTGTGCCTACAAGTTTGTTATGCAGTGAATGCCACGTTAGATGAGATTTTTTGGATAAGCAGGGGGGATTTTGATGAAAAAAATCAAGGATGAACGATTGATAGCGCAGAATTTACAAAACACAAGAATAGCCTATATCGTACAAACAATAGGTATTTTTGGTATTCTTGGCTATGAATTTTTCAAAAATGGAATGGAGGGAATGACGAAAAATCCTCTATGGTTGGTCTTTATGTTGACCGCAATCGTTTACAATTACTTAAACATGAGTGTAAGCGTTGAGAACGAAAAAAGGCCAAAAAAGCCAGTCAAGTCGTTTATTATTAGTTTTGTTGTAGTTACAATTATTGCTGTTGCTTTTGGAGTACTCACATCAATTACCCCAAATTTTAATTGGAGCGATGGACTGCTAATAGGGGGTACTATATTTGTCAGTGGGATTATCCCTATTTCATACATTTATCGACTTAGAATAAAACAACAAAAAGATATGGAAGAGGATGAGTAATATTAAATTAAGCAATCGGGCGCTTTAACGGAGCAACGAAAAAAGCCTAATTTCTCAAATATAAATGTTGAGAAATTGGACTTTTTAATATGGGAATTTCCTTAACGTTGTAAATTTAACGTTATCTTAACTTTGATGTGAGAACTATTGGAGTATCAATGTTCTCACATCATTTACATGTATTCAATGTCAATACTGGTTTTTAAAAAATTTGATCATTAATGGTTTCTTGTTAAATTAAAGTATCCTATGACGAAATAAAATTGTAACTTTTAAACTACACGGAAAACATCACAAGGAAATCAGCGTGATTCTATTTCATTTGAAAACACTAGTTTCTTAATATCCTTTACTTTGGCTCTCCCTGGCTTTGAACCTCTTATGCTTCCTTCTATGGTTGCTTGGATTTTATCGCCTGGATTGAACTCCTTTGTATTAACACCTTCTAGGATGGTAAAGTCAAAGATATAGGCATCTAGGTCCATCTGTTGTATTTCATCTTTGAGCCATTCATAATCTATCATGTTTAGGCCTTCCCCAATTAACAGTGTGTCGTCCTTCACTTGAAGTACATAACCTTGAACCGTGACCTCAGACTTTTCAGTTTGCTTCTTTTCGGATTGCTTGATGATATATTCTGCTATCTCAGTAAATTTCAGGCCTTCGAGGCTTTGATCACACTCAGACCAACGAAATTCACGCTGTCCCCCGTTAATGTATACCTTTAGATAATAATTCATGGATTCCTTAGACGCACATGTAGTTTCTAAATCTTTTTCAGCTAGGTAATTCGCAAACACTAATCTTTTATACACCTCTTGCTTCACACTTGCTGCCACGACAGAATCACCTTTTACGTTTGTTTCGATTGTACTATTTTCTTTTTCCGTCGTGATTGGTTTTGTAATAACTTCGTTTTCCAGATTTACTCCGTATTTCAGCTCAAACTCAAATAGATCCTGTTGATTCATGTTATAGCTAATTTTTAAGATCTCTTCTTTCCCGAAATGTCCACTGTTACAGTCGACCGCGATATAGGAGGTGTTGGTGGGGTTTACTTCCTCGATCATATTGCTACAGCTATTGGTTCTTATTTCCCCACTGCCATACTTGTCTCGGGTGGTATCATCTTTCACCTTAAGCAATTTGCCGTTATATGTTAGATCAGTAATCATTGGATCTCCTTCAGTCGTGTAGTGGACAATTCGTAAATCAGAGGGAACACCATTCCGCATATTGTCATAGAAACTATGCATTCTTTCCAATCCTTCAATGCTTCCATGAGTATTCAGAACATCTACATTTTCTACCCCCTGTACGTACGGTTTGGTGCTATCTGCTGACTGAGGTCCACTGTCGGCATTTGTTCTATTTGTTTCATTATCGTTCGTGTTGCAGGCAGCTAGAATGAAAATTAACATGATTAAGAGATTTATTTGTGTCATTTTCTTCATCAGTTTCTCACGTCCATTCTTGAGATTTGTACATAAAGTCATAAAAGGAATAACCAACTAACATCGTTGTTTGTTTTTTTATTTGGAAATAGATACACTCCTTATTAAATAGACGTTTGTATAAAAAAAGGTCGCAATAAGTTATTCAACATTACTGTCTCGTTACAATAAGTGAATTCAAAACACAATAGACTCTCAGAATTTATCATAAACCATTCCACGCAATTTCAATAATTCATCCCTTAGACGTTTATTTTCTTCTTCAAGTTTTTTAATTCGGTTATTTTTGGCTGCGATAAGCGCATCTTTACTGGCATCTGTCATATTACGTTTTATGGTTTGCGGTGAATTAAGACCTTCTTGCTGCTTTCGTAATCCTTCTATTCGGTTCCGTATTTCTTGATTGTTATAGAGAAAAGCCTTAGATACACCTGACTCCATCGCAACCTGATTAAAATTAATTTTAGCCTTCGTTTTGATAAGACGTTGTATAGCTTGATCAACCTTTTGAGCCGTCTCTAGGCTTTTCATTTGGGCATGTTTTTTAACGCCTTTAACTTTGTTATCACTGAACAACTGGAGAATTCAATTATGCGAGTAATATTTTCTAGGTATACTTGTGAATTCTAGAAATAAATGTCGCTATGTTATTGTTAATTAAGATCGTTCTAACAAATATCAAAAACCGGTTCTCACCCTGACAACGGTGCAACCGGTTTTTTGTTTGGAATTACGTAATCTTGATAATTAGCACGCCGAATACGTATCTATCCGGAGAACCAATCAATATGTAGGTTATACAGTAGCCGGTTCATTCTGTTTCAAATTCTGGATTACTTTTTCAAATTGTTTTCTTCTTTCTAATACCCCATGTAATCTCGACTCGTAGAAATAAATGATCTTTTGAAATTCGAGGGGGCTTCGGGGCAAAAAATATCCTTTTCCGATATTTGCTACGCATTCTAGATCGGAGTAACGGGAGCAGATAGTATTGATTTCTCTTCGAAGGGCTTCCTTCTCGCGTTGTGTGAGTTGGAATCCCAGATGAGAAGCAATACGCTCCAGACTCCACGGATCACTTTCGTAACTGTTTCGCAATAGGTTGGCCAACTTGTACCGTTGAAGATCGTTAAGCAAGGCTATCAACCTCCTTCTTTTACTTATCATTCTGTTCAAGATAGGAAGAATATATACAGGAAGATTGTAACAATTTCAAAAATAGGTCTCTGCATTGATACCATATCGGCTGGGGTCGTGCTGCAGGTGGAAAGACGGCTCACCGCTAGGGGCAGGTATTGTGGGGTGTGTTTTGCAAGTAGAAAATGCCTAGTTTTGCAGCCGAAATTGCCTAAGCACTTGCCAGCGGTTTGAAACTAAACAGGAATCCTATCCATTGCTTGCTTGAAGCGGAAACTCTCACCTGTGAATGAGAGGATATGAGCGTGGTGTACCAGGCGATCAACGAGCGCCGACGTGAGCTTTGTGTCTCCAAACACTGATGTCCATTGACCGAACTCTAGGTTGGATGTAACGATCACACTCTGTTGCTCATAGCAATCCGCAATCACGTTAAACAATAACTCAGACCCGGTTTGGCTGAACGGTACGTAGCCGACTTCATCAAGAATGAGTAAATCTGTCTTCTTCAATTTCTCGCGAAATCGACTGAGTGTACCCGCCGCAAATTTTTCCTGAAGCACAGAAACCAAATCGGAAGCCCGGTAGAACTGCACCGCCTTGCCCCGGCGGCAAGCCTCCACACCAAGTGCCGTTGCCATATGAGTTTTCCCTGTGCCTACGGCACCCATTGAGAGTAGATTTTCTTTTCGTTCGAGCCAATCCAATTCCCGAAAGCAGCTCCGGACTACTACCATTAGGGAAAGAGATATGGTCATACACATACCCCTCGAAAGTCTTAATATGTGGGAACCCCGCCTGCTGAACAAGTTTACCCAACTTGGCACGGCGGCGGCCGTCCAGTTCCGCAACAAGGATTTGCTCCACATTGCTACGAATCTGCTCATTCTGCTGAGCGGATACGTAGTCCACGACATGCGCCAATCGGAGTTGTCGGCACAAATCTCCCAATGCCGTCGGCATCTCAATTCACCCCCACAAGTTGATCATAGCGTTGGAGGGAACTTTCTACGCGAGTTCCCGGAGGGGACAACGTCTCTTCCCACGTGACAGGAAGATCGCGACTTCCGTATTTTACACCTAACACAGCCGTGATACGTGTAACCGGTGTGTTTTGACCTAGTAGAGCAATTATTTCCTGAATCTGTTCGATTGTGTAAATGTCACACCAGTGCGCCAATGCCTGAAGACGACCTTTTCGCTCTGTCAGATCCTTCACAGTTACATACTCTTGCAAGATCTCTGGTAGCATACGGAGAAACTGCGAGTGTGTCACACTACGTGGTTTTTTTAGCCATCCATTGCATATTAGTGACCACGGAATATCCATACTTCGTCCCGTATAAGGTCTGGATACTTCCCGGATTAACTGGTGTTGGCCGTTTAGAATGACGAGACGATCCCAAAACGTTTGGATCAGTACCTCGCTGCCTGGAGTTGACATCCCCAGCAACGGAACCGTCATTTCATCCATCCGAATCTCTCCATACTTATTCACCACTGCAGCACCCAAGCGAAAAGCCTCAAATCCTTGCTCTGGTAGGGTAAGCAATTTACGACGATCATCCTCCCACAGATCTGCGATGCAACGATTTAGAGCATAATGCTGACGATCACGATCTCGTTTTGCTTGCTCGGCGAAGTAGGAGGCTAACTGTTCATGATCTTCATAGATGGGAATCGGCACAGCCCAATTGCGCTTGGAGTACCCACATTTGTTCTCGACGTGCCCCTTCTCATGACCGCTGTATGGGTTGCAAAAGACAGCTTCAAACCGGTAGTGAGCGCAAAATCGTTGGAAGCCTTCCGTTAATTGCCGTTCGCCCTGCTTCTCAATATGAACGACGGCAGCGGAAAGATTGTCAAACCAGATTCTCTGAGGAACTCCTCCCATTTGTTCAAAGCACTGCTTCATTGCCTCCAAAAAGCATTCCTGATTCTCCGCCGGTGTCGGATAAACGAAGGCGGCATTACTGTACGGAAAAGACATGACGAGCAGTTTGTATGTGAGTAATCGATGATCTTGGCATACCTCAATGGTTGTAAAGTCCACCTGTGCCTCACCCGGTGGATGTTCTAGC